>CAWACP010000004.1:0-1892548 GCA_963780655.1 uncultured Acidobacteriota bacterium | reverse complement strand
ACATAGCTCGGTACTCCCTTGACAGGAGAATCCGCGTGTGTTCATATAGTTAGACTCGGGGAAGTAGCATCTCCCACGGTGAGGTATGGCCGGGGCCCGGGTTCCGCTCGCCTGGTCGCGAGCATACCAACAGGAGGGCTTTCAGTGGCACCACGATTTTCGATCTGTTCGTTCGCGCTGCTCGCTGCGTCGCTCACGGTTTATGCAACTGATGGCCCACCCGCCGGGCGCGGCATTCTGCTTAGTGTGACGGGTCGCGTGTCCGTGGCCGGTTCCCCGGCTTTGGCGGGTGCAACCGTCTCCCCCGGTGATGTCATCGACACCGCGGTTGACTCCGCCGCCCGCGTGGGCCTGGGGCCGCATTCGACAGCCACTCTGCTGCCGGACACCCAGCTCGTGCTGCCGGACCGGCAGCATGACCAGCTTCAACTAAAGCACGGATCTATTCAGGTTCGGCAGGGCGCGGGGAACGGTTTCCGCGTGCAGATCGCCGGCGCATGGGTGCTCATCCGCGCCGACGGCGCCACGCAGGCAATGTGCGACCTGGCGTCCGCGGGATCCTTATCGCAAATCAGCCTGCAGCAGGGAGTAGTGGAGATCCATCCTCCCAACCACGCCCCGGTGTTCCTTCACGCCGGCGAATGGGCGCGCCTCGATGCAAGCGGCGCACCCGGGCATGGCGCTCCTCCTCAGGAGGCCTCGGCCACCAACGCGGCAGGCACCGTGACCCGCCAGATGCCAAAGGGCAGCGTTGATCGGCAGGGACAGCAGAATATTCCTCTCCGGCTGAACGATCCGGTGGAGTGGAACGATGTCGTACACACCCTCGGTCCGGGGCGCATGCAGATTACGCTGACTGACGGCTCCGTGCTCAGCGTCGGGAGCCGCTCGGAAATGAGAATCGTCAAGCACGATGCCGACTCTCAGCAGACCGAGATCGAGATGACCGTTGGCAAGATGCGCGCCGACGTGCAGCCGATAACGAAGCCCGGCGGTAAGTTCCAGGTGCGCACCAAAACCGCCGTCATCGGCGTGGTTGGCACCACTTTTGTGGTTGACGCCGACGGGAAGCAGACCAAAATCTGCGGCGTCTCGGGCGAGACGACGGTCAGCAGCACCGATCCGAACAACCCGGGCACCGTGACGCTTCACAAGGGCGAGTGCGTTGTCGTTTATTTCGGCGGAATGCCGTCGGCGCCCGCGCCCTCGGCGAGCGAGCTTGCCTCGATGATGACCGAAACAACGGTGAACGGCGCCACTGCGGGAGCGGCGGGAGCCGCCGCCGGAGCAGGCGCAGGAGCGGCTGCCGGGGCCGGCATCAGTACGACAGTGATCGTGCTCGGCGCCGGACTGGCTATTGGCGGAGTAATCGGTGGCCTTGCGGCGGCCGGGAGCTTCAGTGGAGGGTCCACGACGCCTCCGGTTTCGGTTCCCTGACCTGCGGGTTAATCCGGCTGCGTCGGCGCGCAACGCTCGGCCGGCCGAGTTCCGGACATGCCACCGAATCGTAAGTCGCGCGCCCCTGGCGGCTCGTTCGCAAAGGAAGCGCGGCGGTATCTGGGCCCGGTGCTCATCAGCACCGGGCTTTGTATTTGCAGTCTGGCGCTTTACGTCTTTACCTGGCTCGCTCCGCGCTCCGAACCAATCTTCGAGTTCCTGAAGGACATCGAGGCCCGCACTCTGGATATGCGCTTCCGCCTTCGCGGACCTCGCAAGCCGAGTCCCGCGGTGGTGATCGTGGCCATCGATCAGAAGAGCGAAGATCTGCTCGGCCGCTGGCCTTTCCCCAGAAGCGTGTTTGCCGATGCCCTGAATGTTCTCGGTGAAGCCGGCGCCCGCGTCGTCTCGTTCGACGTCAACTTTCCCGAGCCCGATCAGAATTCCGCCCTCACCGCCGTTCGCGAGCTGAAGAAAGACTATGCCTCTTCACCGGCCGCCGCTCGCGACCCGCGCTTCGCAGCAAAACTCGATGAACTCGAGTCAGCCGCGGATAACGATAAGAAGTTCGCCGATGCCGTCTCGCGGTTCAGCAATACCATCCTTGGCTATTTCTTCCTCTTCGATCGCGAGGAGACGCTCGCCCAGAACAAGCAGACCGTCGCCGATTTCATCAACTATCTGTCGTTCCAGTCATACCCCCGCGTCGTAAAGCCGCGCTCGGGATTGAGATTCGAGGGATTCGAAGCCGTTGGCGTCTCTCCCGATCTGCCGCGCTTCGCTGAAAACGCCAAAAACTTTGGCTTCTTCAACGTGCTGCCCGACAGCGACGGCACGGTGCGCGGTGAACCGGTGGTGGTCCGGTTCAATGACGCATTTTACCCGTCGCTGGATATTGCTACCGTGCTGGCCTGGAGCAACGAGCCGCTGGACAAGGTTTCTCTGGTGTTCAATGAGGGCGGCCTGGGGCACATCAACCTGGGCGCGGTGCGCGTGCCCGTGGATCCCAACGGTCTGGTACGCATCGATTTTCGCGGGCCTGCGGGAACGTATCCCACGTACTCGATTGCCGACCTGGTCCAGCGGCGTCTCTCGCCGGCGCTGTTCCATGACCGCATCGTGCTCATCGGTCCCACCGCCACGGGCATTGCCGATACGCGGCCTACTCCCTTCGAACACACGGCGTTCCCGGGCGTGGAAGTCCACGCCAACTTCATCGACAATCTCCTCAGCGGCAGCTTCATCCGGCGCGGCCCCCGGGAAAACTTCATCGACATGCTGATCCTGATTCTCTTCAGCCTGCCGGTCGGGCCTCTGGTGAGCGCGCTCGGCCCGGTGCGGTCTGCCGGTCTGGTGACCGGCATCGGCGGAGCATTTCTCTATTTCAATTATTCGCAGTTCGCGAACCATGGCGCCTGGCTCGCTCTCTTCCTGCCGGTCGCTACTCTCCTGGCCTGCCAGATGGCGGTGGTCAGCTATAACTACTTCTTCGAGGAACGGGAAAAGAAGGTGGTCCGCGGAGCGTTCCAGCAATATATGGCGCCCGAAGTCATCGCTCAGGTGCTGGATCGGCCCGAGCTGCTGCGTCTCGGCGGTGAAGAGAAACAGCTCACCGCGATGTTTGCCGATATTCGCGGCTTTACGTCGCTCTCCGAAGGATTGACTCCCGGCGCGCTGGTGGAGTTGCTGAACGAATATCTGTCGGAGATGACGGAGGTGATCTTCGGCGAGAAGGGCACGCTGGATAAGTACATTGGCGACGCGGTTATGGCCTTCTGGGGAGCGCCGCTCGAAATGCCCGGCCATGCCGAGCATGCCTGCCGCGCCGCCCTCGGCATGTCCGCCGCGCTCGCACGCCTGCAGCAGCGATGGGCCGCGCAGGGCCGCCCGCGAATCGATATCGGCATCGGTCTCAACACCGGCGAAATGCTGGTTGGCAACATGGGCTCGGCCCGGCGCTTCAATTACACCGTCATGGGCGATAACGTGAATCTCGCGTCACGCCTCGAAGGAGCTACCAAGAGCTTCGGCGTTCGCATTATCGTGAGTGAATCCACACGCGAGCAGGTTCTGGCTTCCATGGTGACCCGAGAACTGGATATGATCCGCGTCAAAGGCAAGAGCCGTCCGGTTCGAATCTACGAACTTCTGGGGACGGTGGCCGACGAAGCGCTCCATCAGGAACTGATTACGCGATTCGAAGAGGCCATGGCGCAATACCGGCGTGGGGACTGGGAAGCGGCGCTCGATCTGTTTCGGGCAGTTCAGAGCGATTTTCCGAAAGACGGACCGTCGCGGGTGTTCGCCGAGCGTTGCGCTGCGTTGCTGAACAACCCGCCGCAAGGCGTGTGGGACGGCGTCTACGCCATGACCACAAAGTAGAGCAGGCTTTCAGACGGCGCTGAAAAAGTAAGTCAAACCCCGCCCAGCACAGCCGCAACCAAACCGCTCCCTTTGGTCGCGGCTCCGCCAGCGTTCCAGGCCACGACCGCGAGGAGTTGGACATTGCCCTTTCAGGGCCGCGCGAAGCTTCGCTCCGTGGGGCAGACGATCGGTTTATGTCGTCTGCCTGTTCGAGTGCCCGCGCATGGCAGACGACAAAACCCGATCGTCTGCCCCACAGGAGGCCGTGTTTTTCAGCGCCCACGCGGCCGCTTCCAGGTGCAGGCTGAAAGGACTACACCGCCTGAATGCGCACCGCGATCACGGTCATGTCGTCGAACTGCTCGGCCCCGGCGGCGAAGTCGTCGGCAGCCTTCACCAGCGCGTTCACCACTTCCTCGATGGGCGCATCCCGGTGCTTCGCGATCACCGCTTCCGCCGCTTCCTCGCCCCACATATCGTCGCGGGGGTTGGTCGCCTCGGAAACTCCATCGGAGAAGCACACGATAAGGTCGCCCGGCGCAACGTCAACAGTCGCGTCCGTGTAGGTGGCGAACGGCAACACGCCGATGGGCAGGCCTCCGGCGGGCGGACGTTCAATCCTGCGGTCAGTAGCGCGCGACAGCACCGGATGAAGATGGCCCGCGTTGACAAAAGTCATCTTCGAGCGTTCCGCGTTTATCACGCCGCAGAACAGGGTGGAATACCGCTCGGCACTGGAACAATAGAACACCGATTTGTTCAACTCGCTCATCACCGCGGAAACCGGCAGAGGATCGCGCGAGAGCTGGCTGCGGAGCAAAGTCTGGATGCTGGCCATCAGCACGGCCGCGGGGACGCCCTTACCGGAAACATCGCCCAACACCAGGCTGAACTGGTTGCCGGGCGGCGTCTGAAAATCGTAGTAGTCGCCGCCGACATACTTCGCAGGACGGCAGAAGCCGGCGTACTCGATGCCCGCCACCGGCTGCAGATCCCGCGGGAACAAGCCGCGCTGCACTTCGCGCGCCAGGTCCAGCTCATGCTTGAGTAACCGGACCGTCTCTGCTTCCTGCCGGAGCCGCTCGGCCTGAATCGCCGAAGCGGAATACGTCGCGGCAAAGCTCAGCAACTGGACATCCCACTCGCAGAACCCGCCGGGCTTATTCAGCACCTGCAGCGCGCCAATCACCTTCCCGTCGGCGCACAGGGGCACGGTCAGAAGCGACTCGGTAACGAACCCGCTTTTGTCGTCCACGCGGCCGAAAAAGCGCGGATCCTCATGCGCGTTGTTTACCAGAATGGGCTCAACCGTGTCCACGCAGGCGCCGACAATGCCGGTGCCCGCAGGGATACGAATCTCGCCTCCCATGCCGTGCGCCACCCTCGTCACCAGTTCGCCGGTGTTGTTATCCTTCAGCCACAGACTGCAGCGAGCCGCTCCCACAAGGTCCCGCGCCAGATCGGCATTGAGCCGAACCAGCGTTGAGATGTCCTGCTCCCGGCTGATCCTGGTTGCGTGTTCGAAAATAAGTCGGGTGATGTGCTCCGCACGATTCTCCAGAGCCGCGGCTGCCTGCATAGTCACTTCCCGTTCACTCCGATCCATGGGACGCGCGCCTTTCACCAATCCCCGGCGTTCGCGGGGCGCCTGGGAAACGGTTCTGGGACGGGCCCGACGATCTCAGTATTGTACCTCCATTTCCTTTTTGCGTAGTTACTGATACCTCTCGATGGGCTCCGACCCCTTCCGGCGGTGACCTTACACGACACAGTTCAGCCTTTCCGGGCTGCAAGGCGGGACCGGTAGCATCTCCAACGACCTCTGCACCGTCAACGGGTCCATTTTCAGGCCGTTATGCACGGCCGGACCGGCCAACGACGGCTGCGGTCACCTCATGCTCCGTGAGCCATTGAATTCATCAGAGATGCAGCCGCTGCGAGAGCGCTGCAGCAGAATTGCTCCACCATCCGGGTCCCCGCTCGGGGAGCAGAAACTAAGCTCGTGCGGTTAAGCTGATGAAGCATTTGGTTTCGCTGCAGCATCGCAGCAGTGCGTGCCGCGGCAATCGAGAATGGCCAGTCGGCGGAGGCAGGAACTTCGTTTGGCGATTGGATTAACTGGGCAGCTGAGGGGGCGCCTGTACGGTCCCGGCCTGGAGGTAGTAGATTCCCCTGGCGGTACCAAATTGGCCACGCCCTGGTAAGCCAGCAAGACCACGGATAGATCGCGACAACGTTGTAGGGCCTGCCTGGCACTTAAGAACCGACTATACACAAATCCCAGCGGGCTTCAGAATGCGCGGGTTTTGTCTATACTGAGCTATCAGCCGGTGGCGGAAGTCCGGCAGGCGGAAATGCCTGCCCCACCTCGCTCTCGAACAGCCGTGGCGGCGCAGGCGGTCTCGCCTGCGCTCCGGGGTTGTTCAGGACTCCTGCTACGGGCTCTATCGCATGGTCAGTCGCCTCGGCAGATACGAAGTACTGGCCGAATTGGGCCGTGGTGGATTCGGGCATGTGTACCGCGGGCTCGATCCGACCCTTGGCAGTCCCGTCGCTATCAAAATGCTGATCGCGGGCGGCGACCAGGGGATGCTGACGCGATTTCGGGGCGAAGCCGCCGCCGCCCGCCGGCTGCGACATCCGAACATTATCACCGTTTACGATTTCGGCGAACAGGATGGCGCTCCGTTCATTGTCATGGAGCTCCTGGACGGGCGCGACCTCGAGTGGGTGATCACGACGCGATACCCGCTCACGATGCTGCACAAGCTGCAGATTCTGGCTCAGGTTGCCTCCGGCCTGCGCCATGCCCATGCGGCCGGGATCATCCACCGCGATGTAAAGCCCGCGAATATCATGCTGCTGCGCGACGGCAGCATCAAAATCATGGATTTCGGGATCGCCCGGGCCACGCGGTCAGCGGAGTCGCGCCTGACGCCTCACGGCGCGATGATCGGCACGCTCCGATATATGGCGCCCGAGCAGTTCATGGGACTCGAACCGGACCCGCGAAGCGACATTTTCGCTTACGGGCTGATCTTTTATGAATTGCTGACCGGAGTGCATCCGTTCAACGCCCCTGAGCCGGCCGGGCTGATGTACAACCTGCTGAACCGCCAGCCGGCTCCGCTCGGCGAGCTCTGTTCGGACTGCCCGCCGGATCTGCAGTCCGTGGTGAGCCGTCTGCTGCAGAAGGAACCGGACCTGCGCTATCAGAGCCTGGACGATGTGCTCTTCGACATCGAGCCGGCCCTGCAGAAGCTGCGCGAAGAGAAAGTGGGCGAGCTGCTGGCGCAGGCGCGGTCGGAGAGAGAGCAAGGAAAGCCGGAATCGGCGCAGGGTTTGATCCGGCGCGCGCTCGAACTGGCGCCGACTCACGAGCAGGCGCGGCGTTTCCGCGAGGAGCTACAGGTGGAGGTCCGCCGTCATGAGATCCGGCCGAAGCTGCAGGAACTGCTCCAGCGGAGCAGGGACGCGCTGGCGGGCGGCAACCCCATGGAAGCGGTGCAGAGGCTCGAGTCGGCGATCCGGCTTGACCCGGCCGATACAGAGATTCGAGCGTTGCTCGATCAGGCGCGGGCCGCCGCCGGGAAAGCGGACCGGGCCGCTCGTCTGCGCACGGAAGCCGAGAATGCGTTGCGTGCGGGCGACACGGAGCGGGCGCGCGCGCTGGCGCTCGAGGCAGTGGAACTCGGCGATTCGGGAGCGCGGCCGCTGCTGGAGCGGGCCGACGCCGGCGTGGTGGAAGAGCGGCGTAAGGCGCGGCTCGGGGAACTGGTGGCGCGCGTGCGCAGCCTCATCGGCTCCCGTTCATGGGAGCAGGCTTCGGTATCGCTCAACGAAATTGCGAAGAACTTCCCTGGCCTGACGGTTGTCGGTGAACTGCGCGCGGAGCTGCTCTCAGCCTGGGAGAGAGACGAGCGCGCCCGCGCTCTGGAGGAAGGACTGGCTGCAGCGCGCCGCGCCCTGGCGCGGGGGGATCCGGACGGCGCCATGAAGACCCTGCAGGATTTGGCGCTGCAGTATCCGGAGTCATTGGAAGCGGCTGAAATGCTCCGCGCGGCGCAGGTCGAAGCCGAGGCGCGCACGCGCCGGGCATTCGTGCAGCGCGCGATCGAGGAAGCATCGGCAGCGGCCGCGCAGAATGATTTCGATCGCGCGAAACGGTCGGTTGAAAACGCGCTTGCGCGCCATCCGGCGGACCCCGATCTCGAGCGCGAACGCGAGCGCATAGCGGCCGCCGCAATGGAGGCGGCGCTGGCGTCAGCGAAAGAGTTGCGCGCGCAGGGCAAGCCGGCCGACGGTATTCGCACGCTCGACTCGCTTCCCGCGCCGTATGCGCACGATCGCCGCGTCACGAGCCTGCGCGAGACTCTGTCGAACGAGCTCGAGGCCGCGCTGCGGGAAGCCGATCTTCGCGATCTTCTCGATCGCGCCGAGTCGCTGATCGAGGGCGGGCAGCCGGAGGAGGCGGCGGATCTTCTGCGGAGTTCGCCTCAGGCGGCGAACCGGGCGGTGAAGCGCCTGCTGGCTTCGGCCGAGCGATCTTTGCGGCAGCGCCTCGATCGGAAGGCCGCCCTCGATCGCGCACTCGCCGAAGCCCGGCGACTCTTCCAGAACCAGGCATTCGGTGAGGCGAACCGCGTGCTGGGCGCGTTTCGCGAAAAGCACGGCCCCGATGAGCAGGCCGGGGAACTCGAGCAGCAGGCCGAAAAAGCGGAGCGAAACGCGCAACGGCTTGTGGCGGACCTGTGCGCCCAGGTGGAAGACCTGTTGAACGTCGATCCTGTTCAGGCCGCCGAAAAAGCGTGCGCCGCGCCGCCCGAGATTCGCGACCGTCCTGAAGTGCGTGAAATCGAGGAAGCCGCTGTACAAGCCGCCCGCGAATGGCGCGCCAATTCCGAGGCGGACGATCTCGCCCGGCACGCGCGGGAGCTGGTGGCGAGCGGCGATTTCAGCCGCGCTTTGGCTGCGGTGAACGAAGGCCTCAGCGGGCATCCGGGTCACCTTCTGCTTGTTGAAGCGCGCGACGAAGCGCTCGCTGCGCAACGCAGATCGGAAACATTGGCGGCTGTTGAAGCTCTCGCCGCGGCCCATCGGTATGACGAGGCGTTGCGGAAGCTCGGGGAAGCTCGCAGGCGCGATCCCGGCGAAGCGGAATATTCGCGGCTCGAAGCTTCGATCACGGGAGCGCGCGACGCCTGGATGGCCGAGCAGGCGGAGAGCGGTATACGGGAGAAACTCGAGCGGGCCCGCCGGTCGATCCCCGGTCAGCCGGAGGAAGCTGTCGCCGCGCTCGAAGCCCTGCGCCGGCAACATCCCGGCCGGGCCGATCTCGACGTGGCGCTGAAAGAGGCTCGTGAAGCAGCCGGGAGAAAACGGCGCGACGCGCTTCTCGCGGAAGTTGCGCGTTTGTGTGAGCGGCAGGAGTTCGACGCGGCGCTGGAGGAGCTGAACGCAACGGGCCCGGATGCCGACGGCGAAATCGCCGACTCGCGTGAGCGCGTCCTGGCAAGCCGGGAACGGGCTCAGCGCGCCGCAGCGGCTCAGGCGGCCGAAGCGGCGCTCGGCATGCTGGAGAGCGATCCGCACAAGGCGTTGACGAGCCTGCGGGCGCTCCCGGCGGCGGTACGGGCCAGGCAGGAAGTCGCGTCGGCGATCGAGCAGTGTCAAACGGCGGTTGTCGCCGCCGAGCGGCGCGCCATGCTGGAGAAGATCGACGATCTTCTGCGCCGGGGCAAGCGCGCCAAAGCGCGGCGTCTGCACGCGAGCGCAGTGCAGCGCTTCGGAAACGACGGCGCTATTGAGGGGCTCCTCTCTCGTCTCGAGGCCGCCCTGCCCGAGCCTCGGCGAGGGCGGCGCTGGTCGTGGGTCGCGATCGGCGGGCTTGCGACCGCGATCCTGGCTGCGGTCGCCATCCGGGAGTTCCCTCATCGGGCGCCTCCACGCTCGGCGGCGCCTTCACGGCCGGAGGCTTCACAGCCGGCGGCTTCACAGGCAGCAACTCGACAAGCGCCAGCTTCACAACCGCCAGCTCCACAGACGGCAACGCCTGTGGCACAGGGTCGTCGAACCGGGACTCTGGTTGTGGATGCCGGAACTCGGGATGCGCTGGTGTACGTCGATGGCGTTCCGGCGGGACGCACGGACGCAAGCGGGCGATTCAGCTCGACGCTCGAGGCCGCGAAGCATTCGATTCGCGTGGAGAGATCCGGCTTCGACGCGCCCCCTGCGCACACCGTCGAGATTGCGTCGAACCAGAGGCGTCTGGTGCAGTTCAGGCTGACAGCGACGCCCCAGGCGCAGACGCCGCCGGCGATGACGGCCGGCCGCGGGAGCGCCGTTGTCCCTCCGGCCGGTGTCACAGCTCCTCAGCCGCCGGCGGATGTGGCGGAGCAGGAATGGGCGCGAGCGCGTGTCAGTCCGGACCCGGCTGTCGTTCAGGGTTTTCTGCAGAAATATCCCGGCGGACCGCACGCGGATGAAGCGCAGGCGCGGTTGGAAGCACTGTTCTGGGGCGCCAATGGCCCCGCCGATGCCGGGTCGCTCCGCCTTTACCTGACGCGGTTTCCCAACGGCGCCCACCGAAAGGAAGTCCAGGCGAGGGTTGAGGAACTTGCCTGGGACGGGCTGGACAAGGGAAACGCACAGGAGTTGCGTTCGTTTATCGGACAGTATCCAAATGACCCGCACCGGAGCGAGGCGCAGGCGTCACTGGACCGGCTGGAAAAGCAGCAGCAGGCCGGTGACGAGCGCCCGGGTCTGCCGAAGGCCAACGACGTCCAGACTCGGGCTGAGGGGCAGCAGGGCATCCGGGACGCCATTGCGGAATTCAATGGAGCCTTCACAAAGAGGGAGCCGACCGCGCTGAAGCAGATCTGGCCCGAGGTCCCCAAGGACTATCTGGAAGGAATGAAGCAGCCGGGGGTCTCGTTCATCATGAGGCTGCAGCCTACAGGAGAGCCTCTGGTGACCGGGGACACGACGTCGCTGGCGTGCCTGCTGGTTTCCGAAACCACTCTGCGCGGGCGCGTGATACGCAACCAAAAGAACGTGAAGGTCACGTTCGCGAGAAGCGCCGGCCGATGGCTGATTGCGAAGTTGAGCGGCAGTTGAGATTGTGGAGCAGGCGTTTTTCGCCTGCCTGCCCCACAGCTCCTCGCCGGATCGTCCGTCCGGGAAGAGTCAACGGGTAGGACCGAAGCCGTACCCGAGGCCGAATAGCGGAACGAAGCGCGCTGTCAGCCCGTTGTTGTCCAACCGGACCAGCGCCTGGAAAGTGAAGATCAGGTTTCCGGGGAGGCGGGCCTTGTAGCCGAAAGCGCCGCTGTATTGTCCGAACGATCCGAGCGTGCTCGACGCGGCCAGGCCCGAGCTGATTGCCTGTGCGCCGGCAGGGGCGAGTCCGGTCACCGATTGGCTCTGGAGGGTCTGCAAGCCGTGGACCCATCCGATCTGGTCGCCGAGGACGTCGGCGATCAGCGTGTTGCGCGATCCCAGCGCGACTTCGGTTCCGACGGCCCATGTGAAGACGTCGGGCAAATAGCCTTTGGTGGTTGTGAACGGGGGGCCGGGATAGGAGACCTGGCTGCCATCGGACAACGTCGCAGTCTGCGGCGACCCGCTGAGCATACCGCCAAGAATGCTCTTGCCGCTGAACTGCCAGCCAACATCCGCGTGCGGAGCGAAAACGATTCCGTTCTTCAGAGGCTTGCTGTAAAGCGACAACGCGAGAAAGGGCTTCACCGAGGTTGTGCCGGTTCCGAGGTAATTGGCGG
Source organism: uncultured Acidobacteriota bacterium (assembly GCA_963780655.1). Taxonomy (GTDB): domain Bacteria; phylum Acidobacteriota; class Terriglobia; order Bryobacterales; family Bryobacteraceae; genus CAWACP01. Next base: position 1,880,969 of record CAWACP010000004.1, on the reverse strand, counting down.
CATCGCCGGTCGGAAAGCGCAGATCGGAGCCAAGAGCGAGCACGGCGCCCGGCCGTTCGAGAACAGTGCCTTTGAATCGCAGGACTACATCGCCGAAGCCGGTTTTGCTGAGGTTCGCGCTTCCGATAAACGGTGCGGTGAGGTCGAAACTGCCGGGCGTGAATGTGCTGACGCACCAGCAGTTGTTTCCACCTGTCGTGCTCGTGCCGCTCCCGGCGTAGATTGCTCCGTTGTACGCGCTGGAGGCGACAGCCGCATGGACCATCGGCAGGCCGAGGGACACGTCGAAGCGATTCGTTACTCCGTAGGTAAGGAACGCGATGTTCTGAGAGAGCCGGACATCCAGAGCGAGATTGAATGTGGCCGGAGGAGTTTTGGTTCCCAGAAAATCGTTGGTATTTCCACCCGGATAAAGAACGCTGAGTCCGTTAAGGCTCATGCCGTTAAAGGATGTGAAGTGATAATCCTGATGAGTAATGCCGATATAAAACCGGCCTTTGCCGATGGTTTCGGCGCGTTCGGTAAAGATGGGGCCGAGCGTGTCGGCAACGGGGAGCGAAGCGCCGGTGGTCGGGTCGGTTTTGAGGATGACGCCCGAGGTCGGCGACTCCACCGGGATGATGGAAAGCGCAACGGCGATGTTAGAACTGAGAGCGCTGCTGAGGGCGGCCGGACTGAGGACCGAATAATGCAGCGGATTATTAATCGTGTTCGCGCCGCTCAGGTCAATTCGGTCGCCGGTCAGGGTGTCCCCATAGACGCTCAGCAGACCGGACGGCAGGGTTCCGGTTGCCGAGGGCGTGAATGGGCCGCCCGGCGCAATGTTCTGATTGGTGACCGTGGACCACATGACTACCTGGGAAACGCTGGCCGGACCCTGGGCTCTGGCCATCCAGGAACTGACGAAAAATGCGCAGACGACAAGAGTGCGCTTGTGCATCGATTCCTCCTCCGGGCCCAGTATCGCCGGGCAGACAGACGCGCTGATGCGCTGGCCGTGCCCTGGGCTCAATCCGCAGCCTTACAGGTGGGACAGTTTAACATAGACGGGTTCGGGATTTCATGCCTGGCTAAGAGCGCCCCATATCTGGCGCATGGACATCAATGAGGAGCCCGGCAGATTCCTGCTCTCGCTTGTGGCCTACGCCGAGCAAACCAGACGGCGCGCAGTTCTTCCGTTCGCGCGTACCGGGCGCATCTGGCCATAGTACGGCGACAAGCAACCGACTTGAGAGCCTGCAGGTGGCCTCTCTCTACATGGTCCGACCGGATGCACCGCTGAGAACTGTCGAAAGCAGGCGAACACCAGTCGCGATGATCGCTGCCGCCATTCCGGTCACCAAAACCGAACTGAAGGCCGGCGAACAGGCTGGCGGGCTGGCCAACGGTACGATCTGTATGGCAAAACCGCTCTGCAGATTCGCCGACGGATCTGCCGTCGCGATGAAACGCGCAGCCGCCGGTGCGGCAGGAGCGTGAGGCTGGCGGTCTCGACCCGGAAGCGCCGGGTCCCGCTGCCTATCTGGCTGGAGCGCATCACGCCCGATTTCGATACTTAACGGACCCACGGAGTGCAGGATCTGATCGACAAGAGCACCGTGGACGAGTTGGCCGCTACGGGTGTCGTGGTCACGTACGACCAAAAGCAAGTGGGTATGCAAATCGAATGGCAGCGTAGCGCCGACAGCCGTATCGGACTCGAACTCATGACCGAGTCCGTGCTTGCCCAGGCGATCCGAAGGGGACGCGGAGATGGTGCAGCGCGGACTGACGCTTTAAACCGAACAGTAGGTGCATCGACAGGCGGGCTTAACGTGTGTATCGTGTGCTGCTTCGTGCGCCGAAAGCGGGACGTCGTCCAGGCGCAGCGAATGGAACCGATGCTTCCGCCGGGTATCAGCGTACCCCTTGCGCGAAGTTAAAGTCGACGATCGTATCGCTGGGAATGGCCCGACCCCGGAGGCGAGCGGGCGAGAATTGCCATTTTTCTGCTGACCGGAGCACGGCCTCGCCAAGGTAGGTCGACAATGCGTCGCCGTCGGAGAGCAATCGGCCTCCCTTTACTTTGCCGTGCTCATCAATGTGCAGTTGAACCTTGATGCGAACACCCTGCAGCGGCAATGCTCGCATGGAAGGGGGAAGTTCGACGGGATTCTGCCGCAGCAGAACGGGCGCGACGAACTGAAGCGCATCGCCGTGAACCTGCGCCGACGCAGGCGACTGCGAGGGCGACGGGGATGTTATCTGGGTCAGATCGATAATCCGCATCAACTTGTCAATTGGAATCGGCGCAGGGGACGCCGATGGGATGCCAGGCATCTTCGGCGTATTCTGTAACTCGGCCCTGAGCGGAGACGCTTGCCACACCGGAACCATTGAGGGGGGTGACGCGATTGATCCGGTTTTAGGCGCCTGACTCGCTCTGGCAGGCGTGGGCGCGACGAAGATGTGATACTGCGGAGTATACGCGAGTTGCTCCCGGGAGCGAGTTCGTGGAGTGAGTTGCGCGCTCGCCAGTCGAAGCCGCCCCGCCTCGCCGTCCAGGCTGCTTCCGCTGCCGCGAGCACTCGGTCTGACTTCTGGCTTCACCGGGCTATCCCGTACAGCGACTTCGCCAGCAGCTGAGACCACGATCGCGGAGTCGACCGACTTTATATCGTCGCTGCCGGTGACCTCGAGCTGAAATGTCAGACGCCCAACTCGCGAAGTCGGCGAATAGACGAGGGAACCGCTCCTGAGAGTCTGCGCTTCCAGATCGATGCTCTGCAGCTCGTGAGTTCCTTCCTTTATCGAAAGACGCGCATGCTGAGCAGCAAGGACGCTCTGAGCGGAACCGTTCCAGGTGATGCGAAATTCATTCCCGCTGGAATGGACCTCGAGGCCCAGAGCAGACGAGGAATCGAAGCTGACCGGCGCGCGCCAGGAGGCGGTTCCATGCCTGAAAATCAGCAGTGCGGCGATGGCTACCAGCGCCAGTGCGAGACTCCCAGCCAGCGCCCAGGGGCGAAAGTTCAGAGACCGAGGGTGCGCCCGTACATCGGGAGCCACTGCCGCCGACCGGGGGACAATGGCCAGAGCCTCGGCGGATTCCGTTAGCTGCGACTCGGCAATCTCGGGACCGACGACCGGCTCGAGGGCCAGGTCGTTTGAGGTCTGTTGATCGTCCGAATGGGGGCGAGCTGCCGCGGAGACTGTCGAAGCCAGCGCGCCGGCGTCGAACGGAAACTCCATGAAGCTGAATCCACTAAAGACGCCGCCGCCCTCCCAGAAGAAGAATCCTGCCGTCGCGCCCTGCGGGGCGGACGGATTAATGATGAGGAACACGTTCCAGGGGTCCGCGAAAAGCGACTGGATTATACTCAGGTCGTCGTGTTTAAGACAAATTGGTTCTCCGCGGCGCGTGCGATAGTAACCAATGACGGCGAGGCTTTCCTCTTTTTTCGAAAAACCTTTCGCTAATACGGCGGTCTGCTCTGCCACACCGGGCTGATTGTCTCCCGCGAGAAGCGGTAGTGGCGCGTAGTCCACGATGGAAATTGCGCCGTTCCGACCGCGTTTCGGCGGGCCGAGCAGAACACCTCCAGTGTCCGGTTCCGCCCCACTCGGTAATTGTTGACTCAACCTCTCGACGAGCGCGATCGGAAGTTCGATGCGTATCGGACAACCAGGGAACTTCCACAGGAACACGCCGGATGGCTGGCGATACTTGGTCGGTGCGGTGGCCATAAGAAAAACCTCAACAGCGGCAGGACAATCCCAGCCAGGGCCCTTAGCGGTTAGGTAAGTTTATCAAACGATCACCCATCACAGGAGAACCGAGGTCCCCCAGGATTTGCCTGAAGGATTTATCCTGGTTTCGAAGAGAGTGGTCGTTGTTCCTTGCGCAGCGCGACCCGGGTCTGTTCGTGTCGCTCGGAGTGCCGGAATCAGGCAGGCCAGAAGCGCTGCGGCGAGGGTGTGGCCGATATCGGCGTCACAACTCGGTCCAGTTACCCGGACCTCTGCGCCGAACCGGACGGATCGCAGTTTCCGCTGCATGGCCGCCCGGCGAGCAACTCGTGACGTTGTTCCGTCCGTTCCTGGAGTACCTGGCAATGTCCAATCTGTCGCCAAAGACGATCCAGAAGCACGTCGACAACATCTGGGTATCAGGCGGAGATCTCATCACCGAACTCCACTACGGGGCGACACCGTGCACGACGTTGGTGACGGGTGTGGTAGCGACCAACTACGTGTACGATGCGCAGGGTGACCTGGCGGCGGAGTACGGGCCGGCCGACGGACACAGGTACGAAGTATGTGTACATGGACGCGCTGGCGTGAAGAAGGGCCCGTCATGAAGCGCTGGCGCGTAGTGAGGCGCCTGCCCCCGCGTGCTCTCTGAGCGGAAACCGGACGGGTCGCCAGTTTCTGTGGAATCGTGATGCCTGGCCCCCCGCGGTCCTCGAGCAGACCTCACAGCTTTCTGGGAACGCCCAATGAGATGGTCGCGTTTCCGCAGGATATGTCGGTGGATTACGTACGGGTTTATCAGGCGAGCGGCGCAGCGCCGGCGCCGCGCAATGAAACGAATTGTTCTTCTTGCCCTGGCCGTCTTCGCTGATGGCTCCTCGGTGCTCTCCGCACTGAAACCGGAGGGGTCGCCAGTTTCTGTGGAACCGATTCTTCGCCCTTCAGGCTTCTGTTGGAGTCCGTGTGAAGTCCAACCGTCGGGCTGGGGCGTCCTGGCGTCCATTTGATAGCACGTGGGACACGGTGCTTTCGTGCGAGAACACCGCGGGCGCTTTTGGCTGCCTGCGTAAGAAAGACTGAACAGAGAAGTCTTTGTCGGCTTTGATTTTCAGGCCGGTAGCGGAACAGCGGAGCACCGTGAGCGATTCGGGAGAAGTTCGATAACAGGAACGGAGAACGGCGCTGGAGGAAAGTGATCGGACAGGCGCGAATACTGTCAAGCCCGCCTGGCGAATAAGGTGAGCGGATAGTCGCACGAACTCCTCCAGAATCGCCCGCCTGCCTTCGCGGCCTGGAATTGGGGATCAGCTCGTCCCCGGTCTGTTGCATCAAGAGCTGGGTCGGCTTGGCGGTGATCGATTTGTCAGACTACTGCCTGGGACGATTTGCCCACCAGATTGCAGCGCCCAGCAGTGCCGCGGCGATGACAGCGAAACTGCCACCAAATCCGGCGGCCCGGACGAACATGACTTTCCAGTTGGGCGCCGGCTGAATTCTCGAACTCCCCTCCCGCGTGATGACTCATGCGCAGAGAATACAGTGACTCCCGTGTGGACCAAGCCTGCGGCTTGCGGGGAGCTTCGGGCTCCGACCACACGCACGGTACTGCGTATGCGGCGGCGGGGTCCGCGGGCATTTTCCGGGCGGGCGCCAGATCCATCGCGACATCGCGGTATGCTGCGATCTGCGGAGTCAGGCGTGACCAGAATCGCCGAATTGCTGGATTGCGATCTTTCCAGACCGGTCGAAGAGCGTGTGAGCGTCGGCAATGACGATCCCGATACGGTTTTTGCAGAACTAACGGAATATGCCGCGACCCCGTGCATCAGGGCCGGATACGAACGTAGCCTTGCGGCGATTGTGGAAAGTCCGAAGGCGTCCAGCGCAGCTTTCGGCGTCTGGATTTCAGGCCGTTTCGGCGCCGGGAAATCATCTTTCGCGAAGATTCTCGGGTATGTTCTGGCCAGGCGCAACGTGCGCGGCGTGTCTGCCGGGTCGCTCTTCGTCCAGCGCCTGGGGTCGCCGCAGGCTGCGGAATCCCTGGAAGTCCTTTGTCGGGCCCTCCCGTACCATGTCATTCTGTTCGACGCTCCGCCGGATCTGCCGGCGCAAACCAGCGCCGAGCAACTTGCCGAGACGATCTATCGCGGCGTATTGCGCGATCTGGATTATGCCGACGACCGGGACGTCGCCGAACTCGAGATCGAACTCGAAACACGGGGCGCGCTCGACGCCTTCCGGGACCTGTGCCGAATCGAATTACAGGACGACTGGAGGCGGGTGCGCGGCAGCAGCCGGCGATTTGTGCGCGCCAGCACGCTGCTGCACCGGCTGGATCCGGGAACCTGGCCATCGACCGACACATGGCTGAATCTGGTTCGGACCAGCGTTCCTTCGACTGTGCGCCTTCCGGAACTGGTGACCCGTTGTCTGGACCGCTGCGAAACTCGTCGCCCCAATCAGGCCGTTGCGTTGGTGATCGACGAGATGGGGCAGTACGTTGCCGAAGGCGGCGAACGCCTCGAGAGCCTCCGCGCCGTCGTGGATCAATTTGGACGGGAGAGCCTCGCCCGGACGAAGAAGCGGAAGATGCCCGCACCCGCCTGGATCGCCATCACGGCCAGGGACTCTCTCGATGCAATCGGGAACGCAGCGGGTGGCGCTGTCGCCGCCGAACTCCGTGAGGCGTTCCGTTGCGAGATCGCCCTCGGTCCAGAGGAAATCCGTGCTGCAGCCGCCAGCCGTGTGCTGCGCAAGACCGCGGCCGGGGAAACCGTCCTGCGGAGGCTCTTCCGGGAAAACGCGTCGCTGGTCAAAACCGCACGGCCCGACGGCCGTTTCGGCAAAACGAAGTTCGACGAGGACGAGTTTGTTCGCTTCTATCCGTATCCTCCTCCCTTGTTCGACATCGGCGTCGAGGCTGACGCAGGCATCCGCCGGCACCCCAACTCGCGGCTCGACCGCACCGGCGGAAATCGTACCGTAGTCAGACAGTGTTTCGACATGCTCGCTTCCGGGCGAACCCGCCTTGCCGATCAGCCCGCCGGCGTGCTGGTGAGCCTGGACAGGCTGTATGACCTGGTCGAGGATAGTCTTCCGGCGGACAAGCTGAAAGATATCCTCGATATTCGCCGGCGCTTCGACGACGAGGATTATCCGGGAATGGCGGAGCGAGTGGCGAAGGCGCTCTGCCTGATGGAGTTTGCCGGCCCGGGGCTGCCGCGCAACACGAAGAACGTTGCCTCGCTGCTGGTTCAGCGGGTGACGGAAGCGTGGCCCGAAGAGGCCGTCGCCACGGTGCTCTATCGTTTGAAGGCGGCGGAATTTGTCCGCCTGACGGAAGACGGCTGGACGCTGAACGACCTCGATGTGCTGCGCCGCGCCGCGAGGCAGCTCGAGTGGCTGGGCGATGCCGTGGGCGCCATTAATCCGCGGCCTCCCGGGTTGCGGAATCGCCTCATCCAGACCGCGAAGCGAAGAATCGCCCGTGCGCTCGGCTGGTACTCGCGGCCGGTGCAGCAATTTAACGCCTCGGTCACGCTTGCGCTGCGGGAAATCGTCAGTGCGCTCGATCGCATTTCCACGAACATGATTGCGCTCGATGGTCGGGAGGAGCGCAGCGCCGCGATCGAGCGCATTTCCATGGACGTCCGCGCGCTCGAAGGCCGCCTCGAACGACTGGAGCACCGGATCGCCGCGGGCGCGGATCGGAGCGTGAGCCGGCCGGCGCGCGTGAAGACGGGTTACTTGATCGGTCTGTTCGGCACCGGACGCCGGTACCTCAACGATCTGCTGCTCGAGCACATCGGCGAAAGGGCCAGGTATCTCCGGGACTGCATCGCCTTTCATCCCGGCCCGACGCCCATGATCTATAGCGGTCACGTCACCATGAAGCACGTCTCCCGCGCGCAGGAATCGCCTGCCGTAATGGGCCGAATTCTGCAGGCGATCGAAGCGGAATTCGCTGATTCTGTTTTCCTGTACCGCCATCCCCTCGATTCGCTGCTGACGAACTGGATCTGGTGGCGTACCTTCCTGCGCTCCAACCGGGCAATTTCCGGAATTTCGCAGCTTTATCGGAACAATGAGGATTTCTGTGCGCATCTGGAGGAACATCTCGCGGAATTTCGCGCCTTCGCCGCCGGCGACCCAGATTGCTTTGGGCCGCAGCCGGGTCCGCGGTTTCTGTCCTTTGCGGAGTTCGTCGAGGAGACCGAGCTTCATCTCGGCCACGCCACTCTCGCCCTGCGTCTGGAGGACTTCGCGATCGACGCGCGCAAGGAATTCGGGAAGATCGCCGGCATCCTGTCGATCGATGGCGACTGGGAATGCCGGTCCTTTGCGGAGCCGAAGAGCAAACCATTCCGCCATCAGGTTGTTCAGCAGAATTCCGCCGGCTTCCGGAAGTTCGTTCACGATCTCGACGCCGAGACCCGACGGCGTATCGAACGAATCGGGTACGGTCAGGGATGCTGAGAAACCAGATAGGTCGCAGTTTCCTGCTGAATGTTCGCCGCAAACGGAGGCAATCCGCACTTTGTGTCGAACACTATTACAGGAATAAACATGGTCATCAGGCAGACGGGCGGCAGCATCAGCAGCAGCATCGGCGCCCAACAAGACCCCGCGCACCACGCACCGTGCCTGACTCCGAAACGAATTGCGTCGAAATCCGCGGCCGCGCCGCGCCGCGCCGCGCTCGTTGCCAATCGCGACGGCGTCAGAGAGCCTGTCCGGTACGACGGCGAATGCGAGGTCGGAAGGCGACGCCGGAGAAACGCAAATCGTCGTTCCACCGGTTGAGGGCGCCTCGGGATCGTTCTTAGCTCGCGATCGGGCGAGGCTTCCGGCCCCGCGGCGGTAGGTTTGGGCTTCTTCGCCGACTCGCCTCGGAAGTTCCGGACCTCGATGTCACCGCCCCGTTCCGGCGGCGAAGAGGGGCGCGGCGCAGCATGAATGCTGCAGGGCTCTCCCAAACGGCTGCATCTCTGATGTAATCGACAACTTCGGAAGCCTCGCTGAACGTCTCTGGGGCAGATTGCGCAGAAACTGTCACCTGTCTGGTTTTGGCGCGGAGAACAATGCAAGGCTGAAAGTTCAGATGAGCGGGGATGGAACTGCGACGTGTACGGGTCTAACGCGGCTTAACTTCTTGTGCGCACGATCCGCAGCGGCTCATCCGCGACCGGTGCGGTCCCAGGCCGTCAGCCGCCATTACTGAGATCGTGCATCCCATCCCCGTACATGGCAGTCGAATTGTGAGCGCAGGCTGAAAGACTGCTCCACGACGCAGCGTCAATGCTCTACCTGTCCGGCGGAGCCGGCTACCGCAAGAAGCCAGCAGACTGATTACGCGAATTGATACTCGCCGGGAACGGGCAGCGGCGGCGCGGAGAAACTCGCCTGTAGTCTCATATCCACGGGCAACAGGCTGCGGGTCGACTCCATCATCATGTCCCAGGTGATCCGCTGTCCCGAATACGCGGCCTCGCGGCCCATGATCGCAGTCATCGTGCTCTCGGCTACGGACATCGCCTCGTTGATATAACGCCCCGCACCGAGAATGCTGTTCACCAGATCGGTGTGCTCCTGCTCATAGGGATTGTGCTCCTGCTTCACGCCGCGCAATTGGCGGCTGTCCATCCGTCCCTTCGTCCCCACAATCAACTCACTTACGTTGTTGGCCGTGGGGTTCCGATACTGGCGGCACCGGCTGGCCATGTGCACGCCGTTCGGATAGACAAAATCAGCGCAGACATGGTCGTAGATATTGCCGTACTCTTCCGTCCGCGGACGCCATGCGGCGCCGCCGGATGCCACTGCTTCCACCGGATGCGCGCTCATGAACCAGTTGCACGTATCGAGATTGTGCAGATGCTGCTCCACAATCTGATCGCCGCAAATCCACGCGAATGAGTACCAGTTGCGCATCTGGAATTCGATGTCGCCCCACTTCGGATCGCGCCGGCCCGCCGGACCGGGCCACTCTTTATCCAGGAACTGCAGGACAGGAGTGCCCTGCCAATAGGCATAGCAAGCCGTGACCTCGCCGATCTCGCCGCCGCGCACGCGCTGGAGCTGCTCCAGATACCATGCCTCGGATCGCCGCTGCGCTCCCGATTTCACGGATAACTTCAGATCTTCCGACCTTTTCGCCGCCGCCATGAATCGCCGCACCCCGACGGCGTCGGTGCCGAACGGCTTCTCGCAGAACACATGCTTCCTGGCGTCCACTGCGGCTTCAAAGTGAATTGGCCGGAAACCCGGGGGCGTGGCGAGCATTATCAGATCGACATCCGACGCAATCACCTTTCGATATGCGTCCAGCCCAACGAACTGATGCTCCGGATCCACCTTCACCCGGCTGCTGAACGGGGACTGCTGCAAACGCGACACGCTGCGCTCGAGCCTGTCCTGAAAGGCATCGCCCATCGCGGTCAGCTCGACGTTATCGCACCCCGCGAAATTGTCGAGCGCCGCCTGCGTGCCGCGAGAGCCGCAGCCGATCAGCCCGGCGCGAATTCTTTCTTTCCCGCTGCCGCGCACCAGTTGCGGCTTCACGATGGTGAAGGCCGACGCCGCCGTGAGCAGCGTCGTTCCGCCCAGAAAGCCACGCCGGGTAACTTCGTTTTCCACAACTTGCCTCCCTTGTCGTCTAAGCTCACAGGACCGCCCTGACGATTTTGTCCGAGTCAGGTGCGCTTCATCAGCTCGCGCACGAACGCCAGATTGCGCTGCAGATCCTTTTCCACCGATCCCGAAGGCGGGTCCGTCTCGAGGTTCGCATATCCCGCAAACCCGATCTCGCGAATGGCCTCGAGCACTTTCGCGAAGTCGATTGGCCCCTCGCCCAGATAGTGCGGATTGTCTTTCAGATGAAACTGGCAGATCCGCTCGCGGCCAAGCCAGCGAATCTCACTCAGCACATCGTACTTTCCGGCCGTCGAGTTGCCGACGTCGTAATAAACGAGCACCGCCCGGGATTTCGCCCGGTCCATGATGCGCACGTTCTCCCGCGCCGAGCGCGTATTCTCGAGTCCCAGCGCCACACCGGCCTTTTCCGCAGCCGGGGCGAGCTCGCGCAGCGCATCGCCGACGCGGTCCAGATCGCCGGGAGCCAGTTCGCATTTGCCGAAGAACGGAACCAGCATGACGCGCACGCCCAGAGCCGCGGTGATCCGGATACCGTCCGTTATGCGCCGCGCCGCGGCGTTATCACTCTTCAGGCAATCGTCGTGCAGCCGGTCGAGACACGTGCCGTCGATGGGTATGCCGGCCTTCTCCGCTTCACTCCGGTAACGCGCGATGAGGGCCTCCTCGTCGAGCGGCATGTTCTCACCGGTCAGACGGCGGCCGATGCTTACCTGCACTCCGTCGAAACCCAGTTGTCTGGCCAGCGCCAGCGCCTCCGGCCGGCCGGTCATGCGCAGGTTCCAGTCCGTGATGCCGATGTTCAGATCGTTCGTCTGTCGTGCGCGCGCCGCCAGCGATGCGATTGCGGCCGCCAGAAAGGTTCGCCGATTCATCCGAAACCACTGTACATGAAGACTGCGCGGAACAGTGTGTCCTGTCGCGCATCGCGCTCGCCAACGTGCGAGGAAGAAGTGCGGGAATCTGACAGGCACGCCGGAGCCTGGCGGCGGTCCGGAGTCGAATGGGCGCAACAGTTGTGCGATGCCCAGGGCTTTCAGATTGCTGATGGTCTCTGCGATTGTGGTCTCCATGCTGGTCCCCTTTCCGGCAGTGGGGTTCTCTGCCATGTCCATGAACCCTCTGCGCCGCCGCGGACGCAACTCGGAATCGCGTTTCATCGCGCGCCGGCAGTCCGTGCCGGCGCTGGCCCATGATCGACATATACTGTGCTCGGGCCGGCCTGCACCCCGGGTCCGGTCCGAGGAGGTTTTCGGCCATGGCTCAAGGTCTTCGATTTGTCTGTACGCACTGTGGTCATGCGATCATCGCGTGGGATGAGCGAAATCCCTACTATTTCGACGACCGCCGAGAGAAGCAGTATGCATACCATCCCAGCCGGCAACGAGGGCGTCGCTCTGGTGTTCACGACGGTGATGGACGAACTGGTCCGCGGCGCCCGGAACGCTGGACGCCTTTGTTCGCGGCACTGACGGCGCGATCTGGCGCAAGTCTTTTGACGGACGCCGGACACCGTCACTCACGACGTGGGAGTCGCCTGGGGGAACCGCGGCTGCAGTCTACGGGGAGGCCCTATTGCAGCGCTACGAGTTTTGCGTCCTGCCCGCCAATCTCGACAGCGTATCCACATCGGGCGCGACATGCCTCGCAGCTCGCCCATGTGAGTTGCAGGAGCGCTTCGAGGCCTTTGTCGCTGAAGAAGCCGACGCCATCGATCTTCTAACCAGGAGCCGGCGGCCGATCCACGATTTCTTCCGCCACGGGATCCCAGTACAACCGCGTCCCGGACCAGTAGGATTGCGCCGCCATGATGCACACGATGGAGTGGGAGAAGCCGTGATCCACAGTTGCGTTGGGCTGCTTCCGGTCGCGCATTGCATTCAGCCAGTTCATAAGATGGTCGACGTCGTCATCGCTCGGACCCAGTGAACTCGGCGGCGGCGCTCCGGGGACATGGACGATTTCAGCCTGATCGTTCGGCGGCCCCATGCCCGGAGGCGCCGTATAGCAAGGCCGCGCTTTACTCTCAGGGTCGAACTCATGCGGGCCGCCCTCTTTCGTCACCATGAACAGTGACGCGCCTTCGCCGCCGTAGTTCTCAACTGTCCCAACGCGCCCCTGAATACGGCAATAGCTCCGAAAGCTGTTGGAGAATGTTGACGAGTAGGTGTACAGAATGCCTTTGGGGTAAATCAGTGACACGCTGCAGTTATCCGGATTCTCCCGGCCGTCTTTCCAGGTGAGAACGCCTCCGGTGGCGACGGCGCTGACCGGATAGCGCTCATCGGTCCAGAGATGGACGAGATCGCTGCCGTGACTGAGCCACTGGTCGAACAGGCCCGCCGAAAACTCGCGGTATAGCCGGAACTCCAGATATACATGCGGATCGAAGGGTCGATCCGGTTTCCCAAGCAGCCAGCGTTTCCAGTCCGTGTCTTCCGGTTTGAGAAGAACGGGATTGTTTCCGTCATCGATTCCACGAATGTATCGCCATCGAGGCTGGTTGGTATTCCACTCCTGAGTGATGCGCACGATATCGCCGATACGGCCGGAGCGAATGATGTCGCGCACCGCGAGAGGGTAGGGCTGGCTGCGGTGTTGCGTGCCCATCTGCACCACCTGCTTTGAAGACTTCACAACGTTCCGCGCGGTTTTCGCTTCAGCCAGCACGTTGGCAAACGGCTTCTCGACATAACAGTCTTTCCCCGCCTGCACCACTTCCACGCAGAGTTTCGCGTGCTGATGATCCCCGGTTGCTATCATCACCCCGTCGATATCCGGGCTGGACAACATCTCCTCGGAATATTTGTAGCTTTTCGGTTCGGCTTCAAAAAGCCGCTTCACCTGGGCCGCGCGACGCTGCCGTGCGATGCTCCAGATATCGCACACTGCCACAACCTCCACTGGCGTCCGCCTGGCGGCCAGGTGGGCCATGTTCACGTGGCCCTCGCTGCGTCCCCCACAACCGAGTTGCGCCAGCCGGATGCGGTCGTTCGCGCCCAGCACGCGTGCGTAAGAGCGCGCAGAAAGCACCGCGGCAGACCCGGCGACCAGGGCGCCGCCGGCCTTCCTCAGGAAATCGCGCCGTTCCAATCCGCCATCATTAGAATCATCCATTGCAGAATGCCTGCCAGTACAACATTCTTACCACTTCAATGTGCCTGGAGCCAGCGCGTAGCTGTTAACCAAACTGCCTCACCTTGTCGGCCTTCGCCACGCCCAATCTGGCGGGGCTGACTCTACCCGAAGAGGAACTGGATCGCAACACGCACCCGTATCTGACGACGCGCCGTTGGGTGCGGGAGTAGGTATGAGGAATGGGGACCGGGGCATGCGCTGTGGGAATCGCGGGTGCGGGGGAACTCCACGGAACAGGGCGAGGATGCGCTGTTGTTCCTGGCATGGCTCGATGCGGCCCGGACGCGCCAGGTCAGCTCGGCCGAGGAAAGTGTGTGCGGGCCCGGACGTGGCCGGGCCGGGCGAGGACGAAACGTGTCTGATCGTGCTCTACAAACGATTGCAGTGGATTTGTAGAGTAGGCTTCAGCCTGCACCCGACTCAAAGGTATCTTTTCAACCGCTCGCGGAACCGCGTGTAAATCCATGAGACGCCCAGCAGGATAATACCCAACGCCACGAACGACAGTATCCTGTACAAAGTTTCCAGGCTCCGCAGATCGTAAAGGAACAGCTTGAGGATGCAGGCCAACAGAAGCGCGAGCCCCTCGAGGCGCAGAGTGCGCTCGCGAGACGGGAAACCGGCGGCAAGCAGGGCAAGGCCGAGCACGCCATAGGCGACGGTCAGCAGTCCCCCTGAGACTTCATGCCAAAGGAGCGCCATGAGCAGCACGGTGCCAAGGGCGGAGAACATATTGCGCGCAGGCCCCTCGGCGCAGAACTCGGCCGCATAAAACGTGGCGATCACGGCCGCCGTCACCGCGATTCGCTTGCCGCTCCCAGCCTCGGCGGCGGGCGAGCTGTTCCATATGGCAACGGAGAACGCCAGCAGGGCGCTCAGGTAGCTCTGCCACCGAAAGTCTGGAACGCTGAGCCGGCGTCCGGCCAGCAGGACGGCCAGGGAGAAAAGGGTCCAGCCGACGCTGATTCGTTCCCACCCTGCGTCCGTCGCGATGGCTGCCAGTACCACCGCTGCCGCCGACCAGAGGTGGACGCGGGAAAGGCTCTCTTCCCCGGACCGCAACCGGCTCCAGAGATAGTAGAGCGCCGCGGCGAGAGGAACTGCCGCGGTCATCCGGTGCTGGCTCATCAGCAGCACAAACACGACCGCCGGGATGGTCACCGCCTGGCCCAGCAGACGGAATGGCCGGAGCGGCAGGTGAACGCCCAGTTCCACCCACGCCACCGCAAGCGCCGCCCAGCAGATCGCAGCCGCGGCATCGGGGAGCACCAGCCAGATCGCCGGCAGGACGAACAGCGTTCCGAGCGTCGCTGTCGCATCGCGGCCGGACGCCGTCCTCATGGTACGCGCCGTAAATAACCACGCACATGCCGCCACCGCGAAGAACGAGACGGACACGGCCGCGGGTGGATACTTCGCGAAAGCGCCGAAGTGCGTCGCCACTACCGCCGCCGCGCCGAGGGCGAGCACGCCGTATGCCTGGAACCGAAACTCCGCCCGGCGCAGGCGCAGTCCCGCCTCCAGCAGAACGAGGGCGAATGCCAGCCACGCAATGCCGATAAAGTCCCGTGGGCATTCGGCAGCGAGGACAAGCGCCGTCAGGCCCGATGCGGCATAGCTGAACACTTCGCTCGCTCGGAAAAGCCCTCGGTTCAGATAGAACAGGAAGGCGTGGAACAGCGCCCCGGGCGTCCAGCCACGGACAGCGTGGCCGAGGACGGGCGCCGTGCCGCCTGCCGCCCCATGCCACGCCAGACTGGCCAGCGAGAAGGCAAACGCGCCCCCGCCGAAAGCGCGAAGGAACGGCGCGCGCAAACGTACGCCGGCAAGATAGATCAGTTCGCACTCCATGGCCAGCCCGGCGCTCTGCCACACGCCGGGCACGCGGCCGACAATGGCCAGTCCCGCGAGCACCGCCGAAATCATCAGCGCTCCCTCATAGCTGCCGCCGGCCACGCGATCGAGCAGAGTACAGCGTTCAGCGAAGCTCGACGGTGGCCGGATCACCGCTCGCGCGATCGCGTCACCCAGATACATCGCCGCCGCACACGCCGCCGCGGCCCAGAGCCGGTCCGGCGCATGATGCGCCCAGGCGATATACGACAGCCACAGGAACGCCGCTGAATTCAACGGAAATATCCATTCGAGCCCGTGGCGGTCCAGGCGCCGGCTCACGCGAAGCAGGTCGAATGCTTCGAAGAGGATCCAGTAGGCCAGGAACAGCGTCTCGGTGGAAGCAAGCGGCACGTCAGAGTTGCCGCGCGAAATGCAGGTGGCGTAGGTCGCCACCATGCCGAACAGCGCCATGGCGTGCCACTCGAATACGCTCGCCAGGTACAGGATGGAGACCGCCAGCGGGATCAGGCTGACCACCGCGAACGGCGTGGACGGAGTGGCCGCCAGTGCCGCAAACGCCGCGAAGTAGGCAATCGCGGTCACTGCCTGCGAGCGATAACGCAGCGAATAGAGGATCATGGCCGCGGCGGTCAGCAGCATCACCACCGAGCCAACGAACGGGTTCTCGATGATTCGCGCTGCCGGCAGCGCATAGATCGCGTACGACGTGGCATAGAGCGCCGCCCATCCCGCGCCGATGAGCCCGCGGGAGAACGCGCGATACTTCGCCTTCGTCTCCACCCAAATGCCGGTGGCCAGCAGCGTTGCGCTCGCGGCGATCGCCATGCCCGCGCGCCCCGCGGCCGTGATATGCGAGAACGACCAGGCGAGGAAAAGCGCGATCCCGATCACCAGCACCACCGCGCCAAGCTTGTTCAGGATGCTGCCGCCAACCAGCGCTTCCCACTCGTCATTCCCCATCGCCTGCCGTATGCGGTCGGACAGGGACGGTTCGGGTGCACGTGTTTCCGAGCCGCGCGCGTAAGCAAGCGGTAATGGCGGCGGCTCAACGAGGACAGGCTCGGGAACAGCCGTGGGCATCGGCAACGGAGGAGGCATCTCGGGGGCGGCACTGGGTTTCAGCGGTTCCCCCGCGCGCTCCAGCCTGTACAACCGCCTGGTCAGCTCGGCCACGCGTTCTTCCATCTCCGTAAATCGCCGGTGCACTACGAGCAACACCGCCACGAGAACCGCGATGAGGACTACGACAAGGGCTGCCATAGCTGCTCCGCCATCGCGCGGGCCCTGCGCAGATCGAGCTTTCCTGTGCCGAGCGTCGGAATCGCGTCCACCCGGTAGAAATTCTCCCGCTTCGGAATCCACAGCGGGGGCAGGCCGTCGGCCGACAGCCGTTCGAATGCGTCGAGCGGCGCGACATCGGGCGATGTGTAGAGCGCCACCAAACGCTCGCCGCGCTTTTCGTCAGGAATCCCCACCACAACACAGGGCGTGTTCCCGAGCACCGCCGACAGCGCTTCTTCCACTCGCAGTTGCGGAACCATTTCGCCGCCAATCTTGCTCATGCGGGAGACGCGATCCACGATGTACAGGAAGCCGTCGCTGTCCATGCGTGCGATATCGCCGGTGTTGTAATAGCCTCCGGCGAGCGCCGCGTCTGTGCGCTCCGGATCGTCCAGATAGCCGGCCATGCGGCCTGGGCCGTTCACCAGCAGCAGGCCGGGCTCGCCTTCCGGCATGCGCTCCATCGTGTCCGGATTGACGATGCGGATGGAGACGCCGGGGATCGGCCGCCCCGCGGAACCGGGACGATTGCCGATCTGCGGCGGCGTGCCATCGACGATATCGACCGTATTCACCGCGACAACCGGTCCCATCTCCGTGCAACCGTAGCCTTCCAGCGGCGCGATGCCGAACTTCTCGCGAAACGCCTCGGCGAGCGCGGGCCTCAGCTTCTCCGCTCCCGCCAGCACGTAGCGCAATGCGCTGAACTGCTCGGCGGCGCACTGGCGCAGGTACGCCGCGCAGAATGTCGGCGTGGACAGCAGAAACGTGGCGCGGTGCTTCGACGCCAGCTCGCCAATGGTTTTCCCGTCCATGGGGTTCGTATGAAACACCGAGCCGAAGCCCTGAACCAATGGGAACCAGAGCGTGTACGTGTAGCCGAACGCGTGGAAGAACGGGAGTGCGCCGAGCATGCGATCGCGGCGGCCCGTATCGTACACCTGCGCGACCGTGTCGATGTTCGACAGGAGATTCCAGTGCGTCAGCATGACGCCCTTTGGATCGCCCGTGCTGCCGCTGGTGAACACGATGGCGGCAACGTCGTCCGGCGCGGCCCGCCGCGCCAGCAGCTTCACCGGCGCAAATCGCGCTGCCAGGAGTGCGCGAAGTTTTGCCGCTGGGCTGAAGCTTATGAGGTCTTCCATGAAGACCATAGCCGGCGACGGGGCCAGCTTCAATTTCTCGAGAAAGCGCCGCGAGGTCAGCACAGTTCTCAGTCCGCACTTCCGGATGGCGAACTGCACGCCCTCCTCACCCGCGGTGAAGTTCAGGTTGACCACGGTCCTGGCCGCCAGCGTCGCGCCCAGATTTGCGATGGCCCCGGCCGCCGAGGCAGGCAGAAGAATGCCGAGGCGCGCCTCGTCTGCCCGGTTCGCATCCAGCCAGCGTCGCATCAGGAGCGCGGCGGTCAGCGTCTGGCCGAACGTCAGATCCCGTCCCGTGGAATCGGCAACGGCCGCTGCCCGCCAGTTCTTCTTCGCCGCGCGGACGAAGCGGTGCCCCAGCGTCATCTCCGCATTGCGCCTCAGCGCAATCGCTTCGCCGGCGAGATCCACAACGCGCGTCGCGCGCTTCCGCCGGGGACGTCGAACCCGGAATCGGCTCGCCGACGTACACCGTCACCCTCCGCCGCCTTGGCCAGTGCCAGTTCCCGAGCAAACGGCCGCCCTTCATGCTGAGCGGATGCCCCCACAGCCCGTCCAGATAGACCGGAATCATGGGCGCGCCCGCGCCGTTCAGCACCTTCTCGAACCCGCGCTGAAACGGCATCACGTGGCCCGTCCGCGTCAGTGACCCCTCCGGGAAAATGCCCACCAGCTCACCCCGCTCGAGTTCCTCGCGCGCGTAACGCAGGGCGCGGATGGAATTCTTCGGAGAGTTCGTGGGCAGCGGAATGGCATGCAGCAGCGCATAGAACGGCCTCAGAAACGGCGTTTCATAATACGGCTGCCACATCAGGAAGCGGACGAAACGCGGGGTCGCGCAGCCAACCAGTACCGCATCCGCCCACGAAACGTGGTTCGCGATAATCACCGCGCCGCCCTGCCGCGGGATGCGCTCGCTGCCCACGATGCGCACGCGGAACAGGATGTGCACAATCGACCAGAGAATGAACCGCACCGCCGTGTCCGGCAAAATCCACGTGACGTAAACAGTGCCGCCGATCGTGACCGCCCCCAGCGCCACAATCACCTGCGCCGCGCTCCAGTGCATCTTGTCGTGCAGCATCCAGAGGATGCCCGAAGCGAGCACCACGCCCAGCATGTTCAGGAAATTGTTCGTGGCCAGCAAGCGGCCCTTCTCTTCCGCGGGGGCGCGATCCTGCAGATATGCGTTCAGCGGCACGATGAAGAAGCCGCCCGCGCAGCCGACGCCCGCCAGCCACGCGAGCGCCCACCCGTACGAATGTGTCATGCCGAGCGCCACCGAAAACACGCCCATCAGCGCCGAGCCAACCGGCACCAGCCCCAGCTCGACGTGATCGCCGGAGATGCGCCCCGCCAGCACGCTCCCGACGCCGATGCCGAGGGCCAGCGCCGTCACCAGCAGCCCGACGCGCGTTTCCGATGCGTGCAACGTCTCGCGGCCAAGCAGCAGCAGGGCCATCTGGAACAGTCCGCCCAGAAACCAGAACCAGGAGATGCCGATCACCGTGCGCCACAGCGCGCGCCGCTTCCACAGGCTGCGGACCCCAATAACCACTTCATGCAGCGGGTTCCAGTGAAATGGCTCGCGTGATCCGGAGGCGGGCGTATACGTGATTCGCAGGCTGGCCGCGGAACCGGCCAGCGCGATAACCAGCAACGTAAGGCCGATCTTCAGCGGCGCGCCCTGCCAGTGCTCGAACAGTAGCGTGCCGAAGCTGGTTCCAACAACGATGGCCACAAATGTTGTGAGCTCCAGCAGCCCATTGGCACGCGACAGTTGCGCTTCGGCGAGCATTTCCGGCAGGATGCCGTACTTCGCCGGGCTGAAGAAATTGGCCTGCATGGCGAGCAGGAACAGTACCAGCAGCAGCGGCTCGATACGATGCGACAGCAGCGCGCCGATGCCGGTAAGCATGATCAGAATCTCGAACGCCTTGGTGCTTTGCAGTACGCGCGTCTTCGAGAAACGGTCGGCAAGCTGGCCGGCGGGCCCGGCGAACAGCAGGTACGGAATCACGAACACGGCCCCGGCCAGAGCCAGATAGCGGCTGCCGGCCTGCTGATCCGCCGCGATCCGCAGGGCCATGATCGAGACGATCATCTTGTAGACGTTGTCGTTGAAAGCGCCCAGGAACTGGGTCCAGAGGAACGACTGGAAGCCTCCATCGGTCAGCAAACGGCCGTAACTTCCGCTCGAGGTCTGGGTTTGCGGCGAACTCATCATGCCTTCCTCAAGCGCAAGCCGCCTGCCACGCCGGGGGCTTTGGAGTCTTCAGTATATGCTTCGGCTTACAAGGCCCACGGGTTTACGCTGGCGATGCCTTTGTACATTTGATGTACATGCCTGTACAATTCATGCATGGAAATCTGCTCTGCGGCGGAGCGCCGATTCCTCACCGCGGTGGGCGGTCTCACTTACTGCAATCCATTTCTGCCCGAATGGGTGGATTACGAGCGGGCGGCCCTCGGGCGCGAGTTCGTCCCAGGCGGGGCCGTCTGGAGCGCGTCCGTATCCGACCCGGACTCCGTACGCCCGAATGTCTGGAAGATCCAGGCCCGCCTCGAGCCGCTGATCGACCACGTGCACGCGCGCCTCGAATCCGCCGCGGATGTTTCGTCAGCCGATCTGGCGATGTACGAGGACGCGGTCCACTACCTGCTCTATCACCGCTACTATCCGCGGCTTCTCGGCGCGAATGCCCGGTGCCCGTTCTATCGCCAGTTTCTGGCTGATTGGAAACGATACTTCAGCCTGGCTGGCAAACGCTTCGAAAGCGAGTTCCAGCCGGCCCACATCTTCGCCTGTTTTCGCCAGGTGCAGCGGGCTTTCCTGCACACCTTCGATAACATCATCGGCAACTCGATGCCGGCGGCGCGGCTGCGAGCCGGCGTGTGGCAATCTGTGTTCACGCACGACATGCGCCGGTATCACCGGTCGTTATACAAGCGGATGGGCGATTTCCCGACGCTGATCACCGGCCCGTCGGGAAGCGGCAAGGAACTGGTGGCGCGCGCCATCGCGGCCGCCCGCTACGTGCCGTTCGACGCCGAGCGGATGCAGTTCGCCGACGACCCCGGCGAATCCTTCTTCGCCATCAATCTGGCCGCGCTGTCCCCGACTCTGATCGAATCGGAGCTGTTCGGCCATCGCCGCGGCGCATTCACGGGAGCTGCCGGCGACAGGAAAGGATGGCTGGAATCCTGCCCCGAATCAGGCTCAGTGTTCCTCGACGAGCTCGGCGAGATGGAGCTGTCCATTCAGGTGAAGCTGCTCCGCGTAATCGAAACGCGCCGCTTCTCCGCCGTTGGCGATACGGCGCTGCGCATTTTCCGCGGCAAGCTGATCGCCGCCACGAATCGCGATCTGGCCGGCGAAATCCAGGCCGGCCGCTTCCGCGAAGATCTTTACTACCGGCTCTGTGCCGACCTCATCCACACGCCTTCCCTGCACGAGCAGATTGAGGACTCACCCGCTGTCCTCGACGAGCTGCTGCTCTACATGGTTCGCCGCACCGTTGGCGATGAAGCTGAGCGATGCCTGCCCGAGGTGGAGAGCTGGATCGCGGGGAACATGCCGGCAGGGTATGCCTGGCCGGGCAACTATCGCGAGCTCGAGCAGTGCGTCCGCAATATCGTAATCAGGCAATCGTACAGGCCGGTCGCGAAGGAAGAGCCTTTCGAGAGGATTCGCAACGGCAACATGACGGCGGACGAGATCCTGTCATGGTATGCCGCGCTGGTGTACCGCAAGGCTGGCAGCTATGAAGAGGCCGCACGGCGGCTCGGTCTCGATCGCCGCACGGTCAAGGCCCGTGTCGACGCCTACCTCTAGCAGTTCAGCGTGCTGCTGTGGGCTTCAGCCCACGGTCCGGCCAGCGCGAGCTGAAGCTCGCACCAGCACGCTGAGGCGTGCGCCACATCGGTGCGGGCGCGGCCAGCAGGCGCGGCCTGAGGTCGTGCTCCCAGTCCTGCTCCGTGATCCGCCATCCGCCCGTGCGCACCGTGATCAGACCGAGCTTATCGGTGCGCAGTGTGTCCGCGCGCCGATCCGCGAGCCGCGCGAGCACCTGGGGGTGGGGGTGATGGAACTGGTTGTCGATGCCGTCTGAAATAATTGCGAACTGCGGACGCACCGCGTCGAGGAACGGTTCGGTGCTGGATGTCCTGCTGCCGTGATGGCCAACTTTGAGAACGTCGGCCGTAAGCAGAACGCCCTCGGCCAGTAAGCGCTGCTCGACCGGCGCCTCCATGTCGCCGGTGAGCAGAAACGATCTGTGCCGGTAAGCGATGCGCATCACCAGCGAGTCGTTGTTCTCGGGTGCATCGCCGGGCTCGTAATCGTTTACGGGCGCCAGCACCTCTACGGAAGCCTCGCCAAAGTGCGTCCGATAGCCGGCGCGCGGCCACTCGATCTTCATGCCGGCGCGCCGCGCATGCGCCAATAGAGCCTCCTGAATGGGCGTGGGCGGGCTGGCGCCTGTCCACAGCTCCCGTGGATGGAAGTTGTCGATCACCGCGTGCAGGCCGGTGATGTGGTCCTCGTGCGCGTGCGTGCACACAATCAGATCCAGCCTGCGAATGGAGCGGCTCCAGAGCCACGGCGAGACGACATCCTCTCCGGTATCGAGCTTCGAATGGTGCGGATGGCCGCGGTTTGGCGTAAACCCTCCGCCGTCCACCAGCATGAGATGGCCATCCGGAAAGGCCACGAAGAGACTGTCGCCCTGGCCGACATCGATGGCGGACAGTTCCAGCACGCCTGGATCGACCGCCGGCGGGAATGGGTGCAGGACCACGAGCCCGAACAGGACGAGAATGGCCGCCGCCGCAGGCCAGCGCCAGCAGCGTGAGCGCCGGAGCGTCGCTGCAAAAACCAGCAGAGACGCAACAAACGCGATGGACAGCCATAAGGGCGGGTCCGCTACGCGCCAGTTCGGCTCGATGCGCGCGTGCCATCGCGCAATGCCCTGCGCCGCCAGCAGGAGCAGCCGGGCCGCTGCCGCCGGCAGATGCCAACCGGTGAAGATGGCGAAGAAGCCCACCGGGACTACCCAGCAGAGCAGCGGGATGATCAGGATGTTCGCCGAAAAGCCAGAGAACGAAATACGGTGGAAGTACACGGCCATGGGCAGCGCCAGGCCGATCTGCACCACGGTTGAGATGACGGCCATTTCCCACGCGTAACAGCCGAGCCGCAGAATCGTTCCGATCAGCGGAAGCAGTCGCGCCGGAGGGATGTGGCTGTAATACGAGAGCGTCTCGGCGACCAGGCGCAGTTCCACTCGAAACTGCGCGGCGCGAGGATCGAGGTGCGGGTCGCGAGAGATGTCGTTGAGATCGCGTAAAGCGAACGCGTATTGCTTCGATGTGCTTGCTATCAGAGGCGTCGCGAGCGCGCCGATGGCCGCCACCGAGAGGAACGAGAGCTGGAAGCTCGCTTCGAACAGTTTCGACGGCTCGAAGAAAAGATAGACGAGCGCGACAGCGGCGAGGAGATTCAGGACGCGCCCGCGCCGGTAGAAGAACCTCGCGCACAGATACAGCGTCAGGCCGCCGGCCGCGCGCACCGCCGGAGAGCCGAAGCCGGAGATCAGCGCGTACATCCAGGTGGACGCGCAGGTGACGGCCAGGGCAGGGAGTTCGGGCATCAGGCAGACTCGCAGCAGAAACAGAAAAACGCCGGCGAGGACCATCACATGAAGCCCGGAGATGACCAGCGTGTGGTATGTGCCTGTGCGGCGGAAGTCGTCCGTCCAGTCCTTCTCCACTTTCGTGTTGTCGCCGATGAGCACGCCGTCCATCATGCCGATGGCGTAGTCGTCGCCCGGATAGAGGCGCTCCACCTGCCTGAGCGCGGCCGAACGCAGGCCGTAGATTATGGCGAAGAATCGCGACCCGCAACGGCCACTAAGCACGCGGGGCCGGCTGCCCGGGCGCATGAACGCGTTCCAGTAGAGGTCGCGCTGAGCCGACCATGCTGCATAGTCGAACGAGCCCGGATTGCGGTAGGAGGTGACGCGCCGAACGCGCGCCTCCAACTCGACGCGCTGTCCATAGCCGAGCTCGGGCGGCGTTTCGCCGTCGCGCAGCGCCAGGTACACGCGCGCATTTGCGTGACTGGCCAGTTCCAGCGTGAACTGATCCCTCTGCTGGTAGAAGATGGACGGTTCCACCACGCAGCCGCTGAGGACGAGCGTTTCATCGGCCGCGGCGGCGATACGGGGAGGCTGGCCGAGCCGATGCAGGGCCTCCGTGGCGATCCCGGCGAACACCAGCGCGCTCAGCGCGGCGACAACGGAAACCTTCGCCTCCCCGTGGGGCAGATGATCGGGTTTTGTCGTCTGCCCTGCCCGGGCACTCGAAGAGGCAGACGACATGAACCGATCGTCTGCCCCACGGAGCAGCCGGGCCAGGACGGCCAACCCAGCCAGCACCGCCGTCGCCAGCAGCGCCTGCCGTCCATCGAACCACACGAAGTGCCCGATGCCGATGCCGAGCGCTACCGCGCAGAGCGGGCCGACGAGTGGGTCCTTTACCAACAGATGTAGTCGGTGGAGTGGCGCGGGAATTGCAAGAAAAGTGCGTGGGTGAACAAAATGACACGCACACTCGCAGTCATTGGACTGGTGCTCGGCATGATGGCCCTGCCGGGCTGCACAGCCATCGAAAACAGCGTTACATCCGGCTGGCAGGGGCCGTCCAGCCCCGCAATGTCAGGGAACTACGGGGCCGGAACGAATCTGGCGCCGCCCTACGGCCCTGTCAATACCGCGGAGCCCGATCTCGCGCAGAAGGGCGATCAGCGCGAATCCGGGAACGATCAGCGGAAATAGTTACCCTTCCATGCTTTGCCGGAAGGACAGCGCCAGCCAGGCGACGCTGAGTCCGATCATGACGACGATCGAAACCCACGCCACGAGGTTGAAAAACCGGGAATTCGTCCATTCCTTCATGAGCCGTTCGCTGTTCACCAGCTTCAGCATGTAAATCAGCACGAACGGCAGCAGCACGCCATTGATGGCCTGGGAGAGCAGGGTCATCCATACCAGCGGGAAGTTGGGGATCAGAATCACCAGCGCGCCCGCGGCGATCAGCAGCGTGTACATCCAGTAGAAGATCTTCGCTTCGTTGAAGCGCTTGTCCAGACCCGATTCGAAGCCCATTCCTTCGCAGACCGTGTACACCGTGGACAACGGGAGGATGCATGCAGAGAAGAATGACGCGTTGAACAGGCCCGCGCTGAACAGCAGGTACGCGTACTTCCCGAACGGTTTGAGCGCGAGGGCTGCATCGGCCGCGGTTTCAATGTCGCGGGGCTTTATGCTCCAGATGGCGCCGGCGCAGGCCACGATGATGAAGAATGCCACCACGTCGGTCATGATGCAGCCGATGATTACTTCCAGCCGCGACTGTACGTATTCGCGAGCCGTGATTCCTTTCTCGACAATGGCCGACTGCAGATAGAACTGCATCCACGGCGCAACGGAAGTGCCCACCATGCCCACCAGCATGAACAAATAGCCGTTGTCAAAAATGAGCATCGGCTTGACGCTGTAGATGGCCGCCTGCTTCCAGTCGGGGCGGACGAGAAAACCGGAGATGATATACGTCACATACAGGCTGCAGGCCACCAGGAATACCTTTTCCACGCTGCGGTAGTTTCCTTTCACCACCAGCCACCACACCGCTACGGCGGTCAGCGGCACAGAGATGAATCGGCTGACGTGAAACAGCTCGAGCGAGATGGCGACGCCCGAGAACTCCGCGATGATGTTCATGAAGTTCGCGATAATCAGCGCGGCCATCATGAAAAACGTGGTGCGCAGGCCGAACTCTTCCCGAATCAGGTCCGACAGGCCTTTGCCGGTGACCGCGCCCATGCGCGAGCACATCTCCTGCGTGACGATCAGCAGAATGGTGATGGGGATGAGCGTCCATAGCGGCAGGTAGCCGTACTTGGCGCCTGCCTGAGAATATGTGAGGATGCCGCCGGAATCGTTATCGACGTTGGCGGTGATGAGCCCCGGACCGAGCACGGCCAGAAATACGAGGAACTGCCCTCGGAATCGTTTCAGCATTGTCCGGATCTCGCATGGCGTATTGGACTCCCACAGCAGCTACTTATTCCGCAGTACAGAGATAATCTCATCGGCGGTAATTACCCCTGATAACCTGCCTGCCTCGTCCACTACAGGCAGAGTCAGCAGGTTGTACTTATCGAAGATTTCGGTTATACGATCCTGATCTTCGCCCTCATGGACGCTGACCAGTTTCTCGGCGGCAAGGTCGATGAGAGGCGTGTTCCCGGGGACGCCGAACATGCGCGCCAGCGGCACGGCGGCTTTCAGCCGTTCTTCGTCATTCACCAGGAAGACGGTGTTCAGGTTCTCGATCAGCTCCTCGTCCTGGCGCAGCGCGTCCATGGCGTCCGACACCGTCGACGTCGCGGGCAGCGCCAGGTAGCGGGTGTTCATCATGCCGCCGGCCTCATCCTCTGGAAACTCGAGCAACTCCTCCACCTCGGTCTTCGGCTCCGGCTCCATCTCGTCCAGAATCTCTTCGGAGGTCTCCTCGCCCAGCTCGTTCAGGACGTCCGCGGCTTCGTTGGGATCCATTTCTTCGATGATGTCCGCCGCCTTTTCCGCGTCGAGGGATTCCAGGATGCTGGTCTGAATGTCCGGGTCTATCTCGGAGAGCGTGTCGGCGGCCACTTCGCTGTCGATGGATTCGAAGATCGCCTCTCGGTCTTCGTGGCTGAGCTCTTCGACGATGTCCGCCAGATCGGCCGGGTGCATCTGTTCCAGCAGGCGCGTGCTGATGTTCAGGCGCAGGCGCCGCTGCGGGTCGGGTTCCACGATGTTGACGAACTCCCAGCGGATGGAATTGGGCGCAATTCCGGCCTGCAGCCGTCGAATCCAGGTGCGCGGCAGATAGCCCTGCAACAGCCGCCGAACGATGCTGCGCAGGCCCACATCCACCTCGAGCGCCTGCAGAATGTCGCAATCGGGTTGATGGATCAGTTCGAACGTAACGTCAGTGACGCGCACCACCTTGCGGCCCTGCGCGTCGATAATCTGCTGGTCGAGCAGATCGCGCACGATCCGCAGCATGTATTCGTCGGAATGGTAGGGAGTGAGCTGCTCGTCTTTGAGCCAGATACCATCGAGGCCGACGCGGCGCACCTGATCGTGACGGACCGTGAGCCAGGCCCAGCCGCCGCCCACCAGAAAACGGTCGACGCGGATGGGATCTACCAGCGGAACCAGCGCGGCGTCCCGGACCGAGCCGAGCTTGCGCCCCTTGAGGTCATAGACCGTGAGGCCAAGAAGCTCGGTGAGGTAAAGAAAATCCGCCATCGAGGGTGGTCCGATCCCATAACTCAGGCGACAACGCCTGCCATCCATCATGAAACATCGAAAAGGGATCAGGCAACAGAAAATGGATGAAAGGGCGTGGGGCAGACGATCGGTTTGTGTCGTCTGCCTTTCGAGTGCCCGGGCAGGGCAGACGACGAAACCCGATCGTCTGCCCCACGGACGCCTACGACGGGTACGAGCCGGAGATGTAGCTGTGTAGCTGCTTGATGGTGTCCTCGTGCGAGGAGATGATCCAGCCCACCAGATCGCCGATGGAGATCACCCCGACCACCTTTCCGTCGTCAACCACCGGCAGGTGGCGCACGCGCTCGCTGGTCATCAGAGCCATGCATTCGTCCACGTTGTGGCTCGGTGACACGATAACGGGAGCTCTCATGATCTCCCGCACGGCGGTGTCGCGGGAGGATTTCCCCTTGAGTACGATTTTGCGGGCGTAGTCGCGCTCGGCGATGATGCCCACGAGGTTGCCGTCTTCCATTACCAGCAGAGCTCCGATGTTCCTGTCGGACATGACGCTCATGGCTTCGAAGACGGAGGAGTCGGGCGAGATGGTGAAGATTTCTCGCTTCTTACTCTGCAGCACCGTGCTGACGGGGTCGTTTAACTGCATGGAACCCCTCCTGTGGTCCGAAGATTAGCCTGGTTCGGCGGTGGTTGCAAGCGAAATGTAATACCGGCCATTTACTGGCCGTTCCTGGACTTCGGCGCCGGTTTGTGCGACGCTGACCTCTTAAGAGCCTCTCACTTCCGGAGCCGTCCCATAGTCAAAGTTTGCGTATTGGCGAGCAGCAGCGCGGGCAATTGCACCTTCATTGCCACCGAGCGCACGCGCATCGTCGTCGATGCGGGCCTGAGCCGGAAGGAAGTCATGACCCGGCTGGCGGCCATCGGTGAAGATGGCGAGACCATCGACGCCATCCTGGTGAGCCACGAACACAGCGACCATGTTTGTGGCCTGATTCCGCTGGCGCGCTGCGGTGGCCGGCGGGACGTTCCCGTGTACCTCACCACCCTGACCGCCCCGGCAATTCCATGGGGCGAGTACACGCCGGTGCTGGAGCGCTTTCCTGCCGGGACCAGCTTCACCATCGGCGACATCGACGTCGACAGCTTCACCGTGCCCCACGACGCAGCCGATCCGGTAGCGTTCTGCTTTCGTACGCAGGGCCTGAAGATCGGCGTGGTGACGGACCTCGGCTATGTGCCCGAGTCGATCAAGTTTCATGTGCGGGGCAGCGACCTGCTGGTTCTGGAATCGAATCACGATCTGGAAATGCTGAAGGTGGGGCCGTACCCGTGGTCGGTAAAGCAGCGCGTGATGGGACGCAACGGGCATCTTTCGAACGAGGTGGTGTGCGAGTTCATCCGTAACGACCTGGATCTGCGGACCAGCACGCTGGTGCTGGCGCACATCAGCGAACACAACAACCACCCGGCCATTGTGCGGTTGGCGGCGTCGCAGGCGCTGGAGGGCCGGGCGCTGTTCACGCGGCTGATTGTCGCCGAACCGCGGCAGCAGACGGAAGTGTTCACATACTAAAGCAGTAGAGCAGGCTTTTAGCCTGCATTGCCAATCATGATTGCACGCTATACGCGCCCGGAAATGGGCCGCATCTGGAGTGAAGAGAACAAGTTCCGCCAGTGGCTGGAGGTGGAACTGGCGGCCGCCGAAGCGCTCGCCGAGACGGGCGAAGTCCCGGCAAACGCCGCGGCGCTGTTGCGCGAGCATGCGTCTTTCGAAATTGCCCGCATCGACGAGATCGAGCGTGAGGTTCGGCACGACGTCATCGCCTTTACTACGGCTGTAGCGGAAAACATGAAAGCCGCTGGCCAGGCCGAGGTCTCGCGCTGGCTGCACTACGGCCTCACTTCGAACGATGTAGTAGATACTGCACAGGCTCTGCTGGCTGCACAGGCTTCGGCCATTATACGGCGCGATCTGGATGATCTTGCGGCGGTTCTCCGCGACCGCGCGTTCGAGTTCAAACACACCGTGCAAATCGGCCGCACCCACGGCATTCAGGCCGAGCCCATCACGTTTGGATTGAAGCTGGCGCTCTGGTACGACGAGATCCGCCGGAACAAGGCCCGGTTCGACGCGGCCGCTGAGGAGATGCGCGTTGGCAAGATCTCCGGCGCGGTGGGCGCGTTCGGGCACATCGGACCACAGGCCGAGCAGCGGATCTGTGCGCGGCTGGGGTTGAAGCCGGCGGCAATCGCGTCTCAGGTGATCTCCCGCGACCGGCACGCCGCGTGGGTGGCGGCGCTCGCGCTGATCGCCGCCGCATGCGAGAAGATCGCGCTCGAGATCCGGCACCTGCAGCGCACTGAGGTACGGGAGGCCGAAGAGCCATTCTCCGCCGGGCAAAAGGGTTCATCGGCGATGCCGCACAAGAAGAACCCCGTTACTTCAGAGCAGATCGTCGGGCTGGCTCGAGTGGTCCGGTCGAACGCCCAGGCCGCTTTCGAGAACATTGCCTTGTGGCACGAGCGGGACATCTCCCATTCTTCCGTAGAGCGCGTCATCCTGCCCGATTCGAGCATTCTGGCGGACTACCTTCTGGCGAAGACCACGTGGCTGGTCAGCGGCATGCGCGTGAATACCGAGCGAATGCGGAGGAACCTGGAGATGACCCATGGATTGATCTTCTCCGGCCAGCTATTGCTCGATCTTGCCGCAGCCGGCATGCTTCGTGAGCAGGCTTACAGGCTTGTGCAGGGCTATGCCATGCAGAGCTGGGAGTCAGAGGGAGACTTCCGTGCAGCCATCGAAGCCGATCCCGAAATCAGGAAACGCCTTACCGAGGAGCAGATTGGGGCAGTTTTTTCCGTGGACCGCTATCTCAGTCACGTGGACAGCATCTTCGAACGAGTGTTCGGGGATTCCACAACCTGAGCTTTTTGTTTAACCTGGAGTCCCTGACCGTGCCGTGGACAGGCCCTCGCCGGATATGGGTGCAACCCAGAGCCAGTTTGTTTCACAAAAATCAAGTATTTCATTTTCGGATTCTTCCCTATACACTTCTGGTATGGGATCTGGAATCGAAGAGCGGATTCCGGACCGGAAAGTGCTTCTGCCGGGTAGATCCCCGGAGGGAGCGGGCGTTGTCCACGCGGACAGGAGAGCGATATGATGCAAGCCGAGGAAATCGAACTGGCACGTGTACTGCTGGTGGACGACGATCCGACGGCTCGTCTCACGCTTCAGACAGTCCTGCAGGCGGGTGGCTATCATGTTGATTCGGCAGCTTCTGCCGCCGAAGCAGTGAACAAGCTCGATGAGAGCGAGTACTCGCTTGTCCTCAGCGACCTCGAAATGGAGTCCCCCGAAGCCGGCCTGAAGGTACTCGCGCACGCCCGTATGATGCGTTACAAACCAGCCACTGCGCTGTTTGCAAGTTGTTGCCACGATCCGCTGTCCAACCGTGTCCACATGCTCGTCGAGCCCGAGGACGTACCGGACCTGCTTGAAAACGTGGCCAGCCTCATCGGCGAACGGGCCGCGAGGCGCGTTCAGCGCGAGCTTCGGCTCCAGCACCCGGACTAGAATTGCAGGCTCGAAGCCTGCTCGACCGCCTTTTCGAACTCGTTCAGCGCTCCGGCGAAGAAGTGATCCTTCGCCTCCACCCAGATCAGGCGCTTCGGCCCATCCAATGAGTCGTAGTACTGCTGCATCGGTTCCCGTGGGCCATATCGATCATTCGTGCTCTGGATATAGATACGTGGCACGCCACAGCGGCCGAGGCGTGCGCTTTCCCAGAACACGGCCGGGAATCCCACGGCGAACAGGCGTCGCACGCCTGCGACGTCGCAGCCGAGGCGAAGCGCAATGCGTGCGCCGAACGAGAAGCCGGCAACCGAGAATGGCAGTTCCGGGTAGCGCGCTCGCAGGAATGACAGCGCAGCGCGGGCGTCTTCCGTTTCGCCTTCACCCTGATCGTAGACGCCCTCGCTGAGGTTCACCCCGCGATAGTTGAACCTGAGCACCACCGCTCCGCAATGGCGCAGACCTCGCGCGATCCGGTAGACCACCTTGGTGTGCATGGTGCCGCCGTGCTGCGGATGGGGATGCAGGACCAGAACGGCCTCGCGCGGCTCGCCGTGCTCGGGCGCTTCGAGCAATGCCTCGAGCCGGCCCACGGGGCCCTCGATAAACAAAGATTCGATGCGGCGGGGCAAAGTCAGTTCGATCGGTAATTCGTGAACTGCATATCGATGCCGAAGTCCTGCGCGCGCAGAACCTGCATGATTTCCTGCAGCGTGTCGCGATCCTTGCCGCTCACGCGCACGAGGTCGGCATTGATGGACGCCTGGACCTTCTTCTTGCTGTCCTTGATGGCCTTCACGATCTCGCGCGCCTTCTCGATGGGGATGCCCTGCTGCAGCGTGATCTCCTGGCGCACGCTCGATCCGGCGGACGGGATGATGGCGCCGAACGTGAGCCCTTTCAGCGGCACCTTGCGCTTCACCAGTTTCTGCTCGAGGATCTCGGTGATGGCCTTGAGCTTGTAATCGTCCTGGCTGGCGAGGACGATCTTGTGATCCTTCTCGTTCAACTCGATGGTCGATTTCGTGTTCTTCAGGTCGTAGCGCTGATCGATGTCCTTGCGAGCCTGCTGGATCGCGTTGGTGACCTCGGCGAGGTCGATCTTCGAAACGATGTCAAAAGTATTCTCAGGCATGTTCAGAACACATTGTAGCCGCGGCTGGACCCGGATTCACGGCTTCGCTATCGGTTTTTCCGCATGAGTTCTCGAAGGTAGCCGTTTATGCGAGTCTGGTAGCCTTCGCCTCCGGCCTTTAACCAGGCCAGCACATCCGCATCGAGCCGAATCGTCACGGCATTTTTCTTTGGGCGATAGAACCTTCCGATCACCGCATCGGGAGGGATCTCGCGAATCTCCGGAATGTCCGTCAGATCAATCTCACGATCTGGTTTCGCAGCGAGCTTCCGAAGTTGCCTGCGCTTCTCAGCCGATAGTCTGGGCATACAGTTTCCTTTCTCGGCGGGTGGCCGGACGGGCGGAAATAATGCGGATCACCTCATCTGAATCTTCCACCACCCGATACGTGTGCACGACCACAACAATGATGATCTCGTCGATCCTGCCGATTGCGTGCCAACGCGCTTCGCCATTCGTAACGCGCTCCACGAAAGTCACGGTGAAGGGATCGTCAAAGACGAGTTGCGCCGTTTCAAAGTCGATACCGTGCTTTGTCTTGTTGATTTCGTTTTTCGCAGGATCCCATTCGATCCGCACTGTACTTACAGTGTAGTACATACAGACGGGCTCGCGGACGAATCGACTGTCAGGGGCCGGTTAGCCGTACTCTCGCATCAATGCTCTTCAAAGCAGACCACCGTCAGACCGAAACTGCAGGCTGAGGTCCTTTTCTGACGGACATCGAACTGCCCTTCACTTCACGAACGACGGCATGAACGGATTTCGATGATGCGTCCTAGCTGAAGGGTACGGCGTGCCCGCGCAGGTGCGGCTTAACTGCGGAGAGGGAGCGTCCTATGGGTAGTTCGGTCCGAATCTCGCGAGGCATATTCTCTGGTTTGGGGTGGCTCCGGAGTTTTTGGATTTTCCGCCATGCGTTCATTGTTCCACAAGAAAATCACCGACTGGACGCTTGTGCTTCCTGGAATTGCAGCCAAGGCAAGCCGTGACAAGGTTCTCAAGACCGTTGTCGCCGCCTTCGGCAACGGGTGTGACGTGATCCAGCGTAGCCGTAAATCGGGTAAGCTGCTTTTCGCAATAACGGCACTTGTATGCATCCCGCTCGTACACTTTGATTCGGTTCTCCCGAACGTTGTAGAAATCCACATCGGCAGCGGGAATCTCAGGCTTCGGTTCCGCCGCTGCTCGCGCCGCACGGAATTTCCGGCACGCTTCGATTTCATCGGGAATCAGAACACGGTACAACGTCCCATCTCGGTTCGATTCGCCTTCTTTACGGAGTGCGCCAGCCACTTCAAGCGCCCGAACAATCTCACGAAATTTCTCCTCCGAAATCGAATTCTGGATTGCGGTGGAGTATGACGACTTGATGACCATCCCCCGGCGTAGCGATTTGCCCAGCCTGACGTGCGGAGTGCCGTCTTTAGCGATTGAATGCCGGAATGCGTACCAGTAGAAAGCCGCTTCATAGGGCGTCAGGAGCGGTTGGAGGTCGTCTACGATCTCTTGGATGATGGCGGTAAATTCAAGAGCGGAGAAATCACGCTGTGCGGTAGATGTCGGTCCAGTGTCCATCTCGAATTCGAGATCAGAAAGCAGTTGCCCTATCTGTTCCAGATGCTCCTTCATTACAGAGCTTCATTGTAGTAGTCCTCACGTGTCGATGCTGACAATCGAAGTGCCGCAACGGGTCTCGTGCGTCAAGTATATCAACGCCCTATGTTGAAATAGCGAAGCCCCGGTAAACGCCAGATGCGTGTCGGGAGCGGCAGCACCCTCGCCCACTACCAAATCCGAAGAGGTCCTCCCGGTCCGGGACGGAGCACAACCGTTGTATAGCGCTATTTCGCCAGAACACTCGACCAGGTCGCGAAGCGCAGCAGCGCCGATGGATAGATGCCCAGCACCAGGGTGCCGATGGCCGATCCCCAAAGGGCCAACTGAATGCCGAGGGTGGGAGCCGCAACCGTGTCGGTTGCCTCGCCCGGCTCGCGCATATACATGACCACCAGGATGCGCAGGTAATAATACGCGGCGACCGCGCTGTTCAGCAGTCCCAGAACGGCCAGCCACACCAGATCGGCATCCAGAGCCGCCTTGAAGATATAGAACTTGCCGAAGAAGCCGCCGGTGAGCGGCACGCCGATGAGCGACAGCAGGAAAATGGAGAACAGCGCCGCGACCACGGGCTGCTTCCAGCCGAGGCCCGCGAGGTCGTCCACGTTCACGTAGCGCTCGCCCTGGCGCGAGAAGTACGAAATCACCGCGAAGGCTCCGATCTGCATGAGCGCATAAGCGGCCAGGTAGAACATCACCGCCGCAATGCCGATCTGATTATGCGCGGCGATGGCCACCATGATGTAGCCGGCATGCGCGATGGAACTGTACGCGAACAGCCGCTTGATGTTCTGCTGGGTGAGCGCGGCGAAATTGCCAACGATCATGGTGAGCAGCGCGGAGGCCCACACGAAGTCTTTCCAGCGGTCGATGAGCGGCGCGAAGGCGGTCATGAAGACGCGCACGAATACGGCGAAGGCCGCGGCTTTCGGACCAGTGGACATGAACGCCGAGACCGGAGCGGGAGCGCCCTGATAGACGTCGGGCGCCCAGATCTGGAAGGGAACCGCGGAAACCTTAAAGGCGAAGCCGACGAACATCAGCGCCGCCGCAATGCCCGCCACGGTGAAATTGCCCTCGTGGTTCATCAGGTTCGTGCGAATCTGCTGCAGGTACGTCGTGCCAGTCGCGCCATACACCCAGGCGATGCCGTACAGCAGAAACGCGGTGGCGAAGGAGCCCAGCAGGAAGTACTTGATGGCCGCTTCGTTGTTCCGTTTGTCGTCGCGCAGGTAGTCGGCCAGGATGTAGGTGGCGATGGAGGAGATTTCGAGACCGATGAAAACCATGATCAACTCGTTGGCTGAAGCCATGACGCTCTGGCCGACGATGGAGAACACGATCAGCGCGTAATACTCGCCCGAGTTGGCCTTCTCGCGGCTCAGATACTGGAACGACTGCAGGATAGTAAGGATTCCGACGCACATCACCAGGATGCGGAAGAACGTGGCGAAGCCGTCAACGATCAGGAGACCGGAGAACGCCGGTCCACCGTTGTCGAGCGCGACCACCGAGCCCCAGATGGCCACCGCCAGCGCCGCGATGGAGAGGTATCCCAGGACGGTCCGCGAGCGCCGTCCCATGACGGCTTCCAGCAGCATGATGATCGTACCCGCGACGGTGAGGATGATCTCGGGGAGTACACGCAGGTAATCGGCCGCGGGCGGGATGGCGAGGTTAACGGGCATTCGTTACCCCCACACCGGGCAATGCAGGCGAAAACGCCTGCTCTACTCGCGGCAGTAGAGTAGGCCTTTGGCCTGCGCCGTTCCGCACGTGCAGCTCCATCGTGGTTTTCGTCTGATCCAGAATCTTCGCCGTGCTGGTGGTAATCGGTGGCATGAAGCTCTGGGTGAAGCAGCCCATCCACACCATCATCACGACGAGCGGAATCATGCACGCCCATTCGCGCGGGTTCAAATCCCACATATGGTGCGCCACTTCATCGGAAGCGCGGCCGAAGAATACGCGCTGGTAGAGCCACAACATGTAGCAGGCCGATAAGATCACGCCGATGGACGCGAAAATCGTCCAGTGGAAATTCGCGATTGCCGACCCCTGCAGCACCAGAAACTCGCCGACGAAGTTATTCAGCGTGGGCAGGCCGATGCTGGCCAGCATGGTGATCATGAACACTTTCGCGAGGCCCGGCGCGGGGGTAGCTACTCCGCCGTAAGCCGAAATCTCCAGCGAATGCCGACGCTCGTACAGGAACCCGACCAGGATGAAAAGCGCGCCTGTCGAGATGCCGTGATTCAGCATCTGGTACACCGCGCCATCGAACCCCGCCTGCGTGAACGAGAACAGGCCCAGCACAACGAACCCGAGATGGCTCACCGACGAATAGGCCACCAGTTTCTTCATGTTCGGCTGCACCATGGCCACCAGCGCGCCGTAGATGATGCCGATGATCGCGAGAACGATGATCCACGGAGCACAGTTGCGCGCGGCCTCCGGGAACAGCGGCAGACAGAAGCGCAGCAGCCCGTAGCAGCCCATCTTCAGCATTACCGAAGCCAGCATCACGGAACCCGCCGTCGGCGCCTCGACGTGCGCGTCCGGCAGCCACGTGTGCAACGGGAACAGCGGCACCTTGATGGCGAATGCGATAAAGAAGGCGAGGAATAACGGAAGCTGCTCGGCGTAGGGGAGGCTCAGTCTGCCGGTCTGCAGAAGGGTCAGAAGAGTTGTGTAATCGAACGTGCCGATGCCGCCGGGCAGCACCGCCGCCGAGCGGCTGTACAGCCAGATGATGGCTACCAGCATCAGCACCGAGCCGGCCATCGTATACAGGAAGAACTTCACCGCCGCGTAGATGCGCCGGTCGTAGCCCCACACGCCGATCAGAAAATACATCGGGACCAGCGAGACATCCCAGAACACGAAAAACAGGAACAGGTCGATGGAGCAGAACACCCCGATGAGGCCGAACTCCAGCAGCAGCAGGAACGCATGGAACGCCTTCACGCGCTTGCCGATATATTTCCACGAGATGAGCACGCAGATGGGCGTCAGAAAAGTGGTGAGGATGATCAGCCACAGGCTGATGCCGTCGATGCCGACATGGTAATTGATGCGCGGCGAGTCGATCCAGGGCCGCAGGTTCTCGAACACCATGCCGCGCTGCGTGCGGAACCAGAACGGCCCGATGAGTCCCAGCGAGGCTACGAAAGCCACGAGCGAAGCGATCAGTGCGAACACACGATGAAGCTTGTCGTTGTCCTTCGGCAGAAGAATGGCGACGATGAACGCGATGGCCGGGATGGCCAGTACGATGTCGAGCAGCGTCATCGGCCGCCTCCCGCGCTCAGCCCGATGGCGAACAGCAGAATGATGCTGCCGAAGACCACCCACGCGGCGTAGCTGCGTATGTAACCGGATTGCGCCAGCCGCAGCACGGAGCCGATTCCTCGCGATCGTGTGCCGACGCCGTTGACCGCCCCATCGATCAAGCCCGCATCCATGCCTCGCCACAGCACGATTCGCGAGCCCTGCACCAGCGGCCGCACGATCACGGCGTTATACAGCTCGTCGATACGGTACTTGTCGTACACCAGCCTGTACAACCCGCTCAGCGCGCGGGCAAAGGCATCGGGCAGGCCTGGACTGAACAGGTAGAAGACGAATGCCAGCGCGATGCCCACCAGGCCGGCGGCCGAGGAGATCCACACCAGCGACTGGGTCTGCGTGGCGAGTTCCGGAAACAGCGGCTTGAGCCACAGCGGAATGTCGATGAAGCCGCCGAAGAGCGAGAGCACCGCCAGCACCATCAGCGGAATGGTCATGACGAACGAGGATTCGTGGGGATGCTCCTTTCCGCGATACTCGCCGAAGAAAGTCATGATCCACGCGCGAAACACGTAGAACGCGGTCATGCCGGCCGTGATTACGCCAATCCAGTACATCCACGGCGCGCGGCCGTAAGCAGCGGAGAGGATCTCGTCCTTGCTGAAGAAGCCCGATGTTCCGGGAAAGCCGGAGATGGCCAGCGATGCGCAGAACAGCGTCCAGCACGCGATCGGCATGTACTTCCGCAGGCCGCCCATCTGCCGCATGTCCTGCTCGCCGTGAAGTCCGTGAATCACCGCGCCGGCCCCCAGGAAGAGCAGCGCCTTGAAGAACGCGTGCGTCATGACGTGGAAGATGCCGGCCGAGAAAGCGCCCACGCCGCAGCCGAGAAACATGTAGCCAAGCTGCGACACCGTGGAGTAGGCGAACACCTTTTTGATGTCGAACTGCGTCATGCCGATGGTGGCGGCCACGACGGCGGTGGCCAGCCCGATGCAGGCCACCCAGTCCATGGCGATGGGCGCGTGCAGGAAAAGCACGCTGGAGCGCGCGGTCATGTACACGCCCGCGGTCACCATCGTCGCGGCATGGATGAGGGCCGACACAGGCGTAGGGCCCGCCATGGCGTCGGGCAGCCAGACATAGAGCGGAATCTGCGCGGATTTTCCTGTCGCGCCCATCAGCAGCAGCAGGCAGATGATGGTCAGAATGCCGTAGCCGCTCTCTTTCGGCATGGTGCCCGCGGCATGGAACACGCGGCCGAAATCGAAGGTGCCGAACTGCCGGAAGATGAGGAACACGGCCAGGGAGAAACCGAAATCGCCGATGCGATTCACAATGAATGCCTTGTTGCCGGCATAAGGCGGGAAGCTCTCGGTGAAGTAAAAACCGATGAGCAGGTAGCTGCACAGGCCCACGCCTTCCCAGCCGACGAACAGGAGCACATAATTCGCCGCCAGCACCAGCGTCAGCATAAAGAACATGAACAGGTTCAGGTAAGAAAAGAAGCGGTAATAGCCGCCCTCATGCTCCATGTATCCGACCGCGTAGATGTGGATGAGCGATCCGACGCCAGTGACGATCATGAGCATCACGGCGGTAAGACGGTCGACCGCGAAATCGCAGCCAATGTTGATGGCGCCGCTCTGGATCCACGTGAAGTAATGCTCGGGCTGTATGGGCAGGCTGGTGACAACCCTGAGCGCCCAGCCAAAGGACAGCAGCACGGACCCGATGGCCACTGCATTGATAAGTGCTTTCGGCATGCGCCGGCCAAACAGGCCGTTGATCAGGAAGCCCGCGAACGGGAGTATCGGAATGAGCCAGAGATTCATCGGATGTACCTGGCACTGCCAGTTTCAGTAGAGCAGGCCTTCGGCCTGCCACCGCAACGCCAATGGCTTATAAAAAGAGGAACCTCCCACACATCTACGAACCGGAAGCTACGTTGTTCGTGACCTGGAGTTTGTTCGGCTCGATGCCTGCGCGGCGAAAGGACGACTTGCGGACCGAAGGCCTGCTCTACTCTGCGGGACGGGACTTTGTGATGAACGACCGCGCGCTCGACCGCGCCAAATCGGGTCCTCGCTGGCAGAATGACCCTCGGGTCGCTCAGGTCATCGCTCAGGCGATCGAGCGGGGGGCGAGCGACTACGGTCTTTACGACCTGCTTGCCTGGGCAGTCATGTCCAATCATGTGCACATTGTGATTAAGGCCCATGTTGATTTGCCGAAAATTACGCGATGGCTCAAGGGATCCACCGCGCGTAGCGCCAATCTGCTGCTCAATCGCGAAGGCAATCCATTCTGGCAATACGAGTCTTACGACCATGGCATTCGCAATACCGACGAGCTGAATCGCATCATCAGGTATGTCGAGCGCAACCCCGTCGCAGCCGGTCTGGTCGGCGCTAATGAAGACTGGCCGTGGTCGAGCGCTTCGGCATGCAGGCCTAAGGCCTGCTCTACTGGGGCGTGAATGCGTGGCGCTCATATCAGTATTTCATCGAGCTGATTTCGTCGATCTCGAGCGTTCTGCGATTCTTGAACACCGTCAGGATAATGGCCAGCCCCACCGCGGCCTCGGCCGCCGCCACCACCATCACGAAGAACGAAAAGATGTGGCCGTCCACCCTCCGAAACTGATAGGCGAACGTGATGAACGTCAGGTTCACGGCGTTCAGCATCAGCTCGATCGACATGAACACCGTGATGATGTTGCGGCGATACAGAAACCCGGCGATTCCCAGGCAAAACAGTATCGCGCTCAGGATCAGGTACCAGTTGAGCGGAACCGCATGCGCCGGCGCCATCAGTCGATCTCCTTTCGCGCAAGCACGATCGCTCCCAGAATGGCGATCAACACCAGCACGGAGGTGACTTCGAACGGCAGCAGATATTCGGTGAACAGAGGAATGCCGATATCGCGCGGACCGCCTCCCTTGAAAGCGCCGAACCAGACCATCTGGCCGCGCGGCAGCATGGCCTGAATCACGAATGCCACGATCCCCAGGAACACGGCCATCAGCGGGATGCCGAGAATCTTCACAAGCTGGCGCGAGCGGGTCACACGCTCGGCGCCGGCGTTCAGCAGCATGATGACGAAAATGAACAGCACCATGATGGCGCCCGCGTACACCAGCATCTGCACCGCCGCCAGAAACTCCGCGCCCAGCAGAAGGAACAGAACGGCGAGCGAGCCCATGACGCCGATGAGCGACAACGCGCTGGATATCGGATGGGTCTGAACGACGATGTTGATGCCGCACACGGTCGCGATCAGGGCAAAGATGATGAACAGTGCGGTGTCCATGTTATTTCGTAGTGAGCGCCACGGTGAAGCCGGTGATCAGCAGGTTAATCATGGCCAGCGGGAACAGGAACGTCCATGCGAATCGCATGAGCTGGTCGTAGCGGAAGCGCGGCAGCGTTCCGCGGATCCAGATGAAGATGAACAGCAGCGCGCTGGTCTTCGCGCCGAACCAGAACAGCGGCATCAGAATCGTGTTGATGAGCGGGAACACGAACTCGCCCAGCAGGAAGATGCCCGCAATGCCGAGGAATGCCAGCGTCACTACCGGAAACGAATACTTATCCCAGCGGCGCACATGGTTCAGCGCGCCCGCTACGGCCATCAGAGCGCCGAATCCGAACACTGCCGGCGGCACGAAGTCTGACCAGGGCTGCGGGAACAGCGGCTGCCATCCGCCCAGAAACAACAGCGTCCCCACGCAGGTAACAGTCACCATGTTGGCGTACTCGGCCATGAAAAACGACGCGAACTTCATGCTGGCGTATTCGGTGTGGAACCCGGCCACCAGCTCGTTCTCCGCTTCCGGCAGGTCGAACGGCACGCGGTTGGTCTCGGCGAACGCGGCAATCAGAAAAACGATGAAGCCGATCACCTGCGGAAACGGCGCCTGGAAAATGGTCCAGCGCGGCAGAAACCCGAAGTAGAAACCTGCCTGCGCGTTGGCGATCTCGCGGAAACTGAGCGAATTCACCAGCAGCAGCGGCGCGGCAACGGCGAGGGCCAGAGGCAGCTCGTAGCTGATCATCTGGGCCGAGCTGCGCAATCCGCCGAGCAGCGCGTACTTGTTGTTCGACGACCAGCCGGCCAGCGCCACGCCGTACACGCCCACGGACGAAATGGCGAGG
Organism: uncultured Acidobacteriota bacterium; assembly: GCA_963780655.1. Classification (GTDB taxonomy): domain Bacteria; phylum Acidobacteriota; class Terriglobia; order Bryobacterales; family Bryobacteraceae; genus CAWACP01. The sequence goes on along the minus strand of CAWACP010000004.1, from coordinate 1,840,037 downwards.
ACGAACAGTACGCCGATTTTGATGTCGGTCATCTGCAGCCACGTGCGCACGCCGAAGATGTCCACTTCCGGACCGAACGGGATAACGCAGATGCTGATGAGCGCAAGGGTCACGGCGACGAACGGCGCCAGAATAAACACCAGCTTGTTCACGTGCGAGGGAATCATGCCCTCCTTGGTGATCAGCTTGATGACATCGGCGAGCGGCTGCAGCAGGCCGTGCGGACCCACACGGTACGGCCCCGGGCGCAACTGGATATGCGCGAGCACCTTCCGTTCCACCCACTGCAGATACGCCAGCGTGGTCATCAGAACGGCGAACAGGATGGCTACCTTGATCAGCGTGACGATGTAAAAGTTCAGCATTTATCGGAGGACGAGCACTTACTTTCCCGAGTACAGCGCGCCGGGCGCTTCGAGAACCGAGCTGAGCGTTTTGGAATACCGCCCGAGCGATCCGGACGTATACAGCGTGTCGCGGGCAGACCAGATCAGCTCCGGCCGCGACTCCACCGAAACACGGCCGTTGACCGGCGTCGTATGCGCCGCCCCTCCAGCCGCCACAATCGGCAAAGGTACATTATAGCCGTGCACGGACCTGCGAATCTCTTCGAATACGTTGTCGGGGAGCCAGATTCCGATATTCGCTCCCATCTCGCGCGCCAGCAGCCCGATGATTTCGTAGTCGGGCTTGGCGCCCATGATCTTCACCGCGGCTTTCAGGCGCTGCACCTCGCCGCAGACATTCGTGACCGTGCCGTTCTTCTCGTAGGCCGATGCTGATGGGAACACGATGTCGGCGCGGCTGGCCGTTTCGGTGAGAAACAAGTCCTGCACCACAATGAATTTGTGTGGAGCAGGCGTTTCCGCCTGCATGCCTTTGAATGGATTCGCGCCAACCACCCAGAGCGCGTCGAGGTCAGTGTCCAGAATCCGGTCATAAGCGAGCCCCGGCTGCGCCACGGGCTGATAGCCGGGGCCGAGGTCGGGCAGCAGGCCCATGTCCGAAGCGCCGCGCGAATTCGAATAATCCATCAGCGGCACGTACTTCACCGGGATGCCGAGCGAATCGCCGAAGCCTACCAGCTTCCGGACCGCATCGCCCTTGATGGCATCGCCGTACAGGATCACCAGTTCCGGCTCCGCCTTCAGGGCCTCCCACAGTTGCGGCAGCGCGTCGATCTCGCCGCCGGGCGCGACCGTGATGGAGCGCGTCGCGTAGTTGTTCTCCCGAACGGGTCCGGGCGCGATAGTGTAAACGTTTGCGTTATGGTGCCGGTAATTGGCGCGAATCTGGAAAGCGAGGAACGGCTGCTGCTGCGCCAGATCGCTGGAGACGATCAGGATCGCCTTACGGTCGTAGAGATCACCGGTGGTCGCGAGGCAATCCGGACGGCCGCTCACCGCGTCGAGCAGAGTAGCGATGTCGCCGGTGCGATGATGATCGATGTTGTTCGTGCCCAGCACTTCCCGCGCGAACTTCTGCAGCAGATAGCTCTCTTCGTTGCTGGTGTGGTTCGAGCCAATGACGCCAAATGAGCCGCCCGCGTCTTTGATCTCTTTGAACTTCTTTCCGGCGGCAGCCAGCGCCTCGCCCCACGAAACGGGCTCCAGTTTATCGCCCTTCCGCATCAGCGGCGACTGCAGACGTTCCGGGTGCTGCACGAAATCGAAGGCGTAGCGGCCCTTCAGGCACAGGAACTCGCCGTTGATGCCGGAGTGGTCGCGGTTATTGCCGCGAATGATCTCACCGTTGCGCACGCCGAGCGTGGTTTTGCAGCCATTCGAGCAGTGCGTGCAGATGGTGCCGACGTGCTGCATCTCCCAGGGACGAGTTTTGTAGCGGTACATGCCGCTGGTGAGCGCGCCCACCGGACAGATGTCGATACACATGCCGCACTCGTCGCACTTCAGGTGGTCGGCCTCGTTGGGGATAATCTCCGAGATGACGCCGCGGTTGCCGACGCCGAGCGCGCCGACGCCCATGCCTTCATCGCAGATGCGCACGCAGCGGTAACAGAGAATGCAGCGCGGCGCGTCGTAGAAAACCACGGGCGACCACTGCGCTTCGTCCGTATGCACCTTCTCTTCCACGAAGCGGCTCTCGGCGACGCCGTAGCGGAACGTCATGTCCTGCAGCTCGCACTCTCCGCCCTTGTCGCACACCGGGCAATCGAGCGGATGATTGGTGAGCAGCATCTCCACCATCGACTTCCGCGCCTCGTGCACCACCGGAGTATCGGTGTGGACAATCATGCCCTCGGCCACCGGAAGCGTGCAGGCCACCTGGAGCTTGGGCGTCTTCTCCACTTCCACCAGGCACATGCGGCACGCGGCCTGCAGCTTCAGGCCGTCGTAGTAGCAGAAAGAAGGAATTTCGATGCCCACCGCCTTCGCCGCGTTGATAAGCAACGTGCCGGGCGGCGATTTTACAGGCTTGCCGTCGATTGTGAGATTGACTAAGTCAGCCATTTTAATTCAGTTGTGGGGCAGGCCCCCGGCCTGCGGCGGGCGCCTCGCCCGCCAGTGTTGAGGCGGCCCGGGGGACCGCCGCAGGCGAGGCGCCTGCCCCACGCGGATGTTCATACGGGCACGTACCGTCCAGGTGCATCTCGAACTCGTCGCGGAACTTCTCCACGAACGACATCATGGGCATGGCGGCCGCGTCGCCCAGTGCGCAGAATGTGCGGCCCAGCATGTTCTTCGCCACGTCGTACATCACGTTGATGTCCTCGTTTCGCCCCGATCCGTCATGGAAGCGTTGCAGAATTTTGCGCAGCCAGGCCGTGCCCTCGCGGCAGGGAATGCACCAGCCGCAGCTCTCATGCGCGTAGAACCGCATGATGCGCAGCATGGCCTTCACCATGCACGTGTCCTCATCCATCACCACCACGCCGCCCGACCCCAGCATGCTTTTCGCCTTCGCCACGGTGTCGAAGTCCATGGCGAGGTCGCACTCATCGGCCTTCAGCACAGGACACGACGACCCGCCCGGAATCACCGCTTTCAGCTTTTTCCCGTTGCGCATGCCTCCGCCCACTTCGTCGATCATCCGAAGCAGGTTGAAGCCCATGGGCAGCTCATAAACGCCGGGTTTGTTGATGTGGCCGGAGAGGCAGAACAGCCGGGTTCCGCCGTTCTTCGGAGTTCCGAGCGCCGCAAACGCTGCGCCGCCATCCCTGATAATGGCCGGCACGGCCGCGTAGCTCTCGACATTGTTGAGCACGGTGGGGGACTGCCAGGCGCCCACCACGGCCGGGAAGGGAGGCTTCAGCCGTGGGATGCCGCGTTTGCCCTCGATCGAATCGAGCAGCGCGGACTCCTCGCCGCATTCGTAAGCCCCGGCGCCCGTGTGCGTGTGGACGTGGAAGGCCCAGCCTGAGCCCATGGCGTTGTCGCCGAGAATACCGCGCGCGTACGCTTCGTCAATGGCGCGGTCCATGATCTCGATCAGGTACCGATACTCGCCCCGGATATAGATGTAGCCCGCGTGGGAATCCACCGCGCGGCCGGCGATCATCATGCCCTCGATGAGCTGATGCGGGTCGTATTCCATCAGCAGCCGATCCTTGCAGGTGCCCGGCTCGGATTCATCGGCGTTGCAGATGATGTATTTCGGCTTCGGCGAAGTGCGCGGCACGAAGCTCCACTTAAGGCCGGTGGGGAAGCCTGCGCCGCCCCGTCCGCGCAGCGCCGACGCCTTCACTTCATCGATGATCTGCTCCGGCGTCATCCCCAGCGCCTTCTGAAAGGCCTTGTATCCGTCGGTAGCGAGATATGTATCGAGGGACGCGCTGTTCGGAAGCAGGAAGCGCTTCGTGAGGACCCTGACTTCAAGCGGACTCGGTTCGTTATAAAGCATGTCTGGTGGTGTTCACTGCTGTTGGCCGTGCAGACGGCGCAGATCGTCTATCAGACGGTCCAGCTTCTCGGCCGTCATGTTGTGGTGGAAATCGTAGTTCACTTCAACAGCCGGCGCCCAGGAGCATGCGCCCATGCACTCCACTTCCTCGAGCGAGAACAGGCCGTCGGGCGTCGTCTGCTTGTTCCCGATCCCCAGCTTCTTTTTCGCGTGCTCATACAGTTCTTCGCCGCCCACCAGCAGGCAACTGATGTTGGTGCACACCTGAATGTGGAACTTACCCGAGGGGGTGCGATGCAGCATCGAGTAGTACCCCACCACCTCGTCCACCTGCACAGGCGGCACGCCGCAGCGTTTCGCAACCTCATTGATCAGCTCATCGGTAACGGCGCTCACTTCGTCCTGGGCATAGAGCAGCATCGGCACGACGGCCGATCGCTGCCGCCCGGGAGGATAGATCTTCAGGAGTTTTTCGAACTTCGCTTCGAGCTCCGGGGAAAAGGTCATTTACCGGTCCACGTCTCCCAGTACAAAGTCCATGCTGCCCATGGCGGCGATGGTGTCGGCGATCAGCGAGCCTTCGATCATTTTCGGCAGGCCCTGCAGATTGCCGAAGCTGGGCGTGCGCATGAACACGCGCCATGGCCGCGAAGTGCCGTTGCTGACGATGTAGTAAGCGATCTCGCCGCGCGGCGATTCGATGGCCTGGTATACTTCGCCCGCCGGCACGCGGTAGCCCTCGGTGACAATCTTGAAATGGTAGATGAGGGCCTCCATCTGGGTCTTCATCTTTTCGCGGTCGGGCAGAATCATGTGCGGCGCGTCGGCGTGCCATGCGCCCTCCGGCATGCCTTCGAGCGCCTGCTTCACGATCTTCGCGCTTTCGCGGAATTCCTGCATGCGTACCTGATACCGCGAATACACGTCGTTGCCGTTGCGGACGGCGATGTTGAAATCGAACTTGTCGTAGGAAGAATACGGCTCGCTCTTGCGGATGTCCCAGGGGACGCCCGCGCCGCGCAGCATCGGCCCGGTTATCCCAAGGTCGAGCATGTCTTCCACCGAGATGAAGCCCACGCCTTTGGTGCGCTGCATCCAGATTGGATTCAGGTTCAGCAGGTTCTCGTACTCGTCCACTTTGGCCGGGAATCCTTCGATGAACTTCCGGACGGCTTTGTCCCATCCACGCGGCGGCTCGAGCGCGAGGCCGCCCGGCCGGATGTAGCTGGTCATCATCCGCTGGCCGGAGAACATCTCGAAGATGCGCAGGACATCCTCGCGCTCGCGGAAGCAGTAGAAGAACACCGACATGGCGCCGATGTCGATGGCGTGCGTGCCCAGCCAAACCAGGTGGCTGGCGATGCGCTGCAACTCGCACAGCATCACGCGCATCCACTGGGCTTTCGGCGGAATCTCGAGATCGCCCATCAGCTTCTCTACCGCCAGAGCGTAGACAAGGTTGTTGGAGAGGTTCGCGAGGTAATCGACCCGGTCGGTCAGCGTCACCACCTGCTGCCAGGTCTTGACCTCGCACTCCTTCTCGATGCCGGTGTGCAGGAAGCCGATGTCGGGAATGGCGTGGACGATATTCTCGCCGTCGAGTTCAATGATGATGCGCAGGACGCCGTGCGTGGATGGGTGCTGCGGACCCATGTTCAGGGTCATGCGACGCGGACCGCCGGTGGACGGATCGGGCTGGGCGCCCGGTTCGGCCACCAGAGTATCGGTATGTACTCTCAACTCCTCCATGATGTGCCTCGCTTATGTAGCTTCGCCTCCCCGTGGGGCAGACGATCGGGTTTTGTCGTCTGCCATTGCCCGGGCACTCGAACAGGCAGACGACATAAACCGATCGTCTGCCCCACCGAGCCAAAGCTTGGCCCACAAATCGTGTTCGTCGTCATTCGTTTTGATAGCTGTACTTGTGACCGTGCACGGGGTAGTCCTTGCGCAGTGGGTAGCCTTCCCAGTCCGTGGGCATCAGGATACGGCGCAGGTCGGGGTGATTGCGGAAGCCGATTCCGAACATATCGTACACCTCGCGTTCGTACCAGTTCGCGCCGCGCCATACGCTGGTGACCGAATCGATCTCCTGTCCCTCGTCCACGCGGCACTTCAGGCGAAGGCGCTCGTTGCGGTCGAGCGAGTGGAGATGGTAGACCACTTCGAACCGCGGGCGATCCGGCGTCCAGTCCACCGCGGTAATCGAGCTGATGCGGATGAAGGTCAGGTCGTTGCGGGCGACGCGGCAAATGTCGCAGATGCGCTCACGCGCCACGATCAGCGTAAGCTCGTCGCGGTCGCGGTGGCCGCCGAGGATGGCGGAGGAATCGTAGCGTTCGAGCACCTGCGCCGAAGGATTCTGTTTAATCTGATCAGGAAGCATTCTGTTTTCGCGTGTCAGGACGGCAGGCGCGTGAAAACCGCGCCCCTTCATTATGCAGTCCGCTCTCGCTCGGTAGCGGAACGCCGGGATTCTATGGGCGCCGGCTCTCGTCTTCGCCGGTCCCGCTGTAGGACCAGTCCAGCGCGCCCTTCTTCCAGATGTAGAAAAACCCGCACAGGATCAGAGCGACGAACAGGAACATCTCAAAAAAACCGAACAGCTTCAGGTCGCGATACACCACCACCCAGGGGTACAGAAAAACAGCTTCGATATCAAAGAGTATGAAGACGATGCCCACCAGGTAGAACTTCACGCTGAAACGTCCGCGGGCATTCCCCGTGGGTGCGATGCCCGATTCGTACGGCGTATCCTTCAGCCGGCTCTTCTTTCTCTGGCCGAGCAGATACGAGAGCGACACCAGCGCTCCGGCGACGAGCGCGGCAAGCACAATCTGCAGCAGAACCGGGAAGTACAACTCCGGATAGGTTGAGGGCATCTCAGAGGGCCTGTTTTGACTATAATGAGGTGCAAAACGGGGTGTCAAACCCGAGCCCCGCTTTCCTGCGGATGCCACAAACAGAACAGATCGATATTGTCGTGAACGGGGAAGCCCGGAGCGCGCCCGCCGGCCTGAACATCATTGACCTTCTGCGTTTTCTTGGCGTCACGCCGGATCGCGTCGCCGTTGAACTGAATCGATCGATCGTCCGGAAGCCCGAATGGGAGAGCACGGTGGTTCCGGATGGAGCACGGTTGGAAATCGTACAGTTTGTCGGCGGCGGCTGATCCACCCGATCCATCTCGTTAGTACCCCAGGATCGGGGGCGGCTCTCGCACAGGTACTACCCCGGGGGGTCGAAAAATAGTCCTCAATTACCCTATTGACTCCTCCTGCAGTGAAGGTAAAATTTGAATGGTCCCACTCGCATCGGAAACGCGGACGGGTGAACATGTTCAAAACAAAGAAAAGTCGTCCTGAAACTTCGCCAGATGGCCAGACGTACTCCAGCAGCGACGCGGCGCGCATCGCGCAGGTAAGCCTGCGGCAGCTTCAGTGGTGGGATGAGCGGAAGGTTGTTTCCCCTCGCCACGAAGGGCACAAGCGCGTTTATTCGCCGGAGGAGGTAATCGAGATTACTGTTATTGCCGAGCTGAGGAGGAAGGGTTTCTCCCTGCAGAAGATTCGCCGCGTACTGCGCTTTCTGCAGCGCGAAATGGGGAGGCGGCTCAGCGATGTGCTGGAGAGCCAGGCAAACCTGCACCTGGTAACCGACGGGAAGTCGATCTACCTCGAAGACCAGAGTGAGCGGATCATCGACATTCTCAAAAATGCCCGCCAGCCCATGTTCCTCGTCTGCGTGACCGATCAGGTGCGCCGGCTGGGAAACGGCGCCGTGCCGCCGCGCAAGCCCGCGCGGAACGAAGTGCCGGCGTCCGCGAAAAAGTCCCGCATGGGCTAGCTGACCTGTGGCCGGGGTACGCAGGCGAAACCGCCTGCTCCACCTCTGTGCGTCAGCGATTCAGCAGTCAGCTTAACGGATGCCCGGCATGCGCTGCCATTACGCGCTCTGATCCCAGGTGCTTCAGCGGATTTTCCAGAGCGGGGCATGTCAGGCCGCGCAGTTCGGGCGGCTGAATGGGTATCCCTTGACTCTGCTAACCGCGCTGCCAGGGGCTTGGTGGGGCGGTCCCCCCGGACCGCGCGGGACGCCTCGTCCCGCTGCCGCAGGCGGAGGCAGGGGCCTCCGTGCGGGCGAGGGCGCCCGCCCCACAACGAGTTGTCAGGTGCCATTTCGTTCTCGGCCAGACCGAATCGCTGAATGCGATCTCGCGCAGGAGTACGACTTCACCGACGTTGCCGGCTGCCGCGCGCCCGTGTTCCGCATCTGAGTCGGCGGCGTTTCCCGCAACCCGAGACGCGATTCCACATCAGAATTATCAGGGGGATCCCGACTGCCGCAAAGCGCCGCTCAAACTGCACCACACCCGCAGGTTAACCCCTGGATAGTCGCCATCGCCGTTATGTTCGGCACCTTTATGGAGGTGCTGGATACCACTGTGGTGAACGTGTCGCTGCCGCACATTGCGGGGAGCTTGTCGGCCACCGTGGATGAGGCCACCTGGGTGCTGACGTCATATCTGGTGGCCAACGCCATCATTCTGCCGATTACCGGATGGCTGGCCAATTTCTTCGGCCGCAAGAATCTGCTCATGATCTCGGTGACGGGATTTACCGTCGCGTCGCTGCTTTGCGGTCTCGCCCCTAATCTGCCTGCGCTGATCATCTTTCGTCTCATACAAGGCGCATGCGGCGGATCGCTGCAGCCACTTTCTCAGGCGGTGTTGCTGGAAGCGTTCCCGCCGGAGGACCGTGGCAAGGCCATGGGGTTCTGGGGGCTCGGCATCGTCGCTGCGCCGGTGCTCGGTCCCGTGCTCGGCGGCTGGCTGACCGACACCATGAGCTGGCGCTGGGTGTTCTACATCAACCTGCCGGTGGGCATTGCGTCCATCATCATGACCCAGCGGTATATCTTCGATCCAACGTATATCAAGCGCTCCACGAACCGCATCGACTACTGGGGCATCGGCATGCTCGCGGTATGGGTGGGCGCGTTGCAGGTGGTGCTGGACAAAGGTCAGGAAGACGATTGGCTGAGTTCGTCCATGATCGCCAGCCTGGTGGCTGTGGCCGGGATCTTCATCGTGCTGTTTATCTGGCGGGAGTGGGTGGCGGGAAGTCCGGTTGTGAACCTGCGCGTGTTCAAGGAGCGAACCTACGCCACGGGCGTGCTGCTCATGACGGCGCTCGGGTTCGCGCTCTACGGAAGCCTGGTGATTCTGCCGATCTGGCTGCAGACTCTGCTCGGATACCCAGCGCTGCAGGCCGGTCTCGCTCTGGCGCCCCGCGGCATGGGGTCGATGCTCGGCATGCCGATTGTCGGGGCTATTTCGGGGCGCGTCGACAACCGCAAGCTTCTGGCCTGCGGCCTCGGCCTGTGCGCGTATACGATGTACATGTTCTCTCGATTGAGTCTCGACGCCGGGTACTGGGACCTCTTCTGGCCGCAGTTTCTGCAGGGCATGGGTCTCGGTCTGATTTTCGTGCCGCTCACCGCCGTGACCATGGCGCAGATCCGGCGGGAGAACATGGGGAACGCCACGAGCCTGTTCAACCTGATGCGGAATCTTGGCGGCAGCGTGGGGATTGCTGCCGCGGCCACGCTGCAGGAGCGCTACGCGCAGAAACACCAGAACTATCTGGTTGAGCACGTATCCCGCTTCAATCCGAACGTGACCAGCATGGTTGCCGGGCTGCGCTCGACGTTTGAGAGCCACGGCGCCGGGCCGGTGGTCGCCGAGCGTCGCGCATGGGCTTCCCTGTACGGAATGGTGAGTCAGCAATCGGCCATGCTGACGTTCGTCGATATTTTCCGCTTGATGATGATGGTGTTCCTGATAATGCTCCCTCTGATCTTCTTGTTGAAGAAGCCGCCGAAAGGGGCCGCGGCCGGCCCGATGCATTAGGACTTCTGCAGCCTCAAAGCCTGCTGTGCCGGCCAAAAGCCTGCTCTACTGCTGTGGTGGCGCAGGCGGTTTCGCCTGCGTGTCCCGAAAGATCACGATCTCCACTCGGCGATTCTCCGCCCGCCCCACCTCGGTATCGTTCGAACTCCGCGGATTCCAGGAACCGTAGCTGGCCACCGACAATCGTGATTCCGCAATGCCGTATTGCGCCTTCAGGAGGTCGAGCAACTCGAGGCTGCGCGCTGCCGAGAGCTCCCAGTTGTCGCGGAAACGGCCGTTGTGAATCGGAACCGGATCGGCGTGTCCCACCAGCATGACTTTGTTCGGAATGGCCGCGACGATCCCGGCAATCGCGTCGATGGTGGGTAGCGCGCCGGCATTGATGCGATCGTCGCCGGAGGCGAACAGGACCGTTTGCGGCAGATCGATCACCAGCCCCCTCTCGTCGAGCCGAGGCCGGATGCCACGCGCCTCCAGCAGTTCCTGAGTACGCAACAGGCCTTCCCGAACTGGACGCACTACAGGCGCGTGTGCCGGCGGCGTTGCGACAGGCGCCCTTGGCGGCTGGGTCCCGCGAGCCACGCCCGCGACGAACAGGATGAGCAGGATGGTTATGACATCGGTGTAGCTGATCATCCACCGATCCCGATTGCTCTGGTCGGCAAGATAGCGCGGCTTGCGTACCATGCTCAGGCCTTGCGAGCATCCGCGGCCAGCTCACGCGCCGGATCGGCGGACCGCCGCTCGCGAGGATTTTCCGGCAGGAACGCGCGCAGCCGAGCGCGAATCAGCGTCGGGTGCATGCGATCCGCCATCGCCAGCACGCCCTCCACGATCAGTTCGTGCGTCTCGAATACGTCGGCCACCCGGGCGCGAATGCGGTGCGCCGCGGGAAGCAGGAAGAAGTTCGCGAGTGCGAGCCCGTAGATGGTGGACACGAAGGCCGTTCCAATTCCGAACCCAACCGTCTGCATGCTGCTGAACTGGCGCATCACCTGGATCAGTCCCACAACGGTACCCAGAACGCCGATAGCGGGCGCGTACCCTCCCGCTACCTCGAGCGCCTTCGCATCGGTCTCGCCCTGCCTTTCCCGTACGCGCAGCTCTGTTTCGAGCGCAGTCTGGAGCTGCGTGCGGTTTTCGATATCGCACAGCAGCATCAGCGCATTCCGCAGGAACTCGTTGCGGCTGTGCGACGCGGCAACTTCAAGGCCAGGCGCACCCTCCCGCCGCGCCACGCGCGCAAGCGAAATGAGCTCTTCTATCAGCAGCTCCCGATTGACGGCCGCCGGTGAGAGCAGCCGAGCCAGCCTGCGCAGCGCTCTCAACAGGGCGCCACCTGGCGTGGTCACCAGCGTCACGCCCAGCGTGCCGCCCAGCACAATGAACGCCGCCGGCGCCTGAAGAAAATAGGCCGGACTGACTCCGGTGGAGACGATGCCTGCGACAGCGGCGCCGAAGGCAATGATGAGCCCGACGATCAGGCCGGCATCGGTTCGCGCCGGCTGCAGATGACGCTCGCTTTCCCGCGGCGCGTCGTGCGAAGTCGTTTCGGAATGGAACAAGTTCGATCCTCGCCCGATACTGGTGCACGTTCATCTCCGCGCTGGACTGTTCCGTTTTGACACCGCCCGCCATCATTACTTACTCTGAGAGGGCGAATGACTGACTTCGTTCGCGATGTTCGGTACGCCTTTCGCTCCCTGCGCAACAGCCCTGGGCTGGCAGCGACGGCCATCCTGACCCTGGCGCTGGGCATCGGCGCGAACACGGCCATCTTCAGCGTGCTCGAAGGCGTCGTGCTCCGGCCTCTGCCCTACGGCGAACCCGACCGGTTGGTGACGGTGTTCCTGTACAATCGTGCGCTCAGGTCCTCCACGTGGCTTTCGTATCCCGACTTCCTCGACTGGCAGCGCAGCGCCCGTTCGTTCGAGCAAATCGCCGCGTTTCAGTCCCAGGGATACGATCTGACGAGTCCCGGGCGGCCGGAGCATATCGATGGCCAGGAGGTCTCGTCCAATTTCTTCAGCACACTGGGCGTGAAACTGGCGCTGGGCCGCAGCATTGCTCCTGGAGAGGACGTGACCGGGGGCGCTCGGGCGGTAGTGATCGGCAATCGCTTGTGGCGCGATCGTTTTGCCGGCCGCCCGGCGGCGCTCGGCAGGTCTGTCACGCTGAATGGCCTCGATTACACCGTGGTCGGCGTTCTGCGGCCCGGGTTCCGTTTTGGCGATCGGCAGGCGGACGCCTATACGCCGGTTGCTCCAGGCGATCCCGTGATGCGCACCGATCGCACCGTCCACAACCTCGGCAGTGTTGCGCGCCTGAGACGCGGCGTAACGCCGAGCGAGGCGCAGGCGGAGATGAACGCCGTGCAGGAGCACATCGATCAGCTCAATCCCACTACGGAACGCGGTCTGGGCGCCTCGGTCATTCCGATCAAACAAGAGGTCGTGGGTGACGTGGCCACGACGCTGCTGTTGCTGCTGGGAGCGGTGGCGCTGGTGCTGCTGATCGCCTGCGCCAATGTCGCCAATCTGCTGCTGGCGCGATCGGTGGCGCGCACGCGCGAGTTTGCGGTGCGCCTGGCGCTGGGCGCCAGCCGCATACGGCTGGTGCGGCAACTGGTCACCGAGAGCCTGCTGCTGTCGCTCACCGGAGGAGCTCTGGGCGTCGTAGTTGCAAAATGGGCGGTCCAGGCGGCTCTGGCGGCCGTTCCCGGAACCCTGCCGCGAGTGGAGAATATCGGCGTGAATGCCACGGTCCTGTTCTACGCATTCGCCGTCTCCATCATCGTTGGAATTCTGTTCGGCCTCCTGCCCGCGCTAAGGAGTTCGAAAAACGATGTGCATAGCGGGCTGAAGGAGGGCGGCCGTGGTTCGAGTGGCGGTCATCGGCGTACTCAGGGTGTTCTGGCCGTGATTCAGATCGCTCTGGCGCTGGTGCTGCTCACCGGCGGCAGTCTGCTGTTTCGCACCATCCGCAATCTGGCCGAGGTGAAGCCCGGCTTCGACGATCGGAGCGTGATTACATTCCAGGTGGGACTTTCGCCGTCGGTTACGACAGGTCCGATGGAGCGAGCTGCGTACCAGCGATTGGTGGAGCGCATTCGCCAGAGCTCCGGCGTGGAGGCCGCGGATATTACCGGGCAGGTGCCCATGGGCCACGGCGCCAACGAGGGCCCGTTCTGGGTTGGCGCGCGGCAGCCGGCATCCATGGCGGAGATTCCGCGGGCCGTCTATTATCCGATCGGGCCGGATTACCCGCGCACGATGGGCATCCCGCTTCTTCGCGGCCGTTCTCTCAACCGAACGGACAGCAGCCATTCCGAGCTGGTGGTTCTGGTGGACACGATCCTGGCCCGCACCACGTTTCCCGGCCGCGACGCGGTGGGCCAGAGCATCACCATTCCTCACTGGGGCGCGGCGCGGAACGTATCAGCGCGCATCGTCGGCGTGGTCGGTCACGTCAGGCAGTACGGGCTGGACAGCTCGAGGGGAGAGAAACCGCAGATCTATTTCTCCTTCTACCAGCTTCCCGACGACGCCGTGCCGATTTTTCGCGGCGAGGTCGCGGTGGTGGTGCGGACGCCTCTCGATGCCGCGGCCATCATGCCGATAATCCGGACCGCGGTTGATGAAGCGGGCAGCGATCAGCCGATTTACAACATCGATAGCATGCAGGACCTTGTCTCCGCTTCCATCGATCGGCAGCGCTTTCCGATGTTTCTCCTGGGCGCGTTCAGCATACTGGCGCTGCTGCTCGCTTCGGTTGGAACCTATGGCGTGATTTCTCACTCCACCACGCGGCGCGTGCACGAGATCGGAATCAGAATGGCGCTCGGCGCGATGAAAGGCCATGTCTTGCGCATGATCATCCGGCAGGGTCTCGGACTTGCGCTTACCGGCATCGCCATCGGGGCGGTAGCAGCCTTCATTCTCACAAGAGCGCTGTCGGGCTTCTCGAGCCTGTTGTATGGAGTTCAGCCGGGCGATCCGCTGACGTTCATCGTCGTGTCCCTCGTGCTGGTCGGCGCCGCTCTGCTGGCTTGCTATATCCCGGCTCGACGCGCGGCGCGTCTGGACCCGATGATCGCGCTGCGCCACGAGTAGGCAGCTGATGTGGCGCACGCTTCAGCGTGCCGCTGTGGGCTTCAGCCCACGGTCTGAGCAGCGCGAGCTGAAGCTCGCACCAGCACGCTGAAGCGTAATGCCATATAGTTTTCGACGGCGAGCTGAGTCGAAGTCCCTTTTGTGGGGCAGGCCCCCGGCCTGCGCGGGGCCCCCAGGCCCCGCTGGCCGCGCGGAGAGTAGAGTTGTCGCGTCTGGGAGCAGGCCGGCGGGGGCGCCGGCCGCGGGCGAGGGCGCCCGCCCCACATCGGCCAGGTGTTCGAAAGCGGGAAAACTATATGGCATTGCGCTGAAGCGTGCGCCACGTTCACGAGCCTGAGCCGGCGGATTTCGCCGATTTGTCTTCGGTCCGAGTGCGCCTGCGCACCCGTGGACCGAGCAGCGTGCCGATGAACGCTCCCGCGAAACCGGCCGCCTGCGAGACCACGGGATTCATGTCCACCTTGTCGGCCAGGAGCGAGACCGCGCAGAAGCCCAGGAAGCCATAGCCGGCGGTCTTCACGATACGGCGTACTTTCATACTGCTGTTCCGAGTCTATCGAAATGGCGGCTACACCACCGGATCGCCGTGCACTTCCACTTCCTTCGGCTCGACGCCCGCGGGCGCTGGGCGCGGCAGCCGGCCGGTCCAGTTAGCCCAACCCCAGAAAATCGCGGTGGTGGAGCTCAGGAGTCCGGCGATGGTCCCGATGGTCCGCGGGCTGTAATGGGTGGAGGCGATGCCCGCGCCCATCATGGAGAGCATCATCATGGTCCAGGTCAGGGTCTCCATGGTGGCGAACACGCGGCCTCGATACTGGTCGGCCACGCAACGCAGCAGATACGAATAATTGAGAATCGAGTTGACCGCCATCACGGCACGCGAAATGAAGATGAACACCAGCGCCAGCTCGAACCGTTCCATGCGGCTGAACAACACGTACGCGGCGCCGTGGATGATGTAATCGGCGAACACCACCAGCTTGTACGCTTCGAACGAGAGCTTGCGGCCAAACCAGTTGGCGAACGCGCCACCCACCAGCAGGCCCAGCCCGGCGCAGCCCCAGATGGTCCCGATGCCGCCCGCGCCGCGGTTAAACACCACCTCCCCGAAAAGAGTGAACAGGATCTGTGCCGCGCCGCCGCCGGTGGCCCAACCAACGGACAGAAGCGCGATAGCCAACACCAGCGGCACGGAACGCATGTAGCGCAGTCCTTCGCGGTACTCGTGCCAGGGCCGCACCACGGTGGCCTCGGTCAGGTCGCGGCGCTCGGCGCGAAAGCCGCCGCTCTTCGGCGCGCGCAGGTTGGAGATCGCCCAGGCGGAAAAGACGAACGACAGCGCGTTGAACGTGAACGCCCACTTGTAGCCGATCGCGATGACGGTGGCGCCCAGGAACGTGCCGATGGTCAGCGTGGTCCACTGCGTAGTCTGGGTGAGCGAGTTGGCGGTGTGAATTTCCTCCCTGCTCGCAATCGTCGGCAGAATGGCGGAACGCCCGGCGGTGAAGAAAGGCGACGCAACCATGAGCAGGCCGCTGAACAGATACAGCATCCACGACTGCTGTGCCGCGAGCGCCAGAATGAAGCCGAGCGCCACCACCGCGCGAACCAGGTCGCTCGCGATCATGATGCGCTTGCGATCGAAGCGGTCGAGCACCACGCCCGCGAGCGGCCCCATGGTGATGGCGGGAATGGCGCGGGAGAGCATGATGCCCATCACTACCAGGCCCGAGTGGGTCAGCGCCATGGCCAGCGCGAACACGGCGATGTTGTTGAAGTGGTCGCCGATCTCGCTGACAATCTGGCCCATCCAGGTGTAGCGATAATTGCGATTCCGGCGCAGCAGCAGCAGGAAGTCGCGCATTCAGCGCTCGCGGCCTCGGCCGGCGCCGAGCGTTTCCCGCCGGACGGTGATGCTGTCCAGATACGGCGAGTCGATGCGGTAGCCGAAGCCAGGCTCGTCGCGCACGGCGATTGTTCCGCGCCCGCTTACTTCTACCTCCGGCCGTATTATGTCGCGCTGCCAGTAGCGGCTGCTCGCCGACACATCGCCGGGCAGCGTGAAGTTCGGGAGCGTGGAGAGGGCAATGTTGTGCGTTCGTCCGATGCCCGATTCCAGCATTCCGCCGCACCAGACCGGAATACCCGCGCGCGCCGCCACGTCGTGAACTCTGCGCGCCTCCCCGAAGCCGCCCACGCGCCCCAGCTTGATATTGATGATGCGGCATGCGCCCAGGCGGATGGCCTGTTCGGCATGGTGCGCCGACCGGATGCACTCGTCCAGACAGATGGGCGTTTCGAGTCGCGATTGCAGCTCGGCGTGGTCGATGATCTCGTCGTGCGCGAGCGGCTGCTCGATCATCATCAGGAAGAATTCATCCAGCCGCCGCAGGCGGTCCACATCGGCCAGCGTGTAAGCCGAGTTGGCGTCCACCATCAGCCGCAGGGAAGGGAAGCGCTTGCGCACCTCGCGCACCATGTCCACGTCGCGGCCCGGTTTGATCTTGATTTTGATCCGCTGGTAGCCGGCCTTCAGCTCCGCATCGATGGTCCACAGCAGCTCGTCGGTGGAATCCTGAATGCCGATGGACACGCCACAGGAGATCTCGGTGCGCGCGCCCCCGACCTGCTTCCACAGCGGCACGCCGTTGCGCCGGGCTTCGAGGTCCCAGACGGCTGCTTCGAGACCGCCGCGCGCCATGTTGTGGCCGCGAATGTGGGCAGTGCGCGCATTCACGTCTTCGGCGGTATCGAGCTGGTGGCCGAGCACGCGAGGCGCTACATAGTCCCGCAGGATCGTCCAGGCGGCATCCGTCCACTCCTCGTTATAAAAAGGATGCTCGCCGCAGGTGACCTCGCCCCACCCGCAGACGCGGTCGGCCGTCGCCTCCACCAGAATGATGCGCCGATCCGTGGTCCGGCCAAAGCTGGTCTCGAAGAAGTGGACCAGCGGCATGCGGATCTCCCGCAGCGTGATGCTGTCTATGCGGATACCCATGGTCCCAGCAGATATGTTCCCGCCGCTTCGGTGCGCTCGAACCCAGTGACGGCAAGACCCCGGTCGAAGGATACCTGGAGCTGCGCGCCCACGCTCGCCTGCACCTCGCGCGCGCGCCGCGGATCGGATGTCTTCAGGTTCGCAATGTCCGCGGGAACCGACACGCGCTCTTTCACGCTCGCGGCCGGACGAGCGCCGTCGATGATGGCCTGCACGCGCGGCGAACGAAGCCACCATTCAGCGACGCAGCGGTCCGTCGGCAGGCCGCCGTGCAGCGGGCTCGCCGTGATCCCGTACTGGTTCGGCACGTAGCGGCGCACGATGGCGCCCAGCCGCTCGATGTTGAAAAAGGCGTTCTTGATCTCGAGCGGATCGAAGGTCCATTCCACCAGATCGATACCCCGCGCGAGGGCCTCGTCGCGCTGCGCCAGCTTGAGGCGCCGCCCCACCCCGGTATTGCGATAGTCGTCCACGACGCCCAGCATGTGGCTGTGCAGGTATGGATGGCCGTCGCCGCGCTTGATGCCGGGAAGGGAAATGCAGAAGCCCACCATGCGGGCGCCATCGAAGGCGCCCAGCACCTGGCCGCCGATCTTTGACGCCACCACGAACAGGCGCGCGGGCACGAGTTCCACGTCTTCGAAGCCCCAGATATCGCGCTGCAGGCGGACGGCTTCGCGGTACTCGGGCATCGAGGTCAGCGGGCGAGTCTCAACCACCGGTGCGTTTCGCCTCCTGCCACAGCTCTTCCATCTCCGCGATGTTCGAATCGGTTAGCCTGCGGCCGCGCGCGGTGAGCTGCTCTTCCACGTGTCCGAATCGGCGGCGGAACTTCGCGTTGGTTTTGCGCAGGGCCTGCTCCGGATCGACATGCAGAAACCGGGCGATGTTCACGATCACGAAGAGCATGTCGCCCACCTCGTCTTCGATGGCCGCAGCGTCAGTCGTCTCGCGAGCCTGGCGCAGCTCGGCCACTTCCTCGTCCAGTTTTTCGAGAACCTGATCGACGTTCTCCCAGTCGAAGCCGGCGGCGGCGGCTTTCGACGCAATCTGCTGCGCCTCCACCAGCGCCGGCAGACTGCGGGGCACGGAAGCCAGCAGCGTTTTCGGCGTTTCGCCGCGTTCCTTTTTCTCTTCGTTCTTGATCTCGTCCCAGCGCACCTTCACGTCGCCGGCGGTCTTCGCCTCGGCGTCGCCGAACACGTGCGGGTGGCGGCGGATGAGCTTCCGGCAGATCGCGTCCAGCGAATCGTCAATGCCGAAGCGGCCTTCGTCGGTGGCCATCTGCGCATAGAAAACCACCTGGAGCATCAGATCGCCGAGTTCTTCCGAAAGGCCGCGCCAGTCGCGATTGTCGATGGCATCCAGAACCTCGTAGGTCTCTTCGATGGTGTACGGCTTGATGGTGTCGAACGTCTGCTCGCGGTCCCATGGACAGCCTCCCGGCGCGCGCAGCCGCGCCATGATTTCCACCAGCCGCTCGAATCGGCGGCCCGTTGTGTCTGGCTGTTGATCTTCCATGAAAACGCACGAAAAACGGGCGATTTTCTTCAATTTAGCATGAAGCGCCTGATGACTCCGGAAGTCAGTACAATCGTAAGAGGGATGGCGAAGGACTACATCGAAGAGCGGAACGGCAACTATTACATTGCGGGCACACGAATCTCTCTCGATTCAATCGTGCATGGATTCCGCCGCGGCGAATCTCCTGAAACGATCTGCCAGAATTTCGAGCTTCTCAGGCTCGAAGAGGTCTATGGCGCCATCGCTTACTATCTGGCAAACCAGGCCGACATCGACGCTTACATGCTTCGTCAGGACGACAAATGGGCGGAAGGAAAGCGTAGCGCCGAAGGGCTGCCGGCTGATCTGCGTGAGAGACTGATGCGCGCTCGTGACGAGTTGCACGCGAGTCGACCAGGGTGAAAGTTCGCTTTCTCGCGGACGCCGATCTCAACAAGGCTATTGTGAACGGGGCCCTGGCGCCGTGAACCATCTCTGAGCTTCCTCTCCGCGCAGGAGGCCGGATTGCGCGGTATGACCGACCTGGAGGTCCTGACGCTCGCAGCGCAACAGCAGCGAGTGCTCGTTTCCCACCACTTGGGCACCATGCCTGCACACTTTCGGGCATTGAGAAGTGCGGGAGGACACAGCGCGGGCGTCCTGCTTGTTCCAGAGCGCCTCGACATCGCCATCGCAATCGAAAAAATGTTGCTCATCTGGACAGCGTCGGAAGCGTCAGAATGGGAGAATCGGCTGGAGTGGCTGCCGCTCTGAGCGTGCAACCAGGCACATAAGGGCATCATGGCGCGTTTTCTGGAAGCAAAAGGCGAGGACCCGGCATGACCGCCCTGCATCGGTTTTCCACACGCCAGTTCAACTCGTTCGTGGACAACCTGCTGCTGGATATCCGTTATGGGTTGCGCGTGCTCAGGAAGTCCCCCGCGTTCACGCTGGTGGCCCTGGTCACTCTGGCGCTCGGCATCGGCGCGAACATGGTGGTCTTCGGAGTGCTGAATGCAGTCCTGCTGCACCCCCTCGATGTGAGCGACCCGGATAACCTCTACCAGATTCGCCACAAGCAGTGGATGAGCGGCCGGCTGCTGACCACGTCGTATCCCGCCTTTGAGGATCTCAGCCGCCGCAACGTCACCTTCAGCGGGATGGCCGGCATCTATGCCTATTCCCACGCGGCGCTGCGCTGGCGCAATGCGGTGATGAATGTCTCGGGTGATGAAGTCAGCGGAAACTATTTCGATCTGCTCGGCGTCCAGCCGCAGGCCGGACGATTCTTCCACGCCTCCGACGAACACGGCCCGGATTCCGCGCCCTGTGTGGTGTTGAGCGATGCTCTATGGCGAACCGCGTTTCAGGCCGATCCGGCCATCGTCGGCGCAACCGTGGATCTCAACAAGCACCCCTTCACGGTGATTGGCGTCGCGCCTGCGCAGTTTCACGGCACGGAGCGCTTCGCCTGGCCGGACTACTGGCTCCCGATGGTGAACGAGGAGCAGGTGGAGGGTTGGGATTACCTCCGTAGCCGGACCTCCATAACAGTCACGGTGATTGGACGGCTGAAGCCCGGGGTGACGCCGCAGCAGGCCACCGAGAATCTGAATGCGATTGCAGCCGGGCTGGCGAAGGAGCATCCGGAAACTGACGAGGGCGCGCCGATGCGGCTGATCCATCCGGGACTCCTCGGTGACGACGGTGAAGTCATTCGCGGATTCCTTTACAGCGTGACCCTGCTGGCGCTGCTCGTGCTGACGGCGGCGTGCGCGAACCTGGCGAGTCTGTTTGCAGCGCGCGCGGCGGATCGCAGCCGGGAACTGGCGGTCCGAGCGGCCCTGGGATCGAGCCGGCAGCGGCTGGTGCGGCAACTGCTGACCGAGGCGGTGCTGGTATCGCTGCTGGGCGGGGCAGTGGGGCTCGGGAGCGCGGACCTGCTGCTGAGCCTGCTGAACCGGTGGCCTCAGGCGGCGGAGGCGCACCTGGCTGCGGGCGTGGACGTGCGTGTGGGTCTCGCGGGCCTGGTATTGACGCTGGGCAGCGCGCTGCTGTTCGGGATGGTTCCGTCGCGGCGGGCGTGGCACAGCAGTCCGTTGCAGACGATGAAGGGCGGATTAGCGGATGCCCTCCGGCTCGGCCGGTTTGGCCTGCGCGACCTGCTGCTGGGCGCTCAGATCGCCATCTGCACGCTGCTGGTGACGGCCTCGCTGGTGGCCGTGCGCGGGATGGAGCGCGAGTTGCACGCTCCGCTCGGCTTCCAGCCGCAGGGCGCGATGCTGGCCGATATCGACCTGGGCCAGACAGGACTGGACGGCGATGCGGCGCTCGAGAAAGAGAAGGCGATGATCGAGGCAGCGCGGAACATCCCCGGCGTGACCGCCGCGGGCGCAGTCAGCCGTACGCCCATGACCGGCGGGATGCACGGCGTTCCGATTTTCCGGCCGGGGACGACCGAGTTCAGGGTCAGGAATTCCGTGCTCGCGCCGTACGTGTTTCCGCTGTCGCCTGGATACCTGGACGCGGCCGGCACGCGGCTGGTGAGCGGGCGCGACGTGTCATGGCACGACACGGCGAAGACGCCGTATGTGGCGGTGGTGAACGAAACCTTCGCGCGGAGGATGTGGCCCGACGCGGCGGCCATTGGACAGCGCTTTATCGTGTCGGGCAACCTGACGGAAGTGGTAGGCGTGGTCGAGGACGGCAAGTATCACGATCTGGCCGAGGCGCCGCAACCTGTGGCGTACGTCCCGTTGTCGCAGAACGAACTGAGCGGGGTGGTTGTGGTGGTGCGATCGCGGCTGGCCCCGAACCAGACGGCAACGGCGCTCAAACGCATCCTGAGCAGCATCGAGCCGAATGTACCGGTGACGATCGAGAGCTGGTCCGATTCGCTCCGCGGTGAGATGTTGCCGGCGCAGGCGGCGACGGTGGCGCTGGGCGTCATGGGTCTCCTGGCAGCGATGCTGGCGGTGACGGGCATCTTCGGCATGGCTGCATACAGCGTGAGCAGGCGGATGAAGGAGTTGGGCATCCGCGTGGCGCTGGGCGCGCGCAGGACGCAGGTGATGAGCGCGGCGGTAGGGCGGCCCATGGCGCTGCTGGGCGTGGGATCGCTGGTTGGACTGCTGGCCGGAGTCCTCGCCAGCCGCCTGCTGGCGCACATTGTGTATCAGGCGAATCCGCTGGATCCCGTGGTGGTGGGCGGCGCGGCGCTGACGATGGCGCTGCTGGGCGTTGCGGCCTGCGCCATTCCGGCCCGTCGAGCGCTGGCCATCGATCCATCCAGACTCATCCGGGAAGAATAGTCGACGCAGCCCGCGAGGCTGGCTGAGCCGCGACCGTGAGGGAGCGGAAACGGATGGCCTCATGACGCGATCCGCGTCCAACATCTCCATCGCGCGTGGCGCAGGGCGGCTGAGCCGCCCCCACCCGCCACTTCCGATACCCGTCACAAAAATCGGTGAGCGATCTTCACCCGCCGCGACAATGATTTAGGCGCACGTCCGTGCCGCCCCTGTTCGCGATGCCCGCGGCCGTGCGCTATCCTCCGGGAGCAAGAGTTCGTTGCTCACCTGTGCAGAGAAGCGAACCACTAAAGCGCGGCTACCCGGGTTAACTCGCGCGAAATCGTTATTGGACTCGTTCCATGGAGTGACAGGCGGCTCGTCTGGCCGCTAAACGAGGCCCCTCTGCCGTCAGGGTTACAGCGAGGCTCGAAGGGCCCTTTTAAAGAACTTACTTCGCAGGGGACAATGGGTCCAATGCGAACGACAACGCACACCGTTGCCTGCGCTCTGGCAGCCTCGCTCGCGTTCGCGCTCGCTCCAGGCGCCTCGCTCAACACCCAGGTCCCGAAGCTCCGCGGCGAGACGCTCGACGACCAGAAGATCGTATTGCCCGATGCCGCGGCGGGCCGCATCCTGTTTCTGGCGCTCGGTTTCAGCAAGAAGGCCGGAAACGCGACCGGCCCCTGGCGAGACCACTTCGCTGCCGACTTCGGCGCCGACCCGCACGCCGCCTTCTACGTCGCCGCCATGCTCGAGAGCGCGCCTTCTCTTTTCCGCGGTATGATCCGAAGCGCAATGCGCGGCGGCACAGCGCAGCCCATGCGCAGCCACGTGCTCACGTGCACCACCGATAACGCGGTCTGGAAGAAGTATGTCGATCTGACAGACGACAGCCTGCCTGTCGTCCTCCTCACCGCCGGGAACGGCCGCTTACTCTGGACCTGGACCGGCGCCTTCGATCCCGTGCATTACCAGTCGTTGAAAACCGCGGCAGCAACGGCTCTCAGGTAATGCCCGCTCGCAGACGGCATTCGGATATGAGCGAGCATTCTCCTGCGTCAGCGAAGCAGTCGATGCCACCGAGCCGCAGGCGATCTACGTTACCGTGAACCCGGATGCCACCTTCGCTGTCGTGCGACCGCTGCTGCTTATCGAAAAACCTCCGGGCGTCTCCGGCGCCGAAGCGCGGGCCCTTGCCGATGCCGCGCGCACGAACGACGCGCTTACGTACGTCGCCTTCAATCGCCGGCGAGCGCCGCTTGTCGCGCGCCTGAAGTTCCAGGCTGACGGATGGCCCCTGCGTTATGTGCGAGCCGAGATGCTGCGCTATCACCGCGCCGAGCCGCGCTTCGCGCACGAAACGGGCATCCATGCATTCGACTGCCTGTGGTTCCTGATGGGCGAGGCGGCGCATGTGGCAACCCACGCCGGCGCTCATGGCTGGTCGGCTCGGGTCCATTTTCAAAGCGGCGCGTTCGGCGACGTCGCCCTCATCACGAACTGCGGCGTCCGCCGTGAAACGTACGCGCTGCACCTTGACGCCGTGAGCTGTGAGGCGGTTCTCGGTGTCGGCCTGCGCACGTACGAGCGCGGCGAGTTGACTGAATCCGTTGACGACGATCCCGATCCACTCGTGGCCGGCAGATTCGTCGCCGAACACGAGGCGTTCTTAGCCGCCATTGCAACCGGCGGAAAGCCGATTGCACTCTGGAGGACGGCGCCCGATCGCCCTGCTGGCTGAGGCGGTGCAGAACGGCTGACGCATTGTCCCATTTGCCCGGCATCCCTAAACACATCCGGCAACGCACGTTTTATCAACAGCTTTTCCCACCGCCAACGCGGGTAAGTCATTGAGCCACCACGAAATGAAATCCGTGGAAATGGTACTGTAACGGGCGTTTCATCATTGACTCAAAATGCGTTTGGGAGCATTATCAGGATGGTTCCAGGAGGTCGGAAGGAACAGCAAGCCTCGCGAACAGCAGCGAGCCGCGAACGATGATCCGCAGGCGGGAATGATAAAAAAGGACCGCAGGCGGGGAGCAAACGGCGATCGGACCGTAAGTGAAGGCGAGCCTCCCAAACCAGACGCGGTGAGCACGTCGATCCGGAAGGATGAGAGTCCTGAAGGGGAGTGCGAGCTAGTGACGGTGCGGGAATTTCGGACGGCGAATCCGGCAACGGAATCGCGATGGTGATCGGCCCCGTATGCGCGAAAGCGAAATGAGGCCGGGAATCGCGGTTCGAACGGGTCGGAGAGCAGTTCGGAATTGAGGCCGAAGCAGCAGGCGGGGAGCGTTGACCTCGCGGTGGAGGTCTTCGAAAGAAGATAGCCGTCGTGGGCGAGCGAAACGCCGTTGCGAGGCGCAGGCTCAGGACAAACGCAGGCGACCGGAAACGCTTCGGCGCACTGATCCGCTGCGGCCCAAAAGCCGTGGCGGGGAGCAAGGAAGCGCATTCTTCGCGCGTTTGTTCACCACGTTCAGACCGTGCATGCCGGTCGGAGAACAGGCTGTCCCGGAAGGTCGCCTGGAACTTTTTTTTCGATTCGTTCGACAGCGCCGCCCGGTTTCAGGATCGGGCCGCTTCGCTGCGTTTCGACTGACGCCTCCCGTGCTTCCGCCACGAAAAGCGCTCCTTGCACCCCCGGAAGCTCGCAAAATTACATCGGCAACTCTCGCACCGGTACGGCTCCGCTCCCATCCTGATCAGGAATTTCACCCACATCGTGGCGTTGTAGTAATGTTCCGACCACGTGCTTAGCTCGTAGCGCAGGCATTTCGGACACCGCGCGTATCGCCAGCTATGCAGATCCCAGATCTGAGTGCTGAATCGCGCGTTGCATTGGCGGCACCGAAATGGCATGACGCCGACGATCGCGCGGAGCCGCTCTCCGAAGCCGCGCAGCTTCGATGCCCGCAGGCTGCGCGCGCCGCATTGAGGACACGTCGCGAACGACATAGGCGCCTGACTCAGTGTAGCCCGACCGCTGGAGTTTTGCGCGTTGATGGCAATCCCAGTCGATTGCTTGCTGCGGACTGCCTGGTCCGATACACCGCCGCGGAACTATGTTCGGGGATGCCGCAGGCCGGAAGATCGCTCAGCGAGGCGGCTGCCGCGGTGATTGCAGGCAGTAGCGCGAACGGGCGAGCTACGCGATGCGGCGCTGGCGTTGAAGCGGCTCGGCGCGGCTACGATCGTGCCGATGCCGGCCGCCGGTGAAGATTGATCGCGGATTCACGTGGATCCGCGTTTATCGCGGGTTTATCCGCGGCCGATATGAACATCTCCCGAAACGCCGCGGCGATCCGGTCTTCCACACCGGCCTTTTTCAAATCATGGCCGGCGCCGTCGATGATCACCAGCTTCAGGGGGGCAGGGATGAGTTGCAGGGCCGCTTCCATCTCCTCAGGGCGGCCGAAAGGGTCGCGGGCGCCGTGGACGAAGAGGGCGGGCGTGCGCAGGGAAGGGAAGTGCGCAGTGCGGAGCTCGGCGGCCCGGCGTGGCGGATGCAGCGGGTACGAAAGCAGCAACAACCCCTCGATGAGGTCCGGTTCTTCAGCCGCGAGCATGGTTGACTGACGGCCTCCGTAGGAGTGGCCGCCGAGAAACACCCGCGTGGCGCCGTCACCCCGCAGCTTCTGCACTTCGGATTTCAGCGCGGCGCGGTCGCGGGCCGCATCGCCAGGGCGCGGCGGGCCGGACGGACGCTCATCGCGGAATGCCAGGTTCAGGCGCAGCACCCGCACGCCGAGGCCGGAGATTTTCCGGTCCACCGTAACCAGCAGCGGCGCATTCCGGTTCGAGCCGGCGCCGTGGGTAAGGATCAGGGTATCCATGCGATCTCTCGTTATCGTAGGTCACTTTGACGTGTGAAACTGAATGCAGGGGCCGATGCGTCACGTAATTATGCTCAGGATTTTCCCTGTCGCTCTCGGTGTGCTCCTGCTGGCTGGGATCGCCGCCGAAGCGCAAGTGCCTCATTTTCGAGCGAAAGTGACGCTCGAAGACGGCAGCGCGCCACCCGCCGATATGCGCGTGATTGCCGACTCCGCCCAGCGGCTGGTGCCGGATTGCATCATCTTTAACGTGTTCGGCAACGGCGCTATCGAATACGCGGTGAACGTGGCCGCCCGCACATCGCAGAGCGACCGGATGGCCCGGATGGAGGGAGCGCTGACTTCATCGGACACCTGCGCGGTCCGGATCACCGTGAAGGGCTACCGTCAGACCGATGCGGTTCTGCACAAGGATGCCGTCATCGTGCTGAAGCGCATTGGCGAGAACGAAGGCTCGTCCGTCTCAATTACTGAGGCCGAGGCGCCGGCCGACGCGCGCAAGGCTTATCAGAAGGGCGATGCCGCTCTGGCGAAGAGCAAATGGGCCGAGGCGCAGAAAGACTTCCAGAGGGCCCTCGATTTGTATCCGGACTACGTGCCCGCGCTGGCCGGTCTGGGCGAGGCCATGATCAATCAGCAGAATCCGCGCGATGCCCTGCCCACGTTGCAGAAGGCGCTTAAAGCGGACCCGAAGTACCTGCGGACGTATCAGGAACTGGGTCGCCTGTATATCGGTGAAGGCCAGAACGTGGATGCGCTGGAGATCACCAACCGCGGCATCGTGCTGAACCCGGTCGAGTTCCCGGGCATCTACTTCTACAACGCGGTGGCGAACTACAACATGCACCGGTTCGCCGAGGCCGAGAAGAGCGTGCGGCGCGCGCTCGAGCTCGACGCCACCCACCAGATTCCGATGGCCGAGCACCTGTTCGCCTCAGTGCTGGCGGCGAAAGGCGACCGGAAGGGCGCGGTGGAAGCTCTCGAGGCGTACCTGAAGGAGTCGCCGAATGCGACTGACGGTCCCGAGGTGAAGCGCCAGATCGCGGAGCTGCAGGGTCAATAAGGCGTGGCGCACGCTTGAGAGCGTACCGGAGCGAGCTTCACCTTGCGCTCCCCGTCCGTGGGCTGAAGCCCACAGCAGCACGCTAATAGACGGTGCTGAAAAAGTAACTATGCAGGCCAAAGGCCTACTCCACTGTTGCCGTAAATTGTTGATGCACACCCTGGTGGAGCGGGCGTTTTCGCCTGCATGCCCGGACGTTAAGTTACTTTTTCAGCACCTTCTAATAGCGTTGCGCCAGGAGCTCCAGTACCGTCGACTCTTGCCGCGCGGTTGGGTCACCGACGCGCGATCTGGGCGATCGCCCACAAATCATGCCGCATGGTCTGGATCATTCTTCATCGGGGCGAGGAGGTCACGCCGCCCAGTGGGGTCTCAACAGTCTGCGGCAACAGGAGAGCGGGCTTTCAGCCTGCAACAAGGCAGCCCAGCTACAGCAGCGTTCGGTTTTTCGGCTGCCTCAGGCGCTTTTCCAGCCGCGCGCGGCGTTTCTGGAGCGCCGGCGACGACCCTGAATCCAATGCCGCTACGGTCATCTCCAGAGCCATGGCGTAGTTGCGCTCACGGCGTTCGTAGTGCCGGGCCAACTCTTCGAGAGCGGGCCCGTGCCAGGCGTTGGGACAAGCAGCGAGATCGGTGAGCGCCGCGACGGCGGCCTCGTTTCGGCCCAGCTTCTTCTCGAGACTGGCGATGTCCCACAGCGTCCGGAAGAGTAGATCGTCGGACAGCCCGCGATTGATGGCCTGGCGAAACAGCGCGAGCGCGTTGTCGTAGTTCTCCGCCTGGCGCCACCAGCGTGCGAGTCCCACCATTTCGGCCCCATGACTGAACTGGGCCTGCTCGGGGTCGTGAAACGCCCACGGCGCCACGGCAGTGAGACAGGCGAGCGTCAGGATGTCCATCGCGTTGTGGTGAAACACCGGAACCAGCCGGAAGATCTCGCGCGTCCGCAGGAAATTGAAGTAGACGTACGGGATCATCTCGCCGGGCAGGTCGCCTTCGCGCTCCACGCCGAGGATGCGGTTCTCGAGCTCCACCAGCCGGCACGAATCGAACCGTAGCTTCCACAGCCGTCTCGCGCCGAACAGCAGATCGAAATGCTGAAGATCGCCGAACGGGGGCCGCCGGCGCGCCATGCGATAGCGCGTTTCGAGCAGCGGCTGATCGTAGATGCGCCCGTTGTAAGTGACCAGCGTGCGGAATTGCTTCAGGTGCTCGGCGAGCCCGTGCAGAAGGCTGGCCTCCTCGCCGTAATCGCGCATGAAGAACTGGCGCACGCGAAAGCCATCCGGCGCGATGCGGCCCACTCCCACCAGAAACGCATAGGTGCCTGAGCCTCCGGCGAGTCCGCTGGTTTCCGTGTCCAGGAACGCCCAGCTTTGCGGAGGCGCATCGGCGATCTCACCGTTCGAAATGGGGCCCAGCAGGTTCGGCGGCAATTGCTCGAGGTCGGCCACGCCGATGCTGCCGTGGCGGTGATGACGCGCGTACAGCTTCTCGGTTTCAAAGTGCGCGCCGAATTCGGTCTCCACCACCTGGCCGCTCAGGTATTCTTCGACGAAATACCGTTCCGGATTTTCGCGCGCGACCGCCGGGGGAGGCGTGCGCGCCGGCAGCAGGGCGAACTTACGGTCGATGCGAGCAATGCGCTTGCGAAGGTCGCTGAGTTGTTCCTGCAGATCGCTCACGTGACCGGCTCTGTACGTGCCGATCTTAGCAGGGAACTGGGTGCCGGCGAAAGGCAGGCGAAAACGCCTGCTCTCGAAGCCGGTACACGCGGCTTCAGCTGCGTTTCTGAGCCGCGACTGCAAGGAGCGGTTGTCAGCTCTCAACGCGACCGTGCAGCCCCGGTAGCGGCGGGCTTCGGCGCGGGCGGCGGTGGAGCAGGCGGCTCGGGATTCGCGGCCCCGTTCGGCTCGGCTTTCACCAGGCCGAGGTTCTTCCGCAGGGTGGCGTCGATCTGCTGGCGGATGTCCACATTGTCCTTCAGGAACTGGCGCGCGTTCTCACGCCCCTGGCCGATCCGCTCGCCGTTGTAGCTGTACCACGAGCCGCTCTTCTCCACGATGTTCTGCGCCACGCCGAGGTCGATCAGGTCGCCTTCTTTCGAAATGCCCTCGCCGTAGATGATGTCGAACTCGGCCTCGCGGAAGGGTGGAGCCAGCTTGTTCTTCACCACCTTGACCTTGGTGCGGTTGCCCACCACCACCTCACCGTCCTTGATGGCGGCGATTCGCCGGATATCGGTGCGCACCGACGAATAAAATTTCAGCGCGCGGCCGCCGGTGGTGGTCTCGGGATTGCCGAACATTACACCGATCTTCTCGCGGATCTGGTTGATGAAGATCAGGCAGGTATTGGACCGCGAAACCGTGCCGGTCAGCTTGCGCATGGCCTGCGACATGAGCCGCGCCTGTACGCCCATGTGGCTGTCGCCCATCTCTCCATCGAGTTCGGCCTTGGGGACCAGAGCGGCCACGGAATCGACGATCAGCACGTCGATGGCCCCCGAGTTGATGAGCGCGTTGGTAATCTCGAGCGCTTGCTCGGCGTAGTCGGGCTGCGAGACCAGCAGATTATCCACATCGACGCCGAGCTGCTTCGCATACAGCGGATCGAGCGCGTGCTCCACGTCGATGAAGGCAGCCACGCCGCCCTGCTTCTGCGCGCTCGCCACCACCTGCAGCGCCACAGTCGTTTTGCCGGACGATTCCGGGCCGAAGATCTCGTTGATGCGGCCGCGCGGGAACCCGCCAACCCCCAGCGCGTAGTCCAGCGAAATGGAGCCGGTGGGAATTGCCGACACCGGCACGATGGCCTCCTTCCCGCCCAGGCGCAGGATGGATCCCTTGCCGAACTGCTTCTCGATCTGGCCCAGCGCCAGCCCCAGATTACGGCTGCGTTCTTTTTCGTCCATGTATGAATTGTTCCTCGGGATGCTTATCGAATGCCCGCTCAGAGCTGCGGCGCGTAGTATCCTTTGCGCGCGTGCACCACCAGATCCTTGCGGCCCCGCACCTGCACCTGTACCGGATGGTAGCGCCCATCCGCGACCAGTGGCTCGGGGCGGTAGTACACATTGTACTGATGCCGCAGCTCGTTCGCGATGTTGGCGAACGATTGCGACATGTCATCGGCTTTGAACGGGAAGAACGGGATTCCACCCGTCTCCGCGGCGAAGTATTTCATGATCTTGTCGCCGTCGGTGGGAATACGCGTGATGTTCGTCGAAATCGTGTAAATCACCACGTCTGCCTTCTGCGCCATCTCCAGCGCCTGGTCGCGGGTATAGCGGCTGCTGTTGTCGTCGCCGTCGCTGAGAACAACCATGGCGCGGCGGAACTTGTGCAGCGGCTGATCCTGCATCAGCTTGTCGCGGCAGGCAAAGAATATCGCGTCGTATAAGGATGTGCCGCCGCCGGGGCGCAAGCCCTGAATCGCTTTCTCGAGCTGCGCCATATCGCCGGTCAGATCGGCAACCAGCTCGGTGGAGGAATCGAAGCTGACGATCATGGCCTTGTCCTGATCGGGACGCAGCACGTCGCGCAGAAACTCGAGCGCCGCTTCCTGCTGGAAATGGAAGCGCTCGCGGATGCTGTTGCTGGTGTCCACCAGAATGGCCAGCCGCAGCGGCAGGTTCGACTCGGCGTTGAACTGCATGATCTTCTGCGGTTTCTTGTTTTCGTAGATCTCGAAGTCTTTCTGGTCGAGGTCGGTAACGAAGCGGCCTTTCTTGTCGGTGACCGTGAACAGGAGGTTGACGCGGTTGACGTCGAGCACGATGCGCGTGGACAGGTCGTCACCGGCCGGCTCGACCTTCGCCGCGGGTTGCTGCGCTCCGGCAACAGGGAGGATTGCGAACAAGGCGAAAACGGGGACAACACGTCTGTACATGGCGGGAACTTTAGTCGTATTGTGACACGGATGCAGGCTGAAAGCCTGCTCTACTTCCGACGACCGAGAACAGTAGAGCAGGCTTTTAGCCTGCATCGGTCTCAAGCGAGCGCAGCCAATCCTCTAATTCTCGGGGCAGCGGAGCTTCCACGGTGATCCGCTCTCCCGTTGACGGGCTGTCGAACCGGATGCGCGCGGCGTGTAAGAAGAAGCGTGGCAGAGGCCCGGCCGGCGCGCCATAGAGACGGTCGCCGGCGACCGCGTGGCCGATGCTGGCCAGATGGACGCGGATCTGGTGCGTGCGGCCCGTTCCGATGCGCACTTCAAGTAATGTGAATCGGCCGAAGCGGCGCAGCACGGCGTAGTCGGTGCTGGCGGCGCGTCCGGAAGCGAGCCGGGCAGTCATGCGCGTGCGGCGCACCGGGTCCCGTGCAATGGGCGTGGCGATGTGGCCCGATTCGGCAACGATGCTGCCGTGCACCAGAGCAATGTACGTCTTCTCCACGGTGCGCGATGCGAACTGGCGCGCGAGGCTCATGTGGGCGGCGTCGGTGCGGGCCACCAGAAGCACACCGCTGGTGTCGCGGTCGAGCCGGTGGACGATGCCCGGCCTGACCTCGCCGCCGACGGATGAAAGGGCGCCGAACCGATGCACCAGGGCGTTCGTGAGCGTACCGGAGTGCCTGCCCGCGCCTGCGTGAACCACCATGCCCGCAGGTTTGTTTACGGCCACCACATCGGCGTCCTCGTACAGAATGTCGAGCGGGATCTCCTCGGCCACGGCTTTCAGCGGCGGCAGCGCGGCCGGATTGATCTCAATTCGCTCGCCTCCCCGCAGGGTCAGCGAAGGCTTCCCGGCACAGCAGTCCACCAGCACTCGCCCACCACGGATCCAGCTCTGCAACCGCGAGCGGCTGTATTGCGGCAGCGCGGCGTGGAGAAAGCTGTCGAGCCGCAGGCAGGCGCATTCGGGCGGAGCAGTGATGACGATGGCAGCGCTTTCTGATCCCGGGCCGCAATCCATTGTGTTCAGAAATCCGTAGATCCACGTATGGACCGGCGTCTTTGGGCTTTCCTCTTCGCGGTGTGCGCGGTGGCGCATCCCATGGGTAATTTCAGCGTAAGCCATTACACGCAGTTGCGGCCCACGGCGAAGTCGGTTGAAATCCACTACGTGCTCGATCTGGCTGAGATCCCCACCTTCGAGCTGCTCCGTACATGGGAAGTCGATCGGAACGCGAGCCAGAGCGTGCTGGACGAAAGGGCGCTTGCGCAGGCCCGGCAGTGGGGTGAGCAGCTCACCATCCGCAGCGCAGGGCGCGAGTTGCACCCTCGATTGCTTCGCGCCACGGCCACGGTGGCGGACGGCGCAGGCAACCTGCCCATTGTGCGCGTGGACAGCTACTGGACGGTCTCCGCGGCCGGCGGCCAGCTGGAGTTCGAGGACCTTAACTTCCCGGATCGCGCCGGCTGGAAGGAGATCGTCATCTCGCCGGCGCCTGGCGCTGTCGTGGAACGCGCCAGCCAGGACAATGTCGAGCGCAGTGCAGCGCTCAGGTCATATCCTCCCGATCCGACCGTGGCGCCTCCGCAGGATCTGCGGGCGGTGCTCGACTGGAAGGCGGAGCCGGTGACTCCGCGCGCGGCCCCGAAGCCGGTGTTGGCGCGCATCCCGCAGCCTGCCTCGCCCGCTCCGCCGCCTACTCCGGCGGCGCTGAAGAAAGCCCCGCCGGCGGGCGCGGTGGTTCGCGGCGACACGATCTCGCGCTTGTTGCGCGGCCCGCTCTCGCCGGCCGTGATTCTGATCGCGCTGGCCATCGCGTTCGCTCTGGGCGCGGCGCACGCGCTGACTCCCGGGCATGGCAAGACGCTCGTCGCCGCGTATCTGGTGGGGTCGCGCGGCGCCATGAAGCACGCCGTTGTTCTGGGCGCCATGGTCACGTTCACTCACACGATTTCCGTTTTCCTGCTGGGGCTGGCTACGCTCTTCTTCTTCCGCTTTGTCGCGCCGGAGAGGCTGACGGAAACGCTCGGGGTGATCTCAGGCCTGGCCATTGTGGCCACGGGCGGCTGGATGCTGTGGAAGCGTGCGAAGCAGCCGCGCGCGCATGCTTATCATCATCACGATCACGGGCATCCGCACCACGAACACCACCACTACGTCGAAGGCGACATCACCATGGGCAGTCTGATCGCGCTGGGCGCAAGCGGTGGACTGGTTCCCTGCGAATCGGCGCTGGTATTGCTTCTGAGCGCCATCGCGCTCGGCCGCGTCGGTCTGGGGCTGATGCTGCTGACCGCGTTCAGTCTCGGCCTGGCTATCGTGCTCGTAGCCATCGGAATGCTGGTGCTGTACGCGCGGCATCTGCTGCCGGAACGCGCCCGTAACTCTCGACCGGGTCTGCTCCGCTGGGCGCCCGTGGCTTCAGCCGCCGCCATTGTGGCGGTTGGTGTGCTGATGACCGGCGTATCGCTCGGACTGCTGAAGCCGGCGTGGCTGATCGGGTAGCTGCTGACGCCGTGATCCCGGTGGGGCAGACCATCGGTTTTTGTGGTCTGCCTTTGCAGGATCGACCTGGCAGACCACGAAGACGATGGTCTGCCCCACCGGGAGCGTCCGCGGTTTTTCATGAAGTTTCGCGGCCCGAAGCCTCGCGCGCGGGTTGAGCAGGGCGATTCGAAACCCGGGGTGGCTCGAAACGTAACCCGGGCAGAGTGACCGTGGCATCGCCGCTCTCCGCGGCAATGTCAGTGGGCGCACGGTGGCAGAGCGCTGGGAAGAAGTCCTGGAGCGCATCAGCAGCGATCTGCGCGATTATCTGACGCCACACCGATCAAAAATTGCGCCGCCCGCCGTCTATAACATTGGTCGTCGCCGATGTCGATTGACGCGCTGAACAAAGCCCACGAGCTTGCCGCGGAAGGCAAGGCCTTCGCCATCGCCACGGTGGTGCGCGTGGAGGGCTCCTCCTCGGCCAAGCCGGGCGCTCGCGCGGTGATCGACGCCGATGGACGGATTGCCGCTGGATGGGCCGGCGGGGGCTGCGCGGAGAGCGCTGTCCGGCAGGAGGCGCTGGCGTGCCTGAAGACGGGACGGCCGCAGCTCATCACCATCGACATGACCGATGAGCTGTTCGGCGCCGGCATGCCCTGCGGCGGCGTGATGGACGTGTTCGTCGAGCCTGTGCTTCCCAGGCCGGAACTGCTGCTCATCGGCCATGGACGCATTGTCGAGGCGCTGGCGACGCTGGGCGCGATGACCGGCTATTCGGTGACCGCGCATGATCCCGCGGCGACGCTCGCCATGCCCGCTATGGGCCCGCGCACGGCGGTGGTGATCGCCACGCAGCACAAGCGCGATCACGTCTGGATCCAGAGCGCGCTCGATAAGGGCGCGGCGTATATCGCCCTGATCGCCAGCCGCCATCGCTCCGCGCTGGTGCTGGATTATCTGGCCGCGGATGGGACGCCGCCGGAAGAACTGGCCCGGGTGCAGGCGCCGGCCGGACTCGATCTGGGCGCGGCGACGCCCGACGAAATCGCGCTCAGCATCATGAGTCAGATCGTGGCGCTCCGGCGCGGCGGCAGTTTGCGGCCTCTGAAAGACATGTCAGACGCGGCGCAGGCCGAAGAAGCGCACCCGGGCGCGAAGATCGTCAGCCAGTGCTGAAGAATTGCCGACAGCGCTCCAGATCGGCGGCTGTATCGAGGTCCGCCAGAATGCCCGGGTCGTCCACGGGTACGCTCAGGATTTGTTCGGCGTAACGGCCGAATATCGTGCGGAAGCCCGCGTCGCCCTGAAGCTGCAGCGCATCCGGAAACACCGCGCGATCAAGCAGCGCCGGGTTGCCGCGCGCGCCTTTATAGACAGGCAGGGCGATGCGCGGAGACCGCTCGCGCCAGGCAGCGATGAGCTGGTTGATGGTACGGGGCTGAACGAATGGCTGATCCCCGAGCATCATCACGGCGGCATCGGCGGCGGGATCTAGGTTGAGCAATCCGGTGCGGATGGAGCCGGCCATTCCCTCGGCATAGCCGCGATTGATGGCGACGCGTACGCCATCGAGCGGAATTTCCGCCTGAATCTGCTCGGCCGCAGCGCCCAGTACGAGCACGATCCCGGAGACGTTCGACCGCCGCACGCTGTCGACCGCGTGTTGCAGCACCGGCCGCCCGCCGATTCGCAGCAACTGCTTGGGAGCGCCTATGCGGGCGGACATGCCCGCGGCCAGAATAACGGCCGATACCTGTCCCGGCATGGTCCGATTATCGCGAAAGTGTTCGGAGTGGGGCGGGCTTTCAGCCTGCGGCGGCTTTTCAAGCCGCCTGTCCGATTGCAAATCGGCCGCAGGATACAATCCAGGATACAATCCTGCCCCACGGGGCCCGCGATTTTCAGATCCGCTGTGATAATCTTGAACCGATCCCGAAATTGCCATGAATCGGCTCGTAATCGTTTTCTTAATTGCGCTGGCCTTGTGTGCGCCGGCTGCAGTCGCGGCCGAAGTGCTGCCTGCACCCGCCGCCGGTGCGAATTCCGATTCGAATTACCGGGCTTTACGCGATGCCGCGCTCGCGGAAACGTATCGCGTCGAAAACATCGCTTTGCAGCGCGACGTGGGCACGCTGACGCTGAAAACCGGCGAAATCAGCTTCATTGCGCCGGTGCTGGGCAGGAGGCCCATCGCCGTTTTCACCGGCGACGCTCGCTTCCGGCTCGATCCGGCCCTGCCGGTAGAAGGGCAGCATCTCGAACTGATCACAGGCTCGAAAGTTTTCGAGGAAGATCTCGTTTCCGCGCTGCTCTGCTTCACCGATGGCACTTACGAGGAGATTCGCGGGCAAAGCCATGCCATCGCCGCTTCAGCCAAAAACGATTCGGCGCTGCAGGAATATCGCGGCGAATTGCGCCGGCGCATCGAGGAGCCGCGCTCCATGGTGGAGTACGAGCTCTTCAACGCACACGTGCCGAATATCGAGGCGCTCCTTTTGCTGGACCTCTACAACCCCGGGGCGCCGCGTTCGTTCACGGCCTTCCTGCACGGCCGGAAACATGCCCATCTGCGCTTTCTGGTGCAGCCGAACGGCGCCATGCCGGACATGAGTCCCGAGGAGGTGGCGCTCATCAACCTCGACCTCAACGAGAAGCAGGACGGCATCTGGTATCTCACGCACACGGCCGAGGAGTGGGCGAAGCACACGGCGTCTTCCAACGAAGATCATCGAATCGGCGCGCCGGAGCATTACCGTATCGACGCGCAGATCGGACACAAGGATCACCTTGGCGCCACGGTACACATCCAGTTCAAAGCCCGCCGCGATGGCGACCGCGTGATTCCGTTTAATCTGCTTCCGAACCTCCGCGTCGCCCACGTGCGGATCACCAAAGGGCCGAAGATCGGCTTTATCCAGGAGAGCCGCAAACAGGACGGCTCGTTGTACGTGGTGCTTCCCGAGCCAACCGAGAAGAACCGAAGCTACGAAATCGATATGGATTATGAAGGCGACAAAGTGGTGCACGACGAGGGCAACGGCAATTACGCCGTCGGCGCGCGCGAGAACTGGTACCCGAGCGTCTCCTTCAATCAGGACCGCGCCACCTTCGACCTGTCGTTCCTTGCGCCGAAACACCTGACCGTGGTCAGCATCGGAAAGTTGGTGAATCAGTCTCGCGACGGCAACCAACTGCTTACGGAATGGAAATCGGACGTCCCGACGCCGGTCGCCGGCTTTAATTGCGGCGATTACAAGAAAAAAGAGCGCATCGACGAGACGACAAATCACCATCTGGAAGCCTACGCGACCGGCGAGGCGCCTGATTATCTGCGGGCGGCGGACGGATCGAACATACTCAGTCCCTCGTCCATGGCCGACAACGTCCTGATCGACACCCTCAATTCGATGCGCGCTTTCGAGCTCTGGTTCGGGAAGCTGCCTTATGACAGAATCGCCGTGACCCAGCAGCCGGCGTTCAACTTTGGGCAGTCGTGGCCCACGCTGATCTATCTTCCGGTCAGCGCGTTCCTCGATTCCACTCGCCGCTGGCAACTCCTCGGCCGCAATGCGTTCAAGTTCGGCGAGTTCATCGACGAAGTGACCGCGCACGAGGTCTCGCACCAATGGTGGGGGCATCTGGTGGGCTTCGCCTCGTACCACGATCAATGGTTGTCGGAAGGTTTCGCGGACTTTTCGGCGGGATTATTTCTCCAGCTCACTGAGAAAACTCCGGAGAAATATCATCAATATCTCGAAACGAACCGCAAGGATGTGGTCGATAGAAATGCATTCGGCCTGCGGGCCACGGAGGCGGGCCCGTTGTGGCTGGGAGAGCGCCTGATCACGTACAAAACCGAGAACGCGTATCAGGCTCTGGTCTACTCCAAAGGCGGCTATGTCCTCCACATGCTCCGTTACCTGATGCAGGGCCGCGATGGCGACAAAGCGTTTATCGACATGATGCACGATTTCGTCGGCGCTTACTCGAACAGGAGCGCCTCCACGGAGCAGTTTCAGAAGGTTGTCGAGAAGCACATGACGCCTGAGATGGACATCGACGGCAATCACTCCATGGCCTGGTTTTTCAAAGAGTGGGTATACGGAACGGAGCTTCCCGGCTATCGCCTCGAGTACTCGCTCACTGACGCCCCCGGCGGCAGAACGCAGTTCACGGGGCGCATCTCGCAATCCGACGTTTCGCAGGACTTCAAAATGCGCGTGCCGCTCTATGCCGATCTGGACGGCCGCGTCGTGAAACTGGGCGGCGTGCCGCTGGCCGGAACGATGACCAGCAACGAGATTAGATTCCTGTTGCCTAAACGGCCCCGCCGCATGCTCCTGAACGCGAACTACGATATTCTGGCCTCTTCGGTCACCGCGAATCAGAAATAGCGGCGCGCCGGCAGGCGACTCATGGCGACGCGAAGCCGGCGTTTCTGAGCCGCGACCGTGAGGGAGCGGTAACGAGCTCGATATTGTTTGTAGTACTGGAGGAATCGCTGAGGACACTGGCCGTAGCGGCCTTCATTCTGCTGCTTGCGGGATGCGGAGGGCCGAAGCCGATCATAGTCGGTTCGAAGAACTTCACTGAACAGCTCGTTTTAGGCGAGATCATCGCGCAGCAGATTGAGAATCGGCTGCACGCGGCCGTGCAGCGCCGCTTCAATCTGGGCGGCTCGCTGCTGGCGCATCAGGCGCTGCTGGCGAAAGAGATCGATATGTATCCGGAGTACACGGGCACCGCATACACGGCCATTCTGAAGCACGCGCCGGTGTCCGATCCCGCGCTGGCGCTCGATCGCGTGCGCGCCGAGTACGCCTCGAATTTCATGGTCAAGTGGTGCGCTCCTCTCGGCTTCAATAATTCCTTCGCGATGGTGATTCGCGGGGCGGACGCCCGCAGCGGCCACTACGTAAGCATCAGCGACGCGGAGAAGCGAGCCTCGCCGTGGACGCTGGGCGTGGGCTACGAATTCCTCACGCGCCCGGACGGGTATGACACTCTGATGAGGTCATATCCGGGCCTGCACTGGACCGCGCTCCCGAAGACCATGGATCTGGGGCTGCTGTATCGCGCGCTCGAGCAGCAACAGGTGGACATGGCCGCCGGAAACGCTACCGACGGACTGCTGTCGGCTCTCGACCTCAAGGTGCTGGTGGACGACCGCAAAGCGTTTCCGCCGTACCAGGCGAGCATCGCCGTACGGTTCGATTCGCTGGCGCAACATCCGGGGCTGGAGGCCGCGCTCGATGCGCTCTCGGGACGTATCGACGCCGCCGCCATGCAGCGCATGAATTATGAAGTGGATGGAAAGCACCGGCCGGTGCGCGACGTCGCGGCGGATTTCCTGAGATCGCTTACGCACTCGACTCCGTAAACGCGCGTTACGAATCACGTCCTGATCAGAAACTCCGCGCCGCCGTCCGGCCGGTTGCGCGCCGATATCGATCCGTTATTCTGCTCCACGAACGAGCGCACGATCGACAGCCCGATGCCGTGCAGAGCCGCACCCGCCGAATGGCGCTGTTCGAACAATCTGGGCAGAACCTGTTCGGAGATGCCGCGTCCATCATCGCGAATGCAGATCTCGCCGCGCCGCCCGATGATGGCCACTTTCCGCGCGCCCGCCTGCGCCGCGTTCAGCAGCAGGTTCACCAGCACGCGTTCCCACACGGATGCGCTGCCAGGCACGCGCACATCCTGGTCCACGCTGATCTCGAACTCCACCGTTGCGCCGCGGGCGCACTCGAGGTAGTCCTCGGCGAACGCCACCGAGCTCTCCACCACCGGCGCCAGATCGGCTTGCTCATGGCTGCTGTCCATCAGGCTCCAGACGATCCGCCTTCCCCGTTCGACGCTGCGTTCGATGGCCCCCGCCACTCGTTTCCACTTCGTCTCGGTGTGGAGCAGTTCGGCCGCCTCGTCGATGGTCTGAAACACGTTGTTCAGATCGTGTACGAGGCCTTCCAGCGTGAGGTCTGCTGTCTGCATGTATGTCACCTGCTGATTGCGCTCAGCGTGTCGAAAAATTCGGGGAAGGATACCGCGGCCGCTTCAGCACCAAGTATAGTGCAAGGGCCGTCCGCCGCGAGCGCGGCCACCGAGAAGGCCATGGCGATGCGATGATCGCCGAACGAATCCAGCTCCGCCGCGTGAAACTGCTGCCGTCCGGGCACGTCGAATCCGTCCGGCCGCACGTCGATGCGCAGTCCCATGCGCGAGAAGTTCTCCGCGATGGTGGCAATGCGGTCCGTCTCCTTTACCCTCAGCTCGCGGGCGTCGTTCACCCAGAGGCCTTCTTCGCTCGCCGCGCCCAGCACCGCCAGCGCCGGAATTTCGTCGATGAGGGCCGCGGTGAGCGCGCCCTCGATGCGGCCTCCGGTCACGCGCGATTTGCGAACCCGCAGATCGCCGATCAGTTCCCCGGCGGTCTGCTGAACGTCCAGCACCCTGATGCCGGCGCCCATTCCCACCAGAAAGTCGAGCAGCGCCGAGCGCGTGGGATTGAGTCCGACGCCGCGAATCACCAGGTCCGCCTCGGCGACTAACTGCGCCGCCACGAGGAAGAAAGCCGCTGAAGACAGGTCGCCGGGAACATAGAGCTCGAGGGGTTGCAGGTGCGGCCGGCCCCGCAGCGCGATCACCCCGCGGCTGCTCTCGATGTCGGCGCCCAGTTCCCGCAGCGCCAACTCGCTGTGGTCGCGTGTGCGGACCGGTTCCCGCACCACTGTCCGGCCATCCGCGAACAGCCCGGCGAAGAGCACGCACGACTTCACCTGGGCGCTGGCCACCGGCAGCGGATAATCGATCGCTTGCAGCGCGCCGCCATGGATGGTAAGCGGCGGATAGCGGTCCTCACGCGCCTCGATGCGCGCCCCCATCAGCGCCAGCGGCGCCATGATCCGCTCCATGGGACGACGCGAGAGCGATTCGTCGCCGCCGATGCGGGTCTCGAACGGCTGCGCCGCGAGAATGCCCGACAGCATTCTGATGGTCGAACCGGAATTACCGGCGTCCAGCATCTCAACCGGCGCGCTGAGCCCGTCGAGCCCTTTGCCCTCGATCACCGTCTCGCCGTCGCTTTTTTCGATGCCGATTCCCAGCGCGCGCATGCAGGCGAGCGTCGACTGGCAATCGGCGCCGGTCGAATAATTCCGTATCTTCGACGCGCCTTCAGCGATGGAGGCGAGCATGCCGTAGCGGTGCGAGATGGATTTATCGCCGGGAAGCGCGATCGCGCCGCTGACCGATCGCGCCGGCGAAATTTGCTGGATCATCGGGAACAGAGATAGTGTAACTGGATAGTGTAACTGAATAGCGGAAGGAGACTGCCGACGATGACACGACGCGAAATGTTTCAGGGCGCAGCGGGCGCAATCGCCGCGGGTGCGGCGCTGGCGGATAACACGGCGAGTGCGCCGAAGAATATCGTAATCTCCAGCCACAACGGGCTGCACGCCTGCGCGCGAGCCATGGAAATACTGCATGGCGGCGGCGACACCCTGGACGCCGTTGTGGCCGGCGTGAACATCGTGGAAGAGGACCCCAACGACCATTCGGTGGGCTACGGCGGGCTGCCGAATGAAGACGGCGTGGTGGAGCTTGATTCGTGCGTGATGCACGGGCCCTCGCGGCGCTGCGGATCGGTGGGGGCCATCAGCAACGTCAAGACGCCCTCGAAGGTGGCGAAGCTGGTAATGGAGCAGACCGACCACATCATGATCGTGGGCGCGGGCGCGGCCCAGTTCGCCCGCGACATGGGTTTTCACGACGTGGATCTGCTCACTGACGAGGCGCGCATCGCATGGCTGGTGTGGAAGCGGTCGATGCGCGACCGCGAAGGGCACACTAACTGGTCGAGCGAGCTGGACGCCAGTTGGCTGAAGGAGCAGTTTCCCGGCGTCGACGAGAAGACGCTGGCATGGGCGGAACAAGTGGCGCGGCATCCGCCGACAGGCACCATCAACTGCCTGGCTCTGAACGCGAAGGGCGAGATGTCCGGCGTCACCACCACCAGCGGGCTCGCGTGGAAGATCGCCGGGCGCGTTGGCGATTCGCCGATCGTCGGCGCGGGTCTTTATGTCGATCAGGACGTCGGCGGGGCCGGGTCCACGGGTCGCGGCGAGGAGAACATCCGCGTCGCCGGCGGCCACACCGTGGTCGAAAACATGCGCCACGGCATGACCCCGCGCGAGGCTTGTCTGGACGTGCTGAAGCGGATCGCCCGGAACTTCAATAACGACCGGGCGCGCCTCGCCCAGTTCGATATCGATTACTATGCGCTGCGCAAGGACGGCGAGTATTGCGGCGCGTCACTGTGGAATCGCAGGCAGCCGCGGTTCGTGGTGAACGACGGCGGCGAGAGCCGTATGGAAAACAGCGTCACGCTGCTGGAACCTTGATTTTCTGAGAGCGTGGCAGACGACGAAAACCGATCGTCTGCCCCACACTGTCACAAATTTTCTGAGAGCTTCACCTGGAACACGCGACTGTTCCCCGTGGGGCAGACGATCGGTTTGTGTCGTCTGCCATCCCCGGGCTCTGGCCAATGCAGTATCGCCGCACACTCCCTCACTGGATTCCAGACGGCGCCTCGATCTTCCTGACGTGGCGGCTGGCCGGTTCCCTGCCTGCTCATCACGCTGCATCCGTCATCAAGTACGACGAGCAACTCGACAACGACCACTCGGGCCCACGCTGGCTGTCAGACCATCGGATTGCCGGGATGGTCGCAAGTGCCATTCGCTACGGCGAGGCAGCCCACCGCTACACTCTTCACGCCTGGGCCGTCATGCCCAACCATGTGCATCTCGTACTAACACCGCAAGAGTCCCTCGCAGACGTTCTGCGATGGCTGAAGGGCCGGACAGGACGCATCGCTAATCAGATCCTCGGCCGAACGGGACTGCCATTCTGGCAGGCTGAGTCGTACGATCACTGGATTCGTTCCCGGGAGGAACTCAACAGCGCGGTCCGTTATGTTGAGCGAAATCCAGTCAAAGCCGGTCTGGTGAATGCGGTCGAAGACTGGCCATGGTCGAGTGCCCGGGCAGGGCAGACGACAAAAACCGATCGTCTGCCCCACCGGGAACGGAACTCTCAGGAAATCAGGTGAGCAACTGAATCAGAGCAGACCTCTCGTGCGCAGCCAGTTCGCCAGCAGCGTCGGCCAGATGGACAGCGCCGCGTGCGTCTGCGCCAGGCCGACCCCGTGCGGACCGTGCTCGAACACGTGCAACTCGCCCGGCACGCCGGCCTTCTTCATCGCTTCGAAGAACAACACGCTGTTCTCCACCGGGACCACCGGATCGTCCGCGGTGTGGAACAGGAACGTCGGCGGCGTCTCGGCGGTCACCTGTGTTTCGTTCGAGAGCAGCTCAACCAGCTTCGGATCGGGGTTGTCGCCCAACAGATTCTGGCGCGACCCGGCATGCGCGAACGGCGATTTCATCGAGATCACCGGGTAGGCGAGTATCGCGAAATCGGGCCGGCTTCCGGCACGCTCCACCGGATCCGTGGCGTCCGCCCTGCCGGCATCGAAGTGGGTCTCGGCCGTGGACGCGAGATGGCCGCCGGCGGAAAAGCCCCAGATGCCGATGCGGTCCGGCGCAATGCCGAACTCCCGCGCACGCGAACGGACCAGCCGGATGGCCCGCTGCGCGTCGCCGAGCTCGACGGGATGGTGATACTTCGGCCCGAGCCGATACTTCAGCACGAACGCAGCAATGCCCAGAGAGTTAAGCCATTCGGCGATCTGCCTGCCCTCATGATCCATGGCGAGCATGCCGTAGCCGCCTCCGGGACACACCACTACTCCCGTGGCGACCGCCCGGCCTGCCGCCGGAACATAAAACGTCAGCGACGGCTTGTCCGCGTCGTCATTGCCGAGCGCGCCGGGCGCGCCGTCAGGCCACAGAAGCTCGGTGGGCGGCTGCTTCGCCTGCGCGCACAGCAGCACGGCTGCACACGCAAGTACCGCTATTTGCCTCAACATGGCTCCAGTCTGACATGGAGATCCAACCACCTGTAACATCGTGTAAAGTCCGGGTAACACCAAGCCCCTGCATTTCCGTCCATATAACTTGGACTTGTGGGGCGGCGCAGTCGCCGCTCTAACCGTTCCCAGGCTCCGAAGACTTTTAGCGAGAAAACATCCAGAATGGCAATCGATCCCGGCTCCTCTCCCCCTCCGAATCGTCCTCTTGCGCCGCGGCGCCGGCGTCGCTGGATCTGGGTGGTGGCGGCACTGCTCGTCATCGTGCTGGCCATCTGGTTATCCCGGACGCTGCCTACTCATGCCCAGGCAACCGCGGGCAAAGCGGGCGGCAAGGGCGGACGCGGGGCGGCGGCCGGCATGGTTGTGCCGGTGGCGGCGGCGCAGGCCCATCGTGGCGATGTTCCCGTGTATCTCGACGGCATCGGCAATGTCAGCGCCTTTTATACGGTAACGGTGCACACGCGCGTCGACGGCCAGCTTATGACCGTCGCTTTTCAGGAAGGCCAGTTCGTGCACGAAGGGGATCTGCTGGTGCAGGTGGACCCGCGGCCCTATCAGGTGCAGCTCGAACAGGCTGAAGGGCAGATGGCCCACGATCAGGCCCTGCTGGCCGATGCGCGCATCGATCTCGCTCGCTACCGCACGCTGCTGGCGCAGGACGCTATCCCCAAGCAGCAACTGGACACGCAGGTCTACACCGTTCAGCAGGACGAAGGGCAGATCAAAACCGATCAGGCCAACATCGATAATGCGAAGCTGCAGCTGGTATACTGCCGCATCACCGCGCCCATCAGCGGCCGCGTCGGATTGCGCCTGGTGGATCCCGGCAACATGGTGCACGCCTCGGATGCCACGGGCATCGTGGTGATCACCCAGGTTCAGCCGATCGCGGCCCTGTTTACGATCCCCGAAGACAGCCTTCCCAGTGTCCTTCATAAACTGCATCAGGGCTCAACGTTGCCTGTCGATGCGTTCAACCGTGACAAATCGCAGAAGCTGGACAGCGGGAAACTGCTCACGGTGGACAATCAGATCGACCCGACCACCGGCACCTCGCGCCTGAAGGCCGTCTTC
Organism: uncultured Acidobacteriota bacterium; assembly: GCA_963780655.1. Lineage (GTDB taxonomy): Bacteria > Acidobacteriota > Terriglobia > Bryobacterales > Bryobacteraceae > CAWACP01. The sequence goes on along the minus strand of CAWACP010000004.1, from coordinate 1,795,998 downwards.
CAGAATCATCAGTTCGGCCTGTTTCCGAATCAGTTCGTCAATCTGCGGCTGCTCGTGAATACCCTCCCCAATCAGGTGCTCGTTCCCACCGCCGCCATCCAGCGAGGATCGCAGGGCACGTTTGTGTGGGTGGTAAAGCCGAGTGGTGCAGCGGACGGATCGGCGCACGGCTCCGCGCATCGCTCAGCGAATGCGCCGGCGCAGGGCTCACCGGCTGGCTCAGCGCCTGGTTCAGCGCCCGGTCCACCGGCTGGTCCGCCTGCTGAATCGGTAGAAAACAGGATAGTCACCACCGGCATCACCGAAGGGGACAATACCTCGATAACCAGCGGTCTCAATGCAGGCGAGAACGTGGTGATCGACGGCGCCGACAAGCTGCAGCCTGGAAGCAAGGTGCGCGTAGTGCCGGAAGCCGCGCATCCGCAGGGCGGCGCGACTGCCGCGTCCGGCTCTGAGGGAGGTCCCGCGGCGTGAGCCCGTCACGCCTCTTCATTCTCCGGCCCGTCGCCACCAGCCTGCTGATGGCCGGAATCGTTCTGGTGGGCATTGTCGCGTACCGGCAACTGCCGGTGTCCGCGCTTCCGCAGGTGGATTATCCGACCATCGAAGTCCAGACGTTCTACCCCGGCGCCAGTCCCGACGTGATGGCGACGTCGGTGACCGCGCCGCTGGAGCGCCAGTTCGGGCAGGTGCCCGGGCTGAACCAGATGACCTCCATCAGCTCGTTCGGCAGCTCGCTCGTCACCCTGCAGTTCACGCTCGATCTGAACATCGACGTAGCGGAGCAGGAGGTGCAGGCAGCTATCAATTCGGCTTCCTCGTATCTGCCGCGCGACCTTCCCACGCCGCCCATCTACAGCAAGACCAACCCCGCCGACGCGCCCATTCTGACGCTGGCGCTCACGTCACGCACGCTGCCGCTGCCGCAGGTGGAGGAGCTGGCGGACACCCGTCTGGCGCAGAAGATTTCTCAGCTTCCCGGCGTCGGCCTGGTCAGCATCAGCGGCGGACAACGGCCCGCGGTGCGCGTCCAGGCGAATCCCACGTCGCTGGCTTCTTACGGCATGAGTCTCGAGGACCTGCGGACGGCGCTGGGCGCGGCCAACGTCGACCAGGCCAAGGGCAATTTCGACGGACCGCGGCAGGCATGGACCATCAGCGCCAACGACCAATTGCAGTCCGGCGACCAGTACAAGCCCATAATCGTCGCGTATCGCAACGGCGCTCCGGTCCGGCTTTCCGACGTCGCCAACGTGATCGACAGCGCCGAAAACGTGAAGCAGGCCGCGTGGGTGAATACCACGCCCGCCGTCATTCTCAATATCCAGCGGCAGCCTGGAACCAACATCATCGGCGTGGTGGACCGTATCACGAAGGTGCTTCCACTGCTCACTGCTTCGCTGCCCGCGGACGTGCGCGTGCAGCCGATTGCCGACCGCACCATCACCATCCGCGCGTCCGTACACGACGTGGAGCTGGAACTGCTCATGACCGTCGGCCTGGTGGTGATGGTGATCTTCTTGTTCCTGCGAACGCTGTCGGCAACCATCATTCCAAGCGTTGCCGTGCCGCTCTCCATCGTGGGCACGTTCGCGGTGATGTACCTGCTGGGGTACAGCCTCGACAATCTCTCGCTGATGGCGCTCACCATCTCCACCGGATTCGTGGTGGACGACGCCATCGTGATGATCGAGAATATCGCCCGCTATATCGAGGCCGGCGAACGTCCGCTCGAAGCGGCGCTGAAAGGCGCCGGCGAAATCGGATTCACCATCATTTCGCTGACCGTCTCGCTGATCGCGGTGCTCATCCCGCTGCTGTTCATGGGCGACATCGTGGGCCGCCTGTTCCGCGAGTTCGCCGTGACGCTGGCCGTCACCATCATCGTCTCGGCCATCGTGTCGCTGACGCTGACGCCGATGATGGCGGCGAGAATCCTGCGGCACAAGCCTCAAAGCGAACAGAGCCGCTTCTACAAGGTATCCGAGCGGTTCTTCGAGCGCGTCATTCACGGCTACGGCCGCTGGCTGCGCTTCGTGCTCAATCATCAGACTGAGACGGTGCTCATCGCCGCCGGTACGCTGGTGGCCACCATTCTGCTGTACATCGTCATTCCGAAGGGCTTCTTCCCGGTGCAGGACACCGGCCAGATTCTGGGCATCACCGAGGCTCCGGAAACCGTGTCCTTCTCCGCGCTCGCGCAGCGCCAGCAACAGCTCGCCAAAGTGATTCTGCAGGATCCGGCGGTCGAGAATCTCTCTTCGTTTATCGGCGTCGATGGCGCCAATACCACGCCCAACAGCGGACGCATTCAGATCACTCTCAAGCCGCTCGACCAGAGGGACGCCAACGCGTCCGATATCATCCGCCGGCTGCAGCCCAGAGCGGAACAGGTGCAGGGCATTACGCTCTACATGCAGCCCATTCAGGACCTCACGGTCGAGAACCGCGTCAGCCGGACGCAGTATCAGTATTCCGTCGAGGCTCCCAACGCCGACGACCTGCATTACTGGGCGCCGCGCCTGCTCGCAAAGCTGAAGACGATCCCGCATCTCGAGAACGTGGCTTCGGACGAAGAGAACGGCGGCCTCGGCCTGCTGCTGAACATCGATCGCGATACGGCCTCGCGGCTGGGCATAACGCCGCAGACTATCGACGACACGCTCTACGATGCGTTCGGGCAGCGCCAGGTGTCCACCATCTTCACGCAGTTGAATCAGTATCACGTGGTGCTGGAGGCGCTTCCGCGGTGGCAGCGCAGCATCGATGCTCTGCGTGATATTTACGTCAGGACCTCGGCCGGAACATCAACCACCAGTTCGCAGAGCGGAAGCACCACAAATACCGGCACGCAGACGTCCGGAGCACAGCCAACCCCCACACAGATATCGGCCAGTCCCTCGGTGAGCGCGATCACCGGGCCGCAGGGATCGTCGGCGCCGCAATCGGGGAGCACGGTGGCGCAATCCGGCGGCCGCCAGGCGCCGCTCAGCGCGTTCACTACGGTGCAACAGATCAACGTGCCTCTCGCGGTGAGTCACCAGGGGCAGTTTCCGTCAGTGACGCTGTCGTTCAATCTGGCGAACGGCGCTTCGCTCGGCTCGGCCGTCAGCGCAATTAATAATGCGGCGAAGCAACTCGGCGTTCCGGCCAGCGTGCAGACCACGTTCCAGGGTACGGCCGCCGCATTCGAGGCTTCCATCGCCAACGAACCCATCCTGATTCTGGCGGCGATTGTCACCGTGTATATCGTGCTCGGCGTGCTGTACGAGAGCTACATCCACCCCATCACCATTCTGTCCACGCTGCCCTCCGCCGGCGTGGGCGCGATACTTGCGCTCATGCTCTGCGGTCAGGATCTTGGCGTGATCGCGCTGATCGGAATCATCCTGCTCATCGGCATCGTGAAGAAGAACGCCATCATGATGATCGATTTTGCGCTGGAAGCGGAGCGCGTGGAGGGCAAGCCGCCGGAGGAGGCCATCTATCAGGCGTCGCTGCTGCGATTCCGGCCCATCATGATGACTACCATGGCCGCGTTGCTGGGCGCTGTTCCGCTGGCTCTTGGCTCGGGTACCGGGTCGGAGCTGCGCCGTCCTCTCGGCATCACCATCATCGGCGGGCTCATCTTCAGCCAGGTGCTGACGCTGTTCACCACGCCGGTAATTTATCTGCAGTTCGACAAGCTGGGCGCGTGGCTGCGCCATCGCCGTCATCCGCAGGGCGAGCAGTTGCGGCTGCCATTGCCGGAGCAGCCGTGATGATGACGCTTCGCATGTGGGGCAGGCGCCTCGCCTGCGGCGGTCCCCCGGGCCGCCCAATTCTGGCGGGCGGGGCGCCCGCCGCAGGCCGGGGGCCCGCCCCACGATGAGCATCTCGTCGCCATTCATCGAACGCCCGGTCGGCACCACGCTGCTCACCGTTGCCGTCGCCCTGGCCGGCGTGGTGGCGTTCCGGCTGCTGCCCGTGTCGCCGCTGCCCCAGGTGGACTTCCCAACTATCCAGGTCTCCGCCGGTCTGCCCGGCGCCAGCCCCGCGACCATGGCGTCCTCGGTAGCGACGCCGCTCGAACGGCAGTTCGGCCGCATCTCCGGCGTCACCGAGATGACCTCCACCAGCTATCTCGGGTCCACCGGCATCACCCTCCAATTCGATCTCAATCGCAACATCGACGCCGCCGCGCGCGACGTGCAGGCGGCCATCAACGCCGCCCGAGGCTATCTGCCGGCAGCCCTGCCCATGAACCCCAACTATCGCAAGGTGAATCCGGCTGACGCGCCCATCCTGATTCTCACGCTCACCTCCGACATCTACGACAAGCCCCGCATGTACGACATCGCATCGTCTGTGCTGGCGCAGAAGCTCGCTCAGGTGAGCGGCGTAGGCCAGGTGTTCGCCGGCGGCAGCTCGCTCCCGGCCGTGCGGGTGGAGCTGAATCCGGCGGTGGTCAATAAGTACGGCGTGAACATGAGCCAGATCGCCACGGTTCTGGGCGGCGCGAACGCCAATCGTCCCAAAGGCCAACTGGTGCAGGGTTCCGAGGTATTCTCCCTGTCCACTACCGACCAGTTGCTCAAGGCGTATCAGTACATTCCGATGATCGTCACCTGGCGCAACGGCGCTCCGGTGCGGCTCTCCGATCTCGGCGATGTCGTGGATTCCGTCGAGGATCTGCGCAATGACGGTATCGCCAACGGGAAGCCGGCCATCCTGCTGGTGATCTTCCGCCAGCCGGGCGCCAACATCATCGATACCGTGGACCGCGTGCTCGCGCTCAGGCCGCAACTGCAGGCCTCCATCCCCGCTGCCATCCACATGGGCGTGGGCATGGATCGCACCACCACCATTCGCGCCTCCATCCATGACGTGGAGCGCACGCTGCTCATCTCCATCGCGCTGGTGGTCATGGTGGTGTTCGTTTTCCTGAGGAATCTGTGGGCCACCTTTATCCCCAGCATCGTGGTGCCCGTGTCGCTCATCGGCACGTTCGGCGTCATGTATCTGCTCGGCTATTCGATCGACAATCTCTCGCTGATGGCCCTCACCATCTGCACGGGTTTCGTGGTGGACGACGCCATCGTGGTGATTGAGAACATCACGCGTTTTATCGAGCAGGGGCTTACGCCCATGCAGGCCGCTCTGCGCGGGGCCAGCGAAATCGGCTTCACCGTCGTATCCATGAGCACGTCGCTCATCGCAGTGTTCATTCCCATTCTGATGATGGGCGGCATCGTCGGCCGGCTGTTCCGCGAATTTGCGGTCACCCTGTCCATTGCCATCATGGTTTCGATGTTCGTGTCGCTCACCACGACGCCCATGATGTGCTCGCGGCTGCTGAAGCGCGATCCCGGCCGGCATGGCTGGATGTACCGCACCAGCGAGCGCGGGTTCGACTTTATTCTGCGGACCTATTCCAGCATCCTGAAGACCGTGCTGAATCATCCCGCCGTGACCCTGCTGGTCCTGCTGATTACCATCGCGGTGAATGTGTGGCTCTACGTGCGGATTCCCAAGGGCTTCTTCCCGCAGCAGGACACCGGCCGCATGATGGGCATCGCGCAGGGCGACCAGAGTATCTCGTTTCAGGCGATGTCGCAGAAGGTGCATCGTTTCGTGCGCGTTGTTCTGTCCGATCCCGCGGTGGACAGCGTGGTTTCCTTCACCGGCGGCTCGGGCGGCACCAACACCGGCCGCATGTTCGTGGCCCTCAAGGATCTGAATGTTCGCAAGGTGAGCGTCGACCAGGTGATTGCCCGCCTGCGCCAGAAGACCGCCAGGGTTCCCGGGGCGAGCTTATTCCTGCAGGGCGTTCAGGACATTCGCGTCGGCGGCCGCATGAGCAATGCGCAATACCAGTTCACGCTGCAAAGCCAGGATCTGCAGGCGCTCAATCAATGGTCGCCGCAGGTGCTGAAGAAGCTGCGTACGGTGCCGGAGCTGGCCGACGTGAATACCGATCAGCAGAACAAGGGACTCGAAGTGCAGGTGAACATCGACCGCGATACCGCGTCGCGCTTCGGACTCTCGGCCATGGATGTGGACACCGCCTTGTACTCGGCGTTCGGACAGCGCCAGGTCTCCACCATGTACACGCAGTTGAATCAGTATCACGTGGTGATGGAGGTTGCTCCGAAATACTGGTCGAATCCCGACACGCTGAAAACGCTGTACGTGCAGAATGCTTCGGGACAGGACATTCCGCTGGCTGCGTTCACCAGATTTGCGCCGGCCAACACGCCGCTGGTGGTGAATCACCAGGGACAGTTCCCCTCCGTTACCATCTCCTTCAATCTGCAGCCGAATGTTTCGCTCGGCCAGGCGGTGGACGCCATCGACAGGGCCGAACAGGAGATCCGCATGCCGGCCACGGTTCAGGGCAGTTTCTCCGGAACCGCGCAGGCCTATCAGTCTTCACTCGCTAACGAGCCGGTGCTGATCGCTACCGCGCTGATCGCCGTCTACATCGTGCTGGGAATGCTCTATGAGAGCTATATCCATCCCGTCACCATTCTTTCCACGCTGCCGTCGGCGGGCGTCGGCGCCCTGGTTGCGCTTATGATTACCAATAACGAACTGACCGTCATCGCGCTCATCGGCATCATTCTGCTGATCGGCATCGTCAAGAAGAACGCCATTCTGATGATCGATTTCGCCCTGGACGCCGAGCGCACCGAGGGCCGGGACTCCCGCGACGCCATCTACGAAGCGTGCATGCTGCGCTTCCGGCCAATCACCATGACCACCATGGCCGCGATGCTGGGCGCCGTACCGCTGGCGATCGGAACCGGAACCGGCTCGGAGATGCGCCGTCCGCTGGGAATCGCCATCGTCGGCGGGCTGATCGTCAGCCAGATGCTGACGCTGTTCACCACGCCGGTGGTTTACCTGTATATGGATCGCATGCGCTGCTGGTTCGATCGCGTCCGGGGGCGCGAGCGGGCTGCTTTCCGTCCACTGCCGGCCGCTACTGACTAAGACAATGGAGACCTGTTTCCGAAATCGTTTCGATCCGGCTGACACAACCACCGGTAGCCTGGCTGCCGTTTGTGGGGCGGGCGCCTCGCCTGCGGCCGACGCCTCGTCGGCGTGCTCGGTATTATCTGAATGCGTCTTTGGCCGGACCCGGCGCGCGGGGCGCCCGCCGCAGGCGAGGGGCCTGCCCCACCGGCTTCTACCAAACCTTGCTGTCGCAGCCGCGATCGCCCTTGTCCTCACCGGCTGCGCCGTCGGTCCGAAGTACACGCGCCCCGCCGCTCCGACGCCGCCCACTTATAAAGAACTGGCCGGCACCGACCTGTGGAAGGTGGCCACTCCCAACGACGGCCCCATCAAAGGCAACTGGTGGGAACTGTTCGGCGATCCTCAACTCAACAACCTGGAAGAAATGGTGAGCGTCTCCAATCAGAACGTCAAGCAGGCCGAGGCGAATTTCCGCGCCGCCCGCACGCTGGTGGCGTTCAATCGCGCCGGCTATTTCCCCACCATCGGCGTGGGGCCGGGCGTCACGGTTTCGAGCGGTCGCGGAGGCACCACCTCGTCAGGGACGGTGATCACGGGCGGCGGTACCTCATCCGTCAACACCTTCTACAGCATTCCGTTCACTGCAACCTGGGAGCCCGACCTCTGGGGCCGCGTCCGCAAGCAGGTGGAGAACGCCACCGCCACCGCGCAGGCCAGCGCGGCCGACCTGGCCAATATCCGACTCAGCATGCAGGTTCAGCTTGCGGTCGATTACTACAACATGCTGGGCCTCGACATGGAGACGGCCCTGCTGAACGATACCATTACGGCTTACGAGAGGGCGCTGCAACTCACCATCAATCGCTATAACGGGGGCGTCGCATCGCAGGCCGATGTCGCCCAGGCGCGAACGCAGCTCGAAACAACGCGCGCCGCGCTCACCGACCTCGGCGTCTCCCGCGCCCAGGACGAGCACGCAATCGCCGTCCTTACCGGCCATCCTCCCGCGGACCTGAGCGTCCCCGTTGGAAAGATCAACGGACCGCCTCCCGAGATTCCGGTCGCTCTGCCGTCGCAACTGCTGGAACGGCGGCCCGACATAGCGTCCGGGGAGCGGCTGGTGGCGGCGCAGAATGCGGAGATCGGTCTGGCCAGGGCTGCGTACTTTCCCACGCTGACCCTCAGCGCCTCAGCGGGCCTGCAAAACAGCAGCTTCACGAATCTGTTCACATGGCCTTCGCGTTTCTGGTCCGTTGGACCGGGCATCTCGGACACGCTGTTCGATTTCGGCCGCCGCCGCGCAACGCTGCGACAAACGGAGGCCGTCTACGACGCGGACGTCGCCGGCTACCGGCAAACCGTGCTCACCGCCTTCCAGGAAGTAGAGGACAACCTCGCCGCGCTGCGTATTCTGGCGCAGGAGGCCGAGCAGCAGGCTGTGGCCGTGAGAGCCGCCGAACAGTCTCTGCGGCTGGAGCTCGACCGCTACAAATCGGGGGTCGATTCGTACCTCAATGTGATCACGACGCAGACCATCGCGCTCGGCGACGAGCGGACCGCCGTCCAGTTGCTGGCGCGCAGGCTCGTCTCGGCCGTGCAGCTGGTGAGCGCGCTCGGCGGCGGCTGGGATGCATCGACGCTGCCCACGCCGACTCAGTTGAAGACCTCCGCATCCACCAAACCGTAGTCACGAACCAGCGGTACGCCACCCACAATGCCGCAAACTCGGGCATCGTAACAGAGCCGTGACCGTGAGGGAGCGGTGTCGAATTCTCACGCCTGCCTTGCTGAATTCTTCGCAGGGCTTGTCACCGTGGTATCCTGGCTGCCATGGCCGAACTATCCGCGCCTTCGCTGCCCGCCGCCTGCGGAAACTGCGTGACCACAACGCAACTGTCCGGCGCCCAGGCCCGCCAATCTCCGTGGAACCTGCTCCGCGCGGGCGACGGACGCATGCGCCTCGATTTCGGCAACATGTCGGCCATCACCGATCTGGCGGCGCAGCGAACCACCATCCTCGACCATGTGGCCCGCACGGCGCGCATTATGCCGTTCTCACCTGAGGCGCTGAAGCACATGGTTCCGGGGCTCGCGGTCCCCGGCGCGCCCGGCGGCATGCCTCCCCACGGAGCCGTCAACATCGAGCAACTCGGAAAGCAGTTCATCGAAGGGCATGAGTGCCAGGGCCTCCGCTACGTCCTGCCTTCGTCCGGCGCGGGCGTGTCCCCCAGCATCATGGAAGTCTGGAACAGCACGAAGCTGCATCTGCCCGTGCTGACCACGACCACGGGGCCATTCGGCCAGCAGACGCTGCGCTGCACGCACGTGCCCGGCGAACCCGATCCTTCGAAGTTTCAGATCCCGCCAGGCTACCAGCGGATTCAGGCGCCACCGCCGCCGTCCATGCCGGCCACGCCTCGAATCCCGCGCTGAGAATACTGGTTGTTGTACGGGACTCGGGAAGGAACACCAGCTTGAAAACACGAATAGTAATTGGCATTTTGTCATTATTTATATGCTCTGGTTCCTTATTTGCCGCCCCTCAAATACCCCCATTTAAATTCCTGCCCAAGCCTGGACCGTATCCGATCGGTTTGACGGTCGTCAATCAATACGATCGCTCGCGCACCTACCCCGGTTCCCCTGAGGACGCTCGTCCCCTGCAGACGCTGATCTGGTATCCATCGTTGAGAAGTACGGGCAAACCGATGACGGTTGGCGGCTATGTCCAGCTTGCCGACACGGAGATCCACTTCAACGCTCCGGACAAAGAGAAGAATCGGTGGCGTTCTCGTTTGAAGACGTCGCTCGACGTTCCGCTGTGGGCGGTGCTGGATGCGAAGGCGGTGAAAGGACGTTATCCCGTAATCATTTACGCTCCGAGCGATTCCTCCGTTTCGTGGGAGAATGCCGATCTGTGTGAGTATCTCGCCAGTCATGGCTATGTCGTTCTCGCAAGCCCCTCGATGGGGAGATCCACACGCGACATGACGGACGATCTGGACGGGATCGACGCACAGGCTCGCGATATCTCTTTTCTCATCACGTATGCCGGCTCTCTTGCCGACACAGACTCCTCCGAGGTCGCTGTGGTCAGCTGGAGCTGGGGAGGCATCTCGAGCCTGTTTGCCGCGGCACGAGACGCTCGCATCGGCGCCCTGGTGTCCATGGACGGCAGCATGCGCTATTATCCGGGCCTCGTGAAAAGGGCCGGCGACGTTCACCCGGAGCGAATGACCATACCACTTCTTTTTTTCACCCGAGGAGATCTGAGCCTCGAAGCTCTGGCGAAAGACGACGCTCCCGCCGCAGACAGAGTTGGTCCAAATGTTCTGAACGCCTGGATAAATGGCGACCTTCTTACCGTGCATATGCTGGGCATGTCACACCCCGAGTTCAGTTCCATGTCTCAACGGGGGAAGAATGCGCAACGTTTTGCGGAAGATCAGGTAGCCGATTACGGGCGGGATGACGCCAACATGAGTCATGCCTGGGTTGCGCTCTATTCTCTGAAATTCCTGGATGACCGCCTGAAACAGGACCCTTCGGCGCAGGCGTTTCTTGAAAAGACCCCGGCGGAGAATGGCGTGCCCAGGCACTTTATGGGAATAGTGTTTCGTCCTGCGCAGAAAGCCTCTCTGCGCACTTCCGGATGACCTTACAGCGGGTGGGCGACGTGCATTAACGCCAGCACGATGACGACGACGCCCAGCGCGATGCGGTACCAGACGAAGACGCGCAGGGTGTGGCGGCGCAGGTATTCCAGCAGGAACGCGATCACAAACGCGCCCACGACGGCGCTGACCAGCGCTCCCACAAGGCAGGGAATGCGCATCTCGTGCGGGATGCCGCCATAATGCTTGTGCAGGTCCCAGTAGGCCTTGAGAGCGGCTGCGCCGATGGCCGGCGTGGCCAGCAGGAATGAGAACCGCGCCGCCGCCTCCCGCTCCAGATTGCGGAAAAGGCCCGCGGTAATCGTCGAGCCGCTGCGCGAGACGCCCGGAATGATGGCGAACGCCTGCGCAACGCCGACAACGCCCGCATCCACCAGGGTCACTTTCCCGAGATCCTTCGACAGGGCGCTGAGCCCGTCGGCGATCCACATGATAATGCCGACGACGATGAGCGACGCCGCAATCACGTACGGGTTGCGCCAGTCGCCCTCGGCATGTTTTCCGAAAGCCAGGCCGGCGAGCCCCACCGGGATCGTGCCGATGATCAGCAGCCACAACAGCCCGCGGTTCCGGGCAAGCTGCCTGTCCGGGCCGCCCCTCATGCCCAATGCCTGGCCGATGATCTGCATCCAGTCGCGGAAGAAGTAGGCGATCATCGCGATCAGAGTGCCCACGTGCAGCGCGACGTCGAACGAGAAGTCATACTGCTCGGCGTTGGCGCCCTGAAAATCCCAGTGAAGCAGCCAGTGGGTCAGCGCGAGATGAGCCGTTGAGCTGACCGGCAGGAATTCGGTGAGACCCTGGATGATGGCCAGGACGATGACCTGGTAGATCGGCATGAATTGTTTATGGTAACAAGGGGCAGGCACGAATGCAGGCTGAAAGCCTGCTCTGAAAGCCTGCTCTACTTTTGCGATTCTGCCCAGGCGAGCCCATCGGGTCCGGGGCCGGATGCTATACGCCCGGTCACCTCGAGTGTGCTCAGGTCGACCACCGCGACGGAGTTCGCGGGTCCAACCGACACGAACGCGCGCGTCCCGTTGGGATCCATCAGCATGCCCGCCGCGCTGCCGCCCAGGGGAATCTGCTTTATGACCTTCCGTGATGCCGTGTCCATTACGAGCATGTCGCGGCCGCCGAGATCGGAGATGAGCGCGTGCTTCCCGTCCAGGGTGAACTTCAGGCGATTCGCGCTGCGGCACGGGGCCGGCACGGTTGCCACGACGCGCTTTGCGGCGATGTCTATGATCGATACCGTACCGTCCTGCGCATTGGCGGCCCAAAGTTCCTTGCCGTCGGGTGAAATATCGAAGCCCTCGTCGCCTCGTCCAACCGGGATGACGGTCACGTTCCAGTCGAGCCGGGGCGGCCCGGGTCCTCGTCCCATTCCGCCTTCCACCTGATCGATGAAGCAGACAGTCCCCGATGCCACGTTCGTCGTGTAAATCCGTTTACGGTCATTCGAGACGATCAGCATGTGGGTTCGATTCTGGCCCGTTCCCATCACCCAGTTGATCTTCCCCGTGGCCGGATCGTAGCGTCCGATAACTTTGGCGCCTTCAGCCGTGAAATACAACTGACCGTCGGCCCACGCCAGCCCATGCGGACGGCTCAATGCGCCGAGGTCGATGGGAGCGAGCGCTTTCCGCGCGACGAGATCTACCACGGAAATCGTGTTTTGCGCGCCGTTGCCCTGCATGTAATTCGAGATCCAGGCGACGCGGCCATCGGGCGACGCGATGACTTCGTGCGGATCGGGACCCGAAGAAACGCGCCCTTTGACTTCGAGGGTCGCGGCGTCCACGATGGCCAACGTGTGGTCGCCTTTATTTAGCACCAACAGGAGAGAGGCGCCATGTGCGCACGCGCAGAAAGCCACGGCGGCGAGAACCGGTTTACGCTGCATAGATAGCAGAGTAGACGATTTACGTGCAGGCTGAAAGCCTGCTCTACTACGGATCGTGAAGCGACAGTAGAGCAGGCTTTCAGCCTGCACCGCCACAATGCGTCAATACTTCGGAACGCTCGGGTCCACCTTGTCGCTCCACGCGAGGATGCCGCCCCTCATGTTGCGGGCGTTGCGGAATCCCGACCGGCGCAGGAACTCCACGGCTTTCCCGCTGCGCATACCGCTCTTGCAGTGCGCCACCAGCTCCTCATCGGGGTTCAGCTCGCCTATGCGGTTTGGTAGCTCGCCCAGTGGAATCAGCTTTGCGCCGGGTATGCGTGCAATCTGGTATTCGTGCGGCTCGCGCACGTCAATGAAGGTAAACCTGTCGCCGCGATCGAGCTTCTCTTTCACTTCCACGGGATCGATATCGCTGTTGTCCACAATCTGCTCCTGTTGTTTCGGCACGCCACAGAACTGCTGATAATCGATCAGCTTCGTCACCGTCGGATGATCGCCGCAGACCGGGCACTCGGCGTTACGCCGCAGTTTTAGCTCGCGGAAACGCATCGCGAGGGCGTCGTATAGCAGCAGGCGGCCGACCAGCGGCTCGCCGATACCGAGGATCAGCTTGACTGCTTCGGTTGCCTGAATCAGTCCGATGGTGCCGGGTAGAATGCCCAGCACCCCGCCTTCGGCGCAGCTCGGAACCAGACCGGGAGGAGGCGGCTCGGGATAGAGGCAGCGGTAGCACGGGCCGCCTTCGTACGCGAACACGGTGGCCTGGCCCTCGAAGCGAAAGATGGATCCGTAGACGTTCGGCTTGCCCAGCAGCACGCAGGCATCGTTCACCAGATAGCGCGTGGGGAAATTGTCCGTGCCGTCGATGACGATGTCGTAGTCCTTCAGGATCTCGAGCGCGTTCTCGCTGGTAAGCGCAACCTCGAACTTATCGATCTGCACGTTCGGGTTGATCTCGCGCATGGACTCGGCGGCGGAATCGAGCTTCTTGCGGCCAACGTCGCTGGTGCCGTGAATCACCTGGCGCTGCAGATTCGTGAAATCGACCACGTCGAAATCGACGATGCCGATGCGGCCCACGCCGGCAGCGGCCAGATACAGGCCCAGCGGCGCGCCGAGGCCGCCCGCGCCGATCAGCAGCACCTTCGCCTGTTTCAGCTTCAGTTGGCCTTCCATGCCCACCTCGGGAATGATGAGGTGGCGGCTGTACCGCAGGATCTCGTCCTTGCTGAGCGTGTCGGCCGAAGCGGGCGGCTCGACGACGCCCGTGCTTCCGCCGGCGATTGACGGCACGATAGACACCGTGTCGCCCTCCTTCACCGGCGTGGCGTCCTTCTCCAGATAGCGGATGTCCTCGTCGTTCACGTACACGTTCACGAAGCTGCGCAGACGGCCTTCGTCGGTGTACAGGTGGCGGCGGAGGTCCTGATACTGCGAGGTGAGCGCGCTGAGGACTTCGCCGACGGTGGCGCCGCCAACCTCGACGGAGTTCTGCTTATCGGCGTACTGTCGCAGCGGCGTGGGAATCAGAATCCTGGGCATAGATGAGCTCTTCCTTTTCGGCCCTGGTCTGGTCCAGGTCGGGCAGGAAGCTGTTGGCGTGATGAAAACGCCCGCCCTGAACGGAGAGGACCACGAACGAATACCACGGGCACGAGTTCTTCAGATCTGTTGCGGAGAAATACGCATCGCAATCGGGATGCGAATGAAAGATACCGACGAGATCCATGCCGGCGGCGCGCGCCTCACGGTCGGCCGCGAGCAGGTCTTCCGGCTGCAGTTCGTAGCGGTCTGCCTGCGATCCCTCATACGAATTTCGGATGGGCACGGCGGAGCGGACCGTCTTCGTCTCGCCATCGGATGAGCCGAGCATGGCCCCGCAGCACTCGTTCGGATACGTGCTTTCAGCGTGGGCCACCATGGCGCGCCACGCCTCGGGTTCAATTCGGATCATTCCAGAACGGTTCGCTCAGGTACTTGTCGGCATTATCGCAGAGAACCGTGACGATAACCGCCTCCTCGCCGCGCTCGACAATCTTCTTCGCGACAGCGCGGGCCGCCACCAGATTCGCTCCGGATGAGATGCCCACCAGGATGCCCTCGGTGCGGGCAACGCGGCGGACCATGGCGTAGGCATCCTCGGTCTCCACCCACTCGTTGCCGTCGGCCAGATCCGCGTCGTAAATTCCGGGTACGATGGCGGTGGCCATGTGCTTCAGTCCCTCGAGTCCGTGGAAGCCGGTGGAGGGCTGAGCGGAGATGCAGCGTACTCCGGGGACATCGCGCTTCAGACGGCGAGACACGCCCATGAAAGTGCCGCTGGTGCCCATCGACGCCACGAAGTGGGTGACGCGCCCGGCGGTCTGCTCGATAATCTCCGCGCCGGTAGTGTCGAAATGGGCCTTCCAGTTCGCCGGGTTATTGTACTGGTCCGGATAGAAGTACGCGTCGGGGTCCGCTTCGTAGATCTCGCGGCATTTACGAATGGCGCCGTCGGAGCCCTCGGCCGGATCGGTGAAGATCATCTCGGCACCGTAGGCTCGCAGCATGCGCTTGCGCTCTTCGGAGGCGTTTTGCGGCAGGCACAGGCGGACGCGGTAGCCGCGGTTGGCGGCGATCATGGCGTAGGCGATGCCGGTGTTGCCGCTGGTAGCGTCCAGGATGATACGGTCGGGGCGGAGCCGTCCGGTACGTTCGCCGTCGAGGACCATGTTGAGCGCGGAGCGGTCTTTCACGGAGCCGCCGGGGTTGAAGAATTCGGCTTTGGCGTAAAGTTCGATGCCGGGCAGGTCAGCGGACAGGCGATCGAGGCGCAGCAGGGGCGTATTGCCAATCTGCGCCAGCAGCGTGGTCGCGGTCGGTCGGACAGGGGACACGAGCGGTGCAAGAGGCATATAAACCCTGGACTTATCTATTGTAAGCCAATCCCCCTAATCTCTGTCAAGAAAGAGGGGATGGTATCGTCTCCACTCCCTTGGATGCAGGCGGCGGCAGGGAGGTCGCGTTGAATACGGGGCTCGCCGGTGCACGAATGGGGCGGGCGGATCGTCACAAGTTACCAGAAGATTCTGTTATGCGAGGGATGATGGTTCTGCTGGCGATCGGCCTGATTGCCGCAGCCGACACGGGTCGCCGTGAGGTTACTTATCTGGGCTTTCCGGGGTGCCCGAACGGAGGCTGCCTGGTTCCCGTGTTTGACCATGGGTATCTGTTCGACCAGGCTTCGCCTCCCGGCCAGAGTATTTCGGTCTGGGACAACGAAGGTCAGCCGATGTACACGGCCGAACTGGCTGCGCCGGACGGCATACGCGGCCACAGGTACTCAGGAGTCGCCGTGGACACCGACGGGACCGTAGCGGTTCCGATTGCCTTCGGAGACGGAGCGTTCAAAGGCGGCGCGATCATTCTGTTGGACCGCACAGGGAAGCCGAGTCGGACCATCGACACTGGCCGCTACGCGCCCGACATCCTCGCCTTTGCGGACGACCACGCGCTCTGGGTCGGCGGACTGCTGTTCGGGGATACTCAGAGAGAGACTAAAAAGGATTACGGCATCGTGCGCAAGTACTCACCGGAAGGGCGGCTCGCCGGCGAATACCTGCCGCGGTTGTCATTTCCTCCGGGCCTCTCACCGGCGTTCGGCGGGATTCAATGCTGGATGGAGGTGGCGCGCGATCGCGTTGGACTGTTGACTTACCCCGGAATGGTGGGCAACAACCCGACCTGGGTCGAACTTGACCTGAACGGGAAAGAGATCGGTCGCTGGGCGATTGACCCGGGTCAGGCTCGGCACGTTCGTGCTCGGGCCTTAACGCTACAAGGCGTGCTCTACGGCACGGAGTGGGAGAAAGCAGCAAAACAGAATCGCGTCCTGGTGTTCGATCATGCCACCTCGTCGTGGAAGGCGACGAATGCCGAAGTTCCAGGCCTCCTGATGGGCGCCGACGGGGATCAACTCGTCTACTGGGCCAACCGCGCGTATGAACCGTCCGGAGAGAAGCTGGTGTGGATCGACGCGCCCAAACCGGAGTAAAGCCCATGCGCCGGACGGTGCTCGGTTGTTTTCTGGTGTGCGTTTGCGTCGCCGATGGCAGCCGGCGTGAGGTGATGTACGTCGGAGCGCCGACCTGCGAGACCGGGATGACTTGTTTAAGTACAGGTGCTGAGTCATGGCTGGCTTCTGAGCACCTGAGACCCGTTTCTCGGACGCCTCGATAAGCTGTCCGTCCGGGACCCTCAGGGCCAACCGGCCTGGCACGCAGACATGATGTTCCTGGACGGCACTCCCGCCAACCAGGCGATCGGCGCGGCCGATACCGACGGGACGGTGGCGATGCCGATCGACGATAGCACCCCAGGTGGGGAGAGGCGACGCGGGCGCTATCGCGATGCTGAACCGGCGGGGAGAGCACATTCGGTACATCGACACGGGCCGGTGGGTCCCTCGATTGCGAGGCGCAGCAGGCGCGTATTGCCAATCTGCGCCACGGTCTCCACCCCTTTGGATGCAGGCGTCGCGCGAAGCTCCCCGGTTCAGGCTCATCGGGGCTCCACCCGGCCCGTGATTCCCCGCACCTCCTCCGGCGCCAGCTCGCGGTATTTCCCGATCTGCAGATCGCCGATAGTCAGCGGACCGATCCTGGTCCGCACCAGCTTCAGGACACGGCTGCCCACCGCCTCCAGCATCCGCCGCACCTGCCGGTTGCGCCCCTCGCGAATGGTCAGCTCGATAAACGTGTGCCGGCCGGCGTCGCGCACCCGCCGCACCTCGGCCGGCTTCGTCGGGCCATCGCTCAGTTCCACGCTGCGCCGAAGCTGCTCCAGATGCTCATCCGTCAGCAGACCCGCCGCCTTAACCAGATACGTCTTTGCGATCTTGTGATCCGGGTTCATCACGCGCTCGGCGAACTGCGTGTCGTTGGTCAACAGCAGCAGCCCGCTCGAGTCCTGATCGAGCCGCCCCACCGGGACCACCCACTCGCCCAGTTCGGCAATCAGTTCGTAGACCGTGGGGCGCCCCTGCGGATCGCCGTAGCTGGTGATGTAGCCTTTCGGCTTGTACAGCAGCAGGTAGATGCGCCGGCCCGCGCGCACCGGCTTGCCGTCGAGCGTCACCGCATCGCGCTCGAGGTCCACCCAGTGATCGGGAGTCTGGATCAGCCGGCCGTTCACCTTCACTCGGCCCGCGCCGATCCACCGCCGCGCGTCGGTACGCGAGCCGATTCCGGCCTTGGAGATGACGCGCTCCAGCGTCTTCAGCGGCCGCTTGCCATCGGTCTTTGGCTTGTTCGCCATTAGTAAGTGCGCAGGCTAAAGCCTACTCTACTGTTGCTTGACGATCCGTAGTAGAGCAGGCTTTAAACCTGTACTGATTCGGGGGGCGATATGCTGGATCGAGTGGAAGCGCCGGCTATCGAGGTACGACAACTGCGCAAACTGTACGGCTCGAAGGCCGCCGTCGACGGTCTCGATCTGACGGTTCCGCACGGAAGCTTCTTCGGTTTCCTTGGCCCGAACGGCGCCGGCAAAACCACCACCATACGCATGCTCATGGGGCTCGCGGCGCCCACCGAGGGCTCCATCGCATTGCTCGGCCTGCCCATGCCCCAGCGCGCCGCGGAGATCAAAGCGCGCATCGGCCTGGTGCCCGACGAGTCGCTTTTGTTCGACGGCCTCAACGGGCCCGAGATGCTCGAATTCGTGGGCCGCATGTACGGGCTGGAGCGCGGCGTGGCGAGGGAGCGGGCGCGCGAGCTGCTCGTGCTGTTCGAGCTCGACTCCGCCGGCCGCAAGCTGATCGGCGAATATTCGAAGGGCATGCGCAAGCGCCTCGCCATGTCCTGCGCGCTCATTCACCGACCCGAGTTGTTCCTTATGGACGAGCCGTTCGAGGGCGTGGACGCAGTCGGCGCCCGCCTGATGAAGGATCTGCTGTTGGAGCAGGTGCGCCGGGGCTCCACCGTGTTCCTCACTTCGCACGTCCTCGAAGTGGTGGAGCGCCTGTGCGATCGCGTGGCCATCATCAACCAGGGGAGGCTGGTGCTGGAAGGGACGATGGCGGAACTGCGCTCCGGCTCGGAGACCCTGGAAGACATGTTCGTGCGCGCCGTGGGCGTGGATCGCACGGCCGAATCGCTCGACTGGTTATGACCGGCGCACTCGCCAACCAGATCCGCGCCATCGTGTGGGCCCAGTGGCGGTCGTCATGGAACCGTCTGCCGGGATCGAACAAGGGAAGCCTGGCGCTCACGGCGACCATTGCCGTCGGCTGGTACGGATCCATCGCGGCGCTTGCCGTGGCCGCGGCATTTCTGATGGCCGATTCCAGCCATCCCGATGCGCTGTACGTCATCGTCACCGGCGCGCTCTTCCTGATGTTCCTCTACTGGCAGTTCGTTCCGGTGGTCATGTCTTCCACCGGCGCGTCGCTCGATCTGAAGCGGCTGCTCATCTACCCGGTGCCGCGCGGCGCGTTGTACGGGCTGGAGGTGCTGCTGCGCGTCACCAGCGGCGTCGAGATCCTGATGGTGCTCACCGGCGCCATGATCGGCTCGCTGTTTAATCGGGGGCTGCCGGCGTGGTCCGCCGCGGGTTTCCTGCTCTTCATCCTTTTCAACCTGCTGCTCGCCGCCGGCGTGCGTGGCCTGATGGTGCGCCTGTTCGCGAAGAAGCGCGTGCGCGAGTTTTTCATTCTGGTGGTGATCATCGTTGCGGCGCTTCCGCAGTTTCTTGTGCTCAGCGGTTCGGCGCCGCGGATCAGGAACGCGCTGGCGTTCGTGCCCGTTTCGGCGCTCCCGTGGAGCGCAGCCGCGCAAATCGTCTGCGCGCGAGCGCACTCGCAAGCGTTTGCCGTCCTGTCCCTCTGGATCCTGTTTGCGCTGTGGTTCGGCCACCACCAGTTCGAACGGAGCATTGCCATCGAAGTGGAGGGCGAGCCCGGCGAGCCCGAGTCCGCGCGGGGCGCCGAGCGATTCTCCTTTCTCTACACGTGGCCCGCGCGCCTGTTCCCCGACCCCACAGCGGCCCTCATTGAAAAGCAGATTCGCTCCCTCTCGCGGGCCTCGCGCTTCCGCGTCGTGTTCGTGATGGGCTTCACCTTCGGACTCCTCATCTGGCTGCCCATGTCCATCGGCGGCCGGAATTCGCATGCGTTCCTGTCGGAGAATTTCTTCGCCGTGGTCTGCGTTTATGCGGTGATGCTCATGACCGATCTGCTGTTCTTCAACAGTTTCGGCCCCGATTGCGGCGCCGTTCAGGCCTACTTCGTGATGCCTGTAAGCCTCGAGCGCGTGCTCTTTGCCCGCAACGTCGCCGCGCTGTTCTTCGTGTTCGCCGACATCGCCATTGTCGGGGCGATATGCGCCGTGGTCAGGCTGCCGCTGACCGCCTTCGGCATACTCGAAGCCCTCGGCGTCTGCGTGGTGCTGTGCACCTTCCTGCTGTCGTTCGGCAACGTGGCCTCGGTGTGGAATCCACGGCCGGTGAATATGACGCAGGCATTCCGGTCGGGCGGCGCTTCGCGCGTGCAGTGGCTGGCGCTCATCGCCTTCCCCCTGGGATGCGGGCCGCTTGCGCTCGCGTATCTCGCGCGGTTCGCGTTTGACAGCGAAGCCGCCTTCTTCGGCGTGCTGCTGCTGTTCGAAGCGGCCGCGGTGTACGTTTATAAGCTGGGGCTCGAATCCGCCGCGCGCCGCGCCGAACGCGATCGCGAGCGCATCATCGAGACTCTGAGCCGGAGTTCTGGCCTTGTCTCTGCATAAATACGCGTTTGCGGCTTTGCTGTTTATCAGCGCCTTTGCCGGCGAAAAGCAGGGCCGTCAGGCTTCGGTCGTGTTTTCCGCGAGCAGGAAGACCGTCCACGCCGGCGAGCAGGTTACGCTGACGCTCGACGTGACGCTCCAGCCGGGCATGCACGTTTACGCGCCCGGCGCGGAGGGCTACATTCCGGTGTCGTGGAAGCTGAAGGACTCGAAGCTGTACACGGCGGGCGACGTGGTGATGCCCGAAGCGAAGACGGTCTACCTGCCGGTAATCGCTGAGAAGGCGCCGGTGTACGAGGGGCATTTCCAGCTTGTCCGCGACGTGACCATCGGCCCGGACGCGAACGGCAAGCTCGCCATAGAAGGTACGTTCCGCTATCAGGCGTGCGACGACCGAATGTGCTACCTGCCCGAAACGCTGCCGATCACGTGGACGATCGGCGTGGAGCCTGCTACCAGGCGCGGCCCGCGAAGTACAGCAGTGTCCCCCAGATGAACAGGGCCAGAAGCCCGATCAGGGCGAAGTAGAAGACGTCCTTCGGAGCGCTCGAAGTTGTTTGGTCCATGGGGGTGTTGTTCACGGCGGAACCTTGCCGAGGAGCCTGCACGCGTACTGCCACCGTAAGTAGCTGAAAAGAAAAGGACCGATGTCGGAGACAGCTGGGGCATATCGCGCAGTGCGCGGCCCTCAGTTGCTGCTGGTCTGCGGGGGCATGATGTACAAATAGATGGTGTGCTTGTGGCCCTGACCGAAGGGGTCCTGCAGGTCCACCTTATCGGCCTTCCACCCAGGCACCCGAAAGTCGTGCGAAACCACGCGCGCGCCGGGCTTGAGCGACTTTTCCAGCTTGGGACGGAGCACGGCATTGCTATCGGTCATCAGGTAGAGCGTGACCACGTCTGCCGGCGCCAGGTCCATATCGCGCATGTCGCCGACCACCACCCGCGCCTGGGTCTGGAGCCCCAGTTTTGCGATCTTCTGCATTGCCTTGCGTGCGATATCGCTATCCAACTCGACGCCCACGGCTTTCGCATGGAAGTTTTGGACGGCGGTAATCAGCACGCGCCCGTCGCCGCAGCCCAGATCGTAGACCACTTCGCCCGGCTTCACCTGGGCAAGCTGCAGCATCCGGTCCACAACAGTCTGAGGCGAGGTGACATACGGCGCGAGCGATTTTGCGTAGTACCCGGTGGCCCCGGTCTGCGCAACAGCAGGTAATGCGAGCGCGGTTGTAAGCGCCAGCGCGTAACCGGTGGAAATCCTCATTGCTATTGAGTAGAGATGGATGCCATCGCCTTTTCGTTCCGTGATTTCACGATGCGATCGGTCATCTCATTGACAGCGTACCAGAGATCGCGGGGCCGCGAAATTGTGAACTCCATGCCGTGGAAGAAACGTACGGTGCGCCCAATGGCATCCCGCCACGGCGTCTGCTGCGGATCCGAATTGTAATTCATGTAGAACATGGGACAATCGGGGTTCCCCAGATCCTTCAGCGTTTCCGGAGGCACGTTCTGATCGAGCATCACCTTCGGGCCTGCGAAGATCACCGCGTCCGGGTGCCCGCGATTGCCACCGATTTCGTCGAGCAGCAGATGACTCAGAAACTCGGTGTCGCCGTGCTTTTCGCTGAGCTGCTGGATGTTCACGGTGCCCAGCCGCAGCGACGTAAGCGCATCGCCCAGCGCCGGAAAGTCGATCCGGCTCGCGTCGGCTTCGCGATACAGCACCTTCTGGTCCTGCATGTTGAACGCAACCAGCGTGAAACGGCCGAAGCGCGGATCGCGGGAGATGCTCCGCAGGATGGACACCAGCGCGCTCGCGTCACCCGGGTGCAGGGTGGGAGCCAGCGAGTTCTCGGGCGCGAAGTTGATCAGGACTTT
This sequence comes from uncultured Acidobacteriota bacterium, assembly GCA_963780655.1. Lineage (GTDB taxonomy): Bacteria > Acidobacteriota > Terriglobia > Bryobacterales > Bryobacteraceae > CAWACP01. The sequence goes on along the minus strand of CAWACP010000004.1, from coordinate 1,773,811 downwards.
GACGTTCAGGGGCTTTGCCGCTTCCAGCCGCTGCACCGGCGGATCGTCAACGAACAGCTCGTTCTTCACCGGCTGGACTTCATTGGCGGCAATGGTAAGCGGAACTTCCCGGTCTTTGGGGGCGAGCGCGGCCTCCACGTCCCAGGATGAGGCGCATACCCGCTCCGTGCGGTCGCGCATCAGCCAGTCCACGTGATAGCTTCCTTCGCCGACATCCCAGGCGCCGTCCAGAGTGGCGTCTCCGCGGGCGTCCTCTTCAATAGGCGGTACGCGCACGCGCTGCGAAAAATAAGATGCCTCGTTCGGCTTCGCCGAGGGAGTCACGCGGAAGACGACTGTCAGCATGTTGTCCGAGCCCGCGAACTCGCGTAACGGGATGGTGACCTCATAGCCGGCATGCAGCCGCAGGTCGAAACCGAGCTCCGGTTTCTGCGGCGCTACCGTGCACGGCAGATCCTTGCGGATTTCCCCTGCCTCGAGCACCGCCATGTCGCTGGGAAAGATGGTGGGCGGAAGGCCGGAGACCGAGCCGGGTATGAGCATCTGGGCGCTGGCCAGACCCGCCAGCGAGGCGGCGGACAATGCTCCGCCCACAGCAATCCGAACCATCCGCAGCGCAACCCGTTCCGTCGACACCAGGCGATTCATCCGTCACCCGCTGATGAGTAGTGATCTATTCTATCGGCTTCTCTGCTGATTTTCACGAGGGATGTGAAAATATTTCGCTTCGGGCCGAGCTTCGCGCATGCAATTGCCGGTCCATGCAAAAACCGCCCAAAAACCGGGGCCGCCCGTCCGCCCCGCATGGAATTCGTGCACGCCGGCGTCATTCGTAGGGAAGTTTTCTCCCGTTGGAGCGAGGGGTGCGCCCCGTTACAAGGCCGACGAGGTTACCCAGCGTCTACCGCGGTTTCCCCTCGAGCCGCTGCCGCGCTCAGTGTGATACAGTGCGTGTGTTATGGCGTCGCGCAGCGTGAACAAAGTCATCCTCATCGGCAATCTGGGTAAGGATGCCGAGACCAGGACCACCCAGTCGGGGACCCCGGTTACCAGGTTCTCGGTGGCCACCAGCCGTCGCTGGAAAGACAAGCAGACAGGCGACTGGAAAGAAGAAACCGACTGGACCAACGTCGTGCTGTGGGAGAAGGAGAACCTGGCCAATTATCTGACCCGAGGTAAGCAGGTGTACATCGAGGGCCGGCTGCGCTCGCGCAGTTACGAGGACAAAGACGGGAAGAAGGTCTGGACCACGGAAGTGATTGCCGACGACGTCATCCTGCTCGGCGGACGCGGCGAAGCTCCATCCGCGGAGGCGCCCGATGCCGGCGGAATGGTCTCGCGGCCCCGAGGCGCCGGAGCCGGGTCCCAGAGCGCCGCCGCGCCGGCTCGTCCCGCGGAGGCGCCTCCCTTCGACCCCGGCATCACCGAGGACGACGTCCCGTTCTAATCGGAGGATCACGAGATCGCCGAAGCCTGCGACAAGAACCGTTTCCAATCGGGTCTAAAGTATGGGAAAACCGGCGACACTGCTTGAAGACCTGTGCAGGTACGCTCTCTCGCTCGGAGCGGATTCCATTGAGGTGGAACGTAAGGACGGCTGCAAACGGGTCTTCGCGCGCAAAGGAAATGCCGGCTTTGGAATCGTGAGCTACGACAGTTCGAGCGCGGAGGCCCGGCGGCTGCGCCAGAATCTTTACGCCGCGGCCAGGAAAACGGTCCGAACTGTGCTGGGCGGGCAGAGCTCGGTGCTCAGAGTGCGCGTGTTCGATAGTTTTGGCGACGACGCCTTTGAGGTATCAATCCGCCCGGAACGGAAACCCGATCGCTCCACTGCGCCATCATTCACGGCAAAGCAAGGCCAGTATCTGGCCTACATTCATTACTACACGAAGATGAACCGACGGCCGCCGGCGGAGACCGACATGCAGCGCTACTTTCAAGTGACGCCACCTTCGGTGCACCAGATGGTGGTCACGCTGGAGTTGAAAGGTTTTATCGAGCGGGTTCCTGGCCAGGGCCGGTCGATCCGTCTGCTGATACCACGCGAGCAGCTACCCGACCTCGAGTAGGGCGCCCTTAGTGATGAGCCTGAGCACGCCGGGCTCATTCATTCACAACGCCGATCCGGCTACTTGCCCTGCGGTACGTAGCCGACGACCGTATCTTTCGTCGCTGTAACCCGGTATCCGTTGCGCGCCTGCATGTTCCGCCTGTGCTTGTGATGCCCGCTCACCTTCACCGGCGGGGGCGATGTCCTCAGCGCCTGGGCGTCGCGTGCGGTCACATGATCGCTGCTTGCGAAGCCATACCGCCCGCCAGCAGTGCACAAAGGATCAGCTGTCTGGATGTTTGTGTCCTCCATTACGGTTTTGTGCAATCGCGGCGCCATGCGGAGCTACGCGAGTGTAATAGACTGCGGAGATAAGTGAACATTCCCACGGCACGACAAATCCTCTGGATTACTGCAATGGCCATCGGCGGCGCCGCTCTCTCGGCGCTGCTCGCGTCGTTCATCATGCAGGGCGTGCGAGGCGGCCAGCTGGGTGTGGCCATCGTCGCCGCCATCGTTTACGTGTTTCCCCTTCTGGCGCTGCAGGCCATCACGGAAAAGGCCCTGCGCCGCCGGGCAGACGCCGCGCGCTTCCCCATCGACTGGGTGATTTACGGCGGAGCCAAACTGATCATCGGACTCGCCTCGGCCGCCATCGGGAGCTCGTTGATGCTGCTGTTCGGCATCGCGAAAAGGTGGCAGGATCTGGCCCTCGCCAATCGCATGGTGGTGGTGGTGTCTGTAATTGCCGCTTGCCTCGTTCGTATCTACAGCACCACGCGCCACCGGCTGGAGGAGCGCAACCGCCAATTGGAACAGAAGGTGGAAGCGGAGTCGCGCACATTGCGGCTGCACGAACAGGACTTCGAGCGCGCCCGTGAAATCCAGGAGGCGCTCATGCCGAAACAGCTTCCGCAGATCCGCGGCTGCCAACTCGCCGCCGGCTGCCAGCCCGCGCGCATTGTCGGCGGAGATTATTACGACGCCATCCGCCTTGGCGAGACCTCCGCCGCCATCGTCATCGGCGATGTGTCCGGCAAGGGCATGGGCGCGGCGCTCCTGATGTCGAATCTGCAGGCCGTCGTACGCGCCTTCGCTCCGAGCGGCATGCCACCGGATGAATTGTGCGCAAAAGCAAACCAGCTCATCGCTGCGAACGTCGCCCCGGGGAAATACATCACCTTCTTCTACGCGGTGGCGGACTCCGCGCGCATGCGTCTCGATTACTGCAATGCCGGCCATAACCCGCCGATGCTGCGGCATGCAGACGGCGCGGTGGAGACGCTCGGCGAAGGCGGTCCGGTGCTGGGCATCTTCCCCGGCGCGCGATACGCGGCAGGCAGCGTCGATCTGAAAGCCGGCGATTGCCTGCTACTATTCACCGACGGCATAACCGAAGCGATGAATGCCCGTGACGAGGAGTTCGGGGACGAGAGGCTGACGGAACTGGTCAACCGGTCGGCGTCCAGCGCCGAGGAGCGGCGGAAGGAGATCATGACGGCCGTCACCGAGTTTTCCAACGGAGCGTTCCACGACGACGCCACACTGCTGGTCATGGCCGTCACCTGAGCGGCCCGCGAAGAAATTGCGGCTCCTAAATCGGCGGCTGCCCGGGATACTCGCTCGGCTGCTGTTGCTGCTGGCCGGGTTTCCACGGCGGTTTCGCTGGTGCGCCGTTGAATACCAACGTCACATCCACAAGCTTCGTCTGGTCGTCGACTTTCGGCCGCGCCTCCGTCTTGCCCAGGTTGTCGAGGACACCCTCCGACTTCACCACGTCCAGGAAATGCTGCGGGTAATCCGGATTGAACGGCATGCCTTCCTTCAGCCCCCACATCTTCCGGATGACCGGCTCGGAGATGATATCCAGACCTTGGATGTTCAGCGTCCGGAACTTGTACAGCGGACCGGCATCCACCGTCAGCGCGACGCTCACGGTCCGCGTCTTGTCGTCGATCTGCCGCTCTTCCGAAGCCTTCGCATGCATGTAGCCCTGGTGGCGCCAGCTCTTCTCGATGCTGTCCTCGGCAGCCCTCAATTTGCTGAAGTCGGCCGTCTCATTCAGCTTCACTCCGGCGCGTTTGGCAATCCGCAGCAGCTGGGGATTCGCTGCGGTCACCCCAGCCAGTTTGTACACCGGGCCCTCATCCACGTGCACGTGCACAATCAGTCCATTGACGTCCGTGGCCTTTTCGGTGGTGATCTTCGGGAACGACACCCGTACGTATCCTTTCGTCTCGTACATCGGCCGGATGCCGTTGTCGAGATACGCGCGGAACCGGGGCACGATGAACACCGTGCCAACCGCCACCGCGCCAATCGCGTTCTGCAGATCGGTCTCGGAGATCGCCTTGTTCCCCTCGAAGACCACCTGAGCGACGCTGGGCCGGATGGCCGGATGGAACAGCAGCACCAGATCCGGCGTGCTCTCGGCCGCGAGACCGCCCGCGATCTTCTCGTGATAGCCCTTGCCGGCCAGAAACGCGGTCAGCGCGTGAAGATAACGCTGCACGAGCGGCGGGGTGGCCGGCACATGCTCGCCAAACAGCGGATCGCTCGCCTTCAGCGCCGCCTTCATCTCCGCGTCGGTGGCGGGGAGCCCGTCGAAGCCCACCGGGTACAGCTCCTGCTCTTCCTCCACCTGCACCGTTAAGCGATACCCTTTAGCATCCAGGTCCGGCTGGTAATGGTAGCTGACATTCCGGAAGTGTCCGCTGTCCACCAGGCGCTGCTCGGCCCCCTGGAAGCCCTTGCGGGAAATCATCTCGCCGACGCGCAGCCCGGCCACGCTCAGAACCTGCTCGCTCGAGTAGTTCTTGTTGCCTTCCACCGAGATGCTCAGCAGCGGGAAGGATGCGGCGTCGGGCGCGGGCGCGGTTGGAGCGCGATGCGCGTGGGTCTGGGCAAGACACGCGCCGGCGGTGAGAAGCGTCGCAATAATCGCTGTTCGCAAATGGCTACTCCAGCTCCGGTGTGATGTACATCAGGTTGCCGTCCCGTTCGATCTGCAGCACCGGAGTGTCGCCGGTCTTGTGGCCATCGAGAATCTGCCTGAGCGCGGCCACACTATGAACGGGAGTGGCGTCCACGGTATAAATGACGTCTCCGGTTTCGAGTCTGGTTCCCTCCGCCTGACCTTCGGTTGCGCGCGCCGCTACCACCACGCCGTAGGGCTTGCGAAGATCGGGCAGCATTTGCAACAGCTTATGATCGAGCGTGATGCCGAGGATACCGAGCTTCGGCACCAGATTGTCCTCGGGATTCACCAGATCGGCAAAACGCAGAGGATCGTCTACCCGCTCGGTCACCGTCACGTTGAACAGAAGATGCTTGCCGTTGCGGAGCACTCCGACCTTCACCACGTCGTTCAGGGCGCGCTGATACAGATCGACGTCGAACTGGCGCGCGTTTTCCATAGGCTTGTCGTCCAGCGTCTGGATGAGGTCGCCCACCTCCAGACCGGCTTCGTCGGCCGGACCGTCGGGGGTGACATCCGCCACAATGACGCCCCAGTCCTGCGGCAGCTTCAGGCCCACCGCCAGGGCGGGCGTGATGGTCTGGGCATCGAGGCCGACCTGGCCGCGATGAACGTGGCCCTCGCGGACAATCTGCCGGTACACCGCCTGCGCGATGTTGCTGGGCACTGCAAATCCGATTCCCTCACTGCCGCCCGACTGCGTCAGGATAAACGTGTTGATGCCCATCACGCGGCCCGCGTCGTCCACCAACGGCCCACCGCTGTTGCCCGGGTTAATGGCCGCGTCCGTCTGCAGGTAGATCATGACGTCGTCCGGCCGGATCTGGCGCGCCGTGGAGCTGACAACGCCGATGGATACCGAGCCTTCCAGACCGCGAGGATTGCCGAACGCCATGACGAACTGCCCCTGCTTCAGTTCATCCGAATTGCCGAGCTCGAGAAAGGGCAGACTCTTGGCGTCCACCTTCACCACGGCCAGATCCGTCTCGCGGTCGAGCCCCACCAGCTTCGCGTCGAGGCTGGCGCCCTCCGGCTTGACGATGGAGTGAAATTTCCGAGTCTCACCCGGCATAGCGCTCAGGCGCACCTGTATGCGGCGCGCGCTCAGGACCACATGCGCGTTGGTAAGGATGTAACCGTCGGCCGAGAGAATCACGCCCGAGCCCGTGGCGCGCTGTCTCGAATAGGGCGAAGACGTGTCGCTCGAATCCGATTCCTGCACCGGCATGTAGCTGGTGGTGAAGATCTGGACCACCGCCGGCCGTACGCGGTTCGAAAGCTCTTCCAGCGCGGAGCTGAACTGGTGCAGCGAAGCGATGCGGTCCTGCGCGGTCACGGGGGCCACGCTGGGGAGCGAAAGGAGCAGGAGTGCGCAGATTAAGCGAACGTGCATAGCGGGACACCACCCACTGACACCATAATGTTACTTGCGCGTTCCCCCTCAGGTAAAGAAGCTGATACCGGTGACCGCGGGCATTGTCGTCGTCATCATCGTCACTCTCATCCTGCTGTTCCACTATGTCCGCCAGACGGACGGCTTCGAGGAAAGGTGCAGTGGCCGCGGCTGCTGGGGCTATCGTCTCGATCACTACGAGTTCCGGAAGCTGGTACTGCTCAACTTCTGGAACGGCCAGCGGCTCACCATTACCTACGAGTTGCCCGACATGATCATCGAGCGCGTGAGCGACGACGAGTGGCTGTCGGGAGATCGCGCGCTCTTCCTGAACCTCCGGCTCAAGCCGACTGATGACAGCGCCGCCGACTGGAGCCGCGCCCGCATCCTGTACGATTTCCAGACCGGTCAGATCTTCCTCGACTCCACGCTGCAGCTATGGCGAGTGGCCGATTACCGCAGCGGCGATGCGTCGAAGAACTGGCTGACCCCGGCACAGTTCGATGCAGCGTTGGAGGCGCTGCAATAGAGCGAGGTGATGGCATGGGGCCGGTATTCACATGATTGGCCGTTGGATATGGCTGTGCTTTTCGTTATTGTGGATTTGGCTTTTCACGAAGAATGCGAAAGAGGCGTTCTTGTTGCTCCCGGCAGCGCTCCTTGTCATCACCGCGTGGCATCTGAAGTTCGGGGCGCGGCGCCAGCGCTAACCTAACAGATTGCGAGGCGTGGTGGAGCAGGCGTTTCCGCCTGCTTGCCCAGACGTTGACTTACTTTTTCGGCACCGTCTTTCAGCCTGTCGACGCTAGCGGCTCGGAAACGGCTGGCCGACAAGCGGTCGTGGCTCAGTACGGCGTGGTCTTCTGCAGCTCTGTCCGCAGCGCCTGGGAAATTTCCGGATTCTTGTCCAGGCTGGCCCAAACGTCCGGAGACAGTTTGTTAACCCTTCCATTCAGGTAAGCGATCAGCCACATCTCGCCGGCCGCATAGGTCGTGCCTCGCGCCGGACTTACGATTCCATCGCTCGTAGCGCCGGGAAAATCCTCATACGCATAAATCCAGAAACCGAGCACGGCGTCAAATGACCCGTTCATCGTGATTGGCGGATTCTTGCAGGATACCGAAAGTCGATGGAAAGGACCCTTGAGGGTTTCCCGCACGAGAAACTTCACCAGTTCGACGTCGGTCGCGCGGTTTGGACACTCGGCCTTGCTTCCCACCTTGTCGGTCACGTTCCAGATAAAACTCATACCCTCGAACGGATGTTTCAGCATGAATTTGTAAGCCATGCAATTGCGCTTCTCCGGGCGCTGTCTGACGATTATACACAGGCGTCCTCCAGCGATGGAGCGCGGATCAGCCAAACTGAGCGAAGGTCTTCCCTTCCGCCGCGAGACGCGTCAGCAGGGGCGCCGGAGTCCAGTGCTCTTCATCACGCGCGTGGAATTCCTGAATGCGGCGCTGAACCTCCGCCAGCCCCACCGCGCCGGCGTACCACATGGGACCGCCGCGATAAATCGGGAACCCGTAGCCGGTCAGGTAGACCGTGTCGATATCGCCCGCGCGCAGCGCATAGCCTTCCTCCAGAATGCGCGCGCCCTCGTTCACCAGCGCGTAGACGCAGCGCTCCACGATCTCGTGCGCCGTAATCGCCCGCCGCTCGATGCCGGCCGCTCTGGCCGTGCTCTCGATCAGCGCCTCCACGTCGGGATCGGGAGATGCCTGCCGGTTTTCGTCATAGCGATACCAGCCGCGGCCCGTCTTCTGTCCCAGGCGTCCCATCTCATACAGCTTGTCCGACACCAGCGGCTCGCGCACGCCCGGCCGTTGCAGGTGACGGTTCTGCTGCTTTACTCGCCAGAAGACATCGAGGCCGGCCATATCGTCCACGGCGAACGGCCCCATGGCCATGCCCCAGTCGTAGAGCGCCCGGTCCACCTGCCAGGGGGTCGCGCCCTCCTCCACCAGGAAATGCGCCTCGCGCACATACGGCAGGAACATGCGATTACCCACGAATCCCGGACAATTCCCCACCACGACGCCAACCTTCTTCAACCGCTTCGCCAGCGCCAGAGCCGTGGCGAGCACTTCCACGCGCGCCGCCTTTCCGCGAACGATCTCGAGCAGGCGCATGATATTCGCCGGGCTGAAAAAGTGCAGCCCGGCAACCATGTCCGGCCGCGAGGTTTGCGCGGCTATTTCGTCAATGTTCAGCGTCGATGTGTTCGTGGCCAGAATGCAGCCGGGCTTCGCCACCTTGTCGAGCTCGGCGAAGATCTGCTTCTTGAGGTCCAGGTCCTCGAACACAGCCTCGACGATCAGGTCCGCTTCGCCGAACCTATCCAGATTAAGTTGGGGCCGGATGCGCGCCATACGCTCCTGCATCGCGTCCGCGGTAAGCCGGCCTTTTTTCACCTTGCTCTCGTAATTCCTGCGAATGGCCTCCATTCCCCGGTCGAGCGAAGCCTGGCTGGAATCGCTCAGCCGAACCGGTATGCCCGCATTCGCGAACGCCATGGCGATGCCGCTGCCCATCGTGCCGGCCCCCACGATGGCTGCCTGCGCGATCCGATACACCGGCGTGCTTTTGTCGATGCCCGGGACCTTCGCCGCTTCCCGCTCGGCGAAGAACGCGTGGACCATCGCCGCCGACTGAGGCGACCGAATGCATTCGCTGAACAGCGCGCGTTCGGCGCGCCAGCCTTCCTCCCACGGCAGCCTCGTCGCAGTTTCGATCGCCTCCACCGCTTTCAGCGGCGCCATCTGATTGCGCCTGATCTTGCCGGCCAGCTCGCGTCCGGAGGCGAACAGCGGCGCATTCATCTCCGCACTCCCCAACTTTTCATTGCGTGCGCTGGTCTTCGGCCATGGACCGCCCGATGCCGCCACGTCGAGCGCGAACTGGAGGGCGGCGGAGAGCAGATCGCCTTCAACGATGCGATCGATAATGCCCGCGGCCAGCGCATCGGCCGCGCGCACAGGCGCACCGGCAACGCACATCTCGACGGCTCGCGCGACGCCGGCAAGCCGCGGCAGGCGCTGAGTGCCTTCGGCGCCGGGAATGATGCCGAGGTTGACCTCGGGCTGGCCCACCTGCGCATCCGCGAGGGCGACGCGGTAATGTCCCGCCATGGCCAGCTCCAGCCCGCCGCCGAGCGCCGTGCCGTGAATCGCCACGACCAGCGGCTTCGGAAGGCTCTCGCAATCTTCCATCAGGGCGTGCAGATCCGGCAACTCTTTCCCGAGCTCGTTGATATCCGCTCCCGCAACGAACGTGCGGCCTGCGCCGATCAGAATGACAGCGCGAATGCCGGCATCGGCGGCCGCCTCGGCCAGGCAGCGGCGAATCCCATCCGCCACACGGCGGCTGAGAGCATTCACGGGCGGATTGTCGATGGTGATGATTCCGGCGCCATCCCGCCGGGTGAGCATCACGGGTTCGCTCATACGAACATATCCTCCTGATGATTGTGGGGCGGGCGCCTCGCCTGCGGCCGACGCCTCGTCGGCCTGCTGGTCATTTTCTGATTGCGTCTTCCGCCCGGCCACGCGGGCGGGGGCGCCCGCCGCAGGCGAAGGCGCCTGCCCCACTCGAACCAACCAGTTACCTCCTGCGTTACTGAGCAGCTGCTTGCAAGGCGTGGACGACCGTAATATACGGCCTGTCAGATACCCGCGTACCACGCGTATCCGCCTTCCGGAGACGCTGAGCCAAGTCCTTTGCCGAACCGCTTCAGACTATCGGTTACGGTGAGCCGCGTGATATATTTTACGCTCTTATAGCCGAGCTGCCGGGGGACGCGCAGTCGCAGAGGTCCGCCGAATTTCACGGGAAGCTCACCGCCGTTCATCCCGTGGGCGACGAGAGTTTGCGGGTGCAGTGCATCGGCCATGTCGATGCTCTCCCACCAGTCGGGCTGAAAGGAGCGGTAGACAACGTAGCGGGCCTGGGGGAGCGTCCCCACCAGATCCAGTATGTGAGCCAAAGCCACGCCGCTCCATTCGGCAATGTACGACCAGCCCTCTTCGCAGGCCAGATGAGTGATCTGGCTGCGCCGGGGAAAGCTCCTGATCTGATCGAGCGAAAACGCGGCGGGCCGGGCCACCAGGCCATCGACGGCGAGACGCCAGCCGGCAAAGCGCGCATCCTCCATGCTTTTGAATTCATCGCCCAACGGATCCACCGCGTTTGCGAACGGAGGCTGCGAGATCTGACTGCGATTGAACTCGCGCGCCGTGGAGTGACGAGTCAGTACGCGCTGCGCGGCATAAGTGAGCGTTTCACCCGGACCGTAGAGGCCGCCGCCATCGGGCGGGATGAGTCCGTAACGGCGTGCGAGACTCGCTGCCACAGCCAGTCCGGACGCGCCGCCGGCCACGGCCAGGCCGCCGGTAATAAGCTGACGTCGCGAAAGCTTGTTCATGCTCCCTCCCCAGGAGATGCAGGACCGCCGGTGATCATCGCGCGCATCCGGTTCCGGAATCCGGAGACGCAAACCATGCCGATATGAACCAGAAGGAAGAGGACAAGCAGGACCGATACGAAGAAGTGCAGCGTGCGCGCGGATTGCTGGCCGCCCAATACGGTGACCGCGGCCGGAAATGCGGACGCAATGCCCGGCGACATGGCGAGTCCAGTCCAGATGACCAACGGAAACAGAATGAAGATAACGAACAGATAGGCGAGCCGCTGAAGCACGTTATACGAGGAGATTTCTTCCGCGCGCGCCGGACTGAAGCGCAGATGCCGGGCGATGACGCCCGCCAGCCCGCGAGGGGAGAGGTCGGCCCAGGGCGGGAGCAAATCCCGCCGAAAGTGTCCGCTGACGAATCCGAACGCCACGTACAGTAAGCCGGTCAGTACAGCAACCCACGCGGACTGGAAATGAAGATAGCGGCTCCAGCCGTTCTGGTCGGGAAGCACGTAGCCGTAGCCCGTGGGGACCGTGGCACGCGAGGCCGGAATCGGGATTTTGAACAACGCGGGAGTCAGCACGTTGCCGGTTTCCCCCCAGTAGAAGCGCGGATGAGAGATCAGAATCTCAACGCCTGTGAGCAGCAGGGCCAGGAAGGATAAGGTGGTGATCCAGTGCGTGACGCGAACCAGCGCCGAGTGACGCGAACGAACTGCGCTGGTTGCGGCGCGCGACAAGGCCCGGCCGGCAGCGGATTCGGTCATGGCGGAATTGTAACATCGACGGCGGGGAGAAAGCGCATGTACGGGCCGAAGTGGCTGGTGAGATTTCGTTCGTGAACTCGCGCCCTCCCATGGCTTCGGTCGCCGCCATCGAGGACTCGATGTGCTTGCGGTTCCCCGCGATGCCCTGCTCGCCAAAATTGCTCGCGATTCGGCTTTCGGGGCGCGGTTACATGGAAGCCTGCGCGACGGTTACGGATTCCTGGCAAACCGCGCCCAGCAGGACGGGAAGGAAATTTCTTCGTGCCATGCAGGTTATTTACGAACGGCTGCATGACTGAATGATCTGAATACATGTCAACTGTTCGTAAAAAGCCTGCGGCCGCGTTGGTAAAAGGTCTACGCAAGGCGGGGCTGCCTGCGCTACGTGGGCGTGGGATTTCGCGCTCATGAAACCATGTCTTTGTCGCCCGCATCACACACTTAGCGCTGGGCTGCCGGAAAACAGGGAAGTTGCGCGCCTGAGCGCTTTGGTCGCGAAATTGCTACAAAAGGTGCAGTATGACGTCGTCCGATCCTCTGGTTCTTTGGGGTGTCGCCGCCATAACCATCCTCTTTCTTGCCGCTTGTGCCTGGTACGACCATCGCGCCGGTTACCGCCACGAACGCAACCGCATATCGCCCATTACGGAAGCCCAGCGTGACCTCGAGCAACTGAACGAATCCCTGCAGCAGCCCCCTGAAGCTCCAGATACCGGCCTGAGTGCCGATGGCGGCTTATTCGGTCACCACCACGTTCCACAGTCAACTCATTGATGACCTCGCGGCCGCGAGACTTCTCATTACTTGCAGGCCATCCAGCTCGCGCGTTCCGGTGAATGGATTCGATCGCCACTGCCAGTCAGCGACCAGCTTCTCATCGCCCTGAGAGTATCGTTTCAATTTTGGGTTCGGCATGACGCCGCCGCGATCATGTAAGTCACCAGGCCGAGAGTTCGCCTTTGAGTCGCAGGCTTACATCCTCTCGGAACGGGAAATTGCGGATAATGCTGAAGTCCTCGTTCTGGTTAGGCCGGCATACGAGCATCCCCGCTTACGCGCGGCATTGTGCCGAGTTGCCAGCCGCAGGATTGTAATAGCGGTCCGTGACGGATTGCGAGCTCATCGAGCCATCCAATGCTGAACACGGCCTGGAGACTGAGCCCCTGGGCGAACCGGCGCTCGAGCGTGGCCTGCAGAGACTCCCAGGTGGGATGTTCTGCAGCGTGTCGGTATAGATCCAGTGGTATTGCGGGAATGGGCGCAGGGCCTGCTGGACCTGTCCCTGGAAGCCGGCATACGGTATCGACACGCCCGCGGTGTTTCCATTGCACCGCGACCAGCACGCCGCGTTCGAGGAGTAACACTTACCGCGAGAACGCGATGACCGTCACGCTCGCGGCCGGAAACGTATGTTTCATGTGCGGGCCTGACGGTTCAGAGATTGTGGACGGCACCACTGCTTCCGGCGCTGCCGCGGTGTTCTCGTCATCTATGGCGGACGCTTTGAGCGAGGTCACCTGGGCGATGGCGGGCGCGTCGAATCCGGCGATGCTGATGTCCGCCGTCACCGGCTGGGTAAGACTCCGGTTGACGCAGTAAAGGAACAGCCGGCGGCCGCTCCCGTCCAGAGCGGCAGTCACATCCAGATACGGGACATGGTCGATATCGGGGATGCGCCGGTTTCCGTCATGGACGTCGTACTCGGGCACGTCTGTTGTGGACACGACGAGCGCACGCGGTTCCGTTGCCGAGTACATCCGAAACGCGTAGTACGACGGTGCCCCGAACACCCGGCCTTTCTTTTTCCAGATCCCGCCGAACTCGATGAGCCCCGTCATGTCGGACACCGGCACGATATCGTGCAGGCGCATGAGCATGTTCAGAAAGCCGCCGGCCCAGAGCGCGCCGCCCATGTTGTCGTAGCGCGGGAGATGCCGGTCGCCCGGCGGCGCCCAGAGCAGCCATTCCGTGAAAGCGGTCCGGACGCGCCCGCGCGCCCAGGGATATTCGGCTATCTGTGCGGCCATCAGCCGGAGCCGCTGTTCCAGGCCGATGGGCAGGGCCAGCGCGGCCTCGGCCGAAAACGCAGGGCTCGGCGACGAGCGCATTACGTTTTCACTGCCGACGACGAAATGCGTCGAGAGATAATCGAACGCGCCGGGCGCGCCGGTCAGTTGCGCCGTGTTCCACTTCTCGTAGACATCGGGATCGGCGCCGGTGGCAATCAGGCGCGCGCGGGGATCAACGGCGCGCATCGCGTTACTGAATGCCTTCGTACGTGCGGCGATCTCGTCAATGGTCGGATAGCCGACCTGCCAGTTGCCCCATAACTCGTTGCCCAGTTCCCAGAGAAGGCCGCCTTTCCCGCCGTTCCATTTTCGATCGACGTAAGCGACCCACGCCGCGGCCTCTGCCGGCGTGCCAGTCCCCATATTGACGGCTATCTGAGGAGCGGCTCCGATGCGGCGGCAAAAATCCAGAAGCTCGTCGGTGCCGAACTGGTTGTACTCCGGGATGCCCCACGCGATATTCAGCATGCTCACACGCTTATCGAGAGGCCCGATGCCATCGCGCCAGTGGTACGCGCTGGTGTAATTCCCGCCGAAGCGAACGAGCGGAGTGTGGAGAGCGCGCGCCAGGGCGATCATCTCGGGATCCATGCCGTCCACGGCGTCAGCCGGATAGAGTGCAGCCTGGTCGACGAGCACCCGTTGGTTCCGCGGAAGCGAGATGACGAAGTCCACAGGTTCGAGCGGCTTCACGGAGTCCGGGGATAGCTGCAGCGCGAACTGGTATTTCTTCCACAGAGCGCCCGCCGCGTGCACGTTTGCGTTCGCGAGTACGGTTGCCGGCGCACGCCCGCGGAACGACAACTGCACCTCCACGGGTCCGCCGGCGGTCTTCAGATAAACGGAGCCAGTATAGCGGAGCACGCGATAAACGGGCAGATACACCTGCTGCCGCACGCCGACCTCAGCGTTCGGCAGGCCCATCACCAGCAGCGACCGCGTCGAATTCGCGGCATCGCCCCAGCGCGGTTCATAACGGTTGCCCTGATCCGGAGCGAGCGGTTCCCATGGAAGGGGCAGGCCCAGACCGGAGGCGCGCGCGAGGCTGGGCTCGGACTTGATCATGTCGGCAATGGTCGACGCTTTCCAGAGGTTCTCCTCGAAGCTCGGATTGGCGAGAATCTGGGCCCAGAGCCCGCCATAGGTGGAATTGCCGATCGGCTCGAGAAACGTGCCGAAGATGGTTTGCGGAATTGGGACCGGCTGCCGCTTCGAAGCGTCGACAGCGATGGTTGCGTGAATGTCCGCGCACACCGAGGGCGCGAGAGCGACTAACAGGGTTACTGAGATGCGGAAACGTTGCAGTCTCACGCCTGCCATTCTCGCTCAGTGAGCGGGCATGCAGGCTGAAAGCCTGCTCTACTCAGAGCCGTTCAGGAGTAATTTCAGATCCTTCGTGGTCTTGTCATTTTGATGGATGGTGATCGCTTCGCCCCGGTCCTCCCAGGGCTTCAGGAAATCCGGATCCTCATACTGGCCCCACTCCACCTGGTCCCAGGCGAACAGTTTGTACGATCCCGGCTTAATCCCCCTGATGGTGAAGTGCCCGTTCTGGTCGACGGTGGTTGTCTTGTACGAAAACGCGTCGTCGCGCTGGTCGGGGACCAGAACCACGCTGGCGCTGGTGACGGGTTCCTGCTTCTCGTTCTGCACGGCGCCGTCCACCTGGCCGCCGTCGCCGGCGATGGTAATCGCGATTTCGCCGCCCGCGCCTTTCGTCAGATCGATCGAGCCGTTAGAGGTCTCGGTATCGCCGAATCGAACCGACTTAACGTACGCGGAATCCGGCAGCGGGAAGACGTTTACCCGGTAGTGCTCCGGCTGCACTTGTTTCACCTGGAAGGTCCCGTCGTCTTTCACCTCCGCCGGACCGTTGTTCGTCGAGGCGAGCAATCCGCCATCCGGCTGCAGAAACACGCGCATCGACTTGCCTTTGATGTCCGCGCCCGCTTCGGCCCGCAGCGTCCCATTCAGATCGTTCGCCGGTACGCTGACCACCTGTACCCCGGTCACGTCGGAATCCCCCACTTCCACCAGGGCCTGCGTCTGACGATCCGGCGCCGTGATCTGATATGAGCCGGGCGTAATGCCGTTGAACACGAAGTTACCCTTATCGTCGGTCATGGCGTGTTTCATGCTTGCCCAGGGCATCAGGCTGTTGTCGTGCGACGTGAGCATTACAATCGTTTGCTGCCCGGCAGTATTGCCGCCCACCTTGCCGCTGATGCGCACAGCGTGAACCGGCGTCAGGCGAAAATCGATACCGGACACTTCAGCGCCGGAAGCCACCCCCACGGTGGATGCCTGAGTGAGGCTGAACGTGCCGGGATAGAACGTTGGGGCGTATCCGGTCTGGGTCCCCTGGCTCGCAAGGGGCTGCTGCACCATCCCTCTCCCCTGAACAACCGCGCAGACGTAGTATCGCCCTGGGGCCAGTCCGTGTGCGCGGAACTCACCACGGTCATCGGTGCTCGCGGCGCCGTTCGGTATGAAGCTCTTTTTGCCATTGTGGTACATAGGCCGCATGAACATGATCTGAACGTTCTCGAGCGGCTCGCTATCTTCGTCCACCACCTTGCCGGTGACGATCCCCTGTGGCGGCATCTTCAGCACGAGGTCCTTCAACTTCTGACCTTTCGACAGAACGAGCGTCGTGCCACCCATGCCGCCGAATCCGGAGCTCGTCTTCGCGCCATACCAGGCCATAACGAACCCGTTTCGATCCGCGGCCAGCCGATAGCTCCCCGGATTAATGTCGGAAATCAGAAAATGACCGGCGGCATCGCTGGTGGCGGCATAACCGTCCTGTGCGGACCCCTGCGCAGGTGTCAGCACGACGTGAGCTTTCTTAAGCGGCTCGCCGGTCTGCGCGTTGAGTATCTTGCCTTCGATGGCGCAGCGATCCTCGGGTTTCACTTCCGCGGTAGTCTGCTGCTTTGGCGGGCCCTCGACGCTGCCGCTGGATAAGATGACCTGCGCGCTGAGAACTCCGGTGCACGCCGCGAGAATTCTGACGAGATACTTCATAATTCGCTTCGCGCAACAGCTCCCTGCGGTCGAGGCTCGGTTCGCAGACGACAGTTAACCTGTCACGGGTTTGTAGCCGCTGGTTCCGGCTTTCTTCATCGCCTCCAGCGCCTGTTCGACGGTGAGCAGCGGCGTTGTCTTAACGTTCTGGCAGGCCCCGCCCGCGGCAATGGCTATGGCGAAGGCCGCGGCGCTGACATTGTCCGGCATGTCGAGAACGCCGACCAGGTCATGCTCGCCGAAGGAAAACCAGAAGCCCGTGATCGTGCCGCCGAGTTTCTCAACCACCTTGCGCACCGCTTCCACGCGGTTCGCGGGACGTTTGGTCAACGAAGCCCAGGCGGACGTCGTATAGGAGAGTTGCAGTAGGTAATTCGCCATGAGAGGCCCCTTTCAGTGACTACCGGGGACCGATATTATCACACGCCGGCGGCGAAAACGAGCGGCATTTTTGCGGCATTCCAGGCGGCGATGCCGCCGGCCATTTCGACAAGCGCGGTGATCCCATGCTGGTGCAGAATGCTGACGGCGATGGACGAGCGGTACCCGCCGGCGCAGTGGACGACAATGCGGCGGTCGCGCGGGATTTCGGCGATGCGTTCCTGCAGGTGATTGAGCGGGATGTTCACGCTTCCCTCAAGGTGTCCGCCCGCCCACTCCCGGGGATTGCGGATGTCGAGCACCAGAGGCGGATCGGCGGCTGCCAATTCCTCGGCTATGAGCGGCACGGCAAGGCGCTCGGTTGGCCACACCAGATCGGGGCGATCGGCGAGCGCTTCCATCCCCCCTTTGAGATAGCCCTTGACGTGATCGAAACCGATGCGGCCGAGGCGCAGCGCGGCTTCCTGTTCGCGGCCGGGCTCGGCGACGATCACGATAGGCCTGACACGGTCGAGCACGGTGCCCGCCCAGGTGGCGAACTGACCGCCGAGTCCGACATTGATGCTGCCGGCCAGGTGCCCTTTGGCATACTCGGCTGGGTCGCGAACGTCGAGAATCTGCGTGCCCGCGTCGCCCATGCGCAGAGCCTCGTCGAGTTGCACGGGACGGAGGACCTGTTCGAGAGTCCGGTCGAGCGTGGGATGTTCGCGCGTGTTCAGAACGGCGTCGTAGGTGAAGTACGCCGGAGCATCGGGCTGATCCGCTGTGACGAGGCGAATGAACTCTTCTTTGGTCATCGGCTGCAGCGCGTAGTTCAAACGCCGCTGATCGCCGAGCGAGGACACGGTGTCGGAGGAGAGCTGCTTTCCACACAGCGAACCGGCGCCGTGCGCCGGATACACCAGCGTCTCGTCGGGCAGCGGCAGCAGTTTGTGGTGCAGCGAATCGTACAGGCGCGCGCCGAGATCGTTCGCAGTCCAACCGAGGGAGGCGCGCAGATCCGGGCGGCCGACGTCGCCGATGAACAGCGTGTCGCCGGTGAGGACGGCGTGGGGTTTGGCGGGGTCCTTCTGAAGATCGAAGACCAGGATGGAGATGGACTCGATGGTATGGCCGGGGGTTTCGAGCACCTCGAGGCGCATGCCCGGGAACTCGAGCGAGTCGCCGTCCTTCATTGGCACGAAGGCGTATTCGGCCTGCCCGCGCGAGCCCAGGTGGATGGCAGCGCCGCAGCGGTCGCGCAGTTCCAGGTGGCCGGCGACAAAATCGGCGTGGAAATGGGTGAGGAACACGTGGCGAATGTTGAGACCGTATTTGTCCGCGTCGGCCAGATACTGCTGTACATCGCGCTGAGGGTCGACGATGACAGCGGTGGAACTGGACTCGTCTCCCAGCAGATACGAGGCGTGGGCAAGGCAGCCGAGGTAGTACTGTTTCAGAATCATGCGACCGAAATAGTTTAGCGCAGGGCGCCTGAAGTGGATCTTCAGAGGCGCAGAGCAGGGTTATCGGCGCGCGCGCCAACGCCGGCGGGAATGCTTTTGGCACGGGAATTGGGTTCGTTCGGTTGCGGCGTGTAGCTGGACCGCTGCATGGGAAGCGCGATGAGTTTATCCATAAGCTTGTCAACCGCTCGGTCGGAGTCGCGCCGCGCTTCGGTCAGTTGCTTGTGCGCACGGTAATAGGAGCGCTCGGCTGCCGCCGCGTAACGTTGCAGGGTCTTGAAGGCGTCGGCCGTGTTGCCGATGAGGGCCTCGGCGAGGGCCCGGTCGGGGTCAGGGGCGTTGTCGCCGGCGATGGCGCGGACGACCTCGGCTTCGAGGCGGCGGACGCGGGCGATACGCCAGCGGGCCTGGGCCATTTCCTCGACGAGGAATTGCTCATGGATGTTGGCGGCGGGAAAAGCGCGGCGGTATTCGGCGAGGAGCTGATCGAACTCCTGCTGGTTTTCGTGCGGGAGGACGCGGAAGCTGCCGGCGAGTCCATGGGTGGTGGAGTTAGCGGCGGAGTTCGCTTTGCCTTCGGGTGTGCGCGGGCCGGTGCTGGACTGCGCGTTTTTCTGATTGGCGACGATTTGTGCGGCGGTGGACATAGCGCCCGGAGCCTATCACAGGCTTGTTGTGGAATCCCGGGCTTCCGGCGCGATGACGTTGTATTTTCAATGCGGTTGCGGGGAGCAGATTGATGTGAATGGGCTTTTGGTTGTACCTGACACAAAAAGGCGCGTTACCCGGCGAAGTTTCACGAGTATTCTTGTTTATGCGAACTCTGGCTCAGGACGCGAAATTCGCCGCGCGGATGCTGTGGAAGAGCCCCGGTTTCTCCAGCGTAGCGGTGATCTGTCTGGCGCTCGGGATTGGGGCGACCACGGCGATTTTCAGCGTGGTGAGGGCGGTGGTGATGCAGCCGCTTCCTTACCACGAATCGAATCGCCTGGTGCGCATCTACACGGAGTTTCCGACGTTTCCGGGGGGCGGCCTGAAGAAGTTCTGGGCGTCGCCGCCGGAATGGCTTGATCTGCGCCGAGATACCCGGTCGTGGGACAGCATCGAGGCCTGGGTGACCGGATCGGCGAACCTGGCCGGATCGGTGAGGCCGGTCCGTCTGGTGGAAACCTACGTGACCGGGGGCATGTTCCGGATGCTGGGCGCAAGGCCGGAGTTGGGCCGGACCATCACGGAGGCGGACGACTCGCCCACTGCCCCGTTGACGGCGGTGATCTCGGACAGTACATGGCGGACATCTTTTGGCGGGGACCGCTCCGCGATCGGCCGCGAGGTGCTGCTCGATGGCGTGAAGGCGACAGTGATCGGCGTGATGCCGAAGACGTTTCAGTTCCCTGCGGGCGAGGCTGAGCCTACCGAAGTCTGGGTTCCCACACAGATCGACCCGGCGAGGCCCGGCGGCCGCGGCAGCCACTACCTTTCAGTTCTGGCCCGCCTGAAATCCGGCGTGTCTCTGCGGCGCGCGCAGGACGAGCTGGCGCAGATTGTGAACCGGGACGGAGCAACGGCCAGTCCCAAAGTGCACTCGTTCAGCCCCAAGTTTCATCCACTCTCGAGTTACCTGTTTCAGGACGAAGTAGTGGGGGCGATCCGGCCGGCGCTATGGGCATTGTTTGGCGCGGTTGTGTTCGTTCTGCTGATTGCCTGCGTCAACGTGGCGAACCTGCTGCTGGCGCGGGCCGAAGCGCGACAGCGGGAAGTGGCGATCCGGCGCGCCATTGGCGCAAGCCTCGGAACGCTGCTGCGGCAGTTCCTGGTGGAAGGGCTGCTGTTATCGCTGGCCGGGAGCATTCCGGGCCTGTTGCTGGCGTTGGCCGGGTTGCGGATTCTCAGGGTTCTGGGCGAGAGCAGCATCCCTCGCGCGGCGGAGATTGGCATAGACTGGGGAGTCCTTGGGTTCACGCTGGGCGTAGCGGTGTGTACGGGAATCTTCTTCGGGCTTTCGCCGGCGCTGCAGTTCGCCGGACAGGAACTGCATGCCACGCTCAAGGCGGCGGGCTCGCGAACCACTGCAACGCTGGGCGCTCATATGCTGCGGCGCGTCCTCGTGGTTGGGGAACTGACGCTGGCGTTCACGCTGTTGATTGGAACGGGATTGATGGTGCGGGCGTTCTGGAATCTCCAGAGAGTGGACATAGGCGTGGCGCCGGAGGGATTGTTGACGATGCGGATTCTGCTTCCCACCGCGGTATACAAAGATCCCCGGAGCCTGATTGATTTCTGGTCGGCGGCGCAGGAGCGTTTGCGACTGCTGCCGCGAGTGGATGCGGTTACGGTAGCCTCGGGCCTGCCTCCGGCGCGGCGCCTGAATGCGAACGATACCGACATCGAGGGCTTCGTGGCCCGGCAGGGCGGACCGATCGAAAACGTGGATTACTGGCAGGTGGTGGGGGACAACTACTTTCAGACGATGGGCGTCAGGCTGATAGAGGGGCGGTTCTTCGACCAGCGCGACGGCGCCAATGCGCCGCGAGCGGCGATCGTAAACAGGTCGATGGCGCGACTTTTCTGGCCCGGTGGGAGCGCTCTCGGGCGGCGGGTGCGGATCCCGGGCTCGAAGCAGTGGATGCCCATCGTGGGTGTGGTAGGCGACGTGAAGAATGCGGGCATCGACAAGCCGGCGGGCACGGAACTGTATCTGCCGTACCGGCAGGCGGCGGAGGTCGCCGGGTTTCTGCAGAGCGCCACGGTGGCGCTGCGCACGCGCGAGGATCCAATGCTGCTCGCGGAACCCGCGCGAAGAATCATCCAGCAAATTGACCCAAACCTGCCCGTGGCGTACGTGCGGACGATGGACGACGTAATTCACCGGGCACAGGCGAGACCGCGCTTCCTGACTACGCTGCTTAGTTTGTTTGCGGGCACGGCGGTGATTCTGGCGGCCATCGGAGTGTACGGCGTGATCTCATATGCGGTGTCGCGGCGCACGGCGGAGATTGGCGTGCGCATGGCCATGGGCGCCAGTACCGGTAGCGTGCTGGGAATGGTTCTGGCTCAGGGCGTGAGGCTGGCCCTGGCCGGGCTGACGCTGGGCCTACTGGGGGGTTTAGTGTTCACGCGTTGGATACGCGGTCTGCTGTTCGGGGTTGGCACACTCGAACCGGCAACGTTCGTGGTGGCCGGATTGGTTATGCTGGCGGTGGTCATGGCGGCATGCATCGCGCCGGCGCGGAGGGCGACGCGAATAGATCCCGTGGTGGCTCTGCGATACGAGTAGGAGCGGAGCCGATCCGGCGGGAAGGGAACCGCGAAGAGCGACAGCCGGCGCCTGCGAGAACGTCTCTGGCGCTGGGAACAAGGTGGAGCGGGTGAGGCGCCCGCCGCATGCAGCGGGCCGGCCCCATACGCGTTGAGTTACCGCCGAAGCTCTTTCCGGGCTCGCCAAAAAAGGCATGCCATGGTCAAGAGTGGTGCTTCGCGTTCCGCAAGCTGACTGCCCAGTCCTAATCCTGCGGTCCCCGACTGGTGTCGCGCTCGGCCTTCTGCCCGATGTCAGCGTAGCGCGTTAGACGGCAAAGTGGCACGGCGGGCATTGTCGTCCGCGGGGGCGGTGGTCATTCGTTCGGCATCGGCCAAACTGCCCCCGCCTGATGTCTTCCATTTTCGTCATCGTTTCTTCCCCCCGACAAAGGGGTTCGCGGCTGCCTGTTTCATCCACGAGGCTACCTGGTGCTCGTCGAGATGGTCCACGGATGCCAGCTCTACGCCTCGTGTGGACTTGCCCATCCCAATCGGCGTCACAGGCGGTTCAGGCTTGATCTCCGTGCCGCGTATGAACATCAGTTTTACGTGACCGACGAAAGCACCGGACGAGAAGCACCAGCCTCCGCCCACACCGTAGTACGCCATCCCCCACTTCACTGCACGTTTGAGGTTTGGCAACGTATTGGCAGCCAGAGCATCGACACGCTCGGCGATACTGCGCTGCGGCTGCGGCAAGCTCGCGATGTAGGCGAACACGGGCTCGTCGCCTTCCGCGGCCTTGGCGGCGCTTGCCTTGCCGGTCATGGCGACCAGCAGCTTCGTGCCAGTTTGGCCCTGGGCATCAGGCTTGAGGGGAGGCTTTCTCACGATCTCACCAGGGTGACGAGGAGGGTGTCCAACTCCTCGAACTGCTCGCCTGCCCCGCTGGTGCCCGTACTGCCGGAGGCGATGGCCTCGTCGAGGGCTTGCCTTGAGGGATAGAGTTCGTGCAGGACCAGTAGGGTCTTGTCGCCCATTTCCTCGAAGGTCACCGTGGTAACGGGGCCATCGGCGCTTTCCTCATTCGTCCAGACGATGCGCGAATGGGGCGTCACTTCGATATACCTACCGAAGAATGCCATAGGCTGTTCAGAGGCAGGGTGGCTGAACACGAAACGGTACGTGCCCCCCGTACGAACATCGGCCTCGCACGAAATGAAAGATATTCCAAACGACTTCGGCGCCCACCACTGCTTGAGCAACTCAGGCTTAGTCCAGGCCTCGAACACGGTGTGCGCAGGGCCGTTGAAGGTTCGCGTGACGACCAGCTCACGCTCAGATTTTCGTTCTACCGTCGTGGGGTTCTTCATAGGGGCTCACTTTCTCTTCTTTCGTCCATCGACTCTTTCGTCCCGTTTCAATGACTCAACGATCTTGTCCAACTCGTCGAAGCGTGCGTCCCAGAGCTGGCGGTACCTCTCAATCCATGCCGCCTCGTCCTCCAGGCGGCGTAGGCCGAGCCTGCAGGTACGCACGCGCCCGACCTTTTCCGTGGCGACGAGCCCCGCCTGCTCCAGGACACCGACGTGCTTCTTCATGCCCGTGAGGGTCATATGGAACTTCTGGGCAAGGTCCGTTATCGAAGCGTCCGCACGCCCGAGCCGCTCCAGAATGCCGCGTCGGATGGCGTCCGAGAGCGCGGCGAACGAGGCATCCAGGTGGGCTCGTTGACACTGAACCATCTGGTTCAGTATATAGCACGGATCGGCGGCATGCAAGGGGAGGTCGAGCGCGAGCTGCATCGGCCCAGCCACGTTCACTCCCAGGCGCTCCTTCCTGGGCGGCGTGAGCGGCGAAGTAACGGGCTATGTGCGCCTTCTCTGCCCAGTCAGTCGAGAGACGGGACAGACCGGGAACGAAATACGCGTTGTATTTACCACGTCGCCGCTCTCTCCGCATCGTCGCTTTATACCGGAAGTAATGCACCTGGCCGTGTCGGCTATAGTGACATTGGCCGGCGAAGACGCCGTCGTGAGACATCATCCAGCCACTCGACCTTTGAATACGCGCGGCGTCCCATCGGCGGTGGAAGATCGGCTGGCGCAAGCCGACTTATCGGGGATTGATTCGCAGCGGCACTTCCGCAACATGCCGACTGTACGCTCATGTGGGAGCGTTTCAGTTCAGCGGTTTAGGCGTTCTTAGGTCACATGGCCAGACTCCATGACACAAGCCGACTTTCTTGTGGGAACTGATCTGACAAGAACTTCCCCGAACGCCGTTCTGCCAACTTCCTGTTTGCCGACCATCCAGGCGGTGTTGCCCGCAGCAGGGCGTGGCGGAACGCCATCGAGAATCTACCGTGTCAGGGTAGGATCAATCGATGCCATTCTGTACCACTAAGGGGAAGCGATGACCGGCCAGACGCTCGGCCATTACCGGATCGTGGAAAAGCTCGGCGAAAGGCTGGATGGGCGTGGTCTACAAGGCTCGCGACAAGCGCCTGGACCGCCCTGTTGCCCTCAAGCTCCTGCGGCCGGAGAGAGTCGCCGACGCCGAGCGGAAGCGGCGCTTCGTGAACGAGGCCAAGGCCGCCTCGGCGACAAATCACCCCAACATTCCATCTACGACATCGACGAGGACGGCGGCACGGATACGTCGTTTTCCGTGCACCGGCTCGCGATCGGAAAATACAATCTCGATCAAGAGTTCTCGCGCGGTGCTTTCTGAACACTCGTCAGGTGTCTATTTCTGTTCCAGGCTGAGGGCGTAGACATCGGTGGTTGAGGCGTCGCGAAACATCAGAGGTGCGTCCGTGGGATCCAGCCCAAGCCATAGTCCATTTGTGCCGATATAGGGAAAGTTCTTCAAACTGACCACTAGCTTCGCTTCCCCACCGGTCGCAGGAATGCGAAGGATGGCGGGGTCGGTTGCATATCTCAGGAAATAGATAGAGCGGCTATCGCTAGACCACCGGGCATTGGCATGGGGGCCTGTGGTGAGCGCCGACCAGTGCTGCGTCTTTAGGTCGAAGACGTACATTGTGGAAACGTCGAGGGATGCGGCATTTATGAATTGACCGTCCGGGGACCAGCGGGCCCCGATCTTACCATCCGAGCCGGGAAGAGTGCCTATCCGATGACTGGCGAGATCGAGTGTACGTATGTGGCTGCTGTTACTCCCAGTATCGCCCGTGGAAAATAAAACCGTGCGCCCGTCCGGTGACCAATTTGGCACTGCTTCCGGCCCGCTGTCCTCTGGAAGAAGCCGCTGTGGACTGCCACCCGTGGATCGAACGATCCATGCATGCCAACCTCCCGGATATAGTGAATCGAACACGAGTTGGGTGCCATCTGGCGACCATGAGACCGATCGCGGCTGCAATGGAGAACTGGTCAGTTGAACGCGGTCGCCCCCATCCCGGTTCGCTCTCCACAGAATTCCATCCGGGTACGTGACATACGCCACGGATTGGCCGTCATTGGAGAAGGCAATCAAATCAGCTGAGATGCCGCCAAGAAAGGGCTGAAACTGACCCGATTTCGTGTCGAGGCGAACCATTTCACCTCTTTTTGTCGAACCGGTCGCAAAGATTTTCTTCCCGTCCCTGCTGAAAACCGGTGGGCTCCAGTCGACTGGGCCGGAGGTCAATTGAGTCGGGTCTTTGGGAGTGGGCCGAAGAAAAGCCCCACGCCGCTCATCGAGAGCGTAGATCTGGGCTTCGGGGTACTCGTCGGGTCGGAAATGCCCGGCGAGAAAGACGAAAAATTCTCCGTCAGGAGACCAGCGGCCACAACACTTCTGCTCGGAGGGACGCCAATTAAGGATCAACTGGTGAAGGTTTGAACCGCTGGACGATATTTCCCATAGAGATGTAAGGTTTCTGGAAAATCGAATCGTGCGCCCGTCAGGGGACCAACTAAGCGGGTATGCTTCCCCTCCAACTGAAGCAAGCTTGTGGGCACTGGTCCCATCGCTGCCCACGAGGTTGAGATCACCGTTCGGTGTTGTGTAGGCCACAAGTTTCCCGTCCGGGACCAGGTGGCGCTTGCTACCGTGGCGTCAGCAAGGTAACGATGCGAGCCACCCACGACCTGAACCACATAGAACGGTTGTGAGTCGGTCATCGTGAAAGACTCAACGAGCAAGGAGGAGCCGTCAGGCGAGACGTCCGACAGAAACGGAGTCGGGAGTTTGATGGAGGGAACCGCCTCGACCTCGCCGCCAGAAACAGCTACCTCAGTTATGAAGAACGGTTCAAGGTGTGTCAGATAGACTCTGCTACCATCGGTTCCGACGACATATCCGGTATGGCCGTTGCGAGTGAGTTGGCTATATTCGGAAATTCGTAGCGGTGGGCCAGTTTTCCGGTTTGCAAATTCCAACGCCACTCCCCCCAGCAGCCCTATCGCGATCAGGGCGATCAACCACATCACGGCTCTGCGCGTTGGGCCAGGAGACGGTGGTTCCGAAACTACGGGTTCACTTCCCGAGTCGGACACAGCCTCCAGTGCAAACGCCAGATCAGACGCGGCCTGAAAACGCTGTTCGGGATTCTTCTCCAGACAGCGATTGACCACTCGCTGCAAGGCTGGCGGGATGTTCGTTCCGGTTTGTGAAATTGCGGGAGGCTCGTCGTTGAGGATGGCAGCCATTGTCTCGGCCGAGGTCGACCGTTGGAAGGCGCGCCTGGAGGTCAACATTTCATAGAGAACGGCCCCGAAGCTGAAGATGTCAGTGCGATGATCGGTGGTTCGTCCGCGTACCTGCTCGGGCGACATGTAACCGGCAGTTCCCATGACGACGCCGGGGTTAGTAGTCAGGGTGAGCGTGGGCGCGTTGCTGTCTAAGTGAGACTGTGGTTGCACCAGCTTGGCCAGTCCGAAATCAAGAATCTTGATACGGCCATCTTTGGTCAGAAAGAGGTTCTCAGGCTTAAGATCTCGATGAACGACGCCTTTTTCGTGCGCGGCGGCGAGTCCATGAGCGATCTGCACCGCGTAACCGATGCCTTTGCGAGCTGGAATTGGGCCGCGCTGAAGGACCTGCCGCAGGGATTGGCCAATGAGTAGTTCGGAAACGAGATAAGGTGCGCCTTGGAAGACTCCGAATTGGTGAACGGCAAGAATGTTAGGGTGGTCGAGTCGGGCAGCACCCTGGGCTTCCTGCTCGAATCGCCGGAGACGGTCTGGATCCCGAGAAACGAAAGCCGGCAGAATTTTGATCGCGACCTCGCGTTTTAAGGCCGGATCGCGGGCACGGTAGACCTCGCCCATTCCACCTGCCCCTAACAGCTCAAGAACTTCGTAGCTGTCGAGTTTTGTCCCTGCACCCAGCGGCATGGCTGAAGTGTATTGTAACTGGCAAGAGCAGCGCGAAGCGCTCACGGTGCACTCTTACCCCGTGGGGGAGAACTGGACAGGTCCCTCGAAACGCGCTTGCAACCATTAACCACTGCGTCGCTCGGCTACCGGCAGAACCTCGGCCTTAAGCTAACGCCTACGGGGGGCGCCGCGCTACGCCACTGCGCGTGACATAATGATTCACCACCACAATGAGCTCAACACGAAGGCACTGGCTCTCCACCTGCCTTGCCATGGCGGCCTGGCCCGAAGTTCTGGCTGCCCATCGGCACGCGCACGCCGCGACGGAAGCGCCAGGCAGGGTTTTGGGGACTCTGGATCCGCAAACTGCCGCGGAGATCGAGGCCCTGGCCGCTCAGATCATTCCATCCACCGGAGGGCCCGGCGCAAAGGAAGCGGGCGTGATTTACTTCATCGACCGGGCGCTTGCGACGTTCGCCGCAGACGACCGCGAGGCGTATCGGACGGGAATGGCTGACATCCAGCAGAAACGCAGAAAGCTGTTCCCGCAATCGACCTCAATTGCCTCGCTCACCGGCGAGCAGCAGATGACCCTCATCCGAAGCGTTCAGGAGTCGAGCTTCTTCGAATTGCTCCGTACCCACACGGTGCTCGGCTTCCTGGGAAACCCGAGCTATGGCGGAAACCGCGGAAAGGCCGGATGGCAGCAGATCGGCTTCGATGATCGAATGGCCTGGGAGCCGCCGTTCGGCTACTACGACCGAGGGGCCGGGAAATGAGCGGTGCGACGTTCGCAACCGCCGACGCCGTCGACTTTCTGGTGATTGGCGCCGGAGCCGCGGGCGGCGTCGTAGCCAAAGAACTGGCCACTGCCGGATTCACGGTAGTGGCGCTGGAGCAGGGTCCGTACCTGCGCGAGAGCGACTATTCGCACGATGAGATCAAGTACTCAGTCCTGCCGGGGCTGACGAACGATCCAAAGGTTCAGCCGATCACTTTTCGCAGGTCGGAAGCGGAAGCGGCGCGGCCGATGAAGGCGATCGAATACGGACGCCAGGTGGGCGGCGGCAGCGTGCATTTCACCGCCAATTACTGGCGCTTTCACGAGAGTGACTTCCACGAGCGCAGCCTGTATGGGGCGGTGAGCGGCGCGGACCTGGCGGACTGGCCCATCTCCTATGCCGATCTGGAACCGTGGTACACGAAGGCTGAGTACGAGCTCGGCATCTCCGGGCTGGCCGGAGCGAATCCGTTCGAGGCGCCGAGGTCGAAGCCGTACCCGCTGCCGCCGATGCCGGTGAAATCGTCCGGAGTCCTGTTCGAGCGAGCCACGAAGAAGCTGGGACTGCATCCGTTTCCGGCGCCGGTTGCCATTCTTTCGCAGCCCTAGCGGGGCCGCGCGGCCTGCGTGAACTGCGGCTTCTGCGAATCGTTCGGCTGTGAGATGCGCGCGAAATCCAGCACGCTCGCGAGCGTCATTCCCATGGCCGAGAAGACGGGCCGCTGCGAAATCCGGTCCGGCTGCTACGTGCGCAGGATTGAAACGGACGAGGCCGGCCGCGCGACCGGGGCCGTGTACTTCGATCGGGGCCGGCGCGAGATCTTCCAGCGGGCTAAAGCGGTGTTCGTGTGCGCCAACGGCGCCGAGACTCCCAAACTGCTGTTGCTGTCGAAGTCGCGGCGATTTCCGGAGGGGCTGGCGAATTCGAGCGGCCTGGTTGGCAAGTACCTGATGTGGGACAACGGCGGCGTGGCGCAGGGGCTTTTCGAGCATCCACTGAATGAGTACAAGGGCATTCAGGTAACGCGGCTGATCCACGATTACTATGCGGCCGATGCGCGGCGGGGCTTTTATGGCGGGGGCGGCATCGATGCGCGGTTCGATTACTATCCGGCCGGTTTTGCGCTGCATGGATTACCGCCTGATGCGCCGCGGTGGGGCAGCGAGTACAAGCGGATGTTCGAGACGTATTTCAACCGGACTATGACGTTGCTGGCCCACACCACTTCGTTGGCGGCGGCGAAAAACACGATTACGCTGGATCCCGATGTGAAGGACGCCTGGGGATTGCCTGCCGTTCGGGTGACCTGCGATTATCACCCGGACGACGCGGCGACGATGAAGTGGATGCTGGAGCGGCAGATCGAGATTCTGGAGGCCGCCGGCGCAACCAGGACCTGGACCCAATCGTGGGACATTGTCGACAACATGCCGAGCCGTCACCTGATGGGCACCTGCCGGATGGGGAACGATCCAGCCACTTCCGTGGTGAATGCGCACAGCCGAGCGCACGATGTTTCGAATCTGTTTGTGGTGGACGGGAGCAACTTCGTGACATCCGCCAGACAGCAGCCGACGGCGACGATACAGGCGCTGGCGTACCGCGCCGCGGACTATGCTATCGGCGCGGCGAAGCGTGGGGAACTGAGCTGAATGCGCAGGCTGAAAGCCTAATGCCATATAGTTTTCGACGGCGAGCTGAGTCGAAGTCCCTTTTGTGGGGCAGGCCCCCGGCCCCGCTGGCCGCGCGGAGAGTAGAGTTGTCGCGTATGGGAGCAGGCCGGCGGGG
This sequence comes from uncultured Acidobacteriota bacterium, assembly GCA_963780655.1. Taxonomy (GTDB): domain Bacteria; phylum Acidobacteriota; class Terriglobia; order Bryobacterales; family Bryobacteraceae; genus CAWACP01. Next base: position 1,744,153 of record CAWACP010000004.1, on the reverse strand, counting down.
GCGCCGGCCGCGGGCGAGGGCGCCCGCCCCACATCGGCCAGGTGTTCGAAAGCGGGAAAACTATATGGCATTGGGCTGAAAGCCTGCTCTACTGTTTGTTGACAGCGTCGAGGGCGAGCTTGGCGGGGTCGAGATCTGTCCGATTGGCGAGAACCACGATGGTCACGCCGTCCCGCGGGAAGCGCTCGATGGCGCTGCGGAACCCGGTGGTGCTTCCGAAGTGCCACATACGCGCGCGACCCCGCCATGGATCGAGGAACCATCCGAACCCGTATGAGACCGGCCGGCCGGGCGCCAGATTGTCATCGCCGGGCTCGGTGGGCCACCTCGGCCGGGCTCCATCGGCAAGCCGCACCGGCTGGAGCGCGATGCTCATTTCCTGGCGCGAGAGCAGAGTGTTTCGCGACAGCGCGTCATCCCACTTCGCCAGATCGGTGAGATTCGAGTAGACGCCGCCGTCGCCCTGAGTTGCGGAGGTGGAGCTCTGATCGTCCTCCACAAACCCGCCGCTATCCTTCGTGTGCCCGTAGGCGCGGGCGGGCACGGTGTTCTCGCCTTTCACGAAGACCAGAGTATCGCTCATGTGCAGGGGCTCGAAGATGCGTTCGCGCAGGAAGCGTCCGAACGGCTCGCCGGATACGCGGGAGACGATGAGTCCAAGCAGCACGTACCCGGAATTGCTGTAAGCCCAGCTTGTACCCGGGGCGAATTTGCCGGCGTTCCGATGCTCCAGCAGGTCGAGCACCTCGCGGTCCTGAATCTGCTGCGTCGCGCTCCACGCCGTTCCCATCAGGTCTTCGTAGTCCGGAAGGCCTGAGGTGTGCGTGAGGAGATGACGAATGGTGATGGCCTGCCCGTAGGCTGGGAAGCCGGGGAACAAATCGGTCAGCGTGCGGTTGTAGCGCAACTTCCGATCGTGAACCAGCAGCATGGCTGCCATGGCGGTGAACTGCTTCGTGCATGACGCCAGACGGAAATTGGTATGCGCGTCAATCTTTGCGAATGTTCGCAGGTCACGCACTCCATAGCCGTGCTCGAACAGCGTGCGCCCGTGGCGGCGGACGAGGACGGCCATTCCGGGCAACTGGTCATTGGCAAGCGGCGCGAAGATCTCATCGACGCTGGAGGAGCGCGACCCGGTTGAGGCAACCGCGGCCAGAGCGAGTACGACAAGAACTCCGAAGCGTGTTCCGATCATCTCCACAAACCTACCGCAAACGGTTACGACGTATGCTCGTTTTATGTCCGAGGCTCCCATTCTCGACTTTGCGACCCGGAAGGCCTGGGCCGCCTGGCTCGCGAAAAACCACGCGAAGTCAGCCGGCGTGTGGCTGCGCATCGCGAAGAAGGGCTCCGGCGCCGGGTCAGTTTCCTACGCGGAAGCGCTGGAAGACGCGCTTTGCCACGGCTGGATCGACGGCCAGAAGAAGCCCGAGAGCGATGCGGCATGGCTCCAGAGATTCGTGCCGCGCTCCGAGAAGAGCATCTGGTCGCGCATCAATCGCGAGAAAGCGGACGCGCTCGTTGCGGACGGGCGCATGAAGCCGGCCGGCCTGTCGGCAATCGAGCGCGCCAAAGCGAACGGGCGCTGGGAGGCCGCCTACGATTCGCCCAGCAAAGCCACGGTTCCGGATGACCTGCAGGCGGCGCTCGACGCAAATCCCGGCGCGAAGGCGTTTTTCGCAACGCTCAACAGCGCGAATCGCTATGCCGTGCTCTGGCGCGTGCAGACGGCGCGAAAGGCGGAGACGCGCGCCCGGCGAATTCGGCAGTTCGTCGAAATGCTTGCCCGCCACGAACAACTGCACCCGTGATCAGGCGCCGAGTTCCTGGTGCGCGTACCGCAGGCAGGAGCGCACATTCTCCTCTTCCACTCGAAGCTGCTCGTCGTGGGCAAGCTGATCGACGCGCGGCAGCGGCTTAGCGTGTTCGTGAACCAGCCTCAGCGTACGCGCCAGAAGGAGCCCGCTGCGGTCGGGGAAAGTGGCCCAGTAACGATCGGTGAGGCAGGGCACCTTCAATGGATCGCGCGTGATCATCTCCAGATTGAAATTCGTTTTCGGGCGCGCCTGACGGACCAGAGAGAACATGCGCGGAAGATCGAGGAGGCCGTCGCCGAGGCGGACCTCGGAGAGCAGAAATCCGTCGGGGTACGGCTCCACGCCCATGTCCTTCACGTGCGTGGTGATCGCCCAGGGCGCCAGCTGTTCGGCAACGTCCATGGGATCGTCGAGAAGCGAGATGTTGTTGCCGAAGTCGAGGCAGGCGCCGAGGTATTCGCTCGAGTAGCTGCGCAACAGAGGAACCATCTGATCGAGCGTCCAGTCCTTATGATTTTCCAGAGCGAAGGGGATGCGGCGCCGCTCGCATATGGCCACGGCTTCCTTCAGCGCGGCTTTGCTGCGCTCGACGAAGGCATTGTAATCGGCCAGCGTGGAGAAGTCCTCGTAGCGCCGGCCGCCGGCGTTCACACGCACGCAGAGAGCGCCGGCCGTTTTGGCGTTGTCCACGGCGTGCTCGAACGGGGAAGCGTCTCCGGGGGCCGGCATGCGCACGATCGCTTCCACGTACATGCCCAGTTCTTCGGCGCGCGCGCGGATCCGGGCGGGGTCGCCGTTGATAGCGGCCTGGATGCCTGCCGCGCCCAGTGAGTTGCAGTGCTCCAGAAACTCGTAGGTATCGCGATAGCGGCGGAAGCTCATCCACGAGGTGGAGGCGATCCCCATGCGGCTGCGCGGCTCGGCGCCGGGGGCAACCGCAAGCGAGGCGGCGGCGGCAGCGAGGAAATCTCTTCTGGTCATGACGCGACCAAGGCATTATAGCGCCAGGTTGCCTCATGGCGAGGCGCGCCCCGCGCGGACGCGGGATACAGGCTGAAAGACGGTGCTGGAAAAGCAACTGCGCAGGCCAAAGGCCAGGCCAAAGGCCTACTCCACTACTCCACTGTTGCCGTAAATTGTTGATGCACCGTGGTGGAGTAGGCGTTTTCGCGCTGGAGATGGCCGCGGTCACTTCATTGGCGTTGGTAACCGTGACGCTGGAGCATTCTGTGATTCCGGCCCGGCGGCGCGATACCATCCACTCATGATCCTTCAGCGAATCGCGCTCGCCGCCCTCATTTCATGCCTCCTCCCGTCCCTGCTCACCGCGGAGGAAGGAATGTGGACCTTCGATAACCCCCCGGTGCAGCAGCTCAAAGAGAAATACGGATTCGTCCCCACGAAGGAGTGGCTCGATCACGTACGGCTCTCCTCCGTGCGCTTCAATGATGGCGGCTCGGGTTCCTTCGTGAGTCCGCACGGGCTGGTGCTCACCAACCACCATGTCGCGCTCGATGAGTTACAGAAAAGCTCCAGCGCCGAGCATGACTACGCGCGAGACGGCTTTTACGCGGCCACTTCGGATAAGGAGCTGAAGTCTCCCGATCTCGAGATCAACGTGCTGGTGGGCATGGAGAACGTTACGGCTCGCGTTCAGGAGGCCCTGAAGGGCGCGGAAACCCCGGAGAAGCGTTTCGCGGCCCGGCGCGCCGTCATCGCGAAGATCACGAGCGAAAGCCAGACAAAGACCGGCCTGCGGTCGGACGTGGTGTCGCTGTACCAGGGCGGCGAATACTGGCTTTACCAATACAAGAGGTACACCGACGTGCGCATCGTGTTCGCGCCGGAACAACAGATTGCTTTCTTCGGCGGAGATCCGGACAACTTCACCTACCCTCGCTACGACCTCGACATGGCCCTGTTCCGCGTCTATGAAGACGGCAAGCCGATCGACAGCTCGAATTATCTGAAGTGGAACCCGCGCGGGGCGGCGGAGGGCGATCTGGTTTTCGTTTCCGGGAATCCCGGTTCCACCAGTCGTCACGACACCTTAGCGCAGATCACCACCGAGCGCGACGTCATGTTGCCCAACTATCTGAACATCATCGGTCACCGCACTGCCGCGTTGCGCCAATATGCGGCGCGCGGTCCGGAGCAGGATCGTCAGGCATCGGGCGAGCTTCGCGGCCTCGAGAATTCCCGAAAGGCCATCGAAGGGATGCTCAAAGGTCTGCAGGACCCCCACGTCATCGCGGCGAAGCAGAAGGACGAGGAACAATTCCGCGCCCGGGTGATGGCGAATCCCGAATGGAAACTGAAATACGGAGGGGCATGGGACGAGATCGCGGAAGCGTGCCGGCGTGAAGCCACTCGGGCGAAGCAGATGTATTATCGCCGGCTGGATTCCGATCTCGCCGGCATTGCCGAGCAGATCGTTCGATACGTCGCCGAGGTGAAGAAGCCCGACGGCGAACGGCTGCCCGGCTATCACGAAGCGCAGCTCGAGTCCCTGCGTCAGGAGATGTTCTCGCCGGCGCCCATCTACAAAGACATGGAAATCGTGCAACTCACCAGCAGCCTGGAACTGGACGTACAGGAGCTGGGCGTTAGCGACCCCGCGCTGTCAATCGTGCTGAACGGCCGCCCGCCGGCCGACGTTGCGGCGGAACTGGTGAACGGCACGACGCTGAACGATCCGGCGGTTCGCAAAAAGCTGGTGGAAGGCGGCGAAGCGGCCGTCGCGGCGTCAACCGATCCGATGATCGTGCTGGCGCGCAAGCTCGATCCGCTGCGCCGTGAGCTGACCAAATGGATGCAGGACAACGTGCAGAGCGCGCTGCAGGCAGGAGGCGAAAAGATCGGCGCCGCGCGTTTTGCGGTCTATGGGAAGTCCACCTATCCGGATGCGACGTTCACGCTGCGGCTGTCATACGGGACGGTGAAGGGCTATCCGATGAATGGCACGGTGGCGCCGCCATTCACAACGTTTTATGGGCTGTACGACCGCGCCGCGGGTTTCGATTTCAAGCCGCCGTTCAACCTGCCCTCGCGTTACGCCGAGCAGCGCGAGAAGCTGAACCTGGGGACGCGTCTCAACTTCGTCACTACCAACGACACCACCGGCGGCAACTCGGGCTCGCCCGTGATCGACCGTAACGGCGAATTCGTGGGCGTGATCTTCGACGGCAATATCGAATCCCTTGTTGGCGACTTTGCCTACGATCCGGAAACGAATCGGACGGTGTGCGTCCACACGGCGGCGATGACGGAGGCGATGCGAAAGCTCTACGGCACCCAGAAGATTCTGGATGAGCTGATGCCGGGAGTTCAGGATGCGGGGAAATAGGGGCAGGAAATCGACAGGCTCGACATAACGGCGCCTTTCAACGTCGATTTCCCGGCCCAGGGCGTAATCGCGATCATACAACGCTGGACGTGATGCAAACTATCACGCCGGCGCTTTTTCCGCACGGCAGAGATTCGGTCTGCAGGTAGAAGGGCGCGGCCTGCTTCACGCATTCGGAACTGCGTCGAACCCTGACAAGCCGTTGTACCTCCAGAAGAGAGAGTGGGACGAACTGCGTAAGGCATCCGGTCCGATCGAGATCACAGACTGGCCCTGTGGGGACCACGGCGCCGAGGAAGAGACGACACTGCGATTGCACTGGACCCAGGATGGTGTTGCTGGTACCCGGCGCGAATACTCCTGTGCACCGGAGGCGAGAGTCCTCATCGAAGAGGACCCGCTGTCATCGGTTCAGCAGTAGCCCAGCAGACGGCCCGGATTCAGGGTGAAAAGGTTCCCGATTACTCGAAAACAGGCGCCAGCCTCGCCAGCGCCTCATCCATGATCGCGTCGGGAACACTCTCCAGCTTCTTGCCCCTGCGCGCGCCGAGATCGAGCGCACGGGGCTGGTCGCAGCGGACAATGCCTGTCGTTTTGGTTCCGGCGCCGGTCAGCGGCACGGCAAAGCCGGCCGTCCGTGCGAAGTTCCCGCTGCTCGTGATCGGGAGAACCACGGGCACTTTCGTCACCCGGTTAAACGCCTCCGGCGATACGATCAGGACCGGACGGCGGCCCTTTTGCTCGTGTCCTTCTGTCGGATCGAGACTGACCAGCCAGATTTCGCCGCGCTTCATCAGATGAGCTCGCCGCCCACGGGCTTACTTTCCAGCCATTCGCGCTCTTCCTTGCCGCGGGGAGCCCTGGGATTGCATTGGGCGAGCAGTTCGTCCAGGGTATAGCGGCGTCGTTGCTGCGGCTGCACCACGAGACGGCCGCTTTCGATCCCGATGCCGACCCTGGCTCCCGGTCGCAGGCGCAGGATCTCCAGCAGAGCGGGCGGCACGGCCAGCATGATCGAGCCGCCGACCTTGCGCAGACTGGTTGTGTGCATGGCATGCTCCATGGTTATATTCAAATATAACATCAGCAGTAGCCCAGCAGAGATACGATCCGGCGCGCGTCAGCCAGTGGAAATTTCTCAAGCGCCCCGCAGCGGGCGCATCGGGCTTCCGTGTCCTGTGAGTATTTCGGCGAAATCAGCAGATGTGGGCAAGCTGGGATCAACTCCGCCAAAAGCCTGCGCGCCTCGTCAAATGACGCAGGTTGCGCCGGCTTCCGGTGATCGTGCCAGGCCTCTTCTATGCGAGCGGCATCCACCATCGTCGAGAGCCGCAGAAAATCCGCGGCGTGCTTCGCCGGCACGGTGACGCCTTCAGCCAGATCCAGCGTGAGCCTGGCCGCTCTGGCCGCCAGATCCTCGATGGAAACGATGCCATCCCTCGCCCGATCCATAGTGGCGCCGCACGCTCGAAAAACATCCACGCGCACCGCGGTCTCCGGATCCACGCATTGCAGCATCGTCTTGCCGGGCGGGTCCGCGGGATGCACATGACGGAACAGGAAATCCGCAGCCAGCGTTTCGGGAATGCAGTCGAACGAGTCCGCGAGGAAGTCGATATCGTTCAGCGGGCGACTGGAACGATGCGTCCCCATTGCCAGACCGCCCGTGAGCGCCCACCGCGAGATGTCGTGCTTCTCCAGGTTTCGCAGCGTGGACAGAAACCGCTCGATCATTTGCCCGCGCGCAGGGGGATGCGGATCAGTGTCCACGCAATCGCCGCGAAACCCACCAGCGACAGCCAGCCGGACCAGGCCTGGTAGAAGCTGAACTGGTCCGACCCGCTGATCATGTGCGTGAACGAGGGAATATTCCGGACCGCCAGCACCGCGATGAGAATGCCCAGAATCGCCTCTCCCGCAATCAGACCGGAAGCCAGCAACGTGCCGCGCTCCTCTACGAGCGCCTTGCGTTCCGGGCTGTACTGCTTCGTGAAACGGTCCACGATATAGCGGAGCACGCCACCTACAAAGATGGCCGAAGTGGTATCGAAGGGCAGGTACATTCCGACGGCGACCAGCATAGGCGAGCGCACGCCGGACAGGATGAGCGCAATGCCAAAGGCGGCGCCGATGGCGAGCAGTCCCCACGCCATCTGGCCTCCGACGATCCCTTTCGCGAGGCCGGCCATGAGTCCCGCCTGGGGAGCGGGAAGCGCCAGTCCCCCGATGCCGCCGGTCTTGAGATTCGCCTCATGCAGTACGATGATGGGCCACATGAGGAAGAACGCGAGCAGCGCCACGGTGATCATCTCCACGAGCTCCATCTTCCACGGCGAGCCGCCCAGCAAATGGCCGGCCTTCAAATCCTGGATGAGCGAGCCGGAAACGGAACACGACACGCCCACCACCGCAGCCACGCCGAGGACCGCGGCGACTCCGGGCAGCCCCGTCACGCCGATGACTACAAGGATGAGCGCTGCGATGATCAGCGCCGACAGAATCAGTCCGGACAGCGGCTGGTTGGACGTGCCCATCAGACCGACGAGGTAGCCGCCCACGGCCGAGAGCAGAAACCCGCTGATGCTCATCACCAGAGCCGATACCACCGCGGCGACGATGCCGTGCGTGAAGTAGTAATAGATGCCGGTGATGGGAACAAGCAGTGCGACAATGCCGATCACCACCCAGGCCGACGGGATGTCGCGCTCCCGCGGATCATCGAGCTTCTTCTCATGAGCCGCCCGCGCCGAGGCCACGAAGACGCCGCGCAATGAATCCAGCAGCGACTGGCGCATGGACCACATAGTGTTCGCCGCGCCCACCAGCATGGTGCCCACCGCGATGGGCCGCACGATGTTGTACCAGAGCGTGTACGATTCCACGCCCGTGTCGGCCGTGCCAATGCGCCGCGGCAGGTCAGGATCGAAGAAGAGCAGCAGCGGGATGAAGATCCACCAGGCCAGCACGCCGCCCGAGAAATTGATGGCCGAGAGTTCCGGGCCGATGATGTAGCCGATGCCGATCAGCGCGGGCGAAAGAGCCGGCGTGGACCAGCGAATACCGCCGTAATGCGTGACGTCGCCGATCGGCTGCTTGTCGTAATTGAAGTGCTTCACCACCGAACGGGGGAAGGCCAGGAATCCTTCGCTGTACCTTTTGAAGATTTGCAGCCCCTTGTCGTCGGTGAGTAGCTGGATCAATCCCGCGAACGCCATGGAGCCGAAGATGTACCGCGGAGCATCGCTCGCGCCCTGTCCGGCGCGGACAATTTCGTAGCTGGCTACGCTTTCCGGAAACGGCAGCGGCGTGTCCACCACCAGCGGCCGCCGCAGCACGATGATGAACAGCACGCCGATGAGGCCGCCCACCAGGAGAATCAGAGAAGCTTCCCAGTAGTGCGAGCGCAGATCGGTCCAGATATGTTTGCCGTCCACGTCGGCAATCATGAACGCGGGGATCGTGAAGATAGCGCCGGCCACCAGCGCCTCGCCCACCGATGCCGCCGTGCGCGCGATGTTTTGCTCGAGGATGCCTCCGCGAAAGGCCGGCAGGCGAAAGATGGCCATGGCGATGACCGCGGCAGGAATGGTTGCCGCTACGGTCTGGCCGGCTTTCATGCCGAGATAAGCGTTGGCGGCGCCGAAAACAAATGCGAGGAAAACGCCGAGGCCGACGGCCTTCCACGTCATCTCAGGAGTGTTCGGGGGATGCTGCACTAAGGCATGGTATCAGGGTGTGGGGCGAGCCCCGAGAGGGACGCAGCCTGCTGAATCTCTTTATACTGCGCCTCTACCGTCGTGGCGAGGTCTTGCCTGTTGCCGCGGATTCCTGTGCTCGCGCGATGATATATGCGCGGATCGCCCTCACGTCGTTTGCGGAGAGGATTTTCCCAAACGACGGCATTCCGTCGGACGCTCGCGCGCCCTCGAGCAGGATCGACGGCAGCGAGTTGAGCACCGCCTTGCTGGAATAACGCAAATCGGGCAGCGGACCCGAGACGGCATTCAGGCCATGACACAGGAAACAGTGCGCAGTGTACAGCAGAGCGCCCATGTGCACCGTCCGGGGATTCTGTTTCACCAGGATTTCAGGACGGGGCGGGTCCTTATGCCCGAAGGGTGGCGTTCTCAGGGTGGCCTTGCCGTCAAGCGCGAACGTGAGAATACGGCCCCACCCCGGTTTCATCGAGCCGCCCGTGGGCATATTCATAAGCCCGGCTGCGCCGCCCCACCCCGCCATAACCGTCACGTATTGGACACCATCCACGGTATAAGTCACCGGCGGCGCCATGATCCCGGTGCGGGCGTCGAAGCGCCAGACCTGCTCGCCATCGTTAGCGCGATGCGCGGCGAATATGCCGTCCGCGCGCCCCTGGAATACCAGATTGCCTGCGGTGGCCAGCACGCCTCCTCCATCCAGAACGGGATAGCCGGCACGCCATGCTGCCTTCTGCGCGACCGGGTCCCAGGCAAGGAGTTCGCCGGATGCCGCGGGACTCGCGGCCATCCTGTCGTAAAGAGGACCCTCGTAACTGTCATCCATTCCGATGTTGTAGCGGTTCGCATCGTATTTCCAGTTCTTGTCGGGAGCATGCACCATTTGAGCGCCGGATCGCGCCGGAAAGTAAACGAGCCCGGTGCCCGGATGAAAGGCCATGGGGTTCCAGTTGTGCGCTCCGATCGGGTCGGGTGACACCAGCTTCGGATCGCCGCCGCCCACGCCCGGTAATTCGATCGGGCGTCCAGTCTTCGCGTCCACTCCGCTTGCCCAGGTGATTCCGCTGACGAAGGGCGCGGCGGAAACGAACTCGCCGGTTTGCCGGTCGAGCACGTAGAAGAATCCGTTCTTGTTCGCCTGAAGCAGGACTTTCCGGAGCCGGCCGCTGATGGTCAGATCCGCCTGGATCAGAGGTTGCGTGGCGTCGTAATCGAAGCTGTCGCCCGGCGTGGTCTGAAAATACCAGGCGAGTTCGCCGGTGCTCGCTTTCACCGCAACGATGCAAGCCGTATAGAGGCTGTCTCCCTCGCCGCGGAGCGCCCGATACCAGGTGGATGCGTTGCCGGTTCCAAAGAAGAGGAGGTCGAGCCCGGGATCATAGCTCATGCCTTCCCATGGAGTGCCGCCTCCCCCTGCTTTCCACCAATCCTTGCCGTGCCACGTCGTGGCCGCTGTTTCCAGCGCTTTCGATTCGAATCCATTTCGCGGGTCGCCAGGAACGGTGTAGAAGCGCCACCGTTGCCTGCCGGTTTCCGCATCGTAAGCGGTGATGTAGCCGCGCACTCCATACTCCGAGCCTGCGTTGCCGATGATGACCTGATCTCCGGCGAGGCGCGGCGCGGCGGTGATCGAGTAGGCCCTGGTGGGGTCGGTGGTTTGCACGCTCCACAGCGGGTTTCCGCTGTGCGCGTCAAGCGCGATGAGCCGGCCGTCGAGCGTGCCTGTATAGACTTTGCCGTTATAGAGCGCTACGCCGCGGTTCACCACGTCGCAACAGAAGAAGTACGCCCGCTCGCGCGGAACCTTCGGATCGTATGCCCATTTCAGTTTTCCCGTGCGGGCGTCGAAGGCGAACACGGCGTTCCAGGAGCCAGTCGCATAGATAATCCCATCCGCGACGATAGGTGTGGCTTCGAGCCCACGCGTGGTCCCCAGCTCCCTGCTCCACACCAGGCCGAGGCGGGAAACGGTCTGCTCATTGATTTGGTTGAGATCGCTGAAGCGTTGGTCGGTTTGCGCGCCGCCGTGCAGCAGCCAATCCTCGCCCCGAGCCGCCGCAGCCGCGATTACGAGGCTCGCAGTGAGTGCAAGCAGATGTTTGCGCATTTGTTGAGTTGCATCAGCATATCAGATGCTGGCGCAGTCCAGAGACGAGATTGGCAGCCTTCAACAGTGGTTCGCCTGTCCGGTCCTGATTGCCTTCGCGTAAACCTCGGCTCGACGAAGGCATGGTATCAGGGCGGGGGGCGGTCGCCTCGCCTGCGTCCCCGGGGAGTCGATACCTCGCGGAGTCATCGCGGCGCCGCCCGGCATCCAATAAATGCCATATGTCCGAACCGAAAGAACAGGGCAGCGCAATACCCGTCGCCGACGGACTGCCTCCCGGCGTCATCGTCAGCCCCGACACGCGCCGCCCCGATCGCGTTCCTCCCGGGCAGAGCCGTACGGAAAAGTGGCCTGTTCTCGACGCCGGCGGCCCTCCCGCAATCGACCTGACCCGGTGGACGCTGACGCTGAGCGGTCTGGTGGGCGCGCCGGTCCGCTGGACGTGGCAGGAATTCCAGAGCCTTCCTCGCGTGCAGGTGTTCTCCGATTTTCACTGCGTGACGCGGTGGTCGCGGCTGGGGAACGTGTGGGACGGAGTGTCCACGCGTACGCTGGTGCAAATGGCCGGGGGGGTGCTTCCGTCGGCTCGATTCGTGCTGGCCCATGGGTACGATTCCGGCTGGAGCGCCAATCTGCCGCTCGCCGACTTCCTGGCCGACGACGCGCTCGTCGCTATTCTGCACGACGGCGAGCCGCTGCCGGTGGAACACGGCGGTCCGGCTCGGCTCATCGTGCCGCGTTTGTACGCATGGAAGAGCGCAAAGTGGTTATCGGGCCTCGAATTTCTCGACAAGGATAAGGCAGGATTCTGGGAACGTAACGGATACCACATGCACGGCGATCCCTGGAAGGAAGAACGTTTTGGCTGGTAGAGCGTCGGCGGCCCCAATGGCAGTACGGCCGCTTTTGTCCGGCGTTCGGCCCCTCACTTCATCGAGCGGTACAAGGCCGAGCGCCATCGTCCAGTCCTTGCGCCGCATTACATCCCGCAGCCGAAGCGCTGGTCCGAGAGCTGGGCGAGCGATGCGGAATCCGGCTGCCCGGCATGACCGTGCTCGAATCGCGGGGCAGCATGGTGGTCACCGCCAGCCGCACCCCCGATCTGCTGCGCTGCCGCCGATATAAGAAGACGGCTATAACGGCTATGTGATCGTATATAATCACGACGTCAATGTCGCGTTTTCTGTGGATCATTCCTGGAGTCATGATCGGTCTCGCCTCTGTGTCACCCGCCGCCGTTACCGTGGAGAAGGTCGCCTGGAAAGGCTGGCAGAACTGCTACCGCGTTTCGAACGGTGAAGTAGAGTTGATCGTCACCGGCGATGTCGGCCCGCGTATCATGCGCTACGCCTTCGTGGGCGGCCAGAACCTGTTCAAGGAGTTCTCCGATCAGCTCGGCGGAACGGGAGAAGAGAAGTTCCAGTTACGCGGCGGCGATCGCGTGTGGAAAGCGCCCGAGGATCCCATCGCCACCTGGGCGCCGGACAATGTGCCGGTGGAAGTAACAACGACGGCGGATGGACTGGTGGCGCGCGAGCCTGTCGAGCCATTGACGAAACTGCAGAAGGAGATCGCCGTGGAGATGGCGCCGTCCGGCACGGACGTGACCGTGACGCATCGCATCTACAACAAGGGCCTGTTTCCGCTGGAATTCTCCGCCTGGGCGCTGACCATGATGGCGCCGGGCGGGATGGCGGTCACAGGATTCCCCCCGCGCGGCCACCACCCGGTGAATCTGGAGGCGACGAATCCCCTGGTGATGTGGGCTTACACCGACCTTTCCGACCCGCGCTGGAAATTCACGAAGAAGTACATGATGCTGCGCCAGGACCCCAACAATCACGAAGCGCAGAAGCTGGGACTCTTCAACCCGAATACGTGGGTGGCGTACCTGCTCAACGGCGAGGCGTTCGTGAAGCGCTACAGTCCCGACGCGTCGAAAACCTACCCGGACTTCGGCTGCTCATTCGAAACGTTTACGAACAATGAGTTCCTGGAAATCGAGACGCTTGGCCCGATGACGAAGGTGCAGCCGGGCCAGAGCGTAACGCACGTGGAGCGCTGGAGTCTTCACCGAAACGTTCATCCGGCGGAGCTTACCGACGCGGAGCTGGATCGCGCGGTTCTGCCGCTGATCGGGAAGTGAAGCGGCGGTGGCCAGGGGTCCGGTACGCCGATCGGCGTGATGCGAATCCGTTGGTAACGGTCAGGGATGTTGAGCACCGGCAGCGAGCGTCACCTACGTCCGCGCGTGAGCTCCCGCTGAAGCGTAATGTCAGCCTACGGCGGCCTGTCAGAGGCCGCCGGATAATCCGAAAGGCAGATCAGGCGGGCTGATGACAGCCCGCCGCAGCCGCAAGGCCGCCCCACAAACGCCCACCAGGTTACTGGTATTTGTGGGAACCGCTCGCGGGTCGCACGCGCCTTCCCGCCGGCTGCGCTTATCTGTCATAATAGACTCGCTCTGGCGCCCGCGAATCGCGGGATGAGTTTTCTGGGACCAACCCGCCATAACCGGCTCAATGAAGCCCTGGGATTCGTGTTTGCGTTTGCCGGGGTCTTCATCGCGCTTAGTCTTGTCTCGTATTATCCGCAGGATGCATCGTGGAATACCGTGACGGGCGCCGTCCGGCCGCATAACCTGACCGGCATCGCCGGCGCGCACATCGCCGACCTCTGCTTTCAACTGCTGGGCTTTACAGCGTTCGGCATTCCGCTGCTCATCTGGATGCTTGCGTGGAAATGGGTCCGGTCGAAATCCATCGACGCGGCCTGGGTTCGTCTGGCCGGCGCCACACTCCTCATCCTGAGCGCGTCCACCGCGGCATCCATGATCACTCAGTGGCGGCCATGGGGCGGGGCATTCACCAGCGGCGGCGTCATCGGCACGCTCCTCGCGGATCTTCTTGTATCCGAGCTGAACCCGATCGGCACCCTGCTGCTTACCGCCGCCTGCCTGATTCTCTCGCTGTATCTTGTGTCCACCTTCTCGGTGTCCGCTCTGGACAAATGGCTCGCCGGGCCGCGGCGCATGCTGGCGCGCCTCGGTGGCCACTGGTCCCGGTGGTGGGAACGCCGCCAGGAGCTCCGCAAGGCGAGAGCCGCGGAACGAGCGCGGCTGAAGCAGGAGAAACTCGAGCGCGAGCGCGCCGAAAAACAGCAACGGGAGCGGCAACGCCGTGAGCAGCGCAGGCAGGACCGCGCCGCTTCCGACGCGCCGCCGTGGGAAACCGAGCCGAACGAATCGAGCACTTCCGCCATGGAGGAAGAAGCATCCGAGGACATCCCCATTCGCGAGCTCGAGTACGCGCCGGAGCCGCAGCCGGCCCCTGCACCGCCCCCCGAGCCCGCTGCCGCCCAGCGCGCCCGAACGCCTTCTCCTGTAGAGAGCGCTGCCACAGTGTTCTTCGAGATTCCGCCAACCTCGCTGCTCAACGAGCCCTCGGCGCGTAGTCCGTATGACAGCGCCGAGCTCAAGGAAATCGCCGTGCGGATCAAGGCCAAGTTCGACGAGTTCAACGTGCTCGGCAACGTTGTGCAGATTAATCCCGGCCCGGTGGTCACCACCTTCGAGTACAAGCCGGAGGCGGGCATCAAGTACACTCGCATCACCGCGCTGACGGAGGACCTGTGCCTCGGGCTGCAGGCCGAATCCATCCTCATTGAGCGCATTCCCGGCAAGCCAACGGTGGGCATCGAGGTCCCCAACAGCAAACGCGAGCTGATCAGCCTGCGCCAGATCCTCGAATCGGACGAGTTTCAGAACTCGGCGTCGAAGCTCACCATCTGTCTGGGCAAGGACATCAGCGGACGCATCAAAGTTGCAGCGCTCGAATCGATGCCGCACCTGCTCATCGCCGGTTCCACGGGATCGGGCAAGAGCGTCATGCTGAACTCGCTCATCATGTCGGTGCTGTTCAAGGCGACGCCCGACGAAGTCCGCATGATCATGGTGGACCCGAAACGGGTGGAGCTGGGCATGTACGAGGGCATTCCCCACCTGCTCACGCCCGTGATCACCGACCCGAAAAAAGCCACCAACGCGCTGCGCAACGCCGTCTTCGAGATGGAGCGGCGGCTCAAGCTTCTGGCCTCGCAGGGCGTACGCAATATCGATCAGTTCAACAAGAAGGTCCGGCAGCTTCAGGGCCAGCCGCGCAGCCTCTTCGACGACGAGCTGGACACGGTGGAGGACGAGCTGAAGCCGCTGCCGTACATCCTCATCATCATCGACGAGCTGGCCGACCTCATGATGGTGGAGCGCGGCAATGTGGAGGAAGCGGTGACGCGTCTGGCGCAGATGGCGCGCGCCGTGGGCATGCATCTGGTGCTGGCGACGCAGCGCCCCAGCGTGGACGTTATCACCGGCCTGATCAAGGCGAACTTCCCTTCGCGCATCAGCTTCCGCGTCGCCACGCGCGTCGATTCGCGAACCGTTCTGGACGTGATGGGCGCCGAGCACCTGCTGGGCAAAGGCGACATGCTGTTCCTGCCGCCCGGCTCGTCGCGGCTGGTGCGCGTGCACGGCGCCTTCGTCAGCGAGAACGAAATCACGCGGGTGGTGGATTCCTGGAAGGGACAGGCGGAGCCCGATTATGATCAGACCTTCCTGATGACGCCGCCAACGGCCGATGGGGAAGAACCCGAGGGCGATGAGCTCGACGGCACGCAGGATGTCATGTATCAGGATGCCGTGCGCGTGGTGGTGGAGATGGGCAAGGCGTCCACGTCGATTCTGCAGCGCCGGCTTCGGCTCGGTTACGGCCGCGCCGCGCGCATTCTGGACATGATGCAGCGCGACGGCATCATCGGGCCGCCCGATGGCAGCCGCCCGCGCGAGGTGTTGAAGAAACCCGACTGGCTGCGCGAAGTGGAAACCCACAGTCTTTAATCTGGCTCGATCGCTATCTCTCGCTCTCTCTGCCGGCGCGGCGCTCGCCGTCAATGCCGCCGTGGCTCTCGGAATCGGGGTGTTCGCCATGCTGGGCCAGTGGCGTGAAGCGTGGCCGGTGCACAACAGATTCGACTGGCGGACAGCCTCGGCGAAGATCAACCAGCTCACGTGCGGCCGCCTAACTAACGCCGGTAATCTGCGGGTGCGTCCTTTCGTCGAAGCAAAATATCCTGTGTGGACGCCCGAGTATCGCCTTCCCGGCTTCCCGTAGGCGTATCTGTCGGTTAACCCGGTACATGGTAAGCCGTACCTGTTGCCGTTCCACGAATCTCCGGAAGCAGAGGCGTATGCCCGCGTACTGGTTGCGTCCGTACTCCCGGCAAGCCGGCGCTTCTTCCTGTACGGCGGCGAAAACAACGCTCTTTCCGGTTGGCGAAACACGTCCCTTCTGCCCCGGCGGCGTGGAGGCAATCGTATTTGAAGCCCCGAACCGTACCGAACCGCTGCCGTGAGCGAGCCGTCCTGTAGCATCGGCCAAAAACCTGCTCGCTACCCGTAAGAAGCCCGGCGTTACCGGATGTTACTCCAGGCTCGCTCATTAAGGAATCCCAGGGTCTTCCTGGGCCGATCGGATGTAGAATCAGAGTTGATCAGCCGGCCACGATGCAGGGCTACAGTTTGACCGGGCTGTTAAACAGTTCTGACAGGGAATCGAAATGATTGGCCAACCTGCGCTTATTCTGGCATCATCATTCAGTACCCAGCTTTATAATTCGCTCTTTGACGACACCTTCACAGGTATTTATCGGCTCCAGCCATTCGACTGGATGCTGCTGATTCCCTACTTCGCCATCCTTGTCCTGCTCTCGCTCTACGGCATGCATCGGTTCGAGATGATTCGGGGATATCTGAAGCACCGGCGTAATATTCCAGCCGAATCTTTACGGCGTTTCGACCGCCTGCCTCCGGTAACCATCCAGCTTCCTCTTTACAATGAGCGCTTCGTGGTGGACCGTCTGCTCGAGGCGGTGAGCCGTATCGAGTACCCTCGGGAGCTGCTGCAGATTCAGGTGCTGGACGATTCCACCGACGAGACGCACCCGTTCACCGAGCGCCTGGTGGGCGAATACCGCGCGCAGGGACTCCCGATCGAATACCTGCATCGCACCAACCGCCACGGCTATAAGGCGGGGGCGCTGCAGGAGGGTCTGAAGACTGCGACCGGCGAACTGGTGGCCATCTTCGATGCGGACTTCGTCCCGCCGTCCGACTTCCTGATGCGCACAGTGCATTTCTTCGTCGATCCGGGCGTCGGCATGGTGCAGACCCGCTGGGGCTACCTGAACCGCCATTACAATCTTCTGACCGAAGTAGAGGCTATGCTGCTGGACGGGCACTTCGTGCTGGAGCATGGCGCGCGCAGCGGCGGCGGGCTGTTCTTCAATTTCAACGGGACCGGGGGCGTGCTCCGCCGCGCCATGATCGACGACGCGGGCGGCTGGCAGCACGACACGCTGACCGAAGATTCCGACCTGAGCTACCGCGCGCAGTTGAAGGGCTGGCGCTTTGTCTATGTGCCGTCGCTCGAGTGCCCTTCGGAACTGCCCGTGGACATGTACGGCTTCCAGGTGCAGCAGGCGCGCTGGGCCAAAGGCCTGACGCAGGTTGCAAAGAAGCTGCTTCCGGCCATCCTGCGATCTGACATTTCCATCCGGCGCAAGGTGGAGGCGTTCTTTCACCTGACGCCGAACATCTCCTATCCGCTGATGCTGGTCCTCTCAGCGCTGATGCTGCCGGTGATGATCGTGCGCTTTTACATGGGCTGGATGCAGATGCTGATGATTGACCTGCCGCTGATTATCGCGGCGTTCTGGTCCATCACCGCGTTCTACATAATGGCCTATAAGGTGCTGTTCCCGCGCAACTGGAAACGGGCGTTTCTGTTTATGCCCGCGCTGATGGCTGCCGGCGTCGCGCTCACCGTCAGTAACTCGAAGGCCGTGCTGGAAGCCATCTTCGGCATAAAATCGGCCTTCGCCCGTACGCCGAAGTACGCGATCGGTGAGAAGAAGACGGCGACTGCGCCCGTTGCGAGGTACCGCAGCCGCAGTGGATGGCTGCCGTACATCGAGATCGCGGTGGGCTTCTGGTTCGTCTACATGATCGCCTTCGCTATCGATACCATCAACTTCCCCGCTATCCCGTTCCTGCTTTTGTTCGTGGCGGGATACTGGTGGGCCGGTCTCGCCACCCTCTGGCAGGAATATCAGGGCCGCGTCCGGTGGCAGCGCGAGCGGGCCGCCTCCGTCGCCCTCGAAAAAAGCACCCTGTAGAGTACATGCAGGCTGAAAGCCGGCTGAAAGCCTGCTCTACTGTCGCTTCACAATCCGTAGTAGAGCAGCCTTTCAGCCTGCACATAACTCGCGTTACCATAAACCTGTTCAGCACACGCACCTTGCAGGGAGAATCCATGCGCGCCTTTGTCGTTACTGTTCTGTCCGCGGCCTTCGCGATGTTCGCGCTCGCCGCTGAAATGCCCAAAACCAATCACGCCGCCGACTTCGCGAAGCACTGGAAGACGGCCGGCGACTATACCATCGCCATCGCGGAACAGATGCCCGCCGAATCTTACAGCTTCAAGCCTGTGCCCGAAGAGATGAGCTTCGCGGAACAGATGGTGCATATCTGTAATGCGAACGGGTATTTTCTGAAGACCCTTACCGGCGACACACCACCTGAGAAGCCCTCAGCCATGGACAAAGACACCGTCCTCAAATTCATGCGCGCTTCATTCGACTGGACCAACACGGAGCTCGCGAAAGTGACGCCCGACCAGATGATGAAGTCGTACAAGATGGAAGGCCAGGACATGAGCGGCATCGATGTGTTGGAACTCGCGTCCAACCACACCACTCACCATCGCGGCCAGTGTATCGTGTACCTGCGTCTGAAAGGCATCAAGCCTACCGATTACCGGTTCTGACGGTCCACTCGGCTACTCCATCCGCAGCGCGGTCATCGGATCGATGCGCGTTGCGCGGCGCGCGGGAATATATCCGGCGGCGAGCAGAACGGCCGCCAGCACGGCAATTGCGGCGGCGAACATGCCGGCGTCCCACGGACTCGTGCCGTACAGCATGGACGAGGCCGCCTTCGTGGCGGCCAGCGCGACCGGCACGCCGGCAAGCACGCCGATGCCGCCAACCATCGCGGTCTGGCGCAGCACGAGGCCGAGGGTTTCGCGGTGCGACGCCCCCAGAGCCATGCGAATGCCTATCTCGCGCGTCCGCCGCGTCACGCTCCAGGCCACCACTCCATACAGACCGATGGCCGTGAGAGCGAGCCCAATGAAGCCGAGGATGGCCAGCAGTTCGGCGGTGAGTTGGTACTGCAGCGCCGAGAAGCGGATCAGCGCTCCCTCGGTGGTGATCGTGAGCGGGTCGAGCCGCGTATCGACGGCGATCAGCGTTTTTCGCGCCGTATCCGCCAGCGAAGCGGCCGCCTGGCGCGTCTGCGCAATGAACGTCACTTCGCCATAGTCGCCATGAAACCAGGGCAGGTACATATACGGTTCCGGCCGCTGATCGATCGAATTGAATTGCATGTCGCGGACGATTCCGGCGATGCGATACTCCACGCCGGGCGGACTGCCGATGCGAATCGTCCTGCCAACGGCATCCTCACCGGGCCAATACTTCGCAGCCATTGTTTCGCTGATGAGGACGGTGGGCGGACCGGCGGTCTGGTCCGTTTCATTGAAGTCGCGCCCGCGCACCACCGGCGTTCCCATCACGCGCAGGAAGTTCGAGCTGATGGCGTTGTACTTGGTCTCGAGCGGCGTGGCTTTGTCGATATCCGGCCTGCCCGGGAACGAGACGTGCATGGCCGTGCCGCCTTCGTCCGGGCTGAGAGGCGCGCGAATGGACATGGCGACATCCTGAACTCCGGCGAGGGCCTGCAAACGCGCAGCCGCCTCGCGGATTTGGTTGTGCGTCCCGCCGCCGCACCAGAGCAGAAGCTGCTCGCGGCGGGCGATACCGATATCGGCCGTGCGCGTTCGCATGAAGCTCGCGGTGAGAACGGCTGCGAGCGCGAGCAGCGTCAGCGATAATGCCACCTGCGCGCCGATCAGCGCCTGGCGCGTCCGGACTCGTCCGGCTGGCCGGTTATCGATTGCCAGCTTCAGCAGCGAATTCAAGTCCGCTCGCGATGCGGTAAGCGCCGGCGCCAGACTGAAGGCCAGGGTCGTGGCAAGCGTCAGCCCAGCGGCAAACACGAACACTCGCATGTCGAGACCGGCATGGAAGAGGGCCATGCGATACCCCGGTACGCCGCCAATCATCGAAGGAAGGGCGTGAATGAAGGCCCAGCCGGCCAGCACGCCGGCCGCGAGTCCGCCGCTGCCGAGCAGCGCGCTTTCCGTGAACATTTGCCGGATGACGCGTGCACGCCCGGCCCCGACGGCCACCCGAATCGACAGCTCCCGGCTGCGAGCCGCCGCGCGCGCGATCAGCAGATTCGCCACGTTGACCGCGGACATGATGAGCACCAGCAGAACCACGGCGAAGAAGATCATGCCTGGCCCGCGCGTTCGTTGCACGCGATATTCCAGGTCGGAGATGGCGCGGGCGCTGCGGCCGCGATTGGTCTCGGGCCAACTCGCGCCCAGACGCGCGGCTATCGTTGCCGCCTCAGCCGAGGCAGTGCGAACAGCGACTCCGGGCCTGATCCGTCCCAGCACACTGAACCACCGGAACCCGCGCGCTTCGAAATCGCCGTGCCCGCGCAGGATCGCGAACGTCTGCGGAGGCATCCAGATATCGCGATCTCCGGAGGCTTCGATTCCGCGAAAGCTCTCCGGCAGGATGCCGCATACGGTGAAGGACGCCTGTCCGCCGTGGCTGCCCTCAAGCCGGATCTGCCTGCCCACAATCGACGGATCGCCCCCGTAGTGGATGTGCCAGAAATCCCAGGAGAGGACGACCACGGGATGCTCGGTCAGCGTCGGATCGTCTGCCGGCGTGAACAGCCGGCCCACTGCCGGTTTCACGCCCAGCGTGCTGAAGAAATTCACCGAGACGGCGTTGATGAAAAGCAGCTCGAACGTACCGTCGGGACGCTGCATCCTCGCGCCGCGGCCGCCCAGCGCGACGATCCCGGCGAACGAGCGTGACTGCCGGCTGAATTCCTGATATTCGGGCCACGAGAACATGTCTTCGTTGTCCTGCGGCGACGTTGTGAACAGCCGGGTGATGCGGCTCTCGTCCGGCACCGCCATGGGGCGCAGCCACATAGCGTCAATCAGGCTGAAGATGGCGGTGTTGACGCCAATGCCGATCGCCAGCGACAGAATCGCTGCCAACGCGAGCCCCGGCGACCTGGCCAGCGTGCGAATGCCGTATCGAAGATCCGCGCGGAGTTCGTCCAGCGGCCGGAACGAGCGCGTCTCACGGCACCGTTCCTTCCATCCTTCCATGCCGCCAAACTCGATGCGGGCGCGGCGGCGGGCCTCCTCCTCCGGCACCCCTGAGCGGATCAGATCCGCGGTGCGCGCTTCGAGGTGGAACGCGAGCTCATCCGACATGTCTCGCTCGAACCGCTTGCGGCGCACATCACACCTCCCCCGGCCTGGCGTCAAGCGCCGCCGTCATGCCCGAGACGACGCGATTCCAGCCGTCCGTTTGCTGTCGCAGGCGCTTACGCCCCGCGGCCGTGAGCTGGTAATACTTCGCGCGCCGGTTGTTCTCGGATACGCCCCATTCGGTATCGAGCAGCTTCTGTTGCTCCAGACGGTACAGGGCAGGGTAGAGCGCCCCCTGTTCGATCTGGAACGCGCCGCCGGATATCTGCTGGATGCGCAGCAGCACGCCATACCCGTGCAGCGCGCCCAGCGACACGGCCTTGAGAATCAGCAGATCGAGAGTACCGGGAATCAATTCAGCTTCGTTGGCCACTGGCATCTCTCCTATACGGCTTAGGACAGTTCCAGTATGTCCCTGCTCTCCTAAGCTGTCAAGGGGAGAGAAAGAAGTAAAGAAGATAAAGGAATAAAAAGAATTACAGGAAGTGTCGCCGGCCAGCAGGTTCTTCCTCTAATTCGCTTAATTCCTTTGATTCCTTTAATTCCTCTGATTCGCTTAATTCCTGTGATTCCTTTAGTTCCTGAGCATTGCCGGCCAGCGTTCATGGACCGTCAGGATCAGCTCACCGAACAGCGTGTTGGCCCACGCGAACCAGGAACGCGTATACCTCGCCGGATTGTCCTCGTCGAACGACTCGTGCATGAACCCGGTTCCCGCATGGGTGGCCTTCAACGTCGCCAGGCACGAGCCCACTTCCGTTTCGTTGTCGCTGGTGAGCGCTCGCATGATGATTCCCAGCGGCCAGATCATCCCCAGCCCGGTGTGCGGCCCGCCGACTCCGATGGCCGCGCGCCCCCGAAAGTAATACGGATTCGAATCGCTCAGCGCCATCGCGCGGGTGTTCCGGTAAACGGGATCGTCCACGGATACGCAGCCGAGGTACGGCAGCGACAGCAGACTGGGCACGTTCGCGTCGTCCATGAAGAGCTGGTTGCCAAAACCGTCCACCTCGTACGCGTACACCTGCCCGTGCTTCGCGTGCATCGCGCGGCCGTGGAGCAGGATCTCGCGTCGCACTTCATCGGCCAGCGTCAGGCATTGCTGGGACAAGCTTCGGTCGGCCAGCACGGTCTCGGCAATCTCGCCGAGCTGGGTGAGCGCGGTCACCGCGAAGAAATTCGACGGGATCAGGAACGGGAAAATGCAGGCATCGTCTGACGGCCGAAACCCGGAGTGGATCAGCCCGCAGGGATGCGTGGGATTCCCGAAACCGTTGTTCGCCAGCGTGTCGTTCGGGTTGGCGGTGATGCGCTGGAACGAATACGGACCGGGCGTTTTCAGCCGCTGCTGCTCGCGAAACGTGCGCAGAATCAGCGCCGCCGCGCGCTTCCACTCGGTGGTGAAGCAGGACGCATCGCCCGTGGTTTTCCAGTAGCCGTGTGCCAGCCGCGCCGGATAACAGAGCGAATCGATTTCCCACTTGCGCTCGTGCAGCTCCGGCTTCATCCGCGTCAGGTCCTTGTCGAACTCGCTGCCGGTGGGGCCGTAGTTGAAGGCGTTCGCGTATGGGTCGATCAGAATGCAGCGCGTCTGCCGGTTGATGACGCCGGCCAGCAGATTTCTCAGCCCCGCATCTTCCCGCGCGAGCGGCAGGTAGGGCCAGACCTGTGCCGTGGAATCGCGCAGCCACATCGCGTCGATGTCGCCGGTGATGACAAACGTATCCGGCCGGCCATCCATCTGGCCGGGCCGCACCGTGGTGTCGAGCGTGTTCGGGAAACAGTTCTCGAACATCCAGGCAAGCTCGCCGTCGGCGGTGGACTTTCGGATTTCCTGGATCTTCGCTTCCACCGCCTCGCTGACGAACCTGCGCTTGTCGACAGACGGCCGGCCGCTTACCAGCGGCTGGGCAGGTGCTGCGGGCATGGCAAATGCGGCAGCGGCTGTGCGAAGGAACGTGCGTCGTGTGGACAATGCAGGCTTAAGCCTACTCTACCAGCGGAACAGCGCCGCAGCGGCCACGCCGTTCGGCATTTCCTCGCCGGGAAGCACGAACACATTGCCGCCATGGGCCAGCGTCTGAACGGCTGCGGCATTCAGCAGATCCTCCTCATCGCCATTGGTATCGTGCTTCTTTATCTGATGGGTCTCCACGCGGAACACCCCCCGATATTCGGCGGTCTCGTGCAGAAACAACTGAGCGATGCGGCCGTCCCAGGCAGCGGGCACGATCTCCTTCACCGTGATTGATCGCCGCTCGGCGCCGGCCTCGTCAAAGGTCGCCAGCGCCTTCCTTACAGGGGCCTTGAAATACTCGTTCGCCAGTTCGAGCGCGCGAGCATGAAGTTCACCGCCCTTCAGCCCGTCCGCCGCGCCGTGGACGCCGCCCGGCACGACGTGCTCATCCTGTGTCACCGCGTGATACAGGGACAGTTCGTACTCCACCCCCGCCAGCACCAGCGGCGCGGGATCGTTTCGCAGCGCTTCGTGGACGCCGTTGTCGACCGCGCGGTAGAAATGCAGCAGGTACTGATCCTTCTTCTCCTTCCCGACGCTCGTGCCGAAGAGTATGCCCGAACTCGTTCCGGAGGACGGCCCGGCGATGGAGCGGTTGTCCAGATCATGGTCGGGCTTCGCCGTGTTCATCCACTCATCGTAGTTTCGCGGCGCGCTGTGCGGCAGATCCGCTTCTTCGCAGCCGTGGTCGGCGCATCGCAGCAGGCGCACGTGCTTCTGGCTGAGCGCGAGGATGTAGAACTTTCGTTCGCCGGTGAGCTGCGGGAGCAGAGTGCGTATCTGAAAATGGTCGGCAACCACCACCTCTTCCCGAACCGGTTCGCGCGTCCAGATGGACGTGAACACATTCGCCGAGCGGAACACGACCAGGCCATGGCCGTCCTTCCCGGACTCCAGCACTTGACCTATATCCTGAAGGGGCTCGAGGAGCGTGCGCTCGTCCTTGTTGTCACCGGAGCGGTGCTGAAGCTTCCCTGCGAGGCTCTTTACGGCGTTTTTCAACCGGACCCGTAACTGCTGAGGCCCTTCAGCCGGCGCCGAGATCGTGACGCAGGGTGGCCTGGCGGAAATTATCTCCCTGAGATCCAAAGGTTTCAGAGCGCCCGCGCTCTCCACTCGTTCGATCGCCATATCGTGAGGTCCCGCTTAGAGGACATTGGCGGGCATAACGTTGTTTCCAGATTTTTCACGAAGACGGAGCGCCGATGACGCCGTGCGTGTGCTACAACAATGAGCTATGAACCCTTACGCGATCTACCTGGGTTCTCGTGACCCCGGCGCCGTAATCGCGGAGACCGCCGGCCGGCTCGCCGCAATCGTGCATGCACTGGGCGAGTCAGGCGCGGAGCAGAAACCCGCGCCGGGAAAATGGAGCGCCCGCGAAATCCTGTGCCACCTTGCCGACTGCGAAATCGTGTTCGCCTTCCGTCTTCGGCAGACGCTGGCGCAGCCCGGCCATACCATCCAGCCGTTCGATCAGGAGCGCTGGGCGGAGCGCTACGAGAATTTGACCCTGAATGAAGCTCTCGACGTGTTCTCGGCAGTGCGCAGGTGGAACATCGTGCTCTTCGAGAATGCGTCCCCGCAGGACCGATCCACCTCCGTCAATCATCCCGAACGAGGCGACATGACTTTTCAGGCAATCGTGGAAACCATGGCCGGGCACGACCTGAACCACATCGGCCAGTTAGAAGCCATCCTCGCCACAGCCGCCTCGGCATAAGTTACTTCTCGTTAACGGGCCGCGACGCGGGATAACCTGAAAGGATTTGTCCCCGGTGCAGTCTATTTGGCAGGAGGAACGGGAAATTTATGTCCATTCGCAAAACATTGTCGGCAATTCTGACTTCTGGATGCATGGTTGCATTGTCCATGGCGTGCTTCGCGCAGGAGCCGGATAACACCGCCGTCAACAAGCGCGACCGGTCCGCGAGCGAACCAACCGCCGATCAGCAGAAGATGAACGCGGGCGACCGCACCATCACGCGTCAAATTCGTCGCGCCATTGTATCCGACAAATCGTTATCGACTTACGCGCACAACGTCAAAATCATTGCTCAGAACGGCATGGTGACCCTCAAGGGGCCCGTGCATTCCGAGGAAGAGAAGAGAGCGATAGTCGCGAAGGCAACCCAGATCGCCGGGGAAGGGAAGGTCACGGACGAACTTTCCGTCAAGCCGGAGCATGAAGCAGATCGTTCGGCGAAGTAGTCAAAAGGAGAACAACACAATGGCTGGAAAGAATACTGCCGTTTACGGCATTTATCACAATCGCGTGGATGTGGAGCGCGCCGTCGATGAGTTGAAGGCGGCCGGTTTCCGGAACACTGACATTTCGGTGCTGATGCAGCACAACGACGGCACGAAGGATTTTGCGGCCGAGAAGGCCACCAAGGCTCCCGAAGGCACGGCTACGGGCGCCACCAGCGGAGCCGTGATCGGTGGAACGCTGGGCTGGCTGGCCGGCATCGGCGCGCTTGCCATTCCCGGCCTCGGGCCGTTCATCGCTGCCGGACCGATTATGGGCGCTCTCGCCGGCATCGGCACGGGCGGCGTTGTCGGTGGCATCGTCGGAGCGCTGGTCGGAATGGGCATTCCGGAGTACGAAGCGAAGCGCTACGAAGGTCTGGTCAAGGAGGGCGGGATTCTGCTGTCGGTGCACTCCGACAACTCGGATTGGACGAAGCGGGCGAAGGACATTCTGGAGCGCACCGGCGCCGCAGACGTTTCCTCGTCGGGCGAAGCCAAAGCCGACTTCGAGAACACCGACAAGCCGCTGCCGCGCCGCTAGACTTTGTGGGGCAGGCACCTCGCCTGCGGCGGGCGCCCCGCCCGCCTGGTCCGGCGGAACACGGATCCAGAAGGTGCCGGGCAGGCCGACGAGGCGTCGGCCGCAAGCGAGGGCGCCTGCCCCACAAATGCAGCGAGGTCGGGACCTCTTATCGAAAGCTTCCCGCCGGCGGCGCCGATGCCGGCATCGGCTGGTCCGGCGTCGCCGGGCTCTCCGGTTTGCCGTCCGCCCCGTAAACCTCCACCGGCCCGAACTTCTCCATGATGGTGCGGATCTTCGCCGCATCGCCCACCGCCACTATCTGCAAATTGCTCGGATCGATGTACTTCCGAGCGACCCTCTGCACATCGTCGGCCGTCACCGCATCGATCTTCGCCGGATAAGTGTCCCAGTAATCCGCCGGCAGTCCGTAGATTTTCTGCGTCGTTGCGTACTGCAGCAACTCCGCCGGGCTCTCCAGCGAAAGCGCAAACCCGGCCACCAGCGACCGCTTCGCGTCCGCCATCTCGTCGTTCGGCGCCTTCTCCTCGCGGATGCGCCGCACCTCGTTCATGAACTCCGTCATCGACCCTTCGGTCACCTGCGACCGCACGTCCGCATAAGCGGCCCACGGTCCCGCGAACAACGTCGCGTTCAGGAAGCTGTACGCGCCATACGTGTAGCCCTTGTTCTCGCGGAGATTCAGGAACAGCCGCGCCGCCGGACCGCCGCCAACGATCCGGTCCATCACCACCATCGGAATGTAATCCGGGTCTGTGCGCGTGAGCGCGATGTTGCCCAGCAGCAGCGTCGTCTGCACCGACCCTGGCCGGTCCACCAGCCAGATCTTCTTTGACGCGGCGGGCTTCGATGCCGGAGGAGGCGCCAGCGGCAGTCCGGTCTTCTCCCACGCCCCCAGCGGTCCCAGCGCCTTACGCACCTGCTCCATGGTCACATCGCCGGCAATGCCCAGAATCGAGTTCTGCGGCACGTATCGTTCGTTGTGCCACTTCCGCAGCAGCTCCGGCGTCATCGCGTCGATGGATGCCACGGTCGGCGACATCACCGCCGCCGGATGCGTCCCATACACCGCCCGGTTGAAGCGTTCGCGCATCAGGAACATGGGGCGCGTCCGCATTTGCAGTAACTGCGCCTTCTCACGGCCTTTCAGCTTGGCCAGCTCGCTCTCGGGAAACGCCGGGTGCAACACCGTGTCCGCAAGCAGCGCCATCAACTCGGGGAACGTATCGCTCAAACCCGATGCGCTGACGGTCGCAATTGTCGATCCGAACGCCGCCGACGCATTCATGGTGGCGCCCAGCTTCTCGATATCCTCGGCAATCTGCCGGCTGTCGCGCGTCGCCGTTCCTTCCTTCAGCATGTCCGCGGTGAAGCTCGCCAGACCCGGCGCGGCGGCCGGTTCATAAATGGCGCCCGCTCCCTGCAGCGTCAGGCGCATGGAAACGCTCGGCAGCCGGTGGTCCTCCAGCAGCAGCACGGTGAGCCCGTTCGACAGTTTCGTCTCGATGGGCCTCGGCAGCCTTACGCGAAGCACTTCATCCGATACCGGAGCCTTGCCCTTGCGCTCCACTTTGCTCAGCGGCACGCTCCGGTCGGGTCCGCCCGCGCCTGATTGCGCCAGCAGAACGCCGGCCAGCAAGGCGGGCACGGTCAGAGTTACTTTCATCCCGAATGTCATTACTGCGCCCCCTGCTTCGCGCTGCCCGCCTCGGCCACTTTGGGCTTCGGAATCGAGAACACCACCGCGCGATTCTCCGGCGTCAGGTACTTCCGAGCTACCCTCTGGATGTCCTCCTTCGTCACCTTGTCGATCTTCTCCTGCATCGTGTTGATCAGCCCCGGATCGTTGTAGAACACCGCGAACTCGCCAATGATGATGGCTCGCGGAAGGGTGCGCTGCGCCTGTTGCACTGTTTCGTGCAGCAGGCTCCTGCGGGCCTTCTCCAGTTCCCAGTCGGCCACCGGCTCATTCCGGAACCGGTCGATCTCGGCCAGCATCCCGCTCTCCAGCTCTTTCACGTTCTTACCGGGCCTGGCAATCGCGAACGCCTGAAACAGCGACGGCCCGCGATGGTCGGCTTCGAAGCTCATCGCGGTTGTCGCCAGTTGCTGCTGCTTCACCAGCGACTGATAGAGCCGCGATGACTGGCCCTGCCCCAGAATGCTCGCCAGCACGTTCAGCGCCCAGTTGTCAGCCGTGTCGCCCGGCGCATTGCGGTAGCCGATGTCCACCCGTGGAAGCTGCGCGAACGCATCGTCCAGCGTTTTCGTCTGCTCGCCGCTCGGAGGCGGCTCGGTCAGGTCCGGCACGGGCGGCGCCGGCTGCCGCGGAATGCCGCCGAAGTATTTCTTTATCTTCTCGAGCGCGGTGGCTTCGTCGAAGTCGCCCACCAAGGTCAGCACCGCATTGTTCGGCGCGTAATAGATGCGGAAGAAGTTCCGAACGTCGTCCACCGTGGCCGCGTCCAGATCGGCCATCGACCCGATCACCGAGTGCGAGTTCGCGAAGTTCTTATAGGCGATCTCGTTCAGCGTGTCGTCCGCCTGTCCATACGGCTGGTTGTCCTCGCCCAGACGCTTCTCCTCCTGAACGGCGTTCCGCTGGTTCACCAGATTCGACTCGTTGATCGCCAGCGACTTCATCCGATCCGCTTCCAGAAACAACCCCAGGTCGAGCTGATTCGCCGGGAACGCCTCGAAAAAGTTGGTGCGGTCCTGCGTCGTCGTTCCGTTCATGTCGCCGCCGTAATTCTGGACCAGAATGAAATGCTCGCCTTTACCCACGTTCTGGCTGCCTTCGAACATCATGTGTTCGAACAGGTGCGCGAAGCCGGTGCGGCCCTGGCGTTCATCGCGCGAACCCACGTTGTAGGTGATGCAGATGGAATACGTCGGCGCCGAGTGGTCCTCGGAGAAGATTACGCGCAGGCCGTTGTCCAGCTTATATTCCTTTATCGGGAAATGAAGCCGTTCCGCGGCGCCCGGCAGCAGGGCAGTCAGCAGCGCGGTCAGGATGAGCCCTCGAAAATTCATATCGTGCTTCCAGTGTAACGTCCGCGCTCCCGGTGGGGCAGACCATCGTCTTCGTGGTCTGCCAGGAGGAGTGTACAGGGCGCCGGCAGGCCACAAACACCGATGGCCTGCCCCACAGGGATCACTCAGTCAGCCTGTCCAGTGATTTCAGGGCGCCGCTACCGCGTCGCCAGCGTGTAGCTGTTATCCCAAATCGGCGTGTTGCCGATGCTGTCGCTGTTGATTACGATCTCCACGCGCCGGTTCGCTTCGCGCCCGGCTGCCGTTTTATTCGACGCCAGTGGTCTGGCGTCCCCCATGCCGTGCGCCGAAACCTCGTTTGCCGGAATGCCGTCGCTCGTCAGCAGCGCGCTGACAATGTTGGCATCCGCCTGCGCCGCCGTCGGAGATCCGCCCGCTCCCGTATAACCCTCCACATCAATCTGCACCGTATGGTACGACCGCAGCATGGACGCCAACGATGCGAGTCCTGCGCGGACGCGGTCCGGGTTGCCGTTCAGCATGGCCGCTGGAATCATCGCCACCACGCCGCGCGGGCTGTCGAGCGTTTGGAGACCCTGCGCGCGCAGGCTCGCGGTGAGCCGCGCCCGATTCGTTTTTGCTAATGCCGTAGTCTTCTGATCGTCAGCGGGCGCCGGGAGCCTCGCTTCCAGCGCCGGGCGAGCGGCGGCGGCCGCCTGCTGCGCTTGCTGTTCATGCTCACGCTGTGCTTCCACAAGATGCGCTTGCGCCTGTCTCTCCGCGGCCACAGCGGCGGCCCTTTCGGCCTCGGCTTGCTGCTGTGCTCGGGCGACCTCCTCACGTTGCTGCGCGGCCTGCTCGTCCTGCCTGCGCTTCTCGGCCATGCGCTCTTCGTCGACGCGGCGCAGCGCCACCGTACGCGCATCTTCAGCCGCCTGCGCCGCTTCCCGCGCCTCCGCGACAACCTCTTTGCTTTGATCCTTCAGGGGGTTTGCACGCGCCTGGTCCAGAAGCTTCTGAGCGCGGGTAAGCAACTCGGGGGCGTACTTCGCCGCGCCAACCGAAGTTGCGATGTTGATGGCATTCTGCGCCTGATAGAGCGCGGTCAGCGCCTCGTACTCCTTCTGCGAGACCTGCCTGCCGCCGCCGATCGCGGGCTGGCTCGCATCCAGCGTGAACGGTTGCCGCGGAAGCAGCTCATACTTCGCGTTCACCTGTTCCACCTTGCCCACCGTGTCGGCGCGGACCTGGTTCTCCATCACCACGGCGTCGCTCGGACGCGAAACGGAGAAGTACGGCTCGGCGGTGACGATCAGCGCGAACGCCTGCATCGGCGTGGACGCGACAAGCTTTCCTTTGTTGTCGCCGTTGAGCACCAGCTCACCCAGATTCTGCGCGCGACCTTCGGGACTGATGGCCCACACCACGTAGGTCAGATAGCCCGCGCCGAAGCGGGACGGCACCGGAACACGATCGAAGTGGGCATCCACCAGCGTGGCGCCGCGCTTGCTCTCAACCGTGGCCTCGCCGTGCGCATCAGGCAACAGCGGCGTCCCGCGGAAGTCGATCTTCGTGGGTTCGGCGCGATAACCGTAGTTGATTGCCGGCGTAGTTCGCTCAACGATGGTGACGCGGTACACGGGCTGCGGACCATGTTCCGGTGGAGCGACAGCGGACTGCGCCAGCAATAACGGCGATACAGCCGCGAAAACCAGGAGTGATCGGTGCAACATTGCGGTTCACCTCAACCGAAATCTGGTTGCAAGTGAATCGCCGATGTCTGCAAACGCATGATCCTCCGGGAAGCGTCACGCGAAGCACGCGTAAAAACTTCCCGGAAGCTCTGTGTGATCGGACTCAGATTTGTTTCAGCGCGACGCCGCCGTTGGTCGTGCTCACATGAATCAGCGGGCCGCCGCCGCCCAGGTTGAAATCGAGCTCTCTGGGCGACAACTTCCCGCTCAGTACCACCGGGAATGCGGATTGCATCCCGCCGTTCACGGTTTCGGCCCGGACATGCGCCGAGAAGCCTTCGGGCAGCGCGACGGAGACGCCTCCGTTCGTCGTGGTCGCCTCGAGCTGCGGCCCATCCCACGTTTTGCCGGTCAGCTCGATTTGCACACCGCCGTTCGTGGTGGATCCTCGCACATCGCCGGCAAGGCGCTTCAGCGACACGCCCCCATTCTCGGTCAGGAACGCCAGACGGCCGCGCACATCGGAGATGCTGATCCCGCCGTTGTGCGCCTTCAGATCGAGGCCGGTGGACTGCGGTACGAAAATCTCGTAGCTCACTTCCCAGCCGCTGCTATCGTGCGAATCCGGACCGCTGGCGCTCACCTGTCCGCTGCCGGCGTTTACGTGCACCTGGCCGGCAATACTCGCCGCTTCGGAATCGGTATCGGCCCAGGCCCGAACCTTCGAGCGAACCAGTACGTCGCTGCGCAGCCAGCCACGAACCGCAATACCGCCGTTCACGCCGGCGTCCACGGTGAGTGCTCCGGGACCGGCGAACGTTGTCTCGCGAATGTCGCAATGGTGCGCGCCATGTCCCTCATGGTCGTCGTTGCAGGTCATCTTCGGATCGCGATTGTCGCGCATCTGCGCGGAACAGGTGAGCGCGGCCGCCAGCAGGCAGGCGAATGTAAATCTCATGAAACAGCCCTCGCTTTCACACGGGATACGGATGAGGGGGCGATTGGTTACCGGTGCAGGCTAAAAGCCTGCTCTACTGGTTGCGGTCGCCCGCGCCAGCATCAGCGCGGTCGCCGGGCCCATGGAGTCGTAATAGCTGTTGAAGCGCTTCGGCTCCGCCTGACTGTCGTAGGGCTTCAGATTGTTCGCCCAGCGGAAGCCGATGGGCTGATACCAGAGTTCGGCCTGTACCTCGAACGGTCCCTGCGTGCCATCCAGGCTCACCGAATACCGTACCCGATCGCCGGCGCCGGTGAATTCGGGATCATCCGCGGCGCCGCCAATCACGGCAATGTCCTTCTCGGCGGTTTGCTTATCGAAGCCATGCGGGAGCAGGCGGTTGTCCTTCAGGTATCCGATGGCGGTCAGCAGGCCCGTGGTTACATGACCGGCCGGGTCGCCCAGGATGGACTCATAAATCTGCACCTGATCGCGGCTGGTGATTTCGCGATAATGCGCCTCATAACGCGATGGGTCGGCATCGTTGTCGTTGCCTTCGATGGAGCCATCCGGGTGCAGGGCGCCCGATTCGAACACCACGCGGCCATTCCGGTCACGCACGGAGAAGTACAGCCAGGCGCGTCGCGATGGAAACGCGGTCGGCAGCTTGTGCCCCGTCAGGTTTTCCACCCGCACCGTCGCGCGCAGACGACCGCCGGTCACCTCGACATCGTCGATGCCGATTCGCGCGCTCTGCGATTGCAGAAACGCGGTGGTCCTTTGGTTGGCGCCGGCAAGCTCCGGCGGAAGCGCCGCCACGCTCAGGTCACCGCGATACTGGTTCAGCAGCCGCTCCATGAAGAAGTTGCCGCCCACGAACACGTGCTGGTGCAGGCCTTCACGCGGCACTCCCAGCACCTTCGTGATCGGCGTCGCCTCCTTCACCTCCGGCATGTGGCACGACTGGCAGGTCTGGCTGGAGCCGCCGTAATCGCTGTGCAGCCACTCCAGATACGGCATCTGCTCCGGCAACTGTCCGATCGGCTTGCCGCCGGCGCCGCGCGCAGTGGTGTACAGCGTGTGGCACGTACCGCACAAAGCCGAATCGCGGATGTGCGCCTGTTCGGTGGGCAGAAAGCCGTTCGACGAGGTCTGCATGATGCGCTGCTGGCCCCTCTGAATATCGAATGGACCGTATTCAGGATGGTCGTCGCGGGCCCGCGGCGCGTCCACCACGAAGCCGCCGTTGAAGCTGTCGCGCGTGCCCAGCTTCTCTTTCCCAATCTGATGGCACACCGAACAATCCACGCCATCCTCGGCCTGCGCGCCTTCTTTCTTGTCGTCTTTGAAGGGCAGATGCGCGAAGATCTCGCCCAGTTTTCCTTTTGCTTCGCCTCGTAGCGAGTGATCGGCATGTGGCAGACGGAGCACTCGTCCTCGACGTCCGCGCGCGCCTCGGCGTGGTCGATGGTTTCGCGGCGTACGCTCGCCTGCCAGTAGGGATCGCGCGAGGAGTTGGCCATGATGCTGGCGCGCCACTCGAAGCCGATCGAGACATCTTCGCCCTTCGGCGTAGTGAGGCCGTTATGGCAGGCGATGCACCGGTCCGATGTCTGGAACCGCGGCTGATCCGGCTTTTCCGCATCGCGGGTCCGCGCGGTCAGCGGCCACAGGATCACCAACGCGGCTACGACAACCCGTCGCATCACCAGCCCTCCGTGAGCTTGCCGTCCTGCCAGTCCCAAAGCACGTAAAACATCACCTGAATGGGACGCCCCGCGGTGTTGGTCACGGGGATGTAAACGCCCGCAGCCGCCTTGATGTGCTGCCGCGCGCTGACGGTCACCTGAAACTGCGGGACGACATCCCAGTTCGTGCCGGCGCCGGTCCTGAAACTGCGATCCGCCAGAAACTCCACCATCGGCGACCAGGTTCGCCCAAGGCCGCGATTCTGGCTGAAGCTCTGGCCGAGCGCGGTGTACCAGTAAGCGGACCGCGGCGCAATGGCCGTGTTCACCGGCAGATTGGCGCCTCCCTGGAACTGCACGAAGATGTAGTGCGGGAATAACTGATCGAATGCCACGAACGTTCCGAACGTGGTGACGCCCGAGCCGAGTCCGTGCGCGCGGCTGCCGGTGGGGAAGATCGCTTCGCCCTGCACCGAAAAGATCGATCCGGATTTGAGGCTGGAGAAGATCTCGCGTTTCCACCCGATGGACGAGTCGCCAAAGCCGCCGTACCACGTGCGGTTCTGATGCTGGAAATCCACCGGGACCGCGATCTCGATCTCGTTCTTCACCCCGAAGCGGTTCTCTTCCACGATCTCGTTTCCCACCGCCGGCGCTCCCTGCGCGTTCAGAGTTGTGGTGAGTACGGTCTCATCCTCCGGGTATGCTTTCTCGGTGATGAGCGCGCGAGGAAGGTTCAGCTCGGCGCGCGGCCAGTGTGGATTTTCGCAGAAGCCGCGGATGTACCCGATCACCTTGTTGATCTGATCGGCGGTGAGGGCGTCGCGAAATGACGGCATGATCTGCGAGAAGCCGCGGAATGGCCCGCCATTGGTGATCACGGCGCGGTAGTCGTTGTCCATCTCCGCCGTCGTCTGGTTGCAGCGGGTGAAGTCGGGGAACGAGTCCGGCTTTTTGAAGCCAGCGGTGGATTGGGGCGTGCCTTTGCCGTCCGGGCCATGGCAGGCCACGCAGCCAGCCTCGTAGATCTGCTTACCGGTGTTCAGTGCAAGAGCCGGCGCGCCCTGATTCGCGTCCGCCCACGCGAGAGCCTGGACCGCCAGGAGCGCCGCCAACGGAGTCAGAAGACGCACGAAATAAATAGAGGATAGCAACACCCGGAGGGTTTCGCGGTCCAGCTATCCTATACCTGATATGCCGGTGATCGTTTCCTTGCTCCGGGGCGTCAACCTTGCGCGCCACCAGCGGATGAAAATGGACGCACTGCGGGCCGTGTATGAGTCGCTGGACCTCCGCAATGTACAGACCTATGTACAAAGCGGCAACGTGATTTTCAGCGCTTCGGAAAAGAACCTGACGCGCCTCGCCGCACGCATCGAGGAGGCCATTGAGAAAGCCTTCGGCTTCCGGCCCGCTGTGATTCTCCGAACCGTCGCTGAGCTGCGCGATGCCATCGCGAGGAACCCTTTCGCTGACCGGCCCGGCATCGAGCCGAACAAGCTGCTGGTGACGTTCCTCGGCGACGATCCAGGAGAAGAGGCTCGCGAAAAGGTGCGCGCGATCGATGCCGCCCCCGAAGAGCTGCGCATCGACGGGCGCGAGCTCTACATCTACTTCAGCAACGGCATGGCGCGGCCGAAGCTGCCGCTGGCGCGTATCGAGCGCATACTCGCCGTACCCGGCACCGGGCGGAACTGGAACAGCGTAATGAAGATGCTGGCGATGGCGGAGAAGATGGAAGCGGGCAAGTAGAATGAAGAGCAATGCCCGCTGAAGATCGCGCCGGCCTGAAACAGTTCCTTCGCGAATTGTCCATCTGCAGCGGCGATTTCGTGCTGGCGTCAGGAAAGCGCAGCAACCTGTACATCGATGCGCGCCTCACGACGTGCCATGCGCGGGCCATGCCGCTCATCGGCCGGGTGTTTCTCGACAAGATGGACGAGCTCGGATGGCGCGCGGCGGCCGCGGGTGGACTCACCATGGGCGCCGACCCGATCGCCGTGGCCATCGCGCGCGAGAGTCTCGACCGCGGCGCACAACCCATCAACGCGTTCGTGGTCCGCAAAGAGGCGAAAAAGCACGGCATGCAGCAATCGGTTGAAGGCCTGGCGCTGCCCGCTCAGATGGACGTGGTGGTGGTGGACGATGTCTGTTCCACCGGCGGCTCAACGGTTACCGCGGTGGAACGCGCGCGTGAAGCCGGACTGAACGTCCTCGGCGCCATTTGCCTGGTGGACCGAAACCTGGGCGCTCGTGAGAACCTCACCGCCATCGGCTGCCGCTTTGAGTCGATCTTCGAGATCGCGGAATTGACTGGGTGAATTGCAGGCTGAAGCCCAATGCCATATAGTTTTCCCGCTTTCGAACACCTGGCCGATGTGGGGCGGGCGCCCTCGCCCGCGGCCGCCGCCCCCGCCGGCCTGCTCCCATCGCGACAACTCTACTCTCCGCGCGGCCAGCGGGGCCGGGGGGCCCCGCGCAGGCCGGGGGGCCTGCCCCACAAAAGGGACTTCGACTCAGCTCGCCGTCGAAAACTATATGGCATTAGGCTGAAGCCTGCTCCACAATGGCTGCAAGTTCCTGATGCTGAGTTGTGGAGCAGGCGTTTTCGCCCGCACGGCGAATGGCCAATCCCATTGCAGGCTGAAGCCTGCTCTACTGTAGATTCAGTCCCTTCAGGTATTCACGAAACTCCGCGCCCAGATCGTAGCGGTTCAGCGCGAACTCTACGGTGGCCTTCAGAAAGCCGAGCTTGTCTCCGGCGTCGTAGCGCTTGCCCTCGAACTTGTACCCGTAGATGGGCCGATTCCGCAGCATGTGCTTGAGCGCATCGGTGAGCTGAATCTCGCCGCCGCTGCCCGGATCCACCGATTCGATGGACGCGAAAATCTCCGGCGTCAGCACGTACCGCCCGATGATGGCGAGGTTCGATGGCGCATCCGCGGGCTTCGGCTTCTCCACCATGTTGCGAATGCGGAACAGGCGATCGCGGCTGCCATTGTGAGCCACCGGCTCCGCGTCCACCGCGCCGTATGATGAAATGGCGTCACCTTCCACTTCCATCAGCGCCACCACGGGCGCTCCGTAGAATTCGTAAACGTCCAGCAGTTGACGCACGCAGGGGATCTCTGAATCGATCACGTCGTCGGACAGAATCACGGCGAACGGTTCGTGCCCCACCAGCTCCTTCGCGCGCAGCACCGCGTGCCCCAGGCCGAGCGCTTCCTTCTGCCGGACATACGCGACATCGATCATGTCGGAGATGCTGCGGACCACGCTCAGCAGATCTTTCTTGCCTTTTGATTCGAGCGCCTGCTCGAGCTCAAAGCTCACGTCGAAATGATCTTCAATCGAGCTCTTGCCGCGCCCGGTGACGATGATGATGTTCTGAATGCCGGAGTGCAGCGCCTCCTCCACGCCGTACTGGATCAAGGGCTTGTCCACGAGCGCCAGCATCTCTTTGGGCTGGGCTTTGGTGGCCGGAAGGAAACGAGTACCGAGGCCGGCCGCCGGGAAAACCGCTTTTCTCACCTTTGGAATCATCGAATTCATTGTAGCCGCGTGACACAGTCCTCCACGCCTGTGCTCTACGATAAGAACGATGACGCCCCGGATGAACCCGTCCGATCCCACGCTGCGATTCACCGATCGTGTTTCGGATTACGCTCGCTACAGGCCAGGATACCCGGCTGAAATTCTGGATACGCTGCGGGCGGAATGCGGTCTCGCGCCGGCTTCCGTGATCGCCGATATCGGCTGCGGCACCGGTAATCTGGCGAAGGTCTTTCTCGATAACGGCAACACGGTAATCGGCGTCGAACCGAACGCCGCTATGAGGGAAGCGGGCGCGCGCGAGCTGGCTCCGTTTGGGCACAGGTTCCGCGCCGTCGACGGCCGCGCCGAAGCTACCGGTCTGCCGGGCGCGTCGGCGGACCTGGTGACCGCCGGCCAGGCCTTTCACTGGTTCCAGCCCGCCGCGGCGCGTGACGAGTTCGCGCGCATCCTGCGGCCCCGAGGCGCGGTGGCTCTGGTCTGGAACGAGCGCAGGCCTGTCTCGGCGTTCCTCGACGAATACGAAACGTTGCTCCTGAAATACGCCGTCGATTATGCGCGCATCCGCGATCAGCGCAACTCGGCTGAAGCGGTGGAGCAGTTCTTCGCGCCTCAGCCGGCCCGTCTCAGCAGGTATTCCTTCGCGCAGCAATTCGATTACGAAGGATTGCAGGGACGGCTGCTCTCGTCGTCCTATGCGCCGCGTCACGGGGACGCCAACTATGAACCGATGGTGTGCGAGTTGCGGGCGATATTTCACAAATACGCCGTCGAGGGCCACGTGGCGTTCGTGTACGAAACCTCGCTCTGGTTCGGGCGGCTCGATTAACGCACTCACCGATTTACCGAAATCTCACGCAACATGCGTTGTGGGGGGTGCAGTCTACTCGCTGGCCTGTCAAGGAAGAGGGAGGGGACTTTGCTCCGACGACTACGTGTATTTTTATCAGCGGCGGCATTGCTGCCGACAACTGTGATGGTGCTGAAGCAGCCAGCTCATTCCGCAACTGTGTATTCGCAGCTGAACCTCGTCTCGGATGTTTCCGGCATGGCCGGAACGACGGACCCGAATCTGAAGAATCCCTGGGGCATGTCATTCGGCGCGAACTTTCTTTATGCCGCGAACCTCACCAGCGGCGGCGAACGGCTTGACGCCGGCCCCGGTTTCAGCTCAACAGCGCCGTATTTCGACGACGGCATCAATGGTCAGACAGACGGTCTGTTCGGTGAGATCCAATCAGCCCACGGTCGGGACGGTGCTGAAAGAGTAAGTCAACGCTACCAGGGACAGGCGAAAACGCCCGTTCCACAACACCAGTTCAATGGCTTACAGCCATTGTGGAACAGGCCTTCGGCCTGTGAACTTACTTTTTCAGCAGCGTCTGAAGCGTGCGCCACATGCACACGGCATATCATCGTGAATATGCCGGTGACGGATCTCTACCTGAAGTTGGAAATCGAGCACGACGATGACGAAAAGCCGCAGCGCCTGGCCGACGAGATTTGCCGCCGGCTGGTAAAGATCTACGGCGTGCGCTCGGCTGAAGTGTCCAACATGGTGTCGCGGGCTGAGCCGGAGTGACCGATCAGCTCGCGCCAGGTCCGCACAAAGAAGACATCCGTCATCCCGGCGATGTAATCGCGAACCACCCGATGCGGCGCGTCGTGGTGAAGAGCTTCGGCGTAGCCCCCGGGCAGGCGGCCTGGATCGGACAGAAAGTATTCGAACAGCTCGGCGATCATGGAGGCGGAGCGCTGGCGTTCTTCCACCAGCGGCCCTGAAAAATACACGGTGCGGCGCAGAAACGTTTTGAGCTGATGCGCCGTGTCGCGGGCATCTTCCGTGAAGGCGGCGAGCCTGCGCCCCTGGCTCCGTACATCGTCGGCGCACTGAACGCCGGCGCGCTCCGCCTCGGCCACGGTGCCTTCCACGAGTCCGGAAACGAGGCGATCGATGAGCGCCCGCAGGACTTCCTGAAACTGCACGCGCGCGCTGGCGCCCGGAAACTGGCCTTCGATGCTTTCGTAGACGCTGGCAAACCGGTCCGCTGAAGCGGCAATCTCCTCGCACGTAAACAGACCGGCGGAGAACGCGTCGTCGAGGTCGGCCGTGTCATAGGCGATTTCGTCGGCCAGATCGATGAGCTGCGCTTCCAGAGGCGGCCTCTCGCATGGAAGATACTCTTCCAGCCCCGCGGCATTGGCGGGGTCCAGATCGTGCGAGTGCTTGACGATGCCCTCGCGCACCTCGAAGGTCAGGTTCAGCCCGGGAAAGCGCGCATAACGCTGCTCGAAACTCTCCACGATTCGCAGCGCGTGCAGGTTGTGATTGAAGCTGTCTCCGAAGCGGCTCATCAGCCGATTGAGCTCCTCTTCACCGGCATGAGCGAACGGAGGATGACCGATATCGTGAACCAGCGCGAGAGCTTCGGTCAGATCCTCATTGAGTCCGAGGGCGGCGGCCGCGGTGCGCGCGACCTGCGCCACTTCGATGGTGTGCGTCAGACGGTTGCGGAAGTGGTCCGACAACCCCGGCGTGAACACCTGCGTCTTCGCCTCCAGCCGGCGAAACGCGCGCGTGTGGATGATACGGTCGCGGTCGCGCTGGAACTCGTTGCGCCACGGATGGGGAAACTCGGGATAACGGCGCCCGCGGCTGCGCTCCACTGGAAAGCGGAGACGTGCGAGGGGCTGGTTCACTTCTGCGAAATGAAGCCGTTGGCCTGTGTGGCCGCGCGGCTCACGGCGGCGCGGTCGGAGGTCAGCAGCGGAAGCAGCATCTTCTGAGCGTCAGCGGGTTTCGTGCGCCCGATGATTTTCGCCAGTTGGATGGTGGCCTCCTCTTTGGACACGAACACGGTGGGTTTGTCGATGAGAGACTGCAGCAGCGCCCGTGCATCCGCCTCTTTTCCTTCCGACGCGTAGATCTCGGCAAGCTGCAACTTCGCGAGAGATGTGTAGGGGCCTTTGCCGTTGTCCACAACGTCCTTGAGCCTGCGCTCGGCTTCTGCGCCGTTGCCCTTGTCGGCCGCGCGGGATGCCAGCATGAACTGGCCGATGGTGCCTTCCTCAGTGCCTGGGAACTGGGTGGCCAGTTCGGTGAGGGCCTTCGTCTCGGCCGCATCCTTGGCCTGCTGCGTCGGGTAACTGAGCGTGAACGGGCTGTCAGGCGCGCCCACCTGTGCCTGATCGATGCGGAACATTTCAGCCAGCTTATTCTCTCTCACAGCGTGCTCATGCTGCGAGTAGAAATACCATCCGCCGCCGATGACCAGCACGGCGAGCGCGATCAGGCCATAGCGGATCATCTCCGACTGGTGCTCGGTCACATACTCGAAACCGTGCTGCACCTCGGTCGCAAAATGATCTGTCTTCAGTTCCTTACGGGTGATTCTGTCCACGGAAACTCCTGGCGGGAAACTAACAGTTTAGCACAGCTTTGGTGGGGCGGACGCTCCCTCGTCCGCGGGTGACCCCGGGTCACCTCCTGCATGGCTTGCGGCTCTGTAACGGAAATCGAGTTTCCGTT
This sequence comes from uncultured Acidobacteriota bacterium, assembly GCA_963780655.1. Classification (GTDB taxonomy): domain Bacteria; phylum Acidobacteriota; class Terriglobia; order Bryobacterales; family Bryobacteraceae; genus CAWACP01. The sequence continues at coordinate 1,703,487 of CAWACP010000004.1, read as the reverse complement.
CGCCAATTTAGATGTTGAAACCAAAGGGTTTAAGAATGCGCCGTGGAAACCTGTTTCCGCGCTCTGCAACAACGTGTCAGCCCTTCAGGATCTCTCGCGCGGCGTTGTATCCTGGCGCGCCCATCACGCCGCCGCCCGGATGCGCGCCCGATCCGCACAGATACAGCCCCTTCACCGGCGTCCGATAGCGCGCGGCTCCCGGCGCGGGGCGCATGACGAACATCTGGTCGAGGCTCATCTCGCCGTGGAAGATGTTGCCGCCCGTGATCCCGAAGCGCCGTTCCAGGTCGAGCGGAGTGAGCACCTGCTGGTGCGCAATCAGCGCGCGGAAGCCCGGCGCATATTCCTCGATCAGATCGAAAACGCGCTCCGCGAAGGGGTCGCGCAATTCATCCCAGTTGCCCTCGCGCAATGTGTACGGGGCGTACTGCAGGAAGATGCCCATGACGTGCCGGCCCGCGGGCGCGAGACTCGGGTCATACATCGTGGGCACGGTCAGCTCCAGCATGGGCCGCTCGGACGGACGGCCGTACTTCGCGCCATCCCATGCCCGCTCGATGTACTCGATCGACGGACAGATGTGCATGGTCGCTTTGTGCTGTGGCCCGGGAGCGCCGGGCAGCGCGCGAAAATCCGGAAGGCCGTTGAGCGCCAGGTTGATTTTGCACGACGTGCCTTCAATCCGAAAGGCGCGAATGCGCTCCACGAATTCCGGCGGCAGTTCCTTTGCGTCCACCAGCTCGAGGAAGGTGCGCTTCGGATCGAGGTTGCTGGCCACCAGCTTCGCTTCGATCTCATCGCCTCCGTCCAGCACCACGGATTTCGCGCGCCCATTCTCCACGCGGATGTGCGACACAGCGGCGCCGGTGCGGATCTCGGCCCCGTGCGCTTTCGCGGCCGCGGCAATGGAATTCGACACCGCCCCCATGCCGCCGCGTACGAACCCCCACAAGCCGCGCTTGCCGCCCACGCTGCCCATGACGTGGTGCAGCAGGATGTACGCGGTGCCGGGCGATCGTGGTCCGCCGTTCGCGCCGATCACGCCGTCGGTGGCCAGCGTTACCTTCAGCTCATCCGATTCGAACCACTCGTCCAGGAAATCGGCCGCGCTCATGGTGAACACCTTCACCAGCGCGATCATGTCCCGCCGGCCCAGACGGCGCAATCGCGGGGCGAGCTTCAGGTAATCCACAATATCTCCCACGCCGCGCGGCGGGAACTCTGGCGGCGTGGTCAGCAGCAGACCCTCAACTACTTCCGAGAGCCGCTCCAGATGCTGCTCATACGCCGTGAAGCGCTCGGCATCGCGCGGGGAGAACTTCGCGATCTCTTCCAGCGTTTTGCGCCCATCCTGCCAGAAGAACAGGTAACGGCCGTCGGGAAACGGAGAGAAGAACGCGGGATCCTTGGCATCCACCTGATACCCGTAGCGCGGCAGATCGAGCTCGCGGATGATACGCTCCTGCAGCAGGCTGGTCAGGTATGCGGCTGTGGACACGCGATACCCCGGCCACACTTCTTCCGTGACGGCGCACCCGCCCGCGAACTCGCGCCGTTCCAGAACCACCACCTTCCGGCCCGCGCGCGCCAGATAAGCCGCGGAGACGAGGCCGTTGTGGCCGCCCCCCACGATCGCTATGTCGTATTTGTTCACAGGCGCCTGAATTTTCCTGGTCTGCATTGTATCGCGGTGGCGCGGCCTCGCGCGTTCAGGCACTTACGCGTGGCTGGTGCCGTGGAAGGCGACGTGCAACTCCGGCCGGAGGAGGACGCGATGTCGTTTGGCCTGTACCTGTTGGGATTCGTGGTGCTGATTATCGGCCTGGCGCTGGCGGCGTGGCTGCTGCATGTGTCCGCGACGTGGATTGCTGTCGGTGTCGTGGTGTTGGTGGGAATCGCAATTATCTCGGCGGTATCGCACACCCGCCAACGGGATCCGTCGAGTTAGCGGCATTGCGGAACCGCTCCGTCACCGTCGCTCAGTTACGATAGTCCGCGTTTGGAGCATGTTGCTGAGCCGCGACCGTAAGGGAGTGGTTGGGCCTGGCCGCTGAGAGGTTCAGACCTACGAATTCCCGGCGGCGTGCGCGCGTTCCTGGGCGGCGTGAAGCACGTTGTCCACCGACGAGATCACCAGCAGGCGCCTTCCGAGCCGAACCAGACCGCGCCGCGCGAGCGAGTTGAGCGTCGTCGAAGTGGTTTCGCGCGTGGCGCCGATCAGACTTGCCAGCTCGCTCTGCGACAGCGGAATGGAGTGCTCGCTATCGCTCTCGGACTTCGAGCCCACCATGGTCGCCAGATCACCGAGATAGTACAGAATGCGGTACTCGACATCCTGCAGGCAGAGCAGCTCGATCTTCTTTTCGAGCTCGCGCTGCCGCAAGGTAACGCACTCCGCGATCAGACGCCACGCCTGGGCGTGTCCATCGGCCCACGTTGTGAAAACGCTTTTCGGGATGACGTAGACGACGCCGTCCTGCAGCACTTCCGCGGAGATCCTGCGCTCATCCTGGCCGGTCAGCGCTTCTTCACCGAAGAGATCGCCCGGCGGGACGATACGAAGGATGATCTCTTTCCCCTCATCACCGCGCTTGAAGACTTTGACAAGTCCCGAATCAAGGAAATACACCGAGTCAGACGGGCTGGATTCCCCGAAAATGGATGCGAATCTCCGGCTGGGGGCGAATCTGGACACGCCCTCGAGATGTACTACTTCGTTCCGGACGATTGAGGCGAGCGCAAGAGTCGAAGCAGCAGGCATGGAATAGGCTCGAATTATTATAAGCCGAATGTCAAGTGCATTATATAAAAATGTTACCCGCCGGTTATTTCCTGGCGCTTGCGCAACGCGGTTGCGAAGTCGCTACCTCGCTGAAACATAAGGCGAATCTCGCGCTCACCCGGTTCATCGAGCGCGGCACGCATGCGCTGTAACGTCATTAGACAGCCATCCAGCGCCCTGGCGAGATTCTGGCGGTTGCTCGCAAAAATATCCGACCAGATCTCCCACGGACTCAGCGCGAGCCGCGTCATGTCCACCAATCCCGGACCGTACAGCGGGGGGGCGGCGTCCTGAAACGTCTCGCCGAGGGTTGATGCGAGCGCCGTCGACAGCGCCTGAGCAAGGTGCGAGGTCAGCGCGACCATGCGGTCGTGGGTCTCGGCATCCAGCGCCACCACCGACGCCCCAATCTTCTCCAGCCAGGTTCTGAACTCGCGGCAGCCGACGAGCTCCAGATCGGCGGTGTCCCGCGCGGTCAGCGCCCATGGCCGCCCCACAAACAGATCGGCGTCGGCCGAGTCCACGCCTCGCGCTTCCTTGCCGGCCATGGGATGTCCGCCGACGAACACGCCCGCGGGCAGGCATTCCGCGGCCGCCATGATTCGGGTTTTCGTGCTGCCCGCATCTGTGACGAACGTATCGGCGCCGATCTCCCCGGCCAGCGCCGGAATCATTTCAATGATGCGTTCGATCGGTTGCGAGAGGAATATCAGTTGCGCGCGGCGCGCGGCTTCCGACAGACTCGCGCCCTCATCGATGACGCCAAGTTCGATCGCGCGACGGATGGTTCCGGGCGAGCTGACGCCGATGATCCTGCCGCGGAATCCCGCCTTGCGCAGCGCCAGAGCGAAGGAGCCGCCGATGAGGCCGACTCCGAAGATTGCTGTGCACTCCACGTCAGAGCGTCCGGCCCACCGCGGCGGCAATCATGCGGAGCTGTCGCATCAGCTCCGTGAACTGGGCGGGGAAAAGCGACTGTGCGCCGTCGCTCAACGCATGATCCGGATCGTTATGCACCTCGATAATCAGCCCGTCGGCCCCGGCGGCCACGGCGGCGCGCGCCATCGGCAGCACTTTGTCGCGGCGGCCGGTACCGTGCGATGGGTCCGCAATGATGGGCAGGTGAGAGAGCTTCTTCACTACCGGGATGGCCGAGATGTCCATCGTGTTCCGCGTGTAGCTTTCGAACGTGCGGATGCCGCGCTCGCACAGGATGACGTCGTAGTTGCCGCCGGCCAGAATGTACTCGGCTGAAAGCAGCAGCTCTTCGATGGTGGCGGAGATGCCGCGCTTGAGCAGCACCGGCTTCGACTGATTACCGAGCTCGCGTAGCAGATTGTAGTTCTGCATGTTGCGCGCGCCCACCTGCAGAATGTCGGCCCACGCGGAAAGCAAGGGGATCTGGCTGGAGTCCATCACCTCGCTCACCACCAGGAGGCCGAATCGGTCGGCCGCTTCGCGCATCAGGCGGAGGCCGTCTTCGCCCAGTCCCTGGAAGCTGTACGGCGACGTGCGCGGCTTGAAAGCTCCTCCGCGCAGCACCTGAGCGCCTGCCGCGGAAACATCTTCGGCAACGCGGAAAATCTGCTCGCGGCTCTCCACGCTGCAGGGTCCCGCCATCACTACTACTTTGTCGCCGCCGATCTCCACGCCGCCGACCCGAACGATGGTGCCGTCGGGGCGGAAGGGCCGGCTCGCCATCTTGTAGGGCGAGACGATGCGGTGGCATTCCTTCACGCCCTCCATCACCTCGAAGTCGGCCGGCTCGAACTGGTCCATGGGACCCACGCCGCCGAGCACGGTGTGACGCACGCCCGTGGAGCGGTGCACGGTGAATCCCATGGCCACAAGACGGGCAATCACCTTTTCGATCTGGGCTTCCGTGGCCCCTTCCTGCATGACGACAAGCATGGAGAATTACCAGTGTACAGTGCGCTGTGCAGAGGAACCTGGTCCAATGCAGGCGAAAACGCCTGCTCCACAGTAGAGTAGGCCTTTGGCCTGCGACGGCCGGTCTGCCGCAATGCACAATGGAACCATGTCCACGAATCCCCGGGCGGGAAAGCCCGCTGACCCCTCCATGCTGGTGAACGTGCCCCGGCTGATCACCGCCTATTATGCGGGGCGGCCCGATCCCGCCGTGCCTGCCCAGCGCGTAACCTTCGGCACGTCCGGCCACCGTGGGTCGTCGTTTGCGTGCTCCTTCAACGAATCGCATATTCTGGCCATCACGCAGGCCATCTGCCGGTATCGCGCTCAGGCGGGCATCGACGGCCCCCTGTTCCTGGCGAAGGACACGCACGCTCTGTCGGAGCCCGCGTTCGTCACCGCGCTCGAAGTGCTCGGCGCGAACGGCGTCACCGTTCTTCTGGATACCGATCTCGGCTATACGCCCACGCCCGCGCTCTCGCATGCAATTCTGGCGCACAACCGCGGTCGCACGGCGGGCCTGTCGGACGGCATAGTCATCACGCCCTCGCACAATCCGCCCGAGGACGGCGGGTTCAAATACAATCCCCCGAATGGCGGTCCCGCGGATACCGGCGTCACGAAACAGATCGAGAACGACGCCAACGCGCTGCTCGGCGCGGGCTTGAAAGATGTTCGGCGCTGGTTGTACGAACGAGTGCTGCACGCCGACGAGACGAAGCGGCACGATTACATCACTGAGTACGTATCGGACCTGGGCGCGGTAGTGGCGATGGACGTTATCCGCGGCGCCGGTTTGAAAATCGGCGTCGATCCGCTGGGCGGGGCCAGCGTCGCCTACTGGCCGCGAATCGCGGAACACTACGGCATCGCCCTCGACATCGTGAACAAGGAAGTGGATCCCACCTTCCGCTTCATGACGCTGGACTGGGACGGCAGGATTCGCATGGATTGCTCCTCGCCGTATGCGATGGCCAGCCTGATCGCGATGAAGGACCGCTTCGATGTCGCCTTCGGTTGCGATACCGATGCCGACCGGCACGGCATCGTCACACGCAGCGCCGGTCTGCTCAATCCGAATCACTATCTGGCGGTGGCCATCTCGTATCTGTATCGCAACCGGCCAGGCTGGCGCGCCGATGCCGGGGTGGGGAAGACGCTGGTGAGCAGCAGCATGATCGATCGCGTCGCGGCCGACCTCGGCCGACGCCTGGTGGAGGTGCCGGTCGGGTTCAAGTGGTTTGTCGATGGGCTGGTGGACGGATCGATCGGCTTTGGAGGCGAGGAAAGCGCCGGCGCTTCGTTCCTGCGCACCGATGGCACGGTGTGGACCACCGACAAGGACGGTCTCATCCCAAGCCTGCTGGCGGCGGAGATCACAGCGCGCTGCGGGCGCGATCCTGGCGAGCTGTATCGGGAATTGACGGGGAAGTTCGGCGATCCGGCGTACCAGCGCGTGGATGCGCCCACGACGCCCGAGCAGAAGGCCGCGCTGTTGAGCCTCGCGCCGGAGAAGGTGACGACGAAGACGCTGGCCGGCGATCCGATTCAGCAAATCCTCACGAAGGCGCCGGGCAATGGCGCGCCGATCGGCGGCGTGAAGGTGGTCTCCGCAAAGGGCTGGTTCGCCGTGCGGCCCTCGGGCACCGAGAACGTCTACAAGCTATACGCGGAAAGCTTCGAGGGCGAGGAGCACCTGCGCCGCATCCAGCAGGATGCGAAGGCGCTGGTGGAGTCGATCACGCCGCGCGGGTGACGTCCACGATCTCTGGATGTCATTCGGGGCACGCCGGCGAAACGGCCTGCGCCACCATGGCTGCTCAACAGATCGCGAGGCGAGGTGGGGCAGGCTTTCAGACGGTGCGGAAAAAGTAAGTCAATGCTGCCCAGGACAGGCGAAAACGCCTGTTCCACAACACCAGTTCAATGGTTTATAGCCATTGTGGAACAGGCCTTCGGCCTGTGAACTTACTTTTTCAGCACCGTCTTTCAGCCTGGGTGTCGGATTGCGGACCACTCACCTACAGCGGCAGAATCTCTTCGCGCTGCGTGTCGAAGTCGATCTGCCGGCGCTGCTCGTAGGCGATGTTGCCCAGATGCGATGCCTGGGCGGAACGGTGCCCCACCAGCACGTCGCCGTTCGGCAGTTTGCGCGACTGCACGCAGTCGAGGAAGTTGCCCACGTGATCCACTTCCAGCCCGTGCGGATCGGCTTCCACCACCACCGGCTGCGCGCTGCGGCCAAGCGGATGGAACTCGTAATGCTCGCGGTCGATGTATAGCCGGCCCTGGGCGCCGCAGAACTCCTGCGCGGCTCCGGTGATGCCGGGAACAAGGGTCGCCTCGAATGTCGCCGTAAACTCGGCCGGATACTGCAGCAGCACGTTGATGGTGTCAGGCGCCGTGCGGCCGTCTTTGTAGTGATAAACGCCGCCCGTGGCCACCGCGGACGAGGGGATGTCCGATCCCATGAACATGTGGACCACGTCGATCCAGTGGGTAAACAGGTCCGTCACCTGCCCGCCGCCGTAATCGAGGTATGCGCGCCAGTTCCAGTATTGCTGCGGGTCCCAGTCGCGCCACTTCAGCGGACCCAGGAATTGGTTCCAGTCCAGATCGGCGGGCTTGGTCTGCAGGTATGCGGGCGCCTTGCGCAGGTGATATCCGTTCCCGTACCACCACGTGCGCGCCAGCGTGATCTTCCCCAGCCGGCCCGTGTCCATGTATTCCTGTTTGGCCTGGATGTAGTGTTTGCCGGAGCGCTGCTGCATTCCGACCTGGCAAACACGATTGTTCACGCGCGCGGCTTTGACGATGCGCGGCCCCTCCTGTGGCGTGCGCGTCAGCGGCTTCTCAACGTACACGTCGCGTCCGGACTCGAGCGCGTCGATGGCGATGCGGGCGTGCCAGTGGTCGGGGGTGGCGATCTGGACGATATCGAGCGGCTTCGATTCGAGCAGCTTCCGGTAATCGGAGTAACCCTGCGCCGCCGGATTCGCCTTTTTCGCCTTGTCGATCTGCGCGCCCCAGATATCGCAAACCGATGTCAGCTCCACGTTCGGCTGTTTCAGGAACACCGACATCACGTAGCGCCCGCGTTCTCCAGCGCCGATGAGCCCAAGATGAATGCGGTCGTTCGCGCCGAGGATGCGCGAATACGACGCGGCTGTGGCCGCGATGGCGGTGGTCATGAACGCTCGGCGGCCGGGTTTGTGTTCGGACATGTGCGAATTATATCGCTCGCGGAGCACTACAGGTTCGGTATGCACAGATTGTGTTCAGTTCTCTTCGTTGTTGTTCTCACGGCCGCCGCGTCCAGCGGAGCCAATCGCCCGGCCAGCGTTCCGCAACACCCGGCCGGCGCCGCCGCGCGCTTCAGCGATAGCGAGATCGAGCAGAAGATAAAGACAAAACTGGCGAAATCGAAGATCGGTAAGGACGGTTTCGTGCCAAAGGTGAAGGGCGGGGTGGTGACGTGGACAGGCCGCACCAGCGTGCCACAGCATAAAGGCGCCGCCACCAGAATGGCGAAATCAGCGGGCGCCGTTCGCGTGGTCAACAACATCGAGATTGCCGGCGGTGCGAAGCCCGGGCAGCCGGCGCGCCACGCCACGGTGGAACCGGCCGTGCCGGCAGACGAATAGGCCTCCTGCAACTCTGCAGGCTAAAAGCCTGCTCTACCTCTCTGGCCGATGAGACGAACCGGCCGATCGTCGGACCAGAAGGTATGGGTAACCGTGAAATCGGTGCACCGGACGGCACTTTGGAGGCATCATACTGGCGTCCTGTTTATATAGGACTGTTGTGGTCTTATATTCCCGTTGACAGCGGAACCGGGCCGATCCATACTGGTGACATATGATGCAACTGAGTGTCAAGAGGCGGGGCCGCAGAGCCGCTGCGGCGCGGCGCAGTCTTGAAGACCTCAGGCCCGGAGAAGAGGGCGTTCTGGACCGCCTCGAAGTTCCCGGCGAGATCGCCAAACGCCTGATGGAGCTTGGATTCCTGCCCGGGCATCGCATCACTCGCGCGTGTTCGGCGCCGGGCGGAGATCCGCGCGTGTTCCGGGTGGACGGCTCGGAGATCGCGCTGCGGCGTGAAACCGCAGCTCAACTGCATCTCCGCGAAGCGAACGGAGCGCCGGCCATCTCATGAGCTCGTGCCACGGCGGCACGGCCGGGGTCGTGCAGATAGCCGCCCCAGCCGCCGAGGGCACACGCCCTCACGTTGTTGCCATCGTAGGCCCTCCAAACTCCGGTAAATCCACTCTTTTCAACCGGCTTACCGGCCTTCGTCAGAAAGTTGCCAACTTTCCGGGAGTAACCGTCGAGCAGCATACCGGCCGGGCGCGCGTCGAATCCGACCGGGAAGTCACGCTTATCGACCTGCCGGGCGTCTACGGTCTCGACCCTCGCTCCGAGGACGAGCAGGTAACCCGTGACGTGCTGATGGGCCGCATGGAGGGCGTGTCCAGGCCGGACGCCGTCCTCCTGATACTCGATTGCACGAATCTTGGACGCCACCTTGTTCTGGCGGCGCCCATACTCGCGCTGCGCCTGCCGACGCTGGTGATCCTGAACATGGCCGACGACCTCCGCGCGCGCCGGGGCGAGGTGAATGTCGCCCTCCTTGCCGCCCAGCTCGGCGCGCCCGTGGCCCTCATCAGCGCCTTCACCGGCGAGGGCGTCGATCGCGTATTTCAGTTCATCGAAGGCACCGCCGCGGGCCGCTCTTCCGTCAAACCGCCGCTGGTGGAACTTCCCGTCCTGCAGGACATCCCGAAGTGCCGGACATGGGCGGCGCGGGTGGGGGAAAAGGCGCGCTATCATGCTCCGGCGCCGCCGCTCTGGACACGACGACTCGACTCGGTGTTCCTGCACCCGGTGGGCGGGCCGCTTATTTTCACCGTCGTGGTGGTGGCCGTTTTCCAGACCATCTTTTCCGGCGCGCGCCCCATGATGGACGCCCTGCAAATCATGATTCAGAGCATCGGGGCCTGGATCGGCGCGCTGCTCCCCAACGGCATTCTGAAGTCGCTGCTCATTGACGGCATCTGGAACGGCGTCGGCTCCGTGGTGGTGTTCCTGCCGCAGATCCTGCTCCTGTTCCTGTTCATTGGCGTGCTGGAAGATTCCGGTTATCTGGCGCGCGCGGCGCTCATCGCAGACCGCACCATGCGGCGCTTCGGGCTGCAGGGCAAGTCGTTCATCCCGCTGCTCTCGGCGTACGCCTGCGCCGTGCCGGCCATCATGGCCACGCGCACCATCGAGAATAAGCGCGACCGCATCGCCACCATCATGATCGCCCCCTTCATGACCTGCTCGGCGCGCCTGCCCGTCTACACGCTGCTCATTGCCGCATTCGTGAAGGAGCGCCCGGTGATCGGGCCGTTCCTCGGCAGCCAGTCCTCCGCTCTGCTGTTCCTCTATCTGCTCGGATTCGCAGCGGCCGTTTTCACCGCGCGCTTGCTCAAGTCCACGGTGCTCAAAAGCGTCGCCACGCCGTTCATGCTGGAGATGCCGCCCTATCGCTGGCCTACCATGACGTCGCTCGGCCTTCGTCTGGTGGAACGCGCGGGCATTTTCCTGCGCCGCGCCGGTACCGTCATTCTCGCCGTGGCCATCATTCTCTGGGTGCTGGCCCATGTGCCCATACACAACGGCCATCCGCCGAAGATCGAGGACAGCGTCGCGGGCATGCTCGGCCGCGGACTCGAACCGGCCATCGCCCCGCTCGGCTTCAACTGGAAGATCGGGATCGGGCTGGTCAGCTCGCTCGCCGCTCGCGAGGTGATCGTAGGGACGCTGGGCACAATCTACGGCATGGAAGGGACGTCGCAATCGGCCGGCCTGCAGCAGGCGCTGCACAGCGAACTCTCGCTCGGGGGCGCCGTGGCGCTGCTGGTCTTCTTCGCGTTTGCCATGCAGTGCATGTCCACCATGGCGGTGGTGCGCCGCGAAACGGGCGGCCTGAAATGGCCCATCATCCAGTTCACTTACATGACCGCGCTCGCGTGGGTCGGCGCGTTCGCCGTGAATCACCTGGTTCAGGGCGCCGCTAACAGCGCCTTCGTTCACGCCTTCTTCCGGCTGTAAGATTCGATCTGCAGGCTGATAGCCGGCTGATAGCCTGCTCTACTACGGATCCTGCAGCGACTGTAGAGTAGATTTAGCCGGCGCACTTACTTGTGTTATCAATAGACGAGGCGCGCCCGCGTGCGTCCCCGGTAAATCAATGAGATTCCTGCTTTATCACATGGGCGCGTGTGCCCTCATACTCCCTGCTTCGCTGGTCGCAGCGAACGTTACGTACAACGCCTTCCCATCCCGCATCGAGGGACAGGCGGTGCTCCAGCAGACCACCATCACGGCAACTGCGCCGAACCTGGTGGAAGGCCGCGAGTTTACCGCGTCTCAGGCCGTCGCGCTGGACACGTCGGTAACGCCACCGATCCTCTACGTTGCCGATACGGTGAACAACCGCATCCTGGCATGGAAGAACTCCGCTTCTTTCACCAACGGCGCCTTCGCCGATCTGGTCATCGGGCAGCGCGACTGGTACTCCACCACCGCGAACGGACCCTCGGTGCAGGGAAGCACCCTCAGCGCAGGCTTCCGTGACCCGGTCTCGCTGGCCGTGGATTCGACCGGTAATCTCTACGTCGCCGACGCCGGGAACAACCGCATCCTGCGCTTCCCCCAGCCCTTCGCGCAGGCCAGCACGGGCTCCCAGCCGACGGTCACCTCTCAACCGGACGTGCTCATCGGGCAAACCGACCTCACCGGCGCGTCGCCGAATCAGGGGGGGCAGCCGAGCGCGACCACCTTAGCGCTGTCCTCCGGAGGAACCACGTACATTGCGGGCATGGCCTTCGACTCGGTTGGCGACCTCTGGGTTTCCGACCCGCTGAATAACCGCGTCCTCAGATTTCCGAAGAGCGTGCTTCAGCCGAATTCGTTCGGCGTGGCCGCCGACATGGTGCTGGGACAGCCGAACTTCACGAAGAACACCGGCCCAGCCAATTCCGACCCGACGCAGAAGAGCGTGCTGTTTGTGCCCGCGGGCCTTGCGCTTGACCCGAGTGGCCGGCTGTACGTCGCCGACGGCCTGAACCGCGTACTGGTGTTCGCCGCGCCTACGGCCAGCAGCGTCGCCGCCATTCGTATCATGGGCGCCATCGTTCCCACTCCGCAGCCCATCACGGTGAACGCTACTCAACTCGGGAATCCCGCGCTGCAGCTTCCGAACTCGGCGCCCAACGGCGTGGTGCTGGTGGGCGCGAACCCGTACGTGTTCGATACCGCGAACAATCGCATCCTGGGCTTCCTTCCGCTGGAGCAGTGGCCCTGCGAGTCGGTGGGCGCCCCGGGGCCGTGCGATACCACGCAGTCGCCCGCATTCTCGCCCACGGCAACAGTGGTCGTCGGCCAGTCCGACTTCACCTCTAATACGGCGAACCGCGGCCTTGCGGAACCCACCTCATCGTCGCTGTCCTCGCCCTCGCTGGGCACGGCCAGCAGCACGGATCTCTACGTCGCCGACAGCTCCAACAACCGGGTGCTCGATTTTCCGATTTCCGGGGGCAAGGTGGCCACCTCCGCAGCGCGCGTCCTCGGACAGGTCGACTTCCCCTATAACGCGCCGAACCTGATTGAGGGACGCGAGTTCTTCTTCTTCGCGGGAACGGCAACCTACGGCGGAATCGCCGCGGCGTACCCCGGCGGCAGCGCGGTGATCGACACATCGTCCACCCCGGCCCATCTGTACGTGGCCGACCCAGGCAATAATCGCATTCTCGGCTTTGCCGACTACAGCAAGGTTGGGCCGACGACCAAAGCGGACATCGTCATCGGCCAGGGCAACGAGAACACTCCGGGCAGCGCCTTCTACCGGTCGGTGGTGAACTTCCCGCTCGGCGTCCGTACGCAGACCAACGACACCGGCCTGAATCAGCCGCAGGGTCTGGCCGTCGACTCGTCCGGTAATCTGTGGGTGGCCGACACCGGCAATTCCCGCGTGCTGCGGTTCCCGCAGCCGTTCAATCAAGCTTCCGGCGCGCTGCAGCACGCCAACGTCGTTCTCGGACAATCGAGTTTCTCGCCGCAGAGCATCAACACCGATCCCTCTTCGCACACCATGAAGCAGCCCTACGGAGTGGCCGTGATGCCGTCCGGCGCCGTGGCGGTATCGGACATCGCCTTTAATCGCGTGCTCCTGTTTACGGCATCGGGCGGTAACTTCACGAACGGCCAGACCGCTTCGGCCGTGTTCGGACAATCGACTTACTTCAACACCGCCGCGGGAGGCGTTGCCGCTAACGGCCTCAACAGCCCCCGCCTGCTTGCCGCCGACAGCGGCGACAATCTGTACGTTACCGACCCGGGGAACGGACGGGTGGCCATTTATTCGAACGCGTCCAGCGCGGGCGTCAACCCGGCGCCGGCCGCGAACATAACGGGTCTCAATGCGCCCAACGGCGTTTCCATCAGTCCATCGACCGGGAACATCTGGGTCGCCAATACTTTCGCCAACAGCGTGATCGAATACCCCACTTTCATCCAGTTTCTTGGCAATCCGGCGCCCATCGCGTCCCTCGGCTCGAACCTGCCCATCGCCGTTGCGCTCGATCCCTTCGGCAATCCGGCGGTCGCGGAGTCACCCGTGAACCGGATGGCGTTCTACTATCCGTTGATGGATTCAGCGAATTCGGCGAACTACTTCCCGCAGTTGGCGCCGGGCATGCTGGCCAGCCTCTTCGCGTATCAGAATCACGGGACCACGGCATTCGGCTCCGGAACCGACCAGGCTCATGGCACGCCTCTTCCCACTAAGCTCGCGAACATGGAGGTGCTGGTGAACGGCAAGGCCGCGCCGCTCCTGTATGCCTCGCCGTCGCAGATCAATTTCCAGGTGCCGAATTCCGTTCCTCCGGGCTCGCCGGCCGAAGTCGATGTGGTGAACACATCCACCGGCCAAATCTACACCAGCGCCCTGTTCAACATCCAGGCGTCGTCACCAGCGCTTTTCACTTCCGACGCGAGCGGAACAGGTCAGGTGGCCGCGATCAACGCTGCCACGAACACCGTCAACAGTTCGAAGAACCCGGTGCAGCAGGGCCAGTACATTTCGCTGTTCGGCACGGGTCAGGGCTTTATCGCGAATGCGCCCCCGGACGGAACGGCGCCCAGCGGCGCGGTCCATACCGCTACCAAGCCGTTCGTGTCCATTAACCTCGAAGTGGTGCCCAGCTCCGATGTCGAATACTCAGGCCTGGCGCCGGGATTCGTCGGCCTGTGGCAGATCAACGCGAAGGTCCCGGCGGATGCCGCGCCCGGGGCTGACAAAGTGTTTGTCGGGATCAATGGCTACTACAGCGCAACCGGTGGCGCGGTGAGCACGACGATCTACGTCACGGGAAGCAAGTAGCGCGGGCTGAGCCGCGACCGCGAGGGAGCGGTTTGGCAATTTCCAATGGCGCCCCATTACCTGCTGATCCCGCTCATCGCACTCGGCGTGGCGCTGGCTGGCAGCCTGATCACGCGCAGCGGTCTCGGATGGTTCCGCACGCTGCGCATTCCGCCATGGATGCCATCGACGCGCATCATCACCGGCGTCTGGACCATCCTGTTCATACTGGCCGCGGCCTCGGCGATTCTGGCGTGGAACGGGACGCCGCCCGCGGGTCAGGGCATGCTCGGCGCGCTGTATCTGGTGAACGCGTTCCTGAACATCGCGTTCAGCTACATGTTCTTCGTGCGTCACCAGATGGGGTCGGCCACGCTCGACGCTTTGCTCCTCGCCATTTCCATCGGCATCCTGATGGTGCAGGTGTTCGGCGCGTCATTCGTGGCCGCGCTGCTGCTCGTACCGTATTTGCTGTGGGTGCTGTTCTCCGCCACTCTGGCCTTTACTGTTTTCCGGCTGAATGTGAAGTAACGCAGTGCGTAATAATGTAGAGCTGCATGGCCGACGCTCCCCTGACTGGGGTGAAGACCCCGGAGTTTCTGAATCACCCGGCTCGGCTGACAGCGACTGCCGGTGCTTCTTCTCACTGCCTACCAAAAGAACCCAAAGGGTTAAGAAACATGGTCACTAAGAGAGCATCAAAACCGAAGGCCAAAACGGCCGCGCGCTCGCGGAAGAGCCAGACCGTAGGTGAGAGTATTGTCGAGGGATTGCAGCAGGCAATCGCGTGGACGCGCGGCGAGAATGATAATGTCCGGGTGACGCTGGTGCACGTGCCTGAGGTCGATGTGCGTAAGGTCCGAACGAAGATGGGATTGAGCCAGGCGCAGTTCGCCACGAGGTTCGGTTTCCCGCCACGCTTCGGAACTGGGAACAGGGCCGGTCGCGACCGGACGCACCCACCCGCGTGCTGCTGGCGGTGATCGCGAAGCACCAGGAGGCGATAGAGGATGTGCTGCGGAGGCGAGTTGATCCTGCTGCATCTGTGATGCAACGCCGTCAGCCATCGCCATTGCCGCCAGACTTCGTGTCGTGGCGGAGCAGTGCGGAGCCCCCGCCTGGCCATCCTGGTATCCTTGAAGCGCGAGGGCAAACGCAATGACAATTGCCGCCAGGTACGAAGACGGGGTCTTCAAGCCACTGGAAGATGTGAAGCTCGCCGAAGGTACGATGGTCGAGGTGCAGGTCCCTGGCGAACAGCCGCGCCGCCGGCCAAAGTCTGTCCGGGAGTTTGCGGCTTTTGGGATGTGGGCCGACCGGGATGACATCCCGGATGGCGTCACGTACGTCAACCGCCTCCGGGAGCCCCGGTATTAGCCGCGTGTGATTCCGGATGGCATACCTGATCGATTCCGACGTCATGGTGGATTTCACGCGCGGAAATGCCAGGGCCGCCGATTACCTGGACGGCCTCGCGACGATTGCCGGCTCTCCGCCATCACAGCGCTCGAGTTGATTGCCGGCGCCCGCACCTGCGTGAGGTGGCCGATCTCGACATCCTGATTTCGGCCTACGACCAGATCCCGCCGGCGGACGATATTACACGGCTTGCATACTACCTGCTGAAGGCGCACGCAAAATCGGCCGGTCTGCGAACGCTTGATGCGCTGATCGCTGCTACCGCAATCGAGAACGGCTTCACGCTCGTGTCGAGAAATCGAAAGCACTTCCAGATGATCGGCGAGCTGAAGCTGGAAGTGCCGAGCTACTGAACGCCAGTGCCCGTCGTCGGCACGCCGGACTCAGCAACGTTCTTTGCCGCTGTAACCGAACCTGAAGAAATTGGTGGGCCCTGTAGGATTTGAACCTACGACCGACGGATTATGAGTCCGCTGCTCTAACCAGGCTGAGCTAAGGGCCCCGTTACGCTGCTGTGTCCCGCGAAAGCGCGTGACCATCGCGCGTCTTAACGAATGTATCACGAACTCTTTGGGCAGCTTCGTCACGTCCGCTCGGTGGCTCCGGTTTCCACAATCCTACTTTAGACGGATTTGCCGGCAGGTCACTGGCCATAGAATCCAGTCGGTTGGCCTACGCAGATTGTTTTGTATCCGAAGCATGCGCCTGGCAGGCTCCAGGATTTCAGGGGGGTTCAAGTGACTGACTCAAAAGCACTTCGTTTGTGCGTCGCGATATTCCTGCTGGGAGCCGCTATTCTGATCGCGCCTCTCGCCACAGCCCAGAACGCAAACACCGGAGAGATAAAAGGCGCCGTGACGGACGCTTCCGGGGCGGTTGTACCGGGAGCGACAGTCTCCATCAGGAACGTGCAGACCGGCGTTGTCACGCCGACTACTACGAACGGCTCCGGCCTCTACGATGTCCCGTTCCTTGTGCCGGGCAACTATACCATCACCTTCTCCAAAGACGGCTTTCGCAGCTTTGTACGCGAGGGCATCGCTCTGCAGGTGGAAACGGTCGAAATCAGCGCCACGCTGCAGGTGGGCTCCGCAAGCCAGGAGATCGTGGTGAACGCCACGGCGCCGGTGATTGAGACCGACACCAGCGACCAGCACGTGGATCTCAGCACGCATGAGATGGTCACGGCGCCCATCGTCGGCACCGACTGGCGCAGCGAGATGACCCAGCTGATTCCCGGAGTGAATAACGGCGGCGGGACCGGGCAGGCCAGCGGCCAGGGAATCGGAGTGAACGGCACCCAATCGTACAACACGAACTTCCTCATCGACGGGTCGGCCGCCACCGCTCCCCGGGACTTCAACAGCAGCAACTACTACATCCCTGTCGACGCCATTGCCGAGGTGAGCATCAACTCCAGTAACGCGCCGGCGCAGTACGGAAACGGCCTCACCTCCATCAACGTGATCACCAAAAGCGGTACCAACCGGTTCCACGGCAGCGCGTTCGAATTCGTGCAGAACACCGCGCTGAATGCACGGGGGTTCTATAACCAGAGCGGAACGAAAGCGGTCGAGCACTGGAATAACTATGGCGGCAGCCTCGGGGGTCCCATCGTAAAGAATAGGTTGTTCTTCTTCTTCACTTATCAGCGCAACCCCTCCTCTACCCCGACTTCCGGTCTGTACACCTATCCGACCGCGGCCATGCAAGCGGGCGATTTCTATGGCATGCCGGGCGCTACGGGTTCGGCTTTCAGCTCCACCGGCACGCTGCTGGGATCCCTGGATCCGGTGGCCCAGAAGCTGCAGACCTACTTCCCCAAAGCGAACGCGCCGGGATGGGTGGCGGGTTGTCCGGGTCCCGCGAATGTGGGTCCAGGCACGCCCCAGACCTGCCCCACCACCAACAACTTCGTGTTCAACGGCAGCAGCCCGAATACGAACACCTGGTATACGGGAAAGGTCGATTACAATGTCGCCGATAACCAGAAGCTATCGTTCAGTTTCAATTACTACCCGGCGTTCGTGACTTACGTTCCGCCCGACCCGCTTTATCCGAACGATGCGACGTCGCTGTCGCAGGCGAATAACTACGATTTCACCGCGCAGCTCTCGCACGTGTATACAATCAGCCCCAGCATGATTAACGAATTCCGTCTGGGCGCCAGCCGCGAGCTGGATAAGTACACGCCGCCCTCGCTTGGCAAGAACGATCCGACTACGCTCGGCATCGAGCCGGCCTATGGCACGAACGCGCCGTCGAACGTATTTCCTAAGATCACCATCGATCAGGGCGCGCAGGCCGGGTGCATCGCCGCGGGATCAGGATGCGGTGAAAACGGCAACATCGATGCCACGCTTGGCGAGGGATGGTACAACGCGGCGGACGTCCTGACGCTCGTTCGCGGCCGCCACACCATCAAGGTTGGCGGCGAATTCGACAAACTCTATCAGAACTACACGAGTTGGGGCGATCTCAGCTCGGGGAATTTCGAATTCAACGGCGGCGTCACGGGAATCCCGTATGCCGACTTTCTTGCCGGCGACGTCTACGGTTGGTACGTTTACAACTCCGACGCCACCAGCGCGCATAGCTGGAACTCCGCGCTGTTCGCCAGCGACGATTTCAAGATTACGCCGCACCTGATGCTGAACCTCGGCCTGCGCTGGCAAATTCAATCCGGCTGGGGCGTAAACGGCAACCTGTTCGGCAACTACGATCCGGCGCTGCCCAATACCGCTGCCGGGGGGCAATACAAGGGCGCCATCCTCTTCGGGGGGCAGAGCGACAAGCAGTACGGCGGCAGTATCGGCAATTACTCCACCATCCAGAACGCCAACTACAAGGAGTTCGCGCCACGAGTCGGCGTGGCCTGGTCGCCGCGCGATAAGTGGTCCATCCGCGCCAGTTGGGGCATTTTCGACGCGCCGCGCGACGCCGAGAATTACACCGACGGCGCGCTCGGGCTTGGCTTCAACCCGCACAACAACGGCGGTGGCGGCTATGTCAACGGCAGTTATGCATTCAAGCTGGCTGTTGGGCCGCCTCCGGGCACGGTGGTGTATCCCACTCTGCAGACTCTCTCTCCGGAGATCCAGAACTACAGCAGCGCCACTTATTATCCGTGGAACATGCCGACAACCTATGTCCAGAATGTTCTGTTCAGTGTGCAGCGCGAACTTCCGGGTAACATGATGGTGGACGCCGCCTATGTCTACACCCACGGCGCCAACCTGAATTTTGCCACCGACATAAACCAGGCGCCCGCGAGTCAGCTGGGCTGCACGGGCTATAACTGCGGCAATCCCAATCCGATATTCACTTCCATTCAGGCGCAGAACTACGATGGATGGTCGAATTACAATGCGCTGCAGTTACGCGCGGTAAAGAGGCTGTCGTATGGCCTGAACTTCCAGGTCAATTACGCCTGGTCGAAATCGCTCGACACCGGTACCGGCAATGGCCACGGCTCCGGAATCGATCTCTATCAGAACGCTTACAGCCCCGCCGCTAACTACGGTCTGTCCGACTTTAACGCGACGCATGCCATCGCCGGTCAGATCGTATACGAAGTGCCGTTCGGCAAAGGGCGCCAGTATGCGCTGCACGGCGTCGTCGATGAGGTCCTGGGCGGCTGGCGCGTAGCCAGCGTCTTCAACTGGCGCACAGGGACTCCGTATACGCCGGTGATCCAGAGCTCAGTACGCGGTTCTGTTGACCCGGGCCTCGGGTCGGCCGGCACGACGCTGTTGCCGCTGCTGGTCGGCAATCCGAACGTGTCGAATCCGGGGCCCGGCCACTGGTTCAACCCCGCCGCCTTCGCCGACGCGGCATACGGGACTTTCGGCAACCTTGGACGAAACACGCTGATCGGGCCGGGCTTCACGGACGTGGATCTCAGCCTCGCAAAGGAATTCCCGATTCACTGGGAGTCGGTGCGGCTGGGAATCCGGGCCGACGCGTACAACGCGTTCAACCACGTCAATTATCAGAATCCGAATGCGAATGTCGGCTATTACTGCTCGAGCTACGCGGGGCCCTGCGGGGCGAGCACCGGCGGCTCGCTGGCTGATCCGACCGCCGGCACCATCACCGGCCCGGCGGGTTATAACGGCTCGATGCGCATCATACAACTGGGCGCGCGTCTGACTTTCTGACGCTAAAGCGACAGTAGAGCAGACTTTCAGCCTGCATGTACGTGGTATCTTCGTTTCGCCATGAAAGCGCTTCATTCGTGTGTGTTTGCGGCGGCCTTTTCCTTGTGTGCGCTCGCAGCTGCCGCGACCGTTCACGATCACCTTCTGAAGGCGGCCGAATACCTGAGGGCGAACGATGCCGACGGAGCGGTGAAGGAGTTCGATGCTGTTCTCGCCCTCGACCCCGGGAACGCGGAGGCGAACGCAAACCTCGGCGTTATCGCCTTCTTCCGGCGTGATTACCGGACGGCTTCGGCATACCTGCGCAAGGCGCTCGCGGCCGATCCGTCTCTGACGAAAACGGAAGCCCTCCTCGGCATTTGTGAACGGCGACTGGGACAGAGTTCGGCGCAGGCCCTGCTCGAGAAGTCATTTTCGGGGCTCAAGGACAAGACCCTGCGGGTTCAGCTGGGACTGGAACTCGCGAATCTTTACTACCAGCAAGGCAACCTGGATCGCGCTGCGTCCACGATGCAATCGCTGGTGGATCTCGACCCCGACAATGTTGAAACCCTGTACATGGCGCAGCGCGTCTATTCCGAACTGGCCGACGGCACGCTGGCCAAGCTGGCCATCATCGCGCCGGGCTCGGCGCGAATGCAGCAGGTGATCGCGGAGCGTTTGATCAACGGGGGAGACCTGAAGGGCGCGACCGCGCACTACAGAAAGGCGCTGGAAATCGACCCGCGCCTCGCGGGCGTCCGCTACGAACTGGCGGAGGCAATCTTCGAAGGAGCGCCGAATGACGCGAGTGTTCAAGCGGCTGCGGAAGCGGAGCTGGAAGGCGCCATGAAATCCGACGGCGACAGCGCGGGCGTGGAATGCCTGTTTGCGCGGATTGCTTTGCGCCGCAACGATCAGGATGGCGCGTATCAACACTACGGCCGTGCCCTCGCGCTGGATCCAGGTAACGCCGAGGCCCAACTCGGCCTCGGCCGGCTGCTGGCGGCAATGGACAAGCCCCGCGAGGCGCTCAGGTATTTGCGGATGGCGGTGCAGTCCGATCCGCTCAATGACGAAGCCCACTACCGCCTCGCCACGGTCTGCCGAAGCCTTGAACTAAAAGACGAATCCGAGAAGGAATTCCGGCTCTTTCGCGAGATCAAGGAATCGAGAGAGCATCTGAGAGCGCTTTACGGACAGATGAACATGAAACCGCCGGGCCGCGAGCAAGAGGAAGTTCCGGATGAGAAGCCATAAGTTCCTGACGGCCTGCTTCTGTTCGATCGCATGGGCCGCCGGCAGCCAGCCGGCAGAGCCCATCGATATCACGCCGATCAACGGCGATGTCTACTATCTCGTGAATCAGCTCAGCGGCCTCCAGGCGGACCTGAGTAACAGTGTCATCGTTCAGGAGTTCCGTAGTTTTACGAACCTCAGCCAGAGATGGAAGTTCACGCTGCTGTCCGGTGGGGCGTGGCAGATCGGCAACGTCGGCAATGGGCTCTGTCTCGACGTCGAAGTGGGCAGACGCGTGGAGGGACGCGATGCGGCCGGCGTGGCGAGACGCCACCTGACGTCAGCTCGCTCGCTCGTCCAGAACCCCTGCACCGCCGACGAGACGCAGCAATGGAATCTCACGCCGGCGAGCAACGGCTACTATACGATCGCGAGCCGGAGCACGGGTCTGCTGATCGACTTATCGCCGAGTCCGGTAGCGGAGGGAGTGCCGCTGGGCATGTCGCCGTTGTCGGGAGCCCCCTCTGAGAGCCAGCAATGGCTGCTTCGCCCCGCGTTCTTCCGCGGCGTGGACAATGCGCTGCTCGAGAAGCAGGAGGCCGATCGCGTGGCGGCTGGCGCGCCCTGGTGGAACGACGCCGGCCAGCCGCAGGACGTCCTGCAGATGATGAAGAATCACGGCGTCAACGTGGTGCGCCTTCGGCCGAGTTCCGCGCCGCCGTATGTGAATCCGTCGCAGTCAGGATGCAGCGGCAATGCCTGCTACGCCGAGACTGAAGCGCAGGATCTGGATCTTGCCAGGCGCGCGAAAAACCTGGGCATGAGCATCGAGCTCACCCTGCTGTTCGATGGCGGCAACTCCGCCGCCGTACCTCCGGCGTGGGCCGGCGACACTCAGCTTTCCGCGTTACAGGCGGACTTGTACGCATACGTGAAAGCCGAGATCCTCGCGTACCGCAAGGCGGGGACAATGCCCGATCTCGTGTCCATCGGCAATGAGGTGGACACTGGATTCCTCGGCTCGCTCGGTAGTCCCACGGGGGCGAACTTCGGTGGCTTTGCCGCGCTCCAGATGAAAGCCATGCAAGCGGTACAGGACGCGGCGGCGGACATCTCGGCCGGACCGCAAATCCCGGCTCCGCTCATCTGCATACACATCACGCCGGCCTGGGATCTCACCCAGTTCTTCACGCTCGCGAATCAGTTCAATCTCCAGTACGATGCCATCTGCCAGAGCTACTATCCGATCTATCACGGTCCGCTCACCGATGCTCAGGCCGCGGCATCCAATCCAGGCGGCAAGCCGGTTGAACAGGACGTGCTGGTGAAGGCCGCCACCAGCATTGTGAAGCCAATCTTTATTATCGAAACCGGCGAACATTACGAGAATGGTTTCGATTCAAACGACGCGTGGTACGCTCCGCCAACGCCGGCCCTGCAGCGTCAATTCCTTCTCGATCTCCACGGCGTGGTGAAGAGCTTGCCGAATAACCTGGGAATGGGAATCGAGTACTGGGATCCCGCGGGCGTCAACATACCGAAGCCGGGAAGCGGACTTTTCAATGGCGATAATCAAGCCGACGCTATTTATATCTGGAACGGACTAACGCTGTTCGACGAGAACGCAACTCTCCTTCCCGGCATCGACGCACTCGGGCAGCTACGCTGATGTGGGCTCGGCATGTGGGGCAGGCGCCTCGCCTGCGGCGGGCGCCACGCCCGCCTGGTCCGGCGTAATCAGAAACACCGAGCAGGCCGACGAGGCGTCGGCCGCAGGCGAGGCGCCCGCCCCACAAACGCCAACAAGGTGGTGGCATTCAGCTACAGGTGCGCCAACCCACGCTGCAAGGCCGCTATTACCGCCTGCGTCCGGTCCTGCACGTTCAACCGCTGCAAAATCACGCTGACGTGACACTTCACCGTCGCCTCGGTAATCTTGAGCGCGTCGGCAATCCCTTTATTGGTCTTGCCTCGCACCATCAGCGCAAGCACTTCGCGTTCGCGCGGGCTGAGGTCGGAGTTGGGCGTCCGATTGGCGAGACTTCGCGCCACCGGCGGAGGAAGATAACGCGTTCCCGCGAAAACGCGCCGCAACGCATCCACCAGCGTCTCGTAAGACATGGCTTTGATCACGTACGCGGCCGCGCCCGCGGCGAGCGCCTGATGAATGTCCTCGTCGCCTTCGTAAGTGGTCAGAACGACGCAGCGCGCGCCCGGATCTTCGCCCCGTATGGTGCGCAGCGCCTCCACGCCGCTCATCCCCGGCAGCCGCAGATCCATGAGGATGATGTCGGGATGGTGCTGCCGGAATGCACTTACGCCCTCTTCACCGGACCCCGCCTGAAAGCACACGGTCATATCCGGCTGCGCTGAAATGATGGCCGCGATCCCCAGCCGCACCACCGGATGATCCTCCACCACCAGCACGCTGAATTTGTGCGGAGCCTTCATCCGTTGAGCGCTCCTTGTTTTTCACGAGCGGATCGCCGCAGCGGCACGTCTACGCACAATTCGGTCCCTTTGCCCGGCGCGCTGTGAACCGCGAACCGGCCGCCCAGCCTTTCGGTTCTCTCACGCATGCCCAGCAACCCAAAATGCCCGTCCGGATGAGGAAGCATCTCGCCGGGCTCGAACCCGCAGCCGTCATCGAGTACGCTCAACTGCATTCGGCCGCGCCCGAAGTGCATTCGCAGTGAGACCTCGCTCGGGCGCGCATGCCGGATGGCGTTGTAGACCGCCTCCCGCGCCACCATGACGACATCGTGCTCCACCATCGGATCGAGCACCACGGGTTTCCCCGATGTCTCGAATCGCACCGGCACCTGCGAAGCGGCGCAGACCTGCCGCGCCATCTGATCCACCAGCCGGCTGATCTCCGCACGGCCGCCTTTATGCAGATTCCAGACCGCCTCCCGAGCCTCATCAGTGATGGCGCGTATCTGGGTGCGCGCGCAATCCAGCAGATTGCCGGCGGCCGCGGTCTGTTCCGGCGGCATCGACGCCACGGCTTCCAGCACCGCTGAAACTCCCGTGCAGCCCTGAATCAATGTGTCGTGCATCTCCCGCGCCAGGCGGTTGCGTTCGCCGAGCACCGCTTCGAACCTCGCGTGGGCCTGCCGCATCCGCGTGCGATATACGAAGTACGCCGCCGCGGCGAGCGTTGCGGAGCACAACAAATAAAACCACCAGGCACGATAAAAATGCGGACGCCAGTCGAACGACGCCGAGGCCTCTGACATGGCGCGCGGTTGGGCGATGTCGAAGGCCTGGAGATCGAACCGGTAATGCCCCGCCGGAATGTTCGTATAACTCACCCGTCGGCCGAGCGTTTCCGTCCAGCCATTGTCGAACGCTTCCAGCCGATACCGGAAGCGCACGCGTTCCTGCGAGCGGAACTGAATGGCGCCGTATTGGATCTCCAGCTTGCCGTTTCCCGGAGGCAATTCGATGTTGCCGGCAGCGCCAACATCGCGGCCATCCGCGGTCACATTGTAAATTACCGCGGGAGGCGCAGGCACGGGTTCTTCCGGATCGGCGTCGATGCGGATCGCGCCGGCCGTGCTGGGGAACCAGATTTCGCCGCTGGATGTTGTACAGCCTGCCGGCTGAACGCCGCCATACATCTGCGTGGTGGCCAGCCCCTCGGAGGTACCATACAGCCTCACGGCCGGCCGCCACGAAGGATCGGACGCGGCGAGTTCCAGATCCCGCCGCGCCACGGATGAAATCCCGTTCGGTCCGCTTAGCCAGAGGGCGCCGCGGCGGTCTTCCAGGATCTGATAAATGCTGTTGCTGGCCAGTCCCGCCGCCGTCGTGTACGATGTCAGCCGCCCGGACTTCCAGCGGAACAGGCCGCTGTAGCGCGTTCCGAACCACAGCGCGCCCTGCGCATCTTCGTGAATCGCCCAGACCTTCTCGTCGCGCAGGCGCGGGATCGGGAAGTCGGCGATGTCTCCGCCGCCGCGCAATCGGATAAGGCCGCGGTCCGTGCCTATCCATACATCTCCCTGCCGGTCGGCGTGAACTACGCGCACGCTGGCGTGCGGCTCGAAGCATCGAACGCTTATCGGGTCGCCAGCGGCAATAACCTCCATCGGTCCCGATCCAGACGGTCCCCTGGCGGTCCTCGTCAAATGCTCGGATGTAAGGCTGAACCTGCGGGACCAGCCGCGGCGCTCCCCTCACCACGCGATACGCGCCTTTGCCTTCCGTCCCGATCCAGAGGACGCCCGAGCTGTCGCGGAACACATTGCGAATGCGAACGTTCGCCAGCGGACCGCGAAAATGCTGCATCTCCGCGTGCCGCCCCATGAGCCGGAACAAATGGCTGCTGGACACCCATAGCGAGCCATCGCGATCTGACGAGATGGTTCCGAAATCCGCATCTGCGAAATCGGGAAGCGCCACGGTGGTTGCGGCAGTCTTGTTCAGGCGGACAAGTCCGGCCTGAGTGCCGATCCACACGTTGTGCTCCGATCCCGAGAAGCTGGCGAGGATGGTGTTGCTCGGCATGCCCGCCGGTAACCTGGAGAAGTGTCCGTTCTGATACCGGAGCAGGCCTTCGCCAATGGTGCCGATCCAGAGCGTGCCATCGTCGTCCTCCAGCAGCGTTCGCACGGTACTGTGAATTTCCCGGACGCGCGTGAATACGGGATCCGACGTGCCCGCGCCGGCACTGCTCTTCTGCAGACCGCTGACGGAGCCCACCCAGATGGTTCCGTCGCGCGTTTGGAGGACCGACTTCACGTTGTCGGTGAGGCCGCCCGGCAGATGAAATTCCCTTGCGCGCGGGCCATCGAAGCGGAGGAAATGATAGCCGCCGGCCCAGACCCGCCGCTCGCGGTCCTCATAGATGGTGTGAATGGAACTTGACGGAATGCCGTCCAGCCCGTCGACGCGCTCGATCCTGCCGCCCTGCCGGCGGAAGAGCCCGTCGTCCGTTCCCATCCAGATTCTGCCCCTGTCGTCCTCGCGGAGTGCGCGCACATAGCCATTGGTAAGGCCATCCGCTGCCGACCACCAGCGGAACGAGCGATCGCGATAGCTGACCACTCCTCCGCCCTCGGTCCCAATCCATAACGTTCCGTCGCGCGCGGCCAGAAGACAGAAGATGCTGTTCTCATGCAGCGCCGGCGTGTTCTCGCGATTGAACACCACGAATTGTGCGCCGTCGAAGCGCACCAGGCCACCGGTGGCGCCGATCCAGAGAAAATGATCCGATGTTTGCGCGAATGCCTGAATCGTTTCTTCGGGCAACCCGTCTTCGGCATGCCACACCCGCCGGGCGTAGCCGGCAGAGGCGCCGCGAAGCGGAAATGAAGCGACAAGGAGCAGCGCGCACGCGCTGATTTTGTGGGGCAGGCCCCCGGCCTGCGCGGGGCTCCCAGCCCCGCTCCTCCACTGGGGAGTGTACATACCGTTGTTGGTCGTATTCTAACCCGCTCGCAGTTTAGCGCTTGACCGACATAACGTACCAGGTGGTCACCGGATCTCCGATCGGAAACACCCACCCACCGGCTGTCTCCCGCGCAGCGATTGCTTGCGCGACAGGCTTGCCGGCGCCGTCCAGTGCCGTAACGCTGACGCCCGCCGCCTTCTCGATGTTGCGCAGCGTCACCTTGCCGACAACCGGCTCGATGAGCGTAGGCGAGCAGCCCTGCTCGACCACGCGCGTGTGCGCCTCGTTCCACTTCATGCCCGTGTTGGCCACCCGCGACCCCGTGGTGAGCAGCATCTTCGCCGATTGCGCGAGCGGCAGCCCATCCAGCGATGACAGCACCATGGTGGCGAAGTTATTTGTGATATCGGCGGCAAGGTTGTGGAGAGACTTGTTATTCGCCCTGACGAAGCCGATGAGCGCCTGTGTCCGATCCGTGTCCACCGTGACCAGCCCGTTCTTCCCGGCGGACGCGTACCAGGCAAGTTGCCCCGTGTCCGAAACAATCGGATCGGATTCCATTGCGGTCAGCTTCTCCGTCGGAGGTCCATTGAGCGACCGGATCCGCACCTCATTCTCGAGCGGCAATGTCAGCGGAAAGCCCGGCGTGAAGTAAGGCTCTTCGGAGTGCGGCAGCAGGCGGCTCTCCAGCACCTGTTCCATGGAGTAACTCCTGTAGACGGTTTCGCGCGCGGGCCGCACGTCGCCGCGCAGGAACATGAGCGCTCCGGCGGCCATTTCAGTCATGCGTACTGGATCGAGCGAAATGTCGAACGCGTCGCCGACATACGGCTTCCAGTCGGGCGCCAGCTTCGGCTCGAATGTATAGGTGACAATGGCGTCCCAGTCCTGGAAAGCTCCATAAGCGGCAATGATCGGAATTCCCTCGCTCGCCCATTCATTCGGAAACGGATGATTGGTCTCACTGACGGTGTAGGGCTTGCCGGCGAAAGCGGTGCGCGAAAGCTGCACCACCGTGGAATGCAGCGGGTCGTCCACCATGGGCGTGTTCACCGGACCGGGCGCTTCGGGGTGCTCCCAGTACACGTGTCCGTCAAGCACGTCGAGCTTCGCGAGCGATGCCAGCATGGGATACGGACTGCTCGTATGACTATGGTCCGCCGTGCCGATAATGGGGCACTTCACGCCGAGCTCGCCTTTGAGATAACCGCTCATCCCTTCGTAGAACCGGCGCTCCGTCTCCATGTAGAACGCCATCTCCGCGTTGTAGCGCTCTTTGGGAGCGGTGGCCGCCTGATCGGATTTCAACCGAGGGACGGGAGCGCCTTCCGGAACGGACGCGAGGGCGCGCAGCTTCGCCAGCTCTTCAGGCGAGCAGTTCTTCCGCAGCCACGCGTTGTACTGCGCGGTCAACTCGTCGTCGTAGTAAGGCGTAGGCGCGTGAAAGCCCAGCCAGAGGCCGTTCTCATTCAGAATCTCCACCAGCGCCACGGCCGGTTCATCCCGGTACGCGACGCCGGTGTAAGGATTCACGTGCGTTAGCAGGCGCCGGGCGTAGTCCTTTTCCAGTTCGATCAGGCGCGGATCGTACAGCGTGAGGCCTTTGGCCCAGCGAATTCTGGCGAAATCGTGCACGCCATCGCCGGCCTTGTACGACCTGCCGACGTTCAGGTTCAGATCCACGTAGATTCCGCGCTTCTTCAGTTGCGCGATTTCGAAATCGAGACGGTCGAGCTGTTGCGGATCGAATGACTGGCTGTCATTCCGAGTGGCGTCGATCAGTCCGCGCGGTGCATCGAGATCGAGAAAATGCAGGCGTACCAGGTTGACCCCGTACCGCGCCAGCGTGCCGGCCCACATCGGCATGTCCTCTTTGGGCGGTATTTCCACCGAGCCGCGGCTCCAGTCGGTGAAGTGCACTCCCCAGAATCGGATCCGCTCGCCGTCAGTTCTCGCCAGATGGCCATTGCGGATGACGATGAAGCCATGCTTGCCCGCGGGTCCATCGAGCAGAAACGACACGTCGGCCGGCGAGGAGCCACCGGCACGATGATTCATGACGAAGGGCCTGAGCAGAGCGTCGTCCCACTGCGCCAGGCAGGTCGAAATCAGAAGTACGAAAAGGCCCGTAAATGTTTTGGGAAACTTCAGCATGGGGTTGTTCAGCGGCGCAGATCGGCGACGGCCCGGTAACACGGGACGATCTTGACCCTCCTCAGTTTGACTGTCTGGCCATCTTTCGCAGCCGCGGGCCGGGCCGCCGCCGCCAGATAGACCGGCGCATCCCTGCGCAACGGCAGAATCTCCAGCTCCAGCCCGTCCTTCAATTGGGCGGCGGGAATCCGGCGAAGGCCGATCTCCCACGGAGCGCCGTGATAGAAGTCGTCGTCGATCAGACGCTTCCCTGCATAGAGCCGGGCCACGTCGCCCTGATAGTCGATGCGCAGGAGTACTTCGCTCACAGCATCTGAGTCGATCTCCGGTACGCGAATCGACCATCGTGCCGCCGCGTCGAAGTCTGAATCCACGGGCGCAATGGCGACTTCCTTCCCCATCCTGACCGGGGCTGCGCGCCCCGCCTGACAGAGCTGATGAACCGTCGGTTCCACCGTGATCGGGTCGACATTGGTGACGTAGCTCTCGAAGATGCCATCCGTTCCGGTGCAGCGGAAGTGAGGCACATCGCGGTCCAGACCCGGAAACACGCTGAACCCCAGAGCGGCCGTATCGGTTGAGCCGAGGTGAATGCGGTCGGATTCGAAATACAGATCGGCGCGGGAGAGGATCAGTCGATCGCGTCCAGCCAGCGGAGCTTTCCAGAGATTCCGCGCCTGATCGCGCGAGAGCACAACGATCCCCGTTCGATGACCACCCGTTCTTCGCACCTCGATCGCGACTCCGGTTCCCGGCGTCAGGCCAGTAACGAACACCCGGCCGTTCTCATGCCGCACCGTGGCCGTCGGAGCGTCAATCGACAGATCCTCGGCTGCAAGGAACGAAAACTCGGGGGCGATTCCCGGCCACGCGAAGAACACCAGCGTATCGGGATCGTCGAGTTTGCAAAGCGGCTGCGCCGTAGCGTATTCGAGCGTCGCGCCGCCGACAGGCAGGTTCACGGGCCAGAATGTGTACGCGCCGCTCGGGATGTCCACCGGATGCCGAGGCGCCGTGAGCGTGCCGCCGGCTAACCTGAGCTGCAGCTGGAACTCTTTCCGCTCCGGGAGCGGATGGTCTTTCTGATAGTTGTTAATGAAGATGAACCCGCTTCGGGAATCGCTGCGCACCGCTACGCGAGCGGTTTCACGATCCAGCTTCCCGGCCGGCTTCTCGTCCGGGAAATACGCCGTCATTGGCGCGAGCGCCGCTCCGAAGTCCGCCAGAAAAAGGTGGAACGTCTTCAGGGCCTGGAACGACGGGCGCATCTGTCCGAACTCGCCGAGCGGCGCCTGGAAATCGTATGTCTTCACCGGCAGGTCGTTCGGATAGCCGGTGATCTGCGACTCCTGGAGCGTGGTTAACTTTCCCTCCGGGTTCGTCCCTCCATGGAACATGTAGTATCCGTACAGCGTGACGCCGGACCCGAGCTTCACGACGTCGAGCGCGGCGATATCGTCGGCTGTCATCAATGGACGGCGATGATATGCCAGTTCCATGCCGCCTCCCATTTCAGCGGTCAGGAAAGGGTATGAGGCGTAGAGGGCATCGATGTCGGGCCGCAGCGAGCACAGATCGGCGCCGACGTTCTCCTCGCAGCGAATCGGAGTAAAGAAATAGTTCGGGCTGGGCGGCAGCGGTGCCAGCCGGCGATACCAGAAGCCGTCCGCATACCCGCCGAATACCGGAATGACTCCGCGGCTGGGCACGGCGGCGTTGTCCCAACCGGTAACCGAGTAGAACGGCGCGCGAAGGCCGGCCTCGTCGGCCAGACGCTTCAGCGTAAGTATGTGCTGCTCGCCCTTTCCGGGTCCGCGAGCACTGTATTCGTTCTCGATCTGCACGCCGATGACAGGTCCGCCATCCTGCCAGAACAGACCCTTCAACTGCCGCCCGATCTCGCCATAGAATCGCGCGACGTACTCCAGGTAGGTCGGATCGTTTTGCCGCGTCGCGCACTGTTGAAGCAGCCAGTCGGGAAGTCCGCCGTTGCGCACCTCGCCATGATCCCATGGGCCGACGCGCACCCACACCATCAGGCCGTTTCGCCCCGCCAGTTCCACAAAACGGCGAAGATCGCGCTGGCCCGACCAGTCGAACTGCCCCTCCATCTCTTCGTGGTGGATCCAGAAGACGTAGGTGGACACAATCCCAATTCCGCCGGCCTTCATCTTCAGGAGCTCCTGCTCCCACCCGGATGCGGGATAGCGCGAGTAATGGAATTCGCCCATCACCGGGAACCATGGCTTGCCGTCCAGCAGTAAGTAGCGGCTGTTGATGGCCAGAGCGTGCCCGTCCGGAGACCGGCCGCCCGCGGCGAACAGTAGCGACTCCGGACTCGCGCCAGGCTTGCTGGCGTCTACA
This sequence comes from uncultured Acidobacteriota bacterium, assembly GCA_963780655.1. Classification (GTDB taxonomy): domain Bacteria; phylum Acidobacteriota; class Terriglobia; order Bryobacterales; family Bryobacteraceae; genus CAWACP01. The sequence continues at coordinate 1,672,658 of CAWACP010000004.1, read as the reverse complement.
GTAATTGCGGCATGCGCCAGAGCGAAGGTGACGGCGAGGCAGATGGGAAGGGATCGGCGGCTCATGAACTTTGCCGAAGCCTGAGTCTAACAACGTGAAGCCGTCAGGCAATCCGACTAAGGTTGGATTCGGCCCACGCAATCCTGTAGAGCAGGCTTTCAGCCTGCATCTTACTTTGCCTGCACGGCAATCAGATCGCCGTCGGGCCTCGACGCCGGGTTGTAGGTGCAGCTCATCTTGTCGGGCTCCATTGGGCGCGGCCTGCGCCACGTCCACATTGAGCTGATACAAGCCAGGTTGGATCACGCCCGCGAAATGGACCGTCGCTGGCGACCTCGCCTGCGGGGACCTGCGTTAGCGCCGTGCTCGGCAGCGCGAACCCGGTCGAGCAATTGCGGGCATCACGGATCATGTGTGGGAGCTTTAAGGAGCTGCTCGGATGATAGGCTGTCAATGTGCGTAACGCGCAAGAGCAGGAAGATTTTTTAGACGCGGACGCTTCGGAGAGGGAGTCCCGAGTCAGATTCGAAGTGCATTTTCAAAATCAGTAATCACGGGCATCGCATTGATCGTTCTCGGAGTTTTGTTGATCGGCATTGCCGTCCCTTTAAGATTGGCAGAGATGATGGCGGACCGCTTTTCGTGATGGCGTTCTTCGTCAGTTTGATCTTCGGCGTCGGGTGTTTCCTTTGGGCGCTCGCTCGAAAAATTGCTGAGACATTCAGGCGCTGGCGATTTGAACCGATCAACGCAACTTTCAGGCGCCCCCGCCCGTTTGTCCCCAGCCCTTGCTTTTGATACAGTTCTAATTTCGCGGTTCTGTCACCAAACGGATGTCCGTCCAAATCCTCGTACAAGGAAGACTCTTCGGCACGCGCGACTTTCTGCTGGCGCCCGTGGGCTCGCTGCCCGACCGCGCCGCGCAGGAAGCGCTCGTCAGCGGCCGCTCGCACTGGATGAATCTCCTGGCTGAAGTGCTGCCGCGCGCGCTGGTAGCCGAGCTGGGCCTTTCGAAGCTGATGGTGGGCGCAAGCGGCGGCGAACAGTTCGTGGTCATTCTGCCAGGCGAGTTGCGCGAGCGCGCGGAGTCCATCCTCGCCGCCGCACGCGATCAGATCGAACACGTCAGCGGCGGTTGTCTCCGCCTGCTCTGGGGAATCACCGAGAGCCTGGGCGATTGGACCGTGGTTCGCCGCCGCCTCAGTGACGACATGGCGCGCCGGCTCTCCACGCCCCTGGCCGAAGCGGGGCCGGCATTTTTCGACGATGCTCCCCCGCCCGTGACGTCCGATTACGACTGCTATTTCATCGACGACATGGCCGGCAGGCTACGAGAGGCGGCAGGCGTTTCCTGGTCGCCCGACAATCCGGGACTTGTGCGCCCCGACGATTCCGGCAAGCATGTCTGGCAACTCGGCGCCTCCGCCACCGCTGCGTCACTCGATGCAATTCCGCTGGCCCGCCAGTCCGCTCTCAACGACGACGGGCACGGTATTGCGGCTACCGACGTGCTCGCTCGCCGGTCGCACGGCCGTCATGTATGGGGCGTGCTGCGCGGCGACGTCGACGATTTCGGAATCCGGCTCCGCCGCGCCCAGAGCATCGAGGAACACGTCAGCGTCTCCGTCCTCTATAAGCAGTTCTTCGCCGGCGAGCTGGAAGTGCTCTGCTCCATGCCGGAGTTCTGGAGCAAGGTGACCCTGCTCTATTCCGGCGGTGACGATTTCGCTGTCTATGGCGCCTGGGACGCGCTCATCGGCCTGGCGCGCGAGGTGCAGCGCGTCTTCGATCGCTTCGCGCAGGAGAGCCTGAAGGAATTCCCGGGACGCGAGGGCAAGACGATCACCATGGCGCTGGCGCTCGCTCCCGAGGGCGAGTCGTCATTAGCTTCTCTCTGTGAGACTGCGGGCGACCGGTTGGCGATCGCTAAGGCGGTGGATAAGGATTGTTTCTGGCTGCTCGGCCGAACGCTCGAATGGGCGCAGGTGGCCGATGCGGCGGAGCTAAAGGACGAGCTGATCCGCATGGTGACCGCGTTCGGCATTTCGCCGGAGTATATTCGCGAGTTGTGCGGCATTTATCGTGAGACGAAGCGCGGCGGCACGGCGCGGCGTCCCGAACGGCCGTGGCGCTTCCATCGGCGTCTGAGCCGCATCCTGGGCTCGTCGCGCTCGCGGAATTTCCAGCGTGCGCGCGCGAGTCTCATTGCCGATCTGGCCGGACGCAATCCGGCCAACCTGAAACTGCGGCCCGCGGGTCGTGTAGCGTTGGAATGGGCGAGGCTGCTGTCGGAAGGATCCGAGGCCTCGTTGATCGAGGACGCCGCGTAGTGTAGAGCAGGCTTTCAGCCTGCAATGTTTTTTGGCCCCGGGTGGGGCAGGCCCCCCGGCCTGCGGCGGACCCCCGGTCCGCCCATAAGAGATTCGAGGCTTTTTCAATGGCAGATGAACGACCAGCAAGTGAAAACCGGCCGCCGCGAGAAGGCGGAGAGAATCGGCCGCGGGAAGGCGGAGAGAACCGTCCGCGAGAAGGCGGCGAGAATCGTGCGCCGCGCGAGGGTAATCGTCCTCCGCGCGAAGGCGGACGCGGCCCCCGGCCCAACGGCGACCGCGACAGAGGCGATCGCCGCGAAGGCGGTGGACGTGACGACCGCCGCGGCGGACGTCCCGAAGGCCCGCCGGAAATCGAGATCGAGAAGCTCGTCTCCGACAGCCTCTATCTCGATAACCAGGCGCATGCCATCGTCAGCCGCATGCGCGACATGGACTCGGGTACCAGAAGCCAGTTGCGCCGCCTCTACAACGCGGTGCGTCGCGCCGTCCGGGCGCCAGAGAACGAGCGGCAACACGAGTTCGTCATGGTGCGGGCGCGGCTGGCCTACACCATTGCTCGCCACTCGCTGCGCAGCCTCGACTCACTCGAGAGGTTGCTGCTGCAGGTGACGCGCCGAAACGACGCGCGGGGCTACGAGCGTTTCCGCGACCTGTTCGAAGCCATCATCGCTTATAACGAATAATTCGCACGGAGGCCGATCGCGCCCGCGGGCGCGCGGATTGAAACAAACGATGAGTTCGCATACAACGCAAACAGAGCTGAAGCTGGTTGGAAAACTGATTCTGGAAGGCGACCTCGCCTGCCACACCGGTCTGCACATCGGGGCAGGGAAGGGGTCGCTCGAAATCGGCGGCGCCGACAACCCCGTAGTCAAGGACGCATTCGGTCTGCCGTACATTCCGGGAAGTTCCCTGCGTGGGCGGTTGCGCTCGCTTCTCGAGCAGTCGCTCGGTTTGGCCACGCCGGCCGAGCTGGTTTATCTGTCGCGCCGCCGGGGCCAGGAAGTTCGCATTCACCAGAGCGATCGTCCCGATGACGACATCTGCGTCCTGTTCGGGCGCAATCCGGGGCGCGTCGAGCGCGTCGCCGGAGAGGCCCTCGAGACCACCGCGGCTACGCCGGCGCGATTGACTATATATGATGCGCCGTTGATCGCGGAAAGCATCACGCCGCAAATGCGCGAAAACCTGGACGACGAGCTCACCGAAGTGAAGAGCGAGAACGCTATCGACCGCATCACCTCGCAGGCCAACCCGCGCACGCTCGAGCGTGTTCCCGCCGGCGCGCGTTTCCGCATCCGCATCGTCATGGATGTGCTTTGCGAAGAGGACAAGGAGCTGGTCGCGCGCCTGTTCGAGGGGCTCCGTTTGCTCGAAGACGACGCCCTCGGAGGCGGTGGCTCGCGCGGCAGCGGGCGGATCGGCTTCGCCAGTCTGCGGCTCGCGTGGCGCAATCGCGATTTCTACGCGAAGGGCGCGGCCGAACAGGAACTCGCCGCGGGCGCCGACATCTCCGCCCTGCAGGCTGCCGCTTCGGCTGACGATTTCGCGGGCAGGCTGTCCTGAAGCCGATGCCCTCCGGTATCCTGGTTCGTCTGCGACCCACCACGCCCTGGCGCATCGGACCCGCCTCGGGCGCGCGCGATCGCGTTGAGACCGTCTACCACAGCGATTCGCTTTATTCCGCCGTCACGTCGGCCATGCTGCAACTCGGGCGGCTCGACGAATGGCTGCAGGCTACCGCCGGCAACCAGGCCGGCTCCGACGTGCGCTTCAGCTCGTGCTTTCCTTTTCAGAAGCGCACCCTGTTCGTTGTCCCGCCGCGCAGCGTGTGGCCGCCGCCGCTCTCCACCAAACTGCGCTACAAAGGCGTCCGCTTCGTGCCGGTGCAGCTTGTGGCCTCGCTGCTTGCCGATCAGCCGATCGACGAAACGCGCTGGCTGCTCGATGGCGCGAGCGAGTGTCTGCTGCCGTCGGATCGAAACGAGGGGCCGTTCCGCATCGCTGTGCGTTCTAACGCCGCGCTCGATCGCCTGAACGTCGGCGCGTGCGATGTGCACTCCACCGCCTGCATCGAGTTCTCGCCGGCGTGCGGGCTCTGGTTCCTTATCGGCTTTGCGTCCGATGACGCGCGTCGCGAGTGGGCCGATCCTGTGAAGGCCGCGCTGCGTCTGCTCTGCGACAGCGGCTTCGGCGGTGAGCGCTCGCGCGGCTGGGGTCGCGCTGAAATGCCCGAATTCATCGAGGGGGATCTCACACGGTTCGTGATCCCGTCCCGTCCCCCCAGAAGTGGGGCAGGCGCCTCGCCTGCGGCGGACGCCCCGTCCGCCTCCGAAACGCCCACCCCCGACGCCGAGTCAACACAGGCAGATATGTCTGTGCCATCCACGCCCGATCCATCTACCACCCCGCCACCTGAACCCGGCATTCCCGAGCCCGAGCCCGGACTCCCCGAGCCCGAACCAGGTCTGCCGCAACCCGAGCCCGCTCCGCCTCTGCCGGAACAACCCGTGCCCGAGCCGCAGATGTCCGAGCCCATCGGTCCTGGCCAGCAATCATGGTGGCTCCTCTCGCTCTTCATCCCCGATGCCGGCGAGCCGGTCGACTGGTCCAAAGGCAAGTACGGAGTGGTCCCACGCTCAGGGCGCGTTGAAAGCCCCATGCATCATGGCGATTTGAAACAGCCCGGCTATATGGTCCAGGAAGGATCGGTGCTGGTCAGTGAAGCGGAGCCGCGCGGCCGCGCTCCGAACATCGCCGCCGACGGCTTCGCGCACCCCGTGTACCGCGCGGGCTTCGCCGTCGCCATTCCACTTCCCCCACGGACCGCGTCATGAAATACCGCGTCACATGCCTGACCCCCACGCTGGTTGGCGATGGCCAGAAGCTCTCGCCCATCGACTATATGGTGTGGAAGGATCAGGTGAACGTCCTCGACCAGCGCCGCATCTTCCGCCTGCTCGCGAAAGGGCCGCGCCTCGAAGGCTATCTCGCACAGCTCCGCAAGTCCGACAAGCTCGACTTTGCCTCGTGGGGCGGCTTCGCGCAGAACTTCGCGGGCCGGCGCATCCCGTTCGAGCATGCCAGCATGACCCAGTTCTGGAATCGCGCGAACACGCTCGACCTTTTTATCCCTACGTTTGCCACGGGCACCAGCGGCGCGTATCTGCCGGCCAGCGCGCTGAAGGGCGCTCTCCGTACCGGCCTCGTGTACGCTCGCTGGAACGATCGCGCTGAGAAGGAGCTCGCCGAGCGCGGCTCGTCGTCCGATCCACGAGCGCTCCGCCGCGCCGGTCCGGCGGTGGAAGAAGCTGCTCTCGGCCAGTCGGGTCAGAATGCCATGCGCGCCATGCTTCCGGCCGATTCATCTACCGTTCCCGACGCCAGCTTCAAGGTGTACCTGCTGCGCGTCTCCACGCTCGAATCGCGCGGCGGACCCGGCCGCTACGAGTTGGCGTGGAAGACCAGTCCACGCGGCGCCGTTCCCGGCCGCAGGCCCGACGACAGCACCGCCTCATTCGCCGAGATGGCCACTCCCGGCACGTCCTTCGAGGGCTCGTGGCACGAAAGCGCATTCCTGAAATTCAACCGCGCCACTCTGCTGGAAGCGGCCAACGGCTACTCGTCGCAGGTGCTCGCGCTGCACCGCCAGTATGCCGAGTGGACCGGGCTTGCCCGAGTGCACGCCACCGTCGCGGCACTCGAGCAGCGCATCGCGGACACTCGCCGGCAGGGCAACTCCTGCGTGCTCCCGCTCGGTTGGGGAGGCGGGTTGCTGTCAAAGACCGCCCATCCCGACACGCAGGACGAACCGATGCGCCAGACGCTTGGCCAGGCGCCGTTCTATTCGCGCGCCATCCAGTCCGGCCTGCCTTTCCCGAAGACCCGCCGCATCGTATTCCTCGACAACCAGCCCGCGACGCTGCCCGGCTGGGTCCAGCTCGACATTACGTGACAAAAATCTTCACCTCATTATTGCCAGCACACTGAGCTATTTACCGGCAATCCGCGCCGAGGACGACAGCCTGCATGAGTTACTCTTCGGGCAAGAGTTCGTTGCTCACCTGTCGAGAGAAGCGGACCACTGAAGCGCGTGCCGACGGGAAGGCCTTCCCCGAAGCGGCTGATTACAGCACCATCGTAGTCAGTGAAGAGTCCCTGGGCACCCCCGCGCGAGAATGTCATTGGACTCGTTCCATGGAGTGGCAGGCGGCTAAGTCCAGCCGTGATCCAGGGCCCCTCCGCCGTCAGGGTTACAGCGTGGCTCGAAGGGCCCTTTTAAACTTTCCGAAAAGCAATACGGTCAACTGAATTAAGTCCACAATCGAAGCAGTCGATGTGCGCGATCTGGAGGACCGGGACAGGCGCGGCTACCAGGCGCAGCCCCAACGGCCCGAGGAATACCGCATCCGGGAAGAGGTAGCGGTTTGGCCGGAACGTCCGGGCATGCAGGCGAACCACGGCGCATCAACGATTCACGGCAACAGTAGAGCAGGCTTTTAGCCTGCGCCCGGCGCTATGATGAACGCACGACCGGGGAGGCGCTCTATGTTCCGAACGCACGCGCATCACTGGTGGTTGCTGGCCCTCGGAGCCCTGCTCGATGCCTTCATCGCGGACATCTACCTGTCGCGCCACGTTCAGCGGCTTCCATTCCATGAGCAGCGTCGTCCACATGGGTCAGCTCGCGCTGGCGGCGGGAATCTGCACCTTCGACGTCATCTTTTTTACCGGCATCTTCGGCGACAGAATCCAATTCACTGCCGCAGCGCTCCTGGTCATCGTAATGGCAATCAGCATCGGCCTCGGCCGCCGCCGCGGCTTTTGTTCTGGCTGTGCGGCCACACGGCCACATTCTCCCCGCGCTCTGGCTTGACAGCGTTCCTCCAAGTACTCTACAGTATAAAGCACTTTCAATCAGTACGCGATCGCTCCCCCGCCGGCTGTTCCGCGGCTTCGTCATACTCGCGATGCTGGGTGTCCTCGTCATCGTGGCCTTATTGGCATCGCTCGGGCTGGACCACCGGACTGAGGTCACGCTGCCGTCGCCGACCGGGCCATACGCGGTCGGCCGTGCGCTTTACGACTGGGTGGATGATAAGACACCCGATCCAATGGCCCCCGTGGCGGGAACAAAGCGCGAGCTCCTCGCATGGATCTGGTACCCCGCCGCTGCGCCACAGCCATCCGAGCCGCCTGCCGACTATTTGCCGCCAGCGTGGCGCACAGCGCTCGACCACCAGCGGGGCGCGCTGCTCACTGATTTTCTGACGCGCGATTCGTCGCGGGTACACACGCACAGCATCGCCGGCGCCCCGGTATCGCCGAATAACCGTTCCTATCCCGTGGTCTTCATGCGAGCAGGACTCGCCGCGCTGACCGCGGACTATACAACGCTCGCCGAAGATCTGGCGAGTCACGGCTACGTGGTGGTGGGCTTCGACGCGCCGTATCGAACGTTCGTGGTGGCGCTGCCGGATGGGAGGGCGATCGCCAGAACGCCTCAGAACGATGCCGATCTCCTCGGCGGGGCGGAGCAGGAGCAACTCGCCACCAGGCTGGTCGAGGCATGGACCGCGGACATGAGTTTCGCTCTCGACCGGCTCGCGGCGCTGAACGCGTCCGACCCCTCAGGCAGGTTCACCGGACGGCTCGACCTCCAGAGGGTCGGAGTCTTCGGCCATTCGCTCGGCGGTGCGACTGCCCGCCAGTTCTGCCACGACGATCCTCGGTGCAAGGCAGGCATCGACGTCGACGGCGCCCCACTCGGCACGGTTGTCGCCACCGGCGTCGCCCAACCATTCATGTTCCTGCTGAGCGATCACGGCAGCGAACCGGATGCGGAGACCCATCCAGTGGAGGCGCACATTCGCTCCATCTACGATCGCCTGCCCACCGACGGCAGGCTTTACCTATCCATCCGCGGTGGGAACCATTTCCTCTTCAGCGACGACAGCGCCCTGTTGAAAAGTCATGTTCTGATGCGCGCTTTGCGACTCTTCGGCGTGGTGGGTATTGACGGACCCCGCCAGCTTGCGATAACCACTTACTGCGTGCATAGCTTCTTCGACGCGTACCTGAAAGGTACGGGCGCAACCCCGCCGCGCATCCTGTCGCCGAGTTACCCCGAGTTACACGCTGTGGTATCCTCCCGATAACCATATGGACCCCAAACCCGGCGCGCAGGAACGGTTTGAATCCGCACGCGCAGGGCTGATCGAGCTCAGCCATCGCATTCACGCGCATCCGGAGTTGGGCTTCCAGGAAGAGCGAGCATCCGCCTGGCTGTGCGAGTCGCTCGACGGCTTCGGCTTCTCCGTGGAGCTGGGGATTTGCGATCTTCCCACCGCGTTCCGCGCGCGCGCCGGATCGGGTCCTCTGCACATCGCCATTTGCGCCGAATACGATGCTCTGCCCGGCATCGGCCATGCCTGCGGCCATAACATCATCGCTGCCTCAGCCGTTGGCGCCGCGCTTGCCGTCGCCGGCGTGGCTGACGACGCGGGCCTCACCATCACCGTGATCGGCACGCCCGCGGAAGAAGTGGGCAACGCCGGCGGAAAGATTCTGCTGCTCGAACGGGGCGCCTTCGACGGCATCCACGCTGCCATGATGGTGCACCCGGCGCCCTTCGACATGCTCCGCGCGAAGATCATCGCCGCTTCCATGTTCGAAGTCCATTGCACCGGGAAAGAGTCCCACGCCTCGGCGTTTCCGGAGCGAGGCGTGAACGCCGCGGACGCGCTCACCATCGCGCAGACGGCCATCGGCCTGCTGCGCCAGCATATCCGCTCCACCGATCGGATCCACGGCATCGTCACGAATGGCGGCTCTGCTCCGAACGTGGTGCCTGCCCACACTTCGGCCCGGTACATCGTGCGTTCCGAAACCCTCGAGCAGCTTGCCGAGCTGCGGCCCAGGGTGTACCGATGCTTCGAGGCGGGCGCGCTCGCCACTGGTGCGACGCTGGCCATCACCGGCGGCGACAAACCTTACGCCGAGATGCTGCACCACGACGCCATGGCAGCTTTTTATCGGGCGAATTCGGAAGCGCTCGGACGGCCCTTTCCCGACCTCGGCGAGTTGGGGACGCGGCCCACCGGTTCCACCGACATGGGCAACGTCTCTCTGGCCATCCCGTCGATCCATCCCATGATCGGCATCAATTCGCTGCCGGCCGTCAACCACCAGCCGGAGTTCACCGAGCATTGCACCACCCCCGACGCCGACAAGGCGCTGGCCGACGGCGCGCTGGCGATGGCGTGGACCTGCATCGACCTGGCCACGAATCGCGATGTCCGCGACACGCTGATGGCGCGAGCGTAGACAACCTACACAATATCTGGTAGGATGTCTACACAATGGGCACGAAGCCGCGCTCGCGAGTGGAACTGCTGCAGGGCACCCTCGACGTTCTTATCCTCCGCACCCTCCTCGCCGGACCCAGCCACGGCCACGCCATCGCCAAACACATTCAGCGAACCTCAGAGGACCTGCTGCAGGTGGAGACCGGATCTTTGTATCCGGCGCTCCATCGGCTGGAAGCGAAGGGCTGGATCGCCGCTTACTGGGAGCATTCGGAGAAGGGCAAACGCGCCAGGTACTATCGCCTGACGCCGCGCGGGCGCAAGCAACTCATTGCGGAACAATCGAAATGGGATGCGTTCTCCCGCGCCATGGGTCTGATCCTCAACCCGGCCGATCAGGAGGAGTCATGATCTCGTTTTTTCGCAAACTCGGCTGGCTCGCGCGCCGCCGCGGCAGGGAAGACGATCTCGCCGCGGAGTTGCGGTTCCACCTCGAAGAAGAAGCGGAAGAGCGGCGCGAAGCCGGTTTGCCGCAGGACGAAGCGCGCTGGGCGGCGCGGCGCAGCCTCGGAAACCTTGGCGCCGTGCAGGAACAGACGCGAGCAACCTGGACCTGGACTCCGCTGGAACAACTGCTTCAGGACCTGCGCTATGCCGCGCGAACCACGCTGCACAATCCCGCGTTCACAATCGTCGCGGCGCTGTCGCTCGCGCTCGGCATTGGCGCGAACACGGCAATCTACAGCTTCATGGACGCGCTGCTCATGCGCAGATTGCCCGTGGCCGACCCGGCATCGCTGGTCGTGCTCAACTGGCACGTGACCAGCCATGAGCGCCTGCACGACTCCGTCGTGGGGAACGTAAGCGGCCACATCTACGATGACCCGCATACCGGCAGGACGGCGCCGATCTTCCCCTGGCCGGCCTTCGAGCTGTTGCGCAAATCGGACCGCGTGTTTTCCGTCCTCTTCGCATATCACCCGGCCCGAAAGCTGAACGTGATGATCCAGGGCCAGGCGGAAATCGAAAACGGCGAATATGTTTCGGGCGAGTATTTCCGAGGACTCGAGCTCGCGCCGGCCGCTGGCCGGTTGATTGCCGCTGACGATGATCGCGTAGGTGCGCCGGCGGTGGCCGTGCTCAGCTACGCCCTCGCGCAGCGGCGATTCGGCGATGCGGCGAACGCTGCCGGCAGGACGGTGCGGATCGATAACATTCCGTTCACGGTCATCGGCATCGCGCCGCCGGGCTTCTTCGGAGTGGACCCCGCGGCAGCGCCCGACTTCTATCTGCCCATGCACGCCGATCTCCTGCTGAATCCCGAAGGCCGCCCTGGCTCCGGCCCTCCGCAACGCTATCTCGACGAACACTATTACTGGATCGAGGCGATGGGGCGGTTGCGCACGGGCGTTAGCATGGCCCAGGCGCAGGCCGCTCTCGCGCGAATGTTCGGCGAATGGGTAGCCGCGACGGCAACCAACAATGCCGAGCGGGAGAGCCTGCCCGCGCTGCTGCTCAAAAATGGCTGGGGCGGGCTGGACAATCTGCGCCGCCAATATTCGCAGCCCATGTTTATCCTGCTCTCCATGGTCGGCATGATTCTGGCCATCGCCTGCGCCAATATTGCGAATCTGTTGCTGGCGCGCGCCGCTGCCCGCAGGCGCGAGATGGCGGTCCGGCTCAGCCTGGGCGCGGGCCGATGGCGCGTTCTGCGCCAATTGCTCACTGAGAGCGCTCTGCTCGCATCCATCGGGGGAGTGTTCGGAATCGCTTTCGCAATCTGGGGAGCCCGGATTTTGACTATGCTGCTGGCCGCCGGGAGTAATGGTTTCCCGCTGCGGGCCGAGCTGAACTGGCGCGTGCTCCTGGCGGCAGCCGCGCTGACCATGATCACGGGCCTGCTGTTCGGAATCGCGCCGGCCCTTCAGGCTACGCGCGTGGACGCGATGCCGGTCCTCCGGGAGACGCGTGCCGGCGACGCCCCGGTTGCCGGACGGCTGCGATTCCCCCTGAGCAGGATACTGGTCGTTTCGCAGCTCGCCGTTTCGTTGTTGCTGCTGCTCACGGCCGGTCTGCTTGTACGAACTCTCTCGAACCTCGAATCGCTCGATATGGGGTTCCGCCGGGACGGCATTCTGTTGTTCAAGCTCAATGCCCATCGCGCCGGCCGTCCCGACCCGGAGATTCCGGCATTTTATGAAGGCCTCGGAAAGCGGTTCGCCGCGCTGCCCGGGGTGCGCAGCGTGGGCATTGCCAACTCGCCGCTCATCGGCGATGGAGCCTGGGGCTGGCCCGTGGTTCCGTTCGGCCGCGAGGAGCCGCCGAATGCGCCCAACGGCCATGGCTCCGGCATACCGGATACGGCTACTCGCGTTCTCGCCGCCGGTCCCGGATTTTTCGACACCATGCAGATCCCGCTGCTGGCCGGACGCGAATTCAACGAACGGGACCGGCTCGGCTCGCCTCCCGTTGTCATCGTGAATCAGGCCTGGGTGAAGTTGAATCTCGACGGCCGCAATCCGATCGGCCAGCGTGTGGTGAGCTTCGGCCAGGACGAAAAGCCGCGCCAGATGGAGATTGTGGGCCTGGTGAGGAACACCCGCTACGACCGCCTTACCGGCAACTTTCCGCCCATCGTCTATATGCCGTTCGAGCAGGACCCCTACGCCGCCGTCGAAGAGGCGACCTGGTTTCTGCGCACGGCCGGCGATCCTCTCTCGTATGCGGGCGCGGTTCGTGCGATCGTGCATGATGCCGACGCGCGCATCCCGGTTGCGAGCCTCGGCACGCAGGCTGAACAGATCGACCAGGAAATGGGTCCGCAACTCGTGTTCGCGCGGCTGTGCTCCGGGTTTGCGGCGCTGGCGCTGGCGATTGCCTGCGTCGGATTGTACGGGACCATGTCGTACACCGTCGCGCGCCGCACCGGCGAGATCGGCATCCGCATGGCGCTCGGCGCACAGCGGCGGACCGTTGTTTCGATGGTGCTGCGCGATGTCCTCATTCTGACGGCGGCAGGGCTCGCCATCGGCCTGCCCGCCGCGCTCGCCGCATCGAAAATGATCGAGTCGTTCCTCTACGGAGTAAAACGCGACGATCCGAGTGCTATTCTCGCCGCCGTGGCCATTCTTCTCTGCGCCGCCCTCTTAGCGGGATACGTACCCGCGCGGAACGCGTCTCGAATCGACCCGATGACTGCCGTCCGGCACGAGTGAATCGCCCGAAAGCTGGCCGAGCCGCGACCGCGAGGGAGCGGTTTGGTTGCGGCTATGCTGCCCTGTGGGGCAGGCCATCGGTGTTGTGGCCTGCCGGCGTCCTGCCCTGGCAGACCACGAAGACGATGGTCTGCCCCACCGGAGGGTCTTCATCACCTTTCGGGCCTTTCCGGCGAACCCGCACTGTGCCGCGCTGCCGTCCCTGTGGGGCAGGCCATCGCTGTTTGTGGCCTGCCATCGTCCTGTCCTGGCGTCCGCGATTGTCTGCCGCGCCCTGCTACCATGGACCGGAATGGAAACGAAGACGCTCTCAGGCCATGTCGCCGTCATCACCGGAGGCAGCCGCGGACTCGGCAAGGCGATAGCGCTCGCCCTCGGGTCAGCGGGCGCGAGCATTGCTCTCGCGGCGAGGGACGCCTCCGCTCTTGGCGCCGTCGCGGATCAGGTTCGGAGCGCCGGCGCGGACGTGGCGTCATTTCAGACCGACGTCACCGATGAAGCCCAGGTGACCCGCCTGCGCGACGACGTTCTTGCGCGCTTCGGTCACGTGGATATTCTGGTCAACAACGCCGGCACGAACAGCCGCCGAAAAATCGAGGAGTTCTCGCTCGAAGAGTGGAACCGCGTCATCAATACGAATCTCACCAGCGCATTTCTCCTGTGCCGGGCTTTCGTTCCACAGATGAAAGGGCGACGTTACGGGCGCATCATCAACATGACGTCCATCATGAGCCATGTCTCGATTGCCGGCAGGACTGCCTACTCGGCAAGCAAGGCGGGCCTGCTGGGGTTAACGAAGGCCCTTGCTCTCGAGCTCGCCGCCGAAGGCATCACTGCCGTCGGCATCAGCCCCGGGCCCTTCGCCACGGAGATGAATGCGCCGCTGATGCAGGACGAAAACGTTAATCGCCAGTTCATCTCGAAGATCCCCGTCGGACGGTGGGGCAGCGTGGACGAAGTGGGCAAGCTGGCGCTCTACATCTGCTCGCCGGACGCCGGCTTCATCACCGGCACGGATATTCTGATCGACGGCGGCTGGACCGCGCAGTAGCCGCCGCTCAGGCTTCCTCGGCTTCTTCGCCGTGCTTCACTATGTCTCCGTCGCGGAACAGGATTTTCTTCATCTCCGCACGCCATTTCGGCTTCTTCCGCAGCAGGAACTCCAGATCCATGCCGAAATGTTTGAACTCCTCGTGCTGCGAGTTCATCATGACGGCCCTGGCGTCCTTGTCCTTCTCCAGCACGATCCGCTGCTCGTACCAGTTGATGGCTTCGGCCTCCTCGGTCAGGGAGACGATCATGCGCGCGAACGTTCTGGTTTCCTCCGGCAGCTCGCTGGCCGGCTCATGATACTGTTCAAATCCCATTTCAATCCCTCCAATAATTCAATGCGCCGCCGGCTGGCTCAGTTGCCACCACAGGAATGACAGCTCGTCGGCGTTTCGCTCGATCTGGCGCGTGAGCGGAAGCCCGTTGCTGTGGCCCGCGGCGGTTTCGTAATAGAGCAGAATCGGTTTGCCTGAAGCGTTGGCCGCCTGCACCATCGCCGTCATTTTCCGGGCGTGCAGCGGGTCCACGCGCGTATCGGAATCGCCGCTCATGAACAGCACCGCCGGATATTTCGTGCCCGGCCTGACGTTCTGGTACGGCGAATACTTCAGGATGTAGTCGAGCTGCTTTGGGTCGTCCGACGACCCGTACTCGGGCACCCACAGCTTTGCGATTTTGAACTTCTGGTACCGCACCATATCCAGCAGGGGCACGGCGCACACCACGGCGCCGAACAGATCCGGCCGCTGCGTCAAGGCCGCGCCCACCAGCAGACCGCCGTTCGACCCGCCCACGATACCCAGGCGCGCCGGAGTAGTGTAGCCCGCGCGCACCAGATACTCGCCCGCCGCGATAAAGTCGTCGAAAACATTCTGCTTGTTTTCGCGCATGCCGGCCTTGTGCCACTCCTCGCCGAACTCCCCGCCGCCGCGCAGGTTCGCGAGAGCGAACACGCCGCCCTTCGCCACCCAGGCCGTGGCCACTGGCGAGAAAGCCGGCTCACTCGACACATTGAATCCGCCGTAGCCGGTCAGCAGCACCGGGTGCGATCCGTCAAGCGCAATGCCCTTGCGGTGAACGATGAACATGGGTATGCGCGTCTTGTCACGCGATTCGTACCACACCTGCTTCGTCTCCACCTCGGACGATTCGAAGGGCGTCTTCACGCGGCCCCAGACATCCTGTTTGCCGTTGTCGATGTCGTAGCGGTAGATAACGCGGTTCTCGGTGAAAGTGGTGAACTGGTAGAACGCTTCACTGGAATCCCATCGTCCAAAGGGTCCCATCGCCGTGCCCAGCTGAGGCAGCGCGATGTTGCGAACGGGCTTGCCGTCGGCGTCCACGATGCGGATATCGGTGGTCACGTTCTTCAGGTAATTGAGCGCCAGGTGGCCGCCCACCGCGAACACGCGTTCCAGCGGATAGTCGCTCTGGCCGACGACTTCCTGCCAGTTCTCGCGCGCGGGACGCGAAAGATCTATCCGATAGACACAGTTCCGAGGCGCGTTCCAATTCGTCAGAACATAAAGAGTGTCCCCGGCGAACACCGGATCGAAGCGGGCATGTAAGCCGTCCACAATGGGGCGAATCGGGCCGTTGTCCGAAAGGTCCCTGACGAACAGGTCCACGTTATCCGCGGCCGAGCCGATCTCGCGCGCGATCACCAGATAACGACCGCTCAGGCTCACTTCAGGCGCCAGATATTCGGAAGCGCTGCGGCTCGCCATCAGCTCGGGGTCAACCTTCGGGTCGGTTCCGAACGCGTGGTAGCGGAGGCGGCTTCCGGACGCGTCGAGGTTCGAATAATAGAAGCCCTTCTTATTCGGCTCGAGGCTGATGGTGTAACGGGCCCTGGGCAGGCGATCGGGAAGCACCGTGCGCGTCGTGACGTCCATGATGGACGGAACAACCTCGTCCTCGCCGCCATGACGAATCTCGTAGACGATCATGTTGCCGTCGCGCGAAACGTCGGCGAGCGCGACTGAGGTAGAGTGGTCCGGCGAGAGCGGGTTGGGGTCCAGCAGAACCTCGTCGCGGCCATCCCGGCCATTGCGCTTATAAAGGACGAACTGGTCCTGGTCGGCGGCGCGGCGCAGAAAGAAGTAACGCCCGCCGCGCTCCACCGGCGCCTCGATGTTATCCACGCGGCTGAGCGAGGTGAGTAACTGGCGGAACTCGGGACGCCCCGGGATTTGCGCGAAGAATGACTGAGTATACTTGTTCTGCTCGTCGATCCACGCCCTCGTTTCCGGGCTGTTCTGGTCTTCCAGCCAGCGATATGGATCGGTTATCTTATGGCCGAACAGAGTCTCGGTTACGTCGTGAACCGGCGTCTTTGGCGGAGGCGGCATTTCCGAGGAAACGGCAAGGGTAGCCGCAACGGTAATCGCGGCTGCGCAGATTCGCATGAGGATATCGTCGCACACGCCACGCTCAGCCAAACGTGAGAAACTGGTCGCTTCCGCACAATGCGATTAACCCTCACTGACTGGTCTGTTGTCGCGCTGTATTTCCTGTTCAACATCGGCATCGGACTCTACTATCGCGCGCGAGCCGGAAAGAACATCTCTGAGTTCTTCCTCTCCGGCCGCAACGTGCCGTGGTGGCTGGCGGGCACGTCGATGGTGGCCACCACGTTCGGCGCCGACACGCCACTGGTGGTAACTGGTCTGGTTGCCGTAGGTGGCATCGCCGGCAACTGGCTGTGGTGGAACATGGTGGCTTCGGGCATCATGACCGTGTTCTTCTATGCGCGCCTGTGGCGGCGGTCAGGCGTGATGACCGATATCGAGTTCGCGGAGATCCGTTACAGCGGCCGGCCCGCGGCGTTCCTGCGCGGATTCCGCGCAATCTATCTCGGCGTCCCCATCAACTGCATCATTCTCGGCTGGGTGAACCTGGCCATGGTGAAAATCCTGATGCTGGTGCTCGGCGTCAGCAAGCTGCAGGCGCTGGGCCTGGTAATCGCGATTATCGCGCTCACGTCGATGATCTCCACCATGTCGGGACTCTGGGGCGTGCTGGTCACCGATGTGTTCCAGTTCATCGTGAAGATGGGGATGATCGTGGTGCTGGCAGTCTTCGCAGTGCAGTGGGTGGGCGGCATGGATGCGCTGAAGACGAAGCTGCGGGTCATCGATGTTGCGCGTACCGCGGCCGGCGGCCATGGCTCGGTGCTCAACTTCATTCCCGATACCGACTCGGCGTGGATGCCGCTCATCACGTTTCTCGTGTACATCGGCGTGAACTGGTGGGCCACGTGGTATCCGGGCGCCGAGCCCGGCGGCGGCGGTTACGTTGCGCAGCGCATGTTCAGCGCGAAGGACGAGCGGCACTCGCTGCTGGCCACGCTGTGGTTCAACATCGCGCATTATGCACTGCGGCCGTGGCCCTGGATTGTCGTGGCGCTCGCGTCGCTGGTGCTGTTTCCGGGTCTGAAGGATCCTGAGACCGGCTATGTGCGCGTGATGATCCAGTGCCTGCCGGCATCGTTACGCGGGCTGATGGTGGCGGCCTTCATCGCGGCGTTTATGTCCACCATTGCGACGCAGTTGAACTGGGGCGCCAGCTATCTGGTGAACGATTTCTACAAGCGTTTCCTGAAGCCCAGCGAGTCGGACCGGCACTACGTGGTCATCTCACAGCTCGCCACCGTGCTGCTCACCATCATCTCGGCCATCGTCACGTTCTACATGGATTCCATCGCCTCGGCCTGGAAACTGCTTCTGGTGACGGGCGCCGGGACCGGGCTCGTGCTCCTTCTTCGCTGGTACTGGTGGCGCATCAACGCATGGAGCGAGATCTCGGCCATGATCTCGGCGTTCGTGGTTTCGGTGGCGCTGCAGAGCGTCTGGCATCTCGATAACAGCCGGCCCCGCGATTTCGCGTGGCTCATGCTGATCACAGTCGGCGTGACCACCGTGGTTTGGATCGCCGTGACCATGCTTACCGCGCCCGAACCGCAGGACGTGTTGCTGAGCTTCTACCGGCGCACCAGGCCATCGCTCGCCGGTTGGCGCCATATCGCCGCCCAGGCGCCCGACGTGAAGCCTTCCACAGACGGCTGGCACAACCTGCTCGACTGGATCGCCGGCTGCGTGCTCATCTACACCTTCCTGTTCGGGATCGGCAAACTCGTGCTGGAGGAATACGCGATGGGCGCCGGCTTTCTCGTGGCGGCGGCCGTTGCCGGCGCGGTGATCTATTACGACCTCTCGCGGCGCGGCTGGAGCTCGGTGGTTGACTGAGATGACTGAACCGGCAGCCATCTGGAACCGTGATTACCGGAACGCGGTGCGGCAATCGGGCCGCGGCGTCCCGATCGCGCTCGCGCTCGAGCGCAGACCATCGTCCGTGTCCGTCTTCCGCACGGAGCTGCTGCCGGACAGCGCCGCCTCGCGGCCGCTCAACGAGCGTTACGCCGAGCGGCTGCTCAAGTTTCTGCTCTGGCAGAGGGGCGGGCATCGCGTCACCGTGGCAGGCGCTCCGGACATTGCCGAGCATCTTCGCCGCACCTACTCGCCTGATGGCCCCCGCGCATTCGATTACGCCTTCATGGGCGAGCGCGTGTACAAGGCGCCGTTCGTCATCGAATCAGTTCCGTTCGACAAAGCGCCCGAGTCCGTCGAATCCGCCGCGCCCCTCGGACGCCACTTTGACGGCTGCCGTATCGGGTTCGATCTGGGCGGCAGCGATCGCAAGTGCGCCGCCATGATCGACGGCGAGGTGGTGTTCAGCGAGGAAGTGGTCTGGGACCCGTACTTCCAGAGCGACCCGCAATACCATTACAACGGCATCGACGATACGCTCCACCGCGCCGCCGCTCACCTGCCGCGCGTGGATGCGATCGGCGGCAGCGCTGCCGGCGTTTACGTCGATAACGAGCCGCGTGCAGCGTCGCTGTTTCGCGGCGTCCCGGCCGAGAAGTTCGAATCCGATATTCGGCCCATGTTCCATCGCCTGCGCGAACGATGGAATAACGTGCCCTTCATGGTGGTGAACGATGGCGAGGTGGCCGCGCTCGCCGCATCCATGTCGCTCGGCGACAATGCGGTGCTGGGCATTTCTATGGGCACCAGCATGGCCGCGGGATATGTGACGCCGTCCGGCGCCATCACAGACTGGCTCAACGAGCTTGCGTTCGCCCCGGTCGATTACGCCGACGACGCCCCGGTCGATGAATGGTCGGGGGACCGCGGCGTCGGAGCACAGTATTTCTCGCAGCAGGCCGTGGCGCGACTGCTGCCCGAAGTGGGCATTGAGGTCGCTTCCGAGATGCCCTTCGCGAAGCGCCTTCTGCATCTCCAGGAACTGATGACCGCCGGCGACCACCGCGCCCGGCGTGTGTACGAAACCATCGGCGCGTATCTTGGCTATGGCGTGGCGCACTACGCGGATTTCTACGAATTGCGGCACGTGCTGGTGATGGGCCGCGTAACGACAGGCGCCGGAGGGGACATCGTTATTCAAGAGGCGCTGCGCGTCCTTCGCGCTGATTCCCCCGACGTCGCCGAGCGCGTCCAACTGCATCTGCCGGGCGAGCAGGACAAACGTCACGGCCAGGCCGCCGCCGCGGCCACACTGCCGCCACTGAATGGATAAGCAATGAAACTACGCAACCAGAACGCTGACCTGTTCGTGCCCGATGGGACGTCCGCCGATGCGGCGCTCCGCCGGACCACGCACATCTCCGTCGCCGCGCATCAGGACGACATCGAGATCATGGCCTACCACGGCATCGCCGAATGCTTTGGCCGGTTCGACCGGTGGTTCACCGGCGTGGTGGTGACCAACGGTGCGGGCAGTCCGCGCAGCGGCATCTACGCGAATTACACGGACCAGGAGATGCAGAAAATCCGCGTCGGCGAGCAGCGCAAAGCCGCGTACGTGGGCGATTACTCGTGCCAGCTTCAGCTCGGATACAGCAGCGCCGACGTGAAGAATCCGGTGAACGCGGAACTGGACGCGGAGCTTGCCGGCATCTTCCGGACCGCGGGCGCCGAGGTGGCGTACCTGCACAACCTGGCGGATAAGCACGACACGCACATCGGCGTGGCTATGCATTGCCTGGCAGCGTTGCGCTCGCTCCCGCGCGAGCAGCGTCCAAAGAAAGTCTATGGGTGCGAGGTCTGGCGCGATCTCGACTGGATGCCCGACGCGCACAAACAAACGCTGCCCGTCTCGGAACGCCAGAACATTGGGGCCGCACTGGTGGGCGTGTTCGATTCGCAGGTGACCGGAGGCAAACGATACGACCTCGCGACCGCGGGCCGCCGCCTCGCCAACGCGACTTACTCGGCGTCGCATGCGACCGACGTGGAAACGGCTCTGACGTTTGCCATGGACCTGACGCCTCTGGTGGAGGACGACAGCCTTTCAGCGGCGGATTATGTGACGCGCTTTATCGACGACTTCCGCGCCGATGTGGCAGCTCGCCTGGGCCGGTACAACAACGCAGGCTAACCTTGTGGGGCAGCCTCTCAGGCTCCGCGGGACTCTCAGTCCCGCCATTGTTCGTCCGGAGGCGGCCTGAGAGGCCGCCGCAGCGTAAGACGCTGCCCACTGGTGTTCGCGGTGTGCACTAGTAAGTGCGCAGGCTAAAGCCTACTCTACTTAACCTGGCCGGCATTTGTGGGGCGGCCTTTAGTTAGGCTGCGGCGGGCTGTCAGCCCGCCTGGTCTGGCGTTCCGATTGGCACCTGACGGCCTGACAGGCCGCCGCAGGCTGACAGCCTGGCTGAAAGCCTGCCCCACGTGTGCCTGCAGTCACCCGCCGATGATCACGGTCGGCGCGCCCATCACGATCATGCCGCCGTGAATGGTCTCGTCCGCCATGCGCGCGGCGGGCAGAAAGCCGATCATCACCGACGTCGAGCCCATTGCGATCATGTCGGGCGGCCCCACGCAAACGGCCATATCCGTTACGCGCGCGGCAGGTAAGAACTCGATGAGCACGGTCGGTTCGCCGGGCGGCAGGATCGGTCCGCCGACGTGCGGCACCACGCCCGTCACCATCGGGCAGACGTGCATGTCCGTAACTCTTGCGGCAAACGGCATCAGCGCACCGGCTCATGCCAGCATAGCAGCATGAAAGCCGGCGCGCCTGCCATCCGGGCTGGCAGAAGGGAGAAGTCGCCCGGGAGATCGATCTGAAATCAGAGATCCGTCAGCGCGGCGATCAGCGCGCCCTTTGCGGACCCATGCAGCGGCTCGGCGGCCATGCGCACTTCGGAGATGGCCACCGGAAGGGTCGCTTCGGTGAGGATCTTTTCGAAGCGGTCGCGGAAACCGGCCGGCAGCGTGGTGCCTCCGCTCAGCACCAGCGGCATGGGACGGCCCAGCTTTGGCAGATTGCGCGCGCTCGCGAAGGCTTCCTTCATCGATTGCACCAGCGTGCGGATCATCTCGTCGTAGTACACGCCGAGCACCTGATGCACCTTGTCGGCGAAGTGGCCATTGAAGTGGAACGACCCTTCCTTCAACAGGCGAATGCGGTTCGCCCGCTCGCCGGTAACCGAAGCCGCGCTGGAATCGATGTAGTCGCCCGCGCGGGGAACGCTGAACGAGAGCACCGGTACCGACAGGTAAGCGAGACATACGTTGCACAGGCCGCCGCCGCAGCTCACGCCGATGCCGGTGTAGTTGGACGATTCCAGATCGGAGTAAACCACCGCGAGGCCCTCGTTGATGCTTCGTACCGAGTAGCCGAGCTCGGTCAGGATCTGCCGGATGGTGGCCTCATGATACGTGAGGCTGTCCTGCGCGCCGGCGGGCGGTGCGGGCACTGTGAAACAGATTCTCTTCGGGCCGTTCGCCTGGCCCACCATCGCGCTGAGGAACTGGCGTATCATGTTCAGGCTGTCCGGCTCGGCGGCATTCAGCAGGCCGCCGGTCATGGTGCGCCGCGTCTCCACGTTCAGGAACTCGGCGAATTTTTCAGACTCGTTGCCATGCACGGCGATCTGTCCGTCCTGCACGGTATGGGGAACGTTCTCACGAACGAGCACGTTTTCCGTTATCTTTGAATACGGGATGACGACGAACGCGTTCAACTCCGTGCGGTATTGTTGACTTCCGCTTTCCTCGCGGGCCACGCAAATGCGGCTGGTACCGACGTCCAGTCCGATGGCGCCACCCGGTGTTTTGTCATTCTTCATTGCTTTCTCCCTTCTGTAACTGCGACTTCTGCGCTGCCAGAATCTGTTCGTAACGCTGCCGCAGCAGGCGCTTGTACGCGGGAATAGTCATGTCCAGCGCCGAGGCCTGCTGCCGTATCTGTTCCTCCGAAGCCATCAGCCCATTCCAGAGCCGACGCCCGGTGGACTGCATGAAAAGCTCGTCGAAATCGAAGCCGAAGGCATACACGCTGGCCAGCGGCTCCTCGTAGTTATCCCCCAGCCCGATTTCCCGGAAAGGAAAATTCGCGGCCCAGTCCGTGTGATATCCGATGCGCATGTTGGCGGGATTCACCGAGACCTGCGCGTGGGTGACGCAGTTGCCCGCGGGAATGCCGTACTTGTTGCGCAGCATGTCGGTGAGCACGCGCGCCGCGTTCACCTGCGCCGAAGTGATCTCCGGCTGCTCCTCGCCCGGCCGGCTCTGCCCTTCGAACGAGACGCCCAGAAAGCTGCCGTTCAGGTTGACGTAGGCGTACTGTTCGTCGGCCCAGATGGAGAGGCCGGCGTGATTGGCCAAGTCCTCTTCGGGCACGATTCTGAACACGCGGCCGAACCGGTCGATGACGTAGTGATAGGAGCGGTTACGGCGCACCAAATCGAGCACCGCTGTCTGGATCCGGCGTAACTGGCCGTTCTGCTGCGGCTCGAACGGCGCGAGATGGCTCTCGGTGGTGTGATAGACGATGCCCGCGGGCCCTGACTTCATTACTGAGCTCTCGAGAGTCGGGTCGCGGCGCATATAAACGCGATACGGTGGGCGCTCCTGGCCGGCGGTCTCGTATTGTTTCTCGACGCGGAGGCCGTTGCTATAGGTGTCGTACCCGGGCGTGGAATCCACGATCCAGACCGCCTTTGCGTCCTCCCCGCGCGGCTGCGGCTTCGGCCTCGCCATCAGGAAGTGTTTAGGCGGAGCGGCCGTCGAGATGGTCGAGAACGGCAGGAGGATCACGAGGGCGACGAGAATGGCCGTCGGGATAACCGCGCGCAGAACGGTTGATCCCCAGCGTCGTGGCCGCGGTTGCGCCATTGCCCCGGCGAGCTCCTGATGCATGGTGTTGCGCAGGAATCGGAGCCTGTCCACCGGGTCGTCGAACGTGCCTGCGCGCCACTCGATCACCGACATACGGAAACCGGGATCGTCCGCCACGCGCGGCCTGCGCCACTGGCGGAGAACCGCAGGCGCGAGCGGCAACGCACAGACCCTTTGGACAGAACGCATTACGGTCGCCGCAACGGTCCGGAGCGTCGCCCCGGAGAACACGTCATCGCTGGGCCCGGGATAGTCAAGCAACTTCATAGTTGAGGTTCCGGCGGTGCTCGGTTGCTCTCCGCCTTTCTATCGGCGGGATCGAGCTAAGACCTTAGGGCTGGTACGAGGTACTAAGGCAGTTCTGAGGGGAAAGTGCTGACAGGGCCTTGGTGGGGCGGTCCCCGGACCGCGCGGGACGCCCCCGTCCCGCTGCCGCAGGCGCAGGTCGCCGCGTTCCCCCCTTGCGCTTCGACAGGAGTTGGCGTATCCTTCTCCTGTAGAAGCGAAAGTGGAACCTACATCCATGACTGATCAACGCATCGATCTGCCGCAGGGCACTCTGGACCTTCTCATCCTGCGCACCCTCGCCCTGGGACCTCAGCACGGCTGGGGCATCTCCGAGCGAGTGCAACAGACTTCCAGCGAGCTGCTGCGCATTCAGCAGGGTTCGTTGTATCCGGCTCTGCACCGGTTGGAACGGCGCAGATGGATCAAGTCTCGTTGGGGGACCTCCGAAAACAACCGCCGCGCGAAATTCTACGAGCTCACGACAACCGGCAAGCGTCAGCTCGAGCTCGAAACGGAGACCTGGGTGAAGCTGACCGCCGCCGTCGCGCAGGTACTGGGGACGGCTTGAGGACCTGGCGATGCTCAACGATCTTTTTCATCGCGTCCGCTCGCTCATCCGCGGTAAAGCGGTCGAGGCAGACCTCGAAGCGGAGCTGCGTTTTCATCGCGAACACCAGTTCGAAAAATACGTGAAGTCAGGCTTATCGGAGTCCGAGGCGCTGCGGCGGATCCGCATCGATTTCGGCGGCCTCGATCAGGTGAAGGAAGAATGCCGCGACGCACGCGGAGTGCAGGTCATGGAAACAGCCTTTCAGAATATTCGCTACGGACTGCGAGGCATGCGCAAGTCTCCAGGCTTCACCGCGGCCGTGGTCCTCACGCTGGCCCTCGGCATCGGCGCAAACACTGCGATATTCTCCGTTCTGTACGGGGTTCTTCTTCGTCCCCTCCCCTACCGGGACGCCGCGCGCGTGATCGTTATCAATGAAACGACGCCTAAGGTGGGCCTGGTCGGCGTCTCTTATCCGGATTTTCAGGATTGGCGGGCGCAGGGTCGCGCATTCTCGGGGATGGCGGCGGTAAGCAGCGTCAGTTTCAATCTCTCCGGTATCGACCGTCCGGAAAGCATCATGGGCCAGGCAGTCTCGCCCAGCTTCCTTTCGCTGCTGGGAATGCATCCACTGCTGGGACGCGACTTCGCTGGTTCCGAAGAAAAGGCCGGTGCAGCGCCGGTTGTGCTCCTGAGTTATGCGCTATGGCAATCGCACTTCGGGGCCAATCCCGCTGCGGTGGGACGCTCCATTGCCCTGGATGGACGCGGTTTCACGATCATTGGCGTGCTGCCGCCCGAGTT
The DNA here is from genome assembly GCA_963780655.1 of uncultured Acidobacteriota bacterium. Lineage (GTDB taxonomy): Bacteria > Acidobacteriota > Terriglobia > Bryobacterales > Bryobacteraceae > CAWACP01. The sequence continues at coordinate 1,647,905 of CAWACP010000004.1, read as the reverse complement.
TCGCTGGATCGAGAAAACGGACGTGCTGGAACCGCTGGGGGTCTGGCTCGCCGATAATTCGACCTCAGTTGATCGAGGCGACCGCGGCGATACAGTCGCGGTCGCGCGTCTGCTGCCGCACGCCGGCTTGCCGCAGGCCCAGGCACAAATGAACGCCATCGCCTCCCGACTCGCCAGCGCCTGGCCGGGCACAAACGACCAGTTCGGCGTAGCGCTGCAGCCCATCCGCGACGTGTTCGTCAGCGAAATCCGTTCAGCAATTGTGGTCCTGTTCGCCGCGGTTATGTTTGTCCTGCTGATCGCCTGCGCCAACGTGGCAAACCTGTTTCTTATACGCGCCGCGGGACGAAGCCGCGAGATGGCGCTGCGCATTGCCATTGGCGCCTCCCGTAATCGCGTTATCGGACAGCTGCTGACGGAGAGTCTGCTCCTCACCTCGTTTGGCGGCCTGGCAGGAGTGCTCCTCGCGGCCACGATGATTCGCGGCGTCGCGGGGCTGATTCCCGAAGGCATGCTGGCGGGCGCGAGCATAGGCCTGAACGGTCCGGCCCTTCTGCTCACAGGCGCTGTCGTGCTCCTCTCCGCTTTGGCCTTCGGACTCGCGCCGGCCCTGCACTCCACCAGAGCCGACGTGCAGATGGAGCTTAAGGAGGGCGGCCGAAACGCCAGCGCGGGTTCGAGCCAGAGAAAGTGGCGCGGCGCGCTGGTGGTGACGGAAGTTTCCCTTTCGCTGATTCTTTTGGTTGGGGCCGCCCTGATGATGAAGAGCCTCTCTCGCCTGCTCTCGGTGGACCCGGGAGTCCGGCCCGAACGCGTGCTCACGATGGGCTTGAGTTTGCAGACGGCGCAATATGCCACCGACCCCGCGATCCTGAACTTCTGGGACCAGGTGCTTCAGCGCACCGAGGAGCTACCCGTCGTGGAGGCGGCAGCGCTGGGCACCGGGGTTCCCCTCACCGACGATCATTCGCGCTCAGACATCACCATTGAGGGGATGGCGCTCCCGAAGCCCGGAAGTTTTCCGCACCCGGACAGGCACATTGTCAGCCCCGCGTATCTCACCGCTCTCGGGGTTCAGCTCCTGCGCGGCCGGGCCTTCACCGGCCAGGACAACGAGAAGGCGCCGCTGGTGGCCATGATCAATGCTCGCCTGGCAAAGCAGTATTTTGGCTCGCGCGATCCTGTTGGTCAGCGCCTCATGTTTGGGCGTCCAAAGCCGGATCGGCCGCCGAAATGGCTCACCATCACAGGCGTGGTTGCCGATACACGGATGTATGGCCTCGGGAATCCCTCGCGCCTGGAAGTATATATGCCCTTCCACCAGAGCGTCTCCGGGTCCATGACCCTGATCGTTAAATCGGCCACCGATCCCGCGGCGCTGACGTCCGAGATTCGCCGCGTTGTCGCCTCCATCGATAAAGACCAGCCCGTATCCGCGGTGGTCACGATGCAGCAGCTTGTCCGCGATTCGGTGTCCACGCGCCGCATCACTTTTGTCGTCCTCGGCTTCTTCAGCGCGATCGCGCTTCTGTTGGCCGCCATTGGAATCTATGGCGTTATGTCCTGGACGGTCGCGCAGCGCGCGCATGAAATCGGAATTCGCATGGCCCTTGGCGCAACGGCTGGAAATGTACTCGGGATGGTTGTTGGGCAGGGCGCGAAGCTCGCCGCTGCCGGGGTCCTCATCGGCGTGGCGGCGTCCTGCGGGCTTACGCGAATGATGACGGCGCTTCTCTTTTCCGTCAGCCCCACCGACCCCCTCACCTTCGCGGAAGTTACAGCCACCCTGGCGTGTATAGCCATGGTTGCTTCGCTCGCCCCGGCGTGGCGGGTGCTCCGCGCCGATCCGATGCGCTCACTGCGCTGCGAATAGGTTCCGGCGCGGAAACTCGTGTCTGCCGCGCCAGCGCTCATCCCGGCGGTTCTCTGTACTACAAGATCGCAGAATCGTCGCAGCCCGATTGGGGCAGACGATCGGGGTTTGTCGTCTGCCATTGCCCGGGCACTCGAACAGGCAGACGACATAAACCGATCGTCTGCCCCACGGAGCCGAAGCTTCGCGGGCTGCCCTGAACGGTGTTTTCATTTCCTGATTGCGGCCCTGAAAGAGCCGTGCAACTCCTCGCGGTCGCGGTTCGAAGCGTCGGCTGAGCCGCGACCAAAGGGAGCGGTTTGGTTGCGGCTCTGCTGCTGGGAATGCTTTGGCGTGTCACGCTACCTTCACCGGCAGGTGTACGTTATCCTACGAAACGAGGCCAACTTTGACGCCAACGGCTACACGCATTCCTGAAGTGCTGGACCAGTTCGAGAGCGAGCTCCTTTCCGAATGGATGGAGCTGCAAACGGCGACCCTGAGCGGACGCCGCCTGGTGAGCGAGAGTCAGCTGAGGGAGACATCGCGCGAGTTTCTGCAACTCGTGCGAAACGCGACCCAAAGCGGTCAGATGGACATATCGCGCCCGGAATGGGCGGCAACCCGCGAAATGCTCGAGCGTCTTTCGGCCGAGCGCGCGACGCTGGGATTCAGTCCGTCGGAGACCGCCACATTCGTGTTCTCGTTCAAGCAGCCGCTCTTTCGCAAGCTGCAGGAAGTTTACGCCGCCGATCCGGCCGGCCTCACCCGCGAGATATGGAACGTGTCCGTTCTCCTCGACCGGCTGGGCCTCCACACCACCGAAGCGTTCATCCGCTCGCGGGAAGAGATGATTCGCCGCCAGCAGGAAGAAATGCTCGAGCTTTCGACGCCGGTGGTCAGCCTCTGGCACGGCATTCTCGCGCTGCCGCTGATCGGAACCCTCGACAGCGCGCGCACGCAGGTGGTGATGCAGAACCTGCTCGAATCGATCGTGGCAAACAGCGCGGCCATCGCCATCATCGATATCACCGGCGTCCCCACGGTGGACACGCTGGTGGCGCAGCATCTGCTCAAAACCGTGGCGGCGGCCAGGCTCATGGGCGCCGACTGCATCATCAGCGGTATCCGGCCGCAAATCGCGCAGACCATCATCCATCTTGGCGTCGACCTCGCCGATGTACTCACCAAGGCGACCCTTGCCGACGCGTTCCGGGTTGCCCTGCAACGAACCGGAATGGCTGTTACCAAAGCGCTCCGGGCGCCGGGCCAGGAGTAGCGCGATGGATCGCATCCCCATTCTGCGCATGGGCGAGTTCCTGCTCGTCACCATTCAGGTGGACATGCACGACCAACTCGCCCTCACCCTGCAGGACGATCTGACGGATCGCATCGTGAAAACGCGCGCGCGAGGCGTGCTCATCGACATTTCGGCGCTGGAGATTGTCGATTCGTTCATCGGCCGCATGCTGGCGAATATCGCGGGGATGGCGCGCATTCTGGATGCCCGCACGGTGGTGGTCGGAATGCAGCCCGCGGTGGCCATCACGCTGGTGGAGCTGGGAATGAAGCTCACGGGGGTGCGCACCGCCCTCAACGTGGAAAAAGGAATGGAGCTTCTGCGGGCCACTCTGGAAGGCGAGGTGGGGGCCTTTGCCGGTTCTGAAGAGTGAAACCGCGTCGATTCGCTCGCAGGAGGACATAGTCAGGGTGCGGCAGAAGTGCCGTGCATGGGCAGTGGAGCTGGGCCTGAACCTGGTAGACCAGACCAAGCTGGTCACGGCGGCAAGTGAGCTGGCCCGCAACACCCTGATTCACGGCGGCGGCGGGGCTGTTCTGCTGGAAAGAATTCAGGAAGGCGTTCGGCACGGTTTGCGTCTCACGTTCAGTGATCGGGGTTCAGGCATCCGGGACATCGAACGCGCCATGCAGGACGGGTACACGACGAGCTCGGGGCTCGGTCTCGGACTGGGAGGCGCCAAACGGCTGGTGAATGAGTTCGCCATTCAATCGGAGCCCGGGAAGGGCACCGAGGTGAGCATTGTCCGATGGAAGAACTGAACGTGTGGGCCGTGCGCATTCCCGTTTCCGAAACCAGCCGCGTTGCCGAGGTACGCCGGCTGGCCGCGGCCATGGCACGGGACTGCGGTCTAACGGAAGAGCGCGCGGCGCAGGCGGGCCTTCTGGCCACCGAAGCAGCCACGAATCTGGTGAAACACGCGCGCGGCGGCGAGATTCACCTGCGCCTTCTCGGCGAAGGCGCGCAGGCCGGCATCGAACTGGTTTCCATCGATCGCGGCCCGGGCATGGCGGACGTGGAACACTGCATTCGCGACGGCTATTCCGGCGCCGGTACCAGCGGAAACGGTATGGGCGCGATGGCGCGGCTGGCCGATGAGTTCGACGTGTGGTCGGCGCAGCCAACCGGCACCGTTGTGGTTGCGCGCTTGTATGGCGCCGGTCGCATGGCATCGCGCTTCGAGACCGGGGAGTTCGCTGCTCCCATCGCCGGCGAGACTGTCTGCGGCGACGCGACGGCGGTGGTGGAGACAGACGGCGCAATCTCGGTGCTGGCGGCCGACGGACTGGGTCACGGACCGGATGCCGCGCATGCAGCCGGCATGGCGGTGCGGACCTTCCTGCAGGGTCCGGGCCTGCCGCCGGCCGAACATGTCGATCGCATCCACCGGGCATTGCGGCCGACGCGCGGCGCCGCGGTGGCTGTGGCGGCGGTACGGCCGGCGCTGCGCCAGGTGGCGTTCGCGGGCATCGGAAACATTTCCGCGCGGATCGCATCCGCAGTGGGAACGCGTCTGCTCGTGTCGCACAACGGCACGGCCGGCCATCATGCGCGCCACATTCAGGAGTTCACGTATGAATGGGGCGTCGGCGACGTGCTCATCCTGCACTCTGACGGGCTGAACACTCACTGGAAACTCGACCGCTGGCCCGGCGCCCCGCGGCATCATCCGGCCATCCTCGCGGCCTTGTTGTGTCGCGACGAGAGCCGCGGGCGCGACGATATGAGCGCCATCGTGGTGCGGGAGAAACACGCCGCATGATGGCAGAGCGGAAGAAGAGCATGGCCGGCGTGCATCTGCTGTCGCTGCGCATCGACAGCGAGCAGGCGGTGGTGGCCGCGCGCCAGCGGGCGCGGCTGGTTGCCGAAGCATTGGGCTTCCCGCGGCAGGATCAGATCGGCATCGCCACGGCGGTGTCCGAAATCGCCAGAAACGCGTGGCAGTATGGCGGCGGGGGGATGGCCGAATATCTGGTCGACCCGGCAGCGGATGTGCTGCGCCTTGTCATCTCCGACGCCGGCCCGGGCATTCGCAACCTGGACAGGGTTCTGGACGGCGACTACGAATCGGCAACCGGCATGGGCATCGGCATCACCGGAGCGCGGCGGCTCATGCACGAGTTCGCGATCAGCTCCACTACGCAGGGTACGACGGTGCAACTGTGCCGGCGGCTGCCGGCGGGCGCGCCCCGAAATGCGCAGGCGCTGGCGGGAATCGCGGCGCGCCTGCACGCGCAGCCGGGACGAGACGCTCTGGCCGAATTGACGGAGCAGAACCGCGAATTGATTGAGGCCATGGAGCAGGTCGGCGCGGCCAACGAAGCTTTGCAGACGCGCGAGCTCGAGCTGAGCCGGATCAATCAGGAGCTGGAGGATACCAATCGCGGAGTCGTGGCGCTGTATGCCGAACTCGATACCAAGGCCGACGAGTTGCGCCGGGCCAACGAGGTGAAATCGCGCTTCCTCTCTTACATGAGCCACGAGTTTCGAACGCCGCTGAATTCCATCACGGCGCTTACCGCGTTGCTCCTCGGCCGCACCGATGGGGACCTCACCGCCGAACAGGATAAACAGATCGGCCTGATCCGCCGGGCAGCCGGGGAATTGTACGAGATGGTGAACGACCTTCTCGATCTGGCGCGCGTGGAGGCAGGCAGGACCGACGTGGAGATCGGGCCGTGCGACACGGGCCAGCTTTTCAGCGCATTGCGAACGCTGATGCGTCCGCTGCTGGTGAACGATGCCGTGGCTCTGGTGTTCGAGGAAGCGCAGTTCAGCATCTGGACCGACGAGCGGAAGGTCACGCAGATTCTGCGCAACCTGATCTCGAACGCGCTGAAGTTCACCGAGCGCGGCGAGATCCGCGTGAGCGCGCGGCTGTTCGAGGGCCGCACCGTGTTCACGGTGAGCGACACGGGCATCGGCATCGCCGCGGACCAGCAGGAGCGCATCTTCCAGGAGTTCGCACAGGTGGAGAACCCGATCCAGAAGCGGGTGCGTGGAACCGGGCTGGGTTTGCCGCTGTCGCGCAAGCTGGCGGAACTGCTGGCGGGAACGCTTGCGGTGTCGAGCCAGCCGGGCGTGGGTTCGGTATTCACGCTGGAGGTGCCGGACCGTTCGCCTGCCGCGCCGGTTACAGAGGAAGCGGCCGCAGCAGCGCCGATGAAAGCGCGGGAGGAATCGGCAACCATTCTGATCATTGACGACGATGAAGTTTCGCGGTATGTTATTCGGCGCATGCTGGTGGACTCTCCGTGGACCTTGCTGGAGGCGGCCAACGGCCCGGAGGGCGCCGAACGTGCCCGCTTCGAACAGCCGTCGCTGATCGTTCTGGACCTGCTCATGCCGGGCGTCAGCGGATTCGAGGTGCTGGATATGCTGAGGGGCGATCCGGCTACTCGGGACATACCGGTCCTGATTCACTCGTCAAAAAGTCTCGGCGCGCACGATTTAGCCAGACTCGCCGGCAGGCACGACGGCATCCTGCCTAAAATCGGGCTGCAGGCCGAAGACCTGCAGGAAGCGGTCCGAGTTGCCCTGGACGCGCATCGCTGAACACCAGCCATGAAGACTCGCACGATGCCGGTGATCCTCAGCGTTGACGATAACGAGACCAACCGCTACGTCCGCACGAAAACCCTGGCGCGCGCGGGGTATGAGGTCATCGAAGCGGACACTGGCGAGATCGCGCTGCGTCTTGCCGACGAGCGGTCGCCGGACCTGATCCTGCTGGACGTCCGGCTTCCCGATTATCACGGCAGCTCGGTCTGCCGGCTGCTCAGACAAAACCCGCGGACAGCGTCCATCGCCATCCTGCAGATTTCCGCCAGCGCCATCGAGCCGCGCGATATGGTGGTGAGCCTCGACAGCGGCGCGGATTCGTATCTGCTGGAACCGGTGGATCCGGACGTCCTGCTGGCCAGCGTACGCGCGCTGTTGCGGCTGCGCAGCGCGGAAGAACGGCTGGCGGCGGCGAACGCGGCCCTGCAGGCGCGCAACGACGAGCTGCAGCAGTTCGCTTATCTGGCCAGCCACGACCTGCAGGAGCCGCTGCGCACCGTGCAGTCGCATGCGCAACTGTTGCAGCGCAGATGGCCGGGCGGCGTGGACGCGGAAACGGGCGAATGCTTCACGCACATCGTCGAGGGCGTGAGGCGCATGCACAGCCTCATTGAGGATCTGCTGACTTACTCGCGGCTTACGGTGTCCGAGCAGAAATACGATGAGCGCGTGGACACCAACGGCGTGCTGCGCTTTACGCTGGCCGCGCTGGCTTCGGCTATCGAGGAGAGCCAGGGCGAGATCACCAGCGACCGGCTGCCGGTGGTGCGCGGAAATGCTTCGCAGGTAGCGCAGGTGTTTCAGAATCTGCTGGGGAACGCCCTGAAGTACCGGCGCACGGATGCGCCCCCGCGGGTGCATGTCAGCGCGACGCAGAAAGATGACCGCTGGGAGTTTGCCGTCACCGATAATGGCATGGGTATCGAACCGATGTACTTCCAGCGCATTTTCGAACCGTTCAAGCGGCTACACGGGCGCGAATATCCCGGCACGGGGATCGGCCTGGCGCTGTGCCGCCGAATCGTGGAGGCGCACGGCGGCCACTTGTGGGTGGAATCGGAGGTCGGGGTGGGCAGCACGTTCCGGTTCACGCTTCCGGCGGTGACCAGCGCCGAAGCCGGGGCGTAACCGCCATCGACCTTTGCAATCGACGAAAGACCCTGTTAGTATTTGCGTCACCGCGGCAATCGGGCGGCGAACGAGGGTAAGCGACGCCCGAAAGCTGCCTTGATACAAAAGGAGATCTCCACGATGATGAAAACTCTTGCTGTCTTTCTGCTCGCGGGTGCCTGCTTAGGCCCTATCTACGGGCAGGAGGAGAAGAAGGCGGCCTCGACGGGAACCGCCGACGCGATCAAACAGTGGGAGCACGACTTTACGGACGCAGCGAAGGCCGGGGACGTGGACAAGCTGAGCGCGATGCTTGCCGACGACTGGGTGGGTCTGGGCTCCGACGGCGCCCAGATGACGAAGAAGCAGCTCCTCGATTCGGTCAAAAATGGCGAAGTGAAGATCGAGTCCATGGAGTTCGGCCCGATGCACGTGAAGGTGATCGGGTCCGTTGCGGTGGTCCAGGGCAGCGACACAGAGAAAAGCAGCCTGAAGGGGAAAGACACAAGCGGCAAATGGGTGTGGATGGATGTTTTGGAGAAACGCGACGGCAAGTGGCAGTCCGTCCGGTCTCAAAGCGCGATGGTAAAGAAGTAGCCAGTGCACTGACGGGGCGAATTGAGGTCCGCTCCGGTGCGCTCACCCGCGAAGTGAACGCCTGCCGGATATCGCGGCCGCAATCGCGACGGCGCCCATGAGCAGCCACGACGCCGCCGGGACGAGAAGGAACACGGCGGCGGCCTTCCTGGGCGGATGCGCCATCGTCCAGCCGTAGACAGCCAGGCAGCCCACGGCCAGCGCCGGCATGAGGATGAGAACCAGCCGGCCCGGCGACTTTACCCACGCGAGGACGAGCGCCACCCACGGCGACAGCACCCAGATTGTAAACAGAGCCAACAGCATCAGGGAGCTGTTCCGGTGTCCTGCACGAAGCATGAAAGCCAGCGATCCCGCCGCGCCGGCGAGCGCGGCCGCCAGCGCAATATCGCGAAGGAGTACCGGCGAGGTTGGAGAGGAGGCCATCGGCGTACCCGTAATGGTAGCCGCGGCCGCTGCCATAATCAATAACCATGAGCTACCGTGGCCTCGTCGTCGAGGGGGCCGAATCGATCCGCACCCTCACCCTGAACCGTCCCGAGCGCCGCAACGCGCTGTCTCTCGAGCTGATGCAGGAACTGATCGCCGCGCTGTCGGAAGCCGCATCCGATCCGGCAGCGCGCGTGATTGTTCTGGCCGCCTGCGGAAAGGTCTTCTGCGCCGGGCACGACCTCAGCGAGATGGTGGATCGCTCGGTGGCCGATTACCGCCGCACCTTCGAGGTCTGCACCGAGCTGATGCTGAAGCTGCAGAGCATTCCGCAGCCGGTGATCGCGCGCGTGCAGGGTCTTGCCACCGCCGCCGGTTGCCAACTGGTGGCGGCCTGCGATCTGGCGGTGGCGAGCGAGCAGGCCGGATTCGCCACGCCGGGCGTCCGCATCGGCCTGTTCTGCAGCACGCCGATGGTGGAGCTTACGCGGGCGATCGGGCGCAAGCGCGCGATGGAGATGCTGCTGACTGGCCGGGCCATCGACGCGCGAACCGCGGCGGACTGGGGCCTGGTGAACGCCTGCGTACCCGCGGCAGATCTGGAGCGGGAAACACAGGTTCTGGCCGAGAGGATCGCCGAAGCGAGCGCGTTCACGGTGGGCCTCGGAAAGCAGGCCTTCTATGCCCAGATCGATCTGGATCACCGCAAGGCCTACGATTACGCCAAAGAAGTCATGACCATGAACTCGCTGGCGGCCGACGCGCGCGAGGGCATCACGGCATTTCTCGACAAGCGCGCGCCCTGCTGGACGGGGAAATAACAAACCAACCGCTCCCTCGCGGTCGCGGCTCCGTTACGGAGGCGGCGTTTTTATTCCACTCGTCGGATCGCCAGGGCGAGGTCTGCCGTAAACGGCGGCGCATCGAAGGCCAGTCCGGGGCCGGACCAGTTCTCGACGAGCAGAGCGGCGACACGCTCGCCCGCCAGCGTGTCCCACGCGGTGATGCAATAATCGCCCGGAGCGAGGCACGGCAGTTGCACTCGCGGGCGTACGGGCGCGGCGGCACGATCGAGCATGCCGCGCGGTCCGATGTTATCGGTGCGTACCAGCCAGACCAAGGCCTGTTCTCGATCGCCGCACGCGGTGGCGCGCACCGCGGGACCGTTCGTCACCCGCACTTCGTCGTTCCAGTTGCGCCGCTGAAAACGGTCCCAGTCGACGAGCTGCAGAAAACGCGAAAGCCCGCGCTGCGCAACCCGCATCCCCGGCGTAAGCGAGTGCGGTTTGCGATTTGGCCAGCGCATGCCGCCGCCCGCTCCGCCCGCGCAGAGGTGCGCCCACTGGATATGCCGAAAGTACTCGTCATCGAAATCCGCGGGCAGCGTGATGTGGTGGTCCTTATGGGTGTGAATGGGACCGTGTTCGCTGTCGAGGAACGGGCGGTTATCACGCAGCTCGCCGAGCGCCTCGCGCATCAGGCGGCCGACCGCGAGGGCCGCATCCACCGTGTTCTGAGGATCGTCGATGGTGCCTTCCTCATAGAAATGAGTGCTGGCGAAATCGAGTGACGGGTGACGGAAGATGGATTCCGGAATGCGCTTGTCCAGCACCATGTGCGGGCCGAACACCGAGACGGTCTGCGGGTGCGCCCGGCCGAACAGTTGCATCTCGCGCGCCCGTACGAATTCGCTCAGCTCGCCGATGAAATCGTTGAAGCACTCGGCGCTGTCGTGGGCGAAAGCGGGATGGATCTCATTCCAGAGGTCCCACGCGAACAGGGCGCCGCTGTCGCCCCATCGCTCTATGGCGAAGTTCAGGCGCGCTTTGATGGCGCTGCGGGTCTCCCGGCACAGCAGCACGCCGGCGCGGTCATTGCATGGGCCGCCGTTCTTCACGTTGTACGGATGGTTGGCCCACCGGACCCACATCCAGAACGTGTCCACGGGCGTGAGCAGCACGCGCAGGCCGTGGCGCTCGCACATTGCGAAGAGGTCGTCCCAGAGCTGTATCATCTCCGGACGGTAGCGGCCGACGGGCTGTTCGAAGTAATGCTGCCGGCCCTGGCAGTATTCCATCATCAGCCGCAGAACGGTGACGCCATGGTCTGCCAGCATGCGGCAGTAGCGCTCCGCCGGTTCGGGATCGCGGCGCTTGTAGAGGCCGGCGAACTCCGGCCACGAGATCGCGTCGTTCTGGCCGACAGGAGTCCACGGCTCGCCTGTGTCCGTGGTGAAGTAGGGAGAATCGGGGCTCACCTGGATCCAGGGCAGAGCGGATGCAGTTTCCGCTACGCGCCCCGTCTCCGCATAAAACGTTGACGTTGCCAAACAAACCACCTGTTATGTATGAAAACTCAGAGTAGCACTTGTTGGATACTCGGCGAGGAACTCAGGTTACTTTATAGCCGCGCTCAATTCGGTTACTGAAGGCCGGTAACCAGGAAGAGCTCCGACAGAGACTGAGCCGTGGTGAATGCCACGGTTTCGCCATCCGGGGTAAGGGCGACGTTTCCGATCAGCACGATGCCCGCCGGGTCCGCGGGCTTGAGGGTTTTCCATGTGGAGCGGGCGCCGCTGGCAATATCGACGCGGGTCAGGGTAATGGTCGGGGGCGCTGTCTGCTTGTGCACGGCATAGATGTACCGTCCATCGGCGCTGAAGGACACGGGAATCTCGCCGTTTTCAACTCCCGCCAGCGGCCGGCTGGCTCCTTCCGCCGTTGGATAGAGCTTCCATCCCGCGCCGGGACTTCCGGCTGACGCCCATTTGCCGTCGGGCGAGATGGCGGTTGCCCTCACTTCGTCGGACGTCAGCAGCCGGCCGGCGCCCTGCGGAGCGCCATCGTTCATGGGCTGCAGCCAGGTGTGCGCATTCGCCGAAGCGTCGGAGCCGGCGAGCAGAACGAACCGCCCGTCGGGGGACCAGAAGCCGCGCGCAACGAGAATGCCGTGCTGGGGCAACAGATGGGGGTCCCCGGCGCCGGTGGGGACGGAGGTGACCTTGCGGGCATCGTCGTGGTCGATGACGAGGGCGAACCGTCCATCGCGAGACAATCCCGCGGCCCATCCTTCGGCCAGCTTGACGGCAGCGGACTGACTGCAAACACGGATATAGGTGGTGGGCCGTGCGCCGCCGGTTTCCGTGAACAGAACCGTGCCGCCGTCGGGCGCGATGGCGCTGACCTGCGATCCGCTCAGCCACGAATAGTCCGTATCGGTCGCGTTGCGATTGAGGATCATGGAGTAGCGCTCGTCGCTGTGCTGGTATAGAACGCGCCCCTGGCGGTCGATATCCTCGACAGCGATGGGCAGCGGACTGCGATCGAGCTCGCTGACGTTGCCGCGCGTATCCACCGATGCGAGCGACCAGTCCCCATCGTCGTTGCGCTGCCCGACAAACAGCAGCCCCTCGCCCGAGGGCTTCCACGCGTATCTACCCAGGTCCACCCAGTCCTTCACCAGAACACGCGGGGATTTTGTGGCGAGGTCCATCATTTCGAGACTCATGCGGGCCCCGGCCCGGATCCACGCGAGCCGTTTCCCGTCAGGCGACAACCGATACATTAACGTGCCGTAGTCTTCCCGGAGTGTTGTGCCGCGCGGATATTCCACGTGCGCCTTCGGTCCTGCGTACGTGACCACGAGGAGTGAATCGCCGTCAGGTCCCCACTGAGCCTCGCCCCTGCCGCGCACCACGTCGCGGAAACTGCCGCCGCCCGCGGGCACGCGGGAAATGAATCCCTCGCCAGAGTCGGTAAATCGTTGCACTGCCATTTCGCCGGTTTTGGAAATGGCCAGAAGGAGCCCATCGCTTAGGTTGACAGGCGAATCTGCCATGCCGCCCTGGATGGCGTAGATCTTCGACGGGCCGCCGTCCCAGCGAGCGCTGTACACGATGTCGCCGGTAGGCGCGAAGCGGGCGGAGTCCACGACGCCTCGGCGGAAGGTCATCTGCAGATAGGACGGCAGGTGACGGACGGCGCTTTGTCGTCCGAACAGAAACGCGGCGAAGGCCAGCGTAAGCGCGGCGGCGACTGCGGCGGCAGGGACAATCCAGCGCGCTGCGGTGGCCGGCGCCTGCGCCGCGGCGATGCGCGCGTCCGACGAGCCCGAGCCCGACGATATGTGCGAGATGGCCTCGAGTTGAAAGGCCAGGTCGCGCGCCGACTGGAAACGGTCTTCGGGCCGCTTCTCGAGGCAGTGCCGGACGACGGATTCGAGCACCGGCGGGAACTGCGCGCCGGCCATGGGCGGAGGATCCTCGCGCAGAATCGCCGTCATCGTCTCTACCGATGTCTCGCCGCCGAAGGCCTGTTGTCCGGTGAGCATCTCGTACAGAATGGCGCCGAAGCTGAAGATGTCGGAGCGGTGATCGGCGGCCGAACCGCGAACCTGCTCGGGGGACATGTAGCCGGCCGTTCCCATCACCGTTCCGGGGTTCGTTTCCAGAACATTTGTAGGCGCCTGCGTGTTGGAGCCGCCGGCCACGGCAAGTTGTTTGGCCAGGCCGAAATCCAGGATCTTCACCACGCCGTCGGAAGTGACGAAGACGTTCTCGGGTTTCAGATCGCGGTGGACGATGCCGCGGGCGTGGGCGGCGGCAAGACCGCGCGCAAGCTGAATGGCGTACTCGATGGCTCGCCGCGGCGGAATGCCCTCGGCAATGCGGGCGCGGAGGGTGTCGCCCTCAAGAAGCTCGGAAGCGGCGTAATAGACGTCCGAGTCGGAGCCGAAGTCGAAGACGGCGGTGATGTTCGGATGGTTCAGCGCACCGGCGGCGCGCGCTTCCTGCTCGAAACGGCGCAGGCGATCGGGGTCGGCCGCGAACCCGGAGGGCAGCAGCTTGAGCGCGACGTCGCGGCCGAGGCGGCTGTCGCGGGCGCGGTAAACTTCGCCCATTCCTCCGGCGCCGATCTGCGACAGGATTTCGTACGGGCCGATGTGCGTGCCGGTGCTTGCTGGCATTTCAGTGCAGTTGAGGTTCAGTATACGACGTGGCGCAGGCAGGCTAAAGCCTACTCTACTGTCGCTTCACGATCCGTAGTAGAGCAGGCTTTCAGCCTGCATCGCCGAGCGCGCTCTCGAATCGGCAGGCCACCGCTTCCCACGAGTAACGTTCCGATACCATCCGCCAGGCTGCGTCGCATAACGCGCGCCGGCGCTCCGCGTCATCCAGTAATTCGATGCAGGCGCGGGCGAATTCGTCGCTGCTGTCGGCGATCAGAATATCCGTCCCCGGCGTTACGTCCAGGCCTTCAGCGCCGATGCTGGTGGACACAACCGGTACGCGCGCGGCCATCGCCTCGTAAATCTTGAGCCGCGTGCCTCCGCCCACGCGCAGCGGAACGATGGACACCGCGGCGCCCCACATCCAGGGCCGGATATCCGGTACGGTGCCGGTGACGGCAATCCCTGCATCGATGCGCGCCAGGTCGGCGAGTTCCGCGGAGGGCTTGCGTCCGGCCAGCGCCAGCGTGCATTCGGGCCGATGCTTCCGAATCAGCGGCAGCGCCTCGCGCACGAACCAGCGCGCCCCGTCGATGTTGGCCATCCAGTCCATGGAGCCGACGAACACGAGGTCGGCTTTGTGCTCGCGCCTTTCCGGCCCCGCGAAGTATTCGATATCGACGCCGGTAGGGATGGAGGATACCTGCTTCGCCCCAAAACCGCGGATCGCCTCGGCGTCGATTTCGGACACCGCGATGACGCTCTTCATACGCCGGCACATCTCGCCTTCAAACCGCTCCATTCGCGCCGCCTGCATCCGGAAGTACGCGCGCTTCGCGAAGCTGCCCGCATGCTCGACGTGCCGATGCCAGATCACGGACTCCACGTTGTGCTCGAAGAGTACGGCCGCGGAAGGATCGGGAATGTTCGGGGCAGGGAAGAGGAAATCGCAGACGACATGATCGAACCGGTGATCGCGCGTGAGCTGCTCCACCTTGCGGCGCATGGCGGCGGAGCGGTACCGCGCCACCGCCACGGGCAGAGGATCGTACAGCCCCTTCACGAGCTGCGCCGCAAATGCGGGCGATCTCTTCTCCGGAACCGCATGCGGAATCGGATACGAGAACGAAGAATACTCGTGCGCGCGCGCCGGTCCTTCGGGGTCGCCGCCGCGATCGAAGGCAAGGAAGTGCACCTCGTGACGGCGATGCAAGCGCTTCAGCATCTCGAGGCTGCGTATCTGGCCGCCGCGGTTGGTGGGGTGGAGGAAATCGGCCTTCACCCAGAGCAGCTTCATACGGCTGTGTGAGCCTCGCCCCGGGCGACGGGCTCGCGCTTGCCGGTGAAGAAGACATCGCCCCACAACTGCAGGTTCAGCAGACGCCAGATGCGGTCGGTGGCATCCTCGAAGCCGGACCGGTGGCGCTCGATGGCGGCGTCCACCTCGGACATGTTCAGGAACGACGCCAGGAAGCCGCGGCGATCGGCCAACGCCTCGTACAGCGGCGCGGCCTCGTTCGCAAGCAGCCATTGGCGGAGGGGCGTGGGGAAACCCATCTTCGTGCGATGCACAATCTCCTGTGGAAGCAGGTCCTCCACGGCTTTCTTCAGCACGTATTTCTGGACGTTGCCTTTGATCTTCAGACGGTCGGGAATGCGCGCGGCGAACTCGACGAGGGTGTGGTCCAGAAACGGCACGCGGCTCTCGATGGAAGCGGCCATGCTCATCTGATCCTGCTTCATGAGCAGCTCGACAAGGTATGTTTTCTGATCGGCGTAGAGCATGCGGGAGAGCAGCGAAGAATCTTCGCGCGCCTTCCAGTAGCGCAGATAATTGCCATACACCGCCCGCGGATCCGACTGCAGAAGCGCGTTCTGCTGCCCGCGCGAAAACGCACAGTAGAAGTTATCGAGAAACAGCGCCTCCACCGTGTTCTCACGCCCGATGAAGGTGTGGCGAGCTTTCCTGCGGACGTCCGCGCTGAGGAATTTCGAGGCGGCAATGCCGTTGCGAACGCCGCGCCGGACAAGGCCCGGCAACACGTTCCAGGCGCCCGCCGCGCGCGCATTGAGCAGGTTCCAGCGATACCGCTCATACCCGCCGAACAGCTCGTCGCTGCCCTCGCCGGTGAGCACTACCTTCACCTGCCGGGACGCGAGTTGCGATACGAAATACAGCGAGACGCTGGAGGGCCAGGCGATGGGCTCGTCTTCGTGCCAGATCATGCGCGGCAGAGCGGTGAAGAAATCGTCCATGCCGACTGTCACTTCGTGGTGATCGGTTCCGATGCGCCTGGCGACATCGGCGGCATAGCTCAGCTCGCTGTAGCGCGCTTCCGCGTAGCCGACGGAGAACGTCTTCACAGGCCCATCGGCCATGCGGCGGATCAGCGCCGCGATGGCGCTCGAATCGACGCCGCCGCTCAGGAACATGCCGAGCGGAACGTCGCTCATCAGGCGCATGCGGACGGTCTCTTCGAGACGGCGGCGGGTCTCCTGAATCCAGTCCTGTTCTCGCCAACTTCTCTCCGGCTCCGCAGCGGCGGCAGCGGGCGGGTCCCAATACCGCTCGACGCGCAACGAGGGCGATGCGCCGCTCGCGTCGAATATGAGCCAGTGTCCCGGCATCAGCTTGCGGACGCCCCGGAACAGGGTTTCTTCCGAACTCGTGAAGCCGAAAGCCAGGTACTCGGGCAGCAGCGCCTCATTAACGCCCAAAGGAACTGCCGGGTGTTCGAGCAACGCCTTGATTTCGGAAGCAAAGACGAAATTTCCGCCAACCTGGAAATAATACAGAGGCTTTATACCCAGCCGGTCGCGCGCGCAGAAGAGCTGTTTGGTCTGCTGGTCCCAGATGGCGAAGGCGAACATGCCGCGGAAGAGGTTGAGGCATCCGGGCCCGTGCTCCTCGAATGCATGAATTATGGTTTCGGTATCGCAGCGGGAGGCGTAGGAGTGGCCCGCGCGCTCCAATGCCGGGCGCAGATCGGCGTGATTAAAGATTTCGCCGTTATAGACGATGAGCTTCGTGTGGCTCTCGTCGCACATCGGCTGGTGGCCGCCCGAGAGGTCCACAATGCTGAGCCGCCGATGGCCGAGGGCCGCATGAGAATCAATGTGATAGCCGTAATCGTCGGGACCGCGATGGACAATGGCTTCGGTCATGCGCCGCAGCGCGGTTTCGGCATCCGTTAGAGGCTGGATGGATACAAAACCGGCGATACCGCACATAACTCACCAGTGTAGCTTGTATTGCTCAGGCGGCAGGCTCGAAACCGGGGTAAGCCGCAGGGAACAAAACGGCGAGATACAACGTCTGAGAATAACGGCATTGGGATTGCACAATTAATCGAGCTTTATGAAGGCGTCGGTTTGCCCTGTTTGCGATGCAGCAAACGAACTATACGATACGGGTTCCGCCCAGTATGCCGAGCTGCAGGCGTTCTACATGGGCAACGAGATCCGGCGCTGCAGCGGCTGCGGTGGCAGTTTCATCCCCGAGTACGCGACAAGTCCTTTCATTCCAGCGGTTATGGGCGGCGACGCGGGGGAACTCGTGGGCTCTCTGCAGAAGACCACTTCCCCATAAACGCCTCTGCTTTGCGCCGCGTAGCCGGGCGCGAGTTTCTGAGCTGCCTGCGAGCGAAGTCCAGCACGTTGTCCCTGCCGGAGATCTGTGGAAAGAACAGATCGAGCGCGAGAAGAGCGTGTCCGATTGCCACGTTACGGCACTCAGGCCGCTGATAGACTGCGTGTTCCACTTTGAGAATTTCGTCGGTAATCCGGTCTGAAAGCGCGGGACGCGCGCGAGCGACCTTCGCGCCGGCCAGGATCACGTTCGCCGCGGTGATCATCTCATGACCGCAAATGGGCGCCAGAAGAGGATCGAGCGCCTGTTCGATAACGCCATCGCGGTCCACGGCCGCGAGATTACCCAGGATCTGGGCTGAGCCCCATCGCAGGATCGTGTTCGGCGCGGTCAGCAGGCGTATGAACAGATCGGCCCAGGGATAGACGACCTCCGGCGACCGTTGGCTGAGAATCTTCAGGATTTTGAGCGCGCTGTACTTCGTGCGCGCCGTTTTCGAGTCGAGCAGATCGACGAGTTCAGCGACTCGCGCGGGAGCCTGCAACATCATGCAGACAATCGGCTCGTAATCGAAGCGGGAAAGAGATAGCTGCGCCGCGACCCACGACGGGTCCGCGGTTGCCCTGGCGTATGCCATTGCAACCTCCTTGTAAAACACTCGCCGGCGATCGCGGCCCGGTTCCGAGCAGCGATGTCATGGCCGTTCCACCGGATAACCTTTCTCGATCCAGTCGGTGTGCATATTCGTCGGAATGTAGACCGCCTTCGCGTCGCGGAACTTCATCTCCCGCAGCAATGCGAACGCCGGCCGGATGTTGGGGCAGTGGTCCCACGGGCAACAGCCGCAGTAGACGATTACCTGTCGGTCGCGCGGAATTGCGGAAAGCAGGTTTCGCAGCAGCGCCAGACCAGCGGGCGTCGATGCCGGGCCACCGAATCGGGCCCCGGGCAGGCGCGTCGCCGCATAGAGCCGCTCAAATCCCACGTAGATGAGGAGCGGGTGCAGGTTTCCCTGCCGCAGGATCTGCGCGAGCGCTTCGGGCTGAATCAGATCCGCCGGTTTCCACCCGTCGCCCTCGGTTGCCGCGACTCCCATAACGGCCATCGCCGCGAAGCAGGCCAGCGACTTCGTCCGCGAGAGAATCATGCCTCGGCCACCACTGGATTGCGCAACTCGCCCAGGCCCTGTACCGTAATCGAAACCTCGTCGCCCGCGCGCAGCCAGCGTGGTGGCTTACGAGCCAGTCCCACGCCGGCCGGGGTGCCGGTAGACACAATGTCGCCTGACTCGAGCGTAATCGCACTCGATAGAAATGCGACCAGCGCAGGAACGTCGAAGATCAGCTCACGGGTGTTGGAGTGCTGCATCTCCTCGCCGTTGATGGTCAGGCGGATGTCCAGGGCGTGCGGATCGGGGATTTCGTCCGCGGTGGTGATCCACGGCCCCATCGGACCGAACGTGTCGAACGTTTTGCCCATCAGCCACTGCGAGGTGGCCATCTGGAAATCGCGCGCGCTCACATCATTCACGATGGTGTACCCGGCGACGTGGTTCTTCCAGTCTTTCGCGGCGATATGCCGCCCAGGCTTGCCGATCACGAATGCAAACTCAGCCTCGTAGTCCGGTTTGGCCGAGTTCTTCGGCAGCACGATGGATTCGCCGGGCCCGATGACCGAGTGCGAGAACTTGCTGAAGATGGTGGGGACCTTCGGCAGCTCCTGCTTCGTTTCCGCCGCGTGATCCCGGTAATTCAGTCCGACGCAGATGAACTTCGGCGGACGGAGAATAGGCGCGAGCAGCGTGATCTCCCGCACCGGCGTGGTGGATCCGCCAGGCGGGCTCTGAAGATATTTCTCGATCGCGTCGCGCGAGGAATCGATGGCGGCAAGCACCGCCCGCATCTTCGGGTATCCGAGCCGCCCGAGGCTGATCGCCACATCTCCAACCATCACGCCGGCTTCGGGCGCTGCGCCGGGCCGGCGCCGGTAGGTGATAAGTCTCATCCGAGTGAATTATTTCACACGGTGGAATGCGCCGATATAAACCCGCAGGCTGAAAGCCTGCTCTACTGGCGCTCGACCACGAGAATCGTGAAGGTGCCGGGCTTTGGGCGCATGCGCGCGCGTTGTCCATTCGCTGCGGGCGGCGTTTCCATCTCCGCGGTGGACAGGAACAGTCGTTTGGTTTTCGGATCGAACGCCATCGTCTTCGCGCCAACCTGGGTGGTGATGTCGCCCACGGATTCGTATTCGTCCGCGCTCTTCTGCCGGATCACTGACACCGTACCGCCGCCGTTCGAGCAGAAGATCAGTTTGTTCTCGGGATCGAATGCCACCGCATCCACCCGCGTGCCGATGGGCAGCGTTGTGATCACCTTCCCGGTTGCGCCGTCCATCACCGCCATCACCTGGCTGCGGCAGCCGATGAACAGCCGCTCATTCGACTTATCGATGGCCAGACCGGTGGGCGTCTTACACCCGGTGATGGGATACTTCGCTTTCACCGTCAGGTTCCGCGGGTCGTAGCTCACCACCTGGGCCTGTTCTTCCAGATTGACGAAGCCGGTCCCTTTCCCGTCCACCACCGATGCTTCGGCGCCGCCGCCAAGGTCGACTTTTCCGATGACCGCCTCTTTATCCGGATCGATCGCGGTGATCTGCGCCGCGTCGCCATGACAGACAAATACCCGTTTCGTGCCGGCGTCGTAGAAGATGAAATCCGGGTCCTTGTCGACCGTGATCTTCTTTATCGTCCTGAATGTTCTCACGTCAAATACCGATACGGTGGATTCGCGGCCGTTGGTCGTGAACCCGCGGCCGAGCTCCGGGATAATAGCGATGCCGTGCACGCCCTGCGTATCATCCACCTTGCCCAGCAGCTTGCCGGAATCGGCATCCACGACGTCCACTTCCGTCCCATGCGAAACATAGAGCCGGTTCTGAGAGCCGTCGTACGTGATGTAATCGAAACCGCCGTCGCCGGGCACGGGGTACTTCTTCGTCACCCGGAAACCGGGCGCATCGGCGGCGTAACAGATGGCGGCTGCCAGCAGCAGCGCTGATATGCGTGCGAACATTGCGTTCCTTCCTTTCATCTGCAAATCCGGCCGTCGGTGAGAAGATCGAGAAACCAGAGTTTCTCAACCCGCGCCAGATCGATTTCTTCCGGGGCTCGCAATACAAATCGCTTTACCGCGCTGTGGGTAATCCACCATGTGTCTCCGCCCTGCTGAATGGTGCGCTCGGTGCCACGCCGTTCCGCTTCGAGCAGCCGGCGCGAAATCCAGGTCAAGACCTTGTGCACGTCCACGCCGAACGCGGCGGCCAGACCGTTGGCCGAATAGCCATCGAGATTCTGCTTGATTCGAAGGCGGTTCAGTTTCATCTGGATGGCCGCGCAGGAACGGTTGTATCCGGCCCTCCGAAAGTGGATCTGAATGGCCGCGCAGGTCAGGTGGCCGGCCTTCTCGAGGAGCTCTTCTTCCTCGCGCGACCATGCGGCTTCCTTAGCTCTGGTCACTCCCAGTTGAGCGCCTCGTCTCGCAATCGCCCACGAGGGCCAGCCGAGGCTCGCGCTCACTCTGCCGAGAGCCTGCTTGTCGCCCTGGCGCTGCTGCAGGTAAGCGCGCAGGATTTCCGCGTCGATGGTGGCTGTCGGTCTGTATTTGAGCCGTCCGGCGAACTTTCGCGGCGTCGGGACGGCCACCTCCGCGCAACCCATACTTCGACGAGTAGAGCATACCGGCCTGAAAGGAATCTGAAAAGCGCCGGCTCGACTCCGGGCCGCTGAAACTTCTACGATTGGGGCTGAGGGCATGCGCATTCTGGTGGCGGAAGACGACCCGGCGATGGCCGAGCTGCTCAGGCGAGGCCTGTCGGAAGAGGGTTGCTCGGTGGAGCTTGCCGCGGACGGACGCGCGGCCATCGAGCACACCCGCACCCGGCTGTTCGACGTGATCATTCTCGATGTGATGCTGCCCCGGCTGGACGGCTTCGCGGTGGCGCGGATTCTGCGCCGGGATGGCTGCCGGACTCCGATTCTCTTTCTGACCGCGCGCGATCGCACGGCCGATGTCGTGAACGGTCTCAACCTCGGCGGCGACGATTACCTGACCAAACCGTTCTCCTTCGAGGTGCTGGTTGCGCGCGTACGGGCGCTGGCGCGAAGAGTGGGCGCCACTCCGCCGCGGGCCTGGCGCATAGCCGGCCTGTACATCAACTCCGACACCCGTGAGGTGCTGCGCCATGGCACGCCGGTGCGGCTCAGCCCGACCGAGTTCAGACTACTGGAGCTGCTGGCGCGGGACGCCGGCCGCGTGGTGACCCGTGAGAGGATTGCCGCCGAGTTGTGGGGGCCGGACGGCCGCGTGCAGAATAATACGCTGGATGCTTTCGTGCGCCTGCTCCGGCACAAGCTGGAGGAAAATCCGGACCGCCCGTTCATTCAAACCATTCGCGGAACCGGCTACACCCTCCGGCCGGACGGCGCATGAACCGGGCTTCCATCGGCCTGCGGCTCGCGCTCTGGTATGCGGGACTGTTGGCCGCGGCGCTGGCCGTCTTCGGCGTTCTCGCGTTGTGGGAACTGCGGCAGGCCGTGTTTCTCAGCGCCGATTCGCAGCTCGCGCAGGCAGTATCGGGCGCCGAGACGACGCTCCGCCAAAACACCGGGCACGACCCGGCAGAACTCGACGAAGAGCTGGGCGAGTACGCGGAGGCGCTGCGTCCTGCGGTGACGCTGGATGTATGGGCCGGCGGCCGTCCGCTGACTCCTGTCTTCCCGGACCATCGGCCCGGCGCATTGCGGACGCTTCGACGCAGGGTAAGCATCTCGGGACGCGAGTACGATATCCGCGCCCGCGTGTCCGTAAAGGCCGGGCTCTCACTAATCGGCGGCTTCGCGCGCTCTCTGGCGGTGCTCTCACCGTTCCTGCTGGCGTTCGCGTCGCTGGCCGGATACTGGATCAGCCGGCGCGCCCTTCGGCCGGTGGACGCGATCACCGAAGCGGCCCGCTCCATGGGCCTCCAGAATCTGTCCAGCCGTCTGCCGGTTCCGCGGACACGCGACGAGCTCCGCCGGTTGTCCGAGGCCTGGAACGAGATGCTGTCGCGGCTCGAGGAATCGGTGGAGCGGCTGTCGCGGTTCACCGCCGACGCTTCTCACGAAATGCGCTCGCCGCTGTCGGTCATTCGCACCACGGCGGAACTCGCGCTGCGGCGTGAACGCGACTCGGGCGAGTATCGGGCCGCTCTGGAGCAAATTCATCGGCAGACCGTGGGTCTGACGTCGCTGGTGGAGGATCTGCTGGTGCTTGCCCGCGCCGAGCAGGACCCGCATGGACCGGCTTCGCCTGTCGATCTCTCGGCTGCTGTGCGGGAGTGCTGCGCTCTGCTCGATCCCATGGCGGAGCAGCGAGGCATCCGGTTGAGGACGGAGATGGAGGACGCGGACGCTGCGGTCCCCGGGCATGAAGCGTCCATTCAGCGTCTCATCGCCATCCTGCTGGACAACGCGATCAAGTACTCTCCGGAGAACGATGAGGTATCGGTTCGCGTCCGGCGCAGCGGCGACAGCGGCGTATCGGTTGAGGTAAGGGACAACGGTCCGGGAATCGCCGCGGAAGACCTTCCGCACATCTTCGAGCGGTTCTATCGCGCCGACCGCGTGCGCACCCCGGGAACGGCCGGCGCAGGTCTCGGCCTGTCGCTGGCGCAGAGCATCGCGCATGCGCATGGCGCGGACATTCAGGTGGAGACCGCCGTCGGCAAGGGCTCGACGTTTCGCGTCCTTTTTCCGGCGTGGCAGGCGGGCGCGGAAAACGAGCCCGTCAGTCCTCCTTTACCGGTTTCCCTTCCGCGCTGACGGCAACCTCACTCTTGTGGCCGTTACGGCTGACCACAGCTTCGTAACTCACCGTGGCGCCCCTGGTGACGGACTCGACCTTCAGGATCTTCCCCCCGTGCGCCGTAATTGCCTGCATCGCGGCAGCCGGCACGTCCTTTTCATCCACCTGCTGTTCCACTTCGATAATTGCTCCCGAGCCATCGAGGAGCAGGTCTTTGCTCTTTCCGGCCGCGGTGAGCTCGACCTCATAATACGTCTTCCCGTTTTCCGTTTCCTTCGAATAGCCGCGGACTGTCGCGCCCTTTGCCTGTTGCGTGGCGGCTTTCTGCACGGCGGGCGGAAGCTGGTTCAATTGCAGTCTGGTTTCGGCGCCGTTCGCCAGTATCCCAGTGAACGCGAGGAGAGTCACACAAACAAAGTGCTTCATGGACTAAGCGTCGCATGGTGATCTGAAAACCCGCTGAAAACCTGCAGGCCAAAGGCCTGCTCTACTTCCGACCGAGAACAGTAGAGCAGGCCTTCGGCCTGCAAGCGCGCCACGGAGAAAGCCCATTTTCGCGACACCATGTCCCGCAGGCGGACAGATAAGCCGACTTTCAGGCGCAGAGAGGTCCGAAATCATGGCATATGGCGTGCTTCCGTTACACGGACAATGCGCACTCTGCTGCAGGACCTCCGTTACGCTGCCCGCATGACGACGAAGGCGCCCGGGTTCACCCTGATCGCAGTCGGTACGCTGGCCATCGGCATGGCGGCCAGCACCACGGTGTTCACCTGGATCGACGCGCTGGTGCTGCATCCGATTCCGGGAGCCGCCAGAGCCAATGAGCTGGCATCGTTCGAGTCACTCGCCCCGGACGGAGGGGCCACCCTGACCTCGTACCTCGATTACCGCGACTACCGGGATCACCTGAAGCTGCTTTCCGGTCTGGCGGTGTCATATCCCAACCCGGTGCGTATCGGCGTGGGCGTGCACTCCGAACGAATGTGGGGCCAGTTCGTGTCTGGTAACTTCTTCTCGGTGCTCGGCGTCCGTCCGCTGGCCGGCAGGTTCTTCTCTCCTGACGAGTATGGCGACAAGCAGGGCGGATATCCGGTTACTGTGATCAGTTACGGCCTGTGGCAAAGAGAATTCCATGGCGAGGGCGTCATTGGCCGTACCATTCACGTGAACCGGATGCCGTTAACCATCATCGGCGTCGCGCCGCCAGAGTTTCACGGGTCGATCTCCGGCCTGACGTTCGAAATCTGGACGCCGTTGATGATGGCCCCCGATATGAACTCCATCCCGCCATGGATGTTGCGAGACCGGCACTCGCGCATTCTGTGGAGCGTGGCGCGCCTCCGCCCGGGCGTCACCATGGCCCAGGCTCGGACGGAAGCCTCGGCGCTCGCGGCGCAGATGGCTCGCATGGACGCCGATACCAACACCGGCGTTAGCGCAACGTTGCTGCCCCTCTCGCAGGCGCATAACGGAGCGCAGGACACACTCGGGAGTCCGTTGCGAATCCTCATGGCGGTCTGCTGCCTGGTGTTGCTGATCGCCTGCGCCAACGTGGCCAACCTGCTGCTGGCGCGCGGCTCGAGCCGTGGTCAGGAACTCAGCATCCGCACAGCGTTGGGCGCAGGGCGCTTCCGCCTGCTGCGGCAGATGCTCACCGAATCGCTGTTCCTTTCATTGCTGGCCGCTCTGGCTGCGGGTCCGCTGACCATGTGGATGATGCACTCGCTGGGATATCTGATGCCTCCGGGCGATCTGCCCGCCGGAGTCGACATCCGGCTGAACGGCGACATCCTTGCGTTTACCGCGATCGTGTGTGTTCTGGTGTCCCTGGCGGCCGGCGCGATTCCGGCCCTTCATGCCGTACGCGCCGGCGTGAGAGAAGGTCTGGCGGCGGGCGGACGCAGCGGAACCTCCGCAGCCGGATCCGCGAGGACGCGCGGGCTGCTGGTGTCCGCGGAGGTGGCTCTGGCTCTCATCGCTATTATTGGCGCGGCGCTGTTCACACGAAGTTTTCAGATCGCCGCGCGCATCAACCCCGGGTTCGATCCGCGTCATGTGTTCGTTTCCCGGGTGGACCTGACGACGGCGGGCTACTCGGTTCCCCGGCGCCGCCAGTTCTCGCGGAACCTGCGTGAGCGCCTCCAGTCTGAGTCCGGCGTAGAGAGCGCCGCGTATTCGGACCTCGTGCCGCTCGGATATCTTTATTCGTGGGAAGAGTTGCAGATCGAGGGCTATGTTCCGGGGCAGGGCGAGAGTATGAACACCGATCGCCAGTTGGTTTCCCCCGGCTATCTGGGCGTTCTCAGGATTCCGCTCCTCGACGGGCGCGACTTTACCGATCATGATGACGACAAGTCGAATCCAGTGATGATCGTCAACCAGACCTTCGTGCGACGCTACTTCGGCCACCGCTATCCGATCGGGGCGCGCGTGCACGGGTGGGGCAAGTGGTTCACGATCGTGGGAGTCGCGGCCGACAGCAAGTACCGGCGGCCAACCGAGGCGCCGCGGCCATTCTTCTACGTGCCGTTCCGGCAGATCTCCCGCGAGAACGACGCGATTGCGTTTCTGGTGCGCGCCGGCGGCGATGGCGGGCCGGCGCTGACCGAGCTTCGCGGTACGGTGCACTCGCTCGATCCCGATGTTGCCTTGTACGATTCCGGTCCGCTGGGTGACTTCATTGCCATTTCGCTGATGCCGCAACGCGTGGCCGCGTTTCTGCTGGCCGCGCTCGGCTCCATCGCCCTGCTGCTTGCCGCGCTGGGCCTGTACAGCGTCATGGCATATACGGTGGCGCAACGAAGGCAGGAGATCGCGATTCGGATGGCCATTGGAGCGAAGGCATCGGACGTACGCGCGCTGGTGGTTCGCCAGGGGATGACCATGGCCGTGGCCGGTCTGCTGGTGGGCATCGCTGCGGCAGCGGCTGTAACCAGAGTGGCCGCGGGCTTGTTATTCGGCGTCAGCAGCACCGATCCGGCGATCTTCGCCGGGGCCTCGGGTTTCCTGGCGCTGGTTGCGCTTGCGGCGTGCTACTTGCCGGCTCGGCGAGCCACGCTCATCGACCCGAACGCGGCCCTGCGGCAGCAATAGGGCTGGTGGCACACGCTTCAGACGGTGCTGAAAAAGTAAGTCACTTGCTGCCCAGGACAGGCGAAAACGCCTGTTCCACAACACCAGTTCAATGGCTTACAGCCATTGTGGAACAGGCCTTCGGCCTGTGAACTTACTTTTCAGCAGCGTCTTCAGCGTGCTGGTGCGAGCTTCTGTGGGGCAGGCGCCTCGCCTGCGTCGGGCACCACGCCCGCCTGGTTCCCGTCGAAAACGCATTCTGATAATAACGAGCAGGCCGACGAGGCGTCGGCCGCAGGCGAGGCGCCCGCCCCACGATCCTCCTGCTTGTTCCTGTCCTGAAGCGGCGCGCCGGACTGGATGGACCCGGCGGGCAGCACGTACACCCTGGCGCGCATCGACATGGCTAAACCGGAGTGCTGTCCCGCATTGATCCCGTAAGCGGGAGCGTGGCTGCGCGCATCAGCGTTCCGGCGGGTTCGTTCTCATGCACGTTCGGCGAGGGAGCAATCCGGGTGACCAGTACGGAACGTGACTGCTGTTATAAACACGGGTGCGAAGCCGCGTTTCCTGACGGTGGGCTGAGGCAGCGTCTGGACTCTGAAGCAGGGCGACGGCGCCATTACGCGCGTCTCGACGAGTTCCAACGCGGTGACGGCTACGATCGATGCACGCCTCCCCGGAACCGGCGGGGAAATCGCCTGGGGAGACGGGTCGGTTTGGGCCACGCTGTTCGGAACGCCGCTTACTCGCAACTGCGTGGCCTCGCGCCCACCACAAGCTGAAGAGATCTTCTTCGTTCACAACCATTCCGGCTCGACATCTCCTTGCCTGTCATACAGAGCCAGATTGCGTACGGGTCGCAACCCGAGTTCTCCGCTATGCTCGTGGTCGCTCATGGAACCGCTCACGCCGCTGCAAAAGAACACCGCTCAGGCTATCGTGAACATCTTCGAGACCGGGCGGCCGTCCGGCGATTACGCCCGCGTTTCCGTTCTGGCCGGAGATGCCGGTCACCTCAGTTATGGACGGTCGCAGGTTTCGCTCGCCTCGGGGATGTTAGGCGAGTTGCTGACGGAGTACGCCGGGGCGCCGGGGGCCGCGTACGGCGTTCCCATCGAGCGATTCCTGCCCCGGGCGCGCACTCGCGATCTGACACTCGATCACGATCTGAACTTTCACGCGCTGCTCCACAGGGCCGGCTCCGATCCGGTAATGCGGCAGGTGCAGGACTCGTTCTTCGACCGCCTCTATTGGGAGCCTGCGGAAAAGGCTGCCGGCAAATACGGCATTGCCACCGCGCTTGGCCGTACCGTTGTGTACGACAGCTTCATCCAGGGCGGGTTTCAGCGCATCGCCGGCGCAGTACCACGAGCGCAGGAGCAAAAGTGGATCGCCGATTATCTCGCGGCGCGTCGCCGGTATCTGCTGGCCTCCAGGCCGCCGCTGCCTGCCACCGCCTACCGCACGGTGACGCTCGCACAGATGATCCAGCTCAGCAACTGGAATCTGGCGCTGCCGCTCACGGTGCACGGAGTTTATCTGAGCGCCGCCCTGCTGATGCCGCCTCAGACTCTGGCAGCCTGAAGTGCAGTCCAGTAGAGCAGGCCTTCGGCCTGCATTGCAGGCTGAAAGCCTGCTCTACAAGTTATCCTTATAAGCAGCAGCCCTCTTGCATGGAAAAGACGCCGTCCTCGCCGACACCGCGTCTCATGGCCGGTCTGGTAATAACGCTGGCCGCGGTGGCGGTTTTTTCGTGGTACTCGCTCGCGCAGATCTCCGGGCTGCGTGACCTGCAGACGCGCGTGGTTGACCGCAATCGCCGGGATTCACTGCAACTGCTCCGCATCCAGAACAACCTCAACCTGCTGGCCATCGACATGCGCGACATGACCACCGGCGACGAGCCGTATCCTCTGGCCACGTGGAAAGGCCAGGTGGACCGCCTGCGCGCCGACCTCGAGGATGCCCTTGCACGCGAGCAGAAGCTCGCGCCACCGGAGCGCAGTCCCGACCGCCAGCACTTCCTGGCCGACGCCCTCGGCCGCCTCTGGACCTCGCTCGACCGCGCGTTCGCCCTCGCGTCCGCCGGCCATAACGCCGAAGCGCTCGACATCATTCGCAGCTCTGCGCAGTCGCAGCACAACTCCGTGCTGGACACCGTGTCACGCCTGCTCCAACAGAACATCGATGCCGAGCAGCAGACCGAGTCGCGCATCCAGGGCATTTACCTGGGCGTGGAGCGCAATTTCTATGTATTCCTCACGGGAATGCTGGTCAGCATCTCCCTCATCACGCTCTATCTCATCTACTCCAATCGCCGGCTGTTCGAGAGCCTCGCCACGCTTTCCGGCGAGCGGCGCGACCTCGCCCGCAAGCTGATTACAATGCAGGAAGAGGTGCTCCGCTCCATCTCGCGCGAACTGCACGACGAGTTCGGGCAGATCCTTACGGCCGTGGGAACCATGCTCACCCGCGCCGCCAGGCAGAACGTCGCCGCCAGTTTTAAAGAGGAGGTAATGGAAGTGCGCGACGTGGCCCAGAAAACGCTTGAGCGCGTGCGGAGCCTCTCGCTGGTGCTGCATCCGTCCATCCTGGATGAAGGGGGCCTCGAGCAGGCCATCGACTGGTACATTCCCGTATTCGAGAAGCAGAGCGGCATCACGGTCGAGTACGAAAAAACCGGACGCGGCGCGACCATTCCCGATGAGATCGCCATTCATTTCTACCGCGTGCTGCAGGAGGCGTTGAACAACGCCGCGAAGCACTCGGGATCGCGCAAAGCGGCGGTCCGAGTGCTGTTCGCTCCCGGCGTGCTGGAGTTGGAGGTGCGCGACTACGGCAACGGCCTCAACGCTACGGCCTCCCCTGGCAGGCCGGGAATCGGCATGGTGGCGATGCGCGAGCGCGCCGCGCTGCTGAAAGGCGAGATAGAGTTTCTGCACCCGGCGGGCGGTGGTACGCTGGTGCGGCTGCGGGCGCCGCTGGATGCGCCGTCCGACGCGCACGCGAATTCGTCAACGGAGACGCTGGTTCAATGATGAGTACCGACATAACGGTGTTGCTGGCGGACGATCACGGCCTGGTGCGCAAGGGATTCCGGCGCATGCTGGAGGACGAGCAGGGCATCACCGTGGTGGGCGAGGCGCAGGATGGCACGGAGGCCATTCGCCTGGCCGAGCAACTGAAGCCGAACGTGATCGTCATGGATATGTCCATGCCGGGTCTGAACGGCATGCAGGCCTGCATCGAGATTCTGAAGATCCTGCCCAAGACCGCCATCCTCATTCTGAGCATGTACTCGGAAGAGAACTACGTCCGCAATGCTCTGAAAGCCGGCGCGCGCGGATACATTCTGAAGAACGCGTCCGACATCGATCTGGCCAGCGCCGTGCGGAAGGTGGCGATCGGGCAGCAGGTGATCGGTCCGGGCCTGATCAGCTCCACTCCGGGCGATCACGACGAGAGCGAAGAGAAGCTCACGGCGCGCGAGCGCCAGGTGCTGCAGCTTATCGCCGAGGGAAAATCGAATAAGGAGATCGCCGCGCTTCTGGAGCTGAGCGTCAACACGGTGTCGGTGCACCGCGCCAACATCATGGAAGCGCTCGGCATCCATCGTACTGCCGAGTTGGTGCTGTACGCGGTGAGAAAAGGGCTGGTGCAACTTCCGTGAACCGGCGGGAATTTCTGGCCGCCGCGGCTGTACCGTTGGCGGCGCCTCTGGTTCGCGCGTCCGCGGGCAATAACGCTCCGGGCTTCCGGCTGGTGGACATCACCACCGCCGCCGGTATCAACTACAGGCACAACAGTGGCGCTTTCGGAGGGAAGTATCTGCCCGAAACGCTGGGTCCGGGCTGCGCATTTCTCGATTACGACAACGACGGCTGGCAGGACATTCTGATTGTCAACGGCATGGACTGGCCGGGCCATCCGCGCACGCGCAGCACCATGCACCTGTATCGCAACAACCGCAACGGCAAGTTCACCGACGTGACCCGCCAGGCCGGGCTCGACATCCAGATGTATGGCATGGGCGTCGCGGTGGCCGACTATAACAACGACGGCTTCCCGGACATCTTCGTCTCCTGCGTGGGCCAGAGCCGCCTGTTTCAGAACACCGGGCATGGCACGTTTCGCGATGTCACCGAAAAGGCCGGGCTCGGCAATCACCACAGTCTGAGCACGTCATCGCTCTGGTTCGATTACAACCGCGACGGGCATCTGGACCTGTTCGTCTGCAACTACGTGAAGTGGTCGGAACAGCTCGACGTTTTCTGCAGCCTTGACGGCAAGGAGAAGGCATACTGCACGCCGGAGGCGTATCACGGCGCCACCTGCTGGCTGTTCCGCAACCGCGGCAACGGAACGTTCGAGGACGTGACGGCCACCAGCGGCCTCTTCGACACCTCGTCGAAATCGCTGGGCGCGGCGCTGCTCGATTACGACATGGATGGCTGGCCCGATCTGTTCGTGGCCAACGACACCCAGCCGAACAAGCTCTACCGCAATATGCGCGACGGCCGGTTCGAAGACGTGGCCCTGCGGGCGGGCGTGGCGTTCAGCGAGGACGGCAAGGCGCGTGCGGGAATGGGCGTGGATGCGGGCGACTACGACAATTCCGGCGTGCCCAGCCTTGTCGTGACGAACTTTGATAACGAAATGGTGGGGCTCTACCGGCGCGACAAGTCCGGCGAGTACATCGACCTGGCGCCCGGCTCCGACATCGGACGGCTGTCGCGCCGCAGCCTCGGGTTCGGCTGCTTCTTTTTCGATGCCGATCTGGATGGCCTGCTCGACCTGCTGGTGGTAAACGGGCACATCGACGATACGTTTCGCCGCATCAGCCGCGAAGCCCGCTACGAGCAGCCGCCGCATCTTTTTCTGAACAAGGGCCGCAACGGATTCCAGGACGTCGCCGCTCTGGTGGGCGGCGGTTTCGATACGCCCCGCGTGGGCCGCGGCGCCGCATTCGGCGATATCGACAATGACGGCGATCTGGATGTGCTGATCACCACGAATCACGGTCCCGCTTACCTGTACCGTAACGACCAGCTTGCAGGGAATCGCAGCATCCGCTTCCGGCTTATCGGTACGAAGTCGAACCGCGATGGCATTGGCGCTCTGGTACGAGCGTGGTATGGCGGCAGCGTCAGCTCGCGCATGGTGAAAAGCGGGTCGAGTTACCTGTCGCAGTCGGAACTGCCGGTGACGTTCGGCCTCGGCAAGCACCCCGGCATCGAGCGCGTCGCCATCTCCTGGCCAAGCGGCCGCACGGAAGAGTACAAGGATCTCAAGGCCGGCCGGTACGAATGCACGGAAGGCAGCGGCGTCAAAGCCTTGTAGAGCAGCCTTTTAGCCTGCATTTCTGCAGGCCAGAGGCCTACTCCACTGCGCCCGCGCGCAGTTTAGTGATTATCGTGGTGCTGATCGCGCCACTTCCAGTATTCTCGCTGCTCCCGCTTGCTTGCTCTCGACCACTCATGGTCCTTCCGGTGGTGCTCCTTCAGGTACTGATGCCACGTCGGGTTCTCGCTGTCGTTCCACTCATGCCGTGGATGATCGTCCGCGACAACGGTCATGGGCGCGAGCAGCCCGAGCGTCAAAACGAATGCACCGGCTAAACGTTTCATCGTGTTCTCCTGTTTAATAAATACTGCCTTCAATTGGATGCGCCCCCACTTTCGATGTTTCCGATGCGGGCATTAAGTGTCGTACATCACGCACTGACGTCCCCAAGTCCGCGGAAACCCGGAATGCGCGGAACCGTCTGATACTATTGATCCCGTGCAAGTCAGGGTCCTCTTTTTCGGTATGTTGAAGGACATTATCGGCAAGTCCGAAGAGTACGTGGAAGTGGGTGAAGGCGAGACGCTGGCCGCGCTCTTCGAACGGTATTCCGAGGTCTCCCCCGACCTGGCGCGCGCACGGGCGAGCGTCGTTCCCGCGCGGAATCAGCAGTTTGCCAAATGGACCGACGTTACCGCCGAAGGCGACGAGATCGCGTTCCTGCCGCCGGTGAGCGGCGGCGCCGACCTGTATACGCAGCGGGTGGAGGACGAAACTGACGGTCATTTCTTCGCGCTCACGCGCCGCGCGATCGACACGGCCGCGCTCAGCCGCCGGGTGTTGCGCGGCGAGGACGGCGCAGTGGTGAATTTCGAAGGCGTGGTACGCAATAACACGAAGGGGCGCACCACGCGCTTTCTCGAATACGAGTGCTACGAGCCGCTGGCGATCCGGACGATCGCGGAGATCGGACGCGAGATTGCTCGCGAGCATGCCGTCGGTCGCGTCGCAATGGTGCACCGGCTGGGCCGTCTCGAAATCGGCGAAACCAGCGTGGCAGTGGTGGTCGCGGCGCCGCATCGCCGGCCCGCGTTCGAAGCAGCTCTCGAAGGCATCAACCGTCTCAAGCGGCTCGTCCCGATCTGGAAGAAAGAGTACTTCGCCGACGGCGAGGTCTGGGTGGAGGGCGAGTGGGATCAATCCGTCCTTCCGCGCTGATCGCTTTCGCCGCCCTGGCTACTCCGCTCTTCGCGCCCGCGCAGTCCGATCCCGTGCTGCGCGTGGAAGTGAACCTGGTGCGCCTGCTGACCACCGTAAAGGATGCGGCCGGCGGCATAGTAACCGATTTGAACCGCGACGATTTCGCGGTGTTCGACAATGGCGTCCGGCAGACCGTCGCGGTGTTCGAGCACAACAATGAGCAGCCGCTCTCGGTTTCCGTGCTGATCGATAACAGCGGATCGACGGGCATCGAGACTCGCCACGAGATCGATTCGGTGGTCAGCTTTTTCCGGGCGCTGCTCGGTGAGGGCAATCCCGCGGACACGGTGGCGCTCTACTCCTTCAACTGGCAGGTTAATCTGCTGAGCAGCTTCACGCGGCGCCCGGAGCGCCTGGAACATGAGATCCGGCGTCTCAAATGGGAAGCCGGTACGTCGCTCTACGACGCGGTGTGGCTGGCCGCGCGCGATCTGGAAGGGCGCCAGGGGCGTCACGTCATGGTAATTGTCACCGACGGCGACGACACCACCAGTTCCAAGGACTTCGACGCGGCGCTGCGGGCGGCGCAGTTTGCCGATGCCGTGATATATCCTGTGGTGATCGTGCCCATCACCAACGATGCCGGCCGCAGCATCGGAGGAGAGCACGCGCTGGCCACGTATGCGCAGCGCACCGGCGGCCGGATCTTCACGCCATCGAGCGGGCCGGAGCTGGAGCAGTCTTTTACGCAGCTCATCCACGAACTGCGCACGCAATACCTGCTTGGCTACTACCCGCGCAATGTGCCGCGCACGACCAACGCGTTCCACACCGTTGCGGTGAGGCTCGCGCGCCCCGGATTGCGGGCCATCACGCGCAGCGGTTATTATGGGGAAGCTGAACGTTGAGCCCTTCCTTAATGGCCTCCAAAGGTGCTAAATCAAGGCCGCGCGCGCCCGAACAGACATTCGAGGAGATCACTTATCTCCGCTACCTCTGCGACAACGGTATCGCCGTGCGCATCCGGCTGAGCAACAACGAAGAGGTTGCGGGCGTGGTGGAGTTCTTCGACGCGAACTTCATCCGGCTGACGCGGCGCGACGGGCCGAACCTGTTCGTCTACAAACACGACATCAAGTATCTGTTCGAGGTCCCGGAATAACCTGGCTCGCCCGGACCCGATGACACCCTTCACTGAAGCAGCCGAGCAGATTGCCCGCGAAGCCGGCGCGCTGCTGCGGGAGTATCTGGAGCGCCGCGTGAGCGTCGAATCCAAGGGCGAATTCGATATCGTCACCGAGGCCGACCGCGCCTCCGAGCGCCTGATCGTGACGCGCCTGCGCGACCGTTTCCCGTCGCACGCAGTCATCGCCGAGGAGGGTTCCGGCCGTGACATCGCGGCCGCCGAGTACCGCTGGTACGTCGATCCGCTCGATGGCACCACCAATTTCGCGCACTCGTTCCCCATGTTCAACGCGACGCTCGCTCTGGAGCACGACGGCGAACTGATCGCCGGCGCTGTCTACGATCCGCTGCGCGATGAAATGTTTCTGGCCGAGCGCGGGGGAGGCGCTTTTCTGAACGGCGCGCGCATTCAGGTTTCCGGCGTCGGCGCACTCGATCATGCTCTGCTGGCCACCGGATTCCCCAGCCGGAAACGGCACAGCAACGTGAACGTGCATTTCTTCTATGAGATGGCCATGATGACGCACGGGGTGCGTCGCGCCGGTTCGGCGGCGCTCGATCTCGCGTACGTAGCCTGCGGCAGGCTGGACGGTTTCTGGGAATTTGGACTGAGTCCGTGGGACATGGCGGCCGGGACGCTGCTGGTCCGCGAAGCGGGGGGAATGACGTCCGACATGCGTGGCGGAGCGGTGGACGTGCGCGGGCCGCACCTGCTGTGCGACAACGGCCGCATCCACGATGAGCTGCTGCGCGAATTTGCCGCTATCTTCCGCGGAGACGTACGCTATCCGCTGCCCGAGCTGCGGGGCTGAGCCGGGTCGAGCCGGGAATCGCCGACGCCCGCAAGGAATCTTCAGCGGTTTGGTTTGCGGCAGGGTCAAAAACCGTCCTGGCAGACCACGAAAAACGATGGTCTGCCCCACGGGGAGCGTCCGCAGCTCTACGACCGCGGCATGCTCTCGGCTCTTCTCCCGATACCCTCCAGCCACTGATGCCGGAGCAGCCCGCTTCCGGGCACAATCAATCTCCAGTAACGGCCCATACCGCGACGGGTCGCTTCGTCAAGCGCTACCACACGCGTCTCGGCTCTGATTGTGGACCACCCGCCGCCCGCATCTTCCACCGTGAAGCTGTAAGCCATTTTGACCCCACCCGGCTCCCGATTATCGGCGAACTCCTGCGGAGTGCGCGCCTCGAGACGGCGCTTAGCCCGCACATTGGCGCCCCCGCACATCACGATTTCATGCTCGCTGCCGCCAAAAAGATAACCCGACGCCGAAAACGTGTCGAGAATCTGCTTATCCTGAAACGCATCGCCGGCGTCAGAAATGCGCAATGCCGCAGCGCGAATTCTCAGGAGCGTGTCCAGCGATTTCATGTCGCCGAACGTGGACTGGTGAATAGCCTGCATCACCTGCTCAGGCCGTGCATGAATGCGCACCGAGTGCCGTTCGCTGAACTGAGTACTCCGGCATGATGTCGTCAAGCAGAGTTCTATGCTGCACGACGCGGATTAGCGGGGCCGGCCAGAGTAGGGCCGCAATGGCCAGGGTCACGCCACCCGCGAGGATAACGGCCCCAACGAGTCGTTTGCGGATTCCCAGAAAGCGGAAGGGAAGCGCCAGGTTCGCCAGCCCACAAAGTGAAAGAACGATTCCTGAGTATGCCAGCGTGCTTAGCGGCTGATACGAAGCCCAATAGTTCAATAGCAGAATAGCGGCAAGCGCTATTGCGGCCGGCAGCGTCCATGCCACAGCCTTGAATGACATCGGTCATCCGCCTTTATTCATAGTGCAGCGCTTCGAGAGGATCCACCCGAGCTGCGCGGCGCGCGGGAATCAGCACCGCCGCCAGCGCCACTGCGAGCATCAGAAGCGGCACCCCGACAAAAGTGAGTACGTCGGTGGAGCTGACGCCGTAAAGAAGGCTCTCCGTGAAACGGGTCACCGCGAACGAAATGGCCAGCCCGGCGGCGATGCCGATTCCCCCCAGCAGCAAGCCCTGCGCGGCCAGCATCCGCAGTATGCCGCGCGGGTTCGCCCCTACAGCGAGGCGGATGCCGATTTCTTTCGTACGGGCTCGCACGGCGTAGCTCATCACGCCATAGAGACCCACCGTGGCCAGCGCCACGCCCACCATACCGAACACCCCCAGCAGCGTCGCGCACAGCCTGGGAATCAACAGCGATTTGCTCACGTGCTCGTTCATGGTCTCGATATTGAAAACCGGCAGGTTGGGATCGAGCGCGCGAAGCTGGTCGCGCACGGCGTGCTCAATCTGTCCCGGCGGCATGCTGCCTCGTGCGATCACGGAAATTCCAAAGAAGCTCATGGCCTGCTCGGGTTTAGGTTCCAGGAAGAAATACAGGCAGGGCTGGTTGGCCTCGCCCAGGGTCCGCGATTTCGCGTTCTTCACCACGCCCACCACTTCGTACGGCTTCCTGCCCTCCAGGGGGTTGTCGGCGGTGACCCGCAGTCCCACGGGATCGCGGCCTGGGAACAGCCGCCTCGCCAGTTCTTCATTCACCATCGCCGTGGCGCCGGTGTCGTCGTGCGAGTGGAACTCGCGACCGCGCAATACGGGGATGCCCATGGTCTCGAAGTAGCGTGCCCCCACGTTATAGACGTCCGCCACCAGGTGTTTTGGGCCGTCCTTGCCGTCGGCGGTTATATCCAGGTTGGCCCCTCCCATGCTTAACGGAATGCTGTCGACAAAACTGACCGACCGAACCCCCGGCACAGCGGAAACCCGCTCACGCACCTGCGCGAGAAACTGGCGGCTCTTCTCCGCCGAGTAGTGACTCAGCTTGGGATCGAAGGCCATCAGGGTCACGCCATCGGTGCGCATGCCGAGGTCGATGGAGGAAGCGTTCTGCAGGCTCCGCAGGAACAGTCCGGCGCAAACCAACAGCACCAGGGAAAGGGTCACCTGCACGAGCACCAGGGTGTTGCGCAGTCCGAATTGGTGCAGTCTGCCGACCCGGCCGGTCTCGTTCTTCAGCCACGTGGTCAGGTCGGGACGAGTGGCGCGCAGCGCCGGGATCAGACCGAATACGATGCCCGTCCCCACCGCCAGCGCTGCGGTGAACAGAACAACCCGCAGGTCCGGCTGGAGCGTGAACGCGACGGGAATAGGCAACGGCAACCTGAATCCCTCGATCGCCGAGGTGGCCATCCAGGCCATGAGAAATCCGAAAGCGGCGCCGATCAGCGACAGCAGTACGCTCTCGGTGAGCAGTTGCCGCACCAGCCGCCTCCGGCTTGCGCCAACCGCCAGGCGAATCCCGATCTCCCGCCGACGCGTGGTGGCGCGCGCCAGCAGCAGGCTGGCCACATTCACGCAGGCAATGAGAAGGACCAGCCCCACCACCACTGACAACACGACGAAGAGTGTCCAGCCCGGCCTGGTCCAGGCCGCCAGGGAGTCCGCCGGCACCGGCCAGCGCGAGCGGCGGCAGTTTCTCGCCCTTGTGATACGCGCTGTCGATCCGCCGCTTGATCACGTTCAACGCCGCCGTTGCCTGGGGCCGCGAGACCCCGGGCCTGAGCCGTCCAACCAGCATGAGCCATTGCTCATCCCGCTTCGCTTTGAAGGTGTCCGTGGGCAGATCCGGCATGAGCTGGCTGGTCATGGCCAGGGGCGCCCAGAACTCCGGCGCGATGCCGAGGGCGGCGCCGTGAAACGCGGGCGCGGTGACGCCTACCACTGTGTAGCGGGCGCCGTTCAGCAGGATATCCCTCCCGACTATGCGGGGATCGGAAGCAAAGCGCCGCCGCCACAATCCATTACTGAGCACTACGACGGGGCTGCGCGCTACATCCTCAGCGGGAAGAATGCCGCGGCCGAGCTGCATGGGCACGCCCAGGAGGCTGAAGTAGTTGCCCGCGACGGTCTGTCCCCAGACACGCTCCGGTTCTCCCGAGCCGCCCACACTGGCGGGCATGATGACGAAGTATGCGGTAAGTCCTTGCAGAACTGCCTTCCCCTGATCGCGGTAGTCGACGTAGTCCGGCCAGGAGAAGGCCTGACCCCCGAGGCTGGCCTGTCGGGTGCGCGCACCGGTAGGTCGCCCAGAAGCATGGCGTTCACCAGAGTAAACACAGTGGTGTTGGCCGCTATGCCGAGCCCGATGGAGACCACGACGGCGGCGGTGAAACCCTTGTTCTTTACGAAAGTGCGAAGCGCGAACGCAATGTCCTGACGAAGAGAGTTAAGAGTCTGCATGAAGCGACGCCAATCGGGCAAGTACGCCACCAACAGTGCAATCGTTCTTCCAGCACAGTAACGATTACATCTTAAGTGAAATCAGAATCCTGGACAATCGAATCGGCAACACACTGTCCGTTTTCGGGAATTAACGCACACGTGTGGTTCGCTTTGGTCCACGTTCACCCTGTTAACGATGTAGCCTGATGCGAACCTGACCGGTGTGGTCAGCTTTTTGACCGACCAGTAACGGGCCCGCGCAAACATCGCTTGCCGGCGGGGCCGGTTGGCAAGCGGATGCCTCGAGGCCTCGTTTCCACCGATATGATGGGAGCGGTGCCCGCCCCGCTGGATCGAAGAGCGATTGCATCAAAGTACGTCTTCATCGTCACCAACACCATTGCCATCATCTGTCTGGCCTGGGTGCTGATCAATACTCACTGGCACGAGCTTGGCTACAGCGTCCGGCACCTTCATTGGGGCTGGGTGAGCCTGGCCGCCGTTTCCGGCGTGCTCGTGTTTGTTCTTCAGGGCTGGCGCTGGGGCCTCGTGCTTACACCCGTATCGCCCGTGCCGTTATGGGACTCGTCCAGGGCCGTCTATGTGGGCCTGTTCGCGAACGAAGTGCTGCCGTTCCGGGCCGGCGAAATCATCCGCTGCTTTTTGCTGGGGCGCTGGACCGACATACCCGTCTCGGTCACCCTCGCCTCCGCGCTGATTGAGCGAATCTTCGATGGCTTCTGGCTCATCGCCTGCCTCGTCCTGTCGATACACTACACGCCCCACGTGCATCCGTTCATCTATCGAGCCGGAATCTTTCTCGCCGTTCTGGTTTTCGTCTGCACCGTGTTCCTCGGCGTGGCCATGTACTGGAAAGAGCAGACGCTGAACGCGGTGATTAACACGTCGTGGCTGGCATGGGCCGAGGTGCTCATCCGCGACCTTCATCAGATTGGCCACTCC
The DNA here is from genome assembly GCA_963780655.1 of uncultured Acidobacteriota bacterium. Classification (GTDB taxonomy): domain Bacteria; phylum Acidobacteriota; class Terriglobia; order Bryobacterales; family Bryobacteraceae; genus CAWACP01. Next base: position 1,608,759 of record CAWACP010000004.1, on the reverse strand, counting down.
CGTTACCTGTATTTTGCGTGGATGGTGAGCTGCCCGTTCCTCCTGCTGCAGGTTCTTCCGATCTACGCCATGCTGCGGGCGTTTCGGCCGCTTTCCGGGATGCCGTGGAGCGTCGCTTTCGTGCTCATGGTTTTTCTGCGGCTCAGTTCGGCCGTGCCGCAGGCGCCCGGCAACATCGGACTGTTCCAGATAGTGGCCGCACGGACGCTGAGTCTTTTCGCGGTCGGAAAAGGTTTGTCCATTAATTTTGGCAATGTGCTGTGGGCCGCCTCGACGCTTCCGATTCTGATTGTGGGGTTGTTTGCGGTAGGTCTCAGCGGCATCGACATGGGTCAGTTGCACAGGCAGGCTCGCGGGCATAAAACCCCCGAGCCGGCCGATACTGAGGTGGATCTCAATCCGACCTGAAAGGACCGCGTGCATCGACGGGCAACGTCTGGCGCGTGACGAGCAATCGCCGGTGCAGATCTGAGGTGACGATTCGCCGGGTTACTCCGGGCGGCGTACCGGAGAAGATGTGCGAAAACTGCCTTCGAGCTACCGACTGGTCGCGCGATGAGACGACTTTGTTAGTGTTCGCCGGCAGCCCATATCAAATCAACTTTCTGCAAATCGCGTCTCACGAGCAGAGCGCATTATTAAAACATTCCACTTACAACCTGTTGTATGGCCGCTTTTCTCCCGATAACCGCTGGATCATTTTACTGCCCGCTTCCAGCCGGATCGCGCCCGTATCATGATTGCGCCTCTGGACGGGCCGCGGACACGAGCGCCAGCGGATCGATCCGGGCTCGCATCGTCCGCTTTGAGGCGCCTTCGCCGTGCAGCACCTTCATGGGCGCGCGGCCTGCCGGCAATCGGGTCGGTCGGCGGCCGGCGGGGTATCGCCGCGGTGCTCGATGAATCGGCGGGAAACATCTGGATGATGTCGCGCTCCGCTCCGCACCGATAAGACAGAAGCGCGGTCCTTGGCAGCGTCGGTATGCTGGTGGTTTATGCCTACCGTCGCGCCCTCGGCGCTTGCCGTCTGTCACTCCCGCATCCGCGAACTGGCCGAAATCGCCATGCGCATGGATGGAGTGCTCAAGCTCTACTTCGGCGAATCGAACATCCCCACGCCGGACTATCTGAAGCGCGCCGCCCAGAAGGCCATGGCCGATGGCTTCACGTTCTACACCGAGAACGCCGGCCTGCTTTCCACGCGCGAAGCGCTGGCTCGTTATTATCGCGAGCAGCACGGCGTCGAACTCGATCCGGCCGGTGAAATCGTGGTGACCGCTTCGGGCGTTCAGGCGCTCAACCTGGGCATCCGCTGCGTTCTCGATCCGGGCGATGAAGCTATCGTTCTCACGCCCGCGTGGCCGAACGGATCGTCGAACGTGCAGATGGCGAATGCCGTGCCGGTGCTGGTTCCGCACACGCTCGATGGCGACCGCTACCGCATCGACTTCGATGCGCTGGAGCGCGCCGTATCGCCGCGCACGCGCCTGCTGATCTACACCTCGCCGTCGAACCCCCTCGGATGGGTGGCCACGGCGGGCGATCAGCAGATGCTGCTCGATTTCGCACGGCGTCACGATCTGTGGCTGCTGGCGGACGAAGTCTACGAACGCCTGAATTTCACCGGGCCGAAGCCGCTCAGCCCCGCGCCGAGCATTTTGCGCATCGCCACGCGCGAGGATGCGGTGATGGTGGTCCAGTCGTTTTCGAAAACGTGGTGCATGACCGGATGGCGCGTAGGCTGGCTCATCGCCCGCCGCGACCTGGCCGCGCGCGCAACCTGCCTCAACGAGTTCGTCGTGTCGCACGCGCCCAGCTTCGCGCAGCGGGCCGGGGAGACGGCCCTGCTCTGGGGAGAGAAGCCGCTGGCGGAAATGCTGGCGCGTCTGAAAGAGAATCGCGATTTCTGCCTCGCCGCCTTGCGGAAAATGCCGGGCATCGTTGTGCCCTCGCCCGACGGCGCGTTCTATCTGTTCCCGCGCATCGAAGGCGTCTCGGACTCGTTCGATTTTTGCCGCCGGTTGCTGATGGAAACGCAGGTAGGGCTGGCGCCAGGCGTGGCCTTCGGCGCGGGTGGCGAGGGCTCGGTGCGTATTTGCTACGCCGCCGAGAAACAGATCCTGCAGGAAGCCATGGGTCGCCTGGCCTTGTTTCTTGCGCGCCGGTAAGAGGATTGCCTCTCACACAGCAGAGGAAACGGCTTGGTGTAGTACTATAGTTCGAGTCCTTACGGAAGGGAGCAGTTTTCCATCCGATGTGGAACAAACGACAGGAAGATACGAATCCGCCAAGGCCCGTGGCACAGCCAGCCGCGCCGGCCCCGGCGAGCCCAATCGTTCAGCCAAAGGAGTCGAGTCACATGTCCGCTTCGCCCATTCGCCATCCGGAGCCCGAGGGCCCGCGCGGCTCGGCCATCATTGGAAAATCGGTGATGATCAAGGGTCAGATAGTTAGCCGCGAAGATCTGACCATCGACGGTGAAGTTGAGGGTACGGTGGAGTTGCAGGAGCACCGCCTTACCGTTGGGCCGAATGGCAAGGTCCGCGCCGATATCAAGGCGCGCGAGATTGTCGTTCTCGGCAATGTATACGGCAACGTGGAAGTGACCGACAAGATCGAGATTCGCAAAGAGGCGAAGCTGGTTGGCGATATCAAAACGGCGCGCATCGTAATCGAGGACGGCGCGTATTTCAAGGGCAGCACGGATATCGTTCGGCCCGATCACAAGCCGGCTGCCCCCGCTGGGCCGAAACCCGCCGTTGCGCAGCCCATACCCGCCGCGGTTGCTGTAGCCACGCCTCCGGGGGCCGCGGCCGGCGAAGTGAAGCGTTAGAATGAGGGCGAGCCAGATCTCGCCTTCTATGCTCGGATCCCACCGCGCGCAGGCGCCGGCCGGTCAGACGCGGAACAGCAACGGTCTCGACCAGTTCTTCGCGTCCATACGCGATCGTCCCGGCTTATCGATTCTGGATATGGCCGGCGCGAGCCAGGCGAACATCAGCTTTATCACCGGCCTTGGGCACCGTTTGTATTCGAACGACATTCTGCGCACGCTCAGCGAAGCCTTCGGCTCAGGCGACGACTTTCTCACCCGCCAGTCCGACCCGGAGCGAGCCGAGTTCTTCCTGAAGCAGGCGCTCGACTTTCCGGAGGACTCGTTTGACGGCGCGCTGGTTTGGGATGCGCTGCAGTTTCTCGCGCCGCCGCTGCTGCAGCTCACGGTGGACCGGTTATACCGCGTGCTCCGGCCAGGCGCGTATCTGCTGGCGTTCTTCTCGGCCGACGAGAAGGCGACCGCCATTCAGGCGAATTCGTATCGCATCCAGGATTCGAAGACGCTGCTCATCATCCCACGGCCGGAAGCGCGTCCCGCGCAGTTCTTCAATAACCGTACCGTCGAGAAGCTCTTCCAGAACTTCAACTCACTCAAATTCTTCCTCACGCGCGATCACCTGCGCGAAGTGATCGTGCGGCGATAGCGGAGGTTCCTCGCCACCACTCCCTAACCCGTCCGTGGCGGCGCTTACCGAGCCGCGCGCGTCAGCAAGCGGTGACGAACTGCCGGTGGGAGGTGACATCTATCTCACGGGGGCCGCACGGCGATCACCCGGTTACTCGTGTCTCCGGGATGGCCGCAGGCGCGCGGCCTCAGCGCTTTCGTGAGGCACACCCGGACCTCGCGCAGGTGCTCGCTGTCATCGTCCACCGCAAACGTGTTCTCGCCGTAACCCGGATTCGCGGCCGCAAAGTCGCGTCTGATCGCCGCCGGGTTTACGTCCACCCGGCTGGACGGCTGCGCGTAGCTGTTGGGGATCTTCACGGCCTGGTAGGCACGTTCGGCCGTCTGAAAGAACTCGCGCTCGGACAAACCGGAGCACGTGCCGTGCGTAACCCATTCGTGCTGGATCAAATGTTCGCTCGGCATGACGTTCTCAATGCCTGGAGGCAGGTCTTGCGGGTAGAATGCCGGACCGGCGCAATGCTGCGGACTTGCGCCGCTCTCCGCCTCGGGCCAGAGCCCATGCAGGATGAAGCCGTATCTGTGATTCCCGGAGCACTCGGCCGAGCTGCTGTTGGTTTCGGCGCAGAACTCCGGCGCCCAGGACAGGCTGAGGACGTAGTAATCGAACGGTCCCTGAGCGGCGGCTATGCGCCGGTGGTGCGAACGGGCCTGGCAGGCCGGGATAGAAAAGAGCGCCAGGGCGATAACCGCGGTAAGCCGGGTCATTCTCGTTGAACGGTACCACAGACAGGGCAATTCCGGCCGGCCCAGACCCGGCCTGTACAATGAAAGCCATGCTCCGAGGAAGAGTACGGTCATCCGCCATGGTAGCGGCCGCGATTGTCGCGTCGTTCTTTGCCGGGCGGGCGAGCCGCGCGCAGAGTTCCACTCGCGTATTCGAGCTGCGCACCTACACTACCCCGGAAGGGAAACTCGATCCGCTGCTGGCGCGCTTTCGCGGCCACACCATGGTGCTGTTCGAGAAACACAACATGGTCAATGTTGGATATTGGGTGCCTCAGGATCCGCCGCGATCTCATAACACACTGATCTATATGCTGGCGCACCACAGCCGCGAAGACGCGGCGCGCAACTGGGCGGCCTTCAACGCCGATCCCGAATGGCAGCGGGTGAGGACCGAATCCGAGGCCGCGGGCCCGTTGGTCACGCACGTTGACTCGGTCTTCCTGAACCCAACGGATTTCTCCCCACTCCAGTGACCGGGAGCGCAACCAACGAATCGCCGGCGCGCGTCGCGCTGATCACGGCGGCCAGTCAGGGCATCGGCGCCGGGATCGCCCGCCATCTGGCCTCCATCGGCTATCATGTCGCGCTGCTGGCAAGGTCGGAGCGGGTGCGCGAAGTTGCCGCGACACTCGGAGGAATTGCGGTTACCGGGTCGCTAACGGACCCCGGGGCGCTGTCCGATCTTGTCACAACCGCCGTCGATCGCTGGGGCCGCATCGATGCCGTAGTCAATAACACGGGGCATCCGCCGAAAGGCGATCTGACCGCTCTCAGCGATGCGGACTGGCAGGCGGGTTACGAGCTGATCGCGGCCAGCGTGATCCGCATGTTTCGATCTGTGCTGCCGGTCATGACCGACCAGGGCGGCGGCGCAATCGTCAACGTATCCAGCTACGCCGCGCGCCGTCCCGAGCTCGAACGGCCCGTGTCGAGCGTTTTCCGCGCCGCGCTCCTGGCCCTGACGCGCCTGCAGGCGGAGTACGGCGCCCGGCACAATGTCCGCGTCAATTCCATCATGCCGGGCTTCGTGGACACGTATCCCGTGGATCAGGCGACCGTGGAAACAATTCCCCTCCGCCGCCCGGCATCAGTGGACGAAATAGCTCGCGCGGCCGCGTTTCTTCTCTCCGATTCGGCCAGCTACATCACCGGCCAGAATCTGCTCGTGGACGGAGGCATGGTGCGGACCCTGTGAATCTGGTGACAGCGATGGTGGCGCAGGCGGTTTCGCCTGCGGGCCGTCAGGCTTTCGCCACAGGCGCCTGAATCTCGGTCACGTACGATTCATCATCCTGCCGCGCGGGCATCGAAGACTGCAGATAGATCTCCCGCACCGGTCCGGCGAGGCGATAGCCGTTCGGCTCCAGCCACTTCATCAACGCGTCGTAAGCTTCCGGCAGGCGCTGGTACGAACCCTGATGAACAAGGCTGGCGACGGTGGCGCCGGGCAGCTCGTAAACCTTCAGGCGCCCGCGCTCGGGGACCGGCTGCTTCAGGTAGATACCCGCTTCCGCATCCACGTCACGCTCCCGGAACTCGGAGTCGTGCCAGATGGCGAAACACGGTCCCGCAGCGGCGGCATTCGGGCCCAGCATGCCGAACAACTGTCCGTACAGTTTCCCGACTGCCGGGTAATTCTCGATGGTCTCGCGCACCGACGCAACCTGCTGCGGCGCGATTTCCTTAACGACGACGTCTTTTGTCACGATTCCCTCCATATCAATCAGTCGTAATCGTGCCTGAAGACGGGTCAGCCGGTCCTGCTCTTCGCGCACGCTGGCCTGTTGCTCGGCCTCGCGCAGTTTCAGCATGCCGCGGAGCTGATCCGGGCTGATGCCGTCATCGAGCGCCCGCGCAATCTGTTCCAGCGGAAAGCCCAGATCCCGGAGAGCCAGAATACGGTGCAGACGGGGCAGCTGGGTGGCGGAGTAGTACCGGTACCCCGAGGCCCCATCGACGTGAACGGGCCGTAACAGGCCCATTTCGTCGTAATAGCGCAGGGTTTTGACGGACACCTGCGTGAGCGTGGAAAACTCACCAATCTTCAGCACAGGACTGTTGTAAGGCCTCCAGTGACGGGAGAGTCAACAAAATAATTGCGACGCCGCGCGCCGTACAAACTCAAAGTCACGAACGCACTCAGGACAGCGTCCACAACCGGGAGGTTCGCCCATGACTCGCATGAATTGGATGGTCCCTGCGGCACTGCTCGCATGCGTTGCGGCGTCCGCGCAGCAACCAGCGTACACGAACGCCGATGTCCTCAATATGATCCGCGGCGGTTTGCCGGAGAACACGGTTGTGGAGGAGATCAAGCGCCTGGCGGACAGCGGCCAGGCCGATTTCGACATCTCACCGGCAGCCCTCGTCCAGTTGAAACAGCAGGGCGCGTCGGAGCAGGTGCTGAATCTACTGATCTGGGTAGAAACGGAAGTGGTTCCGGTTATCCAGAAGCCGGTATTGCGAGCGGTGATGTATCGGAACGGCGACGGGGTGGCCCGGATCAACGGATTCCTGCTGTGGCCGCACGCGGATCCCAGCTACAGCGTATGGCCGTTCTTCCATCAGCGTGAACGCGATCTCAGCGTTTCCATGGCCATGGGGCCGCTGAGAATCGCTGCCAACACGCCCAGCCTGCTGCTGCAGGGGTTCAATCCGGACGCGAACTGGCAACTGGTGCGCATGCGGGAGCATGAGGGCCGCGACAAGGTGCGAATGAAGAAGAAGGACCTGTGGCGAGACGATTTCATGGGCGACGACGTCTTCCGCGGCGACGACCTGACGCCCCTGCGGATTGCCGATGCGGGCAATGGCCTGTTTTCGATTACGCCGGTGACGGCGCTCGACGCAGGCCGGTACGTACTCTGCGGCGAGCCAGTGGACGGCGGAATCATGCGGGTGTGCTATCCGTTCGAGATCGGCGCTGGCGGCATCTGATTATTGTGGGGCAGGCGCCCTCGCCTGCGGCCGACGCCCTCGTCGGCCTGATCGGCTGGACCCCAGGCGGGCGGGGGCGCCCGCCGCAGGCGAGGGCGCCTGCCCCACAACTGCCAGCCTTTAGGTGCGCAGCCCGACCTCATCGAGGTGCGCCAGCAGATCGGCCGGGTCCTGATACACGCGATAAGCGCCGGCGCGCTCGAGTTCCTCGGAGCCATAACCTCCCGACAGCAGCCCGACTCCCAGCGCCCTTGCGCGCCGCGCGGCCAGCAGATCCCACACGCTGTCTCCTACAACGATGGCGTGTTCGATATTGACGCCGAGCCGTTCGGCCGCGGCGACGAACAGATCGGGATCGGGCTTGGCGTGCTCCACCTGATCGCGCGTGACGATGGGAATGCCCTCGGGTACGCCCAGCGCCTTGATGTTCGGCCCGGCGGTTTCCAACCGGCCGCTCGTGGCGATCGCCCAGGGAGCCCCCGCCTCGCTCAGGAAGCGCAGTAGTTCGCGCGCGCCCGGCAACGGCCGGATCTGCGATGAGTAACGCTGGTACGCTTCGGCATGGCGTTTCTGCAGCGCCTCTGCTTCCGCCGGCGGAATAGCGCGGCGCGTTTCCCGGGCGAGCGCCTGTACGAACAGGCCTCCGCTCATGCCGATGCGCCGGTGAATCTGCCAGACCGCCAGTTGTATGCCGCTTTCCTCCAGCGCCTCGCGCCACGCGAGTACGTGCTGGTAGACGCTGTCCACCAGCGTTCCGTCCATGTCGAAAAGAAATGCCGGGGTGACCTGTTTCATGGCTGTTGTATTATCGCCCTTCCGTGAAAACCCACCGCGCAGTGGTGGACTGTTAGTATAAGAGCGTTCCCCTATAACCCTATGAGACGCGTTTTTCTTCTGCTCCTGGCCCTGTGCGCCATGCTTCTGCCCCTCGCCGCCGAGGAGGGGATGTGGACCTACGATAATTTCCCGGCGAGCAAGGTGAAGCGGACGTACGGCTTCGCCCCCGATCAGGCGTGGCTCGACAACGCCCGCTTGTCGTCGCTGCGCTTCGGTATGGGCTGCTCGTCCAGCTTCGTGTCGCCCGAGGGCCTCATCATGACGAACCACCATTGCGCGCGAAGCTGCATCCAGAGCATCTCCACGGCGGAGCGAAACTACATCGCCAGCGGATTTTACGCGCAGACGCAAGCGGATGAGAAGCGCTGCCCGGGCCTCGAAGCGGGCCAGTTGGTGGAGATTCACGATGTCACGCCGGAAGTGAACGCGGCGACAAAAGGACTGAGCGGGGCGAAGCTCAATGAAGCCCTCGATGCGGTGAAGGCAAAGCTCGCGAAATCCTGCGGGGTGGATACGAAGGTCCGGTGCGACGTGGTGACGCTGTACGCGGGCGGCCGGTACGACCTTTACAAGTATCGGCGATATGACGATGTGCGGCTGGTGTTCGCGCCCGAAGAAGAGGCCGCGTTCTTCGGCGGCGACCCGGACAACTTCAATTTCCCGCGGTACGACTTCGATGTGTCCTTTTTGCGCGCGTATGAGAACAACGCGCCGGTAAAGACAGAACATTACTTCAAGTGGTCGGAGGGCGGTCCGAAGGCCGGAGATATGACGTTCATCTCCGGGCACCCCGGCCGGACCGAGCGCGCGCAGACGGTGGCGCAGCTCGAATACGAACGCGACTATACGCTGCCCCGGATGATCGCCTTCGATTCGGAGATCAGGGGCTTGCTCACCGAGTACGAGCAGCGCGGAGCCGAGGAGGCGCGCACCGCGAACACCGGCCTGTTTGGCGTTGAAAACAGCCTCAAAGTTTATAAAGGGCGGCAGGAAGCGCTGGTAGACCCCGCCGCGTTCGGGCGCAAAGTGGCTGAGGAACGCGCGCTGCGCGCGAAGGTGAATGCCGATCCGAAGCTGAAGCAGGCTTACGGGCAAGCGTGGGACAACATCGCCGCCGCGGTGAAACGCGAACGCGAACTGTCCACGCCTTACACGTACATCGAACGAGGCCGCGGCTTCGATTCGCGGCTTTACCAGTACGCGCGTACGCTGGTCCGCGCGGGCGAGGAACTGCCGAAGCCGAACGAGAAGCGTCTGCCGGAGTTTGCGGATTCGCAGCTCTCCCGCCTGCGCCATTCGATGGCCAGCCCCACGCCGGTTTATCCGGAACTGGAGATTGAGACGCTGACGTTCTCGCTCACCAAGCTGCGCGAGGCGCTGGGGCCGGACGATCCGTTCGTCCATGAGCTTTTCGGCAAGCGATCGCCGCGCGAGATCGCGGCCGAAGCGGTGAAGGGCTCGGGTCTCGCCGACCCGGCTGTTCGTAAGCAACTGCTCGACGGCGGCGAGACCGCGGTCAACGCCTCCACCGACCCGCTGATCCTGCTGGCAAAGACCGTGGATCCGTACGCGCGTAAGCTCCGCAAGCAGTACGAGGATGAAGTGGAGAGCGTGTATCGCGCCAACGGCGAGTTGCTGGGCAAGGCCCGTTTCGCCGTGTTTGGGACGTCGATCTATCCGGACGCCACCGGCACGCTGCGCCTTTCGGTGGGGCAGGTGAAGGGCTGGGAAGAGAACGGCCGGCCCGTGCCTCCCATGACGATTATCGGAGGCTCCTACGAGCGCGCAACGGGTCGCGATCCGTTCCGTCTGCCCGAGAGTTGGATCCGCGCGAAGGACAAGCTCAATCTGGAGACGCCGCTGAATTTCGTCTCCACGAACGACATCATCGGCGGCAATTCCGGCTCGCCGGTGATCAACCGTGAAGGCCAGATCGTTGGGCTGGTATTCGATGGCAACATCCATTCACTGGGCGGCGATTACTGGTTCGACGAGACCACGAATCGCGCGGTGAGCGTGGACAGCGCCGCTTTGCTTGAGGGACTGGACAAGGTCTACGGAGCGTCGAGGGTGATCGACGAGATCCGGCCAAAGTAGCCGCGGAAAACGCACGGGCGTGAGCCACAGCATAGCTCGCTCGAACTGTGGCATAATGTCTCACCGCAAGGAGACCAACATGATTACGTGCGCTATTCGCCTCCGAGGGCGCCGCTCTGCTGGGTGGCCCCCGTTCTGCTGACAGCAATCTCGCTGCCGGCCGTCGCCAAAACAATCTGCGTCAATCCGAGCGGGTCGGGTAGCTGCTACACCACCATCCAGGCGGCGGTCAACAACGCATCGCCCAGGGACACGATCAAAGTTGGTCCTGGTACGTACAAGGAGGGAGTTGTCATCGGCAGGTCGCTGTCGCTGACAGGCGCGGGGGCGGGTGCGTCCAGCATCGACGCCGCCGGCCAGCCCAACGGCGTCCTCATCGACGGCTACACCCATCCCGGACTCAGTGACGTTACCGTTTCCGGATTCACCGTCGAAAACGCGCTCTTTGAGGGGATCCTGGCGGTCAGCGCGAGCAGGGTCAGCATCAGTGACAACCGCGTGATCCAGAACGACACCACTCCTGGATTGAATTTCACCGGCCAGCCCACCGGCTGTCCCGGACAACCGGACTACGAGACCGACGAAACCGGAGACTGCGGCGGCGCCATTCATCTGATAGGCGTAACCAGGAGCACCATTTCCGGCAACTACGTCACCGGCAACGCCGACGGCCTTCTGATCAGCGACGAGACCGGTCCCAGCGAGGACAACCTCGTGACGCGGAACAACTTCATTAACAACCCGCTGGAATGCGGCATCGTACTCGCATCGCACCCCCCGTCGGCAACATCGGCGGCATGCACTACGGGGTCTTCGGCAACACCGTGACCGACAACACCTCCACGGGCAACGGCGTAGCGATCGGCGGCGCAGGCGTGGGCATCTTCTCCGATGGCATCGGCCAGGGCCGCGTCTCGGACAACCTCATCAGACACAACACGCTGATCGGCAATGGCCTCGGCGGCGTAGCTCTCCACACTCATGTCGGCCCGGCCTCTTACCTGCCTGCCGACAACATGAGCAACAACACCATTACCGGAAATTACATCGCGCGCAATCTCGCGGATACCTTCGACACCGCGACGCCAGGGCGCGTGGGCATTAACATCAACAGCGGTGGAGGCGGCTCTCCCGTGAATGGCACCGTGATCACCTTCAACATCATCACGGACGAGGACATCGATATCGCGATCAACACGCCAGCCAACATCGACGTTCACCATAACAGTCTCCTGGGCGGGAAGGTCGGCGTGGGAAACGTCTGTTCGTTCGACGGCGCCACCATCTGTGCCGGCGTCATCGACGCAGCCCGGAACTATTGGGGCTGCTCCGGCGGACCAACCGCCGGCGGTGCCTGCAGTACCTATTCAGGCGACAACATTATCTACACGCCCTGGAGTCCGGAGCCCGTCGCGAATGGCAAGAACTAATCGGCCTCAACCAATGCCCTCCCGCCGGAACGTCCGGCGGGAGTGGCGGCCGGGGATCTTATTTGGGCGACGTTCTCCCTCACCAAGCTGCGCGAAGCGCTCGGTCCGGACGATCCGTTCGTCCATCAGCTTTTCGGCAAGCGGTCGCCGCGCGAGATCGCGACCGAAGCAGTGAAGGGCTCGGGGCCTGGCGACGGCTTTTCGCAAGCAGTTGCTCGATGGCGGCGAGAGCGCCGTCAACGCCTCCACGGACCCGATGATCCTGCCGGCAAAGACCGTGGATCCGTACGCGCGTAAACTCCGCGAGCATTACGAGGACGAAGTGGAGAGCGTGTACCGCGCCAACGGCGAGTTGCTGGGGAAGGCCCGTTTCGCCGTGTATTGGACGTCGATTTATCCGGACGCCACCGGAACGCTGCGCCTTTCCGTGGGGCAGGTGAAGGGCTGGGAAGAGAACGGCCGGCCCGTGCCGCCCATGACGATTATCGGAGGCTCCTGGGAGCGCGCAACGGGTCGCGATCCGTTCCGGCTGCCGGAGAGCTGGATCCGCGCGAAGGACAAGCTCAATCTGGAGACGCCGCTGAATTTCGTCTCCACGAACGACATCATCGGCGGCAATTCCGGTTCACCGGTCATCAACCGGGAAGGCCGGATCGTCGGACTGGTGTTCGATGGCAATATCCATTCGCTCGGCGGCGATTACTGGTTCGACGAGACGACGAATCGCGCAGTGAGTGTGGACAGCGCCGCTCTGGTCGAGGGACTGGATAAGGTCTACGGAGCATCGAGGGTGATCGACGAGATCCGCCCGAAGTAACTGAGTGGAGTCGGTGGGGCGGGCGGTTTCGCCTGCCAGCCCGGCTGATCCTGGCCGCCCGGTACTGCTACACTGTTCCTCCATGGACCGTACAATTGTGGCCAAAGTACTGGTGACCGGAGCCGTCCAGGTGCCGATACTGGGGTTGTCATGATTGCACCGTTCACTGACACTCCTCAAGCCCTCGACAGCGTGTTCGCGCTTCCGCCGCTGATCCTTCATCCGTTCTCGGATGCCAGTGGTCCTTCGCGGTTGGTGGAGAGCTCGCGGGCCAGCCTGATGATGCACGGCTTGCTCCCGAATGGCGAGTACTCACAGGACGAGCTGGAGAAGCAGCTGCTGGACGGACGATACTGCGAGCTGCGCATGGTCTATTACGTGGGTCGCGACGTGACCCGTTGGATCGACCAGTGCATGGACGCCGTCTCCAGAAATCCCGAGGCCTTTCCTGAGGGCCTTCGTCCCCAGAGCTTCGCAGCGTATCTGGTGCAGAACACGCCTGCCGCGGTGCAGGAGAAGCTCCGCAAATGGGGTGTCAACGACTACCGCGCCATCTTCTCGCGCGGCGTCGCGCTCAACCTCATGTTCGCCGATGCGCCCGTTCACGCACGCCTGGCCGGCGAATTCGTTCGCAACTATCATCGTTACGCCGACCAGATCTTCACCTGCCATCAGAGCCAGGGCGAGTGGACGGCCATCGACCAGCAGCGCTGCGATTTCGAGCTGTTTGCGTCGGGCGAATACTCGCGCATGCTGGAAGAATCCTGGGGCGAGGAGGCCGGCTGAGCCGCGACCGTGAGGGAGCGGTGCTCCAGTGCATGTACCGGCTGACGTGAAGCAGTCCGAAACCGCTTGCTCACGCGCGCGGCTCAGTAACGACGTCCAAAACGTTTGCACCATGCACCGACCGCGACCGTGAGGGAGCGGTGCTCCAGTTCATATACCGGCTGACGTGAAGCAGTCCGAAACCGCTTGCTCACGCGCGCGGCTCAGTAACGACGTCCAAAAGTTTGCACCATGCATCGACTGACGTGCGCGGCTCGGAACTGAGCCGCGACCGTGAGGGAGCGGTGCTCCAGTTCATATACCGGCTGACGTGAAGCAGTCCGAAACCGCTTGCTCACGCGCGCGGCTCAGTAACGACGTCCAAAACGTTTGCACCATGCACCGACCGCGACCGTGAGGGAGCGGTCCTCAATGCATGTACCAGCCGCCGTCGACGTTCAGCGTCTGGCCGGTCATCCCGTCGCTCAGCTCGCACGACAGAAAAGCGCAGACGCGGGCAATGTCCAGCGGTACGATGCGGCGCTGCAGACACTGCAGAGCGAGCATTTCCCGCACCTGCTGCTGGGTAACGAACTCCTTCTCCCGCTCCACCTCGATGGCGCCCGGCGTGATGCAGTTGACGTGAATATTGTGGTCGCCCATTTCGCGGGCGAGCGAGCGCGTCAGCCCGATAATGCCGCCCTTTGACGCGATGTAGTGCGTGAGGTTCGGCAGCCCCACGTGGAACGTCACTGACGAGATGTTCACAATCTTGCCTGACCGCCGCTCGACCATGTTCGGCAGAACAGCCTTGGTGCAGCGAAACGTGCCCTTCAGATTGATGTCCTGCATCCGGTCCCACTCGTCCTCGGTCATCTCGAGGAACGGCCGCCGCGGGTAAACGCCGGCGTTGTTGATGAGGATCTCCACGCGCCCGGTCTCGCGAATGACGCGTTCCGCCATGGCAGCTACCGAAGCACTGTCGGTCACATCGCAGACAATCGCGTGCACCGCCGCGTTGCCGGTGCGGATGGCCGCCGCAGCCGACTCGAGCCGGCCGGCGTCGCGGTCGGCCATGTAGACGATAGCCCCTTCGGCGGCAAACAGCTTTGCCGTACCCTCGCCGATGCCCGCCGCGGCGCCCGTAATGATGGCAACTCTGTCCTTCAGAAGCATGGACTCATGATATTCCCGCTCACTCGTTCCATCGGCGCAGCGGTTCGGAGCGTGCGGCGAAGGCGCCCACGATCATCATGGTGGCGATGCCGCCGCCAACCACGCTGGCCACGGCGCCGAACCAACCCGCCGTCCAGCCGGATTCGACTGCGCCCAACTGGTTCGAACAACTGATGAAGATATTGTTTACGGCGAGCACGCGGCCGCGCACCCGGTCGGGCGTGCGCGTCTGTACCAGCGACTGGCGCAGCACGACGCTGACATTATCGAACGCGCCAATGAGCGCCAGCATGGCGAGCGAGAGCGGCAGCCATCGCGACAGGCCGAAGACTACCGTGGCCGCACCGAAACCCGCCACCGACCACAAGAGCGTCGTGCCGGAGTGCCGGAACGTCTTCGAGTGCGCCAGCGTGAATGCCATCAGCATGGCGCCCACGGACGGAGCTGCCCGCAGCCACCCCAGGCCGCGCGCGCCGGTGTGCAGAATGTCCACGGCGTAGACGGGAAGCAGCGCGGTGGCGCCGCCGAACAAAACCGCGAACAGGTCGAGCGACACGGCCGAGAGGATCAGTTTGTTATCACGCACGAAGTGGAGACCTTCCAGCAGCGGTTTCAGTCCGCGCACCGCGGGGTCCTGTTCCGGCTTGCCACGGAAGCGCAGCAGGGCCACACAGGCCAGCGTAAGAACCGCGAAAGCTACCTGAAGCAGGTATACCGTGCGGCTGCCGGCGATGGCGATGACGATGCCCGCCAGCGCGGGTCCGCTGACATTGGCGATCTCCTGACCGCTGCTGGTCCAGGTGATGGCGTTCTTCAGCGTATCGAGCGGAACCACGTGCGCCAGCACCGCCTGCCGCGCGGGACCCTGCAGCGCGCGCGCCATGGCCGTGAGGAACAGGCACATGTAGATGAGCGCGACCGAGCGCGACCCGAATGCCAGCAGCGCCGATGCGGCAAGCAGCAGCGCCTGTGTGGCGATCAGCACTTGTCTGCGGTCGTAATGGTCGGCGATGTGTCCCGCCAGAAGGGCGAAAATCAGGAACGGCGCCACCTGCACGAAGCCCACGTTGCCGAGCACCACTGCCGAATGCGTCTCCAGGTACAGGTCCCAGCTCACGGCGACGGAGAGCATCTGCAGGCCGAAGTTGGCGAGGAAGCTGCCGGTCAGCAGCAGACGAAAATCGCGGGAGCGGAAGGCGGCGTAAGCGCTCAAGGCTGACTGATCCCCGTGGGGCAGGCCATCGGTGTTTGTGGCCTGCCGCTTTGGCCCGTAAACCACATGCGGAAACGCAGACGACAAAAGGCGATCGTCTGCGCCACGTCTACTCTGTCTTCGTCCAGTGCGCGCCGCCGTCGGTGGTGATCCACTTATCGCCCGCCGATGTCTCCACGCGCACGCTGCCGCGGCCGAGGGCTTCTACCCTGACGACGTCACCGGAGATCTTCGCACCGTCTGCTGCCACCGTCACGGGCGTCCAGTGGACTCCGTAATCGAGCGAGTGAAGCAGTACGCCGTTCGAGCCGCCCGCCCACACTTCCGGCCCGCTGGATGCGACCGCGCGGAAGTTGACGGCGGAGTTCAACGGAACGGTCTGCCAGTTACGGCCATCGCTGGAGTTCTGCACGAATCCCTGGGAAGATGCGGCAGTGTCCGGCGATGCGTTGATGCTCCAGCGCAGCGGCGCCTGCGGCGGGGCGGACTGCGCGACGGCGTTGCGAACGCCGGTACGCATCGCCGCGCTCTGAGGCGCCATCACGGCCTGCGCGCGGAGCTGCATTGGCGCCGGCGCGTTCTTCGCCTTTGGCTGCGGGACGGCCTGCAGGGATTGCTCGCTGACGACTGGAGCCGCGGACGCGACGCTCACGGTCTCCTGGTGGGACGTTGGCGCCGCCATCGGCGGGGGCGGCGGAGCCGGCGCGCGCAACTTCTTTGCGCGGCGCTCCGGAGCCTGTACCGCGCTCGGTTCGGGAGCGGCCGGAGTTGCAATCTTCGGCTGCGTCGCCAGCGGGGGCGGCGCCTTTGCTTTCGCCATTTGCGCGATGTCCGCAGCCGGGCGTGACTGCGGGCGCTCCCACCGCACCACCACGACGATACAGCAGGCCATGGCCGCCGCTGCAAGTCCCCATCCCCATGCATGCCACCCGCGGGAGCGCTCCGGCGCAGGCTCCTGCTCCATGGCGTCCGCAGCAAGGGCCAGCGTTTCCCGGCAGTCGGCGCATCCGGCCAGATGCGTAGCAACGGTCTCGCGCTCGCGCACGCTCAGCCCTCGCTCGGCAAACGCCGCCAGCACGTCCGCATCGGGATGCTCTCCGGGCGCCGGCGCCTGGCGCAGCCGCGATCGCACGGATTCAGGAAGCTCTTTCATCCACTACCTCTGGAACGACTCAGTCATCACTTCTTGCGCCAACTGTTCCGGCCTTCAGCCGGCCTCGAACATCCACCGACAGATCGCGCACATCGGCATCCAGCGCCTCTTCCGCTTGTCGCGCGCTCATTCCGCGGTCGCGCAGACCGCGCACAATCCGCTTCCGCAGAGCCGCGGTGATGCGTTCGGCCCGCCGGCTGATGGTCGATTCGTGAACGCCGCACATGCGTGCGATCTCCGCGAGCGTACGCCCGTCCAGAAACCAGGACGAGAGGATGAACCGCTCCTCGCCCGATAACGCCGCGAGCGCCTCGTCAATCGACTGCTCCAGCCGCGGGTCTGCCTGCGCCGCGGCATCGCCGCTCGGCTGCGCCGCGATCTTTTCGTCGAGGCTGACCAGCCGCCGCTCCCGCCGGTACCGGTTCACGTACTCCTGCGCCAGCACGGTGCGCAGCCATCCTTCGAGCGACCCTCTGCCGGTATACGACGCCAGCTTCGAAACACGGCGGCCGTCCTCATTCTCGCGCGTGCCGTACAGGTCGGTGTAGAGCGAATCGGCCAGCTCTCGCGCAGCCTCTTCCTCGCGCGAGATGGCGAGCGCAGCGGAATAGAGCCTCTGGCGATAGCGGCCGAGAAAACACTCCCAGGCGGCTGTGTTTCCCTCCGCGCAGGCCCTTGCGAGCGCCAGATCGTCCAGGCGAAGCGAATGCAGAAAATCGGAGATCTCATTCAGCCCCGCATCGGGAAGGCAACGGACAGTCACCTCATCCAGAATGCGAACGAACTGCTCGAAGCTGACCCGATATTGACGTGCGCCCGAGCGATCGTAGAGATCGGCAAAGTACCGCGGCGTGTCCCCGACCTCGCTTCTTTCGCTGCTCGCGCCGCCCGGAAAGGTCATCTGAAAAAAAACCCGCAAGACACCGCAATGCCGCCGTTCTATATGACGAAAGCAGGCCCGAAGGAGGATACAGAATGCTTCACATCGTTTCCACAAGAACCGCCGCCGTTTGCGGCGTCGCCGTCATTGCGGTCCTTTTCACGGCGCTGAGCATAATCGGGGGCCAGAACAAACCGGCTGCTTCTGAATGGAGCGTGCTCGCGCCGGTCACTCAGGATAACCTCACGGTATTTCCGGTGATCACCGCCGATTCGCATGATACATCGAAGTTCCTGACGCTGGACGAGGGTCTCGGTTCCGGCCGGGTGATTATCACCGAAAAGGGGCAGGCGAGGGGCCTCGTGCGCCCGCGGCCGAACACGCAATACCCGCGTGTCTGGCCTGAGAACCCGCGATTTGAGCTTCCATCCGTCCAGGGCGCGGAGGTGAACCGGCTCGTGCTGGTGAACAACTCCGAGCGCCCGCTCATCCTGCTGGCCGGAGAGATCGTCACCGGCGGCAAACAGGATCGCGTCGTCGGCAAAGACCGCATCGTTCCGCCCATGAGCGAGCCCATTGAGCTGGGCGTGTTCTGCGTGGAGCCGCACCGCTGGGTAGCTTCATCCGATAAGTTCGGGGGCGCGCAGGCCTTCATGGCGCAGCCAAGCGTGCGCCAGCAGGCCATGGCAAAAAAGAGCCAGCAATCGGTATGGGACCAGGTGGCTAAGGCGCGCATGTCCGTCATGGCAGCGGCGCCTGCGCCTGCGGCCGCGGAGATCCAGGCCAGCTCGTCGTATGCGCGGGCGATGGGCAACAGCGCCGTACAGGAGCAGGTGAACGATCTGGCGAGGCCTGTCGAGCGCTCTTACCAGAGGCTGATGCGCGAACTGCGCGACCGCAAGGCCGTGGGGGCCGTAGTGGCGCTGAATGGCGCGCTGATCTGGGCCGATGTGTTCGCCAGCCCCGAGTTACTCGAGAAGTACTGGCCGAAGCTGGTACGCTCCTATGCCGCGGAAGCCTTGTCTGAGCGGCCTGCCGTGTACCGCCGCTTCAACCCTCCGTCATCGAAGGAGGCGCAGATGTTCCTGGATGACTTCGCCGTGCGCCGCGAGAATGTGGACAGCGAACCGGGCGTATATCGGAACACGGAGATTACTGGTCCCGGTTTCACGGCGTTTGTACTGACATCGTTGTTGCCCGGAACCGGTTATAACTTACACGTTGCGAAGATGAGCCGGGAGTAAGCATTACATCAGCATAGAATCGTCGTTTGGTTACGCTTCTCTGTGGGGCAGGCCATCGGTGTTTGTGGCCTGCCGGCGTGCTGTTAGCAAGCACAGACGACAAAAAACGATCGTCTGCGCCACACTGCCGTCGCGCGCCTTCATTGACCGCGGTGCGATCGGCGTGATATTAATGGACCGATCCTGAGGTGCTCGGCAATAAGCGAGTGAAAAGGGAAGCGGGTGAAATTCCCGCGCGGTCGCGCCACTGTGAGCAGCGAGCGGACCGGCTTTGTTAAGGCCACTGTTCCGGAAGGAATCGGGAAGGCTGCCGGTTTCGTGATGACCTGCGAGTCAGGAGACCTGCCTCGGGAAATTTTGCTTTTAGCAGAATGGCAGGCGCGTAACCTCCATGCTTACGCTCGTCCTTGGCGGCGCTCGCAGCGGAAAGAGCCGGTTTGCGGAATCTCTCTGCGCGGGCAGCGTCGCATACATCGCTACTCTCGCTCCCGAAGATGACGAGATGCGCGCGCGCGTTGCGCGGCACCGCGCGGATCGTCCTTCGAACTGGACCACCATTGAAGAACCTCTCGATATCGCGGCCGCCGCCGAACACTGTTGCGCGTGCTGCGACTTCATTCTGCTCGATTGCCTGACGGTTTGGCTGAGTAATCTGTGTGCGTCGCGTCCCGAAGATTCGGACGATGCATTGCGCGCCCGTTCCGCGGGCGAGTTCGAGCGCTTTGTCGCGGCGGCGGCGAAACGAAACTGCGTGATGGTAAGCAACGAAGTGGGCTGCGGGCTGGTTCCCACGAACCGCCTCGGCCGTGTGTTCCGCGATCTGCAGGGCTGGCTCAATCAGGACGCCGCGCGCGCAGCCGATTTCGTCTACCACGTGGTGGCCGGCATCCCCGTGGCCATCAAGCGGCCGGAGGCAGCGTCATGAAGGCGTGTTTGTTTGTTGCGCTGGCAGCAGCGTGCTTACCTGCGCTCGCCGATCCCGGCTTCTCACTGAGCGGCACTGTTCGCGATCCGCAGGCGCGCGCGGTTGCCGGCGCTGCAGTCGCGCTGTTCGCCGCAGAGCGATAACGCAACCTGGAACACCAGCAGCGACCTCGCGGGAGCCTGGCGCTTCGACCATCTGCCGCCGGGACAATACATCGTGCGCGTGGAAGCCAGTGGATTCGCGACGTTCGTATCACCGTCTGTCTCTCCTGACTCGGTCGCGCCGATGAACATCGCGCTGCGCCTTGCCAGTGTTCGTGATGAGGTGCTGGTGACGGCATCCAGCACGCCGCAGACGTCCGATGAAGTCTCCAGGTCCACAACCGTAATCGATCGCGAGGAGGCGGACGATCGCGATAGTGCGTCGCTCGCCGACGCGGTGGATCTTACGCCGGGCCTGCACATAGAGCGGCTCGGCGGTCCGGGCGCGCTTACGTTATTCCATCTGCGGGGCCTGCGGCCGGAGGACACCGCCATTCTGGTTGACGGTCTGCGGCTGCGCGACGCATCCGATACTCAGGCCGACGCTTCCGGATTGATTGAGGATCTGCTCTTCACCGACGCGGACCGCATCGAGGTGCTGCGGGGCTCGGGTTCGTCGCTCTATGGCACGAACGCCATCGGCGGCGTGGTCAATGTGATTACCGATCCGGGCGGCGGCCGCACGCGCGGCAATCTGCTGCTGGAAGGCGGATCGCTGGGATCGATGCGGGCCCGCGCACAGGTAGCCGGCGGCTGGCATCATGACGCCGTTGAGTACAGCCTCGGAGTGGCGCAGGTTTATGTCGCCAACGGCGTGGGCGGCGATCTGCCGTTTCGCGACGCCAATGCCCAGGGTCGGGTAACGTTCCACGTGGAGCCATCAATTCAACTTGCGGCACGCATTTATGCTGGAAACTCGTTTGGCAAGCTGGCGTCGAGCCCGGGCGTGATCGGAAATCCCCCGGGCACGGGCATTATCGATGCCATTCCCTATTCCACCTTTATTCCTGCGCCCGACGATCCGGACTATTCGCGATCGGCTCGCTATATCACCGGGGCGCTGATTCTGACTGGCCAGCCCTCGAACGCGCTCGATTACTCGCTGAGCTATCAGCTGGAGGCGAACAGCCGGCGCTACAACGATGGGCCCGCGGGCGTTGGCTATCAGCCCGTTGGAAACACGCGCTCGCTCTACGATGGGCGCATTCAGACCGCCGGCGCCCACGCCGATTATCGTCTTCGGAACGCACGACGTTTTGAGCGGCGGCTATGAGTTCGAGAGCGAGTATTACGCGAATGACAACAACGACACGAGCAACGCCGCGGCGAGGTCCGCGGCCCGTGCCACCCAACTCAGCCATGCGGTTTTCTTCCAGAACCAGATCAGGCTATTCGGCGGCCGTCTGCAGATCAGCAGCGCGTTTCGTTCGCAGTTCTTCCTGCTCGATACGCCTTCGTTCCTTCCCACCGCCGCGGCGCCGTATCAGGGGATCTCGTTCGCGGCCCCGACGCCGGCATACACGGGTGACGGCTCCATCGCCTGGCTCTTTCGACGGAGTGGAACCAAACTGCGGGCGCATGCCGGCAGAGGCTATCGCGCGCCGTCGCTGTTCGAAAGGTTCGGGGCCGGTTTCGATCCGGTCTTCGGCTACTCGGTTTATGGGGATCCTCGCCTGGAGCCGGAGCATTCGCTGGAAGGCGATGCCGGTGTGGACCAGTCCTTCTGGCACGATCGCGTGAAGGCATCGGCGTCTTACTTCTACACCTCGCTCCAGAACGTCATCGTGTTCGATACAACGGGCCTCATCAATCCGGCGGTCGATCCGTTTGGCCGCTACGTGGGCTACATCAATTCGCAGGGGGGTATTTCGCGCGGCGTCGAGTTGAACGCCGCGGTGGCGCCCATCAACTCGCTGTATATTTCGACCGCGTACACATACGTCAACGCAATGGAGAGAAGTCCACTGGTGGGCGATGTCCTGCGGACGTTCATCATTCCGCGGAGTCAGTTCTCGATTCTTGCGACCGAGCGCGCGACATCGCGGCTGCTGTTCACCTTCGACGCGCTGGCGTCCAGCAATTATCTCGCGCCTGTTTACGGCGACACGGTGACCCAGGTGTATAGCTTTGCCGGAATGCACAAGGTGAATCTGGGGGCCAGTTACCGTCTGCCGCTGAGCGATTATAAGGCGATCCGGTTCTTCGTTCGCGGGGAGAACCTGCTGGGCCAGGACTATTTTGAGAGCGGTTTTCCCGCTCCAGGGCGGACGGCGATGGCCGGTACGCAGATCGAGTTCTAAGAGGTCAGATGAAGGCCCCGCGACAACCGGTAAGCTGGCTGGCGTTTGTGGGGCGGGCGCCTCGCCTGCGGCCGACGCCTCGTCGGCCTGCTCGGTGTTTTCTGCATCCGTCTTCCGCCGGACCTGGCGGGCCGGGCGCCCGCCGCAGGCGAGGCGCCTGCCCCACAATATTACTGGCTCTGCTGCTCGCCACCATCGCCAGCGCCGACAATCTGCCGCATCGCATCATCTCGGCGTCGCCCGATATCACCGAGATCCTCTACGGCATCGGCGCATTCGATCGCATCATCGCGGTGGATGATTACGCCACCTACCCGCGCGAGGTCAGCAAGCTGCCGCGAATCGGCCAGTGGGAAAACAGCAATCTGGAGAAGATCGTTTCGCTGCGCCCCGACCTGGTGATCCTCTGGCAAACGCAGGTTCCGTTCGTGGGCGACCACCTGCGAGATCTGAATATCCGCTACCTCGCCGTGCCCACCGGCACGCTGAATGACGTGTTCACGTCGATCGCCCTGATCGGCAAAGCCGTCGGGCACGAGGGGCAGGCGGCGCAACTCGCCCAGGAGGTTCACGCCCGCCTGAACGCGCTGAAGGCCCGGACCAAAGCCCTGCCGCGACGGCGCGTTCTGCTGGTGGTGGACCGCACTCCCGGAACGTTGCGCGATTTGTATATCGCGACGAAGGGCAGCTTCCTTTGCGACCTGATGGGAATTGCGGGTGGCGAGTGCGCCGGCGCCGTGGGCGAGAACGGCTACGGGAAAATCAGCAAAGAGGCCGTGGTGGATCTCGCCCCCGACGTCATCATCGACTTTGTTCACGGCGCCCAGAACCGGCTGGGAGAAGATCCGCTTGCCGTGTGGGGCGACCTTCACGAACTCGCGGCGGTGCGGGCCGGACGCGTCTATCCGGTGCGCGACGAGTTCCTTCCGCATGCCTCGCAGTTCGTGGCGCACACGGCCGAGTTGTTCGCGCGCATCCTGCATCCGGAGGCGATGCGGTGATCGAAGCTCGAAACGCCGAGTTCGCCTACGGCTCCGGACCGCGCGTGATCGGCGGCGTTTCCATGTCTCTGGGCCGCGGTATCATGGGCGCGTTAATCGGCTCGAACGGGTGCGGCAAATCCACTTTCATCCGGCTGCTGGCGGGCCTGCTCACGCCATCAAGCGGGGAGATTCTCGTGAATGGCAAGCCGCTCGGCGACACGGATGCGCGCGCGCGAACGCGGCTGATCTCGTACGTGCCGCAGTCGATGGGCCGCGCGTTCCCGTTCAGCGCGTTCGAGGTGGTGCTGAGCGGGCGCAGCGCATACCTGCCGCGCTACGCGTTCGAGAGCCGCGAGGACGTGGAGAAAGCGATGCAGGCCCTGGAGACGGTAGGCGTTCGGGAACTGGCCGGGCGTCCCATCACCGAGCTTTCCGGGGGCGAGCGCCAGTTGGTGTCACTGGCCCGCGCGCTGGCGCAGCAGGCGGACATCCTCCTGCTCGACGAGCCCGCGGCATCGCTCGACCTGAAGCATCGAAGCGCCATCGTGCGCACTCTGGCCGGCCTTCGTGAGGAGCGCGGGCTGACGGTGCTGATGGTCACGCACGACCTTTCGATGCTCGCTCCTCATTTCGACGTGATCTTCGCCATGCGGCGCGGCGAGGTGATCGCGTTCGGCCCGCCGGAAGAGACGCTGCGCGAATCCGTTCTGGCGGAGGTGTATGAGGACCAGCATCTGCGGGTGCGGCGCGCGGAGGGCCAGACCTTCGTCTGGTCGGAGGTTTGATGGCGACTTCCGCGCCGGCGCCTCCGCAGATTCCCTACCGGTTGCCGAAGGCCGCGCTGCTTCGCGCCCTGGCCATCCTTCTGGCGCTGCTCGCGGCTTCGGCGCTGCTTGCGGCGTGGGTGGGATATGAACGCCTCGACTGGCATTCGCTCACCCACGATGCCACGGCGCGCGCCGTGTTCTTCCGCCTGCGTCTGCCCAGAGTGGTGATGGCCGGAATCGTGGGCGCGACTCTCGCGTTGGTGGGGGCAGCGCTGCAGGCGTTGTTCCGGAATCCTCTGGCCGATCCATTCACGCTCGGCGTGTCCGGCGGCGGGGCGCTGGGCGCCAGCCTCGCCATCGCGCTTGGCTGGGGGGCGCGAATGTACGGCGTCCCGGTTGTGTTTCTCGCGGCGTTTGCCGGTTCCGGCGTCGCCATCGTGGTGGTGTATCGAATTGCCCGAACCGGCGGCGTGGTCATTCCCGGATCGCTGCTGCTGGCGGGCGTGGTGCTGAACCTGACCGCTGGCGCCGGCGTGCTGACCATACAATATGTCGCGGACGAGAACCGGGCGCTGGAGATTCTGCGCTGGATTATCGGCAGCCTCGACGCGGTCGGCTTTCAGACCATCAACCAGATGCTGTTCTTCCTGGTTCCCGGATGGATTCTGCTGCTGGCATTCAGCCGCGATCTTCATTTGCTGGCCATGGATGAAGACACCGCGGCGACGCTCGGGGTGAACGTTCGCCGCTGCGAGCTGGCCATCTACACGCTCTCGTCGCTGCTGGTGGGCGTTACCGTAGCCGTTGGCGGCGCCATCGGATTTGTTGGATTGATAGTGCCGCATATCGTGCGGCTGTTGTTCGGACAGGACGTGCGCATCGTGATGCCATGCTCGTTCGTGCTGGGCGCCGCGTTCCTGATGCTGGCCGACGCAGTGGCGCGAACCGCGCTGGGCCAGAGCGAGCTGCCGGTGGGCGCGGTGACCGGCATTCTCGGGGGACCGTTCTTTCTATGGCTGATGCGCCGCGACCGCCGCTATGCGGCAATGTAGATCGAGGAAACACCATGGGCCTGCCTGCCAGTGACTTCTCGCCCGCGGAACGCCGCGCGGTTTATCGCGCCATTCATGAGCGTCGCGACATCCGATCGCAGTTCCTGCCGGATCCCGTTCCCGAAGACGTGCTGGGACGTTTGCTGGATGCCGCGCATCACGCGCCGTCGGTGGGGTTCATGCAGCCCTGGGATTTCATCGTTATTCGCGATGAGTCGATACGGCGGGCGGTGCACGAATGCTTTCTCGAAGCGAATCGCGACGCCGCGAACGCCTACGATGGAGAGCAGCGCGCGCTCTACGGCAGTCTGAAGCTGGCCGGTATTCTCGACGCGCCGGTGAACATCTGCATCACCTGCGATCGCGACCGCAACAAAGGCGCGGGCCTCGGCCGTCGAAGCGACCCCGCTACCGATCTTTACTCGACGGCATGCGCGGTGCAGAACCTGTGGCTCGCCGCGCGCGCGGAATCGCTGGGCGTGGGTTGGGTGAGCATTCTCGATCTGGATCGCCTGCGCGCTGTGCTGGGCATTCCGGCGGCGCTGATTCCGGTGGCCTACCTGTGCGTCGGCCATGTCTCCGCGTTTCCGGCCAGGCCCGAGCTGGAGACGGCCGGCTGGGAGCGCCGGGAGCAACTGGCGCAGTTGATTCACTTCGACAGGTGGGGATGTCGGCGGCCGTTCGGTTACGACACCTTTGTGACTGAGCCGCGACCGTGAGGACGTGTGAAGAATTCGGCACCGCTCCCTCACGGTCACGGCTCGGAAACGTCAGGGCGGTTTGCGAATATTTCACACGCCGTGAGGCAGCGGGAGCATGATGCTGAAAGAACTGATCGATGAGATTGAGCCGGTCCACGCCATCTGGATACAACGTGCGCTGGACCGCCAGTTACAGCTGACCAAGCCGCCCGGCAGCCTGGGCCGTCTGGAAGAAATCGCGAACCGCCTCGTGGCCATCCAGCAGACGCTTACACCCGATGTGGAGCGCGCGAAGATCGTAGTGTTCGCGGCGGACCACGGCATCTGCGAAGAGGGCGTGAATCCTTATCCACAGGCGGTGAGCGCGCAGATGGTGGCGAATTATCTGAGGGGCGGCGCCGCAATCAACGCGCTGGCGAGCGTGGCCGGCGCCGATCTGGAAATCGTGAACATGGGACTTGCATCGGCCATCGCTGGCAACGAGCGACTGGTGGACAGGTCCGTCGGGCCGGGCACGAAAAACTTCTGCCGTGGGCCGGCCATGTCGCGCGAGGAAGCGGTGCAGGCGCTGCTGGCGGGCGCCGAACGGGCCCGGCAGGCGGTCGAGGATGGTTACCGGCTGGTGGGCTTCGGTGAGATGGGCATCGGAAATACGACTGCCGCAAGCGCCGTGACGGCTGCCCTCACTGGGCTGCCGGCATCGGCGGTGATTGGCCGCGGAACAGGCGCTGACGATGCCTGTCTATCGCGGAAGGTCTCAGCGGTGGAGCGCGCGCTCGAGCTTCACGGCCCGGTAAGCGATCCGCTGGAGATCATCGAACGCCTTGGCGGATTCGAAATTGCGGCCATGTGCGGGTTCTGCCTGGGCGCGGCCGCGCGGCGTTGCGCGATTCTCACCGATGGCTTCATCGCCACGGCTGCCGCTGCGCTTGCGATCTCGTTCAAAGACAGCGTGCGGGATTACCTGTTTGCATCGCATCGCTCCGCGGAGCCGGGACACGCGCCGTTGCTCGAGCGCATCGGGCAAACCCCGCTCCTCGATCTGAGCATGCGGCTGGGCGAGGGCACGGGCGCGGCGCTGGCCGTTCCCATCGTTCGCGCGGCGGCGGCGGCGTTCACGCGTATGGCAACATTTCAGTCGGCCGGCGTTTCGGAGGCCGGAGCAACGGCACAGTGATCCGCGCGTTTGTTGCGGCCATCGCATTCCTGACGCGTCTGCCGGTCGGTTTGTTCGTAACGCTCGGACCCGACGACGTCGGCAGATCGGCGCGCTGGTTTCCTGTCGCCGGCGCACTGATCGGTGGGTTCAGCGTGCTCGGATGGCTGCTGTTCCGCTGGATCTTTCCGCCCTATCTCACGGCTACGCTCATCGTGGCGATCGGGGCGCTGGTCACGGGCGCGCTGCATCTGGACGGCGTGGCCGATACGGCCGACGGTTTCGGCGCAGGCGGCAAGGTTGAGGACATCCTGCGCATCATGCGCGATCACTCCATCGGCTCCTACGGCGCGGTTGCGCTCTTCCTGGTTCTGGCGCTGAAGATCGGCGCGATCGCCATGCTGATTCAGGCTGGCAGGCCGTGGCGTTACCTGCTTCTCGCCCCGGCGCTGGGGCGGTGGCCCGCGGTGGCGCTAAGCTCCGCATTGCCGTACGTGGAGCGTACGGACGGCGTCCCATCGAAGGGCGGCATCGCAACCCTGATTCATCGAACGGAGCTGCTCATCGCCACTCTCTCCGCGGTGGCAATCGCAGCGCTCGCGGTCCGATGGCAGGCGCTGATATTCTGCCCCATCGTGCTGGTATGTACCGCGTTGTGGGGTCTTATGTGCAAGCGAAGGATTGGGGGCATCACCGGCGACACGCTGGGCGCCGCCGTCGAGATCTCCGAGATTGCCGTGCTGCTCAGCGCTGTGGCGCTGAAGTAATGAATCTCTGGCTGATTCGGCATCCCGAACCGGAGACCACTCCCGGACAATGCTACGGCTCGCTCGATGTGCCGTTGTCGGAGACAGGCGTTCGCCAGGCGCGGGCCGTTGCCACCGCATTGCGCGATGAGCCGCTCGCCGCCATCTACACGAGTCCGCGCCGCCGCTGCTGTCTGGCCGCTGAAATCCTGGCCGAAGCGCGCGGGTTCGCCGTCGAGCCCTTGCAGGACTTTCGCGAACTCGACTTCGGTGAGTTCGAGGGCCGCTCGTACGACGAAATCGCGGCAGCGCACCCGGAACTCTATCGCCAGTGGATGGAGCGGCCGACGGAAGTGCTGTTCCCGGGCGGCGAGAGCTTCGAACTTGTGCGGGCCCGTGTGAGCAGGGCCGCGGGGCTGCTCCGCCAACGTCATAGCGACGAGACGATCGCTATCGTCACGCATGGCGGCCCAATCCGCATTCTGATCGCGGAGGCGCTGGGCATGCCCGGCGCGAACATTTTTCGGATCGCGCAACAGTACGCAGCGATGAATCTCATTCGCTATATCGAGGGCTCGGTTCTGGTGGAAATGGTGAACAGAATGGCGCACTCTTATCCGGTACAAAGGCGAGCGATTGCAATGATGCTACCGGCCGGCCGCGATACGGTCCTGTGCAAACCGAGACGGAAACGGCATATCATAGCTCCGATGGCTTTCCGCGGCGTGGAGTGGCTCATTGAAGCTCACGGGTGCGACGCCCGGCGGCTGGCGTGCCGCTGGACGCTGGAGGCGCTCTTCGAGTCGATCACTGGGGCGCTGGACCTTCATCCGCTGCACAAGACACGCTGGCACCAGTTCTCCGGAACCGGCGGCATCACCGGCGTCAGCCTGCTTTCGGAATCGCACCTCACCTGCCACACTTTCCCGGAATACGGCTCTATCTGCGTCAACGTCTTCTGCTGCCGCGAGCGTCCCGACGCCGACTTCACGGCTCTGCTCTCCGCCGAGCTGGGCGCCGCGCGCGTGGAAGTGCGGCGGGTGGAGCGCCACTACGAGCCATGAGCCAGCGGTCCGCGAACTGCCCCCAGTGCGGCGCGCCGGTGGTGTTTCGCTGGTCCGGGTCCGTGCAAACCACGTGCGACTTCTGCCACTCGATTCTGGTCCGCACCGATGTCGATATCACGAAAGTCGGCTCGGTGGCCGATCTGCCGCCTGACAGTTCGCCCATTCAGATCGGCACGGAGGGCGTCATCGACAACAAGGCCTTCACCGTGATCGGGCGCATCCTGTACGAGTATGAGCTGGGTGGATGGAACGAATGGCACGTTGTCTACAACGACGGCGTAAGCGGGTGGCTGTCGGATGCGCAACTGGAATATGACGTGTCCTGGCCGGCGCAGCCGCCGACGGCGCTGCCTGCGCCCGACGCCATTTACACAGGTCAGGAGTTCGGCTGGAACGGGCGCAGTTATCAGGTGACCTCGATGACGCGCGCGCACTATAAGGGAGTCGAAGGAGAGCTGCCTTTTCAGTACTGGGACAAAGCCGACGTCGTGTTCGCCGACCTGCGTACCAGCGATGCGCAGTTCGCCACCATCGATTACAGTGAGAATCCGCCGCTGCTGTTCCTCGGCCGCGCCACCGGCTTCGACGAGCTGCGCATGAAGAATCTGCGCGAGTTCGAAGGCTGGCAGCGATGAGCTCAGCCGCGGTGAGTCCGCCCGTGGTCAAGGCGCGCGCGCTCCACTGCACAAATTGCGGCGGGCCGATCGAGCTGCGCGGATTTGCGCACACGTTGTCGGTGGTCTGTCCACAGTGCCACACCGTTCTGGACGTGTCGTCACCGCTGGTGCAGATTCTGCAGCGCGCCGAAGAGGCGCAAGCTCAGTTCCAGCCGACCGTTCCCCTCGGCTCACGCGGCAAGCTCGATAACATTCTGTGGGAAGTGATCGGATTCCAGATCCGCTCGGTGGTTGTCGACGACGTCACTTACTCCTGGGCCGAGTATGTATTGTTTAACCCTTACTACGGGTTCCGATATCTATCTGAGTATCAGGGCCACTGGAATTATATCCGCACGCTCACGCTCATACCCGAAGGCGGGCCTTCGCTCGGCCGTCCGGTGTTTCGACTGCAAGGCGCGACATATCGCCATTTTCAGCATAGCGATGCCGTGACGGCGTTCGTGCTCGGCGAGTTTCCCTGGCGCGCGCAAAAGGGCGAAACGGTAGCCGTCGATGATTTCATTTCACCGCCGTGGATGCTGTCGCGCGAAGGAAGCGGAAATGAGACGGTGTGGTCGCTGGGCGAGTATTATACCGGCGCGCAGATCTGGAAGGCTTTCAATCTGCCGGGCCGGCCCAATCCCGCGGTGGGCGTTTACGCCAATCAACCATCGCCGCACAAGGGCCGCGTGGGCGCGATGTGGCGAATGTTCGTGTGGCTGATGGCGGCGCTGGCGGGGCTGCTGTTCTTCTTTATCGTCACCTCGAGGCAGGAGCACGTGTTCGAGGACCGCTACACGTTCTCGCCTGGCCCGGGCGTTGAGCCGTCGTTTGTTACGCCGGTGTTCGAGCTGAAGGGGCGGCCCTCGAACGTCCAACTGGACATCCGCACCGATCTGGACAACAGCTGGGCGTACTTTAACCTTGCGCTGATAAACCACGATACCGGGCATGCGTATGACTTCGGCCGCGAGGTGAGTTACTACCATGGCGTGGACGGCGGCGAGAACTGGTCGGAAGGGAAGGCATCGGACTCGGTGCGCGTACCTTCCGTACCCCCGGGTCATTATTATCTGCGGATCGAGCCGGAGCTGGATCCGAAACATACGTCGGCCATGAGCTACGAACTTACCGTCCGGCGGGATATGCCGTCTTATCTGTTCTTTGTGATCGCGATCATTCTGCTGGCTGTCCCGCCCCTGGTCAGCACCATGCGCATCGGTACGTTTGAGACGGCGCGGTGGCGAGAGAGCGACTATGCTCCACGGGGAGGGGGCGGCGATTGAGGACAAGCCCGTTGTATCTGGTGTACGGCGTGATCGTGCTGGCCCTCACGGCCATGGGCGAATATCGCGGCTGGAGCTTCTCGCGCGTCAATGAGTTAAAGAACGTCCCGAAGACGGTGCGCGACAATCCGGGCGCGTATCGTTCCACTTACGGTTATTACCACCGCTACACAGGAGGCAAGTAACTATGGAAGCATTCGAGCCCCGTTATCTGGTGAACGCGATCGTCTACGCGCTTCTCGGCATTGTCATTTTCATTGCGGCGTTCTTCATTGTCGACCGCATGACCCCCTACCACCTGTGGAAGGAGATCGTCGAGGACAAGAACCTCGCGCTGGCGGTGCTCATCGGCGCCATGTCCATAGGTATGTGCATCATCATTGCGGCGGCGGTGCACTAAATGCCACAGCATTGCAGCGTCGTGGCGCACGCTTCAGACGGTGCTGAAAAAGTAAGTCAATGCTGCCCAGGACAGGCGAAAACGCCTGTTCCACAACACCAGTTCAATGGTTTACAGCCATTGTGGAACAGGCCTTCGGCCTGTGAGCTTACTTTTTCAGCACCCTCTTCATTTCAGCGTGCTGGTGCGAGCTTCAGCTCGCGCTGCTCCGACCGTGGGCTGAAGCCCACAGCAGCACGCTGAAGCGTGCGCCACGACGGCACTGAACAGGAGTAACTACTGGCAGCAGCATTCTTCATCTCCGTTTTTCTCATCTCCGCCTGCGGGCTGATATATGAGTTGATTGCCGGAACGCTGGCCAGTTACCTGCTTGGCGACAGCGTCTTTCAGTTCTCCACAGTTATCGGCAGTTACCTGTTCGCCATGGGCATCGGCAGCTTCCTGTCGAAGTACCTGGTTCGCGGACTGGTGGCGCGTTTTGTCTCCATCGAGCTGATGGTGGCGGTGGCGGGCGGATTCTCGTCGTCCATGCTCTTCCTGGCTTTCGCTTATACCCAGGGATTCCGGCTGGTGCTCTATGCCGTAGTGTTGGTTGTGGGCATCCTTGTTGGACTCGAGATACCGCTGCTCCTGCGGATTCTGAAGGACCGCTTCCAGTTCCGCGATCTGGTGGCGCGCGTCCTCACCTTCGATTACCTGGGCGCGCTGGGCGTATCCATTCTGTTTCCCATCCTGCTGGTCCCGAAGCTCGGTCTGGTGCGCGCCGCGCTGTTCTTCGGTCTGCTCAACGCGGCGGTGGCGCTGTGGTCGACGTGGCTCTTCCGCGAGCAGATCGGGCGCGTTCTCGGATTGCGGGCCTCCGGAATTGCGGTAACGGCCGCGCTGGCCCTGGCGATGCTGTACGCGGGGCGCATCTCGGCGGCGGCCGACAACAATCTTTACGCCGACGATGTCATATTCAGCCGCGACACGCGCTACCAGCGCATTGTACTTACTAAGTGGAAAGACGACCTGCGGCTGTTCCTCAATTCGCATCTGCAGTTCAGCTCGCGCGATGAGTACCGGTATCACGAGGCTCTGGTGCATCCGGGTCTTTCGGCTCTGCCCGGCGCGCGGCGTGTGTTAGTGCTGGGCGGAGGCGACGGGCTCGCCGTGCGCGAGATCCTGAAGTATCCGGTGGAGAGCGTCACCCTGGTTGATCTCGACCCGGAGATGACCCGGCTGTTCTCAACGCATCCGGTGCTTTCCGCGCTCAACCAGCATTCGCTTACTTCGCCGCGCGTCCATGTCATCAATGCCGACGCGTTCCCGTGGCTTGATTCCAATACCGATCAGTTCGATTTCGTAGTCGTCGATTTTCCCGACCCTACCAGTTACGCGCTGGGCAAACTATACACGACGGCGTTCTACCGCCTGTTGGGCCGGCATGTGAGTGAGGGCGGTCTCGCGGTGGTTCAGAGCACGTCGCCGCTGTTCGCGCGGCAATCGTACTGGTGCATCGAGGCCACGCTGAAGACGGCCGGCTGGAAGACTTTTCCCTATCACGTCTACGTGCCGTCGTTCGGCGAGTGGGGATACGTGCTGGCCAGCCACACCGGCTATGAGCCGCCCTCAACTCTGCCCGCCGGACTGCGATTCCTGTCCACACGCAACGTGGGCGAGATGTTCGTGTTCCCCAACGACATGCTGCCCGTTCCCGCCGAGCCGAATCGGCTGAACAACCAGGTGCTGGTTCGCTATTACGAAAACGACTGGAAGGACATCGCGCACTAATCGGTTTTCGGAGCCGCGCGCGCGAGCAAGCGGTTTCGGCGCGGCGGTACGCCACCGTCTGGTAAACTGATACCGAATCCGCCTTTTGCGCTTCCCGGAGAGATGGCCGAGTGGTTGAAGGCGCACGCTTGGAAAGCGTGTTTAGGGGAAACTCTAACGAGGGTTCGAATCCCTCTCTCTCCGCCAGAAACGATTCACGCCAATAACCCGCTGGCCTGCGGCTCACGGTTTCAACCGCGCCATCCAGTTCAGCACGACGCTGATGGACTCCGGCGGAGTCGCGGAATCTCCGCCTGTGTCTTCACGCAGGGCAGCCAGAAACCGTTTGCCGTCCGCCGTCACGTCCCAGCCGCCGCTCCCCGCCGGTAAGCGAAACAAAAGTTGCGGATTCGCGGCGCGAAACTCAGGCGTCAGGCTTACTTCGACAGCCATGATTCCTCTGATCCCGCCTTGCAGGCCTTCAAACAGCAGCTCCTTCCCGTCCGATCGCCAATGGGGAACCGCCAGCCCTGCACCGTCTCTGGAGATCTGCCATTTCCCACCAGCGAATGGATTGCCTGCCGAAGAGCCGGCGGAGCCCGGAGGCGTGAATCGGCGGACGTACACATGGTACGGACCGGACTCGTTCGAAACGTACGCGATCCACCGCATGTCCGGCGAGAAACTGCCGAAGTGCTCGAAGAACTCGGTGCGAAGCCACGGAACCGGCGCGCGGCCGTTTTGAGCGCCGCCTGGGTCTGGAAGCAACCAGACATCGTGTCCGGTTTTCGGATTAATCGATGTAAAAATCAGAAAACGGCCGTCGGGCGACCAGCCGGTTGGCAACTTGTCTTCGTCCGATTTGACCAGAAGCGTGTCGTCGGCAGCGCCGTTCGACGCCTTTTCGTAAAGATCGTAATGGCCGCCTCGGTTGGAGGAGAAGATGATTCGGCTCCCGTCCGGTGACCAGAGCGGGTCTACATTGGCGGCCGGGCCGAACGTAAAGCGTGAACTTACGCCGCGCGAGTCGAGCAGCCAGATATCGGGTTGTCCTGTCGGAGACTCACGCTCGCTCGCCACATCGATTCCATCGGGGGCGAGGGTGGGCCAGACGTACGCGGCTTGATCCCCCACGTGGCCGAGGGCTTTGCCTTGCCGGTCAAGCCAGGTCAGGCGTCGTCCGGCCTGAAGACCACCCCGGTAGATCAAAGTGCCGTTAGATGAGGCCGCGAAGATGCCACGGCCGTTCGATGCCTCCACGGACTCGACGACAGGAACAGCTTCCCCCGACAGCGCCCGCTTGTCGGGGTCGAATGGCTGGGCCATCAGTGTGCTTTCCCTGAGAAAGAGAATGTAACCGCTCCTCGAGCCCGGCAACGGGGCATACTCAGCAGGAAGGTCCGTGACCAGCAATTGCCGGTTGTCCTGCGTCGAGGCCCGGACATCCAGAGAGCCCACGTAAATGCCGTTGTTTTCGGGCGAGCGCCGCAGATAAAGGAAATGACTCCCGCCAGGGAGAAACGTGGGCCCGGTGTGTCCAGTCTCCTTGCGGGACGGGTCCACCATGGTCAGCATCGTGGGCGTGCCGCCGTCTGCCGAGACCCGCATCAGCCCAGCTGAGCTACCGAGGATGATGACGCCTTGCGGACTCCAGGCTCCGCCCGTGAAACCGGGCGGCGTGTCGCAAATAGTCTGAGGCGGACCTCCGGAGACGTCAACCCTTCGCAGCTTCTGGTCGGCGCTGAACGCCAGGAACCGGCTGTCCGGCGACCAAAAGGGATGGGGAGCACTCGGGCCGCCGGTGAAGTTCTGGTATACGGGCTTCGTTCCAATCGAATCCAGAGCACGGATCCACAAGCTCGGGCGGGGGTCTGAACTCCTCTGGGCGGTGAACGCGATCTTCCGGCCATCGGGAGAGATACTGACGCAACATGTGAAGTGGCTGTCGCGGGGAGGGCCGATCTCGAATCGCACCACGTCCCCCGCCGGAGACGTCTGCCCGAAGTGGACGAATGCGAGCGCCGCAGCTAATAACAGGCATGCTGCCGTAGCGGACGGCCAGAGCCAACCGCGCCCTGATGGAGCAGGCGTGCCCGCGGGCTCTGCCTCACTGGCTGGATTCGTCAGGCATTGCTGAATCGCCACTCGCGCTTCACCGATGTCGCGGAGACGATTCCGCGGATCGCGATCCAGACATCGCCGCAGCAGATTGCGGATGGCCACCGGAGTTTCCGGGGGGAGTTTGCGGAGGTCGATCGGAGCGCGAAGGACGTCTGCCAGAGTATGCGAGATCGTTTCACCCTCGAACAGCGGCTTGCCGGTCAGCATCTCCCAAAGGACGACGCCGAACGACCAGATGTCCGAGCGCCGGTCTACCGGCTTCCCGCTGGCCTGCTCCGGGCTCATGTACGCGGCGGTGCCAAGGATCACCTCCGCGCGGGTACCTCGCATGGTAACCGTCGGCGAGGACGCTGGATTGCCTGCAACGGCCGGTTCCTCCACTGCTTTGGCCAATCCGAAATCCAGCAACTTCAGTGTGCCGTCCGCCGCGAGTTTGACGTTGGCTGGTTTCAGATCGCGGTGGATGATGCCTTTTTCGTGCGCGTATTCAAGTCCTTCGGTGATTTGCCCGGCGATGCCCAGAGCCTCGGTTACAGGAATCGGCCCTTGCGCGATGCAACCTGCGAGCGTCTGGCCTTCCACCAGTTCCATCACCAACGCCTGCACGTCGCCGGACACCTCCAGGCCGTATATGGCAGCAATGTTGGGATGATTCAACGCCGCGAGCACCTGCGCCTCGCGCTCGAAGCGAGCCATGCGCTCGGCGTCCTGACGGAATGCATCGGGCAAAACTTTGACGGCGACATAACGTCCCAGCCTGGTATCGCGGGCCCGATACACCTCGCCCATGCCGCCTGCGCCGAGCAGCACGCCGATCTCGTAGGGTCCGACGCGTTGACCAGAGATGATGGGCACGTGCGTTGAACGATTCTATCGTTTCCCGGAGGCTTGCCTCAGCGCTCGAGCGGCCGCCGGCTCATCAACAGCAACGGTGAGTTACCCACCATGACCGTGTTCCCCACAACCGCCGTGACATTGCCGAAGATATCGTGCTGCATAACGGAGCGGAACGTGCCTGGGATGGGGAACTGGACCGTTACGTCAGGGTTCCAGACGATCAGCGCGGTGCTGACAACCGGCATGACCGCGCTGGTGCGCGACACGCGGCGACGCCAGCTCAGTGCGATCTGCCACGTGCCTGCGGCATCGATGGAAGCGCCTTCGAGCGATGCGCCCTCCAGCCACCCCAGCAGGATGCCGAAGGCAACGCCGGCTTTGGTGAGCGTCTGTGGGTTATTTTCCTCAGTGCCCACGCAGAACGCGCTCGCCCTGCCCCAGGTATACCAGTCGTAGCGGATGGAGCCGAACGCGAGATCGACCAGATACTTGCGGACGAGATACGTCGCCGCCAGATCCTCCGGCACGGTGGTATCGCCCGAGGCCCCTTCGGTGTCCCAAAGGGGAATCGCTTCGGCGCCGTTTGCGGCCAGCACCAAGCGGACGTTGGCCATCGCGGCGGCGGTGGCCTCGGGTGGAGTCTCGTAGAAGTGATACCCGATCATGTCCACGTTCGAGGCAATCCCCGCCTGCAGTAACTGCTGCAGATAGCCGGGCGCATAAGCCGCCGGTGAAACCACCGTGTTGCCCGGGTCCACCGCTTTGAGTATCTTGTACGCTTCGGCAGTAAGCTGCGCCAGCTCGGCCACGCTGCCGGTGTAGTAAGTGGGATCGTTCGGCTCGTTCCAGATCTCGTAATAGCGAATGCGGCCCTTGTAGCGCTCGGCAACCGCAGTGATGTAATTGCGCCAGTCCTGAATGTTGGCGGGCGGAGCGGGGGCGCCTGCGCCGACATAATTCACCAGGTCGGGATTGGTGGACGCCCATGCGGGAGTTTGTCCCAGCGTCAGCAGAATGTCCGGCCCGCCGTGCTGCTCGGCCGCGGCCACCCAGGTGTCCAGCGGCAGCCAGTTCCACACGCCCTTCAACGGTTCGAGCGAGGTCCAGGAGGTTCCGCTGTCCCACAGCCGCAGCGTGCCGAACGGGGCGGTCGGCCAGGGCACGCCGCCCGAAACCGGTGCGCCCGACGCGTCCGCGAACTGCACATCGTCCACCCAGAAAGTACCCGCCTGCACAGCCTGAATCATGAGCAGCGCGCTTCCCGTGTCGTTCACCTGCCCCTGCGCGGTGAACTGCTGCCACCCTCCGCTGACGTACGCCGTCGTCTCCGCGTAGTAGTTGTACGGAGCGTTCGCGTTTTGCAGGATCACGTTGACCCGCATGCCGGCGTCACCCCTCAGCCACGCGGTGAACGTGTATACCTGACCCGGAACCACAGTTACAGATTGAGTTAGTTGCACGGCATCTCCGGCTGGCACCGTCTGCACACTCACCTTCTGTGACGATATGCCGCTGTGTGGACTCGCGGTGTCCTGCGAGTAAGTCGCGGTCGGGTTTGGCACGCCCCACGAGGAGTTATCGGTCCAGTACATCGCGACATTGCCGGAGATCGGGTTGTTCAGGCCCACTGAAGGATAAGGCGGCTCAAATCCGCCGTTGAGGAGCTGGCTCTGGAGAAAGTTCCCAATGTGCAGGCCGAAGAACGACCGTGGGATGGGGCCGAGCCGGGGCGTGGGCGAGATGGTTTCGGTCGTATAAGACACCGCAAAGTCATCCGCCCACACGGTACCCGGAGCGTCGAGGACAATCATCAGCAGCGCGCCTTCTGTTGAGCCGATGTAACCGGTCGCCGTCACCTGTTGCCAATCCGCGCTGAGGGTCAGCGAGCCCTGAATATAGGTGGCGTACGGAAGGGAGGCCTGTTGAATTACCAGAGAGGCCTGCAGTCCTGGCGTTCCGCGGACCCAGGCCGATGTTGTATATCGATTGCCGGCAAGCAGCGGAAAGCCCTGAACGATCTGCACCCGCCCGGAGCCGACGCTCGAGACCACCGCTTTCTGGCAGGCCACTCCACTGTGCGGGTTGTTTGTCTCCTCCGAGTACTGGACGGTTGCGTTTGCCCACGCTGAATTATCGGACCAGCCGCTGGCAATATTGCCGGAGATGGCGCCGCTGTTCATGCTAACGGCGTCGTATGGCGGCTCCATGCCCGGGTTGGTCAGCGCTACGGGCGTATCGGCGCACACGACAGTGGCGGCGAACAGGAAGGCGGAGATCTGCCACCGGAAAGCCACTTTTCGATTATGACGATACGGCGACCTCCACGTGGGAAAGCGGATCCGAGCATGGCGCGGTAGCGGTAAAAGCGGGATGCCGCCAGTTCTGGCCACGTGACCGTCGAATCGCAGGAACGTGCCTTTCAGCCGTCGGGCCAGCGGACGGCCTCGCCTACCGTCCACATCTCTGACGCGTCAAGTAGCTATTTCTACCCCCAGCATGTTGTGATCCGATCCTGGCGGTTTCATGCGCAGGCAAAGCTCCTGCGAGGAGCCCGATAACGGCAAGCAGCGACAACGGAAGAACGGCGCTGAATGGTGGCAGCGTCCAGAGCAACAAGTAGGGAATCGGCGACACGATGAATGCCGCCAGCAAACGCAGCCGCACGTCGGCTGTGTTCTGAATAACCAGAACGAACACCACCAGCAGCACGATTGCGTCGTAAACACCCGAGTGAAAGCTGGTCAGGAGTCCGCAGACAACACTGGCCCCGAGAAGCAATTCGTAGTCGATGCTCGTCGCCGTCAGCAACACAAAGGCCACCAGAATCAGGGCGTCGATCGTCAGTTCGAGCGGTAGTCCGGCATGAATGCTCGTCACGAGACCATGAATATTCGGCAATAGGCCGGAATTCGTGGACGGGTCTCCGATAGCATCGACCCATTGAGCAAACGAATTGGCTCCGGCGAACATGAGACCAAGGCAGGCCAGCACTGCTCCTCCGCAAATGCCGCCAGAAATCAGACGCCAGCGCCTCTTCATCAGCAGCAGGACAGGCACGAAAAGAAACAGGTGGAACTTGATGGCGCACAATGACAGAACCAGACCAGCCAGAAAATCCTTACCGCGCCGGGTGAGCAATACCGAAACTCCGACGAATACCAGCAGGAATGGCGTGTCCTGTCCGGTTTCCAGGGCAGTGAGCAATGGCACACTCATTGCGGCAAACAACGGCAGTGATGGACATTCCTTCGAGAAACGAATCGTGAACCACAGGACAGAGAAAAGTATGGCCACACAGTACAGCGCATAGGCAATCGGATACGGCAGCCGGGAGATCGGCATATACAGAACGGCGTAAAACGGCGGTCGAATGAACCTCGTCTTCTCCATCGTGATGCCCAGAATCGACTGAATTGCCGCGGCATTCGCGGATTGAGAATAGAGCTTTGGGGTTCCGGCGAGTTTGCCGCCGACGTAAAACGACACGAAGTCGTTCTGACCTCTTACAACTCTGTGCCAGTTGACCGCGATCAGTGTAATCGACCAGGCCGCGAACAACGCGACCGGAAGCCAGTTGAAGATGTGCTTCTTCATGTCTCTCTAATGACATCCATGCCCTTGAGGTCCTTCAGGCTGACCGCCTGCAATTCTTTGATATCGATATTGCTCATCATATCCCGCTCTCGCAGCTAGTCGATGAA
This sequence comes from uncultured Acidobacteriota bacterium, assembly GCA_963780655.1. Classification (GTDB taxonomy): domain Bacteria; phylum Acidobacteriota; class Terriglobia; order Bryobacterales; family Bryobacteraceae; genus CAWACP01. Next base: position 1,569,467 of record CAWACP010000004.1, on the reverse strand, counting down.
GCAGTCGGTATCCAACGCGCTGAACGCCAGCCATACCATTGGCGCCAGGAGGCAGGAGGCGGTGGCCAGACAGATGGGAATCCCGAACACGGCGGGCAGGTGACGAAGCGCGGCCGCCCAGCCGGAGGAGGGATATCCTTCCGCGACGGCGGCTATTGCCAACATCAGGGCAGCAAGGCGGGCGCGTAGACGCTCGGGCCGGCTGAGGGCGACCAGGATCGCCAGCACCAGCAAGATGAAGCGTATAAAGTAAAACGCCAGAACACGGAGAAGCTGGCGTGTGCTCCAGGTGCGCCGTGCGGGTTCCGTCATCACTAGCTTCAACGAGCGGGGCTGGCCGCCACGCTGGACGCGGAGGTCAATCGGCTGGTAACCGGTCAAAGTGTGCGCGCGCCGCGAAACAGTCCGGCATCCCGGTGAGAGGCTGCCCATCTGCGGCTACGAGTACATCGCCCGCTTGCAGGCCTGCTTTCTCCATCGGTCGTCCCGGCGACACGGCCGCCACTCGCGTGGCCGGCCACGAGGCTACCCACCCCGGTGTTGGCAGGACCCCAGAACTCCTGGCGTGCGTTGAAGCCGATAGTGAGAACGAAGACCGTTGTGATCAGGCACATCCACCACGGCACGCGCCTCTTCAGCATGCATTCCTCACACTTCAATTAGTGCGGACAATCGCCGCCTTACTCCGACGCGATCGGCTCCAACGCCTCTTCCGCCTGCGGCGCGAGTTCGGTGTGCCGATCCAGATAGCGGACGCAGGCGTTCCAGCGTAGCACCGCGTCGTCGTTGCCGGGCGCGCGCTGGCGCTCCGCCTCCTCGAACAGATGCAGCGCCTGCACCAGCCATTCGTACACCCGCGAGTGAATGCCATGTCCGCCGCGGCGATGATGGGCCTTGGCTCGGCGCTCCCAGCAGATGCCCGCGTAGTAGGCTCGGTCGTACGCCGCCGGCATGCGCGAAGCCGTCGCCAGGGCTTCCGCGAAGGCGTGTTTGTCCTCGGGAATCTCATCGGTCAGGGCGAGGATGAGATTAACCAGCGCCTCCCGGTTGTCGGGATCGACTTCCAGAACATCGCGACAGATGCTCACGGCTTCAGTCGGCTCGTTGAGCAGCCGGTAGCGTTCCGCTTTGGCCAGCGCGCCAGGCACGCTTTCGATGGAGATGGGCTTTCGAGCGAACATGCGCCTCCTTCCTGCTTACAGGATATGCAGCAGTTTTTTTAACGGATCGAAGAACTGATCGACCACCCGCTCTTTCAACGGGATGATCGCGTTCTCCGTAATGGTAATGGACTCCGGACAGACCTGCCGGCAGCAGGTGGTGATGTTGCAGTATCCGATGTTGTGTTTCTCTTTCAGGTCCCGCACCCGATCCTCGACGTCCAACGGGTGCATCTCCAGCGCCGCGGCATACACCAGCAGGCGCGGCCCGATGAACTCCTCCTGCTTATGATGTTCTCTCAGAACGTGGCAAACGTCCTGGCACAGGAAACACTCGATGCACTTGCGGAACTCCTGCACGCGATCGACGTCGGCCTGCTGCATGCGCCATGTTCCGTCGGGCGCATCGGGCAGGCGCGGCCGGAACGGACGGATTGTCTTCTTCGCGCGGAAATTCCACGACACGTCGGTTACCAGATCGCGCACCGGCGGGAACGTGTGCATGGGCTCCAGGATCACCGGCATATCCAGATTCAGGTCGCTGAGGCGCGTCATGCACATCAGCTTCGGCATGCCGTTGATCTCGGCGGAACAGGACCCGCACTTGCCCGCCTTGCAATTCCAGCGCAGCGCCAGATCGGGCGCCTGTTGGGCCTGGATACGATGCACGGCGTCCAGCACCACCATGCCCTCGTCCACCGGCGTCACATAATCGCTGAATGCGCCTCCGCTGCCATCGCCCCTCCAGATGCGAAACATGGCCTTTGCCGCCATATCACTTCATCTCCTCGATAATTGCTTTCAATTCTTCCGGCATGGCCGGCACGGGACGCTTGTCCACCAGCATTTCGCCATCGCTCCCGCGCCGGACGACAAGGTTGTACTTGCCCCACTCGGCGTCCTTCTGCGGGAAGTCTTCGCGAAACTGCGCGCCCCGGCTCTCTTTACGCATGATTGCCGCACGAGTGATTGCCTCGGAAACATCGAGCAGGTTAGAGAGGTCCATAGCGGTGTGCCAGCCGTTGTTGTAGTGGCGATTCCCGGGCACGCCAACCTCGGCCGCCTCCCGGCGTAACTTCGCGATCATTTCCAGAGCCTGCTGCATTTCGCTCTCGGTTCTGACGATACCCACAAGGTCCTGCATCCACTCCTGCAGGGTCTGCTGTATCTGGTAAGGATTCACCCCCGCGGCGCCCCGATCGAATACCGCCAGCGCTCCCGCGGCGCTCGCCTCAATCTGCGCCTCGTCCACCGCGGCATTGCCGTTCTGTTTCGCGAATTCCGCCGCGAACAAACCAGCGCGTCTCCCGAATACCAGCAGATCGGAGAGTGAGTTGCCTCCGAGGCGGTTCGCTCCGTGAAGTCCCGCGGCCGCTTCACCCGCGGCGAACAGTCCGGGGAGCGTGGACATCTGCGAATCCCCGTCTACGCGTACGCCGCCCATCATGTAATGGGTGGTGGGCCCAACCTCCATCGGCTCCTTCGTGATGTCGATGTCGGCAAGCTGTTTGAACTGGTGATACATGCTCGGCAGCTTACGTTTGATGTGCTCCGCCGCCCTGGGCAGCCGCTCTTTGATCCACGCGATATCGAGGAACACGCCCCCGTGCGGGCTGCCGCGCCCGGCTTTCACTTCGCGATTGATGCACCGGGCCACGTGATCTCGCGTCAGCAGCTCCGGGGGCCGGCGCGCCTGCTTGTCGCCCTGCGTGTATCGCCAGCCTTCGTCCTCGCTGTCGGCGGTCTGCTCCCTGTAGAGATCGGGGATGTCGTCGAACATGAACCGGCGGCCTTCCTTGTTGCGCAGAACGCCGCCCTCTCCGCGCACGCCCTCGGTCACCAGAATGCCGCGCACGCTCACCGGCCACACCATGCCGGTGGGATGAAACTGCACGAACTCCATGTCCATCAGCTCGGCGCCGGCGCGCCAGGCAAGCGCATGACCATCGCCGGTGTATTCCCAACTGTTGCTGGTGATCTTAAACGCCCGTCCGATACCGCCGGTGGCCACCACCACGGCGCGGGCGGTCCACAGCAGGAAATGCCCCTTCTCGCGGTCATAGCCAAAGGCGCCGGCAATGCGGCCCGAGTCCACCAGCAGCGTGAGCACCGTGCACTCCATGTGCACTTCCATGCCGGTGTGGATTCCGTGGTCCTGCAGCGTGCGGATCATCTCGAGGCCGGTGCGGTCGCCCACATGCGCGAGGCGCGGATAGCGATGGCCTCCGAAGTTTCGCTGCAGTATCCGGCCGTCCTTCGTACGATCGAATACCGCGCCCCACGATTCCAGCTCCTTCACGCGGTCGGGCGCTTCCTTCGCGTGTAACTCAGCCATGCGCCACTGATTGAGATATTGTCCGCCGCGCATGGTGTCGGAGAAGTGGACCCGCCAGTTATCGCGATCGTCCACATTGGCCAGCGCGGCGGCCACTCCGCCCTCCGCCATCACTGTGTGCGCTTTGCCGAGCAGCGACTTACACACCACGCCGACTCTCGCGCCCATCGCGGCCGCTTCCGCCGCGGCCCGCAAACCTGCTCCGCCCGCGCCGATTACCAGAACATCGTACGCGTGCCGCTGGTATTCGGCCACTACAGAAGCCTCCAGTCCGTCCAGATTCCCATGGCGCACAGACGCACATAGATGTCCGCGAATCCGACGGAGACAAGGCTCGCCCAGGCCCAGTTCTTGTGTTTGCCGTTCAGGCAGGTCACGCAGTTGTAAAGCCGAAACCGTACGGGATGCTCCGATACGCGATCGAGGCCGCCGCCCGCGAGGTGCCGGAATGCGTGACATCCGAAGATATAGCCCGCCAGCAGCACGACGTTCACGGCGAGTACGATGGTACCCACGCCAATTCCAAAGCCGTCCTTAAACCAGAACGCCTTCCAGACGTCGTAAACCAGAAACGCCCAGACCGGGTAACACAGCCGCAGGAAGTAACGATGCACGTTCTGCAGGATAAGTGGAAAGCTGCGCTCGCCGAGATACGACTTACGCGGCTCACTTACAGAGCACGCCGGAGGGTCGGCCCAGAATGCCTTGTAATACGCGCCGCGGTAGTAATAGCAGGTGAGCCGGAACAGGCCCGGTATCCACAGGATGAGCAGAGCCGGCGAGAACGGCAGAAATCCCGGATACCAGGAGGGCTTCGGACCGAACAGAGCGTGCGGCGAAGAGCCGAACAGCTCCGGCGAGTAGAACGGCGAAATGTAAGGCCCGTAAGTGTAATACCGATTCTGAAAAGCGGCCCAGTTCGCGTAGACCAGAAACGCGCCAAAGCCCAGAAATACGAGCAACGGCGATACCCACCACTTGTCACGCCGCGATGTCTGACCGAAGCGGCCATGCTTCCAGACCACGTCCGGAGCCGCAGAAACGCCCATTCAGGTTTCTCCTCGCTACTGGCATCGCAGTATACAACAGGTGGCGTGCGGCTGGACGTGTTACAAAAGCTCCATGGACCGCCGGGAGTTTATCCAGACCGTCGCCGCCGCCTCGACTCTTTCCCCATCCGGCGCCGCAGCAGCCAGCGACGGTATTCTCCTCGGCTTCGATACTTACTCCGTGCGCGCCTTCGGCTGGAAAGACATGCAACTCCTCGACTACGCTGCCGGCCTGAAGGTGGACACCATCCAGATCTCCGACTCGAACGATTATGCGAGTCTCGACCCGGCTCATCTTCGCGACGTTCGCGATCGCGCCCAGCGCCTCGGCATCCGCCTCGATGCCGGCATCGGCTGCATCTGTCCGCTATCAAAAAGCTGGAACCCGAAGAACGGAACCGCGCCCGAGAAGGTGGTGGAGGGCCTGAATGTGGCGAAAGCGGTGGGCGCCACGTCGATGCGCTGTTTCATGGGAAGCATGCAGGACCGCCGCGGCCCGCGCCCCATCGAAGAATTCATGCAGGCCACCGTCGACGTGTTCCGCGCCGTGAAAACGCAGGCGCAGGATCTCGGCGTCAGGATCGCGCTCGAGAATCACGCCGGTGACATGCAGGCGAGTGAGGTGCGCACCATCATCGAAGAGTCGGGCAAAGATTTTGTGGGCGCCTGCCTCGACACCGGCAATCCGATGTGGGTGATGGAGAACCCGCTCACCACGATGGAGGTGCTGGGGCCGTACGCGGTTACTACGCACGTGCGCGATTCGGTGGTGTTCGAGCATCCCCGCGGCGCCGCGGCGCAGTGGGTGGCGCTGGGCGACGGCAACGTCGACTGGACCGCGTTCCTCGCGCTCTACCGCCAGCTCTGTCCGCGGGCGCTGCTGCAGCTCGAGATCATCACCGGACGCCCCCCGCTCGTGCTGCCCTACTTTGAGCGCGACTGGTGGAAATGGTTCCCCAAAACACCGGCCAGCGAATTTGTTCGTTTCGTGGAGATGGCGCGCAAAGGCGGACCTTATATGGGGTCGATGGTGATTGAGGACACGCCCGGCGCGAAACCGCCCGAGTTCACGGCCGCCCTGCGCGAGCAGCAGCGCGTGGACCTCGAGCGCAGCCTCGAATTCGCGAAGAAGCAGCTCGGCCTCGGCGTCCGCTGGAAGGCGGCGTAATCAGACGATAGAACCATCAGCGGAATCCAGTTGGTCACCAGATGAGAAGGGCGGGCAGACCATCCCCCGCCCGCGACGGCCTGGGGGCGTTTGCGCAGATGCTGTTCGGTCAACGGCGGCAACCTCAGCAACCACGCCGCCGCAGGTAGCGGTCACTTTAATGGCATGCGAGCACTCCGGGAACAGTTACGGCCAGGCAGGGTCTATCGCCGGAAGTAATGCCTCGGAACGCGGGCGCTGCTTGCGTCACCGGGGCAGATGTCTTGACAACCTGCGCTCGCCATGGCACGCTCATATCAGTAACTGAGGTGAACGCATGAGCAAGCCAACCGATCTCGTGCAGGGCACCGTGAACCTGCTGATTCTCAAAACCATCGCCCAGGAGCCTGCGCACGGTTGGGCCATCGCGCATCGTATCCGGCAGATGTCGAACGAAGTGCTGCAGGTTGGCGACAGTGCGCTCTACCCGGCGCTTCACAAGCTGGAGATGCAGGGATGGATCAAAGCGGAATGGCTGGTTTCGGAAAACAACCGCCGGGCGAAGTACTACTCACTGACCGCAGCCGGTCGTAAGGCGCTGGACAAAGAAACGGCCCAGTGGGAACGGCTCTCGTCCGCGATTTCTTTGATCGTGCGCACGGCGTAAGAGGGCGATATGTCGCGATGGATTGACCAGCTTATTTTGCGCCTCCGCTGCCTGTTTGGCCGCCGGCGGGTCGAGCAGGAACTCGACGAGGAACTGCAGTATCACCTCGAACGGCAAATAGAAGAGGGCGTGCGGCAAGGTCTCAGCCCGGATGCTGCGCGCTATGCCGCGCTGCGCTCCCTGGGGCCGGTCACGCAGAGTAAGGAAGAATCCCGGGAAATGCACCGCATCAACTGGATCGAAGACCTGCTGCAGGATCTCCGCTATGGCGCTCGCGCGCTTCGCAGGAATCCCGCGTTCACTCTGGCGGCCATCCTGGCGCTGGCTCTCGGGATTGGTGTCAACACCGCGATGTTCAGCGTCGCGTATGGTGCGCTGCTCCGGCCCCTGCCTTACGCCGATGCCGATCGGGTTGCGGTCGTCTTTATGAACTACTTCCCGCGTGACTTCGTGTTCGGCACAATGTGCGTGCGGGACTACCTGATTTGGAGAGACAACAACCACGTCTTTGAGGACCCCTCTCTGTTTCGAGCCCTGCGCATGGATATCGGGGGCGCCGAGGGCGACCCGGAGCAGGTGCAGGGCGCACAGGTAACCGCAGGTTTCTTTTCCACACTCGGCGTGCGTCCGCTGGCCGGCCGTGCTTTCACGGCCGGCGAGGACCAGCCAGGCGCTCCCTCTCTGGCCGTACTCAGCGAAACAATCTGGCGCAGGCGTTTCGGCGCCAGTTCCACGGTGCTGGGCCGCACCATCCTCGTGAATGGCGCAGCGGTCACCGTGGTCGGGGTGGCGCCCGGCGCAGTGCGGTTCCCAAACCTGGACACCGAAGTCTGGACCAACCTGCGCCTCAATCCGCCCACGCGATACGGCCCCTGGTTCTATCGCGGCGTCGCCCGCCTGAAGCCCGGCCTGACCATCGAACAGGCGCAGCGTGAGACCGACGACATCGGGCGGCGCATGGCGCAGCAGAACCCCGACTACAAGCGCGTTAAGCTGCCGGTGGTTCGCCTGCGCGACGCGATGTTGGGCACGACGCTCCGCCCCGCGATCCTGATGCTGTGCGGCGCCGTGGGGCTGGTGCTGCTGATCGCGGTCGTCAATGTGGCAAACCTGATGCTGGCGCGCGCCACGGTTCGCGAGCGCGAGATGGCTCTGCGGCTCAGTCTCGGCGCCGGCCGCGGACGGTTGGTACGACAGTTACTTGCCGAGAGCGTGCTGCTGGCCATGATGGGCGGCGCCGCCGGACTGGCTCTGGCGCGGGGTGGAATCGAACTCATCCGCGCCTGGAACCCCGGCGACCTGCCGTTCATGAATTCCGTTCGGTTGGATTGGACGGCTCTGGCGTTCGTGCTCCTGCTTTCCGTGTTCACCGGCATTCTCTTCGGCATTGCGCCGGCGCTGGCGGGCGCGCGGACAGATCTTCACTCGACTCTCAAAGAAGGGGCGCGTACCGGCTGGGTAACCCGCTCCCGGGGGCTTAGCCGGAAGGCGCTGGTCATCTGTGAGCTTGCGATGACGTTGATGCTCCTCACCGGGGCAGGATTGCTCTTCCGAAGCTTTACGAAACTGCAGCAGGTCAATGGCGGATTTTCCGCGCCTCCGCAACGCCTGGTGACAATGATGATTTCGCCGGGTAACCGGAAGTACAACGATGCCCGCCCTGGCCTGGCTTTTTACGCGGAAGCGCTCCGGCGAGCCCGCACCGTGCCGGGCGTAGAACTGGCCGCGGTCACTGACTCATTGCCGCCCGACCGGCAGGGTGACGCCGATACGTTTCAGATTCGGGGGCAGTCTTTCCCGCGAGGAGGGAGGAACCCAATCGTCACGGCCGGCACGGTGGATCCCGCCTTTTTTCAGGCGCTCGGTATCCCTCTCGTCAGCGGCCGCGACTTCACGGACCACGATACCGCTGGTTCGGCTCCGGTGGCCATTGTGAGCGAGGGTTTTGCGCATCGCTTCTTTCCCAATCAGCAGGCGATCGGCAAACGCATCGCTCAGAGCGGCCCGGAACTCGGCAATCCCTGGATGGAAATCGTGGGCGTGGTCGGCAACGTCAAGTACCTTGGGCTGGCGGCCGATACGGACTCGGCCTACTATTTGCCGTTCCCCCAGGCATATGGCCCGCGGATGTTCCTGGTGGTCCGCGCATCGGGCGACGCGGCAGCGCTGGCGGCCCGCCTTCGCCGGGAAATCCAGGCAATCGACCGCGGCGTTACCCTGGCGCAGATGGAGACCATGGACCTCGCCTTGCGCACCTCCGTCTCCGAGCCGCGCTTCAACACAACGCTTTTGGCTCTGTTTGCGGCAATTGCGGTGTCGCTTGCGGCGGTGGGAATCTACGGGCTGATTGCCTATTCGGTGGCGCAGCGCACGCATGAGATCGGCGTCCGGATCGCGCTGGGAGCGGCGCGAGCAGACGTGTTGGCGATGGTGGTACGCCAGGGCATGTCTCTGGCGGCTATCGGGATCGTGCTCGGCCTCGCCGGCGCTTTCGCGCTCACCGGCCTGCTGAAGAGCATGTTATTCGGGATCGACGCCACGGACACGATGACGTTCGCCGCGGCGGCGCTCGGAATCGTAATTGTTGTTCTGCTGGCTACATTGGTCCCCGCGCTTCGTGCGACGCGCGTGTCCCCCGTGCTGTCGCTGCGGTGCGAGTAGGCGCGGTCCACTGCCGTCCACAAATGCGCCTTCTCGAATGCTGCTCCCGGGCCGCAGGGAGTAAACCGACGACGACACGGGCTTTAACGCGACGATCCGCCCGGGATACGTCGCCAGGAATGTGCGTCGGCGAAAGCGACAGCAAACCGCGATTCGAGCCGGTTTACCACCCTCAAACCCTGATCAGGGGTCATTTCACCCAATGCTACGTGTCAGTTAACCCGTCACTGCGGAACTTTACCACACTCACTGTCACAAAATTCAACAACTTGCGCCAGGGCTGCCCGAACGGAAGCCCGTGTGCACTCCCGATTACTTCCACCACGGAGAAGACGCGTACGCGCCTGCACACCCGATACACTCTGATTCTCGCGCTGGCCGGTGTCGCAGCCGCCTTCGCCGCTGATACACCACTCCCCGGATCCGCCGACTGCCTCGCGTGTCACGATCAGGGTCGTCAGTCCGGCAAGCGGCAGGCAGGGGTCCCGCCAGGCATCGATGCCGCCGCACTCCGCGCCTCGCCACACGCTTCTCTCGAATGCACCGCCTGCCACACCGACGTAGACGCCAAGAACCTGCCGCACGGCGAGAAGCTCGCCCCCGTGGACTGCGCCACCTGTCATGCCGACGAAGGCAGCCAGTTCGCCGAGAGCCTGCACGGCCGCGCGGGCAAACGAGGCGACCCGCTCGCGCCAACCTGCAAGACCTGCCATGGCACGCACAACATCATGCGGCCCTCCGCTGCCGGATCACCCACGTCCACCATCAACATCCCCCTGCTCTGCGGCGGCTGCCACAAGGAAGGAACGCCGGTCCAGCTAACCCGCCACATTCCCGAGAACAACATCCTCGGGAATTACATGGACAGCATTCACGGCAGAGGGCTGTATGAGCAGGGGCTGACGGTAACGGCAGTCTGCACCAGTTGCCACACCGCGCACTTCGTTCTACCGCACACCGACCCGCGCTCGTCCATTGCCCGTCAGAACATCGCCACCACCTGCACGCGCTGCCATGCCCAGATCGAGGCCGTCCATCGCAAGGTGATTCGGGGCGAGCTCTGGGAGAAGCAGCCGAAAATGATCCCGGCGTGCGTCGATTGCCACAGGCCGCACCAGATCCGGCAGGTCTACTACTCCGAAGGGATGTCCAACCAGGATTGCCTGCGCTGTCACGGCAACCCCGAAATCAAAGCTGTGCGCAACGGCCGGCCGGTGTCGCTCTATGTGAATGCAGACAATATCGAGCACTCACGCCATTCGCGCATCGCCTGCGCCCAGTGCCACACGGGCGGCACGCCGTCCGAGCTACGCCCCTGCGCAACCATGCCGGCGAAAGTGGATTGCTCCGTTTGTCACGCCGAGGTGGTCACGCAGTACAACAGCAGCATCCACGGAAAGCTGGCCGCCGCGGGCAGTCCCGATGCGCCCGAGTGCCACGATTGCCACGATCCCCACGCCACGAAAAGCCACAACGACGAGACCTCTTCCACCTTCCCGCGCAATGTCCCGAACCTCTGTGCGCGCTGTCATCGTTCCGGCCAGAAGGCCGCAGTCCGCTATCGCGGCGCCCAGACGAACATCGTCGAGAATTATCTCGACAGCGTCCACGGCAAGGGACTGCTCGAGAGCGGTCTCACGGTCACCGCGAACTGCGCCGATTGCCACACCGCGCACGGCGAGCTGCCGGCAAGCGATCCGCAATCGAGCGTCAACCGCGCCAACGTGGCGCGCACCTGCGGCAAGTGTCATCGCGGCATCTACGATCAGTTCAGCGCCAGCGTTCATTCGCCTCTGGTGACGCACACCGACAAGCCTCTGCCAGTGTGCAGCGAGTGCCACTCCGCGCACAGCATCGAGCGTACCGACCTATCCAATTTCCGCCTCCACATCATGGACCAGTGCGGCCATTGCCACAAGGACATCACCGCCAGTTATTTCGAGACGTTCCACGGGAAGGCCAGCAAGCTCGGCGCGATGAATACCGCGAAATGCTACGACTGCCACGGCGCGCACGATATCCTGCCGGTGACCGATCCGCGCTCCCATCTGAGCCGCGCCAACATCGTGCAGACCTGCGCCAAGTGCCATCCCGGCTCGCACCGCCAGTTCGCCGGTTACCTGACTCATGCCACGCACCACGATCCGAAACGCTATCCGCTGCTGTTCTACGCTTTCTGGGGCATGACCACGCTGTTGGTCGGCACTCTGACTGTTTCCGGAGTTCACACCGCGCTGTGGCTCCGCCGGTCGCTCGAATACCGCCATGACATTGCCGCGATCACCGAGGCCGCCGAGCCGGTCTACGTGCGCCGCTTTGCGACGTTTCAGCGCAACCTGCACCTGATGGTGATGACCAGCTTTCTCGGCCTGGCGTCCACCGGCATGATTCTGAAGTTCTCCTACGCGCGCTGGGCCAGCGTCCTGGCGCGTCTGCTTGGCGGTTTCGAAGCGGCCGGATTCATCCATCGCTTCTGCGCGCTGCTCACATTCACTTACTTCGGGCTGCACCTGTTCGATGTGATTCGGCGGCGTCGCGCAAGTGGGGCCACGTGGCTCCAGTTCATCCTCAGTCCCGACAGCATGCTGCCGAACAAGCGCGACTGGAAGGAGCTGGTCGAGTCATTGAAGTGGTTCGTGGGGAAGGGAAGGCGGCCAGGCTACGGGCGCTGGACCTACTGGGAGAAGTTCGACTATTTCGCAGTGTTCTGGGGAGTCGCCGTGATCGGGGCCACCGGTCTTATCCTGTGGTTCCCAACGTTCTTCACGCGCTTCATGCCGGGATGGGCGGTGAACGTCGCCACCACCATCCATAGTGATGAAGCTTTGCTGGCGGTCAGCTTCATCTTCAGCATTCATTTCTTCAACACGCACTTCCGGCCCGAGAAGTTCCCCATCGACACCGTCATCTTCACCGAAGGAATGCCGCTCGAGGAGTTCAGGCGAGACCGCCCGCGCGAATACGAAGAGCTGGTCGCGTCCGGGAAACTGGATCAGTATCTGATGCCGGCCCCGAACCCGCTCGCGGTGAAGATGTGGCGGCGGCTGGGATTCACCGCGCTCGGCATCGGCCTGGCGCTGATCGTGCTGATCCTCTACGCGATGATTTTCGCCTACCGCTGACGTGCATCCTGTGCGCCTGGTGATAAGATACGCTCGAAAATGTTCGACTTAATTACGCGCCGGGACCTGCTCGGCAGCGCGCTGGGAACAGCCACGCTCATTTCCGCGCTCGACTCCGCAGGCAACCTGACGGCGCAAACCACCGAGCCCGCGCCGCGCGTCAGGGATTCCTTCGACTTCGGCTGGAGGTTCACGCGCGGCGACCCGCACGCCGCTGAGCAGCCCGGTTTCGCTGACGGGTCGTGGCGACGTCTCGACCTGCCGCATGACTGGAGCATCGAAGGACCGTTCTCGGCGAGCGAACCGAGCGGCGGATCGGGTGGACACGCGCCCACCGGCGTCGGCTGGTACCGCAAACATTTCCGGGTTCCGCCGTGGTATGCCAACCGCAGGGTTTCCATCGATTTCGATGGCGTGTATCAGAACAGCGAAGTGTGGATCAACGGGCAGTATCTGGGCAAGCGCCCATACGGTTACATCAGTTTCGCTTACGACATCACGCCGCATCTGAACGCAGGCGGTGAGAACGTGATCGCGGTACGCGTGGACAACTCGGTGCAGCCGAACTCGCGCTGGTATACTGGCTCGGGCATATACAGGCACACCTGGCTGACGGCGGTGAATCCGCTGCACGTGGATCGCTGGGGAACATTCGTCACCACCCCCAGCATCACCGCAGAGGCGGCGATCATCCACATCAGAACGCGGGTTCGGAATGACGGCGCGTCGGCCGCCCCCTGCGCGCTGACAACGTCGGTGACGGATGCGGCAGCCGCGACCACGTCGCAGGAGATCGGGCCCGGAGCCGAGTACGAATTCGTGCAGGAACTGCGCGTCGACAGGCCCCGGCTGTGGAGCGTGTCCACACCCTCACTCTACAAATTGCGCAGCACGGTCAGGGTGGGCGATCGCGTGGTGGATGAGTATGAGACGCCCTTCGGCATTCGCGAAGCGATCGTAGATGCCGACCGCGGCTTTCTGCTCAATGGCGAGCGCGTCAAACTGAACGGCGTGTGCCTGCACCACGACGCCGGATCCGTTGGCGCCGCTGTGCCCGAGCGCGTCTGGGAGCGGCGCTTCGAGATCCTTCGCGACATGGGCTGCAACGCCATCCGCACCAGCCACAATCCGCCGGCGCCCGAGTTTCTCGACCTCTGCGACCGCATGGGCTTCCTCGTGATGAACGAGGCGTTCGACGAGTGGAAGGCCGGTAAGGGACAACTCCACGGCAATGGCTATTCGCGGCTCTACGATGAGTGGCACGAACGGGACGCCACCGACTTCATTCGGCGCGACCGCAACCATCCGTCGGTCGTCCTGTGGAGCTGCGGCAACGAAATTCCCGATCAGCTCAGCGAGCACGGGGTCGAGATTCTACGCGAGCTCCTGACCATCTTCCACCACGAGGACCCCACCCGTCCGGTAACTGCGGCGTGCGACCAGATAGCGGCCCAGCCGAAGGCGGCGCCGGTGGAGTTTCTCGATTTGCTGGACATTGTCGGCTACAACTACGCGGACCGGTGGCGCGAACGCCGCGAGATGTATTACAGCCTCGATAAGCTGGCGCATCCGAACTGGCGCATGATCGGTACGGAGAGCGAGGGCATGGGCGGCATCCGCGGAGACTATCGTGAACTCTTGCCCCCGGCGCCGGGCAGGGCAGCGGCGGAGCCGCCGGTGAACCGGTTCGGCTATGGCCGTGGTATAGGCCGCGAGCTGGACACCGAGCAGCTATGGAAATTCATCCGCACCCACGACTATGTCGCGGGCGATTTCATGTGGACCGGCATCGATTACCTTGGCGAGGCGTTCGGCCCGTCAAGAGGAGCCAGCTCCGGCTGTATCGATAGCTGCGGATTCCCGAAAGACGGTTATTACTATTACCAGAGCCAGTGGACTGAGAAGCCGGTGCTGCATCTGTTCCCACACTGGAACTGGAAGGGCCGCGAAGATCAGTTCCTGCCGGTACTCTGCTATACGAACTGCGACAGCGTGGAACTGTTCCTGAATGGGAAATCGGTCGGCGTGAAAGGCTACACGTTTCCGCGATACGGAATGCAGGGCCGGTATGGCCAATTTCTGCCAGTACCGGCCGGCGCGGCGCGGAGCACATCCGACCTGCATCTGGCCTGGGACGTTCCCTACGAGCCGGGCACGCTTCGCGCTGTGGGGATGAAGGGCGGGAAGGTGGCCGCGGAGATTGAGATCTCGACCACTGGCGCTCCGGCCGCCATCGGCCTTTCCGTAGATCGCGATACCATCCGAGCGGACCGCCGCGACCTGGCTCACGTCACCGCGAGAGTGCTCGATGCGCAGGGCCGCATGCACCCCGACGGCGGTAACGAGGTAAAGTTCGAGGTTCGCGGGGAAGGGACGCTGATCGGCGTGGATAACGGAGATATGTCCGACATGGCCGCCGACTTCAAGGGCGCCAGCAGGAAGGCGTTCCACGGATTATGCCTGGCTATCGTGCAGTCAACGGCGAACGCCGGCGAGATTCGTGTGACCGCAGCTTCCCCAGGGCTGAATCCCGCCAGTGTAAGTATCCGGACGCGTTCATAGCCGGGTCAACAATCCCATGACGGCGCACGCAGTCGTGCGCCACATGCCTTCCTACTTCTCGTGATGCTCATCCTTCTGCTGCGCATGCTGCGGCGGCCTCGAACTCTCGGTCCTCGTCGTCGGTGCGTTATGCGCAGGCTGGCTCGGCGGGTGATACGTCTGCGTGGGCGCCGGATGATAAGTCTGCGCGGGCGCCGGGTGATAAGTCTGCTGCGGAGCCGGATGATAAGTCTGCGTTGGCGCCGGATGATAAGTCTGCTGCGGAGCCGGATGATAGGTCTGCGTTGGCGCCGGGTGATAAGTCTGTGCACCACCGTTCGGTGGACGGTAAGTCTGCTGCGCTGTCCCCTGACGATAGGTTCCGGCAGGTGGGCGATAAGTCTGGCCGGCCGTCGGCGGAGGACGGTAAGTCTGTCCCGGTCCAGGATGATAATTTCCGGCCTGTCCGGGGTGCGCATAAACCGCCTGCCGTCCGGTTACCACTGCATGATAACCGCCCGGAACCCCCCGACCCTCATGCTCGTACACGCCGCGGTTATATCCGCCGAAGTGACCGCGATTCACCACGGTAGCGCTGCGTGAAATGTAGGTGTTGTGGTTGTAGATCACCACACCACGATTCCAGCCGGGGTGCCATGCGTGATAACCCCAGCCGTAGTGGGCAAACAGCCCGACTCCAATGCCCACGCCGAAGCCGATGGCGAGACCGGAGGCCAGCACGACTCCGCGCGGCGGACCCCAGTAGTAACCGCCCCATGCGGGAATCGGCGTACCATATACGGTCCACGGATTGTAGTAAGGGACATAAACGTATGCAGGATTCGCGGGTTGAATGACTATTGCGCCTCCGCTGTCGTACACGCGCTCCTGCGGCGTGCTGCGAAGAGTGCCGGCCTGTTGCGCCTGGTAACGCATGGCCTGCACCGCATTCATAACATCGGCGGGCTGATTGTAGTAGGCATTGCCCAAAGCCCCGGTCCAGCTGTTGTTGCGGGCCATGTTGTCCAGCACTGTCGGAAAGGCCGTCAGAGCTTTCACGCTCGGATCCCAGGGCATGCCGTTCACCGCGCCGGCCATCTGGTCCGGAGGCATTCCGGCGTTCTGATGGATCCAGTTGTCGGCATCGTTCACCTGATCGGGGAAGGTGGACGCGGTAAGCACCTGCGCCACCAGCGCGTCGGGATAGAGCGCGATGGGCGCCACCAGTTGATTGAGTTGCATGGCGTCGAGCGGAGCATAATTGCCCGGCGGAGGCTGCTGATCATAACCGCCCGGGGGCGGCGGTCCCTGAGCGTAGAGGCCGGATTGTGCGCATAGCACCAGCAGAAGCGAAAGCACCACCGCTAACCACTGGCGCGCGCCTGAATTGTAGTTCATCGCTGTCCTCCCTTGTCCTACTCAAGCATAGACGTAACCGAGGATTGCCGCTGTTGCGCTTAGTTGGTCATTGGCAGATTAAAATCCCCACACGCTGGCATGCAGGCTAAAGCCTACTCTACAAAGCGCACGAACAGTAGAGCAGGCTTTCCAGCCTGCATTCGGCCGTTCGGCGAGAGAGAATCGAAACATGACCAGGAACCCCACGCCCACGCAAGCCGAGAAGGGACGCCTCTTTCGCTTGCTGCATGAGCGGGCGAGCGCGTTCATCATTCCCAATCCCTGGGATCGCGGCAGCGCGCGTCTGCTGGTGCACCTGGGTTTCGAAGCACTTGCCACCACCAGCATGGGCTACGCGTTCTCCGCCGGCCGCCGGGACGGCGCCATCAGCCGCGACGAAATGATGACGCATCTCCTGGCGATCGCGGGGGCCTCCGACTTGCCGGTGAGCGCCGACCTGGAGAATGGCTTCGGGGATGCGCCCGAGTTTGTCGCGGAGACGATCGGGCTCGCGGCGGCGGCGGGAGTCGTCGGAGCCTCCATTGAGGATTCCACCGGGCGCCCGGACAATCCCATCTACGACCAGCAGCATGCCGTCGAGAGGGTCCGCGCCGCCGCTGAAGCGGCTCGCGGCCTCCCCTTCACGTTCACTCTGACCGGACGCGCCGAGAATTACCTCTGGGGGCGGCCCGATATTGGCGATACCATTGCACGGCTGCAGGCGTATCAGGAAGCCGGCGCCGACGTACTCTACGCGCCCGGCCTCGCGACAAGGGACGACATCGCCGCCGTGGTCAGCTCGGTGGATCGTCCCGTAAACGTCCTCATGGGACTGACGGGCGTCCAGTTGAGCCTGGCTGAACTGTCAGCGATGGGAGTAAAGCGCGTCAGCGTCGGCAGCGCGCTCTGCCGCACTGCGCTGGGCGCCTTTCTTCGCGCCGCCCGCGAGATGCGCGAGCAGGGGACGTTCACGTTCGCTCGCGACGCCACGAATTCCCGGGAAATCAGCGCCATTTTCGAATGATGCCCATACGAAACGAGCAGGAACTCGACGACCTCCTCAGCACGCCGTCTCCAGCCGACATAGACGCAATGGCGCGGCTGGATGGCGATCTCATGATCCTCGGCGCCGGCGGGAAAATGGGTCCGAGTCTGGCGGCGCGCGCACGCCGCGCGGCTCCATCGAAACGGGTGATCGCCGTTGCGCGCTTCTCCAATGCCGAGCTGCCAAAGCGCTTCGCGGAGCAGGGCATCGAGACGATCGCGGCCGACCTTCTCGACCCCGGATCATTGGCCACCCTCCCCGAAGCGCCCAACGTCGTATTCATGGCCGCGCGCAAATTCGGCACCTCCGGCGATCCGTATCTCACCTGGGCAATGAACACGTTTCTGCCCGGTCTGGTGGCGCGGCGGTTCCGCAATTCGCGGATTGCGGCATTCTCTACTGGAAACGTTTATGGTCGGCGCCCGGCGGTCCTGGGCGGCGCGACAGAGTCGACGCCGGTTGCGCCCGAGGGCGAGTACGCGCAATCGGCCCTCGGCCGGGAGCGGATGTTCGAGTACGGCTCGCGCGAGTTTGGAACGCCGGTGGCCCTGCTGCGGCTGAACTACGCCATCGATCTGCGTTACGGCGTGCTCATCGACATCGGCCTCGCCGTGTTCGAGCGGCGTCCGGTAGACGTGGGTATGGGTCTGGTGAACGTCATCTGGCAGGGCGACGCCAATTCGGTGTGCCTCCGCTCGCTCGCGCATTGCCAGTCGCCGACGCTGGTTCTGAATGTCACCGGCCCGGAGACGCTGTCGGTGCGTTCCGTCGCCCAGGAATTCGGCGAGCGCTTCGGCATTGCGCCATTGTTCACCGGCGAGGAATCCGGCGATGCGCTGCTGAGCAACGCCGCGAAAGCGCATCAGCTCTTTGGATACCCGTCGGTGACCGCGCGCCAGATGATCGACTGGACGGCGGAATGGATCGCGCACGGCGGCGCGTTGCTGAACAAGCCTACGCATTTCCAGACTCGGGACGGCAGGTTCTGAACATGGATGTGCGCGCGAGGCTTCGCGAGGGACTGGTGATCCCGGCGCACCCGCTCGCATTGAACGCCGAACGCAGACTGGACGAGCGGAGGCAGCGCGCTCTCACGCGATACTATCTTGCCGCGGGCGCGGGCGGAATCGCCGTGGGTGTCCACACCACGCAGTTCGCGATTCGCGATGCCGGCCTGTACCGGCCCGTGCTCGCCCTTGCCATGGAGGAAATGAGGCCGCGCGATGTGGTGAAGATCGCGGGCGTGTGCGGGCGCACAGAGCAGGCACTGGCCGAGGCAGAGTGCGCCGCGTCGCTTGGCTACGATGCCGTGCTGCTGAGCCTCGCCGCCCTGCACGATGCGCCCGAGGACGCGCTGATCGAGCATTCCCGCGCGGTTGCCGGGGTCCTTCCCGTGATCGGCTTCTACCTGCAGCCCGCGGTTGGTGGACGCGTTCTGCCGTACTCGTTCTGGCGCCGCTTCGCGGAGATCGAAAACCTCGTGGCCATTAAGATGGCGCCGTTCAATCGATATCAGACTCTGGACGTTGTGCGCGCCGTGGCCGAGTCGGGCCGTGCCCGCGAGATCGCGCTGTACACCGGCAACGACGACCACATCATCTTCGATCTGCTGATCGAATACGCCATCGGAGGCGAACGCCTACGCATCGTTGGCGGATTGCTGGGTCACTGGGCCGTGTGGACCAGCCGGGCAGTGTGGCAGCTCGCCGGCATCAAGGCTCTCGATCGCACTGTTCCCGCCGAGTGGCTCACGCTGGCCCAGCAGGTCACCGATGCCAATGCGGCGCTCTTCGATGCCGCGCACGCATTCCACGGCTGTATCGCCGGCATCCACGAAGTGCTCCGGCGCCAGGGATTGCTCGAAGGCCGCTGGTGTATCGATCCCGCCGAGGATCTCTCGCCGGGCCAGGGCGAGGAGATCGACCGCGTATGCCGCGCTTATCCGCATCTGCAGGATGATGCGTTCGTTCGGGAGCATCTGGATGAATGGCTGCGGTAGTTACCGCTTGCTGACGCGCGGCTCAGTCACCGGCTCAGTTACCGAGCCGCGACCGTGAGGGAGCGGTAATTTATGACCATACATACCTACACTGATCGAAAAGCCCTCGGGGCCGCGGCCGCCGCGCACGCCGCTCGAAGCATTTGCGCGCTGGCTGAGAAGCTTCCGCTTGTGCCTGTGGTGTTCGCTACGGGCGCTTCGCAACTGGAGACCCTGCGCGCGCTCACCGCAATGCCCGGCATCCCCTGGGATCGCGTGATCGGCTTCCACATGGATGAATACGTCGGCATCTCCGACCAGCATCCCGCATCCTTCCGGCGCTACATGCGCGACGAGCTTCACAGTAAAGTGCCCATGCGCGAGTTCCACGGCGTCGAAGCCGATGCCGATGCTTATGCCGAACTGCTGCGCGCCCACTCGCCACAACTCTGCCTGGCCGGAATCGGCGAGAACGGCCATCTGGCATTTAACGATCCGCCGGTGGCCGACTTCAACGATCCGGTCGACGCGAAGGTCGTTATGCTCGACCGCGAATGCCGCGAACAGCAGGTAGCCGAGGGCTGGTTTCCCGACCTCGATTCGGTGCCCCCGCGCGCCATCACGCTGACCATCCCCGCGCTGTTCCGCATCCCTGAGCTGATCCTGTCCATCCCCGGCGAGCGCAAGGCAGCGATCGTGGCGCGCACCCTGAAGGAAGAGATCTCGACGCGGTGCCCGGCCACGGTCCTCCGCCGGCATCCCAACGCCCACCTGTACCTGGACGAGCAATCGGCGCAGCTCCTCCCCTGACGTGTGTTATGATGGAAAGCGAATCCCAGCTTGCAAATCTTTTAGTTTGTGTTAGTTAGGGAACCGTCTCCAGCGTCCGTCGCATGCCTTCCACACCACAACCCGGCGTTTTCCAGGAACGCGTCGAGCTGCTCGACTTCCTGCTCGATGTCATTTCCGCGACCGCGGAGACGCTCGACCTCGACCGCATCCTCGCGAATGTCGCCGGCTATGTCAAAGAGGTGATTCCCTACGACCTTTTCGCCATCCTGCTTTACAGCGAGAAGCTGCGCGGGATGCGCATACGCTACTCCATCGGACATCGCGACGAGATTGTTCGCAACCTGGTGGTACGGCTCGATGAGGGCATCACAGGAATCGCAGCGAAGAAGCGGCAGCCCGTGCTGGTTCCCGATGTGACGCTCGACCCGCGTTACCTGAGCACCGTGGACGCGGTGCGGTCGGAGATGGCTGTGCCGATGATCGCGCGCGGCAAGCTGGTGGGCGTGCTCGACGTGCAGTCCACCACCCTGAACGCGTGGACCGAACAGCAGCGGGCGCTGCTGATGCTGATTGCCAGCCGCATCGGCGTGTCCATCGACAACGCGCGTCTCTATCGGAGGGTCGAGCGGCACAATCGCACGCTGAAAACGCTGGCGCATCTCTCGCAGGAGTTCAGCTCGATTCTCGATCTGGACGAACTGCTCGACCACATCGCGAAAACCGTGCACGCGCTGATCACCTTTGATGCCTTCAGCATCCTGCTGGTGGACACGGAGCGGCGCGTGCTGCGGCATCGCTTCAGCCAGCGCTACGACGAACGAGTGAATCTCGACAACATTCCGCTGGGCAAAGGACTTACCGGAGCCGCGGCGGAATCGCGCGAGCCGGTGAGGGTGGCCGACACGCTGGCCGATCCACGCTACATCGCTTCGCATCCGGACATCCGTTCGGAGGTGGCCATTCCGCTGATCGCGCAGGATCGCGTGGTGGGCGTGATGGACCTCGAGAGCGAGCGCATGGGCTTCTTCACGGACGAGCACGTGCGCCTGCTCACGCTGCTGGCGCCTCAGATTGCCAGCTCCGTGGAGAACGCGCGGCTCTACGAAGAGCTGGGCGCGCGAGAGAAGCGCATGGAGGACGATCTCATGGCGGCGCGCAAGCTGCAGTCGGTGCTGCTGCCGCGCGAGGCGCCCGAGATCCATGGGCTCGATCTTGCAGTGAAGCTGCGCCCGGCGCGGGAGATCAGCGGGGACCTCTACGATTTCTTTGAATACGGCGACGAATATGCAGTGATCGCGTTCGGCGATTCTAGCGGCAAGGGCGCCGCGGCCGCGCTGTACGGAGCGCTGGTGAGCGGCCTGCTGCGCTCGCTCGCTCCGCGCCGGCGCGGACCCGCGTCTCTCATGCGCTCTTTGAATGAAGTGCTGCTCGAGCGGAAGGTGGACGCGCAGTATGTCACGCTCACGCTGCTGCTGTGGGAAAGCCGGGACTGCCGTCTGGTGATGGCGAACGCCGGCGCCGTGCCGCCGATGATCTGCCGCGATGGCGAGATTCAGAAGGTCCGCGTCGAAGGCGTCCCGCTCGGTCTGCTGGAGAACCGGGAGTACGACGAGGTGACGTTCGAAGCCAAGCCGGGCGACTTGATCCTGCTGTATTCGGACGGCATTCAGGATCAGGTGAACGAGGCGGACGAAGAGTACGGACGTCAACGGCTCGCGAGTGTTCTGAAGCGGCTGTATAACGAGCCGCCGAGGACGATTGTCGAGGAGATCATGAAGGATCTGGATGAGTTCCGCGGCACGGCGCCGGTTTTTGACGACGACACGCTGATCGCCATCCGGGTGGTGTGATGACGACTCGAAGGCGGACCGGGGGTCCGCCGCAGGCCGGGGGCCTGCCCCACATTAAATGAATGCATTCAGGTTTCGGGAGAGCGCGCTCTACTGCGAAGGGGTTGCCCTGGCCGATGTCGCTGCACGAGCCGGCACGCCTTGCTACGTCTACTCGAAGGCCGCCATTCTCCACCGCTTTCACGAGTACGACGATGCGTTCGGCGATGCGCCCCACCGCGTCTGCTATGCCGTCAAAGCCAATTCGAACCTGAGCGTGCTGGCGCTGCTGGCGCGGGCCGGCGCGGGATTCGACATCGTATCGGGCGGCGAGCTGTTTCGCGTTCGCAAGGCCGGCGGCGATCCCGCGACGGTCGTGTTCAGCGGCGTCGGCAAGACCGTGGAAGAGATCGAATTCGCGCTCGCCACCGGCATTCACAGTTTCAACTGCGAATCGGAACCGGAGCTGGCGCTCCTCTCGTCGCTCGCCGCGCGCCTCGGCAAAAAGGCGCGCGTGGCCATTCGCGTAAACCCCGACGTGGATGCCGCTACGCACCCTTACATCTCCACCGGCCTGCGGGAGCACAAGTTCGGCATCGACATGGGCGACGTGGAGGCCGTCTACGCCCGGACCAGCTCGATGAAGGGTCTGCTGCTCGAAGGCGTGAGCTGCCACATCGGATCGCAGATGCTGGACATCGATCCGCTGGAACAGGCGTTCGAGCGCATGCTGGCGCTGGTGGGCCGGCTGCGCGCGGCGGGCATTCCGATTCGCACGCTCGACCTCGGCGGCGGCTTCGGAATTCCATATCGGCCGGGCGACGCGCGACCGGCGATTGCCGATTTCATCGGACGCATCTCGGCCCGGGCGGCCGGCCAGGACCTCAGCATCATGGTGGAACCGGGGCGGTCGATTGTGGGGGAGGCCGGGGTTTTGCTGGCTCGCGTGCTGTACCGCAAGACTAACGGCGCGAAGGAGTTCATCATCGTCGACGCCGCCATGAACGACCTGATTCGCCCGGCGCTCTATCAATCGCACCACGAGATCCTCCCGCTGCGGAAGCGCGACGTCGGGGCCATCGTGGCCGACGTGGTCGGGCCGGTTTGCGAGACCGGCGACTTCCTGGCGCGCGACCGCGAGCTGCCGAACATGCTGCCTGGCGACCTGCTGGCCATCTGCACCACCGGCGCCTACGGCTTCGTCCAGTCTTCCAACTACAATGCTCGCCCGCGGGCGGCTGAGGTGCTGGTGGAGGGCGACTCGTGGCGCATCGTCCGCGCCAGAGAGACCTGGGACGGTCTCGTGCGCGGCGAGACCGCCGGCTAACACTCGGCATCTTCATCCCGTCCGGACAATCGCAGGGTTATTTCGGATGGACAGTTGCTATGCTGACGGATGAGGCCGCGCTCCCACGAAACGCTTCGGCGTGGATTCCGCTGTTGGAGCCGCGCCGCCGTGGAATGCAAGCCAACGTCGACGAAGCCCTGGTGATCGCTGCGCAGAACGGGGATCGCGCCGCGTTCAGCCGCCTTTACGATGGCTTCGCGGCGATGGTGCACGGCATTCTGCTGGCCCGCGTGCCGCGCGACGAGGTGGACGACCTGGTTCAGGAAGTGTTCCTGACGGCCATGACCCGCCTGCGCAGCCTGCGCGACCCGCGCTCGTTCGGCGCGTGGCTGGCCACCGTAACGCGGAACCGCGCGAACGATTATCACCGGTCGCCGCACCCCGCCGCGCTGCCCGATCAGGTGGCGTCGCCGAAGCCGTTGGAAGCGGAGGCGCACTTCGTTCTGCGGGCCATCCGCAACCTGCCTGAGGCGTATCGCGAGACGCTCATGCTCCGGTTGGTGGAAGGAATGAGCGGTCCCGAAATCTCCGAGCGCACCGGCCTGACGGAGGGCTCCGTGCGCGTGAACCTGCACCGCGGCATGACCATGCTGCGGGAGGCGCTGGCTCCGGCGCAGGGCGCGGAGAGGGTAGACAGGAAAGCCGTATGACGCAGGACGAGAATTATCTCTGGGACAAGTCGGGCGAAGCGGACGAGAGCGTCCGGCGTCTGGAGCTCCTGCTCGAGCCGCTGCGGTATCGGTCGCAGCCGCTCGGTCTGCCGGATCGGAAACCCATCGTTTTCGGAGCGTGGCTGCTGATGCCTCGCCTGGCGCTGGCAGGGCTTGCGCTGGCGGCGATCGCGGTGTTCGGATGGCTCGTGCTGCGCGGGCGGGGCGACGGCTGGACGGTTGCCGTTCTCTCGGGCAATGCGACCGTGGGCAACGCGCACGTGTCGCGGTCCGCCAGGCTGCGCGCCGGACAGGAACTGGAAACGGGGCTGGACGCGCACGCCGAAGTACGCATGGCGAAGGTTGGCCGCCTGGAAGTGGATCCGGACACCGCGTTGCGGTTGGTGGCGTCCGAGAAGAATCAGCAGCGGCTGAATCTGTTGTACGGCACAATTCATGCGCGCGTCTCCGCGCCGCCGCGAGTGTTCATCGTGGACACGCCGTCGGCTGTGGCCACCGATCTCGGTTGCGCCTATACGTTGCACGTTGACCGGTCCGGCGACGGCATGCTGCAGGTGACTCACGGCTGGATCGAGCTGGCGTGGAAGACGCGCGATTCCCTGGCGCCCAGTGGAGCGGTTGCGCTTACGCGCGCGGGAGCCGGTCCGGGCACGCCGTTCATGGCGGATACGAGCGAGGCGTTTCGGAATGCGCTGGAGCGGTATGACTTCAGCACCGATCCCAGTCAGCGCGCCGAGGCTTTTCATGCGTTGCTGAGCGCGGCCGGCGCTCACGATGCCGTGAGCCTGCTGAACCTGGTGCGCAATGCGCGGCCCGCGGATCGCGAGCCTGCGTATGACAGGCTGGCGCGCCTGATTCCTCCACCGGCTGGAGCGAATCGCGATGCGGCGCTGGGGGGCGATCCACACGCGCTCGATGCGTGGTGGCCAGCGGTGGGGATCAACCGGGCGCCGCCGAGGTAAGGCGCGTGATAGAATTCAGGCTTTGGCGGTAACGGGACTTCCGAGCCATTGGCCAACAGTGTCAATGCCGCCGGCGTGGCGCACCTCGTATGCGGTACGAGCCCTGCCAACGAGATCCTCAGGTCGATGGCACTGAGTCCGTTTTCGGAGCGACTGGCGGAGCAAGGGGTGGCGGTCTGGCAGGCATTGCGGCGGATACCTCGGCGCAGTCCCCGGAGCCATCGTTGGGGCTGCAGGCGGCGTCACCTCCGGTGCAATCAGAGCAGCCGTCCGCATCGCCGCTGGTGCCTATTAGCACCCGAGGTTGATGTCACGTGAAGCGGATTGAGTCCGTATTTGCCCGTGGTCTCACATTCCAAAAGCGCCTCGTCATTACGACGCTAGCCTGGGGCCTCCCTATGATGATTGTGGGACTGGTGGGCCTTAGGAGCTACAGACCGGCCGATTGGGCGATGGCGATCTTAATTATCGTGCCGGGATGTGTGATAGGGGCTTTCGTATTCGCGGCGCTTTCGCATTTCATGGTCCGGATGATCGATAGGTCAGGAGGCCACCAGGATGATCCGAACCTCGGCGGTCGTCCGTGAGCGAACAATGCACCTGGGGAGAAGCTTCCGGCGTATCGCGATCGCGATCAGACTGTGTGCACTTGCGCTCCTTGCGGGTCTGCCCGCGGCAAGCGAGGAGCCGCCTGCGCCGATTGTGATCGGTTTCATGGGCGGCTTCGTGGGGCACACGAACGCGATCCATCGCGAAGTCGTGGTCGCGAATCATCTCAGACGCGACTATCCTTCGGGTCTGAACGTCAGGGTTTTCGAGAATCGTAATGGCGCACAAGCCCGCCGGGAGGTGCTGCGCCTGCTCGTTACCGACAATGAGAAGCGCCGCGCCCGTATCGCCATTTACGGTCACAGCTGGGGCGCATCGGAAGGCGTTACTCTGGCGCGAGCTCTGGGACGCGACGGAATACCGGTGCTGCTGACTGTACAGGTGGACAGCGTCCAGAAGCTGGGCGAGAACGACGGGTGGATTCCTGCGAACGTAGCAGAGGCGGTCAACTATTATCAGGCGGACGGCATTCTCCGCGGCCGGTCACGCATCCGCGCAAGTGACGCTTCGCGCACTGAGATACTCGGCAATTTCAAATTCGAGTACAAGACGAAACCGGTGAGCTGTGCCGGCTACCCGTGGTTTGCTCGAATGTTCATGAAGCCGCACATCGAGATCGAGTCCGATCCAGCGGTGTGGCAGAAAGTGGAATCACTGATCCGTTCGAAGCTGATGCCCTAAGCGCGTTCGGTCAGGATCTTCGTCACCAGTTCCGCGTTTTCGCGAATCTCGTCCTTGCGGCAGGGCCACATGCCGACAAAGATCCCGTCGATCGGTTTCAGGTTCTCGAAAGCGGTCCGAAACGCGTGCTCGACATCGTTGTCCCGCAGGCGAGCCGCCGCCAGCACCTTGAACGCGAAACACGGCTTCTTCGTCTGCCGCATGACTTTGTACATCCGCGGCGGATCGCTTTGCAGATAGGTTTCTTCCGGCCGTTCCTGTAACTGCCCGTTCAGCGTCTGCTTCCACTGGTCCATGGTGCGCGTTCGGTCGTAAACGCAGCCCGCGTAGAAGTCCACGTCCCAGCCCCTGTCTTCCACGTATGCGATGACATCCGGCCGATGCGTACCGACCCCGACGAATGTCCCCAGGTCGCGGGCTTTTTTGCACCAATCCCTGACTGTTTCCATTTTGCCGGCGTTCCAGGCCTTGTCCACCTGCTCGCCCTGGTAATACATGGCCAGCGGCTTGAACTGCTTCCAGATGACCGCAGGGTCCTCCAGGATCTGAGCAATGAGGTGCATTTTGCCACCCTCGTCGAGGAACTTCTGGAAGTCCGCCGGGGCCCGGCCAAGGCCTACGAGATTGAACGCGTTGATGCCGTATGGCGCGCACCGGCGTATGGTGTCGCAGATCCGGTCGGGCGTGAACCATTCGCGCATGGCCCAATCGAGGTTCTGGCTGTAGTGTGAGTATCCGTAGAACGGATTGGTCCCCAGAACGAGCCGGCTGACCTCCGCGTTCGCGAACTTCATTTTGGGAACCTGCACGGGCGAAACGGGTCCGTTGGTCCCTGTAGCGCGAGCAGCGGCAAGTCCCGCTGTGATCACAGTTCCGGCCTTCAGGAAAGATCTGCGTGTGTCCGACATGCGTCACTCCTGTCGCACCATGAGGCAAACTGAGGTCCACGCGAAACGTCCTTTAGAACGATGGGGTTACGTTGCGCGCTGGCGTCCCGCGCGCAATCGGTGCGCCAAATGACGCCGAGAACACCAGTGGCGCCCCCAGGTCCTGTACGCTAACCGAAGTTCGTCACGAGAGGGGTCAGAATTGGGTTAAGTCCTTCAGAATCAGTTCAGGTAATCGCCGAGTCTACACTACATTTGCGATTGAGTTCGAAGTGGTCCGGGAGCGTGAGACCGAGCTGATCGAGCAGTGATTTCTGCTCGGCGGTGGGTTCGGTAATACGGCGCAGTCGGATCTCGCGGCCGTCGGTGGTGGGCAGAACGATATCGGCGCTTTGCAGGGTAGAAAGCAGAGTAAGCGCCTTCATCGCCGATAATGGCTGAGCGTTGTTCACCCCGCTGGCCGTTGGCTGGGGAACGATCGCGGCGCGGCGCTTCAGCAGATGCTTGAGCGTGACCCACAGGGCATAGCCGAGGAAGGCCACCAGCACGTGCGCCTTGACGCGCGACTCGAGTTGATGGAACAGCGGGCGGATCGACAACTCGCTCTTCAGCGCGCGGAACGAGGCCTCGGCCTCGGTCAACTGCATGTACCGTGACCACAGCTCTTCGGCGGTGCCGGCCTGCAGATTGGTGCGCAGCATATAGGCGCCTTCCCGCAATCCACGCCAGGCTTTGCGATCTTCCTTGATGGACCACTGCAGACGAACGCCTTCCGGCTTGTCGCGCAGCGCTACATCGTAAAGATCGTTCACCTGCGGATGGCTGGCCTGAATGCGCCCCAGTCGCCGCTCCATTTTGTTGCGGTCCTTCAACCGGCCCTTCTCGATGCTGGCGGCCAGACGCTTCAGCGCGTCTTCCATGCGCGCGGAAAAGCGGTTGCGAATGGCCTTCTCTTTCTCCTTGCGGCCGCTGGTGCGGCACAGGATGTAGGTCTCCTCGCCTTGCGGAATCGCGACTTTCTTCACTTCCACTTCGGGCCGCACCTGCATCCAGTCGTCCTTCAGCAACTCTTCTTCGAATTGCTTCATCTGGCTGCGCGGCGTGCCCACCAGGTACTGGCCGGCGCGCTTGCGGATGGCCGCCAGATTCTCCTCGCTCACGATGCCGCGATCGAAGACCCAGATCCGCCGGGCTTTCCCGTACTTGCGCTCCACCATGCGCAGAATCGTTTCCATGGTGGACACGTCGGCGCGGTTGCCGTCGAAGGTCTCATAGCTGAACGGGAAGCCTTCGCTGTTGACGATCAGCGCGATCACCATCTGTTCGCAGTCGGGACGATGATCGCGCGAGTAGCCGCGGCGCATCATCGGGTTCTTCTCCGCCGCCCCTTCCACATAAGTGCTCGTCAGATCGTAGAGCAGCACGTCGAACTCGGCCCCGAACAACTCTCCGTAGCGTTGCTTGAGATGCTGCTCCAGTTGCGTCTTGTGCGGCAGTATCCGGTCCAGGCAACGGTACAGCCGCGTATCGTTGATCCTGCCTTCCGCGATGCCCAACAGATCGTCAAGCGCTGTCGACGGATACCAGCGCTCTTCAATGGCCAGCTCACTGCCCGGCGCGCAAAGCCGGTTGATGGCCAGCACCGCGGCCACGCGCGACCACGGCACGTCCGCTTCCTGCTCATCCACAGCCTCTTCGAAAAAGCGGTCCAGTCCGAGACGCTTCCATAACTGCAGACCGAGCCAGCAGGAGCCGAAGTGCCGCGTGCGCTCCAGCCGCACCTTGTTCAGCAGCACGCGCGCCACCTGCGGATCATCCGCCGGAGGTTCCACCTGCGACGGGAACAGCTTCAGTTGCTCAGCCTCGCCCTGCTCGTTGAAGACTTCGATGGTCTTCAGCCAGCGCGCCTGCGCGGAACTGTTCAGCTCGCCGAGATAGCACAGCGTTCGCTGGCGCGGGCCATCCGGAGTGCGCACCGTCTCCACCAGCGACCAGTAGCTGTGGTCCTTGCCGTCCTTTGTTCGGAGGTTCGGGCGCAGAAACATTCTCGCCCGATCTTGTCATGAGATCGGAATCCCTTCAAGAGGGTTGGTCTACACTACATCGACTTCTGAGAACTGGCCGTTGCAGGCAAAGATAGTTGCCCCCGCCCTGACCGAAAATCGCCCAAATCTCGCAGGATGGTGACGAACTTCGGCTAACGGGTGTCCCGGAAAGCCCTTCCTGGCAAGCTGCAGGGGGCTGGAATGCGCAGCCCATCCCGGAATTCTCAGGTTGCGGCCGGCCCTGCGGGGGCTGCCAGAGGTCACGCGCCATCATTGACATGTGCTGCACATGCAAATATGCTGTGAACATGTCAACGATGATCCAAATCCGCAACGTTCCAGACGACCTGCATCGCAAGCTGAAATCCCGCGCGGCGCTGGAGGGCATGTCGCTTTCGGATTATCTCCGCGATGAGATCGAGCGCGTCGCCGAACGGCCAACCCTTACCGAACTTGCTCAGCGTCTCGCGCGTCGCACGCCTGTACGGACGCGGCCGTCAACCGCCGCCGTTGTACGGCAGGAGCGAAACAGGCGGTGATCGTGATTGATGCTTCCGCCATGCTCGAGGTTCTACTCAACTCTCGAGCAGCCGCCGTCTTACGTGGTCATCTCTTCGCTCCCGGACAGACAATGCACGTTCCCCACCTGATCGACCTGGAAATCGCGCAGGTTCTGCGTCGCTACAACATGACCCACGCCCTGAGCGCGCAGCGTGCCCGCGAAGCCCTCGAGGACTACACGGATCTGCCGCTGACTCACTACCCGCATACTCTGCTGCTTCCGCGGATTTGGGAACTCCGGCACAACCTCACCGCTCATGACGCGTGTTACATAGCTTTGGCGGAGGCGCTGGATGCGCCACTCATCACCTGCGACCGCGCGCTCGCAGCAACGTCCGGACACCGTGCAAACGTCCTCGTTGTTTGATCTCGGAGGAATCGGAACTCTCGTTTGAAGTCTGCAGGCTGAAGCCTACTCTACAACGGCTCGCCGCAGGCTGATCGCCTGGCCCACTAACACGACCACGACGCAGCCGATGACGTTGTACCAGAGAAACGAGATGTGCGTGAACAGGTTCGCCGCGAAGATGGCCGCCTCGCCGGCCAGCACGCCGTAGAAGGCGCCGTTCGCGCCCGCGCGCGGGAAGAAGAACGCCAGCGCGAACACGCCCAGCAATCCGCCGTAAAACAGCGATCCCACCATGTTTACCGCCTCAATGAGCGCGCCGAAATTGCGGCCGAAGTTCGCGAAGCCGACCGCATAGCAGCCCCAGAACAGCGTGGCCACGCGCGACGCCAGAACATAGTGGCGGTCGCTCGCGTCCGGCCGGAAATGGCGCTTATAGATGTCGATCACGGTGACAGTCGCGAGCGAATTGATCTCGCCCGATGACGATGACATGGCCGCCGAGAAGATCACGGCGATGATCAGGCCCACCACGCCGGCGGGAAGGTAGCGCGTGACGAAGGTCAGAAAGATGAAGTTCGTGTCGTTGAAATCAGGCGAGACGATGCGCTCTGCCGCTTTATGCGCGGCATCGAGCTGTTTCTGGGCTGCGCGATAGCGCTCGGCGGCGCCCGGACGGCGCCTGAGGTAATCCTCAGCTGCCTCGCGCCGCTCGGCGAAGGCGGCATCGAACGCCTGTTGCACGGCGGGGTAGCTCGCACTCTGCTCGATGTGCTTCTCTTCCACCGGATGGAACAGCAGCGGCGGCTTCGAGAACACGAAGAACACGAACACGATGCAGCCGATGAACAGGATGAAGAACTGCATGGGCACCTTGGCCACGGCGTTGAACAGCAGGCTCAGGCGGCTCTGCGCGATCGACTTGCCGGTCAGGTAGCGCTGCACCTGGCTCTGGTCGCAGCCGAAATAGGCGAGCGCGAGGAAGCTGCCGCCAATGAGGCCGCTCCAGATGTTGTAGCGGTCGTTCCAGTCGAACTTCGTGGTGACCGGATTGATGCGGCCCATGGCGCCGGCGAGCGACACAGCGTCGCCGAACGACACGCCTGCGGGCAGCAGCGTGACCGCCATGGCGAGCGCCAGAATGAGCGAGGCGAAGATCAGGCCCATCTGCAGCACGTCGGCCCATTGCACCGCCTTGATGCCGCCGGTCACGGTATAGGCCATCACGAGGGCGCCCATGATCAGCGTGGTGAAGCGGTCAGGCCAGTCGAGGATGACCGAGAGCGCCACGGCGGGCGCGTACAAGGCGAGCCCGGCGGCCAACCCGCGCTGGATGAGAAAGATGATGCTCACCAGCGAGCGTGTCTTCGCGTCAAAGCGGTTCTCCAGATACTCGTAAGCGGTGTAGACTTTTGCGCGATGAAAGATGGGCACGGCGGTGGCCGAGAGGATGACCATGGCGATGGGCAGTCCGAAGTAGAACTGGACGAAGCGCATGCCGTCGACGTACGACTGGCCGGTGGTGGAGATGAAGGTGATGGCGCTGGCCTGGGTGGCCATGATGGAGAGGCCCATGGCGTACCAGGGCATGGTGCGTCCGGCCAGCAGGTATTTGGTTGTAGTGGTGCTGCCGCGGCCGCGCCAGATGCCGAAGCTGACGATGAACGCGAGCCAACCGAACATGACCAGCCAGTCGAGGGGTCTCATGCGGAGTTAATCATGAGACGGACCGTGGGACAGACGATCGGTGTATGTCGTCTGCCTGTTCGAGTGCCTGGGCAATGGCAGACGACAAAACCCGATCGTCTGCCCCACGGGGAGGCGAAGCAGTGTGGCGGAGACCCACAGGGACAATCATGAGACGGCCCGCTCGAAAAGCCAGAAGCACAGGATGACGAAGGCGAGCCAGCACAGTACCGCTGCATAGACGCGCGGCCACGTCCCGAGGAAGGGCGGCGGTTCGTCGTCGTTGACGGGCGTCATGGGAGAGTTTTGCCTGCGCTCAGCAGGTTCGCGAAGATGCGAAACGCGCCGGGCACGCCGGCGGGCAACTCGCGGAACCACGAGAAGGCCGTGAACACGTAAGCGCCCTTGCCGTATTTGGCGTAGAGCGTGCCCCCCGTGAGCGGCTTCTCGCCGGGATCGTGGGTTTCAAACAGCGTGTGATACTGCGGGTCCCACTTAGTGGCGAAGTAGAGGCCGCGTTCCTGCACCCAGCCCTCGAAATCCTTGCCGGTGATCTCATTCGGTCGATGCAGCAGCGGGCTCTCCGGATCGAGGAATTTGACGGGAGCTTCCTCCACGGTGACACGGTCGTGCGAGATCTCCATCGGCCAGGGACCGAGGTAATCGAACATCGAGCTGCCCATGAACGCGGCGTTACCCTCGAGCGTGTTGTACTGCACCACGAGCGTTCCGCCATCGCGCACATACGCGAGCAGCCGGTGCTCGTTGGCGCGCAGGTCGGGCCGGGTGTTGTATGCGCGTACGCCCGTTACGATGGCATCGAAGCGGCTGAGATCGCCCATCGTCAGGTCGTCGGGCGTGAGCAGCGTTACCGCGCTGCCGATCTGCCGCAGCGCGTCGGGAACCTCGTCGCCGGCGCCCATGACATAGCCGACGTTCTTCGCCAGGTTCTTCACGTCCGCGCGGACCAGTTTCATTTCGGCGGGCGGGAATAAGTATGTTTCGGGGATATGCGTGTAGTCGATGAGCTCGGTGGCGACGTTGACGTCGCGGTTGCCGACGCGCGCCTCGGCCGTGGCGTGCGAGATGCCTTCAGCCGCAGGCGGCTGGATCTGGAAAGCTGCCGTGGTTGCCTCGCTGTCGTTCAGGGAAAAGGGAGTGGAGCGCGGGTCGATCTTCCACCCGGAATCGTCGAGGCGCAGATCGCCGGCCTCTTTCCCGACGGCCCTCATCTCGATGATGGTGCGCTTCGCCTCGGAGTTTGGAAACACTGCCGCGGGTTCGGGCAGACTGATGGCCACGGGCGGCACGACGGCCACCGGCCGCCAGCGTTCGCCGAGGGTGCGATCCACCCAGCGGTAGACGACGGGCCGATCCAGCTCGATCGGGGCTCCGTCGATTTCAAATTTCAGATGCTCTTCGAAGACCGGCGGGTTCTCGGGCTGGCCGATGAGCGACGGATCGGAGACGGTGTACGAATCCCCGTCTTTCGGCTTCTGCAGCCAGTAGGGCTGCGACCACGGCGTCGAGTCGTCAACGATCGCCTCCGTGCTGTCCGAGAACGGCTTGTTTGCCCCCAACTCGAACGGTTTGGCGGCGACGCGCACCACCTTCAGCGGGCCGCGATCCACCACTGTCCACGTCAGCTTGACCTTGCCGCCCGGTACGATTGCGCATTTGTCAGCGGTCGCGTCCACCCACAGACCAGCGCAGAGCGCGATCGCTTCATCGATGTCGTGCCGCTTTCGCGCCAGCAGCGGATCGTCTCCCTCCGGCATGGCGCGCTTCGCTTCGGCAAGCAGCGGCACAATCCTGTCCGGATGCTCGGGCTGATACTCGCGCAATGCCTGGTTTATAAGCTCGCCGGTGCGCGCGCCGCCGGGCACCCGGTTCCACGTGGTATCGACATCGTCGAAGATGCTGGTCTTCGCGGGAGCGCCGGCCACGACAACGAGTGACTCCGGGAACGTGCCGCGCCGCTCGGGAGAGCCCATGCCCTGGCTCTTGTGCTGGCTGCGGCTCATGCCCGCGATCTCCATATAAGAGTGTCCGAGCACCGGATTGAAGGCCCCGGTATCCACCGTGATGCGGCCGGGTGTCTTCTCCGTCTCCTCCTGCATCTCTTTAGTGAACGCAAACATATTCCACAGAATGCGTTTTGCCTGCCAGGGAGGGCCGCACTCGGGGAAGCGATTCGGGTCGGCGGCCGCGGAGAACGCCTCCTTGCCCAGAATGGCCGAGGCCTGGTGATGGCCGTGGCCGTCGCGCGGCGTGCCGGAGAAGCGAAGCACGATGACGTCCGGCCGGAAGCGGCGGATTACGCGCACGACGTCGCTGAGCGCGCGGTCGTGTCCCCATTTTCGGAGCGTCTCGTCGGCGGTTTTGGAGAATCCGAAATCGATGGCGCGCGTGAAGTACTGCTCGGCGCCGTCGATGCGGCGAGCGGCCAGCAGCTCCTCGGTTCGGATGACGCCGAGCGCGTCGCCCTGTTCGGGGCCGAGGAGGTTCTGGCCGCCCTCGCCGCGGGTCATGGAGAGATAGCCTGTGCGCACACAGAGGCCGCGGGCGAAGTATGCGAGCAGGGCGGTATTCTCATCATCCGGATGCGCCGCAATCATGAGCACGCTGCCGGTGTTCGCGAGGCGATGCAGGGCCTGATCGATCTGCGCGGAGCCGGAGAGGAACTCGTCCGCGTTCAGACGCGCGGATGGAAGCAGCGCCGCAAAGGCAGCGAGCAGGGCAAGTCGGTGTGTCTTCGAAGTGGTCACGGGACTGAACTACGAGCAGAACACGCGCGGGGCCGGCGATGCAACAGGGTCGTCACGCTTCCCTGATGCTGGCGAGCCGTTCGCCGAATTTCAGAGCGAAACCGAGCAGGCCGGGCGCGGTGATCAGCGGCAGATATCCGAACTGGACCACCGAAACGTCGACCAGAACGAAGCCGGCAACAGCAAGCACAATAAACGCCACCACCAGCCCGGCAAGGAACAGGGGAAGCCGCACGCCGGCATTCTTCGCCCGAGTCCAGCCGTCGCGCATCACCTTCGGCACGCCGAAGATCTCGATGATCATATCGATGACAGCCAGGACGAAAAAGCCGATGATGATCTGAAACCACCATGGGCAGGGTTGCAGGTAGCGGTCGTCCAGCAGAGCTTCGATGTAATTGGCCTGCAACACTGCCCCGGGAATGCGGCCCACCGGGCTGTCCCACATATCGGCGGGGTTTTCCTCGCCGATGACCACCACGCGATGGCTCAGCTTGCGCAGTGCTTCGTTATGCGGAAGATCGGGATTGCACGCTCTCCAGTCTTTGTCTCTGGAATGCGGCGCATTGCAGAGCAGATCGATAGCGGAGTAAGAACCGATCTGGTCCTCGCGGAGGAAGTTCGTGTACGCGAAGCTGTGGTGTTTTTCGAGGCTCCTGATTGCTGGCAGGCCGAGGACACCCGGATCGAACGTCGTGGCGGCGGCAAATGCAAGCGATGGCTCCGGCAGCGGCTTCCCCTTGCCCACCGAATCTCTGTCAGGATACGCCGGCCAGTAGAGCGGAATCTTTCGATCGTCGATATCCAGATTCGGGATAGCGTAGCGGACGCCGACAGGGAAAGCCAGCGATGGCAATTTCGCCACCGCCCTGTGCCGGTCCAGCGTCCTCCGAAACTCCTCCGGCTCCGTGGTGGCCTGCAGTGCGCTCTCCGTTCTCACCGAGATGAAAACCGGCGTAGAAGCAACCACTCTGGCTGCGCTGTCGAGCAGATCACTGGTTCCGGTTTCGCGAGGATGATGCGCCGGATCGTACTCCGTGCAGACCACGTCCGGCGAGTAATCCTTATCGATGACGATCATGGCCGGCGATGCGGAGGCGATCGCGGGAAGCAGCAGTGAGAAGAACTGGCGCTGCAGGCAGCGGTTGGCGGGCTCCATGAGAGATCCGGACTCGGTGGCCTGGCGCAGGATGATCAGTCTGACAAAGTGCGAGCGAGGCTTCCGGGACCCGAGCGTCGCCTGCCATTGATAAAGCTGCTCGAGCAGACGTCCCGGCGCCGCCCACGCATTCTGGGTTTCCGCCGTGAAGTGGAGCCACTCGGGCGCGTTTTCAAGACAGAACGCCAGGAACGCAATTCCCAGGTAGTAAAGCAGCCTGCGCCCTTCCAGTTCCTTCAGCTGCAGGCGTATTACTTCCGATAGTTTCATCAGACCGGCCGCCGGCGGCTACTTTGCCTCAGCGGAATCGGAGGTGGTCTTTTTGGCCTTGACCTTTTTGTGTTTCTTCGCTTTGTGCTCCGAAGCGGTGCTCTCAGCGGTGGAGTTGGACTCTGCCGCAGGCGCGCTGGCGCTCGATTCGGCGGCCTCTCTGTTCGCCGAGGCAGAACCGCTGGAGGATCCGGCACTGTCGTTGACGGCTCCGGTTGTGGTCCCGCCACCCCCAGGGGTCTGGCCGGGCGCGCTCACGAGACCAAGCCACAGCAGAGCCACTGGAATTGGACGCATTCTTCGGCCTCCGGTCTGAGCAATGTTAGACCAGGACCGCTCCTTTGTCCAGTTGTTCGATAGTGGTCCGATGGCGCCGACGCCGGGAGCACAGGCGAGAGGGCCGGCCCGACCTGCACCATACGGTCCCGCCAAGCTACTGATTTTTCGGCCTGCCGGGAGGTTTGTACTGGTGTTTTTGACGGTGTGTAATATATTCCTATCGGTTAGAATAGAGAATAATGAGCAACATCGCTTCCGGGCCTCCGACCCGCGTCCTCGTTGCCGACGACGAGGAGAACCAGCGCATAGGCCTCGCCAGCATGATTCAATCGTGGGGCTACGCCGTGGAAACAGCGGCGGACGGACAGGAAGCGCTCGATAAAGTCACCACTTTGCCGGTGCACGTCCTGATCACCGACCTGATGATGCCGCGCATGGATGGGTTCGAGCTGCTGAAGCGCATCAATGCGCAGGGCAGTGCGCCCCCGGCGATCGTGCTCACGGCTTTCGGGAACATCGAGACGGCCATTCAGACGACGCACGATCTGGGCGCGTTCTGGTTTCTGGAAAAGCCCATCCAGCCGAGCTCGCTGAAGATCCTGCTCGACCGGGCGGCATCGCAGAGCCGCCTCACCGAAGAGACCGAGCGCCTGCAGCGTGAGCTGCAATACAAAGGCGTGCTGGTGGACCTGGTGGGCGCATGCCCGCCCATGCAGCAGGTATTCTCGCTGATCCGCCAGGTGGCGCCGTCGCGCGCGGCGGTGCTGGTTGTGGGCGAGAGCGGCACGGGCAAGGAGCTGGTGGCCAGAGCCGTTCATCATCTGAGTCCGCGGCGATCGGGTCCGTTTGTCGCCATCAACTGCGCGGCCATGCCGGAGACGCTGATGGAGAGCGAGCTTTTCGGCCATGAGAAGGGCGCTTTCACGGGAGCGGTGGAGCGGCGGGCGGGCTGTTTCGAACTGGCGCAGCACGGAACGCTGCTGCTGGACGAGCTTGCCGAGATGCCGGTGGGGACGCAGGCGAAGCTGCTGCGCGTGCTGGAAGATTCGCGGGTGCGGCGCCTGGGCGGCAAGACCGAGATCGCCGTGGACGTCCGCGTGATCGCCTCCACCAACAAGAACGTGGAGGACGCGTTGCGCAAGGGCGAGCTGCGAGAGGATTTGTATTATCGTCTGAACGTGTTTCAGATCGGCCTGCCGCCGCTGCGCCAACGGGAGGGCGACCTGCCGCTGCTTTC
The DNA here is from genome assembly GCA_963780655.1 of uncultured Acidobacteriota bacterium. Lineage (GTDB taxonomy): Bacteria > Acidobacteriota > Terriglobia > Bryobacterales > Bryobacteraceae > CAWACP01. The sequence goes on along the minus strand of CAWACP010000004.1, from coordinate 1,532,234 downwards.
GGAAGCGCTCATCACCATGCTCAACCGGAAGCACAACACGCGGGTGGCCGATATCTCGGCCGAAGTTTTCGACATGTTCCGACGCTACAACTGGCCGGGCAACGTGCGCGAGCTGCGCAATATTCTGGAGCGCGCGGTGATTATCGCTGGCGAGGGAACCATCACTCCACAGCATCTGCCGCATGACTTCGGCGTGCAGGGAGGGAGCCGGCCCGCGCCGCAGACGCTGGATGTGGACAGCGTCCGGCTGCCGGTGGGAACCACGGTGGGCGATGCGGAGAAGGCGCTGATCCAGCTTACCCTCGGGCACACCAGGAACAACAAGACGCGCGCCGCCGAGATTCTCGGGATCAGCCTCAAAACGCTGTTCAACAAACTGAAGGAGTATGGCGCGGCCGCGGAAGCCGAAGCCGGTTCTTCCAGCTAGATGTCGCTCAAGACCCGAATCCGTTTGTCTGTGGCGGTCCTCATCGCGCTGGTGGTAGTAGCGGTTTCGGTCATGTTCCTGTACGATTTCACCCACGCCGCCATTGATAGCGCCGCGGACAGCGCTCACCGGGTGGCAAATCAGGCGGGGCAGTATATTGCCGATCGCGTCGATCAGGTGCTCAAGCAGGATCAGCAACTGCCGGCCCAATCGCTTCAGCAGAGGGTGCCGGAGATCCTGCGCAACGATCCGCAGATTCCCGCGCGATTGAAGCAGGACGTGAGTGAGAACGACTCGCTGCTCGATATGGTGGTGATCGGTCCCGACGGTAAATCCGCCGCTTCCTTTCTGCATTCTCCTTTGAGTACGCATTACAAGACGCTCGAAGCCTGGAAAGAAGGACCGCCTCTCAGAAATCTGTGGCAGCTCCTGGTGGAGCGGGAAAACTACGTGGACCGCACGCCCCCCTATACGGCCGGAGACGGGACTCCGCTGTTCACCGTGCAGGTGGTGGTACGCTCGTCGTTCCTGCGGCATAAGCTGGCGCCGGCATTCACCAACCTCGGATACGGCTTTCTGATCGCCCTCGCCGTCTCTCTCGCACTTGCCTGGCTGCTGCCGACTCTGGCGCTGCGTCCCCTCGAGCGCGTCAGCCGGAAGATCGACCTGATCAGCGCCGGCCAACTGGTGGAGGCCCCCGACTCATCGGAATTCAGGGAATCGCGCGAGTACGCCGACGTGCAGAGCAAACTGAACCTGCTGGGCCAGCAGTTCCACGGGGCGCGCCGCGATGCTCTGGAACTGCGTAACAATCTCGATGAACTGCTGGAACGTATCGAGGAAGTGGTGATACTGTTCGACCCGCAGGGGCGCGTGGTAATGGCGGGCAGGCCGGCGGAACAGCTTCTGGGCATGCGCAGGGAAGCCCTTCTGTCGAGCGCCATGGCGACGCTGTTTCCGGCGGACACGCCGGTGGGGTCGGCCATTGCGGGGGCCATCGAGCGGAATCAGCCGGTGCGCGATCGCGTGGTTTACCTGGATGCGCCGGGACGGAGGGAGCGCCGGCTGCTGCTCAGCGTGGAACTGCTTTCGCGCGGTGACAGCGTGCAGCGGCTGGGCGTGCTGGTACGCCTTCGGGATCCGGAAACGCGCAAGCAACTGGAATCGCATCTGGACCTGTCGACGCGGCTGGCAGCCATCAGCCGGCTGACCAGCGGGGTAGCTCACGAGATCAAGAATCCGCTGAACGCCATCGCGCTGCACCTGGAGATTCTGCGCACGCGCATGCTGGCCGAGGAACCGGAGATCGACCTGATCACGCGCGAGGTGCGGAGGCTCGATCACGTGGTGCGCACGTTCCTCAACTTCAACAAGCCTCTGGAACTGGACGTGGCAGAGCTCAATCTCACCGATCTGGTGGTGGAATTGACGGAGTTCGTCCGGCCCGACGCGGAAGCGCGCGGGATCAGCGTGGAAACCGATCTGCAGCAGCCGGCCTGGATCAAGGGCGATTCCAAGATGCTGCATCAGGCTGTGCTGAACGTCTTCACGAACGCGATCGAAGCGATGGGCGAGAATGGCTGTCTGAGGGTCAGCGTTGGACATCGCGAGGGGGAATGTGTGCTGATGGTCGGCGACAGCGGACCAGGCATCCCCCGCGAGATTCAGGATCGGATTTTCGATCTGTACTTTACCACCAAAGAGCAGGGCTCCGGCATCGGACTCGCTTTAACGTTTCGTATGATGCAGCTACACGGCGGGACCATCGACTTTGTCAGCGAGCCGGGGCAGGGCACTTCGTTTTGTCTAAGGTTCCCCGAAGCTTCCACAATCGGGCAGAATCGGCTAGCATTGTCGCAGGCGCGTGCCTGACGCCGCCCATACCTTCATGAAGCTGACGCATAACGGTCTGAGCGCCCTGCTGGCGGGCTCCCTGTTGGTTTGTTCCGCGTGTCATAAGAAACAGACTCTTCCGGTGATGGTGCCGCCCGCGGTTACGAGGACGGAACCGCAGACCGTGCCGAAACAGCCGCCGCCCCCGCCGGACATTCCGCCAAGCCAGAGCGGGACTACGGTAAAACCTCCTCCGAACGTGGTGACGACGGAGACGCCGCCGCCTCCCCCGAAGAAAAAGAAGAGAGTCGCGCGAAAGCATAACAACGCAGCGCAGGAGCAGACCGCCGGGCAGAGCGCCGCCCCCGCCGCCGACGCGCAGGGAGCGGCGGCGCAGCCGGCGAATGCTCAGCCGCAGCAGTCCACCGCGGTTCCGCTGCGGCAGCTGATGTCGGAAGACACGCGCAAGCAATATGACGCGCGCATAAAGGAGGCGCTCGATAATGCACGGGCGACTTTGCAGAATGCACTCGCCCGCTCCAATCTGACCCCGGCGCAAAAGAACATGGCGGCGCAGGTGGATACCTTCGTCCGCCAGGCTCAAGACGCCCAGAATACCGACATCGAAGCATCGCGCAGCCTTGCGGAGCGCGCCGAGTTGCTGGCGCACGACCTGGCGGACACGCTGAAATAGGGTGGCGTTGTGGCGCACGCTGTGGGGCTTCAGCCCACGGTCCGAGCAGCGCGAGCTGAAGCTGGCGCCAGCACGCTTTCCAGTAACCCAGGAGGTAAGTGGTTGATTCGAGTGGGGCAGGCTGAAGGCCGCCCCACTAACACCAACCAGGTTACTGGTATTTGTGGGAACCGCCCGCGGGTCGCCTTTGCTGAAGTGTGCGCCACGCTGACGGATCGTTACTCGGCGGCGCTTCGCAGCTTCGACTGGAACCTGCGGCGGAACCTGGCGACCTTCGGCGCAACCACGAAGGTGCAGTAGGGCTGGTCGGCGTTCCGGCGAAAGTACTCATTGTGATAATCTTCCGCGGGCCAGAACTCGGACGCGGGCTGCAGCTCGGTGACCACGGGATCCTGGAACACGACATCCCTGGCGATCTCCTCAAGCAGCCCTTCGGCGATGCGGCGCTGCTCGTCGGTGTGATAAAAGATCGCCGACCTGTACTGCGGGCCGACGTCGTTGCCCTGGCGATCGCGGGTGGTTGGGTCATGGATCGCGAAGAAGACCTCCAGCACCTCGCGGAGAGGCGTTACGGCGGGATCGAACTCCACCTGCACGACTTCGGCATGCCCTGTTTTGCCGCCGCAGACCTGGCGGTACGTCGGGTTGGGCACACTGCCGCCCATATATCCCGATTGCACCCTGACCACTCCTTCCATTTGTTCATACACCGCCTCGAGGCACCAGAAGCACCCTCCGCCGAGCGTCACCGTCTCAGTCAATTCCAGTTCCCCCTGTGGAAACGATAGCAGCCGCGCGCGGCTCGGACTACAGGCCCTGCCGTGCGGCGCCGATATTCCGGGTGTGAAGGTTCCGCGAACCGTGGCCACAGGTGCGTGCGTGTTTTTCGCCACGGCGCTGGCGCTGTGGTGGCTGGTGGCGCACCGGCTCACTATCATCAACGACGAAGGGCTGTATCTCTTCGGCGGCGAGCATCTGATGCACGGTGAGTTCCCGTACCGCGACTTCTTCGCGCTCACCGGCCCCGGCGTGTACTGGAATGTGGCGCTTCTGTTCCGGCTTTTCGGCGTGAGCCTCGCAGTTGGGCGCGCGCTGCTCATTGCGGATCTGGCGCTGATTGCAGCCTGCATTTACTGGCTCACGTCGAAGCTTCACTCGCATGCTCTCGGTCTGTGGCTCACGGCCTTCTATCTCGCCATTCTTTCGGCCGATGCCGGGGGGCTCGTGATCAATCATCGCTGGGACAGCGGAGCGCTGCTTTTCCTGGCCACGTGCTTCTTTCATCACGGCCTCTGTTCGGAGCGCCGCTGGACATTCCTGGCTGCCGGAGCCGCGGCGGCTTACGCGGCGTGGATCACGCCTCCGGTGTTGCTGATCCTGATGGTGATGATGGCCTGGACGCTCGTTCAGAAGCATTTCGCGGCAACCGCGATGCTCGCGTCGGGTGTAGCGGCGGTGTCCGCGGCGGCCGCCGGAATCCTGGTCGCCACAGGCACGTGGCGGCCGATGCTCGACCATCTGGTGTGGACAACGTCGCAGTACTCATCGGCCAACCGGTTCCCGTACGGAGGGATCGTGGGGGGGTACAACGCGATCTTCGCCGACGCCGGCGGCGTCGAGATGGTTGTGCGCGCCGTTCTGGTCTTCTTCGTGATTCTGCCGGCCATCGTTCCCGTGTGCGCCGTGGTGGGCTGTGTGCTCTGGCCACGGCTCCGCCGGCCGCCGGAATTGGCGCTGGTTCTTTGTGCGGTGGCCGCGGTGGCGACGTGCGCGCCGCGAATGGACGTGGCGCATCTGACCTACGCGGCGCCGTTATCGTACGTGCTGTCGGCCTACGTCATCGCATGGGCGCTGCCGAAGCGGGTCAGCATGCCGCTGGCTGTGGCGTTCAGCATGATGGCCGCCACGTTCGCAATGAACACGTTGCACGAGCGATTCACCCTGAATCGGATGACTGGCCGCGTGGGAATGCTCATCGGGCCTGCCGGCGATATCTCTCTGGCGCGGGATCTGGAGCGCTCGGTGGGCACACGGGAGCGCTTCTTCGCGTTCCCCTATCTGCCGCTCGCCTATTTTCTGACGCAGGCCCGGAATGCATCGCGCTATCCATACCTGCAACCCGGCATGATGTCCGACCGGGACGAGCAGATCGCGCTAGGCGACCTGATGGCCGCGCCTCCGGACAAGGTTCTCTATCAGGACGTCACGCCCGCGGCGTATCTGCGATTATTCCCCAGCAGCGATCCGGCGAGGCTGCGCATGCGCCGCATTGAGGACTGGCTGCGTGAGAATTACCAGCCCGATCCGGCCTTTGCCCACGCACATCCGGGGTACGGCCTGCTGACGCCGCGCGTACAGAAGCAGCGTCTCGAGGCCACAGCGCGCAGCGCCGGCTGACCGTTCGCTCGCGCGTGCGGGCCTGCAGGGTGGGAAATTCCAGTTTATCGGCGCATCTCAGGCGGGTGCTGCTATGACCCTGGAACCCGTGCAATGGAGGGTACTGAACAGGCCCGCACACGCCCCCGAACCTTAGTCTTTTCCGGCCGCAATGTAAGCATTTGTGCGGATTTGTCGGGGCTCGGAGCAATGATAACTTACTCTTAGCAACGGAAGAATTCGGTTGCAAAGGGAGAGGACAAATAAATGAAGCGCTTTACCAATCTGGTTTGGAAACTTCGGATCTGGAAGGACACCCGCGGACAGGACTTGATCGAATATGCTCTCATGGCAGGATTCGTCGCCGTTGCCGCTGGGGCGATTATGCCTGGTGTTGCGACCAGCATCAGCACGATCTTCAGCAAGATCGGCTCCGTAATGACCAACGCCTCCACGCAGGGCAGCTAACCCTTTACGCCGGCGGGCGTGCGATGGGATTACCTCCTCTCGCGCGCCCGTCAGCGAAGGCCTTTGGCAGTAACCCCGGCCTGAGCTGGATCCCCGAGCAGGTTGTCTTCCTGATCGAAAGGCAGCGGCTCCGCCGGGCCAGTAATCTCCACCTCTGAGTTGCCCTTGATTTCCCCCGTTAGATTCTCACTGAGTCGCAGATTCGTCAGCTCCAGCGTGTTGTGAATCCAGGCCACCGTCACATCCCCGATATTCAGCCGGCCAACTGTGGGCGCGATCCGTTCCAGACACTCGCGGTCCGTGGGAAAGTGGATGGGAGTGCGGATACAGGCAGGTGTGGATGCGGTGAGGGAATTAATCCATGTGGGATGCCAATCGGTCTTTTCCAGAATGCGGTCGTGTATGACATCGGCCATGCCGATTCCGACGGCGTTGCCGTACGACCCATCGCTCAGGTCCCGAACGAAGATGCGCTCGATACGTGGGGCGTTCGGCCATGGGTTGTACTCCGCGTGGACGCTGCGATTCACCACTTTGGTATCCATGCCGGCGCCGCTGATGTCCTTGCCGATCTGGTCGATGATGAGCAGATCGAGCTGGTTCACCGGAAGCCGGGCCATCCAGCTCTTTGCCAGCGCCAGCAGTTCCTCCTCGCGCCGCTCCATGTGCTCCACGCGTACTGCTTCAAGATGCGCCGTATTGTGCCAGGCATCCTCCAGAATCGCGAGGCCGCCGAGGATCCTGCCGGAGGCCAGTACCTGGCGTCCGACGGTACGGATGACATGCTCGAGACCGAGGCGATACGCAAAGGTGTGATACTGGCGCGCGCCCGCAAACTTGCCGAGGCCGATGGCCATCATTTTGAACAGACCGCTTTCGAGCTTGCCGGCGAAGTCGGTGTGCCACTTGACGCGGCCCACCAACATGACGCCATCGCTCGACCATGCAGAGCGGTCCATGAACGCCTCGATGCCGTCGCCGGTCCGGCCCAGCGGAACCACCTCGAGCGAGCTCACCACCGGGCAGCCGCTGGTCGCCTCATGGATTCCGTAGTGCGCCAGAACGTCGGTCTGGCCTGCGGCTGTAGCCGCTCCGTGACTGCCCATTGCCGGAAAGATAAACGGGTGGTGGCCCGCTTCCTTCCAGTAATCGACTGCGGCGCGCACGATCATAGCAATATTGGCGATCCCGCGGCTTCCGACGCCAATGGCGATCCGCGACCCGGGCGCAAGATTCGCGCCGAATCCGGAGTCCGCCAGCGTGCGCCGCACATGCGCCGCGATATCGTGCAGACTTCGATCGGGCAGCTTCTGGCAAATCGGAACAAGCGATGGCAGGTTCATCTTTCTTCAGAATAGCGGGGTGGAGTAAGGCCCGCTTTCAGCCTGCGGCGGGTTTTGGTGGGGCGGGCGCCCTCGCCCGCGCGGAGGCCCCTGCCTCCGCCTGGGGCAGCGGGACGAGGGCGTCCCGTGCGGTCCGGGGGGACCGCCCCACCAGGCGCCTGGCTGAGTGGTGTTGATTAGCCGAAGTTCGTCACGAGAGGGGTCAGAATTGGGTTAAGTCCTTCAGAATCAGTTCAGGCAATCGCCGAGTCTACACTACATTTGCGATTGAGTTCGAAGTGGTCCGGGAGCGTGAGACCGAGCTGATCGAGCAGTGATTTCTGCTCGGCGGTGGGTTCGGTAATACGGCGCAGGCGGATCTCGCGGCCGTCGGTGGTGGGCAGAACGATATCGGCGCTTTGCAGGGTAGAAAGCAGAGTAAGCGCCTTCATCGCCGATAATGGCTGAGCGTTGTTCACCCCGCTGGCCGTTGGCTGGGGAACGATCGCGGCGCGGCGCTTCAGCAGATGCTTGAGCGTGACCCACAGGGCATAGCCGAGGAAGGCCACCAGCACGTGCGCCTTGACGCGCGACTCGAGTTGATGGAACAGCGGGCGGATCGACAACTCGCTCTTCAGCGCGCGGAACGAGGCCTCGGCCTCGGTCAACTGCATGTACCGTGACCACAGCTCTTCGGCGGTGCCGGCCTGCAGATTGGTGCGCAGCATATAGGCGCCTTCCCGCAATCCACGCCAGGCTTTGCGATCTTCCTTGATGGACCACTGCAGGCGAACGCCTTCCGGCTTGTCGCGCAGCGCTACATCGTAAAGATCGTTCACCTGCGGATGGCTGGCCTGAATGCGCCCCAGTCGCCGCTCCATTTTGTTGCGGTCCTTCAACCGGCCCTTCTCGATGCTGGCGGCCAGACGCTTCAGCGCGTCTTCCATGCGCGCGGAAAAGCGGTTGCGAATGGCCTTCTCTTTCTCCTTGCGGCCGCTGGTGCGGCACAGGATGTAGCTCTCCTCGCCTTGCGGAATCGCGACTTTCTTCACTTCCACTTCGGGCCGCACCTGCATCCAGTCGTCCTTCAGCAACTCTTCTTCGAATTGCTTCATCTGGCTGCGCGGCGTGCCCACCAGGTACTGGCCGGCGCGCTTGCGGATGGCCGCCAGATTCTCCTCGCTCACGATGCCGCGATCGAAGACCCAGATCCGCCGGGCTTTCCCGTACTTGCGCTCCACCATGCGCAGAATCGTTTCCATGGTGGACACGTCGGCGCGGTTGCCGTCGAAGGTCTCATAGCTGAACGGGAAGCCTTCGCTGTTGACGATCAGCGCGATCACCATCTGTTCGCAGTCGGGACGATGATCGCGCGAGTAGCCGCGGCGCATCATCGGGTTCTTCTCCGCCGCCCCTTCCACATAAGTGCTCGTCAGATCGTAGAGCAGCACGTCGAACTCGGCCCCGAACAACTCTCCGTAGCGTTGCTTGAGATGCTGCTCCAGTTGCGTCTTGTGCGGCAGTATCCGGTCCAGGCAACGGTACAGCCGCGTATCGTTGATCCTGCCTTCCGCGATGCCCAACAGATCGTCAAGCGCTGTCGACGGATACCAGCGCTCTTCAATGGCCAGCTCACTGCCCGGCGCGCAAAGCCGGTTGATGGCCAGCACCGCGGCCACGCGCGACCACGGCACGTCCGCTTCCTGCTCATCCACAGCCTCTTCGAAAAAGCGGTCCAGTCCGAGACGCTTCCATAACTGCAGACCGAGCCAGCAGGAGCCGAAGTGCCGCGTGCGCTCCAGCCGCACCTTGTTCAGCAGCACGCGCGCCACCTGCGGATCATCCGCCGGAGGTTCCACCTGCGACGGGAACAGCTTCAGTTGCTCAGCCTCGCCCTGCTCGTTGAAGACTTCAATGGTCTTCAGCCAGCGCGCCTGCGCGGAACTGTTCAGCTCGCCGAGATAGCACAGCGTTCGCTGGCGCGGGCCATCCGGAGTGCGCACCGTCTCCACCAGCGACCAGTAGCTGTGGTCCTTGCCGTCCTTTGTTCGGAGGTTCGGGCGCAGAAACATTCTCGCCCGATCTTGTCATGAGATCGGAATCCCTTCAAGAGGGTTGGTCTACACTACATCGACTTCTGAGAACTGGCCGTTGCAGGCAAAGATAGTTGCCCCCGCCCTGACCGAAAATCGACCAAATCTCGCAGGATGGTGACGAACTTCGGTTAGCGGGCGGCGCGCCTGGCGAGCGCGGCGTCGGCCAGAGTCTCCTTCAGCCAGCCCGGGAACCAGGCGCGAAACTCGTCAAGGCGGTGGCGGAGCACGGGTCCGAGCGGCGCCGCCGGCGGGCCAGCCCTCAGCCCCCGGAGATTCGCTGCTTCCCGGATCGCCACGGGTACGGGGAACTGCCGGAACCAGGCGCCGAATTCACCAAGGCGCGCGTTCAGCCTGGACGCGGCCAGGTCGTCCCCGCGGCAGAGCGCGGAATCGAGAGCGACTACGAGCTCCGGCACGGCTGACGCGAAACCTGAGACGACGCCTGCAGCCCCGGCCTTTCGAAATTGCGCGTAGATCGACTCGCTGCCCGCGAGGATACTTGCGGCCGGGCTGTCCGCGCAGGCTTCCAGCAGGCCAGAAAAGTACGCGGCGTCACCGCTCGAGTCCTTGATGCCGGCGAAACCGGCGGAAACCAGCTCGGCGGCTGTCTCCACGGCAATGCCGCTGGCAAAGGCCGGTATGTTGTAAAGGTACGCGGGCAGGATGCCGCGGAGGCAGTCGAGAAATCTAAGATAGTACTCCCGAATGGTTTCCTGGTCGTAGATGAAATACACGGGTGGCATCAGGAGCACGCCATGAGCCCCGCACGCGGCCGATTCGTCGGCCAGGGCAAGGGCGCCGTCGAGCGTCGATTGAGACACGTTGACGTAGATGGGACAGCGGCTCCGCTTTACCGCGAGGCTCACGGCCCGCGCGCGGTCGGATTTCTCGAAGTGTACAAACTCGCCGGTGGAACCGAACAGGACGATACCGTCGATGCCGGCCGAACAGACAAAATCGATCACTTCGAGGAGCGCCGACAGCTCGACATTCAACTCGCCCTCGCGCCGCGGGGTGACGCACGCAGCCGTGGCGCCGCGCATGGCCTCGATATTCGAAGATGTGCGGGCGTTCTTCTTCATGGGATGTCGTGAAGCCGAGGAGTCCCGGCAACACACGATGATATTACGAGCGGCTCATCTCCCAGGCCAGGCGTAGTCCCACCCGTGTTGCCGTGCGCGGGCCGGCCGTTACTGGATCGAGTGGAGGCTGAGCCCACGCCGGTTCACGACGCGCAGGACAAGCTTGCGGGGATCCAGCAGGTGTTGCGGCCGAAACTGCCGCTGTGACCATCGGCAGCCTTCATGGAATTCCACGCCCAGAAAATATCCGATCTCGCGAAAGACGCAGTAGCGGACGACGCCATTCAACTCACCCCGTGGATACGTGATGCGTACCGGGGTGTTCAGGGGCACAGGCCGATCCAGTTGCAGACAAGCGCCCGACAACGATATGTCCTCGAGGTTGGCAACAATCCGGCGGGTATGGCTGCTCTTGTCCTTCCACTCGAGATCGACGAGGTCCGAGCAGAGCAACCGAGGTTCAATGCGCCTGTCCAGCATACAATTGTGTTATCGGCCGTAACCCCCTGAATTATTATCAGGGTGGACCTTCCAAATTGCCCTGGCGTGGTTCCAGGGCCGAACCCTCTAAGAGCCCCGATAGTCCTGGTATCAAGGTATCACGAGGCGTCCCGACGCCTTTCCGGCGAGCTCGGCAGCGGCTGCTACAATAACGCCGAGAGGAAACTGTAAAGGAATGGAACGAGCCGGAGCTACAACCCTGCGCGGTAACCCAATGACGCTGATCGGACCTGAACTGCGGCCCGGCGATGCTGCGCCCGATTTCGATGTCGTGAGCGACAGTCTGCAACGGATGGATCTGGCGGCCACCGGGCAGAAGGTGCGAATCTTCAGCGTGGTGCCCTCGCTCGACACGCCGGTGTGCGACGCCCAGACCAAGCGGTTCAATGAGGAAGCCGGGGGCCTGGACGGGGTGGAGATCTACACGGTGAGCATGGACCTGCCATTCGCGCAGAAACGGTGGTGCGGGGCTTACGGGATAGACAACATTCGGATGCTCTCCGATCATCGCAACGGCAGCTTCGGGGAACACTATGGCACGCTCATTAAGGAACTGCGCATCGAGAGCAGAGCCATTTTTGTGGTGGACCCGAACAACAAGCTGGCCCACGTCGAGTACGTGAAAGAGGTGGCGGACCACCCGGATTATGCAGCGGCGATGAAGGCGGCTCGCGCGGCAGGGTGAAAGCAGGAACCCTTACGCTTGGATCTGACGGGGCAGCGTTGCGCGCGTCAGCCAGAAGTCCTCGATCGAGCGGATCACGCTGAGAAACTGGTCGAGATCCAGCGGCTTGGTGATATAGCAGTTCGCGTTCAATGCGTACGCTTTGTTGATGTCCTGCTCGGCCGTCGATGTCGTCATAACAACCACAGGGATACTCCGCAAATCGGGATCCCCCTTGATCTCGGACAAAACTTCTCGTCCGCTTTTTCGCGGCAGGTTAAGATCGAGCAGAATCAGCTCGGGCCGTGGCGCGTCCTTGAACTTGCCCCTGCGGTGGAGGAAATCGACGGCCTCCACGCCATCGGTGGCCACATTGAGGTGTACCGGGATGGTGGTCTCGCGCAACGCCTCCTGGGTAAGACGAACATCACCCGGATTGTCTTCGACAAGCAGCAGGTCGAAAGGTTTGTTCATCGGAGTAATATCGCCAGGCATAAGGGAGATCCCCAGTCTTTGACCCGCAATTCAGGCGCCGATTCTGACAACTGAGAAACATCAAGAAGATACGGCGACCACGGAGTCTTACCAGATCGATCTGTAAGAATGATTAAAGTAAATTAGTGGCGATCCAGTATAGATTGCCGATGCCACCATCTCGCCGAGTACGATGGAGTGGTCGCCGGCATCGATCAGGTTGACTCTCCGGCATTCGATGGTGGCGAGAACGCCGGGAATGAGCGGCGCTCCGGTGGCGCCCTCATACCGGGGACGATCCTCGAAGCGATTGTCGGTCCGCTGCGCAAAGGCAACTGAAAGCTCCTGCTGCTCGGAGGTAAGCACGTTCAGCGCGAAGAATTCGGCCTGCTCAAAGTGCGGCAGTATCTGGCACTCATGGCCGATACAGATGAGCACCAGAGGCGGATCGAGCGATACGGAGGAGAAAGAATTGACCGTGAGGCCGTGCGGCGCGCCATCGGCTGCGCGGACCGTTGCGACAGCCACTCCGGTGGCAAACTGGGCGCACGTATGGCGGAATGTTTCCGCATCTACGGGCGATGGTTTGGACGGTGGCCTTGACAATGGATTAAACCCAATCTTATCATGAAGTTTGGCGTAGGGCGGGCAGATCGGTTCGAGTGAGGCGGGCGGCAATGCCTCCGAATGTCTGTGCGCCTCTGGAACAAAAGTGCATTAGTTTGTCGGCTCGACGCGTGCTGCGAACGACGCGAGCCGCTGGGATGAAGAGCGCACGGGCGGGAGGTTGCCTTGATCAAGCTGGATATTATCAACGAAGTTGTTAACAAGACCGGCATCACCAAGACGAAAGCCGAAATGGCCGTGGAAACGGTTTTCGAGAGTATGAAAAGAGCGCTGGCAAACGGCGAGCGCATCGAACTTCGCGGCTTCGGCATCTTCAACGTCAGGCCGAGAAAAACCGGCATCGGCCGGAATCCCCGGACCGGCGCCGAGGTGGCCATTCCTCCCGGGAAAGCGGTCCGCTTCAAGCCGGGGAAAGAGCTGCAGACCCTGCAGTAGCGGTCACCGCAGTTGTCTACGTCTTCCAGTGATGCTCTGAATGAGCCGCTGTATCTTCCGCGTGTGGCGGTGAAGCAGCGACTCGGCATTCACGTCACGCTGCTCGCCCTGACGCTGGTGACCACCACGGCGGTGGGCGCGAGTCTGGCGGTGATGTTTCAATCGAACCGGCCGCTCACGCTGGACGACCTGACCGCGGTGCTTCTGCGCCTTCCGAGTGAGCCGCTGCTGGCTCTCTCCGGCCTTCCGTTCTCGCTCGCGCTCATGTCCATTCTGCTGGCTCACGAGATGGGGCATTACCTCGCGTGCCGCCATTACCGCATCGACGCCACGCTGCCGTACTTCCTGCCATTTCCGAGTCTCATCGGCACGCTCGGAGCGTTCATACGTATCCGCTCCCCCATCTTCACGAGGAAGGCGCTGTTCGATGTCGGCATCGCCGGACCGATCGCCGGATTTGCGATGCTGGTGCCGGTGGCCATCGCCGGCATCGCCATGTCGCATGTTGCACCGGGGATCGCGGCGCGCAGCGATTTCGTGTTCTCGACGCCGCTGCTCATGCGCGCAATCGAGGCCCTGCTGTTTCCGGGCGTTCCGGTCGAAAACATCTATCTGCACCCGGTGGCGCGCGCGGCATGGGCAGGCCTGCTGGCCACCGCTCTGAACCTGCTGCCCGCCGGCCAACTGGATGGCGGCCATATTGTGTACGCTTTTTTCGGCCGGTGGCACAAGATCTGGTCGCGCGTCTTCCTGGCGCTGCTGATCGTCCTGGGCCGGGTCAGCAACTCCTGGTTGTGGTACGTGTGGGCGGTTCTGCTGCTGTTCGCATTGCGTCATCCGGTGATCTGCGACGAGTCGCCGCTGGATGCGCGACGCAAGGCTCTGGGCTGGCTGGCGCTCGCACTGCTGGCGCTGTCCTTCACGCCGAACCCTCTGCGATAATCGCTCCCTCACGGTCGCGGCTCGGTCACCCGCGTAACCGGCGCGCGGCCCCGCCGTATAGTCTCAACAGAGGCGCTCGATGACCACCGTCCTGCAGGACCTTCGCTACGCCGTCCGAAACGTCTCAAAATCCCGGGCGCTGACCGCCATCGCGATGGCCACGCTCGCAATCGGCATCGGCGCGAACATCGCGATCTTCAGCATCGTGAACGGCATTCTTCTGCGGCCGCTGCCGTTTCGCAGTCCCGAACAACTGGTGCGGCTATACGAGACGGAGGCCGCGCCCGGCAAGTATCCTTTCGCCGGCCCCGACTTTGTCGACTGGAAGGCTCAGAACGCCACCTTTCAGGACATGACGATGTTCAGCTGGCCGCACGATACGAACCTGAGCGGGCAGGGAAGGCCCGACCATGTTCTGGGCGTGCCCACCGAGGCGAACTTCTTTTCGCTGCTCGGCGTTCGCCCGTTGCTCGGCCGCACGTTTGCGCCAGGCGAAGATCAGCCGGGCCGGGATCAGGTGGTCATCCTCAGCTATCCACTGTGGAGGAGCCACTACGCCGGCGATCCTGGCGTGATTGGGCGCGCCATCGAGATGGATGGGGAGAAGAACACGATCATTGGCGTCATGCCGCCGAACTTTCGCTTTCCAACCGCGGCGCAGTTCTGGATGCCGCTGGACATGGACCCCAAAACGCTGGGCGGGCGCGGCAGCCACTGGGCCAGCGCCATCGGAAGAATGAAGCCGGCTGTGTCGGCGGCGAAGGCCGAGGCGGAACTGAAGGTGATTGCCGCCGGACTGCGGAAGCGCTATCCGGATTCCAACGATCAGGTGGGCGCCGGTCTGACGCCGCTGCATGAGGAAGTGGTTGGCGATTTCAGGAATTCGCTGCTGGTGATGCTGGCCGCGGTTGGGCTGGTGCTGCTGATCGGCTGCGCAAACGTAGCGAATCTGCTGCTGGCGCGAGCCATCGCGCGGCAGAAAGAGATGGCGATTCGGAGCGCACTCGGCGCGGCGCGTCGCCGGCTGATACGGCAACTGCTCACCGAGAGCCTCGTATTGTCGATCTCCGGAGGCCTGCTGGGAGTGCTCCTTGCGGCCGGCGTCGTCAGGCTTTTCGCGCGCGTGAAGAGCCTCGATTTTCCGCAGGTCAACTCCATTCAGCTCGACTGGTACGTCCTGGCCTTCGCCTTTGCGCTCGCTATGGCCACGGGAATTCTCTTCGGCATCATCCCGGCATTCCAGGCATCGAGGCCCGATCTGCACGACGAGCTGAAGGGCGGCGCCGGAAGTTCTGTCAGCCCCGGCCGGCGGCGGCGGTTTGCCAGCAACGCGCTGGTGGTGGCCGAAGTCGCGCTCTCGTTAATCCTGTTGGTCTCGGCCGGGCTGCTGCTGGAGGATTTCGCGCGGGTCCGCAATCTGGATGTCGGCGTCCGGCCGTCCGGCGTGTGGACCGGAGCCGTTCGGGTTCCCGACTCGCAATATAAAACGATGCCGCAGGAGTACGCATTTTCACGCACTCTGCTGGAACGCGCGCGGCAGATTCCCGGCGTCGACCAGGCTGCTGTGACCGACCATCTGCCACTCGAAGGCGGCAGCAATGGTTATGTCGTCCTGCGCGGCCGCACCGAGCAATCGCGGAGTAATCAACTGGTGGAAATGCATATGGTCTCGCCGGGTTATTTCCGGACTATGGGAATACGGCTGCTCAAAGGACGCGATTTCACCCCGGCGGACATCGAACGCGCTCTCCCCATCGATGCTCGCCTGCGCGCGCTGTACGAGGCCGGGATGTTCCAGTCGCTGTCACCGCAGGAGAGTAACGCGATGGTATCTCCCACAGTGATTAACGAGAGCATGGCGAAGTTCTTCTGGAAAGGCGCCGATCCACTCGGCCAGATGTTCGCGTGGGGCAGTCCAAACGGCCCCTGGCAGCAGGTGATTGGCGTAGTGAGCGACGTCCGGGAATGGGGCCTCACGCAGAAGCCCGTGCCCGAGGCGTATGGCGTGTTCGATGGAAACTCGCGTGTGTTTCTGGTGCTGCACACGTCGCTGCCGCCGGAGAGCCTCGCCTCTCAGGCGCGGCAGTTACTCGCTCAGGTGGATTCCAGCCTGCCGCTCTTCTCGGTTCGTACGATGGACGAGGTGATTGGCGAGCAGGCGCAGGGACAGCAGTTCCTGAGCGCGCTGGTGGGATCGTTCGCCGGTCTGGCCGTGCTGCTGGCAGCTATCGGCATTTACGGCGTGCTTTCGTACGCGGTGACCGCGCGCACGCGAGAGATCGGCATTCGCATGTCGCTGGGCGCCACGCAGGCAGGCGTGCTGGCGAAGGTTCTGGGTGAGGGAATGCGGCTGGCGCTGGTGGGATTCGTACTCGGGGCGGCGGGGGCGTTCGCGGCCGGCCGGGTGATGGCGAGCATGCTGCACGAAGTGAAGCCGGGAGATCCGGCAGTGTTCGCGGCCACCGCCGGTCTGCTTGCGGCGGTTGCGCTGGCGGCCTGCTACCTGCCCGCGCGCCGGGCGGCGCGGCTGGATCCGATGACCGCGCTCCGGGAGGAGTAGCCCGGAAAGGTCGTCGATTGTGCCGCGTGGGGCAGGATTGTATCCTGCGGCCGATTTGCAATTATTTGCAATCGGCCAGGGCTGCTTGAAAAGCCGCCGCCCGCGCCGAACAGTATTGCGGTTAGTGCAGGGCGAAGCGGATCTCGATTTCGGTCTGCACCTCAACCGGCTGTCCGTCGAGCAGCGTAGGCCGGTAAACCCATTGCTTGACCGCCGCGGCGGCAGAAGCCTGGAGGATCAGCGGACCGCCAACGACCTTCAGGTTCTCAACCTTGCCGCTCTTCCCGATCAGCGCGGAAAACCGCACCGTTCCTTCGACGCGGGCGTCTTTGGCCACCTGCGAATAAAGCGGTTTCACGGTACGGATCAGCATGGCCTGCTGAACGGCGCCGCCCACCGTGATCCGGCTTGCCGGCCGCGCCGCCGGGGTCTGCGGCGTCGGTTTCGCCTCAGGAGGCGGGATTACGTTGACACGCGCTCCGGCGAGCGGCGCCGAGGGCAGCGATGGCGTGGTCCCGGCGTGCATATCGGGCGCGGGTTCGAGCAAAATGAGGCGGCCCTCGCCAGGCGTCTGCTGGCGGACCGGAGGCGGCACGAAAGCGCGCACAGGCGCCGGGGCAGGCTTCTCTTCGACCGGCTGCGCTCCGGCATCCGCGGCGGGCTTCTGTGAATTGTCGTCAGCCGGCATCGGCGAAGGTTTGTCGGGCTGCCGTTCTTGTTGCTTTTCGTTGTCCTGAGCAGTCTGCACCGGCGCGGAGCCCTGTGCCGCCACCGATTGCGCTACAACCGCACCGGTGGTTTCCGTGATCTCCAGATGGAACTCGACGCGCTGCGCCGCGGACTCGTAATAGAGGCGGCCCATGCTCAGCTGCGCCGGATTCAGCGCCACGGTACGAGGCGCCTTCTGGTCTTCGAGAATGGTGAGTTTGGCTTCACGGGCGGCAGTAATCGGTTTGCTCTGTGCGTTCCAGTGCAGCGTGATCAGCCCATTCGTGTTAGATTCGACGGCGAAGCTGACCGTGTTTTCGGGGGTCAGGCTGCCTTTGCCCTTGGATGCGGAGCCGCGCAGAAAATAGAAACCCAGTCCGGCGGCAACGAGGACCAGTATCCCGGCGATGGCATACAGAACGCGCGGCTGACGCGCCGTGGCCAGGGAATCTTCTATCGGTTCGGCGGCGGCGGGGGCGGATGCGGCGCGCGGGGAGGCGACGGGCGCGGACGCTGGCGGCACGGACGCGGATGGCGCTTTGGGAGGCGATGTTTTCGCGGGTGACGCTTTGGCCGGCGGCGCTGCGAGAGATGGCGTCGACGGCGGCTTTGAAGCCGGCTTCGATTTGGGTGGCGCACTCACACTGGCGGCGGCATCGCGCACGTTCAAAGCGGAACGGTCGCGATCGTTCATCCCCACCAGCGGCAATATACGCTCGACCGGCTCGGAGGGCGCGGCGGCCGGCTCGAACAGGTTCCGGTCGACAGCCGGCTCCGGCTGGGGTGCCTTCGGAAAGAGCGGCCTGACCGATCCGCTGAACGGAGAGGAAGCGGCGCCCGGAGCTTGTTTTGCGTGCTGAGGCCGCGTTTCCCCCTCGCTGACGGTCTCTTTCTCAGTTACGCTTCCATGCTTACCATTCGATGCGCCCACGCCAGACACCGAATACGCCGCGGTATCCTTGACGCCGGCGGTGGACTGCGGTTCGGGTTCCGCAGTTTCAGCCTGCGGCGGGGCAGTGGAGCGGCGGGCGGCCTGCTGGCGTTCCAGCGCCGCACGAATCTTGTCAGTGGCGTTCATGGCATCCTCGGCCGGGCATCGGCGCCGGCTTCACACACTTGTCGAAGCCGTCAAACGGGGTTCGGGGGACGGGTAAACTGCGCGGGCGACTGAAATCTTTCATGGACATCGGTTGCGCTCTGCACACTGGAATCGGTCGTTTTCGGCAAATACTTTACAGATTCAGGGAGCGCTGGCTTACCCGCCGCGTTCAGCGCCGCGGCCCTGAGATCTGTCGCATCTGTGCGAAAGCAATCCCGGAACCGCACACTCAAGGGCCTGGCGCAGCGTACACTGCCGGTTTATAAGGCGTGCCACGTTGTCTGGATTGGAATTCCGATTGCCCTGACGACCTTCGTGAACAATCCGCTGCGGGATTTCCGCCTGGCTGTCCGCCTCCTGTTGCGCACTCCGGCGACCGCCGTGGCGATCATTCTAGCCCTCGCTCTGGGCATCGGCGCGAACACTTCGTGTTTCATTTCCGTCAACGCGATCGTCCTTCACCCGCTCGCCTATCCGGATCTCGGAACCCTGATGACTGTTTGGGAGACCCTGCCGAAGCAGCGCGCGGAGCGTGATGCGGTGGCGCCGGCGAATCTCCGCGACTGGAGCCAGGCGCGCTCCTTCTCTGCGCTGGCGGCTTACCAGCGCCAGGATGTGAATCTCACCGGAGGCGGCGAGCCGGAGCGTGTCTCGGCGGCTTTTGTATCTCCCGACTTTTTCCGCGTGCTCGCAATGGCGCCCGAAGCGGGTCGGACGTTCCTGCCTGAGGAAGCAGAATCGGGCCACGCGGGCGTAGCGGTGCTCAGCCACGGTTTCTGGGAGCGGCGCTTCGCGGGCGCACGCGATGCCGTGGGGCGCGCCGTTGCGCTGGACGGACGGGCGTACACGATCGTCGGCATCATGCCGCCGGATTTCGATTTTCCTCTGGCCAACGAGGTTTGGGCGCCGCTGGCGCTGACCGCGGCCGAACAGGACGACCGCGCGGCGCATACACTGCTGGTGCTGGGCCGGCTGCGATCCGGCGTTACGGTGAATCAGGCGCGCGCCGAGCTGGCGGTCATTTCACAGCGCCTGGCAGAGCAGCATCCGGAAACAAACGAGGGTCGAGCGGCGCTGGTCACGCCAATTCTCGAACTGACCAACGAGGGGACGAACCGCTTTGTCACAGTCCTGATGGTGACGGCAGGTTTCGTTCTCCTGCTCGCCTGCGCCAACGTGGCGAACCTGCAACTGGCGCGTGTGATCGCGCGCCAAAAGGAGATTGCGGTACGCACGGCGCTGGGCGCCAGCCGCCTGCGCATCGCCCGGCAGTTGCTTGTCGAAAGTGCACTCACGGCGCTTCTGGGCGGCGGCCTGGGTCTGGTACTGGCATCGTGGAATCTCAGCCTCGGCCGCTCGGCGATTCCGGATGCTGCTTACCGCTGGGTGGCCGGCCTGAAATCCCAGGACATTGATGGCGAGGTCGTACTATTCACGCTCGCCGCCTCCATTCTGACCGGAGTATTGTGCATTCTGCCGTCACTGTGGCACATCCTGCGGCGCAGAGCCGTCGTTGATGTGAACGATGCGTTGAAGGAAGGCACGCGCGCCGCGAGCGCCGGTCCGGGGCGCAGCCGTCTGCGGATCTCGCTCGGCGTGGCCGAGGTTGCGCTCGCCCTGCTGCTGCTGATCGGCGCCGGGGTTATGGTGCAGACGTTCCAGAGATTACTCACGGTGAGTCCCGGTTTCGATACGAAGAACCTGCTGACCATGGAGACGTCGCTGCCGACAGCGAAGTACGCAACCGGGGTTCAGATCCGCGGGTTCGACGATCGGTTGATTCAGGGTCTCGAAACCATTCACGGAGTTCGATCGGCTGCCATCTATTCCGAAGCGGGAGGAGCCGACGGCGTGTTCGTGGAGGGAAGGGCGGAACCGCGGCCGGGCGAACCCACGCCCGCGATTCACGCGGTGAGCCCCCGCTATTTCGAGACTCTTCGGTTGCCCATTCTGCACGGCCGCGGCATCTCGACCGAGGACGGGCCGGATTCGCCGGGGGTCGTCGTGATCAGTGAGGTAATCGCAAAGCAGTACTGGCCCGATTCGGAACCGCTGGGCCGTCACATACGCCTGCACAAGGCCGCCGGCCCATGGCTGACGATAGTGGGCGTTTCGCGCGACACAAAGAATTGGTTCAGCAGCCTGCCGGAACCGGCTGCTTATGTTTCCGCCGCGCAGGAGCCTCTGCCGGGGATGGAGGTCTACATGCGAACGGACCGCGATCCGATGGAACTGGCCGGCGCGGCCCGCGAGCAACTGCGCAGAGTGGACAGCAGCCAGGCCGCATTCAACGTGGAGAGCCAGGAGCAAAGGATCACGGAGCAAACCGGCGGCATTCGCGCCTCTGCGCGCACCATGACGATGTACGCGGTGATCGCGCTGCTGCTGGCGCTCACCGGGATATACGCGGTCATCTCTTATTCCGTCGCCCAGCGGACGCATGAGATCGGCGTGCGCGTCGCACTCG
Organism: uncultured Acidobacteriota bacterium; assembly: GCA_963780655.1. Lineage (GTDB taxonomy): Bacteria > Acidobacteriota > Terriglobia > Bryobacterales > Bryobacteraceae > CAWACP01. The sequence continues at coordinate 1,511,459 of CAWACP010000004.1, read as the reverse complement.
GAGCAGACCAGGGCGATATTCTCCGCATGACCCTCGGACAAGGCGTTCGTATGGCCGGCGTGGGACTCGCCATCGGACTGCCCGCGGCCATTCTGCTGACCCACGCCATGTCCAGCGTGCTGTACAACGTCCTGGTGCTCGACCCAATCTGGTTCGCGGTCCTTACCGCCCTGCTGGCCTCGTCCGCGGCGCTGGCAAGCTATATCCCCGCCAGACGGGCAGCGCGCGTGGACCCGGTGACAGCGCTCAGGAACGAGTAACGCGGGTGGCGCACGTTCAGACGCTGCTGAAAAAGCAAGCTCACAGGCCGAAGGCCTGTTCCACAATGGCGGTAAACCATTGAACTGGTGTTGTGGGACAGGCGTTTTCGCCTGTCCTGGGCATTGACTTACTTTTTCAGCAGCGTCTTCAATTCAGCGTGCCGGTGCGAGCTTCAGCTCGCGCTCTCCGACCGTGGGCTGAAGCCCACAGCAGCACGCTGAAGCGTGCGCCACGATTCAAAACCATAGATGCTTCGTCGTGTTCACGGCCGTGTGCAACAGAGCTGATGCGGTAATGCTCGTTGATTTCTGGAATACTTTGCCGAACGCAAATCCGGCGATGGTGGCAACCAGTGCGTAGCGCCAGTTCGGCAGCGGCTGCGGACCGTTATCGAGATGGGAGCAGCCGAAGATCAGCGCCGACGCCACGATGGTGAGATTCGATGGCCCGAACCGGCGCACCAGCCAGTTCTGGATGAGCGCTCGGAACAGGATCTCTTCGGGAAGCGCCGTTCCGACGAATATGAGCAGTGCGCGCACCAGTGCAGTCGCGACGCTCATCTGCGGCGAATGTGGCCGATCCAGGAAGCCCGTGAGCAGGCCCACGGCAAGCAGGGCGGGGAACAGCGCGAGATAACCGATCGCGGCATTGCGGAGATCGGTCGAGCGGCGCGGGAGATTGAATTTCATCCCTTCGGTGCGCCGGAACAGCAGGAAGAGCGCGAGCGCCAGCGTGATCGAGATGCCGTAGGCGACGGCATGCAGCGCTCCCTGCGCGCGCGCGGGAATCAGCGAAGCGCCAATGCCGAATTCGAGCGGTAGCCAGAGCAGCAGGATGGCTACCAGGTCGGACAGCCCGAGCCAGACCGACAGCACCGGGGCCATTGTGTATATGAGCACGAGCAACAGGAGAGGCAGGCTGAACGCGCTGTAACACGCGGCAGTGACGGCGAAGAGGACAGTGAGCGCGAGCGGCGCCGTCCAGATCAGGGCGGGGCGGTGGGCGAACGCCGTCCGCAGGAGCCGCTGCAGACGCTGAGAAAACAAGGCCAGGATTACGCTGAGCAGGAGGACGGCGGCAGCCACTTTCTGAACTATCGCAGACCAGGGCTGTTACCGGCTCGAGCCGTGCGCCGTCGTATCGAATTAATGCACATTCGCGTGGCCATCCTGGCCATCTCGGCGCCCCTTGTCTGGTCGCAGCAGCAACCCGCGGCCTCGAGGCCGCCCGCAACCGAGCAGGAAAAGAAGCCGGCGCCCGACAGCCATCGCATCTTTGGGATCATTCCGAACTTTCAGACGGTCACCGCCGACACCTTGCCGCCCATGAGCGTTCGCCAGAAGTACGGCCTTGCGGCCCGCGATTCCTTCGATCCATCGTCCTTCGTGCTCGCGGGATTCTATGCGGGGATCGGTCAGTTGACGGATCAGTATCCGTCGTTCGGACTCGGCGCCAAAGGGTACGGCAAGCGCTATCTGACTGCATACGCCGACCAGGTGAGCGGCAATTACCTGAGCGAGGCGCTGATACCTGTTCTGTTCCACGACGATCCGCGGTTCTATCGGCTGGGGAAGGGGAGCGGCGGGAGGCGCGCATGGGCGGCTTTACGTCAGATCTGGATCACGCGCACGGATTCCGGCCACGAGACCATCAACGCTCCCGAGCTGCTGGGCAACGCGATGGCCGCATCGCTGTCGAACGCTTATTATCCGCAGGAGGAGCGCACGGCCGGAGAGACGTTCGAGCGCTGGGGTGTGCAGATTGCCAGCGACGCAGGTTTCAATCTGTTGAAAGAGTTTTGGCCGGACATGCGCCAGCACATGCTGCGCCATCACCAGCACGAAGATTAAGCGGTCAACTTCAGCTAAGCTCGGCATGTGTTCACCTGGAAGCTGACCATCGAATACGACGGGACGCGCTACAGCGGCTGGCAGGAGCAGAAGAATGCGCGCACGGTAATGGGTGAGCTGCGCCGCGCCGCCGAAGAGGTCCTGCGCATCAGTGTGGATCTGCAGGGCGCCGGCCGCACCGATGCCGGCGTACACGCGCTTGCTCAGGTGGCGCATATGCGCGCCGACGTCAAGACGCCGAGACACCCCGCTGCGATCCTGCGCGAGATCAATGAAGCGCTGCCCGCCGACATCGTGCTGGTCGAGCTCGAGCCGACGTCGGCGCGCTTTCACGCTCGCCACGACGCGGTGACCCGCACCTACGCTTATCAGATTTCGACGCGCAAGACCGCGTTCGCCAAGCGCTACGTCTGGTGGATCAAAGACGAGCTGGACGTGGAGCTGATGACTGAAGCCGCGCGCCTGCTGGCCGGCCGGCACGATTTCGTCTGCTTTCGCGCGCCGGACCCGTCGAAGCCGGACGAATCGACCATGGTGCAGGTGGAGAGCGCCGAGATCGAGCTGCGTGGCCACATGATCGTCTTCCGCATCGAGGCATCGCACTTCCTCTGGCGCATGGTGCGGCGCGTTGCCGGCGTGCTGGTGAAACTCGGCCGCCACGAGATCAGCATGGACGATTTCCACAGGTTGCTCGCCGGCCGGTGCGATCCGCGTCTCGATGTGGCCGCGTGGACCGCGCCGGCTTCGGGCCTGTTCCTTGAGGACGTCACCTACGCGGAACGGCCGCAGAAGACGCACAAGTCCCGAGACCGCGCCGAGCGCCGGCGGAAATGATAGCGGCTCGCCCGCGTCAGACAAGCGAACATGCCCACGCGTAAGCAGGCGGCAAAGCAGACGTTGAGAATCGGCGAGCGCGATCTGGCGGTTTCAAATCTCGATAAGGTTCTGTTTGCGGAGGCGAAGTTCACCAAGGCGCAGCTCATCGACTACTACATACGAATATCGCGCTGGCTGCTGCCGCACGTGCGTGACCGGCCAGTCACCCTCAAGCGCTATCCCGACGGCGTCACGGGCGAGTTCTTCTATGAGAAGGACGCACCGCGCTTCACGCCCGAGTGGGTGAAGACCTTCCCCGTCCCACGGCGCGCCGGAGGCAGGGCCATCCGCTACATTCTCGTGAACGATCTCGAAACGCTGGCGTGGGCGGCAAATCTGGCCAACATCGAGCTTCATCCGTTTCTGCATCGCGTGCCGAAGCTGAACCAGCCCACCTCCGTGGTGTTCGATCTCGACCCCGGCGAAGGCGCCGATGTCCTCTCGTGCGCGCGAGTCGCGTTCGTGCTGAAGGACGCGCTGGAGAAGCTCGGGCTGCAGTCGTTCGCGAAGGTGTCCGGGTCGAAGGGCCTTCAGGTCTATGCGCCGCTGAACACCGCGGTGACTTACGACGCGTCGCGGCCCTTCGCGCAGGGCCTGGCGGTGGCGCTCGAGCGCGAGCATCCGGATCTGGTGGTCTCGGAGATGGCGAAGCATCTGCGCGCGGGCAAGGTGTTCATCGACTGGAGCCAGAACTCCGATTTCAAGACCACCGTGGGCGTTTATTCGCTGCGCGCGAAACGGCAGACCCCGTTTGTGTCGATGCCGGTGAGCTGGGACGAGCTTCGCGCTGCGCTGGACGCGAAGGAGTCGCGCGATCTCGAATGGCAGCCTGATGCGGCGATCCAGCGGCTGGAAGAGACAGGCGACCTGTTCGCTCCGGTGTTGAAGCTGAAACAGCGGCTGCCGCGCGTGAAGGCCAAACGCGCCGCGGGGGCCGCGAAGACCGCTCGCAAAATCGCGCCGGAAACGCCGCAGCGCGGTCATCCGGGCGGCAGGCGACGGTAGGGTGGGGGCGTGGAGGGTGAACGCCGGGCTACAGAATACCTTCAAGGTACCCGTTTGCCCAGCAGGCGCGAGCTTCGCGATGCGGCGGACGTTGCCGCAGCCTCGTAGCGGGACCGGAAGCGCCTATATTTGCAACGTTTCCAGCGTAATGGTATCGCCCTGCATGGTTCCTTTCACCACCACGCGGAAGATCTTCGTCGACTTGCGCGGGAAGCGGTTGCGGAGCCGGTCGGCGATCTTCTGGTTGCTCGCCGAGTCGAACGGGGTCAGCCGGCCGTCGGGCATCATCAGGGAGTACGATGTTGTGTCCTGACTGATCCGGCAGGATGAGCCGAGTCCGGCCGCCTGTGCCTTCGCCTGCATCCAGCCGCGATCGGGGCTGTAGGTCTCGGAGTTATCGCGACTGTTGTTGCCCATGTCGGCGACATCCATGTCGCCGGTGCGCAACGGCATGCCGCTCGTCGGAGTGGCTCGCGTATTCTCGGCTTCGCTGGCCGTGGTGCGGGGGAAGTTCTGGTCAGCGGCGCGATCCGCGGCTCCCGTGGCCGAGTTCGTGCTGTTCAGGTCCGTTCCGGTGGTGTTGCTGGAAGTGCCGGTCACGGCTTCGTTGGTGGCTGCGGTGGCCGGAGTGGCGGCGTTGCCGCGAGCCGTCGCTGACTGGCAGCCGGTGGCCACCAGCAGCCCCGTCCATGTATTGTGCGGGGCTGAGGAGCCGGACTGTGCCAGCAGCAGGCCGGAACAAAGTGAGATTCCGGCGAACGTAAGTACTTTGGTCATTTAGAACCGTCCTCCCGATCGGACAGAGGTGCAAGCGTCAGGCCAGGTTGTAACTTCAACGCTGCGTATGCGGTGAAGCGGCTCCGGTCGACACAGCCGGAACTTTTACCGTGCTATGGTGAGGAAAATGAACATCCTCGTGGGCTCCGATCACGCCGGATTCGATCTGAAAGCGCTGTTGCTGCCGTATATCGAAAGCCTCGGCCACAGTGCGCGCGATGTTGGCGTTTTCGATCGGACTCCCTCGGATTACCCGGACATCGCGGAGAAACTCTGCCTCGAGCTGCTGGCCGGAGAAGCCGACCGCGGCGTGCTGATCTGCGGCAGCGGCGTCGGCGTTTCGGTGGCCGCAAACAAGATTCCCGGCATTCGCGCGGGCATCTGCCACGATTGCTACTCGGCGCACCAGGGCGTGGAGCACGACAACATTAACGTCTTTGTGCTGGGATCGCGAGCGGTGGGCTCGGAGCTGGCGAAGGATCTGCTGCGGTTGTACCTCGACGCGCGATTCACCAATGAAGAGCGCCACGTTCGCCGGCTTGGCAAGATCACGGCGATGGAAGAGCGGTATTGCGGGGCGGCGGGTGAGGTGCGGGGCTAGCCCCAATACTGTTCAGTTTGGCGTCGCCATTAACCTGATGTTCGGAGTGGGGCAATTGCAAATCGGCCGCAGGATACAATCCTGCCCCACGTGGCGGTTTACGCTAACGGACCGCCCGCAGCCGGCAGCATCCGCCCGGTGGAGGGGCACCACAAGCCGTGCTCTTCGGCAAAATCCACGCCCCTCACGGTGATGCCGTAGCGCATGTTGTCGCCTCGCACGATCAGCCCCGCTTCCCGGAGATACCAGAGAGTGAACTCGAGATGCTCGCGCGGAACGCCGAGCAGCTCCTCGAATTCCTGCATGGTCATGAACTGCTGTACGCCACCGCTGAGCCGTTTCGTGTAGAGAAGCGACAATATACCCTGTCGTTTTCGCTGCTCGGCCTCCACGCCCACGGCGGCCTTCGATTGATCGAAAATACGCCAGCGGGTCTTGTTCCTGACCGCGCGGCGAGCATCGTAGGCGGCGCGCTGCTCCGGCTCGCTCAGCACATGGTAGGCGTCGACAACCAGCCTGAACCGGTCCTCATCGCCCGTTTCCAGGTTATCGGGATGGAAACGCTGTGCGAGGATGCGGAACACGCGATGGATGGTTTCAAGGTCCGCATTCGGGCCTATCTGCAGGATCTCATAGAGGTCCGGGAGGTCGTCCTCGGGCCCGGACGAAGACATCCAGGGCTGCCCGTCCGCCTGCGTCTGCGGCTCAGCCGCGTCGTCGAATAACAATCCGCACTGAAATCCCCCGGCCCGGCCCGGACTGCACCAGCGCACCCGCGCCTTGTGCGCGCCGATGCGACCGTTAATCCCGTCTGGAGAGGAAACCCGTACCTCTGCCCCGACCGCCAGCGGCACGCCGGACTCGATGGCCGCGCCGCTCTCGGAAACGTTCAGCAGCCGCGCTGCGACGTCCGTGGCCGCTCCCACGGGGTTCAGGACCGTCACCTTCAGCCGCTGAGGGTGCGCTGGGGTTTTCCGGCTCTGGCGGCGTTTCTCCGTAACGTGAACTGACAAATCCGCTCCTGCTCGTGTATCGGCTGGCCGGCATGCTGCACTTTAGCCGTAATCAACCACTTACGTAAAATGGGTCCGATGCTGCGGGGAGTAAATTCACCGTTTCTCGATGCGGTCCCGAGTATGGATACAGCCGGGCATTTCTACTTTACGACCCTGCGCCAATACGCTCGCACGATGAACTCCATCTATACCGGCACTTTCACTGGAAAACAAGTGATAAACGTGCATCCAGCGCCGGGACAGATCAGCCCTGAAACGCCGCGAACCGTGAATATGGATGCCGGCATCAGTCCGGACGGGCAGGCGCTGTACATATTGATCTTCTGCATAATTCTGGCGCCGTCGGGATCGATGCTGAAACCGCCGTTCTTCCACCGCGCTACTTCAGCTCGCATTTCCCGGACGCGGGCGCGCCCGGAACGATGACGGCCCTCGAAGGGAGACAGACCCGAGCCGAGTGTGCGCATCATGGCGGCAACGCGAGCCTCGGTGAGCGATCCCTTCGGCGGACCGCGGGTGCTCAGCTCGCTTACCGGCTTTGTCGAGGCCCCGACTATTTCGCTGGACCGGAAAGAAATGTTCTACCACCGGAAAGTGGGGACAAATTCCGAAGCACGTTGCACGGTTGCGATCCTGATATCGTCAATAGCTGGGATGCGGACTTTATTGGCAGCCTGCGCCGGCGCGCTGCTGGTATGCAGCGTTTCGGCCGCCAAGGACCGCGTACTGCCGCCTGAGGACGCGGCTCGCGCAAAGCTTCTGGCGGCGCAACTCCGGCGGAAGCAGGCGCTCGATCGCGCCTACGCTCTGGGACACCGCTTTCAACAATTCAGCGATCAGATTATCGGGGCGCGAGCCGTGGCGGCGCTCGCGGAAACCGTTTGCCCCTACAACCGCACGTACGCGCAAACGATGTTCACGGACGCGATGAATACGCTGACCATCGCGGCGAATGTGAGCGATCAGGACCGGGCCCAGGCGCGGCTGCAGGTGCTGGCGTCGGCGACTGCCTGCGACCGTACGCTCGCCGAGAGGCTCAGCCCGTGGCGCCGCCGCGCCAATCCGGATGCGGAGCTGCGGAGGGCCATCTCGATGCTCGACGCGGGAGACGTGCAGGATGCGGTAGACGTCACCGGGGCAGCCGTTTTTGGTCCTCTGAGCAGCCAGGGCAACCGAACGTTCGTGAACGTTCTGATGCAGCTTCATGATCGGGGAGAGGCGGAAACCGCAGACAATCTCTTCCTGGCTCGCGTCGCCTGGGTGGACACTCAGCCCGCGTACGACACCGAAGACTATGCCCGGCTCGGCGGTTATCTCTTCGATACGGAGCTGTTGTCGCGGGACGGTACGCTGCCGCAGCCTGCGCAGGCGGCCCCGGACACCAGCTCCGAGTTGGTTCGCGCCTACGCCGAGACAGCCCTGACACTGCTCGAGCAGCGCGTTGAGGGCTTGCAGCAGAAACAGGTTCAGTACGCGTTCGCCCAGGCGCTGCTGCCGGCAGTGCGGGCTTTCGAGCCGGACCTTGAACCTGAGCTCGCCAACGACATTCAGCAGCTCGGCGGAGCAGTCGGCAGAGCGTTTGAGTATGAGGTGCGCAGAGCGCTGGCGCCGGCTCCCCGATCGGAGGCTGAAGAGATCAGGCGCGCCGGCGGCGATCCGGTGGGCGAAGACAAGGCCCGCGTCCGCGTACTGCTCCGGCACTGGTCTCCGGGCGAGACGGCGCGGATGAGGGACCTGGCGTCGGGTATCAACGATTCCACGGTGAAGATGAAACTGGACGCGCTGATCACGTTCGCCGAGGCCGCGAAAGACGATCGCTCGGCCACGCGGCTGCGCCCGTCCACCAAGAGCGCGTTGTACTGGCTGAGCCGGAACGACGTTGCGCGCGCGGTGCACGACGTGCCGTACGCCGATATCGATCTCCGTCCCTTCCTGCTGCTGGCCGCCGCCGACCTGACGGCGCTGCAGCCGGACAACGAGCGGCGAACCTACGCCTGGCATTTGCTGCGGTCCGCCGTGGATGCATTCAACGACGCCTGGAATGCCGATTCGGCTGCAGTTGACGCAGGCGATCTGCCGAGCAGCGAGGAGATGTCCGACTGGAACGAAATCGTGCAGACCGGCGACACCGACCATCCGTTCCCACTCCGCAGCATTGTCAGTGTTTCCGGGCTGGATCTGAAGAGCGCTCTGCCCCCGCTGGTGGCGATGTCGGCCGATCGCGTGGAAGAAACGCTGGTGGACCTCGAGGACGAGTGGCTGCAGGCGCAGTCGCTGATCGACGTTACCGGTGAGCGACTGGCGAACGCTTTCGGCAGGCCGCCGGCCCGCAGGAGGTGAGCATGAGAATTCGTCTGGCTGTCTGTCTGGCGCTCGGCGCGCTTGCCGCGGGCGCGCAGGATTCCACAATCGTTACCGGGGGAATGAATGGGCCATCCGGAACGGGGCATTTCCTGGCGCCGCGCTGGTCGATGCCGGTGGTAAGGGGAGCGCCGTACTCGGCTGAGAGGGTGACGGCGCTGTCCCGAACGCTGGCTGACGGAACGCTCGTCTCGCACGGAAGCCTCTCCACCAAGGTGTGGCGGGACTCCGCGGGCCGCATCCGCACGGAGCGGCCGCTGTACTCCGCTCGGGCCGCACAGGGCCCGTCACCACCAGACGCGCCGATGCTGGTGGACATCGAAGATCCGCCCGGCGGCATCAGATACGTTCTGGATCCGGTCAACAAAGTTGCCCACCGGCAGCAATTGGCCGCGCAGAAGCCACCGGCTGCGCAGGCGGGAAGCGGCCCGCCGGAAGCAACGCAGCGGTTCATACCCCCGAGCGACAAAGGCAGCGCGACCGCGCCGTCCGTCACGTACGAGGACCTCGGAACGCAGTCGATGGAAGGCGTCATCGTGGAGGGACTGCGGCAGACCGTGGTATCGCCGCCGGGAACTCGCGGGAACGATCATCCGATCAGCCATGTGACCGACAAATGGGAATCGCCGGCGCTGAAGGTGACCGTGTTCCAGCAGCAAACCGACCCGGAGTATGGCGACAGCACCGACAAGCTGATTCACATCAATCGGAGCGAGCCCGATCCCGCCCTGTTCCAGCCGCCGCCCGATTACAGCGTGGTGGATGAACCGGGCGAGTTCACGATTCGGTGGGGTCGACAGGAGTAACCCGCCGGAAGACCCACAGCTCGGCAATTGCGAAGTTGATGATGGCCGTGCAAACAATGGCCGCGATATTGGAAGGGATCAGAGGCAGGCCCGCGTACTGCCGGAGCAGCCACGTGAAGAGCGCGTTCGACACTATGGAGACGAGGCCGTTGCCGGCGTGGAACCTGATGAGCCGACGCCAGCGGTCGCGAACCGCCAAGCCGCGCCAGGTCCATGCCTCGTGCCAGATGAAGTTGTGCAGGACCGCCGTTTCGACCGCGAGCACCGTGGCCACGATGTATTCAATGCCGAAAACGCGCGCGTAGAGCCACAGGGCCGCAAGCTGCACGCCCGCGCCGAGAATTCCCACGGCGTTGAACTTCCACCAACGGATGACGGTCGCGCGGGCTATAAGCCCTGCTTTGCCGAGAGCGGGTGCTCGGAACGGTTCATGATTTCATCGGCGATCTGCTGGGGCCGGTCGATATCGTGCACGGTGAGGCGGCTGGATTCCCCGGCGGTTTCTATAGACAGGCTGCCCACGCCGAAGATGCGCTGAGAGAGGCTCTGGTCGACGCGCACGTCCTGCACCTTGGGAAGCTGGATGGTTCGGGTGGATCGGGACATCATGCCCGTTTCATAACGGAGTTTGTCGGCAGTGATGGTGAGCTTCACCGCGAGCCGGCGCAGGTGGCGCATGGCTGTCCACAAGATGAGGATGGCCACCGCCAGCGGGGTCCACCACGGCGCCTGTTCCAGCCATGTGTACTGAGCCATCGCGATGGCGATCCCCAGCAATACTTCGCCGACGTACGCTGCGTAAATGAACTTCAGCGTCGGCCGGACGATGATATCGTTCATGTTCGGATTGTATCCGAGCGTGGGGCAGGCCATCGGTGTTTGTGGCCTGCCGGCGTCCTGTCGGCAATCGCAGACGACAAAAAACGATCGTCTGCGCCACCGCTACTCCCCGAACTTCACCGTCGATTCTGAGCTGAACCGCTTGTAGTTGCTGTAATGCACCGTCAGGCGCTCGCGCTGTACGCCCGTGCTGAACGGGAGCGTGTCGTCGCCGAAGGTTTCGGCAGGGAACCAGTAGCGCCCATCCACTTTCTTCCGCAAGGTGGTGAAGTGCGGGAAGAGGTTCTCGTGTTTACCGCCGTGCTCCTGCGGCACTGCCTGGCCATCGCTCTTCACGATGGAAAGGTCGGCCTTGTCGGCCCAGATGGTTCCCTGGAACAGCCGCTGGCCGGAGAGAATCTGGCGCGGTTCGATCGCCAGCACCCAGCAGTCGATGCCTTCGACGGTCTCATCGCCTCGGAACTGCGATTCGTACATGAACAGCGCGTCGGTTGTGAGCGCCAGTGGCTGGATGTCGCGCAGATCGCGGAAGTCCTCGTCGGTGAGCCTCAATCGCGTCATGGTGAGCACGGGCCTGCCCACCATCTGCTCGATCCGCTTGCCATCGGGTGAGAACAGAATGTCGCGAACCTCGCTGTAGCGGCCGGTCTCGGCGCCGTGCGCATCCAGCTCCTCCACCACCACGGTTTGTCTCCACGTATAGTCGTTGCGGGCCTTCTCGGTTTCAGTCTCCCGCGCGGCAATGCGGCGGAGCAGGTTTGGCGGCGGCTCCTGCGCGCGCAGACGGGCCGCGAACAGCATGGATGCTACGATGAAGCCGATGCAAAAAGGCCGCGGCACGTGGATCGAGTATTTCATTTCCTTCCTCGCCGTCCTGATCGTAGGCTCCGTTGCAGCGTACCTATATTCTCGCGAGAAAGGCATCCCTGCTGGAATCGCGCCGGCGGTGCTGCCGGCGTTCCTGCTCGAGCTGGCGTTCTACATGGCTCCGGGCTTTGGCGCGGTGCGGCGAGCCCTGGGCCGATTGCCCGGTGCAATTCTTGCCCTGGCGCTCACGGTGAGCGCAGTGGTTCCATACTCCGTGGCCACCGCGCGTCTGGGTTCGTTCCGGCTAACGGCATTCTTCGCGATCGCCGGACTGGCCGCAGTCATCTCGTTCTGGTACGTAGTGTTCAAGCCGCGCCTGGGCGTCGATCTTCTGTTTCTCGCTGTCGCGGCGGCGGTGTTCCTGAGCCCGCTGTTTCGGATGTTCTATCCGGAACCCGTCCGCGGGCTGCCGCTGCTGATTCTGGGCAGGCTCCTGTGGATCCACGTGAGCATCACAGCGGTGCTGCTCATCCGGCGAATCGAGGTGGGCTTTGGCTTCCTCCCGACGCCGCACGAATGGCGCGTCGGTCTGGCGTTGTTCGCTTGTTTCCTGCCGGTGGGTTTCGTGCTCGCTTACGTTCTGCATTTCGCGCATTTCCATCCGCTGCCGTTGGTCTGGTGGAAGATGCCGCTCATCGCCGTGGGAACCTTCGCCGGCATTTTGTGGGTGGTTGCGCTGGCCGAAGAGTTCTTCTTCCGCGGCTTTCTGCAGCAGATCCTGACGCGCAGTCTGCACAGCGGCATGGCCGGGCTGATTGTTGCATCGGTCTTGTTCGGCGCGGCGCACCTTACCTTCCGGCACTTCCCCAACTGGCGATTCGCGATTATCGGCGGCGTGGCCGGCGTTTTCTACGGCATCGGCTTCATGAACACTAAGAGCATCCGCGCTCCCATGGTGACGCACGCGTGTGTGGTGACGGTGTGGCGGCTGCTGTTCTCATAAGAACTCGTTGACCCAATGCAGGCTGAAAAGCCTGCTCTACTGCGGCTCAGTCTCCGCGCAGCGTCTGCTGGACGCGGCTGTGCTTGCGTCCATAGGCGAAGTACACCACCAGTCCAATGCCCAGCCAGATGATCAGCCGCGCCCAGTTCACCCAGCCGAGCTTGTACATCATGTAGCCGTTGAAGAGCACGCCCATGATCGGCACGAAGGGGACCCAGGGCGTGCGGAACGGGCGAGGCTGCGCGGGATCGGTGTGGCGCAGCGCCATCACCGCGATGCACACGATAACGAACGCCAGCAGCGTTCCGATGTTCACCATCTTGCCGATGTCGTCGATGGGCGTGACGCTGCCCACGATCGCGGCCAGCAGTCCAACCAGCATGGTGTTCTTCCACGGCGTGCGGAACTTCGGGTGGATGTCGGCGAAGAACTTCTTGGGCAGCAGGCCATCGCTGGCCATGGAATAGAGCACGCGGGTCTGGCCCAGCAGCATCACCAGCATGACGCTGGTGAGGCCGGCGAGGGCGCCGAGAGTAATGATATGCGATGCCACGGGGAGGCCGCGGTCGAGAAACGCGCGCGCGACCGGGGCTTCGATGTTGATGTCGCGCCACGGCACCATGCCCGTGAGCACGGCCGATACGCTGATGTAGAGAAAAGTGCAGATGAGCAGTGAGGCGATGATGCCGATGGGAAGGTCCCGTTGCGGGTTCTTCGCTTCCTGCGCCGTGGTGGATACGGCATCGAAGCCGATGTACGCGAAAAAGATATAGGCGGCCGCTGAGCCGATGCCGGAAAATCCATAGGGCGCGAAGGAATGCCAGTCGAGTCCCCAGTTGGCGCGGTTGACGTAAGTCATGCCGAGCCCGATGACGAACAGGACCACCCCAACCTTGATGACGACGATAGTTGCGTTGAAACGCGCGCTCTCGCGGATGCCGATGACGAGAATGGCGGTAATGATGAGGGCGATAAGGAAGGCGGGCAGGTTGAAGCCGATCTCCACGCCGAACAGCCGCGGGGCGGCCAGCAGATCGTGCGCCCGGCTTACCAGCTCCGGGGGGTGGGCGGTAACGATGGCGGCAACCTTGTCGAGAAATGCCTGCGTCCCGGGGACGAGCGACGAGTCGGACGATCGCGCCATCTCTCGCGCGATCGTGCCTTCGGCGGTGCGCAAAGCCGTCCAGTGATCGTAGGCCAGCCAGAGCGGCATCTTCAGATGGAACATGTCGAGCAGCTCTATGAAGTGATTCGACCAGCCCGACGACACGGTGCTCGCGCCCATGGCGTATTCGAGCGTGAGATCCCAGCCGATGATCCACGCGAAAATTTCGCCCAGTGTGGCGTAGGCGTAGGTGTAGGCGCTGCCGGCCAGCGGAATCATGGCGGCAAACTCGGCGTAGCAAAGAGCGGCGAAGGCGCAGCCAAGGCCCGAGAGCACGAAAGAGAGCATGAGGCCCGGTCCGGCGTAGTGCGCGCCCAGACCGACCATGACGAAGATGCCGGCGCCGATCACCGCGCCCACGCCGAGCGCCGTTAATTGCAGGACCCCGAGCGTGCGCCGGAGGCTGTGTTCGCCCGTCTGCCGAGACTCCTCGAGCAGCAACTTCAGCGGCTTGCGGGCCAGCAGATTCGCCATCTATCGTGATCTCCAGAGTTGAAGGGCCATTCGCGCGCGGACTCCTGACCGCCACATTGTTACATAAAGACGGGCATCCCCGCGTTTTGGCGACCTGCTGTGCTATTAGTGACGCAGCGCCGCAAGAAATGTGCGCATCTCGCGCAGGACGTCGGCCTGATTCGACAAGTAGACGCAATAATTGGCGCCCGGCAGAGTGACCACACGCGCGGCGGGCGCCGGGATTTCCGTGTACGTTCTCGTGCTCTTCAAAACCGCCATCAGCGCCTCGGAACACGAAGCGTGTCGCTCGGCTTTGGGCCGTCCATCCGCAGTGGAGGTCCATCTGGCGCGGAGTTCCGCTTCGGGGAACGTGAATCGAGTACTCGCAGATAGTACTTTCGTAGCGCGCCGAAACTGGTCAGGTCGGCCCGACGTGGCGCAGACGATCGTCTTTTGTCGTCTGCGATTGCTGACACGACGCCGGCAGGCCACAAACCCCCGATGGCCTGCCCCACGGGGAACGTTCAGTCAGCATTGTCCAGTTATTCTCGGGACACTACACTAGGTGCGGCAGCCCGGTATTGTTCCCCCGGACGTTCGGTTGCGTGAACAGCGCCTGCGCGATTAGCTTAGGAGATACCCATGTCAGACCTGCTGGCGAGAAAGCCTTTGGACATGCTTCGGCTCGAGGCCGATGATACAGGCGAGCACGCGCTGAGGCGTGCACTGGGCCCGGTAAACCTGATCACGCTGGGCATAGGGGCCATCATCGGCGCGGGCATCTTCGTGCTGACCGGCTCCGCCGCCGCGCAGTTTGCCGGGCCGGCGATTCTCCTGTCGTTCGTGCTGGTGGGGTTCGGCTGCGCGTTCGCGGGCCTTTGCTATGCCGAGTTCGCGTCGCTCATCCCGATTGCAGGCTCTGCTTACACGTACGGATACGCGACGCTGGGCGAGATCTTCGCCTGGATCATCGGCTGGGATCTGATTCTCGAGTACGCGTTCGGCGCGGCTACCGTAGCGTCAGGCTGGAGCGCCAACGTGGTGCAACTTCTGGAGCGAATCGGCATCTACATCCCGCCCGCGTTCACGGCGACTCCGGGCGCGAAGCTCGTGCTTTTCAAGGGCCTCTGGCAGCCGATTGCAAGTGTTCCCGCGGGCGTCGAAACCGCGGGGCTGCCGGCGGCCACCGGAGTGTTCAACATCGTAGCGTTCCTGGGGATCTGTCTGGTCACCACGGTGCTGGTGATCGGGATTCAGGAGTCCGCGAACCTGAACACCGCCATCGTCTTCGTGAAGGTGGGAACGGTGCTGACCTTTGTCGCCATTGCCGGGATCTATGTGATGCATCACATGGCCGAGGCGAGGGCGAACTGGACCCCATTCCTTCCTCCGAACACGGGTACGTTCGGGTCTTTCGGCTGGTCGGGCATATCGCGCGGAGCCGCGGTCATCTTTTTCGCGTATATCGGCTTCGACGCTGTGTCCACCGCCGCGCAGGAGGCGCGCAATCCGAAGAAGGACATGCCGGTGGGCATTCTCGGATCGCTGGTGGTGTGCACGGTGCTGTACATCATCACCGCGGGGCTGCTGACGGCGGTGGTGAAATACGACCGCCTCAACGTGGGCGCTCCCGTCGCTCTGGGGATGATGGCCACCGGCGTTCGCTGGGGCGAGTATCTGGTGCTGATCGGCACTATCATGGGGCTGACCACCGTGATGCTGGTGATGCTGCTCGGCCAGAGCCGCGTGTTTTTCTCGATGTCGCGCGACGGACTGCTGCCGGAGTGGGCCGGTGCGGTGCATCCAAGGTTTCGGACGCCGTGGATCTCGAGCATTGCGGTCGGGATTTTTGTGGCGTTCTTCTCGGCGCTGATCCCGATCGGCATTCTCGGACAGTTGTGCAACATCGGCACGCTGCTGGCGTTCATCATTGTGTGTGCGGGCGTCTGGGTTCTCCGCGTGCGGCGGCCCGAACTTCCACGGCCGTTCAAGACGCCGCTGGTTCCGCTCGTGCCGATCCTGGGCATCGTGATCTGCCTGGCGCTGATGGCGTCACTGCCCGGCGATACGTGGCTGCGGCTGCTGATCTGGCTGGCCATCGGCATGGTGATTTACTTCTTCTATGGCCGTCACCACAGCCGCGTGCAGCGGGCAGCTTCGGGAGCTTCGCGAAAATCGTGAGTGACGGTTCAGAGAAGCAGTTCTACCTCGTGCCCTTGTGAACGGCCCAGACCCGCCGCGCCGCGGTCCAGTGTTGCGAGGATACCGTCGTGCGACCCTGCCAGATCGAGTAAGTACTTGTCTGTGACCTGGCGGTGTCCCGCTATGATAGTCGCGCCCGTAGGAGAATCCGTCAGCGAGAGGTCGTCAGGCCAGAACCCGTATCCGGGAAGGTCAGCGATGCGGCGCAACAAACCGATGGCCTCCGCCGGGGTCACCGCCGCTGTTGAGAACGCCGGATTCGAGGAGATGCGCACGAATGCCGTCTGTGTAATGGGGCACACCCGGAAGGCGCCAGCGCCGCGTCTCGAAAACCACTCCTGAGCTTCGCGGCTATGGACATGGTTTTTCCAGGCCAGCGCAATGAGGACGTTGACATCCAGCAGGTAAGGTTTCACAACTCATCTTCGGCGTTCAGCGTCTGCTCGAGCGTAATTGGGGGAGCATCCGCCGGAAGAGAGAAGGATGGAAAAACAGACCGGGTGTCGACGTTGGGTTGGGCCTGCAGCGCTCGTCGAACCAACTCGCCAAGAGCATCACCCAGAGAGATGGATTTTGCATGTGCGGCCGCACGCGCAATCTCATACACGTCGTCTGGCAGATTGATGGTTGTCCGCATCATTATGATCATAGCATCATGATGCGTTGATGCGTTATTCTGGCCATTCCTCGACGAACGCTTTGAGCCGCCCGAGCGCGGCATCCCACTGTTTCGAGATCAGGTCGAGATGGCGGCGCGCTTCCTCCAGACGCTCCGGGGACAACTGCCAGATGCTCTCTCGGCCGCGGCGGGCCCGGTGCGCCAGACCTGCCTTCTCCATCACGCGGAGGTGCTTGGTGATCGCCTGCCGGCTCACCCTGAAGCCGCCGGCCAGACCGGTAATGGACATCGGCCCGGCATCGCAGAGGCGCCCGACCAGCCGCAGGCGCGTCTCATCGCCGAGCGCGGCGAACACGCGCGCGGAGGATTTCGGTCTACGGTTTCCCGCCGACATAGTCCCCGAGCACTTTCACCATGATGGCCCAGCCTCCTTCGTTCGCGCTGAAGGCCTCCGCGCGGCGCGCGAGCGGGATCTGATCGAAGCCGGATTCGGTGACGGTCAGCAAGACGCCGTCGGCCAGTTCTTCGAGCGAGAACTCAACCAGCGTGGTCGGCTCGGCCGAGTAGTCTATGGCCGGATTGACAGCATGCGGATGCCAGCGGAATGAGAACAGCCGCTCCGGCTCCATCTTCTCAATGGTGATGTCGAACGGCTTGCCTTTGTGGGTTTCCTGGAGTTTCCGGACCTCGGCGTCCACCTTCGTCCCTTCCAGGACGCCGCGCATCAGGGCGCCCGGTTTGAATGGGGCATCGAATCGGACGCCGAACCACGTGCCGAACTCGGCGGAGTCGGACAGGGCGCGCCAGACGCGTTGGAGCGGCGCGCGCAGTAGAATCTTTTTCTCGATGCGGCCTGTGCTCATCAGCAACCTCTGGGTTGCATATTATCAGAGCGTGCGATCGATTGCAACCAAAAGGTTGCACGACGCTCAGCCGGGGTTCATTTGCAATCGGCCAGGCGGCTTGAAAAGCCGCCGCAGGCTGAAAGCCTGGCTGAAAGCCTGGCTGAAAGCCTGCCCCACGAGTTCAATTACGCCCGGTTCACACTGAAGAAGTACGTGGTCGCCTTTGCGGATTCCTCACCCGCTCAGATGGCAACCGCTGCCCGGCTACCGATGCCACTCCTCCCGCGCTTGTGCCACAAACTGCTCTGGGTCGTTCACCTGCAACAGGACAGGCGATCCGATGCCTCTGGGCGGCAGCAGCACGAGTCTGGTCTTGTTTGCCCAGTACATGCGCGCTTTGGCGCCATTGGCGACTCGGAACCACCCGGAATGGTAATGAGAGTTCGAGAATCCATTCGTCCGCGCAGTCGGCTGCCACGCCGGATCGGTCCTGATGTCCACTATCCTCACATCGGCAACATCGACATCAGCGGCATTGATGGTCACTGGATAGAAGCGGTCATGAATGGTCAGCTTGTCGGGCGTGAGCGTGTACTTCGGCGCACCCGGTGCATACATCATCGCAAAGGCGACGAAACTCAGTGCTGCAATGCCGATCGCCAGTCCGAGCCGCAGTCCCCGGAATCTGGCACCGCCGGAGAGGACCGTGCCGCCGAATTCCTGGCTCGGCATTGCCGGTGCAGGAGCAGTTCCTCGGATGGCCGCGACAAGGGCAGATGGGTCATCCGGACTGAGGACTATCGTTTTCTCGCTGGTGGAGACGATCACGGCTTTCCCGCGGTCGGTCACATACCATTTGGAGTTGCCGAGCTTCGTCGTACGGAAGGTCCCGTAATAGCCGAACAGGCCGCCGCTGCCCCACACGCGGATGCAGCCGGTGAAATCGTCGTTCGTGGCGAGGCGGACCTCACGGACGGAATCGACCGGGATTCTAATGTTTCCGGCCAGCCGCTTCACAATGATCATTCGGTCGAAGATCGCATATCCGCGTGGCGACCACGCGTATGCCAGGACGAGAAGAGCGACGCCGAGCGACGCGACGATGAGGCTCTTTGTGACGAGCGACACGAACACCAGAATGGCGAAGACGAGGCCGGTGATAATCTGCGTGGTCCTGTCGTATTGAGCCGTAAATTCCTGTTTGGTAGTGGCACCGTAGTGCAGGCTGAAAGCCTACTCTACACCTCGACGGCTTCGGCTACGTCGGCCGCTGTGAAATAGGCGCAGTCGGGATGGTGGAACACCAGCGCGCTGACGCTCGCCTCGGGCTCCATCATCATGCCCTCGGTCAGCTCGACGCCGATCTCCTCGGGCCGCAGCAGATCGAAGAGCCCGCGCTGGTCATCCAGGTTCGGGCAGGCCGGGTAGCCGAAGCTGTAGCGTTTGCCGCGGTAGCGCGACGTGAACCGCTCGTGCATGGTGAGCGTCGGAGGATCGGGGAAGCCCCAGTCCTCGCGGATGCGGCGATGCAGCCACTCGGCGCAGCCCTCGGCCGTTTCGATGCCCAGCGCCTGCAGGGCATGCGAGCGGAAAAACTCGCCGGCTTCTTTCGCTTTCTCCGAGGCCGCACGGACGCCCGCGCCGGCGGTCACGACGAACAGACACAGGTGATCGCGCCGGCCCTCGTCGGCATCGAGGATGTAGTCGCTCAGACACAGCCCGTCGGATTTCGCTTGCCTTCTGAACGCGAACGTGTGCAGCGGCGTCGCGGAGCCGGGCGCGAACAGGTGGATGGCGTTGCCGTCGCGCTCGGCCTCGAAGAACTGCCACACCGCGCGCACCTTCATGAACGTGGCCGCTTCGGCTTTCACGGCTTCCATATCGTGATAGAGCTTGAGCGCCTTCGGGTCGCGTTCGGCCAGCAGCTTCTCGAAATTACCCTTGAAGCCGAGATGCCTGCCGTAGAGCATGTACGGGTTGATGTAGCTCCAGACCTCGCCGAGGTTCGGCACCTCGCGCACGCGGCGATCGAGATACGGCGCGGCGGGAATCGGAATATCGGTCCGCACCTTCGGACTGCGTGCCAGTGTAGCCGGCGCAGCGCTCTCTACCGACGCGGCGGACTCGGGCGCGGCCTCGGTGAACACGTGCGCCGATAATGCCGTCTCGCGCGTGGCCGGATCCATCAGCTCGTTCATGATGCGCAGGCCGGTCATCGCGTCCTTCGCGTAAAAGGTGGGCGCGGTATAAGCCGGCGCGATGCGCGTGCGCGTGAAACGATCGGACAGCGCGGCGCCGCCAACCAGCAGCGGGACGGACACACCGTGATCGTGGAAATCCGATGCCGTGACCACCATTTGGTGCGCGCTCTTCACCAGCAGCCCGGAGAGTCCGATGGCGTCGGGCTTGTGCTCGCGCCACGCCTCGATCAACTGGTCGGGCGGCACCTTTATGCCGAGGTTGATCACCTCATAGCCGTTATTGCTGAGGATGATCTCGACAAGGTTCTTGCCGATGTCGTGCACGTCGCCCTTCACCGTGGCCAGCACGATACGCCCGCGCGCCGCCGTGTCGGCCTTCTCCATGAATTGCTGCAGGTGCGCGACCGCGGCCTTCATCGCCTCGGCCGATTGCAGCACCTCCGCCACTATCAGCTCGTTGTTGTTGAACAGCCGGCCGACCTCGCCCATGCCGGCCATCAGCGGACCGTTGATGATATCGAGCGGCGCGGCGCCTTCCGCGCGCTTACGGTCGAGATCGGCGATGAGGCCGTCCTTCGTGCCCTCGATGATGTAGTTCGCTAGCCGCTGATCGAGCGGCAGCTCGGCGGCCTGGACCTTCACCTTCTTCGTGGCGCGCCGGAAGTATTCGGCGATGGCGGCGATGTGGAACTGATTCACCGCGGCCTTCTGTTCGCGCGATTGGTCGCGCCAGTCCTCAGGCGCCGTCTTCAGCAGTTCCTCCGCGGGATGCCCGGCGGGAACATTGGTCGGCGTCGAGTTGCGCAACAGGTCTTCCGCGAGACGCCGCTCCTCCTCGGGGATGCTGCCGTAGCGTTCCAGCTTTTCCGCGTTGACGATCGCCAGGTCGAGGCCCGCTTTGGTCGCGTAGTACAGGAAAACCGAGTTCACCACCTCGCGCGCGTTGGCCGGCAGCCCGAAGGAGATGTTCGAAACGCCGAGAATCGTCTTCACGTACGGGATGTTCTCTTTGACCAGACGAATCGCTTCGATGGTCTCCACCGCGCCGCCGATATAGTTCTCGTCGCCGGTGGCGCAGGGGAACACCAGCGGGTCGATGATGATGTCCTCGGGCGGAATGCCGTACTTCGCGGTCAGCAGATCCACCGAACGCTGGGCCACCGCCAGCTTCCGCTCGCGCGTGAACGCCTGCGCCTGCACCTTATCTTCATCGATGGTTCCCACCACCAGCGCCGCGCCGTATTTCCGCGCCAGCGGGCACACGCGTTCGAACTTCTCCTCGCCGTCCTCGAGGTTCACCGAGTTGATGATCGCCTTCCCCTGGCAGAACGTGAGCGCCTTTTCGATGGCCTCGGCATCGGTGGTGTCGATCATCACCGGAACGCGGATCTTCGGCATCAGCTTCCCGTAGAACGGGGCGATGTCGTTCAACTCCACGCGATCGCTCGACTGCAGGCAGACGTCCACGATGTGCGCGCCCTTCTTCACCTGCTGGCGCGCGATCTCGCTGGCCTCTTCCCACTTCTCGTCGGCCACCAGCGCCTTGAACGCGCGCGAACCGATGACGTTGGTGCGCTCTCCCACGATGAGCGGCCGGCTGCTGTCCTCGGCCTCCACCATCTCGACGCCCGAGTAGCGCGCCCGATGATCGGGAGCCCTGATGGGACGAGGCCGTCGTGCGGCGGCCATTTCGGCAATGGCGCGGATGTGATCGGGCGTGGTGCCGCAGCAACCACCCACGATGTTTAACCAGCCATGCGCCGCGAATTTGTCGAGCTGCGCGGCGAGCGACTCCGGCGTCTCACCGAACTTGCCCTCGGCGTTCGGCAGGCCCGCGTTCGGATAACAGGAGATGCGGAACCGCGACAGCTCGTTGAGGGTCCGGATGTGATCGGTCATCAGGTCCGGGCCGGTGGCGCAATTCATGCCCACGGCGAGCAGATCGGCGGTGGCCACCGATGTATACAGCGCGTCGATAGGCTGGCCGCCCAGCATCGTGCCGTTTCGTTCGATGGTGACGGAAACAATCACCGGGATGCGAATGCCCAGCTCGCGGCTGAGCTGATCGACGGCGAGGAGCCCCGCCTTGACGCTGCCGGTATCGAAGGCGGTCTCGATGAGCAGCAGATCGGCGCCGCCCGCCACCAGACTGCGCGCCTGTTCATAGTAAGCCTCGCGCATGGCACCGAACGTGGTCTTGCCGGTGATGTTCAGGTCTTTGTTGGTCGGGCCGATGGAGCCGGCGACGAACCGAGGCTTCGCGGGGGTGGCGAACTCGTCCGCTGCCTGGCGCGCGATGGCCGCCGCGGCGCGGTTCACCTCGAAGGCGCGGTCCTCGAGGTGATTGTCGGCCAGTGCGATGCTCGCGCCGCCGAACGTGTTCGTCTCGATGATGTCGGACCCGGCTTCGAGGTACTGGCGGTGGATGTCGAGGATGACATCGGGTCGCGTGAAGTTCAGGATCTCCGGGCAGTTCTCCTTGCCCTGGTAGTCAGTGTCAATGGACAGCGGCGCCTGATGGATCATCGTGCCCATGGCGCCATCGAGAACGAGGATGCGCTCGTCGAGCGCCGACAACAATTCCCGGATGCGTGATTCGGTCAATATCTTAGAGGTCCTGAGTGAAGCTCCGTCAGGGACGGGCGATATGGTTATTGTAACGTGTGAGTATGCGTGTCAGCGTGCGTGAGGCGAGGGCGCGACTTTCGAGGCTAATCGATCTGGTGGAGCGAGGCGAGACCGTAGTGGTGTGCCGCCATGGACAACCCGTGGCGGAAGTTGTCCCTGTGCGCCAGAAGGCCGGCTTTCCCTTCGGAATCGCGCGCGACGAGCCGCTCGTGCCCGCCGGCGACGCCTGGTGGCAGCCAATGAGTGATGCTGAAGCCGACGACTGGACCGAGGGTAGATGAAGGTCTGATTACCGGCAGGGTTATAGAGTCGCCAGAATCAAAGCCCACGGCTACAGCCGTTGATGGGCGGCCCAGCAGAGTGTCTGGTGAGAGGCCTCGGCATGCGTCCGCTATGGCCAGACTTGTGTAGCCGAGCGGCAAGACGTATGAGCCCAGCCACAATATATCCTCCCCGGCCCCGCTCAGTACCTTTGAGATAGAACGGAGAACCGCGGAATCCGCGTAGCGCCCGTTCGGAAAATAAGCTGGGGAACACGCCCAGGCAGAATTTGTCTCGTCAGGATCGTAGGACTCTGCCCCAGCGAGGTAGAGCCTTGCGAAAGCTCCGCTGTCCGGCGAGGTCTCATCGAATAGGCCGAACCAAAGCGCTACGATGTCTTCATCAGGCGGTTCGGTTTCGAGAAGCTCGCGTAGCCGCCGTTGCAGATAGGCATCCGCGGCAAAGTCCAGTTCTGCGATTTCGCTCCACACGGCACCTGGACAGAGGCCATCGCAATGCTCGAGGAGGCGTCTCATTCCCGAGGCAACATCGCTCTCGCATCTCATCAGATCCGACACCGCTCCGTATGTGTCTGCTACCGTGAAGTCCATTCTGGAGTGATCGTAGCAGGCGTAGGCCGGCGGTGAAGCCACCCGTCGGCAGCCACGGATAGTTTCCCGAGCTGCGCTCCGGAGAGGAGTGCATTCCTCTCCAGTCGATGGCGGTGAACGCGTGCGGCAGCGGGACGAAGGCGTCCCGCGCGGTCCGGGGGACCGCCCCACCAAGCCGGTTGGCGGAAACTGAATTTCCGTTTGGTGCAGGCAAGTGTTTGGTATTCAACGGCTGGAATGGAAACTCAGTTTCCATTCGCGGTTTCCTGCTACCGCTTCTCCCAATCCAGAATCACCTTCCCGGACCGCCCCTCGCGCATCACCCGGAACGCCGCCTCGTACTCCGCGTACGGCATGCGGTGCGTGATCACCGGCGAGATATCCAGTCCCGATTGCAGCATCACGCTCATCTTGTACCAGGTCTCGTACATCTCACGCCCGTAGATGCCGCGGATGGTCAGCATGCTGAAGATCACGGTGCGCCAGTCGATCACAATCTGCTCGGTGGGAATGCCCAGAAGAGCAATGCGGCCGCCGTGACTCATGTTCGCCACCATGTCGTTGAACGCGGCCGGGCTGCCCGACATCTCCAGCGCCACGTCGAAGCCTTCCTTCATGCTCAGCTCGCTCTGCACGTCCTTCAGCGTGCGATTGCGCACGTCCACCGCGCGCGTCGCGCCCATTTTCTCTGCCAGCTCGAGGCGCCACGGATTCAAATCGGTAATGACCACGAACCGGGCGCCTGCGAAGCGCGCCACCGCGGCCGCCATCAGCCCGATCGGGCCGGCGCCGGTGATCAGAACATCTTCGCCCAGAACCGGAAACGTGAGCGCCGTGTGCACGGCATTGCCGAAGGGATCGAAAATGGCGGCGGTGTCGAGATCCACTTCCGGCCAGTGCACCCAGACATTGGTCATGGGAAGCGCGATGTACTCGGCAAAGCAGCCGGGCCGGTTCACGCCCACGCCGCTGGTATGGGCGCAGAGATGACGCCGTCCGGCAAGGCAGTTCCGGCAGCGTCCGCAGACGACGTGGCCTTCACCGCTGACCGTCTGGCCGGGGAAGAAATCGGAGACGTTCGATCCGACCGCGACGATCTCGCCCACGAACTCATGCCCGATGGTCATGGGGACGGGAATCGTGCGCTGCGCCCAATCGTCCCAGTTGTAGATGTGCACGTCGGTGCCGCAAATGGACGCGCGCTTTACGCGAATGAGGACATCGCCGATGCCGATCTGCGGCTCCGGGACATCCTCGAGCCACAGGCCTGGCTCGGCATGTTTCTTGACCAGTGCTTTCACTGAGTTCAGTTTACGCCGGAGTTGGACACGCGCTTTTGCCGTGCGGCAAGCTGCTGAGCGTATTCCTTCAGATGGTCGTACGATCCGAACGCGTCCAGGATCTTCTGCGCATCAATCGGCTTGACGATGTAGCACCGGATATCCAGGTTGAAGCGGTGCATGACCATGGCCTCGTCTTCGCGCGAGCCAGTGAGGATACACAACGCCAGTCCTTTGGGGACCACGGCCAGAATCTGAACGCCGTTCAGCCGGGGAAGGTTCAGATCGATGAAGGCGATATCGGGCGTGGGCGCCGCGGCGAACCGTCCTTCCTTACGGAAGAACGCCACCGCTTCTTCGCCATCCACGGCCGTGTGGAGATGATAGTTGACGCCCAGGTCGTCGAGCACAATCTGCAGATACCGCATGTCTGCGCGGTTGTCCTCTGCCACGAAAATTTCGAGCGGATGATCGAACATACAGCACGATCGCTTTGAATGAAACGCCTCGATTATGACATTTTCGCCTGCGAGTTTCATGAACGTTTTCTCACGTGGTATGCATGAGATTGATATGAAACTGCATAGCGCTTGTTTCCTCATTGCGTTCGCGGCCGGCGCGGCCGGGCAGCAGGTGAACTCGCTCAGTTCGTCCGACAAGGCCGCGGGCTGGGCGCTGCTGTTCGACGGCCGGTCAATGGACGGCTGGGAGGCCAATGACGCCTGGGTGGTGGAGGACGGCTGTCTGAAGGCCCTCGCGCACCCGCGGGTGCGGCGTGACCTCTTCACCGAGGGAAATTACCGGAATTTCGAGCTGGTCTTCGACTGGCGCATATCGCCTCAGGGAAACAGCGGCGTCAAGTACCGTATACAGGACCGGTTCTTCGTGGAGGACCACCCTGCGCCTCCTGCACCGAAGCGTTTCGAGGATCTGGCGAATTACCGCATGGCGAACCGCATCGAGGAGCCTCCCGGGCACGGTCAGCAGTATGTGATCGGTTTCGAATACCAGGTGATCGACAATTCGGTGTTCGCGCCGGGGCAGAAGACGCTGCAGCGCGCGGGCGACCTCTACGATATGGCCGGCGGCTCGGGCGTGGACCCCAAACCCGTGGGCGAGTGGAACCATTCCCGCATTGTTTTGCGTGGCGATCACGTGGAGCACTGGCTCAACGGCGTGAAGGTGGTGGACACGTCGCTCGATGCGCCACAGGTGAGAGCGGGCATCGAGAAGCGCTGGGGGAAGGGAACGCCGATCGCGAATGCGCTCGAGCATCCGAAGCCCGAGGGCAGGATCTCGCTGCAGAATCACACCAACGAGGCCTGGTTCCGGAATATCAGGATTCGACCGTTATAGCCGGGTCCTGTACTATATCCCAGACGCCTTCGAAATCCACGTAGTAGCAGCTTACGTCCAGGCCGGGAAAGGTCCGGACGAGCACTGCGGCAGCCGTCCGGAACTCCTGCGCGTAGTGGCGGATTTCGGCTTCCCGGTCGTTGTGGAACCGGCCCTCCAGTCCGCCGTAAGCGCCGCAATCGCTGTGCAGGAAGAGGATGGCGCGCGAGGTCCCGTGCAGCCGCATGGACTTGCGCATCTGCTCGAGGACGAAATCGCGCTCGTAGTCGTTCTCAGGCGAGGCAAGTGCACGGGGGCCGCCGGCGATTCGGATCGGGTCCGGCCGCGCCACTCCCAGCCGGTTGAGGAATTTCCGCTTGGCCAGCTCGAAACGCTGATCGAAGCACCACAGAACCACGGCGTCGCAGTGATACGGATCGCGCGGCGAATCGAAGTGGAAGAGTTTGCGCATGGGCGGAGGGCTGCGCGGAGGCGAGCAGCGTCGTCCCGTTATCGCACATCGGCGCGTCCAACGACGGCGTAAGTACTCGAAAGGACTCGCGGCGAAGTGGCGCCTGCCGTGCCTATGCCAGGGCGAATCAGGAGGGAGAAGTGTCTCACCGGGAACAACAGCAGGAACGGCTGTCAACGCCGCCTACACGGGAACACGTCGACCAGCGCGCGGCGGAGGGCTGGAAGCTGGCGGGGGTGATATGGGAAAGGGAAATCGAAACGGCGGACGCCATCGATGTCCCGTACGGCCTGCGAGTGGCCGGCGACTGCAGTCATCTTGTTGAGGACGAGCGGGAGCGGGACACGCTGCTGCTCATGCTCGAGCTGATTGTGCAGGACAAGCACCTGGGCGACGTAGCTCGCGAGCTCAACCTGCGGGGTTTCCGAACCCGCCGCGGAACCGAATGGGGTCCGGCAGCCGTGTTCGACATGCTGCCGCGGCTCATCGAGGCGGGGGCACAGGTGTTTCCGTCCGGCGACTGGGCCGAACGCCGGAAACATTTCGCCACGCCGGCGTAAAGTACTACACGATCGCCGAATCCAGCGCCGTGCAACCGCTTCCTTACGGTGGCTGAGCCGCGACCGTTAGGGAGTGGTTTGCTTGCGGGCGATGCTGATCTGTGGGGCGCGCTGTCTGTCTGTAAGACCGCACTCGGGGATTGCTCCTACAGGCGCGGCGCGCGCTACTTACTCTTCCGGGACCACTTTCCCATTGAGAGGTACCGAATTACGCAACAAACTCGAAAAGACTCCTATGAGCGCCCTTGCTGTTGCCGACCTTGCGCCCAAAGCGCCACCCCTCTTGCCGCCGGGACTGACGATAGCGGCTGACGCGACCCGGGCGCACGAAGCGACCGAAACGGAGACGTCCGAGGTTGTTCCTCCGGTACCGGAGACTATTGCCGAGGCCGGCATCTCGGAGAGCACGGTTGAGCACCTTATTCTGAAGACGCTGTTCTTTCGCGGCGAGGTTCCAGGCCGGGATCTTGCCTCGGCCATGGGCTTCAAGTTCAGCCTGATCGAATCGATCATCGAAAACCTGAAGCGGCAGCATACCGTTCAGGTTAAGAAGTCGCTGGGCATCGGGAATTCATCGGCGGTATTCGCGTTGTCGGAAGCGGGGCGGAATCTTGCGCGTGAGTTTCTGGAAGTAAACCAGTATGTCGGGCCCGCGCCCGTGCCTCTGTACCAATACTCGATTCTGGTGCGCAGCCAGCGGCGGAAGGCGGGCTGGCTGACGCAGCAGGCGCTGGCGAATTGTCTCCGGCGCATTGTGACCACTCCGCGAATGCTGGCGCAGGTCGGTCCGGCGGTGAGTTCGGGCAATTCGTTCCTGATCTACGGGCAGCCCGGAAACGGGAAAACTTATCTGGCCGAAGCCCTCGTAAATCTGGATGATTCGCCTATTTACGTTCCTTACGCGATCGAATGTCAGGGGCACATCATTCAGGTGTTCGATCCCGTCTATCATCAGGCGATCAACGACGACGAACAGCCGTCCGTATTCGCCTCCGAACCGGCATGGGACCAGCGCTGGGCCAAGTGCAGGCGCCCGTTCATCGTCACCGGCGGCGAGCTGGCGCTGGAGATGCTCGACCTGAGCTATAACTCGACGTCGAAAGTGTACGACGCGCCGTTTCAGGTGAAGGCCAACAACGGCATTTACCTGATCGACGACTTCGGCCGCCAGAAGGCGACGCCCGCCGAAGTTCTCAATCGCTGGATCGTACCCATGGAACGCCGCGTCGATTACCTTTCGTTCAACAGCGGCGGGAAGATGACCGTTCCGTTCGAGGCATTCCTGATATTCTCGACCAACCTGCGCCCCGAGCAGCTCGGCGATGAAGCTTTTCTACGCCGAATTCAATACAAAATGTTGATGCGTAACCCGGAAATCACTGAATTTCGCGAAATCTTCCGCCAGTTCTGCCGCGGGCGCGACCTGCCCGTCACCGAAAACACGATTACGCGATTCATCGAGAAATATTACGCGGCCACAGGCAAGCCGTTTCGACGCTGCCAGCCGCGCGATGTCTTATCGCACGCCATCGATCTGATGCACTTCGAGAAGCTTCCGTACGTCCTGACGGACGACGTGCTCGACCGCGCTTTCGAAAGCTGCTTCCTCGAAGAAGTCGCCGAGTAGGTGTGTGGCGCACGCTTCAGACGGTGCTGAAAAAGTAACTGCACAGGCCAAGGCCGGCAAAGGCCTGCTCCACTGTTGTCGTAAGCTGTTGATGCTCCGTGGTGGAGCAGGCGTTTCCCCCTGCTTGCTCACACGTTAACTTACTTTTTCAGCCCCCTGTGAATTGAAGCGTGCGCCACGAACTCAGCCGCTCACGCCGTCGAGCGAGAACACCTGCGAGATCAGGCGGTCGAACGAATATACGTAATATTCGCCGTTCGGCGCGACCACCATGTTCGAAACAACCGTCACCCCGGTGGGGTTCGACGCGCTGAGCGACCGCAGCGGTTTGCTCTCGCCCGACGCGATGTTGACCAGCACGAGTTTCACCGGGGGCGCGCTGGTGTTAGCCATGTACAATCCGTGGCCGTCGGCAGTCCATCCCGCCGGCATCAGCTTCGGATCCACCGGCAGCGTGCGGACGTCATTGGCTCCCAACGTCACCACCACGGCCCGCCTGTCCGGAGTGACGCCCGCCACGTGCGTACCGTCGGGCGACAAAATACCGGAGTCCAGATACGTACCCGCCCGGAGAAGCACGGGCTTTCCTCCGCTCAGCGGCTGACGGTAGAAGGCCATCGGTTGGTTCGGGTAGCCGCCGGCCGCCAGCAGGTTGCGTCCATCGGGCAGAAAGCGCGCCCACTGGTAAAGCAGCCCCTGGCCGGAGATGCGTTTCGGCTGGTCGGCGCCAACGGAGATCAAGGTCAGATAGGACCGATCATCGAGGTCGAGAGCGATGGCGCGCGCGCCGTCCGGAGATAACGCAAGCGCGCGGCCCGTCCCGATGCGCGTAGTGGTGTTCAGTTTCCGGTTGTGAACGTACACCCAGTAGTGCGAACCGCTGGCCTCACCGGCCTCAGTGAACAGAACCAGATTGCCGTCGGCGGAAATGTCCTCTACGTGGGATGAATCGAACCAGCTCAGGTCGCGTTCTCCCGCGTCCCCAGGCAAGCGCCCAATCATGGTTGTCTGCGTATCATCGCGCGCCAGCAGCACCCGGCCGTCACGGCCGATGTCGAGAAGACGGAGCACTCCGGGAACCTGCGCGATGATGCGATCATGCCCGTCGAGCGTGACGGCGCGTAATGCGCGGTCCACTCCGCTCTCGCTCGCGGCGAACCAGACCTCGCGGCCCGACGGAGCCCACGCCAGCCCGCGCAGACTTGACCAGCGCCGCGTCAGCGTCCGCACGTTGCCCTTCATATCGACCACCTTCACCATGCCGGCGTCATCCTGGCGCAACGGGTGCGAGAGGAAAGCGATGTACTCGCCGCTGGGCGAGAAGCGAATGCCGGTGATCAGGTCAGGCGTCGTCAACAGGACATGGCCCTTCGGGTACTCGATGGCGGTTCCGTTGTCCCTGGCCAGGAGCAGCGCCAGACTGTCACCGTCGGGCGCCCAATCGGCGGCCTCCACGCCCGTCGCCACCACGCGCGGCGAGCCGCCGTTTAACGGCACGCGGGACAGCACTGCGCGGCTGGAGGGGAGCACGGCCTCGCCGTTGGCGATAATGGCCAATTCGCCCGATCGCGACACCGACGTGAGCGCGCCCGGCGGGAAAGGCAGCCGTCTCGATTCCGGACTGGCGGTGTTCACCAGATCCAGTTCCGGCTGTCCTCCTGTCCAGCGCGAATAAACGACGGTGTTGGCGTCCGCACCGAAGCGCGCGCTCATGATCCAGCCGTTCTGGAACGTGAGCTGATGAAAGTTCGGACTCCGCTGCGTGGGCCGAGCCAATGGCATATAGCGCGCCGCGAACGCGAGCAGAACGGCCAGGACCGCCGCCGTTATCAGCGCCGCTTTTTTTGCCAGAGCGGCCGAGAATCGTGGGGCGCCGGAACCTGTGGAGCGGGTTCCGCGACGAGCACGGCCGGCCCCGTAAGGCCGTTGCTGCCATTGCCTGCCGAAGCCGCCGGAAGCGCGTCCGGCGATGATGCTGTGTTCACCACAGTGACGGGCGCGATGAAGCGATAGCCCACGCGGGGGAGCGTCTCAATGTAACGCGGCATGTCCGCGGAATCGCCGAGGCCGATCCGGAGCCGGTTGGCGGCGGTGTTGAGGCCGCTCTCGAAATCGACGAAGGTATCGGCCGGCCAGAGCCGCGCGCATAACTCCTCGCGCGTTACCACCGTTCCCGGTCTTTCGAGCAGCGCGACGAGTATTGCCAGCGGCTTGGCCTGCATGCGGATGCGAATGCCGTGTTTCCGCAATTCCCCCGTCGCCAGGGAAAGCTCGAATGGCCCGAATTGCGCAATCGACCCGTGTCCGTTCGGTCTCACTGGCGAGAGTGGGTTCTGGGGCGTCGTCTGTTCGTCGCTCGCGTGCATTGGCCTCCGTTCACCGAAGTGTGGCTCGCAGGCATGGAGCACGCCGCGCGCCGTCTGCATTCAAAACCCTCCAGAAGCGAGGGGCGTCGCGATCTTCTATGAATACGTTGGCAGGCCGATTTCGTTCCGAGTAAAGACACGGAATTCTTGTAAAAAGATTGTGACTGCGCGACAACATTTGTGACCGGAAACGAACACGTGTTGTCGAAAGTGAACACCGGGACCTATGCCGATTGGCAGCACCTCCCGTCGGGTGGTGGCAGGCCGTACTGAGGTTAGAACTGAGCCGCAAATTACTTCAGTTCTCCGAACTCGGTTACGACAACCTGCGTAGCGCCCTGCCGCGGGTTTGCAAGCGTGCCCGGTCAGAACGCAGATGTCTTCACGCCGAGTATAGTGCGCGCTCGCGATTCCAGGCGCCGGATCTCCGCTTTCGAGCCTCTTTGCTCTTTCAGCAGGGCTGCATATTCGTGCATGGCGTGGCCGGCATCCGGATTCCCTGGCGCAACGGCATCGAACATCGAGATAGCCTCGCGATACAGCGCGTCGGCTTCGTCAATCCGCGATTGTCTCGCCCTCAGGCGCGCCAGCTGCCGGATGGTGCCGGCCAGGCGAATGTTCGGCGACTGGAACACGCGACGTTCAGCCTCCAGCGCTGCGGGGAGGATTGCCCCTGCCTCGTCGACTTTGTCCTCGTCGAGATAGATGGACGCGAGATGCACCTTCGCCCAGGCCACGTTAGCTGAATCGGCGCCCATTCCGCCCGTAAGAAGATCGACGGCTCGCCGCGCGTCGCCCTCGGCCAGAGTGAGCTTGTTCTCCGCGGCCAGCCCCATAGAGCGGTTCAGCAGCAGAGCTGCCAGACGGGGGTGGGAAGGACCGAGCTTGCGCTCGAAGATGTCGATGGCTCGTGTCAGCAGCGGCGTGGAGCGCGCCGTTTCACCCACGAGCGAATACACGCCGGCCAGAATCGCGAGGCTGGATGCGTAAGCCACGGTGTCGTTTCCGGTCAGCTCCGCCGCACTGATGCTCTCCTTCGCCAGGTTGGTGGCCGTGGCGAGGTCGCCGTTCTGGATTTCGAGGACCGCATACGAGCCCAGGCCGAGCGATAGTTCCAGGGCGGAGCCGGGCAGGGAACGGCGCAGCGTGGCCAGGCCATCGACGTAAAGACGCTGCGCCTGGTCCGGATGGCCAAGCAGCATCCTGACTCCGGCCAGCCGGATCATGGAGGAAGCCGCGCCGGTCTCGTCCCGCCCTGACGGCGACTGCTGGATGGTAAGCGCCTGCTCGAAGCGAGCCGCGGCATCGGGCCAGCGGCCCAGCTGCTCGTACGCCTCGCCGAGATTCGAGAGAATCAGGGCGTGCAAAGCAGGGTCGAGCGCCGGGTCGCGCTGCCAGACCTCCGCCGCCTCCGCCAGCTTGCGGGCCGCGGCGCCGAAATCGCCGGCGTGCTCCATCGCGATCGCATCGCGATTCAGGCATAAAGCAACCGCGCGCGGGTTGGGCGCATCGCCGCAGGAGGACGTAGACAGAGTGACAGGGATCGGTTCAGGCGGGTGATTCACCGTTTCGGCAACTACCATGACCGGGAGCATCGCCAACAACGCAGGCCTCATACAGTCTTCCTCACGTCAGAACATTCTGCTCACTAATGCGAAGCCGCACAATGGACGTGACCTAATATGCGTCAAACGGCGTAAGTGGCTGAAGGCGAAGTGATGTTACTCGGCGCATTAAGCATTGCGGCGCGAAGACGTTCCGGTTTGCCGCGTCATGTGGTAGCATCCTCCTGTTCGAGAAAGGAGATTCGATGGCATTCCGGATGCTGATTGCAGGCGATTTCGCCGGCGCGGCGCGCCAGCGGCCGGCGGCCCCCATCGAGATCGACCGCGACAATTTCGATGCGGTTCTCGCACGCGTTCGGCCGGTTATAGAGCTGCCGATCGCCGGGCCGGATGGTCAACCCGTCGCCATCGAAGTTCGGGAGCTCGACGATCTGCATCCGGATCGCATCTGGCAGAGCCTGCCGATGTTCAAGGCGATCCGCGTTACCGCCTTACCCGGTATCGGTCCAACGCGCGGCATCAGCGTGAACCTGCTGGACGATGTCCTGGCCAACACCGCCGAGAACTACAGCGAGCGCGATCCCTGGAAGCAGACTCTCGAAGGCATCGCAACGCGTCATGCCGCGGCGAAGGAGTCGGCGGAGCAGGAGCGCCGGTCGTCCGACGTGCAGAAAGCGGCCGAGCTGCTGATGCAGGCGATTCTGCACTCGGGGCCGTTCCGCGCAATCGAGGCTGCATGGCGCGGCATCGATCTGGTGGTGCGCCGCGTGGAAACGAGTGAAGATGTGAAGATCTTCATCACGGATGTGCACAAAGGTCGCGTGACGGAAATATTCGCGGATGCCGGGGATGGCTGGAGCGTGGTACTCGGCAATTTCAGCTTCGCGCCGTCGGATGCGGATCTGAAGCTGCTCGGCAATATCGCCCACGCTGCCGCGGAAGCGCAAACGCCCTTTGTAGCCGGGGCTCATCGCCTGCTGTTGGGCTGCGATGAAAACGATGCAGTGACCGATCCGCGGGAATGGAAGCGGTTGCCCGAGGCCGCGGACGCGCTCTGGCGCGCCTTGCGACGCTCTCCCGAAGCTGCCTGGGCCGGGCTGGCGTTTCCGCGTTTCCTCGTGCGCCTTCCCTACGGCCGGCAACTCGCGTCCACTGAAGAGTTCCCGTTCGAAGAAACCAGCGGCAATTTCTCACGACGCGATTTCGCCTGGGCCAACCCGGTGTTCGCGTGCGCGGCCATGCTCGGTGAGTCGGCGGCGGAGTTCGGCGAACCCGGCGAGGTGCACGAACTGGACGATCTGCCGGTCTGTACGTGGCGCTCGGATGGCGAGGCGCGATTCCAGGCGCCGGGCGAGGTCCTGTTGACGGATCGAGCCGCCGAGGCGGTGCTGGAGCGCGGTCTGATTCCGCTGATGTCCTCGAAGCACGGAAACGAGATTCGTGCGCCGCGCTTTCAGTCGATCGCCGATCCGCCATTGGAGCTGGAATTTCCGGACGCTTAACGTGGCGCACGCTTCAATTCAGTTCAGACGGTGCTGAAAAAGGCCTTAACGAGTGGGGCAGGCTGTCAGCCTGCGGCGGCCTGTCAGGCCGCCTCGGACAAGTCCAAACCGGCAGATCAGGCGGGCTGACAGCACGCCGCAGCCTAAAGGCCGCCCCACAAACGCCCGCCAGGTTACTGGTCTTTGTGGGAACCGCTCGTGGGTCGCCTTTGCTGAAGCGTGCGCCACTAACGCCGGGACAACGCTACTCGCTGCGCAGCGCCACTGTCGGATCCACGCGAGTGGCCCGCAATGCCGGGGCGTAGCTGGCCAGCAGAGCCACGGCCGACAGCACGACGCACACCGTGAGGTACGTGAGCGGATCGCGCGGCGGAGTCTGGTACAGCGATGCTTCGATCAAACGCGCGAGCGCCGCGGCGCCCAGCACTCCCGCTGTCACTCCGGCGAGAGTAAGGGCCATCCCGCGCTGCATCACCATGCGCAGCACCTCCGACCGCGAGGCGCCCAGAGCCATCCGAATGCCGATCTCGTGCGTGCGCTGCGAAACGCTGTGGGCAATGACGCCGTAAAGGCCGATGGCGGTCAGCAGCAGCGCAATGCCGGCAAACAGCCCCAGCAGCGCGGTCTGGAACCGCGCGCGTCCGAGATCCAGCGCCAGATAGTCGTCCATGGACCGGATGGTGTGCAGAGGCGCTTCCGGATCGAGCGATGCCAGGACGCGGCGAATTTCCGGCGCGACTCTGCGCGGATCGCCGTACGTGCGGATCACCAGAGTCGGCACGCCGAACATGAGTTGTGGCAGCGGAATGTAGTACGCTGGCGCCGGTTCCTCGCTCAGGTTGCTGGTGCGAATATCGCCCACCACGCCGATTATCGTACGCGTCGCGTACGCCTTCCGCGCCTCTCCTTCACTGGCGCCTATCACCACGCGCCGGCCGATCGGATCCTCGTTCGGAAAGTATTTCTTCACGAAAGCGCGGCTGACGATCATCGACGGCGGCCCATTCCGCTCATCGCGCTGGTCGAATGTGCGGCCGCGCAGAAGCGGAACCTGCATGGTTTCGAAGAATCCCGGGATCACGACATAGAAGTCCGCGCTCGGCTCACTGGCTTTAGGAACCGGATGGTCCACCAGGTTGAACGAAACCATCCAATGGTCTTCGCTCAACGGCAGGGGCAGGGCTCCGGCGGCGGAGGCGACGCCGGGCAAGGCGCGGATACGCTCGAAGAAGCGACTGATGAATTCGTTCTGCTGATCGGCGTTGTAGCGGGTTTCGGAAAGTTCGAAATTCGCGGTGAGCAGGGCCTCAGGATTGAAGCCGAGGGGCGCATGCGAGAGGCGGTCGAGACTGCGCAGCAGCAGGCCGGCGCCGATCAACAGCGTAACGCCCAGCGCCGTCTCGGCGATGACAAGGCTGGAGCGCAATCGGTTGTGACTGCGGCTTGTCGTAGCGTTTCGTCCACCTTCGCGCATCGCGATCGTCAGATTCGGTGAAGACGCGCGCAACGCCGGGGCAAGGCCGAATACCAGCGCCGTGAGCATGGCGAGCCCCGCAGTGAAGAGCAGCACCGGAACATCGATGCCGATCTCCTGCGCCCGCGGCAGATTGATCGGATACAACCGCAGCACGGCGGCAATGGCCCAGCCGGCGAAGCCGATTCCCAGCGCCGCGCCGGCAATCGCCAGCACGACTGATTCAGTGATGAGTTGGCGCACGATGCGCGGGCGCGCGGCGCCCAGAGCGGCCCGAATGGCGATCTCGCGCGAGCGCGCAGCGCTGCGGCCGAGCAACAGGTTGGCAACGTTGGCGCAGGCGATCAGCAATACCAGGCCCACTGCGCCAAAAAGCACCAGCAACGGCGTGCGCGTTCTGCCCAGCAGGTAATTGATCTCGGGCACGGCCACAATGCCGCGATGTGCAGCTTCATCCGGATACGCGACCCCGAGCGCATGCGCGATGGACATAAGATCGGCGTTCGCCTGCGCGATGGTCACGCCCGGTTTCAGACGGCCAATCGCTTCAATCCAGTGCATACCGCGTACGGCCGTCGCGGGCTTGCCGTGCGGATCGTCCGGATCGGGTTCCGCATTGCGCGAAAACGTACTCCACATTTCGCGGGCCTCGGCGCGGATGGGAAACTGGAAACCGTGCGGCATAACGCCGATCACCGTGAACGGGCTGCCGCTGAGCGTGATGGATCGTCCGAGTACGCCGGGATCGGCATTGAAGTGCGCGCGCCAGAAGGCATCGCTCAGGATGACGACGCGATGTCCGGGACCGTCTTCGTCAGGACGGAAGTTCCGACCGATCGCCGGCTGCGCGCCCAGCAACTGGAACAGATTGGCCGATACGATCTCCGCATTCGCATGCAGGGCCCGGCCGATGCCCGTGACCGTGTACTCGTTGTCGTGGTAGGCAGCCACCGCTTCGAAGGAGCGGTTCGAGGCGCGGACATCGGCAAAGTTGGGATATGAGAACGAGCCGGGCTCCGGTACCGTACGCTTGCCGTGCACGCCATACTCTCCGAGCGCCATCAGGCGGTCGGGGTTGCGGAACGGCAGCGGCCGCAGGAGAAGCGCATTCACCACGCTGAACATGGCCACGGGCGCTCCGATGCCGAGGGCGAGCGTGGCCATGGCTACGATGGCAAATCCACGGGCCTTCAGCAGATTGCGGATCGCGTAGCGGATGTCGGTGAGCATAAAAGACGAGGAAGGCACGTGGGTGACCAGGGGCGGCGCTGAAAACGCACGCGTGCAGGCTGAAGGCCTGCTCTACTTTGGGACGGAGGTGTCCGAAGGTGGTCAGATAGCGTCGCTGTCCTGGCTGCCCGCGCCGGAGATATCCGAAAGAAATGGATCGCTGCCGCCGGATTCGTCGTTTCCCGATGAACCGGAATCGGTCGGCTGAGCGCTTTCGTCGCCGCCGAGCCCGCCGAGATCGCCCATGGTGTTGAGGTCGGGTATTTCGGGCGGCGCGGGCATCTCCACGTCGGGAATCATCGGCGGCATCGCGGGCGCGACCATGGGCGGCACGCCCCCGCTGTTGATCAGCACCATCGGACCCTGAATCGTAATAGTTGCTGAGTTGACGTCGATGAACGAGCCGTTCGCGCTGATTCCGACGTCGTCGGCCTCGAGGACGATCTGCGCAGCCTTCAGGTGCATGACACCGCCTGCCTGCAAGGTGAGATTGCCGGAGACGTTGATGCTCTCATTGCCACTCACGGTTCGTGCGACATTGCCGCTGACCGCCTGGCCATAGTTGCCGCTGATCTGCTCTGTCGCGTCGCTGCTCACCTTTACCTTCAGGTTGCTGTCCGTCCCGATGGTGATGTCCTTATCCACTTTGATGGTGAGATTGCCGCTGACGTGCGTGGTCTTGTCGTTGTCGACGTGTTCCTTCTGATCGTTCTTCACCCGCAGCATGCGGTCGTGGCGCACCTCTTCGAGCGCATCGTTCTTTACCAGATCGGCCTTGTTGTATTCCGCCTGGGTCGAGAACAGTTCCGAGCCCTTCTGATCGTCAAAATGGATCTCATTGAAGTTGTCGGCGCCGCCGCCCTTCGTGCTCCGTGACCGGATGCCGCTGTGGGTCTTCTTGTCGGGCAGCTTGTAAGGGTACATCTTCTCGCCGTTGTAGAGGCGGCCAATGATCACCGGGCGGTCCGGGTCGCCTTCCATGAAGTCGACCAGCACTTCCTCTCCAATGCGCGGAATAAAGACCGCGCCAAAGTGCTCGTCCGCCCAGGGCTGCGAGACGCGGCACCAGCAGGTGCTGTTCTCCTCGTCGGGGCTGCGGTCCCAATGGAACTTTATCTTGATTCGGCCGAACTCATCGGTGTAGATCTCTTCGCCCTGCGGACCGACGACCGTGGCCACCTGAACGCCCGCCATCTGTGCGTTTTCCGTGGCCCTCTCGGGCCGGTAAGGAACAGAGTACGGAATCGCCTTGATGGTGTTGGAATAGGTCGGGTCACCCGAGTCGCTGCCGGCGATGAACGAGCCCTCTTCGGCCGTGTGCTCAATATGCGTAATCACGTACGACGTATTCTGATCGCGGCGATCGTGTCCGTACAGCTCGAAACGGGAGCCGGCGTACAGCGCCCGGCAGTTACTGGTGGCGGTGATCACGGCATGGGACATCTCCTCCTCTTCCATGCGCATCCTCGCCCACTCTTCGCCGTCGGGCTTCAGCTCATAGGAGCCCGGATAATCGTAAATTTCGAACTTATCGTTACCGCCCTGTTTAATCTTCGAGGGGGCGTCAGTCTGCAGATTGCGGCTGGGGGTCTTGAAGTTGTAGTCCTGATGCGTGTATTTTCCCGGCCGGATCTCGTTGTCGTACTGCCAGCTCAGGACGCTGTCGGCGGGAGCATTGAACCCCGTCCCGAACGAATGCTCATATTTGAGACGCGACTGGTAGGGAGACGGCTTGTGCGCCGCCGGGGTGTCCGCCATCACCAGAACGTGGCGGCCCTGTTCATGACGGAAGAAAAAGAAAATACCCTCTATTTCCATCAATCGTTTCACAAAATCGCACGCTGTTTCCCGATATTGCGTACAATAGAACCATTTCGACCGTTTCACCGTGGTCTGATCTTCGTAATCGCGAAAGCCGAATTTCTCGAAAACGCTCTTGATGACTTCCAGCGCTTCCTGTTTCTGCCAGATGGCGCAATTAGTCGTGCGCGTGAGAAACCAGAGCCAGGGGACCACTTCCGCGCGGTACGCCGCCAGGCGGCCGACGGGCGGCACCTGCGAGAATTTGCTGACAATCCCGTTCAGATAGTGGAAACTCTCGTCGTCCGAATGCCGGACCCCGATGGTCACCGACTTGCCCACGATTTGATCGAAGTCGATGTTCCAGTCCTCGGAAACCAGCTCCAGGGTGTACTGAAATAGTCCGCAGATCTCCTCGGTCCCGGAGAGCTTACGGACCAGCAGCACGTCGGCCCCGAGCGGGGTGTCCAAACTGAACAAGCGACCGGTTTGTTCGAGAGATGGAGACATATCAGGAATACAGGAAACCGCCCTCCGGAGCCACGCTGACGCGCACGCCCGAGGCGGGCTGGCCTTCGGCGATGCGTCCGAGCATTCGGCGCGAGATTTCCGGGAGCAGCGTGTTTGTCAGAATGCTGTCGATATTGCGCGCGCCGCTCTCGATTTCCGTGCACCGGCGGGCAATCTCATTCAGGACGGCGTCATCCCAGGTCAGCTCCACCTTGTGGTTTTCAAGAATCCTGCGGCGAATCCGATTGAGCTTCAGGACGATGATCTCTCGCAGCACCTCGTCCCTCACCGGGAAGTAGGGAACGATGACCAGGCGGCCGAGGAAGGCGGGCTTGAAGACTTTATCGAGCTCCGGTTTCAGCGCCTTCACCAGTCCCTCGGGGCCGGGCATGGTTTCGGGATCGGCGGTGAGCTTCATGAGCGTTTCGGTTCCGGCGTTGGACGTGAGGATCAGGATGGTGTTCTTGAAATCGATCTCCCGGCCTTCGCCATCCTCCATCATGCCCTTGTCGAACACCTGGTAGAACAGCTCGAGCACATCGGGGTGGGCCTTCTCCACTTCATCCAGCAGCACCACGGAATATGGCCGCCGCCGAACCGCCTCGGTAAGCACGCCGCCTTCGCCGTAGCCGACATAGCCGGGAGGCGACCCCTTCAGCGTGGAGACCGTGTGCGCCTCCTGGAACTCCGACATGTTGATGGTGACCATGTTGCGCTCGCCGCCGTAAAGCAGATCGGAGAGCACCAGAGCGGTTTCCGTTTTGCCGACGCCGCTGGGTCCAACCAGCATGAAGACGCCGACCGGCCGGTGCGGATCGTCCAGGCGCGCTTTGGATGTGACAATGCGGCGCGCGATCGCTTCCAGAGCGTGGTCCTGGCCGATAACGCGCTTCCGCATGTGCGAGGCAAGCTCGAGGATGGCCGCGATTTCGTTCTTGACCATCTTGCCCACTGGGATCCCGGTCCACGCGGCCACCACTTCGGCGACGATCTGCTCGTCCACGCACACTCGCATGAGCGGGTTCTCGCCCTGCAGCGCCGAGAGCTCGGCATTGAGCTTCTCCATTTCGGCGCGGAGGGCGGCGGCGTCGACGGCGGGTGCGAGCGCCTGAGCGGGAGCGGCGCCGGAACCATTCGCAGGCGAAAACGCCTGCTCCACTGGCTGCGCGGGCGCGAGTGCACCACTATTTTCCAGCTGCACGCGGAGCTCGCGGATGCGGGAAACCAGCGCCGACTCTTTCTCCCAGCGCTCGCGCAGTCCTGCGAGCGAAGTTTCCAGCGCCGTCTTCTCCGCGGCAATCTCGCCGAGCCGTTCGGCGTGGTCGGCGCCTGCCGCCGCCTCGCGGCTGAGAATCCGCTGCTGCACTTCCAGATCGTCCACTCGCCGTACCGCATCCTCGACCACCGGCGGCGTGGCTGTCTGGCCCAGCGCCAGGCGCGCGCACGCCGTGTCCAGAACGCTGACCGCCTTATCGGGGAGCTGCCGTCCGGCCAGATAGCGGTGTGACAGACGAACAGCCGCGGACAGGCCGTCGTCCAGAATTCTGACATTGTGGTGCTTCTCGAGCGCCGGAACAATGCCGCGCAGCATCACCATGCACTGCGTCTCAACCGGCTCCTCCACCTTCACCACCTGGAAGCGGCGTGCCAGCGCGGCGTCCTTCTCGAAATAGCGCTTGTACTCGGACCACGTGGTGGCGGCAATCGTACGCAGTTCGCCGCGGGCCAGCGCGGGCTTTAGAAGGTTGGCGGCGTCGTTCTGGCCGGCCTGGCCGCCCGCCCCGATCATCGTGTGCGCCTCGTCTATAAAAAGAATAATGGGCGTCGGCGATGAGCTGACCTCCTGAATCAGCCCCTTCAGACGGTTCTCGAACTCGCCCTTCACCCCCGCCCCGGCCTGCAGCAGAGCGAGATCCAGCGAGCGTATCTCGACGTTGCGCAGAGGCGGC
This sequence comes from uncultured Acidobacteriota bacterium, assembly GCA_963780655.1. Taxonomy (GTDB): domain Bacteria; phylum Acidobacteriota; class Terriglobia; order Bryobacterales; family Bryobacteraceae; genus CAWACP01. Next base: position 1,470,598 of record CAWACP010000004.1, on the reverse strand, counting down.
GGCACATCGCCATTGGCCACCCGGATTGCGAATCCCTCCACCACGGCCGTCTTGCCCACGCCGGCCTCACCGGTGAGAATCGGGTTGTTCTGGCGGCGGCGCATCAGAATATCGACAATCTGCCGGATTTCCGAATCGCGCCCAAGCACAGCGTCGATCTTTCCTGCGCGCGCGCGCGCCGTCAGGTCGATGGTGAACTGATCGAGGTTGGGTGTCTTGCCGCCCGCGCGTATACCGGGCTTCGCCGCGGCTCCATCGGCGGCCGCGGGCGCCTCTTCCGCCTCGGTGGAGGTGGCAACGATAGCGGCGAACTCGGCCTGCAGCGCGGAAGCCTGGATCTTCGCGAACTCGCGGCTGACATCGCCGATCATCCGCGCCAGCTCCGGCTGGCTCACCAGAGCCAGAATGGTCAGACCGCTGCGGATCCCGGTTGCGCCCAGCTCGAGGCTGCCCAGCGTCCACGCCTCGGTGAACATACGCACCAACGACGGGCTCAGCGCCGGCGTCCGAGCATTTCCGGAGCGCAGCCGGTCGACGCTGCGCGTGAGGTCAGCCGACAGGCGCGATGTGTCCACGCCGAACCGTTCATAGATGCGGGCAGCGTCGGAGGAAGTCGCATCGAGCAGCTTCAGAAGATAGTGCTCGATTTCGACGTCGTAGTGCGTACGCGTGACGCACAGTCCGGCCGCTGCTTCCAGCGCGTTCCGGGTAGTCTCGTTCAGCTTTCCGATGAGAGATTTCAGATTGAGGCTCATGGTTCAGGCCACCTTCCATAATTCAAGAACAGTTTCATCCGGATCGCGTACGGGAGCGTTCGCGCGCGCCCACGTGATCCAGCCGAGCCTGCGGCGCCGTTTCGCCCTCCGCGCCCAGCTCGCACTGCGGCGCATCCTCCCGTCGCAGGACGAGTTGAATCTCAAAATCGAGGTTGTCGCCGGCAAAGAAGCGCGTCAGGGCCCGCAGCGGCGCATGCGCGGTACCGGTCGGGAGAAAATCCAGATACTGCCGCAGGGGCAGCGGACCCAGGCGAACGCGCACCACCGACTGCTGGTCCCACACCTCGTCGCCCGTTATGGCGCCGACGCCGAGCTGCGACGAGATGCGCGGCGTTTCATCCAGCAGGCACTGCGTTTCCGGATCGAGCTGGCGCCATACGCCGCGGAACTGCTCCACCTCCACGGGCACGTCGAAATAGTCAATCAGAATCAGACGAAGCGCTTCGGCCGAGCGCGGCTGCTGCGCGATCAGGCCCGTATAGAAAATCAGCGACTGGTCTCGCACCGCCTGGCGGCCTTCCAGCTGCGGCGTACCGAGGCCGATGAAATCCAGCAGGTACTGCGTGAGCCGGTCGCGTTCGCCGCGTTCGTAAGGGACGCCGAAACGGTATTTCTCCCAGGCGCGATAGAACAGCGAGATCAGGCGGTGATTGAAGATGTCGAGAAAATCCCGCAGCGTGTGATCGCCCGTCCGGACGCGCTCGCGGATGTACTCGGTGTAGTGGACCGGCAGCACGCCGAGCGGCCCGTACAGGCCGAAGAAGTTCACCCTCATGAGCGGCGGCAGATCGGGCCGCTGTTCGATTGAGCGGATCTCGCTTGGCGGAAACGAGGTGGAGGGGTTTGCCGCGAAGGTCACAACCTCGTCCGCGGGATCGCCGAAATCGCCGGGGGTCTGGCGCTCCGGCGCCAGCAGTTTCATCAGCCGCACCGCCTGGAAAAACGCGAAGTCCCACGGCTCCTCGTAAAGACGGGTACGCAGCGCGGCTTTGAGGGCGGCCTGAGAGCCTGCCACACAGGGCTCGAGCGCTATACCAGGATGTTCTGCCCGGCCCTCGGCTGCCACTGCCGTATGACCTCCTTCCGTTGTGTTGTGCGCACGGCCATTTGGCTGAAGCTGTTCATGGACACGTACTGCCCCAGGAAATACTCGAGCACGCTGGCGAACAAAAACGCGCTGCCGCCGACGTACTGCTCCTCATCCAGTTCCATTTCCACTCGCGTGCCGCGAACGAAGCTGATGCCGGTATCGGAGACCACGCGGGCGAGAGAGCGCCGGCTGCTCAGCTTCGCGATGCCGGCAATTTGCCGCTCCAGATGCGGCGAACTTGTGAACTCGTAAAGGCGCAGGATCTCCTGAAGCGCGTCTTTGCCTTCATCCACGAGTGAGAGATAGTTCAGCGAAAGATGTGAGATCAGCCGCCACAGGGCATTGCGGCCGAGCGGAGGCGCCACGCTCTCGGTCGGCTTGCGCAGCGAAATCACCTGGCGGACCGGCGAATCCGACGCCAGCTCGAAATCTCCACGCTCATTGCCCAGCGGCAGGCGCGACGGCAAATCCCCATTGGTACAGGTGCAACGCAGCGTGAGCGTTTCGAATTCAGCGCGCACCGGATTGCCGGCCAGGTCCACCAGCGACAGCCACACGCTCGACGTTCCGGCCAGACGGCCCTCCAGCTCGCGCCTTGATATGTGCCAGAACACCTGATCGCGAGTGCGGACGGTCCCGTGCCGGAACGAATAAAACGGCTCGAAGGTTACCGGCTCGTGCGATTTCGCGCTGGCCGCCACCACGCTGTCCACCGAGAAAATGTCGATGGAGTCAGGCCGCCGCACATCGGCGATGACCGGATATTCGTGCCGGGTCTGATCGTACAGAATGGGCTCGGCCACCTGCGGAAAAAGATTCACGACGGGCGAGCAGCCGAGCCGGAAAATCGGCGGCGCAACACCTGTCTGGAACACCTGTTCCTGATCCTGTCTCGGCAGCGAAGAGACCAGAAACACCACTTCCATGGTGTCGCCGAAGCCCTGTCCGGCAGCGGCATCGAGGCCCAGCAGATCGAGAAACAAAAACTTCTCGGGGAACGCGAAGTATTCCTGCAGCAGACGGTATCCGGCGAAGGAGCGGCGCGGGTACGGCATCATGCTCTCGTCGTCGGCGAACCCGGCGGGGCGCACTGAGTCGGCCGGCAAAGGGATGGAGCGCTGACGCCTCTTCGGCGTGGGGTCGCGCAGCAGCACGCCGGAGCAGTTGTTGCACAGCAGTTCGTACAGCGGATAGACGAGATTCGGGTCGCCCAGCAGGTGGAAGCGCAACGCCGGGACGCGAAGCTCGTTAAAGGTAACGCCGGGGTGGCAGCGCAGAAGCAGGCGAATGGCGGCCACCGCATCGCTGCCCTTCACGGGAGGATCCAGCCGGTCGGGCGTGCGCCACTGCGCTTCCACAATCGAGAGCGGCCAGATCACCGTGTCGTAGCAGGCCCGGAACTTGCACGTGACGCCGTTCGCGGGCCGCGTGTAGAGAGGCGTTCCGCGCGGCACTTTGACGGAAGTGGAGAGCTTGCCCGCTTGCGGGTCGGTGCGGTACTCCACGATGGTCATCGACGGAATGGGCCGAACGTAATGCGGATAGACGAGGTTCAGCAGCGCCTGGGTGATTTCCGGAAACTCGTCGTCGATCTTGAGGTGCAGCCGTGCGGCCAGGAACGCAAAGGCCTCGATCAGCCGCTCCACGTGCGGATCGTCGCAGCGCGTTTTTTCCAGTTGCAGGCGCGAGGCTACTTTAGGATAACGCTCGGCGAAATCCGCACCCATCTGGCGGAGGAAGCCGAGCTCCCGCTCGTAGTAATACAGCAAGTCATCGCGCACTGTTTTCTCTTCCTACCTGATACTCGCCGCTGGTTACTTCGAGGATAGTATCGAACACGACGCGCTCGGGCGCGGGGTCGGTGCGCAGCAGGCCTTCAATCTGGAACCGCAGGAGGCGCGCGTTCTCGCCCAGCGGCTGCATCGTAACGACGACGTTCTGCAGGCGCGGCTCGAACGTGGCGATAGCCGTTTCCATGAGGCGCAGCATGGTCCGCTGGTCATTTTCCGAGTGCACGGAAATGGTGGTGAAATCCGGGAGTCCGTAAGTGAACAGCGAGTACGGAAGCTCGCGCGCGTAGTCGGGCGGCGCGACGATCGTCTGACGCGTGTTGAGCAGCCACTCCAGATCGCGGCGCAGCGATGCCTTGACGTGCCGGAGGGAAACGGCTCGGGCAGCGCCCACCTCGTGCGAGTTCTTCGGCTCGTTGTCGGTGAGCCGGTCGATGAGCGACTCGGTCAGGCCGCGAGTGGGGTCATTCCTGGCCATGGGAGTCCTGATGGGTGTGGGGCAGGCCCCCGGCCTGCGGCGGTCGCCTCGGCCGCCAGAGGCTTCCGGTACAGGCGGGCCGGGGGCCCGCCGCAGGCGAGGCGCCTGCCCCACATGGCTTGGACTTCGTCACCGCTCCAGCTCCAGCGCGCGTTTCGGATCGAGGCGGCAGATATCCGAATATACCTTTTCGCGCTCGCCGGCCGGGGCGCCCGCGCGGGTCAGGCAGCGATAGTAAAGCGTCAGCGTGTGGGCGATCATCGCCGGCGATTCCCAGGCTTCCAGCCGGCGCTCGCCGATTTCCGCGGCCAGCTCGCGCAGAATCGGAAAGGCCACCGATTCATGCCCCGCGGCCATACACACCATGGCCAGCTGCGTCTTCCGCTGGAAACGCGAACGGCCCGTGTTCTCCTGCGTCAGCCGCTGCGATACCAGATCCACCGCGTCGTTCGTCCGGCCCTCGCGAATGGCCGCGCGGATCAACTCTTCGTCGTCGGGCGGGGCTGGCTCGCCGTTCATGGCAGCCACTCCCACGGGCTCGTACTCCGGTTCGGGCTCGGCGGCGGGTTCCGGCTCGGACACAACCGCCGGAGGCGGCGGAGCGAACATCTCGCGCGTCTGCGGATTCGCCGCCTGCGTATCGTCATTCAGAGCGGCATCGAGTAACTGCGGGAAGTCGGCCAGCAGCGCTTTCGTTTCCGAGCGGATGGCCCGGGCAACGGCATCGTAGCCGAGCGATTCGCAGGCATTGACGGCGTATCGCTGCAGGTCGATCCACGCGCGGCCGCAGGGCATGGCCATGGCTTCCTCAGCCTGCTTCGCCAGCTCCTTATTGTCGCCTTCGAGGAACAGCCGCTTAAGCGCCTGACGTATCTCGGTTGGCGGCGCTTCCAGCATCCTCCAGTCCAGGTCGGACGGGTTCGCGCGCAACTCGCCCCAGCGAAGCGCGCGCAGCAGCAGGTAGGGTACCGGGCTCAAGGCGTCCTGCGTGCGATACCAGCGCGCGATGGCGGCGACGCGGGCGGCGGCGTCCTCCACGCTCTCGGGCTCGGGACTCGCGGCGGCTTTCGCGCGAGGGGCACGCGCAGGCGCGGCGGCGGCTGCGGCGCCGGTGGACGCCTCGACGGCCGGGGCAGCGGGAGCTTCCTCCTCCTCGGGTTCTTCTACCGCGGCCGGCGCCTCCAGCGGGCCGCCTTTCTTCAACAGGAGGATGCGGACGGTGTTACCCACCTCCTCCAGCGTTTGCCGCATTGACCCGAACCCCGGCGACGCATCGCCGAACTTCTCCTGACACAGTGCCTCCAGCGCTACGAGCGATTCGAGCGCGCCGGCAATCTCCTTTGCCGTGCTGTCGTAGAACTCGCGGGAGGTCGATTCGAATGCCGAGTTCCATTGTTCCGGCGTGAGCTTCCCGTCCTGAACGCCTGCGCGTCGAATCTGCGCCTTGTGGTCGTCGTTACTGGCATCCTCCTCCGATGGGACACTGAGCGATTCCTTGTAGCGAAACCAATCGTATCCTTCGGAGGTGATGGCAACACGGCGCAGCGCGGTATTGAGCTGAGAGGAGACCCACGCGAGGGGAGTCGCGCGCAGCTCGAGGTCGCCGTCCTCGACCTCGGGCCAGAGCGTGTCCCAGAAGCCTTCGAGCAAGCCACGCAGGAGAACCAGTCCCTGGAACAGCCCCTCGTAGCCCTCGCGGTGAACCAGCGCCTCGGTGAGCCAGCCGGCAATCTGCAGGTCCTTGGACTTGTTTGCCAGAACATCGGAGGCCAGCTTGATGGTGAGGGGCCAGTCGGCAGTCTTGACCTGCCGCTGCCACACGCCCTGGATGGAATCGTCCTCCTCGCGGCGCGCTTCGCGAATCTGATCGTAAACGGGAGCGTAACGGAGATTTGCGCCGCCCGGATTCTCGCCCGGAACCGGCTTCAGGAGATCGTCGCGCAGAGGCATGGAGGCGACTGTTTTATCCGGCCGCTGTGCTGTTGCCGGCCGGCACAGCATCGGCGGCGTTGAAGGTCAGCCGGCGCGCCTCGAGCAACGGAATCTCCTCGTCGTCGACAATGATCACCTTGCGGCCGAGCGGAATGGCGCCGGCAGGGGATTCCTGCCACACCGTCACGCCGCCGAGGCGCACCTGGTCGTCGGTGTTGTGGGCAGAGAGGGGACACAGCACAGGAAGCAGAACCTCACCGAGATCCTTGTCCTGAAAATCGGGACCGGTGTGCACGACAGCGGGCGTCCAGAGGAGATCGCGCAGGCGACGCGGCGCGGGAATCTCTATGCTCTCGATCTGAGCAAACGGGATCCACATGTAAGCGCCGGCGGCGAACACCTCGAGTTTCGGGCCGATGCGCGGATCAGCGTCGGAGATCCATTCGAACGGCTGCTCGTTGAGGGCGCCCGCGGGGGGTGGGGAATCGCTGGCGCTCAGCTCGCCGGCGAACGTGCGCTCACGAGTCCGCTCGGCCGCCAGCGCGCCGCGATAGAGCAGGGCGCCGAGCTCGGTATTGCCGCCGGCTCGCGCGAGCACATCGAGCTGTTTCTCGGCCCGGTCCCAGGCTCCGGCAAAGCACAGCAACTCAAACAGGAAGGTACGCTGACGGTCGTTGGCAGGGTCGTTCTTCAGCTCCGCGACGAGCGCCTGGACAGCATCATCCAGGCGCCCTGCGTGAAACAGCTCTTTGGCGTTCATTTCTCAGAACCGGAGCGGTCGGCCTAAGTCGCGGCGCTCGTCTTCAGGTTATAACCCGACTTGAGAGTACCCTGCGTCTTGCCCTTGTCCTGAGGAACGTATTCCTTGTCAACCTGGGAAAAGTTGAACGAAATGGATTCGGCGGGCAGACCGACATCGCCATTGGAGCCATTCGTGCTGTAGCTCGAGACGATAACGTCGGTCAAGGTGATTTTCAGATACGGCGTGAGATCGCCCGCGGCCTCGCCGGTGCGGCGGGCAGTCATCAGGACTTTGTCGATGTGTTGGCCGGTGGCGCAGTACTCCATCAGCTTCGCGCTCGACTTGTCGGCGTGCTTGGTAAAGTGGAAATCCGATACCGAGACTTTGCCGCCCACGCGGCCGGTGCCGGTCTGGGACATGCCGGTCTGCGTGGAACCGAAGTTCCAGCCATCGATTTCAATTTTGTTGTTGTATGCCGAATTGTCGTCCTGAGACTCGCCCGGGATCGCGGCAATATCAAGAAGAAAGCTGGTAGCCATATGGTCTTCTCCTCAGGGTTCCTTTCGTCAGGCGGACGCGCCGCTGGCGGAGGGCAGCGCCGGGGCCCCATCCACCGAGGCAATGCGCTTATTCTTCTCTGAGTCGTAACCGCCGGCAATGGGCCCCTGCAGCACGCCCTTGATCATCTGCTTGTACGTCATTGCCAGGCTGCCATAGCTGAACGAGATCGTTTCGTAGGGCCAGCCGTCGGCGCCCGTTCCGCTCACGTTGTATCCGGTGATCACCAGGTCGCCGAAATCGACGAAGAGATAATCGGACGGTTTGCCGCCCTGCTCTCCCGCGCGTCGCGCGGTGAAGCGGGCCCACTTGATGTGCTTGCCCGTGAAATGATACTGGGCCAGCTTGGGGCTCGACGAATCGTACCGCTTGGAGAAACTGAAATCCTGCAGCGATACCTTGCCCGACGCGGATCCGGTAGAGGTCGAGGCGACGCCTGACTGCGTCTCGCCAAACGACCAGCTGTCCATCTCCATTTCTTTTGCATGTCCATCCTGCTGGCTTTCGCCATCGATCTGATCGATCTTCAGGAAATAATCAACAGCCATAGAATCTGACCTCCGCTTACTTTAAGTGTCATGCAGCGCCCTAATGTTTCGGCCGCGCCGCAACTCCGGCTTACTTGCGGGCCGATGCCGGCAGTTCCGCCACCAGGCGCAGCGAAACAGAGAGCTCATCGAGCTGGAAATGGGGCCGCAGGAAAGCGACGGCGCGATAAACGCCGGGCTTGCCCGGAACTTCAGCCACCTGAACGCTCGCCTCGCGCAGTGGGTACTGCGCTTTGGTAGCAGGCGAAGCGGTATCGTCCGGAGTGACGTAGTTCATGATCCAGCGGTTCAGGAAGACTTCGCAGTCCTGCCGCGACATGAAGCTGCCGATCTTGTCGCGCATCATCGCTTTCAGGTAATGGGCGAAGCGGCAGACCGCCAGCATATAAGGAAGCTGAGTGGACAGCCGCGCGTTTGCGTTGGCCGATTCCTGATCGTACAGCTTCGGCTTCTGGCAACTCTGGATGCTGAAGAACGCTGCATAATCGGTGCCCTTGCAGTGCACCAGCGGAGCAAAGCCGAGATCGGCGAGCTCCTTCTCGCGCCGGTCGGTGATTATGGTCTCGGTGGGGCACTTGAGAGCCACATCGCCTTCATCGGTACGGAATGTGTGCGCAGCCAGGCCCTCTACCAGGCCGCCGCCTTCCACGCCGCGAATGGCCGCGCACCAGCCGTAGCGCGCGAACGCGTTGGTAATGCGGGCGCCGAGCGCGTAAGCGGCATTGCCCCAGAGATACTTCTCGTGGTCGGCCCCGTCCACACCTTCCTCATAACGAAAAGCCTCGATCGGCTTGGTGGCCGCGCCGTAGGGCAGGCGCATCAGAACGCGCGGCATGGTCAGCACGACGTAGCGGGAATCTTCCGTCTGGCGGAAACTCTTCCACTTGGCGTATTCGGTGGTATCGAAAATCTTGGCGAGATCGCGCGGGGCGTCGAGCTGCGTGAAGCTCTCCAGGTTCATCATCTCCGGCGAGGAGGCTGCGATGAACGGAGCATGCGCCGCCGCGGCCACCTGCGATACCTTTTCGAGCAGCTCCGTATCTTCCGGATGCTTGCCGAAATAATAATCGCCGATCAACGCGCCGAACGGCTCGCCGCCAAACACGCCGAACTCCTCTTCATACACCTTCTTGAAGAGGGAACTCTGATCGAATTCCGGCACGCGCTGCAGGTCGCGCAGCAGCTCCTTCTTTTTCGCGTTAAAGAGCTTGATTTTGAGATTAACGCTGGTTTCGCTCTGATCGAGCAGGTAGCGAACGCCGCGCCATGACGACTCGAGGGCCTGGAACTGAGGATGGTGAATGATCTCGTTCAACTGCAGCGAGAGCAGGTGATCGATCTGCGCGATGCGCGAGTTGATCATCGCCTCGATGTCGGGCGATACGGTCATCTCGCCCTGCAGCACCTGCTCGACAAACTCGCCGACCAGCGTCTTGCCGCGGGCGCGCTGCGTTTCGTCACGAGCCAGCCGGCCCGCTTCGACGATGCTGTCGAGGAGGGATGTCTGCTTCTCCTGCGCCGGCGCCGCGGCCTGGGCCGTGGCGGCCTCGCCTTTTACCGCTTCCTGGGGTTTAGCCATTCGCCTCTCCGTCGCCGCCCGATGCGGCTTTCATTTCACCGCGAATCTGCTCCATTTTTTCGGTGTTGCTCATCACGTCGTTAAGCAGGCGCTCCAGCTTTTCGTTGCCCTGCAGACTGCCCACCAGATCCGAAAGGCGCGTGCGCAAATCGAGCAACTCGCGCAGAGGCTTTACCTGGCGAGCCACGTTTTCGGGCTCGAAGTCGTCCATGCTTTTGAACGACAGATCTACCGGCAGTTTACCGGCATTCGAGTCCTCGCTCAGCTTGTTTTCCACGGAAAAAGCGACACGTGGCCGCATGCTGGCGAGAACCGAGTCGAAGTTTTCAGGGTTGACGTCGACAAAGCGACGCTCTTTCAGGCGCGGAAGCGGCTCTTGCGGCATCCCGCTGAAATCGCCAAGGACGCCCATGACGAACGGGATCTCCTTGATTTCTATGGCATCGCCAATCTCGACGTCATAAGTGACGTGAACGCGGGGCGGGCGCACACGTTCCAGCTTCTTGTGCACACTCTCTCTTGGCATGATTTGCGTTGCCTCCCGATCGGCCAGTAAACTCCGAATGGGTTTTATTATGTGTCGCGCACCGTATGAAGTCAAGTTCATCAGCAAAAAAAATGTTCACCAGGTCACGGTGAGGAGCGGGTGGGAGGGAGAGGCAGGACTAAAACGACAAATCGCGCATGACGGAGAAACCGCCATGCGCGATTGAAAACGCTGATATGAAAAGTTACTTTGCCGGAGCTTCGGCGGGGGCGGCGGTGTCCTTCTTCGCCTTTTTGTGGTGCTTCGCCTTCTTCTCTTTGCCAGTGGTGGCGGTGGCGCCGGTGGCGGCGTCCTGAGCGAACAGGGAGGTGCAGCCGAGAGCGAGGCCGAGGCCGAGCATGAGGCTCATGATCTTCTTCATTGGGTATTCTTTCTCCTTAAGGGTGTTGCTTGAAGTATGCTGAACGATCAACGACTTCAAGCTAATCATCTCAGCGGTACATGAACCGGTCCTTAAGGCCTCATTAAATTCGATTAACGGTGACACCTCCGCAGTCACAGACATCGCGTGGCTGTGCAGGAGGCGCTAAGTTGCTTTGACCGAATGGTTTGCGGCTCAGCCGCGCCGCTGCAACAATCCGCTCGTGTACGTCCGTCCGGTATGATTCGGTCGTGTACGGGAAGAAAGAAATCGCGCGCAGGCTGGCTGACGACCTGAAGCTCACGCCTGCCGCCGCCGCCGACGAGGTGGACCGGGTGGTAGCCGGAATCCTCGCAAAACTCCGCCGGGGGCGCGACGCGCGGCTGCCGGGCGTAGGCACACTGCACCCCGGGCCAAAACGAAAGCCACGGAAGGGTGTTCGCTGATGGCGGCGCGCGCAGGGCAGGACACCGGACGGCTCGCGCGGATTGTGTCGCAATGCCTGGCGGAGGGCGCCAGCGTCAACATTGATGGACTAGGGACCTTCGTGCCCGGCGGCCAGGATGGAGTTCGCTTTGTCCCGCAGACGCGTCCGCGCGTGTTCCTCGCTTACGTCGAGGAGGACCTCGCCACCGTGCGCCGCCTGGCCGCCGCACTCGGCGAAAAGCGCTTCGATCCCTGGCTCGATAAACTGAAGCTGCTGCCGGGCCAGAACTGGCCGCGCGCAATCGAATCCGCCATTCATACCAGCGACTTCTTCATCGGGTGTTTCTCGTCGCGCTCGGCGATCAAGAAAGGCATGTTTCAGGGGGAACTGCGTTTCGCGCTGGAGTGCGCCCGGCAGATGCCGCTGGACGAGATCTTCTTCATTCCAGTGCGCCTCGAGGCGTGTCCGGTTCCGGCGCCCATATCGCGGCAGATTCAGTACATCGATCTTTTCCCCGACTGGGACCGGGCTGTCCGCCGGATCGCGGCGGTAATGTCGGCAGAGGTACGGAAGAGAACGCGCAGGCGCTTACGGCTTCTTCGCAACGGGTCCGGCGTCGGCCAGCTTCCGGCGCACTGAATCAGCGGATTTGCCCTTCGGATCGAGCTCCAGATACTTCTCGAAGGCCTTCCGCATGGCCGCGGCCTCGTTCAGTTTTTCGGCGCTCTCTCCGAGGCGCAGCCAGGCTTCGGCTTCACCGGGATTCCATTTCGTGGCGGTATCGAAGCGGCGGGCCGCCGCGCGATAGTTCCCTTTTTTGAAATAGTAATTGCCGACGCGGATCTCCTTCGCCGCCTGCAGGGGATTGAACGCGTACGTCTTTGGCGTATTCGTTTCGGGAACGTCTTCCTCGGCCGGCTCCTGGTATTTCTGATCCTGCTTCGTGGAGTCTGCGGAAGCGGGCGGTGGCGGCGGGGGCTGCTGGGCGCGCAGCAGGAAACCGCAGAGGGTGATCGTGGCCAGTGCAGCCTGAAGAGGCCGCCGAATGGACGCCAGTGTCGGCCGTTGTGGCGCAGAGTGGGGCAGGCTTTCAGCCTGCGGCGGCTTTTCAAGCCGCCTGGCCGATTGCAAATCGGCCGCAGGATACAATCCTGCCCCACGCGGCGCAATCGAAGCGTGCGCAACGAGATCGCATTCGCCGCGGCAATTCGTTTCTCGCACCATCCGCCGCGTGCGCTCGCGTGCCACAATAAAAGTATAGCTTTCTGATGGAACCGCGGCCCGAACTGAAAGACAAAGCCGCGCAGTTGCCTCTTCTCCCCGGAGTCTACCTCTACAAGGACGCCCACGGAACGGTTCTCTACGTCGGCAAGGCGAAGAACCTGCGAAGCCGCGTGCGCAGCTACTTCGTGGACGAGCGCCTCGCGGACGCCAGAACCGGAAGCCTCATCGGCGAGGCGTTCGACGTGGACTACATCCTTGTCGACAACGAGAAGGAAGCGCTCGCGCTCGAGAACAACCTCATCAAGCGCTACAAGCCGCGCTTCAACATCCTGCTGCGCGATGACAAGACTTACCCGTATATTCGCCTCACCAACGAGAAATACCCGCGCGTCTATGTCACTCGCCGCCTGGTGAAGGACGGATCCACTTACTACGGGCCGTACTTCCCGGCGAATCTCGCGTATCGCCTGGTCCAGTTTATTCACCGGCGCTTCGGGGTGCCTTCGTGCAACGTGGATCTGACGCGCGTGCATCAACAGCCCTGCCTCGAATTCCACATCCACCGGTGCCAGGGGCCCTGCGTCGCGGGGCTCACCACCGACGAGGCGTACGCGGCGGCGGTGCGCGGCGTGAAGCTGTTTCTGGAAGGCCGGCTGAAGGACCTTGGCGACGAACTGCACGGGCGCATGCAGAGGGCGTCTGACGAGATGCAGTTCGAGCAGGCGGCCGCCTTGCGCGACCTGGCCACCACGGTGGAAGAGCTCGCCGAGCGGCAGAAGATCGCCGCCGCCGGTGGCGACGATACCGACATCTTCGCCGTCTACGCGGAGCCGCCGCTGGTGGCCGTGAACCTCTTTCACCTGCGCGGCGGCAAGATCGTCGACCGGCGTGAGTTCTTCTGGGAGGATCAGCTCTCCTTCGACGCGCCGGAGTTCTTCTCGTCGCTGCTGAAGCAGGTCTACATCGGACAGCAATACATACCCGGGGTCATTCACGTGCCCGTGGATTTCGAAGACCGCGAGCTGCTGGAAGAGTTTCTGGGCGAACGCCGCGGCCGCAATGTGGAGATTCACACGCCGCAGCGCGGGCAGAAGAAGGCTCTGCTCGATCTGGTGGAAACCAATGCGAAGCACAGCTTCATGCAGCGGTTCCGCGTGCTGCGTCCGACATCGAAGGCCATCGAGGGAGCGCTGCAGGACGCGCTCGATCTGGCGGAAGCGCCGAAGCGCATCGAATGTTTCGACATCTCCCATATCCAGGGCACCGACAAGGTGGCCAGCATGGTGGTGTGGGAAGACGGGCGGATGAAGAAATCGGACTACCGCAAGTTCATCATCCGCACCGTGGTGGGCAATGACGACTTCGCGTCCATGCGCGAGGTGGTGACCCGCCGCTACGCGCGCCTGAAGGAAGAGGGCCACCCGCTACCGGGGCTGATCCTGATCGATGGCGGCCTCGGCCAGCTGCACTCGGCGGCGGAATCGCTGGAGGCGCTCGGCATCATCAACCAGCCGCTCGCGGCCATCGCCAAGCGCGAAGAGATCATCTATGTGTACGGCCGCGAGGACGAGCCGGTGAAGCTGGACCAGCACTCGCCCGTGCTCCATCTGGTGCAGCAGGTGCGCGACGAGGCGCACCGGTTCGCGGTGACGTTCCATCGCACCCGGCGGAATGCAGCGCGGCTAACCTCGGAGCTGGCGAACGTGCCCGGCGTGGGCGAGAAGAGCATCAACAAGCTGCTGCGGCATTTCGGCAGCGTCGAGCGAGTGCTGGAGGCCAGCGAGGAAGAACTCGCGCAGACGGTGGGCCGCGGCGCCACGCGAAAGCTGCTGGCGCACTTCGCGGCGCAGAAAGCGGCGAGCGAGCTGCGGGTGATCGGTTAGCCTGCCGGGCCGGCGACCTGCGTCATCCGGGTCGCGATTGTGCTATGCCGTGACGACATCCGCGCGAATACCTCAAAATCCGAGTCGCGCGCGAACCTCCCGGAGTATGCGGCAGGCAAGTCGATCGCTTTTGACACACCGACCTCAGATTGCTGATCGTGGGACCTGCGCTGGGAGAGAGCAGGGGGATTTGGATGACGAGGAATAGTCAGGACCTGCGGATTCCTGCGCTACGATGAGGTGGCAAGTTTCAGTTGCAGAAAGGGGACGAAGTTGTCGGAGCGATCAGGAACCCTCGCTGACGATCCGTTTGGTGGTCGGCGCCCAACCAGTCACGAACGGCTGACGGGACTGCCCTGGGATGCGTCGTACCGCGGAGGCCTTGCGCCCTGGGATATTGGCCAGCCGCAGCCAGCAATAGTGCGTTTGGCTTCCGTGGGCGGGTTCGCCGGAGCGGTGCTCGATGCGGGCTGCGGGACCGGCGAGAACGCTCTCCACATCGCCTCGCTGGGATTGTCGGTTCTGGGCGTTGACGTAGCGGAAACGGCACTGGCAATCGCCCGAGAGAAGGCTGAGGACCGTGGGATCGAGGTCCAGTTCGCTGCGGCTGACGCGTTCCAGTTGGAGCGTTTGGAGCGCAGGTTTAAGACAGTGCTGGACTGCGGATTGTTCCACACTTTCGACCGCGACGAGCGACCGGTATACGTGGCGAATCTAGCGTCAGTGACGGAGCAAGCTGGAACCCTGTATGTGTTGTGCTTCAGCGAGGATGGTCCCGATACTGGCCCGCATCCCGTCAGTCGCGAAGAGCTGACAGCGGAGTTCCACCCCAGCAATGGATGGAACGTTGTCGCCATCGAACCGGACCGGATTCAGACGAGATACCACGACAACGGCGTACCGGCCTGGTTCGCGACAATCCGACGGACCTGGACTGTAGGACTGGTCGCCCTGGTGAGCGATCCCGTTGGGTCACACCATGAGTAGTCAACACGCGTTGCGTGAAGAATCGCCGTCGATCCGGACACTGGGAACGTAAAACGGAGTTACCGGAATGTAGCGCCGCGGCCGCAATGTGGAGATCCTTACGCCGCAGCGGGGCGGAAGGAGGCTCTGCTCGAGCTGGTGGAAACCAACGCGAAGCACAGCTTCATGCAGCGGTTCCGCGTGCTGCGTCCCACGTCGAAGGCCATCGAGGGAGCGCTGCAGGACGCGCTCGATCTGGCGGAAGCGCCGAAGCGCATCGAATGTTTCGACATCTCCCATATCCGGGCACCGACAAGGTGGCCAGCATGGTGGTGTGGGAAGACGGCGGATGAAGAAATCGGACTACCGCAAGTTCATCATCCGCACCGTGGTGGGCAATGACGACTTCGCGTCCATGCGCGAGGTGGTGACCCGCCGCTACGCGCGCCTGAAGGAAGAGGGCCACCCGTTACCCGGGCTGATCCTGATCGATGGCGGCCTCGGCCGGTTGCACGCGGCGGCGGAATCGCTGGAGGCGCTCGGCATCATCAACCAGCCGCTGGCGGCCATCGCCAGGCGCGAAGAGATCATCTATGTGTACGGCCGCGAGGACGAGCCGGTGAAGCTGGACCACCACTCTCCCGTGCTGCATCTGGTGCAGCAGGTGCGCGACGAGGCGCACCGGTTCGCGGTGACGTTCCATCGCACCCGGCGGAATGCAGCGCGGCTAACCTCGGAGCTGGCGAACGTGCCCGGCGTGGGCGAGAAGAGCATCAACAAACTGCTGCGGCATTTCGGCAGCGTCGAGCGGGTGCTGGGCGCGAGCGAGGAAGAACTGGCGCAGACTGTTGGCCGCAGCGCCACGCGAAAACTGCTGGCGCACTTCGCGGCGCAGAAAGCGGCCAGCGTAGCCTGCGTTGGCGCTGCAACAATGGGCAGCATGGCTTTGGTCGTTTTCCTCCGGGGTATCAACGTTGGAGGACACAGGGCTTTTCGTCCGAGCGTGCTCGCCAGGGAACTGCGCATCTACGATGCCGTGAACGTGGGCGCCGCGGGCACGCTTGTCGTTCGCAAACCCGGGTTGCGCGCAAAGTTCCTTGCCGAATTGCGCAGGAAGCTGCCGTTTGAAGCGACTATCGCTTTCTGCGACGGCAGCGATCTCATTCGACTGGAGATGGACAATCCGTTTGGAACTGAGCCACCGCCCGCCGGCGTTGTTCAGTTCGTAAGCATCCTGTCGGAAGCTGGACGCCGCAGAGTTTCTCTTCCGATTGCTCTTCCCGAAGATGGGGAATGGCTGGTGCGAATCATTGGCGCGAAGAATCGTCTCGTGTACGGGGTGTACCGCCGCCACATGAAAACGATTGGCTGTCTCGGCCAGATCGACAGGCTCTTTGGGGCGCCGGCGACAACGCGCAATTGGAACACGATACGCTCAGTGCTGCGGATTCTGACCGCGTGAGCTGGGAACGTGGATGGGCAATGCTAGCCTTTTTTCGGGCGGTTCTTTGCTTTCGTCGAGATCGAGTGAGCTGCGGAGCCATGTGCTTCGGCGTCTTCTTTGACGCGGAGCAGATGGCTGGCCCACAGCTCTTCGAAGCGGCCTACCCAGCGCTCATAGATTTGCCGGATGGGCACGACGTTGAGGGAGTTGATCCGCTGCCGGCGTTCTTCACGCGTGTGAATCAGTCCGGCTTCCCGGAGCACGTCGATGTGCTTCATGACCCCGAAGCGGCTCAGGTGCGGAAAGGCCTCCACGAGCTGGGTGGTCGTGCGGGGGCCGTGCCGCAGAAGGTCGAGGATCGATCGCCTCGTACTGTCGGACAGGGCTTTCCACACGCCATCCAGTTCGTCGTCCGGCACTTCAGCTCCGTTGCGCGGTCGCGAGCGCGGAGCAGTCCTGGGCGATGCCCTCGAGGATGTACTTCCAGCCGGTGGTCACGCCTTTGCGGTGCTCCGGGTCAATGAAGCCAATGGCGCGGTGGCGCAGGTCCACGTGAGTGCCCCCCGGCCGCTGTTCGAGCTTCACTTCAACGTGGTTCACCGCTGGGTAGGACATGAACATGGGGCCGCTCAGTTCCAGCAGTACCGGCGGCTTGATCACCTGCACGTGTCCCCAGAGATGGCCAATGCCGTTGCCGCGATCGCGGAACCACCGGCCTCCCGGCCATTGCTCCAGCATCATCTGCATCGATTCACCTTCCGGCGGTTTGGTGAAGCCTTCACCGAACCGGTGCAGCAAGCTGCGATAAACGTCTCCGATGTCTGCTTTGATGTCAATGCTCTGTGTCGTATCCAGAGTCAAATCGTCGATCGTCATGAGTACGTTCCCTCCCGAAACGTGACTATATGGTAACGTGACTATCTGGTAACGTCAAGAGGAATTTCAGGCCCTTTCGCGAACGCCGCGGATCGGCGCTGCGAGAAGACCGTTGAACGTGTTCGAAAACGTATTGACATCGGGGCGGGAGCCGGCGCAAACTCGGATTGAACATGTTCAAAACTGGAAAATCCGATGGCGGACCAGGTCAGGGCCAACGGTCATGACCAGGAGATTGCGGGTTTTGCTGTGCTCAGGTTTGTTCGCGTTAATCCTGGCCGCCGCGATCTTTCTGGCCCGGCGAGGCGCCTACGGATGGACTCTGTTCGTCATTGCGCCGGTAATCGCCGGCGCATTGGGCGTCTGGGGCTTCCGGCCGGCAAGCGCGGGCAAGGCAACAGGGATCGGAGCAACCATCGGGGCTGTCGGGTGCGGGCTCTTCCTCCTGCTGGGAGCGGAAGGCCTCATTTGCGTGTTCATGGCGTTGCCGCTGGTCGTACCATTGGCGATCGCCGGCAGCTTACTCGGGTATTGGAGCGGTGCTCTATCGGACCCCAAACGCCCGGTCGCCATGTGCCTGCTCGTGCCGGCAGGCCTGCTATTCGATGTAAACGCAAAGCCTCCGGTCTACGCAGTCACTACCAGCATGGTGATAAACGCGGCTCCAGCGCGGGTCTGGAAGTACGTGGTCGCGTTTCCGGACATCACGGCTCAGCGCGATTGGGTACTGCGTACCGGAGTGGCGTATCCGATGCGCACACGCATCGAAGGCGCAGGCGCCGGCGTGCGGCGCAGCTGCGATCTTTCCACCGGGACGGTGCAGGAACGCGTAGTGGTCTGGGACGAGCCCCGATTGCTGCGATTCGTCGTGACGGCGACTCCTCCGGCCATGAGAGAGATGGGTTTGTACGGCCCCATCTACCCGAAGCACCTCGATGGATTTTATATTTCGAGGGAAGGGCAGTTTGCGTTGGCGCCGCTTCCGGGCGGCCGGACTCTGGTTACAGGAACTTCATGGTATCAGCATGGGTTGTGGCCCGCGGAGTACTGGCGGTGTTGGTCGGATCTGGTCGTACATCACATCCATCGACGGGTCCTGGAGCACATTCGCGCGCTGTCGGAGAACCTGTGATCCGGTCCTCTCTGACCCATTAAACTGAACAAAGCGCGATGAGCAACGTCACTCCCTGGTTTGATCGAAAATTCGACCTCGCTTTCCCGCTGGAACAGTATCCCGCAATCTGGGCCCGCCTTCGTGGCGCTCCCGAGAGACTTGAAGAGCTGATGCGCGATGTGCCACGCGACCTGCAGGTCAGGAGACCCGGCGAGCAGTAGTCAGCCCGGGAGCACGTTGGCCATCTGCTGGATCTCGAGCCGCCGTGGATCTCGCGCGTGGACGATTTTCTGGCTCACCGAGGGACCCTGACCGCCGCGGACCTGAGCAATCGCAGCACACATGAAGCCGGCCACAACGCCCGCGCCCTGGCCGGGATTCTGGCTGAGTTCGGCGCCGTGCGAACTGGTTGGGTGGATCGCGTTGCGACGTTCAGGCCTACCTTTTGCGCGGTCCCTGCTGGTCCGGGAGTCGATCGGCGCTCACGAAGTCTGAGCCGGGCCATATTCCACACGTGTACTCGAGAAAGGCGAAGACTTCAGCCCAATGCCATATAGTTTTCCCGCTTTCGAACACCTGGCCGATGTGGGGCGGGCGCCCTCGCCCGCGGCCGGCGCCCCCGCCGGCCTGCTCCCATACGCGACAACTCTACTCTCCGCGCGGCCAGCGGGGCCGGGGGGCCCCGCGCAGGCCGGGGGGCCTGCCCCACAAAAGGGACTTCGACTCAGCTCGCCGTCGAAAACTATATGGCATTACGCTTCAGCCTGCGCTTACTTCAGCGCGGCCGCGGCTTCCTCGGAGTGCGTGCGATCGACGGTTCCGTTCGCCCACGCGATTGCAGGCAGTTCGTACGGCAACACGGCGTCGGGATGCCAGGGCAGCACGCGGACGCTGAAGCCGTTCAGGCCGCTTTCGCGACATTCGACGCGCCCGGAGTAAACCACCACATCGGGGCGGGTTTCGCGGACGCTCATCAGACTGTTGTGTGCGATGCTTACGGCGCCGTTCGCATCGAGCGGGCCGTAATAGAGCTCCACGCGCACGTCCTGTGGCGTGAGTGCTCCCAGCCGCACCTCGGCGGTCACCTCGGCGGTAGCGCCAACGGTCAGGCGATCGGACATGCTCGATCTTACCAACGGCACACTCACCTGTGCCCATGCATCGCGCACGCGACGCCGCCACTCTACCAGGGCCTGCGCCCGTTTCGCGCCATCCGCGGACAGTTCCGCGTGGCGTTTGGCCGAGGGGAAATAGAACCGGTCCGTGTACTGCGCCACCATGCGGCTGGTGTTGAAGATCGGCGTCAGTATGGCCATCGAGAACTTCACCCGATTCAGCCATCGCCGCGGCACTCCATCGCTGTCGCGGTCGTAGAATAACGGGACGATCTCGCTTTCGAGCGTGTTGTACAGCGATTCGGATTCCACGCGGTCCTGATATTCGAAGTCCGTGTACTCCTCGCCCTTGCCGATCGCCCAGCCAACTTCCGGATCGTACGCTTCGGCCCACCAGCCATCGAGAATCGAAAAATTCAGGCCGCCATTCGCCAGCAGCTTCATGCCGCTGGTGCCGCTCGCTTCATTGGGCCGCCGCGGAGTGTTCAGCCACACATCGACGCCCTGCACCAGGTAGCGCGCCACCGCGATGTCGTAATCCTCAATGAACACGAAGCGCCGGCGCACCTCGGGATCGCGGATGAACTGGATCGCCTGGCGGATCAGCTCCTTGCCGTCGCGATCCTGCGGATGGGCTTTCCCCGCCATCACGATCTGCACCGGACGTTGGGCATCGTTCAGGATGCGCTTCAGCCGCGCGGCATCGCGCAGAATCAGGCCGGCGCGCTTGTACGAAGCAAAGCGGCGGGCGAAGCCAATGGTCAGGACGTCGGGATTCAGCACCGATCGCGCCAGCGCGGCTTCCTGTTCCGACAAACCGCGATTCCGTAGTTGCACGCCCAGCCGCCGCCGCGCCCACGATGTCATGCGCTCGCGCCGGCGTTGCCGCACGCTCCAGAGCTCTTCATCGGGAATGTCATGCACGCGGCTCCATATCGACGCATCGGCGGGGTCCTCCGACCAGCGCGGCCCGAGATAACGGTCGAGCAGATCGACCATTTCGTGCGAGGTCCAGGAGCGCGTGTGGACGCCGTTGGTGACGTAGCCGATGGGAATCTCGTTGAAAGGGAATCCCGCCCAGATGTTGGTCACCATTTTTCGCGTCACCTGAGCGTGCAGCCTGCTGACGCCGTTGCAGGCCGCGCTGTGCCTGGCGGCGAGCATGGCCATGTTGAAAGGCTCGCCGTGGTCGCCGGCATTATTGCGCCCGAGCGCCATGAACTGATCGAAACCGAGACCGAGCTTCGCGATGTATTCGCCGAAGTAGCGTTGCATAACGCCGGCATCGAACCGATCGAAACCCGCCGGTACCGGGGTATGAGTAGTGAAGATGTTGCCCGCCGCGGTGGCCTGGCGCGCTGCGGGATAAGGCAGGCCGCTTTCCAGCATGAACATGCGGGCGCGCTCGAGTCCCAGAAATGCCGAGTGGCCTTCGTTCATGTGACAGACGTCGGGCGTGATGCCCATGGCTGTCAGGGCGCGCATGCCGCCGATGCCCAGCACGATTTCCTGCTGGATGCGCATTTCATTGTCGCCGCCGTACAATGCCCTGGTTATGTCGCGGTCCTGCTGCGAGTTCTCCTCCACGTTGGTGTCGAGCAGATACAGCGGTACGCGTCCGACACGCGCCACCCAGATCGCGGCCTTCACATGCCGTCGCGGAAATTCCAGATCCACCGCCAGCGGCGCGCCATCGGAACCCGTCACCTGTTCGAGAGGCAGATTGTAGAAGTCGTTTACCGGATAGTACTCCTGCTGCCATCCGTCGGCGTTCAGGTATTGGCGGAAATAGCCGGTTTGATAGAGTAGCCCGACGCCCACCAGCGGCACGCCGAGGTCGCTGGCGGACTTCAGGTGGTCGCCGGCCAAAAGACCGAGCCCGCCCGCGTAATTGGGCATGCACTCGGTGAGCCCGAACTCCGCTGAGAAGTAGGCTACCTTCAACTGCGCAGCGTTGGCGTGATGACGCGCGCACCAGCCGGCGCTGTCCAGATACTCCCGCAGCGACGCGTGCACCCTCCTCATGTGCGCCAGAAACGCCTCATCGCTCTCCAGCTCCTCCAGACGGTTCTGGTCGATGGAACCCAGCATGAGCTGGGGATTGTGTCCGCTGGTCTCCCAGCCCTCGCGGTCCATGCGCCGGAAAAGGCCGATGGTGTCGTGGTCCCACGACCAGCGGAGATTCATCGCCAGCTCGTGCAGGGGCGCGAGAGCCGGCGGAATGGACGGCAACACGCGATATGAGAACATTCGGGGCATTCAATCAACTCCCGTTCGATACTAATCTATCTCCTGGCGCGCCGTCGGCTCCGCGTGACCATGCCGCGTGAGACGATGGCAGGAGACTTCTGACCTGTCATGAAAACAACGCTCGAACGCGATCCGGCATCGGCCGCGGGCGGCTCTGCGCTTCCCGCCGATCAGCTCGCGCAGGTGGTGGAACAGGAGCTGCGCGCGCCGGTGATCGACATTCACACGCATCTGTTCATGCCCTCGCTTGGCAGCCTGGGGCTGTGGGGCATTGACGAACTGCTCACATATCATTACCTCGAAGCGGAGTTGTTCCGGTCGGCGGCGATTACGCCGGAACAATACCGCGGGCTCTCGAAGCGCCAGCAGGCGGATGAAATATGGCGCGCCCTGTTCGTCGAGAATCCGCCGGTGTCGGAATCCACCCGCGGCGTTGTCGCGGTGCTCAGTGCGTTCGGCCTGAATGCTTCCAGCGTGGATCTCGCCGAGGCGCGCGCGTTCTTCGCGGCCGAGAAGCTGGAAACGCATATCGGGCGCGTGCTGGAACTTGCCGGGGTCAGCGATGTGGTGATGACGAACGATCCGCTGAGTCCGGAAGAGGCACCGCTGTGGATGTCCGGGGCGGACCGCGACCAGCGCTTTCACGCGGTGATGCGCCTCGATCGCATCCTGGAAGCCTGGAACGAGCACTGGCCCGTATTGCAATCGCTCGGCTACCAGGTTGACGGCGGCGCTTCCTCTGACTCCGCCGCTGAGGTGCGGCGCTTTCTGGCCGAGTGGCGCAAACGCATGCGCCCCGTATACATGGCCGTATCGCTGTCGGACACGTTCGCGTATCCTGACGATTCGGCGCGCTCGCGCCTGCTCGAAGACGCGGTACTGCCGGCCTGCCGCGAGTTCGATATCCCGCTTTCGCTGATGATCGGCGTGCGCAGACAGGTGAATCCGCGGATCGGCCTGGCCGGCGATGCCGTGGGCAGGGCCGATCTGCGCGCTCTCGAACGGTTGTGTGCGGGCCACCCGGACAATCGCTTTCTGGTGAGCGTTCTGAGCCGTGAGAATCAGCACGAATTATGCGTATATGCGCGCAAATTCAACAACCTGATGCCATTCGGATGCTGGTGGTTTCTCAATAATCCGTCCATTGTCGAGGAGATCGCTCGCGAACGTATAGAGATGCTCGGGACCAGTTTTATTCCCCAGCACTCCGACGCGCGCGTTCTTGAACAGTTAATCTACAAGTGGCGAAACACGCGGCGGACTCTCGCGCCCATTCTGACGAATGCGTATACTCTGCTGGCCCAGGACGGCCGCTCCGTGACGGCGGACGAGATCCGGCGCGATATTGCCCGCTTGTTCCGTTCCAATTTCGAGCGGTTCACACACCGGCGGAGTGAGTGCGTGGATGGCCGCACCACTGTCTGACAAGCCCCGCCTGACTCCGATCCGCAACCTGCGCTGGTACATCTGCGGGCTGTTGTTCTTCGCCACCACGGTGAACTACGTCGACCGGCAGGTGCTCGGCATACTGCACCCGGTTCTCGCACGCGAACTCGGCTGGAACGAGAAGCAGTACGGCTGGGTGGTGTTCGCGTTCCAGTGCGCCTACGCGTTTATGATGCCGGTTGCCGGACGGGTGATCGACTGGCTGGGCACGCGCATCGGTTACGCCGCCGCGGTCATTGTATGGAGCATCGCGTCGATGTCGCACGCGCTGGCCCGCAATGCCTGGCAGTTTGCGATTGCGCGGTTCGGACTCGGTATCGGCGAAGCGGCGAATTTCCCCGCGGCCATCCGCACCGTTGCCGACTGGTTCCCCAACCGCGAGCGCGCGCTCGCCACGGGCATCTTCAACAGCGGCTCGAACGTGGGCGCGATCGTCGCTCCACTGCTGGTGCCGTTTTGCGCGGATCATTTTGGCTGGCGGTCTTCGTTTATTGCGACGGGCGCGCTGGATATGTTGTGGCTGGCGGCCTGGCTTCTGTTCTTTCGAACGCCACGTGAGCATTCACGGCTGTCGGCGGACGAGCGCGCGCTCATCGAATCGGGCGACGATGCCGTTCAGGCGCGCGAGCAGGTACCGTGGAGCCGGCTTCTGGCGCGCCGCGCCGGCTGGGCGTTCCTGCTTGGCAAGTTCCTCACCGATCCGGTTTGGTGGTTCTATCTCTTCTGGCTGCCCGGATTCCTGAATCGCACATGGGGCCTGAACCTGTCGCAGCTCGGGCCGCCGCTGATCGCGGTCTATGTTGCGGCGGACGTCGGGTCCATCGGCGGCGGATGGCTGTCGTCCACGCTGCTGCGCCGCGGCTGGTCGTTGAACGCCGCCCGGAAGACCGCGATGCTGGTCTGCGCCGTTGCCGTGGTCCCCGTAAGCACGCTCATGTTCGTCGGCCACAACATGTGGGCCGCGGTCGCGCTCATCGGTCTGGCGGCCGCGGCTCATCAGGGCTGGTCGGCCAATCTCTACACGCTGGTGTCGGATTTGTTCCCGCGCCGGGTGGTGGGGTCGATGGTGGGGCTGGGCGGCTTCGGCGGCGCGGTCGGCGGCATGCTGGTAGCGCCCGCGGTCGGATACTGGCTCGACTTCTCACACGGCGCTTATGGGCCGCTGTTCCTGATCGCCGGGTCGATGTACCTGATCGCGCTGTTAGTGATCCATCTGCTTGTGCCGAAGTTACGGTAGGAATCGTTGGAGCCCGGCCCTCACGGTCGTGGGTCGGTTGCGGCTTCGCTGCTCTGTGGGGCAGACGATCGGTGTTCGTCGTCTGCCTTTTCCGGCGTAGCGCCAGTGGTCAGCCGATCCGCCGCCTCATTCGGCTAACTCGGACATCCGCAGCTCGATATCGGCCTCACCCGGATTCGCCGCCCTCGGAATCCCGCCCCTTGCTTCCGTTATTTCTTCATGTGTGTAAACGAACCCGCGGCGGGTCTGCGGGTCGATCAACCAGACGGTCCAGGACGCCGAATTGCAGGTAATCGTCGATGCGCGCCTGCATGGAGCGGACAGTATCGTCCCTGGAAAGCACTTCAATGCACAGTACGGGCGGGTCCTTGATGATTGGCTGTACCTCGCTGCACGCACGAGACAAACGTCCGGAACGCGAAATCGATCGGATTTCACCTGCGCTCGCTGCTCGAGGACGATTAATAAGCCGAGGATCTTTTCGCGTTGATGAAAGTACAGGCATAACGCACCCTGCAGTCGTCCACGATCCCATTCGCCAACGTTACGCTCCAGCAACACGCCTTCGACATAATCGCAGTCGGGCCGGTAGCTCGTATTCAGGTATTCCTCAACAGGAATAAGCGTTCCCGCCGACATGTCACGATTCTAACGCTCTAATTCGGACATCGGAAGCTCGATGTCGGCGTAGCCCGCATTGGAAGCGCGCAAACCCCGTCCTTCGCCTCGCGCCGGATTCCGTCAGCAGTGTACATGTAGCCCCGGCGAGTGCGCGGATCGAGCACCCAGACCGTGGGAACGCCGAACTGCATGTAGTCGTTGACACGCTCCTCCATGGCGCTCACGGTGTCATCTCTCGACAGGACCTCGATGCACAGCAGCGGCGGTCGGGTGACGATCTGCTCGTAAGCGCCTCTCCGGATGATGCAGACGTCGGGGACGCGAAACCGGCCCTGTTTCACCTGAACCCGCTGCTCGACAAGTGCACGAACGTTCCACTCACTCTCATGTGCAAAGAAAAGAACGGCCAGCAGGGTTTGCATCCAGGAATGATCGTGTTCGCCCACGTTACGCTCCAGCAATACGCCTTCGACATAGTCGCGGTCGGGCCGGTAGCTCGTGTTCAGATATTCCTCAACGGAGATAAGCGTTGCCGCCGACATGTTCACAGCATAGCGCTAAGGGGCGGGGCAGCCATGGCGGAAGCTGCCCCACCGGTTGTCGCCGACCGACTTCAGCGCCGTCGTTCTGGACGGCGCCTCCGTTCCAGCCTCCGATAACGTGGACTGGCCGGCCGGCAGACATCTGCGCGCCCCCGCTACAGCGCCGCTTCGTTGCGCTGATCGTTGCGGATGCGGACTACTTCGGACACGTCGGAAACGAAAATCTTCCCGTCGCCGATCTGGCCGGCGCGGGCGCCCGCGAGAATCGCCGCAATGGCGCGCTCCACATCCAGATCGTGAACCACAATCTCGACCCTGGTCTTGTGCCTGAAGTCGGCGTCGTATTCAGCGCCACGGTAGACCATGGCGTGACCTCGTTGCCTGCCGTGGCCCACAACTTCGGTCACGGTCATGGCCTCGAGGCCTTCCCGATCGAGGGCCGCCCTGACCTGCTCGAAACGAAACGGCTGGATGACGGCCTCGATTTTCTTCATGTCAGCCGAGCGGCGCCAGCTCATCCTCTTCCACGGACGCCGGCGCTTCCACATTCCTGTAGGCGACGCTCAGCAGGAAAGGCGCCACCACGGTTGTGGCCACCGACATGAACACCACGACACCGTAAACACGCTGCCTGATCATGCCCATGGTGAGCCCGAGCTGCGCCACTACCATTCCCACCTCGCCGCGCGGAACCATGCCCAGACCAATGCGCAAAGCCTCGGTGCGGCCCATTCCGATGGCGCCCAGACCGCATCCGACGAGCTTGGACAGGATAGCGGCCACGACGATAACGGCCGCCAGAAGCGCCGTGTCCCATTGCGCAAACGCGGAGAGATCGACGCGCAGTCCGATCCCCGCAAGAAAGAACGGCACAAGCAGTTCACTGACTCCCTGCGCCAGATCGTGTACCCGGCGCGGCATGCTCTCTCCCATGGCCATGCCCGCCAGAAAAGCTCCGACGATTGCGGCCACCCCCGTGTAGACGGCCATCAGCGCGAGCGCAAAGAGCAGGCTCATCGCCAGTGCGAAATGCGCCTCGCCCACCCGGAGCTTCCGCTCGACATGCGGGACCACGCGGCGCATGGCTCGTGCGCCCCAGATGCCCACGACAACGGTGAACCCAGTTGCCAGAACCGCCGTCAGTGCCAGATCGAGCCAGCGGAGCCGTCCACGCGTGATGCTGCTCACCACGGCCAACACGAGCAGGCCAATGACGTCATCGATCACCGCCGCAGCCAGGATAATGCGACTGGAGATCAGGTGCAGCAGCCCTCTGGCCGACAGCACCCGGGCAGTGATCCCCACGCTTGTGGCCACCATGGATGCGCCGACGAAGATGGCTTCGTTCAACGGCTCTTTCCACAACAGCAGAATGCAGCAGCCGAACACGAACGGAAACGCCACCCCGGAGGAGGCCACCACGGTTGCCGCTCCGCCCACCCGCAGGAGCTCGGACGACTTTACATCGAGACCGACTCGGAACAGCAGGAACATGGCCCCGAGATCGGAGAGCGCCGACAGAAATTCGCTCGGGGCCAGCCACCCGAGAACGCTCGGTCCCACCAGCACGCCCGCGAGTATCTCACCAACGATGCCGGGCTGCCCGCAACGCTCGAATACTTCCGCCAGCAGCTTCGCGGCCACGAAGATTACCAGCATGGAAAGCGGGATCTTCGCCGGACCGCTGGCGCCGAAAAGAACGATCGCGGGCTGCGCGAGCAGGTGCATCGGGGCCCGTCAGGCCGCCTTGCGGGCAAGCCGCGCCGTCAGCAGCGCTGCGAACGCGAGCCCGAGAATCAGCGGCAGAAGGGGAGCTCCGAACTTGAACATCAGGCCCAGAGTCAGGATGGCCGCCCCGCCAAAGTACTTCCAGCTCTTCATCCTTTTATTCATCTTCATCTCCAGACCATCATGATGGAGAAGACGAGAACCATCGCCATCAGGCACAGCCCCGGCATCTTCAGCGATTTGGACCACTCCGGCTTCTGCGTGCCCGAGCGCATGAGCGTCCGTATTTCCTGCAACTGTTTCCGGGCCAGCGCCAGCTCCCATGAATTCCGCGCGCAGTCGAGAGCTTTCAGCGTTTCGCCTTCGGCCCGTATCAGCGCGCGAATGCGGTACAACAGCTCCGCGTACTTGAGCTGCGCGAAGAAGTTCCGCGGCTCGATGGAAAGCGCTTCCTCCAGCGCGTCCTGCGAGCGGTACACGTCATAGTTCATGGCGTGGGCCATGCCGAGGCAGGTGCGCAGGTCGGCGGACCGGGGATTCTGCTCGCACTCCCGCACGAGCATATCGATGTACTCAGCGAGCTTCGCCGGCGAGACCGTGTGAGGATCCCGCCAGGGAACTGGCGGAAGATTAAGCTCGGCCGGCGGTCGAAGCTGAAGTTCGGCGATCATGTGTGTTCTCCAGGCATGGCGCACGCCGAAACGTGCGCCACATTTGCTCATCAGTGCGCGGATGCCGCCTGCGTCTTCAGCTCGAACTCCGGATACCCGAGCTGGCCCATCTCCGGCAGATCCAGCCCTTCGAGCTCGGTGCGGGCGGCCACGCGCTGTCCGATGATGGCGTTGACGATCATGTTCACCACCAGGCTGAACGTGAACACGAATCCGACCAGCGTGGCCACGCCGATCAACTGCGCCACAAGCTGGCTGGCATCGCCGTAGAACAGGCCGGTGACGTTGCCGGTCACGCCGTTCCACGAGCCGCCGTAGTTGCTCTTGCCGTCGGCCAGCAGGCCAACCGAGATGACGCCCCAGAGCCCGCAGGTCCCGTGCACCGAAATGGCGCCCACCGGATCGTCGACCTTCATCTTCTTGTCAAGGAACTCCACGGAAAGGCAGACCAGAACGCCGGCCACCAGACCGATAATGCAGGCGCCGACGGAATTCACGAAGCCGCTGGGAGCCGTAATGGCCACCAGTCCGGCGAGCAGCCCGTTGCCGGACATGGACGCGTCCGGCTTGCCGTAACGCAGCCACATGTACATCATGGCCCCGAAACTGCCGGTCATGCCCGCGAGCATGGTGTTGACTGCGATAGAGCCGATGCGCAGAGCGCCGTTCGAAGAGGCTCCGAGCGTGGACCCGGGATTGAACCCGAACCAGCCGAAAGCCAGGATAAAACATCCGGTGAGGACGATGACGATATCGTGCCCGATGAGAGCATTCGACCGGCCCTCGCGCGTATACTTGCCGATCCGCGGACCCACGATGAGCGCCAGCGCGAGCCCGGTGATTCCGCCCACCGCGTGCACCACCCCCGAGCCGGCGAAATCGCAGTAGCCCTTTCCGAGGCCGAAATTCGTTCCCAGATTGGCGAGCCAGCCGCCGCCCCACGCCCAGTTGGCGAACAGCGGGTAAGTGAACGCGCCCATGATGAACGACGACACCACGAACGCGGCGTATTTCCAGCGCTCGGCGGCCGCGCCGGTCACGATGGTGAGCGCGGTATCCATGAACACCATCTGGAACAGGAACAGGACCATAACGCTGACATCGTAAGTGCCGCCCTGGGTGAGGAACATGCCGTGTCCGCCGAAGATGCCGAACGGCTTGCCGAACAGGGTGAATGTATGTTCCACGCTCAGCACGGGAGCACCGCCGAGATTGGCGACGCCGCCGACGCCGCCCATCTGAATGGCGAAGCCGATGAGCCAGTAGGCCAGCATGCCCACCCCGTACACCATGAAATTCATCATCATGGTGTGGTTCGCGTTCTTCGCGCGGCAAAGGCCGGTTTCCACGATCGCGAAGCCCGCCTGCATGAACATCACGAGGAATCCGGTAACCAGCGTCCAGACGAAGTTCACCGCAATTTTGTTCTGGCCGACCTGGTTGACTACATCGCCGATGGTCATGCCCTTTTTCGCGTCGGCCACCGCGATATCGTTCGCCGTGCCCGTAAGCGAGCCATCGGGATCGCCGGCCCAGCGCGCGGCGGGGCTGGGAGTGGGCGCGTTCTTCACGTCGGCGTCCGTAACCGCAACCGGGGCGGGAGCGGCGGCCGCGGGCGCCTGGGCCGCGGCAAGACCCGCGAGAAACACAGCGGACGCGATCAATGCGAGCGATTTGTTCACCTGGTTATTTCCTCCATATGGCGTTCTTTCGGAACGCCGGGTTGATTAAACCGATGATCCCGAACAGGCAGGCCGCCAGCCCGAGCAATGCGAGCGTCATCCGCCCGCCCAGGCTCGAAGTAATGCCGACGCTGAGCACGCTGATCAGGAAGCCGATAATGGTGACTGCAATCCCTGTCCAAAGCAATTTGTCTCTCCTTTTAACTGAACTTCGTTCAAAGCCGGTTATTCAGTCTGCTCCCATGGCTTGCATTTCAGGAAAAGCGCGATCGACGCCGCCAGGCATATCAGCCCCGGAACGAAATAAATGAGACTGAACTCGCGCGCTATGCCGACGGACATCAACGTGAACGCCACAAGAAACAACACGACTGCCTGACCCTGCGTGGGATTGGCTCCCATGGATCCTCCCCTGTGATTTGGTGAATAGAATCGGGGGTCTGCGGCGACCCGATGCAGCGCTCCCGACCGCATGGTCGGCGAATGCTTATGTGCGAGAATACCTGGCCGGCCCTCCCGCGCCAACAGTGTTTTGTTTATGCCGGCAATCGATTTTTACTATGGAAGCGCGCCGGCATCCGCCCCGGCAACGTCAGTTGACCCCGCTATGTTCCTGTGATGCAGTTATATGCGGGCGCCACGCGGATCCGTTGCCCGGCCGGCCGGAGCAGCCGCACGGCCTCGAACTGTGTACGAAAGATACACTCGGGCAAACGCGCATCTGGCACACTGTAGAGAATACTAATGCGCGCGGCCGCGGAGCCGCGAGTCACGCCGAATCCCTGTCGATCCCGGTTGAGCGCTGAAAGGGGGCTCCGTGATTCCGCAGTGCGAACGGCTGCCAATGACCGATGTGCTCGGGCGGTGCGCGGACATCCGCGCCACCGACGACGAGAGCATGCGGCAGAATGCACAACCCGTAGCGGTTCGCGTCGTCGAACGGTTCCTCGAATACTCCGAACGGAACCGCGTACCCGTGCTCATCTACGCGGCCCTCATGATCGCCGCAATTCTGGTGGCGGACTGGAATATCACCGACCGTTCTTTCGGATTCCTCTACATCATTCCGATCCTGCTCATTTCGGCCACGCTCAGCAACGCCCAGGTGGTTGTCCTGGCGGCCATCTTCAGCATTCTCCGCGAGCACTTCACTCCAGGGCACTGGGGATCGGGCGCTGTGTTCCGCATACTGACGGGATTCGCGGGGTTCACGCTGGCGGGCTTTTTTGTTTCGGAGCTGAATCGGGAACGCCGGCTGGTGCTGCGGCACCGGGAGCTCGGCGATGAGCAGGCGCGCCTGCGCCAGGATGCCGAACAGCAGATGCGCATCCTGATCGACACCAGTCCTCTGGCCATCTTCACCGTCGACGGCGGCGGACACATCCGGCTGGCGAATCTGTCGGCGCACGATCTTCTGGGCTTCACGGGAGATTCTCTGAACGGCGCGGAGATTGGACCTTATCTCCCCATACTGAACCGGCTCATGCGGACGACGGCGGCCGATGGCGCTCTGCGCACCGTCCTCGAGTGCAAGGGGCAGCGCCGGAATGGCGAGGTCTTTCTGGCGCACATTTGGCTCTCGACATGGATGACCAGCGGAGGCCGGCGGCTGGCCGCCGTGGTGTGGGATTCATCGGATAACGTCAGAACCCGCGAGGACAGCGGACTCGATTCCATGATGGCGGTTTCGAGGGTTCTGGTCGGAGCCGTGTCGCACGAAATCCGCAACCTGGCGAGCGCCGGCCTGGCCGCCCATCAACATCTGGGAACCCTGCCCGGCGCGGATGTATCGGAAGACTACCGCGCTCTGGGCGCGATCATGCAGGGGCTGGAGAAGATTTCCGCCTCCGGGCTGCGGGCCGCCGCGCGCAGAACCGCCGCCGTCGCGGAACCGAGCGCCGTTCTCGATGAGACCCGGATCATCATTGAGGAATCCATCGCCGAGGCGGGTGGCTCCATTCGCTGGCGCATTGCCAACCATCTTCCGCTGGTGCAGATCGATCAGCACAATCTGCTGCAGGTATTTCTCAATCTGGCGCGCAACTGCGAACGGGCCCTCGAGCAGAGCACGCGCAAGGAGCTGGACATCGAGGCGAGGCGCGAAGGCGATCTGGTGCAGGTGCGATTCACCGACAGCGGCCCGGGCGTTCGCGATCCGGAGCAGTTATTCCGCCCATTTCAGGCAGGGGCCCATGCTTCGGGACTCGGCTTGTACATCTCACGCGCTATTCTGCGGGCCAGCGGAGGCGACCTGCGCTACGAGCCACGGTCGAGTGGAGCATGCTTTGTCGTGGAACTGTGGCCGGCCGAGGATGAGGAAGAATGACCAACGCGCGCGGAGCCATCCGCATCCTGCTGATCGACGATCATGCGATGTTTCGCGAAAGCGTCAGCCGCGTCCTCGCCCTCGAATATGACTTTGTGGTGCGACATTGCGCCTCCATCGCGTTCGGGCTCGAGATCCTCATTCAGACGCCGGTAGACCTGGTACTCCTCGATCACGACCTTGGCAACGAGCGCGCTTCGCAGTTCCTGCCGGCGGCTCGGGAAGCCGGCTACATCGGGAAAGTGCTGATTGTGACCGCCTGGATCAGCGATACCGAGGCGCGGCGCCTGGTGAGGCAGGGCGTCGCGGGCGTGTTTCTGAAGGAGCGTCCGCTCAGTGAGCTTGCGGAGACCATCCGCGCCGTCACGCGCGGCGAGCAGTACGTGGATCCGCGGCTGCTGAAGGAACCGGCGGCCGCGCCACGGGATGAGGAGCATCTGCAGAAGCTGAACGAGCGCCAGCGGAGAGTGCTGCGTTTTCTCATGGAGGGTCTCTCGAATAAGGAGATTGGCTGGAGGCTCGGCATTTCCGAGAGCTACGCCAAAAGCATCCTGCAGAGTCTGTTCCGTAAGACGGGAGTGCGTACGCGCGGGCAGTTGGTGCGCATCGCGCTGGAGTATCACAGCGCGCTCACGCGCGGTGACGAAGCGGCGGCGAGCGCCGGGAGTACAATTCACGACGAATAGGGAGCTTATGAAAAGGATCGAGGCGATTATTCAGCCGTTCAAGCTGGACGCGGTGAAAGAGGCCCTGCAGAAGCTCGGGGTGGAGGGCATGACGGTAAGCGAAGTGCGCGGTCACGGCCGTCAGAAAGGCCACACGGAATCGTATCGCGGCAACGAATATACCGTGGACCTGCTGCCCAAGGTGCGCGTGGAGACGGTTGTCTCCGGCGCTCGCGTCGACGAGATCGTGCGGGCGATCATGGAGTCGGCGCGCACCGGGAAAATCGGCGATGGCAAGATCTTCGTGCACGATATCGCCGATGCTTTTCGGATTCGCGACGGGGCGCAGGGCGAGGCGGCGCTGTAGGCGAGCGTTTTGCATCTGTTTATCCGATTGTTTGTTCTGTGGGGCGGCCAATCGTGGCCGCAGCCGCTTTTCAAGCGGCGCTCGCGCTGGTCAGGACGTGGTTGCACGATACTGGAAATTCTTCACGGGCTCGGACGCTTCCGTCCCCGTGGGGCAGGCCATCGGTTTTCAGTGGCCTGCCAGGGCCTCGCGTCCTGGACGGGGTCGAAAAACCGGCCTGGCAGACCACGAAGAGGATGGTCTGCCCACGGGGAGCGTCCGCGGTTTTTCATGAAGTTTCGCGGCCCGCAGGGCCAAAGGGACAGGCGACGAAAACCCATCGCCTGTTCCACGGATGGTCGCAGCTCTCGTCCTGCCAGGAAGCTCTGCCGCGGCGATCCAGCAGTTGGTTGGCCTGATGGCTGGTAAATCCTTTATCACCAGCATGTGAACATGATTCGGCATCATCACCCAGGCATGCAATTCATAGCGGCTGCGGGCAGGATTGCCCGCCCCACAGAACCAAACTCCTGACCAGGCTTTCAGCCGGATGGGGTCACTCGGCCAACTCGGACATCGGTAGGTCGATATCCGAGTGACCCAGGTTGACGGCGCGCAGAATACCATCGAGAGCTTCCGTGCGGATGCCGCCGGGCGTGTACATGAAGCCTCTGCGCGTGCGCGGATCGATGACCCACACGGTGGGCACGCCGAACTGAAGATAATCGTTGACCTTGTCTTCAACGCCGCTCATCGAATCGTCCTTCGAAAGGATCTCGACGCAAAGAATCGGCGGCCGCTGGATGATCTGGTCTGTATCATCGCTCCGTACGACGCAGACATCCGGGACGCGAAAACGATCGGACCTGACCTGGACGCGCTGTTCGGGCAGCGGCATTATGGCCAGCGCGGCTCGCCTGGCGAACAAAGCGACAATCAGCAACGCCTGCATCGAAGAATGATACCGGCCACCCACGTTGCGCTCCTGCAGCAATCCCTCGATGTACTCGCGGTCGGGATGGTAGCTCGTGCTGAGATACTCTTCAACGGAAATAAGCGTACCGGCTGGCATATTCACAGAATAGCGCTGCGCTCCTCCTCGCCCGGCTCGAGCGTCAGTTGCGCGCCGGACGGCGCGGGCAGCACCTCCACATCGCGCAGCTTCTTCTCAATCATGCGCGTGCGCGTCTCGGCCTCCTCAACGGCCGACCCTGCCTGTTGCAGCTTCGTTTTCACTCTGCCGAGCACGTCGGCGTACTTACGGAACTGCGTCTTCGCCTCGCCCAGCACACGCCACACTTCACCCGATTGCTTCTGGATGGCCAGCGTCCGGAAACCCATCTGCAGGCTGTTGAGCAGCGCGCAGAGCGTTGTCGGTCCCGCGATCATGACCTTGCAATCGCGCTGGAGCGAATCGGCCAGACCCGGACGTCGCAGGGCCTCTGCGTACAGCCCCTCGGTTGGCAGGAACAGGATCGCGAATTCAGTAGTTGAGGGCGGCGAGACGTATTTATCGTGGATGCGCTTCGCCTCCAGGCGCAGCCGCATTTCGAGCGCCTTGCCCGCGGTGTCCACCGCGGCGGGATTGGCCTCCTCGGATGCCTCCACCAGACGCTGATAGTCATCCTGCGGAAACTTCGCATCGATGGGCAGCCACACGGATCCCGCGGCGCTGTCCCGCCCGGGCAGTCGGATGGCGAATTCCACGCGCTCGGCGGTCCCGGTGGTGGGTACATTGCGCTCATACTGCTCCGGCGCGAGCATCTGCTCCAGAAGATTGCCGAGTTGCACTTCGCCCCAGCCGCCCCGCGTCTTCACGTTGGACAGCACTTTCTTGAGGTCGTCCACGCCGCCGGCCAGCTTCTGCATCTCGCCGAGTCCCCGGTACACCTGCTCCAGGCGCTCGCTCACCAGCTTGAACGATTCGCCGAGGCGTTGTTCCAGCGTGCCCTGCAGCTTCTCGTCCACGGTCTGGCGCATCAGCTCCAGTTTGGCGGCGTTGTCGTCCTGCAGATGGCGCAGGCGGTCCTCCACGGACTTGCGCAGGGAATCGAAACGGTTCTCGTTGGCCGCGGTGAGCGCGGCGAGCGACCGCCCCAGCTCCTCGCGTAACTGGCGCGCCGCCTCGGCGGATTCGGACCGGTTGCGCGCCAGTTCGTCGTGGAGTGTCCGCCCGTTGCGGTCGAGTGTCTTCTCGATGGACGCAAGCTGTGCCAGCAGGGCAGGGAAGTCGGACTGGTTCACTGCCCCAAGCCCCAGTCCGCGCCAGGCCGCGATGAGCAACGTGGCGATCACGCACACGAGGGCCAGAATCACGTACTGAACCGCGGGCATACCCTATGATAGGGAAACCGCTTGCTTGCGCGCGCGGCTCGGTTACTGAGCCGCGACCGTGAGGGAGCGGTCATATTATGGCCACGCTACGGGAATACGCGCGCAAGCGCTCATTCGACAAGACGCCGGAACCGAAGCCGGAGGTGAAGAAGGACACGGCCGCGGCGCAGAAATTCTTCTGCGTGCAACGTCACGATGCCACGCGCCTCCACTACGATTTCCGCCTGGAGATGGACGGCGTGCTGAAGTCCTGGGCCGTGCCGAAAGGCCCTTCGCTCGAGCCTCTTTCGAAGCATCTGGCCATGATGGTGGAGGACCATCCGCTCGACTACGGCAACTTTGAGGGCAACATCCCCAAAGGTGAGTACGGCGGCGGCAGCGTGATGCTCTGGGATCGCGGCACATATGAGCTGCTGGGCGACGCGCCCGGTCCGGATCAGATCAAGCGCGGCGACCTGAAGTTCCGCTTACACGGCGAGAAGGTCCGCGGCGAGTTCGCCCTGGTGCTGATGAAGGGCCGCGGCAAGGGCAACGAGTGGCTGCTCATCAAGAAGAAGGATGCCGAGGCAGTGCCCGGGTGGGACGTCGAAGCGCATGCGTGGAGCGTGCTTACCGGCCGCACGCAGCAGGAGATTGCAGACAATCTGCCCGCGCACAAGCAGCCGGCGGCCAAACAGGCGGTGAAGACCAGCCGGCCGCGGTCGCCCGCGAAGAAAACAACGAAGCGCAGCAAAGCCGACACCGAAGACGAAGGCGAACCGGGCGGCGAGCGAATCGACGTCTCAACCTTGCAGGGCGTCCGCCGTGCGCCGATGCCATCCGCCATCACACCCATGCTGGCCACCCTCGCCGATCATCCGCCCGAAGGCGACCGCTGGCTCTACGAAGTGAAGTGGGACGGCGTCCGCGCCATCTGTTTCATCGAAGACGGGCGTCTGCGCATTCTTTCGCGCAACGGCAACCCGTGCGAACGCCAATACCCGGAGCTCACCGTTCTGCCGCAGTTCGTCCGCGCCGGCACGGCCATTCTCGATGCCGAGATCGCCGTCATCGACGAGAAAGGCCGGTCGAGTTTCAGCCTGATCCAGCCGCGCATCGCCGTCGCCGACCCGAACACCATCGCGCACCTTGCCCGCAAGACGCCTGTCACCATCTTTGTGTTCGATCTGCTTTATCTGGACGGCTACGACCTTCGCGCGGTCCAGCTCATCGATCGCAAGCGCGCGCTCCAGCAAATTCTCAGCACAAACGACCGCATCCGCTATTCGGAGCATTTCGCGGCGAAAGGCGCCGAGATGCTCGAAGCCGCGCGGCAGGCCGGTCTCGAAGGCGTGCTCGCCAAGTGCGTGGACAGCCCCTACGAAGGCCGCCGCAGCCGGAACTGGCTCAAGATCAAGGTGACCCAGCAGCAGGAATTCGTCATCTGCGGGTTCACGCACGGGGAGCGATCGTACTTCAGCTCGCTGGTGCTGGGGCTCTATGAAAACGGCAAGCTGGTGCATGTCGGTCAGGTGGGCACTGGGTTCAACGACAAGAACATTGTCGACGTCCACAAACGCCTCGAGCCGCTCATCACCGACAAGAGTCCGTTTACCAAACGCCCGGGACGGATGCTGCGGGAAGTGACCTGGGTCAAGCCGGAGTTGGTCTGTCAGGTGAAGTTCCTGGAGTTCACGCCGGATGGCCAGTTGCGCGCTCCGGTGTTCCTCGGATTGAGGTTCGACAAGAAGCCTGAGGAATGCGTGCGGGAAGTTCCGGTAGATTCGGATGGGCGGGCTGAGAGCCTGCCCCACCAGGAGCTGATAGCAGGGAAGCCCAATGAAGCGACGGTGGAGATCGACGGCCGCGCACTGAAGTTCACGAACCTCAACAAAGTACTGTTCCCGGCGGACGGTATCAGCAAGCGCGATCTCATCGAATACTACAATTCCGTATCGCCGTATATCCTTCCCCACCTTCGGGATCGGCCGCTCTCCCTAAAGCGTTACCCGAATGGCATTGACAGTGACTACTTCTTCCAGAAGAACGCCGAGAAGTTCGCCGACTGGGTTCGCGTCGAGCCGATTGACTCCGAGAGCCGGGGCGAGCCCATTAATTACGTGATCGCCAACGACCGCGCCACTCTGCTCTACCTGGCCAATCTGGCCTGCATCGATCAGAACCCATGGATGAGCCGCATCGGTTCGCTGGACAACCCCGACTTCGCCCTCATCGATCTGGACCCGGTGGAGTGCCCCTTCGACATGATCGTGGAAGCCGCGCAACTCGTCCGCGACAAGCTGCAGGTGGTGGGTCTCGAAGGCTACCCCAAGACCACCGGCGGCGACGGCATGCACGTCTACATACCACTCGAGCCCGTCTACACCTACGATCAGGTGCGCTCGTTCGCGGAGATCCTGTCCCACCTGGTGGTGAACGAGAATCCGGCGCTGTTCACCACGCCGCGCGCGGTTGCAAAGCGAAAGAAGGGGCGCGTGTACTTCGATTACATGCAGATCGCGCAATCGAAGACCATCGCAGCGCCTTACGTCGTGCGGGCCTTCGCCGGCGCGCCGGTTTCGACACCTCTGCAATGGGACGAGGTCAGGAAGGGTCTGCAGCCCAGCGACTTTACCATCCGGAATGCGCCTGAGCGGTTTGAGCGTCTCGGCGACCTGTTCAAACCCGTACTGACGCGCCCACAGCGTCTGGAGGACGCGCTCGAACGTCTCAGCACCGTCCTGGCGGCGCGATAACCCGCTGAAACCACTCCACGTTGCCCGTGTCTATAGGTCGGTGACTGAAGAGAACGGCAGGCGTCTGCCTGTAGGCGCTGAGGTTGTGTCCACAGGCGGCGTGCACTTTCGGATCTGGGCTCCCGAGAAGCAATCGATTGAAGTGGAACTGGAAGATGTCGAATCTAAGTACCACCATCTAAAGCGAGAACATGACGGCTACTGGTCCGGCCTGGTTGCGTCCGCCCGACCCGGAATGCGCTATAAGTATCGCGTGAACGGGCAGGACTCGTGTCCCGATCCCGCCTCCCGATTCCAGCCCGATGGCCCGCATCAGCCATCGAAGATCATCGATCCGGACGGCTATGCCTGGCGGGACAGACAGTGGAAAGGCAATCATCTAAATGGTCAGGTTATCTATGAGATGCATATAGGAACCTTCACTAACAGTGGAACGTGGCAGGCTGCGGAATCATGCCTTCAGTCGCTGGCCGACACCGGCATCACCGTAATCGAGCTCATGCCCGTGGCCGAGTTCCCCGGCAGGTTCGGCTGGGGATACGACGGCGTCCATCCCTTCGCGCCGACCCACCTCTACGGCACTACTGACGACTTCCGCCATTTCGTCGATTCGGCGCACGCGCTCGGCATGGGCGTCATTCTGGATGTCGTCTATAACCACCTTGGACCGGATGGCAATTACCTGCCGTGCTTCTCAAAGGATTACTTTACAGATCTGCATGAAACCGATTGGGGGGAGGCGATTAACTATTATGGCCCGAACAGCGCTCCGGTGCGCGAGTTCTTCGTCGCCAACGCCGGGTACTGGATCTCCGAGTACCACCTCGACGGACTGCGGCTCGATGCCACGCAGAACATCTACGACGAGTCGGAAGACCACATTCTGGCGGCAATGGTCCGCGAGGTTCGTCGCGCCGCCGCCGGGCGCGCTGTGATCATCGTCGCAGAGAACGAGCCGCAGCAGATGAAACTGGTCCGGTCGCCGGAAGAAGGCGGCTACGGTATGGACGGCGTCTGGAACGACGACTTCCACCACAGCGCCATGGTCGAACTGATCGGCCGCAATGAAGCCTACTACACGGACTACCTGGGCAAACCGCAGGAGTTCATCTCGGCTGCGAAATACGGATTCCTGTATCAGGGCCAGTGGTACAAGTGGCAGTCAAAGAGGCGGGGCACGCCGTCTTTCGGGGCCTCGCCGGAAGCTTTCATCAACTTCATCCAAAACCATGACCAGATTGCCAATTCGCCGCGCGGTGAGCGCTGCACCGAGCTCACGGCTTTCGGAAAGTTCAAGGCCATGAGCGCGCTCTTTATGCTGATGCCCGGTACGCCCATGCTCTTTCAGGGAGAGGAGTGGGGGACGTCCACTCCGTTTTTGTTCTTCGCGGACACGAAGCCGGATCTGGCTCCGCTGGTGCGGGAGGGCCGCCGAAAGTTCATGGCGCAGTTCCGGAGTGTTGCCACACCAGCCATGGCAGCAGCCCTTCCCGATCCAGGAGACCTCGCCACGTTCGAACGCTGTAAGCTCGATCACGGCGAGCGGGAGCGGCCCCGGAATTACGCCATATGGCTGCTGCACCGTGATCTGCTGCGGCTGCGGCGCACGGAAGCGGCGTTCGCACTCCAATGGGCGGGCGCGGTGGACGGAGCGGTGCTGTCCGAATCGGCATTTGTGCTGCGGTTCTTCGGACCTGAAGGCCGCGGCACGGGGGAGGACCGGCTGCTGATTGTGAACTTCGGCCGCGATCTTTACTGCAATCCGGCGCCTGAACCTCTGCTCGCGCCGCCGGAGCAAATGGAATGGAACGTCCTGTGGTCGAGTGAGAATCCTGTCTACGAAGGATCCGGATCGCCGGAGCTCGACACAGTGGAGAACTGGAAGATTCCCGGTCACGCCGCCATAGCGCTGAAGCCGGCGCCCCGTTCTCGCACGGAGGGATGCAATGCCTGAACTGGTACGCATCATGCAGCGGGCCGGAAGAGGGTCGGCCGCGGACATCGACGCGCTGATATCGCGCGAATGGCTGGTGACCAACGGCCTCGGCGGCTATGCTTCTGGAACCGTCGCCGGCGTCATTACCCGTCGCTTCCACGGCTATCTGGTGGCAGCATTGCCCAGCCCGCTCGGGCGCGTCATGATGCTAAACGATCTGTTGGAACAGGTCACGCTTCCGGACGGGCGCCTGGTTCAGCTTGGCGGCGAGGAGCGGGCGGGCGCTCCCCCCGTTCTGCACGGCGCCGATTTTCTGGAGGAGTTCCGCCTGGAGGTGGGTTTGCCGGTCTGGCGGTACCGCGCCAACGGGGTCACCATCGAAAAGCGGCTCCTCGCGCCGCACGGACAAAATACCGTACTCGTCCGCTACCGCATCCTCGAAGGCGACGCACCGGTGAAGTTGATGCTGCGCCCGTCGGTGAACTTCCGGCCTCATGAAGCGCCGGTGAGCACGCCCATCGTCAGAGGCTACATGCTCACGGTGGTGGAGGACCGCTATGAGATCATCGCCCCCTTGTTCCCCCCGCTCCGACTGATGCTCTACGGGAAAGGCGCCGCGCTTACCATCGACCGCATGCGCATCCAGGAGATCGATTACCGGATTGAAGGCAGCCGCGGATACGAAGCTCGCGGCGACCTTTGGAGTCCGGGCTTTTTCCAGTGCGAACTGGTGTGCGGGAGCGATGCCACGCTGCTGGCATCCACCGAATCCTGGGACACCATGCAGGCGCTGAGCCCGGAGGATGCCTGGGATGCGGAGTATGACCGTCGCGGCCGTCTGCTGGAAGAAGCCGCGCCCAGCGCGCACGAAGGTCCGGCGGCGGAGCTGGTGCTCGCAGCCGACCAGTTCATTATTCGCCCGCTCGGCCGTATCGCCGATACCGCACGCGCCCACGCCGCCGGCGACGAGGTGCGCACCATTATCGCCGGCTACCACTGGTTCACCGACTGGGGCCGCGACACCATGATCAGCCTGGAAGGGCTGACGCTCGATACCGGCCGCTATATCGAGGCGTCGTACATCCTGCGAACCTTTGCGCATTACATCCGCGACGGCCTGATCCCCAACATGTTCCCCGAAGGCGAGATGGAGGGCCTTTATCACACGGCCGATGCGACGCTATGGTTCTTTCACGCCGTCGACCGTTATCTGGAGCTGAGCGGTGACCGCTCGATTCTTCACCTCGTCTTGCCGAAGCTGCTGAATATTGTGGATCACCACATCCGCGGCACGCGATTCGGGATTCACGTGGATCCCGAGGACGATCTGCTGGTGCAGGGGGCCCCCGGTTACCAGCTCACCTGGATGGACGCCAAGGTGGACGACTGGGTGGTGACTCCGCGCCGCGGCAAGGCGGTGGAGATCAACGCGCTCTGGTACAACGCGCTGCGGCTGCTGGAGCAGTGGCTGGTGGAAGAGCAGCGGCAGGATGCGGTACCGGCGCTGCAGGAGCACTCGGAACGCACGTGGCATTCCTTCAATCGAAGATTCTGGAACGAGAGCGCGGAGTATCTTTACGACCTGGTGGATGCGGAGAAGGGAGGCAACGACGATTGCCTGCGGCCCAACCAGTTGCTGGCGATCTCGCTGAAGTACCCGGTTCTCGAGCGGACGAAGTG
This sequence comes from uncultured Acidobacteriota bacterium, assembly GCA_963780655.1. Taxonomy (GTDB): domain Bacteria; phylum Acidobacteriota; class Terriglobia; order Bryobacterales; family Bryobacteraceae; genus CAWACP01. Next base: position 1,428,949 of record CAWACP010000004.1, on the reverse strand, counting down.
GAAGCCCGTGGTAGACGTGTGCCGCGAAAAACTACTCACGCCCGTGGGATTGCGATCGCTCGCGCCGGGTAGCCCCGAGTACAAGGCGAAGTACGATGGCGACCTGCGCGCGCGCGACGCCGCGTATCATCAGGGCACGGTGTGGAGTTGGCTCATCGGTCCGTTCATCGATGCATTTCTGAAGGTCTATCCGTGCGATTTGGATACCGCGCGCACTTTCCTCGATGGCTTCACGCCACATCTGGGCGAGGCCGGCATGGGGTCAATCAGCGAGGTATTCGATGCGGAGCCGCCGTACGCGCCGCGCGGGTGCATCGCCCAGGCGTGGGGCGTAGCGGAGGTGCTGCGCTGCTGGGTGAAGGTGCTGTCGGAGAACCAGCTGCAGGAGAAAACCGCCGAGTTGCAGCTCAGCGCACCGGAATGAGGCGCGGGGAATGCAGGCCGAAGGCCTGCTCCACTGTAGCTTCACGATCCGTAGTAGAGCAGGCCTTCGGCCTGCCGCACACAACCTCGATAGAATGGTTCGGTGTCCGACGAAGCGCAACCGCAACAGCCGTCGTTTGAGGCCGGGCTGCAGGAGCTCGAGCTGATCGTACGCGAGATGGAGAGCGGCGAGCTGCCGCTCGAGCGCGCGCTGGAGCTCTTCGAAAAGGGCATGAAGCTCAGCGAAGCCTGCCGTAAGCAACTGGAAGAAGCGGAGACCCGCGTGGAGGTACTGGTCCGCAAAGGTGACAAGGTGCAGCCTGAGCCGTTCCGCCCCGATAAATAATGACCCTTGACGAATACCTGATCAGCCGCCAGCGGTGCATCGACAAAGCGCTGGAGCGCGTGGTTCCGTCCGAACATATCGAACCCGGGGTGATTCACCGCGCCATGCGCTACAGCCTGTTTGCCGGCGGCAAGCGCATCCGGCCCATCCTGTGCATTGCCGCTTCCGACGCCGTTTCGGACGGCGCCCCGGCATCGAGAATGCCGCCTGCTCGCTCGAGCTGTTGCACACTTATTCGCTGATTCACGATGACCTGCCGGCGCTCGACAACGATGACCTGCGGCGCGGCCGGCCCACCTGTCACAAGGTATTCGGCGACGCCATGGCGATATTGGCGGGCGACGCTCTGCTCACCCTCGCTTTCCAGGTGCTCTCCGAACTGCGTATTGACGCGGTCCGGCGCGCCCGGCTGGTGCACGAGCTGTCCACGGCGGGCGGTACCGTGGGCGGCATGATCGGAGGGCAGGTCCACGATCTGGAGGGAGAAGGGAAGCACCCTACCGCGCTGTTGCTCGAACAGATCCACCGCGCCAAGACCGGAGCGTTGCTGCGGGCCAGCGTGCGCATGGGCGCCATCTACGCCGGCGCGGACGACGAGCATCTCGAGGCGCTGTCGCGGTACGGCGAGCACGCCGGGCTGGCGTTCCAGATTGTTGACGATATCCTCGACGTGGAGCAGCCGTCGGAGAAGCTGGGCAAAACCGCGGGCAAGGACGCCCAGCAGCACAAGATCACCTTTCCTGCCGTCTACGGCCTGGAGCGCTCGCGCGAGATGGCGGAAGACGAACGCCTTTCCGCGCATTTGGCTCTGCAGCCGTTCGATGAGCGCGCCGATCGGCTGCGCGAGTTGGCCGATGTCATCGTCCGCCGTAAGGCATGAAGGCGAAGCGCCGCATCGATCAGCTGCTGGTGGACCGAGCGCTCGCTCCCTCGCGAGAGAAAGCGCAGGCGCTCATCCTTGCCGGTCAGGTGATGGTGGACGGACGCCGCGCGGACAAGCCGGGCCAGACAGCGGATCCCGAGAGCCGCATCGAAGTGCTCCACCCGATGCGCTACGTGAGCCGCGGTGGACTGAAGCTGGAGGCGGCTCTGGAACATTTTCACATTGCCGTGGACGGTCGGGTCTGCCTCGATATCGGTTCGTCCACCGGAGGATTTACCGACTGCCTGCTGCAGCACGGCGCGGCTCGCGTGTATGCGGTGGATGTGGGCACGGGCCAACTCGACTGGAAGCTGCGCAACGACCCGCGCGTGACTGTACGCGAACAGGCGAACGCCCGTTATCTCGCGGCGAGCGAGTTCCCGGAGCGAATGGACCTGGCTGTTTTCGATGTGAGCTTCATCTCCGTTACGATGATTCTGCCCGCCGCGGTTCCGATTCTGAAGCCGGACGGAGAGATGGTCATCCTGGTGAAGCCGCAGTTCGAGCTGGAGCGGCGCCAGGTGGGTAAAGGCGGCATCGTGCGTGAACCCGAGCTGCACAATCTGGCCTGCCGGCGCGTCGAGGATGCCGTTCGTGCGCGGGGCTTTGAATCTGATATCATTCCGAGTCCGGTAACAGGCGCGGAAGGAAACCAGGAATTCCTGCTGTATGCAAAGCGAAGCGGAGCGCTGACCGAGTGACGACCATTCAGACCATCGGAATCATCAGCAAGCCAAATGTCGCCGCAGCGCATCTTCTGGTCCCGGAGATTCTGAAGTGGCTCAGCGATCACGGGATCGATGTGCGCTTCGACGAGGCCACGGCAACTTATGCGGGAAGGGCGGACGGGCTGTCACGGGAAGAGGTTCCGGAACGCACGCAGATGGTGATGGTGCTGGGCGGCGACGGAACGCTGCTCTCCGCGGCGCGCGCGGTGGCCGGCCGCGAGATCCCTCTGTTCCCGGTGAACCTGGGCGGCCTCGGATTTCTGACGGCCATCACCGTGGACGAGGTTTTCTACGAGCTGGGCCGAGCGGTCCGCGGCGAGCAGCGCATTGTGCCGCGGCGGATGCTGGCCTGCGATGTGATCAACGCCAATGGGCCGGTGGCATCGTACGACGCGCTCAACGACGTCGTCATCACCAAAGGCGCGCTGGCGCGCATGATCGACGTGGAAACGCACGTGGACACCCACTACGTGTGCACGTACAAGGCTGATGGGCTGATCATTGCGACGCCCACCGGCTCCACTGCGTACTCGCTCTCCGCGGGCGGCCCTATCATGTTTCCCGCCGTGGCCGCCCTGTGCATCACGCCCATCTGCCCGCACACGCTTACTAATCGCCCGGTGATCGTGCCGGACACCAGCGCCATTCGCATCGTCAACCACGCCGAGGACGAGACCGCGTACCTCACCATCGACGGGCAGGTGGGGCATGCGCTCGCCCGTGGAGACGAGGTGGTTTGCCGCTCGTCGGCGCGCAGCGTGTGGCTGGTGAGGCCGCCGAAGATGCTGTTCTTCGACGTGCTCCGGCAGAAACTCAAATGGGGCGGGCGTTGATCGGCCGCTCGCGGCTGTCGCTCACGTTCTGGATCTTCGTTGGCATGGCCGCGGGCATCGCGCTCGGCGTCCTCGAACCTCGCATTGCCGGCGCTCCGGCGATGTCTCTCATCGCCAACGTATTCCTGCGGCTGATACGGTCCATCGTGGCGCCGCTGATTTTTGCCACGCTGGTGGCCGGCATTGCGGGGACGGGCAGCGTAAAGACGATGGGTCGCATCGGCGTAAAAGCGCTCGTCTATTTCGAGGTGGTGACCACGCTGGCGCTGTTCGTGGGCCTCGCGGCGGTGAACCTGGCGCGGCCTGGCGAGGGCGTGCGGCTTCAGCCGGCGGTCGGGCAAACGCCGCTGCCGGCAACGCATTCCGACCTTGCCGGCGCGCTCGAACATACATTCCCTGCGAGCATCGTTGACGCGATGGCGCGCGGCGAGGTGCTGCAGATTGTGGTGTTCTCGCTGCTCTTCGGCGCGGCGTGCGCGGCCATTGGGGCGAGGGCGCGGCCGGTGGTGGACTTCTGCAGCGCACTGGCGCAGGTGATGTTCCGGTACACGAATTACGTGATGTACTTCGCGCCGGTCGGTGTGGCTGCGGCCATGGCGTATGCGATCGGGCGCCAGGGCTCGGGAGTGCTATGGAACCTCGGCAAGCTGGTGCTGACGTTGTACGGCGCGCTGCTGGTGTTCGTCGTGGTGGTGCTGGGCGCGGTAATCGCGATCGCGCGAATCCCGGTGCGGCGGTTCATCGCGGCGGTCCGCGAGCCATTCCTGATCGCTTTCTCTACGGCGACGAGCGAGGCGGCGCTCCCGCGCGCGCTGGAAAACATGGAAGCGTTCGGCGTGCCTCAGCACATTGTCGCTTTCGTGCTGCCGGCCGGCTACAGCTTCAACCTGGACGGCAGCACGCTGTACCTGTCCGTCGCCGCGCTGTTCGTGGCCCAGGCTGCGGGCGTGCACCTGACGTTATCGCAGCAACTGCTGATGTTACTGACCCTGATGCTGACCAGCAAAGGCGTAGCCGGCGTTCCGCGCGCCGCGTTGGTAATCCTGAGCGGCACGCTCGCGACGTTCGGCCTGCCGCTGGAGGGCGTCGCGGTACTGCTGGGGGTCGACACACTGCTGGACATGGTCCGGACCTCGGTCAATGTCCTGGGCAACTGCCTTGCGTCAGCGGTGGTGGCGAGATGGGAAGGGGTGAAGCTATAGGGCGCGTGGCCCGCCCTGGCTTGTGTCAGGCAGGCGATTTCTTGCCCCACTTATCACGGAAACGCGTCGATGCATCGCGGGTGATAGGCGCGCCATGGCCGAATCCGGCAGCGTCGAATGAAAGACTGGCAAGTTTGCGCTGGCTCGCGCGACCTTCTTTCAAACTCTCGAAGCCGATGGGATCACCGAGGCCCATGATGTTCATGCACACGTCGGCCGCAAACAGCATTCGTCCGGGCCGCCACAGCAGGGCGACCTGTCCCGCGCAATGCCCAGGAGTGTGAATCACTTCGATGCCGCCAGCGATGGGGAGTATTTCCCCAGCGGTCAAAGGCTGGTTGGTGGCTACCGGCTCCATTCGCTTGCCGGGATGGTAAAGCAGCTTGCACAGCACTCGCCGCAACAGACCAGGCGCCGCCCTCAGAGGCCGAAAAGGACCTCCGCTTTCGGCTATAGGGATATCGAGCGGGTGCATGTAGGTCTTCGCACCGGTTTCCCGCACGATAGCAGCGGCGCTCCCGATATGATCAGGGTGGCCGTGAGTGAGAATCAGGTGCTTGAGCTGACCTGGCGAACGGCCAAGCCCGCGGATCGCCCCGAAGACGGCTGCCTCCTTACCCGGATAACCAGCGTCGATCAGTGTCAACCCGTCATCGCCCTCGATGAGGAAGGCGTTTGCCAGCCCCATCGGGACGAGGTGCACACCTTCGATCACACGCTTCACAGCCATAGGCAGAACACTCGACTGTTTAGAGGGTAAATGTCCGGCCAGCATTTCAAACTGCCCCACTACCTTCGTATTTTACATAATATTCGTTATTGGCACTGGAGAACCTCGCCCGCTTCCTGCGAATCCGGCGTTACAGCGCTTCCGCGGCGAGCTGAGGTCTGGAGGAAATGGCGCTCGTCGCCGATGGACTAAAAGAGAACAGATGAGCGACGACGTGAATGTCGAGAAGTATCCCTTCACAGTGCGGCCTCTGCCGGAAGAAGATGGCGGCGGATTCCTGATCGAATACCCCGACATCCCCGGTTGCTTTTCGAATGGCGATTCAGTGGAAGAAGTGATCGCGAACGGCCGGAACGCTCTCAGATCCGTTCTGCGTACGCTGCGTGAGTTTGGCGATCCCATCCCCGAACCCGGTACCGCGTCTCAGTTCTTTCGTCAGTTTGACCGCCGCAGTGTCCGGTGAGCATTAGCCTCACAAGTTCAATCATTTACCGTCGGAAGTTGAAGTGATCGCACGAACCGCGCTATCCCGTTCGCCCCTGCACGGTTTCCGCCCGGCATCGGCAGGCATCGCCCCGCTGCGGCGCGCAAATTGATCAGTATCGGCCGTGCACGACCTCTGCGGATGATACCGAATCTCGTGGCGCCAGCTACGCCTGCTGCACCTGCTGGTAAATCTGCTGCATGACCGTCTGGACCGGATCGGCGGCGCCGCCGGCTGCGCTCCCCGTCGATGGCGAGGTGAATAGCGAAGACAGGTCTGTAGCGCTTGAGCTGCTGCTCTGATCGGACGACTCGTAACCGCCGCCGCCGTGATGGTGATGATGATGGTGCGCGCCCTGAGCCTGCTGACCCTGCGCCGATAACTGGGCCAGCTGGAGCGACGCGGCGCTGCCCGTCTGCGACGCGGTCTTGAACTGATTGGAGAGATTCTGGAGGAACTGCTGCTCCGGTCCGCTTGCCTGTTGCGCAGCAGAGCTCAGCTCCGCTGAGATCTGCGACGTCAGTTTTTTGAACTCAGAGGGATTCGTCTGGGCGAGTCTGTTCAGCTTGCTCAGGAACTGAGCGGCCGGCGAAAGATTCGCCGAGCCGTCCGATTCGATGCTGCTGAGCAAACCAGCGGACGCGCTGGCCGTGTTGCTCGTGACGGAGGACGTCGAAGCGGTATTGGCCTGCGCCAGCCACTGGAGGGCTGCGTTATTCGCATTGATGGGTGAAGTCGACAAGATATTCTCCTGAATGCGCCCTTTTCTGAAAGGCTCCTGTATCTCTTATCGGCGCGGAGACCGCCGAACTGGATAAGCCGTTCAGGACTATTACCTTGCGCAGATTAGTTTAAGAACTCGTTTAAAGCAGAGATGTGTGGCGCTTATCGGCCGAAGTGAAAGGATTGCACGATGTTTTCAAACGTCCGCTCCGTGCTGGTGTACTCGCTTCCCGGCGCAATGAACACTGCGTAGAAGAGTCCCCGCGGACGGGCAACGGTCAGCAGCACGTCCACCTCGCGCTCCTCGCTACTGAATGGCGATCGCGAATTGAGCGTGGTCAGCAGCCCACGCTCGCCGCCGACGTCGATCTGGCGCGCCGGTTTCGTTACATGCATCTCGAGGTTGCGGCTCTCCAGATCGCGGATGAGCGCCTCGGTATCGCGTTCGAGCTGCACTCCGCCATGCGGCGCGTAGTTGCTCACCATCAAACCGTAACCAACCGCGCTATCCCCGTTCGCCCCCTGCACGATTCCATCCGGCGGCGCTATGGTCACCGAGTCGGCGTCATCGCCCGCAATCGCCTGCCAGTTGTCCGGATACGACAATGAAAAGCTCTGCCCATTGAAACGGCGGAACGAGCCGCTCGGACGCGCCAGTGGATGCTCTGCATCGTCCGCTGCGGCGCGGAGCTTGTTCGCGGGCGCGGTATGCGCCGCCAGCGCCTTCATCCGCGAGAATTGACCGGTATCGGCCGTGTACGACCCCCGCGGAAGATACCGAATCTCGTCCTCGATGGCCGCGGTACGATTGCCCGGGTTCGGATGATCGGAAAGGAACTGGGCGATGCGGCTGCTTCCCTGCCCGGCCTGCGCCTGCAGCTTCTCGAAGAAGCGCGCGAGTTCGATCGGATTGTATCCTGCGTCCGACATCATTTCGACCCCGTTGTAGTCCGCTTCCTCCTCATTCGTGCGCGAGAACTTCAGCAGCACCGAATCGGCCCCCAGCCCGATGCCTGCCTGCGCGAGTTGTCCCAGCAGACCGCCGCGGCCGAGTACGGCGCTCGCCAGCAGCGCGGGCAGGGCGATCAGATTCTGCTTTGTCGCCTGATTGGTGCCGTGCCGCAGCGCGATATGCGACATCTCGTGTGCCATGGTGCCGGCGAGTTGACCCTCGTCGTCACACGCTTCGATCAGGCCGGTATTAACGAACACCGGTCCGCCGGGCAGCGCGAACGCATTGACGTTCTTGTCGTTGACAACGTGAAACTCGTAAGGATAATTGCCGGCATACGGCGAGCGAGCCAGCCTCCGTCCCACCCGCTCTATATAAGCATTCAACTGCGCATCCCTGACCATGGGCAGCTTGTTCTCAATCTCCGTCGCCGCCTCACGCCCCAGCTGGATGTCCTGGTCGCGGGTGAACAGGTTGAAGCCAGGCTTCAATTCCCTGAGCTGAGCCGAAGCGCTGAGCGTGGCCACAGCCATGGCCGCCAGCGCTATAGCCGTTCTTCTCAATCGATCCTCCGGATACCATCATCTCGCGGGTTGCCGCCAACCGGCGCCGTTATAATTAGACATGCTGCAGCCGACAAGCAAGATCTGGCACAACGGACGGTTCATCGCGTGGGATGACGCCCGCATCCACGTGCTCGCCCACGTCACCAGTTACGGCAGCTCGGTTTTCGAAGGAATCCGCTGCTATGAGACCAAGGCCGGCCCCAGCATCTTCCGAGTGCGGGATCACGTCCGGCGGCTGACGGACTCCGCGAAGATCTACCGCATGGACGTCGGCTACTCAATCGACGAGCTGAGCGCCGCCATGGCCGAGCTGGTGCGCGTCAACGATCTCTCGTCCTGCTACATTCGGCCCATCGCATTTCGTGGGTATGGGGACGTCGGCGTGCTGCCCTTCGCCAATCCGGTGGAGGTTTATATCGCCTGCTGGGAGTGGGGCAAGTATCTGGGCCCGGAAGCGCTAAGCCAGGGCGTGGATGTCTGCGTATCGAGCTGGACCCGAATCGCGCCCAATACGCTGCCCGCGCTGGCCAAAGCCGGCGCCAACTACATGAACTCGCAGCTCATCCGCATGGAGGCGCACGTCAACGGCTATGCCGAGGGTATCGCGCTGGATGACGCCGGCTACGTCAGTGAGGGCTCGGGCGAGAACATCTTTGTGGTGCGGGACGGCAAAATTCTGACGCCGCCGCTGGGCGCATCGGTTCTTCCCGGCATCACCCGCGACAGCGTGATTCAGCTTGCCGCCGCGTTGGGCATTCCACTCGTGGAGACGCTGGTTCCGCGCGAGATGCTGTACATCGCGGACGAGGTGTTCTTCAGCGGTACCGCGGCCGAGATCACTCCTATTCGCTCGGTGGATCGCATCACCGTCGGCAAGGGCGAGCGCGGCCCGGTGACGGAGCGGCTGCAGAATGCGTTTTTCGATCTGGTGAACGGGGATGCGCCGGACAACTTCGGATGGCTGACGCCCGTGCGGACCGAGCAACCGGTGAGCGTCTAGCCGCTGGCTTGCGGTGGTTGCTCGGCCATCGGGTAAGGCTGCGCGTTGCGCAAACGATATTCGCTGCGGACGGAGGGTGACCGATTATCCGACCCTTCCGCGAGTGGGCTCCGCGGCCACCTCCCCCGAGATCATCCACGGAAGCCACACCCGCGCGGGATCAGTTTCATTTGTACCAGCGCCGGCGGTCGCGCGCCAGAGTAGAATCAGGGGAAAGCGACGTTTTCAACAATTCTTTCCGGCCGTGTTTGCGCCAGTTGCAGACCGGCCGCTGTGCAAAACCTGTGGAGAAAGCCGCATAAAACGGCATCGGTATGAAATGTACGGGCATTGACGCGATCGGCGGTGAGCCGCTGGAGATTGTTTTCTCGGAAGTGATTGAAGGCGTCGATCATCTGCTCGCCAAACCGGAGGACGACGCGTGGATTGCCGCGGGCTTCATCGACCTTCAGGTGAACGGCTTCTTCGGCGTGGACTACAACTCCCCCGCGGCGTCCCCCGAGGACATCGCACGTTCCATACAGGTGATGTTCGCCACCGGCGTTACGCGTTTCTTTCCCACCGTGATCACCGGCGCGCGGGAATCCATGTGCGGCGCGCTAAGCAACCTTGCCGAAGCGCGGGAGCGTCTGGGCGATGGACGCGCCATGGAGGCGGTTCACCTGGAGGGGCCCTATATCTCACCGGAAGATGGGCCGCGCGGCGCTCACCCGAGGCGCCACGTGCGGCCGCCCGACCTCGATGAGTTCCGTCACTTTCAGGAGGCGGCGCGCGGCAATATCCGGCTTGTCACCCTCTCGCCGGAGTGGCCGGATGCTCCGCGATTTATCGAAACGCTGGTGCGTGAGGGCGTGGTGGTCAGCATCGGTCACACGGGGGCCGACGCGCGGCAGATAGCGGACGCGGTCAGCGCGGGCGCGACGCTGTCCACGCATCTCGGCAATGGCGCGCACGCCCAGCTTACGCGGCACCCGAACTACATCTGGGAGCAACTGGCGAACGATCGGCTCGCCGCAAGCTTCATCGTGGACGGCATCCACCTGGGCGAAGCGTTTCTGAAGGTGGCGGTGCGCGCGAAAGGGGCGGAACGGTCGGTGCTGGTGACCGACGCCGTGATGCCCGCGGGCTGCGCTCCGGGACCTTACAGGCTGGGCGAAATCGACGTGGAGCTTCACGACGACGGCAGCGTGCGGCTGGCGGGCGGAACGCGGCTGGCGGGGTCGACGCTGATGATGGATCGCGCCGTCGGCAACGTGATGGAGGTTACCGGCGTGAGCCTGCGCGATGCCGTTACCATGGCCACGCGTAATCCAGCGCGCGTCGGGCGGGTGCCTGGCCGGCAGCGCGGCATTGCTACCGGCGAGCGCGCCGACCTGGTGCGATTCCGAACGGTGGATGGACACGTCCGCGTCCTGGAGACGTGGGTCAGTGGCCGCCAGGTGTTCGCCGCGCGGTAAGCTATGCCACGCTCCCCTGAAAATGTACCTTCGCCTGCCATTGCCCGCGCACTCGAGCAGGCAGACGACATAAACCGATCGTCTGCCCCACGGAGCCAAAAGCTTCGTGGGCTCCCCTGAAACGGTATTTTCATCCCCTGATTGCGGCCCTGAGCGGGTCATCTCCAACTCCCTTACGGTCGCGGCTCTGTAGCGGCGTAACCCGATCAGGTTGCCGAACCGATGAGTCCCGCTTCGGACGGCGTGGATTCGGAGCCATCGCAGGGAAGATACTCGACGCGGTTGCGGCCCAGGCGTTTGGCAAGATAGAGGGCCTCGTCGGCGCGGCGGATCAACTGTTCTGTCGCACAGGCGCTGCCGGGGACGAAGCTGGTGCCGCCAAAACTTGCTGTAATGCCGAGAGAGGCATCCGTTACGTTGATCGCCGTATTGGCCAGATTGGCACGCATCCGTTCTGACTGGTTGCGTGTAGAGCGCTCGTCGCAGCCGGGCAGCAGCACCAGAAACTCCTCGCCGCCGTAGCGGCCAATCGCATCGTACTCGCGCATGCAGCTTTGCATGCGCCGGCCCGCCTCGGTAAGCACCGTATCGCCCGCAAAGTGCCCGTAGGTGTCGTTGACGTTCTTGAAATGGTCGAGATCGACAATCACGACGCCGAACGGCCGCCGCTCGCGCTGCGCCCGCGCCAATTCGCGCTGCAGAATTTCCAGCACCGAGGAACGGTTCCAAAGCCGCGTAAGCGAATCTCTCGTGGCCTGCTCACGCAACGCTTCCCGCGCTGCCACCAGCTCTGCCTGGAGTTCGACGATCCTGGTTCCGGCGCGCAGCCGCACCTTCAGCTCGTGCTGATCGAACGGTTTCACAAGGTAATCGTCGGCGCCCGATTCCATGCCCTCGATCAGATCGTCCTTCTCACTTTTCGAGGTGAGCAGGAGGATGTAGGTGTATCGTTCCCGACTCATCTGACGCAGCCGGTGGCATACTTCGAGGCCGGTAAGGCCCGGCATCATCCAGTCGAGAATGGCGAGATCGGGCGCGTCAGCGTGCTGCAGAATGTTCCACGCGCCCGCGCCGTCGGCCGCGCTTACGACTTCATATCCCCATTTGCGTAACGTGGCTTCGAGCAGGCGCCGCGATACCACGCTGTCGTCGGCTATCAATACCCGCACAGATTCATTCCCGGAGCCGTCTGGCTCCCGTTGGGCGCACCCGAAGTAATTCGGGGACGCGCGCTACCAATTCTTACGCGGCGAGGTGGTCCACTGTCAGCAGACCCGAAGAGTCGCCCGGCCAGACTCCGAGTGCGAGCTCTCAAGATCTTATCGACCGTGTTACGTCTGGACGTTAGAACGCTTCGGCCCCGCAGTTTTCAGTACTCTGAGAGATATACAGCCTATCATGCCCGACCACACCGCGGCTGTTATTCGCCACGTTCCTTTCGAGGACCTCGGACTCATCGGACCTGTCCTCGACCGGGCAGCCATCGCATGTCGATACCACGACCTGTTCGACGGCGCGCCGACGCCTGAGATTTCATCCCTGTCCGCACTCATTCTCATGGGCGGTCCCATGTCCGCCAACGATGACCTCGAATACCTGACCGCCGAGCGTCGGCTCATCGACGCCGCGCTTCACCAGAATATTCCTGTGCTCGGTATTTGCCTCGGCGCCCAGCTCATCGCCGCGGCTCTCGGAGCGAGAGTATATCCGAATCGCGAAAAGGAGATCGGCTGGTTTCCGCTGCACTGGACCGCCGCCGCCGCGCGCGACCCTCTGCTCTCCGGACTGCCCGACCAGCACTCGGTGTTTCATTGGCACGGCGAGACCTTCGACCTGTCCCCCGGCGCGGTCTGGCTGGCAAGCTCCGCGCGTTGCCGGCATCAGGCTTTCCGCCACGGCGACCGGACCTACGCGCTGCAGTTCCACCTCGAGACCACGCCGGAGATGATAGCGGACTGGGTCCGCCAGGACTGCAATTGCGGCGACCTGCGCGAAATCACTGAACCCATTGAGCCATGGAGGTTTGCCGCCGAACAGCAGCAGGCGGCCGAGCTCGTTTTCGGGCGCTGGGCAGAGCGCGTACGCAGCGGCGACTGGACCTGAATCGGTCAATTGTGGTAATCTCTATCTGGAATGTGGTGTTACCGCAATGGCTAACGTCCTTTGTGCCCAAACGCAGACCCCCGCCGAATACGACGAGATCGTTCGAAAGGATATCGAACTGTTTCGCGAGCAGGCGAACCTGTTTCTCGCCGGCCAGCTGACCGACGATCAGTTCCGGCCGTTCCGCCTGCGCCGTGGGATCTACGGGCAGCGCCAGGCCGGCGTGCAGATGATTCGGACGAAGGTTCCCGGCGGAGCTCTCACTGCCGGGCAACTCGACCAGCTTGCGCTGGTTGCGGACCGCTACGCGGCCGGCAAAGGCCATCTGACCACCCGCCAGAACATGCAGTTCCACTTTGTCGCGCTTGCCGACGTTCCCGACCTCCTGCACCTGTTGGCCGATGAGCGCCTGACCACGCGAGAGGCCTGCTACAACACGGTTCGCAACGTGACGGCGTGCCCGCTCAGCGGCCTGCTTCCCGAAGAGCCGTTCGATGTGCGGCCTTACGCGCAGCGGATCGCTTTCGCGTTCCTGCACAAGGAACTCACCGACAACATGCCGCGCAAATTCAAGATGGCTTTCTCGGCATGCTCGGAAGACTGCATGGCCACATCCATCAACGATGTCGGCCTGCGTGCCCTCGTCCGCGATGGCCGGCGCGGGTTCCGCATGGTGATCGGCGGCGGACTCGGTCCATTGCCCAGCGAGGCGCAGCTGCTCGACGAGTTTGTGCCCGAAGATCAGCTCATTCACAGGATCGAAGCGGTGCTGCGCCTGTTCAACACGCACGGCAACCGGCAGAACAAGAACAAAGCGCGCCTGAAATTCATCCTGCGCGAGCGCGGCTTCGAATGGGTGAAAGAGCAGATTGAGCGCGAGTATCGTGACATTCTCTTACACGGCGGCATCGAGCTGCCCGACACAGTGCCGGAAAACTTCGGTGGTTTTCAATCATCACCACCACCGCCCGGCAGGGGCGAACTGCTCCCGGTGGTCAACGGGCATTTCGAGCCCGAGTATCGCCAATGGCTGCAGACCAACTCGCGGCCGCAACGGCAGAGCGGTTACGCCGTCGTCACGATCAAAGTGCCGCAGGGAAATCTGACCTCCGCGCAGATGCGCGCCATTGCAGATATTGCTCGCGACGCGGGCGATGGGCTGGTGCGGGTGAGCATGGATCAGAACTTCATGCTGGGGTTTATCTCAGTACCGAAGTTAAAGGCAGTTCATGCCAGGCTGAGCCAGATCGGGCTCGCCGAAGCGGGCGCGCATGAGATCGACGATGTCACCACTTGTCCCGGCGCGTATAGCTGCAATCTGGCGTTGACGAAGGCCATGAACCTTGGCGCGGCCATCGCCAGTGAAGTGACGAATTATGTCGACCCGGCTGTCAGACGGCTGTCAGTCAAAATCAGCGGATGCCCGAATTCCTGCGGCCAGCACTGGACGGCGGATCTCGGCTTTTACGGCAACGCGCGCAAGATCGAAGGACGCGAGGTTCCCTACTATCAGATGTTGCTCGGCGGCGGCTATGACGACGAGGGGATGATCCGTTTCGGCCTCGCCGTGCAAAGCGTTCCGGCGCGCCTTGCGCCGCTTGCCGCAAAGCGTGTGCTCGATCACTTCCTGGCGAATCGTGTGGAAGGCGAGTCGTTCCGCGCCTACGTCCTGCGCTACCGCGTGGAGACCTTCCGCGCCCTCACTGCCGATCTGGTGAAACCCGCCGAACCCACTGCCGAGATGTACCGCGACTGGGGCGATGAAGGCGACTTCTCGCTCAAGCTCGGCCGCGGCGAATGCGCGGCGTAAGTGGGGCACATGCAGGCTGAAAGCCTGCTCTACTGAAAAAATCGGGCTCCCTTTTCAGCATCGGCCGAAAGGAAGCCCGTGTGTCAGCGCCCAATGAACGATCAGTTCAGCTTCTGCGCGTTGATCGCGCATTGGTGGCTCGCGTCGTCTCGAAGGTTGCTCCGGTGGCCATAGCAAAGCTCGGCACCGACAGCGAATGATCGATCAGATCCGCCATGGCGTGCACCGGCAGGCCTTCCGCCTCTTTGGTAAAGACGATGCACCGGCGCTCCCCGTCGAAATCCACCTTGATCCAGTCGCCGCCGCGCACCTGCTCGGTGGCGATAAGATTCGACATTGGCTGCACCACCAGGCGCTCGATGGCGCGTTTCAGGTGCCGGGCCCCGTACTTCATGTCGGTGCCTTCCTCAAGCAGATAGTTCTTGCCGGATTCGGTCACCTTGAAGATGAAGGCGCGTTCGGAATTCGTATTGAACACGCGCTGCTGCACCAGGTTCAGCTCGATGTCCAGGATGCGCTTCAGCTCTTCGGACCCGAGCGGCTTAAAGGTCACAATCTTGTCCAGGCGGTTGATGAACTCGGGCGTAAATTTGCGCCGCGCAGCGTCAACGCCGCTGGTCTTCAACTTGTTGGCAAGTTTCTCGTCGACGCTGGTAGCGTTCTGCCGCGCTCGCTCGGAAGCTCCGAACCCGAGCCGCGGGCTCATGAGCGCGCTCATTTCGGTCGCGCCGAGGTTGCTGGTCATGAAGATCATGGCCCGTGAGAAATCCACTTTACGGTTATCGCCGAGCGTCAGCGTCGCTTTGTCGAGGATGCCCAACAGCAGGTTCCACAGGGCGTCGCTGGCCTTCTCGATCTCGTCGAACAGGACGAAGCTGACCTTCACCTGGTCGGTATGGTACTGGTTCAGCACTTCCTGGCTCAGCAGCGGGTGCGTTTCGCGGTGGCCCAGGTATCCGGGAGGCGAGCCGATCAGCTTCGCAATCTCATGGCTGTGCTGGAACTCGCCGCAGTCGATCTTGATCACCGCGCGCGGATTCTTCACCAGACACTCCGCGGTGGCTTCGACGATTCGCGTTTTCCCGGAGCCGGTGGGGCCCAAAAAGAGAAAGTTGCCAACCGGCCGGCCGGGCGCACTCATGCCGGTGAGGTTCATCTGATAAATATTTACGATCTGCTCGATCGCATCATCCTGGCCGACAATCAGCTTGTGGAGATTCGTTTCAAGACTCTCCGCTTCGCGTCCCGTTCTCGTCGGATCCAGCGGAATATTCGTTCTGATCATCTGTGGCCCCTTTCTCAAAGCGCTGCCCACTTTCGTTTCGAGCAACTGACGTGCCAGTCTCTGACGACGCCGTTACGGCTCGTTACCTCTTTGGTTTGGCGGGCCGTACTTCCACTCGGCTCACCAGCGTTCTCGCCGGCATCCTCAGCAGACTGAGTACAATCTCCGCTATGTCCGATGGCGAGATCTTCCATCCCGCCGATTCCGCGCCGCCGCCGAACTGCGTATCGACGCTTCCCGGCATGATGTAGCTGACGCGCACACTCTCATATCGGTAATCGAGCATCATTGCTTCAGTCAAACCGTTCAGGCCGAATTTGGAGGCGTTATACGCAGAGCCTCCTGCAAATGGATTGCGGCCCGCAAGGCTCGACATGTTGATGATGTATCCTGCGCCACGTGCACGGAACCGTGGCAAAGCTTCTCGCGAACAGTAAAAAACACCAGAGAGATTGGTGTCCATCGTTCTCTGCCACTCGTCGATGCTCAGATCACCCATTGGCTTGAACACGCCGACACCTGCGTTATTCACCAGTGTGTCCAGCGCGCCAAAGTTCTTATCGACAAATTCGAAGAGCGAGCGGACGTCATCCGCGTTCCCTACATCACACTTTGCGCCGATGGCGCGGCTGTCACCGGAGGCGTGTTCCTGCAACGCGGCGACAGCGCGCTCCACTTCCGGCGCCGAACGCCCGCAAATAGCCACACTCGCCCCCGCATCGAGCAAGCCTTCGGCGACCGCGCGGCCAATGCCTTTTGTAGCGCCCGTTACGATGGCCGACTGGCCTTCCAGAAATCGCTCCATGACTGTGGGATGCGCGCTGTCACGTTTCGGAATCACGATAACGGCTGAGAGTTGTGCAGATTGTGTCGAAATAACGCGATGGCGCGTCCAAACCATGTTGGGCTGATTATGATTCCTGGACTTCGGCGCATTCTTCCTTACACCGGCGGCGCTCTTGTGCTGGCGCTGCTATGGTGCGGCTGGATCTTCTGGCAGCGCCGTGAGCAGTCTCGTGACCTGCAGCGCGAAAGAGCCGAGAAGCAGGCCCGCTCCGATCGCGAGATTCTGGACCAGCTCGGCGGCGACAAGCTGACCATCCTGACCTTCTCGGCAACGCCAGGAGTAGTACGGCGAGGAGAACGCGTGCGCATCTGTTACGGCGTCTCGAACGCGAAGAAGGTGAAGATTGAGCCAGGCGTGGAGCCGGTAGAGCCGGCGCTGAGTCGATGTATCGACGCGCACCCGAGGCGTGACACCGAGTACGTGATCACCGCGACCGGGTCGAAGGGCGACACTGCCACAGAACGCCTTAAGGTGCTGGTAAGGTAAATTCCTCCGGGTCGGCTTACAGTTCCAGTCGCATTCGCCAGCCGTCTTTCCCCGGACCATAGTAGTGCTTCACCCGCCGCACGCGCCGGAAGCCCGCGCCGAGATAGAAGCGGATCGCGGCAGAGTTTGTGACCCGCACCGTGAGCCAGCAGCGCTGAATGTCGAACCGCCGCAGCGCCGCGATGGTGTGGCGCATCATCGCTGTCGCTACTCCCATGCCGCGGCAGCGAGGATCGACCGCGATCGAGACCACTTCAGCGCCACGCCGGACTGCGCACGTGGCGATGTACCCGCGCGTGCGCAGGCCGGCGCGGCCGATGAAGAAAAGCTCCGGGCACTCCTCCAGCATCTGCACGAAAATTTCACGCGGCCACGCGTCAGCGCCGAAGGACGCCTTCTCGATGGCCACGACGGCGCGCAGGTCCATGCGGCGGCAGCGGCGGACATGAATGGCCGAGGGCAAGAATCAGGGTATACCAGTGCATGTGGACAGCAGCGAAGAACAAGCGCACGAGCGGGCTCGCGAGGCCACTCTCGACGCGCGACGCCTTTACCCGGATTCCGACATCGGGGTCCTGTGGCGAGGCATGTGGGTGCGGCGCGTCGGCGCAGATTATTTTCCCGACCCGGACTATTTCACCCGCTCCGGCACAGACTGGCCGAAGTGGCTCAACAGGCGCGGCAAGTTCCTGCGCGATGCGGAGGACTACTGGTTCCATGTCTATAAGCCGAAGCCGGGCGATGTCATTGTCGACATCGGCGCCGGACGCGGCGAGGACGTCTTCGCCTTCGCGCCCGCCGTCGGCCCGGCGGGTCATGTCTGGGCCATCGAGCCGCATCCTGTTTCTTACCACGCTCTCTGCCTGTTAGTGGAGCTGAACGCTCTGGCGAACGTCACCGCGCTGAATCTGGCCTCGACCGATGCGCCCGCGGATCTGCAGATCGAGACGCTGCCGGTATGGGAATCGAACTACGTGCGGCCGGGCGGACCCTCGGCCACCAGCCACCCGGTTCGCGCCCTGCCGTTCGATACCGTCGCCGCCGAACAGGGTATCGGGCGGGTCGATTTTCTGAAGATGAATATCGAGGGCGCCGAGCGCAATGCCCTGCCCGGCTGCCGCGAATCTCTCGCCCATACGCGGAACGTTTGTATCGCCGCGCACGATTTCCGGGCGGACCGGGGCGAGGGCGAACAGTTTCGGACGCTCTCCTTCGTGCGCGATTTCCTGATGGGCGCCGGCTTCCGGATTGTCACTCGCGACGATCCGCGCTATTACGTGCCGTACCATGTGCACGGCGTTCGCGTCAGCGTTAAGTGATCTCGCGCGCGGCGCGGTGCGCATGGCTGCCTGCAGCGTTCTCGTCGTCCAGTGAGGCGATGCGGCGGAGGTCCTCGATCATGCGCTCTCGGCGGTCGCCGGAAGAGGACTGGACGCCGATCTGCCTCTGGATCTGAGCTCGCCACGCTTCCGCGTGCGCATCGAACGCGGCGCGCATCCGCGAGAGCACGGTTCTGACCCAGGCCAGCAGCAGGCGGCTGAATGATGTAAATGCCGCATCGACACTGTCCCCCGCCAAAGCGCCCAGACGGCGCTTCACGATGGCGCTTGTGATCCGTCTTCCGAGAAACGAACAGAAAGGCCGGTTCACAACCACCGCAAGGCCGCCGACATCAATCTGAGGTGTTTCTTCGATCGGCGCTGCCAACTCATCCCGGATCGCGCCGCTGTCGCCGCTCAGAGCCGCCGACGCCTGGCGCAGTGCGTCTGCCGCCTGTTCGGACAGCTCGTGCAACGCACGAACGATTCGCGACCCGAATTCGTTTCCGACATCGCCGACGGCTTTCCGGACGATTGCCTCTTCGCTTCCGTTTTCGCCGCGATCCCGGAATTCGACGATGCGCGAAGTGGCCCAGTCAATGGCGACGGAGCGCAGATCCCGGACGTCGTCCGCCATCGCCAGACAGCGCGCCTCTGCTTCGGTGAACAGGCCCGCCGCGGATCGCAGCTCCTTTTCGGCCTTTCGAAGCGCTTCGGTGTCCGCCGGCGCTGCACGATTCTCCGCGCGCTGCACCGCAGTCCTGAGCGACTGCTCGACGGCCTCTCTGAGCAGCCCAATCTTTCGTTCAATCGACTCCCGGCGAAGCTCCTGGTGCTGCTCATACAACGGCGCGATTTCATCCTCAAACCATGAGTCCAGCAGATTAGACCGCCCGTCGACGACGCTGACCGGGTGAACCGGCGTATCGACGCCAAGCTGACTCCGCAACTGCTCCGCCACATAGCCGGCTACCTCGCGCTCTTCGTCGAGCCCCAACAGGTCCACTTTGCTCAGCAGGACGCGAGTGGGTATGGCCGCTGCCTGAATGGCGCCGAGGAGTTGAACGTCAGCCTCTGCCAGCGGCGAAGCGGCATTGATCAGAACGACAGCAAGGTCGCACCGCGGCAGGTAGGATCTCGTCTCTTCGGCTCCGGAGGTGGCGAGCGAGCCGAGTCCGGGGGTGTCCACAAACACGATGCCATCGCGAAGCCGCCGCGAGGGGTACTCGAGCGTCAGGCGAGCGACCCCTTTCCGGTTTGCCGGATTCCTTTGCTCCGTCGCGTACTCGGCGATTTGATCCGCATCGAGGATCTTTGCCTGCCGGTCGACGAAAGACGCGAGCAGGCGCGGCGCGGGTCCGTAAACGATGCGAGTAGGAATCGCGGTGATTGGGTTGACGCCCACGGGCAGCGCTGCTGCGCCGATGATGTGATTCAGCAGCGAAGACTTTCCGGAGCTCACCTGGCCAAATGCGGCAATCTCGAATCGATCGCTCGAGAGACGTTCGACAATGGTCGACAACGCCGGGCGGAACTCTACCAGACCATGATCGGTGACGATCCGTTCCAGTTCCGTCAATAACCCGGTCTTCGCTCCGGCGCGGCTCAGCGCCTCGATCCGTGCGGCGAGATCGTGTGTGGGTCCCTGCGCGAGGTAGGCGTCGATCTGGTTCACGAGCCCTTGCAGCTCCTCGGAGAAGCCGTTGAGTTCAGGGATCAGGCTCTCGGGCAGCGGACCATATCCGCTGAGCTCCCGCGGACTCGATTCCTGTAGCGCGATCCGAATGAACGCGAGATCGACTCGAATCGACTGCATCGCTCCAAACTGCGGTCCCGGTATCGCAATGCCCAGACCGTCGAGAATCCGCCGCATCTGGGCGCGAAAACGAACTGAATAATCGCGGACCATGCGAGCCTGGGCGGGCGTGAAATCCGCGGTGTACTTCGGGAACGGCGACCCCGAGGCTGACGCCGTCAGCACGCCTTCGATTTCAGAAAGCAACTTGTCGGCGTACTGAAGATTAGCGAGCAGGCGACGGATGTGGGACTCATTCAGACCCGATGGACTGCGAGGGGAACTGGAATCGTGATCTCCTGACAAGGTTGCGCCTCCCAGGAGTCATCTGCCGTGACATGTCAGGGCGGTTAGAGGTGAACTCCAACACCTTACGCCTCGATTATACCGGCGCCTCCGGTTGTTGACGGGAAGCCCTTTCACATATAGTGAAGCTTCAGCGTTTGTGGTGATGGGGTCTCACCCTTAACCGTCCCGGAGATCCGGGAACGATAGCTCCTACTGGCTGGTAGGGGCTTTTCCTTTTTGTGTCCTTATACATTCTTCAAGGAGCGTAATCATGACCGACATCGTGAAGGTTGTTGGACGGCAGATCTTCGATTCGCGGGGAAACCCGACCGTCGAGGCCGACGTCCTGCTGGCGGATGGCAGTGCTGGAACCGCCGCCGTGCCATCCGGGGCGTCCACCGGAGAAAAAGAAGCGGTGGAATTGCGCGACGGCGATAAGTCCAGGTACGGCGGCAAGGGCGTGACCAAAGCCGTCGAAAACATCAACAAATCACTCAGCAAGGCCGTGACCGGTCTGGATGCTTCGGATCAGCGCGCGGTTGATGCCGCAATGCTGGAACTGGACGGTACGCCGAACAAGGCAAAGCTCGGCGCCAACGCGATCCTCGCGGTATCGATGGCCACTGCCAGGGCCGCGGCCATCGCTCATGGTCTTCCTCTATACCGGTATCTCGGTGGCGCGAACGCATGCCTTTTGCCGGTTCCGTGCATGAATGTGCTGAACGGCGGCAAGCACGCCGATAACACCGTGGACTTCCAGGAATTCATGATCGCGCCCCACAATGCGCCCAATTTCGCCGAAGCAATCCGTAAGGGAATGGAGACGTTCCACGCGTTGAAGCAGGTGCTGAAAAGCAAGGGCTACAGCACTGCCGTGGGCGATGAGGGAGGATTCGCGCCCGATCTGAAATCGAACGATGAAGCCGTGGAGCTGATCCTGGAAGCCATCGTGAAAGCCGGCTATGAACCCGGCGAGGACATCTCCATTTGTCTGGACCCGGCCGCGAGTGAAATGTGGGACGACGGCAAGTACGTGCTCTTCAAATCGACGAAGAAGGCCATCACGTCCCAGGAGCTGATCGCAATCTGGGAGTCGTGGGTGAAGCAGTACCCGATCGTGCTGCTGGAAGACGGCATGGGAGAGAACGATTGGCAAGGTTGGAAAGACCTCACCACGGCCCTCGGATCGCGAATCGAGCTCGTGGGCGACGATATCTTCTGCACGAACCCTCGCATCCTGCAGGAGGGAATCGACAAGGGCATCGGCAATGCGGTGCTGATTAAACTGAACCAGATCGGCTCGGTGACCGAAACGCTCGACACGATCGAACTGGCAGCGCACAACAGCTATCGCTGCTTCGTCTCGCATCGCTCCGGCGAAACGGAAGATACGTTCATTGCCGACATGACTGTGGCGACCGGCGCCGGGCACATCAAGACGGGCTCCGGTTGTCGCAGCGAGCGTGTCGCGAAGTTCAATCAATTCCTCCGCATCGAGGAGCGGCTGGGTTCGCAGGCCAGATTCGCAGGGCGATGCGCGTTCGGAAGTAACCACGCGGCTTGTGCTGCTGCGCACGAGTGATTGACCCGGCTTCCACAGAGGCCAATAATGAATCCGAGGTGTTGGAGTCCACGCCAACCGCCCCTCGCGGCAAGATGACTCCTGCAATCGGGCCGCTTGTCGGCCTCGGTCAGGAACAGAGACGGATCGAGACCGCTCTCCGAAGCGGTGAGTCACTGCTTGTACTGGGGCCGCAGGGTTCTGGCAAGACCCATCTTCTTCGGGAGTGTTCGCGGGCCGTGCCTGGAACAGCGTTTGTCCAGTATGCGGACAACTTCCACCTGCTTCTGCAGGCACTGGCCGGGGGGCTCGTCGATGCCGGCCACCAGCGAATCCTGAGCAGATTGACCAGCCGCCCAGGGCAGACCAGCGTTCGCCTTCGCGGAATACTCTGGAACGCTCTGGAAGAGGAGCCGGCGCGAATCGTTGTCGATGGCATCGATTCCGCCAGTTTCCCCGTTCTGCGCTTCTTCCAGCGGATCTATTTCGTGCGCGGGATGTCGATTGTGGTCTCCGCGCGCGACGCTTTGCGTCTGGGTGCGCTTGCGCGCCTCTTTTGGGACCCGCGAAAGACGCTCCAACTGAAGCCGCTGAGCGCCGCGGCGTCGGCCGAAGTCTTTGACCGGGCTGCGTACATGTATGGAGTCCGCGGAGCGAATCTGGAGGAGTTCCGAGACCGGGTACTGGAATCAGCGGCCGGAATCGGTGGCCAGATCGTGGCGATGTGCCGTCTGGCTTCAAGACCTGAGTACCTGACGGCGAGTGGCAGGATCAAGTTCGAGCTGGTGCGTATCGACTGCCTGGCAGCAACCGTGCCTTGACAGCCGCTGTCGCTGCGTCGGCGAAGCCGTTGCCCGCGGCCACATCAGAAAGGCTCAGGAAAACAGCGAAGTTGCGCATCCCGGAGAACGTCAGGCGTGACCTCGCCGGAGTTCTCAACACTGGCTCCGTTAAGATGCGGCGTTAACCTCGGCGCGCCGATTCACCGCGAGCATTTCCACAGGCGAGGTCGCGATCACACCGGCGCCCAGCATCTCCGCCACATCGCCGCCCGTTTGCAGTTATTCTGAAACCAGCGGTGGAGTTCGCTTAACGCCGATTCGTCGGCCAATGACTCCTGGGGATACTCCAGGAGTTCTTTCCCTCCTGCGGTGATCCCGACAAAACGTAATGATGGAGGCCGACTTCTGTGCAAGCCGTTCTTTCGTGCGATGTTTCCGCCGCGCGAATTCTCGATCTTGTCGATGATCTCGCTACGAAATACGAGATGACATCGATTCTGCCGCTTCTGCGCACCTGCCACACGTTGTCGAGCGAGCAAGTGCTGCGGATTGCCATATTCGGCCGCTTTAAAGCGGGCAAGAGCACATTCCTGAATAACCTGATCGGCAGAGACCTGGTCCCCACCGGAGTCACCCCGGTGACTTCGGTCATCACCGACGTCGGCTACGGTGCACGCGAACGAGCGGTTGTTCGCTATCTGGATGGCCACGAAGAGGTGATTCCGGTGGCACAGATTCGGTGTTACATCGCCGAGTCTGAAAACCCGGGAAACGCGAAGCAGGTGGCGATGGTGATGGTGGACCTTCCGTCGCTGCGCGAGTACAACGGCATTCGATTTGTGGACACGCCTGGACTCGATAGTGTTTTCGCCCACAACACCGACGCATCACTGAGTTGGCTGCCGAACGTCGGTCTGGCGCTGGTTACTATCGGTGTTGACCCACCGCTGTCGCAACAGGACATCGCCCTCATTAGAAGACTCTACGATTTCACGCCGCGCGTGACCGTGTTGCTGACGAAACTGGACGTCCTGACAGCGGCCGAACAGGATGAAGTTCGCTCATTTGTGCTGTATCAGTTGCGCCGGAATTTCGACCCGCCGCCCCCGGTTTTTCCATACTCCGCTCGACCCGAATATGAGGGCACGCAACAAGCTGTCGCGGACATGATTGTGAGCGACTTCCTGGGCAGGTTCAGCGAGCAGCGGAACGCGGTGATGCGACACAAAATCGCGGCCCTGCTCCGTGAATGCAGAGACTACCTGGCTCTCGCTCTGAAATCGGCCCAGGCGCTCGATGCCGATCGGGACGCCCTCAGACACACCGTGCTCGGCGAGAGGGCATCACTCGAGGAGTTCAGGACACAACTCCGCCTGGTGACACGGCACGCCGCGGGCGGCGCCCGGGATATGGTGGCGAAGCGGTTCGACGCCGAACAGGAGCGCATTGAAAAGGAACTCAGAGCAGCTCTGGAGACCGAGTACCCTGCCTGGACGCAAAGCCTCAGCCATGTCATCGAACGGTTCGATGCCTGGCTTTCGCAGGCTTTGCAACGAAGTATTGGCGCGGTCTCCGCCGCTAACAGCCGCGAGTTTTCCGAGTACGTTGAGAAAGTCAGAAACCAGCTTGCGCGATCCCTCCAGGATTTCCGCGCGCGTCTTTCCGAGCGCACGACGGCCGCCTTTGGCGTACCGCTCCGCATCACCGAGATTGAGATTGAAACCGAGCCGCCGCGCTCGCCCGATATCAGCATCGGCAAGGTGTTCGACCGCAGCTGGGAGCTTCTGAGCTGGCTGATCCCGATGTGGATAGTGAAGGGCATGGTGCGGCGGCACCTCATCGTTCGCAAACTTCCGTTCGAGGTCTTCAAGAACCTCTCGCGGGCCACATCGCAGTGGGATGAGAGCATCAACGCCGCACTGTTCGGGATTGAGAAACAGGCGGCGACGCGGCTCGACGACCTGATGGCCACCATTGAGAACCTGCTGTCGAGGGCTGAATCCGATTCGCCGGACCTGGCTGCCGATCTGGCTCGTATCGACGGCGCGGAGCGGTCTCTCGCTCGCTTCACCAGCCCATCTGCCGCATCCTCGTGAGAATCGCCGAGCTGTAGTCGGCCATGCGCCCCGGCCTGCGGCGCCGCGGATTCGGAATGATGGCCGCCAGATGCGCCGCCTGTTCGCGCGACAAGCGCAAGGCCGGCTCGTGGTAATAATACTGGGATGCCGCTTCGGCGCCGTAAACCCCGGGCCCCCACTCGATGACGTTCAGATAAAGGTTCAGAACGCGCTGCTTGCCGAGGATCAGCTCGGTGACGCGCGCCAGACTGAACTCCAGCGCCTTGCGCCCCCACGCGCGCGATGTCGTGGCGAACAGATTCTTGATGAGCTGCTGAGTAATGGTAGAGCCGCCCCGTACGATGCGCCCCTCATCCATGTCTTCACGAACCACCTTGTCCACGGCGTTCCAGTCGATGCCGTGATGCTGGTAGAACCGCGCGTCCTCGGCGGCGATGACGGCGTGCTGCAGATTCGGAGAAATGCGGCTGAGCGGGACGGGATTGTATCGCTTGCGGTAAGGCTTGCCGCTCAGCGCAGCTTCAATGCGGCGCTCCATCTGCACCGATGTGGTGAACGGTTGCACAAAGCGCAGGCACAGCAGAGTGAAGCAGCAGAATAGATATCCGCCCGCGAGCGCGATGACAAACGCGAGCAGGATGACCCGGGCAAGCCGTGCTCCGGCGCTCGGCCGAGGCGCAACACGGAAGCGAGCTCTTGTTCTGGAGACGGTTTTCGCCGGGGGCAACTACCAGAGTATCGCTACCGGTATCGGCGGTTGTGCGCATGCCGTAAGCACTTGATGCACGGTGGTGGAACAGACGTTTCGCCGGCGCGACCCGACGTTGACTCAGGTTGTGGGCCGGCGTGGAGTTGAGCGCAGTTCGCCTACCATGAATGATCCATTCCTGTCGCCCGCTACAGCCGTGGAGCAGATGGGTGGCGGGAGCAACTGTAATCCACATGCCCGCAATGAGTACGATAAGGCGAAATGCCGACTTCTTCCACGTGGTGGTGAAGGGAACGATCGAGGGCGATACCATTACGCTGGACTCCGCCGAGCCCTCGGTACACTGGGGATTGCCGCTCGACCTTACTACGCCGCTGAAGTTCGTCAAGGGCGTTGGCCCAGCCCGCGGCGAGATGCTGGAAGCGAAGGGCCTCTCAACCGTTGACGACCTGCTCGCCTACGCGCCCTTCCGCTACGAGGACCGCAGCAACGTCCGCCGCATCGCGCAGCTCGCACCCGGCGAGATGGCTACCGTAATGGTGGAGGTGCGCAGCGCGAAGCTGGCCGGATTCCGCCGGCGCAACCTGGGCCTGTTCGAAGCGGTTTTCACGGACGGCTCAGCCGAGCGCCTGCTCGGCAAATGGTTTCATGGCGGGTATCTGGCCGACATCCTCCAGCCGGGCGTGCGGGCGGCCCTCTACGGGAAAGTAGATCTGGACAGCTACACCGGCGAGCTGGTCATGACGCATCCTGAGTTCGAGCTCATGAGCGCCGACGACGATGGCGATGCCGCGCTGCACACCGGCCGCGTTGTCCCGATTTACGAAGCCGCCGGACGTATCAGCACCCGGGTGTTCCGGACGCTCATCGCGCGCGTGCTCGACAGCATCCCCGCCGAAGCCGATTGCCTGCCCGCCCACATCCGCGACCGGCTTCGTTATCCCGACCGCGCCACCTCTGTCCGCAGCCTCCATTTCCCCCCGCCTGACGAGGACGTGCGCCTGCTCAACGCATTCCGCTCGCGCGCGCAGCAGCGGCTCATCTTCGAGGAGTTCTTCTGGCTGGAGTGCGGCCTGGAGTTGAAGCGGGCCCGGGCGCGCCTCGAAGAGGGCGTCAGGTTCGAGCTGACCGATCGAGTGCGCACACGCATTCGGGAGATGCTGCCCTTCAAGCCCACCGGCGCGCAGAAGCGGGTGCTGGCCGAAATCGCCGCCGACATGTCCGCGCCCCATCCGATGCATCGCCTGCTGCAGGGCGACGTCGGCAGCGGCAAGACGCTGGTAGCGGCGGAAGCCGCCATCATTGCCATCGAGAACGGGTACCAGGTATCCGTGCTGGCGCCGACCGAAATCCTGGCCACACAGCACTTCTCGTACTTAAGGAATCTCTTTAAGAAACTCGGCTATCAGGTTGTTCTGCTTACCGGTTCCTCAACAGCGCGCGAGAAGATCCAACTGAAGAAGCTGATCGAGGCTGGTTTGGTTCAGGTGGCCGTTGGCACGCACGCGCTGATCGAGGAGGACGTGCAGTTCGCGCGCCTCGGTCTGGCCATCGTCGATGAGCAGCATCGCTTCGGGGTCATGCAGCGGCTCCGTCTCATGCAGAAGGGCCGCACGCCCGACGTGCTGGTGATGACCGCAACGCCCATTCCGCGCACGCTCGCGCTGACCCTGTATGGCGACCTGGACGTCTCGGTCATCGACGAGCTGCCGCCCGGGCGCCGGCCAATCGTGACAAAGCACGTCGCCGAAGATCGCATCGAGAGCGTCTACAGCTTCCTGAAACAGCAGGTGGACGCCGGCCATCAGGCCTACGTCGTCTACCCGGTGATCGAAGATTCCGAGACGCAGGCCGTGAAAGCAGCGGAGAAAATGCACGAACATCTCTCAAGGGTCGTGTTCCCGTCGATTCCGGTGGGGCTTCTGCATGGCCGCCTGCGGACCGAGGAGAAGGAACAGGCCATGGCGCGCTTCAAGAGCGGCGACGTGAAGATCCTGGTATCCACTACCGTGATCGAGGTCGGCGTGGACGTGCCCAATGCCACCGTAATGGTGATCGAACAGGCGGAGCGATTCGGCCTCGCGCAGTTGCACCAGTTACGCGGACGGGTCGGACGCGGGGGCGATCAGAGCTACTGCATTCTGGTGACGGGCAAGCTCAACGAGGCCGCTCGCGACCGCATCCGCACCCTGGTGGATTCGAGCGACGGCTTCTATATCGCCGAAATGGATCTGAAGCTGCGGGGCCCCGGCGAGTTCTTCGGGACGCGTCAGTCGGGGTTGCCCGCGCTGCGCATCGCCAACATCGTGCGCGATCAGGAACTGCTGGAAGTGGCGCGCGCGGAGGCAGCGTCGTTTGTGGCTCACCCTCCTTCGGAGGACCAGTTGCGCAGGGCGATCGCGTTCATCCGCGATCACTGGCAGCGCCGCTATGGACTGGTGCAGGTGGGATGAGGCTGCGCGTTATCGCGGGCGAATTTCGGAGCCGGCTGCTGAGGTCGGTTCCCGGCGACGATACGCGGCCCACGCCTGACCGGCTGCGGGAAACTCTCTTCAACGTGCTGGCGCCCGAGATCGCCGGCGCGGTGTTTCTGGACGCCTATGCCGGCACGGGCGCAGTGGGCATTGAAGCCCTCAGTCGCGGCGCCGCGCGGGCCATCTTCATCGAAAGGGCCCGGCGTGCGGTGGAGGTGATTCGCAGGAACATGGCCGAGTTGGGAATCGCAGAGCGGGCTGAGGTTCTGCCCGGGAAGACCCTGCCGATGCTGGAACGCGTCTCGGCCGATATCGTGTTTCTCGATCCGCCCTACGCGCTCGAACGCGAGTACGATGAGGCGCTGGCGATACTGGGTGAACGGCCGCCACGCCTGGTCGTGGCGCAGCACGCATCGCGGCACGAGCTGAAGGCCGAGTACGGCGCGCTGGTCCGCACACGCGTGTTGAAGCAGGGAGAGAACGCGCTCAGCTTTTATGTGGCGCACGCTTGAGCGTAATGCCATATAGTTTTCGACGGCGAGCTGAGTCGAAGTCCCTTTTTGTGGGGCAGGCCCCCCGGCCTGCGCGGGGCCCCCGGCCCCGCTGGCCGCGCGGAGAGTAGAGTTGTCGCGTATGGGAGCAGGCCGGCGGGGCGCCGGCCGCGGGCGAGGGCGCCCGCCCCACATCGGCCAGGTGTTCGAAAGCGGGAAAACTATATGGCATTACGCTGAAGCGTGCGCCACACCGAATCAGGAAGTGGTTGTGACGAGGGTCGGTTCGGCGGGCGCGGACGGTTCCACGGCCGGCAGTTCGATGGTCACCAGCAGCCCCGGATCGGCATTCGTTGCGCGGATGCTGCCGCCATGCAGTTGCAGCGCCCGTCGGGCAATGGCGAGGCCCAGCCCGGTTCCGCCGCTCGCGCGGTTGCGGTCGGAGTCCACGCGGTAGAAAGGATCGAAGATGCGCGAGAGCGCGTCGGCTGGCACACCGGGGCCGTAATCGCGCACCGTAACGGACGCGCCGCGGCCCTTCCTTACCACCGAAATCTCCACCCGGCTCCCCGCGGGAGCGTAGCGGATTGCGTTCCGGACCACATTCTCCACTGCGCGCCGCAGCAGCTCGGCATCGCCTTCCACCACGATCGGCTCAGGCGCTGTCAGGCTGAGTTCGCAGTCTCTCGCCTTCGCCTCGATGGAAGTGTCATCGACAATCTCACCGACGACGTCGTTGAGCGACACCGGTTCGAGAATCCGCTGTGAAGGATCGCCCTCGGCGCGCGTCACCTGCAGGAGCTCGCCGATGAGCGTGTTCAGCCGGTCGGCCTCTTTTTGTATGCGGTCGAGATACGACGTGTCCTTTCCGGATCGCGCCAGCTCCACCGCGACGCTTAGCCGCGCGAGCGGACTGCGCAGCTCATGCGAGATATCGAGCAGCAGCCGCCGCTCGGCGGTAAGCAGCGTCTGGATGCGGTCGGCCATGACATTGAACGTCCGCGCGAGTTGCCCCAGCTCGTCGCGCCGGTTGCTCTCCGCGCGCACATTCAGCTCGCCGCGGCCGAAATGATCGACAGTGCGTTGCAGCTTTCGCACCGGCGAGGTCAGGTGCCACGAAAGCCAGTAACACAGGAGAACGCAGATGCCGAGCACCCAAAGGTGCTCGCGGCTGAGGAACCAGAAGGCCCAGCTTCGCGGCGGGCCCACGAGAATCAGCCAGTAGCGGCCGCTGCGATCGTGCTGCGCCACTCTCATCCGCGAGACGCGGGTGAACCAGGCGAACGGGCCTTCCGCATCCGGCAGGAGCGCCGAACGATTTTTCCCGGTGATGAGGTCCCGGCCGCTTGCATCAGTGAAATATACGTCGCTGCGCACAGAACCGTGCAGCCTCCCGAGCAATGTCTTCAGCGCCGGGATGTCGCCGCGTTCATAATCCTGTACGGCGTCGTCCACCCGCGTGGACAGGAAGTCCGAAAACGCGCTGTGGCTGCGGCCTGATTCAAACGCGAGCGCCGAGGTGATGGCGATGCCGAACCCGCTGATCACAGTGGTCAGCAGGAACCACAGCAGAATCTTGACGAATAAAGATCTCACGCTCGCTCCGCCTCCTCGGGTGCATTGACGAACTGGTAGCCGACGCCGCGAATGGTCTTGATGAGCGGCCGGTCGCGTTCCAGCTTCCGCCGCAGATGGCTGACATGCATATCGACGGATCGGTCGAAGGGGGTCGCCTTGCGATTGTAGAGAGCCTCCATCAGGGCATCGCGTGAAACTACGCGGCCAGCGGCCCGTATCAGCATCTCCAGAATCTGGAACTCGAGCGTGGTGGTCTCGATGGGCTCATCGTCGCGCATCACCTGACGCGTGCCCGGATCGAGCGTGATGCCGTTCACCTCGACGCGTCCGGAGCTGGCCTTGGCATCGGAACGGCGCAGAATCGACTTGATCCTGGCAACGAGTTCGCGCGGATTGAACGGCTTGGGCAGATAATCGTCGGCGCCGAGTTCGAGGCCGACGATGCGGTCCACGTCCTCGCCGCGGGCGGTCAGCATGAGCACGGGAACGCGGCTCTGCTGGCGCACTCGTTTCAGAATCTCGAAGCCATCCATGCCAGGCAGCATGACGTCCAGAATCACCAGATCGAACCCGCCTTCGACCGCCTGCGCGAGTCCGGCGCGGCCTTCGTGCTCGAATTGCACGGTGTACCCCTCGCGCTTCAGGAATTCGCCCAGCAAGTTGCAGAGCTCAATGTCATCGTCGACCACCAACAGCCGCACGCTACGAATTTAGCACGTGGCCATGGCGCGGAAAGCAAGGATTTGTAAGGAGATGCGGGAATATAGCGACGATGGCCACTGCCTTGTCGTTCCTCCTGGCTTGGGTCGCGGCGAGTCTATGTAGTATTCTACTCAGCAATGCGCGTGCGCGGCATCATCTGTTTCTTATTCCTGTGCCCGCTCAGCCGATCGCAGGACCCAACGCCGCAGGATCCGATACGCGGCATCGTAAAGCTCTTCGACACGTATCGCATTGTCATGCTGGGTGAGATCCACGAATGCCGCCAGCAGTATGACCTTTTGGGTAAGCTCATCGCAGACCCCGGATTTTCCGAACGCGTGAACGACATCGTGATCGAGTTCGGCAACGCCCGATACCAGGACGTGGTCGACCGCTATATCGGCGGCGAGAATGTCCCGCACGAACAAGTCGAGCACGCCTGGCGCGATACGGTTGGAGCGCTGGGACCGGTGTCACCGGTTTACGGGGAGTTCTACCGCGCAGTCCGAGACGTGAATCGCAAATTGCCGCGGCAACGTCGTCTCCGGCTTCTGTTGGGCGATCCGCCCATCGACTGGAGCGAGGTGCACAAGAAGGAGGAAATTGCGCCCTTCCTGCCCTTCCGCGACGAATTCTACGCCAGCGTCGTGCGCTACCAGGTGCTCGCGAGGAGGCATCGGGCGCTCCTCATCATGGGCGAAGGTCATTTTCGCCGGTCGGGACAACGGCCCGGAGCGATCGAAAATGAGCTGCTGATGGCTCTTGTGAAACCGTACGTCATTCTGCCCGGCAGCAACATGGTCGGCGGGTACGACGATATTGATTCCCGGTTCGCAAGCCTCCCCGCGCCATCGTTGATCGAGATGAAAGGAGACTGGGTGGGCAGTTTGCAGTCTACTGGTCGCGGCGGCGCCGTGAGCACATGGGATCAGACCGCGGATGCCTACCTGTATCTCGGCCCCAGAGACAGCCTCACTGTAGTGAAGAATCGGCGGTCGGATCTCGACGGGACAGCGTACGGACGGGAACTTACACGACGGCTGACCATCCTGTTCGACGCTCCCCCGGACTTTCTGCCGAAAGCGGATGCCGGAAGCGAAGAGCCCGCATTCTCCCGAACCTCCGCGCCCCCTCCCCGGCTGCCGCGAATTCCGAGTCCCCGGCCCTGAAGGGGTAGACAACCTACATCCCAAGGGTGTAGACTGTCTACGGGATGGCGGGGAAGACCGAACTACTGCAGGGTACGCTGGACATGCTCATTCTGCAGACGCTGCGCTGGGGACCGCTGCACGGCTACGGCATCGGACAGACGATCCGCAGCGGGTCGGCCGATGTCCTGCAGGTGGAAACCGGATCGCTGTATCCGGCGCTGCACCGTCTCGAGAAACAGGGCTGGGTCAAATCCGAATGGCGCACGTCCGAGAACAACCAGCGCGCTAAGTATTACCGGATCACGGCGGCCGGCAGGAAGCAGCTCGCCAGTGAGCAGAGCCGCTGGAATCGCATCAGCGGCGCCATCGCGGGTCTCATGAACCCCGGGAACAGCGAGGGCCAGGCATGAGTCTGGGCTGGTTCTCGCGAAGACGGCGTGAACAGGACCTGGCGGACGAGATCCAGGCGCACCTGGCCATGGCGGCCCGCGAGCGAATCGAACGCGGAGAAACGCCGGATGCCGCCGAATCGGCCGCGCTCCGTGAGTTCGGCAATCGCACGCTGGTACGCGAAACGACCCGCGAAGCGTGGGGATGGAGCTGGCTCGACCGGCTTTGGCAGGACGTACGCTATGCGCTGCGCGTGA
This sequence comes from uncultured Acidobacteriota bacterium, assembly GCA_963780655.1. Lineage (GTDB taxonomy): Bacteria > Acidobacteriota > Terriglobia > Bryobacterales > Bryobacteraceae > CAWACP01. The sequence continues at coordinate 1,396,477 of CAWACP010000004.1, read as the reverse complement.
TGCGGCGGACACCGGGCTCGACGGCGGTGGTGATATTGTCGCTTGCTCTCGGCATCGGGGCCAACACCGCGATCTTCAGCCTCATTGACGCGGTGATGCTGCGCATGCTGCCAGTCGGGCATCCCGAGCAACTCGTGGAGCTTCTCAGCAAGTATCCCGGCGAGCCGCGCGGAAGTTACTTTTCCCGCGGCGGTTACGAATACTATCGCGATCACAACCACGTCTTCTCCGGGCTCATCGGCGTCGCGCCGTCGCGCTTCGATCTCCGCGGCGAGGGTGTGGAACCGGAATCCGTGGATGGAGAGTTTGCCAGCGAAAACTTCTTCTCGCTTCTCGGCGTGAGACCGGCCGCCGGCCGGCTGATCACTCCCGGCGATGCCGGAGCGCCCGTTGCGGTGTTGAGCTGGTCGTTATGGAAGAGCCGCTTTAACCTTGACCCACGGATCGCCGGCAGGCGGATCATCGTCGACGGCGCGCCGCTGACCGTGATCGGCGTAACTCCGCCCGGGTTCTTCGGGTTGCAGGCCGGCTTCCACCCGGAGATCCACATTCCGCTCAGCATGGAGCCCGTGATACACCACCCCAGCCGGATCGCAGCCGGCGGCCTGGGGCTGATGGGACGGCTGAGGCCCGGCGTATCCATCGATCGGGCGCGCGCGGAAATGAGCGTGCTGTTCCGGTTCACCATCGAGGAGCGGCTGAGGCGCGGCAATAACCAGGGCATATCGGATCCGCTGGTGCGGCAACTCAGGTTAGAGATAGAGCCAGGCGGCGCGGGCTTCGTGCAACTGCGCGATGTGTTCGCGAAGCCTCTGCTTGTCCTGTCGTCGATTGTGGCGCTGCTGCTGCTCATCGCGTGTACGAACGTCGCCAGCATGATGCTGTCCCGGGCGGCGGCCAGACAGCATGAGATGTCTTTACGCGTAGCCCTGGGCGCCGGCCGCTTCCGTCTGGTTCGCCAGACGCTGACCGAGTCCCTGCTCCTGTCGGGTGTCGGCAGCCTGCTCGGCGTGGTGATCGCTTTTCCGGCCGCGAGCGCGCTGATTCGGCTGATGACCTCCGGCCGCCCGAACCTGATGCTACCCCCGCACCTCGACCTGGCGTTGCGGGTTGACCTCCATGTGCTGCTGTTCACGGGAGGCACAGCTCTGCTCACCGGCGTCCTCTTCGGCCTCGCGCCAGCCTGGAATGCGTTCCGCACGGCTCCGGCGTCGTCGCTGCGAGAGGTCGGGAAGGCTCCGGACACAAGGTTGAAACGGCTGTTTGGCAAGAGCCTCGTGGCGATGCAGGTAGCGCTCTCGCTCGTGCTGTTGAGCGCCGCCGCGCTGTTTATCGGCCAGCTCGCCAGCTTGCGGCATGCCGGCCTCGGCTTTCGCCGCGATCACCTGCTGCTGGTTGTCCTCGATCCCTGGCGCAGCGGCTACAGCAACGAGCGGCTCTCCGCCGGCTGCGAGGAACTGCTCGGGCGAATGGCCGCACTTCCGGGCGCGCGCTCCGTCAGCATGGCCGCGCCGATCCCACTCTCGGGCGGCGGCGCCGCTCGTTTCGTCACTGTCGAGGGGCGCTCGGAGAGGCCACAGGATCGACGCTATGTGTCGCTGAGCTGGATCGCTCCGCGGTACTTCGAGACGCTGGGCACGCCGTTGCTGGCAGGGCGCGATTTCGAGCGTGCGGACCAGGGCGGCGAGCGCGTGGCCATCGTCAACGACTCGTTCGCGCGCTACTACTTTGGCTATGGCAGCCCCGTCGGCAAGCTGGTCACCATCGAGGGCGAAGATAAACCCTACCGGATTGTCGGAATCGCCGGCGATGCGAAGTATTACGACGTTGGCGAGACGCCGCCGCGGACGATGTTTCTGGATGCCTTCCAGTTCCCTGCTCCGGAGCCGCAATTCCTGTTGCTCACCAGCAGCGACCCTGAATCGCTTGCTCCCGGGGTTCGCGATGCCGTTCGCGAGGCTATGCCCGGAGTACCCGTAAAGAACATCACCACAATGGCCGATCAGGTGGACGCTGCGATTGTTCCCGAGCGGCTCATGGCCACCCTGTCGGGATGGTTCGGGGCGCTGGGCGCGCTGCTGGCGGCGACCGGCGTTTACGGTTTGCTGGCGTGGTCGGTAGCGCGCCGGACGAATGAGATCGGGGTTCGGCTGTCGCTGGGAGCAACGCGCGCCGGCGTGATCCGAATGGTGCTCGAGGACGCGCTGGGAATGGTGCTGGCGGGTCTCGCGATCGGAATTCCCGTGGCGTTGTGGGGCCGCGGTTTCGCGGCGAGTCTGATCGAGGGCCTGCCGGCGAGCGCTGCTGCGCCGGTCGCGGTCGGCGCCCTGGCCATGATCGCGATTGCCCTGCCCGCCGCATATTTGCCCGCGCGCCGTGCCGCCCGCGTCGATCCGATGGAAGCTCTGCGCTACGAGTAACCGCAGGCTGAAGCCTACTCTACGACAGCCAGTAGAGCAGGCTTTTAGCCTGCATTGCCGAGAGGGCGTGAATGGTTTCCGATATCGGTAATGCTGACGCTCTCGGGATTACCGCCAGAAGCGGCAGCGCCGACCAGACATCAGGGCGCGCCAGGGGCAGCAAAAGAAACAACGGCGTGAAGACCCGCCCAAAAGCCTCCACCTCCTGCCAGACGGAGAAATTAACGACTGCCGCGAGTGCCGCAAGGAACAGAGCGGCCAGACAGAGCGGATTGCTCGTTCTCAGGCGGACAATGGCCAGCGCGATCGCCAGAATGAGTCCCAGCCAGGCGAGATAGTCGAACGGCGTGACGAACCATTTACGCAATGGGTAGAGCTCCGGGTGCAGCATGGCATGCATCGCCGCAGCGAAAGGAACGCGTGCCCACTTCGCCGGATAGTCGCTGGTATGAACCTGAACGTAAAGCCACCAGAACGCGGCGGGAAGGGCCGCGGTCCCCATGGCTAGCGCCCTCTTCCAGTTTCTCCGTAGCAGCAGATACAGAATGTACCCGGCCACCAGCAGAAAACCGGTTTCTTTCGACAGCGGCGCTAGCAACAGGACGATATAGAGCTTCCAGAGCGGCCCGGCGCGCCAGTAAAGCGCAAACCCCACAGTCAGGGCTGCTATTGCGATGTCCACTGTCAGCCGATCGAGCGACAGGAAAACGCCGGGAACGAACAGGAACGCCACGCCCCACCAGCCGCTCAGGCCGGCGAGCGTTGCGTAGCGGCTAAGCCAGTAAGCGCCAGGCCAGAGAAAGAGGATGACCACCACGATATAGGTGTAAGTGGCGGCTGAGGGATTTCCAAAAGCCAGCAGCCCGGCGAGCGCCGGTACGAGAATGCGGCGATAGCGCAGACGCGGCGCGTCGATATAGCGCGCGGTCCCGTGCATGAGGAGAGGATCCTGCGCAATCAGGCGATAGAACTGCCCATCGTAACCCGCTCCGCCTGGGAAGCGGTAGAGTTGCTCCTGAGCCGCGACGGGTGGGAGCGGAATCCCGGAACCGATGCGAAAGAATGCGGTCCAGTTCCCTCCGTAATCGAAGTGGGCGACCGTCGCCTGCAATCCCGCCGCCGCGCCGATGGAGAGCACTGCGCACGCAAGCGCTATGTGCGACTTGCGCCACTGGAGCCACATCCGGCCTGCCGCCATGCTGCTCGCGCTATTCCTGGGGCTGTTCTTTCAGGTCTTCGGGAAAAACGGCGTAGCCGCCGGGAGGCGCGTACCGCTCCTGCAGCAGCTTCAGACGCCTGCGCAGATGCCGGCTGCGCAATTGCCGGGGGCCGGTTTCGATATCGATATCGCAGCAGATGCCGTGCAGGTAGAGGGTCAGCGTATCGATGAAGGACTGGCGCGAATAATCGCGGAAAGTACGGGTATCGTGACGGAAGCGCGACTGCTTCCGAATGAGCGCCTGCTTGAGCGTCCAGCTCTCCTCGTCCACCTCGCCGTGAACCGCGGCGTTGAGCTCCTCGCGTAGCAGCGTCTCGTATTCCGTTTTCATTTCATCCGACCAGCGGTCCGCCATGAGCGCCGCAATCAGGTGGTAAAAACGGTAATGATACTCAGCCACGTTCTGATCTTTCAGAGCGAAGATCAGCACTTCCTGGCCATCGAGTTTCACCTGCGTGGCCCACGAAAGGCGGTTGTCCGGCGGCTTTTCGGTGCAGACCATTTCCCCGCCCCGGCCGCGGCGGTCGGGCCGCTCGAGGTAAGGCACGAGGATGATGGAGATGCGCGGCAGCACCGACGCGATGGCCTGAGGCAACGCGGCGATGGGCTCCTCGAGGTACTCCTTCAGCTCTTCTTCCGACATCGGAACGGAAGCGCAGAAGTACGAGAAGGTGTTGCTGAGCGGGATCATCGCGTCGCGGAACCGTTCCGCGAACTGACCGGCGCTCAACCTGGTTAGGTAACCCTGGGTAGACATCCAGTGGAAGACAGCAATTTCAGTTTACCAGACATCTCTGGTGGTTTACGCGATTGTAAACACCAGCCGGTACACTAAACTATAGTGGGCGTGGCAGTTTTGCACGTATGAAGATCCTGATTTCGGCGGGCGAGGCCTCGGGCGACCTGTATGCGTCCCAGCTCGTCCATGCCCTCCGAAAACGTAACCGGGATGTTACGTTTGCGGGCTGCGCGGGGCCGCGAATGCAAGCGGCCGGCGTGGAACCCGTGGTGGACGCCGCCAACCTGAACGTGGTGGGCCTTGTGGAGGTAATCCACCACATTCCCCGAATCTGGGGCGAATACCGGAAACTCGTGCGCTGGGCGCATGACCAGCGCCCTGATGCGGCCATCCTGACCGACAGCCCGGATTTTCACCTCCGGCTTGCCGCCCGGCTGAAAAAGCTCGGCATTCCCGTGATTTATTTCGTGGCCCCACAGGCGTGGGCGTGGCGCAAAGGCCGTCTGCCGAAGATGCGCCGCGATATCCGTCGCCTGCTCTGCATTTTCCCCTTCGAGGAGCAGTTTTTTCGAGGCCATGGACTGGATGCTGTGTACGTTGGCCATCCGCTGACGCGCCTGGTGCGGCCGTCCGCCCCGCCGCCGGAGCTGCGGCAGAGGTTCGGAATCGCTCCGGGCGAGCGCGTCATCGCCCTGCTTCCGGGCAGTCGTCCGGGGGAAGCCGTCCGCCACATCCCTTACCTCGTGGAAGCCGCCCTGCGCCTCCGGCACAGCCATCCGGATATCCGGTGTCTGCTTGCGCTTGCGCCTGGGTTCCCAACCGGAACGGCGCTGCGAAATTTCCAGGAACGCTTTTCCGGGGCATCCATCAAAGTAATCGAGGCCCAGACCTGGGATGTTCTGGCGTGCGCCGATCTTGCGCTTGCAGCCAGCGGCACGGTAACCGTGGAAGCCGCTCTGCTCGGTGTTCCGATGGTGACCTTTTACCGGGTAACCTCGCTTAGCTGGTTTCTGGGAAAGACTCTGGTTCGCGTGCCATTTTATTCCATGGTGAATCTGATTGCCGGCCGCCGCGTGATTCCGGAGATCATACAGGGCGAACTTACCGGCTCTCGTCTGGCCTCAGAGGCTGCGGCCCTCCTGGACAATCCCGCGGCACTGGCCGAAATGCGATCCGGCCTGCGGCAAGTATCGCAAAAGCTCTCCGGCTCCGTGGATCCGATGGACGCGGCAGCCGATGTCGTGGAATCGTATTGGAAAAAGGAACCCGTTCATGTCCCGTAAGCTCAGGCTGCTCTCGCTGCCGCTCACTCTCCCGCTCGCTGCTCTCACCCTCACTGCTCTCACCGAGGCTCAGGACAGACCGGAACGCTCCGGGCGTATCGCCGTCGAGCATTATAAGATCGACGCGGAGGTCAGTCCGCGTACCCAGTCGCTCACGGCCACCGTGCAGGTGAGGTTCACTCCGCTCGAGAACGACGTTTCGACGGCAACCTTCGAGCTGAACAACGCGCTGAACGTTGCGGGCGTGGTGGATGAGCGCGGTCGGCAGATCCCCACGTCACGAGACCAGAAGGACTTTACGATCCGGCTGACCTTCCCGCAGCCCCTCGCCAAAGGCCAGGCCACTACCGTTACGTTCACCTACGACGGCCATCTTGCCGGAACCGAGGACTCGCCGGTCTACGGCATCCGGTTCGCGGCCATCCATCCCGAGTACGCGTATCTGATGTACCCGGCGCGGTGGTTCCCGGTGGCCGGCTACAGCACCGATCGTTTCACCGCCGAGACGCGCATCACCGTCCCGGCCGGCTTCGAGGTTCTGGCCAGCGGTATCGGTTCCAGCGATAAGGTAGGCGCGGACAAGATCGTCTACACCTACCGCTATGACCATCCTTCTTTCCCGGGGAGCATTGCCGTGGTGCAGACGAAGCCGGTGAAGGTGACTTCCGACGGCGTGGTGAGCACGTTGTATTTCCGTTCCCACGCGAACATGGCCAATGCTTATGGCGAAGAGGCCGGGAAGATCATGTCATTCCTGACCAGCGTTTACGGTCTTCCGCCGCAGGCCAACCTGACTTTCGTCGAGACCGAGGATGGCACGCCCAACGGCTATTCCGCGCCGGGACTCGTCTTCCTCGCGCCCGCCACGATTGGGACGCAGGTTTCGACGCGCGTACTGGCGAACCAGGAGGCGCGGCAATGGTGGGGCGCTCTGGTATCGCCCGTGAGCCGCAATTCGCTGTGGCTGGAGAACGGCAACGCGCGCTACGCTGAATTGCTGTACACCGAGCATGCCGACGGGAACGGCGCTTTCGAGACCGCCCTGCACGATGACTACGTGGAGGCGCTCACGGTGGAGAATCCGCCCATCGCGCAGTCGTCGCGGTTGGAGGATTATTCGCCCGAGTATTGGGCTGTTACGGCAGCCAAGGGCGCGGCGGTGTTGAACATGCTGCGGTCGGTGGTGGGCGAACAGAACTTCGACAAGCTGCTGAAGGGCATTCCGGATCATTACGCCTGGAAGACGGTGAGCACTCGGCAATTTGAAGATGCGGTGGAGCAGGTGGATGGGCAGAAGCTGGATTACTTCTTCCTGCAGTGGATCGATTCCACCGGCGCGCCGGAGTTTAAGCTGGAGTACACGGTGTTCCGGACCGCGAAGGGGTTCCGCGTGATGGGCAAGGTGACGCAGGATCTGGACACGTTCCACATGCCCATCACTCTGCACATCGAGACGGAGGGCAACCCTGAGGACAAGCCCATCGATGTGGTGGGCACGTCATCCGAGTTCACCGTGGACACGTTCGGCAAGCCGAAGATAGTATCGCTCGACCCGAAGAAAGCCGTGCTCTGTTACACACCGCAGATGCGCGTGGCCGTGGCCATCCGCCGCGGGGAGCAGTTTGTGGAGCTGGCCGAGTACGGGGAGGCGCTGAAGGAGTATCAGAAGGCGCTCGACGTGAATAAGAACAGCTCGCTGGCGCATTATCGGGTGGGCCAGGTGTTCTTCCTGCAGAACAACTATCAGTCGGCCGCCAATGAATTCCGGGCGTCCCTGAGCGGCGATCTGGAGCCGAAGTGGACCGAGGTGTGGGCGCACATCAACCTCGGCAAGATCTTCGACATCACCGACCAGCGCGAGCGCGCGGTGAGTGAATACCATCAGGCGGTCCGGACGCGCGACAACACGCAGAACGCGCAGGAAGAAGCCGGCAAGTATCTGAAGGCCCCGTATCAGCGGAAGCGGACCGACGAAGAAGCGCAGGGCTAGGGTATCGGTGGCGCAGACGATCGTTTTTTGTCGTCTGCGATTGCCGACACGACGACGGCAGGCCACAAACACCGATGGCCTGCCCCACGCGGAGGCCGCATGACTACGAGAACGGTTTTTCTGATCGCGGCGATACCGGTGTTCACGTGGGCGCAGACCGGTCCGACGCTCAGCGGCGCAGGCTACGTCAATCCTGTTCCGGCGCGCGTCGCGCCTGGCCAGATCGTCACCTTCTTCGTCACCGGACTCAGTACCGTACTGGCGGTGCCTGTTAAGGCGAGCCAGATCCCCTTGCCGACGTCGCTCGGAGGCATCTCCGCAACCCTCTATCAGGCGAACCTGCTGGATCCGCTGATAGTCGCCGTTCCCGTTCCTCTGCTCTCCGTCGATCAGGTGAACACATGCGCGCCCGCCACGGCGACGCCGGCCTGCCTCATCACCGCGATCACGGCGCAGGTCCCGTTCGAGATGCGGGCTCCGAATCCGCTCGCCGCGAACCCTGTTGCGAACATCGGCGCTACCACCATCGTGTTCAGCGACGGAACATCGCAGAGCCAGCCCATGCAGCTCGTGCCGGTGATGGACCAGATTCACGTAATCACGAATTGCGACGCCACGCGTTCCAGCGACTACGGCGGGCTGCCCTGCGGATCGACGGTCACGCATGCCGATGGCACTCTCGTAACGTCCAGCACTCCGGCGCACGCGGGCGAGGAGCTGGTGGTTTACGCATATGGCCTGGGATTGACCAATCCTGCCGTTCGCTCAGGTCACGCGGGCGCGGCGCCGGCTGCCGAGAGCGTGAAAGTTAACGTGTTGTTCGGGCCGAACCTCGGCGTTCCCCTGCCCACGGTTCCGATCATCATCGACTGCCAGATCTCGCCGCAATGCCCGGCCATGCTGACTCCGATCTACGTGGGGCTCACCTCGGGATACGTCGGCCTTTATCAGGTGAACTTCCGCATGCCGGCTCCCGCGTCCGATTTCTTCCCCTGCAACGGAGGCGTGGAATGGAACGCGGTGATCCAGTTGCAGGGACTTACATCGTACGACGGCGCGAAGATCTGCACCGCGGGCCGTTGAATTTGTCACCATAGAAGGAATGACTCCACAGGAGCCGTGGCACAACCGGCTGCTGGACTGGACGGGCTTTCGGAAGCGTGAAGATCAGCTCCTGATCGTTCTGAGCCTGGTCATCGGCATTGTCGTCGGGCTCACCGTCGTCGCCTTCATCCTGCTCACCGGCCGTCTGGCGGCGCGTATGTATCCACCGGGCAGCTCCGCATGGCGGCGCGTGCTGATACCCACGTTCGGCGCGCTCTTCAGCGGATATTTGCTGTACCGGTTTTTTCCAAACGCACGCGGCAGTGGCATTCCCCAGGCGAAGTTCGCACTGTTCATCCGCGACGGGTACATCTCACTGCGAACCGTTCTGGGCAAGTTTCTGTGCTGTTCCATTTCGCTGGCCAGCGGCATTGCGCTGGGACGTGAAGGGCCGTCGGTGCAGATCGGCGCCGGCATCGCTTCCGCCATCGGCCGGCGCTTCGGACTGAGCGCCGCGAACGTGAAGGCTCTGGTACCCGCCGGCTGCTCGGCCGCTTTGGCCACCGCTTTCAACACGCCCATCGCCGCGGTCCTGTTTTCGCTGGAAGAGATTCTGGGAGATCTGCAGGCGCCGGTGATCGGATCGGTGGTCATCGCCGCATCGACAGCCTGGATTGTCCTGCACCTCCTGCTGGGCGACGAGCCGCTCTTCCACGTTCCGCCATACCATCTGGTGAATCCGGCCGAGTTCGGCATCTACGCCATCCTCGGCGTGGTGGGTGGACTCGGCTCGGTCTGTTTCGTGAAGCTGCTGCTCGATCTGCGTATCTGGTTCCGAAAACTCCCGTCGTGGACGATATGGTTCCAGCCGGCCATGGGAGGCCTCGTTGTCGGACTGCTGGGATGGTTTCGCCCGGAAGTGCTGGGCGTCGGCTACGACTATGTGGAGCGCGTGCTCAGCGGCGATTTTCCGCTGCGCATCGTCGCATTACTGGCGGTGCTGAAAATCATTGCAACGCCCGCGTCTTATTCCTCCGGGAACGCGGGCGGCATCTTCGGCCCGAGTCTGTTCATCGGCGCAATGATCGGCGGCAGCGTGGGGACGGTTGCGCATATGCTGTTCCCGAGCGTCACGGCCAACCCTGGCGCGTACGCTCTGGTCGGCATGGGTACGGCTTTCGCGGGAATCGTGCGGACCCCGCTCACCTCCGTGATCATGATCTTCGAGATGACGCGCGATTACTCCATCGTCGTGCCGCTGATGATCTCGAACATGATCAGCTTTTTTATCTCGGAACGCCTGCAGCGCGAGCCGATCTACGAGGCGCTGGCCAGGCAGGAGGGCGTCTACCTCCCGACCGGCGAATCGCGCGAGGAACTGGCCGGCGCCCGGGTCGAGGATGTCATGAACACCGATGATCCGCCGCTCGCAGCCGATACCGATCTGCGAGTCGCCAGGGCATTCCTGCAGGAGCGGAAACGGCACTCCTGGCCAGTGGGCGATCGCGAGCACGTCCTCGGAGTGATCAGCAGCCATGAGATCGATACGGACGTGTCGGGAGCATCGAATGTCGGCGATCTGGCGTCACGGGACGGGAAATTTCCGTATGTGCACCGCGATCATCCGGTCAGTTACGCGCTGGAGCGGATGGGCGTCGCCGGCGTGGACGTCATCCCGGTGGTGAGCCGGGCGGATATAGGGCACATGTTCGGAACGGTCAGCCTGGCGGACATCCTGGCTGGTTACGGCGTCGAGCAGGAGAAGGCGGTTCAGGACTGACCATGGCGCAAAAGGCACGAGCGGCCGTCCCGAACCCTGCAGGCGCAGCCAGCGGCGTTCACAGGCCCACCTGGAGTCTCATCGCGATTCTGGTTACGGTGATTGCGGGGCTGACCGTCGCGGATGTTTCTCTGGCGCGAACGGAGACCAGCGAGCTGCACAGCGAGGCGCAGAGCGAGTTCGAGGATGGCATGCGGCTGCTGCATGAAGGTAAGGCCAGTGCGGCCGTGGACGCGCTGAGAAGCGCGCATATGCTGAATCGCCGGAACGTGAACTATGAGCTCGGGCTGATTGAAGCTCTCGCCGCGGATGGCAAGATGGATGAGGCGCAGACCCTGCTGGACGACGTTCTGCAGCGTCAGCCGGACAGTGGGCAGGCAAACCTGGTAGCCGCGCGACTCATGCTGCGGCAACACCGGCTGGCACAGGCGGAATCGTATTACCATCGCGCCATCTATGGCGAGTGGCAGGATAATGCGCCGGCGCATCGGCTGGACGCGCGAATGGAGCTGGTTCACGTTCTTGCGGCGAATGGGATGAAACAGGAGTTGCTGGCCGAGTTGCTGCCGCTCGAGGAGGAAGCCGCGAACGATCCCACGTTGCTGAAGCGCCTGGCTGACATGTTCCTCGCTGCCGGATCGCCGCAGCGGGCCGCGGACCTGGATCGCACGCTGATCGATCGGAATCCCGATGACGCGGAAGCGTACGGCTCGCTGGGCGAGGCGGAACTGGAGCTGGGCGATTACCGGGAGGCGCAGAGCGCGTTCCTGAGGGCGTACCGGCTGAAACCTGACAAGCAGCTCCGCGATCGTGCCGAGCTGGCGAGCGCGCTCACGGCGCTCGATCCCACGCCGCGCCGGATGCGTTCCATGGAGAAGTACAGGCGCAGCATGCGGATTCTGGAACTGACGCTCGCGGCCTCCCAGCCATGCCTGAATGCCTCCACAGCGTCCGCGGGCCTGCTGTCGGCAGCGCAACAGGCGTTGTCTCAGAAAACGGCCGCGCCTGTCACTAATGAGGCGTCCGAGGCCATTCTGGCGCTTGCGGAGAAGCTGTGGCAGGCTCGCGTGAAAGTGTGCGGCGCGGGCGTGGCATCGGGGGACGAGCAGGCGCTGCGCCTGATCATGGAGAAGCTGCGCGGCCAGGCGTGAGGACCGCTTGCTGACGCGCGCGGCTCGGTAACAGCCGAGTGGTGTTCGGAGTGGGGCAGGCTTTCAGCCTAATGCCATATAGTTTTCGACGGCGAGCTGAGTCGAAGTCCCTTTTGTGGGGCAGGCCCCCCGGCCTGCGCGGGGCCCCCCGGCCCCGCTGGCCGCGCGGAGAGTAGAGTTGTCGCGTATGGGAGCAGGCCGGCGGGGCGCCGGCCGCGGGCGAGGGCGCCCGCCCCACATCGGCCAGGTGTTCGAAAGCGGGAAAACTATATGGCATTGGGCTTTCAGCCTGCGGCGGCTTTTCAAGCCGCCAGGCCGATTGCAAATCGCCGCCGCAGGCTACAAGCCTGCCCCACGCAAGCAATCAACGGTCCCGCTTTATTAACGAGACATCGCTCGAAGCAAGCCGGACGAGATTGTCATTCAGTGAAACGAGCTCGGCCGGCAGCACCCGGATCTCGTGATCGTCAATCAGAATCCTGTTCTGGCAGGTCCGGCAACAGCCGACGTGCGCTTCCACTTCGGCGTTGTCGCAGCGCTCCGGGTGATTCGCAAAACTCTCGATTACGCTCGTCTCCGGACAGGTATGCGGCATCGCTGGACTCTCCTGCCTGATATATCGGCACGAACGCGCGAAATCTGAGGCCGATGTCGCGGCGGTTTCACAACTGTGGATGGATGAGGATAGCCGTTGCTGGTCAAATACCGCGTATCCGGTGGTTTGGATCTGGCGATTCAGTTGCCCTCCGGAACGCGGGAGACCGCATATGCGCTTTGCCTTTCGTCCGCGTTCCGGTGCTATTTCCGTCGTTATCCACGCGGGAGCGGTCGCGCTCCTCTTTCTTATGGGGAGCCTCGAACAGCGTCATCCGGTGGCGCGGCCGCAAGCGCGCTTCATCCCGCTGATCGCGCCTGTCATGCTGCATGCGCCAGCCAGCCACGATGGCGGCGGCGGCGGCGGCAAGCGCGACCCTGTGCCCGCCACCCTGGGGCGTCTGCCCAGACCGGCTTTGCAGCAATTTACAGCTCCGGTTGTGCATGTGCGCAACGACGCGCCGAAGCTGGTGATCGAGCCCACGCTCATCATGGATGCTTCAGTGATGCCGGCCAGCCTGCCGGTGTTCGGAGACCCAGGCGGCGTGCCTGGACCGCCCTCCGACGGCTCAGGCTCGAATGGCGGTATTGGCGACGGCGATGGAACCGGCGTGGGAAGGCGCAGAGGTCCGGGGTACGGAAATGGAGACAGACCGGGCGGCGTGGCCACGTCAGCTTACGGCCGCGTCAGCCAGCCCGTGCTCTTGCGCAAGGTGGACCCGGACTACTCCGAACAGGCCCGCACCGCGAAGATCCAGGGCATGGTGCTGGTGCGCCTTGACGTCGATGAGCACGGCGACCCCGGGAACCTGCGCATTGCGCGCGGGCTCGGGCTTGGCCTCGACGAAAAGGCGCTGGAGGCGATTGCGCAATGGAAGTTCAGGCCGGGCATGCGCGATGGCCGTCCGGTGGTGATGCCCGCGCTCGTGGAGGTGCAGTTCCGGCTCCTGTGAACGCTCAGCCCGCTCCGCGCTCCGCCGGACCGCCCAGATCTTTGAACGCCTGCTCTATCCAGTCCGAGGGCAACTCGTTCACCGCCGTTCGCATGCGCTGCTGCCACCAGTTCGAGATGTGGCGAACGTCGTCGTGGTTGTAGCGGTGCTCCGTCATTTCAAAGCTGCCGCGGCGGTAGAGCAGCAGATCGATCGGGTAATCCACGTCGGCCGCGCAGAGCCGCGTCGCGTCGAAGGCCAGCAGACCCAGTTTGAACGCGTACAACATCGAGTCGGAATGCGTGAGCGAGCGCTCGAGGATAGGCTTTCCGAAGCCGCCGTTCCCGATGATCTGGTAAGGCGTATCGGGGCCCACCTCCACCCAGTTCCCCTCCGGGTAGACGAGATAAAGGCGGTGCACCGAGTCGCCGGACATCTGCCCGCCGATGAGCGAGTGAATGTTGATACGAAAATCCGCGGCCTTCAGCGCGGGTCCGTCCTCCTCCACCACCCGCCGGATCTGCGACGCGTAAAGGTTCACTACTTTGAAGAGGCGATTGCGGACGTCGGTCTGGCGCGCGAAAGCGTCCTCAAAGCACAACAGCACCTTGTCGCGCAGCGAGCGCAGCCCCGAGTTCATCACGAAAAACGAGAAGCCTGGTCCCCGATAAGTGGCCATCTTCTTCGCTGTGAGGGATTCGTTGCCCGACAGCACGCGCGTGTCGGCTAGCCCGATCAGGCCTTCATCGACGGCAATTCCGAGACAGAACGTCATCTTGATCCTTTCACCGCGGCGGCAAAAGCCTGGAACAACTTCGCCTGTTCGGCATCGGCGGGAACCTGATCCTCCGGGTGCCATTGCACCGAGAGCACGAACCGGTGCGACGGCAACTCGAGCGCCTCCACGGTTCCATCCTCCACGTCGCGCGCCGAGACGCGCAGCCCGCGGCCGACGGTCGCCACCGCCTGATGGTGCCGCGATGTGACCTTCCAGCGATCCGTGCCGGCGATGGAGGCGAGCATGGTGCCGGGCTCGATGCCGACTTCGTGCGCCGGGGTTGCGGGATTTTCCGGTTTCTGGCGATGCCGCGCGACGGAAGGCAGGTGCTGCACGAGCGTGCCGCCCAGATGAACATTCAGAAGCTGATGGCCTCGGCAGATCGCGAGCAGCGGCAGGTCCCGGTCGAGGCACTCATCGATGAGACGGCTCTCGATTTCGTCACGACGGTCCTCGGGAGGCTCGGTTTCAGGCGCCGGCGCTTCGCCGTACAGGGCGGGATTGACATCCGCGCCGCCCATGAGCAGCACGCCGCCGTAATCGCCCGCGGAGACCGGGCCGTCGGCCTCTGTCAGGACGGGCTCGAGGCCGGCTGAAGCAACGGCGTTCGCGTAGGCCTGAGTTTTTGAAAGACGGCTGTAGACAATCAGGATCTTCGGATTCATCCGGGTATGATTCAGTTTGACATGGCGGCTCGTGTCGCACGCGCGTGCGCCACGTCAGCGCAGACCGTAGACGTCTACACGGCCGTGGCCGGCCAGATACACACGGCCGTTCACCACCATGGGCGCTTCGAAGCGCACGCCGGGAGCGGCGCGGTCGCGGTCGCCGGCCAGGTCGCTGTCCCACAGCTCTCGTGCGACGTCAGCGGCATCGAACGCGTACAGCACAGCGGGACGCTCGGGCTGTTCCCATCCGCGCGCTGCCACAACCCAGACTATGCCGTCTTTGCCGCCGTTGGCAGACACCATCGGCGTCGCGCCGGGCGCGCGGAATCGGATGGTTCCTTTCGGGCCTTGATCGAACTGGCCCTGCCGCAGCACGAAATCGCGCAACACGTCGTCGCTGAGCAGCGCGAACAGATGGCCGTTCCAGTACGCGGGAGCGCCGAACGAGGGTGTGCCGATCCGTATCACTTCCACAGCCGCGTTATCGTCGCTGACCTGGAATCCGCCCAGACGATCGCGATCGAGGATGTACAGCGAGCCTCCCTTCCCCGCAACCGCGAGCAGATGGCGATGCACCCCGGCCTCGTCCGGCAAGAGGACCGGATTGCCTGAACCCAGATCGTCGTCGTTCGCGTTCAGCTCGCGCTGGTTGAAGGGCGTGAAGTAATCGCGCACGGTGAGGCCGCCGGCTTCGAGCGAGAGCTTCAGCAGGCTGTCGCCGTAATCGCGGCCGTGCGCCGCGGCGGTGAATTTCCCGTTACCGGTGGCGAGATACACGTTCCCCGCGCCGTCGGCCGCGGGTCCGGCATCGCCACCCCAGATGCCGCTCTGATGACCGTCGGGCGAAACGTTCAGCACGCCCGCGAGTCGCAGCGTATGCGCGTCGTACGCGATCACCCATCCCTGATACGGGCCGACGTCGCAGGAGGAAGCCCACGTGAGCCACACCTTCCCGTTGGCCAACAGGAGCGCGGCGCGGGGATTCTCGCGCAGCGGATCGAAATCGAGCCGCCGGCCCGGTTCGCCGGTAACGGTTCCGCTAACCGAGGCTTTGATCTCCACGGGTCCGCCGAATTTCTCGACGCCGTTGGTGATGGCCAGCGCATGCAGGCGCTGCACGTAGCGGGAGCTGAAACCGCCAGTGCCCTCTTTCGTCCGCGCCAACACATAAAGTGTGCCGGTGGGGTAATCGATGACTGGAGTCGGCGTGATGCCGACCTCCGGATAAATGAACGGGCAATCGACATCGCGCGCGGGGATCGTGCCCACTCCGGAGTTCTTCGTAAAGCTCGCCTGCCACAACGGCGTGGTCTGTTTGCCATCGGCATCGAACGCGTAGACGCTGTCGTGCTCGGTGACGACGAACAGTACGTTGTGACGTCCCTTGCCGGGGATATCGATGTTCGGCAGCCAGAGCGGCTGCGCGTAGACATCGCCTTCCACGCGAAAGGAGAAGACCTTACCGAATCCATGACCGCCGACACTGGCGGGCGTGAGTGCGGACTCATGCGTGTTCGCGCCGGTGCGGGAATTGTCGTACTGCCAGGTGGTCACCTGCGCGCGGGACGCGCAGGCGAAAACCGCGATGCAGGCGAGCGTGACCAGGCTATCGCGCAAACAGATCCACCCACGATTCATCGAGGGCCGTCCACTCCTCGGATTCGCGCCACGAAGAGGGCATCTCGGAAACGTGCAGCATGCCATGACCTTCGTTGCACACCAGTTCGGTGCCCGCCCATTCGAGCAGCACGCAGCCGGTACAACCGACGTGGGCGGCCATTCCGAGCCGGCGCAGGCACACGCGGCAGCGGCGGCGCTGATCCTGGACGGCCCACGTCAGCACGCCCATGCACGCGATGAGGAACAGCCATGTCGAGAGCGGCTCGGTCAGCATGTCTGTGCCGCCGGTCATCGTGATGGATGGCGCGCGCGTGAACTCCAGTCCGGTGATCAGGACGGCTGAGAGCAGCAGGGCGCCCTTGGTCAGGAAGAAGAGGGCGCCAACGGCGTGATCGCGGCTCAGCCGGGGCAGACGGACGCGCAGCGCGAGTATGACGACCACCGCGGCCAGGGCCAGCGCAAGAGAGAACGATCCGAACACCGAGCGCACCCGCTCCTGCACCGGCGCGATATCGACAAGGCTGTCCCACGCCGCGACATCAGCGTTCTGCAGAATGGATTCCAGCTCGGCCTCCGCGGCTCTCCTGCCGACCCCCGGCGCAAGCCGCACCACCACAGCGGTCTTGTTCTCGGCGGTCCGCTCCCATCGCGATGCCAGGGTCCAGACAGCAATGCGGCGGGAAAGAAACCAGAAGCTGCCGTCGAGTATGCCGATGACGCGATGGCGTTGGCCATTCAAGGGGAACAAGTCGCCGATGCCCAGGTTGTGCCGGCGCGAGTAGTCGCGGCTCACGACGACACAATCGCCGCAGACAGCCGCATCCCCTGATTCGAAGACGCGGCCGTTCTCGGCGCGAACACCGACTACGGTGAAGAAATTGTCGCTGATATGAGCATCGAGAATGCCGTCGTCCTCGCGCCACACATAAGAGGCCGCGCCCGCCAGCAGATGGCTTCTGCTGCGCCACATCGCAACCCAGCTTTCCGGCACGCCGCTGCGTATCGATCCCGCGACACTCGCGCGCGATACGGTGGCCACCCGCTCGGCATCATCATATGGAAGCGGGAAAAGCAGAGATCGCGTGGTGGGGAGCAAACCGCTGGCGAGAGCGAGAATCATGATGACGCTCCCGAGCGATGCCAGGCAGAACGCAGGCGACCGCATACGATGACACCATCCATGCTGCAGCGCTTCGGCGTCGAAGAGGGCGAGGCGGTACAGCGCCGCATCGGCGAACGCTCCGCGAGAGAACTGCCATACCTGGGCTCCCTCGCCCCGAGCTGCAAGCGTGTCGTGAACGTGCCACAACTCCGCTTCCCATTCGCGGCGCCATTCATGACGGGCCGCCCGGGGGACGAGCAGGCTGGCGGCGCGGATCAGGAACAGGTGTCCCCACGAAGGCTCCCGCATAGAACGTGACGCGTCCTCCCGAACGTCGCTATTTCTTTTCCGCTGCCATGTGCTGCAGCAACGGATACCGCTGTACCGCTTTGGCGAGCGCCTGTTCGCCGGCCCCGGTCAGTTTGTAATACTTCCGGGCGGGCCGCAGCTTACGAAAGGCGTCGCTTTCCTTCTCCCACTGCGATCGTATGAGCGCCTGTTGCTCCAGCCGCCGCAGCGCCGGATAGACCGTGCCGCTGGGAAGCCCTGTCGCCTCCATGACGTCGAAACCATAGCGGTACCCGGCGCTGATGGTCTTCAGAATCATCGCCGAGGTATGCGTCAGCTTCGCGTCGTCGCCCATACGTCGCGGCCGTTCACCGCTGTAAGGGCATTTTACACCAGGTCTATTGTAGATGTCTACATAGGGTGCTAGAATCGATGACGTGTTCGAGGTTCGCAACCTCACGAAGCGATACCGGCGCATTCCCGCCGTCGACGATGTCAGCTTCAGCATTCGGCCCGGCGAGGTGCTCGGCTATCTGGGGCCGAACGGCGCCGGCAAGAGCACCACTGTTAAAGTGCTGACGGGTCTTATCGAGGCGACCAGCGGCGACGTCCTCTTCCATGGCGCAGGATGTGCGGAAGGACTGGCCTGCTTTTCAGCGGCGGCTGGGCTACGTGCCCGAAGAGCCGCACCTCTATCCGCAGCTCACCGGCCGCGAATATCTGCAACTGGTGGGGCGCCTGCGCGGACTGCGGCGGAGCGCGCTCGAGCCGCGCATGGACGAGATGCTTCGATTATTTTCGTTGTGGGGCGACCGGCATTCGCCCCTGTCGTCGTACTCAAAAGGCATGCGCCAGAAGATCCTGCTGTCTGGCGCGCTGTTGCACGATCCTGAACTGCTCATACTGGACGAACCGTTTTCCGGGCTCGACGTCAACACCGCGCTGGTGCTGCGTGCGCTGATCCGCGTGCTGGCCGAAGACGGCCGCATGATCCTGTACAGCTCGCACGTGCTGGAGGTTGTGGAGAAGGTCTGCTCGTCGGTGGTGATTCTGCGCAAGGGCAGGATCGTCGCCTGCGATCGTGTGGAGCGCCTCCGCGATCTGATGGACCAGCCCTCGCTCGAAGGAGTGTTCGCGCAACTGACCGAGCAGGAAGATCCCGGCCGCATTGTCGGCGGCATCGTTGCTGCGATGAAGGGCTGAACCGGCATGGGCAGGCTCCGCCGGCGCTTCCGAAACTGGATGGAAGAGACGCACTCCACCGGTTTCGAGCTGCGCCGCCACTTCTTCCTGCGCTTCTTCGACAGCGACCTGGTCACCACGCCGGGGCAGTGGCGCGTAGTGGCGGGCGGCGCGCTGGCGCTGATATTGTCGCTCAGCATTCTTTACTCGCAGGCGTACTATCACAAATACCGGATGCTGAATGCGCTGGCGACGGAGGAGCCCTACCGAACCGCCGTTCTGGCCGACGTTCTGTTCGTCATCACGCTGGCCATTTTCCTGATGGGCCTGTTCACCACGCTGCAATGGCCGTCGTTGTTTCCGGGCCTGCGCGACTATCTGGCGCTGGCCGCGCTGCCCGTCCGCATGGGTCAAATTTTCGTGGCGCGATTTACAGCCCTCGTTTCTCTGGCCGCTCTGTTCGTGGTCGCCCTGAATCTGCTGCCGAGCTTCGTGCTGCCGCTCGCCATGGCGGGCGATTATTACG
Source organism: uncultured Acidobacteriota bacterium (assembly GCA_963780655.1). Taxonomy (GTDB): domain Bacteria; phylum Acidobacteriota; class Terriglobia; order Bryobacterales; family Bryobacteraceae; genus CAWACP01. The sequence continues at coordinate 1,377,161 of CAWACP010000004.1, read as the reverse complement.
GACACGCAGCCATACGGCAAATACCGGCGATGTTCGCCTCCTGCGTGCTCGCTTCGTGGTTTGTGTTCTTCTCTCTGGTGGCGCTGCAGGGCGCGCTTCTGAACGTTCTGCCGGTGCGCTGGTTTCCCCGCGTATCGCTCGCCGTGCAGGGCGCGCTGCTGGCCATTCTGCTGTGCGGACTGCCGCTGGTGTTCTCCATTCCGGATTTGCATCCATGGATGAACCTTCGGCCGGCGTGGGCGGTGTGGGCTCCGCCAGTCTGGTTTCTTGGGCTCGATCAGGCGATAGTGGGCAGCCGCGAGCCCTTCGCGTTGCGTCTGGCGTGGCTCAGCGTAGGTGGCGTCGCAGGCGCTTTCGCCCTGGCCGTGCTTACCTATCTGTGGAGCTTTCGGCGCCACAGGGCACGCGTGCTGGAATCGCCATCGATTGAAACCGCCGCGGCGCGGCCCTGGTCGTCGCGCCTGGCCGAGCGCCTCATCGGCGATCCGCGCGAGCTCGGCGTATTCTCGTTCGTCGCCAAAATGCTGGGCCGCAGCAGACAGCACCGGCTGGTGCTCACGGCCTTCGCCGCCATTGCGCTCGCGCTGATTGTCGAAAGCTTCGTAAGCCTTGCGGCGGCGCACGGGTTTCGCGGCTTCTCGGTCCAGACTCCCGGACTGAAACAGGCGGTGATCGCGGCGCCCCTCGCGCTCTCGCTGTTCGTGCTCTCCGGATACCGGTATTTGTTCCGGTTACCGGTGGAACTGCGCGCCAACTGGATTTTCCAGATCAATGAACGCGGTAACCGGCTGGCGTACCTCGATGGCGTCGAGCGATTCCTGGTCTGCTTTGCCGTTGCGCCGGTAGCCCTGCTCACTCTGCCGCTGGAAGTGCGCTTCCTCGGTGCGGCCGCGGGCTGCATTTCCGCCGGATTGTGCCTGGTTCCCTCGCTGATCCTGATGGAACTGCTGCTCACTCAGTTCGACAGGATTCCCTTCACGTCGGCCTATCTGCCCGGCCAGAAGCCGCTCACCGAGACGGTGTTGCGCTACACGGTGGCGGTGGTGCTGTATGTCACGGTGCTGAGCAGCGTGATCGCATGGTGCCTGGAGAGCGTCCTGCTGGCTGTCGCGTTCTTCGCCTTGCTGCTGTTCGTCTGGTGGCGCGTGCGAGCCGCACGGCGGGAGCTGCGGCAAACCGGCCAGATCGAGTTCGAGGAACTGCCGGAACCCGCGGTGGTAACGCTCAGCATCGACCACGATTGAGGGTTTTGTGGCACAGCGCCCCTGCGGGGCGAACGGTGTTGTAAACGAGAACGGCGTTCGTCCGTCGCAGTAATCTGCGTGAAGAGGTTATCTCATCAACAGCTTACGGCAACAGTGGAGTAGGCCTTTGGCCGTCAGCCGATCTGGTTAAAACGTAAGTCAGTCATTTTGTTTGCCTGCCCCACACTGATCGAGGGCCGCCTGCAGCTCGCCGCGGGTGTGGGCGTCTCCGGTGCGCGTCGTTGTCTCGATGCCCTGCCCATAGAGTGCGCGGGCGTCGGCCGATGCGGCCGAGCTTCTCGAGCGCCTGGCCGCCATGGAAGTACGCAGCCGCGTAGTTCGGGTTCACCGCCAGCAACTCGCGAAACTGCTCCACGGCCTGCTCGAACTGACCGGCTTTCACGTGCTCCATGGCGAGGCCATAACGGGCGAAGCTGTCGGCGGGGTTCTGCGCCACCATCGATCGGAGAATTTCCATGCGGTCGGAGGCCATCGGTGATACTATACCGGCTTATGGCGTGCCCATGGTTCCTGCCGCGGATGCCGGTTCGCGATGGCCGTGGCGCCATGGGGCAGCGCCTGCCGCTGGGCGAGTTGTGGACCGGTGATTGCCGCGCGCCCGGACACCCGCCGGCCGAGATCGGCGAGGCGCTCTGCAGTCCATGCAATACGGGCTATGCAGCGCGCGTGTGCTCGCGGTTCCCCGCCGAAGGCCCGGCCGACGCGGTGCGTTTTCACGTTGCCGTGGACGACGACGATCGACTGCGGCTGCAGTACGTCTACGAACGGCAGTGGTGGCCGGCGGGTCACGGCGTGCTCGAGTATTCGGTGATGCGCGGCGAGGTGGCTCCGGCAAGCGCCGATGAAATCCTGCGCGGGCAGGCCGCGGCGTTCGCGCAAAGCTGGATTTATCGGACGCGCCGGCAGGCGTAATGGACGAGCTGAAGCCGAGGTTCGTGCGCGAGTCGCTGTCCGAGTACTCGGAGTTCGCGCTCCCCACCGACGCCAACCCGCTCGGATACGTGCTGGGCGGGAAAGTGATGCACCTTGTCGACCTGGCCGGCGCGCTGGCCGCCATCCGTCACGCACGCCGCCACGCGGTGACCGTTTCGATCGACTACATGACTTTCCTGTACCCGGTACACATCGGGTCTCTGATCGTGCTGCGCTCGAGCGTAAATCGCGTATTCCGGACGTCGATGGAAGTAGGCGTGAAGGTGGAGACGGAAAACCTGCGGACCGGGCGCCGGCTGCACACATCGTCGGCGTATCTGACGTTCGTGGCGGTTGATGAAAAGGGCCGGCCTCACCCGGCGCCTCCGGTAATCCCGGAAACCGCGGCGGAGGTGCGCCGCTACGCCGAAGCCGAGCAGCGCCGGCTCTACCGGCTGGAGATGCGGGAGCGCGCGCGAAGGAAGGAAACCGCCGATCAGCCCTGACCGGCTTTGTACATGTACTTGATGTTTTGTTTGAAGATAAGCAGGTTGGGATCGCCTTCGCGATTCACTTTGAGGCAACACTTGTCGTACCACTCGATGTAGCCTTCCAGCGTTTCGCCGTCCTTCAGCACGATGACCATCGGCGTTTTCGCCTGCATCTGCTTCATGTAATAAAAATTCTCTGCGTTGGTCTGATCGGGCGGAGAACTCCGCCGGGCAGCACCCGCATTGCGCCTGTTATTTGCCTGTTCCTTCACTTCGTTCAACGACGGCCGAATGAGTTTACGGTTGACGGACTCCACTGTCTACTCCGAGAACACGTGATTCAGGGCAGGGCCCGGACGGGTTAAAAAAAGAAGGGCCCGCGAACCGGATTCAACGACACCAGTAATTCGTATTGAATCACAATGGCGTGGTGCGGACAAGCGGCAGTGTGCCGATGCAGGCCGAAGGCCTGCTCCACAATGGCCGCAAGCTGCTGATGCTGAGTTGTGGAGCAGGCGTTTTCGCCTGCAGCGAAAATGGCTAATCTCCGATGCAGGTCGAAGGCCTGCTCTACTGGGGCGCCGCGACTACGCGGAGTGGATGCCGCGGTAGTTGGCGAGGCAGCGTTTCGCGGTGTCGAGCTCGGAAAGCGCGCTGCCTTCCTGTTCGATCAGATAGTATTCCACGCCACCGGTCTTTTCCGCGGCCTCGAAAATCTGCGGCCATGGGGCGGCGCCGTCGCCGAACAGCACCTTGTAGCCCTTGCCGGCGGCCGGCGAATAATCTTTCAGGTGCAGCGAGCGGATGCGGCCCGGGTTGGCGTTGATCCAGGCAACCGGATCGGCGCCCATTTCGATGCACGTGCCAACATCGAACTGCATCATGACGTCGTGCGGCGTGCCGGCGGCGATGATCTCGAGCGGACGCTTTCCGTCGATGGGCTTCCACTCATCCTGATGGTTGTGATAACCGGCGTGCAGACCCTGCGCGCTCATCGTTTCGTTGGCCGACGTGAGCAACTCGGCGACTTTGCGATAGCCATCGAGGCCGACTACGGTGCCCGGGTGCGCCATAACGATGTAGTGCGTGCCCACGATCTGATTCAACTCGATAGCGCGCTTCAGGCCGTCGCCGCGGAAGGACTCGCTGCCGTTGTGGGTGGAATAGCAGTGGACGCCGAGGTCGTCGAGGAGCTTCCGGACATCCTTCGCTTCGGCATCGGTCCACTTCTCGTAGGGCGAATAGAATTCGACGCACTCGTAGCCCATGGCGGCGACGGCGCGGACGGTGCCGGGCAGATCCTTCGCGAGGTCGCCGCGGACGGAGTAGAGCTCGAGTCCGATGGGGATGTGGCCCGCGGCTGCGGCGCCTTTTGCTGCAAGGACGAGCGGCGTCATGGCCGTGGATGCCAGGAACGTGCGGCGGGACAGGGTATGAGGTGAATCCATGATATGCGCACCATATCACAACGGGGAGAGCACAGCCGCAATGCTCGACATGGGACGGAGGAAGAGAGAGGCGATAGTATTGAACCGTGCAGACATTCGCTACTGCCCGAGATGCGAAGGAGTTCCTCGTTAGCAGGATCTCAGCAGCACAGCGTGAGGGCGTACCGCTGTCCGAAGTCGAGAGAAAGATGATGTACTTCTCTGAGAACTTCTCGACGCTACCCGACATGGCGGAGGTGAACAGCATTTTTGATCGGGATTATGACCAGGCGGAATACGAGCAGAAAATCGCCAGGCTTGCCGGGGCCGCTCGCGCCAGCGCCCAGGCGAACGGAACCGAGGAGTTCCAGGCATGGAAGGATGCAGTCGACGTTCTCCGGAAGGAGGACCATTATTTGCTCGTATTGATTGCCAGGCCGACAGCAAAGGGCCGACCACGCGGCGATTTCCTCAAGCTGATTGCGACCGCCGTGGCTATCGTGGCGCTGCTCCTGTTGATAATTTTTGCTATCAACCGTTAAACAGCCGCTGATCACCTGTCATTTCCGCTCTATCGTGGGCGGCGCTTCCAGATCCACCAGATCGACACAGAAGCCATGGCCCACGCGAGAGTGGCGGCGGCGATGGCCAGCCAGGGCGCGGTTCGCGGAAGGAACTGCCACACGACGAGAGCGAACAGGAGAAGTCCGGCGCTGCCCATAACGGTTCCGGCGGCATCGGCCCCGGCCGCGTGCCGGCCACGCAGGGCGCCGTGAAGTCCCCGGCTCTCCTTTTCCTGCTTCTCGTGCTTTTCGACAAGCGTGGCGCTGGCCGGGAAGATGGCCGGGAACGCCAGAAAGAGTCCGCCCACAACCGGGCCGAAGCGTTTCGCCAGCATTCCAGCAGCCGCAGTCATCGCGCCGCCGAAAAGGAAGCGCAGCGCGGCCTCGCTCCAACGCATGCGCCGAAGGCCTTCCAGAGAGATGCCGATCATCATCACGCCCGGCGCAGAAGCGCAAACCACAAGCCGAAGGCCGCCGCGAACCAGACGCTCATGGTGAGGAGGGTGGCCCGCGCGACCGGAGTTCGGTGGCGCATCAGAATGCGCATGACCGCGGCGCTGTAGAGCCCGAGTGCGACGGCGCCGAGCGCCATGGAACGCGCCTCGATGCCGGCATACCGCGGGCCGTTCGAGGCGACAGTGAGGGCCAGCGTCGCCAACGCAACCGAGGGCGCTGCACCGAAAAGGCCAGCGAACGTTTGCGGCCGGAACAGACCGCCAAGGACGGCGAACGCCGAGACGACAACACCGCCGATCAGGAAACGGGCCAGAATCTCTTCCACGGCTGATGGTGAGACTCCGGGTGAAATGGAATTGTAACAATGCAGGCTGAAAGCCGGGCTGAAAGCCTGCTCTACTGTTCTCGGTCGTGTTTTGCGGCGAGCTTGTGCACCTGCTCGAAGTACTGCACGACGTATTGCTGATACTCGCGAGGGATCTGGTCGCGGCTGATCTCGCCGCCGGCATCGCTGTGGGCCGAGCGGCGTCCCGAGAACGGCGTGCTGAGCTGCTGGCCGGAGCTGGTGGCATCCACCATCACCTCGCCGGTGACGTTCTGCGACCGCTTGCCGAGGATCTCGCTCAGCTTGCCCATGGCCGCGAGCTGCGCGGCCATCTTCGCGTCCTTGTTGCCGTCCTGCGCGCCGATGCCGCTGTTGGCATCCTGCGCCTCGGCGCTCTTCGTGCGAGCATCCGCGCCATTGCCGCGCGACTGCTGGGCCGCGCCCCCGGACTGGGCGCTCATCCCGTTGCGATCCTGCGCGCTCTGTGGAGCGCCCTGCGTGTTGCCGGATTGCTTCGCCTCGCCTTTCTGCTGGCCGCCCTGCCGTCCGGCGCCCGCCTGATCGAGCCCGAGCTTCGACATCAGGCCGGCCATGGCGTCGCGCATGCGATCCATGAGGCTGCCGTTCTGCCCGCCGGTCTTCGCGCCGGCTCCGCCCGCGGGTGAAGCATCGTTGGCCTGGTCCGAAGCGGACTGGCCGCCCGAAGGCGAGGCATCTGTCCGGGCGCCGTCAGGAGAACCCGAACCGTCGGCGTCAACCGTGGATTTCGCCTGAGCGGTCTCGGCGGTTTCGGTCCCGTCCGCGGCAGCCGCGCTGTCCGACGAGCGGCCCGCGCCCCCTCCTTTTCCGGAGCTGATGCCGTTCTCGGCGCTACGGGAAGCCTGCTGGGCCGGTGAGCTGTTGCGGATGGCTTCGGGATTGGCGGCCCTGGCACGATCGGGATGGCGTCCGAACACGGTGGCAAGCAGTTCGGTCATGGCGCCGCGCACCAGGGGCGGGGACAGGTCGAGAGTCGCGAGCGTGCTGTAGCGCGCGACAAACAGGCCGGCCATGAGCACCGTCAGAGCGCCGGCCCACCAGGACGAGCGGGACGGCTTGAACGGCACAGCGCGACGAAGGTCGGCGCGCGCGGCAATCCGGTTCGCGAACTCGCGCTGCCGCTCGACGGTGGCGGCGGTCCATGCCACGGTGTCGTGATTCTGAAACCAGAGCGCGGTGGAGAGGGCGTCGTAGAGGCGAAGCCGCCGGTCGAGCAGGCGGGCCAGCGCGTAATCGCCGGTCTGGAGGCGCGAACCGCGGAACAGGACCACTCCCGCCGCTGTCAGCATCGCGATGAACGGCCAGTACCATGCGACGGCATCGGCGCCGAATGCGAACACCACGGCGCCGCCAGCGAGACCCGGCACAAGTACCTGGGCCGCCTTGTGCAGGAGCGAATGGAGAAGCAGCCGATGTCGGGTTCGCCGGAGCAGTTCAACGAGCGCACTCGCGTTACGCACAAACATTTCCTTCCCGCAGTCTGTCAATTATGGCAGAGACCGGGCGCTCCCCAAGACCCGCTACCCAGCAGACGCGGCACAGGGAAGTGGGTTTCTGAATTGACGGCGAATGGCAGGTAGCGGGACGAGGGCGTCCCGCGCGGTCCGGGGGGACCGCCCCACCAGGCTGCTGACGCGCGCGGCTCAGTAAGTGGCGTTACATCACTCCTCTTCCGGGCCTAAGCGCGCCGTGACTGCGGCCATGATGCGCGCCAGCTCGCGGCCGTCGACGGGGCGTCCGAGCGTGGGCACGTGCGTGGTGCGGGCCGCGCCCACGGGATCGGGGTTGAGCGAGTCGGTCAGCAGAACGAAGCAGGCGATCTGCTGCTCCACGCGGTCGAACAGATCGATCCAGTTCAGGCTGGTGAGATGCGTTGCGCAGAAGATCACGTCGAAGCGCACGCGGGCGGCTATGTCCGCGGCTTCCTCAGCGCTGGTAACGGGCACCACGCGATGGCCCTGATCGGCAACAAGCCGGACAAACTCGTCTCGGAGCCCGGCATCGGGTTCCACCACCAGCGTAGTGAGCCGGCGCACAGGCGCGACCGGAGCCTCGGGTTGCTCTTGCACCGTCTCACCCGGTTCGAGAACCGATGCCGGGATCTCGATCTCGAACCTCGACTGGCTGGAGGAGGTGCGCAGCAAACGAACCTCGCCGCCATGATTGCGGACGACATTTCGGCAGACCTCGAGCCTTAGGCCGCCCGACTCCGGCGCGGGCCCGAAAACATCAGGTTCCAACAGCTCGGGCCGGGAACTCCAACCGATTTCGATGATGACCCGGGCAGCGGCGCGCGCCGTGGAAACCGACATCCGGCGCTCCTTAGCCGCCGACGCCGAGCGCTCGGCGTACTGCAGGAACATATTCAGCGCCTGCTCGAGTTGCGAGCGCGAGCCGGTGACAATGAGCGGTTCGGCGGAGAATCGGGTACTCACATCCACGTGCCGCTCCGCCAGATCGGGTGAGTGTAAGCGAAGACCGCCGGCGAGCACTTCGTTCAGATCGAACGACTGGATGCCCGCGCGCTCGCGCGAGAAGGCGATGAGGCGCTCCACGATGCCGGACGCCCGCTGCGCCTCCGCGGCCAGAGTTTCGATCTTCTCGCGATCCGGCGCGCTGTGTTCCGCGCGCAATGCGGCGACGGCTTTCGTAATCAGGGCGAGCGGACGGCGCAGTTCCTCGGCGACTCCGGACATCAGCTCTCCGGAGGCGGCCAGCTTCTCGGTTCGATAGAGCTGCTCGCGTATGGCCTGCTGGTCGAGAAGACGGAACGCGGCGCCGATCTGATTCGCCAGATGCTGCGCGGCGGATTGTTCCTCATCGGTAAAGGAGTGTGCGTTCACCGTACTCTCCACTACCAGTACGGCAGTCACTTCGTTGCGGGCGAAAGCCGGCACGAACATCACTGAGCGGGGCACGTCGCGCCACCCCGATTCGCGGAAGAACGCGTTGCGCCGGGTGTCGGAAACAGCCAGCAGCGTGCGATTGCTGTGACAGAGAGCCACGCCCGACGCCAGTGGCCCGGAGTCCTTACCCATCGGCTCCGACTCGCCCGCCGCGGAGATGCGGCGAAAGGCATTGGATGCGGGGTCGATCAGGTAGACGCTCGCCTCGGTGACTTTCCACAGCTTCGGCAGGGCAGTGTTCACTTTACGCAGGATCTCGACGCGTGAGGGCGATGAAATAACGTCCTCGGCCAGGGCGTTCAGCTCTCCCATGGCGTACCGCTGGGCGGCCATCCGCCGCTCCCGGACCCACCACACCACCAGCACGCACAGAAACGCGCCGAGCGCCGACATCCACTGCGCCGGCGTGATCGGCCAGGGAGCCTGAAACCGAACGGTGGCGAGCGCAGCGGCGATCATGGCCGGAGAGCCGGATCGCGGAAATCGCGGATCACAAGTTCCGCTCCCGGCAGATCCATGGTGTGAGTGCCGACGCCAATGACATGGCAGCCGGCGGCGAGCGCCGCTTCGATTCCGGTGGGCGAATCTTCAAAGACGATGCAGTTCGCCGGCTCGGCCCGGAGAAGCTCGGCCGCTTTCAGATAAATATCGGGGAATGGCTTGGGGCGGGCCACCTGATGCCCGTCCACGACGACGCCGAAATAACGGCGCAGACCCGCTCCATCCAGTGTGAAGTCGATATTGGCGGGCTCGGCGTTGGATGCGATGGCGCAGCGGGCGGCGTCGAGGCTGTCCAGAAAGGCGCGAACTCCTGGCACCATGTGCTTCTCCAGATCCGCCCCCATCATTTCACGGAACAGACGTTCCTTCGCCGCGCCGTGTGCGAAAACCTCATTACCCGGAAGATCGGCGCCGATGAATGCTTTCACCAGATCGTCGTTGCGGCGGCCGTGCATGCGGTCATCCAGGTCTTCAACCGCGATTCCCAGCCGATCCAGATAAACGCGCCACGCCTCCGTGTGCAGAGGCATGGAATCCACCACCACCCCGTCCAGATCGAAGATGAAGGCGTTGGGCGTCACACTGCCTCGCTCGCATGGTACGAGCTGCGCACCAGCGGGCCCGCTTCCACATGCGCGAATCCCATCTCGCGTCCGCGGTCGCGCAACTCATCGAATTCGTCACGGGGCACGTAGCGCAGAATAGGGAGGTGCTTCGGGGACGGCCGCAGATACTGGCCGAGCGTCAGAATATCGACGCCGTGGGCGCGCAGATCGCGCATCACCTGCAGCACTTCGCCGGGGGTCTCGCCCAGACCGAGCATCAGTCCCGACTTCGCCGGGATGTCCGGCCGCAGCCGCTTCGCATATGCGAGCATATCGAGCGACCGATCATAGCGGGCTCCGAGCCGGACCTGCCGATAAAGCCGCGGAACCGTCTCGGTGTTGTGGTTCAGGACGTCCGGGGCCGCGGCCATGACTATCTCCATGGCGGCGTGCGAGCCCTGGAAATCCGGGACCAGCACCTCGACGCGGCAGCCCGGAATGCGCTCACGGATTGCTGCTATGGTCAGCGCGAACAGCTCGGCGCCACCGTCTTTTCTATCGTCACGGTTGACGCTGGTGATGACCGCGTAGCGCAGACCGAGAGCGGCGCATGCTTCGGCCACCCGGCGCGGCTCATCGTAGTCGACAGCCAGTGGAGCGCCCTTCTGCACCGCGCAGAACCCGCAGCGGCGGGTGCAAACGTTGCCCAGAATCATGAAGGTGGCGGTGCGGCGGTTCCAGCACTCGCCCACATTGGGACAGGCGGCGCTCTCGCACACGGTGTGCAGCTTCAGCTCGCTGACCAGCGCCTTCAGCTCGCGGTAATGCTCGCCGACGGGGGCGGGCGCGCGGAGCCATGGCGGCCGGACGGGTTGCGGATCGATAGAGACCAGCACTGTCTTTATTCTAACTTTGCAGGGTTCTCAGCAATGCAGGCCAAAGGCCTGCTCTACTGTTCCTGGTCGGCGGCAACAGTAGAGTAGGCTTTAGCCTGCTCATTTACGTAACTTTTCCAGCAGAGCCGCGCGTGTAGCGTCGTCGTGCATGCCGGCTACGTTCGCATCCGCGGTCGCGATGGCGGCCTGAACGGCGGCATGGGCCAGGCTGACCGCGGCCTGGATATCGGACCGGAACCGCTCCGGAACCTGAGACGCCAATTCCTCCAGCGCGATCGCCAGCGCGCGCGCCCGCTCGGCCACTTCCAGCGGGACGGCGGCGGCGCCTGCCAGGGCTTCCTGAAGCGCCTGCCGGTCGCCGCCCTTCTCCGCCATCAGCACCTGCTGGAAGGCCTGCGCGTCGCGTTCGATCGCGCCGGTGAAGTACGCCATCTCCTCACGAAATGATGGGTCGAGACGGGCCAGCCGCGCGATCTTCGATCCCAGCGCGGCGGCGATGGCCCCCGATGCCGCAGCAGCGCTCCCGCCGCCCTCAGGCGAAAGCGGCGCGGCAACGCGCTCCAGGAACGGGGACAGCTCGCCGCCCGGACGCGCCTCGGCGAGGCGATTCTCCAGCACCCGCCGGCTGTCGAAATCCTCGATTCGCAGCCAGTGCCCGGCGGCCATTTCGAGGGCCCTCTTCGGAATCAGGCCGATGAGCTCGCTGCCAGCGATGCGCACCCCGGCAGCATTGGCTTCCCGCTCGACGGCCTCGAACACCACGTGCGGCGGCGTCACCTCGAAATCGGTGAGGTTCATGGAGACCTGGACCAGGTTGCGCGAGGCGAGCGGCAGCCCCAGCGCCTTCACGTGCGGCAGGCCGCCGTGCGAGGCCCGGATCTTCCGGGCGATGCGGCGCGCAATGTCGAGGTCCTGGGTGTCCAGGTTGATGTTCCAGGCGATCAGCAGCTTCCGCGCGCCCATAACGACGGCGCCGGCTGAAGGATGGAAGGCGGGTCCGCCCAGGTCCGGCGCCCGGTCGGGATTGGCCAGCGCTTCGGCGCGCAATGTCTCGAACTGGCCACGGCGAATGTTTTCAAGATGCCTGCGCTCGGGCCGCCGGGCGCTCGCTTCATAAAAATAGACAGGGATGCGCAGCAGCCGCCACACCTGTTCACCGGTCTGCCACGCGAGACTCGCGCATTCCTCCAGCGTGATGCCTTCGATGGGCACGAAAGGCGCTACGTCGGTGGCGCCGATGCGCGGGTGAACTCCGGCGTGCTCGCGCAGGTCGATCAGCTCCGCAGCCTTTTCGATGGCGCGCAGCGCGGCCTGGGAGACGGCATCGGGAGCGCCCGCGAAGGTGATGACTGAGCGGTTATGGTCGGGGTCCATCTCGGTGCGCAGCACGGTAACGCCGGTAGCGCGGACAGCTCGCTCGATGGCGTCCACCTTGGTCCTGTCGCGGCCCTCCGAGAAGTTGGGCACGCACTCTACAATTTGTCCGGCCACGTCACATTCGCCCTGTCGTATATGATTTCACCACGGCGGATGGTCTTCTCCACCAGGTTCGCGCCGAAGCGGTAGGGCAGCTCGCGGTAGTCGGGCACGGAAAGGATGATGAGATCGGCATCCTTGCCGTACTCGATGGAGCCTCCGCGAGCGGCGCGTCCCAGGGCGTGCGCTCCGTTGATGGTGGCCGCGGCGACGGCTTCGGCGGGACTCATGCGCATGAATTCGCAGGCCAGCGCGATCGCCATGGGCATGCTCCAGGACGGCGAAGTCTCGACGTTGTAGTCCGTGGCCAAAGCGACGGCCACGCCGCTGTCGATCAGCGCCCGCGCGGGCGCATAACGGACGCCGCCGCGAAAGAAGACCGGGCCCGGCAGGAGGGTCGCTATGGTGTTCGAGCGCGCCAGAGCCGCCATCTGCTGTTCATCGATGTGGTTAAGGTGATCGATGCTGTACGCCGACATCTGGATGGCCAACTCTACGGCGCCTCCTCGTGAACGCTGTCCGCCATGCATCCGTATGCCGAAACCGAGCCGCTTCGCCGCGTCCAGAAACAAGCGGCAGTCCTCCTGCGTAAACGCGCCGTCGTCGCAGGAGATATCGGCGAAGGAGGCGAGCTGGCGGCGCTGCACCACCGGCAGCAGCTCGGCGGCAAGCCAGTCGATGTAATCATGCGCGGTGAGATTGTGAACGGAGCGGTATTCCGACGACGCCATGACAGTGGACAGCACCGGAAGCGGCCGGTTGTTGAGTGCGTTACTGGTGCGCAGGATCTTCAGCTCGCCGGCGGCGGTGATGCCGAAACCGGACTTGGCCTCGATGGTCGTCGTGCCGTGCCGCGCGAATTCCTGGACGATCTGCGCCGCCTGGGTGTCGAGGGTCCGGCCGGAGGTCGCCTCGATTTCGCGCGCCACTTCCGCGGGCGGCCTCCGCGCTTCGGCGATCTCGATGCCTTCGAGACGCGCCTCGAACTCCGCGAGCCGCGGCGCGCCCCCAACCAGGTGCGTGTGGCTGTCGATGAATCCAGGCATCACCACGCGGCCGGCGGCATTGATTTCCACGGCGTCGCGCGCGGCAGCCAGATTCTCTACGCGCCTGGTGGGGCCCACCTCACGGATGATGCCGTCAACGATGAGGACTGAGCCGTCCTGAATGATGGCAGGGTTGCGCAGATCCGGACCCCGGCGCGGCCCGGCGGGACCGCGCAGCGTCAGCAGCTGGCGGGCGCCTCGAACGAGGGCGAGCCTGGGCATGTGTCACGAACAAAGTATAGTGTGAATGTTCACCCGGCAGATTCAAACATTAGGCCCCAGGAGCGTTTTTTGCAAATAACACCGAGGTCTGAGTAAGCGGTATGCCTGAGTATTCTGGCCCATACCCACCGGGCGCCTATGCCGCAGAAACTGCTTCGCTATGCTGGTACTCAGATGCCGTTTGAGACCATCCCGGAGGCCATTGAGGATTTCCGCGCCGGCCGCATGGTGGTCGTCGTTGACGACGAAGATCGCGAGAACGAGGGCGATCTCACCATTGCCGCCGAGCTCATCACCGCCGACGTCATCAACTTCATGGCGGCGCACGGGCGCGGCCTCATCTGCCTGGCGCTGAGCGCGGAACTGTGCGATCGCCTGGCGTTGCCGCAGATGTCGCAGCACAATACGTCGCAGTTCGGCACGGCATTCTGCGAATCGGTGGACGCCGCCGATGGCGTCACGACGGGCATCTCAGCGGCCGACCGCGCCCATACGATTCGTGTGGCCATGCGCGCGGATGCGCAGCCTTCCGATCTGGCGCGTCCGGGCCACGTTTTTCCGTTGCGCGCGCGCGAGGGCGGCGTACTGGTGCGAGCCGGGCAAACCGAGGCTGCCGTCGATCTGGCCAGGCTGGCGGGACTCGCGCCCGGCGGAGTCATCTGCGAGATCATGAACCCGGACGGTACCATGGCCCGCGTGCCGGAGCTGGAGGTCTTCTGCGCGAAGCACCAGATGAAGATGATCTCGGTGGCGGACCTGATCCGGTACCGGCTGCGCCATGAACGGTCGGTGCATCGCGAAGGCGAGCGGTGCCTGGCAACCGCCGCCGGAGAGTTCCGCGCGGTGACGTATCGCGGTGCCATCGACGACGAGCGTCATCTGGCGCTGGTGCACGGCGACATCGCGGGCATGGAGCAGGTGCTGGTGCGCATGCAGTCACACTGTCTGGCGGGAAGCATCTTCGGCTCCCGCGATTGCGAATGCCGGGACCAGGTGGAACGAGCCATGGAGCGCATGGTGCGAGAGGGCGCCGGAGTGCTGGTGTACCTGCATCAGACGCGGCCCGGGTTCCGCGACCACAAGGCGCTGCTTTCGGCCGATGGCCAGCGCGCGCTGCAATATGAAAACGGCCTGGGCGCGCAGATATTGTCTGACCTGGGCCTGCACACTATCCGGCTGCTGACGAATCATCCGCGCAAGGTGGTGGGTCTCGAAGCTTTCGGCATCGAGATCGTGGATCAGATCCCCTTCTGATTTGTAGAGCACCGTTGAAAACCCATCACCCGTCAGCCGACGAAAACGCGTTCCCCGTCATGCGCTGACCCCAGCGGGCGGCGTGACCTGATAGCCGAGGCGACGAAGTCGGCGGAGCAGCCGTGCGGTTCGTGATGCCTCCGCCCGTGCGTCTCGTTCCGGGCCGAATTCGATGTACTCCTCGCCCCGATGAAGAATGATCCACACCATGCGGCATAATTTGTGGCTGATCGCCCAGATGGTACGGCGATGACCCAGGCGCGGCAGCAATCGGCGGTACAGGAGCTGGAAGATGCTGCCCTTCGTCTTGCGGGCAGCATTGGCGGCCTGGTTGAGGACGCGGCGCATGGTGCGATTGCCCTTGGGACTGGCGTCGCTTTTGGACTTCTCGGCCGACTCTTCCCGGCCGGGACAGACTCCCACCCAGGAAGCCAGTTCCTGCGGAGAAGCAAAGGTGGCCGCCTGGGGACCCACCTCGGCAATCACCTGCTGGGCCGAATCCGGACCGAAGCCCGGGACCGCGGCAAGGCGCACCACGGCTGCCTGATGCGGCTGCAGGGCGGTCGCCGCTGCCCGGTGCAACTCCGCCATCTGCCGCTCGATCAGGTCGAGCCGCTCCAGGAACAGACGCAGGATCTGCCGATGCAGGGGGCTCATGCCGGCGGCGCCGCTCAGGGCGTCGCGCAGCTCTTCCGGGTCGGCCCGCAGTTCCGGTTCGGCCAGCTCCGCCAGCGCCTGTGCATCGGTCTCGCCATCGGCCAGACGTTCCAGTATCTTCCGGCTGCTGACCCCCCAACAGATCGCTCACCTGGGTGGCCAGCTTGATGCGTGCGTCCTCCAGCAGAGACTCCAGCTGATTGCCCAGACGGACGCGGTCGCGCGTGAGTTGGTACTTGCTGCGGGTCAGTGTCCGCCACAGGCGCTGCTCGGGGTCCGGGACAAAGCTCAGAACCAGTTCGTCCGCCACGTACCGGCGCGCCAGCCGCTCGGCATCGCGAAAATCGTCCTTGCGCCCTTTGCGCGCCCGATTGGATTGCGCCTGCGCCAGGTGCAGCTGGCACTGCCCTTCCAACTGCCGCCACACCGGCTTCCAGTACTGCGCCGTCGACTCCATCACTACCTCGCGCACCTGGCGCTCGGCCAGCCATTCCGCCAGGCTCAGCAGATCGCTGGCCAGAGTCCCGAACTTCCGGCGCTCAAAATGATGGGGACCCTCCGCGGCAACATCGGTCAGAACCACCGCCAACATGCTCTTGTGCACGTCAATGGCGGCTATGTAATAACTCGCTTCCATCGATTCTCCTTGTGGCGCACCGGGAGAACCCGCCTCGACTCTGCCGACATTAAGCACCGTTGCGTACTACCCGTGGGGCGTACATTGATTGGTTCAAACGCGGATTCCGGATCAGACAGGCTTGCGGACTCGACTACTCCACTGCTCTAACGATCTCGCGCCGGTAGCGCCTACCACATTTGATGCAGGCACGATGCAAGCCGTCACGCGCGCGGGTTTTCATGGTCTTTGGTGGCCCGCAGGGCCATGGAGACAGGCTTTCAGCCTGCGGTTTTTCAAGCTGCCCCTGCAGGCTGAAAGCCTGCTCTACATTTCCCATCAACGTTTCAGGGCAACGCGCAGTTATACATGTTTGGAAGCGAATGCGCCGCGCCTCATGTTCGGCATAGCAGATCAGGCTCGCCCCGCCGCGGAGCCGGAGGACAGCGATGCTCGCTTCGAGCAGCTCATGCGCGCTCATGAACAGCCGGTGCTCCGGACATCGATGCGGCTGCTCGGGAATTTGCAGGATGCGCAGGATGCCGCGCAGGAGGTCTTTCTCAGGCTGTACCGCAACCGGCACAAGTTCGCGGGCGATGCCGAAATGCGCCCATGGCTCTATCGCGTTACGGTAAACGTCTGCCGGGATCTGGCGAGAAAACGCCGCTGGACAGTGGTGGAACTGGATGAGAAGGATATGGCGGTAGATGAATTGCGCGAAGAACGCATCACGGCTGACGAGCGGCGAGCGCTGGTGGCAGAAGCGCTCTCGCTGCTGCCGCCGCAGGAGCGAGAGGCCATCGTTCTGCGCGAGATCGAGGATCTGGAGACGGCGGAGGTGGCGGAGATCCTCGGTTCCACGCCGGGGACCGTACGGTCGCAGATTTCGAAGGGGCGCGCGCGATTGCAGGCGATCGTCGCGCGGCTCGAGCGGAGGAAAAGATGAAGGGCGACGATCTGGACCTGCGAGGTCTGCCCGAGCCGCCCGCGGCGGCTTACGCCACGGTTCGGCAGCGCGTGCTGGGCCGGATCCGGCGGAGGCGCCGGGTCCGCCGGGCCGTCAGCGCGATTGCGGCCGTCGCGGCCTGCATCGTGCTGGCCCTGTGGCGGCCGGTGGAACCGGCCGCCGTGAGACCGCCCATGCTGGCGCAGGCGCCGCAGGTCCCGGTTCTCACCGCGCCGGTTCGTGGCGCACGCTTCAGCGTGCCGGTGCGAGCTTCAGCTCGCGCTCCACGAGTGTGGGCTAAAGCCCACACCAGCACGCTGAAGCGTGCGCCACACAACGAGCCGCTGCTGGTGCGGCTCGAAACCAGTGACCCGAATGTAGTGATCCTTTGGGAGGTTGATTGACTATGAATCGTATGCTCGCGAAGTTGCTGATTGTCGCGCTGGCTGCTGTCTGCGCCCGTGCCGAAGATACCGCCCCGAAGGAGCCGGTGGTGCGGAAGCTCGTCGCGGTGAAGTATCTGGAGCCGGATAACCAGTTACGGCGCCTGCTTGACATCCTCGGCGTCACCGCGTCGGACCGAGTCGCCGGCTACATCGCCATCAGCGGCCAGAAGGATGCGGTTGCCGCCGCCGAAGAGGCCATTAAGCACATGGATGTCCAGAGGCACGAGCCTGACATCGAGGTCACCGGCTGGCTCCTGGTCACCAAAGCGCAGGCCGGAGAAGCCATACCCGCTGAACTGGAGGGAGTGGCGAAGCAGCTACGCGCCGCCTTCGGCTACGGCAACCTGCAGATTCTCACCAGCTTCGTGCTGCGCACACAGGATGGCCATGGCGGCCGCACGGGCGGAACAACGTCCGAGAGCGGAGTTCTCCACGATTACGGTTTTGGGATCAACACTGTCAACCTTTCGACCAGCGAAACCGGAGTTCGCGAAATCCAGTTGAACCGTGTGGACTTCAGCGCCGGGTCCCCGGTACGCATCATCGCCGATAATCTCGATCTGCGAGAGGGCCAGAAGGTAGTCATAGGCAAAACGAGCATAGGCTCCGACAGCCCCCTCATTCTGGTATTGTCCTGTCGAGTGATTGGAGAATAGGGCTACTTCATGCTGAGCAGCAGCCAGACCGAAATGCCGATGACGCCGGGTAGAAGAATCTCGGCCCAGTGGCGGACCAGCATCCGCCAGTCGAAGCGCAGTCGCCAGCCCCGCCGCGAATGCGCGCGCGCGTAGAGGCTCGACGCGAGGCGCGACTTCACGCCGGAGGGCAGGCCGCGAATGGCCCGCACGATCTCTTCCCGTCCGCGTCGGTCGGCAATCAGAATTGTGGCGGAATTCAGCCCGGTCGTGGTTTCTTCGAGCTTGCGGCGCAGCGGCGGCGGGACCTCGTCCACGGAACGATAGACGCGGGTCTCGTCCCCTACCGAGATGAAGATGGTGGAGCTGCGAATCGTGTGGCGGGCCATGCCAATCTCCCCGTCAGGGTACCGCCACCTCGGACTGGGCTGTCATCATCGTGGCGCGCCGCTCCCCTGCATGCTCCAATATAACCTGAATGAAGCCGAGCGCAGCCTTCGAAAGCGCCTTATCCTTGCGATAAATCAATCCGAGGTGACGCATCATCGGCTCCGGCGACAGCGTTACCGTGGCCAGCCTTCCGCTCTCAACTTCTTCCCGGCAATGTGATCCGGCGAGAAATGAGTAACCCAGCCCAGCCATGACGAAGCGCTTCAGCATCTCGGTGGAATCCAGTTCCATCGAGATGCTGACCTCGTCCTCGATGGGCTCCAGCCAACTGTTGAGACGCGTACGCGTGGCGCCCGATTTCGGAAGAAGCAGAGGCTTTTTCGCCAGCTCGCTGCAGCCGACGCTTTCCTTTTCGGCCAGCGGATCGCTGGGCATTACCAGGAGCTTGATCTCGTCGGTATGGATTCTGACCACCTGCAGCTTCTTTTCGTGCACGGGGAGCTGGGTGACGCCAAAGTCAGCCAGGTTGTCGAGCACCGCCTCGACCACGCGCGCGCCATAGGACCGGTCCACCAGAATCTGAACGTTTGGATATTGCTTCTTGAAAGCGGAAAACACGCCCGGCAGCACGTGGATGCACGTGGCCTCGTTGGCGGCTATCACCAGCTCGCCGCGCGGCACCTTCTCCAGCTCGTTGATGGCATCCTGTGCGCGCCGGCGGAGGTCGAGGATCTGCTCGGCATACTCGGCCAGGATCCGGCCCGCGGTGGTCAGCGAGATTCGCGTGCCCAGGCGCTCGAACAGCGTGGTATTCAGCTCCTGCTCGAGCTGGCGAACCTGAGCGCTGATGGCCGGCTGTGTGCGATAGCACGTCTGCGCTGCCTTGGAGAAGCTCTTCAGGCGCACAATCTCGAGAAACGTATGGAGCTGATCAAGGTCCATCGGATGCCCGGCCACTCTGGCCGCTTCCTGGCGGACGCTTCAATGCGTCGGGAAAAACGGGTCCCGCACTGGAGTGGATGTTCAATTGTAACAACATCGGATAAAGCGCGCCGGACTAGCGCACGGAGGCCGGAAAGGCGGTCGCCACTTCAACGAAGCCGAATAGAACCAGACTCACAACCCATCGGCCGTAGAGTGGCGACCCCTTAGTAGGGTCACGCTGAACTCTCAGTTTCGTTGCATGCCCTCTTGCGGGTATGCAGCGGCGCGAAAGGGGGTAATGGAGAGCTGGTTACCTGCCCTCAGAGGAGACGGCCGGCCTGGTCTTGGGCGGAAAGTGCTGAACCAGCCAGTTTTCGATGTTCGCGCGCTGGCTTGCCTGCACCACACGCTGCCATTTTGCGCTTCCGGTGCGCTCGTTGTACTCGGCCACTACATATGCGCCGGTGGTAAGAACCAGAATCGGTCCATTCGGTCTGGTTCGACCGCAATAGTACATCGAGTTGATAACGTGGCTATCCTGCATCATTTTCAGTGTAACATGTTGCACTCGCGGCCACAAAACGAGGTATTCCTGCTTTTGCGAGGGGCCAGTATGACAAGACCGCTGGAAACTTGCGGCGCCGTGCAACCGCTCCCTCACGGTCGCGGCTCGGAATCGCTGGCTGAGCCGCGACCGTGAGGGAGCGGTTTGGTTGCGGCTCAGCTGGAGCGGGAACTGGAGCCTGTGCCCGGTATAGAATCGATACAAATGGACGTTTACGACGAGCTGCTCCGGCTGCGACGGCTCGGACAGAAATGCGCGCTGGCTACTATCGTTCAGGTGAACGGCTCTATCCCGAGCTATGAGAGCGCCAAGATGCTGGTACGCGAGGATGGGTCCATCGCCGGCAGCATCGGCGGCGGCTGCGTCGAGGCCGAGGTGTGGAACGCGGCGCGCGAAGTCATCGCCACCGAGCGCCCGAAAAATCTGAGCTTCAACCTTGGACAGGACGCCGCCTACGACAACGGGCTGATCTGTGGAGGGCAGTTGAGCATCTTCGTCGAGCCGGTCATCCCGCAGCCGAAGGCCTTCATTTTCGGGGCCGGGCACATCTCGAAGAGCCTGTCGAAGGTGGCCACGATTGCCGGTTTCGAAACGGTGATCGTGGACAACCGCCAGCAGTTCGCGAATCGCGAGCGGTTTCCGGAGGCGGGCGAGATTCACGCCGAAGAGTACGAAGAGCTGTTCCCGAAACTGGCGATTCACGATACCAGCTACATTGTCATCGTCACCCGCGGGCACCGCGACGACATGCTGGCGCTGCGTCATGCCGTGAACACGCCGGCGCGCTATATCGCCATGATCGGCAGCCGCCGCAAGGTGATCTCGGTGGTGAAGGAGCTGGAGAAGGAAGGAATCCCGCGATCGGCGTTCGAGCGCATCTTCGCGCCCATGGGCTTCGACATCGGGGCCATTACGCCGGAGGAGATCGCGGTCGCGGTGGTTGCGGAGATGATCGCCGTGCGCAGGAACGCTTCCTCCGAGTGGCGGCGGCTGTCGTTGTCGGTATTCGCGAGCGAGACGCGGCGGGCCGCGCTGAAGTGAATGTTCCGCGTATCGCCGGGGTGATTCTCGCGGCCGGCGCATCGTCCCGCATGGGCCGGCCCAAGGCGTTGCTCGAATTGGCGGGCGAGACCTTCATCGGCCGTCTTGCGTCTTTGCTGCACCGTCACTGTAACAGCGTCATCGTGGTCACCGGTTTCGATTCCGATCAGGTGTCCGCGGCCACGCCCGCCTTCGGCGAAATCGCCGTGAATCCCGATCCGGCGCGCGGAATGCTCAGCTCCCTGCAATGCGGACTGCGCGCCGCCGACGCCGACGCGATGCTCTTCCTGCCCGTGGACCACGCCGCAGTCCGAGAGGACACCGTAGCGGCCGTGGCCGCGCTCGCGGGAGCCGCGGATATCGTCGTACCGAGGTTCGAAGGGCGCCACGGACATCCGGTGTGCATCTCCTCCGCGATGGCCCGGGAGATTCTGGAGCTGGCGCCCGAAGCGCAGGCCCGCGATGTCATCCGGCGCCATCGCGGCCGGACGCGCTATGTGGATGTGGACGACCCGGCCGTTCTGCGCGACATCGACACGCCCGCCGATTATCAAGAGCTCCTGAGGGCCGCGCAATGAAGAGACCCCCGGACATGCAGGCTGAAAGCCTGCTCTACTGTTCTCGGTGGGAAGTAGAGCAGGCTTTCAGCCTGCCCGTAACTCGTGCGCCACAAATGCTGAGGGCGGCGCGATGAAGATACCGTGGCGGCTCGTTCGCCGGCTGATCGCCGGCGCCGCGCTGATCGTGGTGATCGCCGGTTTTTCCGCGCCCTACATCGATGCCGGCGCCTTTCGAGCGCGCATACAGTCCGCTCTGGAGAAGTCTCTCGGGCGCGAGGTGCGCATTGCCGGCGCGGTGCACTACAGCCTGTTCAGCGGCCCCGGGTTCGAGATGGATGACGTGCTGATCAGCGACGATCCGCAGGCCGGCATCGAGCCGTTCATGCACGTCGGCAGGCTGACCGCGCGCCTCGAGCTGGCCAGTCTGTTCGGCAGGAAGATCGCGTTTTCCAGCCTGCGTCTGGACGATCCGGATGTGAACCTCGTCCGTCCGGCCAGCGGCTCCTGGAATATTCAGGCGTTCGTGGCGCGCATGGCAGCGGGAAATCAAGGTTCGCGTACGGATGTTCCCGATATCGAGGTGCGGTCGGCACGGCTGAATTTCAAGTTCGGCGACACCAAGTCCGTGTTCTACATTCGCGATGCCGACCTCGATGTTTACGCGAGGAGCGCTGGAGAGCTGGTGGTGAAGTTCGAGGGCGAACCGGCCCGCACGGACCGCGGCGCCCAGGGCTTCGGGAATATCAGTTGCCGCGGGACCGTTCGCGAAATCGGCGGCCACGACGAACTGTCACTTGCCGTCGGCGTCCAGCGCACTTCCATCATCGAGTTGAGCCGTTTGTTCGGCGCGGGCGACAGCGGCGTGCACGGCGAGGTCATCGTCGATGCGCATCTTACCGGTCCCGTAGCGAAGCCCGCCATTCAGGGCACCGTAACCGTGGCTGACGTGCGGCGCTCGGATCTCACCTCGGCCGCGGGCGAGCGCTGGGACGTGCCGTTTCGCGGATCGATGGATCTGAAATCGCAGGAGATGGAGTTCACTACGTCCGCCGCGGAAGGCCAGCCTGCGCCCATGCAGGCCGCGTTCCGGCTGAACGATTACTTGTCCACGCCGCGGTGGTCGATGACGGCCTCCTTCACGGACCTCGCCGCAGAATCGCTGGCGGGAGTGGCCCGGCACATGGGCTTCCCGCTGCCCGAACAGATGACCGTCCAGGGCGCGGTCAGCGGATCGCTGGCGTGGGCGCATCCCGGCGAGCTTGACGGCGCGTTGATGCTGGTCAATTCGTCGGTAACCGTGCCGTCGGTGGGATCGGCGCGCCTGGATACGGCAAAGATCGCCATTGGCGGAGGCCGGGTGACATTCGGCCCGGCGACGGTGTCGCTCGATGACGGCCAGTCCGCGGATATATCGGCGGCGTGGGACGGCGCGGCGCGCGCAGTCACCGTCAGTATCGACACGAAGGCTGTCGCGCTGCGCGAGTTGCGCGCCGCTTCCTCCGCTCTTCTGCAGGGCAGCGTGCCGCCTCTGCTCGACGCCGCTCGGGGAGGCACGGCGGCGGGATCGCTGCGCTACGAGCAGAAGGGAGACGCAGCGGGAACGTGGTCAGGCGAGTATACGTTGCGTGACGCCCAGCTTGAAATCGAGGGCCTCGCCGGTCCGCTCAGGGTCACAACGGCCGGCATACGCACCGGAGCCGATGGGGTGAGCATCACCGGGCTGCGAGCGCGTGCCGGCAAAATCGAGGTGGCCGCGGATTACCACGCTGCCGGCTCCCCCGCGGCGGCCGACCACATCCGTATCGCGCTCGGCGACACTGACGCGGCGGAGCTGGAGCGCCTACTGACGCCCACGCTGAGGCGTCCGGAAACTCTGCTCACGCGGCTGCGGCTCCGCCGGTCCGTTGCCCCCGAATGGCTGCGTACCCGCAACCTCGAGGGCGCAGTTCAGGTGAGGTCTCTGCTCGCGCGCGGCGAGAACCTGGGCAGCTTCAAGGCGCGTCTTCGCTGGAATGGCACGGCCGTGGCTTTGCGCGATATTACCTGGAATCTGGACGAAGCCTCCGGAACCGGCGCCCTGGCGGCATCCCTCACCGGCGCCGGCCCACAATACCGGCTCAGCGGCGCGGTTCTCGATCTTCCATGGCGCGAGGGGTCGCTGGACGTGAACGGCAATCTGACAGCTGCCGGCACGGGACTCGGCTTACTCGCGAGCGCGCACATGGAAGGCGCGTTCGCCGCGCGCGATGTCCTGCTGGCCCCCGATGCCGCTTTCGACGAGGTCTCCGGACACTACGTGTTCCGCGCCGACGCGCTGCCCGATCTGGTGATCGACCGTGTTCTGGCGCGGCAGGACCGGGAGACGTTCACCGGCCAGGGGGCGTCGCAGCCGGACGGACGAATCGCGCTCGAGCTGGTTTCCGGGCGCCGGCAGTTACGCTATCTGGCGGCCGGCCTCGGCCTTCCGGCGGCGCCGGAGTCGCGCTGATGATTGAAGCCACACCTAACCGCTCCCTCGCGGTCGCGGCTCGGAAACGCTGGCTGAGCCGCGACCGTCAGGGAGCGGTAGCACGGTGCTGAATTTGCCTTTTCTCGACTTTCTTCATCGCGTGGTTGCGCGGGAGGACCTCGGCGACAACGACGCGCGTGCGGCGATGCTGGCCATCCTGAACGGCGAAACGAGCGTGGCGCAGGTGGCGGCCTTTCTGGTGGCGCTGCGGATGAAAGGCGAGACGGCGACCGAGCTCACCGGCTTCGCCCGCGCCATGCGCGAGAAGGCCGAGCGAGTTCACGTGGACGTGAATGGCGAACCCCTGCTCGACACGTGCGGCACGGGCGGCGACGGGGCAGGAACGTTCAACATCTCGACGGTGGCGGCGTTCGTCACCGCGGGCGCGGGCGTGCGCGTCGCCAAGCACGGCAATCGCTCCATATCCGGGCACTGCGGCAGCGCCGATGTGCTGGAGGCGCTTGGCGTCCACATCGTATCGGATTCGCGGCGCGTGGCGGAGGCGATCCGCACCGTTGGCATCGGCTTCCTTTTCGCGCCCGCCCACCATCCCGCCATGAAGCACGCCCAGCCGGCGCGGCTCGAGCTGAAGATGCGGACGGTGTTTAACCTGCTGGGCCCGCTGACGAATCCGGCGAGCGCGTCGCGGCAGCTCGTCGGCGCTCCTTCGGCACACGCGGCGGAGCTGATAGCCGGCGCTCTGGCAGCGCTGGGTACGGACAAATCGTTTGTGGTCCACGGCGAAGACGGTCTGGATGAGGTCAGCACAACAGCGCCAACCATCGCTTTTGAAGTGGCCGGTGGACGCATCGAGCGCCGTTACTGGACGCCTGCGGATTTCGGCCTCCCGGCATGCCGCATGGACGACATCCGGGGCGGCGATCCGGAGCGGAATGCCGCCATCGCCCGAGGTGTGCTTGCGGGCGAAGGAGGGGCTTGCAGAAATATCGTGCTGGCAAACGCGGCGGCGGCGCTGGTGGTCTCGGGACGCGCCGCGGGATTGCTCGAAGGAGTCGCACTCGCCGCCGATTCCATCGACTCGGGCCGCGCGGTCGAGACCCTGCGCGCTCTGGCTGCGTTTTCGGCGCACGGTGCAGACTAAAAGCCTAATGCCATATAGTTTTCGACAGCGAGCTGAGTCGAAGTCCGTTTGTGGGGCAGGCCCCCCGGCCTGCGCGGGGCCCCCCGGCCCCGCTGGCCGCGCGGACAGTAGAGTTGTCGCGTGTGGGAGCAGGCCGGCGGGGGCGCCGGCCGCGGGAACGAATCGGTCAGCGCCGTGGCGCCGCCGAACACGATGCGGCGACGGCCTGCCTCGGGCAGGGCTGATTACTTGCCGAACCAGTGCAGCGGCGCCTCGGTCAGCCAGGGCACGTAGGTGATCAGCAGCACGCTGACAAACAGGATGCCGAGAAACGGCAGCGTCGCCCACATCAGGTAAGTCATGGGCTTCCGAAAACGGTATGCGGCCAGAAACAGATTGATGCCGACAGGCGGGTGCAGGTAACCCAACTCGAGATTCGCGAGGAAGATGATTCCCATCTGCACGGGATGGATGTGGTAAAGCGCCGCCAGTGGCTTCAGCAGCGGCACCACCACCAGGATGGCCGCGAAGACGTCCATCAGCGCTCCCACCACCAGCAGCGCGATGTTGAGCGCAAACAGGAACAGATACTTCGAGTGGATGTTGGTCTGCACCCAGTCGATGATGCTGGCCGGAACCTCGGCATTCACCAGATAGTTCGTGAATCCCAGCGCGACGCCCATGATGAGTAACACGCCGCCGACGATGGTGGCGCACTCGACAAACACCTTGTCGTAATCGCGGAGGATTTTCAGATCGCGATAAATCACCGACTCGACGAAAAGCGCGCAGAAAGCCGTCAGGGCTGCCGCCTCGGTAAGGGTCCCAAAGCCGCCGAAGATGCCGACGATCATGATGGCCGGGATGAGTAACTCCCACTTCGCTTCCCACAACGCCGCCACCGCCTCGCGCGGCGAGAACTTATCGCGCACGGCATTGCATTCGAGGCCCTTGTAAATGCCCATGGCCCCTACCAGCGACACCATGAGCAGCAGCGGCAGCAGACCGCCGATGAAGAGCTGGTCGATGGGAGTCTGCGAATAGACGCAATAAAGGATGGTGGGCACGCTGGTCGGAAAAAGCAGCCCCAGCGATCCGGATGACGTCAGCAGGCCGATGGAGAATTTCTCCGGGTACCGCGTGCGGATGAGGACAGGAACCAGCAGGCCTCCGATGGACAAGATGGTCAGGCCCGACCCCGCCCACGTAAATATGGTGCAGATCAGAACCGTAACCAGCGCGAGGCCGCCCGGCATCCAGGAAAACAGCGCGGTGAAGACGCGCAGCAGCCGTTTGGTGGCGCCGCCCTGCACCATGAAATACCCGGCGAGGGTGAACAACGGAATGGACGGCAGCAGCGGCGAAGCGACCAGCCGGTACATCTCCACCGTGACGGAAGCCACGGGCGTAGCGGCGTTCCAGAACAGCAGCAGCGCGAAGCCGCCGAACACGGCGAAGATCGGCAGGCCGAGCAGGGCCGCGGCGAACATCACCATGATGCCCGTCCAGAAAACGGTCGGCTCACCGGCGGGAATCCACCGGCCCAGCGCAACCGGGATGAGCAGGCCCAGCGCCGCAATTACGCGGGAGATCCAGACGCGCACGGCCGAGAACGGCAGCAGCTCGGCGCCGGGGTCGTCGGCGGCTTCCGCCAGCGGATCGCCAACCACGCGCTTCCCGGCGAACCAGATGCCGCGCAGCGCCACCATGGCGAATCCGGCCGGCAGTATGATCAGGCACCACCACTTCGGCACGCCCGGCATGAGCATGCTGCCCGCCTGGCGTTCGCTTCGGAGAAACGTCATCCCGGCGTAAGCGAGGCACGTGGAAACCGCCACCAGCATGAAGCCGGTGAACACGCTGACATACGGGCGAATTCGCTCCGGCAGGAACGTGCTGGACGAGAGCGCCAGCAGCCGCCCGGTGCGCGCGGCCAGAGCGGCCCCCAGCAGCCCCACCCACAGCGTGAGCTGCTGGACGATCATCGGCGAAGCGGGAACTCCGGGCAGGTGCAGTGTGCGCGTCACCATTTCGCTGACGGGCAGAAACACCATCAGGAGAAGCGCGATCACCGAGAGGCTGTCTTCGAGTACGACCAGAGGATTCCTGCGCCCGGCGTTGGGCGCTTTCGCAGGCTGTGGTTCCGCGGTCACCGTTTCCCCGAGCGGCGGGCCTTCTTTGCCGGTGACTTCGGGGATGTCAGGCCGGCCTGGTAATCGGCGCACAGCTTCTTCACCTGATCGAACAGCGGCGCGGGCATGCCGCCGCCGCGCAGCGCGGGCCAGAGCTTCTGCTCCACCAGCGTGCGCCACTCACTGACGGCATTCGGATCGGCATGAACAACGGTAAGCCCGAACGACTGCATCATGCCGATGGAGGTGTCCTCCAGTTTGCGGATCTCCTCGCGGATCTGCGCGCCCGATTCGTTCGCGATCTTCAGCAACTGCGGGCGAACGTTCGCCGGGATGCGCTCCCACGTGGCCTTCTGAACCAGCGTGGCGCCGGTGAGTGGCGCGAATTTGATGTCGAGCATGTTTCTGGCGCCGCCGAACCACTGGCTGCCGAGCGCGACCGTTGGCGGAGCCTGAAACGCATCGATGAGACCCGTCTGCAATCCGGTCAGAATGTCCGTCGCCGCGAGCGATACCGGGTGAAAGCCGTTGCGCTTATAGAGCTCGAACATGGTGGCATCGCCCTGCAGAACGCAGACCTTCAGGCGCCGGAAATCGTCGGGAGTGGTGGCGGGTTTCTTCGAAAAAAAGTGCACCCAGCCGGTGTCGCCCCAGTTCAACACGACATAGCCGCGCGCGGCCAGCATCTTCTCCAGCTGCGGGCCGATGCGGTCACGGACGTAATCGAGCTGGGCCCAGGAGTCGTACATCATGGGGATCTGCAGCGCCGATGTGGAGGCGTCGATGCCGCTCAATCCGGCGCCGGAAATGGCTACGGCCTGCAGCTCGCCGATTCGCATCTTCTGCACCATCTCGGGCTCGTCGCCCTGCTCTCCGCCGGGATAGACCTTCAGAAGCACGGCGCCGCTGGATGCGTTCTTCCATTTGTCGCCCATCTCCAGCAGTAGCTGGTGCCAGCGCGAGTTGCGCGGCGCGAGTGTGCCGAGGCGGATGGTTATGGTCTGGGCAGACAGCGTGGAGGCGAGCGTCAGGAGCACTATCGCGAGGCGTCGCATGGAGTGGAATACCAATCTTAATACGCGTGGAGGAGTCGAGCGGTTCAGAAGAGTGCTGGTAAAAAGACAGTTCGCAGGCCAAGGGCCGGCAGCAGTCGCAGCGGCGGAAATCAGGAGCCCAGTATCGCAGCAATCACGCCGCGGCCTCGCGTCCCGAGCCTGCGCCGCTTCAACCGGCACTTCACGATGCAGATGCTCTCACCATCTTCACCACGCTGTTCGTTTTCGGTAGTCTGAGCGACGACTTTCCAACCGTGTGCAATGAGCTGGTCGAGTTCAGTCTGCCCGAAGATGATCCGCTCTCCGCGTTTCACCAGATCGACGTGTTTTTCACTCTGCATTCAACCCACCGGTTCACCAGACCGGACGCCCACCGGAATCTCGTAGGACAAGCGCCAGTCCAGCCTTTACGGATCTCCGTGGCCATGAGGAAATCTCCTCTGCGGCACGCAACTTCGTAGCCCTTCACCGACACGGTGTCCCCTTCCTTCAGGAGCATGTCCCCCTGGGTGCGGAAACCCGCGGGTGCGAGCCGGGCAGGTATTCGACTCCGGCGATTCTGCCCTCCAGTTCATGAAGGGCCGCCGTATTGGATTGCGTCCGATACCGCCCCGCCCGGCCGTAGCCGTTTCCAGACCCATTCGAACTCACCTGTGAGTTTCTCCAGCAACCGCCTCCGCAATAGCCCCGGACGCAATCGCCGCGCCAGCACTGGCGCCCGCCGGCGAGTCCGGGGGCCGCGACCAGAATGACTGCTGCAATCAACAGCGCGTGTTTCATACCACTTCCTCCCTGGAACCTGCGAAAGACGAGACCATCGCCCTTCGACTAGATTCTAGTTGCATCTATCATCATATAGCTGATAGTCTGGAGGCGATAGAGGAAACATATCATGCCTCGCCGAATATGCCCACGCCACGGAGAAGGCCATCCCTGCACCTGCGCCATGGGCAATCTGTATCGATTCGTGGAGCCCGTCCTGTTGCTGCTGCTGAAGAAAAAGGGGCGTTCCTACGGTTATGAGCTGGCGACCGAACTTCCCTCGCACGCGCTTACCGATGCGTCCATCGAAGCCGCCGCTCTGTACAAAACGCTGCGGCAACTGGAAGAGAACGGCTGCGTAACATCCGACTGGGATGTGGAGGGCCATGGACCGGCGCGGAGAGTTTATTCCCTCACCGAGCGCGGCGAGCAGCATTTGGAAGAGTGGATTGTCGTTCTTGGCCATATGGCTCAGGCGATGGGCCGATTTGTTCGAACGGCCGCGAAGTTCGCGGGAGAGCCCCCCGCGGCGGGCGCGACACCCGCGGAGCGGAAACCCAGGCGGGGCGCGGCATGACATCGAGTGAGCGGGCGTTCGCGGAGGCGGATGCCCTGCATGCGCGCAGGCAATCGCGCTGTTTCGTCTGCGGAGCGGACCACCCGCACGGGCTGCGCATTCGCTACGAGCCCGGCGCCGACGGCACGGTGCATGCCGTGTGGACGCCAACGGCCGATTGGGAAGGGTTTCAGGACATCGTCCACGGAGGGATTGTCAGCACAGTGCTGGACGAAGCCATGTCCAAAGCAGTGATGTTTTCGCGATGCGAAGCGTTGACCGGCGAGCTCCGTGTCCGGTTCCGACGTCATGTTTCGCCTGGCGAAACCCTGTACATTCGCGCGTGGGTGGTCGGGCGGCGAAAGCGTCTGGTAGTGACCGAAGCGACTCTGACAGGTCCCGATGGCGTCGAGCGAGCACACGCGTGGGCATCGTTCCTCGCGCTGCGGGCCGAAAGGAAATCATATGAAAATTGCAGTTCCAACGAATGACGGCGTGAACATGTCGCGCCATTTCGGCCGGAGCGCGGCCTTTCTGGTTTTTGACGTCCAGCAGAGTTCGATCGCGGGCCGGGAGAAGCGAAGCAATGCCGGCCTGTGCTCCCATGAGCCGGACCACGATGCGCACGGCCAGGGATGCGGGAGCGGCGTTCACAGCCACCGAGGCGTGGTCGAGGCGCTTGCCGATTGCGAAGTGGTGATCTGCTCTGGAATCGGCGATGGAGCCGGCAACGCCCTCGCGACCCGGGGAATCAAAATAGTCCTGGCCGACCCGGGACCGGCAGAGAACGCGGTAGCGGCATATCTCGCGGGCACGCTGGTGGAGGCCTCCGCAAGCTCCTGCAGTTGTCATCGATAGCCAGCACTCCGAGGAACCTTCGAGCGAACGAGAAATGCAACTAAGAGCGCTTGCCCCCGCCGCGGTAATAGCGGCCTTGCTGTACGGCTGCCAGTCTTCGGCGGCGTCACGGGACGAACAATCGACCGAGGACCCAACCGAGCGGGTAAAGGAGGTATCCACGGATCAGTTGAAACAGTGGGTGGCCTCGGGTCCTTCATTCATCCTGATCGATGTCCGGGAAGACAACGAGTGGGCGGAAGGACATGCTGTGAAGGCCGTCCACATTCCGCGCTGGACTTTGTCCGACAGGATCGGTTCGGTCGTGCCGGACAAGGACAGGCGCATTGTTCTTTATTGCAAAGGCGGCGCGCGTTCGGCTTATGCGGCAATAACGCTTCAGAAGATGGGATACGCCAACGTCTTCTCTCTTTCCGGCGGCTTTGTCGAATACCAGCGGGCCGGTTTGCCTGTCACAAAATAATAGGCCTGTCCGGCCCGCTATGCGCCGAGGCTCTCGCCGCCAGGTAGCGCAAATTCAGCGACCTTTCCGCAGTTCGGCCCGACGCGAGGACATACTCATGGCGCAGCGAGTACACGCTATCGACGAGTGCGATGCGGCTGACTCTCCATCGCCACTCGCAGGATGCGATTGATGCGAGTCTGGTAGCCTCGGCCGTGGCTTTTCAGCCAGTCCAGCACGTCCGCATCGAGGCGAATGGTCAATTGCTTTTTGGTCGGCGGCCATGCAGCCGTCGCCTTTTTGAGAAAGGTCTTGTCGAGTGGCGGAATGTCCGAATAGTCGATCTCGGTATCCCGCATGCGATCAATCCGCGCCAGATCGCTCTTGATAGATCTTTTGCTCACGTCGGTGCCCCTTTCTCATGGGATAATGCGTGTCCCGTCGTCGCGTGGGGAATGGGCGATCACAACCAGGCGACCTGCCAGCAAGCCCAGCGTGACCAGCCGCTCCTCCCCATAATCGAAACGGTCATCTTCGAATGTGACGCACGGCCTGTTAAAGACGTGTTCCGCGTCCTCGAAGCTCAGGCCATGCTTCGCGAGGTTCTTCCGGCTTTTCTCCTCGACCCATTCGTAATTCCATCGATCACTGCAACTCTTTTTGTAGTTAGCAAGCCGGCGCAGGAACGCACGGACGGCATACGCTCAGGCGGCTGTCGCACGCGTCCAGTTGGCCTCGCGGCCCCTGAGGTCCGCGGAAAAGCCAGGGTACAGGACGGGCGATATGGAGTATTCGGTCTGAGCCTCGAAGGTTCGGCATCACCCATACGTTTCCGTACAGGCTGAAATGGTTCAACTGGTCGTCGCGGCCATTCGATCCGCTCACTCGAACAACCAGAGCAAAACCTCCGTCTGTGGACGATGCCGAGTAGTGATTGGGTTCAACGCACATTTCACAACGGCGCAACCCGATCGCCCGCGCGACCTTGCCCAGCTTATGGAAATACGAAGCAGACGTTCATCTGGCGGATGGCCCGCGCTCTTCGTAGTCCGACACCGGCCCGCGACATTTCCTCCGCCTGTATCTACAACTCCCTCGAAGAGAATCTCCAGCCGGGCGTCGCAAGGATGTTTGACAACTCTGCGAGTTCAAAACGGCCCGAGCCCCTCGGACGCCGTTCGTTGTGCGGTAGCCGCAACGAATCAGTCAGCGTCGTCCACTGGTACGTGAGACCGGAGGAGGTTTGCATCCTGGCTGCTCCGCGTGAGAAAGCAATCACCAATCGCAAGCGCCTCGATATTTGTCCCCATGAAGCACCGAAACGCGTCCTCAGGCGTGCATACGATGGGTTCCCCGCGCACGTTGAAGCTCGTGTTCAGGAGGATTGGGCAGCCGGTCGCGTTGTGGAAAGTTTCGAGAAGCGCACGGAACCGGGGATTTGCGCGTGCGTCGACGGTCTGCACACGAGCCGTGCCGTCGATGTGCGTTACGGATGGAACTGCGTCTCTTTTTGTCGCACGCACCGGCGCCACAAACTGCATATACGGCGTTGGACAATCAACCTCAAACCATTCCGTCGCGTACTCGCAAAGAACCGATGGCGCGAAGGGCCGGAACGATTCGCGCCGCTTAACCTTCGCATTCAGGACATCGCGCATACCCGGAATTCGCGCATCCGCGAGGATGGACCGAGCGCCCAGCGCGCGCGGACCAAATTCCATCGGCCCCTGAAACCAGCCCAGCACTTCACCTGCTGTGAGGATTTCTACACACGCGCGCAGCATCGCCTCTTCGCGCAGCACAACAAAGTGCGCGCCAAGGCGCAGGAGCTCGTGCTCAATCTCGTCTTCCTCATATTCCGGCCCCAGCAACGCGCCGCTCATGCCGTCTTCCGCCTGCGCCACGCGCGCTTTTCGGAGGTGAACATGATACGCCGCGAGCGCCGCTCCCACCGCGCCGCCGGCATCACCCGCCGCGGGCTGGACCCATACGCGGTCGAAGCGGCCGTCCCGGAGAATGCGGCTGTTCGCAACGCAGTTCAGGGCGACCCCGCCCGCGAGACACAGATTTCGTTCGCCCGTTTCGGTTGCCAGTGTCCGCGTCATACATAGCACCGCTTCCTCAATAACGGACTGCGCGGACGCCGCAAGATCCATTTCCCGCTGCGTCAGCGGCGCGTCGGGCGCGCGAGGCGGCCCTCCAAAAAAGGCGTCAAAGCGCCGGTTGGTCATGCGCAGGCCCGTACAGTAATCGAAGTAATCCAGGTTCAGACGGAACGAACCGTCACACTTCAGATCCAGCACCTGATCGAGGATCGCGCGGGCGTACCGCGGCTCGCCGTACGGCGCGAGGCCCATCAGCTTGTACTCACCCGAGTTCACGCGGAAGCCGGCGTGATACGTAAAAGCCGAATAGAGCAGCCCCAGCGAATGCGGGAAATGAATCTCTTTCAGGAGGCGGACGGCATTTCCATCGCCGATCGCAACCGACGTCGTGGCCCATTCGCCCACGGCGTCCAGGGTGAGGATGAGCGCGTGTTCGAATGGCGACGGAAAGAAGGCGCTCGCGGCGTGACTTTGATGGTGTTCCGAAAAGAGCAGGCGTTCGGGAGACGGCAGGTGGACGCCGCAGGCGGCAAGTTCCCGTGTAAGTATCCTCCGCTGAAACAGCTTTTCGCGCGTCCAAAGCGGCAGCGCCTTCCGGAACGATCGAAACCCGCGCGGCGCGAACGCGAGATACGTTTCAAGGAGACGTTCAAATTTGAGGAACGGCTTCTCGTAAAACACGACGTAGTCGATCGCATCGTTCGCTCCTGCAACTCTTCTCGCGCAGTACCGAACCGCGCTGGCCGGGAAGCCGGAATCGTGTTTGCGCCGCGTAAAGCGTTCTTCCTGTGCGGCGGCAACGATACGGCCATCTTCGATCAGCGCTGCGGCACTGTCGTGGTAGAACGCCGAAATACCGAGAATGCGCACGCGATCGGGTTCAGAACAGGGAATAGATCATCGGCGCAATCGCTGAGGTCTCGGCTAACACCACAATCAGCCCGAATACAACCAGGGCGATACAAAGCGGGAAAAGCCAGAGCTTCCTGCGATTGCGCACGAAAAGCCAGAATTCGGTCAGAAACGCCATACCGTTAGAATTGAAAACGCATCGAATCGGCGCCCCGATCACCGCGCTCTTTCCAGTATGTATCAACATTGCCGCGCGGTCGCAGGTTCAGCGCGTCGACTCCGAACAACCGGCGAATCCAGCCCACCGGAGTAAACAGAAGGAAGAAGAGCACGGCCAGGATGCCGTCGTTGAGGATCCGCGCGATCGCGTCCGCCGCCTGGAGCCAAAGCCGTTTCACCGGTCCCAGAAGCGAAGGAACGATGGCAGCCACGGCCAGCAGGGCGCAACCGATCACGACAAATGCCGGGCGGAACGGTCGGCCGTGCACTCGAGGCCACGCCCCCAGAACGATGAGTACGGCTGCGACGTACAGACCAAAGATGCGATCGGATGGCGCCGTCCGAGTCTTCATCGATTCAGGACCTCGATTGTCGGCCGAATCTTCGTCGAGAGCTGCCGTGCGATGGTCATGTTGACTTCATCGTACACATGCACGAGGTCCCAGAAGTATGCGCGCGCGGGAAGAAGTTGGCCCTTCATCGAAATAACAGGCACATTCGGATACTCGTGCCGTAGATCGTTCACCTGACGGTCCGCTTCTTCGTACATCAGCTCGAATGCATTCACCCACCGCTCCGCTTCCGGTCGTTGCATGCCGAAGCCGTCTGCAATGTACTTCGTCGCGAAAGCGGCATCGAGTCCGGCGGTCGGCTGCAGAACGCATACCGCGCGATAGTGCAACGCGGCCGCGAGGCTCATGAGGATTCGCCAGTTCGAAAGGTATGCCGAGACGTGTTGGCGAACGAGAGCGGGATTTGCGATCAACTCCTCCGGACGCAGTGCATTCGCGCCCATGTAAAAGCCCTGCGCGGCTCCGGCACTGGTGTTCCTGTTGCCACCCGATCGGCTCCGCTGATGAGCGAGCAACTGATACACATAGCTCCGCGAGAGTATAACCTGCAGCAGCGGCGCTTGTCGCGCATCGCGCCACTCGTTCCAGGAATCCTCGAGCGCCTGAAAGTTGTACGGGAAATTCGGGCGTGACTCGTACGTGAGCGGCAGGAAGAGGTCATTGTAGCCGTCGTACAGAATCACGATATCCGGCCGGTACGCCGAAACCGTCAGGACAAGTTCCACCACCGATTGTCGCGAGACGGCCGAAACGATGCCGCCATTGATAACCTCGACATCCCGCCCCGGCCACTCGGCGCGCAATGCCCGCTGCAGGGATCCCGGTAGCGTGGCATCCCACGTACTGCCCATGAGGACGGCAGAACCGCCCAACACCGCGATCCGGATCGCGCCCGCCTTGTGCTCATACGACAAACGGTATGCCGCCGCGGGAACCCGGAAGCCATTGTCGTCTGTGTAGTATGCGATGCCGTGCGTGTGATGCGACATATCGAATGTCTGCGGCGTCACGTACGAAGTCGCGGCTTGTGGACGAAACATCACATACGGATAGAGTTGGTTGTAAAACGGAATCGGAACTCGCTGAGGCGTGGTCAATCGTAAGAACAGTTCACCGGCGACTAAGCCTGCAACAACCGCACCGGTGCACACCAGAGTCCACTGGAGCCAACGCCGTCGCAGAGGTCCACGCCGCTCGGCAGTCGTGCTCACCAGCGTCCCTTTGTCGGTAGACATCACCCGCTGGCAGCAACACCAAAGACTCGGATCCGATCCATCGCGTACGCCCCTGAGCACCCATTATCGCCTGATGACGCCGTACGAGGCCGCTGGCTGCTTCGGGCGCCGGCGGCAAAACCCGATCGCCCGCGCCACGCTCGCCCACTCACTTCAATACAATAGTGGCTTATGGAAATAATAAAAGTAGTTGGGCGGGAGATCCTTGATTCCCGCGGCAATCCTACCGTCGAAGCAGACGTTCATCTGGCGGATGGCAGCATCGGCAGGGCCGCTGTGCCCTCGGGAGCCTCTACCGGCGAGCACGAGGCCGTTGAGCTCCGTGACAACGACAAATCGCGGTACCTCGGTAAGGGGACCACGAAGGCGGTCGCCCATATCAACGAGAAGATCGCGAAAGCCGTGATCGGCATGGAGGCCGAGGAGCAGGCCGCCGTAGATCGTGCGATGATCGAGCTCGACGGCACGCCGAACAAAGGCAAGCTGGGCGCGAACGCAATTCTGGCCGTCTCCATGGCTACCGCCCGCGCAGCCGCCAATTCGGAAATGACGCCGCTCTACCGCTATCTCGGCGGCGTGAACGGCAATCTGCTGCCCGTGCCGCAGATGAACATCCTCAACGGCGGCGCCCATGCCGACAACAGCGTCGATCCGCAGGAGTTCATGATCGTCCCCCTCGGCGCATCCACGTTCGCCGAAGCTCTGCGCTGGGGCGCGGAAACGTTCCACACCCTGAAGGGCGTCCTGAAGAAGCGCGGCTATTCGACAGCCGTCGGCGACGAGGGCGGCTTCGCTCCCAACCTGAAGTCGAACGAAGAGGCGCTCGAGGTGGTGCTCGAAGCCATCAACAAGGCCGGCTACACGCCCGGACAGCAGATCGCCATCGCGCTCGATCCGGCCGCCAGCGAATTCTACGATACCGAGAAGAAGAAGTACGTCTTCAAAAAGTCCGACAAGAGCGAGCGCACTTCCGAGCAATTGGTGCAGTTTTACGCCGACTGGGTGAGCAAGTACCCCATCGTTTCCATCGAAGACGGCATGGCTGAGGACGACTGGGACGGCTGGAAGATCATGACGGATGCCCTCGGAAAGAAGATCCAGCTCGTGGGCGACGATATCTTCGTCACCAACACCGAACGGTTCGCGATGGGCATCGAGCGCGGCATCGCGAATTCCATTCTGATCAAGCTGAACCAGATCGGGTCCATCACTGAAACGTTGGAAGCGATCGCCATGGCCGCCGGCGCCGGCTACACCTCCGTGATCTCGCACCGCTCCGGCGAAACCGAGGACGCCTTCATCGCCGACCTCGCCGTGGCCACGCGCGCCGGGCAGATCAAGACCGGTTCGGCCAGCCGCACCGATCGCATCTGCAAATACAACCAGCTTCTCCGCATCGAAGAGGAACTCGGCGCGGCGGCAAAGTACGCGGGCCGAAAAGCGTTCCGCCAGTAAGGCTGAATCATGAAGAAACTGGTTCTGATTCGACACGGCGAGAGCGACTGGAACAGAGAGAATCGCTTCACTGGCTGGACCGACGTCGACCTCTCCGAGAAAGGTCTCGGGGAGGCGCACGAAGGCGGACGCATTCTGAAGTCCGAAGCGTATCAGTTCGACGTCGCGTATACCTCCGTGCTGAAGCGCGCCATCCGCACTCTGTGGATCGTGCTGGATGAAATGGACCTCATGTGGATTCCGGTGCACCGCTCGTGGCGCCTGAACGAGCGCCACTACGGCGCGCTGCAGGGACTGAACAAGGCCGAGACCGCCGAGAAGTTCGGCGAGGCGCAGGTGAAAATCTGGCGCCGCAGCTACGACGTCCCTCCGCCCGCGCTCGAAGCGTCGGACCCTCGTTATCCCGGCAACGACCCGCGCTATCGCAGCCTCACCAAAGCCGAGTTGCCGCTCACCGAGTGCCTGAAGGACACCGTGGCGCGGTTCCTGCCCTACTGGCACGAGACCATTGCGCCGGCAGTGCAGGGCGGCGACAAGGTGCTGATCGCCGCGCACGGGAACAGCCTGCGCGCGCTGGTGAAGTACCTCGACAATGTCTCCGACGAGGAGATTGTCGGGCTGAACATCCCCACCGGCGTGCCGCTCGTTTACGAGCTCGACGACCACCTGAAGCCGATCCGGCATTACTACCTGGGCGACCCCGAGAAAGTGAAGGCGGCCATGGAAGCCGTCGCGGCGCAGGGCAAGAAGAAGTAATTAGCCTGCAGAGCAAACATGCACCAGATCCTTGTCTACGCCGATTCGCTGACGTGGGGCATCATCCCGAACACGCGCGAGCGGTTGCCGTTCGAAAAGCGCTGGCCCGGCGTAATGGAGAATAACCTGCTCCAGTCGGGATTGCCGGTGCGAGTGCTGGAGGATTGTCTCAACGGCCGTCGCACCGTTTGGGACGATCCCTTCAAACCGGGGCGCAACGGACAGGATGGCCTCGCGCAGCGAATGGAAATGCACTCGCCGCTCGCGCTGGTCATCCTGATGCTTGGCACGAACGACCTTCAGTTCTCGCACCCCTGGAACGACGCGTGGTCCGCGGCCCAGGGAATCTCGGTATTGGTCCGCGAGATCCGCACAGCGCCGATCGAGCCGGGTATGCCGGTCCCGGACATCCTGATCGTGAGCCCTCCGCTGATTCGCTCGCCGCGAGGCGCGCTGGCGCCTAAGTTTCGCGGCGCCGAGCAGCGCGCTATCGGCATGGCCGAAGCATTCAGGGAGGTTGCCGGCGGCCTTGGCTGTCACTTCTTCGACGCAGAGAGCGTTACCAGTTCGAGCGCGGTTGACGGCGTGCATCTGGATGCGGATCAGCATGTGACCCTGGGGAATGCCCTCGCCCTGACCGTGCGAGGCGTCCTGGAAAGCTGACCCACACTACCCACGTTTGCGGGTATAGTGTAATCCCCGCTTCTGGGGGCGTTGAGTTTCAAAACATTTCACCTCAAACTTGTTGCGTTGCCTGATCCTGCGCTACAGGAAATTCGGCGTGCTTTGAACGTGTGCGCGGTTCTGGTGTCCACTGCGCGAAACCAGAAAAACCCGTGGCTGGCCCGCACAGCTGTCCGGCGCGCTCGAGTTGCTCTGGATGAGGCGGTGCAGCGGTCGAAAGTCCTGACCGCGGAGCAATCCAGCACGCTCACGCGCGAGCTGGACAGCTTTGCGGCAAGTCTTGCCGAGCTCGAGCGCGCGTTGGAAAATCCGCCAACCGAGTAAGAGGCGATGCTTGCGTTGGTGGGGCGGACGCCCACGCCCGCGGCCGACGCCCTCGTCGGCCCGTGCTGTAATTCTCCTATGGGCACTCGCTCGAACCGTGAACTGATCACGGCCGCCTACGCTGCGTTCAACAGACGTGACATCGAGACGGTTCTCGCGATGATGCATCCTGACGTGGACTGGCCGAATGGAATGGAGGGCGGACGCGTGCTCGGCCAGGCCAATGTGCGCGACTACTGGACGCGCCAATTCGCTATCGTGAACCCACGCGTCGACCCCTTACGAATTGAAGACGACGAACATGGCCGCACCGTCGTGCACGTTCACCAGGTAGTTCGCGATCCTGCGGGAAACGTCCTGGTGGATCAGATGATTCAGCATGCCTATTCCATACGCAATGGTCTGATCGAGCGCATGGACATCACGGAAACACCGGCGTAACCTTCATGCCCTGCTTCAGCACGCGATCGGTGGGCAGGGCCACTGCATCGCCGTCCTTCAGCCCGCTCAGCACCTGCACCCGGCCGGCGCTGGTGATGCCTGTCTGAATTGCGCGCCACACCAGCGTGTTATCGGAAGACAGCATCAGCACGCCCGAGGTATTCGCCTCGCGCCGCAGCGCCTCTCGCGGGATGGTGAGCGCGTTTTCCACTACCTTCGACTGAATCTCCACGTCGACATTCGTACCCGGCAGAAGGTCGCGATCGGGGTTTTCGATCACGCAGCCCACCTCACCCACCTGGCGGGTGCCGAGAGGAACGATCTGCGTGGGCAAGCGGTCCACCGCGCCCTTCCAGTGGCGGCCCGGCATGGCGTCCCAGGCAATAGTGACGGGCATGCCGATTCCCACCCGGCCAAGATCCGGCTCATCGACGTACACACGCACCCGCACGCGATCGAGCCGCCCGATGTTGGCCACCAGGTCGCCGGCCTGCAGGAAGGCGCCCGGTTGGAGATCGAACTGGTACGCCGTGCCGGCAATCGGCGCGCGCACGATAGCCTGGGCGACATTGCTCCGCGCCGCCGTCTCCGTAGCTTCGGCCTCGCGAACCCGCGCCTCCGCCGCAGCGCGATCGGGCTGCGATACCAGAGCCGCGCGCCGCTTATCGAGCGACTGGATCTGAAGCTGCAGCTGATTGACATGCTCCTGGGCGTCCTGAACTTCCTTGCGGGTGGCCGCCTGCCGCGCCTCCAGACGCGTGAGCGTGTCGAGGTCGCGCTGCGCGGTGGCCAGGTCGAGACGCGCCTTCGAGAGGCTGGTATCGATCTCGGTGGTGTCCACGGTACGGCCGCCCTGGTTGACAACCTGCTGCTCGGCCTGCGCCTGCTGGACTTTCGCCGCGGAGCCGGCCAGGTCAGCGGCTGCCTGGCGCGTGTCCAGAGCCACCAGCGGTTCGCCTGCTCTCACCTCCTGGCCGCGGTGCACATAAATCTTCTGCACCACGCCGGGGCGCTCGGCGTGCGCGGTTCCCCAGTCGATCGGCTCCACCTTCCCATTTGTGGAGATGGTGCTGACAATCGTCTCGCGGACAGCCCTGGCGACCGGAACCTCCGGGGGCGTGGCCTTCCGCGAGACGCCCCAGGCCACCAGCATGCCCAGAATGATGAGACAGAAGATCAGAACGATGGTGCGCCGCCGCAGTCCTTTCATCGCCCCGGCCTCGCGCAATGATCGAACAGCAGTTGCCACTCCGCGCGCTGGATCTCCATGCAGGCGCGGTGCTCGGGCGCCGTCTCAGGCATCTGCCGCGCTCGCTCGCAGAATTCGATGAAGGCGAACGGATCCCACTGGGCGGCGCACGAGAACGTCGGAAGCTGGCCCGAGAGCATCTCCCGTGCGGCCTCGGCCAGCGCCGGAAATACGGAGTGACGGCCAACTCTGCGGAACCAGTATGCGGCATTGCCGGCGTCCGGCTCCTGTCGGTGAAGAATCGCGTGCCAGTAACTGCCGTCGGCCGTGGGAATATCCTGGCAAATCGCGTGGCATTCGTCGAAGCAGGAAAAATAGAGCCAGAGCCCGCTAAGGGCCGCATCCGGCGCCGCCGCGTTCGGGAACAACTCCGGCGCGGTTTTACCGCGAAGGGCTGTGCGGGCGCTCTCGGACGAACAACGGCCCGCAAGGAGCGGCATCAGCCGATGGCCGTCGCCGTCCAAAGCAAGAATCTGTTCGATTGTTTCGCCGTAAAGCGAAGCGCTGAAGGCCAAATACTAGTTTCGCAGAAAGGCCCGGACCAAAGCAGCGTTCACATCTCGGTTCCGCTCTGCCGGGCGGCTGCGCGTACCCTGGGCTCGAAGGCCTGCAGCCGCTGCGAGATGAACTCCTGCAGCGCGGTCACGCCAAACAGGATGAGCGCGCCCTTGATGTGGTCCATCGCGCCGGATACGTGCCTCTCGTACACCGGCGGCATGGCGCCGTAGAATGGTTGCCCCCGCCTGTTCCCGCGCACCCAGGCACCCATCAGCAGCCCGGCGCCGAAGGCCACCCCCGTGAACGTAAACGGATGTTTCTCGTAGTGCGCCCGCCAGTCCGTGGCGCCCTTCAGGCGCGTTTCCAGTTCCACAAGGTTCCTGCCCAGCCGGCTTCGCTGCGCATCGATTTCGGTCACGATTTGATCTGATTTCGCGCCCACTCCACGTTCTCCTTCACTGTCTCGATCGTCTTTTGAGGCTTCGGGTGGAACTGCTTCCAGCGCGCGACGCCGGCAAGAACCATAACGCCGGCGACCGCGCCGAGTACAACCGTGATGATGAGCGCCGCGAGCCATGGCTGCAGCGCCAGGATCAGAGCGCAGAAGACAGTTACCAGGGCGAAGGCCGCGGCAAACATCCCCAGCAGGCCTCCCGCAATCAGCATCTTAGACGCGGCCGCCGCCTTGGTCATCTCCTCGCTCACTTCGGTGCGCGCCAGCCGCACCTCCGAGCGCATGATCTCCTGAATGGTGGTTACCACGTCGGCGACAAGTTCCCCGATGCTGCGTGCCTGAGGCGCGCCCTCCATGGCCGCATACTGGCCGAGATTCCCCATTGCTCCTCTGCCTGCATCGCTCATACAACCTCCTTGCCGGCAGTATTCGTGTCGGTCTGTTAATCGCTGCGCCGCATCGCGCTGCCGAGAATGAACCCGACCGCGATGGCGGCAATCAGCGTTGGCGCGGGGTTCCGGCGTATCACGCGGCTCAGATCGTTGAACATGTCGCCGAAGTTGTTCTGGCGCACGTAATCGGCGGCGCTGTGCAGCCCGCCCGCGACGTTGGCGGCCGGCCCCATGTTGGTTTGCCGGATCCGCTCGGCGGTGCTGTCCATCATGTCGGCCGCCGGGCCACGGCTCTGTTCCAGCTTCTGCCTTGCGGTGCGGCTGAGGTCCTCGGCCTTCTGGCGCGCCTGGTCGGCCGCGTCGTTCATCGCAGACCTGGCGCTCTCCGTCGTCTGCCGCGCCTGATCGGCCGCGTTGCTCATCGCGCCCTGCGCCTTGCGCCGCGCCTCTTCGGCGGCGTCCGTTACCGCGGACTTCATTCCCTGGTAGTCCCCCGCGCGAGCTTTGTCCTTAAAGTCCTGTGTATCAGCCATTTTGTCCTCTCCTTCGTCGGGCCGGTTCGGTCCCGGCACTCTATGGACACCGCTCGCGGTCCATTCATTTCACCTTGTGTTCACCTGTTCGTGTGGCGCAGACAGGGGCCCCTTCAGGCCCCGGTCTGGGTTCGCGGATCGAGCAGTGCGTTCAGCCGGTCTTCGGGCAGGCCGCTCTTCCGTTTGGCGACTTCCCTGACGGTGAGTCCGTTAGCGTACGCTTCCTTCGCGATCGCAGCAGCCTTCTCGTATCCGATCTCGGGCGCGAGCGCGGTAGCCATGGCCAGCGATTGCTCCACGTAACCCGTGGCCCGCGCGCGATCCACCTCCAGGCCATCAACGCATCTCCGGGCGAAGTTGCGCGAAGCGGCGCCAAGCAGTTCCATCGATTCCAGGAGGTCGTAAGCCATCACCGGCATCATTACGTTCAGCTCGAAGTTGCCCATGGCGCAGCACCAGGCAATGGTGGCGTCGTAGCCGACCACCTGCGCGCACACCATGAGCAGGCTTTCCACGATCACCGGATTCACCTTACCCGGCATAATGCTCGACCCGGGCTGCGTGGCCGGCAGCTTCAACTCTCCCAACCCGCAGCGCGGCCCGGCGCCCAGCCAGCGGATATCGTTGCCGATCCTGGTCAGCGCGATCGCGTACGTCTTCAGCGCGCCGCTCAGGAACGCTACGGCGTCTTTCGCCCCCTGCGCCTCGAAATGATTCGCCGCTTCGCGAAACGGCAGGCGCGTTTCGTCGGCAATGGCCGTAATGACCGCGGCGGCAAAGCCGGGCAGCGCGTTGAGGCCGGTCCCCACGGCTGTCCCCCCGAGCGGCAGCTCGTAGATGCCTTCGAGCGCGCTGCGAATCCGGTCCATGCACTTGTCGACCTGCTCCGCATAGCCGCTGAATTCCTGGCCGAGGCGCATGGGCACGGCATCCTGCAGGTGGGTGCGGCCAATCTTGATCACGTCGTCGAATTCGCGCGCTTTCCTCTCGAGCGCGTGATGCAATTCGGACATGGCCGGCAATAGTGCATCGCCCGCGACGGCGGCGGCGGCGACATGGATGGCCGTGGGGATCACGTCGTTACTCGACTGGCCGCGGTTCACCTCGTCGTTCGGGTGCGCGCCCGAGAGATGGGCGATCACCTCGTTTGCATTCATGTTGGTGGACGTGCCGCTGCCGGTCTGGAAGATGTCCACGACAAATTGCGCATCGAACTCGCCGCCGGCCACGCGCCGCGCCGCATCCTCGATGGACTGCGCCGTCTCCGGCCGCAGATAGCCGAGCTGGGCGTTCACTCTGGCCGCGGCGGCCTTGATGAGGCCGAGTGCGCGTATGAAAGGCCGTTGAAAGCGCAGGCGGCTGATGGGGAAATTCTCGACGGCGCGTTGCGTCTGCGGCCCCCACAGGGCGTCCGCGGGTACGCGCATTTCGCCCATGGTGTCGCTTTCGATGCGGAAAGAGCTGTCCATGATACCTCTCAGAGTCGGTCCGGCGGCAGGAAGGTTTCATGAATTCGCCTGGACTGCCGATAGAGGAACTGTGGAACGTCGAAGGGAGCCGCGCACCGCGACGGCGGAATCGGTCTGCATTTTGCCGCTTTCAGTCGGGTGTGACGGCGCGAGACCGATGCCCGCGGAAATCGTCGAATTGTCGGCGGGCGGACTGAAACTGAAGCTTGTCGAGCCGCTGTCGCCAGGCACTCTGGTCAGGATCGAGCACGACGACAAGCTACTCCTCGGAGAGATCGTGTTTTGCAGCCCGTTCGCAGGCGGCTGGATGGCCGGGACGAAACTGCAGCATGTCATTACGGGTCTTGCCAGCCTCGAGCGGCTGCGCAGGGCCATTGAAGACGAACAGCGTGAAGCCGTGTGTGACATGGCAGTCAGCCGCAGGTAGGGTGGGGCGGTCCTCCCGGACCGCGCGGGACGCCCCCGTCCCGCTGCTGCTATTCTGCAGTCGAATGGGCCAACAGAACAGCAGGAACGCCGTGGT
Source organism: uncultured Acidobacteriota bacterium (assembly GCA_963780655.1). Taxonomy (GTDB): domain Bacteria; phylum Acidobacteriota; class Terriglobia; order Bryobacterales; family Bryobacteraceae; genus CAWACP01. The sequence continues at coordinate 1,333,120 of CAWACP010000004.1, read as the reverse complement.
GTTCGGGTGCGCGGGCCAGCTTGGCATCGAGCTTACCCGCGTATTACGGGAGCGCAATTATCAGGTGCAGGGCTTTGAGCGCACGGCTGTGGACATTACCGATGCCGCGGCCGTGGAGAGCGTGCTCGCGCGCATCGATCCCGCGGTCGTCCTGAATGCGGCGGCCTACAACATGGTGGATGTCGCCGAGCGGGAGCCGCACGCGGCATTTCAGGCAAACGCGCTCGCTGTTCGCAACCTGGCCATTGCCTGCCGCCAGACCGATGCCCGGCTGGTCCATTTCTCCACCGACTATGTGTTCGACGGCACAGCTGGCCGTCCCTACACCGAAGACGACAAGCCGCACCCGCTCGGCGCCTATGCTGTATCGAAGTACGCCGGCGAGCTTTACGCGCAGGCCTATCTCGACGATCCGCTGATTATTCGAACCTCGGGCGTGTTCGGCCCTGGTGGTCTGAGCACCGCGCGAGGCAATTTCATTGAGCTGATGCTGCGGCTGGCCGGAGGAGGCCAGACCATCCGCGTGGTGGAAGATCACGTCGCTTCACCCACTTATGCGCCGGCGCTTGCCGAGAAAACCGCGGACCTGCTGGAGCGCAAAACGGTCGGGGTATTTCACGTGGGCGGCGGTACCCCCATTTCCTGGTTTCACTACGCGCAGACCATCTTCCGGCTGGCCGGCCTGAAACCCGAGCTGCGCCCCACCAGCGAGCGCGAATACCGAACGGCTGCGCGCCGGCCGAAGTTTTCGGCGTTGTCGAATTCGAAAATGGAACGCCTGGGCATCGCGCCCATGCCGCCGTTCGAGGAAGCCGTCACGGCCTATCTGGCCGCGCGCAGGGCGCGTCTGAAAACGGCCGACGCGCCGCGATAATTGTAGAGCAGGTTTTCAGCCTGCAATGGCGCGAGTCCCATAACAGCCCGGTCACTATTCCTGCTCGTTCGGCGTAGCGTAATAACCCTTGCGCGACCGCACCTTGTAATCGTGGTTCGAGGTCTTGATCTCGATGCGCCGGTACGATCCATCCCGGGCCGCGTTGCTCGGCGTGTAGGCCAGCGCGTACTGGCTGCGCATCTCTTCCTGAATCTCCTGGAAGGCATCCTGGAGGGTATGTTTCCGGTCGATGCGAAATACCCGGCCGCCGGTCTCGGTCGACATCCTGCCGAGCGCCGAATCGCCCCCATAAAACGCTCCCTGGCTGTAATAGAAACGCCGGTCAACGTACTGGATGCTGTAGATGATGGCGTCCGCCTTCTGCGCCTGTTCGATGGCGTCCTGAATCTTGTACGAGCTGCCCTGGTCTTCGCCGTCCGTAATCAGGATGAGCGCCTTGCGGCCGGTTTGCCCATGGAGTTCATCGTGAGCGGCAAGGTACACCGCATCGTAGAGCACCGTGCCTTTCGGCGTGCTCAGGGTAGGAACGGGTCCGTCCATAATTGGCGAGCCCCCGCTGGCATTCTCCTTCAGGTCGTTGAGGCCGGCGCGCAGCAGTTTCGGCGAGCTGGTGTAGTCCTGCAGCAGGTCCGCGCTGCCGCCGAAACTGATCAGGAAGGCCAGATCCTTCGCGCGAAGCACGCTGCTGAAGAACTGCGATGCCGCCTGCTTTTCGATCTCGATCAGATTGCCCTGGCTGGGACTCACGTCGATCAGCAGGCCCATGGTGATCGGCAGATCGCTCTCTTTGTTGAAGTACTTGATGGTCTGCTGCTTGCCGTCCTCGAATACGGTGAAGTCGTCTTTCGTCAAGCCGGGGACCATGCCGCCTTGTTTGTTCTGAACGGTGAAGAAGATATTGACGACGTTGACTTCCACCTTCAGAGTGGGTTCTTCGGATTGATCCTGGGCCGCGGGCGGCTGAACCGGCTCGTGTCTCGCCGCATCGCTCTGGCCCAGGCAGGGCAGGAAGCACAGGATCACGGCGGACATCGCGGCGAAGACGGGTCGAATCATACGTAAGATTGGTAGATGCGCGTTTTCGCCGGTACGTTCCATGCGTGAAGCCATTGCCCACCTCCAGAAAGCCGACCCGGTGCTGGCCGCCATCATCCAGCGCGTCGGCCCCTGCCGTATCCAGTTCCGCGCCCCGGAGTTCCAGACGCTGGTTCGCTCCATTGTCTACCAGCAGCTCAGCGGGCGCGTGGCATTGCGGATCTTCGAGCGATTGCTCGATCTTACGCCCCAGCGCCGGCTCACCCCCGAGGACATCCTGGCGCTCACGACGGAGCAGATGCGGGGCGCTGGATTGTCGGCTCAGAAAAGCGCTTACATTCGCGATCTGGCCCAACGGACCGCCGCCGGTGAGATCGACTTCGCGGCGCTGCCGGACCTCAGCGACGAAGAAGTGATCGCGACGCTGACGCGTGTGAAGGGCATCGGCGTGTGGACCGCGCACATGTTCCTGATCTTCGCGCTGGAGCGGCCGGACGTGCTGCCCGTGGGCGACCTTGGCGTCCGCACCGCCATGCGCAAGGCCTATCGCATGCGCGCGCTGCCGAAGCCCGAGCGCATGGAGAAACTGGCGCGCGCGTGGCGTCCCTGGTGCTCGGTGGCGAGCTGGTATCTCTGGCGCAGCCTCGAAAACCAGGGCGCAATGTAGCGTGCCACGGGATTGGCGCCTGTGTCTGGAGTCGCCGCCTCAAAACTGCAGGCTGAAAGTCTGCTCTACTGTTGCTGCGTACTGTAGAGCAGGCTCTTAGCCTAATGCCATATAGTTTTCGACGGCGAGCTGAGTCGAAGTCCCTTTTTGTGGGGCAGGCCCCCCGGCCTGCGCGGGGCCCCCCGGCCCCGCTGGCCGCGCGGAGAGTAGAGTTGTCGCGTATGGGAGCAGGCCGGCGGGGGCGCCGGCCGCGGGCGAGGGCGCCCGCCCCACATCGGCCAGGTGTTCGAAAGCGGGAAAACTAGATGGCATTGGGCTCTTAGCCTGCATTTCAGAGGCACGAGTGCCTGTGCATCCCGCGCGTCAGCAAGCGGCCCGTGTTACTCTCGTACTCAATCAGACATGTCCGTTGAAGAAGAACTCGAGGAACACGCGGAGCACGCGCGCGAGCCGTTCGATAAGAGAGTGGCCGCGAGCATGGCGGTGATCGCCGCCGCGCTGGCCATTGTGTCGGTACTCGGCCAACATTTCACCACCGAGGAACTGCTGGGGCAGCAGCGCGCGTCCGATCTTTGGTCGGAGTATCAGGGCAAGCGCATCAGAGGCTATGAATCGGCGCTGGCCGCGGACATGTTCGCAGCGCTCAAGTCGGCTGACATGACAAAGAAGTACGCCGGCAACGTCGCTCACTATGACGAGGATTCCAAAAATACCGCGGAGCGCGCGCGGGATTTCGAGCGCGAAAGCAGGCTCAAAGGAGCACAGGCGGTACGGCTGCACAGCGGCGAGGTATTTCTCGAAATCGGCATCGTGTTCGCATCGCTGGCCATCCTGTCGCACCGGCCGTTTCTCTGGTGGATGGGACTTGTTTCGGCTGCGATCGGCGCGGGCGTTGCCTTGACGACGTTGACGCTGCAGTGATTCTCCGGATCGCCACCGGCGACGTGCGCCGCCGCGCTCGCGTGGCTTTCTTCGATTTCGACGGTACTGTTTCCCTGCTCCGCGCCGGCTGGATGAAGATCATGCTCGGCATGATGCTTCCCGATCTCATGGCCCTCGACACCGGCGAGACCGAGGATGATCTGCGCGCCGCCTGCGAAGATTTCATCTGGCGCCTCACCGGCAAGGACACCGTCTTCCAGACCCTGGCGTTCGCCGACGCGATGCGCGAGCGCGGAGGTCCGAACGTCGATGCGGCCGCATATAAGTCCCGGTTTCTTACCGCGCTCCACGAGGTGAGCGAGGCGCGCATGAACGAGATCCGCACCCGCGCGGCGGCGCCGGACAAATATCTGGTACCGGGCACGCGCTCGATGCTTGAAGCGTTGCGCGAGCGCGGGCTCACGCTTTATCTGGCCAGCGGCACCGACGATCGCGAGCTGCAGTACGAGGCGAAGTTGCTCGACATCCACCGGTACTTCGATGGCGGCGTCTACGGCTCGCAGCCCGACCCGAGCTTTTCGAAGGAAGGCCTCATCACCGGCGTGCTCCGCCGGGGACATGCTTCCGGGGAACAGCTCATCGGCTTCGGCGACGGCAATGTGGAGGTGCGCCTGATTGCCGAAGCGGGCGGCCTCTCGGTGGGGCTGGCGACGGACGAAGCCGAATGCGCAACCATAGATGAGTGGAAATGCCGGCGGCTGCAGGAAGCCGGCGCGCAACTGATCGTGCCGAACTATCTCGACCGCGACGCGCTGCTTCACTCTATCCTGCTTTAAACGGTAGCCGGAATAGAGCCTGCCAATACCGCCTGTTTGCCAGACTCTTGGTGGAAAGACGATCGGCACGCTGACCAACGTTCTGGATACGCTGCGCAATCGCGAAGGCGAGTTGCGGCGGCTGGGCGTGTCCCATGCGGCGGTGTTCGGTTCTGTGGCGCGGGGAGAAGCCAGATCGGATAGCGACATCGACGTGCTGGTGGAACTCGATGAGGACCGTCCTCTGGGAATCTTCGAATATGCCAGAGTGAAGATCTACATCAACGAGATCCTGAACGGCGCCGGCGACGTCGTGAATCGCAGAACGCTCAAGCCGCTCGTCCGCGACAGCATCCTGCGCGACGCCGTCCATGCCTCTAAGAATGACGCTGTCGTCCGCGCACTTGGAGATCGTATCGGAGGCGACGCGCAGGTTGCTGACGGAACTCAAAGACCGACATCCCGATATCGACTGGATTGCTGTGGCTGCGGCTGGCAACGTCAATCGGCATGAGTACGAGGGTGTTGACGAGAGACTGATCTGGCGCACCGTCCGTCACGACCTGGCCGTGCTGCGCAGCGCTGCGGTAATCGAGTTGGACCATCTGCGCGAGGCATCTTAAAGTTTGCCATTTCAATACCCGATGAGTGGAATGCCGGCGGCTGAAGGAAGCCGGCGCGCAACTGATCGTGCCGAATTATCTCGACCGCGACGCGCTCCTCCGCATCATCCTGGCCTGGCCACCTCCCGATATAATCAAGCCGTGTCAGGGAAACGTATCCGCTGGGCTCTTCGTCTGACCGCCGCCGTTGCGATCGCCACCGTTGTTTACTGGTTCGTTGTGCGCCCGTGGCATCTGCGCTGGGGCTCAACCAACGTGGAGACCGCCATGCTGCTGCCGGGGGACGACCTTGTGCCCCACGCAACCGTCGTTTCCACGCGCGCAATCACCATCGGCGCGCCGCCCGATCGCGTGTGGCCGTGGATTGCGCAGATCGGACAGGGGCGCGCCGGCTTCTACAGCTACGACTGGCTGGAGAATCTCTTCGGCTGCGACATTCACAACGCGGACCGCATCGTTCCTGCGTGGCAACGAATCCAGACCGGCGACAACGTTCGGCTGCACCCGAGCGCGCCGGCGCTCGAGGCGCTCGTCGTCCTGCCGGGTCGCGCGCTGGTGGTTGGATCGCCCCGGCAGAACGCGGCCGCTCAGCAGATGTACGGGAGCGCAACCTGGGCGTTCGTGCTGCTCAGCACCGTCGACGCCAATTCCACGCGCCTGGTGGTGCGTTTCCGCGCGAATCCCGGACCGGCCGTCGCCGGGCGGCTCTTTGTTCATGCGCTGATCGAGCCGGCGCATTTCGTCATGGAGCGGAAAATGCTGCTCGGCATCCGCGTACGGGCCGAGAACGCGGGAATCTGACGCGATGCCTTCCCGATACGCTGAGTTCGATCGCGGCCGACTGAAGCTCAGGCCGCTTGCCGAACGGGAGCACAAGCTGCACCAGCCGCACTGGCTCCGTCTGGACGACGCCGCTCCGCAGTTCGAGCATCCCGATCTCGCGCCGCTGGCCGCGCGCATGGCGGCCGCTCGCGACTGTGGATCAGCGCGCGTACTCATCATGGGCGCGCATGTTATCCGCGCCGGCGTCAGCCGCCACATCATCGATCTGCTGGAGCGCGGCTTTATCGACCACATTGCCATGAATGGCGCCGGCGCAATTCACGATTACGAACTGGCGCGCATCGGCGCGACCACCGAAAGCGTGGAGCGCTACATCCGCACCGGGGAGTTCGGCCTGTGGACCGAAACCGGCGAAATCAACGAATGGGTGCAGGAAGCGCAGGCGCTCGGCGCCGGCCTCGGCGAGAACATCGGCCGCCGCATTCTGGAAGCCGAATACCCGCATCGTGCGCTCAGCGTGCTGGCCGAGGCGTACCGGCTCTCGGTCCCGGTCACCGTGCACGTGGGCATCGGGTACGACATCGTGCACGAGCATCCGAACTGCGATGGCGCTGCCTGGGGCGAGACCAGCTATCGCGATTTTCTGATTCTGGCACACACCATGGAGCGGCTCGAGGGCGGCGCGCTTCTGAATTTCGGGTCGGCGACCATGGGGCCCGAGGTGTACCTCAAAGCGCTGGCCATGGTGCGCAATGCCACCCGGCAGCACGGCCGCGACATCAAACATTTCACTACCGCGGTGTTCGACATCGCGCCCATCCACGGCGATTTCCGCCGAGAGCTGCCGTCCGACCGATCCCGGGTATTACTTCCGTCCGCATAAAACAATCCTCGTCCGTACCGTTGCGGATGGCGGCGAAAGCTTCTACTTCGAGGGCGATCACCGGGCCACCCTGCCCGCGCTCCGCCGCGCTCTGCTTGCTACACGGCAATGAACGTTGAGTCTGTTCTGGCCTCCCTTCCACGCATGAAGGTTCTGGTGATCGGAGACGTGTGTCTGGACCGCTGGTGCACTTACGACCCCTCGGCCGCGGAGCCATCCCGCGAAACGGGCATTCCGCGCACGGCGGTAGTCAGCACCGAAGTAACTCCCGGCGCGGCCGGTACGGTTGCGAATAATCTGGCCGCGCTCGGCGTCGGGCAGTTGGCCGTGCTCGGCGTTGCGGGCGACGATGGCTTCGGGTATGAGCTGGTCCGCGCGCTCGAAGGGCGCGGGGTCGGCACTGGCCTGCTGGTTCGATCGGCACGCGTGCCGACCTTCACCTATACCAAGCTGATAAACCGCGACACCGGCGAGGAGGACCGGCCGCGCGTGGACTTCATCCACACTGAGCCGCTTCCCGCCGATCTTGACCGCGCGCTCGGTGAGCTATTTCTGCGCGAGGCCGCGGCTTTTGACGCGCTCATTGTTTCCGATCAGGCCGAAACGTCAGCGGGCGGCGTGGTCACGCCCGCGCTGTGCGGCCATATCTGCGACTTCGCCTGCCGCCATCCCGCGAAGCCGGTGCTGGTGGATTCGCGCAAGCGCATCGAGCTCTATCGCGACGTGATTGCCAAGCCGAATGAAGACGAAGCGCGCGAAGCGTGCACCCGCGCCGGCCTCGTCGCCGATGATTACCCAGCGCTGCGCAAGGTGATTGGCGATCGGCCGATGTTCGTCACGCTGGGACCGGAGGGCGCGCTGGCGCTTACCAACGATGGCGTCACCCATGTTCCCGGCGCGCGCATCGCCCGGCCGGTGGACATCTGCGGCGCGGGCGACAGCTTTTCGGCCGGAACTGCGGTAGCGTTGGCAGCGGGTGCAGATGCGGTGGAAGCAGCGCGGTTCGGCAACCTGGCGGCGTCGATTACGATCATGAAGCGCGGCACCGGAACCGCATCGCCCGAAGAGATTCGCGCCGCCGCGGCACACTTCTCATGACCACCCTTGCCCTCGACATCGGAGGCACGAAGTTCAGCGTCGCCGTGTTCGAAGATGGCCGAATGATCGCGCGTCAGTCGCACCAGACCGACCGCGCGGGCGGACGCGACTGGATGCTGCAACAGCTCGCCCGCATCACCGCCGAGTGGCGAGATCAGTATCGTTTCGAGCGCTGCGGCATCGGCTTCGGCGGACCCGTGATCTTTACCGAACAACGGATTGCGCTCTCGACGCACGTGGGCGGCTGGAGTGACTTCGATCTCCCGGGCTGGCTCGAGCCGATTGCAGGCGTGCGGCCGGTGATGGACAACGATGCTAATGTCGGCGCGCTCGGCGAGGCGGCACATGGCGCAGGCCGCGGGTTCGATCCGCTGTTCTACATGACGCTGTCCACAGGGATCGGCGGCGGCATAGTGTCGCGCGGCGAGGTCTGGCGGGGCGCGGATTCATATGGTGGGGAAATCGGTCACATGACCATTCGCCCCGATGGCCCGGAATGCCTGTGCGGTGCGCGCGGCTGCTTCGAGCGCATGTGCTGCGGCGTGTGGCTCGACCGCGATTACGGCCGTCCGGCGAAAGAGCTGATGCAGGACCCCGCGTTTGTCAGCCGCTACGTTGTCGATCTAGCGCTCGGCCTGAAAGCGGCGATCATGCTGCTGAATCCGGCGCGCATCGTAATCGGAGGGGGCATTGCGAAAGCGGGCGATCGGCTATTCGTGCCGCTGCGCGAGGAACTGGGTCGCCAGATCACGGCGTGGTCGCGCGCACGAGTGGATGTCGTCCCCGCCGCGCTCGGCGACGACAGCGTGCTGTATGGCGCGTACGAGCTGGCGATTTCAGGGAGAATTTGAGAGCGTTTCGAGTAGAATAAGGTCGAATGGACGTTCACACACTGCTGGCGATCACGATCCCGACGCTCGCCGTGCTTGTCGGCATTCTCGTGAACAACTCGCGCCTGGGAGACATGAACTCGCGCCTGGGAGACGTCAATTCGCGTCTGGGCGACATGAATTCGCGTCTGGGCGATACGAATGGGCGCGTAGACGATTTCAGAACCCATTTCGATCAGCGGCTTGACGACACGAGGGATACGTTGCGCACGGAGCTTCTGCGGGTGGAAGGCGTACTCGATGCCCGCCTGAGCAACGTCGAACAGCGGCTTAGCCACCTCGAAGAGCGCTACCGTTAGCATCACTATACGGCGCTTACGACCTGGCAATCTCAGGGAGAATTTGAGAGCGCTTCGAGTACAATAAAGTCGAATGGACGTTCACACACTGCTGGCGATCGCCATTCCGACGCTCGCGGTGCTGGTCGGCATTCTCGTGAACAACTCGCGCCTGAGCGACCTCAGAGCCCATTTCGACAAGCGCATTGACGACCTGAGAGATACGTTTCGCGCTGAGCTTCTGCGAATGGAAGGCGTCCTCGATGCGCGCCTCAGCCACCTCGAAGAGCGCGATCGTTAGCCTCAATCTCCGCCCTGCGCCGCGGATCTCACCCGATCCGACGCCCATTCCGGAAGCCCGGCCAGGATCCACGACTCTCCGCAGATGGCCATCGCGATAAGCATGCTGTTCCACTCGTCGGTGTTGTGCAGCGCGCCAGCCACTCTCCATCGATGCAGCAGCACCACCCAGAGAAAGAACATCAGCCCCAGCATCATGGCGCCGAACCGCATCTGCCACTTCGTCACCATGGTCAGCCCCGCGGCGACAAACCCCACGCCGGTGAACCAGGCAAAGAACAGGTGGAACGGAATAAACGGCGGGATCAGCGACGCGATAAAAGCCGGAATCTGGAAGTGCGCGATGCCGAAAATGATCATCGTCACGCCCAGAACGATCCGGGCCGGCGTGAACGCCCTGTCGAGGATGTTGTCCCAGGCGCGCCAGCCGGTGCTTTCGGATCGAAGCGCGCCGGCCAGCAGGAATGCGCCGCAGCAGATGCTGAGAGGCTCGAGGATCCGGGTGCGCTCACCGATGTCGTTGAACAGATCCAGTTTGGGAATTCGGTAGAACAGGACGCTGGCAAGATAAACGACGCCGGCGATGCTCGCCGCCAGCCTCGTGCGCCATCCGACGGCGATGCCGAGGCCAGCCGCCAGAAGCGCGGCGCCCATGAGCCAGGCCCAGAACGCATGAGCGGGCGCCCATTCCGGCGTGAGCTCGAGGCCCGCGAACGTGCCCTGAAACCACACGTTCTGAACGCCGAATGCTATCAGGGACACTCCAAACAGGATGCGGCCGGCGCCGTAAAGGACACGGTCCATATCGTTTGAATCTGACACGGCGGGCGCGCCCGAACCAATAGCCACTTTTGCCAAAACAGACATGACCACTAATTCCCTCCGGCGGCCGGCGCCTCACTGAAGATCATGTCGTGATCGGCCCGCGACTTGTGGCACCCGTAGCAGGCTGCCTTGCCGCCGGCATCGAGGGTGGCCGTATCGCCCTCCCCGAAAATCTCGAATCCCCAGCCGCCGGTGTCCCGGTATTTGCGCGGCTCTTTCACCATCACGCCGACCCCGCGCCGCGGGCCGTCCACGGATGCCCTTTTTTCCAGTAGCTCATCCGCCACGATGGAGCCATCGGGGAACTTGCCGGTGCGGTAACCCTCCATGGCTTTGGTATTCGCGTAGATCCGATAGACCCCGCCCGTGCAGGGGGCCTCGCAGGGATGATTTCCGAAACCGGCGTCATTCGATGGAGCTTCGGTACGCTTGATCAGGGTCCACTCGCGATAATCGCCGGGATATGGGACCGGCTTCTCGGCCGATCGTGCAAACAAATACAGGCAGCCGGTAGTGATGGTCAGAGCGGTGAGTGTTCGTATCATCATAATGTCCAAAAAGCGGGGCGCCTTCGGACGCCCCGCGCAGTGGTCTCATCGGCCTCAGAAGGTGTATTTCAGGCTCAGCATCAGCACGCGGCGGCCTACGGTGTTGAGTGGTTTGCCAGTCGTGAACGCGTTCTGGTTGGACATCGCCAGGTTACCGCCCTGGTTGAAGACCAGACTCAGATCGTTATTACTGCCGCTGGCGTTGAATTCGGGAAGCGGGTGGTTCAGGAAGTTATAGGTTTGGAACCTGAACTGGACGTTCTGCCGCTCCTTGAAGTTGAAGTTCTTGTACAAAGAAAGGTCACTGTTGAAATAGGCCGGACCCTTGATGTACGGCCAGATCAGCGTGCCCTGTGAGAACTGCGTCGTAGCGGGAGCGAAGCATGCCGGATTGAAGTAGTAACCGGAGGCGAGGCCCTTGCGCGGGTCGCAGGTTACCACCGGATAGATGCCCGCGTTGGGATAGGAGTCCGTTCCCAGCAGAACCTGCTGGCTGTACGGAACTCCAGGCGAGAACTGGCCGGGATAACTGGCGTTCATCGAACCGCCGGTGTTCGGCTGAATCGGCGCGCCGCTCGAAAATTGCGTGATGCCGGACAGCTCCCAGCCATTCACCGCGCCGCCCAGTATCCTGCTGCCGTGCACCGGGCTCGGCAGATTGACGATGTAAGCAGCGTTAAACAGGTGAGTGTGGTCGAAGCCCAGCACGCCGTAGTTGTTCTTCAGAACGAACGGATCCATCAGCGCGCCCTGCCCCGCGCCGTTATCGGTTTGGCCATCGCGGATGCCGAGCGCCTTACTGTAGGTGTAATTCGCCGTGAAGGTTACCCGGCCGGTTTGTTTCTGCCAGGTAGCGATGAACGCGTTGTAGTTCGAGTAGCTGCCGTGAGAAATGAGCTGCATGCCCGTATAGTTGTGCAGCGGCAGATAGTCGTTGGCCGGGAAGCTGCCCGAAGCCGGATTGTTAACAGCGCCGCTGATCGGATCGGGCTTGTAGTAAGTGCCGATCGGGATATTCTCCAGCTGTTCCTGCGAGTTATCCAGCAGCATGTCGTGGCTGCGGTTTCCGGAGTACTGGAATTCCGCCAGCGAGTTCCAGGGCACGCGCTGCGAGAGGGTTACGTTGTAGGTCTCGGTCCAGGGCGTCCGGTTATCACCCATCTGCAGGACGCCTTTGACTGCCGTTCCAAGCCCCGGGGTGCCCAGCGCGGGAGAATACTGGTTGAAGTTTTCCCAGCCAAGACAGCAGCCCCAGTTCGTCGAAACGCCTTCATATCCGAGCGGCGCGGTGTAGCCGCTCTGCGAGACGGAATTATACGCGAGCTGATACCGGAACTGTCCGTAACCGCCGCGTAGCACGGTCCTGCCGTTGCCGAACAGGTCGTAGGCAACGCCGACGCGTGGCTCGGGGAAGAACAGCTTTGAGGGGAAGCCGGACGCGGGGATGCTGGAGTTGATGGCATGCCACTGCAACCCGGTCCATGAGCCGGCAGAGGAGGTGTTGTTGTAACTGGACGGGTCCCATACCGCCAGCCCGGGGCCGCTGGATGGCAACCACTGGCCCATATGGTCGAAGCGAACGCCGTAAGTGAGGGTAAGTCTGCGTCCCGCTTTCCATGCATCCTGGATGTAAAACGAGTATTGGTAATACTTGAAGTCCTCGGTCGGACCGCCGCTGTTCTGATAGAACTCGGTGGCGCGAGCCATGACGAAGTCGGCAATAGGATTACCGCTGCTCGTGGCGCCCCATGTGTCGTAGTAAGTCGTTCCCTGAACGCCACCCTGGGGACCGGGACCGCTGGTCTGCTGGTTGCGAGCGAAGTCCCAGTAAAAGCCGCCCTTGATGGTGTGGGTACCCCACACCTTCGTGATGTTATCGGAGACGTTAGGCGCCTGGGACAGTTTACCGAAGCCTGCCGAGAAGCCCTTGTCGCCGAAGGTGTAGGCCGAATAACCGGAGAAGTTTCCGCTGCCGGCCCAGCCGCTGAAGAAGTTCGGAATCTGCGGCGTATATCCGCTCTGGCTGAAGATGCCCTGCATCTGGAAGCCGAGTTTGCTCGGATCCACCGCTGCCGGGTTCGCGAGGTTGATCGGGTTCAGGAACGTCGCGTCAGCGAAGATGAACTCGTTGGTCAGCGTCGGGGAGAAGACGTGCGTCAGATTGGCGCTGTAAACCTGCGAGACCTGATTGGCCGGCATGTCGGACGGATAGGGTACCGCACCGGGCATGAACCACCAGACGTTAATCGGATTGTCGTCTTTTTCGTCCTGACGGTTCCAGGAGAAGAAGAACTTCGTGTTGTCGCTGATGTTATAGTCGCCGCGGAGCCTCACTTCCCAGCGGTTCTGCGGCGGCCCGAGAAGATACTGGTAGTTAGAGCCCGATGAGTTACCGTTAGGATCCGCATTCGGCTTCGGCAGCGTCTTCCACAGAGTGTTGGAGTTGGGATCGAGCTGCGAGGCGGGAATCATGCCGCCCGGCGCAACCACGCCGCCATTGCCGCCGAGCGGATTGGTGTCGTTCGGGTAGTTATTCTTAAACGCCGGTCCGAGGCTGGCGAGGTAAGCCGGACTGAAGTTTCCGGCCATCATGTCCGCCGTTGGGATGAAGCGGTTCAGCAGCGTACCCGCCTGCTGCTGCCACATGTACTCGTACGCGCCGTAGAAGAACAGCTTGTCGCGGTTATGGTTGAACTTCGTACCCGGAATCAGAACGGGACCGCCGAAATCGCCGCCTGGATAATAGTAGTGATCTTCCGGCTTCGGGATGCCCTGGCTCTTCAGATACGAGTCTTCGGAGTTGAGCACGCCGTTACGGGCATACATATAGGCCTGCCCGTGGAACTGCGCGCTGCCGCTCTTGCCGATCGCCTGGAAGGTCACCGGCCCTTTGGCGAACTCAGCGCCGTACGCCGAAGTAAGCAGCGTAACTTCCTGCGTTTGATCGGCATTGATGTTAGCCGTCTGCGTACCCTGATTGCCCGGATCGAGCAGGTTCGCTCCATCGGACGTCATAGTCATGCTGCCGTTCGGCTGCGTTCCGTTCGCGCTGTACATGCCGATGGGGCCGGTGTTGCTCGCGGTCCCCGTGGTGGCATCGAAACTGGATTTGTTCGTGAGACCGTTGGTCATGCCCATGCCGGGCATGATCTTGATCAGCTCGGCGGCGTCGCGGCCGGCGAGCGAGATCTGCGAGATCATGTGCTGATTCAGCGTCGTGCTGGCCTGGCCGTTATCGGTCGGGACAACAACGTCATTCGGCCGCCACCACCTCGACTTCCGATTTCGTGCTGGCCACCTGCAATGCGATGTTCGGCACGGTCAGCGGCGCCCCCTGCGTCATGGTGACGCCGCGCTCTTCCCATTGGTTGAAGCCCGATGCCGTCACCAGAATGGTGTAAGTCGCCGGCGGCACCGCGGCAAAGCTGAAAAACCCGCTGCCGTTCGAAACGGTGTCGCGGGCGGTCTGGGTGGCTTCGTTCCTCAGCACAACCTGGGCGTTCGGAATCACCGCGCCCGACGAATCCGACACCACGCCGCTGATGGACCCGTTCGCGTTCTGCGCTCGCGCCCACCATGGAACGAGTATCAGGATCGCCAATGCGACTGCAATTCGGGCTGACCTGGCCCATGGGCACACTTGTTCACTCATATTGACCCCTTTCCAGATTTTTCAAACCGGCTGCCTGACGTACGTGCAACCAGCACCAAAGCGAGACAACCTCAATGGTCTGAATTTGCCACCGAAACTGGTCTGCAACAATACCCGGTTTTGCCGGAACCGATATAACCAGTTATCATGGGCTGGTGAGAAAAGTTCGAGGTGCGCTCTCGCCTGTGGTGGCCGTGGATCGCAGCGCAAAGGCGCCGCTGCATAAGCAGATCTACGACGGCTTCCGCACCGCCATTGTCGGCAGGAACCTGCGTTCCGGCCAGCAGCTACCTTCCAGCCGCGCGCTCGCGATTGAGCTGGGGATCTCGCGCATACCGGTTCTGAACGCCTATGCGCAGCTCATTGCCGAAGGCTATTTCGAAACCCGCGCCGGCGCCGGGACCTTCGTGTCCGGCTCGCTGCCCGAGCAGTTGACATCATGCATTAACCGCAACGGCCGCGCACCGGAATCCCGCTCGGCTGCGCGTCCGATTTCCCGGAATGCAGCTGCCGTTCCTTCGCGCGAGAGCGAGCCGTGGCTGATGGGCGTGGGCTCAGGCCCGTTCAGCGTAGGCCAGTTGTCGTTCGATCACTTCCCGTTCCAGGTCTGGTCGAATCTGGTGTCGAGACATTGCCGCCGCGTTCGCGCCAGCGCGCTCTATTACGGCGATCCGCTCGGATCGAAGGATCTGCGCGAGGCGATCGCCACATACATTGCCACGGCGCGGGCGGTGCGCTGCGATCCGCGGCAGATCATGATCGTCAGCGGCTCGCAGCAGGCGCTGGATATCTCATCGCGCGTTCTGCTCGACCCAGGGAGCCGCGTCTGGATCGAGGAGCCCGGGTACCCGCTCATGCGCTACGCTCTCACTCTGGCCGGTTGTCAGTTGGCGCCGGTTCCGGTGGACTCCGAGGGTCTGGACGTGGCGGCCGGCATCCGGAAGTGCCCGCGGGCACGGGCGGCATACGTCACGCCATCGCACCAGTTCCCGCTCGGAGTCACCATGAGCGCATCGCGGCGGCTGCAGTTGCTCGAATGGGCGCGCGGCTCCGGCGCGTGGATCTTCGAGGACGACTACGACAGCGAGTATCGCTACGAAAGCATGCCCGTCGCGTCATTGCAGGGCCTCGACAGCGACGCCACGGTGATCTACATCGGGACCTTCAGTAAGACCCTGTTCCCTTCCCTGCGCCTCGGCTACATCGTCATACCGCCGGCGCTGGTGGAGCGCTTCTCCGCGGTTCGCCGGGCCATGGATATCTGCCCGCCGCACCTTCATCAGGCAGTGCTCGCCGACTTCATCAGCCAGGGGCATTTCGCGCGGCACATCCGCAGGACGCGGCTGGTTTATAACGAGCGGAGGAGCGCGCTGGTGGAGGCGATCCGGAGCACCTTCGGTTCAGCGATGGAGGTTCTGGGCGGCGAGGCCGGAATGCATCTTGTGGTCACGCTGCCCGATGGCGTGGACGATCGCGAGATATCGGCCCAGGCCATCCACGAGAACCTGCGGCTGTGGCCCCTCTCGACGACATATCTGATCAGTCCCGCGAGGCAGGGCTTCATTCTGGGCTTCGCCAGCACGCCGGCGTCGGAGATGGGGGAGGCGGTGCGGCGGTTAGGAAAGGTACTGGAGTAGAGCAGGCTTTCAGCCTGCATTGGGCGGCTTTCCATGCTGTCTCTTCTGGTGCTACTTCCGATTGCAGGCTGAAAGCCTAATGCCATATAGTTTTCGACGGCGAGCTGAGTCGAAGTCCCTTTTGTGGGGCAGGCCCCCCGGCCTGCGCGGGGCCCCCCGGCCCCGCTGGCCGCGCGGAGAGTAGCGTTGTCGCGTATGGAAGCAGGCCGGCGGGGGCGCCGGCCGCGGGCGAGGGCGCCCGCCCCACATCGGCCAGGTGTTCGAAAGCGGGAAAACCATATGGCATTGGGCTGAAAGCCTGCTCTACTGTTTGCAGCCGCTATTCTTCGCGCAGCACTTCCAGCGGCTTCTGACCCAGAATACGGAAGCTGGCCAGCCAGCCCGTCGCATCGGCGATGAGGGCCGTGGCTGCCATGGCCGCCAACACCACCAGCGGATGAAAGCTCACCTCGGCGCCGTCGAAGCTGCGCTTCAGGATCAGATTGGCGAAGCCGTTTGCCAGCAGGCCGCCCATCAGGCCGGCGACCGAGCCGAGGATCAGAAACTCGATGGTGAACACGTTGGCAATCCGCTGCCGCGTCCCGCCGAGCGTCTTCAGAATCACCACCTCGCGAACGCGGCGGAAGCGCGTGCCCGCGACGCTGGACGCAAGGATAATCACGCCCGCCAGAATCGCGAACGCCGAGAGGAACCGCACTACCAGCGCAATCTGATCGATCACCTGCTGCACCAGGCTGAGCGTGTCGGCGACGCTGAGCACCGTGACGGTCGGATACGCCTCGTAGATGGCGCGCTGCAGACCGGCCACGTTCCCTGGCTTCACCTGCACGCCGCCGTAGAAAATCGCGGGCATGCCCGCCAGCGTCGCGGGCGTGAACGTGAACTCGCTCATGCCGCCCATGCGAAACCGCTCGCTGCGATACGTCGCCGCGACGCGCGCGCGCACCTGGCGGCCCAGCGCGTCGAACTCGAGCTCCGCGCCCGGACCAGCGCGCAGCGTTCGTGCGGCATCGGCATCGAGCGCTACCAGCGCAGCCGTACTGTCCTTCGGCCACCACGACCCCTTCTGCACTTCGACGCCTCTCGGCAGGGCCGCGGCGGTGGTCACGGCTCGCGTGCGCATGAATCGACGCTCCCACCCCTTCAGCCCGAGCTTCTCCACCGGCACGCTATTCACAGCGGCAAGGCGCATCTGAACCGCCGGAATGATGTCCAGCGATCCGATGACGCCCGGCTGTTTCTGAAGCAGCGCCATCAGGCCGTCCTTCTGCGATGGCTGCACGTCGATGAGGAAGACGTTGGGCATCCCGGGGGGCGCGCTCTCGATCAGGTCCTGCACGATGGACCGCTGCACCACGAAGATGGTGGTGGTGAACATCACGCCCACGCCGAGCGCAACCAACACGGACTGGGCCTGGGTTCCGGGCCGGTACAGATTCGCGATGCCGTGCCGCACGGTGGCGTGCAGATGCAGCGAGCTGCCGCGCAGAAACAGCTTCAGAGCGCGCAGCAGCAGCCATGCCACGCCGGAGAGCACCAGCAGGCCGGCCACGAGTCCGCCCACGAAAATGAACGCAGTCTTCGGCGAGTTGCTGAGCCATGCCGCGATGGCGCCCATGCCCGCCAGAATCACGCCGCCCGCCGCCAGCGCGGGCCGCGATTCCATCCAGCGCTTCGCCCACGGCTTCCGCTCTTCCTGCATGTTGCGACGGAGGATGGCGATGGGCCGCACGCGGCGGATGCGCAGCAACGGCGGAACGGTGAACAGCATGGTGGTGAGCAGACCGATGGCGAAGCCCTGCAGTACCGTGCCCCAGCCGTACGCGACCGCCACCTGCATGCTGAAATAGCGGCTTATCAGGTGGGGGAACACCTGCTCCACGGCGTACCCTGCGGCGATTCCCAGCAGCGCGCCCGCAATGCCCAGGATGGCCGTCTCGAAGGCATAGATGCGCACGATCTGCGACGAGCGCGCGCCCATCGATTTCATGATGGCGATGCCGTCCATGTGCTGCTGCAGGTGCGCATGCATGGCCATGGCGACCCCCAGCGCGCCCACCACCAGTGCGATCAGGCTCACCAGGCTGAGGAACGTTGTCGCATTGTCGAGGCCGCGGGAGATGCTGGGATTGGTCTTGCGGTAATCGCTGATGTACGCTTCCGGGAACGCCTTCTTCAGCGTGTTGACGGTTTCATCTACGCCGGGGCCGCTGGGCGGCAGCCTGAACAGATACCGCTGTGGAGCGCGGCTGCCGGGGAGAATGAGCCCCGTGCGCTCGAGGCCGCCGCGCGTGACCATGGCGCGCAAGCCGATGCCCATGCCGAAGCTGCCGGCCAACCGGTCGGGCTCGGAAACCAGCACGCCGGCGATGCGAAAATCCTTGCCGCCGATGCGCAGCGTGTCGCCGATGCGTGTCTTCGTCCGCATGAGGACGTCTTCGCCAGTCACGACGCTTTGGTCGTCACTCAGGTCCGCGGCGAGCGGGCGCGGCGGCGACAGGTCGACTGTGCCATAGAACGGATACGCCGCCGGGTCCACGGCTTTCAGCGTGAGCATCACGGGTTCGGGCTTGTTGGCCGAAGCGGCCATGGTAAGTGTCTGGCTGACTCGGGTGACGCGGATGCCACTCTTCTCGAGACGATCGAGCTCGGCCTGCTGCGCCGGCGTCGGCGTCGAGAAATCGTTGACGGTGATGTCGGCCGCCATCAGCGAACGCGCCTTCAGCAGCAGC
Source organism: uncultured Acidobacteriota bacterium (assembly GCA_963780655.1). GTDB lineage: Bacteria > Acidobacteriota > Terriglobia > Bryobacterales > Bryobacteraceae > CAWACP01. Next base: position 1,314,577 of record CAWACP010000004.1, on the reverse strand, counting down.
ACGCTGCGGAACGATTCGCTGAAGCCGCGCACGCCGGTAAGCGCGCCGACGCCGGCGGCCACGGCCAGCACCACGAAGATGAACTTCGCGGGTGAAGCGCGGAGCTCGCGCCAGGCGATGCGCAGGGCCGTGCGCGAGAAACCGGAGTTAGTCATGCGCGGCCTCGGGTTTGTGGCGCACGCTTGAGCGTGCCGGTGCGGGCTTCAGCCTGCGCTGCCCGACTGTGGGCTGAAGCCCACAGCAGCACGCTCAAGCGTGCGCCACTTGCCCTCATTTGGCGCGCAGCTCGTCGGCGGTGATGAGCCCATCGCGCAGCGTGATGATGCGGTCGGCGTTGGCGGCCAGTTCGTGGTCGTGCGTCACCAGCAGCAGCGTCGTGCCCTCGCCGCGGTTCAGGTCGATGAGAAGTTTGAGCACATGCCGGCCGTTGGCGGAATCCAGATTGCCGGTGGGCTCGTCGGCCATCAGAATGGGCGGATGCGCCATGAAGGCGCGGGCCAGCGCAACGCGCTGCTGCTCGCCGCCGGAGAGCTGCACCGGATAATGATCGCGCCGGTCGGCCAGTCCAACGCGATCGAGCAATTCCCGAGCGCGCGACAAGCCATCGCCGGAGCCACCGGTGAGTTCCCACGGAAGCAGAACGTTCTCCTCCGCGGTGAGCGTGGGCAGCAACTGCCAGGATTGAAAGACAAAGCCGATTTTGCGGCCGCGCAATTGCGCCAGCGCGTCCTCGCGCAGAGTGGTGATCTCCTGACCATCCAGGAGAATGCTGCCGGTGGTGGGAGAGTCGAGGCCGGCGAGAAGACCCAGCAGCGTGCTCTTGCCGCTGCCCGAAGCTCCCATGATGGCCACGAACTGGCCCGCGGGGATTTCGAAATCGAGGCCACGAAGGATATCCACCCGGTGTGTGCCGCTGTCGATGGACCGCGTCAGGCCAGAAACCTGAATAGCAGGCTGCGTCACCGGTTGCAGTGTGACAGCAGGAAATGTGGCGTCTGCACTGTGAATGGGCATTGCGAGGTGGTCATTTTCTATTATGGCTACTAGTGAGATTCCTCTCCGTTTTCGCGGGTTGCATGCTTCTGGCCTGCTGCAGCCGCGCTCCAGAACACAAAAACGCGAATTCGTCCGGCGAAGTTCCCGCTAAGCACGAACAGCCGCGACCGAGCGCTCCCGTTCAGGACACCCGGCCGGTGATCGTCGCGTTCGGCGACAGCCTCACGGCGGGGTTCGGCGTCGATCCCGGCCAGAGTTATCCCGACAACCTGCAGCACGATCTCGATCACGCCGGCTATTCGTATCGCGTGGTGAACCTGGGAGTCAGCGGCGAGACCACGTCGGACGCGCTGGCCCGTCTGGACGCCGTCGTTGCAGCGCGGCCGCGGATCGTGATTCTGGAGTTCGGGGGCAACGACGGCCTGCGCGGGCTGCCTATCGCCAGCGTGCGCGCGAATCTGGAGCAGATGATTTCGAGATTGCAGGCGGAGCACATCAGGATTCTGCTGGCCGGGCTGACGCTGCCACCCAATTATGGACCAGAGTACATACCGCCGTTCGAGCGGATGTACCACGATCTGGCGACGAAGTACCATGTGCCGTTAATTCCGTTCCTTCTGGAAGGCCTGTACGAGCGCGGGCTGTTCCAGCAGGACGGGATTCACCCCAATGAACAGGGCTATGCGATGGTGGCGCAGCTCGTGTTCCGTCATCTCAAGCCGATGCTGGGACGGCCGCGACCGGCAGGCCAGGGCTGATCACCCGCAGGGGTGGGGAATATCACGCAGCCGTGCTGTGACCAGGGTTGCTAAGTCTCTGAAAATAAGAGACGAATAAGTTGGATGGGGGCGTGCACATTTGCGCTTGCCTGTTTTCTAAATTACCTGGAGGCGAACCGTGCCCGTTAGCGAGATGACGCAGGCGCTCGATGGCCAAGGCCTCGGCAGCGCTCTCACCACTTCCATCCGGCTCGACCGAAACCTGTCACGCATCCACGATCTGAACGAGAGCGAGTTACGGGAGCTGAACGTTGACGTTCTCACCCATCTCGGGCGCTGGATCAACGGCAAGGAGCGGGATGTGAAGCCGTGCAGCACCAGCGTCAGCCATTTCTGCGCCGCTCACTCAGTGCCGCAACTGGAGAGCGCGTACTACGTGTACCTGGTTCGCGAGGGCGTGACGGATTTTCTGCACCAGCAGGATTTCGACGGCACGGGCGATCTGGAATCGCGCGCGTCGAAGTTTTTCGACAAGCTGGTGTGTGAAGTATTGCGCGCCTGAGTGCCTGCTTTCGACGAAGTTTAAAGGAGCTCCTCGAGCCGACGTTTAACCCCGAATCGACGTAAGGGGGAGCGGGTGTTTCGGTCCGCCAGGCCGCCTGACCACTCATTGTGCATTCACGGTGTTGCCCGGGTCTCTACGCCGAGTTGCGACTAAGGCCGCAATCGACCGTTCGGGGAAGGCCTTCCCCCAAAACGCGCTTAGTGGAACCGCTTCTCCGGTCAGGTGAGCAACGGCCTCTTGCCCGGAGGATAGCGCAGGGGTGGTCGCGCGATGCGGGGCGTGGGTGGGAAAAGCCCGGACAAGTTACGGCGGTTGCTGGGGATACGATTTTTGCGAATGGATGTCACCGGCGGCTGGGGGAGGTAGTGGGTGAGTGAATATCTTTTGTCGTCGTCGGACGGCCACACTCCAGGGTATGTAGATATCGGGAGTGAGGACGCCCTCGCGCAGGTTGTCAAGCACGATGACCCTGGTCACGCCACCGAGCCGTCGGAAGGCCTTCTCGTGCAGTTCGGCCCAGGTCTGCGTACTGGAGCGGAAGACGAGCAGCCGGATGCACTTGCGGCTGTAGCCGAGCGTGAGCACGAACAGACGCGTCCGGCGATACTTGCCGGTGGCGGGGTCACGCACCATGGGGCCGGCGCCGTAATCAACCTGCGTCTCCTCTCCTGGTGCAGTCTCGATGACGACGCCGGCGTCCGGGGATTGGCTGGGCTCCAGCCCGGCGATGAAGCGGCGGACGCTCTGATAACCCGCGGTGAAGCCGCAGCTGTCCACCAGGTCCTGCCAGATGGCCATGGCATTCCGGCCACGCGCGCGGGCGGCTTCGATCACTTCGCGCCAGGGTGTGCACGCACTGGCTGATGGACTGCGGCCCGGCTGCAGTGTGGGCTCCCTGGCCGGATCGGGTGTCAAAGCCGCGCCAGAGTCGGTGATCACCTCATTGGCCGGTTTTGCCGGCTCAGGAGCGGCGGCGATCTCGTTGGCCGGTTTTGAGGGCGTGGAGTCGGTGATCACCCCGTTGGCCGGTTTTCGCGGCGGCTGACGCCCCCACGCACCCGGCGGTCGGACATCCACCCCAGCAGCCTTCAAGTAGGTAGCCGCAGTCTCGCGGCGCACGCCGGTGCTCTTCTCGATGCGCCGCAGCGACCAACCGAGACGGCCTAAGGCGATGACCTGTTGCTTTTTCTCTTCGTTCAAGACATTACTCACATCGACGGAGGGTATCCCCTCGCGTCCGTTTTCACGTCCTGGAACCCGGTTTACCGTTGGCCGGTTTTCAGGTGATCATCTATGGCCGGTTTTGGGTGTTCACCGAGGCCGGGCGCGACTTCTGAAGGTGGAACAATTGCATGCGCTCGCGAGGGACGTCTATCAAGGACGGCGGGGCCGGATCAACCGACTAAAGCCTACTGGAGCGTGTTCAGTCTGATCGAATGGGAAACGTCATGTCTTAGCAGCAATCTGGTCGGAACCCTCACTTCTCTGAAACTATCCGCCGTACGTCCTTGAGCAGTACAAACAGTTGCATGGGATCGACAGGGGAGGCGATGAAATCGAATTTCTCGTAGAAGTTCCGCGCTTCCTCATCCTTCGCATGAACGGCGAAGGCACGGATGCCGGCGATATCGGCCGCATGCAGCGTGCGCTGCATCGCATCTCTTAGAAGTGCTTTCCCAACGCCCTGGCCGTGCCAGCGTCGATCCACCGCCAGCCGCGCGAGCAGCATCACCGGCGCCGGATGCCGTGCCAACCCTTTGGTTAGCCTCTCCGGCGCTTCCTCACGCGAAACCTGGCCGACGGCGAGCGTGTGATAGCCGATAACCGATTCCGCGACCAGACCGACCCAGGTTTGGGCAGCTCCCGCCTGCTGCAGCTGGTTCGCCCAGGCGTAGCGCAAGAGATACCGGTTCAGCGGTTCTCGGCCACAGTCGAAGCGTTCTATCGGATGATCGGGACGCAGCTTTTCAACGCGGCGTTCCGCACTCACCGATTCGGACCGGCATCAAAGAATCCGGGCTCCTTCAGGAGACGCTCCAGACGGGGCAGGGGGCGTGGAGGTGCATCGAGGGCAGCCGTGAACGCTTTCCACTGCGCTGCGTTGAGGCGGAAGGATCGGCGGTCTGCCAGCGCCTCATCGGCGCGTGCGAGGGCGCTTTCCAGCACGAATTCGCTCACCGAACGGCGCGACGCCGCCGCCGCAGCCTGCAGCGTGCGCTTGGCGTTGCGCGTCAGCCGAAGATCGAGCTTTTCGCTGCGGGTTGTACCTGCGGGCATCGGTGTTCCTTCCTCAGATTATCACTGCCGGTTCTGCCAGACAATGTCATGACATGTTTCTTGACAAATCATGATTCATCATGATAACCTGGCGGAGGAGAGGAGAGCAGTCATGGCTCAGAACCGCGAGAAATTCGCCACCCAGGTCAATTCCGAAATCCTGTCGGCCGTGCGCGCGCTCGCCGACAAGGAAGGCCGCCAGCTGCAGGCCCTCGTGGACGAGGCGTTGACTGACCTGATCGAGAAGCGAAGGAAGGCCACGCCCCGTGCGCATGTCATGGGCGCTTATCTCGCCAGCCACGAAAAATACGGCGCGCTTTACAAGAAGCTCGCTGAATGACGGACCACCTCACGGTGGCCGAAGTTCTTGCCATCCACGCGGACCAGATCGAGCGCTATGGCGGTTCCCATGGCGTCAGAGATCCGGGGCTCCTGGAAGCCGCCCTGTACCGGCCGCAAACCGGTTACTACGCCGACCTGATTGAGGAAGCCACCGCGCTCTGGGAGAGCCTCTCACAGAACCACCCCTTCATCGACGGCAACAAGCGTACGGCTTTTGCCGCCACCTATACCTTTCTTGCCATCAACGGCGCACGACTGACGGCAGACACCCGGGAGACGTATGATTTCATCGCGGGCCTCTACGACGCCAACCAGTTCAGCTTCGACAACCTTGTCGCATGGCTGCGCAGCCACGTGACGCAGAAGTCCAGCCGTATCTGAATGGCGAGCCGGCGAAACCAACGCACCGCTTACTGACGTGCGCGGCTCAGTTGATTGATTACCGGCGCGAACCGGGGACTGGGGTTTCGTCGGCAGCTGCGTTTTTGCAAGAGAACGCGGGACGCCTGGATATCCTGGTCAACAATGCGGGCATTTCAGCGGAGCCTCTCGCGAGCAGTACTCTGGGATCGCAAACGCTGCATGCGGACCCGAAGAGCTCCTTCTACGATTTCAAGTCGCTCTCATACGATGCTTCGAAGGCGGCGTTGAATTCATTCACCATACACCTGGCGCACGAGTTGAAGGACACGAAGATCAAAGTGAATTCCGCTCATCCCGGTTGGGTGAAGACCGATATGGGCACCGATGCGGCTCCGATGGAGATTCCCGAAGGCGCGAAGACCGGCGTCGAACTGGCGCTGTTGGGCGATGACGGCCCTTCGGGCGGGTTCTTTCACCTGGGCAAGAGGGTGCCGTGGTGAGGCGGCAGCGCGACTTATAATCACGGGGTGGGCGAGCCGTATGTGCGGGTACAGTCGGTAACAGTCTATGTGCGCGATCAGGACCGCAGCCTGCGGTTCTTCCGCGAACTGCTCGGCTTTCATCTCGCCTACGATGTGACGCTGCAGTCGGGTCTCCGCCTGGTGGCCGTTTCTCCTCCCGAAGGCGATGCTGTGCTGATGCTGGTTGCGCCGGCGCCGAACAGCCTCGAGCACAAACTGATCGGCCGGGCGACACAGGTGACGTTCGTCACCGATAACGTGCTGGCCAGATTCGACGAATGGCGCAAGCGCGGGGTTCGCTTCCGCAATACTCCACGGCTCAGGCGCGTGCGGTATGGACAGCACCAGCCTTCCTCGCCGGGAGACACTCCGGTATGGGGCGCCGTATTCACCCGCTTTCAGGACCCGGACGGCAACTCCTTCGTGCTCGCGGGATTCGATGAGGTGAACCGGGAGATCGAGCGGCGGCGGCGGGAGGCGGCGGAGAAACTGGAAGCGGAACGGCGAGCGGCGCAGGAGCTGGAGATCGCGAAGCAGGTGCAGGCGCGGCTCTTCCCGCAGACTCGTCCAACGCTGAACACGCTGGAATACGCCGGCGCATGCGTGCAGGCGCGCCAGGTGGGCGGGGATTATTTCGACTTCCTCCGCCTTGGCAGCGATCGCCTGGCCTTGATCATCGGCGACATCGCGGGCAAAGGGATCGCCGCGGCGCTCCTGATGGCCAATCTGCAGGCGTATCTGCGCAGCCAGTGCTCCGGAACGGCGGGCGACCTGCCGACCATGCTCCGCTCGATTAATCAGCTCTTTTTCGATAATACGCCGGAAAATGCGTATGCGACGCTTTTTATCGCGGAATATCACGATGAATCGCGAACACTGCGCTACGCTAATTGCGGGCATCTGCCCGGTCTTCTGCTGCGGCGGGAGGGAGCGGTGGAACGCCTGCAATCCACCAGCACTGTGCTGGGACTCTTCGGCGAATGGGACTGCGAGTCCGGCGAGTGCTGTCTCGAGCCAGGCGATGCGCTGCTGATGTACACGGACGGAGTAACCGAGGCGTTCAACGCGGCCGGTGAGGAGTACGGCGACGGGCGGCTGATCGACGCTCTTCGCGCGGGCCGCGATCTGTGCTCCGAGGCTCTGGTAGCCTCAATTGCCGCGGGGGTGCAGCGGTTCAGCCCGGGCGAGCAGCAGGACGACATCACCGTAGTGGCCGCGAAGTGCACCTGCTGACCCGCTGCGCGCATCCCACAAGGACAAGCAACCCCGGCACAGCCGCAAGCCGCGATGGGTGAGAAGGTGTGAAACATTCGGTACCGCTCCCTGACGGTCACGGCTCAGGAGCGGTAGCACGGCGTCGAGTATTATTGAGGCCATGGCAGACCTCCAGCTTGATACCGCTCGCACCGCCGTCCTCGGGATGGATTGCCAGGCGGGCATTGTATCGATCTACGCGGACCCGCAGGGCGAGTTTGTCGACCGAGCTGCGCGGGTCCTCGGAGCGGCACGAAGCGCCGGGATGCCGGTTATTCTGGTTCAGGTCGGGTTCCGTCCGGGACTGCCGGAGATCAGCGCGCGCAATAAACTGTTCGCCGCAATGAAAGCATCCCCGGAACACCAGAAGCTGTTCGAAGGCGCGGCCGGCGCAATTCACCCGCGGCTCGGTCCCGAGCCGAACGACATCGTGGTAACCAAGCACCGCGTGAGCGCGTTCGCCGGGACGGATCTCGATATGATCCTCCGCGCGAAGGAAATCGACACGGTGGTTCTGTTCGGCATCGCGACCAGCGGAGTGGTGCTCTCCACTCTGCTCGAAGCAGGCGACGCCGATTACCGCGTGGTGGTGATTGCGGACTGCTGCGCCGACCGCGACCCGGAGCTTCACGGCGTCCTGATGGAGCGCTTGTTTGCCCGGCGAGCAGAGGTTATTACGGCGGCGGAGTTCGTGGCCGCGCTGGCATGACGCCGCTACTCATCGCGCAAAGCGATCGACGGATCCACGCGCGAGGCGCGGCGGGCCGGCAGCAGAGCGGCGACCGCGCAGATGGCCAGCGTCGCCAGGGTGACTGCGGCGAACGAGGCCGGGTCGGCCGGTGACACCCGGAAGAGCATCGTCCGCGCGAGCGTCCCGAATGCAACTGCCAGCGCCAGACCCGCGGCAATGCCGGGCAGCGCCGTCGCGAGCGTCTCCCGCACCATCATGAGCAGCAGTTCGCGCGGCGAGGCGCCCACAGCGGCCCGAATGCCGAATTCGCGAATGCGCCGCGTAACCGCATAGCCCACCACTCCACCGACGCCGGTGGCCACCAGCAGCGCCGCGAGAATCGCGAACGCGCCCATCAGCCATAGGGCGAAGCGCTCGCGCGCAAGCGACGCCGACACATAACCACTGAGCGGTTCTACGTGCGAGATGGACGCTTCCTCGTCGGCGCCGCGCAGAGCTGCCTGGACGGGTTGCGCGATCGACGCCGCTGACCCGGAGGTCCCGATCAGCATGGCCATTTGCAGAGATGTGGCCGCGATGTAGAGCGTCGGCTCGGGCGGCTCATCCAGGCTGAACTCGCGCACATCGCCGACCACGCCGACGATATCCACTTTGTTCGGTGAAGGGCTCACGACATCCATCAGCAGTTGTTTTCCCACCGGGTCCTCGCCGGGAAAGAAGCGCCGAGCCAGAGTCTCATTGACGATGTAGCTGGGTTGCGACACATCGCGCGCGGTGAACACGCGTCCGCTCTTCAGAGGGATGCCGAGCACGCGGAAGTAATCCTCTGAAACCCAGCGGAGCTGAGCTACCGGATAACGGCCGGGTTCGAAGGTGCGGCCCACCAGGCCAAAGCGCGTGGCGAAGCGGATATGTTCGTTGGGCGCGAGCGAGAAGGGCGCGCAATTCGCGGTGGCGACCGCTTCCACGCCGGGAATGGAACGAAGCCGCGGTGTGAGGACCTGGCGGAAAAACCGCCCCGCCTCATCCCAGGTTTTGAAACGCGATGCCGGAAACACAACGTTCGCGGCGAGCACTTGTCGCGAGCGGAAGCCGGGATCCTCGCGGAGCAGGCCGGCGAAGCTCCGAACCAGCAGCGCCGCGCCGGCCAGAACCACAACGGCCAGCGCGATCTCCGAGGTGACCAGCACGGCCCCCAGGCGGGATCGTCCGAAACTGCTTTCCGATCCTCGTCCGGATTTCATGGCCTGCGCGGCGCTGCCTCGCAGGGCCTGGAACGATGCCGGTATTCCGAACAGGAGTCCGCAGGCCACCGCCAGGATCACGCCGAACATCCAGACCGGCCAGTCGAAACTGCCGCTGTCGAGGCGTGGGATGCGCTGCTCGGCGAGCCGCCGCAGCACGGGCGCGATCCAGGCGGCGAGAACCAACCCCAGAGTTCCACCGGCTGCGGCGAGCAGTACCGATTCGGTGAGGAACTGCCGCACGAGCGCGCTGCGCGGGGCGCCCAGAGACAGCCGGATGGCCACCTCGCGGGAACGGTCGGCCGCGCGCTCCATCATGAGGTGGGCGAGGTTCGCGCAGGAGATGAGCAGGACCAGCCCGACCGCGGCCCACACCATCAACAACACGGGCCTGACCGAGCCAGTGATCCTGCCGGCGAGCGGAAGCACCACGGCGCCAACCGTCCTGTTGGTGTCCGGATGAGCGCTCGCCAGATGGCGCGACATGCTCTCCATCTCGGCCTGCGCCTGCACCACCGTGACACCATCGCGCAGGCGGCCGACGACCTCCAGGGGATGGAATTTCCGCGTGCCGCGCAGTCCCGGCTCAATCAGCGACATGGGCATCCACAGATCGGCCCACGCAGGGAGCGCCTGCGGCTGACGGATGACTCCGGCGATGGTGAACACCTCGTTATCGAGGCGAACCGCGCGACCCGCAATGTCGGGAGCGCTGTTGAATTTGCGGCGCCACAGGTTTTCGCTGATGACTGCGACATGGCTACGGGCGTGATCCTCCGCGGCGGTGAATACGCGCCCGTCGAGCGGCTGAATGCCAAGCAGCGTAAACAGGCTCGGGGTGGCCATAGTGGCTTGAATCTGCAATGGCTCACCCTGGCCGAGCAGGGTGGCGCGGTTCATCGCTTCAAACGTGTATGCGGCAAGACCGGCGAAGCTGTGGCCGCCTGCCTGCCAGTCAGTGAAATCCGGGAACGCTACCTGAAAGGCGGCCAGTTCCGGGTGGGTCTCGCGGACGTCGACGAGGCGGTGAGGGTCGCGAAACGGGAGCGGCCGCAGGAGCACAGCGTGGACGATGCCGTAAACGGCGCAGTTCGCGCCAACGCCCAGAGCGATGGTAAGAATGGCGGCCGCGCTGAAGGCAGGCCGCCGCGCGAGCGAACGAACGGCGACGCGAATCCCGAGCGGAAGCATGCGGCGTTCGACGCTGCCGGACGGAAAAGGTTACCGAGCTATTCCCTTGCCGATCCCGCCGCAACTTCCTGATACGTTTCGAGCACCTGCGCCGCCGTGTGCTCCCAGCTGAAACGGCTGGCCTGCTCGTAGCCCTTCTCGACCACGCGCTTGCGCAGCTCCGCGTCCAGGAGAACGTCGCGAATGCCGCGCGCAATGTCGAACACGTTTTCCGGGTTCACCACCACCGCGGCGTCGCCGGTGACTTCGGCGAGAGCGCTCACGTGCGAGGCGACAACGGGGACGCCGCACGACATGGCCTCGAGCGGAGGCAGACCGAAACCTTCGTATAACGACGGGAACACGAACGCCTGCGCCGCCTGATAGAAACAGCGCAGAGTATCGATAGGGACGAAGCCGAGGAAGCGCACCACGTGTTCCACGCGCGTCTGAATCACCGCGTGCCGTACGGCGGGATAACGCGACAGTTCATCGCCGATGATGATCAGACGCAGGTCCTTGTAGATGGCGTGCTGTTTCAGCTCGCCCCGGACCACGGCAAAGGCCTCCACCAGCCGTGGGATGTTTTTTTGCGGGCGTATATTTCCGGCATACAGCAGGAACGGGTAGTTGATCTGATACCGGTCCATCACCCGCTGCAGGCCCGGCGGGAAAACCACTTCCTGCTCGCCGATGCACAGAATGGGCGGAGGCGCGCAATTGACGAACACCGGATCGGGCGCGTTGTAGATGGTCCGGATGCGCCACGAGGGAATGCCGGCGACGGTCGACACATCCCGGCGAGTGGCGTTGGATACGGCAATGATGCGGTCGGCCCGCGCCAGCCCGCGGCGGAACGCGGAGAGCCGCAGGTGGCTGCGCACGCCCTCGGCCTTCTGAAAAATGAGGCTGCTCATATCATGCACCGTCACCACGTAGGGACGGGGCATGAGCACGGGAACGGAAGCCAGCGGCACGTGATAAAGGTCCGCGTGCAGCCCGCGCAGAAACAACGGCAGCGAAATGGCCGAGTACGCGGCACTGGCCGGCTTGCGATACACGGCGAAGTGGAAATTGGACGGCAGGCCGGCAAGCTCGGAAGGAGCAGGCTCGGCCGCAACGAGTGAATAGCGGTTCTGGTTGTCCAGCGCGCCCAGCCGCTGCACCAGGTTGCGGATGTAAGTGCCGACGCCGAAATCGCGCAGGCGGCGTATATCGATGGCTACGTGGAACGGCTTCACTGCACCGCTGCGCGCGTGAGCTTCCAGCCGTACAACGGGAACGCCTCGGTGAGCGCGCCGACGCGCCGCCGCACGGAAGCAATGGTGGTCTCCGAACCCATGTCGCCAAGCACCTGCGAGATCAGTTCACCCACCGTGCGCATCTGCTCTTCGCCGAAGCCGCGTGTGGTAACGGCGGGGCTGCCCAGACGAATGCCGCTCGGATTCAACGGCGGATTGACGTCGAAGGGAATGGCGTTTTTGTTGGCCGTGATCCACGCCCGGTCGAGCGCCAGCTCGGCCTCTTTTCCGCGCACGCCGCGCGCAAAAACGTCCACCAGCAGCAGGTGCGTATCGGTGCCGCCGGAGACAATGCGAAATCCGCGTTCCGCAATCGATACCGCGAGCGCCTTCGCGTTGGCAATCACGCGCCGCTGGTAATCCGTGAATTCCGGCGCCATCGCCTCGCGGAAGCAGACCGCTTTCGCCGCCACCACGTGCACCAGCGGGCCTCCCTGAATGCCCGGGAAGACTGTCTTGTCGATGGCGGCGGCATATTCGGCGCGGCTCAGGATCAGGCCCGAGCGAGGGCCCCGCAGCGTTTTATGCGTAGTGGAGGTCACCACGTCGGCGTACTCGCAGGGGTTCGGATGGACGCCTCCCGCCACCAGACCCGAGAAGTGGGCCATGTCCACGAGCAGCTTCGCGCTCACCGAATCGGCGATCTCGCGGAACCGTTTGAAATCGATAATGCGTGGATAGGCGCTGCCGCCGGCGATGATCAGCTTCGGTTTGTTCTCGGCGGCCAGACGCGCCAGTTCGGCATAATCGATCTGCTCGTCTTCGCGGCGCACTCCGTAGGGAACCACGTGGTATGTCTTGCCGGAGAAATTCAGCGGGTGGCCATGCGTCAGGTGGCCGCCATGCGACAGGTTCATGCCGAGGATGGTGTCGCCCGGCTGTATTAACGCCGAGTAGGCAGCCTGATTGGCCTGTGAACCGGAATGCGGCTGAACGTTGGCATGCTCCGCGCCGAACAGCTTTTTCGCACGGTCGCGCGCCAGGGTTTCGACGATGTCGGTGAACTCGCAGCCGCCGTAGTAGCGCTTGCCCGGGTAGCCTTCCGCGTATTTGTTGGTGAAGATGCTGCCGGTGGCTTCGAGAATCGCTTCGGACGTGAAGTTCTCGCTGGCAATCAGTTCCAGCCGGGTGTGCTGCCGCTCCGTCTCATGCTGGATCGCCTCGTATACCTCAGGATCGACCTCGGAAAGAGGCCGCTCCATGCGTTCCTGTTCGGTCATGTGATTAGTGTATCGCGGAGGGTTGCGCGAATCGGCAGCGAGGGCCGGTCTGGCCTCGAACGTTACTTACTCACGCGCGCGGCTTCGAGCGGACGTACGATTGCGAGCGCGTGAGTGTGCGCGGATGCGCCACCGCCGGCCGACCCGCGGCGCGTTGCCGTCGAACGCTCCGACAGCTGCGAAAGCCACTCTCCGACAGTAAGGCCGTGCGCGTGCGCCTCGGCTTTCAGGACGGCCCTGCGCTCAGCCGATAACCGCAAAAGGATCGTCTGCATTCGGTTACGAGCTCGCGCGCGCCGAACCGGCCGAATATACGCGATAGAACGCCAGCACGCGCTTCACGTAGTTGCGCGTTTCGTGAAACGGCGGAATGCCGCGGTACCGATCGACATTTCCGGGACCCGCGTTGTACGCCGCGATAGTCCTCGTCAGCCGGTCGCGGCACTTGTGATAGCGCGCCATGAGCTGGCTCAGGTAATGCGTACCCGCTTCCACGTTCTGCGCCGGGTCGTGCGGATCGGCCCCCAGCTCAGCGGCCGTTTCCGGCATGAGCTGCATCAGCCCGATAGCGCCCTTCGGCGACACCAGATTCGGCTGGAAGGCGGATTCCGCGGCGATGATGCTGCGCGTAAATGCCGGGTCGACATTATGCATGCCCGAGCACGCGCGTATGATCTGGTTGATTGTGAATGGCTGTGCCCCGATGGCCGACGGCGAAGGAGGAAGCGCTGTCGGCGGGAAAAGCACGTGAATCACAGCCGGGTGCGACAGCAAACCGAAGGCCGTCATTGCGGCAACACACAGAAACGAAAGGACAAAGCGCATCAACACAACTTTCGCTGATAAGGCGCAGGATGGTCACCCGCGACTCGTCAGGTGAATAGGAGTTAATTTCAGCCTATACCGCCACTGACGCGCCCAGCAATGGATTGGAAGGTATCTAACGGTGACAGTCTCTGGGAACGCGATCAACCGTGGACGGCGGCGCCCACGCGGCGCATCCACGCGATTTCGTCGGCGGACATGGGTCCGGCGGCCATGGCATCGAACGCGGAGCGGGCCTGCTCATCGTCCTTCGGCCCGGTAAGGCAAACATCCACCGACGGATTTGTCAGCACGAAGCGGTAGCAGTCGGCCGCGGTGGGGACCTTCTCGCCTGGTGGAATTCGGCCAGGTTTCAGCAACTGACGCCAGCTTGTCGCGGTGAAGGAGACGATGCCGGGACGCGCGCCGTCGCCCGGCAGGTTCGGGAAGACCTCGGTCTCGGCGCCGGTATGGGCGGCGTTGTAGCGCACATGGAGCACGCCGATGTTCTGGTCCTCGGCCAGCTTCGGAATGAGCGGCCGATTGTGGCTGGAGACGGCGATGTGCCGGATCAGTCCGCGGTCGCGCAGCGCGACGGCCGCATCGAGGATACCGCCCCAGGGCCGGCTGTTCCACAATCCGAGCAGGAGCACATCGGCGTGGTCGTACTGGATTTTGCGCAGCGCGCTCTCGAGGCTCCAGGACATGAGCGATGGGACGCGCGTATACGACTGGATGACGAGGACCATGCGATCGCGCCGGGGCTTCAGGTTCCTCAGCGCCCGGCCGAAGCCCTCGCGACGCGGAACGCTCCAGTACAAATAATTGATGCCGTGATCGAAGGCCCGCTCGACCGCGGATGCGGGAGCGCCGTATCCGCCTGCAATGCCGAGGCGGCCGACATCGAGACCCGTGCGGCCGAGAACAGCACGATCCCATGACATGGAACTATTGTGGCGCAGTGTGCAGGCTGAAAGCCTACTCTACAATCCGGTCTCAATCGTCGGCGGCAACAGTAGAGTAGGCTTTAGCCTGCGCAGTTACTTCTTCAGTGCAGGCTGAAAGCCTGCTCTACTTTGCGGCTGCTGTTCTCATCGCGCAGATGATCGCGCCCACGGCCACGTCTTCGCCCCATCCGGAACTGATCAGCATGTCGTAGAGGTGCGGGTCGGCCCAGTTGCAGCCGAAGTTCAGGTGCACGTAGTCGGACCGCTCGCGGTCGGTCTTCTGGATCAGTTCGCTGGTGTCCTCTTCCGGCCTGCGGTGCCGAATCCGGGTCTCGCGCTGCCCTTGCGGCGCGTAAATGAAGACGTGAAACACGTCGTTGCGATTCTGGAGAACGCACTGCGATCCCCGGCCCACAATGACGCAGCTCCCCTGCTTGTAGGCCTCCTCGATCATCCGGATGGTCAGCTTCATCATGGTCTCGGAGTCGAAGAAATCGGTTTCGCCCAGCGCCGCGACGCCGCCCTCGAATGCGCCGTGCCAGAGACCTCTGCGGCTCACGCGATGGAGCCACGAATCCACGCGCTCGTCATATTGCCGGGCCATCTCAGGGTCCACCTTCGCGGCCCTGGCCACGCGCTCGATCAGCGCCTGATCGAGAAGATTCCAGCCCAGCTTTGTCGCCACTGCCCGCGCGATCTGGCCGCCGCCGCTGCCATACTCACGCGATACTGTCAGCACCCGAAACATAATCGGCCCGCCATCATCGTACACCCCTGTACCATGGAGATTCATGCGCGCAGGCTTCCTCATTTCGCTGGTAGTGTGTGCCGCGTCGGTTCGCGGCGGCATTATCGAATCGGGTACGTTCCGGCTGCACAAATTCGAGCAGCCGATCGGCGAAGAGACTTACCGTATCGAGCAGCAGAGCGGCGATCTCAATCTCACAGCCGACTTCCATTTCCGCGACCGCGCGACGCCCGTGGACCTTAAAGCCACGCTGCGGCTGAAGCCCGATTACACGCCCGAGAGGCTCGACCTTCACGGCAAGACCTCGCGTTTCTCAACCGTCAACGTCACGCGGGATGGTGCATCCGGCCAGAAACCGGCATTCTCAGCGGAAGCGTACGCGCCGGTGTCGGTGCAGATGGCGCTGGTGCGCTACTGGGTGCGCCATGGCCGTCCCGCCGAAATCGCGCGCATTCCCTCGGGTACGTTGCGCATCGAGGCCCGCGGCCGCGACACGATCGAACTCGATGGTCAGAAAAAGCCGGCTGACCGGTACACAGTCGAAGGGCTCATCTGGGGACGCGAAACATTATGGCTGGACCCGGAAATGCATCTGCTGGCCGCGGTCACCGTGGATGCCGAGTTCGATCATTTCGAAGCCATACGGGATGGTTGGGAGCCGGCGCTGTCCTTCTTCGTGGCGCGAGCCGCAGAGGACAACATGCAGGCCCTTGCCGATCTATCGCGCACGCTGCAGCGCGATGAGGGCCGCGTGCTCGCGATCACCGGCGCCACGCTGATCGATGGAACAGACCGGCCGCCCGTGCGTGACGCGATCATCCTGGTGGAGAACGGACGCATTCGCGATGCCGGCTCGCGCAGCAGGGTGCGCATCCCGGCGGGCGCAGCGGTGTTCGATGCCCGAGGCAAATTCGTGCTTCCGGGGCTATGGGACACGCACGCGCATTTCGAGCAGGTGGAATGGGGCCCGCTTTACCTCGGCTTCGGCATTACCACGGCGCGCGACTGCGGCAACGAATTCGATTTCATCACGGCCGTTCGGAAGGCCATCGATTCCGGGCGCGGCCTCGGACCGAGGCTGCTGCTGGGAGGCATCGTCGATGGCAACGGTCCGGGCTCCATCGGCATCATCCGGGCCAATAACGCCGGGGAGGCGCGCGCTGTCGTCGCTCGCTATCACGACGCCGGGTTCGACCAGATCAAGATTTACAGCTCGGTCAGGCCCGAGGTGGTGAAGGCGCTCTCCGCGGAAGCCCACCGGCTGGGGATGACGGCGTATGGACACGTCCCGATCGGGATGAGCTCATACGAAGCAGTGGAAGACGGCATGGACGGCATCGAGCATTTCGAGCCTTACCTGCACTCCGCGCTGCTCGGTCCGAAGGTGAAGCCGATGTTTGGCTCCATGGCGCCGTTCGATCTGCAATCGCAGGTTGCCTCTGATGCGATCGCGTTTTTCAGGTCTCATCACACGGTGATCGGTCCCACGGTGGCGCTGTTCGAGCTGATGGGGCATCCGCTGAACACCCCGGTGGAGACGTTCGAACCGGGGGCGAAGCACGTTGCGCCGGAGATGAGGGATGGAATCGAGGAGACTGGTTTACCGGCCGACCGGGCGGCGAAGGTGGAAGCAGCGGTGCGGGCGGATCTCACGGCGATTGCCGCGTTCCGTCACGCCGGCGTCCCCATCATTGCCGGTACCGACCAGGCTGTTCCAGGCTACAGCCTGTATCGCGAGCTGGAACTGTACGTGGAGGGCGGCATGACGCCGCTCGAGGCGATCCAGACGGCCACGCTGGTTCCGGCGCGGGTGCTGGGACGCGAGCGCGAATCGGGCACGGTGGAGGCGGGCAAGCGCGCTGACCTCGCGATTCTGGACGCAGATCCGCTGGAGAACATCCATAACATACGCAGCGTGCGGTATGTGGTGGCGGCAGGCCGCCTGTTCGATTGCGCGCCACTGCGCCGCGCCGTCGGGTTTGAGACTGAGCCGCGACCGTAAGGGAGTTCGATATAGCCCTTTCAGGGCCGCAATGACAATGCCGCTTCAGGGGAGCCCGCGGAGCTTTGGCTCCGTGGGGCAGACGATCGGTTTATGTCGTCTGCCTCTTCGAGTGCCCGGGCAATGGCAGACGACAAAACTCGATCGTCTGCCCCACGGGGAGGCGAAGGTACATTTTCACGGGAGCGGTGCGGTGGGGAACCGGCTGTAGCGTACCGCTCCTTCACAGTCGCGGCTCAGAGAGAGAGGCCGCCTCCTCAGGCACGATGGCGGGACTGAGAGTCCCGCGCAGCCTGAGAGGCTGCCCCACGAAGGGCGTGGCGCGCTCAGATTGCTACAATGAGCGTTTCATGGTTGAAACCGCGGGCCTGAAGCAGACGCCGCTGAATGCGGTGCATCGCGAAGCGGGCGCGAAGATGGTGGACTTTGGCGGCTGGGACATGCCGGTCCAGTATTCGGGCATCATCGAGGAGCACAACGCCGTCCGCCGCGCCGTGGGACTGTTCGACGTGAGCCACATGGGCGAGATCGAGATCCGCGGCCCGGAAGCGCTCGATCTGGTGAATTACGTGGCTACCAACAACGCCGCGCGCCTGAAGATCGGCCAGGCGCAATACTCGGGGCTGCTGTACGAACACGGCGGATTCGTCGATGACATCCTGGTGCACAAGGTGGACGACGACCACTTCTTCATCTGCGTGAACGCATCGAACCAGGACAAGGACTACGAATACATCGAATCGCTGAATCGCGTGAAGGCCAAAGTGGAGTTCGCGAGCGACCGCTATGCGCAGCTTGCCATCCAGGGTCCGAAGGCCCTCCCTGCCCTGCAAAAGCTCACGGCGACGCCTCTGGCCCCGATCCGTTATTACCATTTCGTGGACGGCGAGGTCTCGGGCATTCCCGCGCGCATCGCGCGCACCGGCTACACCGGCGAGGACGGGTTCGAGATTTATGTCGATCCGGGCGAGGCGCGCCGCATCTGGTTCGAGGTCCTCGAGGCGGGCCAGGAGTTCGGCATCCGGCCGTGCGGCCTGGGCGCGCGAAACACGCTGCGTCTGGAAGCGAAGATGGCTCTCTACGGCCACGAGATCACGGCCTCGATTACGCCTTTCGAAGCCGATCTGGCGTGGATCGTCAAGATGGACAAGGCCGATTTTGCCGGGCGCGCCACACTGACGAAACAGCAGCAGGAGGGCATCCGGCGAAAGCTGGTGGGGTTCGAAATGCGCGGCCGCGGAATTGGCCGCGACGGGTACGAGGTGTACATGGACGGCGTTCCCGCCGGCTGGGTGACCAGCGGGGGACCGTCGCCAACGCTGAACAAAAACATAGGGCTCTGTTACGTGCCGCTCGAAGCAGCGGAACCAGGGCGCCCGATTCAGATCATGATTCGCAATCAGCCGGTGGACGCCGTAACCGTGGCGACGCCATTCTACAAGCGAGCCGCATAATGTATCCGGAAAATTACCTCTACACGAAAGAGCACGAATGGGTGCGCCGCGAAGGCGACATCGCCGTTATGGGCATCACCTTCCACGCGCAGGAGGAGCTGGGAGACATCGTCTATGTCGACCTGCCAAAGCCTGGCACGGCTGTCGAAAAGGGCAAATCGCTGGGCTCGGTGGAGTCGGTGAAAGCCGTCTCCGACGTCTATGCGCCGGTCAGCGGGGAAGTGATGGAGACGAATCCGGCGCTCACCGACGCGCCCGAGAAACTGAATGAGGATCCTCACGGGCAGGCCTGGCTTGTTAAGATCAAGTTGTCTTCCCCCGACGAATTGAAGGATCTCCTCAGCGCCGAGGATTATCAAAAGTACGTTGGTGAATGAGCGGCGCGCGGACCGCTGGTTGCGCGCTGCCGGCGGTCTATAACATTGCGCTACTTACCGAAGTCCGATTCCGAACGCCGCGAGATGCTGGATGCCATCGGCGTGTCCTCTGTCGAGGATCTGTTCGCGCATCTGCCCCCGGAGACGCGGCTGTCCACGCCGCTGGCCATCGCGCCCGGGAAGTCCGAGTACGAAATCATGGACTACTTCCGCGCGCGCGGGGCGGAGAATGCCAACGGCTACGCGTCGTTTCTGGGCGCGGGCGTTTATAACCACTATCGGCCCGTGCTGGTGGACGCCGTCGTCTCGCGCGGCGAGTTCCTCACCTCTTACACGCCCTATCAGGCCGAGATCTCGCAGGGCATTCTGACCACCATCTTCGAGTTTCAGACGATGATCTGCCAGCTCACCGGCATGGAGGTGGCCAACGCCTCCATGTACGATGGCTCGACCGCCGTGCCGGAATCGGCCATGATGGCCATGCGCATCACCGGGCGGGAGCACGTGGCCGTTTCGCGGGCGGTGCATCCGGAATATCGCGAGGTGCTGGGTACCTACCTGCAGCATCTGAACACGCCGATCGAAGAATTCGAGTACGATCGCCAGACCGGGGGTATCGACTTCCGGAGCCTCGAAGCGGCGCTGCGGCCCGACACGGCCGCGGTGATCGTGCAGTCGCCGAACTTTTTCGGCATGGTGGAGGATGTGAAGCGCGCGGCTGAAATCGCTCACGCGCACGGCGCGCTGCTGGTAGTTGTTTTCACCGAGGCTGTCTCGCTGGGCATTCTGGAGCCGCCGCGGGACGCGGACATCGTTGCGGGCGAGCTGCAGTCGTTCGCGATTCCGCCCAGTTATGGCGGGCCTTTCGCCGGCATCATGGCCACCAAAGAGAAGTATATGCGGCAGATTCCCGGGCGTCTGGTGGGCGAAACGAAGGACGTGCGCGGCAACCGGGCGTTCTGCCTGACGCTCTCCACACGGGAGCAGCACATCCGCCGCGAAAAGGCCACCTCGAACATCTGCACCAACCAGGCGCTGATCGCGCTGATGGCCACGGTGTTCATGACCGTCTACGGACGCGAAGGCCTGCGCGAGCTGGCCGAACAGAATCTGGCCAAGGCGCATTATCTGGCCGGACAGATGCCTCTGCGGTTCAGCGGCCCCTTCTTTAATGAGTTCGTGGCTGCGCCGAACGGACGAACCTCCGGGCAGGTGAACGAGGCACTGCGCGATAGAAAGATCATTGGCGGGCTGCCGCTGCGGCGCTTTTATCCCGAGCTGGGCGACGCCATGCTATTCTGCGCCACCGAAATGAACCGGCGCGAAGACATGGACGCGGTGGCGAGTATGTTCGCCGCCGAGGAGGCGTACGCGCGATGATCGGCAAAGTCCGCCAGCATCCCAGTCAAAACGAGCCGCTGCTGTTCGAGAGAAGCTCGCGCGGCAAACGCGGGTACCAGCTGCCCGAGCTCGACGTTCCGCCGGTGGACGCCGCCGAGGCACTGGGCGCGCAAAACACCAGGAGCGATATAGAAGGTTTTCCGGAGGTGAGCGAAGTGGAGGCGATCCGCCATTTCACGCGCCTCTCCACCTGGAATTACGCCATCGACCTGGGACTGTATCCGCTCGGCTCTTGCACCATGAAGTACAACCCGCGCGTGAATGAAGCGGCGGCGCGCGTGGAGGGACTTGCCTGGGTGCATCCCTATCAGCCGGAATCGCTCGCCCAGGGGGCCATGGAGATCTTCGCCGAGCTGGAGAATGCCCTGGCCGAGATCACGGGCATGGATGCGGTGACGCTGCAGCCGGCTGCCGGAGCGCATGGCGAGCTGACGGGAATCCTGCTGATCCGCGCGCTGCTGGAATCGCGGGGCAGCGCGCGCAGGAAGATCCTTATCCCCGATTCCGCGCACGGAACTAATCCCGCTACCGCGGCCATCGCCGGTTACACCGTGCAGAACGTGCGCTCGAACGAGCGCGGCATGCTGGACACCGAGGCGCTGGCCGGCGTGATGGACGAGGACGTGGCCGGCATCATGATCACCAACCCGAACACGCTGGGCGTATTCGAGGAGCAGATCAACAAAATTGCCGCGCTGCTGCATGACAAAGGCGCGCTGGTTTACATGGACGGCGCGAACATGAATGCGCTGGCGGGTATCGCCCGGCCGGGCGATTTCGGCATCGACGTGATGCACCTGAACCTGCACAAGACCTTCTCGACGCCGCATGGCGGAGGCGGACCGGGTTCCGGCGCGGTGGCCGTGAAGAGCCATCTGGAACCATTCCTGCCCACGCCGCGGCTGCGGCGCGCCGGCGGAAGCTGGACGTGGGATTACGACCGGCCGCAATCGATCGGACGCGTGCGCGCTTTCTATGGCAATTTCGGCGTGCTGGTGCGGGCGCTCGCCTACATCATGGCGCACGGCGGGCCGGGGCTGCGCAAGGCCACCATGGATGCCGTGCTGAACGCCAATTACCTGCGCAAGCTGCTGCAACCTTATTACGATCTGCCGTACAGCTCGCCTTCGATGCACGAGTGCGTGTTCAGCGATGAGCGGCAGGCGAAGAACGGCGTGCGCACGGGCGATATCGCCAAGCGGCTCATCGACTACGGCTTCCATCCCTACACTGTCAGCTTCCCGCTGATCGTGCACGGCGCGCTCATGATCGAGCCTACGGAGACCGAGGGAAAACAGGAACTGGATCTGTTTGTCGATGCCATGACCTCCATCGCCAAAGAAGCCGAGGAAGACCCGGAGCTGGTGAAAACCGCCCCGCACTCGACGCGGGTCAGCCGCGTGGACGAGGTGACGGCCGCCCGCAGGCCGGTGGTCCGCTGGCGAAATCAGACCGTCGAACCGTGATTAACTATTAAGGTAATTTTCCCTACTTTCGATGTGGCGAATCCCTGAGAATTCCGGCATACTAGCCTGAGCGGAGTCAGATCATTCCGCTGCGGCTAACACCCGCATGGATGTCGTTTCTCGGAGGAATCCTCTTGCATATTTATCGCTGCAGACGTGCGTTTTCCGGCTTGGCTGTGGCCGCAATGGTCTTCGCCACGCAGGCTTTTGCCGACGGCCCTGGCAAGGATAAGAAGGTCAGCTTCGACAACCTTGTCGTTGTTGGCGACTCGCTGTCAGCGGGCTTTCAGAATTTTTCACTGCACGACGACGGGCCGGTCTGGCTCGGCGGTCCGACTGTGCCCGGTGGCCAGCGGCACGGTTACGCCGCGCTGTTCGCGCAACAGGCTGCGGGGGCCGACCTGAACAAGTTCCTGCCTCTGATCTCGTTTCCGGGCCTCCCGCCCGAACTGACGCTCGTTCCCGGCGCCTCGATCAAGGGTTTCCCGGTGATCGCTCCATATCCGACGGATTCGACTTACACGCCGGCGCGCGAGAACCCCTGCCTGCCACCGAAAGACCTGGCCGTGCCCGGTGTGACGATCGAGCAGATCCTGAACAAGACCCCGGGGTCATTTGCCACGCCAATCGACACGCTCACGACCTACGTGCTCGGCCTTCCGGGGTGCGGCCTGACCGGAAGCCAGGTGGATCAGGCAGTGGCCATGAAGCCCAGTTTCGTCATTCTTTGGGGCGGGAACAACGATGCGCTGGGAGCGCTGATGGCCGGTACCGATCTCGCTCTGACGAAGGTCTCTGACTTCGAGAACCACTTCTCGCAAACCATTGGCCGCCTGGCTGCGCACGGCACGCCGGTCGCCGTTGGTCTGATACCCGACGTGACCAGCGTGCCTTACCTGGTCCCGATCTCCGCGCTGCCGCCGAACATTACCGCCAGCGAGCCTGGGGCTGTTTACGTCACCCTCGATGGGTTATCGGCCGCGTTGACGGCGATCGGTCCTATGCCGCTCGGCCAAGGGAAACCGTCGTACCTGTTGGACCCGACCCAAACACTAACGGCCACGGAGATCGGCAACATCCAGAGCGCGGTGAATCAGTACAACCAGATCATCCGGCGGTACGCCTGGCAGAATCACGCCACCGTGGTGGACACGAATCTGCTGCTGAAGATTCTGAACGTTTTCGGTTATTACGTGGACGGCAAACATCTGACCACGCAGTTTCTGGGCGGCATTTTCTCGCTTGACGGCGTTCATCCCACGAATACCGGTTATGCGATCGTGGCAAACATGTTCATCGAGGTCATTAATCTGAGCTACGGGAAACATATTCAGCTGGTGGACGTGTCCGAGGTTGCCGCCACCGATCCGCTGGTGCAACAGGTGACATCCTCGCCGTTGCCTGCGGCAGGGGTGCTGCGGAAAGACGCACAGGACCTCTTCAAGGCGTTCCACCAGCACTAGCAGCCCGCCATAAAATAACCATGCCAACCGCTCCCTTACGGTCACGGCTCAGAAAGGAAGTTACAGAGCCGCGACCGTAAGGGAACGGTCCCGAAACTGGCATACCGCCTGCCACTCTGCTCATGAACACCCTCGAGTTCACCGCACTCACAGCTTTCGTCGCAGTCGCCGCAGGGTTCCTTGGCTCTCTCACGGGTCTCGGCGGCGGAGTGGTCATCGTCCCCGCGCTCACGCTGCTGTTTGGGGTGGACATACGCTATGCGATTGGCGCGTCGCTGGTCTCGGTAATCGCGACATCTTCCGGGGCCGCGGCAGCCTACGTTCGCGAAGGGTGGTCGAATATCCGGGTCGGCATGTTTCTGGAGATCGCCACCAGCATGGGCGCCATCGCCGGCGCTTTCCTTGCGGTCATTCTGCCGACGAAAGCCATTGGAATCGTATTCGGCATCGTTCTTCTCTGGTCCGCATGGGCCTCCGTGCGAAAGAAGAAAGACCGGCCGGACACGGCGGGCCCTCAGGATCGGTTTGCCCGCGCCCTGCGTCTGGACAGCACCTATCCGAGCCCAAAGGGCCCGTGTCCATACCGGGTCCATAACATCCCGGGCGGGTTCGGGGTGATGGGACTGGCCGGCGTGCTCTCGGGCCTGCTCGGCATCGGCTCCGGCGCGCTGAAGGTGATCGCCATGGATCAGCTCATGCGCCTGCCGTTCAAGGTGTCCACCACGACGAGCAACTTCATGATCGGCGTCACCGCCGCCGCCAGCGCGGGCGTGTATCTCAGCCGCGGCTACATCGACCCTGGCCTCGCCATGCCGGTGATGCTCGGAGTGCTGTGCGGATCGCTGGCCGGCGCGCGCATGCTCGCGGGTTCCTCCAGCCGGGTTCTCCGCTGGGTATTCGGCGGCGTGGTGGTCGCGCTCGCCGTGGAGATGATCTACAACAGCGCGCGGGGAGCGCTGTAATGGCCGCCCGCGAATCGTGGAACGACGCTCGGATGGAGATCATCGTCGGCCAGTTGCTGCGCGCCGGCGTGATGCTCTCCGCCTCCGTGGTGTTTGCGGGAGGCGTTCTCTTCCTGATACGGCATGGGTCGGAGCCGCCGCAATACCACGCCTTTCACGGAGAACCGGTGGAATTTCGCAAGGTGTCCGGCATCATTGCCGGCATACGCAGTCTCCGCGGACGCGCCATCATCCAGCTTGGCCTGTTATTGCTGATCGCGACGCCGGTGGCGCGCGTGGCGTTTTCCATTTTCGGCTTCGCCCGCGAGCGCGACTGGTTGTACGTTGGCGTGACGTGCATCGTGCTGGGATTGCTTCTGTTCAGTTTGTTCGGCCCGCATACCTGAGGCGTCTCCGGCAGCGTGGCCCCCCGCCCCCGTGCACGCGACAACTGAGAGACATAGAATGGTCGCGGGTGAAAATCATGCGCACAATCCATTGGAGTACCGCCCTGCTTGCCGCCGCAGCTCTCCTCCTGACCGCCTGTTCGGGAACTCCGGAGGCGACGACGAAGTCCGAACAAACCAAAGAAGCAGCCGCTCCACCGCAACCGGCCGCCGCGCTCTCCGCGTATTACGCCATGTACAAACCGGCGCGCGCCTGGGCCACTGACCTTCTTCCGTTGAGTCTCACCAGAGGCGACGTTCCCGGAGTCGAGAACCAGGGCGGAAAGGCCGGCATGTGGATAGCCGTCTTCGTATCGCCCAGCCTGCGCCAGGCGCGCACGTTGACGTGGGCCGCGGCCGACTCCGGAACCGAAATCCACAAGGGTGTGTCCATTGGCGGGTCGGAGGGATGGAGCGGCGCCACGCCGCAAAGCCAGCCGTTTCAGAATACCGAGATCCTGATCGATTCCGACGCGGCATACAAGACTGCCGCGGAGGACGCCGACGCCTGGCTGAAGAAGAATCCGGACAAGAAGCTCAACGTGTTCACACTGGTGAGCGCATCGCGATTCCCGGCGCCAGTCTGGTACCTGCAATGGGGCGACAAGAAATCGGGTTACGCGGCGTTCGTGAACGCCACCACCGGCGACGTAATCAAGGGCAAGGGCAAATAGGGCCGGCGCGGTCGCGTTTCGCCTCCGTGTGTACCATGGATGCAGGCGCTCGGGGGCGCTTGCATCTGGAACAAGCAACGTGTGACATCGGACTGATCGGCCTCGCGGTGATGGGCCAGAACCTGGTGCTCAATATGAGCGACCACGGGTATCGCGTCGCCGTCTTCAATCGGACTGTTTCCAAAGTCGACGACTTCCAGGCGAATGAGGCGCGCGGGCATTCCGTGGTGGGCGCGCACTCCATTGTGGAACTTGTCGCCGCCCTGAAGAAGCCGCGGCGCGTGATGCTCATGGTGAAAGCCGGCGAGACGGTGGATGAGGTGATCGACAGCCTGACGCCGCATCTCGAGCATGGCGATATCGTCATCGACGGCGGCAACTCGCTCTACACCGATACCAACCGGCGGACCGCAGCTCTCGCCGCCAAAGGCCTGCTATTTATCGGCACGGGCATTTCCGGCGGCGAGGACGGAGCGCGGCACGGTCCGTCCATCATGCCCGGCGGCAACCCGGCCGCGTGGCCGCACGTGAAGGAAATCTTCCAGTCGATTGCGGCAAAGGTGGAAGACGGAACTCCATGCTGCGACTGGGTAGGCGAGAACGGCGCCGGCCATTACGTGAAGATGGTGCACAACGGCATCGAATACGGCGACATGCAGCTGATCGCGGAGACGTACCAGTTATTGCGCGAGGGCGCCGGCCTGACCATCGACGAGTTACACGCCACGTTCGACGAATGGAACAAGGGCGAGCTGGAAGCATACCTGATTGAGATCACCCGCGACATTCTCGCGGTCAAGGATGCGGACGGCGCGCCGCTTGTCGATAAGATCCTGGATACGGCGGGCCAGAAAGGCACCGGTAAGTGGACGGGGATCAGCTCGCTCGACCTCGGCGTGCCGGTTACGCTGATCGGAGAAGCGGTATACGCGCGCTTTCTTTCGGCGATGAAGGACGATCGGGCGGCCGCATCGAAGGTGCTGCACGGTCCGGCGTCCGAGCCGCCGTCCGGCCGCGACGAGCTGGTGGAGTGCATACGGCGCGCCCTCTACTGTTGCAAGCTCGTCTCCTACGCGCAGGGCTACATGCTGATGCGGGCGGCCGCGAAAGAAAACGGATGGAATCTCAATCTCGGCGGCATCGCCCTCATGTGGCGCGGCGGCTGCATCATTCGCAGCAAATTCCTCGGAAAGATCCGCGAGGCGTACGATCGCAACCCCGGTCTGACCAATCTGCTGCTGGACGAATTCTTCAGCAGCACGCTGGACAACTATCAGGAGTCGTGGCGGCGCGCAGTGATTCACGCGATCGAGAGCGGCGTGCCTGCCCCCGCGTCGTCCGCCGCGCTGTCGTTCTTCGATGGCTATCGCGCCGAGCGCCTGCCAGCCAATCTCATTCAGGCGCAACGGGATTACTTTGGCGCTCATACCTATGAACGCGTCGATCAGCCGCGGGGTAAGTTCTTCCACACGAACTGGACGGGGCACGGCGGCCGGGTCAGCTCGGGCTCATACAACGCGTAAGGCGACCAGTCGCAGGCGAAAGCGCCCGCGCCACCATGGCTGCTTAACAGATTGCCGAGGTTGGGTGGCATTTCTGCCTGCCATGCTTCGACGTGCGCTCGGCCGCGCGGGTTGCCGGCGCCGGCGCTGTATCGGTTACTTCGGACCACGCGTAGTTTATGCCGATTTATCACATCACTGAAGAAAGTGCCCACTGGCTTTTCCGCAATTGTAACTGCGAACTGTAAGTAGCTGACGAATACTCCTGCACTTACGCGCACTCCGACAGTCATTTCTCCAGGAACGTTCAGACTGAGCCCCGTGAACAACTTCGACATGATGGCCGTGAAGGCGTTCGGCATCCGCGACCGGTTTCGGCTGGAGCTGCGTGGCGATGCCTACAACGTGTTCAACCATCCGCAGTTCACGGGCGGGAACGCCACCAGCATCATGAACCGTAACATTAACTATTCCAGTCTGCTGATGCCCGGTTCGCCGGCGTTCATGGACCCCAACCTGTTGTTCTCCAGTAACCCAAGGATGCTGCAGGTAGCCCTCAAGGTTATCTGGTAACGCTGGACGCTTTAGTGGGGCGGGCGCCCTCGCCCGCGGCCGGCGCCCCCGCCGGCCTGCTCCCACACGCGACAACTCTACTGTCCGCGCGGCCAGCGGGGCCGGGGGGCCCCGCGCAGGCCGGGGGGCCTGCCCCACAAACGGACTTCGACTCAGCTCGCTGTCGAAAACTATATGGCATTATGCTAAAAGCGTGCGCCATACCGAATACCACGCAAGCGCCGCAAGCTCGTGGACCGCGGCTTCGGAATCGGCCAGCGCACTGGCGGTTGGAGCCCATCGGGACTCGCCCGCTCTCGATCGCCGGTCCACCGGAAAAGGCAATGCCCGCGGGCGCGATCGCCGAAACAGCAGCATGATTCGCGGCATGTGCCAGGCGGACGTCACGACAATGATGGACTCTATTCGCCTCTCCTGACAGAGGTCGGAAATGGCCCGAACTTCTTCGGCGCTGTTAGCGATGCGCCGCGTCACGAGAATCGCCTCGCGCGCAATACCGGATTCGACGGCGGCATCCGCGAGTATGGCGGCCTGAGACCGGGTGCGGTCGTACGGCGAATCGGCTGCCGACAGGATGAGGAACGGCGCCTTGCCGGCGCGGATCAGTCGAAGCGCATCACTGAAACGATTTACCGAAGGGCCCCACTGGATTCCGGACAGATCGAGGCCGCGAATAATGTTCCCGCCGATCACCGCAATCGCTTCAGCCGGCGGCACAGCGGAAATCGCCACGCCGGCAAAGCGCGCCTCGAGCAGGCCGATAAGGCGGCTCGACAGGGCGGGTGTGCTCGAAGCCCACAGCAGAATGGCCCCGGCCGCGGTAATCCACGGTCGATCAATGAGGAGCCCCGCGCCTATCAGCAGTACGCAAATGATGATGGGCCGCAGCAACGCCCCGGCGACACCGCGCGCGATGCGCATGTTTGGGACCATCGTACCGCCGCCGCCGTTCGGTACACTTGAGCATGCCAGTGCGCCGGAACACACCCAGGGGAGCGGCCCGGCCGATGGTGATCGCCATCGCGGCGGCAGTGCTGATAGCGTTGGTGTCAGCGTTGGTGTTGTATCACAACGTCGGCTCGAAGTGGGACGCTGTAAACAGCACACTCATTCGCTACCGCATCGCCGACAACGCGTCCGCTGCCGCGTTGTATGCCCGGCAAGGCCAGTACGAAAAAGCCCGGCAGCAGGCCAGCACATTTTTCACGCAGCTTTCCGCCCAGCTGGACAGCGGCAAAGCGTTTACAGACGATCAGAAGAACCGCCTGCGGCCGCTGCTGGCGCAACGCGATGACGTGATCACGCTGCTGGCGCGTTCGGACCCGGCCTCGGTGGACCGGCTGTTCCAACTGGAACTGGCGTACCGCAACAGCGTGGGCTCGCTGGGCTGAGTCGTGCGCGGTGCGCACGTCGTACCGCTCCTTTACAGTCGCGGCTCAGCTTCGGCGAAGAGTAAACTACCAGCAGTGGATTATAACCCTCGCGCACGACAGCTTCCTGGACGGCGGAGGCCGCGCATCGCGTTTCTGATCGCCGGCATCGTCCTCCTTCTGATTCTCGTCAAAGTCTCTTCTTCGTGGATCATCGTTTTCCAGTGGTGGCGCGAAATGGGCCAGCTCGATACCTGGTTCAGCATGCTGCTGTACGGACTCACGCCCACGCTGCTGGCCACGGTCATCGCGTTCCTCGTGTTCTGGATCGCCCATGCGCGCGGGTTGAAATTCGCGGGCGAAGGGCTTGGCCGGTATCCTCTCTACGCGCGTATCTCCACCGCGGTGCTGTTTCTCGTAGCCATCGTAGTCGCCAGTTCCACCATGGACACATGGACGGCGGTGCGCTATTTTGGCGGCCGCGACGTGTCCGGCGCCGCGGCATCCTGGCGCGACCCGGCCTTCGGGCATCCGCTTTCGTTTTACTTCTTCCAACTCCCGTTTTACACCGTGATGCTGCATCTGGTGCTGGCCATCGCCGTGGTCGCCATTATCATCTACTGGCTGTCGGCGCGCGCCTGGCAACTGCGGCGGACCATCCCCGACATCCGGGAGACGGGCATCGCCATTGACCTGAGGTCGCTCCAGCTTACCGGGGCGCTGGAGTCGTTCTTTCTGCGCACTCTCGCGGCCGTTTTGCTGCTGGCTTTCGCGGCCACCTTCTTTCTGAACCGCTACGATCTTCTGCTGAGCGATCACGGCTTCATGGTGGGCATCGACTATGTCGACCAGAACATCACGATTCCGCTGCTGTGGCTGGTAGCGGCAGCGTGCGTCGCCGCGACAGTCGCCGTGTGGCTGCGCCGGCCGCGCTACCTCCTCGTCGTCGTTGCCGCGTTCTTCCTGCGCGTCATTGTTCCGCCGATCGTGGCCTCGGTGTGGGTGCGTCCCAACGAGATCTCGCTCGAGCGGCCGTTCATCCAGCGTCACATCAACGCCACTCGCTCAGCGTTCGGTCTGGACCGCCGGACGTCAGAGGTCGATTTCCCAACGATGCCCGACGAGCGGGTCGATCTGGCGGCGAACAAGCCGCTGCTCGACAACGTCCGCCTCTGGGACTGGCAGGCGTTCCACGAAACCGTGTCGCAGATGCAGCCGCTGCGGCCTTATATCTACTCCGATACCGACGTGGATCGCTATATCATCGAGGACCAGCTCCGCCAGGTGCTGGTCTCTCCGCGCGAGTTGGATCTGAACGCGATCGGCGACGCGCGTAACAGCTGGATCAATACGCACTTCATGTACACGCACGGCTACGGCATCGTGATGGCCGAAGCCAACCGCATTACGCCGAGCGGCCTGCCCGTCCTGTTCATAAAGGATGCCCCGCCGGTGATCACCGTGCCAGGACTGAAGCTCACTCGGCCCGAGCTGTACTACGGCGAAGTGGTGCACGAGCCGGTCTTCGTGCGCACAGCTCAGCCTGAATTCAACTATCCGTCGGGCGACTCCGAAAAGCGGACCAGATATGCGGGCAAGGGAGGATTCCCGATCTCGTCCATGTGGCTGCGCACGATCGCCGCCGCTGCCTACGGCGACTGGAACATTCTGCTCACCAGCAATCTCACGCCGGAAAGCCGGATGATGATTCACCGCAACGTGCGCGAGCGCCTGCACGAGCTGGCAGGGTTCGTTTCCTGGGACACCGATCCATATCTGGTGCTCTCCGATACCGGCCGGCTGGTCTGGTTTGTTGACGGCTACATGACCTCCGATGCGCATCCTTACTCGCGCGAGATCGGGATGGAGGGACTGGGAGATTTCAACTACATCCGCAACTCGGTGAAGGCGGCTATCGACGCCTACGACGGCACAACGACGTTGTACGTCTTCGATGAAGAAGATCCGCTGCTCGCCGCATATCGCAGACTGTTCCCGCGCCTGTTCGCGCCGGCGTCGCAGATGCCGCCCGACCTGCGCCGTCACGTCCGCTATCCGGAGATGATTTTTTCCGCCGAGGCGGACGTGTATCGCATGTTCCACATGAGGGACCCGGAGACGTTCTACAACAAATCGGATGCATGGGATCTTGCCAGGTACACTCGCGGACAAAGCTCCGACGCCGTGCCGGTAACCCCCACTTACGTGGTGGCCACCGTACCCGGCGAAACGCAGCCGGAGTTCCTCCTGATGATTCCCTTCACCCCGCGCAACCGCCCGAATCTGATCGGACTGATGATGGCGCGGTGCGATGGCGAGCATCTGGGCGAGAAGGTGGTGCTGCTGCTTTCGAAGCAGGGAACGATTCTCGGACCGCAACTGGTGGAGGCGCGCATCAACCAGGACCAGAACATCTCCAAGGACCTGACGCTCTGGAATCAGCAGGGCTCGCACGTATTGCGCGGCCAGATGCTGATACTGCCGATACAGCACACGTTCCTCTATATCGAGCCGATCTACATTCAGGGCCAGAGCGCGGAAGCAAGCATGCCGCAGTTGAAAAAGATCGCGCTGGTGATGGGGAACACGCTCGTCTATGCGGATTCGTGGCAGCAGGCCCTCGAACAATTAGCGGCATCGATGGGCGGCACGGCCCCGCCTGCGCAAATGCCGGTTCCAGGCGCCGCGGCGACGGCCACGGCTCAGCCTCAGTCCGCGCAACCGTCCGATCAGCGCATCAATGAGATCCGGCAGCACCTGACGCGCTATCGGGACCTGGCAGCGCAGGGCAAATGGGCGGAAGCAGGCAAGGAACTGGAAGCTATCCAGGCCCTTGTCGCGAAATAGATATCAAAACTGAGCCGCGACTGTGAAGGAGCGGTAACGTGACGTTCAGAATTCGGCACCGCTCCCTGACGGTCACGGCTCTGCTTCGATGTCCCGAGTTTGTGGCATTGTTACAACGGCCGGAACTTCGCGCTGAAGTGCCGCAGGAACGGCGGCTCGGATACGATCTCGAACCCGCGAAGCTCACTCTTGCGCTCGTTTACCTCGAGGATCGCTTCCACCAGATAATCGATGTGGCTCTGCGTGTACACGCGGCGTGGGATAGCGAGCCTCAGTAACTCGTGTCGCGCCTTGTCGCCGAACATCACCGATCCGATCTCCACCGAGCGCACGCCGGCATGCCGGTACAGTTCCACCGCCAGTGACTGCCCCGGGAACTGCCCCTTCGGGATGTGCGGCAGCATGCGGCCCGCATCGATATAGACAGCGTGGCCTCCGGGCGGCTCGACGATGGGCACGCCATGGTCGGCGATGTGTCGTCCGAGGTATGCCGTGGAGGCAATGCGGTACTCGAGATACTCCGGCTGCAGGACTTCTTCGAGTCCCACCGCGATGGCATCGAGATCGCGCCCGGCGAGGCCGCCATAGGTGGGGAAGCCTTCGGTGAGGATCAGCAGGTTCTTTTCCTGCTCGGCGACGCGGCCGTCATTCGCGCAGAGCAGGCCGCCGATGTTCGCGAAGGCGTCCTTCTTGGCGGAAAACGTACAGCCGTCGGCCAGCCGGAACATCTCCTGTGCGATCTGTTTCGGGGAGCGATCGGCGTAGCCGGGCTCGTCGCGCCGAATAAACCATGCGTTCTCGGCGAAGCGGCAGGCGTCCAGATAAAACGGAATGCCGTGGCGTCCGGTGACCTCGCGAACCTGGCGGATGTTGGCCATCGACACAGGCTGGCCGCCGCCGGAGTTGTTCGTGATGGTGAGCATGACCAGCGGAATCCGGCCGGCGCCACGGTCGGCGATGACGCGCTCGAGCGCCGGGACGTCCATGTTTCCTTTGAAGGGCATCCGCGCCTGCGTGTCAGCCGCCTCGGGGAGCGGCAGGTCGATGGCCTCCGCGCCGGTGAACTCGATATTCGCCCGCGTGGTGTCGAAGTGCGTGTTGTTCGGCACCGTGTGACCGGGCTTGCACATCACCGAGAACAGAATGCGCTCGGCGGCGCGCCCCTGGTGCGCAGGAATCATGTGCCGGAACCCGGTGAGGTCGTCCACCACGCGCTTCAGGCGGTAGAAACTCTCGCTGCCCGCATACGACTCATCGCCGCGCATCACGGCGGCCCATTGCTCGGTGGACATGGCGCTGGTGCCGGAATCGGTGAGCAGGTCGAGCAGGATATTCGACGCGCGAAGCTGGAACAGGTTGTAACCTGCTTCGGTGAGAAGTTGTTCGCGCTGCTCAGGCGTCGTGCGGCGTAGCGGTTCAACGCTGCGGATACGGAACGGCTCGATGATGGTCTTCACGTTGGTCCGGAGCCATTCTACAGGGTGATCGAGGTCCGGGCAGGCCAGCGGTCCTGCGCCACACTAGTGTCCTGAGTTAGAGATTCGTTTACAAAGTCTTTCAACCTTGCCGAGGATGAGATCGGCGTCGGCCGTCCACACAAAGGGTTTGGGTGCACCGTTCCGCTGCTGCAGCCAGGCGAGTAGGGCCTTCTCCAATTGCGGCACGCTGGTATGGCTTCCCCGGCGCACGCAGCGTTGGGTCACCTCAGCGAACAGGCGCTCGACCAGGTTGAGCCAGCTTCCGCTGGTAGGGGTGAAGTGCAGGTGATAGCGCGGATGCCGCGCGAACCAGCGGCGTACCTTGTCCACCTTATGCGTGCCGTAATTGTCCATGACCATGTGCACCTCGACATCGGCCGGCAGCTTCGAGTCGATCAGCGCCAGGAACTTCAGAAACTCCTGATGCCGATGTCTGCGGTGACAGTTGCCGATGGTCTCGCCGGTAGCAACATTTAGTGCAGCAAACAATGAGGTCACGCCGTGACGCTCGTAGTCATGCGATTGTCGGGCCGGCACGCCGGGCCCCAGAGGCAAAATCGGCTGTGTGCGGTTGAGCGCCTGCACCTGGCTCTTTTCATCCACGCACAGCACGATGGCTTTGTCCGGAGGGTTCAAGTACAGGCCGACGATGTCCCGGACCTTCTCGACAAACTGTGGGTCTTTGGACAGTTTGAAGTTCTGCACGCGATGCGGCTGCAGGCCGAAAGCGCGCCAGATTCGCACAATCGCCGTCTGCGACAGCCCGGTCTTTTGGGCCATCAAACGCGTGCTCCAGTGCGTGCTGTTCTCTGGCATTGACTCCAGCGTTCGGGTCACCACGTCTTCGATCTGCGCGTCGGTGATCGAGCGGGGAGTGCCCGGCCGTGGTTCGTCCAGAAGGCCCTCCAGACGATGCACGCGAAAACGCTCCCGCCACTTACAAACCGTCGCCGCAGTGACATGTAAATTCTTCGCCACGGCGCCGTTAGCAGTTCCATCGGCGCAGCCGAGCACGATGCGGGCACGCATCGCCATCGCCTGCGCTGACTTTGGACGACGCGCCAACATGTTTAACTTCTGTTTCTCCTCGGGTGTGATATTGAGCGGTTTTGTTGGCCGTCCGGTGCGCATACCCAAGTATGCGCTGATCGGCCCACTTATTCAATGTATTTGTAACTCAGAACACTAGCTAGCGCTCGACGCGTCCCGAGCCGCCGCCCTTCAGAAGCTGCTCCACTTCCTGGCGGCTGAAGCGGCTGAAGTCACCCGGAATGGAATGCTTCAGGCACGAAGCCGCCACCGCGAACTCCAGCGCCTCGGCGTGCGTGGGGAGCCGCAGCAGTCCGAAAATGAGGCCGGCGGCGAACGAGTCGCCCCCGCCTACGCGGTCGACAATGTGCGTGATGTCGTAATAGCGGCTCACCAGAAACTCATTCCGGTCATGCAGGCACGCCGACCAGCCATTGTGCGAGGCGCTCTTCGATTCGCGCAACGTGATGGCCATCAGCTTCAGATTCGGATATGCGTCGAGCACCGTCTCCGCCAGCCTCCTGTACTGCGCCGGTTCGAGCCTGCCCGACTCCACATCCACAGCCACACGAATGCCCAGCGCCGCCTGGCAGTCTTCCTCATTGGCGATGCCGATGTGCACGAAGTGGAACAGCTCGCTCATCACATCCCGCGCCGCGCGCCCGTATTTCCAGAGGTTCTTCCGGTAGTTCAGGTCGCAGGAAACGGTGAGCCCTTTCGCCCGCGCGGCGTGGACGGATTCCATCGCCAGATCCGCCGCGCTCTGGCTGATAGCCGGAGTGATGCCGGTGATGTGGAACCATGTGGCGCCCTCGAAGGCGCGGTCCCAATCAATCTCGCCCTTCCTGGCCAGCGCGATGGCGCTGTTTTCCCGGTCGTAGAGCACGCGCGAAGGGCGCTGGCTCGCGCCGGTCTCGACGTAGTAGACGCCGAAGCGGCCCTTGCCGCGAACGACGAGCGACTCATCGACGCGGAAACGGCGCAGCTCAGCCAGAAACGCATCGGCGATGGGGTTGTCCGGAACGACGGTTACGTACCGCGACGGCATGCCGAACCCGGCCAGCGCCACCGCGACGTTAGCTTCGCCGCCGCCAAACGAGGCCACGAACTGCGGAGATTGCAGGAAACGCTCGAAACCGGGAGGCGCGAGGCGGAGCATCGTCTCGCCGAAACTCACCACGAGATCAGGCATGTCGTCGTAAGTTCCGATTGTATATTGCGGACCTGCGCTACAGCCAAAGGCTGCCGCTTTCGAAACTGCAGGCTGAAAGCCTGCTCTACTTCCGACCGAGAGCAGTAGAGCAGGCTTTCAGCCTGCATGTAACTTATTTGGTCTACCCACCTACCTGGCGGCGAGCTGGCGCATTTCCCAGACGTCGCGGCGGCTTTGTCCGAGCAGAGGCGTAAGGGCCAGTTTGCCGGCGCGGCCGATCCTCTCCTCCAGCCACGACATCTCGCGCAGGCGCGACGGGAGGTCCGGGTCGGCAGTCACCGGGAAACCCATCTCGCGCCGCAGCAGATCGCCTTTGACGCGCGCGCTCAGCTCCAGCGAGACCTGCAGGTAACACAACATATCGCCGACTATTTCGGGGGTGAACGTGCTCCTGAGCGACTGCAGATACCTGCCGGCGTGCGAGGAACTGAACGCGCCCGTGGTCATCATCTGCAACAGGTCGATATCCTTGTCCAGTCGCGTTCCCAGCCAATTCTCAAGGGCCTTTTCGCTGCGCCAGAAGATGAACGAAAGCAGAGCGGGCAGGGCGATCAGGATGACCACCGCGGAATGAATCGGCGACAGGAAGGGTTGATTGTAGAGGATGTGAATGGCTATTGCGAGGGCCAGTCCCGGCAGGAAGGTAACCACCGACGTGGAGTCGCGTATCTCGGCCAGGTTGTTCGACACAACGGCGAAGACGGCGGTGGCGCCGCCATGCATCATGGCAGTTCCAAGGCCGCGTATGGCCGAGCTCAGCAGCCCCGCCGCGCTGAGACCGGGAATGTAGGTTATGTTTTCGAGCACGGAGAATCCGGCCCCCAGAGCGAAACCGGAGATCGCTGTATCCACCATGAAGCCGACGCGATTGGTGCGTATCAGCCAGGCCGCGTACAATGCTTTAGCGATCTCCTCGACGACGGGCGCCCCGCTGCGGGCCCAGAGGTTCGGCGGCACGCCGACGCTGTACAAGGCAGTATTCAGCAGCCAGCAGACCACCGCGACCAGACAGCCGACTCCCACCGTGCGCAGCACGCGCTGCAAGGTCAGCAGCCGGTAGGTGTCGATCAGTTCCAGCGCGAGCAGGAACAGCAGAACCGGAAACAGGCTGAGCACGGCCTGAGCGGCTGTCTCGCGAAAGAGCCAGTGCGCCATCAGAGGATCTTCAGAGAAACCATATACTCTGTTGTCGCATGTCCCTGCTGGTCGAATGCGCCCGCATAGCCGGCCGAGAGCGTGCTGTTCAGATAAGTGAAGACCACCAGGCGCAAATCGAGCTGCGTGCCGACGTCGGCGTACGCTTCGCGAGTGGCCGAATTGCCAAAATTCGTAAACAGGCCCGAGGAAAACAACGTGAGCCGCGCCCAGTTGGCATACAGCCACGTCGTGCCCAGATGACGGAACCTTACGGGCGGAAGATTCCATTCGCCCATCGTCCGGCCGAAGGCGCTGGCGCTGATGGCATCGATGCCGACGCCCGGAAACGCGTAGTAATCGCGATACCGGCTAATCTCGCCGTGGTCGATGTAGTTATTGCCGTATGCACCGAAGTAGAAGTTCGCGAACGGAATGTTCGGATCGCCAAACGATTTTCCGGCGGCCGTTCGAATCCAGAACGCGCTGTTGCGCGGGAGCAGGAACCCATGACTGTAATCCCCCCAGACTCGTGGATACCCGTTTCCGCGGTTATAGTAGATACGCGAGTAAAGTCCCCACTGATTCCCGGTCTCGTCGTCCACCGCGCCCTGCGCCTTCTGAACGAACGAGTACTTCAGTTTCAGGTTAGCCTCGCCGAAATTGGGAAACGACGTGGCGATGTTTTGATACTCAGGCAGACGGTCGAGACCGAAGTAACCAGCGACGTTCCACTGTAACTGCAATGTCCGGGGCGTATCGTAGATCAGGTACTTCGAATGCTCCAGTTTCAGCGATTCGCCCTTTCGGCTTACTTTCGTAGGTCCGAACAGGTCATAGAAATCGGCATAGTTATAATAACCGCTCAGGGTCCAGTCCCACATGTGCGCGCTGAACGAAACATGAGCGCGTTCTTTTGACGGCAGATTCGGATCGGGCGAGTAACTCCCATCCATATTGACGCCCGTAAGACGCAGCCGATCGGCGAACTCCGCGCGCATCCCGAGGGCCGCAGTGTTCTTGTAACCCTGGGCGATCGGGTAAGCGGAAATCAGCCGGATATTGTGCAGCGGATCGTAAGCGCCGGCCCGCTCGATCAGATTATCCGAGCTGATGGAGGAAGGGGGCGGCAGCTTCCAGGATTTGAGCACGGGATACTTCTCGAGCACCGCCAT
Source organism: uncultured Acidobacteriota bacterium (assembly GCA_963780655.1). Taxonomy (GTDB): domain Bacteria; phylum Acidobacteriota; class Terriglobia; order Bryobacterales; family Bryobacteraceae; genus CAWACP01. Next base: position 1,276,870 of record CAWACP010000004.1, on the reverse strand, counting down.
TCCGAAGTATTTCACCGCGCTGACGTCTTCCAGCGCCTTGTCCGGCACGATCGCCGGAACGAAGCCCTTGCTGGTGTACTCGAACGCGATCAGCGAACCGTCGGCCCGCGGGATGGGACGGAACAGGCCGGTTTCCGCGTTGCTGATGAGGTCCATTTTATGGGTTTCGAAATCGTAGCGGAAGAGGTTTGAGACTCCGGTGTAGTAAGACGATCCGTACAGACGCTTCCCGTCCGGCGAGTGCACGAACATGCCGGGCGAATTGAACTCGAAATCGAACAATACTTCGTAAGCGGCGTCGCCGCGCCGAAGCTTCTCGGTCTCGAAACGCACCAGCTTCTGCCGGCCGGTCACGTCCGCCAACGCGCCGGTGAGATATCGGCCGTCCGGCGACACATCGATATCGAAAATGTCGGAGCCGTACTCGAATTCGTGCGCGGGCTTCATCTCCGTGTAAGGCGCCGGGATGTATACCAGGCTGGACAGGCCGTTGTTATGGCGGACCCCCCAGACGGAATTATCCGCGGCGTCAAACGTCAGATCGCCGGTCCGGATGTCCTTCAGCAGCATGTGCGCGTGGTGCGAATCGACGGTATAGACGTTCAGATCGCGCCACTCGTTGTTATCGGTGGTGTAGAAGATTCGCCGGTGGGCGGCGTCCCAGGCGACGGAAGTCACATAGTACAGGGCAGGTCCCTTGATGCTCTTCAGCTCGTCGATCTTCCCGGTGTCGGCGTGGATGGCGGCGAGGCTCCCCAGGTGTCCGGGATAGCGTATGGCCGCATAGATCACCTTGTCGCTTGGTTCGTAGTAAGCGCGCGAGACCGAACCGAGCGTATGTCTGGTGAGGCGCTGCGGCGTCGCAACCGGGTATTTGCGGATCTCTTTCAGATTGGCATCCTGCCAGCGGCGCTCCTCCGCAATCCACATTTCCCACGCCTTATCCATGGGCACGCCGTAGACCTGCGCGAATCGCGAGCCGAAGTATCGCTTCGTATTTTCGCCGCGGGTGATCCATGCGAGCAGCTTCTCCGGCCCCCAGTTGTAACAGAGCCAGGTCATGAAGCGGGTTCCATAGAGATACGAATTGGCCCCGGTCTGGAAATCGGCCGCGGTGCCCTCCGATTCGAGTCCCACAACGTCGTAGATATGAGCGTCGTCGCGCACCATAGTACGAAATACCATTTCGTCGAACCCGCCCAGTGCACGGCCCAGGCCGCCCGCCATCCATGTCTCCATGAACGTAGCGATGCCTTCGTGGAACCAGCGCGTGGCATAGTGCCGCGGGCTGGTAAGCGAGCTGTAGAGCATAGACACCGGGTCTTCATCGGTAGGCGCCACCTTGCCGAAGAACAGGGAACGAAAGCGGCGATCGACGTTGTTGGCGTTGTCTCCCATCACTATGTGGATGGACTCGTGGTTCATGATCCAGGTCATGCGCTCGTTGGCCGGAAGGGTTTCGTACGTGTAACTGAAGGGAGCGATGCCCACGCTGATGAAGTTAGACGGCACGGTTCCGGCCGCGCCATGGCCGGAGTCGCCGAAGTCCTCCAGCAACACGCTGACGCGCTGTGAGGGGGTGTAATGGAATAAGTTGTTTTCGAATCGCAGCGCGTTCTCGTAAGAACGGATCAGGTGGGTTACAAGGTATTCGTGGGCAGGATTATAGTACAGAACCTCGATATGCGCAGATGACTGGATGAAGAGTTTAGCGCGGCCCGCGCCGAGCGCCGGCACACAAACAAGAAGGAGTCCCGACAGATATCGCAGGACTCCCTGATCGATCAGGTGATTAAGACGCAATCACGTTATGCTAGCAGCTTTTCGGTCCCTGATTCCTATTGCTGGCGCGACGCCATCGCAAGATTCGCCGCACTGCCCTGAAGCAGGGCGTTCTGGAACGACGACTGTGAAACCAGACTCACGAATGAGCGGTCGGTAATCAGGCTCTGGAACGACGCCGCGGACAGCAGATTGACGAAAGACCGATTTGAGGCCATGGCGTAGAACGATCTATTCGTCAGCAGGGAATTGAACGCTGAATTGTCCCGCAGCGCCCGGAAGTTCGAGTCGTTTCGAAGGGCCAGCGTCAGTTGCTGAACCTGTGAGTCACGGAGCTGCGAATCTCGGAGTTGCGAATCGCGGAGCTGCGAATCTCGGAGTTGCGAGTCGCGCAGCTGGGAATCACGGAGCTGCGAGTCACGGAGCTGCGAGTCACGCAACTGCGAATCGCGGAGTTGCGAGTCGCGCACCTGAGAATTACGCACCTGAGAGTCGCGCAATTGCGAATCACGCAACTGCGAATCACGGAGCTGAGAGTCACGGAGCTGAGAGTCACGGAGCTGCGAATCCCGGAGCTGAGAATCTCGCAACTGCGAGTCGCGGAGCTGAGACTCACGGAGCTGAGAATCACGCACCTGCGAACCGCGCGCCTGCGAATCCCGGAGCTGCGAGTCACGCAGCTGAGAATCGCGCAACTGCGAACCGCGCAGTTGCGATTCGTTCATCTGCGACGCCAGGGCCGCGGCGGCTTGCTGGAACGACCCGCTCTGCAGGAGATGAACGAATGCCTCGTTCCGGGCGAGCGCCTGGAAGGAGCCGTTGGCCATCAGGCCCACGAAAGCGGGATTGCGCGACAGCGTGCCGAACGATTGGCTGGCGAGCAGTCCCTGAAATGCCTGATTCTTCGCCAGGGAGCTGAATTCCCTGCTCTGCAAAATCGCGCTCACCGCCACCGGCGCGCTACCCGGCGTGCCGATGTCGGCCGAGTTCACCTGCGCGTCGCGGTAGACATCGCGCTTTCCGATAGCGCCCTGCGTCTGCTGCAGGCTGATGCGGGCATGCGAGAAGTACACCAGACTCGCGGCCGCCAAAACGCCACCACCGATCAGGATTGGAAATCTCAATGTGCGAAGTGTCAAGTTGTTCTCCTCGTTGACTCGGTTTGCAGCCGATGTTACTTACCAATGACAAGTGTCCGTCCATTGTTGCAGCGTTGGTCTGTAATTGTCGAATAAAGCGCAAATGCGCGTTAGCACGCGTTAGATACGTAACTTACAATACATCTCTGGCGGCGAGCGCCTGTCCTCAGGCCGTGGCGAACGTGAAGGCCAGCACATTGCGGTCGCCATCGCGCTGCCAGGTGATGGATTCGGCAATACTTCGGACCAGGAAAATGCCCATGCCACCCGGCGTCCTGTCCGCCATACCGCGGCTGAAATCGGGTGGAGCCGAGGCCAGCGGGTCAAATTCGCGCCCATTGTCGGAAACTTCGAGCCTGACCCTGCCCGGACCTTCCACGGCGCAGGCCAGTTCCGCCTCGCCGCCTGTTACCTCCTGGTCGTAGCCGTAACGAGCGATATTCACCACAATCTCTTCGACCACCAGTTCCAGCCGGTCCAGATCCTCCGCCGTGAATCCCGCCCCGGCGGCAGCCTGGCGAGCGAAATCGCAGAACAACCTTACGGAACCGATCTGCGCCGGCAGTCTGAGCCGTTCAAAAGCGGGCCGCATCAGAGTGTGGCTGCCGCCTCGCCACTGGTTTCGAATACCGGGAACAGGCTGAGCAGGTGCGTCAGTTCGAAGACCTGGCGGGGCACTCCGCGCAGGCCGCACAGAATCAGCGACCCCGAGCGCGCCCGGAGCGCCTGCGCCGCCGACAGGAACGCTCGCAGCCCCATGCTGCTCACATACTGGAGCTCATTCAGGTCGGCAATGACATGCAGTACGCCTTGCGTGGCCAGGGCATCGCAGGCGTCTCGGAACTCGTCCGAATTCTCCGCGTCCATGCGGCCGCTCACCTTGAGGACGACCGCCTTCTCGAGTTTCGTCGATTCTATCTTCATGGGTAACCCGGCCACAGGCCGGAAGAAACGCTGCCATTCAGTCTATCCAGGCGAGGCTGAGCGATGCGCTATCATAGGCCAAACCCGTAGTCCACGCAACTTCCTGGCTCATAACGACGAACTATGCCCGTTCTCAGGGAAGACGAAATCGAAAAACTGCGCCCGAGGGTCCGCTTCCGGATCGCCTATCAGGTCGGTTTTGCGTGTCCCGACATCGACGATATGGTGCAGGACACGCTTACACGATTTCTTCTGGCCGTGCGGGAGGAGAGGGTCCGCGAGGCGGCGGCCGTGGGCGCATTCCTGAACGGAATCTGCAGAAATGTCGTGTTCGAGTACCGCCGGCGCATGCTGCGCGACGAACCCATGCCCGAGATCATGCCGGAAACGCCGGACCAGCGCATCTCCGGAGCGGAACAGTTCGAAATACGCGACGCTATCCTGCTCGGGCTGGCGCAGCTCTCACAAAGAGACCGCCAGATTCTGCACGCTCTGTATATAGAAGAGAAGACTAAAGACGAGATCCTGGTGGATTTTGGCCTGAGCTATGAGCAGTTTCGGGTGGTACTGTGCCGGGCCAAAGAACGATTCCGCGTGATTTATAATGGGCAATTGAAACACCGCGAGGGTGGACGTCACTGAAGAGTATGAGCCTGGACCTGCACGCAGATCCGGTATATCGCGAAGAGTTGATCCTTCGGTACCTTCGCCGCAAGCTCGGGGAACCGCTGGCGGGGGAGCTGGAAGACCATTACCTGGCTTGCAACGAGTGTTTCGAAGAGATCCGCGCGACTGAGCTGCTTACCGTGGGTCTGGATCTGCCGCCGCTTGCGTGCAACCGTGTGGGTGACATCGCGGTGCTGCGGTTTCCGCAACCTACTCAGCTTCTGGGAGCTTCGCTCGAGCTGAGAGCCCTGGCTACCGCCGTCCGCACGCAGAATGAGAGCCGCGTTCTGATCGACATGAGCACTGTGAGCCGGATCGACAGCGCCGGGCTCGGCGTTCTGATGAATTGCTATTGCCACGCGCTCAACAACGCGGGCGCTCTGAAGCTGCTCAACCCCACCGCTCCGGTCAAAGAGGCTCTGCGAGTCACGCGCATCGACTCGATCGTGCAGACCTTCGAGGACGAGACCGCTGCGATCAAGAGCTTCGCGGGCTGACCCCGGCCGTCGCTGATTCGATTTATTGAGGCAGCATGAGAGTAATCCAGTCAGTTAGGCGCCCAGCGTCGGCTTCGGCATCTAACCGCGGTTTCATAACCGCGGCCATCAACAGGCTGGAGGGCCGGCGGCTTATCCAAACCACCGCCGATCCCGCTGACCCGCGGGGCCGGATCGCGAAACTCACCCCGCGCGGCCGGAGACTGATCGAAGCGGCGTTCGAGCAGCAGGCCCAGGAAATGGTGGAGGCCGCGGCTGTGCTGAACCGAGCCAAACGGAGGGATCTGATGCGCCTGCTCAGGAATGCCGCGTCGAACCCCGTTACTCCAGCAGCTCCGAATCGAAACGCCGGTAGATCTCGTGCTGGTGAGCGGGCTCACGATCCGCTTGCAGCGCCGCAATCAGCGCGCTGAGCCGCGGCGTAAGAACGATCAGATAGCGGGCGTTCTCTCCGGCGGCGTAGGTGTGGGCGACGCCTGCGGGCACAAATACCGTGCGTCCAGGGCCCACGGTTTCCGTCCGGTCTGAATATCGAAACGTCAGCTCACCCTCGAGAACGTGCCATGCTTCGTCGTCTGAATGATGGACGTGAAGCGTGGCCGGGCCGCAGCACGCCACTCGTGGATTCCAAACGAGATGCCGGAGGCGGAGAAGCGCGGCGGTGTCATGCGATGATCCTACAACATCGGGAATGGCGGCGCGGACGATCGGCTTTTGTCGCTGCCGCCGGCTCTTCGCCTGCGATATGATTGAGTAACTACTCAGTAACAATGGCACGGCCCAGGAGCGGCGACAAGCGGGAGGCAATTCTGGCGGCCGCAATCTCTGTGTTCGCCGAGAGAGGCCTGAGCGCGCCGACATCGGCCATCTCGAAAACCGCGGGAATTGCCGAGGGGACGCTGTTCACATATTTCCCCACCAAGGACGATCTGCTGAACGCCCTTTACCGGCAGATCAAGCTCGAGCTTGCGGAGGTCCTCATGTCAGGCTTCGCGCGAAAGAAAGATGTTCGCGCGAAACTGCAGCATATCTGGAATGCCTTTGTAGACTGGGGCGTCAGCAATCCGGAACGGCAGAAGGCGCTGGCGCAACTGCTGGTGTCGGACAAACTCACTAAAGAAACGAAGGCGGTGGGAGCGGCGCCGTTCGCGGAAGTCGACGCGATGGCTGCCGAGGCGGTTGCTCAGGGCGCCATCCGGGATTTTCCGGCGGAGTTCCTCATCGCCGTGATGGAAGCGATGACGCAGGCGACCATTGCCATGATTACCGCGAACCCGTCCCGCGCGGCCCGCTACCGAACGCTCGGATTCGAGACGCTCTGGAATGGAATCAAGAGCCGCAGAGATTCGTGAGTCGTGAGTAGTTACTCAACCATCTGTACGGGTGGGAGCCAGCAATGGCGGATTGACGCTGCTCTGCGCAATTCAGCACGAGAGGTCATGTAACATGCGATACCGGCTTTTGGGCAACAGTGGACTTCGAGTGTCGGAGGCGGCGCTCGGAACGATGACTTTCGGAGAAGACTGGGGCTGGGGTGCGGCCAAAGAGGAGGCGCGCCAGGTATACGACGCCTTCCGCGGGGCCGGCGGCAACTTCATCGACACAGCCAACATCTACACCAACGGCAGCAGCGAATCGTTCCTCGGCGAATTTATGGAGGGACACCGGCAGAACGTGGTGCTGGCAACGAAATACACGAATGCGTTTCCCGGAACGGACCCAAACGCCGCCGGCAATCAACGAAAGAACATGATGCAGGCTGTGGAGGCGAGCCTTCGGCGGCTGCGAACCGACTACATCGATCTCTACTGGGTCCACATCTGGGATCAGATCACGCCAGTGGAGGAAGTGATGCGAGGACTCGACGACCTGGTTCGCGCAGGCAAGATACTCTACACGGGTATCTCCGATGCGCCGGCCTGGTGGATCGCGCAGGCGAACACGCTGGCTCACCTGCGCGGCTGGTCTCCGTTTGTCGGTTTGCAGATCGAATACAGCCTGGTCGAGCGAACCGTGGAGCGGGAAATGGTACCGATGGCGCAGGCGTTGAATATCGGCGTGACCGCGTGGTCGCCGCTGGCCGGTGGCGTGTTGACCGGCAAGTATCACGGCCAGGGACCGGCCGAGGCGGGGCGTATGAGCACCGACATGATGAAGGGCTTCCTGCCGGACCAGCAGGAGCAACCAAGGATAGACCGCATCGTCGCCGCAGTCAGAACGGTGGCCGATGAGACCGGCCGCAGCATGGCGCAGGTCGCGCTGGCGTGGCTTCGCCACCGTCCCGCGCCGGTCATCCCCATCATCGGGGCGCGTAAGCTCTCGCAGTTCGAGGACAATCTGGCAAGTCTGAATCTGACGCTCTCGGCGGATCAATTGAATACGCTTGATGAGGCCAGCCGGGTTGAACTCGGATTCCCCCAAAAGTTCTACACGAAAGACATGGTGAACGCAATCCGTTTCGGCGGCTTGCGGGACCGGATCCTGGCGTAACCACGACGTCCACAACGGTCAGTAAACAAGGAGCAACAGTGACGACAAAAACGGATCCTGCCGGCAGCTTCACGCTGCCTGGCGCTTCGATGACCGTCAACCGCATGGGTTACGGCGCGATGCAGCTTTCCGGCCCGCAGGTGTGGGGACCGCCTCGTGATGTTGACGGTGCGATTGCGGTGCTTCGAGAGGCGATTTCCGCCGGCGTGAATCATATCGATACGAGCGACTATTACGGTCCGCATGTGACGAATCAGATCATTAAAGGGGCGCTTCATCCCTATCCCGACGGACTGGTGATCGTAACCAAGGTGGGCGCGCGCCGGGGCGAGGATAAGTCGTGGATTCATGCTCGTACGCGGCAGGAACTGGTCGACGCCGTTCATGACAATCTCCGGAATCTCGGGCTCGACTCGCTTGCTGTCGTCAATCTGCGCGCGTCGGAGGGTTCATGGCGCCCGAGGAAGGATCCATCGAGGAACCGCTGACTGCGCTTGCTGAACTCCAGCGTCAGGGGCTGATTCGCCATCTCGGCCTGAGCAACGTGAGCCCGGCGCAGTTGGCCGAAGGCCGAAAAATAGCCGAGATTGTCTGCGTACAGAATTTCTACAACGTGGCACATCGGAGTGACGACGGTTTCATCGATGACCTCGCCTTGCAGGGAATAGCCTATGTCCCGTTCTTCCCACTGGGCGGCTTCACCCCGTTGCAGTCCTCATGGCTCGATGCAGCGGCGGCGTCAATCGGGGCCACGCCAATGCAGGTCGCGCTTGCATGGCTACTTCAGCGCTCGGGCAACATCCTGCTGATCCCCGGTACTTCGTCGGTCCAACATCTTCACGAGAATCTCAGTGCGGCGGCGCTCCGGCTTTCTTCGGAAATGATCGCCGAACTTGACGCGATCGGCGCAAAATCCGTGCAGTGATCCGAGCTCGGAGGACCGGCATCATGGCTCCCGACGATCTCACCGTTACGCCCACGCGGTTCTCGAGAGCCCTGGCTTTGAGCCCGTTCGGCGCCCGCGAGCTGGCCGGTTCCGGAAGGTCCCGGTCGGCGCAGATCATGGCTCCCAACGCAACCTCGCCCCTGGCGTTGTTCAACGTGCAAATCCCGGACGATTCACCGGAGCTGCAAACGCCTCGCACCCGATGTCATCAGCGCAGGGCCGAGGCGAACTTTTTGAAGAATACGCTCCGCTGATCGATGGCCGACGCGGACCATGAGCGCCGTCCAGCTGGGTGGAGTCCGCACTCGCCACGAAGCTGCTCAGGATTAGCGCGCAGGTGCGCGTGACGGTGCGCAAGGTATGGGTTTCGATGGCTTCGAGTTATCCCTGGCAGAACGTCTATCAGCAGGTCTGGGCGAACCTGTGCTGTTAAAAACGCGACAGCCGCGCAGCGGCGCTGAGGGCCAGCAGGCGCGTGTTGATCCAAGCCGGCGCCGTCGGCTATGTTACTTCGGCGGGACCGCGCCCAACCGGAAAAGCTTTCTCGATCACCTCCATCGCCGCGACGGCCATGTCGATTTCACGGAAATCATAGCTTTGTTTCGCGACGCGGCCCTGAGCATCGCCGAAAGGGGGGCGGTGGGGATGCGGGATCTTCAGTTTGTGCTTGCCAAGGCCCCGTGCCGCGCCTGAGGAGGGGAAAGGAATGCCTGGCTTAACCGGACACAATCGCAGGCATTGGCGCCTTTTGATCGTGGCGATGCTGGCGCTCGCCGACGGCGAACACACACGGGCGCGGGGAGCGCGACCGACCGAGCGATCGCGAAGGAGCTGATGCGCAGCAACGTACGGTGCGAGCCAGAGGAAGCCCGCTGACACGCCGCCAGCGTGCGCCGGATTCGCCAAGGCGCGATCCGCGCTCAGGCGATTGCTGCGGCGCGGCGGCGCACACGCGATCTGGAATGGCTTCATCTGTGGCAGCTCACGACAAGCTTCATCGGCGCGCTCAGGGAGTCATTACAACAGCGCGGTTACGCCTGGAGTGAACACTGGATAGATGCCGTCCGCGCCTGGTTTGACCGGCGGCTCGGTGTCCGCGGTCACATCCTCAGGCAGGGGCGAGTAGCAGAACTGCGATTTGTCGAACTGCTCCCAGGCGACCTGCTTTCCCGTATAACACGAGAACTGGCCGAGCAATCCGACTTGTGTGCTGCGGATCATATAATCGCCGTTATTCACTTGCTTGCCTGAGCGAATTCCGTTGAATAACGCAACATGCTCGAGATCGTAGGCGTCCATCTTCGATTTCGGGCCTGGGTGTTGCCAGTTGGTCTCGCCGGTGATGCGAAGCTGCAGCAGATCACAACGCCCCTTGCTGCCCAGAATCAGGCTGGAGTTCTCCTCATAACAGTTGTCGATGGTGCGGCAGAAGGCGTAGACGCGGACGCCTCGGGGGAAGTCGTATACCACAGCATGATGATCGAACACGCTGCCATAGATCTCGCCATGCAGCGTGGACCGGCCGCCCATGCCGTAACAGCGAATGGGAGCCGCGTTGCCGAGCGCCCAGCTGGCACGGTCCAGATTATGGATCAGCGTCTGCGGCACGTCGTCGCCCGAAAGCCAATGGAAGTGATACTGGTTGCTGGCCTGATAGACCACTTCGCTCATACCAGGATGGCGAGGGTAGAGCACATAAGGAGGCCTTAGCCACGTCTCCTGTATAGCCACGATGTCGCCGATAGCGCCGTCGTGAACCCGCGCCATGGTCTCCTGATAGCCGGGATGATAGCGGCTCTGCAATCCGGAAACGATGCTGAGGTTCTTTTCCTTCGCCAGCGCGCAGGCCCTGCGAAGCGTGCCGATGCCCACCGGATCGATGGCATGTGGTTTCTCGATAAACACATGCCGGCCCGCCTCGAGCGCGGCCAGCGCGTAAAAGGAATGGAACTTCGCGGCGTTGGCGATGATCACCACGTCGGAGGCTCCAATCACGTGTTTGTAAGCATCGAAGCCGCTGAAGCAACAATCGTCCGGGACGTTAACCTGATCCGGGTACTTCGCCTTGATGGAAGCGCGCTTCTCCGAGACGCGTTCCGGCAGAATATCGCCCATGGCGACAATGCGCACATCTTTGCCGGCATTCATCGCGTTCATGGCGGCGGCCTCGCCGCGCCCGCCGCAACCGATCACGCCAACGCGAAGGATGCCGTTGTCGGCTGCCCGGGCGCCCGGCATGGCCACCGCGCCCAGCAATGCCGCGGCTGAGACGCCAAGGAAATCGCGGCGCGAAGCCGCGTTGCTGGGATTCGTGCTCTCGTCCATCGTTTCTCACCGAACCTTTCTTCCGTCAGACCACTCAGACCGTTTCGAAAATCGGCTGCAGATAACAGATCGCGCGACGCGCAAATTCTTCAGGCGATGCCGCGAAGTCCCGCCACATCGCCGTGGCGCGCGCCAGCTCCGGAATGGAACCCGCGAAGCTCTCCACCACCGCGCAGCCCTGGTAGCGCATGGCCGCCAGCTCGGCGGCAACCGCGCGAAACGGGACATGACCGTCGCCGGGAACGCCGCGATCGTTGTCGCACAGGTGCACGTGGATCAGCCATGGGCCGAGAATGCGCGCGGCGGCTGCCGTGTCCTGCTCCTCGATGTTGGCGTGAAAGGTATCGAGCAGAACCCCGATGGCCCCGGCGCCAATCTGCTCGCACAGCCTTCGCGCGTCCGCTGCGGTATTGAGAAAGCTCGTCTCGAATCGGTTCAGCGGCTCCAGCGCCAGGCGCGCGCCCGCGGATTCGATGTCTCCGCTCAGAACACGATACTCGTCTACGGCGCGAGCCCACTCGGCAGCGGTACGGCGGCCCGGAAGAGCGCCCACCGGCGTATAAAGAGGTCCGGCCAGAAGGACACCGCCCATGGCAGCGGTCTTGCGGACGGCGGCCGCGATCCACTGGCGGGTGTGCCGGCGAACTTCCGGCTCGGGACTTGCGATAGACAACCCGTCGGGCAGCGCGGTTGTCACGGTCAGCGTCAGACCTGTGTCCGCCAGCGCGCGACGGACCGGCGCGGGATCGACAGCATCGAAATCGAAAACAGCCAGCTCCACGACCTGATACCCGAATGCTCTTATTTGCTCGAAGAGCCCCAGTTGCCGGCCATCATAGCCGCCGCCCCAAACCATCGTATTGATGCCGAGCCGCATCGTTATTTCAGCCTTCCCGCGCTCCACAGGATAGCGTTGTGCACGAGTTTCCGATACGGAGGATATCGCATGGTGGAATCGCTGTGTCCGAGCTGGATGTAGACTACGCGGGTGCCCGCCTGCGGTCCCAGATACACCACAGGCCGGTCGTTCAGGTCGAAGGTGGTGTCCATCAGCACCTGAATCTTCGGTGAATGCCACATGCCCCGGTACGCCTCGTCGTTCACCACGAGCGGTCCAACGTCGCGGGTCACCGGATGCGATGCGCCCAGCGGCGTGGGGTTGACCACCATATCCACGCCTTCCCGGTACGCCGATGCCGCAAAACCCGGCTGTTCCTTCACGAAGAAATGGCCGCCGATCACCTCCTGCCACCACCACGGCCACGCGGTGTAATCGACGATGGCGTGGTGGACGGAAACGACTCCCTTACCGCCCTCGACAAAGCGCCGCAGCCGCTCGCGCGACGTGGCATCCAGGTCTTCCCGCATGTCGTGCAGCACGATCACGTCGAAGCGCTGATCCAGATCGGCGGTGAACGCCTCCTGGGGCGTCGTGGCGTGATGCCACACGATATCGTCGTAACCCTCGAACAACGTATAAAAGGACACAGGATACGGATGGCCCCCCGTGACAGCCAGCACACGCACGGCGTCCTTCGCGGGCGTTGTGCGGGTCGCCCCGGGTTCGAGCGTCACCTGTCCGGTGGCAGCCCATTCCGCCCCGCGCGCGAATGCCTCGCCGAAGCCGGGCTGTGACATCGCCGAGAGATCGTGCCCCAGCGTCAGGTGGATCGTTCGTCCTTTGCCGAACGCGGTTGTCCAGACAATCGGTTCATTGTTGCCCGTTCCGCCGGTGGCCGGATCGCTGTACGCGGAGGCGAGAACGTGCGCGGCCGGCTGCAACTCCAGCCGATGGTAGAGTTCGTCATTCGCGAGAAAAGTCGGCGGCAGCCCGCGGCTGACAGGATGTTGCCGGTCCACCCAGACGACGGTGAACACGTGCCGCCTGCCATGGCCAATCTTCGGCGGATCCCAGCGCGCGCCGATCAGCGCCGGGTATGCATCCCATCCCGCGTCCGGACCGGCTTTCCAGCGCTTTGTGGCGGCGTCGAACTCCATGCCGTACAACGGGCCGTACGTTACCCCGTGAAAGGAGATCAGCCCCTTACCCCGGCCGACAAACTCCTCCACGGCGGTCTCAGTCACCGCGCCCCATCGCGGCCCGTTGTAGTTGAGCACCAGAACATCGTAAGGCGCGAGCGTCTTCGCCGTGGCCCCCGGCGTTTGCTCCAGCACCTTCACTTCGAACCGTCCTGTGCGCTCGAGAAGACTTCTCAGGAAGGGCGTGGACACGCGCCAGTCGTGGTACGCGGTATCGCTCTCGCCGGTCAGAATGAGCGCACGCAGCTTCGTGGCAGGCTGCTGCGCCGACAACAGCGGCGCCAGGAACGCCAGAACGACGGCAGCGCGTTTCATGACCGCTCCGCAGCCTGAGCGGCACCGAGTTCGGCGAGCACGCCGCGCAACCAGGCGAGGCTCTTCTCGATCATCGGACCGCCCTGGCCCTCGCACTCGATGCTCAGAACGCCGTCATAGCCGGCGCGCATAAGCCTCGCAATGCACGCCCTGATATTGCCGGCATTCACGCCGTCGCCCAGCGCCACGTGGCTCACCGCGATCCCGGTCAACTCGCCCCGCGCTGCTGCGGCCAGGCTCTCGCTGACATCTTTGATATGGACATGACTGACCTTGTTCATCAGGCGGTCGAGAAAAGCCACCGGGTCGTGACCGGCGATGAACGTATTGCCGGTGTCCATGTTCATGCGGAGGAAGGGCGAATCGACATAAGCCAGCATTTCGGCCATGTAATCAGGCCTGGTGGTGAAATATCCGTGCGGCTCGATGTTGATGATAATTTCGTAGTCTTCGGCCGCGCGCACGATGCGCCGGTACAGAACGCGCATCGCATCGAGGGCCTCGCGTTCGGTCATGCCAGCGGGTGGCTGGCGATCGTCGGTTGTATCGATTCTCGGGCATCCCGCCAGCTTCGCCCAGCGCATCGTATGCAGCACATACTCAACTCCGAGGGTGGCGCCTTCCGGCAGCGAGAGCGGGAACGCTGCGTCCACCTGCGAGAACGCGACGCCGAGCTTTTCCATTTTCCGGCGCAGCTCAAGCGGGTCCTGCCACAAGGCGATGTGCGGTTGGTATCCCAGCCCGTGGATCCAGCTCACCCCATCGATGGCGCCGCACTCGATGTATTTCAGACCGTTGCGGCGCCCCCATTCGAGGCACTGGTCGAAACTCCAGTAGCTGGAGTTGAAGGCATCCGTGTGGAAGCCGATCTCGATCATGGCGAACTGCCCCCGCTTATCCGGCTCGCGGTCGGGTTGTGCCGGATCAGATAGCTGGAATTGTTCGAACGCTTGTATATTACTCCCGCCGGAGCCGGCGAGTCTGGTCTTCAGTTTGAGATAGTATTAGGCCGTGTTGCGATGCCCTTTTGGTATGACGGCCCGAATTGCCGCGTTCCTGGCCGCCAGCTCGTTACCGTTTTCGGCCTCTGCTCAGCCGTCGGTCAGAGTCTGGGAAGAGAAGATCGTCATCCCGACTTATCTGGCCGGTCCGCCGGAACCCAATCCGATGTTCTTCTTCGGGCGCGAGTCGCAGGGCGCTCAGGGTCCCGTCTATCCCTACCCGATGTACGATTCGCTGACGGGCAGGAAGGTCGACACGACTTACACGGCTGTGTATCTCGAAAACGAGTATCTGCGCATCGGCGTCCTGCCCGAGATCGGCGGACGCATCTTCGAGGGCGTCGACAAGACCAACGGCTATAACTTCATCTATCGCCAGCACGTCATGAAGCCAGCGCTGATCGGATTGATCGGCGCGTGGATCTCAGGCGGGCTGGAGTGGAACATCCCGCACCACCATCGCGCCAGCACGTTCATTCCCGTGCAATACCGGATGGAGGAGAACGCGGACGGCAGCAAGACTATCTGGATCGGCGAACTCGAAGTGCGCCAGCGCATGCGCTGGGCGGTTGGCTACACGCTGCGGCCGGGCAAGGCCTATCTGGAAGCGTCAGTGCGGATCCTGAATCGCACGCCCATCGCGAACTCCATGCTGTGCTTCGCCAACCTGGCTGTTCATGCGAGCCAGAACTACCAGGTCATCTTTCCCCCGGGCACTCAGTACGGAGTTTTCCACGGCAAGCGCGAGTTCACAGCGTGGCCGGTCTCGACGTCGGTTTACAACGGCGCCGATTTCACGAAGGGCGTGGACATCAGCTGGTACAAAAACCATAACTCGCCGAACTCGGTATTCGCCTGGAACTACCAGGACGATTTCTTCGCTGGTTATGACCACGGCAAGGACGCCGGAACGATGAGCGTCGCCGATCACAACATCGTGCCCGGCAAGAAATTCTGGACCTGGGGAAACGGACCGGACGGGCGCGCGTGGGACAGGATCCTGACCGACGATGACGGTCCTTATATCGAGCTGATGACCGGAGCTTACTCGGACAACCAGCCCGACTATAGCTGGCTCGAGCCGTTCGAGACGCGCTCGTTCGTGATGAACTGGTACCCGTTTCATGCGATCGGCGGCGTGAAGAAGGCCAACCTGCTCGCGGCGGTGAATCTGGAGGTCGCAAATGGCGCGGCTAAAGTCGGTTTCTATACCACGTCCGCGCACGCCTCCGCGCGAGTCAGGATTGAGGCGGGCGGACGTACGCTTTTCGAGGAATCCGTCAGCATCGACCCCGCCAGACCGTACCTGAAAACCGTCGCCCTGCCGCAGGGCATTGATGACCACGATGTGACGGCGTCACTTTGGGACGAGGGGCGCATGCTGGTGTCGTACCGGCCGATTCGCGTCAGTCCGGAACCGATGCCCAAGGTCGTCAGCGCACCGCTGCCGCCGCGGGAGGTCAGGACGAACGAGGAGCTTTACCTGATCGGATTGCGGGCGCAGCAGTTTCACGATCCGGCGATCGACCCGCTGCCTTACTGGAAGGAAGCATTGCGCCGCGACCCGGGCGACGCGCGGGTCAACACGGCTCTGGGCATTACGTATTTTCGAAAAGCCCGATATGCCGATGCGGAACGCTGCCTTCGAAGCGCATTAGATCGGCTTACCGACCGCTACACGAGTCCGAAGGACGGCGAGGCCACTTACTATCTCGGAGCTACTCTGAAAGCCTCCGGCCGGAACGACGAGGCGTATCAGTACCTCTACAAAGCTACATGGAACGAGGAGTGGAAGGCCGCAGCCTGTTACCTGCTGGCCGAAATCGCGGCCTCGCGCGGGGACTGGCCGGCCGCGCTCGATTTCGTCCGGCGTTCGCTCGATTTCAATGCTCTCAATATTCGTGCCATCAATCTGAAGGCCGCGCTGCTGCGCCATCTGGGCCGTAACGGCGATGCGCTCGAGGCGCTTGCTTCGGCACACCGCGCCGACCCGCTTGACGTGCGCTCGATGGCTGAGAAATGGCTTGCGAAAAGGGATCCGCAGGCGGGGCGCGAACTTGCGCTGACTATGAGCCTGCACCCGGCGACCGCTCAGGAAACCGCCGCTGAGTACCTGGACGCCGGCCTCTGGCAGGATGGATCGGATGCGCTTTCGAACCTGGTCGAGGCAGCGCCGGATAAGTCGAAAATCCATCCGCTGGTCTACTATTATCTCGGTTACTTCGCGGGCAAGCTCGGGCGACCGCAGGAGCAATCCGACTACTACAAGATTGCCGCCGCCATGCCGCCCGATTACGTGTTTCCCTTCGAGAACGAGGAGATCGACGTGCTCCGTGCGGCGGCTCAGGGTTCGCCGCACGACGCCCGTGCGCCATACTATCTCGGCAATCTTCTCTACGACTGGCAGCCGGACGAAGCCATGAAGATGTGGGCTGCCGCGGAGGCGATCGATCCGTCGTTCGCGATCGTTCATCGCAACCTCGCCACCGGCTACGCGCACCGGGAGCCGCCGGATCTGGCGAGCGCTGTCGCCGAACTGGAGAAAGCCGTCGCCGCCGACCGCAAATACGCGCTGCATTTCACCGAACTCGACAAGCTGTATGAGGAGACCGGAACGCCGCTCGACAAGCGCCTTGCATTATTCGAACGCAATGCCGCCCTGGTGTCCGGGCGTGACGATGCACAGAATCGTTTCGTTGCGCTGGACACTGCGGCAGGCCGTTACGACGTGGCGATCGGGATGATGACCGGGCGGCAGTTCGCCGTTGCCGAAGGCGAAAACCTGAACCTCGCGGAGCACTGGACGGACGCGCACCTCCTTCGTGCCCGAAAATCGATTTCCGCCGGGCGTTACGGCGAAGCGCTGGGAGATCTGCAGGCGGCGGTCCGGATTCCCTCCAACCTTCCCATGGGGGAAATCAGCGCCGCGCGCAGGACGGAAGCGGTCTGGTGGACCGGGGTCGCGTATGAGGGTCACGGCGAGCGCCAGAAGGCGGTGGATGCATGGAAGCGCGCCGCGGAGCAGCCGGCATTCGGCGGCGACGTGCCCGGCGCCGGCACTTACTACGAAGGGCTGATTCTGCAGAAACTCGGCCAGAGTGACAAGGCCCGGGCGCTCTTTGTTCGCATGACAGAAGCTCGAAGAAGCGGGGCAGGCTCCGAGCGGGCGCGCGAGGCGAATGCGCACTATGTCGCCGCGCTCGGGCGACTCGGGCTCGGCGAACGCGCTCAGGCCAGAACCGAGATGGAGCGCGCGCTCGAACTGATGCCGGACCTGGCCGATGCGCGTGCCGACCTGGCCAGTCTGCGCTGAGAAATAAACATGCCAGTTTCGGCACCGCTCCCTTACGGTCGCGGCTCTGTTACGCCTTGGGAGCGGTTGGCATGGTTATTTCATGACAGACGCTTACCTCGACGCCGGCGCCACCTTGATCGTCCCCAGCGTGTACCACCCCTCGGGGTCGATACCTTCGATGGCCAGCCTGATCGCGGGTTTCCGGGTGCGGGGATCCAACAGGCCAATCTGTAGCTCGTAATCGCCCGCGGGCATATCTGTCGGCACGAAAACCGCGTCGTCGTAAACCACGTCGCCCGGCAGCCAGCCCCGGATGTCGGCGTCGGTGGGCAGGACTTCGCTCCGCTTTTCCCCGCGCAGACGCAGAGCCAGCGGGAACTTGCGGTAGCAGGGCGCCACGCCCTTGTTCTCCCACCAGCTCGCGAACGCCAGCCTGCCCTGCGGCGCGATGCTTTCGGGGTACTCAAACCTGCGCAGCACAAAGCGGTACCCCATCCGGTTCAGCCAACGCTTCACCTGTGGCGCCCACGCTTCCGGCGCCGCCGAGGACTTGTTGTTGAATGATGAGATGTGCCACTTGAGCGACTGCTCGATGATGTAATCGATGTCCCACCCGCGGTTCTTCCACTCCTGCATCACCCAGCACGCTTCCAGACTCACAGGTCCCTTGCGCCAGGCATCCTGTATCCCGTCGTTGACGATGTCCTCCGGATACGCATCGAACATGTGGCACCAGCGGCGGCCGTCCACACAGCGCATGTCACCGAGGCAGTCGGCGCGCCAGCCCACGTTGCGCTTCGCGAGAGCGTAAGTGTTGGTACGTCGATCCGTAGGCTGCATCAGGAGTGGGGTCTTCGGGAAAGCCTCGAGGTAACTGTCCACCAACGCGCGCATGGTGGATTCGCTCAACTGGTCGGTGTGCTCGCCTTCTCCCCAGTAACCCACGATCGATACGTCCACTGCCTCCAGATCGGGGTCGCCGTCGTAGCGCGCACCGAATGCGCGAACGAGGGTGGTCCAATGCTTCACGTAGCGAGGGTCTTCGGGATCGGTTCGCCATTTGTCGGGGAACTGCTTCCCTGCCTCGCTGCCCACCAGCCCGCGATACCAGTCCGGAACATCCTCAGTCCGTGGTTCCGGCCCGTACGGCGCCACGCGCAGCATAAGAGTCTGGCCGCGTTCGTGAGCCGTGCGCAGAGCCGAATCCAGCATCTTCCAGTTGTACCGGCCCATTTCCGGCTCCACGTATTTCCAGTAAACGCGGAAGTACGCGATCGACGTGAGGGGCTGTCCCGGCACTTCCAGCCTGCCGGTGAACGGGAAGGCTTCTATGGGGTGACCTTCCGTCCAGCGTGTGCCGGGATTAAGAGGATCGCCGTTGAAGCGGTTCAGGGTCGTGAAGCCGATGCCGGGATTCGTCAGTACCGAGTCGGTCTCCTTTGGCCGCACGATTCGGTGATCCTGGCCGATCAGCGCGGAAGCGGCCGCAAGAACGACCAGAGCGCGCGTCATCCTCGGCTCCATATGCACGGGGACTAGACCTGCTCCGGAACCGCAAAGGGCTCGCGGTAATCGCGGGTGAGCAGGGCGTCAGCGTCGGGCGCGTCGAGAAAGCGTCCGGTGGACTGATCGAGCCGCAGGCTCCTTCCCGTCCGGTAACTGATGTTAGACAGGTGAGCGAAGGAAGCCGCCCGCGCGCCGATCTCGATCTCGGCGTTCAGTCTGCGATTGTCGCGCGAACGCACAGCATCGAGAAAGTTCTTCATGTGCAGCCCGGTTCCGCCGGCTTCATCATCCTGCGAGGCCTTCTCGTCCATGGTCTTCGTGTAGTGCTCATGGCGAGAAACGTCGGCGGAATGCGTCTGTTCCGGAGTCAGGCCGCACGCGGCGCTCTTCCAGACCTGGAAACCGTAGGGGTCCACTGCCAGGAATCCTTCGTCTCCAAAGAAGATGTTCGCGGTCTGGTCAGGGCCGCGCACCTGCAGGAGCCCCTCAGGCGGCGAAGGCATGTTGCGCACATCGAAGCTGATCTCCGCGTCGCCGAAGTTCCAGCCGCTTTGCAGGGTATTCGGAGTCTGCTGATCGTCCTCCCAGGCATACTTGCCGCCCACCGATGAAACGGAAACAGGCCAGCCGCCGCGGCCAAGACCCCACAGACAAATATCCAGCTCGTGAACGCCCTGATTGCCGATATCGCCGTTGCCGGTGTCCCAGAACCAGTGCCACGTGTATTTGTATTTGTTCACGCTGTACGGCTTCCACTGGGCCGGCCCCAGAAACAGACCCCAGTCGAGACCGGGGGGCACGGGCGCATCGGGTGTGTGGCCGATCGAGAAACGCCGGCGGAAGCAAAGGCCTCTGGCCTGATACACCTGTCCGATCACGCCATCGTGCAACAACTGCGTCGCCCTGATCTTGTGCGTGATGGAGCGGCTCTGGCTGCCCACCTGGACCATGCGATTGTATTTGCGCGCCGCCTTCACCATTTGATGCGATTCGAAAATGTTGTGGCTGGCGGGCTTCTCCACATACACGTCTTTGCCCGCCTGGCAGGCCCAGATGGTGGCCAGGGCGTGCCAGTGATTGGGCAAAGGAAGCGCGACGGCGTCAATGTCCTTCGATGCGAACAGGTCGCGCATGTCGTTATATTCTTTGGCCTGGGCGCCGCCGAGCTTCACGATGTGCGCCTGAGCGCGCTCGCGGGCTGCCTGATTCACGTCGCAGATGGCGGCGATGCGGCACTCGGAACTCAGGTTGGTGAAGTATTCGATGTGGTCGTTACCGCGGCCGCCCAGGCCGACGATGCCGATATTGATCCTGTCGTTGGCGCCGCGAATCGGGACCGCCGCGCTGGCGATGGCCGCCGAAGCGAACTTCACGAAGGTGCGCCTGGTACCGGTTGTGTGTTGATCCATTCGCCGGAACTCCTCCAACTCAGCGTACGCCACCGGCCGGCGATACGCGACATGGAGCGTTCCGGCGTCGGTGCCCGCCGCACGGTGCGATCTATGCCCTCAGTCCGGTTGCCTTCTCCTGTTTGCGACACTACCCTGCGACCCACCCCCGGGCCTGCGCCCGCCCGAATCGGCCCACTTGTCCAATCCGGCCTGGTCCGCTGGAAGATTTCACAAGTCTCGCTTACTATGGGGTCCGGTGCGAACATGACAGCCAAGGCTATTAACATGCGATCCGAATTGACCCCGCAGTCCCCGGACTGGTTTGACGAAAATCACGATTCCCTGCTCATACTGCAAGGCCGGGATTACGATGAGAACGGCTTTCTCCCCAGCCCGAATCTTCATGCCACGGCGCGTAATGGGGCGCACCCGCTCGGTAAATCAGCCATGGGAACTCACGCTATATCGCAATCGCTGCCCCCCGCGGGCGTCCCAGGAAACGGACTCCACCGGCAAACCCCTTCCTGGTATGACGACGCGGCAACTGAAGTGCGATCGACGTTGCCTGCCTCCACGACTCTGCCTGCCCCCGCACCACTGTGCGAGAACGAGCACCTGCGCCGCTGGGTGGAGAAGACAGCGGAACTAACTTCGCCGGCCGCCATTCACTGGGTCGACGGTTCGCGGAAAGAATACGACTTGCTGTGCGCGCAGATGGTCGCCAGCGGCACTCTGATCAGACTGAATCAGGATTTGTGGCCTGGCTGCTACTACGCTCGTTCGAACGCCGACGACGTCGCCCGGGTTGAGGATCGCACGTTCATCTGCTCGCTGTCCAAAGATGAAGCGGGACCCACCAACAACTGGGAGAACCCGTTCTCGATGCACCGGAAGCTAAGGGCGCTGTTCTCCGGCTGCATGCGCGGCCGGACCATGTATGTCCTGCCCTTCAGCATGGGCCCGACAGGCGCTCCGATGTCGCAGATTGGCGTACAGCTGACGGATTCGCCCTACGTGGTGGCAAACATGCGCATCATGGCGCGCATCGGCCTGCCCGTGTTCAGGGAGATCGACAAGGGCGGGAAACGTGTTGTACCGTGTATCCACAGCGTGGGCCACCCGCTGGCCAGCGGCCAGAGAGACGTCCCGTGGCCGTGCAACAAAGAGAAATACATCGTCCATTTCCCCGAAACCCGCGAAATCTGGTCGTACGGTTCGGGCTATGGCGGCAACGCACTGCTGGGCAAGAAATGCTTCGCGCTGCGGATCGCCTCCAACATCGCGCACGACGAGGGTTGGATGGCCGAGCACATGCTGATCGTGGGAATCGAGAACCCCGCGGGCGAAAAGACATACGTCGCGGCCGCTTTTCCCAGCGCCTGCGGGAAGACGAACTTCGCCATGATGATTCCGCCGAAAGGGTTCGAGGGCTGGAAGGTCTGGACTGTCGGCGACGATATCGCGTGGATGCGGCCCGACGAGCACGGCCGTCTGCGCGCTATCAACCCGGAGGCCGGTTTCTTTGGCGTGGCCCCGGGAACGTCGACGAAGACAAACCGGAACGCGATGGCGACGCTTGCGAGGAACACGATTTTCACCAACGTTGCAATTACGTCCGAAGGAGGCGTCTGGTGGGAGGGGATGACCAGCGAGCCTCCCGCCGAGTGCAGCGACTGGCAGGGCAACCGATGGACACCGCAGATTGCCAGGGAGACGGGCGCAAAGGCCGCTCACCCCAACGCGCGCTTCACGGCGCCCGCGTCGCAATGCCCCACCATCGATCCGGCGTGGGAAGATCCGGAGGGAGTGCCGATCAGCGCCATTATCTTCGGCGGCCGTCGCGCCACCATGATGCCGCTCGTCTATGAGGCGTTTAACTGGAGCGCCGGCGTTTATGTGGGAGCGACCATGAGCTCCGAGATGACCGCCGCGGCCAATGGCAACGTCGGCAGGATCCGACGGGATTCCATGGCCATGCTGCCATTTTGCGGCTATCACATGGGCGATTACTTCCGTCACTGGCTGAGGATGCAGCGTTCGCTCACAGAACCGCCGCGGATCTTCCACGTGAACTGGTTCCGCAAAGGGGACAACGGCGAGTTCCTATGGCCCGGTTTCGGCGAAAACATGCGCGTGCTGAACTGGATCATCGGACGTGTTCAGGGGCGCGCGCGGGCCACGGAAACCCCCATCGGCTGGGTCCCGCAATATGGCGACATGGACTGGAACGGCCTCGAATATCCGAAGGAGAAATTCGACCAGCTGCAGGCCATCGATCACGCCGCGTGGCGGCAGGAGGTGATGGGACACGAGGAACTCCTGATCGACCTGCATGACCATCTGCCGCCGGAATTGACCTATCAGCGGCAATTGCTGATCTGTCGCCTGTGAGCTTGCCCCCCTGAGAACCGAAGAGGTGGCTCGGGGCGCCGTCGAGGAATGGACGCCCGGAGTGGCTGGCGTGATGTCGTCAATCGACGCGATGATAGCGAGGGACGCCGAGCGGCTCCGCTCGGCTGCAGCGGGGCAAGCGCCCACTTCGGAACGCCGACCACTCGGTTCGGCTATGCCGGTCGGGTGTGCGAGATGACGAGGGCGTGGCTGCGGGATCACACTGAGACGACCGTGACTCGCTTTTGCCATCCCGCTGAGCGCCGATTCGTCATGCCAGGTTGGCTGTTGGCTACGCTCTTTGTCGCGGGCATCGGCGGCGTCGTGCGCCAGGAATGAAGGCCCTGAGCCGCACCGCCGTCCTGAGCCGGCCGGACGGAGGATACGGGGGCGGGGATTCCGAGGTCCCCGCCGCGCAACTGGAGAAGGAGCGGGAGGAACTGAACCGAAAATACCTCGGGCCCGATTACGCGCGCTGCAGGTACACAACGTGGGTCTGGGTAAATTCGTACAGGCCATGCCGGCCGTCCGCGCCGCCAATGCCGCTCTTGCGCCAGCCGGCGTGGAATCCCTGCATCGCCTCGAAGTTCTCGCGATTGATGTAAGTCTCCCCGAAGCGGATCTCCTGGCAGGCGCGCAAAGCCACATTGAGATCGCGCGTGTAGATGGAAGAAGTCAGTCCGTAGTCGGAGTCGTTGGCCATGGCGATGGCCTCATCCAGATCGTCGAAGCGTACCACCGGAATGACCGGACCGAATACTTCGCGGCGCACAATCTCCATGTCCTGACGGCACCCGGATAATACAGTCGGCTCATAATAGAAGCCACCTTCGCCGGGTCCGCGCGCGCCGCCAGTGACCACAGTAGCGCCTGCCTTCACGGCGCCGCGGACGAGCGCGTCCACTTTTCGAAATCCGCCTTCGTTGATCAGAGGCCCGTAGTCGACCGTCGAGTCCGCGAGCGGATCGCCAAATCGCGAATCCCGCATGGCCGCCGCAAGCAGATCCGTGAACTGGTCGGCAATGCCGGCCTGCACGTAGACGCGTTCGGCGCAGTTACAGACCTGGCCGCTGTTGATGATCCGCGACGCCTTAACAGCGCGCGCAGCCAGATGCAGATCGGCATCGGCCATGACGATGGCCGGCGCCTTGCCCCCCAGTTCCAGATTCACTTTGGTGATGTTGGGCGCCGCTGCGCTCATGATTGCCGAGCCCGTCTCCACGCTGCCCGTAAAGCTGATCATGCCGATGCCGGGAGATGCGGCAAGGGCTCTCCCGGCCGTTGCCCCGCGGCCGTGCACGACGTTGATCACGCCCGGCGGAGTCTCCGCCTCCATGACCAGTTCGCCGAAGCGTACCGCGTTATGGGGCGTTTCTTCACTCGGTTTGATGACGATGGTGTTGCCCGTCACCAGCGCGGGAGCCGCCTTCCGCGCAATCAGGAAGAACGGGAAATTCCAGGGGAGAATTCCGCCCACCACCCCGATCGGCTGGCGGAAGAGCAGAATCGTTTCTCCCGGCCGGTCGCTTTCGAGGATCTCGCCTTCAATGCGGCGCGCCCACTCGGCCATGTAATCGAGATAGTCGGCCGTGAATGCAACCTCCACCCGCGCCAGAGGGAGCGTCTTGCCCTGTTCCTCGGTAATGATCCTCGCCAGCGGCTCCGTCTGCGCCCTGATCAGCGCCGCAATCCTGCGCAGGACGCGTGCGCGCTCGACGGCCGGCCTGCGTCCCCATTCTCTTTGCGCGGAAGCCGCGGCCTCCACGGCGGCATTCACGTCCTCCGGAGCACTATCGGGCACCGAGCAAATTTCGGCCCCGTTGGACGGATTGATTACGACAATCCGCCCCTTGCTCCTCGACGGCGCTACCCGCCCGTCAACGAAGTTCTCGAAGTGCAGCATGTTCCTCCTGTCCCTGGTACAACTCGTATCGAATCACGAAACGGCTCCGCAATGTCGCTTTGGCTTCAGCGCGAACCCGCCAGCTCGCGGCGGCAATATGCCACCGAGGAGTACGCGTCTCGCGGCCTGCCTGATATCAGACCAGAGCCAACTTCGACAAAGCTGGCGGGGCTGAGTTAGTCCCCGGAAGCGCGGTTCACGTGGTCCCCAAACTCCAGGGTGACATACTGGCGTTCGTCCCATCAGCAACTCGTCACGGGTGAGCCCGTGCGGGCGCGGGAACTCGCGAAGCTGATCCGACAGAAATACGGCCTGAACGTACACCCGAGAGTTTGTGGACCTCGCGGAGAACTTCCCGGAGGAATGCCGTGGCTTTATCGCGACGAAACGCCTGGAGTTCGCATGGGAACGAGGGATTCGACGCGTCGATCAGCAGCGAGCGGCTTTGGAAGCAGTTGATGCAGCGAAACCAAACCGCGCCTCAGCGAAACCGGACAGACGCAGTTTCTGGTTCCCGCCGGGGGAGCCGGGAGAGGGCAGCACGACTGCTGCAGTATTCAACGGAAACTGGCATCCGTCGCGCCCACGGTGCAGCGCCGGTCACAGAGACAGATTGCGTGTCGCAGCCACTGATTGGCGAAACAGAAATAACCTATCTGTCAGTTGCCATGAAACGTGAAAAGCCAAAGTCGCCGTTCACGCCAATGGCCCCGTCGAGGTAGTACCCGACGCCCGGATTACCGTTCGCAAACCTGTCATCGCTAAGTTGAATCATCTGGATTCCATTGATGTAGACCGTCAGGAGTTT
Organism: uncultured Acidobacteriota bacterium; assembly: GCA_963780655.1. Lineage (GTDB taxonomy): Bacteria > Acidobacteriota > Terriglobia > Bryobacterales > Bryobacteraceae > CAWACP01. The sequence continues at coordinate 1,251,451 of CAWACP010000004.1, read as the reverse complement.
CCCGATCATCGTGGCTTTCACCACGTCTCCATCCCGGACCCCATACTCCGAGCCGTACGTCTCTTTCAGCATCGTGAACTTGCCTAGCGACCCCTCCCACCTGGCGATGTTGCAATACGCCTGCGGAGTCCTGGAGCAGCGAAACATGACCTCGTATCCGGTGCAATTGTGCGCGGAAAGGGAACTCCGAAGGCGCAACTCCACTTCCTCCCAAACCTTGCCGTCCCGGTCAGGGTTCATCGAATGCACCGTGGCCTGGACCGTTTGGTTGGGTCCCCACGTGCCCTTCAAAAGGGCTGTAGAGTCGTCGTATTTCTGTGGAGCAGGCCGATGGCCACCTGTCTCCGTTCCAAATGCAAAGCCGGAAGTGGTCCGGACGTCGGACCAATCCAGGCCGTCGGCATGTCCGTTCAGCCATTTGCCGCCTTCCGAAATTGGATTCTCCGAGCGCGGAAAACTGGTCGCATACGGCCCGTGTGTCCCGCCAGACGAGGGGGTCGGCAACCAGCCCCAGTATCCCGCTACAGGGGGCGAGATCTCTACCAGAAGGAGTAGCACGATCGCCGAGGACCAGCCAACGGCTTTGCACTTCGTCTTTTCATCCGGCATATCGAGTAATTGAAGCATACGCCTTTCGCTGTGTTATCTGGCCGCGAGGAGGGCATATGCAAAACACACACTGAATGCGCAGGTTGCAGCGAAACCAAACGGTGCTTTCAAACGAAACCAAACGGATTCAGCTTGGATTCCTCCACCTCGCGTTCCACATCCTTACCCAATGCACCGCTTTGACGCCATTCATCCGTGGTGGAATCCGTGTGCGTGAAAGACGCCCGTACGGCTTTATGGGCATGCAGAGAGCCTGCTTTACCAAACCGGTTCCGGTGAAGCTCATCTGCCGGATTGCGAAGCTGCGTGCGGCCGGCTTCGCCGCCGCGGCCAAAAAACCTCCGCAGGGCCGCTCGCTGGCCAGCCGTTGATCGCCAGCTTTTGACGAGCGAACGGTAACTTGATCGGCTGGTGGGATACACTGGCCGGATGCGCCCGCGTCCACCAGATCCGGACTACCTGAAGCTCCTCGTGCCTTATGGTGAGGCGATTGAACGGCTCGCACTGGCCGCGCGGGAAATGATCCTCGAAGAAGCGCCGGAAGCGAACGAATTCATCTACGAGGTGTACACCATCGCCGACCATTTTGCGTTCACGGACCGGCCAGGCGACGCTTTCGTCTTTACCACCGCGCACGCCAACTGGGTCAACCTCGGGTTTAACTTCGGCGCGCTGCTGCCGGACCCGCGCGGTTTGCTGCGTGGCGAGGGCAAGCTGATCCGGCACGTTCGGATCGCCCGGGCGGCGGATCTCGAGACCGCCGGCCTTCGGGGGTTAGTGAGGGCGGCGATCGCCCAGGCGGAGCGCCCCGCAACTCGGGCGCAGGAGCCGCGTACGGTGGTGCACTCGGCTAAATACAAACGCGCCGCGCGTGGCCGGCGGCAACCATCAGGCAAATGAGTTGAAGCGGCCGCAAGGTATGGCATGACCGAAAGCCGGTTTCGGACGGGCCAGGTCCCGTATCGCGATACGACTCCTGCTGCCCTGGAGCTAGTCCGGGATTAATTCGACAGCGGAGCCTGAGTTCGCCACGCGGTAGCGCCTCTCCTCCTTGCCAGGTCCATTCTCGTCTATCGTGGCATACACGATGACGGCTCCCCGGCCGTCGCCTTTCAAATCGACCCCATCCCCGCGAGGCGCTCAACGAGACGAAGGATGTGAGCAAGGGGCGGGTGATGAGAGGCGCGCTTCCAGGTCGCGAAACTCCACTGCGCGCAACAGCGGGGCAAGGTCTCCGCAGAACGACCGCAGGGTCGCGCGATTGTCAAAGCCCGGGTTTACGGTCACGACCAGGAAGATCGCGGCGAGGGTGAGCGGCGCGGCTACTGGCTGCGCAACGGCCCGCAAGCCGCGTCCCGCTTCCGGCGCGCTCCTCGGATCGGGCTTCATCTGGATATCATCTGGATATCATCGTGGCAGGCCACGCGGAATTTCGCTCTTCGAAGGACCACGCCGCGTGTTCAAAGGTTGTCAATAAGGTCACCCTCGACTCAGGGCTGATATCCGTCAGTCCGCCACTTGTCGTACAGATCGAGCTGCTCTGCGGTCCAGAATGGGCCGCCAGGAGGCATGGTTCGACCAACCAGGCTGACCTGGACTGCTTGTGCGTTCGCGTAATTGTTCGTCGCGTCAGACATGTATTGAAAATCACCCAGATGCACGCCATGAACCTTCATGTGATTGATATCGACTTCCCTAAACATTGGCTTGACGTCTTTTGAGAATGATACAGGCATGCCATTTCTCCTTTTTGATAGAGTACCTCGTAAATCTGTTCTACGGGTTAAGCGTCTTTCCCATCGAGATGCCGCCCCCCGCGGATTGCGGCCCGCGTCGCTGATCCGGCGTCGGGGATGTCTCCGTAGGATTCGCCACAGCTCTGCGCATACAGTCTGAAAGGCCAAACAGTAAGCCTCACAGTCGTGAATTACACGGTCTCCGCCAATGCGAAAAAGTTGTTTGAGATGAACAGGCAGGGATTCAGGAACGGCGCGTCGCTTTTCGCGGCATGGAAGGCCGGCGATGCATCCCGCCAGACCTGCGGGTCTTTCGTGAAGCTCACGCCGAAGAAGCTCGTGAGAAACGCGATGCCGTCGATCCTGGACGGTCGTGGAGTCGGTGGGACCGTTGACGTCCACGAACGCTCGCACCCGGCTCGAGTATTTCGCGAGCGCGTGGTCGGAATCGTCCCGCGAATCCTCCATCCCCAGGAGCGCGGCCAACTGGCCGCCGGCGGAGTGCCCGAACGCGCCGATTCGTTCCGGATTCACGCCGTACTCGGAGGCGTGCGCACGGATCCAGCGCACCGAACGCTGCACGTCGTCGAGCTGCGCCGGCCAACGGTTCTCCGGCCCGTGAGACAGCCGGTAATCCACCGAAAATGCCACCAGACCCGCGCGCAAAAAACTGCCCCATGTTACACATGGTGCTCTTGTCCAGATCGGTCCAGCCGCCGCCATGGCGTCCAGTACGCTTCCGTGAATGGTGTGGCGCTGCACCTGGATGTGCACGAGCCGGCAGAACGGTCGTGGACAGATGGATGGTTGTGTACAGCCGCCTTCCAAGCTCGCTTATGTGGCATAACCAAACGACCATTACATAAGCCGGGCGGCTTCAGTTTCCAACCGGGGACCCGAACGGAGCAGCACGGCTGCTGCAGAGCTCTTCAAGCGGCACATCTCAGATCTATTCAGCAACTCCGGAGGCTGTATGGCTGTCGATCCGGACATGGCGCCTCGGTTTGCAGAGCTACTGATCGTTCTCACTCCAGAGTCGCCACCGCGACGGCAAAGCCGTGCAGTCTGATGCTGTCACTTTGGAGGACTTCTTTCGATGCGGGCCGGTCGGCGGTTGTTTCGTCAACCGCCTCGATCTGTTTCACGCGTTGCGGCAGCCTCACCTGAATGTCCCGTTTGCGCTTGTTTACCAGCAGCAGCTTGCGTTCGCCGCTTCGGCACAGGAAGGCCAGCGCGTAGAACTCCGGTGAATCCGTGGATGTCGGCGCTGTGCGGTCGCCAGGGGCGAAGTTATTCCTGAGCAACTCCAGCGCGCGGAAGCGAGCGTTCGGCGCGCCGCTCGTCCAGTCGAGCATGGACACGCTGGGGAATTGCGTGGGATAGCCAACCAGCTGCGATTCGCCCGCAATGTCGATGCCAAGCGAGGTCAGATTCCCGAAAACATATCCGTAAACGGCCGCGCAGAGATTCCAGTACGCGGCTGGGATCGGCGCGGTAACGTGGCCGGAATTCGTTTGACCGAGGTCGTCGGCGGAGATGCACCCAATCTCGTTGACCGCCGTGCCCGTCCGCGGCGCGAGACGCCGGCGAATGGCCTCCACGTAGCGCACCGTGCTCAGGAAGGCGTCGGCCTTGACGAAGAAAGTGTGCTCCTGAATTTCCGGCGTTTCGTCGAGCGCCGGCACGGCATAAAAGTGATACGAAATCATGTCGAGCGGAATCCCCGCCTGATGATGTTGTGCATCGAGGAAATATTCGAACATTTCCGGACGGTCCGATGGCGAGGCGAGCGCCAGACCGACAAACTTCATCTGCGGGGCCACCCTGCGAATAGCGGACACAATCGCGTCGTACCGCGCCGTGTACTGTTCGGGCGTCATGTTGTGCTCGAAGTCCACCTCGTTCAGCACTTCCCACCACGGAATCCTGAAGTGATACCCGGACTCGTGCCTTTTCCCGAGCTCATCGGTAAAGCCACCGTTCACGTACCAGCTCACCAGTCGAGCGTAGTAGTCTCCCAGCTCCTTTCCTGTCGGGTCCCGAAGTTCGCTGCCCTGGGTGTAATGCCACGTCACGGCGTTCGGATCCTGGGGATACTCCACAGGCTTCGGGGTGTGGAACATCCACGCAGGGATGGTGCTGAAGTTCAGAATCACGGGATGGCCCTCGGTGGCTTTCAGAAAGTCGACGGTCATCGGGTCGATAACAGAAAGGTCCCATGATGTTTCGGTGGCGGAAGGCGGGTCCAGTTCGGCGACCGCCAGCCTCGGATACGGCAGCCAGGGAACGAAACGGACGTAATCAGCCCCCAGCTTTTTCAGCTCAGTCCATGCGCGATCGTGGATCGGCGTGCCCGGGCGGAGTGGCGGGTTCACCACGACCTGCAGCGTTGCGGTGGTCTTCGAGACGTGCAGCGGGGCATCCCACGAGATGGAGACCTTTTGCGCGGCGGTCGCGCCCGCGGATCCGATCGCGATCAGCAGGAATGTCGTAATCCTCAGAAGTGTCAACATGAGCCTCTGCTCTGAACAGCATACGCCCGCCTGAGCCTCGCCTTTCGCGCCGAAGAGCAAGTTCTTTTCTCGCGGATAATCAGCAAAGCCACCGCGCTGCCAGAACACGTGGCGATATTCGCTGATGCAGCCGGCGCAGAGCAACCCGAGTGCGCCCGCAGCAATTGCATATGCGGGGCTGGGCGCCTGCCCCACTGAATCGACCACCTCCGCACTGGGCTACCGGCTTCAACTCGCGCTGCTCGGAAAAACCCTCCAGGAGAGCCTGGAGACCGCGTCGCGTCATATCCGCCGCGACCTCTCCGGAACTTCTTTACGATTCTCTGCACGGTGGAGGAGGGTACCGCCTTCCGCTTCGCTTCCTCCGACTGGTCAGACCAAACGCTAACGCCGTTGGCGCTCCGGATTGTGGGACCTGAAGGACCTTGTTGATCGCAAGGCCGGACCTGGAATGGCCGTGCAGCTCGGCGAGGAGATTCGCGACCGCCTGCAGAAGGTCAAAAGGCTCGGGACGGTCTGGGCGATCGCGGCGATGTGAACGGCTGGCGTCTGCCCGATCTTATTGCTATCACCAAACGCCAGACAGGCATCGATGAGGGCACGCTCTGGAACAAGTGGGAGGTTGAAGACGAGAAGCCGGGCATCTGGCAGGATATTGCCCTGCTGGTACCCACGGGGGGCATCAGTCTGGCGGTTGCGGCGGGAGTGAATGCCGCTGTGGCGCTCCAGCACGTGAGGGAGTACGAGATGCAGAAGGCGCCGTCGGGCACTGCGTTCGACAAAGCCCATGCACTCTCGCAGTACGACCCGTCGTTGTTCTGGCTCGCGGTGGAGATTGTCGGCGTGGCCCTCGATGTCGGCGCCGCATACAAAGCGGTGTCGGCCTGAGTCAAAGCGGTCAGGCTGGCAAAGGAGGCCGGGGATACGGCGCGCGTGGTCGAAGCGACTTCGAAGCTCACGAAAGTCGCTGCGTCGGTTGGCGGCGAGGAACTTGCTACGCGTGTAATGGCCGGAATCGCCGAGGAGGGCGGCGGCGAGAGCCAACTGCTGAAGGCGCTGGGCGCCACCGAGAAGGAGGCCGGGTTGCTCGAGGCCGGCGGCGAGGCCGTCGAGAAGGAGCTGAAGACAGGAGTGCTCGGGGCCAAATCGGCCATCGAACGGCCAGTGAAGATCAGCGGCGCGGGCCACTTCTTCAGTCGCCATTCGCCATGCGAGTGGATGGTGGAGAAATACTCGGAACTCCTCGGCACGGATGCCGGCCTGAAAGCGGAGTACGAAGCGCTGGAGAAGGAAGCTGCCGAACTTTCCAAAGCGGCGGACGTCCAGGTGGACGTTGCCGCGGAGGGTACCGAGCGACTGTCGAAATCCGAACAGGCGGCCGAAGCGCTGCTCGATAAGATCGCGGCGCTGGATGAGAAACTGGCGAAGGAGATGGCCTGGACGCAGGCGGCAAAGAAGTTCCGGCTGCTCGAACCAGCGTCCGCGGCGAAGCTGCTCAATCTCGAAAAGGGCGCCGCAATCCGGCTGGCCAACCTCGATCTGGACACGCTGGATCCCGAATTGCCGGAAGGGACGTTGAAGAACCTGGGCGCGGTGGACGAAGCCGCCCTGAAGACGCTTGCGGAGATGGAGCCGGCCGCGCTGGCGTCGCGCGCCGCCACGATGGCGAAGGTCAGCGAGATCAAAACGCTGTTCCCCAAACTGAAGGCAGAAGCTGGCCCTTGATGTGGCCAGGGCTGGGCGCTTTGGCCAGAACGCGCTCCAGAGCCTCGGGGCCGAGATCCAAGTGGAAATCCAGGGAAGGAAACTGGAGTTCATCCCGGGTCACGCTGGTCTCGACGCGGACGGAAAGATGATCAGCGACGGCATGATCGGTTTTTGGACGAATGGCCGTCTCGGTAAGAACCGATTCAACGTAGTCACGTTCTTCGAATCGAAGGCCGGCTCTGCGTCAGCTCGGGGACTGCGACGAAGCTGGACCGGCATCGTGCGCGCTGAGCGTCCGGGGCTGCTGAAGGAGGCTCAGGAGGTGGGTATTGAGGCATTCAGGGATGTTGACCAGGACGCGGCTGAAGCGCTGTCCGAGTCAGTCGCCGGGGTGCGAAAGGCGAACAGGGCGACGCGGGGGCTCACTAACGACGAGATCCTGAGGCAGTTCCCGGAAGACGTGCAGAAAGCCTGGTCGAAGCTGCCGCAGTCGGAAGCCGGTCAGATCCGAAAGACCACCGAGCGCCTGAGCGGCATGCTCAAAACTCACGGCGAGGAGGTCAAGGTTACCACGGCCTACGGCCGTCTTCCCCATGCGGTAGGTGTAATGCCCGCCGACGTCGCCGAAGAGGCACTCGAGAAAACGCTGGAGGAGGGCGGGCATCAAGAGGTTCGAACGAATGCAGGACGCGCCGGTAACGCAGGCGGAACTGAACGCCATGGCCGACAAGATCTCCGATATCTCCGGCATCCCGAAGCCCGCCCCGAAGCCCTGAGCGAAATTGGTTGGGCCCTCGGCAAGCGCCGAAGGGCCTCCTTTTCTCTGCGGCCGCCGCCAGGTTTTGTGACCATTTTACTGCGCTCGACCGGACGCGGGTGGATTCGGGCAATCTGGTTGGTATCGCGAACTGTGGAACCGGCTTAGAATCAAAGAAGCTTCACATGTCGGGGCGTAGCGCAGCCTGGTAGCGCACCTGCCTTGGGCGCAGGGGGTCGGGCGTTCAAATCGCCCCGCCCCGACCATTCCTAAGTAACTGATTTATTTGCAACGTTCGCTTCTTGCCGGCGACACGTACCTGTTGCGAATTTTGGCTTTCCGCTGTTCTTTCGTGCGTCGAAACCGGTACGCCAGTTCGGCTGTTTTACGGCACGCGGCAGAGCGTTTCGCGAACAGCGGCCTGGTCGCGGAGCAGATGAACCGACAGGGCGTCAGCTTAACCCGGTGTAAAACTCGCCGCGCGTCAGCGTGGCGCCGTGCCGCTCAGCGCCAACACGGGTCTCCAACGAGGGACAAGGCGTACACCAGATCAGTTGACCGTCACCTCTGTCGATGTGTTTGCATTCGGCGTCGCGAAACCGGGAGGCTGGACTACGGAAACTGACGCCGATCCGGCGGCGCTGAGCGTGATGGCGACCGGCGCGCTGGCTGAACCAGCCGGGATGCTCACCGTTGCCGGCGCCGACGCGACACTGGGAGCGCTGTTGCTCAGGGAGATCGGGAGCGCCTGCGATCCGGACAGAACTTCGGCGCTGGACTGCGGGGCGCCGCTCGAATCCAGCCACACAACGTAGAGGCTCACGCCGGCGGCGTTTCCTCCGGCGTTCCCGCTGGCCGATGGAGGAAAGATGACAACACCGGAGGGCGCCAACTGGACCTGCGCGGTTGCCGGCGCATAACCGGCAGCGCTCGCGGTCACGTTTGCCGTTCCGGCGCCGCTGAGCGCCTGCACATAGAACATCGCGGTATTCGCTCCGGCGGGAACCTGCAGAACAATGCTGGCTGCGCCCGCGCCGTTTACGCCGGACGCGAGCAGCGCCTGCCCGGAATCGCTTTGCACGGTAATCTGTACCCCGCCAGCGGGAGCGCTCTGGGTCAGCGTGACCGTGTATTGCGATTCGAGAAACTCACCGATATTGGCGTCTCCGGCGGTGAACAGCAGGGGCGGGAGCACAGCGGTTACGGTCACGCCAACCTGCGCCGCGGCAAACCCCGGGCTGCTGGCCGTCAGCGTGGTGGTTCCGGCGGTCAGAGGCTGCAGAGTGGTGGCGGCATTGTCCGTGCCGCCCGAGATGGTGAGCGGCGAGGCGCCGACGGTCCCCACGGAAGTGTTGCTGTCGATGAGTGTGACGGACGCGGAGCCGCCCGCGGCCACCGACTGCGATTCAATGAAGTTGCCATTCGCGTCGAGCCGGCCGGTGAAGACGCCGATGCTGGCGGGTCCTGCCGACAGCGGCGCGCTGAAGCTGGGCGCCCCGAAGCCTCCCGGCGACTGGATGGCGAGTCCCGCCGGGGCAATGGTAACCGACCCGCTCACGGAGCCATAATGCCCTGAGCTAACGGTATAGCCGACAGCTCCCGGCGGCCCGATCGCCTGCACAAAGAACGAGGGGCTGATCGCGCTGTTGGCAGGGATGGTCACCGTGATCGACGGCGAGCCGGGCGTGTTCGAACCGGTCGAGAACAGCAGTTTGCCGGAATCGCTGCTGGTCAGGGCGATCGTGTCGCTGACCGGAGTGGGTCCGCTGAGCGAAACGACAGCGTCCGTCTGGAGATTCTGGCCAACCGTTACCGCGAATGGCATGGGGCCGGTCTGCTGCACAGTTACCGCCAGAGTGTTGCCCGACGTGGGCGCGTTGAACCCGGCAGGAGCGCCCGCTGTCACCGTGGTCATGCCGGTTTTCGTGGCGCTGGCCGTGAAGGATACTACGGCGCTGCTGTCGCCGCCGTTAAACGCGACGGCAGTGGGTACGGCGCCGACGGTTACGTCGGAACTGCTCAGCGGCACACTGACCGAGTACCCGCTTCGCACCTGCTGGACCTCGGCCAGCGCGCCGTTGGAATCGAGGCGGCCTGCCGACACGGTCAGCGGCGTGCTGACGCCCCCGAAGGTGGAGAACGCGCCGCCGATGCCGTTGGGTCCCGCGATGACGAACCCCGAGGGAGCCAGGGCGATGGTCGCCGTGGCGGTCCGATATCCCGGAGCGCTCACTGTAATGGTGGCGCTGCCAGACGCGGCGAGGGCCTGGATGGGGGTGGTAAACGGGTTCAGCCCGGGCGTGATGGCGGTAGAGAACGACGGTTGCGCGGTCCCGACAAGCAGGCGGGCCGGATCGGTCGACGTAATGGTCACGACGACTCCGGCATCGGGCGGCGAGGGATCGAGCGTCACGGTCACCGGCTCCTCGAGATTCGCGCCCACAGTGGCGTTGCTGACCGTGATGGTTCCAGTTCCGGCCCCGCTGGTGTTGGTCAGGGCGAAGCCGGCGCTGGTGGCCGTCCCTGAAGACGCCACCACGTTGTACGGTCCACCGGCATTGCCATTGGCGGTCAGTGCGGCCGAGGTCGCAATTCCCGCCGCGTTGGTTGTAGCGTTGTTGACGCCGCCGACAAAGACAACGCTGGCGCCCGATTGCGGCGGCGCGGTGAAGGTGACGGTGGCGCCAGGAACGCCATTGCCGCCCGCGTCGGTGACGGTGGCCACAAGCGGATTCACGAAGGTGGAATTCACGGCTGCGCTCTGGCCGCTGCCGCTGGTGGCCGCGACGTTGGCGGGCGCTCCCGGGTTGTTTGTGAGGATGAAGCTGGCCTGCGCAGAAACGCCGGAAACCGCCGCGGTGACATGGTAGGTCCCCGCCGTTCTGTTGGCCAGGAAGACCGCCGAGACGGCAACTCCATGGCTGCTGGTTGTGGCGGTGGAGACGCCGCCGGCGAACGTCCCGCTGGCGCCGGAAACAGGGGCGGAAAATGTCACGGTCACTCCACCCACAGGGTTCCCGCCGGCATCCTTCACGGTGGCGCTCAGAGGCGTTGCGAATGCCGTGGCGATGGTCGCGGTCTGCGGCGTGCCGCCGGCGGCGGTAATGGACGCCGCCGCGCCGGCGGTATTGGTCAGCGTGAACGTGGCCGGTTGCGAGACGCCGGAAACGGCGGCGGTGACGCTGTAGACGCCCGCGGCGCCGTTTGCCGTGAACACCGCGGACGTGGCGGCGCCCTGGGCATTCGTGGTGGCGGTTGCGATGCCGCCGGCGAACATCCCGCTCGCTCCCGACGACGGCGCCGTGAAGTTGACCACCACACCGGAGACAGGGTTGCCCGCGGCGTCTTTGACCGTTACGGCCAGCGGCGCGGGAAATGCGGTGTAGATTTTTGCGCTCTGCGGCGTGCCGCTGGCAACCGCGATGGATGCGGGCGCGACTGCAGTGTTGGTCAGGCTGAAAGCGGCGCTTCCGGAAACGCCGGACGCCGCGGCGCTGACAACGTAGCTTCCGGCTGTGTTGTTGGCGGAAAAAACGGCCGAGGAGGCAATACCCTGTACGTTGGTTACGGCCGTGTTGACGCCGCCGGCGAAACTCCCGCTCGCTCCCGACGTGGGAGCCGTAAAGGCGACCGTGACGCCGGAAACGGGGTTGCCGCCGGCATCGGTTACGGTCGCGGCGAGCGGCGCTGCAAACGCGACGCCGGTTTTGGCGCTCTGCGGAGTGCCTCCCGTCGCGGCGATGGAAGCCGGCGGTCCCGCCGTATTCGTGAGAACGAATGTGGCCGGCGCCGCGGCGGTGGCTACCGAGGCCGTCACATTGTAAGTGCCCGCGATCGCATTAGCGGTAAATACCGGCGAAGTGGCCACGCCCTGGGCGTTCGTGGTTACGGTATTTATCCCCTGTGTGAACACGCCGCCCGGGCCTGACGCGGGCGCCGCAAAAGCGACCGGCGCGCCAACGATCGGGCTGCCGCTCGCGTCCCTGACCAGGGCGGCAAGAGGCGCCGCAAACGCAGTATGAATTGTGGCGCTCTGCCCCGAGCCGCTGTAGACCGTGATGGTGGGGCCCGGGGTGTTGGTCAGAGCGAAAGCGGCAGGAGTGGCAACTCCGGCAACCGTGGCCATCACGCTGTACGAGCCGGTTGTTGCGTCAGCCGTGAAAACTCCCGAGACCGCCACTCCGTGGGCGTCCGTTACGGCTGTGTTGCCGCCTGCGGCAAACGCGCCGCCGGCGCCTGACGAAGGCGCGGAGAAGGTGACCGTCACGCCGGCAACCGGGTTACCGGAGGCGTCGAGAACCGTCGCCGCGAGCGGCGCGGCGAACGCGGTGTTCACCGTCGCACTCTGCGGCGTGCCGCTCGAGGCGGCGATGGAAGCGGGCGAGCCTGCCGTGTTAGTGAGTGAGAAGACGGCCGTGGCCGCGTCGCCTGTGATCGACGCGGTGACCTGATAGCTGCCGCTGACCGCGTTGGCGGTGAAGACGGCCGCCGTGGCGACGCCCTGCGCGTTGGTGACAGCCGTTTTCACGCCATGGGCAAAGGTTCCACCCGGTCCCGATGCAGGCGCAGTGAAAGTCACCAGGACGCCGGCAACCGGGCTGCCGTTGGCTTCATCGACGGTCACCACCAGCGGAGCGGGAAATGCCTTCCCGGCCGGGGTACTCTGCGGCGTGCCGGACGTCGCGGTGAGTGTTCGGCGCGACTCGGGATTTCCCCATGTCGCCGTGATCCGCGAGCCCGCCGAAAACAGTATTGCGCCGCCATCGAGCCCCTTCACCGTCCCGAGCGGAACGGTCTCCGTGGTGGTCACCGCCAGCGACTGCACCCGCGTGTCGTTGCTGACGGCAGGCGGGAGGGACTGCACGATGTCCTGGGGCACGGTGAACTGGCCCACCGAATCCGGCGGAGTGCAGACGAAGACCTCTCCCGACCCGCTCGCGTTCAGCGCCGCCCCGGCGATCGACTGGCTCGCCGTGGCGCTTTCCCATTGCATGACGAGTGCGGAATCGCCGGGAATCATCGCCTTCGCCGGCAGGTTCGTCCAGACGAGGGGGCGTGGCACTGTGAAGGGAACGGTGAAGCTCCGATTGCCCTCGGCGTCCCCCGGAGCCCACAGCGCCCACTGCCCGCCGCTGATGAAGTACAGAGATCCGGCTGCGGGATCGGTCGAATAAAGGTTCAGGAGCGGGCCATTCGTCGGAACGAGTGGCACCGAACCGCCCTGGCCGAAGAGCAACAGTTGCGATCCGGCAGACATCTCCTGCAACACCGCTCCCGGAAACATTGTGAGAAACATCTGGCTGGTCAGGACGCCGGAGACAGACTGCAGAACATTCCCGAGAGCGTTTGCCGGCGCCAGCGAATACATCGGCTCATCCGACAAAGCGCACTGACCGGATGGGGGAAGGAGACTCGGATCCCACACCGCGCCCGTTGGCAGCCCCGACATAGTAAGCAGGCTGTCGAGTCCGTAGACCGCAGCCTTGTTAGCCGAAACGAAGAGGGCGCCGGCGGAGCTCTTCGGCGTGCCTGCGGCGCCTGGACTGCTCTGGCCGCTCGCCACTGCGCTAAGGTCGATGAGGTTTTCGAGAACGGCGATGCCCAGGTTCACCGTGCCGCCTGTCTGGAGCTTTGTAAGAGCGGACTGGTCCAGGCTGAACATGTTCGGGCAGCTCCCGCCTGGAGGGGCAGTGGCGATCGTGAACGCGTTCGATGTCTGACTGGAGCTCGTTTGCGATGCGCCGCCCGTTTGCACGATTACTTCGGCGCGAACAAAACATCCTGTGGGAACGCTGGCGGGCAGGGTGAAATTGATCTGGTCGAGAGCTGGGTATTGAAAAGTGCGGCCGGCGAACAAAGCGGGAATCATCTGCCCGTTGACATTGACGGCGACGGTGTAATTGTAAGGCGGCTTGAGAAAGTTGACCGCGGGCGTGCCGGCGGGTATCGGCTGGCCGTCGGAGAGCCCTGAAGGCAGCGGGCCGAGGCCGGTTCCGTACAACATCATGATCTGGCCCGGAATTGCGGGCGCTGACAGGTTGTTGTTCGCATAGGTCGGGAAGAGCTGAGACGCAGACTGGCCCCAACCCTGCCCGTTTTCCGTATACAATCCGACCTGCTCGGAGACGACGTTTATGCTTCGGGGCGGACTGGCCTGTCCCTCGAAGGTCACCGTCAGCGTTGCCGGTCCTACGGGCACGCTCGAGGGCATGATCGCGTTGATCTGAAGCGCGCCTGCAAACGTAATGAATGCCGCGAACGTGGAGCCCCCGGAGCTTATAGTCACCGAGGCCCCGCTCGAAGAGGGCAGCCGGGTGGGATAAGGGGGTGCCGCGCTTACACCGGTTGCCGGACCCAGATCAGTCCCAAAAATGCTGAAAGCCGATCCCTGGGCGATGCCGGCGCCGGCGGTCCCACTGGCAGCGTTGACCACGCCGCCGGCATTGACAAACGGCGGGTCGGCCGCGGCGGAGGAGAATGAAATGGCAACAACAGCCAGAAAAGCAGAGAGTTGTCCTGTACGCACAGTTCACCGGGCTACCGGCGCACGGAGGATAGCATTATCGCGGCGACAAATGAAATTGCCTGGCGCGGTTAGTCCGCGTGGCTAGCCGATTTGGGCGATGCCGGAGCCGCTTTGTCCCCCATATCGGGAACGGCCGCGGGTCCCGCCCGGCTCAAGTCAAATGCGTATTCCACCGATAGAAATCCTGTCGGTGAAAAGCACTATAGAGTGAAACCCTTCGAGCGCACCACAGCCGGCGCAGGCGCAGCCTGTGCCACGGCGAACGCTTGTCGTCCGGGCTTCCCAGTTCGATTATGTCTATTTTGTCATCGCGAACTATTCTGAACAAAACGTTGCTGCTGCCGCTCCTGCTTACGGGCGCGGCAATGTCCGTGGCGGCTCAGAGTTCAGGTTGTCCCGGCCCCGCAACCGGAGCGTTTACCGGGTGCTACTACAGCAACACCACGCTGTCGGGGAGTCCGTCCATGATCGAGACCGACCCCGTGATCGACTTTTCCTGGGGCGCCGGCTCACCCGCGCGATCGCTGTCGCCGCTGAGCTTCTCGGCGAGTTGGCAGGGTTACTTCGCATTCAATCAGGGAACCTGGACGTTCACGGCAAGCGCATCGGACGGCGTACGCCTGTATGTGGACGGCAACCTCGTGCTCAATCAATGGCAGGATCAGAGCCGGACTACGTGGAGCGTCGCGCAGTCCATGACTTCGGGCAACCACCTCATCGCAGTAAATTACTTTGAACAAACGGGAACGGCATCCATCCAGGTATCCTGGCAGAACAATTCCCCGGTGACGCAGGCTCCGGTAATTTCCTCGTTCACCGCAACGCCCGCGGTGACAACGCCAGGATCGGCCGTAGCGCTGGCCTGGACGGTTTCCGGCGCCACGTCGATCAGCATCGATCACGACCTGGGAGAGATGCGCAGCCGTCCGGACATAACGGTCTGGCCGGCCACGACCACCACCTACACTCTGACTGCCTCCAACGGCCCGGCCACAAGCACGGCGGCAGTCACCGTCACCATCGCGGCTGGTGGCAGCGCTCCTCCACCGACAGCGCCGGCATTGGTTTCGGCCACCGCCAGTTCGCCCGCGGAAGTAGACCTGGTCTGGACCGCCAGCACGGACAGCTCGGGCGTGGCAGGTTATCAAATTTCGCGGAATGGCGCCGCGATCGCTTCCACTCCCGGCTCGACGATCGCCTGGGCGGACAAGACGGTGAGCGCGGCCTCCACCTACACTTATACGATCGCAGCCTACGATGTGGCGGGGAGATATTCGGCGCCCAGCAACGCGCTGCAAGTGACCACCCCGCCGGCATCGCCTGGTACGCTCACCTGCCCCAGCGCGGCGACAAACGCATTCAGCGGCTGTTATTACAACAACACGACTCTATCCGGATCGCCGGTCTTCGTACGCAACGACAGCCAGATCGACTTCAACTGGGGCGCGGGGTCGCCCGACCGCACGCTGACGCCTCTGGGCTTTTCGGCCCGCTGGCAGGGCAACTTCACCTTCACCGGCGGCAACTATACGTTTTCAGCCATTACCTCGGACGGTTTGCGCGTGTATGTGGACGGTAATCGCATACTCAACAGTTGGCAGGACCAGCCGCCCACCACCCTCACCGCGCCGTACACGCTCACGGCCGGGAGCCATCTGTTAGTAGTGGAGTACTATGAACAGACCGGCCAGGCTACCGCGCAGGTCTCCTGGCAGATTAGCGCTCCAGCCGCGCAGCCGCCGGTTATCTCCTCCTTTACAGCCACCCCCTCCACGACCACGGCCGGCCAGCCGGTGACGCTTGCCTGGACGGTATCGGGCGCGACCAGCATTTCGATCGATAACGACCTTGGGAACATGCGTAGCCGCCCCAACCTGACGATATGGCCGACCCAGACCACCACCTATACGCTCACCGCGAGCGGCGCGGGCGGCTCGAGCACCGCCAGCGTGACGGTGACCATTACCGCAGCGGGAGACCAACAGCCGCCAACCGCGCCGGCGCTCATTTCGGCCATTGCGGCCAGCTCTGCGGTGGTCAATCTGACGTGGAAGGCCAGCACGGACAATGTCGGCGTGGCTGGCTATCAGGTCCTGCGGAACGGCGCCGTTCTGGCTTCTGTCTCCGGCGCGACGCTGACGTACTCCGATACCACTGTCAGCGCCAATTCCACTTATTCTTACTCGGTAAAAGCCTACGATGCGGCCGGGAACTACTCCATCGCGAGTAATACGATTCAGGTGACCACGCCGTCGAACGCGTCTGCGCCGTCCATTTCCTCATTTACGGCGACGCCGCCGACCATTGCTCCAGGGAACTCGGCGATGCTGGCCTGGACGCTGACGGGAGCGACGAAGGTGACCATTAACAATGCGGTGGGCGACGTCACGAGCGTCTCTTCGGTTTCGGTGTCGCCCGCGCAGACGACGCAATACATCCTGACGGCGACGAACGGCTCCGGGTCGAGCACTGCCCCGCTGACTGTGACGGTCGTCTCCAACACCGACACCCAGCCCCCCACTACGCCCACGCTGGTGACAGCGGAGGCCGCTCTCGCCACCGAGGTGGATCTTCTCTGGGACGCCAGCACGGACAACGTCGCGGTGAACGGATATCAGGTGTTTCGGAATGGCGTAGTGGTTGGAACCACTCCGGGGACGGTGACCGTTTACCGGGACAACGCGGTGAGCCCGAACTCCACTTACAGCTATGCCGTGCGGGCTTTCGATATGGCCGGCAATTACTCCGGAATGAGCAACGCCATTTCGGTGAGCACTCCGGCTGCCCCGAATGCAACGGTGGTCTGGTATGGCGGCTGCTGGCAGCCGGCCACCATTTACGGGATAACCGGGGACTTCCAGGCCGTCGATTTCTCGCTCACCACATCGAGCCCGGTGATGCTGCAGGGCACGCTCTTCTTCGCTTACAACTGCGATCCGGGCAACGGCACCGATAATATGAACGACGTCGGAAGCACTATCATGTCCGGGCATGGGCTGCAGGGCTTCTCGCACCACCCCGACGTCGTACCTTCGTCGGCGATTTACTGGATAGGCGGGTACACGCCGGACGGCATGTGCCCTGCGGGAGCCCCCTGCTCCGGCTGCATCAACTACACCAAGACTACTCTTTCGTGCGATTACCTGCCGTAGCCGGCTGCCGCGGCATTTCGACGGGCGGGATATTGGTGTTTCTTCCCGCCTGAATCGCCGGACGCCGCATCGGCGCTGCGCGAATCGGGGGCGGTCCGTTCGTGCAGGATGCGGGCGAGTATCCCAGCGCGAGTGGATACTCCCATTTTGATCATGATGAGCCGGAGAAAGGTCTTGACAGTATTCGGGCTGATTTCCATCTGACGCGCCAGGTCCCTGGTGCTCAGGCCGACGAGGATGCCGGAGAGCGCCTCCTGCTCGCGTTGCGTCAGGTGGTATTCGGCGCACACTGCGGCAAGCAGATCCCCTGGAAGACCCGCCTGTTCGAAATGAAGGGCGAGCAGTTGCTGATGATCGGGGTGGGCGTCAATCATGTAAGCCCGGAATACATACTCCCGCCCGCCTATAACAAGAAAGGTTCTCAGGCACGGGAAGTCCGCCGGATCCCGATCGCGAATTGCGGCGAGGATTTCCTCGGGCAGCGGCGCTAACGCCCCTATCCGCAGGCCACGCTGACCAGAATGGCTGAGTATGGCCACGGCGCCGGAATCCGCGGCGATCACCTTCAGGGAAGTGTCGACAAGAACCAGTCCCGCATCGGCCCGCGGGTGGCCATTTGTTGCTTTGCCGGCCTCAGACAAGGGGTCCTTCGGCGTCAACTTTCTGAACGATTGCATGGAATTCAGTACCTGCGCCAGGAATGGGTTGTGGGCTGCAAACTACGTGAGTATCCCGGCCCAACCCAGGCAAAGTTACAGGTGTTTCGAAAGCCGGTGCACTGACCCGTCTTCGAAAGCTCTGGTGAAGCGACAGATTTCCGGTTCGCCGTGGTCATATTTCCCTCCGAAGCGGCATTCTCCACACGCATCCGCATTAAATTACTAAAGATGTGAACGGCGGCGCGGTTAGTCCATCTGGCTAACCCTTGACTGAGCCACTGCCGCGTCGCCGCAAAGCGCGGTAACAAAGGATAAATCAGAATGAGTACTAAGCGCAATCGGGAACTTTGACAGTCTCAGGGCGTCAGGCGCCGGCAGGACAGGCGAAAGCGCCTGTCCCATCCATTGCCCAACTGCTTAACAGACACGGCTGGACAGGCTTTCAGCCTGTCGAATCTCCAGGGACCGGCTTTCAGCCTGTCGCCGATGGCTGTGATTGCGGTGAATGTGCTCTCTGTAGCCCTGTACGGTCATTTCGAGCCGCGTTGAACTCAACGCGCCCAAACCGGGACGTCCGACTTTAATGAACTCGTTGGCTATATCGGCCAGGGCCTGAATCTCAGACCGGAAGCGGTCGCATGCGGGGCATAGCGAGTGGATTATCGGCTCGCGCATACACAAACCTCGCTCGGTCCGTTCATGCAGCGAAACAGACGCTCGCAAGATTGCGGACCCATATTGTCTTATTGTAAGAGTACTTCGCGCGAACTGGTTTCTAGTGTTGATTTGCGTGATTTACGGGCTAATCCATTCGGGTTTGCCCATTCAGGGGAGTGCCTGTTACGGTTGCATTTGCATCACGAACGTATCCCAGTTTGCAAAGGGCGTGCGCGGCAGGCTGCCGATGAACTCCACCGCCATCCATGCCGATCCGTCGGCCGCGACTACCGCGTCCGAGTAATCGCCCCAGCGTGCGACCCCCGGCAGGGTGATGTACCCCGTGAATCCATCTTCGGGCAATGTGCCGGCGCTGGCGACGTGGATTGTCGAAGGCACCGTAAACGGGCCGTTCACGGGCACGAACGCGGCACTGGGGTAGAGAGCGGGGCTGACCAGAGTCCCGGCGATGGCGCCCTGCCCCTGCGCATTGACGGCAATGGCGGGCCGCAGGAAAGAAGCGCCGTTCACGACCAGATAAGTTGCCGCGAGAACCGACGCGCTGAGAACATTACTGCGAAATGTCGGTGAGAATATGGCATAGGCGCCGCCAACCACCGATTTCCCATTCCCGTCCAGCGCCGATGTGGCAAGCGTCAGATAGAGCCGGCCGCCCGAGTAAGACAGCGAAAGCACGCGGGTGTCTCCGCCATCGATGAGCGGCACGGGCGCAAACGATCCGATACTGGCGCCGTAGGGGCGGTAACCGTCGGGCTGTACAGCAACATCGGGAAATGCATAGGCGATGGTCGGAACAAGAATCTGGACCAGTTTGGGGGCAGGGCTCGGGGTGGCCAGCGAACTGGTGTTCGACATAGCCCAGATCGCCACCTGATTGCCCACCGAAGATACGAAGGTCGTGCTGGCGAAGTACTCGAGGCCGCCGGCGGCAAGGAAAGGGGACGCATTCGGCGGAGTCGTCGCCGGCTGCACGGCAAATTCATAACCAGTCAGATCCGGCAGCTTGAAGCGGTAGGCCGTAGGGGAGCTGGCGCCGGACTGCAGCGATGCCTTCGAAATCGCCCAGATCGTCGCATTCACGAAAGTGAGCGCGGATGTGTTGTACTCGTCGGCGCTGATATAGAACCCGTACTGATCGGCTCCGATCTGCAGATAGTCCTCGAGGCAGGGGCAGCCGGCGTTAGCCGGGTAGTCCGTCGTATCGGCCGTGTAGATGTTATATGTTCCGGTCGGATCTGCGGTCTGGCTGACTGCCATATACAGGTGGGATGAATTCAGGGGGTTCCCAAAAATGTCGTTGTCCTGGGAGCGCTGCAGGACGAACCAGCGGTCTGTCCCGGAATCGTAGAAGACGCGCATGTCCGTGGGATAGACGCCGTTCACTCCGCTGACCCGGTCGATGGCAGGTGCGACATCGAATAATTCGTTGGTGGCCAGTACGGTGGGGAGCAGGGCTCTGCCGGCGGTATCGTAGACCTGAATGGCATTGTTGACGCCCTCGAGAATGTAGCCGTCGCCAACGGCAACCGCGGGCGAGGGCGGCTCCACGCTGAACTGGTTCCCATTGTTTGCCTGCCGCTGGTCGAGATGCGTGAGACCGTCGAAACCGGTTGCGCCCGGCGCTTCGATCACGTTAAGCACCGCCGTTACGGCGCTCGGCGCGATTGTTGCGGTCCGGACCGCTGCCGAAGAAAAGGCTTGTGTAACGGCCTTTGACGCAGCTTTTGGCGCCGCAGGAGGCAGGAGCGCGGGAAATTTCGGCACCTCGCGGAGCGCGCCAGGGAGCGCCGCCGTACGGGTGGCCGCCGCCCAGGTGCGGGCCGCCGTGCGGGTCTGCGCAAGCACCTGGGTCTGCTGCGCATCGGCAGTGGCCTTCTGCAGGGCATTCACCGTTGCGGTAAGGCTGAGTTGCCCGGTTACGTTCGCTCCTGAGTACGTTGTCTGGGTTTGCGCCCAGGCCTGCGGCCACAGCCAGCAGACTGCGAGCGCAATAGTGATCCCTCTTCCGATGTTCATATCGCTTTTCTCCCTGACAGGCAACGTCTTCAGACGCCGGCGGCGCGAGCCTCTTCCGGAACGAGAGGCAGCCCCTCAGAACCGTTCGGCGCGGCCCCGGTGCGGTCATGCAGTATCCGGGCGAGGATCCCCGCGCGAGTGGTCACTCCCATCTTGATCATGATGAGCCGGAGGAAAGCCTTCACGGTATTCGGACTGATGTTCATCTGCTGAGCGAGTTCCTTTGTGCTTAGCCCCCTGAGTACGCCGGCAAAGGCCTCGCGCTCGCGTTGCGTCAATCGATAAGCGGCTCCCAGTTCGTCCATAACTTCGCTGGCAAAGCCACCGCGCTCGAAAAGGAGCGCCCAAACGGGCTGGTACGCCGACGCAACCGGCCAATCGACTCGATAGGCGCGAACCATGTAGTCGCAGCCTTCGATAGTGGCGGGAATCTTCAGTCCGGAGATCTCGGCAGAATTGTGGGCGCGAATAGCGGCGGCGATTTCGGCGGGAAGCAAGCCGCCCACACCGGAAGTCCGATAACCGCGATGATTGAAAATCGACGAAGCGCCGCGATCGGCGGCGATTATTCTCAGGGAGGAATCAACGAACACCAAACCCTCGTCGGCGCGGCCGCGACTGTCCGCCACCCGCATTCCGTCGGCCAGCGTGCTCTCCGACATCGGTTTCCTCAAAGGCAACATGGCATTCTCCACCGAACCCGAACTCCATCCCATAAACGATTGAACGTGTAATTCAGGGCACACCGGGCTGCTCCAGTTAACGTCGTTCCGACGGCGATGCGCAGTAAACGCGCCCGCGCGCCCGCCGGTATTGCACCGCGGCGATGACAGCCGCCATCCCGAGGAGGACGGGCAGGCAGCCCGGCTCGGGAACGCTCGCTGGAGGTTCAAAGCTGGAAATTGTCAGAATCCCGGGCTCACCCTGGTTGTCGAGTGTGGCCACCCGGAATCCGAAAACCTCTCCGGCACTCACGGTAAACTGCGCCGGGCCAGCTTCGCCATCGGTATCGGCGAGTTGAAAGAACGTACCGCCGATCAGATACCCTGCAAAATCGAACGTAGGCGAGTCCATCGACGAATAAGAAAACGCGAACTGGACTTGTCCCGATGCCGGGGCGACGATCGTGAGATCTGTAAGCCCCGGGAATCCGTTCCCGTTATTGCCGCCAGTGAGCGTCAGTGCGTCACCTGACGGTGCAAATAAAACGTAACCGTCAGCGTTCGTGTTTGTCAGGTTCCATTGCGTGAAGGAGTAGTCGCCTAAAAAGGCTGCATTGGCCGTAAGGCTGCAGAACGCAGCCACAACCAGCGCGTGGAAAGCAAGACGGTACTGCCTTGCTAATTTTTGGTTACAAAACCACAAATAACTTGCGCGGGCCATGCATCCTCCGAGAAACATATGTGCCCTGACATGCCCTCATCCGGCAGTTATCACTGCTCGCTGGGTTGGTGCTAAGTCTTTAGGACTAAACTGTGCCACAGATTCGCCGATGAGTCAACCCGCCAGGGAATGATCTGGGTACCAGTCAGGAGTATTGTCGGTACCAGTACTGCTAGCTCGTTGTGCAGGGCTGGTTCGTGGTCAGGCCTCTGTCCAGGCCCTGGACACACCAAACCTCGTGTCCCACGTAAGGCAGCACAGGAGGTTCGGTCTGTCGACAGCCGGCCGGTCAGGCGAGAGTTAAACACAGCGTCTTAAATAATTGCGTATAGTCGACGCAATGTTTCATTCGGTTTGGTCCAGTCTGCGAATTGCTCCTCGACCGCTTCGACAAGAGGTCGTACAGACAAAGGCGGCGGGTAGGCTTCCAGACTCGTTCAATGGGGTTCAGTTCCGGGCTGTAGGGCGGCAGAAAATCCACTCGGAACTGCGGCTCGTGGTGTTGCCGCCATGGAAGGTGGAGTCTGGAACGATGGTATTGCGCCTTGCCGGAAATCGTGACGATGCGACGGCCGACCACGGTGCTTGCTTGCGGAAGTACTGAAGGAAGCCCAGAAAGAATCGCCGTTGAATCGCCCGGCTTCGCGCTCAAACAGGAATCGGCCGTCACGCAGCCGCACGGCCGCAAAGTAACCCACGCTCTTCCGGTTCGGATGGCGATACGCGACCGGGTCTCTGGTTTCCGGCGGAATCCACATGCGACAGCGGGAGCCTTGCTGCTGAAAGTGCACTTCGTCGAGCGCCAACAGATCCATGGTATCGTCGCGCGTCAGTCTGCGGAGTTTTTCTTATGGGCCTTCTGCCGAGCCGGGTCCGCGCGCCAACAGGGGTCGGGGTTTGCGCAGGCGGAAGTTTGAGTTGCGGGAACAAGCGCTGGCGTTGACGCACGCCGAGTTGGATTCCATTTCGCTCAGACGTCCGGGCCGGCCTGATCGTTCGCCCTCGTTCAAGCCGCTCAAACCCTCGCGTTCGTAGCGGTGAACCCAGTACTCAACCGACCGCGGCGCGTCTCCCAGCAGTCGCGCCACCTCCGGACACGTCAGGCCTTGCGCCACCCAGCAATACGCCATGCAGCCGATGATCGTATCGCGACTTCTTCCGAGCGCT
Source organism: uncultured Acidobacteriota bacterium (assembly GCA_963780655.1). GTDB lineage: Bacteria > Acidobacteriota > Terriglobia > Bryobacterales > Bryobacteraceae > CAWACP01. The sequence goes on along the minus strand of CAWACP010000004.1, from coordinate 1,228,548 downwards.
GGATTTCCTGCTGCAGACCAAGCACCGAAGCCGGATCTGCTATCTGAAGTGGTCTCATGATTCCATGAGACCACGCTCACATCCATTATGCGGAAATACTTATGACGCTGAGCTTAGTTCACGCTGACCATCACCGTCGTGAAATTACCCGGCGTTGTGAAACTCGTCGGCTGTGTCACGGAAATCGTCGCGGAGCCGCTCTGGCCGAGCGTGATCGGCACTTCTGCCGAACCTGCGCCCACGGGGAATGCAATACTTGCCGGGACCGATGCAGAATTCGTAGTGTCGCTCCCGACCGGGACATTGATCGCCGCCGGCCCGGCCAGCACCTCGCTGCTGGACTGTGGCGCATTGTTGTTGGTCACGTCGAGCCATACCGCGTACAGATCCACGTCGGTAATCGTCGTCCCCGGATTCCCGCTCGTGATGCCCATGGACGGGTAGAGGATGAAGCCCGACGGAGCGGCCTGAACCTGCGCCGTCGCGGGTGTGTATCCCGCGTTCGAAGCCGTCACATTGGCCTGCCCAGTACTGTTCATGGCCACCACGTAAAAGCTCACGGAATTCGAGCCCTGCGGGATGCTCACCGTAAGGGACGGAGTGATCGCTCCCGTCGCCGTGCTGGCGAACTCCATTGTGCTGGAGTCGCTTTGCACGCTGATCGGGAGGCCGCCGGATCCGGCCGTCTGGCCACTCGGCAACTGGACTGTATAGAGCGACTCGAGATTCTGGCCAACTGTCGCGTCGCCCGCCGTGAAGATCAGCGGGCTTTGCTGATTGACTACAGTTACCGCCACCGAAGCCTGCACAAACCCCGGGCTGGTAGCTGTAACCGTAGTCGGTCCCGTACTTTTCAGTTGCAGGGACGTGGACGCAGTGTCCGCTGCGCCATTAATGGTGACGGGAGAAGTGGCGATAGTTCCGACGTTAGTGTCGCTGCTGCCAACTGTGACAGAGATCGACTTGCCGGCGGCCACGAACTGCGCCTCTACCCAATTGCCAGTGGAATCGAGGAGCCCGGTGAACAACTGGATCGTGGCGCTTCCGGCACCGAGCGGCACCTGGCAGCCTGTCGCGCCAAAGCCGCAGGGCGACTGGATGGCCAGCCCTGCCGGGCCGAAAGTCACCGATCCGTTCACTGTGCCCAGCGTGGTGGACGTAGCGCTGTAGCCGACGCTGCCGGTGCTGGCGTTCGCCGCCACATAGAATGTCGAGCTGAGGGCGTGCCCGGATGGAATGGTGACCGTGATCGAAGCCAGCCCGCTGCCGGCGGGACTGCAAAGGACAAGGCCATTCAGGCTGGGAAGTGGAAGGTTTCCGTCAGGGGTGCAGGAGAAGGTCAGTTGCGAAGCATCGTTACTGGTGATGGTTATCGGAGTGTTGGCGGTTGCCGCCGCGGTCAGCGAGATGGTCGTGTCTCTCTCCAGATACTGAGCCACAGTAGCGGTGAACGGAATCATGCCCGTCTGCTGGACCGTGGCGGTAAGGGAGATCCCGATGGACGGGGTGGTGAACCCGGCAGGCGTGCTGAGGCTGACGGTTGTGGCGCCCGTTTTTGTTTTACTCGCGGTGAAGGTTACTCCGGCGCTGGACGAGCCGCCAGTGAACACGGCGTTGGCGGATGAAAGCGTGCCAATGGTAGTATCCATGCTGCTCACCGGCACGTTCAGATTCCCAACCCAGGTTGAACGCAGTTGCTGCGCGGCGACGAAATTGTTCGAAGCATCGAGACGTCCGGCGTACACGGTAAGCAGCGTGCCCGTTCCCTCATAAGTGGTAAAATCCGCGCCGATGCCGTTGAGGTCGGAGAGGACAAATCCGGACGGAGCGAGCGTGATTGTCGACGTCGCACTGGCGTAGCCCGGTGCGGACACGGTGATGGTTGCCGTGCCCGAGCTTGCCAGCGCCTGGACTTCCACTGTGAAGGGGTTTTCCCCGGAAGTGATAGTGCTGCAGCCGGGCGTTTGCACGCCGTTGCAGACGCCCACGTATCCCGCGACCGTCACCAGATTCGTGTCGCTGGATGTAATGGTCACCTCCACGCCGGACGAGGGCGGCGGGCTGAGCGCGATGGTAATCTGATCCTGCAGATTCTGACCAATGATCGCGTTGGTGGCTGAGATCGTCGGGGCAAGGGTGTTGGTCAGCGTAAAGACGGCCGTAGTTGCAGCGCCGGACGATGCCGTTACATTGAACGAACCCGCATGGCCGTTCGCCGTGATGGCCGCCGAGGTGGCCAGGCCCGCGGCATTGGTAACCGCGGTGTTCACGCCGCCGGCGAAGGTCACGCTGGCTGCGGTCTGCCCGGGCGCGGTGAACGTTACGGTAGCGTTGAGTACCGGATTCCCGCCGGAGTCGGTTACCTGAGCGACGAGCGGAACCGAGAACGGCGTATTAATCTCGGTGGTCTGGCCGCCGCCGCTGCTGACCGTGATCTTCGCGGCCGGTCCCGTTAAATTCGCCAGGCCGAAACTGGCGGTGGTTGCCGTTCCCGACGACGCCACCACAGTGTATGGGCCGGCATGGGTGTTGGCTGTGATGGCTGCCGAGGTTGCTACGCCTGAGGCGTTCGTCGTGGCGGTGTTGATACCCCCAGCGAAAATCACGCTGGCGCTGCTCTGCCCGGGCGCTGTGAACGTGACGATCGCGTTAGCCACCGGGTTCCCGCCGGCATCGGTCACCGTGGCCACCAGCGGGTTGGCGAAGGCCGTACTAATTCGCGCGGTCTGGCCGCCGCCGCTGGTCATGGTGATCGTCGCCGCTGTTCCTACCGTGTTTGTCAGCGCGAAGCTCGCCGTGGTTGCCGTTCCCGACGATGCCACCACGTTATAGGGTCCGCCGATGTGGCTGTTGGCGGTGATCGCTGCGGAGGTCGCCACGCCGGACGCGTTGGTTGTGGCGGTGGTGACGCCGCCGGCGAAGGTCACGCTGGCGGCGGTCTGCACGGGCGCAGTAAACGTGACGATCGCGTTAGGCACCGGGTTGCCGCCGGCATCGGTCACCGTGGCCACCAACGGGCTGGTGAAGGCGGTATTGATCGCGGCACTCTGGCCGCCGCCGCTCTTCACGGTGATCGTCGCCGCCGCTCCGGCCGTATTGGTCAGCGCGAAGCTGGCGGTGGTCGCCGTTCCGGACGATGCCACTACGTTGTAAGGTCCACCGGTATGGCTATTAGCGGTGATGGCTGCGGAGGTCGCCACGCCCGACGCGTTGGTCGTGGCGGTGTTGGCGCCACCCGCAAAGGTCGCGCTGGCGCCGGTCTGCGCGGGCGCAGTGAACGTGACGATCGCACCAGGCACCGGGTTGCCGCCGCTATCGGTCACCGTGGCCACCAGCGGGTTGGTGAAAGCCGTACTGATCGCCGCGCTCTGCGGGCTGCCGCCGGTCATGGTGATCGTCGCCGCCGTTCCCGCGGTGTTTGTCAGCGCGAAGTTGGCCGTGGTTGCCGTTCCAGAGGACGCGACTACGTTATACGGTCCGCCGGCATGGCTGTTCGCCGTGATCGCTGCCGAGGTTGCTACGCCGGACGCGTTGGTCGTGGCGGTGTTGGCGCCACCGGCAAAGGTCACGCTGGCGCCGGTCTGCGCGGGCGCAGTGAACGTGACGATCGCGCCAGGCACCGGATTCCCACCGCTATCCGTCACCGTGGCCACCAGCGGGTTGGTGAAAGCCGTATTGATCGCCGCGCTCTGCGGGCTGCCGCTCTTCATGGTGATCGTCGCCGCCGCTCCCGCCGTATTGGTCAGCGCGAAGCTGGCGGTGGTCGCCGTTCCAGAGGACGCCACCACGTTGTAAGGTCCGCCGGCATGGCCGTTCGCCGTGATCGCTGCGGAGGTCGCCACGCCGGACGCGTTGGTCGTGGCGGTGTTGGCGCCGCCCGCAAAGGTCGCGCTGGCGCCGGTCTGCGCGGGCGCAGTGAACGTGACGATCGCGCCAGGCACCGGATTCCCACCGCTATCCGTCACCGTGGCCACCAACGGGCTGGTGAAGGCGGTATTGATCGCGGCACTCTGGCCGCCGCCGCTCTTCACGGTGATCGTCGCCGCCGCTCCCGCCGTATTGGTCAGCGCGAAGCTGGCGGTGGTCGCCGTTCCGGACGATGCCACTACGTTGTAAGGTCCACCGGTATGGCTATTAGCGGTGATGGCTGCGGAGGTCGCCACGCCCGACGCGTTGGTCGTGGCGGTGTTGGCGCCGCCCGCAAAGGTCACGCTGGCGCCGGTCTGCGTGGGCGCAGTGAACGTGACGATCGCGCCAGGCACCGGGTTGCCACCGCTATCGGTCACCGTGGCCACCAGCGGGTTGGTGAAGGCCGTACTGATCGCCGCGCTCTGCGGGCTTCCGCTCTTCACGGCGATTGTCGCCGCCGCTCCCGCCGTATTGGTCAGCGCGAAGTTGGCGGTGGTCGCCGTTCCGGACGACGCCACTACGTTGTAAGGTCCGCCGGCATGGCTGTTGGCGGTGATCGCCGCCGAGGTCGCTACGCCCGAGGCATTCGTCGTGGCGGTGTTGGCGCCGCCCGCGAAGGTCACGCTGGCACCGGTCTGCGTGGGCGCAGTGAACGTGACGATCGCGCCAGGCACCGGGTTGCCGCCGGCATCGGTCACCGTGGCCACCAGCGGGTTGGTGAAAGCCGTATTGATCGCCGCGCTCTGCGGGCTGCCGCTCTTCACGGCGATTGTCGCTGCCGCTCCCACCGTATTCGTCAGCGCGAAGTTGGCGGTGGTCGCCGTTCCGGACGACGCCACTACGTTGTAAGGTCCGCCGGCATGGCTGTTGGCGGTGATCGCCGCCGAGGTCGCTACGCCCGAGGCATTCGTCGTGGCGGTGTTGGCGCCACCGGCAAAGGTCACGCTGGCGCCGGTCTGCGCGGGCGCAGTGAACGTGACGATCGCGCCAGGCACCGGATTCCCACCGCTATCGGTCACCGTGGCCACCAGCAGGTTGGCGAAGGCCGTACTGATCGCCGCACTCTGCGGGCTGCCGCTGGTCATCGTGATCTTCGCCGCTGTTCCTACTGTGTTCGTCAGCGCGAAGCTGGCAGTAGTCGCCGTTCCGGAAGATGCCACTACGTTGTAAGGTCCGCCGGCATGGCTGTTGGCGGTGATAACCGCCGAGGTCGCTACGCCCGAGGCGTTGGTCGTGGCGGTGTTGGCGCCGCCGGCAAAGGTCACGCTGGCACCAGTCTGCGCTGGCGCTGTGAACGTGACGATCGCGCCAGGCACCGGGTTGCCGCCGGCATCGGTCACCGTGGCCACCAGCGGGTTGGCGAAGGCAGTATTAATCGCCGCGCTCTGCGGGCTGCCGCTGGTCACCGTGATCTTGCCGGCTGTACCGGAATTGTTCGTCAGGGCGAAGCTCGCCGTGGTCGCCGTTCCCGACGATGCCACTACGTTATACGGTCCGCCGGCATGGCTGTTGGCGGTGATAACTACCGAGGTCGCTACGCCGGACGCGTTGGTCGTGGCGGTGTTGGCGCCACCGGCAAAGGTCACGCTGGCGCCGGTCTGCGCGGGCGCTGTGAACGTGACGATCGCGCCAGGCACCGGATTCCCGCCGGCATCGGTCACCGTGGCCACCAGCGGGTTGGCGAAAGCCGTATTGATCGCCGCACTCTGTCCGCCCCCACCGGTCATCGTGACCTTCGCCGCTGTTCCCACCGTGTTAGTCAGCGCGAAGTTGGCGGTGGTTGCCGTTCCTGACGACGCCACCACGTTATACGGTCCACCGGCATGGCTGTTGGCGGTGATGGCTGCAGAGGTCGCTACGCCGGAGGCGTTGGTCGTGGCGGTGTTGGCGCCGCCCGCAAAGGTCACGCTGGCGCCAGTCTGCGCGGGGGCGGTAAACGTGACGATCGCGCCAGGCACCGGGTTGCCGCCGGCATCGGTCACCGTGGCCACCAGCAGGTTGGCGAAGGCAGTATTAATCGCGGCGCTCTGCGGGCTGCCGCTGGTCACCGTGATCTTGCCGGCTGTACCGGAATTGTTCGTCAGCGCGAAGCTGGCAGTAGTCGCCGTTCCCGACGATGCCACTACGTTATACGGTCCGCCGGCATGGCTGTTGGCGGTGATAACTGCCGAGGTCGCTACGCCGGAGGCGTTGGTCGTGGCGGTGTTCACACCACCCGCAAAGGTCACGCTGGCGCCGGTCTGCGCAGGAGCCGTGAACGTAACGATCGCGCCAGACACCGGGTTGCCGCCGGCATCGGTCACCGTAGCCACCAGCGGGTTGGCGAAGGCCGTGTTAATCGCCGCGCTCTGCGGGCTGCCGCTGGTCACCGTGATCTTGCCGGCTGTACCGGAATTGTTCGTCAGCGCGAAGCTGGCAGTAGTCGCCGTTCCCGACGATGCCACTACGTTATACGGTCCGCCGGCATGGCTGTTGGCGGTGATAACTGCCGAGGTCGCTACGCCGGATGCGTTGGTCGTGGCGGTGTTCACACCACCCGCAAAGGTCACGCTGGCGCTCGTCTGCGCGGGCGCTGTGAACGTGACGATCGCGCCAGGCACCGGATTCCCGCCGGCATCGGTCACCGTGGCCACCAGCGGGTTGGCGAAAGCCGTATTGATCGCCGCACTCTGTCCGCCCCCACCGGTCATCGTGACCTTCGCCGCTGTTCCTACTGTGTTCGTCAGCGCGAAGTTGGCGGTAGTCGCCGTTCCCGACGATGCCACTACGTTATACGGTCCGCCGGCATGGCTGTTGGCGGTGATAACTGCCGAGGTCGCTACGCCGGAGGCGTTGGTCGTGGCGGTGTTCACACCACCCGCAAAGGTCACGCTGGCGCCGGTCTGCGCAGGAGCCGTGAACGTAACGATCGCGCCAGACACCGGGTTGCCGCCGGCATCGGTCACCGTAGCCACCAGCGGGTTGGCGAAGGCCGTGTTAATCGCCGCGCTCTGCGGGCTGCCGCTGGTCACCGTGATCTTGCCGGCTGTACCGGAATTGTTCGTCAGCGCGAAGCTGGCAGTAGTCGCCGTTCCCGACGATGCCACTACGTTATACGGTCCGCCGGCATGGCTGTTGGCGGTGATAACTGCCGAGGTCGCTACGCCGGATGCGTTGGTCGTGGCGGTGTTCACACCACCCGCAAAGGTCACGCTGGCGCCGGTCTGCGCAGGAGCCGTGAACGTAACGATCGCGCCAGACACCGGGTTGCCGCCGGCATCGGTCACCGTAGCCACCAGCGGGTTGGCGAAGGCCGTATTAATCGCCGCGCTCTGCGGGCTGCCGTTGGTCACCGTGATCTTGCCGGCTGTACCGGAATTGTTCGTCAGCGCGAAGCTGGCAGTAGTCGCCGTTCCCGACGATGCCACCACGTTATACGGTCCGCCGGCATGGCTGTTGGCGGTGATAACTGCCGAGGTCGCTACGCCGGAGGCGTTGGTCGTGGCGGTGTTCACACCACCCGCAAAGGTCACGCTGGCGCCGGTCTGCGCAGGAGCCGTGAACGTAACGATCGCGCCAGACACCGGGTTGCCGCCGGCATCGGTCACCGTAGCCACCAGCGGGTTGGCGAAGGCCGTATTAATCGCGGCGCTCTGCGGGCTGCCGCTGGTCACCGTGATCTTGCCGGCTGTACCGGAATTGTTCGTCAGCGCGAAGCTGGCAGTAGTCGCCGTTCCCGACGATGCCACTACGTTATACGGTCCGCCGGCATGGCTGTTGGCGGTGATAACTGCCGAGGTCGCTACGCCGGAGGCGTTGGTCGTGGCGGTGTTCACACCACCCGCAAAGGTCACGCTGGCGCCGGTCTGCGCAGGAGCCGTGAACGTAACGATCGCGCCAGACACCGGGTTGCCGCCGGCATCGGTCACCGTAGCCACCAGCGGGTTGGCGAAGGCCGTGTTAATCGCCGCGCTCTGCGGGCTGCCGCTGGTCACCGTGATCTTGCCGGCTGTACCGGAATTGTTCGTCAGCGCGAAGCTGGCAGTAGTCGCCGTTCCCGACGATGCCACTACGTTATACGGTCCGCCGGCATGGCTGTTGGCGGTGATAACTGCCGAGGTCGCTACGCCGGAGGCGTTGGTCGTGGCGGTGTTCACACCACCCGCAAAGGTCACGCTGGCGCCGGTCTGCGCAGGAGGCGTGAACGTAACGATCGCGCCAGACACCGGGTTGCCGCCGCTATCGGTCACCGTGGCCACCAGCGGGTTTGCGAAAGCCGTACTGACCGCCGCACTCTGCGGGCTGCCGCTGGTCATCGTGACCTTCGCCGCTGTTCCCACGGTGTTTGTCAGCGCGAAGCTGGCGGTAGTCGCCGTTCCCGACGATGCCACTACGTTATACGGTCCGCCGGCATGGCTGTTGGCGGTGACAACTGCCGAGGTCGCGACGCCCGAGGCGTTGGTCGTGGCGGTGTTCACACCACCCGCAAAGCTCACGCTGGCGCTCGTCTGCGCAGGAGGCGTGAACGTAACGATCGCGCCAGACACCGGGTTGCCGCCGCTATCGGTCACCGTGGCCACCAGCGGGTTTGCGAAAGCCGTACTGACCGCCGCACTCTGCGGGCTGCCGCTGGTCATCGTGACCTTCGCCGCTGTTCCCACGGTGTTCGTCAGCGCGAAGCTGGCGGTAGTCGCCGTTCCGGACGATGCCACTACGTTGTAAGGTCCGCCGGCATGGCTGTTCGCGGTCATGATCGGTGAAATGGCAATGCCGGAAGCGTCGGTCGTCGCGGTATTCGAGCCACCCGCGAAAGTCACGCTGGCGCCAGTCTGCGCGGGCGCTGTAAACGTAACGATCGCATTAGGCACGGGATTCCCGCCGCTGTCGGTCACCATGGCCAGCAGCGGGTTGGCGAAAACCGTATTGATCGCGGCACTCTTGCCGCTGCCGCTGACCACCGCGACGTTCGCAGCCGCTCCCGCAGTGTTGGTAAGAGCGAAGCTGGCCGTAGTGGATACGCCGAATACGCTGGCAACGACGTTATACGAGCCGGCTTTGCTGTTTGCCGTGAATGCCGCCGACGACGCGATGCCCTGTGCATTCGAAACGGCGGTGTTTATACCGCCCGCGAACGTTCCACCGGGCCCGCTCAAGGGTGGCGTAAAGGTTACCACGACGCCGGCGAGCGGACGACTGGCCGTGTCGGTCACCAGCGCCTTCAGAACCTGCGGAAATGCCGTGCCGACGGTTGCGCTCTGCGGAGCGCCGCCCATGACAGCCACCGAGCCCGCGGTCAGACTCTGCGCGGTAATAATCACGGTTGCCGGGTTGCTGCTGTAAATCCCGTTGGCGACGATCAACTGAGCGACGTAAGCCCCCGGCATATCCGCGACGAAACTCGGTGAAACCGTGGAGGCTCCGCTAAGCGCCGCCGTACTGCCGGGAGGCGCGCTGAGCAGCGACCAGGCGTACGTCAGTACCCGGCCGTTCGGATCGGATGAGCCGCTGCCATCGAGCGTGACCGGGGAGCCGGCGGCTACCGCCCTCGCCTGACCGGCGTTGGCAACCGGGAGAACGTTGTTGCCGGTGCTGATGATTACCGTGGCCGGCGTACTGCTGAGAGAGGCGTTACTGACGATGAGCTGCGCCACATAAGTGCCCGGAACATCCGCGACAAAGGTGGGACCGGGAATCGAGGAATTCGAGAGAACCGCCGCGCTGCCGGCGGGCAACGAAATGAGAGCCCATTTGAACGTCAGCGGCAGATTGTGCGGATCGATCCCGCTGCCGCTGAGCGTCACCTTAGCACCGGGAAGCACCACCTGGTTAGGCCCCGCGTTCGCCGCCGGCGGCAGCACCTGACCCGTCGTAATGGCCACGGTGGAGGGGATGCTGTCGATCAGGCCGTCATTTACGATTAACTGGGCAACGTAAATACCCGCTACATCGGCCGTAAACGTGGGATCGACCGCGCCCGGATTGTCCAGAGCCGCGGCGCTCCCGGACGGAAGCGCTATGAGGTTCCACCGGTATGTAAGTGGCCTGCCGCCGATATCCGTGGACCCGGAACCGTTCAACTGGACCACCGATGCCGCACTTACTATCTGGTTCGCGCCGGCATTCGCCACAGGGGGCGTGTTCAGGGTAGTAACTTTTACGGTTGACGGATTGCCGCTCAGCGTACCGTCGCTCACCATGAGTTCAGCGATGTAAGTCCCAGCTACATCGGCGACAAAACTCGGCGTAACCGAGTTGGCGTTGACCAGCGCGGTCACGCTCCCCGCAGGAACGCCGATCAGCGTCCATGTATACGTCAGCGGGTTTCCATCGATGTCGTATGACCCGGCGCCATTCAACAGAACGGTAGCGCCCGGGGACGTTTTCTGATTCGGGCCGGCGTTGGCGACCGGTTTGGAGTTCCCGGCGCCGATTGTCGCCGTGGCACTGTCGCTGCCCGATCCGTTGGCGACCGTCAACTGCACAGCGTAGCTGCCGGTCACGTCGGCCACGAAGGAAGCAATCGGGCTGTTCGGATTTGCGATGGTGGCGTTCGATCCGGACGGGCGCGACGCAAACGACCACGCAAATGTCAGTGTGCCGGCGCCGCTGGGGTTCGTTGACCCGGTTCCGTTCAGAATCACGGTGGCGCCCGCTGTCACGGTCTGGTCGGGACCGGCGTTCGCGACGGGATTCTGAAACGCCCATTGCAGGTTGGCTGAGTTGAAGGGAACCGTGAGGTCCACGAGGACCGTGAACGTATCGGCGCTCGAGGTCTGACTGTTCGCGGGAACGGGGCCGAAGTGGAGTAAGTCCTGACCGGGAATTGTCTGGATACTCGGATCGAGGCTCTTCAGCGACGCAGTTACCGCCTGGATGGCCGGTCCAGTGTTAGTCAGCGTCGCGCTGTAGGTAATAAACGCCTTCGTGCGCGTATACGATCGCTGATTGACATATTGGTAATTCCCGATCGAGAGCGCGCCCGAAGCCGCGCGTGCGGGCGCAAAAGCCGCCATTGTCAGAACGAGCAGGCCTGCCAGCGACACGTACCGCATAAATCCTCCCAGCAACTTCCCAACAGTAATCGGAATTCCGTCCGTGGCTGGCTCGGTTTTCCGGCATCGGCCTCGCGCAGGTTCCTGCGGCGGCCGCGACCAAATCAGCCGCGCAGCCTAAGTGGGCGCCGTAGGCGCGCCCTCGGCCCTGATCTATGCCGGACGGGGATGGAATCATGATCTCATCCCGAACGCGGCGCTAACGCCGGGCTACCTTCGGCGAGGAGCCTTCGCCGAGTTCCTCCTCGACGACGGCGCGCAGGGCGTCGTAAGTCAGCGCCCCGCTGAAAAAACGGCCGTTGATGAAGATGGCCGGCGTGCCCTCGATGCCCAGCCATTGCGCCTCGGCCGCCTGCGTCTGCACCTCCGCGGACTTCGCCCCGGTGTCCAGACACCGATCGAAACTCTCCCCATCCAGACCCACCTGGCGCGCATAACCCTTCAGCGCCGGTACGTCCAGTTGCTTATTCGCAAACAGCAGATCGTGATACTCCCAGTACTTGCCCCCCGCATCCGCGCAGTGCGTCGCTTCGGCCGCCTTCTGCGCCTCGGCGTGCATGGGCAGCGGATAATCCTTGTAAGCGAACGCCAGCCGCCCCTTGAATTCCGCTTCCAGCTTCTGCAGCGCCGGCTGCGCCTGCTGGCAATAAGGACACTCGTAATCGGCATACTCCACCACCGTCACCCGCGCCCCTGCCGGCCCGCGCACCGCCGTGTCCTGCAGCGAGATCTCCGCCCGCGGCGGCTGCAGCCGCAGCCTCACCACCGCCTGGCTGCGCAGCGACGCCAGATACGCCGCCCGCGCTTTGGCCAGCCGCCGCTGCCGCAATGCCGCGACGATCTGCCCGCGCACCGCCTCATAGGGCTGCGTGGTGTCCACGCCCTCGTAATACACTCGCAACGCCTCTTCCGACGGATCTTTCGCGATGGCGTTGTTCACATGCCGGTCCAGTAACTCATGCACCGTGACGTTCTCTTTGCGCGCCTGCTGCTCCAGCAGAATCTCGTCGGTGAACGCTTCGACGGCCTTCTTCCGGGCCTCGTAAAAACTGTTCTGCGCCGTGAACAGCGCGCCGGGATGCTTCCGCTGCAGGTCGGCAAACGTCAACTTCTGCCCGTCGACCTCGGCCACCACCGCGTCCTCGCCACCCGATACAGGCGGGGCCACGGGGCCGTCGGCCAGCGCGCAAACCTGCGTCAGCGCCAGCGCCACAAGCGGAAACAACCGATTCACTTATTCCTCCCCTGCTCTCTCTTGTTCCAGAAACTATCCCGCAAAGAATTGTCGGGTAGCCGGATTTAAGCCGGCTACCCGATGCCTTCTCGCGCAGAAGTGTTACAGCTTGGTTGCGCCCAAACCGCCGGCGCGGCAGGAGCGGCAGATGCCGAATCCGCTGCCGTTACCGATGATGGCGGTGCAGCGACCAGTGATGCTGGCGGCCTCACCGGCGCTCAGCGTGGCCGGCGTGAACGCGGTCTCCGTCACCGCCGTACCGGCTGTGACGTGGATCGTGGTGCCCCATGCGGCCATACCAGACACCCCAGGAGCAGCTGCCGTAGCAGCGCTGTTAGCGCAACTGGTTCCGGATCCGCCGGTCCCTGCCAACGTGGCAAGCAACTTAACAACGACCGAGCTCGGGCGCACACCGGTGAGGGTGTTGCTGATCAGGTCGTTGGTCACGGACAGAGAAACGAGTCCGTTCGGCGTCACCAGACAGGAACAACAGGAAACCAACTGCTCGTCAGGCGAGAACGCATACGCGTTGACACAGATGTTGCCCGCCGGCGAACCAAAGCCCGGGCCGTTCGGATTAGCACCATTAGCCCCGGAGTTGGTGATGTTGATAACCGAATCCGCCACGGTCAGGTTGGAGAAATATCTCACCTGAAATGGCGAATCTGCGGTTATCGGGTTTTGAGCGACAGCGACCATCGCGAGAGCAATGGCCACGACAAGTACTTTCGTGAGTGGCTTCAAAGGGTTTAACCTCCCACGAAACGTTATCATCTGGGCCCTATAGCCTCAATTCCCTAATCGGACTAGCCCAAAGGTGTACATCGCGGGAGATAGCCGGGGCGCGGCAGAATTCTTGCCGGAAGAGAAAGTCAACTCTATAGGTCCCAGCCGGCGCGCCGTCGTGGAGCAGGCGTTCCGCCTTGCAATCGCGACCATTCCCTTTAGCCGGAGTCAAACAGGAAGTCAACCAATAAGCTGAACAATACGGGCGTTCTATTTCGGCAGCGGAAAGGCAATATCTGAAGGTTGAATGAGTTTCAGGCGCGTCTGTTTGCCGCCCAGAAGCGTTGGATCCGGGGCCGTGGCGGCGTGAGTCAGTCGAAGAATCGAAAAACGGGAAAACTGGCGAGCCCCGGCGAAGACCGGGTGAACCGGACGACACCCCTGTATCGTGGGTGACGGTAGCGGGTTGCCGGAACGATGCAGGTATTCTCTTGCAGGCCCAACCGCGGGTCACAACATGCCGATCGGGGATGCTCGGTACCGGTACATTAATCAGTAGCTACAGCATCGCCGGCGCGGCAGGAGCGGCAGATGCCGAATCCGCTGCCGTTACCGATGATGTTGGTGCAGCGGTTCGTAATGCTGGTGGCTTCACCAGCGCTCAGCGTGGCCGGCGTGAACGCGGTCTCCGTCACCGCCGGACCGGAAGTGACGTGGATCGTGGTGCCCCAGGCGACCATACCAGTCACCCCAGGAGCCGCTGCCGTAGCAGCGCTGTTAGCGCAACTGGTTCCGGATCCGCCGGCCCCTGCCAACGTGGCAAGCAACTTAACAACGACCGAGTTCGGGCGCACACCGGTGAGGGTGTTGCCGATCAGATCGTTGGTCACGGACAGCGAGACGAGTCCGTTCGGCGTCACCAGACAGGAACAGCAGGAAACCAACTGCTCGTCAGGCGAAAACGCATACGCGCTGACGCAGATGTTGCCCACCGCCCCGCCGAAGCCGGGGCCGTTCAGCGGAGCGCCATCGGCCCCGGTGTTTGTGATGTCGATAACCGAATCCGCCACTGTCAGGTTGGAGAAATATCTCACCTGAAATGGCGAATCCGCGGCTATCGGGTTTTGAGCGACAGCGATCATCGCGAGAGCAATCGCCACGACTAGTACATTCGTGAGTAGCCTCAAACGGGTTTAACCTCCCACGAACGTTATCATCCGGGCGCTATAGACTCAATGCTCTGATCGGACTAGTCCAAGGGTGAAACCGATGCGCGCCCAGGCAAGCGCTACTGCGGACGGCAGCGGGAACAGGCAGCAGAGCAGGTCTTCGCTCGGCGGGTTACTTCGCCGTAACGGTTGCCGTGACCGATGTGGCATTGGACGGAGTTGCAAACCCGGGCGGCGTGCTCACCGAGATTACGGTTTGTCCGGTCTCGAGCGGAGTGAATTCCGTCACCATGGGCTCGAAAGCGCCGTTCAGGACGAGATCCCGAGTCACCTTTCCAACCGAAGGATTGCTGCTCGTCAACTCTACTATGGGGGATATGCCGGGCCGGAGCCTCTGAGCCGTCATGTCGGCGCCGCGGTGCGTGACAGGATCGAGGTAAACGGTCCAGACTGCCAGAGGCGTCGCCTTGTGCGGCAGGAGGGGTACGGTGAAGGGCCGTGGATCGATCGTCAGCGGGCGCAGCACCGCAGCTTCATCGGGAGCCCCGTATGGCTCCCAGACCACCATTACACCGGACGGCGCAAGAGTCACATTCGCAGTGCGAGGCCGATATCCGGCCGCCGTTGCGGTGTAGGTGGCGGTCCCGGAGTCGCTGAGTGCCTGAATACTATAAGGAGCTCGCGACTCGCCTGGCGATACGTGAAGGGTTATGGATCCGGATCCGGGCTGGTCTTCGCGCGCGGACAAGACAATGCGTTTCGGATCCGCGCTGGTCAGCGTCACATCCAGTCCATTCCGGGGCGCCGGTTCGCCGAGCAGCACGTATCCCGTAGCCTGAAGGTCTTTGCCGATGCTTATATAACCGGTAATGCCGATTCCCGGAAGATCGACGATTGCGGTCAGAGATGCGGACTCGGGCAGCGTGGTAAAGCCGGTGGGGATAGTTGCGGTCAGATCGGTACTGCCGGCGCCGGCCGGCTCGAATCCGGTGACGGCAGTAACCTCGCCGCCGCCGAGTACGACAGTCGGCTGCGTCGGCTGGCCAACTCTGCCGTCCGACGTACTCAGACGCACAGTTGCCTTCAGACCGCCTGCAATCGGCTGCTCGGGCCCGGCCTTTCCTCCCTGATCCACCCGGGCTGCGGTCAGCGTAATGCGCACCGGGGTCCCGAGGCTAGTCTGGAATTTGTGACTCCGAAAGGGCCCCCGCAGCATGATTGTCGAGGGAGTCACCAGAACTTTCCCGTGGGCGGTTTCATAGCCAGGGGCGGAAACGGTATATCCAACCGAGCCACTTTCGCCAAAAGCCTGCAGATAGAAGTCCGGTGTTTCAGGGTACTGCCCATCGACTTTCAGCGTCAGGGACCCTGTACCGGCGGCATCGGGAACGGCAGCGAACAACAGGCGCGCAGGATCACCGCTGGTGACGGTGACCGCGAGACCTTCCGCCGGCGCCGGAGGGCTTAGCCGGATACTGGTGAATGCCTCCAGGTTCCTGCCGATCCTGGCGTCCGCGGGAACAGTGAAGGTCCGCGTCTGAGGCGGCACGCCATACACGAGCGTGCACCCGATGAGTGCCGCTATCGAACTGTATCGCATACCTGCTTCGTGTCCCCCTGTCTGAAATTACTTACATGCCTCAATTCGACTGTACATTTGCGGTGGTACTCGCAAAAAGACTAGGCGAGCTGGGCGTTGTAAATCCCGCCGGTTCTGTTATCGATATGGTCGCCGATCCCGCCACGCCGAGCGTAAGCGTCAAAATTGTGCTTCCGCTCCCCGCCGGGAACGCGATGCTGGCGGGTACCGGCGCCACGTTCACACTCGTTGTGCTGAGCGGAACGTTGACCGACTGCGAGCCGGCGAGTAACTCATCGGTGGGCTGTGGCGTTCCCGTGTCATCCAGCAATGCCACATACAGGCCCAGGCTCGTGCGGCTGCCGGCGTTTGCGCTCACGAATATCGGACTCAGAACGATGGCCGATGGGGCGAACTGGATTACTTGCTGCGCCTGAGTGTAGCCAGTCGCGGTGGCCGCCAGGGTTGCCATGCCGCTGCTCGCGAGACTCTGCACGTAGACCGGAACAGAGTTCGTGCCGGCGGCGATGGTGACTATGAGCGGCGAGGACGCAGCACCGGTGGGCGTTGTCGCCATCGCCATCTGCGAAGAGCTGCTCGTCAGAGTAACCTGCAAGCCGCCCAGCCCGGCATTCTGCGGGATAGTTATCAGGTACTCTGTCTCCAGGTTTTGGCCAATAGTCGTATCGCCCTGAGTGAGCAGCAGAGGCGGTGTGGTAACCGTTACATTTGCGGTAACCTGCGCCGAAGCAAACCCCGGGCTGGACACGGTGATTGTCGCCGCTCCCCGCGCCTTGGGCTGGAAAGTGGTTGAGGCGGTGCCCGTTGGGCCCGCTATGGTGAACGGGGAGCTGCTGATGGTCCCCACCGAGGTATCGCTGCTGGTGACGGAAACGCTGACGGACCCTCCGAAGGCGACGGACTCCTGTTCGAGGAAGTTCCCGCCCGAATCGACGCTTCCCGTGAACACCTGAATCGTCGAGGGCCCCGCCGAAACAGGTGTCGTAAAGTTCGCGGCGCCCAGCCCGCCGGGCGACTGAATCTGGAAACCGGCGTGTGCAAGGTTCACCGTTCCGGTCACCATGCCCAGCACCGTCGAGCTCGCCGTGTATCCGGCGGATCCACTGTTTCCGACACCTTGTATGTAGAATGTGGGACTGGTATCGTGACCTGGCGGTACGGTCAGAGTGATGGACGTTAAGCCAGAGCCGTCGGGCGTACAGAAAGTGGTGGCAGTGCCGGTAGCGCTGCAGGAGAAGGTGAACTGCGTGGGAGCGTTGCTGGTGAGAGTCAGGTCAACCTGGGTTGACGCGGGCGCTCCAATCGACATAGCAAGAGACTTCTGCAGACCCTGACCGATGGTGGTAGTGAATGGAACGAGGCTGGCCTGCTGCACCGTAACTGCCAGCGACGTACCCGCTGCGGGGGTCGTGAAGCCGGTGGGAGTGTTGACCGTGACGTTGGAGCTGCCCGTGGTACTCGCGTTCGCGCTGAACGACGCCGCCGCGGAGCTGTTTCCGGCGCTGATGGTCACAGAGGCTGGCGATACCGTGCCGATACCCGTGTTCGAGCTGGTGAGCTTCGCCGTCACCGACTGCCCTATCGCAAGGGCCTGCGCCGCGACGAATTTATTCGAGGAATCCAGATACCCGGTAGTCACCGTCAGCGGGGTCGAGGTTCCCTCGAAGACGTTGAATGCGCCGCCGATCCCATTCGTCCCCGAGATAACCACTCCGGACGGCTGGAATGCGATGGCCGAGCTTGCGCTCTGATAACCTGGCGCGGTGATGGATATGCTGGTCGTTCCAGAGCCGGCCAGAGCCTGTATCGCTGCGCTGAACGGATTTAGTCCAGGCGTAATGGTGAATCCCGCAGATGCCCTTCCTGCGCCCTGGGCCAGAATCAGCGCCTTTGTCGGATCGCCGGAAGCGATAGTCACGATTACGCCTGCCGCCGGCGGAGTGGGAGTGAGGGTGATGAGAATGTTGGCCTGGAGATTCTTGCCGATCGTGGTATTGGTAACGGTAATGACCGGACCGCCGGCAACGCCGGTGTTGGTCAACTGGAAGCTGGTTGCTACGGACGTTCCGGAGACCGTGGCCACCACGTTGTAGGAGCCCACGAATCCGTTAGCGGTGAACTGAGGCGCGGTCGCCACACCTGTTCCGTCAGTGATTGCCGTATTCTGGCCGTTGTTGAAGACGCCGCTGGGGCCGGTTGTGGGATCCGGAGCGGTGAATGTCACCGTCTGCCCGCGCAATGGATTTCCCGCGGCGTCCGTGACTTTTGCCGCCAGCCCCGCAAATCCCGTGTTGATAGGCGTGCTCTGCGGAGAGCCGCTCACAACCGTTATCGCCGCCGGGGGTCCGGCGAGGTTGCTGAGACTCAGGGCCGTCGACAGCGTGCCCGCCTGCGCCGTAACCAGGTAAGCTCCCACAGCGCTGTTCGCCGTGACAATAGCGGAAGTGGCAATGCCATTCGCATTAGTTACCGCCGTGTTCCTGCCTCCGGCGAATGTGAGGCTCGGCCCGCTTGCAGGCGCCGAGAAGGTCACCGTAACGCCGCTGACGGGGTTATTCTGGGCATCGGTGAGCAGTACCTGCAGAGGGCTCGTAAACATCGTACCCACTACCGTCTGTTGCTGAGATCCGCCCAAAACCGTGAGCGAAGAAGGCCCGCCAATCAGGTTGGTCAGCAGGAAGGTCGTGGTGGCCGTGGTTCCAAAGGACGCCACAACCTGGTAGGGGCCGCCCGAAAGGCCGTTTGCGGTCATCGCTACCGATGTCGCAATACCCTGCGCGTTGGTCACCGCCTGGTTCATGCCGCCCGCAAACGTCACACTCGGCGTACCCGAGATCGGGGGGGTAAAGGTTACGGTCACGCCTGGAACCGGATTGCCTCCGGAGTCCGTCACCGTCGCCGCCAGCGGACTGGAGAACTGCGTATTGATAATCGCACTCTGCGGGTTGCCGCTCGTTGCGAGGATGTTCACCGGCGGTCCGACTTTGTTGGTCAGCGTGAAGCTGGCTGCCTTCGCCGTCCCGGTGGAAGCCGTCACGCTGTAGGTGCCGGCCAGGCTGTTGGCGGTCAGCGTCGCCGACGTCGCCACGCCCTGCGCGTTGGTAGTGGCCGTGTTGACGCCGCCCGTAAAGACCGCACTCGGACTGGTTAGCACCGGCGCCGCGAAGGTTACGGTCACGTTGGGAACGGGATTACCACTGGCGTCGGTAACGGTGGCCGACAACGGGCTGGCGAACGCTGTACCGACCTGGGTGCTCTGCCCGCTCCCGCCGCTGGCCGCAACGTTCGCGGGCGGTCCGACGAAGTTAGTCAGCGCGAAATTGGCGGTTGTCGCCGTTCCCGACGAGGCCACCACGTTGTAGGGCCCGCCAGGATGGCTGTTGGCGGTGATTGCCGGAGCAGTCGCCACGCCCTGCGCGTTGGTGGTCGCGGTATTGACGCCGCCGGCGAACACCACGCTCGGACCGGTCTGCGCGGGAGCTGTGAAGGTCACGGTGGCATTCGCAACGGGATTGCCGTTCGCGTCCGTAACCGTAGCGGCCAATGGATTGGCGAACGCCGTGTTGACGAGTACGCTCTGACCGCTGCCGCCGCTGGCGGCAATCTTCGCCGCCGGACCCGGATTGTTGGTCAGCGCGAAATTCGCGGTGGTTGCGGTTCCCGACGACGCGACGACATTGTACGGCCCGCCCGCCTTCGTGTTAGCCGTTATGGCAGCCGAGGTCGCCACGCCCTGCGCGTTGGTTGTCGCAGTAATTACGCCTCCGGCGAACGTCACGCTCGGACCGGTCTGCGCCGGAGCCGTGAAGGTCACAGTGGCGTTTGGCACCGGATTGTTGTTCGCGTCCGTAACAGTGGCTGCCAGCGGGTTCGCGAACGCGGTGGTCACCTGAGCGCTCTGCCCGCTGCCGCCGCTGACCGCGATTTTGGCGGGCGCTCCCACGAAGTTGGTCAGCGCGAAATTGGCGCTGGTAGCCGTTCCCGACGAGGCCACTACGTTGTAGGGGCCGCCAGGATAGGTGTTGGCGGTGATTACCGCCGAGGTCGCCACGCCCTGCGCGTTAGTGGTCGCGGTATTCACGCCGCCGGCAAACGTCACGCTCGGGCCGGTCTGCGCCGGAGCCGTGAAGGTCACGATCGCGTTCGCAATGGGATTACCGTTGGCATCGGATACCGTGGCTGTCAGTGGATTCGCGAACGCCGTGTTCACGAGCACGGTCTGACCGCTGCCGCCGCTGGCGGCAATCGCCGCCGCGGGGCCCGGATTGTTGGTCAACGTGAAACTTGCCGTGGTCGCGGGTCCCGACGACGCAACGACATTGTACGGGCCGCCCGCCTTCGTGTTGGCCGTTATGGCCGCCGACGTCGCCACGCCCTGCGCGTTGGTTGTCGCAGTGATTACGCCGCCGGCGAACGTTACGCTGGGGCCGGTCTGTGCCGGAGCCGTGAAGGTTACCACCGCGCCTTTGAGCAAATTACCAAGGGCGTCGGTCACCACTACCGACAGGGGGTTGGCGAACGCCGTAGTCACCTGCGCGTTCTGACCGCTGCCGCCGCTGATCGCGATTCTGGCTGGCTGACCCGGAGTATTGGTCAGGCTGAAGTTGGCCGATGCGGCCCCGGAAGCGGCGTTGACGCTGTAAGGACCTCCGGCAACACTGTTAGCGGTAATTGCGGCGGATGTCGCCACTCCTGCGGCATTCGTCGTGGCGGTGTTTGCGCCGCCCGCAAATATGACGCTCGGTCCGCTCTGCGCGGGAGGCGTGAAGGTCACGGTAGCGTTCGCCACGGGGTTGCCGGAGGCGTCCATCACCGTGGCCACCAGCGGATTTGCAAACGCGGTGTTCACCTGCGTGCTCTGCCCGCTGCCGCCGGTCAGGGCGATGCTGGCCGCTGGTCCGGTGGTGTTGGTGAGCGTCAGGCTGGCGGTCGCCGTTCCCGAGGACGCTACGACGTTGTAAGGGCCGCCGGCAAATTTATTCGCCGTTATGGCGACTGAAGTCGCAATGCCCTGCGCATTCGTGGTCGCGGTGATGACACCGTTGGCAAATTTCACACTCGAGCCGGTCTGCGCCGGAGCCGTGAATGTTACCACAGCGCCTTTGAGCAAGTTACCGGCGGCGTCCGCCACGGTGACAACCAGCGGGCTTGCAAACGACGTCAGCACCTGCGCGCTTTGCCCGCTTCCCGCGTCCACCGTGATCGTCGCCGGCGCTCCGGCGACATTCGTCAACACGAAATTGGCGGTAGCCGATCCCGCCGTGGCCACGACCTTATAAAGGCTGCCCGCGAAACCGTTGGCTGCGATTGAGGCCGATGTAGCCACCCCTGCCGCATTTGTTATGGCGGTATTCAAACCGCCGGCGAAGATCGCGCTCGCGCCGGTCTGCGGCGGAGCCGTGAAGGTCACCGTCACATTCGGCGCCGGATTGCCACGCGAATCCGTCACCGTGGCCACCAGCGGATTTGCAAATGCGGTGTTCACCTGCGTGCTCTGCCCGCTGCCACCGGTCAGGGCGATGCTGGCCGGCGGTCCCGCCGTATTGGTGAGCGCTAAGTTGGCGCTCGAGGCCGTACCAGCGGAGGCGACAACGTTATAGGCGCCGGCCAGCGTGTTCGCTTTGATGGCTGCCGAGGTCGCAAGGCCCTGCGCATTCGTCGTCGCCGTGATCACGGAGCCGGTAAACGTCACGCTCGGCCCGGTCTGCGGTGGAGCCGTGAAGGTCACCACCACCCCTTTTACCGGGTTCCCGCTCGCGTCCTCTACCAGGGCAACCAGCGGTCCGGCGAACGACTGAGTCACCTGGGTGCTTTGTCCGCTTCCGGCGCTCGCAGTAATCGTGGCCGCCTGCCCGCTAAGGTTGGTCAACGCGAAATTCGCCGATGCGGCTCCGCTCGCCGCGCTGACGTTGTAACTGCCGGCGTAACCGTTCGCGCCAATCGTCGTCGAGGTAGCCACTCCCGAAGCATTGGTGATCGCGGAATTGATACCTCCGCTGAATACCGCGCTGGGCCCGCTCTGCGGCGGCGCCGTAAAGACCACGGTTACATTCGGTACAGGGTTGCCGCCGGCATCGCTGACGGTAGCTGTCAGCGGGTTAGCGAAAGGAGTGTTCACCTGAGCGCTTTGTCCGTTGCCCCCGGTCAGAGCGATGCTGGCCGCCGGTCCGATGGTGTTGGTGAGCGCAAAGGTAGCAGTGGTTGCCGGTCCCGAGGAGGCGACTACGCTGTATGGGCCGCCGGCGTGACTATTCGCCGTGGGCACAATGGTGGCGACGCCCGAACTGTTGGTGGTCGCCATATTCGAACCGCCCGCAAACGTCACGCTCGCTCCGGTCTGTGGGGGAGCCGTAAACGTCACGCTGGCGCCTTTGACCGGATTGCCACCGGAATCGGTAACCGTGACCACCAGAGGATTCGCAAATACCGCGTTAATCTGAGCGCTTTGGGGGTTGCCGCTGGTCACCACGATCGTCGCCGCGGCGGCGGTGGTATTAGTCAGCGAGAAGTTCGCTTTCGACGCCGTTCCCGAGGTGGCGCCGATAAGGTACGGTCCCCCGACAATTCCGTTGGCCGTCAGGACAGCCGAGGTGGCCACGCCGCTGGCGTTCGTCGTCGCGGTGTTGACGCCGCCGGCGAAGGTCGCGCTGGCGCCGGTCTGCGCCGGGGCCGTGAACGTGACCACCACATTGGCGACGGGATTTCCACCAGAGTCGGTGACGATGACGGCAAGCGGGCTGGTGAAGGCGTTGTTGACCTGCGCGGATTGTCCGTTACCGCTCGCGATGGCTATCTTCGCCGCCGTCCCGGGATTGTTGGTGAGCGCAAAACTCGCTGTCTGCGCGGTTCCGGAAGAGGCCACTACCGAGTAGGAGCCGCTGAGGCTGTTTGCCGTCACCACGGCCGAGGTTGCCACGCCCTGAGCGTTCGTCGTCGCGGTTCGGATTGAGCCTGCGAAGGTCGCGCTGCTGCCGGTCTGCGCCGGGGCCGTGAACGTGACGGTGGCGCTGGGCACCGGATTGCCACCAGAATCGGTGACCGTTGCAACCAGCGGCGCCGCGAACGCCGTCAGGATTGTCGCGCTCTGGCCGCTGCCGCTGGTGACCACTATATTGGCCGGCGTGCCCACCGTATTGGTGAGCGTGAAGTTGGCCGGCGTTGCCGCTCCGGAGGACGCCGTGACGGTGTAGGGGCCGCCAATGAAGCCGTTAGCGCTGATCGGCGCCGACGTCGCCACGCCCGCGGCATTCGTTACCGCAGTGGTCACGCCGCCGGCAAAAACAACACTGGCGCCGGTCTGAGCCGGGGCCGTGAAGGTCACGGTCGTGTTCGGTACGGGATTTCCGCTGGCGTCGGTTACCGTAGCCACAAGAGCCTGGGCGAAGGTCGTGTTCACCTTCGCACTCTGCCCGCTGCCGCTGGTGGCCGCGACCTTTGCCGCGGGTCCCGAGACGTTGGTGAGGGCGAAACCGGCGGTGGTCGCAGTCCCTGACGAGGCCACCACGCTGTATGCACCCACGTGGCTGTTGGCGGTGATGGCCGCAGACGTGGCTATGCCGGAGGCGTTCGTCGTGGCGGTGTTCACGCCGCCGGCGAAGGTCACGCTGGCGCCGGTCTGCGCGGGGGCCGTGAACGTAACCACGGCATTCGGCGCGGGATTGCCGCCGCTGTCAGTTACTGTTGCCACCAGCGGGCTGGCGAAGGCCGTACCAATCTGCGCGCTCTGTCCGCTGCCGCCGGTCATCGCGATAGTCGCAGGCGCTCCTGGGTTGTTGGTCAGGGCGAAGCTGGCCGTGGTCGCCGTCCCTGACGATGCCACCACGCTGTATGCGCCCACGTGGCTGTTGGCGGTTATCGCCGCAGATGTCGCGACGCCGGATGCGTTGGTTGTGGCGGTGTTCGCATTACCGGCGAAGGTCACGCTGGCGCTGCTCTGCGCCGGGGGCGTAAACGTGACAATCGCGTTGGGCACTGGATTCCCGCCGCTGTCGGTCACCGTGGCCACCAGCGGGCCGGTGAAGGTTGTACCGATTTGCGCACTCTGCCCGCTGCCGCCGCTGACCGCGATCGTCGCCGCTGTGCTCGGGTTGTTGGTCAGAGAGAAGCTGGCCGTGGTCGCCGCGCCCGAGGACGCCACCACGTTGTAAGCTCCACCGGCATGGCTGTTGGCGGTGATGGCCGCGGAAGTCGCGACTCCGGATGCGTTAGTCGTGGCGGTGTTCGCTCCGCCGGCAAAGGTCACACTGGCGCCGCTCTGCGCGGGCGCGGTAAACGTGACAATCGCGTTGGGCACGGGATTCCCGCCGCTGTCGGTGACCGTGGCCACCAGCGGGCTGGTGAAGGCTGTACCGATCTGCGCGCTCTGCCCAGTGCCGCTCGTGGCCGCGATGGTAGCCGCAGGTCCTGGGCTGTTGGTCAGAGAGAAGCTGGCGGTGGTGGCCGTTCCCGACGACGCCACCACGCTGTATGCGCCGGCGTGGTTGTTCGCCGTGATCGCAGTCGAGGTCGCGATGCCGGAGGCATTCGTCGTCGCGGTGTTCACGCCGCCGGCAAACGTAATGCTGGCGCCGGTCTGGGCGGGGGCCGCAAACGTAACCACGGCGTTAGGCACCGGATTTCCGCCGGCATCGGTCACGATGGCCACCAGCGGCCCGGGGAAAGCTGTACCGATCTGCGCAGTTTGCCCGCTGCCGCCGCTCACTGAAATCTTCGCCGCAGGCATCGTGCTGTTAGTCAGAGCGAAG
Source organism: uncultured Acidobacteriota bacterium (assembly GCA_963780655.1). Lineage (GTDB taxonomy): Bacteria > Acidobacteriota > Terriglobia > Bryobacterales > Bryobacteraceae > CAWACP01. The sequence goes on along the minus strand of CAWACP010000004.1, from coordinate 1,204,135 downwards.
CTGGCAGTGGTTGCCGCTCCCGATGATGCCACCACGTTGTAGGCGCCCACTGTTCCGTTCGCGGTCATCGCCGCCGATGTGGCGACGCCGGAGGCATTCGTCGTGGCAGTGTTCGCTCCGCCCGCGAAGGTCACGCTGGCGCCGCTCTGCGCGGGCGCGGTGAACGTCACGATCGCGTTAGGTACGGGATTGCCGCCGCTGTCCGTTACGGTGGCCACCAGCGGGCCGGCGAAGGCTGTATTCAACAGCGCGCTCTGGCCGCCTCCGCTCGTCGCCGCGATGTTCGCCGCGGGTCCCGGGCTGTTGGTCAGGGAGAAGCTGGCGGTGGTTGCCGTGCCCGACGACGCCGTCACGTTGTAAGCGGCGCCGGCATGGCTGTTGGCGGTGATGGCCGCCGACGTCGCGACGCCGGACGCGTTGGTCGTCGCGGTGTTCGCGCCGCCGGCGAAGGTCACACTCGCGCCGCTCTGCGCGGGCGCGGTGAACGTGACTGTCGCGTTAGGCACGGGATTCCCGGCGCTGTCGGTCACCGTGGCCACCAGCGGGCTGGTGAAGGCCGTACCGATCTGCGCGCTCTGTCCGCCGCCGCTCGTCGCCACGATCTTCGCCGCGGCGCCGGTATTGTTCGTCAGGGAGTAGCTGGCGGTGGTTGCAGTTCCCGACGACGCCACCACGCTGTATGCGCCCACGTGGCTGTTGGCGGTGATCGCGGCCGAGGTGGCCACTCCGGAGACGTTCGTCGTAGCGGAGTTCACGCCGCCCGCAAACGTAATGCTGGCGCCGCTCTGCGCCGGGGCCGTGAAAGTAACCACGGCATTGGGCACCGGATTGCCGCCGGCATCGGTCACCGTGGCCACCAGCGGTCCGGCAAAGGCTGTACCGATTTGCGTGCTCTGCCCGCCGCCCGCGGTGGCTGTGATCCTGGCCGCCAGATTCTGCGCATTGGTCAGGGCGAAGGTGGCCGTCGCCGACGATCCAAAGGAAGCGACCACATTGTACGGCCCTCCCGCGACCCCATTCGCCGCGATGAGAGCCGAGGTCGCTACGCCGGAGGCATTCGTCGTGGCGGTGTTCACGCCGCCGGCAAAGGTGGCGCTGGCGCCGCTCTGCGCGGGAGCCGTAAACGTCACGTTGACGCCGGGCACGGGATTCCCGGCGGCATCTGTTACGGTGGCCACCAGTGGATTCGCGAAGGCGTTATTCACGGGCGCGGTCTGGCCGCCTCCGCTCGTGGGCGCGATCTTTGACGGCTGCCCCGGCGTGTTCGTCAGCGAGAAACTCGCCGACAGTGTTCCCAGGGTAGCCGTCACCGAGTAATTCCCCGCCACGCTGTTCGCAGTGAATACCGGCGCTGCCGCCACGCCCTGCGCACTCGTGCTGGCGGTGACGGAGCTGACGCCGCCTGTAAAGGTCCCCGTGGGGCCATTTGCCGGCGCGGTGAAAGTCACGGTCGCGTTCTGCACCGGAGTTCCGCCGGCATCGGTGACGGTAACTACCAGTGCACTGGTGAACAGCGTGTTGATCTGCGCACTCTGCCCGCTGCCGCTGGTGGCCACCATCTTCGCCGCGGCGCCCTGCGTATTGGTCAGAGCGAAGCTGGCAGAAGTGGCCGATCCGCTGGAGGCCACGACGCTGTACGGTCCGCCCACGAATCCATTCGCCGAAAGCGCCGCCGATGTGGCCACGCCGGATGCGTTGGTTATGGCGCTGCCGGCGCCGCCGGCAAACGTCGCACTGGGTCCGGTTTGCGGGGGGGCCGTAAACGTGACCGTCACGTTCGGTACCGGATTGCCGCCCGCGTCGGTTACCTTTGCCACCAGCGGATTCGCGAACGCGGTATTGACCGGCGCAGTCTGGCCGGATCCGCCGCTGACTGCGATCTTCGCCGCCGAGCCCAGGACATTGGCCAGGGCGAATGTCGTCGACAAACTCCCGGCGCTCGCTGTAACCGAATAACTGCCGACTGTTCCGTTAGCGGTAAACGGCGGCGCGGTGGCGATGCCCTGAGTGTTCGTTGTGGCCGTAGTGACTCCGCCGGCAAATGTTCCGCTGGCGCCGGTTGCAGGCGCCAGGAAAGTGACGACAACGCCGCCCAGCGGGTTCTGGGAGGCGTCTTTGACCACCACCGCCAGCGGAGTGGCGAAGGTAGTCGTTACCGAGGTGTTTTGCGGCGAGCCGCTCGATACCGCAATGGAAGCCGGAACGGGCGCATTGACGGTCAGCGTGTAAGTGGCTGTTGCGTTCAGGTGCGTGGGCGTGGTCGAATCCGTCACGGTGACGTTAACCGTGCTGGCGCCCGACGCTGCGGGAACCCCGCTGATCTGACCCGTGGAACTGTTAATCGAAAGATTGGACGGCAGGCCCGTGGCCGACCACGTATACGGCTTCACGCCGCCCGCTGCGTTCAGTGTTGTCGAATAGGCGCCCCCGGTTGCGCCATTCGGAAGCGACGCTGTCGAGATGGAAAACGGGCCGGTGACTGTGACGGTTGCATCGACGCCGGGAATGTTCACTCCGCTGGCGTGGATGATCGTGGCGCCTGGCCCGACCGTGTCCACCTGAATTCGCAGGGTGGGAGCGGTGCTGCCATCCCAGTAGAAACTCAGGGTGGGGGGCACTGTCGCCACGTCCGGCCGGCTGGAAGTCAGCATAATTGGTATGCCGTTCGGCCCTTGCGGAACGGTGGTCGAAAGCTGGAGGTACAGGAACGCCTGCTGCCCGCCGCCGCTCACCGTCAGAGTGGACGGGTTCCATTGAATCGTGGCACCAACGTTAACCACGACCGGCGCGGGAGATGTGAACCCCGTCGCCGACGCGCTGAGGCTCGCCGAGCCGACATTCATAGCCGTGAAGGTGGTGCTGCCTGTGGTGGAGCCCGGAGCGATAAAGATGAGCGTGGTTCCCAGAGACAGGTTGGAATTACTGCTGTTCACGTTCACGCCGATACCACTCGGGGGTGCGGGCGTCGAGAGCGTAAGCGTGACCGTGCCGGACTGATTCAACTGGATGCTAGTGCTGCTGACCGACATGCTGAGCGTGCCCGGCGGCTGCACCGTGATGTTCGAGCTCATGGCTGTGAACCCTGGAGCGGTCGCTGTAACTACTGTCGAGCCGGTGGACACCGCGGTCACCTTGAACGCAACTACCTGGGTGCCGGAGGAGAAGTAAACCGAAGGCGGCGCCGTGACAATCGTCGGATCCTTCGAAGTGACGGTGAACGTGATCGGGCTCGGCGTGGGAGCCGAGAGCGTCAGCGACAGGGTGCCGTCGCCGCTGCCGCTGATGGTGAGATTCGCCGGCGTCAGCGTCGCCGTCAGCCCAACCGTCACCTGGGTGGTGCCTGACGCCAGACCGGTGGCCGACGCCGTGATCGTAGTCATGCCCTGTGCGTTGGCCGTGATATTGGGCATGCGGTTCGGCTGCGTCTGCCCCTGATCGATGGTGACGCTGGAGGGCTGCACACTGGCGACGGCGCTGTTGCTGCTGGTCAGATTGATGACGGTGGCGTTCTGCGCAGCCTTCGCCAGACTGACCGGAAACTCCTGGAAGTCACCCGGCGAAAGGGTCAGCGTGGCGGGCATAACGATGTCCATCGCGGCAACCGTCACCTGCGAGGTAGCCGGGTTGAGCCCCGTGGCGGAAGCCGTGATGGTGGCCTGGCCGGACGCCACGCCGGTGATGGTGGGCTGCGCGAGAGGCTGCGTCTGCCCGGCCGAAATCGTGACGCTGGACGGGGACACCGTGGCTACGTTCGTGTTACCGCTGCTCAGATTGACCACCGTATCGGAGACCGCCGCCTTCGCCAGACTCACGGCAAACGGAGTCGTATTCCCGGGTTGGACGCTGACGGTCGCCGGGACAAGGATGTCGACTCGCGCGGTCACCGCTGCAATCGCCGTCGCGGCCGTCATGTTCGGCGCGCTGGCGGTGATGGTGGCGGCGCCCGGCCCGATAGCGCTGACCGGCACGCTTACGGTGGTGGAATTCGCTGCAATGGTGAAGTTCGAGCCGACTGTCGCGACATTCGCATTGCTCGACGTCACCAGGAAGGTGAGGCCTCCGGCCGGAGCAGGCGCGGATAACGTCAAGGTCAGGTTCTGAATGTCGGACTGAACCAGATTGAGGATCGGCGGAGAGAAGCTGATCGTTCCGACGGTCTCCACCGTAGCGGCGCCCGAAGTATAGAGCGGCGAAGAAGCGGTGACGGTTGCCGTGCCCAGATTCGCGCCGGTCACCTGCGGAGGCGTAGCTGGCTGCGTCAGGCCTGCGGCAATGGTAACCTGGTTCGGCGAAATCGAGAGAATGGTCGAATCGCTGGACGATAAGGTAACCACGGCGCCCCCGGTAGGAGCCGCTGCCGGCAGGGTGATGGAAAGCGGCGTCGACTGGCCTTTCAGTACCGCCGGATTCGCCGAAACGGCGATCGCGCCAAGGCTCTGCACCGTTACGCTCGCAGTTCCACTCGTCACGTTCGGGGCGGTCGAGCTGGCGGTGACCACCGTCGTTCCCGTGCCCGCTCCGGTCACCGAGAAGCCGGCCGTGCTGGCGTTCTTCGCAATGGTCACGTACGCGGGGAAACTGACGATGCCCGTCGGGTTAGCGCTCAGGTTCACAGTCAACGGAGCGGGTGCGGGCGCTGACAGGGTTGCGGTCAGTGTCGTCGTGGCGGGGCCGTTAAGGGTGACGGTTTGCGGCGTCAGGCTGAGGGTTGCGCCTACCGTTACGGTCTGGCTGCCGGTGGCGTACCCGCCCGCCGACGCGCTGATGGCCGCCGATCCAAAATTTACTCCGGTCACCTGCGGCTGCGTTGCCGGTTGTGTCTGACCGGCCGCAATCGTTACCGTGGCGGGCGAGATGGTGACGTTCGCGGGAGTGTCGCTGGACAGTGCGACGGTCACCGCCTGCGGCACCGGAGCCGGCAACGTAACCGTCATCGGCGCGCTTTGGCCCGGAGCCACCGTCACGTTAGCGAGCAGGGCAATTGTTCCGGCGCTCTGCACCGTGACGTTCGCCGCGCCGCTCGATATATTCGCCACGCTGCTCGACGCGGTGACGGTTGCCGCGCCCACGCTCACGCCGGTAATCGCGAACATCTTGCTGGTCGAGTTCGCCGGGATCGTGACCGATGCGGGCACGGTGACGACACCGGCCGGCAGGGCGGTCAGGGTAACGGGCAGGTCTACGGGAGTGGTGGCGGAAAGCGTCACCGTAACGTTCTGCGATCCCACGCCGGTCACCGTCGGAGTCTGCGGCGTAATGCCGAGCGCGGCGCCGCAATTGACCGTCTGGCTGCCGCTGTTGAACCCGCTGGCCGATGCGTTAATCGTCGCCGATCCGAAATTCACCCCGGTCACCTGAGGCTGCGTTGCGGGCTGGGTCTGGCCTGTGGCGATGGTCACCTGGCTGGGGGTGATCGTGACCTTCGTCGTATCGGAGCTGGATAACGTGACCGTCACGGTCTGGGTCGCCGCGGAAGGAAGGCTCACCGTGAGAGGCGCGGATTGCCCGGGGCCGACAGTCACGTTGGGAGTCAGCGTGATCGCGTTGGCCGTCTGAACGGTCACCGGGACCGTAGCGACGGTGACCGTGGACGCCGTCGCCGTAGCGGTGATAACGGTACTGCCGACGCTCACGCCCGTCACCGGCACTGTGACGCTGGTTGCATTCTTCGCGATGGTGACGGAGGCCGGTATGGTCACAATGCCCGAGGGACTGGCGCTCAGGTTGACGGTGAGCGCAGAGGGCGCCGGAACGGAAAGAGTAAGGGTTACGTTCTCGGTCGCCGTGCCGGCTATCGGGGAAACGGGTCCCGGGAAGTTAAGCGTGGCGCCAACCTGGAAATTCTGGCTTCCATTCGTATAGCCGGAGGCCGATGCGACGATCGCGGTGGACCCGAAGTTTACGCCGGTGACCTGCGGCTGCGTCGCCGGCTGAGTCTGCCCGGTGGCTATCGTGACCGTCTGCGGGGAGACGGTGGCAATGGACTGGGAATTACTGGACAAAGTTACCGTAACCGCCTGTGGCGCGGCCGCCGGGAGCGTCACCGCGAGGGTCGTAGTCTGGGCGGGACCGATTGCCGCCGTCGCGGCGAGCGCGATGGCCCCAGCGCTCTGAACCGTCACGCTGGCGGTTCCCGCTGTCACGCCGGCCAGGCCGCTGCTGGCGGTGATTGTGGTCGTGCCAACGCCGGCGCCCGTAACCGGCACAGTGATTGCGGTAGTGCCTTTGGCGATTGTGACGGATGCGGGCACGGTCACGATTCCGGAAGGATTCGCGCTCAGATTGACGGTCAGGCCGGCGGTCGGCGCGGGAGCCGACAGCGTCAGCGTGACGTTCCGGGTTGCGACGCCGGTAACGGTGAATGTCGAGGGCGTGAACTGCAGCGTCCCGGGCACCACGATCGTCGCATTTCCGGACTGGAAGCCGGTTCCGGACGCCAACACGTTCGTTGTTCCCACGGCCAGCGGAGTCACCGTGACGGCCGCCGTCTTTGCGTTCGCGGGAACGGTCACGGAAGCGGGCATGGAGACGATCGTCGGGTCGAAGCCGCTGAAATTCACAACCTCCCCCGAAGGGCCGGCCGGGGAGGTGAGCGTTACCGTCAGGTTTGCGGCGCCCTGGGTGAGATTCAGTGGATTCGGAGTAAGCGTGATGCTCGGCGCCGACGCCGTGATGATGGCCGTTGCGGGAAGACTGCGGTTAATGGTGTCGTTCACGATCAATTGCACGACATAAGGCCCGGGCACATCCGCGAAGAAGGCCGGAGAAACAGAATTCGGGCCCAGCAGCGTCGCGGTGCTTCCGGCAGGTATGCTCGTGAAAGACCACGCGTAACTCAGCGGACGATTGTTTGCGTCGGACGATCGACTGCCGTCAAGGTTTACCAGGACTCCCGCGAGTACATTCTGGCCGGGTCCGGGATTGGCCACCGGCAGCGTGTTGGTGGTGGTAGTCACCGCCACGGTGGAGGGGGCGCTGTTGAGATAGCCGTTGTTGACGATCAATTGCTCGACGTAAGTTCCCGACTGGTCGACCTGAAATGTCGGGTTCGGCGTATTCGCGCCCGACAAAACTGCCCGGCTCCCGGCAGGCTCCGACAGCATGGACCACTTCATGGTCAGCGGCAGGGCCTGCGGGTCCGATCCGGAGCCGCTGAGCGCCACCACCGTTCCCGCAAGCACCGTCTGATTCGGCCCGGCGTTAGCTATCGGCTCCAGCACTATATTGGTCGTGACGACAAGTGTCGAGGGCGCGCTGTCCGTGGTCCCGTCGTTCACGATCAACTGCACAATATAGGTGCCCGGAACATCGGCGGTGAACACGGGATTCACCGAACTGGCGCCATTCAGAACTGCGCTGCTGTTGGCGGGAATGCTCAGGAAGCTCCATCGGAACGTCAGCATGTCGCCGTCGGCGTCCGTAGACGCGGCGCCGTTCAGAGACACGAGAGAACCGGCGTTCACCACCTGATCCGGACCGGCCCTGGCCACGGGCGGCGTCTTCAGGCTGGTTATGAGCACCGTCACCGGATTGCTGCTGAGCGTCCCGTCGCTGACGACAAGCTGGACAATGTACAGGCCGGGCAGATCGGGAACGAATGTCGGCGAAACCGTGTCGGGGTTTACCAGCAGCGCGGCGCTGCCCTGAGGCTGACTGATCATGGACCAGGAGTAAGTGATCGGATTTCCGTTCACGTCGAAGGAGCCGCTTCCGTCCAGAGTCACCTGTGCCCCCGGCGCCGCGATTTGATTCGGACCGGGCACGGCGACGGGCGGTGAGTTGCCGGTACTGACGGCGACATTCGCGCTCGCGCTGCCAGCGCCGTTGGAGACAGTAAGAGTAATCAGATAGTTTCCCGGCACATCCGCCGTAAAAGAAGTGATCGCACTTGCTGGATTCGCAATTACAGCGTTTGATGCGGCCGGGCGCGATGCAAATGACCACAGGTAAGTCAGCGATCCCCCGCTCGGGTTAGTCGATCCGCTGCCGTCCAGCGTGACCTTACTTCCCACCGCGACCGTCTGGGAAAGCCCGGCGCTGGCAACCGGACTGACAAACGACCATTGCAGGTTGGAGAAACTGAACGGATACGAGTTATCGACGAGAATTGTAAATGTGTCGGCGCTCGTAACACGGCCATTCGCGGGAACGGCCGGGAAGTGCAGCGTGGCCTCTCCGGCAATTACCTGTATGCCTGGCGACAGACTTGTTACCGTTGCCGTAACGCCCGTGAGCGCGGGCCCGGTGTTGATCAGGTCGGCGCTATAAGTGACGTACTGCTGGGTGTGCGTCAGACGCTGCTCGCCCACGTCCTGATAGTTTCCAATCGACAGTACCGGCGAGCTCTGACCATGGAGAGCGCAGGCGGCAAGAGCCGCCACGATAACCAGATTTCTTTGCTTTCGCGGACGCACGTCTTGCCTCCCAGCCTCGCAACGAGGCCTTCAAAACCGACCCGACCTTCGGCTATTACTGTCCCCGCTCGTCACACGAACGAACCTGTTGCCGACGGCGCCTCCGGCGCTGAACAGGACCGGGTGGAGGCCGGCCTTAACGTTGCCGCGAGAATGCCCCCTCCGTCACGCAGACTCAGAACACGTTTACAGGCGCACAGCTTCTGTGTTCGTTGAACAATCGCCGCGTTGCATTCAGCACACATACGCTAACGCTGGGCGACCTGCGGCGAGGAGCCTTTGCCCAGTTCCTCCTCGACGATGGCGCGCAGGGCGTCGTAAGTCAGCGCCCCGCTGAAAAAACGGCCGTTGATGAAGATCGCCGGCGTGCCCTCGATGCCCAGCCATTGCGCCTCGGCCGCCTGCGTCTGCACCTCCGCGGACTTCGCCCCAGTGTCCAGACACCGATCGAAACTGCTCCCATCCAGACCCAGTTGGCGCGCATAGCCCTTCAGCGCCGGCACGTCCAGTTGCTTATTCGCAAACAGCAGATCGTGATACGCCCAGTACTTGCCCCCCGCATCCGCACAGTGCGTCGCTTCGGCCGCCTTCTGCGCCTCGGCGTGCATGGGCAGCGGATAATCCTTGTAAGCGAACGCCAGCCGCCCCTTGAATTCCGCTTCCAGCTTCTCCAGCGCCGGCTGCGCCTGCTGGCAATAGGGGCACTCGTAATCGGCGTACTCCACCACCGTCACCCGCGCCCCTGCCGGCCCGCGCACCGCCGTGCCCTGCAGCGAGATCTCCGCCCGCGGCGGCTGCAGCCGCAGCCTCACCACCGCCTGGCTGCGCAGCGACGCCAGATACGCCGCCCGCGCTTTGGCCAGTCGCCGCTGCCGCAACGCCGCGACGATCTGCCCGCGCACCGCCTCATAGGGCTGCGTGGTGTCAACGCCCTCGTAATACACTCGCAACGCCTCTTCCGACGGATCTTGGGCGACGGCGTCGTTCACATGCCGGTCCAGTAACTGGCCCACCGTCAGGTTTTCTTTGCGCGCCTGCTGCTGCAGCAGAATCTCGTCGGCGAACGCTTCGACGGCCTTCTTCCGGGCCTCGTAAAAACTGTCCTGCGCCGTGAACAGCGCGCCGGGGTGCTTCCGCTGCAGGTCGGCAAACGTCAGCTTCTGCCCGTTGACCTCGGCCACCACCGCGTCCTCGCCGCCCGATACAGGCGGGGCCACGGGGCCGTCGGCCAGCGCGCAAACCTGCGCCAGCGCCAACGCGGCAAGCGGAAACAACCGATTCACTTATTCCTCCTCCGTGGCATGCCGAGGTTCAGGCGGCGCAAATTTCTGCACAATACTGAAATTCAGCCGTTGAAGCCTCCCCGGAGACACTAACATCACCCCTCCATGGCCTCAATTCCCTGATCGGACTAGCCCAAAGTTGTACTGCTTCGGGTGCCCATGCGCGGTTTCTCCGTCGCACCGCTGTTACAGCGATGCGACCGGGCAGTACCAGTACCCTCTCCAGGTCAAAAAACGCGCACGCTCTTGCATGTTCCGTGCTACTATCGCCGACGAAGGGTAGCTGGTTTTGCAAGGGATCGCCCCATGCGTTTAATGACAAGACTTTCGTTGTGGAGTGTGCTTCTTTCGGCCGGTTCCGTGTCCGCTGCGACAATCGGTTACGAGGTCACACACCTTTCCGGTAACTTATGGGAGTATCAGTACTCTGTCAGCGACCTCAGCGGCATTACATTTCTGGCGAATGAAACGACGATCGACATCAATTTCGACCAGAGCTTGTACGGAACTCTGTCCAATGGCGTCACCAACAGCGACTTCGATCTGGTGCTGCTTCAACCGCCGAGTCAGCCGCCAGGCGCTCCGGGACAATACAGCGCGCAGGCGCTTATCGACAACCCGTCGTTAACGGGCGACTTCAGCGTCGAGTTCCAATATCTGGGTACTGGCACGCCAGGATCGCAGCCGTTCACCATCGATAATTACGATCCAACGACAGGGTTTCTGATGGGCACTGTGGCGAGAGGCACGACAAGTCTGCCTGACACCGTTCCCGAACCTTCTGTCCTGCTGATGTGTTGCGCAGGTTTCGTAGCGATCGCTCTGCTCCGTTGGCGCCGGCTCCGTTTATCGCGCGGTCAACCCTCTACGAATTAGCCGCGCAGACCAGAGATGAGCGTCCTCGTACCATAACATAGATCACAATAGATCCCATCCATTTGTACTTCCATCGGAATACAACCGGGTCGGCATAGACCTCCGCGAACTATCGGTGGATGCGATCAATGAGTTCTTACCTGCTGGTTACCCGCTATTGAGATAGGCGCGCGTCTCTCGGGAAATGTGCGCAGAATGTTTGTCGAGGACTAGTCCGATCTTCTGCTGCGCCGGATAGCATCCAGCTTCTGCAGACCTGCAGCACATTCACTATTTTGGACTCGAAGGCCGGAGCCCGGCGCTCCACGTAATAATAGCGGACCTTCTGCGGCCTCCGTAGTTCACGCTCATGCAGGATCCCGCAGTCGGCCGAGTTCCTCGTCAGTGAACCGCAGCGACTTGCGTTGCTTCAGGAAGGGCATAGCCCGTTGAAACATTTTGGAGCTCAAATACAGTACTTAGAGAACGCTAATCTGGTACGCGAACGCATCGCGGCAACGTCACGAGATCTCCAGGGGCACACGAATATGGTAAAGTGTCGTACAGTCTGTTCGGGTTTAACCTCCGACCACAGACCGGCGAGACTACGGGCCAGATCCGCAGTCTCGCCTCTCCCCCGTCTGATCGGGCTGCATGTCGGTTATGATTCGCCCGCGCGGCGTACCTTCGGCAAGGCGATCCCAGGCGGACCGGTCGAGTGCTCATGAGAACTCTCGGTCCCCTCGCCGCCCACGCTCCGTATCCGCTCGGCGATTTCGGCGCGAGTGGAGGCTCCCATCTTGAGCATGACGATGTGAATAAAGGCCTTAACCGTGTTCGGGCTAATGTTCATCCACGCGGCTAGTTCTTTGTTGCTGAGGCCGCCCAGGATGCCGGAAAGCGCCTCCTGCTCGCGTTTTGTAAGCCCATATTTCAGAGCAGCTTTGGTGAGCGCGGGATGTTTATCCACGCAAGCGCCTCCTTAACCGGGCGCACACTTCCGGACTGTTCCTGGCCGCTGTCGGCGCTTCACGCACGCGACGCACTGCGGGATGCGATACGAATGCCAACCGCACGTGCGTGTCCTTTGCATCCAATGTGCACAAGAGTACTGCCGGTACAAAATGCGTTCAACTCCCTAAATGGCATAGTCTAACGAACTACGCTCTTTCGCGGGCTACGTAGGATCGCGGCTGCTCGACCATTGGAGCAGCGGAGGACCAGCGGAGGAAGACGCATTCCTCGGGACGAGTAACGTACGCTCGTTGTACGGCAATCTGTCCGCGCGCCAAGTGTGACAGCGGCACGCTATCATCGTTGACGGACGAATCGAGGAACGTGAGCGTGGTCGCCCTCGAGGTTCCTTCCGAGCGTTCCCCTGGCCGGAGGAGTTACATCAGTCGGATGGCGAGAACATACTGGGAAGCAGCATCGCTGTCGCCCTCCCCATGACATATGACTCCTATATTCCAGCGGGACCGTTTTCTTACGGGTACCGTTGCAGCAAGGTGAGCAGGATTGAGGCAATTCTTTCCTCCGCGACGACGTTTGCGGAGTGCGACCTCGAGAGGCCCTCAGAAGGGAATGCAGCAACGCTCACGAGCGCCATCCGAAATCAGTTCCTGGGTTTACGTCAATCAGATATCTGCGCGGCATTTGGTGTCGCCCGATTCGGCGCAGGCGCGGGTGACAAGAGCAGCCGCCGGCCAGTCGTCCGGGTTGGCCTCTGTTAAAGGCTTGAGAATGGTGATTGCGAAGGCTTCCTGAAGCGGGCGCTCGCCAACTCCGATAATGCGGAGCCGAAGGTTCGTTCGGACAAGCTGCCCAGCTATCCGGCGGCGATTCGGGAGCTGCAGGGCGACGCCGAACTGCCCCGCCGCTGTCGCCATCGTACCCGTGCTTATGCCAATAACCGCATTGAATCCGATCATCGACACGTGACGCGGCGCTTACGGGCCATGCAGGGTCCGAGAACGGCGGCGACCGCGGCAGTAGTGATTGCAGGCATCGAGGCCGTGCAGATGATCCGAAAAGGGCAGGTACTGAAAATCACCAGGACCAATCTGTACGGACAGGCTTGGATCTTCGGGGCCCTGCTCGGCGTCGAGTAAAAACGAATAGTTCAACTGGTCGCAGTCCTTGACCTCTTTTCCGTTGTTGCAACACAACCGACCTGTTGCTTGCAGGACCGATGGAAATGACGCAGTTTTTGCGCCTTGCCGTCCGTCTCGTACCGCGTAAGGCGTATCCGGATGCTCTTCGGTTTGAGGCTGGGGTTCTTGAACTTGAGACGCACTTCATTGCTGTTTGCTCATGAACTCCTGCACCAGCCCGGCAATCTCATTTGCTTTGGTATCGAGCGCGAAATGTCCTGCGTCGAGTACATGCACTTCAGCGCTCGGAACATCCTTGCGGTATCGTTCCGGCTCGCCGGGATCGAATGAAAGGTCGTGCTTGCCCCAAACGACCAATAGCCTTGGCTGGCTCTTCCGCAACCATTCCTGCCACTTTGGATACGCAGCTACGTTCGTGCGGTAGTCGTAGAACAAATCGCTTTGAATCTCCGCCTGTCCAGGTTGACTCAGGAACGCGAACTCGTCGGTCCACAAATCGGGGTCGTAAAGTTCCATGTTGGGATCGTCGCCAACATGGCGCGTCCTGGTGGTTGCAAGCGACAGCAAGTTCTTGTGCAGCTCGGCTTCGTGAGCAAGGCGATCCGCCCAAAAAGCACGCCGTGCGGCCCAGTTCGCTCCCAGCCCTTCGTTGTGCGCCACTCCGTCCTGGACAATGAGGGCCTCGATGCGATTCGGATGCGCGAGCGCCATGCGGAACCCGACCGGCACGCCATAATCCTGCATGTAAAGCGTGTAGCGCGAGAGGCCGGTCGCTTCCGTGAAGCCATTGATGACCTTCGCCAGATTGTCGAACGTGTACGGGAACTGTTTTGGGTTTGGCCAGTCGCTATGCCCGAAGCCCGGATAATCGGGAGCGACAAGGTGATAGCGAGCGGAAAGGCGGGTGAGGAGCGGCTCGAACATTCGAGACGAAGAGGGCAGGCCGTGGAGCAAGAGAATCGTTGGGCCATCCCTCGGTCCCGCCTCCCGATAAAAAATGGAGAGTCCGTCAACCTTCACCGTGCGATAAAAGACGGGATCTGACATGGGTATCTTCATCCTTCCCTGGCCCTGAAGGTGGCCGGCGGCAAACCCGATTAAGAAGAGTGCCGCACAGTTTCCTGCAATTGTTCCGATCCTCATCGCCCCTCAAAAGTCCTGCGCGGTGGGACGCAGAACAACCTCATCGATTTCCACGTCCGCAGGTTGTTCAATGGCGTAAATCACGGCGCGAGCAACCGAATCGGCCGGAATGGCGATCTTCTTGTATAGATCCTGTACAAATGCAGCGGAGGACGGATCAGAGGTTCCGTTCTTCAGTTCCGACTCCACCGCACCAGGCGAGATGATCGTGCACCGGATGTTTTCGGAATGCAACTCCATCCGGAGTCCTTCCGTCAAGGCGCGCACGGCGGATTTCGTGGCGCAGTAAACCGTTCCGCCGGGAGCGAACACCTTGATCCCGAATACGGAAGCGAGGTTGATGATGTGACCGCTCTTCTGCTTTTGCATTTGAGGCAGGACGGCGGCAACTCCGTACAGAACACCCTTGATGTTGACGTCGATCTGCCGATCCCATTCCTCCACCTTGAGGAGGTTTATTGGCGCGATGGGCATAACACCCGCGTTGTTCACCAGGACATCGACGCGGCCGAAACTGTCGACGGCTCCTTTGATGAGCGCCTCCACTTCGGCGCGCTTAGTGACGTCGACGGCGAACCCGACAGCCTTACCGCCCGCGGCCGAAATCTCTTTCACGACTGCGTCGATCCGGTCCTTACGCCGCGCTCCCAGTACGACCTTCGCTCCGTGTCGCGCAAGAAGCTTCGCAGTGCTCTCTCCAAGCCCGCTGCTGGCTCCTGTGATTACCACCACTTTGTCTGTGACATTTGACGTTCCCATTGTTGTAATTCTCCTTGTTATGAATTCGAATGTTTCCTACTGTGGCTTGCGCTCCACTGAATGACTTGTCCGGCAATCTGGGAAACTTCCTGCACCAATGAGTCGCAGAAGGTCGATACGTCGGTACACGTAGAGAGACTGGCGCTTTGCCCTGCCCACAGAGGCAGAAGATCGGATCGGCCCGCCGCCTCCGCGGGGATTGAAAGGTTTCTTACAACTCCTCGTTGCAATGGATACGGCAGGATTTCGGTTCCCTTTCGGTTCAACTCCTCCATCAAGCGGTTGTGGATTCCCCGAGCGAGTCTTCCCGTGAAGCCCATGGTCAACGCAGTGTGTCCGGCAGCTTTTTCCAGCAGGGCTCTACGGTGAACGGGGCTTGCGCCCGATTCCTCGCACGCCAGGAATGCTGTTCCCAGTTGAACGCCACCGGCGCCCAGAGCCAGTGCGGCGACTACCCCTCGCGCGTCCCCGATTCCGCCCGCAGCGATCACAGGCACATCGACGATGTCGACGATCTGAGGAACGAGTGAGAACGTGCCCGTCAGTGAATCCTCCGCGGACCGAAGGAATGAACCGCGATGCCCGCCGGCCTCAAAGCCTGAAGCGACGATGGCGTTCACGCCGGCATTCTGAAGTACCGCAGCCTCGTCGGGTGTTGTCGCCGTGCCAATCGTGACGATTCTTTTCGCCCGGCACTCCTCCAGAATCTCCCGTGGCGGAACTCCGTAGATAAAGCTGAATGCCGGTACGTTCGCGTCCAGCAACACGCGAGCCTGATCTTCGAATCGGGCCGGCGAATACGGTCTGTATGCCGGCGTCGGCGCCCCCAGCGCAGCGAGATGGACAGCAAGTGGCGCGAGACTCCTGTTGAATCTGCTTTCGTCCGATGTCCGGGCGCCTTCGTCTTCCATCGACACCCATAGGTTCACTGCGAACGGTTTCGAAGTAAGGGAGCGAATCTGTGCGATGACGTCTTTAATCGCTTCCGGCGCGAGCCCGTGCGCTCCGAATGAGCCGAGTCCGCCAAAGTTGGACACCGCTGCAGTCAGTCTTTGCGATGACAGTCCACCGAGCGGACCTTGAATGAGGGGAAGCTCAACCCCGAGCTTCTCTGTGAGCCGGTTCCGATTCCAGGAGGCAGACATCAGGCGGAAACCTCGAAGATCACTTCCAACTCGACCGGCACACCGAGCGGAAGGCTCTGCACTCCGAACACCAGGCGCGAGGACATCTTGTCTTCTCCGAGGATGTCGCGGAGAAGTTCCGACGCAGCATCGGCAACCGTCACATGATCGGAGAACCCTCCGGCAGTCGCTATATAGACTCCGAGCCTCACGACTCGCGAGATCCTATCCAGCGATCCAAGATGTTGCCGCGCGACGGCGAGCACGTTCAGAGCGGCGGCGTACGCAGCCCTTCGGCCCTGTTCGGCGTTCAACTCCCCTCCGGCGCGGCCCAGGAGTTTGGCTTCATGACCCACCGTCGGGAGCATTCCGGTCAGGAACAGGAGATTGCCCGTTTGGACCGCGGGCACGTAAGGCCCAAATGGCGGCGGCGCGGGAGGCAGTTCAATGCCCGCGGCCGCAAGTCTGGTTTCCGCGCTGTTTACCATTTTCCGTTGTGCGCACCTGCGTCCACGTGCAGCACCTCCCCGGTCACATGACGAGCTTCGGTTAGATAGAGGATTGCGTCGACGATGTCGTCTACGTCCGAGATCATCCCCATCGGTGACAGGCCTTTCAGGAACTCGTCAGCGTCATTTGCATGCATCGGCGTATCGACGATCCCCGGAGCAACCGCATTGAAGCGGATGCCGTCTTTCGCGTACTCCATCGCCAGGCTGCGAGTGATCGCCTCCAGGCCGCCCTTCGTGATCATCGGGACGGAAGCGTTGACTCCGGCGATGGGATGCTCCACCATCGCCGACGTGATACCGGTGATGGTCCCACCGGTCTTTTGCGCCAACATCTGCTTCACCGCAAGCTGGGTGATGTAGATGTAGCCCTGCAGATTCGTTTCCGAGAGCAGTTCGAAATCGTGGACGGTGTAGTCCGTAAACCGCTTCGAAAAGAAGATGCCGGCGTTATTGACGACGCCATCGATCGACCCGAAAGTACTTATCGCCGTCGCGGCAATCTTCGAGGCAGTTGAAGCCTCGCCGATGTTGCCATCGACCAGGACGAGCCTGTCCGTCGGCGCAAACTCGGACTCTTTGATCTTGCGCGAATTGGCGACAACATTGTAGCCGCGCTTGATAAACGCCTTCGTGACGCCGGCGCCGATTCCCTGAGATGCGCCCGTCACGATCATGGTCTTCCGCTTAACTGGTTCGGTCATCTTGGATTCCTTATCTCGGTTGACGTGCCTTTCGGCAGAACAATCACTGAATGCGGGGTGTGTTGCCGGAAAGACCGCGGCAGGTCGAACCTGGGCGAGCAGGCCCATCAGATCCGAGATCGGCCGCCCATCGAGTTGCTGAACTGCCTCGATCAGCCTGCTTCGGAGGTCCTCATCGGCGAAAGATTCGCTCAGCCAATGGAATTTCTCCACGGTGCGGTCCCATGACATAGGGTTGGCCAGACCTCCCTCCCACCCGAGTTGCTCTTTCACCAGAATCCGGTGGTCTTTGGTGTAGATCGTGATTCGGGCATTGAGCTCTCTGGGGTAGCGGGCGGTGTACTGCTCGTCGGGGCGAACCGCCACTCGTGCGAGTAACGCCTGCGCGTCCGGCGCCTGAATGCGTGCCGGCTGCAATTGGGAGGGGCCGA
This sequence comes from uncultured Acidobacteriota bacterium, assembly GCA_963780655.1. GTDB lineage: Bacteria > Acidobacteriota > Terriglobia > Bryobacterales > Bryobacteraceae > CAWACP01. Next base: position 1,186,799 of record CAWACP010000004.1, on the reverse strand, counting down.
CCTGATCGTCAAGCAACGCCACCGCGACGAGATATCTCAGGTTGTAGTCGGCATGCTCTTTGGCCTGGGGATGATCCTTCGAACCATAGCGCCCACCTCCCGTGAAATCGAAGGCCCCCTGGAAGACATCGCAGCGCACGCGCTCGACATTCGCTGCCACCACATCGTTGCGGCGCTTCAGATCCAGCACAGCTTCCAGCACCGGCTGGCCATGAATGAGCGAGCAGTATTTCTTCAGGACCGTCCGGGAGACGATCTCGAGCGAGGGATCCTCCCAATCAACACGGATCGACTGCCCGAACATGCGCTCCAGCCCGTCGGGGCCTTCGAACAGACCGCCTGGGCCCTCGAAGCCGCGCCTGGCCAACTCGGCAGCGTAGATAGCGCGCATCCCCGTCATCCCGGGTGAGAATCCCTTCCACTGCGACACCGGTTCGGCATGGACACAGGCGAGCGAGACGTTGTCGACCGTCGCGATCGCAATCGCATTCGCGATTTCGACGGCGGAGAGTCCGAGAAGTTTCCCGGCGCTCGCGGCGGCGGAGATCGCGAGTTGCGTGGCGTGGTTGAAGCCTTTCGTCATCACGGGGACTGCGCCTGAAAACCTGCATTGGATTTCGTATGCAACGGCGAGCGCCAGCATGAAGTCCTCGCCGGATGCCCCTGCCTGCTCAGCCGCGGCGAGAACGGTCCCGAAGTTGTCACTCGGATGACAGAGGCCGCCAGGCGCCATGTAGCTGTCAAGCAGATCTACGTAGCGCACAAGACCGGAGTTGAAGAGCGCCGCCTGATCGGCGGATGTCTTGCCGCCGCCGATCAACGTGCACCGGCTCGGAGCCCGGTATTCCTCGAACTGTTCGCGCAGCGCCTGGAAAGGCTGTCCCGGCAGCGCAGCGATGGCGCAGCCGAGGCTGTCCAGAATATTGCGCTTGAAAAGTCGCCGGGTGTCGTTCGTCAGGTGCTCCGGCCGGGCGGCTGCGGCAAAGGCGGCGATTCGCTCGACCGCTGAGCGCGTGTGTTCCCCCTGCTGGTGCGAAAGTAGTTCCGTTATTACTTGAGTCATGGGGCGGCTCTCCTTGACTAGATTCCGTCGTAGCGGGAATACCCACGTTGACCCCAGTAGTCATTCGGCTGTTCCGCAGAGTACGTAATCCTGGTAATGGCTTTCACATTCTTCAAGCCAAGTTTTACCGGCGCCAACAGACGGAGCGGTGCTCCATGATCCACCGTCCGGGGCTGACCGTTGAAGTGGGTGGCAAGCAGTGTCTGTGGATGGCGAGCCGTCGCCAGATCGAGTGACATAAAGTAAGGGTCAGTACTCCCCGAAGCGCCGAGATTGACCGATGACTCCACGCGCGCCCATTTAGCCTGCGACATCGGTGGGTAGGCACGAAGCAAATCGTCGAATCTCAGACCAGCCCACCACGCGATCGCGCTCCAGCCTTCGACGCAAACCAGCCGCGTAATCTGCTCGTGCATCGAAAAGCGAGTCATGAGACCGCGAATATCGATTGCGACGCTCACGCGGGAGGCCAGCCCATCCAAAGTCAGATGCCATCCAGGGATATACCCAGGATCAGGAGTAGCTCCGTTGTAGTTGTTCTTGAGCGGAGTAATCTGCGATTTGGTGTAAGTCGGTACCGTAAGACGTGGCGAGTAGAGCGTTTCGGCCACGTCATCGTCGATACGAAGAGCTCTGTTCAGCAGCCACTCCTTCCCGGGAGAGTTCATATTTCGACGCAGGCCCAAACGGGTGAGCGTATCTTGCGGCAGGAGGGATCCCGCACCCACCAGCGCTGCCACCGCCCCAGCCCCAAACAACAGAACGTCGCGCCGGGTGCGGCGACGCAGGACCTGAGTATCCACCTCAAATGTTGGGAGAGGCCGCTCTCCGAAGAAGCCTCGAGAGTGCTCATTTCCGCCTATGAGACCCTGGGTCCGAGTGGCCGGCGAAGTGGCATCAGGCCATTCACAATCCTCGCCTTAAGTTTCTTCGAGACCAGAGCCGTCAGGTACGTCAATCAGCGCGCATATCTTGACTGGCCGCCGAACTATTTAACGCTCGGCCATAACGGCCAGTCTGCACATTTTAAGGTACGATGTACTAAGTACGGTACACGATGGCGGACGATCCTCATCCGAAGAGAATCCCGCTGATCTTCTTACGTACGCCAACCGGCAGCGAGCCGGTACGGGAATGGCTGAAGGAGCTGCCGGAAGAGGAGAGGCAGGCGATCGGCAAGGATCTGTTGCGAGCGCAATGGCGTTGGCCCGTAGGGATGCCGCTGTGCCGCGCGATGGGGAGCGGCCTCTGGGAAATTCGGACGGATCTGCCGACGAAGCGCACGGCGCGCGTCTTGCTCTGCGTTTACCGTGAACATCTGGTCGCGCTGCACGGGTTCATCAAGAAGACCCGAGCAACGCCGGTTGAAGATTTGGCGCTGGCGCGCAAGCGCAAGAAGGAGTTGGAGCAATGAGCAAGAAACACATGGGATCGAGCGTCGATGACTTCCTCAAAGAAGAGGGCATTTTCGAGGAGGCGCAAGCGCAGGCGGTCAAGGAAGTCGTAGCCTGGCAACTCGCCGAGGCCATGAAGAAGAAAAGAATCTCGAAGAATAAGATGGCAACGCTGCTGAAGACAAGCCGCACGCAAGTTGACCGGCTCCTCAGCGCAAAAGACGACATCACACTGTCGAGTCTGCAGCGAGCGGCGGCGATGGTGGGCCGCCGCGTCACGATTGAGCTCGTATAGCGGCTCGGGACAGTTCGCGGCGGCCGGTCGATTCGTGAGCGTCAAAGTGGATATCCAGCTCAAATTTCCGGTGCACGGCTCTTCGGGCCGGACAAACGGATGGCTGCAGCCGCAGCTGCTCCTTGATCGGGTGAGATCGTTTCGATCAGCCAAAACATGGCATTGCGACCTGAAGTGGGAGGGGACCTCTTATTTAGCTGGTCGGTAAACCCAGTAAAGCCCCGCCGCAAAGGAAGCGTCCGGAAGGGAGTCGGAAAGGTTCGCGGAGAGATTTTAGCGCAGGCACCGAAGGGGTGTCCGTGTGCGTCCCGGACGCGATCCGCGACGAACTGACTACGATTCTCCACCTCACGCCAGAAGGCGCCCTGGCCATCGCCGACGATCCAGACGACGACCGGGTTTTGGGGTGTGGCGTCGCAACCGACGCGAACATCAATCTTACCGGTGATGGCCTTATTCTCCGGCTCGGAAACTGGCCACAACAGCCGCCGCTCGACAGGTTGCGCTTTCTCACGCGGCGTCAGTTTCTCGACGAACGAGAGTCCTGGCCCCGGGTGTGATCCGCAACACCAGCAAGGAGGCGTTCCCGAACTGCCGAGACCGTGACCGAGATCCGGCGCAAGAGGCCAGGGAAGGCATTGACAAGATGCCCGTGAGCGAGATCAACGTTGCCGTGACGGCTGGCAGATGCGACCTGCAGACGGCCGATTAACAATGCGCAAGATGACCGAATGGCGCCCAGTCGATGGCCGCGATCACACTGAACAGCTGGAGTTGGAATGGCCCGTCTCCTTCGGAAGTTCAGCAGCGCGCACGTCGACACGTGAACGCTCTCAGGGAACTCAAAGAGAATTCAGACCTCGAACGCGTTCTCGCGCTGCGCCGGAACCGCGACTCCGAGCGACTGCATTACCGGGCCGGCCACCTTCTGCAGGGTGGCAACGGCTCGATGTCTGGACTCACGGCCGAGATGCGTGTAGTGCCGCGTCATCTCCGGAGAAATATGGCCCACCTGGGACATGACCACCTCGATGGGTACGCCGGCTTCGATGGCGTGGGTGATGTGCGTATGCCTGAGGTCGTGAAAGCGGAGCGTTTCAAGACCCGCAGCCTTCTTCAGCTTTTCCCATGCCGACTGCCACGACTGCTGATGAAAGCCAGGATCGAAGCCGAATCGTCCGTTCAGTGGATCCGTTTTCCGTGTATGCCTGGAAAGATCTGCGGGCAGAAGATAATGTTCCGGCGCTGTCGCGCCCAGCAGGGTTGCGCGCTCGAGCAGTTGCGTTGCGGCCCACAAGCCCAACTCATTCAACGCCGGCTCTCTTCCGTGACGCGATTTGGTTTCTTCCGCTCGAAGTCGCAGGTGCGGCTGACTCTCGGCGAGGAACAGATCCCGCATCTGGAGAGTCCTGATCTCACCGCGCGACAGCCGGTGGCGTAGGCAAGCACGCTGGCGCAAAGCGCGACGAACCATTTGTCGTGGGTTCTCGCCGTTGCGATGAGCCGCGCGAGATCTTCAGGACTGAGCGCCAGCCCGGGCTCGCGTCCAGGCGCCCGAAGCGGTACGTAATCCTGTTTCAGAGGCTGCCATAAGCGGGCCGTTTTCAGCACCGCCGTCAGCACCAACAGCTCGTTGTTCACTGTTTTCGGCTCGACCGTCTCGCGCCGTTTCGCCTGATAGTCGCGAATGTCCCAGATGGTGATGCTGTACAATCGCCGACTGCCTCCGATGATGGAACGGAGGTGTCGTGCAGCGGTCTGCTCCGCCGCGACAGATGCTTTAGGCCGAGTCTTTGCCCGGTACTGCATGTACCGGTCGAGCGCCTGCGAGAGCGTCCATTTGGCCTCGTCGTGGGAAGCTGGTTTTGCTTCAGCTTTTCCAGAAAGTCATGCTTATGGGCTCTGGCGTCTGATTGCCGGCGCGTGCTCGTGCTCTTTTCGCGATACCTGCCCTGAGCGTCCTTGTACCTGAAACACCAGATGCCGTTTCTCCTGCAGAGGCCGTCGCCATCACGCGCCATGAGCGCCTCCGTTCGACGCTTGCGCGTCTTTCGCAGGGCGAACAGTGTGCTCGGCGAGAAATGAATTCAGCGCGGCCGCAGTGTAGCGGGTGATGTCGCCGAAGTGAATGAATTGCGGGCCGACGCCATCCCGGCGCAGACGCCGCATCTTCGGCAACGAGATGCCGAGGTACGCCGCGGCGTCCTTCTCGGAAAGGAAAACGTTGAAGGGTGTGTCACCCATTGTGCGAGCTCCATAGAAGAACGCCTGGGCACGTCAGACGACGGACGTTGCTGCGCGCGTTCCGGATTGGAGCTCGTAAGCTGTGCGGGCCGCAGTTAACCGACGACCCGCCAGCTGGCTCTCGGGTGACAGCTTCCGTGGATAGCTGTTCACTATGCTCATCGGTCCCGCCGATCGCGTTTTCGTGAAGAACGGCGCGAGTGAGCGCGCCTGGCGAGATCGAGTTACGAGTGGCCGCACATGGGCGGAATGTGGGTGTTGCTGAAATTAATGTGGGTGTATGTGGGGTGCAGCACGAAAGTTCGTGCGTCTGAGAGGCGTAAGTTGTTGAAACGATTGGTTGCGGGGGCAGGATTTGAACCTGCGACCTTTGGGTTATGAGCCCAACGAGCTACCAGACTGCTCCACCCCGCACACCCATCGTAGCGAAGCGCCCGTCCGCGGTCAAATGTGAAGCGCGACGGAGAAGCTACACGTCGTAGGCAGCGTCTGCCTTCACCGACTGCCACGGTTCCTTCGGACCGGGATCGTCGCGATCGTCAACGCGATCGTAAAGGTGGCGCGCGGTGGTGGTTCCGAGACCTTCGTTGTACAGGCTCTCCACTCCCAGGGCTTCCTTCAGGTCTTCTATGAAATCGTGTATCGCATGGAGCTGATCGGCAAGCGCCGGCACGCGTTTCCCGCTGCGCGTCATCAGGAACATCTGGTATCCCGCGCTGACCAGCTCAGCGATCTCGCCGCCGATGAGTACGCCCGCTTTCCCGAGGTGCACCTTGCCGCCTGGCGCCTCGGCCACCACCGCGCCGCACGCTCCGCGAATGACGCGGACTCCGCCCGAAGCATCCCGCTCGCTGGTGAATCCGTGCCGCGCAAGCGAGTCGATCCGTTCCTGAAACGTCGGCACGTGCGCTTTTACCCGCTGGAAGAACATACAGATACCATTGTAGCCATGGCTTTCCTGATGGCTCTCGATGAGGGCACCACCAGCGCGCGCGCGGCTCTCTACGATGAACGCGGAACGCGGCTGGCCATGTCGTCCGTTCCGATCGCATCCGCGCACCCGCGCGAAGGCTGGGTGGAGCAGGACGCGCGCGAAATTCTGGACGCGCAAATCATGGCAGCCCGGCGCGTGCTGGCTGAACGGGGCGCGGAGCCGCGCGAGGTTGCCGCGATCGGCATCACCAACCAGCGCGAGACTACCGTGGTGTGGGACCGCCGGACGGGCCAGCCCGTGTCGCCGGCGATTGTGTGGCAGTGCCGCCGCACGGCCGATGCCTGCAACGAACTGGCCCGCTCATCCGCCGCCGACCTGATCACGCGCCGCACCGGACTGGTAGTGGACGCCTATTTCTCGGCGACGAAGATTCGCTGGATTCTCGATAATGTCGCCGGAGCGAGGGAGCGAGCGGAAAGCGGCGATCTGCTGTTCGGCACCGTGGATACGTGGCTGGTGTGGAACCTGAGCCGCTGCGCTGCGCACGTCACCGATGTTTCGAACGCCTCGCGAACCATGCTCATGGATCTGGCGACCGGCGAATGGGACCCGGAGCTGCTGGCGCTTTTCGACATTCCCCGCGCGATGCTGCCGCGAATCGCGCCGTCCTCAGCGGTTGCCGGCATCGCGGCGGCGGAATACTTCGGCGCCGAGATTCCGATTGCCGGAATCGCGGGAGACCAGCAGGCGGCGCTCTTCGGACAGGTCTGCTTTCGCGCCGGATTGTCCAAGAACACATACGGCACTGGATGTTTCGCCCTGATGCATACCGGCGCCCGCGTGCCGGTGTCGCACAATCGTCTGCTCGCTACCCGCGCGGCGGCTCCCGACGGGAGCGCGCAATTCGCCATCGAGGGATCGATCTTCGTCGCCGGCGCGGCGGTGCAATGGCTGCGCGACAAACTCGGACTGGTGGGCACGAGCGCGGAGACCTCGGCGCTGGCGGAATCGGTGGAGACGACCGGCGGCGTGTACGTCGTGCCTGCGTTCGTCGGGCTGGGCGCGCCATGGTGGGATTCGGACGCTCGCGGCGCCATCAACGGCCTCACCTTCGGAACCACGCGGGCGCACGTGGTTCGCGCCACCCTTGAGGCCATCGCGTATCAGACGCGCGATCTGGTGGAAGCCATGGAGCGCGACAGTAGCGAGCGGTTGCGCGAGTTGCGCGTGGATGGGGGAGCCACCGCGAACGATTTCCTGATGCAGTTTCAGGCGGACATCCTCGGCCGGCCCATCGTCCGGCCCGTAGACACCGAGACAACGGCGCTCGGGGCCGCGTATCTGGCCGGGCTCGCGGTGAACTATTTCAGCGGAGTCGATGAACTGGAGGGCTTCTGGCGGAAGGAGCGCGTATTCGAGCCGCGGATGCCGGAGAGCCGGCGCGAGGAGTTGTTCGCCGGGTGGCACGATGCGCTGCGGCGGGCGAGATCGTGACTATCCTACCGCCGCGCCCACGATGAGCCGTGTGTTCCTTCGCCGCACAAAACGATCCCAGCGCAAAGACGCACCGGAAGAAGGTGCGATTAGCTGCGTCTTGACGAACTTCTGGGACATGGTATACGCCATCTCGCTATCGCCGCGCTGGAGAGCCTTCCGCGGACCGTCGCGATGAGCCGGGCTGCCAAAGAACACCCATGTCCCGAGACAAGCGATAGCGCACCCGGCGCAGATCCAGGCAATCTTATGTCTGATGATCACCGATTCCATTGTCGTCGCAAGCGCCTGAGCAAAGCCGTCCCCGGCGGGCCGCGCGAAGTGCTCCATGCGAGAGTCGCAGAGTGCAAACAAGGGCATTCTTCGGCCCCTTCGCTTTTACCTATCGAATGCCGGCGCGCTGCATCTGCTCGAGACGGCGAATGCGATCAGCCGTTGACGGGTGCGTTGAGAAGAGCGACATTAGCGATCTCCCCGTGAACGGCTGCACGATGAAGAGGTGGGCCGTGGAGGGATCGGCAGCGGCCATGGGGATTCGCCTGGACCACGTATCGAGTTTTCCGAGCGCGGAGATCAGCTCGCCAGGATCGTGCGTCACTTCGGCGGAGGTGGCGTCGGCCGAATACTCGCGCGTACGCGAGATGGCCATCTGAATCAGAAGTGCGGCGATCGGGGCCAGAATCATCATAGCCAGCGCGGCGATCGGGCTGCCCTCGCGATCACGGTCGTCACCGCTACCCCCGAACCAAAATGCCATCCGCGCCACCCAGGTGATGGCCGCCGCCAGAGTCGCGGCAACTGAGCTGGTGAGGATATCGCGGTTCTTCACGTGGCCCAGCTCGTGCGCCACAACTCCCTCCAACTCGCGGTCGGACATGAGCCGGAGAATGCCCGCCGTGAAAGCCACCGAAGCGTGCTGCGGGTCGCGGCCGGTGGCGAAGGCGTTTGGCGATTCGTCGGGAATCAGCCAGAGCCGTGGCATGGGCAAGCCCATGCGCTGGGTGAGCCCCCACACCAGGGGATACACGCGGTTGTAGATTTCGGGATTGGATTGCGGCGTGAGCGGCTGCGCGTTGTACATCGACAGCGCCAGCTTATCGGAGAAGAAGTAACTGAAGAAGTTCAGAGCGATGGCGATGAGCAACGCCAGGAACAGGCCCTGGCGCCCGCCGAAAATCTCGCCCAGAAAAAGAACGAGCCCGGAAAGGGCTCCCAGAAGCAAAACTGTCTTTAAGCCGTTCATTACCGTTACCGCCCATGGGCGGCTGGCCGAGACCGGCTCGGCCTCGCCGCCCATCGTCAATTCATTTGATGCGCGACGGCGCAGCAGCGTTAGTTGTTGTTCACCTGAACCCGAATCTGGCGCGGCTTGGCGACTTCCTTCTTCGGCAGTGTGACCGTGAGGACGCCGTTCTTGTACTCGGCCTGAACCTTCTCCGCATCCACCGTTTCCGGAAGAGTGAAGTACCGGGCAAAGCTGCCGTAGCTGCGCTCCACGCGGTGATACCCCTTCTTCTGCTCCGCGTTCTCGAACTTGCGCTCGCCCTTCAGCGCGAGCGTTCCGTTCTCCATGCGAATGTCGATGTCTTTCATGTCGACATCCGGAATGTCGGCCTTGAGAACCAGCTCATTCTCGGTCTCGAAGATATCGACGGCCGGAGTCCACGGCCGGACCTGAGTGTCGCTGAGGATACGGTTGACCGTATCGGAGAACAGACGCAGACCGGTTGGCAGGTCATCGAGTTCAAACGGATTGTATTTCACGACGGGCATTTGTGTTTCAGAACCTCCTGTTAGGATCTAATCCTTAAGCAATCATAAAACATGAGCGCTTCATTGTCAATGATATCTTCTTCAGTTTTTTCATCCCTGCTCCCGGGGCCAACGCGATACACTCAGTTCCTTAGGCTTACGCCAGTTTTATGAATGAAAGCGCAACCGCTCGGGACGGTTCCGCGGTCAAGCTCCGCCGGGCCCTCACTCTCTGGGACCTGATCCTCTACGGCGTCATTGTCATCCAACCCACTGCGCCCATGTCCGTCTTCGGGGTATTGAGCGACCGCGGCCGGGGCCACGTGGTCACCACTATCCTGCTGGCAATGGTCGCCATGCTGTTCACGGCCATCAGCTACGGACGGATGGCGCGCGCGTACCCCAGCGCTGGTTCAGCGTTTACCTACGTCGGGCAGGAGATCAACCCCGCCCTCGGCTACATCACCGGCTGGAGCATGGTGATGGACTACATGCTCAACCCGATGATCTGCATCATCTGGTGCAGCCAGCAGGCGCACGTGTTCGCGCCCGGCGTTCCCTACTGGGCGTGGGCCATCTTCTTCTTTCTGCTGTTCACCGGACTGAACCTGCAGGGCGTGAAAGCTTCGGCCCGCGTCAATGCCGCGCTGGCCGCGGCCATGGGCGTGGTGATCACGATTTTCTTTGTCACTTCGGCGCGCTACATCCTCGGTCATCCGCACGACGGCGTGGCTTTCTTCACGCGCCCGTTCTACGATCCGCAGACGTGGAACACCGGAACGGTGCTGGGCGGCACCTCCATCGCCGTGCTGGCATACATCGGCTTCGACGGCATCTCGACTCTCTCCGAAGAAGCCGAGAACCCGCGACGCAATATCCTCCTCGCCACCGTGCTCACGTGCGTGGTGATCGGCGTTCTGTCGGCATTCGAAGTCTACGGCGCACAGTTGCTCTGGCCGGCATCGCAGCCCTTTCCGAATGAGGACACCGCGTTCACTTTCGTCGCGGGCCGCGCGTGGCCGCCCATGTTCGCCATTCTCGGGTTCACCCTGCTGGTGGCGAACTTCGGATCGGGCATGGGAGCTCAGCTCGGCGCCGCTCGGCTTTTGTTCGGCATGGGACGCAGCAAGGCCCTGCCGGAATCCTTCTTCGGCGTGGTGGACCCGAAGCGGCGCGTGCCTCGAAACAACGTGATCTTCGTCGGCGTCGTCGCGCTGGTCGGCGCCTTCCTCATGAGCTATGCGCTGGGCGCGGAGATGCTGAACTTCGGCGCACTCATCGCGTTCATCGGGGTGAACGTCGCCGCGTTCATGCATTATTTCGTCCGCGCGGAAAAGAAGACGATGACCAATTTCGTCCCGCCCATCGCCGGCGCGCTGATCTGCTTCGTGCTGTGGCTGAATCTGAGCCGCCCCGCTAAAATCGCCGGCGCCATCTGGATGGCCGTCGGAATCGCCTTCGGCGCTTGGAAGACGCGCGGCTTCCGCGGCGAGCTGGTCAACTTCGACCTGCCGCCTGAGGATTGATGTGGCGCGAGCAAGCGCCCACTCCGAAACGAATCGCTGGCGCCTGCGTCCTCCATTCGGATTATCCTGATACGCTCACATGGGCTGGCTGAAACGACACTGGTGGTGGATAGCGGGCATCAGCGCGATAGCGCTGGCGGGTGCGTGGATCGGCTGTGTGATCGTGGCGAGGCGTATTGTCCGCGACTTCGAACCGATGGCGCGCGCCGAGGCGGTCACATATCTGTCCGAGCGCTTCCACAGCGCTGTCAGCCTGGGCGCCCTTCACATCTCCTCCCCCACTCTGTCGGTGATTCAGATCGTCAAGCGGCGGGGGCGCGGAACGAAGGTGCACGTCGAGGCAGACGATTTATCCATGCGCTTCCTGGACCGCCCGGATCGGCCGCAACTGTTCAGTATGCGCAGACTGAGGTTCGTCATGGATCTCGGAACGTTGCTGGACAAAAACAAAGTGGTGGATAACGTGGAGATCGAAGGCATGATCGTCAACGTGCCTCCGAAAGGCGAGCGCACCGGCCAGAGTGCATCATCCGGCGCGCTGCTGCCGGTATCCGTCACAAACAGCGGCGCGCCCGCCTCTCCGGTATTGATTAAAGATGTCAGCATTTCCGATGCTGTGCTGAATATCCTGCCGAAAATCGCGACAAAGAAACCCATGGTGTTTCAGATTGCCAGCCTGCATCTCACCTCGGCGGGAATGAATGCGGCGATGAAGTACAACGCCAGCCTCACCAATCCGAAGCCGCCCGGCGACATCCACAGCGTTGGCGCGTTCGGGCCATGGAACGCCGGCGAGCCCGGCGACACGCCACTGAGCGGCGAGTACACTTTCCAGAATGCCGATCTTGGCGTATTCAGCGGTATCGCCGGCACGCTGAACTCCACGGGAACCTTTCAGGGAAGCCTTGACTCCGTGAACGCGCAGGGAGAAGCTTACGTGCCGAATTTTCGGCTGAAGATGACCGGCACGCCCGTGCCGCTCAGGACGCGCTTTTCGGTGCTCGTGGACGGCACCAACGGCAATACCGTTCTCGAGCCGGTGCACGCGATGCTCGGCCACACGAATTTCACCACCACCGGCGCCGTTATCAAGAAGAACGGCGAGCTCCAGCGCACCATCCAGTTGGGCGTTAAAATGCCCGATGGCGATATGCGCGATCTGCTGCGTCTGGGCGCGAAGGGGCCGCCGTTCATGGAGGGCCGCATCATGCTCAACACGAAGATCATGATTCCGCCGCTCACCGGGAAAGTGAAGGACAAGCTTGAGCTGGACGGCAGATTCGCGCTGCGCGACGCGAAATTCCTGCAGTCTACGATTGAGGATCAGCTCGATCAGCTCAGCCGCCGCGGCCAGGGACAGCCGAAAAATCAGGAGATCGATCAGGTTGTCGCCAATATGCAGGGCACATTCCGGCTCGAAAACCAGGTTATGACTTTCCGGGACCTGACGTTCGACGTGCCGGGCGCGGGTGTGGACCTTCAGGGGACGTACGACATGGACCACGATACCGTCGATTTCCACGGCGCCCTGAAGCTGCAGGCGAAGGTATCTGAGACGGTGACGGGCTGGAAACACTGGGCTCTTAAACCCGTCGATCCGTTCTTTTCGAAACACGGCGCGGGGACTTACCTGAAGATCAAAGTGGAGGGCAATTCCCACCAGCCCAAGTTCGGTCTCGACCACTGATTGAAAAGATCCTGGCAGACGACGAAAGACGATCGTCTGCCCCACCGAGAATTCAGCTACTCTCGCGATACACTGGTTACAGATGGAGAAGCTGTTCCCCGACTTTCTCCTGGCAGCGCTCGTCTTGTGTCTGGCCGCCGCTGTCCCGCTCAAAGCCGGTGAAAACGGACCTGACCCCGCCGCTGACCACAAGCAGCCGACGCCGCTCGAACAGGCCGTCGAGGAGTTCCGGCTCGAAACGCGCAATCTCGGCATCCGCCCCGACAGCCCGGCCACCGCGAACAACAGTTCAGGCCCAAAGATGCTCTGGCACGGCCGGCTGTTCGAGAACTTCCGGAACGACGCGCTGGACGCCGTTCCCCACGAGATCAGGCAGCTTGGCGGCTCCAAAGGCCTGCTGCGCCGCAACCAGTTCGGCTTCAATGTCGGGGGCCCGGTGGTCATCCCGGATCTGTTTAACGGAAAGAACACTACCTTCTTCTCCCTGTCATTCGAAGGCGTCCGCGAGCGCATCGCGCGCACGACGCTCAATACCATCCCCACCGCCGCCGAGCGCACCGGCGACTTTTCGAATGCTGTGGATTCAGCCGGAAACCCGCTGATCGTCTACGACCCCTCTACTACGCGGCCGAATCCGAACTATGACCCAAGCCAGCCGGTCTCCACCGGCAACCTGCAGTACCTGCGCGATCCGTTCCCCGGGAACGTGATTCCCGGGTACCGGCTCGACCCCACAGCCATGCAGACGCTTAGCTATTATCCCCTGCCGAATACATCGGTTGGGCCGTTTTTTCAAAATAACTACTTCACCACGTCGCCGGAGACCAACATCGCCAATGGCGTGATCGGCAAAATGGATCACACCGTCGGCGAGCACCTCCGGCTCACCACCGAGCTTCAGGATTCGAACGGCTCCCTGGGCGCTGCCAAACTCATCCCCAACATCGCCGACCCCGGCACGCAGGACCGGAACTTCAGTACCCGCCGGGGTTCGCTCGGATACACGTGGACCATCTCGCCGAACACCGTGAACAGCGGTTCATTCCAGACAACATCCAACAGCTCGCGGTCGGGGAATGGCGAAACGAACCCATTTCCGATCTACCGCTTTGGTTCGTATCTGGGCATGGGGACGGAATACCCAATCTCCACTAACGCTCGCAACACGTATGAGTGGCACGACAATTTCTCGATCCGTGCTGGCAAGCATGCTCTGCAGCTTGGCGGTCAATACTTCAAGTATCAGGTTAATAGCCTCTGGCCGCAGGACCCCTCCGGTTACTACACTTTTGATTCCGGCCTGACCAGCCTGCCCGGCATCGTGGACACGGGGGACGCCTTCGCCAGCTTCCTGCTCGGACTGCCCTCGTGGGGCCAGCGGACTGTGGATCTTTCGCCATCGTACTTTCGGAACAGTGTCGCGTCCGTGAGCGCCGCCGATCGCTATGAGTTTCGCAAGGATCTCACGCTGAGCTTCGGCCTCACCTTCAACCGGCACACGCCGCGGGTGGAGAAGTACGGCCGCCAGAGCACTATCGATCTCGAGGCCATCGATCCATCGAACAATCGTCCGGGCGCGCTGGTGGCGGCGGGGCAGGACGGCCTGAGCCAGGGCTTCCGTCCAACCATCTTCAGCCTGGATACATCGGCGGGCATCGCCTGGAATCCCGCGGGCGACTCGAAGAGTGTGGTCCGGCTGAATTTCTGGCGCAGCCACTCGGCCATCCCCATCTACTCGGGCCAATGGGGGACGCAGGGCTTCATCGGCATCCAGACCTTCATCTCATCCAACACGCAGCTTCAGCCGGCGCTCCCGCTCACTGGAGGCTTCCCGCCGCTCCCGTACGCGCTCCCCGACCTTCGTCCCAACGCCGCCGACAACACGAACGCGACGCTGACGGACATGAGCGGGCGCGAGCCGCTGAACCAGTCGGCCGGGGCCAGCTTCGAGCGCGAGCTGCCGTTCTCGCTGGTGGTGACCGCGGGAGCAGGTTACCAGGGGGGCCGCGATCAATTGACCGGTTCGTGGGCGGTGAGTCCGAACGCGCTGCCGTTGAGCGCGCTCCAGTACGGCAACGCGCTCTACGATCAGGCGTTCAATGCGGCGCTCCGTCCTTATCCGCAGTTCACCGGCTTCGATCTGTCGTCTCTCTATCCCACTGGCCGATATCATCGCAACTCGACGTATTTCAAGCTGGAGAAGCGCGCATCGAACGGCCTGACCCTGACCGCTTACTACGAGTACTCGCACGAGATGGACGACTACTCGGGTCCGTACGGCAACCAGGATCTGATCAACCTGAGCAACGACTGGTCGCCAACTTCGTGGAACCAGCCGCAGCGGCTGACGGTGAGCTATTCGTGGGACCTGCCGTTCGGGCCGAACAAGGCTCTGCTGCGTTTCAGCGACTGGCGGCGCCAACTGGTGGACGGATGGTCGGTGAGCGGAACCTGCTATATGGACGACGGCACGCCGCTGGCGCTGCACCCGGAGTTCAACAATACCGGCGGCGTGCTCTCCACTCTGAACGTGAACGTCGTGCCCGGCGTGAATCCCGAGTCACCGGATCAGGGGCCGAACGAATGGTTCAACCCGGCCGCCTTCGCCCAGCCTGGGGATTTCACCATGGGGAACGGACCGCGCACCACGCTCGCTGTGCTTAACCCGGGCACCACCAATCTGGACCTGAGCCTGTTGAAGCGGACGCCTCTGGGCAACGAACGCGCGCTGGAGTTCACGGCTTCGGCATTCGATTTTCTGAACCACGCCGACTGGAACCAGCCCGACACGATGATCGGTCCGGCCAGCGCTCCCAATTTGGATGCGGGAAGGATCATCGGCTCGCACGGCGGCCGGGTAATCCAGCTCGGCCTGACGGTAAGCTTCTGATGCCCGGCTTTTGTGGGGCGGGCGCCTCGCCTGCGGCCGACGCCTCGTCGGCCTGTTCGGTATGTTCTGAATGCGCCTTCGGCCGGACCAGGCGGGCGGGACGCCCGCCGCAGGCGAGGCGCCTGCCCCACATCGCTTTCTTTCTCGCTTCGGCTCTCGCGTTCGGCGCTACCCCGTCAACGGAGCCCACGCATGACACGCGAATCCGCATTCCCGTCTGGATCGAGTCGAAACCGGGCGACACACCGAAGCCGGCGTTTACGGCGAAGCTCGGGAACGCCACCGCCGCGATCGCCGAGGAGCAATCGCCGACCGCCGATATGGTGATCCTTGTCGTGCTGGATCTTACCGGCGATATCGCGAGGGTGGACGCTGCGCGCGCGGCGCTCACCAGCGAGTTCGATAAACTGCCGCCGAACGCATGGGTTGGACTCATGCGGGCGCAGGACGGTCTGCGCGTGGTGACCGATCCCGGCCCGGACCGTCAGGCGCTGGCCACGGGTCTCGATTCGCTGGTGATCTCCGGAAAAGCCGGCTTCTTCGATACGGTGGAGATGGCGGGCGAGCTCGCCGACAATGTGGCGCGCAAATCGAATGTCCGGGTTGCCCTGGTGTACGTGACCGACAGCGACATCTACAATTACCGCGACGACTACACGAACCCGGTGATCAACTCGAGCGACCCGCACGATCTCAGCCGCAAGTTCGCGGATGCGCTGATTCAGGCTAAGGTGGCGCAACTCAAAGAGGCGCTCGCGGCACAGCAGACGCCGCTTTTCATTGTCCACCTGAACTACCGGTACGACAGGTTGAACGACGCCTATGAGAACGGACTGCGCGACCTGGCTGAGACCACGGCGGCGACGGCTCTGTTCTGCCGCTCGCCGGCCGAGATCCCCGATCAGATCGCCGCGGCATTCGCGACCATTCGCTCGGCGTGGAGCATTACGCTGGCACTGCCGAAGAAAGCGCCTGCCAGCCTGCAGATACGTCTTTCGGCGCGGGACGCGGATGGCAGCGAGCTTCGTCTCGCTTACAGAACCCGCATCGCGCTGAAACGGAGGTGATATGATTCCGGCTATGTCGAGGCGCTTCGTCGCGGCAGCCCTCGCTGCGGCCCTGCTCGCCGCGGTGGGAGCGCTCGTTTATCAGGTGCGAATTATCACCCGCCAGGGCGCCGATCGCGCGCGACTCATCGGCGAGAATCGCTTACTGCGCGAGCAGTTGCGGAAGACGGGAGCGACTGCCCCGGCGGCCGCCATGCCTTCCGCTGCGCCTGAACCGGAGCAGTCCGGCGCGGTTCGGAAGTGGCCCGCCGGGAATCATGCCAACGAGTTGATTGCCGCCCGCCTCGACGTGGCGCGATTGCAGAAGGAGCTCACCAACGCGCGCTCCGCGATGGAACAGACGAATGCTCGCGTGGCCGCGCTCCAGGAGGAGGCGTCGCGCGCCGCGTCGGAAAACGACAAGCGCCTGGCCGCGGCCGAGGCGCAGTGGAAGGAGACGCTCGAAACCACCAACCTGAATATGGAATCGCTGCGAGCCGACCTGCGCCAGGCGAAGCAGGATACGGCCCAACTCCAGACCGCGAACGTGAACCTGAAGAACGCCGGCGCTCAGTCGGCTGCGCAGGTCGCCGACGCGACCCGGCTGTTCTCGCAATGGCAGGAGGTGTCCCGCCGCCGTGATACCTATCTGAACGATGTGCTCCAGCGCTATCGCGATGTCACGCGCTCGTACCGGTCGATGGTGGGCATCCTCAACGGCCGGCGCAACGATCAACCCGGGCAGGTGGTGGATGATGCCGAACTGGGCCGCATCCAGAGCGCGATTACGTCGGCCGAAGAAGATATGCGGCAGATCGATTCGCTGAACGCCCAGGCCGCGCTGATCCAACGCAAACTGGCGAAGCGCTGATCGCCGGCGAGCTATAGAACTCAAGCTGAGGGGTCGATAAGACAGGTGGACAGGTACTTGTGCGCCTTCTCAGCATCAATTCCGGAGTCCCGTCGTCTCATGTTCTGACCGACAGTCAGGTTGAGGGGTTCCTCTCCTCAGTGTTTCTCGACGCCTCCATCGGGATGGCGATTTCTGACCACAGCGGACGCTTTCTGGTGGTCAATCAGGCGTTCTGCAGCACGGTGGGTTATGACCCGGGGGAGTTATTGGGGAGGGATTTCGCATCCATCACGCACCCGGAAGACCGCCGTCCGAATGTCCAGTTGTTGCATGATCTCGGCGGCGGCATATCGAGAACCGCCGTTTTCGAAAAGCGCTACGTTCGCAAAGACGGCGACATTGCCTGGGTGCGGTTGAACGTCACAGTTCTGGGAATGCCGGATCATCCCGAGTCAGCGCGCTTTCTGACGCTCTGCGAAGACATCACCGAGAACAAGCGCGCTGAGGAGGCCCTGAAACGGAGCGAGCGGCGATTCCGTTCGCTCATCGAAAACGCGATGGACATCATCACCATCCTCCGGCCGGACGGAACGGTCGTTTATGACAGTCCAGCGGTTGGCAGAGTGCTTGGATACTCTCCCCAGGAAATGACCGGGCACAGTGTTTTCGAGCATCTTCATCCCGACGATCGGCAATCGGCGAGGCTGGCGCTGTCCGAAGTGATTGCTGGTAAACGCGAGGGGATGCTGACCCCATATCGTCTTCGCCATAAGGACGGTACATGGCGAATTCTCGAGTCCACAGGCCAGAACCTCACTTCGATCCCCGGCATCGAGGGCATTGTCGTAAACTCGCGCGACGTGACGGAACACTATGCCGCGCAGGAACGCATCACCGCGGCGAATCGGGAACTGGAACGCGCTCTCGCTTTGGCGCGCGAGGCAACGGAGCTCAAGAGCCGCTTCCTGGCCAATATGAGCCACGAGATCCGGACGCCGATGAATGGAATCATCGGCATGTCCGACCTGTTGCAGGACGCCGCGCTGGACAGCGAGCAGCAGGAGATCTCAGCGGCCATTCGGAGCAGCGCCGGATCTCTGCTGACCATCATCAACGATATCCTGGACATCTCGAAAATCGAGGCTGGAAAACTGGCTGTCGAGAACGTGCCGTTCCGCATCGGCGATGCGGTCCGGGACGTGGCCACGCTGTTTGCGCCCAGTGCAGGCGAAAAGCACCTCGATTTCGAGGCGGTGATCGCTGAAGACGTACCCGACATGCTGACTGGCGATCCGGTCAGGTTCCGCCAGGTGCTGGTGAATCTGGTGGGGAATGCGGTGAAGTTCACGGATCACGGCAGCGTGCGTCTGAAAGTGACCTCCACGGCCGATCCATCCGGCCTCGTGCGCGTCACCTCCACTGTGTACGACAGCGGCATCGGGATCTCGCGGGAGCAAATGGCTCACCTGTTCGAGAGTTTCCGGCAGGGCGATAACTCCACCACGCGGCGTTTCGGAGGCTCGGGCCTGGGCCTTTGCATCTCGCGCGAACTGGCCCTCATGATGAACGGCGATATTACCGTGGAAAGCGCGCTCGGCTCGGGGGCCACGTTCCGTTTTACCGCGCTGCTCGGCCGGGCGGCCGCCAGCGAGGCGCTGCCGCCGCGCGAGGTGACTTCCTCGGCAGACGCCATCGCAGTAATTCCCGCCCGCGTCCTTGTGGCCGAAGACAACGATATCAACGCGCGCCTGACTACCCGCATTCTGGAAAAAGCCGGCCATTCCATCTCCCTGGCCAGAGACGGTGAACAGGCCGTCAGAGCGTTTGGGCAGGGCGACTGGGATGTGGTGCTGATGGACGTGCAGATGCCCGTCATGGACGGCGTCGAGGCTGCCAGACGAATCCGCCAGTTGCCCGATGGTAAGTCGACGCCGATCATCGCGCTTACTGCGAACGCCATGGCCGGCGACCGGGAACGCTACCTCGCCGCGGGCATGAACGACTATCTGAGTAAACCACTGGACGCGCTCAGGATGCTGGAAAAGATCCAGCAGGTGATGCGCGCGCGCGTTCCATCGCTGGTCTGATCGGCTCAGTCAGGATAGGCTTCCCCGGGGCGGACAATGCGAATCTGATGATCCGCGAACGTGAGCGGACCGCCTGGAATTTCCACCCTCGGCATGTGGCAGCTCACGCAATTCTTCGTCGCAACCGGACAGTGCCGCGGCGAAACGGCTTCCTTCGTTGCTCCTGACCCCGCGCTCGCGCCATGGCAGGCCAGGCAGTTCCCGTCATACATCGCATCGTCGCGCACCAGCGGCTTGTGCGGATCGTGACAGCCCGTGCAGGCGATGCGCCGATCAGTGCCATTGAAGCACTTGCTGTTCGCCAGACGATAAGGCGCAAACCGCACGTTGCTCGGTCCCCACGCGCCCATCTTAATCACCTCGGCCCAGGTGCGGTGGCACTGGCCGCAGAAGGCCGACGTATCCTCCGCGGACAGCGCGCCGAGTTTCTTCGGAATCGTATCGGTTTTGCCATGCACGATGTCGCGGAGATGCGCGCCGGCGCCGGTATGGCAATGCTCGCAGTGGACCCCCGGCTCGACCTGACTGAGCACCGGCTGTCCATTGGCGGCGGGCGTCGAGGCGTGGCATCCGAAACACGCCACTCCCTCGCCTGGACGAAGCTCGCGGCCGAGCGCCTCCACCAGGTTATGCGGCGTGATGCCCTGGTCGCCTGGCGTAATTCCGGTGCCGCCGATGCTCTCGTACCACGTCATGAGGCCCTCGTACAGAACACCGTCGCGCTCGAGCACGAACGTGTTCGAATGCTGCCCGAATGCGTAGCGCAGCGGCACCGTCAGCTTGTCCTTCCCGTCGGTCACCGTATAGGTGCTCTGCCCGTCACTGCGCGCGCTCCACCAGCCAGGTGTAGCCGAATTTCTGGAGCTTCATCGTGGGATGCGCCCGCAGAAGGGTCTGATCGGGCGGCAGCTCGAGCGCGTGCGCCATGGCGGTCTGCGGCTGCCAGCGGCTCTCTTCCACGTGACATGTTCCGCAGGTGGGAGCGGGACCGGCCGCAAGCGCAGCAGTAGCAGCGGCGATCAGAGTCGCAAAGAGGCGATTACTGAGCCGGCGTCGCACGCGCCCTCGCTATTTCGATGGTCCTGAGCCGTTCGCGGAGCGCATCCTGCGCACGCCCCTTGCGCGAGTACGCCGTGGCCAGCGCAATGTGGCAATCGATGCTGTCCGGGTCGGTGTGCAGGCTTTGTTCCAGCCGCGCGATGCCGTCATCGAGACTGCCCGTTTGCGCCAGTATCCGGCCATAGATGTACTGCGCCAGCGCCAGTGACGGCGCACGCTCGGCCGCGTCGCGGGCCCATGGCAATGCACCGGCCATGTCGCCCTGCTGAACCAGGATGACCGCGATCATGGCACGGACATCGTTGCGGTTATGATCGATCTGGAGTTCTCGCTTAAGCTGCGCGAGACCGTCATCGATTCTGGTGCGTAGTAGCCAGGTCGCGTAGCAGAAGTGAACATTCGGCGTGGACGGATATCGCCGGAGAAGATCGTCAAACGTTTTCTGCGCGGCGGCGTCGTTGCCGGTCATCGCCTGAAGCGATGCGATGCCCGCGGTCATACAGAGATTCATGTCGGAGGGGGGAATCTGGTCAGGCAGAAGAGGCTTCCGGAGAGCCGCGAGCCCCACGCCGGCAACCACCGTGTCATCGCCGCCCCCGGCGGACGCCATCTGCGCGTAGATGCGCATAGCCTCGGTGAACTGGCTCGCCTGGGTGAGCAGCAGCGCTTCGTGAAACAGCAGGATCTGCAGCGTGTCCTTGTCGAGCCCGGTCCCGAGCGTCAGCGCCTGACGGATGTGCTGAAGCGACGCGGCGAAATCGCTCGTCTGGAATTCGCAGAGCCCGAGCAGCGCCCAGGCTGGCGCGACTTTCGCCTGGATGCGAACGAATTGCGACATCGCGTCGCGACAATCGGCGAAGCGATTCGATTCGCTCGCGACGGTTCCTATGGACCACCACCCTTCGGCCCACTTCGGATCGAGAGCGAGAGCCTGCCGGTAGAGGTCAATCGCCCTTGGAATATCGTTCGCCTGCCGAGCGGCGGCGGCCTGGGCGGCGAGGTCGGCGAAATTTGACTGCCCGCCCGCGTAGACGGGAAGGGCGAGCAGGGGAAGCAACAGGAGAGGAGGTGCGAGTTTCACTCCGGAGTATGAGGCTATGGTGGCACACTCCGGGATCCTGGGCGGAGGCAACTGGCGGACAATTCTGGCGGGAGCCGTCCTGCTCTGCTGCGCGTTGCTAATCCGCCCGATTCGGGATGGTGGTGCAGGCACAGTAGTGACTCCGAGTCTTCGGCCGCGTTTACGAAATCCGCTCCGTGTATTGGCGATAGGATTGAATCGTGCCAATGTTTGTCACTGCCCGCGATGCGAAGGAGTTCCTCGTCAGCAGGATCGTCTCAGAAGCGCAGCGCGAAAGCGTATCGCTGTCCGAAATCGAAAGGAAGATGATGTACTTTTCCGAAACGGCCTGGACATTGCCGGATATGGACGAGGTCAATAGGGCTTTTGATCGCGACTATGATCAAGGGGAGTATGAGCAGAAGATCACGAAGCTGGCCCGTGCGGCTCGCGCCAATGCCAAGGCCGACGGCAGCGAAGGGCTCGGAGCGTGCGAAGGAGGCAGTTCGCGTCCTTCGGCAGGAGGACCATTATCTGCTCGTGCCGATTTCGGCGCCAACAACAAACGGCCGGCCGCGCGGTGATTTGCTCAAACTGATTGTGACCGCTGCGGCTATTGTGGCGGTACTGTTGGCCGTCATGTTTCTCGTCGAGCGCTGAGCTTCACAGACTGTACGGCTGAGCCGAACGCTCCGCCTGAGTGACACGAATCCGCGTTGGCGAGAAGATCCTGGACAAAAAGCTGATGCGAGGCGAATGCCTGACGCCGTTTTTCCCGGAGAGCGTCAGCAGGCCCGTTCAATGCAGGCGGAAACGCCTGCTCCACAAAGCTGCGCGAATCAACAGCACTGCGAGCGGCTACCAGATGTAATCCTTCGCGTCCCGGCGGCGATCGTAGCTGTCCAGCACGTGCACTACGCGCAGCTTCTTCAGCTTCGTCGGCGACAGCGCGCCCAGCGGGATGTACATAATGTTGCGGCCGAGATGCGCGGCAATGGATCGGAAAATCGACCGCGGCGGCTTTGGCCCCACATACACCACGTGCCGCTCTACTGAATAATCGAGAGCTGCCATGAGCAGGCGCTCCGGCTTGTTCAGCGCGAATTCATAATCCGGATCGGACCATACGTCGTACATCCGCCGGGGCGGCAGCGTCATCAGAAGCCCGCCATATTCCGCGCGGCCGATGCCCGGCCCCACAATGTGATCGAACGGAAAGGTCGAGTAGAACGCCATGTCCGATTCGTTCTGGTGCTCGCCCAGCCACGTGGTCAGATACTGATAACGATCCTCGCGGTCCTCGTTGAAGATGACCACCACCGCGCCCACCTCGCCGGCAATGCGATCGAGTTGGCGTACGTAGATCCTGCCCCGGTGCCAGTTGCGGATGGTCTCGCGAATGTCGATGCCGTCCAGAACGGAGGTGGTGAACGGCTCCACGCGCATCCGCTCCTCCGAAACCATGCTCTTCGCTTTCTGTTTCAGGAACCGCCCGTAATCCTCGATGACGATGTCCTCGGGAGGATAGGAGCAGATGGCGTCGCCGCGGGTCTGCCGCGCCCATTCGCCCGCCGACTTCTCTCTCTTCCGCTTCTTCAGGCCGCGCGGCAGCAGCTTCTGCTTCATGCGCGGAAGCCGCCGCCGCAGCCGCAGCCTGCGCGTGTTCAGCCAGATCTCCTCGCCCGACAGGTTCACCGTTTCCAGCATCTCGCTCGAATCGCGCTGCGCCGGGTAGCGGTTGGCCATCTGCCACACTTCCCAGGCGTAGTTGTCGTCCACAATGGATCGCGCGGCCACGCTCAGATCGAACACGCCGGCGGTGAGGTCGCCGTTCACCTGGGCCAGATTGCGCGTGTATCGCGCCAGCAGCCGCCTCTGCCAGTACTGGATCTTATCGCCGGTGTTGGCCTCGTACTCTTTCTCGGCCTCGCGGAAGAGCGCGAGCTGCGCGTGCGGCCGGTCGATGAGCGTATCGTCGTCCATCGCCTGCCGGAAGCGCTCGTAACGCTCCTGAAGGAACGGATACTCCACCGTGATCTCGGCCAGGCAATCGGGGTGCGGGTTGATCAGGCGCGGCGCGAATGCATGGCGCCGGTACGATGGGGGATCCTGCGGGCGCTCCATCGCATCCAGCAAAGGATCGAGCAGATTGAGCGAGATCACCACCAGCACGCTGGCGAGCGGGTCGGCGCCCTGAAGCTTCCAGGCCATCGCCGCCGCGTGCGCGTCGATTTCGTCCGTGCGCCGGACGGGCCACAGCCGGTACGCTTCCACGTACTTCTCGATCCCGATGCGCCGGATCGCGTAGGTATCGGGATAAGTGTCCGGCAGGTGCGGCCGGTCCTGCACATCCGGCTCCATAAAGACGATGGTTGCGGACGTATCGACGCCCGTGCGGACCGCCTCGGTGAATGGATCGCAGGGTTCGACAGGCACGTAGATGGCTCGCTCGTCGTCGTCCGCATCGGGATACATGATGACGGACATCTCGGGCATGCGGGCGAGCGCCTGCAGATACACGTCTTCGAGCGCGCCGGGCAGTTCCACGGCGATCACGCGCGGGCGTTCGCGGAGGATGTGGCGGCGCAGCTCCAGCGCGAATTCAAGCCGGCCGGGTACAACCGGGAAGTACGTGAAGTTGCCGCGCCGCAGGCTGCCGGCGTCAGACCCGCTCGACATACCTCAACGCCTCATCTCCCAGTGTTTCGAGCAACGCGGTGCGCAGCAGCGGATCGATGCTGCCGCGGCCGTCGTTCATGGAGTGCAGCTTCATGGCATAACGCGCAATGTTGATGCCGTCGCGGACGGTGTAGCGCTCGTCGGCGGAATGGGCCTGCTGCAGAAAATCGGTGACGTAATTCAGAATGTGCTCGTCGCCGAACGGCAGATTCTCCTTCAGAATCGCGTACTCCTCGTGCCGCTCGGGAAAATCGATCATGATCTGCGGCTGCAGGCGCGAGTGGATGTACTCGGGCAGATCGAACGTGGATGCGTCATCGTTCATGGTGGCCACCAGCCGGAACAGCGGATGCGCCCGGATCTTGATGCCCGCCACAATCGACTCCACGTAGCGGCGGTTGTCGAGCAACGGAGCGAGGCTCGCCCAGCTCTTCTCGCTCATGCGATTGCCCTCGTCGAGAACGGCGATGCCGCCGCGCAGCATGGCCGTGAGCAGCGGCGAGGCGACGTAACGCAGCTTCCGCTCGCCTTCAATGACCGGCGTTACCAGCAGATCCTCGGGACGCGTGTCCACCGTGGCCTGCATGATGTATGCCTCACGGCCCAGCCGTTTCGCCGCTGCGTAGGCGAGAGTGGTTTTGCCGACGCCGGGTTTGCCGAGCAGCCGCGGGTTCATGGGGAGATCCTGCGGGTCCACCACCAGCCACGCGGCCAGCAACTGACGCATCACGTCTTCCTGGCCGACCCACTTGACCGAAAGTTCGTCGGGATGCGCAAGGTGCAACTGCACGCCTTCAATCTCAACGACCATACCAACCAGAATACAGGTGGGGCGGCCGGCGCGTGGGGCAGCGGGGACCACGGCAGAGAGGGGCAGGCCGGCCACGACAGACCCGCCCCGCCGCTGGCTCAATCCAAAGTGACTCGCGTTCCCTGCACCTGCCCGGTAAATTCGCCCGCCGGGTTCCCATTGTTGTCGAAGTAATTGAGGGTGTAGGTTCCGGTGAACTTGTCAGAGCCCGGCTTCAGGTTGATCGATATCTTCAGAACAGCCGTGCCCGTGAGGTTGCCGTTGCTGTCGAAGGTCCACGACAGGTGCTTCAGTTTGTACACGCCCGCGGCTGTTTGTGCCCAGACGCCGAGGCAGACGTTCTCCTCGGCAGGCGGCGTGATGTCGTTGATCATCTCCGTGCCGTCGCTGTGGAACACCTCATACGCCTCGTCGATCACTTGTCCTTCGGACAGTACGTTAACCTGCCACATGCCGACGAGTGGAGCGTTGGGGGGGCCGGGATCCTGATGCTCCGCTGCGCTGGTTGTTTCCGGGGCGGCGGCGCGGCGCTCGGCCGCAATCTCCGCCGAAGCGCGCTCCACCAGCGCAGCGGTGGTGGATGAAGTAGATTCCCGCCTGGTTGTGGCCGGGCGAGAAAGTACATGCCTTCGCGTCGTTTGCCAAGGCCAGGAACAAGGCGGCCGCGGCTAATCCGAAACCGCCCATCTGCTGTACCGCGATTCTCATTGTGGTTCTCCTTTATGTCGTCTCGATATTTCTGGTGAGGGAACTCAGACAAACCAGCGGCGCACCCGCGACTCTCTGAATGAAGTGCAGGCTTCCCTGCTCCGCCCAGGCCTGCAGCCGCCGCCCATCGGCAGAAGCAATGATGGCGGCCTGATCCAGACCGATGAAAAGCCCCTGACATCCGCATTGCGGGCACCAGTCTTCGAAAACGCCCGCGCGCGTGCGGATAGTCAGAGTTTCCTCGGCATGGATCGTGGTTCTGGTGGTGCGCCGAATCTTCATATGAGTTCCACGCTCGGCAGTGTGCCAGCGCCGGCCGGGAAAAGTCTTCAATCAGCCAATCAAATGTTCTAAAATCTTCTAAAACGATCGTACGAAGGGGTTCATGCCTCAGGAAATCAGCGACTTATACGAATTCGGCCCGTTTCGAATCGATGCCATGAGGCGACTCCTGTTTCGCGATGACCAGCAAGTGCCGCTGACCTCCCGTGCCTTCGACACCCTGCTCGTGCTGGTGCGAAACCGGCAGCGGGTTCTGGAAAAGGACGAGCTGCTGAAGACGATCTGGCCGGATACGGTTGTCGAGGAGGCCAATCTTGCGCAGAACGTCTCCACTTTGAGAAAGGCCCTCGGCGAGGCCGCGGGAGAACATCGCTATATCGCCACCGTGCCGGGACGCGGTTATCGGTTCGTCGGCGACGTTCGCGTTCCGTTCGGCCGGCCGCTGGAGACCGAGATGGTCATCGAGCGGCACAGGACTGCGGATCTCGCTGTACAGGAAGAGATCGAGACCCGGACACTCGGGCGCAGAACGGTTGTCATGGCCGCTTCGGCGCTTGGGATTCTGTTGCTGGCCGCCGCCAGTTGGTACGCCTGGCGCGAACGGGCGGCGGCAGCGGCGCCTCGGTCGCTGGCCGTGCTGCCATTCCAGGCTTTGAGCGCCTCCGCCGTCGATCCCTGGATGGGCGTGGGGCTGGCTGATGCGGTCATCACCCGATTAAGCAATGTTCGACAAATCGTGGTGCGGCCGACCACCTCGGTTCTGAAATACGAGGGCCCCGCGCCGAACCTGCAGAGCGTTGGCCGCGAACTGGGTGTGGATGCGCTGCTGGACGGGAAGGTCCAGACTTCGGCTGACGGAGTTCGCGTCACCGTTCAGCTCATCCGTGTCCGGGACGGCCGTTCGTTGTGGGCGGCGACCCTGGATGAGAAGTCCGGCGGAATTTTCGCCATTGAAGATTCCGTTTCAACGAGGGTCGCGCGGGCGTTGTCCATACAACTCGGGCAGGCGGAGCAGCGCGAACTGGAGCGCCCCTACACGGAAAACGCCGAAGCTTATCGCAATTATCTGGAAGGACGCATCTCGGAATTCCGCTTCACACGTCAGGGACTGACCCAGGCCATCGAGTATTTCAACCGCGCAATTGCGCTGGACCCCGGCTACGCGATCGCCTGGGCGGGGTTGGCGGACGCTTACACCACCGCATCCGACTGGGTGCTCCCGCCTCGCGACGCCCTGCCGAAAGCCGAAGCTGCGGCCCGCAAAGCGTTGGCGTTCGACGACCGTCTGGCCGAGGCGCACGCATCGCTCGCGCACTCGCTCCTGCACCAATGGAGGTTGAAGTCGGCCGGCGAAGAATTCCACCGCGCCCTGACCCTGAGCCCGAACAACACGTCTTTCTACTTCGCTTATGCCGAGTACCTTTCGGCCCTGGGGCAGGACGACCGGGCCGTATCCGAGCTGAAGAAAGCTCTGGCCATCGATCCTCTGTCGCCGGAGATCATGTCATTCATCGGCTGGCCTCTGAATCTGAAAGGCGACTATGCGGGCGCGCTGGCCACCGAGCAGAAGGTGATGAGCATGGACGCCGATTACTGGGTGGCTTATATGCATGCCGCGTATTCGTGCGTGATGCTGAAGCGATATCCGGAAGCGATTCAGTATTCGCTCAAAGCTCGCGCGTTGAACCCGGAATCCACCACCAACCTCTCTCTGCTCGCGGTAGCTCTGGCCAGCTCCGGAAGACGAGCCGAGGTCCCGGCGATATTCGATTCGATGAACGCAATGTCCGGACAACAGCAGTACGTCTCTCCCATCGACTTCGCGCTCGTGTATGCCGCGCTCGGGGAAAAGGACCGTGTATTCGAAAGTTTCGGCCGCGCTTACGCCGATCAATCCGAAATGTTGCTGTTCCTCAGGCTGTACGCGCCGCTTTTCAGCCTGGGTGAGGACCCTCGTTTCCAGGCTCTCGCGCGTCGCGTGAGCGTGGACAGATAAGCAGAACGCGGCGTTCACTGTGATACGCTGGGCCTTCGCAGACTATGGCCCTCATTCGGGAAAAGGCGCAGCTCATGAGCGCCTCGGAAATCGACCGCACGCTGGTGCGTCTGGCGCACGAGATCCTGGAAAAGACGAAGGATCCGCAGAAGCTCGCGTTTATCGGTATCCGCCGGCGCGGCGTTCCTCTGGCTCAGCGTCTCGCCAGCAAGATTCGCAGTCTGGAAAACATCGAAGTGCCGGTCGGCATCCTGGACATCAATTTGTATCGCGACGATCTGTCGACGGTGGGCGACAAGCCGGTTCATAACAGCACGCAGATTCCGTTCTCGGTTACGGGCATGGACATCGTCCTGACGGACGACGTGCTGTATACGGGCCGTACAATTCGAGCGGCGCTCGACGGACTGTTCGACCTCGGCCGGCCCGCGCGGGTGCAACTGCTGGTGCTCATAGACCGCGGACACCGCGAGCTGCCCATAGGTGCACGCTACGTCGGGCGCATGGTGCCGACGACGGCCAGCGAGATCATCGAGGTGAAATTCCAGGAAGTGGACAATACCGAAAAGGTGATGCTGGTGGAACGCGTAGCGGAGTCGTGAGGCGTGATCAACCGCGGATTGCTGGGTATCGAACCGCTCGATCGCGATGAGATCCAGGCCATTCTGGACCGCGCCAGGGATTTTCAGCCCATCCAGAATCAGACGTTCCGCAAGCTGGATATTCTGCGCGGCCGAACGGTGGTGAACCTGTTCTTCGAGGCGTCCACGCGCACGCGCACCAGCTTCGAGCTGGCCGCGAAACGCCTCGGCGCCGACGCGGTTTCCATCACCGCCTCGGGGTCCAGCGTGTCCAAGGGAGAGTCGCTGGTGGACACTCTGAACACCCTTGCGGCCATGCACCCGGACGCCATTATCATGCGTCACGCCGCCTCGGGCGCTCCGCACTTTCTGGCGCGCCACCTGCCCACGCCCATCATCAATGCGGGCGACGGCACGCACGAGCATCCGACGCAGGCGCTGCTCGATGCACGGACTATTCTCGACCGCCGCGGCCCGCTGGAGGGGCTAAGGGTCGCGATCATCGGCGACATCGCGCACAGCCGCGTGGCCCGGTCGAACATTTATCTGTTATCGAAGTTCGGAGCGCAAATCGTGCTGTGCGGCCCCGCTTCCCTTCTCCCGCGCGAGCTGGCGCAGATCGCCCCGGGCGTCGAACTGACGTGGGACATCCGGACGGCCATTCGCAACGCCGACGTCATCATGATGCTGCGCGTGCAACTCGAGCGGCAGCATGAGGCGCCATATCCGGCCAGCGAGTATTTCCACTTTTACGGGCTGCGGCTGGAGCACATGGCGCTGGCCAGGCCGAACGCCATCGTGATGCATCCGGGACCGATCAATCGCGGCCGCGAGATCTCGTCCGAAGTGGCCGATTCGCAGAAATCGGTGATCCTCAACCAGGTGGAAAACGGGGTTGCGGTTCGGATGGCGGTGCTCGAGCGCATTCTCTGCGGCGCGCCCGTGGCGAGCTAACCATGGCCAATGTGGTGATTAAGAACGGCCGGGTGATCGATCCGGCGAACGGCATCGATGCGATTCGCGATGTGGCGATCAGCGATGGCGTGATCGCACAGGTATCGGAGAATATCGATTCCGCGGGCGCGGAGGAGTTCGATGCTACCGGCCTGGTGGTTGCGCCAGGCTTCATCGACATGCACGTGCATCTGCGCGAGCCGGGTTTCGAGTACGCCGAGACCATCGAAAGCGGTTCACGCGCGGCCGCGGCGGGCGGGTTCACGTCCATCTGCCCCATGCCCAACACGCAGCCGGTGAACGATAACGCCACGGTGACGCGCTACATTGTGGAAACCGCGTGGCGCGTCGCTCCCGTGAACGTGTTCCCCATCGGCGCCATTACCCAGGGAAGCGCCGGCGAGGAGCTTGCGGCCATCGGCTCCATGAAGCAGGCGGGCGCGGTGGCCATCTCGGACGATGGACGTCCGGTGATGAATTCGCGTGTCATGCGCCGCGCCATGGAGTTCGCCAAGGCGTTCGGCATCCCGGTGATCGACCACTGCGAGGACCTGCACCTGAGCGCCGGCGGCGACATGCACGAGGGCCTGGAGAGCGTACGCCTCGGCATTCGCGGCATCCCGGCGGCGTCTGAAGACGTGATGGTGGCGCGCGATATTCTGCTGGCCGAACTGACCGGCGTGCGCTTTCACGTGGCCCACATCTCTTCGCGGCATTCACTGGATATGGTGGCTTTCGCGAAATCGCGGGGGCTGAAGGTGACCTGCGAGGCCACGCCGCACCATTTCTCGCTGGCTGCCGCGGACATGATCCCGTACGACAGCAATTACAAGATGAAGCCGCCATTGCGCGATCATGGCGACGTGAACGCCGTGATTGGCGGAATTGTATCGGGCGCGGTGGACGCTATCGCCACCGATCACGCTCCCCACGCCGGCAACGACAAAATGCAGGAGTTCGAGAAGTGCCCGTTCGGGATCATCGGCCTCGAAACCGCGATGGCGCTGGCGCTGGAGAAACTGGTGCATCCCGCGCGCGTGCCGCTCTCGCGCATGGTGGAACTGTTCACCATCGGCCCGGCAAGCATTCTGAAGCTGGACCGCGGTACGCTTTCGCCCGGCGCAACGGCCGACGTGACCATCTTCGATCCCGAGCGCGAGTGGACCTATGACGTGAACCGCTCGTTCTCGAAAAGCCGCAACTCACCGTTCCATGGCCGCACGTTCCGAGGCGGCCCCGTGGCCACGCTGCTGAACGGCGCGGTGGTTTGGTCTCTGGCTTAGTAATCATCATCCAGCGCTGTGCAACCGCCCCTGGCTGAGCCGCGACCGCGAGGACGTGTGAAACATTCGGAAACCGCTCCTTCACGGTCACGGCTCGGTTACAAGCTTGCAGGACGTTACTGAGCCGCGACCGTGAGGGAGCGGTTTCGTCAGGGCTCCGCTGCTGTGGGGTATTATCGGATTTTCAATAATGCCTGACATCACCCAGCGGAGGGTGGCCCGTGCGCTTCGGGCCGGCGGTCCGGAGGTGATTGAAGTCGCACTCGAGAACCTGCCTGCGCTCGAAAGCGGCGAGGCGCTTGTGCGCGTGGAGGCGGTGGGTCTCAATCACGCCGAGACGCTGATTCGTTCCGGCACGTACGTCGTGAAGCTGCCTTTTCCGTTTGCGCTCGGCGGCGAGGGATCGGGAACCGTGGTCGCGACCGGTCCGGAGGCGAACATTGCCGTAGGCGCCCGCGTCTGCTGGGGAGCCGTTCTCGGATCGTGCGCGACATTCGTGGTTGCTCCCGCGTCGATGCTTGTGGCGATACCTGAGGGGCTCAGCATGGAAGAGGCCGCGTGCCTTCCCGTTGCCGGCATGACTGCCGGAGGTCTGGCCCGTGTGTGGCCGCTCGAAGGCCGAACCGCTGTGATCTGGGGCGCGGCCGGGGCGGTTGGCCGCATGCTGGTTGCGATACTCGCGGAACGCGGCGCCGAGGTGATCGGCATTGCCAGCGGCGCTCGCGGCGAGGCGGTTCGCGATGCGGGCGCTCGCCGGGTCATCGATCGGAGCACCGAGAACGTAGCAGAGGCGGTTCGCGCACACACCGCGGGTCGCGGCGTCGATGCCGTGTTCGACCCGATCGGCGCCGCAACTTACGAAACCAGCCTGCGACTGCTCGGCCCGCGCGGCTGCCTGATTAACTACGGTGAGTTATCCGGCTCATCGGCGCCCGTCGACATTCACGAGCTGTTCCCACTGTCGCTGTTCGTCACCAAGTACAACGGCATGCATTGGATGAAAGGTTTCGACGAGTTCCCGGCGCTGATTGCGGATGCGCTCGCCCGGGCCGTGAAGCGCCGCGCCGTGATCAGCGACATTGCCGGACGATACGCGCTGGACGAGGTCGTGGATGCATACCAGGCGCTCGAGTCCGGCGCCCCTGGCAAGGTACTCGTGCTTCCGAATGATGCCAGTACGGCACCGCTCCCCTGAAAATGTAGCTTCGCCTCCCCGTGGGGCAGACGATCGGGTTTTGTCGTCTGCCATGCCCGGGCACTCGAACAAGCAGACGACATAAACCGATCGTGTGCCCCACGTTGCCGACTTTTACTCGGTTCTCAGCGCCCGTGCCGGTTCAATCGCCAGGGCCGTCCGCGCCGGAGCCCACGCCGCAATCAGCGCCACCAGCCACAGCAGCGCCGCCGCGCCGATAAGCATCGCCGGATCGTGCGCCTCGAGTCCGTACAACTGGCTCTGCACAAGCCCGCCCAAAGCGAGGGTCAGAGGAACGCCAACCAGCAGACCGGCCATCATCAGAATGGCTGTCTCCCTCAATACCAGTCCGAGCACGTGACCGCGCGAAGCGCCCAGCGCCACGCGGATGCCGATTTCCGACGTGCGCCGCGCCACGTTCCAGGCGATGACCCCGTACAGCCCGGTAGCGGCCAGGAAGGCCGCGAGGACGCCGAACGCGATCGACAGGATCGCGATGAGCCGGTCGGCATAGAGGGTATTGTCGATCTGAGCGCGCATGGACCTGATGCCGGTGACGGTAACCGATCGGTCCATCTGGGCCACCACCGCGCGGACCGCCCCGCCCATGCGTTCCGCCGTGCCGCTGGTGCGCACAAAGAATCTCATGCCGCTGAGCTCTTCCTGCGCGTATGACAGATAAATGAAGGGCTGCGCCTGTTCACGAACGCTCTGGAAACGGTTGTCGCCGGCAACGCCGACGATCTCGCGATCAGGCTTGTTGTCAATACCGACCAGCCTGCCGATCGGATTCGCTCCGCCACAGAAGCGTCGCACGAACGCCTGATTCACGATGGCCGCCTTCGGGCCGGTTTCCGTTTCTCGATCGTCGAACTCACGGCCGGCCATCAGCGGAATACCGAGAGTGCGCAGATAACCGGACGTGATGGTGTCCAGGATGACCGCCGACCCTTCACCCTCGGGTTGGGGAATGCCCTGCAGCTCGAAGCTGCTCCTGCGTATCGATCCCATGAACGGACCGCTCGATGCAGCCGCCGCCATGGTAACTCCCGGAACGGCGCTCAGCCGCCGCTGCAACTCGCGATAGAAGGTCAGCGCGCGCTGCGCGTCATAGCCACTTAACTCCGGTCTGATCCGGAACGCCAGCAGGCTGTCCGGGTGGAACCCGGGGTCCTGACGCGTGAGATTGATCAGGCTGCGGGCAAACAGGCCGGCGCCGGTGAGCAGCGCCATGGAGAGGCACACCTGCGCAACCACCATGGCGCGCCGGAACAGGCCGTGTCCGCGTGCGGCAGTCGCATTCGCGGTCTGGTCACGCAGAGCGGGGGCCACGTCGGCGCGCATCGCCTGGAGCGCCGGCATGATCCCGAACAGAATGCCGGTCAGCATTGCGACCGCCATGTTGAATGCAAGAATGCGTGCGTCCAGGCTCGTGCTGAGCCACGTGTTGTCGCTCAGGCTGGGAATTGACCCGGTCAGTAAGCGCACGCTTGCCCATGCCACCGGTAGCGCGAGCAATCCTCCCGCCAGGGCAGTGATGACGCTCTCCACAAGAGGATAGCGGGCCAGCGCGGCGCGGCTTGCGCCCAGCGCCATGCGGATGGCCAGCTCTCGCCGGCGCGCCGCCGCCCGCGCGAGCATGATGCTCGCCAGGTTCGCGCACGCGATGACCAATACCAGGCCGACCATGCCCATGAGAACCGTCAACGGCGTTTGCCAGCGGCGCCCAATATCATTGATTCCCTGCCCTGCCGGCAATAGTCGGATGTGGTCGCGCATCAGGCGATCCATCTGACCCGCGGGCAGATTGTTCCGACTCAGTTCGTCACGAGTGAGCGGCTCGTAGACGGCGCGCAGCTCCGCCTCCGCCTGCCGCGGCGAGATTCCGGGCCGAAGGCGCGCGAAGAGCGACAGCCAGCGCCAGTTGCGGTCATCGAGTCCATTCCAGGTGGGAGTGATCTGCTGTTTCATCGCAATCGGAACAAACAGATCGCACTCGCGCCCGGGAATTACGCCGCGGAAGCCTCTCGCCGCCACGCCCACCACGATCATGGGATGACCGTTAATGCGGACGCTTTGATTCAGAACGGCGGGGTTTCCGCCGGCATGGCGCATCCAGAAATCGTGGCTCAGCACAATCACCGGGCGCGCGCCCGGCGCCCCATCGTCTTCCGGCATCAGCACGCGGCCGAGGGCAGGGGAAACGCCGAGCACTTCAAAGAAGTTGCCCGAGACCATTTCAGCCACGGCCGATTGCGGCTGCCCGGAAAACGCAAAGTCCACCGAAGCGCTCATGCGGGCCGCCAGACCCTCGAAATCATGCACGCGCGCGGCGAGGTCAAGATACATCGGCCTCGAAAAGATGGCCTCGTGATTATCGGTTGACCCGGAGCCCGGTAGTTGCTGCTCCCTGTGCAGCACGAAGAGCCGCTGAGGGTCCCGCACCGGCAGCAGCCTCAGAAGCGCCTGATCGAGCAGCGAAAAAATTGCGGTGTTCGCGCCAATGCCCAGAGCCAGCGAAGTGACAGCAACTGCTGTGAAGCCGGGACTGTGGCGCAGGTTGCGGAGAGCGTACCGGAGATCGTGTGGCAGAGACATGAGAGTTCGTTACCGCCGTTACTCAGGACTGACGTCAATCGGGCGCCATTCGTTTGGCATGAAATCAAATTAACACCGTCGCCCCGAAACTCCGATCCGATTCCCGGTTTAGCTATGGTGTGCGGCCGAGAGGTCGACGAGAGGAGAAAAGGAAATGATCAGGTTAGTAACGGGAACAGTAACGACGCTGGCGCTGGCGGGCATGACCTTTGCTCAGGTGAATCCGCGGCGTGAGAACCAGCAGGATCGCATCGCCAATGGCGTGCAGTCGGGCCAGTTGACTGCCGGCGAGACTACCAACCTCGAAACCAAAGAACAGGCGATCAATGGCGAGGTTCGCCATGACCGAGCCGTCAACGGAGGCACTCTCACAAATGCCGAGAAGGCACGGGTCAACCGGCAGCAAAACCGTCTCAGCGGCCGGATCTACGCCGACAAGCACAACGCATCCACTCAGCATTACGGCAGCAACGAAGTGGGCGCACGGCGCGAGAACCAGCAGGATCGCATCGCACAGGGGATCAGGTCGGGCCAGTTGACGGCCGGGGAAACAGCGAGGTTGGAGGCCCGGCAGAGCGGCATTAATCGGGAAGTGAGAGCGGATCGGGCAGCCAACGGCGGGAAGCTGACCCCGGGGGAAAGGCGACAGGTGAACCATCAGCTCAACGGCGCCAGCCGCAATATCTACGCGAAGAAGCACAACGCGGCTCACGGCGCACGATAGTTGCTACCGTGAGCGTGAGCGACCGATTGTTACTCCTGCCGCCGCACGTACAGGCGCCAGATGCCCACGAATTCGGAAACAGCGGCGGCAGGCCTTCGTCCAATGACCACCCGTAGTAACTCCCATCCGGCCCAGATGAAATAAGTCGCGGTAATAACGATATTCACTCGCGAGGCGCTTACCTGAGGCCCAACAGAAAAGCCGAGTTGAACGGCCCAGAGCATAAACAGCGCCAGAGCTTCCCACCACACCAGATCCATGTTCACCAGAAACATCAGGCCCAGAAGCGCCTGGCCGATGGTCATCAGAAGCTCCAGTTTCTGCTGATTGTCGAACGGAATGGGCGAGATCGCGCCGCGGCTGAGAGAATAGACCACGGGCAGCATGGCGGTCAGCAGCGTCCACTGATTAATGTTGCTGGACACCATGTTCATGAGGGCCATCGGAGCGGCTGTCACCGTGCGCGCGAAATAGAACGTGGACAGCATCTCCGGCGCTTCGGAAATTACGGGCGCGAACCACTGAATGGAAACGAAGGTCGGAATGCCAAGCAGGGCGGCTACGGCGAGCAGGCTGCCGAGGAACGGCTCGGCGACAAAGTAAATGAGCCCGCCCCCGGCTGCGAAACACGCGGTAATCAGCAGAATGCGGCGCCAGCGCGGCGACAGGACGATGGCGCGCGGAACGGTTTCGAGATCGTCGATACCTTCTTCGCTCACCGCCGGCATGCGGCCAAGGATGGTCAGGTACGCCGCGTAGATGGCAAACAGAATCACCGAATCGATCACCGTGAGAGCGCCTTTCGCCAACACGACGGACATGTAAACGAGCGCGGCCAGCAGCGCCGCGATGTTGATGCTGTGTTGGCCGTCGAGCCGGATGGAGCGCAACGCCTGGCCGGTGCGGCGCCGGTGAAAGAACGCCGCGGAGAAGTAGATCATGGGCCAGCCAAGGCCGGTGAGCAGACGTAGCGCGCCGGTGAGATTCGCGAGCAACCAGGGCGTCTGTTGTTTCCACGCGATCACCGCCTCAACGGCGAACTCGGGCAGCGTCTGGAGCCAGGCCAGAATGGCGAGCGCGAAGCCCTGGGCAATGAAGAATTGCGCGGATTCGGCGCCCCACGCAATTACCAGAGAAGCGAAGACGATGCAGGGCGCGGTCCAGAGAATGGAGGACGGACCGGCTTCGCGAATGGGCGTCACGCCAACCAGAATCAGCGCAAAACAGCAGGCAGTCTGCGTATTCGGCGCCGGGCGCCCCGTAACGGCCTGCGCCGCGCGTGCACCGCTGTGCGTCAATCCACATGGTACAACAGTGGTTTGACCCACGCTGTTAAAACTCAGCAGCGCACTTACTGCGCTGTCATCGAGCGGGGCTGTCTCCGGCGCGTCCCCGAATTCATTCCGGGGAATGCGAGTGGCATCTTTGTCGTCACGGAGCGGAGCATATGGGAGCGGTACGGCCGCGCGATCTCGGGCCCGCTGCAGGGATGCCATCACGACCCGCTGTTCTTTCCCGGCGGCGAGGTAAACAAGCGTGTTGCGGCTTTGGAGGATCTGGCCGAGCGTATGGTGGCGGAAGGCGCAGACCGCGCCAGCGTGATCATTGCCATCGGCGGGGGAATCGTCACCGATGTCGGCGGATTCCTCGCGGCCGTATTTATGCGCGGAATCCCCGTCATTCAGGTCCCTACTACGTTACTGGCTCAGGTGGACGCGGCCGTGGGCGGCAAAACCGGGGTTAATCTGGCGGCGGGGAAGAACCTCATCGGCAGTTTTCACCAGCCGCTGGCGGTGCTGATCGATCCGCTGGTGCTGGAGAGTCTTCCGGAACGCGAGTACCGCGCGGGACTGTTCGAAATCATCAAGTGCGGCGTCATCGCCGACGAAGCGCTGTTCGAGGTGATGCGAGTGCAAAAGAGCGCCATTCTTTCGCGCGACCCCGCGGTTCTGGAAAGAATTATTTCCGATTCCGTGCAAATTAAGGCGAATGTGGTCAGCCTGGACGAAAAAGAGGGCGGCTTGAGGCGAATTCTTAATTTCGGGCACACGTTCGGGCACGCTTTGGAGGCGGAAACCGGCTACACGCGGTTTCTGCACGGCGAGGCAGTCGGCTGGGGCATGAAGGCGGCCGTGGATCTGGCGCGGCGCGAGCGGATTCTTGACGACAGCAGGGCCGCCGCGATTCTTGCCTGCATCGACTCGTATGAGAGCATCCCGCCGGTGGGCGGCATCGATCCGGCCGGTATCGTTGCGCGGCTGAAGAAGGATAAGAAGACGCTGCACGGCAGGGTGCACTTCGTGCTGCCCGACCGAATCGGACATACGCGCATCGTTACGAATGCCGGGACCGACAATGTCATCGCCGCCGTGCGGACGGCGCTCGGCGCGTGACCGGAGCCGATCAGCGGGGCCCCGGGACGACGCCCGCGGGCACGCGTACTGAAGAGCAGGCTTCGGCCTGGGTGCGCGGCATGTTCGGCCGCATTGCTCCACGGTACGACCTGCTCAATCATCTGCTCTCCGCCAATATCGACCGTTATTGGCGCGCCCGCACGGTGAAACGCGTGCGCGGCGTGCTGGCGCAGCCGAATGCTCTGTGCCTCGACCTCTGCTGTGGCACCGGAGATCTCATGGTGGCCTTACAGCACGACGCCGCCGGGCAGGTACTTGGCAGCGACTTCTGTCACCCCATGCTGGTCGCGGCGCGAGATAAGTCAGGCCGCCGGCGCCTGTCCTGCGAGGTGTTCGAGTCCGATGCGCTGCAGCTCCCCGTGCGCGATCATTCGAT
The DNA here is from genome assembly GCA_963780655.1 of uncultured Acidobacteriota bacterium. Classification (GTDB taxonomy): domain Bacteria; phylum Acidobacteriota; class Terriglobia; order Bryobacterales; family Bryobacteraceae; genus CAWACP01. Next base: position 1,148,814 of record CAWACP010000004.1, on the reverse strand, counting down.
CGATCTGGTGACCGCCGCGTTCGGCTTTCGCAATCTCGCGAATTACCAGCGCGGCATCGGCGAAATGCTGCGCGTGTTGAAACCGGGCGGGACCGCGGCCATTCTGGAGTTCTCGCAGCCGCCGGGTCGCGTGCTGGCGGCGCTTTACAGCTTCTATTCGCTGCATGCACTGCCGGCCATTGGCGGACTTGTGTCAGGCTCGCGCGATGCGTACACTTACCTGCCGGAGTCGGTGCGCAGGTTCCCCGGTCCCGAAGAGCTGGCCACGCGGATGCGTGAGGCGGGCTTCCGCCATGTGGAGTTCGAGCGCATGACCGGCGGCATCGTCGCGCTGCACCTCGCGACGGCGTAGTGCGTCAGCCTGCAACCGTCTGCCGCGGCCGGTAGCCGCGGATACCGAAATAGAGTATGTAGATGTAACACAGCAGCGGCACGATGAATGCCCGCTGGATATTGCTGTGATCGGAGATGTAGCCCATCGTTGCCGGGAGCACCGCGCCGCCGATGATCGCCATAACCAGCAGCGAGGACCCCAGTTTAGTGTACGCGCCCAGATCCTTGATGCTTAGCGCAAAGATGGTGGGGAACATGATGGAGTGAAAGAATCCGATCAGCACCACTGCATAGATGGGCAGGCCGCCCGTCGATATCACAATGGCAGCGGTTACGCACAGCAGACAACCGCCGGCGAATGCGGCAAGCAGCCGTGCCGCGGGGATATATTTCATCGCCCACGATCCCGCAAATCGCCCGATCATGAATCCGAGCAGGTGCAGTTTCAGGTAAGTGGCCGCGGTCTTGTCGCCGGTACCGGGCGCGAGGTGCTCCGCAAAGCGAATCACAAAGCTGGCCACGCCGACCTGCGCGCCGACATACAGGAACTGCGCCACCACGCCCTTGACCAGGTGGCCGTACCGGAAGACATCGCGCAACCGTGGATATGCGTTTGCGTCCGCCGGCGCTGCGCCTTCTTCATGGACATCCGGGAGATGAGTCAGCCAGACGAGCAGGGCCACCGCAACGAAAATTCCCGCGATCACGGCATAAGGTCCGCGGACGGTGCTCGCCTCGGCCGCCGCGGAGTAAGTGACTGAGCTGCGGCTGGTGTTGGTCAGAATGAACGCCGCTCCGATGACCGGCGTGATCACGGCGCCGACAGCGTTGAACGACTGCGCCAGATTCAGCCGCCGCTCGGAGCTTTCCGGCGGCCCCAACACGGTGACGTACGGATTCGCCGCGACCTCCAGAAAGCTTTGCCCGCAAGCCATGATGAACAGCGCGCAAAGGAAGAAACCGTACATGAGCGAGGTTGCGGCGGGAATGAACAGCAGGGCGCCGGTGGCGCAGATCAGCAGACCGGTAAGAATGCCCCGCTTGTAACCGATCCTTTCCATGATCCATCCGGCCGGAAGCGCGGCAAGGAAGTAACCGCCAAAGAACGCAACCTGAATAAGTGAGGATTGTAAGTCAGTAAGCTGAAACGCTTTCTTGAGGTGCGGAATCAGGACGTCGTTCAGGTTGACGCCAAAGGCCCACAGGAAAAACAGGCTGGTGATCAGCAGCAGCGGTTTGACGTAGCGCCGTTCGGTGAGGGGCGCGTGGCCGGACGGCGATGAAGACGGCGTCGCCGTCGGGGTGGTACGAAGCATGGAAAATACATAGTACAGGAATCGGCGCCGGCGGGAGGCGATGCAGCCCTCTCGATGACGCGCGTGTGACACCATAAGGCTATGCATCCGGCTCAGCCGCAACCGAAGATCCAGCTCACCTCCACCGCGGATTATCGCGAGAGCTACGCTAACAGCGTTCAGGTCCGGGTAAACCTCTGGGACTTCTTTCTGCTATTCGGGACCGTGAATCAGGTGGCGCCGGACCAGGTGTCCATCCATAATTTCCAGGGCGTGTATCTGAGCCCGCAGCAGGCCAAGGCCCTCTCCAATGTCCTGCAGCAGAATCTCTCGCAGTACGAAGCCACCTTCGGAGAGATCCGGCTGGAGCCCAAACAGCCGGGCGCGCAAATCCAGTAGATGGCGTCGGGCACAGATGCGGGCCGGCAGCGCCAGGCCGGCGCTCACCTGATTTTTTTCGCGTTGTTCGTGGCCGTAGTCTTCGGCATTCATTCGCCGCTTTTCGGCCTGCCTTACTTCTGGGATGAATTGGGGCAGTTCGTTCCCGCGGCCCTCGACATTCTGCGCACCGGAGCGTGGATTCCCCACTCCACCGTGCCGAACGTGCATCCACCGGGCGTGATGGCGTATCTGGCGCTCATCTGGCGCTTCGCCGGATATTCCATAGTCGCCACGCGCTTGTCCATGCTGGCGCTGGCCAGCCTGGGAGTACTGGCCACATTTCTGCTGGCCATCGAGCTCTGCCGAACCACCAAAGGATTGCCCGCGTTTGCCGCCGCGCTGTTCCTGCTCGCCGATCCACTGTTCTACACGCAGGCGATGATGGCGCAACTCGATATGCCGGCCATGGTTTTCACCGCACTCGCGCTGCTTTTTTATCTGCAGCGGCGTTACGCGCCGGCCGCGCTGGCGTCCCTTGCGCTGGTGATGTGCAAGGAAACGGGCGTCATCCTTCCATTGCTGTTCACGCTCGATCTGGCAAGGCGAAAACAATACCGCCCGGCCGCGCTGTTCCTGCCCTCGTTTGCGGCCCTCGCACTGTGGATTCTCTATCTGTGGCGCGAAACGGGCCACCTGTTTGGAGACAGCGGCTTCACTCATTACAACGTGACCTACGCGCTGCACCCCGTGCGCGTGGCCACCGCGCTCCTGCGGCATCTCTATTTTCTGTTCTTCTCGGATTTCCGCTGGGTCGGCGCGGTCGTTCTGCTCTTCGCCGCACGGCGCACGCACATATTCCGAACGCCGGCGTGGAAGCTGGCGGGCTTATTCGCCGCGCTGCACATCCTGCTGGTCAGTGCGCTGGGCGGCGCCGCGCTCGAGAGATATCTGCTGCCGGCGCTGCCCATCCTCTACTGTGCGATAGCCGCCGCTTTCACCGAGACGAAGCGCGCATGGCGGCTCACCGCGACGTTTGCAATGACCGCCGGGCTGCTTTCGGGCTGGTTTCTCAATCCGCCGTTTCCCTTTCCTTACGAGAACAACCTGGCGATGGTGGACTTTGTGAACCTGCATGCGGCTGCCGCGAACTTCATCGAACGTCACCATCCGGATGCCACCATCTACACCGCCTGGCCCCTGACGGCCGCGCTGCGAAGGCCGGAGTTCGGATACGTATCGAAGCCGCTGCGGACGGTGGAGACCTCCGACCTGCACGACTCGACGCTGCGGCGGCTCGATCCGGCAAAGGTGGATGCTCTCATCCTGTACTCCCGCACCTGGGACCCTCCGTGGGGCGTCCTCCGCCTCCCCGCAGTCGATCGCTTTCTGCGGCGCTTCTATGATTACGAGCCGCAGATGAGCTCCGCGGAGGTAACCAGCGTGCTGGGCCTGCGCCCGGTGATGCGCTGGGATCGCCGCGGCCAGTGGATCGAGATTTTCGCCAAACCGGGTCCGGACGGCATTCTTCACAGGACCCCGCTGGCTTCCCTTCCCTGACGCGGATACAATGCGAGCGGCCCCGCTTCTATGTGTGTTGCGGGGCGAGGGAGGCACACATGCCACAAAACCGCAGAGCATTTCTGCAGGCGCTCGCCGCGGCGCCATATGTTGCAAGCGTCGTCAGGGGCGCAAACGACCGCCCCACATTCGGCATCATCGGCGTGGGCAATCGCGGCCGCTGGCTGCATCAAGCGTTCCAGAAGCTGGGGGCTGAATGCGTCGCCGTATGCGACGTCTACGAACCCACCCGGGAGCGGGCGCGAGCCGAATCGCCGAAGGACGCCAGAGCACACCTGAATTATCACGACCTGCTCACCCAGCCCGGCATCGACTTTGTCGTGATTGCCACGCCGGACCACCAGCATCAGCCCTGCCTCGAGGCTGCTCTCGCCGCGGGCAAGGACGTCTATCTGGAGAAGCCGTTGTCGTTGAACCTCGAGCAGAGCGCGCAGATGGTGCAGGCGGTGCGTCGAACCAAACAGGTGGTCCAGATCGGGATGCAGCGCCGCAGCATGCCGTTCGTCCGCCGGGCGAAACAACTGATGGACGATGGCGCGCTGGGGCGTATCTCGATGGTGCGCGCCATGTGGGACTGGCATTTCACGGAATGGCTCGACAACTCGCCGCTCCCCGGCAAGCTGGACTGGGAGCTGTTTCTGGGCCCCGCGCCGGTGCGGCCGCTCGAACCGAAACGGTTTCGCTGGTGGCGCGGATTCTTCGATTACTCTGGCGGCAACATGACCGATCAGGGGACGCATCTTATGGACGTGGTGCAGTGGATGACGAACTCTGGTCCTCCGCGATCGGCAGTGTGCCAGGGGCAGGTGATCGGCAATCCCACCGCGGACGCGCCCGACGTTTTCACCGCCGTGTTCGAGTATCCCGGGTTCGTCGCGCAGTGGTCGCTGAATTACTGCACCACTTACGATTTCGACTGGTCAGTGACCTTCCTCGGCGAAAAGGCCACCATGGCGCTCGACCGAAACGGCTATCGGATCTACAAAGACCCGGGGCCGTCCTCCGAACCGTGGACGCAAAACGGAAAGCCCGAGATGATCGCACAGGAGCCGGACCGCGACAGCGCTACAGCGCATCAGCAGAATTTCCTCGATTGCATCCGGACGCGGCAGGAGCCGAACTGCCCGGTGGAGGTGGCCGCTGCGGCGGTTACCGGTCCGCACATGGCCAACATCGCGTGGCGGGAAGATCGCAAAGTGAAACTGTGAGGCGCGCTCGCTTACTGAGCCGCGCGCGTGAGCAAGCGGTACGCTAAGCCGTCAGTTTCAGGCAGAACACGCCGGCAAGAATCATGGCCAGCCCGGCGAATTTGTATTTCGTGAGCGCCTCTCCGAAAAACAGGCGCGCCCATAGCAGGGTCCACAAATACCCGAGTGAGACCAGCGGATACAGGATGGTCAGCTCACCCTTCGTGTTCGCGAGCACGAAGAAGACGGACGACAGCCCATAGGCGAGAATTCCGAGCGCCAGTCTCCAGTTGGTGACCAGAACCCGCCAGTGCCGAGACAGCCTCCCCGCGCCCGACTTGAGCAGGACCGCGCCGAAGGATCCGATGAACGATCCCACGATGACCAGCACCATGGAGGAGACGGGCGTAACGACATGGGCCGCGGCCATCAGTTGCGCCCTTTCCTGCCGAGCACCGCGACGCCGCCAACGATCAACGCGATTCCGAACAGCTTCAGCGGCTCCAATGCTTCGTGGAAGACGACGAACGAAAGCAGGGCCACCCAAACGTAGGTGAGCGCGATCACCGGATACAACATCGAGAGCTCGCCTTCTCGCAGGGCGAGGACCAGGAGCACGGTGCTCAGGCCGTAGCAGCCGTAACCGGAGAAGAGCCATGGATCCGTAAACATGCCCAGCGCGGCGCTGATCAGGCCGGGATGGGCGTTGTGATGCGCAAGGTCCGTAGCGCCCATTTTGATGAGAATCTGCGCGATCGCGCCGATCAGCGTGCAGCAGAATACAAGCAGAACGGGGCGGTAGCGTTGGTGCACTTTCTCAGTGGGCAGGCTCGGAGCCGCAGTGGCTGTGCTCACTCATCCTCCAGCAATTCCTAATGATAGCAACCTGTCCGCGCGATTCTGCCCGGCTCCCCCCGTAATATCGGCGATTCCGGGCGCGCGCTGCAGAGCCGGCGCCGGCCTGGGGCGAAAAGGCGTTGCTATCATAGTCTCGTGTTACGGGAGAGCCAGCTATGAAGGGCGTTGTCCTCGCCGGCGGCACCGGCAGCCGTCTGTTCCCACTTACCAAGATCACGAACAAGCACCTGTTACCGGTCTACGACGAGCCGATGATTTATTACCCCATCCGCGCCCTGGTGGACGCGGGCATTCGGGACATCCTGATCGTCACGGGCGGGCGGCATGCGGGGGATTTCCTGCAACTGCTTGCGAACGGCAAGGATTTCGGCCTCACCCATCTCGACTTCACGTATCAGGAGGGCGAAGGCGGCATCGCGGAAGCGCTGCATCTGGCCGAGCACTTCGCCGATGGCCAGCCCATCTGCGTCATTCTCGGCGACAACATCATTGAGGGCAGCATTGCGGAGGCCGCACAGGCGTTCCGCGCGCAACCGGCCGGCGCCCGAATTCTGCTGAAGCAGGTGGAAGATGCGGAACGCTTCGGCGTTGCCGAGCTCGACGGCAATCGCATCGTCGGCATTGAGGAAAAACCGAAGCGGCCGAAGAGCAACTACGCCGTTACCGGCATCTATATGTACGACGGGACCGTGTTCGATAAGATCCGAACGCTGGTGCCATCGCGGCGCGGCGAGCTGGAGATCACGGACGTGAACAACGCGTATATCCGCGAAGGGTCGATGGCATTCTCGTTTCTGGACGGCTGGTGGACCGACGCCGGCACGTTCGATTCCCTGCTCCGCGCAAACAACCTTGTGGCCGAGACCAGAGCCGCCATTCGCGGCGGCGTCAAGGCGCAGAACGCGACCGTGGTGGCCGGATGAGCACAGCCGTAGGCGCCCCGGCCGAACAGGTTCAGATCGTCACCCCCGAATGCGAGCGCGGAATCGGTAAAGTAATTCTCAACGCCCAGTCGCCCGACCTGATCGAAGGCGTGCTCATCAACCCGGTTTCACTGTGGCCGGACGACCGTGGGTACTTTCTCGAAGTGGCTCGCCTCGGCAGCGGCATGACCGCCGAGTTCCCGCTGAACAGCACACAGGTTTCGGCGGCCCTGAGCTATCCGGGGACCATCAAGGCGTTTCATGTACACCGGCAGCAGACGGATTGCTGGCTCGCAGTGCAGGGCATGTTTCAGGTAGCGCTCGTCGATATGCGCCGCCACTCGGGGACCTGGGGTCTGCGCAATACCATGTATATCGGCGCGTTGCGGCCCTGGCAGATTCTGGTGCCGCCAGGCGTGGCGCACGGCTACAAGGTCATCGGCGCAGATCCCGCGCTGCTGATCTATCTGACGGACCGTTTCTACAATCCGGAAGACGAGGGCCGAATCGCGTATAACGACCCCGGGATCTTTTACGACTGGGAGACGCAGCACAAGTAGCCATGCGCATTACCGTTTCTCACGACAAAGGCCGCGCAGAAGCAAAGCGCCGCGTGGACGAGGGCATCGACAAGCTGTTTCAGGCGGGCCCTGGCGGAGGGCCCGTGGAGGTGCGCGATCAGCAGAAGAGCTGGAACGGCGACACCATGACCTTCTCGCTCACCGTGAAGATGGGTTTCTTTACGGCGCCTATACGAGGGATTGCGATCGTCGAGGACAAGCTCATCACGCTTGATCTCGATTTGGGCGCCGTCGCCAAGTTCCTCCCCGAAGACAAGGTGCGCGGGGCCATCGAGTCGGGCGCTCATCGCATGCTGGAAGGCGCTGCCTGAGGCTGCGGATTTCTTCAGCCGTTGACGACCTCGCCGCCGTTGGGATGCAGCACCTGCCCGGTTATGTAAGAGCTGTCATCCGATGCCAGGAAGACGTAGCAGGGCGCAACTTCATCAGGCTGTCCGGGCCGGCCCAGCGGGGTGTCCCTGCCGAACTTCTCGACGCGCTCGGGCGGGAAGGTTGACGCGATCAGTGGCGTCCAGATGGGGCCCGGCGCGACGCCGTTCACGCGGACCTTCTTCTTCGCGAGGTTCCTGGCAAGCGATCGGGTGAAGGCCACGATAGCGCCCCTGGTGGACGAATAATCGAGCAGTGCTCGCTGCCGTGGTAAGCCGTCACGAATGTAGTGTTGACGATGGCGCTGCCTTCCTTCATTGGTGCGAAAGGTGCGCTCCAGTTGCTCCGCGCTGATCTCTTCCAGGCTTTCGCGCTCATGCTGGTCGCCGGCATTGTTCACCAGCACGTCAAGCTTGCCGAACTCGCGGATGGTCTCGTCGACAATGCTCCGGCAGAACGGCTCATCGCCAATGTCGCCGAAGATAGTATGGCAGCGCCGGCCCACGAGTTTGCCGCTGCCGCGATGAGTTTCCTTCTCGGCGCGGGGCTTCGACCTCATTTCCTCTTCTTTGCCCGGCTGCGTTTGTTCCGCTTTATATTTCTCGTCCCCTTTCACGCGGCGGGCGCGGGCCGGCGGGAGGTGAGAGATCGGTTAGCAGGACGCAGCGAAGCCGCCTGCGCCACCATGGCTGTGACACGATGGTGGCGATGGGGTTCAATGGCCTGCGGGTGATCGCGTTTGAAAGCCGGCGCGCGAACGAGATCGGGGAGCTGATTCGCCGCCAGGGAGGCGAGCCGTTCGTTGCGCCGTCCATGCGCGAGCTGCCGCTGGAAGACAACCCGGAGGCATTCGCGTTCGCTGAGCGGCTTTTCGGGGGCGAGTTCGACATGATCGTCTTCCTCACCGGCGTGGGCACGCGCGCGCTGGCAGATATTCTGGCCACGCGCTGGCCTCGCGAGCGGTTTGCCGAAGCGCTGCGAACCATCACCGTCGTCGCCCGCGGTCCGAAACCGGCGGCGGCGTTACGCGAAATGAGCGTCCCCATCACCGTCAGCGTGCCTGAGCCGAACACCTGGCGGGAACTGCTGGCGGCCACCGAAGGACGCGCCGAGCGGCGCATCGCCGTGCAGGAGTACGGCCGTTCGAACAGCCAACTGCTCGACGGGCTGCGCGCGCGCGGAGCGGAGGTCACAGCCGTTCGCGTGTACCGCTGGGATCTGCCGGAGGACACACGCCCTCTGCGGGAAGCCATTCGGCGGATTGCCTCGAGCGAAGCAGACGTCGTCCTGTTCACGACGAGCGTGCAGGTGGAGCATCTGTTTCGCATCGCCGCCGAGGAAGGCGCCGAGCGCGGCGTGCGCGACGGCCTGCGCAGGATGCTGATCGCATCCATTGGTCCAACCACCAGCGAGGCGCTTGAGGAGTTCGAGCTTGAGGCCGATGTCACACCGTCGCATCCGAAGATGGGAATCCTGGTGAAGGAGGCGGCGGAGCAGTGGAAGCCCGTTCTGGAGCACAAGCGGGGAGCGCATGCCTGAGGGAGGCGGAGGGTCTGGTCTCCGGCAGGTTGGGGGCTACCTCGGCCTGGCGTTCCTGCTGCCGCTGTGTACGGTGATCGGGTGGGGCATGGGGTATCTGCTGGACAGGGCTTTCGGTACGCATTTCCTCAAAATTGTTTTTTTGCTGTTCGGGATTGCGGCGGGAATTATCGAGCTGCTGCGCGAAGTGAGGAAATCGTGATCGCCGTTGTGGCGCACGCTTCAGATGCTGCTGAAAAAGTAAGTTCACAGGCCGAAGGCCTGTTCCACAATGGCTGTAAGCCATTGAACTGGTGTTGTGGAACAGGCGTTTTCGCCTGTCCTTGGTAGCGTTGACTTACTTTTTCAGCACCGTCTTCAGCGTGCCGGTGCGAGCTTTAGCTCGCGCTGCCCGGACCGTGGGCTGAAGCCCACAGCAGCACGCTGAAGCGTGCGCCACATTCAGTGCGCGGGCGGGGCGGGCAGCATGTTGCGGATGGCGGAGATTCGCCACCCGTCCGCTGTGCGGACAATCACCAGTGAGGTCCACATCTTCCTGGTCGCCGCGCCGGCGAGATCGGTCAGTTCATAGCGGCCGTCGACGAGGGCCACGTCCGGCGAAGGGAAGCGGACGGATTCCACCGTGATGGTGCGCTTACCCTCCTTCTCAGAACTGGCCATGGCGCCGCGGACAAGTGCATCGCGGCCACGCCGCCACTCGCCGGAGGAAACGAGCTGATCGGCATCCGCCGTGAACAAAGCCGCGGTCGCCCGGGGGTCGCGGTGGTCACGGGCGTCCACGTACTTCGCCACGACGGCGCGCACGTCAGCTCCATCGTCCGCGAACGCCGCACAGCAGAGGATAGAACATATCAGCAGCACACGCATCAGGTAGTCTCCTCGGTGGTTGCAGCGGCTTTGCTCCGCTTTGCCGCGCGCACTTCCTTGATGATCTTCCCGTATGGGTCTTTGTCGAACGGCGGGCAGCCCGTGGGAACCTGGCCGAGCGGATGGTCTTTCTGCCGCATCAGCCACGTGCAGAACGTCAGCGTCTTGCAGACCTTTCGTTCGTCGAGCGCGCCGCGTTCGAGCGCCTCCCTGGCGAATGCCGGATAAGCAAGCGCGCCCCGGCCAATGCCCATAAACCGTATGTTGCCGTCCGCGATGTTCCGGGCGCCCCCATTCACCGAATAGATCTGCAACCAGCTATAGCCCGTGCCCACCATGGGCAGGCCGGGAAACGCGCGCTGCAGTTCACCGGCAATGCGGAAATGGCGATCCACGCCGAGCAGGGGATGTTCCGGCTGCTCGTAGTTACCGTCATCCGGCGTTTCGAAGGGCCGGCCCACGTGTGGGTTGTAATAGGGCACGCCGATGGACACGTTCAGCAGCTCGAGTCCGTCCTCACGAAACCAGGCGATGGCCTGCTTCACTTCGGTGAGGTCTTCCCGCAACGGATCATCCGCGTCCACGCCAAAGCCCCACGGATACGGCGCCGGATATGGCATAGGCGAACCAGTGCCGTCTGCGTTGCGCACGTACGGCACGCCATCGTAGCAGCCGAGCCGCATGCAGGGGATGAGTCGATTGCCGAACTCATCGCGGAAGCGCCGCAGGATATTGCGAATGGGCCGGACGCGGTTTTCGAGCGGGCCGCCGTAACGGCCTGGCCGCGTCTTCGCGCCCAGAAGCTCGCTCAGCAGATAGCCGTGCGTCACCTTGAGATCGAAGGCCTGGAAGCCGGCACGCAGGGCGAGCCGCCCTGCCGCGACGAACTGATCGCCAAGCCTGTCCAGTTCGTCATCGGTCACAACCGGACAATCCGGCGGCGTGTGCGCCTTCGCATCGATCAGCGGATTGCGATAAGCGATGGGCCGGCCGTGCACGCTGTAGCGCCCAGAGTGCGTGAACTGCACCGGGATAAGCAGATCGTCAGCCGTGCCGATCTCTTCACGGTGCGCGCGGCGTACGGCATCGAGCAGGCGCGCGAACTCGTCCACCGATCCTTCGTGCAGCCATAGCTGACGCCGGTTGGCGCGGCCCTCGTCGCAGACAGCGGTCGCCTCAAACCAGATCAGTTTCGCGCCACCCCGGGCAAAGCGCTCGTAGCGGCGCCAGGTGAGTTCATCAGGGCGGCCGTCCGCCGTGCCGTCGCAGCCCTCCATGGGATGAATCGCGATGGAGTTCCCGACGGTGAATCCGCCAACTCGGGCGGGCCGGGCGAGTGTGGCGCGCACGCGCTCCGGATCGGGTTCGAAGCGCACGTGCGCCGCGCCCAGCTCACGCGCGCTCTGCGCCAACTCGTCCAGCGATTTATATTTGAAATGCCTCATTCGGGCAGCGGGGCGCCTTTCGTTTCGGGCGCCCAGGGCAGCGTAGCCAGGCCGACGAAGAATACCAGGCACATGGCGACGCCGGCGTAGCGCATCGGCTCGGCGTGATTCGCGAACACGCGGCTGGTGAGCAGGCCGAGCGCCAGCGGTCCCACGGCCGCCGCCAGCCGCCCCACGTTGTAGCAGAATGATGTTCCGGTGCTGCGCAGGCGCGTGGGGAACAGCTCCGGCAGATAGATAGAGTAACCGCCGAACAGCGCGAGCTGGGTGAATCCCATGAGCGGAACCATCCAGAAGATATCGGAGAAATGGCGCAGGTTCCAGAACGTGTACGCAGTGGCCAGCGCCGCGGCAACAAACGACGCTGCGAACGCTTTGCGGCGGCCCACATAATGCGTGACATGTGTGAAGGCCCAGGCGCCGAAGAACGCTCCGAAATTCTGCAGCAGCGAGGTCATGCCGGTCCAGAAGGTCTTTTGGCCGGGGCTCAGGGATGTTTTATCGAGCACCGTGCGCAGCAGGTCGACGCTGAAGAAGCCGATGCCCCACAGCCCAACCACGCCGGACGACGCCAGCAGCAGTCCGACGATGGCATTGCGGCGCCAGCGCGGGTCGGAAAACAGCTCGCCCATGGAACCGAGCCGGCGATTTTCGAGCTTCGCCTTCTGCCAGGATTCAGGTTCCTTCAGCCGGCGTACGATGACGACGCAGAGCAGCGCAGGCAGGCCGCCCACGATGAACAGCCAGCGCCACGCGTTCCCTACCATGCCGGATTGCTGGAGTTCTCCGAGCACGATGCCGGCGATCGCCGCCGTCATGTTCCCAATCGCCGATGACGCCTGCAGCCAGCCGAGCGCGAAGGGCCGCGCGGTGGCCGGCATGGTTTCGGCCACCAGCGCCACGCCCACGGCGAATTGTCCGCCCACTCCCAGCCCGGTGATGAACCGGTAAAGCGAGAAATCCCAGACGTTGGTGGACAGCGCGCTCAATCCGGTGAACAGCGAGTAGAAGAGCACGGTGAGCGTCATGGTCTTCACGCGGCCGAGGCGATCGCCGAGGATACCGAAGAGCACGCCGCCGATGGCCCAACCGATCATGAAGATCATGGTGGCGTAGCCAGCGTATTCGCTCACCATGCCCGAGGCGGCCGGGTCCCCCGGGCGCACGCCGAGCAACTGGGTCATGGCCGGACGGCGCGCCAGCACGAAGAGCTGTTGGCCCATGGTGTCGAACATCCAGCCGAGCGACGAGATGCCCAGCACCCACCAGTGGTATCGGTTCAGTTCCTTGTACCAGGCCCGTCGAGGCGTTTGCGGGAGCGGCGTGGCGGCGGGCACTCATTACACGTTACAGGAAAGAGGAACGGGGAGCGGGCACAGTGAGACGGTATCAGACGCTGCGTCCGGCGATTCCGAAGTGAGGCGCAGCAGCAAGCTGGTGGCGATCGTTCGTCCAGATTTCCGGCTCGCCGACCTCCAGCGCAGTCGCAATGTGAACGGCGTCACCGGCGCGCAATGAGACCTCACGCGGGAGACCTCGGATCAGCAATGCGGTTCTGCGCAGCAACGCCTCTGTGATCGGGGCCAGGTTCCAGACCCCGCCGTCCACATGGCCGTTGAACAGATCGATCAACTCTCGTCCCTGAGCCGGCGTCAGAGAGCCTTCGCGCACATGACGGTGGAACACGCACGTCACTTCGAGGAGCGCCCATGCCGATGAACAAACCCAGCTCACCCGGCGAATGGCCTTCCGCACAGCGGAAGCATCGGGTTCGTTCACGTAATACTTCGCGATCCAGGCGGAATCGAGATACACCGTTAGCGGTCTTCTTCCAGAAAACGCCCACTGTCGGCAGCGACGGACGGCATACGTAGCCATATGGCCCTCATGTCGGGCAGGCGCGGCTTTGAACGTGTTCGCGCGATGGGGCGGAGTTCCGCCACGGGCTCTCCGCGTCGCTCAATTCTGATCACCGTGGCCTCGGCAGCTTCGCGTACCAGCTCGGACGTACGGATATGGAGATCACGGACCGAGGCGGTTTTCATGTGCTACATTATGGCACCACACCCCTGTCAGCCGGGCGCACTATCGAGAGGGACCCATCTTTGATACGATCCCGGCTGATGAGAGCATTAACTGCAGTTCTTTGCTTTTTCTACGCTTTCGCAGTCTCCGATGAATCAGAAGCGAATCGTGCGTGGCATCGGCAGGAACGGTTCACCTGGGCGGCCCGCACCGGACTGCCGGCTGCGACCATCGAGCACATGTGGCGAGCGGTGATGGGACGCGATGCCGACAACTTCAGGGGAGAAGGCATCGAGACCATAGATGCCTTCTCGCTCCGGAGCCGGAAACAAATCCTGTTCATCATGGCTGGCGGCAGCGGCCACTGTCTGACGCTGTACGTTTTCGGCAACTCCGGCCAGGACGAAAGACCTTTATGGCAATCGGACGGGCTGCACGATTACGGCAGCTTTTGCCGTGAAGACATGATGCCTTACCCAGCCGCGTACGCGCGGCCGAATGGTGAGATTGTCGTCCAGATCCCGACTGGACCGGCGTGGGTGAGGCGCGCGCCGCTCGACTACTATCCGGTTTCCACGGCGCTCACGGCCTGTACGTTCCAGTGGAACGGCAGGACGTACGGGTACGCGGAAGGAAGCGAATTGTCACATACGAGTCGGACATATGAATCCTCGGAAATGCACCCGGCATGAGCCGTGTCCTGGGTGAGTAGTTGGCGGGCGCGAAGCGTTCACTATAAGACGTTCTCCGCGGTCTCCACCCTGTTCGGCCGCTCGCCCCTGAGATTAAGGCTCGCCCGAATGTACTCACTTATGCATCACGGCACGAGGCTTCGTCGCGATGAAATCCGACTGTGTTAGTCCTGTATACTATTGCCTTGATTTGACTTCCTGAAGCAGGTAGGGTGGGATCAGCGGGGTAAATTCGTTGGTTATTTTATTATTCGGGCCGCCGGGTTCCGGCAAGGGCACCCAGGCTCGGCTCATATCCGATTGGTTGCACATCCCGTCCATTTCGACGGGCGAGATGTTACGCGCGGAAGTCCAGTCGGGCAGCGATCTGGGGAAAGCGGCGCAGGAGATCATGGTTGGCGGCGGTCTGGTGAGCGATCACCTGATCAACCAGATGCTGGCCGACCGCATTTCGCGGCCGGACTGCCGGAACGGGTTCATGCTGGACGGGTATCCGCGCACGGTACAGCAGGCGGAGTTTCTCGATGGGCTGCTGAAGGAACGCGGCCTGCCCTGCCCGGTGATCTTCCACCTCGACGTACCCTACGCGGCCCTGATGGCGCGGACGACTTCACGAAGGACCTGTCCGAAATGCGGACGCATTTATAACATTCTGCATCAGCCTTCGAAGACGCCCGGCATCTGCGACGACTGCGGAGCGGAACTGATCATTCGGAAAGACGACACGGAAGAGACGTTCCGCGAGCGGCTGGAGACGTACGACGAGGTCACTCGCCCGGTGCTGGCCTACTATCAGGACCGGAATTATCACCTCATCTCCGGCGACCGTTCGCCCAACCACATTTTCGAGTACATGAAGGACGTGCTCGAGCATTACATGGAGCAGAACAATTCGAAGTGTGACGTGAAGCCGACCCCTGCGTCTGATAATGCGCAGCCGGCGCGCCCGGCCAGTACCGTGCGAACGGCCCGCTGACCGCCCCGCATGGGGGCTGGCTGGTGGTGGTTTAGCATAGAGAGCTTCACTTGTCGGGGCGTAGCGCAGCCTGGTAGCGCACCTGCCGTGGGCACAGGGCGGCCCCGTCCAGAGCTTCCCTGGCGTCACGTACAATCTCAAGGCTTTCAACAACCGTGTCCTTCCGGCAAGCGTGCGTGACCTGAGCTGATGGTGGTTGATAGCGTCGGTCTATGTCCGACCTGGAGAAGAGTTCCGCGCGGCCGGAAGAGCAGGCACTGAGTTGGTATTACTCCCGCTCTCTCAACTGGCCGCCAGCAAACCTGACGAGTCCACCGAAAGCCATCGGGGACCGGCACTGCTGGCTGTTACAGGGCTACTGTCTCTGGCCAGCATTATCGGGTTGGCGCCCGCTTCAGAGAGCATTTGGCGGCTTCGCGATCGCGAGTCTCTGGCAGGTAAAGATCGACCGATTACCGACGGCTGTCCACCACCGGAACAGGTACATCCAGCGGCCGGCGATCGGAACAAAGTCTCATCCGCCACCTGCCCAGTTTGTGGTGGGGAATTACTCCGCGCCTGGTCCGTTTATAGACCAGCTTCGGGTCACCCCGAGCCTGGCTGCCGCTTCATCTACATTGAGGAATATTCAACCGCTCAATGCCGACGCGGAGGCTTGCATCCCCATTGCCCCGTCGGCGTCATTGTACTGATCTCCATGAAAGGCCCTCGACCATTTCTTCGGAATACCCGCCAACCGTTTCAGAGAGGCTCATTGGGCCAGATCACGCGCGATCGCGTACAACTCACGACATTCCCTGATTCCGGCCGACCGGAAATCAGGCCGATGACGGGGGGCCGCGGATTCCGCGCAGTTCGGCGGCGCATCGATTCCGTTTGGGCCTTCGGAAACCACGGTGACGCTGCGCGCGCCGGCCGAAGTGGCCTGTTCGAGAGCGACGCGAGAAGATAGAGCAGGAGCCGCCATCGGTGGGGCGCGATAGACTGGTACCCGTAGCGGTCCAGATAGGTCCTCTGTCCGATGTAATTCGGATGGCGCAGGACATGCATAAAGGGTCGATGCAGCGCATCCTTCCGGAGCATCCACGCCCTGATCAGAATGCTGCGCCGCGAATATTCCGTGTCTTTCGGAGTTTGGGTGTTGATGAGAGCAGCATGGATACTCGTTACGGGCATGGCGATCGCGTTCGCAAATCCGCAGAGTCCTTCTTCCGATACCACCGCCGCGACGCCGGCGAAGCACCCTCACTCAGCGGACGATTATGTGATTGGAGCAGGCGACATCCTGCAGATTTCCGTCTGGAAGGAGCCCGATGCTTCCGTCCCCAGCGAGGTTGTCCGCCCGGACGGAAAAATTGCTTTGCCGTTGCTCAAGGAGGTGGATGTTGCAGGGATGACGCCAGCCGCCGGCGGAGAAGCTCATTACCGAGAAACTGTCGCCGCTCATCCACTACCCGGACGTTACCGTCGTTGTTACCGCGATCAACAGCAAGAAGATCTACGTAATGGGGGCCGTCCATAAGGAAGGGCCGATTCCCTATACTTACCGCATGACCGTTCTGCAGGCGATCAGCGAAGCGGGCGGCCTCAATGAATACGCCAAGCGGAAGAAAATCTATGTGCTCCGCACCGTAAGAGGAGCAACCACTCGCCTCTTTTTCAACTACGACGAGGTCATTAAAGGGAAAAAGATGGACGAGAACTTCCAGCTCCAGCCCGGCGATTCAATTGTCGTCAGTCAGTGAGGCGTTTCGCGGACCGTCCCTCAGTTAACTCGCAACAGACCGATTCCGGGCGACCACGTGAGAGTGAGCCGGATGGCGCTCGGCGAAAACGCACTGAACAGCGCCGGGCCGGAGAGCCGCATGTATGCGTACTCAGCCCTCACGGCTGCGTGCGAACTCAGAGCTCGCTGAAACCTGAAGTCAGCCTGCCAGGCATCGATTGTGGAGAAAATCGATCCCAGCATCTGCTGCTGGCTGAAAGTCGCTCCGGTGCTCCAGCTTCGCCCCGGACGCGCCCAGGTCCAGCCGCCGGAGCCGGCAATGACCGCCGTCGAGCCCAGACCGTAAGTATCGGCGCTGCGGCTCCAGGACGCGAAAAAGGTGTTCTCGTAAGTCTTGAAGCCGATTGTGCCATTGGCAACATACTGGAGGTTCTGCGCACGAGCCGGCCCGGACGATGACCGCAGGCCGGGACTCGTCATGCCGCCGCCGCCCACGCTGGCGAACCAGCGCTGGCTAAGAACGCGACTGAGGGACATCGTGGCGGAATTGTATGAGACCTGCGCAGGGCCGGAAAGAGCGCGGAAAGTCTGCACTCCCACACTAACTTCTGTCCGGGAATTCAGCGAGTGAGCGACATTCAGACCCACGGAGCCAGTGGTTGCCTGAAACAGAAGAGCTGACTCGTCCGCCGAACGACTGCTCTGCGCGAGGGCCTGATTGCGGATTCCTCCGGCCGTAAGCTGAACGGTGGTGCGCGGCGAAACATGATAGGCCAGCATGAGTTGCGCCGCCGCGCTGAGCGTGCGGCCGCCATACAGCAGCAGCGCCGGCGAGGCGGCGGCCTGCGTACCGGTGAGCAGCGAATTCACCGGCGAATTGCTCGAAGAGCCGGCCAACATCCCTCCGGTGATTTGAGAGAATGACGCCGATGTACTGCTCAATGTCGAATATAAGTTCTGTGAAAACAGAAGCTCATTCGTGTCTGCAATACTGGCCGCCGCGGAGAATCGCAGATCCCAGCGATCCGCCAGACGATGACCGGTATTGATCGAAAACTGATGGCTGAAACCGCTGAGCGCCGAGTAGCGGACATCGCGCATGTAGGAACCCGTGTAGTTGAGGGACCAGTCCGAACGGTCCCGGGCGCCAGCCCACGCGACGGTGACCGCGCCACCCGAAACGGCGTCCGAGTTGAATCCTCCGGAGCCCGTCGCGGAGCCGGTTTCCAATCCTGTGATGTAGCTGCTGTAGGCGGATAGAGAAACAAGCGGCGAAGATTCCGGTTTCGATGTCTGGCCGAATGCGGGCAGGACGATACCCAACGCGGCCCCGAGGCAAACGCAACGACTGCGCGGCCACCGCCTGAATCCGCCGCCTGCCGAAGACGCAAAGGCTATTGAGTTACCCCGCTGCCGATTCATAAGAGTCAAACGGAGGGAGCAATCCCGATACCATCTCTTTCCGCGACGCACGCGCAGCGGGAGCCCGGTGCGCTAACGAAAGCCGCCTCGGTGCGAGGTCGGCTTCGGCCATGTCCGCCGCAGAGTGGAAAGAACTTTGCCACAAGTCAGACAGTCTGGGATTGCTCGACTGGATGCTCCGACGATAAAGCCGAAGAAGCTTAACCTGAGAGGTCTTCGCTATGCCCTGGTCGAGTCAAGGCGTCCCTGCATCCTGGCGGGAAGGACGCGGTATGACTCCTCGAGATTGCAGAAAACGTTGAATCTCACGATATACCAGAGCGCGGCGATTCCATCTTTCAGGCCTATTTTCTTGCCCTCTTCATAGGTACGTCCGGAGTAAGAGATAGGCGTTTCGTAGATGGCGCAATTCAACTTGGCCACCTTGGCCGTCACCTCGATTTCAAAGCCGAAGCCGGAACTGGTGATCTTCATGTTCCGAATAATCTCGCCTCGAAATGCTTTATACCCGGTCTCAACGTCGGTCATGTTGACGTTTGTAAAGAGGTTGGAGAAGAATGTCAGAGCCTTATTGGCCAGATAGTGATAGAAGTACAGCACCCGGGATGCCCGGCGCACGAGGAACCTGGACCCGTACACCACGTCGGCCTTGCCTTGCAGAATGGGCGTGACCACGTCGGGGATCTCGCTCGGGTCGTATTCGAGATCCGCGTCCTGAACGATGACGATCTCTCCGGTCGTCGCGGCAAAACCGGTCTTCAGGGCTTCGGTTTTGCCACGATTGACGGGATGGTGAAGCACAATGACCTCTGGATACAGACTCGCCAGTTCGTCCGCAATTGTGCCGGTCGAGTCCTTCGAGCAGTCGTTTACAACAACAACCTCGCAGACCTGCGGGAGAGCAACTACCCGTCGGATAACTCCGCTCAGGGTGCTCTCTTCGTTGTATGCCGGGATAACCACGGAAACGCATCGATCCATCGAGCCTTCAGCCTCCGCAACCGTTCAAGCTACGAGGGCCAGGCGAAGCACGTTCATGGCCCCGCTGCATCCACTGAAGGCGCGTCGAGCCGCCAGCGGAAGTTACACTTGTTCTTCCGACAAATGGCAACAGTTCCAATGCCTGCGAGATCCTGTCCTGCCCAGAGACATTTCTGCACTCTGCTGACTCCTGCTCAATGCGATTTCGGGTCATAGCCATAGCCATAGCCATATCCGTAATATCCGTTACGCGAGTGCCACAGAAGCCAGTCTTCAGCGCAGTTGATCACCACGCCAATCAGCTTGTCCCTTGGTATTTGCTCAAGTGCTTTGTATACGAGTTTGCGGTTGCTGTGGCCGGGGCGCACAATCACCACAATCCCGTCCGAGACCTCGCGGATCAGATCGTAGTCGGTAACCAGGCCGATGGGCGGCGTGTCCAGCACAACAAAACTGAACTCCGCGCGAAGCGACTCGACCATTGATCTCCAGCGAGCTGAGTCGAGCAACTCGGCTGGATTGGCGGCACACTGTCCGCCGCGCAGCAAATACAGGCCGGGTAGCGCCGTAATCTCGACCACCGCCTCGGCAAGAGTGCATCTTCCGGCAAGGTACTCGGCCAGGCCGGGCGACTCCGGCACGCCCAGCAGCGGGGCCAGCCGCGGGCGCCGCAGATCTCCGTCCACGAGAATTACGGTGGTATCCGTTTTGAGCGCCAGCGAGCTGGCGATGTTGAGAGCGTTGACGGTCTTACCGTCGCCCGGACCTGCGCTGGAAACACATATGACACGCGGGTGCGCCGGGTGCTGGGCGATCTTCGTGCGAATGATCCGGTAGCGTTCCGCTGCCTCTGAATGCGTACCGTCAAAAGGAAGAAGCGGTCCGCCTGTTTCAACGCGTATCGGCAGGGCGTGATAGGCGGTCGTGGCCGGCGGGGTGACGGGCTCAGGCTTTGGCTCTCCGGACGCGGCAGCCTCCGCGCGGCGGTCACGGAGTTCCTCAGCGGTGAAAGGCAGCGCGTCACCGTTGATACCGACAGCTCCTCCTTTCAGAACTTCAAAGAATTTGCTCATGCGTCCCCGAGTAACAAATGACCATTGCGCCAGTTTCCGATCGAATCATCTATGCTTTCTAAGCTGCGCGTTTCCCCGGGAAAGCAGCCAGTTCAATGTCGGGGATCCGCCCAAGGATTGTGATACCCGCCGGGAGCTCCCATTCCCCGAGAAGGACGCCCCTTCGCAATTCCAGACCCAGGGCGAGCATCAGACTGAGTGCGAGCGCGATCATGCACCCGGCTGCGTTCAGCGCGGCACGTTTCGGTTTGATGGGCTTTTCCGGAACGCGAGCCGCATCCAGCAGGACAAATCGTTCGGCCTTTTGTTTCTTCTCCATGGCGGCCGCGACATCGGCTGCAAGCTTCTTATCCAGCAGCGACTTGTACGCCGCCTGCGTCGTCTCGTAATCGCGCGTTACGGCGGCCAGTTGCTGCTGCCGAACGGGCAGCTCGCGAATGTGAGAGTCGGTTTCGTTCAGATCCTGGGTGAGACGGTCTCGCTCCTGTCTCAGGTTCGCGATCTCGCGGTCCGCCGACGCGATCTGGGTTTTGAGGCCCGAAATCCGATCCCGATTGGCCGCCACTGCCTGACCCTGTCTGGCATTTCGACCCAACTCAGCCGGAGGCGCTGCCGTCGTCTGTGCAACCGCAGCCGGTTTAGCCGTCACAGCCGCCGCTGCCTTCCTCTCCGCCGCACGGGCCTCCTCCAGTTGATGTTTGGCCCGCCGCACATCCGGATGCTGGTCGCCATAGCGAAGCTTCAGTTCGGCGAGCTTTTCCTCCAGACGTTCGGATTCCGTCGGCTGGGCCGCGGGATCGGTCGTCGCAATCGCTGTGGCCGGATTCACCTGATGCGCGGCCGACGCCTGCATGATCCCGTTCAGCGTCGCCGTCTCTGCTTCCGCGTTATCCAGCGCTGCCTCGTACATCGACTTGTTCTGCTCGGCCCGGTTCAACTCGTCCTGGACGCCGGTCAACTGGGTTTTCATCTGGCCGGACGAGGCCAGCAGCGCGTTCTCCTGTTCCGGCAACTCGCCCGTGAACTTCAGCTTGTATTGGGTCATCATCGACTCCTGTTCTTCGAGTCGTTTCCTGGCCTCGCTCAGCTGGCTTTCGAGAAAAGTGGAAGTTCCTTCCGCTTCGATGGACCGCTGACGAATATCCTCGTCGACGAAGAAGCTGCCGATCTCCTGAACCACCTGCGCGACAACGACAGGATCCGGTCCCTGGTACGAGATTTCAAAGGACCCGGCATGACCGGGCGATCCGTTCTCGGCTTTTAATTTGATGTCCGATCGCATCTGTTGAACGATCTCTTCAATCGTTCGGCGCTTTTTTTTCTCTTCCCGATAGAGATCGAACTTCCGAATCAGTTGCGTCAGACGTGAATAGCTCAGGATCTGGTCACTAAGCGCGTTCACACGATCCTGCAGATCCGGCGTCACGGTTGCCGATACATACCTCTCGGGTATGCGCTGGGATTCGACGAGGATCGATGTTTCGGCGCTGTACACCGCCGGCATCCGGCGCACGACGTAGAGTGTTCCTGCCGTGAGCAGAATCCACACGGCGGCGCACAGGATGCGGTGGTTCCAGATCGCCTTTGCCATGGACAAAGGGGACAACGCGCCCAATTGCGGAACGCCGCCGGTATTGTTCGGATCCGGTTTGGTCGGTGTGCTCATGCGGTAAACCTGTCGGCCCAGCGGGCCAGGAAGCTCTTTCGGTTCGCCGATGCGTATCGCTCGAGGCTTTTCAGCGGCGGCTCGATATTCAGCAGCTCAGGCGAGTCCGAAAGGCGCGTGATTCCGTTGGGCTGCGTGCCTGGGTTTGTCGGGGGAGGCAGTACCGTGGCGAGCCTGGGTGGAGTGGAAGCGGCAGGGGGAGCCAGGCAGAGCTCGTGGCAGGCCTGACGGATAGGCTCGGGTCCGAGGGGCGTCGGTTCGCCGGCGGCTGTCAGCACGAGTGCGTTGTCGCATATGGCATTGATCATTCGTGGAATGCCCCTGGAGAATCGACCGATTTCGATCATTGCGTCGCCTGAAAAAGGAATCTCCGCCCCTCCGGCTCGGGTCCAGCGATAGCGAATGTACTCCTCCACCTCAGCGGCGGACAGGCGCGTGATGTTGAGCCTGACGGCGATGCGCTGTTTCACCTGACGCATGTCCTCACGGTTGAGTACATCCGTCAATTCACTCTGTCCGGCGAGGACAATCTGCAGGAACTTCTCGTCCTGATTCTCGTAGTTGCCCAGAAGACGAAGCTCTTCAAGTACGTCCATGCTGAGGGCGTGCGCCTCATCCACTACCAGCATCATGCTCTGGCCCGCCTCGCGGGCGCTCGCAAGCATCTGGCAAAGGAGAAGCAGGCGCTGCGGCTTGCTTTCTGGCGGATTCGAGACACCCCATCCTATGAAAGCCATTTCCAGGAATTCGCGGCATGTGAGCCTCGGATTCACGACGATACTTGGTTTGAAGCGATTTTGAGGCAAATGCCGGATGACCCGGGACAGGAGCGTCGTCTTGCCGGTACCGACCTCGCCTGTCAGTACCACAAACCCCTTTTTCGCCATGAGCGCGTAAGTCAATCCCGCCAGCGCTTCCCGGTGGGTCGGCGTCAGATACAGCATCCCGTGGTCGGGCGTCATACTGAACGGTTGTTTGTCCAATCCGAAGCGCGCCTGATAGATTGCCGTTGACTCAGACATCGGGCCTTTCGCGTACCAGTGCAAGTTCCTGGCCAAGTGCAAGTTCATGAAACAACGAGGGATTTTTGCCGGAGTGTCATTCACCTGCGGATTCGCCGGCGTTGGATCTAATCCCAAATAATTGGATTACGGGCAGGCTACGGCTTATCCAGGCCGGTTACCTCTACGAGTTCAAACGCGCTGCCAACCGGGGTTTGCGCCTGTCTGGCGACCGCAACATCCCCGGCCAGGACGCAATCGAAGCGGAGTGCGCCGATAGGGGAAGGCGCCAGTGTCACCTTGTCAACGGAATAGAGGTGAGAACCGTGTGCGGATGCGACAACGTGGAGAGCGTCGACGGACGTGGCAACCACTGCGGAGGGGGTACCCTCTGTGTTCCTGATCGCACCAATTCTTGCGGCAGTTTTCGACGCGGGACCCGCCTCCCACAGATCGCTCCCGCTAAGTGCGAAGAGTGTGCCCGCCGAGTCAAACGCAATGTCCTGGACCGGACCAATCCCCGGCTTTACCGGTACCGTTGCGGCGCCGCTCTGTGTGTCTATGCCGTAAAGTAAGTCCGCGAGGCAGCTCGCGCCAAAAAGGCGGCCGCGGAGGAAAGCCAGCCCAACCACGCCGCGCGCTCCCAGCCGCTGACGACACCGGTACTCCCTTCCCGTTGCCGGGTCATATACACTCATGCGGGCATCCGAACTCAGTGCATCTGCGATGGTGTACACACGCCCGTCCGGACCGCACGCGAGACCGTAACTCCGATTAGTCAACCGGACTACTACCGTTGAATCGCCGGAGTTCAGGTCGACAAGTGCGATCTCGCTATTCCCGGTCAGGAGCCAGGCGCGCGGAACCCACTCTGAATTCAAGGATTCCGCGGCATAACTAAATTGTTCCGTCGTCGCGATGCCCCCCTGGTCTCTCCGACTCACGCCGGATCCTGATCATTTTTTGAAACCATGAAACCCTTCTCGCCCTTCGAGCGGACAGGGCGTTCCGGAACACCCAGTGGTTCGGAATGCTGCCCGGCTGCCGGTGGGACTCGCTCGGCGCCAGATTGCGAATGCGCAGCCGCCGTCGGGTGGACACCGCGAGCAATTGCAGGTCCTGACAGCGCGGCAACCGGCAACGCATGAAAGACGTCGTACGCGAGTCGGGTGGATGCAGGACGAAAGGCGTATCGCCCTGAGTTACAAAGCTTTCCGAATCTTAGTCCAACAAGACAGCATCCTTTACGCTAACGTGGCACATCGGTAGACTGACTGGTAGTAAAACCTGTAACAACGTAAGACTTGACAACAATGCGCATTCGGGCGATGATCTCTCTACTGGCCTAGGTTTAATCCGGCATTCCTTTCCTGTTTGGGGGTATCCGGGAGATGCCGCCCCGTCGCGTGGTGCATTGTGAACATGCCCGAAGT
The DNA here is from genome assembly GCA_963780655.1 of uncultured Acidobacteriota bacterium. GTDB lineage: Bacteria > Acidobacteriota > Terriglobia > Bryobacterales > Bryobacteraceae > CAWACP01. The sequence continues at coordinate 1,124,463 of CAWACP010000004.1, read as the reverse complement.
GTGCTTGAGAGCGTTAGTGGAGGAGAGCTGAGTGACTATCGTCATTGTCTCGGGCGATCTTATGATCGAACGAGTCTGCCGAGAGGTACTAGGGTATTTACGAGTACTCCAGTACCGAATCGTTCGTAAGGAGTCAGTATCGGCGCCGTATGATCGGGATCTGTACATCTGGGACTTTGTCCCGGATCTTGTGATTCCACCAGAGATACTGAGTGACCCGCGGCGGCATGTATTCCTGGTCGATCGAAAAGATCTGGACCTATTTGGGTCGCGAGTAACCGACGCGACATTAATTATCCTGAAACCTGTAAGTCGCTCCGCGCTGGCGATTGTGCTTCAAACCGCCGGGCTTCCCGTGTTGCGGGCGGATCGGGACGAACTGCTTCAGTGCCTGATTCAGGCTAATCTGCGGTTGCAGGAGTACGATCACGACCGGACGAATTTCCTCGCTCGGGCGGTCCATCAGATCCGAACCCCGCTGACCGCGGTTACGGGTTATTGCGGTCTTCTGGCCAGCGAGCAGGCCGGGTCTCTCAATGCGGATCAGAAGCAGATGGTCCACCGCATGTCCGAAAGCATAGGACGCGCGTCAAGACTCGCGGCAATGATGCTTGAACTCAGCGTCACTCTGCCCGTAGAGCGGACGGCGCAATTGCAACCCGGTGATTTCCGGGAGTGCGTTGAAACGGCGCTCGAGGATATAACGCCGCTCGCGAACGAGAAACAGATCAGCATAACCGTCGGGCTGGCGCCTTCGCCGGAGCCGCTGTGGTTCGAACGGCGGGCGATTCAGGAAGTGCTGGTCAATCTGCTCGAGAACGCGTGTAAGTTCACTCGCAAGGGCGGCGCGATCGACATTTCCGGTCACCCGTTCTTCTGGGAACGGCGTCTCGAGCGTAACGATGAAATATCCAACGATCGCCGCAGACGCGACAGCAGGCTTCCGAATTGTTATCGCCTTAATATCAGGGACACTGGTCCCGGTATAAGCAAAGAACATCTTCCTCATATATTCGAAGAATACGCATCGTACAACGGAGCCACCGATCGCTCCGGAGCAGGGCTGGGGCTCGCCATATCCCGCATGATCATTAGCCGTCATCAGGGACGGATCTGGGCCGAAAACACCGCCTCGGGAGCGCTGTTTTCATTCGTGATTCCATTTCAGCGTCCGGCTGTAACAGAAGGGCCATGCAGCCGGAACGGTGGAATTCTGGTAAGCAACCGTATCTAAGAACTCGCAGTAGCCACTCGGAGGAGCGAACGATGCTGAACGCAAGACGTAAGACGATACTTGTCGGCGAAGATGAACCGGAGGTCAGTAACTATCTGGAACTGGCATTTCGGTGCGGCGGATATGACGTCGAAATCGGGGCTGACGGAGAGGAGGTACTGGCGTACCTGCACAGCGGAAACCCCGCCGCGGCAGTGATTCTGGACATCATCATGCCCCGAAAAGACGGTCTGGAGACGCTGCGCGAGATCCGTACGTTCAATCAGGATATTCCAGTGGTCATGGTCTCCGGCGCCGCGATGCCGCTCAATATAGTCGAGGCCATGCGCGCGGGTGCGACTGATTTTCTGAGCAAACCCGTAAGTCACGAAGACCTGCAAAACGCTCTGAAAAAGGCGCTCGCTTCGGGTTCCGCCGATAGTCGCCTGAGCCTTTCTCCGGAGGTCGAATCGCATTTCGAGTCTCTGCCGAGCGCCAGCCAGAGTATGCGGGAGCTGGGGGCCATGATTGTCCGGGTGGGGCGATCCGAAGAACCGGTTCTGATCCACGGCGAGACCGGCGCTGGCAAGGAAGTACTGGCGAAACAACTCCACGCCGCTTCGCCACGGGCCAACAAGCCCTTTATCAAAGTCAATTGCGCGGCGCTGCCGTCTGAACTCGTGGAAAGCGAGTTATTCGGGTATGAGCGGGGAGCTTTTACGGGAGCTTTCCAGCGTAAGCCCGGCATGTTCGCGCTCGCGGACGGCGGAACGATTATGCTGGACGAGATCGGCGATATGGATGTCGACTTACAGGCCAAGCTTCTTCAGGTCCTTCAGGATCAGGAATTCCATCCGCTCGGCGGAAAGGAGCCAGTGCGGGTGGACGTCCGGGTCATCGCAGCGACTCACAGGGACCTGGACGTAGCTATCGCCAACGGGAGTTTCAGACAAGACTTGTACTACCGGCTGAACGTCATTACATTACGCGTTCCGCCCCTGCGCGAGCGAAAGGCAGACATAATCCCTCTGGCCGAGTCGCTTCTGCGTGAACATGCTAAGGGCGATCAGGCTGCGCTCGCTTTTCCGGCTGAGCTGAAGCAGGCGCTTATCAGGTACGAGTGGCCCGGCAACGTGCGTGAACTGGGCAATATTGTGCGAAAGTTTGTTGTTCTCCAGGACGCGCAGATGATCATTCGCGAGTTGCGCAGCCGAGCCAGCCGGATTGCGCCATCCGACCCGCCAGTGGGGAACCAGCTCCCGATTCCGGAGACAGCAACCACGATTCTGGAACAGGTCAATCGGACCAAGGAGAAGGCGGAAACCGACGCCATCATCGCGGCGCTCAATGCCGCGCGGTGGAATCGAAAGAAGGCCGCTCGCAATCTGAACATCGATTACAAGGCCCTTCTTTACAAAATGAAGAAGCTCTCCATTGAGGAGAGAGCAAGCGGAACCGCGGCCTGCTGAACTGAATGGCCGATCCGGCTCGGATGCTGCCGAGGAGGGCCCTCCCTCGTTCCGCTGCGGCCGCCGCCAGCAACTCGAATGCCTGAGCGGACAAACTCCGCGCTGCATGCCCAATGAAAGCCGTGCGTCCTCTGCCTCGTTCGCGACGCGCGGTTGGCAAGGTAAGCGTCGCGAAGTCCGACTTTTTGTCAAAGAGCGCGTCATGCGTGAGCGGCGTCGAACCCCGGCGCCGCGGACAAACCCGATTCCCGTGCAGTGATGGTTCGATGGTTACAAAAATGCTACGGCTGTGAGAACAAAGGTGTTCTGCGCTCCCGCTACGTCGAGCGTGTTGACCATGGGAACCACTACAGTGATCGAACGAAGAAGATCTGTTCGGATGAACGTCCGACTGGCAGTGCGACTGGTTAGAGAGAATGGAGAGCGTCCGATTGAAAGCAGGACCAACAATCTGAGTTGTGACGGGTTTCACTGCGTCCTGCGAGACCCGCTTCGTGTTGGCGAGAAGCTCTGGTGTACGATCACCTTCGACAGCAAACGGCCGGCCGATTGTGATGACACCCTGATGCTGGACTGCAAGGCGTCCGTGGTTCGGGTGGACCACCATGTCAGCAGCGGACTTTACGGCGTTGCCTGCAGGATTGAGGATTTTGCCGTCACAGCGAGCAGCGCAGGGAGCGATCGCCTTCTGGTGTTTTTGGATGAGCGCGACTTTCCGGGTATTCAATGAACTGCAGCCGGAGTCGTGATGGTTTCCAACCGACAGCATGAGACGCGGGCGCCGGACTCACGGTGCACAGGGAGGGCGGGGATCTGCACGTCGAGTCGTGGGAGACCGCGGATTCCGTAGTGCAACCCACCTGCGCCGAGATTCGCATCGCAGACGGAGCGCTCCCGTAACGGGTTTTGCGACTGGACGCCAAGCAGTTGCAGATTTGCTGAAGTCGGTGGCGATTCGCCTGGAGATACCCTCGCGGTGCGGCGCTTCGGCATGCGAATCCGTCTTCTAACGGGCTGCTGATAACCGGGCACAGGAAGCGTTCTGGGGCGGCGGCAAAGTCGCCATCCGCCGCGGCATCGATGACCGATCCGCCGCCAGCCATCGCACCGCAGCCTCCGGCTGTGCGCGCAGCACTCCCCGACTCGCCGCCAGATGCTCCAGCAAGGTTCGCGGCGTTGAAGATCGACGCCCCACCACCACTATCTGCCGGAGCGGCCTCATCCGATCAATCCGCGCAACCTCCAGTAGTCAGCGCGGCCAAACCATTGCGCCAGTTTCAGCCGACTATTCCCAGCGCGACGCGATTGCTACATACTCCTGTAATCCAAATCATTGTTCAGATCGGAGTAGATGGCCGCATGACGGCTGTGCATGTGGGCCTTGGCGCCACGGGCCGACTTTTTCAGAATGCGGCGCTCGCCGCGGCGCGCGAGTGGACCTTCCGGCGGGCATCCATTCGGAATCGTCCCGTTCCCAGCTCCCTCTCGATCCTTTTCAAGTTCAATCCGCGCGACTAATCTGCCGAAAATGCCCAGTTCAGCCAGCGACCCGCAGCCGGGAGGGAGTGAGCGTGTCGCTTGTCTTCCGAGAAAACACGATCAGCCGGTGGTTCCTGACAAAAATGGAGGACCTCCACGGAAGAAGGAAGTTTAGTCGGACGTGGCCGGGTCGGATGGCGGAAATGAATTGGCTTGCTGCGCTGTTTCACGACTCTCTGCTGGCCTGACAGGACGTCGCAGCCTGGACAACCCCGCGGATAGTACGAGAAGTCCTCCGCCGACGAGCAACATCGTACTGGGTTCCGGAATCCCTGTGCGCACCTGAAGCGTCAGGAGGGAAACCCCGCTCGCTCCCGCCGCCATTAACGCCAGTGGGTCTGGTATCACTGCTAACACTGCGGCCACGAGTACAGTGAAAATCACAGGCCCCCTGTCGAGCATCTCGAATGCCACGAAGCGCTCCTGGAAATGGAGCAGTTCCGGACAGGCGGACAGTTCAACACGGATCCTGCGTGACGCGATTCCGGAGAAAAGGAAAAAAGCCTGGGTCTGTGCCCAATTCTGGGCTGGGTGTGTCGTCGGTTATGCGGGGCAGCACGGTCTGTTGGAATCAATGAAATCGGCATTCAAAGTTCGGAGTTTTATCGGAAATTATGATTGGCCCATGTTCTTTAGCAGCCTCCGTTTATTTTGATAAGGCGCCGGGATACCTGTCGCTTCCGACGATGGCTGGGAATCGCGTCAGTGCTCGCTGGCAGGCGAATTGCAACCTGCAACGGCCATGAAGCATCTCTCTGTCTTGCCGATAACGCTGGGATTGCTCTTAGGAGCGGCCGTACTCTCTTACGCGAGTCCGCCGCGCCCCAAACCGACGCCTCGAGCAGCGCCTGAAATCAACCCGCTGTTTGCCGCCGGCGCAATTGCGCTTCTGGGCGGCGGCATCCTGGTCATACGCGGTCGCCACACAGGCTAGACCGGCAGGCGGCCGTCGTTTCGACCATTGTGAGCAGCCTGGGTCCGACTGTGAGCAGCGTACCGGAGCCAGCCACGATATCGCGGGTGTGCGGGGCTGGCTTCCGCCTGCGGCAATCGGGTCTTCCGGGGCGCGTTGCATTCCTTGCTGTTCTGTTCAGCGTTGAGCTGATCATCCTTTCGGTCAGCATTGATGCGGCCAGTCTCCGGTCGCACGCGGCGATTGCGGTGTTCGTTTCACACTGGGGCCACGATATCCTCAGTGCAATCGTCGCGTTTGCCGCCCTGCTGGTGATTTTCGGCCGCACCGTGGCCCAGTCAGCCGTGCGACAGACGTCAGAGAGGCTGGCTCGAACGCCGATCTCACCGATTGCTCTCGCTGGGCATTTCGGCGCGATGGCCGTCCTGGCGGCCGTGTCGCACCTGTTATTCGGCCACTTTCCCACGCATTGGCGCCCGGACCCGTTCGTAGGGGCATGGGCAGGCATCGGTCTTCTGGCCATAGGACTGGCCGGCGTGGCCTTCGTGCCCCTGACAGTCGCGTATGAATTCGTGCGGCAGACCTGGGTTATGTGGGTACTGTCCGGGCTGGGCGGAATCGCCGCGTGCGCTGCATCCGATGCCGCGCATTTCCTGTGGCAGCCTCTGACCGCCGTGACGTTCCGACTGGTTGCCGTTCTTCTGCGCCCGTTCATCTCCGACCTGATCGTCGATCCCGCGACCATGGGCATTGGCACCCAGCGGTTTTATGTGTTGGTTCTCGAGCAGTGTTCGGGGATCGAGGGAGCAGCGCTAATGCTGATATTCACCAGTCTGGCGATCTGGCTTTTCCGCAGGGAGTGCCGGTTCCCTCACGCACTGCTCATTGTTCCCGCCGGCGTGTCCCTGATCTGGCTCCTGAACGCAGTGCGCATTGCCGCGCTCGTCCTGATCGGGAACGCGGGTGCGCCTGGCATCGCGATGGGAGGATTTCATTCACAGGCCGGGTGGATCGCTTTTAACGCGGCAGCGCTGGGCTGCGCGTTTGCACTTCGCCGCATTCCCTGGTTTGCAGCGCCCCCAACGCCCCGCAGGAAAGAGCATGCCGCGGTGGAAAATCCGACAGCGTGGTATCTGATGCCTTTCCTGACCATCCTCGCCTCGGCTATGGTTACACGGGCCCTGGCGTCGGACGGATTTGAATGGCTATACCCCTTACGGTTTTTCGCCGCCGCAGGCGCCCTTTTTTACTACCGGCGCACATACGCGCGGCTCGAGTGGCGAATTGGCTGGGCTGCTCCGTTTGCCGGGGCAATCGCTTACCTGATCTGGGCAGGATGGGATTTCCTGATGGGCAGGGCCCAGGGGGCGATGACTTTTCCTGCAGCAATGTCACTGTTCACGCCTCTGAAGCTCACGTGGTTGGCGCTTCGGACGGCGGCCGCGGTTCTGACTGTGCCGTTGGCTGAAGAGCTGGCCTTTCGAGGCTTTCTGCTGAGGCGCCTGAACTCGCGCGATTTTGAGAGCGTAAGTCCCGCGAAATTCACTCTCGTTTCGATCGCAATCTCGTCGATCGCGTTTGGGGCACTCAATGACGGCCATTACGTGCCAGGCGCGATTTCCGGCTTGCTGTATGCCTGGGCTTATCGCAGCCGCGGAAGCATTGGCGACGCCGTTGGGGCGCATGCTATCACGAACGCGCTGCTCGCCGTTTCTGTGGGCCAATGATTAGTGAGCTCCTCGCGAGAGCACCATCACCTTCGTCTGAAACATAATATATGCGTCCAGGGTAGGATCTGCTCAGCAAGGTTCTGAACGAACTCGGGTCTTTCGGGGGCGCGGGCCGACGATGAACATCCCTGCTCGGAGCACATTCCGCGTTTGCGGAAGCTCATCGAGCCTCAGCCTGGCCGGCGCGGCTGGCTCGCATCCCGCGTCGACCTGTTCCTGCGGGTTCCGGGGGCAAACTGCGGCAGTAGCAGGGTCGAAAGGCGAACGCGCACTTCCGGCGACCGGTGAAAACGCCGACGGCTCGCCCCGATCAATGACCCTGCGGACCCGTCAATCGAGCAGACTGAATATCGGCTTGAGGATGTACCGCGCGATGAGGCCCGACACAGAGACGCCGGACTTCCTGGGCGCAGCCTGGCGTGCCCGACCTGAGAAAATGGCTTTCTTGGCTCGCGAGAGCCAGGAAAAGGACCTCTCCCGAACCGCGCGCGGCAGACGGGCGTAGATGTAGTGCAACCCGGCGACAGACAGGGCCAGTGGAAAGCTGCGGTAGGCGCTTCCGTGGCGTTTGACAATTCTCAATGCCGATCGAGTGTTGTTGCGGCTCTGAGCGAACGAACCGCCGCCGCCCCATATGGTGTAGCAGGTGAACTCATCCTGGAAGTTGTACAGCTTTCCACATTGACCAAGTTTCAGGAAAACATCCCAGTCCTGGAAGCCGCTGAGCGACTCATCGTACCCTCCGAGCTCCACGAGGAGGGATCGGCGGAACATTGCGGTTGAGTGAGCGATCGGATTGGCAAGCAGCGCCCACCGCTTCAGATCGGCGTCGTTTTGCTGCTTGAAATATCGGAGCTTCTCCGTGCCGGTCTCATCCAGAACGATCATTCCGCCGCCGCAGGCCGAGTAGTCAGGATTGGCGTCCAGGAACTCGATTTGTTTCGTCAGCTTTCCAGGGGACGCCCAGTAGTCGTCGTCATCCAGAATCGCGATATATTCACCTCCTGCCCGGGCCAGGCCGTAATTTGTGGCATTGGCGATATTACCGCCGCGGAGCCGATGAAAATAGCGTATTCGAGGGTCCACCTGCTCGTATTCGCGCATGATGTCCGCGATCACCCTGTTGGGACCGTCATGGACAACGATGAGCTCCCACTCCTGCAGATCCTGGGAACGAACGCTCTCGATCGCGCGCCCGATGTACTGCGGGCGATTGTAAGTGAGCATGATTACGCTCACCTTCACGACAGACCGATCCGTCCGGGAAACGGGTTCAGCGATGTAAAGGGCAGACATGTGTTGAGGCTCTTGCCTGAGATCGGTGCGTCTTGAGGAGCAATCGTTGGTCCAACCAATAAGATGTTGAAGAACAAGATAGATCGGCCGGAAGTTGCGTGCAGAGATCTAGGGTGTTTCCTTTAGGCCGAAGATTCGGGAACCAGGTTCCTGACCCGGCCACTGAGGCGGCCGGAAAATCACCAGGGATAGTGTTTAGCGCGCTACCCTGGAAACGCACTTGCTGGCATGCGAGTACGACATGAATCATGAAAAGGTCAGAGTTGGTCTGGTAGGCGCCGGGTATGTCAGCGCTTATCACATTCGCGCTCTCAGGTCGCTGAGACATGTGACGATCGTCGGAATCGCCGACTCGAGTCTCACGCGCGCACAGCAGGTCGCGAGCAAATTCGGGATACCCTCCGCTTACCGCAGTCTTGCGGAAATGGCGTCTGAACGGCCGGAGGTGATCCACATTCTTACGCCGCCGGCATCCCATTGCGCACTGACGCTCGAAGCGCTGGAGATGGGATGCCACGTGTTTGTCGAAAAGCCGATGGCGGAAACGGCTGAAGAATGCGAGCAGATGATCGCGAAGGCCAAATCAGTCGGGCGGGTGCTTTCGGTCAATCACTCGGCCAGAATGGATCCCATCATTCTGCAGGCGCTGGCACTGGTAAGAAACGGCGCGTGTGGAGACATACTGGCGGTGGATTTCTTCCGCAGCTCAGATTATCCTCCTTACGCTGGGGGTCCTCTGCCCACAACGTATCGGAACGGCGCGTATCCATTTCAGGATCTCGGAGTTCATGCGCTTTACGTGCTCGAGGCGTTCCTTGGCAGGATTGCCGACCTCGACGTGAGTTACTCGTCGAGCGGCAAAGATCCGAATCTCTTCTTCGACGAGTGGCGCGTCCTGGCCCGCTGTGAAAAGGGCACAGGACACGCGTGGCTGTCATGGACCGCGCGTCCGATGCAGAATGAGCTGGTGATTCGGGGGACGCGGGGCGTGATGCACGTAGACTGCTTTCTGCAGACCTGCGTTGTCCGGAAGAAGCTCCCTCTGCCGAGATTCGTCCAACTGGTCGCCGGGAGCATGGGCGCCTCGGCGCGTTTGCTTGGCAGAGTACCCCTGAACGTCTTTCGCTTTGCGACCGGTTCGCTGCTGCCTTCGCCGGGTATTCACGTTTCCGTCCGCAGGTTCCACGAAGCTCTGGCGCAGGGGGCCGAGCCGCCGGTCAGCGCCGATGAAGGACGGAGAATGGTGGCACACATGGATGCGGTTTCTCGTTGCGCCAACTCCGATCGGGACCTGCAACTGGAGCTGGAACGAGAGGCGCCGCCGTGCCGGATCCTGGTGACCGGCGCGACCGGGTTCGTGGGGAGCGCGCTGCTGAAGCGTTTGCGGACGAAGGGCGAGAGGGTAAGAGTCCTTGTGCGACGGCTGCGAAGGGATCTCGAGAGCGATCCTTTAGTGGATCAGGTGTGCGGCGATCTGGGCGATCCGGAAGCAGTGGACCGGGCCGTAGCGGGCGTCGATATCGTCTATCACGTCGGAGCAGCGATGCGAGGCGGCAGCGCCGAGTTCGAGCGGGGCACGGTCTGGGGTACGAAGAACGTGGTTGCCTCCTGCCTGCGGTATGGCGTGAAGCGGCTGGTCTACGTCAGTTCCATGACCGTTCTCGATCATGCGGGACATGTGTCCGGCGCGCCGGTCACGGAATCTTCACCGCTGGAGCCGCGGGCCGATCAGCGCGGATTCTATACCCAGTCCAAACTCGAAGCCGAGCGGATTATCCTCGAGGCGGTGCGCACCCAGGGTCTTCCCGCAGTGATTCTGCGTCCGGGCCAGATTTTTGGAAAAGGCGCGGAAAGGGTGGCGCCCTCCGGCACAATCGCGATTGCGGGGCGCTGGATCGTGGTCGGATCAGGGAAGCTGCAGGTACCATTCGTCTATGTGGAAGATGTTGTCGACGCGCTGCTTCTGGCCGCCGAACGCGAGGACGTTGCGGGGAGTATCTTCCACCTGGCGGATGCCGAAAAGGTCACCCAGAACGAGTATCTGGATGTTTGTAGCAAGGCTCTGGGCGATGAGATCCGCGTGATGCACGTCGCCAGGCCGGTCCTCAATGGAGCCGCGATACTGGCCGAGATACTGGGACGCTTCCTCCATCGCCCGGCGCCGCTCTCGCGGTATCGCCTGCGATCGGCGCGGCCCCTCAGCCCCTGCGATTGTACGGTTGCACGGGAAAAACTGGGCTGGGTTCCGAGAATTGGGACGCGCGAAGGCCTGCGGCTGATGTTTGGGGCCGCACGATCCGGGGAAAGCAGCTCGGAACCTGCGGCCAGCCCCGAGCTGGTTATGGCTGGCCGAAAGTGATTCTGCTTACCAGCGCGCCCCGGCCACGGCCTGCAACTCGGCCGCCCGGGGCTCCATGACCCATTGATTCTTCTTCAGGAATTCAATTGTCCGGACTACCGCGTCGCGAATGCGCAGGCGGGGAGCCCAGCCGAGCGCGCGGATCGCGCTGCAGTCGAGCAGGATGAAAGGGCTATCGCCGACCCAGCCCCTTTCGCCGCCGGCGTGGATAAATGTCGGATTTAATCCGAGAGATTCACAAATCCATCCGGCCGATTCGTCTACCTGGCAATACTCGTCAGTTCCGAGATTGAAGATATTAATCTTTTTGTCGGCCTTTTCGATGGCCAGCAGCATGGCGTCCACGCAGTCCTGTACGTAGAGGTACGATTTTCGCTGTTTCCCGTTGCCGAGTATGTGCAGCGTATCGGGGTGCTCGATCAGTTGCTTATAGAAGTCGTAGACGTGGCCGTGGGAGTATCGTTCGCCAAGGATTGAAACGAAGCGAAAGATGTAGCCGCACATATCGAAGGCTTCGCAATAGGCCTGGATCAGTCCTTCCGCGGCAATCTTGGATGCGCCGTAGAGCGACGTCTGAATCGGAAACGGGCAGGTCTCCGGAGTCGGAAACACCGATGGCTCGCCGTAGACGGAGCCGGTTGAGGAAAACGCGATTCTGCGCACCCCGCACTCGTGCATCGATTCGAGAACGTTCCAGGTGACGATCGTATTCTGCTCGAGGTCCTTGCGCCGGCGATTTGTTCCGTGGCGCACGTCGGCGTTGGCCGCAAGATGAAACACGAGATCGGCCCCGGTCATTGCGCTGATGAGAGTGTTTCGATCGAGAAGATCCGCATCGACCAGAGTGTATCGGGGAGACCCGACGGCCTGCGCAATGAATTGTCGCCGGCCGGTAGAGAAGTTGTCGTATCCAACGACGTCGTGTCCGAGTTCAATCATGCGGTCCGCCAGGTTGCTGCCAACGAATCCAGCGGCTCCAGTAATCAGTATTTTCAATTCATTCTCCGTAGCGTGGCCGGCACAATATGTCGCGGCGCCGCAGAACGCGCGGGCGTCCAGCCGATGCTCGGGTTTTGTTCTGCAAACCGCCTGCCGACCCGGCGGGAGAGGACGGCAGTCCGCGTGCGAAGCACTGAGGCGGAGAATCGACCAGTGATTATTACGCGCAGTCCGTTGCGGATTACGTTTGGCGGAGGCGGTACGGACCTGCCTTCGTATTACCGCTGCCACGGAGGTTTTCTGATCGCGGCTGCGCTCGACAAGTACGTGTACGTGACCGTGCACGAGCCTTTCACCAGGGAAATCATCCTGAAGTACTCCACGATGGAGGTCATCCGATCGCGAGCCGAGATCCAGCATCCCATTATTCGGGAAGCAATGAAACTGGTCGGGGTGGAGGACGGCGTTGAAATAGCCAGCATGGCGGATATCCCCGCCGGGACCGGACTGGGTTCGTCGGGCGCCTTTACAACGGCGCTGCTCAGAGCGCTGCACATGCTCCGAAAAGACGCCATAGCGCCGCGCGAACTGGCGGAAGAGGCCTGTCACATCGAATTGGATCTTCTTTGCGAGCCCATTGGCAAACAGGATCAATACATTGCGGCGGTGGGCGGGATCACGTGCATGACGTTTCACCAGGATGGCGCAATGGATGTGCAACCTCTGCAGATCCCGGAGGACGCATTACATGACCTGGAAGATAATCTGATCCTGTTCTTTACCGGGTTCAGCCGCAAAGCTTCAGACATTCTGAAGGATCAGGACGCGCGCAGTCGAAAGCACGATCCGGACATGGTCAACAACTTGCACTTCCTGAAGGAACTCGGATATCAGAGCAGAGACGCGCTGGAGCGGGGAGATCTGCACCGGTTTGCCGAGTTGATGTGTGTCCAGTGGGAGAACAAGAAGGCGCGGTCGCGGGGAATGACGAATTCCCAAATCGATCAATATTATGAGCTCGCGCGGGCGAACGGCGCGCTGGGGGGAAAACTGATCGGCGCCGGGGGCGGGGGCTTTCTGATGTTCTACACCGAAGATAAAACGCGCTTGCGGCATGCCATGACGCAGGCGGGGTTGCAGGAGACGCGCTTCCGATTCGATTTCGAGGGGACCCGCGTAGTTGCGCAGTCGTGAAGAGGAGCGCGGGCGACCAGGAGGATGCCATTTGTATGAGCTTTGTTAAACAGTATCTTGCCGAGACGAAACAGATCATCGATCGCCTTTCACTCGAGACCATTGATCGCATGGCCGCGGTGTTGGCGGAAACACGGGAGATCGGAGGCCGGCTGTTCATTCTGGGAGTCGGCGGAAGTGCGGCGAATGCATCGCACGCGGTGAACGATTTCCGCAAGATCGTGGGTCTGGAGGCATACTCTCCTTCGGACAATGTTTCTGAACTTACGGCGCGAACCAACGACGAAGGGTGGGCCACGGTATTTGAAAGCTGGCTGCGGGGCAGCAGATTGCGCGTCGGCGATGCCGTGATGATATTTTCGGTCGGCGGCGGCAACATGGAAAAAAATGTCAGTCCGAACCTTGTGGCTGCTGTGCAATATGCGAAATCCGTGGGCGCCACGGTTCTCGGCATCGTAGGCCGGGATGGCGGGTTCACAGCGAAAGTTGCGGACGTTTGTACAATCATCCCCACGGTGAATCCGGTTCACACCACGCCGCATTCCGAAGCGTTTCAGGGTCTCGTGTGGCATCTGCTCGTTTCGCATCCGGCTCTGAAGCAGGCTGAAACGAAGTGGGAATCCGTGGCGGGCGATGCGGCGAAGCACGCCATGGCAACTGCGGCCACTGCCTGAGCCAGGCGCCAGACGCCCTGCCGTGCGCTGAACTTATGTCCGTGCGCCGATGTTCCTGGCCCGCGGATTGCAAAAACTTTCGAAATTCAATTCCGGTTGAGACAAGGAAGGCGTGTTTGGACAAGTCATTTTCTGATCTCAGGATCAAGCTTTTTGCCGATGGCGCTGAAAAAAGCGCCATGCTGGAACTTTACAGGAACCCCGCCATCAGTGGATTCACGACCAATCCAACGCTGATGCGAAAAGCCGGCATTACGGATTACGAAGCGTTCGCCCGTGACATTCTGGACTGCATCCCCGACCGCCCGTTGTCGCTGGAAGTGTTTGCCGACGATTTCGCGGAGATGGAGCGGCAGGCGCGAAAGATCGCCACGTGGGGCGAGAATGTTCACGTCAAAATCCCAATCACTAACACACAGGGAGAATCCGCGGTCAATCTGATCTGTCGCCTCGTGCACTCCGGCATCAGCGTGAATGCGACGGCACTGTTGGCGCTTGATCAGTTGCGCGATGTCAGCGCGGTTATGGCCGGCGGCCCCCCCTGCTATATCTCCATATTCGCCGGCCGGGTTGCCGACACTGGCCGCGACCCGGTCCCGATGATGGCCGCGGCGGTGGAGATGCTCCGGCCCTACGATAACATCGAGTTGATCTGGGCCAGCCCGCGAGAGCTGCTGAACGTGTTTCAGGCGGATGCTGTGGGATGCCACGTCATAACGGCTACCGGCGACATATTGAAGAAGCTCAATCTCATTGGCAAGGATCTGCACGAGTATTCGCGCGAGACGGTGCAGATGTTTTGTGATGACGCGCGGCGAAGCGGCTACTCGATGTGACGCGCTTACGTGCCGCAGCTCGTGAGATCTGAGCCGCTGTCACTCGCCATTCCGGCGGTATCAATTCAGCCACGCCGATCATCGTCGGATTGAACCGCCGATTCAGACATGTCCGGGTCGCAAACACTGATGCGGCGCCGATAATTGCTTCAGGCAGCGCCGTCTGGTCTGAAAGGCTGGTCAGGAAGCGAAGCCTGCGAGTCGCGCAACGTCCCAACACTTATAAACATCAGTGTCCGGAAGCGCCGATTCGTCTCATTTGCCACTTAATCACAGTTCGGTTGCGAGTCGGTCGCCTTCGGCAGAGCAGAAAACCCGGAGACTACAAGTACCCAGAGTACTCGTGAGTCTCCCGGTCGCGCAACCTCCGATTATCCCTACCGGGGCCACGACTCGTCCAGAATGTCGCGAACCGATGATGGATCGCGGAATGCGCGCGTAACCAGCCTCGTCAAGCTACCATCCTTCTGATTGTACTCCTTCGCACAATCCGACTAGCACATCCCCCAACAAACTGCTGGACGATTCCGGTCCTGAGCCGACTGTTATACATAAGCCTACAAGCTTCGTTAGCCCGGAATGCGTAGAAAGCCATTGACTGTCTCAGTTCAGGTCTACCCTGGGTTCAAAAGTACCAGGATCGGCAGACAAATTAGAAGAAACGTGATGGACCTCCTAAGGCAAAGTACTAGTACTGCCGAATTAAAAGGTGGTCGATTAATTCATCGAGAACAGCAGTGGTGCAGATCCACATTCTGATTTCCAGGATCTGTTTCAGCAACCGTAACGTGTGTCGACGACAGCTCTGAAATTCCCAGAGCGCGCCGGCTGGCGCCACTCGTGTGGCTTATCGTCTTAATAACGCAAATAACGACACCTCGAAGAAGATGACAATAACATACTCTGCTCTTAACCGTTTCCAGTCATCAGCAGCAACGCTCATCTTAGTGCGTTTTCTAAAAGCTCTGCTGGAAGGCGCATATGTGCCCGCTCGCATAATCAACCGTGTAAGTGCGCCTCATGAAGGCCAGACAGTCAGGCAGGCCGCTGCGCCCCTGAGGGCATGCCGCTCCGCAGCCAGACTATCAATAGTGTTAGCCGGCATATGTGTTCCACTCTCTGCTGGCAGCACAGCTTACCTGCGAACGCCGAATACAGGTTACTGCAATATCGTAGCTGCAACGAATACAACCGCGATTCAAATCACGGTGGACAACGCGTCATCGTGCGGCTTGACGAATAATGCATCCATCGTCATTGTCGATGTCGAGGGAAACACCGCTGCGAACGTCAATGCTCTTGCGAATCAGCAATGCCGGATGGTCAGCAATCTATCGGGCAATACGTTCAATCTGTTGGACTGTGCCGGTAACAACGTCGCTGGGAACGGGGCCTTTTCAAGTGGCTCCGGGAGCAAACCACGGCTGGGACTGGCAACTGCCTACTCCCTCAAAAGTCATCCTGTAGTGTGGCTGGACGGCGCGGGCGGAACGCTCACCGCCGCACAGAGCAACACGGGCTCGAACGGGCGCGCCAATGCGGCCAACCCACCGTTCGTGTCCCTCGGGAATGTTGTCGGCGCCTACGAGTCGGCTTACGGTTCGAACTGGGGAGCGGATGTGTCGCGCGGCTCCGGCTGGAATATGACCGGAACGCAGGATTCAGCGATTCACTGGCTGGCCACGGGGAACAGCGGGGATCTGACGGCAGCCCGGTGGGGCATTGACAATATCTCACAATGGGGCGGCTCGCTAGCCTGTGACGAGAAGCAGAACCAGTGCGGCAATGGCACCAACGGGCTCAACTATACGGGCCTGAACGGACCAGCGCTGATGGCCGCCTATAGCATCATCCGGCCGCAGTTGACGGCCGCGGAAGTCGCGAACTTCGACGATTACATACTTAATGATAAGCCGTACACTCAGGGCGGCATCGACACGACCACGCACAGTGCGACTCCGTTCAGCAATGGAGCGGGCACAGTCACCAGCAACGGGACGACGACTCTAACCGGAAGCGGCACGTCGTTCACGAGCGCCGTAAAGGCCACAGGCTGCACCGATGCCAGCCCCGGCAATGTCATTGTTCTCCCGAGTTCGCAGGGTGGGTACCCGGTATACGGCATGGTCGCATCAGTACAGTCCGACACGCAATTGACGACATGTTACCCGGTTGGCTCGTACTCGAATCAGCCATACTGGATCGCCAGCGGCTGGAACAACACTTCGCATTCGAGTTACTACGGGATGGTGTGGTACGAGAAACATCTGAATGCCTCCATGCTGTGCGGCGGTTCACAATGCGCCGCGAACTATCCGACGGAGGGCGGCATATACCCGTTTTCCGGAAACTACAACCTCGCCATCACTCTGATCACGAACTGGATCCATGCCGGCATTGCAACCTGTCAGGACGATGCTCGCGGCTGCATCCTTCTCGAACAAGCCTATGAGTGGTGGTACGACCTGACCTATCCATATCTGCTGAGCACATGGACCGGATACACCGAAGCGGGCTATAACTACTCGCCGGATCGCGTTCTCTGGATGGACGCTGCAATCACGGTCGCGATCAGGAATTCTTTCGTCAATGGCCCCGATCTTACTGGCGGCAACTGGCTCAGGCACACCGCCATGTGGTGGCCAATGCAGGATCAGCCGAATACCGGTGGGACGGGCTCGGTCACAGGATATGGCGAACTCAGCGGACCGCAGTGGTGGGATGTCCTGCACATGCAGGCATTGCCGCTGTATCTGTATCTGTTCTCCTCCACCAGCGAGGCGGCCTACGCCAATTACTGGCTGAGAAACTACAGCGGCTACTGGACCTCGGGGCATGTCCAGACCGGCGGTGGAGCGTGGATTCCACTCTACTATATCTTCGCCGACCCTGCGCAGACGGCCGCAGATCCGGCCGGCGCCCAGACGGCCTACGCTTTCAATCAGTCCGATGCGTCCACCTGTTCATCCGTATTCGGACCATCGAATTGCGCCACGGGCCAGTACAACTACGCAGTAAGCAAGACCGGCTTCACGGCGGCCGATACCGGGTTGTACATCGACGCTCTGTCCAACAGCTACGGAACCGATCACTCTGGATACGATCTGGGGAATGAATTCCTTATCAAACGGAATGTTCCGCTGATGAGCGGCGACAATAACTCGTCCAGTCCATGCTGCGGACCTGGCTATGGTTCAGGAACCGGAGCTTATGGAGGCAACGGCTATATAGAAATCGGCGGATCCGATACCCGCATGAACAACGGCGCGCAGGCGATTGTCGCTGTTCCGCGATGGACGGACGGTACAAACGAGAAGGCCGCGAACACATTCGCTTACGCGCTGGTCGATGCAACTGGCGCCTACACCTCTTCGGCCCATGCCAGCCGCGTCCAGCGTCATCTTGCGCATCTGAAGAAAGCGGGTACTCAGGACTACGTGCTTGAGTACGTGGATGTGGCGCTCAGTTCCGCGGCATCGATCAGGAGCTATTACGACCTGGCTCTGAATTCGTGCGGCTCGGCGTCCGGTTCTTCCTGTATTTCAGCGAACCTGAGCGCCGGGACATTCAGCAACACACAGCCGAATGCTCGTCTCAACACGGCTGTCATACCGATCTCGACGCTTTCGATCAACACCGCTAATTCCAGCGCCGCGGACGGAAGTTATGGGGGCGGCCGGGGGTACGTGTGGCAATACTTCGTTGGCCCGTCGAGCAGCGGGACTGCCGGCGAATGGGCGAGCGTGTATCAGCCGAGTACGGCGACTTCCACGACCATGCCAGGCATATCGGAGCCGTCTGTGACAGCGACCGGCGGCAGTGCGATCGCGATTCAGGTAGCTGACGCGACAAGTCCCAAGGTAGTCGTGTTCGCTCGCCAGGGAACTACCCTGACGGCAGCTTCGCTCACAACGACGCACAGCGGCACGGCGCAGTATCTGATTGCCGGTCTGACGCCTGGGTCCTACACGGTAACGCTAAACGGTTCGGCAATTGCCGGGTCGCCGTTTACCGTTGCCGCGAACGACAACACACTCTATTTTGAGGGCGGCAGCGGCGTATATCTCGTCTCAGCGGGTGGGTCCGGCGGTGGACAGGGAGGCGGCACGACTCAGCAGCCCACGATCTCGGCGTTCACAACAACGCCGAGCACAATCAACAGCGGACAGTCGGCCACTTTGTCCTGGGCAGTCGCCGGGAATCCGGCGCCTGTGGTCTCGATCAGTGGCGGCCTCCTCGGCACCATCACTTCACTCCTCGGTTCCGTGCTGTCGATTTCTCCGACAACAACCACGACTTATACCCTGACAGCCACAAACAGCGCCGGCAGCGCGACGGCGACGGTTACGGTTGCGGTGAGCACCGCCGCGACGCCGCCGACGGTTCCGACGAACCTGAGTGCTTCGGCCCTGTCGCCGTCGCAGGTCGCTTTGTCCTGGACGGCTTCGACGGATCCCACCGGGGTCGCCGGATACCGGATTTATCGGAACGCCGCGCAGGTTGCAACTACGGCCACAACCGCCTGGGCAGACAGCAATTTGTCTGCTGCTACTACATACGCGTACGCAGTGGCAGCCTATGATGCGGCTGGCAACGTCTCTTCACAATCTGCTTCGGTCGCAGTCACTACGTCGGTGGACCCGCCGGGGGCCATGATCGGAACATGTGCGGTGTTTCCGTCAAACAACGTCTGGAACACGCCCATCAACAACCTGCCCGTCGATGCCAATTCCAGCGCATACGTGAACACGATAGGCAGTTCGACGTCCCTTCACCCGGATTTCTCATCCACGGGCGGAGGAATCCCTTATAACATTGTACCCGCGAGCCAGCCGCGGGTATCGGTCAGCTTCAACTCGAGCCAGAATGATGCGGGCCCGTACCCGATCCCGCCAAATGCCCTGGTCGAGAGCGGTTCGGACCAGCACGTTATTGTCGTCGATGAAGGAAACTGCAAGCTGTATGAACTCTGGGCAGCCGCACTCCAGAGCAACGGCTCATGGACAGCGGGTAGCGGCGCCGTGTTCGATTTGAATTCGAACATCATGCGCCCCAGTGGATGGACATCAGCGGATGCTGCCGGCCTTCCTATTCTTCCCGGCCTCGTACGCTATGAGGAAGTGGCCGCAGGCCAGATCAATCATGCTCTTCGACTGACGGCGCCCCAGACCCTGAACCAATTCAACTGGCCGGCGCGCCATTTTGCCTCCAGTCTTTCCGGATCCCAATATCCACCGCTTGGCGAGCGTTTTCGCCTGAAAGCAAGCTTCGATGTGACTCCGTATTCCGCTCAGGTCCAGGTGATCCTGAAAGCTCTGAAAACATATGGGGCCATTCTCGCGGATAACGGTTCCTCGTGGTACCTGACCGGATCGCCTGATCCGAACTGGAACGATTCCGATATGCATACGATCTCGCAGATCGTCGGAAGTGACATGGAAGCGGTCAATACTTCCAGTCTCGAGGTCGATCCCAACTCAGCGGCAGTGAGTGGCTCACCCACAGCAATTTCAGGGATTTACCTGGATCAACTGCAGGTCAGCGCTCGCGCCACGGTCAACGCGATAGCTGTTTTGACCGCTCCTGCGCCTTCCGGAGGGGCCACGGTTACGATCGCCAGTTCCAGCCCGAGTGCAGCGAGCGCGCCCGCCACGGTCACGATTCCGGCCGGGGCTACTTCTGCTCCAGTGGGACTGACAATCAACTCGATTTCAAACAATATGCCCGTCGTTCTGTCGTCCAGCTACTTGTCAGTGACTCAGCCGTCGCCTGTGCTGTTCGTCAACGGAACCAGCGGCGCAACGGCGCCTCTCCTTTCGGCGCTGGCGATCTCTCCAACGACCGTTTCCGGCGGAATTTCGACGAACGGCACGGTCACTCTTACCAGTGCGGCGCCGGCGAGTGGAACCGTCGTTTCGCTTTCCAGTTCGGACTCGACGATCGCGGCAGCTCCGGCGTCGATCACGGTGCCCTCCGGAGCGACTTCGGCTCCATTCTCTGTCACTGCGTATTCCCATGCGACGACCGAGACCGCTAATATCAGCGCAACGCTGAACGGTGAGAACCTGGCTGTTCCGGTCACCGTCCTGCCGGGGACGCAAGGGATCATCCCGACAGTCTCTTCCTTCACCGCGGCTCCGGGCAGCATTATGACCGGGCAGTCCGCCACGCTGACGTGGACGGTTTCCGGAAGTCCGGCGCCAACCGTGTCGATTAACAACGGCGTGGGAACGGTCACAGGCTCCTCGGCCTCAGTGTCTCCGAAGGCTACGACGACCTACACATTGACTGCCAGCAACAGCGCCGGCAGCGCGACGGCGACGGCTACAGTTACGGTCATAGCCGATACAACACCGCCCAGCGTGCCGACAGGTCTGACCGCCATAGTCATTTCTTCGTCTCAGATCAATCTGTCCTGGACGGCGTCGACCGATAATCTGGGCGTGGCCGGCTACCGCGTCTATCGAAACGGCACGCAGGTGGCGTCGACGTCTACGACCGCTTACTCCAGTACCGGCCTGGCGGCTTCCACCAAATATAGCTTTACGGTGGCAGCTTACGATGCAGCTGGAAACGCGTCCGGGCAATCCGCGGCCGTTACCGCCACTACCAGTGCTGCTACGCAGGCTCCGGTGGTATCGGCATTCAAAGCGGCCTCCAGCGCCATCACTGCCGGAATGTCCACGACTCTATCATGGACAGTTTCCGGTTATCCGACGCCGACGGTGTCGATTAGCGGCGTGGGGACGGTGACTGGCTCTGCGACGACCGTTTCTCCCACGACGACCACGACATATACTCTGACTGCCAGCAACATCGGAGGCAGCGCGACCGCCACAGCTACGGTCACAGTCACAGCCGATACGACGCCGCCGAGCGTGCCGACCGGCCTGACCGCCGCGGTGGTTTCTTCGACGCAGATCAACCTGTCCTGGACGGCGTCGACCGACAACGTGGGAGTGACCGGCTACCGGGTTTATCGGAACGGCGCACAGGCTGGCGCGACATCTTCGACCTCATTTTCAGATACAGGACTCACGGCTTCTACCAGATACACTTATACGGTGGCAGCCTATGATGCGGCCGGCCATTTGTCTGCGCAGTCTGCGGCCGTCATCGCATCAACCAATGCGGGTGCACAGGGCTCGCCGGGGACGATCAGCTATGTGCAGAGCAACAGCGCCGTGCCGCAGTCGCCGCAGAGCGCAGTGACCGTAACGTATACCGGCGCTCAGACTGCGGGGGATCTCAATGTGGTCGTGGTGGGCTGGAACGACAGCACGGCCACGATCAGCGCCATCACGGACCGCAGCGGCAACCCCTACACGAGAGCGGCAGGACCGATGGTTATCAGTGGCAGCGCATCACAATCGATCTACTACGCCAAAAACATCGTCGCCGCTGCTGCCGGGACGAATGTCGTGACGATATCTTTCTCGACTGCAGCGCGGTATCCCGATGTCCGCATTCTTGAGTACACAGGTGCGGATCCGAACAACCCGCTTGATGTCGCAGTGGGTCAGGCGGGCAACAGCGCCAGCACCGTCAGCGGGTCGATCGCCACGACGAACGCGACTGATCTGCTGCTGGGTGCGAATTATGTTGCGACCGGAGCGACCGCCGCAGGCAGCGGTTTTACCCGCCGGATGATCACGCAGCCTGATGGAGACATTGTCGAGGACATGATGGTCAGCGCCACGGGGAGCTACAGCGCCACCGCGCCTTTGGGCTCCTCCGGCTGGTGGATCATGCAGATGGTGGCCTTCCGGGCGGCTGGCTCGCCGGCGACGATCAGCTATGTGCAGAGCAACAGCGCCGTGCCGCAGTCGCCACAGAGCGCCGTCACCGTTTCGTTTACCGGCGTCCAGGCTGCGGGGGATCTCAACGTGGTCGTGGTGGGCTGGAACGACAGCACGGCCACGATCACCGCTGTGACTGACAACAACGGCAACATCTACGCGAGGGCGGCAGGACCGACGGTTATCAGTGGCACGGCAACGCAGTCGATCTACTACGCCAGGAATATCGCCGGGGCGGCTGCGGGAGCGAACGCAGTAGAGGTGACTTTCTCAGCTGCCGCAGTTTATCCCGATGTCCGCATTCTTGAGTACAAAGGTGCGGATCCGAACAACCCGCTTGATGTCGCCGTGGGTCAGACGGGCAATAGCGCCAGCACCGTCAGCGGGTCGATCGCCACGACGAACGCGACTGATCTGCTGCTGGGCGCGAATTATGTTGCGACCGGAACGACCGCCGCAGGCAGCGGTTTTACCCGCCGGATGATCACGCATCCTGATGGAGACATTGTCGAGGACATGATGGTCAGCGCCACGGGGAGCTACAGCGCCACCGCGCCTTTGGGCTCCTCCGGCTGGTGGATCATGCAGATGGTGGCCTTCCGAGCGCACTGATTTAAACCACGGGGGCTCCTCCGGGCCGGTTTGTCGGATCACAACCCGCCCGGAGGTTTCTGTGTTACTCGGATCAGTATCCGTTCTGGCTTCGCCTGCCTCCCAAATCGCCCGCGCGCCGGCTGGCCCCAGCGGCGCAGCCGGATTCGACCTGCGGGTTGCGAGCGTTTTGATCCGAACCTGTCGGACTATTTCCCACGAACCAGCTTTCTCCGGAGAATCTCTGACGTCTGTGGATCGCGTCACCGATGGCGCTCAAATGCTTCGGCAGCCAGGCAATATAATCTCGGACGCGAATGCAAACCATCTGCTTCCCGTGGACATGCCTCTCCATCGACTCGGCCCCAACGTTCAGCGCAAAGGGCTGAGAGCCGCAACCTCGGGCATTTTTGTTTGCGCCGTGAAGGTGGGCAGCCGTCCATAGCTCGCTTCGGTGAAAAAGCTCACGATCACGGATCCGCACTGTGTGCTGAGTTACGCAGATTTTGAGACCTCAACAACGTGATGGAAGTGAAGGTCAGAGAGTGCCTCACGCCGAGCGATGTCTCTGCGATTGCTTATCGGCCGGATATTGATGGCCTGCGCGCCACCGCCATTCTGCCGGTAGTGCTGTACCACGCCTTTCCATCCCTTATGCCGGGCGGCTTTGCAGGCGTAGATATCTTCTTTGTCATCTATGGCTTTCTGATCTCCGGCATCATTTTCAAGTCTTTGCTGAACGAGAAGTTCAGCTACGCGGAATTCTACGGGCGGCGCATTCGGCCTATTTTCACGGCGCTTGCGGTGGTGCTGGCGGTCGTGCTTATCGCCGGATGGTTTTCAGCGCTTCCGATTGACTACCAGCAACGGGGCAAGCACGCGGCGGCAGGGGCCGGGTTCGTGTCGAATTTCGCGTTCTGGCGGGAGTCCGGTTATTTCGATGCACCGGAGATGAAGCCCTTACTGCACTTGTGGTCTCTGGGGATCGAGGAGCAATACTATATCGGCTGGCCTCTGCTGCTGGCGCTCCTGTGGAGGCGGGCGCGCCGCCCGTTGTTCTCCGTCATGGCCGGGATCGCTGTGCTCTCATTCGTTGTCAATGTATGGGAGGTCCGCCGGGCTCCCACAACGGCCTTCTATTTTCCGTTCACCCGTTCCTGGGAGCTGTTATGCGGCAGCCTGCTCGCGTATGTGAGTTTGTTTGGGGGCGGCATCGTCGTTCACTCCGGGCGCAGGCAACCGGGAGAGAGGATTTCGAACGTACTCTCGATGGCTGGCGCGGCATTCATCACTTCGGCATTCGTCTTACTGAACGAAGGACGAGCATTTCCGGGCTGGTGGGCAGTGTTGCCAACGGCAGGCGCCACGCTGCTGATTGCCGCCGGCCCACATGCCTGGATCAATCGCACGATTCTGTCCCATCCCTCCATGGTTCTGGTGGGGGCGATAAGCTACCCATTGTACCTTTGGCACTGGCCATTACTGTCCTTTCATAATCTCCTGGGTTTGGAGTGGTCGACAGAGCAGTTGCGGCTGCTGAAGCTTGCTTTGATGACCGCGTCGTTTGTCGCCGCATACCTCACGTACCGATGGGTCGAAATGCCGATCCGAAGGTCACGGGGCTCAGCTATGTTCCACATCTCAGCATCGCGATGGGGGCAATCCTGGTCGCTGGCATTACCATCATGGCGATGAAGGGGTTCGGCAACCGCTTCGATTATGCGAAGCAGGAAGTAGCGGAGGTCGCCAGCAATTATCCCGATCATCAGGCGGCGAAAACGGTTCGGGCCGGAACCTGCTTTCTGACTCCGGGGAGCAGGGCGCGGGCGATTTTGCTCCCGAATGCCTTGGGAAGCCCGCAGGCGGATCTTCGCCGGATACGATCCTCCTTTGGGGAGATTCTCATGCAGCGCATTTGTACTACGGCCTGAAAGCAGTCCTGCCACAGGCAGGCACACGGTTATGGCAACTGACGGCCAGCAGTTGCCCGCCTGTTTTGGGATATGAATCGACACAGCGCTCCGGCTGAGCTGAAATCAACCGCTACGTTTTGGGCCAGGTTCGGCGCCTGCGCCCGGGTACGGTCATACTGGATGCTTTCTGGTGGCGAGTTCCCTTTATGAATTTCTCCAGGTCCGACTTGCTTCGGGAAGTTGGCAATTCGATCAGGACCATAAAACAAACGGGCGTAGCGCGAATTGTCATGGTCGGGCCAGTACCGATATTCAGGACGCCCCAGCCGAAGCTTATCGCCCGTCATATGGTTGGCAGTCAGATTCCATCGCGTCTGAGGCCCGCCGATCTCGAATCACAACGGTCTCTCGATGAGGATCTGAAGAAGGTTGCAACCAGGGCCGGGCCGAGTATGCCTCACCGCTCTCGTTCGAGTGCACCCCTGCCGATTGCCTGGTGGCAATGCGCGACGAGGTTGACGGAATCTTAGCGTATGATTATGGCCACCTGACTCAGCAGGGCTCCGAGTTTGTTGCCCGGAAGGTCCTCCTGCCGGAACTGGGGGCTCCTGCGGAGAACGCGATCCGCTTCAATTCGGTAGAGCCGGACGTGCTCGGTCTCGTGGGAAGAATTCCTGGAGAGGCTATCAGGAGCGCGTCGCGGTGACCGCGCATTATCATGCGTCACGATCGCCGATAGAGCCTCCACCAATCCGATTCAGCCGTCAGTTTGTAGAGCCGTAGCAATCCCGGCTCATACAGGCGGATCACGGGAAGCACAAAACCGGGCATTGCCGGCCTCTTTGGCACCATCACGACACTCGCATCACCAAAGAAAGCTTCATCGGAAGGATGATGGGCGGCGTTGATCGTCAGGTTGAAATTCGCGCCCGCCACGCCGCCTCGGGGCGGCTGCCAGCCGAGTGCATAGGGAAACGGGTTCTGCCCATCGATGGCCAGAACCTTGTCGTCAGGCGTCGAAAACCTCCGCAGCAGCGCTACGCCATCGTTTACCGCTGTTGTAAATGCAGTGCCGTTAGCCAGCACATTAGCCTCACCGCCGTCGTAAAGTAGAAGGCCCTTTAGCCTCTCCTCTTCAAACCGCACGGCAATTGTGCCAGGATGAAGCTTCTCCAACAAACCATAACCCACGCTGGTCGCGTCCGCCGTAAACTGCGGAACAAACAGTAGAGCCGCGAACAGCACAATCGGGGTTACGTAAAGGGCCGCTGCCGTCCCGCCCGCCCGCCCGACTTTCTTATAGTGGTTAAGGGATTCATTTGCGACGATAAGTCCGAACACCCCAAGAAGAGGCAGCGCCTCGGTTTGCGCGTTGGTGATGAGGAGCATGATGTCGGCGAAGAACATGACTACGCCGGCTAACATCAGCCGTATTCCCCCGAACCACGCCGCCGATTGGTCGCCAATGAGTGAGGCCGCGGCGCCCAGAACAATCGCCATCAGCAAATAAATGTAATGTTTTTCGGCGGCCCACAACGGGCTGCGAATGGTCAGTTCGGCGGAACGGGCCGCCGCAACCATGCGGTAATCAGACATCATGCGGCTGACGTCAAACCGCAAATACGCCATGACCGGAAGAGTGAACAGCACGAAGCCGGCAACAACGCCCGCGCTTCTTCGAAGAGACCGTTGGTACAGCATCGAGAGGCCGACAAAACCGAGGCACACGAAGAAATAAGAGGGCTTCAGTGACATCGCCAGGCCGATTGCCGCACCCGTTGAAAACCCTCCTGCCAAAACTCTGCCGTCCCGGCGTAGAGCCAGACATTCCAGCGCGACAAGGCCAGCGATGCCGTAGCCGAGCCTGTTGTACCACATAGCGTGGCCGGTCAGGAACGGCCAGTAACCCGGCGGGCAGGGGGCCAGTACGAGCAATGCGAGATAGAGGCTGCAGCCGATCCTGAAAATCTCATTCAGTCGATGTTTACTCAGCAGGTAGCACCAGAGCCCGATCACGAACCCTGCTATCGCCGCTCCATACCCTAAACCGTTAGCGGAGAACCGCGCGAGTTTCAGTCCCAGTCCAAGGATCAGGAAAGGGAGCGCGCCATAGCCGCTGACATAGTCGAGGTGCGGCCGCTGGCCGCAGACTGTGCGCCAGGCATTATCGAGCAGAAAGAAATCATCGTTCCCACCGACGCGAGTAGGCGCCGCTCCCGTTAGGGCGGTCGCTGCTGAGATGATCACGAGGCCGATCAGAAATATCCACGAGGGGAGGGCGCCACGGCCAACCTCGAGTCGGGAAGCCCAATCAAGCGCCAATCGAGCCGATCGCAGGGGGAACGTCTCGCGCGACGTTCCGGCATAAGGAGTTTTGGTATTCAACAACATCACAACTGCGGCCGACACTCACTCGGCGCGTGCGCGGAGACCATCCATGGCGAATACCAGCATGCCGTTGCTCGTGAGCCCCGCCGAGTCTCCGGCTTCATGGGAGGAGCGAATACACCACAAGCTGGTTCTGGGCCGCCACGAATACCTTTCCATTCGCCACTAGTGGGATGTTGAACTTCGAAGCCGTGCCCAGGGTGTCCCGGGATCCGGACGTCGAGCTGTTGTACAGCTCTATCCCCAGATTCAGTGCGTCATAAGCGAAAAGAGCTCCGCCGGAGCTGACGGCAAAGGAACTGTTGTCCTGGACCGCCCACAGAATGCCATTGCTGCTTCCATTGGCCGATAATGCAAACGCCGCGCCGCGATTTGGATAAGTCACTGTTGACTGAGACGTCGGCGTACCGGAAAGGAGTCCGTTAGTCATCTGGAACGCCTTCAGCGTGTCCGCGACAGCGCCAAAATACACGTAGCCGTTGAAGTAAACCGGAGCGCTGAAATTTCCTCCGTCCTGGCCGCTCGGCAACGCGTTGACAAGAGACTGGACGATCTGACTATCGTTCGATGAATTGAATTTACCCATGTTGTCGCGGTTGATCACATAGATTGTGCCGTTTTTGCTGGCGCTGATCAATAAATGCGGCGCCGAACCGCCTGTCTGATCGAGCAGCAACACCGGTCCGGCGGAAGCCAGATCCATGTTAGCGGCCGACAGACTGGCTTCGTCCCAGGGAGCAAAATAATCCCGGACCGCTCCTGACGTGCTGATCTTCTCGATGGTTTCTCCGTAATCGGCGCCTCCGGTGTTCGCGTCAAACCCACCATTGCCGGTAGCAAAATAGAGGTTTCCCGCAGCATCGACGCCTGGCCCGCCACCGCTCTGCCAGATCCCTCCGCCATACGAGTTGGGGGTCACGTTGTAAACCATGACCTGCTGCAACGTACTCGCGTTGTACCCCAGGAGCCAACCGTGCCACGGTCCATAGTCCCCGTGTGAAGCGAAACCTACGTAAACGACGCCATTGTTTAACAGCAGCGCCGGACGCTGGTTCTCAGTCAGGGCGTTGAACGGCACCTGGCCGCCTGAGCCGCCATCGCCAGTGCCGGGCACGCTGGCCTGGATAACAATTGGTCCGCCAAATTTCTCTGCTCCGGTCGTAATGTCCAGGGCGTGGAGCCGCTGAACATAGCTCGTATTGGAGCCCGTGACTTCCTTTGTCTTCGCGACCACATATAAGGTGGAACTGCCAGGGTCAATCACGGGAGTACCGGTGATTCCGATCTCATTGCGAATATCGGTTGCCTCGCCAGTGTCGGCCGAAGGAACGGTCGTCACGCCCCCGGCCGGATTGATGAAGCTCATTTGCCACAGAGGGGAACCATTCCCTGAATCGGCATCAAAGGCATAAACGCTGTCGTGCTCAGTTGCGAGGTAGACAACGTTGTGGAATCCCTGGTTGGGTATGCCCACATTGGCAACGTAGAGAGGCGACGCAAACATGATGCCATCAACTGTATAGGTGAACAGCTTGCCGAACTGGGCCGCATTGACGTTTGCGGGAGTGAGCACTATCTCGCTCAGATTCTGGCCCGTGCGGAGGTTGTCATTGTGATGCGTGAACATGCCGGCGTAGTTAGTGATGTAGACAGTGGCGCCTGCAGACTGTGGTGGAGTCGTTGTCGCCGCGGTTATTGTGTGGACGCCGGCAGTTGCGGGCGGCGTGTATAGTCCGGACGTAATTGTGCCGGTGGAGGCCGAACCGCCGGCGACTCCGTCTACCGACCAGGTGACTCCGGAGCCGTTGGCTGTGAACTGCTGGGTCAGCTTATATGTCAGCTCCACGACTCGCGGCGTAACTGCAAAGCCGGTACCCGTGCCAGTCAGCGAAGATTGAGGGGTTGTGGCGGCGTTACCCGTAATCGTGACGAACGCTCCCCGCGAACCTGTTGTCACAGGCGAGAAGGTCACATTGATAGTGCAGGAGCTGTTCGCTGCGACCGAACTGCCGCAATTATTCGTCTGCGCAAAATCGGCGGTGTCCGGACCGGTAATCGTAATGGAGCTGATCGCAAGAGGGGCGCCACCATTGTTCGTCAGAGTGAGTTGCTGAGCGACGCTGGTAGTTCCCACAGCCTGGCTTGCGAAGGTGAGATTGCTCGGCGTCAGGGTCGCGACTGGCACGGTTCCGGAACTGCCGATCGGAGTGCTCATGTCGGTTTGTATCTGAGCCTGCGTGAGCGCGACATTATATATGCGGACTTCGTCGATAACTCCGTACAGGTTTTGCCCCAGGTAGCTGTCGCCGCCGATTTGTAGTGGATTGGTGGAGGTCAGAAGATTTCCGCCCTGGGGTTGACTGGATACCTGGATGCCATTTACGTAATATCGCAGCGTTGAGCCATCATAGGTCAGCGCCAGATGCGTCCATGTGCTTGCGGACACTGGCGTTGTCCCAAAGAATGGCACATCTGTGGATCCAAATGTTCCGCCCCCGCCGGGAACTCCGTGATCCGTCGTGGCGTCAAGATAATAGTTCTCATAACCCTTGTAAATGATCGCGTTGTAGATATTTTCTTCGCCGTACAACAACACCCATCCCTCCAGCGTCATTGCCGAAGTGAGATCCAGCGAAGGGGAGTCGGGAACTGTCACAAGGGTACTGGCAGAGCTAAAGCTGATCGCGTTGCCATACTTGCCGGCGACCCATAGGGGGTTGGATATATTTCCGGTGTTGTTGTTGCCTGACGAGTCGGTCGCGGTTGTTCCCGCTCCTTCATCGAAGGAATATGCCGCGACCAGACCTGAAATTGCGCTTAATGTCGTTGCACTGGCCGGGTTTGATGCCGGGCTTAAGTTTCCGGCCGCATCAGTAGCCACCACTTCAAAAGTATAGATCGTACCTGGCACAAGGCCGGTACTGCTATAGGTTGTGGCGGTCACAATAGCAATTCGTGAGAAGTTCGAGCAACCGGCGCCCTGGCAGTATTCAACGCGATAGCCAGTGACGCCTACATTGTCGGTAGAAGCCGTCCAGCTCAGATTGATTTGGCTGCCGCTGACCGCAGTCGCAGTCAGGTTCGTCGGAGCCGTGGGCGGTTGGGTGTCCGGAGGCAACGTGGTAACGATTGCCGTATTGGAGGGAGCGCTCAGGTTTCCTGCCGTGTCGCCGGCCAGCACCTGATAGGTGTAACTCGTGCTGGGGGTGAGACCGGTATCGCTGTATGTAATCGTCGTCGGCGTGGCCACCTGCGTGTAATTAGTGCAGCCAGAGCCCAGGCAGCGCTGCACGCTGTAATAGGCTATGCCGACGTTGCTTAGAGACGCCGTCCAGCTGAGGTTGATCTGACTCTGGCTGACCGCTGACCCCGTAAGATTACCCGGGGCTGTGGGCGGCGTTGTGCTTCCCCCTGGCGCCGGGCGGAATGCGACGGTCTGCATGACCCACCAGCCCGACGAGCTCACTGGCGCGGTGGCGCTGTAGCTGCCTGGAGCCGTAGCTACCATGTCCTCGACGATGTCTCCGTCCGGCAGAGTGATCATCCGGCTGAGAAACCCAGCGCCCGGACCCGTGGTGCCGGTCGCCACATAATTCGTGGCCAACAGGAGATCGTTAACGTTCGTCGTTGTGAGCGCTCCGCTGCTCGTGGTCGCGCTGTTACCGGTTTGCGCCCCCGTTACGTCGACGGGATTTGTGGCATTCGCCCCGCTGTATTCGAGGATTCGGACATCAGGGTACTGCGCCGCGGTCGAAAAAGTTACTGTTACCGTATTCGCCCCGGGAGCCGCGGCCGCGATATTTGCAGCGTAGTAGATCGATTGCGACGCGAGGCCGTTCAGAATCGTCGGTCCCGCTGCCCGCGTGTAGGTATTGCCGTTCTTGTCAGTAACAGCGGTGATCGTAGCCGTGCTGTCGTTCCAGCCCACCACGACCACATTGAGATCCCCGGCAGCCTGGGCGCCGGTAAACGCAACCGTTACCCCGCTCTGCGGCGACTGCGGCACGGCGTAGTTGCCCTGAACAAAGGTGATGTTGCCTGTCGAGCTCTGGGTCACGGCAGTCGCCGGGCTGGAGAATGAGCTGAGGTTGCCGGCCGCGTCGGTGGCCTGCACCTGATAGGTGTAACTGGCTCCGGGTGAGAGCCCCGTGTCGGTGTACGCCGTTCCTGTCGGAGTCGCGATCTGGGCAAAGCTGGTACAGCCTGCGCCCTGACAGCGCTGCACCAGATAACCGGTCACTCCCACATTGTCGGTGGACGCGGACCAGGACAGATTGATCTGGGAGGAAGAAGCGGCCGTGGCCGTCAGATTGGTCGGCGCGGTCGGCGGCTGCGTGTCGGCAGGCGTCGTAGCGCTGGCGGGGGTGGAAAAAGAGCTGAGGTTCCCGGCAGTATCGACGGCCTGCACGCGATAGCTGTAACTGGTGCTTGCCGAAAGGCCGGTGTCGCCGTAGCTTGTTCCAGTGGGCGTCGCGACCTGAGCGAAAGTCGCGCAGCCGGCCCCCTGGCACCGCTGTACAATGTAGTTCGCTATTCCAATGGCGCTGGTGGAAGCCGTCCAGCTCAGATTGATTTGAGTCATGCTGGAGGCTGTGGCAGTCAGATTCGTTGGCGCGGTCGGTGGCGCCTGTGTAACAGCGGTAGCCGTGCTGGAGAAGGAGCTCAGATTCCCGCCTGTATCAACGGCCTCGACGCGGTAGCTGTAACTGGTGTTCGCCGTAAGGCCGGTGTCGCTGTAGCTTGTTCCAGTGGGCGTCGCGACCTGTGCGAAAGTCGTACAACCGCCCCCCTGGCACCGCTGTACGATATAGTTCGCTATTCCAATCGCGCTCGTGGATGCCGTCCAGCTCAGATTGATTTGACTCGCGCTTGCCGCTGTAGCGGCTAAATTCGTCGGTGCGGTCGGTGGCGGCGCTGCCTGTGTAGAAGCGGTAGCCGTGCTGGAGAAGGAGCTCAAACTCCCGGCTGTATCCACGGCCTGTACGCGATAGCTGTAACTGGTGCTTGCCGAAAGGCCGGTGTCGCCGTAGCTTGTTCCAGCGGGCGTCGCGACCTGTGCGAAAGTCGTACAACCGGCCGCCTGGCATCGCTGTACGACGTAGTTGGCGATTCCAATGGCGCTGGTGGAAGCCGTCCAGCTCAGGTTGATTTGGGTCGCGCTTGCCGCTGTAGCGACCAAATTCGTCGGCGCGGTCGGTGGCGGCGCTGCCTGTGTAGAAGCGGTAGCCGTGGCGGAGAAGGAGCTCAGATTCCCGGCTGTGTCCACAGCCTGCACGCGATAGCTGTAGCTGGTGCTTGACGTAAGGCCGGTGTCGTTATAGCTCGTTCCGGCGGGCGTCGTGACCTGTGCGAATGTCGTACAACCGGCCCCCTTGCACCTCTGCACGATGTAGTTGGCGATCCCTATTATGCTTGTTGAAGCCGTCCAGTTCAGATTGATCTGGCTGGGGCTTACGGCTGTCGCAGTCAGGTTCGTCGGCGCCGTGGGCGGCTGCTGCCCGGCCGATGTAGTAGCGGTAGCCGTGCTGGAGAAGGAGCTCAGGTTACCGGCCGTGTCGACGGCCTCGACGCGATAGCGGTAACTGGTGCTCGCTGCGAGGCCTGTGTCGCTATAACTTGTTCCGGTCGGCGTCGCAATCTGGGCGAAATTCGTACAACTCGCGCCGCTGCATCTCTGCACTATGTAGTCGGCGATCCCCAGCGCGCTGGTAGAAGCTGTCCAGTTCAGGTTGATCTGACTGGCGCTTACGGCTGTCGCGGTCAGGTTCGTTGGCGTCGTTGGCAACGCTACAGCCCGGAAGGCTACCATCTGCATGATCCACCAGCCGGAGGAGCCCAACGGCGCGGCGGCGCTGTAGCTGCCTTTCGCTGTCACCATCCGATCTTCAACGATGTCCCCGTCCGGCTGCGTGATCATGCGACTGGTAAAGCCGCTGCCCGCGGCGGTCGTGCCGGTCGCAACATAATTCGCGCCAAGCAGCAGATCTGTCGCGTTGGTGGTCGTCGCCGATCCGCTGCTGGTGCTGGTGCTGGCACCGGTCTTTGCCGCGATCACATCCACCGGATTGTTCGGGTCCGCGCCCTTATATTCCAAAATCCGGATGTCAGGGTACACCGCGGCCACAGAGAAGGTCACGGTCACTGCATTCGCCCCGGCCCCCGCCGCCGAGATGTTTTGGGCGTAGTAG
This sequence comes from uncultured Acidobacteriota bacterium, assembly GCA_963780655.1. Classification (GTDB taxonomy): domain Bacteria; phylum Acidobacteriota; class Terriglobia; order Bryobacterales; family Bryobacteraceae; genus CAWACP01. Next base: position 1,091,422 of record CAWACP010000004.1, on the reverse strand, counting down.
ATCGACTGGGATGCGTTCCCGCTGATGATTGTTGGTCCTGCTGCACGAGTATAGGTGTTACCGTTGCTGTCAGTGACAGAGCTAACTATGGCTGTGCTGTCATTCCAGCCCGCAACGATGACGTTGAGATCGCCCGCGGCCTGGGAGCCGGTAAAGGCGACGGTTACCGTGCTCTGCGGGGATTGAGGGGTGGCGTCGTTACCCTGCACATAGTGTATGGTCTGAGCGCCTGCGCCAACCGTAAAGACGCATGCCAGCGCGAGGACAAACCACACGCCAGATGCAGGGCACTGAAACACCGTGCGACAAGGACAACCTCGGGAACCGACCAAATTTCGCCTCCGACAACAATTAACTTTGTCTTCCCAGGAACCGTGGCGGCTTGTGCAATCGTGATGCCTCCCGAGGTGCGCCAGGCAGAATGCGGCTTGTCACTCGGGTCGGGGAGCAACCCTGGCTGATAAGTGATTGATTCACGGCATTCATCGGTTGCCTGGGAGCCGGGGCCAAAGGTGTCCGTTCCCTGACTATGTCCATGTGATGCAATGACTGGCGAAAGGAGAGCGCTCCATCGGCAGATGAGAAAAGTGAGAACGGAATCCATAAAAATGGTGCCTCCGGGCGGGTGATGTTCAGTTCCGGGAGAACGATTACACTATGGATGCCTTTCAGGTGTCGGGCCCGGTTCGGCACCGTCAGTCCGTTTCAGATTGATTCTTCACGACCATAAGGAGAGTCCGGAGCTATCAAATCGAGAAGACGCCCAGGGTTTGTGGCGGGTGATTCCCGTATGGTTGGACGAACAATTTCTTTGGGTCGGTCGATGACTGAGGCCTTTTCGGGCGAGGAAATCTCAAATCCAACCTGCCGGGTTCCTGTTGTTCGCGGGCGTGGTTTGGTCAGCAACTTGCTTCTTGTGGCTCACCGTGAATGAGCTGAACGTTCTCCGTGATCCGGCGCCTCAAGCGACCTCCATCATTGCAGAACGCCCGCTCTGTGTCGACCTGGACGGCACGTTGTTGCGAACCGATACCCTGTGGGAGGCGTGCCTGGCCCTGGTGCGCAGTGGGAGTTTGGTGTGGCTGCTGATCCCGTTCTGGCTTCTGCGGGGGAAAGCGTATCTCAAACAACGAGTAGCGGCGCTTAGCGGGCTGGATGTTGCTACTCTTCCGTGGCATTCCGAACTGCTCGTCGAACTGGAGCGACAACACGCTGCCGGTCGAGCCATTTTTCTTTGTACGGGGACGGATCTGAAACTGGCGGAAGGCGTCGCCGAACACCTGGGACTCTTTACTGGAGTGCTGGCCAGCAATGGCGAAACGAATTTAACTGGTTCAAGCAAGCGCCGGGCCCTGATCGCCCGATTTGGCGAGGGTGGTTTCGATTACATTGGAAACAGCCGGGCAGACCTTCCTGTGTGGCAGTCATCGCGGACAGCGCACGTGGTCGATCCATCGCCCAGGCTGTTACGCCTCATCAGCAGAAGGGCGAAAACAGCGATCGTGCATTCTCATCCGCGCACCAGAGGCTTGGCCTCCCTGTGGTTGCGAGCCCTGCGTATCCACCAGTGGACAAAGAACCTCCTCGTCCTCGCCCCTATGGCGCTCAGTCACCACTTTGCGCCGTGGCAGGGATTGGCCGCGTTCCTGGCCTTCGGTCTGGCCGCATCGTCTTCCTACCTGATTAACGATCTGCTTGATCTCCAGGCCGACCGGAAGCACGCCTACAAAAGGAAGCGACCATTCGCCAGCGGAGACCTGCCTCTGGCCGCCGCGCTGGTTGCCGTCCCTTCGCTCTGGCTGCTGAGCGCGTGCGCCTGCCTGTTCTTACCGTTGCCGTTCGGCGGGGTACTTGTTGCATATTTCATAGCCAGCCTGGGCTACTCGATATGGCTGAAGCGTATTGCGCCACTGGATATCATCGTTCTGTCAATGCTGTACACGGTTCGAATCACAGCCGGAGGGGTCGCGGCCCACATTGCCATTTCACCCTGGACGCTGGCCGCGTCGACGTTCCTGTTCCTGAGCCTGGCAATCATTAAGCGCGTATCGGAGCTGCGCGAATTCCGCGAGGGCGACACAGTCCGCGTTCCCGGAAGAAGCTATGTGCCTGCAGACCTCCAGCAATTGTCAAGCCTGGGAGGATCCGCAGGGTACATGAGCGTACTAGTCACCGCCCTCTACATCAATAGCAGCGACGTGCAGAAGTTATACTCTCATCCTCAGTGGCTTTGGCTCGTGCTGCCCATCCAGCTCTACTGGGTCAGTCGTCTCTGGCTGTATGCCAATCGCGGCTGGATTCATCAGGATCCCATCGTTTTCGCGCTTCGTGATAGAACAACCTATGTTGCGGCTGTCTTTGCCGCGGCTATTGCTCTGATCGCGATTTAGAGGGCGCTCGATTGTTTCCGGCTCGCGCGCATACAGGCGCGAATCCGTTACTTACGCTGTAGCAGTGATCGGATGAAGTATGCTGCGCTGTCGTTTGGGTGCGCTGCCGCCCACCTGTGGAGTCCGAATCATCGCCATCCCCTGGAGTCCGCCTGCCGCGATGAAAACGAACAGGTCCGCGCAGAATGGCGGTTCCCTTATCGTCTACCAATACGGCGCGTGGGCCCGGAGCCAGGCATTTACGTATACGATCACGATCCTTCCATTCAGCTTCGTAACATTGTCAGATCGCGTGCGGCGCGCACTTACAGAGGCGCCGGATCTCACCATGGCGGAATCGTTCATCGTTAATCAACACCGCTCAAGCGGGCAAATCGGGAATCACACTGTTTGCGGCGCGCGCAGCACAGGTTCCCGGCCTGCGCCTGAACGCAGCATGCTGCGACAGATGTCGAATGTCTGCATGGCGACGTTATCCCAGCTTCTTCGGTGCTGTCGGGCAATGGCCGCCTCGTCCCAACTCTCCGACAGGCTTCCGGCCAATGCGGCAGAGAGGGCAGAGATGTCCCGCGGGGGGATCAGAACGCCGCAGTTCGCGCCGACAAGATCCGGGATGCCCCCGACAGCCGTGGCCACTACGGGCCTGCCGCAGGCCAGCGCCTCAACGATCACGTTGGGACATCCCTCGGCATAACTGGGCAGGCAAAAGATTCTGGAAGCCGTCATCCACCGGGCCACCCCCGGCGAGCTGCATGCGCCGGGCAGGCGCACGCGATTTGCAAGGCCCTCTGCTCGCGCCCGGGAAACGAGCTCATCACGCAGCAGGCCTTCGCCAAGCAGGACCAATTCCAGATTTGGGCGCTCCGGCGCAATCCGGGCGAAGGCAGCCAGCAATTCCAGCAGCCCTTTTGCCGCATCCAGACGCCCGGCGTAAAGTACCGCCTCTCCATGTGGATCCAGGCCGAGTTCGCGCCTGGTGGAAACGCGGTCGCCGAGCCGAAAAATGGAGGAGTCACATCCGTTGGGCACAGTCATCGCACGTTCCGCCGGAGCGCCCAGCCGAATTGCACGCTGACGAAGATCTTCGCTTACCGCAATGACCGAGGAAGCATCGCTCAGAGCGCGTTTTGTGAGTCGCAGGGTCACCGAATCGGGAATGCGGCACAGATCGGATCCTATTGCGCCCAGGATCACCGGAACCTTCAGAACCTTTCCGGCAGAGACGGCGGCATAACCTTCAGGGTACAGGTAGTAGTTGAGTACCAGGTCAGGCGCGAAGGTTTTGAGCGATGGCAGCACGTAGCGACTGCAGGTATATCCATTTATAAACCGACTTACCTTCGGGAGCGCAGGATATTCCAGATAGTGCGTGCGGATATCCGGCGGACAGTAAGTAACGTCTGGTCGGAAGTACGGGAACGTCCTCGGAGTGAGCCAGCGCGGGTAAACGGAAAACGGAACGAACACCTCGATTTCGGCCCACTGCTGCAGTTTCCGCAGGGTCTGATAAGCAGAGTGCCCACGGTATGGCTGCTCCCTGGTCGGGAAATATGAGGTGACAACAGCAATTCGGCACATAGCGTATTACGCCCCGGAGGCCTTTCTGGCCATTCCAGCCTGAACCATCTGCAGGACATGCTCCGTCCTGGCGTCCCAGGTGCTTCCCTTCACCTCGCGAGCCTGCGCCGCTCGCTGTGCGTCTGAGTGGTTCGCCAGCGCGTCCTCGATTTGCTGAAGGAACGATTCGCGGCTGTTGGCTATACGGACGCAGTGCGAGAACCGCTCGATTTCGGGTATCGCGCTCGCAACGACAGGCTTTCCGGTTGCCAGATACTCTCGCAATTTCAGAGGATTCGCGTTCATGGAACCGCGATTCAGACGATAGGGCAGAATTGCCACATCAAATGCCCTGGCCCAATCGGGCAGCTTCTCATAAGGTTGAACGCCGGTAAAGGTCACATTGCTGCACTGCCGCAGGTCGCGGACATCCACGCTGGCGAGTCCAATGAAGAGAAAGGTCCACTGCGGCCGGGCCCTGGCGAGGTAGACAAGCAGATCGATGTCCATCCAGCCGCCAATCGACCCGAAGAACCCGATCACCGGGTGGCGCAGGTTTCGGGCACGCTCCACAACCGGAAGGCTGATATCTGAAGCAGTATGAAAGTGGTCGTAATCGACGCCGTGCGGCGATAGCTCCGTATTTTGATTAAGCTTTCGTTTCTGTTCGAGCAACGTCGCTGAGGCTACAAAAACCTGATCGGCTGCTCGTGTCAGTTCCTGATCCAGACGAGCGACTACCTGCTGATCGACGTCCGGAAGGCCCGCGTAATCATCGATGCAGTAGTAGACGACATACTGCTCTCCAAGATGGCCTGCCAGGGCGCCGGGATGAGGGACCACGAACCAGAGGATCACGTCGCGGAAGCCCAGCCGTTTCAGGGCTCGCCTGACCAGGTAACGTCCACAGATTTCATTCAGACGGCCAACGAACGGCAGGCGTCGGAAGGGAATCTGCGGGAGGGTCATCAGCCATAGCTGTTTGCCGACAGGTTCCGGCGGCCTGGTGGCTCGCGCCAGCTTTCGCCATATTTTCTTCAGGTCACGGCCTGACGCACGCGGAGCCCTCAGGCCCGGATTCTCGATATACAGCATCGGGCGCCGCGCGCTGAGGTGGCGAGCGATGTGATGACTGCTGGTCCTGTTCTCAGCAAACCAGTCGTTACCGAAGTACACAATGGGCAGGTCGCCTCCCGAGGCTCCCCGGGTCATTGGTTTGTCTGCGGTCTCTGTAAGCATAAGTTCCCGTCGGCCATACTCTCGCTCGAGGCGTTCAGTCCTTTCCGCAGCGCTTCAATCGTCTGAAACATCTCCCACGGAGAGACAAAGTGAAGCTGACAGCCGGTCCGTCCGCATTCTTTTGTGATCAGATCAAGGGCAAGCGCAAGCCCTCCCTGTAACAGAGGCTCGGAATGGCGTTCCTGCGCGCCATGAGCATACAACTTGAGGAAAATGTCGGAACCGATCCTCGGCGCCAGATCGAGCCAGCGCTGAACCCGGTAACGGGTGGGCATGTCGTAGCAGGCGAGTTCTCCACATTCCATGCGCGGTATCATCCGTTCAGCCCATCTCAGGCCGAACGGGCCCGGTATCATCAGCAGATCGCCCGTCTCGATAATGCCCGGCGTCAGCGGTGGTCCTGAATCGTAGGATTTCGGCCGCAGTGGATTATCGATCGCCCAGTAGATGGTGTTGACGGTGCTGGCCTGCGTGGGCGAAGCTCCCGAAGGCATGGTGAAGTCCGCATAGCAACCGAGGTCACGGAGCAGCGTGATCTCATTATTCAGGCCGCAGCGCCGGCCATCCGGACGGGAATTGTCGAGAGCCCAGTTGCCATGAATAAAAGCAAATGCCGGTCGACCATTCTGTTTGCGTAATAACCCGTGACGAGAGATCAGCGTCTCGGTAAACGTGCTGATACGGTCGACGAAGTTCTGCTCGCCTTCGCCATCGTGATGCAGATGGACTTCGACATCGGCAATGCCGTCCTCGACGAGCCGCTGCAAAGGATCGAGCAGGTGCGGGCGATACTCTTCTTCGGGATAAAAGAACGTATATCGAGCGGGCCGACCGGCGGAGTCGCGGAACTGCGAGGCGATGCGGGGCCATCCCCGGCTCCACTGGGCGACTCTCTCCACAGCGGTGTCCTCGGACGCTCCATTCCAGAGAGGTTCGAAGTGGTCGGCAAATACAAGCCACACGCGACGGGCCGGCTCTCGACGCCGCGAGCGCCGGCGTTCCTGCATGTAGCCGGGTAACCAGATTTGGGCGTTGCGAGGCAGAGTAATCATTTCGGTGTGCTGCGCCAGGGTCTTTCGCATACAAAGTCAATTGAAGTGGAGGCCAGTTGCTCCGGCGGATATTGAGAAAACTCCGGCGCCACCGTCACGTTTCGCAGGGCCGCGAGTAGTTCCGGGCGCGGCCGGGACTTCGCCATAACGATCTTCAACCCAGCCTTCTCAGCCAGTGCAAGGAAGTCCTGTGGACGCATGCGATTCTGGTATAGTAGCGAGCTGTCCCAGAAGCGCCATTCACGGTCCGTGTAGGCCAGGTAATTGATGGCTGTGATGCGGCGGTCAAAATACGCGTAGTGATCGCCGCAGTTGGCGCTGTGGATGGCCAGTCCCCCGGGCCGAAGTATGCGCTGGCTCTCCTTCATGATGGCCGCGATTGAATCCGGCGAAACGTGTTCCAGCACGCTGTTCGAGAAGACCACGTCCACGCTGGCATCGGGAAGACCCGTATTGGCGGCGTTGGCCGGCGCATGGTAGAGGATTCGCGCGCGCTGCAACAGAGTGTCGAGACTTTCGGCGGAGAGCAGAACGGACCAGGCGGCCTGCACATCCGCCAGAGGCATAAGAGCGCTTTCCGCAATTGCCGGCAGGTGTGTCTCCAGCCGCCGCAGCATTCGGAATGTCCAGCGCTCGCGAAGGTGGCGGTGAATATCGAACGTCCGGCAACTGCCGGCTCCCGCCAGAAAATAGCAGAGCGGCAACGTCGGGTACCAGCCAGTTCCCACTTCCAGATAGTCAAGATCCTGGAGAGGCCGCTTCAGCTCGGCCATGTGAGACGCGAGAACACACCAGTCTGCCCGCACTTTGACGTCAATGTTGGCTTCAAAATCCCGCAATCCACCGAGCGTGACCTGCAGGAGGTCGTTGGCCGCGCCGCCGCCCGGAGTCACGCTCAGCGCTTTCTGCACCACACCCTTGATTCGCCAATGCATGTCTGGTTCACCCTACGCCATTCCGGCGATGCTTCTTCTTCGCGAGAGCGGATTCAAACAGCTCTCGGTACTGCCGCCAGGTCTCGGAGATTCCGAAGCGCTGCGCCCACTCGCGGGACCTGGCGCCTACCGCCGCTAAATCCGGGCGCCGTGCAGTGTCCAGCATGAGATCGGCAAGAAACCGGGGTTGCCCGGGAGGGCAATACCCTGCAATAACTTCCTCGGGGGCAAGCTCGCGAAGGCCGGGGAGCAGGGTCGAGACAACTGGCAGACCGGCAGCCATGGCCTCCATAAGTGAAATCGGCAGCCCTTCATCCATTGAGGACAGGACGAATATGTCGAGTGTGGACAGAAACCCCGCGACATCGTGGCTGGCGCCGTGTAAGAAGACCCGGTCGGCGATGCCGAGCGATTCGGCGGTCTGAGCAATTTGCACCCGGCATGGCCCGTCGCCGAGAAGGTGCAGTTCAGCTTCCGGAATGGAGGAGGCGCTCAGCGCGAACGCGCGCGTAAGGGTGACATAATCCTTGGCGGGAACCAGCCGTCCTACGGCGCCGAACCGAATTCGCGGTGAATTGACGGCGGCCCGAGCAGCTTTGGCGGAGAACCTGGCGGTATCGATCCCGTTGTAAATTACCTGCGTGTTTCTTCTCGAGATATGATCTCTGGTGACGTAATAATCGCGTACCCCTTCTGATATAAAGACCACTGCGTCCGCCCACGGCACAGCGCGGCGCCAGATGCGCTCACAGTGCGGATCCCAGTTCATGTTGCCGCCGTGACGCGTATTCACAACCACAGGTACGCCAGCCAGACGCGCGGCGGCGATCCCATAATGGAGCACCAGAGCGTTGTGGGCATGCAGAACATCCGCCCGCTCTTCTCTCAGGCATCGTGCGAGATCCCGCACCAGACGGAACGAGAAACCGTCGGTCTTCCCGAAAGTTCGCACGGGCACGCCTTCGGGCTCCAGTTGCGCCGCAAGCTGGCCGGCGTGCGAGGTGCAGTAGACGACGGGCTCGTGACCCTCACCTTTCTGGGTTGTGGCCAGGTCAACGGCGAGCCGCTCCATGCCTCCTATATCGAGACTCGGCAAAAGCTGAACGATTCTCATAAGCGATCCGTAGGCCTTGGCGGACGCGTCCGCGTAGTCATTGGGAACAGCGAACAGAGTTTTCGCATGAAGATCACCGAAACGCCCTGCTTAAACTAAACGCGAGGGCGGCCCAGCGTTTGGGCAGAAAGGCTGGCGAGGGCCATTGCCGCAAAGATTGCCACAGCAGAGCTCGTTCCTCGTTCGGGCCTTCGGCGCGAGCGGTAATCGCGGCTCCAAAATACTGGGCGCTCCATACACGGCGACGCCAGAGGGACCGCCGCCAGCCACGGAGGTCGCACAGGAGAGTTTTGTCAATAATCTCTGCCGTGTTCATCAGCATCCGTTTGCCGTCGGAACTTACGCTGTTATTCCACACGGCAATGGCGGTAACCGGGACGTTAACCACGGCAAATGAATATTTGCGGGCCAGCCGGATCCACATATCCCAGTCTTCACACGCCTTCAAAGTCTCATCGAAGCCGCCCACGTCCAGCAGAGCCTTCCGCAACACAATGGCTGAAGAACCATTGGAAATGCAATTCCGGTAGCGCAATTGCGGCCAGATCCGGGAGGTAGCGACAGCGGGACAGTATTCGCGGGTTCCATCCGGCGCGACCTTCCAGGCAGCCGTATAGACCAACGCGGCTCTCGGTCGTCGCCTCAGCGCCTCAACCTGCAGCTGCAGCTTCTCCGGAAGCCACCAGTCGTCAGCGTCCAGAAAAGCGATCCAGTCGCCCTGCGCCGCCGCAATACCGTTATTGCGGGCGTTCGATATGCCTCGATTGTTCTGAAAAATGTAACGAACCCGTCCGCCGAAGGAAGCGACAATGGAACGCGTGTCGTCAGTGGACCCATCGTCCACGACGATGATCTCTTCGGGCGGAAACGTCTGCGTGAGGGCGCTGTCAATCGCCCGCCGGAGATAAGCTCCGTAGTTATACGTAGGAACAACGAGGCTGATTTTCGGAGTGTTCATGAGCAGGACCTTTGCGCGGACGCGTTGCGGCGATGCATGGTCCGCGGCGCCCGGTAGGCGAGTCCGGTCAGCAGGCCGGCCCCTCTTGCTATGTCCAGCGCGTTCAGCGCTTCCAACATAGCTGGAGCCTGTTGCAGCGCCATCCGTATAGTTAACTTTCGAGTGTTCACATTTCTCCAGAGCCAGAGGAGAACGTCTGCAGCGTACGCTGCTCGCACGAAACGCTGTGGACGGTCAAGCCAGCGCGGACGAGCATCTGTGGACGATATCGTGGCGTCAGCCAGAAGCCGGTGGTAAAGCTGCATTAAAGGCGTGAGGGCCGCAGGCCAGCTCAGAGCGCTCACGGTCGTTCGTGCGCGCAGCCCCAGGTCTCTCCGGTGAGGTTCTGATGCGTTCAGGCGTTCGAGAGCGGTGAGCAGTCCATCGACGTCGTCACGGGCCGCGCTGTAGCCATTGACCCCGTCAACGATCACCGATGGAACAAGGCCCACACGTGTTGCCACAACGGGCGTTTCGCAGGCCATGGCTTCGAGCACCGTGCATGGGCCGCCTTCCACTCGGGAAGTCATCAGATATGCGTCAAGGCTGGAATAGAAACCGGGGAGAAGGCGTTTCGGGAGATAGTTCACGACATTGCTCGAGATCCCCGAAGCACGCAAAGTCGCGGCGGTCTCTTCCCATCCGGAACCTGCGAAAACAATGTGCAGATTATGAATCAGCTTCGCTGCGCGGGCAGCAATCTGCAAGCACGTATCGACGCCCTTCCGATTGTCGTCTTTATTGGAATCCACTGACGCGATGAAGCCGATTGCGAAGGCATCGGCCGGAATGCCAAAGGCCGCGCGTCGCTGCGGCGAGCGCCGGAAGAAACTGCTGTCCACCCCATGAGGAACGACGCATATGTCGGGGGCATTCGGGCAGAGCGCCCGAATCCTCTCTGCCCACTCGTCGGTGCAGGCCGTGAACATGGCGCTGTATCTCGCTGCCGCCTCATGGTCAGGAGACCAGCGGGTCACGTGATGAATCCACGCGACCAGCCGCGGAAGGTCGCCGGGGTTGGAAGCCGCCTGCCGAATGTGTTCGACGCCCGTCTCGTTCAGCGCGTGGATCAGGTCAACGGTTGAAAAAAGATAGCGGGACAGATCGGGCCGCCTGGCAAGCAGGCTTTCCGTCAGCAGATAAAAGTTGACGGTCCCATCCGCTGCTTTTATGATCTCCATGGCCATCGATCCAAGCACCCACCAGGCGCGATTCGGCACCAGCAGAATGGACGGGTTCGATTGCGCCGCGCGTGCACGTGACATATTCTCTCGTTCGGATGCCGAACCGGCTGCCTGCACTGTTCCTGACTCGGCAATCATCGCATTCGTACGGTTCCATAAACCGCCATCATCAGGACCGGAATCATCGCGATCGTTACTGTGGCCCAATGAAACCGGGGTCTGTCGTTCTCCTCTGTGGCAGCGCTCAGGGAGGAGAAAGCAACTGACATGCCAAGGATCAGATAAAGCGGCGGCGAGTACGTTCTCGAAAGGAACCAGGATGTCGCCAGTACGGGATATAGCGACGATCGCAGGGCGATGGCCCAGCGGCCCTCGGGGCTGCCGCTCTCATGGCGTTTGCTGGAGCTTTGAAGGTAAAAGACGCAAGCTACGATCAAACCCACCCACAGGAATGACCCGATCAGACCGAGTTCGGCGAGGCAAAGAACGAATGAATTGTGGGCTGTACGTTCGTGATGTTCCGTGAACTGTCCGTAGCCGATTCCCCAAAGGGGAGAGCTTTGAAACATTCCGAGACCGTCAGACCAGGCATTTACGCGGCCCAGAGCGGAATCATCCTGCAGGGACATGGAGCGTCCGCTTTGGTTAAGCATCAGCATGCCCGCAACGATAAAGGGCGTAAGAATCGCACTCCGTTTTGCGCCCAGACGATGCTTAACGAGGCAAGTCACCATCAGCGCGCCGCCGAGCAGCGCACCACGGGAGTTCGTAAGGTAGAATCCGTATAAGAGAACCGCAGCCGGCAGGATGATCACGAAGAGGTTGCGAATGAACCTGCCCGTGCTCCACGCCGGCAGGAGAAGAGGCGCTACCATCAGCAGGAATTGGGCAAAGTCGTTCGGGTCGTTCAGGAAACCCAGTGCACGGATGCGAAGGAACCCTGTTCTCAGACCGCGGCTGTAGTCGATCCACACGGGTTGATACTCCACAAAGGCGCTCTGATGATTGTCGGTATGGTAAGCGACAATCCCCTGCACAACGCTGCAAAGCGCGATCAGGATGAGGGTCCAGGACAGCATGCGCAACTGAGAAATGCGGGTTACGTTCAGTACAACCAGAAAAAAAATGGCGGCTGTCGGCAGGAACTGCGCCAATGCAATCGGAACTCCTCCGAACCAGCCATTCAGCGCGTGGGAAAGACAGATCGCCAGGATGACTCCGGCCAGAAGAGAAAAATGCGGGAACCGCCGCCACTCCGCCCTGAGCATGGCCGGAACTGATGCGAAGATGGCGAGCAGGGCCAGCCAGACCATGATCCGGTACGGAGCTAGTGCGGGGAACAGGTCCGCGGGCGACAACACCGTAAGTGCAATGTAAAGGAGAGTGAGAGCAAAGGCCATCGGTCAACCCGGGACTTCCTGGATGCATTCCGGCATGAGAAGCATGATGGAAGAGTCAAAGGCGCGGCGCAGAGGAGCCGGCACCGAGGTTCTGAGCGACAGCACTCGGTCACGATCTTCTGACGTGAACACTGACGTGAAGCGAAGGACCGCTATAAACACAGCCGCTCCCAGACAGATCTGGAGCGGCAGAACCAGCCATCCTGACCAGACCATCGAGAGCCCAACCACCGTCGCGGCCATCACGCCAGCGGCAAGCGTCGCGCGGGCAGCACTGGCCAAAGGGAAGCGCAGCTTGCAGAGCATTCGGGCTCTGGCGATGACGCCCGCTACAGCGAGAAACTGAGCTGCGCCATTCGCAATCGCCGCCCCCAGCGCGCCATATCGAGGGATAAGCCAGACGTCCAGAAGAATGTTCGCCACAGCGCTGCCGGACATCCACAATGCCAGGAATCGCTGCTTCTCCATCGCCTCCAACAGATTCCAGGCAGGCAGATAACATTTCGGGATGGCAAACAGGGCGCCAACCACCAGTACCGGTATCGCTGGAAGATAGGAGCGCCCGTACAGCAGCGGGATTAGCCGTCCACTCAGGGCCGCCATTCCGGTCATCAGCGGCAGGCCGAACAGAAATGTGTACCACAGGGCGGTAGTAGTAAGTTGCGGCAGCCGCCGGGCGTCACGGCCGAATTGCGCCTGAATACTCGAGCCCATCGCGGTTCCGATTGCATTCGGCAGCAGCCTGATTTTTTCGGTCAGATTGAAGGCCACTGTATAAAACGAAAGCTGAGAAATATCGGGGCAGAGGGCCTTCAGGAAGATGACGTCGGAACGGTCCCAGACAATCACGTTCAGGAGCAGAAGGATGAAATTATACGAGGAGAAATTGACCAGCTTGTGCCGAAGCGCTTCCGGCAGCGGCTCGTCCGGCAGCTTTCTTACCCAGATCAGGACCGACCACAGTTTGATTCCGCAGTCCACGCAGCGGAACGCGAACACCCCGATGGCGACCCCCAGCAAATCCCATCCGAGAGTGAGGCTCAGTACGACAGAGGCGACCTGCACGACATAGCTTGCCAGGCTGGCCATGGCGTTCGACCGCATGTTCTCAGCGGCCATGTTCGCGGAGGCCGGAATCCCTACGAACACCGCGGGCAGCATGCTCAGGACCAGAAAAGCCGAGATCGCATGATATGCGGGATTGGAAACCGTGTACACCAGAATCAGACCGATGCCGGTCAGAACCACAGTAACCAGAGCCTGCAGACGTAGTGTTGAGAAGAAGACCGCGCGTGCGCTGCCACCCTGGCCGCGGTTCAGATACTCGGCCATGTACTTTCTGGTCGCGCCCGCCATGCCGAGGCTGCCGATCACGCCGCTCATGCTTGTGAGCCAGGAGACATAACTGAAGTAGCCAAGGCGGTAAGGGCCAATAACACGCGCGAGCGGAATGGAAGTGGCAAATGCCGCCACAACCGCCAGAACAAGCTCCAACCCATACCAGAATGAGTTGCGGGCGATCATCTGGGTATTGCTGGCGCGTTCTCTGGCCCGAGTGCTGCTCACAAATGGATCTCTCCTCCGGAAATGGAAACGATCTTACCCACTGACATCACTGCTCTGACGAGGTCGCCACCGACTCTGATTTCTGCCTGGAATCAGTTGACAGCCAACCCCCGATGAGGCTGCGAAGACGCTTCGCCAGCATGCTCGCGAAAACCTTGTAGCGGCGCATCGGGAACGCCGATCCCGGCAGGGGCCAGTTGGTCAGCGCCTTCCACATGAAATGGAAGTATTCCGGGTTATTCTGCTCCCTCAACAGAATAGCGGCATCGAAGAGGCGAAACGCGAGGATACGCCGGCGCAGGACATGCCGGCGCAGTCCGTGCATACCGCGCAGAACCTCGCGATCCAGCAGGAGTTGGGCCGCTTCGAGTGCCGGTACCACATTCGTGCTGATGCTGTCCGGCGTCCTGCGATAAACAGCGAGTGGCTCTGCAATGCCCTCGAAAGCCGAAACGCCGAACCGTTCCGCAAGTTTCAGCCAGAGTTCCCAATCCTCGATGTACCGGGTGCTGGGGTTGAAGCCCTCAACCGCATCGAAGGCGTCCCGGCGGACCATTACGCTTGCCACCTCGAACGGGCTGCAATAACGCAGTGCCGGCCAGAGCTGTCCCGGAGGCGTAAATGGAGCGGTCCGATAGCGGCCATCCTGAAAGGTCAGGGCGGAGCTGTAGAGAAGCACCGGGTTTTGTTTGCTCTGGGCTACAAGTTGTTCCTGCTTAAGAAACTTGTCTGCGAGGAACCAGTCGTCCGCGTCCAGAAAGGCCAGCCAATCCCCGGTTGCGACCTTCACAGCGGCGTTTCTTGCCACCGCAGGCCACGTCTTCCGGGGCAGGGACAAAACGCGGACAGGAGGGCCAAATGAGTTGGCGATCTGTGCCGTCTGATCGGTGGATCCGTTCTCGACAATGATGATCTCGTGCGGCGGATGACTTTGCGCCAATGCGCTCTCGATAGCCTGCCGCAGGTATGGCTCCGCGTTATGGGCAGGAGTGATGACACTGATCTTCATTGCGGTTCGGGTCTGCGTCAACACTGATTCGTAATACCCTCGGTCGGTGGTTCGAACCTGCTACAGTGAAATCATTCTAAGTAGATTCCCTTCAGCTGGTTAGAGTCCAGGTGCTTTTCTTTGCAATCCGGTTCCTGCAGCATATTTGCACGCAGACCACCAAAGCATCTGTTCTGTAAATCAGCTATATCACTACGCTCTGACCGCCCTCAAACCGATCTCCTCGGCCGCATAGCGGACTTTACGCACGGAACGAACCGGCTGGAGGGCCGCAGCCGCTGGACCCGTCAGAATTTCAAGCCCAGAAAAGGGCACACATTACCAATTCCCCGGACTGTCCTGACCAAATGTCTGCCGCTCGCCCGACGACTTATGAGCGTTTCCCGGCCCCGGGTCCTCAGAGTAGACCGCGGTGTGCCAGCAGCAAAACCTATCATGAGTCTGTCAGGCGTCATCGAAGAAGAAGCGCCTTTTGTAACCTCGCCGCAAGCAATCAGTTCTCTGCGGTTGCCACAACTGGACGGCCTTCCCGGCATCGCCGTATTGTGGGTAGTGATTTTCCATTTCCGACTTTTTACAACAGGGCCGGCGCACGCCCTATTCGAAGCGATTCGCCACCCATATAGCGCACCCAGGGTAGGGTGGGAGTTGATCTATTGTTTTATCGAGATTCCCTGATTACTGGCATTCTGCTGGATACGCGGCAGAACTAATATTATTATCGGGGTTCTATATTCGGGAATCCTGCGCATTGTACCGTTTTATTATGCGAGTCTGATCGTCGGAAAAGGTGACGCCAGACAGGCGCACTACGTGGGCGGTTGGTTCGTGTTGGAGTGAGTTTCAAAACGCGTCCCCAGGCGTCAGGAGCCCGTTTTGCCTCAACAAATCCGCAGCTTCGCTTATCGTGGCAAATGGGATGCCCGCACGTTCGGCAATATCAAGCAGGGAATGCTGTCCATCGGATAGGTTCAGGACCCACAAGCGAGCCATGTTTTCCATCCCGATTCCTTCTCCGCCGGTCGGCCGGTAGAGGTTCCGTCTTCCAAGCTGCGGCTCGCACCAGGGACTCTCGTTGCGATAGAAGCGATTGCCTTCAAGTACGTCAAAGATCGCGGTGCACACTCGCAATGATCGTGCTAGATGTATTGCACTGATAAACTCGAGATTGTCGGCCGAACTGTGGTATTCCGGGAAAGTTCCCCATACGCTTCGCATCAGACAACCGATCGGCAGATTAAAGCCGGGCGAGCAGTATTGACGCTCATCGTAGCCGTAGGGGGAGAACTCGATGATTTCCGCAGGTTCGCTACAGTGGGACAGGACGTGGGACGCTGCCTTGTCGATGTCGGCATTACCTCTTCGGCTTTTCTTATAATGAAACCCTCCCCGATCACCGATACAAGTCAGCACCAGGCCGTGCCGAATGCGGCCGGCGCTTTCACGGTTGCGCGCAAGCCATGTTATTGAGCCGATTGTTCCGGGTATAAAGAGGAAGCGATAAGAGTAGCGAAGCTTCCGCCCGGTCAGGAATCGCGCCAGGAAGGCTGCCACGGTGAGACCTGAGAGATTGTCGTTGGCCAGCGATGGATGGCAGATGTGAGACGAAATCAATACCTCGTCTGTAGCCTCGCCGGGTAAGTGATATTCCCCATACGTGAGATGCCCGTCCTCGAGCGAGGTATCGATGCATACCTCGTACAGCCCTTCTTCAAGCGCCAGCATCTGCTTGTGGGAAAGACAGAATCCCCACGCTTCCCGGTAATAGGAGGTTCGGTACGGGATCCACTCAGGATGGGCCGGGATGGTGAACAAGTGCGTTCGCAGTTCGCTCAGCGGCATAGTGGCTCGCACCGGAACGCTGTAGTTCATTACGTGCAGGTTACATTTTTGAAAATCGATGATCTTGTCGCCGTGGGGACCTTTTACCCAGGCGTCGCGAATGTTCCACTCTCTGGGTATGGTCCAATCGAAGACCTGCGTTCCCGACGGAACCTCTGTAATCTGCAAGGGTATAGTCTTCTGCAGAATATCCAGCGTCTCGCGAATTCCATGGCCAGTAATGCTTCGGCAAACGGGATAGAGTTCTGCGGCCAGCCCGTACAGCTCTCGGCCTGCTTCGTTGAGGTCTCTGTTATCGAATTCCGCCAACAGGCTCATTGTTGTCTTGAAAATCCGGATATGTCCGGTCCCTTTCGGAGATGACACTGATCGGGGCGGGCCAGTCAATCCCGAACGCCGGATCGTTCCACCGTACGCCGCAGGCGAATTCGCTCATATAGAACTCAGAGATCTGATAGAACACTTCGACCTGAGCATCAAGCGTCAGGAAACCATGTGCACATCCCACCGGAATGTACAACATTGTCCGATTCTCGGCGGTCAGAACGGCTGAGACCCACGTTCTGAAAGTGGGCGAGTGCGGACGAAGGTCGATAACAACGTCGTAGATCGAACCCCTGGTACAGCGCACCAGTTTGATCTCCTCGTAGGGACGCTTCTGGTAGTGTAATCCGCGCAGGGTTCCCTTTTGCACATTGAAGGAAATGCTGCATTGCGCAATTTCAGGACTAAGTCCATTGTTTTCGAACTCCTTCCGGCACCATACGCGGGCAAAGAAGCCTCGCTCATCAGTAATGGGTTCGGGGTGAACCTCAAAGACCCCCGGCAGTTTCGTCTCGTTAAAGGTCATGGCTCCAGCGTTCTCCTCAGTTAAGAGATTACGTTTGTTGTCGTCGCGAATCCGGAAGGCAGATTGCTCCACCCATGTATCGTCGAGGAAGCATCTTGCAGGATACTGACATAGCCAGTTCTGTCTGGCGTCGAGCGTGGCTGGCGAGGCTTTGTCCATGGACTCTGGTGGGCTATACCTTAATCGTACTCTTTGGCGCGTTGCAGTTCTTCTCATACCTGAGAACCTCAGATCTGATCTATGACGCCTGGTACGGCGAACTCACCAGATCTCTGCTGGAGCACGGTTCTTATCAGTTCGACTTCCTTCCGGCAACTCTGTTTCCACCTGGGCTCCCGCTGATCCTGGCTTTTGCGTGGCTACTATTCGGGCAGAGTCAGGCGGTGATGTACCACGTAATGGCAGTTTCCACCGCGCTGGGATTGGCGGCCAGTTTTGAGCTTCTTCGGCGCACTGAGGGCCGCATCGTGGCGTTGATCTCCTGCCTGCTGCTGGGATCCTCCGTGGCAATGTTCACCTTTGCCACGAACCTGATCTTCTCCGATATGCCGTATTTCTTCGTCAGCATGCTCACCCTCCTGCTGGCGTTTCACATCGATCGCTCGCCCAGTTGGCGCTCCCAGGCCGGCTGGATTGCGCTATGCAGCTTTGCGATAGTGATGGCCGTGATGATTCGTTCCGCCGGCATCGCCCTCCTGGCCGGCGGTATCGCCTGGATCGTTGTATCCTTTTTTCGCGTTCCTGGTCTGGGATGGCGACGGCTCCGGCTATTCTGTGTTCCTCTGCTGTTAGGTCTTGCGGCACAGACGCTCTGGACCTCATGGACAAACCGGCATGAAGTCGAGGAATGGCCCGTACCCGGTTTTCCGCACTCTTATTTTGCTCAACTGAAGGTCAAACTCGGAAACGAACCTCAATTGGGTATGGCGACTCTTCGTGACGTTCCGGCGACGGTCGGACGCAATCTCGATGATGACGCAGTCGAACTCGTGAAGCTGCTGACCCGGAAGGACTGGATTAACCCCGATTGGCGCTCGCCAGTTGTCGTGGGCCTGATCGCTCTGATCCTGATCGGTCTTTCCACTTCTCTGTGGAGGTGCGGCGGCCAACTGCACGATTGGTACTTCCTGCTCTATGAACTGATGTACGCTGTCTGGCCGTGGAATTTTGAGATGCGCTTCCTGCTGCCCATCGTGCCGCTGGCCTGTCTGTACTTGTGGCGAGGCGGAAAGCTTGTCGGAACCCTGGTGTTACAACGATCCCGAGTTGCCGGCCTCGGTCTCGCGCTGGGCGGAGCCTGCCTGACCGTCGCGTCTCTGGGCTGGGCCGTTCAAACGCACCTCGGGCAGGCGATTCTCTCGGTGGCATTCTGGAGCTTGTGTACGTTTACCGGGCTGGTCACGCTCTTCCCGAGGATCTCCCCGCCCGCAGGTTCTACGTACATCGCCGGACGGGCTCAGTCCCGTGGTGTTCTGCTGACCCTCAGCGTTGCCGCACTCGTGCTGCTCGCCGCTCTCGTGGGGAAAGGCGTTGCCCAGCAGCTCCAGATGGCTCATAGCAATCTCCACTTCGATGCTACCCAGGGAGTCTTTTACCCTTCCATCGAAGCTGCGCAGTGGATCAAAATGAATAGCCCGCCAGAAGCGGTGGTGATGGCGCGCAAGCAGGATTTAGTGTTTTATTACACCCGCCGCAGAGTGATCTGGTTTCCTCCGAGTACCGATCATCAGCTTCTGATGGATGGCATCCGCCGGTATCACGTCTCGCTCATCGTGGTTCCCGACCGGGATACCGGGTATTGGCGCCCGTCCGATCAGGTTTGCTTTCACGCCCTGCAGCAGGCTTATCCGGGAGCCTTTCACCTCGTTCATCGCGGTCCCGCAGTCTCGGTCTTTGAAGTCCGCACTTCCGGATAGTCAGCCTTATCGTCTCCGATCAGAATTCGGCGATCCGTTCCCGATACCAGTCTATGGTTCTCAGCAGGCCTTTCCTGAGCGGCGTAGTAGCTTGCCAGTCGAGAATTCGGCGGGCCGCTTCCGTGTCCGCGCAACGTACCGTCTCCATCACGCGATCGGACAGAGCGCCCAGCAGCGGCGGCGGCGAGTCGGGTATGAGTTCATGAATCTGTCGAACTACTTCCCGCACCGGCGCCAGGCTCCCGGAACCAAGCTCGATGGGCGCCCCGATCGCTTCCGGCCGGACCGCAGCCCTGAGGAACGCGGTGATGATGTCGTCCACATATACCCAGTCGACCGGCCTCGCTCCGGAAGAGAGCCGGGGTGATTCTCCTTTCAGAAGGTTCACAATGGTATAGGGAATCAGCTTATAGGGCTTCTGCCCAGGCCCATAAGTCATGAAAAGGCGCAGTATTGTGACCGGGACTCCATACAGTTGATGAAACATCACGCCGTAGTACGTGCTGCAGGCCTTAGCGGCTGCATACGGCGAGGAAACCGTCAGCGGCCGGCCGTCGAGGATCGGCTCTTCCAGAGACGCCGCCAGAACGATTCGGCTGCAGCCGCTCATCTTTGCGGCAAGCAACATGTTGACCGTAGCTCGCAGGTCATTTTCAAACGTTGGAAGTACAAACCGGGCATCCTGGCCGCCCAGACTGCAACTGGACATCTGAAAAATGACATCCGGCTTTACGCCCGCAACCAGTTCCTGCAGCCAATCCAGATTGGTCAGATCTCCCTGCCGCCAGTGAACGCCATCGGCCGCGTCCGGGATGCTGCGCGACACGGCATGGATTGTTGAGCCCTGTTGTTTGAGTCTTTCAATCAGGTGACGGCCGAGAAATCCATTGGCCCCGGTCACCAGTACAGTCGCTCGGTTCAGGTTTTCCATCGATATCCCGACAGGGGTGATTGTCCCACAGCCTGAAACTTGTCACCTTAACGCCCCGCGGCGACGGGATAATCCCGCGTCAACGCGCATCAAACTGCCACAACCATGCCTACTGCAGGACCCGTCTCAAGTTGCTCTCCAGGATACCGATCTGGCTGGCGGCAATGTGATTATTGTCTTTGTAAACCGACACGCCATTCACCTGTGTAATGCACTTGCCCTGATAGCAAAGACTCTCTCGCGGATCAAAAGTATCCGCACCCGCCATTTTAGCTATCGACGCCACCTGATCGCGCAGCGATGGTAACGTTATATCCGTAGCTGTGCCGGTTAATCCAAACCCGCCAAAGACTGCGTTCCGTATCTCAAGATCGGGGATCGATTTATCGAACATTGGAAACGGCAACGAGACGATAACCCGTTTCCCACGCATTCTCAGCTCATGAAGATGCTCGGATAACTCCTTAAGGAACGCACGGCACGTTTCTTCCGGAGTCAGTTTCTCGACGCACCTGCCGTCCACCGAAGAGCAGATGACCCCGTGTACGGACCACCATGTGTTAAATGCCATAAACACCGTGTCGATGTCCTGTTCCACGCGCTGCATGGCAAATCTGGCAAATGAGTCGCAGTGATACCCTTTGCCTATCGTATTCATATGCTCCGCAGGTGGGCATCCGTTGGCGATGGCCAGCACAATCCCGCGTTCGTGCAATTCGCCGTTCGCATGCAGTTTTTTTATCAACGGGTATAATTGCTGCACATGAGAATCTCCCCAGAACATAATCTTCCGCGGTGAGTCGGGTCCGATCTTACAACCAGTAATATCCGCTATACTGTTAACCTCTCTATTCCAGTTGCCGCAGACTTCCTCAAAGTCCTCTTTCCGCGCCAGGTTTTTCGCTATGAGTTGTCTCGTCGGGCCGTCATAGCGTCCAGGAAAACCCTGATGCCAATAGATTGCCAATCCGAGAGAGGCCGACAGCACGCTTGCTGCAAGCCCCAGTGAAAACACCTGCGGTCTGGTAATCCGGGAGTCGCTGCCCCGGAAGGGCGCTTCAATGAACTCAAAAGAAATTGCTGCCATCACCAGAGAGGCCAGTATTACGGCAAGGGTCGCAGCGCCGTTCAGATCTTCCGCGGCAAAAGACCGGCTGAATACGATAATGGGCCAATGCCACAAATACAGGGAATAGGAAATGACGCCGATGAAGACCAGCGGCGGGAAGCTTAGAATCGTTCTCACCCATGATGGGCCATTCTCCCCGGCGTAAATGAGGAGCCATGCGCCCAGGCAGGGCGGCAGCGCGTTCAGACCCGGAAAAGTTGCATCTGCCGTTAAGACACAGACCCCCCATGCAATAAGACCCAAACCTGCCAGCCCCACAGTCTCACGTAAAACGCGCTGGTTAAGCGGAGGCGCAGCCTTCATTGCCAGGAGCGAGCCTGTCAGCAACTCCCATGCCCGTGGAATCAGTGTATAAAACGCGGTAAGCGGCGTATGCTGTGTCATCCAAATGCTGGCGAGAAAGGAAACGAAGACTACCAAAAACAGTACGTGAGCCGTCCGGCGTTTTGCCCATCGGGTGAGAAGCAGCAGCGCTGCCGGGAAGAATAGATAGAACTGCTCTTCCACCGACAGCGACCATGTATGCAACAATGCCTGTGACTCAGCATCGCGGCCAAAATACCCATCTACTCCCGTTGCACGTTTGAAAAACAGGTTACTGGCGAACAACGTCATAGCAACGAGACTTTTCCCGAAGGCGAACAAATCCTTCGGGACGAACAATGCGGACGCGGCGAGAGTGGAAAAGAACAGGACAGCGAAGAGGGCCGGAAAGATTCGGCGAATTCTGCGTTCGTAGAACGAGACGATCGAAAATCTGCCCAAACCTATATCTTTAGTAATAAGCGACGTAATGAGATATCCGGAAATTACGTAAAAGATGTCGACGCCAACAAAGCCGCCAGAGAAGCCTGCAACTTTCGCGTGATAGAAGAGCACCGCCAGGACAGCTACGGCCCGCAGGCCATCGATGTCAGGACGGTATTTCTCAGAGCGGGCTAGACTTGATTGGAATGTGATGCGCAGATGAATGACTCCCGTCCGGCCGCTGGAACGCAGGAAGCAGCGTTTGTCGCCCGCCGCAGCCAGTTCTCGCGCCAATAAGCGTAAATCGCCCTCGGACAGAAGCGATGATAATCCGACTGGCAGACCACTCCCTCAAGCACGATACACGGATACTTCATGTTGATGATCCTGCCGGTCCGCTCGTCCACGATCCTGCGGACGCGCCGCACTACCCGATAAATGCCTCCGCAGTAGCGGACCATCTCCACGTCGAACCACAGGCCCCGGTTGCGATTCCCCAGATCAAGAGTGGCGAGGATCTCTTCTTTTGCTTTTACCTGCACCAGTTCACCCGGTTGCAGATCGAGAATTTCCACGGGGCTTTTGGTCGCCTCGCCCTGAACATGCGGATAGCGAATTCCGTGGCGCCGTTTCTGCACCCCGTTGAAGATGCCAACGATAGATGCGCGCAGCAACAGCGCCAGGGCAAGCGCGAATTCAAGGACACGCTCCGATTTCGAATTGCCCGCAACGCCGCTGGCCAGATTCCCGGAGCGCAGATCGCGGATGTACTGACGAGGATCCCACCAGGCCATGTGCGAAGTGAAATTACGCAGTTCCGTGGCCTGGCAGGTGTAGAGCGTCAGTTGCCCCTGGCGCTTCTGACTGGCGGCAAGGATGTCCTCTACGGTGCAGAAGCCAGCGCGCCCCACACTGGCGGAGGCCCGCAGACTCTCCACGTCCACCGTGCATGAATCGGCTCGCCTGAGCCAGGCTTCCTTCCAGAAGATGAGGCAACTCGCTTCACAGCCATCGTGCCCCGCCCCGTCGCAGCGGACATTTTCGAGGTGGACAGAGTCTTTCAGGCGTCGAATGCTCCAGGGGTCGTGGGCCGGGTCGCAGGTCTTGTCAGCGCGCTTCGAAACCCGGAGTTTCTGTCCGCAGTACTGCAACATTTCCGGCATGAAGGGCACATTATCCAGCCGTCCCTGTTTATCCAGGGTCGCCAGGATCTCTTCCTGGCTTCGCACCTCGACCCAGTCTCCCGCCCTCAAATTCAGGGTGTTACGCTGGCTTGAGCCGCTTGCTCCCATCCGCTTGCCTCCTTATGATCTTCGACTGCCGACGGGACTCCAGAATCTCCCCAACCTTCTGCCAGGCTTCGAGCTTGTGGCAAAACCGTCCGTACGGTTCCACGGCCAGCATCCAGCGCAGTGTCGCCACCGCCAATTGCCGGAACAGAAACCGTGGAGCGCCCCAGTAAGACGGGACCTCGGCCGGAATGCCACGCTCCCGAATCACGGCGCGGCCGTTATCGAAAAACCACTTCTGAAAATATCCCTTCTTTACGCGACTCTCCACTACGGGATGATAGACAACCGCCGCGGGCTCGTAACGCAGCCGCTCGCCAGCCGCCATTAATCGGCGGCCGAGTTCAGTATCTTCGCCTCGGATCAGACTCCCTGTCGTGGGACCCAGATCAGTTCGAAATCCGCCGTATTTCGCGAACATTCCCTTGCGAAAGGCCATGTTAGTTCCGAGCGGAACCTCATCGGCAATCCGGCGCGGCTCGTTTCCCTGGTCGTAAGCGGCCAGAGCTCCCGCCAGTTTGTTTTGCCCTTTCGTGCGCAGCCAGCGGGGAGGCGCACAAGTCCACTCGAGAACGATCCGCCCGCCGGCGCCGGCCCATTGCCCATCGTGCAACGATGCCGTCAGATTCGCCAGCCAGCCCGGAGCCACCGTTACATCGTCATCAACGAACGCCAGGATTTCCCCGCGCGCCTGCCGAATGCCTGTGTTCAGAGCAAAGGATTTGCCCTGCCGCGCCTCGAAGAAATAGCGGAACCGCTCCGGATGCTCGCGGCAAAACTGTTCGGCCACTTCGCGCGTCCGGTCGCTCGAGTTGTTATCCACTACCAGGACTTCCCACTCGACCGGCCGCGGAAACGCCTGCGCGCCAACGCTCCGGAGGGCAGTCGCTAGGCTCCCGCATCGGTTATATGTGCACAGAATGACTGTGATTCCCATCGGCTTCTCCGATCACCACTCCGGCGCGCTGGGCCTGAACGCTCAGATGATACAGCTCCGCGATCTGGCCGGCTTTCTCCCAGGCCATGAGCTTGCGGAAGAAGCGCCGTTTGGACCCTACTGCGAGCATCCATGCGAAGACCCTCTTCGCGAATCCTCGATAATGGAAGCGCGGAACTCCCAGCCAATCGCGACTGCCTTCTGGTTTTCTGTGCTCTCGAGCAAGCGACCGGCCCATATCGAAATACCAGGCGAGAAAGTATTTCCTGCTGAGCCGATTCTCCAGAACCGGATGATAGACGATGGCTGACGGCTGGTAGCACAGCCGCTCGCCCTGCGCCATGATTCTGTGGCTGAATTCGAGGTCCTCACCGCGAATCAGATTGGCCGGGTTAGGTCCCAGATCGGACCGAAATAATCCGTACTTTTCGAATACCTTTCGGCGGAATGCCATGTTGGTTCCGATCGGCACTTCGTTCGTGAGCTCAAACGGCTGATCTCCCAAATCCCAGCCCGCCAGAACCCCGGCCAGAGAGTACGGTCTCTTCATTGAAAGCCAGCGCGGCGGCGGAGAACTCCAGTCCAGGAGAACGCGGCCGCCAACGCCGGCCCAGGGACTGTCCTTCAGGACTGATGTCAGGTTTGCCAGCCAGTTCGGATCAACGATGACGTCGTCATCCATGAAGGCAATGAGATTGCCGAACGATTCCCGGATACCCGTATTCAGCGCATTGGATTTGCCGGGAACGGCCTCGAAGATGTATCGGAACCGCCCAGGATGCTGAGCGCTGAATTGAGCCGCAACCGCTCTCGTTTCATCTCGGGAGTTATTGTCGACTACGACGACCTCCCATTTGACTGGCTGTGCAAACCTTTGCCAGGCAACGCTCGTCAGAGCACGCGGCAGGCTGAGAGCGCGGTTGTAAGTGCATATAATGACGGATATATCCATGCTTATCGCGCCCTGCTTCTCCACTCCTCTCGAACGACGCCCGCGTATCGATCCATGTAACGTTCCGGAGCCGGCGAGGTCCTCAGCGCGGCATGACGACGGATTTCGGCGATCTCGCCCGCCATTTGCCACACCTTACATTTGTGAAGGAACCGCTTGTAGGGCTGGATAGTAACCAGCCATCGAACGGCCCTTTCGGCCAACTCGCGAAAAAGGTATCGCGGAACGCTCAGCCATTGTCGGTGTGCGTCAGGGACTCCGAATTCCCGGATGATCGCCCGGCCATAGGCGAACCGCCAGGTGAGAAAGTAATGCTTCGTAAGGCGGTCTGCAGGAACCGGATGGTGCACGATCGCGTGCGGTTCGTAGCGGAGCCGCTCGCCCGCCGACAGCAAACGGCGTCCAAACTCGGTATCTTCACTGGTTGCGTTGCTGATGGAACGGGAAGGGCCCATATCGGCTCGGAAACCGCCATATCTTCCGAACATTTCTTTCCGAAACGCCATATTTGCCCCCGTTGGCGCCATGTCCAGTGCGCATGCCTGGTCCCCCAGGTCGAAACCTGCCAGCGCGCCCTCCAGGATGTTCCAGCCTTTGGTCTGTAACCACCGAGGGCGAGAACGATCCCAATCGAGCACAATACGGCCGCCGGCCCCCGCCCACTCGCCGTTTTGCAGATGCGAAGTCAGATTCGCCAGCCATCCCGGTTCAATCGTCACGTCATCGTCTACGAAAGCCAGGATCTCTCCCCTTGCTTCACGGATCCCGAAATTGAGCGCATTCGATTTACCGGGCGTTGGCTCGAACACATAGCGAATGAGGTCAGGATATCGATGGCGGAACTCCTCCACCAGGTCCGGTGTCGCATCGTTCGAGCTGTCTACAACCAACAGCTCCCAATCGACGCCCTCGGGCAGTTTTTGCGCGACGATGCCTTCCAGCGTCTTCGTGAGACTTCGAGCTCGATTGTAAGTACACAGAATGACCGTGATGTGCATAGATCCGAATCCTCCCCCCGCTGTCACAAACACCCTTCCGGAGAATCCCTCGCAACTACGGCATTCGCACCCATATAGAATGCTACGCACTGGTTCACCCAGCACCCCGAATCTGCGCTAACGAACTGGTGCATGAACAGCTTTGGATATGGAACCGCCCCGTGAAGCTCTACTAACCCGCTCTGGCGCTGATATCGCCTCACGAGAACCCGGCGCGACAGCTGGGCGGGTCCCCTCAGATCAGCTATGGCTTCGCGATAGACCAGCGACCCCAGAAGAGTGACGCCAAAGACGATGACTGCCGCCGTCCGTGTGCTCGCCGAAAACCGGACCTGATGAATCTCGGGAACGCCTGTGAGAATAGTGCATACGAGCAGCAGCCACATGACAAACTGAAACCATGCGGATACCCTGAACGGAAGGTCCATACCGGTTACTATCCTCATTAACGCCGCCTCCACCAGGAGGGCTGCTATAAGGCCGAGACCGACGATACTCAGATACTTCGGGCGCAGCGCCCCAGGTAACTCAACGCTTTTACGCGGCCACAGCAACACAATGCAGCATGCAGCTCCAAGAATCGCCGGGCGTAGCAGCCAGTTGATGCCGTTGTCGAGCAAAAAGCGCATCACCGGTTCCAACAGTTGCGCGCCATGCGGCACTGCAGCGTGCTGGAGCCCGGCCCGGGATCTGATTCCGGGAGACAGCACAACTGTCAGATAGCTCGGAATGGCTAAACTTAGACCGAGGTACCATCCGCGAGGCGGCAGCTTCATCCGGTGCGACAGAACAACGCCGGCAACCAGAAGCATCAGGAGTAAGGTTCCTGCGAATTCGTGTTGAGCCGGAATAGCAATTGATAATAAGGCGATGGCCAGATAGCTCCGGATCGTACGTCGTCGTCGGATCAACACTGTCACTAACAGCAGCAACGTAGAAAACGACAGATCGTACTCGACTGAGCCGGTAAGCCAATACAGATTCTCCTCAGGACGGCCGATGCTCGCCAGCCAGGCAGCGTAAAATGCCCCGGCCGCGAGCAGTGCTCCCACGCGGCCGAAACTGAAGGCCGTTGCAAAAAACCACCAGAGAGCCACCACGTCAAGAATCGCCACGATCAGAAGCCACCAGCTATAACCACTGAACAGATCCACGCGGCTCATAATCAGGGTCTTTAGAAAGACGCTCAACCAGCGAGGATCAAAATATGTGTAGTACACCCAGGTTGCTGCGGCGACCGTCCGCTGTTGGACGACGCCATATGTGAGCGATGCCGCGCAGAAGTCGTCCGCAACCGGAGACGCGTAGAAGAGCAAAGACACAAGGGGAGCTGCAAAAGCCGCCAGAATAAGCGCGAGCAGTATATTCGGCACTCGCTGGAACACAGGGATCGCCGATCTCGAGGGTGTAATCTGCATCAATTCCTCACGCCGAACCACGGACGTGCGCCAGTCTGCTCAGCGCATGGGACCACCACCGCCGGGCGCTGGTCGCTGCATCCACCGGATGGGAAAGATAAGTGGCGATCGCGGAAAACACCGCTTTCCGCAATTGATGGCGATCAATGGTTCGGCCGAATGCCGCCAGCGTATCTTCGTGGTACTTCCAGAAGGCCGCCGGGCGGGAGCGGAGAACGTTCTTCGCCAGGGCGTGATAGTAATATTGCACCATCCAGCCAAGCCGACGCTTATATTCCTCCTCGTCCAGATAGATCGGCCCGTATTTCAGGAACATCACAAACTCACCCAAAGCCACGCTTTCGTAGTTTCGGGCGAAGGAGCCTTCCGATTGCTCCCGTTCGCGGCTGAACGTCAGGAACTGATGCACAAAAGCGAAATCGGATTCCCTCAGAACGTCAAAGCAGCACTCCTGGTCCGCGTGGAGGTTCTGTTCGTTGAAAAAGACCGGGCGCTTTCGAATGAGGTCAGAACGGATCAGCACCGACGTCATCGACCCGAACACATATGGTCCGCCCAGCAGCTTCCTTCGACACGCCTCCCGGCCCGGGATACATTCCCGCACATAAGGAGCCGAGAGTTCATAGATCCGGCCATTCATGCCGCTCTGAAGCACCTGCCTGCCGTCAACCGCGTAGGAGCTGACAATACCCGCGGAGGGATGTTCCTCAGCGGTCCGCACCATTTCCTCGATGCAGGTGGGATAGATCCAGTCGTCCCCAAAAACGAATTTGCAGTACTTCGATTCCGGAGAAAGCTGCCGGATGGCGTAATTGTGGTTCTCGATAACCTTCAGAAAACGATCGGTACTCAACACGCGGATCCGCGGGTCGCGGGCGGCATACCGCTGCGCAACGGCGAGCGAGCCGTCCGTGCTGCAGTTGTTAACGATGGTGTAATCCCAGTTCTGATAAGTCTGCGCCAGCACGCTTTCGATGCATTCGGCAAGATACTCAGCTCCGTTGTATACGGGAGTGAGTACGCTCACCAAAGGGGATGATGCGGCGCTCATTCGGTATCACCTGGCCAGTGACTCGCTTCGGCCGAGTTGCTCCGTCGCGGTCAGGTCCGATTGATGGAGCCCGGCAAGATTCCACCTTTGCGGGAAAAAGACGATGCCGTGCCGGTTATCGATGACCCTGCCGGACAAATAGATATTGGACATCTCCACTTCCAGGTTCACGGCATGCTCGACATTGTCGTGAATCACTCCGTTCATGCCTGAGGCCCACAGGGAAATGGTGTATTTCCCGGGCAACAAGTTAAGGCCATCAATCTCCAGATCGGCGTACCCTTCCCCCGAAGCGAGCAGTGGGATGTCGATTCCGTGATGCCAGAAACTCGTGTCCGTGACCAGCGTGCCGGTTTCGGTGTACATTCGAAAGCCGAGGCTGGGATAGGCGACCGGCTCTGTGGCGGAGTAATGCAAACGGATGACCAGGGGATCGCCGGCCCGGACCAGGTTCTGCGGCTCTCCTTCCGGTGAGAGAAACTCCACTCCACGAAACCGCACCCCCCCTGCGCCCCCCCGGTTGGCGACTTCGGAAAGATCCATGTTGCCTTCATTGCCGCTCATCGCCTCGAGATAGGCTCCGATCACGGAACGGGTTTCGCCGTCCATGCGAAGCCTGCCGTCATCAATCCAGATGCAGCGCTCGCACAGGTTTTCCACCGCGGCGAGGTTATGAGACACAAACAAAACGGTCCGGCCGCCTCGCAGTTCACCCATCGCGTTCAGGCATTTCTTCTGAAACGGGGCATCGCCGACCGCCAGAACTTCGTCAACGATCAGGATGTCGGGGTCCAGGTGCGCGGCTACCGCGAAACCCAGCCGCAGCCGCATGCCGGTCGAGTACCGTTTGATAGGCGTGTCGATGAACTTCTCGACTCCCGAAAACTCGACAATGGCATCCAGCTTCCGCTCGACGTCCCGCCGGGGCATGCCGAGAATAGACCCATTCAGATAAACGTTTTCTCGGCCCGTCAACTCCTCGTGAAATCCGGTACCAACCTCGAGCAGCGAGGCCACTTTCCCGTTCACCTTAACGCAGCCCGCGGTGGCGTAGGTGATGCGGGAGAGTACCTTGAGCAGTGTACTCTTCCCTGCCCCGTTGCGTCCGATCAGCCCTACTATTTCGCCGCGGCGGACCGAAAACGTCACATCCCGCAGGGCCCAGATCGTTTCCTCCCGGGTCTTCCTCCGCAGCAGCGACCTCTTTGCCAGATTCACGAGTCTCTCGCGGAGCATCGTCTCCTGGTTGGTGGGACCGATCTGATACTGCTTCGAAAGCCCGTTGACCTCAATCGCCGATGTCATCATGTTCAGATCACGTCCGCGAAGCTGCGCTCCACTTTGTGGAAGTACCAGGCGCCAGCAAGCAGCACTGCCACCGACACGCAGATTGAAGTTCCAAATAAAGTAAAGTCAATCGGGCGCAGCGGGAAAAGGCACGCTCGGAAGCCATCCACGACGCTCCAGAACGGATTCAGCGCCAGGAGGAACCGAAAGCGTGTGGGGACAACCGCGGCAGGATAGGCGATCGGCGTCGCGAACATCCACACCTGCAGCAGAAACGGTACGACATACTTCACGTCACGATACCGGACGTTCAATGCTGCCGTAAACATCCCCATCCCGGTTGTGACCGCGAGCATCACCAGGATGAATATGGGGCAGTACAGAAGCTGCCACGTGGCTCCGATATGGTAGTACACCATCAGAACGACCAGCAGAATTGAGCTGATCGCAAAATCGAGTAAGCCGGCCATCGCGGTGGAAGCCGGGAGCAGCACTCGCGGAAAATATACCTTGGTGACGAGTGATGAGTTGCCGACGAGACTGTTACTGGCCAGAGGCACCACGCTGGAGAAGTAAGTCCACGGTACAAGGGCGCAATAGGCGAAGATCGGATAAGGGATTCCGTCGCTCGGCATGTGCGCAAGTCTGCCGAAGATCAGCGTAAAAACAATCATGTTAAATACTGGTTGTATGATCGCCCACGCCGCGCCGAAAGCGGCCTGCCGGTAGCGCACCTTGATGTCGCGCCAGGCAAAAAAATACAGCAGTTCCCTGTATCGCCAGAGTTCGCCTATTGATTCGTCGTTCATCCGGATGTCCGTTTACAGCACCAGCTTGCGGCAGTAGAACGCCTCGGCATAGCCGCTCTCCGCATTACATTCCATGCCCCGCAATCGCATGAGCGAAAGGAACGTCTCTTCCTCAAACCAGCGCTTCCCGCGCTGCGACCTGAATGTTTCAACAATATACTGCGCCTTCTTTCGGGACAGCTCCTTCTTCAGTGGCGCGAACACGTTCGGTTGACCCATGTCGCCGTCGTACTTTGGAATCTCGTATTCGAGAATCAGGTGATTTCGAAACGTATTCCACGTCAGTTCCGCTATCAGGCGATGATCCTGATGCGCGTCATTCCGATTGTGGGTGAAGATCACATCAGGCGAAACCTCGCCCTTCAGTTCCTCGAACACCGCTTTCACCTCACCGCCGACCCAGGGCATAAAACCATCCGGGAAGCCCTTCAGCAGCAGACCTTTCAGGCGGCGCGGACCGGCAAAGAGTTCCGCCGCGCGACGCGCTTCTTCTTCCCGCACACCCGACGCGCTGAAGACCACCCAGTGAAACACGCAGTCAGGATACTGCTTAGCCAGCCGCAGAATTACCCCTCCGCAACCGATCTCGATATCATCCGAGTGGCAACCTAGGCACAGTATCTGCAATGATGTCCCGGAGCTTCGGTCCAGATTCAGATGAATCATCCGCCGACCGATACCGCTACGGAATCGCCCGCCGCCGTGGCGGTCCCGCCGCTGTTCCAGACCTTCCACGGCGCTGCTCCCTGATTCAAATCGTCCAGGCGTTGCTTATCCTTGAACGTGTCCATACATTGCCAGAAGCCGGCATACTTGTACGCCAGAAGCGCTTTCTTCGCTATCAACCGCTGGAAGGGTTCACGAACGAGCTCCTCGCCGGTCTCCATGTGCCGGAAGACCTCGCCGCGCATGACGAAGAAACCGCCGTTAATCCAGATATCCGAGCGGTCCAGCCGGCAAATATCTGTCACGCATCCATCCGGACCAGTTTCGACGATATCGAAACTCGCTGTGGGCTGTACCAGCAGCAGAGAAGCAATGCTGTCGCTCCGTTGAAATGTTTCGATCACGGAGGGAAGCGGCACATCGCTCAGCCCGTCGCTGTAGTTGGCCAGAAACATTTCCTCGCCGCGCAAATGCGGTTCAACAGCCGCCAGCCGCTCGCCGATGTTGGCGTTCGCGCCGGTCTCGACGAAGGTAATCGTCCAGTCGTCGATATCCCGGTTCAGAAACCGGACATCCTTCCCGCCGCGTGACCAGACGAAATCGTTCGACACGGACTCGTCATAATGCAGGAAATAATCCTTGATGCAATTACCTTTGTGTCCAAGGCAGAGGATGAAATCCTTATGCCCGTAGTGGGCATAGTACTTCATCAGATGCCAGAGAATCGGCCTCGTCCCGATCTGCACCATCGGTTTGGGGACATCGTCAGCGTATCCTCGCAGCCGCATCCCGGCGCCTCCGCAGAACAGAACGACTTTCATACCAGGCCTCCGTCCGCTTCCATTGCGTCAACAGACCTCCACGCTCGGAATCGGAACCACAAAACGGCCGCCCCATCCGCGGATGTACTGCAACTGCGCCATGATTTCATCTTTCAGATTCCAGGGCAGGATAACGACGTAATCCGGCTTCGTCTCACGAATCCGATCCGGATGATGGATCGGGATGTGGTTCCCCGGAAGATGCCGACCCTGCTTGTAAGGGCTGCGATCGACCGTGTACTCGATCAGATCCCTGCCGATGCCGCAGTAATGCAGAAGCGTAGCGCTCTTGCCCGGCGCCCCGTAACCGGCCACCGATTTCCCCTGCCGCTGCGCCTCGAGCAGAAATTCCACCAGAGCCCACTTGGTCTCCTGCACCTGGCGGGCAAAACCTCGATAACCATCGATCGAAGCCAGTCCGGCCTTTTCCTCTGCGGCGATCAGTTGCCGAACCTGAGACTCGACAGCGTGGGTCGCATCTTCCATGCGGCTGGCATACACGCGCAGAGAACCGCCGTGAGTCGGCAGTTCTTCGACATCGAAAGCCTTCAACCCGTGCGCCTCGAGAATGCGCACTGTGGTCAGCATGGAAAAGTAGGAGAAATGTTCGTGATAGATGGTGTCGAATTCGTTTCTCTCCATCAGGCGGAGCAGATGGGGGAATTCGAGCGTCAGAACGCCGGCCGGTTTCAACAGGATTCGGAGCCCCTCTACAAAATCGTCGAGATCCGGTACCTGCGCGAGGACGTTATTTCCCAGAACCAGATCCGCGAGCCGGCCTTCCGCCGACAGCTCCCTTGCCATCGCCTCGCCAAAGAAACGCACCAGCGTAGGCACGCCCTTTTCAAGCGCAGCGCGGGCCACGTTTGCCGCCGGCTCTATGCCCAGGACAGGGATCTGCCGGCCCACAAAATATTGCAGGAGGTAGCCATCGTTGCTGGCGACCTCGACCACCAGACTCTTGTCGTTCAGGCCGAATCGCCCGGTCATGGTCCCACAGTATTTTTCGGCGTGGCTCAGCCAACTGTCGGAATAGGAAGAAAAGTACGCATACTCCGTGAAGATATTTTCAGCGCTCTCATACTCTCCCAGTTGCACCAGAAAGCACTGGTCACAGACGCGGACGTGAAGCGGATAATATGTCTCTCCGCGATGGAAGTCCTCTGCCGCCGGATAAGTTTCGCACAGCGGAGACATGCCCAGATCCACGAACGTGTGCGTAAGCGGCGCCTCGCAGAACCGGCAATTCACGCCGCCGCGCTTCTCCGCTGGTCTGGGTGACTTCGCTGTTTCGTATGTAAGTGTTGTTCCCATGTTTCCCGGTTGAACGTGTTTATGCGACCGTCGCACTCGCTTCCAGCGTCGCCGGAGCACCCTGCACCCGCCAGCGCAGATTATCGTCCAGCAGCCCTGCTTTTCTCAGCTTGCCGATCTGGCTGAGACGAACGAAGCGGCCACGTTCGATGTCCTCGAAAGTCAATCCTGCGGCGCGATAGGCCTCGTACAGTTGCCGCGCTCCCTTGCGAGCATTCCACCGGGGGTTGAACCCGGGGACCATGCGGCGGATCCTGTCGCAATTAACGCGATAACACCGCTTGTCGGGTCCTCCATCAGGAGCGTACTCGACGTGGCACCCCGGCACTGTTTCGGCCACGATATCAGCCAGTTCCGTGATGCGATAGTTCTCTTCCGTCAGCCCCACGTTGAATGTTTCGTTATGTATCGAGTCCCGCGGCGCCTCGAGCACGCTGCGGATCGCCTCAATAATGTCTTCGATATGCACGATCGGGCGCCAGGGCGTTCCGTCGCTCTTGAGGTACACCCGTCCGGTCGTATATGCCCAGGCGACCAGATCGTTCAGTACCACGTCCAGCCGCAAGCGAGGCGATACGCCATAAGCGGTGGCGTTTCGCAGAGAGGTCGGGCTGAAGCGGTCATCCGCCATCCGGGACAGTTCTTGCTCAACAAAGACCTTCGACTCCGCGTACGGAGTCACCGGGCTGAGTGGCGCTGTTTCGTCGTGGATGGCATCTCCCGCCGCTCCATAGGTGCTGCAGGATGAGGAGAATACAAAGCGGGTCACCCCGGCCCGCTTGGCGAGTTCCGCCAGACGGATCGAAGCCAGATGATTGATG
The DNA here is from genome assembly GCA_963780655.1 of uncultured Acidobacteriota bacterium. Lineage (GTDB taxonomy): Bacteria > Acidobacteriota > Terriglobia > Bryobacterales > Bryobacteraceae > CAWACP01. The sequence continues at coordinate 1,057,201 of CAWACP010000004.1, read as the reverse complement.
TCGTAGGTCAACTGCGGGCTGAGATTACCCAGTGGATCGTTAGAGAGCGCGGCCAGATGCACAACCGCATCGAAGCCGTCCAGGTCCCCCGCCTCCAAATCCCGCAGATCCTTCTGAACGCCGGTGATCCCCGGCGAATCGCTCCCGAACCTGCACTCCTCGAAAAAGTCAGTATCGAGGCCAACGATATCATGGCCCGCCGCGCGCAGAACGGGCCCTGCCACTGCGCCAATGTAGCCCTTATGACCGGTCAATAGTATTCGCATAAAAACAAAGAAGTTGCCTCGCGACAATCAGGAACCTGTCGAAAAAGCAGGCTGGCTACCCCACTACAGCACTCGGCGGTCCAATCATTTCAGCATCGTCAAACCTGTTCTCCTGTAAGGGCTTAAGTATCAGTAGCAGCCGTGCTCCCACGCCGAATCCCAAAAGTCGGGGTTCTGTGCCCAACCTTATCTCCTCGAATCGTTCGGCGGTGTCCGCCCTTGTTCAGAATTCAGGGGACACGCAGTGTTTGGCGCTCAATCGCTCTGGTGGTACGTGATTTGCGTTAGCCGGTGCGACCTTGAGACTCGATCTTCCTCCCGTGGCCATTCTTGCCGGAGGCCTCGCCACCCGTTTAAGGCCGCTGACCGAACATATTCCGAAATCGCTTCTTCCCATAAACGGACGGCCGTTTATTGCTCATCAATTGGATCTGCTCCGCGCTTCAGGTATTACCCGGGCCGTTGTCTGCGCGGGGTTCCTCGGGGAGCAAATTATCGAATACGTCGGCGATGGACAGGATTTCGGCATCGAGGTGAAGTACTCTTCCGAAGGCGAAACACTGCTCGGCACAGGCGGAGCCGTCAGGCGCGCACTACCATTACTCGGATCCCGGTTCTTTATTCTCTATGGCGACTCGTACCTTCCCTGCGATTATGCTGCAGTATTCCAGAACTTTCGAAATTCCGGAAAATTGGCGTTAATGACCGTTTTCAGAAATGAGAACGTCTGGGATTCGAGCAATGTCGAGTTTTCTGACGGCTGTATCCGTGCCTACAGTAAACAGGTGCGCACCCCGGAGATGCGCTACATAGATTACGGACTGGGCTTATTCAGCGAAGCCGCCTTTGAGGACGTACCCCCCGACATGCCCGTGGATCTGGCTGCAATCTATGAGAAGCTCCTTGGCGCCGGGCAACTGGGGGGGCACGAGGTGAGCCAGAGATTCTACGAAGCAGGATCGCGACAAGGCCTTGAAGATCTGTCACGGTACCTGAAACTACGGGAGACCATTCATGAACCACAGGGGACAAGCAACTAACAGCAGCCGCGCTGTGTTTCTCGACCGGGATGGCGTGCTCAATCGGGCCATCGTCAGGAACGGCAAGCCGTACCCGCCGCAGACTCTGGAGGAGTTCTCGCTCCTGCCCGACGTAAAAACGTCGCTCGAGGACCTCCGCCACGCAGGCTTTCGATTGATCGTCGTCACTAACCAGCCCGATGTCGCTCGAGGCACGCAATCGCGCGACACGGTGGAGCGCATGCACGCGCAACTGCGGAGCGATCTGGCTGTCGATGATGTTCTCGTGTGCTGGCATGACGATGCTGACGCGTGCAACTGTCGAAAGCCTCGTCCGGGGCTGATCCTGGCAGCCGCGGAAGAGCACGGCATCAATCTGAGCGAGAGCTTCATGATCGGCGACCGCTGGAGAGATATCGAGGCGGGACACCGGGCGGGATGCAGGTCTGTCTTCATCGATTACGGTTATGCGGAGAAGAGAGCCGCCGTCGAGCCCGTTGCCTCTGCTGCCTCTCTCCGCGAAGCGGCGGACTGGATCCTCGCATCAGACCAGGCATGTTCTAAGGCAGGGCGCGCCAACCCATCAATGCCGAAAGTTCTCTAAAAGGTCTCTTTGTCCAAAAACGTCGGAACCAAATAAATCTGTATCACCGCCCGCAGACACGCATCTTACTGATTGGTTTTTGCGGAAGCTGAAGCATGACGCTTTCATTGCCGCAGGAGTAATGAGGACCTGAGATTGCTCGCGTTTCGGAACCACGGAATAGCCTTGATCGGACAACTATGTGATTCCCCCCTGGAAAACCTGACGTGTGCGTCCCGCGTCGGCCTTGTTACTCTCCTTTTAGTCGCGCTTGCCTGTTTCTCATTCCCGGGCGATCTCTCCGCGGCGACTATCAGTTATGTGCAGGGTAACAACGCCGTGCCGCAATCCCCACAGAGCACGGTAACCGTCACCTTTACCGGCGCGCAGGCGGCAGGCGATTTGAACGTCGTAGTGGTGGGGTGGAATGATAGTACCGCTGCAGTACGTACCATTACTGACAAGAGCGGCAACACCTACACGAGGGCGGTAGGGCCGACGGTTATCAGTGGCAGCGCATCACAATCGATCTACTATGCCCAAAACATCGTCGCCGCTGCCGCCGGGGTGAATGCAGTCACAGTAACGTTCTCAACCGCCGCGCCTTATCCGGATATCCGGATTCTGGAATACAAAGGCGCGGACCCGAATAATCCGGTGGATGTGACCGTAGCGCAGAGCGGCAACAGCGCCGGCAGCAGCAGCGGATCGGTCAATATAACAAATGCGAATGATCTGCTTTTGGGCGCGAACTATGTTGCGACCGGTACGACTGGCGCGGGCAGCGGCTTCACGGGCCGGATGATCACGCAGCCCGACGGCGACATTGTCGAAGATCGGATGGTCAGCGCCACGGGGAGCTACAGCGCCACTGCGCCGTTGAGCTCCTCCGGCTGGTGGATCATGCAGATGGTGGCTTTCCGAACTGCAGCGCCGTCGGCTATAACTTATGTGCAGGGCAGCTACGCCGTGCCGCAGTCACCCCAGAGCACGGTGGCGGTTACCTTCACCGGCGCCCAGGCCGCGGGGGATCTCAATGTGATCGTGGTGGGCTGGAATGACGGCACTGCCGCAGTCAGCGCCATTACGGACCACAGCGGCAACACCTACACGAGGATGGCAGGACCGACGGTTATTAGTGGCAGCGCATCACAATCGATCTACTATGCCAAAAACATCGTCGCCGCTGCTGCTGGGGCGAATACGGTGATGGTAACTTTTTCGACCGCAGCCCAGTATCCCGATGTCCGGATCCTCGAATACAGTGGCGCGAGTCCCACAAGTCCGGTCGACGCGACGGCGGCGCTGACGGGTAACAGCGCCACGACGAGCAGCGGATCGCTCACTACGACGACCATAAATGACCTTCTGTTGGCCGCTAATTATGTAGCAACCGGAACAACCAGTCCGGGAGCTGGCTTTACCAGCCGGATGATCACCCAACCGGACGGAGACATTGTCGAGGACATGGCAGCCGCGGCTCCGGGGAGCTACAGCGCTGCCGCGCCAGTGAGTCCGTCGGGCTGGTGGGTCATGCAGGCAGTCGCACTCCGCCCAGCGTCGAGTGGAAGCGTAACGCCACCGAAGACGCCAACGAATCTGACCGCGACAGCCGCCAGCATGACCCAGATCAATCTGGGCTGGACGGCTTCCACCAGCGCCATTGGAATCGCCAACTACATCGTCCAGCGCTGCCAGGGCGCAGGGTGCACGAGTTTTGCCCAGATTGCAACACCCGCCGGAACAAGCTACAGCGATACGAATCTGACGCCTGACACCAGCTACAGTTACCGCGTGCAGGCGGTGGACACGGCCGGGAATCTGAGCTCCTTCTCGAGCGTTGCCAGCGCTGCTACGCCTGCCGACACGCAGCCGCCGACCGCGCCGACCAATCTGACGGCCACGGCCGCTTCTTCCTCCCAGATCAATCTGTCCTGGTCCGCGTCCACCGACAATGTGGCGGTGACCGGTTATCTGGTGCAGCGCTGCCAGGGCGCTGGCTGCACCAGCTTTGCCCAGATCGCGAGTCCGACAGGAACGACGTACAGCGATACCGGGCTCTCGCCCGGCGCCAGCTACACCTATAAGGTTCAGGCCACTGACGCGGCCGGCAACCTCAGCTCATCTTCCAGCCCGGCGACTGCCGTAACCCAGAGCTCGACAGGCAACATCGCCTTTGTGCAGTGCAACTACGCCACGCCGCAGTTACCCCAGAGCACAGTGACGGTCACCTTCACCGGCGCCCAGACAGCGGGGGATCTCAATGTGATCGTGGTGGGCTGGAATGACAGTATCGCCACAGTCAGCGCCGTTACGGACCACAGTGGCAATACCTACACGAGGGCAGCAGGACCGACGGTTATCAGTGGCAGCGCATCACAATCGATCTACTACGCCAAAAACATCGTCGCCGCTGCTGCCGGGGCGAATGCCGTGAAGGTAACTTTCTCGACCGCCGCGCAGTATCCTGATGTCCGGATCCTCGAATACAACGGTGCGAGTCCCACAAGTCCGGTCGACGTAACGGCGGCGCAAACCGGCAACAGCGCGACCACGAGCAGCGGATCGCTTACTACGACAAGCGTTAACGATCTCCTGTTAGCCGCCAATTATGTAGCAACCGGAACGACCAGTCCGGGCGCTGGCTTTACCAGTCGGATGATCACCCAACCGGACGGAGACATCGTCGAGGATATGGCGGCCACGGCTCCGGGCAGCTACACCGCTGCCGCGCCCGTCAGCCCTGCCGGATTCTGGATCATGCAGGCGGTCGCATTCCGCCCGGGGCCAGCCTCCAGCCTTTCAATCAGCCCGCGTGCAGTGGCGCTCACATTCACGCGAACCCAACAATTCACAGCGAACAGTACCGGAGTTACATGGTCAGTCGACGGCGTTGCCGGAGGTTCCACCGCAACGGGAACGATCACCACGGCTGGCCTGTACGCGCCGCCCACGGCGCCCGGCACGCACATCGTTACGGCGACAGCCGGATCTCTTTCCGCGAGCGCCACCATTTACATTACCAACGACGCCGGTATGTTCACACATCATAATGACAATCTTCGTACCGGACAGAATCAGAGTGAGATGGTGCTGACTCCTCTCAATGTCAACTCGGTTCAGTTTGGCAAGATCTTCAATTATCCGTTGGACGGCATTATCTTTGCCTCGCCATTGTACGTCGCTAATGTCAGTGTTCCGAATCAGGGTTATCACAATATCGTATATGTGGCAACAGAAAACGACTCCGTCTTCGCGCTCGATGCCGATGGTCGCAGCTCTGCTCCACTGTGGATGAGGAGCTTCATCAATCCATCGGCCGGCATAACAACGGTTCCCGTGGCGGACACCGGCGAGACTAGTGATATCCCTTATCAGATTGGAATTACCGGCACGCCGGTCATCGACGCCACAACCAATACGCTTTATGTAGTGGCCAAAACCAAAGAAGTTACTGGCGGCAATACCAGCTATGTCCACCGTCTGCACGCCCTCGACATTGCTACGGGCGCCGAGAAATTCGGCGGCCCGGTTGTCATCAGGGGGAGTGTTCCCGGGACCGGGGCAGGGGCTTCCGGCGGACACGTGGCATTCAATGACCTTTGCGAAAACCAGAGAGCGGCGCTGCTTCTCAACAACGGCATTGTCTATACCGCATTTGGCGCGCACGGTGACCACGGCCCGTGGCACGGGTGGGTAATGGGATATAACGCCGGCACATTGCAGCAGACAATGTCATACAACGTCACTCCGAATTCGTACGGCGGAGGCGTCTGGCAATCCGGGGGCGGCTTGAGCGCCGATCCCACCGGCAACGTCTATTTCACTACCGGCAACGGCGGCTTTGATGTCAATACAGGTGGAAATGACTATGGGCAGAGCGTGGAAAAGCTTAGTCCGTCGGGCACCGTGCTCGACTATTTCACTCCTTATGATCAGCTGTTCTTAGAAAATAACGATCTTGATCCGTCCTCCGCGGGCCCGGCATTGCTGGTCGATCAAAGCGGCGCCCATCCGCATCTTCTTATCACCGCCGGGAAGAATGGTACCGTTTATGTCATCAACAGGGATAATATGGGCCACTATAATTCAGTGAGCGACGGACAAGTCGTTCAGGCGCTGGTCAACGAATTACCCAGCGGGTCGCAGGATGCCGGTAACTTCAGCTGCCCGGTGTATTTCAATGGATATGTGTATTTCGGCGCCGTAAGCGACCAGCTGAAAGCCTTCCAGTTGACTAATGGGCTTCTCTCTTCCGCGCCGACGTCGCGATCGGCAGTGACTTACGGCAATCGTGGCGCGACATTCGCCGTCTCCGCCAATGGGACCGGGAGCGGCATACTATGGGCTATCCAGGACAATGCGCCAAATCCGGGTGTGCTCCGGGCTTATGACGCCACGAACCTCGCCAACGAGCTCTATAACAGTTCCGAGGCTGCCGGGAACCGGGATTCTCCGGGAACTGCGTCGAAGTTCGTCATTCCGCTGATTGCTAACGGAAAAGTGTATGTGGCTGCGCAGACCCAGCTTGTTATCTATTCGTTGCTGCCGTAATGCGCTGCAAAGAGGCTTTCGCTCCTGGTATCAGCGATGGTCATGGCCGGCGGCTTCGACGCCACGTTGTGACTCTGTCGACCGCAGCTTTGACCGTCATGGCCGGCCTGGCGGGTTATGCGCAGGAGACCATCGCCGGCTGCCGGGTGTTCCCTCAGGATAACGTCTGGAACCGGCCCATCGATGAATTGCCGGTGCACGCTCGCAGCTCGGACTACATCAGCGCCGCCGGACGCGGCAAGCCGCTGCACATCGATGCTTCAGTACCGTTCAACGTGGTCCCTCCCGATCAGCCCATGCGGCAGCTCGCGAAATTGGAGGCTCCGGCGGAATCGGATGCGGGGCCATTTCCGATCCCAGCGAACCCCATGATTGAATCAGGAACCGACGCCCACATGCTGATCCTGCAGACGGGTGTTTGTCGGCTCTACGAGATCGATTCAGCAAGGCGCCGCGGTGATTCATGGATAGGCTTTACCACCGCCATTTACGATTTGACCTCGAACCGGTTGCGCCCCGATGGGTGGACCTCGGCGGATGCCGCAGGGCTGCCCATCCTCCCCGGACTGCTCCGCTACGAAGAAGTGCAAAGCGGACAGATCCGTCACGCGGTTCGGATGACGGTCCCGAAAACACAACGGGCGTATGTGTGGCCGGCGCGCCATTTTGCATCGAGAGACGATAACGCCGCTCTGCCTCCCATGGGACTTCGGCTGCGGCTGCGGCGCGATTTCGACATCAGCCGTTTCTCTCCGCAGGCACAGGTAGTCCTGCTGGCGCTGAAAACATACGGAGCATTTGTGTCAGACAATGGTAGTTCTTTTTATTTCACTGCGACGCCGGAGGGATGGCCCCAGGCCGTCCTGGACGAACTCAAACAAGTGAAGAGCGATGATTTCGAGGCTGTGGACGCCTCCGAGATGATGATCAGCCTCAACTCAGGGCAGGCAGGACCAATGCCAACGCTGAGTGAGGTGACACTCACTACGAGTTCACCCGATCTTATAATCCGCCTCTCGCGAGGTCAGGTTTTCACCATTACCCTGACTACGGACGCCAAACTGACCCTGAAGGACCTCCGGCCGGGACAAAGGATTGCTTTTCGGATCTGCCAGGACAGCCATGGCGGGCACAGCCTCGCATGGCCGGCCGCGATCCATGGCGCAATGGCCGTTGGAACGGCCCCAGGGAAGTGCTCGGTGCAGGACTTCATCGCAACCACCGACGGCCTGTACGCGGCCGCTCCAGGCATCACCGATGAATAATGAGCCGCGCCGATCCGTACCTGAGACCGTTACAATGGGATAGACTCTGACATATAAAAGCGTAATCGAACCGGATTCACAATCCGGCGGTGGACGTGATGGCATACAACGTGCGTGCCTACATCCTGCGCCATTCTGGAGTTAAGTGTGAAGAAAGCAGTACCCGTTCCTCTTTTGGCGATCGCGACCATTCTCATAATGAACCTGGGACCGGTCCTGATCGCGGGCCCGCAGAGCTCTTCCCCGGATGCTTTGGCCCCGGCGGCAAAGCACCCGGCCACCACGTCCGGCGAGTATGTGATCGGCGCCGGCGATGTCCTGCAGATTTCCGTCTGGAAAGAGCCGGACGCCTCGGTACCGAGCGTGGTGGTGCGCCCCGATGGCAAGATCGCTCTGCCGCTGCTCAAGGAAATCGAGGTTGCGGGGATGACGCCGGCCCAGGCCGAAAAGTACATTACCGAGAAGCTCTCGCCGCTGATCCACGACCCGGACGTCACGGTCGTCGTCGCCACCATCAACAGCAAGAAGATCTATGTCATGGGCGCGGTGAAAAAAGAAGGGCCTATTCCTTATACCTACCGCATGACCGTTCTGCAGGCAATCAGTGAAGCCGGCGGCCTGAATGAATACGCCAAACGGAAAAAGATCTACGTCCTCCGCGCGGTAAAAGGAACAACCACACGTCTGCCTTTCAACTACGACGATGTTATTAAGGGGAAAAAGATGGAGCAGAACCTTCAGCTTGTTCCGGGAGATACGATCGTTGTCAGCCAGTGAAGACCGCTACCGCTCCTTCTCCCGCGAAGGCGTCGACCGCTGATCTTTAACGCGGCGACAAACACGATTCGGGCGACCACGTCAGACTCAGGCGGACGGCGCTTGGCGAAATTGCGGACAGCAGCATCGGCCCGCCGGAGAGCCGCATATAAGCATATTCAGCTCTCATCGCCGTATGTTGGCCCAGGGCACGCTGGAAACTGACATCCGCCTGCCAGGCGTCGAGGGTGGCGAAGGCCGTTCCCAGCAGCCGCTGCTCGCTGAAGCTTGCTCCGGTGCGCCAACTGCGCCCCGGACGCGCCGAGGTCCAGCCGCCGGGACCGATCATGACGGACGTTGCGCCAAGGCCATATGTGTCAGCAAAAGTCCGGCTCCAGGACGCGAAAAACGTGTGCTCGTAAGTCTTGTAGCCGATTGTGCCGTTGGCCACGTACTGTCCGTTCGTTCGTGCGACCGTCGTCTGCCGCCCGGGAGTTGTCAGACCGCCACCGCCGCATACAGTGCCGGAACTGTACTCGATCCGTTCGAAACCTGAGAACACGCGATAAGTCTGCACTCCCAGACTCACCTCAGTCCGCGGATTGAGGGAATGAGAGATGCTCAATCCTGCATTACCTGTCGTGGTCTGAAACAGCAGGGCTGCGGGATCGGCCGAACCAGGACCTCTGCCCTGCGACAATGCCTGATTCCGAATCCCGCCAACAGTAGCCTGGATCGACGTGCGCGGCGAAAGATGATATCCCAATGAGATTTGAGCGGTAGCGCTCAGGGTGCGGCCTCCGTACACGGCAGGGTCGGCGAAGCCAGAGCCTGGGCGCCGGTCAGCAAGGAATTCACCTGCGAATTGCTGGAGGATCCGCTCAACATACCACCCGTAATCTCGGAAAAATAAGCGGATGTACCGCTCAGCGCAGAGAATAAACTCTGTGAAAACAGGAGCTGATTTGCATCGGCGATATTGGCCGCGGCGGCCAGCCGCATATCCCAGCGATCCCCCAGGCTGTGGCCGACACGGAACCGTTTGTGCAACGATATCGGCGAGTTCCGGACGCGATAGTTTTCGTCGGTGAGCCCCACATTGAATGTCTGGTCATGGACCAGGTCCTGGGGCGCGTCCAGCCACGCTGCGAATCGCTTCGATAATGTCTTCGACGTGCACAATCGGACGCCAGGGCGTGCCGTCGCTCTTCACGTAAACCCGGCCCGTGGCCCAGGCCCAGGCGACGAGATCATTCCGCACGATATCCAGCCGAAGACGCGGCGAAACGCCGTACCTCGGTGCGTTGATGAGCGCGCCGCTCGCGAAATGCCGTGTTGGACCAGAAAAACCACCACTCGTACATAACTCGTACATGGAGTTCGCGACAGACCGGTTTGACGCTCTGACGATCGATCCTATTCAAAATGGTTCAAGAACTTTGAACCACAATGGAGTCCCCGAAGCGTTCAGCCGTACGACCAGGGTGTTTTGTTCGAGGCGCAACCGTGATCTCCGGCAACGTCTTTCTCTCAGCTGGGAAGCCCCGAATTGCATTCGCAATCTGGGACTGAGTTATACCGGACAATTCCTTTGCCGCTGCTTCCAGTGTATGCGTAAACTCACGCTTCCAGCCTGATCGCGCGCTGGCCTGCTTCAGTTTCAGCTCGACTCGTTCCTTGGATTAATTCAATCTACCACTTGACGGCTAAACACCGCGCGCCAACCTCTCGCGCACGATGCAACTGTCAATCATCGACGGAAGGTACCGATGGAGCGCCGGCCAGACATGGGGCTTGATTCATACGACCGTTTCTTTCCGAACCAGGACACGCTGCCACAGGGAGGCTTCGGCAACCTGATCGCATTACCGCTGCAGAAGGAGCCGCGTGAGCGCGGCAACAGCGTTTTCCTCGATGACGAATTCAACCCCCACCCGGATCAATGGGCGCTTCTCGCGTCCGTTGCGAAGATCGGCCGCTCCCGAATCGAAGCGCTAGTCTCCGATGCGGAGCGCCGAGGCCCGGTCGTTGGCGTCGCATTCCCGATAACAGATGAATGCGCCTGCGCCCTGGACGACGCCGCCATCGCGCCGTCGGAAAGAGCCTCCGATTACAGGCGATTTGCCCCGCTCCCTGGATCTCGTGCTGGCGAACGAGATCTACATAGCCAAAGAAGGGCTGCCGCCAGCCCTGCTAAATCGGCTGCTCCGCGTCGCTGCCTTTCAGAATCCGGAGTTCTATAAGGCGCAGGCGATGCGACTGTCTACATATGACAAGCCGCGAATCATTACCTGCGCCGAGGACCACTCGCATCACATCGGTCTTCCCCGGGGCTGCCTGGGCGATGTCCGGCAGTTGGTAGCCGATCTGGGAATCAAGTCGATACTACGGGACGAGCGCAACCTGGGCCAGCCCATCCACGTTGAGTTTGCCGGAGAGCTGCGGCCGGAACAGCAGGCGGCGGCCGATGCTATGCTCGCCGACGACACAGGAGTACTGGCCGCGACCACAGCTTTTGGAAAGACTGTGATCGCGGCATGGCTGATCGCGCGTCGCAGTGTCAATACCCTCATACTCGTTCACCGCCAGCAACTGCTGGAACAATGGGTCGAGCGATTGTCGACATTTTTGAATATTCCGCCAGCGGCCATTGGGCGAATCGGCGGAGGGCGCCGTAAGCCAGGCGGGTTGATTGATGTCGCACTGATTCAGAGCCTGGTCCGGAAGGGAGTCGTGGACGACCGCGTTGGCGAATAGGACATCTGATCGCAGATGAGTGCCACCATCTGTCCGCCCATAGCTTCGAACAGGTCGTCCGGCGCGCCAAAGCGCGGTTCGTAGCCGGTTTGTCGGCGACAGTCACGCGCAAGGATGGCCATCACCCCATCGTTTTTATGCAGTGCGGCCCGGTGCGCTACCGAGTGAACGCCAAAGAACAGGCAGCCCTGAGGCCGTTCGCGCACACCGTGATCGTCCGTCCCACGGATTTTCACGCCAGCCGCAACCCGGAACCGGACAAGCGGACCGAATTCCTCTCGCTCTACAAAGAGCTGGTCGAACACGAAGGACGGAATCGGCGTATCTGCGATGACGTGACCCAGGCGGTGCGCGAGGGCCGTTCGCCACTCGTGCTGACGGAACGCAATAAGCACCTGGACGCGCTCGCGGCACAGCTCTCCGGGAACATTCGTAACATCGTCGTGCTCCGGGGAGGCATGGGGAGGAAGGACACTAAGGCTGTTGCGCAGCGCCTCGCGCGTATTCGCCACGATGAGGAGCGTGTCCTTTTGGCTACTGGCAAGTACATCGGTGAAGGGTTTGACGATCCACGTCTCGACACACTGTTCGTAAGCCTGCCCGTATCGTGGCGGGGGACCGTGGCTCAATACGTGGGAAGGCTGAACCGGCTCTATGACGGAAAGCGCGAGGTGCGGGTCTACGATTACGCGGATCTCAACGTTCCAATGCTGGCGCGGATGTTCGATCGCCGCTGCCGCGGATATGAAGCCGTCGGCTATACCATCGTCCTGCCAGCGGGCGCAATTCCGGGATGGCCGGCTGATGTCCCGCTGCCTGCCGACACCGCGTGGAAGCGGGACTACGCCGCCAGCGTGCGCAGATTAGTCAGAGACGGCGTCGAATCGCCGCTGGCGATGTTGTTCGTTGATGCGGCGCGCCCGCTCTCTGCTGATGTGGAGGGGGTTGATCGCGCGCGTAGCGCAACCGAGGCCTTCCTGTACCGCCGCCTTCAGACAATGGCGGACACCGCGGGCCGTTTTCGATTGAACGCGGGATTGCCGATCCCATTTGACGGATTCGGCGGCATGGAGGTCGATCTGCTGTGCGACAACCCGCGCCTGGTTATTGAAGTCGATGGTGCGCAGCACCTCGGAGATCCCGCCGCGTATCGCCGAGACCGGCGCAAGGACCAGCTCCTGCAGGAGGACGGCTATTTTGTTCTGCGCTTCCTCGCCCAGGACGTCACGAAGGATTTGGACGCAGTGCTCGATGCCATCCTGCGCTCGCTCGCGCATCGCCGGCAAATCATTACGCCGAATCCGCCCGCGATTGCGTGAAGGTCGCGCAAAGTCGCGTCGCGTACGTGACCGCGAGTCACTGGCGATTCCAGATTCCTGGGACGGCTCTCTCCAGAGAGGTACGTTCGCGAATGCTCCGGCGATGTCCATAACTTCGCGCCAATAGAACTCACGCCAACCAAACCGATTTCTTTCGGGCGAGCGTTGACCACTCGGCGCCATCGCAGCCAGGCACTTTGCACGATATCAGCGCAGGAGCCGCTCACTCGGATGCGAGCATGGATTCAATAATGGATTCGATGCTCTGGCTGGTCTGGAATCAAGGTTCAACCCGTGCGCAAACGACCCCATTCGTACAGCATTCGTACACGACCGACATAGCCTGTCGCAACCCAAATGGCTTCGCCTGTTTGGGGAAGTGGCTGCCGAAAAAGGACTGCCGGTACGCGAGCCGCGCAAGGCCAGTCGGCGTACCGCGCATACTGTGCGATTTGCTCCCCCCGGATCCGCTGGCAATCGCTCATAATCACTGTTTGGCGCGTGCCGCCCCGCCGGAGAGAGCCAATTGGAATACATCGAGATCGAATACAACCGGAACCTGAAGCCGCTGGAGGCCGTACTGTCGCGCGTCAAGCAGCCGGGCGACTTCTTTGTCTCGGGCGCGTTGGAGATGCCGATGCCGCGAATGGAGGTCGAGGGCGCCGGAGTGCTTTCGTTTCCTGTTCCCGAGGCACAGATCGCCGCGATTGTGCGCAAGGCGGAACGGGCGCCTTACGGCAGGGGCTCCGACACGGTCGTCGATGCGTCGGTACGAAATGTATGGCAGATCGCGCCCGGCAAGATCAGGATCGGCGGCAAATCATGGGCGGCGAACTTCGAGACCATCCTTTCGAAGGTGAGGGCAGGTCTGGGATGTGGCGACGCAATCGTCTCCGCCGAACTCTACAAGGTGCTGGTGTATGACCGTGGCGGCTTCTTTCTCGCGCACCGGGATACCGAGAAAAGCGCTGGCATGTTCGGCACTTTGGTCGTGACGCTACCTTCGGCCTGCCGCGGCGGCGAACTGCGCATCCGGCATTCAGGCCGCGAAGTTACTGTCGAAACCAACACCCCCGATCCCTCCGAGCTTTCCTGGGTCGCGTTTTATGCCGACTGCGAACACGAGGTGCTGCCTGTGCGGCAAGGGAATCGCCTCTGCCTGATTTACAACCTCATCCAGAAACACGCGAAAGCGCGGGGTAAGATTCTGAAGGCGCCGGAATACGAATCCCGGATTACCGAGGCAGCCGGCATCCTGGAGCGATCTCTGACGGCGGCAAACGCTCCGGCGAAAATCGCATGGCTCCTCGATCATCAGTACAGTCCGGCAGGGCTTTCCTTTTCAGCATTGAAAGGAGCCGACGAGGCAAGGGCCCGAGTCCTTGCGCAGGCGGCGGCGCGCGCCCAGTGCGCCGTTCATCTGGGGATTGTCCACATCGGAGAGTCCGGGGCCGCCGAACCGGACGACGCCTTTTACGGATCTCGCTGGAATCGTCAACGGTATTACGACGGTGAAGACGACGAAGACGCTCAGGAAGACGGCGCGGAGGACGAGGGCTTCACCGCCGCCTCCGTCGACGACACCTGGCAGTACGTCGATGAATGGCGCGACCCGGACGATCGCGCCGTGAAGTTTGGCCGCATTCCTCTCGCTGACGGCGAGTTGCTCCCAGCCGGCGCGCTCGACCGGGAGCCTCCCGACGAGAAGCGGCTGACGGAAGCTTCCGGCAACGAAGGCGCAACCTACGAGCGGTCGTATCGTCGTGCGGCGCTGGTCTTCTGGCGCGAAAACCGCTCGATAGACGTGCTGCTTCAGGCCGGCGTTGTGGCTGCCCTGCCCTACCTGAAGCGGCTGGCAGCCGGTACCAAGCGCGTACGGCCGGAGGCGCTCGCGGCCGCGAAACGGATACTGGATGCATGGCCCGGCGAGACACAACGGTGGGAGACTTACTCGATTCGTAACGAATGGCCTGGGGCGGCTCACCGGATTGAGATGATGGCCGCGCTCAGCAAGCTGAACGCGCCGGACCTGCTCGAGCGATTCCTCAGGCGCGTCGTCACTCCCAGCTACGACGGCTCGGAAAACTCAGCTTTACTTGCTTCGGCGGACGCGCTCGCGGATGCGCAGACCGCCGCGGTTCTTTCCGATCTGGTTTCAAGGCAAATGCCGAAACACCCGAACGAGTGTTCGGAGCTTTTGCTGGCGCTCAGCAAGTCTCCTTCGCACTGTTTTCCGGCGGTCGCCGAGGCTGCGGTTGCCGGCCTGGATTCCATCGGCGCGCGCGACTCAGAAACGGAAGGCCTCGACTCAGAAGCGGAAGATTTCGATTGGGAACCGGAAGAGCGGCAGCGTCCGCTCGGCCCCGAATTCCTCGAAAACCTGCTCCGGGCGTTGCCGCGTTTCGGGGACGGGAGTCTCAGCGGCGCCGCTGCGGAAAAGGTCGCTTCACGCCCCGATATCTTCAGTACCGTGACGCTGGTCGTTCCCGCGCTGGATCGGATCTGCGCGGGACGTGGCAAGGTGAAGCCGTCGGTTGAGAGCAGCGTTCAGCGCCTGTGGACCGCCGCGGCGGAGTTCCTGCTCCGGCGCAGCGAGGTTCCTCCCGAGCCGCCCTCGGACTGGCGAATGGATGTCGAGATCTCTTGCCGCTGCGTCGATTGCCCGGAATTACAAGCCTTCGCTCGCGACCCCGTCCGGCGTGTTCACCGGTTTCGCGTGAAGAAAGAACGCCGCAGGCACCTCCACGCAACCATAAACAGATACCGTCTCGACATGACGCACGTGACCGAGCGCGCGGGCTCGCCGCAGACGCTGGTCTGCACAAAGGACCGTCGAACCTTCGACCGGCGCATGACGCAATACCAGGACGAGATCGCCGCCATGCGCGGGCTCGTGAGACTGGCGCCCGAAGCCGGCTCCGCTGCCCTGGCCAGGAGGATCGAGGTTGCGGTGAAGCGCGCCGCCCACCTCGAGGACCGAGGCCGCGGCTGAGATTCTCACCGTGGCGCGCCTCGACCGGTGAACTGCCATACTCCCGCCACTCGCCCCCGCAGCATGTCGCGAGGTATCCGGTTGGCGCCGGCCTCGGTGGCTGCGGCGATTCTCCGTATGGTCGATTCCTGGACTTGACGATAACGTCCATTATACGTTACTTTGAAGCAGATAAGGTTATCTATAGTGGACGGTATAATTCAATCAAGACAGAAATCGCCAACAGTGCCGGTGCCAGTTCTGCGTGCCCTCCGCAAGCTCGGCGAAGACATTCGTGACGCCCGTCGGCGCCGTCGCATACCCGTCGCCATTCTCGCGGAACGCGCCTCAATCAGCCGAATGACACTCAACCGGATTGAGAAGGGCGATCCCGCCGCTTCTCTCGGAAATTATGCCACCGTCCTGTTTGCATTGGGAATGGTTGACCGACTGGCCGATGTGGCCGATCCTCATCACGACGCCGTCGGGCTCGAGCTTGAGCAGGAACACCTCCCGCAACGCATCCGCTTATCGCGGCGGAACTCTGCAGGACCGGGAAAGAAGAGTGAGTGATGGACAGGGAAGTTCTCGTTTACGTGGACCTGCAGGGCATTCCCTTTCTGGTGGGGCGGCTGTGGTCGCGTACGCGCAGGACCGGGATAGCGCCAGCTTTGAATACGACAAACACTGGCTCGCGCATCCCGACCGGTTCTCCCTGCAACCGGCCCTGAAGCTGGGACCAGGGCCATTTCACACGCCATCCGACAAGCCGCTGTTTGGGGCCATCGGGGATTCCGCGCCGGATCGGTGGGGCCGCGTCCTCATGCGCCGCGCTGAGCGCCGCCGCGCGGAGCGCGAAGGAACAGCGCGGCGGACATTGCGGGAAATCGACTACCTGCTGATGGTGGACGACGAGGCCCGGCTGGGCGCTCTACGCTTCTCAGAGAGGGAAGGAGGGGCGTTCCTGGCGGAATCCGGACCTGCCAGGATTCCTCCGCTAATCGAGTTGCCGCGGTTGCTGTCCGCGTCGGAGCATGTCCTCAGCGACACGGACAGCGATGAAGATTTGCGCCTGCTCCTGGCCCCCGGTTCCTCGCTCGGCGGCGCGCGGCCGAAAGCCTCGGTGCGGGACCGCGACGGACATCTCGCTATTGCCAAGTTTCCGCGCAAAGGCGACGAGGTCAACGCCGTGGTATGGGAAGCCGTGGCCCTGAGCCTTGCCGCGAAGGCCGGCATTGCCGTCCCCGCCTGGAGGCTCGAAACGATAGCCGACAAGCCCGTCCTGCTGCTGCGCCGGTTTGACCGCGAACGGAATACGCATTCCCTTCGTGTCCGCGATGAGCATGCTCGATGCGCGGCATAACGAAGCCCGCAGCTACCTGGAATTCGTGGATATCCTCCGCCAGCACGGCACCGCGCCGAAAGAAGACATGCGCGCGCTCTGGCGGCGAATTGTGTTCAGTGTACTTATTTCAAATACGGATGACCGCCTGCGAACCCACGGCTTCCTTTGGGCCGGACCGGCAGGCTGGCGTCTTTCGCCCGCCTATGATCTCAACCCTGTGCCGACCGATATAAAGCCGCGGGTCCTGACGACGGCCATCGACCCCGATGATGGTACGGCTTCCCTGAAGCTGGCTATGGAGGTGGCCGGTTATTTCGAACTCGTCGCCGGCGAGGCGGCGCAGATCGGCGCCGAGGTGGGGAAGGCGGTTGCCCCGTGGCGGAAAGTGGCGGCGAAGTTCGGCCTGGCGGCACCCGAGATTGACCGCATGGCGTCGGCCTTCGAGCATGAAGATCTGAAAGCAGCACTGGCTACCTTGAAGACAGCCAGGCCGGTCAGGAAATGACTGGGCACGAGCAGAATCAAGTTGAGAAGAAGAACCTTCTCAGATGGAGGGCTCAGCTGGTCGCTGCGCATTCAAGTGGTCAGAGCCGTGAATCGCAACTCGATTTCCATACACGATCTTTTCGAATCCGTGCTCTGACTGGAACCCTGAACGAATCAGTGCAGTAGCGGTTTCTCCGGTTTAAGCCATTCATACAAAGGGCACACGGTAGAAGTCGTAAGTTATTGAAATTAAAGTGGCTCCCCGGCATGGATTCGAACCACGAACTTGACAGGTTTTTGAAGTCCTGCAACTTACTGATTCTACAAAGTCACTGAAGTCGTCAAAAGCAAGGATCTGGCACAAAATCGGCACAAAATCTTTTTTCCCGCCGCTCTAAGGTAACGGGTGGAAAAAGCACTCTAACGGAAAGAAACATTGATCACCGGTTCCCAGTATGCTCGAAAGGGATAGCATCTTAGGAGGAGAGCGAAATTATGGCGGAGGAGGAAAAACTACAAACAGGACGGGAACACGAAGTGGGCACTTTGGCCGCACCGCTCCTGACGCTGGACCTTAACCGTGAGATTGAACAGCTACGAGCCGAAGGGCGCTGGCAGTCTGGGCGTACGGCAAGGACGCTCGCCAAATATCCCGATCTCCGCGTGGTGCTGATCGTTGTGAAAGCGGGCGGCCGCTTGGAAAAACATCAAGCCGAGGGGAGAATCTTAGTCCAGACTCTCGACGGGCGAATCCGGTTCAACACAGGCGAACGGTCCGTCGAGCTTGCGCCTGGTCAAATGCTAACGCTCGAACGCGGTATTCCGCATGAGGTTGAAGGCATCTTAGACAGCGCTTTCCTCCTGACCATTGCGTGGCGGGATTCATCTTCGATTCGGTAGCGATGGGAAGATGCCCAAGACGTTCAAACGCGGCGACCACGTCGCATGGAATTCGGAGGCAGGCCGCGTCAGCGGCACGGTCATGAAGAAAGTCGTTTCCGACGTGCGATTCAAGGGCTACACGCACCACGCCACCAAAGAAGACCCCCAGTATTTCATCAAGAGCGATAAGACTGACCATGTCGCAATTCACAAAGGCTCAGCACTTCAGTTCTTGAAATCACCTCTGAGGAATCGGAATAAAACAACTTCGCGGAAGCAACGGTTGAACACTTGAGCCTTGGGAGGCTATAAAGCCGCGCTTCAATCGCGGCGTCCGTTACTTTCGATCTGATCAGGAGCACTCCACAATGGATATGGCAGTCCTGCTAGCCGATTGATCGCGAAAGCCTGGGCAACGAGCAGGAACACCGCCACCTCGATAATGGCCAGTTCGCTCGGTTTCGAAATAATTCCGAGGGAAACGATCAGCGTCGTCGCGCCGGCCGGCGGATGGCCGACGTCGAGAAGAACCATGAACGCGCCTGTCGCTGAGAGCGAAAGAGCCGCTGCCAGCACTCTTGGCCAGAAAATCCCCGGATGCTCTCCGAATGGCAGTCCGCCGGCGCCGGTAGCAGCGAATGCCGCGTAACCGCACATGAGGCCAATAGCATGGCCGAAGACAGTATTTCGCGGGCTTGAGGTCCTGCCAAGAGGGGTAAAGAACAGAAGATACGCCGTGGGTCCCAGTGACGGAAAGACAAAGGGGTTCCGACTCACGAGCGCGAGAACCGCCAGCACGCCGATGGTGACGAACCCGTTCACAAACACATAGACAGAGCGAACGAGTCTTGGCGGAAAGTGAAGCAACAGCCAGTCGAGCCTTAGTTTTTGGAAGAATGAAACGATATGATCGGCACCTGCGTGTTGCTGTGGAGAAGATTCGCGATCCGGCATCAGATATTGGGCAGCAGGTCGAAATATTCATCGTCTTCGTTCTTGCCGCCTTCTCCTTTGCCAAGCGATTTTTCCGATGCGATGAATTCTATCCGCTCGATCCACTTGACCATCTTGTAGCCAAGCTGGTTTTCCACTCGCAGCCGCAGAGGTGCCCCGTAGACCTCCGAAAGCGGTTGCCCGTTCATTCTCGAAGCCAGCAGACATTGGGGCTTTTGCACGTTCTCCAGGCTCTGCGTATCGTAATAGGGTCCGCCATAAAGAGCTTCACCGAAGGAGAAAAAAGCGACGACTTTCGCTTCCGCTTTCGGCTGCACGAGATCAATCAGCTGTTGCATAGGAATCCCGCCCCACTTGGCGATGCCACTCCACCCCTGGATGCAATGATGCATCGTGATGTGTTCAACCTTACCCAGGCGCTCCAAATCGGCGATAGAAAGCTCCACCGGGTTATTGACCAGCCCTCCCACCTTCAACCGGAAACTGTCAAATCCACTTTCGGCGAGGTGCTTCCAGTCGTCGCGGATCGGCATCTTTCCGTTCGGCCAGAAGTACGGAGAGATTTCGTCCTCGGCATACCTCTGCTGTGGCAACAGACGGTTCAGCGTAAGAAGCTGCATGGGATACGTCACCAACTTCAGGGCATGTTGCACTCCCCGCGGATGGTTCCAGGAAATGTAGTGCGCCACGATCCACGAGAGCACGACGACACCGATTCCAATGAACCCCAAGTACATTCCGGCAGGGTTCTGATCGTCGGTGCCCATCACAATGTGATTCATATTGCGCGCGCAACCCGTCATCACGATCAGGGTCACGTGCACGACCAAGAATCCAAGGAAACTGAACATTGTCAGGAAATGGATAGAACGGGCGGATTGCCGTCCCCCGAATATCCGCGCATACCAAGGAAACCTGTTGACCACCGCCGGAGACATCGCGATGGCGGTCGCTATCGCGAGCACTCCGAATACAAACACGACCGTGAAATAGGCGATCTGTTGCAGTGCATTGTAGCCATAGAACCCGTTTGGCTCCGGGGGCAAATGAAATGTCGCGTAGTGCACGAAGGTATTCCATGCCTGCACAACAACCAGCGGCGAAGTCGGCACAATTCGTTTCCACTGTTCCGTGGTGAAGAGCATGACGATAAAAACGATGCCCGTGGCAATGAAACCGTGCACATCAATGAAATGCCACACGCGGGCAAGACCAATCGTATGGCGGTAGCCTGGCGTGCCGACGAGAGGCGAGATGTAGCGCGCATCGTCTTTCGCGGTCCAGATACGGTCCCGTGGAACGCTCACGGGCGTAAAACGAATCCATTCGCTCCCCGGTGTGCAACCGTCGTTGAAATAAAGACGAGGATGGTCCATCAGGATCGACAGCCCGCTACGGATCAGGATCATCACAAAAAGAAAATTGAAGAAGTGGCAGTAGCGTACCCATACGGGAAAGCCATGCGGTCCTGCCAAGTTATTGGGGTATATCTGGGGAACAGCCGGAACAGGCGGCATTCCGGCTACTGCGACCTCGATCCAGGCCGCTGCAATCAACGCCACGATTGCAACGGCGACTCCGATGAGGATTGATGGCCGAATCCAGATCCTAAACCGCCGATCAGGCGGATAGTGAACAGCTCGGTGTGCTGCATCGAATGCAATCATAGTGACGCCGTCAACTCCTCTTCGACGCGCGCCACCATTGTACGAAGGATTTACGTTCCAGAAGCACCTTCGTTGTTGCGACGCCGCCGTCCGGCTTTTGGGCTTCCCACAGCCCACGTAGTCTTGGTTCGAGCCATCGCCCGGCGGAAATCAAACGGATTCCATTTTCAAATCTATGCCAGAGGAGTTAATTGCCGTGCTGACAGTAGTTTACGTTTTTGCGTGAGCCGTACAAAATCTGTACAACGATTTCAAAAAGTCCTTGTAAGCTACTGAAACACAAGGTTTGGCTCCCCGGCATGGATTCGAACCACGATTCACGGCTCCAAAGGCCGCTGTCCTACCATTAGACGACCGGGGAGTGGCAGGCGGGAACTTCAACCGCAGTTTACCATGCGCGCCTCAGCGGGCCGATGCTTGCGGCCGCTCTCGCTCAACCAGCGCCGTCGGCTACAATCGTCCTTTGAAGCGAGCCCTCCTGCTGACGATGATGGCTGCTGCAGCCTGCTCCGGACAACGCTTTTTCGTAACCGCCCTCGGCGGGATCTCTACGTTATCGGCCGATGCCGCCACGCGCTTCGACACTTCCAACGCGGCATCGCTCTACAAGCCCGAGAACGGCCCGGCCATCAACCTCGCCGCCGGCCTGCACCTCAACGACTGGTTTGCGCTCCAGGGCAATTGGATGTGGAACCGCAACGAAGTTTCGTTCACCGAAATTCAGGACCTCTCGCGTCTGGTGCAGGATCGCCACAGCTCGCAAAATGCGGGCATCGGCGATTTCCTCATCTATTTCCGTGGACGGCACAGCCGGATTCGGCCCTACCTGTCCACCGGGACCGGATTCGTGCGCATCGCCAGCATGAGCACAGGCGTTGCGGCCGGCGCCCTGACGCCGGTTCCCGGACCCATCGACACAGTGAAATGGGCATTCCGTTCGGCTGTTGGAGTCGATCTGCTTACCCGTTCGGGATGGGGTTTCCGATACAGCTTCAGTGAGACGCTTACGAAGAACCCGCTCAGTCGCGCGCTGAACCCACCGGGGGGCCGGAGGCTGGCGAATTTCCAGAGCCTGTTCGGCGTGGTCAGGTATTTCTAGCACCGCCGCGGGCGTCCCTACCGGTTCTGGAATCCCACGTAAGGGCAGTTCGGCCAGTAAATGGGCGCATTCTCGACGCGCTCGCCCAGCACGCGCGCGTGGCAAACACGGCAGTAGTTCAGGCACTGGGCCGTTTCTCCGACCGGCGCAATCCGCACCAGCTCTTCGAACACGCAGAGGCCGCGTCCGGTCGCGCGCGATTCAGGCAGGCTGCGCAACGCGCCCTCCTCGGCGGCCTCGCGCATCATGAGCGAGTAGATGCGCGATTTCAGTGTGGACGGCGCCTGCGAATCGGCCGTGTTGCCGGCGGCCGCGAGCAGCGCTTCCATCGCCGATTCGTCACTCACGGTCCTGTCCCCATTCCTTCCTGAATTGCTCACGCGCCCGCGCGAGCATTCGTTCGACCGATTTGTCGGTGCGGCCCAGTTCCCTGGCTATGTCCGACGTGGGCTTCTGCTCCCAATACCGCCATTGGAGCAGAATCCGATACTCCTCGCGCAATCGCGCCAGTGTCGCTATGGTTCGGTTCCGTAGCCGCTCACCGTCGAGAGCGGCGCCGATTTCAATGTCTGCACTGGCGATCTCGCCGGCTTCTTCGAAATCGGCGACGCGCAGCCTGGCGCGGTAATAATCCTCCACCTTGTGGCGCGCGATTCCGAGCAGCCAGGCCCGCAGCGGAGATCCGCCGTTGTAACCACCGATGCCGCGCCAGGCAGCAAGGAAGACATCCTGAGTCAGGTCGTCCGCATCAGCCCTGTTTGGACTGAGTCGCGCGGCGATGTAGCCGTAAATTGAATCCGCATAACACCTGACAAACTCCGCAATCGCCTTCCGATCCCGCAGGCGGACGGCATCGGCCAGCTCCAGATCGGCGGCGTTCGCCCCGGCCGCCGATTCCCCGCCGGAAGTTTCTGTCAATTGATTCCTGATCAATATGTCGCTGTAACCGTAAAAAACCCCCTGACCCGAGGGGGGTGCGCCATTGTGAGCCGACGTTCCGGGAGTAAAGCCCGTTGCCGCGGGCTGCACAAAAAAGGAGAATGCGTGTTTCTGAAAACAGTTATTCGTACGATTGCGCTTGCCCCGGCCGGCGCCTCCCTGTTGCTCATGCTCTGTTCTTCGCCGGTCAGAGCAGACGAAGGCGAAGACGGCAGGTTCGTTTACGTGATGACGAATGAGGCCAGCGCTAACCATATCGTGATATTCCAGCACACGAAAAGCGCCCTTACGCAGGTGCAGGAGATCGGTACCGGTGGCCAGGGCAGCGGCGGGAACGGCGATCCGCTGGGCTCACAGGGAGCGCTCACGCTGAGCGGCGATGGATCTCTGCTCGTGGCCGTGAACGCCGGCAGCAACGAGATTACTTCCTTCACGGTAGAGCATGGACATCTCGCATTTGCCGATAAGGAGCCGTCTGGCGGGACAAGGCCGGTGAGCGTGAGCGTGCACGACAACATGGTTTATGTTGCCAACGCCGGCGGTTCGCCGAACGTCACTGGTTTCCTCATTCACAACGACGGGCGGCTGACCATGATCCCAGGTTCGACCGTGGCGCTGCCGGGAGGATCGGGCGTCAGCCCCGCTCAGGTCAGCTTCACGCCTGACGGAGAATCGCTCTTTGTTACCGACAAAGGGACGAACGCGATCGACATTGTTCCTCTTCCCGATCATCACGAGCCGGCCGGCGCTGTGGTGAGCGTTCCAGCGAACGGCCCGAGTCCGTTCGGGTTCGCCTTCGCCGGACGCGATAAGCTGGCGGTAACGCAGGCCGGCAATGGAACCGTGTCGTCTTATGTCATCAGAGGGGAAGAGGACAACCAGCTTCAGACTGTGACAAATTCGCTCTCCGACGGTGGTATGGCTACGTGCTGGATAGTAATCACGCGAGACCACTACGCCTTCGCTGTAAACTCAGCCACTGCTTCCATCTCTTCCCTTCGTGTGGCAGCGGGTGGAACCTTGACGCTGATCGCGTCGGCAGCCGCGAGCACCGGAACCGGTACCGGCCCCATCGACGAGTCAGCCTCGTCCGACGGGAGATTCCTGTACGTGATCACCACCAACACCGGGATGCTTTTTGCATTTCGGATCGATGGCGGGCAACTCACGGAGGTCGGTTCTGCCGGCGGTCTGCCTCTGAGCATTCAGGGCATCGCCGCGGAATAGAGCGGCTCGCCGCAGCCGGCGAGGGAAGATGCAGGCGAAAACGCCTGCTCCACTACGGTGCATCGGTGGAGCAGGCGTTTGGCCTGCGATCTTCAGCAACCCTCCACTACAAGCGCGTCTTCCGCATCGCCGCCATAGGCAAGCGTCGTGACGTCCAGCGCCACAATCTCGCCATCGGTCCCGCCAATCACGCCCGCGGTGTGCCGGTATGCCAGCGGGTCGCCGGTCACATAATGCATCACCCGGCCGGGCGCCCCGCCCTCTCGCAGATCTCCGGAAGTAGCCAGCGCCGTGCGCACCACCTCGGCCGTCACCTCGTCGCTCGACACCAATCCCACTTCGTCGCCAAGCACGCGCTCGAGCACGGGCTTTAACAGCGGATAGTGCGTGCACCCAAGGATGAGCGTGTCGATCTGCTCGCGATCGGCCAGATAATGCCGCGCCAGCAGCTCGGCTTCGGCCGAGTTCGCGAGGCCCTCCTCCACCAGGTGCACGAACATGGGACACGCCCGAGCCCATACGTGCAGCCCGTGCGCTCGGAGCCGTTGCTGATAAGAGCCGCTGGCGATAGCCCCGCGCGTACCGATCACGCCGACATGCCCGGTCTTCGTGGCGCGCAAAGCCGCCTCGACGCCCGGATCGATCACTCCCCACACCGGAACCGGCGTCGCGTCGGCCAGTTCGGGGAGCGCTGAAGCCGATGCGGTGTTGCAGGCCACCACCACCGCGAGTACGTCCTTCTCCAGCAGAAACTGCGTGATCTGGTACGCAAAACGCGCCACCATCTCACGCGGTTTGCGGCCATAGGGAACGCGCGCGGTATCGGCGAGATAGATGAAGTCGTGGCAGGGGAGCTGCGCCCGCAGAGCTTTCAGCACTGTCAGTCCGCCGACCCCTGAATCGAACACCCCAATGGGGCGGTTGAGCGAACTCACGTTCTCCAGTTTGACACGGCGCAGTCCGCCGCCTCGCGCCCGGCACTGCGCGGGCGCTATCCTGGATTCGTGAAGTTCCCCAGATCGAGCGGTATTCTTCTGCACCCCACCTCGCTGTCAGGACAGTTCGGTATCGGCGACTTCGGTCCTGAGGCATATCGCTTTGCCGATTTCCTCGAAGCCTCGAAAGTGCGCATCTGGCAGGTGCTCCCGCTCTCACCCACCGGCTACGGCGATTCGCCGTACCAGTCGTTCTCCGCATTCGCCGGTAATCCGCTGCTCATCAGCCCTGAGGTCCTGGCCGAAGAAGGCCTGCTCACGCGCGAGGAGCTCGAGAAGGCGCCTGATTTCCCGCGGCACACGGTGGAATTCGAGCGGGTGATTCCGTGGAAGTTCTCCGTCCTGCGAGAGGCGTTTGAACACTTCCGCCCCGGCGCGGACTACGACGCGTTTCGCGACGACAACGCCGCCTGGCTGGATGCCTACGCCCGCTTTGCCGCGCTGAAGGAGGCCAACGGTCTTGTCGAGTGGACGCGCTGGGACCCACGCATCAAGCCCCATCCGCGCGAGATGGATTTCCACCGCTTCCTGCAGTACGAATTCTTCCGCGAGTGGCATCGGCTGAAGAGCTATTGCCGCAAGCGGGGCGTCCGCGTCATGGGCGATATCCCTATCTACGTGGCCCACGACAGCGCCGACGTCCAGGATCATCCCGAACTGTTCGAACTCGATGAAAAGGGCCGGCCCACTGTGGTGGCCGGCGTCCCTCCCGATTACTTCAGCGCCGATGGCCAGCTCTGGGGCAATCCCATTTATCGCTGGGACAGCAGTGCGCGCACCGGGTATAGATGGTGGATCGACCGGCTTCGCCACACCCTTGCCATGTTCGACATGGCCCGGCTCGATCACTTCCGCGGGTTCGAAGCGTACTGGGAGGTTCCGGCCGGCGAGACCACCGCGCGAAACGGCCGGTGGGTGAAGGGTCCGGGCGCGTCGCTGTTCGAGGCTGCGGAAAAGGAACTTGGCTCGCTGCCCATCGTTGCCGAAAACCTTGGCGTGATCACGCCGGAGGTGGAAGCCATCCGCCACCAGTTCAACTATCCCGGCATGAGCGTGCTTCAGTTCGCGTTCGGGAACGATCCGCAGGCGCCCACGTTTCGGCCGCACAATTATCCTCGCGAGGTGGCTGCGTACACCGGCACGCACGATAACGATACAACGGTGGGTTGGTGGCACAGCCGGGCGGCGTCGGGCAGCACGCGCACGGACGCGGATATCGAGAAGGAGCAGGCGTTCACGCGCGCCTACCTGAATGCGGACGGCCGCGACATCCACTGGGCATTCATCCGGACCGTAATCGCCTCGGTGGCCGACACGGCCGTGACGCCCATGCAGGATGTACTCGGTCTCGGCAGCGAGGCACGGATGAATCTGCCGGGCAGCACGCGCAACCACTGGCGCTGGCGCATGCTCCCGGACGCGATCGCGCCGCGGATCCAGAGCCGCCTGGCCGAACTGAACAGTCTGTACGAGCGGTAAGGTTGTTGCGGCGCGCCACATCAGGCCACCGCTAACGCCGGACGTGCTAAGATCGTCCGGGTTTCGTGGCTCGCCTACTCCTTCCGTTGCTGGTGGTCGCCAACAAAGGCGAGCACACCGTCAGCTTCATCGATCCGGCCGCCGGGCAACAGATTGCAACCATACCCGATGGAGGCATCACGGTCCACGAAGTGGCCGCTTCTCCGGACGGGCGCATCGCGTATGGGCCCGTTTACGGCAACTCGGGCGTGGGCAAGCCGGGAACCGATGGGCGCAACATGATCGTCATCGACATCGCCGGCCGGCAGGTCATCGGCAATGTCGATTTCGGTGGAGGCGTGCGGCCGCATTGCGTGGTTGTGGGACCGCGCGACGGCCTGCTCTACGTCACCACCGAGATCAACAACACGATCACGATCGTCGATCCGCACACGCTGCAGATCGTCGGCGCCGTTCCCACGGGCCAGCCCGAATCGCACATGCTGACCATCACCAAAGACGGACGCCGCGGATATACCGCCAATGTCGGACCTGGCACGGTGTCCGTCCTCGATCTGGAGGCGCGCAGGACGCTCGCGGTGATCCCCATTTCGAAGGAGATCCAGCGCATCTCGCTCTCACCCGACAACAAGCTTGTGTTCACCGCCGATCAGACCGCGCCGCGGCTCGCCGTTATCGACGCCGCAACCAACACCGTGAAAACGTGGGCGCCCCTCCTTGCCCCGGGCTACGGCACGGCGCCGACTCCCGATGGCCGGTGGCTGGTTGTAGCCGTGCCCCAGGCCAACAAGGTTGCCGTTGTGGACCTGGGTGCGATGAAGGTGGCGCACGTCATCGACGTACCGCCGTCGCCACAGGAAGCGCTGGTTACGCCCGATGGGAAGACGGTCTACGTGTCCTGCGATTCCAGCCACAAGGTTGCGGCTATCAACACCGCAAACTGGACCGTCGAGAAGTTGATCGATGCCGGTAAGGGCGTCGACGGCCTCGCCTGGGCGGCGGAAGCTCACTGACGCTTGCGTTTCTGCGTTCTGGCGGTTGTCTCCCGCAGGCCCCGCCGTCCCGTCGGATCGAAAGATATCTTCCCCGCGCGGATGCGCAGGGCGGCCCCGTCCGGCGACCGCGTAAAGGACAGTCCTTCGCCGGCGAGCGATGCCGTGAGTCTTTCCTGTTCGCGAGTGAACTTCATTGCGGGCGCCTCCACTGGGCGTTTCGGCGGCCCGGATCACGACTGACGATTCGCTCCCTCTGTGATTCCGGCAGCAGAATTGTTTCAGCGACTCGACGTCACCGCCTTGTCACGTACAATTTCCGTTGCAGCGCGCAACTCGCGCGCGTCCAGTATCCGAGGACTTTCATGCGTTGGACACCGGGCGGCGTTAGCGGGGATATAGAAGACGAGCGCGACAACAGCGGCGGCGGCGGGGGGTTTGGATTCGGCGGCTACGGCCCGCACCTGGGCATCGGCGGGACGCTCATCCTGATTGTGTTGAGCCTGATCTTCCGGACGAACCTGTTCAATCTGTTGAGCGGGGGTTCGGCGGTGGTCAGCCACCCGGTCGCCGGCAGCTCCCGCACCGCCGGCGCAGACCAGGAAACGCAGTTCGTCTCCTTTGTTCTGGATGACGTCCAGAACACGTGGGACCGCCTGCTGCCGCAACAGACCGGCGTACGCTATCATCATGCGAAACTGGTCCTGTACCGCGATTCCTTCCCCTCTGCCTGCGGCATGGCGCAGGACGCAACCGGACCTTTCTACTGTCCGGAGGACGAGAAAGTGTATCTCGATCTTGGCTTCTTCGACGAGCTGAGCCAACGCTTCGGCGCGCCAGGCGAATTCGCACAGGCCTACGTTATCGCCCACGAGATCGGCCATCACGTGCAGAAGCTGCTGGGGATCGAGGGCAAGGTGCAGCGCTTGCGGCGTCAGGAGCCGGAGGAGGCAAATCCGCTGTCGGTACGGCTCGAGTTGCAGGCCGACTGTTTCGCCGGCATATGGGGGAACACTGGCGAGCAGCGCGACATCGTGGCGCAAAGCGATATCGCCGCGGGCCTGCGCGCCGCCGCTGCTGTCGGCGATGACCGCCTGCAACGCATGTCCACTGGCCACGTAAGTCCCGAGAACTTTACCCACGGCAGCTCCGCGCAGCGCACCGAATGGTTCGGCCGCGGGCTCCAGACCGCAAGCATTTCCGGGTGCCAGACATTCTCGCAGCAGTAGAACGCTCGGCCACCGGCAGCGAGAGTTCACCCCATCTCTGTTGTGGGGCAGCCTCTCACTCAGGCTGCGCGGGATTCTCAGAACCGCCGTCGTGCGTCAGGAGGCGGCCTGAGAGGCCGGCCGCCACAGCGTAAGACGCTGCCCCACTGCTGTTGGCGGTATCGGGCTGTCGTTTCAGGTTCTCCCGCTTCTTCCCTCGCCTACGTCCAGCAGCAGAGCCACGACCGCGAGGGGGTGGCTCCGTTCAGCGCTGCTGTTTCAGCAACTCGATGGCGGCGGTGTTCTTGTTGGTGGTAGCTCGCGCCAGAGCCGTTCGGCCCTGATTGTCGGTCAGGCCGGGCTTTGCGCCGTGACTCAGCAGGAGCGGGATCAACTCGCCGGCCAGCCGCGTGTTATTCCCGTTCCCTTCGGCGACAATCATGAGCGGCGTGGAGCCATTAGCGTCCGCGGCATCCACCTGAGCGCCCCGCTCGAGCAGCAGCGTCGCGGCGGCCGTGTGTCCGAAGGTCACCGCCGACCACAAGGGCGCCGTCCCATCGGAGGCCTTCAGATTCGGATTCGCCTTCTTGTCCAGCAAAAGGCGCATCGCTTCCTCTTTGCCCTCCGAGGAGGCGCGGTACAGCGCGCTGCGGCCTCGCGCGTCCTGCGTGTCCACGGTTGCGCCCGCTGTCAACAGCGCGGAAACCATGGGCGCGTTATTCTGCAGATACCCATTGCCTTCGGAGGCAATCATGAGCGGGGTGTTGCCCGAGGAGTCCGCCTGATTCACATCGGCGCCCGCCTTCAGCAGCATCTCCAGCACCGGCATTCGGTTGTATGTGACTGCCTCCATCAGCGGCGTGGTTCCATCGCCGGCACGCGCGTTCACGGGTGACTTGTTCGCAATCAGCAACTGGACGGCGTCCGTTTTGCCCTCCGCGGATGCGCGATACAGAGGCGTTCGGCCGCGCGCGTCCTGCGCATCCACCCGCGCATTCCTCTGCAGAAGCGTCTCTACAAGCGGAACGTTATTGGGAAGATAACCGGTGCCCTCCGAGGCCACCATCAGCGGTGTATTGCTCTGCGCATCGGCAATATCGGGCTGGCCGCCGTTCTCGAGCAGCAGCTTGAGGAGATCGACGCGCCCGTAGATCACCGCGCCCATCACCGGCGTCGAGCCATCGGAGGCTTTCGCGTTCGGGTCCGCCTTGTGCGCCAGCAGAATCCTGACCGCGTCCTGCTTGCCCTCGGCAATGGCCCGATAGAGCGCCGTCCAGCCACGATGGTCCTGCGCATTTACATTTGCGCCTTTGTCGAGCAACAGCGCCACTGCCGACGCGTTGTTGGGCAGGTAGCCCGATCCTTCAGCGGCCTGCATCAGCGCGGTCTTGCCGTCCGGATTCGCCGCATTGACGTCGGCGCCCCGGGCGATCAGGTTTCGGGCATCATCCAGACGTCCCTCGGCGATCGCCTTGATCAGTGGCTGCTCCGCCGGAGCGGATGCGTTCGTACCCGGCGCGCTGGCGCCGCCGGAGAGCAGGCCGCCGTTATGACTCTTTCGCACAACCCACCATGCGCAGACCACGGCGACACAAAGCAACAGGGGGATGAGCACGGGAAGCAGGGGCGACTTCCTGCCGCCCGGAAGAGGAGCAGGAGTATTCGGCAGCCGAGGCGGCGCGCCTGGCATCGGGGGAGGCGCGCTCGGTATCCGAGGCGGCGCCGAGCCAGCCACAGGCGAGACCAGAGTCTCGGTCAGCGGGGTCGGCGGCAGGCCCGCGGCAAGCTCGCGCACGAACGCGGCGCACGTGGGGAAGCGCATGGCCGGGTCCTTGGCCAGAGCCCGGGCGAGCGCGGCGGTCACCCGCGGCGGCAGCGATGGATCGGGCGGCTGAGTCGCGAGCGGATCGGTGTTCACGATCTGATACATGATGGTGTGGGCCGAATCGCCCGGGAACGGCTGCCGCCCCGTAAGCAGTGAGTAAGCGATGATGCCGAGCGAGAACTGGTCGGAGCGTCCGTCCACCTGAGCCCCGCGGACCTGTTCCGGCGACATCCAGGAAGGCGACCCGATACTCATCCCGGTCCGCGTCAACCCTCCCGCGGCTTCTTCGAGCATTTTCGCGATCCCGAAGTCGGCGATTTTGACGCACCCATCCTCGCGAACCAGAATGTTGGCGGGCTTTACATCGCGATGGACAACTCCGGCGCGGTGAGCATAATCGAGCGCCTCCGCGATCTGGCGCAGCATGTCCAGCGCCGTGGGCCGGTCGATCGTCCTCTTTGCGGCGAGGTCTGCCAGCGTCATGCCGCGAACGAATTCCATCACGACGAAAACGCTCTGTCCGTCTTCGCCGAGCTGGTAGACGGTTACGATTCCCTGATGCGAAAGCCTGCCCGCCGCAGTCGCCTCGCGCACCAGCCGCTGGCGAAGCTGAGCGCTTTCGTCCGCCGTGGAGGCGCTCTCCACGCGAATCACCTTGATGGCGACCGGGCGCCCGATGGCCGGATCTTCGGCGTGATAGACCACGCCCATCCCGCCGCGTCCCAGCTCGCCAAGTATCCTGTAGCTTCCGATGCTTTCGGCGCTCATCAATCTCCTCCGTTCGATGCAGGCAATTATAGAAGGAACCGGGCTCCGTGTGGGACAGACGATCGCATTTTGTCGTCTGTCCTGCTTCGGGCGCCCGGCGTCACTGCGCGTCGGCGACTATCATCCACCACGGGTCGTCGTCCGGGCGGTCGATGAATGGGTCCTGCCGGTCCACTACATGGAAGCCGCCGTCGGCGATCTCGCGCTCAACTCGAGTGCGCGCGATCGTGTGTGATTCGTATACTCCAGGACGTGGGCCGCGGTCGAGAACCACCAGACGGCCGCGCGTCCTCAGCGAGCGGCGCACCGCAGCCAGAACGATTCGAGGATGGTCCAGCTCGTGATACGTATTCGCGATAAGTATTGCATCGACTCTGCCCTCTCCCAGCGCCGGATTGTCCGCCGTTCCATGAATGATCCGGATATTGCGCTGACCTCGAAGCAGCGCGCGCACCCGCAGGAAGACGAGCGGCAGACGGCGGATGTCCTCCGCCAGCACATGGCCGCGGGCGCCCACCGCCGGTGAAAGCCTGAGGGCGAAGTAACCCGAGCCGCATCCGATGTCGGCAACTACGCTGCCCGGTTGAAGACCGAGCGCACGAATAACATCCGCTGGCCGCTGCCATTGGTCCCGCTCGTTTTCCACCACATCGAGGCGGTCGAGCGTGCCGAGGCCCTGCCACATCACGAACAGCGCTCCGGCGATGACCACCACGCAAGCGAGAAAGATGAGGATACGCACGCGATACGTGCGCTGCAGCGCGGCGGCGTCAGCCATCGCGGGCGGGTTCCACCGCGCCATTGAAACGGTAACCCACCCAGGGCTCCGTCGTAATGTATTGCGGCTGGTCGGAGTTAGTCTCGATCTTCTTACGCAGGTTCTTGATGAACACACGCAGGTAATCCACCTCATCGCCGTAGTCCGGTCCCCACACCGCCTGCAGCAGTTCGCGGTGCGGCACCGCCGTATTGGCGTGCTGCGTCAGATAGCGCAGCAGATCGAGCTCTTTCGGCGTGAGATGAGCGGTCTCGGAGCCCCGCGCCACTGTTCGCGCGCCGAAATCGATGATGAGCGTCCCCACCTGAATGCGGGCAGGAGAGGATTCGGACGACGCGGGCAGGCGGCGTAGCGTCGCGCGGATGCGCGCCAGCAGCTCCGGCATGCCAAACGGCTTGGTGACGAAATCGTCGGCGCCCGCGTCGAGAGCCTGCACCTTGTCCGCTTCCGAATTCCGCACGGTCAGCATGATGATGCCGACGTTCGGATCGGCGCGGATCGCGCGGCATGCCGCGAGGCCGCCCATCCCCGGCATGTTGATATCGAGCAGAACAATATCGGGCCGGAATGTTCTCAGCTTATCGAGCGCTTCCTCACCCGTCCGCGCGTCGTCGATTTCATATCCCGCGCCGGTGAGCGTGGTTCGCATGATGCGGCGAATCTGCGGCTCGTCATCCACCACCAGGATTTTGCCCGCGCTCACTGCGGCGCTCCCTGGCCATCCAGCGGAAACAGCATGCGGAACGTGGTGGCGCCCGGCCGGCTGGCGACGGTCAGGTCGCCCTTGTGAGCACGCATTATGCTGCGGGCAATGCTGAGGCCGAGCCCGGTTCCCGGCACCTGTTTCGCCGCCGGGCTCCGATAGAAGCGCTCGAAAATGCGGCTTTGTTCGGCCGCTGGTATGCCCGGGCCGCGGTCCGTTACCTCCACCGCCAGCCCGCCTTCAGAACCGGCGAGG
Source organism: uncultured Acidobacteriota bacterium (assembly GCA_963780655.1). Taxonomy (GTDB): domain Bacteria; phylum Acidobacteriota; class Terriglobia; order Bryobacterales; family Bryobacteraceae; genus CAWACP01. Next base: position 1,024,109 of record CAWACP010000004.1, on the reverse strand, counting down.
ACGATGTCGATAGGCGTCCGGGCCGGCGTATACTTCAGCGCATTATCGAGCAGTTGCCGAAGCGCGAGCCGCACCAGCCGGCGGTCAAGCGGGATCGTCGCGCGCCCATCGCGATCGCTCACGCGGACGGCTCGATCGGCGATTTCCGGCTGCATGGAGGCGATGGTTTCACGGATCAGCTCGCTCACTGAGGTGTCCTGAGGCTGGATGGCGATCTGCTCCAGATCGAGCCGAGCCAATTCGATGGAGTCGTCGATGAGATCGCGCAGGTGGTCGGCCTCTTCGTCCGCTGCCCTGAGCAGCTCCGTTCGGGTAGCGAGACTCTGCTCGGGACTCGCCAGCAGCGACGTCGTCACTGCCTTGATGGATGTCAGGGGCGTCTTGAACTCGTGCGCCATGGCATCGATGAGCGTCGTGCGCAATTGCTCGCCCTGGCGGGCGGCTTCGATCTGGTGCGCCATCTCCTGCGCCCGGGCGCGCTCCAGCCCGATGGCCACCAGGTTGGCAATGCCCTGCAGCACGGCATCGGGCATCTGCCTGCCCTGCAGCGCCAGGCTGGCGATCGGCTCGGAGCCCAGGCGGACGGCGGTAATCACTCGCCTTCCCTCGTTGTCGGAAAATGAGGTTCCGTTCCTCGCGGCCTCACGCAACTGATCTTCGAGACCTTCGAAATCGTCCGGGCCCGCACGGTACATCACGTCCCCGCGCCGATCATACAGGACCACGGCGCGAAACCCGAAGACATCCGCGAGGCTGCCGGCAAGCTGCTTCGAAAACGCCTCGCCCGGGCCGATGAGGAGAATGGAACGGCTGAACGTGTACAGCTTTTCGAGATCCTGCTGTCGCGCGAGCAGCTCCTGGGTGCGGCGCTCCGCTTTTGCGGACAGGCGGCTGGCAATGATCGATGTAGCGAGAAACCCGAACAGGGCCACCCAGTTCTTCGGATCGGCGATGGTGAATGTCCCGATCGGCGGAAAGAAGTAGTAGTTGAAGGTGACGGTGGCGGCTACCGACGCGATCAGGGCCTCGACGAAACCCCACGATCCGGCGAGGATCAGGACGAGCAGCAGGTACGCGAATCCAGCGGTTGTGGCGTTCTGCTTCAGGACAAAATGAACGAGCCACGTCACCGCGGTAACGCCAGCGAGCGACAGAGCGATGCGCGCGGCGCGCTGGACCAACCGAAGTCACCTCCGGAGCCATTGTAGAGGAAGGGAGGGAGGACAGGAAGAGGAAGTAAGAGAAGAAAAGGAATTAAGGGAATCGCATGGTCCGGATTGCGTTATTCCCTTGATTCTTTTAATTCCCTTGATTCCTTTAATTCTCTGCTTCTACTCCAGCCTGTATCGCGTCTCCGCCACGTGGTACAGCCGCCGCCACACCAGGCGGTTCACGCACACCACCATGCCCGCCATCACAATGGTCGAGAGCAGCAGCAGGTCGAAACGGCCCGCGTCGGTAGCGGCGCTGATCTGCGCGCCCAGACCGAACGTGGTGAAGATGCGGCCCTTCAGGTGAAAATACTCCGCGACGATGCTGGCGTTCCAGGCGCCGCCGGAGGCCGTTATCAGGCCCGTTACCAGATAGGGGAAGATCCCCGGCAGAATGACCACCCGCCACATCAGCACCCGATTGAAGCGGTAGACCTGCGCCGCCTCCCGCAACTCGGAAGGGATGGCGATTGCGCCCGCGATGACGTTAAACAGGACGTACCATTGCGTGCCCAGCAGCATCAGGACGATGGAGGCGATGCCCAGTCCGCCCCCGGCATTGATCAGCGCCAGCAGGATGATGGGGAACAGCGCCGTCGCGGGAACGGACGCGGCAATCTGCGAGATGGGCTGCGCGATTCGGGCCAGCCTCGGTTGAAAGCCGATGGCTACGCCAACGGGTATGGTCCAGAGCGCCGAGAGAACCAGCGCGACGTTTACGCGCAGGAAGGTGGCGCCAGCCGCGGCGAGAGTGGTGGTCAGGTCGTCGCGGTGGACGTGCCCGAGCAGGCCGACGGAGCTGACCACGGCCCAGATGGTCAGCGCGCTTGCAGCCGCAAGGATCGCCCAGGCGGCCATAGTTGCGAGCACGCTGGATTGCTTCGGCCGCGGCTTCGACGCCGCGAACCGCATCTTCAGCCGCTCGATGGCCGGCTCCAGCGCGTGGGCGCTCGCTTTCAACAGATTCGACCGGCGCAGCAGGTTGAGGACGGGCGATGTCGGAACATCCGCCTCCACCTGCTCGAATTTGAACCGGTTCGACCATGCGATCAGGGGCCGCCAGAGGAGCTGATCGATGGCCACGATGATCAGGATCATGGCCGCGAGCCCCTCGCAGATCGCCGGTATGTCGCCCCTGCTCGCCGCAGTCTGCAGATACGACCCCAGGCCGGGCAACCGGAAATCGCGGTTGCCGAGCACGAACATTTCGCAGGCCATCAGAAAGAACCAGCCGCCCGCGAGCGACACCATCGAATTCCAGATGAGGCCGATGATCCCGAACGGCAGCTCCAGTTCGAAGAACTTCTGCAAAGGGCCGAAGCGGTAGGCCGTGGCCGCTTCACCCAGCTCCCGTGGAATGGACTTCAGCGATGAGTAAAAGCTGAACGCCATGTTCCATACCTGGCCCGTGAAAATGAGCAGGATGGACCCGGCCTCCACGCCCAACTGGCGCGAGGGGAACAAGGCGATCATGGCGAGCATAACCCCGGGTAGGAAGCTGAGCACGGGAATGGACTGCAGGACGTCGAGCAGAGGAATCATGAAGCGCTCGGCCCGGCGATGGTGCGCCGCAACGTAGCCATAACCCAGAGAAAAGATCAGGCTCAGCAGATAGGCCGCGAACAGGCGCACGAGGGAATTGAGCGCATAGCCGGGGAGCGCGCGCCAGGACGTGTCGATCTCGATGTGCGGCGCGGCGGCGCCCCACCAGTAACGCCCCAGCGCCACGATTCCATAGATGCCCGCAAGGACCAGCGCGAAAATAGCTGCATCAATGCCGATGCTCCAGTTGCGCCGCGCGACAAAGGACTGCGCAAAGGAGAAGACGCGCCGCCGCACTTATTTCGCCGTCCCCGCCGCGGGAGCCGGCTCCGGTTCCGGAAGAACGAATTTCTGCGCGTCGGAATCGTAGTCAAATAGTTCCGCGAAACGGCCCCAGTTCACGGCCGTGTCGAGCTGACGCTCCACTTCTTCCTCGCTGAAATGCTCATCCAGCAGATCGTGAAAGAACTCGCGCGAGACCCGATGGTCGGCTTTGCTTTCAAGCGTGCGCCTGATCTGCTGCAGCAGCGTCACATGGGTCAGCGCCGCTTCGCGAAAGATTTCCTTCTGCCGGAGGATGCCCGCTTCGGCGAACTGCCGTCCGGTTGGCGTGACCTCCACGTCGCCTTCGGAAGTCTCGAGGAAACCGAGCACCCGGCCGCCTTCGATGATGGGCAGCAGATCGTCCACGTCCATGATCAGGTCGTCGGCCAACCGGTAGATATCCGCCCGACCGCCGTGATCGATGAGGATTTCCAAAAGGCCAGTGACGCCACCGGGGCGCGCGTGCGGCAGCATCTGATACTTACGGCGAACCACCGTGGCGGCGCCCGCTGTCTCCGGCGCGGACGGCAGGTGCGAGGCGTCCAGCGATGGCTCGGTCAGCACCTTGTAGATGTAATCGACATAGGCGACGAACTCCGGCGACTTGCGATCCCGCTGTTCGGGCAGCATCACGGTGAAATCCGTGCGGACGCGCGCTGGATTGCGGCCCAGCACGATGATGCGGTCGGCCAGCAGCACAGCCTCCTCGATATTATGCGTAACGATGAAGATGGATTTCGTGGGCAGCTTTCTGCTGCGCCAGAGGTCCACCACCTGCTTGCGCAGGTTCTCAGCGGTGAGAACATCGAGCGCTGAAAATGGTTCGTCCATGAACAGCACCTCCGGTTCCACCACCAGCGCCCGGGCAAAGCCGACGCGCTGCTTCATGCCGCCGGACAACTCCTTCGGATAAGCGTTCTCGAAACCATCGAGGCCGACGATATCGAGCGCGTGGAGGCTGCGTTTAGCGCGTTCCTCGTGCGGAATCGCCAGCGCCTCGAGCGGCGCTTCCACGTTTTGCTCCACCGTGAGCCACGGAAACAGCGCGAAGCTCTGAAACACAATCCCCACGCTTCCCGGCCCTTCGTCGCCGCCGTTCCAGATCACCTTTCCCGCACTGGGCTTCGACAATCCCGAGAGTATCCTGAGCAGGGTGGATTTGCCGCAGCCGGACGGTCCGAGCACGGCGAGAATCTCTCCCGGATAGAGCGCCAGATCGAGGGGCGCAATCACCTCAATCCTGTTGCCATCGGGGGCCGGATAGAATTTCTCGATGCCGATCGCCTCGATCAGGACATCTGCTCTGCTCATGTTGTGGCCCGACTGTCAGGATCTCACGAGCCGAGCGGCGGCGAGCCGTCCAGGTGTGTAACGCTCTATTCATGGAGCGCGATCTCGTCCAGATTCGCCGCATGGGCGAGAAAAACCGCGAAGAGAACGGGCGCTTTCGGGCATGGCTGAAGCGGCACAATTTCGTCGAGCGGCGTCTGGTGAAGATTGCCGCCGAGACGGCCGAGGCGATCGATTGCCTCGCCTGCGCGAACTGCTGCCGGGTGGCCACTACCAGGGTCACGGATCGCGATATCACCCGGCTCGCGAAATTCCTGGGCATGAAGCCGGCACAGGCGCTCCGGGAGTACACCGTGCAGACGGAAGACGAAGGACGCGTGCTTCGCCGGACGGGGCAGGGATGCGTCTTCCTGAGCGGGAACGAGTGCACCGTCTACAAAGCGCGTCCGGGCACGTGCCAGGACTTCCCGCATCTGGAGCACGGGCCGGGATCATTCCTCAGCCGCATGTGGGAGATGCCCGATCGGGCGACGTATTGCCCCATCGTTTACAACGCGCTCGAAGCGTACAAGGACGAGACCGGGTTTCGGAGATAGTCTGGAGCCATGGCGGAATCGTTTCCCAGCTTCGACCTGACCGGCCAGACTGCGCTGGTCACAGGAGCCGCGCGCGGCCTCGGACGAGCCATCGCTCTGGCGCTGGCGCACGCGGGGGCGGACGTGGCGCTGGGGCTGCGGGACATCCACTCCGATTCGGGAGCCGCCGCTGAAATCGAGGCGATGGGGCGGCGCGCGCTGCCGCTGCAGATGGACATGCGCCGGATGGAGCAGATTTCCCGGGCAGTTGAACAGGCCGCGGACAGTTTCGGGAGGCTCGACATCCTTGTGAACAACGCCGGAGTCGCGCCAGGCAATCCGGCGGAAGACTTCACCGAGGAGGATTTCGATGACACCGTCGCCATCAATCTCAAGGGTACGTTCTTCGCGGCGCAGGCCGCCGGACGGATCATGATTGAACAGGGCGGCGGGCGCATCATTAACCTGAGCTCACAGGCCGGCTTTGTCGCTCTTCCAGGCGAGGCGATCTACTGCATGACCAAAGCAGGCATTGCGCACCTCACCAAGTGCCTCGCGGTGGAATGGGGGGAGCACAACATCACCGTGAACGCCGTGGCGCCTACCTTCATTCATACGCCGGGCACGCAGTCGGCCCTGTCCAACGCCCGCTTCCGCGCGGAGGTGGTGGAGCGCATTGCGGCCCTGCACCGCATCGGTGAACCGATGGATGTCGCGGGCGCGGTGGTCTTCCTGGCATCTCCCGCCGCCGCGCTGATTACAGGTCATACTATTCTGATCGACGGCGGGTGGACTGCAAGGTGACGCGCCACTAAAACATCCATGAACGACGACCGTAAAGACGAGACTCCGCCGCCGGCTGGCGAACCCCTGGCCTACATCGTTCCAACCACGCCGAACCGCTGGGTGATCGTCCACTATCACTTCTTCAAAAACGCGGGTACCACCATCGAATACGTGCTGCAGCGGACGTTCGGTGAGCGTTTTGCGACACTGCACGGGCCAGCGCCCGATTCCGTTGTCCGTCACGACGATCTCATGACGTTTCTGGCGAGCCACCCGGACCTCATCGCAATCTCGAGTCATCACTTGAACTACCCGAAGCCAGCGGCGCCCGGATGGATATTCTTCGATCTGTGCTTTCTTCGTGATCCGATTCAGCGATTATGGTCGGTGTACAAATACCTCCGCAGGGTGGAGCCGTTCGATGAGCTGAGCGCCGGCGCCCGTTCGCTGAACGCGCGGGAGTTCTTCGATCTGATGATCGAGCAGCACCCGCACATGATTAACGACGTGCAGGTGAACATCATCGCGAACGGAGGCGCTTACACGCGGCCGCCGAGCGCGACGGATCTGCACATGGCCGTGGATGTGCTGCGGCAGATCTCCATTCTGGGGGTGGTGGATCTTTTCGACGAGAGCCTGACGGCAGCCGAATATTCCCTTAGACCTGCCTTTCCGCGGCTGCAGTTCCAATACATTAAACAGAACGAGAGCCTGCCCGAGGTCAATCCGAACGACTCAGATACTGCCGTCCAGCCCGAGGAACAGCTTCGGACCGCCATCGGAGAAACGCTCTATCAGCGACTGGAGCAACTCAATGGCCTTGACCGCCAACTCATGGCGCGCGCCCGGCGAGAGGTACTGCGCAGGTTTGCCCTGATTCCGCGCAACACTGAACGTTTGGCCGACTTCCGGGCGCGCTGCGAAGTCCTGCGTCAGGCGCACCTGAGGCTCACTGCGGGCGCTTGATCGCGTGCCGGCGGACCCGTTTTGAAACAAACCCGCAGCCGGAAGGAAACAGCGATCCGTTTCGGTACGTACAGGCGCCGGGTGAGCCGTGACGACCCTGCTCATTTCATTGCGTGTGCGCAGCATTTACGCTGTGGCACGTCTCCTGCACTGGCACGGGCATGCTGGATCCAGTGGCGGATCGCCTCGAGCAGTACATGGATCTGCTCAGCACGCGCCAGAAGTTGGTCGCGTCGAACATCGCCAACATCGATACTCCCGGCTACAAGACAAAGGACATCGACTTTCAGTTCGAATTCATGAGTCTCGCCAAAGGCGACGCGCCGCGCGTGATTGATGCCCAGGGTCTGCAGACGAAGAACGACGGGAACAACGTCAGCCTGGACCGGGAGACGCGCCTGCTTGCGGAGAACGCGATGCGCTTCAATCTGGCTTCCACGCTGATGCTTTCGCAACTGAAGCTTACGAGGATGGCCATCGAGGAAGGTAAGACTTCATGAGTCTCTTCTCGGTTCTTTCAGTAAGCGCTTCCGGCATGGCCGCGCAGCGCACTCGCGCCGAGCTGTTGACGGAGAATCTGGCGAACTCCGAAACCACCCGCACAGCGGAGGGCGGTCCGTACCGGCGCAGGGATGCGGTATTCGAATCGCAGCCGCAGTCTTCGCCGTTCTCGGCTGTGTTTCAGACCGAAATGGGCGACGGCGTCACCGGCGTGCGCGTGGCCGACGTAGTGGAAGACACGCGCGCTCCGGAGAGGCGGTACATACCCGGCCACCCCGACGCCGATGCTGACGGTTATGTGGCATTCCCCCGCATTAACCCCGCCGAAGACATGACCGATTTGCTGGGCGCTGCCAGGGGATACGACGCTAATGTGGCTGCCATGACCGCAATCAAAGACATGATTTCTCAATCGATCAACCTGATGAGGGCATGATGTCCGCGCCGATCGCCCCCATCCAGAGCCCGGCTGCAATACCGGCTATCTCCACGGCCGTCGGAACGGTTGGCGCAGGCGGCAACGGGCCGTCGTTCGGATCGATGCTGTCGGAAGCCATGTCGAATGTCGAACAAAATCGTGAGAATTCCCAGCAGGCCATTGACAAATTTCTCTCGGGGGAAGGCGGCGAGATTCACGACATTGCCCTGGCCACCGAGCAGTCCGAACTGGCGTTCGATATGTTTCTCCAGGTCCGGAACAAGATGATTACCGCATACCAGCAGGTGATGCAGATGCAGCTGTAGCTGTGCGACAGGCGTCCTCGCCTGTCCTGCGCGACTCCGCGCGGCTCAGAAACGGATTAACACTATCGCCGTATGGATGAGATCAGACGCCTTCTTGCCAGCCTTTCCATCAAACAGCGCATCACCATCAGCGCCGCGGCGATCGCCGTGATCGCGGTGATCGTGATGGCTTCGAGATGGACGCATGAGCGGGATTTCAAACCGCTGTACCGGAATCTGTCGGCTGAAGACGCCGGAGTCGTGGTGGCGAAGGTGCACGAAAACGGCAGCGAGTACCGTCTTGCGGACAGCGGGTCCACCGTGCTGGTTCCTTCGGCGAAGGTCGATGATTTGCGTCTGCAGCTTGCGGCCGCCGGAATCCCGAAAACCGGCCGCATCGGCTACGAGCTGTTCGACAAGACGAATCTCGGAGCAACCGATTTCACCGAGCAGGTCAACTTTCACCGCGCGCTCGAGGGTGAGCTGGAACGCTCCATCATGGGCCTCTCGGAGGTGGAACAGGCTCGGGTTCATCTCACATTTCCGAAGGACTCCATCTTCGTCGAACAGCGGGAGCCGGCGAAAGCCAGCGTGCTGGTGAAGTTGAGGTACGGCGCGAAGCTCACGCCGCAGAACGTTATTGCCATCTGTAATCTGACGGCCAGCGCCGTGGAAGGATTGCTGCCGGAAGCGGTGAGCGTTCTGGACATGAACGGCAATCTGCTGAACCGTCCGCGGCGGCCACCGTCGCCCGACAGTGCCGATCCATCCGATGCCGGCCTCGAATACAGGCAGCAGATCGAGCGCGATCTGCTTTCCAAGATCAATGCCACGCTGGAGCCGGTGCTCGGCCCGGACAAGTTTCGGGCCGGTCTTTCGGTGGACTGCGATTTCAGCAGCGGCGACCAGAGCGAAGAGACCTTCGACCCAGCGAAATCGGTCATGGTGACGTCGCAAAAGACGGAGGACGTGAGCACGGGCTCGACTGCCAGTGGCGTTCCGGGAGCGGCGTCGAATCTTCCGCGTCCGGCATCCCGTCCGGCCGGCGGCAACAGCGGCGTCTCACGCCGGACGGAGAGCATTTCGTACCAGACCAGCCGCGTTGTTCGTCACACGCGTCTTCCGCAGGGCGCGATCAAACGCCTCTCGGCTTCCGTGATTCTCGATTACGCGGTGCGCTGGGAGGGCTCGGGTAAGAATGCAAAGCGCATCGTTGAGGCGCCATCGGCGGAGAAAATGAAGACCATTCACGACCTGGTAGCGGCAGCCATAGGCTTCGTGCCCGACCGCGGCGATCAGCTCGTCGTGGATACGCTGCCCTTTGAATCCACCGAGGTCACGGTATCACCGGCGGACGGCGCGCCGGCTCTTCCGCCTGCCCCGAAACCTGAGCTGCCCCCCTGGATGTACCAATACAAATGGGTGGTCATTGGCGGCGCCGCGGGCCTGTTCGCGCTGATGGTGGTGATTGCTGTAATGAGGCGCGGGGGCGGAAGGGCCCGGGCGAAGGTGCAGACCGCGCCGGCGCTGCCGAGCGCCTCTGACGCGGCCAGGTCCGCGATTGACGAAGCGGCCAAACAGATGGAGAGCCGGCTGGCCGAGCAGGTGGCCATGAAGCAGAAGCTGGAAACCGAGGCGCTGAACGCGCTCAAGCTGTCTCCGGTTAGCACGAAGAAGACGGAGGTCCTTTCGAAACATATCGCCGAAGCCGCAAAGAAAGATCCGACCATGATGGCTCATGTCCTCCGAAGCTGGCTGAATGAGTAGTGGAAGCGGACCGCCGTGATTGAAAACCTGGACAAACAAGTACACATTAAGGGCCCGCGCAAGGCGGCGATCCTGATGGTTGTGCTCGGCGATCAGGCCGGCGGCGAGATCATGCGGACCATGGATGAGGAGGAAGTCGAACTGGTCGGCCGCGAGGTGGCCCGTCTGGGGACGATCACCGGCGAAGAGGCGGAAACCGTTCTCGAAGAGTTCTATCAGATGACCGTCGCGCAGGACTACGTGCTGAAAGGCGGCCTCGAATATGCGCGCAAGATGCTGATGAACGCCTTCGGCCCCGAGCAGTCCCGCAAGTTGCTCGATCGCCTGGTGAAAGCGCTCGGCAGCGACACCGCGAATTTCGATGTACTGCAGAAGGCCGATCCGCAGCAGCTCGCAAAATTCATCCACAGCGAGCACCCCCAGACGATCGCTCTCGTACTCTCGCACCTGAATCCATCCCAGGCGGCGGGGCTGCTGTTCTCGCTCCCGCCGGAGTTGCGAGCCGATGTGGCCTTGCGAATGGCCAATCTCGATCAGATCTCACCGGACATCATTTCGAAGATTGCGGGCATTATCGGGCTGAAGCTGAAGGCGCTGGGAGAACTCAGCCGCGAATCCTACGGCGGAGTTCGGGCGGTGGCCGAGATGTTTAATCGCCTCGATTCGGCAACCAGCAAAGAGATCCTCGAATCCATCGAACACTCCGATGCGGGGCTGGTGGAAACGATCCGGCATCTCATGTTTGTGTTCGACGATATCCTGCTCATCGACCAACAGGCCATCAAGGAAATCCTCTCGAAGGTCGATCGCAAAATCCTCACCGTTGCCCTGAAGGGGACCAGCGACCAACTCAAGACTCACTTCCTGCAGGCCATGTCGCAGCGGGGCGCGGAGATGCTGCGGGAGGACATGGATGCGCTCGGACCGATCAAGATCAAAGAGGTGGAGGCGGCGCAGCAGCAGATCATCGCCATCGTTCGGCAGCTCGAGTCCGAGGGAGTAATCAATCTGAAGGGGACCGTGGGAGAGCAATATGTCATCTAAGGTGCTGCGCGACGAACCGGACTCGCTCGAACCCATGAAGTGGATGTCGATTACCGGGGCAGGCAACGTCACGGCCGGGCGCCCTTCGGCTCCGCGAGGTCCCGCGCCGAATGCCGGACAGGCCGGTATCGAGAACCGCGCCCCGGAAATCGAGGCTGAAATCGAGCGCCGATCGCAGGAAGCATTTCACAACGGGCTGCGGCAAGGGCAGAACGAGGGTCGCGGGAGCGCGCACGCCGAGGTTGAAGCGGAGCTGCAAAAGCTCGGCCGCGCCATAGTCGAAGTTACGGGGCTGCGGCACGCGGTGCGGCGCGAGACCGAGGAGGAGCTGGTGCGCCTCTCCCTGACCATCGCTCGCCGTATCATCCATCGGGAACTCACGGTTGATCCCGAGGCGCTCGCTGGGCTGGTCAGGTCGGCGGTGGAAAAGATCGAATTACGCGAACTGCATCGCGTCCGCACGCATCCGGCGCATGCCGCGTCGCTGGCGCGTTGCATCGAGCAGATCGGCGCGCCGCAGAAAGTGGAAGTAGCCGGAGATCCCTCGCTCGAGCGCGGCGCGGCGATTCTCGAAACCTCGCGGGGGAGCCTCGATGCCTCCGTGGATACACAGCTTGCGGAAATCGAGCGCGGGTTTACGGATGTGATGGTGAGGCCATCATGAGCCTCGCGCCCTGGCTCGACCTGCTGGCCGGTCTGGAAACATGCCGCTGGAGCGGGTCTATCACCGAACTCGTGGGCCTGCTGGTAGAATCCAAAGGGCCCTCGGCCGGTATCGGCGATTTCCTGGAGGCCACTGCGGCGAACGGTCATACCATCCGCACGCAGGTGATCGGTTTCCGCAACGGGCACGTCCTGTCCATGCCGCTCGAGGACACCGGCGGCCTGCAGCTCGGGGACCGCATTATTGCCCGCCCCGAGCAGGCGCTCGTGGAGGTTGGCCCCCAGTTACTGGGCCGAGTGATCGACGGATTCGGAAAGCCGATGGACAGCCTGGGACAACTCCATGGAGAAAAGCGTTACGAGCTGTACCGCGAGGCGCCCGGTCCGCTCGAGCGGGAGCCCATTGGGGAGCCTCTCATAACCGGCATCCGGGCGATCGACAGCCTGCTCACCTGCGGCAAAGGCCAGAGAATCGGAATTTTCGGCGGCAGCGGCGTCGGTAAGAGCACCCTGCTCGGCTCCATGTCGCGGCACAACTCGGCCGATGTGAGCGTGATCGCGCTGCTGGGCGAACGCAACCGCGAGGTGCGCGATTTTCTCGAACATGAGCTCAGCGCCGCGGGACTGAAGCGCTCGGTCGTGGTGGTGGCTACGTCAGACCGGCCCGCGCCGCTGCGCATTCGAGCCGCATTCGTGGCGCTGGCCATCTCGGAGTATTTCCGCGATCAGGGCGCCTCCGTGCTGCTGGTCATGGACTCGGTGACGCGCCTGGCCATGGCCCAGCGGGAAATCGGCCTCGCTGCCGGCGAGCCGCCCAGCCAGAAAGGCTACACGCCCTCGGTCTTCAATATGCTGCCGAAGATGTTCGAGCGGGCGGGGCGGTTTCGCCGGGGATCGATCACCGGTTTCTTTACGGTTCTCGTCGAAGGCGACGATTTCAACGAACCGATCTGCGACGCGTGCCGGTCGATACTCGACGGCCACATCGTGCTTTCGCGGCAGCTCGGCGCAGCCGGGCACTATCCGGCCATCGACGTTCTCCACTCGGTCAGCCGCCTCGCGAACCGGCTGTCCAGCGCGGAGCAGAAACAGGCCGCCGTCAAAATCCGTGAGGCGCTTTCGACATATCAACGCGCGGAGGATCTGATCAACCTGGGCGCGTACGTGGCGGGCTCGAACGCGGCGCTCGATGCGGCAATACGCGTGCGGCCGCAGTTGCTGTCGTTCCTGAAGCAGGATACGGCTAACGCTGCTCCGCTGCCCGAGACGCTGAGCCAGATGGTCCAGCTCGCCGGAGCCCTCGGATGATTGTCCCGTCCACGCCGGCGCGAATGCCGCCGCCATGAAACGCTTCTCATTCCCACTCGAGACAGCTCGCCAGTGGCGAAATCGGCAGGCCGAGCTCGAAGAGCTGCGGCTGCAACAACTCTTTTCGGAGCGGCAACGTTGTGCGGACCGCCGCGCCGCTCTCGACGAGGAACTGGCCAACGAACGCCGGAACATATCCGACCGCGGTGTGGATGCCCGGCAACTCGCGGCGCTCGATCGGTTCTGCGTTTTCGTGGCGCGGGAGCAGCAGCGCCTCGCCGCCGCGATTGCGGACTGTGAGCGGCGCATCGAGACCCAGCGAGCCGCGCTCATGCAGGCCAGGCGCGCATTTGAGCTGATCGACCGTCTCAAGGACAAAGCGCTCGGCCAATGGAACGCGGCGGGAGCGAAGGAACAGGAGGATCTGGCAGCGGAACTGTATCTGATGCGCAGGCCGCGCGAACAAAAGTGAACGCCTATGCGGCGGGCCGGCCCGATTTCAGAAACGCCACGAAGTCCGCCGAATTTCGCGTCAGGCCCGGAAACGTCGCGATCACGTTCTCATGGCCATCGAGAATCGCGTAAAACGGAATCGCCACCGTTCCGAATTTGCGGCTTTCGAGGTCCTGATTACGCGCGGACTCGTCGCCGGTTCCGTCCGTGTAGAGCTCCAGCAGCACGAAGTTGCCGAGCAGCGAGCTGATTTCCGGCCGCGGGAACATGTTCTGGCGCATCCAGTGGCAATTCGTGCAGGCGTATCCGGTGAAGTTCACCAGCACCAGCTTGTTCCCCGCCCTGGCCTCGTCCAGCGCCTGCCGGTATCCGTCTTTGATCCACGCGGGTCCCGGCTGCGCGGTCTGAAATCCGCTGCCGCCGCTGGCCGCCGGAACCCACGCGTCCAGTTCGCCCAGACGGGCGCCGAACATGCCCGGCAGAAGGCTGAGCGCGAACATCAGGAACGCCGCCGCAATCAGCGTGCGCACCGTGCCGACGCGTTCCTCAGGCTCGATGCCCTCCAGACGCAACAAACCCAGCAGGTAAAGCCCGGGCAGCGCGAACAGAACCACCCAAGCCGCCAGAAAGCGCGCACGCGTGAGCAGGCCGAGCTGGAGCACCTGATCGATGTTGCTCAGATACTTCAGCGCGGCCGCGAGAATCACGAACCCGAGCACCACCTTCACCCGTACCATCCACCCGCCGCTTCTCGGCAGCCGCTTCAGATACGACGGGAACAGAGCGAGCAGAAAAAACGGCGCGGCCAGGCCGGATGAAAACGCCATCATGCCCAGCACGGGTTGCAACCCGTTGCTCTGGACCGAAGCGACCAGCAGCGGTCCGACGATCGGCCCCACGCAGGCGAACGAGGTGAGCGAAAACGTCAGGCCCATGATCAGCGTACCCACGTAGCCGCCGCGCTGCGAGGCTCGGTCCATGCTGGTTAGCAGCCCCGAGGGGAGGGTCAGTTCGAACGCGCCCAGCAGACTGAGCGCGAACACGGCGAACACGGCCGCGATGAACCCGTTCACCCAGGGGCTCGATCCGAGCTTTACCACGCCGAACGGACCAGCCACCGCCTTCGCCAGCATTCCCAGAGCGGTAAACAACGCCACGATCCCGAGCGAGTACACGACCGCATGCGCCAGGCTCTGCCCGCGCGAGCCGCTCTGCCTGTTCAGGAAGAACGACACCGTGAACGGGATCATCGGGAACACGCACGGCGTGAAAATGGCGGCAACGCCAAACCCGAACGCGACCAGCAAAAACCGCCCGAAGCCCTCAGCTGTGGACGCCGACGGAGCAGGGGACCTCCGCGGGGGCGCTGCAGCGACGGCAGCAGGCCCCGCGGCGGCATCCGGCACAAGCATGTAGCCGTCCGGAATCTGAACCGGCGCATTCGCCGCCGAGGGATCCACCTTGACGCTCGCCGTCGCCGTCTTCCGCTTCGGCGGCAGACACATCCTGTCGTTACAGGTCTGGTAGCGGACCTGAGCCGTCAGCGCAAGGGGTCCCGGCGCGGCATCGGGCTTCAGAGTAACGGCCAGAAGGAAGACGGCCTCATGCTCGTATGTTTCGGTGTCGAGCTGAAAGTTCGGGTCGAAGCGGCGATCCGGCTTCGGCTCGTACACTCGCACCGACGCCACCGCGCGAGCGTCCGCCAACCGTATGGTCGTCGGATTCGGACCGCCCGCGGGCGTGGTAGGCGAATAGAGATGCCAGCCTGCCTGGAGCGTGGCGGTGAGCTTCATCGGGAGCGTCCCGCCAGGCGGCGCGGCGCTCCGATCGGGCGCAAGCGACCACTGGACAGGGTCTTCGGCGGCGAACGCACACCCGGCGAACAGGCCGAGCGCAACCACCGCGCGAAGGAGGGATCGGGGATTCAAGACGGTCAATTCCAGTCTAATGGCGTATCCGCTTCACTCAGCTAACTGCGCTGGCAGGGGCCTGGTGGGGCGGTCCCCCGGACCGCGCGGGACGCCCTCGTCCCGCCTTCCGTCGACGGGGGCAGGGGCCCCGCGCAGGCGGTAATACCCATATACAGTCTAATGGACGGGCCAGAGGCAGATTGGACAGTTCAGATGCCGACGGCCGTCGACTGGGCCAGCTCCGCCTCAATCTTCTCGTTGACAGCGCCTTCCGCAAACCCTGCCGCGATGCGAATGGCGTTCTTCATCGCGTTCGCGTTCGAACGCCCGTGGCACACGATGCAGACGCCGCGCACTCCCAGCAGCGGTGCGCCGCCGTACTCGGAATAATCCAGCCTCTTCGCGAATGCCTTGAAGGCGGATCGCGAGAGCAGGTACCCGACTTTGCGCGCCATCGTCGCGTCAAGCGACTCCCGGAGCAGGTTCTTGATCATCTCCCCGAGCCCCTCGCTGACCTTCAGCGCAACGTTGCCGACGAAACCGTCGCAGACGATGACGTCCGCGATGCCGCTGTAAAGGTCGCGGCCTTCGACATTACCGATGAACTGGATGGGCAGCGCGCGCAGCAGCGGCGTGGCTGCACGGGTCAGGTCGTTGCCTTTGTGCTCCTCCTCGCCAATGGAGAGAAGTCCAACGCGCGGCGAACGATTTCCAAAGATAACGCGAGAATAGATTTCCCCCATCACGGCGAACTGCGCAAGCATCCGCGGCGTGCTGTCGACGTTTGCGCCGACATCCAGCAGAACCACGGGCTTGCCCTTGATACTGGGGAACGCGGATGCGAGCGCCGGACGGTCCACGCCGGGTACCATGCCCTGGACGAGTTTCGCCGTGGCCATGGTCGCGCCGGTATTACCGGCGGAGACGAAGCCCTGGGCGACGCCTTCATGCACCAGCCGCGCGGCCACCCGAATGGAGCTGTCTCGCTTGGCGCGAACCGCGCGGGCAGCGCTGTCCTCCATCGTAATCGTGTCCTTCGCATGCCGGACCTCGATCAGATCCTTCCAGCTTGCGGAGCCGTCGCGCCGCTTGAGCTCTCGCCGGAGCACGTCTTCATGACCGACAAGGATCACGCGGACATTCTCCAGCGTGGTAACCGCCTGAATGGAACCGTCGATTTCTTCCCGGGGGGCGAAGTCGCCTCCCATGGCATCAACCGCAATGGTGACCATGGGTACGGCCGGCACTATTCGGCGGCGACTTCCACTACCTCGCGGCCTTTATAGCGGCCGCAGTGGGGGCAGGCGCGATGGGGCAGCTTGGGTTCGTGGCAGTTGGGGCACTCGGCCAGCGAAGCGGCGCGCAAAGAGTCGTGTGTCCGGCGCGCGGAGGTGCGTCGCTTCGAATGTCGGCGTTTCGGATTGGGCATCGTAGTTCCTTTTCGCTAATTCCGTAATCTCTTCAGGGCCGCCCAGCGATCGTCCACCGCATCCTGATGGCAATCGCACTCGTGAACGTTCCTGTTCTGGCCGCACACCGGGCAAATGCCCAGACAACTTTCACGGCAGATGCGCTGCATCGGCATGGAAAGCAGGATGTGTTCCCGTAGAATTTCTTTCAGCTCCACCCCGCCGCTCTCGTAAAAAGCAACCTCGCTCTCGGCATCCGAGATCAAGACCTCATCCGATGAGGGCCCCGTTTCGGCGGGCCGGTAAAACAAATCGAAGGGCGCGTCGATGGCAAACTGCGCCTGCTCCAGACAGCGGTCGCAGGCTGCTTCCATCGTCACCTTCAGGCGGCCCTTCACCCGGATCTCGCCCAGAGTGTTTCCAAGAAGCTCAGCGGTCCCCGAAGCCTCCAGCGGACTGGCCTGACGAAGACCTTCCTCGTAGTCGATCTCACCTGGCGGGATAGCCACGTCGAAACGGGCCTTCCTCTGCTCCAGGTCCCTGACACTGAAAAACACAGCTTACCTCGGCCACCCGCGGGGGAAGCAAAAACATCAGTATAGCAGGCGAAAGCGGTATTTCGACAACATCAGCCGAACGGAAGTTTGTGCAGCTGGCACATGCAGGCCGGGAAGCCCCACCTGCGGAGGCTGTGAGAAAAGGCTGAGTCAGGCGACGCCGCTAACCTGTGTCTGAATCCATATTTCGGAAAACCGCATTCACCATTTCGTAGGTTCGAGCCCACCTAACGCGTTATGTGTCAGACCTAACGGGCTATCTATCTGATCTTCGTCTGCCTTTCAACGGCCCATCAAGTGCTTCCCTGGCACCCAACTGTGATTTAGGGGAAGCCATGAAAATAAACAAAGCGGTAGTCGTTGCGCTACTCATGTTCGTGCTGGCGATTTCGGTGTCAGCGCAGAATGCGTCTGTTTCGGGCACGGTGACCGATCCAAGCGGCGCCGTCGTTCCGAACGCGAAAATCACAATCACGAACCCCGGAACCGGGCTGGTCCGGACCGCGGCTACCAGCGGTACGGGCACCTACTCCGTTCCCGATCTGCCTCCTGGGCGCTACGACATCACGGTGGAAGCGAACGGATTCACTACCGTCAAACTAGCGGACGTCACGCTCACGGTTGGCCAGGCGCTTACGCAAAACGCGTCCTTACAACCCGGCCAGGTATCGCAGACCGTGCAGGTAGATGAAACCGCCACCGCTCCCATCGAGCTGGAAACGGCGCAGCTCACGACCGTAATTAATCAGAAGGAGATGCAGGATCTCCCCCTGTTGACCCGCAACCCGTACGACCTGGTGGGGCTAACGCCGGGAGTTATGCAGTCGAATTCCAGCCTCGGCGGATATTCCGTGAACGGCGCCAGCGAGCGGAACAACAACTTCCTGCTGGACGGTCAGGATAACAACGATACGTCGGTCCCGGGCATTCCCGGAGGATTGCTGCAGCTCAATCCGGACGCGACCCAGGAATTCCAGGTGATCAGCAATAACTTCTTGCCGGAGTACGGACGCAACACCGGCGCTATCGTGAACATCGTCACCAGAGGCGGCACAAACGAATTCCACGGCGCCGCATACGAGTTCAACCGGGTCCGCGCGCTCGCCGCCCGCGACTTCTTCAACACCACGGACCAGCCGCAGAATCCTTTCGTGCGCAACGATTTCGGGTATTCCTTTGGCGGACCGATCAGGAAAAACAAGACTTTCTTCTTCGTCAACGACGAGTGGCAGCGTTTCATCACAAGCCTGACTACCACCTCCACGGTGCCTTCCGCCGCGTACAGAAGCGGCATGTTCACCTACGACGGCTACAGCGTGAACCTGGCGAACCCCGGATCTGCCAACAACATTCTGGGCCTTCCTCTTGATCCTACGATTCAGAAGGCGCTCGCGCTCTTCCCGTTGCCTAATGCCGGGAGTATCGATCCTCTGCGTGGCAACTACCGTTTCGCGCAAACGTCCCGTACAAACACCGCGACCACTGCCTTTAAGCTCGACCACCGGTTTTCCGACAAAGAAAACATCTCGGGGCGCTTCACTTATAACGGTTTCAGCGATCCCAACCCGGCCTACAGCGACATCGTTCCCGGAATCGGAGGTTACGGTGAGGGCGCACAGACGTACGCAATCGGTCTCACGCTGGAATCCACCTTCAGCCCCACATTGATCAATGAGGCGCGCGCCGGTTTCAATAAGGCTTCCTCGTCGTTCACCTGCAGGGGCGTCCCGGCGGTGGACGCGCTGGGCCCTCTGGACAACAATGGCTACGGCACGGACTACGCATTGCCGGGCATTGGCACGCTTGGCTGCGGCTTACTTGGGGACAGCAATGGGCAGGCGCGCCTGACCGGCACGTGGAACGTCGATGACTCGCTGACCAAAGTGGCCGGAGCGCATACGATGAAGTTCGGCGTGAACATGAGGTGGATTTACGAGAACGGCGATGACAATTTCGGCTCCCGGCCGACGGACAGCCTCACCTTGTTTTCGACGTTCGGCCAGCCTTCGGTGAACCTGGATCCGGCCAACCCGTGCAGCGCCGATTCGTCGAACCCCGGCTGCAGCAATCTTCTGCTGCAGGACATGGCCGGGGCGCTCCTCGGCGTTGTCGCCCAGCAGTCGCAGACCCAGTTCTTTAACAAGACTGGCACGCAGACCGCAACCGATTTTCGTAAATTCCGCCAGCGGGAGTACGACGGTTTCGTCCAGGACTCCTGGAAGATATTTTCCAACCTGACCCTGAACATCGGCATGCGCTACGAATTCAATACGGTGCCGTTCGAAGTGAACAACAACCTCTCTAATCTTTTCCAGGACACACAGGGACCAGCGCCGTTTACTTTCCAGATCGTCGGGCCCGGAACCGGGCATCAGCTCTATAACAACGATTTCACTGGCTTTGAGCCTCGCTTCGGACTGGCGTGGGATCCTTTCAAAAACGGCAAGACATCGGTTCGCGGCGGCTACGGCATCTTCCACGACCGCATCTACGGAAATCTGATCGGCAACGCACGCGGCAATCCGCCGTTCTCCGAGTCGTTCACCGCGTTCCCGGGGGCTCCCGTGACGGGTTTGGCGCTGCCGCCCATCCAGACCCCTTCGGCCACGGTTACCGACGGCGCTTACATCTCGCCCGTGATCTTCCAGCCCGATATGCGGTTACCGCGCAGCCAGAACTGGAATTTTGGAATCGAGCGCGAGCTGGCCAACAGCCTGGTTCTGGAAGTGAACTACGTCGGGTCGCACGCAAATTACCTGCCTCGTGCAATCAACGGCAATCAGCCGCTCCCTGCGTTGGTTCAGGCGTGGATCGCTCAGGGCGTGAACCCGGCGGCGCTGCAGTTCACCACGCTGGTAATCCCTCCGACCCAGGGCGGCTATCAGTCTGTGCTGAACACGGCGTTGTACGAGCCTGCCGTGAACCAGAGTACCGGGAACTCCACCTACAATTCGCTGCAGGCCAACCTGAACAAGCGGTACAGCCGCGGCCTGGATTTCCAGGTCTCGTACACCTGGTCGCATGCCATCGACAATCTGGCGGATCCGCTGGTGCCTGCCGCGGATAACCGGAGCTTCCCGCGAAACTCATTCGATCTGAATCAGGAGCGCGGCAACTCCGACTTTGACCTTCGCCATCGACTGACGTTCAACGTCAGCTATGAATTGCCTTTTGGAAAAGACAAGGCATGGCTGAATCATGGCCCGGCGGCGGCAATCCTCGGAAACTGGCTGGTCAGCGGTATTGGGACTTTCCAGTCCGGCCATCCGTTCGATATCTTCACGACTACTGATTCGCAGCACACGCTGCTCAGCCAGCGGGCTGAGTTAGTGGGCAATCCGGCGATTCCCGCCGGCGCGGACCGGACCCAAACCGGACCGCCGCTCAGCGCGTTTGCGGAGCCGCCGATCGGACAAATACCGAACCTCGGCCGTAACGTCTTTACTGGTCCGAGATTCTATAACGTCGACGCGGCACTGTTGAAGAACTTCAGCTTCACGGAGCGCTGGAAACTCCAGTTCCGCGCCGAAGGTTACAACATCTTCAACCGGCCGGAGTTCGCTCAACCAGACAACCTTATCGAAGACACGAATACGTTCGGCTACTCGTTGTCGACGATCCAAAGGGAGGACGGGACGTCGTCCAACCGTCAGATCCAGCTGGGTCTGAAGCTGATCTTCTAAGCCACCGCTTGCTCACGCGCGCGGCTCGGTAACATGCTGCAAAATCGAGATACTGTTACCGAGCCGCGACCGTGAGGGAGCGGTTTAACCTATTTCAGCAGCTCCGTAAACCGGTCCACGTCCTCGGTGGGCAGCTCGCACGCATAATCGCGGCACACGTACGCGCGCGTTCGCCCGTTTGCCTGGCGCATCTCCGCAACTGCCGGGTTGAACTTCTCGAAGCGGGCGCGCGCCTCGTCCGAATCGAGCAGCAGCACAACGCTGTCCGGCAGGAACCGCTCATGCAGCCGGCGCAGGAACGCTCGCGTGCTCTCGGACGTCCGCTCGCCCGCGAGGATAATCTGGCGCGGATGAGCGTGCGCATACATCAGCGCCACCAGCAACTGCGGCACGGCCGGAGGTTGCGTGGCGACGCGAGAAGCCAGCGCCCTGAGCGCCCGCTCGGCTGAATCCAGGAAGTCCTGACGGCCGGTGACGCGCGCCAGCCGCAACAGGTTCAGAATTGCAATCGAATTGCCGGACGGCTCCGCGCCGTCGTAATCGTCCTTGATGCGCAGCACCAGGTCGTCGACGCCGGCTGCCGTGGTGAAGAAAGCGCCGTTTTCGCGATCTTCGAAAAGCGCCATCATGCGCTCCGTGATGCCGATGGCCGATTCCAGATAGCCGAACTCGAAGTCGGTCTCGTACAGGTCGAGCAGCGCCTGCGCGAAGAAGGCGTAGTCATCCAGGAAGCCGGGGATCGCGGCATCGTCCCCGCGGAACCGCCGCAGCAGCACCCCATCGCCCCCATTCCACATGCGGTTGGTTACAAACGACGCAGCGCGCCGCGCGGCCTCGGCGTAAGCCGGATCGTCCAGCACCTGGGCGCCCCGCGCGAACGCCGAAATCATGAGCCCGTTCCAGGAGGTCAGAACTTTGTCGTCCAGATGCGGGCGCGGACGTTTCGAGCGAACCGCCAGCAGCTTCGCGCACGCGTTCGCCAGCTTTTCCCGCACCACATCGTCCGGAAGCTCCACCTCGCTCGCAGTCCGGTCGAGGTTGTGGGCGATAAACAGAATGTTCTTCCCGGCGAATTCATTATGCGGATCGTTGTGGACGTTTCCTTCCTTCTCCAGGCCGAAACGGCTGGAGAATATCTGCGCGTCAGGAAGGCCGAGCTCTCGGCGTATCTCGTCCCACCTCCACAGGTAGAATGCGCCTTCTCCGCTCTTCGAGGGGTCTTCGGGAAGAGGGCTGTCGGCATCTTCCGCCGAAAAGAAGCCGTCACCGGGCGCGGTCATGTCGCGCAGAACGTAACGGAAGATGTCGCGCGCCACGCCCGCAAAGAACGTGTCCTGGGTCAGTTGATACGCCTCCAGATACGAAATGGCGAGCTGCGCCTGGTCGTACAGCATTTTTTCGAAATGCGGCACGAACCAGATATCGTCCACGGCGTAGCGATGAAATCCTCCGCCGAGGTGATCGCAGATGCCGCCCTCGGCCATGGAGCGGAGAGTATGGAGGGCCATCTCCCGGCCCTCGGGCGTGCCCATCACCTCCGAGTAGCGGAACAGGAAGTTGAGCGCGGCTGGTCGCGGGAACTTCGGCGCGCCTCCAAAACCGCCGTGCGCCACATCGTAAGACCGGCGGAATGCGTAGAACGCCGCCTCCAGCTCGTGCTTGTCGGGAAGCACCGCCGCCGCGGATGTTTCAGCGGTCATGCGGCGAAGCTGGGCCATGGTCTGCTCGCTCGATTCGGCGATGCGTGCGCGATCGGTGGACCACCGGCTCGCGACCTGCTCCAGCAGCGACCTGAAGCCCGGCCTTCCGTAGCGGTCGTCCGGAGGAAAATACGTGCCGCCCAGAAACGGCTTCAGATCGGGCGTCAGAAATACCGACATGGGCCAGCCGCCGCTTCCGGTGGTGGCCTGCACGTAAGTCATGTAGATGCGATCCACATCTGGCCGCTCCTCGCGATCCACCTTGATGGGCACGAAGGAGCGATTCAGAACCGCCGCAATGTCTTCGCTTTCGAATGATTCGTGCTCCATGACGTGGCACCAGTGGCAGGTCGAATAGCCGATGGACAGGAAGATCGGCTTGTCTTCGCGCCGCGCTTTCTCGAACGCTTCCGGCCCCCACGGATACCAATCCACTGGATTACCTGCGTGCTGCAACAGATACGGACTGTGCTCTTTCGCCAGCCGGTTTGCGGCCATATGATGCCTCCTTTGGCGCTCCTCTATGCTGGATTCCGCCGGTCGGACTTCGTTTCGTGGTTGTAGTCGCGCTGACGGTTTGCGAGCGCCACCGCAACATTGCGCATAAAGCCGGAATAACGCGCCCGAGTCACCGGAGTGTTACGGAACATAGCACGAAACTCCTCTTCGGTGAGCGTCGCGAGACGTTCCAGAGGCGGCGCAAAATTGCGGGGGAGGAACGCGGGATCGGCGGTAACCGGCGCCCGGCTGTTCCACGGACACACCTCCTGGCAAATGTCGCATCCGAAGACGTGATTGCCAATCTGCTGGTGGAAGTCATCCGGTATCGGGCCCCGCAGCTCGATGGTGAAGTAGGAGATGCAGCGCGTGGAGTCAAGCTCGTACGGGGTCAGCGCATCAGTGGGGCACGCGTCTATGCAGCGCGTGCACGTGCCGCACCGATCGGGAGGCGCTTGATCGGGCGCGAGCTCGAGCGAGGTCAGCAGTTCTCCGAGCAAGAACCACGATCCGGCGTCCTGGTTGATCAGGCACGTGTTCTTCCCGATCCAGCCCAGTCCCGCCGCGCGCGCGTACGAGCGTTCGAGCAGCGGCGCAGTGTCCACACAGACCCGGTGCTCGTGATCCGCCCCGAGCAGAGCGGCGAGGTGTTCCAACCCGTGGCGCACCACGTCGTGATAATCGTCACCCCAGGCGTAGCGCGAAATCCACGCCCGTTCGTCGGCGGTGAATTCGGCCGTATGCGGTAGAGGCGTGTTGTAGAGCTTGCCGGCAACGATGATCGACCGCGCCGATGGCAGCAGATTGCGTGGGTCGGCGCGCACATCGGCGCGACGATCGGCAAGGTAGCGCATCTCGCCGGCCAGGCCGCGATCCAGCCAGCTTCGGTAGTAACCGTAGTCTGGCGAGGGGAGCGCGCGGGTTACGCCGGCGAGCTCAAAACCGCAGTCTCGCGCCAGTTCCCGCACCCGATCCGCCGTCACGCTTCCATTGTCACCGGTGGGGTGAGTCACAATAGAACGACATGGATGAAACGGCTGAGCAGTACATTTCACGTCTGGTCGGATACGTGGCCGGCAGAGATCCTGTGGTCATGCAGGCTGAGGCCGCGGGCAGTCTCGCGCGTCTGATCGAAGGCGTTCCGGAGGCAAAGCTGAAGGCCCGCCCCGCGGCGGGAAAATGGTCAGTCGCGGAAATCCTGATGCACATGGCAGAGGATGAACTGGCGACGGGCTGGCGCTACCGGCAGATGCTGGAGTACGATATGCCCCCGTTACCCGGCTTCGATCAGGAACTCTGGGCGCGGCTCGGCGACTACGCGTCGGCGGACCCTCAGCATGCGCTGACCATGTTCCGCTTGCTCCGCGAAACGAATCTTCGCATGTTTTCACGACTTACCCCGGAGCAGTGGGAACGCGGCGGCGTACACAGCGAGCGCGGGCCGACGACGATCCGCGATCTCTGTCTGCACATGGCAGGCCACGACATTAACCACATCGAGCAGATACGCAGGATTCTCAGTCGCTAATGATGGGTTGCAGGCTGAAAGCCTGCTCTACTGTTCCCGCTCCGAAGTAGAGCAGGCTTTTAGCCTGCATTATTCGCCTGGGGCCTGAGGGTCTCCAGCGCTGCCTTCAATTGATGAATCGAAAACGGCTTGCTGAGGCAGATCCCCGGAGGCGGCATCTGCGCCGGATCCCGCACGAACACGCCTGCATAGGCAGTGACGAAAACGATAGGCGCGCCCGTATTCCGCTGAATCAGCCTCGCGGCTTCGGTCCCCATCATCGCGCCCTGAAGTTGGACGTCCATCAGTACTATGTCGGGCCGCGACTGTTCCGCCATGGCCACAGCTTCGTGGCCCGAAGCGGCGGTACCGATCACTTCATAGCCCATGCGCCTGAGCTTGGCTCCCAGGTCGGCTGCCACGATCTGCTCATCTTCGACGATTAATATACGCTGGCCCACGTCGATCCCCTTTTCCGCCGCCTACTTAATGGTGAGTGGAAACTGCACCGCGATATCCGCGCCCGGGCCCGCGGCGATTTCGAGGCGCCCGTGCAACTGCCGTATCAGCAGATTGATCAGCCGGTATCCCATCGAATCCGTCTTCGACAAATCCAGACCTGCCGGGAGTCCGGGCCCGCTGTCCGCTACTCGAACCTGAGCCCACCCGTCGTCGGGAGTCTCATCGAGCTCGGGCCGGAAGCTGCCGGCCACGTAGGTGAGACTCACCAGAAGCCTCCCGGGGCGCCCCTTCAACCCATGTTTGATGCTGTTTATGATCAATTCGTTCGCAATAAGACCCAACGGAATTGCCTGCTCGATGTGGACCACCATATCGCTGGCGTCCAGATCGAGAGCGATCTGATCAGGGCCCGCGGAATGCAACGTCAGGAGTTCACGCGTAAGACTCGTCAGGTAACCGGCGAATTCAATTTCCGCCAGACCTTCAGAGGCGTACAACTGCTCATGGATCCGGGCGATCGCTCTGACCCGTCCCTCCGCTTCTTCGAACGCGCTGAGCACCCGGGGATCGCTGGTGTGACCCGATTGCAGGCTCAACAGGCTGACGATCACCTGCAGGTTGTTCTTAATGCGATGGTGGATCTCGCGGACCAGCGTGGTCTTCTCCTGCACCGAGCGCTGCAGTTCATGCTCCTGCTCCTTCTGCGCGGTGACGTCCCGCATAATCTTCGCGAAACCCAGAAGATGGTTCTGCTGATCGCATAACTGAGTGAGCACGCCGCTGGCGAAAAAGACGCTGCCGTCCTTCCGGGCGTGCCATCGTTCGTCCTCCGACCGGCCGCTCGTACGCGCGGTCTCCAGTTCCAGTTCCGGCGCCCCTCTGGCTATATCCTCGGGGGTGAAAACGACAGACATGTTCTGGCCGGTCGCTTCCTGCTCGGTCCATCCGAGGAGGCGCTCGGCGCCCGCGTTCCAGGTCTGGATCAACCCATCCAGTCCGATCTGGAAAAGCGCATAATCGCGTACGCTGTCCACAAAGAGCCGGAATCGCTGCTCGCTGCCGTACAAAGCCTTCGCCGCCTGCTTGCGCGCGGTGATATCGCGAATATTCAACTGGATTACCGGCCGATTGCCAACCCGGTACAGGTTTCCCACCAGCTCCATGCTGATGTTGTCCCCATCGCGCGTTCTGAGCTGCAGATCGTCATGGCGCACGACCTCGGCGTCCTGGGCCGCCTCGATGATGCCGGCGATCTCGGGGATCCCGAGCATCGCCGCCACCTCCGCCATGGGCTTCATGAAATCGTCGCGCGAATAGCCCGTGAGCTGAAGAAAGTAGGGATTGACGTCCTGCACCGTCCGGCGTTCGACATCCACCACGACGATGCCGTCCCTGGCCGTCTCGAACAGCCGCTGGAAACGGATTTCCGCAATCTCCCGGCGTTCCGTAACGTCCTCGATCGAGAGCAGAACCATGCGGTGCTGCGGCTGCGGAAAGGTTATGCGGCGCCCGTTCAGCCGCATGGTCCTGCGCCCGATGTGCGGGAACTCATGCTCTATTTCGAAGTCGTGAAACGCCTCCGACCGGAATAAGGCTGCGCCGATCAGTTCGCGCAACCGCGGATTGTTCCACTGCCCACTCCCAAGGTCATAAAAAAAGCGCCCTTCGGTTTCCTCGCGGGTAACCAGAAATGCTTCATAGAAGGCCGCGGTGGCGCGCCGCAGCCGGAGATCGGAATCGAGGACCACAATCGGCTCTCGTACCGTCTCGATCATGCCCTCAGCGTAGTCGCGGGCCGCTTCGGCTGCCTGCAGCCCGCGCTTGAGAGGATCAATGTCCTGGAACGTAATAACCGCCCCGGCGATTCGATCGTCCACGGTGCGGTACGGCCGCACGCTCAGAGCGTGCCAGCAGCCCTCGGCGTCGCGCAACTCTTCCGATATGGGATTCAGCGTCTCTATTACGCTTTTCACCTGTTCTTCCAGGCGCGGCGTTTCGATACCCCCCCTTATATGCCCCACGGGCCTGCCGATGTCCACCGGCTCGAGATTGAGGAGCCGGGCCGCCCCGGCGTTAAACCGCCGGACCCGCAGGGCGGAATCCACCATCAGAATAGGCAGAATTACGGAGCTCAGCAAATTCCTGAGATCGCTGTTGGTGGCATTCAATTCGTGATTGCGGCTTTGCAGCTCCTCGTTGACCGTCGTGAGTTCCTCGTTTACCGACTGCAGCTCCTCTTTGGTGGTTCCGAGTTCTTCATTGGTGGACTGAAGTTCTTCATTCGCGCTGCGCGCTTCTTCGTTTGCCGATCGCAGTTCTTCGGCGTGCGCCTCGAAATCTTCCTTCAGATTGCGGAAATACTCGCGGGTTTCAGCGAGCTCGCGTTGCAGTTTAGCGACGTGCTCATCCACCGGGAGGGTGGTCGCAGCCTCCGGCAATCCTTCGCTGGCCGCGCCCTCCGCAGTTCCCGGCCTGGCGAAAGCGATGAGGTAAAAGCGCTCGGCAATCGTCGCTCCGGCGATCGGCATCACCTCCAGCGTGATGTACTCGCTCTTTCCGGCTATCTCGACCTCAACTCCGGAGTGGCGGACCACTGCATTGGCCTCGGCGGCCTTCTGGAGCGCCCGCCGGAGAGGCAAAACGAGGCTCTCCTTCACCATGCGCAGGATGTTCAGGCTCGCTTCACCGGGAGAGGGGTCCAGATAAGGACTCGTATGCCCGCGGAACTGCAGAATGTGCAGCTCGCCGTTGACCAGCAGCGCGTCCTGGGAATAGCTGCTCTGAACCTCAGCAAGCTTGTTCCGAAGGTCGGGGACACTCCGCTGGGCTGCGGTCTCGCCATTGGAAGAGATCTCCCGGGCAGGCTGAACTCCCATGCTCATCTGCAGCGGAAAGCGCGGAGGCGCCGGCTTGCGTGCGTAAATGCGATGCTGCTTGTCCAGGGGGGCAAACAGATCGGCCGCGGCAGCAATGCTCTCCGCCGTCCCGAGCATCAACAAACCTGTGGGCTTCAGGGCGTAGTGGAAAATCGGCAGAACATGGCGCTGCGCATTCTGGTCCAGATAGATAAGCAGGTTGCGGCAACTGACCAGGTCCAGCCGGGCAAATGGCGGGTCCTTCGTAACGTCGTGCCGCGCGAAGATGCAGCTCTCCCGGATGATCTTATTGATCTGGTATCCATGGTCGACTTTGGTGAAGAAATGCCTGAGGCGCTCCGGCGAGACATCGTCCTCGAGGATGGCCGAGTAGACCCCGTGACGGGCGCGCTGCAGTGCGATATCGCTGATGTCGGTGCCGAATAACTGCAACGGCACGGAAAGGTGTCTCTCCTGCAACGCTTCATTCAGCGCAATCGCAACGGAATAGACTTCCTCTCCGGTAGCGCATCCGGGGACCCAGACCTTGACAGGCTGCGTGTTTTCCCGGCGCTCCGTCAGCGCCCGCACCAGCAACTGGCCAACCGCTTCGAAGCTTCCGCGGTCGCGGAAAAAGCTGGTGACGCTGATCAGCAGATCGCGATAGAGCTCCGACAGTTCTTCCGCATGCGTTTCGATGTAGCGGACGTATTCGCCCATCGTTTCCACGCGCAGCACCATCATGCGCCGGCCGATGCGGCGCCGTACAGTAGTGGGCTTGTAGTGCGAAAAATCCACGCGCGTGGCTTCATTCAGAAGACCGTAAACCTTTCGCAACTCGCCATCCCCGTCCGGCAGCGTCTCCGACCGTGCATCGCCGGGACGGCTCGGAATCAGAAACGGATGCTGCGCCAAAGCGCCGAGTTCTCTGGCTATTTCGGCGGGTGGCAGGACGTAATCGACCGCGCCGGTGGCCACCGCATTGCGAGGCATGCCGCCGAAACGCGCGGTGGCCTCGTCCTGCGCGAAGGTGATTCCGCATTCAGCCTTGATCGCCCGGACTCCGAGGCTTCCATCCGATGCGTTGCCGGAGAGCACCACACCGACGGCGCGGCTGCCCTGAATCCTCGCCAGCGACCGAAAGAAGATGTCGATCGGCAGATGCAGACCGCCCTCGCGAGTAGCCAGCCCGAGCGTTCCATCCTCGAGCTCCATACTGGTGTTCGGGGGTATCACGTAGACGTGATCCGGCTCAACGCGCATACCGTCGGTCACGCTGATTACCGGCATCTTCGTCAGCGGCCCGAGAATCTCCGGCAATTGACTCTCGTGCTGCGGGTCCAGATGCTGGACAATCACAAACGCCATCCCGGTGTCGGCCGGCGTGGCGGCCAGCAACTGCCCGAGGGCTTCAAGACCTCCAGCAGAGGCGCCGACTCCCACGATAGGAAAAGGGTTGCCGCGCGGAGGGCTCGTGTCCGAGCGGGTCACGATGGCTGGTGACGATGCTCCGTCTTCGGGATCAGGCATGCGACCTCGCTATTGGACGCGGCAGGGGCGTCAATACGACGCCTATTATAGGCTACGCCGAGGGCATGCAGGCTGAAAGCCTGTGCTCCACTGTTCTCGGCCGGAAGTAGAGCACGCTTTTTAGCCCAATGCCATATAGTTTTCCCGCTTTCGAACACTTGGCCGATGTGGGGCGGGCGCCCTCGCCCGCGGCCGGCGCCCCCGCCGGCCTGCTCCCATACGCGACAACTCTACTCTCCGCGCGGCCAGCGGGGCCGGGGGGCCCCGCGCAGGCCGGGGGGCCTGCCCCACAAAAGGGACTTCGACTCAGCTCGCCGTCGAAAACTATATGGCATTACGCTTTTTAGCCTGCAGTCGACATCGCACTCACCGTTCCCAGAATGGCGGTGGGTCGATTCCCAGCGAGCGCAGATACACATACCCCTGCCCGCGATGGTGAACCTCATTGTCAATGCAGTACAGGATTGTATTGATGCCGGAGTTTTCCCATTGGCCGAACGCCTTATCCACCTCCGCGAAGCGACGCGCGGGAATGGTGGGCCAGATCGCGTTGAGCTTTTCGGTTGCCTCATCCCACAGGCGTAGTAACTCCGCTTTGGCGCTTACGGAACCCAGGTCGGCCCCAAATGCCGTCCATTCGCCGGTGGCAACGCCGTGGGCGACAGGCGCGGTCATCTTCAGAAACTCTTTGATCATCTCGGAGAACGGCCGCATCCCTCCTATGCTGAAACTGAATAGCTTGTCCTCGGGAAACGCCTCGATGACCTTACGCGTCAGCCGGCGATGACCCTGCCAATGATCGAGCAGCGCCTGGGCGCTGAGTACGGTTTCGGTTGATGTCATACGGCCAGTCTGCTACATATTCCCGACAATTCGTGTCGTCAATTCGTGCCACCATGAAATTCATGTATGACCCGGTGATGCGAGTGCTCACCGTGCTGGAGATCCTCCAGGCTCGGGAACATGTGAGCGGCGCCGAACTGGCAAAACGGCTCGAGGTGAACCCGCGCACGGTACAGCGCTACATCGCCCGATTGCAGGATCTTTGCATTCCGGTGGAATCGACCCGTGGGGTCGGCGGGGCGTACCGGCTTAAGCCTGGTTTTCGCCTGCCGCCGATGATGTTCACCGATGAGGAAGCGTTTGCCCTCACCCTCGGCTTGCGTGCGTTGCGGCACCTGGGACTCGCCGCATTCGCTCCCGCCGCCGAAGGCGCCGCCGCCAAGCTCGGCCGCGTGCTCCCCGATTCGCTCCGCGACAGCGCAAGCGCGGTGGAGGAGGTGGTGGCGGTTGAGCCGGGACCCTGGGTCATTTCGACATCGGCCGAATCGCTCATTCGCGTCTGCACAGCGATCCGTACCCGCCATTGCGTGGGGTTCCATTACGCATCGCATGACCGAGTAAATTCGCATCGAGACATTGAACCGTACGGTATCGTGCACATGGACGGCCGCTGGTATCTGGTGGGCCGCTGCCGGCTGCGTGAAGCGCTCAGAACCTTCCGGCTCGACCGGGTCACCGGGCTGGAGGTGAAAGAGACGACCTTCGACCGTATCTCCGGATTCGATGCTCGAACGTATTTGCAACATTCCATGCCATTTGTGGAAGCCGGCTTCCGGGTGGAGGTGTGGCTCGACCTGCCATTGGATAAGGCGCGGTCGCATTTTGCGCTGCATCGGGTGATGATGGAGGACGAAAACGGCGGTACCATCCTGCGCTGCGCGCGCGAGAACCTCGAGCCGTTCGCGGCGATGCTGTTGACGCTCGGCTGCTCCATTGTGGTGCGGGAACCACGGGAGCTGATGGAGACCTTCGACCGCCTGGCGATGCGGGCGGCGCAGGCGGCGGGCCGGCAGTGTGTGTCAACCTGCTCAGCCAGCAGCGTTTCCGAGCCGTGAGGGGATGGGCTTTGGCTCCGTGGGGCAGACGATCGGTTTATGTCGTCTGCCTGTTCGACTGCCCGGGCATGGCAGACGACAAAACCCGATCGTCTGCCCCACGGGGAAGTCTCAGGGTGCTATGGTGGCCCCGATCAGGGTCGAACTGATACGTCCTTGCGGACACCAGATCCTAAGTCTGGCGCGTCTGCCAGTTCCGCCACGGGGCCAGCCTCTCTGATCGTACCCCGGCCAGCGGAGTTTCAGCACCTTATCGCGGTCACGCTGTAAGTTATTGAGGCTTTGCTGTCCCCTCACGAGTCGTTTTCGCCCGCGTAATGGACTGTTGACATTGGGTGACAGAACCGGCCATACTAGTCCATCCATTTTTGACGCGTTGTTCGAATGGATTCGGCCGCGGCGCCGTTGGCGGGTGTATGCCGCATTCTGGGGTCTGCGCTTTTTTGAGCCCGGTTGGGGGTTCAGGGCGTAGTGTGCGCAGTAGGATTTGGCGTTCCGCCGAGGGTCCAGGCTGCCACTAACACCTCGACAAGAGAACAGAACGGGAGGCCAAATGAAAAGAACACTTGGTGCATGCCGGATGGCATTGTTAGTGGCTATGTGCGGCGTCGGCGCGGGCAACGCGTTTGCCCAGGCGACTGTCAGCGGCACGATTACAGGTACGGTCACCGATCCAACCCAGGCGGTCGTGCCTGGCGCCGAGGTCGTGCTGACCAGCAAAGCGACCGGCGACACTCGCCAGGGTCTCACCAATGAATCGGGAGTCTACCGATTCGACCTGCTGTCGGCGGGCCTTTACTCGGTCAAAGTCACGAAGCCGGGCTTCGCGGCGCAGGTGCTGAACCTGGAGCTGCTGTTGGGGCAGACGGCTACGGCCAACGCGATGCTGACGCCGGGGGCAACCTCGACAATCGTGGAGGTCAGCGCGGTGGCGCCGCTCGTGGATACCGCCAAGACGAGTGTCAGCACGAACATCACGCCCACCGAAGTTGAGGACCTGCCGATGGTCGGCCGCGATGTCGCCAACCTCGCCTACCTGGCCCCCGGCGTGAAGCAAACGGATTCCTACGATCCGACCAAGAACCGTTATGCGATTCTCTCGGTGAACGGCGATGGGGGCCGCAACGTGAATGTTACCGTCAACGGCATTGATAACAAAGACAATACCGTGGGCGGGCCGGTCATGCAGCTTCCGCTGGAAGCGGTTCAGGAATTTCAGATCAGCACTCAGCGTTTCTCGGCCGAGAACGGCCGCTCCGAAGGCGCGGCGATCAACATGATCACCAAAAGCGGCACAAACCAGTATCACGGCTCAGTCTTCGGATATTTCCGCGATACGAACCTGAACACCGACGAGAAGGTGCCGGACGGCGTCGGCGGCTCGACTCCCGAGCACCCCGATTATACTCGCCAGCAGTTTGGCGGCTCGGTCGGCGGTCCGTTCAAAAAAGACAAGGTCTTCGCATTCTTCGCCATCGAGCGCGAGCGCGAGCATCAGGGTCTGGCCGAAAGCGGATCCTCGCTTTCCGAGCTGACGCTGGCGAAACAGGCCGGACTGGCCGCCCAGCCGGCGGCGGAGATCCCGCGTCCGTTCTTCGAAACCCGCTACAACGGGCGGCTCGACTGGACCATCAACTCCACGAACAGCATGTACGTGAGTTACAATTCCCAGGCCAACAACAGCCTGAACGACCAGTCCGACGGCACCGGCGATCTCACTAATGGCAACTTCACGAAGAACCACCTGATTCTCGCGAACGCTACGTTGAACTCCGTCCTGTCACCGACCACCGTAAATCAGTTCACGGCGGGTTATCAGTACTGGAACAATCTGATTGCCAGCAATATCAGCGCGCCTCTGGTAACTTTTCCGAGCGCGTCGTTCGGCACCAACATCAACGTTCCCCAACAGTCGTGGCAGAAGAAATGGCAGTTCCGGGACGATATTTCGAAGACCATCGGCAAGCACACCCTGAAGGGCGGCATCGACTTCATCGATAACCCGGCGGAGGGCGGCTTCTTCGAGTTCAGCTCGACCCTCGAAATCGATTTCGTGGCCGATCCGAGCACCATCCTGAGCGACACCGCAAAATATCCGCAGGGATTCGCTACTCCGGGAGCGGTGGGCGGCATGGACATCGCGAACGGCGACCCCTACTTCCTCGTAGCTACAAAGCAGCTCGGCTTGTATTTCCAGGATGACTACAAAGTCACGCCCCGGCTGACGCTGAATCTCGGGCTGCGCTGGGATAAAGACTTCAACATGATCGGGCTCACCGATGTCAAAAAGAGCCGGACGTATCAGGAGCTGGTGGCCCTCAACAACCCCCTCTCCAATCATTACGTCAGCTCATTGCCGCACGATGACAACAAGGACTTCAGCCCGCGCTTCGGCTTTGCTTATGATCTTACCGGCCAGAGCCGTCACGTGATCCGCGGTGGTTACGGACTTTACTACGGCAACGTATTCCAGAACATCCCGCTGTTCATGGAACAGATGAGCAACCCGACCGTATTCCAGACGGTACTCAGCCTGTCATCCCCAACCGATATCGTCACCGGGACGGGCATTCAGCTGGGTAACTGGCGGTACGGCGTCGATCCGCTGCCGGTGATTCCTCCGCCGTCCACGGAGCTTGCGCCCGGCAGCATTGGCCGGCTGATGGACCCGCACTATCGCAATCCGGTTACCGAAGAGTTCAACGGCGGCTACAGCTTTGCCCTGAATAACAACTCGGTTTTCGAAGCCGAATACACGCACGTGTTGAGCCTGCACGAAAACAAGACGATGAACATCGATCAGAAAGTGCCGGTGGGTGGCGTCTGCTGCTTCCGTCCGCTCGACCCGGCATTTGCCGCCAGCGGACTGCCCGAGTTGGCGAGCGTCCGCAATGAGGAGTCGATTGGCCGTTCGCACTATGACGGCTACAACTTCAGCTACCGGCAGCGCATGACGCACCGCTTTATGTTGAATGCCAACTACACACTGGCGTGGGCGTATTCCTATGACGGCGGCGGCGGCTCGTTCCGCAATTACCCGAGGCTTTCGACGAACCCGTTTGCCAGCTACGAGTGGGGGCCATCGCCCAATGACGAACGCCACCACGTAACCGTCAGCGGCCTGGTCGATCTGGGGAAGGGATTCGAACTTTCGCCGATCATGCAATTCGGCTCCGCGCGTCCGTGGTTCAGCGGCGCGACGGGCGTGCAGGGCGTTACCAACTCATCGAACACGCTGAACACCGGCGGCGGAACAGCCACCGCGGTGGTGGTTCCAATCAATGATCCCACGGACTGGCTTGCCTTTGCGGGCAACAACACCGGGGCACAGAACTGTTTTTACGGTTTGAACGGGGTGGCGCCCGCCTGTACCATCGCCAAGAACGACCCGCTCCGCGGAGATCCGTTCTTTGAACTGGACATGCGCCTGGCCAAGAACTTCAGCTTTGGCGAGAAAATGCGGCTGCAACTGGTGGCCCAGGCTTTCAATCTGACCAATCGCGCGAACTACGGCAACAACTTCAATAACAGCATTGCTAATGCCGCAACGTTCGGCCATCCGGGCGGATTCATCAGCCCGAACAGCACCATCATCCCGCGCTCAATCTGGGGCGAGCTCGGCGCGCGCTTCACGTTCTAGAGGGTTTGATGTGGGGCAGGTTTTTAACCTGCGGCGGGTTTTCAACCCGCCTTTGCAGGCCGAAGGCCTGCTCCACAATGGCTGCAATCTGCTGATGCTGAGTTGTGGAGCAGGCGTTTTCGCCTGCGGCGCAAATGGCCAACCCGCCGGGCCGATTACAATTCGGCCGCAGGATGCAACCCCACTTACTACACGGCTGCCGGAACCTGTGCTCCCGTCGGCTCCAGCACCACCAGCAGGTCCTTCGCGTCCACCTTGTCGCCCACGCTCACCAGCTTCTGCACAATGCGGCCGGCAACGGGCGCATAGACGGTTGATTGCATCTTCATCGCCTCCATCACCAGCAGCCGGTCGCCTTTGGCTACGCGATCGCCCACTTCCACGCTGACCGTGGTGACGGCGCCGGGAATGGGAGCGCCGACGTGCGCGGGATTAGCCGGATCGGCCTTCGGCCTCGTCTCCACCTTCCCGCGCAGCGATTCGTCGCGTACGATCACCTCGCGCGGCTGGCCGTTCAGCTCGTAGAAAATGGTGCGGGTGCCGTCGGGCTGCGCGTCGCCGACGGTGAGCAGCTTGATGATCAGCGCCTTGCCGGGTTCGAGATCGATGGTGATCTCTTCGCCGCGCTCCAGGCCATAGAAGAACTGCGGCGTGGGCAGCACGTCCAGCGATCCGTATGACGACCGGGCCTTCGCGAACTTCAGGAACACCTCGGGGTACATGAGGTAGCTCATCAGGTCGGTGCGGCTGATTTTGTGGGCAAGCTTTTTCTCGACGTTCTGCGCCACGTGATTCAGGTCCACCGCCGGCAGATGCTCGCCCGGACGTCCGGCCTTCGGCTTTGCGCCGCGCAGAATTACCTGCTGGAGCCGCGGAGGCCAGCCGCCCTCGGGCTCTCCCAGCGATCCGGAGAACATCTCCACAACGGAGTTAGGCAGCGTGAGATTGTGATCGGGTCCGAGGTTTTCCAGCTCGTGCACGCTCATGTTGTGGCTGACCAGGAAGAGCGCCAGATCGCCAACCACTTTGCTCGACGGCGTCACCTTGACGATGTCGCCGAAGGCCATGTTGACGTCGGCGTACATGCGCGCAATCTCGTGCCAGCGCGCGCCGAGACCCATGGAGTTGGCCTGCGCCTTCAGATTCGTATACTGGCCGCCGGGCATCTCGTGCTCGTACACCTCGGCTGTCCCGGCCGGGGGCGCCTCGTCAAACGCCTTGTACCAGGAGCGCACCGTCTCCCAGTAGTCGGCGCAGTTGTTCAACGCTTCCAAATCGAGCCCGGTCGCGCGCGGCGTGTGCGCAAACGCGGCCACCATGGAGTTGAGGTTCGGCTGGCTGGTAGTGCCGCTCAGTGAAGCAATGGCGCCGTCGGCCGCATCCACGCCGGCCTCGGACGCCATGAGCACCGACGACGCATTAATGCCGCTGGTGTCGTGCGTGTGGAAGTGAATGGGTATGCCGATCTCGTCGCGCAGCGTCTTCACCAGCTTGTACGCGGCAAAGGGCTTGCATAAGCCCGCCATATCCTTGATGCCGAGCACATGCGCGCCCATCTTCTCCAGCTCTTTCGCCAGGCGGACGTAATACTGGAGCGAGTACTTATCGCGCTTCGGATCGAGAATGTCGCCGGTGTAGCAGACCGCGGCCTCGCACACTTTGTTGCTTTTGCGCACCGTCTCCATGGCGACACGCATACTCGGCAACCAGTTCAGCGAATCGAAAATGCGGAAGATGTCGATGCCGTTCCGCGCCGCCTCTTCGATAAAGGCCGTCACGACATTGTCGGGGTACGCCGTGTAGCCAACAGCATTGGAAGCGCGCAGCAGCATCTGGAAGCAGATGTTCGGGATGGCTTCGCGCAGCTTGCGGAGGCGCTCCCACGGATCCTCATGCAGGTACCGCAGCGCAACATCGAACGTTGCGCCGCCCCACATCTCCAGGCTGTAGAGATTGTGCAGCCGGTGCGCGACGAAGTTGGCGATGCGCAGCATGTCGTACGTCCGCAGACGCGTGGCCATCAGCGACTGGTGGGCATCGCGGAACGTCGTGTCGGTGATGAGCAGGCCCTTCTGCTCCCACGTCCAGCGCGCGAACTCCTCGGGACCGGCGCGGTCGAGCAACTGCTTCGTGCCTTCCGGCGGCTCTCCCACGATGTGCGGGGGCACGGGCGCCGGCAGAAACGCTGCGGGCTTCGGACGATTGGCGGCCTCCGGATTGCCGTTGACGATCACCTCGCCAAGGTAGGTGAGCAGGCGTGTAGCGCGGTTACGCCGGGGCACGAAGTGAAACAGCGAGGGCGTGTCGTCGAGAAAGCGCGTGGTGACCTCGCCCGACTGGAAGGCGCGATTGTTCACCACGTTCTCGAGGAACGGGATGTTGGTTTTCACGCCGCGGATGCGAAATTCGCGCAGCGCCCGGTCCATGCGCTGGCAGGCGTGCGGGAATTCCCTGCCCCACGCGGTGACCTTCACCAGCAGCGAGTCGTAGAACGGCGTGATCACGGCCCCGCCGTACGCTGATGCGCCATCCAGACGGATGCCGAAGCCCGCCGGCGAACGGTACGTCTGCAGCCGGCCGTAGTCCGGGACGAAATTGTTCTCCGCGTCCTCGGTAGTGACCCGGCATTGCATCGCAAAACCGTGCAGAGGGATCTGATCCTGCGGCGGAAGGTTGATCTCCGGGCCGAACAGCCGCTTGCCCTGGGCGATCTGAATCTGGCTGCGGACGACGTCGATGCCGGTGACCACTTCGGTGACGGTGTGCTCCACCTGAATGCGCGGATTCACTTCGATGAAGTACCACTCGCCCGTGTCCACGTCCACCAGGAACTCCACCGTGCCGGCGTTGACGTAGTGCGCGGCGCGGGCGAGGCGAATGGCGGCGTCTGCCAGGCCCTGGCGCATATGTGCCGGCAGGTTGACCGCTGGCGCCACTTCCACCACCTTCTGGTTGCGGCGCTGGACCGAGCAGTCGCGCTCGTAGAGGTGCACGATCTCGCCGTACTCGTCCGCCAGAATCTGAATCTCGATATGGCGGGCGCGGCGGATGTAGCGTTCGAGGAAGACGGCATCGTTCCCGAACGCGGCTCCGGCCTCATGCCGGGCCTCTTCGAGCTTCGGCGAGAGATCCTCAGGCCGGTCCACGACCCGCATACCGCGGCCGCCCCCGCCGAACGCAGCTTTGATCATCAGTGGATAGCCGATGCGGGCAGCGATTGCGGCGGCGCTTTCGGAGGCGGTGATTGGGTGTTCCGTTCCGGCGATCACGGGGATGCCCGCGCTGACTGCGAGGTTGCGGGCGGCCGTCTTGTCGCCGAGCAATTCCAGCAGGCGGGCGTCCGGGCCGATGAACTTGATGCCGGCCTTCTCGCATGCGCGCGGCAACGCGGGATTTTCCGAGAGGAACCCGTACCCGGGGTGGATCGCGTCCACGCCGTGTTCGCGGGCAAGCGCGACAATGTTTTCCACGTCGAGGTAGGCCTGGACGGGCCCTTTGCCCTCACCCACAAGCCAGGCCTCGTCGGCCTTGAACCGGTGCAGGCTCAGCCGGTCCTCCTGCGAATAGACAGCGGCGGTCCGCAGACCCACCTCGTTGGCTGCGCGAAGGATACGGATGGCGATTTCGCCCCGATTCAGGGCAAGAAGCTTCTTCATCTCTCTGGTCAGATGTTAGCAGGCAAAGGCCACCATGACCGGCATTCCCGAACTGGACGCAGGTAATTTTCTTACACCGGCCGGGAGCCGAACCGGCGCATAATGAGTCAAACGTCTGGAGGGGGACGTGTTTGTACAAAGGTGCGCGTTCGCGCTGTTCCTGAGCGTCTCGATGGCCGGCGTCGGGGGCCAGACTCCCGAAACCGCCGGTGAGCGGTCTATTATCTTCTCCGGCAAAGTCACGCTTGACGACGGCTCTGCGCCCCCGTCCCCGGTGATGCTTCGCAGGGTGTGCTCAAGCCGCGCATACGACGCGGGATACACCGATTCCGACGGCGCGTTTTCGTTCGAGGTGGATGCCTCAAAAAGCACCAACGACCCAACGGATGCCAGCGAGGGCACTGGCCGCCCCCGGAGCCTGGACATGCCGATGGGCATCACGACCCAGTCGCTGAATCCCCTGTCCAGCGAACTCCGGGACTGCGAGTTGCAGGCCATCCTTCCGGGATACCGAAGCGCCAACGCGCCGTTGTCCAGCAACGATCCCCATGTGCCGCCGATGATTCTGCACCCGTTGTCGCGTGCCGATATGCTGGTGGTCAGCGTAACCACTGCCGCCGCGCCCGATCGCGCAAAGAACTGCTACCAGAAGGCGCTGCAGGCGGAAAAACAGCAGAAATGGGCCGATGCGGCCCGCGAGCTGGAAAAGTCGGTGAAGGACTATCCAAAGTTCGCGCTCGCCTGGTTCGAACTCGGCATGGTGCGGCTGAACCAGCACGATGTGCCAGCTGCCGCGCAGGCCTGGAACGCAGCGTTTGACGCCGATCCGAAATTTGTGAAGCCTCTGGAGAAGCTGACGATTCTCGCCGATCAGAACGGCGACTGGGCCGCCTTGCTGAAGAATTCCAGCGCGTGGATCCGGCTTGATCCGGAAGACTTTCCGGCGGCATACCTCTACAACGCGATCGCCAACGCGAGAATGAACGACGCCGATGACGCCGAGCGGGCGGCGCGCGAGGGCCTGCGCATCGACAAAGAGGGCCGGGTGCCGAGACTGCGCTATGTGCTGGGCCTGATTCTGGATCAGAAACGGGCTTACTCCGAATCAGCGGAGTGCTTTCGGGAATACCTGAAGCTCGCGCCGAAGGCGAGCGATGCCGACGTTGTGCGCAGCGAGCTGGGCCGGCTGGAGCAGGCCTCGGCAGCGCCGCCGAAATAACCTACATCCCGCCGGGTTCGTCCGCCGACGGGCCGTAGATGGCCGGGACCGGAACATCGTTGAGCCGCAGATACACCGTTAACTGTGCGCGGTGGTGAATGGTGTGATTCAGGATCATGCTGCGGATGATCACCGCCCGTGGCATGGTGAAGAGCGGCTGGCCTCCGGACAGCAACGACCACGGCTTTGCCAGATCGTCGTCGCTCGCTTCCAGAAGGGCAGCCCGAAACGCAGCCGTGTGCTTATCGAGGCGTTGCAGCAGGTCATCGCGCGAGCTCGCGGGCGCCTCCCTTACCGGCTCGCCGCCCTCAGGCGCGATGTCGAAGGAATCGCGTTTCAGCGTGAGCACACCCCACTCGGCCATGTTGGCAATGTGAGTGGCGAGGCTGATCATATCGAACGACTTCTCGTGCGGTTTCCAGCCGTACTTGTCCTCCGGACAGCGTTCGAGCACGGTACGTGTTTTGGCCATTTCCTGATCGA
Source organism: uncultured Acidobacteriota bacterium (assembly GCA_963780655.1). Taxonomy (GTDB): domain Bacteria; phylum Acidobacteriota; class Terriglobia; order Bryobacterales; family Bryobacteraceae; genus CAWACP01. The sequence continues at coordinate 983,949 of CAWACP010000004.1, read as the reverse complement.
ACTCAGGTACGAGGGCAGCGCCTGTGGGCATAGGGAGAACCTCCATGCGGTATTTTCGCCTTGTATTCGCCACGTGTCAAGAGGGAGCAGAAGCCTGGGCTCCGGGGCAGACCATCGGTTTGTGTCGTTTGCCTCTTCGAGTGCACGGGCAATGACAGACGACAAAACCCGATCGTCTGCCCCACGGGGAGGCGTACCGCTCCTTCAGTGGCGGCTCAGTAGCCTGAATTCCCGGGAACACTCAACCGGGCGCCGTCGTATTCCCTGCCAGGTGCTCCCATGCAAATGAAGCTCATGCCGATTGCGATTGCCGCGGGTTGCTTCCTGCTGGCTTCGTGCGATGCTGATTGGGGCGATTCGAGCCGCTATAAAGAAGACTTTCATTACTCTTACCCGCTCAATCCCGGCGCTCGCCTGTCGGTGGAAGGCGTGAACGGAAGCGTCGAGGTCACCGGGTGGGAACAGAACACGGTGGATATTGCGGGCACGAAATACGCCAGTACTCCCGAGTACCTTCACGACCTGCAAATCAATGTCGATCATGCGCCGGATTCCGTCCGCATTCGCACCGAGGGACCGTTTGCGTTCCACGGGAACATGGGCGTGTCCTATACCATCCATGTGCCGCGGCGCGTTCTGCTTGACGACGTTCACACGACCAATGGCGGCATCACGGTGAACTCCGTGGAAGGCAATGTTCGCCTCCGAACCACCAACGGCGGCCTTAATATCGGCGGGACCAAAGGCGATGTCGAGGCCACCACGACCAATGGCACTATCGATATCGATGGTCAGACGGGCGATGCGCGCCTGCACACCACGAACGGCCAGGTGAAGGCGGACGTCCGGGATGGCCGCTTCGAGGCCGACACGACAAACGGCGCTATTGAAGCTACCCTGCACAATCCCGCGGCGGAGTGGCCGGTACGTGTGGAGAGCACAAACGGTCACGTGGAATTAACCGTGGATGGCCAGAAACTGCCTGACATGCACGTGAACACGTCGAATTCGGCCATCGATCTGCACCTGCCGTCATCCGCCAGCGCTCGGCTGCACGCGCAGACCTCGAGTTCGAACGTGTCCTGCGATTTTGACCTCCTGACGCACGGAGCTCTGGCCAAAGGTCTACTCGAGGGCACCATTGGGAACGGCGGCCCAAGCATTGACCTGAGCACGTCCAATGGCTCCATCGCGATCCATAAACTGTGAAACCGGCTACACTCCTGTTTTTGCCGTAAGCTATTGATTGCGAAGCCATTTACAAAAGATCACAAAGCTCCCGGCGGTTAAGCGATCTTTTAAAGTATCCTCGTAATAGCTTCTTAATCTAATCAGTAGCGGTGGTACCAGACCGCGCCCTTGCTGTGACGTACAAAGGACTTATCATAACTTCGAAGAACCGATTTCTCCGTGCTGTCGCGGTAATCGCGTTGGCCGGCCTGCTTCCACTCAGCGTATTGAGAGCCGACCCGGATCCGGACCCGGATTCAGCGGCTGCCAATGCCATCCTCGATCGTTATGTGAACGCGACCCAGGCTCAGCAGGCCAGCATGCGTGGCATGAAGATGGACGTCGATATCGACGCCCAACTTCCAAAGCTGAAGAAAGAGGGTCGACTGCACGCGTTACGTAGTATTTCTATGGTTGGCCGTGTGACGTATCGCGCTCTTGGCTTCACCGGCGACAGCAGCGTGAAGAAAGATGTCATTGCGCGATATCTCAGCGCCGAGGTACAGGCGCAGGGCAACGGTCAGGACCTCAGCATTTCGCCGGCGAACTATAAGTTCAAATACAAGGGTTTACAGAACAAGGACGGCAGGGACGTTTACGTTTTCAACGTCTCGCCCCGCAAGAAGGAAGTCGGGTTCTTCAAGGGCGAAATCTGGCTGGACAAGGACACCGCTATGCCCGTCCGGGAGTCCGGCCGGTTCGTGAAGAATCCCTCCATCTTTTTCAAAAAGACCGAATTCGTCCGCACTTACCAGATGCAGGACGGCATCTCCATCCCCCGGCATATCGACAGCGTGGTGCACACGCGAATTGTTGGCCCGGTGGAATTGAGCATCGATTTCAACAATATTCAGCGCGGCGGCGCGGACGACGATGCGGCGAACACCGGCTCCAGCCAGCCCTCAGCGGTGAGCGGCCAGCCCTCGACGGTCAGCGTTCAGCCATAACCAGTCAGCCTGATTGCCGATTGCTGGAAGCCTTGCTGGCGCGGCGCGCATCCTACGTGCAGGACGGGTCTGCCGACGGGACCACGGTTGTCGCCATTCAGGGGCGCAGAAGCGCGTTTCCCATTCCGTTCGTTGAATTTAGCGGCGAAGTACCGTAAGCTCAAAGGAGTCGAATGAGAACATTGTTCCTGAATCCGCCATCTTTTGAGGGCTTCGACGGAGGCGCTGGTTCGCGCTGGCCGGCTTCCCGCGAGATCGAGTCTTACTGGTATCCGGTGTGGCTTTGCTACCCGGCCGGAATGCTTCCGGACAGCAAGGTTGTGGACGCGCCGCCTCACAAGATCAGCATCGACGAGTGCGTGGCCATGGCGCGCGATTTTGAGCTGTTAGTGCTGTACACTTCCACTCCCGGTTTTCATGTTGACGTGAAGATCGCGGAAATGATGAAGGACGTAAATTCGAAACTGCAGGTCGCTTTTGTAGGACCGCCGGTTACCGTCGAGCCCGAAAAAGCCTTCACGGATACGAAAGCGGTGGACTTCATCGTCCGCCGGGAGTTCGACTATCAGATTGCCGGGTACGCGCAGGGCAAGCCCCTGGCCGATCTGGCCGGCGTCAGCTACCGGAAAAACGGGCAGGTGATCCACAATCCCGAGGGTCCGGTAATCGAGAACCTGGACGAGCTGCCCTGGGTGACCAAAACCTACAAGCGCGACCTGGACTTTCGCCGTTATAACGTTCCCTTTCTGCTGAACCCGTTCATCTCGTTCTACACTACCCGCGGCTGTCCGGCCATGTGTACGTTCTGTCTCTGGCCGCAGACGCATTCCGGCCACCGCTGGCGGCTGCGCTCGTCCGACGATATTGCCGCGGAGGTGAAGTTCACTCTCGAGAACTTCCCCGGTCTGAAGGAGATCTTCTTCGACGACGATACCTTCAATTACCGCAAGCAGCGGACCATGGAGGTGTGCGAGAAGCTTGGGCCGCTGAACTTTACCTGGTCGTGTACATCGCGCGTCACCACCGACTACGACACGCTCAAGGCGATGAAAGATGCGGGTTGCCGGCTGCTGATTGTCGGCTACGAAAGCGGCGACGAGCAGATTCTGCGGAACATCAAGAAGGGCGCGACGCTGGACATCGCGCGGCGCTTCACCGAATGGGCCCACAAGCTGGGGCTGATCATCCATGGCGACTTCATCGTCGGCCTGCCGGGCGAAACGCGCGAGACTCTGCGCAAGAGCATCGAATTCGCGAAGAAGCTGGACGTCGAGACCATTCAGGTGTCGCTTGGCCACGCTTACCCGGGCACCGAGTTTTACGAGCACGCGAAGAAGAACGGTCTGGTCAGCATTGAGGGCATGACCGACGAGAGCGGGCATCAGCTCCCCAACGTCGTTTATCCCGGGTTCGATCGCGGCGAGCTGGTGGAGTGGGTGGAGCGCTTCTATCACGAGTATTACTTCCGGCCCAAAACTGCGTGGCGAGTTATCCGCAAGGCGATTCAGAATCGCGACGTACCGCGGCTTTATAAGGAAGCGCGCGAGTTCCTCTCGCTCAGCTCGAAGCGGAAGAAGTTCGTTCGCGACCAGCGCGCCATCGGCAACGAAACGGCCACGGAGGACAAGGCCGTGCTCACCGGCGTGGGGGACTAATGCCCGTGGTCTCGGCCCCGGCGGACCCCGCGGATACCAGGGCCGCCGCGCCCCTCGCTTCTGACCCTGAAAGCAGCAGGATCCTTTTCAAGACGCGGCTGATCATAACGGTCGTGGTCCTGAGCAATGTGTTCGGCAACGCAGCGCTTGCGCTGGGCATGAAGCATCGCGCGGCGATGGCCTTTTCTCCGCTCTCCGTCCTGCAGACGATTTTCGATCCGTGGGTCGGCCTGGGGATCGTGCTGCTGGTGGTGTGGTTGCTCTCGCGCATGGCCATGATGAGCTGGGCTGATCTCAGCTACGTGCTGCCGGTTACCTCCATCGGGTACGCCATGTCGGCGCTCGCCGGGCGCGTGTTCTTCAACGAGCGAATTTCGCTGACGCGCTGGGCGGGCATTGCACTGATTGTCGCCGGCATGATGCTGGTGGGAAAGACGCAGTTGAACACCACGGCTCGCGTTCAGAAAGGGCGCGGGTGAACGGCATGGCCTGGCTGCTGGTGTTTGTCGTGGTAGGCTGCACCGTCCTGGGCGACCTGCTGCAATCGCGCGAGATGAAGCTCCATGGCGAGGTGCGCTTCAGCGGAGGACGGCTGGGGAGCGCGTTTGCTGCCCTGGCGCGGCGGGCTTCACTGGGGTTCGCCATCCTGTGCATGGCGGTTTCGTTCTTCGCTTTTCTGAAGCTGCTGACCATTGCCGATCTTAGCTTCGCGGTTCCGGCCAGCGCCGCCAGCTTCGTGCTGGAGACAGTTCTGGCGCGCGTGCTCCTGAAGGAGCGGGTGTGCCTCAGGCGGTGGGCCGGAGCCGGTTTGGTCGCCTGCGGCGTGGCGTTGCTGGCCCTGTGATCCTGCTGCTTGCGGTGATTTCGGTTGCCGCGGCGGCGTATCAACTGATCGCCCTTGCCGCTACGGTGCGGCATTTCAGCAAACCTCCCGCGGCCGCCGGGAGCTTCTCGCCGCCTGTTTCGATTCTCAAACCAATGCGCGGCGCCCATCCCGATCTGTACGCGGCGCTGCAGTCGCAGGCTGTCCAGCAGTACCCGGAATTCGAGATCCTGTTCGGCGTTCACGATCTGAACGATCCCTGCGTTCGGGACATACGAGCGGCTGATGCGGGAGTTCCCCTCAGTCAACATTCGGCTGGTCCATTGCCGGACTGTGAAACCCAACGGCAAGGTTGGGTCGCTGATCGATCTGGCGCGCGAGGCGCGGCACTCGGTGCTGATCGTCAGCGATGGCGACATTGCCGTCCCCACGGGTTACCTGCGCGATGTTGTGCAGCCGCTGAGCGATCCGGCGGCGGGCATCGCGACGTGCCTGTACCGCGCAACGGGCGACACTCTGGCGCGCGCTGGGAAGCCCTGGGAGTCGCCACGGATTTCGCGCCCAGTGCGCTGGTGGCGCCTTTCCTCGGCATCTCTGAGTTCGGCCTGGGTTCCACCATCGTGTTCCGGCGCGAGGACCTCGGCGCGATTGGCGGCTTCGAGGCGATCGCCGATTACATCGCCGACGATTATCAGCTCGGCGCGCGCATTCATGCCCTGGGACGGCGAAACGTGATGTCCGATGTGGTGGTGGACACGCACCTGCACGCGGCAACATGGAGCGATGCGTGGCGGCATCAGATTCGCTGGGCGCGGACCATTCGCGTGTCGCGCGGCGCCTATGCGGGTCTGTTCCTCACGCATGCGACGTTCTGGGCGATGGTGGATGCCGCAGCCGGGCTGTGGTGGATGGCCGTGCCACTGTTCGTTGCCCGCATGCTCACGGCGCTGATGGCCGGGTTGTGGGGAATGCGCAGCCCGGTGGTAGCGCGGCTCTGGTTTCTGATGCCGTTCCGCGACCTGTGGGCGGCCGCGGTATGGGCAGCGGGCCTGTTCGGCCATACGGTGGAGTGGAGCGGGCTGCGGTTGACGCTTGATAACAAGGGCCGGATCAGGAAAGTGGACTAAGGGGAGCCCCGTGGGGCAGACCATCGGTTTACAGTGGTCTGCCTTCGTGTTCAGCGACGCGAGGTCCACAAACCGTCCTGGAAGACCACGAGGACGATGGTCTGCCCCACCGGGAGCATCCTGGCCGCTGTTATCCTCAGATTAGATGCAGCCTTCGGAAGTCGTCCCGGCGTGTCCTCCCGGCACGGCCCTTCCCGCGGTTCCAGCCAGCCCGCTCGATCTCAGGTTCGAAGAACTGGTAGCCAACGTACGCCGGCTGCGCCCGAACGAAGACGTTTCGGTTCTTGAAAAAGCCTATCGGCTGGCCAGCGAAGCGCACGCCAAACAGTTCCGGGCATCGGGTGAACCGTACATCAGCCATCCGCTCGAAATCGCTCACATCCTGGCAGACATGCAGATGGACATGACGTGTCTGGTGACCGGCCTGCTGCACGATACGGTGGAAGACACCGGTGTGACCATCGACACGATCCGCCGGGAGTTCGGCGCTGATGTGGCGCGCTGCGTCGACGGCGTAACCAAGCTAAGCAAACTCAAGCTATATTCACGCGAGGAGCGGCAGGCCGAAAGCGTCCGCAAGATGCTGCTGGCCATGGTCACCGACATTCGCGTGGTGATCGTCAAGCTGGCCGACCGCCTGCACAACATGCGCACGCTGGCCAGCCTGCCGCAGGAGAAGCAGGAGCGCATCGCGCAGGAGACCATCGAGATTTACGCCCCCATCGCGCACCGTCTCGGCATGGGGAAAATCCGCGGCGAGCTGGAGGACCTGTCCTTCCGCTATATCGAGCCGGAAGCGTGGGCCGATCTGGAACGCGAAATCGAATCACGGCGCGCGCAGAACGAGGAGTTCCTCTCCACCATCAAGCATGACGTGGAGGTAAACCTCGCGCGCGAATCCATTCCGGCGCGCGTGGACGGGCGGGTGAAGCGCGCATGGTCGGTTTACCAGAAGCTGAAACGGCAGAAGATCGGTCTCGATCAGGTTTACGATCTGCTCGCGCTGCGCATCGTCACGGATTCGGTGAAGAACTGCTACGCAGCGCTGGGGGTCATTCACAACGAGTGGCATCCCATCCCGGGCCGTATCAAGGACTTCATCGCCATCCCGCGCCCGAACCTGTATCAGTCGCTGCACACCTCCGTGATGGGGCCCGGAGGCATCGCCTTCGAGGTGCAGATCCGCACCGAGGAGATGCACCGGGTGGCCGAGGAAGGCATCGCCGCACACTGGAAGTACAAGGAAGGCCGCAAAGGACCGAACATCGAGGATAATCGCGTCACCTGGCTGCGGCAGCTGGTGGAGTGGCAGCGCGAGATCCGCGACCCGGGCGAGTTCATGTCCACCCTGAAGGTGGACCTGTACCCGGAAGAAGTCTATGCGTTCACGCCTAAAGGCAAGGTCATCGTGCTGCCGCGAGACGCCACGCCGGTCGATTTCGCTTACGCGATTCACACCGACGTGGGGAACACCTGCGTAGGCGCGAAGGTCAATGGCCGCATCGTCCCGCTCAAGTACATGTTGCACAACGGCGACGTGACCGAGATCCTCACCTCGCCAGGACACCTGCCCAGCAAGGACTGGCTCGCGTTCGTCCGAACCGCCCGCGCACGCAACAAAATCAGGCACGTCATCAACACCACCGAGCGGGTAAAGGCGATCGAGATCGGCCAGAAGTATCTGGAGCGCGAGGCTCGCCGTTTTGGCGTCGGGCTCAGCCGGGTCACGAAAGCCGTCATGGAGTCGGTGGCGGCGGAGTACGGGTACGCCAAAATAGAAGACCTGCACGCCGCGCTCGGGTACGGCAAGTACTCTCCGCGTCAGGTGCTGCAGAAGATCGCGCCTGACAAGGTGGCGGCGGAAACTCCCGCGGAGCAGCCCAAACCCGCGCCGTCCACGAATCTCGCGCCGGCCGACGCCGAGGACCTGGTGATCAAGGTTCGCGGCATGGACGACGTGCTGGTGTATCGCGCGAAATGCTGCAATCCGATTCGCGGCGAGTCCATTGTCGGATACGTGACCCGAGGCAAGGGCATCGCGGTGCATTCCACGAAATGCGCCAACGTGGAGAGCCTGATGTATGAGGTAGAGCGCCGGATCGACGTGGAATGGGCGCGTGCAGTGAGCGAGCCGTTCCCAGTGCACATGATTGTCTACACCGACGACCGGCCCGGAATGCTGAACCAGCTCACCTCCGTATTGTTCCATGAGCAAAGCAACATCCGCTCTCTGGAGGCGCGCTCGGAGGACAAAGGCGCCGGCGAGGGCGCGGTGGTGGACATGACCATCGAAATCCGCGACAAAAAGCAGCTGGAGCGCGTCACCAGCGCGGTGCGCAGGATCTCGGGCGTACGCGACGTGGAGCGGGCGCAATGAATCTGCTGAAAGCAGACCCCGAGCACATCGCCGTTTCGAAATCGAAGGGCATCACGATCGACTGGCGGGACGGGCACCGCAGCGATTACTCAGTGGCGTACCTGCGCGATGAGTGCCCCTGCGCTACCTGCACCGGCGCACACGGCACGGAGCCGCAGAAGACGAACTATTCGGCGCCGCAGAACAATCCGTTCCAGATGTACAAGCCCGCGCTGAAGATGACCAACATCGAGCAGGTGGGCGAGTACGCCGTCCGCATCTACTGGAACGACGGCCACAGCACGGGCATTTATTCGTACGATCACCTGCGCGAGATTTGTCCTTGCGCGGAGTGCCGGGGGAAAGACTCATAAAGTAGAGCAGGCGTTTTCGCCTGCATTGGACGGGCGCGCTGCTTCAGACCAGTTCCAGCCGGAGTTGACGGCCGATGGCCGTGGCAGCGCGTTGAAGCGTGTGCAGCGTGATGCTGGTGTTTGTTGGATCCAGCAGGCGGTCGAGCGCCCTTCGGCTCGTTTGCATCCGAAGTGCCATGGCAGCCCTGGTGAGGCGGTCCTTTTCCATGGCGGCTTTAATCTGATCGGCAAGGATCTGTTTGATGGCTTGCGCCTCGCACTCTTCGAGAATGCCCTGCTCCGCCAGAAAGCCGTCGAAGGACGAACCAACTCGTCCCTTCCTCTTACGCGTCATCTGAGAGCGCCTCCTTCATACGCTTCAGGGCCAGTTCCAAATCCCGCGCGGATGTCTTCTGGGTTTTCTTGACGAAACCGTGCAGGATGCTGGGACTTTCTTTGGAGGACCGGAAGGTGGTTGGTCGTGACATTCAGAAGGTCGAGTTTGGCTGGCCGCTCGGAATGCCTTACTGTCGCCATATTGGCAAAGGTTTGTGGGAAGTGCGGAGCGACCTGACCGATGGAATCATTTGTATTGTGCCACAATTGACACACTCATGGCATTGTTCCTCGCGCGCGTGCTGCTTTCTCACCCCGAAAAAGGCTCTGTTCCAGTGGGCGGAGCGCCTGTTCCGTCCGCTCAGGGTTGAGGCGGCAGAACCGCGCAGGCTGTCTTTTTGTCGAGCCACTCGGCTCCTGTCGCCGCTATCGACACTACGTCGAAGGGGCCGCCCACCATGCCGGGGCTCTCGTCCACTTCGAGCTGGATGAGGCGGCGAACGAGTGCGGCGCGGTCGCCGTTGTACCAGTCCGGATGAGCATGCAGCCATGCACGAATGCCGCTCTGCTGTCCTGCGTAGATAATACGCGGCCCGCGGCCATCGTCGCCCTGGGCAATGATGTGGGCGGAATCCTGCAACGTGCCGTCCGGCATCATCGCAATCGTTGCGATCCCCAGTGACGGGACGCCGCTGCCGCGTTCGGCGAAGATCGCCTGAAGAGGTGGATGCCCCTGTTGGACCCAGGCCCACGAGTCGGGTTCGTCGTGCCGTACCGCATCGAGAGCCCTGGCGAGGGGCTCGTGGGCGAGCGCGAGAAACTGCTCCATCCGGCCATTCAGATCGCTCTTTTCTCCGATGGCGCGTTCCGCGGCCGCTCGCGCGCTGAAACCAGCGGAGGGATCGTCAACCAGGCCGCTGAATGCGAAAAAGGTTGAACCAGCCTGACCGATTTTGCAGGCATTACCCCGCACGCCAGGAACATTGGTGAGCATGAGGCTGTCGGCTCCCGGGATGACCTGATCGGGAGTCCAGAGCGCGACGAGCGTGGTGGCCCCAGCGCCAGTGGATATCAGCGCGGCGGCGATCAGGACGCGCACGGACAGGCGACGGGCGCGGACCCGCGTTTCGGCCCGGAAGAATTGCCTTGGAAGACTCTTTAACCGGTGAACGTGCAGCAAAGGTATTCTCGGTACGAGCTCAACCCGGCGCTACTTCAGCACCCGCCAGAGGCTCGAGAAGTCGTCGGTCCAGACCACGGGCGCCATGTTCGGATGGTCCCATTCCGTATCGGCCTCCTCGAGCGGCTTGATATCCATCACCGCCTGATTCTGCGAGATCACCACCCAGTCCGACGTGCTCTCGCCGGTATTGATGTCGTTTTCGGAATTCACCAGCATCGCTTCCCATCCGAGGTGCTTCGCCACCCCGCGGGCGACCGGCTGCAGATCGAGCGTGCGATTCGAAACGTGCAGCAGCAGGACGCCGCCGGGCTTCAGATGGCGCCGGTAGATGTCCGCGCACTCGGCGGTCACCAGGTGAATGGGAATGGCATCGCCGGAAAACGCGTCCACAGCCAGCACGTCGAAGTTCTCGGGATGACCTTCGGCCAGCTCGCGCTCCAGTTGCACCCGCGCGTCGCCCAGGACCACCTCGACCGATGCTTTCGAGTCCCTGAGAAATGTGAACCAGCCCTCGGCGATCGTCTCGACGTCGGGATTGATATCGTAAAACCGAAACACTTCGCCCGCCTTACCGTAGACCGCGATCGTCCCCGTGCCGAGTCCGATAACGCCCACGCGGCGGTGCGGCGGATCGTAATTGTCCAGCACGATGCCGAGCCCGCTGTGATGGCCGTAGTACGAAGTGGGCCAGTCGCGCTTACCCACAGTCAGATATTGAAACCCGTGACGCGTCTGGCCGTGCATCAGCCAGCGAAGCGGCCCGTTGATGTCCACCATTTGCCGGATGCGGAGAATGCCGTAGAAATTGCGCCACGACGCCACCGTATCGAACACCGGCGTGCTGACCATTTTCGCGGTGACAATGCCGGTCAAACCGCCGATGAGCAGCGCCATCAGAGGGACGCGAACCCGGAAGTTCGCCGTGGTCCATTGCCGCCAGGCGCCGGTACGCAGCCACGCCGCGAAGCCGAGCAGGCAGGCCGCGGCAATGCCGATCGGATACTCCAGGTACGCGTCGAAAAGGCGCGGCGCGACGATCGCCACAAACACGCCACCCATGGCGCCGCCGGCCGCGATGGTGAGGTAGAACTTCGTCAGGTACCGAGGCGCGGGCCGGGATCTGGCCAGTTCCCCATGGCAGATCATGCAAAGCACGAACAGAGCGAGGGAATCGCCGGTCAGGTGCAGCCAGAGCCGTACCTTCACCAGCCCCATCACCATCAGAGCGCAGGCGCCGGCGCCCAGAACCCCACCGGCCACCGCGAACACGGTGCGCTGGTACCAGCGCTCGCCCTCAAAGCACAGCACGAAAGTGAGCAGATAAATGGAGAGCGGCACAATCCAGAGAAACGGGATTACCGCGATCTCCTGACACATCTGGTTCGTCGTCGCCATGAGCAGGGTAGACCCGCAGGCCGCCAGCAGCGTCCAGAAGAGAACGGTCAGGGCAGTCGGCGCAGGGCGCGTCCTCCGCGGCCACTGCCGGTTCGGGCGTGGCTGCCTGTTGCGCCAAACCGAACTGCCACGCGCACCAGCCGCACATCGCAGCGAAGGCCACGTACATCCCGCTCCAGATGAGCGCCTGCGCGTGCAGCCGGAGCACTGGCTCAACGACGAACGGGTAGCTCAGCAACGCGAGGAACGATCCGATGTTCGACAGCGCATAGAGCCGGTACGGTGACTCGCCGGGATGCGTCACGCTGAACCAGCGCTGCAGGAGCGGGCCAGTGGACGCGAGCAGCACGTAGGACGGGCCCACGGTCGCCGCGAGCAGGATGAGGATTCGGCCTACCGGCTCGCCGGGCGAAACTGGCTTCCACGCCGGGCCGGGGGAGATGGGGAGGAAGAACAGCGAAGCAGCGAGCAACGCGAAATGAATCGCGGCCTGCGCGCGGGGCGCCCTCGAACCGACCAGTGCGCGTATGCGTAGCCGATGAGCAGGGCCGCCTGGAAGAACAGCAGGCATGCGCTCCACACCGCCGGACCGCCGCCGAACCACGGCAGCACATACCGGCCCACGATCGGCTGTACCTGGAACAGCAGGAACGCGCTGACGAAGATGGTCAGAGGAAAACGGAGGGCGCGCCCGGCAGTATACAAGGTGGAGACCCGACTGTATCACACGAGTCAACGCGGGCCCCGGTTACTCCTGAGCGAAGAATTCCTCGGCGGCGGCCACTGTGCGGTCGATGTCCTCTTCCGTGTGCGCCGCCGAGACGAAGCCGGCTTCGAACTGCGATGGCGCCAGATAGACGCCACGTTCCAGCATCCAGTGAAAGAAGCGGCTGAACCGGGCGGTGTCCGACCTTTTCGCCGAATCCCAGTCGGTCACCGGCTCCCCGCCGTTAAAGAAGAACGTGAACATCGAGCCTACCCGGTTCACCCGGACGCTTGCCGGCGCGCTCGCGCAGAGCCGTTCAGTGAGCGCCTCGACTTTCTGGTAGACGTCCGGATGCCCTCTGAGATACCGCAATGTGGCCAGACCAGCGGCAACTGCTACCGGATTTCCCGATAACGTGCCTGCCTGATAGATCGGCCCAGCCGGCGCAACGCGGCTCATAATGTCCGCACGGCCGCCGTACGCCGCCAACGGCAGGCCACCGCCGACGATCTTGCCGAGCGTGGTCAGGTCCGGCCGAACGCCGAAGAGGTCCTGCGCACCGCCCAACGCCAGCCGGAATCCGGTCATCACCTCGTCAACAATCAGCAGCGCGCCATGGCGGCTGGTGAGTTCCCGGAGCGCCGGAAGGAATCCAGGCGCGGGCGGGACGCAACCCATGTTCCCCACCACCGGCTCGACGATCACAGCCGCAATGCGATTGTTATGTTCAACTAATGCCTTCTCTATTGCCGGCACTGAATTGAAAGGAACGGCAATGGTCGTCTCGGCGAAGGCCCGCGGCACACCCTGCGTGTCGGCAATCCCAAGCGTTGCCATGCCCGAACCGGCCTTTACCAGGAGCGAGTCGACGTGGCCGTGATAGCAGCCCTCGAACTTCACCACCAGGTCCCGTCCCGTGAAGCCCCGCGCTACTCTGAGCGCACTCATGGTGGCCTCGGTCCCGGAGCTGACAAGGCGCACCATCTCCACCGATGGGATGCAGTCGCGGATCAGTTCGGCAAGTTCAACCTCCGCTTCAGTTGGAGCACCGTAAGTAGTTCCAAAGGCGAGCGCTTCCTGAATGGCCGCAATAACGCTCGGAGGTCGGTGGCCAAGGATGAGAGGTCCCCAGGAACACACATAATCGATGTAGTTGTTCCCGTCCACATCGTGGATGTGCGAGCCCTTGCCGCCGGCGATGAAAGGCGGATTACCGCCGACGCCGCGAAACGCCCGCACCGGAGAATTCACGCCGCCCGGTATCACCTGCTTCGCGCGAGCGAACAGCGCCTCGGATTTATCGTGCTTCATGGATGTCCTGCGGGCCGGGCGCCCGACTATGCCCGGTTCTCTTCCGGGATGATGCGGTTGAGGAAGAACCCCATCAGCACTTCGGTGAGGGTGCCGTTGAGACCTTCCAGCAATCGTTTACGAAGGCCGAGGTAAGGCTGTGTGCCGGCAAAGAGATCCTGCATCAGCGCACGAAACCGCGGACTGCGGCGCGTGAACTGCACCATGCGGGCGGGGACGGTCGAAAACAGGAACCGGCCCGAGTACACACGGCTGGCCAACATCGACGCAAACGCCAGCTCGGCGCCGAAATCGTGGTGCAGCAGCGAGCGGTAGACCGAGGCCCTCTCCGCCGGCGCGCAGCTCTCGTCCAACAGGACCTGACTGGCAATATCGCCGGAGCGCATCGCGTAGTACAGGCCCTCGCCGGTGATGGGATCCACCAGACCGCCGGCATCGCCAACGGCCATCCAGCCGTCCCCGGCAATGCGGTTGTTTGGCCACGCGCGGCGCTCGAGCAGCGGAAGGACATGCGCGAACAGCGTGGCGTCTTTGCGCGAGATGTCATGTTCGTCCATGTACTGCTCCAGCAACGCCCGCATATGCGCCGAGTTCGTTTTGCCGCAGATGCCCACCGAGAGATGGCCGCAGCGCGGGAACACCCAGATGTAGCCTTCGAAGTTCGGCAGGAACTGAATATCGATGTGCTGCTGGTCCGCCGGCACAAAATATCCGAGCGCAGTGGCTGTGTCCCCCGGGGTCCATTTCGTCCCCATGTCGCGCAGCGGGTTGCGGGCGCCGGTGGCGAGTACACAGTAATCGACGTCCATCGCGCCGTCGCGGGTCCGCACCGACCATCCCCGATCGCGCCGGTCCACCGAGAGAACGCGCGTCTTCTCCAGTTGCGCTCCCGCGTACTCCGCGCGCCTGAGCAGCAGGTTATTCAGATCGAACCGCGAATAGACGACGATGGGCTGATCGAGCCTCATTCGCGCCGACCCGCCCTTCGGCGCCGAGATGTTCATGTCCGTGATGAACTTCTTCGGCGTATCGTTCTCAACCAGGAATGGATATTCGTTCCAGGCCTTGTAGGTCAGGCCGCCTCCGCACGGCTTTTCCCAAGCCAGTTTTTCGTCGAACAGAACGGTGTCGAGGCCCGCGCGGGCCAGACGTTCGGCCGCGAATGAGCCAGCCGGTCCTCCTCCAAGAACCGCAACGCGTTTCATAGGTTCTGCTCCTGCTGTTTGTGGGGCAGGCCCCCCGGCCTGCAGCGGGCCCCCGGCCCGCCTCCTCGGATAGTTTCAGCAGGCGGACGAGGCGTCCGCCGCAGGCGAGGCGCCTGCCCCACAAGCACGCTGGCGGCTGGGTGTCTCATTGGGAGCTGGCCGGAAGTTCTGTGCCGGAAGGAACGGCCGGATGTCCGGGCGGCAGTGCCGGAGTACCGCTGGCATGCGGATTCGCGCCCATGCCACCGGCAGCTCCATGCGGGTTCGCACCTCGGGCGGCGCCCGCGCGGCCCTTTACCACCCACTCGTTTCCCTTGCGCTCCAGAACATACGGTATGTCGAGGCCACTGCCCGGCGCGGTCGAGCCCTTCGCCTGGAAATGCACCACCGCATCCGCTTCGTCCTTCTTAAAAGACACCGACGCTATGGTTACGTCCATCGAAGAAAGACCGGATTTCTTCGCCAGGTAATTCATGACGCCCTGTCGAACGGCGTCACCGTTATCGATGTCCTTATGGCAGGCGGCGAGCGCGACGACGAGCGCGCCTGCGAGCGCTATCTGTAGCCGATTCACAAATCTGATTATAGGGTGACCGGCCGGCATCGCGCTGTGGCCACCGGCACGGTCTCGCGCTCTCCGGGTACGCGCTCCGATGCAGGTTTTCATGGCGGCACGGCCATTGTAGATCGGCCTGCGCTAAGATTCCCGTATGGCAAACAAGACGGCGCTGATCGAAGTGAAGTGCCCCTGCTGCGATTCAACGCTGCAGATCGATCCGGAGCTGAAGGCGGTCATCAGCCATCAGGAGCCCGAAAAGCCGCACGTGGTGGAGGACATGGCCGTAGCTGTACAGCGGCTCAAGGGCGAGGAAGCCCGGCGCGCCGAAGCCTTCGAGAAATCCTTCGCCGAACACAAATCGCACAAACAGGTGCTCGAGCGGAAATTCGACGAGCTGCTCAAACAGGCGAAGGACAAGCCCGACGCCCCGCCGCCAAAGCGTCCGTTCGATTTCGACTGATTGCCGGGTCCCCGCCTACTCTTCTTCTTCCTCCAGGCCGGCGCGGGCGGCTCTTGCGGCGGAGATGATCTTCTCGGCCTGGAGCTGCGGCACGAAATCGTAGTGGTCGAATTCCATGCTGAAGGACGCGCGCCCCTGGGTCATCGAGATCAGGTCGTTCTGATAACTCAGCATCTCGGCCATGGGGACCATCGCGCGAATGATCTGCGTGTTGCCCTTCGTGTCCATGCCGGTGATGCGGCCGCGGCGTCCGTTCATGTCGCCCATCAGATCGCCGGCGTACTCCACCGGCGCCTGGACCTCCACCCTCATGATGGGTTCCAGCAGCGTCGGCTTGGCCTCTTCCATGGCGGCCTTGAACGCCTTGCGCGCCGCCAGCTTGAAAGCCATTTCCGACGAATCGACGTCATGATATGAGCCGTCGTAAACGGTCACTTTGAAGTCCACCACCGGAAACCCTGCCAGGTACCCTTTCGCGGCTGCTTCGATGATGCCCTTCTCCACCGCGGGAACGTACTGGCGCGGAATGGATCCGCCAAAGATCTCATTGGCGAATTCGAACTTACCCCCGCGCGGCAGCGGCTCCATGCGAATCCAGCAATCGCCGAACTGGCCGTGACCGCCGGTCTGCTTCTTGTGACGGCCCTGCACGTCGGCGTTGCCGCGAATGGTCTCGCGATAAGGAATCTTCGGTGCGCTCAGCCCCACTTCGACGCCGTACCGCCGCTTGAGGCGGCTCACAATGATCTCGACGTGCTGCTGCCCGCTGCCGGCAAGCAGGAACTCGTTGGTCGATGGATCGCGATAGAACCGCAGTGACTGATCTTCTTCCAAAATGCGCTGCACCGCGTTGCTCAACCGATCCTCATCCTGGCGCGTCTTCGCGGTGATGGCGTAGGCGATCGAAGGGTCCGGCAGCTTCACGGGCGTGTACACCATGCACGAGCCTTTGTCGCACAGCGAATCGCCGGTGAGTGTGTCCTTCAGCTTGGCCACCGCGCCGACATCGCCGGCGTGAATCTCGGTCACCGGGGTCGTCTGCTTACCGAGCAGCGCGCCGATATGCGACAGCCGCTCCGCCCCGCCGGTGCGCGCATTGGTGACGTTCGCGTCGTTCTTCAACACGCCGGACATGACCCTGAAATAAGACATACGGCCGGCGAACGGATCAGCCACCGTCTTGAACACGAAAATACCGAGCGGCTCCTTGTCGCTGATGGGACGCGTCGCCTCTTTCCCGTTGAGCATGCCGGCGACGGGTTCGCGATCGGTGGGGGCCGGGAAATAATCGACGATCAGGTTCAGCGCCTGATCGGCGCCGATGTTGTGCAGAGCGGATGCGCACAGCACCGGGAAGATTCGCCGTTCCCTGACGGCCAGCCGCAAACCGTCCACGATATGCTCCACCGGCAGAGTGCCCTCAGCGAAGAACTCTTCCAGCAGCGCGTCATTGCCCTCGGCAACCATTTCGACTAACGCCTCGTGCGCCTTCTGGGCCGCGTCTGCATACTCGGCGGGAATCTCTTCCTCTCTGCCTTTGCCATCGCCGTCCAGAGCGTACGTGTACGCCTTCATGCAAATCAGGTCGATGATGCCCCGGAAATCGCGTTCGGCGCCGAGCGGCAGGTGAACCGGCACCGCGGTGCGTCCGAAATTCTCCTGGATGCTGGCCAGCGCGCGGTCGAAGCCGGAACGTTCGCGGTCGAGCTTATTGATGATGATGGCGCGGGGGAGATTAAACTCGTCTGCGAACTCCCACACCTTCTCGGTCTGCACCTCCACGCCCGCCACTCCATCCACCAGCACCAGAGCCGCGTCGGCGGCAAACATGGCGGCATGCGTATCGTTGATGAAAATATTGAAGCCGGGAGTGTCGATCAGGTTAATCTTTTTCTTGTTGTATTCCAAATACGCGAGGGAAGTGGAGATGGTGATCTTGCGGTTGATCTCTTCTTCGTCGTAGTCGGTGATCGTGTTGCCCTCGTCAACGCGAGTCAGCCGGTTGCTGGCGCCGGTGGCAAAGAGCAGTCCGGCGGCCAGCGAGGTCTTCCCGGAGTGCCCATGCCCGATCAGCGCGACATTTCTGATGTCAGGTCCTTCATAGCTTTTCATGGATTAGCCCCCTCCTGAGGGGCTACATGCCCACCACTTGCTCCCGGTCATGGCTCCGAAGCGCTTTCTGAGCCGCGCGCGTGAGCAAGCGGTTGCCTGTGTCGGCGGCTTGAAACCAGCATCGTAACACAGATGAAATTCGGACCTTTCAGGCCGCCGGAGGAGGCGGAACACGGTACCATGAATACCTGTTCCGAACGCAACCGGCCATGATCTCAGGAATCAAATCGCGGTTCCGCGCCACGCTCTGGCGCGTTTTTATTGCTCTTGCCATGCCCATGACATGCTTCGCCGGTTCGACGATGCCGCCCGAAGCCGACCAGCGGCTGGCGCACGACATTCTTAAGGAAATGGTCGAAATCAAATCCGGCTTCACGACCGGCGCCACGACGCCGGTGGCCGACGCGGTGGCCAGGCGTCTTCGCGATGCCGGCTTCAGCGACGCGGATATCTTTACCGGCGGACCCATTCCCACCAAGGCCAATCTGGTGGTGCGCTACCGCGGCACGGGCCGCCTGAAGCCGATCCTGCTGCTCGCTCACGAAGACGTTGTGGAGGCCAGGCGCGAAGACTGGAGCATGGACCCGTTCGTTCTAACAGAGAAGGACGGATATTTCTACGGCCGTGGGTCGTCGGATGACAAGGCCCAGGCGGCCGTATGGATCGCCAACCTGATTCGGTACAAACGCGAAGGCTACCGGCCTGACCGCGACATTATCGTGGCGTTGACCGCGGATGAGGAAGGCGGCGGTCCATATAACGGCGTCGACTGGCTGCTGAAGAATCACCGCGACCTCATCGACGCGGAACTGTGCCTGAACGAGGGCGGCAACGGCGAGCTGGACCATGGCCGGCCGGTGTCGAACGATCTGCAGGCGGCGGAGAAGTGGTATCTGGACGTCCGGCTCGAAGTGCGCAACAAGGGCGGGCACAGCGGCACGCCGTCGCCTGACAATGCGATCTATCGGCTGGCCGCGGCGCTGCTCCGCATCGGACAGTTCGGCTTTCCGCTCCAGGTGAATGACGTCACCCGCGCGTACTTCGCCGGCCAGTCTAAAATACCGGGCGCGCGCATGAGCGCGGACCTGGCCCGAACGGCCGAGGGCGATCCGGACGCCGTGAAACGCGTAGCCGCGGCTTCACTCCAGTGGAATTCCATGCTGCGGACCACCTGCGTGGCCACAACACTCGAAGGCGGCCATGCGTTCAATGCCCTGCCCCAGCTTGCGGCGGCGAACGTGAATTGCCGCGTGCTGCCGGAAAATTCGCTCGATAATGTGATCGACACGCTCACAAAGGTGGTGGCCGACGATCAGGTGAAGATATCGGTGCGAGAGGCGGAGGCGAACTCGCCGGCTTCGCCTCTGCGGCCGGATCTTATGCACGCGATGGCGCGCGTTTCCGATTCGATGTGGCCCGGCGTCACGGTGCTTCCGGTTATGTCGACCGGCGCGACCGATGGCCGTATGCTTCGCGTTGCGGGCATCCCGACTTACGGCGTGCGCGGGATGTTCTTCGAGCGGGACGATTATCGGGCACACGGCCGCGATGAGCGCATCGCGGTGAAGTCGTTCTACGAGGGCCAGACGTTTCTGTACGAGCTGGTGAAGACGCTGAGCACGGCGCGGTAGCCTGCATGCAGGCTGAAAGCCTGCTCTACTGTTCTCGGTCGGAAGTAGAGCAGGCTTTTAGCCTGCACGGTTTTCACGCAAACGGACACCGAATCCCGCAGACGAGCGGCGCCATCTCTCTAAGTTCTTGAGCCGTGGCTCTGCCGCTGGAAGCACGATTGCTCTTCCGCCCTCATGCTTTCGGACGTTCGCTACGCCTTCCGGACCTTCCGCCGCGCTCCCGGGTTCTACTCGCTGGTGGTTGCCATCCTCGGGCTGGGGATCGCGTTCAGCGTGTCCATTTTCAGCCTGGTGGACGGCATTCTTATCCGGCCGCTTCCCTATAG
The DNA here is from genome assembly GCA_963780655.1 of uncultured Acidobacteriota bacterium. Taxonomy (GTDB): domain Bacteria; phylum Acidobacteriota; class Terriglobia; order Bryobacterales; family Bryobacteraceae; genus CAWACP01. The sequence goes on along the minus strand of CAWACP010000004.1, from coordinate 964,234 downwards.
CGATCCGCAGCGTCTGGTGAAGCTGACCAGCTACGCTACGCGGCCGCCGTTCGATTCCAACGGCTCGCTGTCGTGGAACGATTTTGTGCAGTTCAGGGCGGCCAGCCGATCGTTCGCCGACGTGGCCTGCACGTTCCGCACGGGCTGGTCGCGCGTCACGCTGAACAGCGGGAGCGAGCCTGTTGCTATACAGGGCGCATTCGTTTCGCCGAATCTCTTCCGGATGTTCGGCAGGCAGCCGCTGATCGGACGTACATTCACCGATACGGAGAATCGGGAAGCCGATCGCGTCGTCGTCATCAGCGCGGGATTGTGGGCCCGACAGTTCGGCTCGTCGCCGCAGGCCATCGGACAGGATCTTGTCTTAAAGCACCAGCGCTGGCAGGTCATCGGCGTGATGCCGTCGGACTTCCAGGTCCCGTTCCTTGATACGCAGCTCTGGGCGCCGGTACGGTCGCATCCGGAGTGGAACGACAAGGAAGAGACCAGTCCGCTGGACCGCCCTCGCTGGGACATCATGGCGCGCCTGAAACCAGGAGTCACCATGGCTGCCGCTCAGACCGAAGTCGATTCAATCGAGCGAGGGCTGAGAGCAGCTCTGCCGGAGTTTCATCGCGACAGCGTGCGGGTGACGCCGCTGCGAGAGCACTTCGCGGGCGCCATGCGAAAGCCGCTGCTGATGCTCGCCGCCGCAGTGACGTTTCTGTTGCTGATTGCCTGGGCGAACGTCGCTAATCTCCTGCTGGCCCGAGCTTCGTATCGACAGCGGGAGATCGCGATTCGTTATGCCCTGGGCGCAGGGCACGCGCGCGTGGTGCGGCAACTGGTAACGGAGGCGCTGGCGTTCTCCTGCGCCGGCGGAGCGCTCGGCACAGCGGCCGCCTTCGCTCTGGCGCCCCTGTTGAGAACGCTGTCACCCGCCAACACTCCACTGCTGAACTCGGTGAGCCTGGATGAGCGCGGGTTGTTGTTCGCGCTGCTGCTGTCGCTCGCCGTGGGCGTGTCGCTGGGCATCGCACCGGCGTGGCAGGGCTCCTCCGGCCGTACCAACGAATCGCTGAAGTTGGCGGTCCGCAACTCCACCGAGAGCCGCGGGAAGAGACGGTTCAGGACCGTTCTGGTAGCGCTGGAGTTCGCCGTTGCCATGGTACTGCTCACCGGCGCCGGGCTCCTGATTCGCAGCATGGCGGCCGTGCGCTCCGTCAATCCAGGCTTTCAGGCCGACAAGGTGCTCACCGTTGCGATCGGGTTGCCCGGCGAGGCGACTCCTTCGCAGGTGAGGCAGTTCTACCGCGACGCGCTGCAGCGCATTCGAGCACTCCCAGGAGTGACGGCGGCGGGCGGCGTCAGCAATCTTTTCTTTCTGAATGAGACGCGAACGCATGCCCTGCGGCAGGTGGAGGGTCATGCGCCTGAGCCGAAATCCGCGTGGACGCCGCTGGTTTGGGCGCAGGTGAACGGCCAGTATTTCCAGGCGCTGGGCATCCGCCTGGTGCGGGGCCGGTTCTTTGACGACCGCGACCGCCCGGACTCGCCGCCGGTGGCCATCATCAACGAGACACTCGCCCGGCGTTACTGGCCGAAAGAGGATCCCATGGGAAAGCGGCTCAAAGGCTTCGACCCGCGGGGCGCCCACGACGACTGGCTCACCATAGTGGGCGTGGTGACCGACACGCGAAGCGGCGGACTGGAGCGTGCCCCGATGTCGCAGATCTACGAGGTGCAGGCACAACGTGGGGAGCAGATTGGAGACCTGGTGGTGCGCACCAGCGCGAGCGCCGGACTGGCAGGTTCCATTCGCACGCTGCTCCATAGCCTGAACCCCGACGTGACCGTCACCTCCGTGGACACCATGGAGCAATTGCTGGGGCGGCAGGAGATGCAGCGCCGGTACGAGACGTGGCTGATCGGCATCTTCTCGGCCCTGGCACTGGGCCTGGCCATGTTCGGCGTTTTCGCGGTGATGCAATACTCGGTTGCGGCCCGGCGTGGTGAGATCGGCGTACGCATGGCACTCGGCGCCACGCCAGCCGACATTCTGCGTCTCGTGGTCGGCAACGGAGCGGGCGTGGCGCTGGGCGGTATCCTCGCCGGCCTGCTTGCAGCGCTCTGGCTGACTCAGTTGATTTCCGGCCTGCTCTTTGACGTGACCCCGAACGATCCCGTCAGCCTCGCGGCCGCCGCTGCATCGTTGCTCATTGTGGCGTCGCTGGGCTCGTACTTCCCGGCGCGCGTCGCCTCTCGCCTGGACCCGATCAGCGCGTTGAGGGATGAGTAAGTCGCGGGGCAGAGTTGGACTGACGACGTAAGCCCGCATACCGTGTTACGATGTCCCCATTACTTCAGCGGAACAGACCCATTGTGCAGCGGCAGGGATTCGCCGCCAAGTTCTCCGGCATCCCAGCGAAGCCGCGTTACTTGCGCCCGGCTGCGAAGCGCTTTCCTGGGCCGCGCTGCACGAGTATATTTCCGAGACCGCAGACGCTCTGCACGCCCGCTTTCAGCCCGACGATATAATCGCTCTCGCCCTGCCGAACGGCGCTGGGCTGTTCACGGCTTTCCTGGCGGTTTCGGAGGCCTGTGTCTGCGCGCCCCTCGATCCCGCCCTCTCGGTTGCAGAATTCGCGTCCTGCCTGAGACGCATCGGCGCGCGGGCAGTTATCGCCGACCTGAATGCCTGCGCTCACGCCGCGACCGCGGCCGATGAAATGGGGATCGCCATTATCGAAGCGCGCCCCGATCCCGCGGCTCCAGGCGGTCTGGTTGAGCTGATCTATCGTGTGGACGCCTTCGGCCGCGCAGGCGCATCCGGCCTGCCTGCCGGAACCGCGCTGCTGTTGCAGACTTCAGCGACAACCGGCGCCGCGAAGCTCGTTCCCCTGACGCGCGGGAACCTCGAGAGCATGGCCCGAAGCTCAGCAGCCGCGCTGGAACTGACCGAATGCGATCGCCTGCTGGACATGCTACCTCTGTTTCATTTGCAGGGGCTGATTTCTCCGCTGGCTCAGCTGGCGGCAGGCGGGTCGGTGGTCTGCTGTTCCGGTTTCGATCCGGCGGCCTGGCCCGGCTGGATGAACGACTATCGTCCGACATGGTACACCGCCGGACCCACACTGCATAAGGCAATCGCGTCACTGGTCGCGCAGCAGCGCACGGAACTACCCGCGTGCCTGCGATTCATTCGGTCCAGTAGCGCGTACATGCATCCGCACTTACTGGAGACGGTGGAGCGCGAGCTGGGAGTTCCGCTTCTGCAGGCGTATGGCCTGACCGAAACGGGCGGGATCACGTGCGACCGGGTTCCCCCGCACGAACGTAAACCCGGATCGGTGGGTCGCGGCATGGGTCCGGAAATCAGGATCATCGGCGAGGACGGAACGCCACTGGGGTGGGGACAAGAGGGACAGATCGCCGTTCGCGGCCGGTCGGTCACACCGGGATACTGGGCCGGCGCCGGAAGCAGGTTTGTCCCCTTTGAAGAGGGATGGCTTCGCACCGGCGACATTGGCGTGATGAATGATGACGGCTTCCTGTACCTCACCGGCCGGAGCAGCGATTTCATCAATCGCGGGGGTGAGAAGATCCGGCCGGAGGAGATCGACGCGGCGCTGGAGAGCCACCCAGCCGTAGCCGAAGCCGCCGCGTTTGCGACGCCGCACCCGAGTCTCGGCGAAGAGGTGGCCTGCGCAGTGGTGATGAAGCCGGGTCTGGAGTTCGACGAAGCGGAGTTGCGGCGCTTTCTGGGACCACAGCTCCCGCCGTCGAAGCTGCCGCGGCGGCTCATTCCCATGGACCAGATCCCCCGCGGCGTCAGCGGAAAGCCATTGCGCCGCGTGCTGGCAGACTCAGCGGCGGCGGAGCAGAGTCCGTCACAGGCGCGCGTTCAGTCGCGGGAGGAATTGAGAATTCAGGCAATCTGGACGAGACTTCTCTCCATTTCCGAAATCATTCCGGCCGATGCGGACTTCTTCGCCATCGGCGGCGATTCCCTGTCCGCAATGGTCATGCTGCTGGAGGTCAGCCGGAAGTTCAGCATCGATCTCGGCCGGATTGCCGTATCGCGGTTTCTCGACACACCCACGGTTTCAGGTCTCGCCCGCATCCTCCGCAGCGCAGGCGAACCCGCAAGCGACCACGTGATCGCCCTGCACTCGGATGGCGACCTTGCCCCCGTTTTCTTTGTGGCTCCGGCGGCTGACGAGGTGTTCTACGTTCGTCACCTCGCCCGGCGCCTCGGGCGGCCGTTCTTCGTTTTGCGTACCGCAGGGTACCCACAAACCCGCGGTTCCAGAGCGGTGGAGGAGGCAGCACTAAGGTCCGCGGCGGAAGTGATGCGGCGCCTGCCCGAGGGTCGTTTCATCCTGGCCGGGCACTCCTTCGGCGGCATGGTCGCGTTCGAGACGGCCAGCCGTCTGATCGCGGCGGGCCGGACAGTAGATGCGCTGGCGCTGTTCGATACGCCGGCGCCAGGTTATCCGAAACCCCTGCGCAACATACCGGCATACGCCCGGCGCGTCGACGAGCTGCGCCGGAAACCGGTATCACTCCGGGAAGCGGTTCGTCACTCGTATGTCGCGTTGCGCCTGCTGGCGCGGAATGCCGCGGCGCGCATCAGGCATGCTTTTCCGGACACGGCAATCGATCGCCTGCTGGGCGCACGCGGCGGCATACCATGGAGGCCAGGCGTGCTTTCGATACCGGTGATTCACTTCATCGCGCGGGATCGAATGCCACCGAACAGAATTCTCGAAGACGGGCGGCTGGCGTGGCGTCATCATTGTTCGGCGGGATTCATAGTTCGGCGCGTGCCCGGAACCCACTCGTCCATTTTTTCCGAAGCGCACGCCGCGAACCTTGCGAACGAGATGAACGCGCTGCTCGACAGCCCCGCCGCGCCGCCGGTTCACTCTGAATGGAGCAGCGGCATTCAGCCTCAGCCCACCGCAGCCGCTACGGTGCTCTGAAGCTCCGGGATCTCGATGCCCGTGCGCGTGCCTTCGCCGGGCTTGCTGTCCACCCACATGCGATACGAATCGCCGAACAGCACCTTCAGCCGTTCGTTGACATTGCTGATGCCGATGCCCTGCACGAAAAGCCGTTCCAGACGCGCCTCCGGAATGCCCACGCCATCGTCTTCCACCAGCAGATGCAGCCTGCCGTCTTCAATACGGCTGGTGACCCGTACCGTTCCCCCTTCCACCTTGCTCGCCAGACCGTGCCGCAGACTGTTCTCGATGATGGGCTGCAGCATCATGCTGGGAACCAGCCGGTCGAGCGTCTCCGGCCCGATATCCTTCACGAATCTCAGCTTGTCGCCGAAACGCACCAGCTCGATGGCCATGTAGTTGTCGATGAACGACAGCTCATCGCGCAACGGCGATAAGTTGTCGGTATTGCGCAGCAGCCGCCGCAGAATGCTGGAGAGCTTGTAGACAATGCGCCGCGCCTCCTCCGGTCGCGTGCGAATGAGCGAAGAAACGGTGTTCAGCGTATTGAACAGAAAGTGCGGGTTGATCTGGCTGGTGAGCGCGGCCATGCGGGCTTCGGTGAGCCTGCGCTGCTGGGCTTCCAGCTTTTTCTCGTTGCGGAAGTTGTTCCAGATCTTGAGCGGAATGGTGACGGCGAAAATACTGCTCAGGTAGATACCGGCCATGGTCAGCCCGTTAGGGTGTCCCCATTCATAAGTGAACGCGAAAACGCCGTACCTGCCGAAAAGGCGCGCCACCCCGCCGCGCAGGATGTCTGCGGCCACGATCATCAGCACACAGGCGATGCGAAACGTCGACCGGCGCAGATCCTCGCGCCCGCGCACGAGCTGCCACAGGCTGAGATCGAAAAAAGGCGAGAAGCGCCAGACATCTTCCCGGTCGGGCGCGACGTCCCGGAACAGACCGCCGAGCACGCCGATGCCGGCATAGAGCGGCATGGACATCCACTCATGAGCAATGAGCATGGCCGGAAGCGAGATGCAGACGCCGGAGAGCAGGCCCGTAAAGTACCCGCCGATGAGCCCCGCCACCAGGCTGCCTTCGAAACCGAGATCCACCGCCTGATATGCGGCATTCTGTCCGAAGAGCACCCGCGTGGCCACGCCGACGCCGTACGCGACGGAGAGAACCAGCGCCAGCTCGATCCGTTGCAGAAGGGTGCGTTCATCGCGCACCAGCATGCGCTGAAACCGCGCCGAACGCGACAAAATGCTCGCCAGCGACGCCGCCACGGCAATCTTCACCATGAGCGTGAGCAGATGTTGCTGTTCGAGCATGGTTCGGGGTCAGCTTACTATAATTAATTAGATCAAGTACGCGTGATGAAGGGTTGCCCCCCTGTTTTGGCGCTTACCAAAGTAGCGGAAGCGGATTTTCCCAGCCGGTTCGGTCATTTTCGAATCTACGGCTTCGAAGGCGAATACGACGGCGAGCGCGAGGAGTGCGTCGCGCTGGCGATGGGCGATATCGCTTCCGGCCCCCCGCCATTGCTGCGCATTCACTCGCAATGTCTGACCGGCGATGTGTTCCACAGCCTGCGCTGCGACTGCCGCTCGCAACTGGAGCTCTCTCTGAACGCGGTGGCCGCCGAAGGCCGCGGGCTCATCATCTACGAGAACCAGGAGGGGCGCGGCATCGGCCTCATGAATAAGCTGCGCGCGTACGAATTGCAGGATGCCGGGGCCGACACGGTGGAAGCAAACGAGCGGCTCGGTTTCGAGGCCGACCTGCGCAGCTACCGCATGCCCGCCGATATCCTGCATTATTTCGGCGTCCGTAGCGTTCGTCTTCTTTCGAATAATCCCGAAAAGATCGAGGCGCTGGAGCGCGCCGGCATCGAAGTGGCCGAGCGCGTCCCGTGCATCGTGGAGCCGCACGCTTCGAGCGCCGCTTACCTGCAGACGAAGAAAGATAAGATGGGTCATCTCCTCGGCGAGCCGGAGTAGAGCAGGCTTTCAGCAGATGCATCGCCCGAAGCGGGCGATGCATTGAGCCTGAAACTCGGGTCGAGTTAGGGGCATTCTGGTAGCTGCAGGCTTGGGCGGCAAGCTATGGTCGCAAAACAGTCTGGCGCCTTTGTGCCCGTCTTTCAGCATGATTTCGACTGCCGCGAGGCATTGATTGGTGGAGAGTCGGCCTTGCAAAAAGGCCCGGCCCTACCCCGCTGGAGAGTCTGTATTTCTTCGCGAGTCGAGCCGAGCCCGGGTCTGCCAATTCAGACAGCAGGAGTATGGCATGAAGAAGCAGCGGAAGTCCACTTTCGAGCGCCTGAAGGCCGGGCGTCTCAACCGCAGTGAGCGCCGTAAGCTGGCCCAGCGAGTGGCCGCCAGCGATCCCACCCTGAACGTCATCCACCCCAACGCTGCCGGCATCGACGTAGGCAGCGCCAGCCACTTCGTGGCCGTGCCGCCGGACCGCGATCCCGAGCCGGTGCGCGAATTCGGCAGCTGGACCGCGGATCTGCAGGAGTTGGCCCAATGGCTGCTGGCCTGCCACATCGATACCGTGGCCATGCAGGCCACCGGCGTCTATTGGATCGCGCTGCTCGACGTTCTCCTGCAGCACGGTTTAAAAGTGGTTCTGGCCAACGCGCAACATACCTGCACCGTGCCTGGACGCAAAAGCGACGTGCAGGAATGTCAGTGGGTGATGAAGCTGCACCGTTACGGACTGTTGCACGATTCCTTCCACCTGCCGGCGCAGTTAGAAGGCATCCGCACGCTGTGGCGGCTGCGCCACCGGCACGTCGAGGACGCGGGGCGAGCCATTCAGCACATGCAGAAAGCGCTCACGAAGATGAACGTGCAGTTGGCCAACACCATCAGCGATGTCAGCGGCGTGAGCGGACAGGCGATCATCGGGGCCGTCCTGGATGGCGAGCGCGACCCGTACGTGCTGGCGGATTTGTGCGATCCGCATATTCGGGCCAGCCGGGAAGAAGTGGCGCACAGTCTGGAAGGGAACTGGCGGGAAGACCTGTTGTTCGAACTGCGGCAGGCTCGCGAGAGCTATCGGTTCACGCAGCGGCAGATGGAGGAGTGCGACCGCCAACTGGAACGGTATCTGGCCGCCCTGCCGGCTCGTACGCTGGAGCCGCCGCCGGCGGCGTCAGAGGCGCAACCACTGCCGCACAAACGGGGCAGGAAATTGAAGAAGCGCGGCAACGAACCGCAGGTGACGGATCTGAAAGTGGAACTGCAGCGCATCTGCGGAGTGGATTTAACCTCCATCGACGGCGTGGGCGTCTGCGGGGCACTGACCATCGTTGCGGAAGTCGGCACCGACCTGAGCGCCTTCGCCGACGAGAATCACTTCGCCAGTTGGCTAGGGCTCACCGGGACGCAGAACAGCAGTGGAGGCAAGCCGGTGCGAGGACCGAAGCGGAAAGTGAAAAACCGCGTGGCCGACGTATTGCGCATGGGGGCTACCACTCTGCTCAACAGTCAGAGTTACCTGGGGGCCCGCTACCGCCATCTGCGCCGGAAGGCCAAGTCGCCGGCTGTGGCCGTGAAAGCCATGGCGCGCTACCTGGCCGTGCTGGTGTACCGACTCCTGACCAAAGGCCACGCGTGGGTGGACCGGGGAGCCCGGCAGTTCGAAGATAAACGCGAGCAACGGGAACTGGCGGCGCTGCAGGCTCAGGCGCGAGCCCGCGGACTGCAACTCGTCCCAGTGGCGACTATCAACTGAGCGCCATACATCCCGCAGCACCCTGTCGATCCCTGCACGGTCGCTCGTCGGTAGTGTGCCTCAGCCCCGCACTCCCGTTCATCGCGACGGCGGTCTCACGGCCCAGCCAACACTCCGCCCTTCCAAACACCGACCGCTACACACGCCCAGGGGCATGAGTTTCTGGAGAGCCTGCATTGAGCTGCGTTAGCATGGGTGGCGTGAACCGGAAGGATCTGCAGCTCCTTGCGCGCGCCAGACTTGCTGAGGCAACGACACTGCTGGACGCCGGCCTTTCCGACGGGGCGTATTATCTGGCAGGCTACGCCGTCGAATGTGCTTTGAAAGCCTGCATCTCCAGAGGAACACAACGTCACGACTTTCCCGACAAGAAGACCGTGGACGCTAGTCATACACATAATCTGAAGGATCTGATCAGAGTGGCTAAACTGGAGGAGGCGCGTTTGCAGGAGATAAACAGAGACCATGCTTTCCGCAATCATTGGGATACTGTGCTGCAGTGGTCTGAGCAAAGCCGGTATCGCAGACACAGTACTGATCTGGCGCAAACGCTCATAGCAGCAATTGGGGACCGCAGGCATGGAGTCCTGGCATGGATAAGACGTTATTGGTAGAAGCGGACTTTGCGACCGGACTGGGAATTGTCCAGGCTCTGGATCGCGCGGCCATTCCCGTCAACGTGGCTCTTTGGCTTCATGCCTCCGAGTATGGCGACTGGCGATTTGCGCTCGCCTCGCGCCGCCTCGACGCGGCAGAACTTTCAGAGGCGTATGGGCAGATCCACGACGCGCTGGCCGCAGCAGGAATATCTGTGGAACGCACTCCCACGCTTCTGATTCTGAGGATGTCAGACCCTTTTGTCCGCGAACTGCGCCGGAGATTCTCGAAAACAAAGAGCGTCGAGGGAATGCGTTTGGGCGGCCAGCTCATCGGGGATAGATTTGTCGAGGACGCCCTCGTCTATCGCATCCGCTGACTTCGTCCAGGGCATAGTGTGATCGGGTATGGCTGCCGTTGAAGAACAAAAGCTCACCATCGAGGAGTTCCACTCCCGCTACGACGGGGTCAAGCCCTATTACGAGTTCTGGGCCGGCGAAGCTGTTCAGAAATCCAGCGCGACATGGTTGCACGCGATTACTCAAGGCCTCCTGTGTCGACTGCTCGATGAATTGGGCTTTCTGTCCTTGCCTGAGGTTACGCTCAAGCTCGACCGCGACTTCGAACCGATCCCGGATGTAATTGGCGAAGAAGGTCCCATTGAAGGCGACTACCCCGTCAAGCCCTTCCCCCTCGTGATCGAGATCCTCTCGCCGGACCATTCCTTCTCCCGTGTGCTGCGGAAGTGCCGCTTGTACGCGCAATGGGGCATCGGCCGCATCCTGGTGGTCGATCCCGCAACGCGCATCGTCTGGTCTTTCGAAGAAGGCGGCCTGAAGGAAACGGAGCTGATCGCCCGCCGCGGCGAACGCGAAGCCTCGGCCCGCCAACTGTGGGACGAACTCGACCGCCGCACCCCGCATTCCTGACACGCAGCCCGACCAGCGCTGGTATGCTCACGGATGTATGAGCGCGCGTATTCTCGACGGCAGGAGCGTTCGCGACAGCATCATCGCCGAGTTGAAGCCGCGTATTGCCGCCCTCACGGCAGCCAAACGCAGGCCCGGACTCGCCGTCGTGCTGGCCGGACACAACCCGGCCTCGGAGATCTATGTTCGTGGCAAGGTAAAGGCCACTGAGGAACTGGGTATCTACAGCGAGAAGCTGACGACCGCCGGCGATATCCCGACGGGCGATCTGCTGGGCATTGTCGAAGGGCTCAATCAGCGGCCCGAGATCGACGGCATTCTGGTGCAGATGCCGCTGCCGCCGCAGATCGACAGCCGCCGCGTTCTCCTCAGCGTGCGACCGGACAAGGATGTAGACGGCTTCCATCCCTGCAACGTGGGCGCGCTCGTCGCCGGATCTCCGGGGCCGCGCGCCTGCACGCCTGCCGGCATCATGCGCCTGCTCGCGCATTACGACATTCCGGTTGCCGGCCGGCATGCGGTGGTAGTGGGGCGCAGCGACATTGTCGGAAAGCCCATGGCGCTGTTGCTGCTGCACCAGAACGCGACCGTGACCATCTGCCATTCGAAGACTCCAGACCTCGCCGGGGAATGCCGGCGCGCCGACATTCTGGTTGCGGCCATCGGCCGCCCGGCGCTCGTTCGCGGAGATTTCATTAAACCGGGCGCCACCGTGATCGACGTCGGCATGAACCGCCTCAGCTCCCGCGACGAGGTCGAGGCCATCTTCGGCGCGAATTCGCCGAAGCTCGCCGTATTCGACCAGAAGGGCAGCATCCTGGTGGGCGACGTGCACCCGCTCGAAGCCGTTGAGCGAGCCGGATCGTTGACTCCCGTGCCGGGCGGAGTCGGTCCGCTCACTATCGCCATGCTCATGGCAAACACTGTCGAAGCGGCCGAACGCCATCTCGGCCTCGCCGGCCAATGCTGACCGCCGGGTTGACGGGCGGCCTCGCCAGCGGCAAGTCGTTCGTCGGAGCCGCGCTGGGCAAGCTGGGCTGCCACGTCATCAAGGCCGACGAGCTGGGTCACGAGGTGCTTCGGCCGGGGGGCGAAGCGTACGAGGCCACAGTGGCCGAGTTCGGGCGCGAGATCCTCGATGACGATGGTGCGATCAACCGCCGCCGCCTCGCCTCTGTTGTGTTCAGCGATCCGCCAAGACTGGCCACGCTGAACTCTTTCGTCCACCCCGCGGTGTTTCGCCGCGAGGAAGCGCTGGCGGCGCAGATTGCCGCTCGCGATCCGCACGCCATTGCAGTTGTCGAAGCCGCCATCCTGGTGGAAACTGAAAGTTACCGGCGGTTCGATCGTCTGATCGTCGCGGTCTGCACTCGCGAACAGCAGATTCAGCGCGCCATGAAGCGCGACGGACTGAGCCGTGAGGAAGTGGAAACGCGGCTCAATCGACAGCTACCGCTCGAAGAGAAGGTGAAAGTGGCCGACTACATCGTCGATACATCCGGAGCAAAGGAGAGCACGCTCGCGCAGGTGGCCGACCTGTACCGCAAGCTGCGCAGCATCGAGCAATGAAGCTTCTTCGCATCGTGTTACTGACCTCAATTCTCGTGGGCGGTTTTATTGTCGTGACGTCCCGGTCCCGGCTGGCGGAGCGCCTGCTTCCGCGGATGGTGAGCAGCAGTCCGTTGTGGTCCGGACCGCAGGTGGCGCAATCGGCCGGCCTCGGCGCCGACGAGTTGAACAACATCGATATCTACAAGAACGCACACCAGGCCGTGGTGAACATAAGCACGACGGTATACCGCCGGTACTGGTTCGACATTTACAAGACCCAGGGCATCGGCTCCGGTTTCATCATCGATGCGCAGGGCCGCATTCTCACCAACGCGCATGTCATCGCCGATGCGAACAGCATCGAAGTAACTCTCGCCGACCAGACCAAATATAAAGCGCGGCTCCTCGATCGCGATCCCGTTAACGACCTCGCGCTCATCCAGGTGAGCCCGCGTAAGACGCTGCCCTTCCTGCACCTCGGCGATTCGGATGCGGTTCAGGTGGGGCAGAAAGTGCTGGCCATTGGGAACCCCTACGGGCTTGGCGGCACGCTCACCACGGGCATCGTCAGCTCGCTCGGCCGGAACATCGCGGCCAGCGAGACCGGCCACGAACTGGAAGGCCTCATCCAGACCGACGCGGCCATCAACCCGGGCAACAGCGGCGGCCCGCTGCTGGATTCGCGCGGCAGCGTGCTGGGCATCAACACGGCCATCCTGAGCCCCGGCGGCGAGCAGGGGGGCAACGTGGGGATCGGTTTTGCCATGCCGATCAACCGGGCGAAGACGATGCTGAACGATTACCAGGCCGGACGGACATATCAACCCCCACAGCTAGGCGTCGAATCGGTGTTTCTCGCGGGCGACTATGCAGCCGCGCTGGACCTGCCTTCCTCCGGCGGACTGCTGATCACGCGTGTGGCGCCCGGCAGCGCCGCCGATCGCGCGGGCCTTCGCGGGGGCAATCAGGCGGTTCAGATCGGCAATCTCGAACTCGTTATCGGCGGCGATTTTATTGTGGCCATCGAAGGGCAGCCGATGGATCGGCAAGATGCGCTGACCCGCGCGCTCTCGCGTAAGCGGGCCGGCGACAAGCTGGAGATGACCATCTATCGCCGCGGCCACACCATGAAAGTGACGGTTACCCTGGGCGCCGCGCCGGAGAGCCGCATTTGAAGATGTCCGGAAATGCAGGCGGAAACGCCTGCTCCACAATCTTCGTGCTGGCGGTCACTCTTTCCGCCGCCACTCCGCCGGCCCTCGACCTGATCAAAGCCAGATCGCTCGAGGGTGATCTGTCGTTCCTCTCCTCCGATCTGCTGGAGGGACGCGCCACGCCGTCCCGCGGTCTCGACATTGCGGCCGAGTATATCGCCTCCGAGTTCCGCCGCGCCGGCCTTGAACCCGGCGGCGACAGTGGCTATTCTCAGACCGCGCATCTCAAAGAGGTCAAGCCGCCAGCGTCGGACATCGCATTGTCGCTGGACTCCATGGGCGAGAGCGTTACGGTCCCACCCGCGGATGTGCACGCGCGCGCCGTGATGAAGGTGGATCTGGTGAAAGCCCCTGCGGTCAGGATCGAGGTGGCCAACCCGCCCGCGCCGGCCACGCTTGCCGGCAAGATAGCGCTGGTGGATATACCGTACGGCACGCACCGTCAGGACATCATGCATGCCTATCGGCAACTGCGCCAATCCCCTGCCCTCGCCATCGTTCTGGTGGAACACGGCCGCGCCCTGATCATGCCGACGCATATTCAGCTGGTAAGCCCGGGAACCCCGGACACTCCGCTGGTGGAGACTCGTGGAGAGGCGTTTGCGAAGGCCGTTTCGGCGCTGCCGGCCGGCGCGAACGCCTCGGTCACTCTCCACATCCCCATGCCCGAATCGACGCCGGTTACGACGCAGAACGTCATTGGCGTCCTGCGCGGCTCCGATCCCGTGCTGGCGAAGACGTGCGTAGTATTGTCGGCGCATTACGATCACCTGGGCATGAGCGCCGAAGGTCAGGGCGACCGTATCTACAACGGGGCGAATGATGACGGCAGCGGCACTGTCTCGGTGATCGAGATCGCGGCGGCGCTGGCCACCATGAATCCACGTCCGAAGCGCACCATCGTCTTCGTCACGTTTTTCGGCGAAGAGGTGGGTCTGGTGGGCTCCCAGTATTTTGTCCATCATCCGCGGCCCTGCGCGCTGGCCGACATCGCCGCCGACGTGAACCTGGAGCAGGTTGGCCGCACCGATTCTTCCGAAGGCCCGCAAGTCGACAACGCCACCATCACCGGCTTCGACTTCACCAGCATTGCCGGTACATTCGAGCGCGCCGGCCGCGAGACGGGCATCCGGGTGTACAACGACCCGAAGTACGGCGACGACTACTTTGCGCGCAGCGATAACCAGGCTTTCGCTGACGCCGGCGTACCCGCGAATACGCTGAGCGTCGCATTCATGTTCCCGGATTACCACGCGGTGGGCGATGAGTGGCAGAAGATCGATTACGCGAATATGGCGAAGGTGGACCGCGCCGTTGCGCTCGGCTTGCTCATGCTGGCCGACAGTCCGGAAGCCCCGCAGTGGAACTCGGCCAACCCTAAGACCGCCGCGTACGTCGAGGCCGCGCGGAAGCTACGGTCCACGTCGTCAGCAGATCAGGCACGCCCAGCCATCGCGACGAAGTAGCTCGCGGCGTTCGTAGCCCTGAGGCAGATCGTCTTCCGCAAATCCCGAAACAATCAGTCGCGAGTCGGGACGCCGCACGCGCGCGAACTCGGCGGCAAGCTCCTCGGCGGCGGCGGAGCTGACGTTCGCGACAATCACGTCAGCCGATCGGCTTCTCACGGCGTTCGCCGATCCAACAAACAATGACGCATGCACCCGCTCACGCGCCACCGCCACCGCGTCGTAATCGATGTCGCAGCCGATCACCGTTCCCGCGCCGAGCAGCCGCGCGGCATCCGAGAGAATGCCCGAACCCGAGCCTACATCGAGCACCGTCATTCCCGGCTGAATTACGCGCTCGAGCGCTTCGAGGCAAAGCTGGGTGCAGGGATGGCGTCCGGTGCCGCAGGCCATGCCCGGATATATTTCGAGCCGCAGCCGCCCTGCCGGACCAGGGTCGGTGTTCCAGGGCGCGACGAGGAAGAGCCGCTCGCCCACCGCGACGGGTGGCCAGGCATCGCGCGTCGCCTGTTCCCAGTCGGTGTCGGGTTCCTGGCGCAGCCGCGGCTGATAAGCGGCGAAGCGATCCAGCAGCGCTGGCGCGCCGGCATCGTCAGCGAAGAACGCGCGCAATGCGCCTGCCTCTTCGGAAATGCCCGCCGTACCGGCATCGCTCAGTTCGGCGACCAGCTCGTCTTCCTGCGCGGGTGAACAACTCAGCAAGAGCGAGAACACTGTCCCATTGTGCGGCCTGCGGCGCGCCGTCGTACGAATTGTTCAGCTGTCGTGCAGCAACGAGTATTAGCTTACCCTAACTCATTACTGCATCGGATATGCAGGTGTTTTTCCCCAGCCTGCGAATCGTGTCTTGACATGTCGCGTGGATGGGATAATATCATCCTTTAACATTCACAATTCAGGACTGGCAAACAGGAGTCAACGAGTTATCCCTTAACTGTGTTCGAGCGCACCGATCCGGCCAATTCGGCGAACGCCCCGACCTGCGAAGTGAATAGCAGTGATCGGCAAACATCAGAGCTGCTGGGCGAGATCTTGTCGAATCATGGCACAATCCGGGCCAGTCGGAGGTGCTCAGCGAGTACGACATGATCGGCCGAACCTTTGGCGGTCTTGCAAACATCACGGTTACCAATCCGATTTCGCTGAATTCATTGTTCTTTCACATCCCGGCGAAGGTCGGCATTAATAACCCAACGAAGGGCCAGATGAAAACTATTCACCAAACGCTCCACATCACTACGGTGGACCCGTGCCTCAGCCAAGTGCTACCATAACCCGACCAAGTGCTCGACGCTGGTTCAATCGCGGCCCGGGGGTCGGTCGATTTTTGCTCCTCACGCTTATCCTTGCAACTGCCCTGGACAGCTGCGTGCCCGTCCGGTCCCGCTCCGAAGTCGTTGGTGTTTACGAATTGAAGGGAGACAAACAGAAGATCACGCTGGAGGTTTCACCAGGCGGGACTTTCGTCGAGACCATTGTGTTTGCTTCGCGCCAAACTGAAAAGCGCGCGGGAAGGTGGTATTGGGCGAAGGGACACATCGGATTCGACGGGCTCTGGATACCGAAACCGTTCGCGCCTGACTATATACTGCGCGCGGACTCCGAAGCTAGGGGCAATGAACCAAGGTACACCGAGCCGGAACATTGGTCGTTACCGGCGGAGAGCCACTGGGGCACGATTACTCTGCCTGTTTTTCCTGACCCCGACATCAGCTTCACGATGGTGAGACACGGTTCGTGATGCCGTCGGTGCGCCAACGCCAGTCGTCTTGAGTGAGTTTTACTGGCAAAGACGACCAATACAGTAACGAGTCATGCGCGCGTGAACAACTCAGCACCAGCGAGAACACTGTCCCATTGTGCCCTCTCCCTCACGGTCGCGGCTCGGTGACTGAGCGGTTCGGTAGCGCCGCTCAGCCCTGCACGCGGCGGTCGCGTCCTTCCCAGAACTTCTCCCTTAGCGACATCTTGCGGATCTTGCCCGTACCGGTCTTCGGCAGCGGCTCCTCACGAAACTCGACGATCCGCGGCAGCTTGAACCGCCCCAGCCGCTGGCCTAGAAACGCCAGCAGATCTTCCGCTGTGAGCGATTCGCCCGGCTTCAGGATCACGATGGCCGCCGGCACTTCGCCCCACTTCGCATCGGGCGCGGACACCACGGCGCACTCCAGCACCGCCGGATGCGCGTAGATGGCCTTCTCCACCTCGAGCGACGAGATGTTCTCGCCGCCGCTGATGATGATCTCCTTGCGGCGGTCCACAATCTGGATGTAGCCGTCCTGGTCCCAGACGGCCATGTCGCCGGTGTGCAGCCACGGCCCGGTCATCACCGCCGCCGTGGCTTCGGGCTCGTGAAAATAGCCTTCCATGATGTGATCGCCCATGGCCACGATCTCACCCATAGTCTCCATGTCGCGAGGAACGTCGTCCATGTTCATGTCCACCACGCGAACGGTGACGCCGGGGACGGGCCAGCCGGCCATCGCGTGCCTGCGCCAGCGCTCCTCGTCGCTCGGGTACGATCCGGTCTTCGAGACCGCCAGGGTGAGTACCGGCGACGTTTCGGTGAGGCCGTAGCCGGTGTAGCAATCGCAGTGAAACACCTTCTCCAGACACTCGATCAGCGTGGGCGACGAAGCAGCGCCCCCCAACATGATGGACCGCAGGCTCGACAAATCGTATTTCCCTATGTCCGGGCAATTCAGCAGAGTGTTCGCCATGGTTGGCACCAGGCTCATATCGGTAGCGCGGTGCTGCTGGATGAGCCGGAACACGGTAGCCGGATCAAAACGCCGTACCATCACCTGCTTCACGCCGAGCAGCGTGGAAGCCTGCGGATGGCCCCAGCCATTGGCATGGAACAGCGGGATGGTGTGCAGGTCCACGGCGGTTTCGGCCTGTTTGTACAGGAGAGCGACCGACATCCCGTGCAGGTAGAGCGTGCGATGGCTCAGCGCGACGCCCTTCGGCGTTCCGGTGCTGCCGCTGGTGTAGAACAGCTCGGCAATCGAGTTTTCGTCGATCTGGAAAATGTCCGCGCGCTCCGGCGTTCCATCCTCGATCAGCTCTTCGTAGCTGAGGTCCGCGGGCGCCGCTTTCTCGCCGGTGGTGACGAATCGCCGGATGGAAGGACAAGCCGCGCGCAGCTTCTCCACCAGTGGAGCGAAGTCGGGCTCGAAGATGAGCATGCTCGCAGCCGAGTGGTTCAGCACGGCAACCAGCTCGGCTGGCGCCAGCCTTACGTTCAGCGGCATCACGATGGCATGCGCCTGCGGCACGCCGAAATACCCTTCCAGTAACTGGTGCGTGTTCAGGCTGAGGTACCCGACGCGATCGCCGGCCGCCACTCCGTGCTTCCCCAGAGAGGTGGCCAGCTTCTCCGCGCGCTGCCCGAACTGGCAGTAAGTGAACTCCTTTTCGCCGCAAACGACGCCGACTTTATCCGGGAAAACATCCATCGCGCGATGCAGGCAGCGAACAGGACTCAGGGGCGTCATCATGGGCTTCGAGGCTCCACGCAATTGTACATTAGCAGGTGACCCTGTTCCATGATCGACTACGGCGACTACGGCGAGGACCTCGCATACATTCACGATGCCGGCTTCAGCGGATTCGCCCTCAACTCCGCCACCGGTCTGCTGGCCCTGCTGCGCCGCAATGGCATCGGCCGCGGGCTCATTGTCGATCTCGGCTGCGGCAGCGGCGTTTGGGCGCGCCAGCTCGGCTTTGCCGGTTACGACGTACTGGGCGTGGATATGTCGCCGGATATGATTCGCCTCGCGCACCGCAAAGCGCCGAAAGCCACCTTCGTCAGGGCCTCTCTGGCCGATTTTCAACTGCCGCGCTGCGCCGCGATGACCTCCATCGGCGAGTGCATCAGCTACGCCTTCGCGGACGACCACGCGAATCGCAGGCTCCTGTGGCTCTTCCGGCGTGTTCGGCGCGCGCTCGAACCTGGCGGGGTGTTCATTCTGGATTTCGCCCGGGCGGGGCGCGAGCCGGGCGGCATGCCGAAAAAGAGCTACTGGACCGGCGACGACTGGGCCATTCTGGTGGAGAAGACCGAAGACACAGCGGCCGGCCTGCTCACGCGCAGGATTATCACTTTCCGCCGTGCGGGCCGCTCCTGGCGCCGCGGCGAAGAAACGCACCGTGTGCGGCTGTACGGGGTGGATGAGATCGGTGATCTGCTGGCGCGGGCCGGCTTCGAGGTCACGGTTCTGCGCGGATACGGTAACGTGCGCTTCCACTCGGGCCACGCGGGCGTGCTTGCGCGCTATACTTCGGCGGTGCCGCGAGAATAAGCATAAAGGAGCACCAACATGGCGCGGATTCCTCTTGACGGGCTGGGGCTGGACGAAGACATAAAACTTCAGGACGATGCCGGGTTCGCGAAATACTTCCACGACCTCCCGCGGCTTCATCTCCTTTCCGCCGACTTCGCTGCCGCGAAAGACCTCACGCTCGCCGACCCGAAGATCACGGCGCTGTCCACCACCATCGACTTCGACCGCCAGGTTCTTATTGGCCCCACATCGGATCGGGTCACGATAAACCCCGACGTTAAAGCTGCCGCCGCGATCGCGATCATAGCCCCCAGGAAAGACGATGTCGGCAAGGTGAAGCCTTCGACTCCGTTGTTCGATCCCGATCCATGCCACGATTCCATCGCTTTCTCGCCGGACCA
Organism: uncultured Acidobacteriota bacterium; assembly: GCA_963780655.1. GTDB lineage: Bacteria > Acidobacteriota > Terriglobia > Bryobacterales > Bryobacteraceae > CAWACP01. Next base: position 945,112 of record CAWACP010000004.1, on the reverse strand, counting down.
GCGCTACGTTTCGTTCACAATTACCGGGACCGTCGATCCGAGCGTGACGCTTACGGACGGCGATCTGTGTTTCGGGCTTGCGGCCAGCGCGTCCATCGCACTGCGGTCGTTCGCCCGCTACGATGCTGGACTGACCCTGCTCAAGGCGGTCGAACAGACCGTGCAGAACTTCAGGATACCCGGCGATGTGAACGACCTGATCGCGATGGAGCCGGCCAGCGTGGCGGCGGTTGAGGGAACAGGCTCGCTCAAGCTCTCGGCGAAGTTTTCCTGGACGGCGAATCCCAATCCGCTGGTGCAGGTCGGGCTGCCCGCGCCGCTTAACCTCGGCATCACCGGAGGGCCCGCTGTTTCCATTCCCGTCTCAGTGACCTTTAAAGGCGGATATCAGATCCGCGCATACAAGGTGAACGCGACGACAGTGCGGGTCGGCATCGCACGAACCGAGGGCAGCGAGTGGGACGTTTCCGTCAAAGCGAACGCGGGCGTCTATGCGACGGAAGGCACTACGGATCTCATCGCGAAATTCTTTTCGCTCATCAGTCCGGACGCGAAAGTCACCGAGTCCTCTCTCCGCAACGCCGGGCTCGCCGATCCTGAGGTCGATGCGGTGAAGCAAACCATCAAGGCCGGCCTGAGCCGCAGTCTGGAAGCGAGCCTGCAATCCGCGTTCGCCCGAACGAGCCAGCAGAGCAGCGCATCTCTGTTTGAGATCGATCTGACACGCCTCGACGATGCGGGCCGCAATGCCGTGCACCAGTTACTCAAAGCCGATCTCACCGGCGTAACCGGGGCCGCGCTGCCCCCTGGCATCACGGAAATCCGGCACGATATCGGCGATTCAATTGGCGCCTCGCAGACGCTTACGGTGAACCTGCTCGGCATCTGGAACTTCATCGAAAAATCGACCATCACCACCGCGGAGCAGATCGTCTACGATGGCGCGTCCGGCGATATCACCATCACCGACCGCAACACCGCCACCACGATGACCGCCAGTATCGTGAACGGCGCGCGCCAAGCGGACGGCGGCCTGCGCACGCTCCTCTACAGCAGCGCTGTGGCCACCGCGGCATACAGCTACGCTGGCCTGGTGGTTTCGGAAACGCTGTCGATCACGGTGCGCCACTTTCTGCAGCAGCGTAATCCGGATCGGCCGACGCTGCGCGAGCAGGTCAACCTGGGCGTGGGTCTCGAAAAGCTTCAACCGGCCCATGAGGATGCCCTGCTGTCGGCCTCCGGGCTCATGACCTGCAACGCGTCGCTGAAGCTCGATAACCACGCGGTGAATGCATGGTTCAATCCCGCAGGCGATAAAAGGCGCTTCGAGAATATCGGCCGCACCGCACTGGGCGCGCTGCTCGACGGTGTCGATGCGTACAAGCTACGACGCACCGTGGTGACCAATGACGACGCGTGGAACGCGGTCGCCGGCAACCAGAACAACATCGGACCCGCGCTGCGTGCCATCGGGATCGACCCCGGCGCGTACGTGGGCGCCATCGGAGCCGACTTCAGCGCCATCGAATCGTTCGCGAACAGCACGGTGGACGCCATCAAAGCTGCCGGGGCCGTGGCACGCTATCTCGCGGGTAAGCGTCCGGACTCCACGGACAAGCAATTCACGAAATTGCGAAAAGACCTGGACGATGCCCTGCGCCACGTCGCGGCGAGCGCGCACGACCACTGGAACGAGCCGCTCGGAATGCTGGAGGCTTTCTCCGCCTGCAACCGCCAGGCGGAGGCGAGTTTCGATCTGAGTGTCGGTGGGGCTGGTCAGCGTGGCGCCACAATCGCGCAAGGCGGGTGACACCGGTCGGGAAATGGGCCCAGTCGCGGAATGACGTATTGCATGACGGAGCGCTCCGTGATTCCTGAGGGCACTAAGGCTTGGCTGCAGCGTGATCGCTATCGTGGGTCTTCGATGCTATTGTCAGCACATTCAGCGTCGATGAGTTTTCAGTGGCGATGGCGCCTTCGACGCGTTCAACCAGTCTTATGAAAGCTTGCTCTGGAGGCAGGCCCTGGCATGGGCCATCACCGGAAGTGAAGTAGAAGTACTCCTGAGAAATGAACTGTTCCGTGGAGCGGTAGTTCTTCCATTGATCGCCGAAGTGAAAAACTGATTCGAGTGACACGACGATGACGACGATCAGGCTGACGATCGTCGTCAACACGTTTTGATATTGAAATTTAACGCTGACCAGAACCGGGACAATTGCCGCCCCGACAACCGATACCGCTCGCATAGCTGATAACGGTACTTAGCCTGGACGGCCTTGTTGTCGTACCACTTTCTGTATTGGAACATCCGCTCTCGAATGTACTCCTCGGGGCCTATGCTGCCAGGCCCGCTATCGCCAGTCCTTTTCTTCCCCATCGGAGTTAGTCATCTCTGCCCCTTCAGCTCATGCTGGTAATGAGGATTAGATTAGATCACAGAAGGACGGTGGTGCGAGAGCGCATCTGAGATACAAAAAGCCGCCCGAGCGATTTCTCGCCGGACGGCTTTTCCTCTGGTTGGCGGCGATTCCTGCGTGGCCGTGAGGCCCGTCCTCAGTCGCCGAATGAGCCGACTTCTTCGCGCGCCTCTTGTTCCTTCTTTGCGGGCGCTGCTCCGTTGGCCGGCATAACAATCTGGACGAGCTCGGGCTGATCCGGCTCCTTCAGGACGTGCTGGCGATAAAGCTTCGCCATGCGCTCGTCCTCGGCCTGCTTCAGCTTCTCGTCGCGGGCGCGTTTCTTCTCCTCGCGGGCCGTTTTCGCGATGCCCTTTTCGTCGAGGTCGTGCTGCAGCCCATGGTTCACATCTTCCGCGCGCAGCACCAGGGAGTGATCGGCCGTGGGAAGGTTTACCGCCTTGCCCCCGGCGAAGATCTCGTGACGCCCGTGCTCGTCGTACCACTTGGTCAGCGTGGCGGTCATGTGCATCTTTTCAATGATGTTTCGCCAGCCGATGCCCGTGTTATACGCGCAGAACGAGATCTCGCCATCCTGGGTCGCGTACGGGATAATGCACTGCTCCGTGCGGCGGAAATCGTAGTTGAACAAGTCCTGGAACCACATGCCCGCGATGAACAGGAAGTTCCAGCGGTCCGCGCGGCGCTTCTGGATGTCGGTCATGGTGCGGTCTCCCGTCACCTTGCCGTATCCGCCCGTCTGCGCCTTCTTCGACATGCCGAAGCACTTGTCGAACTTTGCCACCAGATCGGTGAGCTTGAAATGTTTCGGCGACTTGAACGGATCGTAGTTGCGGAGCAAAGCCAGCGTGACGCCGAGCACGGAAAGCTTGCGGCTGCGCGCTCCATCGTTGATCCGCGCGATGTCCTTCGCCAGACGGTCCGCATTCAGGAACGCGGTCACCGGCACGGCTTCCTTCGTTTCCTTGTCGCACATCACTGCCAGACCGATGCCGCAGTTCGGATGGCAGCCGCAGCTCAACTGGCCCCAGTCCGATTGCGGACCGTGCACCAGATCGGCGAAATCGGAGAACGTGCTCATGAACGAGATCGGGAACCAGTCGCGCACCGGCTCCCCAAGCCCCACCTGATCCTTCACGTCGTGGGCCAGGTGCGAAAGCGTGTAGCGCTGCGCCTGACGACGCTCGTCGGTGATGCCTTCATCGCGGCCGGTAAACGAAACCGGCTGGAACGAGAGGAACGGAATTCTCTTCGGGTTGTCGAGGGCAAAGCGCACCACCGCGCCCACCTGCTCGTTGTTGACGCCGTTCACGATGGTGATCACCGGAACGATATCGACGCCGTTCGACCACAGGTTCTCGATAGCCCGCATCTTGACGTCGAACAGATTGCCGACGGCGCGATGCGAGTTGGCTGCGTTGCCGATGCCGTCGAACTGCAGATAGGCGTAGCGCAGACCGGCATCGGCCGCTTTCCTGCAAAACTCCGGACTCTTCGCGAACTCGATACCGTTGGTGGCCGCCTGCACGCTGTTGTAGCCCACTTTGCGGGCGTACGCCACGGCTTCCAGGAAGTACGGCGAAAGCGTCGGCTCGCCGCCCGAGAACTGCACCGACATCTGCCGCTTCGGTTTGATGCGCATGGCATTGTCGAGCAGCGTCTTGATGTCTTCCCACGTCAGCTCATGCACGAAGCCAACCTGGTTCGCGTCCATGAAACACGGATCGCACATCATGTTGCAGCGATTCGTCAGGTCGATGGTCAGCACGGAGCCGCGCCCGTGCGTGATGGTGCTGGTTCCGTGCTTGTGCAGATCCTTGTCGTTGTGCGCGGGGATGTCGCGCCCGGGGAACGATTCTTCCAGATGCTTGTAGAAGGCCGGATCGATGGACATCAGGTCCTCGAAGTGGCCGTGCTTCGGGCAATCCTTCACCATCAGGATCTTCCCGTCGCGCTCGATGATCTGCGCCTTAATCTCGCCGACTTTCTCGTTGCGGAGAATGTCTACCGGAAGCTCGCCGTCGAGAATTTTCTTCCGCATCTCGGGCACGCACTTCGGGCAGAGCGAATCGGTTTCACGAGGCCAGCCCAGTGGCGGTTTGTACTTTTCCCAGCTCTTCAGGAGCGGCTTTTCCGACCACTTCGGGGTGAACGAAGGGTTCGGGTTGATCTGGTTGAGCTTGTCGAACACGCTCCAGGCGGCCCCGGCTGCGAGGGTCACGGCTTTCTCTGCGAATTTGATCGGCTTCGGCATATTTCTCTCTTGCGGGTTCTAATATCTCCAGTGTTTTAATAGCTTTACCGGATCACTGCTTCGTGTCGTCCAGCTTGGGGGCGCAGGACCTGCCACGACCATACCATCCAACAAAAAAGTATACCCACCCCTTGGGGGCGATACCATCGCAAACGGTCAAAAGGCGTGTTTTCATTCTCGTATGGCGAAATAGCGCCGCGAGCGGCAGCGTATCCCGTTGTTAACCGCGCCACAAAGCTTAAGTGTGCGCGTTGGTTACCTTACTGTTCGTTTCGTGGCTGCACGACGGCGCGAACGGCGCCATAATGCGTAGGGAACAGACCCATGACACGACTCCTTCCTCTTGCAATCCCGCTCCTTGGCGCAACCGTGCTGTTCGTGGGTTGCGGCACCCGTAATAACCCGAATGAGAAATATTATCTGGTCGCGAATAATCTCAAGCTCTCGTATTGGCAGAGCGCCGGCAATGGACTCGTCCACGCCGCGACCCAGATGGGCGTCCAGTCGGAGATGGTCGGCCCTGAAACATTCGACGCCCAGGCGGAAGCGGCCGCATTCCGCGATGCCATCGCGAAGAAGCCAGCCGGAATCCTGGTCTCCGTGGCCGACCCGGCCGTGCTCGGGCCCGTCATCGACAGCGCGATCGCACAGGGCATTCCCGTGATCACGATGGATTCCGATGCGCCGAAGAGCAAGCGCCTTTGTTTTATCGGCACGAATAATTACGAAGCAGGACGCACCGGCGGGGGCGTCGTGGTGAAGCAAACCGGCGGCAAGGGCGAGGTAGTGGTGTTTACAATGCCCGAGCAGCCCAACCTTGCCGAACGGCTACACGGCTATAAGGACGTATTCGCGGATCACCCGGGGCTTCACATCGCCGAGGTGGTAGACATCAAGGGCGACCCCCGCATCGCGTTCGATACCACCATGCAGATGGTGACCACCGGCAAACCCAAAGTTGACGCGTTCGTCTGCCTGGAAGCATCGGCGTGCAAGGAAGTGGCGGACGTCCTCAATCGGAACAACGTGAAGGGAAAAACCGTCGTGGCGATGGACACCGACCAGGACACGCTCGAGTGGGTAAAGAAGGGCAATATCGCGGCGACCATCGCGCAGAAGCCTTTCACGATGGCTTTCTATGGCGCCAAGATGCTGAACGACCTGCATCACTATCCGCCGAAGTCGCTCGATCACGACTTCGCCACCGATACAGTTTCGCCAGTGCCCGTTTTCGTGGACACCGGCACTACGCTGATCGACAGCAGCAACCTCGACGCCTTCACGCAGGCGCAGAGTTCGGTGAAGGGCGGCCAGTAAAGTAGTGGTGGGGCAGGCGCCCTCGCCTGCGGCCGGCGCCCCGCCCGCCTGGTCCAGCCGGAGACGCATTCCGAAGTACAGAACAGGCCGACGAGGCGTCGGCCGCGGGCGAGGGCGCCCGCCCCACCACGGTCTCATCAATTGTTCAGGGCACCAGTTACAGCCTGCCGGTCCGCTCCGCCCAGGTGCGGTACATGGCCGCGTAATCGCTGGCCGGACGGGTCTCCAGCTCCTCGATCGCATACTTCATGCGCCGCTGCCAGTTGGGATACTCCGCGGTGGTGCCCGGAAGGTTCTGCTGTTCGGTTTCCTTGAACAGATCTTCCTGGTTCAGCAGCAGCAGCATCGACGGCGTGCACATGAGGAACCCCGTGATGGCGTTGTGCAGCTCGCCGGAGAGCTCGGACACATCGGCGGCATTGCGCACAAAGTCGGGGGGCAGCAGGTTCAGGCGATGCAGAATGTCGAGCATCTTCTGCTTCTCGCGCATGCGGTCCTCAAGGGCGCGCCGGTAGGCCTCGTGCCCGTTGATCACGCCGGCCGCGCGCCGCGCTTCAATGTCGCGATTCAGCCAGAAGCCCGCGAGCGTCGGCAGGTCGTGGGTGCTGGCGGAGACCAGCGCGAGCCCCGGGTATTGCGAAGGCAAGCGGAACTGCCGGTTGCGGTCCTGCTCGAAATAGAACAGGCGGTAGCTCAGAATGTCGAAACGCTCGAGCGTCTCGCGGACGTAATCGGGCACCGTGCCAAGGTCTTCGCCAACGATGATGGCGCGGTTGCGCTCGCTCTCCAGCGCCAGAATATGAATCAGGTCCTCGTAGCGATCCTTGACGTAGGTGCCCTGGCTCGCGTCCATACCGTCGGGAATCCAGTAGAGGTGGAAGAAGCGCATCACATGATCGATGCGCAGCGCGCCCCCGTGCTGGCAGGCCTTGCGAATCGATTCTGAGAAAAGCCGGTAACCGTCCTCGAAATGCGCGTCGGAATCGGGAGGCGGAAACGACCAATCCTGCCCATTGGGCGAGAAATCGTCGGGCGGCGCGCCCACGCGGCAGCCGCGAATGTAGAAGCCGGGCGCCATCCAGACGTCGGCGCCGAAGCGGTCGGTGGCCAGCGCCAGATCGTGATACAGACCGATGCTCATCCCGCGGGATCTGGCATGCGCCTGCGCGCGCGCCAGTTGCGCGTCGGCAATCCACTGCACGTACTGAAAGAACATCACGGCGCGCTGGTGCGTGCGTGCGAATTCCCGGGTCTCCGGCGAATCGTAACAACGGTACGGCTCGGGCCAGGAATCCCAGTTCCAGACATCGGGATGCTCGCGGTGGATGGCCTCGTCCAGCGCGGAGTGCACCGCAAAACGGTACAGCAACTCCCCTTCGCGCGCGACATACGACTGAAAAGAGCGGGCCCTCTCGCTGCCGCTCTCGTATTCTCTGAGAAACTCGCGGAAGGCCAGCCGCAACAGCCCCAGTTTCAGATGGCTGACGCGCTCGTAATTGACGGTTTCACTTTCGCGCAGGCAGACGATTTCCCGTTGCACTGGTTCTGAATGGAAGACCGCCTGCGCCCAGGGGGATCGCGCGAACTCCGGAATATCCTCGATGTCGATGTAAATGAAATTGCGGTAGTAGCTGCAATCGGGAAGATAAGGGCTGGTGTTATACGGCGTGCGATTCGGGATGGCGTGCAGCGGATTCAGCGCGATGAACGCGGCGCCGAGAGCGTTCACCGCCCAGTCGGCAAAACGCATCAGGTCGGTAAAATCGCCGCAACCCTGATTGCGCGCGGAGCGCAGACTATAGAGACTGAGCCCGACCCCCGCGCTGCGGTGCGCGGAACCTCCAGGCGGGAGCCACGCTTTCTCGGGACACACAATCAGACGCGACGCGGCGTGGACGCTATGCGCCGGAATGTCCAGATTCAGCTCGTGATATCCGAGCGGCACGCCCTCGGGCAGCGGAAGTACCACACGAACGAACCGGCCCGCGGGCGTTTCCACGCGGCTCGCGACAGCGCAGTCGGCCAGTTCGAAGCGGGTCTCGAGATCCGCGCCGAATTCGAGCCGCACGCGAACCAGCGCACTGCCCGCTGCCGCCGTTTCAGGCAGGCTCGCGTGAACCGATGGGACCGGTCCGGTCACGATGCTGGGCGGAAGCGGGCGCATCCACTCTTCCTCCAGACGGGACTCGGCGGCGCAATCGAGCGTCTCCGCCGATCCCGCGTCGATTCCGAGAGAGCCGAGGATCGCCGCTTTCACGTCATCGGAGGCGGCATGCTGCTTGCCGAATATGTCCCAGTAGGTCTGCTCAATTCCCCACAGCTCAGAAGCGCGGCTGAGCGCATGGCGCCGGTCGGAGGAGGGGTGAAAAGGAAAACTGGAAGAGGCCATTACGGTCTCTTTTTAGTGTAGCGGTTCGCTATGGGACGAGCCGTGCTACGATGCTTCGCGGAGAGATACCGTTCCATGAACCTGACCGAATTCGATCATGAAATGGCGGGCACGCGAAAGATGCTGGCCAGATTTCCCGACGGAAAGTCGGCGTGGAAACCGCACGAGAAGTCGATGACGCTCGGCCGGCTGGCCGGGCACCTCGCGGAGATCCCCGGGTGGCTTGTGCCAACCATCGAGCAGGATTCGCTGAACCTCCAGGGTGAGTACAAGCCGGCGACCGCCGAGAGCAGCGAGCAGATTCTCGCTGTGTTCGACGAACACGTGAAGGCCGCGCGCGCAGCCCTGGCCGGAGCCTCAGATGAGATAATGGCGAAGCCGTGGTCGCTCATGGCCGGCGATCACACTATTTTCACGATGTCGAAGATGGCCGTGATGCGCTTGTTCGTGATGAGCCATCTGATTCATCATCGAGCGCAACTGACCGTGTACTACCGGTTGAACGACGTGCCCGTTCCGGCGTTGTACGGCCCATCGGCGGACGAACAGCAGATGACGGCCGGCGCGTAGAGTTGAAGTGCAGGCGGAAACGCCTGCTCCACAGTGGAGCAGGCCTTCCGCCTGGTGTGTCGAGTAGTGATGTGCATTCAGGGGGTGCAAGTCCCCTATGGACCGTGATGACCGGAACCATCCGTCTAAGCAAGGGTGTCCGCCGCGAGGCGGAATCTGAAGAAAGCCGATGACGAAATCCCGGAGGCGACGTACAGGAAGCGGATGTGAGGCCATCGCAGCGTGGGTAACCCAGCCAGGGATGGGGATGCCCGAATGTCATTCGGAACGCTGTGGGGTAGATCCGACGCCTCCGGGAGAAGAAGGCATGTCTTACCTCGAGAGATCTCCGTTCTGGTCCGCACACACGGACTACCGCACGGGCAACCGGACGGGACAGGAGCGGAGAAGTCAGCAGAAGCCATAGTAATCCAACCGGATGAAGGGCCGAATCTTTAATGCAAGGAGCAGATGGAAGACTTCGATGGACGCAGGGCAGCAGAAAGACAAGGAGCGCCAGGGCGCAGGCGAGGTCGGCGGAACCGACCCTGCCACGCCGGGGCAGCAGCAAACGTTCACGGCATTCGACCAACAACGAGCCTTGACGAGCAGTTTGATGGAGCAGATTTGCGACCCGAAGAACGTGGTTCGTGCGTATCGGCGGGTTCGTTCCAATAAGGGTAAGCCGGGCGTGGACGGTATGACCGTTCACGAACTGGCCGACTGGCTTCGGAACAATCAAAGGGCGCTGACGGCTTCCCTGCTGGACGGGACCTACCGGCCGCAACCAGTACGGGGAGTGCAGATACCGAAGCCGGACGGAGGCCAGCGCCAGTTAGGAATCCCAGCCGCTGTGGATCGTCTGGTACAACAGATGATCCTGCAGGTGCTGAATCCGATTTTCGATCCCACCTTTTCCAACTCCAGCTACGGATTCCGTCCGCACCGGAGCCCGCATATGGCTCTGGAACAGGCGCGGAAATACGTAGCGCAGGAGGGGCGCGAGTTTGTCGTCGATCTTGATCTGGAGAAGTTCTTCGACCGGGTCAATCACGATATTCTCATGTCCCGAATCGCGCGCAGGATCGGCGACAAACACCTGCTCCTCATCCTCCGGCGCTTCCTACAGGCCGGTCTGATGCAGGATGGGGTGTGCGTAGCCCGCGAGGAGGGAACGCCACAAGGGGGACCGCTCTCCCCACTATTGGCCAACATCCTGCTGGATGATCTCGACCAGTTACTGGACAGCCGGGGACATCGCTTCTGCCGCTACGCCGACGACTGCAATATCTACGTGCGATCGCTGGCCGCGGGGCAGCGGGTGATGGAATCGGTCGTCGGGTTTCTGGAAGGGAAACTCAAACTCCGGGTGAACCGTGACAAGAGCGCCGTCGCTCCGGTCGGGGAACGCAAGTTCCTTGGCCATCGGCTGCTGTTGAACGGAAAACTCGGCATCTCTCCCAAGAGCGTGAAACGCGCGAAGGAGAGAATCCGGCAGATCACCCGTCGCAATCGGGGCGTCAGTTTTGCGCAAGTGATCGTCGAACTCAACCGCTTCACCACTGGCTGGATCAACTACTACCGCTACGCGGCTTGTCGGTTCGAACTTCAGTGCATGGACGAGTGGATTCGGCGCAAGCTGCGCTGCTATCGCCTCAAACAACGCAAACGCGGCCGGTCCATCGGAGCTTTCCTCCGTAAACTGGGGCTGTCCGCGTCCTCGGCCGCTCGTATCGCCGGTTCAGGGAAAGGGCCGTGGCGTTTGGCCTGCTCCCCGCCGGTTCATCGGGCCATGTCGACGGACTGGTTCTCATCTCAGGGACTCGTCTCCCTGCTCTCGCGATATGCGTCGTTACAACATTAAACGAAACCGCCGTATACGCCAAGTACGTACGGTGGTGTGGGAGGACGGGGCCGTGAGGCTCCTCCTACCCGATCAACTTAGTTCACCTTTGCCGGCTGCTTGTGCTGCTGGGCGGAGTTTAGCAGCTTCTCCAGTTGCGCTTCCGGAATCTGCAGCGCCACGTCGGTGATGTTCGCTTTCGTGGTCAGGCTCATCTGGTTCAGCAGCGTCGCCATGCCGGCCGCTTCCGGACTCTTCTGCGCATTCATCTGCACCAGGCTGGCCAGGAAACGGATCACGTTGGCGATGGCCTCAGCGTCCTTATCGGACCGCATCACCAGCTCCGCGGCAAGCTGCACGGGATCGCCGAACCTCACCCCGCCGCTGGCCTGCTGAACCGACTGGAATGTGTTGCCCTGCATGGCGCCATTAACATTGGAATTGGCCGTGTTGGGCGCGATCTCCGACAGCGGAACTGTGGTCACAAACCAGAAATCGTTGCCTGCGCTCGCCGTTTGCACCTTCGCTTCGAGGGCCGACGTCACCGGGGCGTTGCTGCGATACCGGCCGATGGCCGCCTTCACCGAATCGAGGTCGCCCAGAATCGCGAGCGACGGACCGGGCAGCGCCAGGGCGCCGTCATTGTCCTTACCGGAATAAACATTAACGCCCAGATATGTACTGGAGATTCCCCCATTGGTCTGGACGGCGCTCTGAATCTTCGCCGGGTCGAACACGCCGCGCGCCAGGATCAAGCCCTGGGTCCGCGTTTGCACGTCCGCGGACGCGATGAGGATCTCGGAAATGTCCTTACGCGGGTCGAAGCCGGTGGCGGCGATCAGGGCCTGCAGCCGCGGATCGCTGGGCCCGATGCGCGAAAGAACATACTGCCCGAACGGCGAGGCCTTCGCCGTATCCACCTGAACGCCGGCAACGATCTTCGCGTCCGGGGGGATCAGATTGAGCAGGGTCCCATCGGTCGCCATGGCAGAGGCGGCGGTCAAAGCCGATGCGGCGGCGAATACCAGCAGGCGTGATTTCTTCATGAGGGCTCCTGACCGACTTACGTTGCAGGCGGGGTGAAAGTTCCGCTATGTGCATTATCGCGGAATTTCGGGCGGCCGTTTCGCACCTCGACTACGACATCGTGAATTGCGCGCACCACCGCGTCCGGATCTTCCAACGGAAGCATGTACCGGCTGTTCTCCGCAGTGGCGTGGGTCCCGCGACGCGACCGGCGCGCCAGTTGCGCATGCAGCTGCAGCTTCCGTTCATGCGTTTCCGTGTACCACGCGGGCGAGGGCAGCCCGGAGGACAGCACAACGACGGGAATGTCGCCGAACCCGCCGGCTGCGCGAGCCAGCTCGCCGCTCACCCACATGGGCGGCTCCCCGATACGGGCGGCTACCGTTTTGTTCTGCCGGAGCAGGGCGGATGCAGTCTCCCATTCCCGCGATGTCAGACCTCCCTGCGGCGGCCCGGGATTGTCCTCGAGCAGGCGCCACCAACCGAAAAAGCCGAGGGTCCGGGCGAGCAGAATCACGGCCGGCCTCAGCGATTCGTTGTGGTTGTGGACAGAAACCGTGGTGTCCTCGTTCAGGGGGTCCACCAGCACCAGACCGGCCACTTCGGAGGGCCAGAACCCGCGAAAGACGCGCACATGGAACGCGCCGAAGCGGTGCCCGACCAGAATATACGGCGCTGCAATGCCCGCGGAGTTCAACAGCCGGTGCAGGTCGCGGGCCGCGGTATCACTGTGGTTCGGAAAGGGACCGGGATCGCTCCAGCCATAGCCGGCGCGATCGTACCAGCATGCGCGCGTGAACGTCGCTACCCGGCGCTGGATCGCGGTCCAGCTAACGGCCGCGGCTGCGAAGTCGCTCTCGAAGATCACGGCGGGCTGACCTTCCCCGGCACAGCAGATGTTGAGCGATCTTCCTCCGATATCGACAGAGCGGCCCTGCCGCGGAAACCGGCGGTGGTCGTTCCACTGGCCGGCATGCTCGTAGACGAACCCGCACAGCAGGAGCAGGAACACGTCCAGCACGAATGGCCTCACGCGCTGCCACAGGCCTGGTTTCATGTCGGTGGGACCGGCATACGCGTCGCTCTCCACCCACGGGTTGTCGCGCGAAAGCTCGAGGACCATGGTCTTTGCCTGTGGCACTTCCTCGAACTGAATGCCGCTTGACGGGCCCCGGGCAAAGTCAGCGGTCCGGCGGCGCGACCACAGCGCGGTCACCAGCACCATGCCGAACAGGACCGCAAAGCGCGCAAACTTCTCGAGCGACCAGGCTTCAATCCGCACGCCCAGGTCGGTCAGCGCGAGGAAGAGAATCGCGTAGCCGCCCAGCTTCACGCGCATGTTCGAACGTCCGGGCAGGTACGAACAGGCAAACGGGATCTTCCGGAACCTGAACATGGCCGATTCCACCAGCAGCACGCCGCCTGCGCCCAGCAGCAGCAGATGCTCGCCGGCAGGACGGCCAGGCCACAGGGTGAAATACAGAATTGCCGAGGCGATCCACACCGGAACGGCTGCGAACACGTACAACGCCAGTCGCGCCGAGGCAAAGTATACGGCCGGCCGGCGGATCGCGGTGCTGCGGAAGATCCAGTTCGAAGCCAGCGCGACAGGCAGCGCGAACACCGCGCGCATACCCATCACCATGAACAGCATCAGCACCACGCTTCCCACCAGCAGTTGAACGCTTACGGCATGCCACTGCACGTCCATGCCGCCCGACACGAGGTTCTTCACGTAGGCCAGAGAAACAGCGAACGCGATGCCGGCCCACGCGGCCAGCAACAGCCGGTGCTGCCGGCTGCGCGCGATCGTTCGTCCGGTGAACAGGACCATGGCGCGTTGAAACGCATTCGGAATCGCCAAACGGACGAGCCTGCTGAAGATGCGCGATCGGCCGGCCGGAACGATATCGGGCTCCTCAACAATGCGCCGCATGTGCCGCCGCCAGCCGAGCGCGTACGTCACGCCGGCGAGCACAAATACGATACCGGACAAGATGGCCGCACGAACCGCGAGCGCGTGGAACACGGGATTCACCGGTCCGTTGAGTTCCTGAAAAAGACCGAGGAACCAGAATGATGGCAGCAATGAGAGCAGCCGTTGATTCCCTGGAGCAGTGAGGCCGGCCACCGTTGCCAGCGGGGGCGTCAGGAAGTATACGCCGAGGATCACGAAGAATGCCGCCATCTGAAGTAACGCCGACACGCGCAGAAATACTCGCCGAGGAAGCAGGTGCGCCGCTACGCCCTGCACCGCCAGAAGGGCGCAGAACGGGAACAACCCAGCCATCGCCATGGTGAGCCAGTACGCCGCGAGCCCGCGTAGCCAGCCGAACATGCCGGCGCCGGGCGGGATCACCAGCAGCGGGTAGCTCAGGCCCGTGAACACGTTCACGCAAACGACGATAATGCCCAGCGCGGTGGCCATCGCCGCGGCTTTCGCCCACAGGATGGTGCGCTCCCGCAGAGCCAGGGGACCAAGCACCAGCGCGTCCCGGCGGTCCGGAAAGATTGCATTCCACGACAGCACGGCAAACATGCCGCTGATGGCCATGGTGGTGGCTATGAAAAACTCCTGATCGCCCCACGCGGCAACCAGCAGCACATGGCGGGGCAGCCTCGAGAGGCCATACTGCGGCACGCTATAAATGGCCAGCACGAAACTGAACGCCGCGAGGAGCGCCGCGAACTGGGCCAGCAGATTACCGGCGTTTCCACCGGCCGCCAGGAGATCGGCATCAATCAGGCCGCCCAGGAACTTGCGGTAAAGCACGCGAAACTGCCTGCGCTCGTCGGGCATTCAGCTCTCGATCAACTCCACCATTTCGCGAGTGATGGCGGCCGTGTCCTGCTCCACCGCCAGCTCGGAAAAAATGTCTTCCAGCGTATCTACCGACATAAGCGACCGGAGCCGCTCGATGGAGTCGTTGGCCACCACGCGGCCTTTGTGCAGAATCACCACGCGCGCCGAAACCTTCTCCACTATCTCCAGCTCGTGCGAGCTGAACAGTACGACCTTGCCATGCCCGGCCAGTTCGCGAATCAAATCGCGCAGCACCAGCGCCGAGTTGATATCGAGCCCGGAGAATGGCTCATCCAGCAGCAGCAGATCGGGATTGTGCAGCAGAGCGGCGGCCAGCAGCACCTTCTGCTTCATGCCTTTCGAGTACGACGATATGGGCACGTAGCGGTCGTCATAAAGCGAGAGCAGGCGCAGGAAGCCGTCGCACTTTTCGGCGATGCGGCCCTCGGGCAGGCCGCGCAACTGGCCCACCATCTCCAGGTACTCAGCGCCGGTGAGGTGCGGATAAAGCTGCGCATCTTCGGGGACGTAGCCCAGCCGCTGCTTGTACGCCACGCGGCTGCGGTCAATCGGCTCGCCGTCGAACAGGATCTCGCCGTCGCTCGGCTCGGTGAGCGCCGCAATCGTTTTGAAGGTCGTGGACTTGCCCGAGCCATTCGGACCCAGGTATCCGGTAACCTCACCGCGCGCCGCGGTGAAGCTCACGCCATTGACAACGGGAATGCCGGAGTAGCGTTTAGTGACGCCGCGCAGCTCGAGCATGGCCGCTCAGCTCCACCAGGATGAGGTGATGCAGTACGTGCCCAGCAGCATGTACAGCAGTCCGCCGAGCGCTGCGGCGGCCACCTTCCAGGTGCCGTACCGCACCAGCCACTGGCGCGCGAGCGAGGCGAGGCCATCGGCCATGAGCGGGGCGGCGCCCGCCGTTCCCGCGGACTCGTCGAAAATCCACAACATCTCGCCTGCAAACTGCCGCCGGAACGCGGGCGGATGCAGGAGCAACAGACAGCAGTAGATTGTGCGCATCATGTAGCGGTCCTTGGGCGCAGGTGGCGCTTTGCTTCCCGCACGACGCCTTCGAGTCGAGCGATTTCGGTGGACAGCACGCGCCGTCCGAACGAGGTGAGCCGGTAGTATCGCCGCCGCGGATCGTCATTCGGCGAGCGTTGCGGCGCCTCTTCCACCATGCCCTGCTTCATCAGCTTTTCCAGGTTGTCGTAGAGCGTGCCGGGGCCGAGCTTGTACTGGCCCTCCGACTGGCGCGTGACTTCCTGCATGATGCCGTAGCCGTGCCGGTCTTCCGAGGCGAGGGACAAAAGGATGTGCAGCGCGGCCGGCGAGAGGGGCAGGAAGGGGCTCAGATCTTCGGCCATACTCGGACACCGTTATATCGGAATCCGAGTCAATTGTCAAGAGAAGACCGCCGCCCGCCCGCCGTAATCGCCGCTCGTCACAATTCACCGGCGCCGCCGCCATTCCAGCCTTAGAGTTGCCGCAGGAGGGTAGAATGCAACTTCGCAGTTCCTTCGCGCCGGCGGCCATTTTGGCTCTGCTGGCCTGGGCACATCCTTTGATCGCGGCCACGTCCAACGAGCCCGCGCGTCCGTCGTTCCATGTTTCGGTGACCGGCTCCGGCCGGCCCATGATCCTCATCCCAGGCCTTGCGTCTTCGGGAGAAACGTACAACGGCGTGGTGGCGCATTACGCCGGTCACTACGAATGCCATGTGCTCACACTGGCCGGGTTCGCCGGAGAGCCGCGCATCGAAGCGCCGTTCCTCGAAACCGTGCGCGACGACCTCGCCCGCTATATTCGCGACAGTCACCTCGATAAGCCGGTAATCGTAGGCCACAGCCTCGGTGGATTTCTCGCGCTCTGGCTGGCCGAGACATACCCCGACCTCACCGGCCCGGTGATCATCGTCGATTCGCTGCCATTCCTGCCGGCTGTTTTTCAGCAGGGAGCGACGGCGGAGAACGTCCGGCCGCAAGCGGAAATGATGCGCAAAGCGATGACTACCGGCAGTGAACAGGACCGCCGGAAGAGCAGCGAGATGGCCATCAGATCCATGGTCACAAGCGACGCGAATTATCAGATGGTCCTCGGCTGGGGGCTGCAATCAGATCCCGTCGCGGTTGGAAACGCGATGTATGATCTCTTTGTGCACGATCTGCGGACCGACACGGCTCGCGTCACCTCGCCGGTGCTGGTGATAGGCACGTGGATCGGGCTGAAGGATTACACCACGCGTGACGCGGTGGAGAAGAACTTCCACGCGCAGTACGCCGGCGTGAAGGACTTTCGGTTCGTGATGGCGGAAAAGGCGCGGCACTTCGTCATGCTGGACGACCCGGAATGGTTCCTACAGCAAACCGACAGCTTCCTCGAAGCACACAAATGAAGCTCTCGCGGCGACGGCTCTATGCGCTCCTCCAGTTCGGCGGCTGGGGAGCGCACGCCGTCATCAGCATTCTCTTCTTCAGCGCGCAGACGCCGCTCACGTGGCGGATGGTGGGCATTTGCGTTTTTGAAGACGCGCTCGCAGGCTTATGTTCGCATCTGCTGCGCGGCATCATCCGCAGGCGCCGCTGGCTCGACCGCGGCGTCGGCGCGCTGACGGTGCGCATCTTCGCCGCGAGCATCGCCGGCGGAATTGCCGTAACCGTCGTCTCTGCTCTGGCCTCGGTGTTCGTGTTCCGCATGGGAACGTTGCGCGCAAATAATCTCGCCTGGCTTCCGATTGCGGTGTTCGTCTGGAGCATCTGTCTGTTCCTGTGGGCGGTGATCTACTGTGGAGTTCACTTCGTGGAGCGGCTGCGTAACGCGGAGATCGAAAAGCTGCACCTCGCCGTGCTGGCGCGCGACGCCGAGCATCGCGCATTGCTCCAGCAGCTCAATCCGCATTTCATGTTCAACTGCCTGAACAGCATTCGCGCTCTGATTACGGAAGACCCGGCGCGCGCCCGCGACATGATCGACGAGCTGGCCGGAATTCTCCGATATTCGTTGCAGGCTGGCAAGCAGGAAACCGTGACGCTCGCGTCGGAGATGGAAGCGGTGCGCACCTACCTCGATCTGGAAGCAATCCGCTTCGAGGAGCGGCTCCGTGTCGAACTGGAAATCGCACCCGAGTCGCTGGATGCCCGCATTCCTCCCATGCTGGTGCAGACGCTGGTGGAGAACGGGGTGAGGCACGGCATCGCCACGTTGCCGGAGGGCGGCAGCATTCAGGTATCCGCCAGCGTTGATGACGGCTCGTTGCGCATTCGCGTGCTGAACAGCGGCGGTTGGGCGCCGCGGCCCGGTCATGACGGCGTGGGCCTGCCGAATGCGCGCGAGCGTCTACGGCTGCTGCATGGCGACCGCGCAACGTTCAGAGTGGGAGAGAACGGTCACGGGCTGGTGCTCGCGGAAGTCTCTCTTCCGTTCATGAGGTAACCCGCCATGCACGTGCTCATCGTCGATGACGAGCGCCTTGCGCGCAACGAACTGCGGAGGATGCTGGGCGGCTTCCCGGAAATCGAGTCGATCGACGAGGCGAGCGGCGCAGCCGATGCCCTGGCGAAAATTCGCGCGGGCGATCCGGATCTGGTGTTCCTCGATATCCAGATGCCCGGCCGCAGCGGGTTCGACCTGCTGGCCGACCTGGACCACGCGCCACCCGTGATCTTTACCACCGCGTACGACGAGTACGCGCTGAAAGCGTTCGAAGTGAACGCTCTCGATTATCTGCTGAAGCCGGTTGGCCGCGAGAGGCTTCGGGCGGCGCTGGCGAAAGTCCGGCCGCCGGCCGGCCGAGGCGACGCAGGACCGCGGCGCATCTTCGTGAAGGACGGCGAGCGGTGCTGGTTTGTCGCCGTCAGCGATGTCGTGCTGCTGGAATCGGAGGGCAACTATACGCGGCTGCACTTCGGCGGCGAGCGCCCGCTGATACTGCGATCGCTGAACTACCTGGAGCAGCGGCTCGATGCGGACGTGTTCTTCCGCGCCAGCCGGAAGCACATCCTGAACACGCGCTTCATCGAGAAGATCGAGCCGTCGGTGAGCGGCGGCCTGCAGGTGAGCCTTCGCGGCGCCCCCGATGTGGAGATGTCGCGGCGCCAGGCGCAGCGGTTCCGCACTCTGATGAGCCTGTGAATCCCTGAAACACTTTCACCTTCCTATGGTCGTATCATCAGAAACATGCCGGTCAGCGTCTGGAAAGGGCATCTCGCGTTCGGGCTCGTGACCATCCCGGTGAAGCTGTACCGGGCGGCTCGGGCGGACAAAGTGAAATTTCGGCAGCTCTATCGGCAGCCCCAGGAACAGGAGGCCCCGGCTCCGCCCAGGAGCAGACAGGCCTCGCCTGCTGAGCCGCCGCCGCCCGTGCTGTCGCGCATTCGCCAGGCCGCGTATGTTCCCGACGCCGGAGATCGGGACGAAGCGCCTCCGCAGCCCGTCCCGAGGAGCGATCTGGTGCGCGGCTATGAGTACGATCCGGGCCGCTACGTGGTGGTGACCAAAGAGGACCTCCGCGCCATCACCCCGGAAACCAGGCGCGACATGCAGATTGTCGAGTTCGTGCATCTCGATGAAATCGACCCGGTTTATTACGAGAGCTCGTACTATGTGGCGCCGGACAGCGGCGGCGAGCGGCCCTACGCACTGTTCTTCGAGACCCTGCGCGAGACCGGTTACGTCGGCCTGGCGGAGTTGGCCATGCATCGGCGGGAACACATCGTGGTAGTCCGGCCGGGCAAGCGCGGCCTGATCGCGCATACGATGTTCTACCCGAGCGAGGTCCATGCGGACGAGGAATTCCCGGCGGACACCGGCGTGGTGAAGCCGAAAGAACTGGAGATGGCGAAGCTTCTGGTGGAGGCGCAGACGGCGAAGTTCGAGCCGGAGAAGTTCCGCGATACCTACAAGGAGCGGCTGGAGCAGTTGATTCAGTCGCGCATCGCAGGCCGGCAGACAGCCGCGGCAGCGGAGCAGCCGAAGGGCGCCGAGAAAGTGGTGGACATCATGGATGCGCTGCAGAAGAGCCTCGCCGCGCTGAAGAAACCGGCCACCAGCGCCGCTCAGAAACCGGCAAGGAAGAGAAGCGCAGGCTGAAAGCCTAATGCCATATAGTTTTCGACGGCGAGCTGAGTCGAAGTCCCTTTTGTGGGGCAGGCCCCCGGCCTGCGCGGGGCCCCCGGCCCCGCTGGCCGCGGAGAGTAGAGTTGTCGCGTATGGGAGCAGGCCGGCGGGGGCGCCGACCGCGGGCGAGGGTGCCCGCCCCACATCGGCCAGGTGTTCGAAAGCGGGAAAACTATACGGCATTGGGCTGAAAGCCTGCTCTACTTCCGGCCGAGAACAGTAGAGCTTTCAGCCTGCATGCCCCGGGGTCGTGCGCCGCTACTGGCGGACGAGCTTCGCGGTGATGATCGCCTCGCCCACGTGCCGCTGCGTGTGTTCGGCGAGGTGCACCAGCAGACCGGCCACAGTTGTCGGCAGCATCTTACGGCCAACCACGCGCGGCTCTTCCAGCAGCGCCGGATCGAGCGCGCGGATGGCGTCTTCGGATTTCTGCAGCGCCTCGTCCACACGACGCAGCAGCGCTTCCCTGCCCTCGCCGGGTTCCTGCTCCTTCTTCATCGCTGCTACCTGATCGGGCGTGAGCTGCTCGCCGATCAGATACGTGGTGAGCCGCTCCACGCTGCCCGCGATGTGCCGAAGCTGAAAGCCGAGCGGCGCCAGGCCGTGCGGCGTCGCCCAGATCTGTTCATCGCTCAGGCCTTCGGTCCAGTGCGCCAGATCTTCACGCGCCTGCTGATATGAAAAGAGCGTCGGCGCAACCATGACGTGCACGCCTTCCAGTGAGCCACTGAGCCACGGTTCGGTTGGCATTTCTCTCCTTGTTATCGCCCAACTTCAGCGTAGCGCTGCGGCCTTCTCACCACATAGTAGATCAGCGCCCCAATAATGTGCGTGAAAACGATGATGATGACCCAGACGAGCTTCGTATTCCCGGTATCCGGCTCTTTCATCACGCATTCGATGAGCATCTTTATCCAGAATACGGTTGCAGCGATGAAGACAACCAGGACCAGAAGGGTGAAGAGCACATGGAAGAGCATAACGTCAATTTACTCCGCGGTGGCCCACGCGAGGAACCGCTCGCGCAAAGCGGCGGCCGCATCGTTATCCGGCGCAATCAGCAGAATAGTGTCGTCGCCGGCGATGGTGCCCACCACCTCCGGCATGCTCTCCGCATCGATGGCCACGGCCAATGCGTTGGCGTTGCCCGGCGCGGTCTTCAGGACCACGAGGTTCTGCGCCTGCCGCACGTCCTGAAGAATCTCGGCGGCAACATCGGCCAGCTCCGGCGCGGCCTGCACGGCAACCTGACGGTATCCCTCCGGCGTCTTCACGAGTCCAAGCTCGCGGATATCGCGCGAGAGCGTCACCTGCGTGGCCGGCACGCCGAGGCCGTCGCGCAGCTCGCGGGCGAGATCCTCCTGGGTACGGACAGATTTGGCGCGAATCAGCTTGAGGATCTGACCCTGCCGATATGCCTTGTTCATTTCCGCATGCAGGCGAAAACGCCTGCTCTACAATTGCCCGCGTGACAGGCGCGCTTCCGCTTCATCCAGCGCGCGGCGCACCGTTTCCGGCCCTGTACCGCCGGGCAGCTCGCGCGACGCCATCCCCGCGCGCGGCTTGAGCAGCTCGGCCATTTCGGGCCGAAACTCCGGAGAGAACTTCACCAGCTCTTCCGCCGTCCAGTCCGCCGGACTGCGGCCGGTCTTCACGCTTTCGAGCACCAGTTTACCCGCGATCCGATGCGCCCGGTGGAACGGCGTCCCGGCCCGCGCGAGCGCCTCGGCCAGATCGGTAGCCACCACCCAGCTCTCTTCCGCCGCCTGCGCCGGCCTTTCCGGCTTCAGCTCCGCCGTTTCGATGACGACGCGAATCATGTCCAGCGACATGGCCAACTGATCGGCCGCCTCGAACAGCGGCTCTTTGTCCTCCTGCAGGTCGCGATTGTAAGTCATCGGCAGGCCCTTCGCCATGACGTACAGCGATGTAAGCGAGCCGAACACGCGGCCGCTCTTGCCGCGCAGCAGCTCGAGGGAATCGGGATTCTTCTTCTGCGGCATCAGGCTCGACCCGCTGGTCACTCCATCGCTCAGCTCCAGCCAGCCGAACTCCTCGCTCGAATAGAGGATCCAGTCCTCGGCGAGGCGGCTGAGGTGCAACATGACGGTGGACGCGGCGTAGAGGAAGTCGAGCACGAAATCACGGTCGGCGGAAACGTCCATGCTGTTGCGAGTGATGCCGTCGAAACCGAGGTCGGCGGCGATGGCGGCGCGGTCGAAAGGGAAGCCGCTGCCAGCCAGCGCGCCCGAGCCGAGCGGCAACAGATTCGTGCGCCGCCGCGCGTCAGCCAGGCGCTCGTCATCACGCGCGAGCATCTCGAAATAGGCGAGCAGATAATGGGGCCACAGCACGGCCTGCGCGCGACGCAGGTGCGTGTAGCCGGGAATCACCGCGTCCGGGTACTTCCGGGCCAGCGCGATAAGCGCGCGCATCACCGCGTGCAGCCGCGCGCGCGCCGAATCGATCTCCTCGCGCAGCCACAAGCGCGTGTCGAGCGATACCTGCTCGTTGCGGCTGCGGCCCGTGTGGATCTTGTCGGCGACGTCGCCCACACGCTCCTTCAACTTGCGAATTACCAGCGTGTGGATATCTTCGTCGGTGGCGCCTTCGAAGAAGGCCGGTTGCTTCGCGGCCTCGCGGATTTGATCGAACGCCGCGACCAGCTGCTCGCGCTCGGCGGCGGTAAGAATGCCCACCCGCTCCAGCGCGCGCGCAAACGCCTGCGACCCGCGCACATCGGCATCCAGCAGACGCCGGTCGAAGTCGAGCGAGCCGGAGAAGTGCTCGAAGACCTCGGAAGGTCCGGTCTCGAAGCGGCCGCCCCAGAGTTTCATAAGCAGCCCCGTGCCGCACGCTTCAGCACCCGCGACCCGGGCCGGGTCGCACAAATAAAGGTAGCGTTTGTGGGGCGGGCGCCTCGCCTGCGGCCGACGCCTCGTCGGCCTGCTCGGTAAGTTCTGAATGCCTGTTCCGCCGGACCAGGCGGCCGGGGCGACCGCCGTAGGCGAGGCGCCTGCCCCACTCGAATCAGGTTCATTTCTTCCCGGCCTGCGCCGCGAGCGTCCGCATCTTGATCGGCAGCCCTACCAGATTGATGAAGCCCTTCGCGTCCGCCTGATCGTACTCATCGCCCATAGTGAAGCTGGCCACCTTCAGCGAGTAGAGCGAGTTCGGCGATTTGCGGCTCATCGGCTCAATGTTGCCCTTGAACAGCCGCAGCGTCACCTCGCCAGTGGTGTTCTGGTTCACCACGTCGAAGAATGCATCGAGCGCCTCGCGCAGCGGCGTGAACCACAGGCCGTTGTACACCAGCTCGGCGTAATCGAGCGCCAGCTTCTGCTTGTAGTGCAGCGTGCTCTTGTCGAGCGTGAGCGCTTCCAGTTCCCGATGCGCCGCCATGATGAGCGTGCCCCCCGGCGTTTCATAGCAGCCGCGCGATTTCATTCCCACGAAGCGGTTCTCCACCAGGTCGATGCGTCCGACGCCGTGCTCGCCGCCGATCCGGTTCAGCTCTTCGAGCAGCGCGGTTGCTGATGCCGCGCGCTTCCCGTTCACCGAAACCGGCGCGCCCTGCTCGAAGCCGATGGTCACCTCGCCCGGCTCGTTCGGCGCGTCCTTAGGACTGCGGGTGAGCATCCAGATCTCGTCCGGAGCGGCGTTGGCCGGATCTTCCAGCGCGCCGCCCTCGTGCGAGATGTGCCAGATGTTGCGATCGCGGCTGTAGATCTTCGTGGTGCTCTGCGCGATCGGCACGTTGTGCCGGTGCGCGTACTCGATGGCGTCCTCGCGCGAGACGATGTCCCACTCGCGCCACGGCGCAATGACGGTGAGCTGCGGCGCCAGCGCCTTGTAGGTCAGCTCGAAGCGGACCTGATCGTTGCCCTTGCCGGTGCAGCCGTGGGCCAGCCCATCGCATCCGGTGGCCAGCGCCACCTCCACCTGCTTCTTGGCCAGCAGCGGACGCGCAATGGACGTACCCAACAGATATTTGTGCTCGTAGATGCCGCCCGAACGGACCAGCTTCCACAGGTAGTCCTTCACGAACTCCTCGCGCATATCGGCGACGTGGACTTCGCTCGCGCCGGTCTTGCGCGCCTTCTCTTCGAGACCGCTCAGCTCATCGCCGCCCTGCCCGATGTCGCCGCAGACCGCGACCACCTCGCAGCCGTAATGCTCCTTGAGCCAGGGAATGATGATGGATGTATCGAGGCCGCCCGAATAGGCGAGCGCCACTTTCTTCGGCTTTTGCATAAACCTTGATTGTATGGAACTGAGCCGCGACCGCGAGGGAGCGGTTACGCCAGCAGCATCAGCAGCAGCGCCTTCTGCGCATGCAGCCGGTTCTCGGCCTGATCGAACACCACCGAGCGCGACGATTCGATCACCGTATCGGCAACCTCTTCGCCGCGGTGCGCCGGCAGGCAGTGCATGAACACGGCTTCGCCCCGGGCCTTCGCCATGAGACTGTCGTTGACCTGCCACGGCAGGAAGAGCTTCCGCCGCTCGGTGGCCTCGGCTTCCTGACCCATGCTGGCCCAGACATCCGTGTACACGGCCTGCGCGCCGGCCACCGCTTCCGACGGGTTGTGAGTGACGGAAATTTCGCTGCCTGATTCCTCGGCGAACTGCATGGCCTGTTCCACCACGCTCTGCTGCGGTTCGTAACCGGCCGGCGTGGCAATGGCGAAGTTCATTCCCAGCCGCGCGGCGCCCAGCATGAGCGAGTGCGACACGTTGTTGCCGTCGCCGACGAACGCCAGCTTGCGGCCGACGAGAGTGCCGAACTGCTCCCTCAGCGTGAGGAAATCCGCGAGCGCCTGGCAGGGATGATAAAGATCGCTGAGCGCGTTGATGACCGGCACGCTCGACCAGTGCGCCAGGTCGTCGATGGTCTGCTGCGAGAACGTTCGGGCGACGATGCCGTGGGTCCAGCGGTCGAGATTGCGGGCGACGTCGGGCAGCGGCTCGCGGTCGCCGATCGGGCCTGTGCTCAGGACGGCATCGCCGCCGAGCTGCTTCATCGGCGAGCTCGAAGGTCATGCGCGTCCGCAGCGACGGCTTCTCGAACAGCAGGCTGAGATACATCCCATCGAGCGCATGCGCGTAATGGCCGGGGCTGTTCTTGACGGCGGCGGCAAGCGTGAGCAGGTCGGAGAGTTCTTCGGCGGTAAGGTCGAGGTCGGAGCGGAGATCGGCAGCCACCATCCTGCGTGGCGCGACGTACTTTGGCGCGACCCGAAGTGTGTTTGCCCTTGCTGCTGCCATCGACTCCTCCTGTCAGAGTAGTGAATGTTTATTCACTACTATGAATAATCACACATTCTGAGAGGGGTGTCAAGCAGCAGACGGTCACCTCGCACTGGGTTGCCGCAGGAACGGCATCCGAGGCAGGAGCATTCGCGCTCCCCTAATCGTAGTCGCTGAATTGCACGACAAGGTGAGGGTCCGTCACATCGAGTGCAGAGCCGTCGCCAACAACAGTTATCTCCAGGTTATACGCCTTTCCCTTCTTTCCTATGAATCCGCCCAGGAATAACCCGACATATCCTGAGCTCCAGCTACCACCATGCCGGTAATCCGTCGGGGGACCAGAATCAACTATCTTTCCTTCGCTCCACAGTTTCCAGTTCACCACCACCGCAGGCGGTCTACCGCAATCGGGTTCGGTGTAGTGTATTCCCAGCAGGCAGTCAATTTGCGCAACCGGAAGATTCTTCTTAACTCGAATGATGATGTCATAGGGCCCGTTCTTTGCCGTGAAGTCGGTCCTTTTCACGTCGCCCGTTCTAAGCGAGATCGGCATGTCGACAGGATTCCCCAATGAGCGATACCGTGCTTCCAACGGCGAGATAAGGACGACCCACGCGGCTACGATTGCCGAAGCAGCCGCGACCCGTTTTGAGATTCCTTCCATCGGTTTGCCTGTTGCCTCCGCTTTCTCGTGCCGGATGTTCGCCTCATTGATGATCGCGGCCACGATGGTCGCCGATCGCCGGATTCGAAATTCACGAGAACAACATCGCCGCGAGTCTACCTGGCTATTACGCGAGGCCGGCCTCAGCGCACATCATCTCTTCAGCCACACGACTGGCGCAGGCAGCGTTGGCGATATATCCGGCAGCTAGTTCCTCTTCCAGTTTTCGGCGGCGGAGTTCATCGATGTAGTGGGCCACGGCCTGCCGGATGAAGGCGCTTCGATTAAGCCGAAGCTCCGAGGCGGCGGTTTCGACCTGTTCGTGCATGGAGGCCTGGAAATCGACCGCGACCTTGCGCGTGGCGCTCGCCTTGTTGGACCGGCCTGGCGCTCTCCCTTTCCGCCTAGGTGAAGTCTTCATGGGCGTGCCCGCTATTATCCTACCAGAGCCTTTTTCTATTCTCTTCGGGTCCTCACAATCTATTAGAGAATAGTGACCTCAGGCCCCCTGCGGGCCACGCGGACCGACAGGTCGCAGCAGGCTGACAAACAGCCCCACGCGGACGGCGACCGTACAGGGGCATTTGGCGCAATCGGCCGCCGGACCGCCCCCACGACTTGATCGGCCTGCGGCAGCATGGAAGCTCATCCTGCGACCTCGCGGCTCAGTCCAGCCATTATGCGCGTCATAATAACGACGGAGGCGCGACATGTTTGCAGAGGTTGCCACAGGCCTGAACCGTCACACGGTGCACCTCCGAAGTTACTTGCGTCTCCTCATCGCGTTCGTCGTATTTGTCGTCGCGGCCGGCTACCTGCCTTTCGGATACGCTGCAGGCGCCGCATTCATCTTTTTGCTCGGCGGCGAGCTCCTGGACGAGTGGGCGCGTACGAAGCGGATGCAGCAGTTCGCACTGCGACTCGGTTTCAATTACATCGGACCAGCCGTTCCGAAAAGCCTTTCCTGGCAGAGCGCGTCTTCGCTGCGATACGCACGTTCCGCGAAAAGGGTTGTCGCAGGCGAGAAGGCCGGAAGGGATTTCGTCGTATTCGACTGCAGGTTGGGCCAAGGCAAGACCAGCAGGTCTCATACGGTACTCGCTGTGCGCGGTCAGCTTGAAAATCTGGGAGCGGCTCGGTTTGGACCAGACCCGGTTGAACAAGTGGGCGAGTGGGCGGTCCTTCGCAGCTCCGATCACCTTCTGCCGGTCCAGGAGATCGAACAAATGGTGTCCGATATCCGTTAGCGCATCTCGCGTGGCGCAACCTTCTCGGCTGAGAACGAACGCCGAAGCGTCTCACCTCTCGATGAGGGGCCGACGAACCTGTCATCGTGCCGCCGGCGCAGCTTCGCCAGCGGTGCTCGCGCTGATCCGCCACCGCATCGGCTCGCAGGCGCTCACCGTCTCACAGATGGCAGCGCGCCTCGAGATCAGCCAGCCGCGCATGAGCAACCTGCTGTGGGGTAAGCGGCAGCTGAGCGACTCCGTGGTAGAGCACGCCATCGTCAGCCTGCGAATCACGCCCGAGCAGCTCTACAGCCAGCTCGAGCTCCGGCAGATCCGCCAGTCCGCGCCGGAGCTGCAGGCGATATAAGGTGATCAGAGGGCACCCAGGCTGAAGCCCCACACACATCGAGCAGCGTGCCACCTGAGCCAGCCACAACTGGGGCATTTGGCGCAACCCGGCGCCTGAAACCTGGAAAACGGCGCAAACAATGGGTAAATCGCGCGGTACGTGAATTGCCCACCCCTCGTGGCGGGAGGCGCCTATGCTCTTCTCGAAGATCCTGGTGCCTGTGGACTTCTCCCGCCGGTGCGAACGTATGGCAAATTACGCCTGCGCTCTCGGCGAACACTACCAATCGAACGTCCTCCTGCTGAACGTCATCGAGACCCCCAGCTACGGGGTCCCGAGCGCCGGACTGGATCTGCCGGCATTCGTGCCGGTCCACCCGGACTGGAAGCTGCAGCATGAGGCGAGGCTGAAGGATTTCGCCCAGCGGCTGCTGCGGAGCGCGCCCGTTGAAACCGCCGTCCTCGAAGGCTTCCCGGCAGACGTGATTATCGATTTCGCCAACGACTGGAAGGCCGATCTGATCGCGCTGCCGACGCACGGGTACGGCGTGTTCCGACGGCTGCTGATCGGGTCCGTCACCTCCAGGGTGCTGCACGACGCCGCGTGCCCGGTGCTCACCGGCGCCCACCTCGAACAGGAGCCGGCCGAAGATCACGTGAAATTCCAGCGTGTCCTTTGCGCGCTGGACCTGAAGGGCTCTTATGAGCGGGTGCTGGAGTGGGCGGCGCGCTTCGCCTGCGACTTCCGGGCCGAGCTCGCATTGCTGCACGCCGTGCCGGCGCCCTATGTTTCCGTCGATACCGGCCTCGATCCGGGCTGGCAGGCGGAACTCGAGCGAATGGCCGAGAACGAACTGCGTGAGGCCAGCGAACGGCTGGGGATCAGGAAAGCAGCCATCAGGATCGCCTCAGGTTCGCCCATCACCTGCATGGCCGAGGAAGCGCGTGAGTGGGGGGCCAGCGTCGCCATTATCGGACGCAGCGCCGACCCCGGCCTGGGCGGACGTCTGCGTGCGAACGCCTACGGCATCATCCGGCAATCGCCGTGCCCGGTAATCAGTGTCTGAACAAGGAGCTCTTATGAAACCGCAACCGCAGGAATTTCGGCGGGCCATTCAGGCCGGCGTCGCCGCCACCCTCATACTCGTCGCGCTCATGTACATTGCGCCACTCGCTGGCCTGCCGAACATCGACATGGCCTATGCCATCGGCACGCGCATGGCGGGCCACGCGGCATTCCACTTCACCGCGTACTGGTGGATCGGGCTCGCCATCTTTATCCTGATGGGAAGCATCGCCTCGCCAATCGTGTTCGTTTACGCGTTTCCGAACCTGCTGGGCAGCGCATGGCAGCGGGGCGCCGAATGGGGCGTCATCGTCTGGACGTTCGCGGGAACGGGCGTGATGGTGATGATGGGCGTCGGCTTCAATGAGGCCCACTTCGCGCACCCCATCATGAGCGTGGTTTCCAGCCTTGCGGG
Organism: uncultured Acidobacteriota bacterium; assembly: GCA_963780655.1. Lineage (GTDB taxonomy): Bacteria > Acidobacteriota > Terriglobia > Bryobacterales > Bryobacteraceae > CAWACP01. The sequence continues at coordinate 916,415 of CAWACP010000004.1, read as the reverse complement.
CCATGTCGTGTACGGAGCGCTTCTCGGCGCGTTCTTCGGCGTGGTCTTCGCGCGGCATCGGGCGCAGGCAGCCCCGCATCCAGTATTCTGAGAGAGAGCGTGGCAGTGCGGCCCGCGGTTGTTCGCCGCCGAGCCGAATCCCCGGACAGCCGAATTCCACATCTGAGGGGTAGCCGGTGTATCCGCACACATCACGCTACAGCCTATGCCCGAGAAGCAGTACGACAGCCAGCAGATCGAATTGAAATGGCACGAGCGCTGGAACGCGGACCCGGCGCTCTACAAAGCCGACGAGGACTCCGCGCGCCCGAAGTACTACGTCCTCGAGATGCTGCCGTACCCGAGCGGCGTGCTGCACATCGGCCACATTCGCAACTACGCCATCGGCGACGCGCTGGCGCGTTACAAATGGATGCGCGGGTTCAACGTTCTGCATCCCATGGGCTGGGACGCGTTCGGTCTGCCCGCCGAGAACGCGGCCATAAAGAACAACCGCAGCCCGCGCGAATGGACGCTGGAAAACATCGCCGCCATGAAGCGCCAGCACCGGCGCATGGCCTTCTCCTACGATTGGTCGCGCGAGGTCACCACCTGCGAGCCCGATTACTATCGCTGGAACCAGTGGTTCTTCCTGCGCATGCTGGAGCGCGATCTCGCCTACCGGAAAAAGGCGCTGGTGAACTGGTGCCCCGAGTGCGGCACCGTGCTCGCAAATGAGCAGGTGGTGGACGGTTGCTGCTGGCGCCACGAAGATACGCCGGTGGAGCAGCGCGCGCTGGAGCAGTGGTTCCTGCGCATCACCAACTACGCGGAAGAATTGCTCTGCGATCTCGACCAGCTCGAAGGCCACTGGCCCGAGCGCGTCATCACCATGCAGCGCAACTGGATCGGCCGCTCGGAAGGCGCCGAGGTCGATTTCACGCTGGAGCATTCGGACCGCAGCATCCGCGTCTTCACCACGCGCATCGACACCATCTATGGCGCGACGTGCCTGATTCTCGCGCCGGAGCATCCGCTGGTTGACGAGCTGATCGATGAGTCGCAGCGGCCGAAGCTGAAGGCCATGATCGACGCGGCGGCGCGCAAGGACCCCGGCGAGCTGAAGAAAGATGGTCTGTTCACCGGCCATTACGCCATCAACCCGTTCAGCCGGGAACGCGTGCCCATCTGGATCGGCAACTTCGTGCTGATGGGCTACGGCACCGGCGCAATCATGGCCGTCCCCGCGCACGATCAGCGCGACTTCGAATTCTGCCGCGAGTTCGGCATCCCCATCCGTCCGGTGATTCGCCCCGCGGATGGCGGACTCGCCGACGTGTCTTCCATGACCGAGGCCTTCCCCGATTACGGAGTTCTCGAAAATTCCGGCCCGTGGTCGGGCAGCGCCAGCGAGCACGCGCGCGCGGCCATGGCGGATTATGCGCGGCGCGAGGGCTTCGGCAATCCCGCCGTCACGTACCGCATCAAGGACTGGGGCATCTCGCGGCAGCGCTACTGGGGCACGCCCATTCCGGTGATCCATTGCGAGCGCGACGGCGTTGTGCCCGTACCCGACGATCAGCTCCCCGTCCTGCTTCCGCTGAACGTCAATATCACCGGCAAGGGCCGCTCGCCGCTGCTCGACGTTCCGGAGTTCATGAACGTCACGTGCCCGAAGTGCGGTGGTCCCGCAAAGCGCGAGAGCGATACCATGGACACCTTCATCGATTCGTCCTGGTATTTCTACCGCTATTGCGATCCGCACAACGACCGCGCCCCGTTCGATCGCAGCGAAATCGCCTACTGGTTCGAGATCGACCAGTACATCGGCGGCATCGAGCATGCCATCCTGCACCTCATCTACTCGCGCTTCTGGACGAAGATGATGCGCGATCTCGGACTGGTTCCCAACAGCGAACCCGTGGTGCGCATGTTTAACCAGGGCATGGTGATCCGCGAAGGCTCGAAGATGTCGAAATCGAAGGGCAACGTCGTGAGCGCCGACGAGATGATCAATCGGTACGGCGCCGACACCGGCCGGCTGTTCGAACTGTTCGCCGCTCCGCCCGAGAAAGAAATGGACTGGACCGATGCCGGGGCCGAGGGCGCCGTCCGCTTCCTCAGCCGCGTCTACCGCTTCGTCACGCGCAACGTGGAACTGAGCCGCGACCAAAGGGAGCGGTCCGCCGATGCCCGCGTACTGCGCAAGCTGCACCAGACCATCCGCAAAATCACCGACGATTTCGAAACGCGCTGGCACTTCAATACCTGCATCGCGGCCATTATGGAGCTGGTGAACGAGCTATACGCCAGCGAGAAGGAAATCTCCGAACCGGTGCTGCGCGAATCGGTGGAGAAGCTGGTGCTCATTCTGCACCCGTTCGCGCCCTACGTCACGCAGGAGCTGTGGGAAGAGCTCGGTCATGGCGGCGAGCCGGTGTTCCGTCAGCCCTGGCCTTCCTACGATCCCGAGCTGGCGCGCGAGGAGCTCGCCGAAATTGTCGTGCAGGTGAACGGCAAAGTGCGATCGCGGTTGTCAGCGCCGTTCGCGACGGCTCAGGCGGAAGTGGAACGTGCCGCGCGCGCCGACGGGAAGGTGCAGCCGTACCTTGAAGGCAGGCAGGTGGTGAAGACCATCTACGTGCCTGACAAGCTGTTGAACATCGTCGTGAAGTAACTGAGCCGCGACCGTCAGGGAGTGGTGCTGTAGTGTACCGCTCCTTCACAGTCGCGGCTCAGTAACGACGTCTCAAGGTTTGCCGCATGTTACCGAGCCGCGACTATCTCACGCCGTCCGCCTTACTCTTCGCGCTTCCTGTGATCGCCGTCGTGCTGATCATGCTGCGCCCACGCGAGCGGATCTTTCGCAAGGTCCTGCAAACTGGCTTTCACCGTCAGCATCACGCCGTCGCCATCCCATGTCGCGATCAGCAGCGCCATGCTCTTGTTCACCTCGCCCACGAAGATGTTCGTGCGCTCGTCGTGTTCGCGCACCTCAACCATGCGCGACCAGCCCGCAGGCACCCGGCGCGCCACCGAGTCGATGAAAGCCGGAGGCGCATCTTCGAAAATCGCCATGTCGAGAGCGCGCGCTCGCCCCCCGGAGGCGACATACGCAACCGGCTTGACCAGGCCAAACAACGGGATGTGAAGCCGGTGGATTCCGTCCTGCTCCTCTATCTCATGCACGATCTTTTTGAAGTCCAGCTTTGCCGGACGAGCGGCTGAGCCCGGCGGGGGCAGCGCTCCAGACGCGTAAGCCGACGGGTCCACCTGCAATCCGGGCAGACCAAAATGATGGCCGAGCAGCGGGAGTGAACCAGGCGCCAGCAAGCCCTCGATGTGAACCGTGGTCAACTCGCCCGGTTCCGCCACCACAATGGCCAGACCTTCCGGGCCGGCATAGCCTTCGACAGACTCTTCCGGGTCCTTTGATCGCGAGCTCAGGAACTGCGACCACCCGGCGGTTACTACGGCCTCGCGCTCCGCCCGGATGTCTTCAGGATCGGGCATGCCGCCGCCATGGAACTCCAGCGAGCGAACGCGGATCGCCTTCACGCCCGCGAGCGCGCGCAACATCCTTGCTTCCTCGGGATCGTCCGTGCGCACCGCCTGCAGCAGACCCTGCAGCGTCGACGCGTCCAGAGTGACGATGGCCACCTCATCGGCGCGGTTTTCGAGATCGGACAGGCGATCGGCGCGCGCGGCAGGCAGCGCCAGCGCCACCGCGGCCAGTAGATAAGCGATTCTCATGTGCCGGACTCCTGCACCGTATCACGATGGGCGCCCGGCTGCGGTTCCCGAAAAATTGTACGATGTAACGAAATGGACAAAATGCTCGTTTGTGGTTCCGTAGTCCTGGTTTGTTCGCTCGCTGCCGCTTCGGGACCTTCCGCCGTGTCGCACGGCAAATACATCGCGGACGAGATCGCGAGATGCGCAGACTGCCACACCCCCATGACCCAGAATGGAGAGCTCGACAAGACTCGCTGGCTGAAAGGCACGAAGCTGACGTTTCAATCGCTCACCCCGGTACCAGGCTGGCGCGACACGGCCCCGGACATCACGCCGGCGGGCAAGCTGTGGTCGTACTATGGCGAAGCGGGGTTTGTGAAATTCCTCGAAACGGCGGAACTCCCGGACGGCATGAAAGCCGGCCCGCCCATGCCCGATTTCCACCTCAACCCGGGCGATGCCCGCGCCGTGGTGGAGTATCTGAAGACGCTGAAATAAAGGAAGAAAAAGAAGAAAAGGAAGTAAAGGGAATTAGAGGAAGCTGAAGAACGCGATCACTTTCACATTCCCTTGATTCTTTTTACTTCCTTTAATTCCCTTAATTCCCTTACTTCCCTACCCCAGCCAGTCCTGCGCGTGCTGCTCCAGCGCAATGCGCACCAACTGGCTGCGCGTGCGCACACCCGTCTTTTCGAATAACTGCTGCAGCGCCGCCTTCACCGAGCTTTCGGAAATGTGCAGCGATGCGCCGATCTCCTTGTTCGTGAGCCCTTCGAGCAAACCGTTCAGAACGGCGCGCTCGCGCCCGGTCAAGGGCTGTTCGCTGCGCTGCTCGTCGCCTCTGCCGGTAGCGCCCGCCACTACGGCGCCCATGGCCCGCGAATCAAGCCAGGGCTCGCCCACCGCCACCTTGTGAATCGCCTCGATCAGTTGCGCCGGCGGGCTGTGCTTCAAAAAAATGCCCGCGCAGCCGTTCTCGAGCGCGCGCAGAGTTTCCGGGCCGTTCATTCCCGCAGTCACCATCAGGATACGCCCCGCGAAGCCTCGACGCTTCGCCTGGGTGAGCAGCGCGGACCCCTGTTCGTCGCCCAGATCGTAATCGAGAAGCACCACGTCCACGGGCTCCTGCTCCATCACGGCAAGCGCTTCCGCGGCCGTGCCGCACGCGCCCGCAATCCCGAAATCAGGCTCTGCCTGGAGCAACCGTCTGAGGCTCTCCCGGAACAGGCTGTGATCGTCCACCAGCAGTATTCGTATCATCCGCGTCCAGTTCGCTTATCGGAGACAACTCCACGACAAATGTCGATCCGTCCGGCCCGGGTTCATAACGAAGATCGCCCCGGAACGAGCGCATGAAAGCGCGCGACAGAAAGAGCCCGAGTCCCGTGGCCTCCGCGCCCTGCTGGAATGGCCGGAACAGCCGCTCCGGGTGGCTCACCCCGCCGCCGCTGTCGCGGAGCCGCACCATCACGCGCTGGCCTTCACGCCGCGCCCCGACGGACATTTCCCGGCGGCCCCGGTCCTGCATGGCACGCTCGCTGTTCCGGATGAGGTTCAGGAACACCTGCATCAGGCTCTGCCGGTCGGCCCAGACCGCGGGCAGTCCGCCGTCGATCTCCCAGAGGACGTCGATTCCGCTTTCGCGCAGCGAAGGCTCGACAACAATGCGCAGCTCCTCCACCAGCGCTGCCAGGTCCACTCGCGCGGCGTGATTCGCTGTCTGCCTCAGCTCCATGGCTGCAATCTTTTCCAGCGCCACAATCAGAGTTCCCAGCGCTTCGAAATCCTTATTCCCCGCCATGCCGCGCGCGCGCGATAAATTCTGGTGCACCACGGCAATGGCGCCGCACACGTTTCGAATTTCATGCGAGACCGCGCCCACCAGAATCCGCGAACTGGACAGCAACTGATGCAGGTTGAGCTCTTCGCGCGTCCGCAGCTCTTCGGAGGTGTCGAAAACCATCGCGGCCAGCCGCGGACCTGCGCTGGTGTTGTAAGTGGAGAACCAGATGTCCGCCAGGAACACTTCGCCGTCTTCGCGCCGTCCTCGGCACTGCATCACGGTGCGGAAGGCGGGCCGGTTCTGCCCCAGCGCCGCCACGTTCACAAGCGACGGAATGTAATTGCGAATGGATCGGCCCGGCAGGGCATCCACGGCCAGACCCAGCATGCGATGCGCCGCGTTGTTCGCCAGAAGCACGCAGCCGTCCGAATCAGTGGTGAAGATGGCCGCGGGACTGCTCTCCACCAGCACCTTGAGTTGCTCCTCCGCAACTCTGCGGGCCTCGCTCTCGTCCTCTATCTGAGCCAGGTGGAGCTGCTCTCTCCTGCGGCTGCGAACCACTTCACAGGCGAACAGGCCCGTACCCAGGAACGCCGAGAATATAAGAATGTCGCGCGGCACGCCGGATTGCGGAAACCACTGGAATGTCTCATCGAAGGCCTCGGTCAGAAACGTACAAAGGGCTGCGACTATCCCGATCTGCCAGCGGCTCAGGGCGCTGCCCGCCAGTAACATAGGAAAGAGATAAAGAAAACCGAGAGGAAACGGTCCCTGGATGCGCCAGTCGGCGAATGCGATCAGCGCAACCATGGCCGCGGCCCGCATCAGGACCGCGCGGCGGCTGCCGCGAAGGAGGAAGGACAACATGACTCGCGCTGCCTCCATTCTAACGGCCCGCCGCCGAACGGACCATACGTTACAAACCGCTCTTCGCCTCGATAACCGAAAGATAAAGTGAGATGACCGAAAGATATCTGGAAGCCACCGCGCGTCCGCTGCTACATTTCGATTTGGAGCGTCTCCGTTTGCGTGTTCAACGAAGGCGGCGCACGGGGTCCGCCCGGCTGCTCGCCTTAGCGCTGGTTTGTTCTCTGACGCCCGCACTGTTCGCGCAACAACAATCGCTGACGTGGGACCAGGTGAAAGAAAAATTCGAAGCGGCGAATCCTACATTGCTGGCTGGACAGCTCAACATCGACGAATCGAAGGCGGAGGAGATCACGGCGTATCTGCGTCCCAACCCCGATTTCACAGCGTCGGTCGATCAGCTCACTCCGTTTTCGACGGTGCCGCGCGTTAACGGCAACGGGGACGTCTACAACCCGTTCGAATACGCTCTGCCCGCCTTCGCCAGCAGCTATCTCCACGAGCGCCGGCATAAGCGAGAGCTGCGTCTGGAGAGCGCGAAGCAGGGCACCGAGATCGCCGTATCGCAGCAGGGCGATCTGGAGCGCAATCTGCTCTTCAACCTGCGCAATCAGTTCGTGCAGGTTCTGCAGCAGAAGGCGGTGCTCCAGTTAGCGCGCGAGAACCTCGAGTATTACGACAAGTTTCTCAGCGTGAGCCGCGAGCGCTTCAAGGCGGGTGACATCGCCCAGGTGGATCTGGACCGGCTGGAACTGCAGCGCGTTCAGTACGAGTCCGACCTGCAGACGGCGCTGGTAAATCTGCGCACGGCGAAGATCCAGTTGCTGATGTTGCTGGACGCGAAGACGCCCCTCGATCAGTTCGATGTGACCGGCGCCTTCGATTTTCCCGATCGCGTGCAGACACTGGACGAATACCGCCAGATCGCGCTGGAGTCCCGGCCAGATTTGAAAGCCGCCGTTCAGACTGTCCGGAAGGCGAAGACGGACCATACCCTTGCCGTAGCCAACGGATCCACCGATCCAACGTTCGGCGCCGACTTAGTCGCACAGAATCCTCCGATTCCTGTCTATATTGGCCTGAGCGTGAATATCCCGCTGCGGATCTTCGACCGCAACCAGGGCGAGAAGCTGCGCACCGAGATCGATATCACCCGCACCGAACGTCTGCGCAGGGCGGCCGAGGCGCAGGTATTCAGCGATGTCGATTCGGCGTACGCGACGGTGGTGAGCAACATCACGCTGCTCACGCCCTACAAGGAGAAGTATCTGGCCCAGGCAGTCCGAGTCCGCGATACAGTGTCGTTCGCGTACCAGCACGGCGGCGCGTCGCTGCTCGATTTTTTGCAGGCGCAGAGCGATTACCGTTCCGTTGAGCTGGCGTACCGCAATCTTGTGGGGGCGTATCTCGCGGCCGCCAGCCAGTTGGACATGGCCGTGGGCAAGGAAGTTTTGCAGTGAGGCGGTCGTGGCGCACGCTTCAGCGTGCTGCGGCGAACTTCAGTTCGCCGTCCGAACTGTGGGCTGAAGCCCACAGAGGCCAGAGCTCCAGTAACCCAACGTGCAGGTGGTTGATTCGAGTGGGGCAGCCGCCTCGCCTGCGGCGGGCGCCCCGCCCGCCTGGTGCGGCAGCGGAAGCGTTCAGGAAATACCGAGCAGGCCGACGAGGCGTCGGCCGCAGGCGAGGCGCCCGCCCCACAAACGCCGGCCAGGTTACCCGTGGTTGTGGGACCGCGCCCGGGTCGCCTTTGCTGAGGCGTGCGCCACTGCTGTTGTGTCTTCTGCTCGCCGGCTGCGGCTCTACCAGGACCGATCCCGCCGCCGAAGCCCCTCCGCCCGCGAAGGTCGAGCACGAGGAGGGCGTGAACCTGGTGAAAGTGGATCATCAGGAGCAGTTTCCTCTGGCCACCGCCGGCGCATATGACGCCGCGCCGCAGCTCAACACCACCGGCGTTGTGGGACCCGATGTATCGCGCACCGTTCCCGTGGTTTCCCTCGCCACCGGCCGCGTCATCGAGGTGGATGCCCGCCTCGGCGACACCGTCCACAAGGGCCAGTTGTTGCTGAAGGTGCAGAGCTCCGATATCTCCGATGCGTTCGCGAATTATCGCCAGGCTGTGGCGGATGAAGCGCTGGCGCGCGCTCAGCTTGACCGGTCGAAGCTGCTGTTCAGCAAAGGCGCCATCGCGCAGAAAGACCTCGAGGTGGCGCAGGACGCCGAAGACAAAGCGCGCGTCGCCGTGGAGAACACCATCGACCGGCTGCGCGTGCTGGGGGCAGACGTGAACCACCCAACGGCTGTTGTCAATATCTACGCGCCCGTGTCCGGCGTCATCACCGATCAACAGGTGACCGCGGCCTCGGGCGTTCAGGGACTGGCCTCGCCGAACCCGTTCACGATTTCCGATCTCTCGCACGTCTGGATTCTGTGCGATGTGTACGAAAACAATCTTTCTTTCGTGCGGTTGGGTGAATACGCCGATGTCCGTCTGAACAGCTATCCCGACCGCGTTTTCTCCGGGCACATCGTCAACATCGGTCCGGTGCTCGATCCGAATACGCGTACGGCGAAGGTCCGCCTGGAACTGGCCAATCCCGGGATCATGCGCGTTGGCATGTTCGTCACTGCCACTTTTCATGGCCTGCAGAAACAGGTTCACGCGCTGGCCCCCGCGTCCGCGGTGCTGCACCTGCACGATCGGGACTGGGTTTACGTACCGGCAGGCGACAAGCAGTTTCGACGCGTGGAAGTGGTTGCCGGAAGCATGCAACCGGGGAACCATCAGGAAATTCTGTCCGGGATTCGGCCGGGGGACCGTGTCGTTTCAAACGCGCTCGTACTGCAGAATACAGCGGAACAGTAACCAGGTGCAGGCATGATTCGACTTCTGGTCGACTACGCCCTCAATAACCGCTTCCTCGTGCTGGCGGCGGCCATCCTTCTGTTCATCTGGGGCGCGGTCTCGTTCCACAATCTGCCGGTGGAAGCGTATCCCGACGTCGCGAACAACTACGTCCAGGTGATCACGCAATGGCCGGGCCGCTCCGCCGAGCAGGTGGAGCAGCAGGTGACCGTGCCGCTCGAGATCGTCATGAACGGCATTCCGCACCTCGCACACCTGCGGTCCGTTTCGCTGGCCGGCCTGTCCAGCCTGATGATGATCTTCGACGACGAGTCCAACAACGACTGGAATCGCCAGAAAGTTCTCGAGCGCCTTTCCACCGTGACCCTGCCGCCCGGTCTGCAGCCGCAGATGGGCACCGATTACAGCCCGGTCGGCCAGATCTATTTCTACACGCTCCAGAGCACCAATCCGCAGTACGACGTGATGGAGCTGAAGTCTCTGGAGGATTGGACGCTGGAGAAGCAGTTCAAGTCCGTTCCCAACGTCGTGGACGTTTCCAGCTTCGGCGGCCCGACGAGAGAATACCAGGTGCGCGTGGACCCGGATAAGCCGATCGCCTACGGCCTGAACCTCTCCCAGATAGAGCAGCAGCTTGCGAACAACAACACCAACGCGGGCGGCAGCTTCATCGAAGCGGGCCTGCAGCAGGTGAACGTTCGCGAGGTCGGCCTGGTAAAGGACGTGCGCGATATCGGCGATACGGTTATTGCCACGTGGCACGGCACGCCGGTTCATATCAGCGACGTTGCCGTCGTGCGGCAGGGTCCGAAGATCCGCCTCGGCCAGTTCGGCAAGGCGATCCGCCGCGAGGATGGAGTGATTCTGGACGACGACGATGTTGTCTCCGGCATCGTCCTGCTGCGAAAGGGCGCCGAAGCCGACTCCACCCTGAAGGCCCTCCACGACAAAGTGGACGAGTTGAACAACGAGCTGCTGCCCCGCGGCGTCAAGGTTGTGCCGTTCATCGACCGCAGCGAGCTGGTCCACTTCACCACTCACACGGTGCTGCACAACCTGAGCGAAGGCATCGTCCTGGTCATCATTATTCTGTTCTTATTTCTCGGGAATGCGCGCGGCGCATTGATCGTGGCGTGTACGATCCCGTTCTCCCTGTTGTTCGCGTCCATTTGTCTCGACCTGAAGCACATTCCCGCGAACCTGTTGTCGCTGGGCGCGCTCGATTTCGGAATGATCGTGGATGGCGCCGTGGTGATGGTGGAGAACATCGTGCGGCACATGGGGCAGCCAAACGGAACCAACGACCCGCAGGCGCGCATCCGCGAAGCCTCGCACGAAGTACAGCGGCCGGTATTCTATGCGATCGCCATCATCATCACCGCCTACCTGCCCATCTTCACCCTGCAGCGCGTGGAAGGGCGATTGTTCAAGCCCATGGCCTGGACGGTGGCTTTCGCGCTGCTCGGAGCGCTCCTGTTCTCAATCCTGATTGCGCCGGTTCTGGCGAGCTTCCTGTTCCGCCGCGGCGCCAAAGAATGGCGTAACCCGGCGATGATTTTCCTGACGGACCGCTACCGCGCCGCGCTGCGCTGGGTGGTGGTGCGCCACTGGGTGATGGCGGGCGTTGCGGCCGCGGTGATCGCGATCTCGGCCTTCCTGATGCTCGGCGAGGTCATCGGATCGGAGTTTCTGCCGCACCTCGACGAGGGCGCGCTCTGGGTCCGCGGCACTCTCGCCCCCAGCACGGGCCCCACCGAAGGCATCCGCGTCGCCAACCAGGCGCGCCTTATTCTGGCCTCATTCCCGGAGGCGACCATCGTCACCAGCCAGGTGGGCCGGCCTGATGATGGAACGGACACCACCGGCTTCTTCAACACCGAGTACTGCGTCGACCTGAAGCCGAAGGAGCAGTGGCGAAAGGTGTTTCATCAGAACAAGGATGAAGTAATCGCGGCCATGAACCGCGAGCTGGAGAAGATTCCCGGCGTTATCTGGAATTTCTCGCAGCCCATCGCCGACAACATGGAGGAAGCGGTCAGCGGCGTGAAAGGCGAGCTGGCGACGAAGATCTACGGTGACGATCTGAAGGTGCTGGAGGAGAAAGGCGATCAGATCGTGGAGATCATGCGCGGCATTCGCGGCATCGAGGACCTGGGCATGTTTCGCGTTCTCGGGCAGCCGAATCTGAATTTCGAAGTGGACCGGAAGGCGGCGGCGCGATACCAGATCAACGTCGCTGACGTCCAGGACGCGATCCAGACGGCCGTGGGCGGTGGTGCGGTGTCCGAAGTGCTGAAGGGTGAGCAAGTGTACGATCTGGTAGTCCGCTATCAGGCGCCCTGGCGCGATTCGAAGGAAGCGATCGAGAACATTCGCCTGCTGGCGCCTTCGGGCGAGCGCGTGTCGCTGGCCCAGCTCTGCACAGTGGAGACGCGCGATGGCGGATCGGAAATCTATCGCGAAGGCAACGAGCGCTACGTGGCCATCAAGTACAGCGTGCGCGGGCGCGACCTCGGCAGCACGGTGGAGGAAGCCATCCGGAAAGTGCGCCGGCAGGTGACGCTGCCCACCGGATACCACATCGACTGGGCCGGCGAGTACGAGAGCGCGAAGCGCGCGCAGGCGCGGCTGATGATCATTGTGCCCATCACGCTGCTGGTGATCTTCATGATCCTGTACACCATGTTCAAGTCCTTCAAGTGGGCGCTGCTGTTGCTGGCCAACGTGGCCATGGCGCCGATTGGAGGCCTGGTCGCGCTGGTGCTGACGCATACCAACTTCAGCGTTTCCTCCGGCATCGGTTTTCTCGCGCTGTTCGGCGTCTCAGTGCAGACCGGCGTCATCATGCTGGAGTACATCAACCAGCTTCGGGTGCGCGGGATGCCGGTGGTGGACGCGGCGGTGGAAGGCGCGGTGCTCCGGTTGCGTCCCATCATGATGACCATGCTGGTGGCCACGCTCGGCCTGCTGCCCGCGGCCACCTCGCACGCCATCGGCTCCGATTCCCAGCGGCCCTTCGCTGTCGTGATTGTAGGCGGCCTCATGGCCGCCCTGGCGCTGAGCATCTTCCTGCTGCCGACGCTGTACGTGTGGGTGGCCCGCGACAACGATATCCTGCCGGAGCCTGAAGGCAGCCTCGAGGAGGTGTAGATTCAGCCGGGGCCCGGTGCGGCGTGATTTCCCGTTATCCCCGGACAGCTCTCTCGTCCTGTATCCGACGTCTGCGGCGCGGGGCCTTTCGAGCGTTCATGCTCGTTTCTGTCGGCCCGGCTGCGGCTTTGTCGCCGTGGCGGCGATCCCGGCCGCGCGCAGCTTCGCAATCCGGCTGATGAGCTTCACCGGAACCGGTTTGGCGAGTGGGAACTGGACAGTCCCTTTGCGCAGCTCATAGCCCTTGAGCTCATCCTCGAGGGTCGCGAAGAACGTTCCCGATGCGGCAAACAGCGAATAGTGTTCCTTAAAGGCGGCGAAATAGAGCATCGCCTTTCCGTGCAGCTTGTATCCGGGCATGCGATACCCTATCCCCTCGACGGCCTGAGGAACGGCCTTCCTGATGGCGGCGCGCACCTGTTCGAGCTTCGGCCGCACCGCCTCGGGCTGCGCGGCAATGTACTCGTCAACGGAGCTGGGAACGCTTTGTTTCATACCAGTCATTCTATGCGGCGCTTTCGGGAATGTCGCATTTTTACTATCCTGAGATCCTTTGTGAAAACTACAATGACTGGAAATGACCGCAGCGCAACAAGGATCGGATGCCCCGGTAAAGACAACGGCGGCGCCATATGGCGGCCGTACCGTCACCGAGCGATGGTTCTTTACCGTCTTCGGCTGCTCAATGATCGCCGTCGCCTGCGCGGGATTCCTGCCCTCACTGATTCACTCTGCCGGACGGCGCGCGCCGCTTTCGCCGCTTGCAGCCGCGCACGGGGTAGTGTTCTTTCTTTGGCTCGCGCTCTTCCTCGCGCAGGCGAGGCTGATTGCGAGCAGGCAGATCCGGCTCCACAGGAGGCTCGGCATAGCCGCGGTTTTCCTGGCTGCATTCATGACGCCGCTCGGATACGAGACGTCTGTCGCGATGGTGCGTCGCGGATTTGATCTGAGTGGCGATCTGGGGCGGATTGATCCCGACCCCGCTCGCGAAGTTATCTTCCCTCTGGGTGATTTGCTCATGTTCGCTGTTCTGTTCGCCGCCGCAATATACTTCCGGCGGCGTCCGGAAATGCACAAACGTCTGATGTTGTTTGCCAACATCGCATTAATGCCGGCTCCGCTGGCGCACCTGATCGGGCACACGCCATGGCTCGCCGCGATGCCCGCATCGATCATCGCGATACCCATCTCGTTCTTTCTCCTGGCCGCCGTCGGTCGAGAGTTCCTGCTGACCAGGAGAGTTCATCCCCTCACCTGCGTACTCGCGGCAGGCATGCTGATATCCGGTCCGCTTCGCGGGAATATTCTCGGTCCGAGCGCCGCGTGGCACGGCTTTGTTAACTGGCTCGTTCGATAGCCGGGCCGCCCGTCGAACCGGCGCCCGCCAGCCGTCGGCGTTCCTGTACTACAATTTGTTTCGCGGCGCGATGCACGTCATCCGGCTGGCCACTCCGGCGCCCGGGCTCCGGGAATTTGTCCGATTCTACGCACACCGTGAGGTGCGGATCGGCGAAGCCTCGGTTGTGCATCCGGTGCCGGCCCGCGCGTTCCCTCTGCTCGAGTTCATTTTCGGCGATCCCTTTCATGTCCTGTATCCCGGCAAGTCTCTCATACAGGCAAGTCCGTCCGCCGTTGTTGTTGGCCCGCAAACCCATTGCCGGTCGCAACTCAGGTTTCGGGGAGCAGTGGAGTGTTTCGTCATCATGTTCCAGCCGACGGGCCTGCAGCGGTTGTTCTCAATTCCGACAGCCGAATTAACCGATCATGCTTATGAGGCGCATTCTGTGCTCGGCGCCTTCGTCTCAGGGTTCGAGCGAGTGCTCGGTGACACCGTGAATTTCGAAGAGCGCGTCCGTATCACGGATGGTTTTCTGTTGCGTCATTCGCTGAACGCGCGCGCCTCCGATCGGATTTCGGCAGCGGCGCAGCAGATGCTTCGCATGACCGGTAATGCGCGGATCGCCGCGCTCTCGCACGAGGCGAGTCTCAGCGTGCGCCAGTTCGAGCGGCGTTTCACGCAGCAGATTGGCGTGCATCCGAAGCTTTACGCGCGAATCGTGAGATTTGAAGCAGCGCTGGACAGCAAGGCTCGCTCCTCGAACAAGTCGTGGACGGATGTGGCGCATGAGTTCGGATATTACGACCAGATGCACATGGTTCACGACTTCGGGGACTTAACCGGCGGGACTCCCACGGCGATGCTCGACGAAGTGGAGGCGCTGTTCCGGGAGCGGCTTCAGGTAATTCGACTGGGACGACGGGCGAGCGCGGGGGACGACTTACAGCTCATACTCTGAAATTGACGTTTGCCTTCTGCGCGAGGCCGCACCGTGCTACGTGGGGCACAGATATTCTTGCTGCGATTCGGGACCCCACACATCATTCGCTCTGCTCAGCCGGCGCGGAGGCAGCGGCCTGTTCGGCCACGCATACCGTGTGGCGCAAGATCCGCTCGAGATGTTTGCCGATCAGCAGCAGGTTGAGGTAGACTCGCCCGTCACCGGGCCCGGCGATAAGATGGGCGAGCTTGTCATCGAGGGCGCGGCACTCGGCGCGGATTGCCGCATCGCGGGAACGCACGGCGAGCCCTGCCGCAACGTCCTCACTGCGCCAGACGTCGATAGCCGACGACAGCAGGCCGCGTACCTTTCCACCGACGTCGGAGAGCTGATTCACGATCTGCGATGGCGGCCGGTTACCCGGCGGCGGGCTCAGGCTCACAATCTCGTAAGCATAATCGGCGATCAGCTCCAGATCGACGATCGCGTCCAGGATTCCCGTCACCAGTCTGGCGTCACGCGCCACGGGCGCCTGGCGGGCGATGAGGTTCAGACAGCGATCGTGAATCATCCGGTGCTGGTGGTCCGTCTGCGACTCGAGCTCGCTCGCTCGCGATGCCGCCTCCGCATCGGCGCTCACCACCGCGCGCATCACCTCGCCGAGCAGCGCGATCGTGGTTTCGCCCATGGCGATCACTTCCTTGCGAACCGATTCCAGTTCGTTGACAAAATTCGTTCTCATCGTCGCGTCTCCCTTATCTTTCCCAGTGCAGCCGGAGCGTCGCGACCGACACCGGACCGCGGTAGTTGATAGCGGGGGTCGCGGTCGCTTACTTGCCGAGAGTCCCGGCCAGCCCCAGCACCCTGTACCCGACAAGAAGCAGCATCAGGATGAGATAGCCGCGCAGGCTGATCAGAGACCAGCGGACCGCGCGCGTCATGGGCATGGGCCCCAGCGACTCGGTGTCCACCTTCTCCTCCGGAACGTCGTCGAGCGGATGAACCACGATGTACCGATTCCTGATCTGGTCATAGCCGTGGCGGAGGATCCCGTCCTCGCCCAGGATAGTCGTCATGGTGGACATTGTTCTTTCCTCCTTCAGTTCGTTCCGCTCGCGGCGGGGAAGAGGTTCGGCGCGGTCACCTGAACCGCGAGAACCAGTGACAACGCGAAAAGCACAACGATGATGCTCCAGTTGATGATGTTGTTCCAGCGCTTGTTCGCGTATTCGCCAAGCAGCTCCTTGTCGTTCAGCAGAAGCTGCAGAAAAATGATGGCAGAGGGCAGCATGACGCCGGCCAGCACCTGGACTCCGAGAATAATGAGTTGCAAAGGCGCGCGGGGTATCAGTACGATTGCCGCGGCGGCCGCCACGCAGGCCAGGTAGACGGTGTAGAAACCGGCCGCTTTCCGGAAAGGCAGCTCCAGGCTGTGCGGCCAGCTTCGCACCTCGCCGTAAGCCCACGCGCTCGACAGCGAGACGGTGGTGGTTCCGAGCACCGCGGCGTTGATCATCATCAGCAGGATGACGTTCTTCACCAGGGGCCCGGTAAATGTTCCGAGATTAACGGCCATCTGCGCCGGATCGGTATAGCGGAAGCCGTGCGCCAGCGACGCATCGCCCGCGAGCATCATGCAGCAGGCCACCGCGATGGTGAAGCAGGCGCCGAGGAACGTGTCCAGACGCGCCCACGGTACATCCGAATATCGGAGCCGCTTATCCGCGGTGCAGCTCTGCTGGAAGAAGAGCTGCCAGGGGGCGATGGTAGTGCCCACGATGGCGATTACCAGGAACACGAGGTCGGACGTCAGCCCGCCTGCGGGAATGCCGGGCACGAAGGAAGCATGAAGCACCTCGGCGGCGCGCGGATGCATTTTCCAGGCGATCGCGAACCACGACAGGTCGAGGCAGCAGAGAAAAACGACGATGCGCTCCCAGCGGCGATAGCTGCCGGTGACCGCGATCAGCACCAGTCCGACGGCGACCACGGGAAGGCCGATCCGAGGATCGACGCCGAGCCTGCTCAGCGCCAGATCGACGGCGGCAAACTCCGTCATCAGCGTGAAGAAGTTGACCAGCTCCAGATCCACCAGAGAGAACAGGCCCCACCACTTGCCGAACCGCTGGTAGATCATCGCTGCGTGGCCCTTGCCCGTGGCGATGCCCAGACGAACCACCATCTCCTGAATGAAATAAGTCATCGGCAGCAGCAGCAGGATGACCCAGAGGAGCCGGTCGCCATACTGCGCGCCGGCCTGCGTGTACGTGGAGACCGCGCCCGCGTCGTTGTCGGCCACCATGACGATCAGGCCCGGGCCGAACACGGCGAGGAACGTGAGCAGACGGTGCGCCCATTTCGACTTCACTACCGTGCCGCGGATGGGCATGGTGGTTTCGATCCCATCAGCGGGAATGGCCATTGTCCGGTTGGCCATGGCGCACCTCTGGACGACGCGCTCGTGAAACGACACGAACACGCGTAGTTTCCAACCGGAGCGCAGGGCGCTCCCGTCGATGGTCGACGTTTCGAAGGGGAAGATCGAGATCTTCACCCCCCGCGAATTCCTACAGTGGAATCGCGGAGGATGAAAGCCAGGAGGGCCCGGCGATCAGTCTGCCAGCGATTCCACGACAGTGATCTCCGTACTCGGAGGCTTATCGTCTTTAGCTCGCATACAAACAAAAGTCTCGGAGACGGGCAGAAGCTTCGCTGGGAAATGAAAAAGCCATTTCCCTCGGGAAGCGGAGAAATGGCCGAAATCCAAAGATGACGGGCGGTTTCCCCACTGGCCTAAGCTTCAGCACCGCGCGCCTTAGAGGCCTTGCGACCTCAGCCACGTTAGAGAAACCCTTAGTCCGGGAATCCCTGGTCACCCTCCACACAGCCTCTTTCGATGCCTGAGGGCAATGGCATATTTGCCGCGCGGACGCCTCGCCTGCCGAGGATCCTTGCAGGAAGCATCTCTGCTCCCTGAACCTTTTGTAACCCCGGAACAATGTTGCTGTCAACGAATATTTCTACTGTCATGAGATTGAGTCCTACGCGGAGCTTCACCATGCCGGCGTCGACCGTGCCTCGCCACGAGCCGGCGAGGCCGGCGGCTGTCAGCGCCCAGGCCGCACAGAGGGCAATTAATGCTTCGGGTGTATTGCAGCGGTCGCGACGAATTGGCGTCAGTGCACGGGCAAAGGCGGCGCGGTGGACCCGCCGAGGTCGGCGTAGTCTTCCTTCACCTGAGTCACTTTGGAGCCGACGAACGTGAGAAAGGTCATCTTGCCCGGAGGATCTCCATACACCCAGCTCTCGGTATCGACTCCGTCAGGCGTAGTCTCACGCGATTTCAGGCGTGGCCGGCCGAGGGCCAGCAACACCGCGTCGCGGTCCATCCCCACGATGACGCGCTTCTCCTGAACGGCCTTCTTCTGCTCCGGCGGAAGCGAATCGAGGAAGCTCACGGTTGGCGATATCTTGTCGAAGTCGAGCACCGGTGCGAGCATCTTCTTGATGTCGGCGGTCTGCTCGGGTGGCATGGCCTCATGAAACAGCACGGCGATGTAGGTGCCGCCGGGCGCGTTCGCGTCCGTTTGGGCCAGAGGCCGCGTGCCGCCTCCCATGCCGATCTGTACGTGACGCTTCCAGTTTTTGTCCTTTAGGCCGCCGTTGATTTCGAGCACGATCTTATCGCTCTCGAAATGAACCTGCGTGATCTGCACCATGTCGCCTGGCCGCGCGGCGGGACCGAGCTCCATCTTCACGTCGGCCCACTGGTCCTTCGACCATTTGCCGGTGCTCTCCATGGGCAGCCAGTGCCGCGTGCGCGGCAGCATCACCCTGGCCTTCGCGTACTCGGCCATGAGGCCGCGCAGAATCTCCACGCGATCCTCGTCGGTCATCTTCTTTTCGGATGCGCACAGCGGCGCCATTCCGAGTGCGATGAGAAGCGCGGATGCGGGCACAGCGGAAATCCTCATAACGACTGATCTTCCGAACGGAGCCGGAAAAGAAACGGACGCTGGGTGTGGACCGGAGCTTTCCACAAATAAAAGCCGAGTGCCGCGACCACCAGCGTTGTGAGCAGGCCCCCTTCCGGGCCGTACTCCCCTCCACTCCAGATTGCGCCGACACGCCAGTGCAGCGCATATCCGGTAATCTCCATTTTAAGCCCGCTGAGCGTGGCGCCGGCCAGCGGGAGAGCCTCGTTCCAGCCGTAATGCAGGCCGATGGGCAGCCAGAGGTCGCCGCTGCGCAGGAACGAGAAGCCGAGCACGACCCCCCACAGAAACGTGTTGATGAAGGCGAGCAGGTTCACGCCGGGATTGTTCGCGTGCAGCAAACTGAACAGCACGCTCACCGGCAGGATGGTGGCGAACGCTCCGGTTTCCGCGGCGAGTACCTGAAAGCCATAACCCCGAAACATCATCTCTTCGCCAATCGCGCCGAAGAGCAGCAGAAAGGAGGCCAGAAACAGAGAGCCGAAGCGCGTGCGTGCGCCGGGAACCGATACCAGATCGGCGGCGCGGACCAGCACGGGCAGGAGCGTTACGGCGAGCGCCGCGCCCGCTCCACCCAAAAGTCCGAGCGCCAGATTGCGCTGCGATGCCGGGTTCCAGCCGAGGCCGACGTCCTCCAGACGGGCGCGTTCGTAAATGCGCAGAGAGATGGCGGTGCCGATGGCCGCCGCCGCGAAAGTGGACATGGTGGCGGTGACGAACTGATTCCCGCTCACGCCATAGATGACGATGGCCGAAGCGTAAAACGCGAGGGCCGTTACGAGTGCGAAAACGCCGATCCGCAGGAGAAAGCCGAAGCGGGCCCGCTTTGGTTCCGGAAGCGGCAGGCGTACTGGAGGCTCAGTCACCTGCCATCACTTCCAGGCGCGGTCATAACCTCAAGTATAGTGGCGCAGATAACGCGTCTTACCCTCGCGCGGCAGCCGACTCCTGCGACACGGGCGGCGTCTTCCGGAATCGGCGCGCCAGAATCGCATCCACCGCGAAGCGCCCTGGGCCGAAGATCAGCACCAGTAGCGACGCGATCAGCAGCGTGTACGGGTCGGCGTGGTAGAACTTGTCAGGATCGGAAATTACCGACAGCAGTGCTTCTCGATCGGCGGTGATATACGCCACCAGCATGTCGCCGGCCAGCAGGAACGCAACCAGCCGCGAGCCCAGTCCCAGCGCGAGCAGAATTCCGCCAAGGAACTCCAGCACCGAGATAAACACCGCGTTGGCGCCGGGGGCCGGAATGCCGAGACTCGTGAAAAACGTCGTCACCTTATCCAAATGCTGTAGATGACCCCAGCCCGACTGCCAGAACTGCCATCCCCAGTAGAGCCGGACCAGCAGGAGAAACGGGGACTGCAGCGCGTTTCCCGCCGCGATCAGCAGCTCATAACCTCTGCGCAGGAGCCCTATCATAGTTCGCCCGCCGCAAACGGGCAGAGCCACCCCAACTCCGACCACGTCGCAAAGCAGGTTTCGAGCGTTTCCCGCACGGCCTCCGGCGATGCCGTTTCGGCGAACGCAATCTCGATGGCCTCGGCAATGCTGCGCCCACCGCGCAATTCAGAAAGCAGGCGAAAATTCTCCGCCGTCAGCCGCCGAAAGTACACCGAGCCCTCGTGACGGTGCACCGCCAGAAACACTCGCTCGGGCTTCAACGGCGCGGCGCGCTGCGATGCTCGTTTGCCATGTTTCACGACGGCATTGCTCGCGGTGCTTTGCTCGGCTGAGGCGGCGTTCACGCGCAGACGAAGCGCGTCCACGGGATAGCGCAGCTCGAGCAGCGTGATATACGGCTGGAGCGAGAAACGCAGATCGGGGCTCAGCTCAATCAGGTCTTCAGGCCCAACCGGCTTTCGGGCCGGGCCATCGAATGCCTCGATCTCGGCCCATTCCAGACGGACCATTTCGAGCGCCGCGGCCACTTTCGCGCCCGCGTACTCGGGATGCTTCTCCAGCCAGCCCTCCAGCCGCGAACCGAGATTGCGCAGCGAGAACGAGCGTGAGGGGCACTCGGTGAGATACGCCTTGACCAGACCATCGAACGCGCGATCGCCGACCACGGCGCGCAGGCCGGGAAAGTCTTCGTACAGCGAATCGATGATGCGGAACCAGTATTGCCGGTTGTAGATTTCGAGGCGCTCTACGGACGTGAGCCGGTCGTTCGGCTTGATGTACTCCGCGCTTTTCTCCGCCGTCCGGTCGTCCTCGGTGAGCGGACGCATCACGGCTGTCGCCATCCGCTTCTGCAATTCCGCAAGGGTCACGGCGCGGCCACCACTTCAACGGGCAGGTATTTTCCCGCCTTACGGGCCTCGGCGTGAACCTCATCGAACGAGGGAATCGAATCGTCCCATTCCAGCAGGGTCGCGGTATGGCCCACACGCTCAATCGCGTGCGCGTACATCTTCCAAACCGGGTCGATCACCGGATGATCGTGGGTGTCCAGAATGTACTTTTTGAACTTCGAATGGCCGGCAATGTGGATCTGCGCGACTCGCTCCGGAGGGACGCTGTTCAGGTAATCGTACGGATCGAAGCCATGGTTGCGGGACGAGACATAAATGTTATTCACGTCCAGCAGAATGCCGCAATCGGCGCGCTCCACCACTTCGTTGAGGAATTCCCACTCGGTCATCTCGGAAACGTGGAATTCCGCGTAGCTGCTGACGTTCTCCACCGCGATGGGGGTCTCGAGAAAGTCGCGCGCCTCACGGATCTTGCGCGCCGTGACCTCGGCTGCCTCGAAGGTATAGGGCATGGGCAGCAGGTCGTGCGTGTACGTTCCGTCCACACTTCCCCAGCACAGATGATCGGTGAGCCATGGCGTTTTGGTGCGGCGCACCAGCGTTTTCAGCCGCCGCAGATGCTCGCGATTCAGCGGCTCGGCCGATCCGAAATACATGGACACGCCGTGCTGCACCACGCGATAGCGTTCCAGAATCTGATCGAGCACGGCCAGCGGATGCCCGCCATCCACCATGAAGTTTTCGGAGATGATCTCGAACCAGTCGACCACGGGCTTGTGCTCGAAGATGTGCTGGTAATGCGGAATGCGGAGACCGATCCCGATGCCGTAGCCGGTGAATGCGTTAAATCGGTTTGCTGGCATTGGAGTGAGGGAGATGATGCGTGGGGCAGGCTGAGATCCCGCCCCACGGCGCGTTCAGCGGACTAGGCCGGCGGCTTGGAACCGTCGGTGGCGCAGCCGCCCTTGCCCTTGCAGGAGTTCTTGCCCTTGCAGCCGTTATCGCTGGACTTGCAGCCGCCCTTGCCCTTGCAGGAATTCTGGCCCTTACAGGCGTGCTTGTCCTTCTTGAGGTCGAGTACCGCACCCGCGGCCGAGCTGGCCGAGGAAACGGTGGGATTCGAACTGCTGCCGTTGGGCGCAGCATTGACGCGGGTCATCGTGCCGCCCAGCAGGCCCGCAAAAGCGGCGGTCAGGACAGCAGAACTTCGTGAGACTTTCATGGTCGGTTCTCCTTTGAATAAACTACTGACGCAGTCCGAATCCAGGCGCAGCAACGCTGGTCCGGTGATCGCTCAATCATACAACGGTCTGGCGATCGGTCTATCGGTTATACGCACAAATCCGATGGCCGGATTTGACTGAGAGTTCGGAAGCGCGGGGGAAATGGTTACGGTGGCCGTCAGGCGGCGTCCCGGGCCGCCTCGCGGGAGTGCGTGATATTCAGCATGTCGATGCCGTCGAGGATGGTTTTGACGGCGATCGCGTTTCCCATACCGGTATTGATCATCAGATGATACGCCGGGCGGCTCGGCCAGTCGTGATTGTAATATTTTCGTACAAAAGCTGCCCGCTCCCGATCGACGGACTCCACCAGGCGCTCGGCTTCCTCTTCGCTCACGCCGGTAGCCACGGTGCGCCGCACCTTCTCTTCAGCCGATGCAAACAGGAACACGCGGAAGGCGTCTTTCCGGTTGCGAAGAAACCAGGGCGCGGCGCGGCCGACAATGACGCAGTTGCCCTTGTTGGCGAGCTCGCCAATGATGCTGTCGAAGAGCTGAACCAGCGTCTCGGCGTTCAGGAGTTCCATCCGGCCGCCTTCGAGCGACGATTCGAAACTTCCGCGCATGAAGATGCGGGACAGCCGGTGGAACATGGGGTCGGGCTTTTCCTCTACGCGTTCCACGGTGTGGACATCGCACTTCAGGCGGCGGGCGATCTCCTGGGTGATCTCGCGATCCTGCAGAGTCCAGCCGAGATGATCGGCGACGGCTCGCGAGATGGCGACGGCGCCGGAACCGTATTCGCGTTCAACAGCGACGATGCGGATCATAATCGATCCTCCGGATTACTATAGCGCGGCGCGAAGGGGTGGCGCACGGCGAGTCGCTGCGCGAGTCCCGCAACAAGCTGTAACCTGGCCGCCATTTTTGTGGGGCGGGCGCCTCGCCTGCGGCCGACGCCTCGTCGGCGTGCTCGGCATGTTCTGAATGAGTGTTGGGCGGACCAGGCGGCGGGGGCGCCCGCTCCACAAAGCGCGGGACCGTTCAGCTACCTTCGCGCTTCCATCGGGCGCACGGCGTCGCGAAGCTCGTCCACACGCTCGCGCAGGGCCGATAAATAGCAATCGCATTCAGCGCGGTCCGCTCCGGCCGCGCGCAACGCCTGAAGGTATTGGGCATCGCGGATCTGCCCGAGGTAGCGAAGCAGCCACTCGACGTCTTCCGTACTAATGTCGTGCCGCGCGTCTTCCGTGTGTTGTCCCACATAGCCGAAATGGACAACGCCGTCGCGGACTTTCTGCACGAAGTGCGGAGTTTGCTTCTCAAATCCACGGCAGTCCCACTTGCTGCGATCCCACACGTGACCCCATCGGCCGAGCGAGGCGCCCCAGTCGGCTACGAAATAAAGGTACTCCGGCGGGCGTCCCCGATCCTCAAAGATGGCGACGTTCGAATCACGATCGATGTCGCGCGCGTCCTTGTTGTCCCAGTTGGAAACAAGCATCATCAGGATCCTCAGCCCGTTCAGCTCACGCGTCCCCACAAACGGGTTGTAGTTCCAGGACCAACTGTTATGGGTGAGGAATCTCGGCCACTTCGTTCGCAGCTGAAAACGAGCATCGGTGAAATAACCGGCGGCGTTCACGTTGCGCCCCGCTCGCTCCAGACGCCCGGCGCCCAGCACTCTGCCGCGTGGAACGAAGTACTCCACTTCGCTGATATATCCGCAGGCCCATGCCAGACGCGAGCAGAACACCTCGGGCTGGGCCTCTTCACTCCATTTCACGCTCCACTCGCGACCGCGCGCGTCACGCACCAGGATCTTCGGATTCGACCCGCGCATGTCTTCACGGATGAAACGAAAGGGAGCGGCAGGCTCGAAGAAGCGCTCCCCGGAGCCGTAGTACAAGTTCAGGCGCGAGATGGCCCCCGGATTCCGCCAGAGAATGTTCACAGCGGGAAGATTTTTCCCGGCCGGGCGGTAAGCGTGCCGCGCAGCGAAGGCCGGAAGCGACGTAAACAGAACGGTTGCAATCAGGAGCGAACGCACAGCCTGCTCTCGTGTGCAACTTACGTTCCATGCTGCAGTAGCGGGCGTGATACCGTCCACTAAGGTATGCCTGTCGAAACTGAGATCAAGCTTCCGGTCCGCGACCTGGATCAGATCCGCGCCACCATCGAGCGGGATTATCCGGTACGCCATCCGCGTACCCACGAGTTCAATGTGCTCTTCGATTCCCCGGACGGCAGTGTCCGGAAGAAAGGCGGCCTGCTGCGCGTGCGGCGGTTCGGCGAGGAGGGAAAACTGACCTTCAAAGGTCCTGGCGCCGCGGGACGTCACAAACAGCGCGAGGAGATCGAATTGAAGATTTCAGATGGCGAGGCTATGGCGGCCATTCTGGAGAAGCTCGGATTTGAACCGGTCTTCCGTTACGAAAAATTCCGAACCGAACACGCCAGGCCCGAGGAAGACGGGGTGATCACCATCGATGAAACTCCCATCGGTTATTTTCTGGAACTGGAGGGGCCGGCCGAATGGATCGACAAAGCCGCGGAACAACTCGGTTACGCTGAAGCCGACTACATCACCGAGAGCTACGGGAGTCTCTATGCCGATTATCGCCGGCGTACCGGTACCTCGTCTGGCGACATGCTATTCGAGCCTAAGGCGAATGCCGGGAATAACTAGAAAATCATCTTAGTAAGTGAGATACTGCTTGTCCATCGCAAATCCCGATGTTAATCTGAGCTTGCACATGGACAGAGCGATGCACGAGGGCAGATTACTATGCTAATCAGCGCATTCTTTATAGGAGTATCGATGGTACTGCTGGCGTACTGGTTCCGCTATACCTGCGTACTCATCCTCAGCGCCAGGCCGGCCCGAAATTTCGCCGCACACATTGCTGCCGCCAACCAGCTCAGCTTCCCGCGCGTCCAGAGCTCGCTGGATCTCGCCACGGGCGTTCCGGAGCTCGATGCGCTCTGCCGCGAGATCGATCGCGATTACCGCGTTATCTCGTGCCTGATGCGCCATGGAGCCCAGTTCCGGGAAGTCGGACAATCGTTCGAAGACCGCATGCTGATGGTCGATTTCGCGTTCCTGAAACGGATGTTCGAATTGCGCCACAGCCGCGAAGCCCTGCGCGAAATGGCCGAAATTGTCCAGCATTTCGCCAATCAGATGGGCGAGTGCTCCGCCGCCGCCTGAGCGGTGTTTTGACCGGCCAACGGCCCGCCTCGCTCCTTTCTTCCTGAAGTAACGTCACCAGACGCCCCGCTCAAACGTCCAACTCGGGGTAACATGACCACTGTGGCCACCGATGTCGAATCTGCTGCCGGAACGCTCGGCCGCATCCGCCAGCAGATTGCGCGCGTGATCGTCGGTCAGGAACAGGCTGTCGATGGCGTGCTCATTTGTCTGCTCTCCGGCGGACACGTGCTTCTGGAAGGCGTACCCGGTCTCGGCAAGACCACGCTGCTGCGCACGCTCGGACGCGTGCTGCAGCTTCGGTATTCGCGAATTCAGTTCACCCCCGACCTGATGCCGGCCGACATTGCAGGAAGCATGGTGATGGAGTCCGACGAGCGCGGCGGAAAGGTCCTGCGCTTTCAGCCTGGCCCCATTTTCGCGAATCTCGTCCTGGCCGACGAGATCAACCGCGCCACGCCCAAAACGCAGTCGGCGCTGCTCGAGGCCATGCAGGAGCGCACCGTCACCAGCGGCAACGCCACTCATCTGATCGAGGCGCCGTTTCTGGTAATGGCTACCCAGAATCCGATAGAAATGGAGGGCACCTATCCGCTGCCGGAGGCGCAACTGGATCGCTTTCTCATGAAGATCCTGGTGACGTATCCGACGCGTGAAGAATTATCGAGGATCGTGGAGCGCACGCTACATGCCGACGATGTGGACCTCGCGCCCGTGGTGGATGGCGCGGGGATTCTGGCCATGCGGAGCGTCGCGAGGCAGGTACTCGCCGCGCGCCACGTGCAGGATTTCGCCATTGATCTGGTAATGGCCACGCAGCCCGGAGGCGAGCGCGCGCACGAGCTGGCCAACCGCTACATCCGGTACGGCAGCTCGCCGCGCGGGGCTCAGGCGCTGGTGGAGTGCGGCCGGGCGCTTGCTTTGATGCGCGGACGTCTGAACCTGAGCACTGACGACGTCATCGAGGTTGCGCCGTCGGTTCTGCGCCATCGCATCATTCTGAATTTCGACGCGCACGCGGACGGACACACGCCTGAAACCATCGTGAGCAGCATTCTGCAGGCCGCCACCGCGGCCGCGGCATGAATCCGTGTGGGGCAGGCGCCCTCGCCTGCGGCGGCCCCCCGGGCCGCCTCTTAAAATCCGGACAGGCGGGCGAGGCGCCCGCCGCAGGCCGGGGGCCTGCCCCACTGCAGCCATGACCGCTCCGGCCATCATCGACAGCGCCTTTCTCGAAAAGCTGGAGCGGCTCGCTCTGCGCTGGCAGCGGTCCTTCACCGGACTCGTCGGTGGCCATAATTCCTCGCGTCTGCCCGGCGCGGGCCAGGATTTCCTCGATCACCGTAATTTCCAGCACGGCGACGATCTGCGCGCCGTGAACTGGCGCGCCTACATGCGGCTGGAGAAGCTCTTTCTGAAGATGTTCCAGGTGGAGCCGCGCATTCCGGTCCGTCTGCTGATAGACACCAGCGCCTCCATGCTGACCGGCGAGCGGCAAAGGTTCGACTATTCCCTGCGCCTCGCCGCCGCGCTCTGCTACATCGGCCTCGTGAAGCTCGACAGTATCTGCATACAACCGTTCGGCGCGGCCCTGCACGAGCCCTGCGTCTGCTCGGGCGGCCGACACCGGTTCGTGAATGCGGCCCGATTTTTGTCTGAAGTTCCTACCGGCGGCCAGACGAGTTTCCTCGAAATCGCGCGGCAGTTCATCGACCGTTATCCGCAACCCGGGATGGCGCTCATCATCTCCGATTTCTTCGACGATGGCGACAGCGAGCGCGCCCTGCAATACCTGGCGGATTTTGGACACGAGCTGCTGCTGATTCATGTCTGGGATGAAAACGACAGGACGCCGCCCTGGAACGGCTGGCTCGAGCTGACCGACGCGGAAACGGGCCAGCGCCTGGATCTGGCTTTCGACGACCGCGCGCGGCAGGAGTATGCCGCCGAGTTCGATGCCTGGGCCCGGCAATTGCGTAACACCGCGCTGCGGAACAACGGCCGATATGTGGGGCTGTCCACATCCGTGCCGGTGGAAGAGGCCATTTTCGGGCCGCTGATCGCCTCCGGCGGGATTCAGTAAGGAATCGGACGTGCCGCTCGTCAATCTCAGCCTCTCTGAATTCCTGCTCATCCTGGGCGGGCTCTCGGCGGCCGTCACCGCGCTCTATCTGTTCGACCGGGGGCGCCGCCGGTATGCCGTCCCTTCGCTGCGTTTCTTCCGGCGCGTGGAGCGCCAGCCCGCTGCCCGCCGCAAACGCCGCATAAACCAGCCGTGGTCGCTCGTCCTGCAGCTCGCGGCGCTGTGCCTGCTGGTGCTGGCGATTGCCGAACTGCAGTTCGGAGGAGGCAGAAACGGCATTCATCATCACGTGCTCATTCTCGATTCGTCGGCCTGGATGAATTCCGTGGGGCCCGGCAGTTCGCGCACTTTGATGGAGGAGGCGCGTGACGATGCCGAACGCTGGCTGGGCTCCATTCCTTCCACCGACCGCGTTCTTCTGATCAGGGCCGATGCGGCGCCCACGCCCGCCACTGCGTTTGAGGAGCGCCATGCGGCCCTCAGGCGCGCTATCGCCGAGACGCAGGCAGGAGCGTCGCCGCTCGATATCGATCGTGCTCTAAGGTTCGCCGCACAGGCGCGCACCGCGGCCGGACGATCTCCCGGCGAAATTGTTTTCATCGGCGCCGGGCGCACTGCGGACGAAGAGCTTCCCGGCGGCGCGCTTCCGGACAAGCTCCGGTTCATTCGGGTGCGAGGCTCCGACGAGCACTGCGGGTTGCGCCACATCAGCGCGCATCGTTCGCCCACGGATGCGAGTGCGTGGAACGTCGTTGTGTCCGTGAAAAACTATGGCCGGCGTACCCATGCGGCTGGCCTTGCTCTCTCTCTTTCCGGCGTTCCGCTGGTGGCGCGCGAACTGACGATGGCGCCCGGAGGCGAGCAGACATCGGCGTTTACCGTTCGCACGCGTTCTGCCGGACTGCTCGAAGCGAGGCTGCTTGCCGACGCGGCGTTTACGGGCGATTCACACGCCGCCATTCAACTGCCCGCCGCGGGACAGTTGGCGATTTCCGTGTACTCGGATCGGCCGGACGTGCTGCGGCCGTTGCTGGCGGGCATTCCCGGCGTGAGCGCGGCCTTCCATAGCGCCGCGGCGTGGAGAACCGACGATCGCGCTCCTATCGTGGTGCTCGACCGTTTTGCTCCGGCCCGGCAGCCGGTCTCGGACAGCATCTGGATCAGTCCGCCGGAGAACTCATCGCCGGTGCACGTGCGCACCGCGACGGATAGCGCGCGCCTGTTGCGCTGGGGATCGGATCGCGTGCTGAGCGCCGGTCTCGAGGCGCGCAACGTGGAACTCGGGCCGGCGATGACCTTTGGGACCCGCGACGACGACATCCGGGTCGCGGAAACCGATGCAGGCCCGGTTGTGGTGGCCCGCCCAGGAAACCCGAAGATCGCAGTCGTGGGTTTCGATGCGCTCAGCTCGCGCCTCAGGTACCAGCTGGTTACGCCTCTGCTGTTCGCGAATCTTGTCCGCTGGATGGTTCCGGATGTTTTTCGCGATGTGGAACTGGCGGCGCGCAGCGTGGGCGCGGTCAGTCTCGAACTGGAAGAAGATGCGCCCCTGGATGCGGTTTCGGTGTCGCCCGACGGCGGTCCCATCCCGTGGACGATGGACGGCCGGACCATCCGCTTCTTTACGCAGACCCCCGGTACGGTTCGGGTGAGCGCCGGTGACCGCGAATACATCTACTCGCTCACGTTGGCCACGCCGGGCGATGTGGTGTGGGCGCCGCGCGGCGTTAAGACGGGCCTTCCGCCGCGCGTGCCGCTTCCGGAACCGCCTCGTGAGCTGTGGCAATGGCTTGCTCTGGCGGGGGGATTGTTGCTGCTGGCGGAATGGCTGATCTACGGAAGGCGTGTGGGGCCATCTCGGCCGGTGCAGGCCGTCCACTCCCACGCTGAACAGTGGAGCAGGCGTTTTCGCCTGCAGTCCAACCGGCCGGGCAGGAAGGCCTCATGACCGAATTTCCGGCGCCGTACAACCGCTTCCTTACGGTCGCGGCTCGGAAACCGTGGCCGAGCCGTGACCGCGAGGGAGCGGTCTCCGTGGGGCAGGCCATCGGCGTTTGTGGCCTGCCGGCGTTCTGTCAGCGATCACAGACGACACACGACGATCGTCTGCGCCACGCCGAGGGCGCGGTCTCCGTGGGGCAGGCCATCGGCGTTTGTGGCCTGCCGGTGTTCTGTCAGCGATCGCAGACGACACACGACGATCGTCTGCGCCACGCCGAGAGAGCGGTCTCTGCGGGGCAGGTCATCTGTGTTAGTAGCCCGCAGACGACACACGACGATCGTCTGCGCCACGCCGAGGGCGCGGTCTCTGTGGGGCAGGTCATCGGTGTTTGTGGCCTGCCTGCAGTCAGGGAGGCGTCATGACGCTCACGCATCCATGGATGCTTCTGCTCGCCGCCGTCCCGCTGCTCTGGGCCCTTGTCGAGTTCCGCCGGCGCGGCTGGAATCGCGGACTTCTGTGCAAGGCCCTGACATTCGCAGCCATTCTTGCCGCGCTCGCGCAACCCGCTATCCACTTCTCGCACGCGCGCATGGCCGTGGCCGTCCTCGCCGACGCCTCTGCCAGCATCAGCGATGACGACCTTGCCCAGGCTGCGCACGTAATATCCGAAATCCGCCAGGAGCGCGGTCGCAACGAAGTGCTGGTCGTCCCGTTCGCTCGCACGCCCGGAGCGATTCTCGCCGGCAAGGCTGTCCTCGAGCGCATATCAGGCGAAGCGAGCCGCGCCACCGACCTCGAGACCGCCGTCCGCTCCGCCATCGCCGGCATGCCCGCCGAGTTCGTGCCGCGGCTAGTCCTGATCTCCGATGGCCGCGAAAATTCCGGCAGCATTGCCCGCGCGATATGGCAGGCGCGTCAGTTGCATATCCCGGTGGATACCATCGCGCTGTCCGGCCGTCCACAACCGGCGCTGCGCGTCGAATCGGTCAGCCTTCCGGACGCGGCCTTCACGGGCGAAAAATTCCCCGTAGACCTGCTGGTCTCGGCGCCCGTGAGAACCGAAGCCACGCTCGATCTGCTTGCCGACGGCAAGTCCCTCGGCTCCACGCCGGTCGTGCTGGAAGAAGGCGAGACCCGCGTGCATGCGCACGCCAGCGTCTCCACTCCCGGCTCGTTCGATCTGACCGGGGTGATCCGGACCTCCGGAAATCCCGCCGGCGCCCCGCCCACCGAGGTACGCTTCGACCGCGCCATCACGCTGCGGCAACCGCAGGTGCTGTACATTTCGCAGGATCCCGCGGCCATGGACGCTAATCTGCTTCAGACGCTCGGGTCGGCCAGGTTCGAGGTGACAAAGGCCGCGGCGCCGGCTCGCCAGTCTCTTTCGAACTATCAGATCGTCGTGCTGAATAACATCGACCTGCAGGACCTTCCACCCGGCGACAAGGACCGTCTGGAGGCGTTCGTGAAAAACGGAGGCGGGCTGCTGGTGATAGGCGGAGAGAGGAACGTCTTCCCGGAGGACCGCGCCTTTGAGGATGCCATCGATCGGACGTTGCCCGCCACCATCGCTCCACCGCGCTCGCCCGAAGGAACGTGCGTTGTGCTGGTGATCGATAAATCATCGTCTATGGAAGGCCGCAAGATCGAGTTGGCGAGGCTTGCGGCCATCGGAGTGGTGGACAACCTTCGGCCCACGGACAAGGTGGGCGTGCTGATCTTCGATAACTCCTTTCAGTGGGCCGTGCCGCTGCGCAGGGCCGTGGACAAGGACCTCATCCGCAGCCTCGTAGCCGGCATCGCGCCAGACGGAGGCACCCAGATCGCGCCCGCTCTGGCCGAAGCCTATCACCGCGTGCAGTCCGTGCGCGCCACGTATAAACACATTGTGCTGCTTACGGACGGGATTTCGGAGGAGGGTGACAGCCTGGATCTCGCCCGCGATGCCGAAACGCACCGGGTGACCATCTCCACCGTCGGCCTCGGCCAGGACGTCAACCGCGCTTACCTCGAGAAGGTGGCGGCGAATGCAGGCGGCCGCTCGTACTTCCTCACCGACCCGGCGGGGCTGGAACAGATCCTGCTGCAGGATGTGATGGAACACACGGGCTCAACCGCGGTGGAGAAGCCACTGCGCCCCGCAGTGGAGCGAAAGGCGGAGATCCTCGATGGCGTGGGCATGGAGTCCGCGCCGGCGTTGCAGGGATACGTGAAGTTCATCGCGAAGCCCGCGGCCGAAACGATACTCGGCATAGACGACAACCAGCCGCTGTTCGCTCGCTGGCAGTTCGGACTCGGGCGCTCGGCGGTCTTCACCTCGGACGCGAAGAGCCGATGGGCTGCGTCATGGATCGGCTGGAAGGGTTACGACCGTTTCTGGACGAACGTGTTTCGCGATCTGCTGCCGCACGCCGGCCTCGGCGATTCGAGCGTGGCCTTTGACAGCGCCAGCGGCAATCTGACCGTCGAGTACCGCCCCGCGGAGCCCGCGACGGAAGCGCCGGCTATCTTCGTGTTCGGGCCCGGCGGGTATCAGCGCCCGGTTCAACTCACCCGTTCCGCCGATGGCTCGTTTGCAGGGCGTGTGCCGGTGGGCAGCCGCCAGGGACTTTTCCGTGTCCGGCCGCTGGCCGAATCCCGAGCCTTTCCCGAGCTCGGTTACTACCGTGAGGAACAGGAACTCCGCGACCACGATTCGAATCCCGTGCTGCTGCGCCAGGCGGCCGCGTACACGGGCGGGAGGTTCAATCCTCAGCCGGCTCAGGTATTCGATCCCGCGGGCCGGTCGTTGCCGTCCGTGCTGCAACTGTGGCCGGGGCTGCTCGCGCTGGCCATCGCGCTGAACCTGCTGGAACTCGCGCTGCGGAAAGGACTGCTCGGGTGATTATTGCTCGTGCAGGTTGCCGGGCTTCGACCGCAAGTGAGCCACCTCTGACAAGTGCGACGCGCCGCGCGCCAAGCGGGCGTCGGAACAAACCTGCTGCGCCCAGCTGGTGTCCACGGCGCACGGCGGGGCTGGCTTCTCGGCGTTCAGTCTACGCGCCTGCTCATTGAGCCACTCGGTATAGCCGAAGTGGTTGCTCAACAGGATGGCTGCGAGTATCGCGCAGATGCCGCCGAATATCAGCAGGTCGATCACGAACTCCGGCTGGCGCCTGGTCCCGAAGAAGTGCTCGGCAAGAATGGGCAATGCCACCACGCCGCCTGCGATGACTGCGGTGCAGAAGGCGACGAACAGCGCGAGATTCAACGTGCCGCCTGCGTGGTTGTGTTTGGAGACTCCGGGCATTTCATTCCTCCACTTCCAGCGTCCCGCCGATTGCCCGCCCTCGGCAATACCGTCCATACATGAGCAAAAACAGGCAGCTGCAAAGCTGCAAGCAGAACATTTCCGCGCACCCATGTTCGGGCGTACAATGGATTTCGGATATGCCCTGCTTTCACATCCACCGGCTTCGGGAAGACAGGCGCCAGCAGTTCCGCTGGGCGCCGCACACCAGTGGGACCACCTCCGTCAGGCCGGGCCAGTACGAACCGGACGCCAACCCTGTTGAGGCTCCCACGGTGTATGCGGCCTGGCAGACGCTGCGCGGCTCCCAGCGGCCGCTGGCGGTTGGAGACATACTGGAATCCGAGGGCGGTGGCCTGCGTATCTACAAGTACACCGGTTTTGAAGAGGCCTGCTGGGTGTTGCCCGAACCCGCGCCATCCGGCGGAATCCCGGCCGAATCGCCGGCGCAGGATCCCGGCGGAGCCTCGGCGCCGGTTGTATAATCGATTCGATAAGTATGCTGTGCGATCCGGACCGGCGGGAACGGGTCAATTCCTTCGCACTGGTAAGCTACATCCCCGGCGCGCTCGCGGATTTTCTGGATGGCCTGCGGCAGGAACTGGTTCCCACTTGCTTTCTGCACGCCCACGTCACCATTCTGCCTCCTCGGCAACTGAAGGCCGCGGTGGAAGAAGCCTGGCGGCACATCACCGCACTCGCCCCGCTTTTCTCCCCTTTCGATGTGGAACTCACCGATGTACAACTCTTTATGGAATCGGACGTCATCTACATCCAGATCGGGCGAGGAGCCGACCGGCTAACGGAAATGCACGCTGTCCTCAATACGAACGGGCTGGAACAGGAAGAGGCGTTCAAGTTCGTTCCGCATATTACTCTGGCCCAGCAGTTGCACGCGGACGAACTGGACGAACTGACCATCGCCGCGAAGAAGCGCTGGCAGGAGTACGCCGGACCGCGCGCGTTTCGTGTGGAGACGATCACTTTCGTTCAGAACACGGCCGGTAACAACTGGGTGGATATCGGCGAGTGCCGTCTGGGCACATCCGAGACACACCTGCTCGAACAGATCACGGTGCCGTGAAGACGCGCGCGATTCAGCCTTTATCGAACATCTCCAGTTGATCGCGCCCGGTTTTGGGTTTCCTCGACCGCAGCGCGCTGCCAACCACTCCCAGCACCTGAATGTCCCGAAGCGCGGTGCGCGGCACGAACACCTTCTGGTTCTGGTAGTTCGGATCGGGCGGCATGAACGTGAAGCCCTCCGCGTCCAGTTGCAGCAGGTTATTCGGCATTACGCCGTCCATGATGTCGCCATCGCGAAAATGGAGCCGCAGCCAAAGGCCGGTGGTCTTTGGGCGGGTACTGAACGTGCGCATCTCCCGGCGCGGCTCTCCCTGCTCGAAGTCGCGAACGAAGCAGACAGATTTGATTTCAGGGTAGGGAATGGAGAGAACCGCGCCACCAGTGCTCAGCAGCTCGAGCCCTTGCGCCTGCAGCCACGATTGCTGGTTGACGAAGCCGGGCAGAGTCTCGCGGTCGAAACGCAGAACCAGCACCCGCTTATTGGTAGACGCTGCCAGGTCCGACGCTCCCGCGCGCGGCGTTTGCAGTTTCGCGCGCTTGCCCTTCCAAACAATTTCGAGAATATTGTAACATTGTGTCGAATGTCAGGCGCGGCATCGTTAACTGGGGGGATCAGGGCTTTCCTGCAGTTCTGCCGCATCGAGAAGGGTCTGGCAGCTAACACTATCGCCGCGTACAAGCAGGATCTGACAAAATTCGAGACATTCTGTGGCGCGTCTGCTCGGCCGCCGGGGATTGAAGACCTGAGGGCGTTCGTCGATTCCCTGTACAAGGCAGGTCTGGCCACGCGGAGCATCGCCCGGCAGATCACAACTCTTCGAAACCTGTACGCGTTCCTGCTGGAGCAGGGCGCGGTGGAGCAGGATCCGATGGCCGCGCTCGCGCTCCCGAAGCAGTGGGAGACTATCCCTAACTATCTGAATGCAGAGGACGTCGACCGCCTGCTGCGGGCGCCCGACACGAAAACACCGACGGGCCGGCGGGACCTCGCCATGCTGGAACTGCTCTATGCAACCGGTGTTCGCGTTTCCGAACTGTGCCAGGCGCGCACGGCCGACGCTGACCTGCGCCTCGGGTTTATCCGAGTCACCGGAAAAGGCAACAAGCAGCGGCTGGTGCCGCTCGGCGATCAGGCGGCGAAGGCCGTCGTCGAGTATCTGGAGAGCGCCCGGCCGCTATTGCTGAAACGGCGATCGAGCCCGTACCTTTTCATCACCGCGCGCGGGACCTGCATGACCCGCCAGTGTTTCTGGCATTTGCTGGGGGCTTACGGCCGGCGGGCTGGTATCCGCCGGCGATTGACGCCGCACATGGTGCGGCACACGTTCGCGACGCATCTGCTGGAGGGTGGCGCCGACCTGCGCAGCGTCCAGGTGATGCTCGGTCATTCCGATATCTCGACCACGCAGATCTATACGCACGTTACCCGCGGACGACTGCGGAAGACAATTGATGAATTCCATCCGCGGGCGTAGCATGGTTCGCACGATCGTTTCGGCAGAGCTGCCGTTTGAAAGGACGGCCACACGCATATGAGCGACTACATGTTCATGCTCGAGAACCATCTCAGCTCGGAGCAGGGCAGGATGCTCAACGAGATCCAGGCGGCGGCAACCGATGCGAACATCAGCCTGTTTCTTACCGGCGGCGCGTTGCGCGATATGCTGGGCGGCCAGCCGATACGCGCTCTGGACTTTACCGTGGAAGGCAATCCGCTGAAAATCGCGAAGACCGTGGCCGCTAAAGTGGGCGCCACCATCGCCTCAACCAACGAGCTACGCAAGCAGGTGCAACTGGAATATGCGGGCGCGCGGACCAGCGTCGGCATGGCGCATACGGAACGCTACAGCAAGCCGGGCGCGAAGCCGCAGGTTCAGGCCGCCACCATCCATGAAGACCTTCGCTCGCGCGATTTCACCATCAACGCTATCGCTCTTTCGCTTTCGCGGGCGTCCCGCGGGCTGCTCATCGACCCGACCAACGGCATCGGCGATCTGGAGCGCCACGAGCTGCGGACGGTATCGAACTACGCGCTGTACGACGACCCGGTCAGAATTCTGCGGCTGATCCGGCTGCGCGCGCGCCTGGGATTTACCATTGACGAGCGGACGCAGAGCCAGTATCAGAACGTTCGCGAGGCCGGTCTGGAGACGAAGATCCCCGCCGAGGCTCTGCTGGAGGAGTTGCATCATATCGCCACCGAGCCGGACCCGTCGCTGGTGATCGCCGCGCTCGACCAGGAAAAGCTGCTGACGCTTTTTTCGCCGGCGCTCACCGGGCCCAGGGTCAACATCGCGGGCTTGCAGAGGCTGCAGAAGGCGGTCCAGATGGTACCGTTCGGCTCCTACCCTCGTCTGGATATATTTGCCCTCTTCATGCACGTGTTCGCGGAAAAGCTCACGCCGAAGGAGCGGTCGGCGCTGGTTGCCGCCACCGCCATGCCGAAGACCGACGTGGACCGCTGGCAGAAGCTCGAAGCCCGCGCGAAGAAGCTGGAATCGACGGTGAAGTCGGCGCGGCTGGCAAAACCGTCGCAGGTTTATCGGGCGCTGCTGGACGCCGCCGGCGAGGAGATCCTGTTCCTGTTGACGCACTCGCCGCTGCGGCTGGTTCAGGACAGGATTCGCAACTACCTGCAGAAATATCTCCCGGCCGCGCTGGAGGTGACCGATCGCGAAGTGGAAGCGGCCGCGCCGGGCCTCGCGCCCGATTCGCCGAAATATCGCAAGATACGCGAGCAGTTGATCACGACGAGGCTGGACTCGAGGCCCAAGAAGGTGGTTGCGCCCGAGGAGCTGCAGCCGGGCGCACCGGGGATACCAGGCGCACCGGGTGCGGCGGGCGCGCAAGCCGGTCCGGCGGCTCCTCCCGCCGCGGTCGTGGCAGGCGCCCGGAAATAGGCCGACAATCGACCTATGCTCCTGCGACTCCCTTTTACGGCGGTGTGCTTTTCCATGCTTGCATTCGGCGGCAGCGTCTATGATTTCAGCCCGAAGTCGATCGACGGCGCGGAGACGCCGCTGTCGAGCTACAAGGGCAAGGTGGTGCTGATCCTCAACGTGGCCAGCAAATGCGGCTTCACGCCGCAGTACAAGAGCCTGGAGGCTCTTTATGAGCGTTACAGGGAGCAGGGTTTCGAGGTGCTCGGCTTTCCGGCCAACAACTTCATGCAGCAGGAGCCGGGCACGAATGAGGAGATAAAGCAGTTCTGCTCGCGCAAATACAACGTGTCGTTTCCGATGTTCTCGAAGATATCGGTGAAGGGTGACGATCAGTATCCGCTGTATCGCTATCTGACCGACACGGCTCAGAATCCGAAGACGGGCGGCGAGATCAAATGGAACTTCACGAAGTTTCTGGTGGACCGCAACGGCGCGGTCATCGCCCGCTTCGAGCCCAGCGTCGACCCACTGACGCCGGGCGTGACGCAGGCAGTGGAAAGCGCGCTGAAGCAATAAGTCGTTCATCAACAGTTTCCGGCAACAGTAGAGCAGGCCGTTCGCCGGTGCAGTTCAGCGCCTCTTTAGGGTAACTATATACCTGACATACCGCGATAGAAGCCTTAAGATTGAAGGATGGAAGGCGTCAAGACACTGCAAGAGGCGATGATTTACTTCGCCGATTTCGAAAACTGCAGGAAGGTCATGGTTTCGATGCGCTGGCCAGATGGCAGGGTCACATGTCCGCGCTGCGGCGCCGAAAAAGTCACGTGGCTGGCAAAGGCGCGCGTGTGGAAAATGCTATGCGAGGCATGCGAGCCCGACTTTTACAGTGAAGACCGGCACAATTTTTGAAGATTCTCCGATTGGCCTCGACAAATGGCTTCCGGCGTTGTGGCTCGTCGTGAACTGCAAAAAATGGAATCAGTTCCTGTGAATCCGCTCGCGACCTGGGAGTAACACAAAAGACCGCGTGGTTCATGAATCACCGCCTGCGCTTCGCGCTCACCGAGGGCGGTTCCGGATTGCTCTCTGGCGAAGTGGAAGCAGACGAAACCTTCATCGGTGGGAAGGCGCGCAATATGCATATTGCCGAACGAAAACGCCGCATCACTGGTACTGGCGGGCGCAACAAAACCGCCGTACCTGGAATCGTGGAGCGCGGCGGGAAGATTCGCACAAGGGTTGTGACGGACACTAGAAAGAACACGCTTCAAAACAAAGTGCGACGACATGTTGAAGCAGGGTCCGCACTCCACCACGGATGCACTGATGCCCTACAACGGCCTGGAGAGTGAGCTTACCAAGTGATCGACCATGCTGTTGCCTACGTTGACGGTAAGGTGCATACGAACACGCTTGAGAACCACTGGTCATTGCTGAAGCGCGGTATCAGCGGAACCTATGTCAGCGTCGAGCCCTTCCATCTCTTCCGTTACCTGGACGAACAGGCGTTCCGTTACAACAACCGGAAAGAAAGAACGACCATGACCGCTTCGGTCTCGCCCTTTCCCAGGTTACCGGCAAGCGGCTCAAATACGAGCATCTGACTAGTAAAGACATGGAGCCGTCCCCGCAGGCGCGGTGAACTGAAATGACAGAATAGAGGGAAGCGAGCCGGTTAGTTAGCCCTTGCGGTTAACTGGCTTTTTCTCTTTTTGTGTTGGTTTCTTGAAGGGGTTTGGTACCGCAGACTTCGGAACAGCCAAGCACGGTTTTAAGTGCGCTGGCGAATCGTGTCTCTGCTTGTGGGCCTTCTATCATTTCGGGGTGAGGCTTCATCGACTCCATTTTCCCATATAGCGGATTTAGCGCACAACCAGCAGCTTCAACTCAACTGCTTTAGGCGGAATCGTGAGTTCCTCGCCATAGCGACACCCGCCTTGCAGCGCGGATTCGACCGCGCGCTACGAGTTCCAGGTTCAAAATCGCTTGTGTGATTCGGTCACGTGCCGTCAGCATCGTATCGATGTCCATCATGTCAGGATTTCCGCCCCCTACTGCGTGATGCCGATCTCTCCGCTCCCATCGAAAGAGCTTGAGAAACTCCGGTGCGCGGTTGCAACCGGCAACTACGAAGTTGCTATCGGTTCGCGCGCGGTCGATCGATCTCTTATCGGCGTCCATCAGCCCGGTTTTCGCGAAACGATGGGACGTTTCTTCAACCTCGTGATGCGCGCCGCCACTGGCCTCGCTATCGCCGACACCCAGTGCGGCTTCAAACTCTTCCGTGCCGACGTCGCCAAAGAAGTCTTCTCGCGCCAGCAGCTCGAGCGCTTCGGCTCCGACCCGGAAGTTCTCTTCATCGCCCAAAAGCACGGCTACTGCATCGCCGAAATCCCCGTGCGGTGGAACCACGTGGAAGGCAGCAAGGTCGGTGTGTTCACGGGCCTTCACGCATTCGGCGAGCTCGCGGAAATCCGCCTCAACAGCCTGCGCGGCAAATATCAGTGATGGATTTCATCAGAAACGCCATCCGCCCTGGACGAGCATCGCAGAAGAACATCAGTGCTGAGTTCGTCTTTTTGCATCGCTTCGATGGTATCCGGACCACCACCACATCATCAGAGCACGCCGGGCGGGCAGGTGAGCTGACGATCCGGCTACTTCGTCAGGACTAGTTTCTTAAGATTATTGCCACCGCGCGGGGATGATGTTTTGATAGTTCGTCAGGGGGTGTAAGCCATGATGTCGACCGCTCAGCTTCTGTTCGCACTTTCCATACTGACTCCAGCCTGTGCTCTCGCTCAGAATGGCGTCGTCCAGATCAACCAGTCAACAGTCGCAGTCAACGGAAACCGTGCGACGAACGGTTTCCCGTACATCATCAACCAGCCGGGCAGCTATCAGCTAACCAGCAATCTCGTGGTTCCCGCGGGGGCCAATGGAATCGGCATCGCCGCGAGCAATGTTACTCTCGACCTCAACGGATTCACCATCACCTTGCTCGGTTTGAACCCGGCGGGGCTGTATGCGATTGGTTCACCGAGCATGATCTCAGTTCGAAACGGCTCGATAGTAGTACTGGGCGAGAATGCCGCTGTAAACTTCGCAACCATAGCGGGAATTAATGCACAGGATTTAATGATAACCAGCAATGGTGGCGTTTCGATTCTCGTTGGCCCAAACTCCATCGTGAGACATAACATAGCAACCGGGCTGATCTCCGTGACTTGCCCTGGTGTTGTTGTCGAAAACGTCACCACGGGTTTCATAACGGAAGACGTAACGTCGGGCAATTGCGTCCTATGGAACAATCGGGCGCTGGATTTCACTGCCCCCGTGCGCCAGTAGCAACCAAATAGGCTGGAGGCAGGCGTAGCGTGTTTTCACGGTCGGAATCGCCTGCCAGACGGAATCCCCTGGAAGGCAGCAAAGTCGACATGATCAGCGGCCTCCACGAATTCGGCGAGCTCCCCGGGATACGCTTAGACAGCGTGCGCGCACCAAATCGTAATGGATTTCATCCACGATTAAGACAACCCTAAGAGAATCGACAAGTTACCGATTCCATATGGGACTGGACTGACCGAAAGGACCCCGGAACCCCGCATTTGTACTGGATATGTACTGACTGAGGTCAGTGCAAATCCTTGAGAGTTCCGACCGCGAATCTACCCCGCTTGTCTCGGCCACAACAACTGGCAGAACACCACGGGGCCATCAGCGGCCAGCGTAGCGCGATCCCGCACGTTCCAAACTGACCCGGCTCGCCGGACATGTCTCCGGGGCTGCCCACGGCGTCAACATCCGGCGTTCTCCCGCAGCGTTTCCCGAGGCATTGGTTCACTCCGAGCCGTCGCTATTATCCCGGCCACCCCGTCCCCGGCAGTACATCACCGCTGTCGGCGGGCAGCGGGTAGTGCGGTATTTGTGTGTCCCTGCTTGTGGCGGCCTTGGCAGAGTGGGCCGCCAGTGGATCACTGGCCTACCTCGCAGGGCAGAAACAGAGTCTCGCCCTTCTTTGGAAATGCACGCTGAACCATTTCGTAAAACTGGTCCCACGCTCCATTAGGGCAAACTGTTTGTAGGCCAATTAGGGCGTAGGGATGTTGGGCCAGGGCAGGATGACCAACGTCATCAGTGAGCCACATGTGGTGTTTCGCGGGCCGTCTGCCACGGGCATCTATTGGATTACGGCTCTCAAGTTCAGCCAAAATTCCCGGCGCCAACCTTTCGTACACGAGGTCCTTGGTATAGCGAGCAACAATCCGTGGTCGATTAACATTCATACCCTTCCACGTCCAACCTCGCAGCCGGAATATTTGCTGATAGAACTCATCCGGGAAACGCTTCGCCCACGCAGCAAGCTCTTTCCTGAGAAATCGATCAAGGATTCGCCTGAAGCGCTCGGCAGTCGCGTATGGCTTGATACCCAGTGGCTTCATCAACGAGTGCTACGATTCCGACGTGAGCTAGCCCTGAGCTTGCCCACGTCCGCCGCGACCGGATCAAGCTGAAGCGGCTGGAAGTCGCCTGACAAGAGAATTCCGATACGCCTTAGCCGATACGCGTTCACTGGCGGGCTCGTTTGGGCCTGACGGGCGGAGATCACGGCGCGGCGGGTGAAACCCGGCCTGCGCCTACAATGAGATTTCACCGCACCGCGATCCGGTTCTCCATGAGCGGCACACTGTTCATCGTCGCCACGCCTATAGGAAACCTCGAGGACTTGTCATTTCGCGCCTTGCGCACGCTGCGTGAATGCGATCTGATTGCCTGCGAGGACACGCGTCACACTCGCCGGCTGCTGGACCACTACGGCATCGACAAGCGTCTGGTCAGTTATCACGAGCACAACGAGCGCGAGCGCACCGCCGAACTGCTGAGAGAACTGGAGGCGGGCCGCAACATAGCGCTGGTGTCCGATGCGGGCACGCCGCTCATTGCCGACCCCGGCTACCGGATCGTTCATGCCGCCCGCGAGCGCGGCATCGTTGTTTCGCCGATACCCGGACCGTCGGCGGCGCTTGCCGCGCTGAGCGCGTCGGGCCTCCCCACCGATGCGTTTTTGTTCGTGGGCTTTCTTCCGGCCAAACCGGGCCAGAGGCGCCGGGCGCTGCAGGTAGTGGCCGGCAGCGAAGCCACGCTGGTGTTCTATGAGGCGCCGCACCGTGTAGTGGAGTCGCTGCGTGACGTGGCCGAAGTCGCAGGCGATCGTCACGTCGTTGTCGCTCGCGAACTGACGAAGCTGCATGAGGAGTTTCTGGATGGCACGGCATCTTCGGTCGCGGAGACTCTGGCGTCGCGGCCGGCGATCAAAGGCGAGTTCACCATAATGGTGGCGCGAGCGGAAACGCCGTCCGCGCCGGATGCGAACGGGATCGAGCAGGAACTTGCCGCCATGCTTGCGGCCGGCGTCCCCCGCATGGAAGCTCTAAAGTCGCTTGCGCGGCGCTACGGCCTGTCCAAGCGCGAACTGTACCGGCTCACGCAGAAGAAGGACTACTGAGGTTCGGATGATTAGTGCGGTCCCGTGGTGCAGGCTTTCTCAGGGGAGCCCACGAAGCTTTGGCTCCGTGGGGCAGACGATCGGTTTATGTCGTCTGCCTGTTCGAGTGCCCGGGCAATGGCAGACGACAAAACCCGATCGTCTGCCCCACGGGGAGGCGCTTCGACGATGCCGCGACGTAGTGTTCAGTAAGTGCGGCTTCTCGCGGGTGGCGGGCAGCAGGTTTCCTGACACACAGCCGGCGCGAGATCCCCAACGGCGCGCGGCGGCCAGTCGTCCGTGCGTTCGCGGATCAGCTCCCTAATCATGGCGATGAACGCCGGATGAGTCCCGGGCGTCGCCGCCCTCACCAGGTTGACGCCGGCGCGCTCGGCCGCCAGACGCGCGTCGTGGTCCAGATCGTAGATCACCTCCATGTGATCGGAGACGAACCCAACCGGCATCACCACCGCATCGCTCCCCGGCTGAAGCGTGGCGATCGCCTCAACGATATCGGGTCCGAGCCACGGCTGGCCCGGCGCGCCGCTGCGGCTCTGATAAACGATGTGCCAGTCGCCACGATCCAGCCGCTGGGCCGCCAGCGAACAGGTCTCCTCGATCTGGCACACGTAATCGCTGGTCCTCGCCATCGAGTCCGGAATGCTGTGCGCGGTGAAGAACAGGTGAGCAGCCTTGCGCCGCTCGGCCGGGATTCGCGCGAGCGCTTCCTGCAGCCGGCTCACCACGGTCTCGATGAACAGCGGATGGTTGAAGAAAGGGCGCAGCCGCCGCGCCGACGGCGCATCGGGTCCCACTTCCGCGCGGGCCCGCTCGATGTCTTCCAGATACTGACGGCATCCCGAGTATGAACTGAACGCCGATGTCACAAAGGCCAGAGCGTTGCGACGCCCCTCGGCGGCCATCGCGTGAAGCGTATCGGCCAGGAACGGATGCCAGTTGCGATTGCCCCAGTAGATGGGCAATGCGGGTCCGTGTTCGCGCAGTTCTGCTGCAAGGGCCGCGATCAGAGCGCGGTTCTGATCGTTAATGGGGCTGCGTCCGCCGACATGATAATAGTGCTCGGCCACTGCGAGCATGCGCTCACGCGGAACATTGCGGCCGCGCAGCACGCTCTCGAGAAACGGCATCACGTCTTCGCGCTTCTCCGGACCGCCAAAGGAAACGATGAGCAGGGCATCGTATGGCTGTTCGGCTTCTTTGTTATCCGAGGGCATCATCGGCGATTATCGATTATATGAACGCCGCAGAGCATGAACACCGCGGGTCCGGCGGGCAGTTGCGCTGGCATCCGTTCCTCCGGCAGTGGGTCGCCGTCGCCGCGTACCGCCAGAACCGGCCGCAGATGCCGAAGGACTGGTGCCCTTTCGATCCTGGCTCCGGACGCGTCCCCGATGACTACGACGTCTATCTCTATCCGAACGACTTCCCGGCGTTCAGCGAGGACGCGGAGCCGTTCTCGCCCGAAACCGGTCTGTACGCCACCACCGGCGCGCGCGGCGCCTGCGATGTTGTCCTCTACTCGCCCGATCACAACAAGCTGCCGTCGCAGCTCACCGTGGAGCAGTGGCGGAAGGTTGCGGACCTGTGGACGAATCGCACGCGGGAGCTCTTCGGAAAGCCCGACGTCCGCTATGTCTGCATTTTTGAGAACACCGGCGAAGCTATCGGGGTCACCATGTCGCACCCGCATGGCCAGATTTACGCTTTCCCGTTCGTGCCGCCTCTGGTTGAGCAGGAGTTCGAGTCCGCGCGCGATCACTTTGAAGGCTCGCACGAGTGCCTCTATTGCAAGGTGCTCGCCGAAGAGTTGCGGCTGCAGACGCGACTGGTGGCCGTGAACGGCAGCTTCGCGTCATTCGTGCCTTATTACGGGCGGTTCCCGTCGGAGATTCACATCTACGCGCGGCGGCACGCGGCGAATCTGATGGACCTGAGCGAGCGGGAACAGACCGATCTCGCGTCCATGCTGAACGTGGTGCGGCAGAAGTACGACAACCTTTACGGCTTCGCTAAAGAGCATAAGCCTCTGCCGCTGATGATGCTGCTTCGTCAGGGTCCGG
Organism: uncultured Acidobacteriota bacterium; assembly: GCA_963780655.1. Taxonomy (GTDB): domain Bacteria; phylum Acidobacteriota; class Terriglobia; order Bryobacterales; family Bryobacteraceae; genus CAWACP01. The sequence goes on along the minus strand of CAWACP010000004.1, from coordinate 872,222 downwards.
CGAAGGAGAGCGCGCCGTGGTTTCACTTCCACATCGTGTTCCTGCCCATCCAGCGCAGCGCGACGAAGCTGAAGTATCTGGCGTCGGTGGAGAGCGGCTGCGGCACGTATCTGAACGACACGCGCCCGGAGGAACAGGCTGCTATTCTGCGGCAAACGGAGCCGGAGGAAACTCTGTAACGCCAGGGTTCCGGCTCCGGCCTTGCTCGCTTTGTTAGAATCAAGTGTCAATGACCGCAGAAATTGAGCAGGTCAGCCGTCTGCAGAGCCTTGATGAACGCATCGCCGCTCTGGAGCGCGAGATCGCGGCTCTGCCGCGCCACGTTGCCGAAATCGAGAAGGCCCTCGACGCGCACAATCGCAGGCTGGAGGCGGATCGTGCGGCGCTCGCGGCGAATCAGAAAGACCGCAAGCGCCTGGAAGACGACAACAAAGTTCAGGAACAGAAGATTTCGAAGCTGAAAGACCAGATGCTGCAGGCAAAAACCAACGAGCAGTATCGGGCGTTTCAGACCGAGATCACGTTCTGTGAAACGGCCATTCGCACGGGCGAAGATAAGATTCTCGATCTGATGGGCGAGTCGGAGCCACTCGAACAGAACGTGAAAAAGGCCGAAATCGCTCTGAAGATGGAACGCGCGAACGTGGAAGCGGAGAAGGCCGAGGCGCGCCAGCGGACCGACGCGGACAAAAAGCAGCTCGAACAAATTCGCGCCGAGCGTACCGCCATCGCAAACGGAATCAGCCGTCAACTGAGGGCCGATTACGAACGGATTCGCAGGAAATGGCACGGGTCGGTGGTGGCCGAGATGGTGGACGGGCGCTGCACCGGCTGCCAGATCTCGCTGCGTCCCCAATTCCTGCAGGATCTCCGGCGCGGCGACCAGCTCATGTTCTGCGAAAGCTGCGGCCGCATTCTTTTCTACAATCCTCCAGTGAGCCTCGAACACGAGATGGCCACCGATCCGCGTTCGGCCTGAGAGGCAGGCACCCATGACCCTGTCCGGCGCCGCTCGCGCGTCCGTGATCGCGCTTGTCGTCCTGCACGCCACGGCGCAGCCGATTCAGCTTCATCCTGCGAACCCGCACTACTTTTTGTTCCGCGGCAAAGCGATTGCGCTGGTCGGCAGCGGCGAGCATTACGGCGCGGTCATGAATCTGGATTTCGATTACCAGCGGTATCTGGCGACGCTCGAATCGGCGGGCCTCAACTACACGCGGCTGTTCGGAGGATCGTACCGCGAGATGCCCGGCAAGTCGTTTGGCATCGCGCGCAACGATCTGGCGCCGGCGCCCGGCCGGTATCTCGCACCGTGGGCGCGCAGCGAAACGCCGGGTTACGCCGGAGGCGGCAACAAGTTCGACCTCGACCGCTGGAGCCCTGAATACTTCGCGCGCTTTCACGACTTTCTCGGCGAGGCGAGCCGGCGCGGCGTCATCGTGGAGCTCAGCTTCTTCTCATCGACGTATCAGCCGATGATGTGGGACCTCAGCCCGCTGAATACCGCGAACAACGTGAACCGGACAGACCCGATCGACTGGAAGAAACTGCACACGCTCGAAAACGGCAACATCCTTGCGCGCCAGGAACAGTACGTGCGCAAGCTGGTGCGCGAGGCGAACGCATTCGATAACGTGATCTTCGAGATTCAGAACGAGCCCTGGTCGGACCGGACCGTCCTCACTGATTTCATCAATCGCTACCTGCCCGCGCCGGCCCGCAACGCGTATCCGAACTCTGTCGATCTGGCGGACGCCCTTTCCATCGCGTGGCAGGCGGCCGTGGCAGGCTGGATCGCCGACGAGGAATCGAAGCTGCCGGCAAAACACCTGATCGCGCAGAACTACTGCAATTTCCGCTACCCGGTGCGGGACCTCGTGCCGGGCGTGAGCGTCGTGAATTTCCATTACGCGTATCCTGAGGCGGTGGCGTTGAACTACGGTCTGGCGAAAGCCATCTCGTACGACGAGACCGGATTTCTGGGCCGCGATGACGCCACGTATCGCCGGGAGGCGTGGAATTTCATGTTGTCGGGCGGCAGCACGTTCGACATGCTGGACTACTCATTCAGCCCAGGGCACGAGGACGGGTCGGACAGGGCGCCGAACGGTCCCGGCGGCGGCAGCCCGGCGCTCCGCAGCCAGCTCCGCGTGCTCGCCGATTTCCTGCGGAAGCTTCCGCTGGAAAACATGCGGCCGGATGCAGGCGTGGTGAAGCACGTGACCGGAGCTTACGCGCACGCCCTGGCGGACGGCCAGCGGCTATATGCAATGTACTTCGACGGCAGCGGTCCAATCTCGGTCACGCTTGCTCTGGGGTTCGGCGGCGTCAACGGCCAGTGGATCAACACGAAAACCGGGGCCGTCGTGAGCGAGTTTCACTTCCGCAAGCAGGAGGGCGACTCGGTACTGCAGAGCCCCGAATTCCGCGAGGGCATCGCGCTGGTGATCACCCGGCCGATGAAGTGAGGACGCGTCTCGAATTTTCCCGAAGAAAACCGGCCGCTCATCCGTCCAAGTCAATGCGGCGGTGGAGGCCGGCGAGGATTGTTGGCTGCGCGCGGCGAACCGGAATCCGGGAGGGACCTCGTTGAGGCGTGCCGCCAGGGCGATCGCGAGGCCTTTCGGCGCCTTTATGAGATGTACAAGGACAAAGCCTGGTCCGTCGCGCTGTATCATTTCCGGGGCAACGAAGCCGCGGCGGCCGACGCCGTGCAGCAGGCGTTCGTAAAGCTGTTTTCGTCCATCGAGCGGTTCCGCGGGGACTCCGAATTCGCAACCTGGTTCTACCGGATTCTCTGGAACTGCTGCGTCGATGCGCGCCGGCGCGACAGGGTCTGGCGCTCTCTCGACGAATTGCAAATTCAGCCGCGGGCGGAGGGCTCGCATACGGAGGACTACGCGCAACGTCAGACCGCCGAGTGGGTGCGGGCGGCGGTCGCCTCGCTGAAACCGCACCTGCGCTGGCCCATCCTCCTGCGCTACTTCGAGGACCTCTCATACATGGAAATCGGCGCCGTGCTGCGCTGCTCGGAGGGCGCTATCGCCTCGCGCCTGAATCGCGCGCACCGCATGCTGGCTCGAAAACTGGGGTATCTGCTCGGGCGCGCCGGAGAGGGGAAATGAATATGCGACTGTTTCAGGTCTGGCGCAGAGAGCGGCCGCGTGCAGAGTCGGAGGCGATTCAGATCGGCATGGAAGCGGCAGCTCGGGCGCCGCAGTACTCTGCTCCGGACGCGCTCTGGAATCGTATCGAACTGGAACTCGACGCGCCGATGCCCAAGCCGCCGCGGCGTCGCTGGCCGTTGATTATTGCCGCGGCGGCTTTTGCGGTTTGCGCCGCAGTGGCGTTTCTTTGGTGGCCCCGAGCTCCACGACAGGGGTGGACCATGGTGGTTGCCGAGGGGACAGGCTCCGCCAGCAAAACAAAGCTCGGCGTTGGCGAATGGCTGGTCACCGGACCGTCGGAGCGCGCCAGCGTTGCGGTTGGCGATATAGGTGAAGTTGAGGTTGCCCCAAATTCGCGTGTCCGTCTTGTGCGCGCCCGGCCCACCGAAAACCGTCTGGCGCTCGATCGAGGCGAGATCAGCGCGCGCATCTGGGCGCCGCCGCGATTGTTCTTTGTCGATACTCCGTCGGCGGTGGCGGTGGACCTTGGCTGCGCTTATACGCTGCACGTGGACGCGCAGGGGGCAGGTTTGCTGCGCGTGACGCTGGGATGGGTAATGCTCGAAGACCGCGGACGTGAGTCCATGGTGCCTGCCGGCGCCGCCTGCAGAACGAGGCGCGGTTTCGGCCCCGGAACCCCATATTTTGAAGACGCGACCGCCGCGTTTCGACAGGCCCTTGCCTCATTTGATTCGGGCCGCCGCGACGCCCGCATTCGCGACGTCCTGCTGCGCGAAGCTCGCGTGCGCGACAGCCTCACGCTGGTTCACCTGCTGGCCAGAGTGGATGCCAGCGACCGCGCCGCTGTGTATGATCGCCTCACCGCGCTCGCGCCTTTGCCTGACAACGTGACGCGCGCCGGCGCGCTCGCGGCCGATCCCGCAATTTTGCGGCAGTGGCTGGACGACGTTGCATGGGGCTGGTGAGCCGCACTGATAAAACCGAAGGAACTGCCAACATCCTCCGTCCAAGTGCGCGGAGGTTGAATCTGCTTATGACGCTTCGAACGTCAGCACTCGCCGCCTCGTGCGGCTTCTTTCTGTTTTGCGCGGATCTGCTCGCCGGCGGATTCTGGCTGAGCTTGGGAAATCCCGTGGCCAGTCACGATCCCAAAGCTAAGAACGCGGTCCTGCTGGTGAAGCCGACCGGCTGCATTTCGCCGGCCGATTCCACCGTGAGCGGCACGGCAGAGGGCGTGGTTGAGGGCAAACGTGAGTCTGTGCCCCTGCAGCTCGTGCGTTTGTCAGAGCCCGCAACCTGGGCGGTGGTGCGTCAGTGGCCGCGGGAAGGCGTCTGGGTGGTCCGCCTGACGGCAACATACCAGGACCGCACGACCAGTGCGCTTGTGCCCATCGGTTCCGATGGGTTCCATCGCGAGTCGGCGAAGTTCTTCCGGGGCGCAGCTCCCGAGAATGAACTGATGGCGATGCTCGGCCACTGACCGATCGTGGCGCACGCTTCAGCGTGCTGGTGCGAGCTTCAGCTCGCGCTGCTCGGACCGTGGGCTGAAGCCCACAGCGGCACGCTGAAGCGTGCGCCACAACTGCGATTACTCGCCTACCGCAATGGTGGTCTTCAACACTCCCACACTCACCTCCACCTGATCCTTCTCCAGCGCCCAGCCGCCCGTGCCCTCGTTCCAGTAGCGCAGCGCATCGGCGGCGATGGGCAGTTCCACCGTCTTCGTCTCGCCGGCCGCGAGCGTCACGCGGCGAAACGCCTTCAGCTCCTCGAGCGGTCTCGGCTGTTTCGAGCCGACGTGCTTCACGTATGCCTGAACCACCTCGTCGCCCGCGCGATGGCCGGTATTGGTGACGTCCACGCGTAGCGCCAACTCGCCGCCAGGCCGCAGCTCAGCCGCGCTGGCGCGCAGGTTGTCGTACCGGAAGGTCGTGTAACTCAGCCCGTAGCCGAAAGGAAACAGCGGCTCGCCTTTGAAGTACATGTAAGTGTGCCCGTCGCGGATATCATAGTCTTCGAGCGGCGGTAACTGACTAAGTGACTTAGGCCACGTGGCCACCAGCCGCCCTCCTGGGTTGATATCCCCAAACAGCGCTTCGGCGATTGCCGTGCCTTCCTCCTGGCCGTTGTGGGCCATGTGCAGGATGGCCGGAATGTGCTCCTTGTCCCACGAAATCGCGTAGGGAAAACTGGACACGAGAACCATGACGGTGCGCGGGTTAGCGGTATGAACGGCCCGGAGCAGCGCCTCCTGATCGGGATTGAGGTCGATGGATTTGCGATCAATGCCCTCCTTGCCCTCGGTGGGATCGTAGCAGCGGCCCCAGCCCCCGTTGCAGGTCGGGTGATTGCCCACGAACACCACGGCTACATCGGCCTTCCGCGCCGCGGCCATGGCATCGGCGGGATCGGCGTCGTACGCGACATGGTGAACCGCGATCTTCGCTCCGGCGGCTGCGATAATTCCCGCCAGCGGCGTCACCCGATACGGAGGACGGCCGCTGTACCAGTCGAGATCCACTTCATCGGCGCGCGGACCCAGCACCGCGATGGAATGGATGGCCTTGCGGTCGAGCGGCAGCAGACCGTCGGAGTTTTTCAGCAGCACGATGGATTTCTCCGCCGCCTCGCGCGCAATCTGCTTGTGCGCGGCCGTGTCCCAGGGCGCGGGTGCATTGCCGCGCTGCTGAATCGATGTGTAGCGCACGTTGTCAGGCGGATCGAGGAGGCCCAGCCGGATCATCACCCGGAACACGCCGCGGAGGTTATCATCCAGCTCCTTCTCGGTGAGCAGTCCCTTGTTGAGCGCATCCTGCACGGGGCCGTTCCAGCGATCCAGAAACTGATTGATTCCCGCGTGAATGCCCGCCGCCGCGCCCTCGTCGAGGCCGCTGGTGTAATGGTGATCGTGCACCAGGAGGCGCAGCGCTCCGCCGTCGGTGCAGATGATCCCGGCAAAACCCCAGTTCTTCAGAACGATGTCGCGCAGGATGGGCGAGACCATCATGGGCACGCCGTTCACGCTGTTATATGCGGTCATGAACGCCTGCGCCCCGCCCTGCTCGATAGCCATACGGAACGGGACCGAATAGTATTCGTGAAACAGCCGCATGTCGAAATCGGAAGACGAGCTTGTGCGCGTGTCCTCGTTCTCGTTCGCCAGAAAATGCTTGAGTAGAGCAGCGGTTTCCCAATAGCGCGGGTCGTTGCCCTGCAGCCCTTTCACGAAAGCCGTCGCCATGGCGCCGGTGAGGAACGGATCTTCGCCGTACGACTCCTCGGTGCGGCCCCAGCGCGGATCTCGCGCCAGATCGGCGTTCGGAGCGCGCACCACAATGCCCGAATGCGGGAGTCCTGCGCCGGGAGCACTGAAGGCCTCGCTCTGGAAGGTGTAGCGGGCTTCCTCGGCTTCGACGTGGGCGGCTTTCTGGATAAGGTCGGGGTCCCAGGTTTCGCCGAGTCCTACAGCCTGCGGGAATTGCGTGGTGGGAATGGAAGCCAGGCTGTTGCCCCAGTGCGCCGGGCCGCCGAGTGCGACGCCGTGCAGTCCTTCGATGTGCCCACTGCCTTTAATGCCGAGCCGGGGGACGTTCGGGATCGTGCCGAAGCAGGCGACCTTCTCGTCGCGCGTCATGAGGCTGATGATGTTCGTGACGCGCTCTTCCATGGGCAGCGCGGGATTCTGGAACGGGTACTGAAACTCAGCCGCACGCGCGAACCCAGCCGCGGCGAGCATGGCGGTTACGAACCTGGCAATCCGCATAGTTAATGCCGACGCTGCGCGGGCAGGACGTGTTAACAGGCCAGCTTCGCCTCCCCGTGGGGCAGACGATCGGTTTATGTCGTCTGCCTGTTCGAGTGCCCGGGCATGGCAGACGACAAAACCCGATCGTCTGCCCCACGGAGCCGAAGCTACATTTTCAAGGGGGGGCGGGCCTACTCCATGGTCGCCAATACTTCGCCCGCGGAAATCGTCCCGCCGGGCTTCACCAGCACCGCCACGATGCGGCCGGCGCGCGGCGCTTTCACCTCGTTCTGCATCTTCATTGCCTCAACCACGACGATGCCCTGACCGGCCGTGACTTCGTCGCCCGCCTGCACCAGCGTCCGAACCACTTTGCCTGGCATTGCCGCGGTCAAATTCAGCCGGCCTTCCTGTCCGCGCTTGCGGCGTGGACCGGCGCGGCGCGGATCGCTCGCATCCACCACCAGACGCCTGCCGGCCACATCCACCGCCCACGAACCATTCACCGGCGTGATGAGCAGCTCATAGCTGCGGCCATCGTGCAGCGCCGAATAAACGCCGGGCTGCACTTCGGAGAGGTCAGGCAGCGCGGCAAGGTCCACCTCCACCAGCCGCTTGTCCACCGCCACATGCCACTTCATCGCTGGGGTTCCTTCCGCCCCACCGTCACCCAGCGGCTCGCGCCATTGTGGTTCGCGCCGCCGCGATCGGGGCTGGCCATGCGCGCGTGCACCGCGGAAACCACCGCCGCCATGAAGTCGAGCCCTTCGGACGGATCCGGTTGCGGACGGCGAGCCATGAATTCATTGAGGAATCCGGTGTGCAGCCGGCCGGCCTGAAACTCGGCGTCGTTCAGCAGATCGCGAAAGAACGGAATGTTCGTCGTGACGCCCGTCACGGAGTACTCGGCCAACGCACGCAGGGCTCGCCCGATGGCCATCGGTCTGTCGTGTGCATGCACGATGAGCTTCGCCAGCATGGGGTCGTAATCGAGAGGAACATTCCATCCCGGATATACGCCCGAATCGACGCGCACGCCGGGTCCTCCTGGCTCGCGAAGGTGCACCATGGCGCCCGGCGACGGCAGGAACCCGTGCTCCGGATCCTCCGCGTAGATGCGGCACTCGATGGCCGCGCCGCGCCACTGCACCTGTTCCTGTGAGATGCCCAGCGGCTCGCCGGCGGCTGCGCGAAGCTGCAAATGGACCAGATCGAGTCCGGTTACCGCTTCGGTAATGGGGTGCTCCACCTGCAGGCGCGTGTTCATCTCGAGGAAATAGAAGCGGCCTTCCTGATCGGCCAGGAACTCCGCCGTGCCAGCATTCGAGTATCCTGCCGCGCGGGCCAGCCGCACCGCCGCCGCGCCCATTTCGTGACGAAGATGCGGATAGAGCGCCGTGAGCGGCGAGGGCGATTCCTCGAGCACTTTCTGATGCCGGCGCTGCATGGAGCATTCGCGCTCGCCGAGGTGGATGACATTGCCGAGCCGGTCGCCCATGAGCTGGATCTCGATGTGCCGCGGATTGACGATGGCCTTTTCGAGATACACCTCATCGCTGCCAAAGGAGCGTTGCGCTTCGCTCGCCGCGTCGCGAATGGCCGATTCGAGCGCATCCTCGCTGTCTACGCGGCGCATACCCTTGCCGCCGCCGCCGGCCGCGGCCTTAAGCATTACCGGGTAACCGAGCTCGCGCGCGATGCGTCGCGCCTCTTCGATATTTGTAGCTGGATCCTCAGTTCCTGGAACCACGGGAACGCCGGCCTGCTTCGCCAGCCTCCGCGCTTCCGTTTTCGAACCGAGCCGCCGGATCGAGTACGGTGACGGACCGACGAAGACCAGGCCGCGGTCCTCGCATGCCGCGGCGAACTCCGCGTTCTCGCTCAGAAAACCGTAACCGGGATGGATGGCGTCGGCGCCGTGGCGCTCGGCAGCGTCGAGCACGCGGTCGATGCGGAGATAACTCTCCGTGGAGGGCGTGCCGCCTATGTGCGCGGCCTCGTCGGCAAGACGGACATGCAACGCGGTTCGATCGGCGTCGGAGTAGACGGCGACGCTGGGGATGCCGAGCTCACGCAGGGCCCGTATCACCCGGACGGCGATCTCGCCACGGTTGGCGATCAGAACCTTCCGAAACAACATTGGGTCTGATCGGATTTTAGCAGGGTGCGCGGCGCACGCTTCAGCGTGCTGCTGTGGGCTTCAGCCCACAGTCCGGGCAGCGCGAGCTGAAGCTCGCACCAGCACGCTGAAGCGTGCGCCACAGAGCATCACCAGCAGCAGGCAGGCGGTGACCAACGCCATGATGGAGCAAGCGGCGCGCTCGGGTCCGCCGGCAAAATGCAGATCGATGTCGCACTGTCCAACGCAGGCGGGTTCCACGATCATCATGCCGAGCGGGTCGCGCCTGATGCGCAGCGTGCGGCCTTGCGTCGTCGCGCGCCAGCCCGGGTCGTAGTTCATCTGAACCGAGACCACCTGCCCAGGTTCAACTGTCGTGGAGATCCGCCCGTGCGTGGGATCGCGCCAGGCGAGCGGCGCAAGGGGCAGCGCCGGATCGTCGAGCGCCGTAAGATATGGCCGTAATGGCTCGACATCGAGACCGTGGATCGGCGGACGGCTGATCACCGCGGATACCGGGATCACGTGAGCGAGCGAAGTGGACCGGCGCGGGACAAAGTACACCGAGTCGTCGGCCTCGCTCCACACGCGCGGCAGCAGGCCGTCGAACTTGTGCGGGCGAGCCACCGGCTTGAAGAAATCGCGAGATGCAGGGCCGGGCACGGTGACCGCGCCGCAGCCGAACGCCTTCAGCCAAAGCACCGAAATGGGGCCGTCGTCCGCGCCGGCGTTCTGTCCCGAGTCGATGATGTAGACGGCGACGAGCTGCATCGGGTTGGGCGCCGTGGATTCGATGCCTGCGCTGAGCTGCGGGTTATCGGCCCACAGGTTGAGCCAGAACTCGTTCTCGCCGGTGACGAAGACGCGCTGGCCGGGCAGGTGCTCGCCAATCCATCGCGACTGCCGGAACGCCACCGTACCGGCGATATCCACGGGATGAGTGAAGCGGCCCCGAAAAGCGCAGTTTTGGGCGACCAGCCATGCCGTGGCGAGAACGGCTGCAACGGCAAGCACGCGCATGCCGTTTGGGGGCACGCGCCGGACCAGCGGCTCGAGCGCGAATGCCGTGACGAGGCACAGCGCCATCCCCATTTCCAGGTGATACCGGTGCGGCTGGGGCAGAAAGCTGATTCCCGCGTGCAATTCGAGCGCCGCCATTCCGCCGAAAACCGCCGCTGCCAGAATGGCGAAGCGCAGCATCCGCTCCCGCAAGCGGCGAGTAAGCAGCCATAGCCCGGCAGTTACCGAAAGGAATAACAAGCCCGCGATCCTGGTCCTGAGAGTAACTCGATAATCGCCGCCGGAGACCTGCGAGTTAGTCCGTATCAGCGCGATGAGTGACGGCGGCAGAAAGCGACAGATCAGCAGGTAACCTGCCGCCAGAATAGCGAAGGGAGTTAGTAAGTCGCGCCAGTGAAGGTCATCGGTGGACAGGAACAGCAGCGCGCAGCAAATCCCCAACGCTACGATGCCGAACGCATTCGACAGCATCACGGCGGCGACAGCGAAAACCGAGAGCGCGAATCTTCGCAGAGGCGCGCGGCCCCGCGGTCCCGCGAGCACGAACAAAGCCAGCGGCAACATGCTGAGAGCGAAGTTGTGCGGGACCTCTCCGTAAAAGACAATGGTCTGCAAACGGCGGCTGCCCGCGAATGTTCCCATTTCCGCGAATATCTTCGGTATCACCGCCGAAAGCGCGACGACAGACCACAGCAGCCCCGCCGCGAACGACGGCCAAACGCGGCCGGAGAGCCGCCGAGCAAACAGAAACAGGAACACCGGCCCCAGGCAGTAGGCGAGCGCGGTGAGGGCGTGCAACGCCCGTGCGGCGGAGCAGTGAGCGGCCAGCGACGCCAATGCGGTAAGAGCAGGTACGAGAGGAAAGTACGCATTCTCGATGGGCAGACCCGCATCCAGCCATGGAAACCAGGCGGTGTGCGGGAAGTTCTCCCGAAGAAAGCGGCCAATGGCCATGAACACGCCTTCGTTTGACTGGAAGTTATCCAGATACTCGTAGCGAAACAGCGGCCAGCAGATTATGGCGTTAATGGCGAACAGAATACAGCACAGTGGCAGGCTACGGGCAAGCTTGCGCATTCAGTGGACCGGTCACCGCAATCGTAACACCGGCCTGCGATTGATTGTTTCCAACCTGCAGGGCAATCGGGACGCTCGGGCCGGGCGTTACCGTGCACGGTACAACCACGTTCACCTGCATAAAGCCCGCGACGTATCCTGGAGCAGCGCCGGCGTACTTCACAGCCGCGGCAGTTCCGCTTACCTGCGCAGTGACGTTGAGCAGCGGCTTCGGGAAGACCGTCTTCGAGAGCAGTCCATCGGTTCCAGCCGGATTCGTCTGGCCGAAGCCGGTAGCGTAGACGACAATCCTGTCACCTGGGTGAGCCGGATGGCCTGCCGAGTTCGGCGTGACATTGTCCTGGTTGAGGATTGCGCCCTGTCCCGCGCCCGAGTAATCGGCGGTGAAGATGGAAGGAATGGAGTCCTCGACGGGTATGGTCACAGCGCTCGAAGGCGCCTGGTTAAACTCCACCACGACGCTCGTCTGCGCTTTCCCCGCTACCTCGAAAGGCACGATGCCGTTGATCTGTCCGTTGGAGGCGTATATCAGCGGAGCGGCAACGCCGTCAAAGAGCACCTGCACGCCGCCGATCTGAGTGGACAGCGTATCGGACGTGGCCATGGTGAGCGTAGCGCCCTGAGCGGGCCCGAGTCCGCTTCCGAAGAGCGCGAACATCTCTCCCGGAGCCACCGCGCCGGGGCTGTAGCTGCCGGCATTCTTCATCTGGGTCACGTCGAAAACAGCCGTGGAACTGCCCGGCGCGATTTCAACGGCAGCAGCCGCGAATCCGAAGTCGCCGTTTTTCGTGATCCCCATAGTCAGGTCGGCGCGGCTGCCGGCAGCGGAAATATCGAGGGTCACCTGGAGCGGTTGCCAGCCGTTCACCTTGCCAATCCATGACGGAGCGGGGCCCGCGCTCAGCACTTTGACGAGCGGTCCGAGAACGACGACGTTCTGAACGCCCAGCGTGCCATCGATTCCGGGACCCCAGAGCAGCACGGTCGCCTTCTGGGCTGGTTTCAGCGCGACCCCGGTGAAAGCTCCCCGGAAGTTCAGGCCGTTGAGGGAGAGCGTTCCCATTGCCTGGATCGATACGGAATCCGTGCCGTCCGCGGCGGTGATGCCGGCGGCCGCGCTCTGGCCCGCGGCCACATTCAGCGATGCCGGCGAATTGTTCCCGCCAAAGAATGTCGTTTTGAAATTCGAGGCTGCCGGTTGGCCCGTGAGCGAGTAAATGGTGAGCTCCGGAAACAGCCCGCCGAGCGGCTGGGTGTAGACGCGATACGTTCCGGGAGGAGCCGACGCCATCGAGTATGTACCGTCAGCGGCAGTCAGAGCGCAGAGGACCTTTCCCGATGTCAATTCCGTGGCGATGACCGCGGCCCTTCCGAGCGGCGCGCCGGAGGTGGACATGACGGTTCCGGAAATGGATCCGAACTGCCCGGCCGCGCCGGCGGCTGGATAGACGGTTGTCGCAAATGAGACTTCGTCCGCTGACAGGCTGTCGTCGGGCGTGGCATCGGGGAATCCGGCGTTGTTTTCGAGAGCATGGCGCGCCGCATACATAATCGCCGAGAGGGCGCCGGTATGATCTTCTCCGAGCGCGTGCCCCAGCTCGTGCGCGATCACGGCCTCCAGATCGAAGGTCCCCGGGGTCGCCTGGGTCGAGAATGGCGCCGGCGAGCCGTTGTCGGTCGGATCGGGGCTGAGGATGATGTCGCTGTCGATGATAGCCCCGTTTCCGTCGGTGGAGATCACCGTAATGGCCAGCGCCGAACCCACTACGCTGCGATTCTCCGGAGTGTCTTCGATGGTGATGGTGGATTTCCCATCCGCCGGGTCGTTCGAAGCCGGCGTCGTTTGCATGGCGGCAAAGTGAGCGGCGCTCGAGCCCACGCTGTTCCAGTGGGCGGCGGCGCGATTAGCGGCGCCCAGGACGTCGCTGCCGGCGGTAATCACCACTTTCCCGCTCGAATTCGTGGCCCCGGGCTGGAGCGAGTTGCTCACGTAGAACCGGATATTGGACGCATCCGTGCGGTAAAGCGGCGAGCCCGCGGAGTTGACGCGGTGAATGGCGGCCTGCGCGGATGCGGTTGCCAGCAGGGCCGAGAACAAGCCGTGGAGCAGTCGGACGCGCATCACTGTCCCGACCTCCGCGCCGGCAGCTCGCGGGCAAGCGAACGCAAACTGCTCTTCAACCGTTCCACCGGCATGCCTTCGATCGCGCTCAGCGGCGTGCCTCCGGAGCCTGTAAGTTCGGCGTTCTGCAGGTGCGCGCGCACGCGCTGGTCCGCATCCACGTTCAGCCGGCCCTGCGGACCGCCGACCGTGCGGAGATACCCTATCGGAGTTCGATACAGAAACACCAGCACCCGCGCGCCGGGAGTCCACGACAACACGCCGTCGAACTGCTGCTCGATGCCGTCCAGCTTTCCGCCGGGCTCGCTGACCACCACCGTGGTTCCATCCCCGCGAATCGAATCCGCAATCTTCAGTTCGTAATGCGTCCAGATGAATTTGTGTTTGTTATCCCAGGCCGTCCATGATCGCCCGACCTCGGCCTGTGCGATCACCTCCGACCGAGCCACCAGGTCTTCCACGGAAAATCGTGGGAAGACCGCGGCACGAGCCGTGGGCAGGCTGAACGCGACGGCGAGAGCTGGAATCCAACAACGCTTTGACATGTCCCCGGCCTGCCCCACGCGGCCCTGCGCCACGACTAATCCTTCAATCGGACGGTTCAGTGAGAAAAATTGTGTCTGGGCGGGCTGATTTGTCTGGGTTATTTCGCTCACACGGACCAGGGTGCCCAAAGTTCGCTGACTCTGTAAGCCTCGAAAGACAGGAGGCTTGCAGAACATTGGTACCAGGGTCCCGGGACATTCCTGGTGAGAACCCCCCCGGTATTGAGCCGAATTATTTCCGATATTAAGTCAGAGTGCCCAGTCGGCTCCCGCCGTGGTTCGCCCTGGAACGCGAGCGGGAGGGAATCACTGCCAGCGGAGTCTCTCCACTGCGGTAGATTAGTGCTGAGGGAATGTCGCAACCTGAGCAAAGCTCGCCCGTGTCCACGCAGGGATCACTCTGGTCGTTCCGGCTGGTGGGCGTTCCCATCCGACTGCACTTCACCTTCGTCATCCTGCTGGCGTTTCTCATCGTCACCGGGCTCAGCGGCAGCCAGTCGGTGGTTTATTACGTTCTCTACCTGGTTGCGCTGTTCGCATCGGTGCTGCTCCACGAGCTCGCGCACGCCTTCGTGGGAGGCCGTTATGGCATCCGCACTCTGGAAATCGTAATGTTTCCAATCGGAGGCGTTTCGAGGATGGCGCGCGATCCGCGGCCCAGCGAGGAGTTCTGGATCGCAATGGCGGGCCCGGCCGTGAACTTCGCTATCGCCGGCGTCATGTTCGGCATCCTGCTCTACCGGCATTCGCTGATCGGCTTTGCCGGCCTGGTGCAGCCCACCGACATGAATCTCATCGAGCGGATCGCGCTGGGCAACCTGATCCTCGCGGTATTCAATCTGATCCCGGCTTTCCCCATGGACGGCGGCCGTATGCTCCGCTCGGTGCTGGCCCGCTTCAAATCCGAGAATGAGTCGACGCGCATTGCGTCGCGAGCGGGTATTCTGCTGGCCATTGCGATGGCCTTCTACGGTCTGCTGGCCCAGCATTATCTGCTGGTATTCGTTGCGTTCTTCATCTATCTGGGCGCGGCGCAGGAGAACGCGGCGGCGATGGGGCGAACACTCACCGCGGGCATGCCCATCCGCACCGCGATGGTCAGCGAATTTCACACACTCTCGCACGGCAGCACGGTGCGCGATGCGGCCAACCTGCTTCTGGCCACATCGCAGCAGGATTTCCCGGTCGTCTACGGGAACCAGATTCTGGGATTGCTCGGCCGAAACGCGCTGTTACGCGCCATGGCGCGCGAGGGACAGGACGCGTACGTCAGCGTGGCCATGGACCGCAACCCGCTACGCTTCTCTCCCGATCAGGACCTGGCCGAGGTGCTGCCGCAGATGGCGCAGTCGGGCTCCTGCGCGCTGGTGATGGACGAAGAGGACAACCTGGTCGGTCTGCTGACGGCGGAAAACGTTTCCCAGTTCCTGATGCTGCGGCGTTTCGGAATGCAGCCGGAGCCAGCCGCCGCGCCGGTTGAAGTCAATGATTAGCTGTTGTGGAGCAGGCGTTTTCGCCTGCAGACCGATTCGTGCTCTGGCCGTGTTTTTCGCGGCTGCCGCCCTGCTCTGGGCCGACAACGTCCGCCTTTACCTGAAAGACGGCAATTACCACCTTGTCAGCCAATACAACGTGGAAGGCGATCGCGTGAAGTTCTACAGCGTGGAGCGCAGCCAGTGGGAAGAGGTTCCGCTCGATCTGGTGGACCTGAAGAAGACCGAGGCCGAGATTCAGCGGCGCGAGGACGACGAGAAGGAGAACACGAAGCAGGCCGACGCCGAAGAGAAAGCCGAGCGCGAGCTCAACCACGAAATCGAGCGCGTCCCGCAGGACCCGGGCGTGTACTACGTCAACGGTTCGTCCATCGAACCGGTGAAGCAGGCCGAATCGACTCTGGCCAGATCGAAAAAGCGCAAGGCGCTGCAGGTGATCTCGCCGATTCCCATAGTCCCCGGTAAAGGCGTAGTGGAACTGGAAGGCGAGCATGCGAAGACGGTGGTGCACGGCCCGACCCCCGAATTCTACATCCGCCTCTCCGCGCCGGAGCGTTTCGGCATCGTGAAGCTGACGCCGCAGAAAGACAAGCGTATTGTCGAGAAGGTGACCACTATTCAGGTGAGCGACGAAAGCGGCGAGCAGCGCGACGAGGTGAACATCTTCCGCTATCAGGTGGCCCCGGATGTGTATAAGATCTGGCCGCTCAAGCCGCTTGCGCCGGGCGAGTATGCTGTAGTCCAATACACCGAGGGTCAGCTGGATATCCAAATATGGGATTTTTCAGTGCCGGCCGCCCGCTGAATCCGAAACCCGGTGCGGCGCGTCTGCTGGTTTGACGGGATTGACTGAGGAGGCAAGCTGAATGAAAGGTTGCATTGCGGTGCTGTGTACGTTCGCGGCCGTTGCGTTCGCGGACACTCTGACTCTGCGCGATGGCAGAACGGTTGACGGGACCTACGCCGGAGGCGATACGCGTAGCGTTCGTATGATGATCGGCGACCGGGTTCAGTCGTTCGACATCGACAAGGTGGTTTCGCTGACCTTCGGGTCGGGAGCTGCTGCCGGCGGCGGCTATTACCAGCAGCAGGCGCCTCCACCGCCTCCACCTCCTCCGCCCGATCAGAGCGGTTTGCAGCGCGATCGCGCATATCAGCAGAGTGACCCGAGTCTCGCGGGCCTGCAGATTCCGGCCGGAACGCCGATCGTGGTGCGGATGATAGACCGGGTGGATTCGGAGACCGACCGTGTTGGCCAGACATTCCGGGCGAGCGTTGACGAGCCTGTATACATTAACGGCCAGATGGTTGTACCGCGCGGCGCGGATGCGACCGTGAAGCTGGTGGCCCAGCAGCAATCGGGCAAGTTCGCAGGCAGGACTGCGCTGACTCTGGCTCTGCAGCAGGTGCTGGTAAACGGGCGCCTGGTGGATACCTACACGGAAAGCGTCACGCAGGCCAGCAGTTCGCGCGGCAAACGGTCAGCCGCCGCGGTGGGCGGAGGCGCGGCGCTGGGCGCCATCATCGGCGGTCTGGCGGGCGGCGGGCGCGGCGCAGGCATCGGTGCGGCTTCGGGCGGCGCAATCGGCGCCGGAGCCGAGGTGATGACGGCCGGCCAGAAGGTGAAGATCCCCAGCGAAACGCGGCTCACGTTCACGCTGCAATCGCCGGTGCAGATCTGACCTGATTCGCTCGCGGGCGACGTTGAATCCGGAAGAAACGGCACATCGATGTGCGGCGGCCTTCCCGTAACTGTTTTGTTTTCAACGGCCAGAAATCGGCGGCGGCACATGATGCGCCGTTGTGCTCGTAACTGGATATCTGCCTGCGACGCAAAAGTGGCCAATCTCTGGTGGCCTTTGACGCCACACCAGCGAAAATCGCTCGCGCCGGTTGTGGGCCCGCGACGCTGACCTGCACTGCTTTCTGCATTGAGTGTTATGCTGGCCACATCCGAAGGAAGTTGTTCATGTTTTTACGGAACGGCGAACGCATCATTGCCTCCCTGGTCATAACGGCGGCGTTTTGCGGAAGAGCCGGCGCCGCAAGCGAATGGGTTCGGTTAACCACTCCGCATTTCGAGTTAATTACGACCGCCGGAGAGAAAAAAGGCCGGGAAACGATTCAGTATTTCGAAACCGTCCGGCAGTTCTTCATCGACAGCGGCATGGTGAAACAAGCGCCCTCCACGCCGGTGCGCATCATCGCGTTCCGCAACGAAAAGGAATATCGTCCCTACGCGCTGAACCAGGTGGCAACGGCGTATTACGCCGGCGGCCCCGAGCACGACTACATCGTCATGAGCACGCTCTCTTCGGAGCACTATCCGGTCGCCGTTCATGAGTACGTTCACCTGCTGGTGAGGCATTCCGGCGTGACGCTTCCCATCTGGATGAACGAAGGAATGGCCGAGCTGTTCTCGACGCTGCAGCCCTACGGAAAGAAAGTGGCGTTCGGCATGCCCATCCGCGGCCGGATTTTCGAGGCGCGCGAGGAGCGGTTCATCGACCTGCGCGCGCTCACCACCGCCGGCCATGATTCGAGCCTGTATAACGAGAAGGCCCATGCAGGCATGTTTTACGACGAAAGCTGGGCGTTGATGCACATGCTGTGCGTCACCACGGAGTATCGTCCGAAATCGGGAGCGTTCATCAAGGCCGTCGCGGGGGGCCAGACCGCTGAGGCTGCGTTTGCGGCAGTGTATGGAAAGAGCATCGATGAGGTGCAGAACGAGCTCCAACGCTACATCCGCGGCGAGGACTTCAAGTCGTTGGTGGCGTCGGTGCAACTCGACAAGAGCGCGGAAGAACCCGACGTTCAGCCCATGGATGCCTTTGACGCGAATCTCGCGCTGGCCGAAGTGATGTGCTCGCTTGCCGGCCAGAACGAGACAGGGCGCAGGATGCTGGAGCAACTGACCGCCGAGCAGCCGAAACGGCCCGAGCCCTGGGGAATGCTCGGAGATCTCGGGCTGCGCGGACGAGGCGTGGATGACGCTCTGCGCTCGTATGCGAAGGCGGCCGAGCTGGGGAGCAAGGACGCGGAGATGTATCTGCATTACGCCATCCTGCTGCACAATCACGGCTCGCCGCAGGCGTCGCTCGACGCGCTGCGGAAATCCGCGGATCTCAATCCGGCGAATCCGGAAACGCACTACTACCTGCTGTTCGCATACATGGACAAGGGCGATTACAAGATGGCCATGTCCGAAGCGCTGCAGGTGAAGCATCTGGATCCGGCCCGCGCGTTCTCGTTTTACCGCGCCACGGCGTACGCCGAATATCGGCTGGGCGATGCGAAACAGGCCCGCGATCTGGCGAATGCGGCGCGGAGATTCGCGAACACGCCCGCAGACAATGCCGAGCTGGACAATCTGGTGGACGCGATCGACAAGCGCGACAGGCCCGCTCAGCAGGGGAGCCTCAGTGAGGTTCCCGCCACTACGGCGCAGACCGCGGAAGCCGAAGCCGTGCCTGTCCAGACCCATCTTCCGCGCATCGAGGGCACGCTCGAGGCGGTGGTGTGCAACGGCGCGAGCGCGCAGCTGGAACTGAACGCCGGCGGCAGAACGGTGCGGCTGCTGGTGGACAGGCCGCAAGCGGTCCGCATCACCAGTGCGGGCGGAGGCGGAGTGGATTTTGATTGCGGCAAGCAGAAATCACGGCCCGTAGCGGTGGAGTACGAAGAGCATCCGGACAGCGCCACGAAGACGATCGGGCGCGTGCGCGGCATCGAGTTCCGATAGTCCCGTTCGGAGTGGGGCAGGCTTTCAGCGCTTTCAGCCTGCGGCGGCTTTTCAAGCCGCCTGGCCGATTGCAAATAATTGCAAATCGGCCGCAGGATACAATCCTGCCCCACGCGGCGCAAGCGGCTCGCGCGCGGCTGTACGATGATGACGAGCCCCCGTGAAAGCCGCGAACTCCATCCGCTTATTCTGGCGGCGCATCAGCGACGGCATCGCAGTCCAGCAGCTCTGGAGCCAGTTCCACGCCGAAGCTCGCGCCAGCTATAAGCTCTACTCGGACGAAGTGGAGTGGAAGCAGCAGCCCGGCGAGAGGCGCGGCAAGCGCTTTCGGCGCGTGGTAAGGGGCCTGTTCTGGGCGATGATGATGAAGCTGTCGCCCGCCCGGCGCGTGCTGTTGCTCATCGGCCTGATTCTGCTTTGTTTTCCCGGCTTCAGCTTCACTTATCGCGACGCCGAGTTCCAGATGTCGAACTTCGCGTTCTTCGGGGGGGCCGCGCTCCTCGTTCTGCTGGCTCTCGAGCTGTCGGACCGCGTCAGCATGAAGCGCGATCTCGAGATCGCACGCGAGATCCAGAGCTGGCTCATGCCGGCGTCGCCGCCGCGCGTAGCGGGCCTCGATGTCGCCTTTGCGAATCGCCCCGCCAACACGGTGGCCGGAGATTACTACGACGTGTTCTTCCGGCCCGCCGCGAACGGCGCCGAACCGGGTTCCGAACGGCTGCTGATCGTGGTTGCCGACGTCGCCGGCAAGAGCATTCCGGCCGCGCTCCTCATGGCCACATTGCAGGCGAGCCTGCGCACTCTCGCCGCCGTGCCCGGACCTCTGACGGATCTGGTACGGCGGGTGAATGAGTACGCCTGCGCGCAAAATCCCAGTGGACGACGCTTCACCACCGCGTTCGTCGCCGAGCTGGAACCCGCCACCGGACGCCTCACCTATATCAACGCAGGCCACAACTGGCCCGTGCTGCGGCATACCAACGGCGTGATCGAGCGGCTTGAAGCCGGCGGTCTTCCTCTCGGCATCAGACCCGGCGCTCCCTACGAATGCGGAAGCGCCACTATGGCCGAGGGCGATCTGCTCTTCATCTTCACCGATGGCCTGGTGGAAGCGGAAAACGATAAGGAGCAGGAATTCGGCGAGGAGCGGATGTTCGCCAGTCTGCTCAACTCGGCGGCCAACAGCGCAACCCAGGTTCTCGATGGATTGATGGCATCGGTCAACGCGTTTGTTGGCCTCACCCGCCAGCACGATGACATCACGTGCCTGGTGGTGCGCAAACTCTGATTCGGTCAGCCGCGACACAGGCGGATGCAGATCAGAGAGAACTGGCATGGCAACTGCTCATCCAGCCTCGGGGGGTAAACGCCGTGCGGCGATTAATATTTGTTCTTATGGTGTCTGCCGGCCTCGCGGCCGCGCAGGATCCACCATCTTTCGCTGGACGTCTGAGCTACGTGTCCGGCAATGTTTCGTTCAACCCGGCCGGAGTATCCGACTGGGTTCCGGCCACGGTCAACAGGCCCCTCGCATTGGGGGATCAGATCTATACGGACAATGGTGCGCGGGCCGCAATCCAAATACCCGGAGGCGTGCTGCGCCTCAATTCCACGTCCGCGTTTCAATTCCTGAACATGAACGATCAGACCGTGCAGGCGCGGCTTTCCGAAGGGACGATGGACGTTCGTGTCCGCCGGCTGATGAGCGGCCAGAATATCGAGATCGACACGCCCAACGCGGCCTTTGTAATTTCGCGCCCCGGCGCGTACCGGATCGATACCAATTCGGATGGTAGCCAGACTTACGTTACAACACGTGACGGCGAGGGCCAGGTGACTACTAACGGCGCGGCATTCGCCGTTGACGCTCGCCAGGAAGCTGTAATCTCAGGACAGGGCCAGTATCAGCTATACGCGGCGCCAGGTTACGACGACTTCGATAACTGGGCAATGGGCCGCGACAGTCGTGAAGATCACTTACAAGCATCCAGATACGTGTCGCCCTACATGGTTGGTTATGAGGACCTGGATGAAAACGGGGACTGGCGCGACGTTCCTCAGTACGGACACATATGGTGTCCGCGGGTAAGCCACGGGTGGGCGCCTTATCAGGAAGGTCATTGGGCCTGGGTTGATCCGTGGGGATGGACGTGGGTGGATGAGGATTCCTGGGGCTATGCTCCGTTCCACTACGGCCGGTGGGTTCAGTACAACGGCGGATGGGGCTGGGCTCCTGGTCCGATGGCGGTGGATCCCGTGTACGCCCCCGCACTGGTCGCGTGGGTTGGCTTCGGAGTGGGCGCCGGCCTTTCGTTCGGCGGCGGTGGCGCGGGGGTAGGATGGTTCCCGCTGGGTCCGCGCGATGTTTACATTCCGGCGTACAACGCCAGCCCTGCGTACGTTTCGCGCATCAACGTCACGAATACCACGGTTATCAACAACACTTACGTCACGAAGGTTTACGACAATTACCGTCGGACACAATCTGTGCCGGTGTCCAGCTACATGTACCATGCAACACCTGGGGCTGTTATGGCGATCCCGCAGAATGCGTTCGCGAGCGCGCGGCCGGTGAAGCAAATGGCCGTTCAGGTTCCGCCAGCGAAGATGGCAGCGGTCAGGACCGTGGATTTCGCGCCTCGCGTGGCGCCTCAGGTCGCCAGCGTGATTGGCCATCCTTCACCAGTACACGCTGCGGCGCCTCCGGCCGCGGTGGTGAACCGGCCCGTTGTCGCGAGACGAACGCCGCCTCCGCCTCCCGCGCCCTTCCAGCAACGGCAGACGATGCTGGCGAGGAATCCTGGCCGGCCGATTTCGATCCGGCAGGCGCCGCACGCAGCGCCTCCTCCGGTGCACGTGGTGACCGCGGCGAGAACAGTGAAGCCTACGGTCAATCGAACGCCGGCGCCGCGCCGCGGCACTCCGCCGCCGTCGGTAGCGCAACAGCAGCAGCCGGGACACCCTCCGCAACAGGCGCATCCAACCGCGCAGGCGCCCCCGAACAGGCCGGGACAGCCGCCGGCGCAGGCACAGCACAACGCGCCGCCCCCTGCGGTAGCGCACGCTCCGCAGAACAGGCCCATCGCTCCGCCGCAGGCACAGCACAACGCGCCTCCACCAGCCGTAGCGCACGCGCCTCAGAACCGCCCGATAGAGCGGGCGCCCCAGCACAATGCGCCGCCGCCGGCGGTTGCGCACGCGCCGCAGAACAGGCCCATCGCTCCGCCGCAGGCACAGCACAACGCGCCTCCGCCAGCCGTAGCGCACGCGCCCCAGAACCGCCCGATAGAGCGGGCGCCCCAGCACAATGCGCCGCCGCCGGCGGTTGCGCACGCGCCGCAGAACAGGCCCATCGCTCCGCCGCAGGCACAGCACAACGCGCCTCCGCCAGCCGTAGCGCACGCGCCCCAGAACCGCCCGATAGAGCGGGCGCCCCAGCACAACGCGCCGACGCCGGCAGTAGCGCGCGCGCCGCATCCGCAAGCAGGCGAGGCCGAACGAAGAACAACCAATATGCCACAGCATGCGGCGCCGCCGCCGCGACCTGCTCCGCGTACGGAGGCTCATGTAAATCCGCAGCCGCCCGTGCACAGCGCGCCTCCGCCCCACATGCGGACGGCCCCACCGGCGCAACATAATGCGCCAGTCGCGCGTGCCGTCGAGCCGCGACCACAGCCGGCGCCGCGGGCAGTAGCTCCTCCGCCCGCGCAACACGCCGCGCCTCCGCCGGCCCACGCGGCGCCACCCGAGAAGAAGAAGGAAGAACAGAAGTAGACAGCGTTACTCCGTGCGCAACGCCACGATGGGATCCACCTTCGTGGCGCGGCGCGCGGGGATGTAACAAGCCAGCAGCGCAACCGCGGCCAGAAACGCGGCTGCGGCGGCGAACGTAAGCGGGTCGTTTGCATCGACGCCCACCAGCATGCTGCCGACGATGCGGGTGACCGCAAGCGCACCGGCAATGCCCAACGCGAGTCCCACCCCCGTCAGAGTCAATCCCCGCAAGAGCACGTCAACGAGAACATTGCGCGGCATCGCGCCAAGAGCCATGCGAATGCCGATCTCCTGCGTTCGCTGACCCACCGCATAGGCCATCACGCTGTACAGACCCACTGCGGCCAGAATGAGCGAGAGCAGCGCCATAGCGCTCAGCATGCTCGCCGCCATCTTCACCGGAAGCATCGTTACCTGCATCCACTCCTCGAGGGGCGCGGCTGCGAATGAGGCCGCATTGGGATTTATCGCCACCGCCTCGCGGCGCAGCGGTGAGATCGCCTTTAACGGGTCGCCGGTTGTTTTCATGAGAAACAGGATATTTGCGCCCAGCGCCCAGCGCTGATCGAAGGGTGTAAAAACGACGGGATGAGAAGCTTCCGTCACGCTGCAGAATTTGAAGTTTCCCGCCAGCCCGATGACCGTTGTCCAGGCGCCGTCCAGAAGGACTTTTCGTCCGATTGGATTCGCGCCGTTGAAGTACCGCCGCGCGAACGCCTCGTTAACGATGCTGACCTGAGGATGTTTATTCGTGTCGTCCTGCCGAATATCCCGTCCGGCAAGCAGTGGAATCCTGAGCAGACGGAGGTAACCCGGAGCCGTCGTGACTCGGCTGACTGTCATTGATTCGCCGCGCGCGGGAGTGTAGCCCTGCACCCAGAAATCGTCCCAGGGTCCGGCGGAAGATGACAGCGGCACGTATTCCGCGTAGGTGACGCTGGTGATGTCGGGCATCGCCTCCATTCGCTGACGCAGGCTGAAGAGAAACGTCAGAACGTCTTTATCCGTGTAGCCGGCGTCCGAGATAAAGAACCGGGCGACCAGAACGTTGTTTTTGTCAAACCCGGGATAGAGCGACCTGGCGTTGCGCAGGCTGCGTGCGAACAGACCGGCCCCGACGAGAGCTACTACCGCCAGCGCCACTTCGGCGATCACCAGCAGACCTCGCGTGCGATGGGAACCCGCGCCGGCGGTTCCGGTGCGGCCGCCTTCCTTCAGCGTTTCGTTCACATCGGCGCGCGCGGAGAACAAAGCTGGCACAGACCCGGCCAACAACGCCGCCAACCCGCAGGACAGCATGGTAAACGCCAGCACTCGTCCATTTATCTGAGAGCCGACGGCGACAGGTATCCCAATGCTGGCGGGAATCAACGCGCTCAGAGAATCGCTCATCCACGACGCCAGCGGCAGTCCTGCCAGCGCGCCGGCCAGTGTGAGCATGAGCGTCTCGATCATGAGTTGACGCACCAGCCGGAAGCGGCTCGCGCCGAGCGCCAGGCGAATTCCGAACTCCTTCTGCCGGGCGATGGAACGCGCCAGTAAAAGGTTCGCGATGTTGGCGCAAACGATCAGCAGAACCAGCAGCGAAACGGCCATGAGAACCTTCAGCGGACCGAGCAGCAGATCGGGCGCCGCGCTGCGGAAACGCCATGGCGGCTCGACAGTCGCGCTCACGCCCCGATTGCTTTTCGGATAAGCGGCCGCCAGATTACTCGAGGCCGACATGACCTCGGCTCGGGCCTGCGCGACGCTCACTCCCGGTTTCAGTCGAACCAGGCCGTACATGTCTCGATAGCCGCGTGAGCTGATTACCGAAGCGTAGAACCTCCCCAGTTGCGGGCCCATGGTGACGGGAACCCAGATGTGGAACGCCAAACCCGGCATGGCGCCGCGAAACTCCGGAGGCGTCACCCCCACGACGGTGAGCAGCCGGCCGTTCACGCGAACAACGCGTCCCACCGCCTTCGGATCGGAATGGAAGCGGCTGCGCCACAGTGCGTGACTGATCACCGCAACGGGATACGCGCCCAGCTTATCGCCGTCCTCTTCCTGCGTGAACACGCGGCCAAGCTCAGGGCGCAGTCCAAGCACCGCGAAGTAATTTCCGGAGACGAACTCGCCCCAGACGGGCTGGATATTTGTGCCCTCGCCAAGGTTGAACACCTCTTCTCTGTGCAGAGCAATCCCCGCCAGCGAGGTAACGCTGCGCTGGTAATCGCGACGGTCGAGCCAGGACATCTGAATGCCGCCCGAGGGCGCGCCCGTGTTCATTTCCAGGACAGCCAATTGATCGCTGTTCGTGCTGCCCGGGTAAGGATGCAGGAGCAGGCCGTCAACCCAACTGAAGACGGTGGTGTTCGCGGCTATGCCCAGCGCCAGAGTAAGCACGGCCACCGCCGTGAAGCCCGGATTGTTCCGCAGAACGCGGAGCCCGAAGCGAACGTCCTCGCTGATGGTTCCCATGGCTCTGTGTCCTTGCTACCGCAATTTTCATTCCACTGCAACCGTATCAGTTCCTGCCATTCTGCAAGAGGATGATGACTGTTTCTGCGACAGGCGCTCCGAAATCGGACACCCCGGTTTGGCCAATGCAGGCTAAAGCCTACTCTACAAAGCGGGCACGAACAGTAGAGCAGGCTTTCAGCCTGCATGGTGTGATATGTTGCCTGCGATGAGCAAAACCGAGTTTGATCGGCGCGCGTTCCTCGTCGGAGCCGCCGCTGCGATAAGCCAGGCCACCGGCGCGACCACCCAGCAGCCAACTGGCATGCCGGCACGGCGCACGTACGACCTCAACCGCAACTGGATGTTCCTGCCGCGTGCGGACGACAAAGCGCTCGACGCAGGGTTCGACGATTCGAAAGCGGAGCGCGTCACACTGCCGCATTCGAACGTGCGCCTGCCGTGGCACAGCTTCGACGATCGCGCCTATGAGTTCGTGTCGGTTTACCGGAGGCGTTTTCGCGCTCCAGCGGCATGGAAGGCCATGCGGGTCTTCGTCGATTTCGACGGCGCCATGACCGCATCAACGGTGGCCATCAACGGCCACGCATTCCCGGAGTACAAGGGCGGCTACACGCCCTTTTCGTTTGAGCTGACCGATCACCTGAAATTGGGTGACGTGAATCTTCTCACGGTAAAGCTGGATTCCACCGAGCGCGCCGACATCCCGCCGTTCGGGGGCCGAATCGACTACCTCACGTTCGGCGGCATTTATCGCGACGTGCGGCTGCGCGTGGTCCCGAAGACGTACATCGCGAACGTGTTCGCTTCGGGCAGCGGCAATGGCGAGCTGACAATCCGCTGCCGGGTGGAAGGACCGGGCGCCGACAGCGCGAAACTCGAATACGAACTGCGCGACGGCAAAGCGGTGGTGCAGTCAGGCGAGGTTCCGGCGGGGGCTATCGCTCTGGGCGAGAAGGTACGGCTCTGGGACCTCGAGCATCCGAAGCTCTACGACGTGCACGTCACGCTGACCAACGCCGACGGGTCGCATGACCGATACGAGACGCGCACCGGCTTCCGCGATGCGAAGTTCACGCCCGCCGGGTTCATGCTGAACGGCAAGCACATCAAGCTGCGCGGCCTCGACCGTCACCAGACGTTTCCTTTCGTCGGTGGGGCGATGCCCGCGCGCGTGAATCGCCGCGACGCCGACGTCCTGCGGCGTGAGCTGAAGTGCAACATCGTCAGAACGTCGCATTATCCGCAGTCGCCGGCATTTCTCGATCGCTGCGACGAGGTTGGTTTGCTGGTGCTTGAAGAAATCCCCGGCTGGCAGCACATCGGCGACCAGAGCTGGCAGGACCTCGCGGTGCGCAATGTGGGTGAGATGATTCGCCGCGACTGGAACCATCCGTCCATCGTCCTGTGGGGCGTGCGCATCAACGAATCGCAGGACAACCACGATTTCTACACGCGCACCAACCAGACGGCGCACGAGATGGATAACACGCGGCAGACAGGCGGCATCCGCTACCTCTATAATTCCGAGCTGCTGGAAGACGTCTTCACCATGAACGACTTCGGGTTCCCGCTGCGCCCGCCGAATCACCCGCTGTACCTGAACACCGAATTCAACGGGCACATGTTCTCCACCAAGCGTTTCGACCAGGTGGAGCGCGTGGCGGAACACACGCTGCGGCATGCGCGGGTGCACGATCAGCTTGCCTCCCAGGACGGCTACGCCGGCGGCATAGCGTGGTGCGCGTTCGACTACAACACCCACGCTAACTTCGGCTCCGGCGATCGCATCTGCTACCACGGCGTGAGCGACATATTCCGCATTCCCAAGGTTGCGGCGGGCTTCTATAAATCGCAGTGCGATCCCGACGAGGAGATCGTGCTCGAGCCGGGCTTCTTCTGGTCGCAGGGCGACCGTTCCACGGCGGGCGGCGTGGCGAAGGCGCCCATCTGCTCCAACTGCGAGCATCTGAAAATATATGTCGGCGGACGGCTGCAGTCGGAGGCCGATCCCGACCGCGCCACGTACAGTCACCTGAAATATCCGCCGTTCGTCGTCACCATCACCGACGAGCCCGAATGGGGCGATCTGAAAATCGAGGGCTACATCGGCGGCAAGCTGGTGAAGACCGTGACCATGTCGGGCAGCGGCGTGGATGCCGCCCTGAGTCTGGAGCCGGACGACCGCGAGCTGCAGGGCGATGGGCGCGACGCGACCCGCGTGGTGATGCGGCTGGTGGATGAACACGGGAACAGCCGGTTCATGTCGTCGGGCGCGGTTCAGTTGACCGTCTCGGGTCCGGGAGAGATCATCGGTGACAACCCGTTCGCGCTGAGCGGCGGCGCGGGCGCAATCTGGGTGAAGGCCCGTGAGGGCGCGGGCACGATTCGGCTGGAGGGCCGGGTGGCTGGGTTGAAGCCGCAACACGTGGAGATCGCGGTCCATCCGGCAGAACGCGAGTTGATCTGACAGGATGCCATCATGACCGACCAGCAAACCGCGCTCGTTCACAATGCGCTGCGCGGGTTTCATATCGAGCTGCCCTCGTGGGCATTCGCGAATACGGGAACGCGGTTCGGTAAATTCGTACAGCCCGCGGCCGCGACAAGCACCGCCGAGAAGTTCAGTGACGCCTCCGTTGTGCATCGCCTCACCGGCGTTTGTCCAACCATTGCGCTGCATGTTCTGTGGGACCTGCCGGGCGGAGTGAAGGACGTTGCCGATGTCCGGCGCCTGGCGGCCGAGCACGGGGTGCAGGCGGGCTCGATCAATCCGAACGTGTTTCAGGATCAGGAATACAAGTACGGCTCGCTCGGCAACCCGGACCCGGCCATTCGGGCGAAGGCGCTCGGGCACATTCTGGACAGCATCGAGATCGCCGGTCGGCTGGGCAGCCGCGACCTGTCACTGTGGTTCGCTGACGGCGCGAATTATCCAGGCACGCAGAACGTCCGCCGGCGCCGCGCATGGTTTGAGGAAGGCCTTCGCGAGGCGCACTCGCGCATGACGGCCAACCAGCGCATGCTGGTGGAATATAAGCCGTTCGAGCCCGCTTTCTACTTCACCGATATAGCGGACTGGGGCATGGCGCTGCTCCTCGCGAAGGCGGCCGGCCCGCAGGCGCGCGTTCTGGTGGACACCGGCCATCATTATCAGGGTCAGAACATCGAGCAGATCGTCGCGTGGCTGCTTTCTTCGGACATGCTCGGCGGCTTCCACTTCAACGACCGCCGTTACGCCGATGATGACCTGACCATGGGCTCCATCGATCCGTATCAGGTGTTCCGTATCTTCCACGAGATCGCGTATTTCGAGTGGGAGACCGGCCGACGCGCAGACATCGCGTACATGATCGACCAGAGTCACAATCTGAAGGGCAAGATCGAGGCGATGATCCAGACTGTGACCACTGCGATCGAGCTTTATGCGAAGGCGGCCATCGTGGATCACGAGAAGCTGGCGCGCCATCAGACGCGCTGCGAGCTGGTGGACGCGGAGAATTGCCTCAAGGACGCGTTCTCCACCGACGTCCGGCCGGCCATTCGCGAGTGGGCCGAATCGAACGGACTGCCGGCCGACCCGATAAAGGCCTTCCGCGAGAGCGGTTATCTGGAGCGGGTGACGGCCGAGCGGCGCGAGAAGAACGCGGCATCGGCGGCCAGCTACGCCTGATGTCCTTCCGTTGCGTTGCCTTCGATATCGGCGCTGAAAGCGGACGCGCGTTTCTCGCCGATATATCCAGGGGCAGCCTTGCGCTCCAGGAGCTTCACCGGTTTCCCAACATGCCTGTCTGCCTGCCGACAGGCCTTTACTGGAACACGCTCGGACTTTTCCAGAACATCGTGCACGGATTACGGGAAGCCGGCCGCGGTTCAGCGCGGCTGGATGGAATCGGTATTGATACGTGGGGCGTGGATTTTGGACTCCTCGGCCCCGATGGCGCGCTGATCGAAAATCCCCGCTGTTATCGCGACCCGCGGACAGCCGGCGTGCCCGACCGCGTTTTTCAGGTTGTGCCGCGCGAGGAGATATTTCGCCACACCGGCATTCAGTTCATGGAGCTGAACTCGCTGTATCAGCTTTACGCGGTGAAACTGAGCGCGCCCTGGCTCCTCGAAAATGCCGCGACGCTGCTCTTCATGCCCGACCTGCTGAACTACTTACTAACCGGCGTAAAGCGGGCCGAGGTCACCATTGCCAGCACGTCGCAGTTCTACAATCCTTCAAAGCAGCGCTTCGCAATTGAGTTACTCGAACAGCTCGGGCTGCCGACGCACTTACTGCCAGAGCTGATTGAACCGGGCTGCCGTCTGGGTGGGCTCCGCAAAGAGATCGCGGGCGAATGTGGCGTGGATGCGGGAATGCCTGTCCTCGCTGCGGCCAGCCATGATACCGCCGCTGCCGTGGCCGCGGTCCCCGCCGAGAGCGATTCGGGGTGGTGCTACATCAGCTCCGGTACGTGGTCTCTGATGGGCGTGGAACTCGAGCGTCCGCTCATCGACGAACGGGCGCTCGCCGCTAATTTCACGAACGAAATGGGCGTCGGGCGGACCATTCGCTTCCTGAAAAACATTCCCGGCCTGTGGGTGCTGCAGGAATGCCGCAGGACCTGGGCGCGCGAAGGCAGGGAGTACACGTATGAGGAACTGACCGCGATGGCCGCCGCTGCGGAGCCGAGCGATACCGTTCTCGATCTGGACCGGTTCATCTCGCCCGGCAGCCATCCCGAACGCATTCTCGAATACTGCCGCGAAATCGGGCAGCAGCCGCCGCGCGATCACGGGTCCATGTGCCGGACGATCCTGTACAGTCTGGCCGTTCGATACGCGCAGGTGTTGCGCACGCTGGAAGATCTCACGGGAAAGCCCATCGGCGTCATCCACATCGTGGGCGGCGGCTCGCGCAACCGGCTGTTGAATCAGCTCACGGCTGACGTGACCGGGCGTCGAGTAGTGGCGGGCCCGGTGGAAGCCACGGCTATCGGCAACGCTCTGGTGCAGGCTCTGGGGAGCGGGCAGATCTCGTCGCTGGGCGAGGTGCGCGCGCTGGTCCGCCGCTCCCTGCCCGTGTCCGAGTTTCAGCCGCAATGACGCCTCGCCGCGGATCGGCGTTACGCGGTTCCTGCTCCGGGCTTCCTGGCCGGGGCTTTGTCGTGCTTCTTCTGCTCCTCTTGTTTCTGTTTCGTTAACTGCTGCTGCTTGTTCTTGTCCTTGTCTTTCTTGCCACCTTTGTCTCCCATGTCTGCTCCTTTTGGCGATTGTGACTTGAAGTCTGGGTCACTGTGCGGTTGATCATTCGTAATCGCCGCGAACCAACACTACCACAGTTGCAGTCAGGGAGAGTCACTACAGTCGAACCCGGATTTCCCGTGCACACACTGACTGTGCAGGGCAAAGTATCTTCCGGTGTCTCTCGGCGTGCAGGTTCTTTGTTGCTCATCGGCCCCGGTCCGTTGTTTTGTCGGTTCGCCGGAATTCACCTGGCCGTCTAACGTGCGATCTGACGAGTTGATCCCCAGGAGCCGGACGCCACGGCTACGACCAGCCCGGTTCCCGGCCCGAGGCGTCGCCCGGGAAGTACGATGCTTCGTCGGCCTTCAGGCAGGTATTCTATGATCATGGAGTTGGTCTTCGAAGTTCGCGATGCTGAGGAGGGTGGTTACTGCGCCCGCGCGCGGGGCCACGCCATCTTTACCCAGGGAGAGACCTGGGAAGAACTTCGTGCCAATATCCTTGAGGCGACGGCGCTCCATTTCGAGAATGGCGCCTCACAACCGCGTCTCGTGCAGCTCCACTACGTAAAGGACGAGCTCATTCCGGTCGAAGCCGCATGAAGCTTCCACGCGGAGTGTCGGGCGAGCGCCTGGTGCGCGCATTGGAGCAGGTGGGCTACAGCGTGATTCGTTAAAAGGGCAGCCATACCAGGATGCGGCATGCAGGGCCTCCGGTTCACTCGATTACGATCCCGCTTCACGACCCTCTTAAGATCGGAACCCTTCACGGCATTCTTTCCGAAGTTTCGCAAATGAGGTCGATGAGCGTTGAGGCGCTCGCCGAGTTCCTCTGACCCAGTACCCGCCCATCTGACATAATGGTGTCTCCTTCCGAACCGTGAGAGGAGTGTTGTATGGATTCGGCGCTTGCCATCCACCGATTGCACTTCGCATTCACCGTCACTTATCACTATTTGTTTCCGCAATTGACCATGGGCCTGGCCCTCCTGCTGCTGGTTCTCAAAACGCTGGCGGTGCGGACCGGCAACCCCGTTTACAACGAGAGCGTGCGCTTCTGGGCGAAGATCTTCGGCATCAACTTCGCCATGGGCGTAGCTACGGGCATTCCCATGGAGTTTCAGTTCGGCACGAACTGGGCCGCCTTTGCGAGAGCAGCCGGAGGCGTGATCGGCCAGCCGTTGGCGATGGAGGGCGTGTTCTCGTTCTTCCTGGAATCGACCTTTCTGGGCCTCGTGCTGTTCGGCGAGAAACGCCTCGGCCAGAAGATGCACTGGCTCGCGGTGGCCGCCACGTGCGCCGGAGCGTGGCTGTCGGGATTCTTTATTATCGCCACGGACGGGTGGATGCAGCATCCGGTTGGCTATCGTCTGGGTCCCAGCAGCGAGATCATTCTCACCAGCTTCGCAGGACTCATGTTCAATCCGTGGACGTGGTGGCAATATGCGCATAACATGACCGGGGCGGTTGTAACTTCGGCATTTGTGATGGCCGGCGTGGGCGCTTACTATCTGCTGAGCCGGAGCAACGAACAGTATGGACGCGTATTCGTGCGCACCGGCGTAATTGCGGGAGTTATCGCCACCATAGTCATGCTGTTCCCAACCGGCGATCATCAGGGCATGATGGTGGCGCGGAATCAGCCGATCACGCTCGCCGCCATGGAAGGCCACTTCGAGACCATGCCGGGCGCGCCCATCGCGCTGGTTGGCCAGCCGGATATGGATCGACTTACTCTGGACAACCCGCTCCTGATTCCCGGCGCTCTGAGTTTTCTCACCTGGCGGCACTGGACCGCGGAGGTGAAGGGCCTGCGCGACTTTCCGCGCGATCAGTGGCCCGATAACGTGCCGCTGCTTTATTACTCCTACCACATCATGGTCGGCCTGGGCACCATCTTTATACTGGTGATGCTGATCGCCGTCTTCATGCTGTGGCGGCGAAAGCTGTACGGTTCGCCGGCCATGTTGTGGGTGCTCCTGCTGGCGACGCCGTTCCCTTACATCGCGAACACTGCCGGCTGGATGACCGCGGAGCTGGGCCGCCAGCCCTGGCTCATCTACGGCCTGATGCGCACCAGCGCCGGCCTGTCGCCGCGTGTTTCGGCTGGTAATGGCTTATTCACGCTGCTGGGCTTCATGGGTCTCTATCTGCTGCTCGGGATCATCTTTCTCTGGCTGATCTGGCGCGAGATCGACCACGGACCGGGCGAGATCTCCGGCGACGGTTCCAGTCACCCCGCCGCATCGGCCGTAACTCCGGTAACGAGAGGCGGCCGATAAATGGAGACCCTGTGGTTCTGCCTGGTGGCGATCATGATCGCGGGTTACGTCATTCTTGACGGCTTTGACCTGGGCTCCGGCGTGGTGCATCTCTTCGTCGCGCGCAATGAGAGCGAACGCGGGCAGGTGATCGGCTCGGTGGGCCCCGTCTGGGATGGCAATGAAGTCTGGCTTCTCGCGGGCGGCGGCACATTGTACTTCGCGTTCCCCGCGTTGTACGCGGCAAGCTTCAGCGGGTTCTATCTCGCGCTGATGATGGTGCTCTGGTTGCTGATTCTCCGCGCCGTTTCCGTGGAGGTGCGCAACCACGTGAACAGCCCTTTGTGGCGCTCGTTCTGGGATGTGGTGTTTGGCGGGGCGAGCTCGCTGCTCTGCCTGCTGTTCGGCGTGGCGCTGGGCAACGTAGTACGCGGCGTGCCGCTCGACTCGTCGGGTTACTTCTTTATCCCCCTGTGGACTGACTTCACCCCAGGCTCGAACGCGGGCATCGTCGATTGGTATACCGTGCTCATCGGGCTTGCTTCACTAACGGCGTTGTCCGTCCATGGCGCGCTCTGGACGGCGCTGAAGACCGCCGGCCGCCTGAGCGAGCGGTCGCGGGCGGCTGCGGCCGGCATCTGGTGGGTGTTAGCCGGGCTGACTATAGTTATCACGCTGGTGAGTTTCAATATACAGCCGCATCTTTTCGCCGAATTCGACACTTACCCGTGGGGTTATGTGTTACCGGCGATCGCGCTTGCCGGACTGGGCGGCATGTTCGTTTTCGTTCGACGGGGACGCGATCTTCCGGCCTTTCTTTCCTCGTGCGCGTACTTGCTGGGGATGCTTACCAGCGTAGTCTTCGGCGTGTACCCGTATGTTCTTCCCGCCAATACCCACGCCGAGTACGGCCTGACGGTGCACAGCGCCGCGGCCCCGCTGTACGGGCTGCAAGTCGGCCTTTGGTGGTGGATACCAGGGATGGCCCTGGCAGTCTTGTATTCCATTTTCACTTATCGGAATTTCGCGGGCCGAGTTAGCGCGGAGTAACCCGCGTTCTTCTACATTCCTAACCGATACATTTCGAAATTCCCGGCGCAGAGGAATGTTGTTCTGAGTCTCACGTCACGAGAGCGCCCACAAGCTGCGGGCGCGAGAACAAAAAGGCCAGGAGGTTCGATGAGAAGAAGTTGTTTAGGCGGAGCCCTGTCGCTCCTTTGCGCACCGGCGCTTCTGCTCGCGCAGACGACGTCACAGCAAGCCAATCAGTGCCAGACAGTCGGCACACTGAACGGCACTTATGGTTATGTCATAACTCAGACCGGGATCTCGACGATCACCGGATCGAGTTTCGCCAACAGCAGCAGTTCCAGCGGGAGCGGATCGACCACGGGGAGCACTACCGGGTCCACCACTTCGAGCACGAATAACGGGTACAGCAACACGGCTCTGGGCGACTTACTATCCGGGCTCGGCAATTCCACTCCATTCGGCAATGCCGGCGTGCTGACCTTCACGTCGAACGGGACGGTTACGGCGACGCAGACCAGCAGCATCAATGCCTTTTATCTGGCCAGCCAGGGCCAGACGGGCACGCAGGCCGGAACTTACCAGGTATATCCGGATTGCACGATTTCGGTTACCCTGATGGACCCCTTCGGGACTAACAGCGGGAAGACCACGTTGTCCGGAATCGTTACAAAGGGCGGCAGCGAGATAGATCTGCGCGCATCCACCGCGTCGACCACCGGCACGGGCGCCGGAACCGGGACGGGTACAGGCACGGGTACAACGACAGCTGGTCTCAATACCGCGGCAGGGCCCGTCATCATCATGCAGCGGACATTCGCGTCCCAGAGCTGCAGCGTACAGAACCTCAAAGGCCCCTATGGGCTGCTCATCGTAGGCGTGTCGAACGCAACCCTTTCCACCACCAGCAGCAGTTCTGGTAGTGGCAGCGGGAGTGGTTCCGGTTCAGGAAGTGGCAGCGGCTCGGGTTCCGGTAGTGGCTCGGGTTCCGGTGCTGGAAGCGGGTCGGGCAGCGGCAGCGGCCAGTCCGCGTGGTTCGCGACCATTCGTCCCGTGCAGAGCACCACAACTACGACCGGAGTTACTCAGCCTTTCGTGCTGCTGGCCGAGGCGAACTTCGACGGCAATGGCAATCTCTCGGCTTACAGTTCCACTCAGACCGCCCCCGGAGTGCTCCAACTTACGGGAACTTATACGGTTAACACTGACTGCACCGGATCCATGACCCTCGATTCCACGGCGATATCCTCGCTGACGAACCTGACCGGCAACATGACTGTAACCACCGGTACCGCTACCGGAACGGGCACCGGAACCGGGACCGGAACCGCTACAGGCACAGGGACAGGCGCCGGCTCGACCACCTCAACAACGACGGCGGCCGGCATGACGGTCAGTTTCGTGCTCACCGAGCCGTCGTACAACATCAACTACAGTTCACCCGCCCCGGCTACCATCGTTTATCCGCACACTGCCGCTTTGCTGCTCAGCGTCAGCTCGGACCAGGGAAGCGGGTTCGGGTGGGGGAGTCCGCAGCAGCAGCAGCCGTAACAGGCACAGCCGGAGTTGAGAGTCGCCCCGGACTTTGCGCACACGATGCGTCCTTGTCCGGGGCGTACCTTTTAAAGGCGCGCCGAATTTATCGATCCACAAGCGCCATCATGCTCTCGCTGTATCGCTGGCCGGCCGCGGCGCCGGGCGGCAGCGCGGCATCGAGTTGCGCCATTTCCTCCGCGCTGAGCTTTAGCGACACGGCGGCGACGTTCTCGTTCAGCCATTTCCTGCGCTTGGTTCCGGGAATGGGAACGATGTCGCCGCCCTTCTGAAGCAGCCAGGCGAGCGCAACCTGGGCGGGCGTCCCGCTCCTGCGATCGGCGATGCGCCGGACCACCGCTGCGGCACGCACGTTGGCGTCGTAGTTCGCGCCCTGAAAACGCGGATCGTTGCGGCGGTAATCGCCTTCCGGGTATTCTTCCGCGCGTTTCGTTGTCCCGGTCAGGAAACCGCGGCCCAGCGGACTGAACGGGACGAGGCCGATGCCCAGCTCACGCAGCAAAGGAATGATGCGAGGCTCCAGATTACGCTCCCAGAGCGAGTACTCGCTTTGCAGTGCGCTCACCGGATGGACCGCATGGGCGCGCCGGATGTTCTGTTCGCCTGCTTCCGACAGGCCGAAGTAGCGCACCTTGCCCGCGCGTACCAGATCCGCGACAGCGCCAGCAACGTCTTCCATCGGCGTCCCTGGATCCACGCGGTGCTGATAGAAAAGATCGATGTAGTCTGTTTGCAAACGCCGCAGAGAAGCGTCGGCCACCTCGCGGATATGCTCGGGCCGGCTGTCCGTCCCCGTGGGCTTCCCGTCCTGGATACGGAAGCCGAACTTCGTGGAGATTACCGCGCGTCCCCGCCGATCTTTCAGAGCCCGTCCGACCAGCTCCTCGTTTATAAACGGCCCGTAGACCTCGGCAGTGTCGAAGAAATTCACTCCGAGTTCGAGCGCCCGGTGGATAGTGGCGATGGATTCCGTGTCGTCCGCAGCGCCGTAGGACTGGCTCATCCCCATGCATCCCAGGCCGATCGCCGAGACCTCGAGGCCCTGCGATCCGATTTTTCGTTTCGACAGCATATCTCCTATCTTGACGCGCTCCCGGGGGCGGACGACGGATGCTACGATGAGCCAATGGCCGAGCCGCTCCCCTGCGATCCCGACGAGATTCTCAGCTACGAGGCCGCCGGCGCTGACGGCATTCGAGTTGTCTTCAGGGATGGCTCCGAACAGGTCTTTTCCGGCGAGGATGCCCGCCGAATCACCGAAGTGCTGGAGCGCGTCACGCCGCCTACCGCGTAGCGGCCCTCAATCCCGCAACCGGCGCATTCTGCACTACTTTCCTGGCTCGTTCCTGTCGATAGTACAAATGTGACTTCTCAATGGTCGGATGAACTCTCGCATCTCAGCCCGGAAGAGCTCTCCAGCGTCGCCGCCGAGAACCGTGCGTGGAGCAAGAGGCTCCGGGCGGGAACCTCGGCGCTGGTGAACGCAAGGCTGAAGAAGGCCATTACGCAGGAAGAGTATGCCGACAGGCGTCAGTGCGCCAACGCCGATGCCGCGGAGTGTAGGCGCCGGGGAGCGCTGCTCGACAGACAGCAAAGCCCCGCGGCGTGGCGCCGTACGTCTCTCGCCTGAACCAGCCGCCCGGCTATCGCCTGAACGGGGGCCTGAACGGGGGGATTGACGCTCTCCGCCGAACGTGATGGAATCGTGCCAGCCCGCAATTCCAACAGAGAGTTTCATACATGACCAGCCGACGTTCTTTTCTCGTAAGCACCGGCCTCACAGCCGCTCTGGCGCGCTCCGCCGTGGGCGCCAACGATCGCATCCTGGTGGGCGCCATCGGGACCGGCGTCCGTGGATCCTACATGGCCCCTGTATTCGCCGCTAACCCGGATTGCGAGGTGGTTGCCATCTGCGACGTTTTCAAGCCCCATCGCGATCAGGCGGTCGCCGCCCTTCCCGCTCCGGCCGATGCCGTGGTCGATTACCGCCGTGTCCTCGAGCGCAAAGATATCGACGCGGTTCTCATCGCCGCGCCGGACCACTGGCACGCCCCGCTGATTGTCGAGAGCACCGAGGCCGGCAAGGACGTGTACTGCGAGAAACCCCTGTCGAACAGCATTGAGGCGGCTGCGCGCGCCGTCGACGCGGTCAAAAAGACCGGCCGCGTGGTCCAGATCGGCCTTCAGCAGCGCAGTTGGGAGCATTTCCAGAAATGCCAGCAGTGGGTCCATAGCGGCCGATTCGGGACCATTTACCACGCCCAGATGCAGTGGCAGGGGCATTACAGCAACCCTCCTGAAGCGCCCACCGATCCACCCGCCGGCCTCGATTGGGAACTCTTCCAGGGACCGGCCGCCCGCAAGCCGTACTCGCCCAGCCGCCAGCACGACTGGCGTGGCTATTACGACTACGGCGGCGGCATCATCACCGACCAGGGCGTGCACATCTGCGATCTGGTCCGCTGGTATCTCGATGCGGGCCAGCCACTCTCCGCCTCGGCTTCGGCCCAATGGGTGCGCGTGGCCCCCCCGAATCCCGAGCAGCCGCCTGACACGTTCGCCATCACCTGGAAGTACGACAAGTTCGTCATGAGCTTCGCGAACACCTTCATGCCGAGCCCGGACATTTTCGCCGATCACGGGGTACTTTTCTGCGGCACGGCCGGGTCGCTTCATATCAGCCGCGCGTCGTACACGGCGCGGCCGGCGCCCGTGCGGACGCCTCAGGGACAAACGGCCCCGCCACCGCCCTTCGACCCGGTGAACGAGCACATTCGCTACTACGGGCAGCCGGCCGATCGCGCGCATGTACGCAACTTCCTGGATTGCGTGAAATCCCGGCAGAAGCCGCTGACCGACATCGAGACGGGCTTCAGTTCCACGCTTCCGCTGCTGCTGGGCGTGTTGGCCATTCGCACCGGCAGACAATACGCATGGAATGGCGCCGCGGCCGTCGCCTGCGGCTGAAGGAGCCCGCGCTGAATTCAGCACCACATTACCGCTCCCTCACGGTCGCGGCTCTGAAACCATGCCCGAGCTTGCGGCGTTGTTGCTGAGCCGCGACTGTGAAGGAGCGGTAACGTACCGCTGCGGCTGTGCTTCTCTGTGGGGCAGGCCATCGGTGTTTGTGGCCTGCCGGACTTCTGCCACGGGCTGCTACCTGTGGTTCATTTGCCGGACGCGTCGCTCCGGTAGCCCTGCCACAGATATTCCA
The DNA here is from genome assembly GCA_963780655.1 of uncultured Acidobacteriota bacterium. Classification (GTDB taxonomy): domain Bacteria; phylum Acidobacteriota; class Terriglobia; order Bryobacterales; family Bryobacteraceae; genus CAWACP01. Next base: position 833,702 of record CAWACP010000004.1, on the reverse strand, counting down.
GAGCTTCCGGCAGCGTTTGCTGTTTCACGGCGCGATCCGTGTGCCCGGCGTTGCGCGCGAAAACGAACTGGTAATGATAGCCTTTGGCGGCCAACACACGCGCCATGTTTTCATTGGCCAGCACCCAGTCGTGCATGTTGTCGCGCATGACGTTCGGATTGTAGAGGTCGCGGTCGCCCACTTCCATCCAGATGCGTATCGGCTTGCGTGGGCTCTCGGGGATCAGGTGCTCGTGGAACTCCCAGGCGCCATGCGGCGTCTCCGCATTCGGCTGCCACTGCTGGTTGACGTAAGTGCCGGAGTAAGTGAGAACGCGATGATACAGCTCCGGGTGATACCACGCCATGATCAGCGCGCACGAGCCGCCGGAACTGCCACCCATCGTCGCCCGGCCCTCCGGGTCTTTGGTCAGTTTCACGTTATATTGCTTCTCGACGCGAGGCAGCACTTCGTTCTCGACAAACTCCGCGTATCGGCCTGACATCGTGTCGTACTCGAGCCCGCGTTCGCTTCCCTGCGCGTCGCCGCTACCGTTGCTTATGGAGATGGCAATCATCACGGGCACGCGATGCTGAGCGATCAGATTGTCCAGCGCCGTGAACAAGGCCCGGTCGGGTCCATCCGCCCCCACGATGAAAGGCGCGGCGGTACCGGGAACATACTGTTTGGGGACGTAAACCGCAACGCTGCGCGTGTAAGGCGCGGGATGGCTCGTAGTAACCACTAACTTCGCGGGATCGGCGGGGTCCGGGGCGCCAAACGTATTCGCGTCGCGCGCGATGCCGGGATAGATCCTGCTTTCCGTCGATTCCATTCTGAACGTGTAGACCGAACCCTGCGGAACGCCTTCCTGCACGGTCATTTCCGGCGCGGGATTGTGCGTCGGGCCCAGGATGAAGTTGCCGTCGGCATCCGCGGGAGCGTTGGCGCCGTCAGGCAGCTCTTTCGCGGCAACATACCCGGGCGTTTTCGGATCGCGCGTTGGCGGCGCAGGACGCGCCGGGCGTGCGGCCACGGTCTCGGACCACGGAGGAGTTACTCCGTTCATGCGAGCATAGGCCACTAATTGCCCCATGTGCTCGTTGGCATGAACTAATATCCGGAGATACATACCGTCCACCGTCGCGTCCCGATTAAACACCTTGATCCTGCGTTGAAGATCGGCAGGGGTCACCGACGCGTGCGCGGTTTTCACGGCGTCGAGCGAGCGCTTCAGCCAGTCGATGACATCCGGTTTCGCAGTGACGGTTTTCTCGAAATCGGGCCGGTTGATTTCGGCCGGCGCCTGTGGACCGGTCACGCTGAGCAGATAGAAATTCGCCGCGGCGATGTGCATGAAGACTTCGCTGGTGGAGCGCACGCCCGGGGCAGGGCGCCACGCGAACTTCTCCGCCGGGAACGCTTCCGCGAGTTCTGTAAGCTGCCTCGAAACGTGGAGCCACTCCCCGTCGTACCCCTGCCACACGCCTTCCAGCGGGTCGGGCCGCGCGGTTTGCCCGTGCAGGACCGCGGCGCACAGAATCACGCCGGCCCAGATCGTTTTCATGCCTGGCTGCATGCGGCTCATCATACCTCAGGGCGTGGTCGAGGCCGCGGGTTAGACTGGATCTCATCGGGGAGAGCGCATCTATGAACATCCGGCAGGATGCCCGTCACGCCATGCGCGGTTTGCGCAGGAACCCTGCCTTCGCCGCAACCGCCGTTACTACGCTGGCGCTCGCCATCGGCGGGAACACGGCAATGTTCACCGTGATTCGCGCGGTGCTGCTGAAGCCGCTCGCATACCGTGACCCTGATTCTCTGGTGCACATTTCGGGCGGCGCCACGCCGCTGCGCTTTAGCGAAATGCGTTCCGCCGCGGATTCGATCGCGGACTTCGGAGCGTTCACCAGCCAGGAGAACGTCACGCTCGCCGGCCGAGGAGAGCCCGAAGTGTTGAAGGGCGTCCACGTTTCCGCGAACTTCCTGCGCATTCTCGGCGTCGGGCCGTTACGCGGACGCGGTTTTCTGCCGCAGGAAGAGGCGCCCGGAGGCGCCCCGGTGGCTATGATCAGCGCCGCGCTGTGGCAGCGGCGATTCGGCGGAGATCCACGAATCTCGGGCAGAACCGCAAATCTGGGAGGAACATCATATACCGTCGTCGGCGTCCTTCCGCCCCGCTTCGAGTTTCCGTATGCGGGCCTCGATGTGTGGATGACCGCGCCCACGGAATGGCCGCCCATCCCTCCGAAATCCAGAGCCCTCAGCCCGTTCCTGACCGTCTTCGGCCGCCTGCGCCAGGGAGTGAGTCTCCGGCAGGCAGAGGCAGAGATGAAAGTCATTCGGCGTCAATATGCGTCGGCTCATCCCGCCATGCTGGACGCCAAACCCAAAACACCGCTGGAAGTCACGCCGATGAAGGACGACCTGGTGGCCAACGTCCGATCCATGCTCTGGATGATGTTCGGCGCGCTGGGCTTGGTCCTGCTCATCGCCTGCGCGAATGTCGGCGGACTGCTGCTGGTGCGCGGCGCATCGCGTTCGCGGGAGTTCGCGATCCGAGCCGCGCTCGGGGCCGCCCGCGCCCGCCTGATCGCGCAACTCCTCATGGAGAGCATTCTGTTGTCATGCTTCGGGGGAGCGGCCGGCGTTGCCATGGCTGCAGTGTTATTGCGAACCATGTCCCGCGCGACCGCCCTCCATCTGCCGCGCGCGACTGAGATCGGCCTCGACTGGATGGTGATCGCATTCGCCGCGGCCGTGTCCATCGCCGCGGGCGTCCTCTTCGGGTTGGCGCCGGCCGTTGGAGCGTCCCGCACGGATCTCATTCGCGTCCTGCGCGGCGGTGGGGAATCGAGCGCACGAGGAGCGCCTGGAGGGGCGCTGGCCGGCGTGAACCTCCGCAGCCTCTTGTCGGTTGGACAAGTGGCGCTTTCCACTGTCCTGCTGATAGGCGCGGTGCTGTTGATGGAAAGCGTTGCTCATCTGCGCGGTCTCGACCTGGGATTCAACCCGGCGAATCTTCTCACCATGTACATCTCTCTGCCGCCGTTGCGCTATGACAGTGATCAGAAAATGTCGCGGTTCTTCGAACAGCTTGTCGAGCGGACGGCTGCGCTGCCCGGCGTCCACGGCGCTGCCGCGGCCATGTCCCTTCCCATGACGGCGTATCCGGGCATCCCCATACAGGACGCCGCGAGGCCACCGCTGCCTCTGAACGAGCGGCCCATCGCGAAATATTTCCCGGTCACGCCGGGGTACTTTCGCACTCTCGGAATTCCCCTCCGACGAGGCCGAGATTTCGCCGAGCGCGACACGAAAGCCGCTCAGCGGGTAGCCATCATCGATGAAACGCTCGCTCGCCGATTATGGCCCGCATACCCTGACGGTCCGGACCCCATCGGCCGGAGGCTTCTGGTCGGAGGCGTGAACCCCAAACCTGCCGAAATCGTCGGAATCGTTGCCAACGTGCGACAGAGCCTCGAGGGCAGTCAGTGGCCCGACAGCGTTTACGTGTCTTTCGCGCAGAGTCCGATGCCGTTCGCCATGCTCGCCGTGCGCACTTCGGGAAACCCGCTTGCGTTCACCACGGCTGTTCGCGACGAGGTGCGGGCGCTCGATCCGGATCAGCCCATTGCCGATATGCAAACGATGGACGATCTGGTGGAAGCGGAGGTGGGACAGCGGGCCCTGCTGGTGAAACTGCTCGGTTCCTTCGCCATGGTCGCGCTTCTGCTGGCGCTCATCGGCGTCTACGGCGTGACTGCGTACTCGGCGTCGCAGCGCACCCAGGAAATGGGCATTCGGCGGGCACTGGGCGCGCAGCAGAGCGACATCCTGCGGCTGGTGATCGGCCAGGGTTTCATGCTGGCGCTGTCGGGCGTGGCTGCCGGGCTTGCGGGCGCTTTTGCATTGACGCGCGTGATGAACTCGCTGCTGTTTCACGTCAGCGCCACGGATCCCGCGACGTTCGCCGGCGTCGCGCTGCTGTTCCTGCTAGTCGCGGTTGCGGCAAGCTACATCCCGGCACGCCGCGCCACCCGGATCGATCCAACCGCCGCCCTGCGAGTCTGATGCGCGGCTTGGAGCGCCCTGATGAGTGCCAGCCGCTGTGCGCTCGGAGGGAAATCCTTCAGATTGTCCTGCAGCCATTTCTCTTCCACCGACGGCCGCCCTCGCGCAATCTTTCGCAGGTTATCGAAGTCCTGTCGTAAGAACCAGGTTGCGCGATCTTCGTGAATGTCGAGTATGTCGTCGCCGGGCGCGTGTTCGGGGCCAGTGAGATGAAACGCGACCTCATTGCGGTCGCGCCGATGAAAGTACGTCTTTTCGGTCGATCCGAAGAATGCCCGATCTACTCCGTCGTCGTCGATCAGCGTGAACGTCACACGAAAGAGGATACGAAAGATGTCCCCGGTCGTGGTGTGCTGATAATCGGTTATTATCGCAGCCGGCCGGAGGACGAACTCGCCGGGATATCCGAGTATGTAGGCATTGTCCAGAATTGAAAGGACTTCGCGCAGAAGTCCGGCCTGCACTTCGAACCATCGCTGGAGGGACGAGTAAAAGCCCGTTCCGGACCCGGATTGCTCGCTCAGCACCAGCCACCACTTGCCGCCCGGTTCCCTCTCATAGAGGACCGGATCGAAATATCTGGCGACGCCCGAATCGATATAGCCCGCCAATGTCCATACGACGTTTCCCCTCGTAAACACGGCTGGTCGTCGAAACACAAGGTATCGATTCAGTTCCTCCATCCGTTCCGTGAAGCGAAGCGCGATATACAGATTCGCCCCATCCGAGATTTGCAGCGGTTGAATCAAGGCCTCGCAAGCCGATTCGCAATCGACCCGTCCCGCAAGGCTCGGGAAGTGCGGATCCGAAACGAGTTCCGGGACGCTCAGCGCCTTCCAGAGGTCCCCTGCGTTGAATGTTTTGTGGTCCCGCACATATTCCTCGATAAGATACGGCGACCTGGCAATTTGGCTCAGATCCTCGCCCCTTCCGCTGACGAAAGCGCCCAGCGCCAACAGGCACATCAAGCAGACTCGCATTGGCAACCGGAGTATATCGAACTGCTACCATGTCTGAACAACTCAATGCGCAGGGATTACGTCAAATGGTACAGCCCATCTCTCCATCGCGATATGGAACTGCTCGCGTTCGGTGAGCGCGGCTTTCCAGTAGTGGTGTTTGCCACCTCCGGCGGGCGATTCTATGAGTACGAAGAACGCGGCATGGTTGCGGCGCTCGCGCCCAAAATGGACCGCGGCGAACTCCAGGTGATCTGCGTGGACAGCGTCGATCAGGAATCCTGGTATAACCGCGACGCCCATCCCGCCGACCGCCTCCATCGCCAGAACGCCTTCGACGCCTATCTGGTGAACGAACTTACTCCCTTCGTGCGCAATCGCACCTCGTGGCCGCAGATGGGTACAACCGGATGCAGCTTTGGCGGATATCACGCCATCAACTTCGCATTACGTCATCCCGACATCGTCACTTACGCGGTCAGCATGTCCGGCGCGTTCGATATCCCGAAGCGTTTTCTGAACGGCTTCTATAACCAGGACGCGTACTTCCACAGCCCGCTCGACTATGTCGCGCAAATGTCCGATAACTGGTTCCTCGATCGCTTCCGCCGTAATTACTATGTGCTTGCCACCGGCAACCACGACCCGCAGTTCGATCAGAACGTGAAGCTCGCCCATGAATTCGGAGTGAAGCAGATCCCGCACCTGCTGGACGTCTGGGAGGGCTTCGGTCACGACTGGCCGTGGTGGCGCGACATGGCCGTGAAGTTCTTCGGATAATACGGTAATGAGGAAGATCGCCGTCCTGTACGGCATGGAGGAGTCGTTTCCGCCCGCGCTGGTGGACCGCATCAACGCCACCGCGCCCGCAGGCATCCGCGCCGAGCATCTGAAAACCGGCGGCGTGGAGATGGCCGCGCCCAGCGGGTACGACGTCATCGTCGATCGCATCTCGCACGACATCCCCTTCTACCGCGCTTACCTCAAGAATGCCGTGCTCACCGGCACGAAGGTGATCAATAACCCGTTCTGGTGGAGCGCCGACGACAAGTTCTTCAACTTTGCGCTGGCCACGAAGCTCGGCGTTGCCATTCCGCCTACCGTGCTGCTGCCGCACAAGCATTATCCGCCCGGCACCACGGAGCGCTCCATGCGCAACCTCACCTACCCGCTCGATTGGGACGGCATCTTCCGCTACGTCGGCTTTCCCGCTTTTCTGAAGCCGCACGACGGCGGCGGCTGGAAGGACGTGCACAAGGTCAACTCGCCGGAGGAATTCTTCGCCGCCTACGATCAGAGCCGCGACCTCTGCATGACCCTGCAGCGCGGCGTCAAATTTCAGGAATACTTCCGCTGCTACACCGTCAATCGAGAGAAGGTGCACGTCATGCGTTACGATCCCGGCGCGCCCCATCATCTCCGTTATGTTCCGGGGAATCCACCCGCGGCGCCTGCGCTCCAGGACCGCATGGTTCGCGATTGCCTGACGCTTTGCCGGGCGCTCGGCTACGATCTGAACACGGTGGAATTCGCTGTGGAGAACGGCGTCCCGTATGCCATCGACTTCATGAACCCGGCGCCGGATGCGGGCGTCGAGTCCGTGGGGCAGGACAACTTCAACTGGATCGTGGAGGCGGTGGCGAAGATGGCCATCGCGCGCGCTCAGGAACCAGTGGCTGCGCCGGAATATAACTGGCAGGCCTTGCTCAAAGGCTCCACTCAGGGGAGCGCCGCATGAGCATCGGCGATAAGGCCCCAGTCATGCAGGCCGAAGGCCTGCTCTACTGTCGCTTGGGCATCCGTAGTAGAGCAGGCGTTTTCGCCTGCACGTAACTGGTTGAGGTGAATGAATGAAACCGAGCCTGAACATCGGAATCGAGGAAGAATACCAGACCATCGACCCGGTCACCCGCGACCTGCGCTCGCACATCCAGGCCGAGATCGTGCCAAAGGGCCGCACGCTGCTGCACGAGCGCGTCAAACCGGAGATGCACCAGTCGGTGGTCGAGATCGGTACCGGCGTTTGCCGGAACATCCAGGAGGCCAACGACGAGATCCGCGCCATCCGCCGCGAGATCGTCAAACTCGCGCGCGAGAACGGCCTGCGGCTTTCCGCGGGCGGCACCCACCCGTTCGCCGAATGGCGTCATCAGGAGATCTACCCGGACGACCGTTATCGCATGATCGTCGAGGACCTGAAGATGGTGGCGCGGGCCAATCTCATCTTCGGCCTGCACGTGCACATCGGCGTCGAGGACCACGAAACCGCCATTCAGATCATGAACGGCGCGCGCTATTTCCTGCCGCATCTGCTCGCGCTTTCGGCGAATTCGCCGTTCTGGCTGGGCATGGACACCGGCCTGCGTTCCTATCGCTGCAAAGTCTTCGATAAGTTCCCGCGCACCAACATTCCCGATCTGTATCAGAGCTGGTCGGAGTTCGAGAACTACGTCAACCTGCTGATCAAAACCAACTGCATCGACAACGCGAAAAAGATCTGGTGGGACATCCGGCCGCATCCGCACTTTCCGACGCTGGAGTTTCGCGTCGCCGACATGCCCATGCGCGTCGAGGAATCCATCGCCATCGCCGCGCTCTGCCAGGCGATCATCGGGAAGCTCTACCAGCTCCATGAGCGGAATCTTTCTTTCCGGCATTACAGCCGCGCGCTCATCATGGAGAACAAGTGGCGCGCCGCGCGCTACGGTCTGGACGGGAAGATGATCGACTTCGGCAAGCAGACCGAAGTGCCGGTCCGCAGTCTGATCGAAGAGATTCTCGAATTCGTCAGCGATGTGGTGAACGATCTGGGCAGCGGCGAGGAGATCGGCTACATTCATCGGATACTGGAAGAAGGCACCGGCGCCGACCGCCAGTTGCGCGTGTTCGCCGAGACGGGAGACCTGAAAGCCGTGGTGGATTACATGATCGAAGAAACCGAGCGCGGTTGTGCGGCCAGTGGGGCAGGCCCCCGGCCTGCGGCGGGCGCCTCGCCCGCCTCATAACGACATGACCACCGAAACAAAACTCCTCCTCCACGACATACAGACCGACCCCGATCTGACGCCCGGGGCGCGCAATGCCATCGATACGTGCCTGCGCGTGCAGCCCAGTGAAAAGGTCACTCTCATCACCGACCTCGCCTGCGCGCCCATCGGTGCGGCCCTGGCGCGCGAGCTCGATCGCATAGGCTCGCCGTACAACGCCTTCATCCTCGAGAACCTGGCGCCCCGCCCGCTGCACGACATGCCTGCCGAAATCCTGACCGACATGGAGACCAGCGATGTCAGCATCTTCGCCGTCAGGGCTCAGGCGAACGAGCTGCGCACGCGTATGCAGATGACCGACGTCGTCAACCGCCGGAAGATGCGCCACGCCCACATGGTCAACATCGAACGGCGCATCATGCTGGAAGGCATGCGCGCGGATTACGAAGAAGTGGATCGCATCAGTACGCTGGTGTGGCGCATGGCCTCGGCCGCGAAAGAGATCCGCGCCGTCACGGCCGCCGGCACCGACATCACCGGCCGCTTCTCGCCCGATCTGAAGTGGGTGAAAACCAGCGGCATCATCTCGATGCACAAGTGGGGCAACCTGCCCGGCGGCGAGACCTTTACCTGTCCCGAGCGAGTGGACGGCGTCTTCGTTATCGATGGCGTTGTCGGCGATTATCTCTGCCATAAATACGGGGACCTGCGCAATCACCCGCTCACCATCCGCATTGCCGACAGCCGGCTCATGGAAGCCCACTCGCTGAATCGCGAGCTGGAGGACGACTTCTGGCGCTACTGCCACACCGACGAGAACAGCGATCGCATCGGCGAGTTCGCCATCGGTACCAACATCGCCCTTCACGGCGTCATCGGCAATATCCTGCAGGACGAGAAGCTGCCCGGTATACACATCGCCTTCGGCAATCCCTACAGCGCGCACACGGGAGCCGACTGGTACTCATCCACGCACATCGATGTCGTCGGCCGCGATTTCAATATCTGGATCGATGGACGTCAGATCATGCAAGGCGGAGCGTTCCTTCTTGATTCGCTCACTCCGGCAGTGGTTTAACCGCGAGTATTCCGGCGCGAAGTACGAACGCTTTGTGCATCTGCTCGAAGAGTGCTGCGGCGGCAAGCCGGATTTCCGCCACAGCGAAACTCCGTGCTTCTTTCCAGCGCCCCTCATCGACCGCATCGCTTGCTACGGCCGTGAGATGACCGAACAGCTTGTGGCCGATCCCGCGTACCTTCGCGCGTCGAGCGAGGCGATTCCCGCCGCATGGCGCGCGCCGAATGAAGATCCCGTACCGCTTTTCGTTCAGGCCGATTTCGGGCTGGACGAAGCGCTCCAGCCGAAGCTGGTGGAGATCCAGGGCTTTCCTTCGCTGTACGCGTACCAGACGCTGATGTCGGACAGCTACCGCGAAGCATACGGCCTGCCCGCTGATCTGGATGCGTTGCCCGGCGGCCTGCGAATGGATGAGTACCGCGCGCTGCTCGGCCGGGCCATCGTCGGCGATCAGGACCCCGAGAATGTCGTGCTGCTGGAGATCGATCCGGCGCATCAGAAGACGAGGCACGATTTCGTGGTCACTGAAAGATTCTTCGGCGTGCGAACGGTGGACATTCTGGCGGTGCGCCAGGAAGGCAAGCGGCTGTTCTATGAACGTGACGGCAAACGCGTGCCCATCCACCGCATCTACAATCGCGTGATTGTCGACGATCTCGAGCGGCGAGGCATTTCGATCCCCTTCGATTTTCGGGATGAGCTGGACGTCGAGTGGGCAGGTCACCCGAACTGGTTCTTCCGGCTGAGTAAATTCTCTCTGCCATACCTGAACCATCCGGCCGTTCCGCGAACGCATTTCCTGAGCGACCTCGAGAGGATCGACAATCCCGAGCAATACGTGCTCAAGCCGCTGTACTCATTTGCCGGCGTGGGAGTGGTGGTCGGGCCCACCGCGGAGCAGATCGCCGCGATTCCGCCGGAGCGCCGCCGCGATTACATCCTGCAGGAGCGCGTGAATTTCAAGCCGGTGATCGACACGCCTTACGGCATGACTAAAGTGGAGGTGCGTATCATGTACATCTGGCTCGACCAACTGCGGCCGGTGAATATTCTCATCCGCATGGGCCGGGGCGCGCAGATGGGCGTCGATCACAACAAGGGCCTCGCATGGGTGGGAGCATCCGCGGGATTCATTGAGAAAACGCCATGACTATCCTCTGTCTTGCCAGCTACGAAAAAGGCCACGAGTTCATGCGCGAATGCCGGCGCCAGGGCGCTCAGGTGGTCCTCCTCACATCGGAAAGCCTCAAAGACAAGGCGCGCTGGCCCACCGAGAGCATCGACGAGATCTTCTACATGCCCGACCAGGATCACAAATGGGACCGCACCCAGATGATCCACGCCGTGAGCTGGCTCGCTCGTGAGCGCGTCTTCGATCGCGTGGTCCCGCTGGACGATTTCGACGTGGAAGTGGCGGCGTTCCTGCGCGAGCACCTGCGTGTCCGCGGAATGGGCGAAACAACGGCACGGTATTTTCGCGACAAGCTGGCCATGCGGATGGGGGCGCAGGAGGCCGGGCTCAACGTGCCGGAATTTGTCCACGTTCTTAACTACGGCCGGTTGCGCGAATTCATGGCCCACGTACCCGCGCCCTGGGTTCTGAAGCCGCGCTCGATGGCCGGGGCTATCGGCATTAAAAAAGTGCACAGCGCGGAAGAGTTCTGGCGGCTAATAGCAGCGCTGGGCGACGAGCAGTCATTCTACCTGCTCGAGCGATTCGTGCACGGCGATATCTTCCATGTCGACACCATCGTCTCGGAGGGTCAGGTGGTGTTTGCCATCGCCAGTGGATACGGCCGCCCGCCCATGGAGGTCTCGCATCACGGGGGCATCTTCACCACACGAACGCTGAAGCGCGATTCGCCGCTGACTCGTGAGCTGCTGAGCGAGAACAAACGGGTGATGTCCGCTCTGGGCCTCGTGCGCGGCGTGTCGCACACCGAGTACATCCTTGGGCGTGAGGACGGCCGCGTCTACTTCCTCGAAACCTCGGCGCGCGTCGGCGGCGCGCACATCGCCGACCTGGTGGAGGCGGCCACTGGCGTGAATCTCTGGGCGGAATGGGCGAAGGTGGAGATCGCCGGAGGCGCGTCGCCCTACGATGCCCCACCGGGCGCCGGTGATTCGGCCGGCCTGCTGGTCTCACTTGCCCGCCAGCAGCACCCCGACACTTCGGCTTACAACGACCCGGAGATCGTCTGGCGCATGGATCATGAGTACCACGTCGGGCTGATCGTGAAGTCCGCCAGCCCTGAGCGCGTCGAGGAACTGCTCAACCTGTATGCCGGGCGTGTGCAGAACGACTTTCACGCCTCGGCGCCGCCGCGGGATCGGCCGGGACATTAGACCCGCTTGCTTGTGCGCGCCGGCGCTGCCAAGGTGCAGGCTCTCCAGAAACTCATGCCCCTGGGCGTGTGTAGCGGTCAGTGTTTGGAAGGGCGGAGTGTTGGCTGGGCCGTGAGACCGCCGTCGCGATGAACGGGAGTGCGGGGCTGAGGCACACTACCGACGAGCGACCGTGCAGGGATCGACAGGGTGCTGCGGGATGTAGGGCGCTCAGTTGGTAGTCGCCACTGGGACGAGTTGCAGTCCGCGGGCTCGCGCCTGAGCCTGCAGCGCCGCCAGTTCCCGTTGCTCGCGTTTATCTTCGAACTGCCGGGCTCCCCGGTCCACCCACGCGTGGCCTTTGGTCAGGAGTCGGTACACCAGCACGGCCAGGTAGCGCGCCATGGCTTTCACGGCCACAGCCGGCGACTTGGCCTTCCGGCGCAGATGGCGGTAGCGGGCCCCAGGTAACTCTGACTGTTGAGCAGAGTGGTAGCCCCCATGCGCAATACGTCGGCCACGCGGTTTTTCACTTTCCGCTTCGGTCCTCGCACCGGCTTGCCTCCACTGCTGTTCTGCGTCCCGGTGAGCCCCAGCCAACTGGCGAAGTGATTCTCGTCGGCGAAGGCGCTCAGGTCGGTGCCGACTTCCGCAACGATGGTCAGTGCCCCGCAGACGCCCACGCCGTCGATGGAGGTTAAATCCACTCCGCAGATGCGCTGCAGTTCCACTTTCAGATCCGTCACCTGCGGTTCGTTGCCGCGCTTCTTCAATTTCCTGCCCCGTTTGGGCGGCAGTGGTTGCGCCTCTGACGCCGCCGGCGGCGGCTCCAGCGTACGAGCCGGCAGGGCGGCCAGATACCGTTCCAGTTGGCGGTCGCACTCCTCCATCTGCCGCTGCGTGAACCGATAGCTCTCGCGAGCCTGCCGCAGTTCGAACAACAGGTCTTCCCGCCAGCTCGCTTCCAGACTGTGCGCCACTTCCTCCCGGCTGGCCCGAATATGCGGATCGCACAAATCCGCCAGGGCGTACGGGTCGCGCTCGCCGTCCAGGACGGCCCCGATGATCGCCTGTCCGCTCACGCCGCTGACATCGCTGATGGTGTTGGCCAACTGCACGTTCATCTTCGTGAGCGCTTTCTGCATGTGCTGAATGGCTCGCCCCGCGTCCTCGACGTGCCGGTGGCGCAGCCGCCACAGCGTGCGCATGCCTTGCAACTGCGCCGGCAGGTGGAAGGAATCGTGCAACAGTCCGTAACGGTGCAGCTTCATCACCCACTGACATTCCTGCACGCCGCTTTTGCGTCCGGGCACGGTGCAGGTATGTTGCGCGTTGGCCAGAACCACCTTTAAACCGTGCTGCAGGAGAACGTCGAGCAGCGCGATCCAATACACGCCGGTGGCCTGCATGGCCATGGTATCGATGTGGCAGGCCAGCAGCCATTTGGCCAACTCCTGCAGATCCGCGGTCCAGCTGCCGAATTCGCGCACCGGCTCGGGATCGCGCTCCGGCGGCACGGCCACGAAGTGGCTGGCGCTGCCTACGTCGATGCCGGCAGCGTTGGGGTGGATGACGTTCAGGGTGGGATCGCTGGCGGCCACTCGCTGGGCCAGCTTACGGCGCTCACTGCGGTTGAGATGCCCGGCCTTCAGGCGCTCGAAAGTGGACTTCCGCCGCTTCTTCATGCCATACTCCTGCTGTCTGAATTGGCAGACCCGGGCTCGGCTCGACTCGCGAAGAAATACAGACTCTCCAGCGGGGTAGGGCCGGGCCTTTTTGCAAGGCCGACTCTCCACCAATCAATGCCTCGCTGCAGTCGAAATCATGCTGAAAGACGGGCACAAAGGCGCCAGACTGTTTTGCGACCATAGCTTGCCGCCCAAGCCTGCAGCTACCAGAATGCCCCTAACTCGACCCGAGTTTCAGGCTCAATGCATCGCCCGCTTCGGGCGATGCATCTGCTGAAAGCCTGCTCTACTTGTTTCGGCCGTAGCGGCCCATTAACGCCGCCTCGCCGATGATGTGGCCTTTCATCTCGGCGTCCACCTGCTCGCGCGTTGCGCCCTCACGAATCTGCAGGTGCGTATCGAGCGCGTAGAGGCGGAAGAAGTAGCGATGCGTTCCGCTCGGAGGACAAGGCCCGCTGTAACCGGTCCTGCCGAAGCCGTTCTTCCCCTGCATGGCGCCGTTGCGCAGTGCCGGCGTGTGTGGCGCGGCTTCGGGGAGCGATCCATCGCCCGGCGGAAGATAATACACCACCCAGTGCGCGAACGTGCCGTGCGCTGTATCCGGGTCTTCGACGATCAGCGCGAGACTGCGCGCCGACGGCGGCACTGCGGTCCATGACAGTGGCGGGGAAACATTTTCGCCATCGCACGTGTACTTCGACGGCAACTCGCCGCCTTCGGGAAACGCGCTGCTGGTCAGCTGCATTCGCTCTGCCAAACCCAGCGTAGCTCTTTCGCGAAGCGACAGTAGAGCAGGCTTTTAGTCTGCGCAGTTACGAACCCGCTCGAGAATCAGCTCAGCTCTCGCGGCCGGCGTCCCCGGCGGAAGTTCTGCGATGACGTAATCGCACTCGCGGTAGACCTGAACCATTAGATCGAAGGTACGCTCCGCTTCGGCGAAGTCCTGCTTTCGCTCGCTGTCCGTTTCGTATATTTCCCGCCAGGGCGGAGCGAGGAATACAAGCGGGGCGTAGCGATACTTCCTGCACGCATCCAGAATAACGTCCTGGTCAGGCAAACCGATCAGCCGCGCGTAACAAAGAGTATCCGGAATACCGCGGTCGGAGAACGTCGGCCACGAGGCCGGAGTGTGCGCCAGGTACGATTCAATGGAGCGCTCCAGCATAAGCATGGTGTAGGCGGTTCGATCATGCCAGGGCAGGGCCGTTCCGCCTGTCTGCGCCTGTTCCTGGATGATTTGCCGGGCCACCTCAGGAGCGAATGGAAACCCGCGCCCGGCCAGTTCGCGCAGCACCGTCGTCTTGCCGGACCCCGGCCCTCCCGACATGACGAAGAGGTTTGGATTGCTGAGACACACGCTGTTCAGCCAGGCCGCTGCTGCCTGGGCATTGACTTCGGAGCACTCGCTCCCCAGGGCATTGTACAGCCTGACCGCGATCGGTTGCCCAGGACTCCGCCGCACACGGCCTCGATGACCTTGACCACTTCCCGAAAGCGCGTGTGCGCTCTCAATAACCGGGAACGGACGCAGGGGCGGCGGCGTAGACAAAGGTGAATGTCCGGACACGTCTGCCCATGGTGGGTGGGTTATTTGCTGGCGTCTCCGCTCAGACGCCTTGCTCACGATCCGTTCAGGATCTTATCGCAGTATGTCCGCGCCGGCATGACCGTACTCGAGCCCGGCCCAGGCATGGGCTTCTTCACGATCGAGCTCACCCGGCTCGTGGGGCCGTCGGGCCGCGTGGCAGCCGTGGACCTCCAGCCGCGGATGCTCGCATCGCTGAAACGCCGGGTGGCGCGGCGCGGGCTGGCGGACGTGCTCGATGCACGGCTGGCCTCGAGCGAATCGATGGGCGTCGCCGACCTGACCGGCCTCGTCGATTTCGTGCTCGCATTCGCGGTGGTCCACGAGTTCCCGTCCGCGGAACGCTTCTTTGAAGAGACGGCGGCTGCGTTGAAGCCCGGAGGCATGCTGCTGTTCGCCGAACCGGCTGGCCATGTCAAGCCCCCGAAATTCGCTGAAGAGCTGCAGGCCGCGGAGCGCGCCGGGTTGCGCGTTTCCAGCCGTCCGGCGATCCCGCGGAGTCACGCCGCCGTCCTGCAGCGGGAACTTTCGTCCGGGCTCTGAGGTCCAATCGTCAGTGGCTCTTCTATGAAGATCGTGATCATTACTGCCGTGTTGCTCGGCAGCGCGTTTGCCCAGAGCACGCCTCAGCCCTCCGATGCTGCGGGCTGGAAATCGGCAGGCGTCCAGCTTTTCAAACAGGCGCGGTATGCGGAAGCCATCACGGCGTTCGAGAACGCGCTTCGGCTGGACCCGAAGGACCGCGATGCGCGCCTCTATCTCGGGACGACGTGGTTCGTCCAGTACATTCCCGGCGCGAATTCAGCCGACAACCTGGCGTATGCGGAGAACGCAAAGCGCGAGTTCAACCGGGTTCTCGAAACCGACCCCGACAACGTCCCGGCTCTGCAATACGTGGCCTCGCTGGCGTATCAGGAAGCGGGCGGCGTTTCCGATCTGGACGGGAAGCTGCGGCAGTTGGAGGTCGCCCGTTCCGCCTATGAGAGACTGACGTCCGCGGATCCTCAGGAGGCGGAGGCGTGGTACAGCCTTGGCGTGATCGACTGGCTGGAATGGTACCCACGCTGGATGGAAGCCCTGAAGAAGGCAGGAATGAAGCCGGACGAAGAGAAACCTCTTCCCGAGCCCCAGCGAGCAGACCTGCGGTCGAACTTCGGCTATCTCATCCATGACGGAATCGGGAATCTGAAACGCGCGCTGGGAATCAATCCCATGTACGCCGACGCCATGGCGTACTTGAATCTGCTCATCCGTGAGCGCGCCAGCCTTGCCGACACACCCGAAGCCTGTTCCGCCGACATTGCGACCGCCAATGACTGGGTACAGCGATCGCTTGAGGCAAAGGCGCACAACAACCAGACTCCGGGAGGATTGCCGGCGGAGGGCGGCGGAGGAGGCGGGGGCGCGTCCGAGAGACCACAACTGCGCGTCTCGCCTGGTCTGCAGGCCGAACGGCTGGCCGTGCGCGTCGACCCTGTTTATCCGCCGCTGGCGAAGCAGGCGTGCATCCAGGGCACGGTGCGCTTCCGAGCGACGATCAGCGTGGACGGACACGTTCGCAACCTGCAACTAATCAGCGGACACCCGCTGCTGGTGAGCGCTGCCCGCGAAGCCGTGAAGCAGTGGATCTACCGGCCTGTGTTTCTGAATGAAGCACCTGTCGAAGTGATCACCACCATTGATGTGAATTTCGTCATAGCCAGCGGTCAGCCAGCCGAGCCCGGCGCGTAAGCCTGGGCGTATCCCCTCCCTTTGCGGGTACTCGTTCAGCCAACTAACCCGTTCGTTTTGTGCGCACAAGCGCGCTGTGGCCCCATTTCGCTGCGAGAAAAGCCCCAGGGACCCTCCCAAGGTCCGGCACCCGGGTCTTCTTCACCCATTGTGGTGAATTGCAGCGGATATCCCCACAAATTGTGGTTTTTTGCCGCGCCAAAAGACAACCCTGGCCGCTGGGATTCGCTTCGGCACGACACGTGCTCCCATTGAGAACGCAACCGCAATAAAACAGCGGAAAAAGCGGCAATCCGCAGGGATCAGCTGCCGTGCGAGAGGAGTACCCCACGTGAGTGCATTTGCCCGCAGAATGACGAGCCCATCCGAAAACGTTCGGAGCAGTGAAGATACGCACGCGAGGATGGCCGACCTGGTTCGCCGCATTCACGATTGCGATCCCGATGGCGAAACCGAGCTGTATTACGTCATCAACAACGGGCTGCGCTACCTCCTCATCCGGCAGATTGGCTGCATCGATGACGTGGACGACCGCATCCACGAGCTCTTCATCATCGTGGTCAGGGCGATTCGCGAGGAGCGTCTGCGCGACGCGTCGCGGCTGATGGGTTTCATTCGCGCGGTTATGCATCATCAGGTGGCCGGCTACATTCAGGGGCGCGTGACGAGGCGAAGGCGCGAGGTGACCGACGAGGCCATAACACTCACGGTACGCGACAGCCGGAAGACGCCGGAGCAGCAAGCCATTCACCAACAGCAGGTAAGGTGCGCCAGAGAGACGCTGGCGCAGCTCCGCGCACGGGATCGCGAGATCCTGCTGCGCTTCTATGTCAAGGGCGAGGATGCCGCACAGATCAGGACCGAGATGCGGCTCACCGAGACGCAGTTCCGTCTGATCAAGTCGCGCGCCAAGCTCAAGTTCGAGCAGTTGGTGCAGGCGAGACTCAATCAGCGTGCAACCGAAGCGGCGGTTCCGCAGTGCCGGCCCGCGCACATCCCCCGCCAGGCCGCCCGCAAGGCCATGGCGGCCGCAAACTGAAGGTTCCCCTGCCCGTTGAGTTCAGGCGCTCCGCCGATCGTCCGCATCGTCGCGCCGGCCGGCGTTGAACTTCTTCATCTTGTATCGGAGCGCATCACGGCTGATGCCCAGGATCGCGGCCGCGCGCGTCTGATTGCCGTTGGTGGTCTCCAGCGCCTTGAGCAGCATGGTTCGCTCCGCCTCCTCGAGGGTGCCGGATGCGGGCTGTTCTTCCACGGACGCCGCGGGGCCTTTGACCTCCAGTTGCAGGCTCGCCGGCTGGATCCAGTCCGAATCCTCCAGAATGATGGCGCGCTCGATCATGTTGCGCAGTTCGCGGACGTTCCCGGGCCAGTCATAGCGCAGCAAGGCCTCTTCTGCGGCCTTTGACAGTCCGGCAACGCTGCGGCGGAACCGCACGTTGTAAACGCGGATGAAATGGCGAGCCAGCGGGAGAATATCTTCGGTTCTGTCGCGAAGCGGGGGAATTAACACCTGAATGACGTTCAGCCGGTAATAGAGATCCAGCCGGAACCTGCCCTGCTCAATCGCGTCCACCAGCCGGCGGTTCGTTGCCGCCATCACGCGCAGGTCAACGTGAATGTCCTTCACGCCGCCCAGACGGCGAAAAGTCTGGTCCTCCAGAACGCGTAGCATCTTTGCCTGCAGCACCAGCGGCATCTCGCCGATTTCATCCAGGAAGATGGTGCCGCCGTTGGCAATTTCGAGGATGCCGGCTTTCGGTGCGCGCGCATCCGTGAACGCGCCCCTGTCGTACCCGAACAATTCGCTTTCGAGCAACGTCTCGGGAATGGCCGCGCAGTTCAGCGAAACGAATGGGCCGTTCCGCCGCGCGCCGAACTTGTGCATGTACCGCGCCAGCACATCCTTCCCGGTGCCGCTCTCGCCTTCCAGAAGAATTGTGGAGGCTTCGCTCTCGGCGACTCTCCGCGCGAATCGCAGCACCTGCTTCATGTGCGGCGACACGGCCACCACGTCGGGGTCGGATTGCGCGCCGTCATCGGCTGCGCTGGCTCCGGCAACTGAACCCGCGCCCCCCTCCGCGGCGCTTCCCGCGTCTCCGAATACGACCACCGCGCCGGAGACCGCGCCCTGATGATTTCTCACTGGCGCCATGCTCGCGCTCACCGGCTTGCGCTCACCATCGCGGCGCAATACGGTTACTTCGCCTGCGATCTCCTCCACGGCGCCCCCGGCCAGAACGCGCTCGAGCGGCGGTGCGATCTTCTGGCCGCTGGCCGGATGCAGCAGCGGGAAAACCTCGTCCATATGGCGCCCGAGCGCCTCCTCCACCGGCCACCCGGTGAGCTTCTCGGCGGCCGAGTTCAGCAGGATTACGTTGCCGCGTTCATCCACCGTGATGATGCCCTCGCCGATGGAACCCAGCGTCGAGCTCAGCCACTCCTCCCGGTCCGTCGATTTCACATCCTGGGCGTGCTTGTATAGAGCCATTTCGATGCTGGCCCTCAGCTCGGGCTCCTGAAATGGCTTGGTGATGTAGCCCAGAGGCTGGGCGAGCTTCGCGCGATTCAGCGTCTCGGAGTCGGCGTGCGCGGTGAGGTAGATCACGGGTACATTGAACCGGCTCCTCAGAATGTGGGCAACCTCCGTGCCGTCCATCTCGCCTTTGATGTGAATGTCCATCAAAGCGAGGTCCAGCGGCGATTCTTCCGCGCGGCGGATCGCTTCGGGGCCGCTCGAAACCACGTCCACCACCAGATAGCCGAGGTCCGTCAGAATATCGCGCAGATCCTCGGCGGTGATCCGTTCGTCCTCGACAATCAGAATTCGTGCCTGCAAGTCCTCTCCTTCAGCGGTTCCTACGCGGCGGCCCGGAAGGTCAGCCGCACCTCGGTACCGTTGCGCGATTCCATCTCCAGCCTGGCATCCAGTTGCTCGGCGAGGGATCGAACCAGGCGCAGCCCGAGCGAACGCGTCGAGGTCCAGTCCACATTATCGGGCAAGCCGATGCCGTTATCGGAGACGATGAGCAGCGCCTGACCGTCCGGCTCATTCCGCAGAACGATGCGGAGTTCGCCGCCCGCGCGGTCGGGAAATGCATACTTGAAGGAGTTCGACAACAGTTCATTAATGATGAGACCGCAGGGAACCGCCGCCTCCATGCTGAGATAGAGCTCGTCGAGTTGCATCTGCAGCCGCGTTCCCTTCGCATGGGCCCCGTACGACTGGAACAAGTAGGCCGACAACTGTTTGACGTAATCCCGGAAATTCACGCGTGACAGGCTGTCGGACTGATACAGGCTTTCATGCAGCAGGGCCATGGTGTAAATGCGATTCTGGCTCTCCTGAAACATCTTGCGGCTACGCTCATCGGCCACCGCTCGCGACTGCAGGCCAAGCAGGCTGGACACCACCTGCAGGTTGTTCTTGACGCGGTGATGAATCTCTTTGAGCAGCGATACCTTCTCCCCAAGCTGCCGCAGCGCCTCCTCAGCCTGCCGTTGCGCGGATATGTCCTGGGCGATGCTCTGGATGCAGATCCGGCCCTCCCGCCGCACCTGCCTGGCCGTGACCAGAGTGTCCAGCAACTCTCCCGATTTCGTGCGCTGCCGGGTGACGAACTGCACGCGACCCGTCCGCTCGAATTCCGGCGACATGAGCTCGGCAATGGCGAGCGGACGATTGGGATCCACATCGAGCAGGCGCAGATCCGGTACCTCCTCTGCCGTGTAGCCCAGCCGTTCGCTGAACATTCGGTTGCACTCGAGATATCGTCCCGTTGCCGGATCGATCACGGCAATCGAGACCGGAGCGTTTTCGAACAGATCCCGAAAGCGCAGTTCGACATCCTGCAGCGCTTCTTCGGCGCGGCGGCGCTCGGTGATATCGCGTGCAATCTTCGAAGCCCCGACGACCCTTCCGCTGGAGTCGCGAATGGGCGAAACCGTGAGCGATACCGCGATCTGACGGCCGTCCTTGTGGCGGCGAATCGTCTCGAAATGCTCAACTCTCTCGCCGCCGCGAATGCGCCCGAGCATGTTCGGCATCTCGTCCTCGCGTCCCGGCCACGCCAGCGCCGATACCGAACGGCCTATCATTTCCTCTGCCGAATATCCAAATATTCTCTCGGCGCCCCTATTCCAACTGACAATAATTCCGTCCAGGCTTTTGCCGATAATCGCGTCATCGGATGATTCGACGATCGAGGCGAGCGCGAGACGGCTCTGCTCGGCCGCCAGGTCGCCGGCCGCAGACAGCTCCTCGCGCAATCGGGCGTTCTCACGCTCCAGATCCGCAACGCGTTGCTGCAGTAACTCAGCGTTCATGCGGCCACCCGGGCCTTTATAAACCTTCGACCCGGCGCACGGAAGTATTTCTCACGGGTTGCAACACGAACGGTTCTCCAGTACCAGGTAAAACCATAGTACGCCAACTCAACCCCGACGGCGAATTAATATGCCTGGGGCGTTGAAATAGAGTCGTCTCCCCCCGATCTGCGAATCTGAATAGTGATGAAGGTCGGGATCACCTGTTATCCAACATACGGCGGCAGCGGCATCGTCGCCACCGAACTGGGCCTCGAGCTCGCCAATCGCGGCCACGACGTGCACTTCGTGACTTACGCCAACCCCATCCGGCTGGGGTCCGGACCGCGGATTCACTACCACGAGGTTGAGGTCACCAGCTACCCGTTGTTTCAATACCCGCCCTACATGCTGGCCCTGGCCTCGCGCATGGCGGAGGTGGCGGAGACGTACCATCTCGACCTGATGCATGTGCATTACGCCATTCCGCACTCCGTTGCCGCCATGCTGGCGCGCGAGATGATGCGCCCTCGGCACAAGCTCCCATACATTACCACGCTGCACGGGACCGACATCACGCTGGTGGGAATGGAGCGCTCATATTTCCCGATCACGAAGTTCTCCATCGAAGAATCGAACGGCGTGACCGCTATCAGCGAGTATCTGCGGCGTGAGACGGTGGAGACGTTTGGCGTGCAGAACGAGATTCGCGTCATCAACAATTTCGTAAACTGCGGGCTTTATCGGCCGAAGCCGGACAAAGAGTCGGACGAGAAAAAGCTGGTGCATATTTCCAATTTCCGGCCGGTGAAGCGGGTACAGGATTGCGTGCGGATCCTGGCGGAGGTGCGTCGCGAGGTGGCGGCGCATCTCTACATGGTTGGCGACGGCCCCGAACGCGGCCCGGCCGAGAGGCTGGCCATCGACCTGGGCATCGAGCCTCATGTGACCTTTCTCGGCAAGCAGGACCACATTCAGGATCTGCTGCCGGACATGGACGTGCTGCTGCTGCCGAGCGAGCTGGAATCGTTCGGTCTGGCGGCGCTGGAGGCAATGGCCTGCGGCGTTCCCCCGGTGGCCACGAACGCCGGCGGTGTTCCGGAGCTGGTGACCAGCGGCGTCGATGGTTTTCTGGAGGCCCCCGGCGACGTGCCCGCGCAGGCCGCGCGGGTTACCGAGCTTCTGTCCGATGACCGCCTCTATGAACGGATGGCCGTGGCCGCCCGCGCGACTGCCGAGAAGCGCTTCTGCTCGTCACTGATCATTCCGCAATACCTGCAGTACTACCAGCAGATCTGCGACGCTTAAGCCCGTCACCATGAGGGCGTGTGAAACATTCGGCAACCACTCCCTGGCGGTCGCGGCTCAGTTACAAGCTTACTGAGCCGCGACCGCGAGGGTGCGGGGCCGCAACTGCCATACTTAATTCATGAGGGGCCCTACGGTGATGCTGCCATCCGTCGTTGCCATCGCCACGGCAGTCGCGCTGTCCGCGCAGTATGTGCGTCAGGAGTACCACGCCAAAGTCGTCCTCTCCGACGGGACGCCGTTGAGGACCACGCCGAGTATTGTTCCGGAGCATTACGGTTTCTGCCGGATCGGCGATATTTTCGGCAACGGAAACCTCAGCTACGTCGTGCCTTCGCTGCCCATCACCAGCGGGGAGCAAACGCCGGATGACTGCCAGGTCACTATCCGGCTGACTGGCTACAAGACCCAGCACGTCACTCTGCATGACGGGCTGATAGTGACCCTTCAGCGCATCGGCGATTCGGGAGATTCCACGGTTTCGCTCACCGAGATGGCCGCGCCGGATAAGGCGAAACGCGCCTTCGGCAAGGGCCTCGATGCGATGACCGCGAAGAAATGGGACGCCGCGCGCCAGAACTTCCAGAAAGCCGTGGATCTCTACCCGAAGTATGCGGCGGCGTGGACCGGTTTGGGCATACTGCTCAGGCAGGAGTCGAAAACGGATGAGGCGCGCGCCATGTTCGAAAAGGCCATCGATGCCGACCCGAAATACCCGAAGCCGTACACGGAACTCGCCATGATGGCGGAGTTGGAGGGGAAGCAAAGTGAGGTCATCGCAATCGCGGATCGGGCGGCCAAAGCGCGTGTGCCCGAGTCAGCCCGGCTGTCCTACGTGTGCGCGGCGGCGCAGTTTCAACTCGGGCACATGGATGCCGCGGAACAGGCGGCGCGCCGGGCGGTGGATCTCGATTCGGAGCATCAGCTTCCGCGGGCCGAATTGCTGCTGGGGAAGATACTCGCGGTAAAAGGCGATGCACCGGGCGCGGTGCGGGCATGGAAGGACTACCTGAAGCATTCCCCCGACGCCCCGGACAGGGCCGAGGTGGAACAGAACATCGAAAAACTCGAAGCCGGTTCCACCGGGAAGTGACGAGGTCCGGGCGCGCTGGGAGAGAACGTCGATGAGTCGGCGACCGTACGCCCGCATGGGTGTGTAAACGCTGCGCCGTTAGCCAGGAACAGCTTATTCTTCGCGTAGAGCCGTCATTGGATCCAGTTTTGCGGCGCGCCGGGCCGGCAAAAGTCCGGCGACGACTGCCGACACGGCGAGAACCACGCAGGCCGTGACCAGAGTTGTGGGATCGTTGGGCTCCAGGCGGTAAAGGAAGCTGGCAAGGAGGCGCGTCGAGAAGACCGCGACCGCCAATCCAAGCGCAAGGCCGGCCACAAGGAGAATGGCCACTTCGCCCAGGACCATGCGGAGCACGCGAGCCTGCTCCGCGCCCAGCGCCATGCGAATGCCGATTTCATTGCGCCGCCGGGCGACGTTGTACGACATGAGGCCGTAGAGCCCGATGATGGCCAAAGCCAATGCAAGGGCGCCGAAGAATCCGGTGAGTGTTGCGAGGAGGCGCTCGCGGCCCAGTGACTCATCGAGCTGAACAGAAAGCGTCCGGAATTGCAGCGTGATATCGTGATTGACTTCGTCGACGGCCGCTTTGACGCCTGGAATCAGGGAGACGGCAGGTCCGTTGGCGCGAAGCAGAAAATTAACCCAGCGCATCGGAGGCAACTGCGAGAGTGGGTAGTACGCAATGGCTTCCCCCTCCGCTCTCAAGCTCCGGTATTTCGTGTCCTTGACGACACCGACGATCTGGATGGGACTGCCGCGGTTCCCTCCCTGCCGAAACGTCTTGCCCACGGCGTCGCGCGGGCTACCGAAGAACTTGTTGGCCATGGATTCATTGACCACCGCGACCAGCGGCGCCTGCAGCGTGTCGTGCGCATCGAAATCGCGTCCGGCAATGAAAGGCGTCTCCATGGTGGCGAAGAATCCGGCGCTGATCGAATTGATCCACACAACCGAATCCTCCGGCGATTTCGCCATGTACACATCGACGTGAACGTCCTGGTACGAGGAACTTCCGCTGACCGGGGTGATATCGGCGAAGCTCGCGGACCGGACGCCAGGAACAGCGGCGAGACGCCGCTGCAATTCCTGATACAGCGGCAGCCGGCGATCGGGCGGCACGCTCGCGTAACGCGGGTCGACACGGATCAGCAGAACCTGCTTCTTGTCGAAGCCTGTATCGAGCGTGGCGAGCTTCGTAAACGTTTTGAGCATCAGCCCGGCGCCAATCAGCAGGACCAGCGAGAGCCCTACTTGCGACGCGACAAGCATCTTTCCGAGACTGAATCCGGCCTGCGATTCCACCACTCCGCGCGCATTGGCCTTCATGGCCGAGTGCGGATCGACACGTGTACCCTGCCAGGCCGGCGCGAGTCCGAAAAGGATTCCAGTGGCGATGGCGACCGCAGTAGTAAAGGCGAGCACGCGGGTGTCAACCGAAAGATCGAGAACTACGTTCGAGTTGCTGGTGGAGAGGAAGTGGACCAGCATTCGGCTTGCCCACTGCGCGAATAGGACGCCCAGGACCGCGCCCATCGAGGCAAGCAGGACGCTTTCAGTGAGCAACTGCCGAATCAGCCGCGCGCGACTCGCGCCCACAGCCATCCGGATCGCAATCTCCTTCCGGCGAACAGCGGCGCGGGAGATGAGGAGATTGGCGACATTGGCGCAGGCGATCAGCAGCACGACGCCGACGGCGGCCATCAATGTGTAGAGGGCGGCCTTGTAGTCATGGCGAACGTTGGAAAATCCCTTCGCGCCCGGGAGAAGATCAAACCTCTGACCCAGGTGACGTTTCTGTGCGTCGGGCGGGAAATTGGAAGGGAGGGTGTTGGCGAAGATCTGCGGGGCAAGCGTATTCATACGCGTCAGAGCCTGCTGCTCGCTGACACCCGGCTTGAGGCGCGCAAAAATCCATAGCCACGAGTTAGCCCGCTTGTCGAGCGCGGAGTTCTCGCGAATAACAGTGCCCTCCGCGCATAGAGGCATGTAGACGTCAACCGGTTCCCCAACCTGGATGCCGGAAAATCCCTGCGGAGCGACACCGACGATCCGAACGGGATGGGTGTTTAGCGTCAACCGGCGGTCGAGGGCGTCGGCCGCACCCCCGAATTCCCTCTGCCAGAAGTCGTAGCTGAGCAGGCCGATCACCGGGCAACCGCGCTTATCGTCGTCGTCGGCGATGGTTCGGCCGAGAAGAGCGTTCGCTCCGAGCGTGCGGAAAAAGTCTCCACTGACCCAACTGGCGTTTGCGTTGCGAACTTCGCCGCCCATCGCCAGATTGAGGCGGGTGGGGCTGTAAGCGAAGGCTCCCGAGAAGACATCCTGGCGGTCGCGCACCTGCTCCCAAACTGGATTCGTAAACGAGAGGCCGTCTTCGGTTTTCATGCTGAGTTCGACCAGCTGTTCGGGATGGCTCACCGGCAGCGTCTTGAGAATGACGGCATTGATCAGACTGAAGATGGCCGTATTTGCGCCAATGCCGAGAGCCAGCGACAGAATCGCGATGGCGGCAAACCCGGGACTCGAGGGCGCTCAGCCAGGTAATACGCGATCGCTCCTCCCTTGTCGCCAAGCGTTTACGAATCGCGGAAATGGCGGAGTCAACTGGACGCACAACCTCCACACTGCCGACCTGGCCAATCCGCGGAGTTCGGTCGATCGGGAGCGGCGGTTCAAGCTGACCCACTACCGTCCGGGCGCGCCGGGAACTTTTCCCCGCCGGATGGGTTCTAAGGTATCAGCGGTCAGACAATCTCCGCGGTTTTGGAGATAGAATCTGGACAGGTGAAATCGATGGCTGACATCGCGGTCGGCTTTCATCTCGATTCCGTGGTCGGGATGGCCCCTGTTGCCCAGGACGAGCAACTCCTGGAAGGCCTGCGCACCGGCTCCGATCAGGCCTACGAAATATTGATCGGCCGGTTCCAGGAGCCCGTGTATAACCTGGCCTGCCGGCTTACGGGCAACCCCGGAGAGGCGTGCGATATCGTTCAGGAGGTCTTCCTGAAGGTCTTTCGCAGCATCGGCCACTTCCGCGGCCGGAGCACGCTGAAGACCTGGATCTACCGGATCACGGTGAACGAGGCATGGAACCACAGGCGCTGGTTTTCGCGCCATCAGAAGCAGGAAGTCGGGATGAATGACGAGGAGGGTGGGCGGACATATGAAGACACCCTTCACGATAACGGCCGGTCGCCTTTCGAGATGGCGTCGGACCACGAGACGCGAAAGCTGCTGGAGCAGGCCCTCGCCAGGCTGAATCCGAAATTCCGGACCGCTGTAGTGTTGCGAGACATCGAAGATCTCAGTTACGAGGAGATAGCGGCCGTGCTCGAGGTCTCGCTGGGAACCGTCAAGTCGCGCATTTTGCGCGGGCGCGAGGCGCTGCGCGGGATGTTGGCTGACAGGATCGAGCCTGAAGCGGGCTTCGGGCTCTCACCACAGACAGTTGAGTAGACCATGAATTGCAGAACGGTTAAACAGAAGTTGTTGGCGGACCTCGATCAACTGCTTCCCGGCACGGAGGGGCGGGATGTGGCCGCGCACCTGCTGCGCTGCCGTTCCTGCGCCGATGAGGCAGCCCGGAGAGAGAACGTCCGTTCGGTAATGCGCGCGCTGCCCCGCTTTTCGCCGCCCCCCGAGCTGACCATCCGCTTGCGCGTAATGGCTTCACGCGAGATCGAACGTCGGCGCCGTAACTGGCTCAGGCGTACGGCCGATCGCATTGAACTGTCCTTCCGCGACCTGATGAGGCCGCTTGCAGTGCCCTTCGCCGGCGGCGTCTTCTCAACCGCTTTTCTTTTCGCGCTGCTGATACCGTCGTTCGCTTTCCGCATTGCGCCGGTGCACGATGTACCCATCGGCGGCCTCAGCACCGAGGCCACTGTGAAGACCATGGCGCCGTTCGGATTCGAAGATGGTGAAGCCGTGGTGGACGTACTCGTGGACGATCAGGGCCACGTCGTCGATTTCAACATCGTCAGCGATGAAACGGGCGAATCCGGCGTGAGCTTCCACCAGAGCCTCGAGAACGTTCTGCTGTTCACCGAGTTCACGCCGCCAACAGCCTTCGGGCAGCCAGTGTCCGGCAGAATCCGCCTCACTTTCCGCAGCAGCCACGTGGATGTGAAGGGCTGATCTGCCGCGCCGGCTCGGCCAGCACTTCCTCAAACGGCAATCCGTGCTCGAGCAGATTGCCGCATCGGCCTGCGCGGAGCGCGAGCCTCTGGTCATTGAGATCGGCCCCGGCCGCGGCGCCCTGACATCTCACCTGCTGGAGCGTGCGGAACGCGTCGTCGCCGTCGAAGTGGACCATGTGCTCACGCAGTATCTCACCGCGAAGTTCCGCGGCAACGAGCGCCTCGAAGTTCTGGAAGGCGATGTCCTGAAGACGGACCTCGGACAGTGGGGACGCGCGGTCGTGGTCGGGAATCTGCCGTACTACATCACGTCGCCGATCGTCGAGAAAGTGCTCAGCTTACGTGAGCAACTGGTCCGGGCGGTGTTTCTGGTGCAGAAGGAGGTTGCCGCGCGGCTCACCAGCGGCCCGGGCACGCGCGACTACGGTTACCTGAGCGTGCTCACGCAGTTCTATGCGGAGGCCGAGTGCCAGTTCACCGTACCGTCGGCGGCGTTTCAGCCGCCTCCGAAGGTGGATTCCGCGGTGGTGCGCCTGACGCCGCGTCGTGAACTCGCCACGTCCGATGCACCTGCGTTTCTGAAATTCGTGTCGCTTGCTTTCCACCAGAAGCGCAAGATGCTGCGCAACAACCTGGCCGCGCGATATGACCGCGCATTGCTGAACACGCTGCCCGAGGGGAAACTGAGGGCCGAGCAGATGACCATCGAGGACCTGCTCGGATTGTACGAGCGTCTGTCGTCATTACCACTCCCTGATGGCCATGGCTCGGAACCGGCGGGCTGATTTCACGGCGAATTACCGAGCCGCGCTGGGTTATGGTCGCGCAAGATCGAGGAGCACAATATTCGAGCGCTCCTGCACCCGTTCCAGCACAACTTCGCGTCCGTCCGGGGAAATGTCGAAATCCTGAATATTGTAATCGGAGGGAAGACTGGTCAACTGCCGCTCAGCGCCGGTGTCCGGGTCTATGAGCCAGAGATCTTTGTGTTCAATCCCTCCTCGCAGGAACGCGAGCCCCCGTCCGCTCGCGAGGAATTTCAGATGTCGAGCTCCCCGCGTCAGGGTAGTGAGGCGCGGAAGCGGATGCGCGACTCCCTGGGGAGTGACGGATTTCACTGAAAAGGCGGTTCCGATATCGGGACCCGAGTAGACGACAAAGCGGCCGTCCGGCGCCCATGCCGGATCGACCGAGTAGTCCCGGAGAAACAGAGCTGGGGGGCCGCCATCGATCGATAAACGGAAGAGGTGGGGTACACCGTGATCGTTCGCAGCCGAGGTGATCGATCGGCCGTCCGGCGCCCATGCTGGAGCGCCCTGCAGATCGAGCGAAGCGGCCAGGACCCGCGCGTTGGTCCCGTCCGCCTGCATCACGTACAACAAGGTCTGCAAATGTTCCCGGACTGAAAATGCGATATGCCGGCCATCGGGCGAGATGGCGGGGCCCCCAAAGATCTGCGCTCCCTGAGCACTCCACAACTCCGTATCCGTTCCGTTGGCCAGCTTCCAGATACTCTCGCCCGTGCCCGCTGCAGAGACATAGATAAGATAATCTGGCCCCAGCCGTGGAGAGAACCCCGTACCAGGCAGCAGCGAGATTCGCGCAGGAGACGACAGTTCGGTGCGTGAATTCGTGATCCGTAACCGCCAGAGGGTTCTCTTCGGACTCACGCGTGTGACAACCAGACGCCGACCGTCAGCACTGGCCGCCAGCGATGTGTACCGGTCCGGACCAGAAGTCAGCCGGTGAGGAATACGGCGTTCGACGTCTATGCTGTAGAGCAACGGTCCCGAACCATCAGGGTCGCTGGCGAGGTACATCAGCGTGCGCCGGTCCAACAGGACCGGATGACTCACGCGCGCATTATGAGACGTGATCCGTTCAGGCATTCCGCCGCCAACTCGAATACGCCAGATGTCCAAATTGTCTGGAAGCGAACCCCGGGCGAAGTAGATGAACGCGTCGTCCGGCGCCCAGAGCGGAAAGTGAGAATGCAGGCCGGGACGCTCAGTGAAGATCGGCCGTCCATCAGGGCGCCGGCTACCATCTGAGACGAAAAGTGGGTCTCCTGGAGCAGGCGTATGGTACGTGAGCCGCGAACCGTTCTGCGACCAATCGTACTCCGCCACGCCTTCGAGGTAAAGCCTGAGCGGCCCGCCCAGTATTGGCGCCGCCCATATGCCGATCTGCCCGCTTGCGCCGGCTGGCTCACGAGCCCAAAACGTCACAAGAGAGCCATCAGGTGAGAACCCCAGCGTCCGGACTGACGGATTGACGAGTTCCGGCACGCTTCCGCGAGTGAGGTTTTGGAACTGCCCCGAACCGGGTTGTGTGATCCAGACATCCATATGTCCGTCCCGGTCAGACAAAAATGCTACGAACTTGCCGTCGCGTGACAGTGCAGCCGCCTGCTCCATGCCATCGAAGTCGGTGATGATCTGAAATCGGGCTTCCGCAATGGGGTTTCGCCAGAAGCTTTCCGTCTGCCTAAACCAGACAATTGCGCCGACTGCCAGCGCGGCTCCCGCAAGCACCCACAGGGCACCGCCAAATTTCCTGCCTGGGACTTTCGGCGACGACTTGGGACTCGGGAGCGGCGGCTGCGGCTCCGGACTCTGAGTCGCGGCCTTCTGAGCCAGTTCCGAATACATAAGGGGAGCGATGAAGCGATAGCCCTGGCGAGGGAGCGTCTCAACGAAGCGCGGTGCGCCGGCTGAGTCGCCCAAGGCGGCCCGGAGCCGCTTGATTGCGGCGTTCAGGCTGTGCTCGAAATCCACATGAGTATCGGCCGGCCAGAGGCCGTTTTGTAACTCCTCACGTGTGACCACGTCACCGGCACGCTCAATCAGCATCGCCAATACGCCGATGGGCTGGCCCTGTAGATTGATCCGCAGACCGTGTTTGCGCAACTCGCCTGTGCCGAGGTTAAATTCGAACGCCGCAAAACGAACAATCCGGCGTGCGGCGTTCGATTTTGCCATGACAAGCCCCGTAGAAGTAGGTTCCAGCATATCACCTCAAGGCACAAGTGCTCACCAATCAAGGAGATCCGGCGTCACCCTCGTTTCGCCCATCCTGCATTGCAAAATTCCGCGGGAATCGGCAACACTGAACCGCTTCCCGAAACCGGGATGAACTCGGAAGGAGAATCGACATATGGAACTCAAAACCAGAGCCAGCGCTGGCGCGCTGATGAAGAGCAGGAATTTATGGTCGGCAGGATGCATGGTCGTGGTCCTGGCATTGGCAGCAGGCGCCAGCGCCCTGGCTCAGGATCCGACGCCCGTGCACTTCAGGGGCGTGATCAATGATTATTCACCCTCAACGTCCTCAGGCGGTCCGTGGGAAATTCGCGGCAAATGGTCTTTGGACTTGCAGGGAATCGGCTCATCGGATCGGTCAGGCCGCAGTTCGACATCCGGCACCGCGAATTTTTCGGCAGCCCTGACGATGGAGACGTCCGATTACGGGATTTTCGATGCCACTCACGTTGATCCGACGAGCCCCGCGACTCGGTCTCCTCATACTCACCATATCGCCATGACGAACGCCACGGTCACCTGGGACACGAGGGTCTGCCCTGCCAACAACCCTCCCACCACCGGCTCTGGCGTCGTGGTCACCGGCCCAGCCAGCATTACGGCGAACGGAAGCGCAGCGCCCTTTGAGGCTATGGGGCCGTCGACGCTGCAGGTCTGCATCACTGGAGGATCGCAGGTCGAGTTTTCGAACATTTCGCTGTTGTTGACGGGACCTGCGACTGGACATTTCGGACAGCAGGCGATACACGGCGTCGTCGTCGGGCAGACCGCGCAGGCGAAAGCGAGCGAGCAGGGTCGATAAACTTACGTGCCTATCCTTCTCTTGACGATGGTGCTCGCAGCACTCAGAGAATCCGGGGCACGCAGGCGAAACCGCCTGCGCCACCATGGCTGCTCAACAGATGGCGAGGCGTGGTGGGGCAGTTTACGCCTGCCGGACTTCTGCCACGGGCTGCTAACCTAATCCAGCTTCTTGCGGAACCGCATTGCGCTTAGCGACAAAATGCACACGCCGAAAACAGCAAGCGCCACCAGTTGCGGCCAGAGCACCGCCACGCCCGTGCCTTTCAGAAATACTCCGCGCACGATCTCCACAAAATAGCGGATCGGGTCTAGGTAAGTCAGATATTGCACGCCGATCGGCATATTGCGGATGGGAAACGCGAAGCCGCTCAGCAGGAAGAACGGCTGGAAGAACAGGAACGTGGTCAGCATGGCCTGCTGCTGCGTGCGCGAAACGGTTGAGATAAACAGGCCCGCGCCCAGCGTGGTCATCAGAAAGAGCAGCGCGGAACCCACCAGCATGAGGAAGCTGCCGCGGAACGGCACCCTGAACCCGAGCAGCGCGACGCTCAGCACCAGGCACATCTGCACCATCCCGACGGCCGCAAACGGCAGAGTCTTGCCGAGCATCAGTTCGACCGGCCGGATAGGCGTGACCATCAACTGCTCCATCGTGCCGATTTCCTTCTCGCGCACGATGGCCATGGCGGTGAGCATCAGCGAAACCAGTGCGATGATGTTCACCACCACGCCGGGAACGAAGTAGTTGCGGCTGAGCAGGTCGGGGTTAAACCAGATCCGGCTGTCCATGTTCAGCGTCGGAATGGCCGCATGGACAGGGGCGTTGACGGCCCGACCCACAGCCCGGTCGAGTTGCTGCTGGTTCTGAATGCGCGACCCGTACCGCGCGACGATCTGGCTGGCGTAGTTGGAAACAATCGAGGCTGTGTTCGAGTCGGTGCCGTCCACCAGAATCTCCAGAGTAGCGGTGCGCCCGTGCTTGATGTCCCGTCCGAAGCCCGGCAGGATGCGTACGGCGCCCTGCACCCGCGCCGACTGCAGCAGCGATTGCACTTCATCGGGCGAAGTGGCCGCATAAGCCACATCGAAGCGATGCGATGCCGTGAAATCCGCCAGCAGATCGCGGCTTTCCTGCGATTGATCGAGATCGCACCACGCAATCCGGCTGTTCTCGACGTCCAGATTCACCGCGAACCCGAACACGAGAAGCTGAATAATCGGCGGCAGAAACAGCAGAAAGCGCATGCGCGGCTCGCGAAATGTCTGCCGCAGCTCCTTGCGCAGGATCTCGCGGATTCTCCGGAACGATATGCCTCTCATGCCACCTTCTGCCTCATTTTTCTGGTGGCCAGCAGAAACACCAGCGCCGCATATGCGAGCAGGAACGCGGTCTCTGCCCAGAGCACCTTAATTCCGGCCCCCTTCAGAAACACGCCCTTGATGATGGTGACGAAGTAACGCGCGGGTACCACCCACGTGATGACCTGAATCACCTTCGGCATGTTACTGATGGAGTAAATAAACCCGGAGAGCAGAAACGCGGGTAAAAAGGAGCTGAGCATCCCCATCTGGTAAGCGAGTAACTGCGAGCGGGCCAGCGTGGAAATAAGAATTCCCCACACCAGGGCGCCGAACAGAAAGATACAGCTCGACAACACCAGGAACCACACAGGCCCGCGCAGCGGAACGCCGTAGAGGAAGACAGCCACCACAATGCAGATAGTCAGATCCGTGATCCCCACCGTGAAGAATGCCAGCAGCTTGCCGAGCACGATCTCCGAGGGGCGCAGGGGAGTGGACAGCAGTTGCTCCATGGTCCCGGTTTCCCACTCGCGGGCGATGGTCAGCGACGTCAGCAGGGCCGCGATGATCATCATGGTGACGGCGATCAGCCCGGGCACGATGAAATTTCGCGATTTCAGATCGCTGTTATAGAGCACGCGGATGCGCGCGTCGATGGGCTGCTTCAGCTTCTGGCCGCCGAGCCTGATCTGCGCGTCCGAACGTAGCTCGGCCGCGTAAGTGGCTACTACTGCCTGCGCGTAACCCAGGGCAATCGATGCCGTATTGGAATCGCTCCCGTCGATAAGTATCTGGACATTGGCTTCGCGGCCCTCCAGCAGCTCGCGCGAGTAATCGCGCGGCACGACAATCGCCATCAGGATCTTACTCCGGTCGATATCCCGTTCCACCGGTTGATAGCCGTTGACATATCGAACGATGTCGAAGTAACGCGATCCCCGAAGCTGGTCGATCAGCTCGCGGCTCTGCGGCGTGCCGTCCTGATCGTAGACATACGTGGGGATCTGGTCCACATCGAGCGTCAGAGCATAGCCGAACAGGAGCAGCATCATCACCGGAAGAGCCAGAGCGATGATCAGGCTGCGCGCATCCCGTACGATGTGCAGGAATTCCTTCCTCGCCACGGCGCGCAGACGGACAAAGTTCATGCCGCGCTCCTGTCCTCTTCCTCGATCAGGGCGACGAACACGTCCTCCATGGAAGGTTGAATGCGGTCGAGCCGGACGATTGAGATGCCGGCACTCTCCAGCGCCGCGCGAATTGCCCGGGCGCCCGCTTCGGCGTGCTCCACGGTGATGTGCAGACCTCCGCCGAAGACCGCCACGTCCGAAACGCCGGGCAGCTTCTCGACGGCGTCCATGGTGTCCAGAATGTCGGAGGTTTCCACATACAGGATTTCGCGCGCGGCGAGCGATTTCTTCAGCTCCGCCGGCGTCCCGAGGGCTATCACCTTGCCGCGGTACATCAGCGCGACGCGATGGCAATATTCAGCCTCGTCCATATAGTGAGTGCTGACAAAGACCGTGTGGCCGGTGGCGGAGAGTTGATAGATGAGATCCCAGAACCGCCGCCGCGCGATCGGGTCCACGCCGGACGTCGGCTCATCCAGAAACAGAATGGGCGGTTCATGCAGGATGGCGCAGCCCAGCGCAAGCCGCTGCTTCCATCCTCCGGAAAGCAGCCGCGTAAGGCTGGAACGCCGCTGTTGGAGGCCGGCCATGGTCAGCACATAATCTTTCCGGGCCACGCGCTTGTCGTCCGCGACTCCGTAGATGCCGCTGAAGAAATCGATGTTCTCTTCCACGGTGAGGTCGTCGTACAGCGAGAAGCGCTGCGACATGTAGCCGATGTTCTGCTTCACCTCTTCGGATTGCGTCCGCACGTCGAGCCCGCCCACCGTCGCCGACCCTTCCGTCGGTTCGAGCAGGCCGCAGAGGATGCGGATGGTGGTCGATTTTCCGGCGCCGTTGGGACCGAGAAAGCCGAAGATCTCGCCGCGTCCGACTTCGAGCGTGACGTGATCGACGGCCACGAACTTGCCGAAGCGTTTCACCAGCGCGCGGGTGGTAACGGCAGAGGAGTCATTCATGGGCGGCTCCTCTGTTGCAGGCTGAAAGCCTGCTCTACTTCGTCACCCGACTTGCGCACGAGATCGATGAACACGTCCTCGAGCGCCGGCGTGATTCGCTCGAATTCCACCACCTTCACCTTGTCCGCCAGACCGGCCCGCACCGCATCCGCCGACGCGCCGCTCGAAACAAACACATGCAGGCTCGCTCCGGAGGGCTCCGCGGCCACTACCCCCGGCTCGGCGTTCAGAATCTCTCGCGCCTTCCTCTGGTCGTCGGTACTCACCCGATAGCAGGCGTCCTCCAGCTTTTCGCGGAGGTTCCGCGGCGTGTCCAGCCTGATCAGCCGGCCCAGGTTCATCAGGCCAACGCGATTGCAGCGCTCCGCCTCATCCAGGTACGCGGTGGTCACCATCAGCGTCAGACCATCGCGCACCAGCCGGTACAGAATCGCCCAGAAATCGCGCCGCGACACCGGATCCACGCCGTTCGTGGGCTCGTCCAGAAACAGAATCTTCGGATGATGCAGCAGCGTGCACATCAGCGCGAGCTTCTGCTTCATGCCGCCGGAGAGGTTGGCCGCCGCGCGCCTCCGAAACGGTTCCATGCGCGTCATGCCCAGCAACTCGCCGCTCAGCCGGTCGCGCTCCGCGCGACTCAGGCCGAACAGATCGGAATAGAACGCCATGTTCTCGTCCACGGTGAGATCGCCGTAGAGGCCGAACCGCTGCGACATGTAGCCGATCTGGTCCTTCACGCGGTTCAGATCACACGCCACGTTATAGCCCGCTACCACGGCCTCGCCTTCGGTGGCATCGAGCAGCCCGCACAAAAGCCGCAGCGTCGTGGTTTTCCCGGCGCCGTCCGGACCGACCAGGCCGAAGATCTCCCCGCGCGCGACCTCCAGGTTCAGATGGTCCACCGCGGTAAGCGCGCCAAAGCGCCGCGTCAGGCCGGTCGCGCGGATGATCGGTTCGTCCGCCATGACGTTATTTGCCGACGAAAATGTCGGCCTCAACCGGCATGTTGTTCTTAAGCTCGTGATGCGGATTATCCACGTCGATTTTCACGCGGTACACCAGTTTCACGCGCTCCTCTTTGGTCTGGATCTGCTTCGGCGTGAACTCCGCATCGGAGGCGATGAAAGAGACGCGGCCGTCGTAGGTCCTGCCTGGGAACGAATCGGTGGTGATGCTCGCCTTCTGGCCCAGCTTCACGCGGCCAAGATCGCGCTCGTCAACGTAGGCGCGCAGCCAGGGATGTTCGATATCCCCGATGGTCACCACCGTCGTGCCCGCGGCCAGAACTTCGCCCGGTTCGGCGGACTTCACCAGCACCACGCCGTCGATGGGCGATTGGATCACCGTGTCGCCAAGCTGCGATTCGGTGATGCCGAACTGCGCCCTCGCGCGCTCGATGTCCGACCGCCGCGCCGACACCTCCTGCTCCTTGCGCCGCAGTTCCAACCGGTTCGCTTCG
Source organism: uncultured Acidobacteriota bacterium (assembly GCA_963780655.1). Lineage (GTDB taxonomy): Bacteria > Acidobacteriota > Terriglobia > Bryobacterales > Bryobacteraceae > CAWACP01. The sequence goes on along the minus strand of CAWACP010000004.1, from coordinate 797,774 downwards.
GCCAGCCTCACCGCGGCCTGCGCTTCGGCCACCTGCGCGCGGCCAGCCGCAATGTCCTCCTTGCGCGGCCCTTCCTGTACCAGCGAAAGACGATGCTCCGCTTCGTGCAATTGCGCCGTGGCGCTCTGGAAGCGCGTCCGATACTGCTCGTACTGCGCGCGCGAGATGTCCTCGTTTTTATAGAGTGTCTGGGCGCGCTTCCAGTCGTCGCCGGCGAGCTGGTATTGCGCATGTGCGTCGGCGACCGCCGCCTTCGTCTGATCGATATCCTGTTGCCGCGATCCGGCCAGCAGTGCATCCAGCTTTGCCTGGGCCTGCGCCAGATCGGCCCTCTTCGCAGCAATGTCGCCCTCCAGCGTCTCGCGCTGCATGGCGATCGACGTCCCCAGCTGCGCGAACTGCGAATCGGCTGAGGTGATCGCAGCCTGGTCCCGATACTTCGCCTGCATGAGCTGGTCATGATCGAGGCGCGCCACCACATCGCCCTTCTTCACGAAGTCGCCTTCGTCCACCAGCCGCGCCACCAGCTTGCCCGCGGTCTTGAACGACATGTCCACTTCCGTGAGCTCGATGTTGCCGTTGACGTGGATCCTGTCGGCATCGTCGCGCGAATGGCACGACCATGATGTTCCGGCCGCCAGCGCCACCGCGGCAATGTTCACTGAACTGAGTATTCGTTTTTTCATGTCTGGCCTCACGGAAGCATGCTGTCAATCGTGCCCATTGCCGTCCCCAGATCGATCCGGGCGACGTTGTAGTTGTAGAGCGCCTCAATGCGGTTATCGCGCGCGCGGCTCAGGCGCGTCTGCGCATCGGTGACCTCAATGCTGTCGGCGACCCCGGCCTTGTAACGACGCTCGGCCTGCGCGAGTTCCTGTTCTGACAACCGCAGTCCCTCTTCCGCGGTCTTCACCTGGTCATCCGCGGAGTGCAGGCTGTCGAGCGCCAGGCGGACGTCCAGGTCGATCTGGTCCTTCAGGTCGGCCGTGCGAACGCGTTCCTCGCGCATGCGGGCGGCGGTTTCAGCACGCTGGGCATCGCGCCGGCCGCCGTCGAACACCGGGATCCGCAGCGACACGCCGTACGTGCGCGTGGGCAGCGCGGCTGAGACGCCCGCGCCGATATCGCCATAGTTGCCGAATGCCGAGAGCGACGGAATGCGCTCGAATTTCGTCGCATCGTAGCCGAGCCGGGCGCTGTGCTCGCGCTCGAGCTGCGCCTTCATCTCGGTGCGGTTCGCTCGCGCCACCGCCACCGCCTTCGCCTCGTCCACCGGATCCACTCGCACGTAGGCCATCTTGTCGGTGAGTTCGATCTTCGTTTCCAGCCTCAGCCCAATCGTCTTCAGAAGCTGGAGACGCGCGCGGTCACGATCGTTCTCCGCCACCAGCAACCGCTGCCGGTCGTTGGCAAGCTGTACCTCCGCCCGAGTCACCTCAATGGCCGTGCCCGTTCCGGCTGCCTTCTGCGATTGCGCCAGATCGAGCAGCGCCTGCGATAGCTGCACGTTCGCCTGCGCGGTTTCGAGCGCCGCATCGGCTCTGATGCCGCTGAGATAGGCGCGCGCAACCTGATCGGTGGCCTGGCGATTGGCCGATTCGCGATCCTGTTTCGCCGCGCCCACCAAAGCGCGTGCGCCCTTGTAGTTGAAAATCGAACTGAGGTCGAAGACGTTCTGCGTGCCCTGCGCGCGCAGGTCCAGAACAGTGAATGGGCCGACGAAAGCGGGGATGGTGAACCTCTGGCCGAAAACCGGCGGTATCTGGAAGTTCAGTCCGAACGCCTTCAGATTTACCGTCTCGCTCTCGTACTGCAGATAGCCGTCCACGTTCGGCAGCAGCGCGGCCCGAGCTTCATTGGCACGCGCCTTCGCCTGCTCCATCTCCTCCTGCGCGATCTGCACGCGCGTGTTGCCCTCCGGCGCCAGTGCAATCTCCACCGCCTTTCGCAGGCTGAGCTGCAATACTTCGGGACGAGGCTGAAGCTGCTCGGCGCATACCGGCAGCAGGAGGAATGGCAAAACAATAAGTCCGCGCATCTTTCATGCCTCCTTCGGCGCCATCGCAGGTGGCGCCGACGCAAGAAATCCGCCAACGAGGAACGCAGTAATCTGCCGCCGCAACAGATCAGAATCAAAGGGATCGCACTGGCCCAGGGAAACCATGCGGATCATTCCCGGGCCCAGCATTACGTGCATCAGACTGCCAACCGCAAACGTGATGCGCCAGATCACATCCTGCGGAGATAACTCGGGCAGGCCTTTGTGGAGCGCTGCCAGAAATCGCTGGCCAAATGTGGACAAGTGTTTCTGGACGATCTCCTCGAGGAGACGGGGTTCGGTGTACATGCGCGCCATCAGCGGCGTGAAATCGGGGCACGTCTTCTGGAGCTCGAGGACGGGAATCAGGAACACGTCGATAAGGCGTTCGATCGGCACTGGGCGGCTGCCCGCTTCGGCCTCGGCCTCGTCGAGCATTTCCAGCCGTCGGCGGACCAGCGGGTCCACTCGCCGGTCGATCACCGCACGGATCAACGCGTCCTTCGATTGGAAATGATAGTTCACCGCCGCCAGGTTCACGCCCGCTGCCGAGGTGATTTCCCGAAGCGATGTGGCATCGGGACCGTTCTTGCCAAGCAGGCGCTCGGCAGCATCGAGAATGCGGTCCCGCGTGCTGCGGCTCTCGGCCGTCGTCGCGCTTGCTGACGATTGATTCATACGTTTGTTTCAATTATACGTATGAATCAATCCAAGTCAACAGGTAATGGTTCGGCTCTCGCGAGAATGTGTTACAAGTAGTACAAGATGGATACGACGGTCCGCAATCTGGACGAACAGGTTTATCGGGCGCTGCGTGCGCGCGCGGTATTGGAGGGGCGCACCGTGGGCGATCTGCTAACTGAAGCGATCCGGCAGTATCTTGGGCGGGGAACGATAAAGCGCGGGTCGGCAAGCCTTGCGGCGCTCCGCCCGGAGCTGTACCCGGAGGGCAACGAACGACTCAGCTCCGAGATTGACACCATCGTTTACGGCCCAGGGCGATGATTGTACTCGACTCGAGCTTCATCATCGGTTTCCACAACAAGCGCGACGCACACCACCGGGCGGCGTGCGTTCTGATGGAGCGGTTTCTAAAGGGGGAGTGGGGCCGAGGGCTCCTGCTCGAATACGTCTTTCTGGAAGTTGCCACCGTGCTGCTGGTGCGACGCGATCTCGCGGCTGCGGCGCTTGCGGGGAGGTTGTTGCTGGACGCAGACGAACTCGATTTCGTTCCGTGTTCCGACCTCTTTTCGGACGCCTTCGAAATGTTCACCCATCAGGGCAGTTCACGCCTGAGCTTTGCAGACGCAGCGATTGCGCGTATCGCCCTCGAGCGGGCCGAAGGACTGGTGCTCACGTTTGACGAGGAATTCAGCAAGCTTCCCGGCATCCGGATCCCCGCTGAAAAGAACTCGTAGGAGACTGCTTCGGCTTACGACGCAGAATCCTTCGGCAGCGCCGCCGCGGCAATCTGCGCGATGTCAAGCAACCTGGGCGCGTCGGGACCGAGGCCGGCCAGTGCGTCGCGAAACATCGTGTTGCAGAATGGGCACGCTGCGCCCACCACCTGAGCGCCGGTAGCTGCCAACTGCCGCGCGCGCTCCACGCTCACGCGCTCACCCTTTTCTTCGCCCAGAAAAGCCAGGCCGCCGCCCGCGCCGCAGCAGAACGACCGTTCGCGCGCTCGCTCCGGATCCACTTGTTCGGCGAAACGCGAGATTACCGCGCGCGGCTCGTCGTACACATTGCGATAGCGGCCCAGGTAGCACGGGTCGTGATAAACCACCTTCTCGCTCCCGAGATCGCCGCGGGGAGGAAGCTTGTCCATGTGCCGCGCCATGAACTCGCTGTGGTGCTCGACGGGCGGGGCTTCGCCGTACTCGCGCCAGTCCTCGCCGATGGTGCGGACGCAGTGGGGGCAGATGGAGATGATCTTCTTTACGCCGCTTTTCGCAAGGCTCTCGAGGTTCGCCTCGGCAAGCTGGCTAAAGACGAGATCGTTGCCCAGGCGGCGGGCTGGGTCGCCCGTGCATCGCTCTTTGCGGAGGACGCCGAAGCTGGCGCCGATGTGCCGCATCACTTCCGCGAATGCCGCCACGATCTCTCGCCCCTGCGGATCGTAGCCGCCCATGCAGCCCAGCCACAGGCAATACTCCTGCGAGCCATCGAACACCGGCAGCTCTTGTTTCTGAATGAACTTGTCGCGCTCGCCCGCGGGGAACCCGAGCGCGTTGCCGCTGCGTTCCAGATTGAGAAACAGCTTCGTGCCGTGGTCGTCTTCCCACTTGCCGGTGTTCACGGCGCCGCGCCGCAGTCCGACGATCAGCGGCAGATGCTGGATGCCGACCGGACACTGGAATTCGCACGAGCCGCAGGTGGTGCACTGGAACACCGCTTCCTGCGAGATGTGAACGCCGATCAGCGGCTCTTCCGCTCCGGCGCCGAACTCGTTCAGGTAGCGGCGCGTGCCGAGCGCGATTTCCTTCGGGTTGAGAATCTTGCCCGTTAAGTGCGCCGGGCAGTGTTCGGTGCAGCGCCCGCACTCCACGCATGAATAGACCTGCAGCGCCAGCAGCTTCGTGAGGTCCTTGCCAGTATCGAGGCCGAAGTCCTCATCGCCGGCGAGCGGCGGAATTTTGCTGAACCGGTCGCGCTTGAGAAACACCGTCACCGGGCTGAGCGCCAGGTGGAGATGCTTGGTGTGCGGGATCAGCGGCAGGAAGGCGAGCAGCGTCACCGTGTGCGCCCACCAGAGCGCATGGCCGGCGCGCGAACCTTCGGGCACGAACAGCGCCGCCAGGTACGTGATCATCAGCAGGAAAATGAGCAGCGCGATGATGCCGGATTCGGGCGACACCTTCCCCAGCGCCGCGGGTCTGATGACGAAACGCCGGAAGGTGAGACCCACGATGGCTGCCGCCACGGCGACCGCGAACACGGCCGCGAAGCCGAAATACAGGCGGCCGAACGCGCCCTCGCGCGAGACAAAGCCGAGGCCGAGGCCGGCGCCGAAGTGGTTGAGCGATACGAGCCCGAACGCGCAGAAGCCCCAGAAAACCAGCGCGTGCGCGATGCCTGGAAGAGGCCGCTGCCGGATCACCTTGCCCTGCAGCATCACTTCCCACAGGAAGTCGTGGATGCGCCGGCCAACGGGCTGTATGGTGAAATCCGGATCGGGCCGGGCCCGCTCGATGTTATGCCAGACGATATGAAACCGGCGCCAGAACCCGTACGCCGATGCCGCTATCAGCAGGAGAAGGATCGCCCGCTCCGGCCACGAGAGCTGAACCATCGCCCATCAGCTTAACGTGAAATGCCCGCCGGCCTATGGCCCGATATACTCGAACCGTATCACCGATGCCCGATTCACCGGCCCAACAACCCGCGGCGCCTCCGGCCTGGACACGTTTCGATGTTCAGTGGCGGATCGCCGTGGCGTTTGCGACAGGGCTGCTGCTGCATGCGGTCTTTGTGTTCCAGTTCCAGCCGTACTCGCATCGCGCCGATTCCACCCATTCCCTGGTTTCGCTGGTCGCAGGCCTGGCGCTGGCAGGCTTTCTGCTGGCGTGGCGGGCGCCGGACGCGGCGGTCGCTTTCGTTCCACTCGCGCTCACGCTGGGCCTGCTCGGAGGGAATACGGCTCTGATTATCGTCGATTGTGTGAAAGACCCAACCGCTCACAACCTCTGGCCTTTTGAGATGGTGATGCTGTTGGTTATCTCGATCGCCGCGGGGCTGGGCGCTGTGGTGGCCCGGAAGGTGGGGTGACGTCACCCGCGGGCGGTGGCGTGTGATACAAGCTTGTTATGCCGTTCACGTTGGAAGGCAGGGCCGCTTTGGTGACCGGATCGGGCCGTGGAATCGGGCGTGCTATCGCGGCGGAGCTGGCCGCCTGGGGCGCATCGGTGATGGTCAACGACATCGACGACGAGGCCGCGAAGGAAGCCGCCGACGCGCTTGGCCATAAAGCCGCCTGGACGGCCGGAGACCTTACCGACGCCGATTTCCCCGCGCGGCTGGCGCAGGCCACGCTCGACCGGTTCGGATCGCTCGACATCATTGTCAATAACGCGGGCTATACGTGGGACAGCGTGATTCAGAAGACCACCGACGAGCAGTTCCAGGCGCTTCTCGATATCCACATCAAGGCGCCGTTCCGGTTGCTGCGCGCAGCGTCGGAGTGGATCAGGGAGTCAGCGAAGCGCGAGGCCGCCGAGGGACGCCGCGTCATGCGCAAAGTGGTGAACATCACCTCCATCGCTGGTACCGACGGCAATGCCGGCCAGGTTGGGTACTCATCGGGCAAAGCCGCCATAGTCGGGTTGACGAAGACGCTGGCGAAGGAGTGGGGGAGATACAACGTAACGGTGAATGCGGTCGGCTTCGGACTGATTGAAACGCGGCTTATTCAGCCGCTCGACAGCGGCGCGGCGACCATCGACATCAAAGGCCGGCAGATTCCCGTGGGAGCAAACCCGAAACTGCTGGAGGCGGCGCGGAACAGCATTCCTCTCGGGCGCCTGGGGACGACTCAGGATGCCGCCAACGCGGTGCTGTTCTTCTGTTCTCCGCTGTCGGATTACGTGACCGGCGAAGTGCTGATCTGCAGCGGCGGCCTACGGTTCTGAGGAGTCAGGTAGAGGCGGGTCGCTTAACCTTGTCCCGTGCGATCGGCCCCAGCACCGCGTTCGTTGCGCGCAGGTAATCGGCCGGCGCGATCAGGACCTGAGTTCCGCGAACGCCCGCGGACAGCGCGACAACATCGAACAGCTCGATCGTTTCATCCGCATAAACCGGGTACTCGCGTTTGCACCCGAGCGCGGTGACGCCGCCGCGAATATAGCCGGTGAGGCTCTGGACTTCCTTTAAGGGAACCAACTCGACGTGCCGGTCGCCGGTAAGGCGGGCAAGCGCCTTGCCGTCCAGCTCCTGATTGGCTGGGATCACCGCCAGGCAAACCCCCGCCCGGTCTCCGCGCGCCACCAGCGTCTTAAAGACCTGCTCGGGCGGAAGTCCGACTTTGCGGGCCACCGTTTCGGCCGCGAGATCGTCGGGGTCCACCTCGTACTCGCGCAACTCATAAGCGATGCCCATGTTGTCCAGGATGCGCATCGCGTTAGTTTTCATGCCGTAGAGACCCTTGGCAGGACCTTAAGGGTTCATCAGAAATCAGCCGTAGTAAGGAATTTTCCGAGCTTGCGTCTGACGTTCAGTATAAGGGCTGCTCATGAGCCCATGAGCGCCGCAGGGCCAACCAGCCCAACAACGACCAGATTGAGGAGAACGTCCGAAATGCTTACTGGCTATTCGTGTGTCCGTGTTTCCAGTCGCAGAGCGCATCGCCTTTGTGCAGGCGCTCTTACCGCAATTCTTCTGACCGCCGCACAGGCGCAGAGCGCATGGGTTTCCACCGGCACAAAGGCGCTGACGCTGAACAATGGCAGCGTGATTGGCGCGGCCGACGCCGCCACGCCGATGCACGTCGCCGTAGCTCTGAAGCTGCGGAACGCCGCGGCGCTCGAAACCCTGATTCAGCGGATGAGCGATCCCACCGACTCGTTGTATGGGACCTCACTGACCGCCGCCCAGTTCGCGGCCACTTATTCACCCACAGCGGCGCAGGCGCAGGCCGTCGAGCAATATCTTTCGAGCAACGGCTTTACCAGCATCCAGGTAGATGCCAATCGTCTGTTCGTCACCGCGGACGGGACGGCTCGCAACGTGGAGACAGCCTTCAACACCGCCATCACTTCTTACACGCTGAACGGCGCCACCGTTTTCGCCAACAGCGCGGACGCGCAGGTTCCGTCGTCGCTGTCGGGGACCGTGCTGTCCGTTCTCGGGCTGAACAGCATTGCCGCGATGCGGCCGTTCCTGGTGAAGGCGACAGGCACGCCGACTGTGCCGGATCTCAACCGCAGCGTCTATGGGCCGCAGGATTTCCAGAAGGCATACGACATCGGCAGGACGGCGACCGGCAGTAATACGAGCATCGCCATTTTCGCCGAGGGCGACTTAACCCAGGTGGTGAAAGACCTGCGTCAGTTCGAGACGCTGTACAAGCTCCCCCAGGTTCCGGTGACCGTCAACCTCTCAGGCATTGCGAGCACGGACACATCTGGCGCGGACGAGTGGGACCTCGATTCGCAATCGTCCACCGGCATTGCCGGAAGCGTGAAGCATCTGTACTTCTACGTCGCTACTTCGCTGACGGATTCCGATATCGCGATCTCTTTCAACCGATTTGTGGCGAACCCGGTAGTGAAGGCCGGCAGCGCCTCTTTCGGAGAGTGCGAAGCGTTCGCTTATCTGGACGGCTCCATGCTGGCCGATGACGAAGTGTTCGCCGAGGCGGCAGCGCAGGGGCAGACCGTGTTCTCGTCCACCGGCGACGTCGGCGCGTTTTGTCCCGTGGTGGGCGCCAACGGCGTCCCCGATTCGGGGTTGCCGATGCAGTCGTACCCGGCGGCTTCGCCGTATGTCGTCGCAGTGGGCGGCACCACTCTGTTCACGAACACGGACGGAAGCTATAACAACGAGGTCGCCTGGTATGCGGGCGGCGGCGGAGTAAGCCTGCTCGAAACCGCGCCGTTCTGGCAGAGCGGCGTCGTACCGGGCGCCGCGGCCGGAAAAGGCATGCCGGACATCGCCATGGACGCCGACCCGAATATCTCAGGCGCGAATATCATTGTCGGCGGCTCCCCGCTGGTGGTGGGCGGCACCAGTCTCTCTTCTCCACTATCGCTGGGCTCGTGGGCGCGCATCGAATCCACGCACGGCAACAAGCTCGGATTCGCGTCGCCATTGTTCTATAAGCTGGCACAGGGCCTGAACACGTCGACGCCGGCTCCGCCTTCGGTGGTCGGATTTCACGACATCATCGCCGGTACGAATGGCGCATACGCGGCCACGCCGGGTTGGGATTACACCACGGGCATCGGATCGTTCGATATCAGCGCGGCCAACGCTCTACTGAAGTAGAATGCGACCTGGGGGCAGGCGATGAGAAAACTAATCGCCTGCCCGACAGCCTTCTCCCCGCATGGTCAATCCGCTGATCACGCTCACCACCGATTTCGGCACGGCCGATCACTATGTTGGAACCATGAAGGGCGTCATCCTGGGGATCGAGCCGCGGACGCGGATCGTGGATATCAGCCACGAGGTCCAGCCATTCACGGTAACCGATGGCGCTTACGTGATCTGCCAGGCATACCGGTATTTCCCGCGCCGCTCCATTCACGTGGTGGTGGTCGATCCGGGCGTAGGCTCCGCGCGGAGGCCGATTCTGGCCGAGGCCGGCGGGCAGTATTTCATCGCTCCCGACAATGGCGTGCTGTCCATGGTGTTCGATCGCGAGGGCAATGGGGAGAGGGTCCGCCACATCACTGCCGGGAAATTCTTCCTCGAGCCGCTCAGCCGAACATTTCATGGTCGCGATGTTTTCGCCCCCGTGGCCGCTTATCTGGCGGGCGGAGTGGGGCCGGCAAAGTTTGGAAAGCCCGTGGCGGATTATCTGAGGCTCGATTTTTTCCGGCCCGTGCGCACGGGTAAACGAGTATGGACAGGCACGGTTCTGCGGGTGGATCGGTTCGGAAATCTCATCACCAGCTTTCGGCTTGACGAATTCCCGCAGATTGCCGCGGGCGAGTTCGCGCTCCACGCCGGCGGGGAGAGCCTATCACAGCTGGCCGCGAGTTTCTCTGAGGGGAAGCCGGGCGAGCCGCTGGTGATTCCGGGGAGCGCCGGATACCTGGAGGTCGCGGTGAATCAGGACTCCGCCGCGAAGCGCCTTGGTTGCGTAGCCGGATCGCCGGTGGAGCTCACGCTGTATTGAGGAGGCTAAAAAAATCGAGGCGGGGTGAGCCCGCCTCGTCCGCAGCGGAAAAGGAGAAAGAGAGGAGGATTACTGCGCTGCCGCCGGCTGCCCGGCGCCCGACGTTCGGAATTCGTACTGCTGGATCTCCATGGCGGCCTTGCCTTGCTCGAACCGGACAAGACGTCCACGAGCCACCAGCTTGAGATTGACGCTGCTGTTCAACTGCGCGGGCCAGGAGATGGCCACTTCCACGCGCTGGCCGGGCAAGAGAATGCTCTCGGTAGTGAACAGCACGCCGGTGCTGCTTACATTCACCGTGGTGCCCGTCCCGCTTTCATAGCCGTTGCGCTTGCTGAGGATTCTGTATTTCAGGTCGCGCTCTATCGGAAACCGATCCGCCGCGCGCCGCTCCGAATTGTCACGTCTGTTTTTCAATTCTGGTCTCCCGGTCGGTTATGTCGCACGCCGATTCTCAACGGCGTAATTACAATGTCGGGCATACGCCGTGAACGGACAATAGCGGTTTCGTCACAATTGCGGGTGGTACCGCGCTCCCGCCGGTTTGGTACTTCCAGGCCGGGAGTTTTCTCCCGTTTTCCAGGGGGCAATACAGGTATCAGTACGCGCCCTTCCGTCCGATGACCGCGCCCACTGTACCGGCAAGGTCATCTTGAGGAACGCCCGACAGCCAGGGTCAGTTTGCTAATGGACTTTGGGCCGCTTGTAACGATCGCCCGGCTATACTAATCATGAGGTTGGCGGCTTGAAGCGTCGTCGAAACATTCTAACCTGGGCGGGATTCGCGGTCGTTCTTGTCGCGCTGGTGAGCTACATTCCCTTCTTCGCGTTGTTCCCGGCAACTCGCGATATTCCATGGGCAAACTATCTCTTGTTCCTGATCGGCGGAGCGCTGATTGCCGTGGGCGTCAGGCGCGCGTTCCGCGATCCCGAGCACAACGGCGGCAAAATCAGCGGCTCGATCCTCGCTGCGCTGAGTGCCCTGCTGTTCGCTTTCTTCGTTGTGAGCGTTACCTGGTTCTCGAAGCAGATCCCGTCCGCAGAAAGCGCCTTACACGTCGGCCGGAAAGCGCCGCCGTTCGTGCTCCTGGATGCCGCTGGAAAGCAAGTCTCATCCACCGGCCTTTTGAAGGATCACCGCGGACTCGTGCTCGTTTTCTATCGGGGGTACTGGTGACCGTTCTGCAACTCCGAGTTGCGGGGTTTCGAGCAGCACCTGAACGAGTTCCATCAGCGTGGCGTTGAAGTCGTGGCAATCAGCGTGGATTCGCCCACCGAGTCACAAAAGCTCTGCCAGTCCCGCGGGTACAGATTTCCATTTCTCTCCGATCCCAGGGCAGAAACGATCCGGCAGTACGGAGTGCTGCATCCCAAAGGGGGCGAGGGAGGTAAAGACATCGCGCGGCCCGCCGAATTTCTCGTTGATGCGAGCGGCACGATCCGCTGGGTGAATCTGACGGATGATATCCGTGTGCGGGCCAGGCCGGAATCGGTTCTCGCGGCTATAGACCGGCTTTGACGCTTTCACCTGGCGATCGGGGTGAAAAATCGAGTATCAGAACAAATAAGCCGCGAGCATCCGCCTGGTCTCCTCGATCACGCGCGCGCGCTCTTCCGCGCTGGGCTGCTCCCACGCGTAAGCGATCAGCCGGTCGCCGGCCTCGCTGACGATGCGCAGCTTCAGGTCGAGATCGGGCGGCGCTTCGAGTCCCGGAAACCGGATTGTCGACCTCCAGGCGAAGGCAGAGGGCCAAGCTGCCGATGCTGCGCTGGTCACAGGATCGAGTACGCCCGACCTGCGGGCAAAGGACGCGAGCGGCCGCGAACTCACCTTAAGGGCGGCGGAACAGGATTCCATTTCATCCAAAACCTCCTGTCTGGCGCATGCGTGAACCGAATGGCCGAAGGTCATCTCCTCAACTCTGCATTCCAGTTCGTAATCAGAGTGAGCGGGGACGAGTGATCGGCAGGCAGGGAGTTCACCAACACGCGATCATCTGAAGCAACGGCATATTGAAACCACCCGAAGGCCGTGACCGCAATGCGCGTCCTGGCGAAAACTCGCGGCGGACTGGCCGAATGGGTTGCGGGATCGAAAGCTACCACCATTAACTTTCGATCCGGATGGACAAAAAAGATCTTCCTGCCGTTGCGACTCCAACGTGGCTGCGTAGATCCGGCTACGTCTGAAATCTGGATGTGAGCTCCCGGGCCGGAGAGGGGCTGAACAACAATCTGCGTGGTTGGCCGCTCGACGTAAGCGATCCACTTGCCGTCTGGAGAGAATTGGGGTTCCGCGCCGAATCTCCCAAACCTTGCAGCTTTCTGATTCTTTGGTGAGTAGACGTACAGACTGGGAAACGGACCGTCACCACCAACGCTCATGTAGATCAAGTCGCCATCTGCTGACCAATCGCAAGGGATGAGGTTGATGCCCTTCACAAGTAATCGAGGAGGACCGGAGGAATCCGCGGGAACTACCTCGATGTTCAGGGAGCCATTGCGATAGGCAATGAACTTGCCATCGCGAGACCACACCGGATTGCTCTCATTCCCACCGTCCGTCAGGCGCGCGCTGATTCCGCGTTTCAGATCGTAGATACGAATAAAGTGCTTGCCGTTATGTTCATCGTCTGAATAGACGGCCAGGGAGCGACCATCGGGAGAGAACTGAGGGCCTTCGTAACCGACCTCCGGAAACTGACCGATTTCCTTTCCGGCAGAGTCGTACCACACCAGGCGTGCGGGGGCATCTGCCGCGGACTGGAAAAGTAACTTGCCGTCCTGTGAGACGGAAAATCCGGACTGCCAGAAGTCAAAAAATCTGTCGACTTCCTGTTGTGTCAGAGGCAAGCCCGCTCCTTGCGTTTGCAGCGTGGAAACGTCGAAGGGCTGGGCCATGATGGTCCGGTCGTGCACATACAGCAGATGCCCGGAGGCAAAGAACACGTTGCCCTGGATGTCGGCGGCAACGAGCTTTGGAGCGCCGGAATCCAAAGACGCCGCGTAAACGCCATTGCGGCGGCTACCCGTATCGCTCCAGTTCGCGAAATAGACGAAATGTATGCCATCCGGCAGAAACGCAGGGAAATGATGCGATTCCGTGCTGCCCTGCGGAACCCTGGTGACTGCCTCCGGCGTACCGCCTGTTGCGGGAATCCGGTAAAGCGGACCGGTGACGCCGGAAGCGAAGAGAATAACTCCGTCGCGATTCCATGAGCCGCCAAACCCCGGAGCCGCATCGCACAGGATCTGGACGGAAGAGTTCACAAGGTCGACCGTCCTGAGCCGGCCCTGGGCGAAGAAACCAAGGTGCAGGCTGTCGGGCGACCAGAACGGAAGAGTCGCTCCCTCCGTTCCGGTGAGTTGTTGTGCATCGGGAGAGGAAAGGCCGCGCACCCACAGACTGGTTTGACCATCCGGTCCTAGCGCAACGAAGGCCATGCGGCTGCCGTCTGGCGCAATCGCAAAGTTGTAAGGCAAAAATGATGAACCTGGCGGGGGCAGCAGCGACGAGCGCACCACCTGCGCCGGGGCCGGAGGTATGCGCTTCGTCAGGGCGATGGCCATCGCCACAAGCGCTATGACCAGCACCGCCGCCACTCCCCAGGCTGATCTCTCGCGGAAGCTGCTTCGGGAAACCGCCTGGGGAGTCGGCCGCGTGGCCGAAGCCGCTTCAGCGATCCACTTGAGCTCGAGCGCCAGGTCTCGGGATGTCTGCCAGCGTTCTTCCCGATCTTTCGCCAGGCACAAATCGATGGCATGACCCAGCGTTGGCGGGATCGCCGCTTTGAGATTACTGATGGGCTCGGGGTCGTTTTCGAGGATTGCAGCTGCCACGCTATGTTGATTTTTTCCTCCAAAAGCCCTCCTGGCCGTCAACATCTCGTACAGCACCGCGCCCAGTGAGAAAATGTCACTGCGGCCGTCGAGTTCCTTTCCTTCGAGCTGTTCCGGCGACATATACGGAATGGTGCCGACGATGGCCCCTTGTGCAGTCATCGGGGAAGTCGGCGTCAGGGCCGCGGTCAACGTCATGCCATCGGCCGGCGCCACCGACTTGGCGAGACCGAAATCCAGTAGCTTTATACCCGCCGGCGTGAGCATGATGTTAGCGGGCTTCAGATCGCGATGGACAACTCCGCCGCGATGAGCTCTGTCGAGCGCATCACAGATTTGCGTTCCAAACCTGAGGACCTGTTCGAGAGGCAGTGCGCCTTTTGCCAGACGCGTCGCCAGCGTCTCTCCCTCCACGAACTCCATCACCAGATAGTCCACGCCGTCCTGGCTACCCACGTCGTACAGCGCACAGATGTGCGGATGATGCAGGGCCGAAATGGTCTTCGCCTCCCGCTCGAACCGCTGTTTGTGTCTGGAATCAGAAGCGAATTGAGGAGAAAGAATCTTTATCGCTACGGTGCGTTCAAGCCGCACATCCCGCGCGCGATAAACTTCGCCCATTCCACCCGCACCGAGCGGAGATGCTATTTCATAGTGGCCAAGTCTTGTGCCTGGCTCGAGACTCATGTGGCGTAATTATAGCTTTTTGGCCTCTGGACACTGCGCCCGGCAGTGTTGTCATTAGAAATCGCGCCAGATTACGGAGAATCGCTGAAGATATCAGAACAAATAAGCCGCGAGCATCTGCTTGGTCTCCTCGATCACCCGCGCGCGCTCTTCCGCGGTGGGCTGCTCCCACGCGTAAGCGATCAACCGGTCGCCGGCCTCGCTGACGATACGCAGCTTCAGGTCGAGATCGGGCGGCGCTTCGACGCCCAGTTGGTCGAGGACGAAGCGCTTGATGAGAGCGGCCGGACCGGCTTCCGACGCCAGTTCGCGCTGCCGCGTGGGAGCGCTGACGAACCGGCCGAAGGCGATCGTCCGAAAATCGGGATGCGCTTCGAGGAACGCCACGTATGCGTCGATGGCCAGGTCGAGAAACGCCCGCGGATCGACGCCGCCGGTCTCACCGAGGCGCTGCTCGAGCGACGCGCGAAAGTCCTCCACTCGGCGCACCGCAATCGCATCGATGATGGCCTGCTTGTCCGGAAAGAATCGATACAGCGCGCCCACCGACACGCCCGCCTCCGCCGCGATCCGGCTGGTGGTGATTTCTTCCAGCGGAATACGTTCCAGCAGAGCCGACGCCGCCGCGACGATCTGTCTCACCGTTCCACTGCTGCGCTCCTGGACCGGGGTCCGGCGCACGGAAGGGACTGCGGCTTTTGCCTGGGCGGTTCTGGTCAAAGTGGGGCTCAGGTGCAGGCGAAAACGCCTGCTCTACTACAACGCGTCGACACTTTACGGCTCCAGTAGAGTAGGCCTTTGGCCTGCGACACCAGGCTCATTGACATTATGACACCGGAGGTGGTAAAAGCGAAAGAGAATTCGCGTTCGTGAATTCCGAAGGAGAGCAGTCATGCCGGTGCCCATTTCGCAGATGTGGACAGTCGCCACCTACGTCCTTAAGCAGAAACTCAGCGGACGCAGGCGGTACCCGCTGGTGCTGATGCTGGAACCGCTGTTCCGCTGCAATCTGGCCTGCGCGGGCTGCGGTAAGATCCAGTATCCCGGCCACATTCTGAAGATGAATCTGTCGCCGGAAGACTGCTTCCGCGCGGTCGAAGAGTGCGGCGCCCCGATGGTGAGCATCCCCGGCGGCGAGCCGCTCCTGCACCCGCAGATCGGCGAAATTGTGGCCGGCCTGGTGGCGCGGAAGAAGTACATCTACCTGTGCACGAACGCGCTGCTGCTGAAAGAAAAGATCCACCTGTTCCAGCCGAGCAAGTACCTGACGTTCTCCGTGCATCTGGATGGGCAGAAGGAACATCACGACTTTTCGGTGTGCCTGGAGGGCGGCCATGAACTGGCGCTCAACGGTATTCGCGAAGCGGTGGCGCGCGGCTTTCGCGTCACCACCAACACCACGCTGTTCGACGGCGCCGACCCGAAGAGCGTGCGCGCGTTCTTCGATGAAATGATGGAGATCGGCGTGGAGGGCATGATGCTCTCGCCCGGCTATTCCTACGACAAGGCTCCGGACCAGCAGCACTTCCTCGGCCGAGCGCGCACTCGCCGGCTGTTCCGGGCAATACTGTCGAACCGCAAATCGTCGTGGCGGTTCAACCAGTCGGTGCTGTTTCTGGAGTTCCTCATGGGCCGGCGCGAGTACGCGTGCACGCCGTGGGGCATGCCCACCTACAACATCTTTGGCTGGCAGAAGCCGTGTTACCTGCTGCAGGACGGCTATGCGGACACCTTCGCCGAGTTGATGGAAGCCACCGAGTGGAGCCGGTACGGTACGGAATCGGGCAATCCGAAGTGCGCGAACTGCATGGTGCACAGCGGCTATGAGGCGTCGGCGGTGGACGAGACGTTCGGTTCGCTGAAGGGCTTCCTGGCCACGGTTCGCTCCACTCTGTTCACGAAACACGCGGACGCCGCCGCGCTGGCACTGCTGGACGAGCCCTTTGAGCCGGTGAACGCGCCTTCGGAACTGGTGCAGATCGGCGAAGAGGTGAACGCGTGAACGCGGACGAACTGGAGGTCGCTCCTGGGGCGGCCCGCGAAACTCTGGAAGGAGTGGTGTTCGACACCGCCAGGGAAGACGAGCTTCTCGCGGCGCTCGAGAAGGCGTTCGGCTATCGCGGCGACGTGACCATCACGAAGAAGGACGGCAGCGTCATAGAGGGCTATGTGTTCGACCGCCGTACCGCCTCTACGCTTGCCGGCTCGTCCGTGCGGCTTTTCCCGAAGGACGGCAGCGGGAAGATAGCGGTCAGCTATGCCGACATCGCCGGCCTGGCCTTCACCGGCCGCGATATGGCCGCCGGCAAGAGCTGGGCGGCCTGGGTGAAAAACTACCTCACAAAGAAGGCCGCCGGCGAGAAGAACATCGCGCTCGAGCCGGAAAAGCTCGACTAACTTGTGCTCGCTCGGCTGGAGCGGTATTTCGAATTCGAGAAACTGGGCGCGGACTGGCGCACCGAGATCCTCGCCGGTGTGACGACGTTCATCACGATGGCCTACATCGTGTTCGTGAACCCGTCCATACTGCACGAAGCAGGCATGCCGGTAGGCGCGGTGACCGCGGCAACCTGCATTTGCGCCGCGTTCGGCAGCATCCTGATGGGCGTGTTCGCGCGTTATCCCATCGCGCTCGCGCCCGGCATGGGGCTGAACGCGTACTTCACTTACACCGTGGTGAAGGGCCTGGGCATTCCGTGGCAGACAGCGCTCGGCGCGGTGTTCCTCTCGGGCGTCGCCTTCCTGATCCTCACCGCATCGGGTGTGCGGCAGTTGGTCATCGCGGCCATTCCCCGGGAGCTCTATTCCGCGGTGGCCGTCGGCATCGGGCTGTTCATCGCCTTCATCGGATTCCATAACTCCGGCATCGTGGTGGCGAATCCGGCGACGCTGGTGGCCATGGGCGACCTGCGGCAGCCGAACACGCTGCTGGCCATCTTCGGCCTCCTGCTGATTGCGGCGCTGCTGGCGTGGCGTGTGCGCGCGGCCATCCTGATCGGCATTCTGGTCACCACCGCCGTCGGCATCGCTCTGGGACTCGTGCACTGGCAGCCGCAGACGTGGGGGATTTCCGCGCTGTCCGACACGGCGTTTCATCTGGACATCCGCTCGGCTCTGCGCGTCGGCGTTCTGGAGATCATCTTCGTGTTTCTGTTCGTCGATCTGTTCGACAACGTGGGCACTCTGGTTGCGGTGGGCAAGAAAGCCGGTCTGTTCGACGCGGCGGGATCGATTCCGCGCATCAACCGCATCCTTTTTGCCGACGCTTCGGCCACCGTGGTCAGTTCTCTTGCCGGCACTTCGACGGTAGTGAGCTATATCGAAAGCGCCGCCGGCGTGGTTGCCGGTGGACGCACGGGCGTTACCGCCATCACCACCGGCCTGCTGTTTATTGGAGCGCTGTTCGTCGCGCCGGTGGCGGGCGCCATTCCCGCGTCGGCAACGGCGCCGGCGCTGATCATCGTTGGCTCGATGATGGCGATGCATGCCGTGGAGATTCCGTGGGACCAGCCGCTGATCGCGATCCCGGCGTTCCTGACCATCCTCGCCATTCCGCTGACGTTCAGTATTGCGAACGGCCTCGCCATCGGGTTCACGGCCTGGACGATACTCAAAGTGACGCGCGGCGAATACCGGTCGGTGAGCTGGGTGGTGTATCTGCTGACGGCGCTGTTCATCCTTCGCTTCGCGTACCTCTCGGGGTAGCGACGAGCAGTCCTGACGGCTGTGGGCTTCAGCCCGGTGGGGCAGGCGCCCTCGCCTGCGGCGGGCGCCCCCGCCCGCCTGATACAGCCGGAGATGCATTCAGAGACAGAGCAGGCCGACGAGGGCTCGGCCGCGGGCGAGGGCGCCCGCCCCGAGCGCCGCGACTACCACCGCACTTCGACAACATAATCGCCGGGCGGGCCTGAACCGTTCGCGATCTCAAACACCAGGCTGTAGCCGTTCTTCTCCGACGGAGTCTCCACAATCCGGACCTCGCCCGCACCCTGGATCTTGCGGATCGAGTACGGGAGATCGGAGCGGTGCGGAACGGCGACGGAGAACGAGGTCTCCTGGCCTGCCACGCTCCCGTCGGTCAATGCGGATGACCCGCGCAGCGTCACACGAACCGTACCTGTGACGCGGCCCGACCACCGCGCGCCAGGGCTCGCGGGCAACTGCTTGTCGTCGGCAGCGCCCGGCAGCGGCCAGCTCAGCGTGAAGCCGCACAAACGCGCGCCGCCGCAGCCATCGGTGATCCGGACCCGCGCGGCCCAGCCGTTGGCCGCGCTCGGCTGCTCCGTCAGGCGCACGTCGTCATTGTCGCTTGGTTCGTCCAGCCTGACCGCCACCTCCCGCTCGGGCAGCGGCGCGGTGAATCGGAAGCGCGCGTGATCCACCGGCAGACCTTGCTGGGCCGCGCTACTGCACGATGACGCGCGGCATTCGACCAACGCATCACCATCAACATGCCCGCGCCACGTGACGCGGCCGGTCTGCTCGGCGGGCGGCTTTCCCGGCGCGATGCCGTCGCCTTGCCAGCCATGATCGCGCCACCGGCGATAGATCTGGCGCGCGTCGGATGCGTCCCAGTACAAAGCCAGCGAGTAGTGGCCGATCCCGTCCTGCCGGTCCTGAATGGTTACCGCCACCGTGTAGTTGTTATCGAGCGTCGGCTGCTGGGTGATACGTACGCTCCCGCGGCCTTCGAGAACCGTCAGGCGAACCTCCTGGCGCGTGTCTGGCAGTGGATCGAAGAACCGGTACCGCTGATGCTCGGGCGGCGCGCCCTGGCGCGTCTCCGTCTGCAGCTTGTCCGCGCCGGCGCGAATGTACAGCGTCACGACGTCATCGACGTCGCCCTGCCAGGCGAACTGCGGACGCGCGCTGTCCGGCGATTGAGCCGACGCGCTGAGCAGGGCCAGCAGAGCCGGCAGAAGAAGCCTCACTGCTTATCAAAGACGAGTTTCTCGTCGTTTTCGCCGAACCCCCCGGAAATGTGGGTGGTCTTGGTCAGTGTTTTGCCGTCGTCGGAAAGCTCGTACTTGCCGTGCACGGTCATGTCTCCGTTATCGGTGCTGCCTTTGGTATCGACGATCAGGGCGTTGCCTTCCCAATGGGCTTTGGTGGTGAAATCGCCGCCCATGATGGTGTTCTTCGCGTCCTTGCCGTCGGTGGTGTAGCTGATCTCCATCTGCCAGTCGCCCTGCGAACTGCTGGCGCTGATCGATTCTTTGATGGCCGGGTCCTTATGATCGATGATGTCGGTGCGGCTGTCCGGCGCCATGGCCCCGGGCTGGCTCCTGGCAACGTTCATTTTCCAGGTGCCCGAAAAGTTCGGCTTCGCATCATCGGCGAATACGGCGACTGCGATCAGGAGCGCTGAGAGGATAAGCTTACGGCCCATTCGAAAATTCTCCTTCTGTGACTTACGCGCGTGTCCGTTGAAACGGGGCTTTACCAGCAGTATACGCGAGCGGCTTACTTGTATCGCGCGGCGAAGAACGCCGCTTTGTCCACGTCCGGCTCAACCGCGACATCGAAGAAGCCGATCATCATCTCCTGCCAGCTCTGCTCGCCCCACCGCACCTCCGCCGACGGATCGGGATTCGCCGGGTTGTCGGCGGAGTTATTGAAATGGCCGGTCCATACCAGACGGTCGCCGCGATGCAGTTGGCGCGGGGTCGCCAACGTGTAGGAAAGCTGCCAGTAGAAATTGAACGGCTTCACATCGAGCAGCGTTTCCGGCGGGCCGCCCGGCGGGATCACCCGGAATTCGAACTCGCTGCCGCGGAGGTGCATGTGCGGGAACAGGCTCAGCAGCAACGCATCGCGCGGCATCGTACCGGTCACGGTGGTGCGATAGTCGCGGTCGCCCGGAGGGATGACGAAGTTGTCGCTGCCCATCTGCAGAGTCAGAATGCGCGCGGTTGGCTCACCGTTCATCATCACTATGCCGATGTCGGTCTGGTCCTCCGCGTCCTTGTCGCGTGACGTGTAGTGGAACTGCAGCACCAGATCGGACCCGGCGGGGACCTTCTTCGCCATGCCCGGCGGACACACGGCAGGTCCGGACCCCGGCGTGTAGATGGCCAGGATGTCGGCCTTCGTGTCGCGCGCATCCCTCAGGGCGTTCGCATCGCTGGCCGGCGGCGCGTACATCACGCCGGGCGGGACGCCACGCAGCCACGCGGAGCCCGGCTCGCGTACATACAGGACGGCGTGATGCACTACGGCGCGATTGCTCGGACGAATCTCCACCGCCTTCACCCAGCGGTCGGAGAAGAAGTGCGTGGGCAGGATCAGGTACTGGTAATCGATGGTGGCCCTGGCGGGAATGCGGAACGGCTGTGGCATGGAGAGGATGATGTCCGGCTCGATGTTCCATCCCGAAGGCCAGTTCACCGGCCTGGGCGCCTGCTCCCGTAACCCCTCCTGCGAGCCGTTCTCCACCCACCCCTGTATCGTGCGGATTTCGTCGTCCGAGAGCGAAGCGTCGTTGGCGAAATGCCCGAACTTCGGGTTCGCAAACCAGGGCGGCATCCGGCGCAGCGTGACCGCTTCCTGAATGGCGCGCGCCCACGGCCGTGTTTCCTGCCAGGTAGTCAGGGGCATGGGCGCGATCTCGCCCGTTCGGTGGCACGACTGGCAATGCCGCTGCAGAATGGGCAGGACATCCTTGTAAAACGTCGGCGCGGCCGGCGTCGCGGCGGCCCCGGACAGCGCCGTAACCAGCGCTGCCAGCAGCAGTGAGGGAGGCAAGGAGAGCAGACGCGCAGAGCGGTTCAGAGCGTTACAGCTATCCGTGCCAGATAAGCACCACATTGCTGTGGTGTTTGGCATGAAAATCGCTTACAATCGCCATAGCTGGAGGGCTTGCGATGGCCGCTACGCTGGTTTCCGAGGCAGGGCTGACGACTTCCGAAGCTCCTTTTATCGACCAGGCCCGTCACAATGGCGAGCTGTTTATCCTGCAGCCGTACGAATTATATTCAGAAGAGAACCACGAATCCTGGCGCAGGCTATACTCGCGCATGGGGGAGCGGTGGCGGCGGTACGCCAATCCGCATTTCTTACACGGCGTGTCTTCCTTGTGCCTCGACCCTCTGAAGATTCCCCGGCTGGAGGACGTGAATCGGTTCCTGCAGCCGCTCACCGGATTTCAGGCCAAAGCGGTCAGCGGCTACGTCCCCGCGTTCCTGTTCTTTGATTGCCTGCGCAATCGCCGGTTCCCCACCACCGTCACCATTCGCCGCTCCGATAAACTCGACTATCTGCCGGAACCGGATATCTTCCACGACATCGCCGGCCACGTGCCCATGCACACCGACAAGGCATTTGCCGATACGCTGGTGCGCTTCGGCGAGTGCGCGCACACCGCCGCCGATCTGGTATCCGGCATTCGCGATCACGACACCCGCATTCACGCGCTCACGAGCATCATCCGAGCGATGGCGCGGTTTTTCTGGTTTACGGTGGAGTTCGGCCTGATGCGCTCGCCGGAAGGGTTGAAAGCCTACGGGAGCGGTCTGCTCAGTTCCTTCGGCGAGCTGGAGCATGCCATCGAATCGCCCGAGGTGCAGCGCTTCCCGATTCAGATTGAGTGGGCCATCAACCAGGGGTTCGAGATTCATCATTTCCAGCCGCTGCTGTTCGTGGTGGAGTCGTTCGATCACCTCTTCCGTCTTGTCGATGAGCTGGAGAAGTGGATGAAAGCCGGAAAGCTGAACAACGTCGCTCCGGGCGAGCCCGAGGTGAGCGAGAGCGACCTCGAGAGCTTCCTGCGCACCGCGTAACAGCCCGTGGCAGAACTCCGGCACGCGGCGGCTCTCAAGCTTCAATAACCCAGGCAGTTTGCCAGATCGGCCGTCATCTGCCACAGGCTCTCGTCTCCCACCCAGCCGGGCGGCTGCTTCACATCGGCGAGAACCTGCACCTTGCGAGGTATTGGATTGCTCAGGAAACCGGGGTCGTTCCCGCCGACGATCCCGCTGTCCTCCGCCCCGAACCGCGCGAATGGCGACCTCTCCGGGTGGATCATCGCCTCGATGGCATCGCTGTCGGAGCGGATTCCCAGCCATTCCGCAATCATGCCAAGCTGCTGGCGTGAGTGGTTCAGAACATCCTCAGCCCTTACCCGCATATAACGGTTGCTTCCCAGAGCGGAAGCAAAGCGCAGGATCCGGCAGTGAGTCTCCAGCCAACTCGCAACGCCCGCCATGGGCTCACCGTTGAGCGGGCGTTCCGGAAAAAGGCGATTCCAGTGCTCCTGGGCCGATCGTTGCGTGGCTATCGGGTGCCGGACCAAATGCAGGTATCGCGCCCGCGGGTACGCGGAGGACAGCATCTCCAGCGAGCGGTCGTCGGCGACATTCTCGGGCGATTTCTCGACGCCGGCACGCGGCGCAAGCTCATGCAACAGGGAGTCCAGAACGCACGCGCCGTTCCAGTGCGATCGGTCCCGCAGCCAGGTGCGTGCAAGGGCCAACGCGTCGGCGTCCTGTGCATGGAACCTATACTCGGCGATTGCACGAACCAGTCCGGGGCTGCGGTGCGCGACGCCTCGATCGATCCAGTATCGTGGGAGGGACGCCTCCAACTCGCCAACGGTCGCGTAGGAGAAGAGTTTCAGCTCCGGCAGCCCGGCTAACTGCGGATGCTGTCCAACCATTGTGCACACGATGGAGGAACAGGAGCGGGCAGGCGCAAGCAGGAAGATGGGCGCGAACCTGCACGGATCGCGCAAAGGAGCTTCGATCAGGTTCCCGCCCATCCGCGTACGTCCTTGCAGCGCGATTCGGCTAGTGCACCTGGGGCGCCAGCACGGGCCCGCTCGAGCAATCCGCGTTCACCGAATCCGCCAGCAGGAGAATATTGTCGGAAATGAACTCGTTCCGCAGCCGCATGAGTTGCGCACCGGCCTGATCGCAGTAAAGCTGCGCCGTCGCGGGGTCGAATCCCGTCCGATCTCCAGCTTCGAATGCAACCGACGTTTCTTCCACCAGTCGGAAGAGCCTCTCGTTGCTGTCGGCGGTGAGACGACGCAACGCGCCCGCGTAGACTGCACTGCCGGTGGTTCCTGGAACCAGGCGCCTCACTGCTTCCAGTTCGTCCCACGCATAGCTGATCTGGTGCGAAAGTCCTCCCTGATCGAGCCAGGGGCGCGCAGCTTTACTCAGGAGAAGATGATACTCATTGAGCCGGGTGTCCAGAAACACATAGTCCGGATGAGTCAGGTCTCCACGGAGCCGGCCTTCTCGCAGAAGCAGATCGCGAATCGGCGTACCGCCATACGGCAACATGCGGCAGAACGTTGCCGCCGCGGAGCCATCCCCCACGATTTTCCTCAGAAAGGTGACATTTTCGCGGACAGATTCGAACGTGCTCGACGGATCGAAGAGCATGAAGCCATACGAGAAGAGCAAGCCGACGTCCTTGAGCGTCTGCACCGCGGCCAGGTTTCCCTGCGCCGTCATCTCTTTATGTAAAATCCTGAGTCCCTGATCCACTCCCGACTCGATGCCCATGTACACGAGAAACAACCCGGCATCGCGCAGGCTCAGGAATAACTCGGGCTCAACATATTCGCCGCGGCAGCTGATCTTCCATACCGTACGCCTGGCAAGTCCACTGTCGTGTAATCTTCCCGTCAGTTCAGCCGCCCAACGCCGTCCAGCCGGCCCCCAGAGCGGGAAATCGTCGTCCTGAAAAAGGAAGACGCGAATTCCGAACCTGCGCTCGAGCAACAGCATTTCCTCCACGACCTTTGCCGGCTGACGAACCCGGACAACTTTGCCCGGCGCAGTCCGATAAAACGTGTGGATGGAACAGAACGAGCAACGGCGCGCGCAGCCCCGGCTGGCGAGCAAAGGTAAAGTGGGAAATCCGCCGACGTACTCAGGGTCATAGGGCCGGTAAGGAAAAGGAAGGGAATCGAGATCGTGGGCGAGCGCTCGCGGTTCCGTGACCACCACTTCGCCCTCCGACAGGTAGGCGATGCCAGGTAGCTGCTTCCAGTTGTCGCCCCGACTGAGGGTGTCCACCAAGTCGGCAAGCGTGGCCTCGCCCTCATATCGAACGACGCTGTCCATTTCCGGAAAATTCCGGAGCAATTCGTCGTGGCAGAGACTCGGGTAATGACCGCCGATGGTAAAGTGACTGCTAATTCCGGCTTCGCGGAGACGCATCGCCACGTGGCGATACTGGGGAAGGAAGTACTGAAAAATCAGCGAAAAACCCACCACCAGAGGTTCCCGGCCGGCAAGACGTTCGACGATTGCCTCGGGGCCGTCGCGAATCTCCAGCATTTCAACGCGCCTGCCCTGCTGCTGCAGCACGGCCGCGAGATACCCCATGCCGAGATTCCCCTGATCCTGATAGCCGATAAGCACAACATCGGCATCAGGACCAGTGGATTGGGGGGTTCTCAGGTCAGCCACCGGACTTTTTGGCCGCCATTACTTTAGCGGCATTCGCGGCCCCGTCGGCAATGGCGTGGTATACGTTGGCGACAGTCTGTAGTCGGACCGCGGAAAGTTGAGCCTGCGTTGCGGGGTCTCCATGCTGCAGGGCGTATTCCATCCAGATTGGGTCGGTTTGAATCCCCGGACGGTGGGGAAGCCAGGCAGATGAGACACTCGCGATTTTCTCTTCCGGTGTTGGCGGCATTTCGCTATCTCCTGTCCAGTGTGGCCGTAGTACTGGTACGACGCGAGAGCCAGATTACCGAAAGCAATGGTGGCTGTCAATGCCTAATTGCCGTGTGAAAGGCCAGGATTACGCTGGTACCGCGCAACGCCTGCGGCCGCGCGGTCCGCCTGATTTGACACGCACCCCGTCAAAGCTACCGGTGAGCCGGCGTCGACCGCCAATCGGTCGGCCGAGTCGCGGCATGGGTGAAGCAGCCCGTGGAGAGCCCGCGCTCTGAGCGTTGAAAACGCCTTGCGGCGCCGGCCCGGGCGCAATATCATTGAAGGTTTCACTGGGGTGATGTCTGACGTCACAGCGCTGGCGGGAGATCGAGCGACTGTACCACTCGGCTCGTGAGAGCGGGGAGCACGTTCTTGCCGGAGCGGACCCGGAAATTCGTGGCGCCGTTGAAAAGCTCCTTGCGGAGGATACGGCAACCGGCCTCAAGCTGCTCGACCAGCGCGCCGCGGACCTGTTCGCGGGCCTCGCTGTGACGAAGACAGAAGTCGGGTCATTCCTCGGGCCCTACAGAATAGAAGGGCCGCTGGCGCGGGGCGGCATGGGCCAGGTATTTCGGGCCACCGACACCCGCCTGGGACGCCCGGTAGCAATCAAGATTTCGAACGAAGAATTCATCGGCCGCTTCCAGCAGGAGGCGCGAGCCATCGCGGCGCTGAACCATCCCAACATATGCACGCTGTACGATGTCGGCCCTGACTATCTGGTGATGGAGCTGGTGGACGGTGAAACACTCGCCGCACGCCTCAAGCGCGGCAAGCTGTCGTTCGAGCAGACCATCCGATTCGGAGCGCAAATCGCGGAAGCACTCGCAGCGGCCCACGCCAAAGGCATCGTTCATCGCGATCTGAAGCCCGGCAATGTCATGCTCACCAGGGCCGGCGTGAAGGTGCTGGATTTCGGACTGGCCCGCTCGGGCGTGGAACCGGGCCTTACCGCCCACGGCGCCGTGATGGGAACTCCCGCGTATATGGCCCCGGAGCAACTGGAAGGAAAAAAGGCCGACGCGCGGACCGACATCTACGGTCTGGGGTTGATGCTGCTGGAGATGGCGACCGGTAAGCGTTCAACAAAGCACGACGCGTTGCCCCCACCGCTCGGCCGCGTGATCGGGAGATGTCTGGAACAGGATCCGGATGAGCGCTGGCAATCCGCGCGAGACCTGAAGTGGGAACTGGAATCGCCCGGGGCCGTCCCAGTCGCTGGGCCCGCGCGCTCCCGGAACGCGCTGCTGGCCGGCGCCATTGTACTCATCGCGTTGCTGCTGGCGGCGCTCGCCGCCCTGTATTTCCGCCCGTCGAATGCGCCCAGGCAGGTGACGCGCGTGAGCGTGCTGCTTCCTGACAACTCGCACGTGCGATCGCTCGCGGTGTCGCCGGACGGCCGCGCCATCGCGATGGTTCTGGTGAGGCAGGGCAAGCAGCAGATCTGGGTTCGGAAACTCGATTCGCTCGAACCGTACGCGCTGGCCGGCACCGACGGGGCAGCGGATCCCTTCTGGTCTCCGGACAGCCGGTTCATCGGTTTCTTTGCCGACGCCAGGCTCAGGAAGATCGATCGATCGGGAGGACCCGTGCAAACGCTCTGCGATGCGCTCGGGGCGGTGGGCGCGACCTGGAATCGAAACGGCGAGATTCTGATTGGCGCACTGAACGGAATTCCGGTGGTGTCGGACGCAGGGGGAAGCGTCAGGGACCTTCCTCATCACGATGGGGTCTATCCCGTTTTCCTGCCCGATGGGCGGCATTACCTGACGACCCTCAGTGCTTTTTCGGGTCGACAAGGCATCTGGCTCAACTCGATGGACGGCCCGGAGGCACGCCGTATTCTGCCGGATGATACCAATGCCGAGGTGATCGAGCCGCCGTCCGCGAGCCGCGTCGGCGCGGTGCTGTTCACTCGCGGCGGCATGCTGCTCGCGTTGCCGTTCGACATGAAGCGGCTCGAGGCGGCGGGCGAACCGTTGCAGGTGGCGCAGGGAATCGAACCGAGCACCTCCAGGTGGCTCGCGGCCACCTCCAGCAACGGAGTGCTTGCGTATGTGTCGGGCGAGAGTGGTAAATGGCAGTACGTCTGGCGGGACCGGCAGGGCAGAAAGCTCGGCACTATCGGTGAGGCGAGCGCCGCGGTGATGATCTCCCCGGACGGAAAGCAGCTCGCGGACTATCGCGGTGGACAGATATGGCTGCTCGAATTTGCGCATGGAGTTGCGACCCAGCTGACGTTTGGGCACGGCGGCATGAATCCTGTCTGGTCGCCGGATGGACGATACGTAGCCTACGGCAGACCCGGCGACGGTATTTATCGGAAACTCGCGAACGGAGCGGGACCGGAGGAGTTGCTGGTTCGAACGCCGGGCCTGGCGGTTCCAAAGAGCTGGTCGCCGGATGGGCGATTCATCATTTATGCGCAAATCAATCCAGGAACGGGCGCGGACCTGTTGGCGATTCCGGCTGAGCCGAATGCAAAACCGTTCGTCGTGGCGCAGAGCCCGGCGACTGAGGACCAGGGCCAGTTTTCTCCTGACGGACGCTGGGTCGCCTACACCTCGAACGAGTCCGGCCAGAGCGAGATTTATGTGATTCCGTTCCCGCCCTCTTCGAACGGCGGCAAATGGATGGTGTCCAGAGGCGGCGGCGTGATGGCGAGGTGGGCACGGAACAGCAAAGAGCTGTTTTATGTTGCGCCCGACAACACAATGATGAGTGTGGAGGTGGAGACCGGCGCCGCGTTCCATGCCGGCGCCCCGCGGCCTCTGTTCCAGACGGAAATGGTGGACACCGGAATTCGCACCGGCCCCATCAGCTGGGACATCGCTCCCGACGGCAAGGGGTTCCTGATCATCGCTGCGAACGGCGGCGCAACTTCGTCGGTGACGGTGGCTACGAACTGGTGGAGTGAGGTAAGGAAGTGAAGAAGTACGGAAGTCTCTGCGCCCGGCATGAACGCTCAGCTGCATCGCTCGCGAGCGCAATCCGGGTCAGAAACCGCTTCGTTTGGCAGCCAACGTTTCTGAACGCGTCTGGAATACTCGGGTGCCCGCGAAGGCATCGGGCCACTCCGATGGCCTGCGGCGCTGAGAAGTGCGAATTCCGGGGTTGGGTCGGAAACGACATTCGCTCATGCCGGGACATCGTTGCCGATGAAAACGCAGGTCTCCGGCCGAGGGCCTGCGCTACTGTCGCTGCGGACTGTTGCTTTAGCCGGCATATTCGGCTTTGCAGGCTGAAGCCCAATGCCATATAGTTTTCCCGCTTTCGAACACCTGGCCGATGTGGCGGGCGCCCTCGCCCGCGGCCGGCGCCCCGCCGGCCTGCTCCCATACGCGACAACTCTACTCTCCGCGCGGCCAGCGGGGCCGGGGGGCCCCGCGCAGGCCGGGGGGCCTGCCCCACAAAAAGGGACTTCGACTCAGCTCGCCGTCGAAAACTATATGGCATTAGGCTGAAGCCTGCTCTACTGTCATTCATCCCGATCTCCGCCGCCGCCCTTGCGTCCGTTCCCGGTTATTGAAACAATCGTGGCTTCAAACCATCATGAGTCCTCGAAATGTTACCACCGCGATGCTGCGGCTTCTGCCGCTCGCCGCTCTGTTCGCCTGCGGCCTGAGCGCGGAAGTCACGAGCGATTACCACGGAAAACCTTATTTGGGCCGTCCGCAGTCGATTCCGGGTCGCGTCCAGGCCGAGTATTACGACGCAGGCGGGCAGGGCGTCGCCTATAACGATTCCGACCCTACGAACAACGGCAGCGGAACCCTGAACAAAGGCGACACTTTTGTGGACCGCTTCCGGAGCGACGAAGGGGTCGACATTTCCTTTACGAAGGCCGGCATCGACACCACTGTTGACGGCGCCCCGGAGAAGCCCGGCGAGTTGTACCTGGGCTGGACGGCGCCGGGCGAATGGGTGAAGTACACAGTGGACGTCCGCGAAGCGGGGACGTATGTGGTCTCGGCGCACATGACATCACGGACCGACGACGCGCAGATCAGCCTCGCATTCGATGGCGTTGACAAAGCCGGACCGATCGCGCTTCCTGGCACGACGCACTGGCACAAGTGGCGCATCGCGGACAAGCTGGCCGAAGTGCAACTCGACAAGGGCGTGCACGTGCTGACGCTCGCGGTGCTCAAAGAAGGCAACTTCAACATCGATTACTTCGAGTTTCGGCCGGTGGACGGCGCGGCCGCGCAGCCGTTCGCACCGGTGGACGCCTTCGAGCAGGTGAAGCGGATGGGCCGCGGCGTGAACATCATCGGCTACGACCCGCTCTGGACCAGCTTCGACAAGCGGCGCTTCACCGATCGCCACTTCCAGCTGATTCACGATGGCGGCTTTCAAACGGTGCGCGTGAATCTGCAATCGTTCGCGCACATGGATTCGGCCAACCGGCTCGACCCGGTGTGGCTCAGCACGCTCGACTGGGTGATCGACAACGCCGTGGCCAATCACCTGATGGTGATTGTCGACGAGCACGATTTCGAGCCCTGCGGTCGCGATGTGGCGGCCTGCCAGCCGCGCCTGAAGGCTTTCTGGACGCAAATTGCGGAGCGCTATAAGGATGCGCGTTCCAATGTGGTGTTCGAGATTCTCAACGAGCCGAACAGCCAGGTTACGCCGGTGCTCTGGAACGAGATGATTCGCGAGAACCTGGCCATCATTCGGGCTACCAACCCGGCCCGAACTGTGATCATCGGCCCCGCGTTCTGGAACGGAGTCGGTTACCTGAACAAGCTGGAGCTGCCCAATGACGACCGCAACATCATCGTTACCGTGCACTACTATCTGCCGATGACCTTCACGCATCAGGGCGCGCCGTGGAGCCCGGCAACGGCGAAGCTGTCGGGCATCAAATGGGGCACGGACGCCGAGAAGCGCAAAGTGGAAACGGATTTCGCCGGCGTGCAGGAGTGGTCGAAAGCGCACGGCCGGCCCATCCTGTTGGGCGAATTCGGCGCTTATGATAAAGGCGATATCGATTCGCGGGTGCTCTACACGGCGCACCTTGCCCGCACCGCGGAGGCCCTTGGGTGGGCGTGGACGTACTGGCAGTTCGATTCGGACTTCATCGTCTATGACATCGGCGCCGACGCGTGGGTCGCGCCGATTCGTAACGCACTGATCCCGCCGCCGGCGTTGAAGTGAGTCAGCGTTTCCCGGCTACGCCAGAGTGGCCCGGACGGCGCGGATCGCGGCGCGACGTGCATGAAACGCCTCGTGATCCACCCTCCGGGCGATCTCCGCGGAACTGTAGCGGTCCGCCTCGAGGAAACTGCGCTTCTGTTCCGGCGTTGCGTTCTCGACATCGTACATCCAGCTCCAGCGGCGATACGCTCCATGCTCCTGTTCCGCGGGGAACACGCGGGCGTTCCAGAGCGTACGCTCAAAGTCCGGCGGATCGCTGCTCCAGACATCGGAGTCCTGGACGCCGGCGGATTCGAGCCAGGCCCCCAGAGGCTGCCCGCAAAACGTGCCCCCCCGCAAGAGCGAATGCTGGAATGTGTCGTTGATGCCGTAACAGCGGATGAACCACGCCATGCGGCCATTCCGGTCGAAGCCGGCCGAAACATCGAGACACGCGCCCTCAGCCAGCTCGAACGGCTCGGTCACATCAATGCCCACTACCACATTACGGCCGTACAGGCGAAGCGGAGCGCGAACCCGACAGCCCTCCACCCACGAATCGAATCCGTCGATGCGGCCTCGTTCCTGAACGTCCGTGCAGATTGTCAGAACGTCGCCGGGCGGCGCGGCCACCAGCTCGAGCCCGCTGTCGATCAACTGGCGAGTGGAACCGAAGTGCAGAAAACTACAATGGCTGAGCACCTGGACAATCATCGGAATCGTTCGCAGCTCGCGGAAGAGGCCGGCCAGCACTGCCGCATCGAGCATCGATCCGCTGGCGCGCACGGTGCTGAGATAATCGTCGAACGTCGCCTCTTCGCCCAGCGCCGCGCAGATCTCCCGATACAGATCGATGCCGTGCGACAGTACGACGCGCCTGGCCTCCGGACTCCAGTGAATGCCGTCCGCAATGATGCAGAATGCGCGCAGGAGTCTCACAGCCGCCTCCGCATCGAGGCTCATGACGCCGATGTCCAGCACCGAACGGCCATCCGCGCCGATGGCGCCCGCCTCCAGTTGTGTGCGAACAGCCGGCTTCTGCATATAACGGCGGACCGAGCCGTCAGCATCGGCGCAGAAGACCCCGTGGCGGGCAGCCTCTTCGGGCGATGTTCTGGAACCGAGAGCGGTGATGCCGGTGCGCGGTGGCGCGACCTCGCGAGGATCGAAGCGGATGAGCGCATCGCCGGCCGCCACTACAATCTGTCCCGCGCCGGGCATACCCGCGGGAAGGGTGAGGAATGACGGAACAAGCAGGTCGAACAGCGCCGGCGTGACCGCGGAATGCGTTTCCCGCGGGACGGGCACGAAGATCTTGCCACAGGGCGAATACGCGGGCAGGCGGCGCGAGTCGCCTCCCGCATGCACGATCAGAATGCGCAGCCTGCGCAGTATCGCCTCCGCGGATGCAAAATCCTTCAGGGGAGCAGCCGATTCGCGGTGAAGCACTGCCATGAGGCACTCGAGCGTGCTGCCTCCGCTGCCCGCGCGACGTCCCTCTGGATCGGGAACCACGAAGACATCGCGAACCTCAGCCAGTTGACCGGCATCGCGGCGCATGCGGATCTGCGCCTCGTAAGCGGACGCCTGCTCCGCATTTGCGGCGGTGACGATCAGGTATTGCCAGGGTTCGGATAAGTTCGTCGTACGTTAACGATAACTGTTACGAAATAGCCATGTCAACGCCGGGGAGCGGAATGCGCCGCCACCCGGCGAGTGGAGTCTCGCTCCACCACTTTCGGTTCGAGCAGGATGCATTTCGGCGGGGGAGGAGTCTTTGCCTCAATCAGCGACATCACCAGTTTCCCGGTCCGTTCGCCGATGGCGACGCTTTGCTGGTCGATGCTCGAGAGCGGCACGCGCAGCGACTTATCGAAATGCAGGTTGCCACAACCGATCACGGCGATGTCCTGCGGCACTCGCAAACCGCTCTCCAGGACGGCATCAATTACGCCGATGGCGATCGGATCGTTGTAGCAGAAGACTCCGTCGGGCCGAGGAGCGAGGTCCAGCAGTTTCTTCATAGCCTCATGTCCGCTGCTCCAACTGTCCGCGTCGGGCGAACGTCCGGTCAGCACGTAGCCCTGAAGCGGAATGAGGTTGTGCTTCGAAAGCGCCTGATTATACCCTTCCAGACGTCCGATTGCGGTACTGATGGCCGGACCGCGGATATGGGCGATGCGAGCGCAGCCGGCAGAGACCAGGTGGTCGGTGGCCATCAGCCCGATAGCCACATCGTCCACGCCGACGAAGTTGGCGGGCATGCCCATGAACGCTCGATCGATCAGGACGTAGGGTACCTTTTGTTCCTCGATTCGCCGGAAACTCTCCACCGTCCATTGCGCGGAAGCGATGATGAGCGCATCCAGCCTCCGGCTGAGGAGTCGCTTGATTTCCTGCCGCTCGAGGTCCACGTCGCCTTGTGACGAGGAGATCAGCAGGCTGTAGCTCTTGCGGCGCAGCACTTCGGTCAAGCCGGTTGCTATCTCCGCAAAAAACGGGTGGACGAGATCCGGAACGATCAGCCCGGCGGCGTACGATCTGCCCGTCACCAGCGCGCGCGCCGCAAGATTCGGTTGATAGTTCAGCTCTTTGATCCGCTTGAGGACTCGCTGGCGGGTTTCCTCGCTGATATCCGCGTGGTTGCGAACCACCTTGGAAACGGTGACCACCGAGACGCCCAGTTCGCGCGCGATGTCCTTCATCGTTGTCGGCATGCACTCACATTATGTGCTCGATCGCCCCCCGGTGAATCGGCCGCGAACAAGGGCACGCCGGCGGCGCCCGCTCGTGCGGAAGTAACCGATAACTGTTGCGAATGCTGAGAACGCGTGATACAGTGCAGAACGTCAGGCCCCGCCTGTACGCCATTGCGCTCGGATGGCCGGAGGACGGGGCGCCGACTATCAAATCGCTGGCGGAAGGCTCAGCGGCGGATCGGGGCGCGATTAACAGCGTGCGCATGCTGGGCTCCGATGCGCCACTGCTTCCGGATCTCGCACGCGTCGCATTAACATGATCAAAAACGGAATCCTGAACCCCGGAATCAACTCTCTCATCAGCCGCGTTCGCCACACCAATACGCTGGTGATTGCCGACCGCGGTTTCCCGTTCTGGCCACAGATCGAGACCATCGATATATCGCTGGTCGATGATATCCCGCGCGTGCTCGATGTTCTTCGCGCGCTCCGTTCCAATTTCACCATCGGGCGCGCATTCATGGCCGAGGAGTTTGTTGCGGGGAACAGCGCGAACACACGCGCGGCGTTCGAACAGGAGCTCCTGGGCATACCGCTGACGTTTGAGCCGCATGTGGAGTTTAAGAAGCGCGTCCCGCAGGCCATCGGGCTGATTCGCACCGGAGACACGGTGCAATACGCGAACGTTATCGTCGAGTCGGCGTGAGCGGCGCGCGACAGGCGTCAAAGCGCTTTACGAAAAGTCAGATTGATTCGCACGTCGCCGGTAACTGGATGTTGTCCTGCTTTGAGAGGCGCGATGCCGTGATATGCGAAGCGCGCCGGGCCGCCCCACACCACAACATCGCCGCTTTCGAGCTTCAGCCGGCGGACCGGATCGGAGCGCCGTTTGCCGCCCCACAGGAATACGGCAGGCAAACCAAGTGAGACAGAGACGATGGGCGCCGCGGCATCCTTCTCATCACGATCCTGATGAAGACTGAGTTTGGAGCCCGCGCCATAGCGATTGATGAGACAGGCGTCAGGGGCGTATTGCGCGAATCCGCCGTCGGCAGCGGCGCGTACCGCAAGATCGACGAATATGCCGGGCATGCCGGGCCAGGGCGCGCCTGTATCCGGATCCATCGGGTCGTAGCGATAGCCCTTGCGGTCGGACACCCAGCCAACGTGCCCGCAGTTGGTCATGGCCACGGACATGGCGTAACCGCCCGGCGTAATCAGATGACGGAAGGGCGAAGCTTGCGCAACCTGCTCCACGTGCTGGACCAGCGCAGGCGCAAGCGACGCCGCAAAGCCCCGCAACAGGACAGCGCCGTCCTCCAGTGGCTCGCGCGAGGCCAGCGGCGACTCGCGATCGAATAAAGGCATCATGCGAATCAGACTCTGCCGCGCATCCGATCGGCTACACGACGATCGCGTTTCGAGGGCTTTCCCACCGGAGTGCGTTCGAACTGGGCCATGGCTTTGCGCTCTTCCGCCGCCTTCACGCGCATCGCTCTGCTTTCCTCGGTTTCATGGTAAAGCGTTTGGGCAACCACGGCCGGCCCGCGGGTCTCACTCAGCGCAAGGACCTCCAGTTCGTAAGTCGCGCCCTCAGTCTTCACTCGTAAGATGTCGCCGAGGCGGACCTCGCGCGAGGCCTTCGAGGCTGCGCCGTTGGTTTGAACTCTTCCGAGTTCGCACGCCCGCGAGGCGAGCGCGCGCGTCTTAAAGAACCGAGCCGCGCAGAGCCATTTATCCAGCCGCATGCTTGTCATACCTCCATCAAAGGGAGCAACGGTACAGTTATTCCTGACGTATACATTGTGCGCCAGCAGTTCCAATCCGTGGACGAGTACATTCGGTCGCAACCCGAAGCCGCGCAGATTGTGCTGAACCAGGTGCGCTCTGCCATCCGCAATGCCCTGCCCAAAGCGGACGAAGTAATCTCTTATCACATGCCCACGTACAAGCTGGACGGCGAAGCGGTCATCTACTTTGCCGCATGGAAGCAGCACTACTCGCTCTACGCGGCCAGCGCTCCCCTCGTCGCGGCTTTCAGCGAGGAACTGAAACCATACAAAACTATCAAAGGGACGATCCAGTTTCCATTCTCCGAGCCCGTTCCGGTGAAGTTAATTGAGCGCATAGCGAGATTCCGCGCAAAGGAACGCGCTGGGCATTCGACCTCCATCACTGCGTCCCACGAGCAATTCAGTGCGCTGGCGCGGGCCGCCTCGCCCGTGCGCCGCGGCGAATGAATATATGTGGCGAGCGACGAATCCGTCCACCCCGCCGCGGACCAGGAACTTCGGCCCGCCGCTCGCCGTTTCACCACGACGGGAAGTCCCGATGCCTGCACCTCCCCACGACATTTCCAAACGTGTCTGTTTTCGCAGGGAACGCGAAGACATCCATGTTGGCATAGGGTTCGGCGAGCCCGCGGCGGCCGGTGGCTTTCTGTGACAGATCGATGGATTCCAGCAAACTATCGAGGTTTAAGCGAGCGTTCTGATTTCGCCGTTCGCGAAGCCTTTTGGCCGGCGCGGCAACAGTTCATCGCGCCAGGCCCGCGATGGACATGGGGACGAGGTTAGCCCGATCGCAACGGGCTTATCGATTCTGCGTGTTGAACGTCGGCCGGTTGCTGCCGATGGTAACGGCGGGGCGCTGGCCTGGACGCCAGCAAAGGGGATTCATGTCACCGGTCTGTGCGCTGTGGCATGCATGTAGTTTATTTCAGCTATTGTGCGTTGGTGGAAAGATCGGGCACGATAGGGGCTTGATTCAGAAACCTGGGCGCGTCGTCACGCTGTATCTGGCCGTCTGCTTCGGCCTTGCATTTGCCGCGTTGTTCTATCCGCTGTACGTTATCCGGCCTTTCCGCTCGCAGGGCGTTCATGAGCTTGCGGCGGCGCTGTTCGTGCTGCGGATTCGTTGGTGGGTGGAGATCCTGGCGGTAGTCATGGCGGCCCTCGGTCTGGCGTGGTTCTGGCGGCGCGAATCGCGCATCCTGCGCCGGGCCGCGGCAGTCGCGGGCACTCTGGTGGTTTGCGGCATTGCCTGGCTGACGCGCGTGAACGTGTACGAGATCATGTTTCACCCGGACACGCATCCATCGTTTTCGCCCGCGTCCGAATCGAAGCTGGACGGCGCCGAAAAGGTGATCGCGGTCGATCTCGGGGGCGCCGCGCGAGCGTATCCCATTCGAATCATCTCGTATCACCACATCATCAACGACACGGTAGGCGGGATACCCATCGCCGCGACATATTGAACGCTCTGTCACACCGGTCTGGTGTTACGGAGAGATATCGACGGCAGGACGCTGACCTTTCATCTGGCCGGCATCAACAACCAGAATTTCCTGATGCGCGATGAGGAAACCGGCACCTACTGGCAGCAGATTAATGGCGCAGCGGTTTCCGGACCGCTCGCCGGACGCCGGCTCGAGATGGTGGCGTCCGATGAGCTGACGTTCGCGTTGTGGAAAGCGGAACAGCCGAACGGCACTGTGCTGAAAGACGTCGGCGTGTACGCGCGCGAATACTCGCCGAAGGACTGGGACGTGGAGATGAGGAAGATGCCCACCGTGATCGGCTATGCCGCGCCGGGTCTCGGCAACCGCGACATCATGCTGGGCATTCGGGCATTCGGCGCGAGCCGCGCATTCCCTTACGAGAAGGTGCTCAGCCAGAAGCTGGTGGAGGACCATGTCGGGCCGGAACCGGTGCTGCTGGTGACCGGCCCCGACAATCAATCGGTGCGGGTTTTCCGGCAGCGCTTACGAGGCATAGCGGAGACGCCGGACTTCTACCGCATGGCCGGGCAGAGCGGGGCCTTGCTGATGGACTCGGCCACCGGCAGCCAATGGAATTTCCAGGGTTGCGCTGTCGCGGGCAAGCTGCGAGGAACCTGCCTCGAACGCGTGGACGTGATCAAGGACTACTGGTTCGACTGGCGCAATTACAACCCGCGGACAACGGTATACGGCCGCCGCGGGAATTAGTCCGCGCCGAAGCAGGCGCCAGCGCGATTACTGGATTGCGATCCGCCCCGCGTCGGCAGCTGCGAGCACAATGGGAACGTCGCCGGCTCCTGCCAGGCTGGCGGGCAGTACAACGCAGAACGGCTCGCTGGTACCGAAGCCGGTTGATGTGTCCGGACCGAAGCCATTCTCGTGCTCTTTGGCACGGTGATTCGCAACGCCGGAAAGGACAAGGAAGATTTTATCGTTGGTCTGCGTGCCGTTCGGCTGCGCGTAGGTAACGTATGCGGCCGCCAGATTATTGCTGTTGAGGGTGAACAGGCCGGGCGAAACGGACTGAACCAGCGTCGGCGCGGTTGAAGTGGTTCCATCGCCTGATTTGACGGTCACGGTTCCGTTGCGGGAGGCAGTTGCAGCAGACATAGCATCGGAAATCTTCGGTGCAGCACCTGACCAGGAGCGAAGGACGCAGGCCGGCTCGCATCGACAGGTGGCGTTAATCCGGGCTTCAATTCGCTCAGCGACGGCGCGGTCAAACGCGGCCACCGCAGCGTTATGCGATCGGCAATCTCGTGAGGCGTCATTCTGTCCGCCTGAATTTCATGGCCAGCGGCGCCCAGGCAAGTGAAGCTGACCAGGAACCTATTCGACGCGGAACGGTATTGCGCCACGGGTGATATGCCGGTCGCTGGCAAGTACCGGCCAGCGGCGCACCCATTTGCCGGACGTCAGACTTCTTCCCGGGTGACCCGCGGGGTGATAAGGACGCCGGCTCTCGCAGACATCGTTACAGGGCGGTCTCCGCGTGATAATTCGGGGGTTGCTTTTACCAGATCACGGCGTAACGCCGGGCCGTGGCAGCCGCGCTCGGGTGCAGCGACTACACCGTTTCAAAGCGGCCTTTTGCGGCCGAACGGAAGACGGCGTCGATCACCGCCATGTTGCGGACGGATTCCTCGAGGGGCGTCGGCGGCTCGCCGCCTTCGCGAATGGCGCGCGAGAACAGATCGCCCTGAATGGTGTACTGGTCGACGGCGGCGAACTGTTCCTCGTGAATCCCGCCACCGAAAACATCCGCGCCGTTGTCGATGAAAATGCGGCACGGCCGGTCCGGAGGCGCGTTGAACGGGATCTCCACTTCGATGCGGCCTTTGGTTCCCAGAATCTGCATTCGTTGATACGGCACAAGCTGCGTGCTGCAGGTGAACACGGCCTGGCCGGCTGGGAACTCCAGCAGCGCGGAGGTCAGCCGGTCGGTCCCCATGTGGGGGTCATGTTCCATCAGGGCGGCGACACGGCGGGGTTCCTCGCCGAAAATGAAACGCGAGGTGACGATAGGATAACAGCCGATGTCCATCAAAGCGCCGCCGCCATACTCGCGCACGTTGCGGATATTGCCCGCGTCGCGGTTGAAATAGCTGAACGCGCCCATCACCACGCGCAACTCGCCGATGCCGCCCTCGCGCACAATCTCTCGCGCGCGCAGCCACTGCGGATGCGTGCGCACCATGAAAGCCTCGCCGATCTTGACGCCGGTGCGGTCGCGCGCCTCCAGCAGCGTCCTTGCCTCGTCGGTGTTCAGCCCGATCGGCTTCTCGCACAGGACATGCTTTCCCGCTTCCGCCGCCTTCACCGACCACGGCACATGAAGGTGATTCGGCAGTGGGTTGTAGATGGCCTCTACTTCCGGATCGGCCAGCAGCTCTTCGTACGAGCCATACGCTTTCGGCAGCCCGAGCGCGTGAGCCGCGTGCCTCGCCCGATTCACATCGCGCGATGCGATGGCCACCATCTCACATCGCGTTCCCTGCTGCATGGCCGGGATCACTTTCTTCACCGCGATATTGGCGACACCGAGAACGCCCCAGCGGACCTTGTTGCTCATAGCAGTCCGATTCTCTCACGCGCAGGCGGCGATCACTCATAGCGGAGAGCCGTCATGGGACCGACGCGCAGCGCACGGAGCGCCGGAGGCAGAGTAGCCAGCAAAGCCACCACCCCGAGAACAGCGGCCACCGCGAGGAAGGTAGCGGGATCGGTCGCGCTGAGCCCCGGAACCAGGAAGAAGGCGAGAGGGTGCACGGCCAGGAAGGCGAGCGCCAGGCCGGCAGCGATGCCCGATCCCGCAAGGATGCAGCTATACACGCAGACCAGCCGCAGCACTGCGCCGGGCGTGGCGCCGAGGGCCACGCGCAGTCCGATTTCGCGAGTGCGCCGCGATACCGAGTAGAGCAGGACGCCGTAAAGTCCGATCGACGCCAGCGCCAGCCCCAGAATTCCGATGGCGCCCAGCATCACCGCGCCGACGCGGCTCGGGAGCAGCGCGAGTCCGAGCGACTGGCTGAAGGGCTTCGTCTCGATGGCCGCTGAAGGATCGAGGCTGCCGAGCACGTTGTCCACGGCGCGAACGTACTTCGATGGCGAGCCCGCGGTGCGCACGATGAAGTGGAGATTCACCTGGTCGACGCCTTCCAGATACGGCGTATACATTGCCATTCGGTGCTCCTCGGAGAGCAGGAAATACTTACTGTCCTTCACCACCCCGACGATCAGCCGCGTGGCGCCCTGGGCTGTAATGGCGTGGCCGACTGGATCACTGTTACCAAACTCAGCACGCGCAAACGATTCATTCAGGATGGCCACCGGCTGCGCCCCCTGCCCGTCGGCCGTGGTGAACTCGCGGCCGCGAAGCACCGGGATGCCGATGGCCCGGAAATAGTCAGGTCCCACGTCGTTGCACTCGTAGCTCTCCACCGTGCTCTGCGCAGAAATGTCGGTCCGCACGTCGATCCGGACCCGGCAGTTGTCATTGAGCGGCACGACGCGGGTGATCGCAGCCGCTTCCACGCCCGGCAGCGTGCGCAGGCGCTCCAGGGCCTGGTTCACCAGTGCCATCTGCTTCGCCTTATTTTTGTAGTTGTCCGGCACAAGGCGCATGTACGACCACACGGTGTGATACACATCGAAGCCGCGATCCATGTTCGTGGCCCGAAGCAGGTTCTGCAGGAACAGGAAGCCGGCCGTCAGCAGGACAATGGAAGCGGCCAGTTGACCGGCCACCAGCACGCTGCGCAATCCCCATACGCGAGCGGTGTGCCGCTCGGACTTCTTCAACGCCGGACTCGCGTCCCGCCGGACCGCCTTCACCGCCGGCAGCAACCCGGCCGCCAGCGCGGTGACGGCCGAGAGCACGATAGCGTAAGAGAGCAGTCGCGCATCCGGCGCCACAATCAGATGGATCGGCGCAGGCACCGGCAGGCTCATGCCGCTGACGAGCCACGCGCAGACCAGATCGATAGCCAGGCCCGCCAGAGCCCCGAAGAGGGTGAGCAGGAGGCTCTCCGCGAGCAGATGGCGTATCACCCGGCCGCGGCTGGCGCCGAGTGACAGCCGGACGGCAAGTTCCTGCTCGCGGCTGGAGGCGCGCGCCAGTAACAGGCTGGCCACATTCGCGCACGCGATCACCAGCACCAGCAGCGTCACCGCCAGCAGCATTCCGAAGAAGGCCACCACGGCGCCGGGCATCAGCATATTCAGAGCGTCCGCGCCGGACACGCCTCCCACTTTCGTTCCCTCGGTCCGTTTAAAGCCGGGGACCGGATGGATCCGGTCGAGTTCCGCCAGCGCCGGTTGCAGGCGCGCGCGGGCCTGCGGGATGGTCATGCCGGCGGGCATGCGCGCATAGAGCTGCACCCAGTCGTCATCGTGAGTCACCGGAACGTAGACGTCGGGCGAGAATCCGAATCCCATGATGTTGCGGTTGTCCGCCGGAAGCACGCCTACTACGGTGCTGATGCGGCCGTCGAGCACCAGACTGCGGCCGAGAATTCCGCGATCCTCCGCGAAGCCGCTGCGCCAGAATCGCCAGGAGAGAACCACGGTGTTCGTCTCGCCGGGCGCGATGCCACGGCCGAGCTGAAATGGCACGCCCAGCGTGCTGAAATAATCGCCGGTGACGGTAGCGGCGTAGAGTCTGCTGGTCCGCTCGCCATCGCGCCAGTTCACTTCGCGTTCGGGATTCATGCCGGCCATAGCGGCGAAGACGTGCGCCTCGCGGAGGAGTTTATAATCGGACACGAGTGAAGCGCTGCTGCCGCCGGCCTGGATGGCGATCACCGACGCCGCGTCGCGGCACGACGGCTGGCTCAGCAGGAAGCTGGTTGTGATGCTGAAGATCGTGATGTTCGCTCCGATGCCCAGCGCCAGGCAGAAGACCGCCGTGACGGCAAACCCGGGGTTGCGGCGGAAGGCTCGCGCGGCGTAGCGCAGGTCGGAGAACAGATCTTCCAGCCAGCTCAGTTGCCATGCGGAATGCGTGTCCTCGGCGGCCCGCAGGCGCGATCCGAACTCGCGCCGCGCCCTCGCCAGAGCCTCATCGCGCGGGACGCCCGTCTGTTCCAGTTCATCGGCCCGGCACTCGATATGAAACTGCATCTCGTCGCCGAGCTCGGCCTGAAATCGCGATCGGCGCGTCAGCCAGAGCAGCCTTCTCCAGAGTTCTTTCGTTGTGGGCATCGTGCGCTCCCTTTCAAGCTGTCTTCATGACCATGCGGATGGCGTCCACCAGCCTGTTGAACTCGCTGGCCTCGCTGGCGAGTTGCTTGCGGCCGTCGCGGGTGAGTTTGTAGAAGCGCGCCTTCCGGTTGGTTTCCGACGTGCCCCATTCCGCCTCCACCCAGCCCTTGATGAGCATGCGGTTGAGCGCCGGATAGAGCGATCCCTCCTCGACGTCCAGCACCTCGGCCGAGCACTGCCGGATGCGCCGGGAGATGCCGTACCCGTGCAGCGGCCCGGCAGCCAGCGTGCGCAGGATAAGCATGTAGAGCGTACCCGGCAGCAATTGCGGTGAATCTTCAGCCACGTGGTCCCCTGTCCCGACTATGCATCGTCAGGACAGGATACGCGTGCCGCGCGAACAAAGTTCCGGATTTTTGCGATGCCAGTTTGTAGGAGAATGAGATTATGAAACGGCCTTTTCCGGCAGCGGTCTGGCGCGAAGGCAAATGGTACGTGGCTCAGTGCCTCGAGATCGACGTGGCGAGCCAGGGCGAATCAGAAGAAGAGGCCCTCGCGAACCTCAGGGAAGCGCTGGAACTCAACTTCGAGGCTCCGGTGGCCACGCGTCCGCCGAAGGTTCGCATCGTCGAGGTCGAGGTCGGGGCGGCTTAGACCCCTGCCTTTCCGCGTCATCAAGCGCCGGCTGGAAGCGGCAGGATTCCTCGAAGTAAGCCAAAAGGGCAGTCACGTGAAGTTCGTGCGAAAAGTGGGCGACATCGTCCAGACTGCGATCGTGCCTCGCAAGAGCAAAATCCCTGTTGGTACCCTCCGGAGCATCCTGAATCAGGCTGATATCGATCCGAACGATTGGGAATCGTAAACAGCTACTACCAGCCTGACGCCCCTGCGAGTTTCTTCTGCATGTCTTCCAGCGTCACGCCTTTTGACTCGGGGTAGAACATCAGCACCACGACAAACTGGACGGCCATGCACGCCGAGAAGAACACAAGCGGGACCGCCTTCGAGAACGACGCCACCACCCACGGGAACGTGAACGAGATGAACGCAAAAGAGCGCGATGAAGCCCACTTCCGGGAAGCGCTGGAACTCAATTTTGAGCCTCCGGTGGTCACGCGTCCGCCGCACATTCCGGCGGTACTGGGCAGGGTCCTCATCTGTGCCCGCAGGGCGTGATTCGGGGCCGCTGAAAAACGACAGGCCCCATCCCAGAACTCCATTCATAGCAGGCCGCGCGCCTGTACGTCCCTCACCCATACGATATACGAGCAGTTCGCGCTCGGATGCAGACTCGTGGGCGCCAACAACCACGTCCCGAAATCCGTTGGTCCGATGTTCGCTGATGCTGAAGACCTCGCCTCCACTTTCCAGAATCGGCACATACCGGGCCCCATCTGCGCGGAACACCCAGAAAGGGCAGTTCCCGGTGGCACCGCAACCAGATTCCAGTCCGAGCCCCTGCGCGATCACTTCGCGCACCCCATCGCCTGCAAGGTCAATTTTGGCTATCCGCGTTTGGAGAGCCACCCTGTGCAGTTCGACGCTGGACATTCCATCAACGTCGCCGGTAGTCATCATCGTTCTGAGCCGTTGCGCAACAGCACGCTGAATTGCGGTCCGCTTCTGGTTGCTCATGGCTGCTGACCGGAGAGTTTGCGCGATCGGGATCTCCCGTGCCCTATCCGGGGCCCACGTGAAAGCCTCGCCGGCATGAATGCAGCCGTACACAAAAAGAACGGCGACGACGGACGCAGCCACTCGCACCCTACGCCCCGGCAAGCTTCTTCTGCATGTCTTCCAGCGTCACGCCCTTTGTCTCCGGGTAGAACATCAGCACCACCACGAACTGGAGGGCCATGCAGGCCGAGAAGAACACAAACGGGACCGCCTTCGAAAACGAAGCAACCACCCAGGGGAACGTGAACGATATGAGCGCGTTCATCGCCCAGTGCGTCAGGCTGCCGAGGCTCTGGCCTTTCGCTCGCACGTTGGTGGGAAACACTTCGCTGAGATAGACCCAGATCACCGCGCCCTGGGAGAACGCGAAGAACGCGATGAAGCCCATCAACAGCCACACGAGCACGGTGTCCTCGCCCGGCGAGGTGGGCTTGCTGAAGATCCACGCGACGGCCCCGAGACACACCGCTGTCCCCACCGATCCGATAAGCAGCAGCGTGCGGCGCCCGACGCGGTCGATGATCGACATGGCGGCCACGGTGAACACCAGATTCGTCGCGCCTACGGCCACCGCGTGCAGCGCCGCCGCTTCCTTCGTGGTCCCGGCGCCGGCGAAGATCGAGTTCAGGTAATAGAGGATGGCGTTGATGCCCGAGAGCTGGTTGAACATGGCGATGGAAACGGCAAGGAAGATCGGGAATTTGTACTTCGCGCTGAACAGCGATTCCTCCGCGCTTCCCTGCTCGCCGCCGACAGACCTGGCGATGTCCTGCAACTCAGCATCGATGTTCTCCTCGCCGATTGCCTCCAGCACCACGCGCGCCTCGGCGACATGGCCCTTCTTCACCAGCCATCGCGGACTGCGCGGAATGCCGAACAGCATGGCGAAGAACAACGCGGCGGGGATGGCGGCGACGCCCAGTTCCCAGCGCCATTCAACGGCCCCGAACGCGCCCCGGCCGATAATGTAGTTCGAGAAGTAGGCGATCAGAATGCCCGCCACCACATTGAACTGGAAGAAGCCGACGAGCCTGCCGCGCCACTTCGCCGGAGCGATTTCGGCAATGTACATTGGCCCGAGCACCGATGATCCGCCGATACCGAGTCCGCCGATAAACCGGAATACCAGCAGTGAAGGCCAGTCCCAGGAGACGGCGCAGCCGAGCGCGGAGACCAGATAGAGGATTGCCAGAATGCGCAGACTATCGCGCCGCCCATAGCGATCGCCGGGGATGCCCGCCAGCATGGCGCCGAAGATGGTGCCCACTACCGCGGTGGCCACGGTGAGGCCGAGGCTCAGAGGCGA
Source organism: uncultured Acidobacteriota bacterium (assembly GCA_963780655.1). Lineage (GTDB taxonomy): Bacteria > Acidobacteriota > Terriglobia > Bryobacterales > Bryobacteraceae > CAWACP01. Next base: position 753,393 of record CAWACP010000004.1, on the reverse strand, counting down.
CAGATGGAAGACGGTGGTGAGCGCGTCGGTGGTACCCGAGATCACCACCGTATCGAAACCGAAAAGAAGTCCGCCGAGAGCGGCCACCACCGTACTGCGGATGAGTGCAGGCGTAAGTTTCATGAGTGATCACCGCTGATGGCGCCGGCCGCTGCTTTCGGGCAGGCAGCCTGTTCGGCCAGAATGAGCGCGCCGAGGACACCCGCGCGCCCGCCGAGCAACGGAGGGACAACGTAAGCGTCGAGCCCGTCCTGAAGCTCGCGAGCCTCAATGTAGCCGTTCAGCAGTCGCGCAAGTTCGCGTCGGATTCGCGGGAAAAGACCGGCCTGAGTCATGACGCCGCCGCCGAGGACGATGCGCCGCGGCGAAAGCGTGCATACCCATGTCGCCAGCGCGAGTGACAGGTAGCGCGCTTCCAGATCCCACGCCTCGTGATCCGCCGGCAGCAGCTCCGCCGGGTTTCCCCACCGCGCTTCCATGGCCGGACCGGAAGCCAGGCCTTCCAGACAGTCGCCATGATACGGGCACCTGCCCGGAAACGGATCGCGCTCGACATCGTGCGGAATGCGGATGTGGCCCATCTCGGGGTGCAGCAGCCCGTGGATCACGCGGCCACCGGCAATAGCGCCGCCTCCAATGCCGGTGCCGACGGTCAGGTACAGGCAATCGGTCAGGTCCTGAGCCGCGCCCCAGCGGGCCTCGGCCAGCACGGCGCCGTTTACATCGGTGTCGAAGCCGACCGGCACTTTGAGAGCGCGCGCGAGCATCCCCGCCAGATCGAAATTCTGCCAGCCCGGTTTTGGCGTGGACGTAATGAAGCCGAAGGTGGGCGAACCCGGCCGCAGATCCACCGGGCCGAACGACGCGACCCCGACCGACGCCAGAGCATCGCCGCCTTCGCTGCGCAGATACTGCACTGCGGCGCGAACGGTCTCGCCGGGCGACGTGGTCGGGATACGGATGCTCCGCAGATCGTCCGGTGCGGAGCCGACGCCGCAGACGAACTTGGTACCGCCGGCCTCGATTGCGCCGAACAATCTCGTTGCCATGTCTCAGGAGATTGTTTCACAATCGGGACCAGAAGATCGCGTGAACCGCGGACGTTCCCTGTGGGGCAGACCATCGTCTTCGTGTTCTGCCAGGCTTATTCCCAGGATGGCAGGCCACACAAACCGATGGCCTGCCCCACGGGGGCCCTATTTAGGGTAATAATATGGTTGACAAAATGGCCTTTGCGGAATGAGAGGAATTCTTATTCCATTGCGCTGTTCGGCGTTCCTCGGTGCGATGCTGATTGGCGCGCAATCCTCCGTCACTTTTAAGGAAAAAGTTGAGCTTGTCGCAGTGCCGGTGGTTGTACGCGACCGCGACGGCCGCGCCCTCAGTGACCTCCGCAAGGAAGATTTCCGGCTCTTCGACAACAAGAAGCCCCAGCAAATCGCGACCTTCTCTGTGGTCAAAGCGGAGCGCTCGGTGGCAGCGGGCGTCTCCCCCCACCGCGCTCCGGCAGCAGATGCGCCGCAGGCAGAGAAAACCGCAACGGCGCGGAGCACGCCCCAGCGCTACGTCGCGTTTGTTTTCGACGACGTCCACCTTCGTTTCGAGGACATCGCGCACGTACGCGCCGCTCTCCAACGATACATTGACCACTCGCTCGCGCCCGCGGACCGCGCCGCGATTGTCACCACCTCCGGGCACACGATGCTCGATTTCACGAACAGCCACGCGAAGCTGGATGCGGTGCTGCAGAAGATCCAGCCGCGAACCGTCGCCAGAGGCGGTGGAGCAACGAGATGTCCCGACATTTCGTTCTACGAAGCCGACCGGGCGGATCGCGAGGGCTATTGGAACCACGGGCCAGCTTTGGATGCGATCACTTATGAGGTGATGGTCTGTTTCCCCTCCGTGGGGGAGAGGGAAGCGGGAAGTCTCGCAATCCAGGCGGCGCGGGACGAGTTAACCTCGGGCCGGTTTGAGTCACGCGCCTCGCTTCGGGTCCTGCGGAATCTCGTCGAGTATATGTCGAAGCTGAACGGCGATCGGGCTGTCGTCCTCGTGTCGCCCGGATTTCACCTCCTCAGCGAACACTATCCAGATGAAGCCAGCGTGATCGCAATGGCACTGCGATCGAACGTTGTGATCAGTGCACTCGATGCTCGTGGGCTATTCGACATCAATCCCGCAGGCGAAATCACAGATAAGCCGCAGATGCTTGGCAGACTGGAGATCCTGCGGAGGATGCAAGAGGCGCGCTATCAATCGCGACGGGCCGAGGCCGAAACCAGCGCGGAGGTGATTGCCGATCTGGCCTCCGGCACGGGCGGCCGGTTCATCGAGAACAGCAACGATTTCGATGGAGCGATTCGGGAGTTGGCCGCGGCGCCGGACTGCACTTATGTGCTGGGGTTCTATCCCAATGATCTGAAGGCGGATGGCCGTTTTCACAAGTTGAAAGTTCAGGTGACCGCCCCGGAAAAAGTGAAGGTCCAGGCGAGGCGAGGCTTCTTTGCGCCCCTACCGGAAGCCACCGCCGCCGAAACGGTCAGAAAGGCAGCCGAGGATGCCGTCTTCTCGCGCGAGGAGGTTCGGACATTACCGATCGACGTCCGCGCGGACCTGACTGGGTCAAAGCTGTCCGTGGTGACTCACCTCCGGAAACCGGAGGATCGCGGCGCATTGAGCGTGATTGCGGCCATGTTTGATGCCAACGAGAACTTCGTCGCCGCTCACGAGAACACGTTTCAAGTGGGGAGCCCGGCCGTCGATGTAAAGACCAGCTTCGACGTGACGGAGGGCACGTACCGGATTCGCATTGTTGTAACCGATAGCCGGTGGCAACTGCTCGCCGCGCACAACGCCACGGTCGTTATACCCTCGCGCTGACGAAACCAAATCGGGCGTCAGCAAAAAGAGGCTTGGTTTTCGCTTTCTAAGTAGCGGCGCTGCCCGCCGCCGATGCGGGAGTGGCTTGCGTCCAGTCTGCGGGCGCTTCGCCTTCCGGCAGCAAGCGGCCCTTCTCGAGGTGCCGCACGGTGGATGCGAATCGGGCCGCGTGCGGGTCGTGCGTCACCATGACGACGGTCTTGCCGAAATCCTTATTGAGCTTCGAGAGTAGCGTCAGCACATCAATGGCCGACGCGGCGTCCAGGTTGCCGGTGGGCTCGTCGGCCAGAATCAGATCCGGATCGGTGACGATGGCGCGTGCGATCGCCACGCGTTGCTCCTGGCCGCCCGAGAGCTGCTTCGGCAGGTGGTTGAGGCGATCGCCCAGCCCTACCAGCTTCAGAGCCGTCGTCGCATGCTCGATGCGTTCTTTCTTCTTCAGCCGGGTGAGCTTGAGCGGCAACTCGACGTTCTCCAGCGCGCTCAGCACCGGAATCAGATTGAACGACTGGAAAACAAACCCGATGTGCACATTGCGCCAGTGGGCGATCTGCCGGTCCGTGAGCGATCGCAGATCCTCGCCGAGCACGCGGATGTCGCCGCCGCTCGGCCGGTCCATCGCCGCGATGAGGTGCAGCAGCGTCGATTTCCCCGACCCCGACGGGCCCATGAGCGCTACGAACTCGCCCTTGTGGATGTCGAGATCCGCATCCTCAAGCGCTATCACGTGAAACTCGTCACGTATGTACTCTTTCGTTAGTTGCCGTGTCTGGATGACTGTTTCGCTCATGGATTCCTCAACTCTGCTTCGGGCGCACCCGCTGGCCGTCTTTCAGCTCGGCGGGTGGATTCACGATCAGGTCCTCGCCGCCGATGAGACCGCTGTCCACCTGCACGCCCTGCGCCGTAGTGCCGGAGACTCTGACCGTGCGCCGTACCGCCTTCCCTTCCTCGACGATGAACACCGCATTGTCCCGAACCGCCGATGCCGGTATGATCACCATCGCGCTCGCCGGCGCCGCCCCGCCCGCACCAGCCTTCTCATCGCCCAGGAAGGCCACGCTCGCGTTCATCTCCGGCCGGAGATACGAATCCGGACTGGATACCTTCACCTTCACCTGTACCGTAGCCTTCTGCCGGTTCGCTTCGGGCGAGATCTCGTAGATGTAGCCCTGATATTTGCGATCCGGATAGGCATCGGTGGTGATGATGGCGCGCGTGTGCGGACCGAGCTTTGCGAAATCGTTCTGGTTGATATCCAGTTCCACCTCGAGATCGTCCAGATCCGCCAACGAGACTACGTAGCCCTTCGCGCCCTTGTCGCCGACAAAACCGGTGGTGACGAATTCGCCCTTCTCCACGTTGCGATCGAGAATTGTTCCGCTCACCGGCGCAGTGATGACGGTATCGTCGAGCTGCGTTTTCGCATAGTCGAGCGTGCCCTGGGCCTGCGCCACCTGGGCGCGCGCGGCTTCGATCTCCTCGCGCCGCGGGCCGAGCTTTGCCAGGTCGTACGTGCGCTGCAGCGACGCCACCCTTGCCGCATTGCCGTCGTACTTTGCCTGGGCGTCATCGAGCTGCTGCTTTGAAAGCACGCCCTGCGCGGCCAGGTCGCGCGTGCGTTTCAGCGTAATGTCGGAGTTGGCGAGGTCGGCCTTCGCTTGCTCTACGTCCGCTTTGGCTCTGGCAATCTCGTCCGGCCGGGAGCCGTTTTCGAGCTCCGCCAGATGAGCCTTGAGATTGTCCAACTGGCCTTGCGACTCCAGCAACCTCGCACGGTATTCATCGTTCTCCAGCCGCACCAGCACCTGGCCCTGCTTTACGTGATCGCCTTTCTCGACGCCGATCCACGCTACCTTACCCACCACTTTGGCGGCTACCTCAATGGTGTGGTGGGCGATGATATAGCCGGTGGCGTTCAGGATCACCGGATCTGACGAAGCACCGCCGCCGGCCGTCACGGCATGCACGCGGACCGTAGCCACTTCCGTGGCGGCGTTCAGCTTCGACCATGCGAAGGCGCCCGCGCTGAGCAGCGCGAACAGCGTAAAGCCGATGATGATGAAGCGCGTGGCCCACGGCGAGGCCCCGGCGTCGCGCCGTTTTTCGGATCGGTCGATTTTCAGATCTTTCAGTTCTGCTTCCATGGACTAAGTTTCCCGGAGCGCGGTGAGGATCTCTTTCTTCGCGGCCGTACGGGCCGGAAAAACGCCGCCCACTGCTCCCATGAATAACGCGAAAATTACGCCCACCGCCATAATCGGCAACGTAACGCGGAAATTAAACGCAATTTCGCTGAACGTGATGAAGTTTCCGATTCCCGTTTCCACATTGTTGAGCGGCAGCACCAGCAGGCATCCCAGCAGGCCGCCGAGAATGGAGAGCAACAGCGATTCGAGGAAAAAGCTGAACAGGATGCTGCCGCGCGAGAAGCCCAGCACGCGCAGCGTGCCGATCTCGGTGGCCCGGCGCGACACCGCCGCGTACATGGTGTTCATGGCAGCGAAGCTGCTGCCGACGGCCATGATGATGGAAACGAAAATCCCGAGCGCCTGGAGAGGAATTCCGGAAACCGTCTGCGCATCATAATAGGCCTGCTCGCTGATGGCTTTTACGTTGAGGCGCTGGTCGTCGTTCAGCGAGTTGATAAGCGGCTGCATCGCCGATCTGTCCGTTGCCTGCACCAGTATCGAGCTGAGGCCGTCCTGGCGGTTGAAATCGGAGCTGACCTGTTCGAGGTCGCCCCAGATCTCGCTGTTTACCGCGGAATGGCCGCCATCCATCACGCCCACAACGGTCCAGTAGCCTTTGCCGAATCGCAACCGGCGTCCCGGCGCCGCGTCCGGATGACGGCTGGCCACCGATTTCCCCACAACGATTTCGCGCTGGCCGGGCCGGAACCATCGGCCTTCCGATATCTTCAGATCGCGCATACCCACGCCCGTCTGGCTCAGACCGCGCAGGGTGACATTTATGCCGTTCGGATTATCCACGCTGGGCAGATTGATGACCGTGACGATCTCCAGAGAAGCGAGCGGCTCGCCCGAGGGCGTGCGCGCGATGCCGGGCTTGGCTTTCAGATCCTGGTAGACGGCGCGCGTAACGGCGCTGTTCAATTCCGCCGTGCCGCCTTTGCGGAGCACCAGGACGTTCAGCGGATTGGCACTGGTGGTGAATGCCGTGCGCAGTCCGCTCACCAGAGCCAGGACAGCGAGCAACACGGCGACCGTGAGGCCGATGCCCAGAGCCGTCATCACCGTGGTGGTGCGCCGGACCATCAGGTTGCGGAGGTTATATGCGATGGGAATTGCCATTGCCGTTTCCTATCCCGCGTAGCGCAGCGAATCGAGGATGGACGTTCGCGCCGCGCCCCATGCCGGAACGAACGAACTGACCAGCCCGATGAAGAGCGCCACCGCAAGCGACGCCGCCGCCACCGAAGGCGAGAACGTCAGATTCTGAAAGAACATCGCCGTGTACGGAAAATTGCGCACGGCGCCGCACAGCGCGGCCGCCATCAGCGACCCGACCACTCCGCCCGTGAAAGCGATGAACACAGCCTCGCCAATGACGATGTTCAGAATATTGCCGCGCGTGAAGCCCAGCGTCTTCAGAATGCCCACTTCGCGCACGCGCTCGCGCACCGACATAGAGATGGTGTTTGCCGAAACCAGCAGAATGGTGAAGGTGACCGCGCCGCAGATGGCCGCGAGGAACAGCCGGAGATTCCCGAGGAACGAGATGAAGCTGAGCTGGAAGCCCTTCTCGGATTCGGTTTTCGTCGGATAGGGCGATTCCGCGAACATATCGTCGATGGCTTTCGCGACGCGCGGCACATCACCCGGAGTCTCCGCCTGCACGGAAAACGCGCCCACCTGATCTTCGCGGCCGCTGTTCAGCATGCTCTGACGCAGATACTCGTTATCGAAATACATGCTGCCGGTGTCCTCGGGGTCGTCATAGATTCCCACCAGCGTGAGTTCCAGCGTCACCGGGAAAATATCGCCGACAACGGTGATCCGGTCGCCCAGTTTCCAGTTCAGCTTCTGCGCCAGTTCACGCGCCGCGATGCATCCGGTCCGCAGGTGCATGAAGGCCTGCTTCTGATCTTCCGGAAGCTGCATCTCCGAGCGGATGCGGAACAGCCGCTGCGGCTCGATGGCGAACCGCGCAAAGAAATTCTTCGGATCGCGCGCGTCCTTATAAACGCCGCCGAACCATTGCCAGATCATCGCGTCCTTCACGCCGGGCGTCTGCCGGATGCGGTCGCCGAAAGCGGCGGGCAGCGGCTGGGTGATGGATACTTTATGGTGCGTCACCAGACGAAGAGCCTGCGCCGGACTGGGGTCGTTTGAGAGGAAGAGCACCCGGTACATTGCCATCAGCACGCCGAGCAGGCACAACGACATGGCGATGCTGGCGATGGTGAGAGCGCTTCTGCGCCGGTTGCGCAGACCGCTTTTGACGATGAGGGACACGTATCGGAACATTACTAACGCCGGTCTCCGTTATCCTGCTTATTCTAGTTTACGAAGCCGGCATGGGTGCGTCACACGGCGTATCGGCAAACGGCAGGGAAGAATCGGTGAGCGCCGACAAGGTCTTAATGGATGACGTATTCATGAAAGCCGCGCTGGAGCTGGCCCGCGAGGCGGCTGACGCCGGAGAGGTCCCGGTGGGCGCGGTTGCGGTGGCCGGCGGCCGCATCGTGGGGCGCGGGGCAAACAGTCCGATCGCCGCCAACGATCCCACGGCCCACGCGGAAATGCTGGCCATTCGCGCAGCCGCTCGTACAGCGGGCAATTACCGGCTGGAGGGGGTGACGCTCTATGTCACCCTCGAGCCGTGTCCGATGTGCGCGGGGGCTTTGGTGAATGGGCGCGTGAAACGTCTGGTGTTCGGCGCGCGAGATCTCCGCTTCGGCGGGGTCCGCAGTAAGTTCCGCATAGCCGATTCCGAATTGCTCAACCATCGCGTGGAAGTGGTGGAAGGCGTTCTGGCGGCCGAGTGTACGGCTTTGCTGCAGGAGTTCTTCCAGTCGCGACGTTAGAAAGGATTACCAGCGCCATGCAACCGCTCCCTCGCGGTCGCGGCTCGGAAACGCTGGCGAGCCGCGACCGTGAGGGAGCGGTTTGTTGCGGCTCCGCAGCCTGAGAGCCTGCCCGACAACTACATCTGCGCGTGAGCAGCGCGTCCGTGATATGCCGGCAGAACATCATCGAGCGGACCGTCCATCATCAGATCGCCGCCATCCAGCCAGATCGCGCGGCTGCACACTTCATGCAGCATGGCCGCGGCGTGGGACACGAAAAGCAGGGTCTTGCCGGCCCGGTGGAACTCGCGGATTTTTTCGAAGCACTTCTTCTGGAACGCGTGATCGCCAACGGCAAGAACCTCGTCGGTGATGAGGATGTCCGGGTCCATATTGACGACCACGGAAAACGCCAGGCGAACGACCATGCCGCTCGAATACGTTCTGAGCGGCTCGTCGATGAACTGCCCGATCTCCGAGAACTCGACGATCTTCGGAAAGAGTTCCCTCGCGCGCGCACGCGAGAAACCGAGCAGCGCCGCGTTCACCTCGATGTTCTCGGCCCCGGTCAGATCAGGATGGAATCCCGAGCCGAGCTCGAGCAGAGCGCCGATCCGCCCGCGCACGGTAATCTCACCGCTATCGGGCGAGCTGAGGCCGGCCACCAGGCTGAGCAAGGTGCTTTTGCCCGCTCCATTCGCGCCCACGATAGCCACGCTCTCGCCCGGATCGAGCCGGAAACTGACATTGCGAAGGGCCGTGAAGCGGGCGCCGTGGCCCGAGCGGAACCAGTTCGAAACGTGGTGTCGCAGCAGCGCGCGCGACTTACGCCGCGCGAAGGTCTTGGTTACGTTCCGCAGTTCGATAGCCGGCAACTGGTCCATCACAGGTGGTCGTACAATCCTTTCCGCAGCGCCCGGAACACCAGCAGGCCGATGAGGAACATGGCCAGCGAACTCAGCGACAATTTCAACAACAGAGAATTGGCCGGCCTTACGCCCTCAAGCAGGATGTTACGGACAGAGAACACCAGCGCGGCGATCGGATTCAACTGGTACAAATCGCGGAACTTCATGGGAATCATCGAGAACGGATAGATGATGGGCACCAGCCAGAACAGCACCGTGTTGCACGATTCCACGACGTAGCGCGTGTCGCGCACATACACGTTCAGCGCAGAGAAAATCAGCCCGAGCCCGCATACAAAAACGATCTCGCACGCCCACACGTACGGCAGCCAGAACCAGTGGATGCTGGGAGCCAGGCCGGAGGCAAGCGTAATCGTGACCAGGAGCGCAATCTGAATGACCAGATGGACGCAGTTGGCCAGCACAACGGATATGGGGATCACCTCGCGCGGTACGGTGACGCGTTTGACCAGATTCGCATTATCCAGAAGGGAGGTAGTTGCCGAGCTCCAGGCAAGCGTAAAGAAGTTGAACGGCACCAGGCCGCAGAGTGCAAAAGCAGCGAAGTGCGGGATCCGGGTGTTGGGGAATATCTTCGTGAAAACGAACCAGAGAACTCCCATCATCACCAGGGGATTCAGAAGCGACCAGAACATGCCGAGCGACATGTTGCGGTAACGGACTTTGAAATCCTTCAGAACAAGGCTCTGGAGAAGAAAAAGGTAGTCGCCGCTCCACCGCAGGCGATGGACTTCGGCGCGCTGGTGTTGCAATGTGGCCTGCATGCGTATGGCTTGCGCCGGGGGAATTCCGGTCGGCGCGGTTGGAATGCCCCAGTGTACCGCAAGTGTTACTGCGCCACGTCAATCCGGGTTCTGCGGGCAGACGGCGCTGACGGCTGGCTCGGCGGTCAGCCGGGCCAGGAGCTCTTTCATCTGAAGAGGCTTGCTGAAGTACCCGTCCGTGCCGGCCGCAAGACAGCGTTCGCGGTCGCCCTTCATAGCGCAAGCGGTCATAGCGATGATGCGCGCCCGGCCACCGGTAAGCTTTTCGCGCTCGCGGATGGCCCGGGCAGCCTCCAGACCGTCCATCTCAGGCATCTGTACATCCATGAGAATCACGAGGAACTGTTCGCGCGCTGAGGCCTCGACAGCCGCGCGGCCGTTTTCGACCACCAGCACTTCGTAGCCGGCCTTGCCGAGCGCGCGCAGCGCAAGCGTCTGATTCACTTTATTGTCTTCGGCCAGCAGAATGCGTCCCGCCGGCGCGCCGGTGGGGCAAACGGCAGCGCCATCCTGCTTTTCCAGATCCGCGGACGGCAAAACCGCCGGCGCGACGCTTTCAAATCTCCCTGTAAACGTGAACCTGCTTCCGCGCCCCTCGGCGCTGGCCACGTCAATACGGCCGCCCATCATCTCGACCAACCGGCTGGAAATGGCCAGACCGAGGCCGGAGCCGCCGTACTTCCTGGTGATGGAGTTATCGGCCTGCAGGAACGGCTGAAAGATAGTGTTCCGCACCTCCGGCGCTACGCCGATGCCGGTGTCGATCACCGAGAACCGAAGAACTACTTCGGAGGCGCTCGCGGACTCACGTTCCACGCGCAGCTCGATTCCCCCTTCGTGGGTGAACTTCACCGCATTGCCAATCAGGTTCAACAAAACCTGCCGCAATCTGCCCCGATCTCCGGCCACTCTGGGCGGCACGCCAGCGGCGACAGTGCAAACGAACTCCAGTCCCTTCTGTAGCAGCCGCGCAGCCATTGTGCGCCGCGCCTCTTCCAGCACCTCGGCGATGTTAAACTCAACGCGCTCAGGCTCCATCCGCCCAGCCTCGATTCTGGAAAGATCCAGAACCGCATCCAGCAGCGTCAGCAGCGATTCCGCGGAAGATTGCGCCGAATCGACATACTCCTGCTGCTCGGTATTGAGTGGCGTATCCTTCAATAGCTCCTGCATCCCGATAATGCTGTTCATGGGCGTGCGAATCTCGTGACTCATGTTCGCGAGGAATTCGCTCTTGGCTCTGTTCGCTGCTTCCGCCGCCTCCTTGAGCGCTGCTTCCGCCTCCAGCTTGCGCCGGATAATATCGGTCTGTCTGCGCACCCGCAGTTGGAGCACCCAGATCCAGGTTGCCGAGAAGAGAATGGCGCCGCCCATCCAGCCGGCCGCCGCCATGGTCCTCTCGCGCGTCCACCAGGATGCATTCCGCACCACCTCGATATCCTCGGGCGTGCGCAACAACGTTTCGAACGTCGCAGGCACGCCATCCCGCGAACGCTGCACCCGGCAGACGCCGGTGACCCGCAGCAACGCATCGGTACGCAGACCGGTCAGCGGATCGCCGGTTCCGCTGTACTCGAAAATCGCGTTGAAGAGAACATCCCCCGCCTGCAGCGTCAGAATCTGCTCCGTCGGTTTCACCACCCTGCTGAGCAGGAAGCCTTCGAGCGTGATGAGCCGGCCATCGTGATCGCCTCCGAGCGCCTCCTGAGCATCCACGGACACAGCGGCGGGCGGCCGTTCGTGTCCAATCCGCACGAACGTGGCATCCTTCAGGGCCGGAGTCTCCGCGCCCGGAGCGGCGAAGCCCAGTACATCGATCCGATCTCCGGGACCGAGCACGTCATCCTGATCGCTCTCTACAAGAACCCCACCGGTGGCGTCCGCGATGTACACTTCACGAGACGCAGGCGCTGATACTCCACCGTGCCCTGCACGCGCACGCGCCGCTGCCAGTCGTCCCGGACGGAGAAGCGAAGCAGCGTATTGATGGGCCGCACGGCTATCCCCTGAGCGCCCCGGCCGGCTTCCAGTACCTGAATGTCCTGCAACGCCGGTACGAAAACCCTGATGCCGGTCAGTTGCTGCCGTTCGTTGGCGATTGTTCCAGCTACGCCGCGGACGCGCACCGACGCGTCCACCAGTTGCATCGGCATCGCCTGTGTTTCCGGCCACGGCAGGTGAATGCGATAGCGATAGCGATAGAGTCCCGCCGCGACATCCAGGTATACATGGCCGTATTGCCGAGTAATCGCCTGCACCACTCCCGTCACCTGCACGCGACGGCTGTCGTAGCGTCCGGAAAACAGGTCCTCCATCGAGAGCCGCGTGGGTGCGGGCGGGGCCGCCTTGCCGAGAACATGGATGCTCGCGCTGCCCACCATCGGAGCGAACCCGCCGCATTCGGCCGTCCCGGATACTTCCACCAGATCGTTCGTGCTCACCTGAGAAAATCCGGGGCAATGAATGAACACTCCACCGGTCGCGTCCTGAAAGAAGAGCTGATGCCAGTTGGGGTCGTAAAAGGTAATCACTCCGTGCAATCGAACGTGAATCGACTTTTTCCAGTCCGCCTCAACGAGTGCGTGCAACTGCTCCGCGGTAGCGACCAAAGCCGCGGGGGCCGCTGAAGCCGGAGTGCGGACAGGCGGAACTGAGGATGTCTCCAGTTGTACGTCCCGCATTCCTCCCACGAACATCTGCCGGGCCAGCACCCGACCGCTCACCCCGGAGAGCGCACGGACCACTCCCCGAATCTTGGCCTGAGCCGATATCAGCTGTTTTACATCGAGAGCGTCACGATGCAGGACGATAGCATCGAACATCACGCCTCCGGAGGACACGCGCAGACCTATTCTTCCGTCCTGGCGCTCGGCCCAGGTGCTGATAATGCCTCGGGTTTCGGCGTACTGATCCTGATGCTCGGGAGCGTCCATCTCCGCCGGCGTCAGCCTTACAGGAACAGGCATCGGCTTTTGGCCGACTCTCTGGACCACGGCATTTTGCACGATCGGATACGGCTCGCCGCGGGCGGTGATGCCCTGCACGGTAAGCACGTCGCCGAGGTCGTAATCCATACGCTGATTGAGCAGAGATACTTTGATGCCGCCGGTTGCGTCCTGCATCATCAGGATCTTCAGCGCCGGGTCGTGATATGTGGTGACAGCCTTCAGCCGAACCGGATAGCGGCGGTCAGCTTCAGCCGGTGAAAGATCCCGGATTTGCTGGATAGTGGTCAGGGTCGGCAACCCGCGAGAGAAAGGTATCCGGCACGCGGCGGCAAGCAGCGCGACGAACGCGACGAAGCATATGGCCGGTTGGCGAACGGACAAGGTCACCCTGCTTTTCTTATCGGCTGTCGCGAGGGGATGAATTAGAAAAGTCCGGCAGGCGGAAACGCCTGCCGGACCTCGCCTGCCAAAGCTGTTCAGCAGCCATGGTGGCGCAGGCGGTTTCGCCTGCGTGCCCCGAAATCAGCGCAGGCTGGACAGCCATGCCACGGGCGCCAACAGCGCCACCGCTGCGCCCAGAGTATTGGCCGAGATGGTGCGGGAGCGCTCCACAAATGCCGAAAACAGGCGACCCATCACATGCACGCCGACGACGCCGAAGGTTATGTTGGGCAGCCAGTTCTCCGGATCCGTGAGGATCGGGAACGCCAGGCACAAAAGGCTGTTCACGAGCAGCCCCACTGCCGCGGCCCGGAGGGCGAGGGTCACAACAGTCCCGTTGCCTTGTTGTTCTCTGGTGCAGTCTTCCACACCGTATTTATCGGCGGAAATCCGCGGAATGTTGAGGGCCGCGCGGCCCGTTATTTGCCCGCTGCCCGGGCTGCGGACTCGGCCAGCTTGCGCTCGAGGAAGCGGCGCTCCGGATCGGAACAACGGCACTCCAGCGCCTCGCGGAAACAGACTTCCGCCTCGCTCCGCCGCCCCAGTTCCAGCAGCAGATGCCCGCGCAGGGCCAGCAGCAGGTGATATCGCCGTAGTTTCGGATCCTTGGCCAGCGGTTCGATCACTTCGAGAGCTGCCAGCGGACCATGGACCCGTTCCAACGCCACTGCCCGGTTCAACTGCACCACGGGAGACCCGGTCATCGCCGCCAGATCGTCATAGAGCGAGAGAATCAGCCGCCACTCGAGAGCCTGGCCGGCGGCTGCGCGCGCATGCGTAGCCGCTATGGCCGCCTGCACGTGATACTCGGAGACGCTGTCGCCCTCCATCGACCGCTCGAAATGCTGGAAGCCGAGCGCGATGAGGCTCTGGTCCCAGCGGCCTTGGTCCTGCGATTCCAGCAGGACCAGGTCGCCGGCCTCATCCACCCGCGCAGGCAGCCGCGCCGCTTCGAGCGCCATCATGGCCATGAGCGCGTGCACCCGCGGGGCCGAGATGGACGAATCGGCAACCATCCCGCAGAGACGTAACGCCTCGAAGCAAAGTTCGCCGCGGATGAGATCCTCTCCTTCGTGAGCTCCGTACCCTTCATTGAAGATGAGATAGATCACTTCGAGCACCGCGTCCAGGCGCTCGGGTAGTGCGGATGGCGCGGGCATTGCAAGCGGTATTCCCTCGCCGCGAATCTGCGCTTTCGCCCTGACCAGCCGCTGCGCGATTGCGGCGTCCTCCGCCAGGAACGCGCGAGCAATCTCGCGCACTCCGAACCCGGCCACCATCTTCAGGCTGAGGGCAATGCGCGACTCCCGCGGAAGATCCGGGTGGCAGCACATGAAGATCATGCACAGCTCGTCGTCCCGAAGCTGTTCCTCGAAGTGAGGATCTCCCGGTTCGCGCCCGGCCGAGCGCGACACCTCGGCCACCAGCGCATCGGTCTTCCCGGCGGCCATTCGTCTCCTGCGAATGGCGTCGATGGCGCTGTTGTGGGCGACGCGGAAGAGCCATGCCTCGGGGTTCGGTGGGACGCCCTGCCAGGGCCACGTTTCGAGCGCCCGCACCATTGCGTCCTGCACCGTCTCTTCCGCAATGTCCAGATGGGCCGGGCCGAGGAGGCGCGTAAGGTGCGCCACCATGCGGCCCGACTGGCGCCGGAACAGGTGCTCCAGCAGTACCGTACTCTGGCCCGTTTCGATCAAGTGCCGTAGACCTGGCGGACTTCGATGGTTCCGCCGTACTCGATATGTGGATGACCCTTCGCCAGCTCGACAGCTTTGTCGTAACTCTCGGCATTGATCGTGTAATAGCCGCCGAGGATCTCCTTCGTCTCGCTGTACGGACCATCGGTGGCCCGCGGCTTGCCCCCGTCGGAGCGGACAACGCGCCCCGGGTCGTCGGTCAGCCGGTGTCCATCGACGGTGAACGGCATGTTTCGCCAGCCCATGTACTTTTCGAGCATCTTCTGCATCTCCTCCGGGCTGGGCGGCTGGGGCGGCGCCTGCATGTTTTGGTAGAGCAACAGCATGAATTGTGGCATCGTTGTTCTCCTTATCGTACCCGCGTGTAGTTGGCTGCTTCCGTGTGCTTCAGATGTCCGCCCTCATAGAATTCCCAAACTGCCGCAAGGTGGTCGGAATCGACGAAGCGGAATGTGGCATTGTGCATGTGGCCGGCGTCCGGGCTGGTCAGGTTGGTGGCGTCCAGAAATCGAAACTGCAACTCGCCGGTGTCGGGGCTGAACGTCTGCGCCTGCATTCTGGGCTGATTGCCGGCCATGCAGTAATGGGTGAGCAACAACCGCCCGCCGTCGACGGCGTACACGGTCAGCATGACAGGCATGTTGCCGATCGCGTCACGTTCCACCAGAGCGGAGCCGCCCGCAATCAGTTCGTAGCTGAGCGTGGCTTTGCCCATATCGGTATCGGCTTGCCACTGGCCCACCAGTCCCTTGAGGCGATTGAATGCGGCCGGAGCGTCGACGTTGCCGCCCCAGGCCACAGCGCCTGCCAGCAGCATGTTTGTTATCAGAAATCTCTTCATGAGGTTCTCCTTTGCAGGTCCGTCCTGCAACTGGTTAACGAGCGAAGGCGGCGGGAATCGACACGGCTGGAGAAGAAAATTGTAGCGTTTGGTCGAGTGGGGCAGGCGCCCGCCTGCGGAGGGCGCCCCGCCCGCCTGGTACGGCCAACAGTGCAGGCCGACGAGGCGTCGGCCGCAGGCGAGGCGCCCGCCCCACAAAGGCCGTACATCAGGCTCGCAGCGCTGCAATCCGCGGCGCGCGGCTCTTAGGGCTGTCGAGACTGAAGGAACGCGCATCGCCGAGCTGCGCTCGCACGAACTCCTCCGTGCGTTTCACCGCCGTCTCCATCTCGCGATTCTTCGAAATGAACGCCGTCCACGCGATCGACTCCGTCGCCGTATCATACTCCCACAAACCAACCAGCCGGCCACGGTCGAGAATGCCATGGCTGGGCAGATCGGCGATGCCCGACAGCGGCTTCAGCCCCTTATCGGCATGTACCTGCCGTTCCAGATCCGCTGGATCCAGCAGGCTGATCAGGTCGCGGCGCAACAGGCTGATTCCGTCGATACTGCCCACCAGAACATATTGGGCCTTCTCTGGAGCGGCGAACGCTTCGAATTCGTGGCTATGCTCTGGCAATAACTGGCGATCGCCTTCGACAGGCACGAGCCCGAGTGGCTCGAACGCTGCCTTGCACGCCGCGACGCTCAGCGCCGAGAACCACTGGAACTCCTTCAGCGTGGCCGGACCGGTCCACGTGAAATAGCGGCGCGCCAGCTCGACATTCACTTCGGCAGGCGAGAGTCGAACGCCGTCCAGAGGATTCGGGCGCCACAACGTGTAAGCGTAGCGCTGCTGATCGAGCCGGCCATTGGTGGGTACGCGGCGGATTTCGCCCTCCACCTGCAGCCTGCCCAGGGCCAGCGGCAGCGTAGTGGTGACACCCTTCTTCTTCCCTTCCTCGCCGAGACCGCGCGACGCGGCCCCCGTCGCCGCACGAATGGCACCCGGCTCCAGCGGCCCGTCTTTCAGCGATTTGAGAACGGCGGCGCAGAGCTTGTCGATCTCTTTGTCGGTGACGCCCAGCTTGCGGGCGACCGCCATGTCGCCGTCCCCCATATTCTGCGCGGCTTTGAGGGCGACCGCAAAATCGCAGGCAGGGACGACGTAGGTGCAGCCGCGCGCGGCGGGGATCTCGTGTATCTCGAGCCCACGAACTGTTGCATCAGCCTCCTCGCGCGACGCGCCCGCGCGGGCGAACAGAGTGAGATACGGGGACACGCCGCCCACCGAGCGCGCCCAGCCGGTTTCGCGCAGGATCACCGAAGGAGAGGCGCCCGCCAGCCTGCCGTCGAGCGCCTGCCGATGCGACCACCACGCCCGCAGCTTTACGTGCCGACCGTCAGGCGCCGGCTTCATAGGCTTCTTTCGGCTGGGTCAAGCTGAACCAATTGCCGGAATTATCCTTCATAACCGCCTCAATTCCGTAGAAACGTTCGGTCGGAGGCTGGCTGAATTCCACGCCTTTGGCCTTTAATTCTTCGTAAGTCTGGCGGCAATCGGCCGTGTCGAATACGCCGGCGCCCAGCTTACCCCTGCGCACCAGCGTGCGAATCGCGTCCGAGGTCTCCTGGTCCATCATCGGACTGGGCGCCGTGGACATCAGAACGATCTCCATGCCGGGCTGTCCTTTTGGCGACACGGTCAGCCAGCGAAAGCCGTTATCCATTTTCGCGTCGGTCCGGACCTCGAACCCCAGCTTATTGACATAGAAATCGTAAGCCTCGTCCTGGTCGAGCACCCAGACGGAAACATGCGAAAGACGCTGAATCATCGATCCCTCCCGATCCAGAGTGCCACGGCGCGCGCCGGAGCGCTTCTCCGATCTTGCTATTCACGGCAGGGCGCGTCAGAAGGGGCGAACGCCGAAATACTCGAGAAAGCATGCCGGAATCCGGCGGTACTGCGCGAGACCCGGAACGGCGAACGACCGGCGGATGGCCCGCTGGTATTCGGCGGGCGAGTGGCCTACCAGTCTTCGAAACCGCGAGCTGAACGACCCGAGGCTCTCATAGCCGACGGCGAAACAGACCGTGGTCACCGGGGCCTGCCGGCATGCCAGCAGCCGCTTCGCCTCGTCGATGCGCAGCCGGGTGAGGAACTGGTGCGGCGTCTCGCCGAAGGTCTGTGTGAACAGGCGGTGATAATGATACGAAGACAGGCAGGCTTCGCGCGCGGCATCGGCCAGGCGGAGCGGCTGATCGAACCCAGCAGCCAGGTAATCCCGAGAGCGGCACAGCCTTCGGAACAGCTCATCCCCCAGCAGCGGCCACAACCGGTGTGGCGCGCTGTAGATGAGCGGATGCGGCACGAAAGACATTGTAGCCTGCCGGCAATGTTCGGGGAATCAGGGTCTGGCCACCGGAAGCACGCGGAACCGGCGTCGACCTTCGATGCGATACGTTTCGAAATCCGCGAGGTCCACGGTAAGTATTGTCACCAGTGACTCTCGTTTTGCAAGGTGGACCAGTGTCGCGTCGGCGAAGTCCATTGGACGGTCCCAGTAGCGGGACATCAGAGCGTGAATTGCCGGGAGTTCCGCGTGCTCGATGGTTGCCAGCGCCAGCGCGCCCGATCGGACGAACTTCCACGCGGCCTCTGTTCGGCTGCGATTGTCGCCTGCCAGGTGAAACAGTTCCGTGAGGACAGCCTCAGACGTCAACAGCGGAAGCCGAAGCTGCTGAAACGCCTCCACGCAGACGTGATGCCACGGGTCTTTACTGTTCAGCAACGCAAGAATCGCGCCGGTATCGATCAGGCCATTACCGTACACGACGGCGCCCGAGGCGTTTCCTTACTGCCGAGCGTACGTTATCGGACCTCGCCATATCAACAGCCGAGATCGATCCAAGGCACGCCGCCGCGGCATTTTGCAGGCGCTTCTGCTCCTCGTCACCGCTGTTATCGGCCGCGCTGTTCCTGAGCCACTCCTCGGCGGCGCGGTCCAGAACGGCGGAGAGCGAAATGTTCTTCCTGCGCGCTTCCCTTTCCAGACCTGTCTTGAGCTCTGTAGACACTCGCCAACTGTACACTTCGGTCTTCATGTACTGCAGTGTAGCGCATTGCCGGGAAAGACGAACCGGCGGCCCGGCGGTGAGGATTACGGTATTCCTTACTGAGTCCCCAGGACAAAGCCCCGCTCTTACAGGCAAATCCAGGGCATTCCACTTACCTACTGCCTCCGCTGATTCGTGCCGATTGTTCCACAGGATATGTCCACGTTCACCAGTGTGTTTCTCGGCGAAGCGCAGCAGATTCTGAGCGCGCTCGACGTTAGTCCAGTGGAAAAGATGGCGCGCGGGCTGGCCGAAGTTCGAGACCGTGGCGGCCGCCTGTTCATTCTCGGCGTGGGCGGCTCGGCAGGCCACGCCGGCCATGCTGTAAACGACTTCCGGAAACTCTGCGGCTTCGAAGCGTACGCCCCCACCGATAACGTGAGCGAGCTGACCGCGCGCATCAACGATGACGGCTGGGACGATTGCTACGCGGCCTGGCTGCGCGCCTCTCGCCTGCGGGCCGAGGACGCCGTGCTGGTGTTCTCCGTGGGCGGAGGGAATCGCGAGAAGCAGGTCTCGGTGAATCTGGTCCGCGCGCTGGAAACGGCCCGGGCCGTCCGAGCGCGGATCTACGGCATCGTGGGGCGCGACGGTGGATTCACCCGCACCATCGCCGATGCCTGCGCCGTCGTGCCGGTGGTGAGCGCGGACCGCATCACTCCGCACACCGAAGGAATGTGCGCGGTGATCTGGCATCTGCTGGTGAGCCATCCCGCGCTGCAGAAAAACGCCACCCGCTGGGAGTCGCTGCAATGACGCCCGCGCGGTGGTTCATCGTAGGGGGCGCCGGGTTTATCGGCAGCCATTTCACAGACCGCCTGCTCGAAGACGAATCCACGCTCGCGGTCACACTTTACGACAATTTCTCCTCCGGACAGGAGTGGCATTACGCACAGCACGTCTCCGATCGGCGTTTGCGAGTGGTGCGCGGCGATGTGAAGGATACCGACCGCCTGCACGAAGCCATGGCCGGTCACGACGCTGTGATTCACCTGGCGTCCAATCCGGATATCGCGAAGGCGGTGACCGATCCCGACGTCGATTTCCGCGATGGCACGCTGCTCACGCGGCAGGTAGTGGAAGCCATGCGCGTCACCGGCGCCCGGCGCATCCTCTATGCCTCGGGCAGCGGCGTGTACGGCGATCTGGGGACCCTCGAAGCCAGTGAGGATCATGGACCGCTGCGGCCCGTCTCCACCTATGGCGCGAGCAAACTAGCCGGCGAAGCGCTGATCTGTTCGTACTGTCATATGTTCGACCTTACGGGCTGCGCGTTTCGCTTCGGCAATGTTGTGGGGCCGCGGCAAACGCACGGCGTGGGCTTCGACTTTGTACGGCAGTTGATCGCCCATCCGCGCAGGCTGCACATTCTGGGCGACGGCAGCCAGAGCAAGTCGTACGTATGGGTCCGCGATGTTGTCGAGGCCGTTCTGCTGGCGCACCAGAAGACCACCGACCGGTTCGAGGTCTACAACGTGGCCACCGGCGACTACATCACGGTAAGCGAGATCGCAAGGCTGGCCATCGCGTCCGTGGGGCTCCATCCCGAATCCGTACGCTACCTGTACAGCGGCGGCGATCGCGGGTGGAAGGGCGACGTGCCCGTGGTGCGTCTGGATACCGCGCGCATTCGGTCCCTCGGGTGGGAGCACAGCCGGCCGACGCGAGAGGCGCTTCGGGATTCTCTGTTCGCGCTGATTGCGGACCTCGAAGTGGCATTGACATGACGGGCGCCACGAAAGCCGTATTCCTCGACCGCGACGGCGTGCTGAATCGCGCCGTCGTTCGCAACGGAAAACCGTATCCGCCCGCCGGCCTGGATGAACTGGAACTGCTGCCGGGCGCTCGCGAGGCCTGCGCGGCTTTGCGCGAGGCGGGAT
This sequence comes from uncultured Acidobacteriota bacterium, assembly GCA_963780655.1. Classification (GTDB taxonomy): domain Bacteria; phylum Acidobacteriota; class Terriglobia; order Bryobacterales; family Bryobacteraceae; genus CAWACP01. Next base: position 732,879 of record CAWACP010000004.1, on the reverse strand, counting down.
ACCTGCTCATCATGGTGACCAATCAGCCCGACGTCGCGCGCGGTAAACAGTCCATTGCCGGCGTTGGCGCGATGAACCGCTTCGTCATGGACCAGCTTGGCCTGCACGATGCCGAGGTGTGCCCGCACGACGATGCGAACGGCTGCGATTGCCGCAAACCGGCGCCGGGGTTGCTCACCAGATCGGCGGCGCGGTGGCATATCGACGTGCGAAACAGCTTCATGGTGGGCGACCGCTGGCGCGACATCGAGGCCGGACGGCGCGCCGGGTGCCGCACCGTTTTCATTGACTACGGATACAGCGAGCCGCGCATGCATACGCCGGACTGCGTGACGTCGAGCCTGCACGCGGCGGCTGGCTGGATTCTGAACGCGGGAAGGAAGAGGGGGGAGAACGTGAAACCTGTGAGCGCCAGGCGCCTGAAGCTCTTTGCCGATGGCGCGGATCTCGATTCCATGCTGAAGCTGGCCGCGGATCCGCGGATCGAGGGCTTCACCACCAACCCGACGCTGATGCGCAAAGCCGGCATCCGCGATTACGAGGCATTCGCCCGCGAGGTGGTGGCGCGCATTCCCGATCGCCCTATCTCGTTCGAAGTGTTTTCAGATGAGCTGGAAGAGATGGCGCGGCAGGCGCTGGCGATCGCCACCTGGGGTGATAACGTGAACGTGAAGGTGCCGGTCACGAACACGCGCGGCGAGAGCACCGCGCCGGTTCTGCGGTTTCTCGCTGCCGAACGCGTACGTCTGAACGTCACCGCGTTGATGACTCTGGCGCAGGTGGAGCGGGTGAGCGAAGCGCTGGCCGAAGCGGAACCGTCGTTCGTCTCGGTTTTCGCCGGCCGCATCGCCGACACCGGGCGCGATCCGGTTCCCGTGATGACCGCGGCGGTGGAACACCTGAAGGCATTCCCGCACCTCGAGCTCATCTGGGCGAGTCCGCGCGAGTTGCTGAATGTCATGCAGGCCGAGGCCACCGGGTGTCACATCATCACCGCCACGCCCGATCTGCTGAAGAAGCTCGATCTGGTTGGGAAGAGCCTGGACGAATACTCGCTGGAAACGGTGAAGATGTTCTATAACGATGCCCGCGCGGCTGGATTCACGCTGGATGTAGCATCCGCCTCGGGCGTGCAGAACCTCGCCAACGCTCTGGAGAATGCCATCGCGCCAGTGCCGGCCGGCGTCGCGGAATGAGCGCCGGATCGATTGCCGCTCCGCAGGCGGGCAGCATCGGGCAGTTGCGGGGCGTCCTGAGTCCCCGGCGCCGCTGGCTTTGGTACCTGCTCATTCCGGCTCTCGCGCTGGCGCTGCGATTCTGCGAATTCGGACGTGGGATACCGTACCCCATTGCTCACGACGAGTTTTCGTACCTGCTGGCCGCCGACACATTCGCGTCGGGGCGGCTGGCGAACCCGACGCCCGCGCACTGGGAGTTCTTCGAGACGTTCCACGTGAACATGACGCCGCGGTACGTCTCGAAATATCCGCCCGCGCAGGGCCTCGCGCTCGCGCTCGGCCAGGTTTTGTTCGGCCATCCCTGGTATGGGGCCGTGCTCGGCATGCTGGCCATGTTCGGCGCGCTGGCGTGGTGTCTCTACGGATGGTTGCCGCCGCGTGCGGCCGTGATCACGGGGGCGATTGCGGTCATCAGCTTTTTCGACTCGTACTGGATGAATGGCTACTGGGGCGCAGCGATCGCGGCCTGCGGTGGGTGCCTGGTGGTCGGGGCGATTCCGCGGCTGTGGCGACGGCCATCGGCCGGCACGGCGTTCGCGCTGGCGGCGGGACTGCTGGTCCTCGCAAACAGCCGCCCGTTCGAGGGCTGCGCGCTCGCGCTGGGGAGCTTTGCCGCGCTGGCTCTCGGACTGCGACGGCGTCCCGGCTCGGCGAAACGGCTGCTGCAGCCCGCCGTACTGGGGACGCTTTGTCTGGTTCTTGCGCTCGGCGGCGCGTGGATGCTCCTGTACAATCGCGCGACGACAGGCAGCGCCTTCAGGCTCGCCTACTCGGTGAATCGGGATGAGTACGGCTCTTCGCCGCAGTTCTGGTTCGTGCCCCCGACTCCGGTGAAGACCTACCGTCACGAAACGCTTCGGAAATTCTGGGTGGACGAGCAGCGGGCGTTCTATCTGCAGGTGCGCCGGAATCCCCTGCGCGAGAAGGGCCTGCAGTTTCTGGCAGCCGCGATCGTTCTGGCGCCCGGTCCGGCGGTGTTGTTCCTCGCGCTTGGGACTCTCATCATCTTCCGGCGGCGCCGGACCGGCGCGCCGAAGACGGCCGCGACTCCGCCAGTGTTACGGCACTGGATGCTGTTCGTCCCGATTGTCGCGGTGGCCGCCGCCGTTTTCGTGAACGCCGGTAGTCTGCCGCACTATTTCAGCCCCGCGTTCGCGCCCTTCTTCGTGATCGAGGGGCTGGGCGTCCAGCGGCTGCTGACCATGGGGCGCCGGCGGCCGCTGATATGGGCGTTTCCGGCGATACTGCTGATCGCCATGGTGCGCCTCACGCTGCAACTCGACTACACCATCGCGACAAAGTATCCGAGCCCCGGCAAGAGCCGGGCTGCGCTCTCCGGCTCGCTGCTGCGGCAAGGTCCCGAGCACCTCGTCTTCGTCGCGTATGCTGCGGACAACGAGCCGGGCGCCGAGTGGGTATACAACGCCGCCGATATCGACCGGTCCCCGGTAATCTGGGCGCGCGACATGGGAGCGGACAAGGACGCAGTCCTGCGCCGCTGCTACCCGGGACGGAAGGCCTGGATCGCCACAGTCAGCGGAACCGACCTGCGCGGGTTGGTTCCGCTGGACAAAAACCCGATGCAGGCGAAAACGCCTGCTCCACTACAGCTTGCAGTGCAGTAGAGTAGGCCTTCGGCCTGCGCCGCGGCTGCTAAGATGCGTGATGGCCCATGAACGGTCTCCTGACTGATCTTTATGAATTGACGATGGCTGCCGGCTTCTTCGAGACCGGCAAGGCGGCGGACATCGGCTGCTTCGAGCTTTTCTTCCGCCGTCTGCCGCGGCAGCGCAACTATATTGTCGCCGCCGGGCTCGCGCAGGCCGTCGAGTATCTCGAGAACCTGCGCTTCACGCACGAGCAGGTGGACTATCTGCGCGCGCTTCCGCAGTTCGCTCGAGTCTCGCCCGAGTTCTTCGAGTATCTGCTGCAGCTTCGCTTCACGGGTGACCTGTTCGCCATGGAAGAGGGCACCCCGGTATTCGCCGACGAGCCGATCCTCACGGTGCGGGCGCCGCTGATTGAAGCGCAGATTGCCGAGACGTATCTGCTGGCGACCATCGGATTTCAATCGCTGGTGGCCACCAAAGCGGCCCGCATCGCGGAAGTGGCAGGCGCGCGCGGAGTGGTGGAGTTCGGAACGCGGCGAGCGCATTCGCCGGGCGCCGGAACGCTGGCTGCCCGCGCCGCTTATATCGGCGGGTGCATCGGAACCAGCAACACGGAGGCCGGGTTCCGTTTCGGCATTCCCGTGTATGGAACGGCGGCGCACTCGTGGATTCTCTCGTTCGCCAGCGAGCGCGAGGCGTACCAGCGGCTGCAATCGCTGCTCGGCGAATCCACCATCCAGCTCATCGATACGTACGACACCATCGCCGGCGCGAAAATCGCCGCCGCTCTGGGCAGGCCGCTGTGGGGCGTCCGGCTGGACAGCGGTAACCTGGTGGAACTGGCCCGCGCAGTCCGGCAGATTCTGGATGAGGCCGGGCTCCACGACGCAAAGATCATGGCCACCAGCGACCTGAACGAGTACAGGATTCTGGAATACATGGCCGCGGGCGCGCCAATCGACGCGTTTGGTGTGGGCACCGATCTGGCCACTTCGTCCGACTCCCCCAGTCTCGGCTCCGTCTATAAACTCGTGGAGCTGGCCGAGAACGGCGTTACTCGTTACACCGCCAAGTGGAGCGAAGGAAAAACCACCATGCCCGGAGCCAAGCAGGTATTCCGGTTCGCCGATCATGACATTATCGCGTGTTCCTGGGAGTGCCTCGGCTGCGGCCGTGGCGATGGCGGCCCGAAAGCTCTGATTCGTCCGGTCATGGTGGGCGGACGACTCATTGCCGAGCTGCCCACGCCAAACCTGGCGCGGGAGAACACGGCGCGTAATCTGAAGCGCCTGCCTATGGCCGTCCGCAGCCTGTTCGAAAGCGAAGAGCAATACCGCGTGGAGTACAGCTCCGAATCCCGTGCTCTCGCCGAGCGCGTACGGGCGGTTCAGGAGGCAAAGGTCCATTCATGAAATCCGTCTACGTCGACGTGGATACCCAGATCGATTTCGTTTTCCCGGCGGGCGCCCTGTACGTGCCGGGCGCGGAGAAGGCTCTGCCTGCGATAGCGGCTCTGAACCGGCACGCGGCGGCGCATGGCTCGGCGGTGATCTCCACTATGGATGCCCACCGTGAAGACGACCCGGAGTTCGCCAAATGGCCGCATCATTGCGTCGCCGGCACCACCGGTCAGCAGAAGCCCGCGTCCACCCTGCTCAGGCAGCGCGTTACGGTGCCCTCCGGGCGCGGATTTGTTTTTTCGCTGGACGCGTGCGAGCAGATCGTGGTGGAGAAGCAGACTCTGGACATGTTCTCGAATCCGAACCTGCCCTTCGTGCTCGATTACCTGCAGGCGCAGCGATACGTCGTTTATGGCGTGGTCACCGAGATCTGCGTGCGCTTCGCGGCGTTCGGGCTGCTGCAGCGGGGAAAGCTGGTTGAACTCGTCACTGACGCGGTCCAGGGGCTCGATGACGGCGAAGTCAGGCGCATGTACGACGAATTCACGTCCACCGGCGGCCGGCTGACCACCGCCGCCGCCGCCATGGTCTGATGCCGATGTGGCTGACGCGCGGCTCGGAACGGAGCAAGGACATGCCGGGATCGATCGGCGGGACAGTGTAAAATGGGAGGTCCGGATGCGCGTCTACGGTAAAGAAACTGAAGGTCATATAGGTCGATGAGAAGCCCGGTCTTTGCTTTGTTGAGCAGCCTGTTCCTTGCCGCTGCGCTGGCCGCCCCGATATTCGGCCAGAACCCCGCGGATCTGCCAAAATCGGACGTCCCGAATGCCAACCCTGCCCGAATTGACAAGACACCCCCCGCCGCCGACGCGATTCCAGCGGCTGTCGACCCGAATAAATACGTGATTGGCGCGGAAGACATTTTGATGGTGACGGTCTGGAGGGAACCGGATTTCACAGGAACCAGAGTTGTGCGCCCCGACGGAAAGATTTCGATGCCGCTCATCGGAGAGATCCAGGCATCCGGCCTCACTCCCGAGCAGCTTGGCAAAAATCTCACTGGGGCGCTCAACAAGTACGTCAACAAGCCGGACGTGCTCGTCTCGCTGCAGCAGGTGAACAGCAAGAAATATTACATTGATGGAGGCGTGAACCGTCCCGGCGAGTACCGGCTGGTGACGCCCACAACCATCCTGGAAGCGCTCAGCCAGGCCGGGGGCTTTCGCGAGTTCTCCAACACGAAAAAAATAAGAATTCTAAGGGGCGACAAGACCCTGAAGTTTAATTACAAAGAGGTCAGTCACGGCAAGAAGATGGATCAGAATATCTACGTCGAAAACGGCGATCACATCATCGTGCCGGAATAAACGTAAGCGCAGTTCAGGAGCTTCGGAGGAGTAGTATGCAGCCTGTCGAGTCGGTTTCGGTAGCGCGCCGTCCCATGGACATCGAGGATTACATCGATGTCATGCGGCGGCACAAAAGCTGGATCCTCGGGCCCGCGTTCGCCAGTCTGGTGGCGGGGTTTGTCGTGGCATTTCTGTGGCCGGACACCTACGTGTCCACGGCCCTCATCCGCGTGGTACCTCCGCAGGTGCCGGAATCGCTGGTGCAGACGAACCTCAACATGGACATGACCAGTCACATCATGGCCATGGCGCAGACCATTCTCAGCCGCAGCAATCTCACCACGATGATCAACACGTTGAACCTGTATCCGAAGGAGAGGGCCAACATGCCGCTGGACGACGTCGTCGAAAAGATGCAGAAGAAAGACGTCTCCATCGGCGAAGTGCAGAACCAGGAGATCAACGGGCACGGGTCGGTTACGGCGTTCCAGATCAGCTTCAAATACTACAACCGCCTCGCCGCGCAGAAGGTCACTGAAGATCTGACCGCAAGGTTCATCAGCGAGAACATTAAAGACCGCACGAATGCGTCCAACAGCACCACGCAGTTCCTGAGTGAGCAATTCATGGACGCCAAAAAGCAGCTGGACGACTGCGAGCAGCGCCTGAGCGATTTTCGCGTGAAGAATATGGGGCGCCTTCCCGACGAGATGCAGTCGAATCTCGCGCAGTTGAACGGCATGCAGCTGCAGATGACCACCATGGATCAGTCCATCGGGCGCATCAACCAGGACAAGCTGCTGCTCGAGAATCAGTTGAGCACGCTGAAGAGCCGGTACAACTCGCTGGTACAGGCCGCCAGCGGCGACGGCCTTTCCATGGCGCAGAAGAATGAGAAGCTCCTCGAGCAGGACCGCCAGATCGCCCAGCTCGAGAACGCGTTGTCTGTGCTGAGGGAGCGCTACAAGGACGAGCACCCGGACGTGCAACGGACCCTGTCGCTGCTCGCCAGCGCCCGGAAACAACGGGAAGCGCTGGTGAAGCAGGAGGCCGAGAAGCAGCCCGAGGCGGCGCCAGTGAGGCGAGCCGTTCCCATGACCCGCGACCTCATGGACATCAACGACATGATGAAGCGAACCCAGGCTGAGATTGCGGCGAAGGACCTCGAAATGGCCGAGCGCAAGAAGGAAATCGCGCAGGTCACCGAGGCGGCGCGAGTTCTGCAGGCGCGGATCGAAGGCGTGCCGGTTGGCGAAAAGGAGTATGACGAGCTGATCCGCGACCGCAATGCGGCGCGCCAGAACTACGATGATTTGAACACCAAGCTCGAGATCTCCAGAAGATCTACCGCGCTGGCGAATCGCGGTCAGGCCGAAACGCTCGAATTGCTCGACCCGGCCTCCCTCCCCCAGACTCCCACTGAGCCGAAGCGGCCCGTGATCATCGCGGTGGCCGCGGCGATCGGGCTCGCTGTGGGCCTGATGCTCGCCGGCGCGAGGGAAGTGAAGAACAGTTCGCTGAAGAATCTGAAGGATGTCCGGGCATATACCAGAATGCCGGTCCTCGGCAGCATTCCGCTGCTGGAGAACGATCTGGTGGTGCGGCGCAGACGGCGCCTTTCCTGGCTGGCATGGTCCACGGCGTGTCTGATCGGCGCTGTCATCATGTCGGGCTCGGTGGTGTACTACTACGCAACGAAGGTCTGAGAGGAACCGGATGAGCAGAGTTCATGAAGCACTGAGAAAAGCGGAACAGAACATCGCGGCATCCGTATCCCCGGCCGAGCAGCAGCCGGCCGCCGCCGCTGCGACCGCCGAGGCGCCTCCTCCTCCGCGGCGCGTCACGGCTGCCGTTCAGGCCGCCGCGCAAGCCGTTTACGCGCCCACGAATCCTCTCGAGGGACTCCTGGATAAGGTGGTGGAGATCCCGTTCGGCCCTTCGCCCGAAGCGCTGCTGATCAACGCCGCGCATCCGCATGAGGCGCCGACGGAGGAGTTTCGCACGCTGCGCACGCGGCTGAATCACATGCAGAGCCTGCAGCCGATTCACACCGTCGTGGTGACGAGTCCGTCGCCGGCCGAAGGCAAATCGTTTGCCGCGGTGAACCTGGCGCTCTCGCAGGCGCAACTGGCGAACAATCCCGTGTTGCTGTGCGATTTCGACTTCCGCCGTCCCATCGTCCACAACCTCATGCAGACCGAACGGTCCCCGGGCATCACCGATTATCTGCAGGGCCGCATCCAACTGCACGAGGCGATGCGCAAGGTGCAGGGGACGAACCTTTACATCATGCCGGCCGGCGAGGCGGTGATCAATCCGCTGGAGTTGTTGAACCTGCGGGAGGTCAAGCAGATGCTCGACGACCTGCCGAAGCTGTTCAACTGGGTGATTCTGGATACGCCGCCGCTGCTGTTCGCCGCCGACGCGAATCTGCTGGCCACGCTGTGTCACGGCACCATTCTGGTGGTGCGGATCGGCGCTACGACTATCGATTCCATCACGCGCGCGATGCAGTCTCTGTGCGAGAACAACGTGATGGGAATCGTGGTGAACGGCGCGCGCCGCGGCGAGCTGTACAGCAAGTACACCTATTACCACTCGTATTACTCGCCGAAGGACGAGGCGAAGGACCTCGACGCGGAATAGGGAACGGACACGCCGAAGGCCTGATCTACAATGGCCGCAAGCTGCTGATGCTGAGTTGTGGAGCAGGCGTTTTCGCCTGCCGCCCAAATGGCCAATCTCCAGGGACGGAAACTCAGTTTCCGCGGAGCTTCCATAAACCCTTTGGCCTCAACATCGAAGTTCGCGAACGGAAAATCATTTTCCGTTGCATTACCGCTGCGCAATCGACGACTTACCGCCCGATTGCGCTTAGCTCACTTTCGCGCCAGCATCGCATTGACGATCGATTCCGGCACTCCGGCATCGCGCACCTTCGCGATATCGTCCGCCGCAAGCGCGAATCGGTTTGGCTGAGTTCCGACCATTTTGATGATTTCGTCCTCGGAGACATTTCCCTGGACCAGCCGCACCACAAGATCGTTATCGAAAACTATGCCGGTTTGCGCTTCCTTCGCGAGCTTCTGGTTCGCCTGAGCCTCCTTCGTCCAGGACACCACCTGGCGCGCGATGGCTTCGGCGAGCGCCTTGTTGCGCCGGCACTGGTCTATGAGATCCGCCGTCTGCCGAATGTCGTGAAGATTCTGCGCTTTGTCGAATGCAGACAGAGCCCCGGTGTAGTTCTGCACCAGCATGTCCGCAAGCCCGAGGTCGTACCAGGCCGACGCGGCGGTCTTGGGGCTCGCGTGGCACGATTCAGCATTCGCCTTCGCGGTCCGCAGCAGGCCCCGGTAATCGGCATTCTTCAGCAGATCCCAGGACTCGCGGAGGTTGCAGTCCTTGTCATCCATGAAGACCAGCTCCTGGTTCTCTTTCCACGGAGCATACAGGCGGCGCGTCTGCTCGATCGCCTGCCGCGTCGCCATGTCCACGAGCTCGGGCGGCGACGGATACTCCGGGCTGCTGGTCTGGCTTTCGTTTTGCTTCCCTGGATCGGCGCGCAGCGTCAGCGTCGTCAGTTCGCCGCCGCTGGCGAGGTCCACCACGCGGAGCGAGGCGAGGAAGTGGGCCTCGGTGCGGGAAATATGCACTGCCGGAATTCCCGATCCGAGAATCGGTTCGCGGGGCAAAGCCTGGCACTTCGCAATGTCCACGGAGATCACGTCCGTCGGACCCGGCGTCGCTGGTTCGGCTGAGCCGCCGGACGCAACGGTTACGCCGTGTGCGACGAGGTCCTGCTGCAGCAATGCTCTGAATTCCTGCGAGCACCTGCCGGATACCGAGGCCACCACCACCCTCGCGCCGGCGAAGCCCTCGCCGAGCACGGCGGCATGCGGCGCCTGTCCCTGCCATTTTTTCTCTGCCATGGCAGGGGCGACGGCGGCGAGTAATCCCGCCGCAATCACGAAATAACAACGATGAATATGCGTAGTTCTACCTCGTTTTTGCGGTAGCCGCCGCACGGTGGCTGTTTGTTGGACGCTACTGCTCGTACCGACGTTCCTGTGCGCGGACGATCAGGCCTGGACGTGTCACCTCGATTTTGATCTTGTGCTCCTTTCGGTCCCTGCCTGAATGCGGGGGAGTGTATCCGAGAACATACTGGTTGCGAAGGTCGGATTCGATGCGTTCGAACACGTCCTGCATAGTGTCCCATTTGCCTTCGAATACTGCCCCGCCGGTTTGGCGAGCGATGCGGGTCAGATCCCTCTTGCCCTGCATAACCCAATCGGGACCCGCGAGCTCATGCCAGGTATTCGAGATGTATCGGACTGCATATACCGGAGCATCCGCCCTCTGACAAGCGGCAATCGCATCATCGAGGCTGTAATCGCTTCCCGTGTCCAGGCCGTCGCTGAGCAGCAGGAGTGCCTTACGTCCAATCTGGCGGCGGAGTCCCAGCTCGGCTGAAAAGAAGACAGCGTTCCAGATGGGATTATTGCCGCAGGGAGCTTCCCGCGAACTCCACGTTCCAGGATGCACACCGGAGCAGGCCCTGCCGAGGATGCGTCCTGGGCGATTGGGAAATTCAGCGCCAGCGCGCAACTCGTCAAGCGAATTCGTCAGATCGGTCACGAGCCACGGTTGAATTAGCACGGTCACTATCGCCGCTCGATCGTTTGGAGAGATGAGATGTTCCAGAAACCGCGCTGCAACCTGCTGATGAATCTTCAGGTCGCGCAACTCGCCCCGAAGCTCCGCAACAATTACTACGGTGAGCGGCAGATCGGATTCCTGCCACAGGTATTTCACCTCCTGCCGGACCCCGTTGTCGCGTATAAAGAAATCTGCGGCTTGCAATCCCTTCACCGGAGCACCATTGGGCTCGCTGACGATACAAGGCACGCGGACGAGGTTCACATCTACCTTGAAATCCGGAGCAGGCTGGGCGAATAGCGAGAAGAAGAGCGAGGGAATGACCCACCGAAAACACTTGACGACGGCTGCGGTCATGCCACGGCTCCTTACGAGACCATATCGCGATATCATCCCCAACTCAACCGGCGCGACGCTCCAAACGAAACTCAAACCGCCCTACAATCGTCTCGATAGTCCGCGGCAACATGCGAGCAGGCTTTCAGCCTAATGCCATATAGTTTTCGACGGCGAGCTGAGTCGAAGTCCCTTTTGTGGGGCAGGCCCCCCGGCCTGCGCGGGGCCCCCCGGCCCCGCTGGCCGCGCGGAGAGTAGAGTTTTCGCGTATGGGAGCAGGCCGGCGGGGCGCCGGCCGCGGGCGAGGGCGCCCGCCCCACATCGGCCAGGTGTTCGAAAGCGGGAAAACTATATGGCATTGGGCTTTCAGCCTGCCCCGCCCTCCCGTTAACATTCCTGCGCGCATAACCGACTCCCTCCTCGGGGGAGTCGGGTTACCGGGGCCGTCTCCGATGCGTTAATAAATGTAGAGAGTGTCCCTTCCGGGTTGCCGCCTGGTCCAACGGCGGCCTCCGATTTCTGCGGCGCGCGTGCCATAACGGGAGTAAATAGCTTGTGTGGATAGTCAGACTGGCCCTCCGCCGTCCCTACACCTTCGTGGTGATGGCGGTTCTGATCGCGGTGCTGGGCGGCATCTCGGTCTTTCTGATGCCCAAGGATATCTTTCCGTACATCGATATCCCGGTGGTCAGCGTCGTGTGGCAGTATACGGGCCTGCCGCCGAAGGACATGGCGACCCGCGTGGTCACGGTATCCGAGCGCGCCATGACCACCACCGTAAACGACGTCGAGCACATGGAATCGACGTCGTACAACGGCGTTGCGGTGATCCGGCTGTACTTCCAGCCGAACGTGAGCGTGGACATGGCCATCGCACAGGTGACCGCCATCGTGCAAACCATTCTGCGCGTGCTGCCTCCCGGAATCTTCCCGCCCGCCGTGGTGAAGTACGACGCTTCGAGCGTTCCCATCCTGCAGCTCAGCGTTGACAGCAAAACGCTCAGCGAGCAGGAGCTGTACGACTACGCCCAGAACTTCATCCGAACGCAACTGGCCACCGTGCAGGGAGCGTCCATGGCGCTCCCCTATGGCGGCAAAGTGCGCAACATCATGGTGGACATCGACCCGGATCAGCTCTACGCCAAGAAGCTCTCCGCCACCGATATTTCGAACGCGCTCAACCTGCAGAACCTGATCCTGCCCGCGGGCACCGCCAAGATAGGAAATCGCGAATATCAGGTCATGCTCAACAGCAGCCCCAGCCTGGTGGCGCAGATGAACGATCTGCCCATCAAGACCGTGAACGGAGCCACCGTGTTCATGCGCGACGTGGCGCAGGTGCGCGATGGCTTCACGGTACAGACCAACATCATTCGAGTGAATGGCAGCCGCGCTTCGCTGCTCACCGTGATGAAGAACGGCAAGGCGTCAACGCTGGACATCGTGAAGCAGGTGAAATCCAGACTCCCGCAGATCATGACCGCGCTGCCGTCGGCCCTGCATGCGAAACCGCTCATGGACCAGTCGCTGTTCGTGAGCGCGGCCATCCAGGGCGTGCTGAGAGAAGCCGCAATTGCCGCGGGGCTGACCGGGCTGATGATTCTGCTGTTTCTGGGAAGCTGGCGCAGCACGCTCATCGTCTGCACGTCCATTCCGATTTCGATTCTCACTTCCATCGTGATTCTGGCGGCGCTCGGCCACACCATCAATGTGATGACGCTTGGCGGGCTGGCGCTCGCCGTCGGCATTCTGGTGGACGACGCGACGGTGGAGATCGAGAACATCCATCGCAATCTGGGCATGAAGAAGCCCATCACCCGCGGCATTCTCGACGGCGCGCAACAGATCGCCGTGCCGGCCTTCGTATCGACGCTGGCCATCTGCATCGTCTTTGTGCCGGTGCTGCTGCTGACCGGCGCCGCGAAATATCTGTTTACGCCGCTGGCTATGGCCGTCGCCTTCGCCATGCTCGCTTCGTACCTGCTGTCGCGAACGCTGATTCCCACCATGGTCCACTACATGCTGCCGCCGGAAGTGAAGATGTACCAGCAGGGTGAGGAGGGCCAGGCGGCCCAGGGAAGCGGCCCCATCTGGCGTGTTCACCACAAATTCAACGAGCTGTTCGAAAAGCTGCGCACTCGGTATCAGAAAGACCTGAACTGGGCGCTCGATCACCGCGGTCCGGTATTCGTGATCTTCGTCCTCTTCATTGGCGGTTCGATGTGGCTGGCCTGGGTGGTGGGAACGGATTTCTTTCCCTACGTGGACGCCGGCCAGATGCGCCTTCACGTGAACGCGCCCGAGGGTACCCGCATCGAGGAGACGGAACGCATCTTCGCCGGTGTGGACGCGGCCATCCGGCGCGAAGTGGGCAACCAGAACATCGATACCATCGTTGACAACATCGGCCTGCCCAACAGCGGCATCAATCTCGCGTTCGGCGACGTGGCGACCATAGGGCCGTCCGACGGCGAGATTCTGGTCTCCCTGAAGAAGGAAGGTAAAACGCCGGAGTACCAGCGGCAATTGCGGGACGCGCTGCACCGTCAGTTCCCCGAAGAAACGTTCTTCTTCCAGGCCGCGAACATGACGAACCAGATCCTGAACTTCGGGCTTCCGTCGCCCATTGACGTGCAGGTGATGGGGCGCGATGTGAACGCCAATTATCGCGCGGCGCTGGAACTGCGTCGCGAGATCGCCGGCATTCCCGGCGCCGTGGATGTCCATCTGCGCCAGCAGGTGCACGCGCCGACGCTGATGGTGAATGTGGACCGGTCGCGGGCCGACCAGGCGGGCCTGACGCAGCGGGACGTCGCCAGCAGCATGCTGATCTCGCTCAGCTCCAGCGGTCAGGTGGCACCCAACGAGTGGCTGAACCCGGTGAACGGGGTCAACTATTCGGTTTTCGTGCAGACGCCGCAGTACCGCATGGATTCCCTGGACGCGCTGCGGCGCACACCCATCACGGCGCTCAGCGGCGCCCCGGGCGCGAGCACGCAACTGCTGGACAACCTGGTGCGCGTGGAGCGGACGACGTCAACCGAGATTGTCAATCACTATGACGTGCAGCCGGTGTTCGACGTCTACGCCGATGTGGACCGCCGCGACCTTGGCGGAGTATCCTCGGACATCGACAAGGCAGTGGAGCGCATCCGGCCGAAACTGGCCAGAGGGTCCGTGGTCACGGTGCGCGGGCAGGTAGCGACTATGCACGATTCCTTCCGCCGGCTCGGCTTCGGCATCATCTTCGCCATCCTGCTTGTCTATCTTCTGATGGTGGTGAATTTCCAGAGTTGGGTGGATCCATTCATCATCATGATGGCGACGCCGGGCGCCTTCGGTGGAATTCTGTGGATGTTGTTTGCCACTCAGACCACGATCAACGTGCCGTCCCTGATGGGCGCAATCATGGCCATCGGCGTGGCCACGGCGAACAGCATTCTGCTGGTGACCTTCGCGAACGACGAGCGGACGGATAATGGACGCGATGCCCACGATGCGGCGCTGGCGGCGGGCTTTACCCGGCTGCGGCCGGTGTTGATGACCGCGGCCGCCATGATCATCGGCATGCTGCCCATGGCCTTCAGCCTGGGTGAAGGCGGCGAACAGAACGCGCCGCTCGCGCGAGCGGTCATCGGAGGTCTGCTGGTGGCGACTTTCACGACGCTCTTCATGGTGCCGATCGCTTACACCTGGCTGCGCAAAGATGCGCCCGTGGATCACGACAAGCTCATCGAGCACGAATGGCACGAGGGCGACGAGACGGCCGGCGAGGCCTGAGCGGACACGACATGGACGAGAGCGACGAAAAACAAAGGCAGCAAGCGCGCGAGGATCGTGAACTGCATCGGCACACGCGGGCCCACGTCGGACATCCCGGACACCGGTCCATCATCGTCGTCTTCGTGATTATCTTCATTGGGCTGGTTGCGCTCGTTCTGGGCGGATATCTGCCGCGGCATGAGCGCATGAAAGCTGTTCAGGCCGCGGCGAAGCAGGAACGCGAGGCGCTTCCCGTCGTGCTGGTGGCGAAAACGAAACGCGCGCCCTCCGTTACTGTACTGCTGCTGCCCGGCAATATTACGCCGGTTACCGAAGCGTCCATTTACGCGCGATCTTCGGGCTATGTGCGGCGGCGCTATGTCGATTTCGGCGACCGCGTGCGCGCCGGGCAGTTGATGGCGGATATCGAGGCCCCGGATCTGGATCAGCAGGTGGCGCAGGCGCGGGCGGCTTTGGCGCAGGCCGAGGAACAGCTCGGGCAGACGCAGGCGCAACTGCAGCAATCGAAAGCGCAGCTCGAACTCGCGCGAGTCACCCGCGACCGGTACGCCATTCTGGTGCAGAAGGGCGCGCTTTCGCGGCAGGACGGCGACACGCAGGAAACGAACTACCGTACTTCGCTGGCCACCGTCGGATCGTATCAGGCGAGCGTGAAGGCCGCCGAGGAAAACGTGCGCGCCAGCCGCGCTAATCTGGACCGCATCGTCGCGCTGCAGGGGTACGAAAAAGTGGCGGCGCCGTTCGCCGGCGTGGTAACCGCCCGGCTGGTGGATCAGGGATTCTTCATTTCCACATCGGGAGGAAGCTCGGGACCTGCGCCCATGGGCCTCGGCAGCAATACGCCGGGCGCCACCGGCAGCTCTCCCGGCGAGCTTTTCCGCATCGCGCAGATCGGAACTCTGCGGACTCTGCTCAATGTGCCTCAGACCGAGGCGGGAACGATCCATGTCGGTCAGGGCGCCGACGTACTGGTGGGCGAACTTCCGGGACGCACATTCGCGGGCCGGGTAACCAGAACATCGAGCTCGCTGGACATCAATTCACGGACGCTGCTCACGGAGGTGCAAATCCCCAACCAGCAGGGCATCCTGCTGCCGGGCATGTACGCACAGGTGCGGCTGCGCAGCGAGCGTACGAACTCGCCGCTGATTATTCCGAGTGACGCGGTGATTGCCGGCCAGGAAGGCCTGCAGGTGGCCATCCTGGCTGACGACCCGCAGCGACAGACGCAGGCGAAACTGATTCACATTGTGCCTATTGAAGTGGGCAGGGACTACGGCGCTCAGATCGAGGTCACCCGTGGTCTCGAGGGCTGGGAGTACGTGGTGGTGAATCCCAGCGATGTGGTGCGAGAAGGCGCCCTGGTTAGGCCGCAAGCTGCTCAGGAAAAGGCGCTGACCACCTCGCCGGGCGGCGCGCAGGGGCGCGGCTCTGGCTCGATGGGTACCGAAGAGGCCCCGCCGCGTGAATCCCAATCGGGCGGCGCGAAACGATGAAGGGAGTGAGGCCGTGTGGGGCAGGCTGTCAGCCTGCGGCGGCCTGTCAGGCCGCTATGGCCAACCCGAAGGCCAGAGCATGCGGGCTGACAGCCCGCCGCAGCCTGACAGGCCGCCCCACAATTCTGGCGTTCCTTCTCTTTGCGGTAACTCTCTTCGGCCAACAGCAGACTCCGCGGATCCTCGACGGCGGGCTCTATCGCGCGCCGCGCATCAGTCCCTTTTCATTGGCCGATTCCGCCCGCGCCGATTCCCTCATCCGCGCGGGCCAACTCTATCTGTCGCTGCCGGACGCCATCTCCATCGCGCTCGAAAACAATCTGGACATCGCTATTCAACGCTATGATCCGCCGATCGCCGGCACGGACCTGCTGCGCGCGAAAGGCGGCGGCGACGTGCGCGGCGTCCCGCTGGTGGTGACCGAGCTTCCGCAAAGCGTCATTACGCCGGTGACGCCTCTGGTGAACGCAGCCGCCAGTGGCCTCACTACGTCCAGCAACGTCTCGGCTGCGGTGCCCGATATTTATCCGGTGACCGGTCCCATCACCACGCTCGCGATCAACGGCGGCACCAGCACGACATCGGCGGGCTTCGCGGCCGGTCCGCCGGTCCCGATGTACGATCCGGCGCTCACCGGCAGCCTGATGTGGCAGCACGCGACGACTCCCGAAACCAACACGGCCCTTAGCGGCACGAGTGCGCTGATCCAGAGCGGGCCCACGGGCATGCTCGGATACGCCCAGGGCTTCAGTCCCGGCACGCAGCTCAGCGTGGATTTCAGCGGGTCGCGGGAGAGCATCAATTCGGTACGCAGCATCTTCAACCCGTACTCGACCTCCAGCCTGGGGTTCACAGTAACACAGCCGCTTCTGCGCGGCTTCGGCCCGGCGGTGAACCGGCGCTTCATTCGCATTGCGAAAATCGACCAGCGCATTTCCGACTACGTGTTCCGTGAGCAGGTGATCGCCACGGTTTCGGGAGTGATCCGGCTCTACTACGATCTGGTCAGCCTCAACGAGGACCTGCACGTGAAGCGGCAGACGCTGGGGGCCGCGCAGCGCCTGTATGACGACAACAAATCGCAGGTGGAGGCGGGAACGCTCGCGCCCATCGAACTGGTCCGTGCGCAAGCCCAGGTGGCGGCGGCCCGGCAGGATCTCACTACCAGCGAAGGGTACGTGCTGCAACAGGAGTTGCTGCTGAAAACCGTGCTGACGAAGCGCGGCACCGCCGATCCGCTGCTGCGCGCCGCGCGCATCGTGCCTACCAGTCCGATCTCGATTCCGGCCACTGACGAGACTCGCCCGGTGGACCAGTTGCTGGCCGAGGCGTTCGCGAACCGGCCCGACGTTGCGGCATCGCGCCTGCAGGTGGACGGCGCGCGCGTATACCTGGAAGGCTCGCGCAACGAGCTGCTTCCGGAGCTCAACGTGGTGGGCTTTACCACCAACACGGGACTGGCCGGCACTACGAATTCGGCGTTTCAACAGACGCCCGGAGTAGCCCCCACGCCACCCGCCTCGGGCACGACCGGCGGCCTGGGCACATCGCTCGATCAGGTTTTCAGCAGCCGTTACCCGACTTATGGCGCGGGCATTCAATTGAATCTTCCGCTACGGAATCGCGTGGCCGAGGCCGACGTGGAGCGCGACGAAATTGAGGTGCGGCAGTTCCAGATTCGCGCGCAGCAGATCGAGAACCAGGTTCGGCTGGAGATTGAGAACGCCCTCATCGTGCTGCAGCGCGCGCGCGAGGAGCTGTCGGCGGCCACGCAGTCGCGCGAACTACAGGAGCAGTCGCTGGCTCTCGAGCACGAGAAGTTCGCGGTAGGCCTGTCCACGACGTTCCTGATCACCGAGTATCAGGCGTTTGTCGCGCAGGCGCGTTCGACCGAAGTGGCGGCGCGCAGCGCGTACGTGAAGGCGCGCAATGCGCTCGAGCGGGCGGTCGGCAAGACTCTGGAGAACAACAACGTCTCCATAGACGAGGCCATGAAGGGCGAGGTGGCCCGGCCTCCGGCAGCGCCACCAGCCACGCCGTCCGTCAGCGTCCCTCCGGTGAACAACCCGCCGGCGACCTCGCCGCAATTGCAGCCGGGGAAGTAGGGCGTCTCGAGACTTGAGGGGCGGTAGCTGTGCTACGGTGTGAAGGTCAGACCACTCCGAGGAGAATCCAGCATGACAACCAAAGAAGTTGCGGATACGCTCGTCAAGCTCTGCTCACAGGGAAAATTCGCGGAAGCTACAGACGCTCTCTACTCGCCCGACATCGTCAGCATGGAAGCAGGCGCTCCGCCCGGACAGTCACGGGAATCGAAAGGCATCGCCGCTGTTAAGGCGAAAGGCGAGTGGTGGGCGGCGAACCACGAGGTCCATTCGCTGAATGTCGAAGGCCCGCTCGTCGCAGATCCTTACTTTGCCGTGACCTTCAAAATGGAGATAACGTTCAAGCCGCAGTCCAAACGCTTCAGCATGCAGGAAATCGCCGTGTACAAGGTGGCAGACGGCAAAATCGTCTACGAAGAGTTCTTCTACGCGATGTAGGCGAGAGTGCGCCGCTATGGCGGCCCTTCGGACAGGCCACTCAGGCGGAATGGGCCGTCCTTCTCCACTCGATCGAAGTAAAGCGAACTTGCAATACCCGAACAACCTGAGCAGTGGATACGCGATTGCCCCATGACGACGTTACGAGCCATCACCGCTCGGCGTGGTCGATCAGCTCGTCCCAGCCAAGCGCATATCCCAGCGCCCGTTTTGCTTCCACCTGACGCGGCTTCGACAACACTCCTGCGCGCGAGTCAAGCCACTGTCGAGCAGCGGTGCGAATATTATCGAAATTCGCGACGCACGAGGATGGCAGTCCTTCCCGCCTGCCAAGTCGGACCTCAACTGGAATCTCGCGGATTGTCGTGGTGATCTCGGCAACGATGAACTTGCTCAGGTAATCGTACGCGTCGTTGCGACTCAACAATAGTACTGGACGTCGGCCAGCCGGCGGGGGCAGGTTCGCCCACCAGATCTCAAACTGTTTCACGGCCTGTATTCCTCGGCCGTGGACCAGTCATCAGCATCCACGTTTGAGTCCGGAACCTTCCGGTACGCGTCGCGCATTGCGGCGTACTCAGCCTCTCGTATGGCGCTTCGGATAGCCTGGCGGACGAACTCCGATCTCTTCCGCTTTCCGGGCGCGGCAACGCGATTCAAAGCGTTCAACGTCTGCTCGTCGACCTGGATCAGAAGCGCCTTCATATATAGGGATTATATCATCGGTTGATATTGTACGACAGGATTTGTACCGAACCCGACGGCGCCGTTGCGAATCGCATCGACCGTTGTATTTCGCCACAAAACGGGCAAGTCTCGATAAACGCAGGGCTTCGCCGCGTTGCCAGACAACGCTGTTGTAATCCGCCACATGGAGGGCAATCGTAAGCCACTGATACACAAGTACTTACTAATGGCGCTCGTCATGCCCTAGCAGAGGCATGACTGTCATACTCGTCCTCGTCACCTTCCTGGTCTTCGCAGCTGTGGATTATGCCCTCAACAGGGGCAAATTCCATCGCCGGGTGGTTGAAAAACCCCATAGTCCTGCCGACGCTACTGTAATTCAGCCAACTCGCACGCCCATCTCAGAACCACACGTGAACTGGGTCGACGGCTTCGCGGTCCCCGATCGCATGCGCTACCACCCCGGCCACGCATGGTGCCTGACCGAGCGCCGCGGCGTGGAGCGGGTCGGCGCGGACGATTTCGCGTCCCGCCTCGCAGGCCGTATCGATTCCATCGAGCTTCCCCGCCCCGGACAGTGGATCCGCCAGGGACAGAAGGCATGGTCTTTCGTGCGCGATGGCGAAAAGACCGAAATGGCCTCGCCGGTGGAAGGCGAAGTAATGCAGATTAACGAGGAAGTGCTGCGGGAGCCGGCGCTCCTGCGCAACGATCCTTACGGACGTGGCTGGCTGATGACGATGAGCGTGCCCGATCCCGACAACACCGGGCGCAATCTGATTCCGGTCCCAATGGTGTCGGCATGGACGCGAAATGCGATCGAAATGCTCTACAATCGCCAGCCGCAGCTTGCCGGCCTGACCGCGGCCGATGGCGGCCAGCCGATCGATGACCTCACCTCGGGCGTCAGCGGCCAGTCATGGAGTGAGATCACGCGCGAGTTCTTCCTGACGCGCTGACAGCAGTCGGCCAGCGAATTGCACATACAGGAGGGATACCCCGTGGCCAAAGCCATTCTGTACGACAGCACTTTGTGCATCGGCTGCCGCGCGTGCGAGCAGGCGTGCGCGCAACACTGGAACCTGCCCTGGAACGAGAGTATCGGCTCGGAAGAGCGCCTCTCGGCCCACAAGCTCACCACCATCACGACGCACAACGGCCATTTCAGCCGGCGTCTGTGCATGCACTGTGGCGATCCGACGTGCGTCTCCGTGTGCCCTGTCGGCGCGCTGCGAAAAACCGCGGAAGGGCCGGTGGTCTACGACGAGAGCAAGTGCATGGGTTGCCGCTATTGCATGACGGCGTGCCCATTCCAGGTCCCCGTGTATGAGTGGACCAGCCGTGCGCCGCGCGTGCGCAAGTGCGACATGTGCCGCGACCGGCAATTGGCCGGTAATCCGACCGCCTGTGCGGAAATCTGTCCGGCCGGCGCAACGATCTGCGGCGATCGCCCGGACATGATCGCCGAGGCGAAGCGGCGCCTTGCTGAGAAGCCCGGAGATTACTACCAGCGCATCTATGGCCTGCGCGAGGCGGGCGGCACTTCGGTTCTGTTCCTCTCCGCGGTTCCCTTCGAGCAACTCGGACTGCGCACCGATCTGCCCACGCAGCCGCTGCCCGGGCTCACCTGGGCCGCGCTGGAGCACGTGCCCGACATCGCTTCGGTCGGCTCGGTTCTGCTGGGCGGAGTGTGGTGGATCACGCACCGCCGCGAAGAAGTGGCGCGCGCCGAAGGCAAACGGGAGAAACAGTCATGAGCGCACCGGCAATTGAAATCACCACTCCGCTGGTGGGCGCGCCCAGCCGGCCGAGAACACTGGCATGGTACGTATGGCGCGCCGTCTTCGCCGTCCTGATGCTCGCCGGCGCGTACGCCACCTGGGTCCGATTCACGGAAGGGCTCGGCGGCGTTACCAACCTCACCGATCATTTCCCCTGGGGCATCTGGGTAGGCTTCGACGTGCTCTGCGGGGTCGGTCTCGCCGCCGGCGGATTCACGCTCGTGGCGACCGTTCACATCTTCAACATCGAGCGGTACAAGCCGATCGTCCGGCCCGCCGTGCTGACCGCCTTTCTCGGCTATCTGCTGGTGGTGCTGGCGCTCATGTTCGATCTCGGGCGGCCCTGGAACATCTGGCATCCGCTGGTGATGTGGAACCCGCGCTCGGTGATGTTCGAGGTGGCCTGGTGCGTCACGCTCTACACCACCGTGCTGTCGCTCGAGTTCGTGCCCGCCGTGTGCGAACGCTTCCACTGGAAAAGAACACTGGGCTGGCTGCGCATCGTTTCCGTGCCGCTGGTGATTGCCGGCGTCATCCTCTCCACGCTGCACCAGTCGTCGCTCGGCAGCCTGTTCCTCATCGTGCCGAACAAGCTGTATCCGCTGTGGTATTCGCCGCTGCTGCCGGTGCTGTTCTTCCTGTCGGCGGTGTGCGTCGGCCTGGCCATGACCATTTTCGAATCGTGGCACAGCAGCCGGAGCTTCGGGCGGGAAATCGAGATGCCGTTGCTCAACGGCATGGCGCGATTACTGGCGGTGCTGCTGGCGGTGCTGCTGACCGTCCGGTTCCTCGACCTGATGCATCGCGGCGCGCTGCCGCTTTTGGCGGTGAACCGAAGCGAGACGTGGCTGTTCTGGCTGGAAATTGCCCTCTTCGGCGCGCCTACCATCATGCTGTTCAGCCGCCGCGTGCGGCATAATCCGGCAACGCTGTATGTCATGTCGCTGCTGGTGATCTTCGCTTTCATCGCGAATCGCCTGAATGTCGCCATCACCGGCATGGAGGCCGCCTCGGGTGTGCACTACATCCCGCGCTGGACCGAGATCGCCATCACGCTGGCGCTGTGCGCTGTCGGCTTCGCGGTATTTCGCTTCGCCGTGATGAACCTGCCGGTATTCGAGGACCGTTCCAGCGGTGGATAAGAGAGGTCAATGCACCTGAGCCTTGCCCGCAAACTTACGCTGAGCCTGGTAGCCGGAGCCGCCCTTATCTTCACCGGCTTCGGCTATCTGAACCTGCGTCTGCAGCGGCGCCATCTGGAAGAGACCGCGTTCGACAGCGCCGACCGTATCAGCGACATCATCCAGCGCAGCATGCGCTACCAGATGCTGAACAACGATCGCGAGGCGTTGTTCCAGACTATTCGCGAAATCGGCAGCGAGCCGGGCATCCAGCGCATCCGTATTTACAACTTCGAGGGCCGCATCAGCTTTTCCACCTCGGCGGGCGAATCCGGCACGGTGGTGGACAAGGCCGCCGAGGCCTGTTACGCCTGCCATCAGCAGGGCAAGCCGCTGGCGCGTATCGCGAGCCGCGACCGCGCACGAATCTTCCGGGTCGGCAATGCGCGCGTGCTCGGCGTCATACGCCCCATCGAGAACCAGCCCTCGTGCTGGAATGCGGCATGCCACTTCCACCCGCGAGAGCAGCGGGTGCTGGGAGTGATCGACACGCAGCTGTCTCTGGCCCGCGTGGACGCGCGAGCGGCGCAGCATCTGGCGCAGCTTACCCAGGCTACGGCGCTGGCGCTGGCGTTGGTGTGCGGCATCAGCATGGTTTTCGTGTGGCGGCTGGTGGCGCGCCCCGTGCGCGAGCTGACCGAAGGCATGCGGCGGATCGCCAGCGGCAAGCTCAGCCAGCAGCTGGCCGTTCGTTCCCACGACGAACTCGGCGACATGGCGGAGGCTTTCAATCGAATGGCCGTGGCGCTGGCGGAGGCCAACGAAGAAGTCATGGCCTGGACGCGCACGCTGGAACAGCGCGTGGAACAGAAGGCCGGAGAGTTGGAGCGCGCGCACAAGTTCATGGCCACCAGCGAGCGTCTGGCCTCACTCGGGCGGCTGGCCGCCACGGTGGCGCACGAGGTGAACAATCCGCTGTTCGGCATTCTCACGTATGCACGGTTGACGCGTAAAGATGTAGAGCGCGCGGATCCTGCTCCGGCGAACCGGGACCGCATGGTGGAGCAGCTCCAGATCATCGAGCGGGAAAGCCGGCGCTGCGGCGAGCTGATGCGCAACCTGTTGATGTTCGCGCGCCAGTCGCCGCGGCAGGTCCAGCCGTCCGATGTGAACGATATCGCCGACCGCGCCATCGCTCTGGTGCGCTACCGGCTGGAGCTGAACGGTACGGCCCTCCTGCTGGAACTAGCTCCCGACCTCCCGTCCATCCCCTGCGATGCCAATCAGATCCAGCAGGTGATTCTCGGCCTGATGGTGAACGCGTCGGAGGCTCTCGGAAAGGGCGGCTCCATCGCGCTGTCTACGGCTTTCGATAGATCGGCGAATGCCGTCGAGATTCACGTGCGCGACGACGGGCCGGGCATCCCGCCGGATTTGCTGGCGCAGATCTTCGAGCCGTTCTTCACCACCAAGCAGGACGTACATCGGACCGGTCTCGGGCTGGCCGTCGCCCGCAGCATTGTCGAACAGCACGGCGGATCGATTACCGCGCGCTCGGTAGAGGGCCAGGGTGCGGAATTCGTGGTGTCCCTTCCGCTGGAGCCCGCCGCCAGCAAAGAAGCCGTCCCGGCGACGGCCGGAGCCGCCCAATGAAAGGCAGAATTCTGATCGTCGACGACGAACTGGTGGTTCGCGATTCGCTGGACCGCCTCTTCACCGACGAAGGCTTTGAAGTCCGCGCCGTCGGAAGCGGGCGGGAGGCGCTGGAGCCACTGGTTCCGGGCGAGTTCGAGCTCGCCCTGATCGACATCCGCATGCCCGGCATGGATGGCATGGAGCTGCAGGAACGGCTGCATCAGGCCGACCCCGATCTGATGATCATCCTGATGACCGGTTACGCAACGGTTGAAACCGCCGTGCAGGCGCTGAAACGGGGCGCGTACGACTACATCGTGAAGCCGGTGGACCCGGACGAGCTGCTGCATCTGATCTCCAACGCCATCGAGCACCGCGGCGTGCGCCGGGAAGTGGAGCGGTTGCGTGAGAACATGCGGGAGATCTTCCCGAAGACCGAGCTGATCGGCCGCAGTCCCGCGATGAAACGCGTGGCCGAGCTGGTGGAGATGGTGGCTCCTGCCGATGCCACGGTGCTGATCAGCGGCGAGAGCGGCACGGGTAAAGAGATCGTCGCGCGGGCCATCCACGCCAACAGCCCGCGGCGCAACATGCCCATGGTGGTGATCCACTGCGGCGCGCTCACGGAAACGCTGCTCGAAAGCGAGCTGTTCGGCCACGAGCGCGGCGCTTTCACGGGCGCGCAGTTCCGCCGCAAGGGGAAGTTCGAGGTGGCCGACGGCGGAACGGTGTTCCTCGATGAGATCAGCGACATCAGCCTGCGCACCCAGTCGGACCTTCTGCGCGTCCTGCAGGAGAAAGAAGTAGTGCGCGTGGGGAGCGCCAAGCCGGTGAAAGTGGATTTCCGCTGCATCGCGGCGACGAACCGCAATCTGGAAGATCTGGTGAAAGCAGGCTCGTTCCGGCCGGACCTGTATTACCGGCTGCACGTGTTTGCCATCGAGTTGCCGCCATTGCGCGAGCGCCGCGAAGACATTCCACTGCTGGTAGATCACTTCCTCCGGCGTTTCTGCGAGAACACCAACCGTCCCGTGCCGCGCATCAGCCCGCCGGCGATCGACATACTCATGGCGCACAACTGGCCCGGCAACGTGCGCGAACTGGAGAATGCGGTGGAGCGGGCGCTGGTGGTGGGCCGGAACGGCGAGATCGGCCCCGGTCACTTCGCGCTGGGCGTGCGGACGGAAGCGCCGGTAAACGGTCCGCGGACGCTCGATGAAGTGGAGCGCCTGCACATCGAAAAGGTGGTCGGCGAGTGCGAGGGCAACCTGTCCCGCGCGGCGCGGGTGCTGGGCATCGACCGGACCACGCTCTACCACAAGCTGAAAAAATACCGGGTCGAGCCGGAGAGCGACTCCGCAGTGACGTGAACGTGCACGCGAGCGCGCCGATTCTGATCGTGCCCACCGGTCCGGTGGACTATCCCGTGCTCCTTCACGAATTGGCCGCCGCGCTGACGCATGCCCTGGGCGCGCCCTGCGCCGTCGCGTCCTGGAGCCTGCATCCGAAGTTCGCGTGGAACGCCGAGCGCAACCAGTATCACTCAACGGCCCTGCTGGAGCAACTGGCGAGCGATACCGGCGCCGGAGCGCGGACGCTGGGCGTCACATCCCTCGATCTGTTCGTGCCGGTTTTGACCTATGTCTTCGGAGAGGCGCAGGTGGGCGGCTCGGCGGCCATCGTTTCCACGTATCGTCTGCGCGAGGAAATGTACGGTCTCGCCGGCGACCCCGAGCTGCTGCTGGAGCGGCTCGCCAAGGAGTGCGTGCATGAGATCGGGCACACCCTCGGGCTGCGCCACTGCGATGACTGGACCTGTGTGATGGCCTCGAGCAACGCGGTAGAGCGTCTGGACATTCGGACGGCGTCGTTCTGCGAGCGCTGCCGGGGGATGCTGTAGAGCAGGCATTCAGCCTGCAAAAATTCAGGCGCGCTTTCGCCACGACGACTCCTCTTTCGCACGGTTCTGCGCGCCGTGGCAGAGCCTGAGGATTTCGATGCTCTGCTTCCAACTCTATACACAGCGATATAGGGCAGCGACGAAAACGTAAGCTCGCGGGTACCCTCCACTCTTCCTGGTCGCCCACGTTGGGGCCACTGTTTCAGCTCACGAATCGACTCATACAGCATCCGCATCGTGGGCTGCCGGTGAACGGGATAATGGTCCTTAAGGTAATCGCTGATGCTCCGCAGGTCCGCGGCGGCTGCAGGCGTCCAACGGATCCGCATACCTTACGAGCGTAGCATTTGCTCCACGCAGGCGTCCATCTCTTCCTCTTCAATAAACTCACCGCGATCGGCCTGCGCGATACCTTCGCGCACGGCAACCCGAAAGCGGGCGTCCTCTTCAAGTAGACGCAAGGCGGCGTCCTTCACCAGCCGCTCGGGGTCGGTTCCGGCAATGCTGGCAATTTGCGATAGCTGCGCTTCCTGCTCGGGCGTGAAGTGCACTTCCATGCCCCCACGAAACGCGATGCCCTTCAGAGAGGCAAGCCCTGCTTCCTGCTTCGAGTCGTCGAGTTCCCGACGGAGATAGAATGGGCCGACCGGAAAGGCAAACCGAGTGTGGCTCACGGACATCATCGACGGTCCCGCACCGCTGAACGGCAAGGTAGCGCTCACCGTCCTTGTCGACTAGCTGGCCAGGAATGCGCGCGACGATCAGGCGCAAAGCTCAGGCTGCGACGGACCGGTGCTGTGGTGCGGCTGTAAACTCGTGCTACGGTGATATTGCAGAGTCATACGAAGCATTACATCAACGCCATGGGTACACGCACGTCCAGGATTTATTCCATTACCATGCCCCCGGAGATGGGCAGGCAGGCCGAGCAACTCGCTAAACGCGAAAGCCGCACCATGAGCGAACTGATGCGGGAGGCTTTCCGCTGCTATCAGCGACAGGCGGAAGATCGGCGCATGCTCGCGGATCCGGCCAGACGCCGCAATCTTGCAGCTCTCAAAGAGGCGGTTACCCGGCTTCGCGAAGAGGCCGCGGACACCCGCGTCGGCACACTGACCGCGCGCCAGTTCGACGTGGAGATTGCTGCCAGCCGCAAACCCCGCGCCGCGAGGAAGAATCTGAACAAAGCGGCTCGATGACGCCGCGCGTCGTCTTCGACACCAATGTCCTGTACTCGGCCATCCTGAAGCGCTCCGGCAATGAAGCACGAGCTTTCGATCTCGTGGTCGACAACCTGATCATTCCATGCGTTTCGCCGGCCGTGCTGGCCGAGTACCACGCCGTCCTCTTCCGTCCGGCTCTCCACGAGTACCGTCAGCGCGTTGCCGTTATTCTGGAGATGTTCGCGGCTGTCGCCATTCACGTCACGCCGACGCATACCCTCGCGATCTCTCCAGACGAGAAGGACAACCGCATTTACGAATGCGCCGAGGAATCGCAAGCTGACTACATCGCGACCGGTAACGCGCGACACTTCAGGAAGGGCTCGGGAGTCACGAAGATCCTGAACGCCCGGCAGTTGCTCTCGCTTATCGAGGCGGAATGAAGGAGTGCTCGGTCTCACACAGCGGTAACGCCGCTGGTGTAAACTAAATGTCTTATGGGGGTGCGTTTTCAGCAGTAGCTGGCCCACAGCCCGCATACCCGCACAACTCCGGAAGTATTCTGCGGCCTTTTTTGGCCTGATCCTCCCCGACGATTGCCGAATCTGCGGCCTCCCGCTCCGTAACGTGTCGCGCGTTCCCGTCTGTCCCGAATGCCTGGCGAAGCCCACTGCGCTCACCGCTGAGTTCTTTTGCAGCGATTGCCGCACGGCGTTCGTGAATCCGGCGCCGCTCGAGCCTGACGGCCGTTGCCCGCTTTGCCGCCTCGGCCTCACCGGCTTCGATGCCGCGTATTCGTTCGGGTCCTTCGAGGACGAACTGCGGGAGCTGATTCACATTTTCAAGTACGGCCGCGTGCAAACGCTCGCCCGCCCGCTGGGCCGCCTGCTGGCGCTGGCGCTGCCGCGCGAAGAACAGTTCGATGTGATCGTTCCGATGCCGCTGCACTGGATGCGGCGCTGGACCCGCGGCTTCAATCAATCGGCTCTTCTCGCCCGCGAGATTGCGCGGCGAACCGCCCTGCCCGTGCGCAACGCGGTGGCCCGCAGGAAGCGCACCACGCCTCAGGCCGGCCTGACTAACGCAAAGCGGCGTGACAACGTCCGGGGAGCGTTTCGGGTGAAGCGCCCGGCGGCCGTCAAGGGGCTCAGAGTTCTTCTGGTGGATGATGTGATGACCACGGGCGCTACCGCCAGCGCCTGCGCTCGCGCGTTGAAGAAGGCCGGAGCGAAGCGCATCGCGCTGCTCACGGTGGCGCGGGTGGATCGCCGGCTGTATTCGGTTGCCAGCCGGCTCGGCGCTGCCGAACCAGAACAGAGTTATGACCGGAGTCTTGCACCGCATGCAGCTTCTCGATAGGTTACAGAAGCCGGTACTTGTGCTGAACGCCAGCTACGAGCCGATCAACATCTGTGGGGCGCGCCGCGCGCTCGTGCTGGTGCTCAAGGGGGTGGCTTCCGCCGAAGAGGTGACCAGCTCCGATGTGCACTCCACGCGGCATCGGATGCGCATCCCCTCGGTGATCCGGCTGCTCGAGTACCGGCGCATTCCGCACCAGACCCGCGCGCTCTCGCGCAAGAACATCCTGATGCGCGACCGGTATACCTGCCAGTACTGCCATCGGACCATGCCGTCCGGCGAGCTCACGCTCGATCACGTGGTTCCGCGCTCGCGCGCCGGTGAGACCACGTGGGAGAATCTGGTGGCCTGCTGCCATCCCTGCAACAACCGCAAGGGCAACCGGACGCCGGAAGAAGCGGGAATGAAACTGGCGCGCACGCCGCGGCCGTTCAGCCTGCACACCAGCCGTCACCTGATGCGGCTCATGGGCAAGAGCGACGATCAATGGCGGAAATACCTGTTCTATTAAGACCGGCGGCCGCGCACCGCTCCCCTGAAAATGTTGCTTCGCTTCCCCGTGGGGCAGACGATCGGGTTTTGTCGTCTGCCATTGCCCGGGCACTCGAACAGGCAGACGACATATACCGATCGTCTGCCCCACGGAGCCAAAGCTTCGCCGCCTCCCCTGATTGCGGTCCTGAAAGGGCTATGTCCAACGCCCTTGCGGTCGCGGCTCAGTAACCGCTTATTGCACCGTCGGTCCCGCTGGCGGGGGCGCGGCGGGGCCGCTGCCCGGCTTCTCGGGTCCCTTCTCTGCTGCCTTCTCTTTCGCGCTCTTCGCCGGACTGATGATCACGTGGGCATTGCGGCCTTCCAGCCGCGGCTGGCCTTCCACCGCGCCGACCGAGGCAAGGTCGCCCGCGAAGCGCATCAGCAGCTTCTTCCCGAGATCCACGTGCGCGATCTCGCGGCCGCGGAACTGGACGACGGCCTTGACGCGGTTGCCTTCCTTCAGGAACCGGATCGCGTGGTTCTTCTTGAACTCATAATCGTGATCGTCGGTATTAGGGCGGAATTTCAGCTCCTTTACCTGAATCACGTGCTGTTTCCGGCGCGCCTCGTGCTGCTTTTTCTTGTTCTCGTACTGCCACTGGCCGTAATCCATGGCCTTGGCCACCGGAGGTTCGGCGGTCGGCGCAATCAGGATGAGGTCCAGACCCAGCTCCTGGGCCTTGCGGACGGCCTGATGCGTCGGCATCACTTCGACGGAACCGTCCGGAAACACCGCCCGGACTTCACGCACACGAATGGCTTCGTTGACGTTCTCACGAATCCGGGGACGGCGAGGAGGGTACTGCCGGGGAGGAATCATCGAGCGGTTTCGGGGTTGCGAACGGGGGAGCCGTCCGTGGGGCTGACTGCAGAAAATCGACTGAAAACCAAATGGGTCTCCTTTATAGTTGGGCGCATATCGCCACGTTCATATCCTGGCAGAACCGGGGTAAAACGGCAATACGCTCAAAAGCCGACGTACTGGACTTCCTCTTCCAGTTCGAGGCCGAACTCCCGTTGCACGCGATCCTTCAGCTCCCGAATGATGCTGCGCACCTGAACGGCGGTTCCATCGCCGGCGTTGTAGATGAGGTTGGCGTGATAGTCGGCCACGCGTATGTCGCCGTCCTGCATGCCCTTCGCGCCTACCTGTTCGAGAAACCAGGCCGACGGAACCTTGCCCTCGCGCACGACGGCGGCCGGAACCCGCTGCCGCACGGACAGGGCCAGTTCGTCCAGCAACAGGTTCTTGAAGATGCTGCCGGCGCACTTCATGGTGGGCGGATATTTCCTGTTGCGTACGTCGAGGATGCTGGCCGCCGTCGCTCGCAGCTCATCGGCATCGGCCGACGCAAGCTCCACTTCCACCGCCAGAATAATCCGGCCCTTATATCGCTTGAACGCGCTGTCACGATAGCGGAACTCGCACTCGGCATTGCCGGAGTGCCCGATTGAGCCGCGCTCGCACCACCGTACGCGCAGCACGCTCTCGCAGATGGACCGTCCGTAGGCGCCAGCGTTGCCGTACACCGCTCCGCCCACGGATCCCGGTATTCCGGTCATCGTCTCCAGACCGCGCAGGCCCTGCTCGATGGAGTAATCCACCAGCGCCTGCAGAGTGGCTCCGGCCGCGGCCTCAAGCCGTGCGCCCTCGCGCCTGATCTCGTCGCCCGTGAAGCGTAACACGAACCCGTCGAAGCCCTCATCGGCGACCACCAGGTTTGTGCCGCCTCCGATCACGACGAATGGACACTCGCGTTCGCCGAGAACGAACAGGGCGCCGGCGAACGCATCTTCGTCCGCCGCTTCAACCAGAAAGCGCGCGGGGCCGCCGATGCCGAACCGAGTGTAGCGGCTCAGCGGCGCGTCAGGGGTGATACGCAGGCCTGCAATGGATTCGAGGCGCTTTTCGATCGCCTCAGAAATGTACATTTCTTCCAGAGTAGCGTGGCCTACTTCAACTCAGGACTGGTGGCGTTGGCCGGTTCCTGGCTCCAGTTCTGCCGGATGAGCATCGACTGATCCGTAAAGAACGTGCGCCGGCCGCTGCTGTTATATACCTTGGGGTTGGCATTGACGGTGTAGCCGGAAGGAGTGCCCGTCATGGTAAACAGGTAACCGTCCTTCTCGCCGGCCGCCAACGAGGAGGGGATGAGATCGGCTCCCTGCGGACTGGGACCGCCGCTGGGAGGCGGGCCGAGTTGCGCGAGCGTGGTGGCGTAGTTTCCGAACTGCGACATGTACTGCGTTTGCGCGGTATTCAACGTTCGCATCGCCTGAATGACCGCCGTTTCCCGCGCACCCATGGTGGCCGCGGTGAATTTCGGCAGGGCGACCATCAGAATCACGAGGATGATCGAGATCACGATCAGCAGCTCGACCAGGGAGAAACCTGCCCGAGCGCGCCGGCGCTTCTTATCCATGTCGAATATTATGACGCGAGAAGGCGGGAAAGCGTGCAGAGGGCGCGGTGGAGCAGGCGTTTTCGCCTGCACTGGCTTCCACAGGCAGGAATGCCTGTTCCACGTTTTCGGGAACCCGGGCGCTCCCTGCTCGTACTACGTATATGCAGCAGGATCTCCGCTACGCCGTCCGCATGCTCCTGAAGAATCCCGGGTTCACGGTGGTGGCCATCATCGCGCTGGCACTCGGGATCGGCGCGAACACCGCCATCTTCACCGTCATCGACAGGATCCTGCTGCGCCCGCTGCCTTACCATGATGCCGGCAGACTGGTGAACGTTGTCCGCAGCTTTCCGAACGGTCAGGGCGGCTCGGTGTCAATTCCAAAGTTCAACATGTGGAAGACCGCCTCGAGTCTCGAGGACGTTTCGGCCTTCGACTTCGGCGGCTCGGGCATGAATCTCAGCGGCAACGGCATGCCGGAACAGGTAAAGGCCATTCATATCTCGGAGAATTACTTCAAGCTGTTCGAGGTGAATCCCGTGCTCGGCCGCACCTTCACCCACGACGAGGACTCCCCGAACGGACCCCGAGTGGCGGTGATCACACAGGGCCTCTGGACACGCCGGTTCGGCGGCGACCGGAACCTGCTCGGCAAATCGATTCTTCTCAACGGTGAGCCTTTCACGGTGATCGGCGTCATGGGCGCCGATTTCAGCGGTGAACCCGAGACCGACCTCTTCATTCCTCTGCAACCGGACCCGAACAGCACCAACCAGGGGCACTACCTTCGCGTCGGAGCCCGATTGAAGCCGGGCGTCACGCTGCGGCAGGCCAATGCCGAGCTGAAGCTGGTGGGCGACCGTTTTCGCCGGCTCAATCCCCAATGGATGGACAAAACGGAGAGCGTCGCCGCTCTGAGCATGCAGGAGTTCGAGGTTCGCGACACCCGTACCACGCTGTGGATTCTGCTGGGCGCGGTGGCGTTCGTTCTGCTGATTGCGTGCGCGAATGTGGCTAACCTGCTGCTGGCGCGCGCCGCGGGCCGGAGTAAGGAGATCGCCATCCGCGTGGCCGTTGGCGCCAGCCGGACCGACATCTTCCGCCAGTTGTTGACCGAGAGCGTTCTGCTGGCCGTTGCCGGCGGCCTGGTGGGCGTGTTCCTGGGCGCCGTCGGCCTGCGGGTGCTGTTGTCATTCGTGCCCGGCAATCTGCCGCGCATTCCCGATGCGGACACGCTCAGCGCGTTCGCCCTGCTCGACTGGCGTATTCTCGCGTTCGCGCTTGCGGTTTCAATGCTCACCGGGCTGATCTTCGGCCTGGTCCCCGCCCTGCAAGTTTCCCGGCCCGATCTGAACCTGACGTTGCGTGAGGGCGGTGCGCGCACCACCGCGGGAGCGAGGCGGCAGATGACGCGGCAATTGCTGGTGGTCTGCGAGATCGCCCTCTCGCTCGTGCTGCTGGTTGGCGCGACGCTGCTGATCCGCACGTTCCAGGCAATTCACAATGTGCGGCCCGGATTCGACATGGCGCGCGTCCTCACCATGAAGACCTCTCTGGCGGGCCATAAGTACGACACGGCGGCGAAAATGGAGAGCCTGATCAATCGCGTGCAGGAACATTTCGAAGGGTTGCCGGGAGCGCGGTACGCGGCGTTCGCGTTCAACCTGCCAATGGAAAGCGGCGTCGATCTGCCGTTCTCGATTGTCGGTCGCCCGCCGCGCGAGGGGCCATACGAAGGCGACGAGCTGTATCGCCTGATCAGCGCGCATTATTTCGAGGCGATGGGAATCCCTCTTCGCCGCGGGCGTCTGTTCACCCGCTCGGACGGCGGAAGCGGCGCTCCGGTGGTGATCATCAACGAAGCCTTCGCAAAGAAACACTGGCCGAAGGACGATCCGCTCGGCCAGACCATCATCATTGGCAAAGGCCTGGGCCCCGAGTTCGAGGACAAGCCGCGGCAGATTGTCGGGATCGTCGGGGATGTGCACGAGAACAGGCTCGATCAGGATGCGCCGCCCCTGTACTACGTGCCTGAGGCGCAGGCGCCCGACGGCATGGTGGCCCTCGGCAACCGCATCCTGGCGGCGTCGTGGATCGTGCGCACACCCGGCGACCCGGCCAGCCTGACCTCCGTCGTTCAACGCGAGATGCTGCAGGTAGACCCGCAATTGCCTGTGTCGAGGATCTACTCGATGGCGCAGGTCGCATCGAAATCGACGACGCGTCAGAACTTCAACATGATGCTGCTGGGCATCTTCGCGGGCGTTGCGCTGCTGCTGGCCGCGGTGGGCATTTACGGCGTGATGGCCTGGACGGTGGAGCAGCGCACCAACGAGATCGGCATCCGCATGGCGCTGGGCGCGCCGAGTGGCCGCATGCTCCGCCAGGTGCTGGCGCAGGGGCTGGTTCTGGCGGGCATCGGCGTGGCCATCGGGCTCGCCGCCGCGTACGGGCTCACGCGCTATCTGGCGAGCCTGCTGTATGGCGTGAAGCCGGCCGACGCGGCCAGCTTCGTCATCGTGTCGCTGATCCTGACGTCCATCGCGCTGCTGGCGTGCTTCATTCCGGCCCGGCGCGCGTCACGCATCGATCCGGTGATCGCGCTCCGATACGAGTAGTAACGACATTGTTGTGGGGCAGGCTGCCCCACAATTATGGGACTCGCCCAGGCAGCGTCGGCTGCACTCCGAGATGCTAATGGTGAGCAATGCTGTTGGCGCCCTTTTTTACGCCACGCCTGGTCAGCGTTGTGAAACGACAAGTGTATCGGCGAAAATGACGGCATGCGGATTTCCTGCCGGCTGACCATTGCGCTCTGCGCATGCGCGTGCGCCCAGACGGCTTCCCCCGATGCCTCCCAATTCGACGAACGAATCGAGGCAGCGCTTGCGTCGAGCGGCGCTCCGAGCGTTTCGGTGGCCGTGGTGGAGAACAAAGAGCTCGTGTACGCGAAGGCTTTCGGCCGGGCGAACGTCGCGACGGACGCGCCCGCTTCGGCGGAGACGCGCTACGCCGTCGGATCCATCAGCAAGCAGTTCACCACAGCGGCGCTCCTGCTGATGCAGGAACAGGGACGGCTCTCGCTTGACGACAAGGTATCGAAGTACTTCCCGCAATTGACGGGCGCCGGCGAGGTCACCATCCGCGAGCTGCTGTCGCACACATCCGGCTACCAGGATTACGCGCCGCAGGATTACATGATTCCCGAGTGGACCAAACCGACATCGCCCCAGGAAATCCTGCATCGCTGGGCGGAGAAGCCGCTCGACTTCGACCCGGGCACGAAATGGCAATACAGCAACACGAACTATGTGCTGGCGGGCGAAATCTTCGAAAAGGTTTCGGGCCGGCATCTGGTGGACTTCCTGCGCGAGAAGATCTTCGAGCCTCTCGGCATGAGCAGCGCCGGCGACTGCTTCGAAGACGCCCATGCCGGCGACGCCGTGGCCTACACGCGCTATGCGCTTGGTCCACCGCGCCCGGCGCTGCGAGAAGGCAAGGGCTGGTATTTCGCGGCGGGCGAGCTGTGCATGACGCCTTCCGATCTGGCGCGCTGGGACATTGCCTTCCTGAACCACCGGATTCTTTCCGCCGCCTCTTACGAGGAGTTCACGCGCGAAGTGAAGCTGAAGGACGGCAAGCCCACCCACTACGCGCTCGGCCTGGATGTGGGCGACTTCGACGGGACGCCCATGATCTCGCATGGCGGCGAGGTGTCCGGCTTCCTCGCAGAGAATCGCGTGTTCCCGGCAAAGGGCGCTGCGGTGGTGGCGCTGTCGAATGAGGATGGGGTCAGCCTGGTGGGTCCTCTCTCCGAGCAGGTGGCGCGTCTCGCGCTGGCGCCCGCTCAGGCCGCGGCGCCGGAGGGAGAGATCGCGCAGATCCGGCGCATTCTCGAAGAGCTGCAGCAGGGCCGGGTCGACCGGTCGCTGTTCACCGCAAACGCCAACTCCTATTTCAGCGACATCGCGCTAAGGGACTACCGCGATTCGTTGTCCGCGCTTGGCAAGCTCGTCTCGGTGACCAAACGAGGCGAATCGCTGAGGGGCGGAATGATCCACCGCAGCTATCGCGCGCAGTTCGAGAAAAAGACGGTGCTGCTGAACAACTATGTGCTCAAAGACGGAAAGATCGAGCAGTTCATGGTAGTGGACCAGATCTGACCTTTGTACCGGTACGGCAGGTATCGCGAAGGGCCGCGCGCGCATCTCATAATAGGGGTGATATGCGAGTCCGTTCAGCCTGTGTTGCCATTCTGCTTGCGGTGGGGATGACCGCCTGCTCGCGCCATCATGACCGCGATGGACGGCGAGACCAGCGGGCGGACGACACCGTGGCCCGTGAAGCAGGCCGGGCCGCGTATCATGCGGCGCAGGGGGCCAGGAAAGCGGCCGCAGCCGCGGGACGTACGCTCGACCGCGCCGGCCACGATGCAAAGCAGGGCTGGGACGACGCCAGCCGCGAACACAAATCGCGCCGCTCGGAATAAGTTCGGAGTGGGGCAGGCGCCCTCGCCTGCGGCGGGCGCCCCCGCCCGCCTGATCCGGAATACCGAAGGGGCCGACGAGGGCGTCGGCCGCGGGCGAGGGCGCCCGCCCCACAAGCGTCCGCCATCGTTATCGCATCTTCACGCCCACCCGTGCCAGCACGTCGTGAACAGCCTCGCTCAGCGCGGTGGATTCAGGCGCGGTGTAGGAACCGTTTGCGTTCGCGACGACGACGACGCCGTCGGGCAGAGTCGCGAGGTCCGGCTGGCCGCCGACCGCGAGGATGGTCAGGCTCCGGCCGATGCGAATGGCCTGTACCGGATAAAGCTCCGCCGCGTGGTTCCGGCGTCGCAGGCCCGGCGGATCGATGTCCTTATACGCGGTGCGAATCGGGCCGGCAACCGGCTGATCGGATGGGATGTGCAGCGATGGCAGCACGAAACCGAGACCGGGGAACGCCTCGCCCGCATCCAGCCGGCCGAGCGCCGCCGCAGCGAGAGTACACACGGCTTCTGTGATCTCCGCGGTTCGCCCTGGCTCCGGAGAACCCGGCGGCGACTGGAACACGAGCGACGCCCGCTCCATCCCGTATTTCCCCATGAGCCGCGCAGAGGCCATGTCCACGATCGACCGGTTGACCGGGGCGTGTTGGCTAACCACGATTATGGCGAGGCCGCCTTTGCCATCGGCAACGGCCAGCGCGCGACCGGCATCCGTCTCGGCGGCGCCGGACTGCAACGCCGCGCCTTCTGCGTGCCACGCGCCGAGAAGCGCCAGACCCAGCAGAACGGCGTTCACCGGTTCAGCTCCAGAAGACCCTCTGGCGGGTTGACGACGATGCGCCGGGCCGCCGTGTCGATCTCGACGCAAATGGACCGCGCAAAGGGAATGAGAATCGCCTCACCGCCGTTCGCGGGCGCGACCTCCAGCAGCGGAGCGCCGCCTGAATCCTGCCAGCCACTCACCGTTCCGATCGTCGCGCCGGAGGCATGGTCGATTACGGCGCAATCCACCAGATCGCCCAGGTAAAACTCATCGGGGGGCAAGGGGGCGCGTTCGGCCATGGGGACGCATACATCGGCGCCCGCCAGCGGCTCGGCCTGGGTCATGGTATCGATGCCCTGAAATTTCAGGATGAGGCGACCGTCGTGCCACCATGTACGTTCCACGCCGAGTTCGCGCCCGTTCACGACGACGGTACCGAGGGCGTCGAAGCGCTCGCGGTGATCACTGAGCGGGAGCGCCACCAGTTCGCCGCGAATGCCGCGGGGCCGGAGCAGACGCGCGATCACGGAAAGTTCCGGGGACAATTCCGGTGTCAATCCAGGATTTCGAGTTGAAAGCGCCGGTTGAGCTTCATCCCGGCGGCTCCGAGGAGAGTCCTGATGGAACGAGCCGTGCGGCCCTGCTTGCCGATAACCTTTCCAAGGTCGCTCGGCGCGACGCGGAGCTCGAGAACGGTAACCTGCTCGCCCTGTACTTCCTGAACCTGGACCTCTTCGGGGATATCGACCAGCGCCTTCGCGATGTCTTCCACCAGTTGCTTCATGGACACCTGTTACGAATGGACGTACTCAGCGGCGTCGGCGGTGCAGAAAACCTCTACCCGGCCGCTACGGGCGTTCCTCACTCAGACAGCAACTGGTTCGGGGGCCGGGGCCGGATGGTTCTTCAGCAGACGAGCCACGGTTTCGGACGGTTGCGCCCCGTGCTTCAGCCAGTGCTCCACACGATCATATTCCAGCTTTACGGTCGCCGGACTGGTGATGGGGTTGTAAAAGCCAATCACTTCCACCGAGCGGCTGTTGCGCGCCCGTTCTTTCTCGATCACCACCACGCGGTAGGACGGTTTCTTCTTAGCGCCGAATCGCGCCAAACGAATCATCAGCATCGAATGTCTTCCAAATCTCCTAATCTTTATGAAACCACACGGGAGGGGCAAACCACCAGCGCCGGCGACCGGTTAAAAGCCAACTGCGCAGGCCGAAGGCCTACTCTACTGGAATCCCGGGAACCCCGGCGGCAATTTCATTTTTCCCATGCGCTTGCCGAGGAACCCGCCCCCGGTGAAGCTCTTCATCATCTTGCGGGCCTGCGAATACTGCTTCAGCAGGTTGTTCACTTCCTGCACCGATGTGCCGCTGCCCTTCGCGATCCGCCGCCTCCGCGCGCCGTTGATGATCATGTGATTATCGCGCTCACGCGGGGTCATCGAGTCGATAATGGCGACGATGTGCGTCACCTCGTCCTCGTCCACTTTGGCGTCCTTGAGCCCTTTGAGCGGGCCCACCTGCGGCATCATGCCAATGAGCGACTGCAGCGGCCCCAGCTTGCGAATCTGTTTGATCTGGTCGCGGAAATCTTCCAGCGTAAACTCGTTATCGATGAGTTTGCGCTGCATCTCCTCGGCCTTTTTCTGATCGATGTTCTCCTCCACCTTCTCGATGAAGGAGAGAACGTCGCCCATGCCGAGGATGCGTGAGGCGACGCGGTCCGGGTGGAATGGCTCGAGCGCGTCGAATTTTTCGCCGACGCCGACGAACTTCAGCGGCTGGTCGGTAATAGTGCGGATGGAGAGCGCAGCGCCGCCGCGGGCATCGCCGTCCATTTTGGTCAGAATCACGCCGGTGATCCCGAGCCGCTTATGGAACTCGTCGGCCGATTTGACGGCATCCTGGCCGGTCATCGCGTCGGCGACGAACAGAATCTCGGTGGGGATGAGCGCGTCTTTGAGCTGATGCAGCTCATTCATGAGCTGCTCGTCAAGGTGCAGGCGGCCGGCGGTGTCCACCAGCACGACATCGCGCCCGGTCTGCATCGCCTCGCGGCGGGCGGAGCGGGCCAGTTCGAGCGGGGCTTTCTCTTCGGGCGCGCCCTCGTAAACCGGCAATTTGATGTCGCGCGCGATCACCGACAATTGTTGGCGCGCGGCGGGACGGTAAACGTCCACGGAAACCACCAGCGGGCTGTGGCCGTTCTTTGACAGATAGCGGGCGAGTTTGCCGGTGCTGGTGGTTTTGCCCGAGCCCTGCAGGCCGACGATCATGATCACCGTTGGCGGCTCGTTCGCAAAACGCAGCTTCGAGGCGTGCGTGCCCAGGATTCTGATCAGCTCGTCGCGGACGATCTTTACCACCTGCTGGCCGGGCGACAGCGCGGTGAGCACCTCTTCGCCCATGGCCTTCTGGCGGATGGCTTCGATGAGCTGCTTGACCACTTTGAAGTGGACGTCGGCCTCCAGCAGCGCCACGCGGATCTCGCGCAGCGCGGCTTCCATGTTTTCCGCGGTCAGCTTGCCTTCGCCGCGCAGGCTCTTGAAGACGCGCTGCAGCTTTTCCGAAAGATTATCGAACATGGTTCAGGTGAGGGATGCCGGCAAAGCGGGCAGTAACTCCATTATACGAGGTTGTTGCCGAGCCGCGATACTGGCAACCCTGCGGTCCACTTCGTTACCGCTCCTTTACAGTCGCGGCTCAGCTTCGCACGCGCGCCGATTCGGGAGTTCGGACTTACGGCTTCGCAGGCGGGATGTTCTGATTAAAGCGGAATAAATTCGCGGGATCGTACTTTGCTTTGATCGCCGCCAGGCGATGGAAGCGCGCGTCGTGATATGCCGTATGCACGTCCTCTCCCGCCGACATGTAATTCACGTACGAGCCGCCCGTCGAGTGTGGAAGAATCTTCTGCCAAACATCTCGCGCCCACGCGGTCTGTTCCGTGTCAATTGCGCAATTATCCGAGATCGCCAGAATCAGCATGTTGAACATCGCAGCGCGGTGTCCGAATGCCGTGGCGTCATTGGCTACCCGCGCGATCGCGCCTCCGTATCCCTCGAGCACGATACTATCCAATGGCGAAGGCGCAGTGCTCATTTCTTCGATCATGAGGTCGATGACGTCATCAGTGAGGCTCGGCACGAACGCGGATTTCCAGTAGTGACGCTGCCCCTTCGGGTAAGACACATCCAGTTGCCGCTGCACCGCGCAGTACGGAATGCGCGCGACCGTATCCATCAGAACCGATCCCAGCTCGCGAATCGGCCGAATGGCGCGTTCGCCCTCCTCTTCCGTCCCGAAATGGCTCATCACTACGCCGACGATGTTGCCGCCAGCCGGACTGGGCAGGATTCCAGCCATCAGCGTGAAGTCGTCGCTCGCTTCCAGGCACAGGTCGCGATATCGCTGCAGCACTCGCTTAGACATTTCGAACGGAAACGCAATCAGCCCGCTGAGAGCTTCGCGTACCGGATGAAGTTGAAAATCGAACGCCGTTACTACCCCGAAGTTCCCTCCGCCGCCGCGCAGCGCCCAAAAGAGATCGGGGTGGCTGGCGGCGCTCGCCGTGACCAGTTCGCCCGACGCCGTGACCACATCGGCCGAAAGCAGGTTGTCGCAAGCCATTCCGTAACGCCGCGACAGGTGGCCGAACCCACCACCCAGCGTCAGGCCGGCGATGCCGGTTGTGGAGATCGCGCCACCTGGCGACGCGAGCCCGAATGCTTGCGTCTCGTGATCGTATTCGCGCCACAAAAGCCCGGCGCCGGCGCGCGCTCTGTGCTCCGTCAGATCGACACGAACCGACTTCAGCCCGCCAAGGTCGATAACGACAGCGCCATCTCCCACCGCGTTTCCAGCCACGTTGTGACCACCGCACCGGATCGCAACAGGCAGCCCGCGTTCGCGCGCGAACCTGACCGTCGCCATGACGTCGGCGACTCCTGCCGCGCAGACGATCGCCGCGGGCCGGCGGTCGATCATGGCGTTCCAGACCTGCCGCGCCTCATCGTACCGGTCGCCGCCCGGGAGATGAATCGCGCCCCGAACCAGGCTCTCCAGTGCATTCCGATCACTCGTGTCAATTTGAGGAGTCATGCCGGTTCAGTATACTGCCATTGCACAATCGGCCTGTGAATGTGAGTGGGGCAGGCGCGTCGCCTGCGGCGGGCGCCCCCGCCCGCCAGGTCCGGCGCATGACGCATTGAGAAGATACCCACCAGGCCGACGAGGCGTCGGCCGCAGGCGAGGCGCCCGCCCCACAGAGACTACGTCCGCAGCACGCGCCGGCCCTCGATGCGATACTCGCCCGAGAGAACCAGCGCGATGGCTTCGCTGTAGATGCGATGCTCTTCGCGCAGGATGCGGGCGGCCAGCGTCTCGGGCGTGTCGTCGTCCTCCACCGGCACAGCAGCCTGCAGGATGATGCGGCCGGAATCGAGGCCCTCATCGACGAAATGCACCGTGCATCCGCTCACCTTGACGCCGTGCTCGAGCGCCTGCTCGTGGACATCGAGTCCCGGAAAGGCCGGCAGCAGCGACGGGTGGATGTTTAGTACGCGCATGGGGAAAGCACGAATGAACTCCGGGCTGAGCAACCGCATGTAACCCGCGAGGCAAACCAGATCCACATGCTGGGATTTCAGCTCGTCAATCAAACGGCGGTCGTATTCCTCGCGGGGGACGTCGCGTGACGGGATGCAAACGGCCGGGATGCCGCGCTCCTTCGCGATGGCCAGCCCGCGAGCGTCTTCGCGATTCGAGATGACGATGGCGATGCGAGCCGGGATGCGCCCGGCGTCGATATTCTTCGCGATGGCTTCGAAATTGGAACCGCGGCCGGAGATCAGAATCCCGAGCCGGTTCATTTCCAGATGACGCGCGAGCGCGGCGATTCCACCACCGTGCCGATCTCGTAGTACTTCTCTTCGAGGCGATCGAGAATATCCGCGGCCCTGGTCAGGTTACGCCGCGACACGACGAGGACCATGCCGATGCCGAGATTGAACGTCCGGCGGAAATCATCGAGCGGGATATGGCCGATCTCCCGCAGCAGATCGAAAATGGGCGGGATGCGCCAGCTTCCCGGCTGGACCTGCGCAGCCAACCCCTTCGGGAGAATACGCGGCACGTTCTCCGTGATACCGCCGCCGGTGATGTGCGCCGCGCCCTTCAGGATGTTCACGTCCAGCAGCGCGCGAATGGGCCGCAGATAGCTGGTATGCACCTTCAGCAACTCATCCGCAACCGTCGTCCTCGGATCGTAGGGAAGCGGCTGGTCGGGTTTGTAGCGGGCCACCTCGAACAGGAGTTTACGGGCCAGCGAATAGCCGTTGGTATGCAGACCGCTGGACGGCAGACCCAGCAGCATGTCGCCGGCCGCAATGGTGGAACCCGTGATCATGGTCCTGCGCTCGACAGCGCCCACGATGAACCCCGCCAGGTCGTATTCGCCCACGGCATAAAGGCCCGGCATTTCCGCCGTTTCGCCGCCGATGAGCGCGCAATTGTTACGCCGGCAGCCGCGCGCGATCCCGGAAATCACCTGATTGGCCATCTCCGCGTCGAGCCGGCCAACCGCAAAATAATCCAGGAAAAACAGCGGCTTAGCACCCTGCACGGCGATGTCGTTCACGCAGTGGTTCACCAGATCCTCGCCGATGGTGTCGTGCCGGCCGGTCAGAAACGCGACTTTCAGCTTCGTTCCGACGCCGTCTGAAGAACTCACCAGGACCGGCTGCTTGAATCCGGATAGCTGGAACCCGGCGCCGAACGAACCGATGTCGGTGAGCACGCCCTGCGTATAGGTGAGGCGAGCGTGCTTCCGGATGAGGCCGACGG
The DNA here is from genome assembly GCA_963780655.1 of uncultured Acidobacteriota bacterium. Taxonomy (GTDB): domain Bacteria; phylum Acidobacteriota; class Terriglobia; order Bryobacterales; family Bryobacteraceae; genus CAWACP01. The sequence goes on along the minus strand of CAWACP010000004.1, from coordinate 690,776 downwards.
CGCGGTCTGCTTCGTCGATATCGACACCGGCGTCCTTATAGCTGATCTGACGTTTGGATGCCATTCCAATGGATGCCATTCCGAGGTAAGCGGCGCGCCAGTCCATACCCTGACGGGGAGCAGCGCCGCATTGAAACCAATCTCCAATATAACGAGTGTGGGCGCCTCAGCGCGAGTGTGGTGCGGCACAATGTAGGTTGCGAAGGTTCGAATACCATGCTGGACGCGGCAGGGCGGTGACCTGGGCCCTCCTCGCCGCTCTGGCGGTAATCACTTACTGGCCGGTTTTCCTGCAGCCGTTCATCTCGGATGATTACAACCAGCTTCCGCAGGCCCGCATCTACGGCGTGCCTTCGGGATGGCATGCGCTTGCCGCGGACAGCGCCATGCGGTTCCGGGCCACCTGGATGGAGCTGAGCGGCGCCATCCTGCGCGTGTTCGGCTTTCACGCGTTGCCGTTCTACATCGCCAGCGTAGCGCTGCACATACTTGCGACATGGCTGGTCTATGCCGCGGCCCTGTGGCGCCTGCGCAGGACCGATCTCGCCATGGCCGCCGCCGTCTTCTTCTGCGTGTACGAAGGTCATCAGGAAGCCGTGATGTGGATCTCCGCATCCATGGAGATTCTTGTGTTTCTCTTCGGCATGACGGCGTTTCTGCTATGGGTACGGTGGCTGGAAGGCGGCCGATGGGGCTGGTATGCAGGCGCGCTGGCTGCGTTCATCGGCGCGCTGCTTTCGAAGGAATCGTCCGTGGTGTTTCCAGTCCTGATGCTCCTGCTGGCGGCGATGGAACGGCGCTGGCGCGCTGCGCTCTTGCTGGCGCCCTTCTTCGGCCTGTGCGCACTGTGCGTCTGGATCAACTTCAACCCTGGAGCGCCCACGTGGCGCCTATCGGACGGCAGCTTCTCGATCCATGCGCCATTCCTCACCGTGCTCGGGAACAGCTACTGGCGCCTGCTGTTTCCGGTGGGGTTCGCGAGCCTGGCCCTGCTGCTGTGGCGGCGCGCATGGGACTACCGCAACACCGTCGTCTTCTCGCTGGCGTGGATGGCCATTGCGCTTCTGCCCTACTGCTTCCTCACCTACATGCTGCGCGTGCCCAGCCGGCAAACCTACATCCCCAGCTTCGGGCTCGCTGTGCTGGTGGCTGCCGGCTACGATGTGCTGCGCAGGACTGCGCCGCGGGCGGTGGTGGCCGCCTGCGTGATTGCGGTGCTGGCGTTGAATCTCGGCACGATATGGGTGAAGAAGCGGCGGCAGTTCATGGAGCGGGCCGAGCCGACTGAGGAGATCCTGGCCCTCGCGCGGCATTCCACAGGGCCGATCCGCGTCCTGTGCTTTCCCTATAACCGCGTTGTTGCCGAAGACGCGGCCGCCACGGTGGGCCGGACCATCGTCTGGGATCCGCAGCCCGCCTGCCCCGCCGGACTGGACGCACGCTTCAGCACCCGGTAACCGGCTGGGAGCCTGCGCAGAATTCAGCACCCTGGTACCGCTCCCTCACGGTCGCGGCTCTGTTACGTCCTGCAAGCCTGTAACTGAGCCGTGACCGTCAGGGAGCGGTTTCCGAAGGTTTCACACGTCCTCACGGTCGCGGCTCGCAAACGCGGGCTGAGCCGTGCTGCTTCACCGGCGGGGCGTGTTGTACGTGAACGAGAGCTGAAGACGAATATCATCGCCGGGGAAATCGGCGGGCAATTGCGGGAACGGATTCGAGGCGCTGATACCGGCGACGGCCGCGCGGTCGAAGGCCTCGGTCCCGGATGGCGAGGAGATCACCAGCTTCGGCACCGTGCCGTCGCGCGAAATGATGAACTGAATCACCACCAGGCCGCGGCGTCCGAGGTGCGCGCTTTCCGGCAGAACGGCCAGCCAGTTCTTCTTCACCGACAGCAGCACGCGCGTGAGATACGGTTTGAAGTCCACGCCGTGGGGATCGCTCAGCATCTCAATGCGGCCTGAGTTGTGGGTGGCGGAGGGCACTCGCCCGAAGACGTCGGGCTTCACCGGAGTCAGATCGTCGGGGTCCGACACCTGTATGCCGCCGGGTCCCTGCTGTACCGCGCTCTGGACCGCTTCGTCGACACTCATGCGGTGAGTGGGCATGCGGCCGAAGTCGATATGCTTCCCGGATTCCGCGGTGGCGCCGGGCTTCTGCAGGGCCAGTTGTGGCTCCTCCCGCTGCTGGATACGCGGCGGCGGAGCCGGCGTGTTGGCGCCCGGCGGCGCAGGCTGAGGCGGCTTGTTCATCGCCTGAATCTGTGGAGGCGCGGCAACCGGCGGGGCCGCGGGCTGCGGCACGGGCGCGCGGCTTGGCGGCGGAGGAACGAACTTCGGGCGCGGCGGTGACGGCAGGGCGGCGCGGCGGCTCTTCGCGAGCAGGTCCTCCGCGCTTACCTCTTTCGCGGGCTCGCGCAGCGCCGGCGTTTTCTGGGTCAGGCGAAGCGGGGGGACCACGAGCCGGGTCACCTGGCGGGTTTCCGTCTCATCCGGCTGAGGGGCCGCGGGCGGCGACGTGGGTAGCCAGGCCAGCAGAAATACCAGCCCGATCAAGACCGCGTGGACGATCAGCGAGCCCAGACCGTCACGGATGATTTGCGCGCGGGTGCGCTCCGGATGCCAATCGTAAAGGAGGTTGAGTTCGTCGCCGGGCTCGCTGGGCATGTTCGGCAATTCAGGAGCGCACTCGACGTGGACGCTGTCTGTGCCGCTTCGCATGAAAAGACGTTCAGGTTGGGACGGAAGTTGCCCGAGCGAGCTGCTCGGCAATTCGAGCAGTATGCTCTTCAATTTTAGCAAGAATGGCCAGGGCGACCTCCAGAGAAGCCAGCCCTTCCTCGCCGGTAACCAGCGGCGTTTTCCGCGTGGCCACGCACGCAAGGAATGATTCCAGTTCCAGTTTCAGCGGTTCACCTTTTTCCACCGGCAGCGATTCGCAGTGGATCTCGCGGTTATCCATGGGGTTGGCGCTTGAGGCGCCTTCAGACCGGTCGCGTACGGTGAACGTCAGCACCTCCTGGCGCTGGTAATCGACGGTGATGTACTGGCTGGGCTGGAAGACGCGCAGCTTGCGGACGCGCTCGGTGGAAACACGGCTGGCCGTGAAATTCGCTACGCAGCCCCCGGGGAACACCATGCGGACGTTGGCGATGTCTACCTTGCCGGTAAGTATCGGCAGGCCGGCTGCGCGAATCTCCTCCGGCGGCTTGCCGACGAGGCTGAGCACGACATCAACGTCGTGAATCATCAGGTCGAGCACAACATCGACGTCGAGACTGCGCGGCGAGAAGACGCTCAGGCGGTGAACCTCGAAAAAGAGGGGAATGGTGCGAATGCGGTGCAGGGCCATCACCGCCGGGTTGAAGCGCTCCAGATGGCCCACCTGCAGGATGCGGCCGTGCCGGTTCGCTGTTTCTACAAGCCCGCGCGCCGAAGCCAGATCGGGAGCGATGGGCTTCTCGACCAGAACGTCGATTCCGTTTTCGAGCAGATGGCACGCGACCTCGGCGTGCGCGATGGTGGGTACGGCAACAACAGCAGCATCGACGGAGCCGATCAACTCGCCGGCCGTGAGCACCGCCGGGCATCCGAACTCCACTGAAGCGTCGTCCGCGCGGCCGTGATCCTTGTCGACAACCGCGACAAGCTGCGCGTTCGGCGAGTGCCGCAGAACCCGAAGATGATTTCTGCCGAATGAACCGGCCCCAATAACCGCGATGCGAACAAGTTGCACTGCATCGAGGGTATCAGGAAGGACAAGAACAAAGGGAAGTAAAGAAGGTAAAGGAAGTAAGGGAAGGGCCGCCCTGGAAGACGGCCCCCGAGGCTCAACGGCGGATCGACCCTCGCGATGACAGCGGTGTTGGCGCTCCCTGCGGCGTGCTCGCGCTGGAAACCGATGCCGGATAGTTAGTGCCGAACAGGTCGGACATGACGGCGACGTTGCTGTCGCACGCATGGTTCAGGCACGGCAGTCCCAAACCGCTCTCGATCGACTTCAGTAACGAGAAGTGGCTGTAGAACGTATTGCTCGACACGCCGTGGCTCCCGTAATTCGTGTCCACAATCAGGAGCACTTTATTGGTGGTCGGCGAGACGCTGTAGTCATCCTCATCCCAGAGGATCGCAATGGCGTTCTGGCCCTGATGCCAAACCGGAGAATTCTTTATGGCGGTAACGATTCGTCTGAGGCTCACATCGCCCATTTGCATCAGGGCCGGATTCAGACCTGCCTGCGTGCCGTTGTCGTTCGGATCGTAGTTGCAGAATGGACCCGCATTCCCGCGCCCGTGTTGATCGTTGCACTGATTCGGCGCGATGAAGGAGTACGTTGGAACGGAACCCGATTGCAGGTCGGCGTACAGGCCTCCCGATCCATCGAACCCGACAACATTGCTCAGGTCGCTCCCGGGCTGGACGCCTTCCTGGATGCTGCTGAAGTAAACGAACGGGTCGTGTTTGGAGGCGTAAAGCGCAACGATATCGCTGGACGTCAACGCTGGAGTCAGCGTTGGCTTAATCGCAGCGAAATTCGTGAGGTTGGTGAAGAAACCATCGCTGGTGTTTATATTGTCCGCGCCATCCGGCGGCAGGCTCTCCTGGTAGCTCTTCCAGGTGCGCCCGGTTTCGGCGAGCTGGTCGGCGATGGTTTTCCCAACGATGTTTGAAGCCGCCGGGATCGACAGAGTCCCGTCGATGTTGTTGACACCGGGAGGTCCGGTGGTCTCATTGGTGGTATCCACCGCAACCGTGGCTGCGTCGGACCCCGTTCCGGAGATCGGACAGATCGCCGGCGAGGAAGGAGTATCGGTATTCACCGTCGCGGAAATGAGGTTGGGGACACAGGAGTAGTCGTGCCAATCCGGATTATTGTCGCTGAGCACGCCAAAATTTGAACCACCCACCACCTCGAGATAGTTGGTCAGACTCGGATGAGCGACGGCGTAATAATTTGTTGCCGTATTCGCCAGACCGATCAGGTCGTTCACGTACGGCATGTTCGGGTTGCCTACAACCTGACCGTATCCGTGGTTTTCCATCATGATGACCCAGACGTGCTGGAGATTCGGAACGCCCGGGGGGACCGGACCCTCAGCCGCAAACGCGCTCATCGCCAGCGTTGCCATACAGGCACACAACCTGGTTGTTGTCCTCACTTGACCACCCTTCCCGTGCACTTAATTGATTAACGACGATGGCTCACCGACAGTGAACCAATCGTTCAAAAGAATGTAACAAGGCGATGATTTCTGTTTGGTGACGGTTGAATAACTATTCTGCAAATTGTATTTAGACGGGCGGGTTACTACACGCCCAGAGCTTCGAGGAACTGACCGGCGACAACGGACGCATCGTATTCGACGACGCGAGCGGCGCCCGCCTGCGCCACCGAGGCCCGCAGATCGGCATCGCGCCAGACTTGCAGAAGAGCGGCGGCGAGCGCTGCCGCGTCATCGGGTTCCACCAGCAACGCGTGCGGGACAACTTCGGGGACGGCGGACGAACGGGCCGCGACGATGGGGCATCCGGCGGCCATAGCCTCCAGGAACACGATGCCGAAACCCTCCTGGGCCGTGGGAAGACAGAAGACATCGCAATTCCTGTACTCAGCGGCGAGTTGCCGGCGAGAGACCGCGCCGACGAAAGTGGTTGAACGAGGCGCCATCCGCCGGAGCCGCGCGGCTTCCGGTCCATCGCCTACGATGCGCACCGCGAACCCGGGGATCTCGTCCTCAATCGCGCGCGCCGCGTCGAGGAGGATATCGATGCGCTTTCGCCGATAGAAGCGGGCGACCGCGAGCACCACGAAACCCGGCGGGCGGTCCGCCAGCGGCGCCGAATCGAGCAGCGTGCGCCAGACGCCCAGGTCGATCGGCTCCGGAACAATGCGGGGCATTTCCCGAAGGCCGTAGAGATCGCGGATGCGCATCGCCGAGTGCCGGCTGGTGGCGATCACCGCTGTCGCGCGGTGGACGTTCTGCTCCTCCCAGCGCGCCTGCAGTTTCAGAAGACGGCGTGTCATGCCTGTCTCATACGCGGCCTCGTCGGCGATCACTCCCTTGAGGGCGCACACGTGCGGCTGGTCCAGGCTGAAGCCGTCCAGATCGAACCCGACCACCAGATCGCAGCCCTTGAACTGCGACGGGCGCAGCGACTTGTTGTACCAGTACCGATGCAGCGTGTGCATCGGCAGGCGATGCGATGGAGTGACTATGTCGACCGTAATCCCGCGGGCGCGCAGCGCATCCGCCAGCGTAGAGATTCCCACGTACGTGCCGCTCCCCGCGTGAACGTTCAGCGGCGTGGAGGTGAGAAACGCGATGCGCAACGCACAATGTTATCAGCGGAGCGCGTGCGAGCGGCCCTGCTACGCTGGTTAGCAAATGGCGCGCGCCGTGTGTCTGCTGAGTGGGGGGCTCGACTCCGCCGTGTGTCTCGCGTTCGCCGCGAGCGAAGGCTACGAGTGCTATGCCCTGTCGTTCGATTATGGCCAGCGGCACCGGGTGGAACTGGAAGCGGCGCGGCGCGTGGCCGGTGCGCTGCACGCGCGCGAGCATGTGATTGTGCATCTCGATCTGCGCGTGTTCGGCGGATCGGCGCTCACTGACGACATCGCCGTACCCAAGGCGCGGACGGATTCGGAGATGGCCACGGGCATTCCGGTTACCTATGTGCCGGCGCGCAATACCGTGTTCCTGTCGCTGGCGCTCGCGTGGTCGGAGACGCTGGCCGCCACCGATATCTTCATCGGCGTGAACGCCATCGATTATTCCGGTTATCCGGACTGCCGGCCGGAATTCATAGCGGCGTTCGAAAAAATGGCGGCTCTGGCGACAAAGGCCGGCGTGGAAGACGCCGTGAATCTGCGGATACAAACGCCGCTGATCCACCTGTCGAAAGCCGAGATCGTGCGGCTGGGCGATAAGCTGGGCGTCGACTTCAGCCTCACGCACAGTTGTTACGACCCCGATGCACAGGGTCGCGCCTGCGGGGCCTGCGATTCCTGTCTTCTGCGGCGGCGGGGTTTCGCGGAAGCCGGTCTGCCGGATCCCACCAAATACCAGAGCAGAGAATCCGCGTGAAGATTTCCGAGATCTTCTATTCGGTGCAGGGCGAAGGCATGCTTGCCGGCGTCCCCAGCGTGTTCGTCCGCACCTCCGGGTGCAACCTGCGCTGCGTCTGGTGCGACACGCCATACACATCGTGGGCGCCCGAAGGCGCGGAGATGAGCGTGGCTGATGTCGTGTCGCAGGCGTCGTCGTACGGAGCATCGCACGTGGTGGTGACCGGCGGCGAACCGATGATTCAGCCAGCCGTTGTGGAACTGACCACGGCGCTGCAGGCGGCCGGTTCGCACATCACGATGGAGACCGCAGGCACGGTGTACGTGCCTGTTGCGTGCGATCTGATGAGCATCAGCCCGAAGCTGGCGAACTCCACTCCGTGGACGCGGGAAGACGGCCGCTGGGCGGCTCAGCATGAGCGCCTGCGCTGCCAGTCCAATGTGTTGCGGCGGCTGATGTCGGAGTACGAGTACCAGCTCAAGTTCGTCATTGCCGCGCCCGAGGACGTGCCCGAAGTGGAAGCGCTGGTGACCGCAGTGGGCGGCGACCGCTCGCGCGTGCTGCTGATGCCCGAGGGCATTGATGCCGATACTTTGGCCGAGCGGGGCCGTTGGCTGGTGGAGATCTGCAAGGAGCGCGGTTACCGATTCAGCCCGCGGCTGCACGTGATGCTGTGGGGGAATCGGCGGGGTGTGTAGTAAGAATCCGCGATAGCATAGGTGCTTCAAAGGAACTTATGACCAGTGCACTGGAAGGCCTCGAGCCGCGCGAGATCTGGGTCCACTTCGATGCCATCGCGAAGATCCCTCGCGCATCGGGCAACGAAGCCGCCGCGCGCGATTACGTGTTGGCGCAAGCCGCACGGCTCGGTCTGGAATCTTCAGTAGACGCAACCGGCAATGTGGTGATCCGCAAGCCCGCGCGACCGGGCCGGGAGAACGCCGGTGTCGCCGCGCTGCAGGGCCACCTGGACATGGTGTGCGTGAAGGACGGGAACGTCGAGCACGATTTCACTCGCGACCCCATCACCATTGTCCGGGACGGCGACTGGCTGAAGGCCCGCGGCACGACGCTCGGAGCAGACAACGGCATCGGCGTGGCGGCGGCTCTCGCCGTCATGGGGAGCAACGTCATTGCCCACGGGCCACTCGAGTTCATCTTCACGGTGGACGAAGAGACGGGCCTCACCGGGGCCGGCAATTTTCCTGCAGGCGTGCTGCGCGCGAAATACCTGCTGAACCTCGATAACGAAGAACTGAACACGCTCTGCATCGGCTGTGCGGGCGGCTTGAACACGAATGCTCGCTCGAAGGTGACGCGCCAGGCGGAGCGGTCCGGCGCGGCGTTCCGGGTTCGCGTCGCCGGCCTGCTGGGCGGCCATTCCGGCGTCGATATTCATCGCGGCAGAGGAAACGCCATTCTGATCCTCGGGCGCATTCTTCAGACGCTCGGCGATCAGGTCCCGTTCGGCCTGGCCGGCATCGCGGGCGGCGAGATGCGCAACGCAATTCCACGCGAGGCCTCTGCGGTCGTTCTTATCGACGCCGGGCGCGAGCAGGATATGCGGCAGTCCATCCAAACGAGCGCGCGCGAAATCAGCAGCGAGCTTGGCCGCGCCGACCCCGGCCTGCAGGTTATGGTGGAGACGGCCGACAACCCCGGACAGCCGATCGCGCCCGAGGACGCAGCCAGGATAATCGATCTGCTGGTATGCGTTCCTAACGGCGTCATCTCCATGAGCCCGGACATCGAAGGCCTGGTACAGACATCCACCAACGTCGGGGTGATCGCGCTCGAATCCGATCGCGTGGAGATGGCTACGCTGCAGCGTAGTTCGGTGGACAGCGCGCGCTTTGCAACGGGCCGCGCCGTACAGACTGCGCTTCGGCTGGCCGGCTTCGAGCCGGAGAATGCCGGCGGTTATCCTGGCTGGAAGCCCGAGCCCGACAGTGAAGTGGTCCACAAGGCGAAGGCGGCGCATGAAGCCACGCTGGGAAATCCGGGCCGGCTGATTGCCATGCATGCGGGCCTCGAATGCGGCGTTATCGGCGAGAAATACCCCGCCATGCAGATGATTTCCTTCGGCCCGGAGATTGTCAGCCCGCACAGCCCCGGTGAGCGAGTGCAGATCTCATCGGTAGCGGCGTTCTGGAAGTTCCTCACCGGGTTGCTGGAAACACTCTGAGCGAGCGTCTGAATGGCGGCACTTACCGGCGTATCGTGAACCGGTAACTCCCCGACTCGACACGATACACCAAACGCGTGCCCTGCTTACTCACGAACTTCGCATGAGTGACGGTTACGTGGTCTGGCGCGAAGGCGGGAACATACACCTGCCCGGTCGCGTTCGGAGGCACGATAACCTCGAGCGTCAGCGTGGAACCCTCGCGCCGCCACGAGGACGCGATCCTGCCGCGCACGCTGTCGTAAGTCGCCGCCGCATGATCCAGCCCGGCGGGAATGGTGGGAGAAAATGCAATCTGCTTATAGCCGGGTTCGAGCGGCCGGATGCCCGCCAGATTCTCGTAGAACCACTGCGTGACGGGGCCGAACATATGGTGCGATCGCGTCCGGCTGGATTTCTCCCACGACTCGCCCAGCGATGTCCACCCCAGCGAGACCCAGTATCCGTAACTCGGATAGGTGGTCTGCGAGGCCACGGCGTACGCGGCATCGGCCGCCCCGGCGACTCCTTCCGCGTCAGCCTGGCTGAGCACCGGCAGTATCCAGCGCGCGCCCGCGATGCCGACCTCTTCGTGGCCCGCGCGAGTCTCCATAATGTCGTCCACGAGCTTCGCTTCCAGGTCCGCGCGTTTGTCCTCCGGCACAAGGTCAAACGCCAGCGGCAGCACCTGCATGGTCTGGAGAAAGATCTGGTCGGAGCCTTCGCGATAGTAGCCCACGCCGGCGTCCCACCAGCGGGCGTTGAGGTCCCGGCGGATGTCCGCGAAGACCTGATCGAAATGCGCCGCATCCGCAGTGCGGCCCAGCGCTCGAGCCGAGTCGGCCGCGATCTTCGCGAGATAAGCATAGTAAGCGGTAGTGGCTGGCGCGACGACTGGCGGGATATGCACTCTGGCGGGCGCGCCCTCGGCGGCGTCCGCACCGGTTGGCGGGTCCCAGTCGCCCAGGCCTGAGGTCAGGGTGTACCGATAGTTATCGCCGTCCTTATCCGTCCATCGTGGAATCCATTCATCGAGGTACTTCTGCATCAGCGGGTAAGCGATGTGCAGCGTTCGTATGTCGCCATAGCGCATGTACGACTCCCACGGCAGGACGAACCAGAAGGCATCCCAGATCGGCGTGGCCCCGCCGTTCGCCGCTGGTTTGAATGTCTGTCCGACGTAGCCGTAGCCCTTGTTAGTCGGAGCGAGCACACTTACCTCACCTGTGGCGGCCACCTGATTGTCCACCATGTCCTGGAGCGACTTCATATACTGGCGCTCCGTGTCGAACAAAAGCGAAGCCGTGGGAGCAGAGAGAGCCGCATCGCCTGTCCAGGGGTTCTTTTCGTACTCCGGGGTGTCGGTGATGATTCCGGCGGCGTAGTTCTCCGCGACTGCCGCTCGAGTGTTGCGCTCGATCGTGTACAGCAGTGGATTCCCCGCGTCAAAGCCTCCCGTGTCCTGCAGGGGCGCACGGATTTCGCGGATAGAATCAACCGTCGCGACCACTCCGTCGGGCAGTGGCTGTGGCGTGCCCCCGGCCTGATTCGCTGGATCCGACGGCGAGCTGATCTGGATATACTGGAAGCCCTTGTAAGTGAACTGCGGCATGAATAACTCGGGGTGGTCCGCGGTTCCGGTCCCTTTGGCAATGTAATAGTCGGTCTGAATCTGACCGTCGGCCGTGTAGCCGAACGAACTTACCGTCCCGTCGGCGGCGGTCTTATCGGAGTAACTGATCTGGATGGGCGTGCCGCGTCGCGCGCCATAAACGCTCACCACCGCCCAGCCGGCTCTCTGCAGGCCCGTGTCCCAGACATAGACACCAGGCTTCGGATTGGTGCGCGGTCCCGGCGCGCTGTGCGCCACCTCCCGGGTGGCCTCTTCCTGTTCCGCGCGCAATACGCCCTTTGAACCGGTAACCACCCGAGCGGCCTGCCATGCCGAGTCATCATAGTCCGGAGCGTCCCAGCCGGCGATCTCGCGCCGGGCATCGTAAGTTTCGCCCACATAGTAACCGTCGTAGCGCGTGGGGCCGGCGGTGGTGACCTTCCAGGAGCCGTCCGACTTGATAAGCTGCTCGGCGCCGTCAGCGTACTTCAAGTACAAATCCAGCCGCAGGCGCGGCGTCGCCCGCCACTCGGCGTATTCCCAATTCCAGTCGCCCGAGGTGGTCTCGTCATCGAACTGGCCGGAGCCGAGCTGAGTGGCGATCGCGTTCTTCGCCGCCGCGCTCTGCTCCTGCCGCATCAGACCGGTGACGTCATCGGTGGTGTAGAGCACGGTGCGGGCGTAGTTAGTGAATCCCGGATCGAGCAGCCGGCCCGAAGTGCGCGTCCCGTTCAGCGTCATGTTGTTGTAAGCGAGACCAGCCGAGTAGACGCGCGCGGAAACCAAGGGCCCATGCTCGGATACCGGAGCCACTGTAAAGGGCTTCCGCAGCATGGGCGCGGGCCGGATTTCCCGACATGCGCCTGAATTGCCCCGCACGCCGGAAGGGCGGCAAAAATCCTCGGGCGCCTCGCCAGTGATTTTCGTGCTCGCTTCGTATGCCGATTTCAGCGGCGGCGTGAACGAGACTCCGGCGCCGGGCGTGGTGACGTTCGTCCCGCGGGGGAGGGCCGAAGGCAGCGTCGGCGAGAACGTGATGCCCGTGCCCGGCAGGAGAACCGCGGCGCCGGCAGCGTGCGCTGACGATAAAGCGGGCGTGAACCGGACCGTGATCGTGGGGGCGCTCGCCGGGCCTGCGTTCGCTCCGCCCATGCCGGCCGGTTGCGCGGCTGCGCTGTGTTCCTGCCCGATTATTACTTGAGTAATGATCCCGCGCTCTTCGCCGATGACGATCGGTTCCCCGGTTCGGATGTTCACGCGGGCTCTGAGTTGGGCGGCAGCATCCCCCGCAGCCGCCGCCTCGGCCAGCCTTGTCATTGCCGCAGCGGAGCCCACCGAACGCACCTCCGCGTGGAATGAGCCGATGGTGATCGGAAGACCGCGCGCGAAACCAGATACGCGCGCCACCTTTATGTTGTCTGCGCCGGCGCTCGCGGCGGACGCGAGGACGGTGGCGAAAGCTGGCGATCCCACCTGGGATGTGGTCACGGTCTCGCCGCCGATGGTGAAGTGACGGCCCGCCACAAAACCGGCAACGCTGGTCACCTTGATAGTGGAGTCGCCGGCAGCGGCCGGTGCGTAGAGGCTCGTATCGACGGCGAGGCAGCAGGCGTCGTCATCTGCTCCCTCCGCCGCGGTAAGGGGCCTTTCGATTCGCTGCGGTCCCGAGATCCAGTCGCCCTTCCATTCAGCGGCGCTGAGATAAGCTGTCTCGAACGAGCTCACGGGCCCGGCAAGTACGCCCGTTGCTCCGTTGATCGCGACGCGCACCGTCCAGTAATAACGAGTACGGGACGCGAGCGCCGGCCCGGCGTACACGAGAAACGGATCGTCCGATCGGATGACCTTCGAATCCCAGATCACGCCGGGGCCGTGCGCGCGCTCGGCCGATGTGGCGGAGGTCGCCACCACAACACGATACGCCGTCTGGTGAACGCCGCCGCGGTCTGCTTCAATGCGCCATGAAAAGCGCGGGGACGGATCGTCAATCCCGAGCGGTTCCACAGCGGCGTCGGCTTTGAGCCCGACAACTCGCGGCCCTGTTGCGGCCAGGCAACTTGTAGCGAGTATCAGAGAAGCAACTGCGCAGGCCGCCCACCGGGAATCAGACTCGTCGAATTGCGTGATAAACCACGAGTACCACGATGGCGCCCACAACAGCCACAAGCATGCTGTAAAGGTTCAGCCCGGTGACTCCGTGCGCGCCGAACATGGTAAACAGCCACCCGCCGACGAACGCCCCGATGACGCCCAGGATAATGTCAAGGAGCAGGCCCTCGCCCCGCTTGTTTACGATTTTGCTGCCGATGAACCCGGCAATCAGCCCCAGGATGATCCACGCCAAAAACGACATCTTGTCTCCTTTGTATGGTCAACCAACGTTCGGAGAGTATACACGAGCCCGACTGACGGAACAACCCCTGGAACCGAGCCGGCCTCAACCCACTTTTTCAGCGATCGCTTTGGCCTGGACGAATTGCAGCAGGTAGTCGGGGCCGCCGGCTTTCGAATCCGTGCCGGACATATTGAACCCGCCGAAGGGATGCGCGCCCACCATGGCGCCTGTACACTTGCGGTTGAAGTAGAGGTTGCCAACGAAAAACCGGTCTTTGGCGCGCCGTATCTTCTCGCGATCGTTCGTATAGACCGCGCCGGTTAAGCCGTACTGCGTGTTGTTGGCCAGCTCCAGCGCGTGCTCGAAATCGCGCGCCTTGGTAACGGCCAGCACCGGCCCGAAGATCTCTTCCTGGAAAATGCGGGCCTCGGGCGCGACATCGGCGATCACCGTGGGCTGAATGAAATAGCCATCCCCTTCCGCCGCGCCGCCGCCGGCGATCAGACGCCCTTCGCGTTTGCCCGTCTCGATGTAGCTCAGAATGGTCCGCTTCGCGCCTTCGTTGATCACCGGACCCATGTAGTTCCGGGTATCTTCCGGCGGACCTATAGCGATCTCAGCCACATTCTTCCGCAGCTTGTCCAGGAACTCGTCGTATACAGCTTCGTCGACAATCGCCCGCGAGCAGGCCGAGCACTTCTGGCCCTGAAAGCCGAATGCCGATACCATGACGCCCTTCGCCGCGGCGTCGAGGTCGCTGTCGCGGTCAACGATAATGGCGTCCTTGCCGCCCATCTCGGCCACCACGCGCCGTATCCACATCTGGCCCTTTTGGGGCCGTGCCGCCAGCTCGTTGATGCGCAGGCCGACGTCGCGCGATCCGGTGAACGAGACGAAGCGCGTCTTCGGATGCTCCACCAGCAGGTCGCCGATCTCGGCGCCGCTGCCCACCAGCAGTGAAAAGCTCTGCGCCGGGAAGCCCGCTTCCAGAAGCACTTCGGCGAATTTCTGGGCGATGGTCGGCGTGTCGCTGGACGGCTTGATGACCACCGTGTTGCCGGTCACCAGCGCGGCCGCGGTCATGCCCACCAGAATGGCCAGCGGGAAATTCCATGGTGGAATCACCACACCGACGCCCAGCGGGATGTAAACCATCTCGTCCTTCTCGCCGGGCAACTGCACCACGGGCTGAGGGTGCGCCAGCTTCTCCATCTGACGCGCGTAATACTCGCAGAAATCGATGGCCTCGGCGACGTCTGCTTCGGCTTCCGGCCAGGTCTTGCCGGCTTCGGTAACCAGCCACGCGTCGAACTCGAACCTGCGCTGCCGGATGAGCGAGGCCGCGCGCACCAGCATTTGAATGCGCTCCTCGGCCAGCACGGCGCTCCACTCGGGGAAGTATCGCCACGCGGACTCAACGGCTTCATTCGCGAGGGAGGCGTCAGCTTTCGAGTGGATACCCACAATTTCCGTCGTGTGCGACGGATTGATGGACCTGAGTTTATTGCCCGTGCGCACGCGCCGCCCAGCCACCAGCACGTCGTATTCACGACCGAACTGGCGGCGCACCCCGGCCAGGGCGGCGGCAGCTTTTTCCTGAACGCCGGGGTCCGAGAAGTCCGCGTACGGCTCATTGCGGAATTCGGGCAGACTAATGGCTCGCGGCGTTTCCAACGTAGTCATGTCAGCGATTCCCGGCTCAGGATTTGCTGCCGATATTGCCAATCGCGCCTTCCGCCAGCTTACGGCCGCGCTCGAACATTTCGGCCGCGTCGTCCGCCACCTTGCGGCCCTTCTCGTAGAGCTCACGGCCGCGCTCCACTGCTACGCGTCCCTGCTCGGCCAGCTTGCCGCGGCCTTCTTCGGTTTTGTCCGCAATCAGTTTACGCGTTTCCTCGCCGGTAGCGGGCGCGAAAAGAAGCGCGACTGCCGCGCCTACTGCCGCTCCAGCAATGAACCACACCAGACCGCTGCCGCTGTCATCTTGAGCCATATTTCCTCCGGTCCCATTCTAGCGCCTCGACTCCAGCGCCGCCCACGCCGCCGCTGCTATCCTCGAACAATGAGCGGCGAAACGAGCTACGTGACGGTTTACCGGTCGATGGACGCCACTGCAGAAGACGACTGCCGCACCATCATCGACCTTCTCACGGCCGAGGGGATTCCTTCGAACCTGCTGGACGACACGTCGCCTGATGTTCCCGAAGGAACCTGGGAAGTTCAGGTGCGGAACGAGGACGTAACCCGCGCCGAAGAGATCATTGCCGCGAATCCGCTGCCGGATGAAGTGCAGCACTTCGATCCTTCGCACGAGCTCGATGTGGTCAGTATCTATCACAGCGAGGGCTCGCCTCTGGGCGAAATGGAGGCGAATTCCATCAAAGCCGTGCTGGAGTCCAACGGCGTCATGGCCATGATCACCGGCGATTCGGTGCTGCCCAACCTGGCGTTCGACGTAATGGTGGCCCGCGATCAGGTGGACCGGGCGAAGGAGCTCATTCTGGAAGCTCAGGCGGCAGGTCCGGCGGCGGCCGAGGAAGCTTCCCAGTCCGGCGCGCCCAGCGAATGAGTGCGGTAACATCGTTCAGATCAGTATTCTCGCCGTTCGGCTGCCCATAGCTGCGGAACAAGGCTGAACGCGTGCCCGCGAAGGGGCCGTGCGATTACAATGGATGATTGACGTATGCCTAACAGGGCATTCAGGTTACGCAGGGACATCGTCGCACTCAAACGGCGCCTGCGGGAGCTGCGCCTGATCGCAAGAGGGGCCCTGTCAACCAGGCACCCGGTGATGGCGCACATCATCCCGATACGGCGCTGTAATCTCACCTGCGCGTACTGTAACGAATACGACAACTACTCGAAGCCGGTGCCGAAGGACGTTATGTTCCAGCGGCTCGACAGGCTGGCTGAGCTGGGCACGAGCATCGTCACCTTCAGCGGCGGCGAGCCGTGCCTGCATCCCGACCTGGACGAGCTGATTTCACGCGTGCGCTCGAACGGCGGGCTGGCCTGCATGATCACGAACGGTTACCTGCTCACGCCCGATCGCGTGCAGCGGCTGAACCAGGCCGGCCTCGATCACATGCAGATCAGCATTGACAACGTGATGCCGGATGACGTGTCGAAGAAGAGCCTGAAGGTGCTGGACAAGAAGCTGCAGGTTCTGGCCGAGCACGCGCTCTTTCACGTGAACATCAATTCGGTTCTGGGCGGCGGTATTCGCGATCCGCAGGACGCCCTGGTCGTCGGCAAGCGCGCCGTCGATCTTGGGTTCACATCCACGGTGGGCATCATTCATGACGGCGACGGCCAGCTCCGGCCGCTGGGCGAGCGCGAGCGCACCGTGTTCATGGAGATGAAGGGCTTCGAAAAGCGGAATTTCGCCCAGATCAACTATTTCCAGGACAAGATGGCGCTCGGTGAGCCGAGTGAGTGGCGTTGCCGCGCCGGCGGCCGGTATCTCTACATCTGCGAGGATGGCCTGGTGCATTACTGTTCGCAGCAGCGCGGATACCCGGCGAAGCCTCTGGTCGAATATACCCGCGAAGACGTCCGGCGCCATTACTTCACGAAGAAGAGCTGCGCGCCGTACTGCACCGTCTCCTGCGTGCACCAGATCTCCTACTTCGATTTCTTCCGCGACCCCCAGACCATCGATGACAACCTGACGGCCGAGGCGCGCGCGGAGAACAACCTGGTACACATCGAGACGAAGTAGTATCCAGCTTCGCCTCCCCGTGGGGCAGACGATCGGGCTTCGTCGTCTGCCATGCCCGCGCACTCGAACAGGCAGACGACATAAACCGATCGTCTGCCCCACGGAGCTCTGCCGCCGTGTTCTCGTGCTAACGTGCCGGTATGGAACTCCGCGTGGCGTTCGACCGGGCCGGCCTGCTCCTGAACCTGCCTGAAAGCTATCGCTGGCGCGTGCTGGACGCGCGCTCGGCCGATGCTCTGCCCGATGCCGTCGGGGCGATCGAACGCGCCCTCGATTCGCCGCTGGCCGGTCCGCCGCTGTCCCATTTGGCGCACGGACGTCGCAGCGCTGCCATCTCGGTCTGCGACATCACGCGGCCGGCGCCGAATCGCCTGGTGCTGGCGCCCCTCCTCGCGCGTCTTGAACGCGCAGGCATTCATCGCGACGCCATTGTGATCATGATCGCAACCGGGCTCCATCGGCCCGCAACGCCTGCCGAGATCGACGAGATCGCCGGGCCGGAGATCGCCCGGACGTATCGGATCGAGAATCACCATGCCCGCGAGCGCGGCGAACACCGCTGGCTGGGCGAGACGCGCGCGGGCACGCCGGTCTGGATCGACGAGCGGTTCATCGCCGCCGATCTGCACATCACGCTGGGACTGATCGAGCCGCACCTCATGTTGGGCTTCTCCGGCGGGCGCAAGCTGGTGGCGCCGGGGCTGGCCGCGCAGGAGACCATCAAAACCATTCACAGCCCGAAATTCATGCGCCATCCGCGCGCTGTCGAAGGCTCCATCGAGGGCAATGTGCTGCATCAGGAGCTGCTCGAGATAGCGCGCATGGCCCGCCACGATTTCCTGCTCGACGTTGCGCTCACGCGCGACCGGCGCATCGCGGGCGTGTTTGCGGGCGAGCCCGAAGCGGCGCACGCGGCGGGCATGAGGGCCGTCTCCGAGGTCATGCTTCACCAACTCGGCTCGGCAGTGGACGCGGTGATCACCACCGCGGCGGGTTACCCGCTCGATCTGACCTTCTACCAGGCCATCAAGGGCGTTACCGCAGCCGGGCAGATCGTGAGACCGGGCGGCCGCATCCTGCTGTGCGCCGCGTGTACGGAAGGTCCGGGCGCGGCCGAATTCGCGGGCATGCTGCGCGGCGGCCTGAGTAGCGCCGCCTTCCTCGATCGCATCGCGAATGCGCCGGTCACGGTAGATCAGTGGCAGCTCGAGAAGCTCGCGCTGGTGGCGCAGAAAGCCGACCTGCTCTACTACATTCCGGGTCTGCCCGCCGACTACTATCCGTCGTTATGGGGCCGCGTGTATACGACCGCGCAGGCGGCGGTGGAAGCGCTGCTTGACGGCCTGCCGCACTCGGCGGAAGTCGCCGTGATGCCGGAAGGTCCGTATGTACTGGCGCAGGCACTGGCGGCGTAGAGCAGGCTCTTAGCCTGCACTTAAAGATGCTCAACGTTCGCCTCGATACATTCGAAAGAACAGCAGCATCACCGACCACAAATAAACAAAAATCGTTCCCAGCCACAGCGTGAAGCCGGCGGTCTGCTGGTCATCATCAGGACCGAGCTGCCAGGTGGTCTGCAGTGAATTCAGAATTCCGAGCGGATCTCTTGGCGCCAGATAATCGCTGTAGTGCCCGGGCTGAATCGTCGCGAGCCGCAGCCCCAGCACGGAGGCCAGGATCGCGATCCCGAAAAGATAGAGTACGCCGGGCGGCACCGATTTGACGCGGTTCTCCCGAGCGGGCGTATAGAACGGCATAAAGAACAGCACGCCGCCGACGAGCCAGCTTGCCGCCTCCAGCGCGCCGAGAGCGGGGCTCTGGATGGCTGCGTTGTAGAATTTCGGAACATACCACACGATCAGCGAGAGCACGCCGGCGAGCCAGCCCAACAGCACGGGCACGCGCACCTTCGCCGCGATACTGCGCGGCAATCCACACACGATCAAGAGCGGCGCGGCAATATTCAGCAGCAGGTTCATGACGACGAAGGCAGTCGCCAGGTAGACTCTGGCAACGAGGGCCAGAGGCGTCGCGAACACCGCCACAATAATGAGTACTGCGGCGCCAAAGCACAGACTGGTTCGGACCATGGACACTCCATCTATAACACCGGAGAGTCGGCTTCTCGTTCTGGGAGCGGGGTACACCGGTGCACGCGTCGCCGAGCGGCTGATCGCTCGCGGGCGACGCGTGCGCACGATCTCGAGAACGGCTGGTGGCCAGCGCCTCGATCTGGAGCAGCCCGGCGCGCTCGATCGCCTCAGCGCGATGGTCGAACCCGGCGTGCGCGTCCTGCACTCGATACCGACGCTTGCAGGCGGCGTCGATCGGGACGCGGTGGAATGCCTGCGCGGAGCGGCGCGTGTGGTTTACCTTTCCACCACCGGTGTGTATGGCGATGCCGCGGAAGTGGACGAAACCACGCCGGTCCAGCCCCGCACCGAGCGCCAGCGCGCGCGGGTGCGCACCGAAGAAGCCGTGCTCGGCGGACCATGGTCGGGGATGGTGCTGCGGCCGGCTGCCATCTATGGACCCGGGCGTGGCATCCACGTCGCCATGGCGCGCGGTGAGTTCTTTCTGGCCGGCCATGGCGGCAATTACGTCAGCCGCATCCATGTGGACGATCTCGCCGCGGTGGCCGAAGCGGCGCTGCTGTCCGACATCGAAGGCGCGTGGCCGGTTGCCGACGAGCACCCGTGTACTTCGCGCGAAATCGCGGAATTCTGCGCGAGTATGCTCGGCCTGCCTGTGCCCGAGTCGCGCGGCATCGCTGAGTTGTCGGAAACGCGGCGGGCGAATCGGCGCGTGAATGGAGCGGCCATCCTGCGCAGCCTCGGTGTCACGTTGCGCTATCCGTCATACCGCGAGGGCATCCCTGCGTCACTATGAGCACTGCCTCTGTCTTCAGCAGCGTGCAACCGCTCCCTCACGGTCACGGCTCGGAAACGCTGGCTGAGCCGCGACCGTGAGGGAGCGGTTTCGTAACGGCCCGTGGGGCAGGACATCGGTGTTTGTGGCCTGCCTTCTTCGCACTACGCGAGCGCCAGCGCCGCCTCGCGCGCCACCTCGGACACGCTGTTGTCGCCGCTGGCGAGGCGTTCCGCTTCCGGGGCCAGCGACCTGAGTTTCAGTTCCCCCGCGGTGGCGACGGCGCACGCAGCCAGCCACTCATCGCCGCCGCGCATCAGATCGCGAAGCGCATCTTCAATGCTCTTCGGCTGCATCCCGAAGTACTCCTCGCCGAACCGCGCCAACCGGGCGTTCTCCGACGTATCGAGCAGCGGGATGATCACGCGTTTCAATTCGCGGTCGAGCACGTTGTCGAGAAACTCCAGCGCCGCCGAAAGGTCGTCGCCTTTCCCGCGCTGGACCGCGCGCCATGCCGCATAAATCTGCAGCGGCGGATAGCGCAGACCCAGCAACCGGAACATCCGTTCCAGGCAATGGTTCAGCCTGCCCTCGAGCGTCTCGTACAGCAGGCCTCCGGGCGTGTGCGGCTTCGGCTGGTCCGCGAAGGCAGCCAGAGCGGCGGCGTGCTCCAGATACGACCGCGCCTCCGCCATCACCCAATCCGAAATCGAACCAGTTCCGTAATCGAGTTTTGGGGCGTTTTCGCGCAATCGGTTCAGCGCTCGAAGTATCGGCGAGCGCATAGTCACGTCGGCATCTCTCAGAGCTTCCAGCAGCACGTCGACGGAGCGTTGGGACGGGATGAGCCGGAGCACGCGTGGGATCTGCCGGCGCAATGTGGGCGGCGCCGCTTCATCGTGCAGGATATCGCTCAGCGTGCCCACGATCTTCGGACCGAACGATACCAGCGCGTCGATGGCCGCGCCACGGAGCCGCGTCTTCTGAACGCTTTCGATCACCGCCGGCACATACTCGCGGTTCTGCAGGACGGCGACGGTGGCCAGCGCCGCCTCGGCCACCTGCGGCTCGCTATCGTGAATCAGATCGCGCAGCAACCCGGAGCCGGACTGGACTCCTGCGCGAGCGGCGATGGCAGCCAGCCGGCGCTTCGCGGGACTGGGGTCGCGCGCGGCTTCGGCCAGCCATTCCGGCGTGATGACTTCTCGTGCCATATCGGGGTGCTCGGTCAGGAAAAGCACGGCCGATTCGCCCACCAGAGCGTTCGGATGTTCCAGAAGACGGCGCGCCATCTGCTTCGGCTCCGGGTCGAAGGTGAGCGCATAGCGCGTGGCGGTGCGGATGGTTGGGCGCTCATCGCCGGACCTCGCCGAACGAATCTCGGCGAGCGCATCATCCAGCAGCTCTTTATAACCCGCCCCGGTGGCGACCTCGAAGATCTGCGCGCGCAGGATCGGATCCGGCTTGTCGGCGGCTGCGCGAATGACCCCCGTCAGATCGTAGCCCGAAACCGTGGACAGCAGCGACAAAGCGTACGCCGCCTGCCGCGGACTGCCCTCGCGCACCGTCGTCTCCAGCAGTTGCAGGATGGAGCGATCTTCCACCCGGATGCGCACGTTCTCGAAATCGAGCCGGCGCAGCTCCAGCCGTTTCCTCACCGTGGCAATGTACTCGCGCTTGGCAACTATCGACAGAAAAATCCACGCCACGGAGAAGATCATGACGATCAGCGCGAAATAGCGGAACGGTATCACCACCACAGCCGTGAAGAACACCAGAATCATTCCGCCGATGCCGCGTGACAGCCTGTCGACGAATATGTCGACAAATGCCTTGGTGCGGTTGCGCAACTCGAGCGGCAGCGGCAGGTAGAGCAGCTCCATGCCGGTTTTGTTAAATGAGTAGCGCGTCGATGCCTCGGAAAGCCGGGTGCTGGCCGTCGAGAAAAGCCCGGGGGCTACCAGGCTGGCGATGGAAGCAAGCGCGATAGTGACCGGCATGATCTGCAGCGTGCCGCCCACGCCGAAGTGGCTGACCACGAAGCCGGTAATGAAGAATTGCAGCACGAAGGTGATCAGGTTCAGCCAGAGGCCATAGAAGTTGCCCAGGAATGCAGTGAGCTGGTCTTTGTGGCCCCTGTACGCAATCTTCGCCTGCGCGTTGAACTGGAACTCCACCATGACGTCGATGACGAAAGTGATCACCATGATGGCGATGATCACCTGTAAGTGCCGGTGCCTGCGGATAGCGCTGACGATCTCGCCGAAGGAGAACGATGTCGCCTCGCCTTCCACGGCTTTCTTGCCGGAAAGAGAAACTTCAGGCAGCGACACGGTAATCAGGAACACAATGTACGACAGCAGCACCATTCCAGCGCTGGCGAGGATCAGGTTATTCGTGCCCAGGATCTTCACCGTTGCGGCGGTGAAGCTTCCGCCGAAAGCAGCGCCGATCACCGACCCCACGCCCAGGATTCCGTATAGCCGCTTCGCCTCGCGCGTATTGAACACGTTGGCCGCGACAAACCACCCCTGCGCCACCAGCATGATGCTGAACAGGCTTACCCAGATATTGAAGGCATACAGCACCCAGGTCTGCTTCGAGCCCACCAGCCACCAGAAGCCCACCAGGATCAGGATGGAAAGGAACGTGGCGAAGTCCACCGCTCGACGGAGGGACACGAGTACGGCAAGTTTCGTGTAAAAGTACGCAAAGATACCCCCAACTCCGGCGATCAAAATATAGAGCCAGGGGAGCTTGTCGATGTCCAGCGCATTCAGAAAAATGGCGCGCGACACCGGCTTCAGGATGTAATAAGCGAATAGAACCAGCATAAGATACAGGGTCAGCAGCACTGTACGCCGGGCTTCGCCTTTGCGGACATCGAACATGCTCCGCCAGAGGATACGCAGTTTTCCCATCCAGAACGTAGATGGCGTTACCCGCCTGGTTGTAACATCCGCGATGGACGCTTCGCGCCATTCCGGCACTCCAGTTGCTCAGGGTAAATGACGCGTGGAGCAACCGGACCAGAGTAGGGCGCTGTCTACCCACTTGTGGATTGAGCGGGTTCGCGAAGACCTCTTTCCAGGCGGGGCCGAACGGAATACGGAGTTTCGGCGGGAGTTGCAACGGCTGAGCGCACTCAGCCTTACAGTTCTCGGCGCGATACAAATTGCCGCGTCGGGATTCATGCTCCTGGCCCGGTTTCTGCTGAACCCGGAAACCGCAACGTTGGTGGTGCGTTCCCGCCAGGCGATGATGATCAGCGCACTGGGCGCGCTGGAGATCGTCCTGGCCCGCACGCCCGGTATTCGGCAATACGCTCGCGCGGTGGTGCTTGCGTCCGGGCTCATCGCCTCGGGGATTCTGATCTGGTCTTCATTTCTGGTCAGCGCCCAGAGCACGTCGCCCAACGATTTCATTCCCGGTGAGATCACTCTGGTGATGCTGATTGCCGTGGCCACGTCGCCCCTGCGGCCCATGCAGACGCTGCTGTTCGGCATGGGCATCGGCGTTGTGTACTATGTCGAGGCGCTCATTGCCGAGCGGACGCTGCTGGAAGGCCTGGGACCCGACGAAAACTATTTGCTTTTCATCGTGATGCTGGCTTTCCTGAGCACCGGCATCGCCGCCGTCCTTTACCGGCAGCGGCGCACCAGCTTCGACAATCACAAGCGCGCGCTGCGGGCCGCAAACGATCTTCGAAAGGCGCAGACTCGCATCCTGCTCACGGAGAATGCGGTCTCGCTGAGCCGACTGGCCGCCGCGGTGAGCCACGAGATGAATAATCCGCTCGGGGCGATGCTGAGCGGCGTCGATACGCTGCTGCTGCTTGCCGGCCGACAGGCGACCGCGCCGCCGGAAGAACACCCACGGCTGGTAAAACTACAGGCTGATATCCGCCGTTCCATCCAGGAATCCGCCGGACGCCTGAAGGAGCTGGTGGCGCGCATGCAACGGTTCATCAACCTGGACGAATCGGAGTTGACCGAGGCCGACCTGAACGAGATCGTCCGGGAATCCGTGGGGCTGGTCGATCCGGCGTTGCGCAAACGGGCCAGGCTGGAGATGCGCCTGGAGCCGCTGCCCCGCGTGGTTTGCCGTCCGCAGCAAATGGCGGCGGTGTTCAGCGGCCTGCTGCGCAACGCGCTCCAGGCGGTGAACGGCAGTGGGCGCGTTACGGTGTCCAGCGCGAAGAAGAGCAATACAGTTCGGGTGGAATTTCAGGACAACGGCCACGGACTGTCGCCCGAGGAGCTGCGGAATATCTTCGACCCGGCGTTCCGCGAAACTGACGGCCGAGTGGCTGCCGGAAACTGGAGCATGTTCAATTCGCGCCAGGTGATTCGCGAGCAGGGCGGCGATATCGCCATATCGAGCGACGAAGGCCGCGGCACGAACGTGGTAATCACGTTCCCGCTGACCGAAACGGCGGAGGTCCGGGCGGTGCAATAGCCGCAAGTGGAGTACTGAACCTGGTCAGGTACTGGGCCGCGCGTCACGATACTCATCTTTCCTACCACCTGAAACAATACCGGCATTTCGCACACATTTTTGTATGCAGCCAACAGAGTCGTCGCCTAAGCCTTGTCAGATGGCGGGCGTCGGAAATACTTCCATGCACTGCGGCGAGCGTGAGCGCCTGTGGGACACCTACCAAAAGGCGCTCTCGGAGTTCTCCGCATGCGCCGATGCGCTTGCGCGGGCAGAGGATCTGTCCGGCATTGCGGAACTCGCCAGGCTTGGCGATGAAGCAAACCTTCGCTGGCGCGCCGCTCGGCGCAAGTGGGAGATGCACATCGAAGCGCACGGCTGCTCCCGTGCGTGGTGGTCGCTTCTCGTCAGCTGAACAGCGCGCGTGATCACTCAGACTTCAGAGAAGCCATATCAATCGAGATGCGCGCCGCAGAAGTCGAGCATCTCCTGCGTTTCCGCGATGCCGCCGATCGCTGACCCGGATAAGACTGCGGCGTCTCCTGATGAGGCCGAATGCTGAAAGGCCCGGGGATGTCGTTACCAATCGGAATTCTGAAGCTTAAACGATCTTCGATGAGTGAGTTGGCCTGACGTTGCCGGTTGGGCTTTGGAACGGCCGCCCATCGGCATACAAACTCCTTTGATCGCCAGGCCTATGGGCGCCAGAACCATCCAGAAGGGCTCGCGCGATAGTTTCACGTACTGCTTCGCCTGGAAAAGGACGGGCCTGCTACGGTGTTGAATCTCGCTCGGGCTAAAGCAACGCGTTCGCAGTCCATGAGTGCGGTTATTGCTCCGCTGGAGGCCGCTGGCCTGGTGCCATATAGTTTTCGACGGCGAGCTGAGTCGAAGTCCCTTTTGTGGGGCAGGCCCCCCGGCCTGCGCGGGGCCCCCCGGCCCCGCTGGGCGCGCGGAGAGTAGAGTTGTCGCGTATGGGAGCAGGCCCGGCGGGGGCGCCGGCCGCGGGCGAGGGCGCCCGCCCCACATCGGCCAGGTGTTCGAAAGCGGGAAAACTATAGGGCGTTGGGCCGCTGGCCTCGTCAGCGGCGCGCCCGATCCGAATGATGGGCGGCAGATCCTGTTCTCATTGACCAAAATGTGCCGAAAGCGCATGCACGAGGGCAGAGCGGCGAAACAGGATTGGCTGGCCAGAACCATCCAGACCAGGCTCTCTGCTCGGGAGCAGCAGAAGCTGGCGGCAGCTCTTGAAATCCTTGCCAGGCTAGTCGAGGACTAACGCTCTTGACTTTACTGATCGCAGATAACCAGTCCGCTGCAGGAATCTTCAGGAGAACAATCCATATGTCCGTCACGTCGGGCTCGACCCCCAAACAGCGCTGATCGTTCTCACGGGCGTGGCCACGGGTACGGGCGTGGAAGCCCCGGCTCGCCAGGCGCACGAGGCGGTTTCAATGTGACGCGCGCCGTCGATGCCATGACAGATGTGCGGGCCGAAAGCGAAGAATACAGTCTCCAGCATGATTTACTCGCAAACAGGAGCGCTTAACAATGAACTGGCTACATCTCGCGTCCTACTTTTTCGGAGGCCTGTTTCTGGCCAATGTCGTGCCCCATTTCGTCAGCGGGATTATGGGAAAACCCTTTCAGACACCATTCGCAAAGCCTCCGGGGAAGGGTCTCTCGTCCTCGACAGTGAATGTCCTATGGGGCTTTGCGAATCTCGTCTTCGCCTATCTGCTTCTGCTGTGCGTCGGGCACTTCGAGCTGCGATCAATCGCCTGCATCGCGCCATTTGCAGCTGGCGCACTCCTCATCAGCCTCCATTCGGCACGGCATTTCGGTGAGTTTCACGGAGGCAACACCCCGGAGCGCCCATGAGGAATCCGCTCTCCAGAGCTTTCCGCGCTCTGGAGAACTTCAACTTCCGCTTGTGGACGGCAGGCGGTCTGGTATCGAACATCGGGACCTGGATGCAGCGCGTGGCACAAGACTGGATCGTGCTGACGCAACTGACCCACCATGACGCGACTGCCGTCGGCATTGTCACGGGCCTGCAGTTCGCTCCACAGCTGCTGTTGCTGCCCTGGAGCGGTTTGGCAGCGGACCGTTTCAACCAGCGCAAGCTGCTGATGCTGACGCAGGCATCCATGGGCGTGCTCGCGACCGCGTTGGGAATCCTGACGATCTCAGGTTACCTCCGGCTTTGGCATGTGTATGTATTTGCCTTCGTCTTTGGCGCCGCTGCGGCACTGGATGCGCCAGTGCGGCAAACCTTTGTTGGGGAACTGGTGGGTGACAAACACCTGCCCAATGCAGTCGCGCTCAACTCGACCTCGTTCTTCGCCGGCCAGATGATCGGCCCGGCTGTGGCTGGTCTGGTCATCGCCAGGATCGGGACCGGCTGGGCATTTCTCCTGAACGGGCTGTCCTTCGGCGCTGTTCTGCTCTCCATGTATCTGCTGCGCGTCAAGGAGCTCAGGACAAACGCGAGAGCTTCCCGTGCGCCGGGTGGCTTCATCGAAGGAATCCGTTATGTATGGGCTGCACCGGACCTCCGATCGATCCTGGTCATGATCTTTTTGATCGGAACATTCGGTCTGAATTTCCCGATCTTCATCTCCACCATGGCGGTGAATGTCTTCCATGCCGATGCGCGCGGATTCGGTTTGCTGTCGTCGATCATGGCGATCGGCGCCATGAGCGGAGCGCTTCTGGCGACCGGACGCGACAAGCCAAATTCTGGATCGCTGCTCCTCGGCGCCGGGGTCTTTGGAATCGGTTGTACGCTTGCTGCGTTCTCTCCTGGATACTGGTGGTTCGCTGCGGCCCTCGCGGTGATCGGAGTGGCCACCCTCACCTTCACGAACGCGACGAACAGCATGATGCAGCTTTCGACCACGCCCACCATGCGCGGTCGGGTGATGGCGATTCGTGTAGGCGTGGGACTCGGAGGAACACCTATCGGGGCTCCCCTCGTCGGTTGGGTGGCGAACCACTTCGGCCCGCGCTGGTCGCTCGGTATAGGTGCGGCGTCAGGCTTCGCCGCTGCCATAGTGGCACTCTGCGTCATGGGGCAGAGGATTCCTCTGGCTGGGCAAAGTGAACTCGCCAGGTCCGAGGGCTCACGCGGCGCCCCGCCGTCGTGAGCGATCAATCGCCTGTGCACTCATCACCGGGACCGATTACTCCTCGAGTCGGCGTGCGCCATGCAACGCTGCGACCGCCTCGCCGTACAAACCCGCGCAGCCTGGACGGTAGTGGCACTCCCCCGACCGGCGTTACCTCTTCGGCAAACTGACTATACTGAACCAGAAATGATCGATCAATCGCAGCACGCTGGCGAACTCGCCGGGATCGGCGGGTTTGCGCACACAGCAGTTGGCGCCCAGAGTCAGGATCTGCTCCACTTCGCTGCGCGGCGCTTCCGCCGTGAAGACTATCACCGGGATCGGACTCAGCTCGGGATCGTTCTTCACCGCTTCGAGAAACCCGAACCTGTGATCTCGCGCGGCGTCGAGGTCGAGAAGAATGAAGTCGGGGCGCGGGGCCAAAGCAAATTCCGACTCGCGCCGGAGAAAGCGCAACGCCGCCTCCCCGTCGGACGCGATGCAGACGTGTTTCCGGACCTCGCCCGCTCCGAGCGCCTGCGTGGCGGCGTGGGCATCAGCCGCACTCGGCTCCACGAGCAGGACCTCCACCGGACGCAGTTGTTGCGCAGGCCTCAGAGACTACCCTCTTTCCTCCGACCGCGGTTCAGGCGAATGGCGCAATCACTCTGCACAGTCGCTCTGTTGTGCTGTTTGACGCCGCTGGGCGCGGCAACGCGTCTGCTCGTCACGGTTACGGACCGCTCGGGTCAGTTGGTTAACGGCCTGACTGCCGGAGACTTCACAGTCGTGGACGACAAAGATTCACGCGCCGTCCAATCTGCGGAGGCGGCGTCAGAACCGGTGGACATCATGCTCCTGCTGGACACCAGCCTGGTCGGCGAAGCCGTGCAGCCGCTGGCCGGCAACCTGATCTCGCAACTCGGGCCGAAAGAGGAGATGGCCATCGTTGGTTTCGCCTCGTCTGCCGATCTGCTGCAGGACTTCACGTCAAGCCGGGAGTTGCTCACCGAGGCTACTCGCAAGCTGAAGTACGGCAACACGCCGCAGGTTCTGGATGCGCTCTACGCGGCCATCGATGGGGGTTTTGCGAACACGCCTTTCCGGCGGGTCATCGTCCTGCTGACCACCGGGCTCGAAGGCGGCAGCAGGGTCAGCGACAAGGACGTGATCCGGCTGGCGCGCAGGAACAGCGTCTCGATTTTCCCTGTTTACCTTGCCGGTTCGGGCCGGTGGCTGTTCGATGAACTGGCCGAACGCACGGGCGGCGCGCCGTTTCGCCCAGGCGATCTGAGGAAGATGCGTGGTCCGCAACCGGGCCCGGCGATCTTCGCGGCGCTGCGGCAGCACTATGTGCTCACCATCGCGGGAAATTCCGGACCTGGGGAGAAAATCAAGGTGCGGGTGAACAGACCGGACAAACTGTTTGTATCGGCGCTTCCGCTGGAGTAAGCGAACGCTCGTGAACGTCCCCCTGGGGGCCTTATTCAGCGGCCACGGTGACTCTGGCCAGCGCGACCTGACGGCGTACGGACGCGCCGAGCGGCGAGGGCCTCCCGGCGGCCGAATTGTCGGAGTGCACAGAGATCCGTATCTCCGCGGGAGTCATGGGCAGCGCGGCGCCCTCGCGCCGGCCCAGGTGCGCCAGCGGGTTCAAAAGCCAGAACAGAACCAGGATATCCAGAAGGATGAGCGCGGCAAGAGCGCGAAAGAACGGCTCAGCCTGTCCGTCCTGCCCCTCATACGGCGCCTCGATCGCGATCGGTTCAGTACAGGTCATCGGCTCGTACCCGCACTTCTCGATGCAATCGGTACGCCAGAGGCGGAAAGCCTTATTTCTCGCGACGTTCGCCGTGTTTAACGGAGAGAACCCGGGCGTACCCAGGTAATTCTTCCTGAATCAGACCGATCAACTTCCGTTGCGGCCATTCAGCACCTTCGGAGTTGCCAGGTAGCCGATAATCTGGTTCTTTTGCACCCGGTTCACGACGATCTCGTAGGGCTGGTGAGCCTTCGACGTATAGAACTGCAGCGGCTCGTTGATGGTTTTGTCCTTGCGCTCCTGAACCTTGTCGTCGGCCGTGATGGCGATGGTGAAGCGGTTGTGTTTGGGATCGGCCTTCTTCAACTGCAGCAGAACGTCGCCGACCTTTTGCGGCGCCTTCGTCTTACCCACCGTGAACTCGAAGTAGTTGCGCTCGCCAAGGCTCTTCAGCGCGTCCAGTTCCTTCCCGTTGGTGGCGATCAGAGATGCCTGGCCGGTGAGATCGCCGTTCACCCGCTTCAGATCGGCGATGGTCTTCTCCAGCTCGGACTTCGTTGACGCGACATCGGTCTTGACGCCCGTCACTTCGGTACCGACCTCGGCGATTTTGGAATTTGCGGTGTCGGTGGCCTGCTTGACATCGTTCACCTTCGCATCGAAAGCCTTGGCCTGAGCTTCCTGCGCGGACTCCAGCCGCTTCTCGGTTTCGGCAACCCGGCGCGCCGCCTCATCGCGAGCCTGACCCGTCGCCATGCTGACCTGACGCCGTTGCGCCTCCAGTTGATCGCGCAGCGATTCGATCGTACGGCGGCTGGTCTGGGCGCTGATCGACTGGCCCTCGCGCACCTTCAGGATCTGGTCCGATAACGAGTCGCGCATCTTGTCCATATCCGATCGCGTGTTGTTCAGTTGGACGTAAAGATACACCGTGGCCGCGATCAGCGCGATCACCATCCCGAAGAGGATTGGAACCTTCAGCCCGCCACCGGCCGAAGATGGCGCGTAAGGTGGATATGCGGGCGTTTTATTGCCTTCGCCGTTCATGAGGCCTCCTGCAATTCTAACTTCCTGAAACCCTGATTTTAACCTGAATGGAGCCTGACGTGCGCAGGCTCACGGGGTTTCATGAGTTCTGAGCGTGGGTCGCGCGAACTCCAGATTCTCCTGTCGCGGTACGCCAGGCTCGAAGCACCGCCGGCAGCGAGCCTCATAGGCCCCGGCTGCGCCGACAACGATCAGGTCGTCGGATTCGATGAGCCGCTGCGTGTGCTTCGCGGGATTGCCGCAACGCATGCAAATGGCCAGCGTCTTGGTGATGGATTCCGCGAGCGCCAGCAGATCGGGCACGGGAACGAATGGACGCCCCAGGTAATCGGTATCCAGACCCGCGACAATCACTTGCTTGCCGGAATCCGCCAATTGCGCCGTAAGTTCCACCAGCCCGGCGCCGAAAAAATGGGCTTCGTCGATACCCACAACTTCGGTGCGCCAGTCGAGCGCGGCGAGGATGTCCGGCACAGCCGACACCACCGTCGATTTCATGCGTACGGCGTTATGCGACACGATCTCGTCGCCCGAGTACCGGTCGTCGATGGAGGGCTTGAACACCTGCACGCGCTTGCGGGCGATACGCGCGCGGCGCAAGCGCCGCATCAACTCCTCGGTTTTGCCGGAGAACATGGGGCCGCACACCACTTCAATCCAGCCGAGGTTTCCGGTGACGATATCCATTCGACAGAAGAGGCGTGTACGCCTTCACGCGGCGCCGCCTGGAATCGGCATCTTATCATGGGGTCGTGCCAGATCTCCGGCGGCGGGCAATTCGTTCCGAACTTCTCGACGACGCGCCGGCAGCGGAGGCGGCCCAAAGTCTTCGGGATCTGGTCCGTATCAACTGCCGCTTTGGCGGCCACGCGATTCTGATCCGGATGTTGTCACCGCTGGTCGGACGAATGGAAAGCTTCACGTTCGTGGACGTTGGTTCGGCCACCGGCGATGCGGCCGCGCTGGTGCGGGCGAATTATCCTGCTGCACGGACCGTTGCCGTCGATCGCGACTTTTTCCATGTGAGCCAGGGCCAGGGATTGCGCATCTGCGGCGATGCGTTTCGCCTGCCGCTTCGTGACGGCGCCGCCGACCTGGTGTACTGCTCGCTGTTTCTGCACCATTTCACCGACGACCAGGTGGTCACACTGTTGCGCGAGTTCCGCCGCGTGGCCGCGCGCTTCATCCTGGTGAGCGATCTGGAACGGCACATTCTGGCGTGGGGGTTCATCCCCGCCACGCGCTGGCTGTTCCGCTGGCATCCGCTTACAGTGCACGATGCTCCCGTCTCGGTAGCCGCTTCTTTCCGCGCCACGGAGATGCTGGCGCTCGCAAAATGCGCCGGACTCGAGCGGGCCGAAGTGCGCACGCATCGGCCGGCATTTCGAATCTCGCTGGTCGCGCCTGTAACATGACCATTGAATGCTGTTTCTGGGCGTGGATGGCGGACAATCGGGGACGATGGCGCTCGTGGCGGACGAAAGCGGGCGCGTGCTGGGCGCCGGACGTGCCGGTCCGTGCAATCACGTGCACGGTCCCGATGGGCGCGGAAAGTTCATCAACGCGATTCGCACGTCGGTCACCGAGGCCTGCGCCGAAGCGGACCGTGAGGCGTCGTTTGCGGCGGCCTGTCTTGGCCTGAGCGGAGGCGGCGCGTCGCGTGAGGCGCTCGCCCGCGAGCTGATCCGCGCGGACCGCCTGGCGGTGTATGACGACATCGTGATCGCGCTGGCGGGCGCCCTGGCCGGCGCTCCCGGCGTAGTCACTATCGCCGGCACCGGTTCCATCTCCTACGGCCGGAACGCCACTGGCCGGAGAGCGCGCGCGGGAGGCTGGGGATACGTGTTCGGCGACGAGGGCGGCGCATTCGATTTGACGCGGCAGGCGCTGCGGTCCGCGCTGCGGTTTGAGGAGGGCTGGGGCCCGCCGACGGCGCTGCATCGACTGCTGTTGGACGCGACGGGAGCGCACAATGCTAACGACCTCATGCATCGGTTTTATTCGACCGATTTCCCGCGGCCGCGAATCGCGGGCCTGGCAAAACTGGTGGATGAGGCGGCCACGAACGGCGACCAGGTGGCTCAGGAACTGCTCGGGGCGGCGGCCGTGCAACTGGCGGGATTGACTTCGGCCGTGCGGGGACAGCTCTTCGAAAAGGGCGCTCCCGTGCGCGTGGCGTGGATCGGTGGAGTCTTCCAGAGCAACGTGCTGCGCGAACGCTTCCGCATGCTGGTGGAGTTGGAAGAGGGAACGACAGCGGCTCCTCCGGTGTATGGTCCGGCCGCCGGCGCGCTCATCGAGGCATTTCGACTGGATGGCCGCGAGGTGGTGTTGTCGAACGTGCCGACCGTGGAGAAGTAGCGTTTGTGGGGCGGCCCTTAGGCTGCGGCGGGCTGTCAGCCCAATGGCATAGGTTTTCCCGCTTTCGAAAACCTGGCCGATGTGGGGCGGGCGCCCTCGCCTGCGGCCGGCGCCCCCGCCGGCCTGCTCCCATACGCGACAACTCTACTGTCCGCGCGGTCAGCGGGGCCGGGGGGCCCCGCGCAGGCCGGGGGGCCTGCCCCACAAACGGACTTCGACTCAGCTCGCTGTCGAAAACTATATGGCATTGGGCTGACAGCCTGCCCCACCCGGAATTACTCCGCTACGCGCGACACGCACTGATACCCTGCAAGATAGTTCTTTTCGAATATCGGCGGCGCGCCGTTCATGTCCAGGTAATACCTGACGGTCAGCGGGTGGCCGTTCGACAACGTCATCGGCTGGTTCGACTGCCCCTGACGCGGCACCCACTCGAAGTTGAATCCCGCGCCACTGGGCTGGAACTTGTCGGCGTCGCCGAAGAGCCGGAATACCGCCCACAGGCCGTCGTAGCTCAGGAAGCCGAATTCGGGTCCGCCTAGACTGCCCATCATCCGCGCGTTGTGCGCGCTCGCGCCCGGCCACGCGAACTGCGTCGATGGCCCGCCCGCGCCGGTCGATTTCAGGTTCACGCCGTCGATCTCGAGCGTGAGGCTCTGGAGACCTTCCGACGGAAGAGCACGCAGGGAGTAAGTCAGGTGAGGCTCGCGCGCCCCGTTTGGATACAGCGCCGCCGACAGCGCCGCCGCGCGGTTGAAGAAGCGTACAAACGCCGCAGTCAGGTGCACGCTCGAACCCGCGGCCGGCACGTACTGCGACCCCGCGCGCACCAGATACGTTTTGAGGTTGTTTTCGTAGAACGTCCAGAGCAGACCGTCGTTCGGGCGCAGGATGGAGTTGAGCTCGTCGAGCGTCAGGTCGACACGTGAAGCCGTGTTGAACGGGTACTTATTGGTAATCCCGTTGAACGCGACGCAGAAGTTATGTCCCTGACCGTTCATCTGCCCGGGACCGATGTTCCCCAGAAGCGCGAGCGCATAGGTGATGGGATCTTCCATCAGCTTCAGCGTCATGCGGTCCACGCCGCCATCGCGGTCGGGACGGAAGTTGTTCGCCACCTGGCGCGTCGTCTGGAGCGCGGTGGTCGCGTCGTTCTGGGTTTGTGAAATCACCGGATCGGTTGGGCCGGTGGCGCGCGAGGCCCGATCGATCGACGACTGGAGCGCAAGCAGCGCGTTCACATAGGGTCCGTTGGTATCGCCGATCAGTCTGTCGGAGCAGCCCGGCGCCGGGGTCATGTACTGCAGCGGCTGGAACGGCGCCTTCGCATCATCGGACGCGACGTTCGTGTTCACCGCGCCAATACAGAACAGTTGCAGCAGGTACGACTGATTATTCGAGAGCATTCCCAGCTTTCGCGCCGCATCGGCGAGGCTGGTGTAGCGGACGATGGACGAGTTACTCACGTACGCGCGCCAGTGGGCCACGTAATCGGCATGGTAACGCGCCTCCAGTTGCGGGGCGAGTTGCGCGGGATCGACCGCCGTATACGCCTGCGTCCCCAGCACCCACTCCTCGCCGCCGAGATTGAGCTTGTGCTTGCGGATGGCCTCGGTCATGTACGCCCAGCCGTCCTTCGTGAAAGCGCCGTTGATATCGCGATTGTTGATGACGGCCTGAGCCGAGCCCGCAACCTGCCGGTTGAAGTTCACCGTGGGCGCGTGACCCGATGCTTCCACCAGCAGCGCCTGGTAGATCCGCTCGAGGGCCGCGAAGTGGGCCAGGTATTCGCGCGTGCGCGCCACGGTCCGGGTATCGTTTTCGATTGAGAACGGGTTCTCGTAGCGCAGCTCGTCGCTGTAAAAATCGAACTGCTGCCCAATGAGCCGTGCATGATCGGCATCAACAGTCCGGCTCCCCAGCCAGTATGAGTAGAGCAGCGGCGTCAGGAACGCTCTAGTGCTTTTCTCGTGATTCGACGTGGTGATGAGATAGCCGCGCAGCGTGTTGTATGCGGGCGAGTACTCATCCGTTGGCCCGGGTGTGGTGGGAAGGCGGCGCAGCCAGTCGAGCATGGCCGCCTGCGTGGAGCCGAACAGCAGGGCGTGAAAACGGCCGAAGTACAGGCGCCGGACGGACCGATACATGGAATCGCCGGTGTACAGGCCCCAGCGCAAACTCCACGGCGGACCATCGCGATGATATTCCGCCAGCGTCTGCAACGATTGCCGCAGCGTCTCGAGGCGCTGCAGGGGTTCGATCGCCGGCAACTCCTCTGGGCTGGCCTGGACGGAGGAGATTCCGCGCGCCGCATCAAATACGCGCGCCTCGAGCGCCCGATTGCGCAGATACGAAACCGTGAAGCACGTCGCCAACGCCAGCCCCAGCAGGGCCGCTCCTCCGAACAGAATGCGCCGCATGAGGTCGGTGCGGATGCTGTGGCCGCTGGCGCTCAGGGCGGGACGGTCCGCCAGGATCACGTCATTGAACAGGTGCGAAAGGAATACCCACTGGGGAACGCGGCGGACGCCGGGAGAGGCGATGGGCGCCTCGCCGGTATCAGCCATGCCGCCGCTTGAAAAGATGCCCGTGGCCCGGCCGCTTGCGCCGCTGCGCGCACGAAGCTGCAACGCCGGCGTGTTGTCGCGCACTTCCACCGGCCGCACTCCGCTGAAGTAGAAGCCGCGCAGAAAGGGGCTGGCGCGAAGCTGGCTGGGACGGCACACGTCCACCAGGAACTGAACCATTGCCGTGCGTAGTTTTCGAAACTCGCGCGGGAATTCGTAGATGCCCGGCAACTTCGATGAATCGTGCTCGCGGGAGAGGAATACGGGCCGCTTGTCACACAAAGACAGTTGCAGATCGCCGAAGGCCTCGCTCAGGCGCTTCGTCTCTTCCTCGGCGTAGACGCCGCGGTTCGCAGGGACGATGGGCAGCGTTGCGCCGACCACCTGCCGCGCTTCCTCTTCGCTGAGATTGCGCACGTATTCGGCGAAGAAAGAAACGCGATCCATGCGCGTGAACAGCACGTACACGGGCACATTAATGCCGAGCAGGTTCGCGATCTCCCCTAGCCTCGAGTTCAACCCTCGCGCGAGCACCGCCATGGATTCGCGCGCTCCCGGCTTAAGGAACGCCTCAGAATCCACGCACAGGACGGCGGCCCGGGTGGCCTGCTGCCGCCGCGCGAAGATGGAGCGCAGCCGCCCGGGTTGGAGTCGCTTCACCAGCGCGGCCCAGCGTCCCGGATCGGTCGTCAGCGAGCCGCCGGCTTCGACGAAAACCGTCTGGCGTGCGAACCACACGTTGGTTGCGCGGGTGGGGACGATCAGGCCTTCCTGCCACACCTGCCCGCTGAGCAGTTCGGGCTCGATACCCGATTGCGTGATGGTGCTGGTCTTGGCGCTGGCGGTGGGCCCGACGATGAAGATAACGGGCAGGCGGGTGAGACGGGCGTCGCGTCCAAGGTGAGAAGACGCGAGGCGCGACTCGGCCTCCTTCAGCAGGTAATCGAGATCGGCCGCGGTGGCGGGACCGGCCGGAGCCGCCGCCGCCTGTCCTGCCGCCGCGCCGCCGCCCGCCGCGGCCACCGCCGATTTAGCGGAGCGGCGTTTGTTCTGATACCAGAACACCAGCCCATAGGCAACGAACCCGAGCGCCGCGAGAAAGCTGCGGAGCATCCACGCCATCTCGCCCTGAATGTGGAACAGATCGACGATGAGCCAGCTCACCAGCAGGTAGAAAACCAGCCAGCCGGTGGGCCCGAGATAGTAGCCGAGGTTCATGCTCGACTCCGACAGGTCAACGCGTCATTGTGGGGCAGGCCCCCCGGCCTGCGGCGAGCCCCCGGCCCGCCTTCTCGGATAGCTCGGGCAGGCGGACGAGGCGTCCGCCGCAGGCGGGGCGCCTGCCCCACAAAGGCCGGCGCGGTTCTCTCCATCAGAACCTCGGTACCTGGCTGGCCATGTTGTGCAGGTCCGATATGCCCGACGCGAGCAGGATCGAGTAGAGCATGAAGAGGAAAACGCCAACGCCCACGCATCCCGCCGCCGTCCACGCGAGACGCCGCGCCCAGACATCATAAAGCGCAAAGCCGGCCATCTGCGAAGGAATCATCCATGCCGGAGACAGGTCAGGCCGCGACTTTCTGATGCGGTTGATCTTGTCCTCAATCGCGCCCATCACGGCGCGGAGCTCGCCTTTGCCGGCCACGCTGTAGCGGCCCAGAAACCCGAGCAGCAGGCACAGGTAGTGGACCTCGAGCAGGTCGGCCGTTTCCGGCGTGTCGCGCCGGCCGAGGATCCTGCGCAGGTTCTCGAAGAAAGTCTCGCCCGCGATGTGACTGCCGAACAGCTCCTCCTGCAGCGGCTTGCGCACCCAATCCTGGAACACCGGGTCGCGCAGGTTCAGGATGGTCTCGTCCAGAAACGCGACCACCGCGAACACGCCCAGGCGGATGTCCTCGTCCGTATATCCGAGTACTTTCGCTTCGCGGTCCGCCGATTGCAGCGCGTGCCGGATCTGGTTGCGGAACACTTCCGCATCCGATACCATCTGCCGGTTCGAACGCAGGCGCACGGTGACCGTGAGCGCCTCCTGAAATGCGAGCGCGAGGTTCGCTTGCCGCTGCGGCTGTTCCGGGTTGACGGCGGACGGCTCGGGCATGGTCAGTCGAGCACCACCAGCAGCTCCACCTCGGGTTCGGGCAGCTCGCCGGGCACATACACGCTGAGCTTGCGGGTGGTCACCATGTGCTCCCAGCACGGGCCCGCTTTGTCGATGGCGAAGTATTGTGTTTCCAGCCGCGGCGAGACCGCCGGAGGCGGCACGGCAAGGTGCGACATCTTCAGCCCGGGCAGCGCGCGCGCCACCAGCTTCGGCAGAAACTCGCGCGAACAGATCTTCACCAGGCGCGGCGTGCTCTGGATGAGATCGGCTTCGCCCATGCGCGCGTGAATGGCGAAAATCCAGCGCGAGCGGCTGAGCGTGCGCTGATCGGCGATCTCGCCTTCCCAGAAGTACCGCGCCGCGGGTTTGAGTGGAATCTGCACGCAGTTGCTGGGAACCACCAGCTCCAGATGCGTGCGGATATGGTATTCGAGCTGGCCCATGCATTCGGCAAGCTGGTTGTGCGTATACAGCGGCAATGACGACGGATGGGAATCGAGTGCGAACGTGCACAGCGCGCCCGCCAGCCGCGACAACTCGACGAACAGCTCTTCCGGGTGCGAGCGCTTGGAAAAGCAGAGGTGGCGCAGCGGGCCGAGCGAAGAGTTGACGCAGTGCAGAAACCACGCGTTGCTGATTCCCTGCGCCGAGAAACCGGAGGTGGTTCCGGCGGCGAGCTCTTTCGGACGGATCATCGCGCCGGCCTTGTCCTCCAGCAACTCGATGATGCGGCGCAGCAGCAGCATGAGTGTCTCGCTGGCGCTGATGCGCAGACAGGGCGGGATGAATGCCGGATCGAGAACGAAGCTGCCCGATGGCCCTCGGCGAATCCGAGCTACCGCCATTTTCACGCCATCGCCGTGCACTTCCGTTTCCAGTTTGAGAGCGATGTTCTTGCGGCCGACAACCACCGGCTTCTCGTCGCCGCCGGTGTTCTCATCGGGACGCACGACGCTCTCCGCGACATAGCGGACGCCGGCGCCGGCATCCTCCTCGCTTAATGCGCAGTTCAGGCCGCGGTCCGTGCGCGGGGGCACGGTGAGGAACACATCGGCGGCATCGCGCATGGCGGGGAACACGCCGGCGATCTGCCGCGCCGCCGGAAGCGGTTCCGATTCCGGCATGTGGAACGGCAGCCCGTCGGGGAACACGCCGCGCGCATGCAGAATGGAGAGCGTTCCATTACGCAGCGCCTCCGCGTCGAACTGGCACCCCATGAGACCGTAGCCCTCGAACCAGAGGCTGGACGCCGCGAAATGAATCAGGTCTTCGAAGTAACGGCTCTGGAGCTGGAAGTGATGCGGGCCAAGGTGCATGCCCTCGGACCACACCACGCGGCAAAGCGTGTTCATCCCCTCAGCATTCCTCCGCGGCGCCTGCGCAGGGCGCAAACCTCGGGCCGCGCCGCCATAAAAGGGCAAGGCCAGGGCCGTTATCCGGGCGGCATTTCATGTGCGAATATAATAACACCGGGCGGCGGTATTGAGCTTCTATCGCAAGTACGAACTGGAGCGGCTCGTTTATAAACAGGAACCGAAGACGTTTCGCGCTCGCGCGCTGACCACGGGACGTCCGGTATTCCTGCACCTGCTGGGGGGCCTCGAACGCGGCGAGCGCGGCGAGCTTCTGGACAGGGTGAGGAAGGCTGCCGCGGGCGGCAACGCGGCGATTCTGGAAATCGACGACAGCTCTTTCGCGCCGTATGTCGCCACCTCGGTGCTGGAGAGTTTTCAGGGATTGCAGGACTGGCTGGATGCGCAATCGCGCCCGTCAATGCCGCCGCCGCTCCCCCCGGACGAATCGGTTACGCAGACCGTGTTCGATCTGCGGCCACCGCATCCGCCGGCTGACGAACCGCGGAAGCACGATTTCTCGACCACGACGCCGGTCGTGGGAATGCCTCCGGCAGCGGCCCCCGCGCAGGCGAGCGCGGAGGCTTCCGGGCAGCCCGGCGAGTTCACGCGCATGTTCACCGAGGCCTCGGATGCGGGCGGGTTTTCGAAGATGTTCGCGGCGCCGCTCGGCGAAACGCCTGCGCCCGCGCCGACGGAGGAGATGCCACGCGCTACCGCGCCTGTAGTCCCGGATCTGCCACCGGCAACCACTCCCGCTCCTCCGCCGCCTGAGGAGATGCCACGGACCGCCGCTCCTCCACCGCTGCCTCAACAAATGCCACGGGCAGTCGCACCCGCCGCGCAGCAACATGAGGCAGGAGAGTTCACCCGGCTGTTTGGAGGAGAGCAGCAAACGGCTCCCGCGAACATACCGCCCGCGGCCGCGGCCCAGCCGGGCGAGTTCACGCGTATGTTCGGCGCGCCTCCGCCGGAGCCCGCCGACGTCCCAGCCGGTTTTGCGCCGCCTCCAAAGCCGCCCGCTCCGGAACCCCCGAGGCCGTGGGAACCTGCGGCCCAACCGAAGCCAAAACCGGTGATTGAGACGCCCGATACGCAGAAAGCCTCGCAGCCGACGCCTCCCCCGTTGCCCCCTTCGTCGATGCCGGACAACCGGTTCGATGCAGCCCCCGCCGCACCCGCGCTGGAATCCTCCGCGCCGGCGTGGAGTCCGCCCGCTCCCGCACGGCAGCCGGAAGTGGGCGCCACGGGCGAGTTTACGCGATTCTTTGCGTCGCCCCTGGCATCGAGCTCGTTGCCGATTGAGGAAATTGAACAGGGCCGCATGCCTGAGCCCGCCGCGCCATCGAACCGGCCGTTTGAAGGTCCGGGCGAGTTCACGCGATGGTATGGGTCGAACACGCCGGGAAAAAGCGCGGCGGAGGAGATGCCCCCGGCGCAGCGTCCGACGTTTTCCGGTGCGGCCACGAATCTGTTCGGGAACGAGCCGCCGCTCGGTCCGCGGTCGCAGGCGATGCCTTCCGCAACTGGTCCGAGCGATTATACGCGCATGATGGGTGGTCCATCGTCCTCGGAAGCCGCGATTCCGCCTGGAGCCGTTCCCATGGCCGCAGGGCCGTCCGGCGGCCCCAGCCGCCTGCCAGTCATATTGAGTATCGTGGCAATCGTGGTGGTTCTCTTTCTACTGGTGCTGGTGCTGATTCTGACGCGCGCGCATTAAAGCTCTCCCTGACGGGTTTCTGAGCCGTGACCATAAGGGAGCGGTGACTATTGCAGTCGTAAACGCACGAAAATGTTCCCGCCCAACGGGTGATCGCCGTAATAAGCTTTGATCGCCGCAGGCAGCGAATACGCAGTGAAATTCGCGCCGATACCGGTGGCGATGTGCGCCATCAGATGAACGTCGCGCGTATAGCCGAGCGTGTACGCGCCGACTCGGGCGGTGATCCCTCCGATCAGGTCGTCCTTATCCACCAGCTCGAAGCGGCCCGTTATCAGGTCTTGCCTGCTGATGGGCAGAACCGACTCAGCCAGGTAGGAATTCAGATTGTGCAGAGTTGCGGTGTTGTGGGTGCGTCCCCAGATCAGGCTGGACGACCAGTTCCGCGACGCCACCGGCCGTGAGTACTCCACCGATGCAGTCATGCGGCTCTGATCGCCGGGCTCCAGCGCCTCGGGATGCGTGATCCTTCCGAACGATGCCTGCGCCGCCCAGTTGCTGGTGGGAAAGAACCACACGCGGCCCGACCAGGAATCGACGGCGCCGGTCTGGATGATCCAGCGATTCTCGCCGGGCTCCGCGCCATGAAAGCCGCTGGCCTCCACCTTCACTTTCCGGTACTGGATGCCGGCCGTGACCACCTCATCGGCGATGTGGGTTGAATCCTGCCAGTGATGCG
The DNA here is from genome assembly GCA_963780655.1 of uncultured Acidobacteriota bacterium. Lineage (GTDB taxonomy): Bacteria > Acidobacteriota > Terriglobia > Bryobacterales > Bryobacteraceae > CAWACP01. The sequence goes on along the minus strand of CAWACP010000004.1, from coordinate 649,874 downwards.
AGATGGGCGCTTGTGGCAGTTCCATCGCCGAGGCTCGGTGAGGGAACGCCGTGGGACCGAGCGCCGGATCGCCAACGGGCGCGAAGTAAAGATCGAGCGTCGCGTCTTCGCCAAGCTGACGCGCATAGTGGAACCCGAGCCCCATGATGAAATTGTGCGGATGCTGAGCGTCCACCAGAGGAATGCCGTAAGCGGTCTCGCCCGTCTGGAAGAGCAGCGGGTAACGCCGGTTGGTGATGGTTGCCGGCTCGAGACTCAGCATAAGCACGGTCTCGAACGCGCCTTTATCGCCGGCGCGATGCTGAGCCGCAGCCATGAACCAATTCGTCGAGTAGAGCTTGTCGCCGCCGCGCGGGCCGGATTGCTGGATGTCGGAAAGGAAGCCGACGGCCATGAACATCGTATTCCAGCCGCCTGAATGCGCCATGATCATCGGCATGTCCCACGCTTCCGGATTGGCCGAGGTCCCCGAAGCGAGGCTCATCAGGAACATGCCCGCGGTGTTCATGTCGCCCATAGCCGTGGGTGTGTCGCCGGCAGGCTGCTGCTGCTGGGCAGCGGCGCGGCAGATGGATAGCGCGGCTATCAGAAACAACGGACGCATTTTGCTCCCAGGCCCAATCCTGTTCATTTAAGCTGAACTGTTCCGGACAGCATTGCGGTAAGTCGTGATTCGCCCGTGGCGCAGGATTGTATCCTGCGGCCGATTTGCAATAATTTGCAATCGGCCAGGCGGCTTGAAAAGCCCGGCCCAGAGGGCACCCAGGCTGAAAGCCTGCCCCACTCCGAATATTACTCCTGGGCCTGTTCGGCTTCGCGGCGCGCGCGATACCGGTCGGCCAGACGGATGAGAAAGAACAGCGCCGCGAACAATACCACCGCGCCCAGAATGAGCAGCGCCATATTGGCTTTGATAAACGGCAGGGCGTCCGATTTGAACCGCAGTCCCAGCCACGCCAGCAGGAAGTAGCGAGGTACGCGCGCCGCCATCAGCACCAGAGTGAACCAGAACGGGTTGACATCCAGCGCTCCCGCCGACAACACCGCGATCTTCATGGGCAGTGGTATCGGCATGAGCGCGGGCACGAACACCGTGAGCAGGCCGTAATGCCGGAACCAACTGCGCAGTCTCGCGCCCCGCCCCGTGGCCGTGTAGCGCGACAGGTACGCCTCCCCGCCCTTGCGCGCGATCAGAAACAGAGCGAGGCTGCCGATAACGGAGCCGAGCGTCGCCATGGACGCCGCCGCCCATGCCGCCCGCGAGCCCCTCATGCCGATGACAACGACAAGCGCATCGACGCCACCCACCAACGGGACGCCGACCGAATCGAGTACCGACAGAAAGAACACGCCGGCCGGCCCCCAGGCGATGAGAGTGGCAATCAGGCGTTTCAGGTCGCAACTCCCGCGTCCTCGCTCATGTCCCGAAGCTCGCGCTCGCCAATCACCGGCACCTCCAGCGCGCGGGCCTTGTCCAGCTTGGATCCGGCATCCTCCCCTGCCACCACGTAACTGGTCTTCTTACTCACCGATACCGATACCTTTCCGCCCGCCGCCTCGATCATCGCCTTCGCTTCGTCACGCGTGAGCCCCGCCAGCGTCCCAGTGAGGACGAATGTCTTCCCGCTGAGCGGGCCGCCGGACGGCCGCCGCCGCTCGTGTTTAAACTGCAGACCCGCTTTGCGAAGCTGCTCCACCAGCGCGCTGTTCCGCTCCTCGGCGAAGAATTCGCGGATACTGTGCGCCACCTTCGGGCCAACCTCGTCGGCCTGCTGCAGCGTCTCTTCATCGGCGTCGGCGATCGCATCGAGGCTGCCGAACGTCTCGGCCAGAAGCTGCGCGGTGCGCTCGCCGACGAATGGGATGCCCAACCCGTTCAGCACGCGCGGCAGCGGCTGGGCGCGCGACCGGTCGATGTTCTGGACGATCTTCTGCGCCGACTTCTGTCCCATCCGTTCCAGCGAGATCAGATTATCGAGCGTCAGCTTGTAGATGTCGGCGACGCTGCGCACCAGACCGCCGTCCACCAGTTGATCCACCAGCGCCTCGCCCATGCCGTCGATATCCATGACGCCGCGCGCGGCAAAGTGCAGCACCGATTCCTTCAGCCGCGCCGGACAGTTCGTGTTGATGCAGCGGCTGGCCGCCTCGCCTGGCTCGCGCACCACGTCGCCGCCGCAAACCGGGCAGTGCGCGGGCATGTGGAACGGCTTTCGGTGCGCGCCCTGCTCCACCACGCGCACCACCTTCGGGATGACGTCGCCGCTGCGCTCGATGAGCACCGTGTCGCCGATGTACACGCCCAGGCGCTCGATCTCGTCCTCGTTGTGCAACGTGGCTCGCGACACGGTGACGCCGCTCACCGTCACCGGCTTCAGATGCGCAACCGGGGTGAGCGTCCCGGTCCGCCCGACTTGAACGCCGATGTTCTCCACCACGGTCTGCTCCTGACGCGCCGGGAACTTGAACGCAATGGCCCAGCGCGGCGCCTTCGCCGTCCACCCGAGCGCCTGCTGCTGCGCCACCGAATCGACTTTCATCACGAGTCCGTCAATCTCGTACGGCAAATTGTCGCGCTCGGTCTCCCAGTGCCGGTAGAACGTAAGCACGTCGTCCAGATCCTGGCACAGCCGGCGATGCTTGTTCACCTTCAGGCCCGACTGCTCCAGCGCGTTGAGGGACTCCCAGTGGCTGTCGAACGCGGGCTCGCCGTCCACCAGCAGAAAGTACGCGTAATATTCGAGCTGGCGTGAAGCGGTCAACTGCGGCTCGAGGGCGCGCAGCGCGCCGGCGGCGGCGTTTCTCGGATTGGCGAACAGAGACAGGCCGGCATTGGCGCGCGCGGTATTCAGACGCTCGAACGCGCGCCGGTTCATGATCACCTCGCCGCGGGCCTCGAACGCGGGCAGCGCGGCCACCGCGCGCAGCGGCAGCGACCGGATGGTCTTCGCGTTTTCGGTGACGTCCTCGCCCGTCCGGCCGTCGCCCCGCGTGATGGCCTGCTCCAGCCTGCCGTCGCGATAGCGCACCGCCATGGACAGGCCGTCCAGCTTCAGCTCGGCGACGTAGCGGAACTTCGCGTTCCCCAGAAGGTCGCGCACACGCCGGTCGAAGGCGCGCATTTCATCTTCGTTCAGAGCATTGTCGAGGCTCAGCATCGCCGAGCTGTGCCGAACCTTGACCAGGCCTTCGCGTGGTTTGCCGCCCACGCGCTGGGTGGGCGAATCGGGCGTGATCAGATCGGGGCGCTCCGCCTCCAGAAGCTGCAGTTCGCGCATCAGCGCGTCGTACTCGGCGTCGGTGATCTCCGGCCGGTCGAGCACGTAGTAGAGGTGCTCATTCCGGCGAAGCTCGTCGCGGAGCTGGTGGATGCGCGCTTCCGGGTCCACCGCCCCGGCTTGCTTCTGTCGGCCCTGATCCATCGGTGTTTACTATAATCAGATTAACCTTCGAGGGGCGCGAATCGTACCGAAGTTCGCGGTTGCCTCAATCCGGCGCACCCGGTGAGGAGGACGGTCAAATCGCCATCTACCGACGAGCCTTTCTCATCTATAATCCATTCGCCGGTCAGCTCCTCCGCACTCACGAACGCCTCATTCCAAGGGTCGGCGAAATTCTCCAGCGGAACGGAACGGACGTGCAGGCGGTTGCCACTCACGGCCCCGGAACGGCCACCGAGCTTGCGCGCAAGTGTATCAACGACGGCGCGGATCTGGTGCTGGTGGCGGGTGGCGACGGCACCATCAACGAAGCGGTGAACGGCATGGTGTTCTCCGATGTTCCGCTCGGCATCATTCCCGCCGGGACCGCCAACGTGCTGGCGATGGAACTGGGCATCGGGCGCAAAGCCGAAAAGGCCGCGCACGAATTGAGCGATCTGCTGCCGGCGCGCGTGTCGGTGGGCGTAATCCTGAACGAGCTCGACCGGCGGCCTCGCCATTTTCTCCTGATGGCCGGCGCGGGCTTCGACGCGAAGATCGTGTATCAGGTGAACGCCAGTATGAAGAACGCCGTGGGCAAACTGGCCTATTGGCTCGCCGGATTATCGCAGGTGGGCCGGCGGCTTCCGGAGTTCGACGTGGACGTCGACGATAAGAAGTTCCGCTGCAGTTTCGCTCTTGCCAGCCGCGTGCGCAACTACGGCGGCGATCTGGAGATTGCGCGCAACGTCTCGCTGCTGGAACATCGCTTCGAGCTGGTGATGTTTTCGGGCGCCACCACATGGCCGTACGCGCGCTATTTTGTGGGCGTGCTGACGGGCCGCCTCGATCGCATGAAGGGCGTGACCATTCTCGAAACCAAAGCGGCTCGCTTCACGGCGCCGGCGGACGAGCGAATCTACGTGCAGGTGGACGGCGAATTCGCCGGCTGGCTGCCCAGCACAGTGGCAATTGTTCCACAGGCGCTGACTCTGCTGGTTCCGCCGATGTATCGCACGCAGAAGGCCGCGTATGCCGCTGAGCACGCGTGGACGCCGTCGCCGACTACATAGGCCCGGATGGATCCACTCACGCATACGCTCACCGGCCTCGCCCTGAGCCGGGCCGGTTTGAATCGCTTTCACCGTTGGGCAACACCGTTTCTGCTGCTGACATCGAACGCCCCCGACATCGACATCGTGAGCGCCTTCGGCGGCAACTTCAACTACTTCCATTACCACCGCTGGCTGACCCATTCCCTCGCCGGGGCTCCGGTGCTGGCGGCGGTATCGGCGTTGCTGTTCTGCGCGTTCGAACGCTCGTTCCGCAGCTTTCGCGTGCTCTTCGGACTCGCCATGGCGGCCATTTCCAGCCACCTCCTGCTCGACTGGACCAACGCGTATGGCGTGCGCTTCCTGCTGCCGTTCAATGAGCACTGGTTCAGCCTGGACGTGACCAATGTGGTGGACATCTGGATCTGGGCAGTGCTTCTGGTGGCTGCCCTGGGTCCCGTTGTCTCCCGGCTGGTGAGCGCCGAGATCGGCGCGCGCCCGGGCGCCGGACGAGGTATGGCCATCGCTGCGTTGGCGCTGGTGGCGTTATACGACGGCGGCCGCGGCCTGCTTCACAGCCGCGCGGTTCAGACTCTGGAATCGCGAATCTACGATGGCGAGACGCCGGTGCGGGCGGGCGCGTTTCCAACGGCTGCCAATCCCCTGCTGTGGGACGGCGCCGTCGAAACGACGGACGAGGTCCGGAGATACCGTTTCAGCCTTTCGAAGAACTTCGATCCGTATTCGGGCGAGGTGTTCCACAAGCCCGAGACCGTGCCGACAATCGCGGCCGCGCGAAACACGCCGATGTTCCGGATATTTCTCAATTTCTCGAAGTACCCCTCGTGGAGGGTGACGCCGGCCGCGCAGGCGGAGAATACCACCGAGGTTGAGGTCGTCGATATGCGCTTCGGTTTTTCAGTTACTGCTATTGTCGATGCGGCCAACCGGGTCCTGAGCACGAAATTCCGGTTCAGCTCGCCGACGGTCAGCGTGCTGCGGCTGTAGCGTCGGACATTCGTTACCGCTCCCTGATGGTCGCGGCTCTGTTACAGGCTTGCAGGATGTTAGTGAGCCGCGACTGTGAAGGAGCGGTAACGATATCTCAGGGTTTGTATGAGTGACCTCATCCCAGAAAATTAAACAGCGTTTGCCGCGGGATTTGCGCTTCGGATTCGAGCGCGGCCTGCTGCTGGGTCTGCGACTGCTGAAGCATGAGAATGGACTGCGTCTCGTCGGCGTCCTCGATACTGCTCAACTGGGTTTGCATTTGCGTCTGGTTAGTGGCCGCGTAGCTGATGCCGCCGTTCACCCGATCCTGGGCCGTGCCGTAAAAAGCAAGTTCCGTGTTGAGGTAAGAGTCCGCCGTGCCAAGCTGCGAAATCGCCGAGTTGATGCCGGCGGAGTCGTTGTTCATCAGCGCGACACGGAGATTGTTCACGGCCCCAAAGACGCTGTTGTCCCCGGCGCCATCGAAGATCTGTTGCGCGGTCTGGGTGAGCGCGGCCGTCGAGCCGTCCGGCATTTGTACGGCGCGGGTGGCCGCGGAACCGGCGTAGGCGCTCACCGGGTTCGTCTGCGTCAGGTCGATCGTGTAGGGCTGGGTCTGATCGGCATCGCCGCTGAAAAGGAAACGGCCCCCGGACGTGGTGTTGGCCGCGCTGACCAGCTGCTGGAGGACGCTCCCCACCTGCTCGGCCAGTTTCTGCCGCGTGTCGGCGGTATCCATATCGCTGGCGCCCTGCGTCCCCAGACTCTGCGCCTGCTCCACCAGCGTTACCGCGTTACTCACCACCGACTCCGCCGTATCGGTCTCGGTCTTTACCTGGGCGAGGTTCTGAGCGATCTGGTTGTTCTGCGAGATGCCGGCCTCGACCGAAAGCAGATCGGAGATCTGGCTGGGATCGTCGGAGACGGTATTGATGCGCAGGCCGGTGCTGAGTTGCTGCTGGGCCTTCTGGGCGCGCTGCTGAATCGCATTCAGCGCCGTAAGGAACGACTGCGTTTGTGGGGTGAGCGAGCTAATCATGTTTTATTCCGCATATCAGAGGCCCGTTGCCGGTATCATGGCAAGCACCGTGTCGATGCATGTGTTCAGTACGGTGAACATTTTCGCAGTCGCCTGATACGCCTGCTGCCACTGAAGCAGGCTGGCCGCTTCCTTGTCGAGCGAAACGCCCGACACGTTCTGCCGCAACGTCTGTGCCTGGCTGAGGAGGCTGGCAGCCGTCTGCTGGTCAGCCTGGGCGTTGGATATATCCTGTCCCACCTGGCCTCCCAGGTTGCCGAAATACTGCGAGAATGTGTAGCCGCTGGTGGTTTTTGCGGTGGCCAGCGCGGCCAGCGCGAGCGCGTTGCCGTTTCCGCCGGGAGCCGACGGTGAGGCGGCGGCGATCTGATCCGGCGTCAGCGGGTTGACGGTCAGCGTGAAGGCGGCGCCCTGGGCGGCGTTATACGCAAACAGGTTTGTGGCGGGCGCCTGACCATTCTGATCCACGCCGCTTCCCAGCGTCGTGTTCACCTGGTCCGCCACTGAGGATGCCAGAGTGTTCAACTGGGCGAGGTAACCGGGCAGTGTTGTGTTCTTCGTCTGGAGCAGCGATCCCAGCGTGCCCGTAGTGAACTGACTTGTGACATCTTTTCCCTGAGAATCGCGGATGACTGTTTGCGGCTGGGAGAAGTCTCCCTGAATCTGGAAACTCTGGTCGCCGATGACCAGTGGCGTTTGCCCACCCAGATACACGTTCACCGTTCCGTCGGGCTGCTGCAGAACGGTAAAGCCCGCTTCCTGCGAGAGCTGCTCCAGATTGCTGTAGAGCTGCGCATCCACGCCCGCGTCGACCGAGCCGTCCGGGTTTGCGTGATGCTGCGCGTTGATCTGCGCGAGGACCCCGCCAAGCTGGTTGATGCCGGCGATGGCGGCCTGGGTCTCGCTGTCCACGCTCTGCCCGGCGTTGGAGATGCCGGTAGCGGCCTGCTGGAAGGCGTTGGCAGTGGTCTGGGCCTCGGTCAGAACGTTCTGCCGGGCAACTGCATCGTTCGGGTTGATGCTCAGCGCGGAGAAGCTGTTGAACAGGTTGTTGAGGGCGCCGGAGATCCCGGAAGCGCCGGAGAGGTCGAACAGGGGTTGCAGTCCCTGCAGATCCGCAACCGTTTGCTGAGAGAATTGAGACGACGACTGCTGTTCCTCCACGTTCCGCTCGGCATAGGCGTCGCGAGTGCTCTGTACCGTCGCCGCGTAAACTCCCCCCGGCAGCCCGGCGGTAATATCGAACGGCCGCGCCGCCACTGTCTGGATCTGCTCCGCGTATCCCGGTGTATTCGCGTTAGTGACGTTCTCCTGGGTCACGCTCATGCCCTGCTCGAACACCTGCAGGGCCTGTGCGGAGTTGAAGAGAGCGACTGACAGATTCCCCATGGATTACCCCAGCACTCGCACCGCTCCGGACGCGCCCGCGGCTCTCGTGCGGCCATTGGCGGCATAACCCGGCGGAGCCGCATCGTCCTCAGACAGCAGGAGCGCGAGCGTATTCTGCCAACGCCCGAGAGCGTCGAGCAGCTTTCCCGCGCGTGCGCTTGTGCGCTGCAGCAGGACGGCTTCGCGGGTTGCCTCACGCTCGCTCGGATGCCAGCATTCGAGAAGCGCGGCAGCTTCCTGAACGCGTCTTCCGGCAAGGATCACGGAATGCAGGTCGGGGCTTTCCAGCAGGCGGCAGGCCTCCTCCAGGCGGGCATGTGCGTCAGCAAAGGCGCGGGACACAGCGGCTCGCCTCACGCCGCCGCGGCCGCCGTCATGCTGTCCTGAATGATGCTGACGCTCACCGCGCTGGCATCGGGGCGATACCGTCCGGAAGTGACCGCGGACTCGAGCTGCGCCACCCGCGCGCTCCGCTCGGGCGACGGCGCGAGAAGCGTTCTCAGTTGATCGCCGAGACTGGAGATTTCGACGTAATCGGAAGCGGACCCGCCGGCGCCTTTTCGCGAACGGCTGCCGGAAGTGACCTGACCCGGCGCTGCCGCGCCGCTGGTTCCGCTCAGCGCAACCGTGTCGGGATTATTGATCTTCACCGATAAGCCCTCCTGATGGGCTCATCGGCTGACGAGATCGAAACGATAGGGAATAAGGTGCGATCCTGGGGGATACGACCCGACGCAGACGACCAAACCCGATCGTCTGCGCCACCCGGCGCGCGCGGCTCAGTAACAAGCCGGGAATTACTGTGCCGCCGCGTTGATGCGAAACCACCGATCCAGTATATTGCGCGGCGCCGGGTTGGCCACCTCGGCCGGTGGCGGCGCCATCTTCCGGTTGAAGTGCTCCATCAGTTCCGACTCGCCGAAACCGATGGACGCCGCATACTGCCGCAAATAGCTGGTGGTGAAAATGCCTCCGGGCAGCTTCTCGTAGTCCCCATCCTCGATGGCACGAAGGAATCGCATACTGATTTTGGTGCGCTCGGCGATGTGTTCGAGTGTCAGCCCGGCTTCCTGCCGAAATTTCGACAGATTCAGGTACTCTGCCGTCGCGCGGCGCGCCTTCATGGGCGCACCCGCTTTGGGTGTTGCCATTGAAACCTCTCTTCGAAAAAGGAGGACGTAGTGATGATTAAGTATATATAATACACGATCGGAAGCCGTTCGTAATGAGCCGGATGGACTTTTTTGGCAGTGGTACTCCTCGGATTATCCTGTCGGTGCAATCACCGTGTGTCCGGCTCAGGTCTTACGCTTACCCCCCACGCATACAATAGAGTCGTTGCCAGGTGCAGCCCATCTCACGCACTCTTTGGAAAAATCATGGAGGATCGCCGCCGAGCCTCGCAACATCCTGCTGCGCGCCACCAACTGGCTTGGCGATGCCGTCATGAGCCTGCCGGCGATCCGTGCTGTCAGGGCGCGTTTCCCGGCCTCGCGAATCACCCTGCTGGCGAAACCAGCGGTTCTGGAACTCTATGCGCGTGAAAGCGTTGCCGACGAGCTTCTGCCATATAGCGCGGCCACCCTCCGGCAGAAGATTCGATTCGCCAACTCGCTGCGCGGTCAGCAGTTCGACTGCGCCATCCTGCTGCAGAATGCGTTTGAAGCTGCCGCATTCGCCCGGATGGCGCGCATTCCCGAGCGCATCGGCTACGCGCGTGACGGGCGTTCGCTGCTCCTCACACGGGCTATCCCTGTCCCCCGCTCTGGGGGGATGCCAGCCCATGAACAGTACTATTATCTCGAGCTGATGCGACGAGCCGGCATTATCGACGCTCTTCCCGCCGCTCAGCCGCTCCAACTCGAAGGCGCCGACGCTTCTCGGGCCTCGGGCAGAATCATGCTCGACGAGGCAGGTCTGGCGGGCGCAGTCATCGGTGTAAGCCCGGGCGCCGCTTACGGAACAGCGAAGCGATGGCTGCCGGAGCGCTTTGCGGCGGCGGCGGTGGAGATTGCGAAGGAGCGCAGCGCCTCGGTCGCCCTGTTCGGCTCGCCAGCCGAGCGCGACCTCTGCGACGCGGTGCTCGCGCTGGTCGCGCCGAGCGGCGTTATAGCTGGAAACTTCGCGGGCGCCACCAGCCTCGCGCAGTTCATCGACATGGCCGCCGCGTGCGCTGTCTTTCTGACGAACGATTCGGGCGCGATGCATGTTGCCTCGGCTCTGGGGGTCCCGACGGTCGCGGTGTTCGGCGCGACGGACGATAGCAGGACAGGACCCGCCGGACCCCGTTCGCGCGTCGTGAAACATACGGTGGAATGCAGTCCGTGTCTGCTGCGCGAGTGCCCCATCGACCACCGTTGCATGGCCGCCGTCAGCGCCGGCGAGGTGGCGCGCCACGCCCTTGACCTGCTGAAATGAAGACTCTGGACACGCGTAACAAGATCGTGACATATGAGCGCGCGCTCGAATCGACCGGGCGCGAAACGATCTGGGTTTCAGGTCACTTCGATCCGCTGCTCGCCCAGCACGTGCGCGATCTGGCCGGGGCGACAGTCCCGGGCAAACGGCTCGCGGTCATCGTCACCGACCCTCCCGATCCTTTGCTGCCTCTGGAATCGCGAGCCCGCCTGGTTGCGGCTCTGGCCTGCGTCGATATTGTCGTTCCGCGCGGCAAAGCGCCGGGAGGGCCGGACGAGGCCGATCTGCGAATTCGGGAAGAGTTCATACAACGGGTGCGTCTGCGGTCGAATGGAGCAGCCCGATGATGGAGCGCCGGCACATTCTGATGGTACGGCTGGGCGCGATGGGCGATGTCATTCATTGCCTCCCGGCGGCCGCCACCCTGAAACAGGGTATCCAGCATGCGCACCTCACCTGGGTCGTCGAAGCGCGCTGGGCGCCTCTGCTCCGCGGCAACCGGCACATCGATGAATTGATCGCCGTCGATCGACGCTCCCTGGCCGGTCTCTCTGCGGTGTGGACGAAGATCCGCGCGCGCAGATACGAAACCGCGGTGGATTTCCAGGGTCTCGTGAAGTCGGCTTTCGTCGCTTCCATCGCGCGGCCGGGCCGCCTGTTCGGGTTCTCGAAACGAATCGTTCGTGAGAGCGCCGCCGCATGGTTTTATTCGGATGCGGCGGACAGCGTCGCCGAGCACGTCATCGATCGGTATCTGGACCTTGCGGTCGCCGCCGGCGCAGCGGCTGTTTTCCGCGAGTTTCCTTTGCCGCCGGGCCGGCCCGAAGCAGAACTGCCGCCCGAGCCGTTCGTGCTGGCAAGTCCGTTGGCCGGCTGGCCTGGAAAACAGTGGCCGCTGGAGTTCTATTCCGCCCTGGGCGAGCGGCTGTGGAAGGAGTGCGGGCTTCGCCTGGTACTCAACGGCAATGCCGCGATCGCGGCGCCCGGAACCACCGCGCATGTATCGTCGCTCGATGGCCTCATCCACGCAACGCGCAGAGCAAGTGCGGTGGTCGGCGTGGACAGCGGTCCGCTGCATCTGGCCGACGCACTCGGCAAGCCCGGGGTCGCGATCTTCGGACCCACCGACCCGTCGCGCAATGGCCCGCGCGGCCGCGCGATGACCGTGCTGCGCAGCCCGCACGCGTCCACCACTTACAAGCGCAATGTCTCCGATGCATACATGCGCGAAGTGCAGCCCGGCGCGGTCTTCGATGCGCTGAAGGCCGTCCTCGAGCGCACGCGTGTTCCGGCGATCACCGGTTCATGAAGCCGGGATTGCGTTTCCCAAGCGCCTACGCGAGGCTGGTGGCGCGACTGCGGGCGCCAGGCGGTTTCATCGTGCTGGTGGCCTTCGCGCTGCTCTCACGCCCTTCGGTCCGCTCCCTGGCGATCGGGCTTCCGCTGGCCGCGACGGGGCTGTTGTTGCGCGCGTGGGCGGCGGGCCATCTGGAGAAAAATATGCGCCTGGCTACCACGGGTCCGTACGCCTGGATGCGCAATCCTTTATACGCCGGCACGCTGCTGGTTGCCTCCGGATTTGCCATCGCCGCACGCAGTATTGTGCTGGCTGCCGTGTTCGCGGCCAGCTTCGGACTGGTATATCTTCCGGCCATCCAGGTGGAAGAAGAGTATCTTCGCGAGATATTCCCAGATTTCGCTGGATATGCCGAAAACGTCCCGATTTTCTGGCCGCGCGTTCCGAAGGCGCGCGCTGGGTCGAGGTTTCGGTTTGCGCTCTACCGTCGCAACGAGGAATATCAGGCGCTGCTGGGATTTCTGGCAGGCGCGGCGTGGCTGGTTGCGCGGCTGGCGTGGTGGAAGTAGAGCAGGCTTTCGCCTGCATGCCCCGGTTTACACCTTGCCGGCATGGCGCTTGAGAATCTGGGGCAGATTCTGGGAAAACGCGGAACGCGCCATCACCATGTCCGCTCCCGCTTCCTGGGCCTGCTGCTTGAGTTCGCCCTGCACGTGTGACAGATAGCCGATCAGGCTGATGTTCTTCGTCTCGGCGGCGGCTTTCAGCTCCGAGATGACCTTCAGCGGCTGAACCGAATTGCAGTTCAGGTCCATGATGATGAGGAGCGGATGCTCCTTTGCGCGATCGATCACGTCCCTCTCGGATTTCACGAACTCGGGAGTAAGGCCGGCGCGCCTGGCGGCATCGCCAATCTTGACTGTGAACAAAAGGTCGTCAACGACCGCAAGAACTTTCCTGTCCTGCTTCTGCATATAAGAGCTGTTTTGTTTCGAACGAAGCCGGGTAACTTTGTTTCACGCCGGCGCTGCTTCGACCCGGGTCGGCGCAACCACGGAAGGCACTTACCAGTCTAACATGCAGTCCGCCGATGACGATTCCGACTATTGGCCATTCAACACGCCCCCTCGACGAGTTCGTCGCTATGCTCGAGGCGCATCAGATCGCGCTGCTGGTGGATATCCGGACAATTCCGAAATCGCGGCGGAATCCGCAGTTCAATACCGAAGAACTGGCGCTGTCCCTTCCCGAAGCGGGAATTCAGTATCTCCACATGCCGGGGCTCGGCGGTCTGCGGCATCCCCGACGGGATTCGATCAACGGCGCGTGGCGGAACGATTCTTTCCGTGGTTATGCCGATTACATGCAGACCCCGGAATTCTCCGCGAACCTCGAAGAACTCATCCGCCTGGCTAAACAACAGCGCACGGCCATCATGTGCGCCGAAGCAGTCCAGTGGCGATGTCACCGCTCGCTGGTGGCCGACGCCCTGACCGCGCGCGGAATCGTGGTGGAACATATCCAGAGCCGGACGCGCGCGCAGCCGCACCGGCTCACGCCATTTGCTGTGGTGAACGGAACAACGGTGACCTATCCGCCGCAGCAGCTTTCGCTCTGATTGAACCTGGCGCCTGTCATGAAACTATGCCAACCGCTCCCTTACGGTTGCGGCTCAGAAAGGCGTTACAGAGCCGCGACCGTGAGGGAGCGGTCCCGCAACTGGCATATTCAATTTCATGACAGCGCGTTACTTCACCACCCAGGCTTCCACCGCGAACTCCTCTTTCGTGATCTGGTGCAGCCGCACGTCGCGGAACAGGATCGCATCGCGGCGGCGTTTGCGGCCCGACCCGCCCACTACCGGCAGCGATTGCATGCCGCCCAGGATCTTCGGCGCGTAATAGAAGAAGATCTTATCCACCACGCCCGCCTCCAGCGCCGCCCAGTTCAGCTTGCTGCCCGCCTCGATCATCAGCGACCGGTATTGTTCGCGCGCCAGATACTCCACCACCTGGCGCAGATCGGCGCGTCCACCTGGCCCGTCGGCCACCAGCACGCGCACGCCGCGATCCTCGAGCTTCCGGCGCCGCTCCGGGAGCGAAGCCGACGTCGTCACCACGGCAACATCGTCATGCGCCGAGCGCACCATGCGCGAGTCGAGCGGAATGCGAAGCGTGGAATCGGCGACAATGCGCAGCAGAGGCCGGCTGCGCTCGCGGTCCGTACGGTCGGTGAGCAGTGGGTCGTCGCCCAGCAGCGTGCCGATGCCGGTCAGGATGGCATCGTGCATGTGCCGCACCTGCTGCACATGCCGGCGCGCCGCCTCGCTGGTGATCCACCCCGAGTTATCCTCCGGCGCCGCAATCTTGCCATCCAGCGTCAGCGCTGATTTCAGCGTCACCAGCGGCCCTCCCGTGCGCATCGCATGCACGAAGGCCTCATTCAGCCGGGACGCATCCTCGACATACTCGGGCGCAATCTCCACCGCGATGCCGGCGGCCTGCAGCCGGCGCATGCCCTCGCCGCCCACCAGCGGATTCGGATCGAGCATGGCGGTGACCACGCGCGCCACCCCCGCTGCAATAACCGCGTCGGCGCACGGTGGCGTGCGGCCGTGATGCGCGCATGGTTCGAGCGTCACGTACAGGTCGGCTCCGCGCGCCCGCTCGCCGGCCTGTTCGAGCGCCACCGTCTCGGCGTGCTTCAGGCCCGCATAAGTATGGAAGCCGCGGCCGATTACTTCGCCATCGCGCACCACCACGGCGCCCACCGCCGGATTCGGGCTGGTGCGCCCAGCGCCTTCGCGCGCCAGGGCGAGGGCTTCGTCCATGTATGCGGATCTCACGTGCGCGCGGCCTGGCTCTCGAAGATCGAGTCGATGAACTGCTCCGGATCGAATGGCAGCAGATCGTCCAGCTTCTCGCCGACGCCGATGTAGCGTATGGGGAGATTCAGCTCGCGTGCGATGGCCACCACCACGCCGCCCTTTGCGGTGCCATCCAGCTTGGTCAGGACGATGCCGGTAACTCCGGCCGTTTCGGTAAAGCGGCGCGCCTGTTCCAGCCCGTTCTGGCCCGTCGTGGCATCGAGCACGAGCAGTACTTCATGCGGGGCTCCGGGGACGACGCGTGAAGCCGTGCGGCGCATTTTCTCCAGCTCGGCCATCAGGTTTTCTTTCGTGTGCAGGCGGCCGGCGGTGTCCACTATGACGTAGTCCACTTTGCGCGCTTTCGCCGATTGCAGCGCATCGAAGACGACGGCGCTGGGGTCCGACCCCGCTTTCTGCCGAATCACCTGCGTGCCGGTCCGTTCTCCCCATACTTCCAGTTGTTCAATGGCGGCTGCGCGAAACGTATCGGCCGCGCAGAGCAGCACGCTGCGGTTCTCGTGACGGAAGCGCTCGGCGAGTTTGCCGATCGTGGTCGTTTTGCCGGACCCGTTCACGCCTATCACCATCACGACGGCGGGCGGCTCATGGACGCGCGGTACGGGTCGTTCGGAGCCCTGCAGGACTTCCAGAAGATGCTCGCGGATGAGGCCCTTCACCTCCACGGCGTCGCTGGCGAGGTGGCGATCGACGCGCTGCCGGATGCGCTCGAGAATCTCCGACGTCGTATTGACGCCGATATCGGCGGTGATCAGCGTGTACTCCAGCTCCTCCAGCAGCTCGGCGTCGATCTCCTTGCGGCCGGAGAGCGCGTCTTCGAGACGGTCCATCAGGCCCGAGCGGGTCTTCTGGATGCCCTCCTTCAGGCGGTCGAGTAAGCCGGGCTCCTGCGGTACGGAACCGAACAGAGTCTGAATCGCCATGCGCTGGGACCATTGTAGCGAGGCGGCGTGGGGCAGACGATCGTCCTTCGTCGTCTGCCTGCTTTGACCTGTTACTGCCGCAATGGATTGAGCGCCAGCTTCGCCTCGCCAGCCGGGCCTTTGTAGATCAGCTCCACCGAATGGATGCCCTTGTCCTTGCCGCGGTATTCGAAGAACAGCAGCCCTCCCTGCGGGAGCGCACGGTCTCCTTCCGGCAGAGCGGTCTTCAGAACATGCTGCGTCATCGCGTGCACCAGCGCGGGCGGCATTTTGGGAGGAGGAGGCGTGCCGGTATCCTCCTGCTGGCCGCCGCCGTTGATGGCCGTTTTGGATTTCTCCGGGGCAGGCTGGTCCGCCTCCCATTGCGGATCCTTCGCGTTGGTGGCCACGACAATGGCCGACTGCGCGGGCAGAGGCTTCTTCCCGTTGACGCGAAGTGAGAAATCGCCGGCGGATAGCGTAACGTGCGCGCCGGGCCCGCCGAACACGCCAGTGTCCACGGCCACGTAATCTTCGGTGGTATAGGTTCCTTCCGGAGCGGGCACGTAATGGCCCGCGAACTCGGCGGCAATCACAACGGCGCCATCTTTGACGTGCACCGGGTAGTCGCCCGGGGTCGACCGCGGTCCCAAACGCTGACCTTCGGCGGCATGCTCATCTTTCGCCGGCGTACTCTGCGAATACAGACAGAGGGCGCCGGCCAGGACACCGGCCGCCAGCGCTCCGGTTCTCAAAACGGGGAGTTTCATTCTCAGTCACAAATTAGCACGGTGGAGCGGGCGGTAGGATATAAACGGCCCCGAGCAGTTCCACGTCACAGATGGAGGAATGGCATTCATGCGCGTCCGGCCGGTTCGGTTTGCGATAGCCGCATTGCTCGTGGCGGCGGCGCCGGCTCAGGACAGCGCCATGCGAGTATTCCACTTTTCACGAACGTGGACAGCGCCGGAAGCGCGCGAGGTTACGGTGATCCTGCAAACGATAGCCGCCGTAACGCCGGTGTCCACCGATCTCGCGCAAAGGACGTTGTCTGTATCCGGAACGGCTGGCCAGATTGCGCTTGCTGGATGGCTGTTGAACAGGTTAGACCGGCCTTCCGCACCGCCGCCTCCGACGAAGCAGGACGAGCCTCCGGAGATAGACCGATACCGCGTGTCCACTGGCGATGAGGTTCACATAGTCTATATGCCGGACCTCACCGCTCCGATCAGTCTTGCGGAAGTCGCCACGGTGGTTCGCACCCTTGGGCATACGAGGCGGTTGTACACGATCTTCAGTCAGACAGCCGCGATCGCGCGAGGGACGCCCGACCAACTCGCGTTGACGGACTGGCTGTTCAGTCAGCTCAGCGCGCCAAGCCGGCAAGCGCCTGCCGACAACCTGACGATCCACAGGTATCCGACAGCCGTTGAAGGCGATAGGGGGACCGTCGCCTTCGTAAAGCTCTTTTATCTGCCGCATGGCGGAACGACAACGGATTTCCAGGAAATCGTCACAATGGCGCGTTGGATGGCCGATATTCGGGAATTGTACAGTTATAATCAGCCGCGGGCGATTGCGGCGCGGGGTACAGCGGAGCAGCTAAGCGTGGTGGAGTGGCTTTTCCGGGATCTGGATCGCGCCGCGACCGAGTCCACGCGGGCGCCGGAGGATCAGGGCACCCACGAGTTCCGGCGTACGGAAGAGCCCGTTGTGGTGCATCTGTTTTACCTCAGTCACAATCAGACCCCGGAGCGCGTTGACGAGATCGCATCGAAGGTGCGCGCAGCCACACACGCCGATTATCGCCTCGAGGCATCCCACGCTTTGCGATTGCTGGCTCTTTGCGGAACAGCCGATCAGATCGCGGACGCCGAGCGGCTGGTGAAGGAACTGGATAACTGAGGCAAGGACACGCGCCAGCTTCGTCCTCGCTCGCAACTCGGCTGTGTGCGCCGCCAACCGGTTTCTGGTATGTTGCTACAACCGGCATGGCCTTCGAGCGTATAAGCGCCGCCATCAAGGCGTTGTGGAACTCGCGAACGTATCGCGGAACGAGGTTGCCGCTCATTCCCATTACAGTGAGTATCACGGCGGGCTTTATAGCTCTCTGGTTTCTGAAAATTCCAGGCCCGGGTTACCTCTGGGCGCTGGCCTGCCTGGGCGCGGGATCTCTGCTCGGCATCGTGTTTGGCATTCCGCGCAGCGCCAGCCAGCCGCGGGAGGCAGGCCAGTCCGGCGCGTCCGATCTCCAGGCCAATACCAACATGGAGCAGATCTCCGACTGGCTTACGAAGCTGCTGGTGGGAGCCGGGCTGGTCGAGCTCAGAGAATTGCCCCAGGCCATCGATTCGGCGGCGCGTTATATTGCGCCGGCCCTCACGTCCAGCGCCGGAGGAAACCCGCAGCAGGTCACGTCCATTGCGGCTGCCCTCGTCATTTACTTCTCTGTCGAGGGATTCATCGCCGGCTACATCTTTACTCGCGTGTACTTCGTGATCGTTCTTCACTTCGCTGACTTACGCATGCACGGTTGCGAGCCGAAACACCTCGGCCCGATCACGCCTGAATCAGAGAGCCGAGATTGATAACTCAGCGTGTTCAGGGAGCCTGAGCACGCTCACGCCGATGGCGATCAGGAAATTCAGACAGAGCCCCAGAAAACCGGCGTTCCAGCCGAAAAACGGGTCCCGATGGCTCAGGACCAGGAGAACCGTTAGCCCGATTCCGGCCAGCAGGCCGGCGAAAACGCCGGTGGTGCTGACGCGGCCCCAGTAAAGGCCCAGCACCACGCCCGGGAAAAATTGCGCCACCCCCGCGTAGCCAAGCAACAGAAGCGATACCAGCGTGGCGGAGCTGTAAATGGCGAGCCAGAGACTCACCACGCTGAGCACCACCACCATCAGGCGCGCCAGCCGGCCCACGGCGGCATCGGTCATCGCCGGTGCGAAAATGGCGCGCCAGAGATTTCTCGCGAACAGAGTGGCGGCGCTCAGCACGAGAACAGCGGCGGGCACCATCGCGGTGAGCGCGCCGGCGCCCCCGATCAGCCCCAGCAGCCAGGCAGGCACGCTTTTGCGGATGACGGTCAGCAGCGCCAGATCGCCGTTGGGCAGACCGGGCACAACCAGAATCGCCGTAAATCCGGCGCAAAGGAACAGAACCAGCGTAATCTGATAAATCGGCATCAACACGGCATTTCGGCGCAGTGTATCGGCGCTTTTGGCGGTGAAAGAGGTGGCGAACGAGTGCGGCCACATAAAGCCTCCGAGCGCGCTGAGAAGGACCGTCGAGACATACCATGTGTGCCCCAGATTCGGGGTGGAACCGGGCATGGTCAGGTGCGCAGGGTGGGCATGAATGAGCGCGGTGAACATCGGCCCGATGCCGCCGAAGTACATATACGGGATGCCGATACCGATGGCCAGCGCCGCCGTCAGCATGAGCGCGTCCTTCAGAACGCTGACCCAGGCCACCGCGCGGATTCCGCCCGTAAGAACGAACCCGGACAGCAGACAGACCGAGATGACCATGGCAGGCGTGCGGCCGACAGCCCCGAAGCTGGCGATGGACACGATAATGCCAAGCCCGGTAACCTGCAGTTGGAAATACGGAAGAAGACAGACCACCCCGACGATGGACACAAAGCCGGCCAGATACTTGCTTTGGTAACGGGCCAGGAAAAAATCGGGCTGAGTCTGCAGCCGGTATCTGCTGCCCACCTCCCACAAATGCGGGAGCACAAAAAACGAGACCACGTAGGCCAGCGGCATATAAGCCAGGATGTACAAAGTGGGGCCTCCGCGGGAATAAGCCCAGCCGCTCGCGCCGAGGAACGAGAACGAGGTGTAGACTTCGCCCGCCATCAGCAGGTACATCAGAATAAGACCGAAGCTGCGGCCGCCAACGGTCCACTGTTCGAGGTCCATCTTCCGCCGCATGCCGGCAAGGAAACCGATCGCCGTGCCCACGGCGACAATGCCGAAAATGGTGGTAAGTGCGATGGCGCCCGGACTCATTCGGCGTCATCCTTGTGGCGCATCTCCAGACGGTATGCGCCCCAGAGGCAAAGCGTGCAGATTACGATCCAGCACACCAACCAGGCGAGGTTGAATGGGAAGCCCAGAATCCTTGGTTCGATGCGGTCCCAGAGAGGGACTGACAGACACATGCCGGCGAAAGGAATCAGGCCGAGCAGCACGGCTCCGATGGAGGGTCTCCTGAAGGGCACAGGTCGGACCAGTATACATTGCAGCAGGTTGAATCCGGTCTCAGTAGGCGCGGCAGCAGTAGAGCAGGCTTTCAGCCTGCATGGCGGGACTCAGGGTGCGCGAGACTCTCTCCACTCGCTACCACCGAAAGAATCGGTACGGGTCGTCCCACTCCTCCGGCGTATCCATGTACAGCCCGGTGAGCCAGCGCCTGTCCGTCTCTCCGACTGGCGCCGAGAAGCGCTCGAGAATCGGCGTCCGCATCTCCGCCCCGAGATTTCCCAGCAGACGCGCCGTCATGCGGGCAAAGTTGCGGAAGGTGCGTTTCGCATTCATCCGGCCGCCGGAGTAGTCGAACTGCCAGGGCGCAAGCTGAACGAAGACGACACGGCCATCCGCTGCGGAAGCCAACACCCCATCGCCTGTCATCTCTACGCCGGAAGTCACCAGCGGGACATGACGCGGGTCGCGGTTGAAAACATCCGCCGGTGAGATGCCGGTGAACGGCGATCCGGGACCGAACGGCTGGAAGTAAGTCGCGATGTACTCGCGCGTCTCCATCCGGATGCCCGGCGCCAGCGCCCCCGCTTCGCTCTCCGTCAAGCCGAAAGCCGCCACCGCGTCGCCGTGCTCTGCGAGGTCCATGCCCGCGGCTTCGAGATATCGCCGGCCCGCCGCATCGCCGTGGTAACTCACGCCTCTGCGCGCCGGCGGCTGCCACGCTGCGACATAACTCAGAATGTTGCGCACCAGTAACTCCGCGGCGGGATCGCTCTGGGTCCGTCCGGACACGTCCATCTGGCAGAACAGGACCATTCCCCGGCCCTCGCGATACTCAAGAAGGGCGCCGTACTGCAGGCCGTAGCCGCCATCGAGCAGGGACACGAAATCGCCGCAGGCCGGCTTCTCGATCAGCACGGACGCCACGGTCCCGCGATTGGCCGCCCGCCAGACGCGCGTGACCGGAATCCCGGCCCATTCCACCGTAGGCGCGCCGTTGAACTGCTTCCCGGATTCGTACACGAGGCGCCGCGGAAGCAGCGTCGATTCGCCCCTCCAGTTCCGCAAATGCTGTTCACCGAGACCGGCCACCAGCGGATGCCCGGGTATCCGCTGGAACACCTGACGCAGCCCGTACTCCGCCATGCGAAAGCCGAAGCGCTTCTCCAGCACCTCGCCGGTCTGCTCGAAGATCACCACCTTCAGTCCATCGCGCACCCGAGAAATATCCGGGGCCGCGCCCGACACAGTAAGCGCGCCTTTGCCGACGATGAGCGTGTCGAATCCGGCGAGGTCGGTGGTCGCCTCCACAGGCGTGCCCAGACCCTGCAGCGCCTCTGACGGATCGTATACCGCGACCCTCGGGTTACCGAGCCGCGACCGTGAGGGAGCGGGCACTACATCGATGGCCAACGAGTCTTCCTGCTTCTCGCCGTTGCTGAATGTGACCACCGAACGCAGCTCCTGCCGCCCGGAAGAGGGCGCGCTGAAGTGGACCGGAACTCTCACCTGCCCGCCTGGCTGCAATGCGACGCCAACGCCGCCGCCTGCCGACCCAAAGTTCCAGTCGCACTGCGCGGTGACGCTTTCCCGCGAGTTGTTGATCACGATTACCTGCTTCTCCACCGCGTCGCCGGGCAGGAAATTGTGATCCTTCGCGCTGAACGCCGCCCTGCCGCCCGCAATATACGCGAGAAGTGGCATGTTGCACCGGCCCAGCGCCTCCACCACGGCCGTCGGCTCGCCCGTCTTCGTCCAGTAGGCGCCGATGTCCCACGGCGCGCCGTTCGCCGACAGACCCGACGTCCGAAATGCTCGCCAGTTCTGCTCCACCTGCGCGGCCATGATCTGCAGCCGGTTCTCGAACGCCGGCGAATCGAATGTATACGGGTAGTCCCAGCGACGCCAGCCGCTGCTCTCTTTTCGGAACTGCTCGGCTTCCCAGCGGAGGTTGACCCTCTCCGGCTCGCCGATCCGATACGTCATGTCGCCGAGAAACTGCGCGTCCCACTCGGCCACGTGAAACTCCCACGGAACCACCGCGCCGCCGAATTCGCGTTTGCCTTTGTACCAGCCGCGGTACATCGACCAGTCCCACAGAAACGGTACGCTGTACTCGCAGGTGAACAGGGGCTTCACGCCGTTGGCGGACCAGTGCTCGAACCACTCGTCCATTTCCTGCGGGGGAATCCAGTTGCCGTAGAAATTCACCGTGTACATCGAGCCCAGGTTGCCGCCGGAGTGGTGATATACGATGCGGCTGTCGTCGAGCCGCCGGATGATCGCCTCGGCGCGGCGCGCGCGCTCAGCCCCACGTGCGGACCACTGATCGCGCGGCTCGTGAACGCCGTCGATCAGGTCCGGATTCATGTCCTCGCTGTAGCCGGCGCCATTGTGGCTGGTGGAATAGAAAACCACCGAGGGATGGTTCTGCGCCACCCGGACATAGAACGCCGCGTGCTGTGCGTAGCCGTTGTGCGCATCGGCGTCGGGCGCGGTCCAGTCGTACTGGCCGAAGTGTGGCTGGGAGAAGGCCACCAGCATGCCTTCGTCATCGGCGGCGCGCAGCACCTCCTCGAAGCCGAAGTGCGAACCCGGCTCGCAGCCGTAATTGTGCGTATAGACGAAGTTCACGCCAAAGCTTTTAAAATGCCGCAGGGCGGCGCGCGTGGCCGCATAACCGGCTGTTTCCACGCTGGTCTGCGCATTGTCGAGCGGGGTCGCGGACAGATAAATGCGCGATCCGTTGAGATAGAAATCGCGGCCCGCGATCCACAGCTCGCGAAAACCGAACAACACGGGCAACGCGGTGTCGAGTTCCCTACCCTCCGCGTCCGCCAGCGTCAGCGTGAGCCGATACTGGTTCTGCGGCGTGTGGATGTCCCAAAGCTTCGCGGGCTGCCAGCGCTCGCTGAAGCGCGGCGCCGAGCCGGCGAACTCTTTCACCAGCCGCTCGCCGTCGAACACGCGCGCGATCAGGCGATACGGCGCGTGCTGGCCGACGTCCGCCAGGCCGGCATCGACAACGATCTGCCACATGCGCACCGATGTTTCCACTTTCACGGTCGCGATGCGCGGGCCGGCAGGCATCGCGTTCAGGTAAACGTCGCCAGTGATTCCGCGCCGCTCCACCACGCCTTCCACGGTCTTCGCCGACGCCGAATCGCTGTAGGAGAGCATGACGCCTTCGAGCGGCATCGCGATCACGTCCAGGCGCAGCACGTAATTGAGTCCGGCGCGGCAGAACGGCGTCAGATCGATCTCGCCGCCCGGGTAGCGCATCTGGCCCGCTCGGCTGCCGTTCACATACACCGCAGCGTACGAGTTGACGCAGTCTGCCGACAGAGTGATGCGCCGACCGCTCCATTCAGCCGGTATCGCGATCTCGCGCTCGTAACTTGCCGCAATCGCCGCGACGGCTTTGGGCCAGCAATCCGGTATGGCGAGGGAGCTCCACGGGCCTGCCCCCTCCGGCTTCCAGCGCCAGATGCCGTTGAGCGAAATGCGCGCACGCGCCGACGGCGGCTGGGGAACGGCAAGACACAACGGCGCCCCGAGAAGGCCGAGGGCCGTCCGCCGCGTGATCAAGCTCACCTCCACCAGCGCCTGTGCGCCACAATAGAACTATGACGCGTTTGCTCGGCATGGTGGCGCTATGTGCCGCCATGTGTGTTTCCCTGCTGGCCCAGGCTGAGTGGTCCACTGCCACCGATCTTCCCAACGTGGACTTCGCCGGTCTCACGCCCGCGCAGAAGGAAACCGCTCTGAAGATCCTGCGGAACGAGAGCTGCACCTGCGGCTGCCAGATGAAGCTGGCCCAGTGCCGCATGGTGGATCCGCCGTGTTCGGACAGCAAAGCTCTGGCCTCCATCGTGGTTGAGGGCGTGCGCAGCCGGCGATCCGTCGACCAGATTCACGAGGCGCTGGTGACCTCGCCCATCGCCAAGCTGCGCGCCAGCCAGAACCGTATCCTCGGCGATCCGGTTGTCCTCGACACGAGCAACGCACCGGTCCGCGGTCCGGCCGATGCGAAGATCACCCTCGTCGAATTCTCCGACTTCGAGTGCCCGTATTGCGCCAAAGCTTTCGGCCAGATCAACGCCATCATGACGGCCTATCCGAACCAGGTGAAGCTGATTTTCAAACAGTTTCCGCTGGACATGCATCCCCACGCGCAGATGGCGGCGGAAGCAGCGCTGGCGGCGAACGATCAGGGTGAGTTCTGGCCCATGCACGACCAGTTGTTCGAACACGCGCGCCAGTTATCGCGCGAAGCGATCTTCGCCATGGCAAAGAACCTCGGACTCGACATGACGCGCTTCACCCGCGATCTCGAAACCGGCCGTTTCCGCAAGACCATCGAGGCCGATATCGCCGAGGGGGAAAAGAACGGGGTGTTTGGGACGCCCTTCCTGTTCATCGACGGCAAGCCATATCACGGACCGGTGGAGATGGCCGTTTTGAAGCCGATTCTCGATGCCGAGCTGAAGCCGCCGCAGCAGCAGCAGGCCTCCACCCGTCAAAAACCGTGAGCTTTTTCCGTCCTGCTGCGTCCATAAGCAGATCATGAAGGCCGTTGCCGTTTTTCCGGACAAGCGGGAGATCCGCGTCATCGATCACGAAGAGCCGAAGGTCACCTCGGCGACGGAAATCATGATCAGGATCCTGGACGTGGGAGTATGCGGCACTGACCGTGAGATAGCTCATTTCGATTACGGAACGCCGCCCGATGGCTATGAATACCTGGTGATCGGCCATGAATCGCTCGGCCAGGTGGTGGACATCGGCTCCGGCGTCACACGCGTTAAGAAGGGCGATCTGGTGGTCCTGTCGGTGCGCAGGCCGTGTCCCCACCCCGACTGCCTTGCATGCCGCAACGGCCGGCAGGATTTCTGTTACACCGGCGATTTCACCGAGCGCGGCATCAAGCAGCGCCATGGCTACATGACCGAGCTGGTGGTGGAGGATGAGAAATACGCGTACGTCGTTCCTTCCGATCTGCGGGACGTGGCCGTCCTTACCGAGCCTTTGACAATCGCCGAGAAAGCCATCGAGCAGCTCTGGCAGGTGCAGCAGCGGCTCCCCTGGGCCTGCCCGCTCGATCCATCGAAACCCGGTCCCGGACATTGCCACCATGCGCTGGTTCTGGGCGCGGGACCCGTCGGCCTGCTGGGGGCCATGGTCTTCGTCGTGAGCGGGTTCGAGGTGAGCGTGTACTCGCGATCGACATCGCATCAGGACAAGAACGCCGTCGCCGGCATGATTGGCGCGCACTACATTCCGGCTGAGGAAGTCAGCGTGGAGGACATGGCGAAACAGGTGGGCGTGATCGATGTGGTATACGAGGCTATGGGCGCCTCGAGCGTGGCATTCCAGGTGATCCCGTCGCTGGGCGCGAACGCGGTATTCATCTTCACGGGAGTGCCCGGCCGCAAGGGACCCATCGAAGTTCCCACCGACGAGATCATGCGCGATATGGTCCTGAAAAACCAGATGATTTATGGAACGGTGAATGCCGCTCCCGAGTCGTTTACCAACGCCATCCGCCATATTGCGGCTTTCCGCCAGAGCTGGCCCGAGGCGCTGGGCAAAGTGATTACGGGGCGGTTTCCCATCGACAAGGCGCCGGATCTCCTCACCGGGAACTCCGGCGGCATCAAAAACGTCGTGGCAATAGCACAATGAGCAGTAACTGGATTGACGTATCGATTCCGCTGCATAACGGGATGGTGGGGTGGCCGGGCGACTGCGCGTTCAACAGATCGCTGACGCACTCCATGCAGAGCGGCGCGACGAATAACCTGTCTCAGATTAGCGCGTCGGCGCACACCGGAACGCACATGGATGCGCCGTTGCACTTTGTGCGCAATGGCCTGGCGATCGACTCGATGCCACTGGAGACCGGCATCGGGCATGCACGCGTCATTGCGATAGAGGACCCCGCCGCCATTCAACCCGATGAGCTGGAGCCGTACTCCATAGAGCGAGGCGAGCGCATTCTGTTCCGCACGCGGAATTCCGAGCGGGACCTCTCCGAAGAGCCGTTCGTGAAGGACTTCGTGTCGATTTCGCCCGATGCTGCGCGCTATCTCGCCCAGCGCGGCGTGCGGTTGGTGGGCGTGGACTACCTTTCGGTAGGCGCGTTTCAGGACGAGAGCGGCCGCGAGACGCATCGCGCTCTGCTGTCGGCCGGCGTCTGGATCGTCGAAGGGCTGGTGCTCAACAACATCAAGCCCGGCGAGTACGATCTGATCTGCCTGCCTCTGCGCATCGTGGGCAGCGACGGGGCTCCCGCTCGCGCCGTGCTGCGGCCTGTTCAGGCCTGAACGAAGCGGCCTTCGTCCACTCGCACGAACTTCATGCCGCAATTCGCGGCCAGTTCAGCGTCTTTGTCCGAGTCTCCGATCATCAGCGAAGCAGCCGGGTCGATGTCCCATTTGCGGCGGGCCTGCTCCACCATGCCGGTGCGCGGCTTACGGCAAGCGCACTCGTCGTCACGATCGTGCGGGCAGTAGAAGATGTCGTCGATACGAGCGCCCTCGCGAGCGAGCTCGGCGATCATGTTTCGGTGAATCTCATCGACGTCCGCCTGGCTCATGAGCCCGCGTGCAACGCCCCGCTGGTTGGTGACGACGATTACCACCAAGTCGAGCGCGTTGAACAGCCGGATCCAGTCCGCGATGGTGGGGACAAAGCGGAACTCGTCCCACGAGCGGACGTAGTCGCCAGCCGGTGGTTTCATGTTGATAACGCCATCGCGATCGAGAAACACGGCGCGTCTGGGCATTCAGTCTTGATTCTAGTGGAGCAGGCTTTTAGCCTGCATCCTTTCCAAACTGCAGGCTAAAAGCCAGGCTAAGAGCCTGCTCTACTGACACGAGAATTGACGATACTGGGAAGAACGAACAATGATGCGCGTCACGTTGCTGCTTCTTTCTTTCGCCGCCGTTGCCGTTGCGCAGGACGGCGCGACTGTATACCGTAACCACTGCGCCGCCTGCCACGATGCTCCCGCCGCGCGCGTGCCTCCGCAGAGCGCGCTTCGCTCGATGAGCGTGCCGCGCGTGCTCAACGCGCTCGAGCATGGCTCGATGAAGACAGTCGGCGACACCCTGAGCGCCACCGAACGCTACGCCGTGACGATTTACCTCGCCGCCCCGGCTCCGAAGGTAGTCCCGATCCCGCAATCGGCCTTCTGCAGCAGGGACGAAAAACCATCGCGAAAATCCTCCTCCAGCCCCGCGTGGGCCGGGTGGAGCACAGACATTACGAATACGCGGTTTCAGGACTCGGCGGCAGCAGGACTGACTGCCGCCGACGTCCCCAGACTCAAGGTCAAATGGGCGTTCAGCCTGGGCGATCAAACGGAGGCGCGCTCGCAGCCTGCCGTGGCGGACGGTCGGCTATTCCTGGGAACACAGGATGGCGCCGTATACTCGCTCGACGCGCACAGCGGGTGCATTCACTGGACCTCGAAAGCGGAAGCGGACATCCGCTCCCCCATTGCGGCGGGCGCGACCGGACGCGGAAAGGAAACTGCCCTCTACTTCGGCGACGGGCATGCCAATGCCTATGCTCTGGATGCCGCTACGGGCAAAGCACTGTGGAAAGCTAAATGCGACGATCACTTTGCCGCGCGTATTACCGCGGTTCCGTTGCTGCATCGGGGAATGTTGTACGTGACGGTGGCGTCGTTTGAGGAGGCTCTCCCTCCTTTGCCCGGCTATCAGTGCTGCACGTTCCGGGGGAGCGTAGTCGCGCTGGACGCGGCAACCGGCAAACAGATCTGGAAGACGTTCACCATCCCCCAGGCGCCGCAGCCGACCGAGAAAAACAAGGCCGGGATCCAGATGTATGGACCATCAGGCGCCGCTGTATGGTCGACGCCCACGTTCGATGAGCAGCGAGACGTACTGTACGTGGGCACGGGAGATAATTATTCGGACCCGCCGTCGCTGACAAGCGATGCCGTACTCGCCCTCGATGCGAAGACCGGAAAGGTGCTGTGGACGCGGCAAATGACCGCGGGTGACGCGTATAACAATGCCTGCGGGATGCCTGGCAGCCCGAACTGCCCTGCCGCGCACGGGCACGACTTCGACTTTGGCCAGCCGCCAATTCTCGTATCGCTGGCCAACGGAAAGACCGCGCTGGTGATCGGGCAGAAGTCCGGAATGGCGTACGCGCTCGATCCCGACAAGCACGGCGAAGTGCTATGGCAAAGGCGCGTGGGGACGGGAGGCCCCTTAGGCGGAGTGCAGTGGGGATCGGCGGCGGATGGGCGCAACATGTACGTCGCATTATCCGATTTGCAGATCACCGGAGTCGCAGCCGACAAGTCCTCGCCACTGGGATACCGGCTGAAGCTGGACCCGAATCACGGAGGCGGCCTGTTCGCGCTGAACCTGAATACCGGCGAGCCGGTGTGGACTGCGAAGCCGCCGTCTGCCTGTGCCGGCCGCGAGCGTTGCAGTCCATCGCAGTCGCAGGCGGTTACGGCCATCCCCGGCGTGGTTTTTTCTGGTTCTCTGGATGGACACCTGCGAGCGTACTCGGCGGCGTCAGGAGAAATCGTGTGGGACGTGGATACCGAACGCGATTACCCAACCATCAACGGACCGGCTGCGCACGGCGGGTCGCTCGACGGTCCCGGACCAGTAATCGCCGGTGGAATGCTCTACGTCAGCTCGGGATACGGCATGTTCGGCGGCATGCCGGGAAACGTGTTTCTGGCCTTCTCCGTGGATGGCAAGTAGAGTAGGCTTTAGCCTGCACTCTGATACAACTGCTCCATGAAGGTTCTTTTCATTGGCGGAACCGGAATCATCAGCACCGCGTGCACCAGGCTCGCGGCGGAGCGCGGTATTGAACTCACGCTCCTGAACCGCGGCCGGCACTCCGCGAATCTGCCGCCCGGCATCAGCACCATTGCTGCCGACATCGGCGATGCCGCCCGCGCGCTGGGCGATTCGCGCTGGGACGCCGTAGTCGACTGGATCGCGTTCACGCCCGATCGGATCGAGCGCGACATAAACCTCTTCCGCGGGCGCACGCGGCAGTTCATTTTCATCAGCTCCGCCAGCGCGTATCAGAAGCCGGCGTCGCAGTATCTCATCACCGAATCGACGCCGCTGGCCAATCCGTTCTGGGATTACTCGCGGAACAAGATCGCCTGCGAGGACCTGCTCATGACCGCCTATCGCGACGAAGCATTTCCGGTGACCATCGTCCGGCCGTCGCTCACTTACGGCGACACGCAGATTCCCCTCGCCGTGAACAGTTGGGAGAAATCGTGGACCGCGGTGCAGCGCATGCGCCGCGGGCAGAAAGTGATCGTTCCGGGTGACGGCACATCGCTCTGGGTGATCACGCACAACACCGATTTCGCGAAAGGCCTGGTAGGACTGCTTGGCCGCGAGCAGGCGATCGGCCACGCGTTCCACATCACCAGCGATGACGTGATGACGTGGGATCAGTTCTATCGCATTACCGCCGAGGCCGCGGGCGCGGAGGCGAAGATCGTTCACATGGCCTCCGATTTCATTGCCGCGTGCCTGCCCGATTCCCTGGGCGGCCTGATTGGCGACAAGGCCGGAAGCGTGGTGTTCGATAACGGCAAGATCAAGCGATTCGTGCCCGGATATCTCGCGACGACGCCCTTTGCCGAAGGCATCCGCCGCACGGTGGCATGGTTCGACGCCGATCCGTCGCGGAAGGTGATCGACAAGGAAGCCGACGCCACGTGGGACAAGCTGATTGAGGCGTACGAGAACGGGGCGCGAGCAGCGATGCGGCTGTTCGGACGCGAAGCCGCAGGCGCGTGAGCGGTTACGCCGAGGCCTTCTTTTCCAACCGCCCGCGGAAGTAATCGATGGTCATCCGCAAACCCTCATGGAGCGGCACGCGCGGTTCCCAGCCGAGCGTCTCGCGCGCCAGCGAGATATCGGGCTGGCGCTGCACTGGGTCGTCCTGAGGCAGCGGCAGGTGCACGATCTCCGACTTAGAGCCGGTCATCTGAATCACCTTCTCGGCCAGCTCCTGGATGGTGAACTCGCCTGGGTTGCCGATGTTTACCGGCCCCGTTGAGCCCTCGCTCTCCATCATGCGCATCATTCCGTCGATGAGATCGGAGACATAGCAGAACGACCGGGTCTGCTGTCCCTCGCCGTAGACGGTGATCGGCTGGTTCCGCAGCGCCTGCACGATGAAGTTGCTCACCACGCGCCCGTCCTCGATGGACATGCGCGGACCGTAGGTGTTGAAGATGCGCACGATGCGAACGTCGACGCCGTTCTGCCGGTGGTAATCCATCATGAGCGTTTCGGCGACGCGCTTGCCCTCGTCGTAGCAACTGCGCGGGCCGATCGGGTTCACGTGGCCCCAGTACGATTCCCTCTGCGGGTGCTCCAGCGGGTCGCCGTAGACCTCCGACGTGGAGGCCTGCAGCATCCGCGCCCGGACCCGCTTGGCCAGGCCGAGCATGTGGATGGTTCCCAGAATGCTGGTTTTGATGGTCTTCACCGGGTTGTACTGGTAGTGCACCGGCGAGGCCGGACAGGCCAGGTTATAAATCCGGTCCACTTCCAGCAGAATCGGCTCCACCACGTCGTGGCGGACGATTTCAAAATGCGGGTTCGAGAGCAGGTGTGCGACATTGACGCGCGAGCCGGTAAAGAAATTATCGAGGCAGACAACATCCGCCCCGCGTTCGAGCAGCCGCTCACACAGATGACTTCCCAGAAAACCGGCGCCGCCGGTAACGACAACTCGCTGGCGTTGCATTCAGATTCAGGTTACGACGATACCCCCGACGGACGCATCACCAGCTGCTCAGCCGCCGAGAACGCCCGCCGGCTCATCATCCAGGTGCTGATGAAACAGGATACGCCGGCGGCGGACAGGATGAGCGCCAGCACCACGAATTGGTAAATGGAAGCGTACACCGGCGGATTGTGCGCCAGCAGCATCCCCGCCATCAGCCCTGGGATCCACACTATGCCCAGCGAGCGCAGCGTATCGAGCGGCGGAATGAGGCTGGCGCGCAGCGTTGATTGCATGTACGGGCGCACTGCGGCATCGGGAAGGGCGCCCAGCGCGAGCGCCGATTCGATCTCGCCGGTGTGCGCTTCCACCTCGGCCCGAAAGCGGTCGAGCGCCAGGCCGTTGGCGTTCATCGCGTTCGCGATGATCATGCTGCCTACCGGGATCAGCGAGTTGAGCGAGAATTCGATGACGCCCAGCGCGGTCATCACCGCGATGACCGAGCCGGCCCCGAGCGCGATGGCATAAAGCGAGATGCGGTACGCCCCGGGATAGCGGCGCGCCCGCCGAGCCGACGTAGCGGCCGCCGCGGCCACCATGCCCGCCAGCACCAGCGGCGCAACCCACACCGGACCGCGCAGCAGGGCAACGAAGATCAGTCCGACCGCGACAATCTGAGCGAGACCGCGAGCCATGGACACGGCGGTGTCGCGTACAAGATGGATGCCGCGAGTGCGCGCGAACAGGGCCACGGCGAGCGCCAGCGCGGCTGCGATCGCTGCCTGCAAAAAGCCGAGAGCGATCGGATTATGGACGAAAACGTTCAGCATGCAGAACCTCCTCGGGCGTGCCAATCCGCTCCAGACGCCCGTCGCGAAGCAAACCGATCCGGCTGGCCACGCGCGCGGCCTGCGCCAGATCGTGCGTCACCAGCAGGCCGGCGATTCCGCGTTCGCGCAGAGCGTTGGCAATCACGGTCTCGACCTGGCCTTTGGCGGCTTCATCCAGGGCGGATGTCGGCTCGTCCATCAGCAGCGCCTCGGGATCGTTGGCCAGGGCGCGCGCGAACGCAACGCGCTGCGCTTCCCCGCCCGACAGGTTCGCGATGTCCCTGTTTTCAAAGCCGCCCAGTCCGACGCTGCCGAGCAGTTCGGACATTTTCGCGTCAGGGAGCATCTGCTGGCGCTGAAGCGGACCATAGCGCAGGTTGTCCGCAATCGTCCCGGGGAACAGGAATGCGCGCTGCATGATCATGCCCACGCGGCGCCGCAGTTCGCGCGGTGAAATCGATCGGTAATCCACGCCGCCGAGCCATACTGTTCCCGACGACGGCTCATCCAGCCGGTTGAGCAGTCGCAGGAGCGACGACTTGCCCGACCCGCTCGGTCCGGTGATGGCGATCAGCTCGCCGCGCGCCAGCTCGAAGGAAACATCCTGAACGATGGCGTTGCGCTTGCCGCCGCGATCCTGGACGGTGCGCGACAAATGGTCGGCGCGAAGCAGGGGTTCGTTCACGCCCAATGTTATTCCGGGCCGTCGCATCCGCGTACCTATTGTGGACGATTCGCCGCTCATCCGTAACCTCGTGGCGCGGGCAATGCGCGATGACCCGGGCTTCGAAATAGCCGGCACTACCGCGGAGGGGCTGGGAGCAATCGGCAAAGGCGGAGCTGAAGCCGGACGTGAATTGCGCTGGACGTCGAGATACCCCGCAGAACTGGCAAATCGAAACGCGTCAGCGTGCGCTGACGGCAAAGATCCGACAGTTCTTCACAACGACGTTGTGCCCGCGCTGCCGTCGAATCTGCGCATGCCCGTTCTTATCGTGCCGAGAGAGGATGCGTGCTGATCGCGCCTGCGCGCCCTCAGGGCATGCCTCGCGCGGTGGCGCGCGCCGGCCGCCGTGCTCGCTCAGGGTGTTCGTGGCGCATGCTTCAGCAAAGGCGACCCGCGAGCGGTTCCCACA
This sequence comes from uncultured Acidobacteriota bacterium, assembly GCA_963780655.1. GTDB lineage: Bacteria > Acidobacteriota > Terriglobia > Bryobacterales > Bryobacteraceae > CAWACP01. Next base: position 617,543 of record CAWACP010000004.1, on the reverse strand, counting down.
AATACCAGTAACCTGGCTGGCGTTTGTGGGGCGGCCTTCAGGCTGCGGCGGGCTGTCAGCCTTGCCCCGCTCGAATCAGCCACCTACGTCCTGGATTACTGGAGAGACAGTGCTGAAGAACATGCAGGCAAAAACGCCTGCTCCACCACGGTGCATCAACGGCTTACGGCAACATTGAGTAGGCCTTAGGCCTGGCCTTTGGCCTGCGAAGCTCGCACCAGCACGCGTGCGCCATCATCGGTCCGTTGCGGACAATTAGCTTACTTGCCTTTCTCCTTCTGCGAACCCGCGCCCTGATGCGCCAGATCCTCTTCCACGGTCTGGAGATCGCCCTCCGCCTGCGAAGGAACCGGACGCGTCTCCGCGGCAAGGTTCTTGTCTCGCTGGTCGTCCTTCTTCTTCTCGGCCATCGCTCACCTCCAATCTGTTGGCCGCCATGAGCGCCGCTTTGCAACAAAAGACTCGCTATCCTGGACCCGGCCCTTCCAGTGGCCCCCTGCGCCACGCCAATAACTCACTGCCGAATGGATGGTTGCGTACGAATAAAAAACCGCCGTCAGTGGCAGAAGCGGGGCCAGCCAGAGCGGCTGACGATAGAAACGCAGCGCGGGCGTGAAAGCAATACTCATCAGGAACCATGCGGCGGCGCCCAACAAGCGCGCGGGTAGTGACGGCGCCAAAAGCAACAGAGGCGGCGCCACGTACGTCAGCAACATGCCGATAACGGTTCCGGCGAGCAGCAGCGTGGAATGGCCGAGCTGGGTGAATGCGGTGCGTGAGATCATCTCGCGGACATCGGCCAGTGTACCGTACGGCCGCATGCTGCGTGTATCACGGCTCAGTCCCAGCCACAGACGTCCTCCGGTGTCCTTCACGCGCCTTGCCAGCGCGCAATCGTCGATCAATTCGCTGCGAATGGCGGCAATACCACCGCTGCGCGCCAGAGCCTCCGGTCGTATCAGAATGCAGCCGCCCGCGGCGCCCGCGGTGCGCCGTCTCGACATCGCGATCCAGGCCGGAGGGTAGAGCAGGAAGAAGAAGAACACGAACGCGGGAATGGTGAACCGTTCGGCGAAGGTGCGGCAATGGAGATTGACCATTACCGAGACCAGGTCGAGCCGGTCGCGCTCCGCTCTCCCCACCAGGCGCGCCACGTTGGATGCCGAGTGTCCGATATCGGCGTCGGTCAGCAGAAGATAATCCGGCGTGAGGGCGGCGGCCGCATCGACGCCATGCGAAACCGCCCAAAGTTTGCCCGTCCACCCCGGCTCGAGCGGCGGCGCCGGGATCACGGTCAGGCGTTCGGCAGCGCCGGCCTTTTCCGCAGCCGCCCGTGCAATGGACGCCGTCGCGTCCTCGCTGTGATCGTCTACCAGAAAGACATGAACTGAACCGGCGTAATCCTGCGCGAGCAGCGACGAAACGGCTCCGCCGACCGCGTCAGCCTCGTTCCGCGCCGGCATCACGACGGCCACCGAAGCGTTCGTGTCGCCGGTGGGTGGCGCGTCGTCTTCGATCACCGGCCGGAACAGCCAGAATCCGCCGCGCACCGACAGCAGGATTACCCAGATGAGCAGCGCAACCGCCGCCACGACGACCATCAGCGGCCATCATAGCGTGGCGCCGGAGCGCCCCAAACAGATTCCCGCTCGCGCGTTTCGGGAAACGGGTACTCTTGTAGAAAGTGTCCATCGACTGGTTCCCGCTCTGGCTCAGTCTGCGGGTCGCCGCCGCGTCCACGGCAGCGGCCGTGGTTCTCGGCCTGTGGGTGGCGTGGATACTGGCCAATCGCGAATTTCGCGGGCGCGAGCTGCTTGACGCCGTGGTGACGTTGCCGCTGGTGCTGCCGCCGACCGTGCTGGGCTACTACCTTCTCGTACTGCTCGGCCGGGCCACTCCGCTGGGCCGCGTCTACGAATGGGTGTTTGGCACGTCGCTGGTGTTCACGTGGCAGGCCGCGGCGGTTGCCGCGTTCTTTCACTCCATGCCGCTGCTGGTGAAGTCGGCGCGCGCGGCATTCGAGAGCGTCGATCGCGTATACGAGCGCGCCGCGCGTACGCTTGGCGCCTCCGAGCTTCGCATCTTCGCGCGGGTCACGCTGCCGCTGGCCGGCCGCTCCGTTCTCGCCGCGGCGGCGCTGGCTTTCGCGCGGGCGCTGGGAGATTTCGGCGTCACCATCATGCTGGCCGGGAACATCCCCGGCCGAACCCAAACCGTCGCAGTGGCCATCTACGACGCCGTGGAATCCGGAAACGGCGCGGTGGCCCGCACGCTGGTGCTGGTCATCTCGGCGGTGGCGCTGGCCATCCTGTGGTTCGCCAACCATTTCGCCGCGGCGCCCTTCGGCGAAGGCCATGCGCGGGAGCGGCGCTGACCCATGCTGGAAGCCCGGCTCAAAAAAGAGTTCCCCGGCGGCCCGGATTCCGCGCAGTTCACGCTCGATCTGGAAGTGCGCGCGCGCCCCGGCGTCACGGTTCTTTTCGGCCCGAGCGGCGCCGGCAAGACACTCACGCTCGATTGCGTGGCCGGTTTCGTGCGCCCCGATGAAGGCCGCATTCTGCTGGACGATTCCATTCTGTTCGATGCGCCGGCCCGTGTCTGCCTGCCGCCACAGAAGCGCAAATGCGGCTACGTCCTGCAGAACTACGCGCTGTTCCCGCACATGACTCTGCGGCAGAACATCAACTTCGCCCTGTTCGGACGCCCACGTCTGGAGCGGCATCGCCGCGTAAACGAGGCGCTGGAGCGGTTTCATTTGACCGAGCTTGCGGCACGGCGCCCGCACGAGCTTTCCGGCGGGCAGCGCCAGCGCGGTTCCATTGCGCGAGCGCTCATCGCGGCGCCGCGGCTGCTTCTGCTGGACGAGCCTGCGCGCGGCCTCGACGCGCCGCTGCGAGCGGAGTTGTACGGCATCATCCGGCAGATTCGGGATGAAGACCGCATCCCGGTGATACTCGTGACGCACGACGTCGAAGAGGCGCTGGAACTCGGGGATGAGATGCTGCTGCTGAGGGAGGGCAGGGTTGCGCAAAGTGGTCCGCCGCACCGGGTTTTCGAGCAGCCTGCCGGCGTTGACGTTGCACGCCTGCTCGGTCTCTACAACCTGCTGCCGGTGGAAATCCGGGCTCTCGATCCCGGCCGAAACTCCAGCCGTTTGCGGTACGAGGAGTTCGAGATGGCCGGCCCGTATTTCCCAGGACGGCTGATTGGCGATCGCGCGTGGCTCTGCGTGCGTCCTTCGTGTGTTCGCGCAACGCCGCGAGCGGCGCGGCCGGGCGCCAATCAGATCCCAGCAACGCTGGAGCGTGTTGTGGAGCGAAGCTACGGGCTGCGCCTCGAATTCCTCGGCGGGATCGCGGCGGAGATCCCGGAAGGCAATGTGGAAGAGATGCACAGGGTGAAAGACTGGGCCCTGGAGATTCCGCCCGCGGCCATGCGCCTGTTGTGAATCGGTACTGCATCACCGATTCGGCGGAGGTGGCCGGGCGAGCCGCCACGGCGGGCGCCACTATGATCCAGGTGCGCGCGAAGACGCTCGGCGGTCGCGAACTGGCTGCACTCACGCGCCGTGTCCTCGACGTCGCGCACGGCGTGCCGGTGCTGGTGAACGCGCGGCTCGACGTTGCGCTGGCCTGCGGAGCGCAGGGCGTGCATCTGCCATCGCACTCCATCGCTCCGTCGCGCCTTCGCGGCACAGTACCGCCGGGATTCCTCATCGGCGTCTCATGCCACAGCGTGGAAGATGTTGCGCGGGCCGCGGCCGAGGGCGCTGACTTCGTCGTGTTCGGGCCCGTGTTTACCACGCGATCGCATCCCGATGCCGTGCCCACCGGCACGGATGGCCTGTCGCGGGCGGTCCACGCGGCGCCAATTCCGGTGTACGCACTCGGCGGAGTCACCGAAGCGAATGCGCCGCTCTGCATTGAAGCCGGCGCGGCAGGCGTGGCGGGCATTTCGCTTTTTCTATAACGACCCCCGGTGCGTCAGGGCCGATGCGTCCAGGTGATCGTATTGACACCCCTCGCACGCAGGCGAAACCGCCTGCGCCACCTCTGTGCTTCAGGCATTTGCGAACGCAGGTGGAGCAGGCATTCAGCCATCTCCGCGCTCCCGGAGCAGGCTCATTTCAGACCAGCCAGACGCTGAGGAAGTGCGGGAACTGCTCGCCGCAGCGCCTGTCGTTCGGACTCGCTGAAGCCGAGCCACCGCTGGGCCATTTCCGTGTATTCCGCTTTTCCCAAGACCGGGCTCATGATCCCCGACGGCGAGTGGCCTGGACCGAGCAGCAAGTGCCCAATCTCATGCGTGGCGGCATACGCCATCAGGGTGCCTGCCGGCAGCCCGTTTTGCCGCGCATATTTGTCGATGTCGGAAGCGTAGATCGAAGCATAGTGACTCTCAATCTCAGCCGTCCCCAGCGGATCGCCTCGCTTTTTCTGGTTGCCCGGATAAGCCGCCTGGATCCGCAACAATACCAGTCCCGATCCCAGATTGGCGTCGCACTGGGGCGGCTGGGAGCCGGGTTGTCCGAGGCAATGGACCCATTCGGTCCGAACACCTGCGCGGAGCAGGAGGACCGAGCTGAGGGCCTCCATCTGGTTCACAGTATCGCCGGATGCCCCGGCGTAATCGATGACGAGCACTGTAAGCGTCCGATCCGTCATTGGTACACCTTCGCGGGCATCTGCCGTAACCGCCAGCCACGCCACACCCAGCGCCGCCGGCCAGATCGTCTTCCATGAGTTCTTCATGGGACGAAAATGCGCCGATGGCGGCTCGCACTCGATGCACGGCGGCTCGAACGTTTCTAACTGGGAAGGTCAGAGGGCAGGCAACTAAAAACAAGGGAGTTAGGCGTTTGTATCACACTGAATCGAGTTGTTATTGGCGTGCGTCGGTAGTAAGGTAACAGGCGAGGCTGCATGGCCGCCGGTGCCGTACGTCCAGTTCGTTTCGGCGCGTTTACGTTCGACACCTCTTCCCTGGAACTGCGGAAGGGCGGGACGAGGATACGCGTGCCCGGCCAGTCCCTCGCCATCCTGGCCATGTTGCTCGAGCGGCCGGGCGAAGTGTTCACCCGTGAGGAAATGCAGGCGCGCCTCTGGCCGCACGGCACGGTGGTCGAGTTTGAGCACAGCATCAACTCGGCTGTGATGCGGCTACGCGAGGCCCTGGCGGACACCGCCGCTACGCCCCGCTATATCGAGACGCTGCCGCGCAAGGGGTACCGCTTCATCGGCAATTTGGAAAGGGATGTGGAGGAGCCTTCGCAGCTCGTTCCAGGTGTCGTCGTCTCGCACTACCGGATACTGGCGGAGGCCGGGCGGGGAGCGATGGGCGTGGTCTACAAGGCCGAGGACCTGACGCTGGGCCGGGTGGTAGCGCTGAAGTTCCTGCCCGAGGAGTTGGCGGCGCATCCTCCGGCGCTGGAGCGCCTGCGGCGCGAAGCCCGCATGATCGGCGCCTTGAATCACCTCGGCATCTGCACGGTGTATGAGCTGGGCGAAGCCGCCGGCCGGGTCTTCCTGGCGATGGAGTTTCTGGAAGGCGAGCCTCTGCGAGCGCGGATAGAGCGGGGCGGGGTGAGCGAAGCGGAGTTCTTCGAGATTGCCATCCAGGTGGCGCGAGCGCTGGAGGCGGCGCACGAGCGTGGGATCGTGCATCGCGACATCAAGCCGGACAACCTGTTCGTGACCCAGGCCGGGCAGGCGAAGGTGATGGACTTCGGGCTGGCGAAGCCGGTGAGCCAGAAAGACGGGGCTGTGGCGCAATCGACGGTGACGGGGACCAGCGGCTACATGTCGCCGGAACAGGTCCGCGGTGAGCCACTGGATACTCGCTCCGACATCTATTCGTTCGGGCGGGTGCTCGCGGAGTTGGTGGGGGAGTCGCCGCCGGCGAGGCTCGCGCCCGTTCTCAAAAAAGCGCTGGCGGCCGACCCAGCGGCGCGATGGCAGGCAGCGGGAGAGTTGCGGGCGGCCCTGGAACGGGTGCGGCGGAAGAGATGGCCGCGAATGGCGCTGCTGGTGGGGCTGACGGCGGTGGTAGCGGTCGCCGCGTGGCTGGTGGTGTGGTTCCGCGGCATCGGGACTGGAGAAGACCTGAAACCGGTTCCGCTGGTTTCGCTCGCGGGCGGGGCGGGAGCGGCGGCGTTCTCTCCGGATGGGAACCGGGTGGCTTATGGGTACGGCGCGCCGCGCGAGTCTTCGCCTTCCGGCACTGACGAGAAGAGCGGAATCTATGTCGCGCAGATGGGAGGGGGTCCGCCGGTGCAGCTGACCTCCGGGGAATCGGACAGTCACCCAGCCTGGTCCCCGGACGACCTCAAAATCGCTTTCCTGCGATGCGCCGGGAAGGATGGCGCCGTCATGCTGGTACCGGCCATCGGGGGCCCCTCGCGGGAACTAACAAAGGTGGACGCAGACGGATACCTGTCGCAAATGTCCTGGACGCCAGACTCCCGATGGCTGGTTGTCTCCGCCCGGGAGTCGGAGAACGAGCCGTATGGCATCTGGCTGATTTCCGCCGAAACAGGTGAGCGCCGGGCTCTGTTCTCGTCTTCCGGAACGCCAGGTGAGGGTTCAACGGATCTCGGGGATTTCGCAGGCCCCCTCTCGCCGGATGGACGCATGCTCGTTTTCGTGAAGAGTCTTGGCTCCTGGGTTTACAAGCTCTATGTTCTCCGCCTCACTCGGGATCTGCGACCCGACGGGCCGCCGCGGGAGCTCACGGATCAGCCCCGGTCGTTCATCGCCGGCATGACATGGGCCGGCGAGCGAGAGATCGTATTCAGCGCCGATGGATTGTTCCGAATGCCGGTTTCCGGTGGGAAATCTCCGCGGCGGCTGAGCTGGGCGGAGGACGCGGGATGGCCTGCGATTTCTCGCTCGCAGCACCGGTTGGTCTATGCCAGGCATCACTCCAGTTCCAATCTATGGCGGATGGACCTGCGTACTGGCCAGTCGCGGATGATTCTCGGATCGAGTTACCGACAGGAGGGTCCGCAGTTCTCGCCGGACGGCCGCAGCATCGCATTCCAGTCGGACCGCTCGGGGGAGTGGGGGTTGTGGACATGCGACGCGGACGGCGGGAATTACCAGCAACTGACGTCCTTCTCACACTCCCTCGGCGGCACTCCGCACTGGTCCCCCGACGGCCGGTGGCTGGCCTTCGATTCCCGCAAGGATGGCACGTCCCAGATCTACGCGATCCCCGCCGGCGGAGGCCCTACCCGCCGGATTACCAGCGGCAATGCGGATAGCCAGCTTCCGAGTTGGTCGCGGGACGGCCGCTGGATCTACTTTGAGTCGGACCGGTCCGGCCAGTGGCGGATATGGAAGGCCCCTGCGGGCGGCGGGGCGGCCGTGCAGGTGACGCATACCGGGGGTGGCGTGGCACTCGAATCGGCTGACGGAAAGTACCTGTATTTCACACCGGTGCGGGGCGCGGCTCGTGCGCTGTACCGCCTGTCGGTTGGCGGCGGGGAGGAGCAACAGGCCGCTCCGCTGGTACATGACTATGCCACCTTTAGCGTAACCGCCAAGGGGGTGTATTTTCTCTCGGATGGGATCAGGCTGCAGTTGCTGGATGCCGCGACGGACAGAATCCGCACCGTGGCGCGGCTGGAGCGCGAAATCGGCGGGGAGTTAGGGATCACCGTATCGGCCGACGATAAGATCATGGTGTACTCCCAAAGCGGCGAGTCTCGCTCGGACCTCATGCTGGTGGAGAATTTCCGATAGCTGCGAAAGGCCGGGGCGGTGCGGGGTGATAGGGTGACGGGGGGACGCACGCCAATCTGACCTGCGAGCCGTCCATATGACCTCTCCGGTGTGGCACTTTGCCCGCGATCCGAAGCGGTTCGTCACTCGGAAACCGCTCGTGACGGCGTTCGGAGAGGTGTGCCGTCCACCTCAACTGGCCGAAGAACGCCCTACCCACGGATGTGCATCATTCGTGCCGGGCGCGTCGTCAGCGCTCGGAAGCAATCGCTCTAACGAGCCCCGCGCATCAGGGCCGATGCGGCCAGGTGATCGAGGCCACCGCCGTTGCTTCTGGCTTTGCGAACGCAGGTGGGGCAGGCATTCATTCATTCAGCCTGCCGGACATCTGCTACGCGCTGTCAGGGTCTCACACGACCAGCAGTTGTATACCAGGAGCGATCCGCCTGAGATCGGCTGCGTCACTCGTGACAACAGCCTGGCTGGCCCTCTGCGCACAAATCACGACGTGCGCATCGACGATATCGGCTGTCCCGGTTTGTCCCAATAACAAGCCGACAGCGGTCGCATCCGGTCCATGGAGCGCCATGAGATCCGTACTGGCTTGCCGAATCAACCGGGTGAGCCGCGCTTGCCGGGCAGGGTTGCGAATCGCCTGCGCCAGCGCCGTCGCCGGAATGGTGATCCGCATCCCACGCTCGGCGGCCCGCGCGATCAGTGCGAGCACCCGGCGCTCGTTCCGGTCCACTGCGATCAGGCCGCCGGCGTCGAGCGTAACGCCACTCACGCGGCCTTTCCTTTTCGTGCGTGCCTCTCCTGGCGGCGCGAAGACAGCAGTGTGTCGGCCCACACGCGCTCCTTTGCCGTCAAAGGGCCGCCCGTTTGTTGCAGCGCCTCTTCCAACATCTCCTTCCACCCTGCCGCATCGGAAAGAGCGACGCCGACGGAATGCTGAACGAACGCCGAAATGCTCGCCGTCTGTCCGGCTGCTACCAGCGCGCGAATCTCCCGGATCTGATCGTCACGAAGTGTGATCGTGATCTTGCGAGTCGCCATACCAAAAACCATACCACCCCGTCAATGCGGACTCAAGCGTTGCCCTGCGGATTTGGGGCGGACCCCTGAACGGCCCGTCTTCGGTTTATCGGAGTACCGAAGCGTTCCGGCCAGCGTACCAGTCGGCGATAAATCAGCCTGGTGAATTCGCAGGACGCCAGGCGCCAGAAATGAGGCCCAATTTTGGGGGACAGGGTTTTGGGACCGGCCGCGAACGCGATACGGGAGCCGAGTGGTGCGCGTTGCCTTGTATTCGGGACAGATTTTTGAGACGCCTGGAGATTTAATTACGAGCCTTCGAATTTCGTCCCGAAACTTACTGGTTCTGAGACTCACGCGGTGGTCCCGAGAAGACCCCAGTCTCGGCGACAACCAATGCGCGCCTGAGTGCCTTCACGACCTTCAGGCGCTTCGGTTCCTCGAGTAGGTACATGGGAAGGCGTTCGAACCATCGCTGAACCTCCCAGTGATCAGCGAAACCGATTGGGCGCCGCATGCTACCAGGATGGGTTCTGCGTTCATAGTTGGCTAAGCAATCGCGTAGCTGATCCGTTGAAATGAACCGGAACGTGAAGGATGCGACGTTCACTTTTAACATGTTCCGACGATATCGGCTGTGCCGTTTTCGTCGCCGGCAGCGTTCCGAACAGATCCTGGTGGCAGGCGTTGCCTGGAGTCATTGCTGAACATGCGTTACCATAAGCGAGAGTTACAGGACGGCATGAAATCGGCTTTGTGCACAATCTGGATACTGGCCGCATTGCTGTTGGTGGCGTCGCTCGACAATCAGCCGGATCCTCCCGCTGTGAGTCCGAGGGCCGCCATATGCGCAGTCCAGCTACAAAACCATTGCGGCGATACCGTGATACAAGGTAGCGATCTTCCCAGTATTTCCGGTTCCTGTCCCCTGAGTCCGGCTGGCGCTGACGCACGCGAGCCCTGTCTGCCCAGTGATCCTACGGTCCTTGCCGGGCACGCGGCAGACTCCTCTCCTCCTTCGGGCATCAGTCGAGCATAACCCGGCTTCCAATCTCGTGGAACTGCGCTCCGGAACAAGAGCCGTCTTCGGCCGAGTTCTCGACTGATCGCAACGATTTGCGTCCCGGCGCCCGTAAGTAACCACGGACAGATTGCCGTAACCCAATGCTGGACCGACTGGACAAAGGAGTCTCACTTGAAAACTTCCGAGGTTATACGTGCATGGGGCAAGATCCTCAAAGGAGAGCGCCCCTCGCTCTCCATCGAGATTACGCGTGAATGTCCGCTGCGGTGTCCGGGATGTTACGCCTACGACGACGCTCATCTGGGTGGCGGCGGCCTGACGTTACGCACGCTGAACGATCGCAAGGGGCAGGAGCTCATAGACGGCGTGCTTGCACTGGTTGACCGCTTACGGCCGTTGCATCTGTCCATCGTGGGAGGCGATCCGCTGGTTCGGCATAGCGAACTGGAGTCGATGGTTCCGCAACTCCTGGACCGGGGAATCCATGTGCAGGTGGTCACCAGCGCCTTCCGTCCTCTCGCGGCCAGTTGGGCGGGATTGCCGCATTTCAATGTCGTGGTTTCAATAGACGGGCTGCAACCCGAGCACGACGTCCGACGCGCCCCTGCAACGTACGATCGGATCATCAGGAACATCGCCGGCCAGAACATCACCATCCACTGCACAGTCACCGGTCAAATGATGAAACGGCAGGGATATCTACGGGAATTCCTGGAGTTCTGGACTCCGCGAGCGGAGATTTGCAAGGTGTGGTTCAGCCTGTTCACGCCCCAGATCGGGGATCGGCTTCCGGAGATGCTGGAACCGGAAGAGCGCAAGCGTGCAATTGCGGACATGATGACGCTGAGGAAGCTGTTTCCCAAACTGGACATGCGGGAAGGGATGATTCGGCAGTTTGAGACGCCTCCACAGAACCCCGCGGAATGTGTCTTCGCACTCACGACCCGAACCGTGTCGGCGGACCTCAAAACCAGAATCGTTCCCTGCCAGTTTGGGGGGAACCCGGACTGTGGTTCGTGCGGATGCATCGCGTCCATGGGTCTGGCTGCCATCGCCGCGCACAAATTGGGTGGTGTGATTCCTGTGGGGGCCATCTTCAAAGCTTCCGTCAGGATCGGGCAGGCTCGGGCGGGGCGCTCTGCCCCGGTTCCCGCCGTCGAAGAACAATTGCGAGTGTTATCTCAATGATGACGGGGAAGTGTGCAGGATGAAACATATCCCGGAACTGCGACAACTATTGGATCTCACCCGGCGCGTCGGAAACGACCCACTTCTCACGCAGGCGAGCACTGGCAACAGCTCGGCAAAACTGGACGGCGTCCTGTGGATCAAGGCGTCGGGCAAGTGGATGGCCGATGCCATGCGTGATGACTTCCTTCTTCCGTTAGATTTGACTGAGGTGAGGAACGGATGCCTCCGGCGAGATGTGGATCCCTCCGAACGGTATCCGGGCGCATCGCTGGAAACCGCGTTGCACGCCGCGCTGCCACATCGAATGGTGCTCCATGTGCATTGCGTGAACACGATCGCATGGGCCGTCCGGAGTGACGCCCCGATGCAACTCGAACGCCTTCTGGCGGGGCTGAGCTGGCAGTGGATCCCGTATGTCGCCTCGGGTCTGCCCCTGTCACGAGAGATCGAACGCGCTTGTTCCGCCCGCCCTGAAACAGACCTGTTCGTACTGGGCAATCACGGTCTGGTTGTATGTGGAGACGATGCGCGGGCCATCGAAGGTCTGTTGGGCCAGGTGAGGCGCCGTTTGACTATTCGTCCTCGGGAACCCGATCCGGCCGATTACGGCGCGCTTATGGACGTCTCCATGAACTCACCCTGGGAGTTGCCCAATGACGAAGGAGTGCATGCTCTCGGCACGGATGCGATCTCCCGGAGAATCCTTGCGGGAGGCATGCTGTTTCCGTGCCAGGCGATCTTTGCCGCTTCAGGAACCGCGGAGGTGTTTCGCTCGATTCCTTGTCCCGATGCGGGAGAGAACTGGCGCTGGCGATACCACAATCGATCGTTCCTGATTCTTGAGGGACGCGGGGTTCTTGTCAGCAGAACCATCGCGCAGGCCGAACTGGCAATGATCTCCGGGTTGGCGAAGGTTGTCCAGCGCCTGGGCGCAAACACACGATTGCGTTACCTTACAGAGGCCGAGATTGCCGGCATCCCTGGCCGGGTAGCATGCCGCTACCGAGAACTCGCCAGCACAAGTCATGATGCCAGGCAAAGTGCGTAGGCACGCCCGGCGCCGGTTGTGGTTAGGCGCGCCCAGCGATGACGCTGGCGATCAGACTGTGTATTACGCTTAGTATGAAAACAGAACCAGGCGGTTAACCGCCCATGGCTTGCCGCTCGCGCCTGCTCTGGCAGCCTTCACCCTGTCCACGGTGACCGGGCGAAGACCGCCAGGCTGAACGGAGAAGTCATGAACTCCAGCCGAGGAGAGTGGATCGGCGGGACCGCGGGTCTGGTCCTTGCCTCCACGCCAGCCGCGGCGCGCAACGAAGCGCCCGCATTCGACAACATTTTCGACGTGTTCGCCCACCGCCAGAGCGTGCGCAGGTACAAGTCCGACCCGGTGCCCGATGAGCACATCCGCATGATCCTCGACGCCGCCCGGCGCGCACCCACGTGCATGAACGAGCAGCCGTGGAAGTTTCTGGTGGTGAGAGATAAGACGAAGATTGCGCAGATGAAGAAACAGACGCTCGATCGGGTGACGGGATATTTCAAGAGCATCCTGGAACAGAAGACCACCGTCACCGAGGCCGATCTCGCGCCGCTGAACGAGGCCACCACGCGCACCGAAGGCTACTTCACCGCCCCGGTCTACGTGGTGGTGCTGATCGACAAGCAGTGCCAGTGCGGCGCCGACTACGCGAAACAGGATGGCGTTCTCGCCGCCGGCTATCTGACGCTGGCCGCGCGAGTGCTCGGCTACGGCACTGTCTACCTTACCGACGGCGTCCCCGACGTGGTGAGCCGCACCGTGCTGAACATACCCGACCGCTACCAGCGCATTTGCATGACGCCGATCGGCATACCGGACCCCTGGCCGCCGCCGAAGCCGAAAAAGAAACTGGAAGAGCTGGTGGCGTGGGAAACGATCTGACGCGCCCGCGCGGCGTTGCGCGCGTTCTGATCCACCACTTCTTTGAACGTTTCTTCGGTAACGAAGCCCTCTCGCCGGACGCCGACGCTCTGACGAACATCGGTCCACTGCTCGGCTTGCTGGCGACGCCGTGGGCATTCGCGATACTCGTCGTGCTGCCGTTGACGGTGGCGGGTTGGGGACTCGTGACCTTTCGCTACTGGTTCGTCGCGTTGTCGATGATCGCCATATCGCTGGTCGTGGTGCTATATGTGGTGGTGCTGATCGACAAGCAGTGCGAGTGCGGCGCCGACTACGCAAAGCAGGATGGCGTGGCTCGCCGCCGGATATCCGACATTAGCGGCGCGAGCGCCTGGTTACGGTACTGTCTACCTTACCGACGGCGTCCCCGACGTGGTGAGCCGCACGGCAGTGTCCGGTAGTCTCTCATCGTCGCGCAGCCGCAGCGGCGCCGAGCCAGGCGCGGAGGCCGTCGCGTCCACATCGGGATGGCCGGCGTACCCGGGATGGGCATGCTCGTCGAATGTGGCAATCTGCTCGATCCGCGGCAGCAATCGGTCGAACGCCTGCTTCACCATCGCGCGATCGGCGCTCGCCACCGGCTCCGCACGCGCACCCTGCGGCAACAATGCATGTCAGGAACGCTCGAAGAAGAAGTGGAGCCGTCACTCGTCCGCGCCGGACGAACTGTCTTTGAGGAAGGCGTTGATGCGATGGCCCACGGCAAGAAAGTCCTCCAGGTTGGAGGGCTTCTGAATGTATGTCGAGGGCTGGTTGCGAATGGCGCGCTGGCGGTCTTCCGGCGACCCCGATGAACTGAGCACGATCACCGGAGTGGATTGCGTCTCCGGATTGGAACGAATCTCGTCGAGAACCTCCCAACCGTCGCGCCGCGGCAAGTTGATATCCAGCAACACCAGGTCCGGCCGCATGTGATCGCGCCCCAGGGCGTCGATCGCTTCTTCGCCGTCCAGCGCATGCTTCATTTCGAAGTGCATGTGCGCTTCGCGCAACGCCTCGCGGACCAGCAGCACGTCGCCGGGATTGTCTTCGACAATCAGTATCTGAACAGGCCGCTTCGCGGTTACAGGCATTCTGGTCCGTAACAAGGACGATTCACCAAACCGGCTGCCGGACAACAGAAACAGCGGCTCTGTGCGATGACTTACCATTACAGATTCGCCGCCTCGTGTACAGTCTACTCGCTATCGGCAGTTACTCCAATCGTCTACAGGCTGAGATCACGCGCTGACCATGCGGTGGTCGAGGGCGTAGCGAATCAGGTCGGCGGTAGTGCGCAGCCCCAGCTTCTGCAGAATTGCGGCGCGGTGGAACTCGGCCGTTTTCACGGAAATCGTAAGCTGCGATGCGATCTCCTTGGCGGACCTTCCCTCGGCAATCAACTGCATGACCTCGCGCTGCCGTCCGGTCAACTCCGGCGAAGGCGCCCGCAGCGTGCCTCCCTGCTGGCCGAGCCGCGACGCGATTTCCGGCGTCACATACTTTTTGCCGGCCATCACCGCGCGAATGGCGTCGGACAATTCCGAAACGGCCGATTTCTTCAGCAGGTATCCGGAAGCACCGGCGTGCAGCGCCTCCGCCACGTACGCCAGATCGGTGTGCATGGTCAGGAAGATCAACCGGGTGTGCGGCGATTCGGAGAGAATCTGACGCGCGGCCTCGATGCCATTCAGCAGCGGCATGGAAATGTCCAGCAGAACGACGTCGGGGTGCAGCGCGCGCACCTGTTGAACGGCTGTGCGTCCGTCGGTGGCTTTGCCGACGAGCTCGAACTCTGTTTCGATCAGTCGAGCCAGGCCTTCCGCCACCAGCGTATGGTCGTCGGCCAGGACGACACGGATTCGTTTCGTCGAGTCCTCAGCGTTTGACATTTCGACCTCGGATCAAACTGAATCTGCTCGCTACAGTATGGACCAATTGTCAACGCGGCGCCACCGGGGTGTGTTTCAACACACATCCATGACGCCCTCGCCCGATCTGAACATCATTAGTTTAGACAGCGCGCTCCGCCGCTTTGCGAGCGAGTTTTCCCGGCAGGCGCAGTGGTGGAACTTCGCTTGTTCGGCGACTCACCACGGAAGAAACGGCCGAGGTGCTTGCCACTCCGCGGTGGTAAGCCACACTACCAATGCGTGATTCAGGCGCGGCCGATCCACTCGACCTAAAGCCCGACAACGCGCCGGAACTCCGGATCTCCGGCGATCAGCGGACAGTTGTGCTTCTGCGCCAGCGCGGCCGCGAACGCGTCGGCATAGGCGATCGGAAATCGGCTCTTCAGGATGGGCAGCGCTCCAGATATCGTCAAGGTCGGGCGTCTCGATGGTCACTGGCACGTTCGCACCGATTGACGAAATTTCGCCGACGTCAAGCGCTTATCGTCAGGCGGCAGCGGGCTGCTTCCGCCTCGTGCAGGAGCGTCCTTACGAAATCGCGTGCCGGCTGCCTCCCCGTGATCCATTCGATGATCGCCCACGAATCAAGAGCGCGAGTCTTCAAGCTCACGTTCTGTTTCCTGAACACTTCGAACTTGCTCATGAGGTCTGTGGCCGCCGCGGCGCCTTCCGGTCTCTACCATGCCGGTTCTTTCGAGAGCACGATTTCGTGGCCTCGCATTTCGACCGCTACCCTGGCACCAGGGCGGGGATGCAGAGCATCCAGGATAGCCTTCGGGATCGCCACCTGCCCCCTGGAGGAAACCGTAACCGTTTCCATTACGTAATCTTCCCACGGATAAGGCGATCAGAAGTCCTGCTGCCAATCGTAGCGGAATATGACCTTACCCGACGGCTCGATCCATGCCCATGTCGCCGGTCCCGTTTGCACGTGTGCAAGACCCAGGACAAACGGCGTGGCCTGAAGGAACGCACCTGAAATCGCCTCTGCTCCGAGCGCATTGACATACAGGTAATGATCGCCCTTCTTCACCGCTGCCAGCCCATTGGAAAACGGCAATGCGTCGTCGTATTCGAGCTCGATAACGAATGCGCCGGACTTATCGATGTAGCCCGATTTGTCGGCTATCCTGACAGCGGCCTTCCCCTCGGAGAATGACCTGACCTCGTCGAAACGGCTTCGAGTAATCTCGGTTCCATTTCGATCGATAAAGCCCCATTTCCCGTTAGCGCGGACCGCAGCCCGGCCGTCCGCGAACTCTTCTGCCAGCTCATATCGAGCCGGGATAACGAATCGCCCCGTTTTGTCGATGTAGCCATGGCGGCACGGTTGCGTCACCGAGGCCGCCGCTCGCGGCCCGCAACTCGTATATTGGACTTTCGCCGATGGCGCCGGAAATCGCGATCCACCCCATCCGGCGACCCAGCACGATCCGTCCAGGGCGACTGCTGCCAGTCCTTGAGAGAAAGGCCCGGCGAACGCGAACTGCGGCTTTATGACGACCTTGCCTTGCAGGTCGATGTACCCGCGCAGGTGCCCGTAGGAAGCATTGGGGTCGAACTTCACCGGCAGACCGTTTTCGGCGAAGGCGGCTAACCCATCCGAAAAGGGATGGATCCAATATGCGTTCACTTCAGTAACAATGTGTCCCGAGCGATCAACCAGCAGTTGATGCCCGGTAGCGCCGCCTTCGGACCTCCGAGTGGCTATGGTTACCGACTCGGAGAAAGGCACATTGAATACGAGATCGGGGGAACTCAAGAGCTTGCCGGTCTCGTCGATGAAGCCCAAATGGCCTGAAACGAATACCAGGGCTGCTCCTTCGACGAAATCGCCATCGCCGGCCTCTACGTAATAAGGATTGAATCGCGGTGCGATCACGAAGCGCCCGGATGCATCGATATAACCTGCTTTACCGCCCACCACGACCCGGAAGAGCGCCGAAGAACTCCTGGGGTTCTTCGACCATATCGGCCTCATAGTGAGACTGCACGGCAGCGCAGCGAGGCACCAACCAATAAAGGCAATCAGCGGAGCCAAAGCTCTCTTGTTGAACATGCCTGTACGACTGCAGGTTAACGCTTCGCCGCTACCTGCGTTGCCCCCGGCCCGTTCTCCATATGATCCAGATAATCGCCCAGCAGCCGGACCTCTTCATCCGTACCGGTCAGTGGCGGCATGAAGCGGCGGTACGGCGAATCGGGCTTGTAGTCGTGCAGCATGGCCAGCAGATTCCCTATCGCGGCGCGGTTGCGGCCATTCAGCAGCACGCGCATGGAGCGATAGCCATCCACGGTGTGACACGACATGCACTGGCCGCGGAACATCCCCTCGCCGCGCGCATACTGCGGGCTCACGTCCGTTCGCAGCCACATGGTATGCGCCAGATAGCCGTCGCGATTGGCCGCCGCCACCGACTTCACGCGCGTGCCGTTCGAGAACATGTGCCGGCCCACCACGTATGGCTTGCGGAGCATCTCGCGCGAGTACTCGCCTGAGGCGGTGGCCACCAAAGCCACGGCCAGGACCGCAAATGCGTGCGCCGGAGTAAAGTCGAGCGGATTGCGATACGCCAGGAAGTAGACGATGCCGACAATGGTGGCCGACGACATCACCACCACCAGCGCCGCGCGCGTCACCTGCGTGAAGGCGCCCGATCCGATGGTGGACATCCCCAGGCTCAGCAGCGCCCTCTGCGATTCCGGCACCATCCAGAAATACCAGGCCAGCAGGAACGGCATCAGCACGAAGGTCGGCACCAGCCACTTCGCGCTCCAGCGCAACATCTCCGTTTTCAGCGCCGGATACTTCGCCGCGTCGATGCGGCTGGTGGTGACCAGCGCCCAGATGCCGGCCAGAGACACGCACACGACAGTGCGCAGGCCGAGGCTCGGCCAGTAAGTGGGATTGAAGAACGCGTTCCAGAACTTCGAGGCTTCCCTGCCCGTTCCCGCAACCGACAGCCAGGTGTCGCCCGGCGTCAGCATGAAGGTGAGAATGCCGTTGATGATCACCAGCGTGCAGAACGACGCACCGGCATACACCCAGCCGACTTTCATATGCAGCTCGTCCGGAATCTTCGACCACGTGTAGTAATACACGGCCGCCGTAGTCAGCTCCACCATGAAGAACACCCACTCGATGGCCCAGCCGAAAACGAAGTTGTGGATCAGCGTGCTGGTCGCCTCTGGGTGCGTGAGCCCGATGGCGAACCAGATGCCCACGCCGGAAATGGCGCCGAACACGCCGGTGAGAATCAGGAAGAATCGCGAGTGGCCGCGGAGCGTCGCCAGCCACTCCTGGCGGCCCTCGCGGAGAGCCTTACGCTCGGCCAGCGGGAGATAGAATCCACCGCCCACAGCGAAGTGCGAAATCATGATGTGGAAGATGGCGATGCAGCCGATCACCCAGCCGCTGCCAATGAGAGGCACATCCCAGAATGGATAATTCATCGCCGGTCTCCTATTTCAGCCCCTGATATCCGGCCGCGGTGGTGAGCGCCAGCACGGCCAGCGCCAGCAGCCCGAAATAATGTGCCCTGCGCCCGCGCCGTCCCGAATCCTTCGAGCTGTCGTAGAACGGAATCAGGAACCAGACCACCAGGCCGGTGTTGAAGAGGATCATCCCGAGCGCCTCGCCCGCCGCACCGGGGAACCACCTGCCCAGCAGCTTGAGCATCTCGAACGAGCTCATGAAATACCACTCGGGATGAATGCCCGCGGGCGCGGGACTGAGCGAATCGCCCTGCTTGCCGAGTCCCCACGGGAACAGAGAGGCCATCAGCGCCAGCACGTTCAGCGCGATCAGCCACATGGCCAGGTCCTTCGCGAAGAAGTTCGGGAAGAAGGGAATGCTGCGGCGCTCGCTCGCGGGTTTCGCTTCCTCGGATGGCGGCACGGCGTTGCCGTGCTTCTGCACCAGCCACAGATGCAGGCCAAGCAGCGGGATGAACAGCGCGGGCAGCACCACCACATGCAGAGCGAAGAAACGCTGCACGGTGAACTCATTCACCTCGGCGCCGCCGCGAATCATGTCCGCGATCAGGGGACCGATGAGCGGTATGCCCGCCGGCATCTGCAAACCCACCTTGGTGGCGAAGTAGGAAAGCTCGTCCATCGGCAGCAGGTATCCGCTGAAACCGAACACGAGGGTGATCATCATCAGGAACATGCCCGTGAACCACCCGAACTCGCGCGGCTTGCGGTAAGCCTTCATGAAGAACACCGAGAACATGTGCACGAAGATGGCGAGGATCATCAGGTTCGCGCACCACGAATGCGCCGAGCGGACCAGCCATCCGAAATGCATCTGATACGTGATCTGCCGCACCGATTCGTACGCGTCCGCGCCGGGCCGGAAATACAGCAGCAGCAGCACGCCGGTGAGCGCCTGCATCAGGAACAGGAACAGCGTGATGCCGCCCCAGTAATACCAGAACGAGTGCCGATGCAGCGGAACGGTCTTCTTGCGGGCGAAGGCCATGGCATCATCGAGGCCCAGCCGCTCGTCAAGCCAGTCATATATTGTGCTTTCCATGCAGCCTCCTCACGCCTTCGAAACGACCCTGGAAACGACCGCGGCCTCGCCGGTCATCTTCACCACGAAGCGCTTCAGCGGGCGCGGCGGCGGTCCGGAGATGTTCTGCCCGGTGTGCGAATCGTATTCGCCGCCGTGGCAGTTGCAGTGAATCACGTCGCGCGCGGGCACATACTGCACGGTGCAGCCAAGGTGACTGCACACGGCCCCCAGCGCCACCCATGTGTTGTCCGTGTGGTGGATGAGCATGGCCGGCTGCGATCCGAATTTGAACATCAGCGCACTGCCGGCCGGCAATTTCTGCGCATCCTTAAGCGCCACCTCGGTGACGGCGGTTTCCGCGGCGCTCTGCTCGATGGGCGACGCCAGATAGCGGTACACCGGATAGCCGATGGCCGCCGCGTAGCCGAGTCCCGCAACGCTCGCCGCGCCCAGGAAGAATCGCCGCGTGGTGACGTCCTCGCCATCCATGGCGACAATGTGTTTCGAGTTCATCTCACTCATGCCTGCACCACCTTCGCTACGGGGGGCTTCTGCGCTCGCGCCACCACCGACATCAGCCAGCCGACCACCGCGAGGCCGGCCACGAAAAGAACCAGGAACAGCCCGACAACGCTCCAGTTCGTGACCACGGTTCGTTGCCAGACATCGAAGCCTTTACTGAGGAGCGTCGCGTCGCGGATGCCGTCGCGATAGAGCGTCATGCTGACCGAGGCGAGCAGTGCGGCAACGGCCGCGCCCCACGCAATCACCGCCGGCGAACGCCGAGCGAACAGCGCGAACAAGCCCGCTCCCAGGCAGAGCGCCATGGCGGCGAGCCAGACCTCGCGCGCGAGCGGATACATCCAGTTGCGCTCCACGGCGCCGACAATGCCCGAAGGCTGGGTAGCCAGCACCAGGACGCCGAGGAACACCTGCACGACGGCCATCGGCGCAACCAGCCAGCCCCCGGCGGTGGCCAGACGCCGGCGCTCAGCGGATTCGATGGGCGCATTGCCGCCGAGCCAGAGCAGCCACAGTCCGGTGAAGAGGATGCCGCCCGCCATCATGAACAGCCAGCGCGGGAACATCGTGGGATCGCCCGCAGGCAGGTTCACTCCGGTGGCGGAGGTCTGGTACATGGCCTGCCACGCTTCGGGCCGCAGCATCAGCGTCATATTGCTGTTGAGAACGCGCGCCACAATTCCGGCGAAGGCCCACGCCGTCAGCCCGACCCACCAGGCGGTGCGCCCGCCTTCCACGCGCGCGGCGAAGCGATAGAGCAGCCAGTAGCAAGCCATCAGGAGTCCGATCACCGCGATCCACCATGCGCCGATGAGCAAGCTGCTGGTGTAGAGCGCGCGGCCGTACAGCACCTGCGCGAACAGCAGCGGCGGCACGCCGAGATTAATGACGTACGTCATCACGATGGGCAGACGTTTCGAGATTGCCGCGGTCACCGATCGAGCCACGGCGCTGTTGCGGGCCACGCTGAGTAAGGCAGCCGCCAGCAGACCGCCGAGCAGCATCTCCACCGCCATGAAGTGCAGCGACAGCGTGACGATGTGCAGCGCCTTGAGCAACCAGACGGGCGCGGGCAAGGGAATAGGGTCGACTGCGGGGAACTGGTTCATGTTGTTTGCAACTATGTTGCAGGGAGGATGCCAGGCCGGGCTGGCGGTAGAGCATCGCTAAATCATTGAATCGACGGTCTGCGCTGAAAGGGCACGACAACACGACGAGGGGGGATTTGGCCGGGCCTGGGGCAAATGCCCCACGACGGGGCAGGCGCAAGCATGACGCGAGTCCTGCCCCCACTCACTTACTGGATGGTCATGTTCGTCGGGTTCGCCGACACGCCGTTCACGGTCACCTGAATCACCACGTTGCCTTTGCCCGCCAGAGCCGCGGGAATCTGCACGTTGATCTGATCCAGCCCGGCAAACCCACCCCCCGGGCCAACGTAATGCACAGGAGCGTTCAGGCCACCGATGGTTACCTGAACTCCGGCTTTGCCCGCGGCCTGCAGTCCGGTGCCAAAGATCTCCAGGATTGCCTCGTCGGACGGACCGCCCAGGATTACCGGGTTCGCCACAATGGCGCCTGACTCGGTCGTGGTGAACACCTTCTCAGGCGTCTGGGTATCGCCGGAGACCAGCACTGCGTCGGCGGCAACCAGCCCCGCGGAGTTGAGCGTGAAGATCCCCGGCGCCACCGCCGCCACTTCGGTGTTTACCGCGAAGACGTGACCGTCGCCGGTGGTGATGGTGACGGTAGCCGGTCCGGGCGCGACACTGGCTGGAACCAGGAAGTTAATCTGCGTGGAAGTGACATACAGCAGCGGCGCGAGATTCGTGGCGCCGGTGGAATCTTTAATTGCGACGGTGGTACCCACGTCATTGTTCGGCAAAGGCAGCGACGTCACGCCCGGACTGGAGATGGCCAGATTGGATCCAAAAGCGGAGGCGAGCGATCCGGGCGCGATGGCCGTGAGATTCGGATTCGCCGACGACTGCACTCGCGTGCTCGAGACGGCTGAGTAAAACAGGCTGAACGCAGCCTGTCTTCCGGTGTAACCGAACTCGCCGGCCGCAACCAGGCCCGTACCCGAACCGGTGAAATTCGCAGCGGCGACGGAGCCCGGGTTATCGGTTCCGGCGACAAAGAACGTTTGTGCGCCAAATGTTCCATCGCCATTGCCCAGAAGCACGCTCGGCTCGGCAAAACCGCAGCAGGCGCCCAGAACCAGATCGGGCTTTCCATCGCCATTCACGTCAGCGATGGTGACTGACCATACATTCGCCTCGGCAAGGGAAGCAGGAATCGGCGCCCGAAAGGTTCCATCGCCCGCGCCGGGCAGCACTGATAACTGACCCGTCACGCTGTTATAGACCACCACATCCAGGTTGCCGTCGCCGTTCAGATCGGCCGCCGCCATCACCTGGCCCTTGATGGGCAGCGTAAGTGGCGCGCCGAAAGTGCCGTCGCCGTTTCCGGGATAAAGCGCAGAGGCGGTCTGGCCACCGGACGTGGAGTAACCCGTGATCAGATCGGCCTTGTCGTCGTTATTGAAATCGCCCGTAAGCAGGCCAACCCCTGTCGACGGGAGCGAAATAGTCGAGCCGGCCAGAAAGCTGCCATCGCCATATCCGAGCATAATGGCAACACTGCTGCCGGTGAGGGCGGCGAAATCGGTTTTGATGTGGCCGGTGAAATCCGCTACGGAAATCAGCGTGGGATTATTCAGGGGAACGCTCGGGCCAGGGGAAAACAGGCCAAAGCCCTCATTCAGAAGGATGCCGACGCCACTCGGGTTCGTGTACAGCAGATCGGGATGCGAATCGCCGTTGACATCGGCCACCGCGGTCATCACCGCGCCCCCGCCGGTTGGGAAGCTGACCACGGAAAAGACGCCGTTTCCCTCATTGAGGCCCACCAGGAGGTTGTCCGGGCCGGTGATCACGACATCGGGGTTGCCATCCCGGTAGAGGTTGGCCGCTACAACGGCGGGCGGCCCGACAGAAGACTCGTAAGTGGGGCCTGCCGGGTGCACTAACGGTAACCCCACCGCGCCGGAACTGTCGGCGAATGTTATCACCGTCGACTTATCCACTTCATCAGCGAGGAAGAAAGCCGTGGCGCCATCACTGAGCGCGACTAATCCGACTGAACCGGCGTTAGCGGGCGTGGCATACACAACAGGCGGCTGAAAGGTACCGTTTCCGTTGCCGAGGAGAACATAGAGAGAAGCCTGATCCTGCTGCACGAGAACCGCGTCGGTGTGGCCATCGTCATTCAGGTCCGCGTACGCAAGGAACGGCTGGTTGATATTCAATTGGGTATAAATGGGTGCCTGGAAGCTACCGTTTCCGTTGCCGAGATATACCGCGAGACCGCTGTCACCCACCGTCTGGCCGAGATCCGAGATGGCCAGCAGATCGGTCTTGCCGTCACCGTTTATATCGGTGGCCACCATGCTCCTGACGTCCCCGAATGGAGTGATCAACAGCGGTTGTAGAAACGTACCATCGCCGTTACCCACCAGCATGGCCAGTGCGGTGGTTGCAGAGTTCAGGACCACGGTGGCGCCCCCGACAACGAGGTCCAGCTTGCCATCGCCATTGAAGTCACCCACCGCCATCGCACTCGGAGAAACCCCGGCGGCAAAGACCGCCAGATTCGCGAATGTGCCATCGCCATTGCCCATCAACACGACAACGCTGCCGGTACTGCCGCCCGACTGCGACACCAGCGCAGCCAGGTCCGGTTTGCCGTCGCCATTGAAATCGGCGGTAATCAGGCCGTTTGTGGCCAATCCGGGATATGCGTACGCGTGCTGCGCCAGCACCGCGCCGCTGGACCTGTAGAGGGTCACGGTAATTCCAGAGCTGGTTACAATGGCCGTGTCCGGGATGCCGTCGCCGTTAAAATCAGCAACCGCAACGTTCTGGGACGCCTGCCCGGCTGCTGTGGACTGGCCCGGCCCCGCAATGGTCAACCCGAGCCTTCCTGGCCCGGCAGCCGCAGCGGCGCGGAACGGAAAAGCAGCGTCAAGGTTGCTGCAAAGATCGTGGATGACGCCGCTGGGCGCTGAAGCGTCGGCAGCCGGAATCTGTACCGGCGCGCCGCTTCCGAAACTCAGCTGAATTTCGCCCGCCTGATCATTTACGACCATCGCGGCGGGCGGGCTGTTCAACGTGACGCCCGGACCGGATCCGTTCCTTTTCAGGTAAACGTCGCCGCCGGGCAGGCTGAACGAAGTGCAGGTTTGCGCATCGGCCCTCGCCACAAACAGCAGCGCCAATCCGAGAACAGAACTCAGCGCTGTTCGATGTGCAAAGAAGTTCATAGACTACCAGTAAGCCTCCAGTGGATTGCTGAAAATCAGAAAGGGGAAGCCGAAGTGTACCATGGCGTGCGCGGCCGGCAACAGTAGAGCAGGCTGCAGGCGAAAACGCCTGCTCCACAACTCAGCATCAGCAGCTTGCAGCCGTTGTGGAGCAGGCGTTTTCGCCTGCATTGACTCGGAGTCTCCAGAGGCTTCAGTGTGGCGCCGTGCCGACTACGGCGTCGAATGCGGGCTTCGGCTTGCCTTCGCGATCAAAAAGCAACGGATAACTCGTTCTTCCCCGCACGGGCCAGTTATTCAGCCACGAATCCGCGTCGGTTACGCCCCAGAAAGTCACACGCGTCACCGTGCCGCGATGCTTCACGTAAGTAGCAAACAAATCGGCATACCGTTTTGCAAGCGCCTGCTGGACGGCATCCGGAAGGCCGTTCGCATAAGGATTCAGCTTCGCCTGGGCCTCCGCCTTCGCGGCTACGTCCGCGGTCTGGCCGCGAATGGCGTGCGGCAACACATCGACATCGAGTTCCGTGATATTCACCTTCACCCCCAACGCGGCCAGCGAGTCGATGGTCGCATCCAGTTGCGCCGTCGATGGATATTCCATGCCGACATGATCCTGCAGGCCAACAGCAACCACCGGCACGCCCGCGTCCTTCAGCTTCCTGATCAGCGCAACGCCGCCCTTGCGTTTGGCCTCGGTCTCCAGCGAATAGTCGTTGTAATATAACTCGGCCGACGGATCGGCTTCGTGCGCGAACTCGAAGGCCTTCGCTATGTAATCCTCGCCGATGATCTTCATCCAGGGCGTCTGGCGCAGCGTGCCGTCTTCATCCAGCGCCTCATTCACTACGTCCCATCCATTGATGCGGCCCTTGTAGCGGCCCACCACGGTGCGGATATGATCGTGCATCCGCGCCAGCAACGCATCGCGGCTCAGCGGCTGGCCCTTGTCATCTTCAAACACCCATTTGGGCGTCTGATTGTGCCACACCAGAGTATGGCCAATGATCCACATATGATTCGCCTGGCCAAACGCGACATACGCGTCAGCCGGAGCGAAATTGTACGAATCCGGCTGCGGATGAATGACCTCCCACTTCAGAACGTTCTCCGGCGAGATGGTATTGAATTGCTGCTTTACGAGCGCTGCTTCCGCGGCGTTCGTCTCCTTGAACTGCCGCGAATTGATTGCCGCTCCAATGCGGAAGCAGTCCCGGAAGACATCCTTCAGCGCGGGCGTCTGGGCAGGCAGCAGGGCGGAGGTTACGAGCGCCGCCAATGTAGTTACTTTCAGAGATATAGCCATCGATTATGTGGTGGCGAACTTTCTTCGGCGATCCGCAAGTTCGTCCTGTATCTGCAGATTCAGTTTCTTGTTGATCTTGTACGAGACCAGACAGAAAATCACGACCCCGAACAGGATAGACGGATAGATACTGACGGTCATCCGTATGCCAAACAGCGATTCCGGCGTCTGCACCGCATTGGCTACGTATCCATAACCGGAGAGTAACCAGCCGGCGATCGCGCCGCCCAGACTCAGTCCGCCCTTCAGCCCGAACAAAATGGTTGCGTAGACCACGCCGGTGGTGCGCCGCCCTGTCTTCCACTCCGCATAATCCGCCACATCGGCGAACATGGCCCAGATAAGCGGAATGGTCGGACCGTAACTCAGCGTGCGCAGGAACTCCAGAATGAAGGTGGCGCCAACCGCGTCGGCAGGAAGAAAAATGAATGCCGCCATGAACAGCGTGGTGATGGAGAAGCCGGCGATGGCCACCGCCTTTTTGCCGTAGCGGATGGAAAGCCACATGGAGCACAGCACTCCGATCACCGTTACGAACTGGCTGGACATGTTGAAGAGGCTGAAACCAACCGCGGCGACATTGGAATGGGCCGGATCGACTAACAGGCCGAAGGTGTTCAGAATGGAGTGCCAGATACCGGTTCCGCCCGATTCCGCCAGGCCGAGATTCTGCAGAAGGACGAACAGCCGGTCTTTATTGACGTAGTAACGGAAATAGTAGAACATGGTGCCGCCGCGCATCGCCAGAACCGTGAAATGCGCGATGGTCAGAATGAACATGGCCACCCACGGCCCAATTCGCACCAGATTGCCGAAGTCTTCCCGCGCTGACGTCTTCTGCTTTGGGTCGGGCTTGATTCGCTCACGCACGCTCAGGAACGTAATTACAAAGCAGACCACGCAGATGGCTGCCCAGAGCGCAATGGTCATCTGCCAGCCTTTGGCATTATCCCCATGACCGAAGCGCGCCACCAGCGGCAGCGTAAACCCGCCGATGATCAATTGCGCGATCATGGCCGATACGAAGCGGTACGACGACAGGCTGACGCGTTCGGTGACATCGCCGGTCATGACGCCCGTGAGCGCCGAATACGGCGTGTTATTCGCCGAATACATCGTCATCAGAAATATGTTCGTCAGACACGCGTAGACAATCCTGCCGGTGGTGGAAATGTTCGGCGTGGTGTAAGCGAGGATCATGGCCGCGGCCCACGGCAGCGCCGTCCAGAGCACCCAGGGACGGAACTTACCCCAGCGCGTGTTGGTCCGGTCCGCCAGGACTCCCATCATGGGATCGAAGAACGCATCCCACAGACGCCCTACCAGCAATAGCGAGCCGGCGGCCGCGGCGGCGATGCCCAGGGTATCCGTGTAGAAATTCAACTGGAACAGGATCATCGTCTGAAAGACGAAGTTCGCCGCGGCGTCGCCCAGGCTGTAACCGGCCTTCTCGGCAAACGAGAGTTTCTTGATTATGGGCTCGGACATTGCTGGGTCCATGCTATTTCACTCTGAGGCTAACTCTTCGAAGATCGGGGTCACGCGATGAAGTCCCGATCATAATCTCGAAATCCCCCGGCTCCACGGTATATTTCATCCCGATGTTATAGAACGCCAGTAAGTCCGGAGTAATCTCGAACGTCAGGGTTCGCTTTTCGCCGGGCTCGATCGACACCCGCTGAAACCCTTTCAACTCCTTGACGGGCCTGGTAACAGAGCTGACCAGGTCGCGGATGTACATCTGAACGGTCTCCGTGCCCGCACGCTCGCCGGTGTTGGCTACATCGGCCAGTACCTGCGTGGAGCCCTCGCGCGAAATGGTCTTCTTCGCGAGGCGGACGTTGTCAACTGAAAATGTCGTGTAACTCAGGCCGTACCCGAACGGGTACAGCGGGGTAACATCGTCGAAAAGATAGCCGCGACGCGCGGAGGGTTTGTAATTGTAATAAGCCGGAACGTGCCCAACCGAGCGCGGAATCGTAATGGGAAGCTTGCCGCCGGGGTTGTAATCGCCGAACAGCACATCGGCAACCGCGCGTCCGGTCTCCTGTCCCGGATACCAGCATTCGAAGATCACCGGGACAGCTTCGCTCAACGCCCCGATGGAAAGCGGCCGGCCGTTGAACACCAGTGCGATCACCGGCTTACCGGTCGCCGCAACGGCGCGGACCAGCTCGTCCTGCATGCCGATCGGATCGAGACTGGTGCGATCTCCCATGTGCTGCAGCGACCACGCTTCACGCGAAGTCTGCTCGTTGCCGCCGATGGCCAGCACCACAACATCCGCCTTCTTCGCCACCTTCACTGCCTCGGCGATCAGCTTCCGATCCTCTTCAGGATCGCTCGGCAGTACCTCGTCCTGATTCCACGAACCGTCCGTCGTGATCCCGCAGCCTTTGGCGTAGAGGACCTTCGCGCGCTTGCCCACCTTGTCGCGAATGCCCTGGAGCACCGAGATGTTGTGCTTTGGCGTGCCGCTGTAGCCGCCCAGCAGGCTGCGGTCGGCATTCGGCCCGATCACCGCCATGGTCCGGATCGTGTTCGCATCGAGCGGCGCGACATTGCCGTCGTTCTTCAGCAGCGTGATGGATTCCCGCGCGGCGCGCAACGCCAGCTCCCGGTGCGGGTCACAGCCCGCCAGTTGCTCGGCCTCATCCGGATCGACATACGGATCGTCGAACAATCCCATCCGAAACTTCCACAGCAGCATAGGCAAGACCAGGTCGTCGAGCTGCGATTCCCTGAGCCTGCCCCTGCGCACCAGTTCCACAAGATGCAGATAGCAGTCCGGCTCCGGCAACTCGATATTGACGCCCGCCTCCACCGCCAGCGCGCAGGCTTCCCTCTTGTCGGCCGCAACGAAATGGCCGTGCGTGTCGGGCCGATAACTCAGCTCCCAGATGGCGTAATAATCCGACACGACGAAGCCTTTGAAGCCCCACTCCTTTCGCAACACGTCGCGCAGCAGCCACCGGCTCGCGTGGGATGGCACGCCATCGATCTCGTTGTACGATGCCATCACGCTGATGGCGCCGCCCTTCTCGAGCGCCTCCCGAAAGGGGAACAGGAACGTCTCGCGGAGCACGCGCATGGACACGTTCACCGGCGCGCAGTTCATGCCCGACTCCGGCTGCCCGTGCGCGGCGAAATGCTTCAGCGTCGCAATGACGCGCCGTTTGTCGCGGAATGTCGCATCGCCCTGGAATCCGCGCACGGCGGCGATGCCCAGCCGCGAGACGAGAAACGGATCTTCGCCGTAAGTCTCTTCGACGCGGCCCCAGCGCGGCTCCCGAGCGACGTCCACCACGGGCGTCAGCGCCTGATGCGTGCCGCGCGATCGCGCTTCCGCCGCAGTCATGGCGAACAGTTCCTCCACAAGAGCGGGGTTGAATGTGGCGCCCAGCGCGATGGGCTGGGGAAAGCTTGTGCCGCCTGGCGCGGCGTGCCCGTGGAGGCACTCTTCGTGGAAGATGACCGGGATGCCCAGCCGGCTGTTCTCCAGAAAGAATTTCTGGATCGCGTTGGTCAACTCCGCCATCTGCCGCGGGCTTCGGCCTCCGCCGGCGTCGCTCGGACGGCCAACCTGTCCCAGCCCGAGTCCTTTCTTAAAGGCCGCACGAGCCTTCGCGATATCGAAGTTCCCGTCCGCGTCCACCAGCGTCTCGGCTTTCTTCTGCCAGACGCACATCATCTGCGCGGCTTTCTCGTCGATGGTCATGCGCGCGAGCAGATCTCTTGCCCGCTTTTCCGCCGGCAAAGCCGGGTTTTTGTACGGCGGCGCGGCCACACTTCTGGGCTGTTTTCTCACTGAGGTAAGTTTCAACTATATCAGCGTGGAGAAGCCTTCCCGCGACATAGTTCCGGTCGCTCAGAAGCGATGGGATTTCAGGAATCCGCTCACCAGTGAAGAAAAGATCTCTGGCTTTTCCAGATACATCAAGTGTCCCGTATCGGGTACCACAACGCGGGCAGCTCCCGGTATCGCCATGACCAGGGCGCCGGCCACGGCCTGGTTGTCTGCAATGTCACCCGACCCGATGAGAATCAGCACAGGCGTCCGCAGGTCTCGTACCCAGGGGAGGACCGGCTTCTCCGGCAACGGCATATCGTTGTGGTCGTGGTCCTGAGGACTGGCCTTGAGCAGTCTCCGAAGGTGCTCGCGCGCAGCGTCATGGCCTGGCACGATGAAGTAGGTATTCTGAACGCGGACTTCGATTGGATCCTTCGCGTTCTGAAACGCCACCTGACTCATCGCGAAGTGCTCAGAGTATGGAAAGCCTTCCGCCGCCGGCCCGATGAGCACAAGCGCGCTTACTTGCGCTGGATAGCGCAGGGCAAAGCTAAGAGCAATGTTGCCGCCGTGCGAACTGGCCACGAGAGCGGCCTGCGATACTTTGCGATCGAGAAGGAGCGCCGCAACATCGTCGGCTTCGTAATAAGGCTTCGTCGTAGCCGGCGAGCGGCCATAGCCTCGCCGGTCGTAACGAATGGTATGGAACTGCTTGCAGAAGGCCGGCCATACGTCGTCCCAGACAGCCGAATTGACCACCCCGTCGTGGAGCAGGACGACCGCTTTCTGTCCAGTGCCACATTCCTCGTAATAGAGGCGCGATCCATCAACCTCGACGAAGGCTCCGGTCGGAGGCGCAGGGCTCGCGGTCTGCGCGGACAACAAAGCAGCCCGGAATATCAATAAAAGCAGCGATATCGTGGGGAGGTTTCTCGTCCACATACTGATCCCTGCTACCGCGGCCCAATGGCGTCAGCCGTGGTGAACACCGGGTCGATGTCGATGGGAATGGCGTTCAGCTTCTCCAGCGCTCTGGCCACCGGCGGACGGACCACGCCCAGCGTATCCAGCATCTTCTTCGCGCCGGCGTAATCGCCCGTGGCCTCCAGCGTCAGCAGGTCGTGCGTGATGCCGCGGACCGCATCGCGAATCTTATGCTCGTCCACCGAGAACGTTCCGTCGGCGTTCGCCACATAGCCGCCGTGGTCCAGCAGGTAGTTCAACTGCATGGCCACGCCCTTGCCGTGTGCCTCCAGCAGGCCGAAGCGAATGCTGCGAAACGACGAGGCCAGATACGTGGTGTACAGCCGGCGCGCGGTGGTCTGGTCGGATGGCAGCAGCTTGTGATCGTACATGTACTGCAGCATGAACAGACCGGTGACGTCGGCCTTCGCCTCTTCAATCGCGCTGTAAAGCTCCTTCATCGCGAGGCGTGGATTCGTGGATACGCCGTTAACCTGTATCTGATGCGGACCGATGCCGTGGCTCAGTTCGTGCGCCAGAATGTGCGTGAAGAAGGCATCGAAGCTCAGGTCGCGCTGGGCCGCGGACGGCAGCACCACCTTCGAGATGGGCGTCAGAATGGACCGGAACTTGGCCTCCTGGACGTTCTTCAACATGACGCGCCTGCTACCCTTCTGCGCCACCACCCGCTCGTCGTTCGGCAGGTTATACGCCGCTGTCTTCACGCCGTGATCGCCGTCGCCCGCCGCGAATACCTCGTTCACCACGATGATAGGTGCAAGCGCTCCGATCTTCGGATTGCGATACTTCGGATCGATGGGCAAGTTGTCTTCGATCTCCTGCAAATGCCTGGCGAAGAACTGCAGCTTGCGGCTCTCCTCCGCATCGCGGACATTCACGTATGACTCGTAGGACGCCTTGTAACCGAACAGCTCGTCGTTGTAGGTTTCGTACGGTCCAATGGTGATGTCGAGCGGCGAATCGAGGTCCATCCAGGCGAGATCGCTATCGTAGTAGTCGTTGGACAGGAACGCGTCGGCGCGGGCGAGCAGAAATCGCTTCAACGTCGCATTAGTGGTGTCGCCGGCGGCGGCCCGCAAAAGTGCGGCGCACCTCTCCAGGTCCGCCCGGTATTCCGCGCTGTAATGAACAACCTGCAGATGCCGTTGTGGATCGCGGCGGATCACCGTGAAGAAGCCCTCGGCCTCCCTGCGTTTATCCTCGTCCAGCGATTTCGCCCACGCTTCAAATTCCTCGCGGGTCATGTCCTCCGGATAGAAATTCGCGCCCAGCGGCTTGCGTGGAGGCACGCCCGGTAAAAACGCTTTGTGATCGTCAAGGTCCGACCACGGGCCTTTGTTCAGCCAGAAATATCGCAGGCGTGCGCGGCCGATGGGCGACCTGTCCTCCCGCAGCTTCGCGAACAGCGCCCGGTTGCCGCTCCAGAGCTGATTCATGAAGATGTCGTCGACAATACGCGACGCTGCAATCAGCTTTGCCAGCGCCTTGCGATCGCCTGGGGAGAGGCCGCTCGTATCGGCCCGCAAGTCCACGCGAGCGTAGCGGGCCATCATGCGATCGAGATCGCCTATCTCAGCGGCGGAAGTAAGAGCACTGGACATGGTGAGGATGACTGCAACAGGGAGTATGCGCGGCATTGGACTCAATTCATGATAGTGCTGGGCGGCGGTGGGGCGGACGCCCTCGTCCGCGGGTGACCCCCCGGGCACACATCCCGCGCTCCACCCTGCCTCAAGCGAACGCCGACCACGGGTCGGCGCATCACTTCGCGGCGCACTTCCGCAGCGCCGCCTCGAGTTGCTCCTTCGTCAGCGCCGTGCTGATGAATAACTCCTGTCGCGCGCCCGCGCTCAGCGCGATGGCTTTCCAACCGTTCGTGGTGGGCACGGTGACATGCACCCGCACCTCTCCTTTTGCGTCGCGCACCGGGCGGATGACGCCGGGGATTACCGAGCGCACTTCGGGCGTGGACGCCAGCAGCGTTTCCAGCATGTCGCGCACACCGTCGATGATGCTGTGCTCAACCTTCAGCTTGCCCTGTGCTTTGCGCAGGCGCATTTCAGAAGCGCTTCCGGTACTGGAAATCGACCCCGAACACTCCATTCTCGTCGCGCGTGGCCACCACCGACCACTTCCGGTTCAGGTCCCACTCAACCTGCACAAGCTGTTCCTGCGTGCGCGTCAGATTGGTGGTGTAAGTGAGGGTCACGTCTTTCGAGATCTGCTGTTCCAGCGTAAGGCGCGCCTGCGGCACCGTCGTTATGTCGGTGAGCTGCGGGTCGATCTTGATGTGGCTAACGCCGAAGAAGCGTTCCAGCCTGCCCGAAGCCGGGGCCGTGAGCGCCTGCTCCAGCAGATCGTTCGCGCCCGACGACAGCGCGCTGGTCTGGTTGGTAGACTGCTCGCTGGCCAGCGTGCCCGTCGAGTTCGGCGCGCGGCCAACCGCCAGCAGCGCCAGAATCTGCTCGCTTCGCAGCGGCGGGTCAGAACGGTAGGACAGGTTCAGACGGTTCAGCGGTCCCGTCAGTATGATGTCCACGGTGACGCCGCGCTCGCGCGTCTCCAGATCCAGATTGAGCACCGGCTCGATCAGCAGCGGATTCACGAAGTTCACTTCGCCGTGGTTGATGGAGTAACGATTGCCGAAAAACTCGATCTGGCCCTGGTTGACGGTGATATTGCCCAGCACAACCGGACGCTGCGGGGTTCCACGCACACGCAGATCCACGTCGGCGCGCAACCCGCGCGCAAGCGATGTCTGCAGCTCCAGCGTCTGCGAGCTTTCCACGTGCACATCGAGCCGCACGCCGGAGAAGTAAGCGTTCGGCACGGCGGGCGTCGCGGCGGGCCGGGCAGCTTCGGCCAGAATAGAACCGATATCCGTGCTTGTCGTGAATGCCGCTTTTGTGAGCGTCACGTTTCCGGAGACCAGGCTGCTTTGGGAAGTGCCGGTGAGGTCGATCAGAGCGTCTGCGGTGATGCTCGCGCCCTGCGGAGAACGGTAGCGAACGCCCTCCGCGCGGGCGGTAAGACGGTAAGTGAGAATAGGCGTCGAGAAACCGACAAAGCCGGTGACCGCAACCTTTCCGCCGCCGCTCTCGCCGCTGAGTGACTGGATAGTGGCCCGCGTGCGATCGAACTGAATCACGCCATTCGCTTTATCGAGACCGTTCGGCAGATCCTGCACGTAGAGGGAAGCATTTCGCAATTCCAGGCGTCCGCGGACCTGAGGCTGCGCGAGGGGTCCGCGAATGCTCACGCTGACCGTGGAATTTCCGGAAGCCAGCAAATCCGCGTGGAAAATGCGGAGCACTCGTAGATCGATGGCCCCGTCTATCTGCGTATTCCATGGATTCTGTTCGCCGAAGCCGACCCGTCCCGTAGCCGTAATCACCGTGTCGGGAGCCGTGAACCGCGCGCTGCGAATCTCCGCCGCCGACTTTGTGACGTCGAAGAGTACGGGCCCGGAATTCTGCAGGAAAAGATTCTCCGGCAGGGCTGCGGCCTGCTCGCTGGCGGGGTTCGGAGTCAGACGAACCTGCTCGAGGCGCACCTGGGCGCGCAACGCGTCCGGATCGCGCAACGGACCGGTGATGGTGGCGGAGCCGGCAACCATCCCCTGAAAGGGCAGCTCGGGCGTCGGCTGGCCGCGCAGCTCCGACACAATCATATTCAAAGTGGCGAAGGTGACCGGCGCCAACGTAAGCTCAGCGCTGCCCGGGTAGTCGTCCTCGAGACGCCATTGCCCGCTGCCGTGCAGGCGCGTGTCGCGAAAAGTGGCATCAGCGGAAAGATTCAGCTTGTTCCCGCCGGTGTTCACGCGCACCGTGGCGGCGCCCACGGGCTTCCCCTCGAGCGTGACGTTGGCCACCGCGGCCGAGCCGCTGAGCGACCGGAGATCCACGCGCTGGCCGGCTGCCTGCGCGGTTCCCGCCGCCTCAAAGCTCAGGGCTCCCCCGATGCCGCGTTGCAGGTCGCGGATGTGAGCCAGCCGCTGGAGGGCGATTCCGTCGCCCGATGCGTGAAACGTCAGCGCGCCGTTGTCGAACCGCCCCGCGGCGTGCGTCCATGTCCCCGAAAACCGGGCGCGGCCGCCATCCGCGTCAGCCGTGCCGTTGGCAATTTCCACAGACCTGCCGGAGTAGCGGACATCCGCCTGCGCACGCGACATGGATTCGCCCCATGCGGTGACGCCGGACGCGTTCACGCCGGCGGTCAGCGCGGGCTGACCCAGTGTTCCTGACAGCGTAACCTTCCCGCTGAAGCTCCCCGCCACCGGGTAATTCTTCCCCGCTTCCGCCACCAGACGCGCGATGTCGCCGTTGCGCACGGAGAATGTTCCCGAGACAGAACTCGCGTTCACCGCCCGCCAGTCTTCGAGCCGCAGACTGCCCGCGCCGATCAGGCTCATTTTTTCGTGCAGCACGGTCACATCGCGAACATTCAGGAGCGTGCGGTTGAGAGCGAAATCGGCGGAGAGACGATCGAACGGCTGTTTCGCGTATTCGAATGCGCCAAGGTCCAGGTGCCCGGTCACCTGCGGATCGTCCAGCGGGCCCGTTACGGTTGCCCTGATGCGCGCCGAGCTGTTGCGGATCAGCTTCACAGGAATGTTTGCGGGCGGCTTCGCGCCGGCCAGGCTGAACAGCGGGAGCACGTCTTCGATATCGCGCGATTCGAGATCGACACTGAGCACATCGCCGAGCGTCCCTGAAAACGTCGCCCTGCTTTGGCCCGTGATCAGCTGCGATCGCGCCAGTTGCAGCGCGCCCGCTCGCTGGTCATAGCTGAACTGCAGAGTACCCGAGATACCCGGGCCACCCTCCCCCGGTTTTACATCCAGCTTCGCGTCGGCCACAAGGTCCCTCGTTCCGCTTGCCGTGAAGAAGCCCGAAGCTTTCACGGGCCCCGTCAGAGAGCCCTCCCACGCGGTGATGGGCTGATGCTGCGCCTCCGCTAAACGCCGGATGGAGACACCGCGCGCCTGTCCTTCCACCCGGAAATGCTTCCAGTCCTCGAGCGATGCGCTGCCGGCGAACGTGCCGTCGAGAACCGAAACCGTCAGATCGGTAAAGCTTGCTCGCGACCCCGTGATGTGCGTGTTCGCGCGGAAAGAGGCGTCTTCGATCTGGATTGTTTTCGAATGGAAATTCACGCCGCGGCCGATGGCCCACCCTGAGAGCCGCGGCCCTGCTGCGTCGAAGCGGGCGAAGCCATTGAAGCCAACCACCCCTTTGTCGGAGACGCGAAGGCGGAGTTGGCGACTGACATCGGCGATGGCGATCTGTGCGTGAACCGCGAAGCTGCCCGCCGGGTTCGCCCAGTTCACCAGGTCGCCGCTGGCCTCGATAGTGGAATGCGGCATGTGTATCGAGGCATCGAGAACATGCAGTCCACTGGCCGTCAGCGCGACATTTGCGCTCGCATCGAATTTCAGCCCCTGCGCCGCCGGTGCGTTCAGGACCAGCTGAGAAATGGACACTTCCCCGCGATACGATCTCGCCGAATTGTACGCCAGCGCCGTTTCCAGGTGATCGCCTTCGAGGTCGAGCGGGATTCGCTCAGCGTTGTAATTGAGCCAGCCATGGTGCAGCGCGATGTGCCTGATCTTCAGGCGAATGATCTCCTCCACGAACGCGCGTCCGCGCGTTTCGAATCGTGGCCGCGGAACGTTGGTGGAACCGTCTGGCCGCACGACGATGGAGAGCTCGGGACGCATCACCGTGAGCGACATGATGTCCACATCGCGGTGCATCATCGACAGAACTTTCAGGTTCACCCGGATGAAAGCGGCGCGGAAGAACGGGCGCTCTCCCGCGGGCTCCGTCCCGTGCAGCACGAACTGGCCGACGTTCGCGGTCAGGGTGTGCCAGTCGAAGCTGAACGAACCGATCTCGGCGCGCCCGCCGGTTGCGCGCTCCACCTCGCTTACGATGCGCTCACGCACCCGGTCGCGAAACCATGCCGAGCGGTAGACGAAGATACCGGCAACCGCGAGCACGATCGCGACGGCGGCGAGCGCGGCCGCGGTCCGGGCCAGAATCCTGACGGGACGGCTCACTGAAACGCTCCCTCGCGATAAATGATGTTCACCTGCTTGCGCGCCTCGCCCAGCCAGACATCCAGCGCCTGGTCCACCCTCTGAGACGTCAGTATCGCCTCGATTTTGTCGCGGCTGTCCTCGAGAGAGGGAATGTTCTTTTCACCGGCGGCCTTCCATTTCTCCACCTGCTGGTTGTAATAAGCCTCCACGGCGGCATTGGGAACGTGCACCGCGGGACGGAAGCGAAAATCGATGAATCGCAGCGTGGTCAGTTGCCAGAGTAGCTGATCGCGAACCTCGTCCCGGGTCAGGTTATACCGCGCCAGAGCCTCGTCGTAAGCCTGTTCACTGCCGCCGTATTGGGCGATGATCTGCTTTTCCAGAGGAACGGCCTCGCTCTGGCCGGGCATCGGATAATGACTCGCCTCCATCTCGCGGCGTATCAGCATCTGACGGATCAGACGCTCCGCCGCGTCGCGGCGCGCATCGACGCCGAAGTCAGTCTTCTGCTGTCCCAGGAATGCGGCAATGCGGATCTCCTGGAGGATCTGCTGCTCGGTGATAATGCGGTCTCCCACCACTACGGCGATGCGGTCGAGAATCTCGGCATGCAGGGGGATGCAAATGAGAAGCAGGATGATCCAGTGTGGCGCACGCGGCCCGGGCCGGGACCCCAAGGAACCGCTAACCTGGCTGGCAATTGTGGGGCGGGCGCCTCGCCTGCGGCCGACGCCTCGTCGGCCTGCCTGGTATTTTCTGCATGCGTCTTCCGGCGGACCAGGCGGGCGGGGCGCCCGCCGCAGGCGAGGCGCCTGCCCCACTCGATGCGACCAGTTACGCATCAGAATACCTGCCCCAGCGAGAAGTGGAACTGGAACGGGTTAATGCGTTGTTGCACCTTCTGGCCCGTCCCGAAGATTAACTGGTCGTAAGTCCCCTGAAATCCAAAAAACGCGGCGAGTTGGGACTGTAGGCAAAGTCGAAGCGCAGAGGCCCGATCGGCGTGCGGTAGCGGATGCCGAAGCCCCCGGTCTGGACGGCATAGTTGAAATCCTGCAGCCCGCGCTGTTGATACCTCAGGCTGAGTTGACTCAGACTGGAGTACACATTGCCCATGTCATGAAAGAGGACGCCGCCTATCTCATCGCCGATCAGCGGAAAGCGAAGTTCTTCGGTTTCCATCAGCAGCGCTGTCCCACCGATAGGGAAGCCGGTTTCCGGATCCCGCGGGCCGGCCTGGTTGTCGGGAAAGCCTCGATCGGTGGTCGAGCCGCCGGAGAAGAACCGCTCGGCAAGCGGTATATCAGGTCCTCCGTATTTGCCTATATAGCCGAAGTAAGTAGAGCGCGCCAGTACCAGCGTTTTCGTGAGCGGGTGATAGGTCGCGTTGCGCACGATAATACGGCCGTAATCGGTTTGCGATCCGAAGACGCTGGAGGCGAGGCCCAGATCGAGCGTCGTGTAAATGCCGCGATGGGGGTCGGCGGGGTTATCGCGGCGGTCGTGGATCGCGCCGAACGAAACGATGCCCACGCGGACCGGCTGCGAAAGCAAAGGAATCAGCTCCGGCGACACCAGCGGCGTACCGATAATGGACGAATCCCGGTAAATGATCCGGTATTGCAGCGTGAGCGCTTTGGTCCGGCGTTGCGAAAGCTGCACCGCCGCCTCCTCCCGCCGGGCGGTGAAGGTGCGCACGCTGCGCGAGTAATCGTACAGCGTCGAGAACTGAAGATCCAGGCTGGGATGGCCTCGGAACTGCGGTATGAGGTAGGTGATGATGCCCAGCTGTTCGATCAGGGATGCGCGCGTCTGCAGGCTGACAGTGTGGTCGCGGCCAAACAGGTTAAGGCGGCTGATGCCCACCGTGATCTCCGGAGTGAACGCAGTCGTGCCGACGGGCGCGCTCAGATCGTAGGTGCCTCCCCCGATCCGGGTAATCTCAGCGCCGAAGCCCACGTTCAGCGAATACCTGCGAGCTTCCTCAACGTCAAACAAAACATATTTGCTGGGTTCGGGGGGCTGTGGATTTTGCTGCGCTGTCTGCACGCGCGCGAAGATGCCGAGATCGTACAGGCGGCGCTGGCTATCGGAGATCTGCACCTGGGACAAAGGTTCGCCCGCTTGTACGGTGATCTGCCTGTTCACCACTTCCGGCCGAGTCTCCCTTAAACCGCTTATCAGCACGCCGCGGACGAACCGGCGCTCGCCCGGGTGCACGACATACGTGATGTTCATGCGATCCGGCGCGGCGCCCGGGGTCGTCTCGAAGTCGAACGATGCATCGGGATAACCGCTGTTGAAGTAGTAATCGAGCACCTGATCGCGATCACTGCCCACGCTGTAATCGCTGAACGGCTGCCCCGGCGTCGAACGGACAATGGAGCGGACATACGCCCGATCGGCTTCGGGAACCCCTTCCAGATCGAGGCTGCCTACAAGCCACTGTCGGCCTTCGTCGACCTTGATGAACACGGCCAGACGCCCGCTCCGGCCGTGATAGTTGTCGTCGGTTCTGGCGGTGACGCGCGCGTCGCGAAAGCCGTTCGAACGGTAGAGCTGAAGGATGGAATCGAGATCCCTTTCCAGATAATCGTGACTGTACCGGCCATAGAGAAAACGGGGAAACTTCGCCGGCGTAATGTACATGCGCTCCCGGAGCGTGGAGGTAGTGAAGTATTTATTTCCAGCGATCTCCAGATGCGTAAGCTTATGCCGCCGGCCCTTCTCCACCTGGTAAGTAATCGTCTGGGAGCCCGCCTGAATTGCCGTCCGGTAATGCGCTTCGGCGTCGAAATAGCCCTGTGCCTGCAGATACTCTTCAAGATTCCGGCGGCCTTCCATCAGCAGGTCGTTGTCAACGGATCGCTCCTCGTAAATCGGGATCAGTTTCCGCATCTGGCCTTTCGAAATACGCGCGCCGGCCACCTGCACGCTCACTTGCGGCCCGGGGTCGATAGTGAGGACAGGCGTTACCGTATTGGTCTTATCGTGATACTCGAGACCGCTCAGGGTAACGCGCGCGAGTAAGTGATCGTGCTTCTGGTAACTGGTTCTGACCGCGTCCACTCCGTCTTCCAGCCGGGCTTCGGTCAGGTCCTTCCATCCGGGGATGCCGAATGGCCGGTGCCACCCCGCCGCTTTCATTACCTGCGCCGGTGTGAGAGCGCCGCCCCCGCCGGAGATGCGTGCGCCATCGAACCGCGCTCGCGGGCCGGTGTGGATGCTGAACTCGATGTCCATCTGGTGAGTCTCTACATGCGGAATCTCGCGATAGCTCACCAGCGCGCGATAAAATCCGTTCCGCCGCAGCGAATCTTCTATGTTCTCCCTGGCCTGCCGGACGTTCTGCTCCGCATAGTGCGTGCCGAGCTGGAGCTTTGTGGCTGCCTCAAGCTGGCCCGCGCTGGGCGGCTCGGAAGCGCCGTACACCACTACCCGCCCGACAAAATACGCGAGGCGCGTGATGAAGGTAAGGCGCACGCCCCCATCCGCAGGAGCGGCGTCCACAGCGATATCGGTGTACTCGCCGGTAGCGTAGAGACGCTCGAGGGCAATCGGAATGTCCGCGGCTCGCAACGCTTCGCCATCGTGTATCGGAAGCAGGGCCAGCAACTCATCGTTGGGGAGGGGCTGCCGCGGAGGGTCGAACAGGATCTCCTTCACCTGGGCGCCCGCGTAGCCGCCGGGCGCGGCGTATGCGGATGACCAGCCGAGAAGTATCAACAGCGCAAAGACACGTAAGGCGAATGCCGTCCTGACCGGCACAAAGGAACATGATAACGCAAGGGTTGTTACCATCGTTTAGGTCATGACTGAGGCTGACAGGGAACGCTGGTCCAGGCAAATCCTGCTCCCGGGCATCGGTATATCAGGGCAGCAACGTCTGTTGGACGCGTCCATCGCGATCGTGGGTTGCGGCGCTCTGGGAAGTTTTCAGGCCGCGGCTCTGGCGCGGGCCGGCGTTGGCCGCATTCGCATTATCGACCGCGACTATGTCGAACTCGGCAATCTGCAGCGGCAATGGCTGTTCGACGAGCAGGACGCCGCCGACGCCATGCCCAAGGCCGCGGCCGCGGCGCGCCAGTTAGCTCGTATCAACTCCAGCGCGCACGTCGAGGCCGAAATTGCCGACCTGTGCTCGGCCAATATTGAAGAGCTGCTCGCCGGCTGCGACGTGATTCTCGACGGAACCGACAATTTCGAGACGCGCTATCTGCTGAACGACTACGCCGTGCGCGAGGGCGTTCCGTGGATCTACGGCGGCGCGGTGGGAAGCTACGGCATCGTCATGCCTGTTCTCCCGGGCCGCACCTGCTGTTTTACCTGCGTGTATCCCGAGCCGCCGTCCGGCCTGCAGCCGACGTGCGACACGGCGGGCGTGCTGGGCACGGTCACTTCGCTCGTGGCCAGCCTGCAGTCGAGCGCCGCGATGAAGCTGCTGGTCACGGGCGAAGCGCCCACCGGCATCACAACAGTCGACGTGTGGACCGGCAGCCTGCGCCAGATCGATCAGCCCCCGCCGGATCCGGATTGCCGGGCCTGCGGCCGCCGCCACTTCACGTGGCTCGAAGAGCGCCGCCGCACGCCCATCAGCATGTGCGGCCGAAACGCCGTGCAGATTCACGAACTGGAGCGGCCTCTGGATCTGCACGAGGTAGCCGCGCGCCTGCGGCCTCTCGGCGATGTCCGCGCCAACGAGTTTGCGCTGCGCTTCGCAACGCCGCCCTATCTGCTCACTGTCTTCGCGGATGGCC
The DNA here is from genome assembly GCA_963780655.1 of uncultured Acidobacteriota bacterium. Taxonomy (GTDB): domain Bacteria; phylum Acidobacteriota; class Terriglobia; order Bryobacterales; family Bryobacteraceae; genus CAWACP01. Next base: position 576,490 of record CAWACP010000004.1, on the reverse strand, counting down.
GCGTCATCGTAAAGGGCACGTCCGATGCAGGTGTGGCGCGCAGCCTCTACGCGCGCTTTATCGGCGCGTGAATACCGGCGTACGATATTCCCATGGGCGTCTCTTCGCTCGCGCAGCACTTTCAGACATTGGCGCAATACAGAAGTCAGAGAATTCGGGGCACGCAGGCGAAACCGCCTGCGCCACCATGGCTGCTCAACAGATCGCGACGGGTTCGGGCAGGCGTTTCCGCCTGCCGGACTTCTGCCATGGGCTGCTATCTACGCTGCCTTGTGCGCTGCTGAGCGACATGGAATTTCGGCAGGCGCGCTCCAGCTTGTTCGGAAGCATTCGCGCGCTGTCCGGCGCGCGCGAGCCTGAGGATGCGCGAATCGACGACTGTCTTCTCGTGGGAAATCCGTTACAGCAACATGCGGCCGCCCGGTCTGGATCTGCATCGCGCCATCCGGCCCACGCGGGCCGCCTCATCGGAATGACATCGCAGGTCATCGTCCCGCTGCTCATTGCATCCGTCTGCTGTGCCTGGGGGGCGCCGGCTACGCCCGCCCGAGGCTCACTGCTGGTGGCCACATCCGCGTCGCGAGACAGCGATTTTGCCGAGACCGTCGTGCTGATCCTGCACAATGACGAGCGGGGTGCGGTCGGTATTGTCCTGAACCGGCCGTTGACGATGAGGCTTGGCGAGGTGTTTCCGGAGGTCCGGCAGGGCTCGGGATTGCGGCAGCCGGCATGGGCAGGCGGTCCGGTGCCGCTGGGGATTAACGCTCTGCTGCGTACCGGCAAGCCGCCGCAAGGCGCGGATGCCGTGCTGCCGGGCGTGTTCGTGCTCGCCACAAGGGATCTCATGCGCGCGCAGATCGCGGCCGGAACGCCCGCAACCCGATTCCGGGTTTACATCGGCCAATGCGGGTGGGGCGCCGGCCAGCTCCATGGTGAGCTGCAGCGCGGCCTCTGGCGCGTGGTCCCCGCAACTGCCGCAATCGTGTTCGACACCGCGCCCGAGACGCTGTGGCCGCGCTTGAGTGCCGTCCCTGTGGGGCAGACGATCGGGTTTTGTCGTCTGCCATGCCGGGCACTCGAACAGGCAGACGACATAAACCGATCGTCTGCCCCACGCGGAACGTGTTATGGTGTGCTGAATCGTATCGTGGAGCGGCCGTGGATCATTTTGATGTCTTGATCGTTGGCGCCGGCTTGTCGGGCGTCTGCGCCGCCCATCACCTGCGGAAGCGCTGCCCGACCAAAAGCTACGTCATCCTCGACCAGCGCGAACGAATCGGCGGGACCTGGGATCTGTTCCACTATCCCGGCATCCGTTCCGACTCCGACATGTTCACCATGAGCTATCCGTTTCGCCCATGGACGAATCCGCAAACGATTTCGGACGGTGACGAGATCCGCGATTACATTGCTGCCACCGCGCGCGAAGAAGGGATCGACCGCAACATCTTTTTTCAGCACCGGATCACCAGCGCATCCTGGTCATCGCGGGACGCGAAGTGGACTATCAGCGCAACGCGCAAGCTGCCCGACGGAAGCGACGAACCGGTGACTCTGACGTGCAGCTTCCTTTTGTCCTGCGCGGGTTATTACCGTTATTCATCTGGTTACGCACCGGACTTCCCGGGCGCCGCGCGTTTTCGCGGCCGCGTCGTGCACCCGCAAGCGTGGCCCGAGGATCTCGACTATAGCGGCAAGCGAGTTGTCGTCATTGGCAGTGGCGCGACTGCCGTAACGCTGGTCCCCGCGCTGGCCGAAGCAGCGAGTCACGTCACCATGCTTCAGCGTTCGCCGGGCTATATCGCCGCGCTGCCCGGACTGGATGTGACAGCGAACCGGCTTCGCCGCGTACTGCCGCCAACATGGGCCTACCATGTCAGCCGGTGGAAGAATATCGCTTTCACCATGTATATCTACCAATTAGCGCGGCGGCGGCCGGACTACATGAAGCAGGCGCTTCTGAATGGCGTCCGTAAGGCAGTAGGTCCTGACTGCGACGTCGACGCGCACTTCACTCCGCGATACAAACCCTGGGAGCAGCGGCTGTGCCTGGCGCCGGACGGCGACATATTCTCCGCGTTGAAATCGGGCCGCGCCAGCGTGGTGACGGATCACATCGAGTCGTTCACGGAAGACGGTGTTCGGCTCCAGTCAGGACGGCTGCTCGAGGCCGATATCATCGTCACGGCCACGGGCCTCGTGCTCGAGCGTTTCGGCGGCATCAGCCTTTCGGTGGACGGTTGCGCCGTCGATATAGGCAAGACCGTTTCCTATAAAGGCGTCATGATGGCGGGCGTCCCGAACTTCGCCGCGGTTTTCGGTTACATCAATGCATCGTGGACCTTGAAGGCCGACCTGATCTGCACTTATGTGTGCCGGTTGCTGAAGCTCATGGACCGTAAAGGAATACGCCAGGTCATGCCGGCGAACGGCGATATGGCCTGCTCCGCCCCGTTCGTTGAAAACTTCTCCTCAGGGTACATTCAACGTGCGTTGGCGAGTTGGCCGAAGCAGGGGACCAGGCCGCCCTGGCGCGTGTATCAGAACTACTTTCGCGACACCATCAGCCTCAGATGGGCGCCGGTCGCTAACCGCGCACTCGAGTTATCCAACCCGCCTGATCAGCGGCCGCGGTGATTTCTCGGGTAACCTTTGTTCGAGAGCCGAACAATGATCCTGAGACTCGCCTCAGTGAGCGCTGTCGCCGTCCTCGCTTGTCAGATGGCCGCGGCGCAGCCGAGCCAGTGTGCGCCCCCGAACTGGACCGCGGAACAGGACCATCGCAACATGATGGATCAGCTCGGCATTCAGGCGCTCCGTCCAGGGCCGAGCGGCGACGAGAAGGCTCCCAATCACGCCAACTACGATGAGTCGAAGGCCAATCCGTTTCCAAGCCTGCCCGATGCGCTCACGCTGAAGAACGGGCGGAGAGTCACCACTGCGGATCAATGGTGGCATCTGCGGCGGCCGGAGATCGTGGAAGACTTCGAGCGCGAAGTGGTGGGCCGCATCCCGCCCAACGTGCCGCCGGTGACGTGGATGGTAACCAGCTCAACCGACACGAAAACCGGCGTTTTCCCATCCGTCACGAAGCAGCTCGTCGGACACGCCGACAACTCGTCCTGCCCGGCCATTACCGTGGACATTCAGATGACGCTGGTGACCCCTGCGAACGCAAAGGGGCCTGTGCCCGTGATGATCATGTTCGGCAGCCCGGCTTTCATGAAGCGGATGGCCGACTTCTTCGCCAAACGGCCCGAGATGAAGGCGGCGCTGGGCACGGATCCGCCGGCGATGGAGCAATTGATTGCCGGGGGATGGGGTTATGCGCTGCTGGACCCGGGCAGCATTCAGCCCGACAACGGCGCCGGCCTCACCAGGGGGATCATCGGCCTGACAAATAAAGGTCAGCCCCGCAAGCCCGAAGACTGGGGAGCGCTGCGGGCGTGGGCGTGGGGAGCGTCCCGCGCTTTCGATTACCTGCTGACCGACAAAAGCGTGGACGCAAAGCGCGTCGGCATCGAAGGCGTGTCCCGTTACGGCAAGGCGGCGCTGGTGACCATGGCCTTCGATCCGCGCTTCGCGGTGGTGCTGGTCGGTTCATCCGGGGAGGGCGGCGCTAAACCGCACCGGCGCAATTATGGGGAGGCGGTGGAAAGTCTCACCGGTTCGGGCGAGTATCACTGGATGGCCGGGAACTTTCTCAAGTACGGCGCGGCCGAGGCTTCGTTCGGAAGCAGGAACGCCGGTGACCTGCCGGTGGATTCGAATGAGCTGATTGCGCTGTGCGCCCCGCGGCTCACATTCATCAGCTACGGAATCCCCGAAAAGGGCGACGCACACTGGCTGGACCATCAGGGCAGCTTCATGGCGACTGTCGCGGCTCAGCCTGTCTTCCGGCTACTGGGCGCGAAGGACCTGGGCGTCACCGAGGATTACCACACCGCGAAGATGCCGCCCGTAAACAAGGGGCTCCTTGACGGCCAGCTCGCCTGGCGGCAGCACGACGGTGGCCACACCGATGCTCCCAACTGGAAGTATTTCATTCCCTGGGCGGATAAATTCCTCGATTATCACGCCGCCCCCTGGCAATTTCCGGCTGACACTCCGGTGTTTCGCACCGACGCGAACTCGCTCGTGGCCCACTCGCAGCTCCTGGCAAAAGCGAAGCAGGGCGGGATCGATGTCTACTTCGAAGGCGATTCCATTACGCGGCGCTGGGGCGCAACCGACTACCCCGAGTTGCTGGCCAACTGGAATGAGAATTTCCATGGCTGGAATGCGGGCGACTTCGGATGGGGCGGCGATCAGACGCAGAACATACTCTGGCGCCTGCAAAACGGTGAACTGGACGGAGTGAATCCGAAAGTGGTCGTGCTGCTGGCCGGTACGAACAATGTCGGCAATCACGAGGACGCGGAAGACATCACGCGCGGCCTGCAGGCCATTGTGGGAGTGGTTCGCGATAAGGCGCCGTTGGCGACCATCGTCCTGATGGGCATCTTCCCGAGAAACGATAACATGGCGTTCCTGCCAGTCATTGATCGCATTAACGACAATCTGTCCCGATTCGCCGACGGCCGCACTGTTCGTTATCTGAACATCAACGGCAGGCTGGCAGGCCCGGATGGAACGCTGTTCGACGGGATGATGAACCCTCGCGACAAGCTGCACCCTGTGATGAAGGGTTATGAAGTCTGGGCAGACGCGTTGAAGCCGGTGCTCACCGAGTTACTCGGCCCGCCCTCCGCCGCCGATCACGCCCCGCCGCCCACCGGCGATCCGGCGGCATCGAAGTGACGGGGCGTAGCGGGCAATTCGCTCTGCTTTTCCTGATATTCGCTCCATCTTCCGGCATTCGTGCAGCCGATCTGCCGCGTTTTCGCGCGGACAACGACGTTGAACAGCTCCTGGTTCACGGCCGGCCGTTTCTCATCCGCGGGGGCGAACTCGGCAACTCCTCTGCGGGGACCGCGACACAGGCCGACGCCATCCTGCCCGCCATGGCGCTCCTGCACCTGAACACGGTGCTGATGCCGGTCGCCTGGGAACAAGTGGAGCCGAAAGACGGGGTCTTCGATTTCGGCATCCTCGACCACTGGATCGACGCAGCCCGCGCGCAGAATCTGCATCTCGTCCTCCTGTGGTTCGGAAGCTGGAAGAACGCGTTTTCAGAATACGCGCCGGATTGGGTGAAAGCGGACATGAAGCGCTTTCCGAGGGCGCAGTCGGTTCATGGCGCGCCGCTTCAAATCCTGTCGACTTTCGGGGAAGAGACGCTCCACGCTGACAGCCGCGCCTTTGGAGCCCTGATGGCGCACGTGCGAGACCGCGATCAGGAGCAGCAGACGGTGCTGATGGTCCAGGTGGAAAACGAAATGGGATACCTGGGCCCGGGACGGGACCGCTCCCCCGAAGCCGACCGGCATTTCAACGCCCCTGTTCCGCAGGAGCTCATTCGCGGCCTGTCGGCAAGGCGGACTGAGCTTTCGCCGGAGCTCGCCGCTCACTTCAATCCGCGTGGCGGCGCCTGGCGCGAGGTATTCGGCGAGGCCGCTGACGAGGTGTTCATGACGTGGCGATACGCCGTATTCGTGAACTCCGTCGCCGAGGCTGGGAAGAAGGAATATGCGCTGCCCGTGTATGTGAACGCGCAGCTCCCGTCCCTGCTGGAGCGGCCGGGAGAATATCCGAGCGGTGGTCCGCATCCGTATTATCTGGCCGTATATCGCGTGATGGCCCCGGCAATTGACTTCTATTCTCCCGATATCTATTGGCCCGAAGTCGAATATTGGGTGAAACGATACGAGATCCCCGGAAATCCGATCTTCATTCCGGAAGCGAAGCTGGACAGCGCTCCCTGGAATGCGCTTTACGCTTACGGGGCCGCAAGGGCGATCGGCTTCTGTCCTTTCGGCATCGACAGCCCGCATCCGCCCCCGGCCATCATGCAGGTCTACGCGGCAATCAGCGACCTGGGGGACATGCTCACCACGGCCCAAAGCGCCGGGCGTACCCGTGGGCTGGCACTCCATGCGAACAGCCCGCGCGCGGCGCAGTCGGTGGCGCTGGGCGGATACGTTTTTCGCGCCTCGTTATCGCATGCCTGGCGTACAGGAGAGCTACTGGCAAACGACGGCGGCATGCTGCTGATCGAGTCCCGGGCCGACGAGTTCTTTATCGTGGGCAGTGGGCTGACGGTCGAGATGAGCAGAGACCCGGATACCGACGACCGCATTGCCGGCATCGCCAGCATCGAAGAAGTTTCGCCGGCCAACGCCCGGCTCAACGGCGATCAGAGCAACCAGGGCCGGCAACTCATCATGGACCCACACGGGATACGAACATATCGAGTGAGGCTATACAGCGCATCTCAGTAAAGGCGTGGGGCAGACCATCGGTTCTCAGTGGTCTGCCTTCTTTGCTACCGCCGCGGTTCCAGCTCAAGATTGAAGTTCTCGCCCAGGTACACGCGCCGCACTTCGGGGTCGTTCCCCAGCTCTTCGGGCGAGCCCCAGCGGAAGATGCGGCCGTTGTTGATGATGTAAGCGCGATCGGTCACGGCCAGCGTCTCGCGGACGTTGTGATCGGTAACCAAAATCCCGATGTTGCTGTCGCGCAGATCGAAGATAATGCGCTGCAGCTCCAGCACCTGAATCGGATCGATGCCCGAGAAAGGCTCGTCCAGCAGCAGGAACTTCGGCTCAATCACCATGGCGCGCGCGATCTCCACCCTGCGCCGCTCCCCGCCCGACAGCATGTAGCCCTTGCTGTGGCGCACGGTTTCGAGGCCGAGCTGTTCGATGCCGCGGTTCAGCCGGTCGCGCCGTTCCGAGGAAGTGAGCGGCAGCGTCTGCAGAATGGCCATCAGGTTCTCTTCCACGGTCAGCTTGCGGAAAACCGACGGCTCCTGCGGCAGATAGCTGACGCCGCCCTGCGCCCGCTTGTACATCGGCATGTGCGTGACATCCTGCTTGTCGAGCAGCACCGTGCCGGAATCCGGGCTCACCAGCCCGACGATCATATAAAACGACGTCGTCTTCCCCGCCCCGTTCGGCCCCAGAAGACCGACCACTTCGCCCTGCTCCACCCACAGAGAGACGTTATCGACAACCTTGCGGCCGCGATACGTCTTGGAAAGCTCTGCTGTTTCAAGGGTCATTTCGACGCCGTCTTCTTAAGGACGAGGCTGCTGGCAGGCTGGGTTGCAACCCCGTTCACCAGAAGCCTACCATCCTGGGAATACCAGGTCAATTGACGGCCGGTGGTGGTTCCCTTCAGGCTGTCCACCAGCTTCGGCTTGCCTTCCGTCAGGACGGCGCGGCCGTCATCGGTGAAATACTCGGCGTGTTCCGACGTTCCGACGCGGGTTCGGCCCGCCTGGCTGGAGACGATCTCCACGTTGCCGTCCGCCACCGCGTGATCGAGCGACGAGTTCTCGGCCTTCTTCTTCGTGGTCCCGTCCAACGCTGCTGTCGTCACCGCGGCCTTGCGGACCGGAGGGCCCGCCGCCGGCTTCGATTTGTCATCCTGCTGTTCCCGCAGGAACGCGCGAATCTCGTGCGCTTTTACGCTCAGGTCTGGACGTTCCAGCTTTGCGCCACCGCTGTAAAGCGCCAGGTGCGTATCGTCCGTATAGACAAGGTCAGGCGCGTGCACGATGGTGAAGATGGCGCCTTTGGCAGCGGAGTGCGCCGCGGTCTCGTCCTTCTTATCCACAAGCTGGCTGATCACCTTGCCATGCGCTTTCAGGATGCCGGCATCGCGATCGATGTCCACCACGTCGGCCTGCAGCCGGTTGGCGCCCTGCCACAACACCACGTCGCCTTCATAGTGGACCTTCATGTTGCTGTCGCCGATGGACATCCTCTTCGCCCTGGCGTGCAGCGGCTCGTCGTGGGATAGCATGCCGTTGTCGGCGTTCTGGTCGGGCATACGCGTTGAATTGACGTTGCCGTCCGCCGTAAAGTCACCGGTAGCCTGGTTCAGCACGATGGTGTTGCCGGTGGTGGTTCCCGTCGCGTCCCACACCCGCGCGGAGCCGGTGAGCGTAATAATGTTTTTCGCCTGATCGAGGAGCGCGCGGTCGGCGCGGGCGCGGCGGTCCCCTTCTTCGTAACGGAAATCCTTCGTCTGGTCGAGCCGCGTCAACTGCGCCGTCTTCGGGTCGAACTCGGCCTTTAGCTCGCGGCTCCAGGTAAGCGCCGGAGCGGGTGCCTGCTTCATGCCGGGCTGTCGCGGCCGGTCGGTTCGGGTGCTGACGTTGGTGGATTCGAAGCTCTGGATCTGGTTCGTCGCCCCATAGCGGATGAACATGCGGTCGCCCGTCAGAACGCGATGCGATTGCGTCGCCACGGCGGGAATGAACTCGATGCTTCCGGGGCCGGTCGTCTCGATGGAGTCGATCTCCTGGCCTCCCGGAAGCATGTGCGCCGTCAGTGAATCGCTCTTCAACACGCGCTTTTCCGCGGGGACTCCGCCGGGGGGCGCGGCGGGCGTGGACTCCACCACGCTGTGGCCGTTCGCTGTGGCCGCCTGCAGCGTACTCACTTTGCCGTCCACCCCGTAGACCAGGTCCACGCGGTCGGTGGACACATGCGTAATGCCGCTCTTTGCGGACGAGGTGAGCTGCGCGTTCCCTTCCCCGTGCATGTGATTCACGACGCCGTCGTCATCGAAGTTGATGGTGAGTTTGCCGGCGGAGTACTCGAGTTTGCGCTCGGGCTGGTTGTCCACTCCCTTCGCGTTCTGCGCCTCCACCAGCGTCAGCCGCCCATCCTGAATGCTTGCCACCGCCGAGCCGCCGTCCATGGTCAACGTGTCCCGGGTCAGCTTCGACCAGGGCGACAGATAGACCTTTGACTCGCCCTCCTTGTAAACGACGCTTCCAGCTTCGATCTTCATGGGAACGCTTTTCGGGTCGCGCCCGCGCCACAAAAGCTGCGCCTGCGACTTCATGGTTAGCTCGTGCGCCTGCGGATCGTACATCGCGCCCACGGCCGTGCCGTCGCCGAGCGCGAACTGAAACTTCGCCGCCCGATCGGTATACACCTTGCCTGTCTTGCTTTCAAAGTACATGCCTGAGGATTCCACCACCGTTGGCCGGTCCTTGGGCTCCCCGGATACGGGTAGATTCAGCGTGATGGAGACATCGCCGTCGGAGAAGAGGATGCCCGTTTTGTTGTCGAACTCCGCCTTTGCGGCAAGCACCTTGTTGTACGCCGTGTGGTCTTTATTGAACAGGTGCAGTTCCAGCCCGATCAGCTCGAGCTTATCCTGCTGGTCGAGCAGCCGGTAGTCCTTCGCATGCACTTCCACCTGCGTGCCGTTGCCGTTGCTCTGGCGATAGACCCAATCCTGCGCCGTGGACGCTGTGTTGGGTGGCAGCATTTGCGGCACCCGCGGGGCGGCCTTGTCCTGCAGCCGCACACGCCGAAAATATGTGCTGGCCACAACGCCGAGGAGCGCGCAGATGAGAATGAGTACGAGCGGGCCGATTCGCCGCATCTGCTTCCATTGTAGTGTCTGCGGTCTCCGCGGCGATCACCGGCGCTTCCGTCTGAGATCTGAAAAACGCGCTGGCTGGTTACGGTTTTTCGGCGGCCTCTCGTGCTAGTAACCTCTGAGCCTGCAGATCGCCGCTGTTGGCCTCCTGGGCCGTCTGGGTGGGCGTCTCCTGGCTTTCCTGAATCGCGGCCAGCATCGCCTGGGCGGCGCTGCTCAACTGAACCGTGTCCCCGCCGCCGGACTGCGGTTTCGACGGCGTCGTTTTCGGGGCCGATGTTTTCGCGGCCGGGGCCGCCAGCTGGGTCGGCGCCGCATTCGATATAGAGCTGATCATTGGGGGTAGTTTCCTCAACGTCCATATCGGCCAGCACGAAGCCGCGTCAGGACATTTATTGTGGGCGCACCCTCGCCGACTGGCGACCTGTTTGCCTGACCGAGATCGGCCCGCAGAATCAGTGGCTTAACGAAACATGTTGTCACTCCTACCCTGAGTGTGCTAATAAATGAACTGAGCTTCACGTGTCAGCCGGAAGCTCGGCCCCGTAATAGCAGAGGTTCAGTTCAGATCCGAATTGGAGGTTAGAACGTTATGAATATTCGACCGCTCTACGACCGCATTGTGGTGAAGCGTATTGAGCAAAAGGAAAACATGCAGGGAGGCCTGTATATTCCGGACAGCGCCAAAGAGAAGCCGCAGGAAGGCGAAGTGGTTGCCGTCGGCAAGGGCAAGCGCCTGGACGACGGCAAGGTTGTTCCGCTCGACCTGAAGCCGGGTGACCGCATTCTGTTCGGAAAGTACTCGGGCAGCGATATCAAGATGGATGGCGAAGAGTACCTCATCATGCGTGAAGACGAGGTTCTCGGCATTCTGGAGAACGCAGCGAAGCCGGCGAAGGTCGCGTAACAGCGCGTGAGCCGCAAAGTTTCACGATAAGGAGAAGAGTTTTCATGGCAGCAAAACAGATTGTTTACAGCGAGAATTCCCGCCAGGCGATCCTGCGCGGCGTCAATCAGCTTGCCGATGCGGTAAAGGTGACGCTCGGTCCGAAGGGACGCAACGTCGTCCTCGAGAAGAAGTTCGGCGGCCCCACCATCACCAAGGACGGCGTGACGGTAGCCAAGGAAATCGAGCTCAAGGATCCGCTCGAGAACATGGGCGCGCAGATGGTGCGCGAAGTTGCATCGAAGACCAGCGACATCGCCGGCGACGGCACCACCACCGCCACCATTCTGGCCCAGGCCATCTTCCGCGAAGGCGTGAAGAGCGTCGCCGCGGGCGCGAATCCGATGGCCCTGAAGCGCGGCATCGAACGCGCCGTCGAGGTGGTTGTCGACGAAGTGAAGAAGCAGTCCCAGCCGGTGGAGAACAACGAGAAGATCGCCCAGGTGGGAACGATTTCGGCTAACGGCGACGCCACCATCGGCAACACCATCGCCGAAGCGATGCAGAAGGTGGGCAAGGACGGCGTCATCACCGTCGAAGAGTCGAAGACCATGCACACCGAGCTGCAGACCGTGGAAGGCATGCAGTTCGATCGCGGCTACCTGTCGCCCTATTTCATCAGCGACCCGGACCGCATGGAGTGCGCGCTCGAGGATCCGTACATCCTGATCCACGAGAAGAAGATCAGCAACATGAAGGACCTGCTGCCGGTGCTGGAGCAGATCGCCCGTTCGGGCAAGCCGCTGCTGGTGATCGCGGAAGAGGTTGAGGGCGAGGCGCTCGCCACCCTCGTGGTGAACAAGCTGCGCGGCACCCTCAATGCCTGCGCGGTGAAGGCGCCCGGCTTCGGCGACCGCCGCAAGGCCATGCTGGAGGACATCTCCATCCTGACCGGCGGCAAGGCCATCATGGAAGAGACCGGCATCAAGCTGGAAGGCGTTCGCCTGGACGACCTCGGCCGAGCCAAGCGCGTCGTGGTGGACAAGGACAACACCACCATCATTGAAGGCGCCGGCAAGGAGAGCGCGATCCAGGGCCGCATCAAGCAGCTGCGCGCGCAGATCGAGGAGACCACCTCCGATTACGACCGCGAGAAGCTGCAGGAGCGGCTGGCGAAGCTGGCCGGCGGCGTCGCGGTGATTCGGGTTGGCGCGGCCACCGAGACCGAGATGAAGGAGAAGAAGGCCCGCGTGGAGGATGCTCTGCATGCCACTCGCGCGGCGGTTGAGGAAGGCATCGTTCCGGGCGGCGGCGTGGCCCTGCTGCGCGCAGCCGAAGCGCTGAAGACCCTGAAGGTGGAAGCCGACGAGCAGATCGGCGTGGACATCATCCGGCGCGCCTGCGAAGAGCCGGTTCGTCAGATTGTCGGCAATGCCGGCTACGAAGGCGCCATCGTGATCGAGAAGGTCCGCGCCAATACCACCCCGACGTTCGGCTTCAACGCCCAGACCCTGCAGTACGAGGACCTGGTGAAGGCCGGCGTCATCGACCCGACCAAGGTGACCCGCTCGGCGCTGCAGAACGCGTCGTCGATCGCCGCGCTGATGCTGACCACCGAAGCGATGATCGCGGAGATTCCGGAGAAGAAGTCGGCGGCTCCGATGCCCGGCGGCCACGGCGGTCCGGACATGGACTACTAAGCAGCCGCTTCAACTCGCAACAATCATGCCCGCCTCGCAAGGGGCGGGCTTTTTCATTATGTAATTCACCCAACATATCGGCGCCGACTTCGAACTTGACACCCTCCCTTGCTGGTATAATTGCCTTCATGTATTAAGTCCACGCTGACAGGCACGCGCGCCCTCCGGCAGACGCAATCGGGCCAGTTGCTTGAAGCGCCCGCATCCACTTGCGGATTTGCTGACCGGCTTCGGGCGAGATAACCATTAAGAACCGCGCGGCGCTCCTGGGGCAGAGACCCCATAGCTCGGGCCGCAGACGGTAAGCCTGAAAACCAAAATTGTGAGGAGAACGATAGAGGATGAGTGTTGCCAGAAATATGGTCGTTATGGCTGGACTTCTGGGTGCGCCGATCGTGGTCGCGATCGATAACCACCCTGGACCCGTGCACACACCCCATACAGATGAGCGGCTCCTGAAACTGCAACGGTTCTTCGATCAGCAGAATTGCCCACTTCGCGCCGCATCCGCCGACTTTCTGGAGGCGGCGGACCGTTATGACCTCGATTGGCGGTTGTTGCCCAGCATTTCCATGGTCGAGTCCGGAGGGGGAAAGGCTTATAAAAACAACAACGTACTAGGGTGGAATTCAGGAAACCAGAGATTCTCGTCCGTGCGCGCAGGCATTCACCACGTAGCGTCTCGCCTTGCCACATCCATGCTTTACCGACACAAGGATGTGGACCAGATTCTATATACCTACAACCCGCATCCGGAATACATCACGCGGGTGAGATGGGTAATGCGGCAAATCGACTCTTCGCGAACCGTTTCGGTGGCCCTGAACTAACCCTGGAGCAGGTGCATCGCCAGGTACAATCCGCCGAAGACGATGATCGCGCCAATGCCGGTGGCGCCCCAGATAATGAGTTTCTGCCGGGAGCTGCTCGCCTTTTTGTCGTCCAGCTTCATTTGCTCGTCGAGGCTGTCGAACATTGAGAACCTCCTGCTGCCAATAAGACCAATGGCTCAATACGATATTGAGCTTACACAAAACGCCTTATCCTACGGGAAGTATAGATCCATCCCACTGAAAAAGCACGCTAAATAAGTGGCGTGTCTGGTGTCACTTAAGCTATGATGCAAAGCGATTGTCGTAGTACCTGGCTTACTGTATGCCCCGAAGCCATAGAGTAAGCAATCGAACAGAGAGGTGAGCAAATGAATATCGTCAAGGTTCTCGCCGCCGCCGCGCTGCTGCGCGTGGCCGCTCCCGGTTTCGCCCAGGCCCCGGTTCGATTCGAGCCTGCCGTCATGATGCCGGGCACGAAGGTGCAGTACGTGGATGTGGCCAGGAAACAGCATCGCCATCATCACCGCCGTCATCGCAAGTCGGTGGCCCACTACAACAGGCACGCGCAGGTAATCACGGGCACGAGCCCCGGCCGCAGCTGAAGCGTGAACAGCGCTTCCTTCCGGTTCTACGGAAGCCTGAACGATTTACTCCCGCCGGATCGTCGCGGCCGGACGCTGCTCCGACGCTTTTTCGCGCCGACCCCGGTCAAGGATCTTATTGAATCTTTTGGCGTCCCACACACCGAAGTGGAGTTGGTGACGCTGAACGGCGAGCCCGTGGATATGGCAAGGCGGGTAGAGGCCGGCGACCGCATTGCTGTTTACCCGCATTTCGAATCGCTGGAGATTTTAACCGAGCATGCCGTGGCCGGGCTGGTGAACGGCGACGGCCCCCTTCGCTTCATTCTGGATGTGCACCTCGGCAGGCTCGCCGCCTACCTGCGCATGCTGGGCTTCGACGCGCTCTGGAATAACGCGGCCACCGATCCCGAACTGGCCCGCGCGGCTGCCGCAGAGGAGCGCATCCTGGTCACGCGCGACCGCCATCTGCTGATGCGCAATGAGGTCCGGCGCGGCTGCTGCATCCGCTCTACCGATCCGCACGCGCAGCTCGCTCAAGTGGTCCGCCGCTATCGCCTCGTCGACGCCGCGCAACCGTTCACGCGCTGTCTGGTGTGCAATGGCGAGCTTCACGCGGCCGGCGACGAGGCCATTCGCGACAAGGTTCCGCCGCACGCCGCCGAGCATCACAGCGAGTTCCGCGAGTGCGGCGGATGTGGGCGGGTGTTCTGGAAAGGCTCGCATTATGAGCGCATGATGGCGCTGATTCGGGACCACGTGCGACCATAGTGTTTTACCCGCCATGCCGCGCGTTGTTCCGGACATTCTCGCCGAGATTATCGGTCACAAAAAAGCCGAGCTGTCCACAGTGGATCGCGATGGTTGCGAACGTCTGGCGGAGGACTCCAAAACGGTGCGACGAGACTTTCGCGCGGCGCTCACAGCGGCCCAGCCCGCCATCATCGCCGAGATCAAGAAGGCGTCCCCCAGCCGCGGCCTGATCGCTGCGAATTTCGACCCGCCCCGCATCGCCCGCCAGTACGAGGCCGGGGGCGCGGCTGCCCTGTCCGTCCTGACCGACGCCCGTTACTTCCAGGGCGGCCTGGCGGATCTCGCGGCGGCTCGAAATGCCGTGCGCATCCCTGTCCTGCGCAAGGATTTCATCATCGACCCGTCTCAGGTGGTGGAGGCGGCCGCGCACGGAGCAGACGCCATTCTGCTCATCGTGGCGGCGTTGACGGAAAGCGAGCTGCGAGATTATCGCGAGCTGGCGTCGCAGTACGCGATGGCGGCTCTGGTGGAAGTGCACGATGTCGAGGAGCTTCGCCGCGCGGCTGCGTCGGGAGCGGATCTTATCGGGGTCAACAATCGCGATCTGCGCACGTTCGAGGTCCGTCTGGAAACATCTCTCGAGCTGGCTGAACGGATGCCACCGGGCGTCATGCGGATTGCCGAGAGCGGCATCCGAAGCGCGTCCGATGTGCGTTTGCTGCGCGCCGCCGGCTATCATGCTTTTCTGGTCGGCGAGGGGCTGATGACCGCGCCCGACCCCTCCGCCGCACTCGAGGCCATGCGCCAATGAGAGCCCGCGAAGTATTCCCGGCGCCGTGCAACCGCTCCCTTGAAAATGTAGCCTCCCCGTGGGGCAGACGATCGGGTTTTGTCGTCTGCCACGCGCGGGCACTCGAACAGGCAGACGACATAAACCGATCGTCTGCCCCACGGAGCCGAAGCTTCGCGGGCTTCCCTGAAAATGTACTTTCATCCCCTACGGTTTCGCAGTCCGCTTTAGCGTGCTGGTGCGAGCTTCAGCTCGCGCTGCTCGGACCGTGGGCTGAAGCCCACAACGGCACGCTCAAGCGTGCGCGACAACTGCCGACCGAGGCCATGCGCCAATGATGGTCAAAATCTGCGGCATTACGTGTCTCGACGACGCCCTGGCCGCCGCCGAAGCGGGCGCGACGGCGCTCGGATTTATCTTCTACCAGGCGAGTCCTAGATACATCTCGCCGGACCGCGCGGCGCAGATCGCCGCGAATCTGCCCGGCGGCTTGCTGAAGGTCGGGGTGTTCGTCAACGAGCCAGCGAAGCGAATCGCTTCCATCGCAGCACAGGTTCCGCTGGACGTCGTACAACTGCGCGGCTCCACTGCACCCGCGGGGCTGCGGTTCTGGAGGATGGCCGGTCATAACGAAGATCTGCCGGCACCCGATGGCGCGGAAGCGGTGCTGCTCGACACCGGGGTTCCCGGTCTTTTCGGCGGCACCGGGCGCGTTTTCCCGTGGGAACTGGCCCGTCAAAAAGACCGGCGCGTCATCATCGCCGGCGGCCTTGACGCCACGAACGTCGCCGAAGCGATCCATGTTGCCAACCCGTGGGGCGTCGACGCCTGTTCGCGGCTGGAATCGTCACCGGGACGGAAAGACCGTAACAAGATGCTTGCCTTCATTCATTCCGCGCTGGCGGCGTCGGTATGATGCCTGCGCAGCCCGATGCAACCGGGCACTTTGGGCCATACGGCGGGCGGTTCGTCCCCGAAGTGCTCATGGCGCCGCTCGAAGAACTCGAGAAAGCTTACCTCGAAGCGCGCGCCGATCCGTCGTTCCAGAACGAGCTGGACTATCTCCTCCGCGATTACGCCGGCCGGCCCACGCCCCTCTACTATGCGCAACGGTTGACCGAGGCGCTCGCCGGCCCGAAGATCTATATCAAGCGCGAGGACCTGCTGCACACCGGCGCGCACAAGATCAACAACTGCCTTGGCCAGATCCTGCTTGCCCGGCGCATGGGCAAGTCGCGCATCGTCGCCGAAACCGGAGCGGGTCAGCATGGAGTGGCCACGGCCAGCGTCTGTGCGCTCTTTGGACTCGACTGCACGGTCTACATGGGCGACGAGGACATGCGCCGCCAGCGCCTGAACGTCTTTCGCATGCGTCTGCTCGGCGCCAAAGTGGTGGGCGTCTCCTCCGGCAGCCGCACGCTGAAAGACGCCGTCAGCGAAGCCATGCGCGACTGGGTGACCAATGTCGGCAACACGCACTACCTGCTCGGTTCGGCCCTCGGGGCCCACCCTTATCCGCTGATGGTCCGCGATTTTCACCGGGTGATCGGCATCGAGGCGCGCCGCCAGATTCTCGAACGCGAAGGCCGTCTTCCGGACACGATCATCGCGTGCGTTGGCGGGGGCAGTAACGCTATCGGCATCTTCCATCCATTTCTCGACGACCAGGGCGTAGAGCTGATCGGCGTCGAAGCCGGCGGGAGGAGCGGCCGTCTGGGCGAGCACGCCGCGCGGTTCTCCGGAGGCTCGCCAGGCGTGCTGCAGGGCGCCTATAGCTGGCTGCTGCAGGACGCGAACGGCCAGGTGGCGCTCACGCATTCCATATCGGCCGGCCTCGATTATGCGCTGGTCGGTCCGGAGCACGCCTTGCTGCACGACCGCGGCAGGGCCGAATACACGTCCGTCACCGATGACCAGGCGCTGGCCGCCGCACGACTGCTCGCCCACACCGAGGGCATCATTCCGGCGCTCGAATCTTCGCACGCTTTCGCCGAGCTCGTCCGCCGCGCTCCGTCCGCCAAAGGGCAGGTCTGCATAGTGAATCTCTCCGGCCGGGGCGACAAGGACACCGATATCTACCGCGAGCATCTCAGGGAACTCGATGAACCAGACGCGCATCAGCCGGCTGTTTGAGCGGCTTCACAACGAAGGCCGCGCCGGGCTGATCGGCTATCTCACGGCCGGCGACCCTTGCCCCGACGCGACACCGGAGCTGGTGGCTGCCATGGAGCGGGGCGGCTGCGACCTGATCGAGCTGGGAGTGCCCTTCTCCGATCCCATCGCCGACGGCCCGGTGATCCAGCGCGCCGCCGATCGCGCTTTGCGGGCAGGCACGACCCTGCGCGGCGTGCTCGACATCGCCGCGCGCATTCGCGAGCGCTCCGAGATTCCGCTGCTGCTGTTCACTTACCTCAACCCGCTGCTGCGCCATGGCATGGCAGCGCTGGCGCGTGATGCGGCGGCGTCGGGTATCGACGGCTGCCTGCTCATCGACCTGAGCGTGGAGGAAGCTGAACCTTATGTCGCCCCACTGCGCGCATGCGGGCTCGACACCGTGTTCCTGGCGGCGCCCACCAGCACGCCGCGGAGGCTCGAACTCGTGGCGAAGTATTCCACCGGCTTTGTGTACCTGGTTTCGCGCACCGGGGTCACCGGAGAACAGGAGTCGCTCTCGGCCTGCGTTGGACCGCTGGTGAGCGCCGTGCGCGCCGTCACCCCGCTGCCCGTCGCGGTGGGGTTCGGCATTTCGCAGCCGGAACAGGTGGCGGCCGTTGCCGGGCTTGCGGATGCCGTGGTGGTGGGAAGCGCGCTCGTTCACACTATCGAGCGAAACGCAGCCGATCCCGCCCCGGCGCTGGAGGCCTTCACTCGCAGACTCTCTTCAGCGCTACCATCGAAAGAAAAATGAACAGGACAGGCCTCGAGCTTCTGGAGGAGTATCGCCGTGAAATCGACCAGCTCGACGTGAAAATCCTGGCGTTGCTCAACGAGCGCACGGCCATCGTGGAGAAGATCGGCCACGTAAAGAACTCGCTGGCCATGCCCGTCTATGAGCCGAGGCGCGAAGATCAGGTATTCGGCAATGTGCTCGGGCACAACGCCGGGCCTCTTCCCCCCGATGCGGTAAAGCGACTCTTCGAGCGCATCATCGACGAGATGCGCACACTGCAGCATGTGCGTCGGATGGAAGGCATCGGCGACACCGGCGGCGAGCCGCCCACGGCGTGATACACATACGAGCGGCAGCATGACCGACTCGCCGTTGAGGAGGTGAGTGTGAGTGACTCGCCGGATATGAACTGCAGTTTTAGTTGTAATATCCGCCATATCCGCGCTGGTTAAAACGCTTGCCGGGAAGGGCAGAAACCGTGCTGATCGATGTTATCTGGCCTTGGAATGGGATGCGTCACGCCCATTATGCGAACCAGGTTCTCCTCGTGATCTCTTAGGCGGCGAGAACGTTCCCATCTTTCTCATCCTGACGTCGGAACCGAGGAGGGCATGGAGCCTCCACGGGATGCCCCCCTGGAGATCACGGGGCCGGCAACTATGTCGCCGATTGCCAGGCGCAGCGGCCCCTCTCGCGGCAAACAGCACGGAGATGTCGGCTACGGTGGCGCTGTTCTCCTCCGCTGCCCGCACGCGCGATGTCCCCTGCTATCCCGCGGCAAGCGCCAGCGGCGGGCCCGATCGCCTGGAGCTGCGGGTCAGAGACCTCGGGCCGCGTCCGCTCGTTCTGTAGCCCGGCATCCGGGTGGCCAACGGGCCCTGGCCCCAGAGCGTTCATCAGCTCCGCCGCGCTCACACGCTAGACTGATAACGATGCCCGACAGGTTAACCGCCCGGGCCAAAGCCGCGGGTTGAGCGTCGAAGCTCAGTCCAAAGGTTTTGGACCAGGTACTGGCGCGCATGCCGCGCCAGAAGAACGAAAACGTGCTGGTCAGCTTTGAGACGTCGGACGATGCCGGCGTGTACAGGCTCACGCCGGAGTGTGCCCTCGTGCAGACCGTCGATTTCTTCACGCCCATTGTCGACGATCCGTACGCCTTCGGCGCAATCGCGGCGGCCAATTCGCTCAGCGACGTCTACGCGATGGGCGGCCGGCCCATGACCGCGCTTTCCATTCTTTGCTGGCCAGTCAGCGGCGATATCGACGAGCTGACCGCGATTCTGCGTGGCGGCGTTGACAAAATGCAGGAGGCCGGCTGCGTCGTGCTGGGCGGCCACAGCGTGAACGACGACGAAGTGAAGTTCGGCTACGCAGTCACAGGAACCGTTGCCCCGGACCGCATCCTCACCAATGCCGGCGCTGTCCCGGGCGATGCGCTCCTGTTAACGAAGCGACTCGGCACGGGCGTCATCGCCACTGCTCTGAAGCGCGGCATCGCGCGCGAGGAACACGTGGCCGCATCCGTCGAATCGATGCTCACGCTGAACAAGCAGGCCTGCGAAGTCATGCTGCGTTTTGATGTGCGCGCCTGCACCGACGTCACCGGCTTCGGCCTGCTCGGGCACGCGCGCGAAATGGCGCTCGCCAGCAACGTCACGCTGGAGATCGAACGTGCCGCCGCGCCGCTCCTGCCCGGCGCGGAAGAATATGTGCGCGCCGGCGCCATTCCCGGCGGCCTCAACAACAACCGCGAGTTCGTCTCGCCCTGCGTGGAAGGCGAACTCTCGAACGCGGACCTCCTGCTCGACCCGCAGACGTCGGGCGGTCTGCTCATCTCCATAGCCGAGCGCGATGCCCCCGGGTTCGCGCAGGCTTTCCCGGCCGCGGTACGCATCGGCACGGTCGTTCCCAAAGGAGCAAGGCCATTACACCTTCTTTGAATGGAAATCCTCTGATCATCGCGCTCGATTTCGAGTCCGCCTCGCAGGCGCGCATGCTGGTGGAAGAGCTCGGCAGCGAGGTGACGTTTTACAAAGTCGGTATGGAATTGTACGCCGCCGAAGGGATGAGTTTCGTGCACGAACTGATCCGCCGCGGCAAAGACGTCTTTCTCGACCTGAAGCTGTACGACATAGGCGAGACGGTGAAACGCGCGGTGGCGCGTCTGGGTGACAGCGGGGTGCGATTTCTGACGGTTCATGGCAGCAGTGCCATCATGAAGGCGGCCATCGCCGGCCGCGGGGAGTCGGGCATGAAGCTTCTCGCCGTCACCGTGCTCACCAGCTTCGACCAGGCCGATCTGGCCGATCTCGGCTACTCGTGCACCATCTCCGATCTGGTGGATCTCCGCGTGAAGAACGCCGTGGCCGCCGGGATGGACGGGTTCATCTGTTCGCCGCTCGAGGCCGCGCGCGTCCGATCCAACGCCGGACCGGACAAGCTGCTGATCACGCCCGGCGTCCGCTCGCACTCTGCCGACACGGGAGATCAGAAGCGGGTGGCCACGCCCGCCGAAGCCATCCGGGCTGGAGCGAATTACCTGGTGATTGGCCGGCAGGTGACGCGCGCGCCAAATCCGCCCGAAGAGGTGAAGCGGATTCTCGGCGAGATTGCAGTCAGCCACGCCTGACGCAAAGCGCCCCTTTGCTGCATCTCATCGGCTGTGAGCACAAACTCCGCGGCCCTTTTCACGCCGCTGACCGTTCGCGGCGTCACGCTGCGGAACCGCATCGCTGTTTCCCCCATGTGCCAGTATTCGAGCGTGGACGGCTTCGCGTCCGACTGGCATCTGGTGCATCTGGGCAGCCGGGCCGTTGGCGGCGCCGGAATCGTCATCGCCGAGGCGACGGCAGTGGAAGCGCGTGGGCGCATCACGGCTTCCGACCTCGGCCTCTGGAAGGATGAGCACATCCCGAACCTCCAGCGCATCGCACGATTCATTCACGAGCAAGGCGCGGTGGCCGGCGTGCAGCTTGCCCACGCCGGGCGCAAGGCGAGCACGGCGAGCCCGTGGGATGGCGGCCGATTCCTCACCGGAGCGGAAGGTGGATGGCGGACCGTGGCGCCCAGCCCGCTTCCGTTCCGGCCCGCCGATGGCGTTCCGCATGAGCTCACGAAACCGGAGATCGCGGACATTGTGGAAGCGTTCGCCGCGGCCGCAAAGCGCGCTCTCGCCGCGGGATTCCGCCTCATCGAGTTACACGGCGCGCACGGCTATCTCATCAGTGAGTTCCTCTCGCCGCTGTCGAATCAGCGGACGGACGAATATGGCGGGCCATTCGACCATCGCATCCGCTTTCTGATTGAAGTTGCTGCCGCCGTCCGCGCCGTGTGGCCGGCGGAACTGCCTCTGTTTACGCGGCTGTCCTGTACGGACTGGGTGGACCGAGGCTGGACCGTGGACGACAGCGTCGAGCTCGCCCGGCGCCTGCAGCCGATCGGCGTGGATCTGATCGACTGCTCGTCGGGCGGTAATGTCCTCGGCGCGAAGATCCCGGTCGAGCCCGGTTATCAGGCGCCCTTCGCGGAACAGATCCGGCGCCAGGCGGGAATCCTCACGGGCGCTGTCGGCTTGATCACCGACGCGCATCAGGCCGAGTCGATGGTGCGCACCGAGGTGGCCGACATCGTGCTGCTGGCGCGCGAGATGCTTCGGAATCCGTACTGGGCGTTCCACGCTGCGCAGGAGCTGGGAGCCACGGCGCGCGTGCCGGTGCAGTATCAACGCGCGTTCGTGTGATCCGGCGTGGGGCAGGCCATCGTTGTTTGTGGCCTGCCGTCCAGGGCTGCTAGTGCCCCGCGGGAGCGTTCGGCATCTGTTCCTCACCCGGCTTCAGCGGATACTTTGCGCCGGGAGGAATGGGAGCGAGCATCTGCTCCTTGCGATAGACCAGGGTGGCCGTGTTATAGCTCGCGATCTCGAAACCGTGGCCGTGCGTGATGGCGTCGGTGGGGCAGGCCTCCACACAGTAACCGCAGAAAATGCAGCGGTTGTAATCGATGTTGTACACCTTCGCGTACCGCTCGCCGCCGCTGATGCGGGCCGTCTCGGTGTTCTCCGCCGCCTCGATATAGATGCAGTCGGCCGGACATGCCGCCGCGCACAGGAAGCAGGCCACGCATTTTTCCAGCCCGTTCTCATCGCGCTGCAGCACGTGCACTCCGCGATACCGCTCCTGGAAATTCGGCGGAGCGTCGGGATAGAGGTCCGTGATGGTGGGGTTCAGCATCTCACGGAAGGTGACGCTCATGCCTTTGGCGATGGCCGCGGCGGACGAGAGGACTTCGTTGATGTTCGGCATGGCTCCTCCTCAAGGTTAGCAATACCGGCTCCGTTCTCGCGTGCTGTCCCACCGCGCTATCATGCTGTCGATGAAGCACGTCATCTACAGCATGCAATTCAAGGGTACGGCGGCGCCCGCGGGAGACAAAAAGATGAAGGCCACCACCAGCGCCACCAGCTGCTCCATGGAATCCGTGGTTGGAACCGACGGCATCGAGAGCAAATTTCATCCGGCCGAGGGTGGTCTGGCGTATTTCGAATCGGAGGTGCAGCTAACGGACGCGAATGCCTTCACCGAGACCGGGACCATCAGTTTCGGCGAGGATGAGCACATGCTCCGCTTCAGCACCGTCGGCCACGGCATTCTTGGGCCGAGCGCCGATCCGAAATACTCCGCCGGCGCGGTCACGTGGAAGGTGGACGGCGGCACAGGACAATTCGAGGGCGCTTCCGGATTCATCACATCGAACTTCCTGGTAATGGAGGACGGTGAGGTCACCGACTATCACTTCGGCGTCATCTTCGTCGAGTGAACGTCGCTTCGCGTGGCGGCCGATCCGTCCCGCGATAACGGCCAGGGCATTTTGGGGAGAAAGTCTCGCACATCGTTCTCCGCCCGGATCGTATCATCAGGAGCGCCGGACGACAGCGCAGCGTCCCGCCGAGCTTCACGCCGGCCTTCGTTTCGTCGAGCATGATTTCTTCCGCACGGTACGGATTCTGCGGCTTCGGTTTCTGCGGGCGGTTGAGGTCGCCGGCGCCGGTCCCGCGCCTGCCTGTTCGAACATGCTCTCAATCGCGTTGCCATCGGAGGTGAGCTCGCCCGCGAACGACGCGTTCAGGCCGGCCATCGCGAAATTGACCTTCTTACCGTCCTGAGTGATGGAATCGACGATGATGGCGATCGCGCCGTTAAATTGAGTTCAGGCGCTCCCCATCCGACGGGCCTTGCCGGCAGCGCGGCAAAGGGGCAAAAATAATTGCATGGCGCTGAAGTTCACAACCTCGTATCTGGAAGACTCTCTCACCCTGTTTCGCTATTACAAAACGCTCGCCGAACGAGCCATGGCCCAGGTGACGGACGAACAGCTCTTCGCCGTACTCGACGACGAGATGAACTCGATCGCCGTCATCGTCAAGCACATGGCCGGGAACATGCACTCGCGCTGGACCGACTTTCTGACCACCGACGGAGAAAAGCCGGACCGCAACCGCGACTCCGAATTTGTCGATGCGCCACCGGAGCGCGAAGCCGTACTCGCGCTGTGGGAAGAGGGCTGGGCATGCGTGTTCCGCGCGCTGGAGCCGCTTTCCGAGGACGACCTGAAACGCCCCGTGACCATCCGCGGCGAAGCCCATTCAGTGATGCAGACCATCAATCGGCAACTGGGCCACTACGCCTACCATTGCGGCCAGATTGTGCTCCTCGCGAAGCACTTCAACCACGCCTGGTGGCAGTCGCTGAGCGTGCCACGCGGCAAGTCGGATCAGTTCAACCGGCGCGTGGCGGCCGGCGAGGCCAGCCAGCGATAGCGGCATCCTGACTGCGTAACTCGCTTCTCGTGGGGCAGACGATCGGTGTGCGTCGGCCTTTTTGCGTGGGCCGGTCCGACGCGGTCCGTGAAAACTCGTGGACGTCCAGGCGCTACTGCCCAGCGCCCTGCGTGTGATCGATCGCTTTGAATTCTGTTCCAGGGCGATGAGATCGGCAACACCGCCTACATCGATCCGAGAAGCGAGCGTCCCCCGGGGCCGTATTTGCGTACAGCTTGCCGACGGCGTTCTGTTGAATCTGCGCCGGCGGTTCGCTCAGAGCGCTGCCAGCCGACACCACTGCGGACGCGCCGGCCGCAACGTCTTTCTTCGGGGAAAGGATGATTGGCGTTCCGACAAACGAGGCCGTGCTGATGCCCAGCACCGCCCAGAGGTAGGGGTCGATCGCAAGGGCGAGAGGGTTCGTTACGGCATGCGCGATCCGCTGGACCACGGCTGCCGAATACCCGGAAAATGTCACCAGCCACACCCATCATCCACTTCCCCGGAAACAGGCACAACGCCAGAAGGAGGGTGATGCCCAGCAGCCATCCCAACTGGGGTCCCAGATAGAAGGCAAAGGCGAACTCGGCGCCAAGAATGAGAAGGACGGCGGCCGCCCCGAAGAACTGGCCACGGTTGTATCGCATCGCGTACCCCCGGTGTGAAACTCAGGCTTCGGAAATCCCAATAACTACATGTCAGGGAAGCAGGAGTGCAGGTGACCACTATCCCAGCCTGAGACCACGGTATTCGCGGATCAGGGCAAAATCGGTGCGCACGGCAGCGGGCGATTCTCCGCGCTGCTCGATGCCCTCCGGCAGAACATGGCAGAGCGACGATGCCAGGCGCAGGTACTCCACTTTCGCGGGATCGATACCCATGATGCGGCAGCAGGTAGCGTCCACCGCGGCGAGGTCGCGGCCCATCGCCAGAACGCCGGCATGCTTCGGCGTGCCCTGGATAGGCCCGTTGCCCTCCATCCCCACGATGCCGTCCACGATAGCGAAGGTGTTCCGAAACGTGCGATTCAATTCAGCGATGGAGCGCGGAATGCCGATATAGTGCAGCTTGTTCTTGGGCCACCCATAGACGTTACCGGGAACCAGTCCGAACAGGTTTTTCATGGAGAGCGTGGCGCCGGTCCAGTGGTGCGTCTTCATCTTGGCCAGCGACACGATCAGGTCCGCACCCAGCACGGTGCGCGAGAAATAGAAGCGTTCACTGGCAAAGTTGTCCACCGCGGCGACGTCGTCACGATTCAGATCCGTGAACGTCTTCTCGAAATTCGGAATGCCGTGCAGGTATTGGGCCTCTTCGGCCAGACCGAGCGTATCGCGCCGGTGTCCGGGACCCTCGCCAATGGTCACCTCGCGCGCTCCCAGGGCGCGGAACGCTTCGAGCGCCGCGGCGATGATCGCCACGTCCGTATTGATGGCGGTGGCGGAATCGAACTCCACCAGATTGGGCTTGAGCAGCACTCGGCGGTCGCGCACATCGAGGCCGCATAATCGCACGCCCTCGAGAATTTTAGCGGTCAGGTCGTCTGCGTAAGACCGGGCCTTCAGCACGACAACGGGCGACTTGCCTCGCGGACCACTGCGGATATCGGCGGCTGGTCGATTCGACGACCGTATGGCTATGTAACTCGCCCCCGCGGCTATTCCGGAGAGCCCGATAAAATCTCTGCGCTTCAAGTGACGCTCCCGGGCGTTCGAAACAGCGCGTGATTGGCCGCCGGGTGCGCCAGCGCTTCAAGCGCGGCGAGCATGACGTCGTTGGAAGTGAGCGCATCTTCCGGCGCGGCGACGGGCTGCCCGTGAACCTGCAGCGCGATGGCCAGCCATCCACGCGCCAGACGAGAACGCGTTCCATTCAGCAGCTCGCGGGCACGCGCGAGATCCGCATCCCGCTGCGCTTCCCCGCTGGCCTGCAGGCCGATGAGCGCGAGCGCGGTGGTTTCCGGATACGAAGGAAGGTCGACGCCAACAGCCCGCCGGCTGCCATAATTCCAGCCGCCATCGCGGCAGCGGCGCGTGAGCAGAAGTTGTTCGGCATCGCGAACTCGCTCGGCGAGAGCCGGGGCGCGGTAATGGGGCGCCGAAAGCCGGAGGGCGACAATAGCATGCGCCGTCGGTTCCACCCACGAGGAAGTACCGCTCAGCCACGGCCAGCCATGGTGCGAGAGATCGTTCTCCGGTTCGCCCCACCTGACTGCAGCCACGGCCCGCGCCAGCCAGTTGCTCTCGTTGCCGGAGCTGGCCAGCAGCCACCCCACCCCGCGCTCGAAGCGGCGGTCGAAGCAGCCGCGAACAGCACAAAGTTGCACGGCGAGCGAGGTGACCCATGTCCCCGGACCGGCCACGCCGGCGCCCGGCCGCCAGCTCCCATCATCGAGTTGCCAGGACGCGATGCGGTTCCAGGCGCGCTCGACAGCAGGCGACGCTTCCGGCACTCCGTGGAGCGCCAGCATGGCCAGCGCGGAGGGTTCGAGCCAGGCTTCCTTCCGAGGGAAGTAGCCCCAGCCGCCGTCCGGGTGTGGCGATTCTATAAGAAAATCGAGACGCTGCCGCAGATATTGCGGGCCGGTAGCCATCTGAGCAGGAATCGGCCGGTTTTCCGCGCTGCTTTAGTAGCGGACCGTCTAATGCTCTACCGTGAAGCGCAGACCGAGCTTTCCGGCCTCGGTCTTGTAAAACAGTTCCAGGTTCTTCGGTTTCACTTTGCCCTCGATCTCGAAGTAAAGCAGACCCGTTACCGTTTCGCCGATGGTCTTCTCCGGCAGCGCCTTCTCGCGCAGAGCAGCCAGCACAGGGTTGGGTTTGGCGTCGGCATTGTCCTTAATCTCCGCAACGGCCTGGTTCTGGTCCGCGCCGTTGCCTACACCCGGCGCCCTGCCCATCGTGATGGGGCCGAGGCCGGGGCTCATCCTGCCCACCCGGCTGCCTCCGCCCGTGTCCTTCACCACCATGACGGCGGACCCGGCAAGCTGGCTGGGCTGGAAAGGCGCGCAGCGCTGGCCGTCTTTATCGGAAATCAGTTTGAAATCATCCAGCCAGATCTTCACGGGCTTGTCAGTGAGCGGCCTGACGGTCACTCGCACCACTATGATCCCGGGGCCAAGATCGACGCCTGGCATGCCGATCGCCCTGGCGATCTCGGCCTTGTCCATCAGCAGATTGCCGCTGATTTCGAGAGTCTCGTCAGAGGTACGCCCAATGGGCAACCGCTCGTCGGATGCGCGAAGCAGAGGGGTGGACAGCACTACCGCGACCGCAAGCGCGGCGGGAAAACAGGGAACGGCCTTACAGGTTGCCATGGGTCCTCTACAGGATAACGGCGCCCGGGGCCATATGGTTTCGCCCTGGAAAGCCATCAGGGATTTGCATGGGTTTCCAGCCGGTGAACGCCCCGCTAAAGAGCCCTCTCCGAATGGACGATCTCATACGTGGCGTACAAACGTGCGTCCGGAGGTCGTTGGTCTATGCGTGGTTTAGCCATCTTCGCGCTGGCGGTAGCCGGTTTGGCGTCGGTTCAGGCCCAGGGCAATGCATCGCCGAACAATGCATTTGTCACGGTCGCGGCCAGCGATGCGGGAGCCACATTCTTCGTCGACGGCATGATGTACACGGGCACCGCGATCTTCACGTGGAAGGTGGGAAGCGAGCACTTGCTGCAGGGCTTTTCCGACCGCCCTACAGAGGTCCTCAGCATCCCGGTAACCGGCCAATATGTGAATCTGCCGGCGTGTTACCGCACGTTCGCGGGATTCACCCTTCCCTCTCCACAGGTGCTGACGGAAGTCTCGAACACAGTCACCGTGGTAGCGACGGCTTCCATGACCATTACCGCGAACTTCACACTGAATTGCCCGGTGATTCTGGAATATTTCGACACTCCGACGTTTCCTTATTCGTGCAGCCAGACCCCGAACCCGCCTCCGCTGGCGCCCGGAGACGCGCCGCCTGGCGTGGTGAATGCGGCAATCGGTCAGGGCGCCTGCTACTGGAGCAACACTGTTCAGTTCGTGCCGGTTCCATCCGCCGTGCCCATGAGCGCCCAGGCATTCCCGGGCTGGCTCTTCACCGGGTGGCGGGTAAATGGACTTCTTGCCAGCACTGCCGCCTCCGCTGCTATTCCGGTGAACGGACCTACCGTGGTGCAGCCGCTGTTTACCCTGGCGGCGCGGGTGCGGTTCCTGACCAACCCCCCGGGGCTCAGCGTGATAGTGGACCACAACCCGACGTCAACAATACGCGAACCGAACGCAACCGGGACATCGGCATGCGCCGACAACGAAACCCTTGCAACACCGGCGCCCGAGATAGCCGGGCTGTGTCTGGGAGACTTCGATTTTCTGCCCGGCTCCACGCACACGGTCGTGGTAAAGACGCCCCAGCGTGACGGCAACAACAACATGTGGGCATTCACCGGATTCAGCGGTCCGGTGGTGAACGGCTCGGTGACGCCCGAGCTCGGTCCTCCCGCGGTGGTCACGGCGAATTTCATGCCGGCGATGATCGTCTCGCTCTCCACGTCGCCCATCGATCTGATGCTGAACGTGGACGGCGCGAACCAGCTCGGCGGCGGATACTGGGCAGTGAACAGCGTCCACACTCTGGCCGCTCCGGCGCAGCAGAGGGACGCGAATGGCAAGGTTTGGGATTTCCAGAGCTGGTCGAACGGCGGTGCGCGAGTGCAGCAGTTCACCGTCCCGGTCTCGCCCAACGGCGGCATACAATTGAACGCGAACTACACCTTCGATCCCGTGGCCAGTTCCCGGGCTCTGCTGACGCTGAACAGCTCTCCATCGGGGTTGACGCTCCAGGCGGACGGCCAGACCTGCACCACGCCATGCAGCATTTTGCGGGCACTCGGCGCCACCGTCCGGATTACCGCGCCGGCCACTCAGAACTCCGGTCCTGATACGGTATATGAGTTCGCAAGCTGGTCCGATCTCGGCGGGGCAGACCATACGATCACGTTGAGCACGGATGCGGTGGTCCAGGCGAATTTCCAGGCGCAGTACCGTCTGACGGCCCTATCCTCGCCCTCCAGCGCGGCGGCGAACTTCATCGTTACGCCGTCATCGAACAATGGATTCTATGCGGCAGGCGCGCCGGTAACGATAACCGCGCGAGCGGGCGCAGGCTGGCGGTTCGGATTCTGGAGCGGCGATGTGGCCGGGACAAACCCGACCGTGCACCTCTCTTTGCAGGGTCCCTGCCACATTATGGCGAACCTGCAGAACGCCGACGACACGCTGGGTCTGTTCGTCCAGAATGCGGCCGGCATGACGCCGCAGGCCGACGTGGCCCCGGGTTCGCTGGTCTCCATTTTTGGAAATAGTCTCGCGCCCAGTCTCGTCATTGGGCCGAAGAATCCGCTGTCGCAGACGCTGAACGGCGTCGCCGTGACGGCCGGCGATTTCATACTTCCGCTGATGTTCGTGTCACCCTCGCAGATTAACGCTCTTCTGCCGTCCGACATCGCCCCCGGCTCTTACGAGCTGGTGATCCAGAACGAGAATGGCAGCACGATGCAGACTACGTTCAACGTCGCGCGGAATGCCCCGGGCCTGCTCGTGAACGCGACGGGTAACGGAAACTACGCGCTGGCTCTGCACGCGGATAAGACGCTGGTGACGCCCGATCGTCCGGCGCGCAGCGGCGAAACAATCACGGTTCTGGGGACGGGCTTCGGTCCGCTGAAGAACCCGTTCACCGACGGATTCCCCGCCCCGCAGTCGCCGCTGAACCCGTTGGCGGACGCGCTGCAGGCCTCGGTGGGAGGGGCCATGGTGACGCCGGTATGGTCGGGCGCGGCCGCCGGCTACAACGGTCTGGAAGCGCTCGAACTGGCAATCGATGGCTCCATTGCCAAAGGGGTGACCCTGAATTTGTCGGTGGTAGTGAACGGCGCTTCCAGCAACACGGTGCTGTTGCCGGTGGAGTAAACGTCGGCAGCCGGGGTGCGGATGCGGTATCGCAACTTTGGCCGGGATGGTATCATCTAAACGGTTGAGGGGGCGCAACGGTTTCGACGGGATTGAGTCGTTGTGGAAAGGCGTGCCGGGTTCCGAGCTCCCGTAAAACGATCGGAAACCAACAACTGCCAATAATCAGCAGTTTGCATACGCTGCCTAATTAATTAGGTGGCCGCCCCGGGTGGGGGTCCTGTACTCCATTCAGCGGGCGTCATTTCACAGGATTGGGCCGAGGGCTTCTGCTCGTAGCCGCAGGCTGACGACAATCGGGCTAAGCTGTCGCACACTTCGCCGGTTCTTGTTGCGGCAGCCGACAAATTCGAATCGGACACGCACGTAGGCTTTTCACGGCGGGCTTTCTCGGACGCGGGTTCGACTCCCGCCGCCTCCATTTCCTTTATTAATAACTGGTTGAGCAGTAAACGCGAAAGCTCAGACTGATCTCGGCCCACCGAGGCAGAAAACTGCGGTGTCGACCTCGCGTCAAACAACTGCTGGAACGCCAGAATCACCTCGACAGTGGAATAGCAAGAGGGCGGCGACATAA
This sequence comes from uncultured Acidobacteriota bacterium, assembly GCA_963780655.1. GTDB lineage: Bacteria > Acidobacteriota > Terriglobia > Bryobacterales > Bryobacteraceae > CAWACP01. The sequence continues at coordinate 546,205 of CAWACP010000004.1, read as the reverse complement.
TAGACGGATAGACGGCGCAGACTGCGCCAAATCCTGACGATTCCCCGACTCGCCGCATACCACCCGCCCGGGCTGCTTCTGACGTTGTTCATTGCATTTGATGGCGCTTTGCGCCCTCGCCCTCGGATCGCTGGTCCGCAAGGCTTTAGGCGCTTCGATTACTTCCTTTGGGCCATTGCAACCCTGGAGCGCTGGTACTATCCTCTTCGGCGGAGGGGACTCTAGTTACATGCACATTCGAACCGTGGTGCTGGCCATCCTCGTTCTCGCGATGGTCGCCTTCGCTCAAAACACTGCCGACGTGCCTTTCCAGGTGAGCGTTGCGGCCAATCCCTCGGCGGGCGAATCGCCTGTCAACATCACCAACAGCGGCGCCTCCGCGGGGGGAAATATCTGCGTGAGCGTCTACACTCTGCTCCCGAGCGCCCAGATGGTTTCCTGCTGCTCCTGCCAGGTTGCGCCCGATTCCCTGGTTACTTTGGGGGTCAACAAAGACTTGACAAACAATACCGCTGTTAATACGTCGGTCGTGATCAAGTTGGTAGCCACAACTCCCGGAGGCACTTGCGCCGCCAGCGCAGGGACCCAGGGAACCCTGGCAAACGGGTTGGTTGCTTATCTCACCACTCTGCAGGTGGTCGGAAACACGAACACTTATAACGCTGTTAACCAGACGTTTGTGCCGTCCAGCCTGAGCGCCGCTGAGTACACCCATCTCACGAATGTCTGCACCGCCAACTTTGGTGGTGGAGGCCTCTGCTCCAGTTGCAACCCGGCGCCGCGCCATTAAGAGGCCAGACGGCAACGACCGAGGGCCGGAGCCGTCACAAGGGGGTTCTCAATGAGTACAAGCGTTCAATCCCTTCGGAATAAGCTGGTTGTCATATTCCTCGCTCTTGCGTCGCTTATGCCGGCGCTTGCGCAGGACACCATTCCTCCGGCCGGCGCGGCCCAGATCCAGGCGCTCCTCATGGAGAAACTAAACCGAACTCCGGCCCAGCGGAAGATGGATTCGCAGATTCTCTACAACGCCAGGCTCGCAGCTGGAAGGCCAATGGCTCCGGGGCTCCGTGAATCGTTCCGGCCTTCCGTTCTGGAAAAATCGGCGGGCGGTCTCATCCATGTGGACATCGATGCAGATGTTAACAATGACTTACTGTCGCAGATCCGCGCGCTGGGCGGTCGTGTGGAGTCGGCATTCCCCCAATACAAGTCGGTCCGGGCGTGGATTCCTCTGCGCGCGGCGGAAACTCTGGCCGAACGTGACGACGTGCACTTCGTGAAGCCGGCCGAGTACGGCAGAACCAACCCCATCGCGCTGCCGAGCGCGCGCCAGGCCAATATCCTGGCTCAACTGGCCCGCGCACTTCCGGGGGTCGATGCCGTGGAACCAGGAACCAATGGCGGAGCCATTCCTAACCTCGGCTCCAGCTCCGGCCCCGGCCCCGACACTGATGGGGTTAAAGCCCACGGAGCCGATCTCGTACACACGGCCGGAATCTACGGCGCCGGTCTCAAGGTCGGCGTTCTGTCTGACGGCGTTACCTCTCTCGCGAACGAGCAGGCGGCTAACCGTCTCCCGGCAGTCACGGTGATTGCCGGGCAGAGCGGCGACGGTCCCGGCCCCTGCCCCAGTACGCCGATGGTCTCGCCTCCAACGTGCCCGGACGAAGGCACGGCCTTATTGGAGGTCGTTTATTCGATGGCTCCTGCCGCCCAGCTTTACTACGCCACAGCCAATAGCGGCGAGGGGCAGTTTGCGGCCAATATCCTCGCCCTGCAGGCTGCGGGATGCAACATCATCGTGGACGACGTTACCTACGGAGATGAACCGGTATTTCAGGATGGCACAGTAGCCCAGGCTGTGAACACCGTAACGGCTGCGGGCGTGATGTATTTCTCCTCCGCCGCCAATTCCGGCAACCTGGACAGCGGTCAATCGGGAACCTGGGAAGGTGACTTCAACGCCAGCGGGTCCAGCGTGTCGTTTCCCGATCCCCGAACAGGGATTATCCACAGCTTTGGAGCTACGAACTACGAGGTCCTTACGGCCAAAGGAGGCTACTACGCCATCCAATGGTCCGATCCATATGGCGGGGCCAGCGACGACTACGACCTCTATATCCTGGATCCGACGGGCACAACCGTTGAAGCGTTTTCGAACAACACTCAGAGTGGCAGCCAGCCCCCCTATGAGTCAATTAAAGACTCCGCGGGCATCGTGGCCGGAAGCCAGATAGTGATCGTCAAGGTTTCCGGCGCCACCCGGGCTCTGCACCTGGATACGGGCCGCGGAAGGGTCAGCATCGGAACGGCAGGCAATACATTTGGTCACAACGCCGCCGCCAGCGGTTTCACCGTGGCCGCCGTCGACGTGGCCACAGCGGGTGGCGGCATATTTACAGGGGGAACCGCAAATCCGCCAGAGAGCTTCAGCTCGGATGGACCTCGGAAGATATTCTTTACTCCGTCCGGAACCGCCATTACCCCAGGCAATTTCCTGTTCGGAACCAATGGGGGAACCACACTGGCCAAAGTGGACTTCACGGCCGCTGACGGCGTTATCACGGGAGTCCCGCAGTTCCCCTCGTTCTTCGGCACCTCTGCCGCCGCGCCCCATGCAGCGGGCATTGCGGCTCTGATTAAATCGGCGAAACCCTCTCTTACTCCAGCGCAAATCAAGAGCATCCTGTACAGCACTTCGCTAAATGTGTCGAACTTTCTGCCCAGGACGGTCGGCTCGGGCATTGTTATGGCTAACCTCGGCGTTGCGGCTGTTATAGCGGCCCCAAACATAACGAAGACGTTCTTCGCCCCGACCATCCCGTTGTTCGGCAGCACTTCCCTGAGTTTCTCCCTCACCAACCCGGCGGCAAACAGCGTTTCTGTGTCCGGCATCGGGTTTACGGATACGCTGCCCCCCGGACTCGTCGTGTCGTCGCCCAGCGGGCTGGCCGGCTCCTGCGGTGGCGGGACCATCGCGGCAACGCCCGGATCGGGAAGCGTAACCCTGACAGGCGCGACGCTGGCCCCTGGGGCTGTCTGCAACTTCTCCCTGAACGTGACCGGGATCGTGGCCGGGGTACAAATCAACTCTGTCACGGTCTTCTCCCCCCTCGGAAACGGCAATACTGCGAACGCCAGCGTGACCGTCGTTGCCCCTCCGTCCATCAACAAAACATTCGCTCCCGATAAGTTCATTCCCGGCGGCACAACCACCGTCAGCTTCTCCATCGCGAACCCGAACAGCACGGTTACCCTGCTGGGGGTTGCCTTCATCGACTCGCTGCCCAGCGGCCTTGTGGTGGCCAGTCCCAGCGGTTTAACCTCCAACTGCATCGGTGGAACCGCGGCCGCGAGTGCGGGAACCATCAGCCTCTCCTTTGCCTCGATTGCGCCCCTGGGCAACTGTACCGTCAGCGCATCGGTTACCGCTCCCGAAGGTATCTATGACAATTCAGTCCAGGTGACTTCCTCAAACGGCGGCGTCGGGAACACATCGACCGCCAGGGTGTACGTCGCCACGCCGCCGAACCTGAGCAAGGTATTCGGCGAGTTGAGCATCGGATCGGGGGGGTCAACCACTTTGACTTTCACGCTCATGAATCCGAATCACGTCGTGACGCTGGATGCGCTTCATTTCTCCGACACATTGCCGGCCGGGCTGGTGATCTCGACGCCCAACGGGTTAGTCGGTTCCTGCGGCGGCGGCACGATCACCGCTGCGGCGGCCACTACACTCGTCCTGTTGAGCGGCGCCACGCTTTTGCCTCAGGCCGCCTGTACGTTCACTATCAATGTGGCCAGCGACGGCGCCGCCTCGGGCTATTTGATCAACAGCACCTCGACGGTAACATCGACAGAAGCCCTGCCGGGCGCCGCAGCGTCGGCAACCATCTTCATCGGCAATCCGCTGCAGATCGCCTATGCCGCCAACCCAACGGCCGGTGAAACGCCTGTCAACATCACCAACAGCGGCGCCTCCGCGGGAGGAAACATCTGCGTGAGCGTCTACACTCTGCTCCCGAGCGCCCAGATGGTTTCCTGCTGCTCCTGCCAGGCTGCGCCCAATTCCCTTGTTACTTTGGGGGTCAACAAAGACCTGACAAACAATGCCGTTAATACCTCGGTGGTGATCAAGCTGGTAGCCACAACTCCCGGAGGCACTTGCGCCGCCAGCGCAGGGACCCAGGGAAGCCTGGCAAACGGGATGGTCGCTTATCTCACCTCTCTGCAGGCGGTGGGGAACACAAACACTTATAACGCTGTCAACCAGCCGTTTGTGTCGTCCACGCTGAGCGCCGCGGAGTACGCCCAGCTCGCGAACACCTGCAGCGCCAACTTTGGCGGTGGAACCTTCTGCGGCAGTTGCAACCCGGCGCCGCGCCCTTAGGCTAAGCTTACAAGGGAGGCTCTCGACGAGGGAAAACGTTCAAGGCCTTCGGAACAGGCTGGGCTTCATCTTCCTCTCGTTGGCGTCGCTCGTGCCGGCGCTTGCGCAGGACTCTGCTCCGGCGGCCGGCGCGGCCGAGATCCAGGCGCTCCATCGGGAAAAACAAAACCGAACTCCGGCCCAGCGGAAGATAGATTCGCAGATTCTCTACAACGCCAGGCTGGCAGCCGGAAGGCCAATTGCTCCGGGACTCCCTAAATCGTTTCGGCCTGCCGTTCTGGAAAAGTCGGCGGACGGTCTCATCCATGTGGACATCGATGCAGATGTTAACAATGACTTACTGTCGCGGATCCGCGCGCTGGGCGGTCGTGTGGAGTCGGCATTCCCGCAATACAAGTCGGTCCGGGCGTGGATTCCTCTGTCCGCGGCGGAAACTTTAGCCGGACGTGACGACGTGCACTTCATCAAGCCGGCCGAGCAGGGCAGAACCAACGCTCTCCCTGCCCCCAGGCGCGCGCCCAAGCCATGACTGTTGCCCGCGAACCGGGGTTCTGGCTCGGGCGGTCGGGAAAGCCTCCATGGTCGCTGCGGCCAGGTCGGTGACCGATTTTGCAATAAAGATGTAACTCCCGCCGCTTCCACCATTTCACCTTCTAATTAATCGAGATCAAGGGCCGGAAATCATCGCCGTCGCGTTCAGTGGCGAAAGCAATATAGCCGTCCTCATGGCGATGGAGGTGCAATATCGGCGCGGCCGAAACGTCGGCATATTTCCGGGAGATCGCGAGCCGCCGGCCCGCGGCAAGCGTCTTCTGGCAGACGGCGGGCGTACCGTTGGCGTACGCCAGGCAGACGGTGGGCTGCACCAGTTCAGGCATGCAATCCCTCGCGGGTCGCGCTGGCGCCTGCCGCTACGTGTTTTCGTCCGCTGTCGGTCTGGCTACTCGAGCACGCGGGGCAGCATGCGGCACAGAACCCCCCGCGGGGAAAGTGAAGCGGTGCCCAGCTATCGCACGCTCCGCAAGGTCCGCGCGCGCTACTGTGCAGACATTCGGCCCGGTTGACTCCCGGCCGTTTCGGGTTTCTTCTCATTGACTCTTTTCTCTGGGGCCGTCGCCGGCCTGGCGGTGGGTGCGGACTGGAGAGATTCTCAGGCGATCCCGGATGCTCTCAGGATGGCCACTGCTGACGCATACTGACCGCTGGCGTGATCGCTCTGGGTATGGGCATGTGTCACATCACCCGGACGGACAACGCCATAATCGGCCTGACAGTATGGTGGGGGCGGTTGGCGTTCAACACGCCCCGCCCACGCAAGTTATACGTAAGTTGAACTAGCGGAAATTGCGTTTCTAGCGATTCTTTCTGCTTTTATAGTCACTAACTTACAGCCGATCAATCGTTCCTGCCTGTTCGACTCCCGCCGCCTCCGCCATTGTATTCTGCCGGTTCTCCGCGCTTAGTCATCTCCGGTCAGGCCGCGAACGGATTGCGAATTCGTACGCCGAGAATCTCCTGCCCGTCGTTCAGATCTTCGGTGTACAGGACTTTGGCGCCGGCGCGGGCCGCCGCTACTACAATCAGGGCATCCCAGAATGAAAGCTCCGCCTGACCAGCCAGTCGAATGGCTGCTCGGATCGCTGCATAATCCACCACCGTCAGGGGCCAGGCGGCCAGATCATCCAGTACGGCGAGAGCCTCCTCGTTGGTGCAACCTCGGCTCACTTTTCTGGTCAGCGTGACGAACAACTCCTGCAACACCTGGGTGCTCAGGCGCAGGCAGTCCGCATCCATCAACTCGTTGAGCAATTGTTCGGCAACCAACTTCTTCGGCGAACTGCTCCTCTCGAACGCGTAAACCGCCACATTCGTGTCAACGAAACTGACAGCCCGCTCACCGGTCATAGAGATCGGCCCGGCTCCACGTTCGCTCACCAGTGTCTATAAGACCCGTCTGGAAGGCCTTTCTCAACCTCGCATGGGCCAGCCGCCTGCGGCCGGGCTCCTCCACCAGCCCAGAGAGGTACTCGCGCACCAGTTGATTAACGCTGGTCCTTTGATCGAGTGCGACCTTTCGTGCCGCCCGGAGCAGATCCTCCTCAACCACCAGAGTCACATTCTGTTTGGCTTTCCCCATAGCGCCAGTGTAACACGATATCCGTGCTGCACGGGATGGGGTGGGTCCCGAGGTTCGAGGCTAACACAACACTACACAGACATTTCAGCCTAACTGCGCATTGCGCCAGCACAAGGGTTCCTCGTCGACCATACAAATCTGACGCCAACAAAATCACGCAACACCGTCCACCCTTGCGCATCTACAATGTAGGCGTTAAACTAAGCATAGTTGATAACGCTGCACTAAGATTTTCACAAAGGTTTTGGCATGGACATCAACCGCTTCACTGAAAAAATGCAGGACGCCCTCCGCGAGGCCCAGTCCATTGCCGTTCGCAACGGAAACCAGCAATTCGACGTCGAGCACCTGCTCCTCAGCCTGCTCGATCAGGAAGGCGGGCTTGTCCCCTCCATCCTCAACAAGGCCGACATTAACGCAGATGCCCTGCGCCGGCGCATTCAGCAGGAAATCGACCGGCTCCCGAAAGTCTCCGGTGTCTCCGCCGATCACACCTACCTTGGCGCGCGCCTGCAGAAGGTCCTGACCGCTGCCGAGGACGAGGCCAAGCGGCTCAAGGATGACTACATCTCGGTGGAGCACGTGCTCCTCGCCATCGTAAACGAGGGTGGACCCGCCGGCCGCATCTTCAAGGAACTGGGCCTCACGCGCGACCGCCTCATGAAGGCGCTCCAGGAGGTTCGCGGCAATCAGCGGGTCACCAATCAGAACCCCGAAGCCACCTACGAGGCGCTCGAGAAATACGGCCGCGACCTGACCAAAGCCGCCGCGCAGAACAAGCTCGACCCGGTGATCGGCCGCGATATGGAGATCCGCCGCGTCATCCAGGTGCTCTCGCGGCGTACCAAGAACAACCCGGTCCTGATCGGCGAGCCTGGCGTGGGCAAGACTGCCATCGTCGAAGGTCTCGCCCAGCGCATCATGCGCGGCGACGTGCCCGAAGGGCTGAAAGACAAGCGCGTGGTGGCGCTCGATATGGGCGCGCTCATCGCCGGCGCGAAGTTCCGTGGCGAATTTGAAGAGCGGCTCAAGGCCGTCCTGAAGGAGATTCAGTCCTCCGAAGGCCAGATCATCCTGTTCATCGACGAACTGCACACAGTCGTCGGCGCGGGCAAGGCGGAAGGCGCCATGGACGCCGGCAACCTGCTGAAGCCCATGCTGGCGCGCGGCGAGCTGCACTGCATCGGCGCCACGACGCTTGATGAGTATCGCAAGTACATCGAGAAGGACGCGGCGCTGGAGCGGCGTTTTCAGACGGTCCTCGTCGACCAGCCGACAGTGGAAGACACGATCTCCATCCTGCGCGGCCTGCGCGAGCGCTATGAGCTGCATCACGGCGTCCGCATCAAGGACTCCGCGCTGGTGGCGGCAGCCGTCCTCTCGAACCGCTATATCAGCGACCGCTTCCTGCCCGACAAGGCCATCGACCTGGTCGACGAGGCTGCGGCGAAGCTGCGCACCGAAATCGACTCCATGCCGGCGGAGCTGGATGAAGCTTCGCGCCGCACCATGCAGCTCGAGATCGAGCGCGAGGCGCTGAAGAAGGAGACCGACCGGGCTTCGAAAGAGCGTCTGGAGAAGATCGAGCGGGAACTGGCCGAACTGAAAACCTCATCCAGCGCCCTGCAGGCGCAGTGGCAGGCCGAAAAGGAAGCCGTCCAGCGTCTGCGTGATCTGCGGGCCCAGCTCGACCAGGTGAAAGTGGAGATCGAGCGCGCCGAACGCGCCTACGACCTCAACAAAGCTGCGGAGCTGAAGTACGGAAAGCTGACCTCCCTGCAGCGCCAGCTCGAGGCCGAGGAACAGCGGCTCCAGCAGCGCCAGACCGGAGTCCGCCTCCTGAAGGAGGAGGTGGACGAAGAGGACATTGCCGACGTGGTCAGCCGCTGGACCGGCATCCCGGTTTCCCGGCTGCTCGAAGGCGAGATGAAGAAGCTGCTCGCCCTGGAAGACGAGTTGCACAAACGAGTGGTGGGACAGGATGAGGCGGTGACCGCCGTCGCCGAAGCGGTAATCCGCGCGCGGTCTGGATTAAAAGATCCTAACCGTCCCATTGGCAGTTTTATCTTCCTGGGGCCGACAGGCGTCGGGAAGACCGAAGTGGCTCGGGCGCTGGCCGAGTATTTGTTTGACGACGAGCGCGCCATGATCCGCATCGATATGTCGGAATACCAGGAAAAGCATACGGTCGCCCGTCTTGTGGGAGCGCCGCCGGGATATGTGGGCTATGAAGAAGGCGGCCAACTAACGGAAGCGGTCCGGCGTCGTCCTTATTCCGTAGTGCTCTTTGACGAGATCGAGAAGGCGCACAGCGATGTCTTCAACGTCCTGCTGCAGATTCTTGACGATGGGCGTCTGACGGACGGTCAGGGGCGGACGGTGGACTTCAAGAACACCATTATCGTCATGACGTCCAATATCGGCAGCCATCGTATTCTCGACTACCGTGGCAGCTTTGCCGGTACGGATTACGAGCGAATGAAGGAAGCCGTTACCGAAGAGTTGCGCCGGCACTTCCGTCCCGAGTTTCTGAACCGTGTAGACGACATTATCGTCTTCCACTCACTCACGGAGGAGCACCTGAAGCGGATCGTCGAGATTCAGCTTTCCGCTTTGCGGAAGCGGCTGGCCGAACGGCGAATCGAACTGGAGTTGACGGACGCCGCCCGGACGCGTCTGGTGCGGTCGGGCTACGATCCGCAGTACGGCGCGCGCCCGTTGAAGCGTGCGATCCAGCGCGAGGTGGAGACTCCGCTGGCGAGGAAGATTCTGGCGGGCGAGATCCGGGACGGACAGCACGTCATGGTGGACGTCGATTCTTCCGGCAGCCTGCGCTTCGAGACGCAGGCAGTGGCAGTGTAGTAGAGGAATGAAAGGAATGAATGGATCGGAGGAAGTAAGGGAATTAAAGGAATGGACGGGGCACGAGCTTCCAGTAATTCCTGTAATTCGTGTACTTCCTTTAATTCGCTCTTGAGAGGAACAATTTCAATGAACCGAGTGATGCAGATTCGCCGTTCGACGGCGGTCCTTCTGACAGTAATTGCGGTAATGGCCGGCGCCCTGGCATACAGCTGGACGAGCGCCCGCCGGATTCCCATCTTCGTATCCGCGGCGCATGCTGCCTCGGTCGAGCCGTTTTCGGGCGGGAGTTTCGCGCCCATAGCCAAATCTGCCATGCCCGCGGTGGTGAATATATCCACGACGCAGAAGGTGAAGGTACAGAATCCCTTCGGCGGCGGCGGTGACATGGAAGAGGGGCCTTTTGGCGACTTCTTCCGTCAGTTCTTCGGCGGACGGGTCCCGCAGATGCCACGCGAGCGTATTGCGCACGCGCTCGGATCGGGCGTGGTGATCAGCCCCGACGGCTACATTCTGACGAATAATCACGTGGTGGAAGGCGCCACCGATATTAAGGTGTCCTTCGCCAATCAGCGTGAAATGCCGGCGAAGCTGATCGGCCGTGACGCGGCCACCGACGTCGCCGTGGTTAAGGTGGATCAGCGCAACCTGCCGACGCTTCCTCTGGGAGACTCCTCGCACGCCGAGGTCGGCGACATCGTGCTGGCCATTGGTAATCCATTCGGTATCGGCCAAACGGTGACCATGGGCATCGTCAGCGCCAAAGGGCGCGCCCTCGGGATTGAAAACCTCGAGGACATGATCCAGACCGACGCCGCTATCAACCCCGGCAACTCGGGAGGCGCGCTGATCAACACGCGCGGTGAACTGATCGGCATTAACACCGCCATAATCGGTGGCGGACAGAGTATGGGCAGCGAGGGCGGCAACGTCGGCATCGGCTTCGCCATCCCGGTGAACCTTGCCCGCAACGTGATGAACCAGCTCATGAAGGGTGGCAAGGTGACCCGCGGCTATGTCGGCATCGGTCTGCAGGCCATCACGCCCGGTGAAGAGCAGGCTTTCGGACTTGGCTCCGGCCAGACCGGCGTGGCCATCGCCGATGTCGAACCGAACAGCCCCGGACAAAAGGCGGGCCTGCAGGTGGGCGACATCATCACCGCCGTCAATGGAACGCCGGCCTCCGACGTCAACTCGCTGCGGCTGCAGATTGCCGGTCTCGCGCCGGGCTCGCGCGCGGACCTGAAGATCATCCGCAACGGCCAGGAGATGAACGTGCCGGTCACGCTTGGCGAGAGCCACCTTTTCGACGTTGCTCGCGGCGGCCGCGGAAATAACCAGGGACCCGGCGGCGGCGGCCAGGGTGAGAACGGCGCTCAGAGCGCTCTCTCCGGCGTGCAGATCGATACCCTGAACGCCGATACAGCGGCGCAGCTCAAGCTGCCGGCCCACCTCTCCGGCGTCGTCGTGACCAGCGTGGACGAGGGCTCCCCCGCCGGTGAAGCCGGTCTGCAGGAAGGCGATATCATCCAGCGGGTGAACCACCAGAAGGTGACCAGCCCGCAGGACTTCGACAGCGCCGTCCACGCGGCGGGTAACCGGCAGCTCCTCTTGCTGGTCTACCGCAGCCAGGAGGGACAGGGGCGCAACCTGTTCATCGTGATACAGCCGAGCAACAAGTAGGCTGAGACTCAGAAGAGAGACCCGCGACTGTAAGGAGCGGAACTTCGAGGCGGGCATTCGGACGGGTGCCCGCCTTTTCTTTTTGCAACGTTGTTACAGTGGCGACATCAAATTACTTGAGTCCGGTCATGTCAGGGAATTTCCGGCGGACCGTGGAACCCGAGTTGCGAAGACCAAGTCGGCGCGAGGAGGAAAGGAAGTAACAAAATGCCAGAAACCATACAGATGCAAACATTGCCGGTGTTGCCGCTCAAGAACACGGTGCTGTTTCCATATCTCCTGATGCCGCTGTCGGTAGGTCGAGCCAGTTCCCTGGCCGCTGTCGAGGCGGCTCTGGCGACCGAAGGAAAAGAAATCGTGCTGTTTGCGCAGAAGGACTCGTCTGTCGAGAGCCCCGGCGCTGACGATCTGCACGCCATCGGTACAAAGGCGCTGATTCGCAAGATGAATCGGCAGGGCGACGAGCAGATCGAATTGCTCGTGCTCGGCACCGAGCGTCAGGCGCTCATCCGGCTCGATCAATCCGAGCCGTTCCTGCGGGCCAGGATCAACCCGCTGCCCCTCCCGACAGACAAGGGGCCGGAAGTAGAAGCGCTCCAGGGCGCTCTCATCGAGCTGGCCTCGCGGGCCATTTCGCTGGCGCAGCCGAACTCGCCGCAGGAGCTTGGCCGGCTGCTGGCGGCCAACGAAGATCCACTGCGGCTGGCCTTCCTGCTGGCGTCCATGTTCGGTCTGGACGTCGAGAAACAGCAGGCCCTGCTCGAGGCGCCTACCCGCGCCGACGCGCTGCGGATGACGCACGCGTACCTCGCGCACGAGGTGCAGGTGCTCGAACTGAGGAACAAGATTCAGTCCGAGGCGCGTACCGAAATGTCGAAGGAGCAGCGCGAGTACCTGCTCCGGCAGCAGATGAAAGCTATCCAGCAGGAGCTGGGCGACAAGAATCCCGAGCAGGCCGAGGCCGAGCAGATCCGCGAGCGCCTGGAGAAAGCCGATCTGCCGGAAGAGGTCCGCAAGGAAGCCGACCGCGAGCTTTCGCGGATGGAGAAGCTGCCCACCGCCGCGCCTGACTACCACGTCATTCGCACGTGGCTGGAATATGTCCTGGAGCTGCCGTGGAACAAGTTCAGCGAAGAGAAGCTGGACATCCCGCATGCCCGGCAGGTTCTGGACGAAGATCACTTCGGCCTGAAGGACGTGAAGGCGCGCATTCTGGAGCATCTGGGCGTGCTGAAGCTGAACCCGAACGCCAAGGCGCCCATTCTGTGCCTTGTCGGGCCTCCCGGAGTCGGCAAGACCTCGCTGGGGCAGTCGATCGCGCGCGCGCTGAATCGCAAGTTTGAGCGCATGAGCCTCGGCGGCCTGCACGATGAGGCCGAGCTGCGGGGCCATCGGCGAACCTATATCGGCGCGATGCCCGGCCGGCTGATTCAGTCCATGCGCCGAGCGGGATCGAAGAATCCGGTGCTGATGCTCGACGAGGTGGACAAGCTGGGGCGCGACTTCCGCGGCGACCCCGCGGCGGCGCTGCTCGAAATCCTCGATCCCGAGCAGAACAGGAACTTCCGGGATAACTACATGGACCTGCCGTTCGACCTGTCGAAGGTGTTCTTCGTCACTACCGCGAACGCGCTGGACACCATCCCGCAGCCGCTGCTGGATCGCATGGAAATCCTGCGGCTGGCCGGCTACAGCGAAGAGGAAAAGCTGCAGATCGCGCGGCGCTATCTCATTCCCCGGCAGCTGAAAGAAGCCGGGCTCACGGCCGAGCAGGTGGAGTTGAGCGATGAGACCGTGAAGGCCATCATCAACAACTACACTCGCGAGGCGGGTCTCCGGCGGCTGGAACGGGCCATCGGGCGCGTGGTGCGCCAGGTAGCGCTCAAGTTCGCCGAAGGCTTCGAAGGCGCCGTGGCGCCAAAACCGGAAGACCTGGCCGACATGCTCGGTCCGGAGATCTTCAATCCGGAACAGGCGCGGCGCGAGCTTCCCCCGGGCGTCTCCACGGGACTGGCGTGGACCGAAAGCGGCGGAGATGTCCTATACATCGAGGGCACGCTGCTGCCCGACGGCAAGGGCCTGACGCTCACCGGTCAACTTGGCGAGGTGATGCAGGAGTCGGCGCGTGCGGCTCAAAGCTACGTCTGGTCGCACGCGGAATCGCTGGGCATCGACCCGGCTCTGTTCCGCGGCAACGGCCTGCACATCCACGTCCCGGCGGGCGCAATCCCCAAGGACGGCCCGTCGGCGGGCGTCACCATGGCTACCACCATCGCCTCGCTGTACACGAAGCAGCCGGTGCGGCCCGACGTGGCCATGACCGGCGAGATCACGCTGACCGGTCTGGTGCTTCCTATCGGCGGCGTCAAGGAGAAGGTGCTGGCGGCGCGGCGCGCAGGCATCAAAACGGTGATCCTGCCGCGCATCAACCAGAAGGACCTGCGCGAGCTGCCCGATCACGTGCGGCAGGAGATGAAGTTCCACTTCGCCGACCGGATCGAGGACGTGCTGGAGGTGGCGGTGCCGGGGCTGCGCGAAAGCATTGAGCTGACGCGCAATCGCTCTATAGCTCCGGCGGCATAACGCCGATGTACACCTAAGCCTGGACGAACCTCAACTGGCGAGTTGAATTGCAGCGGGGCCGACAGGGCCCCGCCTTTTTTTTTATGCGCCGGCCCCGCCCTGGTGAGGACCGGCTGTGAAATACGCGATCAAAACCGATATTGCCGTCAGCACCACTACCGCCGCTGCCAGCGCGTTCCGAAATTCCCGCAGGATTCTCTCCTCTTCCGCGATCGGTCTGCCCAGCGCTACGTAGATCGGTTTCGCCTCGCGGCTCCACATCAGCCCGGCCCGGAGCAGCCATGGTTGGCCCGCATTGTCCCGTGCGCGGCGGAAAACAGGATGGCCTGAGCGTTTAACCCGCTGGATATCGGCGCGGATGACAGCCGCATCCGGCATGCCGATGCTTTGGAATCCATGCGAGGGCTGCTGGAATGGGCGGCCCTGATCGTCGGCAATCAGGATCATACGAGAGAGCCGCGTCACGATCAGGGACTCCTCTGGGTTGTACGGGTCGTAGAACCAGTCCGGCCCCGAGCGAAACAGATGCAGAAACCCCAGCGAGGCGCCCCACTCCTGATTGAGGGCTTGCTCCGATTGCCGGCGAACGAATCCCGAGACGGGGAACCAAAGCAACACCGCACACGCGCTGAAGAGCAGGGCGTAAGCGGCAGCGGCGGCGAGCAGTCGGATTCGGTGCGTCATGGCTCCGATGGTGCGCCCGGAACATTGACGCAGTATGAACGCGCGGTTAATTATAATTCAGGGATTTCGGACCGGGACGCCCTCCTCCGCGATGGTTTGGTCCGGCTGCGCGGCCCTTCGGGTGCCGAAGTGCGCGATGCTCAGCCCACCGTGTGGGTGAGCAGAGCACGCAGGCCTCCTCTAACTTCAGCGAAGACGTTCTACAGAACTGTCCGCGGTGTCGAGCGAGGGGCTGTTCATCAACTATGCCGAACCGTTCGGCGATACACGCAGAGCGGCACAACAGAACTCAACCTGAAATGACATCAATCCATTCTCGTTCCACCCAACCAGATTGACAGCCGGTCGCCTTCCGAACATCGAGACCATTGCGAGACGTGGCACCGCAGGGGCCGTCCGGGCGACCGTAGAAGATCCTGAACCAGTCTCCGCGCTCATCACAGATATACACTTCTTTACCCGCACGAAGTCGATCAATCCTTCGGAATTGACCGCCGGGACCAGACCGCACAGACACGTACTGTCCTGCCTTGTGAATTCTAACTTTAGCGAAATTGCATACGTAGCGTACACTGGGAGAACTACTTAGATTCTTCGCTGGCACACTACCCTGCTGCATTGAAATTAGCGCCGTCAATACCATTAGTCTTACACGCATTATCAACCTCGTAATCTTTTTTCAGAATTCATTGCGCTCAGTTCTACGTGGAGTTGGTTGGTACGGGCAGCCTTGTCCAAGGGCGGGCATGCTTAAGATCGCGGTGGCACCAGGTCCCAAGTGTTGCCCGCCGACGATTTCGAGGACAAGCAGGCCGGGAGCTCGTGCCGTGATCATGTCTTGAACTTGTTGTGCGGTCCCTAGTTTAGCCTAGCCTGATCGTCGGGAATCAGGACCATACGAGACAGCCGCGTCAGCATCAGGGACTCGTCGGGATTGTATGCGTCGTAGAACAGTCCGGCCCCGAGCGAAATATATGCAGAAACCCCAGCGAGGCACCCCACTCCTGATTGAGGGCTTGCTCCGATTGCCGGCGAACGAATCCCGAGACCGGGAACCAGAGCAGGGCCGCGCACGCGCTGAACAGCAGGGCGTAAGCGGCAGCGGCGGCAAGGACACGGATTCGCTACGTCATGGCTCCGATGGTGCGCCCGGAACATTGACGCAGTATGAACCGGCGGTTGATTTTACTTCAGGGTTCTGGGCCAGGGCGCTTTCCCGGCACCTTACTCCGCGTGGACCCACAAAGGTATACACTGACGAGCGTGGCGATTGGACCTACCGGAAATCGCGCGCGTGTTCGCAAACCTGCCCCGAAAACCGGGACTGGCTCCAGAGGACGCCTCATTGTGGAGGCCTTCGCGGAACAGGGGACGTCCCACTGACCACAGACCAGATCATGGCTTTGACCCGCGGCGAGCCCAGGCCTCGAAAGCGTCGCCGGAAGTGACCGGAGGTGGTCCAGCCTTTCAGCCGCATTCATCCCTCGAGAAGAGCTATAGCCTTGCGAACGCCGATGATCCTCGTACCAAAGTGCCGCTCCAAAGCGAGCAGATCTCGCCTGTCGCCGGTAATAAGACAATCGGCGCTACTGGCTTGTGCCATGGCAAGCAGGAAATTGTCGGAAGCATCCGGAGAAATCGTCACTGTGGGAAGCGGGCCCACAATTTCCGCCAAGGCACCGATCTGGTTCACCATTGTTCCAGCTGCCGCGGGTTTGAGATACTTCCTGAGTCGCGGGTATCGGGTAACCCGCCGGAACTCATCGAGTTGCTCTTCACTGCTGATTAACTGGAAGCGACCGGCACGCCAGCACTGGTACAGGTAGTCCGTCGGGCCGCTCGGCACAATCAGAGCACTGACCAGAACGTTGGTGTCGAGAATGTTGCGCACCTGCGCTATTCGGAGCGGACGGACTGGACGGCCTCATCAATGGCGCTTTCGATTTCTTCCCGGGGAACGCCTGAATTCGCTGCTTTCGTTTCAGACACCGTTTGATCGAGAACACGCCACCTGACTGCTTCTTCAACAAATCTGGACAGGTTTTCTGAAGTAATCCCGCGGCGCGCAAAGTACGTGCGCAGTGCTGCATCGGTTTCTTTCGAAACGATAACAGACCACCGCACTACTTCAGCCATGCTTGCATTTTAGCAGTCGTCGCCCTTATGCCGCCGGGCGGCTGTTCTCCGTCTCGCGCTCTTCGAACATCCTGCGCACGCGGTCGAGCTCGCGGCGCAGCTTGTTCTCGCGCATCGCGATGGACATCACGTAGCCGAGCACGATGATCCACGCGGCCAGAAAGCCGTAGAACATAAAAGTGAAGTTTCGGGTATCCATTCGGTCTCCTAGAGGGCGTGCGCGTGGCGGCGCAGCGCATCGATTTCGCGGCGGATGTCTTCCTGCCGCATGCGCAGCAGCACCAGCGCGGACGCCACCAGCACCATCGCCAGCACGTTCCACCACAGCGGCGATTCCATCCCCGGCGCCATGCCACCACCGCTGCGCACGCTGAGCACCGGTCCGGGATGCTGCGTCCGCCACCATTCGATGGACTTCCACACGATGATCACATCGACGAACGCAAAGATAGAAAGCACCGCGGAAAGCTGCGCGCGCTGCGTCGGTTCGTCGATGGCGCGCCGCAGCATCAGATAGCCCGCGTAGAGCAGCCAGCAGACGAACATCGAGGTCAGCCGCGCATCCCAGGTCCACCAGATGCCCCAGATGATGCGTGCCCAGATGCTGCCGGTAACCAGGTTCACCGCCGCGAAGATAACGCCGACTTCCGTCACCGCCGCCGCCACCGCATCGAACTTCAGATTTCGCGTAATCAGGTACGACGCGCTCGCCACCATGGCCACGAAGAACCCGATCAGGGCAGCGAATGCGGCCGGCACGTGGATATAGATGATACGGTAGATGGCGCCCTGGTTCGCCTCGTCGGGCAGGACCAGGAAGACTCGATACAGGTCCCATGCGAGCAGGCCCATCGCCGCAAGGCAGAACACGTAAATCAGCTTTTCACGCATAGCTCACCCGACCAGAACGATTTCGACAAAGCCCAGCCCGAGAATGGTGAAGATGATATCAAAGCCCACCAGCAGCCTGATCCAGATCAGGTTCTCGCCGCCAACCGGCTGGCCGGACATCAGCACCGTGGTCAACTGAATGGCCGCCATGAGCGCCGGCACCATCATCGGATACACGAGGATGGGCAGCATTAGCTCGCGCAGGCGCAGGTTCACGGTCATGGCGCTGAACATGGTGCCGATCACCGTCAGCGCCCATGTGCCCAGAATGAACACGGCGGCCAGCCACCACGGGTGCCGCGCCCACGCCACGTTGTAGAAGATTCCGAACACCGGCAGGCAGACCACTTCCACGGCCAGCAGCAGCGTGAAGTTCGCCACCGACTTGCCGAGGAAGAGCTGGCCGGGACTGGCGGGCGACGCGATGAGCGCGTCAAGGCAATCGTTCACCAGCTCGCGCGAGAAGCTGCGGTTCAGGATCAGCGCGCCGGCGAATGCGAACACCAGCCAGAGCAGGCCGCCGGAGATGTCGCGCATCATGTCGCTCGACGGGTCGAAGGCGAAATTGAACAGCAGCAGGATGACCAGCGCGAACGACAGCGACGCGTTGACGGTCTCCTTGCTGCGCATCTCGGAACGCAGGTCCTTCGATGCGACGGCGAGCGTCTGCAGCAGCCAGGTCAGGGGGACCGATCCGGGCGCCGGAACCGCTTTATGCTTCGCCGTAATTACGGTAGAGCCATCCTGGATCATCGAGCATTTCCTGAGTTCGCAAGCCGCGAAACGCGAGCTTGCCGCGGTTAATCAGCGCAACATGACTGGCCAGCTCCAGCGCCTCGCGCAACTGGTGCGTGGACATGATAATGCTTCGGCCCTCGCTCTGCGCGTGTTTCAGCAGGCCCTGCAGAACGGCGATAGCGCGGTCGTCAAGCGCGGTGAAGGGCTCGTCGAGCAGGAGCAGCGACGGATCGTGCAGGAACGCGCGCGCGACGGCCAGGCGCTGGCGCATACCGCGCGAGAACTCCCTGACCAGACCATCCCGGACCCGCGCGAGACCAGTGCGATCGAGCCACTCCATGGCGGTGCGCTCCGGATCGGCGACGCCGTACAAGCGCGCGAACATCCGCAGATTCTCGATGGCCGAGAGTTCCTCGTAGACGCCGATGGAATGGCCGATCACGCCGATGCTGCGCCGCGTATCGCGGTGCCGCGTGTCCTCGCCGAAAATGCGGACCGTGCCCTTTGCCGGACGCGAAAGGCCGGCGAGAATCCGCAGCAGAGTAGTCTTCCCCGCCCCGTTTCGGCCCAGCAGCGCCAGACACGCGCCGGGCTCAACGGTCAGGCCGATGTCGCGCAGGGCTGGGTAGTCGCCGTAGTATTTCCAGACGCCCTCAACCTCGACAGCGGTCACGGACGGACCCCTTTGTGGGGCAGGCGCCTCGCCTGCGGCGGGCGCCCCGCCCGCCTCGTCCGGCGGAACACGCATTCAGAAGATACCGAGCAGGCCGCCGGGGCGTCGGCCGCAGGCGAGGCGCCCGCCCCACAAAGGCGCGGCCGGGATCGCAGCCACATCACTGGCCGCCTTTCGGCGCGCCGCGGCGGTACAGCAGAATCGAGCCGAGAATCAATATCGCGAACGAGAGCGCCAGCACCACATACAGGTTGTCGTACAAGCGCGGCGTCACCGCCTCGATGTGTGGCTGGCCGGTATCCTCATCGGCCGATGCCGCGTCGGGCTGGCCGAGCGTTCCCGTGCCGTTCACCTGAACATCGAACGAATTGCCCTTGATGTTGTAAATGACGGCCTGCGTGCTCGGCTCCTGCCCGAGCGGCTCGAGATTCGCGCCGGTCAGGGTCACGCCGCTCGGCACAACCAGGCGCAGAGGCGCGCTCGTCTCCAGGACCTTGCCGCTGAGCTGTGTCGTCGCGGGCAACGTGTAGCTGACATCGAATCGGGTCTCACCTGGATTAACCGGATAATCCACACGGTACGTCCGCTTCTGCTTTCCCGGCGCCGCCGGACGAGTGATGGGCATGCCGCCCGGGGGCGTGATGGACACCGATGGGCTCTCGGCCAGATCGGCCGGAACTTCAAACCGCGCCGAGCCGTTCGCCGGATCGTTGAACGTCTCCTTGCCCGTGTTCTGATATATGAATGTCTCGCTGACCGCCAGCGCCGTACCCGTGGGCTGCAGCAGCATCATGTGCTCGGCAAGATGCGCCGCCGAGCGGTTTTTTGTCGAGTCGTAGATGGGCACTTCGACGCCGCTGGTGGGCATGCCCGGCGGAATCATCTGACTGTAGAGCACGCCGGCGTAGATGGCCTGCACCAGCTTCGGCCCCGCCGGCTCCTGATCGAAGTGGAACTTCCCGGATGCGTCCGATTTCGCGGTGCCGAGGGTCTGCATTCCCTGTTGGCTCGGTTGCAGCAGTTGCAGGATGACGTCCGGCTGCGCCCGGCCAGTGGTCCGGTTCATCACCGTGCCGTCGATGCCGGCCATCGCAGTCGCGGCGCATACGAGCGCAATGATGACGTGTCGGATCATGCCTGCATGGCCTTTCCGCACTCGCCGCAGAACTTCATGGGCTTGGGAAACTTCGCGCCGCAGTGCGGACAGAGGAGACCGCTCCCTGGCGGTCGCGGCTCGGTAACACGTCGCGGCTGGGTAACAGGGGTCACAGGCGGCGGCTGCACCTGATCGATCTCGGCCATTACGCTGGCCAGTTCCTTCTGCAATCCCAGCTTCGTCGTCTGATAATCCTGATCCGACAGCTTGCCGACGCGATACTCGAACTGCAGGTCGCGCAGGTTCTCGTAGATCTGCGCCTTGCGCTGTTCCAGATGCGCCGCGGGCGACGGCGGCTCGGGCTCGGGAACGTCCTTGCTTCGAACGAGCAGCGTGAACAATAATGCGCCGGCCATCAGTGCTATGGCAAACGCGACGAGGGCGGCGGAGGGCATCAGTCGAGTTTCGCTAAGTCCTTCTCTATCTGGTCGTGATAACGGGCCAGATTCTCATCGGCCACGGGACCGGCAGTCGCCGGTTGATTGCGCCGATATTTCCTGATCGCGAAGATCACCAGCAAGAGCCCGACGAACAGCGCCGCGTACGAGGAAATGGACCCGAAGAATCCCGGGGGCGTCGCCAGAATGTCCGCGCCTTCATCCCTGGCAAAGCTGGCGAGAATGGCGTCGTCGGACATGCCGCGCGCCTGCATGTTGAAGATTTTGATCTTGTGCGCATTGCAGACCTGACACGGGTACGGCTCCATGCGGCAAGCCATGTTCATCTTGCAGCCACAGGGGCAGTTCAGGCGAACCGCGACGCGGTTGACAGCGGGGCTCTCGAGGTCGGTCGCGGTCTGCGCGGCGCAGCCGAACGCCGCGAGCGCCGCAACGATGCTAATTCGCAGCCACTTCGGCATCTCTTTCCTTTGCGGCCGCCACTCCCAGAACGCTCGTTCGCGCGTATGCCAAACGCATCTTCGGCGGAATGAGACAAATGATGGTCCCGATCAGAACGACGTAATAACCGATCCAGATCCACGAAACCAGCGGGAACACGTAAGCCTGAAGGACGTACTGCCGGTTGTCGTTGGACATGCCCGTGAAATTCACATAGACGTCTTCGTTCAGCCGGCGCCGAATCGCCACCTCGGATACGGGCTGCCGGCTCGATTTGAAAAAGCGGTGCTCCGGCTCGAGCGTGCCCAGATTCTCTCCGCCTTTGCGCAACTCCACCATGGTTTTACGCCACTCGTAGTTGTCGTTATCGCCGTCCTGCACGTTGACGATGCGCATGTTGTACGGCCCGACAGGAAACTCCTGGCCGGGATTCACCTGCACGGTGGTGTTCTTGTTGAACGCCGACCCGGTGAACCCGATGAACATCAGGACAATGCCCATGTGCACCAGGTATCCGCCGTAGCGGCGCGTGTTGCGATGCGTCAGCTCGATTGCCGACGGCAGCAATCCCCTGCCGCTCTTCGCGTGAATCGCGTTTGCGCCCTTCCAGAACTCCATCGCGATAGTGACGGTGACGAACAGGCACAGGCCGAACGACACCAGCGCGTAGGGGTGTTCATATACGCCGGCGAACGCCAGTCCGATCACCAGCGCCGCGCCCGCGATCGACGGCCAGAAGAACGCCTTCCTGAGGCTTTCGAGCGAGCTGCGCCGCCACGCGATCAGCGGGCCGACGCCGGTGAGGAACATCAGGAACAGCCCCACCGGTATCAGAATGCGGTCGTAAAACGGCTTGTCGACGCTGATCTTCTCGCCGGTGAGCGCTTCTGAAAGTACCGGGAACAGCGTGCCCCACAGCACCGCGAAGCAGCTTGCCACCAGAATCAGGTTGTTGAACAGGAAGCTGGACTCGCGCGAGATCACGCTCTCCAGTTGCGCTTCGCTCTTCAGGTATTTCAGCCGGTCGAGAATGATCCAGATGGTTGCGGCGATACCGATGGTGAGAAATGCCGTGAAGTATGTGCCGATAGAGCTCTGCGCGAATGCATGAACCGAGTTCACGATGCCCGAGCGCGTAAGGAACGTGCCGAAGATGCAGAGGAAGAAAGTGCCGGAGACCAACACCATGTTCCACACCTTCATCATGCCTTTCTTTTCCTGCATCATCACCGAGTGCAGGAACGCCGTCGCGCAGATCCACGGCAGCAGGGAAGCGTTCTCCACCGGGTCCCATGCCCAGTAGCCGCCCCAGCCGAGCACCGCATACGCCCAACCCATGCCCAGACAGACGCCGGTGGTCTGGAACAGCCAGGTAATGAGAGTCCACCGGCGCGTGGTGTGGATCCACCCTTCACCCGGCTGCTTCGAAATCAGGGACGCCATGGCGAAGGCGAACGGAACCGTGAAGCCGACATAGCCGAGATAAAGCATCGGCGGATGGATGGCCATGGCCGGATATTGCAGCAGCGGGTTCAAACCCTGCGGCTGGCCCTCCACCAGGTTGCCCTTGTCGCCCGCAATCAGAATCTGGAACGGGGATGCCACAAACGCCACCAGAATGAGGAAGAATGTTTCGGTGGCCATCAGGACGAAGGTCACCCACGGCATCATGTCGCGGAACTTGCGCCGGTTCGTCCACATCACCACCGAGGCGTATCCGGAAAGCAGCCATGACCAGAGCAGCAGGGAGCCTTCCTGGCCGCCCCACCACGCGGTGAACTTGTAGATGGTGGGCATGCCGGGATCGCTGTGACCGGCGACATAGGCCATGTGGTAATCGCCCGTGATCAACAGATAAACAAGCAGTCCGGAGGCGATGGTGAGGAGGGCGAAGACCGCGTAGACCGCGCGCTGAGCGCTGACGGCGAGAAATGGCCGCTTCGCGAGCTTGCCGACTACGGAACCGGCCGTCGAATAAACGGCGAGGCAGAACGCGAGGAGAACAGCAAGCGCGCCGAGGTTTTCCATGAAAGCTGATTACAAACTCGCGCGCTTCTGATCGGTGCGCAATACCGGCTTCGCCTGATATTTCGAAGCGCACTTGGCCTGAATTTTGCCCGCGTGGAACACGCCGTCTTCTCCGAGGCGGCCGTCGGCGAGAGCCTGCGAGCCGTCTTTGAACGTGTCGGGCAGGGGATCGATGCCGTTGTAAACAACCTTCAGCGTCCGACTGTCTTGTTTCAGCACAAAAGTTACGCCCTGGCTGGAACGGACTATCGAGCCCGCTTCCACATCGCCCCCGACGCGAAGGCGTTCACTTCTGGCGCGATCGCCCATCGCGTTCACTTCGGCGATGGTCTTGTAATAGGTCTTGGTCTCGCTGATTCCGCCAACGGCCAGCCAGACGAGGATGCCGATAATCGCGACGAACAGGATCGCGAATTTAGCGTAGGCACGCATAGGTGGTACTCCCCCCCGGAAATCTCAGTATACCGTGCAATAAACATACCAATTGTGAGCAGGCTGTAAACATGCCTGAGACAGTAGAGGGTTCCGCACGGCTCTCGTAGTATAGTCCGCGACGTATCCGTTGATCTCATGACCCGGACGGCGGGTTTTTCCGGGCCTGCGCCCATGAAACCCCAGCGGCGCGGTGCGCATCTGTTAAGTACAGCACTAACCGTCATGAAAACGCACCGGTTTTCCTGCGCCGCACTGCTCTTTGCAGTTGCCTGCATACACGGATGGGCCGAACAGCCCGCTCCGAACGGTGTTCCGAACTTCCATCAGGTAAACGAACACATCTACCGCGGCGCTCAGCCTTCCCACGAGGGCTGGAAGAGCCTTTCGGCGCTCGGCGTTAAGACGGTGATCGATCTTCGCGGCGACCCCTCGTTCCAGAGAGAAGCCAAAGCGGTGCAGGCCGCGGGCATGCAGTTCGTGAGCATGCCCATGAGCGGCATCGACGCTCCAGCGAACGCGCTGGTGCAGAAGGTGCTCGCGCTGCTGGATGCGAACGAGCCCGTGTTCGTCCACTGTAAGGAAGGCAAGGACCGGACCGGCACGATAATCGCCTGCTATCGGGTTGCCCATGACCACTGGACGAACGAGAAGGCGCTCGAAGAGGCGAGGTCGTACGGAATGCACTGGTTCGAGGCGGCGATGCGTCGCTATATCATGGCCTTCCAGGGGCCATCGGTTGCTCCGGCGCTCGCCAGCGCAGCCGGCCAGACATCTCAGATCGCGTCCCGGTAAGCCGCAGGAGTAGCCCGCTGTCCCTCAGACAGCAATGACCGCGACTTCGCGACCGGAAGCCCTGACGAGCCGTTCTATATCGTGGCGGTCGCTTGTGAGAATCACGGCTCTTTGGCGAAGGGCCGTCGTCACCACAACGGCGTCAACGACATCACTATTGTCCAAATTAGGTTAGGCCGAAATGGGTCCGGTACACCTTGCCACCGGGTGCCGACGCCAGTGCCGGAGGACTGGTAGCGTGGATTGGGCATCGCAAGTCCGATTCCAAACTACCAGGAGCCTTCCAGCATGAACCCAGTGTGCAGCATTTTCAGGCAGATGATCCAGTTGGTCCCGCGCGGCATGTTCGAGCGCCTCGTCAGAGAGACCAAAGCCGAGCGCCATGCGCGCGGATTTGGGAGTTGGGGACAGTTTGTGGCGATGATGTTCTGCCAGTTGGCGAACGCCGAATCGCTGCGGGAGATTTGCAATGGCCTGGCGGCCAGCGAGGGCAAGCTGAAACATCTCGGGGTGGAGCTGGCGCCGAAGCGTTCGACGCTGTCCTATGCCAATAATCACCGGCCGTTCCAGTTGTATGAGCAGGTGTTCTATGAGGTGTTAGAGCGCTGTTGTGGGGAGGCGTCCAGGCAAAAGCGGAAGTTCCGTTTCCACAACCCGCTGGTGAGCCTGGATTCCACGACCATCGATCTGTGCGCGTCGGTGTTCGATTGGGCGCAATACAAGCGGCACAAAGGAGCGGTGAAGCTGCACGTGCAATTGAACCACGGCGGGTATCTGCCATCGTATGCACTCATCAGCGACGGCAAGTGCTCGGATCTCGCTGCCGCTCGCCAGATGAAATGGGCCGGGGACACCATTGTGGTGTTCGACCGCGGCTATGTGGATTACCAGTGGTGGCAAAGCATTCACAACGACGGCGCCTTCTTTGTAACGCGCCGCAAGAAGGATGTGCCCTTGGAGGTGGTGGCGAAGCGGACGCCTCCACAGCACTGCAAGGTCGTGAAGGATGAGATGGTGCGTCTGCGCTCCAGCAAGTTGGCGGGCGGGGAGATGACGTTACGGCTGGTGACGATCTGGAACGAAGAGAAGGATGAATTGCTGGAGTTTCTGACCAACAACCTGAAGCTGGGCGCCACCACCATAGCGGCCATCTATCGCGACCGCTGGCAGATCGAACTGTTCTTCAAAGCGCTAAAGCAGTTGTTGCGGGTGAAAACCTTCGTCGGGACCAGTGCGAATGCATTGAAGACGCAGGTATGGAGCGCGCTCATTGCGGCACTTCTGTTCAAGTGGGTACAGCTGCGCAGCCAGCGCAACTGGTCGCTCTCCAACCTGGTGGCTCTGATCCGGCAACAGCTGTTTGTCTACCGCGATTTGTTCGAGTTGCTGAACAAGGAGTTGCAGCCGCCGCCGGAACTGGCGGGGATCCATGACGCCCAGATCCCCATGAATCTGGCGTTCGCGGATTGAAGCCCCCTAAGTTGGACAGCAGAACGCATTAAAACCGACGCGCCGTGGCGAAATGTGGAGATGAGGAAGATGCTCTCACCCTAATTTGGACAGCATGTCCCGATTCCGGCACCCCCAACCTGCTTTCGTCAACAGCGAGGAGGGTTAGTTATGTCCGTTGTTTTCAAAGCCGCGATGTGGGGTATTGCGCTAATTTGGACAATAGTGCAACGACATCCGCCGTTCTGCTCATGCCCAGCAGCCGACCCGCTTCGTGCGCCTCGCCCTCGCCGAGAGGAACCACCACGCACCCAGTCAGGAAGCGTCGGAGTTGCGCTTGTTGTGGTGACCGGCTGACCTGGGCGACCACCGGCGCTGGAACCAACGGAAGTACTCCAACTTCCAGGCGGGCCTTGTGTTCAGCCCACGCCCTCCGCTCGTTTCTGTCGGCGGCGACGAGAACGGCGGCGTCGTAAACGACATGGCTCATTCCGGACGGCGGACCGCTTGCGCCCTTCGGAGCTGCGCTCGCACGCTGCGGCGAGCTTCCTTCATCTCTTCCGTCGTGAAGCGTCCGTGCTGCTCTTCCCACTGGGCGACCGCCGCCAAACCGGCCCGCCGTTTCAGTGCTTCGCGCGCCGCGACGGTCATCCAGGCCGAGACGCTCACCCGCTCGCGAGCGGCCGCCGCAAGAATGTTTTCGTGAATGTCGGGGTCTACAGTGATCGCCAGCTTCGGTGATGGGTTGCCGCGCGGCATAACTATCCTACTGCAGTAGGATACCCTCGCCTCGTTGTTTGTGTCAATGCCGGCGCATAATGGCGGCTTCATGAGAGTGCTGAAAGTCGCCGCTCGTGCGGCGACGGTCATCTATTTGGCATTAGTCTTCTTCCTGGCCCAACGAAGGCTGTTATATTACCCCGCTGCTGTATATACTTCTCTGGCTGAAGCCCACGCGAACGACGCCTTCAAAGAGATTTCTGTGAGAACCGTTAATGGACTCAATCTGAAGGCATGGTACGCTCCGGCCACGGCGCAGCCGTTCACCATTGTGTTCTTCCACGGCAACGCCGATTGCCTGAGTACCGCCGCGGAGATTGCAGATCCCTGCATCCACGCCGGCTTTGGATTTCTCCTCGCGGAATACCGTGGATACAGCGGCCTGCCGGGCAGCCCGACAGAGGCTGGACTTTACAATGACGCTCGGGCGCTCGTGCGCGATTGATGAAACGCGGTGCAGAGGGCAAGACACATCATTCTGCTGGGACATTCTTTGGGAACCGGCGTGGCCGTGCAGATGGCGTCAGAATATCGTGTCGGTGGGCTCATGCTGTTAGCGCCTTACCTTTCTGTTCCGCGTGTAGCGGAAGTTGACATCCCCTTTCTGCCTGCCTCGCTTCTGGCATTGTGACCGGTTCGATAACGAGAAGAAGATCCGGTCCATCCATGCACCGCTGCTCATCGCGAACGGTTCCGTGGATCGGGTCGTCCCTCCCGCACAGTGGCTGAAGCTCTTTTCTTTTGCAAATGAACCGAAGGAGCTCCGCTCACTCGTGGCTCGCGGACACAACGACGCATTTAACGACGCATTTGATGATTTCACGCCTTTGAGCCTGGATTGGATACAACGGGCTTGCCGCGAATTAGATCATAGTTCCGGGCGCGCAGACCGCAGACGCAGTTTGTATCGCATTCTTTCGGAACTACCCGTGCGGCGGAACGTATGGTAATCAGAAAGGCGACGCGTGCAACAGGACCTTCGCTACGCTCTGCGGAGCCTTCGGCGCGATTCCGGCTTTGCCGCCGCGGCCGTGCTTATCATCGCTCTCGGCATTGGGGCAAATACCGCGATTTTCAGCGTGGTGAACGCGGTGTTGTTTCGGCCGCTGCCATTCCGGGCGTCCGACCGGCTGGTGTGGATCGCCAACACGGACGCGGTCTCAGGTCTCTCCGGCGTTACCTCGCGAGTGGCAAACTATCTCGACTGGAAGCGGCTGAATCGGTCTATGGATGGGATGGCGGCATACTTCGCCTTCTTCGATTACGGCACCTACAACCTGATCGGGTCGGGCGAACCTGAGCGGCTGGTGGGCGTCGGCGTGTCCCAGGATTTTCTGAGCTTTCTGGGCGTTCGGCCTGAGCTCGGGCGCGGCTTCACGGCAGAGGAGTGCCAGTGGAACGGATCGCCCGCCGTTATTCTGACCTACGGTTTGTGGAAAGGCCGGTTCGGGGGCGATCCGCATATCGTGGGACGCGCCATTACACTGAACGACCGCGCCACCACCATAGTCGGCGTCCTCCCGGCGGCTTTCGATTTCAGCACAGTCTTCACGCCGGGCTCGCGGGTGGATATGCTGACGCCGTTTCCCCTCACCCAGGAGACCGACCGCTGGGGCAATACCCTGGCGGTCGTCGGCCGGCTGAAGCCGCACGTGACCGTGCAGCAGGCTCAGGCCGAGTTCGACGTGTTGGACGAGCAACTCCGCCGCATACCGAACCGCTGGATATTCGGAGCAAAGCTGACGCCCCTGCAGCAGAATCTGACGCATCGTTTCCGCCGCGGCCTCGTCGTTCTTCTGGGCGCCGTCGGAGCCGTGCTGCTAATTGCCTGTACGAACCTCTCGAATCTCATGCTGGCCCGCGCGGCGTCGCGCCGAAAAGAGATGGCCATCCGTTCCGCGCTGGGCGCCAGCCGGTGGCGTCTGGCTCGACAGACACTCACGGAGAGCTTGCTGCTCTCGGGACTTGGCGCTCTGATCGGCCTGGGTCTGGCATACGCCGGCATTCGCTGGTTGAGCGCCATCCATGGCGTCGCCATTCCGCTGCTGGAAACAGTCAGACTGGACGGAACCGCGCTCCTCTACACCGCTTTGGTGGCCATGATCACCGGCCTTCTCTTCGGCATGGCGCCGGCGCTCCAGACGGCCGGCTCGCGCCTGGCCGAATCGCTGAAGGACAGCGGGCGTGGATTGAGCGAAAGCCGCGGCTCGGCCTGGACGAGGGGTAGCCTGGTTGTGTCCGAGGTGGCGCTGGCATGCATGCTGCTGGTGGGCGCAGGTCTGCTGATGCGCAGCTTCATGCGCGTGCTGGAAGTGAATCCGGGCTTCCGCGCCGAGCAGGCTGCTTCGTGGCGAATCGACTCGGGCGGGCGATACACGACCGCGCAGCAGGGTCTCGCTTTCTACGACCGGCTGGTTCGCGCTGTGGAAGTGGTCCCTGGAGTCGAGTCAGCCGGCATCACCGATGCGCTCCCGCTGAGTCGAGACCGCAGTTGGTCTGTTGCCCCGCGCGGCGTCACCTACCCGCCCGGGCAGGCGCCTGAAGCGCACCCGCGATTAGTCGACTGGCGCTACCTGACCACCATGCGGATCCCTCTGCTCGCCGGACGCGAGTTCAACGAACGCGATACAACCACCAGCGACAAAGTGGCGATCATCAACCAGGCCATGGCGCGCCAGCTCTGGCCGGGCCGGGACCCGGTGGGTCAGATTGTGCGCATAGATACCGACCGCCACGTCGTGGGCGTGGTGGGCAACGTGCGGCATGAAGCTCTCGAGCGCGAAGGCGGACTGGAGATCTATCTGCCCATTACCCAGAACGCCATGCCGTCGGTGGAACTCGTGGTGCGCACAAAACTCGCGCCGGCCTCTGTCGCCGCGGGAGTGCGCACGGCGCTGCGAGGCGTGGATCCGGAGCTGCCCGTCGCGGAATACCAGGAGCTGGGCGAGTTGATCGATCGCGCAGTTTCGCCGCGACGCTTCATGCTGATACTTCTCGGCGCGTTCGCCGTGGGGGCTTTGCTTCTGGCCTCCATCGGTATCTACGGCGTCGTCTCGTACACGGTGAGCCAGCGGATTCCTGAGATCGGCATCCGCATGGCGCTCGGCGCATCCGCGGCCCGCGTACAGGCGCAGGTGATGAGACGAACCATAGCTTTGGTGGCGGCCGGCATCGGCATCGGCATAATCGGCGCGTTCGCACTTACCCGCCTGATGGCCTCTCTGTTGTTCCAACTGGAACCGGCCGATCCGCTCACCTTCAGCCTCACCGTCGTGGTGCTGCTGCTTGTGGCGGTCTCGGCCGGCTATGTGCCTGCGCTGCGCGCCTCGCGAACAGACCCGGCTTCCGCCCTGCGGACAGCGTGATTCGTATTACCGCAGTATGCTTTCCAGCGCCGACCTCAGCTCCTGATAGCGGAAGCGGAATCCCGCGTCTTCGGTGGCCGCCGGCAGAACGCGCTGGCCGCCCAGAAGGACAGTTGCCATTTCGCCAAACATCAGCCGCAGTGCCGCACCAGGCACGGTGAACAGGGCCGGCCGGTGCAGCGCGGCGGCCAGATCGCGCGTGAATTCGGCGTTCCTGACCGGGTTCGGCGCGGTCCCGTTCAGAACGCCGCTGACCGCGTTATTTTCCAGGGCGAACCGGAAAAGCCCGGTCAGGTCGTCCAGATGAACCCAGGACATCCACTGGCGGCCCGAGCCGAGTTTGCCTCCTGCCCCGGCACGAAACACCGGCAGCATCTTCGCGAGCGCACCGCCGTTTTTCCCGAGAACCACGCCGATCCGCACCTTCACCACGCGCATGCCAAGCGCGGTGGCCCCGTCGGCCGCAGCCTCCCACTCTCGTGTCACCTCCGCCAGAAAGCCCGAGCCGGGCGGCGATACTTCGGTGAGCGTCTCGTCGCCGCGATCGCCGTAGACCCCGATAGCCGAGGCGCTCACCAGCACGGACGGCCTGCGCGAAAGCTGCCCGAGCGCCCGCACCAGGTTTGCCGTGCCGTCGCGCCGGCTCTCTCGAATGCGTTTCTTCGTCTCCTCTGTCCAGCGCTGCGCTACCGGTTCGCCGGCCAGGTGGACCACAGCATCCGCGCCCTCCATGGACGACCATGCCGTGTTGTCGCCGCTGCCGGTCCGCGCGAGCGCGTTACATTGGTGTCCTGCTTCGCGCAGCAAGGCCGTCAGCCGCGAACCTATGAATCCCGTCGCACCGGTCAGAACAACGTGCACTGGCCCTCGCCCTCCATCTCGCGCAGGTATGCTGCGACGTCGGTCTTCCGCTTCATGCCGTCGTACGACATATAGCGCACCTGGCCGAAGATCGGGCGCTCGAACCACGGCCGGTCGTGCAGGCCGAAGCACCAGAGAATGTTCGCATAGGTGTTCGGGTCGCGCCCGTCCAGCGCATATTTGTCGTGCAGCCGGATCATGGTGGCCAGCGCTGCCGCATGCGATGCCGACCACTCTATGATCTTCTTGCCCCAGTACATGCGGTAGTAGCCGTGAATCGTACCGCGCAGCAGCAACTCCCGCTGTGTAGCGTTCCAGAGCTCGTCGTGCGTCTTCGCGCGCTC
The DNA here is from genome assembly GCA_963780655.1 of uncultured Acidobacteriota bacterium. GTDB lineage: Bacteria > Acidobacteriota > Terriglobia > Bryobacterales > Bryobacteraceae > CAWACP01. Next base: position 515,376 of record CAWACP010000004.1, on the reverse strand, counting down.
CAACTGCTCCGGTGAATAGAGCCAGGGCCGTGGATCGCCATCGTGCTTCGCCAGCGTTTGGCGAGCCCATGAAGGGAGCGCGTCCAGAGATTCGTAATCCTCCGTGAATCGCGCGAAGTTGAACGCCAGCTCGCGGCGGACAATCAGCTCTTCCAGAAACTCGTCCACGATCAGCTTGTGCTCGCGCGCGTATTGCTGGACGGCCAGCGCCACCTCCAGCGCCGAAATGTGGCCGAAGTGCAGGTACGGACTGAGTCCCGACGTGGCGTGCGCCGAAGGCTCGTTCTTCTCTTTCGCGTACCGCCGCACGCCGTCATCCAGAAATCGCGCCAGGCGTTTCGCCGCCTCGGTCGAACCGCCCCGATACATGCGCGACGGCGGCACGGAGTGATCGATCTCGCACGACGCCACCAGCGCCGAGATGTCCTCGCGCCGCACCTCCGTATGGATCTCCGGCGCAGGCTCTGCCCACTTGCGCCTTACGCGAATCGCCGGCGCCTGCCTCAGGCTTTCCGGCAGCAGCTTGTGGATTTTCGGCCGGATCGTGTATGCGGCATACTCGCGCTTCGCAAACGCGTTCATCGGCACGATACAGCTCGAATCGACGGCAAAGCACGGGACTGCCAGGCGCGCCGGCACGCTCCGGTTGTGACGCCGCGCGATGAACGTCGGGTAATCGTCCGTCACCACCGCGGCGGCATCTCGCGCCAGCCGGTACAGCGCGTCATCCGGATCGCTTCTCCGGCGGCGCAGGTAGAAGATGTAGCCAATACCCAGCTTGCGCAACCGAGCCACGGTATCGGGCACGCCTTCCAGAATGAACGTGTGCAGACGATCGCTCGCGTACGGATACGAACAGGTCAGCCCTTCGTAATACAGCAGCGGCAGGCCGCGCTCATTCGCGAGATCGGCCGCGAACGCCAGCCCGTGATTCGCGTCCACTCGCCGGTTCATCTGCGCCCAATAGAGGACGTACTGGGCCCTGGCCGGGAAATCGGCATCGTTGAGCTTTCGGACGCGGTTCTGCAAGTCTTAGAATGCAGGCGAAAAGGCGTGCTCGACAACTACAATCAAAAGAGGCCGTGATGCGCGTCTGGAACCGGGCTCAACTTCTGTTCGACTACCTGCGTGGCCGTACGCGCCTGCGCGGATTGCCGGTGGAGTACATCGTCGAGACCACGGCGAAGTGCAATCTGTACTGCCCCATGTGCCCGCGCGAGACGCACCCGCAGCCCAAAGAGGACATGTCCGACGCGGTTTTCACGCGCCTGATTCAGGACTCCGGCCGCAGCGCCGAGCACATGATGCTCATTGGACTGGGCGAGCCCTTCCTCGATCCGAAAATCTTCGACCGCATCGAGTACTGCGCAAAGCACAACATCTCCACGCTGCTCTCGACGAACGGAACGCTGTTGGACGAGAAGGCCGCGGCGCGCATTCTGGACAGCTCGCTCGAGCACATCACGCTCAGCTTCGACGGCGCCACGCGGGAATCGTACGAGTACTATCGCAAGGGGGCGCGCTTCGAGAAGGTGCGCGACAATTTCGTCCGCTTCGCGCGCATGAAGCATGAGCGCGGCGCGAAGATTCAGGTGGTGGCCCAGATGGTGCGCCTCGAGCGCAATGCAGGCGAGGTGGACGATTTCATCCGCTTCTGGAGCGCGGTGCCGGGCGTGGATCAGGTCCGCGTCAAAGAGGACGAGACGAACGTGCTGCAGCCGGATGCCGGCCACGAATCGTCCGACTGGAAACGGCCCTGCCATTTTCTGTGGCGCGGCCCCGGTTACGTGAAACAGAATGGGGACGTTTACCCGTGCTGCCAGAGCTACAGCCTGGACGGCCTGCCGGTCGGCAATATCGGCGAGCAACCGCTCGAGGAAATCTGGAACGGCCCCGCGATGCAGCGCCTTCGCGAGATGCACGTCAGCGGACGCGCCGGAGAGATCGATATGTGCGCGCGCTGCTGCGCCACCATTCCGCATCCGCTGCTGGTGGCGGGCAGCCTGATTCTGCACGGCCGCACAGTCCGCAGGCTGCTGCCCCTCGTGGAGCGGCTTGCCTACTGGAGGAAGCTGCGGGTCCCGCTGCTCACGCCGCCGAAGAAACGCGCGGAGGAGCTGGTGCAAATCGACCGCAACTGAGACAGTATCCCTTTCAGTCAGCTTGATGCAGTTGGCAACTCATGGCACCGCGAGCCCTGCGTTGCCCCAGTCCTTCGGCTCGGTTACCCGGCCTTCGCCATACGGCGGCTTCAGTTCGTGTATCGCGAACCGTACCTCGCTGCCACGTACTTCAACGATGGTGTACGCGAAGAACCAGCCGTCTTCGTATCGGCGTGAGTTGCGCAGATGTCCGCCTGAGCTCGGCATCGACAGGTACATCACGCCATCCAGATCGCCGTGCAGCATCTGGTGCACATGGCCTGCTATGACATAGCGTACGCCGTACTTCAGCGCCAGCTGCTGCAAAGGAAAACGCGGGTTCTCCAGCATCGCATTCAGCAGCCACGATGGCCGGTGCGAGAACACGAACTTCACCGGCTGGGCCGCGTGCGCGCGCAGATCGTCAGCAAGGAACTTCAGCTCGGAATCGCTGAGCTCGTCCGTACGGCTGTTGTCCAGAATGGTGAAGTGCGCGCCGTCGTGGTCGAATGAGTAGCGCGGCGGATGCCCGGCATGTCGGCGAAAAATCGCCTCACTCGCTTCGCTCCAGATGTCGTGATTGCCGGGGACGAGATAAAGCGGCAGCCGGTACGGAGCCCAGATTCGCTCAGCCTCCCGCCACTCCCTGACCGCCGTCGCGTCATCCATCCCTTCGATGGTGTCTCCAGTGGTGACCACGAACGCCGGGTGCGCGGCCGCTGCCTCGCGCCAGGCTTCTTCGTATACGCCGGGCTGCGCCTCGCCGGTGCGGTCGCCGAGAATGGCGAATCGGAACGCCGCAGACTGAGAGTCCGCGCCACAGACGGCGAACACCGCGAGCAAGGCGGCCAGCAAGGCAATCGAGCGGGATAGGCGTACAACTGTCACGAGATCTTCATTTTCGCCTGAGAAGAGTATGATGAGTCTTAGCCCCGAGCGCCCCGAAGCATTTCCAGGCACGCGCTACGTTCGCGCCCGCAGCTCGCGGCGAGAAGGGAAGTCCATGAAGACAGCAGGCATACTACTTACCGGCCTTATACTCACCTCCTGCATGCTTTCGGCGCAGAATCAGCCTGCGCCGGCCCCCACTATCCGTCTTGACGTTCTCGCGCTCGACAACAGCGGCAAGCCCGTTACCGATTTGAACCAGAGCGATTTTCAGGTCACCGATGAAGGCAAGGCTGTGAAAATTGTCTACTTCCGGGCCGCCGAAGTGGCTCAGGCCGCTCCGCAAGGGGCGTTTTCGAACCACACCGGCCCCGCGTTGCCGCACGTCTCGGTGATTCTGCTGGACATGGTCAACCAGACCAAGATGGACGGTCTCGATTCGGCGAAAAAGATTGCGAAGTCCCTGGAAGAGCTCAGCTCCGGCGAGTCGGTCTACCTGTACATGCTGGCCATGGACGGGAGCCTGCGTCCCATTCATGGACTTCCGGAAAAGCCCGGGCCTGTGTCCGACTCCGACAAGACGTGGAATAAAGATGCGGTCAGCCTGATGGACGCCATGCTGAAGAAGATGCCGCGGGCGATCCCCACGGGGATGGGCAACGAAGACAAGGTGAAAAAGACCTACGTGGCCATGGAGATGCTGGCAAAACAGATGGCAGCTTATCCGTGCCACCGCAATATCGTCTGGGTCACCGATGCGATGCCATGGGTCACCAGAGAAGACGTGCAGTGCCCCATCGACTGGATGTACTGCGCGCTGTACGTGCCGCACCTTATCCTGAATCTGGGCCGCGACGCAGCCGTTATCTCAGCCGTTTCCTATTCCACCGTGCCTCCGGAGTACGCGCGCGACATCGAGTTGATGGCCAATGTAACCGGCGGCAAGCGGTATGAGAACACCCCGCTGCAGGACATTCTTGCGCAGCTCGCAACCGAGGCAGGAAGCGAATATGTGATCGCCTACGAGCCGCCGGCCGACAACTGGGACCAGAAGATCCACAACGTTCGCGTTTCCGCCAAAGGTCTGAAAATCTTCAACACCGATCACAGGTATGTCGCCATTGCCGACTCGCGACCGCCCGCCGCGAAAGAGGACGAGACCCTGATGAGCGCGCTGCAGAGTCCCGAGGACGCCCCGGACATCGGCATGAATGCCACGGTCACTCCGGTTGCCGGCAATGCGAAAGCGATTCACCTGACGGTGAAGGTTAACCCAGCCGACCTGCTCATGATGCCGGAGGGCGATCGGCTGGTGGACCAGATGAGCGTAGCCGTCGCCGACTACACCGCCCACGGATTGAAGGAATCGCCCACGCCAAAGAGCTTCACCATTCGTATGACTCACGATCAGCTGGCGAAGTATACGAAGGAAGGCCTCACGCTGGCGCAGGACCATCCGGTGGACGACGCCACTCAGAGGGTGCGGTTCATCGTTTACGATCACGCCATGAACTCGGTGGGATCTATCACCGTACCGGTGACCCACTGACCGCCCGTGGCGCAGACGATCGTCTTTTGTCGTCTGCGTTTCCGCATGGGTGTGAACGGGCCAAAGCGGCAGGCCACAAACACCCATGGCCTGCCCCACGGGGATCACGTTCACAACGAAATTGCGGAACGCCGCGGCGAAACCGAAGTCGCTGCGGTGTCTGCACTTCTGCGATGTGATCCGGCGCGCTGGCGGCGCCGGCGATGCCTGTACGCCAGGAGCGCCGCTGTAGAATCGGGGCGGTCCTCCTCAATGTTTACAGCCGTTTCTCCTTCCAGCGCCGAATGCCTGCACGATGACCCGTCCGCCCTCTGGCTGCGGGCGCCCATCCGCAACCGCGCCGAACGATATCTGGTGTGGCGCGGCATCTCGCAGGCAATGCAGGTCGCTCTGCGCGAGCGTTTGTTCACGGCCTTCGCGGCGTCGCCGCATGCCGCCACGGCAAAAGAAACCAATGCGCTGCTGGTCTACTGCGCGAGCGAGTTTTGCCTTGGGCGCTCGGTTACCGATGTCACCTGCGATCTGCTGAACCCGCGGATGATGAACACGCTTTTTCACAAGGCCCGCAGGAATATGCCCGCTTTGATGGAGCGCTTTCGCGAGGCGATGCCGGTGGAACGCCGGGCCGCTGCACGCCTGCCGAGGTCCGAAGCGATCCTGACGCAGGTGCGCGGCAGCCGGCGCTTGCTGGAGCGCATACTGGCCACCGAAGGCGCGCTGGTGGACACGCTGATGCAGTTCGCCGAAGCCCTCATTGAAGAGCATCGCCCGTACGCGGCCATGCGCGACCGCCTGCGGCGTATCTGGGTATTTCGCCTCTCAAAGGTCTACCCCGGCGTGAGCATCCCCGACTTCGAGGCCGATCTGTTTGCCGCGGCGACGGCGGCGCTTGCCAATGCCTGCGCAGCACTGACCGCCGAAAAACCCGAAGTGGCAGTGTAGGAGCTATTGCACGGCTATTGTCGCGCCATCCTGGCTCTTCGCCGTTCCGATGGTCACTTTCACCGGAACATTGCTGCGCGGCGTCACGCCACTTGTGGGGATCACGACGTTGATCTGCACCAGTCCTGCAAAATTCGGAGCGGCGCCGCAGTACTTCACGGTCGCGTCCAGGCCATCGATGGTGGCCGAGCAGGACAGCACCGGCTTAGGCAGAATGCTCTTCGCCAGTCGCCCATCCACGTCCGGAGGATTCGTCTGGCCCTCGCCGGTGGCGAAGATCTGCACGCGATTCCCGCGCTTCTCCGGGTTGCTCGCGCTGTTGATACTGTTGTCCTGGTTTCGCACCGCCGCCTGACCGGAACCCGAGCTGTTTGAGGTGAACAGGCCGGGAAGCGCGGCAGTCACCGGCATGCTGAACGGCGCCGATGGGTTGCCCCGATTGATCACCTCGACGTTGACGCTGTTGTACAGCGCTGCCGCATAGGGCACAATCGCGTTGATCTGGCCCGGACCCACGTAGTCCAGCGGCGCAGCCACGCCATTGAACAAAACCTGCGTGCCGCCCAGGTTCGTGGTCAGCTTGCCGGAGGCATCGGCCACGCCTGACGACGGCGTCTGTGGCCCGAGAGAATTGCCGAAGATCGCGACAAACTCGCCCGGCGCCACGCCCGTCGTGTCGTAAGACGCCGCGCTCTTCACCGACGTTACCACCGGCTGGGGCACGGTCATCATGCTCTGATTGGCGGGAATCACGAACAGCGTCATGGAGTACGCCGGGAACGTGGCGCTTACCGATCCACCGGACGCCGAGATATCAGGCGTCTGTCGCACGATGGCGTTCAGATTCGCGCTGCTGTACTGCCACACCTGCGCCTTGCCGGCGGGAGTGAAGTTCGCAAGGCTCACGTTGTCGGTAATCGCAGACGCCGTCTTGTTGAGCACCATGATCGTCAACGCCGAATCGTTGCGCTGGGCGGCGAAGATGGACAATGTATCCGCGTCATCAGTCGTGGCCGACACGCTGGTTTGCCCGAACTGGCCGCCCACCCCGTCGTAGTTCGTGAAAATCTGGAACGCGAACTCGCCTGGCTGCCCTGGATTAACGTCGCCCCAGACAGTCGCCAGATCCAGCCCCTCACGCCCGAAGATTCCCAGAATATCGGCCTCGGCGACAGCACCGGTAATCGAATCGAGCGCGCCCCAGTTGTATTCGGTGATCGCGGTCATGGTGTCCGGATAATTGTCGGCCACCCACTGGCGCATGCGAGGAACCAGTCGTGGCGCCTGCTCGTTCCCGGTGCCATCCTCGTAGCCGCCTCCGGGAGGCAAATAGTTCGGGTCCCAGAACTCGCGCGTGGAGGTGAGCCGGAGCGTCTCGGTGTTGGTGCAGCTATTGTTGCCGAAGCATAGAGGCATGATGTAACCGTGCACGTCAACCACGTCCAGCAGACGATAGCCGTTCGCCTTCTCGAACGCCTGCATCTGCTGCAGGTAGTACGGTATCCACGGAACTCCGCCGTGCGCTTTCTGATCCACCGGGTTGTCCCAGTACTGATAAGGAGCCGTGCCCCAGCCGTTGTCCATGTCCTTTCTTGAAAACCACATTCCAGGCCAGCCCGCCGGCACCGGACCGGTCACCAGCGCTGTCGGGTCCGCGGCCTTCACGGCGGTAGCCAACCTTATGTTGCGCTCCATCATGTCGTCGTATGTGGCCTCGCCGGGATGAACGTCGGTGTGATTGCCGAGCCACCATTCGGGTTCGTTGTCCATGCTCCACATGCGCACGCCGCCGTCGTTAGCGGCTCCGTACGTGCCGAGGATATGCTGCACCCACTGTTTCGAGAAGTCTTCGGTGACAGGAACATACGCATCGTTGGGATCGTTCTTCACCTGAGTCCCGTCCGGCAGGATGCCGTTGCCGCAGTCGGGGTTATCGGGGTTGGTGGCCTTCTGTGCGCCGTATTTCTTCACGCTGAAGCTGCATTCACCGGCGGCTTTGGGCAACCAGTCCATTACCGACACTGTCCCCAGACTGACCGTGCCGCCGCGAAGGTTGGCTTCGTGAAAGGAGTCGAAACCAGGCGACACGCCGTAGTTCTCGTACAACCACGGGTTGTCGCCCGTGTTGTTCTTGACGCTGTTCTGCCAGTTATAGCTGGTGGCGTCGTCGCCGCCCCAGCGGACCAGCGGGATGTGCGCCGACTGCAGTAATCCGCTGTCGGACCACTGGTTCACGCCGTAGATCCAGGGGCTGATGGCGTGCCGATTCGCGTTCGCGTCCACGGTGAGATTCGGCGCCGAGGCCCCCTGTAGTGCAACGGCGCTTAACAGGATATAGAGAAGATAGCGGATGAACATAGTTGCTGCGCTTATCTTATCGCTCCGGTGATCGTCGGCTGGGAACCGTCAATTCCCACGTAGAATAGTCCTATGCTGTCCGTAAAAACCCAGGAAGGGTTCTACCGCATCGAGAAGTTGCCGCCTTACGTGTTCGCCGTCATCAACGAGATGAAGGCAAAAGCGCGCGCGGCACAGCTCGATGTCGTGGACCTCGGCATGGGCAACCCCGATGGGGCCACGCCCCGCGCGGTAGTGGACAAGCTTGTGGAAGCGGCCCGCAACCCGCGCAATCATCGCTATTCGATGTCGCGAGGCATTCCGAGACTGCGCGACGAGATCGTGAAGCGCTACAAAGCGCGGTACAGCGTCGATCTCGACCCGGAAGCGGAAGCCATCGCCACCATCGGCGCCAAGGACGCGCTCGCGCACCTGCTGTTCGCGGTCATCGGACCGGGCGACGTTGTGGCGTCTCCGAACCCCGCGTACCCCATTCATCAGTACGGCGTCATCATGGCCGAAGGGCACGCCTGCACCATGCCCATGCCCGACCCGGCGACTTTCCTCAATTCGCTCGAGGATCTCTACCGCAGCCCGCGGAAACCGAAGATGATTCTCGTCTCCTTTCCGCACAATCCCACCACGCAATGCGTGGATATCGACTTCTTTCGCAATCTGGTGGCGCTGGCGGCGAAGCACGGCACGTTCATCGTGCACGATTTCGCGTACGCCGATATCTGCTTCGATGGCTACAAAGCGCCCAGCCTGCTGCAGGTAGAGGGCGCGAAAGAGATCGGCGTCGAGATTTACTCCTTGTCGAAGAGCTTCAACATGGCCGGATGGCGCGTGGGCTTCTGCCTCGGCAACCGTCAACTGATCGCCGCGCTCGCGCGTATCAAGAGCTATCTCGATTACGGCATCTTTCAGCCTATTCAGATCGCGTCGATTATCGCGCTGCGCGAATGCCAGGACGAGACTGAGCGCATCTGCGCCACCTATCAGCGGCGCCGCGATGTGCTCATCCAGGGGCTCGATCGCGCGGGCTGGCATGTGGAACCGCCTCGCGGCTCGATGTTCGTCTGGGCGCCCCTTCCCGAGCAGTACCGTTCCATCGGATCGCTGGAGTTCTCGAAGCTGCTGCTGGAGAAGGCTCTGGTGGCCGTATCGCCCGGAATCGGCTTCGGTCCGCTGGGAGAAGGCTTCGTACGCTTCGCTCTGGTGGAGAACGATCATCGCCTCAGGCAGGCCGCGGCCTCTATCCGGAAATTCCTGCGTGGATCGTAGTGGCAGGCGAAACCGCCTGCCCCACCACGGTACATCCACCAATGGCTGCAGTAGAGTAGGCTTTAGCCTGCGCACTTACTTGCGACAATGCAGGCTAAAAGCCTGCTCTACTTCGGAGCTTCCACCGCGGCCAGGGCGGACGCCAGCTCGGCGGCTCGGATCGGTTTGGAAAGATAGCCGTCCATCCCGGCGGCGAGGCATCGTTCCCGGTCGCCCTTCATAGCGTGCGCCGTCATCGCGATAATCGTCACATGCCGGCCGCTCGTCCGCTCCCGCTCGCGAATTGCCGCGGTTGCCTCGAGTCCGTCGAGCTCCGGCATCTGCACGTCCATGAGGACCACATCGAATTCCTGCTCCTCGACAGCGCGAACGGCCTGACGTCCATCGATGGCGACAGTTACGAAATGGCCGATCTTCTCCAGCAGTCTTCGGCCAACCTTCTGGTTGACCACGTTGTCCTCGGCGAGAAGAACTCGCAGACCCGTCCGGTCTTCGGGCATTGATGGCAGGGCGGTATGGGCGGCCGCCGCCGTTTCGCTGACGGTCGAGAGCGCGGCGTCGATGGCTGCGCGCAACTCGGACTCGCCGACCGGCTTTTTCAGGACTGCGGCCACGCGCGGATGACGGCATCCGGCCGCCTCGGCGGAAGAGGCCAGCAGGATGATCTTCAAACCGTTCAGCCGAGGTTCGATGGCGATTCGTTCCGCCGCGGCGAGACCATCCATGCCGGTTATCTCCGCGTCGTATAACAACACCTCGATCGGCTTTCCGGACGCCGCGGCCCGGGTCAGCATCTCCACGGCCTGCTCTCCGGTGTCCGCCAGCGAGGGCGTAAGACCCCAGCGAACTGCGATCTCGGCGAGCTGCCGGCGAGTTCCGGCGTGATCGTCGACGATCAGCACCGGGCAGCCTTCGAACGGCGCCCCTCGATCGTGGCCAGCGCCGGTCATGAACCCGACAGTGAAATGAAACGCGCTCCCGATTCCCGGTTCGCTCTCAACCCAGATGCGGCCGCCCATCATGCCCACCAGCCGGGAGGAAATTGTGAGCCCGAGTCCGGTGCCGCCATACCTGCGCGTGGTGGACGCATCGGCCTGCGCGAAAGCGCCGAAGATGTCCTGATGCTTGCTCAGGGGAATGCCGATGCCCGTGTCGCTGACCACGAAATGCAGCATCACCCGTTCATCGTCGATCGACTCGACCTGCGCTTCCACCGCAACCTCGCCGCGCTCGGTGAACTTGATAGCATTGGCCAGCAGATTCAGCACTATCTGGCGCAGACGGATGCGATCTCCGAGAACCAGATCGGGTACGTCGCGGCCGATCAGGCAGACGATCTCCAGGTTCTTTTCGTGGGCCCGCAGCGCCAGGCTCCGGACCGCTTCCTCAATGTTCTCGCGCAGCCGGAACTCGGAGTTTTCGAGATCCAGCCGGCCCGCTTCAATCTTGGAAAAATCGAGAATATCGTTGATCACCGTCAGCAGCGAGTCGGCCGATGAGCGCAGTGCGGTCACATCGGAGCGCTGTTCGCTCGACAGGTCGCCGCCAAGCAGGAGATCGGCCGTGCCCAGTACTCCGTTCATGGGCGTGCGGATTTCATGGCTCATGTTCGCCAGGAACTCGCTCTTGGCGCGATTGGCGGATTCCGCCACTTCCTTGGCGACGCGCAGTTCCTCCGTGCGGACCTCCACCAGCCGGCCCAGCGTGTCGGCGCGCCTGCGCAGCCCGCGCGTGTAGAGCTTCTGTCCGGTGACCGCGCCAAGCAAAAGGACGCCGGCGCAAAGACCGAAAAACCACTCGGTCTGATAGAAACGCGGCTCGAGCTGGAACGCCACCGCGGCAGCGACTGGGTTCCACAGCCCATCGTCGTTCGAGCCCATCACTCGAAACTGGTATTGTCCGGGCGGCAGTTTCGTGTAGTACGCCTCTCGCCTCGTCCCGGCGTCCACCCAGTCGCGATCGTAGGGCTCCAGCTTGTAGCGAAACCGAACACGGGCGGGAATCAGCATGCTGAGGCTCGTATAGTGGAATTCCAGCCGGTCGGCGCCCGGGGCGATGCGGATGCCGCCAGCCGGCGAAACGGTCCTGCCGTCCACGACGATTTCTTCGAGCAGTACCGGCGGGATCAGCCCGTTGTGCCGCAGGTGGGAGGGGTCCGCGATCACCACGCCTTTCTGCGTGGTGAACCACAGCCGGCCATCCCGCGCGCGGCACGCCGCGGGTTGCGAGGGGGGAGGCGATGCCTCGGCGGTTTTCATGCCATCGGCGGTTCCGTAATTGGCGGCTGCAACGCGGGCGATCTTCCCATCGGCGAAAGCATCCAGGTCGGCGCGATCGGCAACCCACAGTCCGGTGGGCGTGCTCATCCAGAGGTTCCCCTGCGCGTCGCTGAGAATCCCACTCGGATACCCGTCAAACAATCCGTTGTCGCTGGTATAGCGGGTGACCCGCCCGTCCCGGATCCGAAACCGCGTCACGCCGGGAATTCGCCCGCCCAGCCAGAGGCTTCCCCGGCCATCGCCGTAAATGGCAGTTACAGGGAAGGTGACCTGTTTCTGCGGTGACTTGTCCGGCGGCTCTCCGGGGGCGAATCGGAACAGGCCCTTCACCGTGCCAAACCAGAGCGTTCCGGCAGGATCCCGATAAATCGTGAACGTGTAGATCCCGTCCGCCGACACTGGCGTGGTCCGGCCATGAATGGTCAGTGGCGTCGCTTCGCCGTCGCGGAAGCGAAACGCCATCTCCTCGGAGGTCGCGACGATCAGCCCCTCGTCATCTTCGCTTATGGCCGAAATGTAGTAGCGCGAGAAATGTCCGTTGGCCGTGTAGAGCTGAAAATGGCCGTTCTGAAACCGCACGAGCCCGGCTTCAGTTCCCACCCAGATGCTTCCGTCCCTGCTCTCGAAAGGACCATTCGGGTAAACTCCGGGCAGTCCGTCCTTTCTGGTGAACGCGCGGCCAACACCGTCGCGAATGCGTGCGAACCCGGTACCCGAGCAGAACGCGTACACACTACCGTCACCGGTCCCGATCAGGTTCACCGTCATGTCTCCCGGAAGGCCCTCGGCATGCGTCAGCGTCAACAGCCGCGTGTTTCGGAATCGCTCCAGACCACTTGCCGTTCCTACCCAAACGCTGCCCTCGCGGTCCTCAAACAGCGCGTGCGTCCGGTTGTCGAGGAGCCCGCCGACCGACCGGAAAGACGACACGTCATTCCCGGAGATCCGGTATATACCGTTCCCCGCGGTTCCGATCCACAGATTCGCGTCGGCATCCGGCATCATGGCGGTAACTTCACCCTGCACGCGCCGCGAAACGGCATTCTCCACCATGCGGCCATTGCTCAGCATTCGTGGCCCGTTGAGCGTGCCGAGCCACAACCGCTTCTCGCCGTCGCGCACGGCGCCCGTCGATTTGACTCCGCCCTCGAGAAGCCCCGTCGGCGAGAGTCTCCCATTGGCGAACGAATAGAGTCCGGTCAGAGAGGGGATCAGGATGCGCCCCGGCTGGTCTTCCAGAAGGTCAAAAATCCAGCTCGTCCCGGCTCGCAGGAGCACCGGACCATTGTTCGTCACAGCATAAATGAAGTTATCCGAGCCAACGAAAACATCGTGGTTGCTCGACTCGAAGAGCACCCGTATGTCACCGTCCGGCAGCGCGCCGGGTGTGCGGTAATCGGAAAAAACGCCATTGGCGTATTTCAGCGTCCGGGAAGTGGTGCGGATCAGCAGATCGCCGTCAGCGCCGCGGCAGATCGCTTTCACCGGCTCCCGCAGTGGGAGCCCGCCGATGGTCAGCTCGGGCTGCACGAAGCGAACTCCGTCGAATCGCACGACCCCGGCCGAGGTCCTCAGCCACAGATACCCATCCCGGGTCTGCAGGATCTGGTATACAGCTTCGCCGGGAAGACCGCTTTGCGCAGTCCAGGTGTCGTGGCCGTACTGATCGATATTCCTGTCGCGGTCGAGCGCTGAACTCGCCGCGGCGGCAAGCAGAGCGACCCCAAACAGGGCGAGTCCGTGTTTCACGATTAATCCTGCGGCGGCCGGCTTCGAAATGACATGACCGTCGCGAGAACCTGCCCGTCAATTACTTATCGGCGCGAATTGCCCCGCTCGTTAGTCCGCTCCCGCTCCCTGACGGTCACGGCTCTGTTACAAGCTTGCAGGACCTTACTGAGCCGCGACCGTGAGGGAGCGGTGCCGATACTGGCATACATCATCACAGTCGCTTACTGCGCCGCGGCGGGCATCGGCCGGGGCGTTGCATCGCCCGGCTCCATGCCCATCGACCACTTGATCGCCTCCACCCACATTTTCTGGATGTCCGGCCGGTCCCAGGTTTCAAAGGTATGCCCGAGGGTGCTGTAAAACACTCGACCCTTGCCGTAGTTCCTCGCCCAGGCCACCGCGAAATCCTTGTCGGTGCGGTGCACGCGCGGATTGTTCAGATCGATCTTCGTCGCGTCGAGCCGGGCCAGCACGCGGACTCGGTCGCGTGAAAAATCCTTCAACTGGTAAATCTCGTCGTGAATGGTGAACGCCGGCGCGAGCGGTTTCATGGCCGGGAACTCGGAATCTTCCACCAGTACCGGCGCGTCAAAGGTCATCCACGGGTGCTGGTCGAAATAGCCACCCAGCATCTCACCGTACGCCGGCCACTTATAGAAGGTGTCGGGCGCACTGTGTACGCCGATGAACCCCTTCCCGTCGTCGTGGATGAAAGACAACAGGTCGGCCTTCTGCGAGTCGTCCATGTCCAGCTCGCCGGTGGTGTAAAAAGCCACCGCGTCGAACTTGTCCAGATTGAAAGCGTTATTTCCGATCTGCTTCTTCGTGATGAGCTGGCAATCGGTGCGGATCACCGTATCCCACAGGCCCGACTCGTAGCCCAGCCGTTCGATGGTCGCGAAGGCGTGCGAGATGGAATCGTGCTGCCAGCCCTTCGATTCGCCGATGGCCAGCAGACGCTTCTTCTTAGTCTGCGAGGAGAGAGTGCTCGTAAGCGTCACCGTCAGAAAGAATATAGCGAGGAGCCGTGCAATGCGCATGCATAAAGCATACATGCGACGACCGCTCTCTGACTGAGCCGCGCGCGTTAGCAAGCGGTAACGGACTTCGGCTGCCGCGCGCTACGTCTTTTGCAAGCGGCGCAGCGTGTAGATGTCCGGGTGCACGTTCTGGTTCTTCAGCCGCTTCCAGTCGTCACTGACGTGAATGAGCTTTCCGGTGACGTGGTTCGATTGCTCGGATGCCAGAAACAGCGCGAGCTGAATCTGTCTTTCGGGAGCGATGCCGCCGGTCTGCCGCACCTCGAGCGCTTCCTCGCTCTCTTTCCACCCTGCTTTCTCGCCGGCGCGCAGGATCTCGTCGGTCATGCTGGTGTAGGCGCCGCCCGGGCCCAGGCAGTTGATCTGGATGTTGTGATCGCGCACCTCTTCGGCCACCGTTTCCACGAATCGCGCGAGAGCGGCCTTGGAGGCCGCATAGGCGGAGAAGTTAGGACGCGGGGTCGCCGCGCCCGATCCGCTCAGGACAATGATCTTCCCCGAGCGCCGCTCGATCATGTGCGGCAGCACCGCCCGGCAGGCATTCACAACCCCGAGAAGGTTCGTATTCACCGTATCGGCCCACGCGCGCGGATTCACCTCGGCGAAAGGCCCGATGGGACCCTGCGACGCGGCCGCGCACACCAGCACGTGCACGCCGCCGTAGTGCACCCTCATGCGATCGACGGCCGCGCAGAGCTGCTCGAAGTCGGTAACGTCGGCGCGAATGCGCAGTGAGTTACCGCCGCCATGTTCGATCTCCAGATTGGCGAGATCCAGCTCCGCCTTGCTGCGCGCCAGCAGACCCACGCGCGCGCCAGCCTGCGCAAAGCCGATGGCCAGGCGCTTCCCGAGGCCGCGTCCCGCGCCTGTCACCAGCACGCCGGCGCTGTTCAGAGAGTGCAAACGAGGAAATCCCTTCAGTTCTACGTTACCGCTTCAAGGGAGCGGTTCTTCTTATTGCAGCTGCAGCACGAACGGTCCGCCGATCCGCGATCCCACCTGGAACTGAAAGGACTGTGGCCCGGACGTCATCGGCTGCGGCAGGCGGAAGTTTACCTGGATGGCACCCGCCACCAGCGATGGGGCCGGACCGGCGTAGGTGACGTGCAGCGGCTGCCCTTTCCACAGCACCTGGACCGGGAAGGTGAGCATCGGCAACGTGCCGGTGAGAATCGCGCCGTCCGTGGGTTGCGGATACATCTCGCCGAACCCCGTTGCAAAAACCTGGACGATGCTCCCCTCTGCCGCCGGCGTTCTGTCGTTCCGGCTGCCGTCCTGGTTGAGCGCCGCGGCCTGCCCGTTAGCGTTCGCCTTGAAAGCGTCCGGCGTCGCATCCTGCACCTGCAGGCTGGCGTGGTTCGACGCGGCCGAGCCGTTGTTCAATACGAGGTCCAGCGTTGTTGACGACCCGATCCCGAACGGGACAACAGCATTGATCTGGTCCGAGGAGGCGTAGATGATCGGCACGGGTTGGCCGTTCACCAGCACCTGCACCCCGGCCAGCATCTTCGGGAAAGCTCCACCGACAAGGCCCGCAGTCACCGGAACAGCCGGGCCGATTCCCGCCCCGTACAAAGTGATGAGCTCGCCGGCCGACGCCTGGCCGGTGGCCGAAAGCCCCGCGCTGCTGGTGATTCCATAGATGGATGGACCGCCCGAGCCCGCAGTATCCAGCACCGCCGCGACATTCCCCGCCCCGGCAACCATCGGCGCGCCGGAGGGCGTGAACGCAATGCCGGCATCGGCCGCGCCAGCCGGAAACGTGGTGGCCGATGTGAAGGCGCGCGCCTGAGCGTCCAGGAGCGCCGCGAAATCCTGACCCCTCGTGAAGCCGCTGGGCACTATTGGCAGATCGGCGGTGGACACCGCTGTACCTTCGAGGATCAACGTGTTGCCCGGAGCCGTAACCAGGGCGGCTACCGTAGCGGAATCGGAACCGAAGTAGCTGGCCCACGGAAACGTGTTTGCGGCGGGATCGAATTCGGCGACGAACCATGAGGTATCCCCGGCAGGCGAGGATTTGTGGGTGGAAAGCGTAACCGGCAAACCGGCCCCGTTGGTCGTACCGGCCATCCAGATGTGTCCCGAGCTATCGAGCACAGCAGCGGCGATAGTATCCGCGCCGTCGTCAGCGGCTGGAGTCGATGGAGCGCTGCCGAAATACGTGGCGTAGAGCAGTTTGGTCCCGTCGGCGCTGAACTTCGCGAGGAAACCGTCGCCCCCTCCGAAATCATTACATCCGCAAGTCTTGTCGATGGCGTCGCTGGTGAGCGGGAGGTCGAGTGCGGTGGTAGTTCCGGCGATCCATATGTTGCCCTGAGAGTCGAGCATGACGGCGGACGCAGACACCGTCGCGCCTTCGCCTGCACACTGCATCCCGGTGGCGCACGCGTACTTTATGCCGCCGTACTCCAGTGCGAAGACGGCTTTATCGCCCGCCGGGGAGATACCGATGAGGGATGTCGCCACATCGAGATTCGAGCCGCTCTGTCCTGACGTGTACGCGCCGGGAGTGGTCTGAAGGGTGACGGGAGAAGAGGCCACAGCGACAATCGCCTCACCGTTCGAGTTCACGGTAATCGCGGTTGGCTGGCCATCGATTTCCGCTGCCCAGGCGATGGTTCCGTCGCTGCCGCGCAGCTTCACCACAAACGATGGCGCTGCCAGCGCGCCGGTGAGCAGGATGCTGGTAAAGGGGAAGGCGTCCGGCGAAACGCTTCCTCCGGCGAGGTAGACATCGTCATTGGCGTCGATGACCATTGGAAGCGCGCCTGCGCCGAACAGGTCCGGAAAGCGCCGATCCCAGATCGGTTTGCCCGATGCGTCGGATTTGCGGACAAAGACGTCCGAC
Source organism: uncultured Acidobacteriota bacterium (assembly GCA_963780655.1). GTDB lineage: Bacteria > Acidobacteriota > Terriglobia > Bryobacterales > Bryobacteraceae > CAWACP01. The sequence goes on along the minus strand of CAWACP010000004.1, from coordinate 498,334 downwards.
GCCGCGCCGTTCGCGATAATTGGCGCAATTTCTCCCGCCGTGATCAAATTCCCCGCTGAGTCTGTCCTGAAACTCAGAGTTATCTGCCCCGATTCAGCCGGAACAGGGACAATACTACTAACCTGTATTGCCCCGTAAATCGGAAGCGCGGAAAGAGAATAGATCAGATTGCGTAACACCCTTCGAGTTTATACCCGCCAGGCCGTTTCAAGGCACGTCCTCATACGCCCGGAGCGCCTCTTTCGCCGAGCGCTCCCATGTGAATTCGCGAGCGCGCTCCAGCCCTCGCGCGATCAGATCCCGGCGCAGCGATTCGTCCTCCGCCGCCTGAAGCGCCTGGCCGGCGATTTCGTCCGGCTCGCGCGGATTGGCATACAGCGCGGCATTGCCGCCCAGCTCCGGCATGGAAGAGGTGTTCGAAGTCAACACGGGCACGCCGTGCGCGATACCCTCCGGAAATCCGAAGCCCTCCTCGAAGGACGGGAACAGCAATACGCTGGCGGCCTGGTACAACGTTTCCAGAGCCTCGGCCGGGACGTAGCCGAGCAGGTGCACGCGTTCCGAAAGGTTGAGTGCAACCGAGGAAATCCCTTCAGTTCTACGTTAGTACATGCCCGGGACAGCTATTGCTGCACTTGCAGAACGAACGGGGAGCCGATCTCCGAACCCACCTGGAACTGAAAAGCCTCAGTGGGCCCGCTCGGTGGGATCTGCGGCAGGCGGAAGTTTACCTGGATGGCGCCCGCCACCAGCGATGGGGCCGGACCGGCGTAGGTGACGTGCAGGGGCTGCCCGTTATACAGCACCTGGACCGGAAGCGCCAGCGCAGGCAGTGTCCCGCTCAGAATGGCGCCGTCCGCCGGCTGCGGATGCATCGCGCCGAACCCCGTGCCGAACACCTGCACGATGCTTCCGGGCGCGGCCGGCTTGCGATCGTTCCTGCTGCCGTCCTGGTTGAGCGCCGCTGCCTGTCCGCTGGCATTTTCCTTGAACGCCTCGGGAATGGCATCCATCGGCAGCAGACTGGCGTGATTCGAAGTGGCCGCTCCATTCGTCACCACGAGGTCCAGCGGCGCCGCCGGATCGATGCCGAACGGGACAATGCCATTGATCTGGTCGGCGGAGGCGTAAATGATCGGCGCGGATTTGCCGTTTACCAATACCTGCGCCCCGGCCAGTCCCTTCGGGAAAGCGCCGCCGATGAGCGACGCCGCCACGGGTGCCGCCGGCCCGATTTCCGCGCCGTACAGGGAGATCAATTCCCCGGGCGAGACCTGGCCGGTGGCCGACACGCCCGCGCTGCTGGTGACCCCGTAGACAGAAGGCCCGCCGGTCCCTGCGGTATCCAGCACCGCTGCGACATTCCCCGATCCGGCAACCATCGGCGCTCCGGAAGACGAGAGAGCAAGGCCCGCATCCGCGGCGCCGGCGGGGAACGTGGTGGCGGACAGGACGTTGCCCTGCGTGTCGAAGAGCGCGACGAAATCCGCTCCGCGCCTGAAGCCCGTGGGCGGCGCCGGCAGGTCGGCGGTGGACTGCAGGGAGCCCTCCAGAATCAGCGTGCTGCCTGGAGCCGCCAACAGGCCGGTCACGGCGTCGTTCACCGTACCGAAATACGTCGCGACGGGAAAAATATTCGCGGTGGGATCGAAATCGGCAAGAAACCAGGAGGTAACGCCGGCGGGCGACGCCTTGTGCCCCGATACCACGGGCAGTCCCGCTCCGTTTGTCAAGCCGGCCATCCAGATGTGTCCCGCGCTGTCGAATACGGCAGAAAGGATAAAGTCTCCGCCGTCGCTCCCGGCGGATGTAGATGGCGCGCTGCCGAAGTATGTCGCGTACAGCAGCGCAGAGCCGTCCGCGCTGAACTTCGCCAGAAATCCATCGCCGCCTCCCCCGAGACTGCATCCGCAGGTCTTGCTGAAAGCGTCTTTTGTCACTGGCAGGTCGAGCGCGTCCGTGCTTCCAGCGATCCAGATGTGGCCCTGGCCATCGAGCATGACGGCCGAAGGTGTCACGTTCGCCCCCGAACTCGCACACCCCGACCCCGTATAACACAGATATAAAGTACCGCCGTAGCGCAGCGCGAACACAGCCTTGTCGCCGTTCGCCGAAATTCGAATGACTGATGTCGCCCAGCCGAGCGACGCGCCCGGATGTGAGTCGTAGGCGCCGGGTGTTGTTTCGAGGCCCTGAGGAAAATCCCGGACAGCGACAATCGACTCACCGTACGGATCGACGGTAATCGCCGTCGGCACGCCGTCGATTTCGTCAGCCCATGCGATGGTTCCGTCGGGTTCGTGCAGCTTCATGACGAACGCCGGCGCATGTGCTGTGCTTGTGAGCAGAATGCCGGTGAATGGGAAGGCATCGGCTGCCGCGAAGACCAGCGATCCGGCAACATAGATATCGCCGTTGCCGTCAACTGCCAGAGGAAGGGCAGCGCCGCCGTCCACCCCCGGTAAACGGCGCTCCCACGTCGAGATACCCGATGGGCCGGACTTCCGTACGAACACGTCTGCAGCGATTGTACCCGCGGTGATCAGATTACCCGCCGAATCTGTCTTGAAACTGAGCACTCTCTGGCCGGACTCCGCTGGAATAGGAATAATACTACCAACCTGTATTGCCCCGTAAATCGGAAGCGCGGAAAGAAAATAGATCAGATTGCGTAACACCCTTCGAGTTTATACCCGCCTGGCCGTTTTAAAGCACGTCCTCGTACGCCCTTAATGTCGCTTTGGCCGTGCGCTCCCACGTGAATTCGCGGGCGCGCTCCAGCCCTCGCGCGATCAGGTCCCGGCGCAGCGTTTCGTCCTCCGCCGCCCGCAGAGCCTGACCCGCGATCTGGTCGGGTTCGCGCGGATCGGCATACAGCGCGGCATCGCCGCCCAGCTCCGGCATTGATGACGTGTTCGAAGTCACCACGGGCACGCCGTGCGCCATACCCTCCAGCACCGGAAATCCGAAGCCCTCTTCGAATGACGGGAACAGCAATACGCTGGCGGCCTGGTACAACGTTTTCAGTGCCTCGTCCGGAACGTAGCCGAGCAGGTGTACGCGTTCCTCGAGACCGCGCTCGCGGATGTAATCGTGAAACGCTTCGCTGCCGTAGCCGCTGCCGCCGGCATGAACCAGATGAAAACACGCCGGCAGGCGTTCGAGCGCCCGCAGCGCATTCACCAGATTCTTGCGCGTCTCGATCATGCCCACGCTGAGCAGCATGTGGTTCCCTTCCCCCACCAGCCGGGCCCGCTCGCGCCGGCGCACTTCGGGCGCCATCACCCGCCGAGGCATGTCCACGCCGTACGGAATCACCCGAATCCGCTCGCGCGCGACGCCGCAGTGTTCTTCCATCTGCCGCGCGGTTGCCTCCGAGCCGGTCAGGATGCACGCCGCCCGCGCCATCGCCCCGCGCAGCAGCCGCGAGAAGCGCTCCCGATAATCGGCGCTGGCGTAATCGCCGCTGGTGATCGGGAAGACATCGTGGATGGTCACCACCTCGCGCCGGAAGCGGAATGAGGGCGGCCTCTGGGCGAGGCTGTGAAACAGGTCCACACGCCATGGCAGCCAGAACGTGATCAGCCGGACGGCCGTGCCCGGGGGCCGCAGGAAGTCACGGCGCCGGCGGAAGCGCGATACCCGGTAAGCGACCACCAGATCGTGCTTCGTGTACACAGCGGCCAGGGATTCGATCAGCCGCCGCGAGTAGGTTGCGCTGCCGGTTGGATACACTCCGAAGATGTAACTCGCGTCGAGTGCGATGCGCGCCATAGCATCCAGGCCGATTATATCCGTCAGCTACAATTGGGTGAGGTTAAACGCCTTTTTTATGGCATCGAAGAGGGCACTGATTACGGGCATCACCGGCCAGGACGGTTCCTATCTCTCGGAATTCCTCCTGGCGAAAGGCTATGAGGTCCACGGAATCGTGCGCCGGGTGGCGATAGAAGACCCGGATCATCGTCTCGGGCGCATCCGCCACCTGCTGGACCGCGTGACGCTTCACGCCGCATCGCTCGAAAGCTACGCCAGCATCCATGCGGCTGTCGAAGCCGCCCAGCCCGACGAGTGTTATCACCTTGCCGCGCAGAGCTTTGTCACTTACTCGTTCGACGACGAGTTCTCGACGTTGAACACGAACATCAACGGCACGCACTACACGCTTTCCGCGATACGGCGCATTGTCCCGAGGTGCCGTTTCTATTTCGCCGGGTCGAGCGAGATGTTCGGGGCGGCGGACGAAACGCCGCAGAAGGAGACGACGCGCTTCCGGCCGCGGTCGTGCTATGGGATCAGCAAAGTGGCGGGGTATGAGCTGACCAGGAACTATCGCGAAGCCTATGGGATGTTCGCGGCCAACGGCATTCTCTTCAACCACGAATCGCCGCGGCGCGGGTTCGAGTTTGTTACTCGCAAGATCACTTCGGGCGTGGCCCGGATCGTCGCCGGCAAGGACTCCAGCCTGCATCTCGGAAACCTTACTGCGAAGCGCGACTGGGGACATGCGCGCGAATACGTCGAGGCGATGTGGATGATGCTCCAGCACGATCAGCCCGACGACTTCGTCATCGCCACGGGTGAGACTCACTCGGTTGAGGATTTCGTGGAGGCTGCATTCGCCGCCGCCGGTATGGACTGGCGCGACTACGTGGTGAATGACGCGACCCTGTTCCGGCCGGCCGAGGTCAACCTGCTGCTTGGCGATTGCAGCAAGGCGAAGAACGCGCTCGGCTGGGTCCACAAGACCAGTTTTCGTGAGCTCGTGGCCGAGATGCTCGCCGCCGACCTGGCAGCGCAGGGCGTTCCAGCAGCGCGCCGAGCCGTCAGGGTGTGACCACTCTCCACGTGGATCTGGGCCGCGAGTGGCGCGGCGGCCAGAGCCAGGCGCTCCTCCTCATGCTGGGGCTCGCGCGATGTGGACACAAAGCAGAGCTGATCGCATCCGCCGGGTCCCCGCTCGCCAAACGAGCCCGCCAGGCCGGGGTTGTAGTGCATGAAGTAGAGTCGCGAGCGGCGGCAACCCGAAACATCGTGCGGCTGCGGGCGGAGATCGTCCATTGCCACGAGGCGCACGGGCTCACCTCCGCGTGGCTGGCCGGCTTCTTCTCCCCTATTCGGTTTGTGGCCTCGCGACGGGTCGCTTATCCGCTCTCGCAAAGCTCCATTGCGCGCGCCCGCTACACTCGTGCGGCGCGCATCATCGCCGTGTCCCGGTTCGTCAGGAAGAGCGTCATCGAGAGTGGATTGCCGCCCGACCGGGTGGACGTGGTGTACGACGGCGTCGAGTTGCCGGAATTCATCGGAGCGGCCCCGCCGGAGGACAGTCCACTGATCGGCTGCGTCGGATATCTGCTGCCGGAAAAAAACCAGGCGCTGCTCGTTCGAGCCATGCCGCCGTTGCTCGAAAAGTACCCGTCGTGCCGCCTGCTGCTGGCCGGCGACGGGCCGTGCCGTGGGCGTCTGGAGCGGCTCGCGAAGGAACTCCGTGTTGCCGCGGCCGTGGAGTTCACCGGTTTCGTCGACGATGTCGCGGCGGTCTACCGAAGGCTGGACGTCTTCGCGTTCCCCTCCACGGCTGAACCGCTCGGCACCTCGCTCCTTGCCGCGATGAGCTTCGGGTTGCCTGCGGTGGGGCTCGCCGCCGGCGCGGTTCCGGAGATCATCGAGGATCAGCGAAATGGCCTGCTGATCAAGAACCCGGAGCCGCGCGCGATGGCCGATGCCATCCTGCGCCTGCTCGCCGATGCCCGGCTCCGTGTGCGTCTGGGCGCCGCCGCCCGCAGCACTGTGGAAGAACGATTCGGCGCCGAAGCGATGATCAGCGACACCCTGGAGATCTACCGGGCGGCCCTAACCGCAAGTCGTTACTGAGCCGCGACTGTGAAGGAGCGGTACACTACCGCACCGCTCCCTCACGGTCGCGGCTCAGTTAAGTGTTTCCGAGTTGCACGGTGCTGAGTACTCATTCCCACCGAAGCGCTTCCATCGGGTCCGTCCGGCAGGCGCGACGCGCCGGGACCATCACCGCGACCACCGCAATCGCCATCATGATCGCCGCCACGCCGAGAAACGTCACAGCATCGGTAGCGCTGATGCCGTACAGCAGGCTCTCGGTCAAACGCGTCACCGCGAAGGACAGGAGCAGTCCGGCGACTATGCCCACTCCCGCGAGCGTCAGTCCGTCGCGGCCGATCATGGTCAGTATCCTGTGCGGCTGCGCTCCCACGGCAATGCGGATTCCGATCTCCTTCGTTCGGGCGCGCGCGGCATAGCTGATCACGCCGTAGAGGCCGACGATGGCGAGCGTAACGCCGACCAGTCCGAAGATGCCCAGCAGCGTCGCGCTCAGCCGGGGCAGCAGCATCGACTTGTTGACGTGCTCGTTCATGGTTTCGATGTTGAACACAGGGAGCGACGGATCGAGTTGCCGGATCTGGTCGCGCACGGCATGCGCAATCTGCCCGGGCGGCAGACTGCTGCGCGTAATCACCGATATGCCGAAGAAGCTCATCGCCTGCTCCGGCTTCGCTTCCACGAACAGGTAGAGGCAGTTCACGGGCTTCTCGCCCAGCGTGCGCGATTTCGCGTTCGTCGCGATGCCCACCACCTCGTACGTCTTTGAGCCTTCCGGAGAATCGGTAGTGATCTGGCGCCCCATCGGATCGTCTTTCGGGAAGAGCTCTTTCACCAGTTCCTCGTTCAGGATGGCCGTGTTGCCGCGATCTGCGTGCGCGCTGAAATCGCGTCCGCGCCGCAGCGCAATGCCCATGGTCTGGAAATACTGCTCGCCCACCGAGTAGACGTCCGCTTCCATCTTCTTCTGTCCGGCGCTTACATCGAAGCTGACTCCGCCGAGGCTGAGGGGCAAGGTGTCCACGTAGCTGACCGACGTCACGCCGGGCACGGCTGACAGGCGCCCGCGAAGCTGGCTGAGGAACTGCTTCGTCTGCTCCGGCGAATAGTGATGCAGCTTTGGATCGAAGGCCATGAACAGCACGCCGTCGGTGCGCATGCCCAGGTGGATGGACGAGGCGTTCTGAAGACTGCGCAGGAACAGCCCGGCACACACCAGCAGAACCAGCGAGGCCGCCACCTGAGCCACTACGAGCACATTCCGCAGGCCGAATCGCCGCAGATGGCCGATGGGCGTAACGCCATAACGAAGCCAGGAGGCGAGGTCGGGCCGCGTGGCCCGCATAGCCGGCACGATGCCGAACAGCATTCCCGCGGCCACCGCAATGGCGGCAGTGAAGAGCGCAACACGCAAGTCCGGACTGAACGCGAATCCGACGGGGACGGGCAGAGGCAACTGGAAACCGGCAATGGCCCGAGCGGCGCCCCAGGCCAGCGCAAACCCCAGCACGGCGCCGCCCAGCGACAGCAGCACGCTCTCCGTGAGCAGTTGGCGCACCAGCCGTGAGCGCGTGGCGCCCATCGACAGACGGATGCCGATCTCGCGTTGCCGCGTCGTCGCGCGCGACAGCAGCAGTACCGCAACGTTGATGCATGCGATGGCGAGCACCAGGCCGACAACTACCGCCAGGACGGCGAATATCGCCATGGCCCCGGTCTTCATCGGTCCCATCAAAGAACTGGCGGAGCTGAGCCCGATGGGCGGCCGCTTCTCGCCCTTGTGATACGTGCGGTCGAGGCGCTGCTGGACGACGCCCAGCCCGGCTTTCGCTTGCTCCATGCTGACGCCCGGCTTCAGCCGGCCCACAGCCATGATCCAGTGCGCGTCACGGGACTGGCTCAGCTTCGCGGCATGGATGTCGGGCATGATCTGGTCGGTCATCGAGAGCGGGACCCAGAACTCGGGCAAAAGCCCGCGCACCACGCCATGAAACCCGCCGGCCGTGACGCCCACCACGGTGTAGCGGGTGTTATTCAGCTGGATGTCCTTCCCCACAATGCCGGGGGCGGATGAGAAACGGCGCGCCCACAGCTCATGACTGAGCACCACCACGGGGCTGCGGCCGGGAGCGGAATCCTCATGGGGGACGATGCCGCGGCCCACCTGCATCGGCACGCCGAGCAGACCAAAGTAGTTCCCGCCGACCGACTGGCCCCAGACGCGCTCCGGCTCGCCGTTGCCGCCCACGCTCGCCGGGATGAGCGGGAAATAAGGCGCCATGCCTTCGAACGCCGCTCTGGTCCCGTCGCGATAATCGAGGTAATCGGGCCACGACAGTGAATTGCCATTGCCAATGGCGACCACTCGGCCCGGGTCACGCACCGGCAGTTCCCCGAGCATAACTGCATTCACCATGGTGAAGACGGTTGTATTTGCGGCTATGCCCAGTCCGATCGAGACGACCGCGGCAATGGCGAAGCCGCGGTTCTGCCGAAACGTACGCAGCGCGTAGGCGACGTCCTGTTTGAGCGTGGCGAAGAAGTGCATCAACCTGGGAAACGGAAAAACGCCACGGAATGTTCCACCGTTACAGAGCCGCGACCGTGAGGGAGCGGTCCTAAGGTCGTTCCCGCTGGAACTCCTCGATCTCCGCCGCCTCGCCGTCGCTCAGCCGGAAGTCGAGCGCGGCGATCACGCCCTTCGCCTGATCCGCCGAGCGCATGCCCACGATTGCCGCCGTCACCGCCGGGTTTCGCAGCGTCCACGCAACCGCAACCACGCCCGCCGATACGCCGTGCCGCGCGCCGATCCGCTTCAGCAGCTCGGCCAGCTCCAGGTTGCGCGTGAGGCGAGGCTCCTGAAACTCGGCCGTGCGCCGGCGGAAGTCATCCTCCGGCATCGCCTCGATCCTCTCCCTGGTCATGGCGCCGGTGAGCAGGCCCGATTTCATTGGCGAATACACGATCACGCCGATACTCTCCTGCCGCGCAAAGGGGAGAATCGATTCCTCGATCTTCCGCGTGAGCAGGTTGTAGGGAGGCTGCAGCGAGGTGACCGGCGCCATCTTCTGCGCGCGTTTCAACTGCTCGGCGTTGAAATTGGATACGCCGATCCAGCGCACCTTCCCCTCTTCCTTCAACCGCGCCATGGTTTCCCAGCCCTCTTCGACGTCCTGATCCGGCTCCGGCCAGTGGATCTGGTACAGATCGATAACGTCGAGTTTCAGGCGGCGCAGGCTCGCTTCCAGCTCGCGGCGGATGGAGTCGCGCTTCAGATTTCTGCTGATTTCGCGCTTTTCATTCCAAACACGCTCGCATTTCGTGAAAATGTATGGCTTTTTCGAAATTCCCTCCAGCGCCCGCGCCACAACTTCTTCCGAATGTCCCAGACCATAGACCGCGGCCGTGTCGATCCAGTTGACGCCGGCATCGATCGCCGTCCGAATCGCGGCAATCGACGCGTTATCGTCCTGCGGTCCCCAGGCGAATGCCCAGCCCCCGCCGCCCATCGCCCACGCGCCGACGCCAACCCGCGTCAGGTCCATATCCGAGTTGCCAAGCCGGTTCGTTTCCATATCCATAAGACAGACTACGACAACCTGGCTGGCAACAGTAGAGCAGGCTTTCAGCCTGCATTGCCCGGCCTTCCGCCTGCACTCATGTAACATCGGATCGATGACGCTACGCACCCCGCTGTGCATCCTTCTGCTCTCAACAGCGTTCGCATGGGCCGCCGACCCGGTCGTGAGTGTCACCGGTGGCCAGATTAAGGGCCGCATCGCTTCCGACGGCGGCGCCGCGTTCAAAGGCGTTCCCTTCGCCCGTCCTCCCATGGGCGATCTGCGCTGGCGCGAGCCGCAGCCGGTCGAGCCGTGGACCGGCGTTCGCGACGCGTCTCGGTTCCGCCCGGCGTGTACGCAGCTTTCGGAAGGCTGGAACAAGGCCGACGTGCCCGGCGACGAGGACTGCCTGTACCTCAACGTGGCCACGCCCGAGTGGCCGCCTCAGAAAACGTGGCCGGTGATGGTATGGGTTCACGGCGGTTCGAACATGGCCGGCGACGGCGAAGCGCCTGCCTTCGAGGAGCGCGCGCTGGTTCGCCACGGCATGGTCTGGGTCACCGTCAATTACCGGCTGGGCGCGCTGGGATTCCTGGCGCATCCGGAGCTTGCGCGGGAATCGGCTCATCACGCCTCGGGCAACTACGGTCTGATGGATGAGGTCGCGGCGCTGCGCTGGGTGCACGACAACATTGCCGCGTTCGGAGGAGATCCGGCCAACGTCACCATCGGCGGCGAATCGGCCGGCGCACTGGACGTGGGGCTGCTGATGACGTCGCCGCTGGCGAAGGGTCTCTTCCATCGCGTGATTGAGGAGAGTGGGGCCGCTCCGGGCTTCGGCGGCTCGTTGAGCCGGGCGGCTGCGGAGGAACATGGCCGCAAGGTCGCGGCGTTATTGAAGGCTCCGGAAACGGACCCCATCCGCTACCTGCGCACGCTCCCCGCCCAACAGGTGATGGAGGCGGGCGCGAAGGTTGATGCGGGCGACTTCACCGGTCTCCAGACCTCCGTCGATGGCTGGGTGCTGCCCATACCGGCCGCGGTCGCGTTCTCAGAAGGCCGCCTTAACGCGGCGAGTCTCATCATCGGAACCAACGCGCAGGAGTTCGGCGGGCCGGCCAAACCCGACGAGCTCCGCGCCCAGATCCGCAAGACGTACGGAGCCCTGGCCAGCGAAGCGCTGAAGCTCTACAGCCCGGATGACGATCGCGCTGGCGCTGCCGATCCGCTCTATGGCCCGGCGGGGACACAGTGGGCAAGCGATATCATCTTCCGCTGTCCGTCCATCGCCGAGGCCCTCTGGAACACCAAAGCGGGAAACGCGACCTGGCAGTACGAATTCGAGCACCCGGCGCCGGGAAAAGCGGCCAGCGTTCATGCCGGCGAACTGGTGTTTGTCTTCGGAACGTGGGCACCCGACGCGAAGCCAACGGACGCGGACAGGAAGGTTGCCGAACAAGTGCAGACTTACTGGGCGAATTTCGTCCGCACCGGCGACCCGAACGGTGAAGGCTTACCGAAATGGCCCAGGTTCGACGCGGATGCGCGTAGCTATCTGGCATTCACGGACAATGGCGGCGTCGCCAAAGCTGACCTGCGGCGTCCGTTCTGCGACGTGTTCCTGAGGCTGGACGCGGCGAACGGCGCGAAGTAGGCACTCTACTTCTTTGTCAGACCAGGCAACAGCAAAACAATGTGGCAGCTCGGCGTTTGAAACTGCGAGCAGTTCAGAATGCCTCGGCCAACCTGACCAGGCAATTCGCGTGCTGAACACATGCCACAAATAAAAAACGCCCTGAACAGGGCGTTTTGCTAAGGACGCTCAGTGAGCGGCGCCTCGCGTCGGACAAAAGACCGACTTACTTTGAAAAAGTCGGGCAATCGCCGCTTTGATAGACTAAGCGCAGTATACTCCTCACGCAAAGGCTCAGTCAATGTCGGATTTCGTTCCGGTCGGCAGTCGTTCCGAGTGGACACTCGGAATTGACCTCGGTTCAGCGTCGCTTGGAACCGCTCTTGTAGATCTCCCAAACCAGAGAATTGAATTTATGGGCGTACGGGTTTTCCCCGCCGGGGTCGTGGGAGACCTGGATAAGGGGAAGGAGGAATCGCGCTCTGCAGAGCGGCGCCAGGCGCGTCTTGCGCGACGTCAGACGCAACGCCGCCACCGGCGCCTATATAAGGTGTTCCACCTTCTGCAGCGCTTCGGATTGCTGCCTTCAGGGCAGCGTGTCGAAGTGTTGGGGCGATTGCAACGAGAGCTGGAGAAGCGTTATCCGCAAACGACCGTCCTGCCCTGGTTTCTGCGGGCGCGCGCTCTCGATCATCCGCTCGAGCCGTACGAACTGGGGCGGGCGCTATACCACCTCGCGCAAAGGCGCGGTTTCGTCTCAAACCGGGTCGGCGGCAAGGAGGACGAGGAAGAACGCTCAAAAGTCAAGGCCGGCATTAAGGGTCTGCAAGCTGCAATGGATGCGGCGGGCAAACGCACCCTCGGCGAATACATGGCCTCGCTCGACCCGCGGGCGACGCCGCTGCGGAACAAGCCTGAGTATTCCGGCCACTACACTCACCGGAGCATGTTCAAAAAGGAATTCGATCTTATCTGGGAAGCGCAACGAGCGCATCATCCGGAAGTCCTGACAGAGAACCGGCGAGCGAAGCTTTACCACGCTGTTTTTCATCAGCGCCCGTTGAAAGACCAGTCGAACCTTGTAGGCCAGTGCGAATTGGAGCCCGAAGAAAAGCGCGCGCCATTGCGGACCCTCGCGGCTCAGCAGCTCCGGGTTTTTGGATTCGTGAACAATCTGCGTTTGCGGCTCGACGATGGAAGCGAGCGCAAGCTGACGCCTAATGAGCGGGCGCCTCTATTGGATCTTTGCGAGAAATGCGAGAGGCTGTCGTTTGCCACGGCGCGCAAGGCGCTCGGGATCGCCAGGGGTCTGACGTTCACGATCGAGGCAGGCGGCGAAAAAAACATCCCCGTCAACCAAACAGCGAGCCGGATCAGGGCGGTTCTGGGCGACCAATGGAATCGATTTACGGCTGCCGAGCGGGAAGATCTGATCGAGGACCTTGGAGACGCCCGCCGCCGCGCGCCCGATGAGGATGTCGAGCGCTGTGTCGAGCGTTGTGCCCGCGAAAAGTGGGGTTTGCCGCCAGAAACAGCCGAGGCATTGGCCAGGGTCCGTCTGCCCGACGGTTACGCGAGGTACTCGGCAAAGGCGCTCAGCGAACTCATGCCGGACCTGGAGGATGGGTGGACCGTCGAAGACGCGATTCGGCGGCATTCGAAATATGCCAGATCGCGCGAACCTGTTCAGGCGCTGCCGCTGCTTCCCGAAGTGAAAAAGGTTTTGGGCGAGGTTCGGAACCCCGCTGTGCTGCGCGCGCTCACGGAGCTGAGAAAGACCGTGAACGCGATCTTAAGGCGCTACGGCAAACCCGACTTCATTCACGTGGAGCTGGCGCGCGACCTGAAGAAATCTCGAAAAGAACGCCAGAAAGAGACCGGGCGCAATCGGCAGCGTGAGGAACTCCGCAGACTCGCTGCAGAGGAGCTCCGGAAACACGACGCGGCCCGCTTCGCGAACGCCCGCGCCTACGACATAGAGAAATATCTGCTCGCGATGGAGGCGAACTGGCGCTGCCCATACACCAGCAATCCATACGGCGTCGCCGATGTTTTCGGCGACCATCCGGCGGTGGATGTCGAGCATATTATTCCCCGGTCGCGCTGCCTGGACGATTCGTTCTTGAATAAGACCCTGGCGTATCGTTCGGCCAATGCTGAGAAGGGGAACCGAACCCCGCGCGAGTGGCTGTTCGAGTCCGACCCCGATCGTTACGAGCGAATGATCCGGATGGTGAACGGCTTCGATTCGCGGTTCCGGGTTGGCGAGAAGCTCAGGCGCTTCGCGATGGAACTCTCTGAGCCCGATTCGCTGCTGGCGGAGTTCACTCAACGGCAACTGCAGGAGACGCGGTATGCGTCCAGGCTCGCCTGCCGGTATCTCGGAATCCTCTATGGCGGGCACGACGGCGTCGACGCCTGCGGGGTCCGGCGCGTCTTCGCCTCCGCGGGGCAGGTGACCGCGAAGCTCAGGCAGGCGTGGGACCTGGACCGCATTCTTTCCGATAAACCTCAGAAATCGCGCGACGATCACCGCCACCACGCCGTCGATGCGCTAACCATTGCGCTGTCCTCCCCCGCTCTCATTCGCGATCTCGCAACGGCCGCGGCAGAAGCAGACCGCATCCGCCGGCACACGATAAAGCTTCCGTCGCCGTGGGCGGGTTTTGCGGAGCGGGCACGCGAGACGGTAGAGAGCATTCAGGTGTCGCATCGCCCGGGGCGGAAGCTCTCCGGACCGCTGCATAATGATACTCATTACAGCCCGCCACGCAAATGGCTGGACGCCGATGGCAAAGAGAAAGAAGTCGTCCATCATCGCGTCGCGGTCACCAGTCTGGAAAACGCAAAGCACTACGCATCGATTGTCGATTTGCGTGTCCGGGCCGCTGTCGAGGAGAAGGCGGCGGAGCTCGGCGGCGGCGGGAATAGGTTTCAGAACAACTGGCCTTGCCTGCGGACGAAGCGCGGCGATACCATGCCGATCAAGCGCGTGCGCATTCGCGAGGTGGAAAGCGTGCGCGCGATCGGCAAGGATACGAGGCAGCGATTCGTTATTCCGGGGTCGAACCAACACCTGGAGGTCTTCGCCGAGAAGGACATCCACGGCAATATCAATCGATACCAACACCAACCTGTGACGCTGTTGGAGGCGGTTGAACGCAAACTGCAGGGAGTACCGGTAGTAGAGCGCAATCACGGTCCCGGTTGTGATTTCATATGCAGCCTCAGCGCTGGCGACCTGTTGGAAGCACGGCGGCCGGGCGAACAGAAACCGCGGGTCTGGGTGGTCCGGGCCGCGCGGGAAAGCGGCCAGTTGGATCTCCGATCGTCGGACGACGCCCGACTAAGAAGAGATGACGCTCGCGCGGCAGGGCTGCTGTGGAGGTCCAACATTGGCCCGCTGTTTCGAGATGCCCGGGCACGCAAGGTCCTGGTGACCCATTTGGGCGAAGTCATCCCGGCTAATGACTGATCGGGTGCTGGACATATCCGAAGCACCGGCGCGGCTCAGCATTCGCAACGGTCTGTTGGTGGTGGAGACCGGCGGAGTTGAGAAGACCGCCATCCCGTGTGAGGAGCTTGCCGCGGTCGTGATCGGCCATAAGCAGGTGGCGCTCACGCAGGCGGTCTTGGGCGAGCTTGCCAAATCCGGCGCCATCCTGATTACCTGCGACGATAAATTCGCGCCCGCCGCCATGATGCTCCCGTTGGACGGACATCATGTGCAGGCGAAGCGTTTCCGCAGGCAGGCGGAGATGACCGGCCCGATGAAGAAGCGGCTATGGCAATCGATCGTTCAGGCCAAAATCCGCAGCCAGGCATTCGTGCTGGAACGAACACGGGGCAACGATGGAGGGCTGCGCGCGCTCGTGCCGCGCGTCCGTTCCGGCGACTCGGGCAACGTGGAAGCACGCGCCGCGCGACACTACTGGTCGCTCCTCTTCCCGGACGACGGATTTCGCCGCCACGACGAGGAGGACGCCAGAAATCACTTACTGAACTATGGCTATGGCGTGTTGCGGTCCATGACAGCGCGCGCTGTGTGCGGCGCTGGGCTGCATCCGACCTTCAGCCTTTTCCACTCCAACGTGCATAATCCCTTCGGACTTGCGGACGACCTCATGGAGCCGTTCCGCCCGGTGATCGATCTGGCCGTTTATGGGTTGGCGGGGCAGATGTTGTGTCCGCTGAGCAAGCGTGCACTTATTGCCGCTCTGCTCAAACGGTATATGGCCGAAGGCGAGGAGCGAACCCTTCCCGATATTCTGGGCCGCGTGGGGCAGAGCCTCGCCCACGCAGTGATGGACAGTCGGCGGGGACTTTGGCTTCCGGATCTGCGAGAGGCCCGAGCGCCGGAGGATTAGGAACGGTGGCCCTATCGAGGTACCGCGTCGTGTGGCTCTTCGTGATGTTCGACTTGCCGGTGGACACGAAGGACCAGCGACGCGAGTACACTCAGTTTCGCAATCGCCTTCAGAAAAAAGGGTTCACCATGTTGCAGTACTCGGTGTACGCGAAGCACGCGCCGACGGAGGACGCAGCTGAACCGCTGAAGGCGCTTGTGCACGCCGCGCTTCCACCGATGGGGCAGGTGAGAATACTCGCCGTGACTGATCATCAGTTCAGCAGGATGGAGGTTTATTTTGGCCGTAAACGACGTCCGGCGGAGGATCCACCCCTTCAGATATCGCTGTTTTGAGCACGGGCGAGGCGGGAAGCGCCCCGTAAGTTCAACAACTTACGAGGCACTGGAGTCTATCAAAGCGGCGATTCCCGGCCATCCAAAGCGTGATCGTCCGCGTAACCTGCCAGCGCCGCATGGAGTCTATCAAAGCGGCGATTCCCGGCCATCCAAAGCTCAAGGCCGATATGGCCGTTACGGGCTGATTGAGTCTATCAAAGCGGCGATTCCCGGCCATCCAAAGCTGATGAGCGCCGGCACAACGTGGGAATCGTGAGTCTATCAAAGCGGCGATTCCCGGCCATCCAAAGCCAAGTCGTAGCAGGGACACTTCCGCCCGGTGAGTCTATCAAAGCGGCGATTCCCGGCCATCCAAAGCTGGACGGGCGCGACCCGCAGACCATAACGGAGTCTATCAAAGCGGCGATTCCCGGCCATCCAAAGCCGATATCTTCGACGGCCACTACAGTAGACGGAGTCTATCAAAGCGGCGATTCCCGGCCATCCAAAGCTGAAGAAGCGAAGCAGCTATTTCAACTCAGGAGTCTATCAAAGCGGCGATTCCCGGCCATCCAAAGCTCCAGCGGCGGCCGGCGTGGATGATGATGGGAGTCTATCAAAGCGGCGATTCCCGGCCATCCAAAGCTCGAAGTATGCAGACCTGTTCGACTTCGAGAGTCTATCAAAGCGGCGATTCCCGGCCATCCAAAGCTTCGGGTGACCGGCGGTCGGAAGGTTCCGGGAGTCTATCAAAGCGGCGATTCCCGGCCATCCAAAGCAGACTTCAGCGTTGTTCCAATCGGAATACGGAGTCTATCAAAGCGGCGATTCCCGGCCATCCAAAGCTCGGCTGGGGATGGAGCTGACGGAGCCTCCGAGTCTATCAAAGCGGCGATTCCCGGCCATCCAAAGCTCGTCGCCCAGGCGATCGCGGGCCTGAAACGAGTCTATCAAAGCGGCGATTCCCGGCCATCCAAAGCGGTGACGAGCATACCCTGTGACTTTCTTGTGAGTCTATCAAAGCGGCGATTCCCGGCCATCCAAAGCTCGAGTGCCTGGGGAGTCGCGACATCGGTGGAGTCTATCAAAGCGGCGATTCCCGGCCATCCAAAGCCTGCTCTGCAGTCGAACCCGCTGCCCTCACGAGTCTATCAAAGCGGCGATTCCCGGCCATCCAAAGCCGCAATTTCATAGGCTCCCCAGCCACAGCAGAGTCTATCAAAGCGGCGATTCCCGGCCATCCAAAGCTACGTACTCGCGGAGCGCCTTGTCGGCGGCGAGTCTATCAAAGCGGCGATTCCCGGCCATCCAAAGCCGTCAGGCCCACTACTACATCAACATCGCAGAGTCTATCAAAGCGGCGATTCCCGGCCATCCAAAGCCCTGCCGAGTGGCGGAAACACCATCGGGGCAGAGTCTATCAAAGCGGCGATTCCCGGCCATCCAAAGCTCAAGTTCCCCGACGGCAACGTGTACATCAGAGTCTATCAAAGCGGCGATTCCCGGCCATCCAAAGCGCCAGTCGCGCGACGATCAGAGCGGCTGGAGAGTCTATCAAAGCGGCGATTCCCGGCCATCCAAAGCTTAAGGCGATATGGCCGCTGCGCGCCGACGAGTCTATCAAAGCGGCGATTCCCGGCCATCCAAAGCTAAAGCTCATTGATCCGTTTAACCGGATACGAGTCTATCAAAGCGGCGATTCCCGGCCATCCAAAGCGAAGCTGCTGGTGTATCTGGCGGCATTCGCGAGTCTATCAAAGCGGCGATTCCCGGCCATCCAAAGCACCATCAGCTCGGGGTTGCATGGATCGCAGAGTCTATCAAAGCGGCGATTCCCGGCCATCCAAAGCTTCCAGTTCACGTTATCGTAGGTGACGCAGGAGTCTATCAAAGCGGCGATTCCCGGCCATCCAAAGCGGGCCGTTGAGCAAGGGATCTCAGGTAGTTGAGTCTATCAAAGCGGCGATTCCCGGCCATCCAAAGCCGATTCTCCCCGATGTAGTAGGGATACGCCGAGTCTATCAAAGCGGCGATTCCCGGCCATCCGAAGCCCGACTGGTAGTGGGAAAGTAGTGGGAAAGGAGTCTATCAAAGCGGCGATTCCCGGCCATCCAAAGCGGCTCTTTTCGTGGATGAGTGGTCGGGACGGAGTCTATCAAAGCGGCGATTCCCGGCCATCCAAAGCGCGGCAGCAGCGACAACCGCCGCAGAGGGGGAGTCTATCAAAGCGGCGATTCCCGGCCATCCAAAGCCGCGAGTCCTCGATGGTCTGAAGGGTCATCGAGTCTATCAAAGCGGCGATTCCCGGCCATCCAAAGCAGTAATCTGCCGTGGCTCAAGTACGAATGGAGTCTATCAAAGCGGCGATTCCCGGCCATCCAAAGCGCGAGTGCTGCGGACGTCGCCACGCTGTTTGAGTCTATCAAAGCGGCGATTCCCGGCCATCCAAAGCTCGACAGCATCGACATCCCCGGGATGTGGGGAGTCTATCAAAGCGGCGATTCCCGGCCATCCAAAGCTAAGGCACAGGTCCACAACGAGTTGAAACTGAGTCTATCAAAGCGGCGATTCCCGGCCATCCAAAGCGAGTACGGTTCGACAAGACGCGGGATGGCGGAGTCTATCAAAGCGGCGATTCCCGGCCATCCAAAGCACATTCGGAGGAGAGCAGGGCGAGTTCAAGGAGTCTATCAAAGCGGCGATTCCCGGCCATCCAAAGCGCATCGGCCACGGGCTGGAGCGGCGCGGCAGAGTCTATCAAAGCGGCGATTCCCGGCCATCCAAAGCTACGAGGACACCGGGCGTGGCAATCGCATTGAGTCTATCAAAGCGGCGATTCCCGGCCATCCAAAGCAAGGCTTGCAAAGGAATTCTCCGCCGCGCAGAGTCTATCAAAGCGGCGATTCCCGGCCATCCAAAGCGGGGAATCTTCAGCATGTGCCGGAAGCGTGGAGTCTATCAAAGCGGCGATTCCCGGCCATCCAAAGCCTCGTGCATGATGAGCGCCAGACGCTCCCGAGTCTATCAAAGCGGCGATTCCCGGCCATCCAAAGCTTGACCGTAATTGTAAAGAGGTAAACCGGTGAGTCTATCAAAGCGGCGATTCCCGGCCATCCAAAGCGTCGCCATGCACCGCTCTTCGAGCGCCGCGGAGTCTATCAAAGCGGCGATTCCCGGCCATCCAAAGCGTGATCACGGCAGAGGAGGCGTTCGTTGCGGAGTCTATCAAAGCGGCGATTCCCGGCCATCCAAAGCGCTTTTAGTGTAGGCCTAACCGTGCGATTTCGGCGCTTTTGCGGCAGCCTTCTTCTGCGCCTTTTTCTCTTTGCGCGGCAGACGCGACTTGTTCTTCTTCTTCAGCTTCGGGATTTTGGTTGACTTCCTTGCCTCTTGCGGCTCGGACGTCGCCCCGACGGTTGCGGCTACTTTGCCTGCGGCCGTACCAATGGTCTTTGCGGCCGCCACGAGGGCGGAGTCTTCCGCGGGTGCTTCCGGGGTTTTCTTTTTCGCCATAGTGGACGCGGATCAGTATAACAGGTACGCCCTACGCGCCCGCGCGAGGGCGCCTCGGGTCATGAACGGCTTCCAGGGATTTGCGATCCCAGCCCGCCAGATTTGCCGCAGCCTCATAGGTGGACTGGAAGAACTCCAGCAGAGCGGCGTCGGGCGAATCCGCTTCGCGCACCGCGTCGTAAGACAGAACGAACTCCCCCAAATCGGCGCTGTAGAAAGCCGCGGCCGGACCGACGGGAGCCGTTGAGAAACCCGCCGGCGTCGGATAAGCGTAGGAATAAAACGCCGCGTATGGGACCGCGCCGCCTCCGGGCCAGAAACCACAACTGCTGACTTCCTGCGAGTACGCCTCTCGGGTGACCGCATCCGGCAGGTTGGGTATGCCGCCCGGATGCTCTGGCGCCGGCCGGCCGGAGAAGCGCGTCACCGCCAGATCCAGCCCGCCCCAGAACAGATGGACCGGGCTGGCCTTGCCGGTGAACCTGGCCCGAAACTCCTTCATCACCCGGTCGGCCTGAACAAGAATCCGCCAGAACCGATTCGCGTATTCAGGGTCATAGGATTTGTGCGTTTCATCCTGTTCGAACGGAATCGCAGTGGCCACTTCGTTGGGCTTCCCATAAATCTCGACGTGCAGGTCGAGCTTTTCCAGTTCGTCCATCAGCCGCTTATAAAACATCGCTACCGATTGCGGCTCGAGGGGGAACCCTCCGCTCGGTCCCTCGCCCGTGCGAATCGCCAGGCGATGATCGACAAAATCGAAGTCGATCTGGAACGTGCGATCCCCGTGTGGCATCGGGCCCGTCGTGATCCCGCTGGGCGTCACATAAAAGGTCGCGCTCCACGAGTGATTGAGCCACGGGCTTTGCACCAGCCGGATCTTGCCGACAATCTGCATCCACATGTGCAGCGTCGCGTAAGTGTCGCTCCACTTCTCCAGTGGAAGACTGGGCCAGATCTCGTCGCGCGTCTGCATGGCGTATTCCCCCAGTATGCCCGATGCGCGTGAACCGGTTCAGAACGTACCCAACCTCACCCGCAGCGGCTGCGGGAAGGAAGTGAAGTTCAGGCCATAGTCGGTCTGATCGCCGTTCCAGATGCGGATGGGCGAAAAGACGCCGCGCTGGTAGCGT
This sequence comes from uncultured Acidobacteriota bacterium, assembly GCA_963780655.1. Classification (GTDB taxonomy): domain Bacteria; phylum Acidobacteriota; class Terriglobia; order Bryobacterales; family Bryobacteraceae; genus CAWACP01. Next base: position 477,955 of record CAWACP010000004.1, on the reverse strand, counting down.
CCTTCCTCCACCAGCAGAAATTCGCGCTGCTTTCCCGATGCCGTACCGGCCGGATGGAAGTCCACGCGGCAGAGCAGACCGGCCACCAGGAAGTCGTTGTCGCCGAGCTGCCCGATCAATGCGCGGCCGAGAGGCTCCTTGTTCCCGCGGGGATTCGCACCGGGGCCAAATGCGGGTACGCCGAACGTGACCACGGCATCCCATGCGCCGAGGTGGACCGTCTCGGAATGGACGTCTTTATCCTCCGCCACGCCGTGGAGCCGGCCCTCGAAGCTCAGCCGTGCCAGGTCACGCATCATGGGCCCGGCAAGCTCGTAATTGAGCGCGAACTGCGCGAGCGCTTCCTTGTTAACATCCGCCGCCCCGAGCGGCGCGTTCGAGTAGCGCGTGAAATCGATGCCGAACGGCGACCAGCCGATGGCGCCGTGATCGAGCGCGGCGAAGAAATACGGCGCGACCGCGGGAGATGAGCTGGTCTCCGGTACGAAGAGCGCGTTGTCCGGACGGTCGTACAGCTCGAGCACTTTCAGATACCGGGCGCGGTCGTTCATGTAAATATCCGGCGCCACGATGTCCAGCGCGGGCGCGGCCGTTTTCCAGATCGGGATGACGTTATCAGTTGGCCCGCCGCTTTCGTAACTGCCCGGAGGCCCCGGCTTCAGCGGATCGCGCAGGGCGGCGTTCGCATAGAGCGGGAGTGGATACGCCGCTTTGCCGGCCGCCGCCACCTGACCGACATAGCGCGCCACCGACCACGCATGGAAGAACTCCTCGGCGTTCGCGCCGAATGCCTGTTGCCAGGCCGCGCCAGCGGCCGCCTGAACGTGCAGCGCAGTGAGGAGTTCGGCGGGAACGGGCGATTCGAAGAGGTTCTGCGCCTCGGGCGAGTGGTCGCGGACGCTGCCCCATGTGCCGGCCTCGTTCTCCACCTGGACCATGATGACGGTACGCTCGGGATCGGCCGCCTTCAGGTGGCGCATGAGCGTGGTGAACGCGTGAACGTCCGCTTCGAGCGCGGCCTTGTTGTAGGGCGACGGAGAATCCACTGGCCTACCCTTCGCGCCGATGACGTGCGAGTACAATCGCGGGTCGGTTTTGGCCCACAGCGGCATGTAGTGAGCGCTGGCATTCTTGTACGTGCCGAACCAGAGCAGGACGAGGCGCACGTGATGCTCGCGCGCCTCGGAGAGCAGCGTATTCACCACTGAGTAATCGAAGCGGCCCGGCTGCGGCTCCAGTTGCTGCCAGTACACGGGCATCTCGACGGTGTTGGCGTGGACGAAATCGATGGCCGGCCAGACCTCGGGCAGCATGGATGGCCAGCCGCTGGAGTTGTTCACCTGGGCGCCCAGGATCAGGTACGGCGCTCCGTCCACAAACAGGGCGAAACGGTCGTCTTTCCGCACAATGCGCGGCAGCGGCGCGGAGGACGCCGGAGCGGGCGGCGTCGAGGCGGCGGGCAGTAGCGGCGCTGCGAACAGGGCGAGACACGCCGCGGCGGCTGACCTGATGATTTTCACGATATTCCAGTTATATCGCGTTCCCCGCAGGACGATGCCGGTGTATACTGATCCAGGTTCGGAGGCCGGTCGATAACCGCACGGGGCGGTTTTCAACTGGAATTATCAACGCGGTCGTTTAATTAAGAATCTGAGCATCCGTGAGGAGATCTCTATGAAAAATTGTCTGCCCATTACGCTGCTGGCGGCAGCGCTCGCGCCCGTTTGTACACTGGCGCAACCGACAATCAGAACGACTAACGATGGCGTGCTCAACGCGGCGAGCTATGCGATTCCGCCGCTGCCCAATTCGAGCATCGCCCAGGGCTCTCTGTTCGCGATCTTCGGAACAGACCTGGGCCCGTCGCCGGGGGTAGTGGTAACGGGTGTGACCACACTGCCGACAATGTGGCCCGCTTCGAACGGCTCAACGGTGCAGGCGATGGTGAACGGGACCGCGGTATCTGCTTTCCTGATTTATGTATCGGCCACCCAGATCAACGCACTTTTGCCGTCCAATACGCCGACCGGCATGGGGACGATCACAGTGACTTACAACGGTGCGACAAGCGCAACGCATGCCATTACGGTGGTACCCAGTTCAGTCGGTATTTTCACCATTGCCCAGTCGGGGACCGGTCCAGGCGTGTTCACGGATTTCCAGAACTCAAACAAGGTGGTTACGTATACGGCGGCCGCGAATCCGGGCGATCGTGTTACCGCCTGGCTCACCGGGCTGTATCCGATCACCGGAGACGATTCGCAGATTCCGCCGCCGGGCGCAGGCACAAGTCTGACCGCCAGCAACGCGCAAGTCTGGGTGGGCAATACTATGGCAACCAGGCACTATTTCGGCCGTTCCGGCTGCTGCGCCGGCGAGGATCAGGTTTCATTCGACGTGCCAAACGTCCTGGGCTGCAATGTGCCGGTGGTGATCCAGACTACGGGAGGGTCAAGCAACTTCGTGACCATGGCCATCGCCGCCCCCGGTAGCCGCACCTGCATGGATTCGACTACCGGTTTAGCGGGAACAGACTTCAAGGACTTCACCAGCGGTACCAGAAACATCGGGAGCGTCGTTCTGGAGCGCACGACCAGTACCGAGCCGCCTCCGGTCGGAACAGGCACCCCGGTAACTACCGACAGCGGATCGGCTTCGTTCGAGCACGATGTATTCTCGGGCCAGAGCGGATCGGGGCTTTCCTTCAACGTTCCGAATATTGGAGGCTGCTACGTCTACACGTTTACAGGGCAGACGGCAACGCAGACCGGTTCGTTCTCGAGTACCGGTCTGGATGCCGGGCCGGCCATCAACATAAAATCGCCTTCCAATGCGACCGGACATCTTCTCCCAGTCGCCAGCCAGACAGGGCTCTACGAGGCAACGCTGGGGAGTAACTCGTCCACCAGCTCGAGTCCGCTGTTCCTCTCGCCGGGAACGGCCACCGTCGACAACGGCAGCGGCGGCGCGGATGTCAAAGGCTTCAGCTTCAATATCGATCTCAACACCGGAATCACCTGGGATAATCAGGACAGCATCAGCACGATAACCCGCTCTCAGGGTGTGACGGTGACCTGGTCCAACGCCGGGTCGAACGCGATGATCCAAATTACCGGCTCGTCGATAAACATACCCGATGTGAACGATTCGACCAGCGCTGTTGGGGGCGTATTCGTATGCCTGACCAGCGGCGACCACGGTTCGTTCCTGGTACCGCCTCCCGTTACCAGCGCTCTGCCCCCGAGCACCGTATTTTCCGAAGGCGGCTTCACCGTCCAGACTGGAAGTCTCTCGGTGGGTACCGAGTCAACGCCGGTGAAATTCACGGCTACGGGCCTTGACATCGGATATGGCCAGGCCCTCACCAGTATCAGTAGTTCAGTTACGTACCAATAGCAGTCGCGGGCTTCTCCCCGATTGCCAGCAGCGTTTCGAAGTGCGGAGGTTCGGGTTCGCGGTTCACGGACATCATCTCGATGTCCGTGAACCCGGCTCCGCTCAGATGCTGCTGCAGATCCAGCTCCGTGAACCCCAGCCACACGTCGGCATAGAGTTCGTGCGCCTGCTCGAACTGGTGCCGTTTCAGATCGAGAATGGTCACTCGACCGCCCGGCTTCAGCACACGGTACGCTTCCGCCACGGCGCGCGCGGGATGCTGCGCATGATGCAACGACTGGCTGAAGACGGCCAGGTCGAGCGTCGCGTCCTCCATGGGCAGCGATTCGAGATCGCCCAGCCGGTACTCGAGATTCTTCACACCGCGCGCGGCCGCCACTTCGGATCCATACCGAACCATCTGCTCGGAGCTGTCCACGGCGATGACCCGCTCGGCCCGTTGCGCGAGCAGCAATGACAGCGTGCCCTCTCCTGCTCCCAGATCGCCGACGATCAGCGGGGGCAGCAGCTTCAGCAGCATCTCGGCGATGGCCTGCCAGGAGCGGCCCGGCACGTACTCGCGCCCGAACCGTCCGGCGAGCTCATCGAAATACGCGCGGACCTTGTCCTGACGGCGGCGCAGCACCAGATCCAGGGCGGCGCGATCGCGCTGGGCCTCGGGCATGGCGGAAGCCGATTTGCGGAGGGCGGGCAGGATGTCGCCGAGGCCGTTGAGGCTGGCGCCTTCCTGCACGCGTGAGCGATAGAAGATGTTCTTGCCCGCGCGGCGTGCGTCCACCAGGCCGGCCTGCCTGAGCTGCGCCAGATGCGTGGAGATCTTGCTCTGCCCCATGGCGAGAATGTCCTGAAGTTCCGCCACCGACAGCTCGTCGCGTTCGAGCAGCAGCAGGATGCGCAGGCGCACCGGCTCGGTTACTACCCGCAGCGATTTCAGCGTTGACGAGAGCATGGGGACAGTTGTATTATATCAACGTATCGCGATATTTCAATATGTCAAGGAGAAGAGATGAGCACTGCAACCATCAGCGGGACTGAACTGGAATACAAAGTAGCGGATCTGGCGCTGGCGGACTGGGGCCGCAAAGAGATCGGCGTGGCCGAATTCGAGATGCCGGGACTGATGGCAATCCGCAACAAGTACGCGGCGGAAAAGCCACTGAAAGGCGTCCGCATCAGCGGGTCGCTGCACATGACCATTCAGACCGCGGTCCTGATTGAGACGCTGGTCGAACTGGGTGCGAGCGTGCGCTGGGCAAGCTGCAATATCTTCTCCACGCAGGATCATGCGGCGGCGGCCATCGCGGTGGCCGGTCTTCCGGTGTTCGCCTGGAAGGGCGAGTCGCTGGAGGAATATTGGTGGTGCACCCTCCAGGCGCTCACTCATCCCGGCGGGAAGGGTCCCGAGCTGATCGTGGACGACGGTGGCGATGCCACGCTGCTCATCCACAAGGGCTACGAGCTGGAAAACGGTTCGGACTGGGTCAACACGCCTTCGGCGAGCCACGAAGAGGAAGTGATCAAGGATCTGCTGAAAAAGGTTTACGCTGACAACCCGCGGCACTGGCACGACGTGGCGCGCGAATGGCGCGGCGTATCGGAAGAGACGACGACCGGCGTCCATCGCCTGTACAAGATGCAGCAGCAGGGCACGCTGCTGGTTCCGGCGATCAATGTCAACGATTCGGTGACGAAATCGAAGTTCGACAATCTGTATGGCTGCCGCGAGTCGCTGGCGGACGGTATCAAGCGCGCCACCGACGTGATGGTGGCAGGCAAGGTCGCGGTGATCTGCGGGTTCGGCGATGTGGGCAAGGGCTCGGCGCAATCGCTGCGCGGCTTCGGCGCGCGCATCATTGTCACCGAGATCGACCCGATCAACGCGCTGCAGGCCGCCATGGCCGGCTTCGAAGTGACCACGGTGGAGGACACGCTCGGCCGGGGCGACATCTACGTCACCTGCACCGGCAACCGCGACATCATCACGCTGGAGCACATGGCGAAGATGAAGGACCAGGCGATTGTCTGCAACATCGGCCACTTCGATAACGAGATTCAGGTGGACCGGCTGAACAACGCGCCTGGCGTGAAGAAGACCACCATCAAGCCGCAGGTGGACATGTATACGTTCCCCGACGGCCACAGCGTTTTCATGCTGGCCGAGGGACGCCTGGTCAATCTCGGCTGCGCAACCGGCCATCCGAGCTTCGTGATGAGCAACAGCTTCGCGAACCAGACGCTGGCCCAGATCGACCTGTGGAAGAATCGCGACAGCTACAAGGTGGACGTTTACACGCTGCCCAAGAAGCTGGATGAAGAGGTGGCGCGCCTGCATCTGAAGAAGATCGGCGCGAAGTTGACCGCGCTTTCACCGGAGCAGGCCGATTACCTGGGCGTGCCGATGGAAGGCCCCTACAAGCCGGACCACTACCGGTACTGAGCCACGCGGCCGCTGAGGGCCGAGGCTCGTTGAAGACATCTATCACCATAGACGGCGAACTGTTGCAGCAGGCCAACGAGACGGCGCGGTTATTGGGTTTGAGCCGCAGCCGACTCGTCGCGCTGGCAGTCGGTGAATTCCTCGAGCGGCGCCGGCGGGAACAGATGCTGCTTAAGCTGAATGAGGTTTATGCAGACGGCATTGAGGTGCAGGAGAGAGGCCTGCTGCAGGCGATGAAGTCCAGGACCGGCCGAGCCGTGAAGGACCGCTGGTGAGCGAAATACGCCAGAGAGCGGCATCCATGCGTCGTCGTCCAGAACGACGTCTTCAACCAGAGCGCGATTGCAATCAGCGTGGTGTGCCTGATTACGTCGAACCTGAACAGGGCGAAAGCGCCCGGGAATGTACTTTTGAAGAAGGGCGAAGGCAATCTGCCGAAAGCCAGCGTGGTGAACGTTTCGCAGATTCTCACGGCGGACAAAAAAGTTGGCGGAGTGCACGGGCAAGCTGAGCAGCACAGCGGCCGCAGCCGTCCGTGATGGTCTGCATCTACTTGTTGAGCGGCTCTGACGCAACGCGCGATCAGGCCACTTCGACGCCTCGCCCGGGCGCTTCCGTCTGATCGCCAAACCCCGATCGCCGCCATCGTGCGGCGTACGCGAGATTCAACGGCAGCGTCCACCATAGCTGGACGGGGGATCGCGTAAGCCGCTTCGCAATGCTCCGCAGCGAATAGAAACGCTCGTTCGCCTGGCGGAATCCGGCCAGCAGCTCCTCAGCGCTCATTCGCTTCGGCCGGTACACCACGTCGGTACGGCCGTTGTACCGTCGCCAGTCGCGCGTCAGGAGCCGGCCCTCCGCGTCGAGCCTTTCAAACAGCGGGGTGCCCGGATACGGCGTCAGAATATTGAAGGTCGCATTCTGCACGCCGGCGCTTTCGAGGAAATCCAGAGTCTCGCCGAAAATCTCCGGACCGTCGTGATCGAACCCGAACACGATCCCAGCCTGCACCGCTATCCCGTGTGCATGGATGCGTTCGATCACGCGGGCGTACTCGTCCACGCGGTTGAAGCCCTTGTTGACCTCCACCATGCTCCCCTGCGAAATCGACTCCAGCCCCACGAACAACTGCCTGCATCCGCTGCGCTCCGCGGCTTCCAGAAACTCATCGTCCCGGCCCGCGTGGATACTCGCCTGGCTGCTCCACCACTTGCGGTACGGAGCAATGGCGCGAAACAAATCCTTCGCATACTCCATGTCGCCGGCGATATTGTCGTCCCAGAAAATGATCACGCGGCCACTGAATGAGCCATACTCGGCCGCCACCTCGGCCACGGGCCTCGTGCGCACTCCCTGCCCATACATCACGCCGATAGCACAGAAATCGCAACGGGAAGGACACCCACGGGTCGCAAAAAGAACGCCATTGGTGTGGTCTCGCCGGTGGAACAGCGCTTTGCGCGCCATGGGCAGGCCTTCGAGCGACGGTGCGCCGGCCGGCCGATAAACGCGTCTGTACGATCCGGCTTCGAAATCGCGCAGAAACTCCTCCCACAGCCCCTCAGCCTCGCCGATGAAGATCGCATCGGCGTGCCCGCGCGCCTCCTCGGGCAGCAACGTCACGTGCGGACCGCCCATCGCGACGCACACGCCGCGCGATCTGAAGCGAGCCGCCAGCTCATACGCATGATGAGCACTGGGCGTGTGAAAGGTGATGGCAACTACGTCAACATCGGCATTCAGGTCCACCGCCTCCGCTTCTTCATCGACGTGAGTTACCTGCCAGTGCGGCGGCACTCTGGCGGCCAGATACGGCATGGTGATCTGCTGAAAGTTGAGGACGCGCGGCATTCGCGCCCTGCGGATTTCGGGCGAGGATGCGGTGATCAGCAGCAGCCGGGGTGATGACGTCAATCGCTCAGGAGCCCCACAAATCTGTCGTATCGACAGATTTTCCCTGGAGCTTGAGGTAGTAATACCAGCTGTGTCTTATGTCGCTCGAGGTGCTGGACCACCCTCAGCAGATGCCGGCCCAAAGGCATTGCTGCGTTCGCCGGCGCCCACGGCAGCGCCACTTCTCTTGCGGCCAGTTCATGCTCGCCAGCCTGGCTGATCGCATCGGGCGCGGTGGCCTTGTCCTCGGCAAGGAGCTTCTCAGCTTCACGAACACTCGCAACGGCAGGCAGTTTCTCGGCAGGAGGCATCATCTCCTCAGTAGTCAGATCCGCCAGTGTTTTTCCGGGCGGCAGCCCCCAGTCGCCGAGCACGAATCCTCGGCACGGAGCGCCGCACGCGCTGCCGATGTGCCTGAGAAGCTGGCCTGTCGTCATCCAGTTCGAGCCGCTTGCCGGCTTCCAGTCGAGGCTGCCCCGATCCACCTTGTCGAGCAGCGCCGCAGTCGTTCTATACGCAATCTCGATCTCGTCCTCGAGAAGCTTCGTCCAGTTCACGGCACTCCTTTCTCAGCTTTGCCGGGCCGCCGGCAGCTCCCACTTGATTCGCGTATAGGCGATGCGGAAGCCCTGCCGTTCGGCGTTGCGCTGGGAGCCGCTGCCCGGCGCGGCGCACATCATCGCCAGATCGCAGCCCTCGCGCGCGGCATAATCGAGGCGGCTCTCCAGCAGCGCGCGCTGTGCGCCACGATTGCGCCACTCCGGAACCGTGCTTGCGCCCGCCAGCAGACCGACCCCGCCGGAGATCGCCAGCGCGCCGGTGGCGATCGCGTGACCGTCCCATTCGGCGAGAAACGGATGGCAACCCTCGGCGGCGGCTGTGATGCGCCCGAGCTCGGCGATCAGCGCGGCCATTTCGACGTACTCGCGCCAGCCGTCGGCCGAAATGCGCGCCCACAGCTCGCGCTCGGCGGGCTGCGCGATGCGCACATGGAGATGACCATTCTTCGCCGCGGAAGAAGATCGCCCGTCCAGCGCCAGGTACATGACGCTGGTGAACTCGAGGGGCTTGTAGCCGCGGCGGTTCAGCAGTGGGGCGGTGCTCGCATCGGCGAGCGGCGACACCTCGTGAAGCACCGCGGCCCCGCGCTCGGTGAAGAACGCTTCCAACTCGTCCATGCCGGCGTCGGTTGCGGGCTGGAAAAGGCCCAGGCCGAAGGTTTGCGTGCAGGGCGAGCCGACGCCGTCGAACATCGCATATGCGCCGGACAACTCGGTCCACCGGGCAACCGCGTCCGGCATCAGCCGGCTCCGAGACTCGACAAAGCGCGCGTTCGCCGTGCCCTCGGCGCGCTCCAGCCGTCTCGCGAGCGCCAGATCCGACAATATGGGCGAGGCCATGGACTTCCCTGTTCTACCACAAGCCTGCTGCGGCTATACTTAGGTCGCATGGCTGTTGCGACGTGTGCGAAGTGTCAGGGTTCGGGCTGGGTGATTGTCGAGCGCGAGGGTCTGTCCGGCGCCGAACGCTGCGAGTGCGAGAACGAAGGCCGGTCCGGACGCGTTCTCGAGCAGGCGAATATTCCCGTCAATTACGCCAACGCATCCATCGACAATTTTGCGATCCCCCGCGATAATCCCGTCGCCGGCACCGCGCTGGCGGAAGTGGTGATGAAGGTCCGCAACTACGTGCGTGAGTTCCCACCGCCGGACAAGCCGGGCCTGTTGTTCATCGGCAATCCGGGGACGGGCAAGACGCATCTCGCGGTGGCGGCGCTTCGCGAACTGATCTCACGAGGCTTCGAGGGCGTGTTCTTCGATTATCAGAACCTGCTGGAGCGCATCCGCAGCAGCTTCGATCCGGCGTCCATGACCAGCAATCGCGATGCATACCGGAAGGCGCTCGATACAGACATCCTGCTGCTGGACGACCTGGGCGCGCATCGCGTCACCGATTTCGTCGAAGACATGGTGACATCGCTCATTACCCAGCGCTGCAACGAGCGCAAGGCGCTGATTGCCACCACGAACCTGCGCGATCCGGAAGTGGGCGATCGCCGCGGCACGGCGCTCGAAGGCGACATTAACAGCCGCTATTTTCTGGAGGAACGCATCGGCATGCGCGCCCGGTCGCGCCTGTTCGAAATGTGCCGAATCGTGAGCATGCCGAAGATAGAGGATTATCGCATCCGGACAAAGCGCTGAAGGCCAGCAACCGCTCCCCTGAGAATGTAGCTTCGCCTCCCCGTGGGGCAGACGATCGGTTTTTGTCGTCTGCCATCGCCCGGGCACTCGAACCCGTAGACGACATAAACCGATCGTCTGCCCCACAGAAGCCGTGACCGTGAGGGAGCGGTCTGGTTGCGCCGTCACTCGAAGCGCAGCGCCTCGGTCGGATTCAGATGCGACGCGCGATTGGCCGGCAGCAGGCCGAACAGGACGCCCACCAGTAAAGACACTCCGAAAGCCACGAAGATGGACAGCACCGAGATGGGTACCTGAAACCTGTCCGTGAAAAAACGCACGCTCAGCGGAATGAGCGTGCCGATCACGATGCCCACGGCGCCCCCGGAGACGCTGATCAGCACCGCTTCGGTGAGGAACTGTTCCTGGATCTCGCGCCGGGACGCGCCCACCGCCATGCGGAGTCCGATCTCGCGGGTGCGCTCGGTCACCGTCACCAGCATGATGTTCATGATGCCGATCCCGGAAATGACCAGCGCGATCGCCGACACCAGCAGAAGAACGATGGTAAGAACCAGAGCGATCTTCTGCGCCGCGTCGAGAATGGACGACAGATTCTCCACATCGTACTTCGCGCCGGCCCGATGACGGCTCTCGATGATCTGCCGGATTGCGGTGGTGAGCGGTTCCACATCCTCAGGAGTCTTCGCCTGCACGTACAGGGGATCGATGCGCTCGACAGTGGTGAAGTAGCGAATCACCGTAATCGGGATGAGGATGGTTTCGTTGGACAGCTCCGAAAGCCCGAAGCTTTCGGTGCGCTCCTTGAACGTGCCGATTACGGTGAACTGCAGACCGTGGATTTTGATGGTTTCGCCGATTGCGCCCGGCTGGCTTCCGAACAGCCGCTTGGCGAGTTTCTCTGTGAGCAAAGCCACGTGTTCGCGAAGCGCGACGTCGTTCTCGTCCATGAAGCGGCCCGCCAGCAGCTTCAGGTTGCGCACGGTGGCATACTGTTCATCCGACCCGATGACCTTCACGTCCTGCTCCTTGCCGGCGATGAGCATTCGATCGAAGACGGTCATCACTCCGGTGGCGGCGACAATCCGCGACCCGAGTTGTTGCCGCACCGCGTCCAGGTCGGCCAGCTTGATGAAGTCGGCGTCGGCGGTCGCCTGCGCGTTCGTCCCCGCGGAGTACGAGGCGTACACGATATTGGAACCGATAGCTCGGATTTGATCGAGGATGTAGTCGCGGCCGGTGATGGAGATGGTCACCACCAGGATCACCGACGCGTTCCCGATCATCAGGCCAAGCGCGGTGAGGAATGTGCGAACCTTGTTGGCCCGCAGCGATTCGACGCTGAACTTGAACGCTTCCCCGACCTGCACGGCGCCTGACCCTCATGCCCACGATAACAGGAGCACGGGGTGAGGCAGGTGCAAGGAAACCAGGATATGCTGGTCCTGTCAAGATACTTTTAATCCCTATTTGGAGATGAATATGTTCGCCAGGTTGCGATTGCACGGCGTGTTTGGCGTCTTCTGTCTTCTTCTGTTGGTCGGCTCTGCCGCCTGGGCCCAGTTGGGTCCCATCGAGGGCAAGGTGACGGATGAGAATGGGAAGCCGCTTCAGGGCGCGATTGTCAAAATGGACCGCCAGGATCTGAAGGGCCACTACGAGGTGAAGAGCGATAAGAAGGGCCATTACTTCCACGGCGGCCTTCCGCTCGGCACTTACAACATCAGCGTCTGGGTGGACGGCAAGATGCGGGACGAGGTGCGAAACTTCAAGAACAAGTTCAACGAGCCTCAGGACGTGAGCTTCAACCTGAAGCAGACTGCCGAGACCCAGCAGGCGCTGAACAAGGCCGCCGAAACCGGGCAGTTGACCAAAGAGCAGGAGCGCAGTCTTTCGCCGGAGCAGCGGCAAAAGATTGAGCAGGAGATGAAATCTCGCCAGGAGGCGATGAAGAAGAACAAGGCGCTGAACGACGCCTATAACGGCGGAAGGACCGCGCTCGAGGCAAAGAATTACGACGAGGCGGTTGCGCAGTTCTCGAAGGCGCAGGAAATGGATCCGAACCAGCAGGCCGTCTGGAGCGGCCTCGCGGACGCTTATATGGGTCAGGCGAACACAAAGACCGGACCGGACCAGCAGGCCGCTCTGGACAAGGCCATCGAACTCTACCAGAAGCTGATCGCGGCGAATCCGAACGAAGGCGCCTGGCACAACAACTACGGGCTCGCCCTGGTGAAGGAAAAGAAGATCCCCGAAGCGCAGGCGGAATTGCAGAAAGCGGCTGAGCTGTCGCCCCAGGACGCGGGCAAGTATTACTACAACATGGGTGCAGTGCTCACCAACATCAATCAGGTAGATGCGGCCTGTCTATCGTTCAAGAAGGCCATCGATACGGACCCGAACTACGCCGAGGCGCAGTATCAATACGGTCTGTGCCTGAGCGCCAAGATGCCGCCGCCGGGACCGGACGGCAAGATCGTCGCGCCTCCGGGCATGGTGGAAGCGCTGCAGAAGTACCTGCAACTGAAGCCCGACGGAGCTAACGCCGAAGCCGCCAAGGGTCTGCTGGCCGCGGTGAACAGCACCGTTCAGACCGTCTACACGAACCCCGACGCGAAGAAGGGCAAGAAGAAGTAGTTTCGTGGCGCACGCTTCAGCGTGCTGGTGCGAGCTTCAGCTCGCGCTGCTCGGACCGTGGGCTGAAGCCCACAGCGGCACGCTGGAAGCGTGCGCCACAACAGTCTATCGACCGAGCATCTCCAGATACTTCGCCACCGCTTCGATGCCCTTATAGAAGTTCGGCAGGTGCATCTTCTCATTGGGAGCGTGCAGGTTGTCGTCCGGCAAGCCGAACCCCATCATCACGCTGGGTATGCCGAGCGAGTCGAGAAACACGCCCACAATCGGAATCGACCCACCGGAACGGATGTACACCGTCTCCTTACCCCACACCTGTTTCATCGCTTCCGCCGCGGTCTCGATGAAATGGTTGTCGGGATTCACCAGCGAGGGCGCCGCGAAATGGATGGGCTTGAACTCCACGGTGACGCCCTTCGGACATGCCGCTTCCACTGCCGCCCTGATCTGCGCGAGCGCTTCCTGGGGGTCCTGGTTCGCCACCAGACGCGTGCTCACCTTGGCAATGGCCCGGGCCGGGATCACCGTCTTCGCGCCCTCGCCGATGAATCCGCCCTTGATGCCGTGCACTTCGAACGTCGGCCGCGCCCAGGTACGCTCGAACACGTCGAAACCGGGTTCGCCGACCAGTTCTTTGCAGCCGATCTCCTTTTCTGTGTACTCCTTCTCATTGAACGGCAGGCGCGCCCAGGCGTCCTTCTCCTTCTGGCTCGGCGCTTCTACCTTGTCGAGGAAACCCTTGATGTGAATGCGCCCTTCCTTGTCCTTGAGCGTCGTGATGATCTCGGCCAGCGCCTGCAGTGGATTCGGCGCCGCCCCGCCGTAGATTCCGGAGTGCAGATCCTGACGCGCACCCTGCACCCAGATTTCGCCGTACACCATGCCGCGCAGGCCCACGCAAATGGTGGGCAGCTCGGGCGCGAACATCTCCGTGTCGCAGATCACTGCCGCGTCCGACTTGAGCAGCGGAGGCTTGCTCTTCACGTATTCCTCGATGTGCTCGCCGCCAACTTCCTCCTCGCCTTCAAGCAGGAACTTCACGTTGATCGGCAGCCGGCCGTTCTGCTGCATCAGCGACTCCACGGCCTTCACCAGAATCAGCGTTTGTCCTTTGTCGTCCGCCGAGCCGCGCGCGTAGATGTTGTCATTGCGGATCTCGGGCTCGAACGGCGGCGAGGTCCACTCATCCAGCGGATCGGGCGGCTGCACGTCGTAATGGCCGTAGAGCAGCAGCGTCGGCTTGCCGGGCGCGTCCAGCCATTCGCCGTATACGAGCGGATTGCGGCCCTCGGCATCGAGCAGCCTCGTGTTCCTCATGCCGGCCTTCTCGAGCAGCGAGCGCGCAAACTCGGCGGCGCGCAGAATATCGACCTTGTGATCGGGGTCGGTACTAATGCTCGGGATCCGGAGAAAAGCCTTGAGATCCTCGAGGTACTCCTGACGATGGTCTTCGTGATAACTCATGAAATCTCCGTGTGGCTCCCCTAGGAGCGGTTGTCTACTTCTTCATGAACCCTACGCTGGTCACGACGATTCCCAGTTCGCGCAGGTCGGGCGGCGTGGGCGGCACGGCCTTATCGAGGGAAAACTGAACGGTGGCCAGCCCGCCCGCGGAAAACGCGGATGGCGGAACATCCCGCTGGAACAGGAAATCGCCCGCGGCGCTGTATGTCTCCTCGGGAAGCGTCGCGGAATTCACCTGCGCCGTTACGGCGATGGTCTTCAGCTTATCGATCTGCGGCTGCGGAATGGTCAGCTTCATCAGCAGCACGGCCCCGCGCTGGGTCGCGTCGTCGGGCGGACGCAGGCTCACGGCGAACGTTCTTGCCGTCCATCGCCACGAGCTGTTCTCGAGCTGATGGAAACCGCGGATCAGCTGCATCGATGTCCGCGGGTCGGCCATTTGCAGGACCATGGCCGGCCGGGACATGTCCTCCTCCTGCGCCGTCGCGCGCCTGTGCCGCGTGCATGCCAGGGGCGTGAGCAGCGCCACTGCGACGAGCGCGCCGCTCACGATGGAACGCCTGTTCAGTCTCCGCATTTTTCAATCTGGACGAGACAACTGTAGAATACAGGACCGCCGCCGATATCGGTCAGCCGGTCGGAAGTGAGCGCATTGGCGCTCTGTCCGGCCGCGGACGATTTCGCCCAGCGCACCGCCGGCGCTCGAACCACTCCCGTGCGCACGTTCCCATCCACCTCGGCTCGCAGCAGAATTTCGCCACGGCCATTGAACACACGCACCGGATCGCCTGTGCGTATTCCGCGCGCGGCCGCATCGTCGGCGTGCATCCACGCCACGGAGGTCTGCCGGTCCACGCCCGGCCGGTTGCCGAAGGTGGAGTTCATGCTGTCGTCGTTCTTGGAGGACACCAGTTCGAGCGGATAGCGCGCGCGCAACGCCGCATCGCCCAGCCGCGACTCGATGGGAGGCTCATACCGCAGCTCGCCGGCATGGAATTCGCAGCGGCCGGACGCCGTGCCGAACCCGCCTTCCGCGAACGGCAGAAACGGCTCGCCCGGCTGGGAAACATTCAGACGAATGAAACGCTCCCGCTCCAGCCGCTCCAGAGTGATTCCGCGCAGAAAGGCGTGCCCCGAATCGAGCGCGGCGCGGATCATGTCGTCCTCGCTATCGCGGAAGCATGCATCGTCGAAGCCCATGCGCTCGGCCAGAAGCCGGAAAATCTCCACGTTCGATTTCGTTTCGCCAGGCGCCGGAAGAGCGGGTCGAGCCAACTGCAGATAGTAGTGCCCGTAGGCGAGATACAGGTCGGTGTGCTCGAGGAACGTGGTGACGGACAGGAGAATGTCGGCGTAATCCGCCGTGTCGGTCTGGAACTGCTCCAGTACAACTGTGAACAGATCGTCGCGGCGGAATCCCTGGAGGACCTTGTTCTGATTCGGCGCAATCGCCGCGGGGTTGGAGTTATAGATCACCACCGCGTGCACGGGTGGCTGGTCGAGTTCGGTGAGCGTCCGGCTCAGCTCGGACATGTTGACCAGGCGCGCCTCGCGGCCCAGCGGCGAGCGCATCTGCAGCTCCGGTAATTCAAGCGCCGCGCGGTTCAGATGGAACGCCTGCGACGTTGACAGCATCAGACCGCCGCCGGCGTGCTTCCATGCGCCTGTGAGCACCGGCAGATACGCGATCGCCTGCACTGCCCTGCCCCCGCGGTCGCTCCGCTGCACGCCGTAGTTCACGCGGATGAAAGCTGGCGCGGTGGCGGCATACTCGCGCGCCAAAGAGACGATGTCCTCGCGCGGAATGCCCGTCAACGCCTCGACGCGCTCGGGCGTGTACTCGCGCACCGTGTCGCGCAGGTCGTCGAATCCCGACGTATAGCGCTCCACGTAGTCGGTATCGTGCAGACCCTCGCCGACGATGACGTGCATCAGGCCGAGCGCCAGCGCGAGGTCGCTGCCGGGATTGATGGCGAAGAATTTGTCGGCCGTTCGGCCGGTACGGTTCTTCACGGGGTCGATCACATAGAACCTTGCGCCCCGGCGGCGCGCCTCCACGATGAACGGCCAGAGGTGAACATTCGTGCCGAGAATGTTCGCGCCCCAGGCGACGATGAGCTTCGCGTTTACGATCTGCTCGGGCTCGGTGGCGTAGCGCACGCCCTGCGCGGCGGTGAGGCCCGCCATGCCGGCCGTGGAGCAGATGGTACGGTCGAGCCGGCAGGCGCCCAGCCGATGGAAGAACCGCCGGTCCATGCCGGAACCGTTCAGCAGGCCCATGGTGCCGGCGTAGCTGTAGGGAAGAATCGCTTCCGGCCCGTGCTCGGCGGCGATGCGCTTCAGGCGAGCGGCGATCGTGTCCAGCGCCTCGTCCCAGGAGACACGTTCGAATCGGCCCTCACCTTTGGCGCCGGTGCGCCGCTGTGGATACAGCAGCCGGTCGGGGGAGTACTCGCGTTCGAGGTACTGCGCCACCTTGCCGCAGAGGAACCCGCGCGTGACGGGGTGATCGGGATCGCCGCGGAGCCGCGAACCGGCGCCGTTCTCGACATCGATCAGGAGAGAACAGCAATCGGGGCAATCCAGCGCGCACACGGAGTGTTGCACGGGCACAAAGAAATTATAGCTTTGGCGCAGGCTTCGACGAGTTACGGGCAGGCTCCGCCAGCGGATATCGCAGCGATTCCAGCAGCCATCTGCGATTGGCCCTCACGTCTTCAGTCAGCCGCCGCACGACTTCGGATGATGGCGATTACGGATCCTGCAATGCAAACAGATATAGAATGGTCGCTTCGCGTCTGTGTTGCCGAACAGATCTCAACAAGGCTTTCAGGGAGCATCACGACCACAATGCCCGTTGGCGCTGTCGCTGCCGTTGCTGCGGCACTGCTGGTAGTGCTGCTCGGCCTGGCTTGGTTGGTCGCTCGCAATCGGAATGAGACGAAACGGCCGGTTTCAAGTCTGGAGTTGATCACGGCTGCGGCGCCGACAACGGTTCCGGCGCCCACAGAGTCCGACATCGTACCCCTCGCAATTGCGCTTGGCCCACTTGACGCTCCCTACGTCAACGTATTGCGGGCCCCGGTCCGCTCTGACTACAGAACAGAGCCGTTCGATCTGACGGATTCCGTTAAGAATGAATTGCGCTCATGGTTCCAGCAGGTACCTCGACTCGCTCTGGGCAACCTACTCGCCGCAGACCGGTATGTAGTCTCGTTCAGTCCTGAGGTAACGCGTGCCTTATCGAACGGCAGCATGGAACTGATGCGATCAAGTCAGGCAGGCTATTACGCGATAGCCGTCAATGCGGATGGTAAGCGAATCGTTCAGCCGGGGCTAATCGAGAAGGCGGGATTCCCGGCTGCGGCGATTCCAGGCTTGCTCCGGCAAGTTGCAGCCATTATCACGGCCCAGCGATTCCTTTCCGATATCAACAGGCAGTTGGCGAAGATCGGCGTGGCGGTGGAGCGCATCAAGCGCTATTTGGAGGCTGAGAGATTCGGTACCGTGCAAGCCTCGTTTGACCGGCTTACCGAGATTATAGACGCGATGAAGTCTGGAAAATGGGAGCTCGATAATGCCCGACGCTGGATCGGCATGCTCGACGACATCGACATTGACTGCTCAAAGATTGTGAAGGCAGGGCAGGCGCATAAGCAGGATTTTCTTCCTAACGCCGCCGGCATCGATATAGGAACGTTTCGCGTCAGGAAGTAGATCGTGGAGCAAGCTGTGCAAAGCTCGATTGAATTTGGTTCGCACTTTGGACTCTGCGCTGCGGCATTGTACGTGCGGGCCGCAGGCATGCAAGTCCGAGCAGCGTTGCCAATTGGCTGCGCAGAACTGCCCGCCAGACTGCGTTCCTGCACTCAGGACAGCCATGCCTTGCGGGAGGTAAACGAACAGCACATGGCGCTGTGGTCCAAGCCTGCACAGGACGCGACGTCTGCCAGGAAGACCATCCTCAGTCGGGATGTCACCGCGAACCATGCGCAGACGACAATTACTGATGCCGCCACTGGAACACGTGATCGCATAAAAGCCGAACTGGACGAAATCGATCGCGTCATCACCAGCACCCAGGAGAGCCTTGCAACAACCAATATCACGGCCGCGAGGGGACTCATGCTGGAAGTAACCATCGCTGCCGACGGCTCTGTGTTGAGCGCCAGCCGCATCGCCGCTTAGGTGGTCCTTCACAGTTCCACGTCGAAAGCGCGAACGCCGCAATGCGTTCAGACCTGGCTGAGAATGGCCATCACAAATCTCAAAGTGCGAGCAACCGGAGTTGCTGGATGTGCTCGAAATCGCGCCGGTTGTTTGTTGCGAGTGGGGCGTCGAGCGCAAGTGCCGTGGCTGCGATCCAGGCGTCCTGCGGACTCAGTGCCCTACCAGCCGTTCTTGCATCAGCGCGAATCCGCGCCCAGATCGTACAAAGGTCGTTGTCGGCGTAAACCCGCTCGAAGCGCTGCATGAATTGTTCGAGGAGAACCCGCCGGCGGCCACCCCAACGCGCCAAAATCGCTCCCATGCGCAATTCGGCTATCGTCATGAAGGACAGAATCAACTCGGACCCCTGCAAGGCGTCGGCATATTGCTGCGCCAGCGAGTGCCAATTGAAGATGTACGAGGCAACGTCGGTATCGACGACAATCTGGCTCATTCAGACGAGGAACTCTCAGCCGCCTGGCGACGTTCCGCATAGATGGCGGCTACAAAGCGTTCCGTCTCCTCGTCCGGCGCAGGATCGACGTTCCGCAAGAGTTCAGCGAATGAAAAGGGTTGCGGCCCGACGACGACAGGCTTATAGCCCGCGTTCAGGAGATCCTGCAAGTCGTCGTTCATTTCACCGCTCCTTCAGTAAGTATAACGCTCCGTTGGGAATCGAGCCAATACCCAGGCCGCTTTACCGCGCGGCCAGCGGATATTGCAGCGATTCCAGCAGCCACTCGCGATTGGCCCTCACGTCTTCAGTCAACCGCCCACACAACTCCTCGCGCATTCCGAACAGCCGGTACCCTTCGCGCGCGCGCAGGTACCCGGCAGCGCGCGGATACTTCGCGGCCAGATCGTCCCCGCTCATCGATTCGGCGAGTTGTTCGTATCGTTTCCGGTTGTCGAGCAGCGCGCGCACCAGGAAGGGCATGACCATCGAATAATCGGCCTGCATGCTCTCCGTCGCGTGCGTGTAGGTCTCCTTGTCCACCTTGCCCCAGGTGACGGCTTCCGCCGGCGGGCAGGAAGACAGCGAGCCATCGGTCACCGGCGCGGTCACAATCTGTACGTCGAAATTGTATCCGCGCACATCCGCCAGGCCGAGCACCTGGCCGAGCGCGGGCTCGGGCTGCAGGTTGTAATTCTTGGGCACGCCGCCGCCCAGAATCAGCGTCCCCAATGCGTGTGCCGGATTTTCGAACAGGCCCCAGCGATGATACGCGCAGGCCTCGAACACCTCGGCGTGCAGGTCGAGATCGAAGCCATACTCGGGAATGATGCCGGCCTCGCGCATGGCCCAGAGCTTCATCGAATTGAGAAACACGCTGCCGTCGCCGGGCGCGCCGACGAACACCGGAATCTGCATACGCCGGCAGGTGGACAAAAGGCCCGCAGCGACGCGGTTCCTCTGCTCCTGCGCCGCGTAGAATTCGCCCAGCCGGTATCTCAGCTCCGTGCCCGTCATGCGCTTCTGAAATTCCGGGCGCGAGAGCACGGCCGTGATCAGCCGGTCCTGATCCAGCAGCACGTCCTCGTCGAAGGCCATGTCGGTGACCCGGATTGTGCGGTCGTCTCGCAGCGCCGCATCGTCGCCGAAGATGGGCACCTCGTGGATCGCCTCATGCCGGCCGTCGAGCGAGCGGTGCCCGTCGTGATAGCAAACCGCGTCGGTGGTGGACAGGTACGCGATCCATCCGGTCTCCAGCAGCGGAATCAGCCAGGCGTGGTGCTGACCCGACACCGTCACCGGACCAGCCACGGCCAGCGTAAGCGGGCAGCCCATCCCGATCGCCTGGTCGAGAATCGTATAGATTCGCCGCAGGTATGCGCCGCCAAAAGCGGGAAGACAGTGGCGAAACAATTCGTCCAGAGTGTCGCACTCATCCACGCGCCGCACCCGCACCGTGCGGCGGCCGCGCGCGCCGTCCGGAACCGTGGCGTGTCCGGTCAATGCTGATCGCAGATCTTCGGCCATGTCTATACGCATTGTCGCGTAGCCGCACGTCCCGTAACCGCACGCCGCCGGCAACCGTATAGTCAAGTAAGATGTCCACCGCGGTCCTCACTCTGCCGCGCGCCCGCCGCGTCCGGCTCTGGCCAGTGCTGGTGGCATTGATGATTGCGGCCGGTGCGGCGTGGTCATTCATGGCCGGCATGACCGTCTGCGAGGCGGCGTTTCACGTGCCGGCGGAAGCGCGGCGGCCGGCGCCCATGGAATCGGCCCGCGCTGTGGCGCATGAATTCGGCGGCAGCGTGCGCGACGTGGAGATTCGCGCCGGCGACTCCGTTCCTCTTCGCGGCTGGTTCTTCGCGCCCGCGCACGCCAATGGCTCCGCGGTGATGCTGTTCCATGGCATGGCCGATTCGCGCGCCAGTTCCCTGCCCTATGCGCGCCTGCTGCTTCGCCACGGCTTCAGCGTCCTCGCCGCCGATCAGCGCTCCAACGGCGCAAGCGGCGGCGCCATTGCCACCTTCGGCGCTCTGGAGCGCTATGACACGCCGCGCTGGGGCGACTGGCTGCTTGCGCAGACCGGCATCAGGCGGCTGTACGGGCTCGGCGAGAGCATGGGCGCGGGAATTCTCCTCGAGTCTCTCGATACCGAGCGGCGATTTCGCGCCGTGGTCGCCGAGTCTTCCTTCGCCAACTTTCGAGACATCGCCTACGACCGGCTCTCACAGCATTTTGGGACCCGGCCGGCGCTCGATCGCCTGCTGTACGCCGGAGTGGTGGAGAGCGCGTGGCTGTACGCGCGCGAACAGTACGGCATCGATCTCGACGGCATCTCGCCGGAAGATGCCGTGGCCCGCGCCCACACTCCCGTGTTTCTGATCCACGGACAGTCGGACGATAACGTCTATCCGTACCACGCGCATCGCATCGCCGCGCACAACCCGGCGCGTGTATCGCTGTGGGAGCCGGCACGAACCTGTCACACCTGCGCGGTGGGCAGCGTCCCCGATGAATTCGAACGCCGGGTCATCGGGTGGTTCCAGAGCCACAGGTGAGTATCGAGGCTGGCTGTACGTCAGCGGATGAGATGTCGCGGGCCATTCGCGAGCGGCTCGAGAGCCTGGCGGATCCGGTGATGCGCGAAGGCGCGCGGAACTTCTTTCGCGAACCGGTGGACCCCATCGGCGTGCGCTCCCGCAATCTGCACCGGATAGCGGCCGAGGTGGCGCGAGCGGTGAAGCGCTGGCCGGCAGCCGAGCGCAATCGCCTGTGCACGCTCCTGTGGGAGAGCGGAAAAATGGAGGGCGGCGCGATCGTCTGTTACGTGTACCGCCGCTTCGCACGCCAGTGCGGCGCCGCGGAGTTCCGGCTGTTCGAGCGCTGGATCAATCGCTACGTCGCCAACTGGGCGCACTGCGATGGCGTCTCCTCATGGTTGCTGGCGGCGTGCATCGGCAACGACCCGTCTCTGATTCCGCGCCTCACTCCCTGGACGCGTTCGAAGAACCGCTGGAAACGGCGCGCCTCGGCGGTGGCGCTGCTGCAGGAGGCGAAGCAGGGACGGCACACGCGCGAAATCTTCGCCATCGCCTCGGCGCTGCGCGACGACCCGGACGACATGGTGCAGAAGGGCGTGGGCTGGCTGCTGAAGGAGACCTACCCGAAGAAGCCGGCCGAGGTGGTTCGCCTGCTCTCGCGATGGGCCGGCGCGCCCCGCCTGATGCTTCGTTACGCGTGCGAGAAGATGACCCCGGAGCACCGTGCGGCGGTGCTGAGTCGGCAAGAAACCGCTCCCTCACGGTCGCGGCTCAGTAAAGTAAGCAAGCGGTTAGCCCGGCGCTCCGCTCGGGAGTAACGTTCCCATCAACAACAACAGCGAACCGAGAAGCTGGAACAGGAATCCGACAAAAACAAAGTACAACCCAATCAGCGACTGAGTACGATCCTCGCCCCGCGCCTCGCCCAGCTTCGCAGCCGCGTGCACCTGCTCGTTTGCCGCAGCTTGACCGCGGGTGACATAAGTGCGAATAACTCTGGCCAGATGTTCGAAGAAGTAACTCAGCTTGAACGGATAATACGCGTTAGTCTGCTTGAACACGCCGTACATTCCAAGGCTGCTGCCAAGGCCGCCGACGATGAACCCCGTGAGGTTAAGCATGTCCGGAGTCGTCATGACGCCACCGTGACTATCTCGAGTTCGTCTCGGCTGTACGTATAGATCAGTCCGAAACGGCCCACATCGTAACGATAAAGCTTCCTCGACCGGTCGGCGGCGGGTATCAGAAAAGGAATGTGGTACCCCAGCGCAGGATTCTTCGCCAGCATGGCGACCTGCGCGTCGATGGCGTCGAATTCCTGATCCGTCGCGTTCAGGTTTGCCAGCAGCTCGGCGGTCTCCGGGCTGTAGTAATACCTGCGCGCCGCCGACTTACCCATGCTCCTCGCGGAGCACCAGGTGCTTGCCCTTCCGCGATCGCTTCACCCGGCCATTTCTCCCGGCGGCCTCGGTCGCGTTCCCAGCCACCGTGATTGTGCCCACGCCGGGGATGCTGACCTTCCCGACGGTGGAAAAATCGGCCATCAGCTTACTCACAAAGGTGGCCATCACGGTAGCGATGGTTTCCCGGTCAACACCGGATTTATCTGCCAGCTCAGTGGCGAGTTTGCTTGTCTCGGACGAGCGGGCGCGATCCTGAAGCCGGTTTCTCACCTCATCCGCCGACAACCGGTTGCCGGCTTCCAGCTCCTTCAGGCCGGTCCTGATGCTTTCCACCATTTCCGGCCGGTGCAGCAACTGGGCCGCGACCTTCATCCCCTGGTATTCGTCGTAGCCAAGCAGCACCGACTGCGGGTGGCCCTGGTGCGTGATGATGTAGCGATTCATGCTTTTCTGCGCGGTCTGGGAGAGGCCGGGCAGGTTCTGGCGAGCTTCGCTGATGGACTTCATCTGTTCAGGCATAGGGCGTTCTTCCTGCCTTCATTGTACAGGATTCTGTACAACCGAGCGGCACCCCGGCAACGGTAACGGCCGGCGGAGGTCCGCCGGCCGTTTCGAGACGCCTCGTTTCACTACGGTCACTACCGCTGTCCCACCAAAATCGCCATCTCAACAGGCTTTTGCCCACGCGACGCTTCCCGCTCGCCCGCGGACTCCGGCAGAGTACGGCCGCCGGTGGAGGGACTCCAGACGCCAGCCAGGTAATGCTGTTCACCGTACACATGGAACGTGACTCTGGCGTCGCCTGTCGCGCCCGGCTTGCCGCTGGTGAAAGCGATGGACGCCACACTGTCACTGTTGTCTTCGCTCTGAATGGTAATGGCCTGCGAACCGATCTCGGAGGTGACGCGATATTCGCCGGCCGGGAGTTTGTGGTTGCCAACGCTGAACGCGAACGGAACGTTCACCTTCAGATCGGTGTGAGTCTGAGCGAATGCAGCGGGCATGCACAGCAGAGCGGCAACGCCGGCCAGCTTCGACATCGTGTTGAGTTTCATTGGGTTCTCCTCGTTTCCTCTTATCGCCGCCTGTCCGGCGTCGAATGCCTTCTTATAAAACAGTCTTCTGGCCAAACAGGCAGGCGAACAGAATGAAGGGCTTACAAGCCAGGCGCTCGGCGGGACTCACGGAACCGATTGAGCAGCCTCTAACGTTTTCGATAGAACGGATCGCGACGCTTCCGGAGGCACGTGCTTCAGAAGGTGGACAGCCCATCCACGATCCCGGCGAGCGCCTTCCGGAATTGTTCCGGTGAGGACACGTCGAACAGGCGCGGCGCGAGTGGCCGGAGCGTGGGCTCGAGTTGGTCGGGCAGTTCCGCTGGGCGATCCCAGCCGCGTCTTCCGCGCCCGCCCATTCGCCCGCGGCCGAAACCCTCCATCCGCCTTTCTCCCGTATCTTCAGCCAGCGGGGATACGGCGAAGCTGTTGCGCACATAGAATACGCAGGCGTCCTTAGGCGGCGTCAGCTCAATGGCGTGAACGTCCTCATGTTCGAGCGTGATGGGGCCGCTGAGCACAATCACCGCGCGAGGCGGCCCGTCATAAACCCTGCGGCCGATCTCCGACGCGAAGAACTGACCGGCGCTGCGGCCATTCGCGAGCGTCCTCACGTCGATGGTGTGGGAATCATCTTCCTTCAGCGCGTTACGGATACCTTCCCAATCCAGAGTGCGGACATCCTTCTGCTGGTACACTACCCGGCGCCGCTCCAGATCGAGCAGTGTGACGTTCAGCGACGCGTTCTCGAGGTCGATCTGCGAGATGACCTTCAGCTCAGGGAAAAGCACGCTGAGGTTGTCGTGCAGTTTCTCACCCGCGCGCGACGACCATCGCGCCGCGTCCAGGTTGACTATCAGCTCCACCTGTACGGGCCGGCGCGGCTTCACGCTCAGGTGCAGCCTGCTGGCCACCGTGGGAAGAAACCAACTGTCGGGCGGCTGTTCAGGTGGAATGAACTCCACCGCTGGAAGACCGCGCCATGCATCCGGGAGCGGGTCGGCGCGGAACTGCGGAACATGCAGCTTCGCCTCCCGGACGGCGTGTTCCCTGGTGGCCGTGTCGTAAACGGCGATGAAAACCCGATAGTCTCCCGGAAGAAACCACGCGGGAAGCGTCCAGTCGGCCCACTGCGCGCCGATCTCCTGTTTCGCGGTCGTCAGATCGTAGCCGCTGTGGGTCTGCCAGAGATTGTTTGCGCTGTCGCGAACTTCGGCGAAAAGCCTCATTTCGCCATGTCCGATCCTGCGCTTTAGCTCTACTCCGTCGAGCCGCGACAGAATTTCCGCGCGCCATCGCTGGAAACTGTCGAGGCGTACCGGCGATACGCTCGCCGACCAGCGCATGCGGGTCTGCTCGCCGCCGTGGAACCATTGCTCAAAGGGAATGTCTTTGAAAGCGAGATCGGGAGCGCCACCCTGGCCGAAGGCAGGAAAGGCCAGCGCGGCCAACGCCAGCACACGGATGATACGTCGGCCGGTCACACCCGATTATAGAGGACGTCTGCTTATACGGCCGGCAGGGCGGCGAGCGCGCTGGCCAGGTCGGCCTCGTCGTATTCCAGATCCGCCAGTTTGCCGGCGAAATAGTCGGTGTAAGCCTGCATGTCGAAATGGCCGTGGCCGGAGAGGTTGAACAGAATGGCGCGGGTGCGCCCCTCCTCACGGCAGCGCAGCGCTTCGTCGATGGCCACCGCAACCGCGTGCGTGGACTCGGGCGCCGGCACGATTCCCTCGGCGCGCGCGAAGGCCACGCCGGCTTCGAAGCATCGAAGCTGCTGAACCGCTCGAGCCTCAATGAGGCCAAGCTCCTTCAGATGGCTGACCAGCGGCGCCATTCCGTGATAGCGCAGGCCGCCTGCGTGAAAACCGGGAGGCGTAAACGCCGAGCCGAGCGTGTGCATCTTCACGAGCGGCGTCAAATGCGCTGTGTCGCCGAAATCGTAGCCATATTGGCCGCGCGTCAGACTGGGACAGGCGGCAGGTTCCACCGCGATGAAGCGCGAGGGCTGGCCGCCGCGTAGTTGGGCGCCCAGGAACGGAAACGAAATACCGGCGAAGTTGGAACCGCCGCCCGCACAGCCGATGACCATGTCCGGGTAGTCGCCGGCCATCTCCATCTGCTTCATGGCCTCCTGGCCGATGACGGTCTGATGCAGCAGCACATGGTTGAGCACGGAGCCCAGCGCATACTTCGTGTCGTCCCGTTTCGCCGCTACTTCCACCGCCTCGGAAATCGCGATGCCGAGACTCCCGGGGTGTCGCGGGTCCTTCGCCAGAATGGCCCGGCCGGAATTGGTCTCGTCCGAAGGGGAGGCGACGCAGCGGGCGCCGTAGGTTTCCATCAGCGCGCGGCGGTACGGTTTCTGGTCATACGAAATGCGGACCATGAATACCTGCACGTCGATGCCGAAGAGCGCGCCCGCGAAGGCGAGCGACGAGCCCCACTGCCCCGCCCCGGTTTCGGTGCTGATGCGCGAGATGCCCGCTTCCTTGTTGTAGAAAGCCTGCGCAACCGCGGTGTTCGGTTTGTGACTGCCGGCCGGACTGACGCCTTCGTACTTGTAATAGATCCTGGCCGGCGTGCCCAGGGCCTGCTCCAGACGGCGCGCGCGATGCAGAGGGCTGGGCCGCCATTGCCGATAGACATCGCGCACCGGTTCGGGAATCTCGACATGGCGCTCCGCGGTCATCTCCTGGAGGATCAGCGACATGGGGAACAGCGGCGCCAGATCGCCGGGACCGAGCGGCTGATGCGTGCCGGGGTGCAGGACGGGCGGTGGCGGCGAGGGCAGGTCGGCGACGATGTTGTACCAGAATTTCGGCGTCTGGTCTTCAGCAAGCACGTAGCGAAGTGGATTCTGCATGGAACCTCGAAAGGACACACTGGGCAGGGTACGCGCCCGGCAGGTCCGGCTGTGGATTAACCTCCGAGTGTATCGTGTTGCGGGGCGCCTTGGTCCTTTGACCACGTAACCAGAAATGGTCACGATGGATCGTGACGGCGATGGAGCATTCTGAAGATCTCGATCTTAAGTGAGTGCCGCTCCCTTACGGTCACGGCTCAGAAAGGCGTTACAGAGCCGTGACCGTAAGGGAGCGGTCCCGCAACTGGCAATGGAAGAATATCTGGCACTATTCGAACCCGATCGGAAGGCCGGTGGGTATGTCGTGACATTCCCGGACTTCGGTTATGGCGTAACGCAGGCTGAAACGTACGCGGAGGCGATGGAGATGGCACAGGATCTGCTGATGCTCACCATTGAAGATTTCGTTCGGGCATCCCGATCGTTGCCCCCGCCAAAGCGACGCCGCGGCACGAACTTCCGTCCTGTTGCCGCTGTCCGCCCTGCAATCCGCCAAAGTCGATCTTTACTCAACATTTTTGCAATCAGGGTTGCGAAAAGCGGAATTCGCCCGCCGCATCGGGATTCCGAAGACGCACATAGAACGACTGTTTTCTCTTCGGCATCGTTCCCGTCTGGATCAGATCGAAGCTGCATTTGCCGCACTCGGCAAACGTCTGCACGTCGAAGCACGCAACGCCGCCTGAGGGGTCGCAGGGAGCCTTTTTCGAGAGTTTTCCATCGCGATGGACACAACGTTTCCGGATGCCCTGGGCATACGCAATGCGTGCGCTCGCGCCGCTGGGTGCGCGCCTCGATGCGCTGGCGGCCGATTGCCTGGTCCCTCTTTGCGTCTTCATTCTGGTAAACGGAATCGACGATCTGGTGCTCGATTTCGCGGTGGCGCTGGATTGGGTTCGCAGGCGGTGGGCCGGCACGCCCTCCGAAACACGGTCCTGCCCGGAGAAGCGCATCGCCATTTTCGTTCCGCTCTGGCACGAGTATCAGGTGATCCAGGGCATGGTGCGCCATAATATCGGCGCCATCCGCTATCGCAATTACGACTTCTTCGTGGGCGCCTACCCGAACGACGAGCCGACGCTCGACGCGGTCCGCCAACTCGAGGAAGATTTCGCGAATGTGCATCTCGCAGTGTGCCCGCACGATGGACCCACGTCGAAGGCCGACTGCCTGAACTGGGTGTATCAGCGCATGCTGCTGTTCGAGGAGAATCACCAGGTCCGGTTCGACGTCGTGATGACGCACGACGCCGAGGACCTGATCCACCCCGACGCGCTGCGGGCAGTGAATCGGTACGCCGGCGACTACGGCATGGTGCAGGTGCCGGTGTTGGCGCTGCCCACGCCGCTCGGCGAGATCATCCACGGAATCTACTGCGATGAGTTCGCCGAATATCAGAGCAAGGACGTTCCCGCGCGGCAGATCCTCGGCAGCTTCCTGCCTTCGAACGGAGTCGGCGCCGCGTTCACGCGCGAAGCGCTGGAGATGCTGGCCGCAGCCAGCGGCAATCGCATCTTCGAGCCCGAGTGTCTGACCGAGGATTACGAGAACGGACTGCGATTGCATCGGCTCGGAGTCCGGCAGAAGTTCGTTCCGCTTTCGGGCGGGCGCAACGTGATGGCGACGCGCGAGTACTTCCCGCGCACGCTGAAGGGAGCCATCCGGCAGCGCACCAGGTGGATCACCGGCATCTGCCTGCAAAGCCAGGAACGCAATGGCTGGCTGGCCCCTCCGCGCGACTTCTACTGGTTCTGGCGCGACCGCAAGGGACTCCTCACCAACCCCTTCAGCGTGTTCGCGAATGCTCTGTTTGCGTGGGGCATGGTGAGTTGGTGTCTTGCCCGATTGTCCGGCACAGGATGGGAATTGGCTCGCCACGCGCTCCACCCGGCGCTGTTCCTGTCCGTACTCTCATTGCAGATCCTGCATATGAGTGTACGGATCGTCTGCGTGGCGCGCTATTACGGGTGGCTCTTCGCCGCAGGCGCTCCGATCAGAGCCGTGTGCGGAAACTACATCAACGCCGTGGCAACCTTCTCGGCGCTACATCGTTATTTCAAAGCACGACTGCGCGGCGAACCGCTGGTGTGGCTGAAGACGGAACACGCCTATCCGTCGCGGCTGGCGCTGCTGGCGCACAAGCGGCCGCTCGCAGAAATCCTGGTGGGATCGGCATACGCGACCGAGGACGACATCGCTGCGCTCGGCGCCGCTGGCATGGATGAACAGACGGTGGGTGACGAGCTGGTGAAACGCGGCCGCATCACCGAGGACGAGCTTTGCGAGGCTCTCAGCCTGCAGCACGGTTTGCGGGCGGGCCACCTTGACAGGGCGGACGTGGAACGAAGGGCCGTGCGCACGCTGCCCCGGGCCGTGGTCAGCGATCTGCGCGTACTGCCGTTCCGCATTGAGGAAGGATCGCTGTTTCTGGCCACTCCCCGCGCGCCGGGCGAGGAAGTCACTTTGAAGCTGACCCAGTTCACGCGCCTGCGAGTGGTGTTTCACCTCACCACGGCGAGCAACTTCGAAGAGTTGCGCGAAGCGGTGCTGTAAGGGTGGAGCGGACGCCCTCGTCCGCGGCCGACGCCCTCGTCGGCCTGTTCGGATATTCGTAGTGCCGGGTCAGGGCACCCGGCGCAGGCGAGGGCGCCTGCCCCACAATTCACTCATATACTGAAAAAGGCAGGTCTCAAATGAGGCGCTATCCGATCGTCATGGTGCGAACAAACACGGGATTCTGTGCTCACTCGCCCGACGTACCCGGCTGTATCGCGACGGGCGCCACCGAAGACGAAACGCGCCAAATCTTCCGCGAGGCGCTCGAGTTTCACCTTGAAGGGTTGCGCATGCACGGAGACCCGCTGCCTGAACCTTCCTCGATGGTCGAGTACGTCGAAGTCAGCGCGGCGTAGCCGTCACTCATACCGAAGCGCTTCGGCGGGGGCTACGCGCGTGGCTGCGGTGGCCGGGTACACCGTCGCCAGAAAGCTGATCAGAATAGCCACGGCCGCGATCCACAGCCCATCCACCCAGCGCGCCGCGAACGGCACGTAGCTGAGCGCATAGACGTCCGCGTCCAGCCGGATCCAGCGGTACTTGTCGGCAAGGAATGACAACGTGTATCCAAGCGCCAGGCCGATGGCCGTCCCGGTCGCGCCAATCAGCACGCCCTGCAGCATGAAGATCCGCCTGATCTGCCGTCGCCGCGCGCCCATGGACATGAGCACGGCGATGTCGCGGTTCTTCTCCATCACCATCATGGTGAGGACGATCAGGATGTTCAGCGCGCCGATCATGACAATCAGCCCGATCGTGATCGACGTCACGATGCGCTCCATTCGCAGCGCGTTGAGGATGCCGTGCAACTGCTCCATCCAGGTGGTGGCCGTCAGATTCGGGCCGATGATCTTCTCCGCCGCCTCAGCTACTGCCGGCGCCTGAAAGATGTCGTCGAGCCGGATCTCGATCGCGTTCACCGCGTCCACCGAGAACACCTCTTCCGCAGAATGCAACGACACGAATGCCCATTGCGAATCGACGTCGGCGAATCCACTCTCAAAAATCCCGGCGACGCGGAACCGGAAGCGGGTGAACTTCGGCCCGAACGGCGTAAGCTCCCCCTGCGGGCTCAGGATGTTCAGCACATTGCCCGGAAGCACGCCGATATTCTGCGCCAGCTTCGATCCCACAATAATTCCCGGAATGCCGCCGGCGTTCGTCATCTGCGCGAATGAGCCCTCCCGCAGGTGATGCAGCATCTCCGGAGGCGCCTCGAGCGGAATGCCTTTCAGCACCGCCTGCTGCGACTGCTGCGCGCCCGACGCCAGCACCACGCCGTAGAGGCTGGGCTCAACGCTGGTGACATGGGGAATGCGCCGGAGCGGCGGATCGAGATCCTTCCAGTTCGCGATGCCGTACTGCGGCTTCTTCTCCAGAATGGTGACGTGCGCGGTGGCCCCGAGAATGCTTCGCTGCAGCGTGTTGCGGAAGCCGTTGTTGATGGCCAGCGCGATGACCAACGCCATCACCCCGGCCGCGACGCCCACCACCGAGATCACGGTGATCACCGAGATCACGGCCTGCTTTCGTTTCGCCCGCAGATAGCGGCGCGCCACGAAGAGCTCGAACCGCGGCGCCGTCGACGGATTCTCCGGGCTCACGTTCGTTCCAGCGCGCGCAGCTTCTCCGCGATTCCGATCTCGCCCTCCGGCCGCAGCAGCGGGAACAGAATCACGTCGCGGATGGATTTCCGTCCGGTGAGAATCATGGTCAGCCGGTCGATGCCGATGCCTTCCCCGCCCGCCGGAGGCATGCCATAGCTGAGCGCGCGGATGTAATCTTCATCCATCTGATGCGCCTCTTCATCGCCGTGCGCGCGCATCTCCAGTTGCGCGTCGAAGCGGCGGCGTTGTTCCTGCGGATCGTTCAGCTCCGTAAAGGCGTTGCCGATCTCCATGCCCGCGGCATAGATCTCGAACCGCTCCACGAAGGCGGGGTCATCGGGTTTGTTCTTCGAGAGCGGCGACACTTCCACCGGGTAGTCGTAGACGATGGTCGGCTGCATCAGGGTTTGCTCGAACAGATCTTCGAAGACGTGCACCAGATCGAGCCCCTTGAGCTCCTGATTGCCGACGATCTCGCGCATGGTGGCGCGGCGCAGATTGCCGAAATCGAGCTGCTGACCGTCGTACTCCACCACGGCCGAGCCGGTCGCGTCGATGGCCGCCTGCTTCAGCAGCTCGGCCGACAGGTCCATCATGCCGTGGTAATCGGTGTAGGCCTGGTAGAACTCGAGCATCGTGAACTCGGGGTTGTGATGCGTCGAGATGCCCTCGTTGCGGAAGTTGCGGTTGATCTCGTACACGCGATCGAACCCGCCCACCACCAGGCGCTTCAGATACAGCTCGGGCGCGATGCGCAGATACAAATCGAGATCGAGCGCATTGTGATGCGTGACGAACGGCCGCGCCGCCGCGCCCCCGTACAGAGGCTGCATCATCGGCGTTTCCACTTCCAGATACCCGTGCGCCTCGAGCTGCCGTCGCAGCGATGCGATGATCTTCGCGCGCGTGACGAACACCTTCTGCACGTCCGGATTGGCGATCAGATCCAGATATCGCTGGCGGTAGCGGATCTCCACATCCTCCAGCCCGTGCCATTTTTCCGGCATGCTGAGCAGCGTCTTGGCGAGAAAATAAAGATGCTCCGCGTGTACGCTCAGTTCCCCGGTTTTCGTGCGGAACAGGTAGCCATCCACGCCGATGATGTCGCCTATGTCGAGCAGCTGCCAGAGCGCAAAATCGCGTTCACCCACGGCGTCTTTCTTCACATAGATCTGGATCCTCTCGCCGCCCTGCTGGAGATGCGCAAAACCGGCCTTGCCCATGCGGCGCAAGGTCTGAATGCGGCCCGCAACTCGCACGGCGGCGCGCTGCTCGAGCTCCTCCGCCGTCTTCAGGCCCCAGTTCCGCAGCACTTCCGGAATGGTGTGCGTAAATTCGAACCGCTGGCCGTAAGGATTAAACCCGAGCGTCTGTATCTGCGCGATGCGCTCATAGCGCTGTTTGAGAAGATCGTCTTCCAATGACAAAAGGGAACTCCTGAACGGCGGGCCGCCGGAATGCGCGCGCGAGCCGGAGAGGATGAAGCAGCGAGCCTTGACGCCCGTAACCGCATTATAGCGTTGAGTCGCATCGCGCACGCCTGTTGCCCCATGCGCACGGTCACGTGGGTATCCCTTGACTCAGCGAACTGCGATGGCGGCGGCCTGGTGGGGCGGTCCCCCCGGACCGCGCGGGACGCCCTCGTCCCGCTGCTGCAGGCGGAGGCAGGGGCCTCCGAGCGGGCGAGGGCGCCCGCCCCACACCTGCATCAGGAATTTCGCTGCAACCGACATGACGCCGCCCGACGTCAGCTTTTGTAACCTGTTCACGAACGCGCGCGTCGTCTGGGCGCGTCCTGGCGGTCAGGATGCATGCAGGTCTCATTCCGGGTCGCGGGCCGCCGCAGACCCGGACCGGGCGTTTCTTATAAGCTGGTTAGTTCAGGGAGGTTGCTCATTTGCGAAAGACGGTATGCGTGTGTGCGCTCGCAGTGTGGTTCTGCGCCGCGATGTCAGGCCAGGATTGGGCCACTTTGTCCGGCGGCATTACGGATGCGAGCGACGCCGCCATTCCCGGCCCACAACTGACCCTCGCGAACCAACGCAGCGGGGCGGCCTACAACATTACTGCCGATCAGCACGGCATGTTCGTGTTCGATTCGGTCAGGCCTGACGATTACAGCCTGACCGTATCCAAACCGGGCTTCACGACGCTGGTTGTCGACCGCGTCGAGCTCAGAGTGCGCGAGAGACAGTCTGTTCTGTTGCGCCTGACGGCCACCACGCCCGCACAGAAGGTCAGCACAATCCCCGGAAGAGGCGAGCCGATCACCATGGATACCTCCACTCCGTTCGTCGTCAGCCAGCGTGACTTCCGCAGCCTGCCCCTGAATGCACACGATATTGAATCGCTGGTGGTGCTCGCTCCCGGCGTAATCAGTCCGGCGGACGTGCGCGGCGGCGTCAATGACGTCTCGGTAAACGGGCAGCGCTCCAGCTCGAACACTTACACGCTGGACAACGTGCCGGTGGCTTATCCGATTGCCGCCTGGACCAACGGCGCGGCGCAGGCCGGCGGCGTGGATCCGACGATGGCCATTGGCTCCGACGCCGCGGCTCTGGCCGGCGGCGCGGCCACCTACGCGCCCATTCCGCTCGACGACGTTCAGGACACACGCGTCCAGACCACCTCGTACTCGCCGGAATTCGGCAGCACGCCGGGGGGACAGGTCAGCATCCTCAGCCGTGCCGGCGGCGTGAATTTCCACGGCAGCGCTTATGAGTACCTGCGCCCATCGTCTCTGGATGCGAATCAATGGTTCGCGAACCAGGCCGGTCTCCTGCGGCTGAACACGCACCAGAATCGGTACGGCGGCGCCCTGGGCGGACCCGTGGGCTCGAACACCTTCTTCTTTCTGGCGTATGAAGGTCTCGACCTCCAGTCCCCAAACACCTGGAACGGCCCTGTACCGGATGTCGCCACGCGCCAGACCGCAACGGCCGCCGAGCAGCCATTCCTCAACGCGTTTCCTCTCCCCAACGGCGCGAGCGTGGGCAACGGAGCATCCCTGTACACGGCGGAGTTTATCGACCCGCTAAAAACGCAGTCGGGCAGCCTGCGGCTCGATCATGACTTCGCCCGCAACAGGACCGTGTTCTTTCGTTACAGCTACACACACGCCGACGGCAGCGCCAGAGGGGAGGGCATGAACCTTCCGAACATGCTCACGTCGAGTAATTCGAATTTCCAGAGCCTGACGGCGGGGCTGATCTCCCGGCCGAATTCGTCCGCGGTCAACGATCTGCGCGCGAGTTACTCCATCTTCCGCTCCGATTCCTCGTCCACCATGGATTCACTCGGTGGCGCAACCCCGCTGGACACGTCCACACTGTTTCCCGCGGGAATCAATGCCGCCAACGGCAGCTTCGATGTGCTGGCCTGGGGGCTGGGCGAGTACGGCGTTGGCGAGCGCTCGAAATACCATCAGGAGCAGCTCAACGTCAGTGACACGATCACGATGCTTGCCGGCACTCACCAGTACAAATTTGGCGTGGCCACCAGCCGCATCATGCCCACCATGTACCAGCTTCCTTACACGGCGCAGGTTCTTTTCGATGGCCTCTTCCCGGGAAATCCCGGAGGGCTGCTGTCGGGATCCGCGAACAACGCGCTGGTCAGCTCGAACATGCCGGAAGTAAAACCGCTCTATTACGACTTGTCCGCGTTTGGACAGGACACGTGGACCATCATCCCGGACCTGACAGTGACCTTCGGCGTGCGCTGGGAAGTCGACCCGGCTCCCGAGGTTCGCAGCGGTCCACGGCCGTTGTCTCAGACCGGCAACGTAGTCGGGCCGCTGACCAGCAACAATCCTGTCTACACCACCCAGTGGCTGAATGTCGCGCCGCGATTCGGACTGGCCTATCGGCTCTTCGACACGCCCGGGCATGAAACCGTATTGCGCGCCGGCGCCGGCGTCTTCTTTGACACCAGCTATGGAGCCGTCAACAATGTTTTCACCGGGGCGCCCTACTCGAGTAAGTCCGTGCTCATCTCACCTGCGCTTCCGCTCACCACGGCGAATCTGACCGCGCCCGCAATCGACGCTTTCCCGTACGGGTGGGTCAGCACGACCGATTCAAATCTGGCGGCTCCGCGGGTTCTGGAGTACAGCGTCACCGTCGATCATAACTTTGGCGACAATCAGCTCTTCAGCCTGGGCTATGTTACTAACTCCGGAACCAACCTGCCCACTTACCTGATGAGCGCCCCTTCAACCACTGGCTACTACGAGTTCTACAGCAATATCTCGAGCGGCGCGACATCGAAGTACCGGGGCCTGCAGGCCCAGTTCCGGCGAAGGTTTGTATCGGGCCTTCAGATTCAGGCGTCCTATACCTACAGCCACGCCACCGATGAGGTTTCCAATGCAATCCCGCTGCCCGGAGCATTCGGCAACATTTCGAACTTCGTATCCACGGATTCTGACTTTGACGTACGGCATAACTTCACCACGGCGGGCTCGTATGGTATTCCGTCAGGCGGTCCGCGCGCCCTCCGCGCGTTGATTGGCGATTGGTATATCGACTGGAACGCCACTGCGCGAACCGGACTTCCGTTCAACATCACGGGGGTGACGCCGACCACGCTCGACGGCTCCACCGACACGCCCTACGCAATCGTCAACCCGGAGTATCTGTCGAGCTTCCCGCTTTATCTCAGTAATCCGGGGGCGCCCGGCGGGCGCGTGCTGAATCCCGCGGCCTTCGGTATCGTCCCTGCTTACCAGACCGGAGATCTGGGCCGCAATACTTTGCGGGGACGGGGAGCGTGGCAGATAGATGCGGCCATTCGCAAGCAGATCAGGCTGAGCGAAAGCCTGAACATACAGCTCAGCGCTCGCGCTTACAACATCTTCAACCACCCGAGCTTTGCCAATCCATCCGCGGCCATCGGCGCCAATTTCTCCAGCCCCGGTTTCGGCTACGTTACGCAGATGCTGAATCAGACCAGCGGAGATGCAACATCCAGTTACGCTCTGGGCGGTGCGCGGACAATGGAATTCATGGTGCGCCTGCAGTTCTGATGGGCCGTTTCTCGAAAGAAAACACGATGATACTGAGACTGATTGCATACAGCAGCTTCGCCCTGTTGATTCACGCGCAGGATACCTCGGCGCCGGCCGCCGCGGCGCCCGCCGAGGGCCGGCAGACGACCACGACCCGGAGGACAACAAGCTCGTCGTCCAGCTCCGATTCTGAGCAGCCGTCGCACCGCAGGTTTCACGTGGGCGGAGTGGTTGACTATTTTCCGCTTGGGCTCATGCAGGGCGGCACGTCATCGAGCGCCGTCGCAGGGAACACCGCGACTCTTACCTCCAAAGCCGTGAAGACCAACTTAGGCGGCGGAGCGGTGGTCGATTTCCAGTTGTCAAGCCGATTTACTCTCGACCTTCAGTATCTGTACCGGCATGCCGGCTACGACAGTAAGGACGCCCTTGGCGATACCGCGGGAACCGTCCTTTACGACCGCACACGCTTCACTTACTGGGACCTCCCCCTCGTAGTGCGATACCACGCGCAGCGGTTTCGTCTGCTGCACCAGCCTCTCTTCTACGAAGCCGGAGGGGCATGGCGGCGAGTAACCACCATCAGAACATCCAACATGACCCTGACCTCGAGTTATGCAATCTGTTGCAGCGAGGTCCCCGCCACGCCGGCCCACAGCGGCGTTGCCGGAGTCGTCGTAGGGACGGGTTTCCAGTTCAAAGACGAGATGGGTGTCCGGGTGACTCCTGGAG
The DNA here is from genome assembly GCA_963780655.1 of uncultured Acidobacteriota bacterium. Lineage (GTDB taxonomy): Bacteria > Acidobacteriota > Terriglobia > Bryobacterales > Bryobacteraceae > CAWACP01. The sequence continues at coordinate 441,494 of CAWACP010000004.1, read as the reverse complement.
TCCGCTACACGCGGTGGCTCGCCCATACCTTCGCCGCCGGCCCGACGCAATCGCGCCTGGATGAGATTGAAGTGACGCTGGGCGTGACGTTCTGAGCTCGGAAGGTACGGCCATTGCTGTCAGAACACGCCGGGGACCAGCGATAGCGGACGCGCTCGCAGTATTGGCGATACCCCTGCAGCTCGTCTCTGAGAGTACGATCTTCGAGAGCCATACGTACCAGAATCGCCAGGCCTGCCAGGCCTGTGGTATGCACGCCATCGTGAACCGAGCGCCAGGGGCGCCGTCACGGTAAACACCAACGCGCCCGCGTAACCGGGGCGCCGGATCCGTGCAGCGATTATTACCAGCCACACCGGCGGCCTGCCGCCGCGAAAACGATAATCAAGACCCGCGATCAAATAGATAGCCAGCGTGGACAGCGCCAGCACAGGCGTGAGAATGCGATCCCACCATTTCGTGCCCGGCCGTATGCGCGATCGTTCCTCCAGCAGGTCCGGATGACGGTCGCGGCCACCTGGAGCCACACCCACCCGAAGACCCATCGCAGCGTGCCGGCGCTTCCAAACAGGAGAGCGCCAGCCACAACACTGTGCGCACACGCCTGCGCAACGCGCTTCGTTACGGGGCGACTTTCGCGGGTGCTTTTGTCGGAGTCACGGAGGGCGTATCGCAAAGCCTCAATCGAGTCAATATAATGCAAATTGCACTCGCTCTCGATCGTCGTCCCCGCTTATAACGAAGAGACCAGACTCCCGGCAACGCTGGACAAGGTGGAGGCGTGGCTGGAGGCGCAACCGCTCGACTTCCGTGAAGTGATCGTGGTGGATGACGGCTCGCGCGACGGCACGGCCGATCTGGTTGCGCACCGCTCCGCTGCCAACCCCTGCCTGCGGCTCCTGCGAAATCCGGGGAATCGCGGCAAAGGCTTCAGCGTCCGTCACGGGGTGCTCGAAGCACGCGGCGAATGGATCCTGTTCACTGACGCAGACCTGTCCACGCCAATCGAGGAAGTCACGCGCTTGTACGACGCGGCTGTGCGCAGCAGCGCCGGGGTGGCGATCGGCTCGCGCGCGCTCGACCGGTCGCTGGTTTCCGTTCACCAGAGCGCCGTTCGCGAGTTGTCGGGCCGAGCCTTCAACGTCATCATGCGGATGGCCACTGGCCTGCCATTTCGCGACACGCAGTGCGGCTTCAAGCTGTACCGTTCCGATGCCGCGCGCGCGGTTTTCTCGAGACAGCTTCTCGACGGCTTCAGCTTCGATGTCGAAGATCTTTTCATCGCGCGGAAGCTGGGTATCCCTTCCACCGAGGTTCCGGTTCGCTGGGCCAACGTGGAAGGCACGAAGGTGAGCGCGCTCACTGGGATCAAGTCATTCGCCGATCTCGCCACGATCCGCTGGAACGGCGTGCGAGGGCGGTATAAGAAGGATTCCGGATAGCCGAACAGGTCACGGCTCAGTTACCGAGCCGTGACCGTGAGGGAGCGGTTTCCTATGATCTCGAACTGCCGCTGCTCTGCGCCGAAGACTGGCCGCCGGACTGCACCTCAATACGGCGCCGGTTCTGCTTTGCCTGGTCAATCGGAATGGTGACCTCAAGTACGCCGTTGTTGAAATGAGCCTTCGCGTTGTCGGCCTTCACCCCCTCAGGAAGAGCAATGGCGCGATAAAACCGGCCATAGCTTCGTTCCGAGCGATGGAAGCCGCCGCGTTCCTCTTTGTGCTCCTGTTTCCGTTCGCCCTCGATGATCAGCGCGTCATCGGTGACCTCGACGTTGACATCGTTCTTTTCGATGCCCGGCAGCTCGGCGGTCACAACCAGATTGTTGTCGCGCTCGCGCACTTCGAGCGTGGGCATCCAGACGGCGTGCTGGTAACCCTGGGCGCCACCGAACTCGCCGTGCGAGGGCGTGTCGGAGAAGATGCGGTCCATTTCATCGCTGAGACGGCGCATGAGTGCAAAGGGGCTCATGCTGAAAAGATCTCCGCCCAGACCGTAACCTGGTGAATATCGTTCTCTCGAAAGGGCGCCCTGACGCGAGCCCTGGCGGTTCGCGACCGAAACGCCGCGTTGTTGTTCCTGACTGCGATTGGTATCGGCCATTGAATTGCTCCTTTCCGAAGTACCGGCGTAACCCGGTCTCAATGACCGTGGCGCGCCGGCGTGTTGTATTGATTACCATCCGTTAGACGCCCGTCCCGCGCCAATTGCAACTAGTGTCCACTTGGGATATTCCCTGGGTTTTCTGTACGGCCTCAGAACCGACCGCCGCGAATTCGTGTGCACGCCTCAGGCGCGTGCGGGCGACCGCGTGCCACGATAAAACTGTATGCCGCGAGCGACCCTGCTCGACTTCTTCGCGGAGTTTGCAGGCAACCCCGCTCGCTTCTGCATCTATGACGACGGCTTCCGCAGCGAATCGTACTCCTACGATCAGATCGCGGTCCTGGCGAGCGCGTTTGCGGCGCGGCTGCGCGCCGACGGATTTCACGCCGGCGACAAAGTCATCCTCTACGCCGAGAACCGGCCCGAGTGGCTGATCGCGTTCTGGGGCTGTCTTTTGGAGGGAGTGGCTGTGGTCCCTGTCGATTTTCGCGCTCCCCACGACTTTCTGCAGCGCGTACGGGATATCACCGGAGCGCGGTTGGTATTGACGGGAACGGAAACCGAGCCTCCGACGCTGCGCGAAGGCATCATCGTTGGTCCACTCACGGACCTCGCGCGCACCTCCTCAGCGGCGTGGGCCGAGCCCGCACCGGGCATCACGCGGGACACCGTGGCTGAAATCATCTTCACATCGGGCGCCACAGCGGAGCCGAAAGGCGTCGTTATCACGCATGCGAATATCCTGGCCAACATCGTGCCCGTGGAGAACGAGGTCCGCAAATACCGCCGTTGGGGCCGCCTCTTCTTCCCCCTCCGCTTTCTGAACCTGCTTCCGTTGAGTCATATGTTCGGACAGGCGATGGCGACCTTCATCCCGCCCATGCTTCCGGGCGAAGTGGTCTTTATGCGCGGGTACAACCCCGACGAGATCGTGCGCCAGATCAAAACGCGGCGTGTCTCCGTACTGGTTTCCGTCCCCAGCATTCTCGACCTGTTGCGCGAGCACATCCTGCAGCGCTTTCCGGAACTGCGCGACCGGCCGCCCTCTTCCCGCGGCAAGTGGTATCAACGCTGGTGGCGGCACCGGCGCATCCACAACGCCTTCGGCTGGAAGTTCTGGTCCTTCGTGGTGGGAGCGGCGCCGCTGCCCGCCGGCATCGAGGCGTTCTGGACCAGCCTCGGCTTTCTGGTGGTGCAGGGCTATGGCCTCACCGAAACCGCGCCCATCGTCACGCTGAATCATCCGTTCCACGCCAGCCAGGGCACGGTCGGAAAGCCGATTGGCGGCGTTCAGGTGAAGATCGCGGATGACGGCGAGATCCTGGTACGCGGCGCCAATGTGACCACCGGCTACTACAACGCTCCCGAGGAGACCGCCGCGGCATTCGACCACGACGGCTGGTTTCACACCGGCGACATCGGCGCCATGGACGATCGGGGCCGACTCACCATTCTAGGCCGCCGGAAGGAAATGATTGTCACGCCCGAGGGGCTCAACGTGTTCCCGGAAGATGTCGAACGCGTGCTGAACAGCCTGCCGGGCGTCCGCGACTCCGCCGTGATCGGAACCGACCGCGTGCACGCCGTCCTCATCCTCGAACCGGGCGCGGACAAGGACGAAGTGGTGCGCCAGGCGAACGCCCGCCTGGCCGATCATCAGAAAATTCGCGGCACGTCCATCTGGCCGTGGCCCGAGTTCCCCCGCACCGAGGGCACGCGTAAGCTGAAGCGGCGCGAGATCGCGCGTGGCGCCGCGCCTCCGCCGCGAGCAGATCGGGAGCGCTTTGCCCCCGACACGCGGCTCGATGCGCTCAGCTCGCTCGAACGCGTGGAGCTGATGGTGAACCTCGACGTGGATGAGGCAGCGCTCGCGGGCGCATCCACTGTGGCGGAAGCGCGGCAGCGCCGTGGCGCGGCTGTTCAGGCGCCAGAGCGCATGAGCTTCCCTTCGTGGAACCGGTCCTGGTGGGCGCGCGCGGTTCGCCGGATGGCTCTGCCGCTCATTCTGCTTCCTCTTACGCGGCTGTTCGCCTGGCTCACCGTGAGCGGCCGCGAGAACCTGCGCGGCCTGACCGGGCCCGTCATCTTCGCGCCCAATCACCAGAGTCACATGGACGTGCCGGCGATCATGGCCGCGGTCGGCTCGCCGTGGCGATATCGGCTGTCGCCCGCCATGCGCCGCGGCTTTTTCGAGGCGCATTTTCACCCGCAGGGGAAAGGTCTCGGGCACTGGTTCACCAACAGCCTCAACTACTATCTGGCCGCGCTCTTCTTCCATGCTTTCCCGATTCCGCAGCACGAATCGGGAACGCTGGAAGCCATGCGTTACATCGGCGAGATTACAGGCGCCGGCGACTGCCCGCTCATCTTCCCGGAAGGCAGGATGACCGACGAAGGCGAGATCGCGCCGTTCCAGCCCGGCGTGGGAATGCTCGCGTCGAAGCTCGGAATTCCAGTGGTCCCCATACGCATCGAAGGACTCGATCGCGTGCTGCACAAGACGTGGCGGATGGCACAGCCGGGACGGGTCCACGTCGCCGTCGGCAAGCCTCTCACGCTCGCCGGCAGCGACTACCGCGAACTCAGCCGTCAGGTGGAGCAGGCGCTCCGTGCATTGCCCGACCCATCAAGGAATACCCACTTGCGGGCGTAGCGACGTTCATTGCATAATCCGCAGTGCAACATTCCGACAAGGGAGGGACCATGCAAGTTCGAAGAAAAGCAGTTCTCCTGCTGGCAGCCATGTCCGCTGCCGTTTTGGTGGCGGCGGATGACAACCCATTCGTTGGAAAGTGGAAGCTCGACCCATCGAAGAGCGAATTGACCGGTGAAACATTCACCTTGACGGATGCCGGCGACGGCGCCGTAAAGTACAGCGGCGGAGGCGAATCGTTCACATTCACCACGGACGGCAAGCCCTCGCCCGGGCTGTACGGGCGCATCGTAATCGTCAAGGTAGTCAATCCCAACACCTGGGATCGCACCACACGGTTCCGCGGCAAGACACTGGCACAGACCAACCAGACACTATCTGACGACGGCAAGACCCTTACCATGGTGACGAAAGGAACCAAGCCGAACGGCGAGGCGTACGAGTCGACCGAAGTTTACGAACGGCGGGGCGACGGTTCCGGAATGATGGGGACCTGGAAGTCCACCGAGGTTAAGAACCCCGCCTCGGGACTGATGGAGTTCTCTGCCTACGGCAGCGATGGCCTGACATTGAACATCGTCGATTACAAAGCCACCTGCAACGCGAAGCTGGACGGGAAAGACTACCCGGCGACGGGTCCCACGGTTCCTGCCGGGCTCACCCTCGCTCTCACCAAATCCGGAGACCGCTCGTTTGACATGGTGGAGAAGGTCAAAGGGAAGCCCGTAAACAAGTCCACCTGGACCGTGTCCGACGACGGCAAAACGCTGACCTCCACCGGCAGCCCGGTGGGCGTCAACGAGCCGACGAAAGCGGTCTACGACAAGCAATAGCGCCGCGAAGCTGAGCGCCGGTCAGTTATCCTCGACGTTCGCCAGACCAGGGTGGCCAGGCTCGTGCGGCAATCCCGCCCGCCTTCTGGCCGTCTCGGCGAGGGCTGCGTAGCGCTCCTTGATGCGCTCCAACTCTTCCTCGCTCAACTCTTCGAGGTTGATGAACGCGTTCTGCGCGCCCCGCACCGCGCGCAGCAGTTCGTCTACCTTGAGCTGCAGCGCCGCGCTCTCCCGATTCTGCGTGCTCTGGATCAGGAACACCATCAGCGTCATCACCAGATTGGTAATCGTATTTATGACTAGTTGCCACGCATCGTCGTAATGAAAGAAAGGCCCGCTCGCGAGCCACACCAGCATAAGGAGCAGAACAGTCAGGAACGCCGGGCTGGAGCCGGCAATCCTTGCTGCCTTCTGGGCCAGGTCTGAAAACCACCTTTGTTTTACTGCCAATCCTCCGTCTCCCTTGCCCCTATTGTCGCAGGCCGACATCGTCCAAAAATGTGGCGATTCTCAACGATGACCTGTAGCGAATTCCCGCGCAATCTCGGGCCATAACAGTCCGCTTAGTTGCGCCCGCTCAATGCATTTAATAGACTTCTGGTCAAACAGTGACCAGAATCATGCTCCTCGCCCTGGCGGGATTTGTCCTCCAGGCCACGGCGACCCTCGCGCAGACTCCCTCCGATGATGCCGCGACCTGCGGTGCCTGCCACGCCGACCAGCAGAAGAAAGTCGCGGCCAGCATACACGGCGCCGTGGCCTGCTCCTCCTGCCATCCGAAGCACGACGAATTCCCCCATCCCGAGGGCATTCCCAAGCCGCGTTGCAGCCAGTGCCATCAGTCCGAGAATCGCTCGTACACCATGGGCATCCACGGAAGCCAGCGCGCCAAAGGCAACCAGGCCGCTCCGGACTGCGAGGTCTGCCACAGCGACGCGCACGAGACGCAAAGCACCAGGACCGAGGATTTCCGCAAGGCCATTCCGACTCTCTGCGGCACGTGCCACGCGGATATCCAGACCGAGTACGACCAAAGCGTGCATGGAAAGGCCGTTGCCCGAGGCATCATCGCGGCCCCGGTGTGCACCTCATGCCACGGTGAGCATGAGATCCAGCCGCCCGCCAATCCGGCTTCCAGCGTAAACGCGATGCATGTTCCCGAGACCTGCGGGCGCTGTCATGGCGATGTCCAGCTCGACCGCCGGTTCAACATGCCTCGCGACACGCTGGTGAGCTACGAGGCGTCGTTCCACGGGCTGGCCCTTAAGGCCGGCCGGCAGACGGTAGCGAACTGCGCGAGCTGCCACGGTATTCACAACATTCTGCCTCCATCCGATCCGCGTTCCACCATCAGTCCCGCGAACCTGCCGAAGACTTGCGGCAAGTGCCACGCCGGCGCGGGCCGGTCCGTCGCGCTTACCAGGGTCCACTGGGTGGAGGGCCGTCACGAGCCCGTGCCGGTGCAATGGGTGCGCGTCGGGTATTCGATCGTGATTCCGCTGGTGATCGGCCTGATGATCCTCAACGTCGGCGGCGACTGGATTCGCAAGATGATCGTGCTGCGCTTCCGGCCGGGCCACACGCCCCTGATACGGCCTGCGCCGCCGCGGTTCCGCATGCCCCGCACCGAGCGGCTGCAGCACGCGCTGCTGACCATCACGTTCAGCGTGCTGGCGTGGAGCGGCTTTTCGCTGGTCTATCCCGACCAGTGGTGGGCTCGTCCGCTGTCGTACTGGGAGACGACGTGGCCCGTGCGCGGCACGGTGCATCGAATCGCCGCGGGAGCCTTCGTTGCGCTTTGTCTGGTGCACGTGTTCGAGATCGTCATCAGCCGGGAAGCGCGGCGGCGCTGGAAGACCGTGCTGCCGCGCCATCGCGATATTCCCGAGGCAGCGGGCACGTTCGCCTACAACCTGGGCCTCCGTGGCGCGCCACCGGCCATCTGGCCACAATCGTGGATTGCAAAGGCCGAATACTGGGCCCTCGTCTGGGGCGCCCTGATCATGTCCATGACCGGCGCGCTGCTCTGGGCCAACACGTTCTTCCTGCGCTGGCTCACCAAGCAATGGTTCGACGTGGCCACCGCCATTCACTTCTATGAGGCGGTGCTGGCGACCATGGCCATCGTGGTCTGGCACTTCTACTACGTCATGTTCGATCCCGAGGTCTACCCGATGAACCCCGCCTGGCTGACCGGCTTCAGCGTACGGTCACGAAAGATCGGGTCATAACGAGTTACGTGCAGGCTAAGAGCCTGCTCTACTTCCGACCGAGAACAGTAGAGTAGGCTTCAGCCTGCGCACTTACTTTGAAGCGTGCGCCACCAGGTCACTCGGAGTTTCCGTTGCCGCTCACGGGTTCCAGGGGAAACTCCAGTGCGCGCCACCCCTCGAATCCGCCTGCCAGCGGGCGAATTCTCCGGATCCCGGCTTGTCTGAGCTGCAGCGCCACACGGGCGCTCGTGGCTTCGTTCGGTCACGAACAGTACAGGATGATCTCCTGGTCATCGGGAATCTCGTGTGAACGAGACCGCAGGTCTTCCGGAGCCACCACCAGCGCGCCCGGAAGCTTGACGCCCTCGCGGGCGACGTCGTCGGGATGGCGAAGGTCGACGATGGTGATCGGCGCTCCGTTGGCCATGAGGGTCATGACGTCCTGCGGCGCGATCCGGTTGATGCGCACCTGACGCAGGAATCGCCGGCGCTGGAAGTATTTCGCCCCAACGTAAAGCGCGATCAGAACGATAATGACGATTCCCGCGCGCTGCCCGAAAAGTCCCAGCCAGGCAATCACGTCGTCCACCTGCCGGTGCAGGACAAAGCCGGTCAGAAGCCATGCCCCGGACCAGAGCACCGTGCCCGCGGCGTCGAAGAGCAGGAACTTCCAGCGGGGCATGCGAATGGTCCCCGCCAGCGGCATGGACACAAGGCCCATGCCCGGGATGAATTTCGTCAGCAGCAGCGCGCTGGGGCCGCGCTTTCGAAATGCCACCTCGGTGCTGCGCACGCACGTATCCGGCTCGAGCGAGAATCGGCACAGTAACCCCAGCACCGAGCGGCCGCGGCTGCGCCCCACCTCGTACCAGGTCCAGTCGGCGATAAGCGCAGCCGCAAGCGCCGTGCACACCGCTAACAGCAGGGAATAATGACGATCGCCGGCCATCGCGCCCATGGCTACGAGCAATGGATCGGCGGGCACCGGAATGCCGGCCGTCGAACCGAACACGTACGTAAACAGGAACAAATAGCCGTGCTTCAGGAGAAGAGAGCGGAACGACACTTCAAACCAGTATGACCGTTATCCCGGCCGGGCTCCGGGCGTTCCTGCTACGCTCGGCCATATGGACGAACTGGCAGGGCGAGTGGCTCTGGTTACAGGATCGAGCCGCGGCATCGGCCGTGGAGCCGCGCTCGCCCTGGCAAGGGCCGGCGCAGACGTCGCCGTCAATTACCGATCGGCGCACAAGGAAGCGGATGAGGTGGAACGGCAGATTCTGGCGCTGGGCCGCCGTTCGGTTTCCGTCCAAGCCGATATGTCAGTATCGCGCGAGGTTGAGCGCGTGGCCGAGGAGGTTCGGGCGCGGCTCGGACCGGTTGACATCCTGGTGAACAACGCGGGCATCGCGCGAGTGCAGAAGCCGGAAGAGATCACCGAGGCTGACTGGAACGAACTGATTCGCGTGAACCTGACCTCATGCTTTCTGATGACCCAGGCCGTACTCCCCGGCATGCGCGAGCGGCGCTGGGGCCGCATTATCAATCTGTCGTCAGTGGCCGCGCACATCGGCGGCGTGGTGGGCGTGCACTATGCGGCATCGAAGGCCGGCATCATCGGCCTGACGCACGGGTACGCTTCAGCGCTCTTCCGCGAAGGCATCACGGCCAATGCAATTTCACCCGCGCTGATCGAAACCGACATGGTGCGCTCCAATGCTCTGGCGCAGCCCGAGCGTATCCCCATCGGCCGCTTCGGGACCGAGGACGAAGTCGCGGACGTGGTGGTGATGCTGGCGCGCAACGGATACATGACCGGCCAGACCATCCACGTGAATGGCGGCATGTATCTGAGCTGAAGAAACATCACGGTGGGGCAGACGATCGGTTTTCGTCGTCTGCATTTCCTTACTCGCTCAGAATCGGCGAGCAGCACGGCGTGCGCACAGGCTTGGGTTCCATCAGCTCCGCGCGCGTCATGTTCGGGTCGTACAGGTTGAGCTGCCATTTGCCGTCGCGGCCGATCTGCGGCTTATCGCACTTCATCCCGCGCGAGACCACCGTGTCATAGCCCGCGTTGATATCCGGAACGCCCAGCGCGACATGATTCATCACGCCCAGCGTGCGCGGAGAGGGGTTGTGCACGTTCAGCATGTACTCCAGCCAGTCGGTTCCGTCCGGCACGCGCATGTCCACCCAATCGGTCTGGTCGTCCTTCATGCCGCCATGCCAGATATCGCGAAAGCCCAGGATGTCCCGCCAGAACGCATCTTCCGCGGCGCGGTCCTGCACCGTGAAGCCCACATGAATGATGCGCTGCGATACCCGCGTGTCAGGCAGGTCCCTGCCGAAGTCTTTGCTGTGCAGAGAGCCCGGCATGTACTGCACGAATTCGATGTTGTGCCCCTCCGGATCCTTGATCATCATGTTCAGGTTGCCGTCGCGGCCGTTACTGACGGCTGCGGGAACAGTAACGCCGCGGCTGGCCAGATAATCGCGAAGCTGTTTGATATCGGTGGTCTCGAAGGCGACGTGCGAGAGCCGGTCCGCGGTCGCGCTGGTGAGCTCCGGGAAGATCTCGATGTACTGGTGATCGTTCACCTTGAAGTAGGTCAGCATCAGCCCGCCGCCCGGCTTGTCGAGTTGAAACGGCTCGGCGAAACCGAGAACGTGCCCGTAGAAATTGCGCGCGGCCGCCAGGTCGTCGGTGCGCAGCCCGATGTGCGCAACGCCCACGATGGGCGGTCGCTGGGTCTGGGCGGCTGCACCGGCGCAGAAGATTGCAAACAGGGCAAAACACAGTCTCGTCATAAGCCACCAGTATGCTCCATTTTCGACGCCCGGTTTAAGAAAGGTTAATTGGCCGACAGGTACTATACGGCTACCTGCAGGCGTCTCACAGACAAGCGCAGACCGCGCAAAAGGAGAGATACGCGATGAAGAAACTGATTCTGGCTTCCATTCTTGCCGGCGCCGTGATGCTGGCGCAGGACTCGAGCACCCAGACCTCGGATAATACGACCACCACCACCACGAAGACCAAAGAGAAGAAGCACCATCACCACAAGAAAATAAAGAGCACCACGACGACGGAAACGCACCACGACAGCAGTTCCACGGACACCGCGGCGCCGCCCCCGCCTCCGCCTCAGTAAGCGGGGCGCCTTCCGTCTTTACTTGCTTCCAGCTAACAGGTAATCTGCAACCTCCGGCATCGTCGCGAAAACGCGATCCGGAGGTTGCTCTTCGAAGGACTCCGGCTGAAACCCATAGGTGACGCCGCAGACGCCCACTCCGGCGTTGCGCGCGGTCCGCACATCCACCGCGCTGTCCCCAACCACCACTGTGCGCGACAGGTCCACGCCGGCCTCACGCGCCAGAGTTTCCACTCCCACCGGGCTCGGCTTCTTCTCGGGAAAACTGTTCCCGCCATATACGCGGAAGAAGTGTTGCCCGACGCCGAGGCCTTCGAGAATCGCGCGGCTGATGCGCACCGGCTTGTTGGTGAGGACGGCCAGATGCAGATCGGCATCGCGCAAACGATCGAGCGCTTCACGAACGCCCGGATACAGGCAGGTGTTGTCCAGCTTGTGCTCGGCATACCAACCGAGAAAATATTCGAGCGCCCGTTGTGCGTCGGCCTCGCCCGTTTCCACTCCCAGAGCGCGACGCACCAGGACGGGAGCGCCGTCGCCCACGTAGGAATATATCAGCTCGAAGTCCAGCGGCCCCATGCCCATCCACGCGCGCATCGCGTTCACGGCGTGCGCAAGGTCGAGCTTCGAATCGATGAGAGTTCCGTCCAGATCGAAGATGACGAGTTGCGCCGCCCGGCCGCTCAGACGGTCCCTCCGGCGTGCTTCTCCGGCTGCTGATTGGCATGTTCCGACCACATCCGGCGCACCTTATTTGTGGTGTCATCGAAGGCGTCGCGCAGCTCGCGCGGGATCATGGCCGCCATCACATGGGACGGGCCGATCAGGTACGGAATGAATCGCGAATTTACGATGGCGGCGGGGGGCGGCGTGGGCGCACAGGCGAGAATTACGGTCACCAGGGCGACGCACAACAGCGCTCCGCGCGCGATGCCGAATGCGCCGCCGGCTAGCCGGTCGAGCCATGAAAGGCCGATCCACCGAAACATTTTCGCCAGAATGCGTCCAATCAGCGCGCCGGCAATGCTGAACAGAATCAGGATCAGAAAGAAGCCGAGCAGGTTGGCGACCGGCCGCGAGTTCACGTACGGCTGGACGTGTGAGCCCATTACGCCGTAAAACCAGAATGCGGAAATGATGCCGGCCACGCTGGCGATAAAGCCGACGCTCACGCGCGCGAACCCGCCGGTAAAACCGCCGATCACCGAGCCGGCGACAACCGCAATCAGGATCAGGTCAATGAAGGTCACAGCGGTTTTCCCGCAATGATCTCGTACGCTTCGCGGTACTTCTCCGAGGTGCGCCGGGTGACTTCGTTGGGCAGAGCCGGCGCCGGCGGCTGCTTGTTCCAGTGAATCGATTCGAGGTAATCGCGCACGTACTGCTTGTCGAAAGACGGCTGCGGTCCGCCCGGTTTCCAGGACGATCGAGGCCAGAAGCGCGATGAATCGGGCGTCAACACTTCATCGGCAAGAATCAGCTCGTCGCCCAGGAAGCCGAACTCGAACTTAGTGTCGGCGATGATGATGCCGCGCGTTTCGGCGAATTCGGACGCGCGCTTGTAAATGGCGAGGGTCAACGTCCGCAGCCGTTCGGCGACATCGCTGCCCACCAGCTTTGCGGCCTCCTCGAACGAGATGTTCTCATCGTGGCCGGTTTGGGCTTTCGTTGCCGGAGTGAAGATGGGCTCCGGCAGCTTGTCGCTTTCATGCAGACCCGGCGGCAGCCGGACGCCGCAGACGCTGCCGCTCTGCTTGTACTCTTTCCAGCCCGAGCCGCTGATGTAGCCGCGCGCGACGCACTCCAGCTCAACCATGTCGGCGCGGCGCACCAGCATCGAGCGGCCCTCGAGCTGTTCCCGATAAGGATGGAACTCCTTCGGATAGTCGGCCACATCGGCCGAGACGAAATGGTTCGGCACGATGTCGCGCAGCAGGTCGAGCCAGAACACGGTGAGTTGCGTCAGCACGCGGCCTTTGTCGGGGATAGGCGTCGGCAGAATGTAATCGAATGCGGAAAGGCGGTCGCTGGCCACGATCACCAGGTAGTCGCCGGCCGCATAGACGTCCCGGACCTTTCCGCGAGCATGCAGCTTCAATCCGGAAAAGTCAGTCTCGAACAGGGGCGCAGAGGGCATTCAATAAGGTTGTATCACGCCGCGCGTCCGCGCTCCGCGTTCGGCCCAGCCCGTAATTTTGCCATGGCTGGCGAACGCTACAAAGCAGAACCCGTTCAGAACAGGCCGGTTCTGTTTTGGCCCGATTGTTGCTGCTAACGACGTTAGAAGGGAGCGGTTGAAGTATGAACTGGGATCGCATCGAAGGAAACTGGAAACAACTGGTCGGCTCCGCGCGGAAACAATTCGGGAAGCTCACCGACAGCGACTGGCAGATGATGAAAGGCAGCAAAGACGAGCTGGTGGGCAGGATCCAGGAACGCTACGGCATCGCAAAGGATGAAGCCCAGCGTCAGGCTGACGAATGGGCGCGAGCGCAGCGCGAAGAAGTACGAGCCGAGCGGGAAACACTCCGGCAGTAACAGTCTGCAGTGGCGACCGCGTCACGGCGGTCGCCCTGCCCACCAAATCGCAGGCCTTCTGGGAACCTTACCGAGCACCACCGCGTAACGCTATTGAGGCTGCGCCCATTCTGAGAGGCTTCCCGTGACCACGAACAACAAAGCGCTTCCGGTGCTCGCTGTGCTTGTTACTGCCTGCTTCCTTCCAACCGGGGCCCGCGCGCAGACAATGCCAAATGGCGCCGCAATCGACGCCGAAGTGAACAAACTGATGACCCGCACCGGCGCCAGGGGTATGGCGATCGCGGTTATCGATCACGGTAAGGTCGGTTACGTCCACGCTTACGGTATCCGTAATGCCAGGGGAGATCCGCTAACCATCGACACCGTGATGTACGGAGCCTCGCTCACCAAGACGGTCTTTGCATACACAGTAATGCAACTGGTCGATCAGGGCAAACTTCAGCTCGATACTCCTATAAAGGAAGACCTCGATAAACCACTGCCAGACTATGGCCCCGATCCGGTCTTCCCCGACAAGTACGGGCCATACAAGGATCTGGCCGATGATCTGCGCTGGCAAAAGATCACACCTCGCATGAGTCTGACCCATTCAACCGGCTTCGCCAACTTCTGGTTCATCGAACCTGACCACAAGCTGCACATCCATTTCGAACCGGGCACGCGCTTCAACTATTCGGGCGAAGGTTTCATTCTGCTGCAGTTCGTCATCGAGCACGGCCGTAAGGCGCAGGGGCTGGGGGTCGATGTGGGCGATCTGACCAGGGCCGATTTCGACCGGCTGGGAATGCCCCGTACAAGCCTGGTGTGGCGTGATGCTTTTGCCGCGAACGTTGCCGATGGCTGGAACGATAAGGGCGAGATCCAGGAACACGACCGACGCAGTAAAGTGCGCGTGGCAGGCTCGATGGACACGACGATCTCCGATCTGCCGAGATTTGTTGCTGCCTTAGTGCGAGGCGATGGCCTGAGTGCGGCATCGCGTGCCGAGATGACGAAGCCGCTGCTCCATATCACTACTGCTCATCAGTTCCCTCCTTTTCTGCCAGACCTGCCCGCGAGTGAGCAGCGCAAAGATCTTTACGCGGGTCTGGGTGTCGTCGTCTTCGACGGCCCGCAAGGTCATGGCTTTTTCAAAGGCGGGCACGACGGCCAGACGGCTAATACGATGGTCTGCATTGAGGCCAGTCAGCGGTGCGTTGTCATCCTTTCGAATGATGTCCGAGCGGAGGCTGGCTTTGCCGATCTGGTTAAGTTCATCCTCGGCGACACTGGCGTGCCTTATGACTGGGAATACGGCGACCATGCTGGAAAGTCGTGAGACCGCGGTGTGTTCGTTACCTGGCTGAACCGCGCCGTGCTATGTCCGCAAGGTACGCGGCGGGCCGAAGGCTACCTGGCCCGATTGTTACTGCTAACGAAGTTAGACGGGAGCGGTAGAAGTTGGTGGACAGAATTTCAGGAACGCCACGGCATCGCCAGGGATGAGCCCAGCGTCAGCGACCTCATCACGGTTGAGGATCGCCGGGCTCAAAAATAATCGAGACAGGCCAGGCAATGGGACCGTCGAGTCGGAACCCGGCGGTCGCCCGTCCGACGAAATCGCAGGCGCGGCAAGCTGCGTCAGCCTTCTGTACCCACGAGCTGATCTTTTGCGCAGCCGGATCGAGGTGAGAGCATGAGATCGGCGCCACCGTATTCGCCGGGGTTCGAGCCTTGATCGCCGCCGCTACCCTGGAAAAATCCAGAGAATGCGGACCGGCGGAGTCGAACCACCAGTACGCTTCCCAGCAGCCTCCGCCATTTCCTCCGTCCGAATCCATGGTCGCCAGTATGCGCTCGTTGCCGGACTGGACAATGCGCGAATGCGCGAGCGAGACGTTCGTATAGAGCGCCTGCAAGTGGAAGATCTCCCGATAGCGATCCACGCCCGTCCGGACGAGTATCGATTTCCATTTCACCTGGTCGCCCGGCGCGAATTGAAGAGCGCTGCCGCGCCCGCGGATATAGTAGAGCACGTCGAGGATGCCGTAACCTGCCAATTCGCCGACCGGCTTCGTGACAGCCCGGAAGGAGTATTCGTTGGGGTGCCCGAGGTCGCCGCCGTCATCCCGGCGAGCGGGGTCAGCAGTGAAATACTTCAGAGAATGCGCCTGCGGCGTATCCTTACGCTCGCCTTTTCCGCTCAATATGACGCGCTGCCACTGGCCGCTGACCGGCAGGGCCATCGCGAGAGCCGAAACCAGGAAGAGGAGACTGTTCCCCACTCAGTTCATTGTGGCGTGTGACATGGGTCGGCCGGTTACCGGCTGTGCGTCAGGCGGTCGTAAATGAACCCGCCCGCGCCGCCGGCCAAGGCGCCGATTCCGGCTCCTCGTCCGCCCCCGGCCAGTGCGCCAATAGCCGCTCCCCCGGCAGCCCCGCCTGCCGTGTATTCCAAAGCTCTCTTAACGCCGTGGTGATGATGGTGACGATAGTCGCGTTCCACCACCAGTCGCTCCGCCGAACTACGCGTGACGTAACCGGATTGGACCGGATAACCCGGCGCATAACCTTGCTGATAGCCGGTCTGCACAGGATAAGCCGCCTGAGCGGGCTGCCGGACGATCACGGGGCGGTCGCTCTCAACCATGTAGTTGTCGTAGTTCGACGCATTGCCTGACGAGTAGGTCGCATTCTGATAGGCCGGAGGGTTTCCCGTGCAGGGGTTTGCCGCAGTCTGCTGCGCAGATGCAGACGACGCATAATCCTGGGCAGGCGTCGCGTAACTGCCCTGCGCAGGCGCCACACTGGCCTGATTGTCCGGCGCGCTCACAACCGGTTCGTTCGAAAGGTCGCCGCTGGTTCGCGTCTGATTCGCGGGCGTCCCAGCAGGATTTGTCTGGTTGCCGGCGCTGTAGTACGAATCCGCTTGAGTTGGCGCAGCGCTGCTGGCCGCCTGCTGGTTGGCGGTGGAGGCAGGCGCGGCGCCAGGGTGGCGGGCCCATCCGGCGACCGCAAGGGCGGCAAGTGCAACAAATCCGGCCACAATCAGCCCCGTGCGTCCGTTCATATGCATAGCGTCACTTCCTCCATGTAGTGTGACGCACACGGATATGTGCTGGTGACTTTATTGCTGCACCAAAGCGCGGCGGTGCAGATCCCGGAAGCGCCTGAGCAGACGCTCGGAGCCGTCTGTCGGCATGAACGATGCCACCGTGAACTTGGGCAAAGGCGTTCCGACCTTTGATGGGTCGCCGAGCATTCGGGTTAGCTGTCCGATGTTGTCTGTGGTCCGCTTCGATGAGGCCAGAACAAGACAGCAGAACGCGCCAACCCCGAATCGCATCATTGCCGGGCAGTCGGGCAGGAACTGGCGTAGGAGGCCGGCGAACAAATCCACCGCGGAGGTTACCGCTTCCGAACCCTGGAATCTGCGCAGGCGCGAAAGGTTCGTCAGGGATCCATAGACCAGACAAAACGAAGCGCCCTGCTCGATCTCCTCTTCCACGAAGGATTCGAACTCCTCCTGGGTGAGCTGGACGCACTGTGCCGACTCGGATTCCAGGGTTGCCTGCTCGAGGCTTTTCTGCAGCGTCCTGACCTCATCGCGAAGAATGGCGATCATGCTTTCCTTTTCTCGCCTGAGGTCATCGAACCGTACGCGCAGCCGCTGAATGCCGGTCTGCAAGCCGATCTTCATTGCCTGCGGATCGGGGTTGTCGAGAAGCTGTTCGAGCTCACGGAACTCGCGATCCACGTCAACGCGGTCTCCGCTGTCCGGCGCCGTCATCGAGGCCAGAACGTCATCGAGGGCTTTAGCCATGTTCTCGAGTTCGCTGCGGATCCTGGCGTAGGCTGTCGCGATCGATTCGTAATAGATATCGACCGCTTCCGCCGCCTCGTTCGCACACCGATCGACCTCCGTCTCTCCGCCCCCATCGATTGCGTGCCCGGAACACTCGCGCACCCGCACCAGACGTTTGCGAAGTTGCTCCGCCGAAGCCTGATCGACGGACTCGGGCGCATGCGCGCCAACGTTATCGAGCAGTGAGGACCATGCCGCGTACACCGACGCGAGCATGCTCTGACACGCGGAAAGGTTGATGTGGTGCCTCAGTGAGACCATGGCCGAAGACGCTCTGCTGGTCATATCGGCCGCGCGACGGCTCCCTGGAGTCTTTTCTCAGGGCTGCCGACTAATTCCCGCTGGCGTAGTATCCAGTTCGCGCGTGCAGGACCGCGCTCGGATATCGCCGCCGCGCATCCGGCGTAAGATCGACGTGGATGTGGCGGAACGAGCCCGGCTGCGCTTCCGGCGCATGATAGGCCAACGTGTAGCGCAGCCGAATGCGCGAAATCATTTCCCGGAACGCCTCTTCCGAGATGTCGGCGCGAATCACTTCGCCTCCGGTCTCCTCCGCAAGGTGGTACACATCCGCCGGCGTGAAGTCCGGATTCACATACTGGCCTGGCTTCGGCGGCGCAGGCCGGATGGCGCGCCCCACTACGATGGCGTTCAGCGTGGCATCGGCCTTGTACAGCTCGCGGATTACCGTCTCGTCGGGAATCAGATAGTTCAGGCCGAGGTTGTCGGTAATGATCAGAATGGCGTGACGTCCGCTGATGCTGTGTCCGTTCAGCACGTCCGCACCCTTTTCCACCTGCTTCGCGGCCCTCAGGATAGCGGCGTTGATGTTCGTGCTGTAGCCGACGTCGTGGCTGGTGATGGCCAGAGAAATCTGCCGCGCGGTTTCGGCCAGGTTATCGCTGAAATCCTGATGCAGCGCCTGGGTCTTCGCGAAAACCATGATGGCCACGCGATCGCCGGGCGTGAGCACGCGCAAGGCCTCGCGAGCGTTGCGCGTCAGCGTCTCGACAAATTTCTGCATGCTGCCGCTGACGTCCATCAACAGCACGATGGAGGCGCGCTCGTTGGTCTCGGCGCAGTATTCGATTTTCTGCGGAACGTCCTCATCCGTCACCACGAAATCCGTTGCCGCAAGCCCCTCAACGGGATGGCCCTCGGCGCCGTCCAGCACCTGCACATCGACGCGCACATCGGCCACGCCGGCCTTGAATGTGGGCACCTCGCTCTGCGGGTCCGCGGCGGCCCGCAGGCTCGCTAAGATGAATATCGCTCCGATGAAGCACGTAATTGCTGGAACGGCGGGCCACATCGACCACGGGAAGACAGCTCTGGTGGCCGCCCTGACAGGCATCGACACCGACCGTCTGAAGGAAGAAAAGGAACGCGGCATTTCCATCGATCTGGGGTTCGCACACCTCGCCCTCAACTCCGAGGTACGCCTCGGTTTGGTAGACGTTCCCGGTCACGAAAGGTTCATCAAAAACATGCTCGCCGGGGTGGGCGGTATCGATATTGTACTGTTTGTCATCGCCGCCGACGAATCCATCAAGCCGCAGACGCGCGAGCATTTCGATATCTGCCGCCTGCTCGGCATACGAAAAGGCGTCGTCGTCCTGACCAAAAGCGACCTGGTGGACCAGGACATTCTGGATCTCGCGCGGCTGGAGGCGGAGGAGTTCGTGCAGGGCTCCTTTCTGGAGGGCGCGCCCGTGGTGGCGGTGAGCGCGAAAACCGGCGCCGGTCTCGACGAGCTGCGGTCGCGTCTGGCGGAAATGGCCGCCGGCATCTCCGAGAAGGATTCAGCGCGCTGGCTGCGCCTGCCCATCGATCGCGTGTTCACCATGAAGGGATTCGGCACGGTGGTGACCGGCACCCTGCTCTCGGGACGGATCGGAACAGAGCAGGATGTGGAGTTGCAGCCGGAGGGCCGGCGTCTGCGCGTGCGCGGCGTTCAGGTTCACGGCGAGCCGGTGCGGGTGGCGCTGGCGGGCCAGCGCACCGCGGTCAATCTGATCGGCATCGAGCCGGCGGAAATCGCGCGTGGCATGGCGCTTACCGAACCGAGCCGCCTCCGCGCGGTCACCCGAATCGATTGCGCGTTCGATCTGCTGCCGGGGGCCCGGCCACTCCGCCATCGCGCGCCCATTCACTTTCACAGCGGCACAGCGGAACTCACGGCCGAAGTGCGCATACTCAGCCGGCGCGCGGCCATCGAGCCGGGCTCGCGCGACTACGCTCGAATCGTGTTCCGCCACCCGGTGCTCGTGCTGCCCGGCGATCGTTTCATCGCTCGCATGTTCTCTCCGGTCGTGACGATTGGCGGCGGCATCGTGCTCGACATCTCGCCGCCGCGGCGAGGCGGTGTGGAGCGATTGCAAACTCTGGAATCCGGCAGCGCCGCGGAGCGCGTCGGTCTGCTGGTGCTCGAGTCGGAGTATGGCTTGAACATGGCTGACCTGGTAGCCAGGACTGGGTTGCTGGAACGCGAGATCGTGGACGCGGCGCGTGCAGCGGGGCTGGTTGTCGTGGAGCAGCCGCAGCCCTGGCTTGTGAATGGCGGATGGCTCGCGGAACAGGTCGAGTCGGTTCGTGAGGCTCTGAAACTGTTTCATCGCCAAAAGCCGCTCATGGCGGGCATGCCGCGCGAGGAATTGCGCGCTCGCGTGCTCGGCGACGGCCCGCCATTCCTCCTGGATGCCGTGCTCGCGCGTGCGAAGGACGTCGTGAGCGAGGGCGATCTGTTGCGCATGTCCTCACACCGCGTGGCTTTTCGCGAGGACGAGACCGAAGCGAGCCGGCGCATTGAGGCCGCCTTCGAGCAGGCTGGCCTGGCCGTCCCGCCGCTTGCCGAAGTGCTGGCAAAGTCGGGCGTGGAGGCCGCGCGGGCGCGCACCCTGCTGCAGATGCTGCTGCGCGACCGCAAGCTGGTGAAGGTGGCCGAGGGCCTGCTCTTCCATGCGTCCGCCATCGACCATCTGCACGCGACCATTGCGGCGCATCGCGGCGCGCGCTTCTCGGTGCCGGAATTCAAAGACTGGACCGGCATCTCGCGCAAATACGCGATACCGCTGCTCGAGTTTCTCGATCGCCAGAAGGTCACGGCGCGCGAGGGGGACATGCGCGTGGTGCTGTAAAAGCGCAGGCTGAAGCCTACTCTACTGTTCTCGGTTGAAAGTAGAGCAGGCTTTTAGCCTGCATCCAGGTTCTTATCCTTCGCGTAGCAGAGCTGGTCCAATGGGCAGATCGAGCACTTCGGCTTGCGCGCCACGCAGCGCTCGCGGCCGTGATAGATCACCTGGTGTGAAAACAATATCCATCGATCCTGTGGAATGACCTTCATCAGATCCTGCTCGATGGAGACCGGATCGTCGTTCCTGGTCAGGTCGAGCCGCCGCGACACGCGATGCACATGCGTGTCCACCACCACTCCCGATGGAATGCCGTAGGCCGTACCCAGCACAACGTTCGCGGTTTTCCGCGCCGCGCCGGGAACGCGCGTCAGTTCTTCGAGCGTCTTCGGGATGTCGCCGCCGAATTCGGATTGAATGGTCCGCGCCGCACCGATGAGCGACTTCGTCTTATTGCGGAAGAAACCGGTTGAGCGGATCTCGTTCTCCAGTTCGGCCGGGCTCGCGTTCGCCATATCCAGCATCGTCGGGTACTTCCGAAACAGCCCCGGCGTAACCTCGTTCACCCGCTTATCCGTGCATTGGGCCGACAGAATCGTGGCCACCAGCAGCTCCCACGCATTGCCATGGTGAAGCGCGCACGTTGCCTTCGGGTAGGCCCGGTCGAGAATGTCCAGAATCTTTCGGACGCGCGCCTTCCGTTCCGCGGAGGTCTTCGGCCTGGGAACAAGGCGGGGCGGTGTGGGGGCATTGACGGCTTTGGCTGCGGAAGCGGCTTTTGTCACACTGATATTATCCTTTCTCGAAACATTATCCTGGTCGCCGCGCTCGCGCTCGCCGCTTTCGGCTGGAGCATCCGGGGCTCGTTTCACTTCGACGATTATTCGCTGTTTCAGGATCCGGTGGTGACCAGCCCATCGGGAGTCGATGCATTATTGCAGCCCCTGGCAACGCGCCCGCTGACGTACCTGACCTTCCGGGCCAATTACGAGTTTGGCGGCCGCAATCCCGTGAGCTGGCACGCCGTGAATCTGGCGCTGCACGTCGCGGCGGCGTTGCTCCTGTTTGCGGCTCTCCGCCGCCTGATACCCGAGCGGATCGCGCTGCTCGGCGCCGCTTTCTTCGCGGTGCATCCGCTTCAGTCGGAACCGGTGAACTACGTCTTCGAGCGCGCTACGGTGCTGTCAACGGCCCTTGTCCTCGCCTCGCTGTGGAACTGGGCAGCAAACCGGCGCTGGCTGGCCGTCGTTTGGTTTGCCGCGGCGCTGCTGGCAAAAGAGGAATGCGCCGCCTTTCCGCTGGTGCTTCTGCTGCTGTCGTTCACGCTCGGCGGCAGCACGAAACGCGATCTCCCGCCCATCGCAGTGATGCTCGGCTTGTCGGCCCTCGCCGGAGTCCGCGTGATTCTGGACGCGGCGCGCCACCCGGCCTCGCACATCGGACCAGCGGCCGGCATCCCGGCATCCGCGTATGCGGCCACTCAGGGCGCGGTGATCCTGCGCTATCTGCGCATGCTGGCGATTCCCACCGGCCTCACCGTCGATCCGGAAGTTCACGTTATCGGCGGCTGGCACGCCTGGCTCGGTTGGTTGGCGGTCGCGGCGCTTTCCGCGGGGGCGCTCTGGTGGTTCCTGTCCGGACGCGATCGTGATGCATCAGCGGTTCGCAACGCCGCCCTCTGGTTCATCGCGGGAATTATTCTGCTGCTGCCCAGCTCGTCCATCTTCCCGGCCGCCGATCTCGCCGCGGACCGGCGCATGTACCTGCCGATGATCGCCCTGGCGGTGGCCGGCGCGTACCTTCTGAGCCATATGCGCACCGCCGCAGTGGCGGTGATCTGCGCATCCTTCATCATCCTGAGCATCTCGCGCTGCGAAGTCTGGCGCACCGAGCTGTCGCTCTGGAGCGACGCCGTGCGCAAGGCTCCGGACAAGGTCCGCCCGCGTTTGCAACTCGCCCGCGCCCTGCCGGCCGAACGGGCGCTGGACATCCTCACGGAGACCGAGCATATCGCGCCCGAAGATCCAGCGGTGGCTGCGGAACAGGGGCGGGCCTGGCTCGAATACGGCGATCCCGCGCGCGCCCTGGCCGCGTTTGGCCGCGCGCTGGCGCTGAATCCGGAGGACCCGGCTGCGCTCAACAACCGCGGGGTGGCTCTGCTCGCGCTGGGCCAGACGGATGCGGCGCGTCTCGATTTTGAGCGTGCGCTGAGGGTGGATGCCTGTTCGGCCGATGCCGCAGCCAACCTGCGGCACACGGGCGTCGCTACGGAATTGCCGAAAAGCTGCCCCGCTACTCCCTGGCGGTAATTCGTACGTCCGCCCGCAAGTCCTGCCAGTCCGGCATCTGAGCTGCGGGGAGGGTCTGGGAGATTGCGGTGCGCAGCTCGCGGGATTCGTTGGGCACCATGCCCTGCACCGTGCTCGAGAACGAGAAGACGGGCGCGCCACCGCGAGCAGGAACAACCGATACGTTAATCGAGAACGCCGGCAGATCGGTGGGAGAGTGATTCACCAGCACATACCGAATCTCCGCGTTACCGGTGTCGGTGGCGGCGCGGATGCCGGTCACCTCAACGTATCTCGAGAACGACGGAAAGGCGCCCAGAGCCGCTTCGGCGCCAGGCGCGTCGCCGCGGGATCCGGAGTGCTGGGCGAAAGTGGATTTCGGCAGGAACGTTGCGGCCGTCACCAGCAGGATGACCGCCGTCAGCACCGTCACCAGCCAGCCCGGCGTGGAGTTACGCGTAATAACGCGGGGCGAAACCAGGATGCTGTTCTCCTGGAAACGCCGCAGGAAAAATGGCAGGATCACGCCGCGGTCGGACAGTCGAGCGTGTGGCGGGCATGCGACCGGCCGTATCGCGGCCGCGCGCGGTGGCACCTCGGGATGCCAGGGCTGCCGTTCCTTGCATGGCGGCGCGAAGGCGGCAGCGGGAGCGTCTGTGGACAACTCAGGCAGCGCCCCCGCTCGCTCGGGCCACGTCTCGGCGCGGCCGCTCTGGCGTGGCATTTCGTGTGGCGCCCCCGTTGGATTCACTGTAACCTGCCACGGCGCGCGCGGCGCCAGCGATTTCGGCTCCGGGAAATACTCGAGGTCCTGCGGTCTTGCCAGCGCTTTCGCTTCCCCGTTCCCTGCGCCGAGCAGCGGCAATCCCGGGCTCTGCCGCAACGCGTCGAGCAGCCGCACCAGATCGTTCTGGAAGACATGCGCAGCGGTGTGATCCGGATCCAGTGGCGGCGCCGGCAGGGCGAGGGCGTCGAGAACGGTGCGCCTCCACGGTTGGGGCATTGCCGGGATCGCGTCGATGGACACGAACGGCGGACGCGGCGCCGGATCTTGGACTCTTGCGGCCAACGTCAGGCTTGGCTCGGGAACGTGCGAAGGCTCCGGCGCGCAATCGAGGACGGCGACGCCGGATAGAAATGCATGCGCGTCGCGGGTCGCCGCCGAATCGCTCCACTCGAGCCGGCCGGGAAGCGGTAACGGCGCCCTGGACGCCAGACGCGGGGGCTCGCATACGGACTCGGCTTCGGTTGGCTCGTCTATCGGCGCGGGCTCCTCGGCAATTGGCGAAGCGTCTGAGATGGGCTCGGCTGAGTCGGGTATCGGCGCGAACTCCTCGGGAACGGGCGCGGACTCTGCGACGATGGTTGACTCGGCTGGCTCGGCAATCGGCGCCGGCTCCTCGGCAACGGGCTCTACGCCCTCGGCAGCTTCCGTGGGCTCCTCGGTTGTCGGCGCGGGCTCGTCCGCAATCGGCGCCGGCTCTGCGGCGGTTGTGGGCTCGGCTGCATCGGCTACCGGCGCGGGCTCCTCGGCCACCGCTACGGGCGCACAACCCGGACAGTCCTCGAGGGTAACGTCGTTTTCCCGACCGCACTCAGGGCAGATCCAGCACACCATGTTCATAATTTAGGTCAACGTCCGGCGAAGTACCCTTAGCGACAAGCCCTGGCGCTACCTGGAAGCCATCTTAGTAGCAGCATTGAGTACACCTGGACGACGCTGCGTAGGATGAAGGTATGAGGTTCGTTCGGAGCGGCGCCGTCCGTCCCGCCAGCGTTGCCGTCCTGGCCGGCAGCTTCAACCCGCCGACGGTGGCGCACATCGCCCTTGCCCGGGCAGCCGCCTCCCATGCCGACGAGACGCTATGCGTGGTGCCGGCCATATTGCCGCACAAGGAGCATCACGGCGCAAGCGTCGAGGAGCGCGCGCGCATGCTGGTGCACGCCGATCCGTCGCTGCAGTACGCCGTGGCCATCTCCGAGGGAGGGCTGTTCGTGGATATCGCACGCGAGTGCCGCGCGCACTATGGCGAACAGATCCGGCTGCTGTTCGTGTGCGGCCGCGATGCGGCGGAACGCATCGTCAACTGGGATTATGGACGGCCGGACAAGGCCGAGCGGATGCTGGCCGATTTCGAGCTGCTGGTGGCGCCCCGTGGCGGCCACTATGACGCCCCAGGCCATCTGCGGCGCCGAATTCATCAGCTCGAGGGGTCGCCCGACTTCGACGATGTCTCCTCGACCGAAGTGCGCGAGAGGATCCGCCGCGGCGAGCCCTGGGAGAGCCTGGTTCCAGCAGGCATCGTGGACCACGCGCGGCGGATCTACGGGCAGCGATGAGGCGATATTCTCGAAAGGGGCCGAATGCGCTTCATCCTCGTGTTCGCGCTGGTCGCCTTTGCCGAGTCCGTTGCAGCGGAAGCTGTGACGTGCTGCGCCTTAACCGAACAAACACGAACTTGCGCCGGATCTCATGCGGAGACCCGCTCCGGGCCAGGCTGAGCTGGCCACTGTTATCAGCAGGTTCGGGCACAGAACCGGGACAAATATCCGACGCCGACGCCGTCGCGGCCGCTACTTCTTCGACAGGTACACGTGGAAGGTCGTCACCGGCCGGTAGCCGAGCGCGTGATAGAGCGCCAGGCCGGCGCGCGTCGATTGCAGCAGCGTGCGCTCGATGCCGGTCTGGTCCGTGGTGCAGGCGATCGCCGTGCGCATCGCCGTCTCGGCATACCCACGCTTCTGAAACGCCGGCAGCGTGCCCACCGAGTACACGCCGATGGCCCCGTCACGAATGATAAGCGCGGTGGTGCAGACCGGCGTGGCGCCCACATAGCCGACCCAGCCACTGAGAGCCCCCTCCCACGCGCCTGCGTGCCCGTAGACAGCCCGGCACAGATGGAACGGTATCTCGAACGCCATCGAAGTAATCTGCGCGAACGCCATCCGGGTTTCCTCGTCCTCCACCGGACGCACCGAGAGCGCAGGAAGAGGACGCGACAGTGGCGCCAGCCGCTCGGCGTACATTCCGGGCGCCGAGGTGAGATGCCGCAGGTTTATTCCGGCGATGGCGTCCTGCAGTCGCGTGCGGACGCGGCGCTCCACGCGATCCTCGCACAGCCACAGAGACCAGGGCAGGTGGCGCTCGCCGAAGAAGTCCGCCGCGCGCCGCAATTCTCCGGCGAAGCCATTGAGCGACGATCCGCCTATGTCGGCGCACAGCACGGCGGCGTTGAAGACGCCGTAATCGAGACCCGAGGAGATCAGGGTCAGCTCGTCGAGTTGGCGCACTTCACCCTCCGGCCGGGCCTGGCCAAAGAAGCGCATAGCTTCCCGCAGGTTGTCACTGAGGAGGGCAGCTTCAGCCGTCATCCGCCGCAATTACAGCAGAGCAGGAAGGGCGCAGTCAAACGCTACAGCAGCTTGTCCGGCGTAATCGGCAAATCGCGCACCCGCTTTCCGGTCGCGTGATACACCGCGTTTGCAATGGCCGCCGCGGAACCGGTATTCCCGATCTCGCCGATGCCTTTCACGCCGATCGGGTTCACGTGCGGGTCCTGCTCGTCCACCCACACGACATCCATCTCCGGCGCGTCGGCGTGCACGGGCACGTGATACTCGGCCAGGTTGTTGTTCACGAACCGGCCGAGCGCCGGGTCCATCATGGCGTGCTCTTCCAGCGCCATGCTCAGGCCCCACATCATGCCGCCCATGAACTGGTTGCGCGCGGTCTTCGGATTCAGGATGCGTCCGGCGCCGAACGCGCCCACCATGCGCGTCACGCGAATCTGGCCGAGGCTCGCGTCCACCCTCACTTCCGCGAACTGCGCGCCGAATGCGTACATGGAATACTGCTCGCGCTCCGACCCCGGTTTGGCGTCCGCCTCCGCCTCGATGAAGGGCTGGCTCTGCCGCTTCACCAGCGCCTCCAGAGGCTCCCCTTTGGAGCCGTCGCGCAGCGTGAGCCGCCCGCCCTCGATCGTCACGTCCTGCGAGTTCGCCCCGAACAGCGGCGACTTGCTGTCGTTCACCGCCGTCCAGACAAGCTTTTCGCGCAGCGCCTGTCCCGCCAGGTGAACCGCGGAGCCCGTGCTCGCCGCGGTCTGCGAACCGCCGGACACGGGCGTCTCCGGATAATCCGTGTCGCCCAGGCGAAAGACCACCTGGCTGGGGGGCACGCCGATGGCATCCGCCGCAATCTGAGTCATCACCGTGTAGGTGCCGGTGCCGAGGTCCTGCGTTCCGGCTTCCACCAGAATCGACCCATCGGCGTTCACGCGCGCCAGCGCGTGCGATTCGCTGCGGCGCGTCGGATACACCGCTGTCGCCATCCCCATGCCGATCAGCGCGTCGCCGTCGCGCATGGAACCGGGCTCCATCTGACGCCTGCTCCAGCCGAAGCGATCGGCCCCCAGGCGATAGCATTCGCGCAGCGACTTGCTCGACCAGGGCCGGTTCTTCTCCGGGTCCTGCTCGGCGTAGTTCTTCAGACGAAGCTCGATCGGGTCCATCTTCAGCAGGTACGCCAGCTCATCCATGGCGCACTCCAGCGCGTAGGTGCCCGGGCATTCGCCGGGCGCGCGCATGAACGAAGGCGTGCCGATATCCGACCGCACCAGCTTGTGCGTGGTCGAGTTATTCGGCACGGCGTAGAGCATTCGCGCCGTCACGCTGGCCGCTTCCACGAACTGATCGAACGAGGAGGTCTGGCAAACCGTATCGTGACGCAGCGCGGTGAGCGTTCCGTCCCGCAGCGCCCCGGCTTCCACGGTCTGATGCGTTCGCGAGCGCATGCCCAGCATGCCGAACATCTGCGGCCGCTCGACCACCAGCTTCACAGGCCGCTTCACTTCCCGCGCGGCCATGGCGGCGAGAACCACGTGCGACCATGTGGGGCCTTTGCTGCCGAAACCGCCGCCCAGAAAACGCGAGATCACGTGAACGTTGTCGGGAGAGATGCCGAGCAGCGAAGCCACGCGTTCGCGATCGCCGAAAATGCCCTGCGTCGCGTCGTGGAGCGTCAGTTTGTCAGGCCCGTCCCACACCGCGATGGTGGCGTGCGGCTCCATGGGGTTATGCACCTGAAACGGCGTTTCGTAGGTGTGTTCCTCGTGCGCCACGGCCTGCGCGAAACCGCCGGCCATGTCTCCGCGAGCACTGCTGGCGGGATCGCCGCCTCCGCCCGCCTTCTCCGGCGTGAACGCGTTCGCGGAACCGGCCTCCATGGTCACCTGCGGCGTTTCCTGCGCAGTAACCGATCTTCACCAGAGACGCCGCTTCCTGCGCTCCCTCGAGTGTGGCGGCCACCACCACGGCAATGGGCTGATTTGCGTAAAGCACGCGATCGTCCTGTAGCAGTTGCAGCTTGCGGTTGGTTGGACGCGACGTCTCCTGACCGGCAGGTTTCTGCGGCAGCTTCGGCGTGTTCTCATGCGTCATCACCGCCAGCACGCCGGGAACTCGCTTTGCGGCGCGCGTGTCCATCACCGCCACGCGGCCCTTCGCGATAGCTGCTGGTAATCAGAACGGCGTAGGCCAGGTTCGGAATTGGGTATTCGGCGGAATAAGGAGCGCGGCCGGTGACCTTCAAGCGTCCGTCAACGCGGCTGAGCGGTTGTCCAACGGAATCCGGCATAGTTCTCCTGTGCTGGCGCCAATACTGTTCACTTACTGAGCATCCGAAAACTACTGAGCATCCGAAAACACCGTGACGGGAAATGTGGGGCAGGATTGTATCCTGCGGCCGATTTGCAATCGGCCAGGCGGCTTGAAAAGCCGCCGCAGGCTGAAAGCCTGCCCCACTCCGAAACCAGGTTGGTGGTTACAGTCCAAAGTGAACGGCATCCCCCAAATTCCCTCACTTCTGCCCCGCCCCGCTACGTGAGCGCGGCCGTCATGCGCAGCGCTCGCGCCACCGCCCTGCGCGCCAGTTCGATCTTGAAAGTGTTGCCGGGAAGCCCGATAGCTCCGTGTATGGCCGCATCGCCGGCGGCCTTCCACGCGTCGTCGCCGGCTTTCTTTCCAACCAGCGCCTGTTCCGCGTCCGTTGCTCGCCACGGCTTGTGCGCCACTCCCCCGAGCGCGATCGCGGCATGCCGAACGGCGCCTGTCTCATCCAGATCCAGCACGGCCGCAACCGAGACCAGCGCGAACGCATAGGAGTTACGATCGCGGATCTTCAGGTAATACGAACGGCGCGCATACGGCATCGCCGGAAGGTCGATGGCCGTAATCAACTCGCCGGACTTCAGGTTCGTATCGATCTGCGGCGTGGTCCCGGGCAGCCGGTGAAAATCGGCCATGGGAATGGACCGGGCGCCGGCAGGGCCCTGCACCTGAATGACGGCATCGAGAGCGGCCAGAGCGACGCACATGTCGCTGGGATGCACGGCGACGCATGCCTGGCTGGCGCCGAGAATCGCGTGTATGCGATTCACGCCGGTCCGTGCCGCGCACCCCGATCCCGGGTTCCTCTTATTGCACTCGCGGAACGTCGGATCGTAGAAGTAATAGCAGCGCGTCCGCTGCATCAGGTTGCCGCCCATAGTGGCCATGTTGCGAAGCTGGGCGGATGCGCCCGAAAGCAGCGCCTGGCTCAGCACCGGATAGCGCTGCCGCACGAGCGGATGATTGGCCGCGTCGCTGTTGCGCGCCATTGCGCCGATGCGAATGCCGCCCTCGCGTTCTTCAATGGTCGCGAGAGGCACGCGCGTAATGTCCACCAGATGGACCGGCGCAACCACGCCCATCTTCATCAGGTCCACCAGGTTCGTACCGCCGCCGAGGAAGTGCGTGTTCGGCTCTTTGGCCGCGGCCAGGGCTTCGTCCACGGAGGCGGCGCGCCGGAACGTGAACGGCCTCACGTGTTCGACCTCCCGCCCGCCACGGCGCGCACTGACGCGAGAATATTCGGATACGCCCCGCAGCGGCAGATATTGCCGCTCATGCGCTCGCGGATCTCTTCATCGGTCAGGTTCACGGGTTTCACGTCCGCGATGTTCGCCGTGACCGCGCTCGCCTCGCCTTTGCGAATCTCGTCGAGCAGCGCCACCGCGGAACAGATCTGGCCGGGAGTGCAGTAGCCGCACTGAAAGCCGTCGTTCTCGAGAAACGCAGCCTGCACCGGATGCAATTGATCCCCGTTCGCCAGGCCTTCCACCGTGACGACGCGATCGCCGTCGTGCAGGGCGGCAAGGCTCAGGCACGAATCGATGCGCCGTCCATTCACCAGCACCGTGCACGCGCCGCACTGCCCGTGGTCGCAGCCTTTTTTCGTGCCGGTGAGATGCAGGTGTTCGCGCAAGAGATCAAGCAGCGTGACCCGCGGATCGAGGGTGAACGCGTGCGGAGTGTTGTTGATGACGATGTTACAGGCGACTGTCGGCGGCGCCGGCAGCAGGAGGTACTGTCTCGGCTGCCGGTGAGACTGGCGGCCAATCCTCCCGCGACGGTGATACCGACAAACTCGCGGCGCGTTACTCCGCCGTTAGGCGGACGATCGGAATCCACGTTTGTGGACGCCGCAGAGGGTGAATTGGTGACAGGCGCCGCGGAAGGCCTGCAGAACTCCCGGAACGGGCGCCAGAGAATGGTCCTATGTGCAGGCGCCGGAGAATGCGGCCGTTTGTTACTGCCCTCGTGATAGCCGTGGCAGCCACGGCACAGACTTATAAGTTACGCTCGCCCTGGGATATGGCCGCCGTCGCGCCGAGCGAAACCTCCGTGGACGTGCCCTGCGCCTCCGGCTTTCGCGAAGGTGCTGGCTGCGAGTCCCTACTATATCGACAAGCACGCGTCCGTTATCGATCCGAAAAAGCTGGCGGCGTTTCAGGCGGCTACGGAAGCTCCCACGCGTCTCGGCCAGTTGGCCGGGCTGGCGGCAGATGCGTATCTTGCGAAGGGCAGCCGTGACGCCGCCCGCTGTGTTTACTCGCTGCTCGACGCGGCGGCGCAGGCTGAGGCGTGGACCGGAAGAATGCCCGGCTTTTCCGGCGTTTACATGCAGAACTGGGAATTGAGCGGCGTTGCCATTCCGTACCTGAAAGTGCGGCCGAGCGGGGCCGGAACACCGGAGCAGGATGCCCGCATTCAACGATGGCTACATCTGCTTGCCGGGCGCGTCATGGAATATTTCGACGCGCACATGACGCAGCCCGGCAGCGACGCCTGGAACAATCATATGTACTGGGCGGGTCTCGCAGTCGCATCCGAAGGAATTGCCGATGACGATGCGTCGGCGTTCGAGTGGGGCATGAGGGCGTATCGCAGGGGCGTAGACGCAATTCAGCCGGATGGCTCGCTGGCGGCGGAGATGAACCGCCGACAAATGGCGCTCCATTATCACCTCTATGCGGTCGGTCCGCTGATCCTGCTGGCCGAATTCGGCGAGGTGAATGGGTTCGATTGCTATGCCGAAGACAAGGGCGCGATTCACCGGCTGGTGAAGTTTTGCGTGAAAGGCCTCGAAGGACCCCGGACTGCTTGAAAAACGCACCGGCGTTCGGCAGGTCATCCCGGACCCACTGGCGGGTTTGGATATTGGCTGGGCTGTCCCGTACGTCCGCCGTTTCCCCGATCCGGAGGTGTCGTCACTTCTCGCCCGGGCAGCATGGACGCGGTTCTGGCAATGGGGAGGAGCGCCTCCGGAATAGACCGGCGCCCGCTGTCAGCTCACGCTTCGGCGGACTATGCGACTGGCCGGCCACTGGAAGCACAGCCCATATCCATCGGGATCGCGAACGTACATTTGCTTCATTCCATAACCGGTAACCACCGGCTTCCCGACCGCGACATCCCTGCCCCGCAGCTCCTCATATGCCGCATCCACGTCGGGACACCCGATAAACAATGCGGTATCGTTGTGCGCGGCAGTGCGAACACGGTCGGGTTCCGCGGGCCGCTCATCATCGAACTCGAAAGCGGTGTTGAGCATCAGTTCCGCGCCGCCGAGCCGGAGCAGAGCCCAGTGGAAACGATCCTCGCCCAGCACCGGAGACGTGTTCACCACCTCGAACCCCAGTTTGTCGCGATAAAACCGAACGGATGTGGGCATGTCGTAAACCTGCAGAAGCGGAGTCAACCCGCGAACATCGAGCGCCATTTTTCATCCCCCTACCGCCGCAGCCTCGCGCCGCAGCACTTCCAGATCGAAGGCGTGAAGCAGCTCTTCGCGCTTCGAATGAGGTCCGGGCGTATACGCGTCGGCACAGGACGCCTCTGGACATTGGCCGGTTATAAACGCCTTCAGGCCGATAAAACCATCGCGCTGTGACTCGCCATCGACTTCAACTGTTCGCGCCACCGGACCACCTCGTCCGAGCCGCCCCTCTTCCCCACTTCGGCCAGAACCGCGTCAAGAAACTCTGGATGGACATGGAGAGGATGCAAACGATACCACGAATATTTGTCAAATCGACGCAGCGCTTCCTGGAACGTGGGGGCACACTCGGTTCGCGCAAAATCCTCTGGACGCATCCCACCTCGGTCCTCTTCCGAAAGCATGTCGTAAAGCGTTGTTTCGTCTACCTTTGCCCGGAACTGCCAACCCTCCTCCGCAATTCGTTCTCGCGAAATCGTCACCAAGCCGCCTTCTGCCGCGGCTTCGAGTACGACTTCCGGAAGCAGATTCGAATTCTTAGAGACTGCCAGTTCTGCCTCAACCTCATCCGCGGCGGCGTCTCTTTCTTCGCTCGCATCCTGCCCAGGACCCACATCGGCGGCCTTCTCCGTGAATGCCGCAGTGACGATGTCGGCGATGGATTTGACTGTCGCACTAAACAACTCGGCATCATTGGAGAGCTTCCCGTAACCAGGTCCTTTTGAGACGGAACTCGTCGGGTCATCCACCTCCGGCCGAACAAAGAAGGGGCCGAGGGCATTCATCATTCTCTTGCAAGCAATGAACTGTTCGCCATTGAGGGCTTTAATTGCGCGAATCGGAAGTCCCGCGTAAACGCATCCAGCTTGGAACTGCAAAAGCGAAACGAAGCCGCCGTTCACATCAATGCCAAAATTAATAGTCGACCCCGACGCAGTTGATCTTAAACCCATATCACGCAGACGGCGGAACAACATCTCTGCCCATTGCGCGCGTGTGGGGTCTTTCGCCGCAATATCCATCAGGAGTTGGACTTCGGTCAGGGCGGACCTCGCAGGTTGCGGGGGCTTGTTCGCCTCCGCCCCATACAACCTCGGGAGGACGATCTTGTAGTCCTCATACTCGTAGAGTTCAAGTTCAACCCCGTAGATGTCGAACTGACTCCTCTGGTTTACGTACGCTATGAGATCCTTCAGCCGTTCGTCCATTGAGTCCATCAGGATCATGAATTTCAGGTTTCCGGTGCGGAGATTATCCGCCATACGGTTGAGCAGTTCCCCAGCACGCACGCCATCGAGCAGGAAATACTCGATTACTTTTTGCTGAAACCCTATGCCCCACTGAGAGTGCGCGTGAATGTCCAGGAGGCGAATGAACGCCGCGAAATCGGCGAAGTGCTTCCAAAGCGACGCACCGTAGTCGAGGACTTGTGCGACGACCCGCCGTTTGTCGCCGTTCGCAAAGAGTTTCGTCTCAATCACGTAGATTTCGCCGTCTTTATCGACGGCTAACGCGTCAATCGGGCCAGATTCGGTAGGGAATTCGCGAGCCGCCACGAAGAGGCGTTTATCTTTTTGAATATCGTAAATGGGTATGGCTTCGGGATGCTGGTGTATATAAGCCTGAAGGTTTTCTTCGTTTCCGAAGCACGACTTTCCTACAAGAACCGCAGGAAGCACGCCCGTTTTGGACACGATGATCGGCATCTGTCCCCTCTCTTGACGATGGACTTTAATCGAGGCTGTTGATTCGTTCTGATGCTTCTCCGCCTTCAGCTCTTCTGGTTTCAGTCAAAAGTAACTCAGGCGAGCCCTCGCCGTGTGGCAACGCGAGGTGGGGCCGCAACGAGCCCCGAGACACGTCGCTAACCATTTAACCACGTTGCGGAATCGGAATTTACCCCCTGGTCCAATGGCAGCGTGATTGCTTGAGCGGTGGCGGACCGATATACGGGCGAGACACACTTTAGGACCACCCGCGAATCGCGAGGGCGAGACCGGATTTGGCGAATGCTTATGAGGCGTTGAAGCAAAGCTGCCGTGACCTGAGCACGCTCGATTCTCATTCGTACACGAGCGCAAGCAGGTCCGGATAGCGCAAACGGAGGAAGCGATGGCTTCTATTACTTCTCCGCTGACTGACCGTTGGCCGGCCACTGGAAGCACAGCCCATATCCATCGGGGTCGCGAACGTACATCTGCTTCATCCCGTAGCCGGTAACGATCGGCTTCCGGACCGCGACATCCCGGCCGCGCAGCTCTTCGTACGCCGCATCCACGTCGGGACACCCGATAAACAATGCGGTATCGTTGTGCGCGGCAGTACGAGCACGGTCCGGTTCCGCGGGTCGCTCATCATCGAACTCGAAAGCCGTGTTGAGCATCAGTTCCGCGCCGCCGAGCCGGAGCAGAGCCCAGTGGAAACGATCCTCGCCCAGCACCGGAGACGTGTTCACCACCTCGAACCCCATTTTGTCGCGATAAAACCGAACGGATGTGGGCATGTCGTAAACCTGCAGAAGCGGAGTCAACCCGCGAACATCGAGCGCCATTTTTTCATGCCCCTTTCGCCGCAGCCTCGCGCCGCAGTACTTCCCTGTCGAACGCGTGCAGCAGTTCCTCGCGTTTTGAATAGGGTCCGGGCGTATACGCGCGCGACTGAATACCCGCCTGCGAAAGCTCGACAATGGCCCAGTCCTCGCGGTTGGTCGCGTCCCAGAACTGAATCGCGTCATCGGCCGTAAAATCCGGCTTCGCCATTTCCGCTGGATGAAAGTGCCACTCGCAGATTATCTCCGTGCGATCCACGGCCTTCGGCCAGAGCGTGTGAACCATCATGTAATCGGGATGCAGGCTGAGCAGCAGATTCGGATAGATGGAGTAGTAGCAGACCCTGCGGCGCTCGTTTTCGCCGATTCCGGGCAAATAATCGCGGCGGCGCGTTCCATCCACGCTCATCGTCTCGGCCCGGCCCCGAAAGCCCATCGAGCCGCCACAGTAAGCCGGGGTTGGCTGTACATTGTCGGCGCCAAGGTAATCGGTCAGCCGGTTGAGCGCGGGATGCAGCAGCGGACAATGCAGGCATTCGTTATAGTTCAGGATCAGCAGCTTCCAGTTTGCCTTCACCTCGTAGACGATGCGCCTGTCGAGCCGCAGCTCGCCCATCCGCCAGGGCGCGAAGCGATGCTGAAGATCGCCGAGTTGCTCCTCTAGCGGCGGCGCCCCAACGCCGAGATGAACGAAGACATGCCCGTCCCAGACGGCGGTGCGCGCCTGATGCAGCGGATAGTCCGCACTGCAGAAATCCGCCTCATCCATGTGCGGCGCGCCCAGCAGCCTTCCGTCCAGACCGTAGCTCCACCCGTGATACGGACACTGGATCCGCCCGTCAAACCTGCCCTTGGCCGCCGTGCACATGCGCGCCCCGCGATGCCGGCATACGTTATAGAACGCGCCGATCCCGCCGCCTGAATCACGGACAATAATGATGCTCTCGCCGGCCACTTCGCGCAGGAAATAATCGCCAAGTTGGGGGATGACGTCTGCCCGTCCCACGCATAGCCAGCTCTGAAAATAGAACCTCTCCAGCTCGTCCCGGAACACGCCCGGATCGGTGTAGTAGCGCGATGGCAGCGTTCTCGCCATAGGAACAGGTCTCAACTTCTGACCGAAAATCCCACGCCTGCTCCCACGATTGCTGCCACCGCGGATGGAGCGTAGAAAAGCCCGATTGAGGCGCCACCAATAAACACCAGTGCGCACATGAGGATCGCCGCCAGGATTCGAACAGGCTCTTTACGGAACAGCAGAGGGAGCAGAGTAATGACCACGGGGAATGAAAGAAGGATCAGCACCCCTGGCCCGGCCGACTGAAGCAGCGTCGTCCCGTGATACTGGCCGCCCTGGTAAATGGTGCCTGTCGGAAACACGAGCAGGAATATTGATGCTGCCAGTGCTAACGAGAATGCGCCGGACATCCAGAGGCTTTTCACAAGAGGTCGCCTTCGCCCAAATATGTTACATCAGGCTCACTGGGTCCACGTCGATCACCAGCGCCGTCGCGTTCCACTTCTTTTCCAGCGCGTATCGCCGCAGCGACTGCAGCACCTCGTTGAGCCGCTTGCGGCTCGCCGCTTTCAGCAGCAGCTGGTACCGGAACTCGGACTTCAGGCGCGGCACCGGCGCCTCGGCGGGCCCCAGCACCTTCAATCCCTCGGGCGCGGGGTCGAGCAGGCGGCCCAGCTCCGCGCTCATCTCCAGCGCGTGCTCCTGGCGTTCGCTGCGCACCAGCACGTTGGCCAGGGCGCTGAACGGCGGATAACGCATTAATCGCCGAAACTGGAGCTCTTTTTCGTAAAATAGCCGGTAATTCTGCGCCGCGGCGAAACGGACGGCGTAATGGTCCGGATTTACCGTCTGGATCAGAACAATTCCCGGCAACTCGCCCCGTCCGGCCCGTCCGGCGGCCTGGGTGAGCAACTGAAATGTTTGCTCCGCGGCGCGGAAATCCGGCATGCCGAGTCCGACATCCGCCGACACCACCCCCACCAGCGTCACGTTTGGAATGTCGTGCCCTTTGGCAATCATCTGCGTGCCCACCAGAATGTCGAAGCTGCCCTCGCGGAAGCCCTGCAGAATCGTCTCGAAATGGCGCTTGCCGCTCACCGTATCGCGGTCCATGCGCGCCACCCGCGCTTTCGGAAACTCGCGATGCAGCTCGTCCTCCACCTTCTCCGCGCCCGTGCCGATGAAGTTCAGATGATCGCTCCCGCACACCGGGCACACCGAGGGCACGCGCTGCGCGAAATTGCAGTAGTGGCACAGCATGCGCTTGTCGCGCCGGTGCCACGTCAGCGTCACCGAGCAGTTCTCACACTCCATGCGCCAGCCGCACGCCCGGCACGTGACGAAGCTGGAGAAGCCTCGGCGATTGAGCAGCAACATCACCTGCTCGCCCACCTGCAGCCGCCCGTCAATGGCGTCTTTCAGGCGCCGCGAAAATGTCGATTGCCTCCGCGTTTCCAGAAACTCCTGGCGCATGTCCACCAGTTCGACATGGGGCATGGGACGCTGCTCGATACGCTCGGGCAGCTCGAGCAGCTCATACTTCCCGCGCTCGACGTTGTACCGGCTTTCGAGGCTGGGCGTGGCGGAGCCGAGCACGATGCACGCCCCCGCGGCGCGCGCGCGCATCACGGCGACATCGCGGCCATGGTATCGCGGCGTCTCCTGCTGCTTGTAGCTGTGGTCGTGTTCTTCATCCACCACCACCAGGCCAAGGTTGCGCACCGGCGCGAACACTCCCGATCGCGTCCCCACCACTACGCCCGCGCTGCCGTTGCGAATCCGCCGCCACTGTTCGGCCCGCTCGGCGTCGTTGAAAGCGGAATGCAGGATGGCCACGCGATCTCCGAAGCGGTGGAAGAACTGGCCGGCCATCGCTGGGGTCAGGGCGATCTCCGGCACCAGCAGCATGGCGCTGCGCCCCACCGCGAGGCACGCGTCAATGGCCCGCAGATAGACCTCCGTCTTGCCCGATCCAGTGACGCCCTCCAGCAGAAAAGCCTTGAACTTATTGGCGCGAATGGCCGCTTCCAGACGCTGATATGCGAGCAACTGATGCGTGTTGAGAGTCCGCTCGGGCCGGATCGGCTCGCGCCACGTCAGCGGCGATTCCGTCTCCAGCTTCACCGCGCTTCGGCGCGCCAGCGCTCGCGCGGCCGCACTCGCACCCTTGATCACAGCCTCCACTTCCTGCAGGTTGTGCGACCCGGGATGCAGCTCCAGATAAGACAGCAGCTCGCGCTCGGCCTTGGGAAGCTTCTCGTCGGGCCGCGTCCCGAACTCCACACGCAGGCGCGCGGCCGAGGCGCGCAACGGATCACGATCGGCCTGCAGGTCTTCCACCGCGACGAAGCCCTTCTTCTCCAGCGACCGAATCACCTTCGCCGCGTCGGGGACCTTTCTCTTCAGGTACGAAGCCGAGAGCGGACGGCCATCGAGCAGCGCGAGCACCTGCAGCGTCGGGTCGTCGCCGGGCGCACCCAGCAAGAGCTGACGCGCGGCGTCGCGGCCCGCATCGGTGAGCGAGTACAGCTTCGATTTGCGCACCTCGCCGGTGAGCGGCGTCATGCTGCGCAGCACCTCGCCGAGCGGCGCGCAGTAATAGGCCGAGATCCACTGGCCCAGCGAGAGCAGCTCCGCGTCCAGCACCGGCTCCTCGTCGAGCAAGCGCAGCGCTTCCTTCACCTGCGCCTCCGGCGGCATGTCGTGCACCGCGACAATGACGCCGGTCAGCTTGCGGCTGCCAAAGGGTACGAGCACGCGGCAGCCCGGCTTCGCGCGGTGCTCCAGCGTCTCGGGCAGGCTGTAAGTGAACGGCTGATCGAGCGGAACCGGCAGGCTGACGTCGATATACATCGAAACGTTAGTGCGCCGCCAGCGCCGGCAATATCAGCCCGCGGCACTCACCCAGCCCAATTCGCCGGAACCCGGGCTTTTCGCACCAGCCGCGCAGAATCACTTCGTCGCCGCCTTCGAGGAACCTCCTCGGCTCGCCGGTGGGCAACTCGACCGGTCGCCGGCCGCCCTCGGTCAGCTCGAGCAGGCATCCGGCGGACTCCGGCTCGGGCCCCGACACCGTGCCACTGGCCAGCAGATCGCCCGCCATCAGATTGCAGCCATTCGAGGTGTGGTGGGCCAGCATCTGCGCCATCGTCCAGTACATCTCAGCGAAGGCGCCCTTGCTCAACGTCACCGGCGGCAGGTCCTCCTGAAGCATTCGCGCGCTCGAGAGCTGTACTTCGAGGGTAATCTCCAGGCCCCCGTGCTGCTGATTCTCCTCCGACCATAGATACGGCAGCGGCTGCGGATCGCCATTGGGCCGCTGGTACGCAGGCCTCCGGAACGGCGCCAGTGCTTCCATGGTCACCACCCAGGGCGATACGCTGGTGGCGAAGTTCTTCGCCAGAAACGGACCCAGCGGCTGGTATTCCCACGCCTGAATATCGCGCGCCGACCAGTCGTTCACCAGGCACACGCCGAAGATGTGCGCCTCGGCTTTGTCGATCGGCACGGGCTCGCCCAGCCGCGTCAAACCCGCCGCATAAAAGCCGAGCTCCAGTTCATAATCGAGCCTGGCCGAAGGACCGAACACCGGCGCATCCGCGTCCGGCGGCTTCGTCTGACCGTTCGGCCGGCGCACCGGCGTGCCGCTCACCACGATGGACGAAGACCGTCCGTGATACGCGATGGGAACCCATTTGTAGTTCGGCAGCAGAGGATTG
Organism: uncultured Acidobacteriota bacterium; assembly: GCA_963780655.1. Classification (GTDB taxonomy): domain Bacteria; phylum Acidobacteriota; class Terriglobia; order Bryobacterales; family Bryobacteraceae; genus CAWACP01. Next base: position 402,345 of record CAWACP010000004.1, on the reverse strand, counting down.
TCGGGCCGGAACAGCTTTCCGACGCGCGTCGCGTGATGAATGGACGCGTAGAAATCGGTGTAGCCGCGTTGCAGGGTCGGGCGCACCATCATCACGTCGTGCATCGGCAGGAGGTGCTCCTCCGCTTCTTTCCGCCTTTCCGACCCGGCGCGGAGCAGCCGCGAGATGGCCAGCCGCACCTCGGCGCGCTCGTGCGGCGCCAGCGTCATCAGAGGATTCAGAAAGGACGATTGAAAGAACGGAGCGAAGGTCACGTCAACGCCGGTGAGCAGGCCCTTCCGGAAACACGATTGCAGATCCAGAACGCGGTCGCCGATTGCCGCGCCGATGCGGTCTGCTCCACGATCCGCGCGAAAGATGCCGAACGGCAGGTTCTGGATCGGGAAATCGCAGCCAGGCGCGTTGGCGCTCTCTACCCAGCTCTCCAGTGCCGGGTCGTGCGTCTCATCCAGTTCATACGTCACGAGCACTGGTTATAGCAGATGCAGATGCTTCATTGCCCGCAGAGGCTCGTCGAACGAGCAGGAGCCGAAGGCGATGGCAAACCCGGTGCGCGCCTCTTCAATCTGCTCTTCGCTCGCCCAGTGATGCCGCCAGCTCACGCCGCGCTCGTCGAACGAAAATCCGTCGGGCGAGGATTCGCGCATCAGCTCGGAAAGCAGCTCCGGCCGGATGCCCGCCCAGATGAATACGGCAGCAAGAAACACGTTCAGGAATCCATACATGGGTACGCTGCGATTGTCCTGCGTGTCGTAGCTGAGCCGGTACTTGCCGCAAAAAGGATGATGCAGGCCCGCGGTCGCTTTGAAGGGTACATTGTGGCGGCAGCACATGGTCAGGAATCCGGCAATCTCTTCGGCCGACGGGAACATGTCCTCGCGGACGCCGCCGGTCCGGATCTTGGCGCGCGCGCCGGCCTTCTGAATGGCGGTGATGAACGGCAGCGGGTCGGTGGAGAGCGGAAATTCGAACCACGCGCGCAGGCCTTTGGGAATGGACGCGGCAAACGCGCCGATGTCGTCCGCGTTGGTGACCTTGATCTCCACCGAATCGATGCGGATCGTCCTTTGACGCTCGTTGAAAGCCTCGACGTCCGCCAGGTCCTGATCGAGCATGGGGCCGCAGAGCGCGCTCATGCGCCACGGATTGCTCTCGGTCAGGTCGGGCAGCACCTCGCGCATCTCGTTCTCGAACTCCTCGATGCGCGACGCACGCATGATGAAGCGCGCCAGCGCCCACGAGTCCTCACCCGCGCGATAGCACGCATAATTGTGCACGGCGGAGGTCATGTTGAGACCGGCGGGAGGGAACAACCCGGCATAGTCGATGAGGTGGGTGAGGAGCCGATGAATGGGTGTCACGTAACAGCATATCAGCGGGGAAACCGTATGGGCAGTGATGGATGATAGTCTGTCCTGAGAGCAGCGGAGATTCGTGCATTCAGGTTGCATCCGGCTACTGATATTCTGTGCCGCCACTGGCATCGTCGCGGCCGAGGCGCCATCCGGCATCGACCCGGACGCGTTGCTCAAGCTGGCAGCGGACAAGATTGAAAAGGCTGTTGGTCGCCAGCAGCGCTTTACCTGCGACGCAATGATATCGAGAGAGTTCTATCGGAACGATACCTCCGGTTCCGAAGAGAGCGGAGTGGATATCCGCAGCCAACAGCGGTCTCTGGCATGGCGAGACAGTCTGCATGTCGAGGTCGCTGTTTTCGATGGCCGGCAGTTCTTTTCATGGCCAGGAACGGGAGCGTTCCGATTCGAAAGCCTGAACGAAATGACCGGCGGCGGCGCCAGCAGTACCGGCGATTTTGGCCCGTTCGCGGCCAGTTTCCTGGCCGACAGCGATCCGGCATCTGTGCGGTTTCGCGGTGTGGGCAAGTGGGCTGGCCAGCGGATTGCCGAGTACAGCTACGAAGTGCCTCTGGTCAGCAGCCATTACGAGATCAGGACGGCCCCGCATCGGTTCGAGCGCACGGCCTATGAGGGCAGCATGTTCGTCGATGCAGGAACGGGCGATCTGCGCCGCCTCGTTATCAAAGTGCCATGGCCGCCCCCGGCATCCGGTGTTCTCCGGGTTGAGGTCGATTCGAGCTATGAGCCACGGCGGAGCGGCGGCAGCGCTGATTTGTTCCCCAGCGCGTCGACTTTGACGATGGCTTTGAACGCTGGCGGCGCGGCGATCAATCGAACAACGTATCGGAGCTGCCGCTTGTTTTCGAGCCAATCGACGCTCCGGTTCGATGCTCCCTCCGGCGCCGCGCCTGAGCCCAAAGGAACCGCAACGCCGTCCCGCCTGCCCGCCGGACTCCAGTTGCGAAGCACCATGCTGACGCCAATCGATTCGCGAACGGCGAGCGCGGGCGACCTGTTCGAGGCGCGCGTCGTGGATCCAGTGCTCCAGGGGAAACAAACCATCGTGCCGAAAGGGGCGGTGCTGCACGGCAGGATTGTGGAGCTCGAGCAGCAGTACTATCCGAGCGTATCTGTGCGCGTTATGCTGCGATTCAGCTCGGTGGCGTTTGATGGCAAGTCGTTCCCGATAAGTCTTGCCTCCCGTGGTCCGGCCGGCTCAACGGCGGGCCTGCCGCGGGAACGGACGGCCGAGCGTGAGCCGGAGAACGAGGAAGAGCACGTCGCCAGCATCTGGGCCTTTGGGACCAGGCGCCTCCGTCTGGACAGCCACACCGTGTGGCTTTGGGAAACGCAATGATCGGCACCGGATCTCAGCGATGCCGCAGGACGCTGTGGAGGAATGCCCGTATCTTCCCGTTTGCCTGAGCGATGCCAGCGGTGGAGAATGCGTGCCCCTCGTCTGGGTAAATGTTGAGTTCGCAGCGAAACTGCCTCTCCGTGCAGAGCGCAGCTAATCGGCGAGCGTTCCAGGCGGAGATGGTCGAATCCTGACCTCCGTGCAGAATCAGTAGGGGCGGCAGCGTCCGTACGTCTCGGTAAGAGTCTGGTAAACTGCCGCTCCAGACCACGATTCCGGCGACGCGCGGCTCCTGTGCCGCGGCTGCGAGAGCGACTGATCCTCCCAGCGAATATCCCACCATGACCATTCGGCCGGGCGGGATGCCTGTCTGCAACTCGATGCACTGAATCACATCGCAGACAGCTCGGGCCCAGACTTGATAATGGAGCGCAGGCTCGCTGGCGCTTCCACGCGTTACGTCGAGGTAGTGGGGCAGGAATACGCGAAGGCCCAGGCCTGCGAAGCGGCGGGCCTCCTCGGTATAAGGCAGGGCGGGAGATCGAGCTCCTCCTGAACCATAGAGCAGGATCAGCGCGGCGGCCTCCGGCGTGGACGTACGAGAAGCGTATTCCTCGATCGCGACCCTTGCCCCGGCGGTCTGACATGCCACGGTTTTGTGTCGGATCGTCTGCCCAAACCCGCAGGCGGCACAGAGCAGAACCGCTAATACCCCGACCTGGCTGTTACAATAGAACTTCACTTCCTTCTCCACATGATTGCGGCAACACAGCTACGCCCCGGCATGGTCATCAAGTTCAACAATGACCTGTACTCTATCTTCAGCATGACCCACCGGACGCCCGGCAACCTGCGGGGCTTCGTCCAGGTGAAGATGCGCAACCTGCGCAGCGGGTCGCAGACCGAGCATCGCTTCTCCTCGGAAGATCGCGTGGACCGCGTCGCCCTCGACGAGCGCGAGATGGAATATATGTACGACGACGGCGAGTCGTTCTACTTCATGGATATCGAGACCTTCGACCAGATGCACCTGACGCGCGATCTGCTGGGCGACGTCGTCAACTACCTGATCCCTCAACTGAAGGTGAATGTCGAGTTCTACGAGGGCAAGCCGATCAGCGTGGAAATGCCGCCCACGGTGGACATGACCGTGGTGGAAACGGAGCCGGGCCTGAAGGGCGCGACGGTTTCGAACGTCACGAAGCCGGCGAAGACCGAGACCGGACTTGTGGTGCAGGTGCCGCCGTTTATCAATCAGGGCGAGAAGATCCGCGTCAGCACGGCCGAAGGCACTTACCAGGAACGCGCGTAACGCCGCTCAGGCAACCACTGCCTCAGTCTCGGAACGTGTGAAATATTGCGGAACTGATTTGTCGCCGGCTCCATACTGCTACCGCAAGAGCAGTGGGTCTCTGAGAAGGCTACCATTCCCGAGCGGTGTGTTCCAGTTTTTGGCCGCGCAGGACCAGGTTTTTTCCTGGCGTTGCAGTTTCTGCGCGCGTTTTCCGCTTATCAGAGTGAGGCTCGTTCCGAAGGAGCATTACGATGACCAGCAGATCATTGCTGAGGACGCACGCCACTGCAAGGCCCGGCATCAGTGTGGAAAGTCGCCCGGATATTGCGCACACGATGGCGCAGTCGGTTTCACCGCGAAAAGGGCTCCTGGCGATCGTCCTGGTGACGGTAATCTGCCCCGCTTCCGGCTGGAGCCAGCAAGCAGTCCGCCCTGAGGATTCGCGGCCACCCGGACCCACGTGTGACCAGAATCTGGCGCAACAGATTGCCGTCAGCGGGCTTAATCCGGCGTATGAGTCCACTTATCCACTTTCGAGCCCGGTCATACCCAGCATGGGATTTGCCACCGCTGATATGTCCGCCGCTATCGATTCGGTCGTGGGCGATTTCATGAACCAGAACGGGATGCCGGGGGCCGCGGTGGCGATGACCTACAACAATCAGCTTATCTTCGCCAAGTCGTACGGTTATCAGGACGTAGACAGCGCTGACTTCATCGAGCCCGACAGCCGCTTGCGCATCGCCAGCATCTCCAAGGCGATCACGGCCATGGGGATTCTCAAGCTGGTTCACGATAATCCCGGGGACGATCCCGGGTCGCAATTACAGTTTCAGCCGTTCCTCGCGCCTGCCTTTGGTAAGCCCATTGGCGGCAAACTACAGTCGTGGATCGGTCCGATAACCGTAGATGAGCTCCTCCATCACGCAGGAGGCTGGTGGGAGGACTACGAGGACTACGACACCTTAACCGCCGTGGAGGCCCTCCCTTCGCAAAACCCGGCCGCACCGCCGGACTGCCACACCCTGCTCCGCTATGTCGAGACCCGTCCGATGACCTCCAACGATGTGCCGCCAGGGACGAAGCCCCTCTACTCCAACATTGGATTCTGTGCGCTCTCGGAGGTCATCCACGATCTAAGCGGGGCCAGCAGCTACTTCGATTACATGCAGGCTAATGTGCTGAGCCCCCTGGGCATGGTTGATACCAGGCTTGGTTCGACCCGGAAGTCCAGCCGACAGGACCGTGAAGTGGTGTACTACCCGTGCGGCTATTCTCCGCTCCAGGGGCCCCCGACCGTGGGTGTTCCGTGTGCCTACTCTTCGAGTGGAACTCTCGTGAAGGGTGGGCCTGGAATCGGCGGGGCATCGCTGTTTGCCCCTCACAACACCGTTTCGCCCGCTTATGGCGGAGGAGTGCACGCGTTCTCGCTGGAAGCCTCGGAAGGAGCGGGCGGCTACGTTTCGACCGCGATCGATATAGCCCATTTCGCGGGAGCGATCGCCAGCGGGAAACTGCCGAACCTTGCAGCCGGGCCTCTGGATCCAGGCTGGCCCGAACAGTTTTACACCTGGTCCACGGAGGTGCCGTCGTATGAAAGCTGGTCATGCGACGGCTATTACGGCATGGGCTGGGATACCGTTCAGCCGTGCGCCGTGACCATGCCCTTTCTTCCCTGGGACAATTTCAACTTCATCAAAGGCGGCGGTTTCCCGGGTACCACATCGCAGGTGGCAGCCACCGCCAACGGCTACAGCATGGCAGTCATTGTCAACGGAGACACCGGTTACGATCTCGATCCCCTGGGAGCGATTCTGTGGCCGGCTGCTCTGCCGGCGGCAGTAAACCACGCTGCAATCCAACCATGGACCAGCGATTTCTCCCCGCAGTATGCCCAGGATTACTCAGCCTGGATGACGGCAGAGGAATTCGCTGTCTTTCTCGCGGAACAGAAGAGCCTGGGCCTGTATCCCTCGCGGCTGGAAGGCCGCACGGAGAGATTTCTCGGTCTTCACCCGGAGCTGGTATTTGAATACCGTGGACGATTCGGACCGCTGCCGGCTGGAACCTCCGGAAGCAGCACCCCAGCCCCGCCTCAGTATATGTACGGTCAGTCCTGCAGCACAGTGCTCAGCGCCATTCGGGGAGCATCGGCATTCACGCCGCTGGTGAGCCTGCAGAAGTTCACCGACCCGAACAACGGGGCAAATGTCTATCAGGCGGTCTGGGCATCGCCAATTCCCCAGTTGCCACCTGACTAAGAGGACAGGACAGGCGGCTCCGCAGCGAGGTGGAAGCATGAGCATGTCATTAATGTTCAATTTACCCCGACCGCCGCCACCCCTGACTCGTGCACGGCCACCCTTCTCATTCAGGGAGACCATGGAACCCTGGATGTAACTTCGTTGTGTGGTGGGTGCGAGGCCGGGCATCTGCATGTCCTCGATAAACCGTTGTCTGAGCGGTGTCGTGGATGGTCCTTCCGATTGGATTTGGTTACTGCGAATAACCGTTATTCAGTCTGGATGGAACCCTGCACCCGCCGCCACCATGGGTCGCCTGTTACCGAGTCTCGGTGGCGCGGAATATCGCGAAGCGGTTTAGTTCAACGCTCCGTAACCGTCGCGGCCAGGTTACGATGTCGAGTTTGCATATGTTACCGAGCCCGAACGCGTAAGAGAGGGTCAGTATCCACAATATTTCACACCTTCTCACGGTCGTGGCTCTGTAACTGAGCTGCGCGTATCGCCTCGGCCACCTGCGCTTCCTCCTCCGGCGAAACTGTCCGCAGGTCGAAGACGAGCCGGTCGTTTTCGATGCGCGCAATCACTGGGGGCGTCAGCGCGCGGCACCGCTTCTCGGCGTCGTTGACATCGGCGCACGTCACCGCGATCAACCACGTGGGAATGCTCCGATCGGGCGTCGATCCACCGCCGATCACGGATTCGCCTGGGATCACTTCGACGCCGGCAATCGGACCAACCAGCCGCGCCGCCCGCTCGCGAATGGCGTCGGCGCTTTGCGCGATCATACGCAGCGCAGGGATCTCGTCCCAGCGCTCGAGCAGGATATTGCGCAGCGTCGCTTCGAGGGCCGCATAAATCAGCTTGTCCACCCTCAGCGCGCGAAACAGCGGGTTGCGGCGGATGCGCCCCACCAACTCGGCATCGCCGCAGATGACACCCGCCTGCGGTCCGCCGAGTAGCTTGTCCCCACTGAAGCTCACCAAATTGGCGCCCGCGCGGATGCTCTCTTCCACAACCGGCTCGTCCACCCCGAATCGCCGCAGGTCAACCAGGCACCCGCTGCCGAGATCCTCATATACCGGTATGCCGCGCTCGCGCCCGAGCGCAACCAGGTCCTTCAGGCCGGGCCGCGCCGTGAATCCGGCGATGCGAAAATTGCTGGGGTGAACGCGCAGCAGCAGCCGGGTGCGGTCGGTGACGGCAGCGGCATAATCCTCGAAGCGCGTGCGATTCGTCGTGCCCACTTCGCGCAGAACAGCGCCGGACCGCTGCATGATATCGGGGATGCGGAACCCGTCGCCGATCTCGATCAGCTCGCCGCGCGAAACGATCACCTCGTGCCCGGCCGCGAGTTCGTTCAATACCAGGAACACGGCTGCGGCGTTGTTGTTCACGACGATGCCCGGCGCCCCGGCGATGCGCTCGATCAGCGAGGCCGCGTGTACGTCGCGCCTCCCGCGGCGGCCGGCGCCAAGGTCGTACTCGAGGTTGGTATAACCGCTCGGCATTGGAAAGGCGGGCAGCGGCGCACGGCCGAGGTTCGTGTGCAGCACGACGCCGGTGGCGTTCACCACGCGCCGCAACGAGGGCGCCTCCAGCGCGGCCAGTCCTCCGGCTACCAGCTCTTCGATTCTCGCCGCCGGCTCTCTCCCCGCCGCTATCTCCCGGCGAACAGCTTCGATGGCCGCACGCACTTCGGCCACCACCAGCGTGCGCGGGAATCGGCAGTACTCCGCCCCGAGGCGCGCCGCCAGCTCGTCCACCGAAGGCAGCTCGCGCAATCTGGCGTTGGCAGTCAAACCTGGATTGTAGTGCACGCGCGGGCGTTGTTACCATTGCCCCGATGACTGGTCCCGCCAGGTTCCGGCGCGCTCTGCTCGCCTGGTACGATCAAAACCGCCGCGACCTGCCATGGAGGCGCACCCGCGACCCCTGGGCGATTCACGTCTCCGAGATCATGCTGCAGCAGACGCACGTTGCCGCGGTCCTGCCATACTACGACCGATTCCTGGCGCGGTATCCGAACCCGGCGGTGCTGGCGGCTGCTCCCGAACAGGACGTGCTCGCGGCGTGGGCCGGCCTCGGGTACTATTCGCGCGCGCGAAATCTGCAGGCGTCGGCGCGGGCCATCGCGGCGGCCGGCCGATACCCACGCACGCTGGATGAGATCCGTGCTCTGCCCGGCATCGGCGAATACACCGCGGCAGCTATCGGCAGCATCGCGTTCGGCCAGCCGCATCCCGCGATAGACGGCAATGTGCTGCGGGTGCTGGCGCGCTTCACCGCCGAGCGCGGCGATATCCGCGCGTCCGAGCCTCGCCAGCGAATCGAGCGGGCGGCGCGGCACATGCTCGACCCGCGGCGGCCCGGCGATTTCAACCAGGCGATGATGGAGCTCGGCGCGACCGTGTGTCTCCCGCGCGATCCCTGCTGTTCCGCGTGCCCCGTGGCGGCGTGGTGTGAGGCGCGCGCCGCGGGCGTCGAGCGTGAGCTGCCCCTGAAGACGCCAAAGGGGCCGCCTTCCGAAGCCCGCCGGGAACTGATTCTGGTCCGCCGACGAGGCGCGATTCTCCTGCGGCAATTGCCGGCCGACAGCAAACGGCTGCGCGGTTTCTGGGAGCTGCCCGAACCGGCCCACGCGCCGGCCATACGAATCCTGAGAAAAGCGGGCCAGTTCCGGCACACAATCGTCAGCACAAATCATCGTTGTCAGGTACTGCTGGGCGCGCTGCCACGCGGGCCCATACCCGCCGGCTGCTCCTGGATAGAGGACGCCGCGCTGGATTCGCTCCCGGTGAGCACGATGACCCGGAAGGCGCTGGCCGTTGCCGCGCGAGAAGCGGGCGTTACCTGAGAACGGTTCTCAGGAGTATTTATGAGATGGGCCGCGGTTACGGTCCTGTTCTGGCTTTCCGCGTGCGCCGAGAATCCGCCGCTGGGTTTCCCAACCTACACGGCGGCATCGGTGGTGGATGCGGCCGACGGGCTTCCCACGCTTTCTCCCAATTCCATAGCCAGCGTGTACGGCCTCTACCTTGCTGAAGGAACGGAAAAGCTCAGCGGGTCCGAGCTCTCCGGCGGGATGCTCCCCTCGGGGCTCGGCGCAACGAATGTAGCTGTGCTGGTGGGCAATATACCCGTGGGCCTGTTCTACGCGTCGCCAACGCAGATCAATTTCCTGATACCCTCCACCGCCGTTCCCGGCGAAACTACGTTCGTGGTGGTGCTGCAGGGGCGCGCTGGTCCCGTGGTGAAGCTGAACCTCACCGAGGCTGCCCCCGCGTTATTCCTTCTGGATCACACCACCGCGGTGGCCACGCATGCCGACGGGAGTGTGGTCCGCGACACCGCACCGGCGCACCCCGGAGAGGTGATCGTCCTCTATGCCGAGGGGCTCGGCCAGACCAGCCCGAACATGCTCCCCGGTGAGGTTCCCCAGCGGGCAGCGCGCATCGCCGATGCGAAGGACTTTCAGGTTCTGCTGGATGGCATTCCGGCGCCCCAGGGCAGCGTACTCTATGCCGGCGTGGCGCCCGGGTACGCGGGGCTCTACCAGGTGAATGTACGTCTGCCTGCGACAACCGGCGCGGACCCGGAAATACGCATCGCCATCGGCCAGAACGTCAGCATGGCCGGGTTTCATCTGCCGGTGAAGCCGTAACTTGAAATCGCGCAACCGTCCGGGCTCCGGACACGTTCCACTAACGAGTACACTAATAGAAACGGAGCATTATGCATCGCCGAATTATCGGAGCATTGGTACTCAGCAGTGGATTAATTGTGGCACAGGAACCGGCGCCTCAGCCCGCCGCGCCTGAAACGTTTTCGCACCAGCCGGCCGCCGCGCCCGCTGGGCTGAAGGCCTCCGATACGCCGCAAACCGCGCCGGCCAACGGCAAAGCGTATTTCGTCGATCCAGGCACAAAAGTTCCGCTGAGCATGATTAACAGCATCAACACGAAAAACTCGACGGAAGGCGACCGCGTTTATCTCGAGACTGTGTTTCCCGTGGTGGATCACGGCCGTGTGGTTATCCCGGTGGGAAGCTACGTGGCCGGCACCGTGACCCGGATCAAGAGGCCGGGACGCGTCAAGGGCCGCGGCGAGTTCTACGTGCGCTTCGATTCGCTGACGCTGCCGAACGGCGTAACGCGCGATTTCCGGGCACGCATCAGCAATCTGGATGGCCGAGCCAGCGAGTCGATGGACAAGGAAGGCACCGTCAAGAGCGAAGGTGACAAAGCCGGCGATGCGCGTACCATAGCCAGCACTACGGTGACCGGCGCTTCGGTTGGCGCGATGGCCGGAGGCCTTGGCGCCGGACGCGCGGGAATGGGCGGCCTGATCGGAGCCGGGGCCGGCGCCGCAGCCGGACTTGCGGCGGTTCTGTTGACCCGCGGACCGGACGCTGTGCTCGCGCGCGGCACCACGGTGGAGATGGTGCTCGACCGGCAGCTCCGCTTCGACGAGAGCGAGATCGACTTCAGCAAGGCCTACGCCGGCGGCGCGAGCGCGGGCAATGGTCCCGGACCGATGCCCAGCGTGAAGGACCGTCAGGGCCGCGGCATCGGCATCTGGCCCTGGTAGGAAGTGGCGCACGCTTCAGCGTGCCGCTGTGGGCTTCAGCCCACGGTCAGGAGAGCGCGAGCTGAAGCTCGCACCAGCACGCTGAAGCGTAATGCCATATAGTTTTCGACGGCGAACTGAGTCGAAGTCCCTTTTGTGGGGCAGGCCCCCCGGCCTGGTGTGTCGAGTAGTGATGTGCATTCAGGGGGTGCAAGTCCCCTATGGACCGTGATTGACCGGAACCATCCGTCTAAGCAAGGGTGCTCGCCGCGAGGCGGGATCTGAAGAAAGCCGATGACGAAATCCCGGAGGCGACGTACAGGAAGCGGATGTGAGGCCATCGCAGCGTGGGTAACCCAGCCAGGGATGGGGATGCCCGAATGTCATTCGGAACGCTGTGGGGTAGATCCGACGCCTCCGGGAGAAGAAGGCATGTCTTACCTCGAGAGATCTCCGTTCTGGTCCGCACACACGGACTACCGCACGGGCAACCGGACGGGACAGGAGCGAGAAGTCAGCAGAAGCCATAGTAATCCAACCGGATGAAGGGCCGAATCTTTAATGCAAGGAGCAGATGGAAGACTTCGATGGACGCAGGGCAGCAGAAAGACAAGGAGCGCCAGGGCGCAGGCGGGGTCGGCGGAACCGACCCTGCCACGCCGGGGCAGCAGCAAACGTTCACGGCATTCGACCAACAACGAGCCTTGACGAGCAGTTTGATGGAGCAGATTTGCGACCCGAAGAACGTGGTTCGTGCGTATCGGCGGGTTCGTTCCAATAAGGGTAAGCCGGGCGTGGACGGTATGACCGTTCACGAACTGGCCGACTGGCTTCGGAACAATCAAAGGGCGCTGACGGCTTCCCTGCTGGACGGGACCTACCGGCCGCAACCAGTACGGGGAGTGCAGATACCGAAGCCGGACGGAGGCCAGCGCCAGTTAGGAATCCCAGCCGCTGTGGATCGTCTGGTACAACAGATGATCCTGCAGGTGCTGAATCCGATTTTCGATCCCACCTTTTCCAACTCCAGCTACGGATTCCGTCCGCACCGGAGCCCGCATATGGCTCTGGAACAGGCGCGGAAATACGTAGCGCAGGAGGGGCGCGAGTTTGTCGTCGATCTTGATCTGGAGAAGTTCTTCGACCGGGTCAATCACGATATTCTCATGTCCCGAATCGCGCGCAGGATCGGCGACAAACACCTGCTCCTCATCCTCCGGCGCTTCCTACAGGCCGGTCTGATGCAGGATGGGGTGTGCGTAGCCCGCGAGGAGGGAACGCCACAAGGGGGACCGCTCTCCCCACTATTGGCCAACATCCTGCTGGATGATCTCGACCAGTTACTGGACAGCCGGGGACATCGCTTCTGCCGCTACGCCGACGACTGCAATATCTACGTGCGATCGCTGGCCGCGGGGCAGCGGGTGATGGAATCGGTCGTCGGGTTTCTGGAAGGGAAACTCAAACTCCGGGTGAACCGTGACAAGAGCGCCGTCGCTCCGGTCGGGGAACGCAAGTTCCTTGGCCATCGGCTGCTGTTGAACGGAAAACTCGGCATCTCTCCCAAGAGCGTGAAACGCGCGAAGGAGAGAATCCGGCAGATCACCCGTCGCAATCGGGGCGTCAGTTTTGCGCAAGTGATCGTCGAACTCAACCGCTTCACCACTGGCTGGATCAACTACTACCGCTACGCGGCTTGTCGGTTCGAACTTCAGTGCATGGACGAGTGGATTCGGCGCAAGCTGCGCTGCTATCGCCTCAAACAACGCAAACGCGGCCGGTCCATCGGAGCTTTCCTCCGTAAACTGGGGCTGTCCGCGTCCTCGGCCGCTCGTATCGCCGGTTCAGGGAAAGGGCCGTGGCGTTTGGCCTGCTCCCCGCCGGTTCATCGGGCCATGTCGACGGACTGGTTCTCATCTCAGGGACTCGTCTCCCTGCTCTCGCGATATGCGTCGTTACAACATTAAACGAAACCGCCGTATACGCCAAGTACGTACGGTGGTGTGGGAGGACGGGGCCGTGAGGCTCCTCCTACCCGATCAGTGCAGGCTGAAAGCCTGCTCTACTAAGCTGTACGGAGACTGCCATGCTGGTCCGCGATGCCCGAAAACGTCCTGCGGCCTGGTCGGCGTACATACATACCGTCCCGCGCTGGAGCGTGCCGTTTCATGCGCTGGAGTGGTTCTTCCAGTGGTGGGCATATATACTGAGCCGCTGGGCATTTCTCGAGGTGCTGGAGTATCTCGGAACTCTGTCGGTGCTGGTCGCGGTGATCTCTTACTGGACGGAGGCGCCGGACAGGAAGAAGCAAAAGCACTACCAGGCATGGCAGGTGATCAACACCGCCCAGGGCAAGGGCGGCAGCGGCGGAAGAATTGACGCGCTGCAGGAACTGAACGCGGACGGCGTGCCGCTGGTGGGCGTGGACGCGTCCGGCGCGTTTCTGCAGGGCATCCGGCTACGGCATGCGAATCTGTTGCGCGCGAATCTGGAAGCCGCCGACCTGCGCGACTGCGTGCTCGAAGGCGACAACCTGGAATACGCCAGCCTGAAATCCGCTAACTTCCGGCGCGGCGATCTGGAGAAGGCCGATCTGCGGCAGGCGGACATGGATGACGCCGATCTGGTGGGTGCGAGTCTCGCCGGCGGCCGACCTGAAGAACGCCGACCTGCGCAAGACCGACTGGCGCGGCGCGCACTGGCAGGAAATTCGCGCAATCGACTCGGCGAACGTCTATGGGGTGAGAAACGCTCCGCCAGGATTCCTGGAGTGGGCGCTCGCGCATGGGGCTATTGCAGTGAAGGGCCAGGACGAATGACAGAATTTCCAGCGCCGTGCAACCGCTCCCCTGAAAATGTAGTTTCGCCTCCCCGTGGGGCAGACGATCGGGTTTTGTCGTCTGCCCTTGCCCGGGCACTCGAACAGGCAGACGACATAAACCGATCGTCTGCCCCACGGAGCCAAAGATTCGCGGGCTCCCCTGAAAAGGTATTTTCATCCCCTGATTGCGGCCATCAAAGGGCCATGTCGAGCGACCGTAAGTTAACGGTTTGGTTGATTGCCGTTCTGCTTTCCCTCTGCTCCGCGATCGCGGGTCCCCCGTTCCAGACGGACGATCCGGAGCCCATCGATTTTCGGAATTACGAGTTCTACACCTTCGCTACCGCCGACGGCACGCCCATAGAAACCGACACGTTCGGGCCCGCGCTGGAATTCAACTGGGGCGCACTGCCCAATGTCCACCTTCACGTCATCCTTCCGGCCGCGACAATCTTCCCCTCGAACGGTCCGCGAGCGTTCGGCCTCGGAGACATGGAGCTCGGGATCAAGTATCGCTTCGTGCAGGAAACGAAGCACCGGCCGATGATCGGCACGTTCACTATGTTCGAGATGCCCACCGGCAATGCCGCGAGAGGCCTGGGCGTCGGCCGCACCTGGTACAAGGTTCCGATCTGGATACAGAAGAGTTTCGGCCCGTGGACCACGTACGGCGGCGCCGGAGTGACGTTGATCAAGGCGCCAGGCTATCGGAATTTTCCGTTTGCGGGTTGGCTGGTACAGCGGGATCTGGGAAAGAAACTGACGCTCGGAGCCGAGCTGTTCTATCACGGACCGGAGGGAATTGCGACGCCGCAGACCAGGCCGGCGACGCTGATCGACATCGGCGGCTATTACAAGTTCCGCGATCCCGGCTTTCAGCTGCTGTTCTGTTACGGCCACACAGCCATCGGGCAGTCGGAGAACTACGAATACCTCGGACTCTACTGGACGTGGGGCAGGAAGGCTGACGACAAACCCGCGGGCTCCGCATTCAACGGTCCGGGGCCCCCCGGTCTGATCGGCCATACATAGAGATCACCGCGAGCCATTCAGACGTGAATCCACGGACAGCGGGCCGCCGCCAACCAGGAGCAGGAACGCCAGCCCGAAGAGCATGCACAAATCGGTTCGGGCTTCGTGCGCCGCCGGCCAAAAGCCTTTATCGAGCAGCATCGGGATTTTCGTGGTCACAATGGCCACCGAGATGTCGATCAGAAGCGGGATCGCGGACAGCCGAGTCGCGAATCCCAGGATGATCAAAGCGCTGAATACGATCTCGACGACGCCCACGAACGGCGCTGTAAAAGCTGGATCGGGTATTCCGATTTTTGCGAAGCGTCCCACGCCGAGGCTTGCCGGAAACAGGAATTTCTGAACGCCCTCGGAAAGGAACACCCATCCGATCACGACGCGGATCAGCAGGGTTGCCCGGGGCGCTGTGGAAGCGAAAAGCCAATCTCGTAATGTCATCGCAACCCGCGCTCTCCCCGCCTTCATGCTACCATTCGTAATCTGGTATCGAAAACGAAGATCGTTAAACACGCGGACCGGGATCTGTACTCGGGCCTGATCCGGCTGCACGTGTTGCATCACGCCAGTGAAGAACCCATCTTCGGCCTGGGCATGATCGAAGAACTCGCCCGGCACGGGTACAGGATCAGTCCGGGAAGCTTGTACCCACTGCTGCACGGTCTCGAAAAGAAGGGCTACCTGCGCGCTACCGAGCAGCGCAACGGCAAGTCGCTCCGGAAAGTGTACCGGGCCACCTCCGTGGGGCGGAAAGCATTAAACGCCGCGAAGGGCAAAGTGCGCGAGCTGTTCCGAGAACTCATCGAGGAGCAATCGTGAGGCACGCGGCATTGATTCTGGCGGCGGCCATTGCGGTGGCGGGTCAGCAGCCGGCGCCGATGACCATCGCGCAGGCGGTGGAAGCGGCGTTGCGAAACTATCCCGCCGTTCGTGTCTCCGAGGAAGAGATCAATGCGGCAGCGGCGGGTATCCAACTCGCCCGCACTGCTTATCTGCCGCGCATCGACCTTCTCGCCCAGGCGAACCGCGCGACTCGCAACAACGTGTTCGGCCTGCTCTTGCCTCAATCCGTTATTCCGTCCATGTCAGGTCCCGTGCTGGGGACCAATAATTTCGGAACCGCGTGGGGCAGCGCCGCCGGGACGCTGGTCACGTGGGAGCCGTTTGATTTCGGCGCGAGAGCAGCGAGCGTTCGCGCGGCGACTGCCGGGCGGACACGGTCGGAGGCAGCGCTCAGGCGCACACAGTATGACGTGGCGGTCGGCGCGGCGGATTCCTTCATGACGGTGGTGGCCGCTCAGGAAACGGTACGAGCGGCGCAGGCCGGGGTGGACCGGGCGCAGATCATCGCGCGCACCACCAACGCACTGGTCAACGCGCAGTTGCGTCCGGGCGCCGACCAGTCGCGAGCGGAGGCCGAGCTTGCCGCCGCGCAAACGCAGGTAATTCAGGCTCAGCAGGCCGTCGAGGTTGCGCGCGCAAATCTCTCGCGCTTCGTGGGGCAGGACCCGGCGCTCATCGGAACCACCGCGCCGAGGTTGCTCGAATTGCCGCCCGCGGCGCCTGTCGCGCCACTCGACGCCGCCGTGAATCCGATCGCGGTGGAACAGAACGCCGTGGTGGAGCAGTTGCAGGCGCGGCTCAGAGTCCTGGAGCGATCGTATTTCCCGCGGTTCTATCTGCAGGGCTCCGCGTACGCCCGCGGCACCGGCGCCGAAACGGACGGACGGCTCCTGGGCGGTCTCAATGGGCTCGCGCCGAACACGCAGAACTATGCGCTCGGCTTCACGGTGACGTTCCCGGTGATGGATATCGCATCCATCCGCGCACAGGAGGCCGGCCAGGCAGCGACTATTCGCGCCGAGACCGCGAGGTATCAGCAGATCGCGACGGATTTGAAGGCGCAATGGAACGCCGCGGTGGCGACGCTCCAGGGCGCACGGAACGTTGCCGCCAACACTCCAACCGAGGTGCGAGCGGCGCGAGCGGCCACCGATCAGGCGACCGCCCGTTATCGATCCGGGCTCGGCAACATCGATGAACTGGCCGAGGCGCAGCGCCTGCTCACACAGGCCGAGATCGACGACGCGCTGGCCCGGTTGGGCGTATGGCGCGCTCTGCTGGGAGTGGCTATCGCGGCTGGAGACATTCAGCCGTTTCTTGCCGAGGCCACTCAATGAAACTCGTCCTGGCCGCTCTGAGCCGCCCGATTACGGTCGTGGTGGCACTGGTCGCGATCGCGCTGTTTGCGTTCCTCGCGGTCCTGCGGATGCCGGTGGATATCTTCCCTAAAGTCGGCGAACCCGCTATCTATGTTGCGCAACCTTACGGCGGCATGGACCCGGCGCAGATGGAAGGCTACCTGACTTACTACTACGAGTATCACTTCCTGTACATCACGGGAATCAGTCGCGTGGAGAGTAAGAGTATTCAGGGCGCCGCTCTCATGAAGCTGGTGTTTCATGAGGGGGCCGACATGGCCCAGGCGATGGCGGAGACGGTGGGCTATGTGAACCGCGCCCGTGCATTCATGCCGCCCGGGACCGTGCCCCCGTTCATAACGCGATTCGACGCCGGGAGCGTCGCCGTCGGCCAACTGGTTTTCAGCAGCGCCACTCGCACCCAGGGTGAGCTGCAGGATTTCGCGCTCAACAGCGTGCGCCCGTTGTTCGCGACGCTCCCCGGGGTTTCCGCCCCACCGCCCTTCGGGGGAAACCAGAAAACCATCGTCATCACGCTCGACCCGGACAAGCTGCTGCAACATCAGATCTCGCCGGCGGAGGCCATCGCGGCGGTGAACAAAGCCAGTCTGGTGATGCCCTCCGGCAACATGTGGACCGGAAAGATAGAGCGCTTCGCCAGGACAAACGCCGCGCTCGGGGGAAATCTGTCGGAGCTGCTGAGCACGCCCATCCGGCCCGTTTCCGGCCCAACTGTCTACCTCCGCGACATCGGAACCATCGACGCCGGCACGGACATCATCACCGCCTACGCGCATGTGAACGGTAAGAGGACCGTGTATATCCCCGTCACCAAACGCGCGGATGCCTCGACGCTCGCCGTCATCGACGAGGTGAAAGCGGCGATCCCGGACTTCAAAAAAGTGGTTCCCAACGACGTGGGCGTAAGCCTTCAGTTCGATCAGTCGCCCTTCGTCACTAACTCTCTTCGCGGGTTGATCGTCGAAGGCTTACTCGGCGCGGTGCTCACAGGTCTGATGGTGTTACTGTTCCTGCGCGACTGGCGCAGCGCGCTGATTGTCATTCTGAACATCCCGTTCGCGCTGCTGGCCGCCGTGATCCTGCTGTGGGCGACGGGCCAAACGATTAACATCATGACGCTCGGGGGGCTGGCGCTCGCGGTCGGCGTTCTGGTGGACGAAGCCACCGTATCCATCGAGAACACGCACACGCACATGGTGGCGGGAGTCTCTCACGCGCGGGCCGTGATGGAGGCGGCAAGCAACACCGCAATCGCCCGCCTGCTCTCCATGTTCTGCATCCTCGCCGTGTTCGTTCCTTCGTTCTTCATGATCGGCGTGGGACGTCAACTGTTCGTGCCGCTGTCGCTGGCCGTCGCATTTTCCATGATCGCGTCGTACCTGCTCTCCAGCAGTCTGGTGCCGGTATTCTCCACGTGGCTCATGCGCGAGGCGCATCGCGGCGAGGAACACGAGGGCCTGTTCGGCAGGCTCCGATCGTTCTACGAACGCTACCTCGACCGGGTTCTGCGGTTCCGCTGGCCGTTGGTCCTCGGTTACCTTGCAGTGTCGATCGCGCTGATCGCGTTGCTGCTGCCGACGATTGGGACCGAGCTGTTTCCCGATGCCAACGCTCCGCTGCTGCGGCTTCGCCTGCGAGCGCCGGCGGGCACGCGGATCGAAGAGACCGAACGCATTGTCCTCCATGCTCTCGGCATCATCCGGAAGGACGCGGGCGCCGATAACGTCCAGATCACCAGCGACTTCATGGGCGTGGTGCCATCCAGCTATCCGGTGGACCTGATTCACCTGTTCACCAGCGGACCTCAGGAGGCGATCATCCAGGTGGCCCTGAAACCGGATGCGCCGCGCGGCGAAGCCCTGCGCGAGAAGATCAGAGCGAGCCTTGAACGAGAGCTGCCGGACTGTAGCGTGTCCTTTGAAGCCGCCGACATCGTCTCGCAGGTAATGAGTTTCGGCTCGCCCACTCCGGTGGAAGTGGCGGTACAGGGGCCGAGTCTGGCGAACGACTATGGCTATGCGCAGAAGGTCCGCTCGCAACTGGCGCGGCTCGGCTTCCTGCGCGATCTGCAGTTCGCCCAGGAATACAATTACCCGACGCTGGACATCAGCATCGATCGCGACCGCGCCGGCCAGTTCGGGCTGACCATGTCGGACGTGGTCCATTCGGTGGTGCCGGCCACCTCCTCATCGCGGTTCACGGATCCGAACTACTGGCGCGATCCGAACTCCGGCAACGCGTTTCAGATTCAGGTGGAGTTGCCGCAGAATCGAATCCAGAGCGTCGAGGCGGTGGGCAGTCTACCGGTCTCGCGAATCGATCACCCCGATGTGCAGCTCGACGATCTCGCAGCCCTGAAACTGGGGACCATGCCGGGACTCATCGAGCGCTACAACGGACAGCATATTGTGAGCCTCACCGCCAACATTCACGGAATCGCGCTGGGCGAGGCGGCCGAGAAACTGGATCAGGCGATGGCCGGCGCGGGGACGCCGCCCAAAGGGTCGAAGATCGTCATGAAGGGCGAGATTCCGGCGTTGCTGCAGACCATCTCCGGTTTGCGGACAGGCCTGCTGCTCGCGGTGCTGGTTATCTTTCTCCTGCTCACTGCGAATTTCCAGTCGGTGCGGCTGGCGATGGCCATCGTGCTGACTGTTCCCGCGGTGCTTTGCGGAGTTCTGCTGATGTTGTGGATCACCGGCACGACGCTCAACATTCAGTCGTTCATGGGCGCGATCATGGCTGTCGGCATTGCCGTCGCCAACTCGATTCTTCTGGTCACCTTCGCGGAGCGTTTCCGCCACGAGAACCGGCCGCTGATGGATGCGGCTCGCGAGGGCGCGGCCAGCCGGTTGCGCGCGGTTCTGATGACCGCCATGGCGATGATTCTCGGCATGACGCCCATGGCCATCGGATTCGGCGAGGGCGGATCGCAGTCGGCTCCGCTGGGGAGAGCCGTGATCGGCGGCCTGATCGTGTCCACCTTCGCTACTCTGACCATCCTTCCGTCCATCTACGCCATCCTGCAGGGGAAGGCATCGGCGGCCTCGCCGTCGCTCAATCCGATGGATCCGGGGAGTCGATACTATGACGCAAAGTAGAGTAGGCCTTCGGCCTGCGTTCTTAGTCCTGGCATTGTTCGCGGCGCCGGGCTGGGCGCAGAGCGTCGACCTTGTTCCGGTTGTCTCCAAATCTCTCTCGCGAACAGTTGAACTGCCGGGCGACTTTCTCCCGTTCCTCACCGTCTCTCTGCACGCAAAGGTCGCCGGCTACGTCGATCGCGTTCTGGTGGACCGCGGCAGCGCTGTCAAAGAGGGCGAGCTGCTGGTGGAACTCAGCGCTCCCGAAATGGCCGCTCAGATCGCTGAAGCCGAGTCGAAGGTACAGGCAGCCGAAGCAGAACGCCTGCAGGCGGAAGCTCAGCTCGCGGCATCCGAAAGCACTTACGAGCGCACGAAGACGGCCGCCGAAACGCCAGGAGCCGTTGCCGGCAACGAGCTCGTCCAGGCGCAAAAGCAAGCCGAGGCCGCTCAGGCCGTGCTGAACTCTCGCGTGCAGGCGAGCAAAGCAGCGGAAGCGGCGGTCCGTGCGCTCAAAGATCTGCAGGGTTATCTGAAGATCACGGCGCCGTTCAGCGGCATGGTAACCGACCGGCTGGTTCACCCGGGCGCACTGGTGGGTCCGGGAAACGATGTCCCGCTTCTGGTGATCCAGCAGGTATCGCATCTTCGGCTGGTGGTCCCCGTACCGGAAGAGGACGTCAGTGGCATTGCCAGCGGAGCCAGCGTCCAGTTCATCGTGCCGGCCTGGCCCGGACGAACGTATTCAGGAACGATCGCGCGCGTTTCTCATGCGCTTGACCAGAAGACGCGGACCATGAATGTCGAGCTGGACGTCATGAATCGCGATGGCTCGCTGGCGCCGGGCATGTACCCATCGGTGAAGTGGCCGATTCGCCGCGCGCGGCCATCGCTCCTCGTGCCGAAATCGAGCGTGGTCACCACCACCGAACGCACATTCGTGATTCGCGACGATGGTGGACGCGCCGAGTGGGTGGATGTGAAAAAGGGCGCGACCGATGGCGACCTGGTGGAGGTGATCGGGAATCTCAGGCCCGGCGATAAGGTGGTGAAGCGCGCGACGGACGAGATGAGAGAGGGCTCGCCGATTCCGAGCCGGCGACCGTGACCAGCGGGGTTCTGCGTCTCCTCGGGAATGCCCGTCCCGCGCCCGAGGTTCCGATCTCCGCCGCTGAGTTCGCCGCTTTGCCGCCCCCGGTTGCCCGCTATCTCTCTGCTGCGCGCGTCGAGGGAAAGCGGCGGCCCCGCACCGTCCACCTGCTCCAGTCCGGCGAGATGCTCACCGCTCCCGGCAAGCGCTGGATCGAGCTGAAAGCCGAACAATGGTATTCGCTCGACCCTCCGGGTTTCATCTGGCGTGGCGCGATCCAGGCGAATCTGTTGATGCGCGTTGCCGCAACAGACCAGTTCCTCGACGGCCGAGGCAGTCTGGCGATCCGCGCCTGGGGGAAAGTTCCACTGGGCAAGGCGTCCGGCCCGGAGACCGATTCCGCGGAGTTGCTTCGTTTCCTGGCGGAAGTCATCTGGTTCCCAGCGTACTGGCTCTCATCCTGCATCACCTGGCAGCCCCGCGATGAACGCTCGGCGCGCGCGTCCATGCGGGTGAATGAGATTGAAGCGTCCTGCGCGGTGATGTTCGGTGACGATGGGCTGGCGTGCGGTCTCGAAAGCAGACGCTACCGGACTGTTGGCAAACGATTCGAACTCACCCCGTGGTTCGGCCGGTGCGATGACTATCGCGAGGCCAATGGTGTCCTGATACCCCATCGGATCGCCGTGACGTGGGGGCTGCCGCAGGGAGATTTCGAATGGCTTCGAGTGTCAGTAGACCGGATCGAATACGCGTAGGCAGCGGGACAGTTCAGGAGACTGCGCGCGCCATCCGGTCGGGTCGCCCGGTGGAATGCAGCTCCGTGGCGAGCGTCATGCTGCACCGCTCGCGCTCTTCGTGCGAGTGGGCCAACTGCATACAGATCGGGCAGTGCACCACGATCTTTCGCCCGTCGGGTTCCTCAGCCCGTTCGTTCACCACCAGAGCCTGTTCGGGGTGGAATCGGCATGCCACGCGATCGCTGCTCACGTTGGCCTTTGCCTCGCGGATGCGCATGAAGTGCGTGTGTGACATCTTCTTCTATTGTGCCTCAGATCAGGCCCCGTAACGAGCAATTCTCCGCGTCTGTGTGCGCCGTCGAATCGCCAATCCCACCAACGGACAGCCCGTGCGGCGCCCCGAAATCCCCAAGGCTATGATTCCATTGAAAATGTAATCATTATACCCTTGGTATACTGATTGCAGCCTCAGACAGACGGGAAAGCTCCATGCTCGCCTCCGTCAGACACGCCTTTCGGGTACTGCGAAAAGAACCCGGCTTCACGGCTGTGGCCATCTGTTCGATGGCTATCGGTATTGGCGCGACGTCGGCCATGTTCAGCTTCGCCGATGCGATGCTGCTGCGGCCTCTGTCGATCTCCGAACCCGATCGGGTCATCGCCATCAACACCGTCAAGTCGGCGCCATTTGGCATCAACACAACCATTTCCTACCCGGACTACGCCGACCTGCGCGATCACAACCGCTCATTCGACGGGTTGGCGGCTGCTTCTTACGCCAGGTTCGGTTTCAGCCCCGGGTCCCGTACCCAGCCGCGCATGAAGTTCGGGTATTTCGTCTCCGGCAACTTCTTTCGCGTGCTGGGAGTGCAGCCGGCGCTCGGCCGCGCCTTCCGTTCCGATGAGGATCGGGCGGAGGGGCGCGATGCAGTAGTGGTGCTCGGCCACGATTTCTGGGTGAGCCAGTATAACGCCAGCCCCTCCGTTCTCGGCTCCAGCATCCGTCTGAACGGCATCTCGTTCACGGTGATCGGTGTGGCGCCCGAACACTTCACGGGCCTCGATCTCGTCATGCGACCCACCATGTTCGTTCCGCTGGCTATGGCGCCGCGCATGGGAATGAAGAACCTTCTCGAGAACCGCGAGACCGGCGCACTGTTCGTAAAGGGCCGTTTGAAGCCAGGTGTCAGCCTGGAGCAGGCGAAGGCGGATGTCGAGGCACTCGCGCCTGGTCTGCAGAAGCTGCACAAGCAGCAGAGCGCAGACCAACTCCTTAAGGCGGAAACAGAACTGCAGTTCCGCATTGAGCAGGGGAACGAGGTTGTCGTCCCCATGATCGTGATGCTGGCCGTGCTGGGAATCTGCGTCCTGATTGTGGCGTGCGCCAACGTTGCCGGTCTCCTGCTGAGCCGGGCTCGCGCCCGATCGCGCGAGATCGCGGTGCGGCTGGCCCTCGGCGCCGGCCGCGGATCGCTGATCCGCCAGCTTCTGCTCGAGAACCTGCTCGTCGCCATTGCCGGGGGAGTGGGCGCCCTGGGAGTGGCCGACGTCGTGGCGGATTTCTGGCGCCGTACCCCCATTCCCAGCGACATCCCGGTGGTGTTCGACATCGGCGTGGATCACCGCGTCTTTCTGTTCACGCTGATCGTCTCGGTGATGAGCACGCTGCTGTTCGGCCTTGCGCCGGCCTTTCGCATATCGCGTCCGGACCTGGTTCCGGCTCTGAAAGCGGCCGACGCGGACAGCGAAGGCAAGCGGCGGATGTGGGGCCGTAACGCCATCGTGTCCGGCCAGGTAGCGCTCTCCCTCGTACTGCTGGCAGTGGCGGCTGCGCTGGTGCAGGGTTTCCGCGCGGAATTCAATCAGGGCCCCGGTTACCGCATCGACCATTTGTTCCTGACCAGCTTCGACACGCAACTGGTTCACTACAACGAACCGCAGACGCAACGGTTCTATGACGATCTGTTGCGGAGAGCGCGCGGCGCGGCCGGCGTTCGATCGGCAGCCCTGGTCTCCCAGGTCCCGCTGGCCGGAATCGACAATGTCGAAATCGCCGTGGACGGCTTTGACATGCCCCGTGGGAAGAATGCACGCCCAGGTCTTGGTTCTTACGTCAGCGATGGCTACTTCAACACCCTGGGCATCCCGATTCAGGCCGGCCGTGGCATCCTCGAGTCCGATAGCGCCGATAAGCCGCTGGTAGCCGTTGTGAACGAGCAGATGGCGCGGCATTTCTGGCCGAAAGGCGACGCTCTTGGCAAACGGTTCCACGTGGGCACATCCACCGGCCCGGTGATCCAGATCGTGGGCATCGCGAAACAAACGAAGTACACGTGGATCGCGGAGCCTCCCATGGATTTCGTCTATCTGCCCTTCCGGCAGCACCCGCGCACCCAGATGGCGCTGGTGATGGAATCGAACTCGCCCGATGCCGCGACCCTCGCGCCCGTGCTGCGCGACGTGGTGCGCAGTCTGGACCCCGACATGCCTGTGTTCGACGTTCGCACCATGCACGACCTCTATATCCAGCGGGGCGTGAAGACGTCGGGCGTCATGGTCCAGGTGGTGGGGGCTATGGGCCTGATGGGATTGATCCTGGCGGTTGTGGGTCTGTACGGTCTGGTGGCGTATTCGGTGAGCCGCCGCACGCGCGAGATCGGCATCCGCATGGCCATCGGGGCGGACCGGCGGCAAGTGGTACGGATGGTGCTCCGGCAGGGGATCGAACTCGGCGTGTCCGGAGTTGCGGTGGGCATGGTGCTGAGCGTTTTTGCCTGCCGGATGGCTACGGCAGTCTTCTCCCTGGTCAGGTTCGCCGCCGTCGATGCCGTGGTACTCGGCGCGCTTCCTGTCCTTCTTTTAATGGTCACGGCGCTGGCGACCTGGGTCCCGGCAAGGCGCGCATCTTTAATCGATCCGATGCGCACGCTGAGGGACGAGTGATTCCGGTATGAGAGGCGTACTGTCCACTATCGTGCAGGATCTCCGCTACGGTCTGCGCATGGCCCTGCGAAATCCGGGCTTCACCGCGGTGGCTGTGCTCACGCTGGCCATCGGCATCGCCGTCAACACGACCGTGTTCAGCTGGGTGGACATGATGCTGCTGCGGCCCATTCCGGGCGCCGCGAGGGGCGAGGAACTGGCAGTTTTCGAGACGACAGGGCCCGACGGCGGAGCGCTCCCGAGTTCCTGGCCGGACATTCGCGATTACCGCGATCACCTGCAACTGCTCTCGGGTCTCGCGGCATCCACGCCTTCGACGATGACCATCGGCGAAGGCGATCATGCAGGCCGGATCTGGGCCGAACTGGTCTCAACGAACTACTTCTCGGTTCTGGGCGTGGAGCCGGCGCTGGGCAGAATGTTTTCCGAGCAGGAGTGCGGCGATCGTGAGGACGCGTGCGCCGTTGCGGTGATTGGCAATGGCCTCTGGAAGACGCGCTACTATGGCGACCCGCGAATTATCGGCTCGACTGTAATATTGAACCGGCAGCGGCTGACCATCATCGGCGTCGCGCCGGCGGCTTTCCGCAGCAGCATGCCCGGTTTGACGCTCTCCATCTGGGCCCCGATCACCATGGGAACGCGGTTCGGCATCTTCGGCCATGGGGCCCTCGAGGAGCGGGGATCGCGCTATTTCATGGGGACGGCGCGGATGAAGCCCGGCGTGAGTCTGGCGCAGGCTCGCGCGGAATGTTCGGCTCTGGCGCGCCAGATCGCGCGGCTGAACCCACGCGAGAACGCCGGCATCAGCGCCACGCTGCTGCCTGTCCGCAAAGGCCATTTCGGCGGCCAGGTGATGATGGCGGGTCCGCTGACCATTCTGATGACGGTGTGCGGGCTGGTGTTCCTGATTGTCTGCGCCAACGTGTCGAGTCTGCTGCTGGCGCGGTCGATGGCGCGGCAGAAGGAGTTCAGCGTGCGCCTGGCCATGGGAGCGGGCCGCGGACGTCTGGCCCGGCAGCTCTTCAGCGAAACCCTGATCCTTGCGGTCCTGGGGGTGCTGGCGGGCGTGCCGCTGGCGATGTGGATGAGCCAGTCCCTGGGATATCTGATGCCACGCGGAGCCGTTGTCCCCGTGTCACTGGACATTCCTCTGAACAGCGAGATCCTCGGCTTCAATATTCTGCTTTGCGCCGCGGCGTGTCTGATCTCGGGGATCGCCCCGGCGCTGCAAAGCGGCCGCGCCGGACTGAACGAAACGTTGAAAGAGGGCGGGCGGAGCGGGGTGGCGGGCAGGCGCTCCGAGCGCACTCGCGGCGTGCTGGTGATCTGCGAGATGGCGCTGGCGCTGATGGCCATCATCGGGACGGGCCTGTTCGCCAGAAGCTTCCAGATGGCACGGCGGATCAACCCCGGCTTCGATCCCGGGAATGTGCTGGTTTCGCGTCTGGAACTCGCCGCCGCCGGTTACGCGCCAACTGAGCGCACACGATTCTGCGAGCGGTTGCGCGATCGGCTTTCCGCCCAGCCCGGCATCGTCAGCGTCGGCTGGGCGGACGTGGTTCCGCTGTGGTTCACCGGCAATCCATGGGACGACGTGCAGGTGGAAGGGTATGTCCCGGCGGCGAAGGAAAGCATGAAGATCATGCGCAACGTGGTGAGCCCCGGCTATCTCGAGCTGATGAGGATTCCCGTTGTCGAGGGCCGGTCCTTCAGCGAGCACGATGACGAGAACGGGCCGCCGGTGATCGTCGTGAATCGGACGTTCGCGCGGCACTTCTACGGCGACCGCACTGCCGTCGGCCGCAGGGTGCGCGCATGGAACCGTTGGTTCACCATCGCCGGGGTGGTCAGAGACAGCAAATACGTGACGCCGAACGAGCCGGCGACGAAGTACTTCTACGCGCCGTCGCGTCAGGCGTACGGAAGCCCGTGGGTGAACGTGTTTGTCCGCACAACAGGCGATCCGGAGCAGGCGGTGGCCGATGAACGCAACGCCGCTCGCGCCATCGACCCCGCGATCGGCATCTTCGACGCCATGCCGCTCACCGAATCCATAGGCGCGTCGTTGTTCGGGCAGAAGACGGCGGCGGTGATGCTGGGCGTGCTGGGAATCGTCGCGCTGGTGCTGTCAGCTACCGGGCTCTACAGCGTCACGGCATACTCGGTGGCGCAGCGCACGCGGGAAATCGGGCTGCGCATGGCGCTGGGCGCGCGGCCCGCTGACGTGTTCGCGCTGGTAGTTCGGCGGGGCATGCGCCTGACGCTGGTTGGAGTGGCGCTGGGCATGGTGGCGGCGCTGGCGGTGACGCGGCTCGCATCGAGTCTGCTGGTGCACGTGAGCGCGACCGATCCGCTGGTGTTCGCCGGCGCGTCGATTTTTCTGGCGGCAGTGGCGCTGGCGGCAAATTATCTGCCGGCGCGGCGAGCCACGCGCATCGATCCGAACGAAGCGCTCAGGTGCGAATAGCGGTCACAGTGATGGAGCGGGGCCGGGCCGCCATCGCAGACGACAAAAATACGATCGTCTGCGCCACACGGAACGAGCATTTTGTGGTTTAAAGCATATCCTTGCCGGTCTTAAACCATAACCTTGCCGCCCAATCGCCTGCAGGTTGTTGATCTGTGGTTGCGGCCATGTCCTCCTGCGCGGGTGCCGAAAGCATATCCTCGCCGGAACTGCAGTCCAGCCCGAGGCAGGCCCTCACGCATGACCGGTTGATGGAGTGCCAAGAAAGTTGTAGTATTGTGTTATGGCCCAGTCTCACCGCGAAGCATCGCGGCGGCTCTTTGAGATCGCCGAGCAGCAGCAGGGCTTCTTCACCACGAAGCAGGCCAAGGCTGCCGGATTCGCCGAAAACACCCATCCGTACCACGTCCAGGTCGGGAACTGGATCCGTGAGCACCGCGGTATCTACCGGCTCGCCCTGTTTCCGACAACTGATAGGCCCGAACTCGTACTTTGGGCGCTGTGGTCCCGGAACCGGAATGAGGAAGTCGAGGGCGTATACAGCCACCACACGGCGCTCAGTCTTTACGACCTGTCGGATCTGAATCCGTCGAAGCTCCACATGACCGTTCCGACGGACTTCCGGCGCAACAGCGAGATTCCTGGAATCCTCGTACTACATTATGCCGACCTGCCCGCGAGTGACGTACAGACAGCACAAGGCTATAAGCTTACTCGCCCTCTGCGAGCGGTCCTCGACCTGATCGAGGCCGGCACAGTCGAGCGGAACTTCATCCGCCAGGCACTCAGGCAAGCTGTTGACCGTGGTCTGATCACTCGTCAACAGATTCGGAACACGCAAATGAGCGGATCTGCGCGCAAGATCGTGGAGGAAACGCTGCGGCGAGTTGCGTAATGCCGTCACCCAGGACATATGCGACGGCGGGAGCATTCCGAAGGGCTTTGGAAGAACGCCTGAAGAGGGCATCTCTGACCGATCAGATCGACCCCAACCGCCTCCGCCGACAGGTATCATTCGACCGTCTGCTGGCAAGGCTGTTCCGGGAAGAATCAGCGCCCTGGGTTTTGAAGGGCGGCTACGCGCTGGAGCTACGCTTCAAGGCGGCTCGATCAACGGTAGACATCGACTTGACGGTGCAGAGGGTGGCAGCATCGGCCAGCGGCGACCAGAACCAAATCGTACGGGAGATGCTGCAGAGCGCGGCCGACGTGTCTCTCGGCGACTGGTTCGAGTTCGTGGTCGGGCCGCCGGTGATGGATTTGACCGCGGCGCCGTACGGCGGGGCTCGCTATCCGGTCGAAGCTCGAATGGACGAACGGATCTTCGCCCGATTCCACCTGGACGCGGGCGTTGGTGACGTGGTTATGCGACCCCTGGAAACAATCGTGTGCCGGGACTGGTTGGGATTCGCCGGCATCGAATCGTCGCGGGTCCTGATGATTACGCGCGAACAGCAGTTCGCCGAGAAGATTCATGCATACACGCTCCCGCGGAACGCGGCGAACAGCAGGGTGAAGGACTTGGTGGACCTGGCTCTTCTTATCGGATCAGGTGGGTTGGACAAGCAGCGGATTATGGAAGCTTTGCGTCTGACCTTTGAGAGAAGAGGAACACACGATTTGCCGGCAAGCCTGGTTCCGCCGCCAGCGGATTGGCAGATCCCGTTTCACGCCCTGGCGGAGGAATGCGGGCTCCCGACAGATGTCGCCGCGGTGTTTGCGGGTGCTCAGAAGTTCGTCGAAGAAGTGCTGGCACAACGCGCAGAGCGGTGAACGCGGTATGACTGAGAACGGTTCAGACTCTCTTCCATTCGAACCTCCTGAGCAGGAAAATGTTCGTCTCCGCGAGGAGAATGCTCGCCTGCGGCGGCTTCTGGCAGTTCACAGCATTTCTATACCGCAACTTACGGCAGAGAATCCACCTCCAGCCAAAACCGTCGAGCCGGCGCCGCCGGTGGACAAGGAGGAGCGCGCCAGACAGAGGATCGCTCTGTTTCGAAGCCTGTTTCGCGGGAGAGAAGATGTCTACGCTCGGCGATGGGAGAATGCTGATGGCCGGCACGGATATATGCCGGCGGTCGTAAAGGACTGGAAGGCCATCAACAAAAGCCGCCCGGAGGATCGCAAGAAAGTCGACCAGAAGACGCGAAGGTTCCTCCCTCTAACCGACGCCGTCATCGAGAACCACCTCTTGGGCAAGGAAACCGTTGGCGTGTACCCCCTCCTGCCAGACGAGACGTGCTGGTTTCTCGCGGCCGACTTCGACAAGGCGACGTGGGAGTATGACTCCCTGGCTTTCCTGGAGACGTGCCGGGAGTTGAAAGTGCCCGCGGTCCTGGAACGTTCTCGTTCGGGAAAAGGCGGCCACATCTGGATCTTCTTTGAGCGTGCGTTGCCTGCGATCACCGCGCGCAAGCTCGGATGCTTGCTGCTCACGCGAACCATGGAGCGGAGGCATCAGGTCGGCCTTGATTCCTACGATCGCTTTTTCCCCAACCAGGACACGATGCCCAAGGGAGGGCTCGGGAACCTGATTGCACTGCCGTTACAGCGGGCACCGCGCAAGCAGGACAACAGCGTTTTCATCGACACCGACTTCCACACGTACCCGGACCAGTGGCAGTTCCTTTCGACGATCCGACGAATGCCGGTCGACGCCGTCGAGGAGATCGTCGCTGCAGCTCAGCGCAAAGGCGACCTCATCGGCGTCCGGATGAGCGTCGCCGATGATGAGAGTGCACAAGATCCGTGGACCTTGCCACCTTCCCGCAAGCAAAGAGAGCGACCGATCGAAGGACCGCTGCCGAAGTCTGTTCAGATCGTTCGCGCGAATCTTGTTTACGTGGAAAAGAAGGATCTGCCACCAGCCATACTGAATCGGCTACTCCGGCTGGCAGCATTTCAGAACCCGGAGTTCTACAAGGCGCAGGCGATGCGGCTCGCGACGTATGACAAGCCGCGTGTGATTGCATGTGGCCAGGAATTCGCCCAGCACATCGCTGTGCCTCGTGGATGCCTGACAGAGACCCTGGCTCTTCTCGAAGCACACAAGATCCGGCCCGAAGTTCGGGACGAACGGTACGCCGGCACGGCGATTGAAACGGTGTTCCAGGGCCAGCTTCGGCCGTTTCAGGAGGAAGCCGTCGCGAAGATCACCGCCCACGACGAAGGCATCCTCTGCGCTCCCACGGCGTTCGGAAAAACTGCCGTTGCGGCATGGCTGATCGCCAAACGCAAGGTCAACACTCTGGTTGTGGTTCACCGGCAGCAGTTGCTCGATCAGTGGCAGGAGCGCCTTGCGATGTTCCTGGATTTACCTGCCAAATCGATCGGGCATATCGGCGGTGGGAAGATGGACCGGACGGGTTGCGTAGATGTCGCCCTCATCCAAAGTCTGTACCGAAAAGACGAGGTGAAGGACTTCGTGGCTGAGTACGGCCAGGTGATCGTCGATGAATGCCACCACATATCCGCTTTCACGTTCGAACAGGTGATGAGGCAGGTGAAGGCCAGGTATGTTGTCGGTTTGACCGCCACGCCGACGCGGAAGGATGGCCACCATCCGATTATTTACATGCAGTGTGGCCCCGTGCGGTTCAGCATGAGTGCTCGGACTATGACCGAAGCCACACCCTTCGAGCACAAGGTGACTCCCCGCCACACCGAATTTCGACTGGCGCCGGAACTCACCGACGTCACGATTCAGGACATCTACGCCGCACTCGTCAACGATGCCTCGCGCAACGAGATGATCGCAGCCGACATCGTGCGCGCCGTAAAATCGGGACGTTGCCCGCTGCTTCTGACCGGACGGACAGAGCATCTCCAGTATTTCGCTGCCAAGCTTGCGGGCGTTGCCAGGCATGTCTTCGTTTTGAAGGGCGGCATGGGGAAAAAGCAGCGTCGGGATCTGGCGGCTGCTTTGGCCGCAGTGCCGGAAAACGAATCGCGAGTGATTCTGGCGACGGGAAGTTACATCGGAGAAGGGTTTGACGACGCGCGTCTCGACACGCTATTTCTGGCCATGCCGATCTCCTGGAAGGGCACGCTGCAACAGTATGTGGGCCGTCTGCATCGTCTCCACGATAACAAGCGATTTGTGCAGGTCTACGATTACGTGGACAATTACGTTCTGATGCTGGCCAGGATGTACGAGCGCAGGCTGAAGGGATATGCTGCGATCGGTTATGCGATCGAGCAGGAGACGATTCCACCCTACACCGCGGCCGCCGCCCACCCGTAGCGCCGGAACCGTTCGGGTCAATACGCTTTTGCCTAACGCGTTTGTCTTGTATCGAGAGTGTATGTGTGTTAGTATGCACCTATACACATGGCTCGAATAGAAACTACGGAGCAGGTCAAGCTCTGGTTTCAGGGGGCGGTCCGGGATCTCTGGCCGGTGGCCGTTGGATCTTTATCCTTGCGGAAGAGCCCCTGCATCCGAAGGGGCTGCCAGGATTGCACGTCTGGTCGGGGGCACTCCAGCTATGCACTGTATGGTCGCAAGGGGGATCGCCGGTTTTCCATATACGTGCCAGACGAGCTGGCCGAAGACCTGGAACTGGCAATACGTAACGGCCGCGATCTTCAGAAACTCATGACCGAAGCCGGCCGGAGATACACTTTGGCGCTGAAGAACGAGCGCGTTCTGCGAAACCGAAAGTAACCGGCCGCGCATCTGATGCCCAGGCCCGGAGGTGGCGAGTGCTTAACGAGGCTGACTTCGTGGGTTGGTGTAGACGGCTCGCGTTGCCAGAGAAGACGCAAGCAGCCATCTCGGAGGCACGGTCTCGTAATCCAACTCGCCGCGTCGGAGGCGGTCGCGAAAACGTTTCCGGTCGGTATCCGAGCCGCAAAATGGGGCTCACCATCCAGTTTGAGAGTCATCGGGTTGAACTGCCGCTCGTCTACGAGATGGAGCACGATCCCGGGGTGCTGGAGTTTTACGACCAGCCGCCCTCTATTCCACTCGCCTATCACGCGGCAAACGGACGACGTCTTTCGATCATGCACACCCCAGACTACTTCGTCCTCCGCCGAGACTCTGCGGGGTGGGTGGAATGCAAAACGTCACAGGATCTTCAGAAACTGGCCATCAGGGCTCCAAACCGCTACCTCCGCGATGGCAGCGGCAAATGGCGCTGCCCGCCGGGCGAAGCGTACAGCTCGCCGCTGGGCCTGGACTATCGGGTATGGTCGTCGGCGGAGATCAACTGGACTCTCCAACGAAACCTTCAGTTTCTGGAGGACTACCTGCGATGTGACGCTGTAAGCACGGCGGGATTTGTAGACCCGGCCATCAAGGTTGCGATCGAAGCAAAGCCGGGGATACTTTTGTGCGAACTATTGGAAAGGGTGGGCGGCGTTGCGAAAACTGATGAGATTTATTTGCTGATCGCCATCGGCGGCGTCTACGTGGACCTCAAGGCTGCTGCGATCGTTGAGCCAGAGCAAGTCCGCGTGTTTGCGAATGCGGAAACTGCTGGCGCCTACCAACGGGCGTGTCGCGAGTCGGAGGAGAGTCTGACGATACGCCGAATCGGCGCCCGTTCTGACCAGGTGCCAGATGCGCACGGTGAGGCATTCCGGCTCCTGGCCGCGGCCAGCGAGCAGGACCTGATCGCCGCGAACCGGCGCTTCGACCTTGTGAAACGTCACCTGGTGGGAGAGAAAGCTTCCCATTCTATTCCTGCCAGGACTCTACGTTTTTGGATCGCTTAGTATCGACTTGCGAAGGATCAATATGGCAACGGGTACGTCGGTTTGCTGCCGAAGACCCGAGCCAAAGGAAACCGAACCAAACGCTTGCCTGGACCGTCACAAAAGTTGCTCACTGAGTTTGTCAGCACTGATTACGAGAATCTTAAGCAAAAGACGTAGGTCGCGTCCTGGGCCGCGCTGAAGCGAAAGTGCGACGAGCACGGCGTCGTTACGCCGAGCTACGTAACGTTCTGCGCTACCGTGCGAGTGCGGCCGGTCTTCGAACAAACGCTCAAGCGGCAAGGTCGGCGCGCTGCCTATACCCACGCATCTTTCTATTTCGAGTTGGAGCCGACCACGCCACGCCATGGAGACCGCCCATTCGAGATCGGCCACATCGATCACACCGAGCTGGATGTTGAGGTCGTCTGCTCCGACACAGGCCGTCCACTCGGGCGACCCTGGATGACGATACTCACCGATGCCTTCTCAAGGCGCTGTCTCGCGCTGTATTTGACGTTCGATGCTCCGAGTTACCGGTCCTGCATGATGATTCTGCGGGACTGTGTCCGACGCGGTGGCCGCCTGCCTCAGATTATTGTCATTGATGGTGGCGCGGAATTCCAGAGCACCTATTTTGAAACACTCCTGGCCCGGTATGAGTGCACCAAAAAGATACGCCCTCCGGCCAAGGCCCGTTTCGGCTCCGTTTGCGAGCGGCTATTCGGCACGACGAACACCCAGTTTATTCACAACCTGCGTGGCAACACTCAGATCACTCGCAACGTCCGCCAGGTGACGAAGGGCAGCGCACCAGTCGGACAAGCGGCCTGGACCCTTGGTTGCCTTTACGATTACCTTTCGATGTTCCTGTTCGAGATCTACGACACCATCGGGCACCCGGCCCTTGGACAGAGCCCAAGAGACGCATATCTCGCCGGTATTGAAAGCGCGGGCTTCCGGCCAAACAGAGTGATTGCATACGACCAAGCGTTCTTAATGGCTACCCTTCCGACAACTCCACGCGGCACTGCGAAGGTGTCACCGGGGCGCGGGGTCATTATCAATCACGTTTACTATTGGGCGGAGGCATTCCGGGATCCCACGTTTGAAGGTCACGACGTCGCCGTCCGATACGATCCATTCGATATCGGCAGGGCCTATGCCTTCGTGAAGAACCGGTGGACTGAGTGCTGTTCCGAACACCATCTGGTGCTGAAAGACCGTTCGGAGAAGGAAGTGATGTTGGCGTCGAAGGAGGTACGCCGACGACGCCAGTTACACTCTCAGGAGCGATTCACGCTCACAGCTCGGAAGCTGGCGGATTTTCTTGGATCAGCCGAAGCAGAAGAAAAGTGCCTCGTTCAGCGTCTGCGTGACCGTGAAAGCAAGTCAATCCGACAGAGCGGCCCCGTAGTTGTTTCAGGCGATCCCTCGGATCCGGGTGGCCTCCTGGACTGCAAGCCTGGAAGCCCGTCGGTGCCGTCAGTGTTCGGCCAGCCCGAGGCGACCGCGGTTTACGGAGACTTCTGATGGCGGCCAGCCCGTCTCGGAAACCCGACGATTCTGACTCGCGGCTCGAGCGATTTCGGGCCTTTACGGTGGCGCATCCCCGGCTTGTGGAAGCCAAAGAGGCGCTGGCGAATGCGATCCGGGGGGCCGAACCCAATTCGCTCATTTTTGTGTTTGGGCCTACGGGGGTCGGAAAGACAACACTGCGGCTGAAAACTGAACAGCTGATTACCGCGGAGATGTTGAGCGAACTTCGCGAAGACCGTACCCGGATTCCAGTCGTCAGCGTGGAAGCCGTAGCTCCCGAGTCCGGCAGTTTTAACTGGCGCGACCATTACAAGCGACTCCTTCACCGGCTTGACGAGCCACTCATCGACTACAAGCTGGGCCGTTCAGGGGAGGGGCCGCTTGCCGCCTCTATTCCGCGGTTCATGCCGCCATCGAAGTCGGTCGGCACAGACTACCGATACGCCGTAGAGCAAGCTGTCCGCTATCGCAGGCCTGCCGCGATCATGATCGATGAAGCCCAACACCTTGGCAAGATTCCATCGGGCCGCCGCCTTCTCGACCAACTGGACGTAGTTAAATCTATTGCCAACCAGACGAAAACTGTGCATGTGCTGCTTGGGACCTACGACCTTCTCGCGTTCCGAAATCTGAACGGTCAACTCAGCAGACGAAGCATCGACGTTCACCTGGCTCGCTACCGTGCCGAAGATTCGGACGATCGCCAAACGTTTATCAATGCTGTTCGGTCCTTCGAGAAGGAGCTTCCCTTTGAGGACCGGCCGGACCTCGTGAGGGACTGGGAATTCCTGTACGAGCGGAGTCTTGGTTGCGTCGGCGTTCTGAAGGAATGGCTGGTGCGGGCGGCCACGGTGGTGGCTCGAAAGGGTGGGCGACTGACCAGAGCTAACCTCGAAGCCCAAGCCCTGTCGATCGCTCAATGCGAGCAAATGCACGCGGAGACTGCCGACGGCGAACTCAAGCTGAATGACAGCAGCCAGGCAGTGGTGCGGCTTCGCGGTCGACTCGGTTTGAGCATGTCCGCAGCCAAGTCAGATCCGAAACAATCGGACTCTCCGGCTAAATTCCGGCGGCCCGGCCAGCGGCTGTCGACACGTGACATTGTAGGACTAATGAATGCAGATGCAGCCGCCATTTGACTCTTGGTCGCTATCAAGCCCGCCGGTGCCGCCGAGGAGCCAGCTTTATTCACTTCAGCCGGTTGGCGTCGGCACCGGCATGGTTGAGAGTCTGACCGGCTACGTCGCCCGACTCGCCGAGGCGCACTCGGTAAGCGTAGGAGACCTTGTAGGTCGGGTGCTCTCGGACCTGTCGAATCCCATGGGTGAGATCGTCACTCCCGCGGCCAGGGCGGTCAGAATCGGTGGGCATGGATTTCGCGCATGCAGCTATGCGATCAACGGCGTTACGGACCGCGCCGTGAAGTGGGTCGATGCTCTTGAGGCCGCGACGACCCGCCGAGACCTACGATGCCTCACTCTCCTTCCGTTCCGCCATGCACTTCCAGACCATCTGTTTCGCCGACGCCGGGCGTGGTGTGCACTGTGTTTCGAGCATTGGCGGGCGAACGGACAGATCGTATATGAGCCGCTTCTCTGGGCGATTGAAGTGTCATCACATTGCCCAGTCCACGCCCGTCCGCTCGACGGAATTTGCCGCCATTGTGCACGAAGCCTCAGCCCACTCGGTGTGTTCTCCCGGCCGGGATATTGTGAGCTCTGTGACGGCTGGCTGGGCGCGTCGGATACCGACAGCAAACAGGCGCTTCCCGGTTCGGCGACCGCTGAAGAAGATGTGTGGTCGAGCACCCAGGTGGGAGGTTTGCTGGCGATGCTCCCGTCAGTTGACCCAGTGGCGGCGCCGGAGTCGTTTCGGCGCAGCTTGATTGCCTATCTCGATCAGGTCACAGGTGGGAATGTCCTTGCCTTGGCGCAGCATCTTCGGTGCCCGCACAGCATTCTCCAGAATTGGCTGGACGGCGCGACGGTTCCTCGGATTGAGAACCTGCTGCGAACTTGCCGGTTCTTGAATGTTCCCGCTTCGAGTCTATTCGTTCCGTCGAGGCCGGCACCGGTGCACATCGTTGCCGCAAAGCAAGCCTTTGCCCTCACCGACAATCGGGGCGTGTCGCCATACCGGAGTGCGAACGAACTCCGGCAAGCTCTGCTTGTGGCTCTTGATGAAGCAGTACCGCGCAGCTTGTCGGAGGTGGCGCGAAGTCTGGGCTACACAAATACCGAGAGACTCTATCAAGCCGACCGAAAACTTTGCCATGAGATCGCCGCCAGATACCGGCAGTCGGGCCGAAGCCATTGGTGGAGGAAGCCGGGCGCAACCAGGATTTGCGAAGCCGCCCGGTTGAAGGAGATCCTGGAGCGATCGCTCAAATCGAACAAGCCAACTTCGGCTTATCAGATCGCCGCGAGCCTTGGATGCTCGAACGGTGGCTATGTCCACCAGAAGTATCCGGAGCTTTGTCGGGCAATCGGCGAGAAGATCGCGCTGGCGACGCAAGCCCCACCCGACAACACGCGCAGGACCCTGGAGGACGCACTCCACGAACACCCGGCGCCAAAGCTCACAGAACTTAGCCGGCGCCTGGGCTACTCAACCTCTACAGTCTTGCGGGCGCATGAGCCTGACCTATGCGACCGCCTCGCCGCCAGGCGCACAACTCATGTTATTGATTGCAGAGCAGATCTGGAGAAAAAGGCAGCGGCGGCACTCAGGGAGAGCCCGGTACCATCGGTGCAAGATCTCCGCAAGCGCCTTGGAATAACGCTATTCTTCATGAACAAGTACTTTCCCGCCGTGCGACAAGCGGTCGCGGAGAGCCATCGTCAGTGTGTTTCGTCTGCGACAGCGCAACGGCGAGAAAAACTGTTTCTGGATGTCCGCAATATTGCTGCAGACCTCCACGGGTTGGGTTTCTATCCGTCCGTCAACAAAATCGTTGATCGCCTACCCGCTGGCTCTTGCGGCGAATGGAAGACCATCAACTTGGCCGTCCGTGACGCGCGCGCAGCCCTCGGCATCTTGAGGTAGAAACCCATGGCACCCAGGCCAGGGCCGTTACTGGAGGCCAATTAAACCATAACCTTGCCAAACGGCAAAGTTATGCTTTAAACCACACATTTGACCGGCTTAGTTGTTGCAGGCCGATTCGCAAATCGCTTCCGCACAAGCCTCGCCGCAACAGTCTTTGCAGGGGGAGAAACAGGACCGCCAATCGGCGGGGTTCAGGTTCGTTCCGGGTTGGTCGGGCTGGGCCATTGGGTATTGCTTTGGCATTTGCGGCGGGGTGGCAAAGACGGCGGCCAGCGCCATCAGGTTCATCGACACGCCGAGGCACTGCTGCCACGACTCGGTTCTGCGCGCGTGATCCGGGAAAACGAAAGCCAGGACGGCGACGGTGGCCAGAATGGCCGCGCCTTTGAGTAATCCGGGGTTCTCGCGATCGCGCAGGGAGCGCGCAAACGCCAGTGCTTCGTGTGCGCGGTTCCGGAGAGACTGGCGGCAGGGAGCGTAGAGGATTCGCGGCCGCAGACCGAGGCGCTCCTCAACGTTGATCCGCAGACGGGCGGCGTGCACCGGCGTCGTGTCGGCCTGGAGCAACGCCACGATGGCCAGGATTTCGGCGCGCGCCGAGACCGTGTCGGGATACCTGTCCGCAAACGCGAGCAGCGGGTTGAAATCGCCGGTGCGCGCGTCCTGCTCGCGATCTTCAAAAGCGTCGAGGAGGTAGATCAGCTCACCGAAGCGGTATCCGAGGCGCCACGCCGTCTCGATACGATCGGCTCGCTCGGCCAGCCGCACGCCGTGCGAAAAGACCATAGCCGTGGCCAGCATGGTGGGCTCGGCAACGTGGGCGAGCGACCGGGCATCCGCCTCACGCTCCGGCTGCGTCGCGAGGATTGCGCACATCTCGTCGAGGGGAAACCCCAGCGAGCGAAGATGCTCCGCCGCCCGCCGGTATTGCCGGGAGAGCGCGTGATGCGCGAGCGACCACCTGAGCTTTCGGCTGCGCTTTCCGGCGTCGCGGCGATGGTCGGCGATGCGGAAATACGCCAGCGCCACGGTCACTGCCGCGGCGTACCGCAGCGCCACCGGGATGTCGTCCGTTTTGCGAGGCAGCGCCAGGCAGTTGAAAGATCGATAAGCCGCGCCGGAAAGTGGAACGCCT
The DNA here is from genome assembly GCA_963780655.1 of uncultured Acidobacteriota bacterium. Taxonomy (GTDB): domain Bacteria; phylum Acidobacteriota; class Terriglobia; order Bryobacterales; family Bryobacteraceae; genus CAWACP01. Next base: position 363,707 of record CAWACP010000004.1, on the reverse strand, counting down.
GCTGCTTCGAGAAGCACTTCGGCCAGGAACGCCGTATCGTGGCTGAGAAGCAGGCGGGTTCGCTGACCGTACACCGCTCCCATGGTCTTGCACGTTCCGCAATAGGGCAGGCGAGGCCCATGCTTCATCAATCCGAACATGGGCCATATTCTAACTTGCTTTGCCGGCGAGCGGCTCGAATCGGACCGCCGCCGGCAACAAGTTTTCTGAGGAGCTCCTACGCACCACGCTGTGACCCTGACGGCAGAGGGGCCTCGTTTAGCGGCCAGACTAGCCGCCTGTCACTCCATGGAACGAGTCCAATAACGATTTCGCGCGAGTTAACCCGGGTAGCCGCGCTTTAGTGGTCCGCTTCTCTGCACAGGTGAGCAACGAACTCTTGCGCCCGGAGGATAGCGCAGCTCTTCCTCGAGCCGAATGCGAGAGAGCGCTGCTGAGCGCGTAAGATACTGGAGACGCGGTGCGGACACGGAGCGAAGATTTTTGTGATTGATAGACTTGTGGAACAGGGCAACCCATGAAAATCGCGGAAGCGCTGGCGCTGCGCGCGGATCTTCAGAAGCGCCTGGAGCAACTCAAACAGCGGCTGATCAGGAATGCGCGCATTCAGGAAGGCGACGCGCCGGCGGAAGATCCTCTCCAGCTGCAGTCCGAGCTGGAGAAGTTGGCGCGCGAGCTGGTTTTACTGATTCAACGCATCAACCGCACCAACGCCGAAACTCGCTTCGGAGCAGGAACGCTTTCGGATTCGCTCGCGGAGCGGGATGTACTGAAGATCCGATATCACGCCTACCGAGAGCTGGCTGACGCTGCCTCGACCGCGCAGAACCGCGCAACGCGCTCCGAGGTGAAGTACGTCAGCACCGTAAGCGTTGCCGCGATTCAGCGTAAGGCGGACGAACTGGCGAAGGAGTATCGGGAACTCGACACGCGCATACAGGAAGCGGACTGGCTGACGACGTTGCTGGAATAGAACGAGAAGGTAGTTGGCGGAGCGAGAGGCGAGCACGACCCTTCGGCGGGAAACGCCGATCTGGCGATGCGAGGGCAGCATCTACGGTTCGACTCCGATCCGTACAGCGTATGCCCCGCATTGCGCACAGGCGCACGGCGCATTGTAACCGTGTATTACCGTGTGCTGATCTCGTTAGCGCCGGCGAGGGTGGGGAAGGGGCACTCGTTCGGTCGTCGTTTCAGCTCCACTTCGTCCAGCGGTACACGTATTTCCACTGCACGTACTGAGTGAGCGGGGTCATCATGACGCCAACCGTGGCCGAGTAACAGTGCAGCACGTTGCCGGGATCGCTGACGCCGGCGGACGCGAGGCTCACGTCGCCGGTGGCAATGCCGACATGGGTGTATCCGGCGTCATAGAGAAGGTCGGCCGGGTATAGCTTCAACGAGGTGAGCGGCTGTGATCCGGCCGACCACACCGGTTGGGCGACGGAACGCATGAGCAATCCCTGGGTCGGGATGATTCCCGACCCGAGGACCGAGCGGAAGCAGTGGCGCACAAATCCGGCGCAATCGAAGTGCTTCTTGCCGTTACAATCTTCTCCCCAGACCACTTGCCCGCGCCCGCCATTCACTTTGGGCGAATTGTCGGTGGAGGTGTCGATGAAGTATCGGGGCCAACGGAACAAGGCGCCCGTGGCTCGCGGGTCTTTCTTATCCCAGACGGGCTTCGATATTACGTCGGCTGCGCCGCTCCGCCCGGCACAGACGCCTGAGCCGGGGTTGCCTGCCCACAACGTGGCGCACCGCATAAAAGTGTCCGCGTCGGCGGGACCGGTCCTGTCCGCGAGAATGTTCGGGGTTCCGTCGCCCTGCGCCCCCCATAGATAATGGGCTCCGGCGCCCTTGAGTTGTTTGCCGACGTTCACCACGGAAATCATTCGCGGCAGGTACTTCTGAAGGTCGCTCGCACTCAATGGTTGAATCGCCATGGCTCCTCCTTTCGCCTGATGAGCGGACCGGCTAAGCTCTGCTCCGGAACGCCGCGACGGCCAGCAACGCCCATGCCGCGATGAACGACAGGCCGCCAATCGGCGTAATCGCGCCGAACCAGCGGACGCCCGTGACCGCGAGCAGGTAGAGCGTTCCGGAGAAGAGCACAACTCCGGCGACGAGCAACGCGCAGACCCAGTTGCCGGCGCTCGCCGACAACGCTCCCGTGCGCGCGAGCACGGAAACGATGAGTGCGCCCAGCATGTGGATGAAATGGTAAAACACGGCGCGCTCCCACACGCTCATCGAGTAAGCATCAAGACGGCCGCGGAGCCCGTGCGCCCCGAACGCGCCGAGGATCACCGCGAGCGCGAGGCCCGCGGCGGAAATTCCGGTCCATGGCATCACACGCTTATCGTAGCGTCACCAGCGTGGCGCCCCAGCCGCCCGCCTCGGTGGGAGCATCGCCGAAGTTTTCGACGAACGGCGTACGCGCGAGCACGGCGCGGACGATTTCGCGCTGCACGCCGATGCCCCGGCCATGGATGATGCGCAACGCCTTCAGGCCGAGCCGGTGCGCCTCGGCAAGGTATTCTTCGGTCACGGCCTGCACATCGCGCGGCGGCACGGTGTGGAGATCGAACACGTCGCCGACGGGAATCCGCACCGGCTCATCGCCAAAAGGATTCATACGATAGACCCGGGCATGCAGGCTGGAAAGCCTGCTCTACTGTCGCCTGTTAGTCTGACAGCAGTGGACCCGCATGCCGAGTATACGCGCAGACTCGAGGAACGACGCAAGGTTGCGGCGTTCGAGGATCGCCGATATCGACGCATCGGCAACGCCCGTCTGGCGACCGGCATTGTGGGCGCCATCATGGCATGGCTGGTCTTCGGGAACGCCGTCCTCCCGTTCTGGTGGCTGGCGTTTCCCGTGGCGATCTTCCTGGCGCTGGTCCTCTGGCATCAGTACAACGCGAATCGGCTGAACGACGCGCGGCGGGCGGTGCTGTTTTACGAGTGCGGTCTGGCGCGGCTGGAAGACCGCTGGCAGGGACAGGGCGACGCGGGCGAGCGGTTTCGACCCGCCGATCATCTCTATGCCGACGATCTGGACATCTTCGGCCGCGGTTCCATGTTTGAGCTGATGTCGACGGCGCGCACGGTGGCCGGTCAGGAGACCCTGGCGAAGTGGCTGCTGGAGCCGGCGGAGATCGGCGCGGTGCGCGACCGGCAGGAGGCCGTGGAGGAGCTGCGCGGCCGGCTCGACCTTCGTGCGGATCTCTTCCTTCTGGGCGATGCGGTGCGCACGCCAGCAGACACGGCCTTGCTCGATGGCTGGGGCAAGGCCGAGCCGGTGGAGTTTACGCGCGCGCTGTGGTTCGCGGCCCCGGCCATGGCGGCGACGGCGATCGCCCTGTTCGTCCTGTACGTTTTCGACGTTCTGCGGCTATGGCCGTTCCTCGTCGCGGTTCTGGTGGAGCTCGGCCTCATTTACGCGTTGCGCCCGAAGGTGCATCGCGTGACCGAAAGCGTGGAACAGCCGGCAGCGGCGCTCGAATTAGTCTCGGCAGTGTTGGAGCGCTTCGAGCGCGAGCAATTCACCTCCGCATTGCTGCTCAGGCTGGCAGCCGGTTTCGAAGCGGCGGATATGCCCGCCTCCAGACGGATCGCGCAGCTCGAACGCTATGTTTTCCGGGTGGAATGGACGGACAATCAATTCTTCGCGCCGATAGCCGCCGTGCTCCTCTGGCGCGAGCAACTGGCCATACGCATCGAACGATGGCGGCGCGAGAACGGCGCGCGGGCCGGGGTCTGGCTGTCCACGGTGGGCGAGCTGGAGGCGCTGAGCGCGCTGGCAGGGTACGCGTTCGAGCATCCGTCCGATCCATTCCCCGAGCTGGCGAAGGATGGTCCGCTGTTTGCCGCCGAGGGTCTGGCGCATCCGCTCCTGAAGGAATCGGCGGCTGTGCGCAATGACGTGCGGCTTGGACCCGGCGTGCGCCTGCTGATAATCAGCGGTTCGAATATGTCGGGCAAGAGCACGCTCCTGCGAGCGGTGGGCCTGAACGCTGCGCTGGCGATGTGTGGGGCGCCGGTGCGGGCGGCGCGCCTCGCAACATCCGCTCTGTCGGTGGCCGCCTCCATTCGCGTGCTCGATTCGCTGCAGGACGGGCGTTCGCGTTTTTTGGCTGAGATCACCCGCATGCGCCGCATGATGGAGCTGGCCGAGAGCGGGCGCGCGCTGCTGTTCCTCATCGACGAGCTGCTGAGCGGAACCAATTCCCACGACCGGCGGATCGGGGCGGAGGCCATCCTGCGCGGCCTGCTGGCACGCGGCGCGATCGGCATGGCCACAACGCACGACCTGGCGCTCGCCGCCATAGCGGATGTACTGGCCCCCATAGCGCAAAACGTCCATTTTGCCGATGTGCTGGATGAGGGCAAACTGACATTCGACTATCGTCTGCATCATGGGGTGGTGCGCCGGGGCAATGCTCTGGAGCTGATGCGGTCGGTGGGGCTTGAGGTATGAGGGCCGGAGGCCGAACAACTCCGCCGGCCCAGGGGATTGCCCCTGGTCTTAATATTTCATGTACTTATGGGTATTGATATTCAATCCGGGTACCGCAACATTCGGCCTGCAGACCGTGTAAACTCAGTCAGCCGGTGATTAGAATGAAGTGCGCGTATTGTGGACACCGCATCGGTCCAGCTCGGCGGTTCGCTGGCAGCAGATTCTGCTGCAGCGACCACCAGAGGAGATATGCGGCTCGATCGGCGCGCGCCCTCCGTGACATGGATTACCTCTACGATGAGGATTCCTGGAATCACGACGCGGGGTGGCGAGACGGCAACGCGAGCCGTCCATCAGCGGCTGGACGCGGGATCACGGTGATGGGGCTCGCCGCGGCAGGTTTGATCGTGCTGGCTGTCGCGGGAGTGCCAGGCGGGGGGGGCGGAGGGCGCCATTCGGCGACCGGGGGCGGCGGCCGGTATGAGCCGCCGGGGTTTACGGACCGCCTGCGTACCCAGATCGGCTCGACGGGCAGCGTTACGCTCCGTACGGATTTTCGCGCCGGCCTGAGCGACTGGGTTGGAGGGGCCGGCGGCAATTCGGACTGGTTCGAATCCGACGGTTATGTCCGGCCGGGCAGGCTCCGGCTCTGGAGGCCATCCTCGGGCCTCTCGGATTATGATCTGGAGTTCCAGGGACAGGTGGAACGAAAGGGCATGAGCTGGGCATTCCGCGCGCCCGACGTCCGGAATTATTACTCGACGAGCCTGCGGCTGGCGCACGGAGCGGATTCCACGAACGCCGGCCTGGTGCGTTCGGTGGTTCTGGATGGGCGCGAAGCGGACCGGATGGAACTACCGTTGCCGATCTCGCTGCAGGCGAACACAGATTACCGTGTTCACGTGAGCGTGCGCGGCGCCCGGTTTCTGACGTCCATCAACGGGCAGTTGGTGAGCTCCTGGACGGATTCGCGGATTACGAGCGGCGGGGTCGGGTTTTTCGCGTCGGCCGGCGAATCGGCGGGTATCCGCTGGGTGGCGGTGTCGGAGCGCGACAGCATTATCGGCCGGATCCTCTCGCATTTCTCGCTGCTGCTGGCGCCCGGGTCGGTTTACTAAGAAATTAACTTCGCACGTTAACCGAAGTTCGTCACCATCCTGCGAGATTTGGGCGATTTTCGGTCAGGGCGGGGGCAACTATCTTTGCCTGCAACGGCCAGTTCTCAGAAGTCGATGTAGTGTAGACCAACCCTCTTGAAGGGATTCCGATCTCATGACAAGATCGGGCGAGAATGTTTCTGCGCCCGAACCTCCGAACAAAGGACGGCAAGGACCACAGCTACTGGTCGCTGGTGGAGACGGTGCGCACTCCGGATGGCCCGCGCCAGCGAACGCTGTGCTATCTCGGCGAGCTGAACAGTTCCGCGCAGGCGCGCTGGCTGAAGACCATCGAAGTCTTCAACGAGCAGGGCGAGGCTGAGCAACTGAAGCTGTTCCCGTCGCAGGTGGAACCTCCGGCGGATGATCCGCAGGTGGCGCGCGTGCTGCTGAACAAGGTGCGGCTGGAGCGCACGCGGCACTTCGGCTCCTGCTGGCTCGGTCTGCAGTTATGGAAGCGTCTCGGACTGGACCGCTTTTTCGAAGAGGCTGTGGATGAGCAGGAAGCGGACGTGCCGTGGTCGCGCGTGGCCGCGGTGCTGGCCATCAACCGGCTTTGCGCGCCGGGCAGTGAGCTGGCCATTGAAGAGCGCTGGTATCCGTCGACAGCGCTTGACGATCTGTTGGGCATCGCGGAAGGCAGGATCAACGATACGCGGCTGTACCGTTGCCTGGACCGGATACTGCCGCACAAGACGCAACTGGAGCAGCATCTCAAGCAACGCTACGGAGAGTTGTTCGGGGCCGAGTTCGACGTGCTGCTCTACGATCTGACGAGCACTTATGTGGAAGGGGCGGCGGAGAAGAACCCGATGATGCGCCGCGGCTACTCGCGCGATCATCGTCCCGACTGCGAACAGATGGTGATCGCGCTGATCGTCAACAGCGAAGGCTTCCCGTTCAGCTATGAGACCTTCGACGGCAACCGCGCCGACGTGTCCACCATGGAAACGATTCTGCGCATGGTGGAGCGCAAGTACGGGAAAGCCCGGCGGATCTGGGTCTTCGATCGCGGCATCGTGAGCGAGGAGAATCTGGCGGCCATCCGCAAGCGCGCCGGCCAGTACCTGGTGGGCACGCCGCGCAGCCAGATGAAGCAATTCGAAGAAGAGTTGCTGAAGGACGACTGGATGCAGGTGCGGCCCGAAGTGGAAGTGAAGAAAGTCGCGATTCCGCAAGGCGAGGAGACCTACATCCTGTGCCGCACCAGCGGCCGCAAGGAGAAAGAGAAGGCCATTCGCAACCGCTTTTCCGCGCGCATGGAAGACGCGCTGAAGCGTCTGGCCGCCAGCATCGAGAAGGGCCGGTTGAAGGACCGCAACAAAATGGAGCGGCGACTGGGGCGCATTCAGGCCAGCCATCCGCAGGTGAACGATCTTTACGATGTAGCGCTGCGCGACAAGCCGGAAGGCGTTCGTCTGCAGTGGTCCATCAAGGAAGATCGCAAAGCCTGGCGTGGATTGCGGGAAGGCGCCTATATGCTGCGCACCAATCTGCAGGCCGGCACCGCCGAAGAGCTGTGGTCACGGTACATGCAGTTGACCGAGGCCGAGGCCTCGTTCCGCGCGCTGAAGAGCGAGTTGTCGATCCGCCCGCTGTTCCATCAACTCGAGTCGCGCGTCAAGGCGCACGTGCTGGTGGCCTTCCTCGGCTATGCCCTGTGGGTCACGCTCAAGCATCTGCTGAAGCGCCGCGCCGCGATCGTTCCCCAGCCAACGGCCAGCGGGGTGAACAACGCTCAGCCATTATCGGCGATGAAGGCGCTTACTCTGCTTTCTACCCTGCAAAGCGCCGATATCGTTCTGCCCACCACCGACGGCCGCGAGATCCGACTGCGCCGTATTACCGAACCCACCGCCGAGCAGAAATCACTGCTCGATCAGCTCGGTCTCACGCTCCCGGACCACTTCGAACTCAATCGCAAATGTAGTGTAGACTCGGCGATTACCTGAACTGATTCTGAAGGACTTAACCCAATTCTGACCCCTCTCGTGACGAACTTCGGTTAAATTAGAGACGGTGCTGAAAAAGTAAGTCGACGTCTGGGCAAGCGGGCGGAAACGCCTGCTCCACCACAGTGCATCAACAGTTTACGGCAACAGTGGAGTAGACCTTTGGCCTCTGGCCTTTGGCCTGCGCAGTTACTTTTTCAGCACGGTCTCATTTCAGCGTGCCGGTATGGGCTTCAGCGCAACGCGTGCGCCGCTGAGCTACTGGATCTTTGCCGTATCGTCGAATGGCAGATCGATCTCGGCGGTGTCGCCCGGCTCGATCTTTACCGGATCGGGCGTTGGTGGCGTCTTGCTGTAAACCGTCACAGACGATCCCGCGGGGGGCATGGACATGCCGTCATAGCCGCCGGTCGGATCGAAGATAGCCGCGATATAAACCGGGGAGACCGCCAGGTCGGCAACCGTCACCGTCTCCGCTTTCGTCGATGCCTGCTGCATCCCCACCGGCATGACGTTTCCACCCGCAAAATCCGGCGAATCGAACACAAACACGAAAATCTTGTGTTTGTCGTCCACCGTTCCGGCGCCGGTGTAATTCACCTTGACCTTGAGCGTCCTGGTAGCGGGCGCGGGAGCCGGAGCGGGCGCTGGCGCCTTGTCCGGAGCCTTATCGGGGGCCTTATCCTGGGCTATGACGGCCATGCAGCCGAGCGCGGACAAGCCAATCGCGAGACGGAGAAATTTGTGCACAGTTATGTCCTCTCTTGTCAGTCTAACGAGAGGCGCGGCAGTTTAGTTCGTTTTTTGTGATGTGATGGACGCATGACATGGTTCCGGAGGCTCCTGGTCCCGGTTGTCCCCCTGCTCGCGACGGCCGCGACGTCCACGTTTGCCGCGGATGCTCCTGCGCCGCCGCAGCGCTTCATCGTTTACATCGGAACATACACGGGTAAGGGCAGCCAGGGCATTTATGCCTGGCGATTCGATTCATCCGACGGCAGCATAGCGCCGCTCGGATTGGTGGCGGAAACGGCCAGTCCGTCATTTTTGGCGCTGCACCCGGACGGCGCGCACCTCTACGCGGTAAACGAGATTCACGACTATGAGAAGACAGACGCCGGCACCGTGTCCTCCTTCGCGATCGACCCGGCGACGGCAAAGCTGAAGATCCTGAACCAGGTCTCGTCCCGCGGCGCCGATCCATGCCATCTGGCGGTGGACCCGACCGGCCATTTCGCGATCGTGGCCAACTACACCAGCGGCAGCGTCGCGTCCTTCCGCATCGAGCCGAACGGAACCCTCGGCGCGGCCGCTATGTTCATCCAGCACCACGGGTCGAGCGTGAATCGCGACCGCCAGGAAGCGGCACATGCCCACAACGTCGCGCTTTCGAATGACAACCGCTACGCCATCATCTGCGACCTGGGCATGGACAAGCTCATGGTTTACCGCTTCAACGCCCAGACCGGGGCGCTGACGGCCAACGATCCGCCGTTCGCGGCCGTCAAACCCGGCTCCGGTCCGCGGCATTTCGTGTTCGATGCGCAGAACAAACACGGCTACGTCATTAACGAGCTGGCGTCCACCATCATCGCTTTCGACTGGGACGAGGCCCACGGCGAGCTGCACGAGAAACAGACGGTTTCCACGCTGCCGGCAAACTTCCACGGAGAGAGCACGGCGGCGGAGATTGCCATCGATCCTCAGGGCCATTTCCTGTATGGATCGAACCGCGGGAACGACAGCATCGCAGTCTTTCACATCGACCCCGCCGATGGCACGCTCAAGCCCGCCGGCCGCTTTTCGACGAAGGGAAAAACGCCGCGGAATTTCGCTATCGATCCGACGGGGAAGTGGCTGCTCGCGGGCAATCAGGACTCAGATACAGTTCAGATCTTCCGGATCAGCCCGGCCACCGGCGCGCTCACGTGGGCAAAACGAACCATGAATGTGTCGCAGCCGGTCTGCGTGCTGTTTATGAAGGCGCGGTAGAGCAGCCTTCGCTGCATTTCAGCTGGACTCTTTCAGCAGCGCGTCCAGATCGGCGCTCAGCTCCGCTTCCGACATCGCTCCGACGTACACCTTCGCAATGCGTCCCTGGCGGTCAATGAGCAGGGTTGTCGGCAGCGATTCGATTTCGTTCGCCAGTTCGAATCCGGAGTCGGGAACCAGCATCGGGTAGGGGATGCGATAGCTGCGCACGAATCCCGGGACAGCAGCCGCCGGGTCGTCGTCCATGTCGATGCCCACCATCTCCACGCCACGCGGCCGGTAGCTGCGGTAGAGCTGAACCAGACCGGGCGTCTCTTCGCGGCACGGGGGACACCACGTCGCCCAGAAGTTCACCAGCACGACACGCCCGCGCCGGTCGCTGAGCTGCCATGCGGAACCGGACAGATCGGCCAGCCTGAAGTCCACCATCTTCCGGCGGCTGCCCGCGGCGGGAACGTTGCCCGCCGGCCGCGGCCGCCCATGGAAGAAGGCCATCGCGAGAATGCTGATGGCTCCGGCCAGAATGATGAACTTCAGCGCGTTGACAGCTTTCTCGCTCAGACAACCTGCTCCTGTATTCAGGATGCAACGAAACTCCTCGGCGGTACAATGAAGGTGTCCGATGTTCCGCCTTATCCTGTATCTGCTCCTTGCCGTCGTGGTGATTTCGGTCCTCCAGGGAATCATCCGCGTGATCAGCAGTTTCTTTCACGCTTTGACGAATCCCCCGTCCCGGCAGGCAGCGCGGCCCGGCGCCGATATCCCGCTCGCCGGCGAGCTGAAGCGCGATCCTGTCTGCGGCACCTACATTGCCACCAGCACGTCACTGAAATACGCCAAAGGCTCCGAAGTCACTTACTTCTGCTCGACCGGGTGCCGGGATAAGTTCCTCGCCGCCGCGGCGCATCGCTAGATTTGTAATCCGCCAAGCGGCTTGAAAAGCCGCCGCAGGCTGAAAGCCTGCCCCACAACAGCTAAACGCTTCGACACGATGGCGCCCGCATTGCGATATTGTTGGCACAAATGTCCATCGATCGAAGAGCTTTCATCGGCGCGCTGGGGTCGCTCGCGCTCGCACAGGATTCGCGCATCGCGACGGGAGGGAGCAAACCGTACGGCTCTGGCTCGTTCGGCGAGTGGATGGAAGACGAGCACGGGTTGCCCGCCTTCCGCTACACCTGCGATCAGGTAAACGATAAGCGCGCGGTCACCCAGGTCAACCCCGGCATCCTCACTGCAACCGATCATATCCATCAGGTCGGCAATGACCGCGTGGTGGCCATCGCTTCCAACTACGGCCATCTCCAGGTGCGCCAGGACGAAGGCGCGCCCAAGTTTCTGAACGCGTATTCGCCCGAGCGCAGCCAATTCGGCGGAGGCATCGGATGGCTCACCGACGGCGGCGAAATGCTGAGCACGTGGTATCCGGGCAATGCGGATACATTCGAGCGAGTCTTCGGCGTCGGCTACATGCGGAAGAGAGTCGCGAAGGCGGGCTGGTCGGTGGATCAGGTCATCTTCGCGCCATTCGGCGACGACCCCGTGCTGATTTCCCGGGTCACCATTACCAATCACAGACCAGTGCCCGTGAAGCTGCGCTGGGTCGAGTACTGGGGCTGCCAGCTCTATCAATTCTCGTTTCGCTCGGCCATCGAGGGCTCGATGGCTCCGGGCGGAGTGGCGAAGAAACGTTTCGAGTTCGGCGATCGCTTCGCGCACAGGTTCGACCGCATGGAGAGCTCCGGCCTCGCCGAGCGGAAGGAGTTCCTCGGCCGCACGCAGCAGGAAGAGGCTGGGTGGAAAGCATCGACGGCGTATCTGGCTGCGCATCCCAATCCGTTTCTGGCGGCCGTAAAGGAGGGCGCGCCGGGCAGCTCGTTCGACGATCTCAACCCTCCACCCACGTTCCTCGTGTCGCTGGATGCTCCCGCGGATGGCCTGTCGTCTAATGCGAAGGCGTTCTTCGGGACGGGCGGTCCTCTGCATCCGGACGGCCTGAGCAAGCCGCTCGATGGCGACCTCGGCGCGAGTGGCAGCGAGAGCGGGCTGCTGCTGGAACGCGCGATCACACTCGAGCCCGGAAAACAGGCGAAGCTTTATTTCCTGTACGGCTACGCGCCGGAAGGCGTCACCGCGAACGCGCTCATCGCAAAGTATCGCGAAGGCGCCGCTCGTCGATGGCAGGATTCCAGCGCGCAATGGAAGAAAAGCGGCATGCGGTTCGACGCGCCGGCCGAGCCGTGGGCCGCGCGGGAAACCGTCTGGAATTACTATTACGTGCGCAGCGGCCTCACGTACGACGACTTCTTCGGCGAGCACATCCCGTCGCAGGGCGGCATCTACCAATACGTAATGGGATTTCAGGGCGCGGCGCGCGATCCGCTGCAGCATGCCCTGCCCTTCCTCTTCAGCGACCCGCAGCTCATGAAGGAGACCCTGCGCTACACGCTGAAGGAAGTGCGCGCGGACGGCTCCCTTCCTTACGGCATCGTCGGCCATGGCGTGGTAATGCCAACCACCAGCGATAACGCCAGCGATCTGCCGTTGTGGCTGCTCTGGACAGCAAGCGAGTATGTCCTGGCCACGCGCGACCTCGCCTTTCTCGACGAACGCGTGACCGCCCGTCTGGGCGAGAAGGCCGGCGAGGCCGCTACCGTGAAAGACCTGCTGGCGCGGTGCTATCGCCATCTGGTGGACGATGTCCGGACCGGCGATCACGGCCTGATGCGCATGCTTCAGGACGACTGGAACGATGCGCTGGTGATTATCTGGGCGGCGCGGGCGACAAAGGAGTGCGTGGAAAAGGGCGAGAGCGTTCTCAACTCCGCCATGGCCGCATGGGTGTTCGATTACTACGCCCGGCTGCTTGCTGCCACCGGCGATCCAAAACTTGCGGCCGATGCGCGGCAGCAGGCCGAAGCGAACAGAAAAGCGGCGCAGGCACAGTGGACCGGTTCGTGGTTCCGAAGATGCTGGCTGGGCCCGACGCTGGGCTGGCTGGGCGAGAGCACGCTGTGGCTGGAGCCGCAGCCGTGGGCCATCATTGCCGGCCTGACGACGCCCGAACAGACGCGAGCGCTGGTCGGGACCATGGAGGAGAACCTGCGCCGGCTGTCACCCATCGGCGCCGTGCAAATGGGCGGCGGACCCGACGGCCAACACGTGGCGATTGAGGCAGGCACGTCGATCAATGGCGGAATCTGGCCTTCGCTCAACCAGACCTTAGTGTGGGCGCTTAGCCAGGTGGATGGCGCCATGGCATGGGACGAGTGGAAGAAGAACTCGCTGGCACGGCATGCCGAAGTTTACCCGGACACCTGGTACCAAACGTGGAGCGGTCCCGATTGCATCAACTCCTCGCTGAGCAAAACACCCGGCGCCACTGTGAGCAGCGGATTCCTGCACTACACGGATTTCCCAGTGATGAATCTGCACTCGCACGCCTGCTCGCTCTACTCACTGGCGAAGCTGCTGGGCCTGGAATTCACCCCCAAAGGCCTCCAACTGAGACCTGTCGTGCCGCTCGAGGCGTGGAGTTTCGAATCCGCGCTGCTGGGAGTACGTAAGTCCGCTTCGGCCTATGAAGGGTGGTATGCCCCGCTCGCGGCCGGGACATGGGAGATCCGCATCAGCCTGCCGGAACGAGAGCTGGCATCGCTGACGAAGGCTGAGGTCAACGGCCGGCCTGTGCGCGCTTTATCCAATGGGGGCGGCGCGGTGGTGCTCACGGGCGCGAGTTCCACGGCAAGACCGCTCCGCTGGTCACTGCACTCTTAGTACGAAGGTCCGTCAGCGTAACTGACAAATCGGTTTAGGGCATCTTGCTGATTCCGCCTGAGCCTCACTAGGGCGAAAATCGAATCAGATGCGGATCGGAAGATAGCCCATGTTGCCGCCACAGCAGAAAAGTCACTACTCGGAATTGGAGGCTGCCGAGGAACTCGGCATCTCCGTGCAGCAACTGCGGACGATTGTTCGGGACCACCTCGCCCGCACCGAAGAGGATCGGCACAGCCTGCCGATGGCGTATTTCCAGCCAGGCGACGTGTTGTTATTGAAGCTCATCTCCCGCGGCGTCGCTACTACGGTCCCGCAGGCCTGAGCTAATTCGTCTTGTGGGGCGGGCGCCCGGGCGGGCGCCCCCGCCTGCGGCCGACGCCTCGTCGGCCTGCTCGGTAATATCTGTATGTGTCTTCCGCCGGACCAGGCGGTCGGGGCGCCCGCCGCAGGCGAGGCGCCCGCCCCACAAACATCGCTTTCACAGCCAGCCGCGCATGCGATAAACCACCAGCCCGGCGTACTCGCGCAACGCATTCGTTGCCGCGGCGATGTTGTCCGCCTCCGGTATAAAGCGAAACACCAGCGACGGTTCGCCCCGGCCGGAGAGGTGATCGCACGGCGCCGCGATCACGTCGAAACCGGCGTGACGGAACAAGCCCGCGGCTCGCGGCATGTGCATGGCAGAGGTGACCAGCAGGATACGCCGGATTCCGCGCGGGCTCAGCATTCGCCACGTGAACTCCGCGTTCTCCCTGGTGTTGCGGGATGCACCTTCCTCCAGAATGGCCCTCGCGGTAATCCGCAGCGATTCCATGATCCGCGCCCCGCTCACCGCTTCGGTTTCGCGGCCGCCTCCGAGAAAGCCGATATTGCCTCCGCTGAAGACAATCAGTGGCGCCTTGCCGGCGTCATACAGCGCCATTGCCATGCGCAGGCGGTCGTTTGCCATTTCCGGCTCGGAATGGCGCCCTCCGGCTGCCCGAACGCCGCCACCGAGCACCACGATCGCCTGAACCTGCGGCGCGGCCTGCACGCTCAGATCGGGGTACGAATTCTCCAGCGGCCCAATCAACAGGCCTGATCCCACCGGCGTGCTGACCGCATACAGGATCGCGACTGAAATGATGAACAGCGCGGTTGCAATACGTGGCCGGCGTTTGCGCAGCAGCCACGCCGCAATCAGAAGCACGATATTTCCGCCAGGCGGGAACACCAGCGGCGGCAGCAGCTTGCTGAGGAAAAGGAACACTGTCGAAAGTCTATCGAAGCACTCGCGAGCTCCGCGCGTTGAGATTTGCGATGGCCTCCACCAGGCCGTCGATTGTGAACTCGCGCGCTTCCACGGCCGGTTCAATCCCGTGCGTTCGCAGCGAGGCCGAGGTGACCGGACCGATGGAAGCCGTGCGCGTGTGGCGTAGCGCGTCCGCGCCGGCGATGCGGACGAAGTTGTCCACCGTGGATGAGCTGGTGAAGGTGATCCAGTCCGGCTCTTCCCCAGGCCTGAAGATCTCCTGTGCGCGAGCGGCCGCTCCGGCGGGCAGCTCATTGCGATATGCCTCCACCACGTCCACGCGAGCGCCGGCATTCGCCAGAGCCGCGGGAATCAGATCGCGCGCCACCGCGGCCCGCGGCAGCAGGATGCGGCGGCCCTGGAGATCATGCGCTTTTAAAGCTTCCACTACGGCTTCCGCCACGTACTCGCGCGGCATCAGATCCACTTTCAGATGCAGGTCCTCCACAGCCTGTCGCGTCGCCGAACCAATGGCGCAGATGCGGGCGCGAAGCGAGCGCAGATCCGCGGCCGAGGCGTCGAGCCGGTCCATGAAGAAGCGCACCCCGTTCACGCTGGTGAAGATGATCCAGTCGTATTCGGGAAGGCGTGCGATGGCCGCATCGAGCGGCCGAGGATCGGCGGGCGGCTGGAGGGAGATCACCGGCAGATCGATTGCATCCGCTCCCAGCGCCTGCAGGCGTTCACGCAAAGCCGGGGCCTGCGCGGACGCCCGCGTAATCACCACCCGCGTCCCGAACAGCGGCAGACGCTCGAACCAGTTCAGTTTGTCACGCAGCCGCACCACTTCGCCGATCACAACCGTCGCCGGCGGCTTCATTCGAGCGCTCTCGACGCGATCGGCCAGATCGGCAAGCGTGCCCACCACCGTTTGCTGACACGGGCGCGTGGCCCAGCGCACCGCCATGGCCGGCGTTTCGGGAGAGCGTCCGCGCGAGACGATTTCACGGGCAATCTCGCGGGTATGCGTCAGGCCCATGAAGACCACCAGGGTTTCCGAGGCGCCCACCTTGTCCCAGTCGATGTGCGCCACGTCGTGGCCGGTGACGAACGTGACGGCGGAGGTGTGCTCGCGATGCGTGAGCGGTACGCCCGCGTAGGCCGCGATGCCGAGCGCGGAAGTAACGCCTGGTACGATTTCGAACGGAATGCCGGCGTCGGCGAGCGCCTCGGCTTCTTCGCCGCCGCGTCCGAAGACAGACGGATCGCCGCCCTTGAGTCGAACGACTGTGAGACCGCGGCGCGCGCGCTCGATCATCATGGCGCAGATCTCGTCCTGGGAGTGGCTGTGGTCGGCGCGTTTCTTCCCCACGTACAGCCGCTCGGCGCCCGGGGGCGCGAGCTCCAGCAGCGCGTCGTTGGCCAGGTGATCGTAGAGGACGCAATCGGCGAGGCCCAGCACTCGCCGGCCCTTCACCGTGATCAGCTCCGGGTCGCCCGGGCCCGCGCCAACGATGTAGACGATGCCGGTCATGTGCAGGCGCAACCAAAGTTCGACATGGCCCTTTCAGGGCCACAATCAGCAGATGAAAAGCTTTGGCTCCGTGGGGCAGACGATCGGTTTATGTCGTCTGCCTGTTCGAGTGCCTGGGTAATGGCAGACGACAAAACCCGATCGTCTGCCCCACGGGGAGGCGAAGCCACATTTTCAGGGGAGCGGTTACGGGTCCTGCGCCACAGGGAAATGGTCATGTTTGCAGGGCGGCGTCGAGGATTTCCTGCGCGCCCGCTGCGAGCAGCTCGCGTCCGAGCGCGACGCCGAGCGTGGCCGCCTCCGCCGGCGCGCCCGAGCCCTCCCGGCGAACGATGCTGCGGCCGTCGGGCGAGATCACCACGGCCCGCAGTTTCAGGGCGCCATCCGCCTGCCACGCATGCGCGCCCATGGGCGTCTGGCAGCCCCCGCCCAGCTCAGCCAGAAGCGCGCGCTCGGCGGTTACCGCGGCGCGCGTCGCGGCATGGTCGAGTCTCCGGCAGATCTGCTCGGCGTGTCCGCCATCAGCGCGCGTCTCCACCGCCAGAGCGCCCTGCCCAACGGCGGGACACATTGCCTCCGGGTCCAGCACCTCGACGATGCGATCCGCAAGGCCCAGCCTGCGCAGACCGGCGGACGCCAGCAGGATAGCATCGAACTGCCCTTCATCCAGCTTGCGCAGCCGCGTATCCACGTTTCCGCGAACGCTCTCCACCACCAGATCCGGCCGCAACGCCCGCAACAGCGCCGATCGCCGCAGCGAACTCGTGCCCACGCGCGCTCCCTGCCGCAGATCGGCAATGGCCAGTCCCACGACGGCATCCCGCGGGTCCTCGCGCTGGGGAATGGCCGCGATGGCGAGCCCCGGCGACACGCCCGTAGGCACGTCCTTCATGCTGTGCACCGCAACGTCGATCGCGCCCGCCAGCAGCGCCTCTTCGATCTCCTTCGTGAACAGGCCCTTGCCACCGACGCGCGCGAGGGGCACATCGGTGATCCTGTCGCCGCTGGTATGGATGATCTCGATGCGGGATTCCTCGCCGAGCTGCCGGAGCCGATCCTGAATCCAGTGCGCCTGCCACAGCGCCAGTTGTGAGCCGCGGGAACCGATGGTCAGCATTCAGTCGCCCAGGCGGAATGCTCTGCGAATCAGACCTACTATGTGCGGGCCGTCGGGGTGCGCGGCGGTGCGGCGAAGCTCGGCAATGGGCCCGTGCGCGATCTTGTTGATCATCGATCTGGTCATGGCTTCGAGCGCTTCTTCCTGGGCCGCGCTGAGATCTCCCAGTCGGCCGCGCGCCCGCGCCAGCTCCGCCACGCGGACGCGTTCCAGTTGATCCTGCAGGCCGACGATGGTGGGCACCACCTCGCGCGTCTTCAGCCGCGCGATCATCTCCTCCACTTCTTCTTCGATGATCAGCTCCGCCTGGCCGGCGATCTCCTGGCGATGCTGAACGTTGTTCGCCACCACGCGCTGCAGGTCGTCGATGTCGTAGAGAAAGACGTTGTCGAGATCGTTCACCGCCGGATCGACGTTGCGGGGAACGGCGATGTCGATCAGGAACACGGGCTTGTTGCGCCGCGCCTCGATCACCTGTTTCATCTGGTCCTTGCGCAGGACGTATTCGGGGGCGCCGCTCGAAGCGATGACGATATCCACTGACGGAAGGCGCGACAGGAACGAGCCGTATTCGACCACCTCGCCTTCGAACACGCGGGCCATCTGTTCGGCCCGCTCGCGCGTGCGGTTGGTCACCAGGATCTTCCGCGCGCCGCAGCGGCGAAGGTGCCGCGCCGCGGCGTCCGACATCTTGCCCGCGCCGATAAGCAGTACGGTCTTGTCGTTCAGCTTTCCGAATATTTCACGCGCCAGCTCCACCGCCGCGAAGCTGACGGAAACGGCGCCCGAGCCGATCTCGGTTTCCGTTCGTACGCGCCGCGCCACGTTGAACGCGCGCATGAGCAGGCTGTCCAGAATTCCGCTGATGGTTCCTTCGGCGCGCGCCAGCTCCCAGGCTGCCTTGAGCTGCCCGAGAATCTGCGGCTCGCCCACCACCATGGAATCGAGGCTGGAGGCCACGCGAAACAGGTGCTGGATGGCGGCGCGGTCGTCGAAGCGGTACAGATACGGCGTCACCCAGTCGCGCGAGACGCTGCGCGCGTCGGCCAGAAACTCGTCCACCTGTACTTCCGCGCCGGAATCGTCCGCGGCCGCCACCGCGATCTCCACGCGATTGCAGGTGGAGAGAATCATGCCTTCGACAAACCCCGGACGCTGTTTCAGCGCGTGCAGCGCGCCGGGCAATGAATTGGCGTCGAAGGCGAGGCGCTCGCGCACCTCCACCGGAGCGGTCTTGTGATTCACGCCTGTGATGGAGAACCTCATCGCGTAATCAGGGCCCGCAGCCCCACGTGCGCGGCCCAGGTGAGCGCCGAACAGCAAAGCACCACGATGGCCATCACCGCCGCTTTACGGCCCCGCCATCCGGCAGTGGCGCGCAGGAAGACCATCGCCAGATAGAAGAACCATGTGAGCAGGGCCAGACCGATGCGCGGGTTCGCGAACCACGTCGAGCCGCTCTCGATAAAGGCCCAGGTGGAGGCCGTGATCACGCCGAGCGTGATGAAGATGAACCCGAAGTTCATGGAATGGGTGATCAGCGTGTCGAGCGTGGCGAGCGGAGGGAGCCGGTCGAAAAACGCGGCGGGCCGTTTCCGTTTGAGCTGCCGCTCCTGAATGAGATAGAAAATCGATGCAACCGCCGTGATCAGCAAACCGGCGTAGCCGAGAAGGATCATGATCACGTGCAGAAACAGCCAGACGTCGCGCACGCGCTCGTTCGGCCAGGAGGCGACGGGCGATTCCATGGAGCCGAGCATGGTGAGCAGGAAAACCACCGGAAAAATGAACACCGCCAGGCTGCTGAACTTATAGCGTTGGTAGACGATTAGGAACGCCAGCGCAATCAGCAGCGCGCACAGCGAAGCCGATTCGATGAAGCTGTTCACCGGAAGGTGATGCAGAGCGCGCGTCATTTCCACCGCGGAGACAAGGTGCAGAACCACGCCGGTGTAGAAAGCGCCAATGGCCACCCGGAAAAGGCTGGCGCGCCGCAGGCTGATGACCAGAATGGCATGGAGCAGGCCGACCGAGTAGAAGACCGCGGCTACCCGAAGCCAGAAGACACCCATGTCCTGCATCTGAATCTCAGTATATGCAACGGTTAACATTCTCGTGCGCTGGTGAAACTGCGGCGCGTCCATTTAGTGTGTTGTCATGGGTTTGGGGGGAGAAATGAACCGGCGGACGCTGATTGTCGCCATTCTGGAAGTTCGCAGCAGCTACATTGAGGACCGTCAGGAACCAGCCGAGCGGGAGACGCCGGACACGGTGCAGTGGTGGGTTGCGCCCGATCTGACGTGGCGTATCCGCACGTTCGCCATCGATCACGATCTGCACCTGCATCACGTGAACGGCGGGGATCCCGACGTGTACATGGAGCACACGCGCGAGGACTTCGACGGGCTGGTTCGGGCAATGCACCGGTTCGACTTCGAGAATTACGAGGACGCGGCGGAGGTGGGCAAGGCGCTGGGCGAGGCGGGCCTCAGGCCGGACCTCGAGATTGCCGACCAGCACGGGTTCGCATTCTGGAATCCCGATCAGGGGGTCTACAAGACGAAGTCGTATCCGGCGGAGTAATCGTGATGCAGGCTGAAAGCCTGCTCTACTGTTGTCCGGACTATTGCGACCGGATTGTAGAGCAGGCTCCTAGCCTGCATTGCGGCGAACCTCAGTAGCCGTAATACTGCGGCGCGTACGGATGCCAGTTGCCGTACTGATCGTAGTAGCCGTTAGCCGGCGGGTTTACGATCACCGGAGCGCTGTAGTATCGATCGCGATACCCATCGCGCCGCCAGTCGCGGTCGTGATCCCGGTCGCGGCGAACGTACTCGTGGCGCTCGCCGCCCCTGTATCCGCCGCGGTCATCGCGGTCCCGCGCCATCGCGGTCGCGGGCGCCAGAATTGCCAGCGCGGTCCCCAGCGCCAGCGTCGTAAGTCCCAGTCTCTTTTTCATTGTCGTGCCCTCCCTTTCCTGCTTGTTGGATGTGGCACGCGGGCCCTTAACTGTATAGCGTTGTAACGGAAAAATGAACTATTTTGCATCTCGGAACTCGGCCTCCAGTATGGCCTTCACGCCGGTTGGGCCAGTGAGGGACAGCATCCAGCAATCGGGATCGCCGGCGGAAGCGGAGAGCTGGAACACGTATCCGTCCGGCGCCTCGCGGCGATCCCGAACGGCCGCTCGAAGGCGGCGGAAGAGTTCGTCATGGCGAGGCCGCTGGGTGGTTGTGATTGCGCCGCTATGGTGCCGATGCCGTCCACCGGATCGCCGTACTGCAACTGGCGCAACGCTGCGGCTTCGGGCTGGATGAGACGCGCCGCTTGCTGCACGGTTTCAGCTCGCACGTTCCGGCCTCGCGCCGATGGGAAGAGATTGCCAAAACGCCGCGACGTCGATGAGCAGATCGCACGGCTCAGGGTAGTGCGGCGCCTGATCGATCGCGTGCTCGACTGCAAATGCGTCGATTTGCTGGAGTGTGGACGCCTGGCCGCGTCGGTGAGAGGAGCACCGGCGCAATGAAATCCGGCGGTACCATTTGGTGTGCCCCGTGAAATTCTCGCCCGCGCCAGAGTGCAGGCTGAGCACTCGGAGGCTCCGGTACGTGCCGCGGCGCTGCTGCACATTGCCCGCGCGCTGACCGCCTTCGACCCGCCAAAAGCGCGCGAGGTGCTCGAAGAAGGCCTGGCGCAGATCGAGTCGCTCGATCCGTTCGAGCGCGATATGCTGCGCGAAGAAGCCGTAAATCTGGCCTGCGCGGTGGACCCCGAACGCGCACTGCGGGTTCCCGCGGCCCGGACCCGGCAGCCCCGGCACTTCGCCGAAATGCGGCGTCTCGAGATCATGCTCGCGCATGGCCACCTCGAGCATGCCGTGACATTCCTGAAACACCACGCGGGCGGCGACCCGTATCCCTTCATGGCTGTCCCGTCGGTAATCTCCCGCTGTACCGACGAGACGACGAAACTGGAGTTGTTCCGCCGCGCTGTGCAGGCCTGGCGCGTGTTGCCGGCGCCCGAATTCCTCGGGTTGTTCTCGAGCTACTGGCGGTTGTTACCGGAAGAAGAGGCGCGCCGGGTTCTGCACGAAATCGTGGACTGGATACTCGGTCAACCCGAGGCGCCCATGCAAGCCGTCGTCGATCCGAACGATCAGCAGTTTGTCATCGACTCGATGAAGGAGTACCAGCTTTACGAGATCCTCAACGTGCTGCGCCGGCTCGAACCGGCGTGGGCCGATTCGCTCATCGCGCAGCATCCGCGACTTGCCGCCGCCGCGGCTCGGTTGCCGCTCGGCGCGGAGTCTGCGATGGAAGCTGCCATGAAGGAAGTGGAGCAGCGGCGCGCGGCGGGCGCTGGCCGCGGCGGCGGTTGCATAGTGATGGGCGCTCCTGAGGAAATGCCCTGGCTGAGGAAGCTGATCGACGCGAAGCGCAATGGCGACTTCGATCCGCCATTCGAGGAAGCGCTGCAGCAGTACAGGGGCGACGCGAATCCGGAACGCCCCAACGAGGCGGTGAAGGAATGCTGGCCATCCGCGCACATGTTCCGGACCATTCTGTACGATGCCGCCGCGAAGCTGGGCCCAAACGCGGAAGAGTTGCTCGATCGCATTCCGGATGCGGATCTCAGGCTGTTTGCTTCGATCGAACTCGCTGCGGCGCTGGCCGGTTTGCCGCAGTATGGCGGGACCACGCGCCGTTTCACGCGAAATCCGCAAGCGGCGGTAACCACCCTCCCGAAACCGGAAACCCTTCCCCGTGACCGTTCTTCAGGCCCGATCGGTCCACGCATCCGCTGTCCGAAGTGCGGCTGGGTTCCAAACGCGTCCTCGCGATGGCAGTGCGATTGCGGCCGAATCTGGAATACGTTCGATACCGGCGGCGTCTGTCCCGGCTGCGTGAAGAAGTGGGAATCGACGTGCTGCCTGGCCTGCCACATGTGGTCGCCGCATTCGGACTGGTACGTCTACGAATGAAGTACAACAAGATCGCAGAATCGTCGCAGCCCGCGAACAATTCAGCGACGTTTGGTTGCGGGTTCGCTCCCTCTGGGGCAGGCCATCGGTGTTTGTGGCCTGCCGGCGGCCTGGTTAGCAATCGCAGACGACAAAACACGATCGTCTGCGCCACACTGCCGTCGCGCGGTTGGTTGCGGCTATGCTGCTCTGCGGGGCAGACGATCGGTGTGCTGTGTTTGTGAAAAGTTAGAGCAAGCGGGACTATCCCAGCCCGAATCCGTTGCCATTCTGGTCCCTGATCGCCGGAAGACGAAGGCAGAACCGGGCCCCGCCCACCATGCTGTCGTCCGGCCACAGCTCGCCGCCGTTGTCCTTCACCGTCTGCCGCGCCAGCGCGAGACCCAGCCCCATGCCGTTCTTTTTCGTGCACGATCCGAACGGCTCGAAGAGTTTTTCGCGTACCTCGGGAGAGATGCCGCAGCCGGAGTCCTCTACGTTCACCACCACCGACCCGTTCATCCGGCACGCACTCACCCTGATCGCGCCGCCTTCGGGCATAGCCTCGATCGAGTTCGCAAACAGGTTCATGAACACCCGCTGCATGCGGATACGCTGCACCGTCACCTGCAGATCCGTATCGAGCGCCGCGCTGAAAGTAACGCCGGCTCGTTCTGCTCTCGTGGATACATACTCCCAGGCGTCGCACACGAGGTCAGTCACGGCGCAGGTTTCGAACTCGCCCCGTCCTCCGCGGCTCACTTCGAGCAGCTCATTGAGCATTTGCTGAATCTGCGCGGAAGCCCGATGAATGTTGGTGGCCAGGCGCTGCGTGGTGGAACTCGGCGCGCCGGAATCCATCAGCATTTCCGACCCGGCGTAAATGGCCGCCAGCGGATTCCGCAGGTCGTGCACGAGAGAGCTGCTGAGCCTCGACACGGCGGTAAGACGCTCGTGACGGATCAGGTCCGCTTTCGCCCGCTGCAGCGATGCGCACATGCGATTGAAAGCTTCCGCAAGACGGCCCAGTTCATCGCTGGTGGTTACCGGAATGCGATGCCCGTAATTCAGCCGGCTCACTTCGGCCGCCGCCGCGTCGAGCCGCGCAATCGGCTTCATGAGGCGCTGCGCCAGCAGCCACGCCAGCGCCATTGCGGCCAGCAGCGCGCCGCCCCAAACGATGGCCAGATCGCGGCGCAGTATGGAAACCGCCTGCTGCCCGGCTTCGAAGGAGCGCAGGATCCACACCTCGCCCAGCGCCTGACCGCCGATGTCCGGCAAGGGCCTGCGCAGAGCCAGGTAATCCATGCCGCCCACGCTGACTCTCTCGGTCGCCGCGGCATTGCCGTGAGCCGCCGAGACCAGCTGAACCGCCGCCGTTTCCGGGAGCGTGGACGCAACCATCCGTCCGCGGACCGCGAACAGGAACTCGCTGCCGCCGGTAGAGACGCTCAACCCGCGCAGCAGCTTGTCATCCACCGTGTACGCCGCCAGCAACACGGCGATCAGCCCGGAGTCCACATACACTGGCGTGATCACCACCTGATACAAGCTGCCGCCCTGGAAAAGAAATCCGGTACTCTGGCGCGGAAAGCTTTTCGCGGCGTCACGCACCGCGGGTACCTGTTCAGCAACAGTCGCCGGAGGCTTCTGGCCGAATGATGCGATCACGCGGCCCAGCGGATCGGTCACCAGGAAGACTGCGCTTTCCTGCGATAGAGGCGCCCAACGGTCGCCCGCAGCATCGCGGATGGTGGCCTCGTCGCCGGTCCCGAACGCGGCCCGCACATCGGACATGCCGCTGAGCGCCAGACTCACCGACGCCAGTGTCTGTGTTCTCGCTCGCCACAAGGCTTCATACGCCTGCAGGCTGGCCAATGATTCCGCTTGCAGGCTCCGCGACGCCGTGCCAACGGTACGGTACTCGATCACCAGACCGGTGAGCACAAATATGGCCGCGATGCTGGCGAAGGTGGCCAGCAGAAACTTCGTGCGGAGCGAGAAACCGCTGACATCGCTCATGGCTCGCCGCCGTATCGGTCGTCATCCTGCCGAGGATAATCGAGCCCGTATTTGTTCTTGTGGGGCGCGGGTATGTACCCGGTCCCGGAGACTGCGATGGGCGGCAGCGCAGTCACGTCACCGGTCACCACCACCGTCCTTGCCAGCGAATCGAGAGTCTGCTGTGTGGCTCGCTCATAGAACAGCCGCAGCGTGTACTGGCCCTCCGGAACGCCGGCGAACCTGAATTCCCCGTGCTGCCCGGTAACGCCGATCCAGGGCGTGTTCTGTACAACGATGATGGCGCTCATCGACTGATGGATATTGCAGAACACCCGCACGATGCCGGTCTTGTGGAAGACGACGCGGCGGGTCGACCCCGGTGGATACAGCCCCAGATCGAACGGCTGCCCGTCGATGTTGGAGAAGGCGTTGTGAAAAATCGGATCGTAATTCGGAAACTCGACCGTGGCGCCCGTTTGGACGGCCAGCATGTGAGGCTGAAACTGCTTGTTTCGCTGCGCCATGCGCGCGGCGGACGGCTGGACGGGCGGCGGCTCCTCGTCCTTTGGCTCCAGCCATACCGCTACCCTGGCATCCGCGAGATGCTTGTGCACGCCGACAACATCCACGGCGCCGGTGACGACGGACGCAGCCAGAGGCAGGGCGCACAGGGCGGTGAAGACGCAGGCGAAAGCGCCTGCGCCACCTCTGTGCTTCCGGCACTTGCGAAAGCGTCTAAAACAGGTACGCCAGTGCGACATCGTATTGATTCCGCGCGCGAGTTCCGTTGTACAGCCAGCCGGTCCGCGTCTGCCACGCTTCGAAGGACCCAAATACATTGGTCGCGATCCGATAGGTGGCGTTACCCGCGAACACCGCGTTCGAACTCAGAGCATTGTACTCCAGATCCGATTCGCGATTGGCCTGTACGCCGCCGTAAAGATGAAATGACAGGCGGTTCGTGGGAGCGAGCGTCAACTGCATCCAGCCCGCGCGGCTGTGAACCGGCTGGACGGTGTTCCGGTACGGCACAGTGGTGAGGCCCACGCCGGACCCGCCCAGGACTGCCAGGTTTTGTCCGGTCAGGAACGAGCCCGTCAGTCCCCACCAGCGCTCCATCCGGAGCTGTCCATCGATGGAGAGCACCTCCGAGTTGACGCTCTGCCCGGCCACGTGAGTGGCGCTGAAGTGGTAGCCGGGAGCGATGCTGAACAGCCGCTCGTCGCCGCTGCGGTGCGCGTATTCGATGCGCCCTTCCCAGCCCGGACGTACCGGTTCCAGAGCCGGCATGTAACCGTTCGGCGGAACTCCGTAGCCTTCCTGGGTCTGGAACAACGCGGCCTGAAACTTCAGCGTGTCCGCGCTCGAAACATGCAGCCTTTGCTCTACGCGCAACTGCGGTTCCCACAACCACAGGTTGCCGGCGCCGGCGAGCGGAGGAACGGCAACCTGTGCGAATGAGTCCGGCTGCCAGGGAGAGATCAGCGGCTTGTCCACACCCACCGTGACGGAACGCGAATCCCAGTCGAGCGAGATGGTCCCGGTCCGCAGGCGCGGCACGGGCCACTGATACGTCGCGCCCGGACCGGCGGAGCCGTACACAGGTCCGCTTCCCCAAAGATCCAGATACAGGGACCCATGTACGTTCGCACCCAGGATGGATGTCGGATTCTGGTACTCGAGACCGATGATCGATTGGTTCAGCGTGCCACCGGCGGTGGGTTTACCGGGCGCGAGTGGGACAGTTCCGGAGCTGAGGCCGCCATCGGCGTGCGAATCGACGAACGCGTTGAACAGCGCCATGCCGGTAATGCGCAACGGCAGCTTGTGCTCCGCTTCCACCTTCGACTGCGCCTGCTCATCGATGCGCGCCTGCTGCACGGCCATCTGGTCGACCGCGGAAGCCGGACCCGGCGTTTGCGGCGCGCGCTCGGTCTTCAGCTCCTGGCGCAACTGACGCACTTCCTGCATCAGCTCATCGTTCTGCCGCTCCAGGCGGTCCAACCGTGCGAGGATCTCACGGTTTTCCGGGCTGGTCTGTGCGCGCAATGGCGCCGCGAGCGACGCCGCGATGACGAGAACGATCGCGCTCGCGGCCGGCGCATCACCGCTCACTCTGGTCCTTTTCATATAGGAGTTGCTCCACTATGGCCCGCACCCTGCGCGGGGACCACGGCTTGGCGAAGAATGCATTCGCGCCCGCCTCCAGCGCCCGCTCGGGAGCTGCCTGTTCGGTGGTGGCGCTGACCACGATCACCGGCGTGCACGCGTACGCCGCGCTCGAGCGCATTCGCCGGATCAATTCAAACCCGTTGATGGCGGGCATGTCCAGGTCTGTGATGACGGCGCCCACCGGCTGTCCGTTGCCACTCTCGAGAAAGCTCCACGCGGCCGCGCCGTTCGCAAAGCTCTGCACCGTGATGTTGGCAACCGTGCTCAGCATCATCTCGAGCGCCGATGCCGAAGCCGCGGCGTCCTCGACGACAACGATGAGCCGCTTCGGTTCCACTCGGAGGGACTGATTCATCAGGGAACGAAACGATAGCCGACTCCGTGAAGAGTCAGGAAATGCCGCGGGGTTGTGGGTTCGGGTTCGAGCTTCTGCCGCAGCTTTACCACGTGGGCGTCCACCGTGCGCGTGTTCGGGAACGACTCGTAGCCCCACACCGAGTTGAGCAGCAGGTCGCGCGTCAGCGGCCGGTCGGGATGGTTCAGGAAATACGTGAGCAGGTTATACTCCGCCGGCGTGAGCTTCAGCTCGCGGTCTCGCCTGGTCACGGTACGGCGGTCCAGATCGACGGCGACATCACCGAACTGAATCACCTTCGGCTGCTCCGGCTGCGTGCGGCGCAGCACGGCGCGAATGCGCGCCAGCAGTTCGCGCGCCCCGAATGGCTTTACTACGTAGTCGTCGGCCCCGATCTCGAGCAGCAGCACCTTGTCCATCTCGTCGCCAACCGCGCTCAGCACGATCAACGGCGTATTGATGCCCGACGCTCGCACCTGTTTGCAGATTTCGATGCCGCTCATGCCGGGCAGCCGCAGATCGACAATGATGAGGTCGGGCCGCATTGTGACTGCCTGGTTGAATCCCGCGTTGCCGTCGGCCGCCGCCAGAACGCGAAACCCTTCCTGCTCGAGCAGCAGGTGCACGGTATCGCGCAGGCTCTCGTCGTCGTCGATGATCAGTACAGTTGCGGGGCTCACACAAGAAGTTTACCGGAGCGTCGTAAAAAGCGCATGAGGCGTTCGTTCGCCAGCGTTCATTTCCAAGCCGTTTTTACACGAAATTTGCATGGTTTTCGCGTGGGGTCGGAAAAAGTAAGTGCGCACGCCAAAGGCCTACTCTACTGTTCTCGTTCGGAAGTAGAGCAGGCTTTTAGCCAGGCTTTTAGCCTGCACGTAAACCCTTCAGTGCGCTTGCAGGGTTGCCAGGAGCTTGTCGATGTTCTGATAGCACTCGATGATGCCGTGCTCCATTCCCGACCGCAGGCACGCGTCACGTTCCGCTTTGCTCTGAAAGAGCATGTGCGAGATGAGGGTCGTCTCTCCGCCCTTCTCATCGAAGGTCAGGGTGACCACGCATCCCGGTCCCGGCATCCCTTCGAACCGTTCGGTTCGCTGCAGCCGCCGAGGCGGATCGATTTCGACAAACTCGCCGGAGAAGGCGACTTCCATGCCTGGCCGGCTCACGACCCAGCGCCAGCTTCCACCAACGCGCAGGTCGATATCGCAAACCGTGACGGTGGTCCCCCGGACGCCGTACCACTTCCTGACGTGCTCCGGCGTTGTCCATACGTCGAACAGGGTGCGCGCGGGCGCTCTGAACACGCGCTCCATAACGATCTCGCGTTCCGATGGCAGCGAGAGTCCAACCTCGCGCTGAGTGCTGGTAAGTTCTTCGGTCATTTCCGGTTCTCCTTTTCCGTGATCTGGGCAAGATACTCATCGAGCCGTTCGAAGCTCTCCTCCCAGTTGCGCCTGAACCGCTCGGCCCAGTTCGCAAGATCCCGAATACGCTGGGCATTGAGGCGGCAGGGTCGCCGCTGCGCGTCACGCCCCTGCACCACCAGTCCGGCTTTCTGCAGCACCTTGAGGTGCTTGGAAACGCCGGGCAGACTCATGTTCAGCGGTTCGGCGAGAGTGTTCACCGTAGCCTCTCCCCTCGCGAGCTTTTCGACGATGGCGCGACGGGTTGGGTCGGCCAGGGCCGCGAAGACCATGCTGAGCGGGTCAACGGTTCGTTCGTATTTCGCCATATGGTTAATTAACCATATGGAATACTAACATCGTGGCCGCCGGTAGTCAACAGAAATCTTCACTCCACCTCGAAATCGCCGACCAGCGGCAGATGATCCGAGGCCACCAGCGAAGCGCGCGTCCGGTGCAGGTGCATGGCGGTCAGGCGCAGTTCGGCATCGTGGTAGATGTGATCGAGGTGCAGAAAAGGGGTGATCCCCGGGTATGATTTGCGCCGCCTCGCATGCAGCCGCAGGTCGGCGCTCTGCAGGCGCTCCGAGAGCATGCGGGTGGACAGCCCGCGCGTCCACTCGTTG
The DNA here is from genome assembly GCA_963780655.1 of uncultured Acidobacteriota bacterium. Classification (GTDB taxonomy): domain Bacteria; phylum Acidobacteriota; class Terriglobia; order Bryobacterales; family Bryobacteraceae; genus CAWACP01. Next base: position 334,959 of record CAWACP010000004.1, on the reverse strand, counting down.
AAATCGCCCAGCAGGATGCGCCGGCCGCGGAGTTGCGGATTCTCCAGAATCTCCGGCGATGCGAGCAGCAGCGCCTGCCTGCGCCGTTCGAACCAGGATGTACCCAGGTGCACGGCGAAAACATGAAGTAACGGACCTTCCTGCGGACGAACATCCACTCGCAGACACCCGCGCGGCTCACGCCCCGCCACGCTGACGTCCTGGTTCTCGCTGCCGATCACCGGCAGTCGCGTCAGGACCAGGTTGCCGTAATCGCGGCCGCGGAACCTGCCGGCCTGCCCGAACACGTGCGACATGCGTAATTGCTCTGCGAGAAACGGCGCCTGGTCTGCCATCACTTCCTGAAGCGCGACGACATCCGCGTCGATTTCCCGAAGCACCCGCACGATGCGGTCCGGGCGCACCCTCCAGTCCATGCCGCGAGATTTGTGCGTGTTGTAGGTGGCCACCCGAAAGCGGATCATTCCTGCTTTTCCAGAATGGATGAGAACCAGTCGGAGATCCGGAACAGCATGTTGCGCTTCCACTCTTTGTAGGACACGCGCTCGCTCTCGGCGAGGTCGCGCCCGAAGTCCTCCAGCAGCCGCGCCGCTATGCGGGGGTCGCACATGGCCAGATTCACCTCGTCGTTCAGCTCGAACGACCGGTGGTCAAAATTGGTCGAGCCTACAACCGCCCAGAGGTCGTCGATAATCATTACCTTGGCGTGTATCATGGCCGGCCGGTATTCGTAGATTTCCGCGCCGGCCTTCATGACGCGCCCGTAAAGATGCCGCGACGAGGTACGCGTCAGCAGATGATCGGCTCGCCTGCCCGGCGTGAGTACTTTCACCTCGACGTTTCGCTCGCGGATGGCCTTGCACAGACCTCGGCGAGCGCTGCGGTCGGGCAGGAAGTACGGCGTGGTGATGTAAATGCGCTTGCGGGCGGAGGCGATCAGCAGTTGATACAGCATGCGCGCGCGCGTGGAACCTGCGGCCGGCGTGCTGCTGACCACCATGCCGACAGAGCCATGTTCGCTCGGCTCGAACGCGAAGTACTCCTCGCCGGTGAGGATCTCGCCGGCCACGCGGAGCCAGTTCTCCGCGAATGCCGATTGCAGGCTGTTCACCACCGGCCCTTCCACGCGGAACACCGTGTCGCGCCATTGCGGGTTACCGCTCTGGCCCTTGTACCACTGATCCGCGATTCCCGCGCCGCCGATGAATGCGGCTTTTCCGTCCACGATCAGCAGCTCGCGATGCGTTCGGTTGTTGATCAGCGGAAGCAGGTCGGGCCGCAGCGAGTGATACCATCCCAGCTGTCCTCCGGCCTCGGTGATTTCCCGCAGATACTTCCGCGTGGTCCTCAGGCTGCCGAGATAATCGAAGGTCAGCTTCACCTGTACGCCGGCTCGTGCGCGCTCGGCCAGAGCCCTGACGTAGCGGTCCGCAATTTCTCCGCGATGGAAGATGTAGGCTTCGAGATTAATTGTGCGCTGCGCCTGGGCGATGGCCGCCAGCTCGGCCTCGTAAAAGCAATTGCCATTGGTCAGCACCTCGATGCGATTCCCGCGGTGCAGACTCGAATCGGTGAGCGCTGTCAGCAGCCGCTCGAAGTCGTCGGAATCCGGCGCGGGCAGAGGCCCGGTGACGCGATAGGGCAGCTCCGGTCCGAAGAGGGCCAGAAACAGGTAGAGTCCCTGAATGGCCAGGGCGATGCATGCAAGTACAAGGAAGGTGGTGGAGACGTGGTGCGGCATGCGCGTCAAACGCCCGCTACCGTGCTGCGCCGTTCCATCAGTACCACGTCGCGCCAGCGGCCGTCCATGTTGCCCAGCTTCTCGCGTACGCCGACCGTCCTGAACCCGGCCTGCTCGTGAATGCCGATGCTCGCGGCGTTCTCGGGGAAGATTCCGGCCTGTAGCGTCCAAATGCCCGCCCTCTCGGACGCCTCGACCAGCGCGTTCAGCAGCGCCAGACCGATTCCCCGCCCCTGCGCTCCAGTCGCGACGTAGACGCTCACCTCGGCCACGCCCGCGTAAACGCACCTCCCTGAAACCGGAGACAGCCCGGCCCATCCCGTCACGCGATCACCGTCCCGCGCCACCAGCCGGCACGATGGCAAATGACCTCGGTCCCACTGTTCGTATGGCGGCGGCGCTTTCTCAAACGTTGCGTTTCCCGTGGCGATACCCTCGGCGTAGATATCGCGAACCGCGGGCCAGTCGTCCGCTGTCATGTCCGTCACCCGATGGGAATTCCGCGATGCCTGCATGATGGCAGGATAGAACACTGGTCTACTACGACGCCGGCCAGGAACGCAATCAGCAATCCAGGGCGAAAAACCAGGCGCTTTTTGGCGTACGTTTGCTATTATTGCTTTGGAGCGTGTCTGCCCTGTTGGTGTTTGCTTCCAAGTAATTGATCCAACAGTCAATGTCATGGGGTCCTGCTCGGTTTAAGCGCTGGTGTGCAAGCTCCCGCGGGAAACCGCCCGGAGAAGCCTGAAGGCGCGCGGGGGATCCCCCCCTTTAAATGAGGGGTCAATGACGGAGGTTGACACGGCTGGCGTGGTACGCTCCAAGCCTCTCCCCTGAGCGCCCGGCCTGAACACCGCGGCCGGTTGCGTTATGCTCGCGACAACGGGATGAACATACTTTTTATTGGCGACATCTTCGCCTCGCCGGGAAGAAAGATCGTCGCTCAGCACCTCCAGGAGATCATCTCCGCCGAGAAGATCCAGCTCGCCATCGCCAACGCCGAGAATTCCGCGGGTGGGTTCGGCATCACGCCGCTCATCGCGGAAGAGCTTCTTTCGCTCGGTCTGGACGTGCTCACCACCGGCAATCACGCCTGGGACAAGAAGGAGATCTACGAATACCTGCCTCGCCAGCCGCGCCTGCTGCGGCCCGCGAATTATCCGGAAGAGCTTCCGGGATCGGGCGTCTTCGTCGCGAGGGCGCGCAACGGCGTGCAGGCCGCGGTTATCGATCTGCAGGGACGTACGCACATGCCCCCGACGGACTGCCCCTTCCGCAAGGCCGACCAGATCCTCGCCTCGCTCGACCCCGCCGTGAAGGTCCGGATTGTCGATTTCCACTGCGAGCTGACCAGCGAGAAGATGGCCATGGGCTGGTATCTCGATGGCCGCGTCTCAGCCGTGCTGGGCACGCACACTCACGTGCCCACCGCGGACGAGCGAATCCTGCCGGGCGGCACGGCCTACCAGAGCGATGTCGGCATGACCGGGCCGTACGATTCCATCATCGGCGCCGAGAAGCAGCTGGCCCTGCGCCGCTTCACCACCGGCACGCCGATTCGCCTGGAAGCAGCGAAGAACCAACCTGAATTGCACGCGGTCATCGTGACGACGGACGACGCCACCGGCCGCGCCACGTCGATCCGCCGCTACGAAGTCCGATAGAGAGAGTGGAGTAGGCCTTTGGCCTGCTGTCCTATTCCGGCAGCACCGGCAACGCCGCCACATTCACCGCTGCCGGGTTATCCCGCAGCTTCAGGTACAGAAGCGTCCCGGTCGGGCGCGGCACGCTCATTTTCGAATCTGCGAAACCTTCCGGCACCATCACCGGCTGCGTGAACTGCAGGTCGGCTGACACCGAATCGATCAGGAACAAATCGGTCCCGCTCAGCGTGCACGGCTTGTCCGGACTCTCCGGACATCGCACCTCCGTCAGCGTGGGAAGCCGTACCAGGGTGGCCAGCGGCTGCCATTCGCCTCTGGCCCCCTCGGCGCTCACCGGCCGAAAACGCAGCGCGCCGAATGCCGACGGCCCGAAGCTCTTCAGCGGATCCAGCGTGGCCATCGCCGTTTGCGCATCCTGCAGTATCACCTGGCCGCCGCTTACGCTCAGCGTCGCGTGGAACGAATTGTCCGGCCCGGCCACCTCGATCTTCTCGTCGCGCGGAAACGCCTCCGGCCGCTCGCTCCTGACGAAGAACACCAGCCGACCGTTCTGGGGCAGTTCATCCGCGCTCGCCAACCGAATCGCCGCGCTCTGCTCTGCCCGCACGTTCCTGCTGACCAGAGCGACCTTCGGCCGCGGCGGACCGGTTGTCGCCGCAAGATCGAGCACACGGCCGTCCTTCAGCGTCACCTGCGCGCTCAGCTTCTCCGACGCGCCCACCGCAACGCCGTCCGGCGCTGTCAGCCACAGTTCATCCTTCTGACCGTCCCGCGTCACCTCGCCCGGCACGAAGCGCGCGCCCTTCAGCCGCAGCCCGGTGACTTCATCGAGACGAGTGCCTTCCAACAGTCCCTCGTTGTCGCCGGCTGCGATCAGGAACCGGTCCAGATGCCCGGCCTCCGCGTACGCGTTCAGGTGAACCTTATCGGTTCTCGCGTCCTCAGTCTGCTTCAGCTCGGCCACCAGTGGACCCGGCTTCTGGTCCTGAAGCCCGATCTTCAATTCAATGCGGTCCGGCGTCAGCCGCTTCCACGCCGTCTTCAATTCATCTCCGCCTTGCTCGTTCACGGTGATCTTGTCGACGCACACGGCATCGGGAGACTCCAGGTGAATGGTATCCTCGCGGCCCACCACCAGCGCCGATTCATCGGCCCCCGGTATCGACCAAGCCGGCGTGCGCGCCACATGTACGCGGAACGCCGGGCCGGTCCACTGATCGAAGCCCCATTGTCCGCGCAGCACACCCGTGATATCCGATCCCACTGCGCTCAGCGTGCGAGTGTCCACCACAAAGCCGCCGCGCGCGGCGTCGGCCAGGGCCGGCAAATCCGCCGTTGTTCCCGCAGCGGTCTGCACTCGCATCGTGAAGTTCTGGCCATAGCCCGTGGAGAACACCAGCGGCGCGCCTTCCACCGGAAGCAGCGCGGAGCTCTTTCCCGCGCACGCGATCTCCTTCGCGTCTACCGGCCGCACCCGCGGAAACTCGGTGGCGTGCACTGCCGGAAGAGCAGCCACCAGCACCGACTTCGGCTTGTGGAACGAAGGCGGCGTGTTCAGCCGTAACCGAAGCTCGTCCTGCTGCGGCAGCGCGAGCGCGGGTATGTACTGATAATTGGCCGTGCGGAAATTATCCATCAGCCGCAGGACGTCCAGCACCGCCCCGACGTATGGACTGTAGTAGCCGTAGCCCGCCTGCGGCGTCACGGTGAGCTGACTGATGAGGTCAGATGCCGGGCCCGAGGTGAGCGCCGCCACCATGGACTCCGCGTGCCCGTCGTTGAGCACCATTTGATCCATGTCCTTCGTCAGGCATGGCGCCTGCTGTTCGGTGGTTTTGTCGAAGCAATGCTCGTCCAGCTTGATTCCCAGGCTGCGCGCAAGCAGCACGGAGCGGTCATGCAGTTCCGCGGGCTCCTTCTCCGAGGTCTCTTTCACCGTGGCCAGATATTCGTCCAGCCGCGTGCGGTCGAGGCTTGCCTGGTTCAGATCCTGCGCCACTCGGACGAAGGCGCCCGGCCTCCCCTGAACCGCCGACCGCAATGTCTTGAAGTCGCCCACGGTTTCGGGCGCCAGAAACAACAGCGCCTGCTCGGCGCCAGGCGGAACGGTAATGCCGATGCCTTCCGTACGCACCTGCTTCTGCCATGTTTCGGCGCGCGTGAACCAGTCGTCCGGCGGAGGATTGGTGGACCCGCGCAGGAACGCGGCAATCAGCAGGTAATGCACGCTCTCGCCCGCCGGCAGCGCGGGATGAATCCACAGGCGGTCGCCTGGGAGCAGGTTCGGCACGCGCGCAACCGGCAGGGTGTGGCCTGATCGGGTAACCGTCACATCGACGGATGGCCCGGCAAGATCGAATGCGGCCGTGTCGGCCCAGGCCGCGCCGCAGAGAGGAATCAGAATGGCGAATGAACGTGCAGCCCTGGAAGGAACTCCTCGAATACCCATCTCTTCTCTTATGATGACGCGAGCAAACGTCCCAAAAGACGAGATGCTCACCAGCCGAACGGGTGGTCTATTGTTCGCTGACTCTTTCGAGAACAATGCCGCGGTCTTCGGCGACTTCGCGCATACTTCGGTACAGCGTCTCCGCCTTCTCCGGCGTCAACGGCGGCCCGGGCTCCTGGGCCGGCCAGACGCGCCACTGTAACCGCATCCCGCGCGGTAACTGCCCCAGCTTCGCGCGTAGCTGATCTTCGCTGAGAGACGTGTACTGCAGAACGTTGAATTTCAGCTCATCGCCCGGCGCGAAGTCCCGCTCAATCTGAGCCGGTCCGTTGTTCCATTGCGCGATCCAGCGTTCGATCTGGTCACGATTGGCGCTGCCCCAGGTGAGCCCGGCGATTCGGGCAAGCCGGTCCGGCGGACAGATCCAGTTGACGCCAGTTGCAACGGCCGATGTCAGCCTCTGTTCCAGCGCCGCTGCGCGATAGCCCTCGCTCTGGAAGTCGAACGCCGGGCGGAGTTGATCCGCGCGCCCGGTCCATTCGTCATGAAAACGCCGCAATCGCGCCCACAGCGCCTGCTCGGCATCGGTCGAACCCTGGCGCCCGAGCGCCAGCGCGGCATCCTCGGCCACGTCGGCGTCCGGATCGTCGAGCGCGTCAATGGCCGTCTGCTGCACCTTCGGAAGTTGATCGCCGAGGTTCTGGAACAGGCTCTTGTAGCAGCCCGTGTCTTTCCTTGCGGCGAGCGCCTCTCTCACCTCCTGCGCGCCATACGCCGCGTCCACGCGAAGGAAGTAGCGCAGCATGGCGCTTTGCGGCGCGCACGCCCATTTGCCCGCGTGCTCCTCGTAAGCGGTCCGAACGATGCCCAGTGCGCCGGCGTCAGCATAGCGGTCTGCCAGTTCGTAATCGAGATCCCGCGCTTTGTAGCTGCTGATCCGCTCGAGGACGCCAGGCATGGCGGTGGCAAGGTCCTCACTCGAAAGAAGCCTGACGATACCCAGCCCCGGCTCCGCCTTAGGATTCGTCACATAGCGGAGAATCGCGGCGCGCCCGGCAACCGGATCGACCTCATACAGATGCTTCAGGACGGAGTCGCGAGTCATGGACGCCAGTGTGCGTGCGGGCGGCGGCGCCTCGGCGGCCATCCGCTGCAGAATCGGCGCCATCTCCGGACCGGCAATCAGCCGCCAGCGGTTCTGAATGAGGTCGGCTTGCGTCTCCGCCGGCAGGTCCGCCCACGCCGAGATAAGCGCCGGATGAATCATTTTGGTGAGGGCGGCGTCGCCGGCTCCGGCCAGCAGCACACCGGTCAGAGTGAGCGCGCGCGCCCGGCCTGTTTTGCGCGGCAGCGCTTCCGCCGCCCTTCCGGCTTCGGCTAGAAGGAGCGCCTGTGTATGCGCCTCTCGCCGCGTCCAGAACACGGTGGCCGCCTCGGCGTCCTCCGCCGCCGTGAACGCAGGCGGGTCCCATGCTCTGTCGGCGGTCACCTGGAGATCCACGAGCGCCCGCAGAAAGTCGTTCGTGATCGCGCGATCGGGAACCGCCACCTCGGCTCGCATCGCCTCGATTGCGAGGTCGCGGCGTGGCGAACCGTACAACCCGGCCAGCAGATCCCAACCGCCCGTCTGCTGATATCCCTCGAAGAGCCGGGCCAGTGCACGCGTGGAATCCTTGGTATTGAGAAAACGAAGCGTGCGCGCCGCCCCGCGGACGTCGTCCGGTGAGGACGCGCCTGTGAACGCCTGTACCGCGCCGCGAAGTTGTTCGGCCTGCCACGCCGGGTCCGCCGGTTTCACCTCGAACTCGATGGTGTTTGATCGCAGCGTCTCCGATGCGCGCGCGTCCGGCGTCTGCTCGCCCCGGCCGGGTTGCCGCGCCACGCGACGACTGATCGCATGGACGCGGTAGTGCGCGGGCTTCAGCGTCCACCATTCGTTCAGTTCCGCCTCCGCCGAAAAGGGCGCAGCATCGAGTTGTCGTATGCCGCCGAGTCCGCCGCCGATGATGGCCCCTCTCCTGAAATACGACTCCAGGGGATCCGTCACCCGCGGCTCGACGCAGTATTGCTCGATCCCGAGCCGGCCGCTGCGGTCGTAATTACGCATCTCGGCCTGGTAGCGATTCTTTGCAGTGGTGGTGAACGACAGGACGAGTGGGATTTTCTCACCTTCGCGGAAGACCGTACGATTGTCCTTCAGCGCAAGAGTGAAATGTACGTCGGAGGCAGAAGATGTGGCGTCGCACGGATCGTTATCCGTGGCCCACGCCGGCGCGCCCGGACTCAGCAATGCGAAGGCAAGAGCCGCCCTGTTCAGCCTTTTCACAGTAGATCGGACACCGCCCGCCACAGCTTTGTTCCCGTCGTAATTCCGTTAATTCTCTAGTTCCCTTACCTTCTTTAACGTCTTATCGTCTTTAATGCTTTATATTCTTCCATCCGATGAGCGTCACGTGATTCTCTTCCAGCGCTTTGCGGAATTCGGGACTGGTAACCGCCTCGAAATCGCGCTGTCGCCAGGCGCTGCCAAACGCCGGATGCCCAACGGTGATGGCCTGCAGTTCGGCGTCGTCATGGCCCAGGTGCACGATCATTTCCGTCAGGCCCGGCTTGAGCGACTGAATGCGATGCACATACCATGAGGTCCACTCGCCCGCATCCCCAGTCGCGTCCATCATGATCAACTCGTCCACGAGCGGGTCTGTGTCCCGCAGCGCCGCCGCCAGTTTGGGCAGGCGCTTCACCATGGCCGGAGCGAAGAACGGGATGCCGTATTCGCGCGCCACTTTCGCGTACACCGGAAAGAACTCCGCCGAAAACAGCGTGCCCATGTGACTGTCCAGATGCGTCGGATGAATCCCGGCCTTCAGGGCGCGCTCCACCTGCGCGCGTATCTCCCGCTCCACCTCGTCCGCCGTCGCGTTCTTCGAAACCGGGGGCGCATCCGGCCAGAAATAGCCATCCGGACCCACAAGCCCGCCCGGATTACCGTTCGCGACAGGGCCCCAGCGGTATGTCTTCCACTCGCTGGTGAGCGTCAGATGCAGCCCCAGGTCGGCGTCCGGATGGGCATGCGCGTAGTCGGCGACCTCAGTGAGCCAGGGGCATGGAACCATGATGCTGGCCGAAGTGACGGCGTGCTGATCGAGCGCGGCAAAGCTGGCCGTGTCCGCAGAATGCGCCACGGCGAGGTCGTCTGCATGGATAATCAGATACTTTGCGCCGGGGGTCTGTTGGGCCAGGCCGAACGAAATGATAACGATGCAAAGTACGCAGGTTCGACCGATGCTGCTCATATCGACCAGTCGAGCATACCTCAGGACGCGAATCTGCGCATCCGTCGCCTCCTGTCACCTCGGCCGAGGAAGCAGCCTCGGCGCCGCGCGCGCGTACGACCGGAAGTCGTCCCCGAAACGCGACTCCAGCAGCGTGTCTTCCACGCGCATTCGGATCTCCGTCCCGGCAACGAAGAGCAGTATTCCGGGCAGCAGCAGATACCAGGGCGCAACCACAATGCCGGTGGCTGCAAGAACGCACAGCATCGACGTGTAGATCGGGTGCCGCACCAGTCGATAAGGGCCCGATCGAATCAGTTTATGGTCGGCGCCGAGCGCTGCGTCCACGCGTAGCTGCCGGCCCAGCGCAAACGCGGCACTCCAGGAAAGCGCAATCGCCGACGCGAACAGCAGGATCGAGAGCACCGTCCGCCAGAGTTCGGGCGATCTGGTCCAGAAGTGACCCTGCCAGAGCAGCGTGTAGCCTATGCCCTGAAGCGCGACGCCCCAGCGAGCCCTGCGGTCGAGCGTGAGCGAGCCTTTCTGTTTCGATCTGACGAGGACGAACGGGACAGCCCAGATAATGGCGCCTCCGACGACAATCGCGTATCCATAAACAGGCATGTCTCCAGTATACTCTGGTTTTTAGAGTACTCTGGCTTCCTGCTATCATCGGCGGGGAGGAAGACGCCATGCAGGAACCCGATCGGACTGATCTCATCAACCGCCTTGGGTTGATCGAGCAGATGATTGCCGAAGGCCGCCGCACCACCGAAAGCTGGGGATGGGTCTTCCTGCTGTGGGGAATCGGTCCGCTGATCGCGATGTGGTGGGAAGCGCGCTGGCCGCACGCGGCGGTAGCCTAGCCCGTGGTCACGGGCATTTGCATCATCGTGAACGGCGCCGTGCTCGCCGCGCGAAAGCGCCGGGAAGATGCGCGGACAACCGCGATGCGCTCCGTGGGCGCGATCTGGCGCGCAGTGGGCGTTACGGTTCTGCTGCTCGCGCTCGGCGCCGCCGTGTCCGGCGCTCTGGATCTTCGCTCACTCTCGGTCGCTCTCTTCGCCCTCGCCGCCGTCGCGCATGGCACAAGCACTCTGATTCTGCGCTGGCTGCCGCAGTCGCTCGCGGCGATCGTCTGGTGGATGGCTCTCATGGGCGCGTTCGTCGTGCCGGCGAACCGTTTGCACGTTCTCGCCGCGGCTGCGCTCCTGCTCGGTAACGTGGCCTTTGGCGCGTGGCTCACCTGGCGCGAGTGGAGCCGCGGTGATGAGTGAGCCGGCGCCTTTACCGGAGCTGGACCCGGTGGTTCACGGGCCGCTACGGCTGGCTGTACTGTCCCTGCTGGCCGGCGTCGATGAGGCCGATTTCAGATGGCTGCGCGACCGCACTGGTTCCACCGATGGAAATCTGGGAGCGAATCTCGCCCGCCTCGAAGAAGCCCGCTATATCGCCGTCACGAAGAAGTTCATCGGCCGAAAGCCGGCGTCGTTGTACCGGCTTACGCCCGCCGGACGGAAGGCGCTGACCGGTTATGTGAAGGCGCTGAAGAAGCTGCTGGGAAACGCGCTGTAAAGCAGGCTTTCTGCCTGCATGCCCCGGAAGCCGAATTGCACGCGTGCTCCGTCCGGAGACTACTAATGACCCGTTTCCTCGGCGACGCGTGTGGCCGGTGGACGACACTGTGCGCCTGCTTCACGGTGTTGGCCATGGGAGCCGACCCCGCTCTGACCATTTACAACCAGAATTTCGCGGTTATTCGCGAAACGCTGCCATTGGATTTAAAAGCGGGCAACAACATCGTCCGTTTCTCCGGCGCCACGGCTCAGGTGGAACCGGATTCCGTGATCTTACGCGACCCTGCGGGCAAACACGCCCTCCAGGTAGTGGAACAAAACTATCGCAACGATCCGGTATCGCAGGAGCTGCTGCTCAGCCTCTTTGAAGGCAAGCCCATCGATTTCCTCGTGCGTAACCCCGATGGAACGGAACGCACGGTGACCGGCAGGATCGTACGAAGCGGTTACGTCCCGCATTATCAGGAGCAGTACGACTCTAACCAGATCGCGATGGCGTCAGGAGCCGCCGCGCAACCCATCATCGACGTGGGAGGAAAGCTGCAGTTTTCGCTTCCGGGCCAACCGGTCTTCCCTGCCCTCGGCGACGATACAATTCTAAAACCCGCGCTCGACTGGATGCTCTGGTCCGCGCAGGCGGCCCGTTTCGATGCCGAGCTGAGCTATATCTCCGGTGGTTTGAGCTGGACCAGCGACTATAACATCGTGGCGCCCGAAAACGGCGACACGCTGGATCTGGTGGCGTGGGTGACGCTCGATAACCAGAGCGGCAAGCAGTTCGACCACGCGCATATCAAGCTGATGGCCGGCGACGTCAATAAGGTGCGTCCTCCAACCAGCGTGACATTCATGAGTGGCCGCAACGCCTACGCCGTCGGGGCGGCCGCGCCCGGGCCGCCTCAGGTCACCGAAAAGAGCTTCGAAGACTATCACCTGTACACGTTGCCGCTGCCGACGACCATCCACGACCGCGAAACCAAACAGGTGGAGTTTCTCCATGCGTCCGGCATTCAGTCCAAAAGGCTTTATATCTACGACGGCGCCGAGCCCGAACAAATGTTCGGGTATCAGGACCTCCGCCAGATGCCGCAGTACGGCACGCGATCTAATCCGCACGTGTGGATCATGCGCGAGTTCATCAACAGCGATGCCAACCACCTGGGCGTTCCGCTGCCCAGCGGGCGCGTCCGCTTCTACCGTCGCGACCAGGACGGGCAGGTGGAGTTTACGGGTGAAAACCAGATCGAGCACACGCCCAAAGATGAAACCGTGCGCGTGTACACGGGGAATGCGTTCGACATAACCGGTGAAAGGCGGCAGACCCACTTCACGTCGCAGTTCCCAGAATCCCGGCTTCCTCGACGAGTCGTTCGAGATCAGGCTGCGCAATCACAAAAAGGAGGCGGCGACGGTGCGCGTCGTCGAGCATCTTTACCGCTGGTCCACGTGGGTGATAACGGAGGAATCGGCCACGCACCGGCAGGTGGGCAGCAAGACAATCGAATACACGGTGACCCTGCAGCCGGACGAAGAGAAGGTGCTTACGTACGCCGTGCACTACACGTGGTAACGGCCAATGTCAGAGATGGGCGTTTAAGGCCGCGTGAATAGAATCCCTACTTCGGCTGCGGTGCGCTCGGATTGGATGGATGGCCGGGAGGGTATGCGCCGCCCGCCTTCTTGTTCCACAGCAGGCCGTCTTGCGAGAGCAGGATGCAGTCACACTCCTCACTGATGTCGGCTTTGGCGTTGCGGACGTAAATACTACTAAGACGGATGACGGTCTCGGCAAACGCAATCGCATCGGCGTACCTGACCGGGACAGCAGATCGGCTCTGAAGCTTCGACAAGATCGCCTTGATTAGCGGCATATTTCTATAATGCTCGAATTCGGTGTTCTGGTTGTCATATAGCTGGCGCAGAAACGCACCGTCTCCGTAAGCCCATGTGAGATCGTCGCTCGTGTCTCGGGGGGAATGCCCGGTAGATCGTAGAAAGTAGCGACTCCCCGCTCGAAGCCCTGATAGGCTAAGAGCGATTTTCTTTAGCCGAGAAAAGAAGGAGTCGCTATGAAGAAACCATACCAGATCGAAACGCAGCGAGCTGTGAGGCAGCTCGAGGCAATGGCCGCGGATGGAAATCCGGCGGTGCAGATGGTGCTGCCCATGGCCGAGATGGTGGGCTGGTTGCGGAAGGGCGTGGGCGAACTGATCCGTCAGGCCGGCCTGCAGTTGATGGAACTGCTGATGCAGGAAGAGGTGCGGGAGCTGGTCGGCGAGCGGAGCCAACGGCAGTCGGAGAGGACGGCCAACCGGTGGGGCAGCGAGCAGGGCTACTGCGTGGTGATGGGGCAGAAGGTGCCGGTGGAGCGGCCGCGCGTGCGCACGACAGATGACCGGGAAATGCGGCTGGGCAGCTACGAGATGTTTCACCGCGGGGAACCGCTGACGGAGACCGTTTGGGAGAAGCTGATGCTGGGCCTGAGCACGAGGAAATACGGGCAGGCGATTCGGCAGTTCACGGAAGCGTACGGTCTGGAGAAGAGCGCAGTCAGTGATCATTTCATCGAGGCCAGCCGGACGAAGTTACAGGAAATGATGGAGCGCCGGCTGGACAAGACGCAACTCTGCGCGTTGCTGATCGATGCGACGCCGTTTGGCGGCCAGCAGATGGTGGCAGCGCTGGGAATAGCGCAGGACGGGCGGAAAATGATCCTGGGCATCCGGCAGGGAGCCACAGAGAACGCGACGGTAGTAAGTGAGCTACTAAGTGACTTAGTAAGTAGAGGACTCCACGCATCACCGAGCGCGAGGGTTAGATTGATTGAACCAATCGCATCATCCGCCACGAAGATCTGTTTGTGGTCTGCGGATAAGGCTTTGAAGAACTCACCGGGACGGCGGATATCGATAACCTCATAGCCCGCCGTCGCATAACGAAGTGCAACCGCCGCCGCTATCATCGTTTTGCCCACTTCGGGCGGCCCATCAAGCACAATGAATCGGTGCTGGGGCAATTTTATAAGCGCGTCGACATACGACTGGGTCTGAACAAAGACGGCAAGCCGCGGTTGCCATTGTTCAAGATAGGCTTGGCTTCTTGAGTAGAGTTCGGCGTTTATTAAGATGACGAAGGTCTGCGAGACCCAACAATTGAGGATAACTTCGACGTATGTCCGGGTATATGGTAAGGAATTCGCAGACCTCGTGCCCATCGATCGCGTGGAAGTGACCGAGACCGACAAACTCAGCGATCTCAGCCAGGGCACTCCGCGAATCCGCCGTAAGAGGGACATCCGTGATGAGGACATAGTTGTCTATGGGATGCTCGCGCCCCTGTACGATGTTGTCGATCTCTTTCCGCAGTGCGGATTTCAGTCTCGTCCGCACCGAATGAGCGTCCGTGTCCTGAAGATCGACATACTTCACTTGAAAGACCCAGTTGCCAGTCCAGTTCTCGTGTTCTGACGGGAATGATGCCCGACCTTCATATGCCGCGTCGCGGCCGCGGTCCTTTGTACCGCCGAAGGATGTGACGCCCGGACCGATTATCTCCTTTAAGAGGGTCTGTATGATTCTCTCGAAGTTGTACCAACCGATTTCCCCGATACGATACTGAAGGCCCATTGGAACTGGACATTCTACATGAAGCGACTCTCCATTTCCACGCCGGCTTGAATTGGGGGACGTTGCAGCGCTTACACTTCCTCTTATCAGGCCACTCACATGAAGAAGCCCCGGAGTTTTCGCTCCGGGGCGTGGCGATTCGCTTTACTCGCTCGACTGGGGGCGCGGCGACGGTATAGCCGGCCGGCCCAGAATGCTACGCCGTACGCATCGCCTCGCTCTTGTCGCCTTTCGAAAGGGCGGCCTGAGCGGCGGCCAGGCGCGCGATCGGCACGCGGTACGGAGAGCACGACACGTAGTCCATGCCCACCTTGTAGCAGAACTCCACCGAGCTCGGCTCCCCGCCATGCTCGCCGCAGATCCCGATCTCGAGGTCCGGCCTGGTCTTGCGTCCCTTCTCCACGGCCCACTTGATCAGCATGCCCACGCCGTCCTGGTCCAGCACGCCGAACGGATCGGCCTTGAAGATCTTCTTCTCTTCGTATTCCTTCGAGAACTTCGTGTAGTCGTCGCGGGACAGGCCCATCGTCGTCTGCGTCAGGTCGTTGGTGCCGAAGCTGAAGAACTCCGCTTCCTTCGCCACCTGATCCGCCAGCAGCGCCGCGCGCGGAATCTCGATCATGGTGCCGATCAGGTACTTCTGATCCTTAATCCCGGCCTTCTCCAGAACCTCGTCGGCAATCTTCTTCACGATGGCCTTCTGGTTCGCCAGCTCCTCAACGCCGCCGATCAGCGGAATCATCACCTCGGGAATAACCTTCTTGCCCTTCTTCGCCACCGCGACCACGGCCTCGAAGATAGCGCGCGCCTGCATCTCGGTGATCTCCGGATAGAGAATGCCGAGGCGGCAGCCGCGCAGTCCGAGCATGGGGTTCATCTCGTGCATCGATTCCACGCGCTTCAGCAGTTCGGTCAGGATGGACCTCAGCGTTTTCACTTCCACTCCGAAGTTCTTGTACCGCTCCACCATTTCGCGCTTCGCTTTGATATCCGCGTTGGGCAGCTTCGCGAGGTCCACCATCAGCTCTTCGCGCTTGGGCACGAACTCATGCAGCGGCGGATCGATGGTGCGGATCACCACCGGACGCCCGTCCATGGTCTCGAACAGTCCCTGGAAGTCCTTCCGCTGCATGGGCAGAAGTTTCGCCAGAGCCTTGCGCCGGTCCTTCTCCGTGTCCGACATGATCATCGCCTGCATGTGCGGCAGACGATCCTCGGCGAAGAACATATGCTCGGTACGGCACAGCCCGATGCCCTCGGCGCCGAACGCAATTGCGGCCTTCGCATCGCGCGGGATGTCGGCATTCGCGCGCACGCCGAATTTGCCGCGGAATACATCCGCCATTTTCATGAATTTCGCGAAAATCGGCGAATTCGGATCGGGGTCCTTCGTCTGCGCCTGCCCCAGCCACACTTCGCCGGTCGCGCCGTTCATTGACACCCAGTCGCCCTGATTGACGGTCACGGTATTCGCGCCCGATTTCACCGTGGCCGAAGCCGCGCGCTCGTTGATGGCGATGGCGCCGCAGCCTACCACGCATGGCCGTCCCATGCCGCGCGCCACAACCGCCGCGTGCGAGCTCTTGCCGCCCACCGCGGTCACGATGCCCTTCGCCGCGTCCATGCCGTGAATGTCGTCGGGCGTGGTCTCTTTGCGGATCAGGATCACCGGACCGCCGGCGGCCATCTCGACAGCCGCGTCGGAAGTGAATGCCAGGCGGCCAACCGCGGCGCCCGGCGATGCATCGATGCCCGTCGCCAGTTTGGTCAGCTTCTTCAGGCTGGCCGCGTCGAACACCGGGTGCAGCAACTGATCGAGCTGCGACGGCGCCACGCGCATCACGCAGGTCCGGTCATCGATGAGGCCCTCTTCGAACATGTCCACGGCAACCTTCACCGCCGCCGGACCCGTGCGCTTGCCGTTGCGGGTCTGCAGCATGTACAGCTTGCCTTCCTGCACGGTGAACTCGAAGTCCTGCATGTCTTTGTAGTGCTTCTCGAGGCTCGCCGTGATTTCGCGAAGCTGGTTGTACACATCCGCGTTCCACGCTTCCAGTTCGCTGATCGGCTGCGGCGTGCGGATGCCGGCCACCACGTCCTCGCCCTGCGCGTTCACCAGGAACTCGCCGTAGAACACCTTCTCGCCGGAACCGGGATCGCGCGTGAAGCCGACGCCGGTGCAGCAGTTGTCGCCCATGTTGCCGAACACCATCGCCTGGATGTTGCACGCCGTTCCGAGGCGGTCGTCGATCTTCTCCATCTTGCGATAGTAGGAAGCCTTGGGCGCCCACCAGGAGTTGAACACGGCGTTGCGCGACAGCAGCAACTGCTCGCGGGCGTCCTGGGGGAACTCGCGCTTGATGGACTTCCTGACGATCTTCTGGAAGTCTCCGATGATGGCCTTCAGGTCCTCGGCGCTCAGATCGGTGTCCAGCTTCGCTTTGATCTTGTGCTTGCGCGCGTCGAATGCTTCGTCGAACAGAGCCA
Organism: uncultured Acidobacteriota bacterium; assembly: GCA_963780655.1. Taxonomy (GTDB): domain Bacteria; phylum Acidobacteriota; class Terriglobia; order Bryobacterales; family Bryobacteraceae; genus CAWACP01. The sequence goes on along the minus strand of CAWACP010000004.1, from coordinate 318,140 downwards.
TGTCGATGCCCAGCGCCACTTCGCCGAACATCTGGATGAAGCGTCGATAGCAATCGTAGGCGAAGCGCGGATTGCCGGTCTTCTTCGCCAGGCCCTCGGTGGTCTCATCGTTCAGGCCGAGGTTGAGAATCGTGTTCATCATGCCCGGCATGGAGAACTTCGCGCCTGACCGCACGCTCAGCAGCAGCGGATCGGCGGCATCGCCCAGTTTCTTCCCGGTGAGCTCTTCCACCTTCTCGAGCGCCTTCCAGATCTGCTCGTCCACTTCCGCGGGCACCTTCTCGCCGTTGTCGAAGAAGAGGTTGCAGACCTCGGTGACGATTGTGAAACCCGGCGGCACCGGCACTCCGGCGCGGCTCATCTCCGCAAGCCCGGAGCCCTTGCCGCCAAGCTCGTCCTTCATGGCGCCATGGCCGTCGGCCTTGCCGCCACCAAATGAATAAACGTATTTAGGCATAATTTCCCTGTTTTGACTGGTTAGTATTGGTCGGAACGATCTCCGAAAAATCGGCGATGGCCGAAAACTCCGTCAGGAGGTTATATAACAATGTTAGCCGGTTGCGCCGGATGCGCTCATCCGGTGCATTCACCAGCACTTTATCGAAGAACAGATCCACGGCCGGGCGCAGCGTGGCGATGGCCTCCAGCGCCTGGCGGTAATCGGTGACCTCCACCAAGAAGCTCGGGAAGGAGCTGGGCTTGACGGCCACGCGCACGCGCTGATAGCCGGCGAAGAGCTCGGCCTCCGGCCCCGGTTCCAGAAGGCTCTCGTCCACGTGGCCCGCGGTGTGGAACTCCGCCTGCCGCAGGATATTCGCGATTCGTTTGAAGCTGGCCGCGAGCGGTTCGAAGTTCTCCGTGGGCCGCACTTCGCGCAGCGCTTTGAGCCGCGCCTCCACGTCGGGCAGATCTTGGACGCCCGATGCGAGCACCGCGTTCACTTCGTCGTAGCGGAAGCCGCGTACTTCACGGAAGTAGTAGCGGATACGGTCGAGCAGGAACTCGCGCAGCTCGCCCGTCTCGTCGAATTCCGGCGCGAATTTCCCTTCCGCCAGAATTCTGACGACGCCCTGCGCCGCGCGGCGCAACGCGAACGGATCGCGAGAGCCGCTCGGCATCAGGCCGACAGCGAAGCATGAGCGCAGCGTGTCCAGCTTGTCCGCCAGCGACACGAGCTGTCCTTCCGGCGTGGACGGGATCGAGTCCTCCATGCTCAGCGGCTTGTAGTGATCGTAGATGGCGCGCGCCACCGGCTCGGGCTCGCCCTGCGCTCTCGCGTAGAGGCCGCCGACGATTCCCTGCAGGTCAGTGAACTCCTTCACCATTTCAGTGGTCAGGTCGCACTTCGCCAACAGGGCTGCGCGCTGCGCGTGCTCGTTCCCGCCAAGCTCTTTCACCAGTGCGACAACGCGATGGGTTTTCTCCAGGTACGAGCCCACCTTCGCCTGAAACGTCACGTGCGCCAGGTCGTCCAGCCGGTCCACCAGCCTCTTTTTCTGATCGACGTCCCAGAAGAATCGCGCGTCGTTGAAGCGCGCCCGCAGCACGCGCTCGTTGCCCTGACGAACCAGGCCTTCGGGGTCGGCGTTGGTATTCATCACCGCGATGAAGTTCGGCGCCAGCTCGCCCGTCTCGGCGTTCTCCACCGAGAAATATTTCTGGTGATGCCGCATCACCGTGCTCAGCACTTCGCGCGGCAGCAGCAGATAACTTTCGTCGAAGGAGCCGAGGATCGGCGTCGGATACTCGGTGATGTAGACCAGCGTGTGCAGCAGATCGGGATCGGGCTTCACGCGTAGCGGCTTGCCTTCCAGCAACGCGGCGATTTCGCGCTCGATCTTATCGCGGCGGTTCCCGGCGGAAACGATCACGAAATCCGGGCCGAGGATACGATGGCCGCGGCTTTCGCGTCCGCTGTGCACGCCGGCGATCTCGAACGGAACAACATCGTCGCCCAGCAGCGCCACCAGCCAGCGAATGGGCCGGATCCAGCGCGGACCGCCCTTGTCCGTCCAGTACATCGTCTTCGGCCACGGAATGCCGAGGATCATGCCGGGCAGCGCTTCTGCCAGCAGGTCGATGGCTTTGCGGCCGACGTGCTTCTTATTGAACGCCCAGCGGCCATTCTCGTCTGCGAGGTCGTCGGGCGCGGCCCCAACGCGCCGCGCGAAGCCCGCCTTCGCCGCCACGGGCGCGGAGATCGGTGGCCCCATCACCAGTTCAGTCGAGTCAGCCTGCCGCTCGCGCAAATCGTCGGCCCGCAGTACCAGCCGGCGCGGCGTCGCGTCAACGCCGACCACTCTCCCGCCCAGCTCGTTCTCATCGAGCCAGCGCTGAAACGTGTCCTGAAGATGATTCAGCGCCGGCACGATCATCCAGTCCGGAATCTCTTCCGACCCGATCTCAAGATAAAAGTTCATGGTTTGTGGGGCAGGCCCCCGGCCTGCGGCGGGCGCCTCGCCCGCCCTGCACTTGACCACATGTACGCCTCTGGCGTGATGCACAATCCCGCTTTAACCGGATTATTCTCGATGTACTGCCAAATGCGCCTGAACTCGATCTCATTCCGAACCACATGGTCATAGCTCTCGTCCTGCCAAAATCTTCTTTCGGATCTGCGAAACAGCGCGTTCGCGCGCTTCGCAGTGACACCCTTGAGACCGCAAAGAAGCTTCGAAGAGCTGATCAGCGGCGTGAGTAGCAGATGTACATGGTTTGGCATGATCACCCAGGAGTGAAGGTCGTAGTGCCCGATCCTCGCGCCATGTTGAATCGAGTCGAAGACCAGCTGAGCCACTTCCGGACGAGCCAGAAACCGGTTGCCTGTGCGCGCCTCGTCCAGGGCGCGATCCATGACTACGAAGGCTTCGCCCGAGGTTAGATCCGACGATGGAAAGCGCCGATTTGCCGGAAGGGCATCGTACAGGCAAAACGTGATGAACACGGGCCGGCCAATCGCGTCCAGATGCGGAAGCCGGCGACGTCGCATGCACAACTAGTGCCGCGAGTGTGGCATGTGCTCTCATTGTGGGGCAGGCCCCCGGCCTGCGCCGGGCGCCTCGCCCGGCAAACCAGAGGCGGCCGGGGCGGCCGCCGCAGGCGAGGCGCCTGCCCCACATTGCTCGTTCCATAGCTGGGCCACTCCCACCGCCAACCGGCGCACCCGCCCGATCACGCCCACCCGCTCGGTCACGCTGATGGCCCCGCGCGAATCCAGCAGATTGAAAACATGCGAGCACTTCAGCACCTGCTCGTAGGCCGGCAGCAGCGGACCCTTCGCCGCGATAAGCCGATGGCCCTCCGCCTCATGAAGCTCGAACAGCTTCCACAGCATGGCTACGTCCGCCACCTCGAAGTTGTAAACCGAGAACTGCTGCTCATCCGCGAAGCGCACCTCGCGATACGTGAACCCCGGCGCCCACTCGATGTCGTACAGGCTGTCCACGTTCTGCAGGAACGCTACCAGCCGCTCCAGCCCGTAGGTCAGCTCCGCGGGCACAAGGTCCAGATCGATGCCGCCGCACTGCTGGAAGTAAGTGAACTGCGTGATCTCCAGACCGTCCAGCATGACCTGCCAGCCGATGCCCCACGCGCCCAGCGTCGGCGCTTCCCAGTTGTCCTCTTCGAACTTGATATCGTGCTTGCGCAGGTCGATGCCGATCGCCTCGAGGCTGCCCAGATACTGATCCATCACGTCTTCCGGCGAGGGCTTCAGAATCACCTGAAGTTGCTGGTGCTTGTACAGGCGGTTGGGATTCTCTCCGTATCGGCCGTCGGCGGGACGGCGGCTCGGCTGCACATAGGCAACGCGGTATGGCCGCGGCCCGAGTACGCGCAGGAACGTCTCCGGCGACATGGTTCCCGCACCCAGCTCCAGATCGTACGGCTCCTGGATGATGCAGCCGCGCTCGGCCCAGTAGCTCTTCAGCTTTGCGACTGTATCCTGGAAGTACGGCTTCATAATTGTTCCAGCAGCGGCGCGGAAAGGAACCTCCGCTCGACGTGCTGTTCCATGGCGCGAAGAAGCAGGCGGCGCAGGTCGGCCGCGGTCTCTTTCCGCCACTCGCGCGGCGTCAGTTGTGCGATGGGCGTCACCAGCATTTCACGCGCAATCTCCTGCGCTTCAGCGCCGGCCCGCAGCTCCGGAAGGAAGCCCGCCAGCCGCACCATCCACAGGCTGAAGTAGTTCACCGCCTGCCACACGCTTCCGCCGCCGCGCAGGAAATCGATCACGGCCAGCGCCAGCCGGAACTGGCGTTCGTTCACTTCACCCGCAGGCAACATTTGATCGGAAATTTCCGCCATGTAATCGAGCGCGACGCTCGTTTCGTAACCGCATGCCATCAGGGGAGAACTCAGCAGTTCGCAGGAGTTCAGACTGACCAGTTCCCGCGTCTCTTTCTGGTAATAAGAGACGGCAACGTGCGAGAGGCGCTCCAGACCCGCGCCAAACGTGTTCTTCGGCCGCCGCGCCCGCCGGGCGATCCCTCGCAGCTTGCCCTGGTCACGCGTGAAAAAGCTGACGACGAGGTCGGCTTCGCGAAACGGCCAGGACCGCAGGATGAGGGCCTCGCTGGTGCTGACGGGCATTCATGACGGCTTAAACTTCAGGTTAGCAGGTTGCCCGCCACATTGCCTGGCCGGTATCATCTGTCAGGGCAATCCGAATCTCAAGGTGACCGTCCAGCAGGAAGAAACGGCCGTCCGCCGCGTACGCGAATTCCCTCTCGGCGATCGCCTGGTACTCACGAATCCGGGCAGCCCGCGGCTGTACCTGCTGAACGAGTCGGCGCGATACATATGGGAAGGTTTTCGCGAGGGGCAATCGAGCGAACAGATCGCCGCCGATATGGCGGATGAATTCGGCATTGACGCCGCGACTGCCGCCAGGGACACTCGAGCGGCGCTCGCCTGCTGGCGCGGCGGTATCCTGGCCGAGACCGCTCCGGCCGCACCCCTCACCGGAACCGAATCGTGGGAAGCCCTTTGCGACAGGGCCTCGTACGCGCCCTTCTCCCGCGCTTACGTGGTGAACGGCAGGAGGGTGCGGCTGGTGCTCCGGGACTCCGCCCTCGCGCGCTACTTCGCTCCACGGCTCGACCCTATGCGTTGCGCCGACCAGGAGCCGTCGCCGGCTTCGGTTATCGATCTCTTCCCCGACGGCAATGAGGCATTCGTTTTTCGTGACCGTACCTGTGTCGCCGCCGAAGCTCTCGAGGCCGGCAGGTTCTCCGTACTCGAGCAGATGATCCGCATCGGCTGGCCGGAAACCGAGTGGTCCGCGTTCCTGCATGCGGGCGTGGCCGCATCGGGCGAATCGTGCGTAGTGTTTCCGGCGGCCACGGGTTCGGGCAAGAGTACGCTGTCGGCCGCGCTTGCGCATGCCGGCCTCCAGCTCCTGACTGACGATATGGCCGCACTGCACGGCCCGTCAGGATTCACGGCCGCGGCGCCCTGCGCCGTCCAGGTCCGCGCGGGAAGTTGGCCCGTTCTGCGATCCCGCTTCTCGGGACTCGACGACTTACCGGTGTTCGAAACAATGGGCCGGCAGGTTCGATTCCTGCCGCTCGCCACATTGCAACCGCCTCCGGCGATACGCGCCAGAGCTCTGGTGTTCACCCGGTTTTCCACGGTTTCGAACACGGAATCGCGCACCGTTTCTACCTGGGATGCGCTCCGCAGAATGGAAGAGATCGGGTTTTGGATCACGCCGCATCCCGACAGCGCGCCCGGATTCCTCGAGTGGCTCGACGCGATACCGAAGTTTCAGCTCACTTACTCGAATCTTGACGAAGCAGTAACATTCCTCGGAAGCATGGTGCGAGCCTGAGTTCGGCCATTCACTTCGTGAGAGTCGCGCTCGGTCGAGGCCCGGCAACCGATAAGCAGTGGTACGATCTCGGCCGGACAGATAAGTGGGAAGCTATCGCCGCCTTTGCATCCCGAAGCCTGCTGGCGCCTGCTCTCTATGTCGCTCTGTCCGAAAAGAAGCTTCTCGGCGGCGTACCGCACGATTTCGCTGACTTTCTGGAGTCAATATATGAAGCGAATGCAGAGCGGAATCGCGAGTTAGTTCGGGAAACCGTCAGGATAGTAACGCTGTTAGCGCATGCGGGTATAGAGCCGCCGGTGCTTCTCAAGGGCATCGCCTATCTGGCAACCGGGGTTATCGAACACCCTGGCGCCCGCTATATCGGCGACATCGATCTGCTGCTTGCGCCTGCCCAGGCCGAAGAGGCGGTTCGCATTCTGCTGCGCTCGGGAATGGGTTGCGTGAGGACGACAGCCTCGCCGCTCGATTGCACGAACGGTTATCACTATTCCCGCCTGTGCGGTCCGGAAGGCCGCGTGGGCGTGGAAGTCCACCGTGCAGTGCCGTCCGAATACGCGGTACTGTGCGCCGAGGACGTCCTGCGCGGGTCGCGTCCGGCCACTCTGGCGGGCGCGGCAATTCGAGTGCCCGGACCGGATCATCTCGCGCTCCATCACATTCTGCACGCCCAGGCCGGACCGTACTGGCAGATGCGTCCGCCATTGCGGCACGTTCGCGATATGGCGCTGATCGCCGCCCGTTTCGGCGAGGAGATCGACTGGAAGCGGATAGCGCAACTATTCCGCGATGCCGGAATGCAATCCGTGCTGGAGACCTGGACCGACGTAACAGAGTGGCTCTGTGGCGTGCAGTTACCCTTTGAACTTCCGTCGACGTTGCGCAGGCGGCTGCGCTCCCGCCGCGTTATCGGCCTGTGCTCCTCGCGTCCGTTGCGGATAATCGATCCGGGTTACGTCTCTCTTTTCCTGTGGCCGTACCTTAGAAACGGTAAGCGGTTGGCCCTGGCTGCCGAGGGACGCCGGCTGTTACTCAGAAAGATTTGCGACCGGACATTCTATTCCCGTATACTGATGACCTACACGGATCATGGAAAATAACGACGATCTCGAACGCGCTGCCTCCACGGCCGGCCAGCCTGACGAAAAGTCCGATCTCGGCAATCGGCGCGAGCTCGTTCGTAAACTGGGCCGATTCGCCGCCTACGCCGCGCCGCTGACGATGCTGATCACCGCCGAGAAAGCCAAAGCCATCTCGCAAGCCCCGTAGCGGTTCACGGGCGCAGTGGACCCTGGTCCCCGCTTCAGTTCCGCATCGCCGCGGCCTGCACCACCGGCTGGAACTTCACCGACACCAGCCTGGACACGCCCGGCTCCTGCATGGTGACGCCGTAGAGCGCCTGCGCAGCTTCCATGGTCCGCTTGGCGTGAGTGATCACCACGAACTGGGTCTGCTCCGACATTTCCTTCAGCAGCCGTGTGAGCCGCTCGATGTTCGCTTCATCCAGCGGCGCGTCCACTTCATCGAGCACGCAGAACGGGCTGGGCTGGTAGCGGAAGATGGCCATCAACAGCGCCATCGCGGTGAGTGATTTCTCGCCGCCCGACAGCAGCAGCACGTTTTGCAGCTTCTTGCCCGGAGGCGAGGCCACGATGTCGATGCCCGACTCGGCAATGTTCTCTTCGTCCGTGAGCCGCATCTCTCCGATCCCGCCGCCGAACAGCGTGGTGAACATCTCGCGGAAGTGATCGTTGATGGCCACGAACGCTTCCTGGAAACGGCGCCGCGATTCGAGATCGATGTCGTGAATGGCCTTCTCGGTGTCGCGAATCGAATCGAGCAGATCCTGGCGCTGGACGTTCAGGAATTCGTGGCGTTGCTGCGCTTCCTGATACTGTTCGAGCGCCTCCGGATTCACCGGGCCCAGCGCCTCGATGCGCGCACGGAGGTCGGTGGCCTTCTGCTCAGCCTCGGCCAGGGCTTCGTCTTCGAGAACCGTCTCTTCGCCGGCGGCCAGATCCTGCACGGCCATGCCCAGCTCCTTGCGGCTGGTCTCGTCCATGTACTTCAGCTCGGCCTGCCTGCGCACCAGATCCACTTCCACCTGCGACCGCTTGTCGTGCAGGGCCTGGACCTCGGCGCGCAGATGCTTCAACTCCTCGTCGGCAGCGAGGAGCTTCGCGCGCAGATCGCCGCTCGCCGCGGCAAGCGATTCCACCTGCCGATCGAGCGCGCCGATTTCTTCGGCCAGACGGGCCGACCTACCGTCGAGCTCGATGTTGTCGGAGAGCAGCCGCGCGCGCTCCACGCCCAGCCGCTCCATCTCCACGGCCACTTCCTCGCGGCGCGCGGACAGCTCCAGGGCCTGGTTCTCGTACCGCGACTGCGCGGCCCGCTCCGCGCGGCGCCGCTCCTCGAAGCCGGCGAGACCCGCGCGTAATGCCGAGTGCTCTTCGGCCACCGCTGCCATCTGCAACTGCAAGTCCTCCAGCGCCGCCCGCGATTGCTCGAGCGCGTGCTCCTGCTGCGCGCGCGCCTGTTCCTTTTCTACGAGGATGGTCATGTCGCGGTCGCGCTGTTCGAGGGACCGCTGACGATCCTTGTCCAGCCTCTGCAATTCCATCCGCGAAACCGAGACTCGCGACTGCGCCCGCGACATCTCCTCGCCCAGCTTGCGGAACTCGTGGTCGAGCGCCAGCGCTTCTTTCTCGTGCTGCTGCTGCGCCGCGCGCAGCCGCTCCAGTTCCTCCGCCAGCGTGCCGATCTCTTTGTCCAGCGCGTCACTCGCGGTCTGCGCCGCGTTGAGCGCCGTCTGCTTGTGCTCGAGCGATCCATTCAGCTCGCGCATTTCACGTTTCAGCGCCAGCGGACCGCTGCCGGTTTTCTTGCCGCCGGTCACGGTGTGGCCGTGGTAGCTGATGCCCTCGGGCAGCAGGAAGTACGCGTCCGGGTTCGCGGGCGCCAGACGCTGCGCGGTCTCGCGATCCTCCGCCAGCCAGCAATCGGCCAGACGCGGAATGAGATCGTACGGCGCGTGGGTGAGACTGTTGGTGAGCCGCAGATGATCGGTGAGCCGCCCGGTGACGCCCGGCTGGGTGGAAAGGTCGCGCTCCGCGGCGCGCGCCTCGGGCCATTCCTGCGGATGCAGCAGGAACGTGGCGCGCCCATCCTGACCGGAACGCATCACCTCCAGACCTTTCGAGACGTCGCTCCAATCGTTCACGACGACATACTCGAGCTCTTCGTGCAGGAACTCTTCGGTCGCCTTCTCGAACCCGGGTTCCACTTCGACGAAGTCCGCCAGAACGCCCAGCAGTTTCAGATCGGCTGCCTGCCCGCGCTCGACCGCCGTGAACAGACGCTTCACGCTTTCCGTGGTGTACGACCGGTGCGTGATCACTTCGGCCAGCGAATCCTTGCGCGCTTTCAGCCGCGACATCTCCGCGCGCAGCTGGTCGAGATCGCGGCGCATCTCTCCCGCGCGGCGCCGGCGGTCGGCGAGCTCCTGGTCCGTGGCTTTGCGCTGATCGGCCACGGCGGCCAGTTGCATCTGCCGCGCGCCGATCTTGTCGGTGAGCTGCGCCTTCACCGCGGTCAGGCGCTCCAGATCCGCTGACGAGGTCTCTTCATCCTGCAGGACGCGGTTGGTGTCCCGCTCGTTCGCCGCGAGATAGCCCTCAATCTGGGTGATCTGATTCTTCAGCGTGGACGATTCGCCGAGAATGCGCAGCACCTGCTGGCGGCCGGATTCGAGATGGCGGGAGCTCTCCTGCAGTTGCTGCTGGAGCTTCTCGCGCTCGTTGTTCGTGGCCGCCAGCTTCTGCCGAACGCTCTCGGTTTGCGCTTCGAGCTCGCTGAGCGAGGTGAGCTGTTGTTCGAGCAGCTCGCTGATCTCTTTATGCCGCCGCTCGAGTTCCTGCGATTCCACATCGCCCTGGCCGAGCCGGCTCTCGATGCCCGAGATCTGCTTCGCCTGGGATTCCAGACGGCCGCGCGTGCGCTCGTGATCGAGCCGCAACTCCGCCACTCTCTGGCGCGCCTCGGTAAGCTCCGCCTCGACGCGATAGCTCTCCTGCTGCAGGCTGGCGTACTCGGTTTCGCGTTGCCCAACGGTTGCCGAGACGTTCTGATACTCCACTGTGGCGGCGTTCAGATCGAGCGCGGTTTTTGCGGCCTCGCGCTCCAGCGTGCGGAAGCGGCCGGAGAGCGCGCGGCGCAGTTGCGTCACCAGCTCGCTCTTCAACTCCTCGTAGCGCTTCGCCTTCGACGCCTGCCGCTTCAGAGAGTTCACCTGGCGGCCGACCTCCTCGAGGATGTCGAACACGCGAGTCAGGTTTTGTTTTGCGCCTTCGAGCTTTGCCTCGGCCAGCCGCTTGCGGGTCCTGAATTTGGTGACGCCGGCGGCTTCTTCGATCACCGACCGCCGGTCGGACGGCTTGTTGCTGAGGATCTGGCCGATGCGGCCCTGCTCGATAATGGCGTAGCTCTCGGGGCCGAGCCCGGTTCCGAGAAAGAGGTCCTGAATGTCGCGGAGCCGCGCGGTTCTGCCGTCGATCAGGTATTCGCTTTCGCCGCTGCGGAACAGCCGGCGCGTGATGGTGATTTCCTGGGAGTTGTCGAGGCGTACCGGTTCGACTGCGTGGCCGTTGGCGGCATGCCCGTTCGCCTGGCCGTTCTGCACGCCGTTTGCGACCCCGTTCGCGTGAGCCACTCCGTTGGAATGTCCGTTCGTGGCGGCTTCCGCCGTCCTGGGTCCAACCAGGGTCATGGTAACGGCGGCCATCCCAAGGGGCTTGCGCTCGCGCGTGCCGGCGAAGATCACATCTTCCATCCGCGTGCCGCGCAGGCTGCGGGCCGACTGTTCGCCCAGCACCCAGCTGATGGCATCGCTCAGGTTGCTCTTGCCGCAGCCGTTCGGGCCCACAACGGCAGCGATGCCGGACCCGTTGAACCGCATTTCGGTCTTATCAAAGAACGACTTGAATCCCTGGATTTCGACGCGTTTCAGTTTCAGCAAAACGGCGCTCCCCTTTCAGGAATGACGTCTCGGGGGATGAGAACATCGTAATCGCATTCGGCACAAAAGTAAAGCGGCCCGACCACAATATATTGTAGCTCACGACAGGATCACACGACATCCAGGCAATGGGTCGAAAAGATTCTGAAGAGGCAGATCTCCACGACAGAGCGTGCCGCGCCGGGCCGTAAGGCGTCTAACCAGCGGAAGGAGAACGCCAAACATGGCAGATCGACGCAATGAACGCTATGGCCGCGAGCGCCGCGAGCGCCGTGATTTCGACCAGGAATATAACCCGCAGACTAATTATGGCGCTCGCGAGGAGAACTACGCACGCCAGGGTGGCGGACAGGAACACGGCCGGTTCAACCGCGACCAGCGCTGGACGGGCTCAGACGAGATGGACGAAGGACAGGACCCCAACCGCAGGTATGAGCCGTATCGCCGCGATGACGGGGGCCGCGAAACGGGACCGGGCGCGAGCGGCTACAGTTCCGTGGGGCCATACAGTTCGGCCGGCTTCGGCGGGTCATATTCGGGCATGGGCAGCTATGGAGCGGGCTATTCCGGCGGCATGGGCTACCATGGCCGGCGTGGCCAGTACGCTGGGCGCGGACCGAAGGGCTATCGCAGATCGGACGAGCGTATCCGAGAAGATATCAACGAGCGGCTGACCGACCATCCGGAGATCGACGCGACGGAGATTGAAGTAGCAGTGACCAATGGCGAGGTAACGCTGACCGGAACCGTTGACCACCGTCATGCGAAGCGCCTGGCCGAGGACATCGCCGAAGGCGTGAGCGGAGTGCACGACGTTCATAATCAGATTCGGGTGAACCGGAATGCGGGCGGTGAGGAACGCCGGGACCAGGGCAGCATCACTACGCTGGGCATCGGATCCATGGTTCCGGGCGAGCCGAAGAACCGGAGTTGAGCGGACGCTTCCAGACGGCGCGCGTCAGCAAGCGGTGACTGGCGCCGATTCGTTAGCGCTTCCCTGAAAATGTAGCTTCGCCTCCCCGTGGGGCAGACGATCGGGTTTTGTCGTCTGCCCTTGCGCGGGCACTCGAACAGGCAGACGACATAAACCGATCGTCTGCCCCACGGGGCCAAAGCTTCGCGGGATCCCCTGAAGAGGTATTTGCGCCGCGCGCGTCAGCAAGCGGTCGCCCTACAGATTTCCCCGCAACGCCTGCTCCCTTTCAATCGCTTCGAACAGCGCCTTGAAGTTCCCTTTCCCAAAGCTGCGGCTGCCTTTGCGCTGGATGATTTCGTAGAACAGCGTGGGACGGTCCTCCACTGGCCGCGTGAAAATCTGCAGCATGTAGCCCTCGTCGTCGCGATCCACCAGGATGCCCAGTTCGGCCAGCCGGTCGACTGGCTCATCGATCCTGCCCACGCGCTGTTCCAGTTGTTCGTAGTAGGTGACCGGCACACGCAGGAACTCGACGCCCTGGCGGTGCAGCTTCGACACGGTAGAAACGATGTCGTCGGTGGCCATGGCGATGTGCTGGACGCCCGGGCCTCGGTAAAAATCGAGATACTCTTCAATCTGCGATTTTCTGCGGCCCGTTGCCGGCTCGTTGATGGGGAACTTCACGCGCCCGTTGCCGTTGGACATGACCTTCGACATGAGCGCCGAGTATTCCGTGCTGATGTCGGCATCGTCGAAGTGCTTCCACATCTGAAAGCCCATGACGTCGCGGTAAAATTCCACCCAGGCATTCATCTGGCCCCAGCCGACATTGCCCACCATGTGATCGATGTGGCGCAGCCCAACCGGCCGCGCGACCATATCTTCGCGGTCAATGGCGACGAACCCCGGCATGAAAACGCCTCGGTAATTCCGCCGTTCGACGAAAGAGTGAATCGTGTCGCCGTAAGCCGCAATGGCGGAGATGCGCACCTCGCCCTGATCGTCGGTGAGCGTCTGCGGTTCGAGTACGCTGCGGCCGCCCCGTTTCGTGGTCTCGCGCCACGCGGCTTCGGCATCGTCAACCCACAGCGCGATACTGTGCACTCCATCGCCATGAAGCTGCACGTGCGCGGCGATCGGCGACTCGGGCCCCAGCGGCGTGGTGAGGACAAATCTAATCTTGTCCTGCTGCACCACCCACGAAGCCCGGTCGCGGGTCCCTGTTTCCGGGCCGCGGTAAGCGACCAGTTTCATGCCGAACGCGGCTCGGTAATAATAGGCTGCCTGTTTGGCGTTGCCAACGTAGAACTCGACGTGATCGGTTCCGTTCAGCGGAAGGAAATCCGTCTGCGGCTCAGGCTGACGCGGCTGCTGAGCTGTTTCCATCATGGTTCCATCCTCCCTATGCGATTGCGGTCGCCATGGCCCGGTGCATGGCGTCCACGCACAGATGGTTCTCCTCATCCGTGCCGGTCGAAATGCGAATGCAATGCGGCAGGCCAAAGGCGCCGAGCGGCCGCACAATCACGCCCTGGCGAAGAAGGTCTTCGATGATCCGCAGCGCCTGTTCCTCACTCGGCAGGACGATCATGATGAAATTGGCCTCGGACGGGACCACCTCGAGCCCCATCTCACGAAAGGCGGACGTGAAGAACTTCAGTCCGCGCGCGTTGAGTTCCAGCGACCGGTGCAGGAAGGCCGTATCGGACAGCGCTGCGATCCCCGCCGCTTGCGCCAGCGTGCCGGGCTCGAACGGCAATTTCACTTTGAGCAGGTTGCGAATCAGTTCTTCGTGCGCGAAGCCATATCCGATGCGCACCCCCGCCAGGCCGTACACCTTCGAAAACGTGCGCAGCGTGATGACGTTGTCGTAGCGGTAATGCATGGAATCCGGATAGCGCGGGTTGTCCCGGGCGTATTCGAAATAGGCTTCGTCCAGGATGATCAGCACCCGCTCGGGCACATGCCGGTAGAACTCGTCGAACTCGCCGCGGCTGAAGATCGTGCCGGTCGGGTTGTTCGGATTGGCCAGGTACACGATCTTGGTACGGTCGTTGATCTGACGCGCGAGGGCCGGCAGATCGTAATGCCAGTCGCGATAGGGTACGGTCCGGTAGGTCACTCCGCGCGATCTCGCGAGCACCTGAAAACCGATGAACGCCGCATCGGTGGTGAGCACTTCGTCATCGTCGAGGAGGAACGTGCGGATGATGTTGGACATGATGCCCTCGGATCCGCTGCCGGCGATGACATTGTCGACTTTGAGATCGAACTGCCCGGCCAGAACGCGGCGGAGATCCAGACCGCCGTTCGGATATAAGTTGAGGCCGGTCATGCTGTTGCGGAGAGCTTCAAGGGCCAGCGGCGACGCGCCGAGGGGGTTCTCGTTAGATGCCAGCTTAGAGATCCGGGTCAGGTGGTATTGCTGCCGGACCTCGTCGATGCCGCGGCCGGCCTCGTAGGGCCGAAGCGATGCGATGTAAGGCGGGACGAGCGGCATGGTTCCCTGCGTTCATGGTAACCGGGAACAGCCGTTATGCACCACCCCGAGGTGAAGAATTGCGGATTATTTCCCGAGCATCTCGTCGATGATCGAGCTCGCGATGTCCTCGGGCGAGACCTTGTAGGTTCCGTTCTTTACCGCGGCGCTCAGTTGCTCGATGCGCCCGGCACGAGAAGGGTCCGTCACGCCGGCGGTGTTCGAAAGCTCCACCCGATCCTCGTGCTGAACCGGCTTCTGGGCGGCGCGGCTGGAATCGCGCTCAATTGCCTGTTGATCGGGCGGTATAACCGGGTTGTTATTCGTTATCTTCATGCGCCGTCTCCGAGCTTCGACACGACCATTGTAGCGATGCCGAGCCCGCCCTTCGCGGACAAAGCTTGTGAGAACTGCTCTTCCGCCATCTCGAGATATGTTCCGTTCGCCCCCGCATCTTCATCCTCGCTCGATTCTCGCACCGAGCGCAGCATCTGGCCGACGAACATGGCTTCGAACTGATGCGCGGCGCGGTTGAGGTCGGCGGCTTTATCCGAGTGCGGGGCAACGAGCGCGGCGGCGGGGGTCGCGGGAGCTATGGTCATATAATCTCCAGTTCGGCATCGATAGCGCCCGCCGCCTTCAGCGCCTGCAGCACGGCGATGATATCGCGTGGGGTGGAGCCGGTAGCCACGAGCGCCTGGACCAGGTTGTCGACGCTCGCGCCTGGCTTGAGACTCACGTTGCGCGCAGGTTCGGACTTCGCCGCCACGTTGGTTTGCGCCGGCAGAATGACCCTGTCCTTATCCTTCGGCGTCGCCCCGGGCAGGGTCACTGCCGGAGTACTCGCAATATCCACGGTCAGCGCTCCATGCAGGATAGTCACAGGCGAGATGACAACCTCTCCTCCAATCACCACGGTGCCGGTGCGCTCGTTCACCACGACGCGCGCGGGCCGGTCGGCATCGATGGTGAGGGCCTGCAGTTCGGCGATGAAATCCACTGCGCGGGACTGATACGCGGGCGGCACAGTCACGCTGATGAGAGCCGAGTTTTCCGCGTGGGCGATTCCGATTCGGCCGTCGCCAAAGCGCTCCTGAATCGCCTTGGCCATCCGCGCCGCCGTGGCGAAGTCCGCGCTCCTGAGCTGCAGCCGGATTCGAGATCCCGGTTCAACCGAGGGGGAGGGACGTTCGATAATGGCTCCCTCGGGCACCCGCCCGGCGGTCGGATGATTCACGGTCTGGGTGTTACCGTGTCCACCCGCGACAAAGCCGCCGGTGACCACAGATCCCTGCGCCACGGCGTAGACCTGACTATCGGCGCCTCGGAGCGGCGTCATGATGAGCAGTCCGCCCTGCAGGTTCGTGGCATCGCCCGCGGCGCCGACCGTTACGTCGAGGCGCGAGCCGGGCTGGGCGAAGGGAGGCAGCGTCGCGGTGACCAGCACGGCGGCGGTATTGCGAACCATGATCGCAGTCGGCGATACGCGCACGCCCATTCGGGACAGCAGATTGGTGAGGCTCTGCGCCGAAAACACCGTGAGCTGCTTGTCGCCCGTCCCGTTCAGCCCGACGACGATTCCGTAGCCGATAAGCTGGTTGTCCCGGACCCCTTCGATATTCGCCAGATCTTTAATGCGAGTCGACGCATTCAGGGCCGCTGCGGCGATTCCGGCGAGCGCGACAATGCGATGAATGTGCATGGCTCAGAACGGAAGAAGCCCCAGCAGGATGCGATACAGAATGAAGGGCCGCTTGATCGCATCGCCAACCACGCCCTTTCCGTTCACGCTGATCTGGAGCCCGGCGATCTGATCCGAGGCCACGGTATTGGCCGGCGAAACGTCGTCGGCGCGGACCACGCCGTGTACGATGATGACCTGATTCTCTCCGTTCACCGCGATCTCTTTCCGTCCTTCGATGATCAGGTTACCGTTTACCGTGACGCCCCGAACCTCCGCGGTGAGGGTCGTGCTCAGCGTGCTCTGGCGGCTGGTGGTGCTGTTGCCTTGTAATTGCTGGTTATTGCTGAGGTTCGCCAGATTGGCCAGCGGGCCGGTGGCGCGCGTAACTCCTGCAAGCTGGGTGATGGTGTTTGCCACGCTCGATTTTCGGGTGGAATCGGTAGTGCCGGACGTAACGGCGGAAGCCTGATCGGAGACGAGAATCGTGATGAGGTCGTGTACCTGACTCGCTCGAAGGTCGCGAGCCAGGTCTGCCAGGCGCCCGGCTCCCGAATAGAGCGAACCAGGAGAAGCGTCAACGGGTTGCGCCGCGATCTGAGGGATTTGTGTAAGCGGAGGCGTCGCCGGTTTGACCGCGGACTTGTTGCGAGCGTCGCCTGAAGGCGCTAGCAGAAGCAGCGTTGCCACGATCGTGAGTCTCATGATTGCGTAGAGTTTCGTGGGTGAACCACGGCGCTGTCCTTTCCATCGACGACGGCTCGAAAGTTCGTGTGACTCGTGGGGTTCTGAACGACGATCGAATCGCCCTTGCGGCCGCCCGAAGCAGCGACAGCATCCAGCCTGACCAGCGCGTTTCCACTGACCACGGTCACGCGAACGGTATCGCCGGCACGAACGTCGGGCGGTAATACGAGCTCATCGGCGGTAATTTCCTGGCCTGCCTCGATGCGCCGGCGAGCAACCCGCCCGGCGATCTGTTCCGTGCCGGTCAGCGCGGCGGCCGAACGAAAAGGAAACGCGCGAACCTGAACGAATGCCACCTGATCCCGCGCGACCGCCGCTCCAGCCACAATGTCCCTTGCCGCCATACAGATGGTCCGAGGCGCGGTGATACGCACTTTCGCCCAGACCTGCACGCTGCTGGAGCGGTCATAGGCGACATGCCCGCGCCAAAGCACCGGCGCATCGGGCTCTGCCCACGGAGGCGCATTGAGGCCGGCGAGCGGGAACGCCAGTGTCCCATCCGGCACGGCCATTCGAGAGTAGTCGACGATGGTCAATTGCGCTTGATCGTCGTGGAGCGATGACGTCATCGCGGTCCGCAGTTCCTGCTCCCGGAGGATCCGCACCTTCCGCTCAACACACACGCCTTGAGCGGGAATGTCCAGGTCCGGAATGTTCCCCTTGCGGGCAGCCATCGACAGCGTGGCTGCCGACAAGAGGCGCGTTACGCCGGGAGAGGGCGCGTACGCGATAAAGAGAGCCGGATCGGCCTGTGAGAATGAAGGGACCGCGCCCGTGAGATCCGATGCGACCACGACGCCACGATCGACGCGCACGCATTCGCCGGCTGAAGCCACGGAACAAAAACTCAGGATGAGCAACAGGCGTCTCATTGCGGAATATTGTTGACCTGCTGGTACATCTCATCGGCGGCGCGCACCACTTTGGAATTCGCCTCGTAGGCGCGCTGCGTGACGATCATGTTGACGAATTCGTCAACGACGCTCACGTTCGACTGCTCGATGTATCCCTGCAACAGTGTTCCCAGGCCTTCCTGGCCGCCAGGCGCCCCGGTGGTCGCCTCACCGGATGCATCCGTGGGAGTGAACAGCGTCGAGCCAATGCTGTTCAATCCGGCCGGGTTCGGAAAATTCGCCAGCTGGATCTGTCCAGCCACCTGCGATGCCGTTTGTCCGGGCTGCGTGTAACTGACCGTTCCGTCCGGTGCAATGGTGATGGTCTGGGCCTGCGCCGGGATCGTGATCTGTGGCTGAACCGGATCGCCGTCGGCGGTCACCAGCGTGCCGTTTCGATCAAGCTGGAAATTGCCGGCGCGTGTGTACGCCAGCGAGCCATCCGGCTTCTGCACCTGAAAGAACCCCTTCCCCTGAATGACCACGTCGAGGGGATTATCGGTGGACTGGAAGTTACCCTGCGTAAAGATGACCTCGTTCGACGCGGGGCGTGTACCCAGCCCGATCTGCAGGCCGCTCGGCACCACCGTCTGCGCCCCCGCGGCAGCGCCGGGCTGAATGAAATTCTGATAGAGAAGATCCTGAAACTGCGTTCGCCGCATTTTGAACCCGGTGGTGTTCGCATTCGCCAGATTATTGGCGATATTGTCGAGGTTCATTTGTTCGGCCGCCATGCCGCTTCCGGCGCTGTAGAGTGCTCTGATCATCTTTCCCTTCTTCTGCTTCTATGCCGTCACCTTCGCCACATCTTCAATGGCTTTCTGATTCATTCCATTTCCAAGCGACATCGCGCGTTGCAGCATGTCGAACTGGCGCATGACGCTGACCAGACGGACAGCCGTCTCGGCCGGCTGCACATTCGCGGCCTCCAGGTAGCCCTGTCTGACGTGCGCTTCCGAGGCGACTGGCTTCAGATCGGTGACCGACAACGAGAAATTCGTGTGGCCCTCTTTGTCGAGGGCCGCCGGCGCCGTAAAGCGCACCACGGCGATCGTACCGAGGTTGGCGCCGCCCTGCTGGATACTGCCGTCCTCCGAAATCGTCACCGGCTGCGCGGGATCGAGCTGGATCGGCTTGTTATCCCCGTTGAGCACGGGATACCCTTCGCTCGTCGTCAGAATTCCCTGCTTATCCAGATGAAAGTTTCCATTGCGGGTGTAAACAGGACCGTTCGCCGACTGGGCGACGAAGAAGCCATCGCCTTCGAGCGCGAGGTCGAGCGGATTGCCGGTCGGCGATATCGTACCCTGCGAAAAATCAGTCCACTGCCGGTCCACAACAGGCGACTCGGCCGATCGAATGCCGGACTCGTCATTACTCCCGCCCGCTTCCGCGGACATCCAGGTTGAATAGAACTCCCGATCGACCTTGAACCCGGCTGTCGAAGCATTCGCGAGATTATTCGCCAGCATGTCGAGGCTCTCCATGCGTGCGCGCATTCCGCTTGCAGCCGCTGTCGTCAGAGCATCCATTCCGATTATCGGGAAGCAATCCGGCTGCCGCATTCAATCGCCGTTTCTGCTATGTTTTCGAGGGTTTTATTCCGAATCGGCACGAACCGGCGATGACGCGTCACAAATCGAAACACCGATTCTCGTTTTGAAATGGCGCGTGAGAGGGGCCAGGGCCGGACATCTTGTCTATTCACCGCGCATCGGAGTGGCGCGTCAAATGCCTGATACCAGGCGTGAGTGCCGCAGCGCTTCCTGCCACGTTCGATCTGCCCTCTCCGGTTGCATCGAATATGCAGTCGCCCGCGGGGTCCGGGTCGCCAGCTGCCGATTCCGGAAGTGCCGCAGCGCAAGGCCCAAAATTCTCCGAAGTTCTTTCTCAGGGCGTGCAGCAGGAACCGACCGAGAGTCTGCCGGCGCAACTGAACCGAAACGACCTTCCGCCGGCATTCCGGACTCAGGCTGGGAGGAAATCTGAAACGCTGAAGGCTCCCCGAAAGCTCCAGCAATTGAATCCGGAAGCCGCGTACCTTATATGCGGGTTTGTATCCACACCGACGACTCCACAAAGCATTGGCGTATTCGCCATCGGGACAATCCAACAGAGTACAAGTGATTCCGAGGCCGCTCCTTCGGCGAGCGGCGGGCCCACGATGGCCGGCGCAAAAGCCGACGCTGCCGGGAAAACCGGTCCGGATATGCCGGTCAGTGCTGCCGCAGACATCGCCTTCGCGGCTCGCATCAGGATAATGTCGGCCGATCCGGTTGCCAGAGAGAGCTCCGCCACGGGTACGCCTGATGCCGGCGCCAGACCGGCCACGGAAGGCTCCGGTTCCGCACAGGAACCGCGTCCTGCCGCTGCACTCGAACCGCCGATCACGCCCCAGGCGTCGATTGTTGAGCCGCACCTCACAAACACGGCTTCGCCAGATGCTGAATCGGACGCTGCCGCCCCCGCGCGCGAAACCTCGAACAGACCTGACGGGCGCAACGGCGCGGTCCCCGCGACCGATCCGGGTGCGAAAGATTCACGACCGGCCGCGATTTCCACAGCGCCGGAGGGCAATGCGCACCAGGGATCCGGTGACGACGTCGATGACGAGAACTCCCGGAAAAGCACGTTGATTCAGACGACTGCCGGCGCGCACACGGCAGAGGACAGCGGTAATACGCAATTGCAGGGACAAATTCATGTTTCGACCACGGACAGGAGTGCGGCCCCGCCGCCACAGAGCGCCAGTCGCCCCGATCCCGCACGCGCCATGGAGGCGCCTGCCGGGGCAACTCCCTCACGAACGCCGGCGGCGGCGCGGGAGATTGCCCTGCAATTGCCGAATCCTGGCGGCGCGCGCGTAGACGTGCAACTGACGGATCGGGGCGGCGACGTGAGAGTGGTCGTTCGCACCGAGGATACCGAGCTGGCGCGGGATCTCCGATCGAATCTGCCCGAACTGAGCCAGAAGCTGAGCCAGTCCGGCATGGACGGCGAACTGGTGACCCCCGTCGAGACACACGTCCTCGGCGGGGGACACGAGGGACTGGGCCAGCACAATCGGCAGGGAGCCGACGATTCACAATCGCCGCATGGCGGAGCGCATGACTCGTCCGCATCACAGGACAGGCGTCAGCAGCAGCAACGGAGAGAACCCGCGGATAGTGATGATGCGAAGAGTCGATTCAGCGGGTACTTCAATGGAGTTCTTCAATGACACCAGCAATCAATGGAACTACGCCAACAACCAACTCGGGATCGACGGCATCGGCCACTTCGGGCAGCGATCCCAGCGCCACAGAGAACATGTTCATGTCGCTGCTGGTCGCGCAACTCAAGAACCAGGATCCCACGCAGCCGACAGACGGCGTGCAGTTCCTGCAGCAACTCACCGACATCAACAGCCTCGAGCAACTCCTGGACATCCACCAGGACCTCGACACGATGTCGGGAAAGACGTCCGCATCCTCATCGACGGGGAGCGCGACGAACGGGTCGAGCGCTTCCGGAACGCAGGGATCGAGCGGATCGGACCCGGTTACGGGCAACAATGCATCGGCGAAGACGGGAAACACGCAGAACTAAAGGAGGAGCAGCATGGGACTATCATTTTCCACGGCGCTTTCGGCGCTGAGCGCCACCTCGACGGCAATCGATGTGACCGGCAACAATCTCGCGAACCTCGATACGGATGGATTCAAAACGAGCACGGTCTCGTTCCACGATCTGGTCACGCAATCGATTGGCGCAGGGCTCGGCGATACGCAGGTCGGGTTCGGAGTGGGTCCACCGGTCACGCTGCGTCAGTTCTCTCAGGGCGCCATTCAGACCACCGGAGGAACACTGGACGCGGCCATACAGGGAGACGGCTTCTTCGTCGTTAACACGGCGAGCGGCGAACAGGAGTTTACCCGCGGAGGAAATCTTCAGGTGGACCAGAATGGCAATCTGATCACCTCCACCGGCGAGTTCCTGCAGGGCTGGTCGCAACAGGCCGATGGCACACTGACTGCAAATGGTCCGATAGCCAATATCAAGGTGCCTGTCGGCACGATCACGGCGCCGATCGCCAGCAGCCAGTTCTCATTCGCTCTGAACCTGAATGCGGCGGGGGCGACCGGCGACACATACTCCACGCCCATCACGATCTATGACTCGCTGGGCGAGTCGCATGTGCTCACCGCAACTTTCACCAAAGGCGCGACCGCGGGCCAGTGGGATTACTCCATCACCGTTCCGGACGCCGACCTGAAGGCGGCTTTCACGCCGGTCACCGGCACGCTCCAGTTCGATGTCAACGGCCAGCTCCAGTCGCCGGCGAGCAGCGATACCATGCCGACGATTGCGATCACGGGGTTTGCCGACGGCGCGGCCGACATGGCGCAGGGCTCAGGCGGAGATACCTCGCTTACCTGGAATCTCTACAACGGCACGACGCCTTTGATAACGCAGTTCGCACAGCCGTCCTCCGTCTCGGCGCTCTCGCAGAACGGATCCGCGCCCGGCCAGCTGGCCAGCGTCGGAATAGCGAACGGGGGTCAGATTCTTGCTCAGTACTCGAACGGAAAACATGAGGTCGTGGCGCAGCTCGCCATGGCGTCAATCCGCAATCCGGACTCGCTCATCGCAGTAGGGAATAACAATTATCAGACCAGCGCCGCAACCGCGCTGCCGGCGATCGGCGTTCCCGGGACCGGCGGCCGGGGCGACGTGCTCGGTGGCGCCGTCGAGTCGTCGACAGTAGACATGGCCACGGAGTTTACGAATCTGATTGTCTTTCAGCGGGATTACCAGGCCGCCGCCAAAATGGTGACTACCGTCGATCAGTTGAGCCAGACCACCATCAACCTCAAGCAGTAACGGGTACGAATGAGTGCGTCTGAACAGATCGCGCATATCGCCGACGTACCCATTGACGTGGAGGTCGAGCTGGACCGCAGGGTGATGACGGTTGCGGAGGTACTCGACCTCAACCCGGGCAACGTGATTCGCATGTCGCGTTCCGCCGGTGAAAACATCGACATTCTAATCGGCGGCGCACTGATCGGCTTTGGCGAAATCGTGATCATTGAGGACACCGTGGGAGTCAGAATCACCGACTTCTGCAGCGAGGATTAGTGAAACATCGGTCGAGAGAGACAATCCGGAAACACAGTGCGCGCATGACGCGGGCCGTTGCTCTCGCGCTGCTGGGAGGCTCACGCCTGACATCAGGGCAGAATGCTTCAGTCGATCTGCTGCACCCGGGCAAGGCTGGGACGGTCGGGGTTCCGTTGCAGATCATCATCCTGCTGACCGCACTCACCGTCCTTCCCGCCGTCTTCATGTCGGTGACGCCGTTCCTCCGGATAACCGTAGTCCTTCACTTCCTGCGCCAGGCGCTGGGCACACAATCCACCCCCTCGAATCAGGTTCTGATCGGGCTCTCAATGTTTCTCAGCTTTCTGATCATGCAGCCGGTAATCAGCGATGTTTACGCGCACGCGTGGAAGCCGCTGGAGGACGGAAAGATCACGACCGAGGAGGCGTTCGATCAGGGGAGTAAGCCTGTCCATGATTTCCTCATACGCTTCGCGCGCGAAAAGGACATCGCGCTGATGCTGGAGCTGACCCATGCTCCCGCTCCGAAACGGCCCGCGGATCTAGGGCTCAGCGTTCTCGTCCCGGCGTATATTCTTTCCGAACTGAAGGCCGGATTTCAGATCGGCGCAGTGCTGTTCCTTCCCTTTCTGATCATCGACCTCGTGGTTGCGAGCGTCACGCTTTCGGTCGGGATGGTGCAACTGCCCCCGGTGATGATATCGGCGCCGTTCAAAGTGCTGCTTTTTGTTCTGGTGGACGGCTGGAATCTGGTCATTGGATCCTTGATTCGGAGTTTCTATACATCATGACGGTCCCGGTAGCCGTCGAGGTTTTTCGTCACGCTCTGCTGACCGCTTTCTGGGTAAGCCTGCCGCTGCTGGCAATCGGTTTTCTGACCGGCGTTGCCGTAAGCCTGCTGCAGATCGTCACGTCCATCCAGGACACCGCCTTTGGAGCCGTGCCGCGGCTTTGCGCATTCCTGTTCGGACTGCTGCTGGTGCTGCCGTGGATGATGCTGCGGCTGATTACCTACACCACCCAGTTGTTCGGGGACTTCGGCAGATATGCCCGCTGAACTGAGCCTGAGTCTGCCGCTGGTCGCGGGCTTTGTGCTCGTGTTCACGAGAATTGCAGGAATATTTACCTTTCTGCCGCTGCCCGGACTCAAAACGGGTCCCGATGCGCCGCGGCTTCTGCTGTGCCTGATTGTCACCGTCGTGCTGTTTCCGCTGTGGCCTCGGACGGCCATCGCCGGCAACCAAACCGGCCTGTTCACCTTGTGGCTGTTCGGCGAGTTTGCATTCGGCCTGGCCATCGGAACCACGCTTGCATTCCTGCTCGAGAGCTTCGAGGTTGCGGCGCAGGTGGCCGGCATGCAGGCGGGCTACGCGTACGCGTCCACCATCGATCCGACAACCCAGGCCGATTCGAGCGTACTCTACGTGTTCGCGCAACTCTTCTCCGTCTGCATCTTCTTTGCGCTCGGCCTTGACCGGCGCGTGATCGAGATCATCGGGGTCAGTTTGCAATCCGCTCCGCCCGGCTCCTGGCAACTGGGCCCCGCGCTCGGAGATGCGGTGGCGCGGATGGGCGCGACCATGTTCTCGACCGGCCTGCAGCTGGCGATGCCGGTGCTCGCTTTCCTGCTTACTGTCGACATTGGATTTGGAATCGCCGGCCGAATCAGTCCGCAGATCCAGCTTCTTTCCATGGCATTTCCGGTGAAGATGCTGGGTGGCCTGATTCTGTTCGCATTTGTGCTGGCGATGGCGCCTCAGGTCCTGACGTCGCGGATCGCTCCCATCTTCGATTTGCTGAAAGGGCTGGTTGCGCGCTGATGCCCGGCGACCGAACAGAAAAGCCGACACAACGCCGCATGGACAAGGCCCGCAAAGAGGGCCGTTATCCCGCCAGCCGCGAGTTGCTCAGCGCGGTCCAGTTCCTCGCGTTTGCATACATTGTGACGGCATTCGGTTCCGGACTCACTCGCCAGTTTCGAATTGTCTTCCAGAGTGGACTCGCTCTGGCGTTTCAGAGCAACTCCCTCCTGGCCGATCTGCCAGCGTTCGCGAGGATTACGTTTGCGGCGCTCGGGACGCCCCTGCTGGCTGCGGGAGGCCTTCTCGTCCTTTCGGGATTATGTGTCCAGATGGGCATGACCAGGTTCGGACTGGCCGCGCCAAAACTCGCGCCGGATCTCAACCGCCTGAACCCACTCCAGAAACTTCGCAGCCTGCCCGCTCAGAACGCGAGCGCACTGCTTCAGGGACTCGTCATCATCCCGTGGTTCTGCGCGACGGTCTGGTATCTCGCGGCCGATAACCGAGAGCTGTTTCTGAAACTGCCGCTGATGCGCCTGGATGGCGCCTGGGCCGTGGTGCGCGGCGCGCTGGCGAATCTGATCTGGAAATGCGCCTTCATCATGGCCGTCGTGGGCATCCTTCAGTTCACACGCGAACGGCGGCGTTATACCCAGGGATTGCGGATGACAAAACAGGAAATTCGGGACGAGGGCAAGGAAACCGAAGGCAATCCGCAGATCAAAGGCAGGATCCGGCGCATCCAGCGCGATCTGGCGCGCCGCCACATGATGAAGGACGTCCCAAAGGCCACCGCGGTTATCGTCAATCCGACCCACTACGCGGTCGCGATCCGCTACGACATGGCCGCCATGGCCGCGCCGCGCGTGGTCGCGAAAGGGCAGAATTACCTGGCGCGCCGCATCCGCGAGATTGCGACAGACCATCAGATCCCGATCGTCGAGAACAAGCCGCTCGCCCAGGCCCTCTACAAATCCGTAGACGTCGGTCAGGAGATTCCCGATCACCTCTACAAAGCAGTGGCGGAAATCCTCGCTTACATTTACCGGCTGATGCACGGCAAGGGAGGCAACTGAGATGGCCACCAGCGCGACACAGATTCCGCCAAGCCCAGGCGCGCTCACCGGCGCGCGGCCGGAAGCGAGTACTCACCGGACGCCCCGGAAAAGCGCCCCCGGATCGCGCGGCGCGCCAGGAGCGCTGAAGAATCCGGACTGGGCCGAGATGGCCATCCCCATTGCGG
Source organism: uncultured Acidobacteriota bacterium (assembly GCA_963780655.1). Classification (GTDB taxonomy): domain Bacteria; phylum Acidobacteriota; class Terriglobia; order Bryobacterales; family Bryobacteraceae; genus CAWACP01. Next base: position 292,429 of record CAWACP010000004.1, on the reverse strand, counting down.
TGCTGGGGATCGTGATGGCGATGATCACGCCGTTGCCCTCGTTCCTGCTGGATATATTGATCAGCGCGAACATCACGCTGTCGGTGATTGTCCTGCTGGTAGCGATGTACATCACCAAACCGGTGGACTTCAGCGTTTTCCCGACCACCCTGCTGCTGATGACGCTGTTCCGTCTGGCGCTCAACATATCCTCGGCGCGGCTGATTCTGCTGGACGGGAATTCCGGAACATCCGCGGCCGGCGAGGTGATTCAGGCATTCGGCGCGTTCGTGGTCGGCGGTAACTACATCATCGGCGTCGTCATTTTCCTCGTACTGATTGCCATTCAGTACGTCGTCATCAACCATGGCGCCGTTCGCATCTCCGAGGTCACCGCGCGCTTCACGCTGGACGCGATGCCCGGCAAACAGATGTCGATCGACTCCGATCTGAACGCCGGTCTGATCGACGAATCAGAGGCGCGCGCGCGGCGGAGGCAACTCGCCGCCGAGGCGGAGTTTTATGGAGCCATGGACGGCGCGTCCCGGTTTACGCAACGCGACGCGGTCGCCAGCATCATCATTACCGGCATCAACATCATTGCCGGATTCCTGATCGGCGTGCTGCAGCACGACATGGAACTGCGGCAGGCGCTGCAGACCTACACGGTACTCACCATTGGCGACGGCCTGGTCACGGTAATTCCCGCTTTGATGATTTCCATTTCGGGCGGTCTGATCGTCACGCGCGCCAGTTCGGAATCCAAACTGGGCACGGATGTCCGCAAACAGTTGTTCGGGAATGCGCAGCCGCTGCTTCTCGCGGGCGGCGTGCTGATGGCCATGGCGGCGTTTCCGGGCCTTCCAAAAATCCCTTTCATCGTGCTCGGAGGCATCAGCGGCGCGATCGGATGGAGGCTGCGAACCGCGCGTGCGGACGCTCAACAGCCCGCGGCCACGCCCGTCTCGGCGGCGCGTGACAACATCGAGACGCTTCTCAAGGTTGAACCGCTGGCGGTTGAGGTGGGGCTTGGCCTGATCAGTCTGGTCGAAGGCGGACAGAACTCACCGCTGCTGCGGCGCATCGGCAGTACCCGCCGGCAACTCGCTTCGGAGCTCGGATACGTGCTGCCGCCTGTCCGCGTCACCGATAATCTGTCGCTGCGCGCCCGTGAGTACTCCATCTCCGTCAAAGGCGTGGAGATCTCGCGCTTCGAAGTGCCGCAGGGGGTCGAGCTGGCGATCAGTCCCGGAGAGAACGCGCCGCCCCTCAACGGCGTACCGACTCGCGAGCCGGCTTTCGGCATTGCCGCCGTCTGGATCACACCCGACAGCGTCGAGGCGGCCAGACGCGCCGGCTATACCGTTGTCGATTCCACCAGCGTCGTCGGCACGCACCTGGGCGAGGTGATCCGGCGCTATGCGCATGAGCTGCTGTCCCGCCAGGATGCCAAGAAGTTCCTCGATCGCGTGGCTGAGGAGAATCCGAAAGCGATCGAAGATCTGGTTCCGAAATTGCTACCACTCGTTGCAGTGCAGAAGGTACTTCAGAATTTGCTGCGCGAGCGGGTTTCAATTCGGGATTCGCTGTCCATCGTGGAATCGCTCGGCGAGGCAGCGGCCATAACGAAAAACACCGTGCTGCTGACCGAGTATGTTCGCCAGTCGATCCGGCGGCTGCTGGTGAAGCCGCATCTGAATCCGCAGGGCGATCTCGCGGCGTGGCTGGTGGATGGAAGTATCGAGCACGCGATCGAATCGGCGGTCGAACACGGCGAATCGACGAGCCACTTCAACATGGCTCCCCAGCGCATCCGCGACATTCTGGATCGGATGGCGAAGCAGGTCGGGCCGCCGGAGAGTCCGGCCATCGTCCTCACCAACTCGGGCTCGCGGTATTTCCTGCGGCAGATCGCGGAAGCGTCGCTGCCGAATCTGGTGGTGCTCTCGCACGGTGAGATTCCGGCGGGCATCAGGGTAGTCGCCGTGGGAACCATTCGATGAATTTTGCATTTTGCAGGCGGGATAAATGAAACTCAAATCGTTTTTCGCGGCATCGGTCGAAGAGGCGCTCAGTCAGGCGCGCAGAGAGTTCGGGCCGGAGGCGGTGCTGGTGCAGTCCCGAAGATCGCTCCCGGAAGCGAAGGAATTCGGCGAGTACGAAGTTGTTTGCGCGCTGCTCGACGAAGATGCGGCCAGGACTGCCGCAATCCGGAGCGAAGCGAAAGACACGGCCGGCCTGCAATCCGCCGCGCCGGGTGGCGACAAACTGATGGCCGAGCTGGCGGAGGTAAAGCGCTCGGTGGAGAGGCTGCAGAATTCCATCGTTCGCGGGACGCTGCCGGCGCCGGGCATGCCGAAAGAGTTGCAGGACGCCTTTATCGCTCTTCTTGACGCGGACGTCGACAGTGATCTTGCGGAACGAATCGTCTCGGAAGCGGGAGCTCATGCGGCGGCCGCCGCGCCGAAGAACGCCGGCCAGCAACGCGTGGGATTCCGTTTCTCGACCCTCATTCACCGGTACATCGAGCGTATCGCCGCGGCCCGGCCCGATTCAATGGAGAGTACGGTTCCCGGGATGCGCGTGGTTGCTCTGGTGGGGCCGCCCGGCGCCGGCAAGACGTCCTGCATCGCCAGGCTGGCCGCTCGCTACGGCATTGCGCAGCACAAAGCCACACACATCATCGCCTTCGACGATTACCGCATCGGCGGCGGCGAACAACTGCGCGCGTATGCGGCTGTGCTCGGCGTCAGCTTCGAGTCAGTGAATCACGATCTGCCGCTCACCAGGGCGTTCGACGAGCACCACTGGAAGGATCTTGTGCTGATCGATGTCCCTGGTTTCAGCGCTTCAGAGACAGGCGCCGCGGCCGATGCGGCCGAACGGCTCCGGAACGAGCGAGTGGAGACGCATCTGGTGCTTCCCGCATCGCTGCGGGCTGCCGACCTGCGCCGGGTGGCCGATGCTTATGCAGTTTTCCGGCCGGCGAACCTCATCTTCACGCGGCTTGACGAAACCACCGCATACGGGCCGATTCTGAACGAGACTGTGCGAACCGGACTGCCCATTTCGTTCCTGGCGAACGGCCCGCGCATCCCCGACGATTTCGAGGCGGCTACCCCGAGCCGCATCGCCGACCTTGTGCTCGGCGGCACTACGGGCAGCGTGAGAGTGGTATCCGCCGCAGCGTAGGAGAGAACAAGTGCAGACAGGTTCCAGTCGCGCAACACGCCGGTATGTGATGGCCGGTCCGAGCCCCGCCGAGGAGCGCGAGCGCCTTATCCTCGAACACCTCCCGCAGGTGAGGCTGATCGCCCGCCGCATCCACGAGCGCCTTCCGGAAAACGTCAACTTCGAGGATCTCGTTTCCACCGGGATCATCGGCCTGATTTCAGCCATCGACCGGTTCGACCCCGGCCACAATGTAAAGCTGAAGACCTACGCCGAGTACAAGATAAGAGGCGCTATTCTGGACAGCCTTCGCGGGCTGGACTGGGCGCCGCGCCAGCAGCGCAAACGAACCAAGCAGATCGAATCCGCCATCGCCGCCATCGAGCAACGCATTCAGCGGATGCCTGGCGAGGATGAGATCGCCGCCGAGCTGAATCTGACTCTGGATGCCTACCACGACTGGCTGATCGATATTCGCGGCATCAATCTCGGCAGCCTGGATGTGGCTTCGGGCGACGAAGAAAGCCGCGATCTGCTTAAATACATCTCCGATGACGAAGAGAACTGGCCCTCGCGGATCGTGGAGCGGTCGGAGCTGCAAAGGCTGCTTACGGACGCTATTGCCCGGATGCCGGAAACCGAACGGCTCGTGCTCAGCTTGTACTACCACGAAGAACTCACTCTGCGTGAGATCGCGAGGATCGTCCACCTGCACGAATCGCGAGTCTCCCAGCTCAAGTCGCAGGCGATCCTGCGGCTGCGATCGTGGGTCGAGAAGCGCTGGCCGACGAGGAAGGGTCCGGCGTGAGCGGCGGAGGCGAGGCCCGCTGGATCGTGGATGCTCTGGCCACCGCGCTGAACCAGTCCATCGAGGGCATGAGCGGCGAAGGTCCCCGGATTGCGGCCGAGCCGCACGACTCGTCCATCGCGCCTGCCTGGGGCGACGGCTACGCCTGGTGGCGGCAATCCTTCAGCCTGTCGGACAGTTCCCGCTTGTGGATCGGGGCGCCCGAAGAGACCTGGTCATCGATCGGCTCCACAATCCTCAAAGCGGCGGGCATCGACGATGGCGACAATACCAGCATTCGCAGTACCTTCGCCGAGATCATCAGCCAAACCATGGCGGCCATCGCCAGGGCGCTGTCAAGCCGCCTCGGCCGTGAGGTCACGACGGCTGCCGGTGACGCCGCGGCGCCCGGGGCTCCGCTACCGGAGACCTGCTTCGATCTGACCGTGGCGCTGGGAGACTCCTCGCAGTTGCCCCTGGCCGTGGCGATCGATGCGGAACTACTCGCTGCGATTGACTCGCGGCCGGGGGCTCGTAAGGACGAGGAAAGCGCGGCGGCGCCCGTCAGCATTTCCATCACTTCGGCCGACAGCGATGAACAGGCGCTCAGGCGGTCCCGGAAAATGGACCTGCTTCTCGATGTGGAATTGCCGGTCAGCGTTTCCTTCGGGAGGGCGCAACTGCTCCTGAAGGACATCATCAAGCTCAATACGGGGTCCATCATCGAACTGAATCGCTCGGTGTCAGAACCGGTGGAGGTAATCGTGAATAATTGCGTGATCGCGCGCGGCGAAGTCGTAGTTGTGGAAGGCAATTTCGGAGTGCGCGTGCATGAAGTGGTCAGCCGGCAGGAACGGCTCAGAACGTTGCGTTGAAAAACCTATGCCGATACGAATATTAATTTCCATCGCGCCGCTGGTATTCCTGGCAATTCTCTGCGCAGGATTCGGATACGGCCTGCTGCGACTGCGGCATGAAGCCTCGATACTGGGCCGGCGCCTGAAGGCAACACAGGAGAAATACGCGCTGGACGTCTGCGCAATGAAGGCGGCGATAGCGGAAGTGGCGGAACGCCTCCACCGGGCGGAGGACCGCACGGGCGTCCTGGTAGCACCAAGGCCCCTGCCGTCGGGTCTCAATCTCAACAAGCGTTCGCAGGCGGTACGGATGCTGCGCCGGGGCGCCGCCGCCGATACCGTAGCCGCCGCCCTGACGCTGCCGTTGCCGGAGGTGCAACTGCTGCTTCGCGTTCAGCAACTCGCCGGGAAAGACATCGCCTTCACTTCCCCGGAGCTTCAGTGACAACGCGCGCCCCGCGGCCGGCGCCGGCATGGTCATCTGCGAGCGCCGCGGTTATGGTCATATCCCGATGATTGCGGATGATCTTCAGCGTGACCGTGTGGCGCGGCCGTGCGGCGCCAACGGCGGCAGAGACCTGACCCGGCGTACTGACGTCGGCATCATCCACCCGCACGATGACGTCGCCGGCGCGAATGCCCGCGTTCTCGGCCGCCGAACCACTCAGTACAGACCTCACCAGGACTCCCTGTTTGACGCCGAAGTACTCGCCGAGCTGGCTCGTCAGGCTTTCGGTCTCAATACCGAGCATGCCGCTGCGCCAGCCGGGAAAGCCTTCCGGCATGTCGGGCATCTCGATCTGCGGCATCTCGAACTTCGGAACGACGAATGGCTCCGCTTCGTCGCGGTGGGCGAATCTGCCGCGCTCTCCAATGGCCGCAGTCAGCGATTGCATCGCACCGGCGCGGCTGACCTTCAGAGTGACTGTCCGGCCAGGAGGCGTCTCGCGGACCATGCGGCCGAACTGTTCCATTCCTTCCACGGGCTCGCGGTTGTACTCGAGCACCACATCGCCGCTCTTCAACCCCGCCTTCTCCGCGGGACTGCCCTCTTCGACGCGAGTGATCTCCACGCCGCGCGCCTCCGGCAGCTTCAGAGCTTTCGCGCGGGCGGCATCGATCTCCGCGATGCTGACGCCAAGATAACTCGCCGAGCCGCCGCCGGCCCCATAGAGGAACCACGGCTCCGGGCCCGGGGTCATACGGGGCGTGGGCTGAGCGGCAAGAGGCCATGCCGCAAATGCCAGCACTGCGGTCATATAGTTTGCAGCATTCACAAGCTTTCCTTTCTCCGACCAATCGCCGGTCCACAGAGGAATTCGCCGTCTCACTCACCGCCGCCGAAGGTAGATAGAGCCTCCCGCCGCGGTGATACGAAGAACCGGACCGCCGCCGTTGAGGGAACCTTCGGCAATCATTTGTCCAGGCGCCGTCGCCGCCGCGCCGGCGGGCCGAATTTCCGGGAACTCGGACATGATTCTTCCCCGCCCTCCCGAGCTGATATTTCGCGCCAGCACGGTGATGGCGGAGGTTCGCGGAATCACTACGGTGATGTCGCCATCCCTTGTACTGAGGTTCGAATCCAGCAGCGCCCGTCCAGCCATAAGCTCCGCCACGATGCTGCCCGAGCCGGTGGCGGCAAGAAGCGCGCCCGCCGCATCCTTGAGCCGAATGAGTCCTTCCGCGGTCTGACAACGAGCGCCGCCAGGCGCCATTACGCGAATGGCTCCGCCGCCCGCATCGGCCGTAACCTGGCCTCCGGCGTTGCCGATCTGGATCAATCCGCCATTGGTGCGGGCAATCACCGCGCCGCCCGTTTTCCCGATCTGGATGTTTCCACCAGCCGCCGAAGCCTCCAGACGCCCCGCCGTTTCCCCGACGAATATCTCGCCGCCGGCCGTTTCGAGGCGGCCGTCTGCGCCGAGGCTGGTCGCCCGAATGGCGCCGCCGCCCGTAAAGCAGTACGCCGATCCGGAAATTCGGCCGATACGAATATCCCCACCGCCGGTTCGGGCGCTCACCGACCCGCCGATACGATCGAGGTTGATAGCGCCGTCGCGGCCGGAAATGTCCACCGCGCCATCGATATCGAATGCCTGTATGGGGCCTCCGCGCGCCACCACGAAAACGGCTCCCAGGTCGCGCGGAACCTGAACCGTCAGTTCAGGAGCCGGCCGCCCCGCGGAACCGCCGCAGGTAAGCTGCAGAGTACCTGCTTTCACCTTGCCGGACACTCTCGGTCCTGCATCCCGTTTGCCGGCATCCGCCTCGGTCCTCGCGACGATACGCTGCTCGACGGTCCAGCGAACGGAGTCCCCGGCGACTCCACGAATGGTGACCGGACCGTCGGAACGGACTCGAATTGTATGGACGTTCTGCGCCGCTACCGTCCCGGCGCTTTCCCGCACCCAGCAGCGCCCGTCACGGCGCAACTCTCCGGCGGGACACGCCGCAACCGTGGCGGCCGCCGCCACACAGGCCAGAAGGCCTCTCATTTCCACAACCTCTCTCAATTTGGCGCCGTCAGTACGTCTCCACCGACGCGTTCAGGTCGTGCAGGGCGCGCTCACAACTCTGCCGAACATAGCCGTTGTCCTCACGATGCAGCAACTCCTGCAGGACGCCCACCATTTGATCTTCCTTGTGCTCCACAAGCATGTCGATGGCGCCCGTGCGCACGCCAGGGTTCTGGTCAGTCAGCAGCACGTGGGTAAGAACGTCGCGCGTGGGCGTGTCCATGGCGAGCTTGCGCAAACCGTCGAGCGCTTTCAACCGCACGCCGGCATTGGGGTCGTGCTGGAGCGCGTACAGCATGGTGTTGCGAATATCGGCCGTGTCGCCTTCGGACTGCAGCAGGTCCATCGACTCCACGCGCACGCCCGCGTCCGCCGGGTCCTTCGCAGCGTCCAGCAGCAGACGCCGGATCCGGTCCTCGGTAACCGGGCCGGAGATCACCTGTTGACGCGTCTCTTCAATCACCATCTGTACCCGGTTCGATTGACCCGGCTCAATGTAGCGCACGCGCTCGGACGCAGGAGCAGCCATCAGACCGGCCTGCGACTCGCCGCCGCCGCGGAACGGCCCGGACTGGGTCACACGCGCGCCGAAAAATCCGACGGCCACCAGCGCGACAGCCCCCAGAATGCGGGCAGCGGCCGGCGCCGGAACCGCCCGGATCGTGAAAAACTCGCTCAGCCGGGACCAAAACAAAGATGCCGGCTTTCGTTCCTGCCGCAGACGCGAACGAAGCTCCAGCCGCGCTCCGGTCAGCAGGCCTTCCGGCAACGCCGGTTCCGCCTCGTCCAGCAACTGATGCAGCCTTCTCTGCCGGGCGGTCTCTTCGCGGCACGCCGGACAATCGTCCAGGTGGAGTTCCAGGCGTTCTTCTTCGTCGAACCCGAGTTCGTGATACAGAAACAGCGGCATCAGCCGCCGCGCCTCATCGCACCTCATACAAAATCCCCCAGAGCTGCACGCATTTTCTGCGTAGCCCGGAACAGGCAATTCTTGGCGGCTTCTTCGCTGGCGCCGAGCGCCTCGCCGATCGCCTTCAGCCTCATGCCATGGTAATGCCGCATTTCGAAAACGGTCCGCTCGCGCGGCGTTAGACCCGAGAGCACCTCGCGTATGCGCCCGTCCAGTTCGCGGCTCATCAATTCGCGCTGAGGGTCGCCCTGCACCCGCTCCTCGTGGACCGAATCCATCAGGTTCAACTCACCCTCGGGGGTGCTACGATTCGGCGATTCCTCTTTCCGTACCTTGCGTTTCCGGAGCACGTCCAGACAGAGGTTCGTGGCAATCCGGTACAGCCACGTGTGAAAACTGCAGTCGAAACGGAAACTGTGCAGGTTGCGGTAGACGCGGAGAAACGTCTCCTGATAGATGTCGTTGGCGTCTTCCCGCGATCGGAGCAGGTTATGAGCCAGACGAAGGACGCTCTGGTCGTACAGGCGCACCAACTCTTCGAAAGCGCGCTCGTCTCCCTTTTGCGCCGCCCGAATCAGCGCCGATTCGTCCATCCGCTGGAACTCAACCGCCTGGGCCGCCACGGCCTGCGTATTTCCTTCCAATCACTGCTTTGGACGTGACAGTTGCAAAAACGTCACGCGAGCGGGGAATGGCCGAGACAGCAGCGAAGCCGCGACCAACAGCTCCCCCCTGAAAATGTAGCTTCGCCTCTCAGTGGGGCAGACGATCGGGTTTTGTCGTCTGCCATGCCCGGGCATTCGAACAGGCAGACGACATAAACCGATCGTCTGCCCCACGGAGCCGCAGCTTCGCGGGCTGCAGTAGTCCGTTACTCCGCAAGGGTGAGTTCGATCTTCTTATTGGCCGGATCCAGCCGGCTCACGCAGAAGCTGCGGATCTGGCCCGGCTTTACCTCGGCGCTCGGCTCGGCCACAGCTCCGCCGCTCTTCCAGCGAGCGCTCAGCATGGCGGTCATCGAGCCGAGGTCGGCTCCGCTCGCCGGGCCCTCGGCCGCCTTCGTCGCCTGGCGAGTTTCCAGCGCGCAATCGCCATGCACGCCCTCGCCCAGTTCCACCCGCGCGCGATTACCCCGGACATCCACAACGCGGCCGGTAACCACATCGCCCTCATGGTGTTCGGCGATGTAGTGGTCGGCGGTAGTGGGCTCCAGTTGTTTCATACCCAGCCGGATCCGGCGCTTCGCCTTGTCCAGTTCCAGCACCACGGCGCGGACCGTCTGCCCTGCCGACAGCGCCTCGCGTGGATGGCTCAAACGCTTCTCCCGGCTGATATCGCCCACGTGGATCATGCCTTCGACGCCCTCGCCCAGGTCGACGAACGCGCCGAAATTGGCGAGATTCACGATGGGCCCTTCCACCACCGTTCCCGGCGCGAACCGCTGCTCGGCGTTTTCCCATGGGTCGCCCAGAGCCTGCTTGAGGCCGAGGGCAATGCGGCGCTCCACGGCGTTGATGCCGAGGATCACAACCTCCACGGCCTCGCCGGGCTTCACGATGTCGGCGGCCCGCCGCAGCTTCTTCGACCAGGACATCTCGGAAACGTGGATCAGTCCGTCCACGCCCGGAAGCAGTTCGACGAACGCGCCGAACTCGGCCACGCGCGACACCGTGCCGCGAACCCGGTCGCCCGTTTGGAACTGCTGAGCGGCCAGCGTCCACGGGTCGGGCATCAACTGCTTCATGCCGAGCGATATTTTGCGCGTGTCCGGGTTGATCTTCAGGATCTTCACGTCCACCGGATCGCCGGCCTTCAGCAGATCGGACGGCTTCGCTACCCGCGTCCACGACATGTCGGCAACGTGCAGCAGACCGTCAACGCCGCCGATATCGACGAAGGCGCCGAACTCGGTAACGCTGCGCACCGCGCCGCGCACAACGGCCCCTTCCTTCAGATCGGAAAACAGTTTCTGCCGGGCGAGCGCTTCGTCTTCCTCGAGTACGGCGCGGCGGTCCACCACCACGTCCTCGTGCGCCGTGTCCAGCTTGATAATTTTGCACTGGATTTCCTGGCCGACCAGCTTCTCGACGTCGGCCTGATCGCGCGCGCCGCTGCGCGAGGCCGGCATAAACGCGGGCACTCCGACATCTATTCTGAGGCCGCCCTTGACGACTTCGGTCACCTGACCTGCTATGCGCCGGCCTTCCTTAAAGGCGGTCTCGAACCCGGTCCAGTCGCGCGGCCGCTCCACGCGGATCGTAGAGAGCACATAGGAGCCCTCTTCGTCACGGCCGGTGACGCTCACCAGCAGAGTATCGCCAGGATGGACAGTGGCGACGCCTTCACGATCGCGAAACTGATCGGCAGGCAGGAAGCCTTCCATTTTGCGCCCAATGTCGACGAACACGCGATCGGCGGCCACCGAAACAACACGGCCCTCAATGGCTTTGTCGTGGCCGTTGCGCTCGTGTTCCTGTTCGTACTGGGAGAGGATGGAAGCGAACGAAGCGTCATCCGAAGGCACGGCTTCACCTTCAGGAGCGCCGGTAAAACTCGGGTTATTCATGGGAGCAGAGACGTTTAATTCCATTCTGTCACACTTGTCTCATGGACTGGCGAGAGCAGACGGCGGGGGCGGCAGCAGGCGCCGCGCTGTCTTCGGAATCCGGCGAACGCGAGCTACCGGCCGGCTCCGTTTCGGCGGACGCCGGAGCCGCCGTCCCGCGCACGTTTCACGGAATTCTGATCGATTCTCTGTGGCTGTTGTTCTCGGGCGCGCTGGCGGCGTTCGGGCCTTCGCGCGAGCCGGGCGCCATCGCGCTGCTGCTGTCCATCGGCGTGTTCCAGATTGCGGCGGGGCGGCTGCCGTGGTTTCGCACCAAGCAGGGGAACGTCGCCTCCTTCGCCATCAGCCTGCTGCTGTGCTACGTCCTGATCTATTTCACCGGCGGCATCGAAAGCAGTTATTACTGGATTCTGTTGGTGCCTGTGATCACCGCGGCAACGGCCTTCTCGCTGTTCGGCGCGCTGGTTGCCACCGCGCTCGCGGCCCTGGCTTACCTGTCCTTTCTCACCAGAATCAACTGGCAGAAGCAGTACATCCCGGGCGAGGAGGTGCGCGAGCTGGTGCTGCGCTGCGTGATTCTGCCGCTGGTGGGATCCATGACCAACCAGCTGGCGGAGGCGAATCGCGTTCAGGCCCGGCGGGCGCAGGAAGCCGCCGCCCAATTGGCCGAAGCAAATCAGCACCTGCTCGAGGCCGAGGCCGCCGTGCGCAGGACGGAACGGCTGGCAGCGCTGGGACAGCTTTCCGCCGGCCTGGCGCACGAGCTGCGCAATCCGCTGGGAACCATCAAGACTTCGGCGGAACTGCTGACGCGCCACATCGGACCCGACAATGCCATTGCCAGCGAGATGGCCGGCTACATTTCCAGCGAGGTGGACCGCTCCAACATGCTGGTAACTCGCTTCCTCGATTTCGCCCGTCCGCTCGCCATTCAGCCGCAGCGCGCCGATATCACGCAGCCCATCGACCGGGCCGTCGCGGATCTGGAACGGCAGACGCCGCCGCTCTCTGTTTCGGTATATCGCAACTACTCGCCCGATGTGCGGCCGTTCCTCTTCGACCCCGATCTGATGGAGCGCGTCTTCTATAATCTGCTGTTGAACGCGTCGCAGGCGAGCCCGCCGCAATCGAGCGTCACGGTGAAGACGCGGCAGGTGGACGACACGGTGGAAATCGCCGTTATCGACCGGGGCGCCGGCATTGACGCAAAGAATATGGAGAGCATCTTCAACCCGTTCTTCACGACGAAAACGCAGGGCGTCGGCCTCGGACTCGCCGTGGTTTCGAGAATCGTGGACGAGCATGGCGGCCGTATCAGCGTGGAAAGCGAGCCCGGCGCGGGCAGCATTTTTCGCGTGACGCTGCCGGCGCGGGAGATGGGAATCGCATGAGAGACCTGGGGTCTGTGGGGCAGGCGCCTCGCCTGCGGCGGGCGCCCCGCCCGCCCGGTGCGGCGCAAGACGCATTCAGGAAATATCAAGCAGGCCGACGAGGCGTCGGCCGCGGGCGAGGCGCCCGCCCCACAAAAACAAGCGTGGGTTACCGGCCATGACCGCGCGAGTGCTGGTGATCGAGGACGAGGAGAAGCTGCGGCGCGTGATGGAGCTGCAACTCCGGGGCGCCGGCTTCGAGGTAGACCAGGCCGGAACCGCCGAAGACGGGCTGCGCCTAGCCGACTCCGCGGACCTGATCATCACCGATCTGCGGCTGCCGGGCATGGACGGTCTGAAGTTTCTCGCGGCGCTGCGAGAGCGCGGCCTGCAGACGCCGGTGATCGTCATGACCGCGTTCGGCTCCATCGAAACCGCGGTGGAGGCGATGAAATCGGGCGCCGTCGATTTCCTGCCCAAGCCTTTCTCGCTCGACCACCTGATGGCGGTCACCGCGAAAGCCATCGAACTGCGCACGCTGCGCGATGAGAACCAAAAGCTGCGCGAAGAACTCGACCAGCGCTACCGGTTCGACAACATCGTGGGCCGCAGCCAGGCGATGCGCGAGATTTTCGCCACCATCACGCGCGTCGCACCCACGCGCGCAACGGTGCTGCTGGCCGGGGAGAGCGGCGTGGGCAAGGATCTGATCGCGCGCGCCATCCATCATCATTCGCCGCGGCGCGACAAGCCCTTCGTCAAGATCAACTGCACGGCGTTGCCCGAGAACCTGATGGAAAGTGAACTGTTCGGGTACGAGAAGGGCGCGTTCACCGGAGCGAACACCACCAAGCCGGGCAGGTTCGAGCAGGCCGACACCGGCACCGTGTTTCTGGACGAGATTGGCGACGTGCCCGCGAACATTCAGGTGAAACTGCTGCGCATCCTGCAGGAGCGCGAATTCGAGCGGCTGGGCAGCAACAAGACGCGCCACATCGACGTGCGCGTGCTGGCGGCCACCAACGTGGACCTGCGCGCCGCGCTGGAACAGGGCACTTTTCGCGAGGACCTTTATTACCGGCTCAACGTGATGCCGCTCAACATTCCGCCGCTGCGCGAGCGCCGCGAGGACATTCCGTTCCTTGCCGAGCACTTCGTCGGCAAGCTGTCGAAGGACCTGGGCAGCTCGGCGAGCGCGATTTCCGAGGAGGCCATCCAGCGGCTGATGCAATACCACTGGCCTGGCAATGTGCGCGAACTCGAGAACGTGCTGGAGCGCAGCATGGTGCTGGCCTCCGGACCGGTGCTGCTGGCGGGCGATATACGCCTGGACACCGCGCCGCGCGCGCACAGGCCGGCGGCGAACGCCGAGTACGGGCTGCCGGACGGCATGACGCTCGATGAGTACGAGCAGGCCGTTATCCGCGACGCGCTGAAGCGCGCCGGCGGCAACAAGAGCCAGGCCGCGCGCATGCTGGGCCTGACGCGTAACGCGCTGCGCTACCGGTTGACGCAGATGGGCCTGGAAGCATGAGGTTTGCATATCAGGGCTCCGGGATAACAATGGAACCCGGCGATCGGATATTGTACGCGGGAGATCCCGGCGAGATCGAATTCGTCGTGGATCCGAATGCGATCGATGACGGCCTGGATTGGTATCGTCAGGAGTCCCCGAGCGGTGGAGTAATGATCGTCACCGGCCGGTAGGCCCGCATATTCCTTTCCGATCCCGAAAACGAAGAGGACCTGGGGTTTGTCTCGCGGCGAAACGACGGGTAGCGGCGGGGGACGCAGGCGAAACCGCCTGCGCCACCTCTGTGCCCACGTGGCGCACGCTCAGACGGTGCTGAAGAACTAACTGCGCAGGCCAAAGGCCTACTCCACTGTTGCCGCAAACTATCGATGCACCGTTGTGGAGCAGGCGTTTTCGCCTGCAGCCAAAATGGCTGATTTCCAGAGTGCGAGCTGAAGCCCACAGCAGCACGCTGAAGCGTGCGCCACTGAGCAGCTACGCGTTCGCGGTAGCTGTCGCGTGCTTGAATTCCACCGTCCGGGCCTGGCGGACCGCCTGATTCTTCAGCAGCTCTTCGACAGCGGCGTCGGACACCGACTGGTCGGTGGCGATTACGCATACCGCCTCGCCATGCGGGGTGCGGCGGCCGAGAGAGAACGTGCCGATGTTCACGCCATGTTTCCCGAGCACGCTGCCGACATAACCGATGACGCCGGGAACGTCCTGGTTCTTCAGGAACAGCAGGTGACCTTCGAGCGGCGCTTCGCAGTAAATCCCGTCCACCTGAATCAGGCGGGGCTGGCCGAGTATCACCGCGCCCTCGACGGACACGCTGCCATGATCGGTCTCCAGCTCGAGGCGCACCGAATCCGTATGATCCGCGCGATGCTCATGCACCTCCGCCACGGTCAGCCCGCGGTCGTCGGCGAGCTGCATTGCGTTGATGGTATTTGTGCGCACCGCCACCGAACGGCTCAGCACGCCGGCCACGCCGGCATTGCGCACCAGCACCGTCTTCTGGTCGGCGATGCGGCCGTGGTAGATCATGCGAACGCGGCTCGCGTTACCGGAGGCGATGTGCGCCGCGAAGCTGCCCAGCCGGTCGGCCAGGTCCACGAACGGGCCAACAGTGCGGTACTGCTCGGCCGTGAGAGCCGGAATGTTCACCGCATTGATGGCCACGCCGTTGCGCAGGTATTCGATGAGCTGTTCGACGATTCGAATGCCGACGGTCTCCTGCGCCTCTTCCGTGGAACCGGCGATGTGCGGGGTTGCAACCAGCGTTTCCACCGTAAGGATCGGGTCGTCGGCTGGCGGTTCCTTCTCGAAGACGTCGAGGGCCGCGCCGGCCACTTTGCCGGCGTCCATCGCCACCTTCAGGGCCTTCTCGTCGATAAGCTCGCCGCGCGCGCAGTTGACCACGCGGACGCCGCGCTTCATCTTGTCGAACGCCGCGGTGGAGAGCATGCCCTTCGTCTCGGGCGTAAGCGCCACGTGCAGCGAAATATAGTCGCTCTCGGCGTACAACTTGTCGAGGTCCACAAGCTCGATGCCGAGGCTGGTAGCGGTTTGCGAGCTGACGTAAGGATCGCTGGCCATCACGCGCATCTCGAAGGCCTTGCCGCGCCGCACGACTTCGCGCCCGATACTGCCAAGACCGACGATGCCCAGCACCTTCCCGCGCAGCTCGTTGCCCAGGAATTTCTTCTTCTCCCACTTGCCGCTCTTCGTGGACGCGCTGGCCAGCGGAATGGACCGCGCGAGCGAAAGCATGAGTGCGAAGGTGTGTTCGGCAACGGAAACGGCGTTGCCGCCCGGAGTATTCATCACCAGAATGCCGGCAGTGGTGGCGGCTTCCAGATCGACGTTGTCCACGCCGACGCCGGCCCGCCCGATAACCTTCAGTTTCGGCGCCTTGCTCAGAGTGTCCGCGTTAACCTTCACCGCGCTGCGGACCAGCAACGCGTCCGCGTCGGCCAGGTGCTGCGCGTATTCCTTCGGGTTAGAAACGACGACGTCCCATCCCGGCTGCTCCTGGAGGAGCTTCACGCCGGCCGGCGCCAGAGGTTCGGCAACAAGTATTTTCATGAGTAAACCTGCTTTATCAGTTCGTCTGAAAAACCACTCCCGGTCAGGGATGAAAGCCCGTTCGGGCGGTGCGCTGCCATTATTTCACCTGCGCACGCCACCGTGGGCGCCCGGCGCCGCGGTCCGTTGCCGCGTTCCGGGCCGATCTCTGTCGGCGATAACCGAGGCGAGATCCGCGTCCGTCCATTGCAGCGGGCCTCCTGCCGTTCGCGTGGGCGGATACGTTTAGAATAACAGACGGATGCCCCTGCTCGACCGTATACAAAAGGACATGGTGGACGCGATGCGCGCGCGCGACGAGGTGCGCCTGAACGCAATCCGCATGATCAAAGCGGCGCTGAAGAAACACGAGATCGACGCCATGAAGCCGCTCGACGAGAACACCGAGCAGCAAATTCTGAACACGCTCATGAAGCAGCGGCGTGACGCGGCGGAGATGTTCCGCAAAGGCAACCGTCCGGAGCTTGCGGACAAGGAAGAGGCCGAGCTGCGTCTGATTGAGGGCTACATGCCCGCGGCCGCGGGCGACGCGGAGATCGATGCGGCCGTTTCGGCGGCCATCGCGGAAACCGGGATCACTTCGGCAAAGCAGATGGGGCAGGTGATCAGCGCCGTGCGCGCGAAACTCGCCGGCAGCCGGGTGGACGGCAAGGCGCTCGCGGACAAAGTGCGGGCGCGATTGCAATAGTGGCGGCGTGACACGCCGCCGCAGCCTGACAGGCTGCCCCACTCACTGCGAGATGGCGGCGCGCTGCGCGCGAAACTGTATGCTCTGCGGGTTCAGTTTGAGATAGCTATCGAGCAGGTTCCGCGCCTCATCGCGGCGGCCCTGCTCGGCGTACAGTCCGAACAGCGCCATGTAGGGACGCTGGAGTAACGGGTCGAGCTCGATCGCCCGTTTCAGCTCGCGTTCCTCTCCGGCGGCATCTCCGACGCCGCGGAGCGAGATCGCCAGGTTGAATGCGAAATCGGCGCTGCGGGGCTCCATCTCGGCCGCGCGGCGATTCTGCACTACGGCGCCCCACATGCGGCCAGCCACCAGAAGCATGCTGCCCAGACTCGATACGGTCAGCGGATCGTTACCGGCCGGCGTCGTAACGATCTTCTCCAGAGACGACACGCCGGCGTCGAAGAGCGGGCGAACGTTCTTCTGATATCCCACCAGACATTCGGCGATCGCCAGATCCCGCTCGCGATACTCCGCCGGTGGCTCGTCCCAGGCCTTGATGGCAGAGGGTACGTCGCCGGGATGGATGGGTGAGGCCTCGGGATGGCGGAGGATGCGATGGTCGGTGATGGCCGCGTGCGCAACATCAGCCGCGGTGGCGTGCGGCATGTGGCACGCTACGCAATCTGTCTGCGCGGAGGGGTGCGCGGCTTTCGAAAGCTCTTTATGGCACGACGTGCAAATGCCGCGCATCTGCGCGGTGCGGTCAACCGGCTCGCCGTGCGGATCGTGGCAGGTGCCGCACCACATCCTGCCGCCGCTCTCACGCGCGCAACGGCTCGATTCGAGCTGTTCGAAGTGATTCACGACGTTGGCGCCCGAGTTGGCCTGGTCCTCGACATAGATGGCCAGCACCGTGGAGAGGTTCCGGCCGGCGTGGAAGTCGGTTGATTTTTTCCCGGGGTTCGGCACGCGCGCTTCCCCTTCGAGGTGGCACTGCGCGCAGACGCTTTCCCGAATGCGCCCGCTGAGCCTCGCGGGGTTCACGATGCTGCCGGGCACGGGACGCCGCAGATGCTCGGCCGTTGGACCGTGGCATCGCTCGCAGGTGATGGCTACGAGTGACGGCGTGGCCAGGCGGCGGTCGTCGGGATCGCTGAACTGAGGCGCGCCGCTGTGACAGAACAGGCAATCGAGATTGATGCTGCGCGTGGCATCGAGTCCGGGCAGCTTTTCGAAGCCCGGCGAAACATCCCAGCCCGTGCGGTTGTACCACGATGCCGGCGATTCGAACAGGTAGTTGCCCATGCGGATCAGGTAGCTGAATCCGATGAGCCCGTCGCCGATCTCGTAATCGATGGGGTATTCGGCCGTGATCCCGTTGTTGGTGACGCGATGAATCATGCGCCCGTCGCGCTGGACAATGTCGATGACGGTTCCGGAGAGAGCGTGCGTAACGTGGCCGTCGGGCCTTGGCTGCGGGGGGCCGATGGAGTTGCCCATCTTCGATTTGAGGAAGCGCGCGGTCTCGCGCGGATGGCAGGTGGCGCAGGGCAGGGTGGGCTGTGCGGTTTCAGCGCTGAGCAGGGGGAACGCCGCGGCGGCAAACAACAGGCCACGGAAGTTGCAATACATGCGTTTTTTCAGAGTAACGCAACGCCGGCTGATGCAGGCCGATTCGTGGCGGATGCTTCAAGGAGTTACGTGCAGGCTAAAAGCCTGCTCTACTTCGGCTATTCGCCGTCGGCGTTGTCGATGTCGCGCGCCGGGTTCTCGAACTTCGTGCAGAAGTTCAGAAAGAACAGCTTCACCTTACCGATGGGGCCGTTGCGCTGCTTGGCAATCAACAGCTCGGCGTGGCCCTTCAGGTCCTCGCGATCGGGCTTGTAGACTTCCTCGCGGTAGATGAAGCCCACCAGATCGGCATCCTGCTCAATCGATCCGGATTCGCGCAAATCGCTCAACTGCGGACGGTGATCGCCCTGCCTTGTTTCCGGCGCGCGGCTCAACTGCGACAGAACCAGCATGGGAACCTTCAGTTCCTTGGCCAGCAGTTTGAGGCCGCGCGACAGCGCGCTCACCTCCGCGTTGCGATTCTCGAAGCGGCCGCGCCCGGTCATCAGTTGCAGATAGTCAATGATTACCAGGCCGAGGCCGTGCTCGTTCTTCACGCGCCGCAGTTTCGCGTGCACGTCCATCAGGTTCGTGCCGGAGGTGTCGTCGATGAAAAGCGGCGCCTTCACCAACTGATTCGCCGCCACCTGCAGTTGGCGCCGCTCGTCCTGATTCAGATAGCCGGCGCGAAACTTCTGCTGGTCCACGCGCGCGCCGGCGCAGATCATGCGGGTCAGCAGCGACTCTTTCGACATTTCGAGCGAGAACACGGCCACGGTCTTCGGGTCGGCCTGGTTCGTGGCGATGTGCTGCGCCATGTTCAGCGCCAGCGCGGTCTTACCCATGGATGGCCGCGCCGCGATGATGATCAGCTCTCCCTCGTGCAGCCCGCCGGACATCTCGTCGAACTTGATAAAGCCGGTGCTCAGGCCCTTAATGCGCCGGCTCGGATCGAGGAACGCGTTGATGCCGCCCTCATAGCCGCGAATGATGGCGTCGCAGTTGACCAGAGCGTCGCTCGCGCGCGTGTCGCCGAGCTTGAGCAGGCTCTCTTCGGCGCCGGCGAGAATCTCGTTGGGATCGTCCTCGGCGATGAGGCAGCGATCGATCAGCTTCTGCGAGGTAAAGATGATGCGGCGCAGGATCGATTTATCGCGGACGATGCTGACATAGCTCTCGAGGTTCGAGATGTGCGGAAGGCCGTCGTCGAGCGAGACCAGATAGCTGAGGCCATCGCAGGATTCGAGCTGCCCCTGCTTCATCAGCTCATTGGCCACGGTGACGCGGTCGATGCGCTCGCCGCGCTCGTACAGCTCGGTCATGCGCTGGAAAATGCGGCGATGTTTCTCCAGGCTGAAATCGGCCGCTTCGAGGAGGCCCGCCACCTGCACGAAGGCGGAATCGTCGAGAAGGATCGAGCCCAGAACGAACCGCTCGGCGTCAAGATTGACGGGCAGTCCTTTTTCGAGAGCAATGTCCTGAGTTGCCATTCGGGGAACGTCCTGACTGTAACCCGACTCCGCCCGTCCGGGGCTGTTTTTCTCCTCGCCTTTGTTTGCGGGGCTTTACGCTGTCAGTAAAACTGTGGAAAACAGTGTAGCGACCGCAGGACGGTAACTGCCCCGGCCTCAGCTGTTTCGCCCCGTCAGCGCACGGATATCCGCAAACAGAACTTCTTATGAATGTTTGCACGAAACACAGATCGCCGCAAGATGCAGGCTAGAGGCCTGCTCTACTGCACCTGCACGGTGATGCCGTCCTGTGTCGGAACGCCGCCCACCTTGATGACCACGGGCTGCGGACCTGACGACAAACCCGCGGGCACGTGCAGGTTCACCTGCAGAACGCCGTTGATCAATTCGGGCGCGGCGCCGGCATAAGCGACCCGCGCGTCCAGACCGCCAATGGTGGCCGTCACGTCGAGCATCGTCTTGTTCTTCACACGCGGCGCCAGTTCTCCGTCAACGGGAATGGTGGTGAAGGAGCCTCCGCCGGTGGCGAAGATCTGAATGACGTGGTTGCCGTCGGAGACTATCGGATGGCTGGTGGAGTTGCGCGTGCCATCGTCATTGATTATGGAGCCCAGCCCCGATCCGGCGGAGTTGGCGGCAAAGATCCCCGGCGCGGACTCAGCTACCGGAACCATCACGGTCGCGGACTTCAAATTGTTGTACTGGTACTGCACCTGGGTCTGCTGCTTGCCGGCGACCTCGAACGGAACGACGGCGCTGACGATGCCCGCCTCGGAGTAGATCAGGGGAGCGGCGAGGCCATCGAAGAACACCTGCGAACCCGCGATGTTCGTCGGGAACGCGTTGTCCGCGAGCGTCGCATGCATGAGCGAAGTGGGGCCATAATTCACCTGAAAGAGCGTGACCAGTTCACCGGGCGACACCGCTCCGCCCTTGTAGCTGGCGGCGTTCACGATGCCGGCGGTGATGATGGAGGGCGGCGTATTCTGCAGCGCGTCCACCATGGACGCGACCGCCGGCTTCGGTTGGTAACTCGCATCGAAGGGCAGCGCCGCGCCCTGGCCCGGGAAAAAGGAGGGAACCCACGAGTATTTGTCAGTGAACCCCCACGTTTGAAACGCCGTGCACGCCGGATTCTGCAGACACACGGTCAGAATGCGCTCGTACGTGTCGGCCTGCACCTGGAAATTCGCGGCGGATGCTACTCCGTTCGAATCGACGGGAATGCGCACATCCATTTCGGTGATGTGCACCTGCAAACCGAGCGCCCCGAGTTGCTGGATGTTCTGCGCGAGTCCGGCGCTGGAAGGATACCCGCTCAGGTCGAGGTGCATCTGGATGCCGACTCCGTTGATCGGAGTGCCCCGCGACAGCAGGTCTTTCACGATGTTGTACAGCGCGTTGAATTTCGGACCGGGCGCTTCAATTCCGTACTCGTTGTAGAAAAGAAGCGCGTTCGGGTCGGCGGCATGCGCCCAGCGAAAGGCCTGCTCGATGAAGCCGTCGCCCGTGGTCCCGATTCCCGGCTGGTCGTACCATATGGAGTCGCGCAGATCGGAGCCCGTGCCGGAGCCCGTTGCCGAATCGCTGATGGCCTCGTTCACCACATCCCACGCGAACACCTGTCCCTGGTAGTGGCCAACGACGGTATCGATATGGTCCTTCAGCACGGCTGCCATCTGGGCGGAGGTGGCGCTTTTGGCGTAAGCGACCAGCCAGTCCGGATTGGCCGAATGCCACAACAGATTGTGACCCCGCACTTTCATGCCGTGCGCCTGGGCAAAGGCCAGCAGTTTGTCAGCGGGTTCAAAATTGTACGTGCTCTGCGCAGGATGAATGGGGTCCCACTTCATCGCGTTTTCCGGTTCGAGCATGTTGTACTCGGCCGCGAGCGTGGCGGCGTAATCGGACTCAGCCAGACGGTTCGGCTGCCCGAACTCGTCTGCATCGGCCGCGGCGCCCATCAGCAGCGCACGCGGAGCCGCTGCGTCGCGCAGCGAAACGGCCGGCGCCGCTGCGCCGAGAACGATGTTGAAGGCCACGGTGTTAACTGAGCTGAACGAGAGCGTGTCGAGCGTGGTGCAGCAGCGCGGATTCCTGAGATCGTTCGTGTCAGCGGTCATGACGAACCGGATCGCGGCCGAGAAAGCGGTGCCGTTCAGGGTCCCGCCCGGAATCGTGATCGTAAGGGGCGCTGCCCTCAGGCCGGCCGCCGCAATAAACAGGGCGAGAGCGAAAAGCCGGGCAACCTTTCGCTGCCGCCGAATTGGGATCAGAGGAGCGAACATATCCGTAAAAGCGCACATTATCAAACGGACGGCCCCCGCGGAAAGCAATCGCCGGCCTGGTAGACTGGAGGTTCCCATGCGTACGGTACTGATGGCGGCGCTCCTCGTGTGTGCGTGTTGCGCACAGGATCAGACCGGGTCGGCGAGTTTTCCCTCGGCCGCAGCCATCCCGCCGTTGAAGCAGACCGTGGTGGTTACCGGGACGTGGGAGCCCGTTCCTCTCGAAGAATCGGACCGCGAAGTGGAAGTGTATCAGGTGAACGGCGCCCGGACCCTGTTCGATTCATTCGCCGATTATCTGAAGCTGGATTCGTCGGTGGATCTGCAGGAGCGCGCACCCGGTACCGTTCAATCCGACATCTCCATTCGCGGGGGCACATTCGGGCAAACGCTGGTGCTGCTGAACGGCATGCGCATCAACGACGCGCAGAGCGGCCATCACAATATGGATCTGCCGCTCCCGCTCGATGCCGTTTCGGAACTGCAGGTGCTTCGGGGATCGGGCTCGACCGAGTACGGCTCCGATGCGGTGGCGGGCGTGCTCAACATCATCACCGAGCAGCCGGCCGGGCCGGAACTGCGGCTGCGCAGCGCGCTGGGAAATTTCGGAGTGAATGAGGAGAGCGGCTCGCTCTCGTACGGCCGGCACGCGATCGACGAGCAACTGGTCTTCTCGCGAGACTTCTCGACGGGCTTCATGCCCGACCGCGACTATCGCGACCTGTCGTTCGCCTCCATCACGCACGCGAAATCCGCACTCGGATTCACGGACATCCTGCTGGCCCTGAGCGACCGTCCATTCGGCGCCGATCAGTTCTACGGCCCGTATCCTTCGTGGGAGCGGACGAAAGGCTGGTACGCCTCATTACGGCAGGAGCTGGGCAAGAACACCGAGGCTGACTTTTCGTTCCGCCGCCACACCGACCTTTTCGTCCTGTTCCGCGACGATCCTTCTGTTTATACGAACTGGCATTATCTGGAGAGTTTGGAGGGCGCATTGCGCCGCAGCGACGCCGTTCCGGGCGGAGGGCATGTGCACTATGGCGCCGAGTATTACGAGGATACGATCCACAGCACCAATCTCGGCGACCACGCGCGCAATCACGAGGCGGCGTACGCGTCCTGGGACGTGCGCGTGCTGCGCCGCTTCTCCTTCACGGCGGGATTGCGCGACGACGTGTACGGCGGGCTCAGCAACCAGCTCAGCCCAACGGTGGCAGCGGGCGTGTGGCTGAGTTCTCAGGTGAAGCTCAGGGGATCGCTCAGCCGCGCGTTCCGTCTTCCATCGTTCACCGACCTCTATTACAGCGACCCGGCTAACCGCGGCAACCCGAATCTGCGGCCGGAGAAGGCCTGGGACTATGAGGGCGGCGTGGACTGGTATCCATCGCAACGCATCCGCGCATCGGCAACGGTGTTCCAGCGCCGCGACAGCGATCTGATCGACTACGTGCGTGATTCGCCGACGGCCATCTGGGTGGCCACGAATTTCCAGCATCTGGTGTTCACCGGAGTGGAGGGGACCGTGGAGGCGCGGCTGCGCGCGGATCAGGTCGTGTCGCTGGAGTACACGGCGTTGAAGGGCGATCAGGCCGCTACCGGTATTTACTCGTCGAAGTACGCGTTCAATTACCCGGTGAACGACGCGGTGCTCGCCTGGCAGGGTGCATTTCGAACATGGCTGGCAGGTCGGACGCGAATCGGCGTGGTGCAGCGGTTTGGCCAGAGCCCCTATGCTCTCTGGGATGCATCGCTGGCGCGGCCGGGCGGACGGCTGCGCCCGTTCCTGCAGTTCACGAACCTGACGAGCACGGTGTATCAGGAGATCGTCGGCGTATCGCTGCCGAAGCGCGGGGTGATCGGCGGGATGGAATTGTTTTTGCCGGCGGGGCGGTAAGAGCAGGCGTTTCCCCTGCATTTGGTAGAATTAACCCACTTCCGTGCCGACATTACGGATAAACCACGCCACCGCCACCGTCGAAGCAACGTTCGAGTGCGCCGGCGCCCCTCGCGAGTCCATGAGGCAGCCTCTCAGTTACCACTCGCACCATATGCGTTCCGTTGCGGTCTGCCTGCGACTCTTTTTTCGTTTCCCCTCGATCCGACGCCGAAAATCGCCGCAGCCATCGATAAACGCATGCGCGGCGCCGGCGTGGAGTTGTTCAACGCCGTGCTTGCCGGCAGCAGATTTTGGGTGCATGCGAGCGACCGGCTGGAAGAAACGCGCATCGAGATTGAAAGCGATGTGGGCGACGCGCTGATTCCGTGGGAGCTGCTGCGCGATCCCGAAGCCGATCTGGCGCTCGCGCTGCACGTCCCGGCGTTCGTGCGCTGTCATTCGCAGGCGGCGATGCGGCCGAAGCCGCCGCAATCGGAATCGGTGAAAATTCGGATTCTGCTAGCGATCTGCCGGCCGGGTGACGCCTCGAAGTGCCGTTCCGCTCTTGCAGCGATACCTGATAAAGGTCATAGCAAGACCGCGCGAGATTTCGACCTTAAGGTGCTTCGGCCGCCGACTTTCGAGGAACTCGGCAAACGCCTGCGCTCGGCCAAAGCGAAAGGCGAGCCGTTCCACGTGGTTCATTTCGATGGGCACGGGACCAGCGGCGCGGTCTGGTTCGAGAACCCGGCACTCGAGAGAACGCGGAACCGGTGAAAGCGGAGGTGCTGGGCCGGCTGCTCCGCGAGACCGGCGTGCCGATCCTGATCCTCAAAGCTTTCCGGTCGATGTACGCAGAACCCCCGCAGGCGCCGAAGCCGGCGCACGACATGCATCATCAGATTCGGGAATACGGCTCGCTCGCGCATAGGATGATGGATTACGGTGCAGCGGGCGTCGTAGCGTGGCGCTATAACGTCTTCGTCAGCACGGCGGCGAAGTTCATGGCCGAACTGTATGCGGCCCTGGCGTCCGGGGTCGCGCTCGGCGAGGCAGCCACGATGGCGCGCAAGCAGTTGAGCAGCTCCGGCCAGCCGATTGAAGACTGGACCGTGCCGATTGTGTTCGAAGCCACTCCGGTTCGGTTGTTTCCGAAGAGTGAGACGACCATACGAGATCAAAATTGAGATAGCGTTCGCGCGATCGGTTTGCCGTAACCGCCGGACTGGCTTTATCGGACGCGATGAAACGGTGCTGCAACTCGACCGCATTTTCGACCAGCAGCCCGTTGCCTTGCTGCACGCCTACGCAGGCAGCGGCAAAACCAGCACGGCCGTGGAGTTCGCGCGCTGGTACCAGCAGACGGGAGGCATTGATGGCCCGACCCTCTTCACGTCATTCGAGAGGAAGATCACGTTGCCGACTGTGCTCGACCAGCTCGGCAAAGTGTTCGAGCGTGCTCTGGACAAGGGCGGGATTCAGTGGCTCACAAATGACCGCGACGAGAAACGCGCCATTGCGCTCCAGGCGATGAAACAGATTCCGGTCCTTAGGATCTGACAACGTTTAACCGATCGCCGGGTTTCCAGCGGGTACGCCATCGGCATGGACAACGGGAGACACAAGGAGCTGTTTGGCCTTCTGAGCGACCAGAACAACAAAAGCGAAGTTCTTCTGAGCTCGCGACGGCACGAATAAGACCTTCAAATTTCCCTGCCCGACCTGGCATTGCCGTCGATCGTATTCGAGGATCGCGTGCAAATGACCCGCGAACTGGCCGGCAAGAGCGGGCGGCGTCTGGAAGATGTTGAGGACTGGCGTCCGCTGCTCGAATTCACCCAGGGAAATCCGCTCACCTTTACGGTGCTGGTCGGCCAGGCGCTTCGCGATGGCCTGCGCAGCCGGGCGCAGATCGCGAACTTCGTCCGCAAGCTTAGCGCTGGGGAGCGAGTTTCGAAGATGAGGCCAGCGAGGGACGGACACGGTCGCTTGCGGCATCGCTCTCTTACGGTTTCGAGAGTGCTTTTACCGAAGCCGAGCGGAAGCAACTCGCGTTGCTGCACCTCTTCCAGGGCTTCGTGGACGTCGATGCATTGCGCATGATGGGCAATCCTGCCGAAGTTGGCATCTGCCCGAGGTCGAAGGCCTGACTCGTAAGGCTGGGATCGCGTTGCTGGATCGCGCCGCGGAAGTGGGGCTGCTGACCTCGCTCGACGAAGGATACTACGCAATACATCCCGCGCTGCCGTGTTTTCCGGCAACTGTTCAGCATACTATGCAGCCGGCGAACAGCGGCTGAGCGCGCGTTTGTGAGGCGATGGCTGAGCTCGCAACTATTACCAAATGTGCGTCGGGCCACCCGTACAGCATAGCCCACGGGCACCAGCGACAGAGAAGACCGCCAAGTCTTACTGTCTCCGAACGACCCTCACCAGCGGTTCCACCCATGCGAAATACTCTTCAAGTGTTCGCCAGTTCTCAGAATCTCTATCACAATCCCATTTGCCATCCGAGTACAGGTGAAGAATATGTCCCGCTTCCGGCAAAACATAGTAGACGTCTCCCCTGCAATCCTCTGCGACCCGGAATCCCTTGCTTGTGATAAGCCGGTGCTCTTCTTCCGTCCCCTTCACACCTAAGGGTCGATGCCAAAATGTGCCGCAAGCGCATGTGAGGTGTCCGTTCGCATTCTCCTTTGGAACCTGTTTGCAGACAACGAGAGCCTTCAGCCATGCAGCTCTTCAGCCCGTATTTTCTCAATTCATCCACATAAGCACATGATTATCGTTCATCAGTTGCGACCGACCGAAAGCATTTGGCCTGCACATGTTCTGATGCGATTACGCCCTCCGTTCTCTGCCCTCGGCGCGAGTTTTGCACGTTCAGAACTGCTCGGCTTCGGCCCTCCCCTCCTGGCGCCCGCCTGGTCTGGCGTTGGGTTGGACATGGCGGGCTGACAGCACGCCGGAGGCTGAAAGCCATGGCTGAAAGCCTGGCTGAAAGCCTGCTCTACAAAAGCGCTATGCGGTCGCTTCGGCGCTTCCGGCCACGATCTGGTGCAGCACGTATGGCAGTATGCCGCCGTAGCGGTAATACTCGACTTCCATCGGCGTGTCGATCCGAACCTGCACGTCGAAGCACTTATCCCCGGCGCGGACTCGCGCCCTCTTCGCGCCGGTTTCAATTGCCGCGACGATGCCCTCGATGTCGAACGTCTCTTCGCCCGTGAGATTCAGGCTCACGCGATCCTCATTCGCCATGAATTGCAGGGGCAGCACGCCCATGCCCACCAAGTTCGAGCGATGGATGCGCTCGAAGCTCTCCGCAATGACGGCCTTCACGCCAAGCAGCAGCGTGCCCTTCGCCGCCCAGTCGCGCGACGAGCCGGAGCCGTACTCCTTGCCGGCGATGATCACCAGCGGCACGCCCTCCTGCTGGTAGCGCATGGCGGCGTCGTAGATGAACATCTTCTCGCCGCTGGGGAAATGGCGCGTCCAGCCGCCCTCGGTTCCCAGCGCCAAAAGGTTGCGCAGCCGGATATTCGCGAGGGTGCCCCGCACCATCACCTCATGGTTGCCGCGCCGCGATCCGTACGAGTTGAAGTCGGACGGCTTCACGCCGAGGCTCACCAGGTATTTTCCGGCGGGGCTGTCGACGGGAATGGAACCGGCGGGCGAGATATGATCCGTGGTCACGGAATCGCCCAGAACAGCCAGCGCGCGCATGCCGGAGAAGTCGTGAATGGCGGTGGCAGGATCCACCATGTTTTCGAAGTACGGCGGCTTGCGGATGTACGTGGAATCGTCGGTCCAGTCGTACAGCTCGCCCACGGGAACGGGGATGTTCGTCCAGTTCTCCTCGCCCTGAAAGACCTCCGAGTATTGCTTCTGGAAAAATTCCTTGCGCACGGAATTCGCGACCACCGCGGCCACCTCGTCCGGCTTCGGCCAGATATCGGCGAGATACACCTTCTTGCCGGCCTGATCCGTGCCCAGCGGTTCTTTCTGTATATCGATGTCGATGCGGCCGGCCAGCGCGTACGCGACCACGAGCGGCGGCGACGCCAGATAATTCGCGCGCACCAGCGAATTGATGCGCCCCTCGAAGTTCCGATTCCCGCTGAGCACTGCGGCGACGATGAGCTTCTCCTGCTGCACGGCCTCGGCGACAGGCTCGGGCAGCGGGCCGCTGTTGCCGATGCAGGTGGTGCAGCCGTAGCCCACCAGATTGAATCTCAGCGCCTCGAGAAACGGCGTCAGGCCGGCGTCGTTCAGATAATCGGTCACTACCTTGGAGCCCGGCGCGAGGCTGGTCTTCACCCATGGCTTGGTCTGCAGCCCCTTCTCCACGGCCTTTTTCGCCAGCAGCCCCGCGGCCACCATCACCGAAGGATTCGACGTATTGGTGCAGCTGGTGATGGCCGCAATGACGACGGAACCGTCCTGCACGGTGGTCGTCGCGCCGTCCATGGTGATTTCCACCGAGCGCTCGCGCTTCACCGAGAGTGTCGAGAAAATTGTCTTTGATCTTCGACAGTTCGATGCGGTCCTGCGGCCGCCGCGGCCCGGCGAGGGACGGAACCACATCGCAAAGATCGAGCTCGATTTTGTCGGAGTAGGCAGGCTCGGGCGAGTTGGCGGTGAGGAACAGGCCCTGTTCCTTGGCGTATGCCTCCACCAGCGCGATCAGATCCGCGGGCCGGTTGGTCATGCGCAGATAGTCGAGCGTCTTGTCGTCGATGGGGAAGAATCCGATGGTCGCGCCGTATTCGGGCGCCATGTTCGCGATGGTGGCGCGATCGGCCAGGCTGAGCGCTCCGACGCCGGGGCCGTAGAACTCGACGAACTTCGCGACGACGCCCTTCTTGCGGAGCATCTGCGTCACGGTGAGGACCAGGTCGGTTGCGGTGGCTCCGCCCGGCAGTTCGCCCTTCAAATGGAAGCCGACGACATCGGGCAGCAGCATGGAAATGGGCTGGCCGAGCATGCATGCCTCGGCCTCGATGCCGCCGACGCCCCAGCCCACCACGCCCAGTCCGTTAACCATGGTGGTGTGCGAATCGGTGCCCATCAGCGTGTCGGGATATGCGAGCGGGATCGAATGG
Source organism: uncultured Acidobacteriota bacterium (assembly GCA_963780655.1). Lineage (GTDB taxonomy): Bacteria > Acidobacteriota > Terriglobia > Bryobacterales > Bryobacteraceae > CAWACP01. Next base: position 263,648 of record CAWACP010000004.1, on the reverse strand, counting down.
CTGCGATCGGTGAACACCACCTGCGCCAGATATTCGAGGTTTACCTGGTGAACAATGCCGGTGTCCGGCGGCACCACGCGGAAATTGCTGAACGCCTTCTGGCCCCACTTGAGAAACGCGTACCGTTCGCGGTTCCGCTCGAACTCGAGCAGCGCGTTCATCGAAAAAGCATTGTTCGTACCGAAGCTGTCCACCTGCACGGAATGATCGATCACCAGATCGACCGGGATGAGCGGGTTGGCGCGTTTCGGATCGGCATGGAGCACGCCGAGAGCATCGCGCATGGCGGCGAGATCCACCACGCAGGGGACGCCGGTAAAATCCTGCAGCAGCACGCGCGCTGGTTGAAAGCTGATTTCCCGTGGAGCGGCGCCGAGCGTCCACTTGGCCACGTAATCGATGTCGGTGTGCTTTACGGCGAGGTTGTCCTCGTGGCGCAGGAGGTTCTCGAGAAGCACGCGGATGGAGTACGGGATGCGCGAGACATCCACGCCCCCGCGCTTGTGCAGCGCCTCCAGCCTGTAGATCCTGTACTCCTGCCCTCCGGCCCGCAGCGTCGAAGCCGCCCCAAAGCTGTCGATGGTCTTCATCGTTCTGTATTTATTGTAGGAGTGTGAGAGTAGAGAAGGAGGGCGCAGGCAGGCTGAAGCCTGCTTTACTCATAACGGATGGCGGCGAGTGGATCGACGCGCGCGGCTCGTCTGGCCGGAATGAAACTGGCGAGCAGGGCGACAGCGATGAGCGTCACGCTCACGACGGCGAAGCTGGCCGGATCGGAGGGCCGTACGTCGTACAACAGGCTGGTCAGCAGACGAGTGACGGCGAGCGCGCAAACGAGTCCAATGGCCACGCCGGCCAGGGCGAGGAGCACCGCCTGCGAAACGACCATTTTCACCACTTCGCCCGCGTGCGCTCCCAGCGCCATGCGCACGCCGATCTCATGGCGGCGGCGCGCGGCCGCCAGCGATACCACGCCATAAAGGCCGAGAGCGGCGAGACAAGTGGCTGACAGGGCAAACAGCATGCCGAGCCAGGTCAGGAATCGCCGCGGCGCCACCGCGCTGTCGAGGATCTCGCGCATGGTTTCCGCGTGCGGAATGCCGATGAGCGGATCTGCGTTTCGGATGACTCGCTGGACGCCCTCGGCAACCGCCCGCGGATCGGCCGAAGTGCGCACCACCACGGATGCCTGCCACGGCGGCCAGTCCCAGTAGGGCAGATAGACGGCCGGCGAGGCCTTCTCTTCGGGTTTTGCGTGTGCGTCGCGAACAATGCCCACCACCTGGTAAAGCAGTGGCGCACCCATGGGCGTTGTCCATTTCATGTGCAGGCCGAGAGGACTCCGGCCGGATGGAAGTTCGGCGGCCGCGCTTTCAGAAATCAGGAGCACGTGCTTACCCGCATCGGCATCGGAGAGCGATCTGCCTTGCAGCACGGGCAAGCCCACCGCTTTGAAGTAACCGGGCGTCATGAAGTGGAAATTCGCGCTGTTTTGACTCGAAGATCCCGGAATTTCCACGAAGTCCATCGTTGCCGTGAACGTTTCGCCGCGCAGCGGCAGGGCGTTGACAATCCCGGTTGCGGAAACGCCGGGCAGGGTCCGAATGCTCTCGGTCAGTCTCTGGTACAACCGCTGCCTGGCGGTTTGATCGTTGTAATGAAGAGGGGGCGCCAACAGATCGAGGGTGAATACGCGATCGACATTCAGCCACGCGTTGGCGGCGAAGACGTGTCCGAAACTGCGCGCCAGCAGGAGCGCCGAAACGAGCAGCACGGTGCACAGCGCGATTTCGGAAGCCGCCAGGGTCTGATGCAGCCGGGACGCGCGCCGGCTGACGCTGCCTGCCGGCGCGGATTTCAGAGCGTCCGCGGCCTGGCGAGAGCTGAAGCGCAGCGCGGGCAGCATGGACATCAGCAAACCCGCGCCGAGGGATGCCACAACGCTGAACAGCAGGATGCGCCCGTCCACCGCGACAGACTCGAGGCGTGGCAGGGCGACGGGCGCGGCACGGACCAGCAGTCGAATGCCGGCCAGGGCCGCGGCCACCCCGCAGGCGCCGCCGACCAGAGCGAGCAGCAGACCTTCGACCAGAAACTGGCGAAGCAGGTCCGCGCGCGCGGCTCCAAGGGCGGTCCGAATGGCGACCTCGTGTTCGCGCGCCAGATGACGAGCCAGCAACAGCCCCGCCAGGTTGAAGCACACCACCAGCAGGACGATCCCGGCCCCGGCCATCAGCATCCAGAGCTGGCGCTGCGCGGGCCCAAGCACGGCGGTCTGCAGCTGCGCGAGTTCCGTACTCAGCACAGCTTTGTCCGGATTGCCTTTGGCGATGCCGGCCTCGATGGCGTCACGATCGGCAGTTGCCTGGTCCCGGCTGAACCCTGCCTTCAGGCGTGCGATCGAGGCAAAGTTGAAATTGAAGACGCCAGCCTGGGTGTCATCGGGCAGCAGGCTGAGGTTGCTGAAATACTCGACGCGCCAGGTCCAGCCGGCGATTGGCGTTGTGAAGAGCTGATCCTGCTTTGGGAAATAAAACGAGGCCGGCAGCACGCCGACGATGCTCGCGGGATAGCCGTTCATCGAGACCTGTCTGCCGACAATGTTCGGATCGGAGTGGAACCGCTGTCGCCATATCGGCTCTGTCAGAATCATCTCCCAGCCGTGTCCCATGTAGTCTTCTTCCGGCAGGAACGAGCGTCCGATTTGCGGCCGGATGCCCAGCATCGGGAAGAAGTTTGCGGAAACGCGAAGGCCATGCATCTGGATCAACTCGCTGCCCTGAATCAGACTGTCGTTGGTTGGCTCGAGGGCGGCAATCGCGGAGAAGGACCGGGCGTGTTTCCGCCACAGCAGGAAGTTACCGGCGTTCACCGGCATGGCGGGCGAGCGCTGGGAGCCAACCCGCACCAGCTCGTGAATCGCATAGAGATCCTGTGGCCGCTCGTACGGGAGCGCCTTCAGAACAATGGCGTTCACCAGGGAGAAAATGGCCGTATTCGCTCCGATGCCGAGCGCAAGCGTGGCAACAGCGACGGCTGTGAACCCGGGGCTTCCTGCCAGTGTCCGGACCGAGTAGCGCACATCGCGAGCGAGGCCTTCGAACGAGGCGAATGTCCACGCCTCGCGGCAGGCTTCTCGCATCGCGGTGACATTGCCGAAGCGACGCCGCGTAGCGTTCGTGGCGTCGGGCACGCCTTCCGCTTCGAGCTTCTGTCGGCGCATGGCCAGATGAAAGCTCAGCTCGTCATCCAGATCGCGTTCGAGCTGGCGGCGTTTAAAAAGCGCTTTGATTCGGAGCCACATCATGCGGTCTCCATAATCCGGCCGATTGCGCCGGAGATCGCGCCCCAGCGCGTGGCGTCGGCTTCGAGCTGCCGGCGTCCCGCGGCTGTGAGGCTGTAGAATTTCGCGCGCCGGTTATTCTCCGACACGCCCCATTTCGCGGCGAGCAGGCCGCGCATCTCCAGGCGGTGCAGAGCCGGATAGAGCGCGCCCTCTTCCACCCGCAGCACGGATTCGGAGCGCTGCTCGATGAACTCGGCGATGCCGTACCCGTGCATGCCTCCGCGCTGCAGCGTTTTGAGGATGAGCATATCGAGCGTGTCGCGGAGCATCTCGCCCGAGGTGGCCTGTTTCTCTCCCATAACGATCTTATGGGACGATTATGCGCGTGCAGCCCTTGGTTCGTCAAGCGGATTCTGATACGTCGGAGAAACTGAGCCGGCGAGATGATTCAGGCCGCGTCCTGGATAACGACGAGGCACTGTTTTCCGAGCGCTTCGAGCGCCAGTTGGATTTTCTCGGGTCTGGTGGCGTGCTCGGGATCGAGCATCCGTCGGACGACGGTCTCGCGCACGCCGAGTTTGCGGGCAAGCTGACTATTGTTGAGTCCGTTTTCGCGCATGGCCCAGTAAAGCGCCACTTTCGGAGCGATCCACAACGGGACCGGAACGGAGCGCTGGCCGGTTCGCGGTTTCAACGAATGCGGGATATCTTCCTTGTGCGCAAGACGGGAGGCAAGGGCGCTTCCGAGACAATCCATAGCCTCCGCCGAGGCCTCCGCTAAATCCTTTCCGTCAGTGAGCGCTTCCGGCAGATCCGGAAAGCGCACGACCGGACGTCCGTCCTCGTCCGGAGTAAAAGTTGCAGGGTAGCTGATTTTCACCACGGTTATAACTCCTTCGGATCAATGCCCAACTGCGAGCCCATCTCGCGCAGCAGTCCCTTCCCGATTTCCTTTTTGCGGTCTTTCAGCGTCGTGAATGAAGTCTCGCAATTCCGCTTTGCGAGCTTCTTCAGGCGCCGAAGGACGTTCCCTGTCATGCTGCAGTGTCGCACATAAGTGTACGAGGCACAAGAAAATCGCCGCGTCGGAAGAATCAGTTCTCATGCGCGACGGCAACACCGCCGGCCAGTGTGCGAACCTGATGGTCGTGTGCCGAAGCATCAAAGTCCTGCGCAGGCCCGGTGAATCGACGGCGAACGAAGAGCTGGACGCCGCCGCCCTGCAGTTCGTCCGTAAGATCAGCGGATTCCGCAAGCCGTCGAAAGCGAATCAGGAAGCATTCGAGCGGGCGGTACGCGAGATCAGCGCGTCGAGCGACCGGCTGCTGAAAGCCATGGGCGTGCAGGTAAATGGCGGTGGCGTGGATTCATGAGACCGCTTGCTGACGCGCGCGGCTCAGCTACGAAGGGGAACCACAATTCGTGGCTTACTTCTTGAACAGATTATCGAACGCGGTGCGCGCGTCCTGAGGCGTCCTCGGCGCGGGAGCGCTGACGCGATTTACCACACCCGATCCGGTCACCGTCGCGTCGCGCGCCACGGTCACCCGAGGGCTGAACAGCTCGCACTCGTTCGCCTGGTCCTTGACCGCGATGCGCACGGGAATCGGCCTGGTGCACTGGAACCGTGTTGAGGTATCGAAGTGCGTGCACTGCTTGCAGCAATGCAGGGCGGCGTTGCATTTCGGACACGTGCCCTTGAAGTCCATGCCGGCGGGCAGCATAGTGGAGCAGTTGTAGCAGCGGGCCGCCGCAACGGTCTGCAGCAGCCGCGGCAATCGCGGCCCCGCTATATCGAGCGACGGCCTGGGTCCGCTGGGCTTCGGCCGATCCGTGCGCCCATTGCCATTACCATTGGCTTCGCGGCCATTGTCCATGTACCCGCGCTGCCTGTACTTTCGATCGTCTTCCATGTTTTCTTTCTGCTCCGTATCGACGCACTTACACTACGGGAACCGTGCACCGCAAGGATTTAGCTACAACCGTCCAACAGGGACAGTGATGATCCGAAGGCATTCGCAGTCTTACTGCTGTGCGATGAGCCTCAGCATCCAGTGGCTGGGGTTCACTTTAGCAACGCAGGATGATATCGGAGGATAATTGGAACCGTTGCCGGGCCCCAGGGTTGCAATCTGAGGGGCCTCGCGATCCCAAACTACTATGTACCACGGATTGCGTTCAGATTCCACTGAAATCTTTACGCCCCCGTGCAAAGAACTGTCAACAGCAGTTGAATTACCAGCCGCCCGGTTCAGTCCACTCCCCACTTCAGGAGCGAGTTACACGGCCTTGTCAACGGATCGTCATAGTGGTTCGGAGTTACGCGGACCGAGTACCCCAGACGCCCCGTCTGATGCGGCACAAACTCGCTTGCGAACACCCATGCCGACCCTTCCTGCGTCACGGGCGGCATAGTCATTACCTGGGTTTCCTCCAGCGTTCCATTCACGCCGATGCGTCCCACCACGGCTTCCACGCGGACGTCCTTCGGCGAAAGTCCCGCGAGATTCAGCGAAGCCCTCATGGGTACCGGCTTACCGGTGAGCACCGAAAAATCGGGACCCGGTCCCAGTTCCACAAATGAGACGCCATGCCACGCGCGCTGTACTTCCTCGTTCCAGCGGGCCCGGTCGCGAGCCTCGTCGAAGTCATCGCGCGCCATCTCTGCGAACGCCTCATGCGCCGGCGTGTAGAGCTGAGACATGTACTCAGACACCATCCGCTGGCAGTTGAACTGCGGGCTCAGGTTCATCAGCGACTGCCGCACGCGCCGGATCCACTCGTTCGGAATTCCCTCTTCATTCCGATCGAAGTACAGGGGTACTATCTCGTTCTCAAGCGTCGAGTACACCGCCCGCGCGTGGATCTCATCCTGGTCCTCGGAGTACTGTTCGCGCTCTCCGATGGCCCAGCCTCCCGAAATCTCGTAAGCCTCGTCGAACCAGCCGTCGAGGATGCTGAAATTCAGCACGCCGTTAATGCCCGCTTTCATGCCGCTGGTTCCGCAGGCCTCCTCACCCCGGCGCGGGTTATTCAGCCAGAGGTCCACGCCCTGCACCAGCTCCCGGCCCACCTCTATGCTGTAATCTTCGACGAAAACGAGCCGCCGCAGGAGATCCGGATCGCGAGAAAGTTGCACTATCTCCCGAATCAGGGTCTTCCCTGGATGGTCCTTCGGGTGGGCCTTGCCGGCGATGACAATCTGCACCGGCCGCTCCCGGCTGGTGAGGATCTTCTTCAGCCGGTTCACGTCGCGGAACAGAAGCGTTGCGCGCTTGTAGGTGGCGAAGCGGCGCGCAAAGCCGATGGTGAACGCGTCGGGGTCGAGCACGTCGGAGAGGCGGCGCAGCTCGCTCGCCGGGGCTTTGCGGGCGATGGCGCTGGCCGCCACGCGCTCGCGCACGAAGGAGATCAGGTTGCGCTTGCGGCGGCGGTGCGCATCCCAGATGTCGCGCGCCGGTATGTCCTGAATGGCGTCCCAGATCTTCGGATCGTTGTAGTGCTCGCGCCAGTCGGGCTGCAGGTACTGATCGTAGATCTGCGCCAGATCGCCGCTCAGCCAGGTGGGAAGATGGACGCCGTTGGTGACGGAGGTGATGGGAATCTCCCAAACCGGCAGCTTCGGCCAAAGGTCCTGCCACATCTCCTGTGAAATCTGACGGTGCAGGCTACTGACCGCGTTTCGATACGCCGCGGTCTGGAATGCGGCAATGGCCATCGAGAACGGCTCGTTGTAATCCGACGTGTTCCGTTTGCCCAGCGCCAGGAAGCGATCGAAGGGAATGCCGTTTTCGCCGCAGTAGTCGTCGAAGTAGAGGTGCATCAGGCCGGCGTCGAACAGATCGATGCCCGCAGGAACGGAAGTGTGGGTCGTGAAAACATTGTTGAGACGCGAAGCGCTGTAGGCCTCGTCGAAATTGAGCTGGTGCGTCTGCATCAGCAAACGGATGCGTTCCACGGCCATAAACGCCGAATGTCCCTCGTTCATGTGGAACACGGTGGGCTTGATCTGGAGCGCGTCGAGCGCGCGCAGACCGCCGATTCCGAGCACGATCTCCTGGCGGATGCGCGTGTGGATGTCGCCGCCATAGAGCTGATCGGTGATCTCGCGATGATCGGCGCGGCTGTTCTCGGCAATGTTTGTGTCGAGGAGATAGAGCTTCACCCGGCCCACGTCCATGTGCCACACCTTGACGTACACGATGCCGGTGGGCAACTTCACGCTGACCATCACGTCGGCGCCGTTGTGGTCCTTCACCGGAAGCACGGGCTGGGTATAGAAATCGTTGACGGGGTTGCGCTCCTGCTGCCAGCCGTCGGGATTCAGGGATTGCTGCAGATAGCCCTTCTGGTACAGCAGCCCCACGCCGGTGAGCGGGATGTCCTCATCGCTCGCCGCCTTCAGGTGATCGCCGGACAGCAGCCCCAGACCGCCCGAGTAGATAGGCATGCAGTCCACCAGGCCGTATTCCATGGAGAAATATGCCACCAGCGGCCCGTCTTCCTGTGCCTCGCGGCTGTGCAGATACGAATCGAGCCGCTCGCAGGCCCGGCGGTAAAGCGCGACGAAACGGGCATCCGCCGCCGCACGCTCGAGCGTGGCCTGCGGCAGCCGGCCAAGCATCAGCACGGGGTTATGGCCGCAGCTTTTCCAGAGGACCGGGTCGAGGCGCCGAAACACCGAACGAACTCCGTGATCCCAGCTCCACAACAGGTTACAGGCGAGTTCGGTGAGGCGGCTGAGCGTGGGCGGGAGCGCCGGACGAACGAGGAACTCCTTTACGGGTTGAATCTGGAAAGGCATTGATTATGGCGCTGATATTTCACCATAGCAGACGGGACTCCCAATTTCGTAGCACGACTCGGGCCAATGGGTCCTCCCCGGCCTACTGCAGTATCTATCGGTCCGAACCAGCGGCGGCTTAAGATCATTAACCTGGCAGGCGAAACCGCCTGCCCCACCACCAGGCCCACCACCAGTACTACCCTTTGCTACTCTGTAGTGCATGCGGGGACTCTTTCCTCGCGCCTGAGCAGACGCATGACCACGCCGGCGGCCGTTCGTCCCCACACCCTTGCCGCGGAACTCGCGGCGGCCCGTGCCCGAACCGATTTCCTTTTCAGCCTGTTGAGGCCCGAGGCGATCTACGCCCGGCCCATTCCGGAACGGCATCGGATGATCTTCTATATCGGTCATCTGGAGGCGTTCGACTGGAACATGATCTGCCGGCGCACGCTCGAGTTGCCCTCGTTCCACCCCGTATTCGACCGACTGTTCGAGTTCGGCATCGATCCTCCCGAAGGCCGCCTGCCCGTCGATACAGAGGCCGACTGGCCGCGGCTCGAAGCGGTTCGCGAGTACTGCTCGCGGGTGCGGGACACGCTGGACGCGGTGCTCGATGAAGCTCCGGAGCAGGTTCTCCGGGTGGCTCTCGAACACCGCTGGATGCACGCCGAGACGCTGGCGTACCTGCTGCATAACCTTCCGTATCACTTTAAGACTAATCCCGGCGCCGCCGCGTTCCAAAACTCTCCGGAGCAGCTCGAGGCTGAAACGGGTCTGATCGACATACCCGCCGGCTTCGCCACTCTGGGACAAACTGCCGGCGAGTTCGGCTGGGACAACGAGTTCGACGAGCACCGAATCGCGGTCCCGGCCTTCTCCATCGGCCGGTTCAAAGTGACGAATGCCGACTACCTCCGGTTTGTGAACGCCGGCGCCGACCCCCCGTTCTTCTGGACGCATACGAACGGCTCATGGTTTTATCGGGGAATGTTCCAGTCCGTTCCGTTGCCGCCGCAGGCGCCCGTGTACGTAACGCACGAGCAGTCGGAGGCGTATGCGCGCTGGAAAGGCCTCGCGCTGCCGTCGGAAGCGCAGTTCCATCGCGCCGCATACGGGACGCCGGAGGGCGGTGAACGGCCGTATCCGTGGGGCAACGACGGGCCGTCGGCCGAGCGCGGTAACTTCGATTTCCATGCCTGGGACCCGGTGAACGTCGACGCTACGCCGGGCGGCGACAGCGCGTTCGGCGCCGCGCAGATGGTGGGCAATGGCTGGGAGTGGACTTCGACTGTGTTCGGTCCGTTCCCGGGCTTCCGCACGTTCCCGGTCTACCCTGGCTACTCGCAGCCCTTCTTCGATGGCGACCACTTCGTGATGAAGGGCGGCTCTCCCCAGACCGCGGCCCCGCTGCTGCGCCGTTCCTTCCGGAACTGGTTCCGGCGGCGCTATCCCTACGCCTACGGCACATTCCGCGTGGTTGCGAACGCCCGACAGGCCAGTGAAGCGGGATGACGCCGCCGGTCGCGTTGCGCGAATTCGCCACCGACGTCCGCGACGGTCTCTGCCGCCACGGCCAGAAGAGTCTCCCGCCGAAATACTTCTACGACGACCTGGGCAGCGCTTTGTTCGACGCGATCACGCTGCTTCCCGAATACGGCCTGACGCGCGCCGATGAGCGCGTGATCCAGCGGGCCGCGCCGGAGCTTGCGCGCCGCTTTGCCGAGCCCGTTACGGTGGCGGAACTGGGAAGCGGCACGGGCCGGAAGACCCGCCGCATTCTGGAGGCGTTCCGCGCGCGGCAGCCGGAGATCGATTATTACGCGATCGATGTTTCGCGCCTCGCCCTCGATGCGTGCCGCCGCGAGCTGGCGCCTCTGGCCCGCATTGTCCCTCTCGAATGCACGTACCTCGAAGGGCTGCAGCACCTGGCGGAATGCCGGCATGGACACCAGAATCTGCTGGTACTGTTTCTGGGCAGCACGATCGGCAATTTCGAGCGGGTTGAGGCGCTCCGTTTCCTGACTGCCGTGCGAAAGCTTCTGCGTACGGGCGACGGCCTGCTGCTGGGGGCGGATCTGCTGAAGCCATCGGAAGCGTTGCTGGCGGCGTATGACGATCCGCTGGGCGTCACCGCCTCGTTCAACCTGAACGTGCTGGCGCGCATCAATCGCGAGCTGGGCGCTTCGTTCGACCTCGGCCGGTTCCATCACCTCGCGGTGTGGAATGAGAGCGAGCAGCGCGTCGAGATGCACCTGCAAGCGCTCGAGGAGCATGGCGTGGAGATCCCGGGCGCGGAGTGCACGGCCCGGTTCGCCGAGGGCGAGACCATCTGGACGGAGTCGTCGCACAAGTACACGCATGAGGACCTCGCGGCCATGGCGGCGCACGCCGGCTTCCGCTTCTCCGCCGAGTGGACCGACGAGGAGTGGCCGTTCACCGAAGCGCTGTGGACCGTGGAATGACCCCGCCGGCGGCGGTGCACTTCCAGCACGCCGGGTTCGCGGTGAATGGCGCGAATATTCTGCGCGACATCGACCTGCGCATCGAGCCGGGCGAAACCATGGTGCTGCTGGGCCGCAGCGGCGCGGGCAAGAGCACGGCGCTGCGCATGGTGAACGGCATGGTGATGCCCACTTCGGGGCGCGTGCTGGTGAACGGCCTCGCCACCACGGAACAGGATTCGGTTCGCCTGAAGCGGGGCTGCGGGTACGTGATCCAGGAAATCGGCCTGTTCCCGCACTTCACCGTGGAACAGAACGTCGGCCTCATTCCCAAGCTGGAGGGCTGGCCCGCCGCGCGCATCCGCGAACGGGCGCGGGAGCTGCTCGGGCAGGTGGGACTCGACCCTGAAGCGTTTGCGGCGCGTTATCCGAGCCGCTTGTCGGGAGGGCAGCGGCAACGTGTGGGCATCGCCAGAGCGCTGGCGGCCGATCCGGCGATTCTGCTGTTCGATGAGCCGTTCGGCGCGCTCGATCCGATTACCCGCGCCGAGTTGCAGAGCCAGTTCATCGAGCTGAGCCGGAGACTGCGCAAGACCGCGCTGTTTGTCACGCACGACGTGCAGGAGGCGCTTCGGCTGGCCTCGCGAATGGTGCTGTTCGAGGCCGGCGAGGCGGTGTTGGTCTGCACGCCCGAGGAGTTCCGGCGCACCGGCGACCCACGCGCCCGAACGCTGCTCGAGGCGGCGGGGGCCGTCTGCAATTGATCCGCTCCGATATCGCCGCGGAGATGCTCGGGCTGGTGTGGGAGCACATCACGCTGGTGCTGATCTCGGTGGCGGTGGCGGTGGCGATCGCGCTCCCGGCGGGCATTTTTATCGCGCATCGGAGTCGCATTCGGCCATGGGTGACGACGCTGGTGAACGTGGTCCAGACAGTGCCCAGCCTGGCCATGTTCGGCTTTCTGATTCCGATACCTTTCATCGGGGGGATCGGCGCGCACACGGCCATCGTGGCGCTGGTTCTCTACGCGCTGCTGCCGGTGGTGCGCGGAACCCTCGCCGGCATCCTGAGCGTCGATCCGGCGGTGCGCGAATCGGCGGTGGCCATGGGGATGACGCCGCGGCAGCTTCTGACCATGGTGGAGCTTCCGCTGGCGGCGCGCGGCATTCTCGCCGGCGTGCGGGTAGCGACCGTGACGACGGTGGGGACGGCCACCATCGCGGCGGCTATCGGCGCGGGCGGACTCGGGGTGTTCATCTTTCGCGGTATCGCGTCGGTGGACACGACACAGATCCTTGCCGGGGCGGTTCCTGCGGCGTTGCTGGCGCTCGCGGCGGATGGGTTGTTGGGGTTGGCCGAGCGGAAGCTGAGCGTGGGTTAACTGAAGCTACTGATGCACGTCGGCTGTCGTCTGAACGCGCCAGACGTGTATTTCCCTTTCGCGCTCTCGGGTCCTCGCGATGTCATAAGCGGATTGCATCCGCATGAGGGTGTCCATCTTCACGCCGAAGGCTTTTTCAATGCGCAATGCCATCTCCCCGGAGAGGCCGGCTTTCCCGTTCAGCAAACTGGACAGCGCAGGACGTGACACTCGAAGCGCTTTCGCGGCGGCCGTGACCGACAATCGGGCGGGTTCGATAATCTCGGTTCGGATGAAATCACCGGGATGCGGTGGGTTTTTCATAGGCATGGCTTTGTCAGGCGGCGGAAGCTTCGCCTCCCCGTGGGGCAGACGATCGGGTTTTGTCCTCTGCCATTGCCCGGGCACTCGAACAGGCAGACGACATAAACCGATCGTCTGCCCCACGGAGCCGAAGCTTTTTCATCTCCTGATTGCGGCCTTTTAGAGGCCATGTCCAACACCCTTGCGGTCGCGGCTCGAAAACTCCGGCTGAGACCGCGACGGAGCAGAGACAAACCCGATCGTCGGCGCCGCTGCGCCGCCACGACCCTTGCTTTCGTATTTCCATGTGTATAGAATTATAGAAGCATGGCTGCCAAACGAACGGAAGACGTCGCTCGGTTCGCCGACATGTTCGCAGCGATGGGAGCCGAGCCGCGCCTGCGCATCCTGCGCCTGCTGTTGTCGGCTTACCCGGAAGGCATGGTGGTGGGCGATATCGGCGGCGAACTGGATATTCCCGCTTCGACGCTCTCGCATCATCTGGAGAAGCTGAAGAACGAGGGCCTTGTAAAGGTGAAGCGCGAAGGCACCTGGCTCTGGTACTCCGCGAACACCGAAGTTCTTCAGGAGCTTCTCGGCTTCCTCTATGCCGAATGCTGCACGCGAAACAAAGCGATAAAACCGCAGGCGATTGTGCGCCTGTGTACCTGAGTCTCGGAAAGGATCAGATGGAACTCAAAGAAGTGGTGAAAGAGAAATACGGCCAGGCCGCGCTGCGCGTCCACGCCGGCGGCAGCTCGTGCTGCGGAGCCTCCGCTGCGCTCGACGGCTGCTGCGACCCGATCACGACGAATCTCTACGATGCCGCGCAAACCGGGGAACTGCCGCAGGAGGCGGTACTGGCCTCGCTCGGCTGCGGAAATCCGACGGCGCTGGCCGAGCTCCATCCGGGAGAAACGGTGCTCGATCTCGGTTCGGGCGGCGGAATCGACGTGCTGCTGTCGGCGCGGCGGGTGGGCCCGTCCGGTAAAGCATACGGTCTCGACATGACCGATGAGATGCTGGCGCTCGCACGCGAGAACCAGCGCAAAGCCGGCGTTGAGAACGTCGAATTCCTCAGGGGCGAAATCGAGAACATCCCGCTGCCGGACAACTCGGTGGATGTCGTCATCAGCAATTGCGTCATTAACCTTTCGGGCGACAAGGACAGCGTGTTGCGGGAAGCGTTCCGGGTGCTGAAGCCGGGCGGCCGCTTCGCCGTTTCGGATGTCGTGGTGCGGGGCGAAGTGCCGCCTGAGGTGCGGCAGAACATCCTGTTGTGGGTCGGCTGCATTGCGGGCGCGCTCGAAGAACGCGATTATGCCGCCAGACTCGCGAAGGCCGGGTTCGAGGACATCGGCATCGAGCCCACGCGCGTCTATGACATCGAGGACGCGCGGGCCGCTCTCAGCGTGAAGGGCATCGACGTGGATGCGATCGCGCCACAGGTGTATCAGAAGTTCATAAGCGCGTTTATCCGCGCGACCAAGCCCCAGCGATGCTGCGCGCCGGGCTGCTGTGGGACCGCGGGTGTCTGAAACCGCGCCGGCGAAACCCGTGGAGGCCGGCGGCGGCCTGGGCGTGTTCGAGCGCTATCTGTCTTTATGGGTGGCGCTCTGCATGGCCGCGGGCGTCGCGGTTGGAAAGCTTGCTCCTTCCGCCGTGGCGGGACTGCGGAGCATCGAGTTCGGCAGGGGCAGCCACATTAACGCCGCCATTGCCGTGCTCATCTGGCTGATGATTACGCCCATGATGATGAAGGTCGACTTCTCATCGGTCAGAAATGTCGGGCGCCGTCCCGCCGGACTGCTGGTGACGCTGTTCATAAACTGGCTGGTGAAGCCGTTCTCCATGGCGCTGCTGGCGTGGGTGTTCTTCCGCATCGTGTTTGCGCCTTTCGTCACGCCCGCCGAGGCCGATCAGTACATTGCCGGCTGCATCATTCTGGCGGCTGCGCCCTGCACGGCCATGGTGTTCGTGTGGAGTCACCTGACCAGAGGCGATCCCGCGTACACGCTGGTGCAGGTGTCGGTGAACGACCTCATCATGCTGCTGTTGTTCGTGCCGATCGTGCAATTCCTGGTGCATGGGGCCTCGTCGCTCACCGTGCCTTTCCATGTGCTGCTCACTTCGGTGGTGGTGTTCATCGTGGTCCCGTTATCGACGGGCGCGCTGCTCAGAGCGGTGCTGGTGCGACGGCGCGGGCGGGCGTGGTTTGAAGGCGCGCTGTTGCCGAAATTCGCGCCCATCACCATCTCGGCGCTGCTCGCGACGCTGGTGCTGATATTCGCGTTCCAGGCCGACAACATCACCGGCCGCTTCTTCCATGTCGTGCTGATTGCCGTGCCCATCACCCTGCAGGTGTACGTGAATGCCGGCCTGGCCTACGGTCTCATGAAGTGGCTGAAGGTGGAACATTCCGTCGCCGCTCCCGGCGCGCTGATCGGCGCGTCGAATTTCTTCGAGCTGGCCGTGGCCACCGCCATCGCTCTGTTCGGGCCCGAGTCGGGCGCGGCGCTGGCGACTGTGGTGGGGGTTCTGGTGGAAGTGCCGGTAATGCTCTCAGTCTGCGCGGCCTGTAATCGCACGCGCCACTGGTTCCCGGCCGCGGAGGCCGGTTAGCTATGGAAAAGAAGAAGGTCCTGATCCTGTGCACTGGGAACTCGGCGCGCAGCCAGATGGCCGAAGGGCTGTTGCGCCACGATGCCGGAGACCGTTTCGAGGTCGCCAGCGCCGGAATCCGTCCGGGCTCGGTGCGCCCCGAAGCGATTGCCGTTATGCGCGAGATCGGCATCGATATATCCGGGCATCGGTCGAAGCACGTCGATGAATTCGCGGGGCAGCCGTTCGATTACGTGGTGACGGTTTGCGACAGCGCCCGCGAGTCGTGCCCGGTGTTCTTCGGCGGGGCGAAGAAGCTGCATTGCGATTTTACCGACCCAGCGGCGCTCACCGGGTCGGAAGAAGAACGGCTGGCGCTGTTTCGCCGCGTGCGGGACGAACTGCGAGTCTGGCTGCGAGAGTTCAGCGGCGCGTAGACGGGGTATGCAGATCGGCGTGGCGAGACGATCGTCTTTTGTCGTCTGCGTTTCCGGATGTGGTTCGGGGGCCACGCGGCAGGCCACAAACACCGATGGCCTAAGGGCAGCGAAGTTGCAACCAAACCCGCTCCCTCGCGGTCGCGGCTCTGTTACGATGCCCGAGTTTGCGGCATTGTTGCCGAGCCGCGACTGTGAGGGAGCGGTAATCTGGCGTACCGCTGGTTCAAGGTGTGAAGAATTCGGCACGGTGCTGAATTCTTCGCGGGCTGCGATGATTCTATGCCGATGTAATACTCCGAACAACGGACGCGATTGGCAATGCAGGCTGAAGGCCTGCTCTACTTCGGCAACTCGACGAATCCAGCGCGCCCCGGCCCGCGTCAAAAACGGTGGAGTCCTCAGTCTTTAACGGCCTTTCGGTCTGAGGCCGCCACGTTACAATAAGTAATAGCGGCCGCTCCCTCGGACGGCGCCCACCATGGTCCTCGATACAGCTCTCGCAAAAGTTTTCGGTACACGGAACGAACGGGAAATCAAGCGCATGCAGCCCGTCGTTCTGCAGATCAACGCCCTCGAGCCGGACATCGAACAGCTCTCCGACGAGGAACTGGCCGCCAAAACCGTGGAGTTCCGGCAGAGGATCGAGCAGGGCGCGACGCCTGACGACATCCTGCCCGAAGCGTTCGCCGTGGTTCGCGAGGCCGGACGCCGCGTCCTCAACATGCGCCATTTCGACGTGCAGTTGATCGGCGGCATGGTCCTGCACAGCGGCAAGATCGCCGAGATGAAGACCGGTGAAGGCAAGACCCTGGTGGCCACGCTGCCGGTGTACCTGAACGCGCTCGAAGGCAAGGGCGTGCACGTGGTGACCGTCAACGATTACCTCGCTCACCGCGACTCGGAGTGGATGGGCCGCATCTACCGGTTCCTCGGCCTGACCGTCGGCGTCATCGTGCACGATCTGGACGATCAGGAGCGCCGCGCCGCCTACGCCTGCGACATCACCTACGGGACCAACAACGAGTTCGGCTTCGACTACCTGCGCGACAACATGAAGTTCCGCCTCGAGGACTGTGTCCAGCGCGGGCATCACTTCTCCATCGTGGACGAAGTGGACTCCATCCTGATCGACGAAGCGCGCACCCCGCTCATCATTTCCGGACCGAGCGAAGAATCCACGGACAAGTACTACAAAGTGGACCGCATCATTCCGAAGCTCATCCGCGGCGAGGAGATCGAAGGACGCGAGCCTGGCGAGAAGTATCTGACCGGCGATTACACGGTGGATGAAAAGCACCGTTCCGTCGCGCTCACCGACGAGGGCTTCGACAAGGTGGCGCGCCTGCTGGGCCTCCCCAACATCTACGACATGAACACCATCGAGTGGAAGCACCACGTGGAGCAGGCGCTCAAAGCCCACGTGCTCTTCCACCGCGACAAGGACTACGTCATCCAGGACGGGCAGGTGATCATCGTCGACGAGTTCACGGGCCGTCTGATGCCCGGCCGCCGCTGGAGCGACGGACTGCACCAGGCGGTCGAATCGAAGGAACAGGTGAAGATCGAGCGCGAGAACCAGACTCTCGCCACCATCACCTTCCAGAACTATTTCCGCATGTACAAGAAGCTGGCCGGAATGACCGGTACGGCCGAAACGGAAGCGGAAGAGTTCGAGAAGATCTACAAGCTGGAAGTGACGGTGATCCCCACCAACCGCGTCATGCAGCGCGCGGAGAATCAGGACGTCGTCTACCGCACCGAGGAAGAAAAGTTCCGCAACGCCGCGAAGGAAATCAAAGAGCTCAACGAGCGCGGCCAGCCGGTGCTGGTAGGCACCGTGTCGGTGGAGAAATCGGAAAAGCTCTCCGGCCTGCTGAAGCGCATGGGCGTGAAGCACGAGGTGCTGAACGCGAAGAACCACGAGCGTGAGGCGCTGATCGTCGCACAGGCGGGCCGCAAAGGCGCGGTGGTGGTGTCAACGAACATGGCCGGCCGCGGCACCGATATTCTGCTGGGCGGCAATCCGGAATTCATGGCCAAGGAGTATCTGCGCAAGCAGAACAAGAATCCCGACGCCATGCAGATTTCGGCCCTGAACACGCCGGAGCGCGAGGAATGGGACGCCGTTTATCTGCGCTTCAAACAGGAGACCGCGACAGAGCACGCGGAAGTGCTGGCCCTCGGCGGCCTGCACATCGTCGGCACCGAACGCCACGAATCGCGGCGCGTGGATAATCAGCTTCGCGGACGCGCGGGACGCCAGGGAGATCCCGGCAGCTCGCGCTTCTATCTCTCGCTGCAGGACGATCTGATGCGCATCTTCGGCGGCGAGCGCATGCAGAAGCTGATGCTGCGGCTGGGCATGGAAGAGGACGTGCCCATCGAGTCGAAGCTTATCACCAAGCGCATCGAGGCCGCACAGAAAGCCGTCGAGGCGCAGAACTTCGCGGCCCGCAAACACCTGCTCGAGTACGACGATGTCATGAATAAGCAGCGTCAGGCCGTCTACGGCATGCGCCGGCAATTGCTGGAAGGCGTCGAGCAGAAGGAGCGCGTGCTCGAAATGGCCTCGGGCATAGTGGCGACGTTTATCGACCTGCACTGCCCCGAGAAGACCCATCCGAGCGAATACAACCTGACCGGGCTGCAATCCGACGTGCTCAGCTCATTCGGCGTGAAGGTGGCGCCCGACGATCTCAGCGGTCTGACGCGCGACGAGATCGAGCAGAAGCTCAACGACATTCTGGAGCGCCGTTACGCCGACAAGGAAAAGCAGGTCGGCCCCGAAATGATGCGGCACGCCGAACGCATCATTATGCTGAACGTCATCGATCAGCAGTGGAAAGATCACCTGCTCTCGATGGACCACCTGAAGGAGGGCATCGGCCTGCGCGGATACGGGCAGAAAGATCCGCTGATCGAGTACAAGAAGGAATCGTTCACACTGTTCCAGGACATGATGGACCGCATCGAGGACGAGAACGTGCGGTACCTGTTCTTCCTGCAGGTGCAAACCGGCCCGCCAGCCCCGGGCGACGGCAACGGCTATGCTCTCGGCGACGGGTCGCCCCGCCCGCATCCTGTGCTTCCGTTCGCGCCCGAGGGCGAGGACTGGGACGAGGAGGACGAAGAAGAGGAAACTCCGGAACCCGTGGCGGCGGCCGTCAACAAAGCCGCACAGTCCACCGTTCTGGATGTCACGCGGAACATTCAGCGCAAAAAGGACAAGGAGATGGCCGAACTGCAGTTCGTCGGTGGGGAGAAAAGCTCGACGCCGAAGAAGCAGGCCATCAGCGCGAAGAAGGCGGGCCGGAACGACCCATGTCCGTGCGGCAGCGGAAAGAAGTACAAGAAATGCTGCGGGGCCTCCTGATCCGAAGTCGAGCAGGCGTTTTCGCCTGCGTTGTTCTCGCTGCCCCCCTGTCCGCCGCCGTCTGGCAGCCGCAGCCCGGACCGTGGAAGATCCGCGCTACCGCGCCTGTCCCTCCGCCGGCTGATACAGCGCTGTGGCAGGAGTACGGGTTCAAGGCCGCCGAGCAGGCCGACTTCGGCCGCTTCAAGGTGACGGCGTACCAGTTCGACGACAGCACCGGCTCGTACGCCGTATCGCTCCTGATGCGCGCCGAAAAGCCACATGTTTTCGGTAGCTATGCGCTGGTCTGCACGGGTGCATGCCCGCCGCCAGCCGAATACGCCGAGCTCCTGAAGTACCTGCCCGGCCGGACCGGCGGCGCACTGCCCGGCCTGGGCTCTTACCTGCCGGCTGCTGGGCTGGTTCCGGGGTCGGAGCGATACGTGACCGGGCCGGTCAGTAGCAGCCGCTTCGCGCCGCAGATCCCGGTGAAAACCGCCGGGTTCCAGTTCTCGGCCGAGGCCGCGACTGCGAAATACCACACTCCCGCCGGGGAGGCCGATGTGGCCGTGTTTGAGTATCCTACCCCACAGATCGCGCGATCAGAGTACAACGACCTCCGCGAGCTCTCAGGCGTGTTCGCGAAGCGAACCGGAACGCTGGTCGCCGTGGAATCGGGCATCCAGGACAAGAACGCTGCCTGGAACATCCTGAACCAGATCAATCATGAGATGGAATTGACCATGAATGAGGCCGCGAAGAGCAACCAGGCAAAGAGCCTGGCCAACATGATGCTCAGCGTCTTCGCGTTAGCGGGTATTCTGATTGTGTTTTGCCTGGTTTCGGGACTGGCCTTCGCGGGCGGCCGGGTACTATTGCAAAGGTTTGGCGGGGTAAGTGCTGCGGACGCGGTCACCACGCTGCACCTCGGGGACAAATAACTGTCCTGTTTTTCTGGGCCTGGAAACCAGGAAGCCCTTCGCCGAAGCCCCGGCGCTGCCGTTTTCCACAAACGGCAAAAACTGTGGATAACTTCCAACCCATACTCATACCTCGGGTTACAGAGGATTTCCACAAGCAGGATTTTTGCCTTGACGGATTTCTTCCCCAGGCCCTATCATCCAATCACAAACAGGTTTTGACGGTTGCGTTTCCGTCGAATCTGATTTTCCCTAACACGACCCTGGCGAATCCAGGGGCCTGGAAATCAGGCAGCGGAATGCTCACCCGTGAAAAGGTGGGCATTTTCGTTTGTGGGGTGCGCCACTACTCGCTGCGCAGCGCGACCGCAGGATCGATCCGCAATGCCCGCCTTACCGGCACAATAGCCGCCACAAAGCACGCAAAGGCCAGCACGGCGACAGCAAGCGGTTCGGAGCTTCCGGCAGGCTCCCCGGATAGAAGACTCGCCAGCAACCGGGTAACGGGAATCGACGCCCCGATGCCGAGGGCGGCAGCCACTCCCGTCACGATGCCGGTCCTGGCGAGAACCGGTGTGACCACATGCCGCGCCTGCGCCCCGAGGGCCACGCGAATGCCGATTTCCCGCGTCCGCCGGGCCGTGGTGTACGACAGGATGCCGTAGAGGCCGAGCGCCGACAGGAACAGGACCACGGCGCCCATCGCGGTGAGGACCGCGGTGGTCCACTTCAGAGGCGTAAGCGGCACGTCGAGGTGCCGGCGCAGCGATTTGGCGTCGTAGACTGGCAGATCGGGGTCCATTCCCGCGACCGTGCGGCGGAGCGCCGCCAGCAGCGCCGCATCTGCATTCCGCGACCGAACCACCAGCGCGGTTGAACCGGAATACTGCTGTGCAAGCGGGACCCACACGCCGGGACGCGGGGCCTCGCCGATGGTCTCATGCTTCTGGCGCTCCACTACGCCCACGATCTGTATCCACGGGGCGCCGGAGCCGAAGCGGGACCGCCGCCCGATCGGATCGCCCGCGGGCAGCAGCTTATCGACGAAATTCTGGTCCACTACTGCGACGCGCGGCGACGAAGCCGAATCGCGACCGTCGAATTCGCGGCCTTCGACGATCCGCGCCCCGAAGCTGCGGAAGAAATCGGGGCCAGAATTGTAGTTGGTGGCCGAAGGCAGCCGCGAGTCCGGCACAACGGGCGCGCCCTCCACATATACCCAGGTGTTGTCCGCCCCAATCCCCAGCGGAAGCCTGTCCGCCAGGCCGGCCGACGCCACGCCGGGCATGGCGCGCACACGATCGAGCAGCCGGCGCTGAAACTCCAGCCCGCGGTCCTTCGTGTAGCCCTGCATGCTCACGTCGAAGCTGAGCGTAACCGCCCCGGCCGGTTCGAATCCGAACCGCTTCGCCAGCGTATGCCGCAGCGTCGCGATCATCATCAGCGCCCCGCAAACCAGCACCATCGAGACTGCCACCTGCACGCCCACGAATACGTCGCCGAGCGTCCAGCGGCGGCCAGGCGCGCCTGAGTCTCCGGATTTTATCGCCGGAGCCACATCGACTCTCGAAGCCCGAAGCGCCGGCAGCAGCCCGAAGAACGCGGAACTGGCGAGCGCCAGGGCAGTTGTGAAGGCAACCACGCGCCAATCGAGTCCCAGGCGCGTGTCGATCGGAAAGTCGAACGCCGGCTTCGAAGCTTCGATCGCGCCGGACAGCATCCAGCCCGTCAGGATGCCCAGCGCCGCTCCTCCAACGGAGATCAGAACGCTCTCGGCAAGCATCATCCGCAAGACCGCGCCTCGGCCCGCGCCGATGGCATAGCGGATGGCGATTTCCTTTCGCCGCGCCGCGGCGTGCGCCAGAAGTAGCCCGCTGAGATTCGCGCAGGCGACCAGCAGCGTCAGGCCGGCGACGATCAGCATCGCGGTTCCGATGCCGAACACCGGTCGCAGCGTCGCGCCTCCGAGCCCAACCGGCGCCACGCCGATCCGGAATTTGTCGTTCACGTCGGGGTACTCGCGCGCCATCTGCGATGCCAGCACCCTGAGCGATGCCGCTGCCTGCTCCATGCCGACGCCGGGTTTGAGCCGCGCGACGGCCCACATATTGGAGTCCTGGCGGAATGGCCAGTCGCGGCCCTCGATCGCCGGAACCATGGACATTGGAGCCCAGACATCGGAGGGATACCATCGCTCCGTGCCACGGAACCCTGGCGGCATGACGCCGATCACCGTGAACGGCTGGCCGTTCAGACGGACAGTCCGCCCGATCGCCGCCTCGTCCCCACCGAACAGCCTCTTCCAGCAACCGTAGCCGATGACGACCACCGGATGCGCGCCAGTCTTCGAGTCATCGGAGCCCTCAATGAATCGTCCGCGCCAGGGACTCACCCCGAGCAGCCGGAAGTAATTCCCGGAAACTTCATAGCCCCAGATGCGCGACGTCTTCGCGACGCCACTCAGCGATAACGGTTGGATTCGCAGGCCGGCTACATCGGTAAACGCCCGATTGCGGTCGCGAATGTCGGCATAGTTCGGCCAGGAGACGCTCGGATTCTGTTTCTCGCCGAATGTCAGGCTGACCACGCGATCCGGCTCGTGAACGGGCAGCGGCTTCAGCAGAAACGTATTCACGAAGCTGAACACCAGCGAATTGAAGCCGATGCCGAGGGCGAGCGTGACGAGGGCGGTGATCAGCAGCCCGGGACGCTGGCGCAGACGGCGGGCGGCATAGCGGAGGTCGGCGAGGAGACCCATACAGCCCATTACGAGCGAGCGCCCGCGCGGGTTCAGGTTTTGTCCACAGCATTTCCACCGACGATATCCTGAAGATTGCCCGACCGCGACGACCGCCTGGTGCGCATTGTGCGCTGGTTTCGCCGCCGCCGCATGCGCCGCTTCGCCCGCACCTTCCCCGTTACCGCGGAAACGCGTGTCCTCGATGTCGGTGGAACGGCGATGAACTGGGCGTTCCTGCCGGTTCTGCCGCGGCTGGTGATCCTGAACGAGGAGCGCGAGCACCGCGACGCGCCGGGAATCTGCTGGGTGGCGAGCGACGGCTGTTCCCTGCCCTTCCGCGACGGGGCGTTCGATATCGTGTTCAGCAATTCAGTGATCGAGCACGTGGGCGGGCCGGAGCGCCAGCGCCAGTTCGCCGGCGAAATCATGCGCACCGGCCGCGCGTTCTGGGTGCAGACGCCGAATCGCTGGTTCCCGGTTGAGCCGCATTTGCTGACGCCGTTCCTGCACTGGCTGCCGCCGTCCGCGCGCGCCGCCCTGGCCCGGAGGTTCACGGTGTGGCAGGCGCTCACGCGGCCGAGTCCCGACCGCCGCTCCTTCTACATCGAACATTTTCTGCGCGACATCCGCCTGTTGGGGCCCGCGGAAATGCGGCGGCTCTTTCCGGGCGCGAGGCTCATACGCGAGCGCGCGCTGGGCTGGACGAAATCGCTCATCGCGGTGCGCTGACGCGAGTTCCGCGATTCGGGCACAATGGACGAGTGGAGATCCTGCAGGCTTACAGCCGCCACCTTTCTTTGCTCGTGTCCATCTTCGATGAATACCGGCAGTTCTACGGACAGTCGCCGGATGCGGCGGGCGCGCGATTATTCCTCGCCGACCGGCTGGAGAGGCGCGATTCCGTGATCTACTTCGCCAGCGAGGGTTCCGGCAGCCAACAAAAAGCGCTCGGCTTCACGCAGTTGTACCCATCGTTTTCTTCGGTGTGGATGAAGCGCGTGTGGATATTGAACGATCTGTTCGTACATGCCGAGGCCCGCCGGCGGGGCATTGGGAAAGCGCTGCTGCAGCGGGCGCGGCAACTGGCGCTGGAGACGCGTGCGCACGGTCTCGTCCTGGCCACCGCCCGAGGCAACGAAACGGCAAGGCAGCTATACGAGAACGTCGGCTACAAGCTGGACGAGGAGTTCGATTACTACGTTCTTCGGACCGACGCTTAAGCGGCTCCGCGCGGACGCGGGTGGAACTGATCTCTTGACGTTCGTACAAGAGCATGCTTTCAGCCCAATGGCATTCAGTTTATTAGAAGCAAAGAAATAGGCGCTTAACCGCCGCGTGGAAATCGCCACTGCTCCTTAGACCGCGTCCGACACATCCAGGAATGGCTGTGCCACATGTCGTCCGGGAGGAGATGTAATGTGGATGGCAACAGGCGCAATCATGTTATTATCCCGATACACCCGAGTGGTGCTTCTCTCCAGCTGCATCGTGGCGCTGACTGAGGCGGCTCCCGCAAACACAATAGAAACCAGGGACGGCTGGTACTACATCAATGGCCACCGATTTTTCGTCAACGCCATTGGATACGAGCCCGGCGCCCGCCCGGGCGAGGATCCGTACAAGGGGCGCGTGTCCAGGCTGCCGGAGATCAGACAGGACCTGGCCAATATCAGGGCGGCGGGATTCAACGGCATCCGCACCTGGTCGGAGATGAGTGAAGACGAGCTGAAACTGGTACAGGTGTCAGGTCTGAAAATCATCTTCGGCATCTGGAATAAGCCCGACGAGGATTTTGGCGATCCGACAGTTGTGCAACACGACCTGGAGCAAACCAGGCGCGTTGTGGCCTACGCGAAAAAGTACAACTGTGTAATCACGTACCTGGTCATGAACGAGCCGATGCCTGCGCACATCCGCAAAGTGGGAGCACAGGCCACGCTGGACCTTTGGACGAAGCTTCGCGACCTGATCCATCGCGAAGATCCTGGCGTCCCAGTCGCAATCTCGGGAAACACCGCCATAACCGGCTGGCTGAATCTCAATATTTTCGACCTCTACGCGCACAACACGTACGACTACGCTACCGAGGGTTCGAACTTCTCACATGGCTACGCCAACACGAATCGTTTTGTGGCCGAACTCAATGGATGGGCCAAACCGGTGCTGGTGACCGAATTTGGCCGCTCGGTCTCGCGCAAGGGCGCGGGGGACGGCCAATACGGTGGTAACACGCTGGAGACTCAGGCGCGGGCGATGACGCGCGCCTATCGCGATCTGCTCGATTCCGGCGTCGCAGGCGTTTGTCCCTTCATTTACGCCGACGGGTGGTGGAAAGGCGGCGAACCGGCCGTGCATAACGACACTGCCGAAGAATGGTTCGGGTTCCGGGGCTTCCGAGATCTGAACGACCGAACAGGCTATCCGCGGCCGGCGTGGTATGCGCTTGCCGAATACAACCAGGCGCTGGTGTCCTCGCCGAAGAATCGGCAGTTCTATCAGAACGAGGCGCCGGTGGAAGCGTTCGTCGGCCCGGGCGTGAAGCGATTCCGCGTGATCTATCAGGACAACGTGTTGTGGGAAGCGGCGCCGGACGCCTGGGGACGGATCAGCGGGAAGCTGTCGTTCGCGGGCCAGGATCTGAAGGACCGCGAGCTGGTGTTTGAGAGTTACGGCGCCGACGGCCGTCTTCTCAAGTGGGAGTCGGTGGTGGTGCTCACGGGAAAGGAGCCCATCGTGTGGCCCACAATCGCGCTGGGCACGCCCGTTGCCGACCTGGAGACAGCCAAAACAGTTCCGGTGCAATACGAAATCACGAATAGAGGCGTTTTCTCGCTCGAAGGGGATTTGCGCTACGTCTTCGCCCCGCATCAGGGCTGGACGCCCGGAGAAACGCATCGGCGGGCGATCGATCCCAAGCTCAGGCAGCAGAGTTTTTCGGACACGTTCCCGCTGCCGGACGATTGTTTCGTCGTTGGACTTTACGCCGGCGCCGACATCCGATACGGTAAGTTCACGAAGACCATCTACGCGCAGAAATTCCTTTTCCGCGGGACCTGGGCGGACCCGATTCGTTTGCGGTAATAACGCCTGAGTTCACAAAGATGAGAATTTGGACGGAGCGCCATGGCTGCTCTCGTCTGCGCTCGTTCATCGACCAGCACAAGCATTTCTGGCTGGAGCAGAGTCCGGCAAAGGCTACGAAATGGGCAAACCTGGCGCGCCAGGGCCACGAAATCGCGAGGGAATTCGAAAGCGCGGGCGGGCCGTATTGAGGGCTTCATTGCACATCTGCAGAATCGGGCGCAGCGGGTGGTCGGCCGGAACGCGCATTTCCGGCACGAGATAACTGGATATCGCACTCTAAGGTCCGGGCCCGACCTGGTCTTTTCAGCACCGTGTTCAGTTCAGCGTGCGCCGCGGGTCTGGGATGAGCGTCGCGCAATCGGCGTTTGTGTTAAGATCGGCGCCGAGCCGAGGCTCAAAAAGGAGAAACATGCGAAAAGTGTTCTGCCGTACCTTGTCTGTTCTGGTCGTCACCGCTGTAGCCGCTTTCGCAGCCGACAATTCCATCGGCACATGGAAACTCGACCCCGTAAAATCCAGCTATACGCCTGCCCCACTTCCGGTAAAGGCCTTAACGTTCGTACGCGAGACATCGCCGGACGGCGTGAAGGTGACCGTCACGGGAGAACGTGCGGACGGCTCCCCGATCAATGCGAGCTATACGACGAAATACGATGCTACGCCGTCTCCGGTGTCGGGCTCAGGCGCCCCGTACGACACCATCTCGGTGAAACAGGTGAATGCGAATACGTTCACGTACACGGCGAAGAAGACGGACGGGAAGTATCACGCCACCGGACGCTCCGTGATTTCGCACAACGGAAAAACCATGACCACCACGGCGAGCGGCGTGGACAGCGACGGAAAGCCGCTGAAGCTGAAGATGGTGTACGACAAACAGTAGAGAGAGGATATCCATCACGCATCAGTATCGCTGATGCGTGATGCGAGACATGAGGTTGTGCGCCCTGCCCTGAAACTCAACGACGATCTCATTCTCGGCCTCCGGCGCGAAGACTCGAACCCCGTTGCGCACCTTTACCGGTACGCTTGTGCCGGCAATAAGAACTGCGAGACGACGGTCGAGTATCGCCCTACCTGTGAGTATCGCCCTACCTGGCCTTTCTGTTCGGAACCACGGCAAACTCGCGACCGTTCGTGCCGCAGGAAGCGGCCTGAGAGGCCGCCCCACAACTTCACCGCACCCGTTCCCGCTTCTCCCAGCCGCGGCGGAACAGCGGAATGTAGTGCTCCTGCTGGTAGGGATGGCGGCCGATCTCCTCGACGTTCAGGTCGATGCCGAGGCCGGGCCGTTCGGAAACGGCGATGTAGCCATCCACCACCTCGACGCCGTTCACCACGATCTCCTTCTCCCAGGGCTCATTGAACTCGTCGAAAATTTCGTGGATCAGGAAGTGCGGCACGGACGCATTCAGATGCGCGCACGCGGCTGAGCAGACCGGCCCCTGCGCGCTGTGCGGCGCGATCACGCCATAATGCGCATCCACCATGTCGGCGATTTTGCGCGTGGCCCACAGGCCGCCGAGGTTCAGCGGCTCCGGTTGCAGGATGCTCACCGCTTCATGCTGCAACAATTCCGCGAACTGCTGTTTCGACGACAGGCTCTCTCCCGTGGCCACCGGCACGGGGCTGCGCCGCGCCACTTCCACCATGGCGGCGATATTGGTATGCGGCACCGGTTCCTCGAACCACATGGGCCGGAACGGCTCGAGCGCGAGTGAAATCTCCACCGCCGTGGCCACGCTGAAACGCGAGTGCGCCTCGATGAGGATGTCAGCCTTGCCCACCGCATCCCGCACCGCGCGGACGATGTCGATGGACAGATCGAACTCGGCGCGCGGCAGCGTGCGCCAGTTATCGCCGAACGGATCGAACTTGAGCGCCGTGTATCCTCTCCGGATCACCTCGCGGGCTTTCTCGGCGAACGACTCCGGGGTGCGCGGTCCGCGATACCAGCCGTTGGCGTACGCGCGGAGTTTCTCGTGGCAACGGCCTCCCAGCAGGTTGTATACCGGCTGGCCACAGGCCTTCCCCATGATGTCGAGGCAGGCGATCTCGATAGCTGCGACGGCGGACATGTGGATCTGCGCGCCCTCGCTGTACACGTCGCGCACCAGGCGCTGCGTGATCAACTCGAGCTGGAACGGATCGAGTCCGATGACGTTGGGCTTCAGCTCATGGATGGCGGTCTCCACGGTCTTCGCGAAGCCGTTCACCGTGCCTTCGCCGATGCCGTAGAGTCCGTCGTTGGTGAATACTTTGGCGAATAGCCAGTTCTTCCAGGGATTGCCCGCGATATACGTCTCAATGCCCGTGATTCTCATGCGTTATTTCCGTTCGTAGATGACGTTGCCGTCGAAGATGGTCAGGGCGACGCGCGCGTCGCGGATGGCGGCGGGATCGATATGAAAGATGTCAGCGGACACGACCGCCATATCGGCAAGCATGCCGGGCCGGATCGCGCCCTTGATCGATTCGTTGAAGCTGGCGTAAGCCGCAGCCACAGTGTATGCGCGCAGCGACTCCTCGACGCTGATCTTCTGCTCGGGCACCCAGCCGCCCGGGTGCTTGTCATCGAGCGTGCGGCGCGTCACCGCGGCATAGATGCCCTGCAGCGGCTCCATGGGCGCCACCGGCCAGTCCGATCCGAACGCCAGCATCGCGCCGGAATCGAGCAAAGAGCGAAACGCATACGTGCCGCGAATCAGTTCAGGGCCGATGCGCTTCTCCGCCCAGCGGCCATCGTCGATCAAGTGGTAAGGCTGCATGGAGGCGATCACGTGCAGTTGCGCGAAACGGGGGATGTCCTCCTGCCGCAGGTGCTGCGCGTGCTCGATGCGGAAGCGCCGGTCGCGGGGGCCGTTCCGCCGCTCGGCCTGTTCGTACATATCCAGGATCATCTTGTTGGCCTTGTCGCCGATGGCGTGAATGGCCACCTGCAGGCCGGCGCGGTCGGCGCCGATGATGCGCTCCTGCATCCTGCCGGCGGGGATCATGTCTTCGGCGGCCAGGCCCGATGTGTTCGGCGCATCGAGATAAGGATGAAACAACAGCGCGGTGCTGGAGCCGAGCGAGCCGTCGGCGTATGCCTTCAGTCCGCCGATCTGCAGCTTCTCATCGCCGAAGGCCGCCGTGATGCCGAGCTTCGCCACGTCTTCCCATCCGGCCAGCATGAAATGACGCGAAAGGCGCACCGTGAGCTGGTTACTGCGATCGAGCTCGTGCAGGACGGCCAGCTCATCCCGCACCGTCTTCCGCCGCAGCGGTTCCATCTCCGAGGAGTTCGCCATCTCCTGCACGCTGGTGACGCCGTTCTCGGCGGCATAGCGCATGGCGGCGCGCAAAGCGTCCGCGATCTCATCATGGCTGGGCGCGGGAATCCGGCGCTCCACGAGGTCGAGCGCCGCGTCCTTCAGAACGCCGGTGGGCTCGCCGTTCTGGTCTCGGACGATTGTGCCGCCGGGCGGATCGGGCGTGTTGCGATCGATGCCCGCTAACTTCAGCGTCGCCGTGTTGGCCAGCGCCATGTGGCCATCCAGCCGGTAAACAAAAACGTTGCGCCCCGCAGTTACCGGATCGATGAGCTGGCGCGTGGGCAGGCGCGCCGGCGTCCAGTTTTCGTGATCCCATTCGCCGCCGAGAATCCAGCGGCCCGCGGGCGCATGCGCGGAGAATTCGGCGATGCGCTCGCGAAACTCCTCCGGGCTGCGAGCCGACCGGAGTTGCACGCCGGCGAGCGACTGGCCGCCGTCGAGAAAATGAACATGCGCGTCGTTGAAGCCGGGAACGACCAGCCGCCCGTGCAGGTCGACGACTTTCGTGCCGGCGCCGACCCATTTGCGGATATCGTCATTCGAGCCCGCGGCGACAATGCGCGACCCGAGGCAGGCGACGGCATCGGCATGCGGCGCGGCTGCGTCCATGGTCACGATGTTGCCGTTGAGGAGAACAAGCGTGGCTTGCGGCTGAGCGGCCAGGGCACCCGGCATCATCGACATAAGAATCAGAAAAAGGCGCAAAGCATCAGCATACTGCACCGTGTCCGGCGTAACCGGCTGCGCACGTCCTGCGTCTCTCTTCCTCACGCCCGAGATGTCTCGCCAGTCGTTCGCCGGATACTCGCTGGTTGCGGTATTGCTCACGATCATTGGCCGAGGCGCCAGCGCGGCCGAGCCGCAACCGCCGATGGCTCCGGTCACCGTTTGCCAGGTATTGACCGCGCCCGGTCGGTATGTGGGTAAGCCCGTGCTCGTGCTGGGCCGGTTTTCTTTCCGCGCCTCCGGCCGATTCCTCAGCCAGAGCAAGTGCCCTGCTCCCGTCAAGGGGGGCACAGGCGTACTGCGCATCGTGATCGACAAACAGGACGGACCTGCGCCACCCGATGCGATGTCCATCGATGCGCGCGCCGTGGACGCGGAGCGCGCAGCCATGGAGAAGTCCACCGCGCTGGCGAGCTTTCCGTTCGGCAGCACCGACTACGACCGCTGGGCCATCGTGTACGCGCGCTTCGAGCCGGAGCCGAAGGATGAGAAGCGGGCGCCTGCGCAGGTCGGCGATGAATTCCCGGACGTGCAGGCTCGCCTGCTTTGCCGCGGTGAGGCGCTGGTGATCTTCTTGCGCGACCACCAGTAACGTTACGAAACGTGCAGGCTGAAAGCCTAATGCCATATAGTTTTCGACGGCGAGCTGAGTCGAAGTCCCTTTTGTGGGGCAGGCCCCCCGGCCTGCGCGGGGCCCCCCGGCCCCGCTGGCCGCGCGGAGAGTAGAGTTGTCGCGTATGGGAGCAGGCCGGCGGGGGCGCCGGCCGCGGGCGAGGGCGCCCGCCCCACATCGGCCAGGTGTTCGAAAGCGGGAAAACTATATGGCATTGAGGCTGAAAGCCTGCTCTACTGTCGCCTGGTAGAGCAGGCTTTCAGCCTGCAAATGCGGGCGCGCCGGTTATCATGAAGACGTGGGGCGCATCCTGCTCATGTCGCTGTTCCTGGCAGGCATTGCCGACGCCGCTCCCGCTCCCCAGGGCGCCGCGGCGGTCACGCAGAAGCTGGGTTTGCTCCGTTCCGGCCGCGCCGCGCCGGGTTCCACGGTCACCTTCACCGCCCACGAGCTGAACGTATACGCGCGCTGGGCGCTTCCGGTTTACGTCCCCCATGGCGTCCGCGACCCGCGGCTCGAGCTGGGCAACGGATCGGCGACTGCCACGGCCATGGTCGATTTTCTGAAGGTGCGCCAGGGCGCCGGCGAACCCACTAACTGGTTCGTCGCGAAACTGATTGAGGGCGAGCATCCGGTAAAAGTCTCGGCTTCCATTCGGTCATCGCGGGGCCGCGCCACGGTGTATCTGAATCGGGTGGAAATCTCCGGAGTTGCGGTGAGCGGCTCGACGCTCGATTTCCTGATCGATAATTTCTTTCGCCCGCTCTTTCCCGAAGCGAAAATCAACCAGCCGTTCGAGCTGGAGGACCATGTCGACAGGATCGACGTGCGTCCCGATGCCGCCCGGGCGGTGGTGAAAGCGCCGCGTCCGGCTCTCGCGCGCAACGCCGTCCGCGCGCGATAAAAAATTCACAATTCCGCCACGCGCGATCGTCTATACTGGCGACCATGCCAAATGTTGACACGCACGCCCCCGGCTCCTTTTGCTGGATCGAGCTGGCCACCACGGACCAGAACGCCGCGAAACGATTTTACGAAGCCCTCTTTGGCTGGAGCTCTGTCGATAGTCCGATGGGCCCGGACGAGGTCTATACAACGTTCACGCTCGCCGGGCGCAAAGCCGGCGCCGCTTATACCGTGCGGCCCGAGCACCGGGGAATGTCGCCGAACTGGATGGTCTACATCTCCACCGCAAACGCGGACACCACCGCAGCGCGGGCGGCCGAGCTGGGCGGCAAAGTGGTCGGCGGGCCGTTCGACGTGGCCGAACACGGAAGAATGGCCGTATTACAGGACCCGACCGGCGCCATGCTCTCTATCTGGCAGGCCGCGAGCCATCCCGGGCTTGGCGTTGTCGGCGAGGCCGGCGCGCTTTGCTGGGCCGACCTCAGTACACCCGACGCGCAGAAGGCGTCGGCGTTTTATTCGTCGCTGTTCGGCTGGAAAATCAATACCGGCGAGAACGATCCGTCCGGCTATCTGCACATCCAGAACGGCGAGCAGGCTATCGGCGGCATCCCACCGGCAAGCATGCGCAATCCGAACGCGCCAACGCACTGGCTCATCTATATCCTGGTTGCAGACTGCGACGCGAGCGCGGCCAGGGCGACCGAGCACGGGGGCCGGCTGCTGGTTCCGCCGATGGACATCGAGAAGGTGGGGCGGTTCTCGGTGGTGAGCGATCCGCAGGGCGCGGTGTTCGCGATTTTCACGCCGGCGTAGGAAGAGGAAATCTTCTATACAGCCGCGCGGGTGCGGGCCCGCGCTGATTCCATGGACACTGTTTTGCGGCCCCGGCGAGTCTCGGTCATGCGCTCGGCGGCCATGGCGATCGCTTCCGAAAGACGCGTCTGGTACACGTCCACGCCGCCCCAGCTGAACAGGAGCGACCACGTGCTGACGCCGCGAAGCTGATAATCCCAGAGCTGTTCGGCCACCTGGTTCAGCCGCCGCTCCGCTTCTGCCTTCTCGAGCCCGGCGCCGATCACCAGGAATTCGTCCTCAGCCGAGCGGCACGCGAATTCACCGTTGTTGAGCAGGCCCCTGATGAAGAACCCGACCGAGTTCATGACGTCGGCATTCTGTGACGTCCGGCCATCGATCTCGCTGACCGCTATTGAAATCACCAGGCCATTGAAGGTCTTGCCGGCGGCAATGGCCCGCTCCAGAACGGCGTAGTCGTGCATGCCGTCGGGCAGACTCACTTCGAAAGAGTTGGCCGCGGAAGCGGCGCCTGCGATCACCTCGAACCTCTTCGTCCGTGCTTCGACGCGATCGAAAACCATCCTCGGCTCCGCCGTCCAGAGGAACGCATCCGCGGCCGCGGTAATCGGGTCTGCCGGGGCGATAGCGGACGGGATGGCCTCCGGCATAGCTTGCACCGGCTCTGTTTTCGTTTTCGATCTGGCCGCAAGAGCACGGCGAACAATGGTACCGATCTCGACGTTTGATGCTGTGGAGAGTTCCGCCGCCGCAGCTTCGGGTTCGGACTGGGGCTCGGGCGCCGCGGCGATCGTCGGGGTGGCAGGTCTCGCGGCCGCCCGCTGGTCGAGCCAGGCGGAGAGCGCCTGGCGAGGATTCATATCGTCGAGGCGTGGGAGCGGCGCGTCAGCGGGAGGAACCGGCCGCCGGCGCTTTCGCGCTGTCCCGCGCACAGAAGTTATTTCCGCGGCGCTCGCCAGAGCCGGCGCCACCGTCTCGGTGGAGTGCCGCTCCGTTGCGGGCGGGCGCGTTTCGGCAACCGCGATCGGCTCCGAATTGGCCTGATATTGCTCGCGAATCCTCGCGTTGCGCGACGCTGCCGCGCTTGCCGCTGACGTCACCTGAGCAGCAGGCGGCGGGAGAGTTGCCGCCGTGGCCGCTATTTCGCTGCGGACCTTCAGCTCCACCGCGAGCTCCCGCAGGCGCTGTGCCCGATGCCTCAGGTAGTCGCAAACCAGTGCGATGCCACCCGCCACGACGATCAGGATTACGGTGATGACGACCTGCAGTCCGCTGAGTTCCATGACGAAATCATTGTAAGAAAGGGGGATTTCAGCGAGAATAGTCCGCTGCTCTCAAAAGTGCTCAGTACAGAAGGCGATATGGCGCATGGTACTGAGGACGACCGGAGACGACCGCGGTACTATCCGACCTTCGTCACCGCTTGTTGACGCGCGCGGCTCGGTAACAAAACTCGGGACGCAGCCCGCATCAGCCAACCGATTCGGCGCTGTAACGGGCAATGAGGCCCGTGCGGAGCGCGCGCCGGTACACGCGTACAAACACCAGATACGCCAAGGCGACATGGAGCACTGCCAGCCCGGCGGCAATGGCCAGCGCAGCCGCGGAAGCGTGGTGACCTTTCAGAATGCCCCGCATGCTCTCGAACACATAGGAAGGCGGCAGCACGCGAGACACGTACTGCATCCAGCCCGGCAGCGTCGAGACAGGATAGAACACGGCGGCAAACGGCGCGGCCAGCGCCGGAATCGGCCAGATGAACCATTCCGCGGCCGGTCCCAGCCGCAGCACCAGTGAAGTGCCCAGTATCCCCAGGGCGATGCCGAACAGAAACAGGACCAGCAGAAACGGGATGAGCAGCACGCCGTAGCTGAGGAACGAAAGTCCGAACACCAGGCCAGCGAGTACCAGCATCACCGCAAGGCCCACCATGCTGGTCAGGATGCTCGAAAGCACCAGGCCGCTGACGTACTCGGATACCGCGAGCGGCGTGGCGAAGAAATTCAGAAAGTTGCGCGACCACACGTCTTCGAGGAACGCCGTACTGACGCCCTGCATCACCCGCACGAAGAAATCCCAGAGCAGCACGGCGCCCAGCAGCGCCGGCACAAAATTGAAGCCGGGCGATGCCACCGTGTTCAGATAGCGGCTCATGAAGCCCCACAGCACCATGTCGACGCCTACCCAGACGAACAGCGGAAGAAAACGCGCCACGCTGCCGCGCAGCAGATAGTACTGCCGGAGCACGATGGCCAGAATGCGGCGGACGCGCACTATCGTCCTTCTCCCAGCGAGAGCGGCTCGCGCGCCACGGTGATGAACAGCTCCTCGAGATTCTCTTTGCCGTGCTCGGAGGGCAGCGTCTTCGGATCGCCTTCCAGCAGAATCTTCCCGTGCGAGAGGAAGAGCACGCGGCTGCAGACCTCCTCCACTTCGTACATGTTGTGCGAGGTCCACAGCACTCCGGTGTCCCGGTGCGCGGCCAGCTCGCGAATCTTCGCGCGGCTCTCGCGCGCAGCGGAGGGATCGAGGGACGCTGTCGGCTCGTCCAGCAGCAGCAGGCTGGGACGGTTGAGCATGGCCTTAGCCAGACACACGCGCGTCTGCTCGCCCGAGGAGAGCAGGCCACACTTCGTGTCGCGCAGCCCGCGCAGATCGAACTCATTGATGAGCGATTCAATCCGCGCCCTCAGGTTGCGCACGCAATAGATTAGCCCGAACACGTGCAGGTTCTGATACACGGTGAGATTGCCGGGCAGCGGCGCATACACGGCGGCGAAATTCGTACGGGCCAGCGCCTGGCGGCGTCGGCGCGCCAGGTCGAGGCCTTCGATCTGAATGGTTCCCGAAGCCGGCTCGAGCACGCCGAGGATCATATTGATGGTCGTCGTCTTGCCGGCTCCATTGGGCCCGAGCAGACCGACGATCTCGTTCCGCCGCACGTCGAACGAGACGTCGTCCAGCGCGACCACGGAGCCGTAGACCTTCGAGAGGCCCTTCACCGCAAGCACTGGCGTGGAGGCGGTCACGGCGCCGGCGCAGCGGCGTTGCTCATGGCGTCCCGGAAGAACTCGCCGCTTTCGCTCAGGTCGAAGTTCCAGGAGCGGATCAGGCTCGGTCCCCATTCCGGGTCGAAGCACCAGGCGAACCAGCTCATGCCCCTGCTCTCAAGATAGTGAATGATGGCAGGACCGTAATCGCCCATCCCTCCATACTGGGTGGAAAAGCCGAATTCAGTGGCAATGACTGGGTAGCGCGCCGAGGCAAATCCGAAATCCTCATCCCACTTCGGCTCCCACGGTTTCGTGCGCTTATGGGCGTACGGGTGGACCGAATAGCCGATCCCCTCGGCCGCAATCGGCGCCTCGCGCAGCGGGGTAAGATCGTAGGCCCAGTCGAACCCGGCCACCAGCGGAATGGGTCCGGGACCGTATGCGCGGATCAAAGCGATCAGCTCTTCGTTGATCTTCTTCCACTCGCTCCAGGACACCGGGCCGAGTTGGTCGGAGTAAGTGGTCGGCTCGTTGAAGAGCTCGTAGAACGCAACGGTATTGTTGTGCGCGAAATGCCGGGCGATGGTCCGCCAGAAGCCGAATGTCTCCTGCAGCGACGTTTCGTACATGGGGTCCTGAAAGAGACCCGTGGTCAGATTGCCGATGGAGTGCCAGTCGATATCGACGTACATGCCGAGCTCGGTGCACCATGCGATGGCCTGATCGAGCAGCGGCAGATATCCCGCGGGCGTGCGCTCGCGCCAGGCGACTGGATGCACAGGAATGCGCACCACGCGCGCGCCCATCTGCTGTACATGGACGAAATAGTCTCTGTTCCAGTGCCCCTCGGCGGCAAGCTTCGTGGGATCGGAAATGGACACGCCGCGGAGCAGCACGCGCTTGCCCTGAGGATCGGCGAAGTGGTTGCCCTGGACCGCGATCAGCGGCAGTTTGTGGGCATCGGGACTGTTCAGGGGCCTGCCGCGCGGACGCTCGTTCCACCACTCGTGGATATTCGTCTCAGGCGGCGACTGGCCTCGAAGGGCCGGCGCCATGAGCATCGTCAGGCACGCGGCAACGGACAGCAGGAGTGTTTTCGGCACGCTCGAACACTATTGTGTCCTGGTTGCCGATCACGTAACGGCGCGCTTAGCCGCCATCTTCTTTTCGAGCGCCACCATCAGCCGCTTGTGCACATCCTCGGGGATCGTCTTCGGCTCCACGCCCTTGTACACCTGAATTGTTTTTTTGGTGGTGTCGAAAATCACCCAGCAGTTCGGGCACTGCGTCACATGGGCCTCGAGGTGCGCCTTCAGCTCCGCGTCAACGTTTTCGTC
The DNA here is from genome assembly GCA_963780655.1 of uncultured Acidobacteriota bacterium. Classification (GTDB taxonomy): domain Bacteria; phylum Acidobacteriota; class Terriglobia; order Bryobacterales; family Bryobacteraceae; genus CAWACP01. Next base: position 227,630 of record CAWACP010000004.1, on the reverse strand, counting down.
CAGATACTCACTTAGTTCCTGGAGGAATTCCTTACAAGTAAGCAAATACGTCGTCTCCCTTCCGCTTGAAGAATCGGGTCAGCTTCTCGCGAAGCTGCAGCCGCGCGCGTAACAAGCGGCTCTTCACCGCGGGAATGGAAATTCCGAGAGCCTCTGCGGTCTCTTCGGTACTCAGTTCTTCGATGTCTCTCAAAACAAAAACGGTGCGGAAAGCTGGGCGTAGAGTCTCCACCGCCTCATTGAGGATCTGCCCCAGCTCCTCGCGCGAGTAACGTTGCTCGGGATCTTCTTCCCAGACCGCGATCTCGCGGACCACCGTGTCCTCGCCGGTGTCCACAGGCTCGTCCAGAGGTACCGACTTGTCCGTTTTCCGCTTGCGAAGCTTCATGAGGGCTTCGTTTACGGCGATTCTTACGATCCAGGTGTAAAATTTCGACTGGCCCTGAAAATCAGGGAGGTGCTCGAACGCTTTCAGGAACGTTTCCTGCAGAACGTCCTCGGCATCTTCGTCATTCTGCGTGATGTTCTTGGCAAGGCGAAAAATCTTGCGCTCGTAATGACTTACAAGCTGGTTGAAGGCCGCCGCGTCGCCTGTTCTGGCCCGCGCCACCAGTTCGGATTCGTCAAAGACTCCCGTCTCAACCGGCATCTTAAGCCATCGTAGCGCATCGCTCTGAAAGGCCGAACCGTATACCGGCAAAACGCGGAATGCGTCCGCCCAGCGCCGAAACAGGGCTGGTGAACGGTTGGCGATCCCCAGTGGCTTCGTTCTGATAGCGCCTGGCGTGCAGCGCACACCACCGGTTGGTCGCGGCGGACGGTCGACCAGTAAAGCGGTTCGGGATCATGAAACGTACGCCGATGGCGATAAGGGCTCCATGGGACTATTCGCCTGGAATGAAATCTACTCGCTCGGTCATCCCCAGATCGACCGCGAACACAAGGCTTTGTTCGGCATGGCCGAAGAGCTGCACAACGCCATGCTGGGCGGCCGCGGAAAGGAAGCGCTGACCGGCCTGCTTTCAAGCCTGATCGACTATACCCGCCTGCACTTCGATCATGAAGAGGGGCTGATGCGCGCGCACTGCTACCCCGGCATGGAGCAGCACATCGGGCTGCACCGGGCGCTCACTACGCAGGTGCAGGCCCTGCAAACGAAGTTTGCCGCCGGCAACGTGATGATCGCCATCGAGGTGATGGAGTTTCTCCGGAGCTGGCTCGATCACCACATTCGCGAATCGGATCAGTTAGTGGCGAAGCACATCCGGGCGAGCGAAAATGCGCTGAGCTGCGTCTGAGCGGCGAATCAGCGGCCCTCCTGCGCCCGGGCATCTTTCACCACCTTGCCGCCCTTCATCACGAAACTCACGTGCTGGAGGACGGTGATGTCGCCCAGCGGGTCTCCGGAAACTGCGATGAGGTCGGCGTATTTGCCCGCTTCCACCGCTCCGACATCGTCCTGCCATCCCAGCAGATCGGCGGCATTGACGGTGGCGGCCCGGATGGCGTCGGCAGGGGGCATGCCGCGTTTCACCAGCGCGGTCAGTTCCTCTGCGTTCCTCCCCTGCAGATCGGCCTCGCCGGCGTCAAAGCCCGAGGCAATCTTCACCCCGAGGCTCATGGCCATCCGGATTTCTTCCTGAATTCCCTGCAAAAACTTGTCCAGCCGCTGTCGCTCTTCGGGAATCAGCTCTTTTTGCGACCGCGTCGATCACGCCAACGGTGGGCACCAGCCAGACTCCGCGTTCTTTCATCATCTCGATGGCCTGACGGTCGGCGCGGTGGCCGTGCTCGATGGAATCGACGCCAGCTGTGATGGCGTTTTTTTTATGCCCTCGGGCGTGGTGGCGTGAGCGGCCACTTTGAGCTTCTGCCGGTGGGCCTCTTCCACGACGACACGCATCTCATCGACGGACAGCGTGGGATGGCGCCAGTCTGCGTAGACCTTGATCAGGTCGGCGCCGTGGCCGATCTGCTCGCGCACCGCGCGCCGGGCCTCCTCAACGCCGCTCACCATCTGGGCGCCGGTGGGAAAACCCGTCAGGTCGGGGGAAACGCCGAACGGGTTGTACTGGCCCAGCGCGGCGATGGCGCGGTTGGCCACCTGCATCCGCGGACCGTCCACCAGGCCCTGCCGTATGGCGTCGCGCAGAGCCACATCCGCATAGCCCGAGCCTTCGTTCTCCACGTCGCGGACCGAGGTGAAGCCGGCGTTCAGCGTGATGCGCGCATCCGCGGCGCCCTCCAGCGCGCGAAATGCCTGCGATTTCGTGGCCAGTTCCATGATGAACGCGCCCTGGTTGCGGTCGGAGGACCGCATCATCAGGTGGGTGTGGCAATCGATCAGACCCGGCAGCACGGTGGCGCCGCTCAGATCCACTATTCGGGCGTCCCTGGGGGCATCCGCCTGCACCTGCGCACGAGTCCGGCCTCTTTGATCCGTTCGCCCTCGATCCAGATGGCAGCGTTTTCGACATAGCTGCCCTTGCGCGCGTCGAGCAGCCGCCCCGCCGTCACCACCACTGTCTGCGCGCCGGCTGGAATCGCCAGGGCGAGAGCCAGCGCGGCAAGGCATGCTGATTTCATCAGACCTGCTTATCACAGTCCCGCCACGCGCACAAGAGAGGTCCGGCGTGTGATAGCGTGGAATTTAAGCCAATTTATTTCAACCCAGGAGTGTTATTTAAATGCCACTTGTGTCCATGCGGCAATTACTCGACGAGGCGGCCAAAGGCGGTTATGGCGTTGGCGCTTTCAATGTAAACAATATGGAGCAGATTCAGTCGATCATGGAGGCGGCCCGCGAAACGAAGTCGCCGGTGATCGTCCAGGCCAGCCGGGGTGCGCGCAGCTATTCGCAGGACCGCTTCCTGTATCACCTGATGCTGGCCGCGACCGAGCTATACCCGGAGATCCCCACAGTGCTGCACCTCGATCACGGCAACAGCGTGGAAACCTGCAAGTCGGCCATCGACATGGGCTTCACCAGCGTGATGATGGACGGCTCGCTGATGCCCGACGGGAAGACGCCGTCATCGTTCGAATACAACGTGGATGCGACGCGCCGGGTAGTTGAGATGGCGCACGAAAAAGGCATCACGGTTGAGGGTGAGATCGGCTGCCTCGGCGGCATCGAAGACGGCCACGGCGCGGGCCTCGACGGGTTGGCGCACCTGACCGACCCCGATCAGGCCGTCGAGTTCGTCGAGAAGACCGGCCTCGATGCGCTGGCCATCGCCATCGGCACCAGCCACGGCGCGTACAAGTTCACCAGCAAGCCAACCGGCGCAACGCTGAAAATGGACGTGCTGATCGCGATCCACAAGCGGCTGCCCAACGTGCACCTGGTAATGCACGGCTCCTCCAGCGTGCCGAAGGAGCTGCAGGACATCATCAACCAGTACGGCGGCAAGCTGAAGCCGACGTGGGGCGTGCCGGTGGAAGAGATCCAGCTCGGCATTCGCAACGGCGTCCGCAAGATCAACGTGGATACCGACAACCGGCTGGCCATCACGGGCGCCATCCGCAAGGTGTTCGCCGAGAAGCCGGAGGAGTTCGATCCGCGCAGCTATCTGAAGCCCGCCCGCGAAGCCATGAAGAAGGTGGTGGCGCAGCGGATGACCCAGTTCGGCCAGGCCGGTCACGCCGGCGACTACAAGCCTATTCCGCTCGCCGACATGGCGAAGATGTACGCATCGCAGCTCGCCGCCGTTTAAGGTTCGTGGTGGGGCAGGCCCCCGGCCTGCGGCGGGCCCCCGGTCCGCCTCCTCGGATAGCTTCAACAGGCGGACGAGGCGTCCGCCGCAGGCGAAGGCGCCTGCCCCACACCTGGCATTGAACACCGCGCGCAGGTGCGACATAATGCCCTTGTTATGCGCGTCATCCGTCTTACGTTACTCGCGGCCATGTGCGCCGTGCTTCTGCCGGCTCAATCCACCACCGGGTGGCAGCTTGTCTGGAGCGATGAGTTCAACGGATCGGCGAACACGGCCCCCGATCCTGCGAAGTGGACTTACGACCTCGGCGGCGGCGGCTGGGGCAATGGCGAACTCGAAACCTACACGAATTCAGCCCAGAACGTGTTTCAGGATGGCAACGGCAATCTGGTTATCCGCGCCATCAACTCGGCGGGCAATTACACCTCAGCGCGCATCAAAACCGAAGGTCTTGCCTCATTCCAGTACGGGATCGTGGAAGCGCGCATCAAGCTGCCATTCGGCCAGGGCATCTGGCCCGCGTTCTGGATGCTGGGGACGAACATCACTACCGTGAGCTGGCCGATGTGCGGCGAAGTGGACATCATGGAGAACTTCGGCGCATGGAAGAGTATTCCGAGCCAGGATTACGCGCACAAGAACGCTGGTACGATCCACGGTCCGGCGGCCAACGTGAGCAACCCGCCCGACTATCCGCCGTCCGGCATCGGAACATCGTTCACGCTGCCGTTCGGCGAAACCGTCTACGACGACTATCACGTGTACTCCATTCAGTGGGCGAAAGGCTCCATTCAGTTCTTTGTCGACGGAGCACTCTACGAGACGCTGACGCCTTCCTCCCTTACCGGAAACGACGTATGGGTGTTCGATAATCCGTTCTTCCTGATCCTGAATCAGGCGATCGGAGGCCCGAACACATTCCTGGGTCAACCCGATTCCACCACGGTTTTTCCGTCCGACATGGTGGTGGACTACGTCCGTTATTACCAGCCGACCACGATCTCCGGCACGACTCCGGTCATCGACCCCGGCCGCGTGCAGAACGCCGCCTCGTATCTCGGCACCATGGCGCCGGGCAGCCTCGTGGCGCTGTTCGGCGAGAACCTGGCCGACCAGAAGTATCCGAACCCGTTCGACACGACCGCCGGCAAATTCCCGAACACCGTGGCCGGCGTAAGCGTGTCCGTGAACGGCGTGCCCGCCGCGCTCACCTACATCTCGCCCACACAAATCAATTTCCAGATCCCCTGGGAGACCGCGCCCGGGCCAGCGGTGAACATAAAGGTCACTCGCAACAGCGTGGACAGCAATGTCGAGCCGGTGATGATTGAGGCGAACACATCGCCCTCAATGTTCATAAAGGATTACAACACCGGGGCAGTGTGGGTGACCGGCTGTACGCAGGGCGTCTGCACTATGTGGGGCAACGGCTTCGGACCGAAGGCCTCCTCGTCGCCGGACGGCGTGCCATGGTCCGCCGGCTCGAAAACAACCCAAACGTGTACGCTGACCATCGGCGGCCAGGCGGCGCACGTTCACTATTGCGGCGCCGCGCCGGGCGAGGTCATCGATCAATTGAACTTCGAGTATCCGTCCGGGTTGTCCGGCTCGTCCGTGTATCCGGCTACGCTGAACATCGGCAGCATCACGTATCATTTCCTGGTCCCGGCGCCGCAGGGTTAATACGGTTCGACACAACAGCGGCCGCCAGAGCATCACACGAGCGTGCGTGATCACATGACCAGAAGGACCCTGCTGGGGGCTGCGGCCCTCGCCGCCCTGCGCCCGCTCCGCGGCCAGACCGGTATGAAATTCCCGACTGCGGCGAAGGCGCGCATCTCAGTCGCGTCCTACCCGTTTCGAGCCGTCATAAACAGGCCGGGCGGCGTGGATCTGCGCGACTTCGCCAGCGAGGTGGCCCGGCGTTTCGATGTCCATAACATCGAGCCGCTGGACAGCCACTTCCAGTCCACCGAACCGGCTTACCTGGACGCGCTGCATAAGGCGGTGGCGAAGGCCGGATCGAATATCGTGAATATCCCCTGCTCCGTCAAGCCCAGCCTTGCGGACCCGAGCGCTGAGGCCAGGAAGCAGGCAGTCGCGAACGCGAAGAAGTGGGTGGATGTCGCGGTGGCCCTGAACGCCCCCAGTATCCGCACGCATATCCTGCCGGTTCCGGCCAAGCCCGACGTGGCCGCAGTGACCGAATCGCTGAACGAACTCGTCGATTACAGCTCGTTCAAGGGCGTGGTGGTGAACCTCGAGAATGACGACCCGCGCAGCGAGGACCCGTTCTTCCTGGCGGGCATCCTGAAGAGCATGAACCACCCCTACCTGCGCGCGCTGCCGGATTTCTGCAATTCGCGCATGCTCGGGGATGAGGACTACAACCTGAAGGCCCTCGCCGCCATGTTCGCGTATGCGTGGGATGTATGCCACGTCAAGGACGAAGAGGCGGCCGGTCCGAAGGTCCTGAAAATCGACCTGGACAAGACCTTCGCCATCCCCAAACAGGCCGGGTACAAAGGCTGGTTCTCGATGGAGTTCGAGGGTTCAGGCGACCCGTGGGCAGGCACGCAGAAGCTCATCGACGTTACGTTACGGAACCTGGCGGCGTGACCGCTCCCGGTGGGGCAGACCATCGTCTTCGTGGTCTGCACTGTGCTGCCTGGACACCGGCAGGCCACAAAAACCGATGGCCTGCCCCACAGGAGACGGTTTCGTTAACCGCTTTTAAGCGGCCGGAGAGTATCTGCCCGTAGCTATGTCACATCTACAATAAGTGAGGCGCGCCGCGCCGCACTTCTGTCCACATGGGAACTTCGTTCGTCTTCTACGACCCGACGGGCCGCCGCTGGAACCGCTTCCGGCGGGCGTTCGGCATTACCGGCGTCTGCCTGGCCGTCTTTCTGGTCATCCTCGCCCTGAGCATTTTCAGCAACGCCCAGCTCGCCCCGCTGGGCCTGCCGCAAGTGCAGCATCTCGCCAACTTCTCCGAAGTCCGCACCATCATCCGCGGGCAGAAGGTCTCGAAGAACGTGCCGTACCAATCGCGGCCGATCAGGTACATCCGCAACGGCGGCAATCCCGTGATCCACCCGAAGACCATAGCGCCGCCACACGAGGGCCAGCCGCTGGTATTCGGCTACTACGTGAACTGGGATCAGGCCAGCATGTCGTCGCTGCGCATGAATATCTCGCACCTGACGCACCTGGTGCCCGAGTGGCTGGTGCTGCAGAATGGCAAGGGCGACGTGGAGGATAATACCGACCCGACGGTGGTGACCATCTGCGCCGATGCCCATCTGCCCATCCTGGCCGAGATCAATAATTACCGCGACGGCTGGAAGCCGAACGACCTCCATCGCGTGCTTACCGATCCGGGCGCCCGCGCGGACCTCATCGACAACATCTACAACAACCTCACAGAGCACAAGTTCGCCGGCGTCAGCATCGATTTTGAAGAGCTGAAGCAGACAGACCGTGAGCCGATGGTGCGCTTCATGGAGGCGCTGCGCGCGAAGCTGCATCCCGCCGGTTTGCTCCTGACCGAAGCAGTGCCGGTGGGCGACGATAACTTCGACCTGAAGCGGCTGGGCGAAATCAACGATTACATCATTCCGATGGTGTACGACGAACACTACCAGTCGAGCACGCCCGGTCCCATCGCCTCCGAGGACTGGTTCTACAACCAGCTCGAAACCCTGCTGAAGCAGGTTCCGAAGGACAAGACCGTGATCGGCTTCGGCAACTACGGCTACGACTGGATCATCGGCGGGACCGGCGGCACCGAAATGAAGTTCAGCGACGTGATCGCCGCAGCCGAGGAGAACAAGGCGAAGATCGTCTGGGATGACAACACCGAGAACCCCGTCCTGCGCTACAACGATGGAGACAACCAGCACGAGATCTGGTTTCTGGACGCCACCACGGCGGTGAACGAGGTGCTCGATACCGCGGACGATGGTTATCGCGGGGTCGCGGTATGGCGTCTGGGCGCCGAAGATCCCGGGCTCTGGACCGTGCTGCAGCCACAGAAATGGCCCGACCAGCATTTCAACCCGTGGCCGCTGTTTCGGATGACCTCGACCGATTCTCCGGTCCGCTACGGCGACGGCGAGGTGCTGCGCATCATCGACACGCCGCATGATGGCCAGCGCAATGTCTGGCTGGACAAGGATTCAGGCGACTTATACGAGCAATACCAGTCGTACCCGTCGTACTACGTGATCGAGCGGTCGGGAGGCGTGCAGCCGAAACAGATCTCGCTGACCTTCGATGACGGGCCGTCTCCGCAATACACGCCACAGGTGCTGAACATTCTCTCGGAAAAGCACGTTCCCGCAACGTTCTTTGTAGTGGGCGTGAACGCGGAAGAGAACGGCAGTCTGATCCAGCGCGAGTACCGCGAAGGCCACACGCTGGGCAATCACACCTACGATCACCCGAACATTGCGAAGCTGTCGCCCGAGCACGTGCGCATCGAGTTGAGCACCACGCAGCGCATCATCGAGCGTCTGGTGGAGCACGGCACCACGCTGTTCCGTCCGCCCTACAATGCCGACAGCGAGCCCACCACGCCGGAAGAGATCGTGCCTATCGAAGAGGCGCAGCAGCAGGGCTACACCACCATTGCCGAAAGCATCGACCCGCGTGACTGGGAGAAGGGCCGCACCGCGCAGCAGATTATCGACGAGGTGGTAACGGAGCTGGATGAGAGCCTGGCCGAAAACGAGAGCAATCACCTGATCCTGTTGCACGATGCCGGCGGCGACCGTACCCAGACGGTGGAAGCGCTGCCGAAGCTGATCGACCTGCTGCGATCGAAAGGCTACGAATTCGCGCCGCTCGAGCAGATCATGGGCAGAACGCGCGCACAGGTGATGCCCGTGCCGTCGCCTGAAGAGATGCGCATGGCCAACATCGAGGGCGGCGCGCTGGTCACCAAGGGCAATTTCAAGAAGGTGGTCGGGCTGCTGTTCCTGGTCGCCATTTACCTGACTGTGCTGCGCTCGCTCGTCTACGGGGCGCTGGCTGTCCTCGAGAAGATTCGAAATCGCCGGCGGCGCTTCGATCCGGATTACTGCCCGCCCGTGTCGGTAATCGTCGCGGCGTTCAACGAGGAGAAGGTGATCGAGAAGACCGTGCGCTCGATCCTCGACAACGGCTATGCGGATCTGGAAATCGTGGTGGTGGACGACGGCTCGAAGGACCGGACGCTGTCGGTTCTGCACGAGCAGTTCGGGAATGAAGACCGCGTCCGTATCGTGACGCAGCCCAATGCGGGCAAATCCGCGGCTCTGAACAACGGCATCTCGCATGCCCGTTACGACATCCTGGTGGCGCTGGATGCGGACACCATCTTCCGGCGAGGCTCCATCGCGAAACTCGTGCGGCATTTCTCGGACCCACAGGTGGGCGCGGTGTCGGGCAACGCGCGCGTGGGAAACCGGCGCAAGCTGATTACGCGGTTCCAGTCCATCGAGTACATCATGGGCTTCAATCTGGACCGCCGCGCGCTCGACGTGCTGAACGCTATCACCGTGGTGCCTGGAGCCGCAGGAGCCTGGCGCAAAGACGCGATCGTCACGCTGGGCGGGTTCGGCCACGACACCCTGGCCGAGGATACCGACCTCACGCTGGCGGTGCGCCGCATGGGTTACGGTATCCGCTACGAGCAGGAGGCCGTCGCGTGGACGGAAGCGCCGGAAACCACCAGCGCGCTGGCCAAACAACGCTTCCGCTGGGCGTTCGGGACGCTGCAGGCCGTGTGGAAGCATCGCGACGCGACGTTCAACCCGGCGTACGGCTACCTGGCGTTCATAGCGCTGCCCAGCGTCTGGCTTTTCCAGGTGGTGCTGGCGGTGCTCTCGCCGTTCGCCGAGATCGCCATGCTGGTGGCGCTGTATGTCGGGAACTGGCGCATCGTGCTGTTGTACTATCTCGGCCTGTTCGTGGTGGAGTTAATGACCGCGGCGCTGGCCTACCTGCTGGAGTGGACGCCGGCGTGGGACCTGGCGCTGCTCTTCATCCAGCGCATTTACTACCGGCAGTTGATGTATTACGTGCTGGGCAAGTCGATCCTGTACGCGATGAAGGGACGCCTTGTGGGCTGGGGCAAACTGGAGCGCACCGCTACCGTGCAGCCGTAGTGAAGAGGCGGCTATCCCAGATCACCGGTTTCGGCTTGCCGGCCCTGAGCAACGCAAAGTCGGGATGCTCCTGGTTGATCACGACGTTTTGATCGAGCCCGTCGGAGGGTATCGAGGGGACAAGCAGCACCGCAGTGCGGCGCTCGCGGTACCAGCGGTCGCCGAACTCGCGGCAGGCGGACGGATTCCTGAAATCGAGCTGACTAGACGTCACCTCATCGACGGAAACGTCGTCTGCGGCTTCAATTCCGATCCAGATGTAATCGCGCGGTATGCCGCGGAACGCGAGATGGACGAGCGCCTCGAGCAGCGCGCCAGAGTAGCATCGCGCGGCGTAGATGACGCGGCATCCGGGCGAGGTCCAACGGCCGCCGAATCGGCTGGCGCCTTCGCCATCGAATACCGGAAAACGCGAACTGGCAATGCGGTAAGCGCGCAGGCCGCGGTCAGACGGGAAGGCCATACAGGATCCTGTTGAGAACCAGTTCCACCTCGCGGGCGCCCACTTCGGAGATGGCGTATTCGATCGGCGTTCGGCCCTCGAGTTCCGGGTGCGGGGCACGCAGCCATTCATGAGCCAGTGCGTCATCGCCGAAAACGTCCTCGGCAAACGCAACCACGCGGGCCAGGCGCTCGGCGCGCTCGCTGTACAGACGCGAAAGCGGTCCGCTGCGGTGGTAAGTTGCTTCCGGGATTACCTGCCGCAGGAACCGGGCGCCCTCGCCCGCGGGAAACACCCGGCGGACGATTCGCCGAAGTGAGAGCCGGGGGAGGCCGGATTCGACCGCGCGAATCAGGTCGGGGGCGCTACGCACCTCGCGCCTGAGCCCGAGCACGCCGGCGACTCTTTGCGGTTCCACCATACTCTCATTATAGAGCGTTACAGCTCTCAAATGAGAGCCAGCTGTGGGGCAGCCTCTCTTTCTTCACGGTTCGCGAAGAACGAAAAGGATAACATCGGGAATGACGAACTGGTCGCCCTGAAGAAACTCCCCGCCGAACTGTTGGCTTACGACGACAAGACGCTTAAGGGCATCGCAGCGGCGGGAGTGCTGCGGAGTTGAAGTGCGATGAAATAGTATCGTAGTGCCTTGATGCCATCGATCCACGCGACCGCCGAAGCTCTGCATGCGGCCGGGGTCATGGCCAAGCGCAAGATGCGGGACTTCGATGAGTTGTGCCTCACGCCCGTCCGTCCCCTCAAGCCGAAAGAAATCCGCGCGCTCCGCTTGCGCGAAGGTGCCAGCCAAGCGGTGTTCGCCCGCTATCTCAATGTCACCACGGGACTTGTGAGCCGGTGGGAACGCGGGGAAAAGCGTCCGCAAGGGCCATCACTGAAACTGCTTTCTCTCGTCGCAAAAAATGGCCTCCAGGCGGTCGCGTGATGAAATCTGTGGTGATGCGCAACGCCGATCATCACTGCAGCTCGGCCATTGCCCCGTAGCTCACCGGCTTCGAACCAACAGGCCGGGGTTTCGGGCCCCTCCAGGCGCACCAGATTCTAACGACTTGCGCGTCAGAAGAACACGGCAAAACCCCTGCAGAATGATCGGGAAACAGGTCGCCCCTGAGCAGAATCGCTGCCTGGCTCGGGATGGCGAGACGCGGCTCACGCTCTGCGTGGTCTCATGGCGATAAGAGCGGGAACGGTTCAGAGGAGCTGACGGAACTGTTCGGGTGTAAGGCCAGCGTCGCGCACGATACCGCCCATTGTGAGCGCGTCGACGGGGTCGTGCCTCGGAATGGAACGATCCGGACGCCGTCGGTCATGACGATGTGCCTGCTCTGTCTTGCGACCCGGAATCCGGCTCTCTCGAGTGCCTTGACCGCTCGAAGATGCGCGATGCCGGGAATTTTCGGCATGTACTACGCCGGGATTTCCACTTCCCTCAGGTTCTGTTGACCGGCCAATTGTCTGGCGACATCGAGATACTCTCGGATGGCATCCCTGATGTTGGCCAGAGCCTCTTCTTCGGTGGCCCCCTGCGACCAGCAACCCGGCAGACCTGGACAGCAAACGCTGTAGCCCTCTTCGGTTGGGATCAAAGCGACCGGGTACTTCATACCTCCGACTTTAGCACTGCGGGTATTGAAGCCGAACCGCCAGACCGTGCCCCCGATCATCCCCGTCAAGAGTTAATCTGGTAACCTCAGCAGCTCACCAGGCAGTGAGGCTGGTCCGGAGGTGACTGCGGTGCGACGGTTCAGTTATTACCTCATCATTCTGTTGACGGCGGCGCTGGCCCGCGCCGCCAGCCACGACAACAATGTCGAATGGGATGGCCTGTTCTCGGATCAGGGGCCGCTCTACATGCAGCCGACGGAACCGGACAGCGCGACGCCGGTGGTCCTGACGCTGCGCGTGTTCACGGGTGACATCACCTCCGCAAACATCAAGTACTTCGACACGGCCGACAACTCCTTCCACTGGATTCCCATGAGCCGAACCGGCGGCGATGCAACTGGCAGGTTCGATTTCTGGCAGGGCACGGCGCCGGCTTCCGCGTCTCTCAAGTATTACCGCTTCCAGATCAACGATGGAACCGCCACGGCGTGGCTGAACTCGGGCGGCATTACGTCCGCCGAGCCCTCCGCCCAGGATTTCTGGATCGTTCCCGGTTTTCACACGCCGCAGTGGGCCAAAGACGCCATTTATTATCAGGTCTTCCCGGATCGCTTCAACGACGGCGATGCTACCAACAATCTGGCGTTCACATCCAGCACGCCGGTGCTCCCATCGAATGGTCAGTGCCCCGATGGCAGTTATGTCTATTTCGGCCGCTGCGCTTACCAGCACGGCTCCTGGTCCGATCTGCCCGAGAATCCGGGTTTCGGCGACGACTTCTTCGGCGGCGACCTCGCCGGCATCACGGCGAAGATCGATCCTTACCTGAAAGGAACGCTGGGCGTCACAGCGCTGTACCTGAATCCGGTCTTTCAATCGCCTAGCAATCATAAATATGACACGCAGGACTACACCGTCGTCGACCCGCACTTCGGATCCAATGCCGATCTGGAGAAACTGATCGCTGCGGCGCATACCAGCGGCAACACGCGCATGGCGGTATTGCTGGACGGCGTCTTCAATCACACCAGCACGTTTCATCGATGGTTCGACCAGCAGCATTTGTACGATACCGATGGCGCGGCGGAGAGCACCGGCAGCGTCTGGTTCGACCGCTATGTTTTTCTGAACTGGCCGGCGTCTTATTGCCAGTGGGGCGTTTATACGAGCCTCGTCAAGTTGAATTACGGCTCTTCGACGCTGCGCGACGACATCTACCGTAGCCCTGGCTCGGTGATGCAGACTTATCTGAAGCCTCCCTACGGCGCCGACGGTTGGCGCTATGACGTGGCCGATAACCTGGCAACCATTACCAGCCAGCCCGATCCCGCCAGTTGCGGGGGCAGCGACGATCACGCCATCTGGCAGGAGATTCGCCCGTATGTGAAGGGCGTCAATCCCGAGGCGCTGATGCTTGGTGAGCAGTGGCAGAATGCAAACGCGTGGATGAACGGCCGGGAATGGGATGCGGTAATGAACTACAACGGATTCAACATTCCCGTGTCGAAGTGGATCGACTGCCAGAACGTCCATCACGAACCAGCGGAGGCCGGGCAATGCCTGAGCGTCACCAGTTTCGATCAGTGGCTGCGAGGCACACAGTCGGACTATCCCAGGCCGGCGCAGCTGGCCATGATGAATTCGCTGAGTACGCATGATACCGCGCGCTTCCTGTGGCGCGCCGGCGGCGACGAATGGAAGATGAAACTGGCCATCATCTTTCAGATGACTTACGTGGGAGCGCCTTCCATCTACTATGGCGACGAAGTCGGGCTGACGGGCGACAACGATCCGGACAACCGGCGAACGTTCAATTGGGACAGCACTACGTGGAATCAGAATCTGCTGACGCTTTATAAGACCCTGATCGCGGCGCGTAAACAGGTGAGCGCCTTTCGGGATGGATCTTTCAGGACGCTTCTGATTGACGACTCGAACAAGCTGTACAGCTTCGGGCGGTGGGATGCGAACGGCTGGGCGATCATGGTGCTGAACAACGACACCGCCGGACATGCCGCTTCTGTCCCGGCGTACCAACTGAGCATCCCCGACGGGACGACGTTAACGGATCGGCTGACGGGAACGACCTACACAATCGGCAACGGCACGCTGCAGATTCCGGCGGGAGCGCTGCTCGGCCACTTTGGCGTGGTCCTGACGGCGGCGGCGCCCTCCAGCCGAGCGATCCGCCCGGGCCACCGACACCCTGTCCGGACGAAAAAGATGAAAGGCGGCAAGACATGATCAGGTTCAACCTCAACGGGAAAACAACGCAGTTCGACGGCGACCCGGACATGCCGCTGCTCTGGTTCCTGCGCGATGACGTGCGCCTCACGGGGACCAAATACGGTTGTGGCATGGGCCTCTGCGGCGCCTGTACGGTGCACATCGATGGCGAGGCGGCCCGCAGTTGTCTCACGCCGCTGAAGGCGGTTGCCGGCAAGAAGGTGACCACCATCGAGGGCCTGTCGCCCTACGGCGACCATCCGCTGCAGAAATCGTGGGAAGCGCTGAATGTGCCGCAATGCGGATACTGTCAGAGCGGCCAGATCATGCAGGCAGCGGCGTTGCTGAAGAAGAATCCGAAGCCCACCGACAGCGAGATCGATTCCGGGATGCAGGGCAACATCTGCCGGTGCGGCACGTATCAACGCATTCGTCAGGCTATTAAGCAGGCCGCGGGGGTGAAGTCATGACCGAGCGCGTGGACGTTTCCCGGCGCGGTTTTCTCGCGCAGTTTTTCTCGGCCGGAGCTCTGGTGATCGGCGCGCCTCTGCTGTCCTCTCGCGCGCTCGCGCAGCAGGGGGCGACGCCGGGCGACACGAAGATCTGGCAGCCCAGCGTTTACCTGGGCATCGAGCCGGACGGCGCCGTGAAGATCATTGCTCATCGCTCGGAAATGGGCACCGGCGCGAGAACCTGCCTTCCCATGATCGTGGCTGACGAACTGGAAGCGGACTGGAATCGAGTCACCATCGTTCAGGCCGACGGCGACGTTAAGTACGGATCTCAAAATACCGACGGCTCCTGCTCCGTGCGCGATTTCTACGACGCCATGCGAGCCGCGGGAGCCGGCGCGAGGACCATGCTCGAACACGCCGCCGCAGCGAAGTGGGGAGTGCCGGAAGAGGAGTGCCACGGGCGCAATAGCTTCGTCGTACACGCGATGACGGGCCGCAGCATTCCCTACGGCGACCTTGCACCGCTCGCCAGCGCCGCTACCGCGCCCGAGCCGAACGCGGTCCGCTTCAAGACGCCGAAAGAGTTCCGTTACATCGGCAAAGATATACCGGTCACCGACCTGAAGCATCTGGTCACCGGCAAGGGTCAGTTCGGCATCGACGTCCAGGTCCCCGGCATGGTCTACGCATCCATCGAGCGCCCGCCGGTGATGGGGAGCGCTCTCCAGAGCTGCGACGATTCCGCCGCGAAACAGGTGCGCGGCGTGCAGAACGTCATCGAACTACCGGCCGCCACGCCGCCGCTCGGATTCAAACCGCTGGGCGGGGCCGCCGTCATCGCCGACAATTCGTGGGCCGCTATTCAGGGCCGCAAAAAGTTGAAACTCGAGTGGACCGCCAGCGGCCACAGCAGCTACGATTCGGCCGCGTACAAAACCGAACTGCTCGAAACGGCCCAGAAGCCCGGCCGCGTGGCCAGAGAAACGGGAAACGTGGACGCCGAGTTCGTAAAGGGCGGCAGCATCCACGAAGCCTCTTACTATACGCCCATGCTGGCTCACGCCGCGATGGAACCGCCCGCGGCCGTTGCCGAGTTCAAAGACGGCAAGGTGGTGACCTGGGCGAACACGCAGAATCCGCAGGCCGTCCAGGACACCGTCGCGCGCGCGCTGAACATAGCGAAGGGGGATGTGACCTGCCACGTCACTTTGCTCGGAGGCGGGTTCGGCCGGAAATCCAAACCCGACTACGTGGCCGAAGCGGCGGTGCTTTCAAAGCAGGTGGGCAAGCCGGTGAAGATTGTCTGGAGCCGCGAGGACGACATCCAGTTCGATTACTTCCACTCGCCGGCCGGCATGTATATGAAGGCGGCGGTGGATGCGAAAGGCCTCCCCACTGCCTGGCTGCAGCGCAGCGTCTTCCCGCCCATCGCCATGCAGAACAATCCGGATGAGGAGTACGGCGGGTTTCAGCTGAGCATGGGCTGGACCGACATCCCGTACCCGATCGCGAATCTGCGCGTGGAGAACGGCCCGGCAAAGGCGCACGTGCGCATCGGCTGGCTGCGCTCGGTGTCCAATATCTATCACGCGTTCGGGGTCCAGTCGTTCACCGATGAACTGGCTGCCGCCGCAGGACGGGATCGCGTGGATTACCTGCTGGAGCTGATCGGGTCCCCGAGGATTATAGATCTCCGGAAAGAGGGCATGAAGCAAGGGCCACCCGCCGACGCAAAATACCCGTTCGATACGGCTCGACTCCGGAACGTCATCGAGACAGTCGCGGAGAAATCGGGTTGGGCAGCGATGAAGCCGGGAAATGGACGCGCGCTGGGCATTGCGGCCCACCGCAGCTTTCTTACTTATGTCGCCACGGTTGTCGAGGTGGAAGTGGGCAACAGCGGAGAGGTCAGGATTCCCCGAGTGGACATTGCAGTGGACGCCGGACGGGTTATCAACCCGGATCGCGTGAGGGCTCAGTTCGAGGGCGCGGCTGTGTTTGGGACCAGCGTGGCGCTGATGGGCGAGATCACGGCCGCGGGCGGGCGCGTACGCCAGTCGAACTTCAACAGCTACCCGGTTGCGCGAATTAACCAGGCGCCGTTCGTTACTTATGTACACCTGGTGGACAGCGATGCCGCTCCGGCCGGCGTTGGCGAACCGGGCGTGCCACCCATGACCCCGGCCATCTGCAACGCCATCTTCGCGGCCACGCGGAAGCGTATTCGCGAATTGCCCGTTAAGAAGCAACTGGCGTAATGCAAGTTTTGCCGGTTGCCTCCCCGCAGCTTTGTTGCCGTGAGGGTCAGGAAAGTCCGCATTTGGTGCTAAGTTTCTGAATCTACGGGCCTCCCGGACGTGGCAGACCGCTTGCACTTATGCGGCCCGGAGGTTGAACGATGCTCTGGTACGCATGGGTGTTTCTGGTGATCGCGATTATCGCGGCCATCTTCGGCTTCGGCGGGATCGCCGCCGGCGCAGCCGGAATTGCGAAGATCCTCTTCTTCATTTTCCTGGTTGTGTTCGTTGTCAGCTTGTTGTTCGGGCGCCGCACAGTTGTCTGACGATAACCGGGGGCGGGGCTCGGCGCACCTGCCCCTCCAACTCCCCTCCAGCAGTTCCCATTTCCCTCACCCTCGTCCAAACCAGTGGTACCGCGAATGCAGCACACTCGTGCTATCATTTGCAAGCTGTTGATCCGGATTGCGGCGGATGGGCGAACATGAACACACCTGTGGCGCAAGCGGCGTCGATGATTCCAATTCTCATAGGACCATGGCTACGGAATCATGGAAGTGCTAGAATCCGAATAAGCAATGGATTGCAACCCGGTGAAGATTGCTGCGTCTACCATTTGGACAGACGGGCAACCACACATCGGGAACTATGATTGCTGAACACGAGCGTATGACCTCTCCAGAAGCGCCAGGGTCCGGAGTCGCGCCGACCACAACGCCGGTGGACCCGGAAATCGAACACCTTGAACACATTCTGGTGGAGCTCGAGCAACCCTGGTATAAATCCTTCTTCGCAAACATCAACGAGCTGATCCACCCGAAGGAGCTTCCGCCTCTGGAAGTGACGTCCAAGCCCGTTGAGGTGAAGGAGATATGGGGTTTGTACGGCGGCGAGCAGAAGAAATCGATGCTCGTGTCGTTCCTGATCAACGCGAGCGTGGTGGCGCTGATCTTCACGCTCGGCCTCAACAAATCGGTTCAGGACGCGGTGAAGAAGGAAGTCATCATTATCGATCCCAACCTCGCCCCCTACCTGCCCGACAACGCGCCGAAGAAGTCGGCGATGGCTGGAGGCGGCGGTGGCGGCAACCGTTCCCCGCTCCCCGCGGCCAAAGGCAAGTTGCCGAAAATCGCCGACAAGCAGTTCGTGCCACCGTCCGAGGTGGTCCTGAACGAGCATCCGAAGCTGCCCATGACGCCGACCATCATCGCGCAGCCGGACGCCCACCTCCCTCAGATTCAGGCGAATAACTATGGAGATCCGCTGTCGAAGTTCGGTACGTTATCGAACGGTACCGGTTCGGGTGGCGGAATCGGCTCGGGTTCCGGCGGCGGTGTCGGACCGGGTCGTGGCGGCGGGTTCGGACCGGGCGAAGGCGGCAACACGGGCGGCGGCGTCTATCATATCGGCGGCGGCGTCTCGGCTCCCGTTGCCCTCTACAAGGTGGATCCCGACTACTCCGAGGAGGCGCGCAAGGCGAAGTATCAGGGGACCGTGGTGCTCGCCATCATCGTGGACGAGCACGGAAATCCACGAGACATACAGGTTCGGAAACCCCTTGGACTCGGGTTGGATCAGAAGGCCATCGAGGCGGTCCAGAAATGGCGTTTCCGCCCAGGTATGAAGGACGGCCATCCCGTCGCCGTTGCGGCCACCATCGAAGTCAACTTCCGGCTGTTGTAGCCCAGCGGGCTCAGCGGACGACGAATCGCCACAAAATCACGACTGCCACCGCGGCAATGCCGATCGCCCAGCCGATGAGCTTTGCGCGATTGACTTTGTCCTGCTCAAGCATGCAACGAGTATGACACGCGATGGCGGTCACGCAGATTCCGACTTTACTTTGCAAAGTACTTCGGCTATACTGGTTTCTTCCAGCGCTGAACGCTGCCGCGGGGCAGCAAAGCCGGACAGCCGATGCCATCCGTTCATCCCATTCGACATGCAGCCGAGGAGCCCGTCGGCCTGCACAACCGGGCCATGGACAACCTCCGCTTCATCCGCGAAACGATGGAGCGCGCAGGCGCATTCACCGCGGTGCCGGGCTGGGGCGGCTGCATCATCGGCCTGACGGCGATTGCGGCTGCCTTCGTGGCCGCTCTGCAGCGTACGGTTGACCTGTGGCTCATCACCTGGTTGATGGAAGGTATGCTGGCCATCGGCATCGGGACGCTGGCCATGAAGGAAAAGGCCGAAGCCACGGGAGAGCCGCTGTTCACGCCGCCGGCCCGCCGGTTCGCGCTCAGCTTCGCTCCTCCCCTGCTGGTGGGCGCGCTGCTGACTGTGGTGCTTTACCGCGCCGGAATTGGCGCAGCCATCCCGGGCACCTGGCTCCTTCTCTACGGTACCGGCGTGGTAACCGGAGGGGCTTACTCTGTTCGTGTAATTCCGGTGATGGGCGTTTGTTTCATGTTGCTGGGCGCCGTCGCTTTGTTCTGCCCGTTGCCGATGGGCAATATCCTGCTGGGAGCCGGTTTCGGGACCCTGCACATCATCTTCGGGCTGATTATCGCCAGGAGGTTCGGTGGCTAAATCAAACGCAGCAAGAAAAGACGCAGCGCCCCGGGGGCTGCGTTCGCCGGCAGGTATAGCCGCTCCCGCGGTACCGGATTTCGACCGTCTGATTCACGAGCGCGTGCGCCTGGCGATTGTCAGCGCTCTGGCGGCGAATCAGTCCCTCACCTTCAATCAGCTGAAGTCGCTGCTCCAGACCACCGACGGCAACCTGAGCGTTCACGCACGCAAGCTCGAGGAGGCGGATTATATCCGCTGCAAAAAGTCGTTTGAGGGCAGGGTGCCGCGAACCGAGTACGCGCTGACGGAGACCGGGAAGAAAGCGCTGGGGAAGTATATCGATCATATGGAAGCGCTCGTCCGGGCCATGCGCGAGCATTAGAAAATTGGTTGCATTTTGATTCCGGAGGAAGGATTGGAGAATACTGTGTCTGCGGAGCGCCCACGTCTGTTGCACGTGGGCATCATCATGGACGGAAATGGCCGCTGGGCCAGGAGCCGGGGCCTGCCGCGCGTAGCCGGGCATCGCTCGGGAGCCGACGCGCTGCGCCGGGTTGTGGAGGCCGCGCCGGACTGCGGTATCGAGACGCTCACTGTGTATGCGTTCTCTTCCGACAACTGGAAGAGGCCGAGCGACGAAGTCGGCGCGCTGATGCGCATGTTCCGCACGTATCTCCGCCGCGAGCAGACGCGTCTGGTTCAGAACAGCGTTCGGGTGAGCATCGTGGGGCGGCGTGACCGGCTGCCGGCGCTGCTGCTGCCGGCCATCGAAGAGTGCGAGATGGTGACGTCCAAAGGCCGGCGGCTGCACCTGCGCGTGGCCGTGGATTATTCCTCGCGCGATTCCATTCTCGACGCCGCGCGACGCCTCGGTCCCGGCGGAACCCGCGAACAGTTCGATGCGCTGCTCGGCTCACAAGAGGTGGACCTGCTGATCCGCACCGGCGGCGAGCAGCGGCTGAGCGACTTCCTGTTATGGGAATGCGCCTACGCCGAGCTTTACTTTACTCCGACGCGATGGCCGGACTTCAGCGCCGCGGGTCTCGAGGCGGCTGTCGCCGAGTTCCATTCGCGTGAGCGCCGCTTCGGCGCGGTGCCGGTGCTCTCACGCGTCAGCGCCAACGGGCGGTAGCAGCACGTGGCAGAAGTATCGACGCCCGCGGACGCAGGCGAAACCGCCTGCGCCACCTCTGTCCTTACAGGCATTTGCGAACGGAGGTGGGACAGGGGTCATCTCGACGGCGCGATGCCCTGGCCTTCCACAATCGTGATGTACCTGTTAAGCGGCAATTGCGTGAAGCGATCCACGCGGTCCGATGGCTTCGGCCAACGGATCTCGAGCCAGTCGATCTTCTTCGCCTGGCCCACGCCCAGCACCATGCGCGGATCGTGTGAGGAGAGGTAGCTCCCGCCGTTGGTCTTCAGACGCGATCGCGTGGTTCCATTGAAGGACCATGTGACGCGCGCGCCCACGGCATCGCTGTTCGCCCGTGTGCCCGCCAGTTTCAGTCCCAGCCAGTTGTTTCGCCGGCCGGCCTCGTTGTGCAGCAGCAGAGGCGCGCCGCCATTATTATTGATGAGCACGTCGATTCCGCCATCGTTATCAAAATCGCCGATGGCCATCCCGCGCGCCGCCCATGCCGTCTGAAATGCGCGTCCCGCGCCCGCGCTGACGTTCGTCCAGCCGGAGCCGCTGTTGTGAAACAGCAGCATAGGCTCGGCCCACGTCACCGCCGCCGAGTACTCCTCCACCATGTCGTCCGGATGCCCGTTGGCCAGAAACAGATCGAGGTTCCCGTCGTTGTCGTAATCGAAGAACTTTACGCCCCAGCCGCTGAGGTACTGCGTCGCCCGGCCAATTCCCGTCCTGTCCGCCTGGTCTGTGAACGTCTCATCGCCGTCGTTGTGATAAAGGGAAAAACGCTCGCGGTCGATGTTGGTAACGAACAGATCCATGCGGCCGTCGTTGTCGTAGTCGGCGGAATCCACTCCCATTCCCGAGCGCGGCTCACCGTTGTCGCCGTAAGCCACGCCCGCGGGGAACGCAACTTCGTCGAACTTACCGCCGCCGCGGTTCACGTACAGGAAATTCGCAACCGTGTCGTTGGATACCCAGAGATCCATCAGCCCATCGTTATTGATGTCCGTCGCGACGACGCCGTGCGATTTCCCGCGCGTTTTCCCGATCGCAGTCAGGCGCCCCACCTCAGTGAACGTGCCGTCTCCGTTGTTGTGATAGAGCGCGTTCAGCCGGCCTTCGAAATTACGTGGAATGCAGTAATAGTGCTTGTGCAACTGGTTGTTGCCGCACGTGTTGCTGTCCGTCGCGCTGTACTCGACGAAATTGCAGACGAAAAGATCGAGGCGGCCGTCGTTATCGTAGTCGAACCATACGGCTGAGGTGGACCAGCCTGAGCCTGCCAGTCCGGCGCGCTTCGTGACATCGGTAAATGTGCCGTCGCCGTTGTTGCGATACAGGATGTTGCCGCCATAGCAGGTCAGGTAGATGTCGGGATAGCCATCGCCGTCGAAATCGCCCACGGCTGCGCCCTCGCCCCATCTGCCGCTGTCGAGGCCCGCGCGCTCCGTCACATCGGTGAACGTGCCGTCGCGATTGTTGTGATAGAGCGCGTTTCGTGGCGAATTCGCGGGATGGAAGAAATCGGTTCGCCCCGTGTTTACGAGGAAAATGTCCATCCAGCCGTCGTTGTCGTAATCGAGGAACGCGCAGCCGGAGCACATGGATTCAGGAAGCCAATGTTCGGTTGACCTCGCATTGTTGTGGACCCACGTAATTCTGCTGCGGCTCGCGGACACGGCTTCGAAGATCGGCCCGTTGGACGCGCGGACCGGAATGATTCCGCCGGCTGCGACAAGCTTCAGCAGGCGGCGACGAGAGAACTGCATGCTTTTGGCGCCGAGTATAGCAAGGTCATGACGGGATTCGCTGCGGCACTACAAAGCTGGTATGATCTTTTGGACCAGGAGCGCTCAGTGCTGCTGTCTGACAATCCAACCATCGATATCCCAATAGTTGAAAGCCATGCCGACGTCCGCGCGGTAGGCCGTTATTACGACGTTTCGCAGTTCTGGTATCGCACGTTTTACTCCGACCGGACCAGTCTCGCCGTTCATTACGGCATCTGGCCGCGTCCCCACATGGCGAGAGCGGACGCCCTTCTGGAGCCATATCGAATCGTTCTGAGCCGGCTTCAGCCGTCCCCTGGTGAACATATCCTCGATGCCGGGTGCGGCGTCGGCGGGGCGTCGCGATGGCTGGCGCTCAACAGCGCAGCCCGATTTACCGGCATCACCGCCTCACCGGCGCAAGCCAAGCGAGCCCGGCGCTACGTCGCGTCTCACGGCCTCGGCGGCAGGGTCCAGTTCCATTGCATGGATTATCACCGGACGGCGTTTGCCGACAATTGCTTCGATCACGTGTTTGGCATCGAGAGTTTTTGCTACGCCTATCCGCAGCCGGCCACTTTGTTTCGGGAACTGCGCCGCATTCTGAAACCCCGCGGCCGCCTGGTGATGCTCGATGGAATTCTTCGGCGCAGACCGGTCACCGCCGCCGAGCAGCGTCTCGCCAATGGTTTTTGCAACGGGTTCAGCATGCGCGGGTGGAACACCGCGGACGACATCCTGCGGGCGCTGGCGGAGACGGGGTTTCGAAACGTCCGTTTTGCCGACCAGAGTCCATTCATTGCGCCTTCCGTACTGGACATTGACCGCCGTCACCGTGTGTTCAAAAATCTGCGGATGCTGCGCCGGCTGCGCGTTGTGCCGGACGCGATTCTGCAAAGCCTGGAGGGAACAGAAGTGCAGAAGCCGCTGTATGACGCCGGGCTGCTGGGATACGCGCTGTTCTGCGCGGAGAGAGATTAGCTGGGGACCAGTTTGCGCACGCTTCAGCGAAGACGCCCGCGCGGACGCGGGTGGAACATGGATGAGACCCCGGGATGCAGGCCGAAGGCCTGCTCTACTGTTCTCGGTCGGAAGTAGAGCAGGCGTTTTCGCCTGCACGTAAGTCGTTGACAGGCAGCGCGAGCTGAAGCTCGCACCAGCACGCTGAAGCGTGCGCCACTGGAGAGGCCATCATGCCGAAACGCAAAGTTGCAATTCTGGGCGGCGGAGTCGGGGCCATGAGCGCCGCCTGGAGTCTCTCGAATTATGACGGCTGGCAGGCGGACTGGGACATCACTGTTTACCAGATGGGTTGGCGCCTGGGCGGCAAGGGGGCGAGCGGCCGGAATCTCGAAACAGCCAGCCGCATCGAGGAGCACGGCCTCCACATGTGGATGGGTTTCTACCACAACGCATTTCGCATGATGCAGGAGGCTTATGCGGAATGCCAACGATACAATCTCTCTCCCGGGTCTCCCGTACAGACCTGGCGCGATGCATTCAAGCCGCAAACGGCGATCTCAGTTGCCGAGCGGCTTCCGTCCGGCTGGGACGTGTGGACGCGTGACTGGGGCTACGATCCCGAAGGCGATCCGGCCGTCTGTCCCTTCGAAAAGGAGCCCTGGCATTTCATCCTTGACGTGCTGAAGTTTCTGGTGGACGAATGGGAAAGCGCGCCCCATTTCGGCGTGAAGGCGACGTCGGCGGAACAAAAAGCCGCGTGGCCGATTGAAACAAAAGTCCGCGAGCGCGTGAAGCAGGCTCTCACCGACGGAACGCGGGCCGCCTGCGCTACCCCTTTGCATCTGGCGCTTCGGCTTGCCGAGACCATTCCCGCGAAAGCGGTTCAAACCTGCGAGGCCGATGTTGCGGCCGTGCTGCATCTTCTCGAGATGTTTGCTTCCTGCGCGTGGCAGGCGCTCGAGAATGAGCTCGATAAGAATGACTTCTACCGGCGCCTTGGCACAACGCTCGATTTCTTTGGGGCTGTTGCGCGAGGCCTCCTCGCCGACGACGTAATCGTGAAAGGCTTCGACAGCATCGACGGTTGGACGCTGAGCGACTGGATTGCGCGGCATGGCGGCAATCCGGACAATGATCTGATCCGTTCGTTCAGCGACAGCGCCTTCGCCTACGAGAATGGCGATCCCGCGCGGCCGAACTGGGCGGCCGGGACCGCTTTGCGCGCTGTGCTGCGCCTCACCTGCGATCATCCCGGGTCGGTGATGTGGAAGATGCAGGGCGGCATGGGCGATATCGTCTTCGGGCCGTTCTACAAGGCGCTCCGAAACCGCGGCGTCAGCTTCCGGTTCTTTCACAAGGTGGACGATGTTATTCCGGAGCCGGGCGGCTCAGTCGCGGAGATTCGAATCACGCGCCAGGTTAAGCTTCTGCACGATTCCTATGAGCCGCTGGTGGATGTCAAAGGGCTCCCCTGCTGGCCGAATCGGCCGTTGTGGGACCAGATCGAAAACGGCGCGGAATTGGAAGCCTCGGGCATCGATCTGGAATCGTACTGGACAGCCGCCAATTACGGAGGCGACCTGGTGCTCCGCGCCGGCGCCGATTTCGATGTGGTGGTGATGGGCATCTCGCTCGGCGCTCTGCCGTTCGCCGCCGCCGGCCTCGTCCGGGGAAACCAGAAATGGCAGGACATGACGGACCGCGTAAAAACCGTGCCCACCCAGGCGTTCCAGCTTTGGTTGAATGAGTCGGCCACCGAGCTGGGCTGGTCCGGGACCACGAATCTCATGGATACAGCCATGATCTCCGGTTACGTCGAGCCGCATGACACCTACGCCGATATGAGCCACCTGATTCCTCGCGAGTGCTGGACCACGCCGATCGGCCAGATCGCGTATTTCTGCAACGCGATGAAGGATGAGGGCATACCACTCGACGATCCGGACTTCCCGAAGCGGCAGCTACAGGCCGTGTTCGCAGGGGCGCGGTCGTTTCTTGCGAGCGCCGTCACTCTGTGCTGGCCGAAGTTCGTCGACCAGCAGGGGGCGCCGCGCTGGGATGTCCTCGTCGATTCGAGCGCGGAACATGGCGAGAGCCGACTCAGGGCGCAGTTCTTCCGCGCCAACTATGAGCCGAGCGAACGATTCGCGCTCTCGCTCGCGGGAACCTTGCCGTATCGCATTCCGTCGGGCGATTCGGGTTACTCGAATCTCGTACTGGCAGGAGACTGGACGCGCAACGGCCTGAACACCGGGTGTGTGGAGGCGGCGGTCATGTCGGGAATGCAGGCTTCGCGCGCGCTTTGCGGCCGTCCTTCTCACATCGTGGGTGAAACCGATTTTGGGTAGCGGGTCAGTTTCACTGGTTCCATTTCCCCAATCCTGACCGTCAGAATAGGTTCATGCCCTTTTGCACCGGGTCACGCCGCTGTGCGTGGCTACTCTTTGTTGTGGCCCTGCCGCTCGCCGCGCAGGATCACGCAACGTGGAGCGATTATGCCGGCGCCTCTGATGCCGCGCAGTATTCCTCTCTGCACCAGATCGACCGTTCGAACGTGAAGCGGCTCGAGGTGGCGTGGTCGTATCCGACCGGCGACGACAAGGAGTACTTCTTCAATCCTCTCGTCGTCGGTGGCATCATTTATGTGCTCGCGCGGAATGACTCGATCATCGCGCTTGACGCGGCTACGGGTAAAGAGATCTGGACGCATCCCGCCGACCCGGGGACAGAAATCATCACCGACCGCGGAATCAATTACTGGGAGAGCGCCGACCGGTCCGACCGGCGGCTGCTCTATGCCAGCAATCATTTTCTGCGCGCAATTGATGCCCGTACCGGCCGCTCCATCCTGTCCTTCGGCGATCACGGCGCTGTGGATCTCAAACAGGGGCTCGACCGCAATCCGCGAACACTGAGGCTGGTGCAAAGTACGTCGCCCGGCCGCGTGTTCGGCGATTTGCTGATTCTCGGCTCGGCCACGAATCAGGGTTATGGCTCGGCTCCGGGCGATATTCGCGCCTTCGATGTGCGCACTGGTCGGCTGGTCTGGACGTTTCACACCATCCCGCGGCCGGGTGAGTTGGGCTACGACACCTGGCCGAGGGATGCATGGAAGCGAGTCGGTGGCGCAAACGCCTGGAGCGAGCTTTCGCTGGATGCGAAGCGCGGCATCGTGTACATCCCCACCGCTAGCGCGAAATACAATTTTTACGGGGCCGATCGTGCGGGCGCCGACCTCTTTGCTGATTGCCTGCTGGCGCTCGACGCCCGAACCGGCAGACGCCTCTGGCACTTCCAGATGGTCCATCACGACATCTGGGATTACGACAATGCCACGGCTCCGAAAGTTCTCACGGTTCGGCATGACGGCAAATCCGTGGACGTGGTGGCTCAGGTTACCAAGCAGGGTTTTGTGTGGGTATTCGACCGCGTCACCGGCGCGCCGCTGTGGCCGGTTGAAGAACGGCCCGTGCCGCGTTCGGATATGCCGGGTGAAGAGACCTGGCCGACGCAGCCGTTTCCAACTCAGCCGCCTCCCTTTGCACGCCAGAAATTCACCACCGACGATCTGAGCCCGTTCCTGAGTCCTGAAGATCGCGCGAAGTTTCGCGATGAAATACTGAGCGCACGGAATGAAGGGCTCTATACGCCGCCAGGCCGCCGGCCCACCATCGAAATGCCCGGCAACAACGGCGGAGCAAACTGGGGCGGCGCTGCCGTTGACCCGGCCAGCGGAAGCCTGTTCGTGGTTTCGAAGGATCTTCCGGCGTTGCTCAAGCTCGCTCCCGATCCCGAAGCCGATAAGTTACTCGCACTCGCGCCCGCGGAACGCTACTATAGCGGCTTCGGTTTCATGATCGCGAGCAACGGGCTTTCTCCCATCGCCCCGCCGTGGACCTCTTTGACTGCATACGACCTCAACCAGGGGACCATCAAATGGAAGATCCCGCTGGGGGTTGTGCCCGAGCTGGCGGCGAAAGGGACCGACAACACCGGCGCGCATTTCCCCAAAGTCGGACCGGTGGTGACGGCGGGAGGCCTGATCTTCACTGGCACGCGCGATCGCAAAGCTCGCGCCATCGACACAGACACGGGGCGTGTGCTGTGGGAACATCAGCTCGACGCTGCGCTCGAAGGGATGCCCGCGGTCTACGAAGTGGCCGGCCGCGAGTATATTGTGTTTTGCGCCGCGGCGCAGGCAGGACTGACGCCGCGGACTAAGTCGCCAATCCACGGCGCCTATGTCGCCTTCGCTCTGCCAGGGAAATAACATGGCCACGGCGTGCCCGCGTCAGCGCTATTCAGCCCTCATGCACCTCACCGGGTCGACTGCCGACACCCTCCTCGCGGGCAGATATGACGCGGCCAGCGCGGCAACCAACAGCGTGACAGGCACAACCACGAACGTCACTGGGTCCAGCGGAGCCACGCCGAACAGCAGCGATTTCATCACGCGTGTCAGGGCTGCGGCAGTGCCTGTGCCGATCATAATTCCTATCGCACAAAGGCCCAGGCCGTGGCGGACAAACATCTGCCGGACGTCCGCAGGCCGGGCGCCAAGGGCGAAGCGGATGCCGATCTCGCGCGTTCGCTGAGATACGGCGTACGCGATCACGCCGTAGATTCCGATCAGGCCAAGGAGCAGCGCCATCGCTCCGGCGATGCCCAGCATTACGAGCGTGAAAGATGTGCGGGCCATGGAGCGGTCCACCGTTTCGCGCATCGTTTCCGGATTCGCCACTGCCAGCGCGGCATTCACCGACCACACTGCCTGGCGAATTTCGTTCAGGAGCGGCCCGGTTCCCGCGCGATCGGTCCGAACCGTAAACGCCACAGCCCTGGTCGCCACCGTGATCGGCGCATAGTGCAGTTGCCCGAAGACGGGCCAGTAAACGACCGCCGGCGACGGCTCCTGAGGGCTACCGTACCGCACGTTTTCCACCACGCCCAGAACCTCGCGCCAGATGTCGATATCGTTGGCGCGGACACGCTTGCCGACGGCCCCCTGGGCCGACCCCCACAGCTCGCGAGCCAGGTTTTCAGAAACGAGCACGACCTTGCGGCCGCCGTAGATGTCGGTCCAGGTAAGGTCACGCCCGGCTTTCAGTGTCGTGCCGAGCGAGCCGAACAACCCGGGCGACACATTCACGTAGAGGCGCATGGGCGGACGAGCTCCCTGGTGGTAGCTCTGGCCTTCCCTGAGGATTCCGTCCCAATTGGGAGGCGCGCCATCCATCGGCAGCGCGCTCGCAAACCCTACCGAAGTCACTCCGGGGATCGCGGCTACATTCTCAGCGATCGCCTGCTCTATTCGTGTTGCTTCTTCGTCTTTCGGGACCAGCATTTGCGGGACAACCACACGAAACGTCTGCACAGCATCAGGGTGTTCGAAGCCGGGGCGAACACTGCGCATCGCCTGAAAGGTTCGAATCATCAGACCGGAACAGATCAGGAGCACCAGCGCAAGAGATACCTGTACCACCACGAGCGTGTCTCCTGCGCGATGGCTACGGCTCATCGTCCGTGCGTTGCCCCGAACGGCGATGGAAGCGCCCGGCCCCGCGTAGCGCAACGCCGGAATGAGACCGAAGAACAGGCCGGAAACAAGCGACACAATCGCGGTGAAAGCCAGAGCGTAGGCGTCCAGTCCGATCTCGCTCAGGCGCGGAAGGTTGGAAGGTCCGTTGCGGACCAGCAGCCGCAATCCTCCGTATGCAATGACGAGGCCCAGCGCGCCGCCGGCGGCGCCCAGCAGAAGGCTCTCAATCAGAAGCTGGCGCACAATCCGGACCCAACCCGCGCCCAGAGCCGCTCGCACGGCAAGTTCGGATCGCCGCGCGTCTACGCGCACCAGCAGAAGATTCGCCACGTTGGCGCATGCGATCAACATGACCATCGCGAGCGTACCCATCACCACCCACAGCACGCTTCCGACATTGCCGACTATGCTCTCCCGCATGGGGCGGATGTTCGGGCCGATCCGCCAGGAAAAAAGAAAGAGCCGCTCCGCAAAGGCCGTGTCATTCGAATTGGTGCCCGGATCAGTCCAGGAGCGTACCCAAATGGGAAGCAGCCGCGCAATGTCCGCGTCGGCCTGACGGATGGAAACACCAGGCTTTAGCCGGGCGATGGATTTGAGGTAGAACCCTGCCACAGTTGCCCGCCTGCGGTCCAGTTGCACAGGAAGGATGAGATCAGCCGGCGTGTCGGCGATGCGGAAGCCCGCCGGCATCACCCCTGCAATCTCGCGAGGAACGGCGTCTACGAGAATCTTTCGGCCGATCACCGATCGATCTCCGCCAAATCGCCGCTGCCAGTAGCCGTGAGTCAGGAGCACCGTTCCGTCCGCGCCAGGGACCTGATCGGCCGCTGTAAACGGCCGTCCGATCTCCGGCTGCACGGCGAGCGCCTGGAGCAATCCGTCGCTGATGACATTCGCGAACACCTGTTCGGGCTCGCCCATCCCGGTGACTGTGACAGCGTGGGAAGTCCAGACGCCCATCGATTGAAACGAGCGATTCTGTTCCGCGTAAGTGAAATACATCGACGGTGAAAGTCCCAGGCCGCTGCTGCCGACGAGACCGCCCGCGCCCGGGGCGACCTGCGCCAGGTCCACAAGTTCTTCGGCGTGAGGAAATGAGAGAGGCTTTAAGAGGACGCTGTTGACGACGCTGAACACGGCCGTGTTCGCGCCGATTCCCAGTGCCAGCGTCAGGAGGGCAATGGCGGTGAAGGACGGCTGTTTACGCAGCCCGCGGAGGGCATAGCGCACGTCGCACGAAATCGAATCGAGCCACTGGATACCATTCATGCAGTAAATTTCCTCCCGCCGCGCCGTCAGATTGCCTGCTTGTTTCAAGGCCGCCGCGCGGGCCTCCAGGGGCGTCAGGCCCTGCGCCAGGAAGGAATCGGTCAGCATCTGAATATGCGACTCCATTTCCTCGCGCCACTCCCGATCTGCGCGGTCGCGAAACAGAAGGTTCCGCCAGAACATGATTACGATGTCCGCATGACCAACTGAATTGCCCGGACCATTTTGTTGAACGCGCTCGACTCGGCTTCCAACCGCTTCTTCCCCGCGGCGGTCAGCCGGTAGAAACGTGCCTTCCGGTTGTTCTCCGTGACTCCCCATTCGGCCTTCACCCAGCCCTTAAGCAACATGCGATTCAACGCGGGGTAGAGCGAGCCGTCCTCGACTTCGAGATCGCCTTTGGACCAGTCGTGAATGTGCCTGGCGATGGCGTAGCCATGCCGCGGGCCCTGGTTGAGGGTCCGGAGGATCATCATGTATAAGGTTCCTGGCAGGAGATCGGGGTTCGCGGAGTTGTCGCCCAAGTAGAGAATACCTTTCTAAACTAGATATAGATCAGAATAGGATTGAAGTCAACGCCTGTCCCGGCTCAGGAATACCGCCTGAATCCCGGGCCCCAGGTGGCGGCGACCTTTTCCGGCCGGCGCATGGTTCGGCTCAGCAGGAACTCG
This sequence comes from uncultured Acidobacteriota bacterium, assembly GCA_963780655.1. Lineage (GTDB taxonomy): Bacteria > Acidobacteriota > Terriglobia > Bryobacterales > Bryobacteraceae > CAWACP01. The sequence goes on along the minus strand of CAWACP010000004.1, from coordinate 196,913 downwards.
TCGGCTTCCGCCATCTGACGCGCTCCTGCCTCGCCGCCACGCAGTTGGCCCGCTCGACGGCGCATAACGGCCGCCAGCGTCACAGACTCCAGCGCGTCCAGGCGCTCCGCCGCGGAACATGAGCACTCCAACGCGCTTTCGGATTCACCTCGCGCCGCCGCGACGCCCGCCAGCAGGACACGGCGCAGGGCTTCCACAAGCGGCATGTCGCGATCGCTCTTCAGCTTTTTGGCACACTGCTCGGCCGCGCTGATGTACGGCTTTGCATTCGCCGAAACATCCGCCGCGGCTAGCGCGCAACAACCCATCGCGTAGAGGTACTGAACGCGCGTCGTGGGCGGCATGATGCGCAGGAACCACGCCATTTGCCAGCGCTGCTGCTTTACGCGCCGATATGCGCTCTCCGCTCGTCCGGCATAAATGTCGATGTACATCCGGCTGATTTCCGAAAGGAGCCGATGTGGCGTTCCGCGCGGACCGGGCGCCGCGCTGTTCAGCGCGTCCAGCGCGGCCTGCGGGTCGTCGTCGAGAAGGCAAAGGTGCGGCGCCGTATTGGAACAGATATTGGCCACCGTCAGCAGATCGCCGCGTTCCCCTGCCTGGCGCAGCAGCTCCGCGCTGAGCCGGCGGGTGTTCGCGTAATCGCCCATGGACTGCAGCATGTAGAGCCACCACTGGTGTGTCGTAGCCAGCTCCCACGCCACCCCGGTGCACTGTTCGCGGAAGATGCGCGCGGCCTGCTCCAGCCGCTCACAGGCGCGGCGGAACTCGGATCGGCACCCATTGCGGATGCCGCGTCCCATCTCCAGCATGCCGAGCAGGTGCGGGTTATCGATGCGCGATGCAATCGACTCGCACCTGGCCAGGAGCTCGTCGCTGCGCTCGACGCGCCCGGCGGCCGCCTCGAGCGCTGCCTGAAAGGCCAGGGCGCGGCCCAGGCGATACGGCTCGCCGGCATCGAGCGAGCACTCGAGGCAGCGGGTCATGAAATCGTAGCCGGTAATCAGGTCGAAGATCGCAATGCTGCTGCCGACAGACCAGAGCACGTCGATTCGCCGGACGGCCTGCTCGGGCGCCTCGGCCTGCTCGTGGAAATCCATTCCCCGCAGCCGCAGTTTGGCCTGGCTGCGAGCGAGCGAGAGCATCGCGCCAATGGACGTGTGCGGAAGGGAGGCGCGCCACGGCCGCAGCACGTCGGCGAAGACGGCCCGTCCGGCATCCTGTCGTCCGGCAACGCAATAGTAATAACCGATTCGCCGCTTTAACTCCAGCGCCTCCGGCACCGAGGCGTCCCCGGGCAGAGCTTCTTCCCAGACGTGCGCCGCAGCTTCCGCCCGGCCCGCGTTAGCCAGAGCATCGCCTAACTGGATCTGAAGCTGCCTGCGCCTCTCGTCGGGCCACGCGCCCGCTGAGATCGCGGCCTCGTATTGCGCCGCCGCACGGTCGAATGCCAATGCCGCGGCCGACTGTTCCGCCGCGCGGACGAACCACGGCGCAGCGCGCTCCGGCCTGCCCGCTCCAAGATGATGGACCGCGAGCGCTTCCGCATCCGCGCGCACCGCCCGCTCCAACGCGTCCGCGAGACGCATGTGCCAGACGCGCTTTGCGTCGGGTTGCATTCGCCGGCGGACGATATCGCGGACGCGATCGTGGAACGTATCCACTTCCGTTTGGTCCGCCGATGCGCCCGAGCGGACCAGCTTGCTTTTACGGAGCGTGGCAAAGGCATAACGATCGGCGCCGGTCAGGGCGGCGGCGTCCAGCGCGGTGTCCACCGCCAGCGGCCGTCCGAATACGGCCACCGCCTCCAGCAGCGCCCGCAGCGGGTTCGACAGCGCCTGCACGCGCAGCCACAGGGCTTCATCCAGGCTGATGCGCGCGCGATCCTGAAACGAATTCTCACACGCATACTGTGCCAGTTCTTCGATGAAGTAAGGAACCCCCTGGGCCTCGTTCACCACGCGCGCCACATCCTCCGGCGAGTACGGCGCCCCCTGAAACAGGTCGCGCGCAAATGCTTCGGCATCCCCGGCGGATAACGGACCAATCTCCATCCGCCGCTGCTCCACCGGCGATCCCGCCGGAGGCGAAATCAGCACGGCCTTCAGGAAGGCGCTGTCGGATGCATTCTCGCTGCGATACGAGCCAAGAAAGAGCAAACGAGGCGCGGCCGGCGAGTGCAGCAGCTCGTTCAGCAACACGGCGCTGTCCGGATCGCCCCACTGCAGGTCGTCGATGAAAACGCAGAGCAGCGTGCGCTCGCTTAGCGTGCGCAGAAGCTGCCGAAGCGCGGCGAAAGCCCGTTGCCGCAGTTCCTGCACGTTGGCTACGCGCAGATCGGAAGCCGCGCGGATCGCGCTAACGCGAAGCAGCGCGGGAAACAAGCGCGCCAGCGCCCCGGCGTCGGCGGGCAGCATCTGCCGAACCTCCGCATCAGGCAGCTCGGCGAGCCAGCGGGAAAGCGAGTCCACCACGCCGTCCAGCGCTTTATAAGGGACAAACTCCTGCTCGTAACAGCGCCCGGTCAACACGCGGGTGTTTCGTTCCGCCGACGCGGACCTCAGAAAGTCACCTATCAGCGCCGTCTTGCCCATGCCCGATGGAGCGGTGACGTACATCGCAATATGACGCCCTTCGCGAGCGTCCTCGAGCGCTCTGCGAAGCAGCCCCAGCTCCGCTTCGCGGCCACGCAGCACGTGCCGCGCCCGGCGTGTGCTGGAGTATCGCGGACGAGACGGCGCCGCCGAGGCCAGCCGCGCTATTACTTCGGGCGCCCGCGGACGCCGTTCGGGATCGCGCTGCATCAGATCGACGCTGAGCCGGCACAGATCCTCCGGCAGATCGGGGCGCAAGTCTTCGGGCCTGGGAGCATCGGTACGCTGCTTGTCGCGCATCACCTGCTCCATGTTGCCGGTGTACGGCAACTCGCCCGTCAGCGCCTCGTACAGCAGCGTACCCATCGCATACCAGTCCGCGGCGGGCGTCAGTTGCTGTCCAAGCGCCTGCTCAGGCGCCATATAGGCCACCGTCCCCGCGCGCTTTTGATCCGCCGTGTTGATGAGCACGGGGTCCAGCTCCATGGCCAGACCGAAGTCCAGCAGCACCACCCTTTCCTCAGGAGTTACGAGAATATTGGAAGGCTTGATGTCGCGATGCAGCTTGCCCGCGTCGTGCAGCGCGGACATGCCCTCGGCCAGTTGGAGCAGCGTGGATCTCAGGCGCGCAACGTCGGGAAGCCCTGTTCGCGGCGCCCCGCCCGCCGGACTTACAGGCTCACCGGATTCACCGGCAGCGGCGGCGAACGTGACCGTTCTGTCTTCCGTGCGGGAGGATGGCGGAGCGGTCCCGAACTCTGACGACGGGTTGTAGACGTAGTTCAGTAAACTGATCCCGTCCACATACTCCATCGTGAAGAACCATTCGTCCTCTTCTGAAAAAAGCTCGTACAGAAGGACGAGATTGGGATGCAGGATCTCAGCCAGCGACCGGAACTCCTGCTTCAGCATGTCGACGAACGAGGGGCCGGCTCTGGCCAGTCTCTTTACCGCGATTACGGTAGCGCTTTGCGGATCGAGAGCCTCATAAACCACCCCCATTCCGCCCGCTCCGATGCGGCGCCGGATTACGAATCGGCCGATGTTGGACCGTTCGCGTTCGATCACGATATCTCAGCATAGCCGGGGACGCACAGGGCACGCATCAGAAGCGCAGGCGTAGTCCGAACTGAAACTGCCGCGGGTCGCCTGCCGAAGTGTACGAGAGCGGATCGGTGGGAGGTCCGGGGCGCGCCTGCAACGGATTCGGCAACTGAGCAAGGGTGAGGGCGCCCACCACGTTATTGACGGTCAGGAAGTTAGTCCGGTTCGTAAGATTGAACCCTTCAGCGATGACTTCCATGGTACGCTCCGGGCCCCAGCGAAAGCTTCGGGAGAGGCGTAAGTTGGCGGTGAAGAAATTCGGCCCGATTCCGATGTCGCGGCCGGCGCCCGGAGGCCGGTGCGTAGTCACGTGCCGGTCGCCCACATTGTCATATCCGGTAAGCAGATTGAACGGGAGCGCGGAATTGGCGATCACGATCGGCGACACTACGAAATCACTCAGCAGATTGTGCGCGAACCCGGCTCCGCGCGACGCGTGCCAGGGGGAGAAGTAGACGGCGTTTCCCACGAAGCGATGCTTCTGGTTGAAGGGGGAAAGTCCGCGGTCGGCGCGCGCGTTGAGCTGGTTGTTGGCCTCGAAGTCGGGCTGAAAATCGGTGACGTCGTCAATGGCGCGGCTCAGCGTATAACTCGCATTCAGGGTGAAGTTGCTGCGCAGCCGGCGGCTCACCTGCGCGATCATCGCGTTGTACCATGAGTTCCCCGTTGACTCCCATACGTTGTACTGCAGCACCAGCGGATTGATGAATCCGATTATCGGCTGCCCATCCGCGGTGTGACCGGCGAGATACAGGTTCTGGTCGCGCGCTCGCTCGAGGTGCACGCCGCGCGTGTACTGGTATCCCAGCGAGACCGCATAAGCGCCGAACGCGCGCTCTATTTCGAGCGATGCCTGCTGAGAATATGGATTGACGAAGTGCGGGTCCACGCCGTAACGCGTGGTCAGCGGAGCGCCGGGCGTCGGTACGATACCGAGGGGAGCCAGGTCGGCGGCCGTAGGCGCGCTCGTGCCCAGAACGCCGGTCGCACTCAGGTATTGATAAATATCGGCGGAGGTAACCGGAGCGCCGGTGAGCGGATTTACGGATCCGGGCAGGCCCGAGAGCGGCACCAGCATTACGGTGAGTTGATTTCCGGCGAACACCTGCGCGGCATAATTCAGGTTCGAATCGATGCGGCCGTAGTAGATGCCATAGCCTGCGCGCACCACCATCTTCGCGTCGCCGAACGGGTCCCATGCCAAACCCACTCGAGGCGCAATATTATTCGGGTCCAGAGGAAACAGCCGGTTCTTGAGTTCCAGTTCGTACCTGGCGCCGAGATATAAGTGGAGACGCGAAGTAAGGCTGAACTCGTCCTGCAGAAAGAAACTGTACCGGTTGGTCCAGCCGGTCCAGCGAGGATCGCCGAAGCCCTGCAGGTAGTAAGTCGGGAGTCCAAGGTCGTAGGCCTGAAGCGACGTGAGTGGATCGCTTAATTGCGCGGCGAGCCCGGGAACAGCGGCGCCGAACGCGTTCACCAGCCCAGCTGAGAACCCGGGCTGGCCGACTACTCCGTCCACCACTGCGCTCAGAGGTACGTTCGCGCCGAAGCTGAACACGCCGGTTTGCGGCAGGTTCTGAACCACGGCATCTCGTACGGGGTTTATTTCCGCGCCGAACTTCACGGCGTGCCGTCCGGTCATCCAGGCCATGATCTGGTCCGCCTCGTAGTGGCGTTCAATGTTCTTCGATGGTAAATAGATTGGCCGGCCGAAGAAGCCGTAACCCGTGATATCGATCTGCGGCCCGTAGGGATCAACCGGCTGCACGTTGTAATTGTCGAATCCGTACGACAGCCGGGTTTCGCTCAGCCATGTGGGCGAAAGCACGAGCGTGGCGCCCGCCGCCACTCCCGCATCGAAAACGCCGGCGCTGTAGCTTCGATTGAGCCCCACCAGCGCGCCGGAGCTGACGTGCTGCGCGTCGCCGCTGGTAAGCATGCCCCGGACAAAGAAGAGCTGGCGTCCTTTGCGCCAGTCGAGACGGAGCGATGCCTGGTTCTGCGATTCGCTGAACGGAAACGCGCCGCTGTTTTCGTTGAAGAGCCGCACCGTGCCGGGAAAGTTGTTCGGCGTGAGCAGGTTGTTCAGGGCGCCTCCGAGCGCGGCCAGTTGCTGCGAGCCGGAGTTCTGGAGAAACGTGGTGAACTGCTGCTGCGACGCCGTGGGCGCCGTGAAGACTGACCGGTCGGAGAGAATGGGCACGAACACCGTCTCGTGACGGTCCAGCCTCTCGTATGCCCCGAACCAGAACAGATGGCCTTTGCGTAAGGGTCCGCCCGCGCTGGCCCCATCCTGCGCGCGCGTGAACGCGGACTTCGTTGGGTCGAAGTAGTTGCGGGCGTCGAACGCGCGATCACGGAGAAAGCCGAAAACCGTTCCGTGGAAATCGTCCGTGCCGGTGCGCGACACCACGTTGATGACGCCTCCCGTCGAGCCTCCGAACTCCGCCGAAAAGTTGCTGCGAGCCACCTGAAATTCCTGCACGGCGTCCTGGCTCAGCGAGGGACGAACGCCGCCGGTGTTGTAGTAATTCTCGATCCCGTCCACCGTAAATATGTTTCCGCGCCCGTTATTGCCGCCGAAGCTGATGCCCGACTGCGGACTCTGCGGAGTGCGAAAATCCACGTCATCGGCCATGTTCACCGTGCTCACCGCGGTGGGGGTCAGCAACGCGAAATCGAGGTAATTGCGCCGGTTGATGGGCAGGTTGTCGATCCGTACGGTCTGAATGACGCTGGATTGCTCCACCCGTTCCGTTTCAATGAGCGGTGTTAGGGAGCTGACCGTTACGTGAAACACCGGCGTTTCCGCGCGCTGCAATTCAACGTGCAGCGTGATGCTCGCGCCCACCTGAAGCGAGATGTTATCGGTGGCGGATGGATGGAAGCCCGTCGCTTCCACGCGTACAGAGTACACGGCCGGCGGAAGCGCAGCGATACGGTAGGCGCCGGCAGCGTCGGTGACGGCGATTCGGCTGATACCCTCGTATTGCGCTTCCGCGGTCACCTGGGCGCCGGCTATGGGACGTCCAGCGTTATCCGTCACATCGCCGCTGAACATTCCGGCGGCAGCGTCCGACTGCGCGCGGGCGGACACGGCCAACAGGAAAAGCAACAGCAGGATCTTCGGAGCCCGCGAAGAACTGGCGGCGTAGTGCAACCGCTCCCCTGAAGATGTAGCTTCGCCTCCCCGTGGGGCAGACGATCGGGTTTTGTCGTCTGCCATTGCCCGGGCACTCGAAGAGGCAGACGACATAAACCGATCGTCTGCCCCACGGAGGCAAAGCGCTCTCAGTCCCGCGACCGTGAGGGAGCGGTGCCGTCCGAGTTTCACGCGTGCGGCGGCGGTTTGAAACCCAGCCGCGTTTCAGGAAGTTCGCCGATTATGTCGATCTCCTGGCCGGTGATGCGCCGCACTACCGTGAGGCCGGCCATGGCCGCACTCTCCACGCATCCGCCGAGAGCGGTGTAAATCCAATCGCCCACAAAATACAGGCCATCGATTCCGCTCTCTCCTTCACGCGGCCTGTACTGCGCGTCGTCTGGACTGGACATGACGTAGCGCTCGCACGGCTTGATGTTGCCCCGCGTGTACTGGTTATCGAACCTCATCAGACCATAGTCGTAAACGATGATCGCCGGGGGCACAACCGGCGGCCCCTCGAAGAACGGCAGGATGGGGAACCAGAGGAAGGAGTAGTCGAGCGCGGTAGGGTTTGTGGCTATCGTCGCATTCGGGAACAATTGCCAGGCGTTGTCCTGAAACCACTGCCGCGCAGTGGCTTTCACGCGTCCTTCGAATGCGCGGCGGCCTTCCCCCGTGCTGAATGCCTGGTCGTTGTTCACGTCAACGTCGCAAAGCGGACCGCAAAAGTAGGCGAGGCTTTTGGGACTCAGATCCGCGCCTAAGTGTCCGCTCATCTCTCTGCCAATCAAATACGTCATATCGCCCCAGGTGCTGGTGGGGCGCGCATAGCCGGTGAGGATCGGGTTGCCGGCTGTCCAACCCAGTTCCTTCACTGTCTTCGTCATCCAGATCTGAACCGCCATTGTCGGCACCGTCTTGATCATCCCCACCATGAGCGCGATGGACGGGTTCACCGAGACAAGCCCGGCGTCAGCGTACGCCAGGGCGGCGACGGAGATGTTGGAAACGACAATGTCGAAGTCGGCGCCGGCGCTGAGCGTGATCTGTTCCTCATCGGGCCACTGCTTCTCGCCGCTCACATTGGGTACTTCCAGATCGACATCGTGAGTGCTGATCTTCTCCAGCAGGTCAGCCCCGTTCACAATCTGATCGCCAAGAGGCTGCGACGGCCAGCACGGCAGGTCGAGAACGGAAATCAGCGGCTGGTACTCGTCATCAGGGCACTTCTCCGGATTCAGCTTCACCTGCTTCGTCAGTTTGATGGAGGCGATCTTCGGCCGGCCCGCGCCATCAGCCGCCGGAGCGGCAACGATGTCGTCCACACGATGAAAGAATTTGAACTTTACGTTTCGTTTCTTCATCGCCAGATAAAACGGCGCGAAGACGGTGTCTCCCATGCCCGCTTCCATGTGAAAGAAAATGGCATAGCGGTAGGTGAGCGTCAGGCGGATGGCATGCCACAACGCCGTCCCCGCGGAGAGCGATGGCCGGCCGGGATCGCCTTGCACGAACGCGAACAGATAATCGTAGAACCCGCGCACGATGACGGAATCCAGCGTGATCTGCATGGCGCCATGACGCTGCAGCCACTCACGAAAATCGTACTTCTCGATGCAGGAGAACCCGTCGGTCAGGACGCCGTCTTCGACCACGCCGGCGATCATGACGCGCATGAAATCGAGCAGAATGACGAGGCGCCGTATGCGGTCGTCCACTTCGATCATGTGCAGCGGGTCCGTTTTGACGAACTTCTCCCACGCACTGTTCAGAAACCCGACGATGTCTTCGAAAACCTTGTTGTGCAGCTCCGGCGCGACCGTGGCGACGGCCTGCCGCAGGCCCGCGATGATGCCGTCCAGTTCGCCATACGGAGCGGTAGCGGGCTTCTTCTCCAGCCCGGTCCACTTCGCCAGCCGGTCGGCCAGGTCCAGGCAATCCTTAATCGCGTTCTCTGTCCAGGCCGCGGGCACGGAGGGAAGCACGCCTTTGAAGATGGAGAGGAAGATCTCGATGGCCCGGTAGAGCATGTCCTGTAGGGAGGGGATCTGGTTTCCCTTCTGACCGGGCAGGCCGCTTTCGCGCGGGAACTCAACTGGCCAGGGAATCCATTTATGCTCGACGTACTCGCAGAAGACGACGTCGTCATGAGGTTTGAAGGCGACGTCTGTCGCACCCGGATTGTCCGGGTCCCACAGACGAGCCAGCGGCTTGCCGGCTGGACGGCCCAGTTCGGCGTAAACCTCGCCCATAATGCGAAACGCGTTTTCGTAGAAGCCGCCCCAGGCATGCAGCCCGTGCTCCTCGATTCGCGACCAGAGGCTCTGATTGCGCCCGCTGGCCCCCTGCCCGCCGAGGCGCCAGCCCATCTGGTAGACGGTGATGTCGTACTTATCCCGATTGGCGCCGCTGGACAACTCCCAGGCGACGGTCATGGCGCCGATGCCGCCTCCCAGGATCGCAACCTTCGTTTTAGGCGCGGCCGTGGTAGTTCTCCTTTCGGTATCAATGAAGCTTAGCATTCTTCAGGAGCTTGCTGAAAAGCAGATTCACAGGCCAAAGGCTTGCTCCACTGTTGCGGGAAACTGCCTTCAGGTGGGGAGCGATTCGGAGGCTCGCGGCGCGCCTTTCTCCTGCGCCGGGGATGGCAGAAGGCGGGCGGAGTTCAAAATGAAGAGCAGTTCCGAAGACACATGAATCAGCGCCGCCAGCACCGGGCTCAAAAGGCCGAACGCCGCGAGCCCCACGCCAATGCCGTCCACCGCGAGCGTCCCGGAGAAATTGGCCATGATGATCCCTCGGCAGCGCCGCGCGATTTTCAGGACCTCGACGAAACGCAGCAGATCGTCGCTCAGCAGAACCACCGCGGCGCTCTCCCGGGCGACATCGGTTCCCGAGCCCATGGCGACCCCCACATCCGCCTCCACCAGGGCAGGCGCATCGTTGACGCCGTCGCCGACCATCACTACCGGAGAGTGCTCACGTAATTCGCGGACGCGTTGCACCTTGGCCTGCGGGAGCAGCTCACACTGAACCTCGTCCACTCCAAGGTCCCTGGCGACGGCTTCGGCGATCTCCTTCCGATCTCCGGTCAGCAGCACGGTTCGCAGACCCAGCGCCTTCATTTCGCGAACAGCCGCGCCGGCATCGGACCGCAGTACATCCGCGATTCGGATGCATGCGCGCACGTGGCCGCCAACGGCAACCATCACCTCCGAGAGGCCGGACCCGCCGCCATCCTCGGGCACGGATATTCCCTCCTGTTCAAGGAAGGCGCGGGCGCCCACGATAGTTGGCTGGCGATCGACTTCACAGACGATTCCTTTCCCCGGGGAATAGCGGAACGCGGTGGGCTCGCCGATTGGCGTCGAAAGGTCAGCAGCTTTTCTCACGATGGCTTTCGCAAGCGGATGCTCCGAAAAACGCGCTGCCGTGGCCGCGATGCGCAGGATTTCACCCGAGCCGGCGCCATTGTAAACGTGAATATCGATCACCTTCGGTATGCCCAGCGTCAGCGTTCCGGTCTTATCCAGGACGACGGTTTTCACCGTGCTCAGAGCTTCCAGGTAAAGACCGCCCTTGACGATGGCGCCTTTGCGCGCGGCTTGGCCGATCGCGCCCAGAATGGCCAGCGGCGTTCCCGCCGCAATGCCGCAGGCTCCGGCCACCACAATTACCGAAATCGTCGAGCGTGCATCGCGGGTGATGGCGAATGTCAGGGCCGCGCAGGCGAGGGCGAAGTAGACGAGGTAACCAGCCAGACGGTCCGCGGTTTTCTGAATCGGAGCGCGCGAGCGCTCCGCCGTCTCCACGGCCTCAATAATTCGCCCGAAGGCGGTATCGCGGCCGACTTTTTCCGCGCGGATTTCCAGAATTCCGGACTGGTTGATGGTTCCTGCGAACGCAGATGTGCCGGCGATCTTCTCCACCGGGACTGACTCACCGGTAACCGTCGACTGGTCGACGAACGAGTGGCCGTTCACCACGGTCCCATCTACCGGAATGCGGCCACCCGGCCGGACCACGATGGTATCGCCGGCCCGCACCTCGGCGAGGCTGCGCACCACTACCTCGCCGCGTATTCGGACCTCGGCGTCCTGAGGCAGCAGATCCAGTAGCTGCCGGATGGCGCGCCGTCCGCGGCCGACCGTCATGCCCTCGAGAATCTCGGCAATCAGGACGAACACGGTAATCAGAAGTGCCGTTGTGAATTCGCCGATGACCGACGCGGCAACGAGCGCAATGGTCATGGAGAGTTCCATGGTCATGCGGCGTTCCAGCAGGTCGGCGGCGGCCTCTCTGAAAATCGGATAACCGCCGATCAGAAGTCCGGCAATCGCCAGCAGGTCGATTCCGTGCACGCGCGGGATGACGCGCAACCAGACAAGAAGCAGCACGACTGCGACCAGGCCGACGCGCGACCACTCGAGCCACCGTTGTTCATGCGCGCCTTCGTGGTCGCCATGATCGTGCTCGTGTGCTTCCGTCGGGCGGCTCGTTGCGGGCTCCGCGAGAACGGCTTCATCGGTCAGCTTCACGTCGGGCATGTCGCCTCCCTGCGTTCTATCGCAGATAGGTCCTGATCACGTCGATCAGTTCCTGAGTGGCTCTGGCCTTCTCGGACGCCGGGTTCTGGTCGGGGTCGAGTACATGGAACCGAATGTGTCCATCGAGCACTTCCGCCATCAGAGAATTAATCGCGCCACGGCAGGCTGAAATCGTGTGGAGCACGTCTGAACAATCCGCTTCCCGCTCGATCGCGTCCTCGATGGATTCAATCTGCCCGCGAATCCGGCGGACTCGATTGAGCATCTTCTTTTTGTCCCTGAGTATGTGGGCCAGAAGTCGCCTCCCGCCATATACTATACCCCCATAGGTATATCTCCCAGAGCCAGGATTAACCTGTACGTCTACGCAGCGCGCGTAAATCCGCTATCGTGAGGTCAGCATGCCCGATCAGATGAGCATTCACGGGCCGGTTCTGGGGAACACTATCGGCCATTGCGCCGGCGCCGTGATCTTCGGTATGCTGCTTTACCTGTTCGTCGTGAACAGGCGCCGCACGGCGGAGTATCGCAGCGCCCTGCCTGCCGTGGCCGCGGGCCTGGCGATGCTCTGGAATCTGGGCTCGTTGGTGGCTCTGGCCGCTGGACCGTCGGCGGGCGCCGTGGTCAACCTTGCCGTCGCCGCCAGCTTCGCGGCGCTGAGCCTTCTTCCCGCGGTGTTGCTGCACATTTCTTTGCAGTCGCACCGGAGGTTCCTGTGGAGCGCAGGCTACGCGGTCAGCGGCGTGGCCGTCGCCCTGCACATTGCCGATCTGGCCGTCCGCTCGCCGCGGCTCCATTCCGCCGCGCTGGGCGTGGTCATCGTCGGCTTTGCCGCGCTTACGGCTCTCTCCGTGTTTCTGGAGCTGCGGCATAAGAACCGTGCGGCCGGCTCCAGGCTGGCGACGGCAATGGGATTGTTCCTGCTCGCGCTCTCCTTCGCACATTTCGGCGGCGAGACCGCGGGCCCCGGCTGGACGCGCGAGATGGTGCTGCACCACGCCGGTCTGCCGCTCGCGCTGCTGGTACTTCTTCAGGATTACCGCTTCCTGCTCCTCGATGCCTTTCTGCGGTTCCTGGTGAACGCATTGCTGGCAGCCGCCGTGGTGCTGGGGGCCGCTCGTATCGTCACCGGCCCGGAGCTGGCGCACTGGCTGGCGGATCCGTTTCGCACCGGGCTGCTCTTCGTCACCGTCTGCCTGCTGCTGATCGTTTTTGTCTACGTGCGCAACTGGCTGCAGGCGCTGCTGACGCGGGTGATCTTCCTCCGCTCCAACATCGAGGAGGCTATAGCCGAGCTGCACCAGTGCAGCCGCGCAGCGCTGAGCGAGCCGGAGTATCTCAGTCTCGCGGCGGAAGTGATCTCGCGGTTCCTGCGCGCGTCCAGGTTCGAACTTGTGGATTGCGACGGCGCGGCGGAAGGAACAGCCCCGTGGGTCAATGCAGTTCTTCCATTTCGTTTTTCCGCAGGCGACGCGAAGTATATGCTGCTCGGCGCTCGTGACGGCGGAAGGCGCTATCTGAGCGAGGATTTCGCCATTATGGCGCGGCTGGCAACCAGGGTGAGCGAGCATATCGAACGGCTGCGCAGTTTGCAGATGCAGAACCTCGTCACCCAGGCCGAACTGAAGGCGCTGCAGGCGCAGATCAACCCGCACTTTCTGTTCAATTCGCTGAACACGCTGTACGGAACCATCGACCGCTCAAACGCCGACGCGAGGCGCCTGGTGCTCGACCTGGCGGACGTCTTTCGGTACCTGCTGGCGTCCGAGAGGATGTTCATCGAACTGCAGGAGGAACTAAAGATCATTCGCTCCTATCTCGAAATCGAGGCGATGCGCCTGGGGCCGAAACTCAGAACCGAGATCGATGCCGACGATGACGCTTTACACGCCGCCATCCCCCTGCTTTCCATCCAGCCGCTCGTGGAAAACGCGGTGAAGCACGGCGTCGCAGCCCGAAAAGGCAACGGCTTCGTTCGTCTGGTTGCGCGGGCTTCGGGCAGGATGCTCTCGATCGAGGTCTCGAATTCGGGCGATTGCGATCCCCGAACGCTCGCGCAGCCTTCGGGGGGCATTGGACTCGCGAATGTGCGCCGCCGGTTATCGCTTTGCTACGGGTCCGAGGCGCGCTTCGAGGCAACTGCTGAGAACGGAGTGACCAGAGTCGGGTTTGTCCTTCCGCTTCGTTCCGCTGAGCGGGCGACAGCGCTCGCTGCGACGCGATAGCGCGTTTCTCAGCAGTCCGCCTGCCCCCCAAACGATACCGCTCGCGCCTGATAACAGGCCGCCGGTCCGAAGCTTCTGCGGATAACGAGCGCGGGCGTGATAAACATATTTCAGCCCACGCCCGCCATGCTGAGAACGCTGATCGTCGATGATGAACCGGTGGCCCGCAGAGTTCTGCGCGAGGAGCTGGAATCGATCAGCGAGGTCGATGTCGTCGGAGAAGCCGACAGTGGCTCTGCCGCTCTCGGCCTGATCGCCGAACAGCGTCCCGACCTGATCCTTCTGGATCTGCAGATGCCGGAGATGAGCGGGCTGGAAGTCGTGCGCAGCCTGAAGACGGGACGTCATGTGCCCGCCGTGGTCGTGGTTACCGCATACGACAGTTACGCCCTGCAGGCGTTCGAGGCAGGCGCTATCGATTACCTGCTCAAGCCCGTGGGCCAGGAGCGGCTCAAAGAGGCCGTCGAAAGAGCCCGCCGCCTCACCAGCAGGGAAACGGTGGAGCGGCTGGCGCGTCTTCAGGAGATTGCGGAACCGGGCTCGGCCCCGCGAACGCGCAGGATTATCGGCAAGGTGGGCGAAGAGTACTTCCTGCTGAATGCCGACGAGATCTTCGCATTCCAGGCCGATGGCGACCTGGTGTGGATCATCACGGCGAAACGGAAGTATCTGGCCACGCAGACGCTCAAAGCTCTCGAGGAGCGCCTGCGCACAACGAATTTCCGGCGGATTCATCGCAACTCCCTGGTAAACGTGGATCATGTGCGCAAGATGAGCGCTCTGAGCAGCCAGCGCTGGCTGATCACGCTGAGTAACGATCAACAATTCGTCGCCAGCAAAAGACAGGCCCACAGCGTGCGTGCGCTGCTCAATTGGTGAACTTGTGCATCGGGCTGGCGGTAATCACGCTGTGCTGCGGCGCGGCGGCCTGGGCTCAGGATCCGTTCGAGATCCACGTCTACGATTACGAAACGCTCGAGCCAGGCCAGTTCACTCTGGAGCAGCACTTGAACTACTGGGCCATCGCTTCCAGACAGTTCGACGGATCGCTCGCGCCAACCAACGATCAGCTTCACATGACTTTCGAACTGACCGGCGCTCTTACAGATCGGATCTCACTGGGCTTCATGCAACTCAACGCCGTGCTTCCGGGCAGCGGCTTTGAATACGCGGGCTGGCGAGTGCTGCCGCACTTTTATGCGCCGCCGTCCTGGGGGCTGCCGATCGACCTTGGCCTGGTAGTCGAGTTCTCCTTCGCGCGTCCGCAATTTATTGCCGATACAGCTCACGTGGAAGTGCGGCCCATCCTGCAGCGCCGTGTCGGAAGCTTCGAAATAGTCGTCAACCCTGTAATCGCGAGAGGCCTGAGAGGCGCCGGCGTCCACGACGGCTGGACCTTTGAACCGGCCATTCGAGTGAGCCATGGCTCCGACACGGCGCGAGTCGTGCCATACGTGGAGTGGTACAGCGAGATGGGTTCCCTGCCCGGGCTGGCGGCACTCCCGCAACAGGTACATCAGATCTTCCCAGGCGTCGATCTGAGACTGGCGCGCCACCTGGTATGGAGCGTTGCGCCTGGCGTCGGGCTGACACCGGCACAGCCTCGTCTGGTTTTCAAATCGCATCTCGAATTCGAGTTTGGCCGTAACCTTCATTAACGGCTCACCTCCTGGGCGCTGCGAAGTACTTCGCGATGTCCGGCGTGCCGGCCGCTCTGATCTCCGCATCGGCTAGTGCGTAAAGCGGGACTGAGCCGGCGGGGTCTCCGGGAAGGATGTGAAGCCGCCCGCACGCCCACACCAGGCTCTCTGAACCGAAGCGCGCCGATGCGGGGGCGCGGAGTCGAACCTCGATCATTTGATCCCCGAACCGGTGAGCGGGGTGAAGGAAGCTGCCTGTTTCCGGCAGCAACACGAAACGGCTGATGTTCTCGTCAGTTGCCTCGCCGGACAGGTACCCGAGGGCACATACGGCCGCGCCCTGGGCGAGTCCGGAATTGGCATCGAGCGCGTGGCCACGAACCCTCAGGAGCGCCGGCCAGGAGAGAATCATTCTGCCGTCGGGCATCGTTCCCGCAGCGGAAAGATCGGAAAGGTCGGGTCTGATGCTGCGGCCGATCAGCAGGGCGACGGCCAGGACCGGCCCTGCGCCAGCGAGGGCGACGAGAAGCAAGGTGCGTCTTTCAGCGCGGCGCGAGACGGGCCGTTTTCTGGTCGGCTCGATGCGGCGTCCCACCACGTAACATTAGCCACGCGGGTGAATCCAACATAGTGTTTTCCGACGAGCGGGTTGAAGGAAGCCATCGGCGACCTGACAAGCGTTGCAAGCGGAGCTCAGAAGCGCCATGTCTGTTCTTCGGGACAGGTGTTCCCAGGCGCGGTGGAGCCCGTCCGTCTGTTGTCAATCGCAGCCCGCCTGCTGGCAATCGACGCCCGCCAATCGAAAATGCTTTCGTTAACGCCTGGTCCCCACCGCAGAATCGATGAGTATGCTCTGCAGGTCAACTTTGCTGGTTTTCTCCGCTCTGGGCCTTGGCTCGTTCACGGGTTGTTACGCGCAGTCGGGCAGTGGAAACGCCGGCACCGTGCGTGGCACTGTGCTCGATCCATCGGGAGCGGCAATTGCTAACGCCGTCGTCGAGATCCAGAACCCTGTTTCGCACTATCAGCAAACCGTCACAACCGACACTCAGGGAAACTACGTCCTGAATAATCTCCCGCTCAACAACTACCACATGACCGCCAACGCCGCGGGTTTCCAAACGGCGACCCGGGACGTGGACGTTCGTTCGCCCTTGCCGGAGCAGGTAAACCTGAGCCTCAAGCTCGGGACGGAGACGACGAGCGTCAACGTGGTGGAGGCGGGAGATCTCGTCGAAACGGACCCAGTCACCCATACCGACGTCGATCGGGGGCTGTTCGATAAGCTTCCTCTGGAAAGTCAGTCGTCTTCGCTGAGTTCCCTGGTCACTTTGTCGGTGCCCGGAGTCTCGGCCGACTCGAACGGCTTGTTTCATGGCCTCGGCGATCATGCATCCAATTCTTTCTCCCTCGATGGCCAGCCAATCACGGATCAGCAGAGCAAGGTCTTTTCCAATCAGATACCGGTCGACGCCGTGCAATCGATGGAAGTGATCGAAGGCGCTCCCCCGGCCGAGTATGGCGACAAGACCAGCCTTGTTATCAACGTGACCACGCGAACCGGGCTCGGAGCCACGACCCCGCATGGCGAGGTCTCGACCTCCTACGGGACGTTCGGCACCTCCTCCACCGATTTCAATCTTTCTTATGGAGGACAGCGTCTGGGCAACTTCATCGCGGCGAACGGGCTGCAGACCGGGCGTTTCCTGGATCCGCCGGAATTCTCGGTCATGCATGACAAAGGGAACGAAGAGAACCTGTTCGACCGGGTTGATTACAAACCTTCCGATGGGGACACCATCAGCGTCAACGTTGGGTTTTCGCGATCCTGGTTCCAGACGCCCAACTCCTACGACGGGCAAAATGCGACCGCCTGGTCCGGTCTGGTTGTGGACAACGGCGGCCTGGGGCCGAATGGAGTGCCGGTAGGCCCTCAGGATCAGCGTTCGAAGATCGTCTCTTTCAACGTCGCGCCCACATGGACGCACCTGGTGAGTCCGAGCACGATATTCACGCTGGGCGCCTTCGTTCGACAGGACCGGTACAACTACTATCCGAGCGGTAATCCGTTCGCCGATTTCACCCCGGATCTGCAGTCCGAAACCGTCGGGCAGAATCGCCGCCTGACCAATCTCGGCGTCCGCTCGGACCTGTCTTACGTCAGGGGCATCCATAACATGAAAGCGGGAGTAACCTGGCAGGATACTATCCTGACCGAGAAGGACGCGTTCGGAATCGTCGATCCGACGTTCAACCCGGTTTGCCTGAACGGCGACGGAAGCCCCAATACCGATCCGGCGTTGATTGATCCGGCTAACTGCACAAACGGATTGCAGGCGAACCCGGCTTACGATCCTCTTCTGGCGTGCATTGACCTGACCAGAACCGCGCCACTGCCCGGCTCCAGCGGTTGTCCGGGCTCGAACAGCGGACTGTATACGTTTCACGGCCACGCGGATATCCGCGAGCTCGCGCTGTTCTTCGAAGACCTGATGACCGTGAAGAACTGGACGTTCAGTCTCGGTTTGCGCTACGACTACTACCACGGCATTTCCACGGCCAACCAGGTAGAGCCCCGTCTGGGGATCTCCTATAACATCAAGCCGACGAACACGGTCCTGCGCGTGTCCTATGCTCGCACGCTCGAAACGCCTTTCAATGAAAATCTGGTCCTCGCCAGCCTTGGTTGCAACGATGCCGTGGTAGGCGATCTCATGGCTACAATCCAGGGATACCCCTGCCTTACACAGCCGTTACGGCCGGGTTGGCGCAACGAATTTCACGCGGGAATTCAGCAGGCTTTCGGAAGATATTTCGTGATTGACGGCGAGTATATCTGGAAGTACACGCATCTTGCCTACGATTTCAGCGTGCTGGGCGCGACCCCGATTACGTTTCCCATCGAGTGGGCAAGCTCGAAGATCCCTGGCTACGCGGTTCGCGCCAGCCTGCCGCAGTTTCATGGCCTGTCGGCATTCGTCGTATTCTCCAGCGTGGCCGCCAGGTTTTTCCAGCCACAGGTCAGCGGAATCGGCGCAACGCCGGCGGGGCAGGGTGGAAACGGGGTGTTCCGCATCGATCATGATGAGAACTTTAACTCGACCACGCACATGCAATACCAGCCCTGGAAGCGTGGGCCGTGGTTGAGTTTCAACTGGCGCTATGACTCCGGCCTCGTCGCCGGCCCTGTACCGTGCGCCGGCGGCAACTGCAACAACGGGCCGAACGGAACGGACTCCATCGTGGATGTCTCCGGGCTGACCCCGGATCAGCAGTTCCAGGCCGGCCTCTATTGCGGCGGCGTGCATGCGACGCCGACCATGCCAATCAGCCCCGACGGCCTCTGCCCTGCGTCACAGTACGGATCGGCGCTGGTGAAGATACCCGCGCCCGGCACGGAGAATGACGACCACAACCCGCCTCGCATCGCGTCGCGAAATCTTTTCGACATCGCCCTTGGGCACGACAATATTTTCAACGGCGATAAATACCGGTGGAGCGCGAGGGTGGAAGTGGTCAACCTGACCGACAAGTATGCGCTGTACAATTTCCTCTCCACCTTCAGCGGAACGCACTATGTTACTCCGCGCGCGATAACCGGGACCGTCGGCTTCCACTTCTGAGGGTGCGTGCGCAGTTACCGAGGCGCGATCGCAAGGGAATGGTGAATCACTCTGATTCTTCCGGGCCGGAGCGGCAGGGTTTTCCGACCGGTTGCGGTTCCGCGGACAGGGGCGCCCGAAGATCGAACTGCAGCTTCGCATTATCCGAACGAATGCCGACGGGTCCGTCGAGGTTAGCAACCTCAGGCCCGACCGAGCCCTCCCAAACCACCCGGCCGTCGACGAGAACGGTAAGCTCGCTTCCGCTCATCCCGGCGTGAATTGTGTGAGCATCGCCAGGACGGAGCGGCGGGACGGGCATACTTTGGGCGGCTTTAATATTGCGATAACCGCGATTACCGCATTCGGCGCTGCTGTGCTGGAGGGGATTGCTTTTTACCGAGACCACCAGTTGCGACTCCGGCTCGAACCTCCACATGGCGTAAACAAGGTTGCACGCGTCCTGTGCGCGCAGCTTCAGCCCGAACTGGCGTCTGACTGCTCCCGAGCCCAACGGCATTTCGTTCGACGTCCCCCCGAGGTATTCGAAACGCGCCTCAATCACCTGCGGAGTTCGCCGTTCCAGATATGCGCGCATTTTGGGAACACTGACCGAAAGCCGCTGCCCGGAAAGTTCCTCAATGGCGCCTTCGGTCACGCAAAGATTCTGCCGCGAGACAGGCGCGAGTTTCACCCCTGCTGCCTGACTCGGATCCCATCCCATCAGACAAGCGAGAGCGCAGAGGAGCCTGAGCGTTCGCATCATTGCGCGCTCAGTATAACAAGCCTGTTGAGCGGCCGGCGCTATTGAATTTTTTCGATCTCGTACCAGGTGACGCGGCCCATCCAGGCCCTGCTGAACGGCTTTGCCTCGCCGGGGCCCAGATCTTCGACGGTGACCGGTCCATTACCCGTTTTCCCGGAATCGTCGCGGACGTTGATGTGCACGGTTACCGATTTGAGAGGCTCGCCGCAGTCGTTTCGCAGCATTCCGCTGACAACGGTGGAGATCTGCGGCGTTTCCTGAGGGACGAACTGCTGTCCCTCCGGCACATAGTATTCGCTGTTGGTCAAATTAACGGCGTACGCTTCCACACAGGTGAGTGACCGGAGAGGCGTGGACGTGCCCGAGGCGGCGCCGCTGGTGACTACGCTTGCGGCGTGATTCATCTGAATACATGCCCGGCCTGTAAGAACAACGACAACGACGAATCCCGGCAACGCCGCCAGCCACCGTGGGAGTCCGGGCCTCTCCGGTTCGATCGGATCAGGGACCACAGGAGTCACACTCTCCTATCGGGCGATAAGGGATTCACGCCTATCAGCCGAACACCCTACTCACCGAGCCGCGCATGAGCGTTTGGTAGACTCAGCGAATTGCAATGACTCGCGCTTTTTTCCTCCTGCTGCTGCTGTCATCATTGCCGCTGGCGGGCCAGTCGGCGCAGAATCCGCTGCCGAATCGGGATATGCGAGACCCGGACGGACAAACGGTTCGATTCAGGTTCCACACGCTTCCCGATAGTGTCCAGATCTATACCTGCAAGGCAACAAGTGGAGGCTTCGCCTGGTCGGGACCGGACCCGGATGCGATCCTGATCAACGACGCGAAAACCGTGACAGTCCACCATTACAAAGGGCCGATCTGGCAAGCGACCGACAGCAGTATCGTGCGCGCCGACAGCTCACGGGCGAAGCATTTTCTGCCGAAGGACTCACAAGCGGTTCATTGGTTAGAGTTGCCGGTAGAAGAGGCTACGAAACAATTCCGGAGCGTTACGTTTATCCACAGAATCGACACTTCAGGCGGACGACTTGTCGCCGATTCGCCCTGCGACGCCGCGCATGCCGGAGATCAGCAGCGCGTCAACTACAGCGCCACATATCTGTTCTACGCCCCCAGGTAGCCGGCGATGCCGAGGGAGACGAAAGCTGCAGGCGCCTGCACTCGTAATACACTCTTCATGAACGGAGCGATTCCACGTGCGAAAAACAATCAACGCAACCTGGCTCATCGGACGCTGCAGCATTGCCGTAGCGTCTGCCCTTCTTGCATCCGCGGCTTCTCAGGCCGCTTCGAACTTCTTCACCGATCTGGATTCCAATCATGACGGCTATGTAAGCCGCGGCGAACTGCGGGCGGCCACCGCGAGCTGGCTGAATGACGGCGCGGGGGATTCCGCGGGCATCAGCCGGCAACAGCTCTCCGCCGCGCTCGATCGATCCTTCCCCGAGACCCTGCTCACGTCCATGCTGGCCAGCCCCGGTCCGCAGAATCAGACGCCGAAAGCGTCCGACGTGGCGGCCATGGAGGCGGCTCTGCCCCGCACGGCGCCGACCAGTCCAAAAAGCGCGCGCAGGGTGCTGGTGCTGTCGAAAGCAGCCGGGTACGTCCACTCGTGCATTCCGCTCGCCGCGAAAACGGTTGAGGAACTCGGCGCCAGGACCGGCGCGTGGACTGCGACAATCACTTACGATTCCGCGTCCATCAACGCCGATAACCTGAAGCAGTACGACGCGGTTTTCCTGAACAACACGACGGGCGCGTTTCTGGACGATCCCGACCCCTCGGTGACGGCCGCGCGCAAGAAAGCGCTGCTTGATTTCGTACGTTCCGGCAAAGGCCTGGCCGGCATACATGCCGCCGGCGATTCCTACCATGAAGCGCGGCAGGGAGCCGGCATGGGACCGACGCTGGCCCCCGGCATTATGACCGCGGCCGATACCGACCATAACGGCAGGCTGAGCGCGGCTGAGTTGTCCGCTTTCAGCGACAAACTGTACGACGGCATGGATCCGCAGACGACCGGCAAGCTGAGCGACACGGCTGTACGCTCTCGCATCCTCTTCGCGATGTTCAAAGCAGGTTCGCAGACCGGCGGCGCGCCTCGCATGCCGGTCAGCGGACGTACCGGACCTGATCCTCAGTTCGGCACATGGCCCGAATTCGACACGATGATCGGTGGCTACTTCAAATGGCACTGGACCGATCCAACGCACATCGTCTACCACATCGACGATCCAGGCAGCCCGCTGACCGCTATGTTTCGAGGAGGGCCGTTTTCCATCGATGACGAGACATACACGTTCAGCGTTCATAGCTGGTCGCGCCACAATGTGCATGTGCTCACCAGCATCGACTACTCCGCGATGAGCGACGCCGACAAAGCGAAGGAGGATTATCCGCGGCCGGACCACGATTACGGCCTGAGCTGGATACGCCGCGAAGGCAATGGCCGCGTGTTCTATATGGCGCACGGTCACGACGAGAAGGTTTACGCAAATAACGTTATGCTGGAGCACTTACTCGCTGGAATTCAGTATGCTCTGGGCGATCTGAAAGCGAACGATTCTCCGAGTCAGTAGGCCGGGGATTTTGACTTTGAACATTGTTCTGATATCGTGTGCGCGCGCCGCGGCCGCACTGCTGATGGGCGCTGTTCTGTACGGGGGCCAGGCCGATCAGGCGTCCAACGCCGAAAAGCAGAAACCTCCGGCTGCGAAGAAGCCCGGGCCGGATCTTGCGGAGCTGATGGGCCTACCGAAGGTGGACCAGGCGACGCTGGAACGAGGGCGCAAACTTTTTGTCCCGACCTGCGGATTCTGTCACGGCAACGATGCCCGCGGAAAGAGCGGGCCCGATCTCCTGCGCTCCGCGGTTGTGCTGCACGACAACAAGGGGGACACGCTCGGGCCGGTTATCCGGAATGGGCGGCCTGACCGGGGCATGCCCGCCTTTTCGTCCCTGACGTCCGAGCAGATCGCCGATATCTCCACGTTCCTGCATGCGCTGGCAGCGGATGTCAAGAATCGGTTCGCGTACAAGATCGGCGATATCGTCACTGGCGATCCGGCCAAAGGCGAGGCGTTCTTCAGGGGCGCCGGACATTGTAATTCCTGTCATTCGCCGAATGGAGATCTTGCGCACGTGGCCGGTAAGTACGATGCAGTCGAGTTACAACGCCGCATGTTGTACCCGTCGCCCAACCTGATTGATCTGTTTCTCGGCAGAGCAGGCAAGCCGGCGGTTCCCACGAAGGTAACGGTGCACCTCTCCGGTGGCCACACTCTGGCCGGAACGCTCGACCATCTGGATGAGTTCGCGGTTACGATGCATGACTCGGCTGGTTGGTATCACTCATTTTCCCGCAAGGCCGTAAAAGTGGATGTCGACGACCTTCGGGCGGCGCACCTGGCGCTGCTGCCCGAGTACACCGACGACGAGATGCACAATGTGCTGGCGTATCTGGAGACTTTGAAATGAGCCGCCGATGGGCATTCAGCGCGATCGGCGCCTTATCAATATACGCTTGTGTAGCGCAGCAACTCCCGTCCGACGCGCTGCTGAGGCCGGCTGCGGATACCTGGCCCACTTACAACGGCGATTATTCAGGCCGGCGGTTCAGTCCGCTTACCCAAATCAATACGTCCAACGTCGGTTCTCTCGCTACCGCCTGGACCTACCGCGCCAGTAACTATGGCGCAGCGAGTTTCGGATCGGTAATCAAATCGACCCCGCTCGAAGTGGCTGGGATCCTTTACTTCACCATGCCGGACAACGTGTGGGCCGTGGATGGACGCACCGGGCGCGAGGTCTGGCATTACAAATACCCGCCCAATGAAGGCGGCCACATCGGCCAGCGCGGAGTGGCTATGTGGGGTAACTGGCTCTACTTCGAGACGCCCGATTGCAATCTCATTTCCCTGAACGCCAAAGACGGCACGGAGCGCTGGCGCAAACAGATCGCCGATGTGAAGCTGGAGTACTTCTGCACGGTGTCGCCGCTCGTGGTGGGCAATCACATTATCAGCGGCGTTGGCGGCGATTCGCTGGACAACCCGGGCTATCTGGAAGCGCACGATCCGGAAACCGGCGCCGTGCAATGGCGGTGGAACACGGAGCCCGGCGCGGGAGAACCGGGCTCGGAGACGTGGCCCGACGCCGATGCCAGGGGACACGGCGGCGGCATGACCTGGATGACCGGCACTTACGACCCCGACTTACACCTGCTTTACTGGGGCACCGGCAATCCGAACCCGGTACATGCCGGCGCGGCGCGCAAGGGAGACAATCTCTGGACCTGCTCCATTGTTGCGCTGAACGTAGACACGGGGAAGATGGCGTGGGGTTATCAGGTGTCGCCGCATGATACGCATGACTGGGACGCCGTGCAGACGCCCATTCTGTTCGACGCCGACTTCAACGGTAAGCGCCGTAAGCTGCTGGCGCAGGCGAGCCGCAACGGCTTTTTCTTCCTGCTGGATCGAACCAACGGCGAGCACCTGTTGACTGCTCCGTTCATCAGGACCAACTGGACACTGGGCCTCAACGCCAAAGGCCAGCCGATACCGAATCCCGCGAAGGAACCCTCGCGCAACGGTACGCTGGTGTCGCCCAGTTCGAACGGCGCGTCCAATTGGTTTGCTCCCACGTTCGACCCGGAGACGGGCCTGTTCTATGTGGTGGCGTCACAGAGTTACAGTGTGTTCTACCTGACCGCCGAGGGGAAAGCCGAGGGTTTTGCCGGCCGCGATGATTTTCTGAATTTCCCCGGGGCCATCAAGGCGATCGACTACCGGACCGGCGAGACTCGGTGGACGCACGATCTTGGCTCCATGGGCGCCGGCCTGCTCACAACGGCGGGGAATCTGCTGTTCGCGGGCGACAGTTCGGGCCATATTCTCGCCATGAACGCAAAAACCGGAGACACGCTGTGGTACACCGCGGTGGGCGCGAATCAGGAGAACGGCGCCATTACATACCAGTTGGACGGCAAGCAATATGTGGTGACCGGCGCCGGTGATTCGCTGTTCGCGTTTACGCTGCCCTGAACTTCGCGCCGGGATACCTCGGTCATAGTGGCTGCTTCACGCTGTCCGGCGGTCGGGGCCGGTCCCACGATATGATGGTCATGGACAGGAGGTTCTGCCGATTCATGGGCCCAGTAGGCGTACCGGAAATGATTTTCATCTTCCTGCTGGCCCTCGTACTGTTTGGACCGAAGAAGCTTCCCGAGCTCGGCCGTACCGTTGGCCGCGCTATCTCGGAGTTTCGACGCGCGCAGAACGAGCTGAAGGCCACGCTGCAGCACCACATGAACGAGCTGGAAAGGGAAAGCGAGACCGTCAGAGAAGTAACCCGCAGCTTTAACAGCGGATATAGCAACTACTACGACTCGTACAACTACGACTCCCGCACGTACGGGACGGAGACCCAGGAGTCCATCGCTCCACCGGCATCACAACCAGCAATCACGGGCGCTTCCGCAATTCAGGGCGCTGAAGTTAATCCGGCAGCCGAGCCGCAGCCGAATGAAGGCTATCAGACAGCAAATGGGACAGTGCCGCGCGGCGCTCCGGGCGCCGCTGAGGTGAACGGCCACGACGCGGCGCATGAGCCTCATTCGACGGCGGAGAATCCGGTCAACGGCTAAGCCCGTTTCGCACAGGACATAAATGGACGATGGAAAGCGGGAGGCGGGCCCTCCTGGTGGCGAAGGCGCGCCCAGAGACCCTGACGCGATCGAGGCCAGCTACGAAGAACGATACGGCGACAGCGGCGTACCCGGCGGCGCGGGAATAGTCCGAAATCCGCCCGCTTCGCCTCCCTCCGGCAATGGCCACGATGACGAAGAGCGAGGGATGCTGCGCATGTCCTTCCTGGAGCACCTCGAGGAATTGCGCACGCGCATTATCCGGTCGCTGTACGGCCTCGGCATAGCCTTTATCGTCTCGCTCTCTTTTGCCAACTATCTCTGGACCGTGGTCAGCGAGCCCGCTGTCACCGCGCTGAAGCACCTGCATGTCAGTCCGCCGCGGCTGGTGATGATCACCCCGATGGAGAGCTTTTCCATCATCTGGATGAAGCTTCCCCTGCTGGCGTCGCTGTTCGTCGCGTCGCCATGGATTCTGTATCAGGTTTGGGCGTTCATCGCTCCCGGATTGTACCGCCGCGAGCGCCGCCTCGCGGTCCCCTTCATTCTGACCACGGCCGGCCTTTTCATCAGCGGCGGTTTGTTCGCTTACTACGTGGCGTTTCGCTTCGGACTGGAATTTCTCCTCGGGCTGGGCATGATGAACAACGTCCAGCCGGTGGTGACCATTACCGAGTACTTCGATCTTTTCGTGAACGTTACACTCGGCGTCGCAGTGGTATTCGAGCTTCCGATCCTGATCTTCTTTCTTACCCTGATCCGCGTGGCCTCTCCGCGATTTCTGATGCGCCACTCGCGTTACGCTATTCTCGCCATCGTCGTTGCCGCCGCAATCATTACCCCGACGCCCGACGTTTTCAACCTTATGCTGTTCGCCCTTCCCATGAACGTCCTTTACTTTCTGGGTGTCTTCGCGAGTTACCTTCTTGTGTTGAAGCGCGAAGGCAGGAGTTTCCCCTGGGGCAAGCTACTGCCGTGGATACTGGCGGTACTAGTAGTACTATCGGTGGGGTTCTTTGTAGCTATCCACTGGTACGCATTCAGAGTAGTTCCACACTGGCCGTTTCTGATCCGATAACTTAGCGATTTTGCTGGATTTTGTGAGCATTTCGTAATAACATTGTGATCGGCTCAAACCCGTTCGCACCCCGGAGCCATCCTCAACTTGAGAAATTGCTCATGGATCTCTATAAAGCTATTCAGAACTTAGTGGACGAGAAGAAGCGCCTCGACGCAGTTATTGCGTCGCTCGAAGCGCGTGAGGCCAGAAAGCCTGCCGTTCATAAGAAACGCGGACGTAAAAGCATGAACGCGGAAGAGCGAGCCGCGGTGTCCCGGCGCATGGCCGCATGGTGGGCCGCACGGCGCGAAACGGTCGGCGAACAAGCGCCGCAGGATCCGCAGAATGAAGAGGGCGATGAGGCGGAGTTCACGCACTCCATGGCCGCAGCAGCCAGCGTCGCGGGCGCTCCACTGGTGTTGTGATCTGAGTGGCGCACGCTTCAGCGTGCTGGTGCGAGCTTCAGCTCGCGCTGCTCGGACCGTGGGCTGAAGCCCACAGCGGCACGCTGAAGCGTGCGCCACGAGCGCTGGCGGTTTCGATCGGCAGGTTGCCCACGCCACCAACTACGGTTCTATCCAGACGCGCACGCGATTACTCTCGTGACCGTCCGCGTCGATGTATAACTCGGCGGGACCGGCATTCACGATGGCCGGAAGCTGCACTTCCACCAGATACATACCGATGTACCCGGGCGCGAGAGTCGCGCTCGCGACATCCACAGGCTGCCGATCGAGCCAGGCATGCACCGGAACGTTCACGCGAGGCGCGTCGGTCAACGGCGCAGCCGCGCCGGCGGACCATTCCGGAGTGACCCGCCCGAGACCGGTGGCCAGGATTTGAATGCGCGTGTTCGACCGAGCCGGCCTGGACGCATCCAGCAGAATGCCGGTATCGGCGTCCAGCAGCATCGGAGATCCATCGCGATCGGTGAAGATTGCCGGCGCAGTGGTCTGCAGCGGCACGGTCCGCGCCAGCGTTCGATTGCCCTCCGCCAGAACCAGAGGCAACGTGCTGCCGCTGGCGTTGAACGGAATCTGCAACTGCGATTCGAGATCGCTGGCGGCGAGCACAGGCGCGGGCGCGTCGGCGGCTCGAGCGGTGGAAATTCGCGCGCCGAGTACCGTCATCACCGCGCCAGGCGCTGCCGCCCGCGTCGCGTAATCGGCCGCGCTCACCACCCGCGCGTCGCGCAAACGATGTGGCGCGATGGTCGCGTAGCCGCCATATCCATCGAGCAGCGCATACAGTTGGTTGCCACCGGCATCCAGGCGAACGTCCATGGCCGGTGCGGCAGGCAGGGCACGCCCGATCGCAGTCCAGGGAGTCGCCGGTCCCGCAGCGTTCAGATCCGCAATTGTGAAGTAGACGCCGGCATCGGAAGCCACGTACACCGCGCCGCTTGCCCGGTCGGCAGTCACGCCGTGAACAGCCGCGTCCGGAAGGTTCGAGGTCAGGTCGTCCCAGAACGCGCCGCCGTTGACGGTCCGGCGAACGTGAATCACTTTGGCGCCGGGTATGGAAGCGGTATGAGCTCCGGATACGGCGAGGGCCACGCGCGGGTCTTTCGCATCCACATAGATGGCTTCAATGGCGCCTGATTCCTCATTACCCGCCGAGGGCTTCCAGGTCCGGCCATGGTCGCTCGACGAGTACAGGCGGCCATCGGACCCGCCCGCATACAAAAAATCGCCCGATTCCGCGGATGCGGTGACCCTGCTTTTCAGGACTGCGGCGAGCGCGCCGTTCCGCTGCGCCTGCTGCGCTTCCAACGCGGACTGCGCCGGACGCCAGGCGGTCTTCTCACCGGGTTGCCACTCCAGATCGGAGCCCAGGTCCTCGACCGTCACAGTAAGGCCGTGGCTTCCGGAGGGCGCCGCGGCGATGCGTCGGCCACGCAGCGCCGGCAGAAACTCATTCAGGCCCGACCACGATAGTCCGCCATCCGCGGAGTGCCACACGCCCGTGTCGGTGGCCAGTGAAACGTCATCGGAGTTCTGCGGTGACACGACCAGGTCCGCGATCGAAGCGCCAACCAGCGACTGTCCGTTCCAGCCAGTGAGACTGGTCCAGGCGCCGCCCCCATTATCCGAGCGCCACGCCTGCTGCCCGAAGGCGTACAGACGGCCCTCGCGGGCATCGCGCACCACCGCATGCGTTTCCGGAAGGGTTCGCGCCTGCACGCGCGTATCGACGGGAGGAGGCGCATCGGTGGACGCCACCCACTGTTCCAGATCCGTGGTAACGAACGCGCGGCCGCCGGCCGCTTGCACAAAAAGCCGCGTTCCATCGGCCGAATACCAGACCCTGGATACCGCGCCTGTGGCCACCGAGGGCAGGCCCATCTCGACGGCCGAGTTCCCGATGTGCCGCCAGTCGAGGGCGGGGTCGCCGGGTTTGGAGACATCTGTGGCCGTATCGGGACGTGTCTGGGCCGGCGCCGGCAAGGCGGCAGTGAGCGCTGCCAGTGCCAACGCCCCGTACCAAAGTGTGGCTTTCAGACACATACGACGAGTCTATTCTAACCCTGAATACGCCTACGCTACTATCGGCGGGAAAGCGCTCCT
Organism: uncultured Acidobacteriota bacterium; assembly: GCA_963780655.1. GTDB lineage: Bacteria > Acidobacteriota > Terriglobia > Bryobacterales > Bryobacteraceae > CAWACP01. The sequence goes on along the minus strand of CAWACP010000004.1, from coordinate 167,992 downwards.
GCCGCAGGCCGCGCCGTTGTCCCGCAGCTTTCGGGCCATTTTTGCAGTCGATTGAAGCGAAACCGCTCGCCAGCCGACTAATCTATTGTGGAAGCATTGGCAACGGATCTCTTTTTGCATGTCACATTTGATGGTAGACTTGAGGTCTACTACGTTGATCCTGGTGTGCTAATGACCGTCGCATCGGTCGAGTGACGGCATTACTTTATGGCTGTTTCGGTCCGAGCACTGACGAGGCTTCTGCTGCTGGGCGCAGCCGGAATCGCCGTGTGCGTGGCGCAGGCCCCGCCGTCCGTTCCCGATTTCAGCAGCGATGGATCGGCGAAGGTAGTGTCGCTTTCCGGAGACGTCTCCGTCCTCCACGACTCTCAGCCCTGGGCCCTCAACATGGGCGATACGATCCGGGCGAAACAGGTGATCATCAGCGGTCCGGACGGCCGGGCCACGTTCCGCGTTTCCGATGGCAGCACGTTCGAGGTGTTTCCGAACTCCGAGATCGTCTTCCGTGCGAATCCTCCCAACTGGCGCGATCTTCTGGATGTGCTTGTCGGACGCATCCGCGTGCACATTCAGAAAATGACCGGCGGCAATCCCAACAACGTGCAGACTCCCTCGGCGGTGATCTCCGTGCGCGGCACCGTGTTCGACGTCAGCGTGGATGAGGAAGAGCAGACCACGCTGGTAGAGGTGGAAGAGGGTCAGGTGGAAGTTCGTCACCGCCTGAAGCCAGGCAGGAGCAGGTTGGTAAATGCGGGCGAGTCGCTGGTGGTGGATCCGCACGAACCGCTCGCGCAATCCCGCATCGACAAAGGCGCGGTCGCGCAGAAAGTGCTGCGCGCCATGCTCGAGGCGGTTTACACCGCTGTGTCGAACAGCCGCACGGGCTCCTCAACCGGGATCCCTGGAAGCGGCGGAGGCGGAGGCGGTTGTCCGTCCTGCGGCGATGGCCAGCATGGGCCCGTCACTCCGCCTCCGCCCACTCCGCCGCCACCCGCCAATTGATCGCTGGCGGGGAACGCTACAACCGATACACTGATAGCAGAGTGCGTTTCGCCATCCTCTGTCTGTTGTGTGCCTTTACCGCCGCTGCGCAGCCGGCATCCACCTCCGGCCAGCAGCCTGCCGCGGCATCCGGCGTCAACTCCGAATGGGACGTTCGACAGATGCTCACCAATCTGGAAGCGCGCGCGCGGCAGCTCGGCCCGATGCTGGACCGATTGAAACCGGACGACTGGATCAGGAACGGGGCGCCCCAAGCCTACGCCGCACAAGTGACCGGCGCGCGCGACGAGGTGAATTATCTGGTCGGCTCGGCGCAGAAGCTTGCGGCCGATCCGGAGAACATGCCCGCGGCTCTCGATACTCTGTTCCGCATGCAGGCGCTGAACAGCACGCTCGGTTCGGCTCTGGAAGGCATGCGGAAGTACGGCAATCCGGCCATCGCCGACCTGGTGCAGGCCATGGCGGATGAAAACGATCACAATCGCGACCGCCTGAAACAGTACGTGATCGACCTGGCCACCGACAAGGAACATGAGCTGAAAGTAATGGACGCCGAGGCCCAGCGTTGCCGGGCTGCCATCAGCAATCAGCGGCCTTCCACGCAGCATTCCACAACGAGGCAGAAATGAGCACTACCAGCGTTCTCACATTCACCTGCAGCATTTGCGGCGATCCGTCGCAGGACATCTGCGTTCATTGCACCAAGGACGCCTGCCACCTGCATCGCTGCCAGCGTTGCCTGCGCTGCAGCGATTGCTGCGAATGCGAGCTCCCGTTGTCGGCCGACGACGAGATCGTGCCCGAGCCTGTGAACGGGCGCGTCTCAGCTGGACGCGCGGCGGCGCCGCCGCCCGCCGGGCCCGAGCCGCAGGCGGAGATCGGCGATCCGTATTTCGGCGAGCCGGAGCCTGCAGCAGCCGAAGCCGCGCCTCCGGCCGAAGCGCCGCCGGCGGAGTCCGACGCACTGGCGCTGGCCGGAGAAGGCGCAATCGCGCCGGAGCTCAGCCCCACGCTCATGGGAACCCCGTTGCCGATCGAGCCCGCCGAGCCCGGCATTCCCCTTCCGAAAGAACCGGAGCCCGAGCCGGAACCTGAGCCCGAACCCGACCGGCAGATCGAGCACGAGTAAGCCCGAGACTATATACTGATCCTTCCTGCATCAGCGGAAAGGAGCAACAATGTTCTGCACGAACTGCGGCGCCACCGTGTCCGGCGGCTTCTGCACTAACTGCGGCCCGCGCCAGGCATCCGCTTCAACGCCTGTCCCGGGGCCCCAAACTCCGTTCTCGCAGCCCGGATATATCCCCGCTGCGTCGGCTCTGCCTGCGCTTCCCTACGCCACATGGGCCAGCCGCGTCGCCGCCTATCTCATCGACATGGTGATTGTGTTCGGGCTGATCGCGATTCTGGGCGTCGTGGCAGGTTTGCTCGGGATCAGCTTCCTGTCGCTCGATGCAATCACACACGGGCATGGAGGGTTCGGCGGTCCGGCGTGCTGCTGTCTGCTGGCATTGTTTCCGGCAGCGCAGCTGATTGTGGGCATCTACAATCGAGTGTTTCTGGTTGCGCGGCGCGGCTACTCCATAGGCCAGGGCGTGATGAAGCTGAAGACCGTGGACGGATACGGCAACCTGCTCTCGGTCGGCACTCTGGTGCTCAGGCTGATCGTGCAGGCTCTACTCAGCTTCATTCCCGTTCTCGGACTGCTGGACATGCTGTGGCCGCTGTGGGATGAGCGAAGGCAGACGCTGCACGATAAAGCGGTGGGTAGCTATGTGATCGACAATCCCGACCGGACCGCGCCGGTATTCTGATGACCATGCGGCAACGGGCGACCCCGATCCTGATCGGCCTTCTTCTGCTGCTGCAGTTTGCGGCCATGCGTGTTCTGATGCAGCCGGACCCAGCGGGGGTGCGTGTGTTCGGACGCGACCCCATCGGCGCCTGCGCGTTCCGGCAGGCCTACGGAATCCCCTGCCCGAACTGTGGAATGACGCGTAGCGCCGTCTTGTTCGCGCACGGCAATCTGCAGGAGGCTCTGCGGATGAATCCCGCCGGACCGCTGTTCGATTTGGGCCTGCTCGCGGCCGGCGCGCTTCTGGTGGTTATCGGACTGGTGCGGTGGCGGCCGGACGAGCGCGCTCAACGGGGCATTGTAATAGCCACGGCCGCATACGCGGGCCTGTATGCGGCCGTGCTTCTGACTCACTGGTTCGCGGAACTGTGGCTGGGTTCCGGCGCTTAAACCGAACCCGGTCCCGCCTGGCTCTGCGCCATCGGACCGATCACCGGCAGCACCAGCGGCGTGTTGTTGTAGGCCTTGAACATCAGCAACAGCCAGAGTATGAATCCGCCAAAACCGACGACGAGGCTGAGGAGACTCACGATCAAGTGCAGACCCCACGGCAACGCGAACGATACTATGTTCACGGCGATCCAGAAAATGATCCACGCGACGTTGAAGAAGATCGACTGGAAGGCGTGGAACCGGACTCTCGGGTTCTGGTTGTACGGCGCCAGTACCAGAAACAGAATGCCCGTTACAAACCCCGCAAGGTAGCACAACGCGCCCGCGACATTCTCCTGCAAACCGGATTGCGCCTGCACGGGCTGATAACCGCCAGGCTGCGGCTGATAGCCGGGGGGCGGTGGTTGATATCCGGGAGGCGGCGGCTGGTAACCGGCGCCGGGAGGCGGGTAGCCCGCGGCAGGCGGTGGCGTATAACCCGCGGCCGGAGCAGCTCCGGCTGCAGGACCGGGCGCTTCAGGGGCCGCTCCGGGCGGCCCGGCAGCGGCGATCGTCGCTCCGCAGTTCGGGCAGAATTTCCCAGGCGCCTGAGCGCCGCAATTAGCACAGAAAGCCATTGGCCGTGTAATTCCTCCGTGGGTTAACTTTATATGAACCAGGGGACAGGTTCAAGTCCAATGTTGGCGGTCAAACACCTTACGGATGCGTCCTGGTGACCCGCGGCAACCTGACTGGCGTTTGTGGGGCGGGCGCCTCGCCTGCGGCCGACGCCTCGTCGGCCTTTTCGATAGTTGCTGAATGCGTCTTCGGCGAACCAGGCGGGCGGGGCGCCTGCCCCACACAACCCTCATGGGTGAGGCCGCGTGCGAATGCGGCGCGTTTCGTCGCCCGCATGACGGCTGAGAGCGAGCAGCCTCTCCTGTCCGGAAATGCGTTTGCCGCCTTCCGATGCTTTTCGGCGCGTATACGTGCCGTCCGGCATCATGCGGCGCGCCTTGACATTGTCGGACAGATACACGGCCAGGATATTCGCCTTAACCGTGCGCACGAGTTTCGGATCGTCGAGCGGAAACAGCACCTCGACGCGATGGTCGATATTGCGCGGCATCAGGTCGGCGCTGCCGACGTATACTTCCTCTTCGCCGCCATTAGCGAAGTAATAAATTCGGCTGTGCTCGAGGAAGCGGCCCACGATGCTGAGAACGTCGATGTTGTCGCTCACGCCGGGGACGTCCGGGCGCAGGCAACAGATGCCGCGCACCAGTAACTGCACGCGGACTCCAGCCTGCGATGCGCGGTAGAGCGCCTGAATCACTTCGGTATCCACGAGGGCATTCGATTTGAAGATGAGATGCGCCGCCCGGCCGGACTTCCGATGCTCGATCTCGCGCTCGATCAGAGCGAGCATGCGCTCGCGCATGTTCACCGGCGCCACCAGCAGCTTCTTGTAATCGGATTTCGCGGAGTAACCCGTCAGGTAATTGAACAGGTTGGTGACGTCTTCCGCGATGTCGTCGTTGGCGGTAAAGAGGCCGATGTCGGTATAAAGATGAGCGGTGAGGGCATTGTAGTTGCCGGTGGAAAGATGCACGTAGCGGAAAATGCGATCGCCCTCGCGCCGCACCACCATGGTTACCTTGGAGTGGATTTTCAGGCCCACCAATCCGTAAACGACGTGGACGCCTTCCTTTTCCAGCGCACGCGCCCACTCGATGTTGCTCTCCTCGTCGAAGCGCGCTTTGAGTTCCACCAGTACTGCTACCTGCTTGTCCTCGCGGTTCGCCTCCAGCAGCGCCTCTACGACAGGCGAGTTGCGGCCGACGCGATACAGGCACGATTTGATGGCCAGCACGCGGTCGTCGTGGGCCGCCTTGTTCAGGAAATCGATGACCGGCTGAAACGAGTCGAAGGGATGGTGCAGGAGGATGTCCTGGCGCCGGATCAACGCGAATATGTCCTCGTCCTCGCCGGCGGAGGCGAGAGCCGGCGGGACAGCCGGAACGAATGGGGCATCCTTCAGATCGGGACGGTCGATGCCGTACAGGTCCATCAGGCGCTTGATGGAAAGGGGACTGGGCGTCTTATAAACGTCGCTGGACTCTACTTCGAGATTGTTCATCAGGATCTCGAGGATGTGCGCGGGCATCTCCTCGGACACGCTGAGGCGCACGACGCTGCCGAACCGGCGCGCCCGCACTCCTTCCTCGATGGACTCCAGCAGATCCTCGGCTTCCAGTTCCTTAATGGCCATTTCCGCGTCGCGGGTGACATGGAACGGATAGGATTCCACCACCTGCATCCCCGGAAAGAGGGCCTGCAGATTGGCGCCGATCACCTGCTCCAGCCACACGAGCTCAATTTTCTTCGGAGCCCGCTTATTGCGGTGCTTCGGCCTGGGCGACTGGGTCACCGGAACGAGCTGCGGCAACGAGTCCGGCACCTTCACCCTGGCGAAATGCTCCTCGCCGTCTTCGTCGCGAATGACCACCGCCAGATTCAGGCTGAGATTCGAGATGTGCGGAAACGGCCGGCCGGGGTCGAACGCCAGCGGCGTCAGCACGGGGAAAACAGTGTCGCTGAAATACTTGCAGGCGAATTTGAGCTGGACGGGATTGAGCGCGCTGTAATCGACGATGTGGATTCCTTCCGCTTCCAGCTCGGGCAGAAGCGCGCGCAGGCACTTGTGCGCGTCCGAGAGCAGCTTCTTCACCTCGCGCCGGATGGCCACCAGTTGCGCCCGCGGGCTCATGCCGTCGGGACCGGGCTCCTGAATTCCCGCGTCCACCTGGGCGATGAGTCCGGCCACCCTGACCATGAAGAACTCATCGAGATTCGACCCGACGATAGCGAGAAACTTGATGCGTTCGAGCAGCGGGTTCGAACGGTCCGCCGCTTCCTCGAGCACTCTCCGCTGAAACCACAGCAGACTGAGTTCGCGGTTCAGATAAAGCGAGGGGTCCTCCAGTGCGATGACGTTCGCTTTCGTCTGGCTGGCTCGTTTCTTCGGGGGTTTCCGGGGTGCGGCGGCCGGTGCAGGCTTGCTGTCCTTCACGACAGCGCTCGTTTTCGGCATCTCTGTACAGAGTAGCGGCTTCGGGCAGGAGAGACAAAAAGAGAATTGTTACAACGGCGGTGGGACAGGCCTCCCGCCGCCCTAATGGTGGCGCAGCGCGCGGACAGGATCGACGCGCGTGGCACGCCATGCGGGAACGAAGCTGGCCAGCGCGGCAACGGCCACCATGGCGACCGACACGGCCACCAGCGTCAACGGGTTGTTGGCGCTCACTCCGTAGAGCATGGACGCCAGAATGCGCGAGAGCATCAGCGAACCGGCAATGCCGAAACCTACTCCGAGAGTCGCGAGTGCGACGCCGCGCAAGACCACCATGCGCAGCACGTCGCCCGGCATCGCGCCAACGGCCATTCTGATGCCGATCTCCTGGGTCTGTTGCGTCACCGCCTGGGACAGCACGCCGTACAGCCCCACAGACGCGAGAACGAGCGCAAGCAGGGCAAAACAGGCCAGCAGCAGAGCGCGGAAACGCGGCCGGTCCACCGACATGTACACATCCTCTTCCATGGAGCGAGCTCGATACACAGGCAGGTTGGGATCGGCTTCACTCACTTTGCCGCGCACCTGCTCGAGCAGCGCCCGCATATCGGTATAACGCGCCGGGTCTCCGCGAGCGACGATGTTCAGGTAAACGGAGTACTCCGCGGTCGACTGGCGTAGCGGGACAAAAGCCAGCGGTGCTGTTTCCCACTCCATATCGTTAAAAAAGCTGATGTGGCGGGTGTTGCCGACGATGCCGGCAATGGTCATCCAGCCGGTGTGGTCGGAAGCATCGCCGAACGCGATGCGTTTGCCCAGAGGGTCCTCGCCGCCGAAGTAACGGCGCGCCAGCTCCCGATTGATGAGCGCCACCTTTGGCCCGTGCTCGTCATCATGTGAATCGAAGAGGCGGCCGCGGACCGGTGGAACGCCCATGATGCCGAAGTACTCGGGGGTCACGATCTGGCCCGAAATGGCGACAGCCTCGGATGCGGAAACGATGGGCCGGCCCTCGACCATCAGCAGTTCGCCGATCGGATCCGAAGTGAACGCCGGCTGGACGCCGGGAAGAGATGCAATGCGGTCGAGAATGCGGCTGGCGAGCGCAAGGCGCTGCTCATGACGCGGATAAACGTTCTCCGGGAAATCCACCGACATCCTCACCGCATGATCCGTGCGAAAGCCGGGTTTCTCGGCGCGCAGGCGCACGAAGCTCTCCATCAGCAGCGCCGCGGCGGAGAGCAGGATCAGGGAAATGGCCACCTCCGCCGCCACCAGGGCGTGCCGTACTCGCCGGCTGCGCAGGCCGCGCGACGCGCGCCCGCTCTCCTTCAGCACTCCGTTAATGTCGACCAGGGATGCCTGCACCGCAGGAATAAAACCGCACGCGACGCCGGTGGCGATCGCCATCGCCGCGGTGAACAGGAGTACGCGCAGATCGAGGGCAACCGCAGCGGCCGGAGGCATTTCGATAGGCGCCGCGCGGTGGAACCAGTACAGTGCGCCCCACGCAAGGCCTGTGCCGATGGCCGTCCCCGAGCACGAGAGCAGGAGGCTTTCGGCCAGCATCCGGCGAATGAGATGCCAGCGGCTACAGCCCAGCGCAGCGCGCAGGGCGATCTCTTTCTGTTCCTTCGCCGCCTTTCCGAGCAGCAGATTGGCCACGTTGGCGCAGGTGATCAGCAGCACGAATCCCACGGAGACGAACAGCACCAGCAACGCCGGACGCAAATTGCCGGCCAGGGCCGCGAACTCCTCCTGCAGCGGCACGACGTTTACGCCGACGTTCGTCAGCAACTCCGGCTCTTTCTCTTCCAGAGCGCGGCGGATGCCGGCCAGATCAGCCGACGCCATTCGAGCCGGAGCAGCGCCGCGCAAACGGCCCACTACGGCGAGGCCGTGCGAGAGGGGCGGGCAGATTCGGTAATAATCGCTTGAGGGAGTGAGCAGCGTCCATATCGACGTGTCTGACGGATAAAATTGAAACCCGCGCGGAAGAATGCCGATAATTTGATACGGTTTTCCATCCAGAATCAGGCGGCGGCCAACGGCGTCCCCGCCACCGAACTGCGATTGCCAGAGGCCGTAGCCGATTACCGCCACCGGGCCGCCGGTAAGATCGCTGGTGATAAACAGCCGTCCCCGGAATGCGGACACGCCGAGAGTGGGGAAGAAATCGATGGTGACCATCTCGCCGGGCGTCTTCTGCGCCTGGGCGAGACCGGTCTGGCTGAATTGCCACCAGCGAAAGCCGGCAAGTCGCTCGAACGTCCTGTTGCCGCGTTGCCAGGCGGCCAAATCGCGGCGCGAGCTCAGCGTGCGGGCGTCGAAGTTCTTTGCCGTTTCCCACACTGCGGCCAGGCGCTGCGGATCGCGATAGGGAAGGGGGCGGAGAATTACGGCATCGATGATGCTGAATATCGCCGTGTTCGCGCCGGTACCGAGCGCAATCACCAGCAGAGAGACGGCGAGAAATCCCGGGCTCCTGCAGAAACCGCGTGACGCATACCGGACATCCTGGAAAAAGGATGCCGCCATCGGTTTGGAGTAGCTTCAGATTACATGAAACGCGGACCGAAAGAAAGAACGGGCGCGGAACGGGGGCTTGCCGATACAGAACCGCAATCGGCGGGATCGCAGTCGCAAAATTACGCTCCATCCAGGTTACTGATGTTGCTAACGGAAAGTGTGTTCCATGCCCCCGCCTTTGCGCCGAGAAGCCTCGAACTGCTATGTGAGCGCCTGGGCAGGAAATCGTCCACCAGGCGCCACCCGGTCAGTCGTGCTCGTCCGCGGGCCCGCGGGTTTTCAGAGACCGGCAACCGAATGGCGCACGATTGACGTCAATGGCGGGTTGCCGCCATACATCAGAATTCGACGTTGAAAAGAGTCTCTCGCTCGAACTGAAGGATGAAGGCAGACGTAAACAACAACCGGGCATTGTTTCACATCGCGCTCATCGTGCACGCCTACGGCGATGGCGATCGCGAGAAGCGCCTGTTCATATGAGCCGACGCCTCCGGCTGAGGGCGTCTCGTGCGCCCATCGGAAATCAGGGTGGCGCGCTTTCTGTGCCATGGTGAAAAGGAGTGCACATCTGGCGAAAGATCGGCGCCTGGTTCGACCTAGGCGTGCGGCAGCAGATCACGCGCGCGGGGCTGCTCTATTGCGCTGTCTGCGCGGTGATCGCGCTGGCGGCGTTCGCCTCAGCGAACAATCTGCTCTTCCTGATCCTTGCCGCGATGCTTTCCACGATGCTCGTCTCCGGTTTCGTGAGCCGCCTCTCGCTCGCCGGCCTCGAGCTCGATTTCGTGCTACCCGAACATGTGACCGCCAATCGGCGCCTGCAGGGCCGCGTGGTAGTGCGAAACGTCAAACGCTGGATGCCGTCGTTTTCCATCCATCTCACACCCACCGATGCCAACTCGGCGGCGTCTCCCCTGTACTTCCTGGCGATTCCCGGGCGCTCGGCGGCCGACGGCCCCGTGGACGTTTTCTTCCCGCGCCGCGGACGCTACCGCGAGAGCACCTTCCGGTTCTCCACCCGCTTTCCGTTCGGCTTTTCCGAGAGGCGAATCCAGGTGCGCATGGCGCGCGATCTGGTCGTCTACCCGCCTATCGACCCGCAGCCCGGGTTTGAAGAGCTCATCGCCTCGATTGCCGGTGAGCTGGAGGCCCATGCGCGCGGCCCCGGCCACGATTTCTATCGCATCCGTCCTTACGACGCTTTGGAGAGCGCTCGCCATGTGGACTGGAAAGCCACGGCGCACACCGGTGACCTGCAGATCCGCGAGTTCGCGCGCGAGCAGGAGCTGGCTGTGGAGATGTGGCTCGATCTGGACGTGCCCGATGAGGCCGAGGAATGGTTCGAGCGCGCCATCTGCATGTGCGCGTTCCTCGCGTGGCGTCTCACCGAGCGCGGCGCGCGTTTCCGGTTGTGCACGCAGGAGTTCGACGCGCGCGTTCCGGAAGAGGCGGACGTCTATAATATCCTCAGATATCTTGCGCTGGTCACGCCGGCGCATGGCAGAACGCTGCCGGCTCCCGACGATGCCAGCGCTTACAGAATCGTGTTCAGTGCGTCACCGGAGCGGCTCGCCGCGGCTGGTCAGGAAATGGAAGGCAGTCGCGTTCGTCTGGCCGGTCCTGATGCTTTCCATTGCGCGAGCGCAGACGCCCCCGGCGCAGCAGACGCCAACCACGCCGCAACCACCGGCGGCCCCGCAGACAACGTCAGCCCAACCCCCGGAAATTCCGGCGGTGCAAACGTCCATCAACGTCACTGATACCATCACCACCGACACTCCGTCCACGGTACACGCGCTCGACCAGAATGCCCTCGAGGAGCTGCCGGGCGTCGATCTCGACGACCGCCTCCGCATTATTCCGGGTTTTCAGCTCTTCCGGCGCTCATCCAGCATCGTGGCGAACCCGACCACGCAGGGCGTCTCCCTGCGCGGCATCGGATCGACGGGAGCAAGCCGCACGCTGGTGCTGTGGGACGGCATCCCGCTTAATGATCCGTTCGGCGGCTGGGTCTACTGGACGCGCTTCGACCCCGATCAACTGCAGCGCGTGGAGGTGATGGAAGCCGCCTCCACGTCGGTGTTTGGCGACCGCGCCATGGGCGGATCCATCTCACTGTTTTCAGTCCCGACCCACACCGACAGCTATCTGCAGTACGAGGGCGGCACGGATGCCACCCAGGAGCTTTCCACCGGGATGGCCGAAGCCTGGCGCCACTGGGCGGCCGCGATGGACGTGCGCATGTTCACCACCGATGGTTATTACATCGTGCCGGCATACGCGCGCGGCAGCGTCGATCAGCCGGCCGGGGTGGATTTCGTCGCCGGCAACACGCGGCTCGATTATTTCACCGCGAGCCAGCGCCTGTTCCTGCGGCTGGACATTCTCGCCGAGCACCGCAACAACGGCACGGAGCTGACGCGCAACTCCACCGGGCTGGGCACGATTGCCGGCAACTACGCGAAGATCCTGCACAACAATGAATTCTCGCTGCTGGGGTGGTACACGCAGGAGGCGTTCCGCGCGTCGTATTCCTCCGTTAGCCCGGACCGCAATTCAGAGCGTCTCATTTCGACCCAGACGGTGCCCTCGACAGGCGGGGGCGGCTCGGCCTACTGGTCGCATACCCAGGAAAAATGGCGCACGCTGTTGGGGCTCGACCTCGAGCGCGACGAAGGCTGGAGCACCGACCGTTTCGCCAGCGGTCCGCGCGTGAGCGGAGGTCATCAGTTCGAGCGCGGCGCCTTCGGACAGGGGCAACTCAATCTCGGATCCCTCAGCCTGTACACGGGCCTGCGGGGCGATATCGTCCGCAGCGGCGAGAGCTTCGTGAACCCGAGCGGCGGTTTCGCCTACGGCCGGCATTCGCTGCGCCTGCATGGCTCCGTCTTCCGCGGGTTCCGCGCGCCCACCCTGAACGAGTTGTACCGGCAGTTCCGCGTGGGGAACACGCTCACCCTGGCGAATCCGAATCTTATCGCCGAGAAGCTGTTCGGATCGGAGCTCGGGGTCGATTTCGTGCACGCAAAGACTCGCGCCGGCGTCACTTTGTTTCGCAATTCTCTGGCCGACCTCATCACGAACGTCACGCTCAGCCAGACCGCCTCAGCCATCACGCGTCAACGCGAGAATGCCTCTGCGGCTCTCGCGCGTGGCATCGAAGCGAGCGTCGGCCACACCTGGCACGATTTGCAGGGGCAGCTTTCGTATCTTTACGCAGATTCGAACTATTCCAGGCACCTGCGCATTCCGGAAGTCCCACGCAACCAGGGTTCGGCAATGCTGGCATATCAGCAACGCGGCACGTTCTTCTCGGTGGCCCTGCGCAGCTACTCCGCGCAGTTCGACGACGACCTGAACCAGTTCCGCCTGCCCGGTTTCGCCACCTTCCAGGCGGCCCTGAGGCAGCGGCTCAGTAAGAATGTATCGAGCATCGCCGAGATCGACAACATCCTGAACCGCCAATACTACGTCGCGTTCACGCCGACGCCGAACATCGGCTCGCCTCGTCTGTGGCGGGTGGGTCTTCGCTGGGACCAGAAGTAACAAGGTCGCGCCCCACAGGGGGGTGTGCCAACATATACAGATAAGCTGTGTCCGGTATTACGGTCCCCAGGCCGCCTCTGACCCCCGAAGAGCTCCAGCGACTGCAGTCCCTCGTGCTCGACAGCATTCCGGGACTGGTAGCCTACGTCGGTCCCGATCTCCGCTACCGCTTTGCGAACGCGCGCTTTGCCGAATGGGTGGGCAAGCCCGGCGAGAGTTTCCAGGGAAAACACATCACCGACATTCTCGGGCAGGAGACGGTTGACCTGGTACGGCCACATATCGACCGGGCACTCGCGGGAGAAAGAGTCGTCTACGAGATCGCGCACGTTTACAATCCCGCCGATGGCGCAAAACACGTCCGCGTGACGTATGTGCCCGATCTGAACGAACGGGGCCGGGTGCAGGGCCTCGTAGTCCTGGTGGAAGATGTCACTGCGGCGAAGCAGGCCGAACATGCTCTGCGCGAGAGCGAAGTCCGTTTTCGCCGTATCGCCGAAACCGCGGCCGAGGGCATCTGCGCCACCGACCGCAACGGCACGTCCACCTTCATTAACGAGCGCATGGCCGAAATGCTTGGCTATCGCGTGGGCGACATCCTGGGCACGTCGATATTCGACTTCGTTTTTCCGGAAGACCTGAGCGCCGCGATGGCAAAGTTCATCGAGGTTCAGTCCGGCCCGCTCGCTCCTTTCGATTTCCGCATACGCGCCGCGGGCGACTCGATTCTCTGGGCGAGCATTTCAGGCAGTCCTCTGCTGAACGATGACGGCCTGTTCGTGGGCATCCTGATGATGCTCACGGATATCACGGCGCGGCGGAGCGCCGAGGAGGAGCAGAAGGCCATTGAACGGCAGCTCACGCTGCTGATTGAAGCCTCCGGCACGCTGCTCTCATCACCGGACTCAGCCGAGGTACTGAAGACGATCCTCGACCTCGCCAGACGATTCATCGAAGCCGACGCATATTCGGTTTGGCGAAGAGAAGCGGACGACTCGTGGCGCATTGTTGCGCGCGCGGGCCTTTCGGACAACTATCAGGCCGTCCTTCCAGCGGCTCACGCCAAACAGCTTGCGCCGCGCCAAATCGTCGTCGTGGAGGATATCGAGCAGGTTCCGATCGTCCGAAATCGCATTCCGGCATATCGGGCGGAGGGCATACGCTCGCTGATTACCGTTCCGCTGACCATCAACGGCGAGACCGACGGCACGCTGGTGTTCTACTATCATTCGCAGCACCGGTTCACGCAGCTCGAGACGCGCGTTGCGGCAGCGTTGGGGAATCTGGCCGCCGCGGCGCTCGGAACAGCCGACCTGTACGAGCGCGAAACGCGGCTTCGGCATTTCGCGCAATCGGAGGAAACGCGCGCCACGTTTCTGGCAGAAGCGAGCCGCCTTCTGGCCTCGTCTCTGGATTATGAAACGACGCTGAGCGCCGTCGCGGAACTGTCCGTTCCCTCTTTTGCCGACTGGGCCGCGGTGGATATACTCGACGCGGCAGGCGAACTCCGCCGCGTTGCGGTAAAACACGCCGATCCGTCGAAAATCCAACTGGCGTACGAATTCGCGCGCCAATACCCTCCCGCGGAAAGCACGGCGTATCGCGAAGCCCTCAGTTCGTGCAGGTCGCTCCTCATTGAAGATCTCTCAGCGGTGCTGCTCGCGCAAGGCGCTCGCGATGCGCGTCAGGCGGAGTATATCAAGCGTCTCGGGTTGTGCTCAGTGATGGTCGTGCCGCTGGTGGCCCGCAACCGCAGCTTCGGGGTGCTTTCGTTCGTCTCCGCCGAATCCGGAAGAAACTACACCACGGCGGACCTCGCTCTGGCCGAGGAGATCGCTCGCCGGGCGGCCGCGGCAGTCGAGAATGCCCGCCTGTACACAGAATCGAAGGCCGCTCAGCAGGCTCTCTCGCGTTCCAATGCGGAGCTGAAGCGCGCCAACGAGGATCTGAATCAATTCGCGTATTCGGCATCCCACGATTTGCGCGAGCCGCTCCGCATGGTGTCCATCTACAGCCAGTTGCTCGCCGACCGGTACCGCAGCCGGCTTGATAACGAAGCCCACGAGTACATCCATTACGTTGTTCAGGGCGCGCACCGAATGGAGCAACTGGTGAGCGACCTGCTCGAGTACACGCGCGTAATCGACATCGCGCCGCGTGAGGCCCCTCCCCTCGATGCCAATTGCGTGCTGGAGAAGGCGCTGTCGAACCTGGCCGCTGCCATCGCCGAGAGCGGGGCAGAGGTGAAGTGGGAGATGCTCCCCAGGCTGCGCATGGAGGAGGTCCACCTGCTTCAGCTCTTCCAGAACATCATTGGAAACGCGATGAAGTACCGGAGCGAGCGGCCGCCGCGGATTAAGATCGAGGCGAGTCGCCACGACGGGCTGTGGGAGATTTGCATCGCTGACAACGGGATCGGCATACCGGCAAGGTACGCCAATCAGGTATTCGGCATCTTCAAACGGCTGCACAGCGCGGACAAGTACGAGGGTACGGGAATCGGACTGGCCATCTGCCAGAAGATTGTCGAACGGTACGGCGGGCGCATCTGGGTGGAATCGGAGCCCAGTAAGGGCTCGACGTTCTGCTTCACCATCGCGGGCGCCGACGAGAAGGAAGATCAGTCTGGACAGAGCAGCGCCGCCGGATGAGAGTGTGTCAACAGTAGAGCAGGCGTTTTCGCCTGCATCGGCAGTTGGAAGCTCGCACCAGCACGCTCTCCAGTAACCCAGGACGTAGGTGGTTGATTCGAGTGGGGCAGGCTGTCAGCGCTGTCAGCCTGCGGCGGCCTGTCATGTCAGGCCGCCTCGGACAGGCCAGTAACCTGGCTGGCGTTTGTGGGGCGGCCTTTAGGCTGCGGCGGGCTGTCAGCCAGGCTGTCAGCCAGGCTGTCAGCCCGCCTGATCTGCCGGTTTGGTATTTGTGGGAACCGCCCGCGGGTCGCCTTTGCTGAAGCGTGCGCCACGATCAGTCGGGCTTTTGCCTGCATTCGACGATCTCGACTTACTTACTCAGCCGCCTGATCGGCGCGGACGGAAGATGAGTCAGGATCACTCCGGCGCCGATAAACCCCACTGTGAGCGACAGTGACATCGCGTTCAGTCCATGCGAGAGGACGGCTTCCGTGATCCCGTTGCTCCAGGATTGCGGAAACCAGCGATACGCGGCCAAAAATGCGACCGCAAACACGCGAAAGCCCCATGTCACGTAATGGGCCGGCAATCGCGCGGCCAGCTGTTTTGCCAGCAGCGCCGCCGCCGTTGTTGCACTGCTGGCGACCGCCGCCGCGTCGAGCAGTATCGAACCGGACAGCGTCACCGTCATTCCATCCGATACTGTCAGCCTGACCAGCCAGACGCTGACCAACAGAATGGCGGCCATGCTTCCACAACCTTCGAGCACGGCAAGGACGACCCGCCTGCGAACGGCGATCGGGCCGGCAAGAAATACCGCGAGGCAGGAGAAAGGGATGAGGAAAAACGGGTCCAGCAGAGTGGGGCCGCGCTCGGCCGTCAGGAATACAGCGATGGTGAGGATGGCCGCGGCCCGCACCACGACGGCGAGAATCCCGCGCGCAATTCGTCCCACTTCGGCCACTATCGGCGGAAAGTCAGCAGTTGTTTATAACAAAAACGCAGCGCTGGCTCAGACGGCGGCTCCGCCAATACCGGAGATGCATTATATTTTGAACCTGGGCGACGACGACACACTCTCGTTTTGGGATCGTTCGGTCAACTGCGCCGCGGCGAACGGCTGGCGGGACGCTTCGTGGTGGTTCAGTTTCTGGCGCGCGGCGGTATGGGCGATGTGTACGAGGTGGCCGATGAGCACCTGCAGGGTAAATAACGCCGGTAACTGCGGGCGCAGCCCTGATTTGCCGGTGCGGGCTCTGTCAGGGGCAGACACGACCTTACTGCAGATTCCGAGCGCGGAGCCGCGCAGGGCAGTTCAGGACGATTCGGGACTATGTAACAATTTCGTGCGGCCGGAAGCAAAGTTCATCGTTGCTGGCTCGTTGCCGACTTCCGGGTGCGCCGGCCCCGGAAACATTGCACTTAGTTCACGTTGCGGCTTTGGCTCTGCATTTGCATGCGCAGAGGACGGAGGGAGGTCCCATGAAGGACAGTACAAAAGACAAGGCCAGCGGCGCAATGCATGAAGCCAAAGGCAAGATGAAGGAACAGGTCGGCAAACTCACCAACAACCCTGCCCGCGAGGCCGAAGGCCAGGATGAAAAAATGGGCGGCAAGATCCAGAAGAAGGTCGGGCAGGTAGAGAAGGTCTTCGAGAAGTAGGCGAAATGCTGATCCTTCTGCTGATCGTTCTCGTCCTGCTTATCGGCGGCGGCGGCGGCTACTACGGATACGGCCGCTGGGGTTATGGGGGCGGCGCCGGCATTGGCCTCGGCACCATCCTCATCATCCTGCTGCTCTTCTACTTACTGGGCGGCTTCCACTAGAGAGAACAACCTGCGAGCGGCAGGCTGGTACAGCCCTGCCGCTCCTCTTTGAACAGGCCTCAGCGGCCGCTGCCGAAGTTGTATCCGACAAAGACGGTCGCGGACGGAACAGAGTTGCTATTGAACTCGTTATTGAGGCCCGGAACATAGCGGAAATCGAACTGCGGCTTGATGAACAGGTGCTCCGTGATGAAAAACTTCACGCCCGCCGCGGCGTGAACCTGAAAGTGGTTCACGGACCCGATGGGAACAATGGAACTGCTGCAGCTTATATTGCCGATGCACGCGCCCTGGTTGTAGGCCAGGCTGGTGCGCGCGCCGCCAATTCCACCCTGCAATTCCAGCGCAAAGCGTTTCGAGGTGAGGGGCTGATAGATGCCGTTGAAGTCATAGAACATCTGGCGATCCTCCAGCGGACCGTAGTTCTTCCGCGTGGGCTGGACGCTGAGTTCCCCACCTACGCCGAAGTGCTTGTAGAGCATGATGTCTCCACCGAATGACAGAAACAAACCATTCAGACTCGAGGTGGTTTCGCAGGTGGTTCCCCCGGAAATGGGAATGCAGGAATTGCCGGTGACGCTGTCGATGCCTGCGTTATTCGATTTGTCCCACGCAGATCCGAAGCCCACCATGGCGTCAACCGCGTTCTGCGCCGAGGCAAGCGTGACGCCGAAGGCGACAAATGTCGCCATGCACAAAAATCGGCCTGATAATCTCACGAAGTCTCCTCTAAATGTTTGATCGTGCGAGCGGCGGCATCGACGCGATGCTGCGCCTCGACCTGTGCGCACCTCCGTTCCGCGGGATCGGAGACCAGCGCACCGGTCATGTCGTTTGTTGGGACGTGCCGCGGGGAAAGGGCGTTTCGCTGCGGTTGCACGCAGAGGCGTTTCCCTAACAATCCTTTACAAAAAGCGAGCCTGTTATGTCCAGTAATTTCGGTCGAGGCTTCGGTACTGCACCGCTTCGGCGAGGTGTTTCGCCGAAACGCCGGAGGCTCCGTCGAGGTCGGCGATCGTGCGCGCGACTTTCAGAATGCGATCGTGCGCGCGGGCGCTCAGGCCCATTTTGCGGACCGCCAGCTCCAGCGTCCGCTCGCCGGCATCATCAAGCGCGCAGAGCGACCGCAACTGGCTGGACGGGATGTGCGCGTTGTAGAATCCTCGCCGCTGCTGGGTTTCCCGAGACGCTGCCGCACGCTCGCGCATGGCCGCCGAGGTAGCTCCGCCGTCGCGCCCGCGCAGCTCCTTGTAGGGCACCGCCGGAACCTCGATGTGCAAATCGATGCGGTCGAGCAGCGGACCGCTGACGCGCCCCAGATAGCGCTGAATGATGCTCCCGGTGCAGCGGCACTCCCGCGTCGTGTCGCCGTAGAATCCGCACGGGCATGGGTTCATCGCCGCAACCAGCATGAAGTTCGCCGGGAACGACAGCGTCATGCTGCTGCGCGCGATGGTGACGGAGCCATCCTCCAGCGGTTGTCTCAGTTGCTCGAGGACATTGCGTGGGAACTCGGGCAGCTCATCCAGAAAGAGCACCCCATGGTGCGCGAGGCTGACTTCGCCCGGCCGCGGGGTTCCCGAGCCGCCGCCGATCAGTCCGGCATCGGAGACGGTGTGGTGAGGGGATCGAAATGGACGCTGCGATAACAACCCAATGCCGCCCGGCAATATTCCGGCCACGCTGTGGATCTGTGTCGTTTCGAGAGCCTCCTGAAACGTCAGCGGGGGCAGGATTCCCGCGAAGCGTTTCGCCAGCATCGTCTTTCCCGATCCGGGCGGCCCGATCATGATGACGTTGTGCCCTCCGCTCGCCGCCACTTCCAGCGCGCGTTTGGCCGCGGTCTGGCCGCGAACGTCTCGGAAATCGGGTACGGCGTCTGTCGGCGGCTGCGACGTTGCCGGCGATGAACGGGTCGGCTGAAACCGGTCCGGCTGGTTGAGGAAACTCACAACCTCGGACAGGTGCCGGAAACCGAACACGCTCACTCCCTCGGCCACCGCCGCCTCCGCCGCATTGTCGGCGGGCAGCAGCAGATTGGCGATGCCCTGGCTGCGCGCGCAAACGGCCATCGAGAGCGCGCCGCGGACGGGCCGCAACGTGCCATCGAGCGACAACTCGCCGGTGAACAGATGGTGCTCCGATCGAGAGACCACTCCCATCGCGCCAAGAATGCCCATGGCCATGGGAAGGTCGAATCCCGCGCCCTCTTTACGCAGATTTGCCGGGGCCAGGTTGATAGTCACGGACTTATTCGGATACCCGAAGCCCGAATTGAGCAGGGCCGATTTGATGCGCTCCCTGCTCTCGCGGACCGCCGTGTCGGGCATCCCGACGGTGACGAAGTCCCGCGATGAGCCGGCCGGGTACATGTCAACTTCGACGTCGATCAGGTGCGCCTTAATGCCGAAAACGGCCGCGCTGCGCGTGCGGAAGAGAGCCATGCCAGATCTGGTAGTGGCGGGCGCCCTTCGTGTCTCTCGCGTTAAATCCGGCGCCGCGCCTACGATTCGCGCGTGGCGTGGACGATGAATCGGCGCGGCGCGTGCCCCACGTAATAGAAGGGGTAGCAGGTTACCAGCGTCAGCTCCTGATCGTGTGTCGGCGCGATGACGCTGACGTCGTTCGGCTTTACGATTTCGGTTCCCCGCACTACGTAACGGTAATTTCCCTCCGGCGTGCGAATTTCGATCACGTCGCGTGCGTGAATATTGCGCAGTGGACGGAACCACTTGTCCCGGTGGGCGGCGATGGCGATATTCCCATCATCGCCCGGCAGCGCCGTACCGGTGACGTGGCCGGCCGCTTGTTTCAACTCGCCGTCGCCGGCTCCTTCGACTATCTGCACAGACACTCGGAGCCGTGGGATCTCAATGCGACCAATGAGCTGACCGGGCTTCAGCCTTTTGGCGGGCGGTGCAGGAGGGTTTTCGGCAACAATTGGCGGAAGAGGATTTTTCTCGGCGCCGGGCTGAGCAGAGCCTGGCAAAGGCTGCCCTGGGCGCGGTCGCATGAGATAAACGGTGACGCAGGCGCCACCAATGATCAGAACCGCGAGCGCGGCGGCCGCAGTCCTGAACTTCTTATGCTGTCCTCTCGTCATGCCTGACTATGTCAGTAGCACGCAGGGCGCCAACGGGCACAGACAAAACGAGCGCCGCGGGTAACGATGACTCGTGACGCTCGGACGGTTATTGTGCGGGCTACGGCTGAGTGGTGGAAGACGAGCTGTGCGTATCGGTGCTGCTGCTCGAGTTCGTGTTTCCGTTCGCGTCAGTCGTGCGCGTCTTGCGATGATGACGCCGCGAAGCCTGGTGCGTGGTGGTTCCGTCGGGGCCGGTCTGCGTGGATTCGTGGCTTTCCGTCGCCGAGTGGGTCTCGTTAGTAGCCGCCGGCGGCGGAGCGGCCTCGTTCGTGGTGGTGCTGCTGTCGCTTTGCGAATGAGTTGTAGTTGTCGAATCCTGCGCCAGCATCATTACCGCGCCCAAAAAAGAAGCAAATACGAGTTTTTTCATATCACGTGTCCTCCCTGTGCTTTGGGAACAGCCTTCCGCGGCGTCCCCCTCGCCTGTGAGACGCCTGCCTGTGGAGCAGCTACAGTGCATTTACCCGATTTAATGCATGTAACGATGTTACCGGCGCTCGCGAGCGCACAGGGGCTTACAATGTTTATGAACGACGCGCCCGTAGCTCAGCTGGATAGAGCGGTTGGCTTCGAACCAACAGGCCGGGGGTTCGAGTCCCTCCGGGCGCGCCAGATTCTAAAGGACCTGGAAATTCCTCACTTTCCTGACCCCGCAAAACACCCGCAGAATCCTGTGGTATCAGGTCCGATTCGAAGGCGATCGCCGCCGCCTTTACGCTGTCCGGAACGGATTTTTTTGATAGTGCTTCAAGGTGATCGATACCGGCCGGATTTTCGGGCGCTTCGTCGCACCTGCGCAACGCCGTTCGGTGATCGTGCCAAAGATCCCAACTCAACGCAGGCTCAACTCCGCCACGCCGACCCGACGATGACACCCACGCCAGCCCTGATTGCGTCCGGCTGCAAAATGCGCCGGCGGTATTTATCCGGATTGAGTGGCTTCGAAGAATCACCGCGCGCTGCACGGGAGATCCAGTCAGCGTCAATTCCTGCAGAATCCTCGAGCCAGGCTATCGCGGTTTGACTAACTCCTGCTTTCTCGTTCACGAGTACAACGCCCAGGGACAGAGGCTCCGTGCGTTCTCCAGTTGTCCTGAAGATTTGACAAAGGATCGCCAGCCGTCAGGCCCGGGTTACCAGGAATTGAGGCAGGAAGTCGACCGGGGCCGATTATGGCTTAATGGCGGGCATCTGTATCAACTCCTGCCCGCTTCGCACCGGATTCGGATATTCGATCCCGTTAGCGGAGTACAGACCGGTGAGGTTGTGCTGCAGGAACCCGGGCAGACGTCAGATGGCGGCGGCCGCTCGAGAGGGCGACGCCTGCCTTGTCGTGCAGCACAAGCGCAAGCCCCCGTCCATTTCACCGGGCCCGCAGGTGGGCTCGAACCCGACGCCGGCCACTGGCGAGGCGATGGTCCCGCTCTTCGGGAGCGAGGACGGTACCATCACGTTCGCGGTGGGCCGCCCCGACGGCGCAATTCGCCTGGTTCGAAGTGTGCTCGGGCTGCGGTGATCGCGTCAGACCTTCAGCCGCGGAGTTGTTCACCGTAAATGGCTATGTCAGCGTGCTATTCTTGCTGTTTTGGGCGTTTAGAGCCTCTCTCCAATGCAGGTAATCATCGAAGACAGCCGCCTCGAGCCGATTCTGCGCAAAGTGGAGTCCGGCGCCCGGCTCGACTACGATGACGGCCTTGCGCTCTACCGCAGCCCGGACATTCTCGCCGTCGGCTACATGGCGAATCTGATGCGCGAGCGGAAGAACGGCAACACCACCTGGTTCAACGTCAACCGGCACATCAATCCCACCGACGTCTGCGTGGCCAGTTGCAAGCTGTGCGCGTTCGGGAAGAAGGCGAAGGACCCGCGGGCCTACACGTGGTCGCTCGAAGAGGTCTGGCATCGCGCGGGCGAGGGCTGGTCGGAAGCGGTCACAGAGTTTCACATTGTCGGCGGCCTGCATCCCGAGCTCACGCTCGACTGGTATTGCGAGATGCTGCGCGGCCTGAAGCAGCGCTTCCCTGAGGTGCACCTGAAAGCCTTCACCATGGTGGAGATCGCCTTTCTCGCGAAGCGCAGCCGGATTTCCTATCGCGAAACGATCGAGCGGCTGAAGGACGCCGGCATGGATTCGATGCCCGGCGGGGGCGCCGAGATCTTCTCCGAACGCGTGCGCCGCGTGATATGCGATCACAAGATTGACGGTGACGAGTGGATCGAGGTGGCGCGCACGGCTCACCGGCTCGGGCTGAAGTCGAACTGCACCATGCTTTACGGCCACATCGAGACGGAAGCCGACCGCGTGGATCACCTGCTGAAACTGCGCGCGCTGCAGGACGATACGGGCGGTTTCCAGACCTTCATCCCGCTGGCCTTTCATCCCGAGAATACGCCGCTGCACCACCTGCCGAAGACCACCGGTTTCGACGATATCCGTAGCATCGCGGTGGCCCGGCTTCTGCTCGACAACATCGAGCACATCAAGGCGTACTGGATCATGATGACGCCCGGGATTGCGCAGATCGCGCAGCGTTTCGGGGCCGACGATCTGGACGGAACCGTGGTGGAGGAGAAGATCTACCACGACGCCGGCGCGACGACGTCGCAATCGCTGCGGCGTGCGGAGTTGCTGCGGCTGATCCGCGAAGCCGGCCGCGAACCGGTAGAACGTGACACGCTCTATCGGCCGGTACAACGCTCGGAAACGGCGTTCACTGTTCTGGTTTGAACGCAATCAGTCTTTCGTGGCGGCTGAGGCCGGCTTCGAAGCGGGTTTCTGCTTGACTTTACGAGCGATCCAGGCGCCCAGCGCTCCGAGCAGAAGAGTCACGGTGGCGCCCACCCAGTTATTGACGCTGTTCCAGATGGTGGGGAGCAGATCCTGCTCCACCAACTCGGCGGCGAGCTTCGGCGACGACACAAGGTGCACCTTCACCTGCTGCGGGGCTCCGAGAGGAACCGGCTTTCCATCCGGCCCGAGGCTGCTGATGGTGAGGTAGAGAGCGATGTCGCTGCGGGTCATAGTCGGCTTGAAGGATACGAGCCAGGTCCACGTGACTACCGAATCGCCGGGGCTGAACGTTCGATCGAGCGAACTTTCCTTCGGCAGTACGTTCACATCGACGCCATCCTCCGGGCCGGGTTCCAGATCCGCTTGCACGACGCCGGCGATCTCGGTCGGAGTTGTCTGGTAGGGTTGCGAACCCGAGTTGGGTATAGCCGTCAGCGGGTCGATGGACCTGTCGGAGGAGAGCGCCACGACGTAGGGGGTCACATCGTATTTCTGCATGCGGACCTGCGGCTGCCAGGCGAGATTGCCCTCGGTGAGCCGCGGAAGGGTGGGCACGGCAACAGGCGCCGGGGCCGCTATTGCTGGAGGAGCTGTCGGAGCAGGTGGCGGAGGTGGCGGAGGGGTGGCAGCGCCAGCCGCATATGGCGTTTTCGGCGCCAGAACGGGCCGCTCGACCTGCACTGAATAGTTCTTCCGGGCTGCAACGGGCGCAGCCGCCTGCGGACTCACTGGCGCGGGTGCGTTCGCCTTTACCGGAGTGACGGCGATAACGGATGGGGGCGCGGCCGACTTCCCCTGCGCCGACGTTTGCGAAGATTCGGCGGGTTGAGGAGCCTTACGGCAGGAGACAAACGCCGCCAGGACAAGGAACATCAGCAGCAGGTAACGGATCAGACGGTTGGAAGGGGCGGTCAACGTGGCAATCAGGAACTGCATTCGCGCCTCCGTGCGGCGAATACCGTAAGTTGACAAATTGTACGCGCTTTAGCCCGATAACTTCAAGCGAAATGAGGGCTGGCCCGAAAAGATCAGCCTTTCACGCGTTCGAGGAACGTCCCTAACGTGGCGTCGACGAACACCGAGTAATCGCTGGTGCTCACGCTTTCGCCCCAGATGACCCGCCAGGCAGGATCCGGGAATCGGTTGGTCTGCTCCAGCAGATAAGTAACGCGCGTATCAGGGTGCTTCCTGATATAGTCTTCGCTCTTTTCCGCAGCGGTCTTATAAGCAGCGTCGGAGTCAATTTTGAGCGCCAGCGCATCGAAGGGCGTGCTGGAGCCGTTCGGCCCTGACCAGCTCTCGGGCGGTCCGGCGAACACGCCTTTATGCAGGTTCCCTTCCTCCTCTACCGCCGACCACGTGTAGGTGCGCGCCTGCCGCGCGCCCGGAGATACGAAGATGGCCTGCCATGCGCCGGCCTGGCCCGGACCAGCCTTCACGTTCGTCAGGTTGACGCTCTTCAACTGCAGCGCCAGCACGTCCCGCTGCCAGCCGCGGGCGCTCACGAACATGCTCTGGAACGCCTCCCGGCCCGTCCTCGGCGGCAACGGCGTGGCTTCTTCCTTCTTCTCCGCCGTCTGCTCGGGGCTGGAGCACGCAACGCTCAGGAGCAGTACCGAAGAAATGAGAAATACCGCGGGATGTCGTCTCATCATGGGCTTTCTCCATTGTAGGAGACCGTAGCACGCCTTGGTCCATAGTGCTCCCGGGTACCAGAACGAGCATTACTCGATGTCTATTTCGACGGTCTCCTCGCCCGTGTTATTCATGATTATGCTGAACGCTGCTGGAGGCGATCCGCGTAGTCTAAGCGGTTCCCGAGAGGACACGAATTGTCCGGTTGAAACGCGCAACGGCCTGTCGACAGGCGCCGCGATGGACGTGCTGCTGAAGGGGCCCCTGTGGAGTTCGCAGCGGAGTTTGGAGCGCGGGGCCGCCACGCCTTCGAAGGAGATCGGCACGCAACTCCGAACGCGTTGTGCGATCATCTCTCCGGACCATTCTCTGCGATCCGAGATGGTGGACGCCCTGTCGGAATCTCCATTCCAAGTCCAGCGTCAGTTTGCGGATTTCAGCGACGTGCAGGCCATCCTGCGATTCATCCGCCCCATGCCGTCCATCGTTTTGGTGGATTCGAAGGACCAGAGTAAGGCGCTACAGATCGCCGAACTGATCGAAAATGACGGCCTTCCGGCTGAAATAGTCGCCCTGGGGGCCGATCGAAGCCAGGAATCGGCCCTGCAGCTCATGCGCGCCGGCATTCGCGAGTACGTTCGCTTGCCGATCGAAAATGCAGAGTTGGTGGATTCGCTCGAACGAGCAAAGTCGCACCTGTCGAAGAAGTCGACTTTTGTGCCCAGCGGAGACGTTTTCTCTTTTCTTCCGGCAAAGCCGGGGTCCGGCGCGTCCACGATCGTAGCCAACACGAGTCTGGCGCTGTCGCGCGTGCAAGCGGGAACGCTTGCAGCAGACCTCGATATTCACTCGGGTGTGCTCGGATTCCTGCTGCGCATCGAGAACAGCCAATCGATATTTCAGGCGATTGAAAACCTCTCCTCGATAGATGACGCTTTATGGGAGAAGCTCACCGGTCGTCGTGAAGATTTGACCGTCCTCCCCTCAGATGTGCGAGTTGGCGGGTCTTTATCCGAGGTTGACGTTCGGGACCTGATCGCTATCATGCGTCGATTGCACAAAACGTCGTTTCTGGATTTGCCGGACGTTCTCCAGCCACATGTGCTTGCGGCAATCGAAGAATCGCAGCGAACCTTCATTGTGTGCACGCCGGACATGGTCTCCCTTCACCTGGCGCGAAAAAAGGTGCAGGAGCTTCAGTCGCTTGGTTTCAAACGTCTCTCGCTCATTATCAATCGCTACGATGGAAAGTCTCCGCTCGGCGCTAAACATATCGAGGAGGTGGTGGAGGCCGGCGTCGAGTTCGTCTTCTCCAGCGACTACAGAGCGCTCATAGGGGCTATCTCGGCCGGAACCGACATTAGTACCGCAACCCGCCTGGGACGAGAATTCAGGGAATTTGCAAACAAGCTCACCACCAGCGAAATCGGGACGAAGCCACGCCCCGCCCAGCGCCGGTTTGTCGACTACTTCTGGATTCCTCAGGGTCCGATGTGGAATGTTCTCTCGTCGAGGCGGAGCTGACAGCGACATAGCCGATCACGTTCCGCCCCAGAGCGATTCATACAGCTCCTTGACGCGCTCCAGGTTATCGGCGTCTTCGGGCTTCTTGTCCCTGCGCCAGCGGACGATGCGCGGGAACCGCAGCGCGTAACCGCTCTTGTGCCGCGAGCTTTTCTGAATCGAATCGAACGCCACCTCCAGAACGATCTGGGGTCGTACCAGCAGCGCCCGCCCGTAGCGCTCTGTGACCGCGGCGCGCAGAATGCGGGTCAGTTCGCGGATCTCTTCGTCGGTTAGGCCCGAGTAGGCTTTGCCGATGTTCAGGTAGCGGCCGTCGGACCGCACCCCGAAGGTGTAATCCGAGAGGACCGTGGCGCGCTTGCCGTTGCCCTGCTCGGCGGCGGTGATCACCACGTCGAGAGTGGCGAAGGGCCGCTTCACCTTCCACCAGGTCCCGGTGCGGCGGCCGGATTCATAAAGGCTGCCCCGCCGCTTCAGTACCAGTCCTTCATTGCCGCGCGTACGAGCGCCCTCGAACAGACTGTCGACTTCCTCGGTTGTCGCCGCTGCGAACTGCGGTGCGATGAGCAAGCGAGGATCATCATTGCCGAGCGTTCGTTCGAGCGCCGCGCGGCGCTCCTCGACAGGGCGATCCACCAGCAGCTCGCCATCGCGATAGAGAACGTCGTAACCCATGAACACGGCCGGAATCTCGCGGAGCATGCCGGCAGAAACGCGTTTTCGCGCAATCCTCTGCTGCAGCAACGTGAACGGCAAGGCGCGGCCATCGCGCCATCCGAGTATCTCCCCGTCCAGCGCCACGCTGCCTGGCAGTTGCTGCATCGCCTCGGCGATCTCCGGGAAAGCGCCGGTCACCTCGCCCATGCCGCGCGTGTAAATGACCACGCGGCCATCGGCGGCATGCACCTGGGAACGGATACCGTCGTACTTATCCTCGACGATGTAGTTATCGGGATCGGCAAGGTCGGTGAGCGTATCGAGCGGCTTCGCCAGCATGAAATCCAGCGGATGGAACAGCCGCGCTTCGATAGACTGCACGCGGCCGTGGCGCGCGGCCAGGGCGACCTGAGCCAGATCGCCAAGCCGGTTATTCGCCCGACGGACGTCCTCAATGGGAGTATCCATGGCCTGCGCGACTGCTTCTTCCACCATCTTTGCCTGCAGCCCGATGCGCAGGCTCCCCGTCATGATCTTGATGAAGTACTTAATGGCAAGCGGCGAGTATGTGAACAGAGCGCGTTGCAAGGCGGCCACTTTATCGACAGCGCGCCGGGCCTGATACAGCTCGGTGTAGACCGACTCGGCATCGGCCAGCGTCATCGGAAAGTCCTGAGTATGCCCGGGCAGGAGCAGACCGATGGTCTCTCCGGTATCGCCCACCTCCTCGTGACAGCGGCCGATTATCAGCGCATCCCAGCCGGTAACCGCCATGTAAGCGTCGCGGAGCGTGGCGTAACCCACCGATATCTTCCTGACCTCCTGCTCGCCGAACAGGTTGGTGTAAGCAGGCGCATGCACCACCGGTCCGTAAGCGAGAAAGTGCACGGCGCGTAAGAGATCATTGTCGTCGAGGACACGAAGATAGCCGGCAATCAGCCGGACCTTTTGCAACCGGCTACTGTAACTGGCAACGCGTTCGCAGACTGCGGCAAAGGCGTCCATCAGCCCTCGGGCGTATCTTCGCTCATTTGCCGGGCGGCCGTTTCACGCGGGGCGCGAGCGTCAATGCCACGCTGATTCAGGACGTGGGCGAACAACTCGGTGTATCCGTGCACCACATCCACTTCGCGCGCTCCGGTGCGCTCCACTATTGTGAGCAGCTCATTGAAATCGGCGTGGTCGGAGTAAGCGATCAGTTCCTCCGCGCCGGCGCGTGCCCTGGCATTGTCGAGCAGCGCCCAACCGGACACATAGGCGAGACGGTACGCCTGGCCGCTGGCTTCGATATATTTCTGAAAGCCAGGAACTATCACGAGCGCTTTCCCCGTCGTACTTTTCGCGTCGTACGGTTCCCATCCGGGGAAACCATAGCCATTGTTTTCGTATACCGGGATGAAGCGCGCAATGGCGCCGTGCACGGCAACCGCGATACCGGCTTCGCAAAGGACATGTACGATCTCCTGGCCACGGCCGAGCGGATACCCGATGAAAACCGGAGTGATGCCCTCGTCCAGGCACTCGCGCGCAAATCCGGCGATGCGGCGGCGCGCCTCCCCGGCCTTGAGAAACCGGTAAATAGGCAGGCCGAAGGTCGATTCGACGATGAGCCGGTCGCAGGCGACAACCTCCGTTTCGGAACCGCAGATGGGCGCGTTCAGCTTGATGTCCCCGGTATAGACGAGTCGCTCGCCGCGATACTCCACCAGCAGTTGCGCCGCGCCCACGATGTGCGCCGCGGGATAAGCCGTGAGCCGCGCTCCGTTGTAATCCCACGCGGCCCCGAACTCAACAGGACAGCAATGCGGTGTTTCGTCGAAGCGCATGCGGTAGAGTTCGAGCGTGGCTGCCGTACCGAAGACGCGGGCGTGTAAGCCCAGGGCGTGGTCGCCGTGCGCATGCGAGATCCACGCGGTTTCGCGCGGGTCGGTGGAATCGAGCCAGAGGCGGATTTCCGGCAGGTAGATACCGGATTCATGAAACTCAACCTGCATCAGTTCGGCATACAACTTCAGCGCTCTGCAACCGCTCCCTCACGGTCGCGGCTCGGAAAGCTGGCGGAGCCGCGACCGTAAGGGAGTGGTTGCAGGACGCTGACTCCATGCTGATGTAATACAACATGCGTCAGCTATTATCGACGCCGCGGGCGCCTTTAACGATGGTGGAATCGCGCAGCTTGCCAAGTTCGCGGCGAGCAATGGCCGCCCAGGAGCTGCCGGGATCGAGTTTCAGATAAGACTTCCAATGACGTACGGCCTTGAGCGGCTGACCAAGGCATTGATACAGGAGCGCCACGTTGTAATGCGCGTCGGCGTAATCCGGATTCAGCCGTAGCGCATCCTGATAATGAGCCAGCGCTTTGGCGCGATCTCCGGTCTCGTCGTACAGATTACCCAGATTGAAATGGGCGAGCGGGTACTCCGGGTCGGCAGTGAGGGCGTCGCGGTAATATCGTTCGGCCTCGCGCAAAGCGCGTGCGTTGAAATAGACTGTTCCCAGGTTAACCAGAGCGCCCGCCGAGTTCGGATCAATGGCCAGCGCCTGCTGATAGGCTTTAATGACCTCTTCGAGCGGCGCCCCGGCCTGCTCGAGCTCCAGCCCGCGCTCGAACCACCGTTCGGCCTCTATGCGCCGTCCGTGTTTCGAGACGGCTTTCCCGGTTGCCGCGTTGGCGTCTGCGGCCTTTGCTGCGTCCGGCCCCGGAAAGGACACCAGGCGGGCCAGTTCAGTCTGATCGAAGTCGAGCAGAAGCTGTCCGGTTTTGGGCTCCATGCGGCGGCCTTCAAACTGGACGCGGATCTTCCGGCCGTCGGAATACAGCTTCATCGTGGTGAGCGGGTTGCCTGCGTCGCGAATGCGGCTGCGAATGGCGTCAAGCGCGCGCCGTATCTCGGCCGAAGGAATGTGGCTGTCGCGCAAGGCGACAAGGGTCTTGAGCGCGAGCAGGTCGGGAAAGGAGAAACCTCCGGCAGGAGAGATGAACTCCTGTTTTTCCCAGCTTCGGAGTTGGCGCTCCGAGATTGCGAGCAGGCGGCAAACTTCCTCTCGCGACCAGGCGTGGGCAGTAGCCGGCACGGGAGAATTTTAACACCCGGGGGCGACGCCACAGCTCTTCAGACCGGAATCCCGGAAAGGGAGAGACCTGATTACTCGACGAAACCGCGCCAGGTATTGCCCCGCTGGTCCCGCAACACCAGCCCGCGGGAATCGGACACTCCGGTCATGCTGCGGCCCAGCGCATCGCGAAAATGATAGCGAACGGTGTTCTCGGAGCCTCTTTCCGCGGAACCGCGCCACACGTTGCCATACTGGTCGAGCAGGCAGATACAGTCCCCGTAGCCAAATCCGGTGACGCGCGTATGCAAACGCTCCTGCTCCAGGCTGAACCACCCGCCCGGGAGGCCCTTACCAGCGCGCTTACGTCCGTAGATCACGGTACTATTCTGCTGGAACCTTGGTTTTGATGCTATGCGGAAAATGACCTGGGTTTTGGGTGGGGGAATGCTTTAGAACCCTCGTGAAGCCCGCAGATAAGATCCCGCGGATGCAGGCTGAAAGCCTGCTCTACTGTGCGCTGCCTGTTGAGACCGGATGTAGAGCAGGCTTTTAGCCTGCATCGGCGGGCCTGAGGCCCTGCCCCACAGCATGTGTCAAGGGACAATATCATTTATGCGCGTAGTCGTGCAGCGGGTAACCGAGGCCAGAGTCTTCATTGACGGAGTTGTTGCCGGCTCGATCGGACAGGGTCTGGCAATATTGGTTGGAGTGGCTGGCGGCGATACCGAAGAAGATGCGGCCTGGCTGGCGGATAAAGTGGTAAACCTCCGGTTATTCGCGGATGAAACCGGCCGTATGAACCGCAGCGTGCTCGAAGTATCCGGCGAGCTTCTCGTAATCTCTCAATTTACCCTGTACGGAGACTGCCGGAAGGGCCGGCGCCCCGATTTTTCCCAGGCAGCCCCGCCGGACGCTGCACGTAAGCTGTATAACTGTTTTATTCAGGAACTCCGTAGCCGCACTAACGAGCGAGTAACCACCGGCGTGTTTCGGGCGCAAATGGACGTTGCTCTCACTAACCACGGACCAGTAACCCTTATCTGCGATTCGATAAAACGCGTTGTGAAAAAGAACGACTGGAAGTAAGATCTAATAATGCCGCGTACTAAGTCAGTAGACACAACGCTGCTGGAGGCCGCTCTTCAAGGTCTCGAGCTGCAGAGACAAAGAATTGATGAGCAGATCCGGGAGGTCAGGTCACGACTTGGCGGACCGCATCGTGGGCCGGCGTCCGGCGGAGCTTCCGCGGCGCCTGCGCGTAAGCGCCGGGGCAGGCGTCCATTGAGCGCCGAGGCGCGTAAGCGGATTGCAGTGGCGCAGAAGAAGCGCTGGGCTGCATTCCGCAAACGGACTGGCACGAAAAAAGGCGCCGGCGCGAAGAAAGCCGCAACCCCGGAAGCATCATAACGGGCCTGGCAGAATCGCAGAGGGCAACACCGTCTGGGCCACGACGGAAGTTATCGGGCGAACGTGGGGACAGGTCCCCATTGGAAACGCTCTGTAATTTCGGAAACAGAACCGTCGGCCACAATCCTGCCTCTCTCGAAGAAGACCGCCCGGGATGCCAGCGCCAACGCAAAGTGTGTGTCGTGGGTGATCAGGAACTTAGCCTGAGGTAGCTCAGCGAGCAGAGTGAGTAACTGCCGCCTTCCGGGCGGATCGAGGAAGGTTGTTGGCTCATCGAGGACTATTATGTCCGGGTTAGTCGCCAGTACTCCCGCAAGAGCCACTCGTCTTTTTTCCCCGGCGCTGAGATGATACGGCGCCTTTCCGCTTGCGTGCGCCATTCCCGTTTTCGCCAGCGCCTGCGCGGCAGCGGCGGCGGCGGCTTCGGGCTCGAGATCCTGATTCATGGGCCCGAAAGCTACATCTTCCTGAACGGTTGGCATGAAGAGTTGCTCGTCCGAGTCCTGAAATACCATCCCCACCTTGCTGCGGATTGCCGGAAGGTTCCGCTGAGTAACGGGCATCCCGCAGACCTCTATCATTCCGTTTCCCTTCAGAAGTCCGTTCAGGTGCAGGGCGAAGGTGGTCTTTCCCGAACCATTCGGGCCGAGTGCCGCCACGGTCTCGCGGGGGTATAAGTCGAAATCGATGCCGTCCAGGGCAAGAGTGCCGTCATCGTATTGGTAAG
This sequence comes from uncultured Acidobacteriota bacterium, assembly GCA_963780655.1. Classification (GTDB taxonomy): domain Bacteria; phylum Acidobacteriota; class Terriglobia; order Bryobacterales; family Bryobacteraceae; genus CAWACP01. The sequence goes on along the minus strand of CAWACP010000004.1, from coordinate 136,216 downwards.
ACAGCCCGCGAACCCGAACCACGGGATCCATCAGAAGCCCGCCTGAATGCGCACCGAGATCAGCGCAGCGGTGACGGCGGCTGCGAACCCCGCGTCCGCCGGGCCGGCCCGCCACACATTCAGAGTCCGAAATGTTCCGCGGAACCCACGGGCGAGCATGGCATGATGGATCCCTTCGGCTCGCTGGTGCGAACGGGCGAACAGGACGGCAACGGCCCCGGCTGCCGCCTTGAGTCGGCGTGAGCGGGTCGCGCTGGACAGACCCGCGCGGCTGGCTGCTGCAAGACGCATGTGCTGCGCCTGTTCCGAGATTACAAACAGGTAACGATGCAGGAACTGAGTTACCAGCAGAAGGAAGGCAGGCAGCCGATACCAGGCAAGAGCCTGCATCAGCATCGGGAACGGCGTGCAGCCGGCAATAACCAGTACGGCCAGGGCGGACGTGAAGGTCCGTTCGAGCAATGCCAATGCCCGCGGCGCGTCGCCGGCCAGCGCGGAGATGATCGCAAACACGGCGGCAAAAGGCAGCACGGCTGAGACCCGTAACAGAACGCGGCCCGGCGGAAGCTTCGCCGCAAACATGCCCGCGGCCGCCATTGCGAACAGTATCACGGGACCCGCCACCGAACGGAGGGGCAGAGTGGCTAATGCTACAAGAAAGAATGTGAGTAGAGCGATCTTGACCCGGGGATCGCGGCGGTGGAGAAAACTGCTGCGCCGGCTCCATTCGTCGAGAACGGCGTGGTGCAAGTCAGGCGCTCCTTCGACGCGCTGCGAGGCGGCCGCCGAGGACGCAGGCGATGGAGATCAGGCCAACGCCCGCGAGCCCCGCGGACGCTTTTCGCAACCATTCGGAGTGGAACACGGGAATGGAGTAATCGGCCAGCGGAGCGGAGATTGTATGGCCCGGAGTAAGACGCAGTTGAGCGCCAAGGCGCTGGAGACCGTCCGGAGCCACGGAAGTAATCACGAATCCGGCAATGGCCAGGACCGCGGCCGCGGCTGTAAGTAAGGCGAGGCGGTAACGAGACACGGGTTCAGGCGTCCGGACGAATTCCGGATTGAGCCGGCCAATGGCCTTGACTACCACAACTGTAATGATTCCCTCCAGCAGCGCGCTGACGAAGAACAGCGCAATCGAGACCAGAATCACATTGCGCGGCATGGGCACGCCGGAGAAGAGGAGCTCGGAGAGAGCGAGCGAAGCGCTCACCATCACCGACAACACCGCGCCGGAGAACACCGCCGCCGTGCGCCATCGCTGTCCGTAGAGGCGGAAGGGGAGCCAACCCGCGAGCACCCCGGCGAACGCCATGTTGATGACATTGGCTCCGAGCGCGAGCACGCCGCCGTCCTGGAACACAAAGGCCTGCACGGCGATGATGGCGGTCAGCACCACCGATGCCGCAGCCGGCCCCAGCGCGAACGCCAGCAGAGCGCCGCCCACCAGATGGCCGCTGGTTCCAATGCCCACCGGGAAGTTCACCATCTGCGCGGCAAATACGAAAGCGCCCATCACGCCGAGCAGCGGAACCTGTTTGTCCTGAACCGCGGCGGCGGCGCGCCGGCACGCCAGAGCGACGGCCGGGATCGCGGCGATGTCGAGTGTCGCCCAGACCGGAGGTGAGAGGAAATTGTCCGGGATATGCATCGCTCGTTTTTCAACGTATCACGTTCGTAAGAATCGTGTGCGTGGGGCAGACCATCGGGTTATGTGGTCTGCCTTCGGCCTGCGGAATCCGCTCCACTAGACTGGTATACGCATGAGCGAACTCAGCCGGATTGGCGTGGCCATCGATTCCGACCTGCTCGAGAAATTTGACGAACTTATCGCCCGGCGCGGCTATGCCAACCGCTCCGAGGCGTTCCGCGATCTTATCCGCGACGAACTTGTTGAGGAGACGTGGGAAAAGCCCGACAGCGAGGTGGTGGGCACCGTCACGCTCGTTTATGACCACCATGTGCGCCTGCTCAATGAGAAACTCACGGGAATGCAGCACGACCACTACCACCGTATTCTGTCGACGCTGCACGTCCACCTCGATCACGATAACTGTCTTGAAGTTCTGGTGGTGCGCGGTAAGTCCGCCGAAGTTAAACGGATCGCAGACGCGCTGATCAGCACCAAAGGGGTGAAGCACGGACGGCTGACCGTTGCATCCACCGGCGCTGGGTTGTAAGCTGGGCGCTGCCAACCGCTTGCTCACGCGCGCGGCTCAGTTACCGAGCCGTGACGGCGAGGGAGCGGACCTGTGCAAACGCAGCGCGGGGGTGGTAGCCTTCTCTGAAGACAAGCTGCTCGAACAAGGTCCCGCAATGGACCCGCCTGCAAATCAGATCACGCTGCTGCTGCAGTCCTGGAACCAGGGCGACGAAGGCGCCGTCGAAAAGCTCATTCCTCTGGTCTACGACGAGTTGCACCGGCTCGCCCGGCGCTACATGTCCGATGAAAAGCCGGGTCACACGCTGCAAACAACAGCCCTGGTCAATGAGGCGTATCTCCGTCTTGTGGATTGCGCCCACGCCGACTGGGAGGACCGGACCCATTTCTTCGCCGTCTGCGCGAAGGTGATGCGCCGTATCCTGGTGGATTGGGCGCGTTCGCGGCAGGCGCTGAAGCGTGGCAGCGATCCGGTCTGTCTGGAGCTCAATGAGGCGCTGGCGGTGGGAGCGGAACCCGCCGTGGACCTGGTGGCCATTGACGATGCCCTCAGGTCTCTGGCGACCGTGGATCCGCGCAAGAGCGAAATCGTGGAGCTGCGCTTTTTCGGAGGCCTGAGCGTGAAGGAAGCCGCCGATGTCCTGAAGGTCTCCGAGGAGACGGTGCACCGCGACTGGAGGCTGGCTAAGACATGGCTTCGCCGCGAGCTCAGCCGGGAGGCGTCCAGTGGAGCCTGAGCGCTGGGCCAAGATCGAGCGGGTGTATCACGACGCGCTGGCACAGGAGCGCAGCCGCCGCGCGGAGTTCGTGGAGCGCGCCTGCGCCGGCGACGAGCCGCTGTGTCGGGATGTCCTCTCGTTGCTGGAGCACTCCGAAGAAGCGGGCGAGTTCATGGAAGCTCCGGCGATGCAACTGGCGGCCCGAGCTCTGGCCGCTTCCGGCGAAAATGCGGCGACATACTCAATGCCCGCTGCCATCGGCCGTTACCGTATCGTTCGGCTGCTGGGCGAAGGTGGAATGGGCGCGGTGTACGAGGCCGAGCAGGAAAATCCACGCCGCAGCGTCGCCCTTAAGGTGATTCGGCCGGGGCTGGCCACGCCCGAGCGCCTGCGCCGGTTCAAGCACGAATCCCAGGCTCTTGGCCGCCTGCAGCACGCCGGCATCGCCCAGATTTATGAAGCCAGCACCGCGGACACTGGATTCGGCCCGCAGCCATTCTTCGCCATGGAGCTTATCCGGGGACAGCCGCTCGACGTGTACGCCGGCGCGCACCGGCTGAGCACCCGATCGAAGCTGGAGCTGGTGGCCAGAATCTGCGATGCCGTGCATCACGCGCACCAGCGTGGCTTGATTCATCGCGATCTGAAACCGGGCAACATCCTGGTTGACGAGGCCGGTCAGCCGAAGATCCTGGATTTCGGAGTGGCGCGCATCACCGAGAGCGATGCTCAGGCCACCCAGCACACCGAACTGGGTCAGATTGTCGGAACGCTGGCCTATATGAGTCCCGAGCAGGTGGCGGGAGATCAGCTGGAAGTGGACACGCGCAGCGATGTCTATTCGCTGGGAGTCGTTCTCTATGAGCTCTTATCGGGGCGGCTGCCGTTCGCCGTGCATGGCCGGCAGTTGCATGAGGCCGTGCACGCCATTCGCGAGGAGGAGCCCACCTCGCTCAGCTCGGTCAGCCGCAATTATCGCGGCGACATCGAGACCATCGTCGGGAGGGCTCTCGAAAAGGACAAGGCGCGGCGATACGCCTCGGCCGCCGATCTGGCGGGGGATATTCGCCATTACCTGAATGACGAACCGATTGTGGCAAGGCCGCCGAGCACTACGTATCAGCTCCGGAAATTCGCGCGGCGCCATCGCGCACTGGTAGCCGGCACAGCGGTGGTGTTCGTGGTTCTTGTGGCGGGCGTAGCGGCCAGTACCTGGCAGGCCGTCCGGGCCGTTCGGGCGGGTCAAGCAGCGATCGAGGCACGGGATCGGGCGGTGCAGGCCGAAGCGCGCACTCGACAGGAGCGCGACCGCGCAACCAGCGCTGAAGAGGCAGCCAGACGCCAGCGGGACGTCGCACTGGATGCAAAACAGACAGCCACCCTGGAAAAGAATCGGGCGCTTTCGGAAAAGCAGCGCGCGGACGAGCAGGCGGCCACTGCACTGGCAGTTAGTAACTTCCTCCAGAACGATCTGCTGGCACAGGCAGGCGGCCGGGGTCAGGCGCGCGCCGGCGCGAAGCCCGATCCCGACCTCAAGGTGCGGACCGCTCTCGATCGCGCGGCGAAGCGTATCGAAGGCAAGTTCGAAAAGCAGCCGCTGGTGGCGGCTTCCATTCGCCGGACAATCGGTATGGCTTACGCCGAACTCGGGGTGTACCCCGAAGCGGAGCGGCAGCTCGAACGTTCGATCGAGTTGCGGCGGCGCGTGCTGGGCGACGATCAGCCCGAGACGTTGGTGGCCATGCGGACCCTTGCCGGTTTGTACCATCGCGAGGGCAGGATGGCGGAGTCCGAAGCGCTTTTCGGCAAAGTGCTGCAAGCGCAGCAGCGGGTGATTGGAAGGGATCATCGGGATACGCTCGAAACCGCGGAGGACCTGGGAGTCCTGTACATCGCTGAAGGAAAAAATGCGCCGGCGGAGACTCTCCTGCAGAAGGCTCTCGACACGCGACGCCGCGTTGTGGGGGCAGAGGATCCCGACACCCTGGGAACCGCGTCCCGTCTGGGATGCCTGCTGGAAGCTGAGGGCAGGTACGCACAGGCCGCGCCTGTGCTGACTTCCACGCTGGACAGTCAGCGCCGCGTACTGGGCAACGATCATCTCGATACGCTTCTCACCAATAGCTGTCTCGCGTTCCTGTACTGGGCACAGGGCAAATACGCCCAGGCGGAGCCGCTGATGACCGGCGCGCTTGAAATCCAGCGCCGGGAACTGGGCCCGGATAATGTCGAGACGCTATACACCCAGAGCAATCTCGCGGTGCTGTACAACCTCGAGGGCAAGTACGCTGAGGCAGAGCCGCTCTTCGTAAAGACGCTCGATGTCCAGCGGCGGACGCTCGGCCCGGAGCACCCGACCACTGTGCTGACCATGCAGAACCTTGCGGTACTGTATCGCGAAGAAGGCAGGTTTAAGGATGCGGAGCCGCTGATGATACAGACGCTCGAGCTTCGCAGGCGGCTCTCGGGCGAAGACGATGCCAACACGCTGGCCACCATGAACAACCTTGCATCGCTGTATTGCGGCGAGGAACGGTATGCTGACGCCGAGCCTCTGTTCGCCAGAGTGGCGGGAATCCGCAGACGCCTGCTGGGTGAAGAGAATCGCAAGACGTTGCTCAGCATGAGCAACCTTTCGGGGATCTACCAGTTGCTGGGCAGGTACGCGGAGGCCGAGCCCATCGCCGTGAAGACGCTGGAAATTAGCACCCGGACAATCGGACCAGAGGACGACCGCACGGTAGTCAGCATGAACAACCTCGGTGTGCTGTACCGGTGCGAAGGCAAGTATGGGGAGGCCGAGACGCTCCTCACGAAAGCGCTGGAGATCCGGCGGCGCATCAACGGCCCGGAGCACCCCGACACGCTGGGCGTGATCTGCGATCTGGCGACGCTGCGGCAGCGCCAGGGCAGGTACGACGAGGCCGACGCTTTATTCGCTTCCGTGCTCGATTCGCGGCGGCGCGTGCTGGGCCCCACGCATCCCGATACCACCGACGTCATGGCGGCGCTGGGCGAGGTTCGGTTGCAGGAAAAGCGATACGCCGATGCCGAAGCGGTGCTGCGCGATGTCCTGGCCATCTATGCGAAAAGCTCGTCCGATTCGTGGCAGAGGTATCGAAGCGAGAGTCTGCTGGGCGCCAACCTTGCGGCGCAGGGCAGGTTCGCGGAGGCGGAGGCGCCGGCTGTCGAGGGATATCGGGGCATGGTTCGGAAGCAGGCTGGCATCGCATTCGAGGAGCGGCCCGGTATCGAGAGGGCGGCAGCGCGGATCGTGCAACTCTACGAAAGCTGGGGGAAACCGGATCAGGCGGCCGAGTGGCGGAAGCGCGTGGGACAAACGGCGCAACACTCCGCGCAAGTAACTCAGTAACCTGAACAGCGCGGCGAGCATCGCTTTCACAGGGATGCTCCGGCGCCACTTCCTCGCCTTCACCTCTCTGCTCTTCTCCGGCTCCGCGACGCCCGCTCAGCAGGACACCACTTTCAAAGCGAATGTCCGAGTGGTGAACGTGCTGGCGAGCGTGCGCGACAAACGCGGCGCCTTCGTCCGCGATCTGAGCAAAGACGATTTCTCAGTGCTCGAGAATGGCCGTCCGCAGGAGATTCGATATTTCACGCGCGAGACGGAGCTTCCGCTCACGCTCGGGCTGATGGTGGACACCAGCATGAGCCAGCAGCATCGTCTGGATGCGGAGCGCGGCGCCAGCTTCCGCTTTCTGGATCAGGTGCTCCGTGAGAAAGATCAGGCCTTCATCATGCAGTTCGACATTGGCGTGCTGCTCAGGCAGGAACTCACCTCATCGCGCCGCGAGCTGCAGGAAGCGCTGTCGTATGTCGACACGCCCACGCGCGCCGAGTTGCGCGCGCAGGAATCCGGCGGCACGCTGCTGTACGACGCCGTGGTCAGCGCCTGCCGCGACGTGATGATGAAGTGCGCCGGCCGCAAGGCGCTGATCATTCTTTCCGACGGCGGCGAAAACGGGAGTAACCGCACATTGGACGATGCGATCGAGGCGGCGCAACGGTCCGATACGATCGTGTACTCAATCCTGTTTATCGACCGCGCCTATCAGGGTCTCTTCGGGGATCTCGACGGACGAGCCATTCTTACGCGCCTGGCCAAAGAAACGGGCGGGGCGGTCTACGAGGTCTCGAAAAAGCAAAGCCTGGACGACATCTTCGGACTGATTCAGGATGAGCTGCGCAGCCAGTACAGCCTGGGATATGTATCTGATCGGCCGGCGAAGGAAACCGAGTTACGCCGGATTCAGGTCACCACGGTCCGGCACGGCCTTGTGGTGAGGGCTCGGGACCGCTACTGGGCGAAGCCGTGAACCGGCCGCGGGTTTAAACCGCAGGCTGAAAGCCTGGCTGAAAGCCTGCTCTACCGGCGCTGCAGACTGTTGAGACCGGATTGTAGAGTAGGCTTCAGCCTGCATAGCCTCTTGTATCCGAACCTGAACCAGCGGACAATACTTCGATGCATCCACGAAGGGTCTATCGATTGCTCGCCTCTCTGGCATTACTCGTTGCAGTGGCGGCCGCTCAGGAGTCACCGAAGTATCCGATGGTGGACGGGCATTTCCACTACCTGAGCTTTGTACAGGAGACGGACGGTATGGACGCGTTCTTCCGGGCCATGGACGAAGCCGGCGTAGTGGAATCCGCGGTAATCGGCATGCCAGTCGTTAAGAAATGGGATGAAGGCGAGGAGAAGCGGCCCACTTATTATCTCGACAGCGACTCCCGCGTCTATTGGTACAGCGCCACCGACTTTCTGGTCGCGCGCGCCGTACTGGACCTTCCACCGGACCGGCAGCGCCGGCTCCACCCTTTCATTTGCGGGTTTAACAGCGCGGACCGGAACGCCGTGGATCATGTCGAGCGCATGCTGGCGCTCTATCCGGGTCTGTGGCAGGGCATCGGCGAGATTTTCCTGCGCCATGACGATCTGACGGCGCTCACTTACGGAGACGTCCCGCGCGCCAACACCATCGCGTTCGGCCGGTTGCTCGATCTGGCGGCCCAGCGCAACCTGCCCGTACTCGTCCACAGCGACATCGGGCCGGCCTGGCTGGAACAACCGAGATATCTGGATGAGATTGAATCGGCCGTCAAGGCGCATCCAAACACTCGCATCATCTGGGCACACGCGGGCATCAGCCGCCGCATTGTCATCCCCAATCACACGGACATCCTTCGCCGGATGCTCGGCGCTTATCCGAATCTGACCATCGATCTTTCCTGGGTCATCTTCGAACAGGAGTTAGCGCCGGCCGGCGTTCTGGACCGCAGGTGGGTAGCGCTCATTGAGGAGTATCCGAACCGGTTTGTCATCGGCTCCGACACCGTGGGTTTCTTTGGCCAGTACAAGCCCACCATTCAGCGCTATTACCTGCTGCTGGATGCGCTCAAGCCAGAGACCGCGCACAAGGTTGCGCACGATAACTTCCTCGCGCTCCTTCCGGCTCGCGCCGGCGCCCGATAAGCTACTTAGCTTTTTTGAATTTTCTGATGCCGGCCTCGACTAACGAGGCGGCTCGTTTCGGACCGTGCTGGCTCTTCACTTTGAATTTCTTGCCTCTGCTCTTGTTGTAAGAGACGAAAAACTCTTCGACCTGATCGATCAGCGACTTATTAACGGCTGACAAAGCCTTGACGTCCTCGTGAGCATAGGAGTGGACGGCGACGCCGATCAGGCGGTCGTTGCGCATCGTCTTTCCATCCTCATCGGTCTGCTCTGCTTCGATGACTCCGATGATGCGAACGTCGAGCAGACAGCCGACATGGGCCGGCTCGTCCATCAGCACCATGACGTCGAGCGGATCTCCGTCATCGCCCAGTGTGGAAGGGATGAAGCCGAAGTCGAACGGGAACGCCAGTCCCTCCGGCAGGAGGCCGCCGAGCGCAAACATTTTATAGTCAGGATCGTAATCGAACTTATTGCGCCGGCCTTTGGGAGTCTCGATGATAACTTTACATTGGCACTTGCCGGGCGTCCATTTGTTTTTCGCCGCTGCGAGATTACTCATTGGCTTTGATTCTACACGCCCGTCCAGGCGGCGGACAATGCGGCTGGTTACTGGCGCTGGGCGCGCTTACCGGGGAGCGACGCCGTATTGGCTCCGCCGAACCTCGCGGCATTGGTCTCCACCGTGAAGTCGATCGCGCCGGGGCCGCCGCTCATGCCTTGCACGGAAACGCGCCATACGCCGGGTTGCGGGCGAGGAATCCGAAAAGCCTGTGGCCGCACTCTTGCGCCTGAGTATCCCGTAGTGGTCCCGTACCAGCCGTAGTGCTCGCCGGACGGGCTCACCAGATGCAGATCCACGTCAGCCGCCTGGTCCGCCCAGGACAGCGTCGCGTCCAGCAATTTCGCGCCTCGCCGCACCTCCACCAGGCCGCTCCACCACTGCTCCACGGCGACGCTGCCGCGAAACTGCGGTTCGCGAGCGACTGCCGCGACGGGCGCGTCAACCACAGTGGACGCCGCCAAGCCGTCGGGAGCGCGCCTCGAGCAATCGCACAACGTGGAACGGTTTTCCGACATGATGACGCCGCGCCGGGGAGCGTTCGGCATATCTTCGAAGCGGAACGGCACGCTTTGTGAAGAGATGGCCGGCGCGCGAGTTACGGACACGTGCACATGGTATCCGCCGCCTTCGCCCAGCGTGTAGCCGCTGTTTCCCACGGTGGCCAGCGCCTGTCCCTGTTCCACGCGTTGCCCGTCGCGCACTACAAACGTCCCGGTGGCAAGATGAGCGTAGTGGCTGAACTCGCCATCGCCATGGTCGATGGTGATGTAGTTGCCGAATGTCCTGTGCCGCTGGTCCTGATGTAGTCCGGCATCGTGCGTGTGTACGATACCACCGCGCATCGCGACGATGCACCGGCCACGCATCGGGGCGATGTCGTAGGCGTGCAGGCTGTTGCCCCAGTGTGAAAACGAACCGTAAGGGCCCTGCGTGAGCATCCAGGCCTCGCTCGCCGGAATCGGCAGCTTGTAACCACCGCCGGTGGCGATCACGAACGGCATTGGCCGGCTGACGCTTTTGTCGATGTTCTGCACGATTACCCAGTATTCGCCGGCCGGCAAGGCATCGTGATGGGAAACCAGGAGGTTCGGTGACGCCGTCGCCGGTTGCGCCGCACTGAGGTAAGTCCAGCCGCCCGCGCGCTCGTACCGCGCCAGATGTACCAGGGATTCGTCCGTGAAACCCGAGCCTTCAATCTGCAGGTCGAAGCCAATCGCCGACGGCGCCCGGCGGATGGCCGTCACCGCAAGCCCTGCTGATTCGGCGTTGCCGGTGATGTGGAACTCACGCACCGCCGCCACGGATCCATTCACCAACACGCGCGCCCTCCACAGGCCCGGTGTGGACGCGGGAGTGAATCCGGCGATGGGCAACTGGGTCGCGAGGCAAAGCGCCGATGAGTCGGGCAGATCGTCGTACTCGGCGGAATCGGCGAGGTCTCCGGCTGGGTTCAGCCAGTCCACGCGAAACTTATCGCCGACGCGCACGCGCTCGACGACGAACCAGAGGAACGCCTGCCGCTTCGAGGAGTCGATACTCGTTACGGATCGGGGCGCGGCGCAGGAGGAATCGCTGACGTCAGTAGCGACAATCGCTCGCCGGACCACGGCTCCCTGCAACGCGGCCACGCACACGATAAGCAGAGGCAGCGTTCTGACAAGTACACGCACCGAACTAAGAATCGGTCGGAATGGCGGAAAGAATTAGAGAATGGCCGCGCCGCCCATTCTTTACTTCATTTTACTTCCCCCACTTCCTTTACTTCCTCCATCTCCTCACCTTCCAAACTCCGGCTTCAGCCGCTCGTACGTCGTCCCCAGTTCCTCCGGCAACACGCGCGTTTCGCCGATCGTCGATAGGAAATTCGCATCGCCGCGCCAGCGCGGCAGGACGTGCATGTGCAGATGCCCGGCGACGCCCGCGCCCGCCGCCTCCCCGATATTCAGTCCCGCGTTGAAACCGTGGGGCTTGTAAACTGCCCCGATGGCGCGCTCGGCTTCCCGAGTCAGCCGGATCATCTCGTCGAGCGTCGCAGGGTCCGTTTCAGACAGCGTGGGAACGTGCTCGTACGGCGCCACCATGAGGTGGCCGGTGGTGTACGGATACAGGTTCAGGATGACGTAGTTCTTCAGCCCTCGGAACAGGATGTAGTTCTGCTCGTCGCGATTCTCGGCGGCCTTCTCGCAGAAAATGCAACCCCGATCCGGCTCGGGCGCTTGTTGAAGATACGCATAGCGCCATGGACTCCACAGGTGGTCCATGATGCCGCATCAGAACGCGGTGGGCGCGCCGCCCGACGACGGCGGAACGGGCGCGGGTTCCTGCGGGGCTTCGGCCCGCGACGCGGAGCTGTTTACCAGGTCCTTCAGCTCCTTGCTCGGCTTGAAATAGGGGATGCGTTTGGAGGGCACTTCGACGCGCGTTCCCGTCTTCGGATTGCGGCCGACGCGGGGCTGCCGCTGCCGGGTTCGGAAACTACCGAAACCGCGAATCTCGATCTTGTCTCCGGTTCGAAGCGATTTCACAATGCTGTCGAAAATCGCTTCCACGATGATCTCAGAGTCCTTGCGGGTCATCTCCACCACACGCGAGACTTCTTCGATCAACTCCGCTTTTGTCATATTGTTCGTATCTCCCTCAGCCGGAACTCTAGTCCTCGCCGAATGCTGCAAGGCGCCGGAGCAGTCAGGTTAATGGCCTCGTTCTTTGCCCCTGGCGTTCATTACTTCTTCGATAGTCATGGTGGCGGCCGCGGCCTGACGCTGGTAGTCGTCGAAGCGGGTCTTCTCTTCGTCGTCGGCAACGGCGCGCAGGCTGAGGCCAATTCTCTTCTCCGCCTCAACCATCTTGATGATCTTGAAATCGAACTCTTCGCCCAGCGGAAGCGCCGGCGCGTCGGCCTCATGGCGGCCGGGCGCGCTGGGAATTTCCGACCTGTGACACAGCGCTTCCACTCCCGGCGCCAGTTCCACGAATACGCCAAAGGCCGCGGCGCGGCACACCCTTCCGCGCACCATGTCGCCAACTTCGTGCGAGCGGAAGAACGACTCCCACGCATCGGGCTGCAATTGCTTCACGCCCAGCGAAAGGCGCCGGCCGGCCGCATCGATGTTCAGAATGACTGCCTGAACAAGCTGGCCCTTTTTCAATAATTCGGACGGATGCTTGACGCGCTTCGTCCAGGACAGATCGGAAACATGCACCAGGCCGTCGATGCCTTCTTCAATCTCGACGAACGCGCCGAAGTCGGTCAGCTTGCGCACGCGGCCCTCTACCACCGACCCGATAGCGTAGCGCTCGGCGACGGTGGTCCACGGGTCGGGCTCGAGCTGCTTGATGCCAAGCGAAACGCGCCGGTCGCCGGGTTTCACTTCCAACACCACGGCTTCCACCTGATCTCCGGCCCTGACCACCTTGGACGGATGCTTCATCCGGCGGCTCCAGGTCATTTCCGAAATATGGATCAGACCCTCGACGCCGGGCTCGAGCTCGATAAAGGCGCCGTAGTCGGTGACGCTGACCACGCGTCCGATCACCTTCGCGCCGGGCGGATATCGCTCGTGCACCGTCTCCCACGGATCGGGAATGAGCTGTTTCAGGCCGAGCGAGATTCGCTCGCGCTCACGGTCGAACTTGAGCACGCGTAGCGTGATCTCGTCACCGACGTTCACCACTTCCGACGGATGATTCACGCGGCCGTGGGACATGTCGCTGACATGAAGCAGGCCGTCAATGCCGCCCAGATCGATAAACGCGCCGTATTCGGTGAGGTTCTTCACCGTGCCGGTGACGACGGAACCCTCGGCCAGGTCGGCCAGCGCGGCGCTCTTGCGCGCGTTGATATGTTCCTCAATCGCCGTCTTGCGTGAGACCACCACGTTTCCGCGCCGCCGGTTCAGTTTTACGATCCTGACCGGAATGTCCTTGCCGATCCAGCTATCGAGGTTATGAACGGGACGAACGTCGATCTGCGATCCGGGCATGAACGCGATCACTCCGACGTCCACCGAAACCCCGCCTTTGACGCGCGCCAGCACGCGCCCGGAAAGCACCAGGCCTTCACGTTGCGCCTTTTCGAGATTGTCCCAGGCGCGCAGCCGCGCTGCCTTGGTATGCGAGAGAAGGATGTAGCCTTCAGGCTGAATGCCCTGCCGGTCTACCATCACGTCGATGGCGTCGCCCGGATGAACGTTTACGGCGCCGTCGGGCTGAGTTACCTGCTCCTTCGGGACGACGCCCTCGGACTTGTACCCGAAGTCGACGATGACGTCCTTATCGGTGATCGACAGGACGGTCCCCTGCAGGATCTCACCTTCAGCCGGCGGCGCGAAGTGGCTGTAATCATCGATGAGCTGGCCGTAATCTTCCTCTTCGTGAGGAGACGACGCGTTCGCGTTCTGCTCATCAGGTCCGGCGGCCATTACCATAACTCCCGAGACAATACTCACCGCGGAAATCTTTCCTGAAATACCCCTGAACGGCGGATCAAATTCGTACACATCCTGCTTCGCCCTGAGCCGCGTGCAAGGTCGCTGCCTGACGGCGAAGGGCAGATCACAGCTTCATCCCCCACTACAGATACGCGAGAGTCCCCTTCCGCGCGGTTTCTTCGTTACCAGCCTGACAACGACAAACCGTTGATAGCTCAGTACTTCAGCACTATAGCGGAGCATGAGGAGGTTGTCAACCGAGGGGCAGGGGTTGTGGGGCGGGCGCCCTCGCCCGCGCGGGACGCCCTCGTCCCGCTGCCGCAGGGTAAACTTGAGGTGAAGCACGACTGCAGATACCCCACGTCGCCGCCCGGATAATCCGGCTGTGTCTGCTGACCCCATCTTCCAGGCGATTGAAATGACTCATCCGGCACAAACCGACGAACTGCTGCGCTACATCAATCTTAAGCTGGCGGCGCTGGGGCAGCCCACCAGCCACAGCACCACCGACAGCTATTTTCTGGAAATCGCCCGGCCGCTGCTGCGGAATTATCACCAGAAAGATCAGCTACTTGCGGGCCGGTTGTGCCCGGCGGACGCGCGCATACAGCATTTCCTCGATCTATATCTGCGCGACGTGTGCCCGGGCGGCGTTCCTCGCCTGCCCGCCGACACCTTCATCCTTGACCGCGCCGGTCTGGGCCGGGCCATGTCTCTGCCGCCGAGCGCGGACAGTTTCAATTCGCCCTACCTGCAGTCGTGGCGGGTAGCGCAGGGAATTCTTCATAACCCGGCTGCCGACCGCCGCACCACCAGGGGCGTGTTTCACATCGCTGAAGGCGGGTTTCCCGTGCCCGCCGACAAGGTTGCCGTGCCAGTGCGCACCTTTGCCGCGCTGCTCGACCGTGCGCTGAGGCCTCCGCGAGAGGCGCTTGCGCTGCCGTTCACCGCCGACCAGGAAGAACAGGTCTATTCGTTCGTGTCGCTGCTGCTGCGGCCGCTGGTCTGCCCAGCAACTGCGACCGATGCGCAAAAGACCATGGAGACCCGCTTCTTCGCTCCTGGAAGCCTGATCAGCAATCTCGATTTCGTGGAGACTATCTTCGGCAACGGAGGTGATCCCTACCTGCCCGAGAATGACGCGGCGCTCGACTACATGCACTGGACCGGCCACACGGGCTGCGTCATTCTGGCGCCTCACCTTACCGGTCTGCGCAAGAAGGAACTTGGACTTCCGCACTACGCCCGCGCCACCGAGCGGCAGCGCCGCGACGGCATGTGCTGGAAGGACGATAACGAGCTCTACAACGCCGGCCAGGCATTCAAGGTGACATGCCGCGACGAGCATGGCGTCATGGTCACCATCATTGCCGACAATTACTTCGGCTATTGCAAGAAAGAAGTCAAAACGCAGATCAGCTTCTCGGCGAATCTGTTCGGCTTGTGCGAGGAGGAGCATGCCGGGGGCGCCATCGCGTTTCCCGCATGGGTTCTCGGCCAGGATTTCTACGCAGACAGAACCGTGCTGCTCAAGAAGACGACATTCGATGCGGCCATGGATCTGCTGGGCGACCTGGTGGACCGGAAGAGGGAAGGTTATGCCGTGGACCGTCGCTACTCCGATATCTACTACGTACCCGAGAACGTCGAAATGCACGTGCGCGAAGGCGTCGTTCGCTGGACCTGGAAGGGCGCCGAGCATCTGTTGACGCTGCATGCCGGCGATGTCTACGTCCTGCCATCCGGCTACCGGGTTCGCCTGGAGAAGCAGACCGGCGGTACGGCGTGGCGGCTGGTGGGAGTGCGCTCCAATGGGACACTCTGTCATAAGCCCTGCACCGTTTCCGGCGGCGGAAAATCCGAGATATCGAAGTCCATCGCCAGCGTTCAGCTTCAGGGTCCCGTCTTCGTGCGCGATTTTCAGCGTGACATGGACGCCGTGGCCGCGATCCTCGCAAAGGATTTTTCGTCCGCTTATAAGCAGCAGCCGTATCCACGATCGGAAAGGTCGATCCTCAGTACCGACCGGTCCCTGGGATCGGTGGTGAAGCTGCTCACGCCGTCCGCCGATTACACCGACGAATATAACCGGTGGCTGCGCGAGATTTCACAAACCGTCCGGCAGCTCGTCTTCACGGTCAAGCGATACTACCGGCCGGACTGGGGCGACAACTGGCGCGAACACTTCACCGCGGATCGGATCAACGGATATCCCGGCCACGAACTGAAATACGACAACCAGAAATTGCTGGGCAATTATCTGCGCGTCGGGTACGATCCCGAAGGCGCGTGGCGAATCTTCAAGCTGCGGCCCGATTTTCATCCTGCTGACAAGGTCCAGGTCGAGGACGACATCACGGCCTCAGTCGTGCTGCCGCGTGAAAGCCTGCCCGACGTGAACGAAGACATCCCCAACCCCAGCGTGAAGCTGGTGGCCAATTGCGAGGCGATGCTGTTCCAGCGTCCGGACGATGCCGTTCATCGCGGCTTCGACGTGCAGGCGGAAGCCGACATCGCCACGCCCGGTACGTTCCTGTCGAATTTCGAGGCGCTGACGGTTGAGCAGGTGCGCCGCCTCGAGGACAACGTCGTACAGTTCGATCAGTACTCCGAGCCCATGCGGCGGCTGCTCGAGAATTTTGCAAAGGGCAATGGACCGGAGTTTGCGGTTTCCTCGGCTCACGCGCGCATCGTGGATGGCCAGCGCTCGAAGAACCCGCGCTATCTGCAGAAGCGGCCCGATCTGGTCAACCCCCGCGAAAGCTGGCTGGCTGAAGTCGGGATGCGTCTGCACCGCGAGGTTCCGGCCGGCCGGACCCTCCATTTCCCGGTGAACTCGGTCCTCGCCGGGCGGCGCGGCAATCCGCCCGACGCGAAACTGGGAATCCCGCCCCTCGCGGTATATAATCCGATCCATTATCAGGAATTGCCGGAATTATTCATGGATTTCGTGTGCAGCCTGACAGGCAAATCACCGTCCACCACCGGATTCGGCAGCGAAGGAGCGCTCACCAAAGGACCATTCAACGCTCTTTGGCCGGTGGTGGACATGAATAACGCCCTGGTTTCGGCCATCCTGACCGGGTACGCCGGATTCACCACCTCCGCCGGACATATCGGGCCGAAATACCGAGTGGATCATGACGTCAGCATGCTGGCGCCGGAAATCTGGTGCCGCATGCGCGCTTTCGAACGGGAGCCGCGGTATCTGATTGACGGGGGCTATCTTGAAAAGCTCGAGGACTTCGACCTGAACGGACGAAAGGTGCTGGCCAGCCGCCTGGGGTATCGCATCACGGCGCTGTTCGCCGATCATTTCCTGGGGCGGCTGTTCGAGAATCCGGATTCGGTGTTCACGGACGAGCTGCTGCGGCCGGAGGCGCAGGATCCGGAGGCCTTCGCGGCAGGCGTGGACGCCATCGTGGCATCGCAGCAGGCCGTGGCGATGGATTACTTCGAGGACGGCAGCGTGGATGCCGCCTGCCCGCCGCTGAAGGCGCTGCTGCACATCATGGCGCACGGGGCGTGCGCAGGGTGCGGTATTAACGAAGCCGCGGTCCGCGATCTGTTCACGCGCGAGTCCATGCTGGCGAGCGAGTGGTATCGCGAGCGGCTGGGGGTGAAGCAGCAGCGCGACGTGGCGCTTTGGAAGCGCCACATCGAGGCGCTCGAGCAGGCCGGCTCGGCGGAGGCGGATCTGTGCGCCGCAAGGGCGCGTCTCGCGCGGGTGAGGGCGCCATCTTATCCGGATGAGCTTGTTGGGACCATCGGCGCGGACCCATTCCAATTGCAAATGCCGCAGTAGCGTTTTGTACGGTCGCGGCTCGGAATCGCTGGCTGAGCCGCGACCGTGAGGGAGCGGTTTGGTTGCGGCTCCGCTGCAATCGCCAACCCGTCTTACGGGCTAATCCGGTAGTAAGCCTGAAACGCGCTGCCCATATGCGAATAGAGCGCGTGCGAGCGATACAACTCCATGATCTGCCGGATATGGCCCAGATCGTGGAACGTGAATTCGTGCATTAGCGATGGACCAGCGATCGGGCGTTGGCTGCCATTGAAGATCGTCGCTGGTCGCGTGCGCAAGCAGACCACGCAGCGTGCCGGGCGTCTGTTCCAGAATCGTGAGGCTGTGAAAGGGTGCTGGCGTCATATTGATTTCAGATTACCCATCCGGCGCTCAGCCGCGTCTGATAATAGGTCGAGGTATGGCGATCCGGCACATCACGGCCTCCGCGGGTTGCTGCCTGCTCTGTCTCGCGGGGCTGTATGGAGCTCGCCAGCCGTTCCGGCAATATCCGGGCGTCGAGTATCCCGAATTCGAGACTCCGCCCGACTGGCAGGAAAAGACCGAGTGGGCTTTTGCCCGCCTCATGTACCCGCCGGGGTGGAACGACGGCTACCGGGGCCGATTCGACGGTGACTGGCGCCAGGGGCTCTCTCTCTGGACGCAGGATTACCCGAGAGCAGACCGGCATTTCTCGGCCGCGCTGCGCCGGCTGACGCGCATCCATGTCCGCTCGGTGGAGCAGCCCATCAACCTCGATCAGCATGAGGAATTCGACTGGCCGTGGCTTTACGCCGTGCAGGTGGGAGAGTGGGGCATTACCGATGCGCAAGCCCGCGAGCTGCGCGAATACCTGCTGCGCGGCGGCTTTTTCATGGCCGACGACTTCCACGGAAATACGGAATGGGAAGTGTTCCAGGAGCGGATGCAAAAGGTATTCCCGGACCGGCCGATCATCGACATTCCGGATAACGATCCCATCCTGCACACTGTTTACGATCTGAACGACCGGTATCAGGTGCCGGGAGCCGAGCACCTTTTTCACGGTTACAAGAACGGCGGCGACGGCGGGATCGGCGCACACTGGCGCGGCATCTACGACGACAAGGGCCGAATCATGGTGGCCATTTCCTATAATTCGGACCTTGGCGACGCGTGGGAGTGGGCCGACTCGCCGCGGTATCCGGAACGGTTCTCCGATCTGGCCATCCGCGTCGGCGTGAACTACGTCGTCTACGCCATGACGCACTAACCGGCGTTTACTCCTGTTTGTGCAGGCCGAAGGCCTGCTCTACTGTTCTCGGCCTGAAAGTAGAGCAGGCTTTTAGCCTGCACCTGAGCTATTACGCCCGTTTGTTCGAGACCTGGTTCTGCACTGCCTCCACGGCGCTGCTCATCACATCGCCGAACTGGCCGGCCAGGCGCTGCGCGCGGTCGGGGTCGAGCAGATAGAAGATTCCAGCGCCCAGGCCCAGTCCGCCGGCGATCCACAACGCGGCTTTGCCCACATCGAAGCCCTCCGCGGCGCCCTCGGGCTGCGAGATCTCTCCGACCAGCCGGCCGACGTCCTTCGACGATTCGGCATTACGGGCGATGTCGGCTTGTGAAATGATGCCGATGATCCGCTGGTTATCATCCACCACGGGGATGCGCCGAATCTGGTGACGCGACATCATCTTCAACACGTCGTCGAGATCGTCAGCGGGTTTGCAGATGTACAGGTCGGTGGTCATCACATCTTCCACCTTGGACTGGTACATGTCCCGTTGCTCCGCGATCACCTTGATGGCCAGATCGCGATCGGTGACAATGCCCGACAGGCGCATGCTGGTCCGGTCGGTAACGACGGGAATTGCGCCCACATCGCCGCTTTTCATCATCATGGCGGCGGTCACAACGGAGTCATCCGCCTGACACACCGCCGGGTTTGGAGTCATGAGTTCTCGGCAGGTCATTTGTTCCCTCACGTTATGGACGCTGGGCGGCGCTCGACGTGACATGCCGAGTGAGGTCAGACCTGCAACAGCGTGCCATCTGCCGGCATGCCGGTCATCGACGAAAGTGCGTGAAGGTACCAGCGGAGCTGTTTCTGATGCTTCGCCACCTGATCCTCGGCCTTGTAGTCGACCACGTGCCAGCGGCCGTTCTCTACCCAGGCGAGGTCGATTACGCCTTCCAGCACCCGCGTCGCGGAGAGACGGAAGGTGATAGGCAGCTCACGGTGAGATCGGGCTGAAGCGGCCGCACGCGCCAGCAGCGGATGCCGCAGCACTACGGCTGCAGCGGTTGCGGCGTCGGCTTGTTCCCGCGGCGTTGCGGCGCAGATAACCGCGTGCAGCGCGGCAAGGCGCTCGAGCTCGGCCGGCCCGGCATCCCATCGAGCGTCGCGCAGCACGGCATGCAGCAGCGTGCCAAAACGCGCACCTCGCGCCCGCGGCCCGTCCTCACGCGCTCGTTCTATTGCGACTGGCTGCGCCGGCGGTTCGTCAGTCAACTCGGTCACGCGGAACACCTGGACAGTTTCCGCCGCTGCCCGGCCGAGAACCGCGGCGCGATCGTCCTTCCACTTGTGGTAGTCCTGCAAACTCCGCTCCGCGGCGCCCTCCGCTTTGAGCAGGTCGATCTGTGGCAGTCCGAATTTTTCGGGGACGTTCAGGTCCAGAACGGCGGGATCGAACCACAGCACCTCGTGAGCGCCGCACTCGGGTTTATGCAGCCCGGGCCGGACCGACGATTCTCTGGAATCGGCGAACGGCCGTTCGAGAACGGTGCGATCGCCATTGCATCCGGCATAAGGCCGGCCAAGCCGGTACGTCTTCGGCGCCGGATATAGAGCTTTGTTCAGCGGCTCGAGCCAGCCTGAGAATGGCTGATCGCCGATTGCCGGCACGATCAGGAGATCGCGCGCGCGCGTCGCCGCGACATAACAGACCCGCACGCCTTCGGCCTGCTCACGCGCATGTTCCAGGCCCTCGTGCTCAATCAGCTCCCGCGGCGCGCAACGCAGCAAGCACGTGGCGCACAAATTCCTTTCCGGGTCGATGTACCGATCGGGCTCCTGAGAGCAGAGATTCGCGGTCATGTCGGCCAGGATCACCACCGGGAATTCCAGTCCCTTGGCGGTGTGCACGGTCATGAGGCGCACGCCGTCGGCCGCCTCTTCGAGCACCGGAGCTTCCGGCGCTTCGGTCTTCTCCGCCTGGTCGTTCATCTGTTCCACGAAGCCGCGGAACGAGAATCCGCCCGAGAGCTCGTACTGCCGCGCGAGATCGCAGATTCGATACACGTTGGCGAGCACCTGCCGGCCGCCCGGCCGTACAGCGAACGCGGCGTGCGCCCGCACGCTGTCGAGCAGCCTGTTCACGGTATCGGCGACGGGCCGAACGTTGCGCCAGCGATTCAGATCGGCGAGTACGCGCAACGCCTCCACCACGGGCAACAGATCCGCCGCAACGTCCTCCGGGTATCTGCGCCAGGGATGCAGCTTCTTATACTCGTGCCGGAATCGCAACAGCACGCCGTCGGTGATCGCGAACAGCGCGCCCCGGAGCGTGGCGTAGACGGAGAGCTCGTCCTCCGGCCATTCGATGGCGTTGAGCGCAGTTCGGATGGCGTCCACCTCTTCGCGGCCGTGGAACGACTTCGACCCAACCAGCAGATGTGGGATATTACGCGCCTCCAGCGCACGCACGTAATCGCGCGTGAGGTCGGTGTGAAAATTAAGGAACCGCCGGAACAGAATGCATACGTGCCCTTCGCGGACCGGCACGAGGGAACCCTTTTCGTGCACCTGCCATCCGCTCTCCCGCAGCAGCCACTGGACAAAAGCAGCAACGGTAGCGGGCAGGCAGGCGTTGATCGCGGTCTTTGTCACGTTGCGGGAGCCGTATGGTTTCGGGGCTGGCAGCGCGACGATGGCCGGCTGCCCGGGGATGGCCCTGCCATCTTCTTCGAGCGGCGAATACCGCGCCTGCGCCGATTCGACATCGCCGGCCATCTCCGTTTCAAACGCGGCATTTACGAATTGCTTGATCGCCGATACGGAACGGTAGCTCTCGGTGAGGTATACCCGGCGCGTGCCCTGCGCTGCCAGCCGATCGGAAAGCTGCCGGTACAGGCTTACATCGGCGCGGCGGAACTTATAAATCGATTGTTTCGGATCGCCGACCAGAAACAGCTTGCCGGGCTCGGGAACGGCCCGCATCCAGTCCGTCTCGTCGGGATCGCCTGCCGAGAGCAGGAGCAGAATCTCGGCCTGCAACGGGTCGGTATCCTGAAACTCATCCACGAAAATATGCGTGAAGCGTTCCTGCAGGTAGCGGCGGACGCTCGCATCCTTTTTCACGAGGTCGCGCGTCAGCAGCAGCAGATCGACGAAGTCCAGCCGGCCGCTCCGCCGCTTCAGGTCGGCGTAACCCTCCAGCAGCGGGCGCATCTCCTGCTGCAACTGGCACGCGAGCAACACGCCGCTGTCGACGCGGAACTGTTCGAGGCATTGCTGAAACGATTCGTAACCCGAAACCACCGCCTCGCGCGGGAACTCGCTCGAGAAAAAGCCGCTCCCTTTGCGGAATCCGTTGCGCTTCAGATCGCGGCCCAGCTTCAGCAGCACGGCCTCCAGAGTGTCGTGATCGGAGACTCGTCCGCGGTCGATCCAGCCGAGCAGGTCGCGCAGCGGACGCAGCGACATCACCAGGGCGTCGGTAGCCCTCGCACATGCCAACGCGGCGTTCCATAATGTACGCGCGCCCGCTACCAGCGCGTCCACGGCGCCGTTGCGGTCGTACGGTTCGGGCTGCCAGAGGGCAGTAAAATCGCGCCACTCGGCCAGCTTGCGCCCGGCCATCTTCAGTTGCTCGACCGCCGGTCCGCTCTCCCAGTCCTCGCGCCACGCCAGACGCGCGAGGGCGCGCCGGAGCCCCGGAGAATCGGTATCGAGCTGCTGCTGGAACCAGCGGCTGAATGCGCGGTCGAAGATACGCGCCGCTTCGCCTTCGGTCAGTTCCTCGAAGGCAGGATCGATGTGAGCTTCCACGGGACGCGAGCGAAGGATTTGCGCGCAGAACCCATGAATGGTGCCGATCGCAGCTTCTTCCAGTTCTTCCAGCGCGTTCTCCAGCCGCAGCCGGGCGTCAGCATCGATACCGGCTTCGGCGCGCTTTTCATCCAGCTTCTGCCGGACGCGGATCTTCAGCTCCCCGGCAGCTTTGTGGGTGAAGGTGACGGCGACGATCTTGTCTACAGTCGTGCGTCCCGCGGCAAGCACCTGCACAATGCGATTGACCAGCTCCGTAGTTTTGCCGGTTCCGGCCGACGCCTCCACCACCAGGCTCTCATTCAGCGATTCGCGAATTCGCCGGCGTGCTTCGGCATCGTTTGCATCCGCGCGTCGCGACGGCGTCATGGCATGTTCCTCAACTCTTCAAGTTCTTCAAGCGGGCCAATCTTGCGTTTCCAGCGCATCTCCTCGTGCGGACCGCATACGCTGCGGCAATCGCAGTTTTTGCAGGCGTCACGAGCGGGCGCGGCCGGAAGTGTTCCCGTGGCGATCGCGTTATCGATGATGGCCAGCACCCGCTCGATCCGCAGCCGCGCGTCCGGCGTTGCCGGGATGTCGATGGCGCGGTAATTCCCCCGCTGCGTGCAATAAAACAGGCGGCCCGATTCGACGCGCGCTCCGAGTCCGGTTTCGGCCGAGAGGGCGTACAGCAGCGGTTGCAGCGCTACGCCGCCGCCCACCACCGCCGGAGCGCGATCGGGCGGCTTACCGGTCTTGTGATCGACCACGCGCAGAGTGCCGCGCGTCGAATGCCGCTCGACAAGATCAATAGCGCCACGCAGCCTGGTTCCGTTCGGTAAAGTGACAGGATCCTCGAGGCTGCCGGCATCGCGGCCGTCGGCGTCCCGCAGCCCGAAGGCCAGCTCGAAGTGAATCGGGGTCCAGCCCGAGTCCCCGCAGATCTGCTGCAGCCATCCATGCAGGTCGGTGCGTATGTCCTCGAGTTCCGCGCGCCACACCCGAACGATGGCGGGCGCCAGCTCATCGGCGTATTTTTCGGCAACATCGTTCAGGGCTCCATCCAGCGCCGCCAGGCAGGCATTCAGGTTCAGGCCGGTGACCGGGAGCAGTCCGGCGCAGCTGGCGCGCTCGAAGAACTCGTGTTGGATGGCGTGGAACAGCGCGCCTCGCGTCAGCGGGTCCATCTGATTGAGCGGCTGAATCGTATCGCGCGGACGCAGCCCGTGCATTCCGAGAAGAGCGAACCGGTACGGGCAAGCCGCGAAGGCCTGCAGCGCCGTTGGTGAATATGGGCGCGCCGCGAGACGGTACGCGGCCAGGGCGTCGCCGAGGGTCGCATCGTTGTTCAGCAGACCATCATGCGCGGTCCACTTCCTCATCTCCCAGCGGCTGTAGCGGGCCCGCAGGGAACGCGCGAGCGGCTCGCTGACTTTCGTCAGATAGCCCATGGCGCCCTGCCGCTCGCCGCTCTTGGCAGTGAGCGCGAAATCCAGGGCAACAAGGTCGTATTCGGTATCGTCGATGGCGTCTGCAAACGCGCGCGGTGCGGGACGGTCGAGCCGTGAAGGCGCGCGTTCGGACGCCTTCTCCTGAAATTCACGGAGATCGGGCAGGAAGCCGTGCGCGGCTCGAATCGCTTCCAGCGCGTAGAACGAAGGTACACGCGGCCGGGACTGTGCAAGGTCGATGCGCGGCCAGGAGAACACGAATCGGCGCGATGCGGCCGCAACAGCAATGCTCAGCAGCAGCCGCTCATGCGGGCCGCGGCGGCGGTTGGTAAGCAGAACGTCGGCGATCGCCTGCCGGTTGTTGTCCAGCAGCAGCGGATCTTCGGTCACCTTTTGTGGAAAGATGCCTTCCGCGAGGCCGGGCGTGAAAACCACGTCAAACACACGCCCTCGCGCCTCTTCAATGCCGCCGACGAAGACGCGCCCGTAGCGCCGCCCTTCGGGTTCACGCCGCAGAAAGCGCAGCCTGTCGCCGAGCACCAGCGTGACTTCCTCGAGGCTGACCGGCCCGATATCGGACATCGCCTCGAGCTCGTCGAGCACTGCGATGACATGGTCCGGCAAGCGCAGCGACGAGCGCGCCAGCTCGCGAAGCGCCGCGAGCCATTCGCCCCACAGCGCCGCGCCAGGCAGCGAGCTGAGCTGCTGGATCAGCGGAACCGCAAACGCTCGCAGATTGTCGAGCCGCAGCAACTCCGCCTCGTAATACGCCTGATCGGCCTGGTGTCCATCCGAGCGGTCGAGTTTCAAGCGAAGCTCGTTCCCGAGGGCGTTCAAGCGGCGCTCCCAGCGGTCGGCGCCGCCGACCACAGCAGCGTCCACCAGCAGGTGTTCCCATTGCGCCGGCGCCTGCAGCGTTCCGGCAATTACAGGCGAGCTGTCGTCGGGCTCGTCTGCGGCCTCGGCGGCCGGCTGCTCAGCGGGCTCACCATCGGCGCCGCGCAGAGCCTCGTGGATTTCATCATCCACAGCAGCGCTCTCCGGCCCACGTTCGCCGCCGGAGGGCGTCTGTCCGAGCGAAAGATACTCGGCAAAGCGGGAAGCCGAACAGTTTTCGAGCGCGCAGGTGAGCAGCGCCACGAACGCGCGTCCACCGGGATCAGGCCGCACCACGCCGCGGCTGAAGTACGCCGGGATCGCAGCCCGATCGAGCGCCTCTTCGAGCAGCGGCTGATACCGGTCGGGCGAGCGTAGAAGCACCGCGATGCGATCGAACTCCATGCCGTTTGCCGCAAGCCGGACAATGCGGCGCGCGATCTCGACGCACTCCATCGCTTCGCCCGGGGCGGAGAAGTAATCGACAGTGTCGTCAACCTCCGTGCGCTCCGGCGGCTCGGTTGAGAAGAGCCACCGGCGAACCCGCGCGAGCGTATTCTCCTCGCCCGGCGCGGGGGGCTGCGCAGACCCGTGCCCCATCAGCCCGCCATAGAACTCGCAGCTTTCCTTGTCGTGCGAGAGCGTGCAGGCGAGCGCGGCTGGGCTCGCCTCCGTCAGCGCGGCCATCAGCTTTCGGGCGAACTCCGTGCGAACGGGCGAGTCGAGGATCAGCAATGGCAAACCGAGCAGCCGGTGTGGTCCGCCCTGAGCGGTCTCCAGCGCCAACCGGTGGAGGTCGGCCACATCGGCGAGCGAGAACGCGGAGAGTTGTTCGCTGTAGAACGTCAAGGCAGCCGCGAGATCGACGCCTGGCGACCGCCCCTTCCGGCACTGCGCCGGGCTGACGCCGTTCATGCGCAGCTCGGTCAGCGTGTGTGCGAGAGCCCGCGGAAATCCCGGCATCTCCGCGACGGGCGTGAAGTAACGCCAGGCTTGGCGCCGCCGTAGTTCCCAGGCAACGCGTGCCGCCACGGCTTCAGACGCGAACGCATCGGCGATCCTGAGCCGACGTTCGGCCAGTGTACCGGCGGCGAGCATGGCTGCCGCCTGCGAGAGGGTGAACCGGTGCACGCCCAGCGCGCCATCCGAGCCGGCGGTCCAGAGGGCATCGTCGGGGGCGCCGCGCGAGGCCGCGATGATCAGGACTTCCCGCTCGCGATGCTCGGCCAGAAAGTTCGCGACGTCCGGCTGGAACCCAGCATAAGAGTTGCAGGAGATGCTTCTTCGTGGCATTGCGGCGTGGTCTGTCATGAAGTAACCATGTCAACCGCTCCCTTACGGTCACGGCTCAGAAACGCGTTACAGAGCCGCGACCGTGAGGGAGCGGTTCCGGACCGTGGCTTCAAAATGGCGCCTCCTCATCATCTTCGCGATCAGGCTCGACAACCTCGCGCCGGTTTTCGTCATACGCCCGCAACTGATCCACGATCCGGAAAACGAATTGACGATCGTCAGTCGAGAGCGCGAACGGATTCAGCCGGCCGGTCAGCGTCAGAGTTCCACCACTGCGCAGTTCCACCGAGACGGTGGTGGTTTCGCTGCTGGTCTCAGCGGCAGCCGGTGCCTTCACGTGCGAGGCGCGGTGTTTGCCGGCGAGCGCTGGTGAAATCGGGAGTCGTGCCCACGCACATGCATTCAGAAGGAACGACACGGCTTTCCGATGGGTTGCGCCGCTGATCCGAAAACGCGCGAAAGCCGCATCGACGTCGGCTGCGGATTGCCCGTCGCCGACAACCTGCAGAATATCGCCGTATGCGGCGGCGAGCGCCTGCTGCAATATTGCCGGACGATTCTCAGCATCTCCGGTCAGCCGTCGAAGAAGGTCAGTGGGCGACCGCTCGGAGTCTGTGAAGCCGAGGAACTCGTAGGCGTTCAGCAACAAGGTGGCTGTGTAATCCGATTCGCCCGCCCAGGTGCTGCGATCGATTCGCAACGGTACCGATATGGCGAGCGCGTCGAGTGATCGCTTAAGGCGGGAGAACGGCAGATACGGCGGAGCATTGATGCCGCTCCGTTCTGGCAATGTTGCCACTTTAAAAGTATGGCCCGGGTTCGAGCGCTTGTCAAGAAATTCGCCGGCGAATGAGAACCGCCTGAAAAACCAGGTAAATAAACAAACACAGCGCGTAGACCCACTTCGTCGAGAGCGGCACACCAGGAGCGAGATATGCGGCTCCATCGTGAAACCTATAATGGATATATCGACCGCTGAACGGGATATCCCACAGCCACACGCTCAGCGGAATGGATGCGGCGAACGCCGGGACCACTGCCAGTCGCAGCCAGCGCATTCTTTTCCCGGCATGATGAATGAACATCATAATTGCGATCGCCCAGGGGAGCGAAGGATCATTCAGCAAGAGCGCTCTAATGGCCCCCGGCGTGTAATCTTCACCGAGGCCGTTCAGCATGCAGCTGTGGTTATGGAAGAGATGATGGATCACCGCCGTAAGCGGTATGACAAGCAGCACACATGCCGCGCGCCACACGGAGACGCGATCCGGGGGCGCGGCGCCCAAGGGCCACAGAATGCTCCCGATTCGTCCTCTGAGAGTACCGGAGTCGTTATCGCCGGACGCCATATTCGTAATTTCCTATGGTACCCGCCTGCTCCGGACATCAGGAGCGGCCCTGACCCCGCCAGCGCGCGTTTTTCTGCTGCTTCCTGTGACCTGCAACATCGAATATGGAGGCGAGCCGGACTGGGACAGGAGGCGCTGAATATGAGTACTTTGTCAACGGCGGCGGCCCACGCCCTGCGGCCGCGCATTCTGGAAAGACGCGTGAAGCTGCAGATGGCGGCCGACTCGGTTTCCGATTCGTACCTGAACGAACTGCTTTCGGAGATCGATGCCGCGCTCGAGAGAATCGATCAGGGCACATTCGGTCTTTGCGAACTGTGCCACGACTCGATCGAAGCCGACCGCCTGCAGGTGGACCCGCTGTGCCGGTTTTGCCTCGATCACCTGAGCGGAAAAGAACTGGAAGCCCATCAGGACGACCTCGATCTGGCCACACGCATACAGAAGGGTCTTCTGCCTCCCTGTCACGTGCGGACGCAGCATTGGGACGCTCACTACACGTATGAACCAGCCGGACCCGTCGGTGGCGATTATTGCGAGCTTCTGACGCCTTGCGACGACGGCTCGCTCTTCTTCGCCGTGGGCGATGTGGCCGGTAAGGGCGTGGCCGCGTCTCTGCTCATGACCCATCTGAGCGCGATCTTCCGCAGTCTCTTGTCGCTCCGGTTTCCGATCGCGGAAGTGATGGCGCGCGCCAACCGCCTGTTCTGCGAGAGCACGACGGGTTCGCAGTATGCCACGCTGGCGTGCGGCTTCACGACACCGAACGAGATTGAGATTGCAAACGCCGGGCACTGCCGGCCGCTGTTGCTCCGACGCGATGGGGCAGAGCGCCTCGAACCTGCGGGAGTGCCGCTCGGCTTATTCTGTGGCGCAGAGTATCCCGTCTTCCGGGCCACGCTGGACGAGGGAGACACGCTGGTGCTGTACTCGGACGGAGTGACGGAGACGGAAGATGGCGACGGGAATGACTTCGGCGAGGAGCGGCTTACGCACTCGTTGCAACGACGCTTCAGCGCGGATGCGGAGGCAATGGCTCTCGGCGTTGCTGCCGATCTGCAGCTATTCCGCGGAGGAGCGCGCCAGACTGATGATGTGACAGTACTAATCGTACGGCGCTCCCCTTCAAAATTGACTAACTGACAGTAAAGGCGCATACTCAGTAGGGGTCGGGCACTTTTGCCACTCTTCAGGCTCCCGCGCTAAGACGGGCCGCCTTCACTCATCCCCTTCTTAGTGACAGCATGAGGTCCTGAGAAGCGCATGCCCTTTGAGCATTACGTAGCCTCCATTTTCTCTGAGCTGGCCATTCGCAGGTTCGCCCCGGATTCATCTGGAATATATGGCTTATCAAACGCGAGAGAATGGGTGTTTATCGGCCAGGCCGAGAACATCAGAGCGGCTTTGCTGGCGCATCTGCAGGAAACGGACACGTCCATCAGCCGGCGCGCGCCCACCGGGTTCGCGTTTGAAAGTTGCCCACCCTATTCCCGGAGTTCCCGCTTCGAACGGATGATTCTCGAACTCGAGCCCATCTGCAACCGGCGTGCGCCAACCGGACATTCTTCAGGGAGAAACCTATGACCGGAATTATCGTGAATCTGAGCGGCGATCGCCTGTCCGGCACCATCATGGGCGAAGATGGCGTCCCGGTGCGGTTCGAATCCGATGCGGTTCTTGCGCACGATGCCATCCGGCTGGAGGCGGGCAAGGCCGTTAATTTCGAAATCTCGACGCACCACCGAACCCGCGCCGTGAACGTCAGCGTGCGGGCGATTCCCACCGCAAACCTGAAGGACGGCCGAGCGCCGGCGCAGCCGCTTCGCTACATGGGTTTCGAGCAGAAGGCGGGCCTGCGCGAGTATCATTTCCAGCGGACGCTGCCCGGCGAAATGTCTGTCGGCTACATCGTCACAAGTGAAGTGGCGTTATTCACGCGGCATCGGGTTGCGCTCCAGGAAGGCCCGGCCCTCTGCCTGCTCCGCCTCAATGCCGAGCTTGATCGCATCGGGACGGATGCAACGCGGGTAACCCATTGCTGTCTGGGGGAACGCGAGATGCTCGAATATCTGAGTTCCCGGCCAGTGCCGACCAGGCATCACAGCCATCGGCCGGGGCCGGCCCGCACCGTAGCGGCACGGGCCTGAGCCGAGTCATTTGTGGGGCGGCCGTCAGGTGACCCCAACAGATCGCTCACGCAGGCGGCCAGTTTGATGCGCGCGTCCTCCAGCAGAGATTCCAGCTGATTGCCCGGACGTACGCGGTCGCGCGTGAGTTGGTAGTTGCTGCGGGTCAGCGTCCGCCACATACCGGCGCGGCAGCCGTTCGGCATCCCGAAAATCGTCCTTCCCCCTTTGCGCGCCCTATTTTGGAATGCCGCCTGCGCCAGGTACAACCGGCACGGCCCTTCCAACTGCCGCCACACCGGCGTCCAGTGTTGCCGCGGAGGGTCCTCTCAGTTTGAGCGCCGGGAGCGCCTGCTCGATTTGATGCAGCCACGACCGAAGGGCCATGGAGACAGGCTTTCAGCCTGCATGCCCGGGATCTGCGCCACGCCTATGCCGCTCGCGCCCGCTTCTTCGCCGCTGTCTTCCTCGGATGCGCCTGCTTCGCGGCGGGCTTTTTCTCCACGCTCGCGAGGCTCTTCTGCAGGGCCTGCATAAGATCCACAACCGGCGCGGACTTGCGATGCGGCGTGGCGGTGATCGTGCGCCCCTCTTCTTTCGCCTCCACCAGCTTCAGCAGCCGCTGCTGATATTCATCATGATACCGCTGCGGCTCGAACGGACCTGCCAGCGCCTTGATCAATTGCTCGGCCACCTGAATCTCCTGGGGCTTCGGTGCGGCGCCGTCGGTCTGCCCATACTCGGGGATCTCACGCACCTCGTCCGGATAGTAGATGGTGTGCAGCGTCAGGCCGTTCGCGCGCGGGCGGATGATGACGATGTACTCGCGCTGATGCATGCCTACCTTGGCTACGGCCGCGTAGCCCGACTTCTCCATGGTGCTTACCAGCAGCCGATACGCCTTACGGCCCGGGTTCTCCGGCACGGCGTAATAGGAGGCGTCGTAATACAGCGGGTCCACTTCATCGATCTTGACGAACTCCTGGATCTCCATGCTGTCGGTGGAGGCCGGTGCAATCTTCTTGATCTCCTCATCCGTTACAACCACCCAGCGGTTCTTTTCCACCTCGTAGCCCTTCACGATCTCCGACCGCTCCACCACGCGCTCGCAGTGCGGGCACCAGAGCTGCTGCTTGATGCGCGTCTTGCAGACTTCGTGCAGCTGGTGAAACGAGACGTGCTCGGGCCGCGCGGCCGCGAACAGACGGATCGGCACCGAGATGAGGCCGAACGTTAAATAGCCCTTCCAAACGGTGGACGCCATACGTCTCTGGGTAATGCAAGCGGCGGGCCAGAGTCAGGCTATACTGACGGAGCAACCGTTACGGTTGAACCACCCTGTTTTTCTATGAGCAACGCCAAACGTCTGCGCGCAGCGGCTGTAATAATTACGGCCATGGCGTGCAACGGTCAGGATCACCCGACCGTTCCCGATCCGGCATTCGCGGCGGCCGTGGAGCGCGGGCGCGCGCTGTTTGCGCCGAAGTGCGGCTTCTGCCACGGCAACGACGCCACGGGAAAGAGCGGTCCGGATCTGGTTCGTTCCAAGCTGGTGCTGCACGACGAGAACGGGAACCTGATCGGGCCCGTGGTGCGCGCCGGCAGGCCCAGCCGCGGCATGCCCGCGTTCGCCGGGCTCACTGATGAACAGGTGTCCGACATTGCTGCATTCCTGCATTCGCGCGCGAGCGCCGCGAAGGATCGGCTGAACTACGAGATCAAGGGCGTGCTGACCGGAGACGCGAAAGAGGGCGAGGCCTTCTTCAATGGCGCTGGCGGATGCAAGGCCTGCCACTCGCCCACGGGCGATCTGCAGGGCATCGCGAAACGGTATCAGCCGGTGGATCTGCAGAAGCAGTTCCTCTACCCTGTGCCGTCGTTTCAGGATTACGAGCTCGGCCGGAAGACCGGACCGCTCCCTCGCCCGACTGCCGTTGTGACGCTTCCCTCCGGCCAGACCGTCAAAGGGGTGGTGGAGCATATCGACGAGTTCAACGTGGCCATTCGCGATGCCGAGGGCTGGTATCGTACATGGCCGCGCGACAGCGTAAAGCTGGAACTGCATGACCCTCTCGAGGCCCATCGCGATCTGCTGCCGCGCTACACCGACGCCGACATGCACAACATGCTCGCCTACCTGGAGACGTTGAAATGATGTGGCGCACGCTTCAGGCAACAAACGGTGACCTGTCTCGCGTTTGTGGGGCGGGCGCCTCGCCTGCGGCCGACGCCTCGTCGGCCTGCTCGGTATTTCCCGAATGCATCTGCGGGCGGACCAGGCGGGCGGGGCGCCTGCCCCACTGCAGATCCCGCATCCTGGCATTGCTGGCCCTCCCGCTGGCGCTCGCCGCTCAGGAACTCAACCCCGGCTCTCTCCTGCATCCTGACGGCTCCTGGCCCACCTACAACGGCGATTACAGCGGGCGCCGGTACAGCCCGCTCGCGCAGATCAACGCCTCCAACGTCGACGCCCTGGCGCTGGCCTGGTCCACTCGGGTTGACGATACGGGCCTGACCGGCTGGGCCAACAGCATCAAAGCCACGCCGCTCGAGGTCAACGGCATCCTTTACTTCACCATGCCGAACAACGTCTGGGCAGTAGACGCGCGCACCGGCGAGCGCATCTGGCACTATAAATACCCGCCCAATGGCGGCCTGCTGATCGGCAGTCGCGGCGTGGGCATGTGGGGCGACTGGCTCTACTTCGAGACGCCCGACAACTATCTGATCTGCCTGAACGCGAAGAACGGGCGAGAGCGGTGGCGGAAACAGATTGCCGACGTCAAGCTGGAATATTTCTCCACCATGGCCCCGCTGGTGATCGGCAATCACATCATCTGCGGCGTGGGCGGCGATTCGCTCGACAATCCCGGCTATCTGGAGGCGCGCGATCCGGAAACCGGCGACGTGCAGTGGCGTTGGAACACGGAGCCGAAGCCGGGTGAACCGGGCTCGGAGACCTGGCCGAATGAAGAGGCGATGTCGCACGGCGGCGGCATGACGTGGATGACCGGCACCTACGACCCCGAGCTCAACCTGCTCTACTGGGGCACCGGCAATCCCAACCCCGTGCATGCCGGCGAGGGCCGCAAAGGCGCGGACCTGTGGACTTGTTCCATCGTGGCGCTGAACCCCGATACCGGCAAACTGGCGTGGTATTTCCAGCCGACCCCGCACGACACGCACGACTGGGATGCCGTCCAGACCCCCGTGCTCATCGACGGCGAATGGAACGGCCGGCCGCGAAAACTGCTGGCTCAGGCCAACCGCAACGGCTTCTTCTTCGTGCTCGACCGCGCTACCGGCGAGCACCTGCTGACCGCGCCGTTTATCGAGACGAACTGGACCCTCGGCATCGACAAGGGCGGGCATCCGATCGCCAACCCGAAGAAGGAGCCGCCACGCAATGGAGCGCTGGTGAACCCCAGTTCCACAGGCGCCACGAACTGGATGGCGCCGTCATTCGATCCCGTCGCCGGACTCTTCTACGTGAATGCAACGCCTTCCTGGAGCGTTTATTATCTGACGGCCGAGGGCAAGGCCGAAGGGTTCGCGGGCCGCGACGACTACCTCACCTTCGAATCGATGGTGAAGGCCATCGATTACCGCACCGGCAGGATTCGCTGGACCCATGACCTCGGACCGTCACTCGCATTCATAGGCGTGCTGAGCACCGCCGGACAGCTCGTCTTCACGGCGGACACTTCGCGACACGTCATGGCGCTCGATCCGGCGACCGGGAAAACACTGTGGCACACGACGCTCGATTCCGGCGTGACGAACGGCCCCATGACATACGAGCTCGATGGACGCCAGTACGTGGTGGTGGGCGCTCAGGACATGCTCTACGCGTTCCGGCTGCCCTGAGCCCTATTTGATCGCGCTCGTGATCCACCAGGTCTGTCCGCTCGGGTCCACTACGCCGCCGCTGCGGCCATACGGCTGGTCCCGGAGCGGGCTCTCCTGCTTCGCGCCGGCAGCAAGCGCCTTCGCATATGTCTGGTCGGCATCATCCACCCAAAGGAAGAAGGAAGCGCTTCTGGGTTTCCACTGCTCGCCTGA
The DNA here is from genome assembly GCA_963780655.1 of uncultured Acidobacteriota bacterium. Lineage (GTDB taxonomy): Bacteria > Acidobacteriota > Terriglobia > Bryobacterales > Bryobacteraceae > CAWACP01. The sequence goes on along the minus strand of CAWACP010000004.1, from coordinate 102,910 downwards.
CTGGCCAACCATCAACAACGAATTGCCGATGGTCACTTCGGCATGCATCACCGTTCCGTCGGGTCGGCGCTCGCACATTTTCTGAGTCGCTCCAAACGCAGCTCCCAGAAATTTCAGTTCGGCGTCGCCGTCCGGTACGACAAGGTAAGGGGTCACGCTTTGGTAATTCTCCGCCATGAACAAATCATGTCACGAGGCGCGCAGATCGGATTGTACGAATTTGACGTGGTTGCGAAACTCGGTGCGCGCAGCACGGTAGGTGGTCGGAGTGATGCCGGCGAACGCCCGGAAGTCGCGGATGAAGTGGGCCTGATCGAAATACCCCGAGTCCATGGCCACCCGCGTCCAGTCCACGCGCTGCCCGCGCTCGGCGCACGCGAGCGCGCGCTGGAATCGCTGGATCCGGCAGTAGTGTTTCGGCGCTACTCCCACCTCAGCCTTGAAGCGCTCGATGAAGCGCTTCGCGCTGATGCCGGCGAGATCGGCAATCGACCCGATGCTCGCGTCATGAGGCGGACGGGCGAACGCATCCAGAGCGAACGCGACCGCGGCGTGCGGCCCCGGCATCCGGAACATTTCGAGCAGCGTACGTTTCAGCATGTCGAGAATCGCGTCCGGGCCAGGCGCTTCCAGCAACCGCTCGCGAAGTTCCGCCGCGCGACGGCCCCAGCAGGCTTCCAGCGGGGCGCCGGCGTCGAGAAATTCATTTGCCGGAGCCCGAAAGAACGGAAGCGTACCGCCGGGTTTGAAGGCCACTCCGGCCACGCATTCCAGTTCCGCACTGTCGATCAAACAGTACCGCGATTGCACGCCGGAGAGAACAGCGCCGGATGACGTGGTCACGCAGGCATAGTCCTGATCGGGACGGTAGACCCGTGTCTCGTCATCTTTCAGGTTGAAGATCAGTTGCGCCGCGCCCGAGGGCAACACGCGCTCGAACGCCCATGGTCTCGCGTCGTTCCGGCAAAACCAGATCGAATCGACGAAGGCGTCCAGCGGTGGTCCCGGCAGGCGTCGCAGGTACAGCATGGCGGCTCGTCCAGTGTAGCGCGGCTTCTTTCAGCCCGATGCTTAATTCGCCATGTCGAACGCGTACCAGTGATGGTTTCCGTCGGTGAACAGCGCCAGAATATTGGTGACGATGGTATCCCCGCTCTGAGTGTTCGCAATAATCTGAGATCCGTTGATAACCTCCGTGTTGGGGTCCGTCGGATCGTTGCACACGTTGCTCGAGTTCCGGTTGCGACACGTGGCGATCAGCACTACCACCCGGCCGGGAACATTGGCGTGAGGCAACGTAAAGGTCTGGGGATTGCCGTTGCTGACACCGCCCCCAGCGGAGTTCCGCGTACCGCCGGAATTATCCACCAGGTAAAACATGTGGGTATCGGTGTCCGAGATCGTCGTGCCGCGCGTTGCCGTCGTGTTCAACGAGAACACGCTTCCGGAGGGACCGTTGGCGCCGGCGCCCCCGAGCTGGGAATCGAGATTGGCGGTGGCCCTCCCCCGGCTGGCTTCGAGATGGTTGATGTTCGCCCAGCCGAACTGGCCGTTGTTCACGTTGATGTTCACGGTGGTTTTCACCGTCAGGCCATCGGCATTTACAAAGTTCACCTGGACGTTGCAGGAGTCGGGTGGCGTTGCGGGATCGCTGAGATTCGCCACATTGACGCGCAGCGTCTCGCCAGAGGGTGATGTTAATGACGCCGAAACCGGCGTGGCCTCCTGCGCACGCAGTGAGATGGCGGCGCCGGCGAGCGCGGCCATCGCCATCGCCATTCGAAGAACTGGATTCAGGTACAGCATGTTTCCTCCTGCTGATACCAGCGAAATACGCCGCGAAAGTTTTCATCGGCTGCGGCATAGGGGGCGCGCTCAAAGGCTGGTACCCCAGGCACCTCCGTAACATGCTCTACTGGTAATAGATATAGTTCTTGACCAACCACTATATCTTGGGCCATGATTGCGAGTGCAGCCCTCTTCATGATTTCTTAACAGAAGCAGGCAGGGCTGATCGGGATTTGCGATAATCAGGTTCCCCCCCGAGAACCAACCCCCAGGAGATAGCTATGGGACAGCTCAGCGTTAACCTCAGCGTTCGAGAGAATGAGCTTCACCACGGGAAACGGCCGCTGCCGACCGCCCAGCGTACGGGCGTGACCTTCCCTAAATACTTCACGCAGAAACTGGAACCTGGCAGGACGCCCTACGACGACATCGCGTGGGAACTGCGGACCGCCGCCATAGCCAACGACAAGGGGCAGATCATCTTCGAGCAGACCGACGTGGAGACCCCGGCGGACTGGTCGCAGACGGCCACTAACATCGTGGTAAGCAAGTACTTCCACGGCAAGGCTGGATCTCCCGACCGCGAGCGCAGCGTGGCCCAGATTGTTCATCGCGTGGTGGACACCATAGCCGACTGGGGGAAGGCGGGGCGCTATTTCCGCACGGACGCCGATGCCGAGAATTTCCGCAACGAACTGGCGCACCTGATGCTTACGCAGAAGGCCTGCTTCAATTCGCCGGTCTGGTTCAACGTCGGCGTGAGCGAGGCGCGCGGCTATGGCTGGTACTGGGACGAGGCTACCGATTCCATCATCAAGCTGAAGAAGGGCGAGAGCCGGCCGCAGTGCTCGGCCTGCTTCATCAACTCCGTGGGCGACACGCTTGAGTCCATTCTGGACCTCGCCAAAACGGAAGGCATGCTCTTCAAGTGGGGCTCGGGCACGGGCACCAACCTGTCCAGCCTGCGCGAGGAGAACGGTCTGCTGTCGGGCGGCGGCAAAGCCTCCGGACCGCTCAGCTTCATGAAGGGCTTCGATGCCTTCGCGGGCGTCATCAAGAGCGGCGGCAAGACCCGGCGCGCGGCCAAAATGGTGATCCTGAACGCGGAGCATCCCGACATTGAGAACTTCATTCACTGCAAGGCGAAGGAAGAGAAGAAGGCGCGCACGCTGATCGACGCCGGCTACGATGCCTCGCTCGACGGCGATGCGTACAGCTCCATCTTTTTCCAGAATGCCAACAACTCGGTTCGGGTCACCGACGAGTTCATGCAGGCCGTTGCCGAGGATCGCGACTGGTGGACCCGCTCGGTGGTGAACGGGCAGCCGGTGAAGCGGTATAAGGCGCGCGATCTGCTGCGCGGCATCGCCGAAGCCACCTGGCAGTGCGGCGATCCCGGCATGCAATTCGACACTACGGTGAACCGCTGGCACACTTCGAAGTCATCGGGCCGCATCAACGCGTCGAACCCGTGCTCGGAGTACATGTTCCTGGACGACTCGGCCTGCAATCTGGCCTCGCTGAACCTGATGAAGTTCGTCGGACCCGGCGGCGAGTTCGACGTGGAAGCCTTCCGCCACGCCTGCGACACCGTGACCATGGCGCAGGAAATCATCGTGGACAGCGCCAGTTATCCCACCGAGAAGATCGCGAAGAACTCGCACGATTTCCGGCCGCTGGGCCTCGGGTTCGCCAACCTGGGCGCGCTGCTCATGTCCATGGGCATTCCCTACGATTCCCCGCAGGGCCGCGACTGGGCCGGCGCAATTTCGGCCGTCATGTGCGGCCAGGCCTATCTGACCAGCGCTCGCATTGCCGAAGGCGTGGGTCCGTGCGTTGGCTATGCGGTAAACGAGGAATCGTTCCTCGACGTGATCCTGATGCACGGCCGCGCCATGAGCGGCATCGACAGCCGGAGGGTGCCGCAGGATCTCTATGACGCCGCGGTGAAGGTGTGGAACGACGCTTACAATCTGGGCGAGCACACCGGCTTCCGCAATTCGCAGACCACGGTGATCGCGCCGACGGGCACCATCGGCTTCATGATGGACTGCGACACCACCGGCATCGAGCCCGACCTCGCCCTGGTGAAGTACAAGAAGCTGGTGGGCGGCGGCGTCATCAAGATTGTCAACAACACGGTGCCGCAGGCGCTCATCAAGCTGGGCTACTCACCCGAAGAGGTGGAGAAGATTGTCAGCCACATCGACGCGACCGGCACCATCGAGGGCGCGCCCGGCCTGCACGACGACCACCTGGCGGTGTTCGACTGCAGCTTCCGCCCGCAGAACGGCAAGCGGTTCATCCACCACATGGGCCACGTGCGCATGATGGCGGCCGTGCAGCCGTTCACCTCAGGCGCGATATCGAAGACCATCAACATGCCTGAAGAGTCCACTGCCCCGGACATCATGGACGCCTATATCGAGAGCTGGCGTCTGGGGCTGAAGGCGGTGGCCATCTATCGCGACAATTCCAAGCGCACCCAGCCGCTGAACACGTCCGGCGGCAAGGATGGGAAGAAGGCCGCGGCGCCCGCGGTTCCCGCTCCTGCAGCACAGGTGACCGAGAGGGTGGTCTACCGGCCGGTGCGCCACAAGCTGCCCGATGTGCGGCAGTCGGTCACGCACAAGTTCTCCATCGGCGGCCACGAGGGCTACATCACGGTGGGCATGTACGAGGACGGCACGCCCGGCGAGGTGTTCATCTCCATGGCCAAGGAGGGCTCCACCATTTCGGGGCTCATGGACAGCTTCGCCACTTCCATCAGCTACGCGCTGCAGTACGGCGTGCCGCTGAAGTTCTTCGTGGACAAGTTCAGCCACGTGCGTTTCGAGCCGAGCGGCTGGACCGGCAACCAGCAGATCCCGTACGCCAAGTCGATCATGGATTATATCTTCCGCTGGCTGGGCGCGCGGTTCCTCGGTCCGGAGTACGCGCTGACAGAGGCGGGCAATGCTCCGGTGCTGCGTCCCACCGAGCCCGAGCCGCAGCAGGCGCTGCCCTTCGGTCCAACGGTGAGCGACGCCCCGGTCTGCTCCGAATGCGGCGGCCTGATGACCCGCAACGGCAGCTGCTACAAGTGCGAGAACTGTGGCGGGACCAGCGGGTGCTCGTAGAGGATAGATTCACCCGCGGATAAACACGGATTTACGCGGATAAGAACTTCACCAACGCAGAGTCCGGCTAAATAAGCAACCGGCATGGCTTGCTCCAGACAATTGACGGTAAGCCCGATTTGCGATAATAGCGGGAAGAGAACACGCATATGACCGTGAAGCTGGACTTGAAGCCGGAAGTTGAGGCGGGGCTGATGGCCCAGGCACATGCGCGCGGCCTGTCATTGGAAGCTTGGCTCGATCGGGTGCTCCAAAGCGCTGTTTACTCCACCCAGGCTCAGGCGGTCGAGCATGCGCGGAACCCGGCTGGACCTCATACGAGCCGGAAAAGCCTGGTCCAGTTGTTCGCGGAGTCTCCTTTCAAGGGGCTCGACATGATCTTTGAAAGAGACCCAGATACGGGGCGGCCAGTCCCGCTGTGACCGGGTTCCTGCTTGATACCAATGTTCCGTCGGAATTGACGCGTCCCAAATCCGAGCCACGCGTGGAAAAGTGGCTGGACGACGCCGACGACGCGCGATTATTCTTCAGCGTCGTCTCTCTGGGCGAGATTTTCAAAGGCATTACGATTCTTCCCGACAGCGAGCGCCGCCGAGAGTTGCAGCAATGGCTCGACGAGACGCTCCGACCGTGGTTCGACGGCCGCATACTGCCGGTCACCGAACACATTGCGAAACGATGGGGCATTCTGGCCGGAGAATGCCAGTTAAACGGCAGGTCTCTTAAAGTTGCTGACGGCCTGATTGCAGCCACCGCTTTCGAACACGATCTAACCGTGGTCACGCGCAACGTAAGGGACTTTTCCGGCTTGGGCGTTACCGTTTTCGATCCATGGCAGCAGGTGTGACGACGCAGTATGAAAGCGGACTCGGCACCTTAACAACACCACCGGCAGTGAAGGATTGAGTGGATTCGATGTCTCGCTCCAGTTTGCACGGGCTTCGCCCAGTGCTGATTACGGTCATCCTTTTTGTCGTTGCGCTGGCCACGAGCTCGCAAACATTCGCCCACCACCAGCCTCGCGACCTGGCTCAATACGAAGTCGCAGGCCCCTATCAGATTCAGTCCCTCAGTCTGACACCTGAGGCTGAACGTTTGGACGGCCAGGTGCGTGATTTTCTGTGGATTCATTGGCGTCAGCACAGACGAGGCACTGTCGTCGCCACCCACCAGTACGTGGACGCTACGATCAGGACTTCCTACTTTGTCGAACCTGATCAGCATGGGCGTTGGCTGATTGTTAAATACACTGATTACCCGTCCCAGCCTCGAATACGAACACAGAAATTTTCCTGTTCGGACTTTGAACGAGTCGAACCGGACCGCCTTCACCTTCCTTTGAGAGTCATCCCGGATTCCGAGCTTAGACAACCTGAGGCTTATCTGCTGCACCCTCTTTGCCGTAAAGGTAAGCCCGCGAGACTTTGGTAGGGATGATCCACAAAGCTGCACCGTAGCTACTGCGCTCCGGGTTAGCCGTATGCTGATGCCGGCGTCTGCCCTGAATGCGGCGGCCTGATGACCCGCAACGGCAGTTGCTACAAGTGCGAGAACTGCGGCGGGACCAGTGGGTGTCGTTAAGCATTCTCGTGAGCGGTATGCCTTCCCACAGGATCTGGACTCCCGGCGTCTCTCGCGGGATACTGAAGTGCATGGTGAAGTCCGTAGAAGGCATTTACCGGGACGGGAAGGTTGAACTACTGGAACCTCTGGAGGGAGCCGACGGCGCGCGTGTTATTGTGACGTTGGTTCATCATGCGGAGTCCGTCGATCTTCGGGAACGAGGTATCGACGAGGCCCAGGCTGCCGATCTGCGCGGTCGGCTGAAACCCTTTGCCGGAGACTGGGATCGCCCCGAGATGTCGGTCTACGATGAACTGCCATCGCGGTGACGTCGTCCTGGTCCTGTTCCCGGACTCGAAGCATCGTGGCCATGATCACCAGCAATATGGCCCGCGCCGGACACCCGAGCAGAGTAGTGGTGCGGGTTGGCGGCAAGAGTGCTGACGGGTCAGGGTTGTTGATGGATTCGGTAGTCATGGCCGACAACCTCGCTACCGTCCATGAATCGGAGATTGATCGGGTCATCGGAACAGTGGCTGCGCTGAACGAAATCGATGCGGCTCTGCGCGCGACGTTGAGTTTGTAAGTTCCGGATGATAGAGGTGTAACAATGGCCCGCATATCTGATCTGCACAGGAAGTGGATGAAGGAGCCGACGTACAGAGAGGCTTACGACGCGCTCGAAGAGGAGTTCGTCCTTTCGTCGGCCGTGATCGATGTGAGGAACCGCGCCGGCCTCACACAGGAGGAACTGGCCCGGAAGATGGGGACAACGCAGCCCGTGGTTGCGCGGCTCGAAGGCGGGCGCTCGCGGCCATCCATGCAGACGCTGGAGCGTCTGGCGGACGCTACTGGGTCGCGGCTGCGCATCAGCTTTGAGCCCCGGGCGACTTATGGTAACCAGAGTTGCGACAATAGCAGGAAGAGAACACGACTATGACCGTGAAGCTGGACTTGAAACCGGAAATTGAAGTGGGGCTCATGGCTCAGGCACATGCGCGTGGCCTGTCACTGGAAGCTTGGCTCGACCAGGTGCTCCAGAGCGCTGTTCACTCCACGCAAGAGCAGGCTATTGAGCACGCGCGGAAACCGGCTGGACGTCCCACAGGCCGGAAAAGCCTCGCCCAGTTGTTCGCGGAATCTCCCTTCAAGGGACTCGATCTGATCTTTGAAAGAGACCCGGATACCGGGCGACCAGTCACGCTGTGACCGGCTTCTTGCTTGATACCAATGTTCCTTCGGAATTGACGCGTCCTGAATCCGAGCCACGGGTGGAAAAGTGGCTGGACGACGCCGACGATCCACAGTTGTTCTTCAGCGTTGGTCTCCCTGGTCGAAATTTTCAAAGGCATCACGATTCTTCCCGACGGCAAGCGCTGCCGAGAGTTGCAGCAATGGCTCGAAGAGGTTCTCCGCCCGTGGTTTTGACGGCCGCATACTGCCAGTGAGCGAACCCATTGCCAAACGCTGGGGTATTCTGGCCGGAGAATGCCAGTTAAACGGCAGGTCTCTTAAAGTTGCTGACGGCCTGATTGCAGCCACCGCTTTCGAACCCGATCTAACCGTGGTCACGCGCAGGGTGAGGGACTTTTCCGGCTTAGGCGTTACTGTCTTCGACCCATGGCAGCAGGTGTGACCAGTATGTTGTCGCCGGCATGTGCTCGAAACTGTAAGACCTCCGGCCGTTTGCAAGCGATCTCTTAGCGCAGCTTTGCGTGCCGCTGGTCGGCGTATCGCCGCAAATCTAAAGGAACAGATCCGCCGGGACGTGGAACAACTCGGCTAGTTCCCTGGCTTGCGCTTTGCTGATCCCTCGCTTCCCGCTTACCACCTCCGACGCTATGCCGCGCGAGCCGAACACTTCGAGCAGGTCGCGCTGGCGCAGGCCGTGCTCCTCCATCAGACTACGGAGGCGGCTGTCGGACGTCGATCCTTCCAGTGCGTAATTTGCGTTCTCAAAGGACTCGACCAGAACAGTCAATAGTTCGGCGTACTCACGCTCCTCCGGAGCCAGTTCGTCATAGCGCCGGTCGGTAATCTTCGAGCTCGGCAATATACCGCGCGTTTTCGTCCTCGGTGCGAATGATGGACGGCAATTTGCGGGCGAGGAGGCGCCCATACCGTTTCGAATCGACCTCCAGCACCGTACTCTTCATCGTTTCTTCCAGTCCACCCTGCTGTACTCCTCGTGCGTCATCACATAGCGGATATAGACTCGGCCGGAGCGAAAGTTGATAAGCGTGGCCAGGCGATACTTGTTGCCGCCAATATTGAAGATCGTGAATTCCCCGGCCACCCGTAACAGTCAGCGATTGGGTCGCGCTTTCCCGGAACGCTCCTGCTCGAGTGCCCGGTCGAGGAGAGTTTTGATGACAGCCTGGCGGCTGATGTTGAGCCTTGCCGCACGTTCATCAAGCTGCCGCAACATACCCGGCGTCAGACCGACGTTAACACGGCGAACAGGCCTGACCACGGTGAATTTGTTCGTGAAATAAGAGGAGACATCTTCGCCTCGCGAAGCTCTTTCGGCGATTGCGTCCGGCGAGACTTTCGTCTTAGATGTTTTCGGCATACGCTTGCTCCTCCTCTTTCGTCGCCTTCCAGGCGGTGATTAAACGATAGTACTCACCTTCCGCGTCGCTCCTCATCTCGAAGACTACAGAACAAAGGCGGCCACGACACCAGCCGATTGCGCGGAACTGCTCCGGATCGTCGTTCTTCTGGTCAACCACGTATGTCTGGTCAAAAATCTCCCGAGCCTCTTCGAGACTGACGCCGTGTTTCCGGTGAACTTCGCGATTCTTGACAGGATCGAAGCTAAGGCGCATCGCCTCCTATGACAGTTATACCAACACAGGTTGTCACTGCCAGCCCCATCCCCTCAAAACTGGTACCCCACCGTAGCCTGATACGTTCGCGGCGCCACGAAGTGCGTGCCGCTGAACGTGGACAGAAAATTGTACAGCGCCACCTTATTGGTCAGGTTCGTCACCGTAAAACGCAGCGTCACCTTGCGGCGCGTCTCGCTGCGCAGCAGGTCGTCGGTCCCCAGCGCCACATCGAACAGGTTGCGCGGCTGCACGCGGTCGGGGTTGTGGTCGTCGTTCTCCGTACCGGTCTGCGGCAGCGTCAGCAGCGTCGACGTGCCCACGCCATTGCACGTCCGCATCGGACTCGCCACCGTCGCCATCACGCCGTTGCAGGCTAACCCGATGTCCACCTGCTGATTTGGCGTGAGCAGGAGCGCCGAGGCCACGTCGGGTACGCCGCTCACCACCAGCCCGCTGTCGAAGCGCCAGATGAAATCGATCCACGGCCCGCTCTTGCCCCGCTGATACCGCAGATCGGTGGTCTGCTGGAACACCTGATCGTGATCGATGCGAAACACGCTGGTTTGCGCGCCCGCGCCGCCCTGGAATATCAACCCGCCGTTTTCCGGCGGGAAGTAGCGCGCCCGCGTGTGGCCGAAGGTCGTGTAGGCCTGGAAGCCGTGGATATTCACGGTGCTGAGCCGGCCATCGAACCCGTCCAGCTTCGAGTTGTGCCAGGCGATCGGAAAAGCGATGGGCGTGTTGAAAAGCACGTCGAAATCGTACGCATTGTGCGTGTACTTCCAGAAATAATCGGCGTCGAGCAGCAGGTATTTGCCGAGCTTCTGTTGCAGACCCGCGTTGAATTGATTCCGGAACCCGGGCTCAATCGCCGCGCTGGTCTTCGCTCCGAAAACATTCTCGGCCAGCCCGCCGGCCCCGGTCGAGCTCGACAGCAGCAGATTTTCATTGAACGGAGTTTCGAACGTCCGTGAGTACGCGGCGCGCAGGACGGTGCCCGTCGGCTTCACCAGATACGAAACGCCCAGCCGCGGCTGCGGGCCGTTCTTCGCCACCAAACCGTTGTACTGATCGTCGCGGAAACCGGCGTCGATGGTCCAATGGCCGAAATTCATCGTATCCGTCACATATACGGCGTACTGGTTGATATTGTGCAGCCCGTGGAAATAGAAAAGGCTTCCGCCGCGCGTCAGATCGTACGGCACGAGTCCCGGCAGCAGGCCCGGGTTCGGCTGGTACGTCGAATTCACACGCGCCGCACTGCGCCGGATTCGTGATGCCGGGGCAGGGCCAGCGGATTGCCGCTCGCGTCCAGGCAGACTGGGATTATAGTTCGAGTCGGTAATGCCCAGCGAGAAGTTCTCTTCGAGGCGCGTCTGCTGAACCTGGGTTCCGGCTTTGATGGTGTGGCGGCCGTGAACCGTGGAGATGTCGGCCTTGATGCCATAGTTCGTCAGAAACCGGTTCTGCGACTCCGTCACCGGCGTGTCCGCGAACGGATCGCGGCTGCCGTAATAATCCACCTGATCGCGCCGCGCATACGGATTAACGGTCAGCAGGGTAGTCGAGCTGAAGGTGTGCTGATATCCGGGCGCCACATCCCACGTCAGCACGCGTTGTTTCTGGTCCTGGCTCAACTGGTCGTAGCTGTTGGGCGCCTGGAACCAGTTGCGCGCCACGAACAGGTTCAAATGCAACGCATCACGGCCGGTCGGCTGGTAATCGACGCGGTCGAAGATGTTCTCGTTGTTGCCGATGTCGTGAATGGGCAGGAACTCGGGCGTGTCCAGGAAATGACCGGTGCGGATGCCGTTCAGCGCGATAAAGTTGCCGAACTTCGCCGTGCCGAAGCCGAGGGTCGTGTTTTCCGCCCACGTGCCGAACGATCCCGCGGTGGCTTCAATGCTCCCGAAAGGACTCGTGGCGCCCAGTCCGGATTTAGTCGTCGCGTTCACCACCAGGCTCGATTTGTCGCCGTACTGCGCGTCGGGCGCCCCGGTGATCAGTTCCATGCTCTGCACGGCGTCCGAGGGAAGCTGCGTCGAATAGACCTTGCTCTGCTGATCGCTGATGGGCTGCCCGTCGATGATGAAGCTGACCTGCGCGTGATCGCCCAGCGGGTGAAAGAAGCCGTTCGCGTCGGACGCGGTCCCGCCAGTGCTGTTGTTGATGATGCTGCTCAGGCCCGCTGCCGGATCGAATGTCGGTAGTTTCGAGAATGCGCTCGCGTCGGTGTCGGTGTGCGCGGAGGTGTCCGTCTCCACTGTGGCGCCCGTGGCCTCAACGTTGACGCTGGCGGCCTCCGTAGCGACGTTGAGCGCGATGTTTACCGCGAGCGGGATGCTGTTGTGTATCTCGATCTGCCGCGCCGCCGCCGCGAAGCCGGAAGCCGTCGCTGTAACGTTATAGCTGTTGAAGGGAACGTTGTTGAAACGGTACGCGCCGTTGCTGTCCGTAGTCGCGGATTCCGCGTAGCCCGTGACGCCGTTCTTCAACTCGATCTTCGCATTCGCGATTACGGCTCCCGAGGGGTCGCTCACCGTACCGCTCACCGTTCCACTGCTGATGGATTGCGCGTATGCGGCCAGAGCCGTCATGAAAACCAAAACAAATAATCTGAGCATTGCCCGATCTCCTCTGCAGGTTGCAAATGTGTCGACGGACCCGCGCCCGCAGAGACGCGGCGCGGCAATCGTCAAATGGAGAAGAGGCTAGACAGGCGGCGCGCGCGGCGGCCGCAGAACCGCCAGGTGGCTGGTCGCGGTGCCGGCGTGGTCCTGGATTCGCGGGCAGTTCAGAACAGCGGGCGGCGCCACCTGCGGGCTGAGCGCCGCCTGCAGCACGGGCAGGTGTCCCGCATGACACACCGGGCAGCAATGGCCATGGCTGCAGCCGTCGTCGTTATCCCAGTGGGCAACCGATGCGGTCTGCAGACCCGCGAAGCACACCAGCAGAAACAACGCCAGCAATCCCCGCAGCAGGGCTGCGCGGGGTCGAGAGGCGAAGTTGGAGTGACGTTCGAACACGAAGCTGGTTCCTACTATGGATGGCGCTCGACGTCCTGCGGTTTCGGGAACCACGCGAGCGCCTCACTTCCGGCATACTGATGGGTTACGAGCGACAATCAACACCCCTCCGACCCCGTCCTCGATGTGGGCTGTGGAATCAATAAGTTTCCGGGATCCATCGGCATCGATCGGAACCGCGCGACGCGCGCCGATGTCATCTGCGATCTCGAGCATTTTCCTTATCCGTTCCGCGACAGCGCGTTCGCCGAAGTCCGGGCCATTCACGTGATCGAGCACGTTACCGACGTCATCCGGACCATGGAAGAGTTCCACCGGCTTTGCCGGCCGCACGGGCGAGTGGTGCTCGCGACGCCGCATTACACCGATTTCAGCTCCTTCTGTGATCCAACGCACCGCCAGCACCTGAACAGCTTCTCTTTTCGCTACTTCGGCGAGGATCACGGCGGGTTCGGGTACTATTCCTCGGTCCGCTTTCGCGAGATTTCGGCGCATGTCCGCCTACTTGCTTTGTGGCGTTGGCTCGGGTTCGAATTCCTGGTGAACCGGTCGGTCCGCTTCCGGCGGTTCTGGGAATACTACCTGTGCTACATCGTACGCGGCAAGGTGATGGATTTCGAGTTCGAAGTCCTAAAGTGATTGCCTGAAGCGCCGATATTTAATACAGTAGACGGGTCAAGGAACAACCCGCCCGGAGCAGAACTTATGCTCGGCTTTTTCTACGAACTCGCGGACGGCCTGCGACACCATGCCCGCAAACGCCTGTGGCCGGCCGACCAGGCGCTCGGACGCCGTGGCGAGGACATTGCGCACCGATACCTGCAGCGCGCCGGAATCATCGTGGTTGCCAGAAATTACCGCCTCGCCTCCGGCGCAGGCGAGATCGATCTGATCGGCTGGGACCATGACACGCTGGTCTTTGTCGAGGTGAAATCCCGCAGTTCAGAGGAGTTCGGGGCGCCCGACCGCGCCATCGGACCGGACAAGAAATTCCGCATGCTCCGCGCGGCGCGAGAGTTTGCCCGCCACGCTGAAGTCCCCATGGAAAAAGTCCGATTTGATATTGTGAGCGTGCTGTTTACAACGCCTCCGGCCGTCATCCATCTGCGCGACGCGATAAATCCCGCCGCGGCGATATAATCGAACGTTCACGGCATTGTAATCCTGAAGGAGCGTTGTGCTCGGGAGGCACGCATGTCGCCGGTAACCGCGATTGTTAACGGCAAAGCCAGGCCGCTGCAGGAACTACGAAGGGACCCGGTCACCGGTCGCTGGGTTATCATCGCGACCGACCGCGCCAAACGGCCCTCCGATTTCATCAGAGATCCGGTCAGGCCGCGTCTGGTTGGCGTGTGCCCGTTCTGTGCGGGAAATGAGGACCGCACTCCGCCCACCATCATGGCGTACGCCACCAACGGAGACGGCGCCTGGCGTGTGCGGGTGATGTCGAACAAGTTTCCGGCGCTGCGGGTGGAAGGCACGCTCGACCGAGCCGGCGACGGCGTCTATGATCGCATGAACGGTATTGGCGCGCATGAGGTGGTGGTGGAATGCCCGGAGCATCGAATCTCCGTCGCCGACATTCCTCCCAAACAGGTGGAAGAACTGTTCTGGGCATACCGCGATCGCGTGCTCGACCTGAAAAAGGACGCGCGTCTCCGCTTCATTCTGCTGTTCAAGAATCACGGCCAGGCGGCGGGCGCATCGGTGGAACATACGCACTCGCAGTTGATAGCGCTCCCCGTGGTTCCCGCGAGCGTGCAGGGCGAAATCGACGGCGCGCGCAGACATTTCGAATACAAGGAACGCTGTATCTACTGCGACATCGTCCAGCAGGAGCGGGTGACCGCGTCGCGCGTGGTGTGGGAGGGAGATCATGTCCTCGCCATCGCGCCGTACGCCTCGCGCTTTCCGTTCGAGACGTGGCTGGTGCCGAAGCGCCACGGCTCGCACTTCGAGAATGCCGACAGCGCCGAGATCGGCGAGATTGCGTGGGCGTTCCGGACCATGGTGCGGAAGATGGAGCGCGTGCTGGAGCACCCGGCCTACAACATGGTGCTGCACAGCGCGCCCATTCAGGAGCACAGCATGCCGCATTATCACTGGCACGTGGAGATCATTCCGCGCCTCACGCGAGTGGCTGGTTTCGAGTGGGGCACGGGCTTCCACATCAACCCGACGCCCCCGGAAGAAGCCGCGGCTTTCCTGAGAGAAGCGGATGCAGGCTGAAGCCTGCTCTACTGTTCTCGGTCGGAAGTAGAGCAGGCTTTCAGCCTGCATGCGGGGTTCGGTCAAGGCCGCCCTTCCCGCGCATTTCCGCGGAGAAGCCGCCGGTGATGTAAACCGGACCCTCGGCCACGGCCTGAAGCAACTCGCGGCGGCGCTCGGGAGTAAGAGCATTCAGGTTGTATTCGGACCACGGGAACCGGCGTCCGCGCTCCATATCCTTGCGGTGGCGCGCGAGGTACTCATCGAGCGTGCAGATCACTTTGGCCGGCGCGCCGGCGCACACCGTGTCGGGCGGCAGAGACTTGGAGACCACGGAATTGGCGCCAACGATGGTCCGCGGGCCGATCTCCACGCCCGGCAGGATCACCGTGCGCGAACCGAAGTGGCACGATTCGTGAATCGTCACCTTAGCGATCAGGCCCGCATCCACAAACTCGTCCATCAGGCCGTCGTGCGACAGGATCATGCACTGCTGGCCGAAGCCGCACCAGTCGCCGATGCTGATCAGATAACAGGTGGACGTGTCGATCCAGGTGGACGCCGGCAGGTTCACGCCCATGCCGATGTGCATCCCGAGCGCGCGTAGCGATGCCCATCGCCGTCGCAGGCGCGCGCGATCGAACCTGGCTTTCCACGTCATTGCGGCGCCGGGCCGCGGAATCGCGACTTCATGGTGGCCAGACCCGAGACGCATTGCAGGACATCCAGCAGATCGTCCTGAAATCCGAATCGCGGAACGCGGCAGATCTGCGGTGGACGGCGGAACGCCTCGGGACGCAACGGCTCCGGATGTCCGGAGACCCCTCCCAGCAGCCCTGTCCGAATCACCGTGTCGAATTCGCGCTCGCCGAAATCGCGCAGGCGGCCGTTCGGGTAACAGAACACCGGTACCGGATTGGAGACCTCCGCGCGCAGACGATGCCACGAGTCCACAATCTCGGCTTCGGCGCGCTGGGCGGGCGTGTTCGCAAGAACCGGGTGCGTCACCGTGTGCGGCCCGAAGGTGATCCCGCGTTTCTCGAGCTGCCGCGCCTCGTGCCAGGTGAGCGGCGCGAACTGCGGCGGCGGGGCTGATGGGATTTCCACGTCCGCTGCCCGGCTCAGGTCCGCGATCAAGGCGACGCGGTCGGCATCCGCGGCGTCCTGGCAAAACCGATTCATCCGCCACCAGGCATCGCGGCGCGCCTGCGACGTATCCAGCCGAAAGACCTCGCGACGGTCGCCCATGCGCACGGGCGCCTCGGTCCGCGCTGTCCGCTCGAAGATCCAGGTGAGCTGATCCCACCACAGCCAGATCTGTCCGTCCAGGAAGCCGGTGACAGCGAAGATAGTCGCGGGGCAATCGAACTCCGCGAACACCGGGGCGCCCACCCGGGCGTGATCGAAATAGCCGTCATCGATGGTGAATGCCACGCACCGCTTTATTGGGTCGCTATCGCGCAGCCGCCGGAACAATTCGCCGAGCGGGATCAGCGTGTAGCGATGTTTGCGGAGGTAGGCGAGAATTGAGCGCAGTGTTTGCGGCGAGTGTCCCGCGATGCCGGTCTCCGGGTCGTCGAAGCGATGCAGCATGAACACCGTCGCCTGCGTTTGCGTCAGACTGGCCAGCAGCTTCGCTATCCCGGGCATTTCCAGAGGACGCAGCAGCATCCGCTTCACGGGCGGCATTCCCGGCCAGTATAGCGTGTACCAGATGTTCGCAGAATCTTCGTGCAACCGCT
Organism: uncultured Acidobacteriota bacterium; assembly: GCA_963780655.1. Classification (GTDB taxonomy): domain Bacteria; phylum Acidobacteriota; class Terriglobia; order Bryobacterales; family Bryobacteraceae; genus CAWACP01. The sequence goes on along the minus strand of CAWACP010000004.1, from coordinate 86,633 downwards.
CCCCTGAAAATGTAGCTTCGCCTCCCCGTGGGGCAGACGATCGGGTTTTGTCGTCTGCCATTGCCCGGGCACTCGAACAGGCAGACGACATAAACCGATCGTCTGCCCCACGGAGCCAAAGCTTCGCCTGATTGTGGCCCTGAAAGGCCCATGTCCAACTCCCCTACGGTCGCGGTTTGGTTGTGCCCTGGCTGTTCACATCAGAAAACTGCGGGCCTGAATGGCGGTGGGCAACGGTAACGGCCAGGACAGCAGGACGAAATGATCGAAGGCCCAGAAGTTCACGAGTGCAACGAGGTCTCTGGCGTAAAGATACTCGCGTTGCCACGCGCACGTCCCGTTGTCGATGGCCACCAGATAAGCAACCGAGTCCCTGGGCCAGCTTTGCGGCGCCGTAAACGGAAACGCAATCGAGACTTTCTGCTTTTCGAAGTTGTGTTCCTGCTCGCCGAAGGAGAGAGATTCCATCTTGATGCGATCGAGTCCCGACCCGGCTTTCGCCGCGAACTCCGCCGGGAAATTCACGTAGTGGTTCAGCCGCCCGCCAATCCCGAACGCGTTGGTCACCGGATAGTTCACGTCGTACGGATACAGCAGCTCGAAATGAGTGGCCGGAACCGCAGCCAGCACAACCGACCGCAGCGCATCGATGTGCGTCTTGATTAACTCGCGGAGAAAATTCGCATCTGCGTACCCGTTCACCGACGGGTCGTCATTGATCGTGTCGAAATACGCCAGCGTGCGTGCGAGCGCAGTAACCGCCTGAGCGCTCGTCCAGGCGTCATAGAAGGCCATGCCGGCATGCTGATTGCCGCCGGATGTGGGATACCAGTCAAAGAACCACCAGAGGAATTCGCCGAACTGAATCCATGGCTGCAGGCCGGCCGCGCTCTGCAGTGTGGCCAGTTCTTTGCAAACCTCGGCCTGATACGCCTGCACGGTCGGCGTGAACGCGCACTGCGTCGAGTTGAGGCTCTGGAACCCGGTGTCTGTCATCACCGCGGTCCCGTCTTTGAAGCGCGCCGCGTACACCTTGCCGTTCGCCGGGTCGTCGGGTGGATTCACCAACTCCATGGAGACGGCGCTGACAATCTGGAAGCCCCGTGACGCCGCCTCGGTGAACAGATCGGAATGCCAGTCGGTTGCGGCGCGGTTCAGCGCCGGCGTGACCGAGTCGTCGATAATCCACGCGCCCTCGTCGCCGGCATTCAGATCGCCCGTGGCCGAAACAGCGCCGCCGGCGCTCGTCGTGCGGTACGTGCAGTCGAAATTCCAGGACGGCGTCCGAGTGGTGACAGCCAGCGTTGCGGTTGCCGCGGTGGACCCCGTCGCCACGGCCGACCACACCCCCACGAACGTCTCGTTCACAAACGCGGCAAACTGCTGCGCGATGCTGAGCGACGTATCCGCCGGGAGCACTGCCTTGCGCATCGGCGTGCCTCCCACGGTCAGCGTAACGGTCTCCTGATCGGCCCACGTTCCGCTGAACGTCACCGCCCAGGTATGGAACGCCTGCTGACCGGGGCTCAACACGCGCTTTCGCTGATTCCACCAGAACACGCCGATGTACTCGTCGACGGAGCCGCGAAAGCCCATCGCGTACAGATTCCACAGCAGCCGCTGCGGACTTTGCTTGTACGTGTGATCGGTATCGTAGTCGAGCGCCGGGGCCGCGGCCAGGTACGTCTGCGTCTGCGCCTGGACGTCGCCCGGGATTGCCGCCTCGATGTAATCGAAATAGAAGAACGTGCCCGCCGAATCGGCGTCCCACAACGGACCCTTTGCGTGCTTCTGGCCCGTGACGGTTATGACGACCACGTGATCCCCGGCCGCCACGCCACTTCGGACAAGGCGCCGCGTCTGCACCGAAGGCTCGCAATTCAGGTAGCAATCGAGGCTCGTCGGCGCGTCGCTGTCAAGCGATATCGACACGATGCCGCGGTCCTTGTACAGGCTCGTCCCAATGTACAGATCGTGCGCGGCGTGGTTGTAATAGCGAATCTGCACGGAGCTGCCGGCGGCGCTTGCCACCTGTGCGCTGCCCTGCGAGAAGAATCCGAGCTGCCTCGACCACAAACGGCTGTATCTTGTCGCGGAATCAGCGCTGGCGATGCGCGTGCTGCCCGGGCCGGCGATCCTCAGCGGCCGCCTGCCGTGAGGGTCGTGCACGGTCCAGTTCGAGAATGTGGCTGACCACTCGGTGTCCGCGAATGGCGCCGCGTCGGTCAGCGCGGGAGCGAGCGTCAGCCAAGCCTGGCGAATCTGGTCGATGCCCAGCGCCGTGAAGTCGAGGCTGACGTTCCAAACCGCATCCGAGCTGCCGTTCTGCAGCTTCACCGAGCCCTCCGCCGCGATCAGGGAATCCGTCTTGTTCTGCGCCAGAACAGTGATCATGTTGCCGTCGTACCCTCCGCGGGGCGCAAGATACGACGCCGCAGTCTGCGTTCCGGCGCTCGCGCTCAGCGTCAGCTCGGTAGGCGAGACCACGGTGGCCACCGTGTGCGGCGCCATCGTACCGGGGATAGTCACTCCTGTGTTAGACAGCGTGGAGGGCGTGCCGAGCCAGATCGTGTCGCTTGCCTGCAGCCCCGGAAAACGCGCGCCGCCGGTCCATGTCACCGTGGTTCCGTTCACCGCCACGGTTCCGGCCCGCGCGGCCGTGATGGTGAGTGAGCCGTCACCCGCTGCCGACGCCATGATGGAACTCACCGGCGCCAGCGTCCCCCAGTCGGTCTGATTGATGGAGTTGGCCAGCGCCGCGGCAACGTTCGCCGGCGCCAGTTCGTACAGCGTAGCACTCGCGTTGTTGTCCGATGCCGAGACGAGGATCGTTTGTCCTCCCGCGGCCGGCCTGACAGTGAGCTTTACTGCGTTGGCGACGATGCCCGCCGCGGCCATCACCGCCGGATCGCCCGTGCCGGCATTCACAGCGGCGATCAGCGCGGTGGCGACATCGGCGCTCGATTCGCCCGCCGGGTTCGACTCAGTGTGCGTATAAGTGCGGCCATCGACGGTAATCGAGTGCGCGGTCCCATTGCCCCCTGCGAAAAACTGGTACTCCACCGAAGCCACGGCACCGGATTGGGGAAGCGGCGCAATGAAGTCGAAGGCGAGGTTCTGCAGCCATAGCGTGAGCCGGTCGTAAGGCTGAATGCCGTTCGGGCCGGTCTGAATGTGAAATGTGCCGGATGCCGGCGTGAAGGTCCCACCGGCCAGCATGGCGTTGTCGAACAGGCGCGCGTACTTCGGTTCGCCCGCGCTGGTGATGCAGTCGAGCGTGGCCCAGTCGATCCAGTTGTATTTCGGCGAATCGATGGGCTGCAATCCGCTATAGGCGACGTCGAAGCTGAGCACCATGCCGCTGAAGTCGAAATCGGGCAGGTAGCGCATCGAGTAATGCTCGAAGAAATCGTCCGCGTCCCACAGAATGACCACCGTGAAATCGGCCTGATCGCGAAACACGCCGGTCACCTGGAACCCGGCCGGGCTGGCGTGATGGAGAGCCGCGGCGGCCCCGAAGCCGTCGAACCCGCGCAGATGGATGGTCCGGTCCGGCTGCAGCTTATAGATGGTCTCGCTCATCCGCCCGCGATGGTACGCCCGCGTTCACCCCAGGCGGCACGGAAGTCGTACCTGCGGCAGCGCTTTGTCGGTGTCACCCCTGTGGTGCATGCGTGGGCCAGGCTGTCAGCCCGCCATTTGCCAACCCGTACGCCAGACCAGGCGGGCTGACAGCCCGCCGCAGCCTTAAGGCCGCCCCAAAAAACGCCAGCCAGATTACCGGTCGCGTTATCCCCGCGCGCCTTCGCGAATCAACTGCTCGGCGTGGCGCAGCGCTTCCGCGGTGATTCGCTGGCCCGACAGCATTCGCCCGATCTCGCGCGTGCGCGTTCCGCCGCTCAGTTCCTCCACCTCGGCCACCGTGCGGCCTTTCACCTCGTGCTTGGTCACGAAATAGTGATGGTCCGCGAAAGACGCCACCTGCGCCAGATGCGTTACGCACAGCACCTGGTTCGACGCTGCCAGCCGCTTCAGCCGCCGGCCCACCGCCTCGGCTACGCTGCCGCCGATGCCAGCGTCCACCTCATCGAAGATCAGCGTGCGCGGGGCTCCGTTCCCTTTCGCCACGCTCGCGCCTGTCGTTGTCTTTAGCGCCAGCGCGATCCGTGATAACTCGCCGCCCGACGCGATGGGCCTGTAGATTGTAGAGCTGGCCTACGCGCGTTTCGCTCAGACGGCCGGTACCGCCAAAGCATTAAGCGCTGGTTGCCAGGGCATGCAGCGGCAGGAATTGGCGGTGGGCGAACTTACGCCGCGAGTTCGGTAACAACTTCGTCGCGCACGCTCCACGGGACGGGCCGTATTTGATAGTTACGAAATGCGTCAAGCACGCCGCCGGGACTGATTCTGCTCGGTGTCTCTTGGGTTTATACGCGTTTCCGCGAGCACGTCGAAGGGTATCTTTAAGTTAGACGGTAACGTCGGCGACCTTTGTCGCCTGTGAAGCCGAGCACCAGCTCGGCCGAGTTTTGCAGCTCCGTAGTTAGGAGTCGCTTGGCTTCCGTGATGTTGGCGAGTATTCCGCGTTCGCAGCGATAATCGTCGGTGCGCAAGGCCGACAACTTTTCGGCGACCGCAAGGTTGAATTGGTTGAGGGCCGCGCCGTCAGGGATTTATCTCAAACCGCAGCGTCCGGAACGTCGCAATTCCGCGCTTGCTCCGATATAAATGCGTGCCGAAGACGAACCACGAATGGTCCGCGAATTCCGCATGGCCCGAATATCCGCCGAGTCGCTTGACGCCGTCCACCAGCAGGTCGGCTTGCCGTGACTCTTTGTCGTAGACCAATTGGTAGCTGTGAAACGAAGCGCCTGAGCCGCGCAGATGATACTCCGGGCCTTCCAAGTGAGGCAACAGCTGGGTGATGGTGCGCACCGCCTGGTCGCCATTCTCATCGACATAGGTAAACACATCAAAGCGGCGGTGCGCCTCGCGAAACGCGGCAATCACAACAGATCCGCCTTCTTCCGAGCGCGTAACCGCAGTCATCTTCCACCCCCGAGCCAGTGCCGCGTTAACCTGAGCCCCGCCCAGAGGCCGCACGTAGAAGCCCTGGCCCCGTGTGGTCACCCGCCATCCGTCGTATCCCGAATTGTCGGAATTGAACGCGATGGTGCCGGTAAGGTCGTTGGAGGCATCATGAAGCCTCGTGAAACCCTCTGTCTCCGGATCGAGGTTGTTCTTTTTGTCAATGACCCGTTCCAGCGGAATGCTCGGCCGATGCGCGAGCAGGAGCAAGGGCGACGTTCGCGCGGCAAAGATGCCCGCCACCATCAGCAGCAGCGCCGTCGTCGCGATCCCGGACCATCGCCGGCGACGTGCGGTCAAGGCGGCCGATAGCGCCGTGGCGAACGCGCCCGCGCTTCGTGGCCGCGATTCCGGGTGAAAATCCAGCGCCGCCAAAACCAACCGCCCGGCTCCCGGGGGCAGGTCCGGCCGCAGCGTTCTCATCGGCGGAGGTCGATTGCGCAATTGGGTTTCCAGCAGGTCGAACGGCGAATCCATTTCGTACGGGCGGGAACCGGTCAGGATTTCGTAGGCGACCACACCCAGCGCATACACGTCGGACGCGGCCGAAGCACGGCCAAGCAACTGTTCGGGGGCCATGTACTGCGTTGTCCCGACCAGCATCAGCATAGTGGTCTGCCCCGCGGACCGCGTGGTCTCGACTTTGGCGATGCCGAAGTCGATGAGCCGGACGACATCGGTGCCGTCGTTCGACCTCTGGAGCATGATGTTCTCGGGTTTGAGATCGCGGTGCGTGATACGTTTCGCGTGTGCCGCATCCAGCGCCTCGCCAATCTGCCGCAGGATGGCTGCGGCCCGACCCAGAGGCAGGGGGCCCGGGCGCAATTCGGACCGAAGCGTAACCCCGTCCACGTATTGCATCACCAGGAAAGGCTCGGCCGGGTCGTCCCCCACGTCAAAGATGGTGACTACGGCCGGGTGATCGATTCGGGCCAGCGCCTCCATCTCACCACGGAACATGCTCCGCCGCGATGAGCCCATCAGCACGGTGTTATGCAGGAGTTTGACGACCACGGTCCGCGACGCCATCTGGAGATCCTCGGCCGCATACACAATTCCATTGCCACCGCGTCCCAACTCCCGGCGGATCAAGTACCGTTTGCGGAAGATCGCCCCTTCGGAAAGTTCGCGCGCCGATCTGCCCGATTCGTTCGGCGCTGACGCGGGAGCAACGCCGGCGGTCAGAGGCGGTTCCAGAAAGACGCCGGAGCGGTCGTGCTCGCGCAACAAGTCCTCCACCATGTGCTGTTCGGCCAGCTCGGCCCCGCAAGCTTCGAGAAAACGTGGGCGCTCCATGGGACTCAGGTCTTGAGCCTCACCAAACAGATGCTTGACCCGCTCCCACGAATCGGGCGTCATTTGGGATGGATCCGCCCGTGAAGAAATGCTCGCGCCAACGACCAGTCGCGCTTTACAGTCTTGTCGGAGATTCCCAGGACTTCCGCAGCCTCCTCCACCGTGAGGCCTCCGAAATAGCGCATCTCCACGATGCGGCTGAGCCGCTCGTCAATGCCCGCCAGATCCTGAAGCGCGCGGTCCAGATCGATCAGATCGGCCGAACCCGCTAAGCCCGAATCTCTGTCATCGACTTCCATGATGGGAACGCGCTGCCCGCATGAATGTCGGTGGCGCGCCCGATCCACGAGAATGTGCCGCATCACGACGGATGCCGCGGCGCAAAAGTGCGCTCGACTCTGCCAGTTCTTATTGGTGCATCCGGAGAGGCGGAGATAAACTTCGTGAACCAATTCCGTTGGCTGTAGCGTTTGCCCCGCGGCTTCGCTCCTCATCCTGGCCGCGGCAACACGCCGCAGATCGGGATAGAGCAACTCTACCAGCGCGCCCCACGCGCCCTCCTCCCCTCCCGCAACCTGTTTCAGCACACCGGAAACAGACCGCTGCCGATCACTTGTCGACATGGAACTCCGCATTCCCATCCATAATACACGGCTGCCAACCGGCGCGCGCGAGGCGTTTCACTATTCGTGTCCCCTTTTTCCTCCGTTCATCGCTATTTAATGTGACAGGCGGTATTTTGGCGGCCGGCCGCCAGGACTACCACGCCGCATGGGAGGTGGATAGATGAAATGGAAACGGATCCTCGCTTATTTGCTTGCATCCTCGGTGTGTATGCTGGTGGCGCGGGCACAATACAACGTGACCATTCTGGCTTTGCCTGCCGGTATTCCAGACAACGTGAACACCAGTGTTGTTCTCGCCTTTAACTCGGGGCTGAACAACAAAGGGCAGGTAGCCGGTGCGATTCTACAACCCGGCGTTAACGAAATCCCCGTCCTATGGACGAACGGCGTGCCGGTTGAGTTGCCGGTTCCAACGGGATTCCGCCTAATCACCATGCGCGGTCTCAACGACGCCGGCCAGGTGCTGGCCCAGATCGGACCCGATCCGGCCCTCGCGAGTTCGCCCAATGCCTCCCAGGTCATAGTCTGGAATGGAACTACCCCGACCGTGCTCCCACACTACCCTGCCGTATGCTCACAGAATACGAATGCCGCTACTTACATTAGTAACGCATTCGGGATTAACCGGGCCGGCCATATCACCGGAGCCACCCAGAAGGCTGACTCTTGCGGCTGGGGCTGGATCTGGGATGGCTCGACCTTCTCGGTCGAGCTGACTCAGGCAAACAACTCAATCTGTATCGGCGGCCCAAGCTCTATAGGAGCCAGCCTGGTACAGCCATTTGGTATCAACGATGCCGACCATGTGGCGACAGATCTGATTGATCCTTATCCGGAGAGTCCGTGCAGCTCCCGCGCTGCCATCCTGCGCCCCGGCCGGCCATTCGCTGCCCTGTCCGTTCCGAGCGGCGACACGGTCGGACTCGATGGAAACAACATCAATAACCTCGACCAGACTTATGGGATTTCAGCTTCCGGTACGTTTTTCTGGAACGGATCGGCTCTCGAGGAGGTTGTTCCTGGAAATTTCCTTTCGCTAAATAACATGGGGCAGGCGCTATTATTAAAGAGCAGCGGCGGTCTCTTCCTTTGGAAAAACGGCAGCCAGACGGAAATCACATTCCAGTCCCCGATTACCGGTTTTGGCTCGCCGGCCGCGCTCAACGACGGCGGGCAGATCGCTCTTCGAGTCATCACCGCCGCGGGCCTGACCCGGATCGGCCTCCTGACGCCCTCCGGAGCTTGTGCCGCCGATATTTCGGCGCAGGTCACCGTTACGCGCAGCGGTTTCCGGCTCAACCACACCAACGGCCATTTCACCCAGACCGTGACCGTCACCAACAACACAGCGAGCTTCATCCAGGGGCCGATTTCGGTGGTTTTCGATAACGTTCCGAACTCGGCGACGCTTTTTGGCCTGTCCGGCACAACTGTCTGCGCCGCGCCCGAGGGCGGTCCTTTTATCACATCCACACCGGATCTGGGCTCGAACGGCGGATCGTTCTCCGTGGCGTTGGAATTTATCGATACGGCAAATTCGGGTATCACCTACAACACGCGCGTGCTCGCCGGACCGGGCGGCCGCTGAGGGAGTCTCATATGAAACATTTCCTTCGATTGATCTTCGGAATGGGCATAGCTGCACTCGCTTCTCTGCCTGCTTCCGCAGCGGCGATCTTCAGTGTCAACATGAACACGTCCGCGCTAGTGGGCGCAGGCACGTTTCAGATCGACTTCCAGTTTATCGACGGAAGCGGAGCGCCGGCCGATCTGAATAATAATACGGTATCGATTTCGAATTTCAATTTCGGCACTGGTAGCGCCACTGGCTCGCCCGTGCTTTTTGACGGAGCTTCTGGCGATCTGTCCAGCACGGCGACTCTGCATGACAGCCAGTTCTTCAACGAGTTCACCCAGAATTTCCTTGCGGGAAACACGTTGAGCTTCCAAGTCCAGCTCACAACCAATCTCGACCCCGGCGGCGTGCCCGACGAATTCTCATTCGCCATCCTCGATTCGAGCGGTTTTGAGCTCCCCACCAATGGACCAGCCAGCGAATTTCTGGACATCGCCGTCGATTCGAGCAATCCGCTGCCGCTGGTCTTCGGTAGCGTCGAAACTGCGGAGTTCCCGATCGGCGCCCCGTCCGCCACTTCAAACTCCGCGATGCCCGAGCCCGATACGGCCTCTGTAGTCGCGGCCGCTCTTTTGCTGCTGTCGATTCGGCGTCTGCGCAGGAGCGCCTGAAAAAAAACGGAAAACACCGCTTGCACAGTCCCGTTTTGTGGTTCCATTATGGGCGGCACGGGCCGAGTTCCGCTCGGGAACCCGCGGCAAAGACCGCCGCTGTTACCGCAGCTTGGTGCAGATTGTCCGTGTGCTGCGCAAGGGAAAGACCCGGGTCTTTAAGAGTCTCCGTGATCGGCGGGCAAGCTGAGCGCTGCGGCCACAAGAGGAGCGACGCCGGCCGCCGGGGAGCTTTGCCGCCAGCCTGGCCGTACAAACAGCAGTCGTACCACACAAATGTGGGCGGCAGGTCAAGGCTACGTCATTCGTTCCACTTCCGTCGTTCCTTAGGTCGCGGCTCAGCCTGTCGTACTTGGTACGCTCCGCTCAATTTACCACTTCATACGTTGGGCGCTATGGATGATGAGCGCAAGCGCAGCGGAAAAGTGAACGCGCAGATGGCAAGGGTCTCTGCCCATCACAAGCTGACCCCTGTGCAACCGTCCTGCCCCCGGCCCCCTATCCGCGCGCGCCTTCGCGAATCAACTGCTCGGCGTGGCGCAGCGCTTCCGCGGTGATTCGCTGGCCCGACAGCATTCGCCCGATCTCGCGCGTGCGCGTATCGCCGCTCAGTTCCTCCACCTCGGCCACCGTGCGGCCCTTCACCTCGCGCTTGGTCACGAAGTAGTGATGGTCCGCAAAGGACGCCACCTGCGCCAGGTGCGTGACGCACAGCACCTGGTTCGACGCTGCCAGCCGCTTCAGCCGCCGGCCCACCGCCTCGGCTACGCTGCCGCCGATGCCGGCGTCCACCTCATCGAAGATGAGTGTGCGCGGCGCCCCGTTCGATTTCGTCACGCTCGCGCCCGTCGTTGTCTTCAGCGCCAGCGCGATCCGCGACAATTCGCCGCCCGACGCCACGCGCTCGATAGGCCGCGGCTCTTCGCCCACATTGGCCGCAATCAGAAACAGTGCGCGATCCACTCCCTCGGCGGTCCACTCGCCCTCGCTGAGCTCGATGCGAAACCGCGAGCCGCCCAGCGCCAGTGACGCCAGCTCTTTCTCGACGGCGGCCGAGAGCCGTTTCGCCGCCGCCGTGCGCACACGCGTCAGCTCGGCAGCGGCCTCACTGTACTTCTGTTCGAGAGCCTCACGCTGCTTCTGCAACTCGGCCCGCCGCTCGGTGGCATGCTCCAGCGCGTTCAACTGCGCGCGGACCTTCTCCAGAAACGCGAGCACGTCCGCCATCGTCTGGCCGTACTTCCGCCGTAGCCGGTCGAGCAGCGCCAGCCGCGATTCCACCTCCTCCAGACGGCCGGGATCGGCGTCCAGCCGGTCGAGGTAGTCGCGCAGTGCGCTCGAAGCCTCCGCCACCGCGATCTCCGCAGGCTTCAGCATTTCCAGCACGCCGGTGAGGCTCGCGTCAATGCGGCACAGCTCCTCAATCTTCTTCACCGCGACTCGCAACTCGGTGGCCGCGCTTTCCGGAGCGTCGTAGAGGGCAGCCCACGCCGCGTTCGCGTTCTCCTGCAGCCGCGTCACGTTGCGCAGCACCAGCTTCTCTTTTTCCAGCTCCACATCTTCGCCGGGCTTCGGCGCGGCCGTCTCAATCTCGCGCCGCTGGAAGCTCCACAGGTCGGCGAGCCGCAGCTTCTCCTGTTCCGATTTGTCCAGCTCGGCCAGCGCCGCAGCGCACTGCCGCCAGCACCGATACGCCTCGCCGGCGCGTGCGAGCGCCGCCTCATCCGCGGCGAACTCGTCGAGCATGGCAAGTTGCGCCGCCGGCGAGAAGAGTTGCTGCTGATCGTGCTGTCCGTGGATATCTCCGAGCCAGGGCGCGATATCGCGAAGCAGGGTCGCGGTCACCGGCCGGCTGCTCAGAAACGCGCGCGATTTCCCGTTGGCGAGTACTTCCCGCTCGACGATCAGCTCATTGTCTTCCGGCTCCACGCCCGCTTCTTCCAACAGCGCGCGGAAGGCCGCATCGCGCGGCAGTTCGAAAATACCGGAGATGCGCGCCCGCTCGGCGCCGCTGCGCACCATGTCCGGCGACGCGCGCCCGCCGTACAACAGCGCCACCGCATCCACCACGATCGACTTGCCGCTTCCGGTTTCGCCGGTCAGCAGGTTGAGGCCGCCATGGAAGCGCACGTGGACGCGCTCCACCACCGCGTAATTCTCGACGATCAGCTCGAGGAGCACTCGCCTGCCATTTTACAGGCGAGGGGCGCACAATATGTTCATGCTCAGATTTCTTCCGGCAGTTGCACTCGTCTCCTGCTGCGCCCTGTTCGCCGCGCCGCAGCAGCCCTCGCAGTCCGGGCCCGACACCGACAGCAGCTTCATCGATGCCGAGGGCGCGGCGCACGTAACCCGCGTGGTCCCCATACCCGACACCATCAGCCCCGAAGCAAAGAAGGTGCTGGCCAGAAGGACATCGGACGCGCCCCAGCCTGACGACCTCCAGAAACGCCGCTCAGGTACCGACGCCTGGCAGAACCGCGCGGGCGACCGGTCGCGGACGCTCTATCCGGTCAACGTGGAGCGCGACGCCATCGCGGGCGTGCCCGTTCGGGTGATCACGCCCCTCAGCGGCATGAAGCGCGATCGCGTACTGATGAACCTGCACGGCGGCGGGTTCAACTCGGACTCCGGTTCCCTTACCGAGTCCATCCCGGTCGCAAACCTTACGAAGACGAAGGTGGTTGCCGTGCTGTACCGCCTCGCGCCGGAGCACCCCTTTCCGGCCGCGGTGGACGATTCCGTCGCGGTTTACAAGGAGCTGCTGAAGACCTACAAGCCGGCGAACATTGCCGTCTACGGCACTTCGGCGGGCGCCATTCTGACTGGCGAGGTTGCGGTGAAGCTGCGCCAACTCGGACTGCCGCTGCCGGGCGCGCTCGGGGTCTTTTCCGGATTCGGCGACTTCAGTAAGGCCGGGGATACCATCTCCATCTACGCTCTGGCCGGCTTCTCGGGCTACCTGCACCCGCCGGCGAAGGGTCCTCACCACGATGCCTACATGGGCTCGACGAATCCGCAGGATCCGGTGCTCTCGCCCATCTTCGCCGACCTGCACGGGTTCCCGCCCACGCTGTTCATCACCAGCACGCGCGACCTGTTGCTGAGCGGCACGGCGAACATGCACCGGGCGTTCCTGCGCGCCGGCGTGGACGCGCATCTGGTGGTGTTCGACGCGCTGGCGCACGCGTTCTGGAACGATGCGGACTTGCCGGAGTCGAAGGAGACTTACGAGATCATGTCAGGCTTCTTCGACAAGGAGCTGGGACGATAATGTGGGGCAGGCCCCCGGCCTGCGCCGGGCGCCCCGCCCGGCATCGCTCAATGGCCGGTCAGGGCCCGGCCGCAGGCGAGGCGCCCGCCCCACATGTTGCATCAACTTTCCTCGCGCCCATCGCGTCATTAAACATAACCATGAGTGCGCGTCGTCTATGATGAGATTGTCGGGGAGGAATCAGCTCTTTTGTCTTTGATGCCCGTCTTTGCCATCCTTCTGCAACTCAGCACGTTTGACCTGATCAAGGCCGCCGGGCCGGTAGCGAAGGTGGTGATGGTGATCCTCCTCATCATGTCGCTGCTCTCCTGGGCGGTCATCTTCTCCAAGTGGCGGGCTTTCCGCGACGCCCGCGGCGCCAATGAGCGCTTCCTGCGCGCGTTTCGCAAGGCCAGCGGCCTCGAAGCTGTCGCCGTCGCCAGCGAGCAGTTCCGCGCATCGCCGCTGGTGGCCGTCTTCGACTTCGGTTACAACGAAGTTGACCGCCAGATGAAAACGCGCGGCGCTGTCTCAAACCGCGTAACTCTCGAGCGCGCTCTTCAGCTCGGCATCAGCGAAATGCTGGCGCGCCTGGAACGTAACATGAGCGTGCTGGCCACCACCGCCTCGGTATCGCCGTTCATCGGCTTATTCGGCACGGTGTGGGGCATCATCGACGCGTTCCAGGGCCTCGGCACCGCGGGGGCGGCCAGCCTGCGCGCTGTTGCGCCCGGCATCTCCGAAGCCCTGATCACTACCGCGCTCGGCCTTGCCGCCGCTATCCCCGCCGCTGTCGCCTACAACTGGTTCGGCAGCCACATCCGCGAATTCGGCGCGCGCATGGACGATTTCGCCCTCGAATTCCTCAACCTCACCGAGCGGAACACGGAGGCGTAGCCGATGGCGTTTTCTGCCGGTTCCAACGGGTCCGCGTTCGGAGGCCGCCGGTCGCGCGGCACGCCGCCGCTCGCTGAAATCAACATCATCCCGCTGGTGGACGTCGTCCTCGTACTTCTTGTCATCTTTATGCTCACGGCGCACGTCATGGAGTTTGGGATGGAAGTGGACGTGCCGAAGGTGAACCGCAGCCAGAACACGGCCAGGGAGCTGCCAGTCATCACGGTGACGCGCGACGGCGAAACGTATCTGAACGACAATCTCATGAGCATCGACGACCTCGGACGCGCCGTGCGCGGGCGCTTCGGCAATGTGCAATCGGTGTACGTCCGCGCCGACCGCGGCGTCGTCTGGGATGTGCTGGCGCAGGTGGTCAGCGCCTGCGGCGATGCCGGCCTCAAGCCCGAACTGGTTACTCAGCCGGAGGACATCGCCGGAAAGAAATAGCGCGGCAGCTATGGCTCACGCCGACATCCTCGACACCTCCGATTCCCTGCGGAAACCGCTGATCGTCTCGGCCGCATTCCACGCGGGCATCGTCGCGCTCGCCGTGGTCTACGTCGGCTGGATGACCGGCACGCACGAACAGTGGGGTTCCAACGTGGCCGGTGGAGGCGCGGTGGAAGTAGGCTCCGTAAAGACCATCCCCATCCCCGGCCGGACTGGCCGGCCAAATCCGCTGGCCAGCAACACCGAATCGCAGGTTCCCGAGCCGCCGCCGGAAAAGAAAATCGAGAGGCGCGAGCCGAAGCCGCAGCCCGATGCCGTGCCTCTCTGGAAAGACAAGGCCCTCCCGCGGCAACAGCAAACAGCGCGCCGCAACCTGCCGCCGGAACGGTGGCGCGAGAATCAGCTCTACAGCTCGCTTGGCCGCGCAGCTACCAGCCCGATGTACAGCATGCCGCACGGCGGCGGCAGCATCGGCGTGGGGCCCGGCGTTTTCGGCCAGCAATACGGCGCTTATGCGAGTCTGATCATCCAGCGAATCGCCGAGCAGTGGCAGACCGCCGGCCTCGACGCCCGCTCGCAGCGCGCTCCGGCGATCATCACCTTTGTGCTCCGGCGCGATGGATCGGTGGCCACGCCGGTGGTCATGCAGAGCAGTGGGAACTATAACATCGACACGGCGGCCCGGCGCGCCATTCTGGCAGCGGCTCCATTTCCGCCGCTGCCGCCCGAGTTCAACCGAGATTCCGCGAACGTCGACATCCAATTCAACCTCAAATGAAACGATCGATAGCGATATCCCTGTCAGCGGCTGTTCTCTTCGCAGCCGCGGCCGCAATTCTGCGCGCGCAGATCAGCGGCGTCGTGAACAAGGAGGGCGGCAAAGCCTCCATCGCCATACCCGATTTCCGCGGGTCCGGCCCGGCGCAGCCCCTCATGAACACGTTCAACGCAACGCTGTTCAGCGACATTCAGAACTCCGGCATCTTCAAAATGGTGCCCAAGACGTTCATGCCGATGCAGATCCCCCAGCAGCCGACCGACTTTCGCCAGCCGCCTGAGCCCGGCGCGCGGGGCAACGGCTTGTACCTGGGCGACTGGTCGGGGCCACCGTCCAATGCCACTTACCTGGCTTTCGGATACACGGCTGCGCAGAACGGACAACTCGTCCTCTACGGGTGGCTGTACAACGTCCAGCAGTCGAACCCGTCCTCGGCGCAGGTAATCGGCAAGGTGTATACCGGCACGCTCGACGAAGCCGGCGCGCGCAAGGTGGCGCAGGAGTTCGCCGCCGACATCCTGAAGCAGTTTGGCGGCGTCAGCCTGATGGGTACGAAGATCTACTTCGTGTCCGACCGCGGCGGACATAAAGAGATCTGGTCGATGGATTACGACGGCGCTGATCAGAAGCCGTTCACGCACTACGGCTCCATCTCTACCTTTCCCTGCGTTTCGCCTGACGGCACGAAGCTCGCGTTTACCAGCTATCTGCGGGGCGCCCCCGAAATCGTAGTGCATTCGCTGGTCAGCGGTCGCAGGCTGCCCTACTACAATCAGCACGCGTCGATGAACGCCGCATCCGACTTTACGCCGGACAGCCAGCATCTGCTGATCTATTCCACGGCGGCCGGCGGCTACTCGCAGATCTTCATGACCAACGTGGACGGCGGGGGGCTGCAACGGATCACGTATGGGAATAACATATCGGTAGAACCAAAAGTAAATCCGAAAAACGGGGCGACGATAGTGTACGTCAGCGATCGCTCGGGTTTGCCGCAACTATATACAATGAATCTGGATGGCGTGGGCGGCGCGCGTTTGACGAATGGCGAAGGAGAAGCAGTGAACCCCTCCTGGTCGCCGGATGGCGTGCACATTGCGTTCGCGTGGACGAAGGGGTTCGCGCCGGGCGCGTACAACGTGTTCGTTATGGACGTGGGCAACCGCGACATCACACAGCTTACGCATGAGGAAGGAAGAAACGAGAATCCGAGCTGGGCGCCCGATGGCGCTCATATCGTTTACTCGAGCCGGCAGGGCCGGCTGACGCAGATCTGGACCATGCTTGCCGACGGATCGGGCAAACGACAACTGACCAGTTCAGGAAATAATGAAAAGCCCGTCTGGAGCAGGGGGAGCTACTGAAACCCCATGATCGATTTTATTTCCCAGTACCAGAGGAGATTACAACAGGATGAGCCGCAGTTACAAAACACAAATAATCAGGCTGGGCGCCGTGCTTATGGCATTAGCGCTCGTGCTTTTCGCGGTGGGATGCAAGAAGAAGACGCCCCCGCCGCCTCCACCTCCGGCGCCCGCTCCAGTCGAGACGCCCGCACCGCCCAAGGCGGTCATTAACAGCTTCACGGCCGAGCCCTCAAGCATTGAAAAAGGCCAGTCCGCGACCCTGCGGTGGTCCGTGGCGAACGCCACCGATATGACCATCGATCAGGGCATCGGCGCAGTGCAGAGCGAGGGCCAGCAGACCGTCACGCCCAGCTCCACCACCACGTACACACTGTCCGCGCGCGGTCCGGGAGGTTCCGACTCTAAGTCGGTCACCGTTTCGGTAACCGAGCCTCCGCCTCCGCCGCCGCCTCCTGCGCCTGTCAAGCAGGAATCCTCGACGGATATCATTAACCGCGACGTGAAGGATATCTACTTCGACTACGACAAGAACGATATCCGCGCCGACGCGCAGACCACGCTGCAGAGCGATGCCGATGTGCTGAAGCGCGTGTTCGCAAACGACCCGGCGATCACCGTGCAGATCGAAGGGAACTGCGACGAGCGCGGCTCGGCCGAATACAACCTGGCCCTCGGCGATCGGCGCGCGCAGTCCGCCAAGGACTACCTGGTGCAACTAGGCGTACCCGCGGACAAGCTGAAGACCATCAGTTACGGTAAGGAGAAGCCGGTTTGTACGGATGCCACTGAGGATTGCTATCAGCGCAACCGGCACGACCACTTCGCCCCGGCGCAGTAGTAACCGTGAGTAACCGAGCCGCGCGCGTAAGCAAGCGGCTGGAACAGGCAGGTCCGGCGCGTCCGGATCTGCCTCTCTGATTTGAGGAGTGTATGAAACTGACCCGCGTATTCGTGATCGCCGCACTGGCGCTGCCCTGCACCTTCGCAGCGAGCAAGGAAATTGTCGAATTGCAGCGCGACGTCGCGCTTCTGCAGGATCAGGTTCGTAACCTGCAAAGCTCGCAGGACCAGAAGATCTCGTCGCTGCAGACGCTGGTGCAGCAGACGCTGGACCGGATTGACCGGCTCAATACGTCGCTGGCGGTGCTCGGGAACAACCTTGATAATCAATCCACCAAGCTCGCTCCGACGGTTGCCGGGCTCAACGGCCGGCTCGATCAGGTGCAGCAGTCGTTCAACGACCTGCGCGATAACGTTCAGGACATGAGCGCGCGTCTCGGCAAAATCGACGCCGCCATTGCCGACCTGAAGAACAATATCAATCTGTCGGCGCGCCCGGCGCCGCCACCGACAGGAGGCAACATCAATCCGGAAGCGCAGCCGGGTACTGTGCAGCCGCAGACCGGGGCGCCGATGGGAGCGACGATGGGCGCGACCGCCCCGCCCGCGGGCATGTCCGCCGAACAGACCTATTCGAACGCGTATCGCGATTATCAGGGCGGCCAGGATGCGCTCGCACTGCAGGAGTTTGCGGATTATCTGCAGTATTACCCGACCACGCAGTTTGCGCCCAACGCGCAGTTCTACATCGGCGACATACTCTATCGCAAAGGCGATTATCAGAAGGCCGTGGCGGCGTTCGATGCCGTGAACGAGAAATACCAGGACAACCCCAAGACCTCGCAGGCGCACTACATGAAGGGGCTCGCGCTCATCAAGCTGGGCCGGCGCGATGCGGCGGTCAAGGAGTTTCGCGAAGTGATTGCGCGGTCGTCCGATCCGGATCTGGTGGCGCGCGCGCGCAAGCAGATCCAGGACATGGGCCTGTCCACGGGCGCCCGCAAACCCGCCCGCCACCGGTAGTGGTGCAGCGTGGCTCTCCAGTAACCCTGACTGGAACTGCTTGATTTCGCGGCGTGGGACAGGATTTCATCCTGCGGCCGATTTGCAATATTTGCAATCGGCCAGGCGGGATACAATCCCGCCGCAGGATACAATCCTGCCCCACATCGGATCATCGGTCTTTAGCGCAGCGGAAGCCCACCATACCTGACCGGTCCTTCGCAGGCGCCATCAGCAGATACTTCCCGTGCTCGTCCAGCCTGAACGTCTGCGGGAAGTACCAGGCCGATCCTGAAGGCCGGTACGATCCCCCGCCTCGCAGAATGGCCGCGCGCGTGTGCTCGTCCTCGAACTCATCGGTCCATTGCCAGATGTTTCCGGTCATGTCCATCACGCCGAATGGACTCGCTCCCGCCAGGTGCGCGTCCACATCGTCCGGCGGCTGAAGCTCGCGTCCATGCTGCGCGGCGGGAACGCGCGCATCGTCCCACGCGTCGCCCCACGGATACCTACGTCCATCGGTCCCTTGCGCCGCGTACTGCCATTCCCATTCGCGCGGAAGCCGCTTGCCGGCCCACTTCGCATACGCCCGCGCATCCTCGATGCGACACCCAGGTCACCGGCTTGTTGTCCTGGCCCGCTGGATAATCGCCGTTGCTCCAGTTCCTGAGGAAGTTCCCCGCGTCTGCGGGCTGGTAGCCGGTGGCCGTGAGAAACGCCTTGAACTGCTTGTTAGTGACGGGAAACTTGTCCAGGTAAAACGGCTCGATCTTCATCGGGTGCGAGTGGTGGCGCCGCGGCGAATCCTCCCAGGGATACTGCACGTCCACGCCGACGCTGTCTTCGCCTTCAATCTCCACGCCCGACACCGTGAACACGAACTCTGGCGCGCCCGGAATCGCCACCATGCCTTCCGGCGCGGACGAAGCCGGCGCTGTTGCTTCTACCGAGACGAGCTTCTGCGGCAGGAAATGCCAGGTGTGCGGATACGATGACAGCGAATGGGCCGCCCGTGCCTTCATCTTCGCCAGCAACTCGGTCAACGCCGCGTCGGGCGCCTCGCGCTGCGCGAGGATCGAGCCGAAGCCATGCGCCTCCATCTCGAAGGAGAGCACCGCGGAATGGTTCGCCTCGGCGGGATGCAACTCCACGCCATGCCACAGATCGAAATAGCGCATACCCGGCTCGCCTGCGATCTCCAGTTGCGGACCGTCTACGTTCGCTTCCGTCCGATTCACCAGCGTCCACAAGACGCGGTCCCGCGCCGGGGAATCGGCTGGCGAAGACGCCGTACTGGACGGTTGGCGTGTGCGGCTCCCACTCGGCGCTGGTCAGCAACGCCGGGAATGCGCGTTCGATCGCAGCCACGCGCCGGATGGCCTCCGCATCGCGCTCGGTGATTCCGTTCCAGATGCCCCAGACGTTCTCCCACGTTTCGAAGCCCGCGCCGTTGAAGAAGGCGGCCTGCAGGTTATCGGTCTTGTCGCGGTTCCAGCGGTCGCAGACGTTCACCATGTGGCGCGGCTCGAGCCATTTCGCCTTGCTGATCATGGGCACGAACGGATACTTCCAGTAGCCCCACGACATGACGTTCCAGTTCAGCGTCTCGTCGCCGGCCGGGTAGAGCTCCGGCTCGAGCGCCAGCGGATGGCCCGCGTTCAGCGACGCCAGCAGATAGGTGCGCGGCATGCCGGCGAAGGTGTCGCCGTTCACGCCATCGGCGCCGATCTCGGCCAGCAGTTTCGCGATCGTCTCGGGCTTCGACAGCGGCTCCGGCCGCGTGCCCGTGTCCCATGGCATGTTTGGAAACAGCACGCGCACGCCGCGCCGGTGGAAGTCCGCCACCATGGCCTTCAACGCGGCCAGGCCGCCGGGCATTGAGCGCAGCATGTCGAACTGGTTGCGATCGTCGATGCCGATGTTCGGATAAACCGGCCACAGCAGAATGCTGTCGATGCCGCCGTAGCGCGCCTCGAAATCATTCAGAAGCCGGTCGACTGTATACCGGCGCTGCGCGGGATCGTAGAGATAGCGGTCCTCCACCATCACCTGGGGCTGCATGAAGCTGCTCGCCGCCCACGCGGTTGCCGGGTTATCGTAGGTCTCTTCCGAAAGGCCCGCGCGCACACGTTCCTCTTCGCGCCAGCGCCGGACGTCCTTCAGCCAGTCCGCCGTGTCGGCCTTCGAGGGAGGACCGGGGATCTGCTGCCACTCCGGTGGATACTTCGTATCCTGGGCACAGGCGGCCGCAACCGCGAGCGCCAGCATGGAAATGCGCAGGGTCTGCATGCGACTGCGATTCTATCGTGAGTGCGCGACGGGTTCAGCAGCGTTGTTATAATCGTTGTTCCAGCCGCGTCCGCATGCTTCAGGAGGGCACGCATTGCGTAGCCTTGTCTCGATTGCGGTTTGTGGCGCGATTCTGGTACCGGGTCTCACCGCTGCACCCGCCGTCCTTCCACGTCTCGACTACTCGGTCTTTCTCGGCAGCAACGGTACGCCGACGCTCGCCGGCGGCAGCATGGCTGTGGACTCGAGCGGGAACGTCTATCTCGCCGCGACTGTCGCCGAGTCCGCCTCATCGCCGGTGCACGTCCAGGTGCAGAAGCTCGATCCGAACGGGAACGTTTTGTTCACGGCGAAGGTCGGCGGCAGCGGCAACGATACCGTCCAGAGTCTGCAGATCGATCAATCAGGCAACATCGTCATTGCCGGGTTTACCAGCTCGGCGGATTTTCCAATCGTCTCCGGCAACGCGGCGGAGCATACCGCGCCCGGAATTGCAGACGGGTCACCATACGGATTCATCGCCAGGCTGGATGCAGGCACGGGAAACATCACTGCTTCCACTTTTCTGGGCGGAGCGAATATCGCTTTCACGCAGGTGACCGCCGTCGCCATCGATTCCACGGGCGCGATTTACGCTACCGGCATCACCGAGAGCACTGATTTTCATACCACGGCCGGAACCGTGAATCGATCGTTCCCCCAGGGCGGCTACGATTGCTTTGTATCCAGGCTGAGCAGCGACCTCACCGCGTGGGACTGGTCGACATATCTGACGTCCGCGGGCGCGGTTGCCTGCAATGGCATCGCGCTCGACGGCTCGGGCAATGTTTACGTCACCGGGCAGGCCAGCGCCGACGGTCTGGCGACGCCGAATGGCTGGCAGCAGCATGAGCGTGGCCCTGGCGGCGTTTCCAATGCCTTCGTTGCGGCAGTGAACCCGGTGGCTACTGCTCTGCTGTTCTTCAGCTATCTGGGCGGTTCCATGCCGCAGCCCTCCGGCGCCGGCGATATCGGGACAGCCATCGCGGTCGACCCGAACGGCAACGTCTGGGTATCGGGAGCCACCCTGTCCTCCGATTTTCCGACCGCCAACCCGTTTCAGCCGGCGCCCGGACCGGGGTTCGTTGCCGAGTTCAATTCGACCGCGTCGTCGCTCGTGTTTTCGAGCTACTTCGGCGGCGAGCAGAGTGCGATAAACGCGATGGCCGTGGACGCCGCGGGCATGGTGTACCTGACGGGAGTGCTGGGAGAAGCCGCGTCTGAATCCGCGACGTCCGGCGGCGTTCAGCCGTCCTACGGCGGAGGTTCCGACGCGTTCCTGCTTCGTCTGTCGCCGGGCGGCGCGGTGGATTATTTCACGTACCTGGGAGGCTCGCAGTACGATCAGGGCTACGGTATCGCGGTGGACCCTGCCGGCGAAACATACATTGCCGGTCTGACGCAGTCCCCGGATTTCCCCATGATCAAGCCGGCGCCCGCCGCGAACGCCGCTGGGGGCATTTTCGTTTCGAAGCTGTCGCCATTCGGACCGGAGATTCGCAACGTGCAGAATTCGGCGTCGTTCACCACGCAGGTTTCGCCCGGCTCACTAACCAGCGTTTTCGGCTCAGGGTTCGCGCAGTCTCCCGCTCAGGCGCAGAACAAGCCTTTGCCGGAGTCGCTCGGTGGCGTCACCGTCAAAATGAACAACGTGACCGTGCCGCTGCTGTACGTCGATCAGAAACAGGTCAATTTTCAGGTCCCGTTCGAAGCGGCCGCCGGACCGGCAACCGTGACCGTGCAATCGGCGGTGGGAGCGAGCCAGTCATTCTCTTTCACGGTGCTGTCCGCGGCGCCCGGGATTTTTGTGTACGGCAATAATCGCGCGGCCGCCCTCGATCTGGAGAATAAGCTGAACACGCCCTCGAACTCAACCGCGCCCGGCGATCGTCTTCAGGTCTTTATGACAGGCCCCGGCCCGCTTGACGGCTCCATCCCGGATGGCGCGGCGACTCCTTCGACCCGGAAATTTAACGCGACGCTGTCGAACAGCGCGACCATTGGCGGGCTGAACGCGCCTGTCCACTTCCTCGGCATGGCCCCCGGTTTCGTCGGCCTCGGCCAGGCGAACGTCCAGGTTCCGACGTTATCCCCTGGCGATTACCCGCTGATCATCACCGTGAACGGAGTCGCCAGCAACGGCCCAATGGTCAGCGTGAAGTAGGGACCGCGTTACCCTGATACCTTGACCTCGAAGCTCAGGACTGCGGCCCCGCGCATGGCCACGCTCGCGCTCACCGCAGCCGCGTACTTCATGGTGGGCGGGTGGCCGTACGGCATCGAGGACATCGTCGGCAGCTCCGGCTATGCGGGCGCCATCCTCATCCTGCTCATCACTCCCGCTCTGTGGGCTTTCCCCACCACGCTGATGGTGAGCGAGCTGTCGACTGCGCTGCCCGAGGATGGCGGCTTCTATATCTGGGCCAGGCGCGGGCTCGGTCCCTTCTGGGGCTTTCAGGAATCGTGGCTGTCGATGATGGGCAGCATCTTCGACATGGCTCTCTACCCGACCCTGTTTCTTGCCTACCTCAGCCGCTTCGCGCCATCCGTCACCATGGGCAGCCGCGGCATCGCCATTGGCGTCGCGATCATCACGGCCGCGGCGCTGTGGAACCTGCTCGGCGCGAGAACGGTGGGCAGTTCCTCGGTGGTGTTCGGCCTCGCGCTACTGAGCCCATTCGTGGCTCTCAGCCTCTATGCGGTCGGGCATCGGGGCACTGGCGGCGTGGCACTTGCAGCGCCTCAACATATCGATTACCTTGCCGGAATCCTCGTGGCCATGTGGAACTACATGGGCTGGGACAACTCGTCCACCGTTGCGGGCGAAGTGGAGCGCCCGCAGCGCGCCTACCCACTCGCGATGGCCGGAGCGCTGGCGCTGGTTGCACTGAACTATACGCTGCCCATTGCCGCGGTCGCCGTCACCGGACTCGATCCCGCACGCTGGTCCACCGGCGGCTGGGCCGATGTAGCGCGCAGCGTCATGGGCGCTGGCGGCGCCGGTACGGCTGTCGCGGTGGCGCTCACCATCGGTGGCATGCTGGCCGCGCTGGGCACGCTCAACGCCCTGACGTTGTCCTATTCGCGGCTTCCCTCCGCGATGGCCGAGGACGGCCTGCTGCCGCGCGTCTTCACGAAACGAAGCGCGCGCACGGGCGCCCCATGGGTTGCCGTGCTTGCCTGCGGCGCCGCGTGGGCGCTGTGCCTCGGCCTCAGCTTCACCCGGCTGGTGATGCTTGACGTGTTGCTCACGGGCCTCAGCATTCTTCTGGAGTTCGCGTCGCTGGTGTCTCTGCGCATTCGCGAACCCGGCCTCGCGCGGCCATATCGCGTGCCGGGCGGACTTGCCGGCGCCATGGCCATAGGAGTGCCGCCCGCGGTATTGCTCGTCCTCACGGCAATGCGCACGCACGCCGAACAGCTCGGCCCCATCAACGCGCTCGAGCTCGGAGGCATTCTCATCGCCTGCGGCGTCGTCGCCTGGTTCGCGGCGTCGGCTCGCTCCCGCGCGTGAGCGATCTATCAACGAGTTACGTGCAGCCTGAAAGCCTGCTCTGCTGCTGCCTTGTAGGGCAGGCTTTTAGCCTAATGCCATATAGTTTTCGACGGCGAGCTGAGTCGAAGTCCCTTTTTGTGGGGCAGGCCCCCCGGCCTGCGCGGGGCCCCCCGGCCCCGCTGGCCGCGCGGAGAGTAGAGTTGTCGCGTATGGGAGCAGGCCGGCGGGGGCGCCGGCCGCGGGCGAGGGCGCCCGCCCCACATCGGCCAGGTGTTCGAAAGCGGGAAAACTATATGGCATTGGGCTTTTAGCCTGCTTTGGGTGTGCGACGCCTGCTTCGACGATTTGTGAGATGCTCAGAGCATGGCGCGAGCGGCAATGAAATACGTATTCGCCGCGCTGCTTGCAATCCTCACCACGCAGGCAGCTGTGCCATCGGTCCGCCCGACGACAGCCATCGTAATCGTCTGCGGCGCCGAGGTCAGAGAGCAGCTTCCTTGTGAGCTGAAGCAGGCTCGGACGCGAACAGCGCTCCCGCGGCCTGCGGTCGAGTACTCATTCCGAGCCACGCCGGCCCCGCGCCCGCCCGCTCTCTTTCAGCGTCCTCCGCCGCCATCCTCCCGTTTCGCGTAACGCACTGGCAGAAGCGAAAAAGGAGGACCCGTGTCCCTGAAAGATCTGTTGCGCCTGTTCAGATTCCGAGATCGTGAATCTGAGGACCGCCTGCGCGCCATCAATCAACGCCGCGGGCAACTGGCCGGTCTTACCGACCAGCAACTCAGATCCGCCGCCGAAGCATTGCACGGCGACGCGGACGTTGTCGAGACATTCGCGCTGGCCGCAGCAATTGCCGAGCGCGTCCTCGGCCTGCGCATGTTCGACGTGCAGTTGCTGGGCGCGCTGGCCATGCAGCGCGGCGACATCGCGGAAATGCAGACGGGCGAAGGCAAGACGCTGGCCGCCGTGCCCGTGGCGGTCTGGTATGCGTTGAAGCGCCGCGGCATGCACGTCCTGACTGCCAACGATTATCTTGCGCGGCGGGACGCGGCGTGGATGGGCAGCATCTACGAATGGTTCGGCCTCTCCGTCGGCCATGTTTCGCAGGACATGACAGCCGAGAGCCGCCGCGCCGCCTACCTGTGCGATGTCACGTTCGCGACGGCCAATGAAGTGGGCTTCGACTACCTGCGCGATGGCCTGGCGCGCAGTGCGGACGAGCTGGTTCAGCGGCCGCTGGCGTTCGCCCTGATCGATGAGGCCGACTCCATTCTGATCGACGAGGCGCGCATCCCGCTGGTGATCGCCGGAGGCGTGGACGAAGACGCCGCGCTCGCATATCGGGTCGATACGGTGGTGGCCGGCCTTCGTCCCGGGCTGCACTACTCGCTCGATGAGTTCGCCCGGAACGCGCTGTTGACCGATGCCGGCATCCAGCGCGTGGAAACCTCCCTCGGCTGCGGCAACCTGTTTGAAGACCGGAATCTGCGCGTGCACACGGCGGTGCAGGACTCGCTGCACGCGCGAGCGCTGCTGCGCCGCGACGTGGATTACGTGGTCCGGAATGGCGCCATCGACCTGGTGGACGAATTCAAAGGCCGCATCGCGCTGAATCGGCGATGGCCGGCCGGTCTGCAATCGGCAATTGAAGCGAAGGAACGCGTCCGGCTGCAAACGCAGGGACGTATTCTCGGCTCCATCACGGTGCAGACCCTTACCGGCTTGTACGAGCGAATCTGCGGCATGACCGGAACCGCCGCAACGCAGGCCGAAGAGTTCTGGAGAGTGTACAAGCTGCCGGTCGCTGTAATCCCGACGAACCGGCCCGTAATTCGCCAGGACCTGCCCGACATCGTCTATGCGGATGCGGAAGCACGGAATCGGGCGGTGGAGGAGGAGATCCGCAAAGTTCACGCGACGGGGCGTCCCGTTCTGGTGGGGACTGCGAGCGTCGAGGAATCGGAGCGGCTCAGCAGACGTCTGCGGGCGGTCGGGATCGAGCACACGGTCCTCAATGCCAGGAACGATGAGGCGGAGGCGGCGATCATCGCACAGGCGGGCGCCCTCGGCAGCGTCACTGTGTCGACAAACATGGCGGGACGCGGCGCCGACATTCTCCTCGGCGGAAATCCGCCGCGTGATCGCGAGCGCGTTGTGGAACTTGGTGGGCTTTATGTGATCGGTACAACTCGCCACGAGGCGAGGCGTATCGACAATCAGTTGCGCGGCCGCGCGGGCCGGCAGGGCGATCCGGGCTCGTCGCGGTTCTTTATCAGCATGGAGGACGACCTGCTGGTCCGCTTCGGCATCGCCGATAATCCGGACGTCGAGAGCGTTCAGCGCACGGTGGAAAGCCAGAACCTGGAGATACGAGAGACGCTCTGGAAATACGATGTTGCGATCGAGCATCACCGGCGCGAGGTATATGCTCTTCGGCGAACCATGCTGCTGTCGGCAGACTGGAGCGTGCGCTCGCTGCTGCCGGAGGAGCAATACGACGAGTTGGTCGAAGCGGCAGGGACAGACGCACTCGAAGCCGCGGGTCGTCAGGCGGCCCTCGCGATCATCGACGAGGTGTGGTCCGACTATCAAGCCGCGGTGGCAGAACTCAGGGGCGGCATCCATTGGGTTTCGTGGGGAGGCCGCGACCCGCTGTATGAGTTTCTGACCGGAGTCAGGGAGATCTACGACGATTTTCATGCCCGGCTGGAGGAGGAGATGGCCGCCGCGTTCGCGTCAGCTGACATCCAATGCGGCGCCATCCGTTTTCAGAATCGCGAACGGATGGAGCGCGGCGCGACGTGGACCTATGTCACCACCGATCAGCCGTTCGGTCAGCTCAGCGAACGCATCGCGAAAGGACTGCGACGAAAACTGGCGAGAGTTATGAAGTAGAGCAGGCTATCAGCCTGCATTCCCAGTACTGGAACTGACGAGGCGCACACTTGAAGCGTAATGCCATATAGTTTTCGACAGCGAGCTGAGTCGAAGTCCGTTTGTGGGGCAGGCCCCCCGGCCCCGCTGGCCGCGCGGACAGTAGAGTTGTCGCGTGTGGGAGCAGGCCGGCGGGGCGCCGGCCGCGGGCGGGGCGCCCGCCCCACATCGGCCAAGTGTTCGAAAACGGGAAAACCGAATGGCATTGCGCTTGAAGCGTGCGCCACAAATACCGTCCTTACAGGCCCAGGCGGTCGAGCTTCTCCTTTTCGTAGTCGCCGTCTTCGCCCGGATATCGCAGACGTCCTTCGAACCTGCCCGACTCCTTCGCCAGAGCCCATAGCAGCGACTCGCCCGCGGGAACGGTCCGAGGCTCGCGGCGGAACACCGGGTCTCGGAAGGCTTCGTCCGCCCCGATGAGGTCCCACCCGCGGCCAACGAACATGTTCAGCGCATCAGACAGGAACAGCGCGTTCAGCAGGTTGTAGTGGATCAGAAGCGTGTGGCGCGCGCTTCGTCCCAGTACCGCGTGCGAGAGCCCGTCGTAATATTGAGCGCGATCCCACAAGTGGGCGAGGTATGGCTCGCGGAATCGCGCGGCATCGAATCCCGGCTCGGCCTCGAGGCGCGCCCGCAGCCGCTGGTCGTAATACCAATCCGAAGCGTCTATGGTGACCGCGCCGTTGCGGTACCCATGCGCATGCAGGAAAGCCCGCTCGCGATCGCGCACGCCCGCGGTTCCGCCCTCCTTCAGCATCGGAAAACGAAACAGGCGCGTGAACGTCGGGTACGCGCGCAGGAATTGTTCGTTTCGCAGGATGTCCCGCTCGAAGTCCTCGGGAGTCGATCCGCTGAGCGGCCGGTGCGACCAGGTGTGATTGCCCAGAACGTGTCCGGCAGCGCTCCAGTTCTCAAGAATCCCGCGGCCCATCTCGTTATCGACGAGGCTTCCGACGACGAACAGCGCGGCGCGACGCGGGCGGATAGCACTCCGAATGTCCTCGTCGGCGGATGTCCGGTTTGCTTCCGGAATGCTCTGCCAGCGAACGTCGTCCATGGTGACGGCCAGGGCCGGACGCTCCTTCGCGACAATGGGAGCCGCGAACATCGCCAGGGCTCTGCGTCGTGTAAGGTCCATTTCGAATCTTCCTATCCTGGCACGCCCCGGCCGCTACAATAGAAAAAACACGCGTACGTAGCCGCCGCGTCATCGATTCGTAATCTGTTTGTAACGTGTAGCGGTTACGTTCAGGACAGCTATATGAAAAAAATCGCGCTGATTGAGGACGATTCCGACCTGTTCGCGCTGGTGAAGTACAACATCGAGAAAGAAGGCTTTGCGTTCGTCGGCATGCAGACGGGCCGGGCCGCTCTCGATTTCCTTCGCCGCGAAAAACCCGATCTGCTGATTCTTGACATCATGCTGCCCGACGTGGATGGCCTCGAAATCTGCAAGGCCATGCGCAACTCCGTCGAACTGGGCCAGATGCCGGTGATCTTCCTCACCGCGCGCGCCTCCGAAGCGGACCGCATCATCGGTCTCGAGCTTGGCGCGAACGACTACATCGTGAAGCCGTTCTTTGTCCGGGAGCTGGTGGCGCGCGTGAAAACGCAGTTGCGCGGTCCGTCCATTGCGCCGCGCATCGTGCGCGCGGGACCGCTCGAGCTCGACCGCAACAGTTGCGTGGTGCGAATGAACGGCGAGGCGCTCTCGCTCACCGCCACCGAGTTCCGGCTTCTGGAGTACCTGATGAGCCGGCCTGGCGTGGTGTTCAGCCGCGAGCAGTTGCTGGATGCCGTGTGGGGCCAGGATCGCGCGGTGACCGACCGCACCGTGGACGTCTATATTCTGCGGCTACGGCAGAAGATCGAAACGGACCCCGCCAATCCGAGGATGATCCGTTCCGTTCGCGGTTTCGGCTACAGCTTCAATGAGGCTCGTTCCGCCGAATCAGTACCGGTGGGCGCGTAGGCGGTCTACTTCTTCTCGATGCATTCGCCGCGGCACACCGTCTCAGAGATCGTCTTCGCCGGCCCGAGCACATTTACGTCGGATGGCGATGGATAGCGCACGCTGACCGTTTCCGTCGCCGAGTGATTCGGACCGGGCACGCGCTGCGAAGTCTCCTGGGCGCGCAACTGCATCGCTGAATCGGTTATTTCGAACCCGCCGCGCCGCTCAAAGTACGAGGTCTGGCTCGTTTCGGACCCATCCGCCGCTTTCGCTGCCGTCGTCACTATCTGGCTGTGCAATTCGAGCGTGCCGCTCGGACCGATTTCGTACTCGCCCGTGTTCTCAGACGACTTTCCGTGCTGCTCGTTATGAGAGGTCACCAGCCGCACCGCCTCATAGAGCCCGTTCTGGCCGTTTCGCAGGATTGTTTCGGTGGATTCGAACGCATTCGGCGAGTTCTCCACCTTCACCGTCTCTCGTTTTTCCACGACGTCCATCGATCCGTTGATGGTCGGCCTTGCGATTACTGAAGATGACGTCGTATTCGACCCGTTCTTCTGCGTCTCGGTGGTCACCCGCTCGGCGACCGCCATGTTCCCGCTGATGTCGCCTCGCCACACCACCTGCTCCAGCGAAGTGGAACCGTCGGGTCGCTTCGCCTCGGTGATCACCTGCTTCTCCGGCGGCAATGGCTCCCCGTTCAGATCGTAACGGCGCACGGCGCGCTCAATCACCTTCACGCCGCCGCGATCGCTTACCACGCGCTGTTCTTCGCGCTCCACTGTGATCAGCCGGCCGTTGATGTTCTGCCGGCGCTCGACCACCTGCGTATCGCCGTCCCACTTCGTGTAAGTGGTCTCGGGGTGGGCGATCGGGTTGCCATACGCGTCCGGAGTGTCGAGCTCCCGGGTTATCACGGTGTGTTGAGTCTGCGCGGCGACGAGGGTGGCGCACGCGAGGAACAGGAACGTCCTCATGACCTTCAGACTAAGGCCGGCGCCGCTCCCGCGCAATATGGCGAACACCTTACTTCCAGACCAGTAGAGCAGGCTTTTAGCCTGCAAAGCGCGCAGGCCGAAGGCCTACTCTACAATACAGAGAATGCAGGAAAGCGGCTTCATTCGCGAGCTGGGCACGTTCGACTCGGTGATGATCGTCATGGGCACCATGATTGGGTCCGGCATCTTCATCGTGCCGGCCGAGATGTCGCGCATCCTCGGCAGCGGGGGCTGGCTTCTGGTGGCGTGGGTGGTGACGGGCCTGCTCACCGTGTCCGCCGCCATCTCCTATGGCGAGCTGGCGTCCATGATGCCGGAAGCGGGCGGTGTCTACGTGTATCTGCGCGAGGCCTGGTCGCCGCTGCTCGGCTTCCTCTACGGCTGGACCCTTTTCACGGTAATCCAGACCGGCACGATCGCGGCCGTCGCCGTCGCCTTCGGGCGGTTCGCCGGAGTCGTGATCCCGGGCATCTCAGAGCAGCGCTATCTGATCCCGCCCATTCACCTCTCCACCGGCTACGCCGTTTCGCTCTCCACCGCGCAGCTTCTGGCCATCGCCGTCATCGTGCTGCTCACGTGGACGAACACGCGCGGCATCCGCTACGGCAAGATCGTGCAGAACGTCTTCACCGTGGCCAAAACGGGAGCGCTCGGAGGCCTGATCCTGGCCGGCATCCTGGCCGCGGGCCATCTCGGCGCCGCACACGCGAACTTCTCCCGTTTCTGGACGCCGGTGAACGTCACACCGATCGTCCCCGGACTCGCCGCAACTACGGCGCTCGGCCTGATCGTCGCTATCTGCGTTGCGCAATCCGGCTCGCTGTTCTCGGCCGAAGCGTGGTACGACATCACCTTCGCGGCCGGCGAGGTGAAGGACCCGCGCCGCACCATACCGCGCGCACTCATCATCGGCACTGCCGCGGTAATCGGCTTGTATATTCTGACGAACCTCAGCTATCTTCTGGTGCTGCCCATCGAGGCCATCCAGAAGGCCCCGTCCGATCGCGTCGCCGCAGCCACGCTGGAAGCAATTGTGCCGGGGTTTGGGAGCGCGATCATGGCGCTGGCCATCATGGTCTCGACGTTCGGATGCGTGAACAGCCTGGTGCTGGCGGGGGCGCGCGCGTATTATGCGATGGCGCGCAACGGCTTGTTCCTGCGTGGCGCGGGCGTGCTGAACAAAGCGCACGTGCCCGGCCAATCGCTCATGGTCCAGGGCGTGTGGGCCTCTCTGCTGGTGCTTCCGCGCATTTTCAATCCGGCCACGAAGGAGTATGGCAACCTGTACAGCAATCTTCTCGACTACGTTGTTTCCGCTGCGCTGCTGTTCTTCATTTTCACCATCGGAGCGGTGATCCGCCTGCGGCGCACGCGCCCCAATGCGGAGCGGCCCTATCGAACCCTTGGCTACCCGGTTGTGCCGATCCTCTATATCCTGGGCGCGGCCGCCATTCTCGCTGCCCTGTTCACGTACCGCGTTTCCAGCACCTGGCCGGGTCTGGTAATCGTGCTCTGCGGGCTGCCTGTTTATATGCTGACGCGGCGCGCCGCGGCCCGGGCGTAATCGGCCCCTATCACCCAGCGTCCATGAGTACATGCAACTCCGGGATCAGCATGTCGTGTCGGCACTGCTCACGATTTTTCGTTCGACACGGTGCAGATGCCGCTCAACTGTTTCGACGCCACGTTCCGCAGCTTCGAGCAGCAGGTGCTTCCCGAACTGACCCGCCGCGGGATTGCGCCGCTCGGGATGAAGAGCTTCGGTGGAAGCGGCGAGATGCTGCGTAAGGGAGCGGTGACGCCGGTGGCGGCGCTCAGCTACGCCATGAGCCTGCCGGTTGCGGTGACCATCAGCGGCGTGGACACGCCGGAGGTGCTCGAGCGGCACCTGGAGATCGCGCGCGGATTTCAGCCGCTCGAAGCCGCGGCCAACAGGAACTGCGCCAGCGCTGCCGTCCATATGCCGCCGACGGCCGCGTGGAGATGTTCAGGATGTCAGTGAAGTACGACGGCAAAATCGGCCGTGAGCAGCACGGGTATCAATCGCCGGAGGAATTGCCGTTATGATCGGCTACTCGGCCAATTGGATACCCTGTTTCCGCAGGGCGTCTCGAATCGCCTTGTCCGTCTGCGGCCCGCTGCCCACCTGATACGCCTGAATAATTCCCTTAGCGTCGATGACGACGAACGTCGGCACTCCATCCACCCTGTAAGCATCGCGCGCGCCCGTTTTCGCGCCGCCGAACAGGTTCAGCCAGTCGTAGCCGCGCTCCTTCAGCCAGGTCCGCGGCGTTGCCGTCTCCTCGTCATCGTCGATGCCAATGAGCACAGCGTTCTGGGTTTTGATTTCGCCGTACAATTTCGCCATGGCAGGCATCGATTCGCGGCAGGGCTCGCACCACGTCGCCCAGAAATCGAGCAGTACCGTCCTGCCGCGGTAATCGGCCAGGCTGACCGGCTTGCCGTCCAGCGTATCGAGCTTCAGATCGGGGGCCGGTTTGCCGGTCATCTCCGTAGCGTGGCGTGGCGACTCGCGTTCCAGAACAGCGACTTCGCGGAAATTCGCAGGCGCAGTATACGTGAACACGCTATCGACCATCGGCTGGTCGATCGACAGAAATGTGACGCGCCTGGTCCGCCGGCTCTCCGATTCCTGAAAAGGCGTCATGAGCTGGGACAGGTAGCCGCCCGTAACCGAATCCTCGCGCAGCACGAGATGCCGCGCCTTATCTATCCAGAACGTGCGGGAGATGCTGCGGATGCCTGTGGTGTGTGGCGCGTCGTAGTCGGCCCTGACCACCGTACAATCGTATGGCACTCCACCCACCTCCAAAGGTTCTTCCCTGACGATCTCCGCCCGGCGGATACCGTCGGTCATCGCCGTCGGGGCTTTCAGGAACGACTGCATCCACGTCAGCGCTCGGCGTCCGTCCTCACCTCCGCCCTTCATCTCGGCGAGCGGTGCGTTCACCGGCGTTCGCGACCACTGCCGCAGGTACGGCGCCGCGCGCCAGAGGGTCTTTCCGTCGGAAACGACGATATACCAGAACGCCTCGCCTTTATACTCGAAACGCACCTTGTTATCGCCGGTAATGGCGAAGCTCTGCCGCTCTCTCGACCACGAATGCTGCATCTCGCTCGAACGCTCGCCGTCTATTTCTTCATCAATGCGCCAGTTCTTCAGTTTTCCCTGGGTTTCGGCGGCCTGTTTCAGGATCGCGATGGCGTCGTCCTGCGCATGACACGCAGGCGCCAGCGCGAGCAAGAGCGGCAGCAGACCCGATCGGCGGGAAATCATGCCAATATGACGAACAACGACGGCATTTCGTGGAAACGATTATGCAATTCCCGCGGCCGCCAGAGCGGCCCACGCGATTTCGGGATGGACTATGTCGCCATGCGCGCCCGACGGCGGCGCGCCATTGACAATGACGTGGTTGGCGTCCAGATTCAGCCACTCGCCCGGCCGGAACGGATACTTCATGCCGGCAGGACCCAGCAGCGCGACAGCCGCGTCCACCGCCTGAGCGCCATCGTGGCCCATGCCCTGCCAGCGATACATCAGGTCTCTGGCCGCCGCCGCATCCTGTCCAGCCAGAACAGAAGCGATCGGGTAGGCGTGGCCCACCGCGAGGTCCTTCGACGAAAACGTCGTGAGCAGAGGGCCGTCCACGCGCTTGGCCATGCCGGCGAGCTCGCCCTTTCGCGCGCGGTCGAACGGGAGCGCTTCGGCGAAGGCGAAATGCGAGAAGGCGCCCTGGATGAGGAACAGCGATTTCACTGGCGAGGCAGTCCCGGTGAGGGCATCGGGTAGACCGGCGAGCGCGCACGAAACGAGCCGGGCTCCGAACGAATGCCCGATCAGATGAACCCTCATCGCGGGCGCAGCCGCGCGGATTCCTGCCAGGAGCGGGCCCAGGCCGGCTTTGCCGACAACCCCCGCGCGGCTCTTCATCTCCCAGTAAGTGGCGCAGCGCAGAGCGTTCTTCGCCGCGTCCCACGGCTTTGCGAACCAGTCGCTGGTCGCTGCCGCGCCACCGCCGCACTCGTCGCTTACGCTCACGGCGTCCGGAAACAGAAGGGAGGGCCAGAAGACGCCCGCCACACCGATCCTGGCCGTGGACCGCTCACCGAGCACCGTCCGAAATTCGCCGAAGAAGCGGGTGAAGAGATCCATGGCCATGGCTGGGTCGCTGTTCCAGCCGTGCGCGAAGACAAAGAGGTTGGCCACACCTGCCGCGGCCACTCCGGCGATTGCGGCGCCCGCGTCGAAGAAAGGTGTCCCCGATGCACCGAACTCGAAAGGCCAGAACGGAAATCCGGCGAGTGTAGAAGGCATAACTTTTAAACCGACTGAATTGCCCGCATCAGATCGACCAGCCCGTGTCCCTCGAAATAGCGTTCGCGCCCGAGCCGCGTCGCGCTCTTCATGAAAATCCGCTTCACCTCTTCGGGGCGCTGGATGTACTCGCGCCGTATCGACAGGAACGCGGCAATGGCGCCGGACACATGCGCGGCCGCCATGCTGGTGCCCGAGTCGTCCATGTAGGCGGGCAAGCCTTCCTCGGACGCCGGGATGCCCTCGCGGCGGAACTGACATGGCGCGGCGGCGGAGGTGATGCGTTCGCCGGGGGCCACCAGATCCGGTTTGAGGCGGCCATCGCCGGTGGGTCCCTTCGAGGAGAAGAACGAGACTCCGTAGCGGTGCGGAGAATCGCGATGGGTCGCGCCGACAGTGATGGCGAGGTCTGCGTTCCCCGGGTCGTTGATGCTGTTCGACAGGCCGACGTTCGCGCACCGGTCGAAAGCACTCACCTGCGCGTATCCGGTATTGCCTGCCGCCACCACCACCGCCACGCCGGCCTTCACCAGAGAATCCACCTCCACGCAGAGCGGGCTCTGGCCGCACGCGAACATCTCCGCATCGAACTCGTAGCCGAGGCTCAGGTTCACGCCGTGAACGCGCGGCATCTTCGGATCGGCGTTGAGCTCTTCGCGGATATAGCGCAGCGCCAGCATGATGTTGCTGGTGGACCCTCTGCCGTTTTCATCCAGCACCTTCAGGCTGACGAGTTTGCATTGCGGAGCAACGCCGTGCAGGTGGCGGGCGATCGCCGCGCGGGGTTCAACGGTCAGCGTGTGCGACCGGCCATCGGGTCCGGCTTTGAAGGTACGCTCGAAAACGCGGAAATCCCGGCCCGCGACGAGCGAACTGTCCAGCTCGCCGGCGATGATTCCGGCGACGTGCGTACCGTGTCCGTAGTCGTCCGTGAGCGCCGAATCGATGGACGGAACCGCGCGCGTGAAATCGCGGTGCAGGCGGGCCACCACGGGATCGAGCAACGTATTGCGAAACCCGAAATGGATGTGCGATGCGTCTATACCGGAATCGATGACCGCCCAGACAATGCCTTCGCCGGTGGCGTTGTACGCCCGGACGGCGGCGTCCGCTTTGATGGTGCAGGTGGAACGGTCCATCAGTGCCTGCACCGGAAAGTCCGGCCAGATTTTGTAGATCAGGCGGCGCCGCGGATCGGTCCGGCGTTCATCGCGGGCACCCAGATCGGCGATTTCCCGCGCCGTGAGGCGGCAGCGGTAATAGCTCCTGGAGATGAACACCGGCGGACGCTCCGCCGCATCGCCGCCCAGCGCTTCCACGTGCAGCCTGCCGAAGCCCCGCGCCGCTTCTTCGAGGCCGCCTTCGAACGCAAGGTTCAGCTCGACGATGTAATCGCCGGGCTCGTTGTCGGCCCGCGGCAGTCCCCACTTTTCACTGCGCTTCGCGGGATCGAAGACGAATGGAGGAACGGTAAACCGGCCGAGCCGGCTGCGGAAATCGGATGGATTGCTCAGAACCTGAGTGCATCGCCCGAGCGCGCAGGTTGGCCGTCAAGTGCGCAATTCGAAAGAGTGAAGGCGTTGTGACCCCGGTGGCCGGCTTACTCGACGTACAGCTCGTCGACGTAACACCACCGCCAGGCCTCGCCGGGCTGGAAGGAGCGGATCACTGGATGTTTGTTGCCATGGTAGTGCTTCGTGGCGTGCTTGTTTTTCGAGGAATCGCAGCAGCCGACGTGGCCGCACGTGAGGCACAGGCGCAGGTGCACCCAGGTGTCGCCCATTTTCAGGCACTCCTCGCACCCGGTGCTGTTGGGTTTGACGTCGTGGGCATGCTGCAGGTGTTCACAAGTCTTCATTGTTCTCCTCCTCCGTTGCCGGCGAGCGGCAGGCGGACCTGGAACCGCGTATCGCCCGGCTTTGAGTTCAGCCGGATCTCGCCGTGATGGTTTCGCACGATCCGATATGCCGTATCGAGCCCGAGTCCGGTTCCCTGGCCCACAGCCTTGGTCGTGAAGAATGGCTCGAAGATGCGCGACTGGATGTCGGCCGGAATCCCCGGACCGTTATCGATGATTTCGACCAGCGCATTGCGGCCTTCCCGCGCCGTGCGGATGCGGATCTCGCCCCGGCCGTTCAGCGCCGGGTCGCTTTCAATCGCGTCGATCGCGTTGTCGATGAGGTTGGTCCACACCTGGTTGAGCTCGCTGCCCTTCGCGCAGATGTGCGGGATGTCGCGGTCGTATTCGCGCTTCACCGAGATCCGGGTTTTCCAGCGATGCTTCAGAATCAGCAGCGTGTTATCGAGGCCCTGATGCACGTCCATCTCCTGTTCGGGCATCTGGTCCATGTACGAGTATTCTTTTATGGCGTGAACCAGATCGGAGATGCGCGCCGTGCTGTTCAGGATCTCATCCACCAGCCGGTTGATGGTTCCCGTTGCGGCAAAACGGTTGAGAACGGGAGCCAGCACGCCCGGCGGAAATGTTGCCGACAGCTTGTTCAGGCAGCTCTCGTCGCAGCCCGCCTCGGCGAGGTCTCCGGCAAGCTCCCAGGCGCGCTCAATCCGATGCTTCTGGAGCCAGCCTCCGAGCCGCTCCTCGGCATCGCTGCGGTCGAGCGTGTCTCCCGCCTCGTCCGCGGATTGCGTCTGCGCCGTCTCATGTTCGAGCGACGAGAGGCTTTGCCGCTGGTCCGGGGTGAGCGGAAGCGCGTCGAGCTGAACATTGGCGCAGCGGAGCCGCTCCACCGCCTCGCGCAGAGTTTCCGCCGAGCGCCGGGCGGCCGAGGCCGGGTTGTTCAGCTCGTGGGCGAGTCCGGCGGAGAGTTTCCCCAGAGCCATCAGCTTGTCGCGCTGCTGGTCGG
Source organism: uncultured Acidobacteriota bacterium (assembly GCA_963780655.1). GTDB lineage: Bacteria > Acidobacteriota > Terriglobia > Bryobacterales > Bryobacteraceae > CAWACP01. Next base: position 49,879 of record CAWACP010000004.1, on the reverse strand, counting down.
CGGCGGTGACTTCGCGAATGCGGTCGGCCATCACGGACACAAGCCGCTCCTGCAGCTCGGGAATCCGCCGTCCCATTTCTTCGAAATGATCGCGATGCAGCAGCGCAATGCGCGTTGGCTCGATGGCGCGCGTGGTGAGCGGAAGATTGCGAAGGCGCGAGAACGGCAGCAGCCCGGTCACCTGGCCGGCGCGAGCCATATATACGCGGCCGTCATCGCGACCGTTCTCATGACTGCCGCGTATCGCGCCTTCGAGCACCACGATCATGTTCTCGGCAGGATCGCCTTCGTGGCCATACAATTCCCCGGGCGCGAGCGTTCGCTCCTGCATGTGGGCGGTGAGCCATGCCAGGCTTTCATCCGGCAGATCGGCGAATACCGCAATTGCGCGGAGGTCCGTCGCCAGCGCACTCATGCCAGCGCTCCACTCAGGTACTGGTGGACGAACTGGATGGCAATGGAGCCTTCGCCAACGCTGGAGGCGACGCGCTTCACCGAGCCGTGCCGTACATCGCCCACCGCAAAGACGCCGGGCACGCTGGTTTCGAGCAGCTCAGGATCGCGCTCGAGCGTCCAGGATTGCGGGCGCCTGTCGCCGCGAACCAGATCGTTGCCGGTCAGAATGAAGCCCTTCTCATCGCGCTCCACGGTCCCGTTCAGCCAGTCGGTGCGCGGCTCCGCGCCGATGAAGATGAACATGGCGGTGGCGGGCACGGTTTCGACGCTGTTGGTGGCGTCGCATTGCACAGTGATGCTCTCGAGGCGTTCCTCGCCGTGCGCCTCCACCACGCAGGAACGCGTTTGCACCGTAATGTTCTCCTGGCGCGCGATCTCGTCGATAAGGTATTTCGACATGGATGAGCTCAGGGATTCACCCCGGACCAGCATGATCACGCGGCGCGCGCAGCGGGAGAAGTTCATGGCGGCCTGTCCCGCGGAGTTGGCGCCCCCGATGACGTAGACATCCTCATCGCGGCAGGAAGCGGCCTCGGTGGAACCCGCGCCGTAGTAGACGCCCGCGCCGGTAAGGCGGTCGACTCCCGGAATGTCGAGCTTTCGCCACTGCACGCCGGTGGCGATGACCAGCGCATGGCAGGCGAGCGTGCTGCCGTCGAGGAGCGTTATGTACCGGTAAGGTCCGTCGACGCGCAGGGCCGTCGCCTCCTGGGGCGCGAGGATCTCGGCCCCGAAGCGGCGCGCCTGGATGACTGCGCGATTCGCCAGATCGGCGCCGCGTGAGTCCGGCCGGAAAGCCGAGATAATTCTCGATGGCGGAGCTGAGGCCCGCCTGGCCGCCGGGCGCTTCGCGTTCGACAACCACGGTGCTCAGGCCCTCCGATGCGCCGTAGACGGCAGCGGCCAGCCCCGCGGGACCGCCGCCGAGGATCACCACGTCGTGGAAATCGGTTTGCGTCTTTGTCTGCAGGCCGATGCGCGCGGCCACCTCGCCGGTGGAGGGCTGAATCAGCTTTTCGCCATCGGGCAGCATCACGATGGGAAGCCTGACGTCGGCGCCCTGCATGGAATCCACGATGCGGCGGCCTTCGCCGTCGCCGCTGGCGGCCTCGGCGTCCAGCCATTGATAAGGTACCTGGTTGCGCGCCAGGAAATCGCGCATCTCATAGGATTTCGAAGACCAGCGGGTGCCGAGCACGCGGATGCCTTCGAAGGGTGGCCGGTACGACTCCTTCCAGTTGCCCAGCAGATCGTCCAGGACGGGGTATAGGTGCTGCTCCGGCGGGTCCCAGGGCTTCAGCAGGTAGTGGTTGAGCTTGACCTCGTTAATGGCCCGAATGGCCGCGTCGGTGTCGGCATAGGCCGTGAGCAGGACGCGTTTCGGCTCGGGGTGCGTGCGCATGGCCTGCGCCAGGAACTCGATGCCGTTCATCTGTGGCATCCGGTGATCCACCAGAAAGAGCGCAATTGGTTCATTACGCGCGTCGAGCCGTTTGATCAGATCGAGAGCGGCCTGGCCCGAGCCGGCCGTCAGAATGCGGTAGTTCTCGGCGTAGTGTTTGCGCAGGTCGCGCTCGATGCTTTTCAGCACCTCCGGATCGTCATCGATTGTTAACAAAACAGGCCTGGGCATGTACGGCTCTCCGGGGACCTGACCTGGATGATAGCGAACCTGTCAAGCGCCGGGGCAGAGGGATGGGGGCTGACCCGCACATTAGTCCATAAGTACAGGTTAAATTTATAACTTAGCCAGTTGGATCCATTGCGGCGCGGCTCTGCCGATGGCATTCTTTTCTTTCAAAGACGTGTTCGAAGGTGGCAGAAACATGTTTTTTCTGAATGCCCATCCGCTCATCGGGTTGACTTTCGCGCTCTCGCTGGTGGTGAGTTTCCTGTGCATACGGCTAGTTCATCGGGCGTATGGCCGCAGAGTCCGCTTCATAGGCATTGTGCTTGGCGCGTGCGGAATCGTCACCTGCTTCCGCATGCTCGCGCAGGAGGGCATCATCATTCGCATACCCTTGCCGGCAATGGCGGATCTCGCGGTTGTTCTTCTGTATCTGTCGGCGATCCTGACGCTCCTGAAACATGAGCGCGAGGTGCTGGGGCCCTACGCGGCGCTGCGTCTGAAGGAGGCCGACTCGCCCGCGGCGCCGCCGCGACCGTCCACTCTCGCAGGTGTTTCACCTGGCTTGCCGCAACTGACATCGCACTAACCTGTTTACGGCTCCAGTAGAGCAGGCTTTTAGCCTGCACTTGTTTTCTTACAGCGACAGCCCCCGGGCCTGCAGGCTGAAGGCCTGCTCCACTATCGCCGCCCCTGCCCGGTTGACTCGGCGCGCGCCGAGCGCCACAATCGTTGACGAATACCATGCGTTTCCTCCCCGCTTTTCTCCTTCTGCTACCGCTCTGCGCGGTGGGCCAGCAGCCGCCGGTTCTCGACCGCGAACTGTTCTTCGGCGATCCCGAAATTACCGGCGCGCAGATCTCACCGGACGGCAAGTACATCGCCTTCATGAAGCCGCTCAACGGCACCCGGAATATCTGGGTAAAGGGCGCCGAAGAACCGTTCGACGCGGCAAAGCCGATCACCAACGATACGAAGCGCCCCATTCCCGGCTATTTCTGGACACGTGACGGCAAATACATCCTGTTTGTTCAGGACCAGCTCGGCGACGAGAACTTCAATGTCTTCGCCGTCGATCCCGCGCAGGCGAAGGACGCTGCCAACGTGCCGAAACCACGCAACCTGACCGAGGCGAAGGGCGTCCGCGCAGCCATTTACGATCTGCCAAAGACCGATCCCGACACCATCTATGTCGGCCTGAACGATCGCGACAAGGCCTGGCACGATCTCTACAAGGTAAAGATCTCCACCGGCGAGCGAACGCTGCTGCGGAAGAACTCCGATCGCGTGGAAGCGTGGGTGTTCGATAACGCCGGCCAGCTTCGGCTGGCCGTGCGTTCCGCCGAGAATGGCGACACCGAGATCCTGCGGACGGATCCGGGCGGCTTTAAGAAGATCTATTCCTGCGATGTATTCGAGACCTGCGCACCCATCCACTTCCATAAGGACGGCAAGCGCGTTTACCTCCAGTCGAACCACGGCGAAGGCAACCTGATTCACTTGTCGCTGCTGGATGTCGCCACAGGTAACGAAGAAGTGGTGGAGTCCGACCCGAAGAATCGCGTCGATCTGGATAATGCGAACTTCTCGGATCTCACGGACGAGCTGTTGGCCACCGTCTATGACGACGAGAAGCCGCGCTACTATTTCCGCGATAAGTCGATCGAAGCGGATTACAAGCTGATTCGCGCGAAGCTGGGCGGCAAGGAGATCACGCCGGTTTCGAAGACAAAGGATGAGCGGTTGTGGCTGGTCTCGGCCTGGAGCGATACGGAACCCGGCGAGACGTACCTGTTCAACCGCGACACGAAGAAGCTCACGCTGCAGTATCGCATCCGCGAAAAGCTACCGCGCGAGTACCTGGCGAAGATGGAGCCGGTGACGTACCCGTCCTCGGACGGCCGCGAAATCCCCGCTTATCTCACGCTGCCGAAGGGCGTGCCGGCGAAAAATCTCCCCGCCATACTCTTTCCGCACGGTGGGCCGTGGGGGCGCGATGAGTGGCGCTACAACACCATGGCGCAGTTCCTGGCCAATCGCGGATATGCGGTACTCGGGCCGAATTTCCGGGGCTCAACCGGCTATGGCAAGGATTTCCTCAACGCCGGCAATCTGCAGTGGGGCGACCGCATGCAGGACGATGTCACATGGGGCGTAAAGTATCTGGTGTCCAAAGGCATCGCCGATCCGAAGCGCGTGGGCATCATGGGCGGTTCCTACGGCGGTTACGCCACGCTTGCCGGCGTCGCCTTCACGCCCGATCTGTACGCCGCGGCCGTGTCCATCGTCGGGCCCTCGAATCTGATCACGCTCATGGAATCCATTCCACCGTACTGGGAAGCCGCGCGCGTGATGTTCTACAAGCGCATGGGCGATCCGCGCACGCCGGAGGGCAAGGCGCAACTCACGCGGCAGTCGCCGCTGAACTCTGCCGCGAAAATCCGCACGCCGCTCATGGTCGTGCAGGGCGCCAACGATCCCCGCGTGAACAGGTCCGAATCGGAGCGCATCGTTATTGCGCTGCGCGACCGGGGATTCCCGGTGGAGTATCTGCTGGCCCCCGATGAAGGCCATGGCTTTGCGCGGCCGGTGAACAACCTGGCCATGATGATGGCGGCCGAGAAGTTCCTGGCCGAGCATCTGGGCGGACGCTGTGAAGAGGGCGGCACGCCCGAAGTCACGGCGCGGCTGAAGGAGATCAGCGTCGATCCGAAAACCGTTGTGCTGGCGAAGAAGGTTGACGCGTCTTCGGTCGGCGTACCGGCCATAACGGGGGCGCTCCAGACCGGTTCCTGGAAATACGATGCCACGCTGTCGATGGGTGGCCAGTCCATGAAGCTGAAGCTGGCCGATGTCGTCAAAAACGATGATGCCGGCTACCTGGTGACCGAAACCGTGGCAACCCCGATGGGCGACATGGTGGACGCGACCACCCTGGATGGAAAGAGCCTGGTGCTGCTGAAGCGGACCGTAAAGCAGGGGCCGGTGACCATCGATCTGGCGGTCAGCGGGAACAAGGTTTCCGGCAACATGACCATGAACGGCCAGTCGAAGCCGGTGGCGGCGGATCTGGGCGGTCCGCTGTTCGCGGATGGCGCAAGTACGGGCAACGTGATCGCGTGCCTTCCACTGGCCGACGGCTACACCACCGTCTTTCGCAACTTCGACGTGCAGAAGCAGAAGGAGAAGGTGATGCAGTTGAAGGTATCGGGCGCGGAAAGCGTTAAGGTGGCTGCGGGCACATTCGACGCGTTCAAGGTGGACACAACGCCCGCCGACGGCAGCCCCGGCGGAGTGACCTACTGGATCGATAAGCCGAGCCGCAAGGTGGTGAAATACCAGGCGTCAATACCCGAGATGGGCGGCGCCACGATGACGGCGGAGTTGACGGAGTAGAGGAGGCTTTTAGCCTGCATTTCGCGGGATGCCGAGCCATGCGCGGGTTTGCCGCAGGCTCGCCTCCAGATCCGCACGCTCGGCCACGGGGTCGGCTTTCCACGGCACGGCCGGCCGCGGCTTGCCCCGCTCGGCGATCTCGACGAAGCGCTCGAACTCCCAGGCGGGCACGTCGCGGTAGGCATCCCAGAACTTTGGATCGCGATACGGGAACATGCGCGGTCCGAAGACAATGGACTCCATCGAGAGCGCGCGCCCGGGACACAACTCGGCGTATTTGCGCACATACGATTCAATCCCGACGTTGCCCTCGCCCATGCGCACCCAGCTCACCGCGGCGCCTTCGGGCACAAGCCAGACGGCGCTGTCGCGGACATGGCTGGTGAGCACATACGGATGGAGCGTCTCCAGCGTGACGCGCGGGTCTTCCAGCGTCCACAGCGGGTTTCCGGAATCGAGACACGAGCCGACGAAATCGCGCCCGGCTTCCTCGATCAGCATCTTCATCTCGAATGCCTGCATATCGCCCGCGTGATTCTCCACGGCGATTTTGATGTTGTTGTCGAGCGCACGAGAGCGGACCTGCTTCAGTACGGCCACCGTGTTCTCGATGTGCTGCGCAAGCGGCGCGGTATGCCGGTCGTCGGCGCTGCCCAGCACGCAGCGCACGATGTGCGATCCGACGATGTGAGCGGAATCGATCATGCGCGAGAGCTGCTGTTCCGCCGTCCCCTGCTCGGGCTTGAACATCTTCGACGTGGGGCAGATGGACAGCATGCCGATCTCGATCTCGATGCCCAGCCGCTCGGCGTGCTCGCGAACGCGGCGCAGGTTATCGGGTTCGAGCCCGCCGATGAAGCGGACCTCCGAGAAGTGGACCACCTTCGCGCCCTGGCCCGAGCAGTAGTCGAGGAACTGGAACGGGGTCCAGTTGGAGGAGCGCAGGCTGAACAGGTCGATGCCGAGCTTGACCGGCACGCTGTCGGCGCCGGCCCTGAATGCGCCCGCAAGGGTCGCCGCTCCGGCCACCCGAAGGAAGTCTCGTCGGTGCATGGATGACTATTGTATCGAGTGCACCATAGCCTCAGCCCTCGAAGCTTTGGCTCCGTGGGGCAGACGATCGGTTTATGTCGTCTGCCTCTTCGAATGCCCCGGCAATGGCAGACGACAAAAACCGATCGTCTGCCCCACGGGGAGGCGAAGCTACATTTTCAGAGGAGCGGTTACATGATGGCATGTGTACTACACGGTCTTGAGATAACCCAGGTTGACCGGGTCGCCGGCCACCAGAGCCTCCAGCAGATCGGTCGCGCGGTCCCATTCGCCCACGATAGGCAGCATCAGCAGCGCGAGGCGCGCCAAGTCCATCGACCGCTCCACTGCCGCGCGGATGGCCAGGCGCTCGTAGGCCTTCACGGCCAACACCAGACCGTTCACCGTTTCCGGAAGGGGACCCACCGGAACCGGCACGGGGCCGTCATGGCCGATCTGCGCGGGAACCTCAACGACATCGTCAGCCTCGAGATCGTCGATGGCGTCGCCATTGCGGACGTTCACCACCACGGAGCGCGGTTCGTCGGAGAGGCCCGCCATCACGTCGATGGCGATGCGGTGATAACCGGTGGCGCCCTGGAACGGGTCCCAGTCGTGCGACCCCTGCGCGAGCGCGGATTCCGCGTGCGCTTCCAGCCTCATATAGCTGGCATTCCGTGCGTTCAGATAGTCCTTGTAGATGCGAATCGCCGCCTGCGGATTGCCGCGCGCCACCTCGCGCCCGAGCGCTGCGAACAGCTCCCTGTTCAGTCTTACGAGCTCTTCACCGCGGCTGGCGCCTGCCTGGCGCTGATTCCGATATGCGCGGCTCCGGCCGTAATAGAAGAACAGATACTCGGTGGGGATGAGTCCCAGCGTCCGGATCATGTCCGGCTCGAACAGGCGCGCGGGGTAGAGCCGCAACAGCATCTCGTCGTCGCTGAGCAGGCGTGCGGTGACGTTCTCATCGCGCACGAGCACGTTCTCCACCCAACCCAGATGATTCAGGCCGGCGTAGCGGAACTCCATCTCCTCGACGGGTTCGCCGAGCGCGGATGCGATTCGGTGGAACAGCTCACTCGGCGTGTCGCAGATCCCCACCACGCGCGCGCGCGAATGTTGGGTGAGCGCCTGCGTGATGAGGCCGGCCGGGTTGGTGAAGTTGATCAGCCAGGCATCCGGGGCCAGGCGCTCCACCAGCCGCGCATGGTCCAGCGCCACGGGAATGGTGCGCAGCGCCATGGCGAGGCCGCCCGGTCCAGTGGTCTCCTGTCCCACATAGCCGTGCTCGATAATGACGCGCTCGTCGCGGGCCCGCGCCTCGATGCCGCCCTGACGGAAGCTGCTCAGCACGAACGCGGCGCCTTCGATGGCGCTCTCGGCGTCTGCTGGAACCTCGATGCGAATCTCCGTGCGCAGCCCGCGTACGATCTCGCGTCCGAGCGCCGCCGTGATTTCCGCCCGGGCGGGATCGGTGTCGTAGAGCGCCAGGTCCGTGACGCCCAGCGTCGCGTTCGCCTCCGCCAGGCCGTGGATCAGCAGCGGCATGCGCGCGCCGCCTCCTCCCAGAACCGTGACCTTGCGCGCGGCGCTCACGCGCGCACCTCCTCCAGAGCCTCGTTCAGCTCGTCCACGGTCGGGAACGCCTCGATGCCGCCCATAGCGCGCGTGGACAGCGCCCCGCAGATCGCTGCTGTTTGCAGGCACTCTTCCGGATCGCGGCCGCGCAGCCATTCATAGATGAAGCCGGCATCGAAGCAATCTCCGGCGCCCGTCGTGTCCACGGGGGCGACGGGATATGGCGCCACCGACCACACGCGTTGGTCCATGAGCAGCTTCGCGCCTGAGGCGCCAAGCTTGAGCGCGGCCGAGTGCACGCCGTTGCGCTCCAGAGAGCCGAGCATCAGGTGCGGGTCGGATTCGCCGGTGAGCAGCTCGCCCTCGCGTTCATTGGGGAAGAACATATCGCACTCACGAAGCATATCCAGGTTGCGCGGGTCGGCGAGCCAGGTCTCGTGCCAGCCCACGTCCAGCGACAGGCGGCAGCCGGCGCCATGCAGTTCCTCGAAAAGTCCAAAATCCAGGACCGGATCGGGGCCGCAGGCGAAGTGAACGTGCCTGGCGGTGGCGAGCAATTCGCGGGTCTCGGGACGCTTCAGGAGTTCGGGTAGGCGCTCGTTGGCGCCGTAATAGGTGAAGAACGCGCGGTCTTCGGGAGTGGAAACGCTGACCGTCACGCCGCTCGGCTCACTGGGGTGGTGCTCGAGGGCGGTGGCGTTCACTCCGGCCGCGATCAGACGCTTGACGATCCACATGCCGTCCTCGCGTCCCACTACGCCGAGCACGGCGACGTTCACGCCGAGCCGGGCGAGGCCGCACGCAGTGATGGCCGCGCCGCCGCCGATTTCGTGGCGGAGCTTGCGCGCAAAAGCCTCTTCGCCGAGCTGCGGAAGACGATAGAAATCGCTCATGACGATGTCCATGAAGAAATCGCCAACCACGATCACATCCCATGTTCCTCGGCGCCGGGCCATCTCTTTTTGAGACGCGCAACCGAGGCTGCCGAGCACGGTCACATGGAAGTAACTACAGCGCCGGCTGTATTCGTTGCAGATAAATGTCCGGCTTTGGCTGACCTGGATCCCTGTACAGCAGGCGTTCCCGCTGAATTCAATTGTGGCTGGCCAATTGCTAATATGTTTAGGGCGTATGGTTGTAGCTGCGTTGCGCTGCACGATCCTGATCGCGGTCGCGTTTCCGATCGCCTCGCTGGCGGACACGCCGACCGCCGAACAGATCATCCAGCGCTCGCTGGTCGCTAACGAAGCGGACTGGAACGCCGCCCCCGGCTATTCGTTCACCGAGCACGACGTCACCAGCAAGCGTGACAACCCGGCGGAGCAAAAGACATATCAGGTGATCATGATCGACGGATCGCCATACGAGCGGTTGATGTCCATCGACGGCCACGCGCTTTCCAGGGAACAGGACGCGATCGAACAGCGGAAGCTGGCGCACGCGATACGGCACTGGGGCAAACAGTCGCCGGAGCGACGGCAAAAAAGAATCGAGGAATACCAGAAGGAACGGCACCAGGACCACGCGCTGATGGCCGAGATGACGAAGGCGCTGAAGTACACGCTTGCAGGCGAAACAACGCTGTACGGGCATCCGGTCTATGTTCTGGACGCCCTGCCTGATCCGGACTACGTGCCGCACAGCCGCGAGACGCGGGTGCTCACGGGGATGAAGGGGCGTCTCTGGATTGACAAGCAGACGTATCAGTGGGTGAAGGTGGAGGCGGAGGTGTTCCGGCCGGTCGAGTTCGGAATGTTCATCGCGAAGGTCGGTCCGGGCACGAGGTTCGAGCTCAACCAGGCTCCGGGCCCCGACGGCCACTGGTTCCCCATGCACTTCAATACGCAAGTGCACGCGTCGGTTCTGGGACTGTTCAACGAGAACTCCACCGACGACGAGACGTATTCTAATTACAAACCGAATCAGGAGACGCTGGCGGCGCTGGCACGGAGCCTGCCGGAGCAGTGAGCTTGCGTCGCAACGCGATTATGGTCAGGATTATCGATCCCGCCAGCAGCAGGCCATCGCGCGTCAGCGTTAGCGAACTCACCTGTTCCCCAACGCCGAAACAGCCGCAGTCGATTCCCCCTCCGGCGCCCCACGCGCGAAACATGGCGGCATAGAAGACGGTCAGCAGCAGCGTGGTTGCGGGCGCGAACCAGCGCAGCAGCCACCCGGTCAGCAGCAGCATACCCACGGTTAGCTCGATCCACGGCAGCGTGCGGGCAACGCTGAACACAGCCCAGGACGGCAGCAGGCGATAGGCATCTATGGACATGGCAAACACCAGCCACGGCTGGCGCAGCTTGGTCCAGGCCGCGTAGCAGAACACCGCGCCCAGAACGAGCCGCAGGATCAGAGTTGTCCAGGACTTCATGTCAGTTCAGAATGCTGTCCAGGAACCGGCTCAGCACCGCATAGCTCACCGGCCCGACCACCGGCCAGCGCCGCATCATCTTCGTGATGATCATGGTGGGCGTGCCGTTGACGCTCTCGTTGTGTCCATCGCGGACGTCCTCCTCGAGTTGCTTCTCCGTCTCGGGCGACGTGGCGAGCGCGCGCACCTTCTTTGCATCGGCCGGATCCAGGATGCTGCACGCGGCAGCGGCGACGTTGCCGTCCTTCGACCACGAGTCCTGCGTGCGGAAGAGCTGATCGCTTACCTGCTCGTACCTGCCGACGGCGCAGGAAGCCAGCGCCAGGCAGGCCGCCTCACGAGCGTGCGCGTGGATGGGCAACGGGTATTCGTGATGGACCAGATACACCTTGCCGGTTCTCACGTAGGCCGTCGTGACCTGACTGAGCGTCTGATCGTGGAAGAGCTTGCAGGCGGGACACTGGTAATCGCTGTAGAGGTCGATTCGCACCGGCGCCTGGGGATTCCCCTGCGCCCTGCCGGTGGTCTCCGGACCGGCCAGGCTGAGACCGGCGGTAAAGACAGCAATCGTGAGGAGGAGTGCTCGATGCATGAGAGCATTGACGCGTGAACTATCGGGAGGTTACGCGTGGTGGGGCAGGCCCCCGGCCTGCGGCGGGCGCCTCGCCCGCCTGGTCTGGCCCACCGAGCAGGCCGACGGGGCGTCGGCCGCAGGCGACGCGCCCGCCCCACAAACGTCAGAGCCGTGGGCCAGCGGCAGGAGGATGTGCTCGCTGAGCCAGCTCACTACCGGCACGGCGAGCCCGTCGCCGAACAGATGGTAAGCCTCGTTATAGTTCGCCGGCAGCGGGTACGAATCGGGGACGCCCATCAGTCGCGCCGCTTCGCGTGGTGAAAGCAGCCGGGAGCGGACGCGCTCGCCTTCCACGATGAGGACGGTCTGACGGCTGGAACCGCCGGCAGGCGTACGCAGGCACCCGGAAACCTGATCGAACCGCACCTCGGCTTGCTGGGCGCCCTGGCGCGTGCGCTTATACACCGTGCCGATCGCGCGCCGCCCGAGGCTCATGGCGTGCTCCAGCTTCCGCCGGTGCAGCGGGGACATGAGGGCGATCAGGCGCTCGGTCTGCTGCCGAGTGTGCCATTCGACGCCGGCCGGATTATCTTCCAACAGCGCCGGCAAGGCCGGCACAGGTGCGTCCGGGATTGGCGGATTCCACCAGACCCATCGTTGTTGCAGGGTCTCGGGGAGCCGCGCGTGCGCGGTTTGGAGGGAAGCCGTGTGCCATGCTTCTGAGGGCTCACCCGAAGGAAGATCGGCCCAATCGTGAACACCGATGATGAACAGCCGTGGGCGGGATTGCGGCAGGAACCGGACCGCGTCCACAATCATCGCGCCAGCCCTGTAGCCGGCTTCGGCAAACGAAGCAATGATGGTCTCGAAATCGGCGCCGGCGTGCGACGTGATCGCGCCGGTGACGTTCTCGAGCACGATCAGACGCGGCGCACGGCCCTCCGTGCCCAGGGATCGCATCAAATTCCAGAACGGTCTGAATGTGCCGCTGCGCCTGCCATTCAGGCCCGCGCCGGCCCCGGCCAGCGAGAGGTCCTGGCAGGGAAACGATGCCCATACCAGCGCAGGCGTGCCGGTAAGGTCCGCTGTCGATAGTTCGGCGACATCGAGCACCAGCAGCTCGGGACCCTGACCGAAGAACGCGCGATAAGCCGCGGCCTTCTTCTCGCAGATCTCGTTGGCAAAGGCGCACCGCCAGGCAGGTCCGAGGCCCAGCCGCGCCATGCCGCCTCCGGCGAAAAACTCGAAGAACTCAGGCATTGACGATCAGACTGTTACGTGCAGGCTGAAAGCCTAATGCCATATAGTTTTCGACGGCGAGCTGAGTCGAAGTCCCTTTTTGTGGGGCAGGCCCCCCGGCCTGCGCGGGGCCCCCCGGCCCCGCTGGCCGCGCGGAGAGTAGAGTTGTCGCGTATGGGAGCAGGCCGGCGGGGGCGCCGGCCGCGGGCGAGGGCGCCCGCCCCACATCGGCCAGGTGTTCGAAAGCGGGAAAACTATATGGCATTGGGCTGAAAGCCTGCTCTACTCGTAGCGCAGCGCTTCCACCGGATCCAGCCGGGCGGCCTTGTTGGCCGGCCAGATTCCGAAGAACAGGCCGACCCCCACCGACACCGCCACGCCCAGCGCCGCCGCCCACAGCGGAACGGAGGTCGGGAGCGCGGGAATCAGCAGCCGGACAATAGTGGCGATGGTCCATCCCAGCGTCATCCCGATCAGCCCGCCGAGGCCGGTCAGCACCACCGCCTCGGTCAGGAACTGCAGCACGATGTCACTGCGGCGCGCCCCCACCGCCTTGCGGACCCCGATCTCGCGCGTGCGCTCGGTCACTGAGACCAGCATGATGTTCATCACGCCGATGCCCCCGACGATCAGCCCCACCGAGCTGAGCACGATCATCACCAGCGCCACCATCGACGTGATGTTGTGGAAGCGCTCGATCAACTCCTCTGACGTGGAGATGTAGAAGTTGTCCGGCTTGTCGTAGGGGACGCGGCGGTCGATGCGCAGCACGGTTCGCATCTGATCGATGGCCTCGGGCAGCATGCCCGGCTTCGCCGCCACGACAATCATGTTCTCCCTCGCCATCGGGAACAATTTCTTCATCGTGAAGTACGGGAACAGAACACGCGTGTCATCCTGGCCGCCGAATGAGGTGGATGGGCGCTTCATCACCCCGACAATCTGGAACTGATGGCCATCCACGTCCACCCACTTGCCGATCGGATCCTCGCCGTTGAACAGCGCCTTGGGCACATCCTCGCCCACTACCACCAGGGGCATGTGATGCTTGTTCTCGAAATCCGTGAAGAAGCGGCCCTCTTTGATTTCGGCGCTTCCGCCCACCTGATAGGACTCCTCGGTGCCGCCGAGTTGCGCGTTGTAGACTGCGTTTCCCTTGTAGCGGATGATGTCGATGCCGCCGCCAGGACCGAAAGCCGCCGGCGTGAACAGATACGGACTGGCATGCAGCACGGCCGGACAGCGTTCCTCGATGTTCACCGCATCTTCGTAGGTCAGGGGCCTGCGCTGCAGCTCTTCCGTGGTCAGCCGGCCGCGGAACCCGAACTGGAATTTGAACGCGATGGCGTTGTTCGAGCCGAAGCTCTTCAGGATCCCCGTGATGGCGCTGTCGAGCCCGGTGATCACCGAGCCGACCGCGATGATGGTGCCGGTCCCGATGATCACGCCCAACACCGTCAGAAACGCGCGCATCTTGTGCTCGCGGATGGTGTTCAGCGCGAGCATGATGGTGGACGCGAAAACTTTGCTCCTCATCGTTCTGCCCTCAGCGCTTCAATCGGATCGAGCTTCGCCGCGCGCTGAGCCGGATATATGCCGAAGAATAACCCAACCAGGCTCGACAGGCCCACGCCGATCACGACGGCCGAGATGGGCACGCTCATCGGCACCGGCGTGAAATTTCGGACGATCACCGCTGCCAGCCACGCGATCACGATGCCCACCACTCCCCCGCACGCCGACAGCAGCGAGGACTCAACCAGAAACTGGTTGAGTATGTCTCGGCGCCTCGCGCCCACGGACTTGCGGATGCCGATCTCGCGCGTACGCTCAGTCACCACCGCCAGCATGATATTCATGATCACCACGCCGCCCACCACCATGAAGATGGAGACCACCGCGATTGCGGTGGAAGCGATGGCCCCGGTCAGCTGATCCCACGCGGTGAGCAGCGCATCGGAAGACACCATGGCGAACGTGTCATCCTGATTCGGCCGAAGATGCCGGTAGGCGCGCAGCAGCATTCGCACCTGATCCTGGGCCTGCTCGATCATGGTCCGGTCGAAGGTCTTGGCGTTGTAGTTAATGCCCGTGTGCGAGCCGTAGTATGCAAAGAAAAGATGGATCGGGATGAGTACGAAGCTGTCCTGCGACTGGCCGAAAACACTTCCCTTGGCCTTCGCCACCCCGACAACTTTCACCTGCCGGCCATCGATCCTGATGATTTTGCCGATGGGATCGACGTCCGGGAAGAAGCGGTCTTTCAGGTCGTGCCCGATCACGGCCACCGGAATCCGCCGCTTGTCTTCCGTATCGGTGATGAAGCGTCCCTGGGCGATTTCGACGTTGTTGAGGACGCCGTAATTCTCGCCGCCGCCGTCGAGCTCGATATCGTCGATGCTGTTCCCGTTGTAGAGGGCCTTTACGCTCCGCCGGCTCGCCTCCATGCCGATGTCCCGCAGCAGCGTGGCATGGCTTTTCAGGAAGTTGAACTCCTCCTCGCTCAGCTGCGGGTTCTTCTTCTGCATCTCCAGGAATTTCTTCGGATCGAAATTGCCCAGGAAAGCCATGCGGACGATAACAAAGCCATCGGACCCCATGTCGGACAGGTTGTCGGCGATGTAGACATCCATGCCGTGAATCATGGACATGACCGCGATGAGCGTGGTGGTGGCCAGAATGATGCCGAGCAGGGTGAGGAAACTGCGTAATTTGTTGCCGCGCAGCGAGTCGACCGCGATCGCGGCGGCTTCGCGAATGGTGGCGTTACCTTTCATGAGAAGAAGGGCTTTGTAATGAAGAACGTGCCTCGGGAGCGGTTTGTTCCCCGATTTCCCCCGCCCATTCCACAATAACGCTGTCCACCCAGAACCTTGGCCGGCGGCGGGCGAGAAAGCCCAGGTGGCCGCCTCGATCCGGCGCCAGCAGACGCAGATTCGGGTTCGTGGAGAACGCGCGATGATCGTAGACTTCGAACGGAATCATCGGGTCGTCCTTCGCCTGAATCAGCAGGGCCGGAATGCGGATGCGTTCGAGAAATTGGTTCGACGACTGCGTTGCGTAGTAATTCGCGGCCGTGCCGAAGCCGAACGAGGGCGCTGTGAAGACATCGTCGAAGTCATAGACGGTGCGCACGGAAGCAAGGCGCTCTACGGGGAAGAGGCCAGGAGAGAGCCGGTTCTTCGTAACGATCCGCTGTTTCAGGCGCTTCAGGAAGCGGTTCGCGTAAATCCGGTTTTCGCGCGCGTACAGCCGCCGCACGCAGGCGGCCAGATCGATGGGAGTGGACACGGCGCACACGCCGTCAATGCCCTCGGCCCTGGCATGCTCGCCCAGCTCGCCGGCCAGCTTGAGCACCACGTTTCCGCCCAGAGAGAAGCCGGTGAGAATTACGGGGATGTCGCTCTCGCGCCTGAGCTGCCGCACTACCGAGAGAAGGTCTCCGGTCTGACCGGAATGATAGAGACCGCCGCCGCTGTATGCCTCTGTATTGCCGCAGCTCCGCATGTTAAACCGGTGCGCGGCATATCCGTCTTCCAGCAGCGCCTGGGCGACGCTCTGGGCGTACCCAGCCTCGCACGATCCTTCCAGCCCGTGCACGACGATGGCATTCGCGCGGGCCGCCTGGCCGGGCTGCTGCGAGTGAACCAGTACGCGCACGCCTGGCTCGGTATCGAACCAGCGCGGCTTTATGGGGAAGCGGAGCGGGTCCAGATTGCGGCGCCAGTAATTCCCGGCGATGGTGGCCAGATGAGGGTTCCGGAACAGGGGATCGAAGTGCCGCAATCTCTCTCTATTGTGGCCGATTCGCTATCCCCGGAACGGACCCTTCCTCTTCGACGCCAACCGAGAGCATCCTGGGTCGCATTGAGGACGCCAGCCTGCGGAACTGGTTCCGCTCTTACCTGATGCATTATCCCATCAACGTTTCCGCGCTTCGACGTCCTGATCGCGGCGACCGCGCTGGTGGCGCGGCTGCTCCTGATCCACAACAACCCCGAGGATTTCGAATCCATCCGCGGCGCGATCGAGCGCTCACCGGAGCGGTTCCCCCAACTCGGACCGCTGGAATTGGTCCGTTGCGCTTCTCTGGTCTGAGGCGCCGCCGGGAAGGTGTCCGCTTGCCGGAAGTGTAAAAAGAAACGTCGAACCGCTTCCGGGCTCAGACTCCACCCAGATGCGGCCTCCGGCGCGTTCCACAATGCGCTGGCAGATTGCCAGACCCATGCCGGTGCCCGGGTAGTCGGCGGAACTGTGAAGGCGCTTGAACATTCCAAAGATCTGCTCCTTGTACTGCGGCTCAATGCCGATGCCGTTATCGCGAACCGAGAACCTCCAGAATCCATCGCGCTGCTCGGCAGCCACCTCGATGGCAGGCGGTTGCGGGCTGCGATACCGGATCGCATTTCCGATCAGGTTCTGAAACAGCTGCTCGAGTTGGAACTCGTGAACTCGCACACTGGGCAGCGGTTCGCTGCTCACGGCGGCGCCGCTCTCTTCAACCGCGGCCTTCAGATTGGCCAGCACTTTGCGAAGCGTCTCATTAGCATCCACCTCGTGAGGTGGTTCCCCGCCCGCGGTCGAGACATATGTATATGCCCGCAGATCCCGGAGCAACTGATCCATGCGCGTGGCGCCTGCGAGAATAAAGCTGAGGCACTCTTCGCCGCTTTCACCAAGCTGGCCGCTGAATTTCCTGCGCAGCAATTCGGCGTACAGCGAGACCATGCGCAGCGGCTCCTGCAGATCGTGCGATGCCGAGTAAGCGAACTGCTGCAGATCGGCGTTGGCGCGCACCAGTTTTTCGTTCGCCTCGCGCAGCGCTTGCTGATACTGTTCCTGATCGGTGATGTCCCGCGCGATCTTCGAGGCGCCGATTACGCGGCCGAAGGCGTCGCGGATCGGCGAGACGGTCAATGACACCGAAAGGATGCGGCCGTCCTTCGTTTTGCGCTTCGTTCTATAATGCTCGATGCGCTCGCCGCGCGCGATCCGGCCGAGAATGGACGGGAATTCTTCGAGACGGCCCGGCGCCGCGATCAGGGAAATATGCTTTCCAACGGCTTCCTCCGCCGTGTATCCGAAGATGCGCTCGGCGGAGCGATTCCAGCTACGGATGATGCCTTCCAGGTCTTTACTGATGATGGCATCGTCCGACGACTCGACGATGGCGGCCAGATGCTCCTGTACAGTTCCGTGCTGCGGAATCGCGTGAGGGTTCGGCTTCATCGTCATTCAAACACAACGAAAGTGGAGAGCCGAGCGAGGCAGCGAGCAGTGCTCGGATCAGCCCCAGTTTCGCACACCCGCCCTGCCCTCAAGGAAAGCCGCCCAACGCGCACAGGAACCTGCCCGGAACTCCTGGTTTGTCCAGCCCCAGGGCATCTCCGATAACGGCGAGGTTGTGGGAATCGAAGGCGCCTTTATCGACGGAGTCAACGACGCCGGCATGGTGGCGGGCGCATGCGATGGACAAAGTGCCGTCTTCAACGGAGGCGTGACATCTACATTTTCTATCCCCGGTTACGTGACAGCTCCTCTGGCCATCAATGACGCCGGAGTGATTGCGGGTCACGCAGCCGTGGGCAGCTTTCTGGGGCCCTCCCATGGCTTCCTCCCTACGCTTTCCGTCCCGGAGCCGGCTACTGTTGGAATGCTCCTCGTCGGCGCGGCGTTGCTCTGCGTCTTCCGCAGCCTCGCGTGAGCGGCCCGCCTACAGAAGGCTTCAGTTCGATCCAAAATTTCAGCAACTTTATCTTGACGTCAAGAATCTTTCAGGTGTGAGCAGCGGCGAGGACACATCCGGCGTTCACCTTTGGCTGGTGCTCATGAAAGCGCACCGCGCGCTGGCAAAGAGGGCGGAGGAAAGCATCGCTGAAACCGGCCTGTGCTTCTCGGATTTCGCCATTCTGGAAATGCTGCTGCATAAGGGACCGCTTCCTGTGAACACCATCGGGGCGAGTATTCCCCTGACCAGCGGCTCCGCCACAACAGCCGTCGATCGGCTCGAGCGGCGTGGATTGGTCCGCCGCTGCTCCGACGCACGCGATCTGAGAACGCGGGTGGTCCATTTGACTTCCGACGGCAGCCGTCTGATCGAGGCGGCTTTCGGGCGTCACCGCGCCGACATGGAAGATGCGGTAGCGGTTTTGAATACGCGCGAGCGCTCCACTCTTCTGCGGCTGCTCCGCAAGCTCGGCAAGTCATCCGCGGCAAGCTCTCGTACAGAGATTCAAGAAGGAGTAACAAACGATGCAAAGTCTGTTCAGAACGAATAGTAATCTGGTTCTCACGTTCATGCGCCTCCTCCTGGGCGTCATCTTCTTCGCGCACGGCGCGCAGAAAGTGCTGGGGTGGTTCGGCGGCCCGGGCTACTCGGGAACCATGAACATGTTCACCCATTACATGGCCATTCCGGCGCCCTTCGCGTTTCTGGCGATCATGGCGGAGTTCCTCGGCGGCCTCGGGCTGATCCTGGGACTACTGGGTCGCGTGGCCGCGTTCGGCATCGTCTGCAATATGCTGGTAGCCATCTTCAAAGTGCACCTCGCGAACGGCCTGTTCATGAACTGGGCGGGCAATCAGAAGGGCGAAGGTTTCGAGTATCACCTGCTGGCAATCGCGATCGGCGTGGCGATCCTCGTGCTCGGCTCCGGCGCGCTCTCGCTCGATCTGCTGATCTCCCGCTCGCTCGCCCACGGCGGCACGGCGGCCGCGCATCCCCGAACGGCGTAAGGAAGTGGCCGGCGGATGACCCACGAAAGCCTCCATTTCCACCGGCCTCTCGCTCTTTGCAGCTTCGTGCTCGGCCCCGAATTCGGCATAATCCGCCGCCCGTCGCTTCAGTGAAGCCAGCGTTGAACATCAACACTGTTGGTCCTGCGTTGCTCCAGCGGTTGTCCGCAGCCCAGTCGGGGAGGTTGAAGCAGTTGACTTCACGCAGCCTAACCGACGAGAATTCCTTCGAACGACCGCGAGAATCGTCCCGGCAGAGACTGACGATGCACGGTCTCAGTTCGAAATCTCCATGCCGAGCTCGCGCCTCGGATCGTTGTCGATTGTTCGTATCCGAGCTTCGCAACGATCTGGCCGCGCCCGGTGAGAAGGGACCATCTGATGAAGCCAGTCCTTCCCGTGGCGATCGTGTCTGCAATTCTGGCCGTGCTTCTACTAATTTGCCTGAGTCATTCGGACCGCTTGATTGTGGTAGAGATCCATAATCCCGCGGGACACGATGTTTCCCGGCCCCTCGCGTCACTGACCGCCGCGGAACCCGCCGGCGAATCCGATTGCCTTCAATCGGAACACGGTTGCGGCACGTCTCCGCCAGAACCAGACGATCCCGATGAGCCGGCGCCGCAGGAAACCGGAAAACCGATGCCGCCGCAAGCCACGCCACAAGCGAGCGGCCAGGGCGGAGTTCCGGGCGGCGCGCCTCACGTAAATCCGGGCACGCCGCCGATGACTCCGCCGCCGCCGATTCCTCCAGCCGCCATGGCCATCGAACAACACGCGCAGGGATCCCGTCCCGGAGCCACTCTGGTGATTAGCTTCGATGGCCTCGGCTTCGGCTTCAACGGCCCGCAGGGGCCCGGTCGCCGGGCAGCGCTCGATAACAGTCTGGCGGTCGGCCCCAATCACATTGTGCAGGTCATTAATGGAGCCGGTATTGCCGTTTATACGAAGAAGGGCGCGAGGTACGATAACACCGGGACGGTTCTTTATGGCGCGGCGCCATCCAGCACCGTGTTTGCGGGTTTTGGCGGTCCCTGCGAAACTGCGCATTTCGGCGACGTGGTGGTCCGCTACGACCAGCTCGCCGACCGCTGGCTCTACGTGATGCCTGTCTTTCAGCGCATCCCGAACCGGCCGGACGAGCCCTGGTCGGTATGCTATGCCGTCAGCAAGACTCCGGATCCACTGGGCGAATATTACCGCTACGAGTTTCGGCGCAAGTTGTTTCCGGATTATCCTCGCCCCGCCATCTGGCCGGATGGCTACTATGTTCCTACCTCAACCGGGGACACTGTGATTCAGAAGCACGATTGCGTTGTCGATCGCGCCAGAATGCTCCGGGGCGGAGCAGCGACGGAGCAGTGCATCATTATCGACGGAGTGAGCTTTCTGAACAATGCCGATCTCGACGGGCCCCTTCCGCCGCCCGCGGGCGCGCCGAACATCATGATGGCCGCCGGCGGCGCACAGCTCAAAGGCATGAGCGAGCACGACGACAAGTACTTTCAGGACGACGGCATTTACTACTGGAAAGTTCATGTGGACTGGAAGAATCCCGCGAACACCAAAGCCGACGGACCCGTGAAGATCCCCGTTGCGCCGTATCATTTCCTCTGCAATGGCCAGTTGAGTAACTGTGTCCCGCAACCGGGAACGGATACGCGCCTCGATTCGCAGGGCGACAAGCTCATGCAGCGGCTGGTGTATCGGAATTTCGGCGATCATCAGTCGATCCTTGCCGCTCATTCCATCAACAGCTCCCCCGGCAAAGCGGGCGGCGTACGCTGGTATGAATTTCGCATCGACAGGAAAGGCGATCCTGTTCTGTACCAACAGAGCACGTACGCACCCGACGACTCCTGGCGCTGGATGCCCAGCGGCGCCATCGACGGGCGGGGCGATATCGGCATCGGCTATTCCATTGGCAGTGCGTCCATGTTCGTCGGGCAGCGATTCGCCGCGCGTCTGGCCGGCGATCCTGCGGGCCTGCTGACATTGCATGAGACGGTTCTGGCTGCCGGAGAAGGCGTCCAGCAACACGGCAATCGATGGCAGGATTACACGACAACTGTGATCGACCCGTCCGACGACTGCACGTTCTGGTACGTGGGAGACTACTTCAGGAAGGATGCCGCGGCGCTCAGCACCAGAATCGGCGCGTTTCGCGTGCCCGGCTGCCCCAGCGGTCGCGGTAAGGCGGCGCGCACGTACTGATATTACCGGGGATTCGTGGTCATGCTCGAACGGTGGCCGGTGGTGGTTTCCCAGTAATCCATCCAGCGCAAGCGAATGCCATTGGCGCGTTCGAGCAGTTCTTTACTCGGAGTTTTTCCATGCTCCACCACCACGACGATCCCGGTGTTGAACTTCTTTTGTGCGTGATCCACGTCGGGCAGACGCGGTCCCTCCACCGCAATCACATTCTGAATGGTCACCTTCGTCCGATCGGCTTTGAAAATCGGATTGCCGTTGCCATCCTTTCCGACATGCACAAGGTTCCGCAGAATGAAGAAATCCGGAACTTCGCTCGGCGCGAGCAGGCCCATGAGGTAGAGATCCAGATAAGACCATCCAGTGGCCGGAACATAGTAGTCGTCATCCAGTTGCGTATAAGTGCCGTCGAAGTTGTCCTGCCACACTCCGCCGCCCATTGCCGACGCTTCCACCGGCCGCTGGTATGGGAACGCCACCTGCGCCTGCAGCCCGCGCGCCCAGTGCGTCGGGCCGAGCGGGATGACCTCGTCACCGACTTTGGCGGATACAAACGCCGCCCAGCGGTGGCCCATTTCATGGCCGATTTGCGACATGGCGTAGTCGTACGGGGGTATCTTTCCATTGGATGTACGTTCGGCCAGTTGGTGAGTATAGGCAACCACATCATGAGTGCTCGGATCGTGGACTCCATCGGGCGGATACTCCTGCATCTGATTCGCGCCGACGTATACCGGCTGAATGAACTGCCATTGAAACCTGCCCTCGGTGCAGTAGCTGGCGAGGTTTTCCTGCGTGGCCCCGATCCCCGTGACTGCTCCACCTTCCGGACCACCCCCCAATGGGCCATCGCTGGAGGTGCCGGCCTCCGGATTGTCGATGCGGAAATCGGAGTAGTAGGCCAGGAAGTCGAATTTATCGCCGAGCGCCTTGATGACGGTGCAGGTCAGGTCCTCGGCACGGGGCGGTTTCATATAGTGAAACGCCTGGTAAATCACCGGAAACGGTCCGTCTTCCTTCGTGATGGAAGACAAGTTCACCTCCGGACTGATCAGGTCTGTGAGTTTCACCGCGAGGGCGCCGGTCTCGCTGGCCGTTTCGGGAGAACCCGCGGCCTGGGCAGACGCCCGGACATAAACCCGATCGCCCGGTTTGTACCCGGCCGGAAGCGTGCCTTGCATTGATATGGTGTTGCCGTCGATCTTCACGTGCGGAGAAACGCCCGTTCCGAACGCGAGGTAGCGGGTATTTCCCTGCTCCGGATGCCAGCCGAAACGTCCGCCCCGAATTGTCCAGATGGCGTCGGCCCGCGCGTTCTCCGTGCAGGCGCCGATCGGCTTCGCGCTGAGACAAACGCGCCAGGCAACCCCCGCGAGTTGCGGGTCGCCTTCCGGCAGGACGGGGCCCCGTGTCTCGATGGTCGCCTTCAGGAACAGACCATCCACTCCGGACAGCTTTACGCTTTTGATGGCGAGGTTGGGCGGGGCGGCGGCGCTCTCCTCTCCGGCGATAGCGCCGATCTCTTTTTCCGCTCCTTCCGTGACCATGGGATAGATGCCGATGATCGCGTCCTTCGCCGCCACAGCGTCATAGGACATCTCGATCGTTCCATCCTTCCCCAGCACGGCCTGAAAACGGTTCTCGGTCGGGAACCAGGTCATGTCCTGGATTCCGCCGAAAGACTCGGTCAGAGTCCACGTGATAACGGCCCGGTCGTCGAGTTCCTTAAAGTAACGTTTACCCGACATGCGCGGCTTGAAGAAGACGCTGATTGCCGGTCTGGTGTTTATGAGAGTGCGCCCGGCCCGAGCCAGTTCGGCGAAGCGAGCGACCGAAATACCGGCGTCTCGAAAACCGCCGCCATCACGTCCGCCACTCGCCGGTTCGCCGAACGCGATTGAGCCGGACACTCCCACGAAGAACGAGCTCCATGTCTTGCCGGAGAACGGAAACCCGAAGTTTCTGAGCGTCGCCTCCTTGCCCGTCATCTCGTCGCCGAAGTCCGAATCCCAGCGCCATGGAACCTTCTCGACGCGGTACCCCGACCGTTCCGGCGTAAAGCGCAAGGTGCGATGTACAAGATCGAACAGGCTGGCTTTCCCGAGTGCGCCTGCGTCGAGGGTCATTACAATCAGGTTGCCGCGGACGGAAATCGCGCCTATGGATTTGCCTGGCTCACGATGCGCCTGTGCGCGTGCCGAATGGCTTAGCGCGAGAACGCCCGATACGATCCACACGGTCCTGTTCAGGAGACGCATGTGTGTTTTCAAACGGTGGTCCCCACAATCCCTCGGGCTTCGTCAATGGTCACGAGGCGGTTTGTCGCCAAATCCTTAAAGCGCTGGCGCTCTCCGCTGGACCAGCGGATTTCCGCATCCACCCGATCCACTTTACCGAGGCCGAAGTGCAGGCGCTTGTCGCTCGCAGACAGGAAGCCCGATTGCGCAACCACTTCCTGGCCCTGCACATGTCCGCCGTAACTACCGATGACGCGCGCGCCGATCGCGCTGCGGTTCGACTTCGCGCCAACCAGCCGAAACTTGATCCAGCGGTTGTCGCCGCTGACATCGTTACGCAGCAGAGACGGCGGCTCGTTGAGGTTGATGATGACGATGTCCAAGTCTCCATCGTTGTCGAAGTCGCCGAAGGCGCACCAGCGGCTGTTGTGGCGCTCGAGAAGCCATTTGAGCGGGAGAGAGAAGGGGAACGCTGAAAAGCCCGAGAAGGGCGCGTCGCGTAGAGTCCATCGTGGAAAGGCTTCAGCCGATCGCCCATTATACCCAGAGTGAGGTTAAGCGTTTAACGCCCAGGGACTGGGGCCTCACGGCCGCCGCGTTGCGGCCGTACAGACCGTATAAGATGAGGTGATTGCACGGATGCGGTTCAGGCCGTCACTTCCGCCCTCCGCAGGAACGACTCCGCCGAGGCTCTGCGGCTGTTACGCGACGCTCTCGCGGAATCGCCGAAAGACCCCCGGCTGCTGACGCTCGAAGGCATAGCGCTGACTTCGCTGGGGCCTAACCGGGAGGCGCTTGCCGCCTATCGTTCCGCGCTGAAAGTGCAACCCGATTATGTCCCGGCTCTCGAAGGCGCCGCGCAGATCGACTACCGGACCGATGACGCCGAGACCGCCAGCCTGCTCGATCGCTTGTTGAAGCTGAAGCCTGACGAAGGTACGGCGCACGCGATGCGCGCAGTGGTTGCCTGGAAACAGAAAGACTGCGCTGCCGCGGTTCGGCATTTCGCGCTGAGCGGAAAGCTGATCGACTCGCAGCCGGAGGCGCTCAGGGAGTACGGCGTCTGCCTTGTCCGGCTGGGGCAGGCCGGCGCCGCCGTTGACGCGTTTCGGCGACTCGTCGCGGCCACTCCCGGCAACAGAACCGCCGTCTAAGAACCGCGTCGGCTTTTCGAATCACGACATCCAGTCGAACTGGTACACGCAACTGGACTGGACACACACATTCAGCCCGACGGTGCTGTTCGAAAGCGGCGTAGCGGCGAACATCGTCGGCGGCGCGAATGGACGAGGCGGTACGGACAATGTCCCGCTGATCGGCGTCACCGGGCAAAGCCTCGGCTTCAATAGTTCGTGGGGGCCGGGCGAATATCGGAGCCACAATTACAACTGGCGCGAGGTGCTGAACTGGGTGCACGGAGCGCACACCCTGAAGTTCGGCGCGAACGGCACGCATGCGGTCGAGTTCGGCGATTTCACTCCGGTTAACGTGCGCCCCAACTTGCAGTTCAACAATCTGTTGACGCTGGTGGAGGATCAGCCGTACAGCGAGACCGTCGGCGCCTACAATCCGCTTACCGGCCAGGCGGGCAAGGTGCTGTTCTCCGGCCAGACGAATCCCTGGGGTCTGTTCGTGCAGGACGACTGGAAGGCGAAGCCGAACCTGTCCTTCACGTTATCGCCGCGCTGGGACGACCTCAGCAATATCTCGCCTTCCGGATCTGCCGGTCAGTCAGGAGTAAGCAGCAATCATCCTGGGCCCGGGAAGTACCACTCAGCAGCAGAAACATGCGCTCGTCAGTGCCCGGGAAGACATTTGCGGCCGTTTGCGAAACGGCGATGCCCGTCAGGTTGCTCGGACGGTAATTGGTCAACAGCTTCGTGCCGAGCGTGCTCGAATAGTTCTGCTGGCAACGCTCTCGTGCACGCGATAGCTAAGTGTCGCGTGCATTGTTTTCGGGCCCGTGGAAGTGGATAACGCGGGGTTCGGCATAAAAAGCGCAGTGTCGTAAACAGGAAAACGCAAGCCGACTTGCTCTGGCGCCCGTTGCGGCCTGCTTCCCTGCAATACTGGCAGTGACCCTCACGTGACCCGGGAACGCCTCCTGATTGGCCGGCCTGCGCTGCTTCGCCAGACCAACGCTCACACCCTGCTGACGCTTCTCCGCAACGCCGGCGGCTGCTCCCGGGCCGACCTGGTCCGCGCGTCAGGCCTCAGTGCGCCGAGCGTGACCAACGTTGTCGCGCACCTCGCTTCCGCCGGTCTCGTGGAACCTGTCGGCGAAGGCCATTCCACGGGAGGCCGGCCTCCCGACATGCTTCGCTTCAGACCGGAACGCGGCTGCGTCGCCGCGGTGGAGATTACGTCCGATCGTATTCGCTTCCTGCTTACCGATCTGAACGGGCGCGAACTCGGCTCCACGGAAGCGGAGTTCACGAAGCCGTCCTCGACGCCCCGGACCGTTTGCGCCCGGATTGCCAAAACGATGCGCAACCTGCTCCGCAGTTACAAGCAGTCGGAAAACGACCTGCTTGCCGTGACGGTCGGCGTTCCCGCCGTCGTGAATGTGCAGGACGGGATGGTTGTCTCTTTCAGCGCGCTCAGGAACTGGCGTGATGTCCCCCTGGCGAGCATGCTCAACGGCGAATTCGGATGCCCTGTCGTGGTGGAGAACGACACGAATCTGGCCGCGCAGGGCGAGCATTTCTGTGGCGCCGCAGCCGGCGAAGGGGATTTCGTCTATATCGCCGTCGGCGAAGGCGCGGGCGCCGGAATCTTCCTCGGTGGTCGCATCTATCACGGAGCCCGCTGGTCCGCCGGGGAGATTGGTTACCTGCACATCCCCAACGTGTCCAGGGCGCGTCCCACCATTCATGGCCACGGAAAGCTCGAGAAGATTCTGGGTGAGTCGGGAATCCTGAAAACCTGGCGCGCGGGCGTCCGCGGCGCAAGGCAGGGGCGCAATGTGCGCACGGCGGCGGATGTCCTGGATCTGGCCTCGGAAGGAAACGCGCTGGCGAAGCGAATTCTCGAACAGCGTGCGACCATTCTGGCGGACGTCATCCTCAATCTTTCTCTCATTCTCAATCCCGGCCTGATCCTGTTGGGCGGCGCCGTCGGCGGTCACCCGGCGCTTTTCCGGTCGGTAGACAAAAGGCTCGAGGGAACCGAGTTCGGGGTTGTGCGCGTGGCGCTCGGCAGTCTGGGATGTTCTGCCGTGGTCTGGGGCGGCATCGCCATCGCCGCCGACGCTGCCATCCGCGCTCTCGTCTGAAGTCTTCCCGGTTGACGCACTTTGTAAATAAAGTTAAGTTAGTGGTGCACCAGATGCCCGGCAACCACTATGTGATCGGCGCCGACCTCGGGGCCAGCAATCTCCGGGTGGGCATCGCCGATCCGGCAGGGAAGGTCCTCGCCAAATGGGCGGCGCCCCTTCACGACCAGACGGCTCCCGAGCAGGTGGTTGAACGGATCCGGGAAGGCGTGGACAACCTGATGGAGCGCACCGGGGTGTCCCGGGACTTGCTCCTCGCCATTGCGGCAGGCGCGCCCGGCGTCACCGACGTGGACGCAGGCCTGGTGATTGCCACCTCCTATCTCTGGGGATGGCGGGATGTTCCTCTGCGCGATCTGCTGGAGCGAGCGCTCCACCTGCCGGCCAGCGTGGAGAACGACGTGAAGCTTGCGGCAATCGGAGAGAGCCGGTTCGGAGCAGCGCGCGGCGTACGCAATTTTGTGTTCCTCGCGATCGGCACCGGAATCGGGGCCGGCGTCTTTCTGAACGGCGAATTGCTGCACGGCGAAGACTGGACCGCCGGCGAGGTCGGCTATCTGATTGTGCCTGGCACGCCGGAAGCAGCCGCCGACTTTGGCGAGCCGGGGTCGCTCGAAAGCGTAATCGGAGGCGAGGGCATCAGAGCGCAGTGGCAGCGCATCTGCGAGGACCACCCCGGTAGCGGACGCGAGGGCTTGCTGCCAACCGCGGTCTTCGCACTTGCCGCCGCCGGCGACCATCTCGCGGCGAGCGTGCTGAAACGCTCCGCCCTCGTGCTGGCCTACGCGGTTCGGAACATCGCCCTGATCGTCAACTGCTCGCTGTTCGTGCTCGGAGGAACCGTGGGGCTGAGCCAGGAACTGTGCGACGCGACGAACAGGATCCTCGACGAACGGAATGAGCGCGTGCGAGCCCGGCTCGTTCCCAGCGCGATGGGAGCAGACGCTCAGTTGATGGGCGCCGTGGCTCTGGCGCTGGACATCGCGAAATCCCGGGTCGAAATCGGACGTTCGGCGTAGCGTAATTTCCACGAAATTCCGATGGACGTCGACGTGGCGCAGACGATCGTCTTTTGTCGTCTGCGATTGCTGACATTACGCCGGCAGGCTACAAACACCGATGGCCTGCCCCACGGGGATCCTAGCGCCGGGCGTGGCTATGGACGCTGATGCTCTCGAGATCGCGCCCGCGCGTCTCGGGTATCGCGTAACGAACGAAGACCAGCGTCACAACGCTGAGGAGACCGTAGATCGCGAATGTACCAGCAGCGCCGAGCGCCTTGATCAGCGAAAGAAATGTCAGAGAAACGGCGAAGTTCGCAATTCCCGAGAAGAAGGTTCCGGCAGCAACGCCGCGTCCCCGAACGCGCAGCGGGAAGATCTCAGATACCAGAATCCAGACAATCGCTCCCAGGCTGAACGCGAAACAGGCGATGTAGGTCATCAGACAAGTGATGGCGATGGCTCCCATCGCCTGGCTGGATCCCGCGGCGTTCCCGAAAGCGAACGACAGCGCGAAGAGTGCCACCGCCATCCCCGAAACGCCGACATACAGCAGCGGCTTTCGGCCGACCCGGTCCACCAGTACGAGCGCCACAATGGTGGCAAGCACGTTGACCACGGCCACCACAAAGGTGGCAAGGATCGCGCTTGCGTGCGAGGTGGAACCCGCGAGTTCGAATATCCGAGGCCCGTAGTAGATGACAACGTTGATTCCGGTCGCCTGCTGCAAGACCGTCAAACCGATGCCGGTAAGCAGGGCGCCTCGTACGGAAGGGCTCCACAGTGCGCTCCAGCGTTGCTCCACGGGCACCGCCAGAGCTGTCCGAATATCGCTCAGGACCCGCGCGGCACCCTCGTCGTCCGTGTAGCTGTGCAGCACAATCTCGGCCTCCTTCGAACGGCCGTGCGAGATTAGCCAGCGCGGGCTTTCCGGAACCGTGAGGATGGCGCCCAGAAAAAGCGCGGCCGGCAACGCTGCCAGGCCGAACATGATCCGCCAGGCTCCATCAGCGGCAAGCCAGTAGCCCACCAGATCGGAAAGCGCGATGCCCACCGTGAGCGCAAGCTGGTAGAGCCCAATCAACATGCCGCGCGATTGGGGGGCGCCAGTTCGGAGACATACACGGGCGCCGTAACTGACGTGAATCCGATGGCGACGCCGAGGATCGCACGTGCAACAAGCAGAGTACCCACGTTCGGCGATAAGGGAGCGAGGATCGATCCGGTGAGGAAGATGCCGCCGGCCCACAGCAGCGTTGCGCGCCGGCCGATTCGGTCGGAAATTGCGCCGCCCGCGATTGCGCCCGCCATAGCGCCAATCAGAACAATGCTGACCACCAGCTCTTCCATCCCCGTGGACAACGCGAAGCTGCGCTGCACGAAAATAATGGCGGCCGCAATGATGCCCATATCGAAGCCATAGAGCATGCCGCCAAGAGCTGCAATGGAAGAAACCCGAGCAAGAAAGCCGCGCCGTACGACGGGGACTGCATGGGACGCCAGATCGGTCATCGGGTACTTTCCTCAGCGCTTTCGGACTTTATAAGGAATGTTGCAAAAGTCCAGTGACCAGCATACAATGCAAACAACCTGACAGGGAGCCGGGCCGTTTGATCGGGAACGAGAGCAAAGAGGAGCCGCGCTGGATCTCGGGGATCGAGCCGCCGAGCGAATTGCTGCGGGCGAGCATCATCGAGATCTATGAGAAGGAATGCCGCGAGCAGCCCGAGCGTCTCGCTGAATTGATGGAGGCATGGGGCGGACGGGAAATCCGCGAAGAGATCGCCTGCTTCCGCAGCGCTCTCGCGCCGGAGCGGCCGTTAGTGTTCCTCGGCATGGGCGCATCGTATTGTTCCGCCCTGGCCGCGTGCTCTTTCCTTCAGTCACGAGGCAGATTCGCCGTGGCGATGGACGCGGGCGAATGGCTCCACTACGCCGGCGGGTTGTGGGATCAGGTCGCCGGAGCGGTTCTCCTCACCACGTCGGGAGAGAGCGCCGAGCTGGTGGCGCTGCTGGAGAGCGATCCGGGTCGGTCGATCTGCCTCATCTGTAACAACGAGCATAGTAAGTGCTGGGCGGCTGCGAGGATCAGGCTTCCGATTCTCGCCGGGCCTGAATACGGCAACGCCACCAAAACATACACGAACGCAACGGCGGCAGCGATTGTGCTTGCTTCCGAATTGGCCGAACATCCATGGCGGGAGGATGCGTTACGGCTGCTCGAGATCTACCCAAAGTGCCTGGACCGGGTCTTCGCGATGCGCGGGCAACTGCGGGATTTCTGCAGCCCTGCGGCCAACATCGAAGTGATCGGCCGCGGACCATCCTTTGCCGGCGCATTCATGGGCGCTCTGTGCATCCGCGAAATGAGCGGCCGCCGGGCAGCTCCACACACTGGCGCGGGCTTCCGCCATGGCCCTCTTCTGGATGTCAGCGGTTCACACGGGGCGATCATTCTCGCGCTGGGGAGGGCCGCCGGCCTGGGAGTAAAGCTCGCCCGCGACTGCAACGCGCGCGGAGGCAGAGTAATATTGGTATCCACGGAACCCAGGGAACCTGCCGAGTTGCTGCTGCCCGTCACCATGGGACCTGTACCCGGGCCATGGGAAGCAATCAGTTCCGTGCTGGTGTCCCAGGCGCTGACGCTCGGCCTGGTGGAGGCGTTCGGCGCGAACCTGAAGCCGAGATTTCAGTACGGCATTATGGAGCAGTAAAATGCAGCGCGTGATTTCAGCGATCCTCGCAGCGGCCTTCCTATGGACAACCGCCGCGGCAGGCCAGAACCGGCCGAGGCTGCTGGCGTATTACTTCTTCAACGATCAGAACGCGACGCCGAAATACGATTCGAGTCAGATCCCGTACAACAAGCTGACGCATCTGATTCACGTTGCGCTGCAGGCGGCGCCGGCGGGCGACGGGACCATCGTCATCTCGCCCGGCGCGATCGAACCGGAGCTGGTTCATCGGGCGCACGCGGCCGGTGTGCGCGTCATCGTCTCGGTCCAGGGGCAGGCCGCCGCGTTCAGCAAGACGGCGGCGGATGCAGACGCGCGCACCCGCTTCGCCCAGGCGCTGAAGGACTTCATCGTTCAATACGGCTACGACGGCGTAGACATCGACTGGGAGGTTCCTGCGGGACCGGCCGACGTGGCCAACTGCGTCGCCCTGATGAAATCGATTCGCGATGCGCTTCCGCGGCCCGCGTATCTGGTCTCTATGGCTACACCATCAGTGCCGGGACACTGGGGAGAGTACGATTTCACGAGCCTCACTCCGCTGGTCGACTTCTTCAACGTGATGACCTACGATTTTCACGGGCCCTGGACCGATCATGCCAGCCACAACTCTCCCTTGTTCCCGAGCGCGGCGGATACAGGACACGAGGGCAGCCTCGATGACACGGTGAACGCCTATCTGAACCAGTTCGGCGTGCCGCCCGAGAAGATCAATCTGGGCCTGGCATTCTATGGCTACGAGTTCCCGATTTCTGCCCTGTCCGGAGCCTGCAAGTGCGACAAAACCGTCATCAGCCGGAACTATGGATCCTATATCAAGCAACGTATCGATCACGACGGATGGACCAGTCACATGGATCCGATTGCCCGGGTCCCGTATCTCGTCCATGAATCGGACCCACCGGGCTTCATCACTTACGATGATCCGGCCTCAATTTCTCGCAAAGTTACCTATGCGCTGGAAACCCGTGGACTCGGCGGCGTGTTCATGTGGGAGATCTCGGAAGACTTCGACGGCTCCGGGCACGACCTGATGAACGCGATGTATCGGAGTTATCTGCGCGCTGGAACCGTGGATACTCGGCCGCTGCCCGCCGCGAAGATGCCGCCGCCATGGGACCGCGTCGCCCGCGTGGTCTGGGTGGTGAAGGACATGGACAGCGTGGTCCGAGGCTGGTCGGACTTCGGGCTCAGCGATGTTCATGACCGCGGCGCCATTTCAATCCGTGAGCGCCGCCAGAATGACGAAAGAACAGTGAAGGTGCACGAGGTCTCCGGGAACCTTGGCGGATTGACCGTGGACTTTGTGCAGCCCCTCGAGAGCGGGGATCCGCTTGCCGGCTTTCTCTCCCGGCACGGAGATGGCATCTTCTCCGTCGTCCATGAGGTCAGCGACGCGGAGTCGCTGAGCCGCGAAACCGAAAGGCTCGACCGCGCCGGAGTTCCCGTCCTCATGCAGGTTACGGACGGCAAGGATCAGTTCACTTACTTCGACACGGAACCGCGGGGTAAGTATGTGCTCGGCCTGCTGTCTTCGCCCGCCGTCGCTAGTCAAGGTCCCGCGGCTATCTCGCACCTTGCCATGGTAATTCGGGATGCGAAGCCAGTTTCCGAGTACTGGTCCGCTCTGGGCTTCCCGGCGTTCGATATCGGGCACGCAACGCCGCGCGAGGACTCGCGTTACCGGAACGCTCCGCTGCTGCTCCCCTTCGATGTAGGCTGGCAGCGGCACACATCGTTGACTTACGAGTGGATCATCCCTCCGGACACGCCGGCAAACATTTACGCCGATTACCTGAAGCTGCATGGCGAGGGCATTCAGCACGTGGGAATGCGCGTCCCTGACCTGGACGCGTCCATTGCGCATTACCGGAATCTCGGCTATTCGGTGTGGCAGTCGGGCGCCTGGGGCAATGTCGGGCAGAAGAACTCGGGGCGATACGCTTACCTGGATACGGACCGCATTGGCGGGGTGGTTGTGGAGCTGATCCAGACTTATGACTAAGCTGACGCGTCGCGACCTCGGGAGAATGGGTTCGGCCGCGCTCGCTGCCACGCTGCTCCCGGCCCGGACTGAAGCAGCGCCTGCCGCCGCGCCCAGGAAACTGCTCGCGCTTGGCGAGGAGAAAGGCTACCGTCATGAAGCCGTTTCCCACGCCCTCGTAACCATAGAGAATCTGGGCAAGCAGAGCGGGCTCTGGGACACCTATATCCGCACGGACACCGAGCCGCTGACGAAACAGAAGCTGGAGTTCAACGCGAAGAACCTGAACGATTTTGACGCGGTGCTGTTCTTTACCGGCGGCACGCTCGAGATGACCGACCGTCAAAAGGCCGATTTTCTGTCCTTCATCCACGATGACGGTAAAGGCTTCGTCGGCGTTCACAGCGCTACCATCACGTTCACCGACTGGCCGGAATACGGCGAGATGATCGGCGGCTACTTCGACGAGCATCCCTGGGGAACCTTCGATGCGCCCATCATCGTGGAGGATCCCTCGTTCCCGGGCATGAATGCCTGGCCGCGCTCCTTCGTACTGCGGGACGAGATTTATCAGATCCGCAACTACACTCGCGCGGATCGCCGGGTGCTCATGCGGCTCGACCCGGAAAAGCTGGATCTCGCCAACCCAAAGGTGCACCGCAAAGACCGCGACTTCGCGGTCACATGGGCGAAGATGTACGGCAAAGGGCGCGTGTTCTATTCGACGCTCGGACATCCTCCGGAGAACTGGGATCGCCCCGATATGCGCGAAATGTACACCGGCGCCATTCGCTGGGCGCTGCGTCTGGTGGACGCCGATGTGACCCCGCGTCCGCTCGCCGAAGGGAGCGGGTCATGAGAAGAAGGGCGTTTCTGGCCGCGGCCCTGGCGGCCCCCGGAGTTCGTCTGTCTGCATTCGGCAGGCTCAACATAGGCATCGGTACATTCAGTTATCACAGCCTGTCGATGGATGACATGATTGCCCAGCTCACCGCGCTACGCATCAGGGAGATCGAAATGTCGCGCGGAGAGTTCATGCTCCTGTCGCACCCTCAGGATCAGATCTTCGTCGCCGCGCGGGCGAAACTGGACGCCGCCGGCATTCGCTGCGTGTCTTACTACTCCGCAACCATCCACGATGAACGCGAACTGACCAGCGCGATTCGGTTTGCGAAACTCCTGGGGGCGCGAAACATCACCGGCGATGCCGTGGGCGGAGTGCTGAAGCAGATCGACCGCCAGTGCACGGCTGCCGGGCTCACGTTCGGCATCCACAACCATTACTTTCCGAACGAGAAGTTCCCGTACGAGAGCGCGGAAGATGTACTCGGCGCGCTTGCCGGACTGACCGAAACGGTAGGAGCAACTCTGGACATAGGCCAGATGGCGTCCTGCGGCCACGATCCGGTGGAAGCAGTGCGCAAGCTCGCATCTCGGCTGAAGATGGTCCACCTGAAGGACGTGAAGGCTTCCGGCGGCGAGGAGAATGTACTGCTCGGCCAGGGAATCGCGAAGGTCCCCGAAGTCATGGCCGAACTTCATCGGGTCGGTTATACAGGCCTGGTTGCCATCGAATATGAGAAAGAAGGTCCTGTCGAGGAGGATATGCGCCGTGAGGTGGAATACGCGCGCAGTCTGGCTTAGCGGCGTCGCGGCGATCGCAGCGTGCTGCACGCCGGCTCTCGCCGAGCCGCATCCGATACTGGCGATCGGTTCGCCTGCGCCGGATTTCGCGCTGCCCGGCGTGGACGGCCAGATCCACAGGCTCAGCGACTATGCCGCAAGCAGGGCGTTGGTGGTTGTGTTCACGTGCAATCACTGTCCGATCGCTCAGATGTACGAGAGCCGTACCCAGCAGCTGAGCGACGATTACAGCGGCAAAGGCGTAGCCGTGGTGGCCATCGAAGGGAACGACCCTGATGCGATTCGCGTGGATGAGCTGGATTCCTCCGACCTGAGCGACACTCTTCCGGAGATGAAAATCCGCGCCGCTTACCATCATCTTCGTTATCCATATCTGTACGACGGCGAAACGCAGTCGGTCACGCGCGCCTACGGGCCGCAGGCCACGCCGCATGTTTTCGTATTCGACAAGGAGCGCCGATTGCGCTACGAGGGCCGTTTTGACAACAGCTTTCGCCATGAGCTGGTAACAAAGCACGATGCCCGCGACGCGCTGGACGCGGTTCTCGCGGAACGGCCGGTGGAAGTGACTCATACGCCGGTGTTCGGCTGCTCCACCAAGTGGAAGGAAAAGGAGGCTGGCCGAATCGAGGCGTTGCGTAAGATCGAAAGTCAGCCGGTTACGCTGGAGCTTGCCTCCGCCGAGGACCTGAAGAAACGTCGTTCGAATCCCACCGATAAGTTCCTGTTACTCAGCTTCCGCTCCATCCATGGTCCAGGCGTTCAGGAGCTGGCCGATCTGGAAACCACTTATCGTATGTACGGCGTACGCGGTTTGGAGTACGTCGCAGTATTTACTGACGGCCCTCGCGACCGGGCGGCTGTCCTGAGCATGCTTCAGGAACAGCATGCCACCAGCCGCAACCTGCTGTTCGGCTCTGACGATGCGTCCGGCTTGCGAAAGGCGTTCGACCCGGAATGGAAGTCGGACACTCCCGTCACCGCGCTGATCGCTCCCGGCGGCCGTCTGCTTTATCGACAGCTCGGGCCGGTCGATATTCTGCAACTGCGGCGCACGGCGCTGGCCGCCATGCCGTCGGATTACATCGGCTTCAATGAATACTGGATGGCCAGTAGCGCGGGAAAGGAGAAACCGTAATGGACGGTAACACGAAAAGCATCAGCCGTCGCGATCTGCTGAGCGTGGGCGCAGCGGCTGCCGGGGTTCTGGGCGCAGCCTCGCTTGCACGCGGGGAAACGGCAGGCGCGGCCGATATCAAGCTCGGCCTTTACAGCATTACCTATCAGGGCATCTGGTATCGCGGCGACGCGCTGACTCCGCAGCAGGTGGTCGATCGGGCAAAGGAATACGGATATCAGGGAGTGGAGCTGGACGGCAAGCGACCGCACGGCGATCCGCTCGACATGAACAGCTATCTTTGCCAGGAGCTGCGCCGCTACGCCGACCGGCGCGGTATCGCGATTTATGCGGTGGCCGGCAACAACGACTTCAGCAGCCCGATTCCGGAGGCGCGGGAAGCCAATCTGGTTTACTTCCGCGAGCTGATTCGTATGACCGCCGACCTGGGAGTCACGCTGATGCGCGTCTTTCTGGCGTGGCCCGGCGTTACCACGTCGCCCGAGGGAGGCGCCCGCTACGACGAAACCTTCCATCTCTGGGACGTGGCGCACAGCCGCGTCCCGGAAGAGCGCACGTGGGACTGGTGCCGCGACGGTCTGAGGGAATCGGTGAAGTACGCCTCGGATCATGGCATCACTCTGGCCCTGCAGAACCACCCGCCGGTGATCCACGGTTATCGGGATGCGCTGCGCATGGTGAAGGAGGTCGATTCCCCCAACCTGAAGATGTGCTTCGATGCCCGGCTCGAGCACGAAATGCGGCCGGAAGATGTCGTGCGCGCGACGCACGAAATCGGATCGCTGCAGGTTCTGAGTCATTACGGAAACGAGTACGCCGAAGAGAACGACCGCATCGTTCCGAAAAAGGATGAGAACCTTCCGGCTCAGATCAGAGGCCTGGCCGAAACAGGCTACCGGGGTTATCTCGGCTTCGAATTGTGCCATCAGCTTCCCGTGGTGGACGGACGCCTCGTTGGCATCGAGTATGCCGATAAGAACGCACGCCTCGCCGCGATGTATGCGCGAGAACTGATCGCCGCAATGAAGACGCAGCCTTCTTAAGTGATCCCTCTTCTCTTCGCGGCCACCCGGGAGCGACGTCGCTCGACATGCCTCTCTTCTGACCTTAGCGACACTGCTCTCTGCGGGTAGAGTGCTCCTGGCGCTGATGCTCGTATCTCCGCCGTCCCGGCACCGATCCCACCTGACCATGAACAACGTAGACCCAGACCGACGCGAGAACCTTGAGAGGGCCCGTGTTGAACCCTCCGAACACCTGAACGAGGCGGTCAGCGGCGCCGCTTGCCAGCACGTGCCACGCTCGCATCGAGCACGCGGGTACGGTCTGGAGAAATGACCGTTAAGTGAACTGGTCATTGGTAAGCAGGTTCCCGGCGCTCGCCGCGCCCGTGAGTGCGGCCCGAGTCTCGCAAATGCAGCCGCACCAGCTCCGCTTTGTTCATTTGAGTCTCTCCTCCGTGTGAAGGGTCCGGACCGAGCCTGCGGTAAACGGCCGGCCGGCAGTCACTGTCGGTTGTGAAACTGCCATCGGAAACGTTTCACGTCATGAGAGGGTCCTGAGCACCGGGGGCGGGCGGCGATCTGATATCATCGCTCACCGACGATGCATCGACGTTTATGGCTAAAATTGCTCTCGGCCGGCATTGCAGGTCGTGGCGCCGGCCCGCTCTCAGCCTGGTCGGAGACCGCGCAGAAATTGACAAACTGGGCCGGCAACCTTACTTACAGTACGGATCGAGTCGTCGAAGCCGGCACGGTCAGCCGCGTCCAGTCGTTCCTGCGCTCGCACGACAAGGTGAAGGTGCTGGGCACTCGCCATTGCTTCAACTCCATAGCTGACAGCCGGGACAACCTGCTCTCACTGAGGCCGATGCACGAAATGGCGGCGCTCGATGAAACCGCTCGCACTGTCACGGTGGACGCCGGCGTTACCTACGGCCAGCTTTGTCCTTACCTGGATGGCAAGGGCT
Source organism: uncultured Acidobacteriota bacterium (assembly GCA_963780655.1). Lineage (GTDB taxonomy): Bacteria > Acidobacteriota > Terriglobia > Bryobacterales > Bryobacteraceae > CAWACP01. The sequence continues at coordinate 12,669 of CAWACP010000004.1, read as the reverse complement.
TTGCCCTGCACAATCTCGCCTCTCTTCCGCATATCTCGATTGCCGGCGCGTGCAGCACCGCGACGCACGGGTCGGGAGAAACAAACGGCAACCTCGCCACCGCGGTCGCCGCGCTGGAACTCGCGAATGGCGCCGGCGACGTAGTGAAGCTCTCTCGCAAAGCGGATGGCGATCTGTTCCACGGCGCCGTGGTCGGACTGGGGGCGCTCGGCGTGATCACGCGGCTCACTCTCGATATCCAGCCCTCATACACGATGCGCCAGTACGTGTACGAGGACCTGCCATTCGCGCAGATGAAAGAGCACTTCGATAATATCGAGGCGAGCGGTTACAGCGTCAGCCTGTTCACCGATTGGCGGAACAACGTGATCAACGAGGTCTGGATCAAGAGCCGGACTGATGCCGCGCAGCCATTCTCAGGGCCGCCCGAGTTCTTCGGTGCGCGTCGCGCAACGCGAAACCTTCACCCCATCGCCGCGCTTCCCTCCGGGAACTGCACTGAGCAGATGGGCGTGCCCGGCCCGTGGTATGAGCGGCTACCGCACTTTCGCATGGGCTTCACTCCGAGCGCCGGAAAAGAGCTGCAATCGGAATACTTCGTTCCGCGTCGCAATGCCGTCGACGCAATCCTCGCCATCGAGCGGTTGCGCGATCACATAACGCCTCACCTGCTGATCTCGGAGATTCGCGCCATCGCGGCCGATGATCTCTGGATGAGCACCGCTTATCAGCGGGCGAGCGTCGCCATTCATTTCACCTGGAAACAGGACTGGCCCGCGGTGCGGAGCCTTCTGCCGTTGATTGAAAGAGAGCTCGCCCCATTTGAGCCGCGTCCCCACTGGGGCAAGCTGTTCACGATGAAGCCGGCTGTGATTCGGGCGCGATACGCCAGACTGAGCGATTTCGTCCGGCTGGCGTCGTCATACGATCCGCGCGGTAAGTTCCTGAACGACTTTCTGAACACAAACCTGTTCGCGGACTGACCACCGAGCCGGAGCTATTTCCTGACGAAGCACGCTATGCGCTGATTGTCGTGAATGTGATCGCGCCGCCATAAGAGCTGGATGCGAGAGCGCCGCGCGGGCACTCCGCTGCGCTAACGCGCGCAACTCCAGTACCTACGCCGGCGACGGAGAGCGCTGGAAATACCGCTCCTTGCCGCCAGCTTCGCCGCTCTTCCTATACACGATGTGCAGAGGCGGCGCCTTCTCCACTGCCGCGCGAACGATGCCGGGATGGAGGAATTCGGCGTCATTCGGTTGACCGCGAGTTCCACCTCCCTGGTTGCCAGTACCTGTTCACACTCGCTGAAATCGATCTGTGCCACAGATCGGCCGGGCTTTGCGGGCAGCGAATCTCGAGCTCAAGAGATCCCTATCGCCGGGTCCGGCGGAGATTGTTCGTTCGCGCTCCGCTGAGCGCAGTTTCCGTTCGTATCGAACAGGTCCGCGGAAGCCCAGTCGCGCCGCCACTCCGCCTCCGTGCGATTGTGAGCGCGATGCGCAATCTCGCGGGTTGACTACAGCGTGCGCCCGGGATGTCCCTGAATGCGCCCGCTTCGCGCGTCCGGCTCGAACATGTATCCGCAGCTTGAAAGCGTGCGCACGGATGGGCAGCGGCGAAGATCCGCGCCAGTTCGTGGTCGGGGCCGGATATTCCAGGTCTTCGTCCACGCACACCAGAAAGGGCAATCCCGCACGCGGGCGCTTCACCAGGACGCTTATCTGCGGCTTGTTGAACGAGCGCGCGTCCGCCGGAATATTATGCAACAGCAGCGTGTCGTCGTCTGGGTTATTGGTGCGGACCCGCAGTTGTGTCGGGCGGCCTTTCAGCCCGGGTTCGAGACCCGCCACGTCTCCTCCTCATCGCTTGCACCACCCAGTGAAGATGGCCAGGCTCGCTCGACAATTCGTTCTGTGGGATGTCCTGCGGCAGATCCTTGCTGTCCTGCGGCTGCGCCGGCGGATCCACCCAAACCTCCGCTGTCGCAAAGGGATCATTCAGGTCGAGCGTGCGCCCGTCCGGCGTGGCAATCGCTTGCCAGGTGCACCGAACTCGTGCCTGCCCGGACAATCGCCGAACGGCCTCCCCGCGCACTTTCGCACGGCTGGCCGCGGGCGGTTCGCGCACGGCCGCATCCACGCCATCGATGGCCGACACCTTGTGATCGAGCACTCCGCGCCGATCCAGTTCCGTGAAAATGCCACGCGGACCGATCTGCCCGAAGCGAGTATCGATCTGGCAGAACTCATTGCGCAGACTGACGAACCGTTCGACATCATCCCAGGTCAGCTTCTCCGCCTTGAGTTCTTTCCCAAGGCGCTCCACCAGCAGAGGAACAGGGCTCTCCGGTCCGAGGAGCACGCTAAGCGGAATGTCCTTACCGTTGCCGTCGCCGCCCGGCGACACGTTGAGCCGCTGGACCAGAGAATTCAGAAGCCCGAATCGGTTGCCGGAAATGCCGCGGCGTTCGGCCCGGCCGTGGAAGAGCCGGTGCTTCATGGCCCAGTCGAGAACCGTTGCTACGGAATCCGGCGCGCCTGCCAATCGATCGAGCGTGAGCCGCCACAGGGAACAGACCGCGCCCGCCCATGGCGGCAGCACCCCCAGGTGGCGCTCTGCCATATCGAGGAACCGGCGCTGGATCTCGACGGCGGTCGTTTCCCCGCCACCCGCCAGCCGCAGCTTTCGTTTGCAGGTTACGTCACAAGCGACGATGTGCAGCGCCTCGAGCGGCGACGCGAGGCGCAAGCCGGCGCCCGGTGTCAGGCCCTGCTCGGCCAGGGCGGTCACCAGCGCCGTGGCGCCACTCTTCAGCACAATGGCTGTTTCCGAACACAGGCTTTCGCCGCACAGGATGTGCAGGCGCTTGTAGCCGTCACCGGCCAGCGGCTCGTTCCGTGTGTGAAAAATGCCGCGACTGCCGGTCGAGTCGCCGGAGATTGCATGCTCGATATGCATCAGCCGCGGCGCAACGCAGAACTCCAGATGATTCACCAGAGGGTTGAAACCGCCGGCGCCGGCGTAGACGACTCGCGTCACCAGATGCGGAATGAGCTGCTCGGGAAGGCTCAAGGGGTCGGCCCGGTGCAGATACGATTCGTGACATCCCCAGGTCGCGGCCGACGCGCTATAGTCCACATTGCATCGGAAACACATCACCTCCGCGGTTGGGCCGGCTGAGGCCTGCACCTCTTCGGTCAGCTCTTCCAGAATTCGCTCACCCGCCTTGATGTAGCGGGCCAGCTCCCACGGCGTTGTGCATTCCGGCGTGGCCATTTCCGGATGCTGGCCGCAGTCGATGTAGAAGCGGGCGCCATTTTCCAGAAACATGCCCTGTGGGGTGGCCATATCCTGCAGGTGGCGCAGCCGGCGGTGAGCCGCGCACACATACCGGTTCACGAGGGAATCGCGGCTGATCGGCTCGTTCCCGTCAACGCCACCGATGGCGTACTCACTCTCCACTCCGAACAACAGCCGAGTCACAGGATCACTCTCCGCCCTGCTGCCGATTGGCTCTCAGAAACGTCTCGCTGTCGCTGTTCGCCAGAGCGCGGTTGATTGCCTCATCGCCGGCTGCCAGGAAGCGATTGGCCTGCTCCCGCATGCGGTCAAGCCCGCTCCCCGCATCATCGCCGCCTCCTCCCGCGTTGGAGGGCCAATCGTTCTGCCGTTCCTTTTGCCCCATTGGTTTCTCCTTTCCGGATTCGAGAATCAATTCACCACCGGCGTCCGCTCCGTTCGTGGGCCGCTGGCGTGCGCCTCGATCGCGTTCAGCAGATCGGCGAACGGAAGCTCAGCCGCGAACATCGGAGCAAGCTCGGCGACGGTCATTCCCAGCGGGTTCTCCATATCGATGCTGCGCCGCCAGGGCCAGTAGCCGCCGTCGCGCACGCGAAACGAGATGCGATCCCAGTCCACGGTTTCCACCCATTCCGGATCAGCGGCGCGCAGCAGCATCGCTCGCGTCCACGCGCGCGTGTCATCGGGAGGCTCCGAACAAAAATGACGAATGCGTTGCTCGGGTACGTGGCGCTCCACGAAACCGCTTCGTTCGCGCGCCCAGTACAAGCCGTCCGGATGGAGGCTCGCGTAGACCTGATCCAGATGGCGAATCTCAGCCGAATCCAGTAGCGACCGCCGCTGATTCATGGCGCGCTGGAGAATCATCAACTTCATGACCCAGTCAAGCCGCGACGCCAGTCCCATCCAGTCGGCCGCGCGCAACCGCCCGAGCGTTTCCTCCCAGAGGTTCAGGATCTCTGCCGCCCTGGGCACGAAGCCTTCGAACCCGCCCTCGGCGCCGAAGCGTCTGGCCTCTTCCAGAAACAGAAATTGCAGTTCCACCGCCGTGGTCCCGTCTCCCGCGGCAAGGCGCGCTCGGCTCTGCAGCGTGGGGTCGCGGCTGTAGACGCCGAGCGCGGCCAGCGGGTCGTCGAGGATCAGGCGCGGGTTCACTCTCTCGGCCTCCATCATGGTCAATACCAGCTGCATCACTCCCACCTTGAGCAAGCAGGAGAGGTGCGCGAGCGTGTTGTCGAAGAAGATGACGTGCAGGCGCGCCGGCGCATCGTCGTCCCGCGACCAGCGCATGGTCCCGCAAAGGTGCTCCTCGCGCGAATTGACCATGGGGCGATCGAACGTGGTCTGCGGCCCAACCAGTTTCTGAAAGTAATCGGCGCGCTGGGAAAGCTGGTAGGGAACTTCCGCCGCGCCGTTCTCCGATCCCACTTTGCCCTGGCCGGTGTAGACAATGCTCGACGCCTGGAAGGAAGCCAGCCAGCCGAGATAGTGCGGTTTGCGGTGGATGATGTTGTCCCAGGTGCGGCGAGTGACCAGGAAGTTCAGATGGCTGCCGTAGGAGTGGCCGTGGCCATCGCTGTTGTTCACCAGCACCTGGATGGAACGGCCTTCCGGCAGGCGCGCATTAGCCGAATCCATGGCGCGCCGTGCGATGCGCAACATGGCGTGCCACGCGGCCACGTGATCCCAGGCGCTCAGCGTCTCCGGTTGGCATAATTCCAGATGGTCGAGGTCCACGTAGATGCAGCCACCGTTGGCGGGCAAATACCTGCGCCCCCAGTCCTGTGGGTTCCAGCCGCCGGCCGCCTGCCCATCGCAGCTATATGTCGACTGGCTGCCGGTCCAGGGCGTGTGGACGGGCGTCTTCGCGCGCGGAAGGCCGTCGATTTCGTTCAGCAACAAGCGCGACGCCAGTGCGCCTGTGTCTTCGCCGGGCATTCCAAGCACGAAGTTCCCCAGCTCGATATCGGCGCCGCACAGCCTGGGCAATGCGGCGCACGCACTCATGCGGTCTGCGCAGGCACTTGCGCCGGCGCTTGTCCGTTGAGATTTGTCCGCCTCAGGCCGCATTGATATATCGGTAAGGCCGGTTCACCTTCCGCTCCACCGGCTCCACGCGCACGACGTCCACGTCCTGCGGCAGATCGTCGAGATAGTACCGGCAATTATGAGGCGACAGCACGCGCGGCGCAGACCGGAAGAAATCGCTCACGGCGCCCGCAATGTCTTCCGTACGGATGCCGCCTTCGCCGCCACGCGCCTCCCGCGCACAGGCCTGTTCCGTAGCCGACTGCGCGATGGCGGCGATCTCGGCGCCGTTGATCAGATCGCTGGCGCGCACCGCGCGGCGCTTGCCGTCACGAAACATGATCTGCGCCAGTTCACCGTCGGAGTTCGACGAAAAGATCATCGATACGGCCGTGTCGATGGCGTCGTTGCGAGCCCGCTCCGGCGAGCGGCCGTCCGCGACCCAGGGAATCTCGGCGGCGAGGTGCTTCTCGAAAATCTGCCGCGCGGCCTTGCGGCCAGGCCGCGGGATGCGCAGCACGAGGTCACCGAGGCGGCCCGCCCGCGTCAGCGCCGCATCCAGCGCTTCAAAGCGATTGGTGGCGGTCACCACCAGGATGTTGCCGCTGCCCTCCAGGCCGTTCAACTCGGCCATCACGGCGTTGGCAACGCGGTCATCGATCTGGTGCACGGACTGGCCGCGGGCGCCGGCGATCGAATCGACTTCGTCGAAGAAGATTACCACCGGGGTCTCCGGCTCGCTGGCGCCGGCCTCCCGCGCTACGCGGAAAACTTCGCGGTAGTTAGCCTCGGTCTTCCCGTACCACATGGAGTGCAACCCGGAAGGCTTCACGTTGATGAACCGCGAGCGGCCGCCCCTGGACTGCGCGGCCAGCCAGTTCGCCAGGGCGCACGCGATGAGCGTTTTGCCGGTGCCCGGCGGACCAGAGAGCAGAACCGATTTCCTGCGGCGCAGCCGGTACCTGCGCACGGTTTCGGGATGGTAGAAATGCAACTCGATGGAGCGCTTCAGCTCTTCGATCTCGCCGTCCAGGCCGCCGATGTCGGCGAACGTCTCGCTGGGCGTCTCTTCGAGGAAATATTCCTCGCCATGCGCCTTGTCCATCTTTTCGTACGCAACGCCGTTAGTCCGGTCGACGCGAAGCAGGTCGCCGCCCCTGAGCGGCGTGTCGCGCAACGGGGCCGCCGCCAGCACCACGTTCTCTTCATCTCTCGACCTGATCACCAGCCGGCCGCCGCCGGCGTTGCGCGCGAACGACGCGGTATCGCCACAGGTGAGCGCCATGAATTCAGTCCTGCGCAATATCACGTTGCGCTCCTTCGCCAGCAACACTTCATCGCCGGGCCGGAACTCATCGGGTTCGTTCTCGCCGAAGCCGACCGCGCGCAGTTCCCCGCCCATCCGCACGAGGGCTTCCAGGCCGTCGCCGGTTCGCCCGACGAAGACCGCTGGATAGTGCGGCGGCGCGGTGAGCTCTTCGATGGTTTGCCGAATTTCTTCCTGAGCGGCCCGAGCCGCGTCGAGCCCGGCCCGCAGGCGCCCAAACTCCTCCAGGAACATGCGGTCCACCTGGGGACCGGCCTCCGAACACGCCGCACGAAGCTGCTGCAGCAGCCCGACGTTTGCGTCGAGCTCCTCTGGCCCGCATCCCGAAGCCAGCAGAGACCGTAAGAGGTTCAACGCCGCGCTAGCGCCGGGCGCCTGATTCGACATGGGTTTCCTCCAGAACATAGAATCCGCGGGCGTGAATGCGGCCCTCCCGCCAGCCGAAGAGGCTGAAGCTGACATCCGCAAACGCAGTATCGTTCGCCACCAGGCCCAGGCTGTGCGCGCGCGGGAAGGCGGCGCGCATCACTGCTCGATCGTCTTCGCTGAAAAAGTCCTTCGCCAGATGACAGGTCTTCTGCTTCTCCAGCGTGCACTCCCGGGCGCGACACCACATTTTCACAGGATGAGAGTGCATATACCCCAGGTAGATTTCCGCGCGGTTGCGCAGGCTGATGGCAGCGCTTGCGGCGCTCCAGGTTTCCGCCGTGAAGGTGAGTTTGACCGCGCTGCCCCGCGTGTGTTCGGCAGGAATGAGCGCCGTCACTTCCGCGAATATCTCCGGCAGCGCGGGATCGTGGTGCAGGCGGCCGATCAGAATGCCTCCGGTCTCCGTCCCCTCGTCGCGCCGCGTCAGCGCCGCTGCATCGTCCAATACCCGCCGCGGGATAAAGACGGGCATATCGTCCGAGTCCACCACTCCTATGGGCGATGAACGGCGGAGGTAATCGCCGAGGCCCGATTCGATGAAATCGATCGACGGCTACTCCTCCACAACCTCCAGTTGCAGGCCCGCAGCGGGCGCGGCGGCATACCCGTTCTTCGCAAAGGCCACCGCCTGGAACAGGTACGTATCTCCCGCTGCGAGCTTCCCCCGCCTGACTAGATCCGCGGAGGCTTCAGCCGCGGCTTCTTTGAAATAGCTCGAGGGAAAATCGGACGCGACCTTTTGCCCACCGCTCGAGTACGCGACGCGAAAGCCGCGCAGGCATGGAGCGCCCTCAGCCCTGTCCCAGAGCGGCTCGATCGAGGCGGCTCCTTGCCAGCAGAGCGGCACGCCGCCGCGGCGCGCATGGTAGAACCGGGTCCATTCGGCAGCCGGTTCCCAATCCACTGTCACGGACGCAGAGCCCAGGACGGACCCGTCCTCCCGAAGAGCAGCATGCCATATCGATACTCGGTCACCAGCATCCCAATTCCCCTCGCCGGTTCACCCGGCGTCGATGTTCGGCTGCAGCATCAGCTCGTCGCCCGCGTCGAGCGCATCGCCGACCCTCTCTGCCGCGTTCAGATGCCGGCCCTCGCGCTCCAGCCGCGCCTGATACGCCAGCGGTTGGCCATTGGTATCGTTGGAGGGCAGATTCATTTGCGACAGCAGGCTCTGCACCAGTTCACCCACCGTCGCTTCGGCGGGAGCCCGGGGCACGCGAAATACCTTCTGTCCGGACACGTCGCTCACTGTCAGGCTGATGCCTTCCAGCGTTTCTGTTTTTGTCATCGGCTTAAGCTCCTTTGCTTTGGTGATTCAACGCCGGCCGCGCCGACCGGTAAATGCCGGCTAGCGCGCCATCCTTCAAGACTCCCATTTCGCGGGCGCACTGCCGGCCGGCGACTGAAAGCGCCGCCAGCGCGTGGGCCGTTTCGTCCGCCGAAGGTTCGGTCTCTACGCGCACCTCGAAACCGGCCTCCGTCCCTCGCCATCCCTACGCAGAAAGGCGCGGACATAGCGCAACGCGGCGTTCGCCTCCAGCAGGTACAGACACAACGCCTGCGGCATGTTGCCACCGGCATCGTCATGGCGATACAGCGTCAGGCCGAACCGCGCACCCGCCCCGCAATGGCTAACCTCGGCCTGCAGGAACTGGCTCCCGGTTTCGAGATCCACCAGCAACGCGCCGCCCGGCCGCTCGTGGTACGCCCAGCCGGCCTCGCTGAGCAACTCCGTCAGGCTGCCGGGGATGGCCTGCCCGTCGCCTTTCAGCTCCGGATAAGCCGCCCCATCCTCAGCGCCCTCGCGGGAGAGCCATTCACGGAGCCGGTAAAGCGCGCCCCGCATTCCTTCGAGATGTTTACGAATCGTTTCCGCGGCGGCATCGCTCTCCTCCGGTAGCGGGAACTCCGCGCGCAGGCGGAACTCGGACCAGTGGCGGCGCATTGCGAACTTCACCGCCGCGGGAATCTCGCGCGAGCGCCCCACGAGCGCACCCAGCTGCCCCGCCGCCGGAAGCACGCCGGCTTCGGCATCCAGCAGCAGAAAGCCGTCGTCGCGCCGCACCGACACCGTCAACGCATGGCCCTTACTCAGCGCCAGGCGCCAGCGGTCCGCATCGATTCGCTGGCATTCCTGCGAGAGGCGCGCCAGTTGTTTATCGAGCATCATACGCGCTCCACCTCGAGCCGGAGCGGTCTCCGTTTGAGAGGCCGGCGGTCGGCAGGAAATAGCGCCTGGTTGTCGCGCGCCCAGCGGCACGCCTCCTTGTTCAAAGCATCGTCTTCGCGCGCCGTCAGCCTTTGCCATGAAAAGATCTCGTAGACCTGGTACAGCAGATCGACGATCGCCATACCAGGCGCGATTTTGCCAACGCAGATCAGCGGCGCCCCGTACGCCATGTTGGGATGGTAGACATCGAACGGGCTCAGCAGCGTCAGCGTCTCGAATGGGCGGGCCGTGCGGAGATAATCGGCGCCGAAGAACAAACCCGCCTGAAAGAACTCGCCTTCGCGCACCACCCCGTCGCGCCCCCTCACGAACCCGCGGCAGTAGTACGACGCAATGAAGTGCTGGCCCGTGGGCAGGCACTCCAGTTCGAGAATGTCGCTGGCCCGAGCGAGCGCCCGGCCCTCTTCGGCCTGCCGCTCGAGAAACGCGCGAAAGACAGGATCAGGTATGCTCATCGCAGCAGCCACTGATGCAGGTTACTCGAACCAGCGCCCCTTTCGATCTCGCAATCCTGCATCTCAGGCGAAACTGTATGAGTTCGTTTCATTTCTCGCGCGCCATCACAGCATTCGTCGGCGATCTCAAAATAGCGATCGCCTGCCTGCACGACATCGCCATAGCGCAGACCCACTTCGTCCAGCGTCCGGCTCATGACAGCCTCCGGCAGACTGCGGTCGAGGCTCTCGACAATGTCGAAGCCCGTCGCGACCATCGGTTGCCGGCACACGGCGCACCAGCGGCGATTCGCCTCGAGCGAGCCTTCGAGATGGAACAGCCGCTTCTCGCGCCCGCACGCGGAGCAGACCAGCCGCCGGATGAAGCGCTGTCCCGGAACACGCACGATCTCGGCCATGGCGAGCAGATCCGCGATTCGCATTCGGCGCGTCTGCAGTGCAGCGGCTCTACGCGCCAGGTTGCGTGATCGAACCGGCAGCGCGGATTGCGGCGGAACGACGTCACCGAACAGCTGTGCCAGCGCGCATTGAACGTGACCTGCCGCCCAATCGCCGCGCAATCAGTTTCGCCGGTGAGCATCTTCCGGCATTCCAACGCCAGCATGGAAGCCGCGAGCGCGCCCAGCTCGGAGGGGGCTCCGTTCGGCGCAGGCTCGTTGGCCGGGCCGCCGCATGGGTATAGCTGCTCGAGCTGACGATAATCCTCTTCGGACCACGCGCATTCGAGGCACGGCGCTTCGCTCGCGGGCACGTAGACGTTCACGCGCGCCAGCCACTCGAACCCAAGCACTCCTGAGTCCGCGAATGGAACTCCCAACCGCCAGGCGCATTCATTTACTCGTTGCCGCGCGACCCGCGAATCGAGGCACGCCAGAATGAGGTCCGCGCGCCAGGCGCCCAGGGGCACGTCCTCCAGCGGCGCGTGAATCGCTTCGATCCCGAGGCTCGGACGAATCTCCGCCAGCCGCCGCGCCTGCACAAGGACTTTGGGCTTCCCCATGTCGGACGGCACGATGTCCTGGTTGAGCAGATTGCGCGGGGCGTTGTAAACATCGCGGTCAATCAGAACCACGCGCCCCACCTCAGCCATACGCGCAACGCTTTCCATCAGGTGCGAACCGATATTCCCCCCGGCCCCGGCCACCACGACGGATTTGCTGCCCATGACGTCATACCTCCGGAGTCCACGTGAAGCCGGCATCGAGCGTTGTGGATTGGGGGCAGAAGGCGCACGTGGCCGCGTATGTCCAGCAGGGAAGCTGTTCGCCCTGGTGATACCAGATTCCACAGTTGGGGCAGCGCACAGCCAGACCTCCGTCCTGAATCGGTTGGCGGCAGCGCCCGCAGAAGATGGCGCGCTCCGTTGCGGCGAACGCTTCCACGTGCGCCGGCGTCTCTGTGGAAAAGAAGAGCGCGTCGGACGGGAATGCCCGGATCTCATCCCGATCCTGCAGCACGCGCACACCGGCAACGGGAGCGAAGCCGTTGATGTGGACGTCGCTGTCCGCCGCGGCCAGAAGAACCCAGACCGGAGAATCTCCGGCGACGGCGCGCATGATGACAGCCGGCCGGTCCTCGCCGAGTTCGAATTCCGCCGCCAGGACACGTGGCGGTTGCACTGAGATATCGACTGCTCGCCCATCCAGTGGTATAACAGCCCATAAGCTTTCGTCGCCGCGAAACCAGAGATGCGCCATGGAGCATTGCCTCCTTCCGGAATCAGGACTTGTGAACAGCGCCAGCGCGCACGATGCGGAGTCTAACTCCCAGCCCGGTACGGGTTTCGACAAGGCCCGCTTCGGGTCCGAGCGCGTTGCGCAGGCGCCACACCAGCTGCGTAACGCGCTGACGGTCGAAGTTCCGGCCAAGCAGGTCCTGCAGCAGCTTGCCGAGCTTGTCGAGGCTCTTCCAGGCGACGATGGCGTCCGGCGACGGCCCGTCGTCGGCCGCGAGAAGCATGAGCAATTCTTTGAGCGTCCGCGACAGTTGTGCCCGCACGGCGCCATCGAAAGCGACGGTGAACTTCTGCCGCCCCGCTTTGTCCGCCTGAACGGCGCGCACGGTTGGCGCGGGCCCGCTCTCAGCCGTTCTCGCGCCGCGCCGCGGACGCGTCACCGGGACGCCGAACAAAGCCCGCAGCGCCTTCTCGAGCGCGAGGAGCTTGAACATCGCCTCCTCGGCAAGCGCGACGTCTCTCTCGAGTTTTTCTGGACGCGCCCTACAAGCCCGATCGCTTCGCTGAGCAGACGGGCGACATCGCTGCCCGGAGCCGGGTTAAGCAGGGCAGGCGCAGAGGACCCGCTCATAAACGCCATCCCCGCAGTTTGCGATCTCACGTGGATCATCACTGCCCCCATCCGTTGCCGCCGCGGACAACGGGGAAAACTCAGAACTGGAACGGAATGATAAGCGATTTCCCCGGCCATGGCAAGCAGTATTTCCACCAGGCATAGAATATGCATTCGAGCAGACGGTTTCGGATAACCACGTCATGCATAGCGTATGCAATGCTCAATGGGACATAGATTAAATATGCCGACCTCACCGAAAGTCTCCGTCGACGCGCTCGCCGCCGCCGCCCTCGCCGCCGAGGGTAAAACGCAAATACAGATCGCCGCGACGCTCAAACTGAGCCAGTCCGCGGTTCACCCTGCTTCGGCAGTCACAGGGATTTGTGGAGGTGAAGCGGAACTTCCGCTGGAACGATCTCCCCGCAAAGACTGCGCAACTGGTCAGGCGAAGAATGTCGCACCGTCAGATCGGCGATCGGGTCGCCCACCTCGCGGCGGAACACAATCAGCCAGCGCCCACGATTCACGTTGTATCCATGGGAGAGGCCAAAGAGATCGGAGAAAAATTCGACGCATTCGCGCCGCCTGCTGCAACGGAACTGCGCG
>CAWACP010000003.1:0-2111548 GCA_963780655.1 uncultured Acidobacteriota bacterium | reverse complement strand
CCGCGGCCGTTCGCGCGCGGCGCACGCCGACTCCGCGCAACTGAGCAGAAGCACAAAGGCGATCAGAATGGCGTTCTTCTGCAGGGGGAAATCTCCGAGCGCATGCAGCAGCACGACGAACAGGCCCAGAGCCCACGGCTCCTGGAAGGAGAGCCACAGGGCGCGAACGCCCAGGGCGGCCAGAAGCACCAGGAACAGGACGCCGCCGTCCACTGCGAACTCGGCCCAGTCGTTGTGCGCATGATTGACGAAGGCAGCCGCGTCGAACGTGGCATAACGGGGGTAAGCGGCGGGCCACGCTCCGGCGCCGAAGCCGGTGAGCGGATGTTCCCGGAACATGACTACCGACGATTCGAGAAAAGCGCGCCGGGAAGCATAAGCGCCCTTTTCATCGAAACGCTGGAACAGAAACTGCCAGCCGACGACAGCGCTGAAGAGGATCGCGAGGATGCCGACCTGCATGGCCGTTCGGAGCATCCGCCGGCCTTCTCCGTGCCTGAGAAAAGCCGCGAACAGTATCATGACCAGTTCCACTGTGACCAGAATGACTCCAGTGCGCGACCCTGACATGATTACGCTGGCATAAACAAGCGCCGCAAGCCCACCGTAAAGGATCTGCTCCTGCCCTTTCTCGGTAGCTCCCCAGAGCGCCAGCGGGAAGACCAGTTCCATAAATGCGGCGTAATGGTTGCGATTGAGAAACGGGCCCATTGGATCGTTGGTATATGGGCTGCGAATGAGCCAGTAGATTCTGCCTTCAGCGGTGAAGTGCTGCAAAACGGCCAGCAACGCCACCGCTGCGCCGAACAACGTAAAAAACAGAAGGAATCGCCGCCGCAAACGGGAGGACCCCAGGCTCTGGAGTCCGAGCCAGAATGCGGCGGCAAGGCCCAGCAGTTCGATGCCCCAGCGGAGCGTTTCATAAGGGACGCGGGTCCAACCCGTCCATAACTGCAGAAAACACCATGAGGCTGCGAGCAGCAACATTACCAGGGTGAGGTTAAACCGCATCTCTATCCCGCGGATCATCCAGTACAGGCAAACGAGGGCGCTGGCGGCAAACAGCGCCGCGGCCTCGGCAAAGACCGTGCCTTCATCGATGATCCAGCTGGTTGCCACGGCCCAGACAAGCACAATGCCCAGAAGAATTGCCACAATGCTGCGGGGCAGGAAGTTGCGACGCGACGACCGGCGGGATCTCATGGGCGCTGTTCCAGTTCGACGGTGGAGAGTTGAACAGAGCCGCTCACTCTGGTTGTGCCCAGGCGGCGCGTATAAGAGAGCACGACCAGGTAAAGGTTCAGTCCCGGGTCAGCGCTGAAATTCAGATGCCCGAATACGGGCGCGTCGCTCGAAAGTTCGCCCCCTTCGCTCGGAATAGCGGCGCCGCTCGCTTTGCGGAGTATCTGCCAGTGTACGCCGCTGTCCGGAGGAATTCCGGCCGTCTGATACGAGTAATTGAGAGTATAGTTGCGAACCCCCTCAAGAACTACTGTCTGTTGCAGAAGTATGCAACTTTCCGGTTGATCGCCGGAAAGGGTAAAGCGGAGACCCTTGTAGAGCGTGTTACGAACACCTTCCATAGTTGCCACGTGCCAGTCGAAGCCTCTGTCCAGAGGTTCCGTCGCAAACGCGCCATTCACGATGGCAGGCCGAACCTGTGGATTCAGTTCCGGCGGCGGCAGCAGTCCCGCGCGCACAGCGGCATTCCAGCATTGAATGGCGCGTTCCGCCTGACTGGCCCGCAACGCGGCATCGCAGAAGTTAATCAGATCCTCGCGCACGCCGCGAGCATGCGAACTCGAAACTCGCGGAGCGATGTCGGCAGCGGCGTCGAGTTTTCCGGTAGACACCAGCCAGTCCAGGTATTGAACCAGCACATTCTCCTTTGCTGGAATGACATCCCCCACCAGATGGCCGGGATCACTGGCCTGACTCCAGCACAACACGAACAGCCCCCGGAGATCTCCGGCGCCGATGGTTAGCGCCCGCCGGGCCCAGTCCAGTGAGCTCTGCGGAGAATTCTGGCGGAAGTAGAAATTCGCGAGACTCCACGCCGGCATGAAGCCGTTGTCGAGGTCCGCTGCGCGCAGCAGCGCTTTCTCCGCCGCGCCTGTATTCCCCTCCTGCTCTTCGTCCAGCCCGAGCATGATCCAGGAATCGGCTCTGATCGGATCGACTTCCACCGCCCGGCGGAGCCATGGGCTGGCCGGTTCACCCATCTCGGATTTGAGATTGCCAAGCGCCTCCAGGCATCTGGAACATAAGGGCGAAAGACGCACGGCCAGCTCGACACGGTCCATGGAAGAGCTGGTATATAGAAATCCCGCTACCGCGAGGCGCGCAGCGAATGTCGCCAGCATGAGACATGCGGTTGCAACCAGAATAAGGATGCCGGCTCGCAAAGCGCCAGTCTTACGGAAGTAATACACAGTAATACACTAATACACAATGAGAAGGTTTATCGTCTCACATCTTACTTGATTTCAAGGCCTGCGTGCCGCACAATGAACCGAGTGGAGGTGTACGTGAACAGAAGTCTGATTCTGGCCGGCTCGGTGATTCTGATGATTGCACCCGCCATGGTTGCTGGATCCGCAGGAGATGCACAACCAATCGGTGTGATAACCGGAAGTGGCAACTTCGTTCTCGACAACGCGAACGTCAACGGAAATGCCTCCCTGCTCGAAGGTTCCGTCGTCCAAACGATGCAATCCACCTCAGCGATCACGCTGAACCGTGGCGGTCGGATTGAGCTCGCACCCCAATCCGCTGCCCGCGTCTACGCCGATCGTCTGAAAATGGAAAAGGGCATCGGGGAGACGCGCGCGGCTGTCATCCAGTTCGGGAACATGTGGGTTCAGCCGGAAGATCGATCTTTGGTTCAGGTCGTGGTGGAGGGGTCGAAAAAGTTTCAGGTAGCCGCGCTGTCCGGACCGGCGGACGTAAGAACCGCGAAGGGCGTGCTGATCGCCCGGGTCATGTCCGGCCACAGCCTGGAATTGACCGAGCAGGATCAGCAGGGCGCGACTGGCCCGTCTCAGTTTGCCGGCTGTATTCAGAGGGTTAAAGTAGGTGGCGTTGACCACTATGTTCTGCGCGACGAAACTACCAACGTCGTCATCGAGGTCAGCGGACCTGACGTAGCCGCTAATGTCGGCAAGGCGGTGCAGGTAACCGGGGCTATCGATAGTGCGACCACGCCGATTCAGGGAGCTTCGCAGTTCGTACAGGTTACGGCTCTCACTCCACAGAACCGTAAAGGCTGCAGGACCGACATTGCCGCCGCTGCGGCAGCCGCCGGTGTGGGAGGAGCGGTGGCGGGATTGTCCACCGCCGCAACTGTGGCGATCGTCGGTGGCGTTGCCGCCGCAGCTACAATTGGCGGTCTGGCCGCCTCTGGCGAGTTCAGCGGTGGTGCAAGCGCGCCGGTCAGCGTTCCGTAGACCTTACTCGAACGTGAGGGCCGGCGCATCGACGCCGGGCCTCATCCAGATCCGTGGAAATCACTGTAAAACCGACTCCGCGCAGCGACAATCGGCTGATTGCATCGTTCATATGTATCCCCGGCACACGTCCAGCCATTCGGGATGATCGCGGACGTGGCGAGTTTTCTTCCAGAATCGACGAAAGCGACCGCTCGACTTTCCAGCCGAAGCGCCGCTTCACCTTCGCAGAATCCATTAATGACCCAGGGAAGGTCGAAGGGCCGCACGCGCGAATCCGCCTGCGGACGGTGTTCGCCGAAACATTCGTTGCAGACCGCCGTCAACTGAGCCAGCGACAACGCCGCATACCTCGGCGTCCGTGGCATTCCTGATTGAGCGGGCGAGAGAACTCCCCACGAATCCGCAGATGCCAGCGATCAGAATCCGCATGCGGCGCGTCTAGGTCGCGGCCTTGCTGGTAACGAGCCGTTTCGACCAGCTCGCCGCGATTTCCTCGAAGATGTTATCGAGAGGGTGCGTGATGTCCCATGCGGGATAGTGCGCCTTCATTTTCGAGAGGTCGCTGTAGTAGCAGATGTGATCTCCCGCGCGGTTCTGGTCGACGTATGACCAGCGCTGCGGCTTACCGGTCAGACTTTCGACGGTTCTGAATGCTTCCAGAATGGAACAGGAGTTGTTCTTACCGCCGCCGAGATTGTACACCTCGCCCACGCGCGGACGCTGAAAGAACTCGTGCATGAAGCGGGCGACATCCTCGGAGTGGATGTTGTCCCGAACCTGCTTGCCCTTGTAGCCGAACACGCGATACTCGCGATCGTCGAGGTTGCAGCGGACAAGGAAACTCAGGAATCCGTGTAACTCCACTCCGGAATGGTTCGGGCCGGTCAGACATCCGCCGCGAAGGCAGCACGTGGGCATGTTGAAGTAGCGCCCATACTCCTGCACCATGACATCCGCCGCCACTTTGGAAGCGCCAAAAAGGGAATGCTTCGATTGATCGATGGAGAAGTTTTCCGCAATGCCGTTGGCATACGCCGGGTCCGCATAGTCCCACCTCGTCTCCAGTTCTCTCAACGGGATGGAGTTGGGAAGATCGCCGTAAACCTTGTTGGTGGACATGTGAATAAACGGCGTTTCGGCGGAGAACTGTCTTGTCGCCTCGAGCAGGTTCAGCGTACCCACGGCATTCACTTCGAAATCGAGAAAGGGAATGGCCGCCGCGCGGTCATGCGAGGGCTGCGCCGCCGTGTGAATGATCAGCGCCGGCCGGACGCTCTTCAGCAATGCGAGGACATTTTCGCGATCGCGAATATCCAGATCCACATGTTCGTAGGAAGGCAGCGCGCGCAGGCGCTCGAGGCTCCATTGCGTATCTCCCTCCGGACCGAAGAAGACCGCTCGGAAGTTATTGTCAACGCCGGTGACGCTGAAACCCAGTCGCGAGAAGTATACTGCCACCTCCGAACCGATCAGCCCGCACGAACCCGTCACGAGAACTTTCGTGCTCATTCGTGTCATTTTAACGCACTTGCTCCAGCGCTTGTACCATATAGAAACGTCTCCAGATAAGGGGATCTCGCGTCGTACGTTGATCGCATCGGCCGCGGGCCGGGCGCTTGCCGCAGCGCCTGGCGGACCCGCGCCGCGCCGCATCGTTGTTGCGGGCGGCCATCCGCGGTGATCCGGAATACGGATGCGGCGGAACCGTGGCGCGCTATGCCGACCTCGGCCACAAGGTCACGCTGCTCTACCTCAACCGCGGAGAGAAGGGCTGCGCGGGAACGCCTCGGGCGAGTGCAGAGCGCTGCGGACGGCGGAAGCGCGCAGGGCCTGCAGGATTCTGAACGCTCGCGCGGTCTTCGCCGGCCAGATTGACCGCGAGGCCAGCGTCGACGGCGCCCACTACGACGCGTTCAGGCTCATTCCGGAAGCGGAGCAGCATGACATCGTCTTCACTCGCTGGCCCATTGACGGCCATCGCGATCATCGCGCCATGTCCACGCTGGTCTACGATGCATGGCGGCGGAAGGACCGTAAGTTTGCGCTCTTTTATTTCCGAGGTTTCCACCGGCGAAGACACCGTAATGTTCGCGCCGAGCGAGTATGTGGATATCACGGCCGTCGAATCGCGCAAGCCCTCGGGGTGCTATGGGCACGATCACAGACGCCCGGCCGTTACTACGCGCTGCACGCGGCGTAGCTTTCGTGAAATGTTGAGAGCCCAAAACGAATGACGACTGTATGTTTCGCCTTCCAGCTTCCGAGGTCGCTCTCGCGTCACTCTGCGTTATTCTGACGCAAATCGGCGCCCAGTCCGCCTTCGCCTGCACCTTCTCCAGCCACACAGAGTTCTTCACTCCGCCTTTCCGCCTAGCAGACCCGATCTCCCGTTGCGCGCCCCTGTCCGCTACGTTTAGAGAATCCAATGTATCGCAACCGGCCCTCGCGGCATGTGGATGCATCGAGTACGAAAGATGCTCTGCTCGGTCGGTACCGCAGGTGAAGCAGAGGCGGGCTCTGGTGGAGACCAACTCGCCGAGGAATAGCCGGCCGCGACTCAACAAGACGATGGGCCGGGAGGGCTACCATGAGGCGTGGACCTTCCTGTAAACCCGCCGATCCTGCCGATGCTCGCCAAACGGGTTGACGATCTGCCCGTCGAAGGTGAGTGGATTTTCGAGCCCAAGTGGGATGGATTCCGAGCTCTGGTTTTTCGGGCCGGCGACGAGATCCTGATCCAGAGCCGCGATGAAAAGCCACTGAACCGCTACTTTCCCGAATTGGTGGAAACACTACAATCGCAGTTGCCGGCGCGATGTGTGCTTGACGGCGAAATCGTCATCGCGACCGAGCGCGGCCTCGACTTTGACGCCCTGCAACTTCGTCTTCATCCGGCGGCTTCGCGCGTCAAACTCCTTTCGAAACAGATCCCCGCATCCGTGGTCTTCTTCGACTTGCTGGCTGTGGGTGACCGCGATCTGCGCGCGGAGCCATTCGAAAAGCGACGCAGCGAGCTGGAAGCGCTGCTGTCCTCCACTTCGCCGCCCGTGCATTTGACGCCGGCAACTCGTGATGCGGAGATCGCCTCCGACTGGTTCCACCGATTCGAGGGCGCCGGGCTTGACGGCGTCATGGCTAAACCGATTGCCGGGACCTATGAACCCGACAAACGCGTGATGCTGAAAATCAAACACGAACGCGATTGCGATTGCGTCGTGGCCGGGTTTCGCTGGTACAAAAAGGGTGAACACACAGCCATCGGCTCATTACTGCTGGGACTCTATGACGATGCCGGCGCGTTACAGCATGTCGGCGTTTGCGCGAGCTTCTCCAACGAGAAACGTCGCGAGCTCGTGCTGTTTCTGGAACCGTGGCGCGTGGACGCTCTCGCCAACCACCCCTGGAGGGCATGGGCAGCCCATGCGCCGGAGAGTGGTGAAGCAGGACGCCGCATGCCCGGCGGCCAGAGCCGCTGGAGCCAGGGCAAGGATCTATCATGGGAACCTCTGCGCCCCGAGTTGGTGGTGGAGGTTGCCTACGAACACATGCAGGGCGCACGCTTCCGGCATATGGCGCATTTTCGCCGGTGGCGCACGGACAAAAAGCCGACCGACTGTACGTACGCACAGCTCGAAGTGGTACCAGCGCAGGAACTGAACGCTATTTTCGCCAGCGGCCGATAATGCTGCAACCGCTCCCCTGAAAATTAGCTTCGCTCCCCGTGGGGCAGACGATCGGGTTTGGTCGTCTGCCATGCCCGGCACTCGAACAGGCAGACGACATAAACCGATCGTCTGCCCCACGGAGACACAGCTTCGCGGCAGCGGTTGCGGAACTCGCCGATACGCTGTCGGTTGCGCTCACGCTTCTTCCTGCGGCCTGCGCCGTGCGCGCCATTCTCTCCATTCCCGCGTCGGATCATCGTCGGGATCGGGCGTTTCCTGCGGCGGCCGCAGCGGTTCGGGTACGTGGCGCAGGTTTATGCGAACGCGCGTCCACGTGGATGATCTGCCTCTCATCGAGTCCACCAGCACGTCATCGACGGCGAGCAGCTCCGCGGCTTCCGGATGCCTGAGTTTCCAGCGATCCAGACCGGCCAGGGCGGCTGCCTTGTCGGGAGAATTCGCAATGACGATCAGAGGCATTTTCGTCCGGGGACTCTTTCGAGCGCCCTTTGCCCGTGAGGGCGCTACGCGTGGCTCCTCGTCCTTCATTTTTCGAAAATGGGGCGGCCAGGGCGCGTCGCCCAGACCCTCGGCTTTATCGCGGGCGGCGAGTTCGAGCAGGCGTTCCAGCGATCCCGCGGCTGTATTCATTGCGCCGTGCGGGTCGCCGATCTCTGCGAAGCGCTTCGGCATCGTGAGGATCGTGAAATCCGCAGGCTCGCAGTCCGGGACTTCATTCCAGGCGAGCGGCGCAGATACCCGCGCATCGGGGAGCGGCCGCACGGAATACGCCGAGCACGTGGTTCGATCCTTCGCGTTCTGATTGTAGTCAAGGAAGACTCCGTGACGCTCCTCCTTCCACCATTTCGAACTGGCCAGCGCGGGCGCCCGCCGCTCCACCGCGCGCGACAGAGCCACCGCCGCCCGGCGCACCTCGTCAAAGGTCCAGCGAGGCTCGATGCGGACATTGATGTGCATCCCCCGAGACCCGCTGGTCTTGGGCCAGCCGCGAAGGCCCAGTTCTTCCAGCAGCGATTTCACCTCAAGTGCGACAACGCGAACGTCCGCCCATCGCACGCCCGGGCCCGGGTCGAGATCCACGCGCAGTTCGTCCGGGTGTTCGAGGTCGGCGGAACGTATGGCGTGGGGATGTAGCTCTATGCAGCCGAGGTTGACAATCCACGCAAGTCCGGCGGCATCATCGATCACCAACTCTTCGGCGGTGCGTCCCGAAGGAAACGACAGTGTTGCCGTTCGCATCCACGACGGCCGGTCGGTGGGCGCTCGCTTTTGGTAAAAGGCCTCACCTTCGGCGCCGTTCACGAATCGCTTGAGGACAATCGGACGGTCCTCGATGCCCGCAAGCGCGCCGTTCGCGACGGAAAGATAGTACTGTACAAGGTCTAGCTTCGAGACCTTCGTCTGCCTTGAGAAGTACAGTTTATCGGGATGAGTTACCCGCACCTCCCGCCCATCGATCGCCAGAATCTCGACGGCCGCTTCTTTCTTCACAAGAAACAGGCTACACCGCTTTCGCGATACAGCGTCACTCGAACCGTAGAGCGATCAGTGGATCCACGCGCGTGGCCGCGCGAGCCGGAAGCAGACACGCCGCAATGCCTGCGATGAAAACCACGGCCACGACACCCGTGATGGTGACGGGGTCGAACGTGGAAACGCCGAAGAGCTGGCTCGCCAGCGTCCTGCTTAGCCCTAAGCTGGCCAGCAGTCCGATAGCGGCTCCGAGCGCCAGCAGCTTCAATCCCATGCGTAAGACCATGCGCACCACCACTGCGCGATCGGCGCCCAGAGCCATGCGCACGCCGATCTCATGGGTCTGCCGCGTAACGGCGTAAGCCACGACGCCATACACGCCGATCACAACCAGAATGAGGCCAACCGAAGCAAACACGGCCAACAGGCAGAGTCCGAACTTCGGTTGAGCCAGCGCGAACTGATCGATGAAATCCTCGTGCGAGCCGTTGAAACCCAACGCGACGCTGCGGTCCACCGCCCATATCTCGCGTCGCAGCGTGTTCAGCATCAGCTTCGGATCGCCGGAGGTGCGCACGAGAATGCCACGAAATGCTCCGCCCATGATCGTGTAGGGCACCCACATCTGTGGCTGTACGGGCTGCTGCAGGCCCTGATTCCTCACGTCGGCCACGACGCCGATGATCTCGAAAGTCGGGTTCTTCATTGGATCGGGGAAACTCGGCTTCGCGAGATCGGACAACGTCGCACGCTGCCCAAGAGGCCCATCGGGCAGATATTTCTTCACGAATGTCTCGTTCACAACCGCCAGCCTGCGCGCGTCGTTCACTTCGGCTTCGTTGAAAGTCCGCCCACGCAGGAGGCGGATGCGCAGCGTATCGAAATATCCTTCGCTGCACATCTCCACCTGAGAGCGCCAGTCCTCGCCGGAGGACTTGCCGGGAATCTCGAGCTTGCTGACAAAACCTCCGAAGGGAGGCAGCGATGTCGCTTCCGTTGCTGCTACGACGCCGGGCGTGGCCTTCAGATGCTCGAGCAATGGGCGGAAGAAGCCTTCGATCTGTGCCGCGCTTTTGTAGCGTGCCGGAGGCATCGGCAGCACCGCGACGAGAACATGCGATGGATCAGCGCCGAGGTGCACGTTCTGGAGCGCGAAGAAGCTACGCATCAGAAGCCCGGCTCCCGTGAGCAGCGCGAGCGACAGAGCGACTTCGCCGACGATCAGGCCATTGCGCAGCCGGGCATGCCGGAAACCGCCCGACACCCCTTTTCCGGTGTCGCGCAGCACATCGTTCAGGTCGCGCCGCGTGGCGTGCAGAGCCGGCGCTGCGCCGAAGACCAGCGCGGTCACGAAGCCTGCGACGAGCGCAAACAGCAGCACCGAAACATTCATGTGGATATATGCTTCGGCGGGGATGGTTCGCGGAGGAATGATGGCAATCAGCCCTTTGACCCCGCCCCACGCCAGCAGACAGCCGAAAGCGGCCCCGGAAACGCCCAGCAACAGGCTCTCGGTGAGAAGCTGCCGCAGCAGACGCCAGCGGCCCGCACCGATGGCAGCCCGGATAGCAATTTCCTTTTCCCGAGCCGTCGCCCGCGCAAGCAGCAGGTTGGCCACGTTGGCGCAGGCGATCAGCAGCAACAGGCCGACCGCGCCCATCACAATCATCAACATCACGCGGAACTGGCCAACGACATTATCCGCGAGCGTCTGAATCCGAACTGTGAACCGCTTCGGGTACTCATTCGGATAGATTTTGGCGAGGCGATGCGCGATAACGTTGATATCCGCCTGCGCCTCGCGCATGGTCACGCCCGGCCGCAGATGGCCGAGCATCCAGTAGTAGTTCGGGAACTGGCCCGCCGCGGCCTCTTCGGCGCGGTTTAGGGAAGTGGGAATCCATACGTCGGCATCGCCCCACCCGAAGCGCGGCGGCATGACGCCCACCAGCGTGCGCGGCACGCCGTTCAGAAGTAAATGTGCGGCCCACAATGTTCGGGTCCGAATTGAAACGCGAAACCCATACCTTGTAGCGAAGAACGAACACCGGCGGCGCACCGGGTTTGAAATCCGCTGGTCCCATGACGCGGCCCAGCAATGCGGGAATACCAAGAAACCGGAACGTGTTCGGCGACGACGAGCACGCCGTTGAACTGCTCGGTTCCCTGCGCCATTGTCGTAGAGGACGTCAATGTTGTTATTTCCGACTACCCGGTCAAAGACGTGGTTCTGCTCCTGATAATCGAGGAACTCGGGCGCGAGGAAGCCGGTTCTTCCTCCGGGGTCGCTGCGGGTGGAATCGTGAATTTCGATGGTGACGAGGCGGTTCGAGTCGGCGTATGGGAACGGCTCCAGCAGAACGTTATCGATGACGCTGAAGATGGCGGTTGTAGCTCCGATGCCGAGGGCCAGCGCCGCTACGGCGAGAACGGTAAAGGTGCGATCCCGGCCGAGGCCGCGGATTGCCGAACGAACATCGCGCCACAGAATGCCCATAATGCCGGAATACGAGCGCAGCAGCCCGCTGGTTCCGCGAAGTTGCCGGGCAATTCCGATTCACCAAAGCAACTTCAGCCCGAACTGGACCTGCCGCGACGGCGTGGACGTGCTGGTGATCACGCCGGCGGTGGGCGACACGCCGCTCGGAGTGAACACAACAGCGTTCGGCGTATTGAAATTCGCGTGGTTCAGAACGTTGAACGCCTCGGCCCGAAACTGCACGTTGAGGTTTTCGCGAATCGCCGTGTCCTTCAGGAACGACAGGTCCCACGTGGCCAGCCCCGGTCCGGCCAGCGTGTCTCTTCCAACGTTGCCGTAAAACCCGCTGTTGTTCGGCGGCTGCAGAAAGGCCGCCGGGTTGAACCATTCGTTCGGACTACCGATGATCACCGGGCCGGTGAATGCCGGGTTGACGAACGGCCGCACCGGGTTCCGCGTGTCGCCGTTTCTGGACGGGTTGTAGCTGAGCTGCGGCGTGAAGGGGAATCCGCCCTGCAGGGTGACGATGGAATTCACGGTCCAACCGGAGGCCAGCAGCCGCCCAGCGCCTGCAAAGTAGCGCTTCCCCGGTCCGAACGGCAACGCCCAGGATGCGCTGACCACGCCCAGGTTCCGCACGTCGAAATTCGCGAGACCCCGGTCGGCGCGCAGGTCGAAAGGATTGGAAGCGAGCGCGGGCTCGCCTCCCGACGCCGTCGCGTTCAGTGAATCGCCGTCGTCGATTGTCTTCGACCATGTGTACACGCCGCGCAGCGCAAGGCCCGCGCTGAAGCGTCGCGTGAGGTCCACCTGCAGCGCGTTATATGAGCTGTCGCCCTCAGAGAAGTAAGTCCACGTATTCGCCAGCGCCGGGTTCGGTTTGGTTGACGTTGGAACAAAGTAAGTGCCGGACGGAACGGCCGTGCCGGCAATGCCTGACGGGAAGGTGGATGGAAACGCCGCCGGACAGGGCGCGGTCGGACACACCACCGGAAACGGTTCGTTGGCATCGATACCGATGATTTCGTGATAGCCGTGCGATCCGATATAGCCGGCCGTGAGCGCGGTATTCGCCGTCAGTTCCTGCTCGATTCGAAACGACCACGACACCAGCGTCGGCGTCCGCAGGTCAGGCTGCACTCCTCCGGGCACGAGCTTCGCGGCGGAAGACGCCGGGGTTCCCGGAAGCACGGGCAGCTGAGACACCGGAAGACTCGGCAGGCTCCATGTCGGATTGAACGGAGCATTCTGATCGGTGCGATAGCCCAGCGCGTCCTGGAGATCGTTGTACATTCCGAATCCGGCTCGCAGCACCGTCGCGCGGCCATTGCCGAAGGGGCTCCACGCGAGACCCACTCGCGGTTGTGGCAGAAACTTCGCATGATTCACGGTGAATGCCGTTGAGCCGATCGCGGGCTGGCTCGAGATGATGCCGTTCGTGAAAGTGTAAGTGGCCGCGCGGCCGTGAGCTTCGTTCCACCCCGTCGTGTACTCGTCGCGGAACCCGGCGGACAACGTGAGTTTCGGGCCGAGGCGCAACACATCCTCGGCGTAAAATGCGCCGAGCCACGACCGCCAGCCGAGCGGAGTGGGCGAGGGATCGTACAACAGCGATCCGATGGTTCCCTGAAGCAACGTATCGAGGCTGGTGAAGGTCGCCTGGCCGTACTGGCTAAGCGCCAGGTTCTCGTTCGATTGCGCGCGCTGGAACCACTCTCCGATGGTGATCTGATGGCGTCCTTTGGTGAGTGCGATGCTGTCTTCGAATGTGAACAGGTTACGATGGACCTGCAGATTGCTTCCGTTGTTGCTGCCCGCCAGGCTGAGCTGCGCCGTCGGATTCGACGCGGCGCTGCCGCCAACCACGATCGCGCCGATCGGGCGTCCCGCGAGGAAACCGGCCAGGCTGGCGGCGGGGGTGCCCGGCGTGGGCTCGCCAGTGAAGAAATAGCCAGCCCGCGAAAAACCAGCGCGCGCCGTGTTCAGCATATCGGCGGAAAATACGTGCGTCTCCTCGATGCTTGCCACCTGCTCGCGCAGGCTGGTCACGTCGGTGCTGTAAAGGTTCGTGCTGGTGGGCGTGAAGTCGGCGCTGTCGTCAATCGTATAAACCGCGTTCAGCGAATCGCGCTGCGACATGAACTGATCGAGACGCAGCGTCCCGAAATCGTCGCGGATCGTCTGGAGCGGGTTGTTAAAAGCTTCGGAGATGCCGCCGAAGTCCGGCGCCCCGGGACTCGGCGCGGGCCACGCATTGATCAGCGGCGAGACGCCCACGAAAACGAGCCCGGAGCCCGGGCAGGCCGCGGGCGCAGCCAGCTTGCACGGCAGGTAGCCGGCGCGCGCGTTCTGGTCGGGGACCAGGTCTACTCCGGTCTGATGCAGATGCTGACGAAATCCCTCGTAATTCGCGAAGACGAAAGTCTTGTCCTTTCTGACCGGACCTCCCATCGCGGCGCCGAACTGGTTGCGCTCGAAGCCGGGAACTGACGCGCCATCGAAGAAGTTGCGCGCGTCGAGCGCGCTGTTCCGCAGATAGTCATAGAGCGATCCGTGAAGCTGGTTCGTTCCGGATTGAGTGACGATCACCACCTGAGCGCCCGGACGCTTGCCGAATTCGGCGCTGTAAGAGTCGCGCAGCACGTTGAATTCGAGCACCGCGTCGGCGCCAAGCAGTTGCTGGCTGACTCCGCCGGGCTGCATGTTGTTCTCCGCCGCGCCGGTGAACTCGATTCCGTTCAGCAGGAACAGGTTCTGCTGGGGCCGATTCCCGTCCACGGCGAAGTTGTTGCCGGCGGTCGAATTGGAGACGCCGATGCCGCCAGTCTTTTCCCATGTGAAGTTGACCACGCCCGGATTGAGCGTAAGCAGCTCATCGTAGCTTCGCCCGTTCAGCGGCAGGTCCCTCACCTGGCGCTGGCCGACCACGCCGGAAATATCGGCGGTGGTGGCGCCCACCAGCGGGGCGTCCGCTCTTACCGTGATCTGCTGGCCTTCCCGGCCGACCCGCAACTCGAGATTCACGACCGCGCTTTGTCCCACATCGAGGTGAATTCCCGCGCGGACCTCTTCAGCGAAACCGCTCTTCGCGCTTCGAATCTCGTACTCTCCGACAGGCAGAGAAGGGAACTGGTAATGGCCTTCGGAATCGGTAAGGCTTCTGCGCGTCGCGCCTGTTTCCAGACTCTTCACGCTCACCCGCGCGCCGGTCACCGCCCCGCCGGATGGATCCGTAACGCTTCCCGACAAAGCAGCCGCCACCTGCCCGTAAGCCGGAAACACGCACAGCACCGCCGCCACAACCGAGTTCCGCATACGCTGACCCTCCAGTCACGTAAGGGTAAACAAGATATTAGCAGGCGTCGCCGCTACGTTCGGCCAGGCGCTTCGACCCCAACAGCTCAGCGCACGAAGTTGGCGTCAACGGAATATCGGGCGCTCACTTTGCCGGCCTGCCGTGATCCAGGCATAGCGCGACCAGTTCGTCGATATCGGCTTCGCCCACGCACATGACGGTGTCCGCGGCGCCCCAGTAGATCTTCACGGTTCCATCAGGCTCCGGAACGGCGCCGCAGGTAAAAACCACGTTGTGCACGTACCCCGTGATTTCCCACGGATCCTGCGGTTGTAAGATCCACGAATCGCTCACGCCGATGATCTTCGCGGGGTTCGCCAAGTCATGAAGAGCGACGCCGAGGCGATACACCGATCCGTCCATCGTCTGAAAAACGCCGTGATATATGGAAAGCCAGCCCCGGTCCGTTCTGATGGGCGGCGCGCCCGGACCGATCTTCATTTCGTCCCAGTGGTATTGCACGGGCCTCATGACGAGCTCAGAGTCGCCCCAGTAACGCAGGTCAGGAGACCAGGAAAGCCAGATCGACCACGGAGCGATTTCCGAATGCGGCCGGTCGAGCCGGGCATAGCGCCCGTTGAACTTCTCCGGAAAGATCACGACATTTCGATAGTCCGCCTCAGTGATCAGCGAAACCCTGTCCACCTGAAGAAAGTCCGTCGTTCTGGCCAGTGCTATCCGCACCCCATCGCGCGAGTAAGCGCTGTAAGTGATGAGATACTCGCCGTCGAGCTGAGTAACTCGCGGATCCTCCACGCCGAACTCTTCGTAGTCCATAAAGGGACCATCCCGCGCGGGAGTT
The DNA here is from genome assembly GCA_963780655.1 of uncultured Acidobacteriota bacterium. GTDB lineage: Bacteria > Acidobacteriota > Terriglobia > Bryobacterales > Bryobacteraceae > CAWACP01. The sequence goes on along the minus strand of CAWACP010000003.1, from coordinate 2,096,304 downwards.
AGAAATGGCTCGGGATCGGCGGTGAAATGGAATCCGTCAGGGCTGCGCGCCAGGCCGATGATCGACCGTCCCGTGCGTAAGTGCGAGCGGAACAGCATGATATATTCACCGCCGTGCTTCACCACCGCCGCGTTGTGAACGGTTTCCACCGGATACGGGATCGCGTTCCGGGTGAGGATGGGGTTGCCGGCGTACCGCCTGACGATATCCGGCTTCATGGCCGTTTCGCCGCTTCCAGGTCAAAGATCGTACTGTAGACCCGCTCGTACCCCTCAACCATCGTTTCAACAGAGAAGCGCTGCCGGACCCGCTCGCGGCAGGCGCGTCGATCGATCCGAGACAGGCGTTCCAGGGCCCGCACGGCCTCGTTAACGTTTTCAACGAGGAACCCGGTCTTTCCGTCCTCGATCACCTCGCGGCAGGAGCCGAGGTCCATGGCAATCACCGGTACGCCGGCAGCGTTGGCTTCCGCCAGCACAAGCCCGAATCGCTCCGGAATGGTGTTCAGGTGCAGCAGGGCGCGAGCCTGCGCGAACAGCTCATTCTTGCCCGCCACGTCCAGCGGGCCGATGTAGCGGATGTTCTGGTCCAGTTGAGGCTGCACGCATTCCCGGAAATATTCCTGATCCTGGATGATGCCCGCAATCAGCAAAGGCAAACCGCTCAGTCGGGCAACCGCGATCGCCAGATGGACGCCTTTGTCCGGGTGAATCCGTCCCAGAAAGATCAGGTGATCGCCGGCGGCTTCCTGCAGCGGGTACAGCGAGAGGTCGATTCCGTTATAGACCGTTGCCACATAATTCAGACCCGGCGCGCGATCCGAGTTACTGATGGAGACAAAATACCGATCGCGATACTTCTGGTATATCGGCATGATTTTCGGCGAGGAAAATCCGTGGATGGTAGTGAGGACCGGCGTCTTCACAAGGCGCGAATAAGTCAGCGCCATGAAGTCGTAATGGCTGTGGATGAGATCGAATTCGTCGGCGTGCTCGAATGCCTCTGAGATATGAAGGTATTCGGCGACTTTGGGATCGATTGACGGATCCTCCTCATACCCCCGCTCCACCACAGCGTGCAAGTGAGCGGCGGTAATGGAATCCGCGGTGGCGAACAATGTCACGTCCCAGCCCCGCGCCACCAATCCTTCGGTGATGTTGCCGGCCACTGTCTCCCATGCGCCATATTGTCGGGGAGGCGTTCGCCACGCTACCGGCGACAGGATGGCCACTCTCTTGTCAGGACCGCTCATTGTGGCAGAGCGGTGTCCGGCTCCATGGCAGCCAGCACTTCGGCGAGCGCGACGGTGGCAAAGCCGGTGGCGTGATCGGCCAGGCCGTAAGGAATGATCAGCTCTCCGTTGTGGACGAGAGCGCCGCAGGTGTAAACGACGTTGGGAACATAGCCCTCCCGTTCGTTCTCGTCGGCCTGCAGCAGGGGCTCGCGCAGGCGCCCGATTACCTTGCCGGGATCGTCGCGATCCAGCAGAAACGCGCCGATCGAGTACTTGCGCATCGGTCCGACGCCGTGGCTGAGCACCAGCCAGCCCGCTTCGGTCTCGATCGGAGATCCGCAATTCCCGAGCTGGACAAGTTCCCAGGAAAAGGCGGGCTTGAGAAGAACTTTGCGCTCATTCCAGAAGTGGATGTTGTCGGAATACATCAAATAGATATTCTCGTTGTCCTGGCGTGACAGCATCGCGTAAAGGCCATTGATCTTTCTGGGAAAGATGGCCATGCCTTTGTTCTCGGCCGCGGGCCCGTTCAGCGTTCTGAACCGGAAGAGGAGAAAATCGGAGGTCTCCACAAGCTCGGGCACCACCAGCCGGCCATCGTAGGCAGTGAAGGTCGCATAGTAGCGGTGAGAACCATCCTCGTTTCGGAAATGAACGAACCGGGCGTCCTCGATACCGTTGCGTTGCGAGGGCGTGGCCGGAAACAGAACGCGTTCTGAAATATTTTGTTCAGGCTGAAACTGCACCTCGTAGTTGGATCGGGCCAGCATCCAGATTCCCTGTGAGGCGCTTTGATCTTCCGGCGCCATACCATCCGGCAGGCGGAACTGTTCGGCCTGAAGGCCGCCGCGAAGCTCGTTTAATGTGAACGACTCACCAAGCTGATGCATCACTCGGCGCGTGAATTCGCCCGACAATCCCAATTCGGCGAGTTTCCGCTCGAAGAGAGCCTTCTTATAAAGGGAATTGGGAACCTGACGGGGTTCGGTCAGGAACCCGCTGGGAGAGAACACCTCGATCCGGCCATCGGAGTGGATAACCCCAGTTCGAAAAACGATGGAGGAAATGTGCCCTTCCCCCGTGGCCCTCAGGCTGAGAACAAAACGCAGCGCGCCCGGCGGCAGATCGCTTTGGTCAGGGTGGGGAACAATCGACGGATTGAACAGGGCGGCCGATTCCAGCGAGTATTCGGCCAGGAAATAGGCGCCGATCAACAGCCGCCTTTGCCACGATACGTCCGCGTCGGGCGGTATGAACTCGCGGAGTTCTTCAAAGCGTTCCAGAAAGCGCGAACAGATATGCTGATGCCGCAACGAGAACTCGGCGGAGATCTCCTCCAGCAGCGGTACCACCCGCTCTTCCGGAAGTGACATGACGCGCGCGACGATCCTGCCGGCCCGCTCTGAATCCCCGGGATTGAATGGCCGCAACAGCACGCGTGACTGGTCGGGCCTGAGGATTGTGCTGGTGCGCGTGAGGTGAACTGAAGTGGCGATCATGGAGTGGCGTATGCTCCGACGGCGATCGGTTCCCGAAAGCTTGTGACCATATTTTGTGCAAGGCGCATCTCCGCCAGTGAAAGCAGGAATGCGAGGGTGGATTCCGCTCCCTGGTTCTCGTTGACGCGATCCACGTGCAGTCCATCGCCACAGGCGCCGCTCTCGGGAACATAAAGCTCCAGTCCGAGATCGTTCCATCCGATGAACCAGTCGAAAGCGCGTTGCGCCTGTTCGTACCACCACACATCCGCTGTGGCTCGATAGGCTTCGAGACACGCGGAAACCATGGCGTGCGCCTCAACGGGCTGCTGGTCGAACATGGCGCGCGGGCCCCCGCGGCGATAAAAGCCATTGCTGCCTATTGGCCTGAAATGACCCTTTTCGGAGATCTGCACTTCGTTCAGCCAGCGCAGGGCCTCGAGGCCCCGGTCAAAGACCGCACGCTGTCCGGTGGCCTGTCCGCTCAGGATGAGAGCATGGGCGAGCTTCGCGTTATCATACGACAGCTCTTGTTCAAACCAGCACCAGTCCGCGCCGGCGTTCTGATCGAGAAGCTCCATCAGCCGGCACGTCAGCGTGTCGCGGGTCTGGTTGACGAGACTGTCGCCGCTCAATCGCCGCAGATATTCGTGAATACCGATCAGGCCGAAAGCCCAGGCCCGCGGCGACGTGAACTCCGTCAGGGCCGGCAATGCGAGAGCGAAGAGTTGACCGGCCATCATCTGGAAGCTTCGGAACGGCGAACGGCCGACGCCTACGCCCAGCGCCCACACGGCGCGGCCATGGCTGTCTTCTGACCCCTGCGGGTCCAGCCAGCGGCGCTCAAAGCTCATGTGGTTGTGAAAGCGCTTTGTCCGCGGGTCGAAGGCGTGATGAAGAAAGGCGGCAGAGGTAGTGGCCACCGATCGCACCCGTTCCGGGTCGTCGCCGAGTTCGCCGAGCAGCACCGCGAGAATGAATGCGCGGGCATTATCGTCCGTGCAGTAGCCTTCTGAGAAGTTGGGCACGCTGAAAAGAGCGTGCTGGAACACGCCGGTGGAGTCGGTCATCCGCGAAAGATGATTCAACTTCAATGTGGGCAGCTCCCGCGGCCGGCGGTCGAGCGTCCTGGTGACCAGAGATCTGCGTGAAGACGCCGCTCCCTGCAATCGCGCCTGCTCAAAGGAGCGCATGTAGAGCTGCGCGACATTGCTCCACACCATGTCGCGACCTATCCGATAAGCGTTCCTGCGAATGGCATGCCGGCGGGTGTCGTCCCGCAACAGGCCGATTACCTCGCGCGCCACCGCCGCGGAATCGGCGAAGGGAACCAGAACGCCGCGATCGTCGGCCAGCAATTCCGCGGCATGCCAGTATGGCGTCGAAACCACTGCTTTGCCCGCTCCGAATGCATACGAGAGCGTGCCGGAAGTGATCTGAGCTTCATTGAGATAAGGCGTTATGTAAAGGTCAGCGGCTCCGATGAATTCCTTCAGATTCTCGATATCCACAAACTCGTTGTAAAAGATGACGCTTTTATCGATCTTGTTTTTTCTGACAAGTATCTCCAGGCTGACCCGGTAGGCTTCGCCATGGTTGCGCAGCTCGCTCGGATGCGTGGCGCCCAGAACGACGTAGACAACGTCGGGAAATTCCTGCAGAATCTCGGGAAGAGCGCGCAGGACATACTCGATCCCTTTGTTGGGTGAGAGGAGGCCGAAAGTGAGCAGCACCACCTTTCCTTCCACGCCAAACTGATCCTTGAAGTAAGCAGGGTCGACGAAACCCACATCGGGAATCCCGTGCGCGATGAGATCGATCTTTGCCTCCGGCGCGCCGTAGACATCCTGCAGCATGTGGCGGCCGCGCTCTGTCATGACCACAACGCGCGTCGAGAGGGAGACCAATTCCTGCATGACCCGCCGCTGCTCCGGCCGTGGATTAAGCAAGACCGTATGAAGCGTAGTGACCACCGGCATCCTCAGTTCGCGCAGGAATGCCAGAATGTGTCCGCCCACGGGTCCGCCGAAAATGCCGAACTCGTGCTGCAGGCAGACGATATCGACGTTGCTGATGTTGAGGAAGTCCGCGGCGCGTAAGTACGACGACAAGTCCTGCTCTTCGATTTCGAAGCGGACCACTTCCGGGTAATCGTAGCCGCCCGGGATGTCGTTGACCGACACCGCGAAGCAGTGGCTTTGCGGGTGCGCTGTGGCCACGGCCGCCAGCAGGTCGGTGGTGAACGTGGCAATACCGCACTTGCGGGGCAGGTGATCTCCGACGAAGGCGATCTTGCGAACTTTGGAAGTTTCTTTCATGAGCGTTTCAGGTCCGGAGCCAGGCGCTTGCTCTCACGATGCGTGTATCTGGCGGTACTCGGGCTGCCACATCGCGTCCTGCACTTGTTGAACGATGTCGTCGAATTTGACCTGGGCCAGTCCCTCCGCCTCCGCGGCCTCGGCGACGGCAACCGCTACGGTGGCCGAGACGCCGCGCAGGTCGTCTATATGCGGCAGCAGGGAGGCGCCAGGCTGGTGCACAGTCACAAGGCTGGATACGGCATTGGCTGCGGCCACGAACATCCCGTCGCTGATCCGGCTGGCTCGCGCGACGATTGCGCCAAGCCCCAGACCCGGATAGAGCATGGCATTGTTTACCTGAGCGATAACGTAGGTCACCCCTTTCCAGGTAACCGGCGGGAATGGACTTCCGGTGGCGATCAGGGCGCGGCCTTCCGTCCAGGAAATCAGGTCGGCCGGATTTGCCTCCGCCAGCGCCCGCGGATTAGAGAGCGCGAAAATAATGGGCCGCTCGGTATGATCCGACATCTCGCGGATAATCGTCTCCGTGAAGCTGCCGGAGGCTGTCGACGCGCCAATCAGCATCGTCGGTTTTATCCGGCGCACAACCTCGGCCAGGTCTGCGCCATTTCCGTCGCCGTTGTGCTTCCAGGTCCTGCACTCACTGGCTGGCCGGGCGTACGCCGCCTGATAGTCACGCAGTCCGTCAGCCATGTCGGCGGTGAGTAGACCCTGTCGATCCACGCACCAGAAGCGCCTCGTGGCATCCTCTTCAGAGAGCCCCTCGCGGACCATCGCGGCGCGAATATGATCGGCGATGCCTATGCCCGCGGTGCCCGCGCCGAATATGACCGCGCGGTGGTTACGCAACGGCGTGCCGCTCACCCGCACGGCTGAAATGGCCGCGGCCAGCGTAATAGCTCCGGTGCCCTGCATATCGTCGTTGAAGGTGCAGATCCGGTTGCGGTACTTATCCAGGATCCGCCGTCCATTGCCGGGCGCGAAGTCTTCCCACTGCAGCAGCGCATGCGGGAACAGCTTTGTCACCGCGTTGACGTAAGCTTCGATGAAGGCGTCGTAGCGTTCACCGCGTATCCGGGCGTGGCGGTTTCCGATATAGGTGGGATCGTCGCGCAGATTCTCGCGGTTGGTGCCGACATCGAGCATCACCGGAATCACGCGGGTCGGATCGACGCCCCCCGCCGCGGTGTAAATTGCCAGCTTACCGATGGCGACTTCTATGCCGCCTACGCCCCAATCGCCGATTCCCAGTATTTGCTCGGCATCGGTCGCGAGGATCAGGTCGATATCTCCGGCCGCGGCGCCGAGGTTCGCAAACGCCTCCTCGATGCCGTCGCAATGGTCGATCGAAAGGTACACACCGCGCGGACGCCGGCACTCGTGATGGTATTGCTCCATCGCCATGCCGACAGTCAGATCGTTGACGATGGGGATCATTTCGCGAAGGTGCTCGGAAAACAGGCGGTAGAACAGCACCTCGTTGCGGTCATGGAGGGCGGTCAGATAGATGTTCCGGCTGAGCGCGTCGGGTAGCCGCTCGTATTGGATGTAGGCCCGCTTCACCTGGGAAGCGAGAGTGCTCACGTCGGGCGGAAGCAGTCCGGTAAGCCCCAGCGCTTTTCGTTCGTCCAGGCTAAAGGCCGTTCCCTTGTTCAGGAGAGGCGAATTGAGCACGGCAAGGCCGCGAGCTCTGGTCTCGTGGAAACCATCGCCGTTCTGGCGGCTTTTTGTCACAGCCGCCAGCGCCGGAATAACCCTCTGTCGCATACCGTTGTCTTTCTGGTCCGAGAACCGCCGCTACGACCTGGGATAACGTCGCCACGCGACGGATGCTTCAGGTTGTCCGGAGTGCCACACGGCACCCTTACGGTCAGGGCATGCCGAGGCCCGCAGCCACGGCAGCGCCCTCAGCCCATCTGTTGCATCGCTTCAGCGACGGTGGAGTTATTCGAGCGTGATGGCGTGCTGACCTTGCGGGGTCATGTGACCGAATTCGGTCGGAGCCAAACCGGTCCGTCAAGGCAAGCCCGCACTCGTCCGCGGCCGACCCCTGGGCGCCATGTGACCGGATACGGTCAGAGCTTTTCTCGGATTCGCTGTCAGCTACACTCGCCTGCTCGCGCTCCATGTGTCTGACGGTACCCGGTTAGCCGCCCGAAACGCGTCATGTCCGCCAGTCGACGGTGCTGGTTGCCGATTTGCGAAATACATTACACGCAGTCAAGCGTTCGGCTCGCGAATCGCAAGTCTCCTGCTGGACAGCCTGGGGAGGATGCGGCTGATATCTATGCGTGGCAGACTATGACGACCTCTCTTCATTCGGAAGATTTGATTGAGCAATTCGCGCTGGGCAGACTGGAGGGAGCTAAACTTGTCGGTTTTGAGACGCATCTGCTTCAATGCGCCGAGTGTCAGGACGCTGTCGCGAGAATAGATGGGTTTCTGGCCGCCCTCCGCGCTCCTGCCCAGCGGCCGTTTCTGCTTGACCCACCTGCGCCCGGGGCGCACGCGCTGTCAGGATTCAGACGCGAGTGTTTTCTGGTACAGTCGGCATTCCCGAACAAAGGCATCCAGAATATCGGTGTCCTGTTGCTTGACAACCGCACGGACCGGCTGTTCTGCCGTTTTCGCCGCGATTTTGAATCGTCCGCCGGCGACGACGCACTCTGGCTGGAGCAGCTGGCCAGCTTCTTCTCCGATAAGGCGAACGAGCTTGGCGGACGGAATTGCCTGGCGCGGTGCAAAGCCGCCTTCGCGGGCATGTTGCGGATTTCCCGGCCCAGGCGTATTCGAATCAGAGATTACTCGACCACGACAATAGATGGGCTGTACGCGAAGTACATCCCCGCCACCGTTGCTCCTTTCGTTACCCACCTTCCGCAATACAGTCTGGAGGCCGCGGCCGGAAAGTTCGGCCGCCAGATGACTGTCGAGCCGGAGGGTTGGGTGGAGGTTCGCACCGACATGCCTCTCACTGACGACATGTTCGTGGTCCATGTGCACGGTCACTCCATGGAGCCGCAAATTCCGGATGACAGTCTTTGTGCCTTCCGATCCCGAATCGCTGGCCGGGTGGCAGGCAAGGTCCTGCTGATCGAGCACGTCGAATCCGGGGGCAGCCGCTACACTGTGAAACTGTATCGCGTTTCCGAGGCCACGGATCCGAACCAGCAGGGTGACGCCGCATGGCTGCATGAACGCTTTACCCTCGAGTCAATCAACCCCGAGTTTAAATCCTGGGACGTTGCGTCTGCGGACAAGGTAAGGGTTCCTGGCGAGTTCCTCTTCGTAGTCTGATCGGGACTCACTCGCATCGCACGGCGGCAGCCGTGAAGCAAAATGTCGATCCTGCTTTACGCCGCCAAGCCGTTAAACGATTCTTTCTCAAATGGCCAGGCCGATGCCCGTTCCGGGAATATCGGCAGAATGCAGACGCATAAAGGGTTCGGAAATGGATTCTGGTGCTCCTTCGGGATGCCGATGCCATTATCGCGGGTCTTTATGACCCACTCCGATCGAGTTCGCGGCCCTTCACCACAGGCAAGGGGTCGATTACTATGCTCGCGCGGCTTGCGGTGATCGCCTCCCTCAGATTCTGCATCGCCTGCGCCGCGAGTGGCTGAGACCCGCAGATCGTCGAGTACCGTGGACATACGCTTCACGCCCTCGACAATGAATTCGGCGAGCTCCGCGGGCCCCCGGTGTCCGTTCAATCCCGGGGACTGAGCCACTGAGAGTTGCATCTGGAACCTCGATTCACTCTGCCGGCTGGAACGGAGGTCTCCCCTCGCCCGATCTCGCCGGCCGGCGATTCATATTCCTGCTCATCAACGAGTTACGGGCAGGCTCTCCAGAAACTCATGCCCCTGGGCGTGTGTAGCGGTCAGTGTTTGGAAGGGCGGAGTGTTGGCTGGGCCGTGAGACGCCGTCGCGATGAACGGGAGTGCGGGGCTGAGGCACACTACCGACGAGCGACCGTGCAGGGATCGACAGGGTGCTGCGGGATGTATGGCGCTCAGTTGGTAGTCGCCACTGGGACGAGTTGCAGTCCGCGGGCTCGCGCCTGAGCCTGCAGCGCCGCCAGTTCCCGTTGCTCGCGTTTATCTTCGAACTGCCGGGCTCCCCGGTCCACCCACGCGTGGCCTTTGGTCAGGAGTCGGTACACCAGCACGGCCAGGTAGCGCGCCATGGCTTTCACGGCCACAGCCGGCGACTTGGCCTTCCGGCGCAGATGGCGGTAGCGGGCCCCCAGGTAACTCTGACTGTTGAGCAGAGTGGTAGCCCCCATGCGCAATACGTCGGCCACGCGGTTTTTCACTTTCCGCTTCGGTCCTCGCACCGGCTTGCCTCCACTGCTGTTCTGCGTCCCGGTGAGCCCCAGCCAACTGGCGAAGTGATTCTCGTCGGCGAAGGCGCTCAGGTCGGTGCCGACTTCCGCAACGATGGTCAGTGCCCCGCAGACGCCCACGCCGTCGATGGAGGTTAAATCCACTCCGCAGATGCGCTGCAGTTCCACTTTCAGATCCGTCACCTGCGGTTCGTTGCCGCGCTTCTTCAATTTCCTGCCCCGTTTGGGCGGCAGTGGTTGCGCCTCTGACGCCGCCGGCGGCGGCTCCAGCGTACGAGCCGGCAGGGCGGCCAGATACCGTTCCAGTTGGCGGTCGCACTCCTCCATCTGCCGCTGCGTGAACCGATAGCTCTCGCGAGCCTGCCGCAGTTCGAACAACAGGTCTTCCCGCCAGCTCCCTTCCAGACTGTGCGCCACTTCCTCCCGGCTGGCCCGAATATGCGGATCGCACAAATCCGCCAGCGCGTACGGGTCGCGCTCGCCGTCCAGGACGGCCCCGATGATCGCCTGTCCGCTCACGCCGCTGACATCGCTGATGGTGTTGGCCAACTGCACGTTCATCTTCGTGAGCGCTTTCTGCATGTGCTGAATGGCTCGCCCCGCGTCCTCGACGTGCCGGTGGCGCAGCCGCCACAGCGTGCGCATGCCTTGCAACTGCGCCGGCAGGTGGAAGGAATCGTGCAACAGTCCGTAACGGTGCAGCTTCATCACCCACTGACATTCCTGCACGTCGCTTTTGCGTCCAGGCACGGTGCAGGTATGTTGCGCGTTGGCCAGAACCACCTTTAAACCGTGCTGCAGGAGAACGTCGAGCAGCGCGATCCAATACACGCCGGTGGCCTGCATGGCCACGGTATCGATGTGGCAGGCCAGCAGCCATTTGGCCAACTCCTGCAGATCCGCGGTCCAGCTGCCGAATTCGCGCACCGGCTCGGGATCGCGGTCCGGCGGCACGGCCACGAAGTGGCTGGCGCTGCCTACGTCGATGCCGGCAGCGTTGGGGTGGATGACGTTCAGGGTGGGATCGCTGGCGGCTACTCGCTGGGCCAGCTTACGACGCTCACTGCGGTTGAGACGCCCGGCCTTCAGGCGCTCGAAAGTGGACTTCCGCTGCTTCTTCATGCCATACTCCTGCTGTCTGAATTGGCAGACCCGGGCTCGGCTCGACTCGCGAAGAAATACAGACTCTCCAGCGGGGTAGGGCCGGGCCTTTTTGCAAGGCCGACTCTCCACCAATCAATGCCTCGCGGCAGTCGAAATCATGCTGAAAGACGGGCACAAAGGCGCCAGACTGTTTTGCGACCATAGCTTGCCGCCCGAGCCTGCAGCTACCAGAATGCCCCTAACTCGACCCGAGTTTCAGGTTCAATGCATCGTCCGCTTCGGGCGATGCATCTGCTGAAAGCCTGCTCTACTTCCGACCGAGAACAGTAGAGCACAGGCTTTCAGCCAGGCTTTCAGCCTGCCTGCCCGGGGGTCTCGGGCTCCTGCTGAAGCGAAACCTCTTTCACGAATGTGAGGTTCCACCGCCGGCTCCTCTGAGGACGGCGCGGTATAAAGAATGCCTCCGGTTGGTTCGACCATGCATGGTCAAATGACCGTGTATCGTCGTCCGCAACAGCAGGTTCCTGAGTAGCGGCCCCGATCATCCACGCGTTTGTATTGCGTAGAACAGAATGGTGCGGCCCGTGCACGAGTCGAGTCGTCACCTATGGGCAATCTTGCGTCCCCGGCCGTGCAGGAGACTGACGCCGGCAACATCGAACTCTTTATAAAGCGCGTTGGCATCAACTGGGCTTCCCTCATCACGTTCACGCTGTTTCACATTGGCGCTGTCGTTGCGCTTTTCTTCTTCACGTGGCCGGCGTTCCTCACCGCATTGGGGTTGTACTGGCTGTCCCTTAGCCTCGGCATTGGCATGGGCTACCATCGCCTTCTCACTCATCGCTCCTACAAGGCTCCGAAGTGGATCGAGTACTCTCTCGCTGTCTTCGGAACCCTGGCGCTCGAAGGCGGCCCTCTCTTTTGGGTGGCCACACATCGTGTGCATCACCGGTTTGCCGACAAGTACGGCGACCCGCACACGCCGCGAGAAGGCGGCTGGTGGGCGCACATCGTCTGGATGCTGGTTGGCGACGCCACTCATTGCAATCTCGAGGAATGCTCGCGCTACGCGCCGGACCTGGTAAGGGATCCTTTTCTCGTTTGGCTATCGAGACTTCACTACGTGCCGCTGGCTGTCGTCGCTATCCTGCTGTTCGCCTTCGGGGGTTGGCCATTCCTTCTCTGGGGCGTGTTCTTCCGCGTGTCGGCCGGCCAGCACGCTACCTGGCTGGTGAACTCGGCTACTCATCTCTGGGGACGCCGCCGGTTTGAGACGCGCGACGATTCGCGGAACAACTGGTGGGTGGCCCTGCTGACGTTCGGCGAGGGCTGGCATAACAACCATCACGCGTATCCAACGTCAGCTCGTCACGGGCTGGCGTGGTACGAGATCGACATCACCTGGATGACCATCCGCCTGTGGCAGGCCATCGGTCTGCTGAAGTCCGTGCACGTGGCCCCTTTCGGCCAGAACCGGCCCGAACGCGACTGACCACATTTCGTCAAGAAAACCTCTGAAATTCCCTGGTAGTGGTAAGATACGTAGAAGAGCGGTCCCGTTCGCGTCGCCCTGCTTCTTCGGCAGTGACCATGATGGGCGCAGGCTGCTATTTTGAGCGAGCCTGGAACGAGGAGAAGGAGCAAGTCTGGCCCGGGAGGCATCACAGGCGCAAACGGCGAACTGGCTCCTCGAACACGGACCCGACGAGCTCGAGTCGCTCCTTCGCGCCATCCTCCTTCATCCTGCCGTACCTATTCTGATCGGGGACGAGGGTATCGTTTCCTTCGACCGCGCACTCCCGTCCTGGATACAAAACTCCGCTCCTTTCGTGTTGGACGCGGATGGATTCGTGGCTGCCTGGTATCCGGGCGCAGTGTCCGTGTACGGGTATAGCGCGGAAGAGGCGATTGGCAGGCACGTATCCATTCTGTCTTCCGGCGAAGACAATGCCGGCGTGGAGGTTCGGCAGGAACTGGCTCGATGCGCCTCGGATGGCCGGTTCGGCAAAGAAGAGTGGCACGTGAAGAAGGATGGATCGCGATTCTGGGCCAACGCCATTACGACGTCTCTTCGGGACGAGAGCGGAGAGTTGCGGGGCTTTGCCGGGGTGGTGCGCGACTTCACCGAACGCCACGAAGCGGACGAGAAGTTGCGGCGCAGTCGCCCCCGCTCCCGTTCGGCCCCGTCGGGACCGGCCATTGCCGGGATCATTACGGGCGAGTACGACGGGATTCCCGAGGCCAACGATGCGTTCCTCAGAATGGTCGGATACAGCCGTGACGATTTGCGGGAAGGCCGGCTGCAGTGGTCAGATCTGACGCCGCCGGAATACGCTGCCCTCGACGACCTGGCCCATGAGGAAGGCCTGATGTTCGGCGCCTGCACGCCGTATGAGAAAGAGTTGCTGCGCAGGGATGGCGTCCGGATCCCCGTCCTGGTCGCAACGGCGGTGCTGAAGCTGTCTCCTTTCCGCTGGATCAGCTTTGTGCAGGACCTCAGAGAACGGCACCGGCTCGAAAGCGTCGAGGATGAGCGCGCCGAAGTCGGGCAGGACTTCGAGGAGATTGTAGGTTCCAGCGCGGCGCTGCGCCGGGTGCAGCGGCAGGCGGAAGTGGTTGCTCCAACGGACGCGAACGTTCTGATCCTCGGCGAGACCGGCACCGGGAAGGAGTTGGTTGCGCGGGCCATTCACCGGATGAGTCCTCGGCGGCGCCTTCCCTTCATCACCTTGAACTGCGCGGCCATTCCAACCGGGCTTCTCGAAAGTGAGTTGTTCGGTTACGAGCGAGGGGCATTCACGGGCGCTCTCGCGCAGAAGATCGGCCGTTTCGAGCTGGCGCACCGCGGCACTCTGTTTCTGGATGAGGTGGGTGACATACCTTTGGACCTGCAACCGAAACTACTCCGGGCTCTGCAGGAGAAGGCTTTCGAGCGTCTTGGCGGTATTCGTACCATCCCCATCGACGTGCGCCTTATCGCCGCGACGAACCGAAATCTCACCCAGATGATGGGCGACAAGCTCTTCCGAAGCGATCTCTATTACCGGCTCAAGGTGTTTCCGATCACCATGCCGCCATTACGCGATCACCCCGAGGACATTCCCATCCTCGCCCGGCACTTCACAAGAAAATACGCGGAGAAGATGGGCAGGACGATAGACAAGATCCCGTCGGAGACGATGCGTGCCCTTGTAGCATGGCATTGGCCGGGCAACGTTCGGGAACTCGAGAATTTCATTGAACGATCGGTCATTCTCTCCCGTGGACCGAGCCTGCGCGCGCCTCTGGCCGAAATACGGCCCAGTGAATTTAAACCCGGCGGGGACAGCACCCTGGAACAGGTGGAAAGAGAGCACATCATTCGAGTGCTCCGGGAAACCGACGGGGTTGTCAGCAAGGCCGCTGTTCGTCTGGGAATGCCTCGGACTACACTCAACGCTCTCATGCGCAAGCTCGGCATCTCGCGCAGAGATCTCTGAAACGCCCGTGTGGCGCGATTCGTGCACGTGGGAGTGCCATGTCACAATCCGAGCCGGCAAAAGCTGACCGACGGCCCGAGTGGGCAAAACAGCTCTGGCAGATGGCCTTGTACGCCTCGGTGATTGCCGCTACGGTCGCGCTTTCCACGGTCATTGCGTACTGGGTGCACCGCAATTGACCGGGGACGAGCGCAGTCAGGATGAGAGCGTCATTACGTGGGTTCCGCCATGCGCAGTGCGTTCGCGTTTGGCATTTGCCAGACCGGTTCGCGCTTCCTCGACCGCGTTTTGATATGACTTCAGCTCGTTTGCCGCTGTTTCGCCGTAGGGCGGCTCGGGAAAGAACGTATGAAGACGGGCGTGGGCGAAGTCAAGGCGTCGCACGCATTCGATTTCCACCTTGTCCAGATGTTCACACAGCTTGCAGGCCACGTCCGCTGACAGGCGAGCGAAAGGCCATTCTCCGGGAGCGCGCAGTGCAGGCCACCGAAGGCCTACTCCTACTGCGGATCGTGAAGCGGCAGTAGAGCAGGCTTTCGGCCTGCACGCTCTGAGGCGCCCAGGGGGACTCCGACCACGCCTCGTCAATCGACCACATGCGGTCACTCTGCGAGCTCTGCGCCCGGGGCAACCGCGTTCGCAGGCAACCAGGCGAATCCGGTGGGTTGGGGCTCCGCGTGCGCTGTGACAAGCGTCGGCAAAGTCCGTGCGGTCACCGGGCTGACTGAAGGGGTCAACTGATGCGAATGATTCTGGCAGCTACCCTGGCGCGGCTGGACGAGGCAACAGTGATGGCGCCGCGACGATCTTCGGCGTGATTGCGGCGCTGTTCAACCCCGTCGCTCCGCTGGTCGGTTTTTCCGGCGACTGGCAGCGAGGTGTTGTGGCAGCAGGCGCCATCGTGTTTCTTGTTTCATTCTCTCGCCACGACAGGGAGGCAGAGTATCACGACTATGACTAACGCTCGCATGTCCGCGTCGAAAGCGACCCTCATAAGCTGCCTGGCCGTGGTGGCGTTACCCATGGCTGCATCGGCCGCCGATCTCTCTCGATACCGTAACGTCCAGCTCGGGATGGACCTGCCGACGGTGGCAAGGCAGGTTGGCGCCAGCCCCTCGCAGGCGACGGTGGCTCATCGGCGCCCGGCGCTCATCCAGGAGCTCGAATGGAGCCCGCGCATCCTCGGCCCATCTCTGGAAACGGAGCCGGCTCAGGAGGTGCTGTTTACCTTTTATAACGGTGAATTGTTTCGCATCGTCGTCAACTACGATCAATACGAGACCGAGGGGCTGACGGCCGATGATATGGTGGAGGCAATTTCCTCGATTTACGGAACGGGCGTCAGGCCCACTCCCGCCAAAGCCGCGCCGGAGCCCTGGGTGGATCAGCAGGACGTTGTCGCCCGATGGCAGGATCCGCAGTACCGTTTCGAGCTGATTCGAACTTCCTACGGACCGCGCTACAGACTGGTTGGCGTCCTGAGAACGCTGGAAGCCACCGCCCAGGCGGCCATCATGGAGGCGACGCAACTGGACGACAAGGAAGCGCCGGAGCGGGATGCTGCGCAGGCCGTGCGTGAAGAACAAGCAGAGAGAGCCCGCCTGGAGAAGACGAGGCTCGTGAACAAAGGGAACTTTCGGCCATGACAGAGGTAAATAAAACGATCACGTCCGTAGTTGAACATCCTGTGTTTCGTGAAGGCGACGAGGTGGTGCTCGCCGAAGGTACCTACCAGGGTTCCCATGGAGTGTTCCTCCGGCTCAGGCCGGACGTCAATTGGGCCGAGATCAGGGAGTCGAACGGCAGCGTCCGCTGTCATCCGATGGCATGGCTGGCGAATTACAAGGAAAACAGGGACAAACAATGAATATTCGACCTTTATACGACCGCATTGTGGTGAAGCGGACCGGCGAAGAGGAGAGTACGCGCAACGGAATCATTATTCCCGATTCCGCCAGGGAGAAGCCAGGGGAGGGCGAAGTCATCGCCGTCGGGCATGGCAAGAGGCTCGACAACGGCAGTCTGGCCGCACTCGATGTGAAGGCCGGCGATCGCATCCTCTTCGGGAAGTACTCGGGCAGCGACACGAAACTGGAAGGCACTGAGTACATCATCATGCGCGAGGACGACGTCCTCGGCATTCTGGATGCAGCCGTCCCCGCGGGCGAGAAAACCAAATAGTCGAACGACTGGAAAAATTCAACTCATGGCAAAACAGATTATCTACAGCGATCATTCCCGCCAGGCCATCCTGCGCGGCGTCAACCAGCTTGCCGAAGCAGTGAAAGTCACACTGGGCCCCAAAGGACGAAACGTCGTCCTCGAGAAGAAATACGGGGGACCAACCATCACCAAGGATGGCGTGACGGTAGCGAAAGAAGTCGAGCTGAAGGACCCGCTCGAGAACATGGGCGCGCGGATGGTGCGCGAGGTCGCGTCGAAGACGTCCGATGTTGCCGGCGATGGCACCACCACGGCGACCATTCTGGCCCAGTCGATCTATCGCGAGGGAGTCAAGGCGGTCACTGCCGGGGCCAACCCGATGGCGGTGAAGCGCGGGATCGACAAATCGGTGGAAGTGGCCGTGGATGAACTCAGGAAGTTATCGAGGGAGGTCACCGGCGACATGATCGCGCAGGTAGGCCGCATCTCCGCCAACAGCGACTCCACCATCGGCGATGTCATCGCCGAAGCAATGAACAAGGTGGGCAAGGACGGGGTGATCACGGTGGAGGAGTCCAAAACCATGACCACCGAGTTGCAGACCGTGGAAGGCATGCAATTCGACCGCGGTTATCTCTCGGCCTATTTCGTGAGCGACCCGGACCGCAGGGAATGCGTGCTCGAGGATGCCTACATCCTGATCCACGAAAAGAAGATCAGCAGCATGAAAGACGTGCTCCCGATTCTGGAGCAGGTTGTTCGCGTGGGCAAGCCGCTGTTGCTGATTTCGGAAGACGTGGACGGCGAAGCGCTGACCACGCTCGTGGTCAACAAACTTCGGGGAACACTCAATGTTTGCGCGGTGAAAGCGCCAGGCTTCGGCGACCGCCGCAAGGCGATGCTGGAAGATATCTCGATCCTCACCGGCGGAAAGCCGCTGATGGAAGAGACCGGCGCCCGGCTGGAAGACGTTCAGATCGGCGATCTGGGCCATGCCCGGCGCATTACGGTGGATAAGGACAAGACCACCATCATTGACGGCGCCGGAGAGCAGAAGGCTATCGAAGGCCGGATCAGACAGCTTCGGAACCAGGTTGAGGAGACCACTTCAGATTACGATCGCGAGAAACTGCAGGAGCGCCTGGCGAAACTGGCCGGCGGCGTCGCGATTATCAAAGTGGGCGCCGCAACCGAAACCGAAATGAAAGAGAAAAAGGCGCGGGTTGAGGACGCTCTGCACGCCACGCGCGCCGCTCTGGAAGAAGGGATCGTCCCGGGCGGGGGCGTCGCGCTGCTGCGAGCCTCGATCGCGGTCGAGAAACTGAAGCTCGAAGGCGATGAACAGTTCGGCGTCAACATTGTGCGCCGGGCCTGCGAGGAACCCGTGCGGCAGATTGTGGTGAACTGCGGGACGGAAGGCGCCGTTGTCGCCGAGAAGATCCGCAATCAGAGCGATCCTGACTTCGGCTTCAACGCTGCGACAGAACAATACGAAAACCTGGTGAAGGCCGGGGTAATCGATCCGACCAAGGTGACACGCACTGCTCTGCAGAACGCGGCTTCCATCGCCTCGCTCATGCTCACCACCGAGGCGATGGTATGTGAGAGCTTGGAGGAGGAAGCGAGTTAGGCGGGTAGCGATGAACAAACGAATAGAGAAGCGGCATAAACGGCAGGTTGCTCGCGCAAAGAAACGGGTCAGGCTGTCCGAGCCTGATGTCCGCTCGCCGGAAGAGCGCAAGGCGGCGCAGGAGGCGAGCCGCCCTGATGCCGGACGGCGCAACGAGGAGTCGCATCTCTTTCGAGCGTCAGTGCGAACGCACGCCGGTCCATCCGGCGGGGGCGCGGCGAAAACCGATGCTTAGCGGCATCGTGCATTCGGTGGGAGCGCTGTTCTCGACACGCTGTCCGCACTGCCGATCAATCGACTTCCGAGGCGTCGGGGTCCGAAACACCGCGGAGAGAGCTTTCCACTGGCTGCTTCAGCCTTATCGGTGCTCGCTTTGCGGCCGCCACTTTTTCCTGTTCCGATGGCAAACTTCCGTCTATAGCGCCGTCTGAGAGCGTTTCCCGCTAACGAGAAAATCGCCGTAAGTACTTGAAAAATTGGTGAGCCGGGCGGGACTCGAACCCGCGACCCTCTGCTTAAAAGGCAGATGCTCTAACCACCTGAGCTACCGGCCCCGGGGGCAAGATGTTGCGTACCGCTGACGCCAGAATAACACGGGCCAGGCGCGACCCATAGCGGACCTCAATAATCAGGTCTGAAGCGGCTAAGTGGTGCAGTTTGTTGGCCGAACGGTCGATGAGTATCCCAGGGGCGGTACTACGCCCCTCGAGAGTACCGTGCTCAACGTCGTCCTCGTCACCACTGACGCTGCCCTGGCCGCACTTGTGCGCGGATTTGCGGACCAATCCATCGAGTTCACGGTTGAGCGCCTCATCGATTCGCATCCCACCGGCTTCGAGATCTCGCGCGCACTGGCCACGTCCTTTCCCGACGTGGTGGCGATCGAGATCCGCGACCCCAACTACGATCCACTCTACGCCGCGGCTGTACACAAAGCGGCCCCTGAGATGCCCATCGTCGCACTTACTGGCCGCGACGGAGCCAACGTCGCTCTGCGTTTTCCGGAGAGCGGCATCCTCGAGACGCTCGTCTGGCCCTTTACCGTGGTGGAGCTCGAGGATGCTCTGGAACGCGCCGTGCTCAGGTCGCGAAAGGTCCCTCACGATAATCTGTTCGCCTTCCTGCCAGGCAAGGCCGGAAGCGGGGCCAGCACTGTGATCTACCAGAGTGCGGGCGCTCTTGCCGCCGCGCTCGATAAGCGGCCGCTGGTGATCGAGGGCGATCTGCATTCCGGACTCCTCGCCAGCGTCCTCAACAGAAAAGCGCACAGTAACGTACGGGAAGCGCTGAGCAACGCGAAGCACATGACGGTGGCCGACTGGCACAACTATCTGGCAAACGCCGGGGGCGTTGATTTCGCCCTCGCGGATCCGGCGGTCAAAGTGCCTGTCCCAGCCTGGTCGCATTACTATCAACTGTTTCGTTTCGTCCTGCCGAAGTACGACGCAGTCCTTGTCGACCTGCCGGAGGTGGTGAACAGCGCCACTGCCGAGGCTGTCCGCACGGCGCGCGCTGTGTACGTGGTCTGCACGCCCGAGCTACCATCGCTTACGCTGGCGCGGCAGCGCTGCAACGAACTGGCTGGGTGGGGCGTGGAGTCCGCGCGCATTTTCGGGATCCTCAACCGCTGGCATCGGCGCGACATGTCCGCGCGTGACGCGGAAGATATTCTCGGCCACCCAGTGGCCGCGGTGCTTCCCAACGATTACCGCTCCATCCAACATTCACTCGCCGAAAGCCGTCCCGTGGACCGGAACAGCGAACTCGGCGAGGCATACTACGGGTTTGCCAGAACCCTGGCGGGCATGGAGGCGGCGCCGGCTGCGAAACAAAGCTTCTTCGCCAGGCTGCGCGCGTCGTGACCTGCTCGCTACGATGATAGACATGGAGCTGAAAGCCGTCCGTCTCGAGATCCCGGAAAACGGCAACATCATCGCGGGTCAGACGCATTTCATCAAGTCGGTGGAGGATCTGTACGAGGCCGTCGTGAACACGGTGCCGCACATGAAATTCGGCGTCGCGTTCAACGAGGCGTCGGGGCCCTGCCTCACGCGCGTGGAAGGCAATGACGACGAACTGAAAAGCATGGCCACTCGCAACGCCACCGCAGTGGGGGCCGGGCACTTTTTCGTGATCGCTCTCCGCGAAGGCTATCCCATCAACCTGACCAATGCCATTCAGCAGGTTCCCGAGGTTTGCTGCATCTATTGCGCCACGGCGAACCCGGTGGAGGTCATTGTGGCTGAGACGGAACAGGGCCGCGGCGTTCTGGGCGTGGTGGACGGCAGCCCGCCGAAGGGCGTCGAATCCGACGACGATGCGCGGGCTCGCCGCGAATTTCTTCGCCGCATCGGGTATAAACGATGAGCCCGGGAAACTCCTTGCCGCCAGTACAGCATTGGGCGCGACTGTAATAATATAAGTTGCAACCGGTGCTTTCGATCGTCATCCCGATCCACAACGAGGAGCCCTCGATCCTGCCCCTCTACGACCGGCTCACGGCCGTGCTCGAGGGACTGCAGCGGCCGTACGAGATCCTGTTCGTCGACGACGCCTCCACGGACCGCAGCTTCGATCTGCTGGCCAACCTGGTGGAAACCGACACGCGCCTGAAAGTTATCCGTCTGCGCAGGAACTTCGGGCAGACCGCGGCTCTTTCGGCGGGATTCGATGAGGCCCAGGGCAATGTCGTGATCTCGCTGGACGGCGACCTGCAACATGCGCCGGAGGACATCCCGGCCCTGCTCGCGAAAATCGACGAGGGTTACGATATCGCCAGCGGGTGGCGCAAGGATCGAGTAGACAATGCCATCACGCGCAGAATTCCATCACGCATCGCCAACTGGCTCATGGCGAAGGCCTCCGGCGTGGAACTGCGCGACTTCGGCACTACCTTCAAGGCGTACCGCGCCGAAGTGCTCAAGGACGTGAACCTCTACGGCGACCTCCACCGTTTCATCCCCGCCCTGGCCAGCTTCTATGGCGCGCGAATCGTTGAGGTGCCCATCCGCAACACGCAGCGCGCAACCGGCGAATCGCACTACGGTCTGGGAAGGACGTTCAACGTCCTGTTCGACATTATTACCATCAAGTTCCTGCTGAAGTATTTCACGCGGCCCATGCAGTTTTTCGGCAGAATCGGACTGGTAGGCGTCGTATCCGGTCTCGGCATCCTGGGCGGGCTGTTCGTGTCGTGGCTGACCGGCGATTCGCTGATGGCCAACCACGGTCCTCTCATGCTGGTGGGAGCCCTGCTGCTGCTCACCGGGATTGTCATGTTCAGCACAGGCCTGCTCGGCGAAGTGCTGATGCGCACCTATTTCGAAAGCCAGGGCCGTCGTATTTACGCCGTTCGCGAAGTGCGCTGCCACCGCGAAGTTACCAGCCCGCAGGGCTGATTCCCCCGGCTGCGGAAGGAACATTCGTCGTGCCTCGCGCGTTTCAGTATTCAGGATCCTAACTTGCCACTCGTGTCGCTGATCTTTCGCAACGCTCTCAGAAACCGCCGGCGCAGCATTCTGACCATCCTGAGCATCGCAGCGTCGTTCTGCATGCTGGGCGTGCTGATGGCCATGTACGGCATGTTCTTCCTGCACCAGCCCACGCCGGGTCAGGAGCTCCGGCTCATCACGCACAACCGCATCTCCTTCGTCAGCCCCATCCCGCTCTCCTATGAAGCGCGCATCCGCGCAATTCCAGGCGTACGGGAGGTAATGACGTACCAGTGGTTCGGCGGGACGTACAAGGACGCGCGCGATGCGAAGAACACGTTCGCCCGCTTCGCCATCGAGCCCGACAAGCTGTTCATCATCCATCCGGATTATCGCGTCAGCGATGCCGAAGGAATCGCGTTTCAGCGCGAGCGCGACGCCTGCATTGTGGGACGAACGCTGGCGGACCGGCTCGGCTTCAAAATCGGCGATCATATCACCATCAAGGGCGACATTTTCCGGGCCACCCTGGAGTTCATCGTGCGAGGCATCTACGACAGCGAGCGGGATAACGAAAGCCTCTTCTTTCACTTCGACTATCTGAACGAGGCGGTCTTCAAAGGAAATCAGGACTTCGTGAGCATGTACACCATCATGGCGGACCGGCCCGAGTCGGTGTCTTCCGTTGCGCGCGCCATCGACGATATGTTCCGCAATTCCACCGCGCAGACAAAGACCGAAAGCGAACAGGGCTTCCTGCTCTCGGTGATCTCCTACCTGGGCAATGTGAAGATGTTTCTGCTGGCGGTTTGCGCGGCGCTCACTATGACGGTTCTGCTGGTCTCGGCCAACACGATGGCCATGAGCGTCCGCGAGCGCGTATCGGAAGTGGGCATCCTGAAGACGCTGGGTTTCACGCGCGAGAACATTCTGGCGCTGATTGTCGGGGAGGCGATGCTGATTGCGCTGGTGGGGGGCGGCATCGGTTTCTGGCTCGCTACCAGCGCCGTGATGCTGATACGCGAGATGCATGCCGGACCCATCAGCATGCATTCTCTGGCTATTTCGCCGCTGATGGCCGCTCTCGGGGCGGTGCTGGCCGCGCTGATCGGGCTGGCCAGTTCGGCGGTTCCCGCGTGGAGCGCCTCGCGGCGCGGAATTATCGATTGCCTGCGTCTGGCCGATTGAGCCTTTTGGTGGGGCGGTCCCCCCGGACCGCGCGGGACGCCTTCGTCCCGCTGCAGGAGCATCAAGCTGAGTGAAAGGGATAATATGCCGATTCCACTTTCCTACAACGTTCGAAACCTCGCGGTTCGCCGGGTTACCACCATCATGACCGCGCTGGGGGCCGCTCTCAGCGTGGGCGTGCTGGTGGCTGTACTGGCTCTCGTGCAGGGCCTGCGAACATCGTTTGAAGTAGCCGGGGACCCCAACGATCTTCTGGTGCTGCGAAAGGGCGCCACCTCCGAGCTGGTGAGCATCGTCTCGCGCGCCAACTTTCAGGACATCAAGCCGATGCCCGGCATCGCCCGCGACGCTTCGGGGCAGCCTCTGGCCACGCTGGAAATGGTCACCGTGATCAATGTTGAAAACGGCGGCAGCGATAAGGACATGAACGTCAACCTCCGCGGCGTCACGCCCATGTCGTTCGCCATGCGCGATCAGGTGAAGATCGCGCAGGGCCGTATGTTTCAACCCGGCCGGCGGGAAGTGCTGATCGGGAAAGCGATCGCGGCGAAGTTTCCGCGGGCGCGGGTCGGCAGTTCATTTTCGTTCGGTCGAGAGGGCAGGGTCTGGACGATAGTGGGCATTCTCGATGGGGGCAGGTCTGTCTTCAACGGCGAGGTCTGGGCGGACCTGAACCAGGTGGCGGGCGATTACAAGAGGACCGACAATCTTAGTTCGGCGCTTGTGCGCGCGGAACCGGGACAGGTGGATGCGCTGGAGGCTCGCCTCGCTTCCGACCCGAAACTGAATGTGACGGCAAAGCCCGAACGCCAATACTACGCCGATCAGATGGTCTCGGCGGCGCCCATCCAGTTCATGGGCCTGTTGGTGGCCGCGATCATGGCCGTGGGCAGCGTATTCGCTGCCATGAATACCATGTACGCCGCGGTGGCCCGCCGCTCCGCGGAAATCGGCACGCTGCGCGTGCTCGGTTTTTCGAAACAGTCCGTGCTCACCAGCTTCGTGATCGAATCGGTCTGCCTCTCGTTGGCGGGCGGTTTGATCGGCTGCGCTCTGGCGCTCCCGCTGAACTACATCAGCACGGACGTGGGCAGCTTCACCACCTGGAGCCACTTCACGTTCAACTTCAACGTGAATGCGGAGGTGATGGCCGTCGGTCTTCTGTTCGCGCTGTTCATCGGCGCGGCGGGTGGGTTTCTGCCCGCGCGGAATGCGGCAAAGCGGCAGATTATTGCAGCGCTGCGCGCGCGGTAAGCGCAGGCGAAAACGCCTGCTCCACAAAGCACAGTAGAGCAGGCCTTTGGCCTGTGTCGAGTAGTGATGTGCATTCAGGGGGTGCAAGTCCCCTATGGACCGTGATTGACCGGAACCATCCGTCTAAGCAAGGGTGCTCGCCGCGAGGCGGGATCTGAAGAAAGCCGATGACGAAATCCCGGAGGCGACGTACAGGAAGCGGATGTGAGGCCATCGCAGCGTGGGTAACCCAGCCAGGGATGGGGATGCCCGAATGTCATTCGGAACGCTGTGGGGTAGATCCGACGCCTCCGGGAGAAGAAGGCATGTCTTACCTCGAGAGATCTCCGTTCTGGTCCGCACACACGGACTACCGCACGGGCAACCGGACGGGACAGGAGCGGAGAAGTCAGCAGAAGCCATAGTAATCCAACCGGATGAAGGGCCGAATCTTTAATGCAAGGAGCAGATGGAAGACTTCGATGGACGCAGGGCAGCAGAAAGACAAGGAGCGCCAGGGCGCAGGCGGGGTCGGCGGAACCGACCCTGCCACGCCGGGGCAGCAGCAAACGTTCACGGCATTCGACCAACAACGAGCCTTGACGAGCAGTTTGATGGAGCAGATTTGCGACCCGAAGAACGTGGTTCGTGCGTATCGGCGGGTTCGTTCCAATAAGGGTAAGCCGGGCGTGGACGGTATGACCGTTCACGAACTGGCCGACTGGCTTCGGAACAATCAAAGGGCGCTGACGGCTTCCCTGCTGGACGGGACCTACCGGCCGCAACCAGTACGGGGAGTGCAGATACCGAAGCCGGACGGAGGCCAGCGCCAGTTAGGAATCCCAGCCGCTGTGGATCGTCTGGTACAACAGATGATCCTGCAGGTGCTGAATCCGATTTTCGATCCCACCTTTTCCAACTCCAGCTACGGATTCCGTCCGCACCGGAGCCCGCATATGGCTCTGGAACAGGCGCGGAAATACGTAGCGCAGGAGGGGCGCGAGTTTGTCGTCGATCTTGATCTGGAGAAGTTCTTCGACCGGGTCAATCACGATATTCTCATGTCCCGAATCGCGCGCAGGATCGGCGACAAACACCTGCTCCTCATCCTCCGGCGCTTCCTACAGGCCGGTCTGATGCAGGATGGGGTGTGCGTAGCCCGCGAGGAGGGAACGCCACAAGGGGGACCGCTCTCCCCACTATTGGCCAACATCCTGCTGGATGATCTCGACCAGTTACTGGACAGCCGGGGACATCGCTTCTGCCGCTACGCCGACGACTGCAATATCTACGTGCGATCGCTGGCCGCGGGGCAGCGGGTGATGGAATCGGTCGTCGGGTTTCTGGAAGGGAAACTCAAACTCCGGGTGAACCGTGACAAGAGCGCCGTCGCTCCGGTCGGGGAACGCAAGTTCCTTGGCCATCGGCTGCTGTTGAACGGAAAACTCGGCATCATCTATCCCTTTTCGTCCAGCAGCGCCTTCAGCCGGTCGTAGCCGGCGCGGCTCACCGGCGCCTTCGTCCCGTCCGCCAGAATGGCGATGCGGCTGTCCTTGCTGTAGGGCTCGATGCGCGTCACCCGCTCCAGATTCACGATCCACGACCGGTGCACGCGCACGAACTGCCGCGGGTCGAGCGTGGATTCCAGACTGCTGATGGTCTGCTGCTTCAGCCAGGTCTTTCCTCCCGCGTGCAGGGCGACGTAATCGTCCTGGGCTTCAGCGCAATCGAGCTGCGATGTCGGAATAACGTGCACCCGCGCGCCATCCTTCACCACGATTCGCTGCGCGTACTGCTGCGGATGCCGGGCCGCGGCCGCAAGCTCCGGCGCAGGCGTCGGCGTAGCAGCCTGCGGTCTGCCGAGGCGCTCGCGCACGCGCTCCACGGCCGTCTGGAACCGCTCCATGCTGAACGGCTTCAGCAGGTAGTCCACTGCGGCCGCGTCGAACGCCTTCATCGCGTACTGATCGAAGGCGGTACAGAAGATCACGTTGACATCGCGATCCATCAGCTCCAGCACCTCGAACCCATCCAGTTTCGGCATCTGCACGTCCAGAAACACCAGGTCGGGCCGATGCTCGGCAATCGCCTTCACCGCCTCAAACCCGTTCGAGCACTCGGCAATGACCTCCAGATCGTGCGTCGCGTTCGCAAATTCGCGGATGACGGCGCGCGCCAGCTCTTCGTCATCCACCACGATGGCGCGCATCACGGTGTTGCGCGGTTCCGTTCCGGCGCCGCCGCCGCCTGACGAGGAGCTGCGGTCGCGCTGCAGATTTCGTAAATCGACGACCAGATCCCTCGCCGATTGATACCTGCGCTCGCGTTCCTTCTCCAGGCACTTGCGGATGAGCCGCTCCAGCTCCGGCGGCAGCGAGTAGTTAAAGCGCGCGATGGCTTCGGGCTGCTCGTTCAGAATCTTGGCGATGATCTCCGGCGAGCCCGGTCCGGTGAACGGCAGCCTTCCGGTGGCCATCTCATACATCACCACGCCGAGGCTGAAGATATCGCTGCGGCCGTCAATGTCGCGCCCGAGGGCCTGCTCCGGGCTCATATACTGCACGGTGCCGAGCAGCGCGCCGGCCACGGTGAGAAGCTGCGTTTCCTGCTTTTCCGGCTCGGCCATCTGCATGCGCGCGAGGCCGAAATCGAGCACCTTCACGTGACCGCGAGGGGTGACCATGATATTCGCCGGCTTGATATCGCGGTGCACGATGCCCCGCGACCACGCCGCGTCCAGCGCGTCCGCGATCTGGCTTCCGATGGAGACGATTTCGTCAGCCGGCAGAGGCGCCCGTGAGATCACTTTCGAGAGCGATTCGCCCTCGACGTATTCCATGGCGATGTAGGAGATGCCTTCGAATTCGCCAATTTCGTGCAGGTAGCAGATATTCGGATGAGTGAGCGACGAGGCGATGCGCGCCTCCTGCAGAAAGCGGCGCAGGCGGTCCTGATTCGACCGCAGCTCCGGCGGCAGCACCTTGAGCGCCACCTGGCGTTCGAGCGTGGTATCGCGCGCCAGCCACACCTGTCCCATGCCGCCTTCGCCCAGCCGCGAAATGATTTCGTAATGGCCGATGCGCGCGCCCAGCCAGATGCGTTCAGTCATGGTGTTTTGATTGTGGCGTCACCATTATCACGCGCCCGCCCTTCCGCTTTGGGCCACGGCGTTCTCGGCGGATTGTACATTCACCGGCAGCACAATCTCCACGCGATAGCGGTCGTCCTGCGCTCCTGCCTCCATGCGCGCTTCCTGATCGTAACGGGCCCTGAGCCGGTTGCGCACGTTCGCCAGACCGATGCCGCCGCGTTTCGCCGCGCGATACTCCACGTCGAAGTTGTTCTCAACCGTCAACCGCAGATAACGGTCGTTGCAGCGGACCCGCACGTTGATCGTGCCGCCCTCGGTGAGCCCCGATATACCATGCTTGACGGCATTCTCCACCAGCGGCTGCAGCACCAGCGGCGGCACCAGACACCGATCGCACACGCCGTCCACGTCGATATCAAAGCTCAGGCGGGAACCGAAACGAATCTGTTCCACGCTCAGATAGGTTCGGGCGAGCGCAATCTCATCGGCGAGCGGAATGGCGTCACGTTCGCCTGCGCTCAGAGTCTTGCGGAGGAAATCGGAAAGCCGGATGCACATGTCGCGCGCGCGGGCAGGGTCTACCGCGGTCAGGGCGCTGATGGAATTCAGGCTGTTGAACAGGAAGTGCGGGTTGATCTGTGCACGCAGGGCGCGCAGCTCGGCCTCGCGCGCCAGCATACGCGCCTCATTCGCTCGGACGCCGGCCTCCTGCGACTCCTCCACCGACAGCAGTACGTAATGGAGAGCGGTGGACAGCAGATACACCAGCAGGCCGACGGTGAAAACCAGCGGGAGCATGGGAGAAAGCCGCGAATTGAGCTCCGGCCACCACCGCTCCAGCGACAATGCGATCAGTTTCGCCGCCACCACCAGCATCAGTGCGCTGGCGACCGCGGCGCCTACCAGATTCCCCACCAGCTTGAGCATCCCCGAGGCCCGCGGCGGAAGCGCTCGGCAGAGATACCAGGGCGAGAGGCAGACGAATGCGTCGAACCCGGCGAGCGGGACGATGACCGCCGACGCCTCCACCCAGCTCATGTGGCCGGACATGCCGAGCAGGTACACCAGCATTCCCGCGATCGGCAGCCATGCCGCCAGGTAGAGGCTCAGACGCGTGTAGCTGGCAAGGATAGGATGCATGGCCCAGGGCCGCCCGTATCAGTTCTTGATGCTGATGCCGCCAAACATGGCGAAACCCGTCACGACGAGCCGCTGCGGTTTGTCGCCGGCGTTGACGCGCGCGGGCGCTGTGCGATCGTCGATGCCGCCAAAGATGCTGCCGGCCTTCACTTCCACCGTCCAGCTCTCCGGCACCCGTATCTCTACGCCGCCGAACATGGCGTTCACATCGACGACGGCCTCTCCATTGGCAATCTGGGAGTCACGCAGGTCCAGGTTGTAGCCGCCGAACACGGCTACCGCCGACCCGCCGCGAAAATCTTTCGTCTCCACCCGGCGCTTGCCGCCGCCAAAGATGGTGGTGTAGCTGAAATTGGAGTTCGAATCCACCGGGCCACTGGTCCACGGATTCCGGCTGGCGCCGCACCACATGGGCCGAAGCAGCATGGCTACGCCCCAGTAGATGATCAGCAGAGGCCAGATCAGATGGAAGCCGAAGCGGATATTCCCTACGCGGAAATTGAAAGAATCGGCCAGAAAGGCGAGGCCGATCAGGACCATGAAACCGCCCCAGATCCGGCCCGAGCCCGATTCGAACATGCGGCTCACTCCCGCAATAATCAGGATCACCGGCCAGAAGTGCCAAAGGTTGCCGACCTGGTAGAGGCCCATGTTGTCCAGCAGAAGCAGAACGCCGATCGCCACGACACAAAGGCCCACAAGCAGGTGGGACACGCCGGGGCCGCGGCGCATCCATTGGTTCTGGCCGTACGCTTTGTTCAGCTCCTGTTCCCAGGGCTTCTGCTCCCGGCGATCTTCTTCCATGTCTGCAGCTTAGCAGGGGGCCTGCGCCAGGGGCAGTGTAGTTCGGCGAACACCCTCCCGGAATCGGTGAAGGTCGGGGAACTTTCCGCCGATGGATATTCAGGATGAACTGCCCCGACTGCGGCGCACCCATGCGCCTCGATGACGACAAGGACTTTCTAGCCTGCGATTACTGCGGTAATGTGCACTTTCCGGAGGCCAACGACGATGGCGTACGCGTTCTGGGAGATCCCGTAGAGAGCCACTGCCCGGTGTGCGACGTTCCTCTCGTGAACGCGGCGTTGCTCGGCCACCGTTTCCTCTATTGCCAGCGCTGCCGTGGGATGCTGATGCACATCGACACGTTTGTCGCGGCAATCGAGGACCTGCGAGCGAGGCGCGAGACGGAGGCGGAACTGCCCCACCAGCCGGATGCGAGGGATCTCGACCGGCACATCCGCTGCCCACAATGCCACGAGGACATGGACACGCACCCATACGCCGGGCCGGGTAATGTGATCATCGACAACTGCCCGAACTGCGCGCTGAACTGGCTGGATTACGGCGAGCTGCGGCGGATTGTCCGCGCCCCGGATCACCAGTACAGCGAGAACGAATGGGAGCTGCCGGCCAGGTGAAGCTGGTATTCCCTCAGACTACCCATTCGGCCGCAGCGCGCGACGTTCTACCAACGAGTTACATGCAGGCTGAACGCCTGCTCTACTACGGATCGTGCAGCGACAGTAGAGCAGGCTTTCAGCCTAATGCCGCAACTTTTTGATCGCGATGTGGCATAGGATCAGGATTTGCGAGGCGGGAAGTGGCTCCCCGTTTCCAGACCTGCCGGGGAGACGGAGGACGCTTCCGTCTGCGGCGCGGCAATTTCGCTTGTTGAACGTAACGCATGATCTGATCGAAGATGCGCTGGGCCGCTGAGGAATCGGGGGCGGCGGCCAGGGCGGGACCGAACACCTGCAGGATTCTGCGCACTTTGGTGAAGCTGTAGCCGCGCGGAGGAACGCCGCTTTGACGCGAGGCGAGACAGGTCACCGCGCGCACCAGATTGTAGGCGGCGATGCCCATGTCGATCTCTTTGGCCACCATGTCGGGAGTTGTGCAGGTCAGTTGCTCGAGCGACAACGTACTCTTCAGCGTGCGCAGGTCGGTTTCGATCGCCCAGCGCTGACCGTACAAGTCCAGAGGCTGTTGTGCGGAGCCGGGCAGGGTGGTGAAGAGGGCCAGCAGAAAAGCCTTGCCGCCGTTGTCCGGCTGGACTCGCTGCACGATCAAACGCCCCTCCAGACAGGCTCCCGGCGGTAGATCCGGGTGGCTGCGGCGATCCGCCGGACTCGCTTTCCACAGCACCGTCCGATCAATGCCGTCCCGCAGAGGCTCTCCGGCAAGACGCCGCGCGCGCTGCGCGGTCAGACGCAACAGCACCGGATGGTCGGACTGCGCCGCGGCCCAGGCCACTGAAAAGACGCCGAAGTTGGCATCCCCGATCACTGTCGCTCCCGCAGGCAATCGGTGCATGGCTTTATCCAACAGTTCTTGCTCGCTGACGGTGGACGGTCCGTACATCGGGCCCCACTCGGGTCGCATAGCCAGTCCGGTATGCACATCGTGCGCCACCAGCACCCGCAATACCGGCCAGTGTCCCACGCCGTGCTGATTCGATCCGGGCGGATACTGCTTGCACAGCGTCGGGCTGTGTGCGGCGCGCATCGACGATCCATCCAGCAGAAAGGCACGCGGCTCGTCCGCGGACCGGTGGTCATCCATGCGGGCCACCAGTTCCTCGAAAATACGATCGCAGTCGCATCCATCTACCGATTGAACTCGCCGGACATGCGGCTCGCGAGCGGCCTCGTCTGGCCCGAATACTTGTTGCCGGCCTTCTTCCCATACGGCATGGACGATGGCGTGGTGAGCTGCTCGAAGGTGAACGAGCAGATGCGCATGCCGGGGTAGAGCGCCACGGGCATGCGGCCCAGATTGCTGAGCTCGAGCGTCGCCTTGCCGGCCCAGCCCGGGTCGAACAGCCCCGCGGTGCCATGCACGATAATGCCGATGCGTCCGAGACTCGAGCGGCCCTCCAGCCTGCCCAGCACGTCGTCGGCAAGCTCGAGACGCTCCTCCGTGATAGCCAGTACGAATTCGCGCGGCTGCAAAATGAACGGCTCGTCGGGCGCGACGATCACCGGCTGCATCAGCTCCTCGATGGCGCGCTTGTCGCGGAGGTCGATAAACGGGTGGCGGCTGTGCTCGAAGATGCTGAACTCGTTGCCGAGGCGGAAGTCCACCGAGCAGCTACCGAACTGCTCCGGCGGCAGCTCGGGCGTGATCACAATCTTGCCTTCGGCGATGTAGCGCCGGATGTCCACGTCGGACAAAACCATACGCAACATCGTATCAGTGGGCGGCGGAGTGGGGCAGCGCCGCCAACATTGTGTTCCAGGCCAGCGTGGCGCATGTTAGCCGCACGGGATGGTCGCGGAGAGCCGAGAGGGTGTTCAGTCGATCGAGTTCGACTTCCATTCCCTCCAGCGGTGGCTCCGCTCCGCCGGTGGCAATCGCCACGAAGCGATCGAACAGAGCCCTGGCCTGGGCAGGGGTCTTCCCCGGCAGCACTTCCGTCATCAGCGAGGCCGACGCGGTTGCAATCGCGCAACTCTGTCCAGCGAAAGCGATGTCGCCGATAACGCCGCGATCGTTCATCTCGAGGAATATGTAAACCTCGTCGCCACAGGACGGGTTTTCGCTCCGGGCGACATGGCGACAGCCGGGCATGGTGCGGCGGTTGCGCGGGTGACGGCTGTGGTCGAGGATGACCTCCTCCTGGTAGAGGTCGCGTACTACGACAGCGTCGTTCATCGCAGGAACAGAGCCTCCACCCTTTCCAGGGCATCGGCCAACGCATCCGCCTCGCCAAACGTGCTGTACAGCCCGAAGGAGGCCCGCGCGGTCGCCGGAATGCCGAAGCGAGCCATCACCGGCTGCGCGCAGTGGTGCCCGGCGCGAATCGCGATGCCCTGGCTATCGAGCACATGGGCAATGTCGTGGGGGTGGACGCCTTCCATCACAAACGAAATCAGGGAAGCTCTATTGGCCGCCGTGCCAATAATGGAAAGCGCCTCGATCGCGGACAACCGGGCGGTCGCGTAGTCGAGCAGCCCGGTCTCATGCGCATGGATGCGGTCGAGCCCCAGGCGAGTCAGGAAGTCAATGGCTGCGCCAAGCGCAACGGCTTGAGCGATGGCCGGCGTTCCGGCCTCGAACTTGGCCGGCAGCGGCGCGAAGGTCGTCTTCTCGAACGTAACTCCGGCGATCATGTCACCGCCGCCCTGGTAAGGCGGCATGGCATCGAGCAACTCCTCCTTTCCGTACAGGACGCCGATGCCCGTCGGTCCGTAGAGCTTGTGGCCGGAGAAGACGAAGAAGTCGCAATCGAGCGCCTGGACGTCGGTACCCAGGTGCACGCTCGACTGAGCGCCGTCGATCAACACTTTTACGCCAGCCTGGTGCGCCGCCCGGATCATGTCCGTGACGGGAAGCACCGTGCCCAGCGCATTCGACACGTGCGTAAAGGCAGCCAGCCTGGTGCGCGGACCGAGCAACTTCGCGAACCCGTCGAGCGGCACCTCCCCTCGGCCGTCCACCGGAGCCACCTTCAACACGATGCCTTTCCTCTGGCGCAACAGTTGCCAGGGCACGATGTTGGAATGGTGCTCGAGGCCGGTAACGACGACTTCATCCCCCTCCTTCAGGAACGCTTCGCCAAAACTGGCGGCAACCAGGTTGATGGCCTCGGTAGCGCTGCGCGTGAAGACGATTTCGTGCTGGCGCCGCGCATTGAGAAACCCCTGGACCTTGCGCCGGGCCGCATCGTAGCACTCGGTCGCCCGCTGGCTAAGAAAGTAGAGCCCGCGGTGGATGTTGGCGTAGTCCTCGGAATAGAACGACCGCTCGGCTTCGATCACCTGGGAGGGCTTTTGCGCCGAGGCGGCCGTGTCCAGGTAGACCAGCGGACGGCCGCGCACCGGCCGATGCAGAATCGGGAAATCGGCTCGGACCGCCTCGACGTCGTATCGAGGGCAGCAATTGCCGCCCGCCCCACGGTGCTGTGGAGGAGGTATTTCGACCGCTCCGGGCGGTTCAGATTGGTTGTAGGCCGGTTGCATTTTCGTTCTCCCCGGGAGTTCCGAAGCCATGCGGTCAGGATGCGCGCAGCCGGGATTGCGCAAGACGCGGCTGCCTGAAGACGATTGTCGTGAAGAACTCGATGATCAATCCGAAAACTCCGTTCACCATCGCATTGATCGCCGGCAGCGGTCCAGGCACGTTCATGAACAGGTAAAAGGAGAACACCGAACCGACCATCAGGCCCAGCACGATTCCGTTCCAGGCCCAATGCAGTCTCAGGCTGGAGATGCCAATCACCGCGCCCATGACTGTGCGATTCAGCAACACCCAAATCAACATGACAGGCGTGAACTTCAGAATGCCGGCGGAGAACGCCCCGCTTGCGCAAAGCCCGCCCATAGCCAACCCGAACAGGGTGGCCACGAGGACCCGTTTCGGGAGCGCCGGCGCCATGACTTGTTCCATTCTTACTGCTGTGCTCATGATCTTTTTTCCTTTCGTGCAAAAGTGAGACAAGACAATCAAATTGGGCCGCGATAACGGCGCACACGCGCCGCCGCGGCGAGGAAGATGGCGGCGATCCCCAGGCCGATCCATAAGCCGGGCGCGCTCAGGAGCGTGCCCGGAGTCAGAGTGCGCAGCGGATGCGGGACGCAGCACGGCCGCTGTGAGCCGAACGCTTCCGCCCACCAACCCGAAAATCGATAGCCTAGGAAAGACGCGAACCAGGAAGTGCGGAACGCGATCTTCTCGAGGATGCAGATGGCAATCAGCGGCAACGAGGCCCAAAGAAATACCGCGCGCCGGGCCCAGCCGGAAACCAGCAGCAGCCAGGCATAGATGGGAGCATGCCAGAGTGTCAGGGCGACCACCCCATACAGCAGCGCGATCCACAGCTCGAACAGCGGCGCATGGGACTGGAGCGCTACCGGACCGGCGCCGTTTGCCAGGCGAACCAACAGGTTCAGAAGAAGCATTCCGAGGTGAGTGACGACGATTACGCCCGCCATAAGCAGCGGGAGAACAAGCAGAGGAACGCTGGCCTTCGAAAGCACGGTGGTCACGTCGGAAACCGGCAGCGACTTCCAAAACACGATGCTCCGGTCGGCGCGCTCGCGATACAGCGCTTCCCCGCAGTAAAACGCGCCCGCAAGCAATCCGCTCAGGACGATCAGAATCGCGGCGATGGCGTAGGACTGGTCAATGGGGGTTGGCTGGTTGGGAATGTGGAGCTCCAACGCGGCTTCGGGCCGGCCCGCCGAATAAATCGCATCGATCAGGAACGCGGTCAGGACCACGGCGGCGACCACAAGGGGTGCGAAGAGAATGGAACGGTTTTCCCACATCTCGCGCCGCACCGACCAGTAGAACGGCCGGGTGCGCGCGATGGCATCGGTAACGCCGGTTTGCGGCTCCAGTGGCAGCTCGACCGCAACGTTCGATGGAGGATTCATCTGCTCGCTCCTTGTGCCTGCCCGGCCTGGCCTACCACGGCGACGAACAAATCGGCAATGCCGGGCGTGCGCGGCTCGCCCAACGCTGCCAGCCGGTCGCGGTCGGCGCCGTCGAAGAGCAGAATGCTCCGGCCGAAGATCCGCCGCTCGTGAATCGGCCCGAGCGTCAGCGCCGCGGCGAGCTGCTCGGGATTGACCGTGAGTTCCAGATAGCGCGAGTCGAGTTCTTCCATGGCGCAGCGGAGCACGATCCGGCCCGCATGGATGAACATGAGGTCGGTGATGAGATGCTGGATTTCCGCGACTTCGTGCGTGGTCAGGATTATGGTGCGGCGGCGATCGAAGTAGTCATTCAGCAGTGCGTCGTAGAACTGCTTGCGATAGAGGATGTCGAGACCCAGGGTTGGCTCATCGAGCACCAGCAGTTTCGCGTCAACCGCCATGACGAGCGCGAGGTGAAGTTGGGCGACCATGCCCTTCGACAAGTCCCGAATCCTGACGGTTGGCCGAATGCCGGTCTTTTCGAGGAAGGCCTCGGCCCTGGCGCGTTCAAACCGCGGATGCACGCCGGCCACATAGTCCAGCGCCTGGGAAACGCGCAGCCAGCGCGGCATGACGGCGATATCGCCGATGAAAGCAACATCGCGCGTAAGCTGTTCGCGCTCGGCCCACGGATCGCGTCCGAGCACCTTCAGCTCTCCTTCGTAGGGAATGAGACCGGCAATCGCGTTGAGCACCGTCGTCTTGCCCGCGCCGTTGGGACCGATAAGTCCGAGGATGCGGCCCGGCTCGACGCACAAATCCACGCCATCGAGCGCTACTGTTGCGCCGAAGACCTTGCGGAGCCCGCGCGCTTCTATGCATGCCATAGGTTCAGCGCTCCTTTCCTGGACGGTTCCCCCTGGCGGCCGCGTTTTCCGGCGTGCCATCCAACAGTTCTTCGGCGGTGAGCCCGAGACGCTGAATCGCCGCCTGAATCCTGGGCCATTCGCCGGCCAAAAACTTCTCGCGCTCCAACATCAGCAGACGGTTGCGTGCGCCAGGTTTGACAAACATGCGGAGCCCTCGCCGTTTCTCCACAAGCTCTTCGTCCACCAGCTCCTGGTACGCTTTCAGCACCGTGAGCGGGTTCACACGGAGGTCGGTTGCGACGTTGCGGACCGACACCAGCGGGTCGCCTTCCTTGAGAACGCCATCGAGAATGGACGCGACGACCCGATCGCGGATCTGGCGGTAAATCGGCTGATTGTCTGTCCATTGATCCATCCAGATCCAGTCTGTTTTACTGTTATACAGTACTACAACAGCAAACATAATGCAAGCATTGCCGAACCGCTCGCGCCGGCGCCACCGGACACGGCCCGTAAGCTTATGCAATTGCGCGAGTTCGCGGCGCGCAAGAAGCCTCCCCTTGCTGAAAACAAAGGGGTTCGGGTGCGCTCACGCCCTCAACTGCGAAAGTCGGGTTAAGCCTGCGGCGGTTTTCAAGCCGCCTGGCCGATTGCAAATCGGGCGCAGGATAAAATCCTGCCCCACTTATCCGGCGACGCCGGCGAGGGATTCATTGCGCACGTGAGCGGCAGTCATCACCGGGTGCGAAGGCACAAGGTAAGACCAGCGCGTCTCTTCCGGGGTCTCGCTCAGTTTCGTGAAGCCAAGCTGCGCGTAGAGGCCGCCGGCGAGAGAGTTTTTCTGCGTGGCCCTGTAGACGCCCACGATTTCCCGCACGCTCTGCGCCTGGGCCGACTCCACCATGCGGTCGAACATGAAGCGCTCCATCTGCCGACCCAGCGAGCGGCAGCTCATGAGCCACGTGTCCACTTCCCAGCGGCGCCCCTCGCCCGCGGGCACACAGAACAGCACCCCGATCAATCCATAGTCGCCCAACCGGTCAGAGAGCCGGAAGGCCGCTGTCCACGCTTCCGGGTCGTTGGCCAGCGAGCGCACCTGCGCTTCGGTGTAACGCCGTGCCGTGAGGTTGAACTGGTTGGTCTTGTTGAGGAGCTGCACGACGCGCGCGATGTTGGCCTCGGTGACGGGCGCCGCCGAAGCGCTCAGCTCGAGGCCGGCCAGGAAATCGTCCAGCGTCTGCGCACTCGTACGGAGCTCTTCGCGCGCCGCTTCCGTACGGTACTGGTCGGCGCGCGCCTGGTCCTCGGGCGAGAGCGACAGCGCGTAGAAATACCGGCCGTGGTCGAGCGCCTGCAGGAGTTGAGATACGTTCGGGCCGCCGTCCACCACAGCGACGTCGGCGCACTGCGAACGAATCCACTCCTGCTCCATGGGATTATCGTCGAGGAACACGAAGCTGTCGAGTCCGAGGCCCAGCTTTTCCGAGATGGTTCTCAGGCTGTCGGCTTTGTCGTTCCAGTTCGCTTCGAACGCCGCGAAATCGGGCAGCCGGAGCAGCATCTGCGGGTGGCGCTCGAAGGGCAGGCGCGCATCCTCCGGATTGTTCTTCGACGCGACCGCCAGAAGGACGCCGCGCGACTTGAGATCGAGCAGGTACTGCTGCAGGCGCGCGCAAGCCTCGCCGCCCGGAGAGCCGGGGCCGATCTGGATGCCGTCGAGCCCGTCCTCTCCGATGACGCCTTTCCAGAGCGTGTTGTCGAGATCGGTCACCAGCACCTTGCGCGTCAGGCCGAGCACGGAGCGCACGTGCGCCATCATCGCTTCAGCCAGCACGGGCAGCGATTCCGGCGAGGGGTGCTGGCGGAAGCTGTACCACATCACCGGGTCGTTCCAGCGCGTCTGGCCGGTGTCGCGCTGCAGCGCGGTGGGCTCCAGCACCGACACGTACGAAGGCACAGCTTCGTGCAGGCGGAGGTTCAGCAGTGTGACCACGCGCGTGCGGCCGCCCCGCAGCGAGCGTCCCAGATAGCCATAGGATTCGTCGGCCGGGTAATCGAAACCGAACTGCACCACGTGACAGCCGAACTCCATGGAGAGCCGTTCCCACAGCGGCCGGAACTGATCCACGACGTTGGCGACGAACGCATCCTCGTCGGCCACAACGGGCGGCAGATGAAGATCGTGCCAGCTCGCGATGAGGAACGCGATGTCCGGCCGGAACCGCGACAGGCCGCTCGACGGGTCGAGGATTTCCTGTTGCATCGATCCGTACTGGCCTTCGTAGATTTCCGCGCGAATGCGATCGCGGAACGCCAGCGCGTGCAAAACGGGCACGAGCAGATTCGTTGTGCTGGCCCCGAGGACGGCGATGCGGCACCGGCGCGTCCACGATGTTACCTGGCCCGCAAGCGCCGCGGTCAGCTTCTCGGCCCGCGGAAAGAACGGGTATTTCGGATGAAGCTCCAGCGCGCGGCGGAGGGCCCGCGCGGCTTCTTCGTACTTGCCGACGTCGGAGAGGACGCGGGCATTGCTGAGCAGAACATAGTCGGTTCCGGCCGGGGGTTTGCGTGCGCCGGATGCCTCGGGCTTCTTCTGCACAGGGCGGATATCAGCGGACTACGCCCGCCAATGGGCTGCTTGCGGTGGCGTACAGTTTCTTTGGCATGCGGCCGGCCATATATGAGAGCCTTCCGGCTTCCACCGCCAGCTTCATGGCGCGGGCCATGGCTTCGGCATCCTCGGCGGCGGCAATTGCGGTGTTCATCAGCAGGCCATCGTAGCCCAGCTCCATGGCCAGCACCGCGTCGGACGCTGTGCCGACGCCGGCGTCAACGATCAACGGTACTTCGGTGATCATCTCGCGCATGATCCGCAGGTTCGTGAAGTTCTGGATCCCGAGGCCGCTGCCGATCGGGGCTGCCAGAGGCATCACGGCTGCCGCGCCCGCGTCGATCAGCCGGCGCGCATTCACCAGATCGTCGTTCGTATAGGGCAGCACGACGAAGCCCTCCTTCACCAGCACGCGGGTCGCTTCGAGAAGGCCCTGATTGTCCGGGAAAAGCGTCTTTTCGTCGCCGATTACCTCCAGCTTCACCCAGTTCGACAGGCCGGCTTCGCGGCCCAGCCGCGCCGTGCGGATGGCATCGTCCGCGGTGTAGCAGGCGGCGGTATTCGGCAGGATGAAGATCTTCGATGTGTCGATGTAATCGAGCAGCGACTCCTTGCTGCGATCGGTCAGGTTAACGCGCCGGACCGCTACAGTGACCACCTCGGCTCCCGAGGCTGCATGGCAGCGGGCCATCTCCTGAAAGCTGCGGTATTTGCCTGTTCCGACGAACAAGCGCGAATGGAACTCGCGATCCGCGATGCGCAGAACGTCTGACATGCCATCTATTGTAACTTGGGGTTAGCTGATGGTCGGCAGAGATAACCAGATACACTTGTGACATGGCGGTCTATCCGGTCGTGCATCTCATCTCCGCCGAGGAGTATCTGAACTCGGCGTATCGACCCGATCTCGAATTCGTGGACGGCGTTCTAGTGGAGCGTGGCGTGCCTACTCTGCCTCACAGCATCCTGCAGATGATTCTGATCGAATATTTTGCGACATTACGGAGAACGCTGAATTTCCTCACGCTTCCGGAGGTCCGAACGCAAATCATCGAGAGGGCCCGTTATCGCATTCCGGATATTCTGCTTTGTCCGAAGCCGCTGCCCAAAGGCAAAGTGGTGAACATCACGCCTCCGGTGGTTATCGAGATCCTGTCTCCCGACGACACCGTCGCCGAATCGCTGCGCCGCTTTCGCGATTACAGCTCGATCGGCGTCGGCACGATCGTTCAGATGGACCCGGAGGCGTACGTTGCGCATCGGTTCGAGAATGGGTCGCTGATCGAGACCAGATTCAAGCATCTGAACCTGCGAAATACCGATGTGCAGATTCCGTTCGATTCCGACGCTCTGTTCGAACAGCTCCGGTCGGAGCTTTCCGAAGCCCCAGAGTCCTGAAGCGTGCGCCACTACGGAGCCACAGCCTGCGCGTGCAGCCGTCCGTGCCACATCACCGGCTCGACTCGGCCGACCAGGAACACCCAGCAGGCGGCGCCCGTCAATGCAACCGCGGTCAGAATGGCGAAGGCCCAGTAGAAGTGCCCGGTGCGGTCGAGAACGAAGCCGGTGACCGCCGGAGCCACAACGCCGGCGAGATTCCCGACGAAGTTCTGGAAACCGGTCCACCGTCCCGCCGCCCTGGCGCCCGAAAGCGTCTGCGTAATAGCCCAAACGTTCGACGACCAGACTCCGAAGAACACAATTCCGAGCATCAAAGTGGCAACGCAGTAACGTGGCCCGGCTACCGCCGTGAGCGCCAGGAAAATGCCGGCCAATGCGAGTCCTCCGCCCGTGAACGTCTTCCGAACGATTGTCGGCGTGAATCCTGACCGAATCCAGCGGTCGGAGAGCCAGCCGGCGAACGTGCAGAAGCAGGCACCGATCAGATAAGAGACGCCTCCGATCTGCGCCATCTTGTCCGTGGAGAAGTGCCGCTCGCGTACAAGATAGAACGGAAGCCAGGTGACGAGGAAGTAGTTGGTATAGTTCCCGCAGAACAGCCCCAGGCACGTTCCCCACGCCGACCGGAGGGTGATGAACTCGGCCAAATCCGGCGCACCCGCTGTGCTTTCCGTGCCGACGAGCGTTCCCCGGGGCATCCACTTTACCCACGGCACGAGCCACAGCATACTCGTCACGCCCAGAACGATAAAAAACGGCCGCCAGCCGAATCGCCCCATCAGCATTCCGCCGAGCAGCATGCCAACTCCGGGTCCGAGCAGGAGTCCCGAGGAGATCACCGAATTGGCAAGGCCGCGGTGCTCTTCCGAAAAGTTCAGAGCGATAATCTTCGAATACGACGGATACGCGACCGACTCGCCGATGCCGAGAAGCAAGCGCAACGCGAGCAGCGCCGTGAACGTGTGCACGACGCCTGTGACCACCGTTGCCGCGGACCACAGGAAGAACCCGCCGGCCAGAACCCAGTTGACGTCCAGGCGGTCTACCAGCCAACCCGAAAAGGGCAGCAGACAGGCATAGGTCCAGAAAAACGCCGACAGGAGGATGCCCAGCCGCGACCCGCTCAGCCCAAGCTCGTCCTTCAGCATAGGCGCGGCGATGGAGAGGTTCCCGCGGTCCACGTAGTTGATGAAAACGGAAAGTCCCAGCAGGAGGAGAGCCACGGCGAGTGCGCCCGGAATACCGCTATTCTGCCTGATCGTGGACGTTGCCAAGTCGGATCATCTTACCGCAACCTGGCGGCTGATAAACTGGAAGCATACCCATGAAGGTCGGCGTTGTCGTATTTCCCGGAAGCAATTGCGATCACGACGCCTGGTACGCCGTGTCGCACAACCTGGGGCAGAAGGCCGAGTTCATCTGGCACGATGCCGCGTCCGTCGGAGACGTCGACGCTGTCATTCTGCCGGGCGGATTCTCTTATGGCGACTATCTGCGCTGCGGCGCCATCTCGAAGTTCTCGCCGGTGATGCAGGCAGTAAAAAAGTTCGCGCGCGACGGCGGCCTCGTGCTGGGCATCTGCAACGGCTTCCAGATCCTCACCGAGTCAGGACTGCTCCCCGGAGCGCTGGTCCGCAATCGCGGCCTGAAGTTCATCTGTAAGGAAGTCCGGCTGCGCGTTGAGACCACGGATTCGCCCTTCACCTGCGCCGCGGAGAAGGGCCGGATTCTTCACCTGCCCATCGCTCATGGCGAGGGTTGCTACATTGCCGACGAGCGCACGCTCGACGAGCTGGAAGCCGAGGACCGCGTGGCGTTCCGGTATCTGGAAAACCCCAACGGAGCGCTCCGCGACATCGCCGGCATTCTGAACGCCGAGCGCAACGTGCTCGGCATGATGCCGCATCCGGAGCGCGCGGCCGACCCGCTGATGGGCTCTACCGACGGGCTGGCCGTTTTGCAGTCACTCGCCCAAACCGCGGAGAGCCGGGCGCCGGTGACCCGCTGATCCTTTTGTGCGTATCGCTCTCGCCCAGACAAACTCCACCGTTGGCGATCTGACCGGCAACGTCGATCGGATGATCGCCTTCGCGCGCCGCGCCGCGCAACAACGCGCCGATGTGGTGGTCTTCCCGGAGCTCTCCATCACCGGTTACCCCCCGCGTGATCTGCTCGAAAAACCGAGCTTCCTCGAACGAACCGAAGCGGAGCTGCACCGGCTTGCGGCGGAGACACGCGACCTGAACGCCGCGATCATTTGCGGCACAGTGCTGAGTTCCGGCGTGCGGGGAACTCTGTATAACGACGCCGCCGTAGTGCGCGGAGGCGAAATCGTTTTCCGGCAGAACAAAATGCTGCTGCCGACCTACGATGTTTTCGACGAAGCGAGATATTTCCTGGAAGCCGAATCGCAGAAACCATTGCCGCTCGACGGAGCGAAGATTGCGCTTACCATCTGCGAAGACGCCTGGAACGACAAGCAATACTCCGAAAGCCGCCGGTACCGGCGCGATCCTGTGGAGGAGCTGTTCCGCGCCGGCTCGAACCTGCTCATCAGCATTAACGCATCGCCGTACCACATGGGCAAACGCGAGCTCCGCCGCTCCATCTTCGAGGCCACTGCCCGGCGATTCGACACGCGGATCGCGTACGTGAATCAGGTGGGCGGCAACGATCAGTTAGTCTTCGATGGCAGCAGCTTCGTTATGTTGCCCGACGGCAGCATCGCCGCCTCTGCCGCGTCCTTCAGCGAAGACCTGGTTTTCTTTGACACGGAGACAAACGCCGGCGATCGCCGCGAGAATTTTCCCGATGAATGCGAAGCGGCCTACGAGGCGCTGGTGCTGGGCACGCGCGATTACATTCATAAGTGCGGGTTCAGCAGGGTGCTGATCGCGCTCAGCGGCGGCATTGATTCGGCGCTGACCGCTGTTATCGCCGTGGATGCCGTCGGCGCTGAAAACGTTACCGGCGTGGCCATGCCCGGGCCGTATTCTTCGGACCACAGCCTGACGGACGCGCGCGACCTGGCGTCGAATCTCGGCATACGCTTCGAAGTGATCGGCATCAATGCCGGCTACGATGCCGAGATCGGCGCGCTGGAGCCGTTGTTCGCCGGCTGCCCGCGAGATGCAACCGAGGAGAACATCCAGTCGCGCCTGCGAGGCCTGACGCTCATGGCGCTCTCCAACAAATGGGGCGCTCTGGTGCTGACCACCGGCAATAAGAGCGAGCTGGCCGTGGGATATTGCACGCTTTATGGCGACATGTGCGGCGGCCTGGCGGTGATCAGCGATGTGCCGAAGACGCTCGTTTATCAGCTCTCGCGAGTGGCCAACCGCCGGCACGACGGCGCCATCCCAGTGAACATTTTTGTAAAGCCGCCGTCCGCGGAACTGCGGCCGGATCAGAAGGACACCGACAGCTTGCCCGAATACGAAATCCTCGACCCCATCCTGAAGGCATACGTCGAGGAGTATCAGGCGCCGCACGAGATCGCCGCGTCGCTCGGAGTGCCCATTGCGCTGGTGCGGGACATCATCAACAAGGTAGACCGCAACGAATACAAACGGCAGCAGGCCGCGCCCGGCCTCAAGGTGACCACCAAGGCCTTCGGAATCGGCCGCCGCTTCCCCATCGCGCAGCGATTCGCGGAACAGTAACACCGGTCCTGTATCCTGAGAATCGAGCCTCCCGTGCGATTTATATTCATCCCCGCCCTTTTTGTCATTGCTCTCTCGCTCACGTCACAGACGGCCGAGCGCGAACAGGTTGGCCCGCGGGCCGACGGCAGCTTCCTGCTGAACAGCGGCTGGCGCGTGAAGCCTGCCGGGACCCAGATCCCGCTGGACACGTTCCCCATGGCCAGCGCGCTGGCGAAGAATGGAAAGTACCTGGTCGTGATGAACGGCGGCTACAGCCCGCCCTCGCTGAGCGTCATCGATCTCGGGTCCTCGCGCGAGCTGAGCCGCACTCCGGTCGCCGATGCGTGGCTCGGCCTCACGTTCTCGCCGGACGGGCGCACGCTGTGGGTCGGCGGCGGCTCCCAGGCGGCGATATTCGAGTTCGCATTCAACAGCGACGACGGCTCGCTAACCGCGGGACGAAAAATGGCGGTAACGGAACACCCCGGCCCGCGGGATTTCGTTGGCGATGTCGCTATGTCGCCGGATGGCCATCTGCTCTACGCGGCGGACCTTTATCGCGATTCGATTGTGGTGGTGAATCCGCAATCCGCCCGCGTTATCGGCCGCTTCAGGACGCACCGCCGACCTTATCGCATCTTGTTTGCGCCCGATGGGAAGTCGCTGTTCGTCACCAGTTGGGCCGACGGCACGCTGCAGCAGCTTCAGGTCGCCAACGGTACGGTATTAAACACGGTGCGAATCGGCCCGCATCCCACCGACATCGTCTGGGACGATCACAAGCCCGAGGTGGCCGAAGGAGAGCAGGCTCCGCCGTGGAATGCGCGCCTGTTCGTTTCGGCGGCGAATACGAACAATGTGTATGTGATTGGCGTCGCCGAGAGCGGCCTCACCAACATCGAG
This sequence comes from uncultured Acidobacteriota bacterium, assembly GCA_963780655.1. Taxonomy (GTDB): domain Bacteria; phylum Acidobacteriota; class Terriglobia; order Bryobacterales; family Bryobacteraceae; genus CAWACP01. The sequence goes on along the minus strand of CAWACP010000003.1, from coordinate 2,052,674 downwards.
ACGATTAATGTCGGCGCGACGCCACGTCACCCTCTCGGCATGACGCCCAGCGCCCTCGCCCTGACCCCGGACCAGACGAAGCTCTACGTGGTTTGTTCCGACGCCAATGCCGTGGCTGTTGCCGACGTGAGCGACACAAACACAGTGGTGGAAGGTTTCGTTCCGGTCGGCTGGTATCCGACAGCGGCTCGCGCGCTCGCGGACGGACGGCTCATCGTTCTGAATGGGCGAGGCGCGCGCAGCTACCCCAACGTGCATGGTCCGAGCCCCATAGTGCGGCAGGAGCCGGTGCATGTCGGAATCCCCGCCGTCGAGTATGTCGCGCGCATTCAGACCGGCACGGCGTCGATAATTCCGCCATTCGACGATGCCGCACTTTCCGATTACACGAAGCAGGTGCTGGCAAACTCGCCCTATGACGATAACAAGCTGGACGGCGTGGAAGCGCCGGAGGGGAATCCGGTGCCGGGCCATACAGGGGACCGTTCCGCGATCGAGCACGTGCTCTATATCGTCAAGGAAAATCGCACCTACGATCAGGTGCTCGGGGATATGGGCAAGGGCAACAGCGATCCGTCGCTCGTGGTATTCGGCGAGAACGTCACGCCCAACGAACACAAGCTGGCGCGCGACTTCGTTCTGCTCGACAACTTCTATGTCAATGCCGACGTGAGCGCCGACGGCCACAACTGGAGCACTGCCGCCATCGCTTCCGACTACGTCCAGAAGATGTGGCCGAATAGTTACGGACAGCGGCGAAACACCTACGATTACGAAGGCGGCGAGCCGGCCGCCCTGCCTCCCGCCGGTTACATCTGGACCAATGCAGCCGCCCACGACGTGAGCATGCGCAATTACGGATACTGGTGCGAGAACCTGACCCCCGCCGCTCCCGATGGCACGCAGATAGCGATCATTCACGACCCGACTCTCGTCGGCGTTACCAACATGAAGTACCGCACTTTCGACCTCGACTATCCCGACGTCGAGCGCGCGAAGGTGTTCCTGGCCGACCTCGCGGGGTTCGAGAAGAGCGGAGAAATGCCAAAGCTGATGCTGATGCGCCTGGGTAACGACCACACCTACGGCGCGTTACCTGGACGGCCGTCGCCCCTCTCGCTCGCCGCCGATAACGACTACGCGCTCGGCATGATCGTCGAGGGTATGTCGAAAAGCCGTTTCTGGAAGACCACGGCCGTGTTCGTGGTGGAGGATGACGCGCAGAATGGCGCGGATCACGTGGATTCCCACCGCTCCCCTGCGTTCGTGATCTCGCCTTACACCCGCCGCGGCATCGTCGACAGCACCATGTACAACACCGCGTCCGTGCTCCGAACCATCGAGCTGATCCTCGGGCTGAATCCCATGACTCATTTCGACGCGGGCGCGACGCCCATGTTCGCGGCCTTCGCGAATGAGCCGGCGCCGGCGCCGTGGGAGGCGGAGAAACCGCGTACCCCGCTCGACTTGCGGAATCCCGGCAAGGTGAATCCGAAGCTCGAAGCGAAAATGGATTTCACCGAAGCGGACCGCAATGACGACGACGAGATGAACGCTGAAATCTGGCGGGCCGTACGGCACACCGAGCCGCCGCCGCCGGTTACGAGCCTGTTCTCTCGTGTCGTGTCAGCAAAATAACTGGACCAGGCTGACTGACTGATCCCCGTGGGGCAGGCCATCGTCTTCGTGGTCTGCCAGCGTCTGCGCCACGTGGCCAAAAAACACGAACGGCCGGGCGTTGAACCCGGCCGAGAGTCGGACCTGATGACGGCTTATTTCGCTTTCTTCTGCTTCTGCTGACCGACACGAATCTTGAAGTGGGCCTGTTTCGCTTCCTGGTACGCCTTGTGGTCGTGCCGGGCGACGGCATCGTTCAAATACGCGTCAACGTCAGCGTTCTTCGGGAGCACGGTCATGAGCGTAAAGGTCTCATTGCACGTGGGGCAAAACGGCCGGTAGCGCTTAACGTTGGGGATTGCCATACAGTTGCAGTTTAACACGTTCGCCAATGGGCGAGCATTATCCAAAGCTGTGATGAAAGGATCGAGGTCTTGCGAGCCATTGGAAGGCCCGCTCCACGAACGGCTTTGCGTCTTTTTCGATGCAGGGGCCATGCGCGATGACCAGCTTGTCGAAATCCCATGACAGCAGCTTTTCGAGCGAACGCCGCGCGAGGTTTCGATTGGTGAAGGACAGCCTGATGTCGAGCGGAACGCCGCCATGCGGAGATGCGACACCCTCCAGTTTGAACAGGGCATTGCGAAAGGGCTTGCCCTTAACCATTGGATGAATCTGGATCAAATCATCCAGCATGACCGTGCGCGACTCTCTGTGAAAGAAAAGACACTTCTTCGATGAGCGGGTTGCCTTTGAAGGCAAGCTGGTCGAAGTCGTCCGCCCAGGCTGGAGGCGGCTCGTCCCCCAGAATGCCGGTGAAGGGCAGGCGCCCTTTCTTCAGCGTAAACGGGGTGGGACGCGCCGCCCACAGTTCCGCTTCGGGAAAAAGCGTGTGCCACGCCGCCAGCCGCCAGACATGCCGCGGCGTCGCGGCGAGAAGGTATCGGACAGGCCCCAGTTCGGTGATGCGCCTGAGCGTATCGAACGGCACGGAAACGGGAGAATTCACCCAGAGTGAACCGTCGGCGAGTTTCGCCACGGTCATGCGGGTCGTAAACATGAAACCCATGTCGCGGACGGACGGACCATCGACGATCATGAGGTTCCTGGCGAAGGGCTGAAGATCGGGCATGGATGTGTCCCCGTTTCTCAACCACTTTAGCCTCCAGGGTCATTGACCGGCGGACGGTGAGGGTTCGTCGCATTGCCGTAATGCTCGAATAGCATGTCGGCGGCCAGCTTCGGCCCGTCCCATTGCGCGATAATTTTCGCGAACGCAGCCGCTTTGGCCCTCGCCCGTTCGTCATGCAGCAATTTCCCGATCGCGGTCTGCACATGCCGGGAGGGGTCTTTGGATTTCGGAACCCTGATCGCGAAGCCCAGGCGTTCGAGACAGGCGAGGTTCGCAACCTGCTCCACCTGCATGCCGACGCCGACAACCGGCTTGCCCGCCAGGGCTGCTGCCATGACGGTTCCGATGCCACCATGAATGACGGCGAGATCGGCCATCCTGTTGACCTGGACCGCCGGCGCCCAGCCGGTGACGAGAACATTCGCCGGAACGCGGACGCCGGCGACTTGCTCCAGTTGGAACTTCACCGGAGCGATCACGCGGTAGGGCTTTCCTTCGAAGCTCTCGACGATTTTGGCGACGATCGCGGGCGTGCCGGAACTTCCCATCGCGAAATAGATCAGTGGCTTGTCACGTGAAATGGCGGCGATTTCCGGGGGAAGAGGGAATTCGTCCTGTGGGATGAGGGGGCCTGTGAAATAGTGTCTGGGCGGCAACTGGGCGCCGGAAAACTCCGGGGGCTCGGCCACCAGCGTGATGTCGCCGCGCCAGAACTCGAAGATGGAATCGTAGCCGGGAACCCCGAAATGTTTCGCGGTCCGGTTGACGGAATTGAGAAAGCCATACCTGATCCAGAAGTTGATGAACTGCAGAACTAACCAGTCGGCGACGGCTTTCAGCGGCGCGGGCCTGATGTTATCGGTCATGCCGGCGCCGTGGCAAAAGAAGTCCGGCAGCCAGGTCGATTGAACAACCCACACGAGGGGCACGCCGAGAACCCGGCACGTTACCGGGATGGTCACGTAGGAGCCGGTAACGACCGCGGCAGGCTTAAGCTCCCTGAGGCAGGCGATTTCGTGGTCGACGCGCTGGATCATTTCGGCATCAGTGAAGGCAGGCGCAAACTTCTCGCCACGATCGACCTTCGCGATGTGTTCGATCTTTTCCCTGGTGAGGCGCGGCTCCAGCCGTATCAGGGCAAAGCTGTGCTTTTCGATCATTTTCTCGAAGTCGCCGCCGTCGGAGATGAAATGAATATTGAAGACTTTGCTGGCTGCTGGATGACGCTCGACCGCTTTGGCGATCTCGACCATACGGCTGGTTTCCGCCAGATTGAACGCACAAGGCGCAAAGAGGAGAGTTTGTTTTGGCATCATTTGGCGCCCGCACGGCCGCGACTGACCCAAAGGAAGAAGCAGCTTGTGCGCGATACATAGTTGGACCAGGCTTGCCCGTATCGTTCCGCCGCCCATTTTTCATTCTTCGGCATGGCATCAAAAGCATATTGTGCGAGATTTACGGCGGGCGATAACCACGCCCACGGATTTGGCGGCGAAGAGTGCCCAGCCAATGTAGACGAGCGCATCGCCGAAGTAGTTCGGGTGGCGACTGTAACGCCAGAGGCCCTCGTCGAGCACCAGCCCCTTCATTTCCGGCTTCGCTTTAAAACGCTTCTTTTGCAAGTCCGCGGCGCCATGAATGACGGTTCCCATCGTATAAACGACGACTGCAAACACGTCCTGCCAGTCCAGCGGTCCGGTCCGCTGGCCGATAAAATAGAACGGCAGGCAATAAAGCCAGCCAGCGACGTTCGCCATCACGAACGGAAGCGCGTGTTTCTCTACTCTGCTGAGGTGGCGATCGAGCCTGGACATGGCGGTGTCCCGTGTCCAGAGCAGGATGACAAGGTTCATGTTCAGCAAGTAAACAGCGACGCTGATTGCGGCGAGCGCTCCGCGCCAGTCGAAACGGCCGCCGGCAGCCAAATGCATATATGCGACCGGCAACATCACGTTGAAGCCGAAGAGGAAAGTGAACTTCACCCGGTGCGTGACGGCGAACGCAATCCATGCGAGCAAAGCCATGGTCTCGATGACGATGCCAACCCAGATCCAATTGAACGCCCACGGCGCCAGGAGAAGGGTTTGCTTCGGCATCATCCGGCTCCCGCGCGGGCGAGAAGCAGGTCGACAAACTCGGCCCAGGCCCGTTTCGTTTCGGCCAGTTCCTTTGATCCTTTGCGCATCAGGAGGGCGATCATGAGGCCGTCCAGGGCCATTTCCGCGATGCGCGCGATGGCGTCGATCTCGGATGCCGGCAGGCTTTGGGGCAGGCGGGGCGTGAGTTCCTGCACTACGGCCCGGTGCATTTGGACCGCGCCCGCCGCCAGATGCCTGCGCAGCCGGGAATCGAAGACTCCCTTCGTCACAAAGACGAGCTGGGCTCTCAGAAGCTCGCCATGCTTCTGTGCCGGAATGATGACCTGCCGGCCGAGTCCCTCGAGATAGTCACGCGCCGATACCAGCTTTCTACTATCCGGATCCAACGGACTGGAGCCAAAACTGTTCGAAAGCCGCAAGCGGTATTTCCTCGATCGAGCTGAAATGATGAAAGAGGGTCGCCTTGCTGACGCCCGCGGCTTTCGCAAGGGTGGATGCGCTGAACGCGTCGGGACCGGCGCGGCCCAGTAGCCTGAGCGTGGCTTTCAGAATAGCCGCTCGGGTCCGCTCTCCGGCTTTCGTTCGTTGTCCTTTGAGCGCCATGCCCTGACCATACTATTGACCGACCGATTGGTCAATAGTTTCCTCGGACTGCGGCCACAAATACTCCATGTTGCCAAAGCGGCAACTTTATGGGTTCAGTCACAGCGCGCACCGCTCGACTGGGCGATAATCGAATTCATGTCGAAGTACGCCGATATCGAAAAGCAGCTGGTGGAGACGCTGGGGCTGCAGCGAAGGCCGGTCGCCGTCAGCTTTCTCCAGCACCCGCCTGCGGGCGTCGTGAAATTCGACGCCTCGGTTCCCTCCGGATGCAGCTTCTGGCGGCTGGCCGCGGCCGGGCAGACCTTCTACACTGTCCCCGCCGACCACTTCAACTGCCCCATCGGCAGTTACACCCACACCATCGATTTGCCGGCAGAGCGCCAGTCGGAGCTTACCGGAACGCTCGCACTCATGACTCGGCTCGGCTACGTGCGCATGGAGGAGGTTCCCGGCATTCCGCGCCTGGCTGAAACGCCGCCGGTGACCGTGTACAGTCCGCTCGCGGATGCGCCCGTCGCGCCCGATGTCGTCCTGGTCTCCGGCCGTCCCAGCGGCCTCATGCTTCTGGTGGAGGCGGCCATGCGAGCCGGCGTTTATGCGAACATGCCGCTTCTGGGCAGGCCAACGTGCATGTCCATTCCGGCTGCATTGAAGAGCGGCGTCGTGACCAGCCTTGGCTGTATCGGCAACCGTGTATACACCGGGGTGAATGACGACGACCTCTACGCGGCTATTCGCGGGACCGATCTTCCGGCATTGGCCAAGCATCTCGGCACGATCGTCTCAGCGAACACCGAGCTGGAGAAGTACCATCAGGGCCGCCGGGCTGAACTCGCCACCGTCTGAAGGGACGCAGACGATACCGCTCCCCTGAAAATGTAGCGTCGCCTCCGCGTGGGGCAGACGATCGGGTTTTTTCGTCTGCCATTGCCCGCGCACCTGGACAGGCAGACGACATAAACCGATCATCTGCCCCACGGAGCCTGAAAGGGCCCTGTCGAACGCCCTTACGGTCGCGGCTCAGCGTCGGCGTGCGCGGGTGCATAATAAGCACCATGCGCGTATTTCTACCGATTCTCGTGTTTTCTTCTCTTGTGTGTGCCCAGGAGAAGGTCGATCTGGGCATAGTTCACCAGATTCGCACCGAGGCTTTCGACAACTCGAAGGTCATGGATACGCTCTGGTATCTCAGCGACGTCTACGGCCCGCGGCTCACCGCTTCACCGGAGGCGCATGAGGCGGCGGACTGGGCCGTCAAGCGCCTCGAGAGCTATGGCGTCGAGAACGTGCGGCTCGAAAAATGGGGACCGTTTGGCCGCTCCTGGGACGCCCGTCAGTATTCCGTGGAGATGCTCGCGCCGCGCTATGCGCAGCTCACGGCAGTGCCGCTGGCATGGTCGAAGAGCACCAACGGCCCGGTTTCCGGCGAGCTCATATACGCTCCGTTCGGCTCCTCTCAGCGCACGTACGACCCGGCGAAATATCAGGCGCAGATAGACGACTGGGAGAAGAAGTACAAAGGCAGGCTGCGAGGAAAACTCGTGCTCTTCTCGCGGAAGCTGGACATCGCGCCGCTCGAAAAGCCCGAGTTCTCTCGCTACACCGACCAGCAGCTTACGGATCTGGAGAAAGCGCCCGAGCCGCGCGCGAAGATGCAGGTGGAGGCGGACAAGTTCAACTTTCCGGAGGACCCGAGGGAGCAGATGGAGTACGTCATGAGCCTGCCTTCAAATCTTCTGGAGCGCCTGATCGACTCGCGGCAGGCCATGCGCGCGAAGCTGAACCAGTTCATCCTGGACGAAGGCGCGGCGGCGCTGATCACGGACGACCGGCGCTCGCACACCGGCCTGGTGAATGCCGAACAGGCCGGAGCGCAGGAGATGAAGTTTCCGCTGGCGGCGCCCACGTTCATTGTCACCGCCGAGCAGTACAACCGCCTGGTACGCCTGTATGAAAGGAAAATACCGGAACAGCTCCGGGTGAACCTGAAGGCCGATATCGAAGACAAGCCTCTCGAATCGTTCAACATCGTCGGCGAGATACCGGGCGGCGCGAAGAAGGACGAAATTGTCATGGTGGGCGCGCACTTTGATTCCTGGCACTCGGCCACCGGCGCAACCGACAACGGCGCGGGCAGCGCGGTGATGATGGAGGTGATGCGTATCCTGAAGGCGCTCGATCTCAAGATGGACCGCACAGTTCGGCTGGCATTGTGGACCGGCGAGGAAGAGGGCCTGCTCGGATCGAAGGCGTACGTGAAGGAGCACTTCGGCGACCCCGAGACCATGAAGATCACTGAGGCGCACGCGAAGCTCTCCGGCTATTTCAACCTGGACAACGGCAGTGGAAAGATCCGCGGCGTTTACCTGCAGGGCAACGACGCCATGCGGCCGTTGTTCGAGCAGTGGCTGGCGCCCGTCCGCGATCTGGGCGTCAGCGCCATCACCATCCGCAATACCGGCGGAACGGATCATTTGTCCTTCGCAGCGGTCGGGCTGCCGGGATTCCAATTCATTCAGGACCCGCTCGATTACGGCAGCATCACGCATCATTCGGACATGGACACCTACGACCACGCTCAGGCCGCGGACCTGATGCAGGCCGCGGCGGTGATTGCCTCGGTGGTGTACGACGCAGCGAATCGTCCGGAGATGCTGCCGCGTATGCCGCTTCCGAAGCCCCTGCCGCGGCATAAAGAGGAGGCTGCGCCGGCGGCAATGGCGGGAGGCCAGTAGAGCAGGCTTTCAGCCTGGCTTTCAGCCTGCAGTTACTGGCAAACGGCTGTAGCCGGACGCGGAGTTACAGTCAGCGCCACGGGACTGCCGTGCGACGCCTGGGGATCGTTCATGTCCGGCGCGGAATGTCGGTGGCCGCCCGCTCGAAATTGGTAGCCTGCCAGCCACACCCAGTTCGCGAAAGCCGCATCCCCGTGGCCGCCGGTCAGTTGGTCGGGAACGCTGACCGTGCGGTCGCGATAGACGGCGCGCGCGATCGTCACGCTGAGAACGTTACGGCGTGTGACATACTGCGCTCCAACTTCGGCGGAGACGGCAAAGCCGGGACGCCGGAACCCCAGGTTGTTTCCCGACGGGAAGAGATTCCGCGCGGGCACGCCTTCCATACGCGGCCCGAAAGACACCAGCAGACCCCGGACCTTCGGGAACGGGTGCGACACCCCGCCTTCCATCAGATACTGATCCATAATGGCGTTGTACTGGGTCAGGGTGATCGGGTTCACGGAGGAACTCCGCTGGACATTGTTGATATCCTGCAGCATCATCGTGTAACTGCCGTTGAAATAGAGCTGGCTTGAGAGCCAGTTCTTATAGGCTGCCCATTGCAGCGGAATGCCCCAGCCGCCCTGTCCAGGCTGAATCGAGTAATCTACTATCTTCGTTACCGGCCCTTTGCCGTCGAACGCGTTCACGGTATTGGCGACGTTATCCTTGCCTGTCGGCGCGAGGAAGCCAAAGCCTAACTGAATGTTTCCGCGCTTGTTCTCTTTGGGGTTCCAGATCCAGCCGCTCGCCACGAACGAAGTATCGCCGATCCCCGCCGACGTGTAGACAATTGGCGAATCATTGGTATGACGGCTCGCGGTGAGCAGCGGCAGATCCCCCGAGATGCTGAAACGGGGAGTAAGTTGATAAGTGACGGTGAAGTTTTCAAGGTTGATTTTGTTCTCCACCTGCGTGCCGCCCGCGACGCGATACCTCTGCTCCGCGGGGCCGACAAAATGGACATAGGAGAACTGATGACGATAGTCGACGCCGAAGTTCCATTCGCCCGGCTGTAAGTAACCGCCCTCGCTGTCCGGACCTCCCACTTCGCCATTGGAGCGGGCTACTACGCATCCCTGACCATAGGCCGGCGCGACCGCAATTATTCCGGCGGCGCTGGAAATAAGCAGAAAACACGCACTGCGAAACATACCCGATGAAGCTTGCATTCGCTGATTGTGAGGGCGCGTGCGTAAACAAACAATAGTCAAATCTCACTACCGGGCGGCGGGAAATATCGAAAGTGACTATTTACGCGGCATGTGGTTCACCAACGGCGGGGGCGGCGGTGACTTACGGTCTCCCGTCAGCCAGCTCAGCCGCGCATCGATTTCGGGGCGATGAATCTCGCCGAGAACCCGCGCCACCACGGTTCCGCGTTCATCGATAAAGGCAGTATCCGGTACGCCGCTGCCCAGTTCAAGCTTGTTGAGCTCATCCGATGATGCGCCCACCCATACCGGGAATGATGCGTGATACCGTTCGACGAAGGCCGGAATGTCCTTCCTTGTTTTCTCGTCGTCGAGCGAGACCGCGATGAAGGCGACCCCAGCCGGCTCCCACGCCTTCGCCGCCTCCACCAGCATTGGCATCTCCTCGCGGCACGGGCCGCACCATGTCGCCCAGAAATTCAGCACAACGATGCGACCACGATAATCGCGCAACTGAACTTTCTTACCGGAGAGATCGCGCAGAGTGATATTGGGCGGCTTCCGATCACTTGCCGGAAGCGTGACGGCGGCGAACAGGACAGCGGCCGAGAATACACGGCGGAGCATTTAGATTCCAGTAGAGCAGGCTTTTAGCCTGCGCAGTTACCCAGCAGCCCGTGGCAGAGGTCCGGCAGGCTGAATGCCTGCCCCACCTGCGTTCGCAAATGCCCGAAGCACACGAGGATCAGCGTCTCATCCGGCGCAGCTTCTTCTCGTACGGCGCGAAATCCAGGCTGTTCCGTTTCTGCCTGTTGTCCAGGTAACAGTAGAGTCAATTGGTGGCTGACATATGTTATTCGACACGTGTTGGCTGAATTGCTCCCGCGACCTGAGGGCGTGCTCGAGTTACATATACATGCTGCCGGTCACGTAACGTGCCGGTGTGGGCACCCGCGCGAGGACGTCACGGTGATGGGAAGGTCTTCGGTGCGGCCACATCAGGGTACGCGCGAGATAGTAAGCGATCAACTTATAAGTGTCGTAGTAGTCGTCGGATTTTATCGCGGCCAGCCGGTCGCCCGCACTGTGCAGAATCGGCCAGGTCTCCTGGGACACTGAATGAATGGAGATGACAGGGACATGGGCTAAAAGAAACGGACGTGTGTGGCCATGCCACTCCGCTTACATGTGCATGCCGCCGTTCACATCCAGAACGTGGCCGGTGATGTAGGCTGCGTCCTCGCTCGCGAGGAACTTCACGGCGGCGGCGACGTCTTCGGCCCTGCCCATGTGCGCCAGCGGGATCACTCCCAGCATCTTCTCCCGCACCTCCTGCGGCAGCTTCCGCGTCATGTCGGTTTCGATGAAGCCAGGCGCAACGGCATTCACCGTGATGCCGCGGCTGGCCACTTCGCGCGCCAGCGCTTTCGTCATCCCAATTAAACCAGCCTTCGACGAAACATAGTTCACCTGGCTGGAATTGCCCATCTCGCCCACCACCGACGCGATATTGATGATGCGCCCCCAGCGCTCGCGGATCATGGGCATCAGCACCTGCTGCGCACAATAAAAGGCGCCCGTCAGGTTCACCTGCAGCACCAGATTCCAGTCCTCAGGTTTCATCCGCATCGCGAATCCGTCCCGCGTGATGCCGGCGTTGTTCACCAGAACGTCGACGCGCCCGAACTCCTTGTATGCCGTTGCGAACGCGGCCTTAACCGAATCGAGTGATGTGACATTCAGGTCCACCGTGAGCGCCTTGCCGCTGCACGCGCGAATGGCCTCGGCGACTTCCTCGTTCTTATCCAGCTCCGGCGATCCGACGACGATGTCGAATCCGGCGCGGCACAAGGTCAGAGCGGTTGCGCGGCCAATACCCCGGCTCGCGCCGGTTACGAAGGCGACTCGGTTGAACATGATGTCCTTAAGGAAAGGGTGGTAATTTTAATCATAGTCAACCGGCGTCAGTCACGCCGTCCGACGCTCCAACCATGCCTTTCGCCGATCTGCGCGAATTCATCAGGGCCCTCGAGAAAAACAAGGAACTGCGGCGAGTGGGCATCGAGGTCGACCCGGTGCTCGAAATCGCCGAGTTCGCCGACCGGTCGGTGAAGGGCGGCGGTCCCGCCCTGCTGTTCGAAAAGCCGAAGGGCAGCAGCATCCCGGTTCTCATCAACGCGTTCGCCAGTATGCGGCGCATGGAGATCGCGCTGGATGTGGACAATGTTCAGGAGGTGGCGGACCGCATTTCCGAATACCTCGAGATGCGCATGCCCGAAGGCCTGATCGGCAAGCTGAAGATGCTGCCGAAGCTGGCCGAAATGGGCTCGTTCTTCCCGAAAATGGTCTCCGGCGGGCCATGCAAAGAGGTGATCCGGCGCGACGAGTTCTCGCTGTTCGATCTGCCCGTCCTCCAGTGCTGGCCGCAGGATGCCGGCCGCTTCATCACGCTGCCCATGGTGTTCACGCGTAACCCCGATACCGGCAAGCGCAACTGCGGAATGTACCGCATGCAGATATTCGACGAGCGCACCACCGGCATGCACTGGCAGACGCACAAACAGGGCGCCGAGCACTACCGGCGGCGCCAGGCTGCGGGCGGCCGTTTATCAAGCGACGCCGCGCGCATGCCCGTAGCCGTGGCCATTGGTTCCGACCCGGCCACCATGTACTCGGCCATTCTGCCGCTGCCGCCGGATCTGGACGAGATGATGATTGCGGGCTTCCTGCGCGGCAAGCCCGTGGAGATGGTGAAGTGCGAGACATCGGACCTCGAAGTGCCGGCCAACGCCGAGATCGTGCTCGAAGGCTACGTGGAAATCGGCGAGCTGCGCCGCGAGGGCCCGTTCGGGGATCACACTGGATACTACTCGCTCGATGACGACTACCCCGTCTTTCACGTCACCTGCGTCACGCATCGCCGCGATCCCATCTACGCCACCACCATCGTGGGGCCGCCGCCCATGGAAGATTTCTACATGGGCAAGGCGATCGAGCGCATCTTCCTGCCGCTGATGCGCCTGCAACTGCCTGAGGTCCGCGACATCTGTATGCCCGCCGAGGGCGTGTTCCACAACCTGATTCTGGTGTCGATTCGCAAATCGTATCCGCTGCACGCGCGCAAGGTGATGCATGCCATCTGGGGCCTCGGCCAGGCTATGTTCAGCAAGTGCATCGTGGTGGTGGACGAGGACGTGGACGTCCAGAATGTTCGTGAGACGGCGTGGCGCGCGCTGAACAACATCGATCCCGAGCGCGATATCCAGATGGTGATGGGCCCGGTGGATTCGCTTGATCACGCCAGCCGCCTGCCGAACTTCGGCTCGAAGATGGGCATCGACGCTACGCGAAAATGGACCTCGGAAGGGTTCACGCGGCCGTGGCCGGATGTGATCCGCATGCCCGAAGAGGTGAAGAGTAAGGTGGACGAGCTGTGGAAGAAAGCGGGGCTGCCTGGTTGAACGGCCGCGCGACACCCGTTTTTCGGGCTTTTCCGGCGCCGGAACGTCCGAAAAGGCCGTCTGGCGGGGTTCCGGCGGAGCCTCTCCACAAAAAACCGCAAAAAATGGCGAGTTTTCGTGATTTCACCCTTTACAACCGCATGACGCCGCGGCTATGATTCAGGTGTAAACAAAATCCGCTGGATTTGTTTCGAGCCTCCGGGCGTAGTTGGCAGAAGGAGAGAACTATGGCAACACCAACAAAAATGACTCAATCCCAGGTGATTCGCGAACTCGCCGAAACCACCGGCGTAGCCACGAAGGTTGCGAAGCAGTTCGTCACCTCGTTCGCTGACATGGCGGTCCGTGAAACGAAGAAGAATGGCGTTTTCATCATGCCGGGCATCGGCCGTCTGGTAAGGGTGGAGCGCAAGGCGCGCATCGGCCGCAATCCTGCTACCGGCGAATCCATCAAGATACCGGCGAAGAAGGTCGTAAAGTTCCGCGTCGCCAAGGCCGTCAAGGACTCGATCGTTCCGCCGAAAAAGAAGTAAGCCTCCACCCCACTCCTCCTAAAAGCGAGAAACCCCGCGGCTGCGCGCCGCGGGGCTTTTTTGAGATCGGTTGATGGGAGCGGGCAGAGAAGCCGCTATGCCTGCTTCTTTGTGTCGGTGTGATCGTCGCTCTTCAGACCGTCCTTAAAGTTCCTGATGCCCTCCCCGATACCCTTTGCCATCTCCGGAATCTTCTTGCCTCCGAAGAAGAGCAGGAAGATCACGGCAATGACGAGGAGATCTGACGGCGACCAAAGAGAACTGAGCAGCATGTCGGCCTCCTTACTGGCCCTGATACACTCTCATTGTAGCGGAAACGAATGGCGAAACCGCGGAAATTCGATCAGAAGAAGGAGGTGCGCCGGCTCGCGCGCGAGCGCGTGGGCACGGTGCCCGCGTCCCGACTCATTGAGCCGAAGCCCCGCCGCAAGCCGAAACACAAGAAGCCGGTTGAGCAGGACGAGCAGCCGTAACTTCGGTGGGGCAGGCGCCCTCGCCTGCGGCGGACGCCCCGTCCGCCTCTTTACTTCTCCGTAATCTCCGGGCGCAAGAGTGACCGTAGCGTCCGGGCGAGTCGTTACCACGGCTATTTGTCTTCGGTGCTCTTCTGGGGGTCCATGCGTCCCACCGTACGAAGCTGCTGGAACATGCGCTCCACCTCAGCCTCGTCTTCCGGCAACAGCACCGGATAGCGTGGCGGCGGCTTATGTTCCCGCTGCGCTTGCGGCGCTGATGCGGTACGCTGCTGCGGCTCGCCCCAGAAACTTCGCCACGTAGCCCCTTCAATCAGTGCCTCGCGGGAGTATCGCTGCAGGTTCCTGAGCAGGCTCTGACGCGCGCTCTCGTCCCCGGCGTAGCGCAGGATCAGGGTTTCCCGGTCCATGAGCGTGAGCCTCACCATCAGCGGAAAGCTGACCAGCTTATCGACGCGGGCGATCTGCGACCAGGAGATCCGGCGCTCGTTGACGCCAAGGTGACTGTCGTAGATCTCGATGTCCGGCAGCAGCCCGAGGGCAAATGCCGTCACCGCCCCAGCCAGAAGCAGTGCGGCCGCAATCCAGGCCCAACTCCAGGCAAGCGCCACCCACGCGGAGAAGGAGGTGAACGCCAGCGCGACAACGCCCGTCCAGAGGTAGTTTCGGGGGGCCTCGTAGCGTGAAACGGGCGCTGGCACAACTTCAGACTAACGCCGGAGGGCCACGGCGTCAATCCGGTCCCTCCGGACCATCTTCAGACCCCGGCGTCCATAGTCGATTCCGCTCCAGAAAGTGGCCGCGGTCGTGGCCGCAATCATGATCCAGGCGGCCTCGCGCGGCCAGGGAAACGGCGCCGCATTGATCAACAGCACGCCCACCGAGGCGCCCACCTGGATAATCGTGCTCACCTTACCCGCGAGCGACGGCGGAAAGTCGCGGATGCGCGTAAACGCAAGGCCCCAGGCCACCATCAGCAGAATGAAGACATCGCGCCCGATTACCAGCGCCACCAGCCACCACGGAACCAGCCGCGCATACGCAAGAGCGACAAAGAGCGTCATCAGCAAAAGCTTGTCGGCAATCGGATCGAGGTACGCGCCCGTGCGCGAAGTCCAGCCATAGCGGCGCGCGAAGAACCCGTCGAACGCATCGGTGACGCCGGCGGCCAGCGCGAGCACGAGCGCTACGGCAAAGCGCCGCTGCGCGATGGCCAAAGCGATAAATGGAACCAGAACCAGCCGGGCGGCCGTGAACAGGTTCGGGATGCTACGAAGCAAGCGCGTGCGCAACGCGGTCGGCCAGTTGATCGAAGCTGACGATCTCGTACAGCGACGGATCGGACATGATGCGCGCCACCAGCGCCACGTGCATGGCGTGTCCCGCGCGCTCGGCAATCACGTGGCCCAGCAGCGGCCGGCCGATCAGAGCCAGATCGCCAATCAGGTCGAGCGCCTTGTGCCGGCAGCATTCATCGTCGAATCGCAGGCCGCCTTCGTTGGTCACCTTGTTCGCGTCGAAGCAAACGGCATTTTCCAGAGTGGCGCCGCGGATCAGGCCCATCTCGCGCATGGCGTCCAGATCTTTATCGAAGCCGAAGGTACGGGCGGGCGCAATGTCGCGCGCGTATCGCTCGGGAGTCACTTCCATTTCCAGACACTGGCGGCCGATAAGAGGGTGGTTGAAGAAGACATCGCAGGTGAGCAGGAAACGGTCGGCCGGCAGGATGGAGATGCGCTTATCGCCGTTCTCCACCGTTACGGGCCTGCGGATACGCATGTAGCGCCGGCGCCGCCGGTATTGCCGAACACCTGCCTTGCGCAGCAGTTCCACCCAGGGCAGGCCGCTGCCGTCGAGAATGGGGACTTCCAGGTTATCGATCTCGATATAGGCGTTGTCCACGCCCATGCTGTAAAACACGCTGAGCAGGTGCTCGGTGGTGGAGATGAGCACGCTCTGGCGCATGAGGCTGGTGGCGTAGCTCACGCGGGCTACATGTCGCCAGCTCGCCGGAACGGCGAAGTTTTCCAGATCGGTTCGAAGAAAGACTATGCCTGTGGACGGCGGCGCGGGCAGGATGCGAACGGATACAGGAACGCCGCTGTGCAACCCTCTGCCGGTGGCTTCCACCGGCCGCTGGACGGATGTCTCAAATCGCAATCATGGTCTCCTGCTTCCTCCTCGACCCCTGAAACATTGATTCTAACAACGTGAGTAGGTTTCCAACACACTCATATGCAAAGACTTGTAAACTTTAATTGTGGCTATTGCGCCACACCACCCGGGGAAAATGTAGCGTTAGTACCACAGACCGGCGGGGTCTGGCTCGTTCACAGGCTGTTATGCTGAAACTTCGATGCCCGCGCCAAAGCAGACGGCTTTCCCCAGGGCGGTGCGTCCCCGCCTGTTCCTGATCGATTCCTACGGTTTCGTGTTTCGCGCGTATCACGCACGGGCGCGCTCCGGGTCGCCGCCGATGCGCACCAGCACCGGGCTTTCCACCGAAGCCATTTACATCTTCCACAACATGCTGCGGAAGCTGCGGACCGCGTACCAGCCCGAATACATCGCCGCCATTTTCGAGAGCGGCAAGACCTTTCGCGAGGAGCAGTTCGCCGACTATAAAGCGAACCGCACAGAGATGCCGGACGATCTGCGCGAACAGATCCCGTACATTCGCCGCCTGCTCGAGACCATGAATGTCCCCATCCTGCAGTTCGAAGGCTTCGAGGCCGACGACGTGATCGGTGCGCTTGCCACGAAGGCCGGGGCCGATGTGGACGTGGTGATCGTATCCAGCGACAAGGACCTGCTCCAACTGGTGAACGAGCGCGTGTCGATGTTCAATCCGGTGAAGGAGGACATCTGGTACGACGCCGTGAAGGCCGAAGAATTCATGGGCGTGAAGCCCGGCCAGGTGCCCGACCTGCTCGCGCTGATGGGCGACACCATCGACAACATCCCCGGCGCTCCGGGCATCGGCGAGAAGGGCGCGCGCGAGCTGATTGCGCCGTTCGGCAGCGTGGAAGCCGCGCTCGACGGCGCCGCGGAGGTGCAGCGGAAGATGCACCGCGAGAGCCTGCAGAACAATCGCGATCGCATTCTGCTGAGTAAGCGCCTGGCCACCATCGACACCAGCGTGCCGGTGGAGCTGAACCTCGAAGAGTTGAAGACGCGCGAGCCCGACGTGGCGTCGCTTCGCCAGATCTACAAGGAGCTGGAGTTCTTCAGCCTGGTGAAGGAGCTGGGTCCGACCGACGACGCGCACACGCGCGATTACCGCCGTTTCGACAGCGCGGACCAGATCCGCGATTACCTGAGCGGCTCGCCGGCTGATGCGGTTGTGGCCGTGTCCATCGATTCGTCGGAGGAAGGCGAGCTGCCGATGACCATGATCGGCGTTTCGACGCGCGCCGGCGAGGGGCGTGCGTTTGGCGCCGAGCTGATCGACGCCGCCCGCCATGTCTTCGAAGATCCCGACCGCCCCAAAGCCGCGCACGACGCGCGCGCCGTGCTGCTCAAACTGGCCGAGCTGGGGGTTAACGGCCGCGGCTTCGTTCACGACGTGATGCTGTATGCGTTCCTGCTGTGCGCCGATCCGTCCGGCTGCTCGGCGGAGGTTCTGGCCGAGAAGTTCCTCGACCGCCGTCTGGCGAAGGCCGCCGAACAGCACGCCGACTGCATGGGCACGCTGCTGGAAAAGCTGCTCCCCGAAATCGAGGCGCAGGGCCTGCGGCCGCTTTACGAGCAGATCGATCTGCCGCTCGCCGCGGTGCTGGCGCGCATGGAGCGGAACGGCATCCGCATCGAGCGCTCGCAACTGGCCGCGCTGGCCGATCGGATGGAAACCGATTTGGCCCGCCTTTCGCAGGAGATCTTCGATCTCGCGGGCAAGCCGTTCAACATCAACTCGCCGCAGCAGCTCGGCAAGGTGCTGTTCGAGGACCTGGCGCTCCCAGCGCCGTTCAAATACGGGAAGGGCAAGACTATCTCCACTGCGGCCGACGTTCTGGAAGGCCTCGCCGCCGAGCACGAGATTGCGCGCAAGGTGCTCGAATATCGTCAGCTCTCGAAGCTGAAGGGAACGTACGTGGATGCGTTGCCCGCGCTGATCAACGCGCGCACCGGGCGGCTGCATACGACGTTCAACCAGATTGGCGCGGCTACCGGCCGGCTGTCGTCTTCGAATCCGAACCTGCAGAACATTCCCATCCGCACCGAGCTGGGCCGTGAGATCCGCGCTGCCTTCATCCCGGAGGACGGCTGGAATCTGATCGTCGCGGACTATTCGCAGATCGAGCTGCGGCTGCTGGCGCACATGTCGCACGATCCGAAGCTGCTGGAGGCATTCCGCGGGGGCGAAGACATCCACACGCGGACCGCCGCGGAAGTGTTCCACGTCATGCCGGAGCTGGTGACGCCCGACATGCGCCGCGCTGCCAAGGCCGTGAACTTCGGCATTGTCTATGGCCAGACGCCGTTCGGTCTTGCGGCCGGGCTCGGCATCGATCGCAAAGAGGCCGAACAGTACATCCACCGCTACTTCGAGCTGTACGCGGGCGTGCGGACGTTCATCGACGCGACCATCGAAAAGGTGCGGCTGGAGGGGTACGCGCTGACCATGTTCGGCCGGCGGCGACCTATTCCCGACATGAAGAGCCGCAACCCGGCCGCGCGCGGCTTTGCCGAGCGGACCGCTGTCAATACGCCGTTGCAGGGCACCGCGGCCGACCTGATCAAGCTGGCGATGATCCGGATCGACCGCTTGTTCGCCGAGCAGAACCTGCGCGCGCGCATGCTCCTGCAGGTGCACGACGAGCTGCTGTTCGAAGCGCCGCCCGAAGAGACCGAGGCCGTGTCCGCGCTGGTGAAACGCGAGATGGAGCAGGTGCAGGCGCTGGATGTGCCGCTTGTGGCGGACATCGGAATCGGACAGAATTGGCGTGATGCCAAATAGAGAAAGCGCGATGCAGGCCGAAGGCCTGCTCCACTACTGCGTACACACCGTTGGCGGCCAATTGTGGAGCAGGCGTTTTCGCCTGCGTTATCGGCTTTTCAGCGCGTTGGGCGTTGTCGCCCTCCTCGCCGGATGTTCGTCCGGCACGAAACCGCCCGAGAAGAAAGCTCAGCCCGAGGCCACTGCGCCGGCCAAACCGGAACACGCGCCGGATGTCTTCCGCGCAAAATTCGACACCAGCAAGGGTCCGTTCGTTATCGAGGTGCACCGCGCGTGGGCGCCGTGGGGCGCCGACCGCTTCTATGAGCTGATTCAGGATAAGTTCTACGACGGGCAGTACTTCTTCCGCGTGGTGAAAGGCTTCATGGTGCAGTGGGGCATTTCGAATAGCCCAGCGCTGACGGCCCACTGGAACAACATGAGCATCCCTGACGATCCGGTGAAACAGAGCAATACGCGCGGGATGGTTACGTTCGCCACTTCCGGGCCGAACACGCGCACGGCCGAGGTGTTCATCAACTTCGGCAATAACAAGCGGCTGGATAAGAGCGGCTTCTCGCCGTTCGGCAAGGTTGTGGAGGGGATGAACGTGGTGGACAAACTCTATGCCGGGTATGGCGACGGTCCGCCGCAGGGCGAGGGCGTGGACCAGAGTAAGGCGGAAGCGCAGGGCTCCGAGTACATCGCGACGCACTTCCCGAAGCTGGACAAGATCGTGACGGCGGAGCTGGTACGGTAGCAGGCATGATGCCGGTCGTGCTCACGCTTGTTCCGTGGTTCTTGATCGTTAATAACCAGGCTTCTGGTGGCCGACCTGCAGCCACCTCGGCCGCTACCAGCCGCACACCGCCGACGGTCGGATTCATTCACGACCCAGAGGCGTTCGACGGTGCTGGATGCTCGTTGTGGCTGCTCACGGATAACACGTACAGCGCCCGTCGGTCTATCTTCGTAAGCGACTTCGACGGGAATGCCGCGGTGAACATTAATCGACGCGACTGGGCTCTGAGGCTAGTGACGTCGGAAGAACCGAAGGGTGCACCTCGGAAGGGTGACCACTCAACGTTCCGGTATCACAGTGGAGGCATCGAAGTCATTATCAAATACATCGTGACGGGTACGTGTGCGCCTAACGATGAATCCTGTGAAGTTACGTACTACAACGCGACAGTTGTGATAAGGGCTCCCACCGGTGCGCGTGTCTTATCGGCGCACGGACTATGCGGAAGCTGACTGGGCCCGCACCCACGGCTACCAATCAGATGAACAGCTCGACGGACACCCTGAAGAATGCGGCCAGCTTCTTCGCCTGAGCCTTGCTGATTCCGCGCTTGCCATTCACGAGATCCGACACCTGAGCGCGCGTGCCGATCGCCGGGACCAGATCGGCCTGTTTAAGACCGCGGTGCTCCATCAGGAACTGCACCATCTTATGGGGCGGAACCTCGGGCAGTTCAATTTTGTCGTCGTAATCTGCAACGAGTCTCTCCAGGAGCGCGAGCAGGGCATCTTCTTCACGACTTAGCTGTCCCCCCCGGGAAATCCTGCGGTCAAGGTCCTCCATCATCCGGACGAAACGATCAAACTCTTCGCGCGTCTCAATCACTTTAGGCAGCGCTGTTGACAGGAGCTTGCCGTATTTGACGGGGCTGATTTCAGTTACGGCCATTTCGATTGCCAGTCCTTTCTGTCGTATTCCTTGTGGCTCAGCAAAGCCTTAATGTAGAGCTTTCGACGGGCAAAAACCGGGAACACAATCAGGCGATATCGGTTCTGCCGTATGTTGAACACCAGTAGCCCTTCCACATAATCCGCGTCCGGAACGCTGTCCCAAACATCGGTTACGCGGGTCCAATCGGCTTTCCGCGCCGCCCTATACCACGCCAGCAACTCAGCACGAACATCTGCGGACTTCCTCTCCAGCATGTCCAGCAATCCGGCCTTGCTGATGACGTTCAAGATCGATGTTAGCAAAATGCGA
Source organism: uncultured Acidobacteriota bacterium (assembly GCA_963780655.1). GTDB lineage: Bacteria > Acidobacteriota > Terriglobia > Bryobacterales > Bryobacteraceae > CAWACP01. The sequence goes on along the minus strand of CAWACP010000003.1, from coordinate 2,031,884 downwards.
ACGAGCCATCCAACCGGCTCACGAAGCCGTGGAAGGCCCCGCAGCTTCGTCCGGTTCTGCCAGCAGCTTGCCGAGCGAGATGCCGTTCCACAAGTCCATCGCTGCGTGCAGCGCCTGCGGGAGCAGCAGCCCGCCGCACACGAGGTAGATTACGCCGAACACCGCGCCGAGGAGAGTTGTGCCGATCGCACCGCTGCGTCCCTGGTAGATGTGCGCGAACCCGAATGCGAACGACGAGAGAATCAGCCCGAACCAGACGGAGCCGAGCGTGGCGCCGAGAAAATGCAGCAGCCATCCTCGGTAGAGAAATTCCTCGCACAGCCCGGCCGTGAGCGCCACGATCACGAACACCGTCCGGTCGCGGCAAGTCACCGGCAGGATCTTCGCGAGGCGGCCCGCCGACTCCTTCACGCGCGCCGCCGCGCCGGGCTTCTTATTCTGCTGCCGGCTGAGGAACGTGAGCGCAGCAACCGCGGCCGCCACGAGCGCCAGCGTCACCAGCATGCGAAGAGGATTCCCAGCCTGTTCGCCAAGGTCCGCGAGCGTCACTCCGTTTCGAGCGCCGATCCACGCCGCCGTAATCGTCAGCGTCCATGCCGCGAGAATGTTCCACCAGTAAATGGTGAACTTCGATCTGGCCCGAAGGTAAACCGCCCAATCGACGAGCGGGTAGACCACCACAAGAATCGCCGTGAGAATCCACGCGTCTGGGCGATGCACGGGCATCATCGTCGTCGCGCCTTTGGAACCTTGCCGATTCGCGGATCGCCCTTCGCGATCAGCTCACACGCCCGCAGCGCCGACTCTTCGAAATCCGGAGCGTCCGCGGGGAGCAGCTGCCAGCCGGTCACCGGCTTCCCGAGCACCCGAATCGAGCGCATGCCGGGAAACTCGCGCCGCAGGCTCTCGTGATGCTCCACGGTGGTGGCCAGCCAGACGCCGTTGTCATCCGAAGTCGCGCCGCTTTTGTCGCGCAGGCAGAGGACAATGCTGTCCCCGACATACACGGCAAGGCAACTGAACATGGGCCGTGTGCGGGGCGACAGCGCGGCCAGCGCATCGAGCACGAACTCATGCGGCGGCGCCTTACGTTTCGCGTTCGATAAAAGAGGATCGCGCTGCACGGGCATCACCCCAGGCCCAGCGAAGCAACCGCGGCCTTCACCTGCGGGTCGCTGCGGGCCTGCACCTCGTCGCCTTTGGCGACGCCAAGCGCCTGGTCGAGGATCTCCTGTTCCAGGTGCGACTGAATCCAATCGCGGTGCTGCATCCACTCCGCGACGGACGGCTGAATACGGCGCTCCGACGCGTATACCTGGAAATCGTCAAGGATATCCGGCGTCACTTTGAACGGTTCGGTCACTTTATGTTTCTGGATATAGTCGGTGGCGTACGAGATCAGCACGCCGCTCCCTTCGAACACCGCCAGCAGGCGGTCGGGCTGCTCCGGATACACGACGATATCCGGCTGGATGCCTCCGCCCCCGGCCACGCCGCGTCCCTTGTCGGTCTTATACATCTGATGTTCGGCGATGTCGCCGAGCTGCCCCACCGCGAGCGGCTTCTGAATGGACCGGCCGCTGGGCGTGTAGTAGAACGCGGTGGTCAGCGCCATGGCCGTGTTCCCGCTCAGCGGGAAAACGCTCTGCACCAGGCCCTTGCCGTACGTGGGCGTGCCTACCACGGTGGCGCGGTCGTGGTCCTGCAGCGCGCCGGTGACGATCTCGGCGGCGCTCGCGGTTTTCTCATTCACCAGCACGGCCAGAGGGAACTCATACGGGACCGCATTCTTCGGGACCTCCGCTTCCTGCCGCCCCTTCAGCGATCGGCCACGGGCCGTGAGTATCTGCTGGCCGGGCTTCAGGAAGTAGCTGGCGCACTCCAGCGCCGCCGGAACAACACCGCCGGTATTGTTTCGGAGGTCCAGCACCAGGCCTTTCAGCTTTGCGCCCCCCAGACCCTCGATGGCGTTCTTCAGCAGCTTTGCGGTTTGCGGATCGAAGCTGGCCACGCGCACATAGCCGATGCCGGGGCGCAGCATGAAGGCGCGGTCCACCGTGGGCGCATCGATGAGCTGCGGATCGAGCGTGAACTCGAGCGGGCGCAGGCTGCCTGGCCGGCGCACCAAAAGGTCGGCCCGCTTCTGCCGTGCTTCGGTCAGAAACTGGATGAGCTGCTCGGGGTCGCCGAACTGCGCGAGCGGCGCATTGTTGACGGCCACGATTTCATCACCGGGCGACAGGCCCGCGCGGGCCGACGGAGTGCCGGGCATGGCCTGCAGTACCACTACGCGCCCGGGCACGATGGACACCACCGTCCCGAAGCCCTTCTGCTCCGACTGCTCCATTTCCTTCAACTGCTGGAACTGCTGCGGGTCGAAGAACACGGAATGCGGATCGAGCTCGCGCAGCATGGACGGAATTGCGCCGCCGTAGATGGCGCTCTCAGTGTTGATGGGGTCCGCGGAATTGCTCTCCACCGCCGCAAACACTTCGGTGAATCGCTTCAGCGCGGATTCCACATCGGCTGGTCCCGCGGTCACCAACAAAAACGCGAAGGGCAGAATCATGCAACTACCTGGAGTACCGCAGGCTTTCACGCCGCTCGTGCCGCTCCATGGCAAGCTCGATCAGCCGGTCGAGCAGCTTCGGCATGGGCAGGCCGCAGTGCTCCCACATCTTCGGGTACATGCTGATGGAGGTGAATCCCGGAATCGTGTTGATCTCGTTGATGAAGAGCGCGCCGGTGGCGGCTTCCATCAGGAAATCCACGCGGGCCATGCCTTCGCAGCTCACCGTGCGATAACACGCCACCGCCAGCCGCCGCATTTCGGCGGTCTGTTCCGGGCTGAGCGGCGCCGGCAGAATGGTCCCGGCTTTATCGAGCAGGTATTTGTCTTCGTAATCGTAGAAATCTTTAGAGGGCAGGATCTCGCAGGGAATCGCCGCTTCGGGATTCTCGTTCCCCAGCACCGCGCATTCGAACTCGCGGCCGATGATGCCGCGCTCCACCAGGATCTTTGCGTCGAACTGCGCGGCCAGCTGCAACGCTTCGCGCAGTTCCTCGCAATTGTTCGCCTTCGAAATGCCCACCGACGAACCGAGGTTCGCGGGCTTCACGAACACCGGGAACGGCAGCGATCCGCAAATGCGTTCGGCATTGCCGATTTCGTCGCGCGTCAGTACCGCGTAGTCCCCCACCGGCAGACCAGCTTCGCGGCAAAGCCGCTTGGTGACTTCCTTGTCCATGGCCACCGCCGACGCCAGAACGCCCGCGCCGACGTACGGCAAACCGGCCATCTCGAACAGACCCTGGATGGTGCCGTCTTCGCCGAACGTGCCGTGCAGAACCGGAAACACGACGTCGATGCCGTCGTTCGCACCGGGTTCGGGCGAGATGGCCCGCGGCGACCAGCAGCCCTCCTTCGAAATCCGGTACTCGGCGATGTCGTATTTGTCGCGGTCGAGCGCGGCCAGAATGGATTCCGCCGAGCGGTTCGAGATCTCGTGCTCTCCGCTGCGGCCGCCATGGATCACCGCGACGCGGAGCTTTCCGGAGCTGTTCATAAAATGCGTTTCCCGAGGGCGGACATAATCAGTTCGACGGCCAGCACCGCCGTTCGGTTCACCTCATCGATCACCGGATTCACTTCCATCACTTCGATGGAGGTCATTCCGCCGCAATCGCACATGGTCTCCATCGCCAGGTGCGCCTCGCGATAGGTCATGCCGCCTTTCACGGGCGTGCCGACGCCGGGCGCCTCCTGCGGATCCACTACGTCCATATCGAATGAGACGTGGAAGCCGGCGGTTCCGTCAGAAGCGATGCGCATGGCGTCCTCCATCACAGTGCGCAAGCCGCGCTCGTCGATATCGCGCATGGTGAACGTGCGCACCCCGGACTTGTGCACATAATCGCGCTCGCGCTCGTCCACGGAACGGAGGCCCACCAGGGCGACATTGCGCGGATCCACCTTGGGCGCGTACCCGGCAATCTCGGTCAGCTCGGGCGGGCCGATTCCGATGCAACACGCCAGCGGCATGCCGTGAACGTTTCCACTCGGCGATGTTTCGGGCGTGTTCATGTCCGCGTGCGCATCCACCCAGATCAGGCCGATCTTCTTGCCCTGCTTTCGATAATGGGCTGAGACGCCGGCAACCGTGCCGACGGCGACCGAATGATCTCCGCCCAGCACCACGGGGACGCGGCCCTCCGCCATCGCCTGCTGCACCATGATGGCGAGCTTCGAACAGGTCTCGGCGATGTGCGGCAAATAGCGCGCATTGGCCGGCCCTTCTGGAAACATCTCCGCCTGCACGACGGGCGCGTTGCCAAGGTCCACAACGTCGCCGAGCGACTGAGCGCGTCCGAAAAGGTTGGCCACGCGCACGGCCGACGGTCCCATATCGACCCCGCGGCGCCCGGCTCCGAGGTCGAGCGGCGCTCCGATGATGGCAATGGAGGAATGGGCCATGGGTTACGCGCAGGCCGAAGGCCTGCTCCACATGGCTGTTGTGCGTGTTTTGTGGAGCAGGCGTTTTCGCCTGCAATACCTCGCGTTCACGGGCGCGTCCGATACAGCATGCGCGGGTACGGTATCGTCTCGCGAATGTGCTCCAGCCCGCACAGCCATGCCACCACGCGCTCCACGCCCATGCCGAAACCCGCGTGGGGCACGCTGCCGTACTTGCGCAAATCCAGATACCATTCGAACGCCTCGCGCGGCAGGTGATGCTCCTTGAGGCGCTTCAGTAACAGATTGAGATCGTGGATGCGCTGGCCACCGCCGATAATTTCGCCGTAGCCCTCCGGCGCGAGCACATCGACGCCAAGAGCGACCTCGGGCCGCTCCGGGTCGGGCTGGAAGTAGAATGCCTTGACGCTCGTCGGATAGCGGTCCACCATCACCGGCCGGTCGTAATCGTCGCTCAGCAGCGTCTCGTCCGTGCCGCCGAAATCGCCGCCCCACTGGATCTCGCTGCCCTTCTCCTGAAGCCGTTTCACCGCATCGTCGTAGCTGATTCGCGGGAACGGCGCCTGTACCGCTTCCAGCTTCGATATGTCCCGCTCCAGCGCCTGGAGTTCGGCGCGCCGAGTTTCCAGCACCTGCCGGACCACGAACACCACCAATTCCTCGGCCACCTGCTTCACGTCGTCCAGCGAGGCAAACGCCATCTCCGGCTCCACCATCCAAAACTCCGTCAGATGGCGCCGCGTCTTCGATTTTTCCGCGCGGAACGTGGGCCCGAAGCAGTACACTTTCCCGAACGCCATCGCGTCCGCTTCGTTATAGAGCTGGCCCGACTGCGTCAGGTACGCTTTCTCTTCGTCGAAGTAGTTCACCTCGAACAGCGTCGTGGTTCCCTCGCACGCCGACGGCGTGAAGATAGGCGCATCCACCAGCGTGAAGCCGTGCGAATCGAAATAATCGCGAATCGCCTTGATGATGGCGTGGCGTACGCGAATCACGGCGTTCTGCCGGCGGCTGCGCAGCCAGAGATGGCGATGGTCCATCAGAAAATCGGTGCCGTGATCCTTGGGCGTGATCGGATAAGGTTCCGACTCCGGCACGCGCTGCAGAATTTCCGCGCTCTCCACGTCGAGCTCGAATCCGCCCGGCGCGCGCTGCTCGGCGCGAAGCTTTCCGTTCACGATCAGCGACGATTCCTGCGTGAGGTTCTTCAGCGCCTCGAAGGTCTCTTCCGGCAGATTGCTTTTTACCGCGACGCACTGGATGACGCCCGTGCCGTCGCGCACCAGCGGGAAGCAGATTTTGCCCGAACGGCGCAGGTTGTAAAGCCAACCGGAAACACGCACGGTTTGTCCTTCGTGATGCGCGGCATCGGCAATGGTGATCGGGGTAGCGGTATCGGCCATCACAGACTCTCGAGTCTCTCGAAGACCTCCTTCACTTTATCCAGCGGGTGCGGACCGTATTCCGGAACTTCCTTCAGCTCCAGCACCAGCGGGTACTGGTCGGGGTGGCTGCGCAAAAGCTCCATGGTTTTCTTCCAGTCGATGCTGCCGCCCTCGCTGAGGAAGGGGAACAGATGCTGGTCCGCCTGGCCGTCGTTGTCGTGCAGATGAGTCGATCGAATCCGGCTCTCCATGATCCGGAACTCCTGTTCGATCCCCCGATGCATGTTCGCGTGGCCGGCGTCGAAGCAGAAGCCCAGCTTGAGATGCGTCTGAGCCAGGAAGGACACCAGCCTTTCAGCCGAGGCCAGACGGTTCGGCGTGTTTTCGAGCAGCACTTCGACGCCGCGCTGGCGCGCAAAGCTGCTCAGCTCATCCAGCGCTATGAACGCCGCGTCCAGTTTGGCGTCGTCGTACTCCTCACCGCTGACGCCCAGGTGCTGCACCATGTACCGGAAGGGGATGTACTCGGCCACTTCGAGCGCGCGCTTGATCTCGTCCACCATGGCGATGCGCTTGCCTTTCGAAGTTTCGGTGATGGTGATCACCGCATGCGGTCCGGAGCGGCCCCACACGTCGTCCGTGTACATGGGCGAGTGGATCGAATGCAGCTTCAGCTCGGAGTCGCTGAACCAGGCCGCCAGCTCGCTCACCATGGCGCGGTTGTTGTAGTCGAAATGCTGCTTCGCGCAGAATAATTCGACGGCCGGAATGCCGGAATCCCAGATCCGGTCGAGCCACACGGAAGTAAGGCGATGGTTGACGAACAGGTGTGTGGACAATACGTGGTTCATGAAATTCAGTAGCCTTCCGCTCTGCTGTCGTCTCCGCGGCCATCCACGCCGCCTTCCAGCCAGCCGTCCTCGGCAACAATGCCGTCGATGAGCGCCGCGTCGCCGCGCCGCGTCACCTTGTGCCCGTACTTTTCGAGAAGCGCAACCGTGTCGGGCGAAACGCCGCGTTCCGCTTCCAGCGCGTCCGGGAGCCACTGGTGGTGCACGCGCGGCCAGTCGATGGCGTCCTGCACGTTCATCCTGAAGTCGAGGACATTCACGATCACCTCCAGCAGATTGCTGATGATGTGCGAGCCGCCGGGGCCGCCCGCCACCATGAACACCTTCCCGTTGCGCGTCAGGATGGTTGGCGTCATGGACGAGAGCGGCCGTTTACCCGGTTGGATCGCATTCGACTCTCCCTGCACCAGTCCGAACATGTTCGGCGATCCGGGTTTCGCGGCGAAATCGTCCATCTCGTCGTTCAGCAGGATGCCCGTGCCGCGGGCGGTTACGCCGCTGCCGTATCCGTTGTTCAGCGTGTAAGTCACGGCGACGGCGTTCCCTTCGGCATCTATGACGTTGTAGTGCGTTGTCTCGGAGCTTTCGTGCGAGGCGGCAGTGAGCGCCCCAGGGCCCACCGATGCGCTCGATGACGCATGGGCCAGGTTAATCGTACCGCGCCGCGAGGCGATATAGGCGGGGTCGAGCAGCCTCGCCGTGGGCACGGGGTAGAAATCCGGATCCGCGAGCCAGCGGCTGCGATCGGCGTAGAAGCGCCGCATGCACTCCGCCAGATAGTGGTACGTGGCGGCGGATCCCGCGCCGGCCGCACCGTAATTCGAGCCATCCAGCATGCCCAGCATCTGCAGAATGCCGATTCCTCCTGAACTGGGCGGGGGCGAAGTGACGATGCCGTGTCCTTTGTAACTGCCGGTGAGAGGCGCGCGCTCCACCGCTCGATAGCGCCGCAGATCTTCCGAAGTAATCAGACCGCCGTGTTTGCGCATGTCCGCCGCGATGAGACGCGCGGTCTCGCCCTCGTAAAAGCCGGCGGCGCCGGAATCGCGGATACGTTCCAGCGCCGCGGCCAGCTCCGGCTGCACGAGGCGATCGCCGGCATGGAACGGCGCACCACTGTTGAGAAAGATGCGCTTCGAATCGGGGAACTGTTCGAGCAGCTCGCGATCCTCAGCGAGAGAATGCGCCAGCGCCCAACTCACCGCGAACCCGTCGCGCGCAAAGCGCACGGCAGGATCCACCAGAACCGCCCACGGCGCGTGGCCGAATTTCCGATGCGCCAGCTCGAATCCCCGGACCGTCCCGGGCACGCCGGCCGAGCGATAACCGACAATGCTGTCCCGGGTCGGCTTGCCGGAGGCGTCCAGATACATGTCGTGGGTGGCGGCGAGCGGCGCGGCTTCGCGGAAGTCGATGAACGACGCGCGGCCATCGGCCATGCGCACCAGCATGAAACCACCGCCGCCGATGTTGCCGGCGAACGGCCACGTGACCGCGAGCGCGAACCCCATGGCCACGGCGGCATCCACGGCATTCCCTCCTGCCCTCAGCGTGGCGACGCCAACGGAGGCCGCCAGCGGCTCCTGCGCGGTCACCATCGCGTGACGCGCATGGACGGGCATGCGGGCAAAGAGTCCGGGGGCCAGCAACAGGACCAGCGGGATGTGAAGACGGCGTTTCAGCAGAACTTCGATTTTACTATTGGGGCACACACCCGTCGCGTTACTGAGCCGCGCACGTGAGTAAGCGGTCCGATAGCGCCGAGGCCCGCCGATACCTCCCGGCAATAAGGAAGAAGTAACCGAAGTCCCCCTGGCGGCGTCTGCATCCCCGTGTGCAATCAACTCTTTAAGGCACTCGCGGGCGCGGGCATTCTGGCATTATGCGCTCAGGTTTCTCCGATAACGGCCCAGAACCTCTCAAATCATTACGCGGTAATTCTGCAGGATGCACCCGTCGCGGATCGCTTCCAGGGCCGCGAGGCTATCCATACGCAAACGGCAAGGGACTATGAGCAGCAAGTTCTCGCCCGACAGGCCGCGCTGAAGAGTGAATTGCAGACCAGGAAGTTCGCGATTGCCGGCTCAGTCAGCAGATTGCTGAACGCCGTCTTTGTAGTGACCACGCCGGATCGCGTGGCCGAGCTGCGGTCGTTGCCCGGCGTCCTGGCCGTGCAGCAGATGCGCTTTGGCCAGCGGCAGTTGAACGCGGCCACCCAGCTGGTGAATGCCCCCGCCGCGTGGAATGCGCTGGGCGGCGCTGGGAACGCGGGCGCAGGCATGAAAATCGCGATTCTCGACACCGGCATCGATAACACCCACCCCATGTTCCAGGACAACTCGCTCAGCGTGCCCTCCGGCTTTCCTAAGTGCGACAGCGACAATCAGGCGGTTTGCAGCTCCTTCACGAACAACAAGGTGATCGTCGCGCGCAGTTACGTGAAGATGATTTCCACCACGGTGTCGCCCGGTGAAACGAGGCCGGACGATTACACGCCGCGGGACCGCAGCGGCCACGGAACGGCAACGGCGTCGTGCGCGGCCGGAGAGCAGGCCACCACGCCCGCCATCAACGCCTCGGGCTCCGGCAATGTCGTCATCCAGGGAATGGCGCCCAAGGCCTGGCTCGGCAATTACAAGGTTTATGGAACTCCCTACGTGAACGACTATCCGACCGAGGATGTCTACATCAAGGCTATCGAAGACGCCCAGGGCGACGGGATGGACGTTGCTTCGTTCTCTTCCGGTCTGCCGGCGCTCACCGGCCCAGTGGACGTTGGAGCGGTCTGCGGTAATCCTGCGGGAGTTGCCTGTGATTTGCTGGCCACGGCCTTCGAAAACGCAGTCAAATCGGGCATGATCGTGGTGGCGTCGGCCGGCAACGGGAATTACACCGGCAGCAACAGTGGCGCTCCCAACTACCTTCCCACTTACAGTTCCATCGCGACGCCCGCCGACGCTCCCGATGTCATCGCGGTCGGCGCGAGCACGAACTCGCACTATTTCACGCCGCTGGTAGACGCAGCCGAGAGTGGTCTCGCATCGAACCTCTATAAGATACCCGGCGAGGTTCCGGCCAATTCTTCGCTCGGCCAGTTCGGCTCCGAAACAGCAACGCTGATAGACGCGGCCGCGCTCGGCAATGCCAATGGATGCAATGCCTACCCGCCTTTCTCCCTGGCCGGCGACATCGTGCTGGTGGTCCGCGACCCCGCCAACTGCGGCTTCGACGTGAAGGTGAGCAATGCGCAAACAGCCGACGCCATTGGCGTGGTCATTTACGACAACGTCCAGGAACCGCTGTTCCAGATCGGCTACCAGAACCTTTCGTCGAGCATTTTCATTCCCGCAAACCTGATCTCGAACTCGGACGGCCTGAACCTCAAGAGCTGGATCGACGCAAATCCGGGCCAGCAGGTGATCGTCAACCAGGACGGCCTCGAGGTGGTGGACAGCGCGGATGAAAACGAGCTCACCTCCTTCTCGTCCATCGGCCCCACAACCGGCCCGCTCAACGTGAAGCCCGATCTGGTGGCGCCCGGCGCCGAACCCAGCACCGCCGCGTGTACCAGCGGAAACGGCAACTGCTATTACGGCGGCATCTACATGGCCATGCAGAATTACGATCTGTATGGCGACGTCTACAGCTCCGACCGGTACGGCGCCGCCGACGGCACCAGCTTCTCCGCGCCCATCGTGGCCGGCGCGGCCGCACTCGTGAAACAGGCGCACCCTGGCTGGAACTACAGTCAGATCCGGTCGGCTCTGATCGACTCGACGTCGCAGGCCATCACTCAGGATATCTATGGGGACACTGTGGACGTGATTGGCGTTGGCGCCGGCCTGCTGAACGCGGGTGCGGCCGTGGCCAGCACCGTCTCGGTGAGCCCGGCGACCCTGGCAATGGGCTATCTCACAACCAAATTGCCTCCGTCGGCGCCGCTTGTCGTCACCAACAACGGCAACAGCACGGTTAACCTCACCATGGCCTCTGCGGCGACGTCGGGCGAAACCAGCACCGCTACGGTCGGTTTCGATAAGACCTCGCTCAGCCTCGCACCAGGCGGCTCCGGAACTGTCAATGTAACCCTCACCGGCGCCGTGCCCACATCCGGTTTCTATTCCGGCGCAATTACTCTGACGGGCTCGGGCGTTTCCTTACGCGTCCCGTATCTGTACGTGGTCGGGTCGGGCGCCATCGCCGATATCATCCCGATCAACGCCGGGTTCGATGGGACTGTGGGCCAGACGGTGCCGTCCGTCTTCGGCCAGCCATCCGTGCAGGTGGTGGACGATTTTGGCGTGCCCGTTGCGAATACCACCGTGACCTGGACTGCAGGATCCGGGGTGAGCATCTCGGCCGCCACCAGCACGACGAATCAGTACGGCATCGCCACCATTAACGTGACCGGCGTCACCCAGACCGGCAGCACGCAGATTACAGCTTCTGCCGGCGGCCAGAGCCTGCAGCTCCCGGTTTATGCTCGCAATGCGCCCGCGATTCGTGCCTCAAGCGGCGTGGAGAATGCGGCCAGCTTCCAGGCCAACTCCGTCGCGCCCGGTTCGTATATTGCGATCTTCGGAACTGACCTGAGCGACCCTGGCTATATCGACAGTGTCGCCTTTCCAAGATTGCCGCTGCAGATTGATGAAGTACAGGTGAGCTTCGATGCCGCCAACGGCAGCTTTCCGGCGCGGATGCTTTACGTCAGTCCCACGCAGGTGAACGTGCAGGTGCCGTGGGAGCTGCAGGGCCAGTCGTCGGCGCAGATGAAGGTCACGTTGGAATACAGCTACGGCAGTACGATAACCGTCCCGATTGCCAGTTATGCGCCCGCGTTCTTCCAGGCGAACGGCATCGCCGCCGCCCGCGACGAAAACAACAAAGTGGTGACCACCAGCAATCCGGTTCAGAACGGGCACGTCGTTGAGTTCTTCCTGAACGGTCTCGGCCCGGTGACCAATCAGCCGGAGACCGGCGATCCGGCGCCTGCAACCACAGCTACGCTGGCCAAAACGACGTCGACGCCAATCGTGATGATCGGCAGCCAGTCGGCAACGGTCCACTATTCCGGCCTCGCGCCGGGTTACCCGGGGCTCTACCAGGTGAACGCCACGGTGCCCGCGGGCCTGAGCGGCAGCCAGACGGTGACCATACAAATCGGAGGCGTGACATCGCCCACCGTGACCATACCAGTGAAGTAACTGAGCCGCGACCGTGAGGGAGCGGTTGGTCCCGGCCCTTACTCCGCGCGCAAAGCCTGTATCGGATCGATGCGGCTCGCGCGGCGGGCCGGCAGGAAGCTCGCCACAAGAGCAGCGATCGTCAGGACGGCTATCATCAGGGCGAACGTGAGCGGCTCAATGCCGCGCATCCCTTCCACCAGCCGCGTGAGCGTCCGGGTGGCCGCGAATGCGGCGAAGGCGCCCACGCCGATGCCGGCGAGGATCATCACGAGGCTCTGGCGCAGAACCAGCCACATCACCTTCGGCCCGGTGGCGCCCAGCGCCATGCGCACGCCGATCTCCGGCACGCGCTGACTGGTGAGGTACGCCAGCACGCCGTAAATTCCAATACACGCGAGCAGCAAAGCAAGCCCGGCGAACACGCCGAAAAGCAGCACCAGGAACCGCTGCCTGGCTAAAGACGCAGTGGCGAGCTCTTCGAAAGTGTGGATCGCGTAGAGCACCTGATCGCCGCCGGCGTCACGCACTTCGCGGCCGAGCGGCTCGGCGACGGTCAGCGGATCGACGCGGGTCCGAACCGCGATGGACATCAGCTCCGACCAGCGCCTCACCAGCGGGTCCGGCACCTGGGCGAACGGATAGTAGAGCTGCGCGCGTATCGGCGATTGATCGTCCGCGGCAAGTCCCCACTGGCGCACGTGGCCGACGACGCCGACCACGGTGACCGGATCCGGCCCAATGCCGATCCAGATGTGCTTCCCGATGGGGTCCTCGCCCTGGAACGCCTGTTGCGCCATGACGTCGTCGATTACCGCGACGGATTGCGTTCCTTTGCGATCGTCATCCGTAATGAATCGGCCGCGGCGGAGCGGGATGCCGGTCACCTTCAGATAATCCGGCGTTACGCTGTTGGCCAGAACCATCGGCTCTTGTTCCTGCGAGGTTGCGGCGCTAAGTGAGAAGTAGATCGGATTGCTGCCCTGGCGCATAGGCACAGTGTCCACCATCGCAATCGCCTGCACGCCGGGTACGCGACGTGCCCGGTCGAGCAGGTCCTGCCATGCCGCGCGCGTTCGATCGGGGTTGGCGAGCGTCGCGGGAGAAAGCGCCGTGCGCGCCACCAGCACGTTGCGGATGTCGAGTCCAGGATCGAGCGCAGACAAGCGCAGCAAGGTTCGGCCAAGCACCCCGGCTGATACCAGCAGCACCACGGCAATGGCAATCTCCGCGATGACGAAGGAGCGGTGCAGCCGGCGCGAGCCAACGGTAACGGTCCGCGCTCCGGCGCGCAGCGTTTGCTCCAGATCGCGCACGGGCGCGCGAAGGGCCGGCGCGAGCCCAAACAGAAGCCCGCTCGCCAGCGAGATGCCCAGCGCAAAAAGCAGGACGCGCCAGTCGAGCGCGATCTCCTGAACCCGCGGCAAACCGCCCGGCCAGAACTTCGCGAAGGGATGAACACCCAACGACGCCAGAAGGATCCCGAGGGCGCCACCGGCCAGCGCGAGCACGGCGCTTTCGGTGAAGCACTGGCGCGCCAGCCGGCCTCGACCGGCGCCCAGGGCGACCCGCATGGCCAGCTCGCGTTCGCGCGAAACGGCGCGTGCCAGCAGCAGGCTCGCTATATTGGCGCAGGCAATCAGCAGCACCAGCCCAACGGCGCCCAGCAGCAGCCACAGCGTGGACTGCGTGTCCCCGACGTCGGGGCGCAGCGGATCGGCGATGAAGGTGCGGCCCTTGTTCGTTTGCGGGTACTCTCTTGCGAGACGGCTTCCAACGACGGCGAGCTCGGTTTGCGCCTGTGCCCGCGTCGCGCCGGAACGAAGCCGCGCCCAGACGCTGAACCCGTGCGCCTGGCGATTCCGCAGTCTGGGCGACGTGTCCTGGCCGATAGGCGTGAACACGTCGTACTCATCGTCCTCCAGCCGGAAGCCCGGTGGCATGACGCCGACCACCGTATACGGTTTGCCATCGAAGACCAGCTTCGCGCCGATCGCGCCCGTGGCGCCGCCAAAGCGGCGTTGCCACATGACATGACTGATGATCGCCACCGGCGCCCCGTCAGGCCGGTCCTCTTCGGGCAGAAACGCGCGGCCCAGTGCGACGTTCACGCCAAGCACGGAAAACAGCGCCGACGACATCTCCACGCCGTCCACGTACTCGGCTACGCCAGGCGCGCTGACGGTGCCGCGTTCGATACCCCACGCCGCCATGTCCAGAGAGCGGCTTTCGCGCCTGCAATCGAGGAAGTTAGGGTACGTGAATGCCCACAGATTCCCGAAAGCGGTGCTCCAGTCCGTGCGTTCCTGCAGCCGAAACAGGCGGCCAGGTTCTCGGTAAGCGAACGGTTTCAGCAGAACGCCGTTGATGACGGTGAACATCACCGTGGTTGCGCCCGTGCCCAGCGCGAGCGTCAACAGGGCCATGGCCGCAAACCCGGGGCGCTGCCGCAGCGTGCGCACCGCATAACGGACGTCCTGCAGGAGATCCTCGAGCCAGCGCGTGCCCCGCGCGTCGCGGCATTCTTCCTTTACCTGCTCCGGACCGCCAAGCTCGAGCCTCGCCAGCCGGCGCGCCTCCTCGGGATTCTGGCCGCGAGCGATGAGGTCCGCCGTGTGCTGTTCCAGATGGAAGCGCAGCTCCTTGTCGAGTTGCTGCTCCAATGCGTTCCCGCGAAGTAATCGATGCCACCAGCTCATTCGGCGCCTCCTTCGGTCATGGTGAGGACCAGACCGATCGCATCCACCAGCCGTTGCCAGCTTGCCGTTTCCGTCTGGAGCTGAGCTTTGCCCTTGCGCGTCAGGCGATAAAACTTCGCCTCGCGGCCGGTCTCGGTTTCCTTCCAGTCGGCGGCGAGCAACCCGCGATTCTCGAGCCGGTGCAGCGCCGGATAGAGCGAACCCTGCGGAACCTGGACTACATCCCGCGAAACCTGTTGCAGCCGCTGCGCGATCGCATAACCGTGCACCGGGCCGAGGGCCGCCACTTTCAGGATCAGCAGGTCGAGGGTGCCCTGCGGCAGGTCGGATTTGTCAGGCATGGGGGGATACCTCCGTCTTCTGCATATAGTGCCACAGAATAGGTAGAAGCGCAACGTGTGGGAACCGTTGTATCAGGCCGCCGATGAGACACCGAGATGCGTCATCGTCCGAATGCCCACGCCACCATCAGCGGGAACTCTTCTCGCCAGAATGCGCCGCCGTGCGACCCAACTCGCTCATTCATGACGACGTCCGCATCTGCATCGCGCAGCGCGTCCGCCCACCTCCTTGCGTTCTCGAGGAAGAACGGCTCCTGCGTGCCGGCGACAAGGTATGTGCGCGGGAGCGGACCCGGCATAATGCCAGGCGGCCTGTAACCGCCGCCAGGCGAGGCGCACAAGACCGCACCGTAGACATTTGGATGCCGAAGCCCAAGAGCGAGGGCCAGCTCTCCACCCGCCGAGACGCCGAACGCTGCCGTGCGTTCAGTGGGCAGCGCCACGGCAAACCGCGACTCCGTCCATCGGCGAACGTCCTCGACGAAGAACTTCTCATGCGCCGCGAACCGCTCCGGCTCAAAGCCCGGTGAGTACTCATGGAGCCGCAGCATCTCATCGGTCAGCCCATGTACACCAACGATCATTGTGGACGGTACGTCGGCCTTCTCGAGCAACCGGCCCCACTTCGAGATTCGCTGACCGTCACCTGCGAAGACGATTGCTTCGGGCGGGTCCGGTGGTACGTACACCGTGACCTGCCTTCCACCGTCGTACTCGAACATCTCGGTGACAAACTCTCCCGAGACTGCGCCGGTGACGGGCGCCCGGTCAGACTCACTTAGCTTGTGGTTGACGTCATTGCGTGCTTGCGTCTTCATGGCCTTGCCTTCATTGTGAGTTAGCCTCGGTGTCTCGGATTCCCGGAGCCTACACTGCGCCCGATACCAGTGCTCGCAGCCCGAGCGTCGTAATCAGCCGGTGCAGGTAGTTGGGATGCAGCTTCAGAGCGCGGGCGGCTTCCGGCACGTTTCCGCCGGCGCGCTCCAGGGCCGTCGCGATCAGCCTGCGCCGTGTCTGCCGCACTTGTTCGTGGAAGCCGCCTTCCTGCTCCGGCGCCGGATCCGCATCGGGCAGCAGATCGGCTAGGTCTTCCGGCGTCACTACGTCGGAGGACCCCATCACCACCGCGCGCTCCATGATGTTCTGGAGTTCGCGAACATTGCCGGGCCAGTCGTGAGTCACCAGCATTGCGCGCGCCTCGCGCGACAGCCCGGTCACCTGGCGGTCCCCGTGCTCGCTGAATTTACGGATGAACCAGTTCGCCAGCAGCGGGATATCCTCGCGGCGCTGGCGCAGTGGCGGAACACGCAGCGGCACCACGTTCAACCGATAAAACAGATCCTCCCGAAACAGGCCATCTTTTATCCGCTGCTCGAGGTCGCGGTTCGTCGCCGCAATGATGCGGACGTCCACGCGAATGGGCCGCGACCCGCCGACGCGCTCGAACTGGCGCTCCTGCAGCACGCGCAGCAGTTTCGCCTGTAGCGCGGGAGCCAGTTCGCTAACCTCATCGAGGAAAACCGTACCGCCGTCCGCCTGCTCGAACCGGCCCTTTCGCTGCGCGTACGCCCCGGTGAATGCGCCCTTTTCATGGCCAAAGAACTCGCTCTCCAACAGCGTCTCGGCGACGGCCGCGCAGTTCACCGCGACGAATGGCCTGGCCGCGCGCGGGCTGTTGCGGTGAATCGCCTTCGCCACCAGCTCTTTTCCGGTTCCGCTCTCGCCGAGGATCAGGACCGTGGCGGATCCCCGCGCGGCCCTGGAAATGGCTTCGTACAACGTGGTCATCACCGCGCTGTTCCCCACCATGAGATCGGCGGCTGGATCGCCGGCGCTCAGTTGCACGTTCGCGAATCGCAGCGATTCCAGATCGCGCGCATTCTCGAGCGCAAGTCCCAGCACCTCGGCAACCGCGGAGACGGTCTGGATGTCGCCGTCCAGATACTCGCGCGTCGCTCCGCCGGAATCGAGATAAACGATGCCGATCACGCGGCCCGACACCAGCAGAGGAGCGGCCAGCCATGCAGCGGCCCCGCCACCGGCCATCGCGGACCCACTACCGATGATGTCGCGGAGAACCGTCTCGGGCACGCTGACGCTGGCGCTCGCCGTTGCTCCGTCATAGCCGGCGAGCGCAACCGGCGTATCGCCCTCCACCATGAACAGAGCGCCGCGCTCCGACGGCACGAGGTCGAAAATCGCTTCGAACAAGCGGCGTTCCATGGTCGGCCGGTCCGCGCCGCCGCGCTGCAGGTACAGCGTCTGCAACGTCCGCGCAATCTCACTGACGCGCATCAGAGCCGCCGTCTCACGGGCCAGCGGGACGTCGGGAGCGCACAACGTGAGCGCGCCCGAGACCGCCAGGTCGCCGCCCCCGATCAACGCCGAGGCGGATCCCACGTCGGTTCGAAACACGAAAGTGACGTTGCCGGCTGCGATCTCGTCGCCATCAGTCAGCGGGTGCGTGTGGACCCGCAGACGATTAACGAATGTTCCGTTGTAGCTGTCCTTGTCGCAGATCTCGAACTGGTCGCCGGAGCGCCGGATAACGCAGTGTTCCCGCGAAACGGAACGGTCGGGAACGCAGACGTCGTTCGAAGGAGCCCGGCCGAGCGTGACCTCGGCGTTCTCGAGCGGGATGGTATGGCCGCTCAGCGGCCCGTTGCTTCCAATTAATTCGGCACGCATCCGCTACACCAGCATACGCCGGTCCCTGTATTACATCAGCATAGAATCGTCGGAGCCCGCGACGAATTCAGCGGCGTTTGGTTACGGGTTCCTTCCCTGTGGGGCAGGCCATCGGTGTTTGTGGCCTGCCGGCGTTCTATCGGCAATCGCAGACGACAAAAGCGATCGTTTGCGCCACAGGGTCTATCGAATCCGTTAGAGCCCGTTCAAACACTTCTGTGAGTCCCGGCCCCTCGGTCCCGCGTAAGTTTCTCATTCCATTCGAGCCGCGCTTTGGCCAGCGGAGTGTTTTATCAGAATGCGTTCGACGCCAGACAGGCGGCGATTCAAGAGGAGAACAAGATGAAACTCAACACGATCACTCAGCTGGCTGGCGTTGCCGCTCTGCTGTGCATGCCCGCTGCTTTCGCTCAGTCTCACACTAACCTGAAAGTGAACGTTCCGTTCTCGTTCAGCGTTGGCAACCAGAAGCTTCCGGCGGGTGAGTATAACATCACCTCCGCCACCGGATCGCAGATCATGTCCATCACGAGCGAGGAGTCCCGCAGGACCGTTATGTCCCTCGCCGGCACGGGCGGCAAGCCGAGCGGCGATGGAAAAGCCCGGGTCATCTTCCACGTGTACGGAGAGACCAGCTATCTGGCAGGCGTGTGGAGCCCGGATACGGGCGGCAGAACTGTGCCGAAGTGCGCAGCCGAGCGCGAAGCGGAGCGCGGACAGAAGCCGGTTGAAATGGCGATTTTGGTCCAACAGCAGTAACGTTCGAGCGAAATGGCGACTCGACTCTCTGCTAACGATGCGGCCGGCGGGCATCCGCCGGCCCTTTCGCGTTAGTGGAACTTATCCATCAGCCATGCGTTGCTGTCGTGTGTTGCCCCGAGCGCGGCGATCCACTTCCCATCCGGCGAGGGCACGCCCCACGTGATAAAGCTCGCCGGCTGCCGCCAAAGCTGGGCAGCGTTCCCCTCGAGGTCGCAGTAGAACAGCGATGCATCGCCAGCTTCCGATGCGTTCGAAACAAAGAAGCCTTTTCCGTCCGCGGCCCAGTCAAGCGCTATCAGGTTCGTGACGCCCTTCGCGTCGAACTCCCGCTTCACGCGTCCCTGACTGTCCACAATGCGGATCCGATTTCGCGCCCCACTCGCCAGAACCCACGCGAACGCGGTAGCGTCCGGTGACACGTCCATGTACGTTCCCTTGCCCTGGATTCGAAACAGGTCCCTTCCTTTTCCCTTGATCGGATCGAGCTCGGAGATCACCGAATCGGGGCCGCCAAATGAATCGAGGAAACACGGGCCCGCCTGCGTGCACCGCATGATGCCGCTGCTGGAGACGTTTTCTATTTCCTCCAGATTCGTTCCGTCCGGACTCAGGTGCATAATCCTCTGCGGCGGCTGATTCGAGCCATCCGGGTACAGGTAGTACAGAAGCCACTTCCCGTCGGCCGTCGACTTGGCCTGGCCCGTGTCAGCGGAACCGGACGTCAGTTGTACGGCGGAGCCGCTGTCCAGATCCTCGCGGTAGACGTGGTAAACGCCGCTTCGGTTGGACATGAAGAGGACGGAACGGCTGTCCGCCGTCCACCCCGTGGGCAGGTCCTGACGATCGTCAAGCGTGAGGCGCCGCGGAGCCGCGGCCAGCTTTCGGCCCTCCTGCGCCAACGGAGCCACATAAACGTCGTATTGCATGGTCCGCACCAGAAACACAAGCCTCGCGCCATTGGCGGACGCATGCAGATGAGTGATGAACGTGTTCGGTCCATACGACGTAATCTTCTCTGGCTGTCCACGCATGGCCAGCGAATCTGGATTCACCCGAACCAGCCAGACATTGTCTCCACCGTTCGTATCGCGCATGACCAGGGCGAGCAGTTCGTCGGTCGCCCATGCGGCCCAGCTCACCGGTCTCTTCAGGTCCCAGGAGATGGGACCGCCGCGCCCATCACCGTGAACGAGCGCCAGCCGGGTGGTTGCGCTTCCGTTCTTCGAAGTCTTGCTCAGCGCGATCGCGACGCTTCGTCCGTCCGGCGACCACTCGGGAAAGCTCACCCCCATTTCGCCGCCAGCCAGCCTTACCAGCGGCCGTACAGTGGCGCCGCTCACGTCGGCGATGGAGATCTCCTGCAGCGCATTGGTACGGAGCACGCGCGAGCCGTCCGGCGTGGGAACACCAGTGCCGAATGGCTGGGGCTGGCCGCCGAGCAGAGGCAGAGTCCAGTAATTGGCGGCTCCATCCACCAGTTTTGTGATCGTCAACCTGGCGCCGTCGGCAATCCACCCAAGAACCGCGAACCCGTCCGTGCCCGCCACATCCTGCGTTTCGCCTGTCGACATGAGGCGGTAATGGATTCCCCGAGCGTCCGAATACGCGAGCGACGTCCCGTCGGGCGAAAGCGCGAGGCCGGTGACCGGCAGCTCCGCCGGATTGGCCGTAAGCTGCGTCAGACTGGGCACGCGCGGGCGGCTTGTTTCACCGAATAGCCAATACAGGACGACAGCCGCCGCGGCAACAACAACACCGCCGGCGACGAGCGCAATTCGGCGAAGCGGCTTGCGCGCTGAACGCGGAGCGCTCATGCGCCCGCTGCTGTCGCGGTTCAAACGCATCAGGTCGGAATGCAGATCCGCCGCCGTCTGATAGCGCATGCGCCGTTCCTTCTCGAGACATTTTTCGATGATGCGCTCCAGCTCGGCCGGGACCGTGTGATTCAGCAGCGTGGGTGGGTCGGGCTGCTGATTGAGCAGCTTGTCGAAAATGATGGCCGAAGTCGCGCCGGTGAACGCCTGGCGGCCGGTGGCCATCTCGTACAGCACCAGACCCATCGAGAAGATATCTGTGCGGGCGTCGAGCTCTTCTCCGCGGGCCTGCTCCGGAGACATGTACGCCACCGTGCCCGCGGTAATCCCGGGGCTGGTGCTGAAATCCATGGGAACCGTGGCGCTCTCGCCCGCGCCGGCCACCGCGTGTTGAGGAACCGTGGCCTTCGCCAGGCCGAAATCCAGGATCTTGGTGTGCCCGGAAGAAGTCACGAACAGATTCGCGGGCTTGATGTCGCGATGGATGACGCCCTTGCTGTGCGCCGCCGCGAGCGCGTCCGCCGCCTGCGTAGCTATCTCGACCAATTGATTTACATCCAGAGGATGTCCCGCAATGCGCTGCCGCAGGTTGCAGCCGTCCAGATACTCCATCACCAGGTACGGCCTGCCGTCTTCCTCGCCGACATCGTAAATGGAGCAGATGCCGGGATGGTTGAGTGACGATGCCAGGCGCGCCTCACGCCGGAAGCGCTCGAGCGCGTCGGGGCTTTCGGCAACGTGCTCGGGAAGAAATTTCAGCGCAACCGACCGGCCGAGGCGAGTGTCCTCCGCCTCATACACCACACCCATGCCGCCCCCGCCAATTTTGCGGAGGATTCGATAATGCGACACGCTCTCGGCGGACATGAGTCGCTGCCCTGATTAAGAATGTCGATTGTTGGGAGAGGCCGTTGACAGGGCCGGAGTGCGCTTCTTTAAGCCACTGGACAGTGGCCGAACCTCGCTGGCTGCACCTATTATGACGTAAAACCCCTGGGCGGGAGTTCCTCTATCGAAACCGTGAGAGCTCTCTCAAACGGTTCCGTGAGTCCGCCCCGGCTTTCCACTCGTAAGACCCTCATTCCACTCGTCCATCGCTTTGGCCCGAGGCCTGTTTTATAACAATGCGTTCGACGCCAGACCGGCGGCGACAAGAAAGAGGGGACGAAAATGAAACTCAACACGACATTGAAGCTGGCCGGCATTGGCGCTTTGCTGTGCATGCCCGCCGCCTTTGCTCAGGCTCACACCAATATGAAGGTGAACGTTCCGTTCACGTTCAGCGTTGGCAACCAGAAACTCCCGGCCGGCGAGTATCGCGTTACCTCATCGTTTGGCTCGCAGACCATGACCATCCAGAGCGAGGACTGCCGCAAAACTGCGATTTCGGTCGTTTACCCGAGCGCCACGCCCAGCGCCCCTGGCGAAGCCAGAGTCACCTTCCATGTCTACGGAGAGGCCCACTATCTGGCGGGCGTGTGGAGCCCCTCGACGGGCGGCCGGTCTGTGCGGAAGTCCGCAGCCGAGCGCGAAGCCGAGCGAGGGCAGAAGTCAGTGGAAATGGCGATCCTGGCGGAACCTCGGTAGCAGCGTGCAAAAGTAGAGCAGGCTTTCAGCCTGCGCGGCCGGCGGCTTCTCCGCCGGCCGTTTCGGCTTTGCGCGGGACGGCTTTTACCGCTTTCCCATCCAGCTACGCACTTTATTACGAAGCCGCGAGAACAGGCCGGGTTTGGACGGGGCGGGCTGCGACGCCACAGCGACAGGCGCAGGGGCGGCTGTCACTGCACCGGCCGGAGGCGGCGTCCACGGCTCTTTGCTCACCAGCCTTACGCGGTACGTATCGAAGATGAAGTGATAGCGATAGAGCTTACCGTCATCGCCCTGCATGATCAGAGTGAACTTCGGCGTCGCGCCCGGTTGCGCAATCACAGGAAAATACCCGATCACCTTCCGCTCGATGTAGGCGGTTTCGTAGCGATGGTGGTTGCGGCTCCAGATGAAATACCGGTAGCTGTCGAAATCGTACGGAACGTTTTCCTTCGACAGCGTTGTCCAGAGCCACTGGTGCCGTGTCTGGCCCTGGTCCTCAATGTCCATCATGGCGAAGTACGACGTGATCCGGTGTCCCTCGGAATATTGGGCCACCTCGTCGGGAATGGCCATGTTCAACATCCGCGTGAGCACCCACCCGGCGGCGCCATCCTTCAGCCGCACGAGCGACCAGTCCTCCATGACCACGGGCTTCTCGGGTTCCTTTGGCTCGGGTTCCGGCGGCTCCTCCGTTTTCGAAAGGTCCACCCAGTTCTGCGGCAGCCCAGGGGCAGGCGCGGGGGGCGGCTTCAGCGCGCGTCTGGAATCGTCCTCGGGCCTCTTCTTTCGCACCGGCTTTGGTCTCGGTGGAATCAGGCGCGGCGGCGCAACGTTCGCGATGGGCAGCTTCGGCGACAGCTTGTGCGCCAGCACCTCCACCGGAATGCCCTCATGGATTTGATAGAAACCGGGGCTGTTGCGGTCGGGCGCGCTGTGCATGTTGAGCGGCTCATAGGAGCTGGCCGTGCCCTGCGAAGGCAGCGCGGCAGCCTGGTCGGCCAGCCTGCGAAGCCCATTCATCTCGTCAGCGGTCATGAGCTGGCGCGCCTCCGTCCAGCCCGCCTTACCGTTGCGAGCGCGTACGCGCACGAATCGCCGCTTCTGGTCCAGTATGTCCACTTCGTCGCCGTGCTTAACCGTGGTCACCACGGGCGACTTCAGCGCGATCTGCTCGCGCAGGTTCACCGAAACCGGTCCAACGAACGCCTGTGCGAGGGCCGGCTCTCGCCGTACGCTGTCGGACGAGCATGCGCTGAGCAATAGAAAGATCCCGGCGGAAAGTGGGACCAAAACTCGGTGGGACATCACCAACGGTGTACTTTTAGTGTAGCGACTCTGGCGATGACCGACACCGACGCCGAATATTACTGTGCGAAATGCGGGAAGCCCGCCCCCGATCCGCTGATGTGCGGAGACTGCGGCGCCCTGATCTGCCGTCAATGCGGAACGCCGCTCGAGCGCGTGGACGACCTCGGCATCGGCTAAGTGGGCACGCTTCAAGTCAGACGGTGCTGAAGAAACCAGGTGCGCAGGCCAAAGGCCTACTCCACTGGTGATGCATCGTCTTCAGCGACCTGCTGTGGGCTTCAGCCCAGTGGGGCAGGCGCCCTCGCCTGCGGCGGGCGCCCCGCCCGACTGGTCCAGCCGGAGACGCATTCAGAAACTACAGAGCAGGCCGACGAGGGCGTCGGCCGCGGGCGAGGGCGCCCGCCCCACAACAACTTCCCAACTGAATCAAGCTGACGGAAAGGGAATACCCATAACCAGGCTTTAGCCTGCGCAGTTGTCTCTGTGCCATAATCTGGGCTTAAGTGCCAGCCAAACCCGACAACGTTGTCGCGATTTATCCCGGCTCTTTCGATCCCATTACCTACGGCCACCTCGACCTGGTAGAGCGCGGCTCGAAGCTCTTCAGCCGCCTGATCGTCGGCGTTCTCCAGAACGACAGCAAGCAGGCCTTATTTTCAGTGGAGGAACGAATGGCCATGCTGCGCGACGTGGTGGGCGGATACCCGAACGTCGAGGTCTCCTCGTTCCACGGCTTGCTCGTGGATTTCGCCGCCGACCGAAACG
This sequence comes from uncultured Acidobacteriota bacterium, assembly GCA_963780655.1. Lineage (GTDB taxonomy): Bacteria > Acidobacteriota > Terriglobia > Bryobacterales > Bryobacteraceae > CAWACP01. The sequence goes on along the minus strand of CAWACP010000003.1, from coordinate 2,008,024 downwards.
CCCACGTAGTCCTGCGCGGCATCCGCGCTATCTCCGACTACGAGTTCGAACTGCAGATGGCGCTCATGAACCGGCGCCTTCGTCCGGAGCTGGAAACCGTGTTTCTGATGGCCGGCGAGGCCTATTCGTTCATCAGCTCGCGGCTGGTGAAGGAGGTGTTCAGCCTGGGCGGCAACATCTCCGGCCTGGTCCCGCCGAGCGTGGAGCGCCGTCTCCAGGAGAGAATACCAGTAAAGGAGAACGCACAGACATCGTGATTCAGGCAACAGCAGCTTTGGCCGAACGCATATCGCTCATCAGTGAGTCGTCAACGATGAAGGTGGCTGCCGACGCTGACCGCCTTCGGCGCGAGGGCGTCGATGTGGTCGACTTCGGAGCGGGCGAGCCCGACTTCCCGACGCCGGACAATATCAAGAAAGCAGCCGAGCGCGCCATCGAAGCGAACTTCACGAAGTACACCGCAACGGGCGGCGTGATCGAGCTGAAGAAGGCCATCTGCGAACGCCATCGCAAGGACTACGGCACGAACTACGCGCCTAACGAGTGTTTGGTGACCGTGGGCGGCAAGCACGCGATTTTCAATATCACGCAGGCGCTGATCAATCCGGGCGACGAGGTGATCCTGCCCGTTCCCTACTGGGTCACCTACAAGGACGTGGTGAACTACGCCGGCGGCCGCTGCGTGTTCGTGGAAACCGACGAGGCCAGCGGCTTCACGTTCAGCGCTGACGATATCGCGCCGCACATCACCGGCCGTACGAAGCTCATCATCATCAATTCGCCTTCGAACCCGAGCGGAGGAGTCCTCAGCCGCGAAGATTTCGAACGGATCTATCGGCTCGCATCCGATCGCGGCATCTGGCTGATGACCGACGAATGCTATTGCCGCTTCCTGTACGAAGGCGAGCCGTTCTCCATCGCCGCCACACCCGGCGCGAAGGACAATGTCATCGTCGCCGGATCGCTCTCCAAGACCTACGCCATGACCGGCTGGCGCATCGGGTTCGCGCTGGCCCCCGCTCCGGTGATCGGGGCCATGACGAAGCTGCAAAGCCACAGCACCTCGAACCCGACTTCGTTCGCGCAGAAGGGCGCCATCGAAGCCGTGACGGGCCCGCAGGAATCGGTGGACGTCATGCTCGAAGAATACAAGCGCCGGCGCGATTTCGTCATCGCGAAGCTGCGCTCGATTCCGGGTGTCCGCATCGCCGAGCCGAAGGGCGCGTTCTACGCTTACCCGAACGTGTCGGTGGCCTACCGCAACGGCATTGGTTCCTCGCTCGAGTTCTCCGAGAGGCTGCTGTCGCAGGCGCACGTGGCCGTTGTTCCCGGCGAAGCGTTCGGCACGAACGAGCATGTCCGCATCTCCTACGCCACCTCCATGCACGAGCTGGCGCGGGGGCTCGACCGCATCGACGCGTTCGTGCGCGAATACTCGCGATGACGCCGGTTCGTCTCGATGCCGAGTTCAAAGAAAAAATCTGGGGATCGCACAATGTCGCGCCGTGGTACGTGCCCGACGGGCGCGCCATCGGCGAAGTGTGGTTCACGCACCATGAGCCGCTGCCGCTGCTGGTGAAGTTCATCTTCACCGAAGAAAAGCTGTCGGTGCAGGTGCACCCTGACGATGCCTACGCCCGCGAGCACGAGAATTCCCACGGCAAGACGGAGATGTGGTACATCCTGCGGGCAGCGCCAGGAGCGAAGATCGCCCTGGGATTCCGGCAGCCGATTCCGCCGGAGGACCTGCGCCCCGCATCGCTGAGCGGCGAGATCGAGCGCTTGCTGAACTGGGAAGACGCCAGACCTGGCGATACGTTCTTCACGCCGGCAGGAACCGTGCATGCCATCGGCGCGGGTATCGCCCTATGCGAGATCCAGCAACAGTCGGACGTGACCTATCGGCTGTACGACTACGACCGCGGCCGCGAACTGCATCTGGATCGGGGCGTGGAGGTCTCGGACACCATCCCTTATCAGGGCCGCCGCAATCCTGTCCCGCTGCCGAGCGGCTGGGAGCTGCTGGCCGAATGCCCGTATTTCCGCACCGAGCGCCGAACGTCGGCCTCGCAGTTCGATTATGAGCCGAGCGGCCACGGCGACGACATCTTGATTTTCCTGGCCGGCGAAGGGAACATCGCGGGCCAGCCATTCCGGCTCGGCGAGGCCTGGCTCTGCGCCGCTCCGTTTCCAATCGAACCCGCGGAAGAAGTGACCATGCTCCGAACCTTCGTACCGTAAAGTAGAGCAGGCTTTTAGCCCGCACCCGCATCTATGAAACGTGAGCGCCGCTGCTGACTGGTCCTTCGCCCTGCGCGCGCTGCGGTCGCGTAATTACCGCCTGTTCTTCGCCGGCCAGAGCATCTCGCTCGTCGGCACGTGGATGACCCGGGTCGCCACAAGCTGGCTGGTCTACCGCCTCACCCATTCCGCCTCGCTGCTGGGCCTTGTCGGATTCGCCGGCCAGGTCCCGGCATTTCTCCTGGGTCCGCTCGCCGGCGTCTGGGTCGACCGCCGCAACCGCCATCGCATCCTCGTCGTTACGCAGACGCTGTCCACCGTTCAGTCGTTCGCGCTGGCAGCGCTTGCCCTCTCCGGCATCATCAACGTAACCGAGATCCTCTGGCTGGCGGTGTTCCAGGGCGTCATCAACGGTTTCGACATGCCCGCCCGCCAGTCGTTCGTCATCCAGATGGTGGAGAACCGCGAGGACCTCGGCAATGCCATCGCGCTGAACTCGTCCATGGTGAACGCGGCGCGGCTCGTCGGACCCGCAGTCGCCGGAGTGCTGATCGCCGGCGCAGGCGAAGGCTGGTGCTTTCTGATCGACGGTATCAGCTACCTGGCCGTGATCGCCTCGCTGCTCGCCATGCGGGTCGCGAAGCGGCAGGCGCCAGTCCACACCCACTCCATCCTCGAACAGATGCGCGACGGCTGGCGCTATGTTTCTTCGTCGGTGCCCATCCGATCGATCCTGCTGCAGATCGCGCTGATCAGCCTTGTCGGCATGCCCTACACCGTACTGATGCCCATCTTCGCTTCGCGCGTGCTGCATGGCGGCGCGCACACGCTGGGATTTCTGATGGCTGCGTCCGGAGTGGGAGCGCTCGCCGGAGCAGCGGCTCTCGCGGCGCGGAAGAGCGTACTCGGCCTTGGACGGCGCATCGGTGTTGCCTCAGCGATCTTCGGGGCCGCGCTCATCGCGTTTGCTTTTTCGCGGAGCTTCTGGCTGTCAATGCTGGCGCTGCCTGTGGCCGGCTTCGGCATGATGCAGCAGATGGCGGCGAGTAACACCATCCTGCAGACGATTGTGGATGACGAAAAGCGCGGACGGGTGATGTCTTTCTATTCGATGGCGTTCCAGGGGATGGCCCCGTTCGGAAGCCTGCTCGCCGGCAGCGTCGCCGCGCGCATCGGCGCGCCGAATACGGTCGCGCTCAGTGGGGCATTGTGCCTGTTAAGCGCGCTCTGGTTCACGCGGCAACTCCCGCAAATCCGCCAGCTCATTCGCCCGGTTTATGTGCGTCTCGGCATACTGCCCGAGGTAGCGCTCGGCGTGCAGCACGCGTCGGCGCTGCAGACTCCCCCCGAGAGCTGATCCCCGCAGTGGCAGGGGTTTTGGTGGGGCGGTCCCCCGGACCGCGCGGGACGCCCTCGTCCCGCCATGCTTTCAAACAGCCTGCCGATTTCAACACGTATCCGGGGCCAGAGGTTTGATCAGGCGAATCAGTTCGGGCAGATCCGACGTCACCATTTTCCAGATCTCCTCCAGGTCCACACCCTCGTAAAAGTGGATGACTTTGTCACGCGTTCTGGCGATTAGCCTCCAGGGTATGTCAGGATGCGCCGCCCGGAACTCGGGCGATAATCTCCTGACTGCTTCTCCAATTACGAGGAGCTGGTGCAGTACAGCCGAACAGAATGTCGAGGACGTGCGCTTCATCGCGAGGCAAACCACGGCTCCGCGCTGTCCAGGATAGCCTGGCGCCGTATCCAGTTGGAGCTCCGCTCGATGGGCGCGTTGCGACACCAGATCCACCTTGCGCCCGACAATACCCGCGAGTTCCTCTTCCATCGCGACGTGGTCCATCAGGCTCCAGTCTGCATCGGGAGCGAACCTTACCAGCAGATCCAGATCGCTGTCCGGGCGGAAGTCCTCGCGGAGCGCGGACCCGAACACGCGCAGTTCGGCGATCTTCCACCGGCGGCAGAACTCCTGCAGCCGCTCGGTCGGAATGGGAATCTCTGTCCGCATGGCCTGCGTTCCCCATCAGTTTGCCACAATCCCGACGCTCCCGACTCTCACGACCGAGCCTGCGCCGGAACCTGCGACCGCCAGAACCCGTACACCGCGATGCCGATCATCATGGCCACGATGAGCACCGCTTCCCAGTTGTACCAGGCGCCGAAATCGGCGCTCACCGGGATGTTCGCGCTGATGTTCAGTACAAAGAGGCTGACGATCGCGGGCACCAGACCCATGCGCAGCAGCACATAGCAGAAGGTCATGTAAACGGCCAGGTAGATCGGCGCATCCAGAGCGAGATTCGTCGATTCGCGAATGCTGCCCTCCTGCAGCGAGAACAGGATGGACGCGATCAGAGCAGCCAGCCAGTCGTAACGAACCAGTGCGCGCAGTCCGCTGAGCACGAAGAACACGAGCGTCCCGTAGAGGACGGCGAAAAACATGCGGTTGGCCAGCCTCTCGATGAGCGCCCGCGCGCCCATCAGCGCGTCGACACTGTCCGACGGCGCCACGCCGGCGGCCAAAAGCCAGTGCCCGCGCCAGGTGAACAGGCACAGCATGGCCATGGCGATCACACAGCCCATCAGGATATGCGAGCCCAGCCGCGGATCGCCCAGGTGGCCGGCCATCAGACGATTCCACGTGATCAGCGAGTGCGGCCAGCGTGCGCGCACCGCGGGCTCGAGCGCGATGTAGAGCAGCCACATCACAAAGCTGAGCGCCACCGCGAAGCACAACGCCTCGAATGCGTAAGTCGCCGTATCGAAACTCGGGATCACATGGATTCTTCCAAGCGACATGATGGCGTAGAGAAGGAAGGCCGCCGAGGCCAGGCGGAAGGCGCCCGGGCGATCTCCACGTCCGAGCCGAAGGTTCCTGCGTGCGTACCAGCCAACTGCGAAAATGCCGCTCGCCGTGAACAGCAGCGAGAACGCGGCAAAAGCCGTACCACGCGCGCTCTCCGGCTCGCCGTTTCCCGCCACATGCGTCCATGGCCAACGAATGAAGAAGCTGACCGGACGCCCGCGCCAGCTTGCCAGTTCGACGGTAATGTTCAGGCCCGGAATACCCGGGTACGGACCCGTCCACGCCCGCCGTGCATCAAAAGCGAGCGGTGGCGCATACGCCGGGGTCACTTCGTGAAATGTGCCGAGATCGAGGCCTGCCGAGCGAAAAACCTGCGCAGCATCGATTGGAGCCGACGTCCCGGCCGAGTCGAACCTTGCCGCCACCGCCCGGAAATCGTGCATCCTCCCGCGGCTGTCCAGAATTACGGAGATCATCCCGGGCTCGGTTTGGGGCGGCCGAGTCCAGTACACGTCTCCATCCGGAGTGGCGTTCAGGTACGACTCGCTCTGCCTGTAATAAAGATCCACCGGCGAATCCGCGGCGAAGATCTCGCGCCAGGTTTTGCCGGCGCGGTGCTTTTCGAGCCAGCTCAGCTGCTCGTCGTTGCGCGTGAACGTGGACCACCAGTCAACGGGCTTCGCCGTATAGCCGAATCCCGCGGCGATATCGCGCGCTTTCTGCTCCAGCACGTCCGGCGAGTAATCCATGGGCGTCTGCGCCAGCATGCCCTCGTGTTGCGCGACGACGAAAACGATGACCAGCGTGGCCACGACAAAGACCAGAGAAGGAATCGCGTACCGCGGTGCAAACCCTTCCTTCTTTCCGGACGCGGCCACCAGTTCGGGGCTGGGAGTTTCGCCCGCCGCCAGGGCAGCCGCCAGCGGATCGCCTCCTGGCAGCGCCGCCGCTACCGACAGCGCGCTCGCGGGCCGCTGCGCCGGATCGGGGTTGAGGCAACGCGCCACCACTTTTTCCACCGCCGGGTCCACATCACTCACCACGGTGCTGATGGCCGCAGGCCGCTGCGATTCCTCCGCCTGCAACAATTCAGCAACGGTCGCTGCTTCGAAAGCGCGGCGTCCGGTGAATAGCTCGTAGATGATCAATCCCAGCGAATAGAGATCGCTGCGGCCGGTCACCGAATCGCCGCGCAGTTGCTCCGGCGACATATAGGCCGGCGTCCCGTTACGCGCCTCGGGCCCGTGCAGCTCATTGGCGATCGCGGCCAGGCCGAAGTCCATGATCACCACTTCGCCGCGCTTGTTCAGCATGATGTTGTGCGGCTTCAGATCGCGATGAATCACCCCGCGTTCGTGCGCCGCGGCCAGGCCGGCGCAGAGCTTGCGCGATATCTCGAGGGCTTTATCCGAGGGCAGGCGCCCGATTCGCGTGAGCAGCGATGCCAGGTCCTCGCCGTCCACGTACTCCATGGAGATGAACGGCAGGCCGTCCGCCTGGCCGATGTCGTACACGCGGCAGACGTTCGCGTGCGACACCTGCCGCGCCGTGCGCACCTCGTTGTGAAAGCGTTCGAGCAGCCGCTCGTTCCCGGCGGCGCTCTCGGGCAGAAATTTCAATGCCACCGACTGCGCCAGCGTGAGGTCCGTGGCCCGGTATACCTCACCCATCCCGCCGACCCCCAGCAATCCGATGATCCGGTAGCGGCCGGCGACGAGAGTGCCCGGCAGGAAGCGGCCCTCGTCCTCGGTGCTCGACGTCACCGTGATACGCGACGGCGACGATGCAGGTCGTGGACCGCTCATTTCCCCTGCGGCCATGGCCACCGTTTCATCGGCCCGAGCCGCTGTGGCAAGCGCGCCGCCGCAACGCGAGCAGATTCTCGCGCCGTCAGCCGCATCGGTCCCACAGGTGGTGCAGCGGATCATACAGGCGCGCTATTTCTCCGGTTCGTCGTAGTGGCCAATTGGCCGAATCCAGATATTGCGGAAGCGCACGTGCCCATCGTGATTCTGGAGGACCAGAGGGGCCTCCTCCGGCTGCGGAACATAGTGGGCCACCTGCCGCCACACCATGGGTCCCATGGAGGCCTGGTGATTGTGTACCAGAACGCCGTTCCAGAAAACAGTAAAGTACGCTGGCTTCACCAGCTTGTTCCCCTCGAACCTTGGCGTTTCGAAGATGATGTCGTAGATCTCCCACTCGCCGGGCTTTCGCGTCGCGTTCACCAGCGGTGGCCATTGGCCGTAGAGCGCCGCCGCCATCCCGTCGGCGTAGGTCGGATTGTGCCATGCGTCCAGCACCTGAACCTCGTAACGGCCCATCAGAAGCACGCCACTGTTGCCGCGTCCCTGGCTCGTGCCCTCCACGTCGGCCGGCTCGGTCCACTCCACGTGCAACTGGCAATCGCCGAACTTTTCTTTCGTCGCGATGTCGCCGGTGTGCGGCACCGACTCCATGTAGCCATCGGCCAGCTTCCATTCGGGCGCGCCTTGATTGCCCGCGTGCGTAATGGAGCTGGCATGCGACGTCCAGTGCGACATATCGTGCCCGTCGAAAAGTACAACGGCGTCGGAAGGCGGACCGCCCGGCTCGGAGGCCGGCGTCACCATGCGCGGATGCGGCCGCGCCGGATCGTGCACGTGATACGGCAGACCGGGCAGCATCGGCGTGTCGGTAAAACCAAGATCGTGATTGCCGGGAGGAGGAGGCGTCTGCGCAACCATCAGGGCCGCGACAGAAAGGAGCGCCGTTGCCGCTCCGGCGAGGAGGAGAGCGTTTGATCGTTTCATGTGACTATCGATTCGAAGGTACCAGACGCGGGCGCTCCGGCGCACGTGGCCAATACAGTGCCCGCCGCTAACGCGCCCGGCAATTCAAACGTCAGATAAGTATGAGTACTCTGCTTAATCGGATTGTATTAGTCGCACTTATCGGCGGCGCGGTAGTTAGTGCTGAGACTTACAAATTTCAGTTGGGCACTGCGGCGAGCATCGGTACGACGCAGTTGAAGCCCGGCCGTTATGTCCTGGACGTCAATGGGAATACGGCTGTTCTGAAGGACAAGTCCGGCAAAACCATCGATGCAAAGACAACGGTTGAAAAAGCGGGCATGACCACCGTCACGATGGTGGGACTTAGCAGCGAGAGCGGCGCCAGCCAACTGAAAAACGTGACTCCTGCGAAGAGCGGCATCCGCGTCGTCTTCAACTAACTCTCTCCTACTTCACTTCAATAAACGCGAGCGCATGCGGCGGTAGCCTCAGATCGAGGATGCCGCCCTGCATCGTCTTCACTTCAGTTGCCGGCATTGCCGCCGCGTGCCGAAGTACCGCCTGCTGTTCCCGCGAAGGCCACGCAGGCGAACCCATCTTTCGCCAGGCAGCCTGCGCCGAGCCGTGATTCGCATCGATGATCACGACCGACGCCGATGCAGGCACGGCTTTTCCTGTGAACTGCACCCGAAATCGCCGCTCATGCCCGGCCTCTTCGGGCGCCCAGTAATTCCAAACGGACAGCGCGAGCCCGCCCGACGCGGTCCTTGTGACCAGCGCCGAATCACTGTCCACTGGAATCCGCTCGGTGCCGAGCCGGTGCAGTAGCGCGAATGCGTTGAACGCGGCCTTGGGAATGTGCCCAACCGCGATCAGACCATAGCCGCCGTAAAATGGCGTCTTCGCTACGCCCTGCTCCTCGAACACATCCGAGAAGGTCCAGTACGACATGGTTGTAACAAGGCCGTCGCACTGCCGGATGTTGTTGGCCAGCCACGGGCCCATGAATGGCGAGTCCTCGACATCAGGCTCGTTCATGTAGCTGGCGTTGTACTCGGTGAAATGAATCGGCATGTGCGGGCGCGCGGACGCGGCCACTTCGTCGTGCACCTTGCGCACCGCGCGGGCAACCATCTCCGCTCTGGAGATGTGTTCCTGCGTGCCCAGCACGTTATCCGCAGTGTCGTTGCCGTACACGTGCGTGGACACGAAATCGAGCGGCACATTGCCGTCCACCGAGTGACGGATCAGATCGCCAACCCAGGCCGCCTGCGCCGTCGCCGGACCGCCCACGCGAAGCTGCGGATCGGCGCGCTTGATGGCTCGCGCAGCTGCGTCGTACAGCTCGAAGTACGTGGCCTGTTTCGGGTCGCCTGTCCAGAAATCGAGGTTCGGCTCGTTCCAGACCTCGAAATACCAGTTGCGCACCTCGGCCGCGCCGTATCGTGCAAGCGCATGGCTCGCGAACTGATACACCAACTCGCCCCACTTGTCGTAATCGGAGGGCGGGTTCGGCAGTGGCTTGTACCAGAACGGGTGCGGCTTTTGCGAAGAGGCGAGCGCGGACGGCATAAAGCTCAGCTCGACGAAAGGCCGGACCCCGTTGGCCAGCAGACCGTCGTAGATTTGATCGAAGTAGGTGAAATTGTAGACGCCGCCGGCCCGATCGATACCCACCTCGTCATCGAGAATTCCGTGGAAGCGGACGTAGCGAAAGCCGGTGATGGCCCTGGTGGCGCGCAGATCCTGCCGGTACGATTCACGCAGCGAGAGGATGGCGCGGCCGGAGCCGAACACCTGTTCCCAGAAATGCGGGAATGGCCGCGAGGGCGCGTCCATGCGCACGCGGATCGTTTGCCCCGCGCCGGACAGAGTGAGCATGAGCGCGGCTCCGATGGCCGCCAGCCTGATGTTCGTCACGAACACGAAAGTACCGCAGGCCGGCTTGCGCCGCAACTGATCATGTTGCCGTTACCGTGCCGCGCTTACCGAGCCGCGACGGTTACGGAGCGGTAACGAAAGGCTGAGACCGGATCAGGAATGGAGCGGGAGACGGGATTCGAACCCGCGACATCAACCTTGGCAAGGTTGCACTCTACCAGCTGAGTTACTCCCGCTGATCATCTTCATTCTCCCGTGCTGAAACAGAACTGTCAAGGTTTGCGAGGACCGCGAAGCAATGACATTCCCCTGCATTCCTGTTTGCTTGCAAGCTGATGATACCAGAGCGATTAAGAGAATTATGACTTCCCCATTGCAGGCTACGATGAGTGTGATAAAGTGAGAATCCGCATAGCTGAGACGCGGCTGAAACAGCCGCAGCCCTCTTCGGGTTCAAACAATCGGAAGCTCAAGACCCGACAAGAAGGAGTGTCTGATTTCCACAGCATGTGGAAATCCTGTGCAAATAGTGCGTGCATAAAAATGAACGCCTGGGATCAGATCAAACAACGGCTTGCGTCGCGGCTCACCGGTGAAGCCTGGGAGAACTGGCTCTCCCGGACGGCATGGCGGGATGCCAACGGTCAGACCATGCGCGTAACCGTCCCGGACGAAGTCACCCGCCAGTGGCTGCAGCAGGAGTATGCGGCGGAGATCTGGACCGCGGTCCGCGACCTCAGCCTGCCGTTCGGCCAGATCAGTTACGAACTGGCTTCCGCGCCGGCGCAGTCCATGGATTTCAAAGGTCCCGCGGAGGCCGGACCCATCATGTTCTCCCCGTCCATGAGCCTGAACCCACGGTTCACCTTCGACAACTTCGTGGTGGGTTCCTGCAATCAGTTTGCGCACGCTGCCGCGAAAGCAGTTGCCACCGTGCCGTCGAAAACCTACAACCCGCTCTTCATCTACGGCGGGGCAGGCATGGGAAAAACCCACCTGATGCACGCCATCGGCAGTGAGCTGGTGAACCGCTACACGAAAATCAAGGTGGTCTATACCTCCAGCGAGCGGTTCATGAACGACATGATCAACTGCATCAAGCTCGATCGCATGCAGATGTTTCATGGCCATTACCGGACCGCGGACGTGCTGCTTATCGATGACATCCAGATCCTCGCCGGCCGCGAGCGTACGCAGGAAGAGTTTTTTCACACGTTCAATGACCTCTATGAACATCAGAAGCAGATTGTCGTCTCCAGCGATTCGCCGCCAAAAAGCGTGACCGGTCTGGTGGACCGCCTCAGGTCCCGTTTCGAGTGGGGCCTCATGGTGGACGTGCAGCCGCCCGACCTCGAGACCAAGATGGCCATCCTCGACAAGAAGGCCGAGAGCGAAGGCGTCAAACTGCCGGAGGACGTACGAATCTTCATTGCCACGCGCACCAAGTCGAATGTGCGGGAGCTGGAAGGCGCGCTGGTTAAGCTGATTGCATATTCGTCGGTCACCGGCAGTCCGATCACCGTAGCCATGGCGCAGCAGGCGCTGAAGCATCTGACCATCGGAAGCGACCGGCGCGTCAGCATGGACGCCGTCATTCGCGCCGTGGCCGACCGCTTTCACCTGCAACCGGCCCAGTTGAAACAGAAGACCAACGCCCACGACATCGCCTATCCGCGCCAGATCGCCATGTACCTGATCAAGGAGCTCACGCAGGCTTCTCTGCCGGAAATCGGCCGTGCGTTCGGCGGCAAGCATCACACCACGGTTCTCCATTCCGTGTCGAAAATTGAAGCGCTGCGGCACCGCGATCAGGATTTGAACAGCCTGTTGCACAGCATAAGCGATTCATTCCATTGATCTATGCTTGTTTCGATCCGCGCGGTGGCCCGGCAACGCCTGTGGGCGCGTGTGGACGTTCCGGCCCGGCGCCCGGAACCGGCTGTTTCCTCACCCTGGTTTCCACAACCTGATGTAGCGAAAACTGTTTGGTTTTTGTATAATTTAGAGAGAAATCAACATTTCCACAGTCCCTATGATTCCTATACTTATACAGATGAATCAGGGGCTATGAAGAGTAGCACCGGGCAAGTGAAATCGGACATCCCAGGCCGACCGTCGAGCGGCGCCAAACAGCGGAGGGAACCATCATGGAATTTACAGTCAGCAAGGCCGATCTGGTTCGCGAACTGAGCTTGTCGCAGGGCGTGGTGGAGAAGAAAACCACCATCCCGATCCTCTCGAATGTGCTGGTGGAAGCGGTGGACGGCCGTATTCAGTTGACTGCCACCGACCTTGAGCTGGGCATCCGTTGCTCCTGTCCGGCGCGCGTCAAAAAACCCGGCGCCGGAACCATCCCCGCGAAGAAGCTGCTCGATTACGTTCGCCTGCTTCCCGACGCCGATCTCGAAGTGAAGCTGCAGGAGAACCAGTGGGCCAGTCTGCTGTGCGGACGATCGCGCACGCGCATTGCCGGCATGTCGCGCGAGAGCTATCCGGAGCTCCCGCAGATGCCCGAGTCGATGGCCGAGATCCCGGTGAAGGCGCTGGGCACGATGATCGCGCGGACCATCTTCGCGATCTCCACCGAGGAGTCGCGGTTCACTCTGAACGGCGCGCTGCTGTTGCTGAAGAGCACCGGGTTGACTATGGTGGCAACTGACGGCCATCGATTGGCGATGGTAGAGGCGGAGATGGATCTGTCCGGCATAACCGGGCAGTATCGGGCACTCCTGCCGCGCAAGGCCATGGGAGAAATTCTCAAGCTGTCCGCCGAATCGGCACCCGAGGCAACCATCAGTTTCTCGGGGGACGACAATCACCTGTTCTTCCAACTGGGCGAGAGGCTGCTGCTGAGCCGGAAGTTGACCGGAAATTTCCCCGACTTCGAGCGCGTGCTGCCGAAGGAGCATCCGCACGCGATTCACGTGAACCGGGACGAGTTCCGCGGCGCCATCGAGCGCGTTTCGCAGTTCTCGGATGAGCGTTCACGGGCCATCAGAGTTCGCTTCTCGGCGGGTGAGCTGAGCATCCACTCATCGCTTTCCGACACCGGCGAAAGCGAAGAAACCGTGCCCACCGACTACGACGGCGAGACGGTGGAGATCGGCTTCAACGCGGCCTATCTGCTCGACTTCATGCGCGTGCTCAGCACCGAGCAGGTGGTGTTTCTCTTCCGCGATGCGAACAGCGCGGGTGAGTTGCGGCCGGGCGAGGAAGCAGAGGGATCGAAGTACCGGTATGTCGTGATGCCGATGCGAATCTGATGTTTCAGTAGAGCAGGCTTTCAGCCTGCATTCTCACCGGTTTCAATGAGAGGTTTTTATGGCGACGAACAATGCTGCGGGAGCGGGCGGAGTTTACGACTCCAGCTCGATTAAAGTGCTCGAGGGACTGGAGGCGGTACGGCTGCGGCCCGCTATGTACATCGGCTCTACCTCCGAAGGCGGTCTGCATCACCTGGTCTACGAAGTTGTGGACAACTCCGTTGACGAGCACCTGGCGGGCTACTGTACCGAGATCTCCGTCACCATTCACAGCGACAACTCCATCACCGTTATCGACAACGGCCGCGGCATTCCGGTGGACATGCACGACACGGGAGTTTCAGCCGCCGAAGTCGTCATGACCAAACTGCACGCGGGCGGCAAGTTCGACTCGAACTCGTATAAGGTTTCCGGCGGTCTCCACGGCGTCGGAGTAAGCTGCGTCAACGCGCTCTCCGAGACGCTGCACCTCGAGATCTGGCGCGACCGGGCCACGTGGGAGCAGGATTACGAGCGCGGCATTCCGCAGGCCAAGCTCAAGCAGACCGGCAAAGCCGGCGCGAAGCGCGGCACCCGGGTGACCTTCAAACCCGACGCCGGCATCATGACCGTGACGGAATTCAATTTCGACACGCTCGCCCAGCGGTTGCGCGAGTTGGCCTTCCTGAACAAGGGCCTGAAGATCACCCTCACCGATGAGCGCGCGGATCCGTCCCGCATCTCCGAATTTCACTACAGCGGCGGCATTTCCGAATTCATTAAACACCTGAACCGCGGCAAGGCCCTGCTGCACGACAAGCCCATTCACTTCGAGGGCGACCGCGAGATGCCCACCGGCACTCTGTCGATGGAAGTGGCGCTGCAGTACAACGACGGCTACTCCGAGAGCCTGTTCAGCTTCGCGAACAACATCAACACGGTGGACGGCGGCGCGCACCTCAGCGGGTTCCGCAGCGCCCTGACCCGCACCATTAACGCGTATGGCCAGCAGGCCGGAATGTTCAAGGACCAGAAAGAGAATCTGACCGGCGACGATGTCCGCGAGGGTTTGACTGCCGTCATCAGCGTGAAGCTGCCGCAGCCTCAGTTCGAGGGCCAGACCAAGGGCAAGCTAAACAGCGACATCACCGGCTACGTGACGCAGTTCGTCAATGAGAAGCTGGGCGAGTATTTCGACAAGAACCCGGCGGTGATGAAGAAGATCGTCGGCAAGGCCATCGATGCGGCGCGTGCGCGGGAAGCAGCCCGCAAAGCCCGCGATCTGACGCGGCGCAAAGGCGCTCTGGATTCCGGCGGACTCCCCGGCAAGCTGGCGGATTGCCAGGAAAAAGATCCGGAACGTTGCGAGCTGTTCCTTGTCGAGGGCGAATCGGCCGGCGGCACAGCCAAGACCGGGCGTGACCGGCGCTATCAGGCCATCCTGCCGCTCAAGGGCAAGATTCTGAACGTGGAAAAGGCCCGCTACGACAAGATGCTGGGGCATGAGGAAATTCGCGCGATGATCACGGCCATCGGTACGGGCATCGGCAAGGACGATTTCGACGTCGCGCGGCTTCGCTACAACAAGATCATCATCATGACCGACGCGGACGTGGATGGCTCGCACATCCGCACCCTGATCCTGACTTTCTTCTTCCGGCACATGCAGGAGCTGATCAAGCGCGGCAATATCTTCGTGGCCCAGCCGCCGCTTTATCGCATCAAGCGCGGCAAGAGCGAGAAGTACATCAAGGACGACAAGGAATTCACGCGCGAGATCCTGCGGCGCGCCACCGAAAACCTGGCCGTGGAGAATGGCGCGGGCAGGCGTCTGGAAGGCTCCGAGCTGCGCAGCCAGCTCATGCTGTTCGACGAGTTTCAGCAGGTCTACCGGCTGGCCGAGAAGCGGCTGAGGGAACCGCGGGTGGCGGCGGAGCTGGCGAAAGTGGAGTATCACATCGACGCCAAAGAGGACTTCCAGAACGAGGACAATGTGAGGCCGCTGCTCGAAGCGCTGAAGGCCGCCGGCGTTGTTGTTGAGCTGCGCCCGGATGAGGAGCACTCGGCCACCTCGGTTGCCTATCGCGATATCACCAACGGCGAGCGGCTGATCGGCTGGGAGCTCGCCATGATGCCCGAATACCGGCGTCTGCGCGCCATGGCCAAGCGCGTCGCGTCATTCAACGTGGCGCCGTTCACGGTGATCAAGGGCGAGCAGAAGGAGACGCGCGACAACTGGGCCGACCTGCTGGATCACGCCAAGGCCGAAGGAACGCGCGAGGTCACAATTCAGCGCTATAAGGGTCTGGGCGAGATGAACCCCGACCAACTCTGGGAAACCACCATGAACGCGGAGACGCGCACGCTGCTCCGGGTGGATCTGGAAGACATGACCGAGACCGAAGCGATCTTCTCCACGCTGATGGGCGAAGACGTGGAAGGCCGCCGCAAGTTCATCGAAGAGAACGCGCTCGACGTCCGCAACCTGGACGTCTAAAGTAGAGTAGGCTTCAGCCTGCACTTGCGTTGTGGAGCAGGCGTTTTCGCCAACACCGGGCGGGGAGTATTAAAAATACATCGTCGAGTGAGTTGGAGTACAATTCTCTGCGAATGTGTTTTATATTTGAAACGAATCATTTAAAGGAGCGTCCGTGGAAGTCACGTCAGCATACCTTTACACCACAGGGGACCTCCCGCAGATGTTTGCTGGAATCCAAAAGGCTCAGGTACCACCAAAGTTCACGCACGGGTTTCTTCAGGCACTTGGCTTCAAGAGCACTAATGATCGAGCCTTCATCAATGTGCTCAAAGGCCTCGGCTTTCTTGACTCGAATGCCACGCCGACCAAGGTTTACAGAGACTTCCGAGATCCTGCCAGAGCCAAGGGAGTCTTGGCACAACAGATTCGTGTAGCATACCAAGGTCTTTTCGCCGTTGATGACAACGCCCAGAATCTAACCTTGGAGGCTGTCAAAGGCAAGCTGGCGACTGTTACGGGGAAGGACGAAGCTGTCATCAAAAAAATGGCGCAGACGTTTAAGGCGCTATGCAAAGAGGCGGACTTCAGCAAAGCCCTTTCACCGGAACCGGAGAACGCATTTACGGTTGAAGAACAGGTGGTGGAATCGCCTGCTTTGGAGAAACCACCCCATCCGCAGCGCCTGGCATTCTCACACTGCGTCTATATCAATCTGCCGACCACCCGAGACGTCGCTGTCTATGACGCAATCTTCAAGAGCATTCGAGAGCATCTGTTATGAAGTCAGAACATGCTGACCTCGTCGACGCGCTTCATGCCCGAGTATTCAAAGGTATCCTCTTAAGCGCCGATATTGCTCAAAGGGAAGAGGCGGGGGAACTTGTGGCTGCGACGCCAACTCCGGAAGGCGCATTCCTCGGCAGGTACAACGAATATTTCAGCAGGGAACTTACAGATCGTGCCCAAAAGATGACCTATGTCTACAGCCTGTTCTTCTGCTTCGAAAACTCCGCGCGCGAGCTCGTGTCGCAGAGGATGACAGAACGCAAGGGTGCGACGTGGTGGTCGTCTGCTCCAGACAACGTCAAAAAGCGAGTAGAACAGAAGAAGAAAGATATCGAAGAAAACAAGTGGCACCAAGCGACAATAGGCTCCGACATCAACTACACCCTGTTCGGTGACCTTGCCTCGATTATCGTGAAGGAATGGCAGGACTTCGAAGATCTGTTCCCAACCCAAGCTTGGGTCAAGGTCCGCCTTGACGAGCTGGAGCGGTCGCGGAACGTCATTGCGCACGGAAATGTACTACCGGACTCTGAAATCGAAAGACTCGAGCAGTATCTAGATGATTGGTTGCGCCAAGTCCCATAATTGACAAGCGTGGCAACCGACGCTGCAAGTTCATCGAAGAGAACGCGCTGGACGTCCGCAACCTTGACGTGTAAGTGCATCAACCGAGCACTGCCCAATTACGTGCAGGCGAGATCGCCTACTCTACTTCCGACCGAGGACAGTAGAGCAGGCTTTCAGCCTGCATGTTACTCCACATACACCCGCTTCATCCGAACGCTGATGTAGCACAACACGCTGTACGAAATCGTCCCCGCCGCATCGCGATCTCCTAGGCGTCGATCGTCGTCTCGCCCTCCGTCGCCAGCAGCGTGACCGCGTGCCCCGGCTTGAGCGCCGGCGCCTGGCTTGCATCGATCGTCGTCAGATCCATTGAAACCGCCCAAGGATGGGCACAGCTTTCCCCGCCGCGATCACCGCCCCTTGTTCGACAACCGGTGCGGGATGCCATCGGCATAACCAGCCGACAGCACGGCAAGCTCTCGCGCGGAACATGCCGCCGTAGCCCACCAGCGCGCCCCGAGGAATCTCCTTCACCGCGAGCACCGCGGCCTTCCACGTCAGGGCCGGCAATGCGGCGAGACGATCCGTGAGCTTTATCTTCGTTGCTAATCGCGGGTGTTGTTACTCGAACGGAACATCAAACGAACTATCATCGAGGATACCTTGCTCGTATGTCGTTCTATTGGTGCATCCGCAGCAAATCGGATGCCCACAGCAAATACAGCATGGTTGCGTGTCATTATCCTCGTCGTACTCGTACTGACAGTGAGGACAGAGGGTCATTGGCCCCATCCGTTTAAGATGCTCTTTATAATTCTGAAGGTTGTATTGCATCCTGCAGCGTCGTGTGCTGTTTCTTTGATGAGTTTGCGTTCAAGCTTGCGCCCCTGCCAGAATGCATCCCGCTTGCCTTCGTGAGTCCGTCAGCCATTGTCCTGGATGCTGAGTTCTGCTTGAGAGCATGGGCAAGGCTAGCCCCGCTGCGGTTCTCAGGAAGCTTCATAAGTCCTTCTATCAACCAACTTCTTCGCTTGATGTACAGCAAGCTCGACCATAGCGTTGCAGACCATTAGCGTGACTGCTGCGCCATTTATACCCCACCATTCGCGGCTCCGTCGCCGTGCACTTTCGTTCTTCCAAATCAAAATCACTCCGCCTGTTATTAGTACGGCGAGTACTAATAAACCCCATCGCAGTGTCAAATCTCCCACCTCTTCTCTGCTTCGAGCCCGAGCAGGTGCTCGACGATTTCTTTCGGAACGTTGTTGTCGTTTCTCATCACATCAAGTGAGTTGTAGGCCGTGACAAGAGGATAAGCTTCGCTGCCAGTCGGCAGCGGCTCAAAATTTTCCCATGTCAGCAATACCCAGTTGCCCGTTCGGAAAGAGCGGCTGCATAACGAAGGAACGGGCCGTCAGGGCTAAGAGAGCTATCCGATGGATAAGCCAGCGCCCAGTAAACACGCGTTTTTCAAGTGTGTGCTTGCCTTCGAAAAATCCGACGACGGGAATGAGTTCGAACCCGTTTGTAATCTCCCTTCGTTTGTCCACATATTCACGCGCAGCGACCGTCAGCGCGGTCGCCATACTTTCTGAACCAGAAAGTTTCTTAATCTCCTTCACAAGACTCTGTAATTCTACTGACATATAAAGCGTAGTCTTCGCTGGTCCGGCTCCGTTATTGACCATCACATAGAAGTGTACCTACAGTATGCGCATACGTCAATAGTAAGTTTGACGGCGGCCCTCGTTCCTGGCACAATCGATGCCTCGACGCTCATGGGTCTCTCCGTGATTGCGCTTATCGCGCTGAACGAGCTGGACCTTTGCCCGCGTCGGCGCGGTCGTGGCCATGAAGGTGGAGCACTCAAGATGAAGAAACGCCGTGGCTTGGTCCGGCTGCACGGAAAGGGCGGCAAGGTGAACGAGCTACCCTGCGAGCACGTGCATGTTATGATGCAGCGCCGGGCGCTCGACGCCGGCATTCGCACGAAGTTCATCGAAGCGAACGCGCTCGAGTCAGAAATCTGGACGTCCAGCTAACTTTCCACCCCTACTCCACATACACCCGCTTGACCCGCGCGCTGATCCCGCACAACACGCTGTACGAAATAGTCCCCGCCACCCGGGCAATCCCCTGCGCGTCGATCGTCGTCTCGCCCTCCGTCCCCAGCAGCGTGACTGCGTCCCCCGGCTTGAGCGCCGGCGCCTGAGTCGCATCGATTGTGGTGAGATCCATCGAAACCGCGCCAAGGATGGGCACGGCTTTCCCCGCCGCGATCACCCGCCCCTTGTTTGACAACCGGTGCGGAATGCCGTCGGCATAACCGGCCGCCAGCACGGCAATGCGCATTGGCGCCACGGCGCGGAACATGCCTCCGTAGCCCACCAGAGCGCCCTGCGGAATCTCCTTCACCGCCAGCACCGCGGCCTTCCACGTGAGCGCCGGCCGCACCGCGAGCAGACGCGGCGGCGCCGTGCCCCTGGCCACCGTCGAGATGTACCCGTAGATGGCGTGTCCCGGACGGACCATCCCGCCCCACGCCTCGCGCCGGCCGTAGGCAATCGGGGTGGTGCTCGACAGGTGCACATACTGCGGCCGAATGCCGAGCTGCGCCAGCTCCTCTCGCACCCGCTCGAATGTCTGGATCTGGTCTTCGGTCTGCGTGCTGCTGTAGTTCGCGGCAGAGGCAAAGTGGGTCATGATGCCTTCCAGCCGCGCGCACGGATTCGCCTCGATCACCCGCGCGATTTCCGCCGCCCGCTGCCGCGTGCCGAGCCGGCCCATGCCGCTGTCCACCTTCAGATGATACGGGGCTGTGGTGTCCCGCTCAACGCAAAGCCGGTTCCACTCCCCTATCCCATCGAGCGAATGGATCACCGGCGTGAGCGAGTAATCGAGCAGGCCGGAGCGCTCGGCTGGCAGGAAGTCGGCCATCACCAGAATGCGCGAACCGATGCCCGCATCGCGCAGTGCGGCGCCTTCTTCCACGCTGCTCACCGCCAGCCAGCGCGCGCCCTCGGCCACCAGCCTGCCGGATACCGCAACGGCGCCGTGGCGATAGGCGTCGGCCTTCACCACAGGCATCACCTCCACCGCAGGTCCCACGGTATCGGTAACCGCGCGAAAATTGCGCGCGATCTGGCCCAGCGAGACCTCGACCCAGCTTCGACTCCCTGAAAAGCTCACCTTCATTAGTAGAGCAGGCTTTTAGCCTGCATAATAAAGCTGTGCGGCCAGCAGGACGATAGAATAGTCGATGGTTCGGCAACAGATCTCGCTGCTATTGCGCTTTTACTGGCAGCCGACGAAAGCGGCCAGCCGCACCATCGATGAAGGCCGGCTCTGGTTTGCCGTCCTTGCTGCAGCCGCTGCTTTCACCGGGCTCCTGGCCGCCCGCGGCGCGTTCCACCCCGGCATGGTGTTCAAAGCTCTGATTGTCCTCGCCGTCGGTTTTGTGCCGGGCGCGATTCTTGCGGCCACGTTCTGGCGCGGGCACGAGAGCTTCGGAGTGCTGCTGCGCAGAGATTATGCGGCCATGCTGACCTGCGCGCTGCTGGCGTCCGCCGCGGTGTGTCTGCCGCTTGCGGCGCTGATGGCCATCGGCGGCTCTCGCCGGGTCTTTCTGCTTGTTGCGGGTGTGCTGGCGTTGCTCTGGTTCATGGCGATGGCCGCGTGTTCGGCCAGAACGATCTGGGGCATCGGTTATGCGGCGTCCGCGGCCACGGCGACGATCGCTATAGGGATTGCGTTCGCCGTCGCTGCCGGCGTAACGGCCATCGGCTCCTCCGGGTACTTTCTCGCGTCCCCCCTGGTTTTGTTTTACGGCTATTACCTCCTCGCGGGCTCGAACATTGGATCGAACGTGCGCGAGCTTGGCGGCGGCCTGCGTAGCCGGCAGCATCTCCGGCAGCAACTGGAGATCGCCACCCTCAATCCCAGCGACGCGGATGCGCATTACCAACTGGGGCTCATCTACCAGGATCGACATCAGTACGATGAGGCGAGGCGGCGATTTCAGCGGGCCATCGAAATCGACAGTCGCGAGGCGGATCCGTTCTTCCAGCTCGGGAAGATCGATCTCGAGGAAGGTAAGGCCGAGGAGGCGATCGCCTTTCTCAGCAGGGCCGCCGCACTCGACGACAAATGCGGTTCGCATGAGGTATGGCGCGAGTTGGGCCGGGCGTATCTGAGTGCATCCCGTCCCGATGAGGCCTGTGCGGCGCTGGCCAGGTACGTGGAACGGCGGCCGTACGATCCTGAAGGGCTCTATTATCACGGCGAGGCTTTGCTGGCTTTGGCGCGGGCTGTCGAGGCCGGCCAGGCTTTCACGGAATGCAAGGCAGCGGTGGACACCATGCCCCCGCACCGCCGCCGTCAGGTAGCCCGTTGGGGACGCATGGCATCCGGCAAGCTGCGCCAGGCGATGGAACAGGCCGCTTCGTCGCGCGCATGAGCCCCGCGCTGCATCGTGCGATTATGTACGGATGCCGCTGACGATATCTGTCACGAAAAGTCCCGCTACGGGTCCGGTTCTCGATGCTCGCGCCAGAATTGCGCAACTGGCCCAGGCGCGGGGAATCACCGCGCCTTCAGGGCACATAATCGTGGGTCTTACGACGCCTGCGATCCACAGCGATCAAACTGCCCTGCAGTGGGAAACCCGAAACAAGGACACGGAGTTCCGCTTCCGTACAGGCGCCCTCAGTCTCGCGCTCAGCCAGGAGATTCGCCTTGCGTCCGATCTGAGTGCGTGCGCGCGAGGAATCTGGCTGCTACACGAACAGAAGCACGTTAAGGACAACGAGCAGATCCTGTCGCGCATGGATGCGGAGCTCCGCAGGGACGCGCAGTTCGCCGCCATACTGGTGAACCCCACCTCATGGCTTCCGAAAGCGCAGTTTCAGGCTACCCAGAACACTATCCGGTCGCGCGTGGCGGATGTCTTTCAGCGATTAACAGCCGCCGCCGTCCAGGCGCTTGACACCCCGCAGGAGTATACCAGCGTCGAGGGCCAGATCAGCGCGCACTGTCCTTAGCTTCGCTACCGCGTCTCGCGTCCCGCATAGACCCTCGCATCGCGGCTGCCACGATCCGGTTGCTCATCGTCGATGGTAAGCTCTTCGATCAACTCACAGTCCGACGCGGTGTGAAACGACACGACAACCCAATCAACCTCTCCCATCACCGGCCTGTGCCAGACACTCCGTGGAATGGAGAGCCAGCGTTCTTCGAGCGGCAGGTCGGCTTTACTCCGGAGCACGTTTGAAGTCCAGCGTTCGCCATTCCACGTCTGCATGTCGGCATGCCCGGCGATCGACATCACTCGCTGAATGCTGTTGGGGTGGCGCTCGGCGCCCGACGTACACCCCGCCCGCAGGACAAATACCCAGCTCGAGGCGATGCCCGCCGGCAGATCGCCGTAAATCTCGAGCGGAATCGTGCACCAGGCGAGCCGCGCGGCCGGATCGTTCTTCAGCACCGCGCTGACTTCCTGGGCCCTGCACTCGAGGTACGTCGCCGCCAGCGGAGCAAGAACCGCCAGGTGCAGCGACGCGAGAATCTCACGTTCGGAACTCACTTCGTCA
The DNA here is from genome assembly GCA_963780655.1 of uncultured Acidobacteriota bacterium. Classification (GTDB taxonomy): domain Bacteria; phylum Acidobacteriota; class Terriglobia; order Bryobacterales; family Bryobacteraceae; genus CAWACP01. Next base: position 1,985,654 of record CAWACP010000003.1, on the reverse strand, counting down.
TCTCCTGGAACAACCGTTCGTACGCATCGGTCACCGCGTCCCAACTGTAGCGTTCCCGCACCCGCTCCATGGCGCGCCTCCCGAAGTCCGTACGCTGCTCGTCCGTCATGTCGAGCGCTTCGCGCATCCGCTGCGCCGAGCGTTCGAGTGCACGAACGGAAGGCCCACGCCGCCCGCCACCTCGGCATTCTCGGGCGTGTCGAGATACAGCACCAGCGCGCCGCGGCCCATCGCCTCGATCAGGGCCGGATGCGTGCCGCCCACTTCGGTGGCGTGAATGTACGCGAATGACCAGGACTGCAGCTCATGGTAGCCCTGGCCGTAAATCGCGCCCGGCATCACGATGCGCGCGTCCTTCGTATCGCGAACGCGGCGGATGTACTCCTGCGCGTACGGCGCATCGCCAATGAGAGCCAGTCGCAGCGGCGTGTCCACCTTTTCGAAGGCCTCGCGCACCAGCAGCGCATTGTTCTCCGGCTCCATGCGGCTGACGTAGAGGAAATAGCGGCGAGGTTCAAGCCCGAGCCGCTCGACCTCGCCGGTGCTGGCCACAGCCCCGGCCTCCGCGCCATAGGGGATGAACACCGTCTTCTTCGACCAGCGCTTGCCGTAGTAAGCGGCGATCTCGGCCGCGTCGGTTACCACGCGCGACGGACAAAACGTCGACAGCCACTCTGACATCAGATACCAGCCGCGCGCCAGAGCGTTCCACTTCTTCCGCTTCCGTTCGAGGCCGTCGACATTCAGCGCAACGGCAATCCGCAGCAGCCGCGGCCACGCCGTGAAAAGCGCATTCGCGCCGTTGCAGTAGAGCGCCGCGTCAACCGGATGCGCCACCAGATGCAGCGTGGAGAGGAATGTGTGCGCAATCGTGTCGAGGTACTTATAACGCAGAGTGGGCAGATAAGTGAGGTGGACGCCACGCCATTCGGGTTCCGACCAGCGATACCGGCAATAGACCCGCACGTCGTGGCCGCGAGCGGCGAGTCTGGTGGACAGTTCCTCCGCGAATGTCTCGAAGCCGCCGTAATTTGCCGGAATGCCGCGAGTGCCGGCGATGGCGATGCGCAGCGGTTGGAGCCTCCCGCCCTATCCTCGCACGGTGCGGGAACGGGTCAGAGCGGGGGCCTTGACGCGCGCCGGTTTGCTCACCGGACGGTAGGAGAACCAACTGGCGATATAACTATCGCTGACGCGCTTGCGGTTCATGATCTCCCGCCGCTTCTCCATCACGCGCCGCCAGTTTCGCAGCACATAGAAGAACGCCCGCAGCGAGCTCTGCTCCCGCAGCACGCAGCAACAGAGCACGGTCAGATCGCGCGCGGTGATGGACAGCCAGTTGCGCCAGTAGAGATGACCGGTCATGTTCTTGATGCGCATCAGGAACCGGTTCTTCACCGAGTGCATGTTGATTTCAGCCGGCAGCGCCCGCCGCTTGCCCGGCAGCACGCTGCGGACATGATAGCCGCGGGCGTGCGGAGTGTAGATGCAGCGCCAGCCCATCAACTGCGCGCGCCAGGCGACGTCGGCATCCTCGCGGTACACGAAGAAATCGGAGTCGAAGAACTCGCCGTCGATGGCGACATCTTCAATCATGCTGCGACGATACAGCGCCGCCGCGGCCGTGGCGCCGAACACATACTCGTAGTTCAGGTAGTGGCCATTGTCGAGTTCCTGGCTGCCGCGATCGAGATGCCGCAGCATCGGCGTGAAATAGATTCCCGTGGAATCCACCAGCGGGCGCTCCGGAAGATCGAACGTGGCCAGAATGGCCAGGAGCTTTCCACAAACCGTGCCGGCTTGCTCGTCCATGTTGCCGGTATCCACCAGACTCTGGATGAAGTTCGGCAGCAGCAGCACGTCGGGATTCAGCGTCAGAACCCACGAGCCGCTGGAGAGCGCGATGGCCTGATTCTGCGCCGCCGCGAAACCGATATTCTCGTCGTTGCAGACGATCTGGCAGCGGTCTTCGAACAGCTCCAGTATGTCTGTCGTTCCGTCGGTGGAGGCGTTGTCGATGACTATGATCTCTTTGTTCGGATATCTCTGGGCGAGCACCGATTCAAGGCAGCGGCGGATAAAACGGCCGCTGTTGTAGGTCACGATCGTAACGGACACCCGATCTTTAGAGGACATGAAGCTCGTTTCTGTTCGTAGTGTTCCCTGCCCTGGGTGTAACCTCTCCGGAGCCGTTCCCGGCTTCGGCCAGGCATGGAGAGAATGACAATCCCTCAATCCCGGCGGCGCCGGAGACCAAACATCTGACGGCTATCTGAAGTACTTTCGCGTACGTCGCGGCCAGTTCAAAACCCCTTCTTCGTGGAATGCCGATAAGCGCGCGAATGGCGGCTCCAACGGCCACCGCGGAGCTCACCAGCCGGAAGCTGAGCGCACCGTAGCGCTTTGACGCGTACCTTAGAAGACTAACATACCAATACAGTTCCCGGCAGCTTCGTGCGAGAGAACGCACACTTTCGCCCCCTGTGTGTCTCGCCTTCACCGCCGGCACGTACACGATACTGTACCCGGATTGCCAGATGCGTCTGCAGAAATCCACATCCTCAAACCACACCGGAAAGAAATCTTCGTCAAAACCCCCCAGGGTTTCCCATATGTTTCTCCGAAACAGGAGGAACGCGCCTGCTGGTTGATCGACTTCTCCAGGCACTTCGAGGTTTCTGTCTTTATAACGGTAAGAGCGGTTTGCGGGATTCCAGGGCAGCAAGCGGTTGACGCCGAGCACTTCCAGAACGAGCGCTGCCGGCGTGGGAAAGCGCCGGATAGTGAAGCCAGCCTGCGGATCCCCGTTTTCATCCACCAGTTGACCCGCCGTTGCCGCGACTTGCCCGGTGCAGACAGCCATTAATGGGTCTGGCTCCGTCAGCAGGACCACGTCGGGATTCAGCAGCAGAACAAACCCGGTGTCGCACTGCTCGACGGCCTGATTCACCGCCGCGGCGAAACCGCGGTTGCAGGCATTCGCAATCAGCCGCACGGCGCGATACTGCCGCACCAGCTCCACCGTGCTGTCGGACGAGGCGTTGTCCACGACAATCGTGTCGAGTCCTCGGCATGAGTCCAGACAGGATGCTATGGTGCGAGCCGAATTGTATGTGACCACAATTACAGTCAGGCTGCTCATGTCAGCAGAGTATAGATGCGCCAGAAAAGGTCGAAGCCAGATTCTTTCTGGAGCCTCCTGATCGCGTCATCACCATCCCTGAGCATCGCCTGCACACGTTGGGCTGATGCCGCCCCCGGTATTCGCCGCAAAGTTTTATAGCGCCGCGCGCCTTCTATCTTCCCCTGCAGCCACGAGAACCAATGCCCGTGACGCATGGCGACGAATCCCCACAACGTCTGCGCAAGCAAAACCTGATATCCATGACTTAGTAACCAGCGTCCGGGAAAATGGCGCGCAACGAGAAAAACCTGGTTACGGGATATCAGTCGAACCGTGTCACGGCTCCACTTCCCGTATGTCGCACTGCCACGGTGGCGGCCAGTGGCGTCAGGAACATAGATGCCTTCAATGTCTTTTGTTGCACACCGGATGCCGAACTCGACATCTTCAAGATACGACTCGAAGCTCTCGTCGAGTAATCCTGCTTGCTGAAATACCTCGGCGCGGAACAGGACCGCGGTAAACGGAGCGGCACGAATCTTCGTTTTGCGGTTCCAGACCTGTGCATCGGGCCGGCCATGCCCACATCGCCAGGCGCAGGCGCCGCGGCAGACTTCGTCCCACGCGCCATCGAGGATGCCCTCGCGCGCCGCGTCGAAGAGCTTGCCCGTGGCGAACCCGTAACCACCGCCCTCGAGTTCCCGCGCCATCAGCTCCACCCAGCGGGCGTCGAGCTCGACATCGTTATTCACGATAGCGATCAGATGCCCGCCCGCTGAGCGTATGCCCGCATTCACGGCGCACGCGAAGCCCCGGTTTCGAGGCATGGAGATGATGCGCGCCCCTGCCGCTCGCGCTACCTCCACAGAGTTATCCGTGCTGGCGTTATCGACGACGATGATCTCGCCAGGCGGGCAGGTCTGCCCACGCAGGGACTCGAGCGCGGCGCGGAGAAGGTCCGCGTGGTTCCACGTGGGAATGATCGCCGTCACCACGAAAGCAACCCGGGCCCCTTCGCCGAGAAGCGCTTCCGGATCAGGAACAACAGGTTGGCCAGCCCGTCACGCCACGGGTTCAGCTTGATTTCGCCCAGCCGCGATGTGTAGAGAATCGAGATTTCCGCGAAACGGATGCCGCGGTTCCGTAATGCCTCGATCTTGATCTCCTCGGAGAACGCCATGCCATCGGCCACCAGGTTCATGTGGCGCAGGATCGACCGCCGGAACACCCACATGCCCGATTGCGAGTCGCGCACCCAGCGAAAATACAGCACCGACATGGCGATGGATAGCATGAGATTGCCGATCCGGTGCTTCATGCTCATGGCCTGCGGATCGCGCACGGGAAATCGCGAGGCGTTCAGAAAATCCACTTCGAGGTGCAGGAAGGCCTCCAGCAGATAGGAGATGGCGTCGGGCGGATAACTGTGATCGCCGTCGAGCGTCACGATCAGATCGCCGGTCGCTTCGCGGAAGCCGCGCTTGTAACTGCGTCCGTACCCGCGCACGTCTTCGTGAATCACCGAGGCGCCCCAGGCGCGCGCGACATCCGCCGTCCGGTCGGTGGACGCGTTGTCCACCACAATCACCTCGTCCACGAAGGACGGCATGCGCTGAAGGACTTTCTCGATCCCCTGTTCCTCATTCAGACACGGAATGATGACCGTGATCTTCTGCGACTTATACACGAAACAACCAGGCTATCATGAAGGCATGAAGTGGTTTTGTATCCTCGGTTTGGCGCTCGCCGCAGTGGCGCAGGCCGCGGACGCGCGGCTCAGCGGCGTGCAGAGCGTTTATATTCTGCCGATGAGCGGCGGTATGGATCAGTACCTGGCTAATCGCCTCACCTCTTTGGGCGTGGTGCAGGTAGCCGCCGACCCGCAGAACGCCGACGCGATTCTGACCGATCGTCTGGGCGAGACGTTCGAACGCCGCATGGCGGCCCTGTATCCAAAACCGGCCCCGCCGAAGAGCAAGGATAAAGACGAAGACGCTGATAAGTCGGATGCCGTTTCGGACATGGCCAATTCCGTTGCGTCGCCCATCTCATCGTTCGGGCGTGGACGTGGCAACGTCTTCCTGGTCGACCGGCGTACGCGGAATGTCCTGTGGTCGACGTACGAAAAGCCGCAGAACACGAGTCCCGAGCAGATGACCCGCACGGCCGAAAAAATCGCGAAGCAGCTCAGGGAAGCGCGCACTCCAAAACAGTAGAGCGGGCTTTCAGCCTGCATCTAACTGCTCCGTTTTTGTTTCAGCACCGTCCGATAACTCCCCGCCAGCAGTTCCGTCATGGCGTGCGAGTCTCGTTCCCGCTCCACAAAGGCCCGCGCGCGGGCGGCCATTTCGGCGGCCTGCGCTGGATTATCGAACAATTCCAGAATTGCCCGTGCAAACCGGTCCGGCTGGTCGGCAATTCGGCAGAATTCGCCGTCTTTAGCCGAGAGCCCCTCGGCGCCGATCGCCGTGGATACCACCGGAATGCCCGCCGCAAAAGCTTCCAGCAGCTTCACTCGCATGCCGGAGCCGCTCAGCACCGGGCAGATGAAGACCGCATAGCGCGACAACGGCTCGCGAATATCCGGCACATATCCACGGAGCTCCACTTGTTGCGGATGGCCGGCCAGCAACTGAGACGGCATCTCCGAACCCACCGCGATCACGCGGGCTTCGGTCCGCGTTGTCAGTACCCGCGGCAGAGCGCGGGCTACGAACCATTCGAAGCCTCGGATGTTCGGGGCGTGCCGGAAGCTGCCGAGGAACAGCATGGTGAAGGGCTCCCGGCCGGCATCGGTATAGCAGTACTCGTCGACGTGAATCCCCGCGCGAGTTTTCGCATCGAGGAGGCCGGCCACCCGCGGCGCGAATGACCTCAGGTAAGCGGCATTGGCTTCGCTGCACACCTGCACGCGATCGAAGTGCGGCAGCGCGGTGAGTTCATAGCGCAGCGCCCGCAGGTATTCGTATATCGGTTTCAGTTTGCCGGGCGCGCTGCCGATGGAGCGCGCGACGGACTGGAAGTAGATATCGTGCTCGAACAGGCAGCAGGCAATCCACCGGTAGTCGCCGCCATACTGCGCCATGCTGGTGTACTCGAGCTGCAGCACGTCGATATCGTTCGCGAACATCTGCCGGTGGATGATCCATTCCAGATCCTGATGCGCAATCTCACGCACGGCGTGCGGCAACAACAGCGGGGCTTCGCGGTCTCCCGTCCGCCGGCGGATGAAGTACTCGACCGATGCAGCCAGCTTTTCCATCTCGCCGTGGGCGGCGCGTTGTTCGGCGTGGTCGAGCACGATCACCAGATGAAGCTCGCAGCGGTTTGCGAGCTCGACGATGGTGTTGTACATGAACACCGCGCCGCCGTGTATGGGCGGGCACACCGGATACGGAGACACGAAGAGAACGCGCATGGGCGAAGGATCGGAAACCGCCGAAAATCGGTCGCGAAAGAAGCCGCCCAGCGGACGGCGAAACGCCTCGCTATCGGAAATAACAGCGAGGCTGCGAGCGCGCCGTCGTGAGCGCAGCGCGGGTCCGATGCGCAGCGTGGCGCGCCACAAGCCGGGCAGATTTGTTCGTTCCGGTGAATCGCCAAAGGCGGCGCTCGCGACTACGCCGGCCAAGGCGTGCAGAAAATGGCCGGCGAGCCGGGGCCATTCGTGAATGTTCTTCCAGCAGAACAGCAGCAGGTTCGTCTTCAGAACGGCCTGGATGTACGCATTGCTGTAACGTCGTCCAATGGTGCCGCGGTGCTCGTGCCACACCACGCTGTGCGGCTGATAGAGCACCTTCCATCCGCGTTTCCACGCCATGTAGCCGAGGTCGGTGTCCTCGAAATAGAAGGGAGCCAGCAGCTCATCGAATCCGCCGAGTTCGAGAAACTTGCGGCGATCGAAGGCGCACGAGCCGCCTCCGCCATAGAAGCACGGATACGGACCGGTGACCGCGTCGTCAGCGCGGTGGCGCACTCGCAGCGCGCCGCGTCTCCACCAACCCTGTGTGAGTCCGGTCTCCTCGCGAATCTTGTTCGGGTCGGAGAAGAAGATCTGGCAGGCCGCCGCGAAGACCCTTTCGTCGGTGAACGCATCGAGCAGCGGGGCCAGAAAGCCCGGTTCGACGCGCATATCGCTGTTGAGCAGAACAACGACATCGTTGCGCGCCGCGCGAACTCCGGCATTGCAACCGCCGCCAAAGCCGAGGTTCATCTCGAGCGCGAGAACGGTGACGCTCGGAAACGTCCCGCGTACGAATTCGGCGCTGCCGTCCGTGGATCCGTTATCGACCACGATCACTTCGTTCGCGGGATTGCCCGCGGCCGCCTCAACTACGGTGGGTAAATATTTCGCCAGCAGCTCGCGCCCATTCCAGTTCGGGATAACGATGGTAGCCGAGTCCGTACGCGGGCGTTCGTCAGGAGATTGTGGAGCAGGCGTTTTCGCCTGCAGCAAGTCGGAAACAGCGATGGCGAGGGCGGCGAATGCGGCGAGCACCGGCGCGACAAACAGCGTCGCGGCCGCATACGCAATGCGCAGCGCGAACGCGAGCAGGCGTTTCACTGGGCGGGTTTCCCGAGCGCGGGGATCTCCGGTCCGAGGCCGACCTTGCGCCCGGCGCGAACCCAGCGCGACGCGGCGACGATGGCGATCTGTCCGCGCAAATCCTCCACCTCCGCATCGAGCCTGCGCGCCCAGGCCGTCTTCGTGTTGTTCTCGGCCTCCAGCTCGTCGATCTTTTCCTGCGCGCTGCGCTGCGCCGCGGCCAGCTCATCCTGCACCGTGGCGATGCAGGCGCGCGCGGTCTCGAGGTCCTCATCCAGTTGCCGCGCCCAGCGATTGCTGTTCTCGAGGTCGACAGTCACCGCGCGGAGCTGTTCCATGGCGGCATCGCGCTCGGCACGCGCCTCCGCCACCTCAACTTTCAGAAGCTCTACGTGGTTTTCGAGAAGCTCTATGTGACGCTCGCGCTCGCGCAGGATGTTCGCAAGGCGCGGGACGAAGACGAATGGGTGGATCTCGGGCAGCGGCCCGTTCGAGCAGAGTGCGACAAAAAAGTTCGCCTCCTCGGGGCGATCCGCGCCTGGTTCCGCGAGCAACTCGCCAGGTTCACGGCTCTCCGGCGGGTAAAAGGCGAAGCATTCCGCGCGGTTCTGCAGGAGAAGTGCGACATTCGCGAAACGGGCCTCGAGCGCGCGGCGAAATTCGTCCGCTTCGAACTCGTGCTCGTGAAACGGATTCGGGCCGGCGTGTTTCCTCGTCTCGGCGTAGTACAGAGTGTTCGGAGTCGAGACGATGAGCAGCCCCGAGGGGGTGAGAACGCGGCTGCACTCGGCGAGGAACGAGGGCTGATCGGCCAGGTGCTCGATCACTTCGAACGCCACGACGGCGTCGAACGACGCCCCGCGGAACGGAAGCGCGGTGCAGGAGCCGGCCAGGAACGTGGCTCCGGCGCGGGCCTCGTTATGGCTCGCCCAGGCGACGGTTTCGGCGGATATATCGACAGCGGTCACGCTCGCACCTGCGCGGGCCAGTTCCCTTGCGCCATATCCGCTTCCGCAGCCGGCATCGAGGACGCGCCCGCGAACCAGCCGTGCGGCGAACAAATAGCGCGCCAGATGTTCGTTCCAGAGATCGCGTTCCACCTGGCCCGGGATGACGCGCTCGCCCGTGAACTCAATCAACGCGCGTCTCCGTTCCGGCGAGTGCAGGGGATGCCGGCTCGGCGACGCCAGGCGCCGCCTGAACTCCCAGCGCCCGATTCAGCTCCACGTGACAGGGCAGGTGCAGGTAGCCGTAGATCTGCCGCTCGCCACGGCTCATCTGTACCGCCGCGGCGTTATCGATCCAATCGCAGATCTCGTAATGTTCGAGGGCGCCGTCGGCGATGGCCGGAGAAAATGAGAACGTCGATGGGTAGAGATCGGGAAGCGCAAGATGGAAATCCACGGTGTTGATGTCGCCCGCTTCCATCGGCGGCAGATCGAACGCTTCGCGCGCCGTGTTCGTGCCGGCAAAGTCGATGCCCATATGGTTGCGCATCATGAAGCCGACAATCGGGGACCGTATCGGCTGGAGCGCGCGCGCGCTGATGCGTACGACGATAGCGCTGCCGGGTTCCAGAATGCGCAACGGCACGCCCGACGGGTCCAGTAATTCAATGCCCAGCAACTTCGCGCGGCCGTTTCCGTAGCGGTGGTCGATATTGGGCAGGGCAGTGGTAATCTCGGGAGGCCTGCGCTCAGGACGGAGGAGCTTGTAATCAGGCGTTTTTTCCGCGGCTGCGCCGTGCGTCTGGATAACGTAGCCGGCGTCCTTCCGGACCATGGAAGCGAGATATTTCGAGACCACTGGCTCGGTATCGCCGATTTCACGAACACGCCCGTGGTCGAGCCACATGGCGCGATCGCCGATGGCTTTCACGTCGGCCGTCGAGTGCGAGACGAACACAATGGTGACGCCGTGATTCCGCAGCTCGTGTACCTTGCGCATGCAGCGTTGGCGAAAATAAATATCGCCGACCGCGAGCGCTTCATCGACGAGCAGGACGTCGGGGTCCAGATGAATGGCCACGGCGAAAGCGAGCCGTACCACCATTCCGCTGGAATATGTCTTGACGGGCTGATCGACAAAGTCGCCAATTTCCGCAAATTCCTCGATATTCCGAAATTTTCGATCGATTTCGCGCTGCGAGAAGCCAAGAATGGCTGCGTTCAGCCGCACATTGTCGCGTCCTGTGAACTCGGGGTTGAATCCCGCGCCGAGCTCGAGAAGCGCTGCGACTCTGCCCTGCACCCGCACTTCGCCGGCGCTGGGATGGAGAATGCCGGCCAGCAACTGCAGCGTGGTGCTCTTGCCCGATCCGTTTTCGCCGACGATACAGAAGGTCTCGCCACGAGCGATGTCGAACGTTACGTCATGAAGCGCGTGAAAGTCCCGATGGAGGGTGCGGTGGTTGAAGGTGACGAGTTCCTTCAGACGGTCTGACGGCGAGTCATAAATGGCGTAGGTCTTGGACACGCCACGGAACTCGATGATGGGGGACGGCACTAAATCGAATCTACTGAGGGGGCAACTGCGGTGTCAATGGAGAAAAGGATACGCTGAATGGCAGATCAGGGCGAACGCCGACACCCGCTCACGCAACGCTTCGGTGTAAGAGGTGCAGCGAATTAGCTGCCAGCAGGAAGCCATAGCTTCCGGAGCTGTCTGGTTGGCCTCAGCCCGCGCAGTCGAGGAAATCGGTATTCGCCCTGAAAAAGTGTTCGTTCTCGATAGACTTCCTCCTGGTATCAAGAGGCTCGGGGTCCGAGCATTCCGGCCCTTCACCCAAGATTAAAATATGCCTGGAATGGTTCGGAGTCAATAGTTTTTCTGGGTGATTATTTGGCGGTAAGACTGCGAATGAAGGTGGTGCCGGCGGCAGGAGTCGAACCTGCGACCTACGGATTATGAGACCGTCGCTCTAACCACCTGAGCTACACCGGCGTTCTACTTTCCAGCGTATCGGCGGGTGGGGACGGGTGTCAACCGACTTCGCGGTCGTGCGTGATCAGCCCGTAGATACGCTGGAGATCATCCTGGGAGTAGTACTCGATCTCGATGCGCCCGCGCTGGTCGTTGCGCTGAAGGATCCTGACTCGTGTTCCGAGCGCATCCTCTAGTTGCCGAACGGCCGCCTTCACGTTTGGGTCGGTTTCAGGTGCCTCGCTGGATGCCCCCACTTCTGATGTAAGGCGTCTTACTGTCCGCTCTACATCTCGGACGGAATGACCCTGGGCAGCGGCCTTGTTGGCAAGTTCGATTTGCTGCTGTTCGTCAGGTAATCCGAGAAGAGCGCGCGCATGGCCCATTGCGAGCCTGCGCTCGGCCAGGAGGAGTTGGATGTCATCGGGAAGGCGCAGGAGGCGGATGAGGTTGGTGACTGTGGCTCGATCCTTGCCCGTGCGGGCTGCGATTTCCTCGTGCGTCAGATTGAGGTCGGTCACGAGGCGCTCAAACGCCTGAGCGGTCTCAATAGGATTCAGATCTTCGCGTTGGATGTTCTCGATGAGGGCGAGTTGGAGGAGTTTGTCGTCCGCAAAATCCTGAATTACAACGGGAACCTCGTCGAGGGCGGCGACACGGGCGGCGCGTAGCCGCCTCTCGCCGGCGATCAGCTGAAAACGTCCAGCGTTTCGGCGGACGATCAGCGGCTGGATTATTCCGTTCGCACGAATGGAAGCAGCAAGCTCTTCGAGGCGGGTGCGATCAAACTGAGCGCGCGGCTGGAGGGGATTCGGGTCGATCTCGTGGACGGAGATAAAGCGAACGGTTCCGCGCGGGTCGTACGGGCGATTGGACAGAGGCGCCGCGTTTTCAGCCGACGGGTCGGCGGGCGCGTCCTGGGTGCGTCTCGGCGGAAGCAGGGCAGACAGACCCTTGCCGAGGACCTTGCGCTTATCGTGCTGTTTGCTCATGTGAGAGTATCTCTTTGGCGAGTTGTATGTAGCTCTCGGCGCCGCGGGATCTGACGTCGTAGCTGAGAATGGGCTTACCAAAGCTGGGAGCCTCGGCAAGGCGGATGCTACGCGGGATCACGGTTCGAAAGACCTCCTCACCGAAGAACTCCCGCAGATCGGACGCCACCTGTTTTGTAAGATTTGTGCGGTCATCGAACATGGTGAGCAGGACACCTTCGATGCGCAAATTAGCGCCGAAGGACGCACGGACGCGATCGATGGTGTCGAGCAACTGCGACACCCCCTCCAGCGCAAAGAACTCGCACTGGATGGGGATGAGCACGGAATCCGCGGCAACGAGGGCGTTCAGGGTGAGGAGGTCCAGGGCCGGCGGGCAATCGATGATGATGAACGGATAGCGCTGGCGTACAGGCTCCAGTCTGGTGCGGAGACGAGTCTCCCGGTCATCCTCATCGACAAGCTCGAGATTTGCAGCGACAAGGTTCCGGTCGGAGGGGAGTATATGAAGGCCCTCGAAGTCGGTGGCCACAATGGCGGAGGCGATGTCGGCGTGGCCGAGAATGACGTCGTAGATTGTTGGATTTCCGGCGCCCTTGGTGATTCCGAGGCCGGTGGTCGCGTTGCCCTGAGGGTCTGAATCGATCAGGAGAACCTGGACCTCGCACGCAGCGAGGGAGGCGGCAAGGTTAATCGCAGTTGTGGTTTTGCCGACGCCACCCTTTTGATTGGCGACCGCTACGACTTTGCTCAAGATGGCACCGAATACGAAAGGATATCATGCGGCGGGAAGGTTCCACGTGGAACATGATTGGTGACACAGGCGTTTGCGCCTGTGAACGCAGCACCCATTAAGGTTCCACGTGGAACATGCCCAGCAACGCCCAGCGCCCGTCTCCCCATGGGAGCTTGATCGGCTCTTCCCATTCGACAATTGCAGGACCGCTCCCTCGCGGCCGCGGCTCGGTAAGTTCCGCACCGACGAGCAGCCCAACCCGCCCGGCCAGCCGCGATGCGATGGGGATCAGTTCACCCGGCGCAACCGCACGCGAGACGACAACGTCCCATTCGCCGTTCACGTCCTCGCCCCTGGCTGTCAGCACCGAGACGTTCTGCTGTTCCCGGCTGGATTCGCGGAGAAACACGCCCTTCCGTTCGTGCGCCTCAAGCAGCGTGACCTGCCAATCCGGCCGGAGCACCGCGATCGGAAATCCGGGAAAGCCCGCACCCGAGCCAAAATCGAGTATCCGGCCGCCCCACCCGCGATCCCCCAGCACCCTGCCGAGGAACAGCGATTCGCAGTAATGCCGGAGGACTGCGTCTTCCAGGTTGCGAATCGACGTGAGATTGATGACGCGATTCCAGCGCTCCAGAGCCGTATAATGCCGCTCCAGCGCGGTGATCTGGACCGGCGTGAGTTCTACAATGCCGGTGAGATGGCGCCTGAGCAGTTCGCTAAAATTACCACCGTTGCTGGGACTACTTCGTTGCCGGGGCAAGATTGAGGTAAACGTCCAAAACAGCGATAGCCGCCGGCGTCACTCCGGGGATCCTGGCAGCCTGACCAATGGTCTCAGGCCGCACGCGTTCAAGTTTCTGCCGGACCTCGGTGGACAGCCCCGGCACAGCGGAATACGCCAGCCCGCCTGGAATCCTGCGGCGCTCCGAGTCCCGTAAGCGAGCCACTTGCCGCTCCTGCTGCGCGATATAACCGGCATACCGTGCGCCTGTCTCGAGGGTCGTCAGCAGACCCTGAACGGGCCGCTCGCCGGTTGTCTTCTCCAGCCAGGCCGAGAGCGCGAGCGCACTGGCCTCAGGACGCCGTAACCACTCCAGCAACGTGGGCCTGTCGTCATCGGCCAGCCCCAAGCCTGGAAAGAGATCCGGCACGATCCTTTGCTGCTCCAGCAGCGCGGTGAACAGGCGCTTTTGCCGCCGCTTGGCCTCGTACACCGCCCATCGTTCATCGCTCACCAGACCAACGCGCCGGCCCACCGGCGTTAATCGCTCGTCGGCGTTGTCGATGCGCAGATGCAGCCGGAACTCCGCCCGCGATGTAAACATGCGGTACGGTTCGTCCGCGCCCTTCGTCACCAGATCGTCGATCAGAATGCCCGTGTACCCTTCCGTGCGCCCGATCACGACAGGTTCCTGGCCAGCCAGCTTGCAGGCGGCATTCATCCCGGCGATCAGTCCCTGGCAGGCTGCCTCCTCGTACCCCGATGTCCCGTTGATCTGGCCAGCCAGGAACAGGCCCGCAATCCTCTTCACCTCGAGTGTGTGCTTCAGCTCCCGCGGATCCACGGCATCATACTCGATCGCGTACCCAGGCCGGATCATCTCGGCGTTTTCCAGGCCGGGTATCGACGCCACGACAGCCTGCTGCACATCAATGGGCATGCTGGTCGACATGCCGTTCACGTAGACCTCGTACGTGTCCAGGCCCTCCGGCTCAAGAAAGAGCTGATGCCGGGTCTTGTCCGGGAACTTGACCACCTTGTCCTCGATCGAGGGACAATAGCGGGGCCCAATCCCTTCGATCTGGCCGCTGTACAATGGCGAGCGCGCGATGCTGTCTCGCAGAATCCGCAGCGTCTCCTCAGAAGTGTAAGCTATATAACACGATACTTGTTCACGCGCTATCTTACTAGTAAGAAAGGAGAAAGGAGTCGGATGCTCATCACCGCGCTGTTCTTCAAAGCGGCCCCATTCGATGGTCCGGCCGTCGAGGCGCGGCGGCGTCCCGGTCTTCAGCCTAGTCCAGGCGAGGCCACTCGTCCTCAGCTGGTCGCCAAGAAGATTCGACGGAGCCTCGCCGTTTCGGCCGCAACTGTACTTCATCTCACCAACGTGCGCTAAACCGTTCAGGAAAGTGCCGGTGGTCACCACCACTGCGTCTGCGCTGATAGTCCGCCCGTCGCGCAGTAGCACTCCTGTCACTCGGGAATCGCCGGCAGGCCCGTCGAGTTGCAGTCCCGCCACCTCGGCCTGCAGGATCCGCAGGTTTGGCTCTCGTTCAAGGACCTGCCGCATGTGGATGCGGTACTGCTTCTTGTCGCACTGCGCCCGCGGCGACCACACCGCTGGTCCTCGGCTGGTATTGAGCAGCCGGAACTGGATGCCCACTGCGTCGGCCACTTCGCCCATCACGCCGCCGAGCGCGTCAACCTCGCGCACCAGATGACCCTTGGCGATACCTCCGATAGCCGGATTGCAGGACATTTGGGCGATCAGGTCGAGGTTCATCGTGACCATGGCGGTGCGTGCGCCCATGCGCGCGCAGGCCCGTGCCGCCTCGCAGCCGGCGTGCCCCGCGCCTATGACAACGACGTCGTAATGCCCCGACCCCGCCACTTGTATCATGGTAGCGCAGGCCTTCCGGATGCCTGCTCCCTGGGGCTCGACGCGCCGGGAAGGAGATCAATCTGAAGATTCTGGTGATCGGAAGCGGGGGCCGCGAGCACGCCTTGTGCTGGAAGCTCGCTCAAACCCTGGGCAACGAGGTATTCGCCACGCCCGGCAATCCCGGAATGGCCCAGATCGCTTCCTGCTATCCGGCAACCGACCCGCTCGCGCTGGCCGAATCTCTGAACGTCGATCTCACGGTGGTCGGTCCGGAAGCCCCGCTGGCAGACGGTATCGTCGATCGTTTTCGCGCGCGGCAGTGCACCATACTCGGTCCGTCCCAGGCCGCGGCGCGCCTCGAAAGCAGCAAGTCGTTCGCGAAGGAATTCATGCAGCGCTGGCGCATTCCTACCGCCCGCTTCGTGACAGTGGACTCAGCCGGCCGCGCGTTCGACGAGCTGCGAAGCTTCCGCTTTCCACTGGTGCTCAAGGCCGACGGGCTCGCGGGCGGCAAGGGCGTCATCATTGCGCAGGACCGCGCGGAAGCCGAGCAGGGCATCACCCGGCTCATGGCCGCCGGCGGCCGCCTGGTGATCGAGGAGTTTCTGGAGGGCGAGGAGGTGAGCTTCATCGTCCTGAGCGACGGCACGGACATCCTTCCGCTCGAAGCGACCCAGGACCATAAGGCGGTGTTCGATGGCGACAAAGGGCCCAACACCGGCGGCATGGGCGCCTACTCGGACGGCCGCATTCTGTCGACGGAGCAGGCCGGCGTTATCGCCGACACACTGCTCCGGCCCGCGGTCGATGCCATGCGCGAAGAAGGGAATCCCTTCGTCGGTTTTCTGTACGCGGGGCTGATGATGACGGCGGAGGGGCCGAAGGTGCTGGAGTTCAATGTCCGGCTCGGCGACCCCGAGACGCAGCCGCTCATGCATCGCCTGCACGGCGACTTTACCAACGCTCTTGTCGCGGCCGCGGCCGGCAACCTGCGCGATCAGAAACTCGAGTGGAAAGAGGAACCGTCGGTGTGCGTTGTGCTCGCCGCCGAGGGCTACCCTCGCACGCCGCGCCGTGCAGACCTCATCAGCGGCATTGAGCACGTGACGCACGGAACCGTGTTTCAGGCTGGAACCGAACTCGAGATGCACGGCTTGCTGACCGCCGGCGGGCGCGTGCTCGGCGTCACCGCCTCAGGGCCCGATCTTGCCTCGGCGATTCGCAACACCTACGACGATGTTGCGAAGATCCACTTCGAGGGCATGCACTACCGCACCGATATTGGGCGCAAAGGGCTGCGGCGATGGGCCGCCGAAAGTGCTCCTGCTAAAATGTGAGCAGCAACCGCGGGGACGTAGCTCAGATGGATAGAGCGGTCGCCTCCTAAGCGACAGGTCGGCAGTTCGAATCTGCCCGTCCCTACCACGCCGCGCCTGCCACTATCGCGTGTACTTCAGGCTGACCAGGATCTGGTTCGAGCGAAAGTTCTCGAACGCGTAGATCTGCTCGGACAGGCTGTACCAGCGCCACTCCGAGTTCCACGCGATTCCATGAACCAGCGGAATCGACAACCGCGCCATGGGCTGATAATAGTTGGTCGGCCGGCTCCCGGCGGAGGTGAACAGCGAGCCTCCGAAAGAAAGCCTCGGTGCGACGCCATGCATTGCCCTGGGCGCCAGATCGATCAGCGCGGTCGCCGTGTTACCGTTCTCCAGATAGATCGAATCCGCGGGCGACAACGTTTGCGGAATCAGATAGAACACGTTCGAGTTGATGTTGGAGCGGGTGTAGTCGAGCAGCACGCTGATGTTATGGCCGTCGTGCGGTCTCCAGGCGAGCGATGCCGAAGTGGCGCGGCTGAGGAAAGTGAGATTCACCTGCGGATCGGGATTGCTGTTGTGCAGCTCGAAGAAATCGCCGCTCAGGCGGAAGCTTGTCAGGAAATCCCACTGCGCGCGCGCGCGCACCTTCCAGTAGTTCCACAGACTGGTGTCGAAGAACGCGTGATTCGTGGAGGCTGCCTCGAAATCTCCCGACAACCGCAGTTGCTGCTTCAGGTGATAGCTGATTCCGGCCAGTCCGGTGTTCCGGCTGAGCGTAGCGGATTCGAGGGGCGCTTCCGAAAGCGGCGTGGTGCGCACCGTGGCATCTCCCCACTCGTAGCGCTCGCCGCCGCGCAGGGTAAGGTTCGGGAGCAGGTCGTAGTAGACGTCCACCTCCTGGCGGTTGTCGTTCAGCACCAGCCGGTCCGTGCCGGGATTGCCCGCGACGAACGGAGACGAGCCAGCCATCAGATACTGCTCGGCCAGCAGCGACGAGGAGGCATCGTGCAGGCGGTCGGTCATCCAGTTCTCGACAATACGCAGGCGGCGCGTGGGGCGGGCATCCGCCGTAAAGGACGCCGTGGTGTGCGGCATCTGCGCGTCGGCAGTGGCGATGTCCTGGCCGGAGCTGAAGAAAGCGAATGCGTCGGGCAGAAACAGGTTGCCCTGCGTGAACGCGCTGTAGTTCGTGGTCAGGTTCGGTTGGGAGTACAGGAACTGGCCCGATACGCTGAGCCATGGCAGCGGGTCGGAGGCGATCAGCGCTTTGGTATAGATGGAATCGCCACGCACGCGGTACAGCTCGCTCAATGCGCTGAGGTTGAGCTGTTCGCCGAGATAGAGGACCGGGAAGTCGCCGTTGCTGAGCTGATTCTGCGAAGCGCCCTGGTCGTCTTTGAACGTCGTCCCACCCTGTTCCAGTACCACATGGAACAGCTTCGTCTCGAGCTGAACGCCGCCGCGGAAGTTCATGGTGCGATCGCTGATCGAAGTGAACACCGGGTAGTTGTTCGGGGGCAGCGTGAAATCAGTGAGGCCCGTTCCATTCCACGAATTGGTGGACCATGCGACATAGGGGCTGAACCAGTGGCCCGGCAGCAGATCCAGCTCCGCGTCGGCGTTGCGGATCTGGCTGTTGTAGCTGCTCTCGGTCAGCAGCGATCCCGCGCTCAGGCCAGGGTTGGCGAACGAGGGCAGGAAATTGAAGAAGGCCGTGTTACTGTAGTCCGCGGTGAAGTTATACGCACCGTTTTTCTCCACGTCGATGCGAAGCGTGTTGTAGGGATCGCCCCACGAGTTGGCCTGCACCTCGAACCGGTCGAACAGCCGCTTCACGGGCTGCACGCTGAGATCGAGGTTAATCAGCCGCAATCCTTCGTTCAGATCCACCGTGCTGCGATAGACGTCGTTGTTGCCGTTGAGGCTGGGTATCCAGCGATAGCCCACTTCGACGCTGCCGGTGATCAGGTTGTCCGGAGCGGCGGGCGCCGGGGCGGCGGGCGCGGCCGCGGGCGGCGTTGACTGCGCGGGTTGCGCCTGTTGCGCATCCTGAGCGATCGCCGGCAGAGCCGCGAACGCGAGTAATGAAAACCAATGTCGAATTCTCATCGCAGCAGGGTCCCGTCCACGTATGAGCCGTGTATTCTCACATGGCACACCGTGCAGTTCTGATAGCGCGGACTGCGCAGGTCATGAAACGACGCGGGAACAGTGCCGATGGTCTGACGGGGCGTCGTTGAGAATCCGGCCGGCAGTTGGGAGTGGCATTCCAGACACACGAAGCGCACTTCATGCCGAGTGAGCATCCGCGGATTTGCCGAGCCGTGCGGCTCATGACAAGCGGCGCATCCTTCGAGGCGTACCGGAGCGTGTTCGTAAGTAAACGGCCCGCGCAGGTTGCCGTGACAGCGCACGCATCCCGGCTCATTGGCGAAGGCGGTGCGCTGGGTATCGAATGTCGTGCTGCCGTGCGGATTATGGCAATCCACGCAGGACATGGCGCCTTGCGGCAGCCGGTGCGTGTACGGCCGCTGGAAACTCGCCCACACCGATTGATGGCATCCGGCGCACAATGCATTCACTTCCGGAGCGCGGCGCACCAGCATCGGTTTGTTGCCGGTTCCGTGGACGGAATGGCAGGTGAGACAACCGGGCCCGTCTTTGGCGTGGCCGCTGGCGATGCGTCCCACCGGGGTGCGCTCGTTGAGGTGACAGGTAAGGCACAGCTGATTCTGCGCGCCGGCCTCCAGCTTCGCGGGATTGCGGATGTCGGCCGCCGCCAGAGAATCCGCGTGCTTCGCCCCTGGCCCGTGGCACGCTTCGCAGGTAAACCCTGCGTGTCCCCTGTGCTTATCTGTTTCCAGTGCGTGATGGGGATTCTTCTCGAAGGCTTTGGAGATTTCGTCGTGGCAGGCGGCGCACTTCTCCGAGCCTGCGAATTCAGGATTCTGAGCCACGACGGCCGCCGTGGAAAGAAGAACCACGGCGGCCGCCAGAGACATGTTGGTAATTAGTCGCGCGTCACTATTGCGCATGCATTTTATCGACGTCGAAAGCGGCGCCGGAGTCATGGCAAACCGCGCAGGCCTCACCGAGCTGGTTAGTGTTCGATAACGCGTGCGCTGCAGCGGACTTCTGCACATGACAGCCAGTGCAGGCCGAGGTGAATGGCTGAACCGGGTTGATGAGACCCTGCGGATCGGTCACCGGGTTCAGGTTGGACAGGTCGAGGTCGTTCGCTTCGCTGCTGTTGGCGTGGCACAGCGAGCAGTTGCGGAGATCGGTCGCATTGCCCGTTGGGTCCATCGCCGGGAACAGCACGCCGGAGAAATCGTTATGGCTTCCGCCAAAACCGACGACGATGTAGGGCTTGCCGCCGTTGGCCGCCACGTTCACGCCGTCGTGGATGCGGTGCACCAGCAGGTTAAAGTTGATGCCCTGCGGCGGAGCGGTCTTGTCGGCCGCCACTTTGGCATTCACTCGCTGCGACACGTCCGTATTGGACGGATTATGGCAGAAGACGCAGTATTCGGTGTTGTTGCGCAGAGTGCCGTGAAGCGAAAGTGACGCGTGGCACTGGTTGCAGTTGCTGAGCGCCACAACGTTGCGGCGAGGAGCCACTGTGGAGCCATCCACGGAGAAATAGAACACCTTGTTCGGCGCGCCGTACTGGATGGCGGTCTGGACGGTGTTGCCGTCGATCAACTGAGACACGGTTTCGCTGCGCCGCGCCTCGACGCCGATGGCATATGTCCCGGTCGCTCCGGCCGGAACGGCGTGCGTGAAGGTGTAAGTGCACGTTCCGTTCGTGCAGGAGGCCTTAGAGGCGCTTTCAGTCACATAGCCCGGGGTAGCAACGTCGCTGCCGAAGCTGGTGGGGGAGCCGTAGTCGGTGGTGGGCCCGGCCATGGTGAACGAGATGGAGCCGAGCGCTGAGAGCGCAACGGGCGCCCCGCTCTTATCTGTGGCGGTGAACGTCACAGTGGGTTTGCTGCCAGCCGCTCCGTTCTGAACATTGGCGATCGCGACAGACAGGCCCGAGAGCAGGCTCGACTCGGTGGGTTCCACGTGCGCGCCGAGAATGGACGCATCAAAGTCCATCTCGCCCTGCGGCTGGTGGCAGTTCGCGCACTCCTTGTCGTCGTTCTGTATGCCGCCGGGGTGGCCCGCGCCGGTCGCGAAGTTGACATCGTCGTGGCAGGCGCCGCAGGCTGCGCGGCTGGGATCGGTCATGAACTCTTTCGCACCGGCGGCTCCGGTGGTCTGATCGTGGCAAACTTCGCAGCGGCGGACCTCGGCGGGATCGACCACCGTTGAGAAGTCACTTAGGCGCCCCATATAGCCGGCGATCTGGTAAGGCTTTCCGGCAACCACGCTGGGCAGGCTGGAGCCCATGTGGATCTTATGCGCCATCACCTTCAGATCGAGCGAGTTGCCGGTGGTCGGATCGGCGTTTTGTGGCTGGTGGCAGAGAACGCACATTTCGATGCCCTGGGCATGGCCGCCGTGGAACGCTAACTGGTCGTGGCACCTGTTGCAGCTCGCGGTACGGATGACGTCGCGGGTCACCGTAACGGCGCCGCCGTTTGGGACGAAATTGAAGGTGTTGTGGGCGTAGTTCGTTCCCAGATTGAACTCGGTGAGATCGCGAGCGCCCAGGATTGCCACTGTGGTCGTTACGTTTGGGTCGAATCCCGACGGGGCCTGGTGGGAGAGAGTGTACTGATACTGGCCGGGGGCCACCTGCTTGCCGGGGCCTCCCTCTTCGAAGGTCGGGCGCACGATTGTTCCCAGGACCGGGCCGGTGGCCGGCGCCGTAACGTAGGACACATACTGTTCCTGTCCCTGGGGGATGTACGCCGCCGTATAAGTAAACGAGACGGCGCCCGGAGTGGTCACGCCGGCCGCATCCAGTGGCAAGCCCTTGGGATCGGTGATGGTGTAGGTGACGGTAATCGCCCCGGAACTGTTGATCGAGGCGGAGTTGATGGTTACGTTCAGGCCCGGTCTGACGAAGTCTACCGTGGCCTGATCGAGATAGAAAGCTTTCTCATGCTTGCTGTATAAAGACTTATTAGAAGTACCAGACAAAGCGACGGTCCCGGCGAGGACAATGACCGCTGTCCAGTTGCGGACGGTAAACGCCGACATACCCATTGCGGCTCCT
This sequence comes from uncultured Acidobacteriota bacterium, assembly GCA_963780655.1. GTDB lineage: Bacteria > Acidobacteriota > Terriglobia > Bryobacterales > Bryobacteraceae > CAWACP01. The sequence continues at coordinate 1,964,236 of CAWACP010000003.1, read as the reverse complement.
TAAATAGCTCGTCGCATTGGCGCGACAATGCTCGGCGAGGAGATAGCAGATGGCCAGCCAAACGGTAACGTCCAGTAACCCCAGTATTTCCCGCAGTAATGGTGTTGAGGTTTGCCGCAGTGGGTGGAGGATTCCTCAACGGGCCTGGGTGAAAACCCACAGCAGCCCCAATCGGCAAGGTAACCGGGCGGACACAACCGCCTCCTCCTGTGGCAGCGGGTCGAGGGCGTCCCGCGTGGTCCGGCGGACCGCCCCGCCAGGCTGGCGCATCCAATATCCAGACCAACCGGGAGGAGCTGACCGTGCCACGCCATCGCATCGTGATACTGGGCGGAGGGTTCGGAGGTTTGTACGCAGCCAGGGCTCTGCGCAAAGCCGATGCCGATGTTACAGTCATCGACAAGCGAAACTTTCATCTGTTTCAGCCGCTGCTCTATCAGGTGGCCACGGGCTCGCTGTCACCCGGCGAAATCGCCTCACCACTGCGCGCCGTGCTGAGCCGGCAGAAGAACACGCGGGTGCTGCTGGGCGAGGCGGTGGACCTCGATGCGGAACGCCGGACCCTGATCCTCGATCGCGGCGAGGTGGAATGGGATTCGCTCATCATCGCCGCCGGCTCTCGTGATTCCTACTTTGGCCATGACGACTGGTCCGAAAATGCGCCGGGGCTGAAGAGCATCGAAGAGGCCATCCGCATTCGGCACCGAATCCTGTACGCATTCGAAGAGGCCGAACGCGAGCACGACCCGGAGAAGCGCCGTGAATGGCTGACTTTCGTCGTTGTCGGCGCGGGACCAACCGGCGTGGAGCTGGCCGGCGCTCTGGGCGAGATAGCGAACGACACGCTGCGGCACGACTTCCGGTCCATCAACCCCAAAGAGGCCCGCATTCTTCTGTTGGAGGGCGCGGACCGCGTGCTGCCGCCTTATCCCGCGGACCTCTCGGCGAAAGCGGAGGACTCGCTGATCCGGCTGGGCGTCCGGCCGCGCACCGGTCTGCGCGTGGTGGAGATCGATGCGGGCGGCGTCACCATCGAGCACCGGGATGGTACGCAGGAGCGCATCGCCTCGCGAACGGTGGTGTGGGCAGCGGGCGTGCGCGCCTCCGGCTTCGGAGAGATTCTCGCGAAGCGGGCCGGCGCGAAACTCGATAAAGGCGGACGCGTCGTCGTCGAGCCCGATCTGACTGTGGCCGGGCATCCGGACATCTTCGTCATCGGCGATCTGGCCAACTGCCCCGGCCCGGACGGCCGTCCTTTGCCCGGCGTGGCTCAGGTAGCCATGCAACAGGGCGGGTACGCTGCGCGATTGATTCGCGCGCGTCTGGCGGGCGCTGCGCCGCCGCCTCCCTTTCGCTATCAGGACCGCGGCGAGCTGGCCGTCATTGGACGCGCCGCGGCGGTGGCGCGGATCGGAAAGCTCCACCTCTCCGGAATCTTCGCCTGGTTCATCTGGCTTTTTATCCACCTGATGTACCTGGTGCAGTTCTCGAATCGCGTGCTCGTGTTCGTGCAATGGGGCATGCTTTATATCACCTTCAACCGCGGAGCGCGTCTGATCACGGGAGAAGCCGGCGGGCCGGAAACGCCGCGCGAGCGCGAGACTCTGATTTCCACCAGCGCGCCCCACTGAACCGTACATCGAGCGAGTACCGGCCCATCTGCGCTCAGAGTTCCGTTACTCTGCGGGCGCGCGAGCTAAGTCGAACAGCGGACCGTTTCACCAGGCAACAATCTCTCTCGGCGGCGCCGGAAAACCAGACGATACATAAGCAGATGGCCCGCGAGCGCACCGCTGGAAACGATGACACGCCACCGAAGCTGCGCGGCGACGTGGTTGAGCTGCGAATGCTGGCCGCGGCGATGGCGAGACTCGCGCATTCGCGCCGCGTGGCCGTGTGGTGCCGTGAGGTTTCGGAATCGCTCCAGTTGGCGCGGGCTGATCGGGAGTGTCTCGAGCACGCGGCGCTGCTCCATCAGTTTCCCGATGTGCTGACCAGCGAAGAATCCCGGCGCGGGCTGGTTAGGCAATTGGATATCCCCGAAGTGGACGAGCAGGAAATGCTCGGGCTTCTTCGGGTGTTCCACGATCGCCGCGCCCCCGCGGATCCGCGTCTGATGAAACTCGCCGCCGTCCTCGAGATCTGCGATGGCTTCGATGAAGCGTTCGAAATGGATGCGCTCGCGCCCGCGGCGTCGGGAGACTCACTCGAGGCGGCCACGGAGATCCTCTCCATGTACCTGCAGGTCTCTTCGCGGACCGATCTGGTGAATATCGTGGACCGGTTGCCGGTGTTCCCCGCGGTGGCGCACCGCGCTCTCGCTCTGCTGGACGACCGGGAAACCAGCTTCGGCCAGATCGAAGCGGTGGCGGCGTCGGATCAGGTTCTGGCCGGCAACATCCTGCAGGCGGCAAACTCAGCGCTTCCTGGCGGCCGCGAGAAGACGGTCAGCATCCGCCAGGCGCTTTCGCGAATCGGAACGGAGAAGGCCTGCCGCGTTATCACGGCCGCCTCGCTGAAGCCGATGTTCGCGTCCGGGCAGCTTCACCGGCTGTGGAACCACTCTCTGGATGTTGCCGGCGCCGCCGAAAGTCTGGCTGAACTTTCCGGGCGCGTTGATCCGCAGGAGGCGTTCCTGGCCGGTCTGGTGCACGACGTGGGGCGGCTCGGTCTGCTGCGCTTGCCTTTCTCGGCGGCGGAGCGCTATATGCGGCTGATCGATCAGGGTTGCCCGCCGGTGCTCGTAGAGCGGGCGCTGTTCGGCCGAACGCACATGAGCATCGGAGCCGAAACGCTGCGCGCATGGCGCTTCGATGAGGAGATTGCCGAGAGCGTCGCGCATCACCACACGCCCGAACAGTACCCGTCCACGCTGGCCGCGCTTTTGTACCTGGCCGAGGAATGGACTGCGGCCGCGGAGGACCTTCCGAGCCAGTGCCGGCTCAAAAGCGCGACCGGTCTGGCCGGCGTCAGACTGGAACGGCTTGTGGCCGGTCCTCCCGCAACGGACTTGCTGAGCTCACTGCGGTTCGCAGCTTGAGGGGATTTCACTGGATCAGACCCCGGTTATGCAGGCTGAAAACCCAATGCCATATAGTTTTCCCGCTTTCGAACACCTGGCCGATGTGGGGCGGGCGCCCTCGCCCGCGGCCGGCGCCCCGCCGGCCTGCTCCCATACGCGACAACGCTACTCTCCGCGCGGCCAGCGGGGCCGGGGGGCCCCGCGCAGGCCGGGGGGCCTGCCCCACAATAGGGACTTCGACTCAGCTCGCCGTCGAAAACTATATTGCATTAGGCTGAAAGCCTGCTCTACTGCGCGCTTACGCGCCTGGATCGTAGAGCTGCTCGACGCGGAACGCCCGCCTGCGTCCGTCCGTCGCTACGTGGCCCTGATATTTCAGCCGCGAGTTCACCAGCAGATCGACGGGCTTGTTCACCGGATAATCGAAGGTCACAATGTCGCCTGCCTGGATATTCATGACCTCGGAAAACGGCAGCGTCGGCCCCTGCAGCCGCGCATCCACCTGCATCGCTGCCGGCCGGATGAGCCGCAGGATCCGGTCGAGCTCCGCGTTGGTAGACTCCGATTTGCGCACCGACCACTGCTGGTCGAACTTCTGGCGCAGCATCTTGATAATGATGGAGGGCACGCCGAGATTCATCATTCCGGCGTTGTCGCCGATGCGAACTTCCATGCTTACAGCGACAACGGCTTCGTTGGGCGCCAGAATCTGCAGGAGCTGGGGCTCAGTTTCGTGCGCTTCGATGGTGAAGTCGAGCGTGGCCACCGCCTGCCAGGCCTGCCGCAGGTCGTGCAGGATGATCCGGTAGAGCCCGTCGAGAATGCTTTGCTCGATTTCCGTGATCTCGCGATTCATCTTCGACGCAAATTTGCCCGAACCGCCAAGAAGCATTTCGAGGATAGGAAACACCAGCGCGTTGTTGATCTCCAGCACCGCGTTGCCTTCAAAAGGTTTCATCCCCAGCGATACCAGGCATCCGGGAGAGGGCAGGCACTGCGAGAACTCCATGAACGAGAGCTGTTCCACGGAAACCAGGCTCACGGCGACGTACGCGCGCAAATACGCCGAGAGGCTGGAGGCCAGTGTGCGCGAGAAATTCTCATGGAGTACGTGGATGGCGCGAAGCTGGTCCTTGGCGATACGGTCCGGCCGGCGAAAATCGTACGTCTGCGCGCGGCGGGCAAGATCGTCACCCTCGCTCTTATTCCTGAGGTTGCGAAATACGCTGTCAATTTCTTCCTGGGATAGTACGCGTTCACCGGCCACCGAGAATGCCCTCTGCCAAGCTATCGGCCGTTTTCGCCATTTCTTTACGGCTGTCGGCCTGCGGCTATGGTCGATTGCTAGAATCGGGTCAGGTGAAACGGTTCTTCGTCCAGAATTTCGGCTGCCGGGCCTCCCAGGCCGATGGTGCGGCAATGGAAACCTCGCTTACGGCAAAGGGCATGCACCGCGCCGGCGCGGCCGCGGATGCGGAACTGGTGGTTCTGAACACCTGCACCGTCACCTCGACGGCCGACGAGGACGTTCGGCAGGCGATCCGGCGGGTTCACCGTGAGAACCCGAACGCCAGGATTGCGGTGACCGGCTGCTACGCGCAGCGCGCGCCTGAGGAAATCGCCGGCCTCGGTGGCGTCGAGTGGGTGGTGGGCAACTCGCACAAGCCGCTCATTGCCGATATCCTTACTGCTCCGGCGGACGCCGCCGTTCCGTATCACGGCCTCATCGCCGTCGGCGACATCTTCGAGCAGCGTGAATTCCTTTCAGCGCCCGTCGAGGACGCCGCCGGCGATCGGACGCGGCCCAATCTGAAGATCCAGGATGGCTGCAATAACCGCTGCTCATTCTGCATCATTCCGTTCGTGCGCGGGCGGAGCCGCAGCATGCCCGCCGACGAGGTGGTGGCGCGCGTTCGCGCCCTCGGCGAGCGCTATCGGGAAGTCGTGCTGAGCGGCATCAATCTGGGGCGCTGGGGGCGGGAGCCCGGGAGCACCATGCGGCTGGCGGACCTGCTCCGGCGCATCCTGGCGGAAACCGGCATCGAGCGGCTGCGCATCAGCTCCGTCGAGCCGATGGACTTCAGCGACGCCCTCCTGGATCTCATGGCCGAATCGCCACGCATTGCGAAGCACGTTCACGCGCCGCTGCAATCGGGCTCGGACGCGGTGCTCCGCCGCATGCACCGGAAGTACCGTCCTCACCACTACGCCGGCCGGATTCTGCGGGCGCGCGCGCTCATGCCCGATTGCGCCATTGGCGCCGATGTGATGGCCGGGTTTCCGGGCGAGACCGATGAGGAGTTCGAGCAGAATCGGCAATTCATCGCGAGTCTTCCGTTCACCTACCTGCACGTCTTCACGTATTCGGAAAGGCCGGGCACACCGGCGGCCGACCGGCCCGACCAGGTTCCGCTGGCCGTGCGGAAGCAGCGCAACGCTGTTCTGCGCGCGCTTGCCGCGGAGAAGAATCTGGCGTTCCGGCAGACGATGATCGGCCGCACGCTTTCCGCCATCACGCTGGAGCAGGGCGCGCTGACGAGTAATTACCTGAAGGTGGAGCTGGCGCATTCGCGTGCGCCGGGTGAGCTGGTGGATATCGAGATCGGCTCGGTATCGGCGGCGGGGTTGCGGGAAAAAGCGGCTCTCAATGTATTGAACTGATCGTGGCGTCACACTTGCGCCGTCCAACCGCTCCCCGGAAGATGTAGCCTCGCTTCCCCGTGGGGCAGACGATCGGGTTCGGTCGTCTGCCATGCCTGGGCACTCGAACAGGCAGACGACATAAACCGATCGTCTGCCCCACCGAGCCGAAGAACATGTATTTTCTTCGCCTGATAGCGGCCTTAAAAGGGTGGAGGGCAGGCACTCAGCGCAGTTTCAGACGCATCTCGCTTGACGTCACGAAGCCGAGCGATTCGTACAGCGGGCGCCCCTCGGCGCTGGCGTGGAGCGAGATGAACGGGTACCCCTGTTCGCGGCCCCACTTCACCATCAGTTGGAGCAGGCTTCGGGCGATACCGCGGCGCCGGAATTCGGGCTCGGTATACATATTGAGAATCCACGCGCGCTTTGGCTCGGGCGCACCGGGGTAGCCGGGCCAGTGTGTGACAACGATCCCTCCGCCGCCCGCGATCCTGTCCTGCGCGGTCACAGCCATCCAGCCACGGTACGCGCCGGTGACGAAAGCCTCGCGCAGGTACGCTTCGGAGACGGTTCGGATCTGCCGCAGGCAGGCTTCGCCGGTGAAGCCCATTTCACGGAACATGGCCGTGCGATGCCGCAGGATGCACTCCATGTCCGAGACATCCGCGGGGCGAATGGAAACGCCGGTCATCTAAGAGGGCAACAACTGCTTCAGCGGCACGAACAGCGCCTGTACGAAATCCGTGGCTTCGCGCACCGCACTGTCCTGACTCCCCGTTATCGGAACCACCACGCGCACCAGCGCGGTATCGGTGCGGTTGTAGCGCAGCGCATCGGCAATCACGTAGAACTTCGCGCTGTACTCGCTGGCCACGGCGCGGCCATGCGACTGATACCAGTACATGACCACATCCTTGTAGGTTCCCTTCGAGACGATGTACTGGTTTACGCGTATGGGATCGGCCTGGCCCGGAATGGGCACGGAAACGATGGTGGAACTGGAGGGCTGCCAACCGCTGCCCGGCAGGCAATTCTTCGGCGAGTGCGGCGTTTGCCCGGTCCGCTGCGTCTTGAAGAAGGCCACATAGAGGTTGGCCTGCGCCGCCGAGTTCGGGCTTTGATAATCGCGCATCAGGTAATCGTCGGCCTTGAGCGCGTCCTTGATCTCCTGTTCAATCTACGCCTTCCTGAGTCATCTGCCAGCCGCCCACCTGCGTCGGAAATTGCGCCAGGGGCCGCGCCAGCGGGACTGCTTCGCCGTGCGACAACGAGTAGAACAGGGCGGCGTGCAGCAACAGCACAATGGTGAGCACGCGCGCCGGGGTGGACTTCAGAAACTCAGGCATCGAGTGGACCCGCCTCCTTCGCCTTGCGCCACATGCCGTAAATCTGATTGACCAGCCGATGGCAAATTACCAGAATTACCAGCGCAATCGTGAACAGGACCCAGCCTTCGAGGCTATGGAAGAACCCCTGTGCCAGCTCCGGACGGTTCGCGCCGAGAATGCCGGTGACGGTAACGCGCGCGGCATTGGCGAAGATGGCAATGGGTATGGTGGCCACCAGCAGCACCCACTTCATCCACGGCTTGGGATCGAAGAACCAGGCATAAACCAGCGACAGAAAGGAGAGTGAAAGCAGCGAGCGGATGCCGCTGCATGCCTCCACCACGGAGAGCTGCATACCGTTCGGCAGTTCCAGAATATTGCCGGTCTGCAGGACGGGAATGCCGATCATGGTCAGCACGTTCGATGCGACTGTCGATGCGAAAAGCTGCAGCGGCAGCGTGATCTGGCCGTAAATCACCTTTGGTATCGGGATCATGAACAGCAGCAGTACGAGCGGAAAGCCGAGCGCTCGCACCGTGGCTGTGCCGCGCAGCAGCAGAATGGCGCCGACGAGGGAAATCAGAAACGCCGTTCGCGCGAGGAACAACTCGGCGCCGAGCGAACCGAGGATCATCTGGACAATGCCCCACAGCAGGACGGCAACGCCCCAGTAGTTCGGCTTCGCCGGGATGGCCGCCAGTTTGTCGCGCTGTTGCCAGGCGATCCAGCCGGCCACAATGGGTACGAAGAAGCCATGGCCCATGTCCTCGTCCCAGGTCCATTGCCACACCAGCAGCTTCAGAACCGGGAAGTAACAGAGGACGAGAAGCGCGCCGAAGAAGGCGATGGCGGCCCAGTCGAAAGGGCGCACGGGCACAACTGCGCTCTGTTTTTCGGACAGGGGTTTCACACTGCTGGCCATGGTACCGTTTCGTCGATCATAACGCTCGGGCGAGTCTTACATTGCCTCATTGCGGGCGCGTCGTTACCGCTCCTTACAGTCGCGGCTCAGCTTTGGCGCAAGTGGAAAGCTAGAATAGCGTTAGTGAGCCTGCGGTTCTGGTTTTCCCTGATTTTAGCATCGGGGCTGTTCGCTGCGCCGCCCATCTTCCCGTTGCAGGAAGTTCGCGCCGGGCAACAGGGAGTCGGCCGGACGGTACTGAGTGGGAACACTATTCAGGAATTCAAGGTCAGCATCCTGGGCGTGCTGGAGAATCTGGGTCCGAAGCAATCCATTATTCTGGCGCGTCTTTCCGGCGCCGGCCTCGAGCAGACCGGCATCATGCAGGGCATGAGCGGCAGCCCCGTGTATATCGACGGGCGGCTTGCCGGAGCGGTAGCGTTGGCCTTCCCCTTCTCGAAAGAGCCCATCGCGGGCATACGGCCGATAGAAGAAATGTTGCGGGCCGGCGGGCAGACCGAGAAACAACTGGAGGTGAAGCAGGCGCTCTTCGCGCCCGATTTAACCTCGAATTTGAAAATCGCTGAGCCGGTGAATTTCGGCGGCTCCCGGATGATTCCCATCGGCACGCCAGTGGCATTCAGCGGGTTCAGCGATCGTACGCTGGACTATTTCGCGCCGCAATTGAAACGGTTCGGGCTCGAACCGCGCCAGGGCCTTTCGAGCGGCGGCCACCTGCCTCCGGCGATCGGCGATCCCGCACAGCTCCGGCCGGGAGACATGATCACGGTTCAGCTCATGTCCGGCGACATGAGCATCGGGGCCGACGGGACGGTGACGGCCATCGACGGCAAGCGCATCTACGCGTTCGGGCACGAGTTCATGTCGGTGGGCGATACCGAACTTCCCTTTGCGCGCGCCGACGTCATTACGGTATTGCCCAACTATTCCGCATCATTCAAGATCTCGACGGCGCGACAGTGGATGGGGACCATATTGCAGGACCGCAACACGGCCATCTCCGGAGAGCTGGGGCGGCGCGCGGCAACCGTGCCTGTGTCCATCGATGTAGCCGGCGCGAACGGATCGCTGTCGCGGTATCGCATGCAGATGGTGAACGACGCCGTACTCTCGCCTCTGCTGCTGCAGATGGCGGTGTTCTCCACCATCGAGACTACCGAGCGCACGCTGGGCGAGGGCAGCTTCAACGTGCGCGGCGAGATTACATTCCAGAGCGGCACGGCGCCGCTGAAGTTCGATAACACCTTTGCGGGGGATCTCGGCGTTCCGCAGCAGGCCTCGCTGGGAATCGCCGCGCCGCTGGCCTATGCGTTGTCGGCGGGCTTCAACGCGCTGAAGATCAGCGGCGTGAAGCTTTCGATCGCGGCGTCGGAGAAGAAGCGCGTGCTGCAGATCGACCAGGTTGCGGCCTCGATGCGCGCGGTGCGCCCGGGCGATCCCGTGGATATCACGGTGACGATGCAGGGAGACAACGGCCAGGAAGTGGTGAAGACGGTCCGGTATAAAGTGCCGGTGGGCACGCCGGATGGCGCTCTTCAGTTCACGGTGGCGGATGCCACGACGGCGAACCTGCTGGATTACGGGCAGATGATCGGCCTCGTGCCGAAATCGCCCGGTCAGGTGGTGTCGTTTCTGAACGAGCTGCGGCCGAACACAAAGGCCTGCGTGCGCGTGTGGACAACGGATCCGTCGTATCAGGTGCAGGGCGCCGATCTGCCCGACCCACCAGCCTCGCTGGCGTTGATTCTGGCGCGCAGCCAGGCTGCGCCGGGCACGCTCTCGTATTCCCGGGGGTCGGGCATCGCCGAACTGGAGATTGACGGTGGAGACTACGTGATTACCGGATCGAAGACCGTCCAGGTGGACGTGAAGCAATGACGAGGCCCGGACGGCAGTGCACTACACGATCGGAAACGCTGGCGGGCCTTTGTGGGGCGGGCGCCTCGCCTGCGGCCGACGCCTCGTCGGCCTGCTCGGTATCTTCTGAATGCGTCTTCCGCCAGACCAGGCGGGCGGGGCGCCCGCCGCAGGCGAGGCGCCTGCCCCACAGGGGGACTCTGGTCGCGTGCCTGCTTGCGCTGCCTCTCTCCGCCGCAACCACTACGGCCTGGGAGCTGAATTCGTGGCAGGATCTCATCCGCGGCCGGTTCACCGGGGTCGCGCTCGACCGTAATGGCCGGCTCTCGGTTGCGCCCGCCATGACGCCCGTGTTCACGCCGGGGCAGCCCGCGGTGTGGTCGCTCGCGCAGGCGCCGGACGGGTCGGTGTACGCCGGAACCGGCAATCGCGGCCGCGTGTATCGCATCGCGCCCGATGGCTCTTCGACGGTGGTGTGGAACTCCGATCAGCCGGAGGTCTTCGCTGTCGCCGCCGGCCCCGATGGCCACATCTACGCCGGGTCCTCACCCGACGGCAAAGTGGTGCGCATCGATCACGGCCACGCCGTTGATGTTTTCACCCCGAAGGCGAGGTATATCTGGGCGCTGGCTCCGGCTCGCGACGGATCGGTCTTCGTCGGCTGTGGCGTGCCCGCGAACATCTACCGCGTGGATCCGTCCGGCAATGCGGAGCTCTGGTACGAGACCGGCCAGTCGCACGTAACGGCGCTCTCGTTCGACGCTCAGGGCCGGCTGCTGGCGGGGACGGAACCGAACGGCATCATTTATCGCATCGCGGCGAAGGGCAAGGCGTTCGCGCTCTACAACGGTGCGCTTCCGGAGATCCGCACGATTGTTCCCGGCCCCAACGGCGCAATCTACGCGGCGGCCATGGGCGGGTCCATCGCCTCGCGCGCGGCGGCAGGTCAGTTGCCGGTCACCTACACAACCGGCGCCTCGGCGGCGACGGCAACCACCGCCACTGTGACCGTCACGGATACGCAGGCTGGTCCGGATATGAAGGTGAAGCCGGACGCGTCGAAGCAGGCCGCTCCGCAGGCGGTACAAACGGTGGTGCCTTCCGTCGCCACGGTGGAAACGCCGGGCGTGGACAAATCCGCCGTGTATCGCATCAACGCCGACAATACCGTCGAGACCATCTGGACGTCGAAGGACGAGAACCTCTACGATCTGCTGGTGCGCCCGGACGGAACCCTGCTGTTCAGCACCGACGCGCAGGGCAGGATCTACCGGCTGACGCCCGATCAGAGAGCCACGCTGATCGCGCAGACGGGCGAAGGCGAAGGCACGCGACTGCTGGAAACATCCGCCGGACTGCTCACCGCAACCGCCGAGGTCGGGCGCATCTTCCGGCTCTCCGACGTGCGCAATCCGTCGGGCGGCTATGAATCGCCGGTACACGACGCGGGCGCCGTGGCGCGATGGGGAAGATTCTCGTGGCGGCGGGAAGGCGAGGGAACCGCCGCGTTCGAAACGCGCACCGGCAACTCCGCGCGGCCGGACAACACCTGGAGCGACTGGCAGCCGTTACAACAACGCGACAGCCTCTCCATGGTGGCCAGCCCCAACGCGCGCTACATCGAGTGGAGAGCAACGCTCGGCGGCGCGCTGCGGGTTGAGAACATCGGCATCGCGTACCTGCCGCAGAACTCGCCGCCGGTTGTACGCAGCATCAATGTGACGACGCAGGCGAGTCCGCAATCGTCGCAACGGGCCGCCGCAGCAACGAATACGGCGCAGTCGGCCAGCTACTCCATTACCGTGACCGACGCCGGCGAAGCGCCGCAGACCTCCGCCGGCACCTCCACGCAAACGCTCTCGCGGTCGGGCGGCTCGCAGATCCAGATCTCCTGGCAGGCGGACGACCCGGAGAACGACAAACTGGTCTACAGCATCTGGTTTCGCGGGGAAGACGAGACCGCCTGGAAACTGCTTCGCGCGAACATCTTCGAGAACATGCTGGTGCTGGACAACGACGCCTTCGCGGATGGCCGTTATCTGTTTCGCGTGCTGGCATCCGATCGGCCCTCTAACGGTCCCGATACCGCGCGCGAAGCGGAGCTGGTGAGCGCGCCCGTGCTGATCGACAACACGCCGCCGCTGGTGACGGTCAGCGGAGGTCAGCGCAACGGACCGGTAGCGGACATTGGCGTGGATGCGCGCGACGCGGCATCGTCGCTGCGGCGCTGCGAGTACTCGGTGGATGCCGGACCGTGGATGCCGGTGGAGGCCGTGGACGGCCTCACCGATTCGCCGCACGAGCAGTTTCAGCTACACGTGGAGCACCTGAGCCCGGGCGAGCACCTGATCGTCATTCGGGTGTACGATGCGGCGGGGAATGCGGGGCTGGCGAAGTTCGTGGCGCGGTAGAGGGGCCCATCCCGTTCCGGTTGGTGATAGCTTAGCCCCGGTTTCAGACACGAAGCTGGCAGATGCACGCGTCGAGCCGAGCTGGAAACGTGGATAGCGGACAACCCGAGATACTGGGCGATCCCTTGCGCCTGACATAAGCGAAGGGTATACTCTTATCGGACATCGATAAGACTGATGAAGCCCAACGATCTGGTTCAGGGTACGCTCGGTCTGCTCATCCTGAGGATTCTGACTTTAGAGCCCATGCACGGGTGGGCGTTGGCCCAACGTCTGAAACAGATGTCGAAGGATGTTCTGCAGGTTGGCCCTGGCTCCCTGTATCCGGCGCTTCACAAACTGGAACAGGAAGGCTGGATCACGGCTAAATGGTTGATGAGCGATACCAAACGGCGCGTGAAGTTTTACTCCATTTCAAAAAAAGGCCGCAAGCAGCTGGAAGCTCAGACCGCCGACTGGGAGCGCTTGTCGGGAGCGATCTCAGCAATCGTCGTTCCCACCCGAGGTTGACTTATGCCAGGACCCAGGCAATGGTGGCTTCGCCTTCAATCGCTCGTGAATCGTTCGCGCGTGGAGGGCGACTTGAATGACGAAATCCGCGACTATCTCGAGCGCGAAATGTGAACGCGAGATCGCGGCCGGATCGTCTCCCGAGGAAGCCCGCCGCCGTGCGCTGTCCGCCCTCGGTGGCATCGAACGCCTGAAGGAGGACTGTCGTGATGCGCGCGGCGTTCGATGGCTGGAAGACTTCTTCAGCGACCTGCGATTCACCTGCCGCACACTTCGGAAAGCACCACTATTTACCGTCGCTGTCGTAGCCGCATTGGCCCTTTGTATCGGATTCAATGCCGCCATATTCGCCGTCGTCGACGCGGTGCTCTTCCGCCCGCTGCCGTTTCCGGATCAAGGCCGTCTGGTCTCTGTCACCGAAGGCGTTCCGAGCATGGGATATCCGGTAATGCCGGTTTCCTGCCCCGATTACTTGTTTGTCGCGGCCAACAATCGCTCCTTCGCCGCGACCGCCGCCTACCAAACCCAACAATATGAAATGTCCGGCGCGGGGCAGCCTCAGCGAGTGCAGGGAGCTCGAGTGACCGCTTCGCTCTTCTCGGTTTTGGGAGTCTCAGCTCTCGTGGGCCGCGCCTTCACGCAGGAGGAGGACGACGGTCTGAGACGAGTCGCGGTCCTGAACTACGGTTTCGCTCAAACCTGGTTTGGAACGCCCCAGCGAGCCCTTGGCGAGACCATTCTTCTCAACCGAATTCCCTATCAAGTAATCGGCGTCATGCCCCCGTCTTTCTCTTTCCCCATCCGAGGATCGCGCTTTAACGACCATCCCGCCGCCGTGTTCCTGCCTGTTTCCTGGAGGAACCAGGACCGCACTCAGACCGCCAGCAACTTCGACTACAGCATGATCGCCCGGCTGCGGCCGAACGTCGCCATTCAGCAGTCGGACGCCGAGGTGCGAGGCTTAGTCAAGGACATCCTGGAGAACTATCCCACGAAGATCAAGCAGGTCGTCCAACGTTGGGCGCACTTTTCACTGGAGTCCCAGACCGTTCCCTTTCGAACCGAATTCAGCGGCGATGTCCGGCGTCCTCTGCTCCTGCTGATGGCCGCCGCGGGGATCGTTCTCCTGATCGGCTGCGCAGACGTGGCAAACCTGATGTTGAGTCGCATGGTCGGCCGTCAGCGCGAATTCGCACTGAGGACGGCCCTGGGCGCCGGGAGTGGACGCCTCGCCCGCCAGACATTGACAGAGGGTTTGTTCCTTTCTGTGATAGGCGGCGCCATCGGATTCTCTCTGGCCTACTGGACCTTGCCGATACTCGTTGGCCTCGCTCCCGACACCCTGCCTCGCTTGAACGAAGTCGGTGTGAACTGGCGAATCACTGTTTTTTGCGCGGCGGTCACACTGTCCACGCCGCTGATCTTCTGCCTTGCGCCGCTTCTCGATACGATGCGTCCCGCCGCCGCAAACCGGCTGCGCGGGGAAGGGCGCACATCCACGCAGAGCAAGCGCCAGCGGCGCGTGATGTCCGGCGCGATGATCGTGCAATTCAGCCTCGCGTTCCTTCTGCTAACCACCGACGGACTACTGCTCCGTAGCTTCATCAGAGCCAGCGAAGCCAACCCGGGCTTCCAGGCGGAGCACGTGCTCAGCATGCGAATCGCACTTCCGCGCACCACATACAACACCCCGCCGCAGATCGCCAATCTGTTTGATCGCTTGCTTGCCCGCCTGAGCGCCTTGCCGGGCGTCCAGCGTGTCGGAGCGATCTCCGAACTTCCCACCGGTTCCAGTGCTGGCGTGGTCCTCTCCATCGAAGGCCGCGGTGGCGACAGCGAACGCGTCGACACGTTCTCCTGCCTTGGCGATGCCCTCGATTCCCTCCGCCTCCAGCTTCTGAAAGGCCGGCTTCTCCGCCCCGAGGACTACGCAGGACAGCCCCATGCGGCCGTGATCTCAGCGTCCCTGGCCCGGCGAGTCTGGCGGAATGACGAGGATGCCATCGGCAAACGCGTCAAGTTCGGCGTCGACGATCCGATGAATGACCAGCCCTGGTTAACGGTGGTAGGCGTTGTCAGCGATGTGAAAGCGAAGCTCACCAGCGATGCTCCGCGTTTGGCGCTCTTCACGACTTCCGACAGTCTGCTCGACACAGACACAATGGACGTGGTCGTCCGGACGGCGGTTGATCCGCTCTCTCTGGCAAGCGCGCTACGCTACGAAGTGAGCCAGCTCGATCCTCATCTTCCCGCCAGCGGCATCCAGACCGTCGATCGAATCCTGAACGAATCCTTATCGCCCGAGCGTTTTCGAACCTGGCTGCTATCTGTTTTCGCCATCGCCGCGATGCTGTTGGCGACCCTCGGGATCGCCGGCCTGCTCGCGTACAACGCCGCACAGCGTATGCAGGAGTTCGGCCTCCGGGCCGCGTTGGGAGCAAGCCGCCGAAACCTGATTGGCATGGTCCTGCGGGATTGTTTGCGGACGTCCGGCACGGGCATCGCCGTGGGATTCACCCTTTCACTCGCAGCGACCCGAGTCCTGTCGGCGTTACTCTATGACACCAGCCCGCTGGATCCGGCCACGTTCCTCGCCGTGCCCACCCTTCTGTTGCTGGTAGCGGTCGGCGCCGCCGTGTTTCCTGCCTGGCGCGTTATTCATGCGGATCCAATGACGGCGCTGCGGATAGAATAGATCTCGCGCTTACCCAATGCGCAAATGCTCGATTCAGGTGGCGCAGGCCATCGGTCGTGGATTGCCGGCGTCCGGTCAGCAATCGCAGACGACGAAGACGATCGTCTGCGCCACACTGCGCCGCTCGATCCCGCGGTTCTGCGGGCGCGGTACTTCTCGGAGCTACTCTGCAGCTCTGGCTGGAAATGCTGACCGCGACCTGGCCTTCCTGATTCTTCGGCGCATTACACTTGAGGCAATGCCGGCGACAACGCCCCAACCCGCGCGACCGCGTGGCGGGCCGCTCACCAACCGCATCCTCACCAGCCGCTGGACGAAAGCTGCCGTATTCGTCGCGTGCCTTATTCCCGGGGCGTGGATCATCTGGCGATGGCAACATCACGAACTGGGGGCGAACTGGATTGAAGCGGCGGAACGCGGCGTGGGCGACTGGGTGCTCAAGTTTCTTGTCTTCACGCTCTGTATCACGCCATTGCGCCGACTGCCCGGCCTGAGTGCACTGATTCGATATCGGCGCATGCTGGGCCTCTTCGCGTTCGCGTATGCGTGTCTGCACTTCTTCATCTATCTCTGGTATGACAAAGGCCTCGACTGGCGAGACATGTGGGGCGACTTCACCACGCGCCGCTTCTACATCTTCGGGCTGATCGCGTTTGTTGGGCTCTTTCCGCTGGCACTGACGTCCACCGCGGCCTCCATTCGCTGGCTCGGCGGGAAGCGCTGGCAACTGTTGCACCGCCTGGTATACCTCAGCGCGCTCGCCGGCGCCATTCACTACTATCTGCAGGGGAAGTCGATTGTGCCGCGCGCGGTGATGTTCATCGCGATCGTGGTGTTGCTGCTGCTCTACCGCGCGGTTGTTTTTGTGCGAAAGCGGCCCGCTCGGCGCCTGAGCACAACCTGATCCCCGGCAATCTCAGCGCGCAACGCTCCTGGATCGTTCTTGCGGCACACTCGAAAGCCCTTTTGTAAGTAACCAGACTCCCAGAACAAACTCAAAGGGGAGATATGGCAGGTAGACGAGAAACGACGGTTGATAGCCGCAGAGGGTAAGGAGAGTCCCGGTCAGCGCCAGAGAAACAGAGGCCAGCCCCCAGACCGACAGAGCACGCGGAATCAGTTCCGATTTGTAAAACAGATAGAGAAGAGAATTGCGCCGACACAGAAAGGGAGCATCAGCAGCGTCAGGCCGAGATTCGTGGCTTCAAGTTGAAGGGCGGCGATTGGCAGCAATGAGGCTGGATGTCCCGCGGTCACATACTCCTGACTGATGCGCAGGAGAGAGTACGACGCCATGCGACTGGAAGAAGGAGTCGCTACCTCCAGCAGATAACAACCAAGCGCAGTGAGAGCTGCCACCTGATTCTGCAGCTTCAGCGTGATGAACAGCACTGCGCCCAGGAAGACCACAAGAACCGATGTGGCCAGTTCACCCAGGATGCTTGTCCTCATCAGGCCGGGATGACTGGCGATCCGGATCATGGTTTCACTGAGGTTGCCTGGGACGATCAGCGGGGCACGCGCCAGACCGGACAGAGAGGTGAAAGCCTGAAGCAGAAAGGCAATGCCCAGCACGCGTTGCGGAAACGCTCATGCCGATCCCGAAAGCGGACACTTCGGTCAGCGGATGGGGAGCCCAGGCACCGCCGGTTGTGGCCTATGGCATGCTCATCCGGAAGTATCGTGAACAATCTGTTACGCGATTTCCAGCTCGCGTTGCGCCTGATGGCGAAGAGCCCGGCCACGACCGCCGTGATCGTGCTGGCGCTGGCGCTCGGTATTGGCGTCAACACCTCGGCTTACCTGAACCTCCGCGCGCTGGTGCTTCATCCGCTGCCGTTCCCGGACATCGATCGGGTAATGACCGTCTGGGAAACCGTGCCCAAAGCACATTCCGAACGCGACGCCGTCGCCGCCGCGAACTTCATCGACTGGAAGCAGCAGAGCCGTTCGTTCCGAGCGCTGGCAGCGTTCCAGACCCAGGACGCGAACCTGACCGGCATCGGTGAGCCCGAACGCGTACAGGCCTGCCAGGTTTCTTCAGAATACTTTGCCGTGCTGGGCATGAAGCCGGTCCTGGGACGCACGTTCCGCGCCGATGAAGCCGAGCCGGGCCGCGCGTTCAGCGTTGTCCTGAGCAATGGGTTCTGGCAGCGGCATTTTGCTTCGGCCCCCGACGCAGTCGGCCGCCATGTGCAGCTCAATGGGCAGACGTACACAGTCGCCGGTGTGATGCCGGAGAGCTTCGATTTTCCGCTGGGCGCCGATCTGTGGGCGCCGCTGGCCATGACGCCGGCGCAGAAGAACGACCGGGCCACGCATAGCCTGGCGGTCATCGGCCGTCTGAAGCCCGGTGTCCCGGTGTCCCAGTCGCGCGTGGAACTGGAAACGTTGGCGCACCGCATCGAAAAGCTGCATCCGGACACGAACGAGGGCCGCACCGCGCTGGTGAAGCCGATCCTCGAGAACATCAACCCGGTCACCGATCGCTTTGTTTCCATCCTGATGGCCACCGCGAGTTTCGTGCTTCTGCTGGCCTGCGCCAACATCGCCAACCTGCAACTGGCACGGGTCATGAGCCGGCGGAAAGAAATGGCGGTGCGTACGGCGATGGGCGCCAGCCGGTTGCGCCTCGTGCGCCAGCTGATTGTGGAGAACGTACTGATTGCGCTGGTGGCCGGCTGGGTCGGACTGATTCTGGCGCAATGGAACCTGAACCACATGCAGTCCAGCGTGCCGCCGATCGTGCGCAAATGGGTGACCGGCTTCGCCACCATGCACATCGATGGGCCGGTGGCGCTGTTTACACTGGCCGCTTCGGTGGCGACGGGCATCCTCTGCGCCGTGCCGTCCTTCCTTCAGATCACGCGTCGTCGCACGGTGACCGACGTCAATGAGGCGCTGAAGGAGAGTTCGCGCAGCTCCAGCTCCGGTCCACGCCATAACCGCATGCGCAACACGCTGGCAACGGCCGAAGTGGCGCTCGCCCTGGTGCTGATGGTGGCGGCCGGCCTGATGGTGCGCACGTTCCAGCGACTGCTCACCATCGATCCCGGCTACAACACGAATAATCTGCTTACGGCGCACATCGCGCTCCCTGAAACCAGGTATGGCGCCTCCATCGAACAAACCGCCTTCTACGATCGGCTGGTGCATAACCTCAGGGGCGCCGCGGGCGCGAAGGCGGCAGGGGTTGCATCCTACACGGGTGACACCGCCGTCTACATCCAGGGGCGCGCCGAACCTCGTCCCGATGAACCGCATCCCGGCATCCATGCCGTCGTGGGCAGCTATATCGAGGCGCTTGGCGTCCCCATACTGTCGGGTCGCGCCATCGGCGACCAGGACCGCAGGGATACTCAGCCTGTGGCGGTCCTCAGCGAGAGCGTCGCGCGCCATTACTTTCCTGAAGGAGACGCCATCGGCCAGCGCATCCGCCTGCACAAGGGCGATGCGAAATGGCTCACCGTAGTGGGCGTCGTCGGCGACGTCAGGGACTGGTTCAACAATCAACCGTATCGCCGCGTCTACATCTCCTTCGCTCAGATGCCCTCGCCCGCGGTGGAGATTCTGGTGCGCACGGAAGCTGAACCGGACGCGATGTCCGGCGCTGTGCGCGCCGCGGTGCGCGATGTGGACGCCAATCAGCCCCTGTTCGACATGAAGAGCATGCAGCAAATCATCAGCGAACAAACCTCCGGTGTGCGCGCCTCGGCGGTCAGTATGACCGTGTACGCTTTGATCGCGCTGGTGCTGGCGGTGACAGGCATCTACGCATCGATTTCTTACTCAGTGGCGCAGCGGACACACGAAATCGGCGTGCGAATGGCCCTCGGGGCGGACAAGCGCGACGTGCTGCGCATGACCCTTACGCAGGGCGTGGCGATCGCCGGATTCGGACTGGGAATCGGCGTGCCCGTGGCGTTCGCGCTGATGAAGCTGATGTCCAGCGTTCTTTACAACGTTGTTTTCGTGGAGCCGCTCGTGATTGTCCTGCTGGCGGCCATCCTGGCAGCATCAGCCATGCTGGCGGGCTATGTGCCTGCCCGGCGGGCCGCCGGCATCGACCCCCTCGTTGCACTGCGTGAAGAGTGAATCAGCCAGAGATCTATCCGGTTGACGGCGGAAATCAATCGCCGAACGCGGGCACAGGAACATCTCGCTTGCGAGCGGCGCGCGCGCCAATCGCTTCCGCGGCGCTGAGCAATGCATGCAAAGGAACCAGCCCGGCCAGGCGATGGTTGCCTATCGCCGCCATGCCCATGGACGCGACGCAACCGCAACGCGAGCAATCGGGATTGCCGCCGAGCTGGCACGGCTCGATGCGCGTCGTGAAATCGGCCGAAATGCTCGTGGTAGTGCGCGCGAACACGCACTCGTCGGGCGATTTGGGCGGCGAGAGAAACTCCCGAATGGCCGCCTCGGGCATCTCCAGCTTGCGGTAGATGCGCTGAAGCCGCAACAGGTCGTTCACCGCGCTGCGCCGCTCGGCCGCCGTGAGGCACTCTTCCGAATCGGCGCCGATCTGTGGCGTGAAGATGCTCATCCACACCGTCTTCACTTCCGGCCGCGGCGACCAGAAGCGCAGAAACTCCTCCAGATACCCGGGGCGCTTCATCATCTGCCCGGTGATGGTGCAGTGCACGGTGACGCGCGACCGCGCGATATTCTTCAGAATTCGATCGTACGTCGCGGGTTTGCGGCGTGCGTCGTGCTCCGGCTGCAGGCCGTCAATGGAAACCACCACGCGCAGGCCGGGAATCATCGCCCACTCCGCGGGAATGGTCCGGAAGGCGCTGGTAACAAGCTGAACAATGATGCCGCGCTCGCTCAGTTGCGGCAGCAACTGCTCCATCTCGCGATATCGCACCAGCGGATCGCCGCCGACGATGGAAAGATGCAGCGGACGGTACTCATCCACCAGCCGGAGAGTGCTGGCCACAAGATCGTCGCCCTTGCGATCCACAAGCTGCCGCAGCGTAACGAAGCCGCCAAGGTGCTGGTCATCGTAGGCGTAGCACCCGGGGCACCGCAGAGGGCACTC
Source organism: uncultured Acidobacteriota bacterium (assembly GCA_963780655.1). GTDB lineage: Bacteria > Acidobacteriota > Terriglobia > Bryobacterales > Bryobacteraceae > CAWACP01. The sequence goes on along the minus strand of CAWACP010000003.1, from coordinate 1,943,804 downwards.
GCGCGTGATCTCGATAGACAAGCACGGCCGCCGTCCTCTCAGAACCGTCGTGGCGGCGCGCAGGACATGGGAAGCATTCATCAGTTTGTACGACGTCTGGCGGAATAACGGTATTCTATGGAACGGTTACGTTACAGCCTGGATACGTTCCGCACAAACGTCTGATGCTCAGATGCAGAATCGCGCCCCAGGGTTGCAGTCTGTTAACGTGAGGCGCCGTGCGGCGTCATCGAAACAGGAGAACGTGAATGAAACCGCTGTCAAACGCCATTTGCGCCGCGGCCGCGCTCGGTCCATTCTGGTTGCTCGGAGCCGCCATCTCGAACCCGTCCGATAAAGCGCTTACCGGACAGGCCGCGTTTCAGGACTACACGCAGATGCGTCCGGGCACGTTTCGCAAAATTACGGTGGCGGATCTGCCGCAGCCGTATGCCACGCCCGGCGCCGGCAACGGCCCCACGATCGTTCCACGCCCGGCCAATGCATGGCCGCAGACAGTTCCCGGCTTCAAAGTGGAGCTCTTCTCCGATGCGCTCAAAGAGCCGCGAGAAATCCGCACCGCGCCGAATGGCGACGAGTTCGTGGCCGAGAGCAACTCCGGCCGCATCACCATTCTTCGAGGCATGACAGCCGATGGCAAGGCGGCTCAAACCTCCGCGTTCCTCACGGGATTGCATCAGCCTTTCGGGATGGCTTTCTACCCGGCAGGGCCGAATCCGCAATGGCTGTACATTGGCGACACGGATGCACTCGTCCGCGTTCCCTACCATGCGGGCGACCTGAAAGCATCAGGGGCGGTTGAGAAGCTGGCCGATCTTCCCAAAGGCGGCGGCCACTGGACGAGGGACCTCGCCTTTTCACCTGACGGCAAACATCTGTTTGTCGCCGTCGGATCGGCTTCGAACGTCAACGACCCCGACACGCATCCGAACGAAGCGCACCGCGCCAACATACTCGAGTTCACGCCCGAGGGGAAGTTCGTGAAGATCTACGCTTCCGGCATCCGCAATCCCGTGGGAATCGCCATCAATCCGACCACCGGCCAACTGTGGTGCTCCGTGAACGAGCGCGACATGCTGGGAGATAACCTGGTTCCCGACTACATTACGAGCGTGAAGGAGGGCGGGTTTTACGGCTGGCCCTGGTATTACATGGGCGGCCATCAGGACCCGCGGCTCGCGGGCAAGCATCCCGAGCTGAAGGACAAGGTGACCGTTCCCGATGTCCTGTTGCAGCCGCACAACGCCTCGCTGGAAATGACCTTCTATGAGGGCTCGCAATTCCCGGCCGAATACAAGGGCGACATCTTCGCTTCCGAGCACGGCTCGTGGAATCGCAAACTGCGGACCGGTTATGAAGTGATTCGTGTGCCGCTGCGCGATGGACATGCAACCGGCGAATTCGAGGATTTCCTCACTGGCTTCGTCACGCCCGACGGCAACGTGTGGGGGCGTCCGGTGGGCGTCGCGGTGGCCCCGGACGGCTCGCTGCTGGTGACCGACGACGGTTCGAACTCGGTGTGGCGGGTCAGTTATACGGGCGCGCGTTAACGGTCGTAACCGGCGGGGGCGCGCTGCCGTCGAAAGCGCGAAGGAGCCGTGTATGACGCGATTCGTGCTCCCCGCGCTGATGTTGGCCGCGTCAGCCCTCGCGCAACAGAAGCCGCTGGCGTGGTCGTCGTCCACCATTCTTCCTTCAACGCCGGGACCCATCGCCGATTTCAACGGCGACGGCAAGCTCGATATCGTCCTTACCGGCTCCCCCTTCCAACCGAAACCATTGCAGCTCTTGCTGGGGAACGGCGACGGCACGTTCCGGCAGGCTCCGGCGCCGCTCGACGTGCCGGCGGGACTGGCCGCGGCCGGCGATCTGAACGGAAATGGCAAGCCCGATCTGGTAGTCTGCATCGCCAACGGATCGCAGACGGAGCTGGCCATTCTGCTCAACAAGGGTGACGGCACGTTCACTCAGTCGGGCACACTCTCACCGGCTGCGTGCAACGGGTCGCTGATGCTGGTGGATCTGAACCACGACGGCAAGCTCGATCTGTACGACAGCGGCGCGTATATCTGGTTCGGCAATGGCGACGGCACGTTCAGTGGGCCGGAGGCGTACGGGCTTCCACTCTCGCCCGCGATTGCGGATTTCAACGGCGACGGCTTTCCAGACCTCGCCGCTCGGGCGGGCTCCGTCGCGGGACATCAGGTGGCGATCTGGCTTAACCGCGGCGGCACGTTCCTATCGCAACCTGTGCCGGGGCGTGACTACACCCCGGCGGTGGACACCACGAATGACGATTCGCTGGCAGCCGGGGACTTCAACGGCGATGGCAAAGCCGACCTGGCCGTCATGACGGCGCTGGGACCGCTCCGCATTTTCCTCAGCAATGGCGATGGAACGTTCCGGACCGGCGCGCAATATCCGCTGCCGGATCGTTCAGCGGTGGGCCTGTATGCCGTGGATATCGACGGCGACGGCAAAACGGACCTCGTGATCACCGGACGTCCTTCCATTTTGCGCGGGAACGGAGATGGGACTTTCGGCCACAGGATCGATCTCTGCACGCCCGGTCCTCTCAGCATTCCCTTCGACATCGGCGGCAACGAAGGCCTGCTCCTGTTTGGAGATTTCAACGGCAACGGCATCCGGGACATCGTGGATTACCCGAACCCGAACGGCCTGCCGACCGGTGCGAGACAACCTGTGGCGTCCATCCTGCTGAGCGGCCCGTCAGCGCCGCCGGTGGTCCGCGGGAACCCGCAGAACGCGGCATCGTTCGTCGCCGGCCCGGTTTCCGCCGGCGCGATGCTGGCCGTCTTCGGCGATAACCTGGGTACCGCCGCGTGCCAGGGCGCGGACGAGAAGGTCACGTTCAACGGCATACCGGGAGGGATTCTCTACGCCTCGCCCACGCAGATCAATGTCGAGGTTCCGTGGGATTTGGCCGGAGCCACCGAGGCGCAGGTGGTCGCGATGCGCAACGGAATGCCCAGCGCGCCGGCGACCGTGAAGGTGCAGGCGGCCTCGCCGGGGATTTATACGCTGGCGGGGGATGGAACCGGCGCCGGCGCCATCGTTCCGGCGAACACTCACCAAGCGGCATCGAAGGACAACCCCGTCGTGCGCGCCCAGTACGCCACCATCTACGCGACGGGTCTGGGGAGCGTTACCAATCAGCCCGCGACCAAAGCCTACTCGCCGTGGCCGCCGATGCTGGCCCACATGACTGCCCAACCCACGGTGACGGTGAGCGGCGTGAACGCCCACGTCGATTTCTCCGGACTCACGCCCAGCTTCATCGGCCTCTGTCAGGTGAATTTCCTGGTCCCCGCCAACGCGCCGGCGGGCGACGCCGTACCGGTAACGCTCACCGTCGATGGCGCGGTTTCGAATACCGTGACCGTGCCGGTTAAGTAGGCCGCTCATGTCATGCTGAAAAAGAACGCGATGGACGACAGGCCGATCACAGTACGCAAGTACACCGATTTCGAGGAGATGAAGGCGGACGAGTACCGCTATTGGCAAAGTCGGCCGGCGCATGAGCGGCTGGACGCGGTGGAAGAAATGATCGAGACGGCGTATGCGCTCAAGGGGTGGGAGATCGAGCCTGATGTACCAAGACTACAAAGACCTTTTGTCCGCCTTCCAGTCCCTTGGCGTTAAGTACCTAGTGGTCGGCGGCTTCGCGGTTATCTACCACTCGCAGCCGCGCTTCACTGAGGACATGGACCTTTTCATCAAAGCGGACCCTGAAAACGCGAAAGCGACCTATGCCGCGCTTGCCGAGTTCGGAGCATCGCTTCAGGGCATCCGCCCGGACGATTTCACCGACCGCAACAGTTTTTTTCGTTTTGGACGTGACCCGAAAGGCTTCGATATTCTTCCGGCCATTCCCGGCGTAGATTTTGATGCCGCATGGGAAAGGCGCGTTGAGATCGTGGTTGACGTGGCAACCGGCCTGAAGGCGAATTTCATATCAGCAGAAGATCTGATAGCGTCGAAACTGGCATCAGGCCGACCGCAGGACCTTGCTGACGCGGACGCCATTCGCAAAGCGGCTGAGAGCCAGGGCCCGAAGCCCGGCTAACCAGTAGACCGTGCTTCCCTCTCCCGCAAGTGCGGAAGCGAGTGCTCTGCCATACGGCTTCCATTGACTCCGTCGTTATTGGACGCGGCGCCGCCACCGTATTCGAAACCGTGCACTCAATGCGCGTTCATCGCCGCAGCAGGCGAGCGAACCAGCTCCGCGGCGGCTCATCGAAACCTTCCAGCATCCAGATTTGAAAAGGCCACCTGGCGATCGCCGTCAGAGCGCGTTTGCCGTCCGGATGGACGCTGAACCCGGCGGCCGCGCCAGTGGAAGCCGGAAAGTCTACCGAAGTTACAAACTTCTCCGCGCCGGTCTTTACGTTCACCGAATAGAGCTGCCATTCCGCGCCGTTGCCGGTCGTGTTCTGGGCAATACCGTAAACCTGGGCGCCGTCGCGCGAGAAGTTATATGCGGTGAATTTGCGCGAGGTCAACATCCGCTTCGATTTGCCGTCGGGTGAGATCAGGTCAAGGCCGTCCGCGGCTGGATAGAGAATCCAGTCTGCCGCCGGGGACCACTGCGCGACCGAGAAAGCCCACGGTTGGGCGTCCGCGAGGATCACGGGGCTGGCGCCCGGCGTGGGCCTGATCTTCGATAGTTTTAACTGTTTTCCCAGCGGGCGATCATATGCGATCCACTGGCCATCCGGTGCCCACGACGGACCGCTGGCGATTGCGGCCGCCGGGAATTCATCCAGCAGCACGGCGTTGCTGCCGGATGCGCTTGCCAGCATCAACCTGAAGTTCGGCCTGTCGCCGGCGAGGAACACCAACCGCGTCCCGTCCGGCGACCACCGCGGGTGGCTGGGGCTGCCGGTCTCGATCACAGGTTGGGAAAATCCAGAGCCGGACGCCTCCCGGTCGATGATCGCGTGTCCGGCCGTGCTCCATTCGGAGAGGAGGAAATGCGTCCCGGACGGCCCCCAGTCCGGCCACCAGTTATTTCCGCCACCCCCGACCAGCGTGCGCACAGCCCCATCGGCAAGGCCCATCTCGACCACGTCCCATTCGGAAGTTCCACCGGACCAGGCGATCCGCGTGCCGTCACTCGCTATTGAAGGATAGCCCGCGTCGGAAGCTGAGGCCAGGATGACATGAGCGCTCCCATTCCGGACATTAACCCGGACCAGCGCGGCGACCGACCCCTGCAGCGGCGCCGATGTTACCAGGCTGCGGCCGTCAGGCAACCAGGCGATCCCATTCAAGCCGCCGTGCGCCGGCGCGCTATAGAGCTTTCGAGGCTTGCCCGAAGGATACGGTAGCAGCCAGAGATTGTGCTGGTTCGGGAGAACGGCCAGCGTGGAACCGTCAGGTGAGAATCGCGAAACGGCGAAGGGAAAGCTGCGCACCGGACCGGGCCAGAATTCTTTCGCCGATCCGCCGTGAAGCGGCGCAAGCCACATCTTTCCGTCCCGCGCAAACGCCAGTGTTTTGCCGTCCGGATGAATAGAGGCTGCCCAGACGTGCTCCAGAACCAACTGCGCGGCGCCGCCGGACGCGGGAACGGTCCATAGGTTTTCGCCGACGTCGTAGTAAATGGTTTCACCATCGGGAAACCAGAATGGATACCAGCACCAGCTGTCCGCATGCGTGAGTTGCGTGGCGTTCCGCGATCCGGCGGCGCGCGCGAAAACCTGCTCGATTCCATGGACATTCGCGACGTAAGCGATGCTCTTGCCATCGGGAGACCATGCCGGGGCTCGCTCCTCGGTCTGCCCGAGCGCGAGTTGCGTGAATTTATACGTGGAGAGATCGGGACCGGACGGCGGGGTCAGATACAGTGCCAGCGCGAACCCCACGATCAGGCACGACATTCCAACCAGAGCAGGAAGGAGCCAGCGTGTTCGCCGGCGGACCGCCGACGGCGTCGCTGAGGCCGGCACTGCGCCGGTGGTTTGGGAGAGCCCGTCGCGGATCTGCTTCAGCTCGCGGTAGAGATCGCGCGTGGAGTCGTAGCGCTCGGCGGGTTCCTTGGCCAGCAGCCGCTCTATCAGCCAGCGCAGCGGGGCAGGCACGCGGCCGGGCAGCGGCTCGGCCTCTTCGCGGATGATGGCGGTCATCGTTTCCGCGGCGCTGGCACGTTGAAATGCCCGCTTCCCCGCGGCGAGTTCGTACAGAACCAAGCCGAACGAAAACTGGTCCGATTGCGGCGCGAGGTTCGGTTCGCCACGCGCCTGCTCGGGCGACATGTAGTTGATGGTGCCGACGGTTGTGCCTGGGTCCGTGATATTCACGGTGAGGGTAGCGGACTCCGCGCCTGCCTGCGCGGCGGGCGACCATTTTGCCAGTCCAAAGTCGAGAATCTTCACCCGTCCGTCGCGAGTGACGAGGATGTTGTCCGGTTTTACTGAGCTTCATAAAATAGAGTGACAAGAGCGTTGACTCATGTCACACTGTTTCTGATGAGCGCGCGCACGGCGGGTAAACGAGACTTCAAGGAGTTAGAGCGGCGACGGATGCGAGCTGCCAGGTTACTCCACCGCGGATTCAGTCAAGCAGAGGTTGCGCGTCGAGTGAAGGTCAGTCGCGAGAGTGTGCGGCGCTGGGCGGATCGGATCGCCGGCGATGGATCTGTCGACAGCCTGAAGAAGGCGGGGCGCGCGGGAAGGCGGCCGAGGTTGAGCGAAGCCCAACTGCGGCAGTTACGGACGATCCTGCTGCAGGGGCCGGAAAAGGCTGGATTTGCGAACGGATTATGGACTCTGGATCGGATCGCGGAGTTGATCTGGGATCGCTTTCAGGTGCAGTATCGCTCCGGTCACGTATGGTGGATCCTCCGCCGGAAACTGGGTTGGAGTTGTCAGCGACCGGTGGGTCGGGCACGGGAACGGAACGAAGGGGCCATCCGCGACTGGAAAGAGAACGTCTGGCCGGCTCTTAAAAAAAAGCCCAAAACGAAGGCCGAATCATCGTCTTCGTAGACGAAAGCGGCCTCAGCGAACGGCCGCATCGGGTGCGCACCTGGTCGCCACGGGGCGTAACCCCCATCCTGCAGCACCAGTTCAACTGGGACCACCTGTCCATGGCCGCCGGCATCACTTTATGGCAGTTCTACTTCCGGCTCTATGAAGGGAGCATGGGCAAAGAGGAGATCGTCGATTTCCTCCGGCACCTCACCAAACAGATCAGCGAACCCATTCTGTTGATCTGGGATCGCCTGCCTGGACACCGCAGTCGCGTTGTGCAGGATTACCTGGCCAGTTTGAATGGTAAGATCAGCGCTTTCTATTTGCCCGCCTATGCTCCCGAGTTGAATCCCGTCGAATACATCTGGGCTCACCTCAAACAGCATGAGCTGGGCAACTTCTGCCCTCGGGATCTCTGGAATCTGTCCGCCGGGGCACGCTCAGCGCTGCGATCCATGCAACGTCGCAGGAAGATCATCAGAGCGTGCTGGACCCAGGCCTCTTTGTTCTAAACTGTCACTGTATTATCGGATCCTCAGTAGATCGCGATGCACGACGCCGGCGGCGTGCGCGGCGGCCAGTCCGTCGGCGATCTGCACCGCCAGATCGAGCAGCTTGCGAATACTTTCGACAGGCCTGAGCGGCGCGCCCTCGACGAACTCCATCACGAGGTAATTCGGCCCGACGTCGTGGAGTTGGCAAACATGAGGATGGTTGAGCGCGGCGATGGCGCGAGCCTCGTGCTGGAAGCGCTCCGTGAACCGCTCCCGGGAAACCTTGATCGCAACGATGCGATCGAGCCGCGTGTCGCGCGCCCGGTACACTTCGCCCATGCCGCCCGCGCCCACGGGCGCGACGATCTCATACGGTCCCAATCGAGTTCTGGGGGCCAGAGGCATGGACTACCGATTGTAACCGCTTGCGGGATGGGTGGGTAACCGGGCGGCGCCTGGCTATTCGTCCGTTTCGCCGCCGGCGTGATTCGCGATGAAATCGCCGTCGATGGGCTTGCGGCCGCGGAAGCCCTCATCCACGCCGTGCCACCACTCGATGCTGTCCTCGCCCAGCTTCCAGCACAGGTACACTTCCAGGCCGCGATAAAGCGTGGGAAAGTCGATGAGGCCGATGTCGAGGTCCTTTACCAGAATCCCGCGATTCTGAATGTCCTCGAGCACCTCCTTGAGCCCGGCCAGCGAGGTCTCGCGGCGCGAGCGAAGCGCCTGCGTTTTGTCGGTGTCCACCAGCGAGCCGCCCAGCATGGTGATGCGCTCCAGCTCGGCCCTGAATCGTACCTCGGCTTCCTGGTATTCGCCTTTCAACCGAACCGCCTCGCGAACTTCGGAGGCGACCTGCGGCAGCAGCTTCGTTGCCTGGTCGAGCGTGAACAGCTGTGACATCCCGTTCGGATTATAGCCTCGCAGGCTAAAAGCCTGCTCTACTGTTCATATAGAGCGGACGGGCAGCGCCGCCAGATCGTCAACCCGCATCGTCTCTTTCATCACGAAGGGCTCACCGTACTTAACGCCGATCAGGTTGCCGTAGAACCGCGCGATTGCGGCGAGGCGCTCGCGAATCTCGGCCTGCTGTGGGAACAGATCGGAGCCGGCATCCGCGTCGCCATACTGGGATGCATAGGAGAACAAGGCAGACATGCGGCGGTCGAATTGCGACGTGACATCAACAACAAAGGAAGGCGTCACGTTCGCATACAGAGAGGAGTAGACGATCTTGAACGGCCGGTGCGGCTCAACCAGGTCGTCCAGTTTGCGCAGGCCGGCGAGAAAGCAGGCTTCGTAGCCCATTTCAGAGGCGCAGTAATGATCGGGGTGGCGTCCCTGCCAGTACGGCAGAATAACGACGCGAGGCCGCAGGATGCGCAGTTCGCCCGCCAACGTCATGCGCGCGGTCAGAGTGTTTTCGAGGCGCGCGTCGGGCCAGCGCATGTTCCCGCGCCATGCGAGCAGCATTTCGCGCGCCGCGATTTCCGATTCCCTGATGCGCAGCTCGGGCGTGCCGCGCGTCCCCATATCGCCCGCCGTGAGATCGAGCACTCCGGTGCGATATCCCGCCTCGGCCATGCGGATCAGCGTGCCGCCGCAGGTCTGCTCAACATCATCGGGATGGGCGGCGATGGCCAGCACATCCAGAGGCCGGTCAATGCCCGCCGAAGTGAACTCGAGCTGCCACATGGTCAATACCAGTATTGATAGCGGCGCCGCGCCGGCATCACCAATGCCAGCAGCATGCCGGCGATAAACCCGCCCACGTGCGCGAACCACGCGACGGCGCCGGTGGACACCTGCGAGTAAGCCCCGAATGAACCCACGCCGTTGAAGAACTGGATGGCGAACCAGTAGAGCAGAAGGAAAGCGGCCGGGATATCGAGGGTCGTGATAAATATGACGATGAACACCAGCGTGACGATGCGCGAGCGTGGAAACTTGATGAGGTACGCGCCCATCACGCCGGCAATGGCGCCGCTCGCGCCCACCGTGGGAACGGGCGAGTAAGGCATGGTCAGCACCTGCAGCATGGCCGCCGCGATTCCCGAGGCAAAATAAAGGCCGGCATAGCGCAGGTGGCCCACGGAATCCTCAACGCCGCGCCCGAACACCCACAGGAACCACATGTTTCCCAGAATGTGCATCCAGCCGCCGTGGATGAACATCGACGTGAAGATCTGGTAATAGTGCAGCCGGTCGGGCACGATGCCAAACGTGGCGATGAATCGGTTGAGCTGATACGGGTCGAGCGCGAGCTCCTGGAAAAAAACCAGCACGTTCAGCGCGATGATGGTCAGCGTTACGAACGGCGTTGAGTACGTCCGTTCGGAGGAGCGGAGCGGGATCATGCAATGGTCCGGGAGCGGACCCGCGCGAAATCGGGGTGCGAACGGCGTTCAGTGCGCCCGATCAAAGCTCTCGCGTCCTCGGCGGAGGCGATGCCGCCCCGGGCGCCAATGCGCGTGCAGTTCAGCGCGGCCATCGCGTTCGAAAACTCGAGTGCGGCAGCGAGGTTCATACCTTGCAAGACAGCATAGCAGAACCCTCCATGGAACACGTCGCCCGCGCCGGTTGTATCCACGGCATTCACCACGAATGCAGGCGAGTAAGTGAACTCGCCGTTCTCGCGCGCCAGCGCGCCGTGGGCCCCCAGCGTCATCGCGGCAACGCGCATGCCGTATTCGGTCTGCAGCAGCTCCAGCGCGCGGAGCGGGTCGCGCTCGCCGGTCCATTCGATGGGGAACTCGGAGCTGGCGATCAGGTAATCGACGTTCGGCAGCACGCTTCCGAGGCCGGCGGAGAGCGTGTCGACGTCCATGGTCACGGGAATTCCGTTCTCGCGCGCGATGGCGGCGGCCCGGGCCACTGCGGCGGTGTCGTGCCCGTCGATGTGCAGCAGGCGCGCGCCGACAATCTTCTCCGGCGTGATCGATGAAGGGTCGAGGCGCAGGCAATCCTCGCGCCGCCACAACACGGTGCGCTCGCCGGTGCTCCGGTCGATCAGGATATAGGCCGTCTGATTGGGGCAACCCGGCCGGACCTCGACGTCGGCGAGGTCGATGCCCGTCTCGCGCAGGCTCTCCATCTGCACGCGGCCGCGCTCGTCGTCGCCAACCGTGCCGATGTACTTCGTCCGCAGCCCGAGTCGTGCGCAGGCTACCATGGCGCTGGCCACCTGCCCGCCCGGACTGAGCATCTCCGATTCGAACGCCACCTTGCCCGCGTACGCTGGAAACTTCGGCAGGATGATGAGCGTGTCGGTGGCGTTCAGGCCGATCCCGAGGACATCGAAGTCAGTGGGCATGTGTCACCAGGGTGGTGGGGCAGGCGCCTCGCCTGCGGTGGACGCCTCGTCCACCTGCTGAGCCATCCGGGGAGGCGGGCCGGGGGGCCCGCCGCAGGCCGGGGGGCCTGCCCCACAAAGACATGTTGTCAACCATTCGCCAGCGCGGAACCCTGCGCTTCGACCACCGCGATGGCGGCCATGTTGACGATGTCATTCACTTCAGCGTTCCGCCGCAGCACGTGCACGGGCTTCGAGAGGCCCATCAGAATAGGTCCGATGGCTTCCGCCCCGCCCATGCGCGCCAGCAGCGTGTAGGCGGTGTTGGCCGACTCCAGATCAGGAAAAATCAGCACGTTGGCCCCGCCGCGCAGGTTACTGAACGGGTACGTGGATTCGATAATCTCGGGGACCACGGCCGTGTCTCCCTGCATCTCGCCGTCCACCATCAAATCGGGCGCCCGCTCTCTCACCAGCTCCACGGCGCGCCGGACTTTTTCGGTAAGCGGATGGCGCGTGCTGCCGAAGTTCGAGAACGACAGCAGCGCCACTCGAGGAGTCACGTTGAACCGGCGCGCGACATCGGCCGACATCAGAGTAATCTCGGCGAGATCTTCCGCATCGGGCTCGATGTTCACGGTGGTGTCGGCGAAGAAGAACAGATCGCCGGCGCGCGAAATCATCAGGTGCACGCCCGCCACTTTGCGCAGCCCCTCGCGCAGCGGCAACGCCTGGAGGGCCGGCCGGATCACGTCCGAGTAATCCTGGGTGAGGCCGGCAATCAGGATGTCCGCGCCGTCCATGTGGACCAGCATGGAACCGAAGTAGTTCCGGCGGGCAGTCAGGCGGCGAGCCTTGGTGCGCGTGATGCCTTTGCGCTGGCGCAGACGGTAGAGCTCGTCGGCGTACTTCTCCCGCTCAGGGCTGGTTTCGGGATCGATTACCTGCGCGGAGTCGAGATCCAGCCGCAGCTCGCGCGCGCGGTTGCGGATCACCGCTTCATTGCCCAGCAGGATGGGCGCGGCGATCTGGTCGTGAATGAGAATATGAGCGGCGCGGAGGATCTTCGGCTCCTCTCCTTCCGGGAAAACGATACGGCGCGGCGCGGCGCGAGCCTTGTGAATCACCACGCGCATCAGGCCCTGCGAGCGGCCCTGGCGGCGCACCAGCTCGTCGTAATACTCCTCCAGATCGATGGCCTGCCGGGCCACGCCGCTGTCGATGGCCGCTTTCGCCACGGCCCATGCTTCGCGCACCAGCACGCGCGGGTCGAAGGGCTTGGGAATGATGTACTCGGGACCGAACTCGATGCGGTCGAGCCCATAGGCGCCCGCGACCGAATCGGGCACGTCCTCGCGCGCGAGATCGGCCAGGGCGCGCGTGGCGGCCAGTTTCATCTCCTCGTTTATAGTGGTGGCGCGAACATCCAGCGCGCCACGAAAGATAAACGGAAAGCCCAGGACGTTGTTCACCTGATTCGGATAGTCCGACCGGCCGGTGGCAACAATGGCATCCGGCCGCGCGCGCTTGGCCTCGTCATACGGAATCTCGGGATCGGGATTCGCCAGCGCGAAGACCACCGGTTGTTCAGCCATTTCCTTCAGCATTTCCGCCGTCACCGCGCCGGCAACCGAGAGACCCACGAACACGTCGGCATCGCGCAGCGCATCGGCCAGCGTGCGCGCATCGGTGTGGGCCGCGAACTTCTGCTTCCAGGGATTCATGCCTTTCGTGCGGCCTTCGTAAATCACGCCACCCGAATCGCACATGAGCACGTTCTGGCGCCGGACGCCGAGACGAATGGCATGATTCGCGCAGGCGATTGCGCTGGCGCCCGCGCCGTTGAACACCACCTTCACGTCTTCGAGTTTCTTGCCCGCCAGCATGAGCGCGTTGAGCAGTGCGGCGCCCGTGATGATGGCGGTGCCGTGCTGGTCGTCGTGGAACACCGGGATCTTCATGGTGCGCTGGAGTTCCTGTTCCACGAAGAAACAATCGGGCGCCTTGATGTCTTCCAGATTGATGCCGCCGAAGGTCGGCTCGAGCATCTGGCAGGCCCGTACGATTTCCAGCGGGTCGGTGGTGGCGAGCTCGAGGTCGAATACGTCGATGTCGGCGAAGCGCTTGAACAGGACCGCCTTGCCTTCCATCACCGGCTTCCCCGCTGCCGGGCCGATATCGCCGAGTCCGAGCACGGCCGTGCCGTTGGTGATTACGCCAACCAGGTTCCCTTTCGCCGTGTAGCGCCAGGCGAGCGACGGATCGCGAGCGATTTCGAGGCAGGGAACGGCGACGCCGGGCGTGTAGGCGAGGCTCAGGTCGTGCTGGCTGTGGCAGGGCTTGCTGGGCGTGACCGCGATCTTGCCAGGCGGTTTGGACGCGTGATAGTCGAGCGCGTCCTGGCGGTTGATGTCCATGGCAAAGACAGTATAGACCACGGGGGCGGAAGTAAAGGAATCAGGGGAAGTAAAGAAGTAAGAGAAGTAAAGAAGGAAGCGCGCCTCAGTCAACCTGGGTTTCGGAGTGGGGCAGGCTTTCAGCAGCTTTCAGCCTGCGGCGGCTTTTCAAGCCGCCCTGCCGATTGCAAATCGGCCGCAGGATAAAATCCTGCCCCACGCAGAACAGCATTGGGGTCAGGCTGCAAACGGCGCGATGACATTATTTTGGTAGTGCCAGAGCCTCTGCGCAGCGCTTCGCTTCCGCTCGCGCATGGTCTGCGTCCCGCTTCGCCGTGGCGGTACCCAGACGCCCCTCCCGATCGAGCGCATCGTACAGGGCCACCGCGGCGTTCCAGTGCGCCGTGGCGTCTCTCCACTGGCCGGCGGATTCGTACGCCGCTCCGAGCCGTCCCTCGAAATCGGCCATCGAAACGCGGGGCGGCACGCCGTGCGGATCGAGCTCCAGTACCTGCCGCTGGAGTTCCACCCCGTGCTGCAGACTGGCTATTCCGTCCTGTCTGCGGCCAGCCCGCAGGAGCACGGTTCCGCGCTCCGCGTAATTGCCTGCGAGCATCAGCCTGGTTCTGGCATCGCGCGCATCCGCGGCGGCCATCCGCTCGCGAATCGCGATGGCCTCCTGGAAGTGTGCCAGTGCTTCTTCGGTCTGCCCCAGCGCGCCCAGCGCCACGCCGAGAAAATGATGCGTGGAAGCGATGTCGGCGCGGACATGCTCGTTGTCCTTCTCGCGCGCCAGCAGCGACTGCTGAATGTTGAACGCGCTGGTGAGGTCGGGCAGCGCCGATGCCGGCTGTCCGGATTGCACGTGAATCACGCCGGCGCGGTAATACGTGCTTGCCAGATCTCGCTGCAGTTCGAGATTGCCCGGCTCCGCCGCGGCAAGGCGTTCGCGGATTTTCGATGCCTTCTCGAAATAAACATCGGCATTGCTCCAGCGTTCGAACAACGTTTCTCCGTAGGCCATTCCCATGTACGCCTTGCCCAGCAGAACCTGGTAATCGTGATTGCCCGGCTCGGCTTGAACAAGGCTCTCGCTCAGCGTCACTGCTTTCTGGTCATAGCGCAGCACCGAATCGGCCCCGCCGGCGCGCCCCGCAACGAAGGCGCCCAGCAGATAGTTACCCGCCAGATCGTACTGTGCTTTCCGGTCGCGCGGCAGCGAGCGGACCATGGCTTCGCGAAGAGCCTGGGACTTACGATAAGTTTCCAGCGCGGCTGCCGACTTTCCTAAACCCGCTGAGTTCACGCCTGCCTGCAGCTCGGCGAACTTCTCGTACCCGAGCGCGAGGTACGCGTTCATGTCCTGATCGTCGCCCGCGTCGCGGGCCAGCCCGTTGAGGTACTCGAGAGATCGTGCCACGAGCATCTCCCGAGCCGGAGTGGATCCCGGGAGTTTTGCGATTGCGTCGTGAATATCCACCAGAAACGAACTGGCGAGCGCCTGGTCGGCATCGACGCGGCGCGAGAGCCTTGCATTCTGCCAACCGAAAAGGATCGCCGCCGCAGTCACCACAAGAGTGAACAGCACTCCAGCCGCCACCCCAAACCAGTGTCTGCGCGCGAATTTACGCGCCCGGTAAGCCGCCGAATCGGCGCGCGCCATTACCGGACGGCCGTCCAGATGCCGCTGCAGGTCTTCGCTGAACTGATCCACCGACCGGTAGCGGCGCAAGGGCTCCTTGCGCAGCGCCATACCGATGATGTTGTCCAGGTCCCCGCGCAGCCGCTTCCGCAATCCCTCCGGCGTGGCGCCGCGACGCCCGCTTACCTCGGCCGCGTCAGCGCCGTCTTCCACCTTCGTAAGTGTCCGGGTCGCGGTGCTCGCCCTCGCCGGCTCCATTTCGCAGATGATGCGGGCCGACTCCTCCCATCCGAGCGACTCGATGCTGTAAGGCCGCGCGCCCGTCAGCAATTCATAAAGGATGACGCCCAGCGAATAGACATCCGCGGGGATGCCGGCATGCTGGCCGCGAATCTGTTCCGGACTAGAGTACGCGGGCGTGCCCATGCGCACCAGCGTCATGGTCGGTTCGGCCGTTCCCGTCGTGCCGGTCGGGTCCAGCAGCTTGGCGATGCCGAAGTCCAGCAGCTTCGGCGTTCCATCGGGAGTCACCAGAATATTGCCGGGCTTGAGATCGCGATGCAGCACCAGGCCCTGATGCGCGTAGGAGACCGCGTCGCAGACCTTGCGGAAAAGCTTCAGCCGCTCCGCCACACTGAGCCTGTGCTGATCGCAATACCTGTTCAGCGGCTCGCCGTCGACGTACTCCATGACGAAGTACGGCAGTCCCGCGGCGGTGGTACCGCCATCCAGCAGCCGCGCGATGAAAGGATGGTCGAGCCGGGCCAGGATCTGCCGCTCGGTCCGGAAGCGCTCCAGCACGAGCGCGGAATTAACGCCGGGGCTGACGACTTTGATGGCTACCTGGATTTGAAATTCGCGGTCGGCGCGAATGGCGCGATACACCGCGCCCATCCCGCCGCGTCCCAGCTCCCCGGTAATCACCCAGGGCCCGATGGTCATACCGGGCGACAGAACACTGCCAATGCCCGCCACCGTTTCTGCCTCGCCCAGCGGCCCGGTGTCCAGCAGGGAAAGATCGGGTGAAGGCTCAGGCGCGCGCACCGGCGCCGCGGCGGACATTGGGTCCGTGGTTACTGACACCGTTCCCTGGTTCGGTGGACTGGGGGCGTTAGACATCGGCCTGGAACCACGATTGTACCCGTTCTGTATTCAGGAAAACAGCCGGAAATCCCTTAGAGTTTATGCTAAACTGCAGGCATCAAGTGCGCAGTTTGTCCATTTCGTGTGTGGCGCTTCTGCTGATTGCCACGCTTGCCGGCGGCGCTTGTCTGCCCTGTTGCCTGACATCCGGCAACTGCTGCACTGGCCACGGCCATTGCGGGAAAACCAACGGCAATCCGGTACATCGCGATTGCGCCGCTCCAACGCCGGACGTCTATTCGCTGCAGACCGCGCCTTCGCAGATAAACTTCTCATTACCAGCTGCTTCCGTGCCATTGGTTTCGTCTCTTCCATTTCGCGCAGTGGCTTCGGAGGCGCCGCTTTCGACGGCTGACGCCTGGTCGCCGCCCGATCTGAATCTGCGAAATTCCGTCCTGACCATCTGATTCCTCCCCACCCGCCAGTAGAGCAGGCGTTTTCGCCTGCAATTGCCCTCAGGGAGGAATTATGCATTCGAAGCCGTTGCTTTTCCTTGCGACGGCGGCGCTGGCCGCGGCTCAGTCACCACAACCTGAGCCTCCGCTCGAGCTTGGCCGGCTGGTGACCGAAGCGCTTGATCGCAATCCGGAGATCCTGGCCGCTCAGAAGCGCGTGGAAGCCGCGCGGCAGCGTCCCGCGCAGCAATCCACGCTGCCTGATCCGACCGTATCCTTCGGCTGGCAGAGCAACGGGAATCCGCTCCCGGGCGCCGGACTGGGCAGCCAGCCCACGTCCAACATCGGCGGCATGGTGTCGCAGGAGATTCCCTGGCCCGGCAAGCTGCGCCTGCGGGGCGAGATCGCTTCAAAGGACGCCGCCGCCGAGCTCGAAGCCTACCGCGCGGTACGGTTGAACGTCCTTTCCCGCCTGACGCAGGCGTACCACCGGCTGCATCACGCCTGGGTAATGCGGGGCGTGTTGGAGCAGAATCGCGACCTGCTGCGGAACCTGCTCAGCGTCACCGAGGCGCGTTATTCAGTGGGCAAAGTCCCGCAGCAGGATGTGTTCCGGGCCGAGACGCAGCTTTCCATTTTCGAGACGCGGCTGGTCCAGATCGACCGCGACCGGCATGCGCGCGAGGCCGAAATTAACAGCCTGCTGGATCGGCCACTGAATGCGCCGCTCGGCCGACCCGAGGAAATGGAGCCGTCGCCGCTGCACTTCACGCTGGAAGAGCTTGCGGCGAAGGCGGGCGACGCGGCCCCGGTGCTGCGCCGCGATCGGAAGATGATTCAGCGCAACGAGAGCGCGTTCAATCTTGCGCACGCCGATCGCTATCCCGATTACACGCTGAACGCGGGCTATTACAACATGGGCGGCATGCCCGCCATGTACATGTTTCGCGCCGATGTCCGGATTCCGCTTCTTCGCCGGGTGCGCCCGGAAGAGGCCGAACAGGCCGCCGGCGTCGCCGAAGCTCGCCATTCTTACGAGGCCGATTCGCAATCGCTGCTCTATCGCATGAAGGACGATTACCTGACCGCCGAGACAGCCTGGCGGCTGATGGACATGTATCGGCGGACTATCCTGCCTCAGGCGCGCTTCACCATCGAATCTTCGCTCAGCTCTTACGAAAACGGCGCGGGTGACTTCATCACCGTGCTGAACAACTATATGGCCGTATTCGATGCGGAGATGGCTTATCACGAACAGATGCAGGAGTATCACCTGGCGCTGGCCCGCCTTTCGGAGATGACCGGCGTGGAGCTGGAGCACTGAAGTATGAAACGCACTATTGTTCTTTTGTTTGTTCTGGCGCTGGGCCTTGGCGTCGGTTTTGGATGGGGACGGCTGGGCCACACCGCGGGCGGGGCATCGAGCGGCCGGAAGATCCTCTACTGGCAGGACCCTATGCATCCGGCGTACAAATCCGACAAACCGGGCATCGCGCCGGACTGCGGCATGAGGCTGGTTCCCGTTTATGAGGAGAAACCGGGTACGCCCGCCGCGGCCGGATCGTTCCGCGTCAGTCCGGAGAAGCAGCAGTTGATCGGCGTCGAGTACGGTACGCCGTCCGTGACAACGCAAATGGACAGCATCCGCGCGGTTGGCCGCGTGGCGCAGGATGAAACGCGGGTCACCCGAATTCATCCGCGCCTCGAAGGCTGGATCGCGAAAACCATGGTCGATTACACCGGCCAGCTCGTTCACAAAGGCGACCCGCTGCTGACTATCTACAGCCCGGAGATGCTGGCCAGCGAACAGGAGCTGCTGCTGGCCATGCGCGCCAGCGACGAGATACAGGCGGGCCCGATCAAGGAGGCCTGGGGCAACAGCGTGATGCTGGTGGAGGCGGCGCGACGGCGGCTGGAGCTGTTCGACCTCAGCGCGCAGCAGATCGACGAGGTGGCGCGGACGCGCACGCCGATTCGCAGCGTGACCCTGTATTCACCCGCTACTGGCTACGTGTCGGCGCGCAACGCTTATCCGAGCCAGCGCGTGACGCCGGATACCGAGCTGTACACGCTGAGCGATCTGAGCCGCGTGTGGATCATGGCCGATGTCTTCGAGACCGACCTCAGCCGGATCCACGAGGGCCAGATCGCGACCGTGACGTTGCCGTCGGGTGAAGCCCGGCCCTTCACCGCGCGCGTGGACTATCTGCAGCCGCAGGTGGATCCGCAGACGCGCACGCTCAAGGTGCGGCTGGAGGCCGACAATCCCGGCATGCGGCTGAAGCCCGACATGTTCGTGAACGTGCAGTTTGCCATTGCCGCAAGCGCGAAGCTGACCGTGCCCGCCGACGCTGTCGTGGACACCGGAACGAAGCAGACCGTATACATCGACTGCGGCAACGGGTACCTGGAGCCGCGTCGGGTGGAAATCGGCGAGCGCATGGGAGATCGCATCGAGATTCGCAGCGGTCTGAAGCCAGGCGAACGCATCGTGACGTCCGGAACATTTCTGATCGATTCCGAAAGCAGGATGCAGCGATGACTCGGAACAGTAGAGCAGGCTTTCAGCCTGCAATCCGGCACTGCAGGCTGCAAGCCTGCTCTACTGAGGCCCAGCCATGATTGATCGCATCATCGAGTTCTCCGCGAACAACCGGTTCCTCGTTTTCATCCTCATCGCCTTCGCGGTGGCCGCGGGCATCTGGTCCATGCGCACCATTCCGCTCGATGCCATCCCCGATCTCAGCGATACGCAGGTGATCGTCTACTCGAAGTGGGACCGCAGCCCCGACATCGTCGAGGACCAGGTCACCTACCCCATCGTCAGCGCCATGCTGGGCGCGCCGCGCGTGAAAGCAGTGCGCGGCTTCTCCGATTTCGGCTACTCCTTCGTATACGTCATTTTCGACGAGGGCACGGACCTTTACTGGGCGCGTTCCCGCACGCTCGAATATCTGTCGGGAGTGCAGGGGAAGCTGCCGCAGGGCGTAAGCACGGAGCTTGGTCCTGACGCAACGGGCGTGGGCTGGGTGTTTCAGTACGCGCTCGTCGATACGTCGGGCAAGCACAACCTGGCTGAGCTTCGGTCACTGCAGGACTGGTTCCTGCGTTATCAGCTTCGGTCCGTGCCGGGCGTCGCCGAAGTGGCGCCCCTCGGTGGATTCGTTCGTCAGTATCAGGTGAATGTCGACCCAAACCGGCTGCAGGCGTACAACGTGCCGATCTCCCGCGTGGTGGACGCGGTGCGCCAGGGGAATAACGACGTCGGCGGCCGGCTGGTGGAGTTCAGCGGCGCCGAATACATGGTCCGCGGCCGCGGCTACGCGCGCTCGGAGGACGACATCGGCAACATTGTGCTGACGTCCTCGGCCAACGGCGTGCCGGTTCGCGTCCGCGATGTGGGCAATGTGGTTCTCGGCCCCGATCTGCGCCGCGGCGTGGCGGACTGGAACGGCACGGGCGACACCGTGTCGGGCATCGTCGTGATGCGCCAGGGTGAGAACGCGCTCGCGGTGATCGACCGCGTGAAACAGAAGCTGCGCGACATCGAGCCAGGGCTGCCGGCGGGCGTGAAGATCGTGACCGCCTACGACCGCTCGGAATTGATCCACCGCTCCATCGACAACCTGCGGGACACGCTGATCGAGGAGATCGCAATAGTCTCGATAATCATTCTGATCTTCCTGTGGCACATCCCCAGCGCCATCATACCGGTGGTGACCATCCCCCTCGCGATCGTCATCAGCTTCATTCCCATGCGCATGATGGGGCTCACCTCGAACATCATGTCGCTGGGCGGAATCGCCATCGCCATCGGCGCGATGGTGGACGCGGCAATTGTCGTGGTTGAGCAGACGCACAAACAGCTCGAGGAGTGGGAGCGCGGCGGACGGAAGGAAGACTACCGGCGAGTGATCGTCGATGCAGTGAAGTCGGTGGGTGGACCGAGCTTTTTCGCGCTGCTGGTGATCGCCGTGTCGTTCCTGCCGGTGCTGACGCTGGAAGCGCAGGAGGGCCGGCTGTTCAAGCCCCTGGCCTATACCAAGACGTTCTCCATGATCGTGGCCGCCGTACTGGCCATCACGCTTGACCCGGCCATGCGCCTGCTGTTCACGCACATGAAGAATTTCAGCTTCCGCCCGCGCTGGCTGGCCCGCGCCACGAACGCCGTGCTGGTGGGAAAGATTCATTCCGAGGAAAGCCACCCGATCAGCCGCGTCCTCATCCGCCTGTACCAGCCGGTGTGCGCCTGGTGCCTGCGCTGGAAGTGGGTCATCATCACCGGCGCAGCGGGGCTGGTGGCCATAACGGTTCCGGTGTACAACCGGCTCGGCTCGGAGTTCATGCCGCCGCTCGACGAAGGCACGCTGCTGTTCATGCCCTCCACTATGCCGGGAATCTCGCTCGATCAGGTGCAGCGTCTGATGCAGGTGCAGGACCGGATCATTATGCAGTTTCCGGAGGTTGAGACTGTCCTCGGAAAAGCCGGGCGCGCCGAGACCTCTACCGATCCAGCGCCGCTCTCCATGATGGAGACCGTCATCGCGCTGAAGCCGCCGTCCGAGTGGCGGCATGTGGATACGTGGTATTCCTCGTGGGCGCCGCATTGGCTGCTTCCCACGCTACGGCGCTTGACGCCGGACCATATCTCCACCGATCAGCTCATCGAAAAAATGGACGAGGCTCTGCGGCTACCGGGCGCCTCGAACGCATGGACCATGCCGGTGCGGAACCGCATCGACATGCTCACCACGGGCATTCGCACGCCGGTGGGCATCAAGATCTTCGGCGCCGATATCGATGCCATCGAGAAGATCGGCACGGACATCGAGCGCCTGCTGCCCTCAGTGCGGGGTACTCGCAACGTGTTCGCTGAGCGCACCGGCGGCGGCTACTTCCTCGACTTCGATTGGAACCGCAACGCCATGGCCCGCTACGGCCTGACCATCGACGATGTGCAGGGCGTGCTGATGAGCGCCGTCGGCGGCGAGAACGTAACCACCACGGTGGAAGGCCGCGAGCGCTATCCCGTGAACGTGCGCTACCTGCGCGATTACCGGAGCGATATCGGCCGGCTGAACCGCATGCTGGTGCCAGTGATGAACGGACAGACGCAGGTGCCCGTCTCGGAGCTGGCCACTATTCGCGTGCGCTCCGGCCCGGGCATGCTGCGCGACGAGAACGGCATGCTCGCCGGTTACGTGTACGTGGATGTCGCCGGCCGCGACGTGGGCGGTTACGTGGACGAGGCGAAGCGAGTGGTGCGGAACGGCATTCATCTGCCCCCGGGCTACACGCTCGCGTGGAGCGGCCAGTACGAATCCATGCAGCGCGTGCGGCAGAGGCTGGTGCTGGTGCTGCCGCTCACGGTGTTCCTCATTCTGATGCTGCTGTACTTCAACACGCGCTCGGCCGCGAAGACTCTGATTATCATCCTGGCCGTGCCGTTCTCCGCGGTTGGCGCCATCTGGCTGCTGTACGTGCTCGGGTACAACATGAGCATCGGCGTGTGGGTAGGGCTGATCGCGTTGATGGGCGTGGACGCGGAGACCGGGGTGTTCATGCTCCTGTATCTTGATCTCGCGTACTATCGCGCCAAAGCCGAAGGGCGGCTGCGGTCTCTGGGCGATCTGCATGAGGCGATTCTGCAGGGCGCGGTGAAGCGCATCCGGCCGAAGTTCATGACGGTGGCATGCATGATTATGGGCCTGGTCCCCATCATGTGGTCGGCGGGGACGGGGGCCGATGTGATGAAGCGCATCGCGGCGCCCATGATCGGCGGCATCGTCACTTCATTCATTCTCGAGCTGATGGTTTATCCGGCAATTTACGAGGTGTGGAAATGGCATTTCGAGCTGAAGCGCTCGCTGACAGCCTGAGTCTGCAGGCCAAAGGCCTGCTCTACAGGCGCTGTAGGCCGCTCATGTGTAGAGCAGGCGTTTTCGCCTGCATGGTCGCGCTGACCGGAGCGCCGCTGACTTTCACGGCGCACAAGCAGGTCGTGTCGGTGGGTGACGCCGGCATCACCGCCGAGAGCCGGCATTGGGCCTGGACGGACATCCAGCGGCTGACGCTCGCGCCCGACAAGCTGACCATTCTCACGTACGAGAACCGTAAGTGGCGGCTTCCGGGCGATCGCGAGTACGTGTTCGATCGCCTGCCTCCCGGGACGGCGGAGAAGCTCTACCCGGTGTTTCGCGCGCGGCTCGACCAGCGCTTCATCGCCATGATGCCCGACCGCGTCGTGCAGGCGCTTTGGCAGACGCCGGCGAAAACCGGGCGAGCGAACGGCACGCTGACGATCGGCGCGGACCGCATCGTCTTTGAGACGCCTGAGCGCGACCGCTCGCGCACATGGCGGTACACCGACATTGCCGGGGTGAGCCATGAGGGTCCGTTCGATCTGTCGCTGGCCGCTTACGACGGCCGGGTGACGCGCTTTCAACTGAAGGAGCCGCTGAAGGAGGAGCGCTTCAACGCGCTCTGGCAGAGTCTGGAGACGACGAATGGACTGAAGACATATCGGTCACACCTGACCCACTGATTGCTAAGCAGACGGGATATCTGTGCGCCTGAAATCCTGACCGGTGAAAAGCAGTGGCATGCCGGCCACCGCCGCGACGGCGTACGACATGCAATCCCCAAAATTAAGGGCTGCGGGATGACGGCCGCGGCCGAAGCGGAGGAAAGCCGCGATCGCCGCATCCAGGTGTTCCTCCGTGAACGGGACGATCTCGGCTCGCAGGTGACGCAAAAACGCAAACAGGACGGGACGAGCATCGTGACCGAGTCGTACAGTAAGTACCGTGGCTGTTTCAAGCAGCGTAGGCGAGCCCACGATAACGACGGTAGCCATCTCAATCCTTGCCATCAGATCCGCGCTGCCGGATTCACGGAGCTGGATCGCTACGATGGCCGAGCTGTCGAGCACCACGAGCTATACCCCGTCCGGACCGTAACCGAGGATTTCGTCTTCTTCCTCGCGGCTCATGGTCCTTCCGAGTTCTTCCGCCGGAACAAAGGGCCAGACATTCTTCTCCATGAACTCCCGCAGACTGGCTCGTCCGTGGGATGCGCCCGTTCGCACTCGCAGGCGTTCCCTCCGCTCCTCAAGAGCCTTACGGATGGCCTCCGTCTTAGTCTCGCGGGCAAGATGGGCCACTTCGTTTGCGAGCCGTTCCACCTCTGGATTCTTGATGTTCAGGGCCATATACACCAATACACCCATCTTACACCATTACACCGTCGCGGCGAAGCAGTTCAGATACCCGCGTCGGGAAACTTCTTCCGCATCCACGCGACGAACGCCTCCGGAGCCTTCATCGTCGACAGGCGGGGCTGGCGGACCAGCGCCCAATCGTTGAACAGGCCCGAAGCGCGAATGTCGGCAAGGCGAACCGGCTCCCGAAGGCGCCGGACGAATTCCAGATCCACCACGGCTGAGCGGCTGTTCTTCGGATCGTCGCGAGGCTCCGAAACCACCCGAGCCAGACCCACCACCGCGGTCTCGCCGCCGCTGTGATAAATAAATACGCCGTCGCCAGGGCGCATCTCGCGTATGTTCCGGACTGCCTGCGGGTTGGTCACGCCATCCCACGTGGTGCGCTTGTCGCGTTCCAGATCGTCGAAAGAATATGCCTCGGGATCACTTTTTGCGAGAAACCAGCTCATGCCGCACTATTATGCCAGAGGCCCGAAACGGTGATGCAACAGACGCTGGCGATATCGCTGGTGTTCGTCCTGCTGATTGCGACGCTGTGGTTTCTACGGCGCAAAGGGCTGGCCAGAGTGAACCTTGCGCTCGCCGGCCGCCGAAGCACGATAAAGCAAGTGCGGGTGGTTGAGCGGGTGGCGCTGACAGCCAGCCATTCGCTCTACCTCGTACGCGTGGACAACCGCATGATTCTCGTCGGCGTCTCTCCGGGAAGCTGCCAGGCGCTGCACAGTTTCGCGGCAATGCCCACGCCGGCGGAACCGGTCAGAGAACGCCGATCAGCTTCTCTTTGATCTGATCCGCCGTGAACGGCTTGCGTATGTAGCCTGTCGCGCCGAGCTGAATTGCCAGCATCACCTTATCCTGGCTGCCTTCGGTGGTCACCATGATGATGGGCGTCGACTTCCATTGATCGCTGGCCTTGATCCGTTGCAGCATCTCGAGGCCGTCCATGACCGGCATGTTGATATCGGACAGGATCAGCCCAATGTTCTTCGATTGCAGCTTTTCGAGCGCTTCCCGGCCATCTCCCGCTTCGACCACGTCTCCGAGGGGAAAATCGGTGTGGCGGAGCACCCGTTCCAGAATCTTGCGGATAGCCGCGGAGTCATCGACGATCAGAACATTCAGCGCCATGGGGAGTCGGCTCTTCTGCCTCACAGAACTCATCGGCGAGACTGGCGCAGGTTTGAGGAAACCCAGCCCGGACCGCGCAGCACCTTCCCCGGCAGCGCGCTGGTCATCCGGCCCCGGTCAATGACGGGTACGCCGTTCACCAGCACATACTCCATGCCCACCGAAAGCTGATTGGGGTTGTCGAAAGTCGCAACGTCCCGTATCTTTTCGGGATCGAAAACCACGACGTCGGCCCACATGCCCTGTTTCAGCACCCCGCGATCGGCGAGGCGCATGCGCTGGGCCGGCAGCGCGCTGAATTTGCGAATGGCGTCGGCAAGCGTCAGCTTATGTTCCTCGCGAACGTACTTGCGCAGGATCCGCGGGAAAGTGCCGTACGCGCGCGGATGCGGATGCTCCTGGCCGAGCAGTCCGTCGGGGGCCGTTCCCTGCGAGTCGTTATCCACCGAAACCCAGGGCTGCTCCAGCGCCAGATCGACGTCCGGCTGCGACATGCCGAACACCGCGACGCTCGCGCCGGGGTCCTCTGTCAGCAGATCGAAGATGGTATCGATGGGATCCGTGCCGCGCTGCTTCGCGATGGCGGCGATGCTCTTGCCCTGGAGCGGCAGCAGCTTCGGATTCGTCGTCACGGCATAGAGAATCGACTCCGGCCCTTCAATCTCCGCCCACTCGTTGTCCCATTTCGCAGCCGGGTCCATCATCTCGCGGCGAATGCGGGTCCGCATGGCCGGGTCCTTCAGTCGCGCCACCATCTTCGCCGTGCCCCCATCGTGCGCCCACGGTGGAACGAACGCCGAAAAATCGTTGAACCAGGCAGTGTAGGCGTACGTGTCGGCGCCGATGTCCACGCCTTCGTTGCGCGCCTGGTCGATCTTCGCCACGATCTGCGGCATGCGGCCCCAGTTGCTCTTTCCCGCGGCCTTCAGGTGCCAGATCTCCACCGGCACGCCTGCCTCCCGCGCGATGCGGATGGTCTCGTCCAGAGCCTGCATAATCGCGTTGCCTTCGCTGCGCATGTGCGTGGCATAGATGCCGCCGTACTTCCCTGCTTCCCGCGCCAGCGCGATCAGTTCCTCCGTTGACGCATAGGGCGCGGGCGGATACTGCAGCGCCGTCGAAAGGCCCATGGCCCCTTCCTGCATCGCCTGGCGGACCAGACCGGTCATCTGCTCGAGCTCCGCTGGCGTGGGGGCGCGGTCGTCATCGCCGATCACGTACCGTCGCACCTGGGTCGCGCCGACGTAGCTGGCCAGATTGATGCCCATGCCCTGCTTTTCGAGACGCGCGAAATACTGGGCCAGCGTGCGCCAGTCGGGCTGGATGCCGTAGTGCTCCCAACCCGTGCGTTCCTCGGCGACCATGCGGTCACTCAGCGGCGCGATGGAGCCGCCTTCGCCGGTGATCTCCGTGGTGATGCCCTGGAAAATCTTCGAAGGCAGATGCGGGTTCACCAGAATAGTCATTTCGGATTGGCCGAGCATGTCGATGAAGCCCGGCGCCACAACCAGACCCGTGGCATCGATAGTCCGGCGAGCGGGCGCGTCCGACGGGATGAAGCCGATGGCAGCGATGCGTCCTTCCCGAATGCCGATATCGCCGGAGTACCAGGGCGAGCCCGTACCGTCGACGATGTCGCCGTGGCGGACGATGGCGTCGAAAGGCTGCGCCGCCGCCGAGAGCGCCGCCAATAAGAGGAGCGGCGCAAGCCCTCCCGCGCGTATACGATGGAAGTGGTTCACCATGCAATTCTTCACCGAAAGCATTATCCAGCTTATTACGCAGACGTCCACCAACCTGCCTCCCGATGTGCGCGCGGCGGTTGCGGACGCCGTCCGGACAGAGACTCCGGACACGCAGGCCTCGCAGGCGCTCGGCATCATCGCGACGAATATCGACATGGCGCTCGAGGACGAAGGCGCCATCTGCCAGGACACCGGCATGCCCACGTTCATTGTCCATACGCCGGTGGGAACGAACCAGATCCTCATCAGGCGCGCGATTCAGGATGCCGTTCGCGAAGCGACCAGGCGCGGCAAGCTGCGGCCCAACTCCGTCGATTCGCTCACCGGCCACAACAGCGGCGACAACCTCGGCGAGGAGACGCCGGTGATTCACTTCGAGCAATGGGAACAGGACGAGATCGAAGTGAAGCTGCTGCTCAAGGGCGGCGGCTGCGAGAACAAGAACATCCAGTATTCGCTGCCCTGCAATCTCGACCGGCTTGGCCGCGCCGACCGTAATCTGGAAGGCGTGCGCAAGTGCCTGCTGCATGCGGTATGGCAGGCCCAGGGACAGGGTTGCGCGCCGGGCGCGATCGGCGTGTGCATCGGCAGCGACCGGGCGCATGGCTACATGCTCGCGAAGATGCAACTGTTCCGCACGCTGGATGACGTGAACCCGAATCCCGAGCTGGCGAAGCTGGAGGCCGGGATCATGGAAGAGGCGAACCGGCTCGGCGTGGGCGCCATGGGCTTCGGCGGCAAGGTCTCGCTGATCGGTTGCAAGATTGCCGCCGCGAATCGCCTTCCGGCCAGCTTCTTCGTGTCAGTTGCCTATGACTGCTGGGCGTTCCGCCGTCTGGGCGTGCGCCTCGACGCGCGGAGCGGCGCCATCACCCGATGGCTCTATCGCGATCCGGAGCAGCCGGTTCGGAAGATGGCCGCAGCGGCCGGATTCCCGCTCACGGGCCGCGAGATCGCGCTGCGAGCACCGCTCACCGATGAGCAGGTGCGGGCGCTGAAGGTGGGCGATGTGGTGCTGATCTCCGGCGAGTGCTTCACCGGCCGCGACGCCGCCCATCATCATCTGATGCAGTACGCGCCGCCTGTCGATCTGCACGGCGCCGTGCTGTATCATTGCGGCCCCGTGATGCTGAAGCAGGGCGACGAGTGGACCGTGAAGGCCGCCGGCCCCACCACCAGCATTCGCGAGGAGCCCTACGAGGCCACGGTGCTGGAACGCTACGGCGTGCGCGCGGTGATCGGCAAGGGCGGCATGGGTCCGAAGACTCTCGCGGCGCTGCAGCAGTTCGGCGCGGTGTACCTGAACGCCATCGGCGGCGCGGCGCAGTACTATGCGCGCACCGTGAAGCGGGTCCTCGGCGTGGATCTGCTCGAGCTGGGAATTCCCGAAGCGATGTGGCATCTGGAGGTGGAAGATTTCGCCGCCATCGTCACCATGGACGCGCACGGCAACAGCCTGCACGCGAATGTGGAGCAGGAGACGGCGGAAGCGCTGGCCGCGTTGTAGAGGCTTTCAGCCTGCATGCCCGGGTCTCCTACTGCACGGCGATCTGAACGGCGTTCGCGGTCTGGCCGTTCACCGTCAGCACGATGTTGACGGCGCCGCTGCCCCGCAGACTCTGCGGCACGGTAACGTTGATCTGATCGAGCCCGGCGAACTGCCGCTGCGGTCCGGCGTAGTGGACGGGAACAACAGTTCCGTTGATGCTCACCATCACGCCGGCCTTCGAGCCCACGTTGCGGATGCCCGTCCCATACAGGCTGAGATAGACCGAGTTGCCGGCGCCGAGCGCGATCGGCACGAGCGTGCAGCCGGCGGCATCGCAGGTGAACAACGGCGCCGGGGTCTGCTCGGACGGATCGGCCGCGTTCACCGTCACGGCAGTGGCGGCAGCGATCCCCGTGCCGTTGCCGCTCATGCTGAACAGCGCAGGCGCCACGGTCGCCACCATCGCCGTGGCGCTTACGCCTGGGCCGGAACCCTGGGCCGTGAACGTCGCCATGCCTGGCGCGGTCCCCGCCGGCACGATGAAGTTGATCTGCTGCGGCGAGACGTAGAGCAGCGCAGCGGTCCGCTGGACGCCGCCGGAATCGGTGACGGTCAGAGTTGTTCCGCCGAGACTCGAGCCATAGAGCGAGGCCAGAGAACCCGGCGCGACGCTGAGAGTCACGCCGGCCGACGATTGCACATACGGCCGCGGCAGCACGCCGTAATAGCGCGCCATCCAGTAAGGAAGGATGTAATCGATGCCGGCGTTCTCGATAGTGCCCGTGCCGCCGCCCGAAAGCTGGAACGGATCTCGCTGCCACAGAAAATCCGTCGGGGTACGCAGCGGGACGGGAACCGGCTGGCACGCTTCGCCGCCGCAAACCGGGATCGACGTCTGCAGGTTCACATAGAAATCGCGGCGCGGCCGCTCCAGCCATTGCGCCAGAAGCGCGGCGGTCTCGTCATCGCGTTGCGCGTTCGGCCCGTTCAGCGCGCGGTCGATCATATTGAAGAACGCGTTCTGCTGGCCCGCGGTGGCGGCGCGAAGAACCTGATAACCCTGTGCGAACGCCGGCGGCGCCGAGCTGCCCTCCAGCCTGACCAGGTTGTAGAAATTGATGTAGTCCAGGTTGAACTTGAACCAGGAGCTGTTGCTGCTCACATCGACGCCGACCGGTATCACAACGCCGGCCGTCAGCAGCAGGCTCTCGGCGTCGAATGTTACCCCGAACTGGTTCGGGTTGACGTGCCGGGCGATCTCCAGCATGGTCAGCATTTCATCCGGCCTGATCACGAACGTTGTGCTGACCGACCCGTCGGGCATGGCCACCGTCCAGGCGTGCTGCTCCAGAAAGTTGATGATCCTGGTGATCAGCCCCGCGGAGGCGCTCTGCACGCCCGCGTCATTCACCAGATCCCAGGCCAGAACCAGACCGAACATCACGCCGGAATACTCGTCGCGCGAGGTGTTGCCAACCCAGACCAGGCCCGCGGCATTGTTGGTGTGAATGCCGTTCGGAGCCTCCTCGCTCTCGATCGCGGCCGCGTAGGGAGAGGCTGCCGGTACAATGCAGCGTGCCAGCAGATCCGTGCCGGTGACATCCACCAGAGACTGGATGCCGGCGATAGCCTGCTTCACATTGGCCAGCGCGCCGCCGTCGCCGGTGACGTTGTACCGAAATGCCTCAGCCGCCAGATAGTGGCCGGTCCACAGCGCGGAGTCGCCGCAGCGGGTGTACCGGACGATCTGGTCGCTGGTGGGTCCGGCGTAGACCGGGTCGATTATGGTACCGAACGGGAGATGCCGCGCCTCGATGTTTGCCGTGATGGCCAGGGCGTCGGCCTCGGCAGTCCACGCGCACGGGATGGCCAGAGCCAGGCAGATGCCCGTCAGCAGCGACCTCCTGCTGAGGTGGAACCTCATCGATATGATCTATCTTACATTTCCTGGCCTCGTGACACGGGGTTGAACCAATGCTATACGTGAGAACGTGCCCGAGGATCTGTATGACGCCCTGCGCGAGCGCGCGCGGCAGCGCCGAACTTCCATAGAGGCGGAGGTGCTGGAGCTTCTGAAAGCGAACGTGCCCACGAAGTCCGAACTCGCCCGCCGGCAGGAGATCTCGGAGCAGTTGAGGCGAATCCGCGCGCGAAAGCCACCGGGCTCGGGCCCGTTTCAGACCGCTGAAGAGATGTTGCGCGAGGATCGAGAAAGGTGAGTTCGTGGGTCGTGGATGCCGGCGTTGCCGCGAAATGGTTTTTGCCCCCTCATCTGGGAGTCGCTGCACGTTCTCGAAGGCTACCGGCGTGGCCATGTCCAACTGCTCGTACCCGACGTGTTCTGGTCCGAACTGGGCAATATAGCGTGGAAGGCCGTGCGCACGAAACGCATCTCGAGGTCTTCGGCGGAAGAGTCTCTGAGTCGGATTGCCGATCTGCGGATCCCCTCGGCCGCTTCCGTCGATATGCTCCGCGAAGCTCTCGGGATCGCAACCGCGTTCGACCGGACATTTTACGATGCCGTCTACGTCGCTCTCGCGAAGATCTCCGGCATTCCACTCCTGACCGCGGACGAGCGGCTGGCAAACCGTCTTGCCGCATATTTCCCGGTCCGTTGGCTCGGCTCGGTGGAGGTTTAGCGCAATCAAAAAGGCCGAACCCGAGGGCCCGGCCTGATCACTAAACGTGTTGTGCTGGTGTTACCGCGCGGCCAGCAGCGCTCGCAGATGCCGGGCGCGCTCGGGCGACCGGAGCTGGCGCAGCGCCTTCGCTTCGATCTGGCGGATGCGCTCGCGCGTGACGTCGAACTCCTGCCCGATCTCCTCCAGCGTGTGCTCGCGCTCGCAGCCGATGCCGAACCGCAGCCGGATCACCTTCTCCTCCTTGGGAGAAAGCGTCTTCAGGATGTTCGCGGTCTCGTCGCGAACGTTGGAATCGATCACCGTGTCCACGGGCGAGCCCACCCAGCGGTCCTCAATCAGGTCGCCAAGCGCGGATTCGCCGTCGCGGCCCACTGGAGTCTCCAGCGAAACGGGGTCGCGTGAAATGGTCTTCAGCTTCTGGACCTTCTCCACCGGAATGTCCATGCGCCGGCCAATCTCTTCATTCGTCGGAACACGCCCCAGTTCCTTCTCCAGCTCGCGCGTGGCCCGGAGGAACTTGTTCATGCTCTCGTTCATGTGCACCGGAATGCGGATGGTCCGCGACTGGTCCGCGATCGCTCGCGTGATCGCCTGGCGAATCCACCAGGTCGCGTAGGTCGAGAACTTGTAGCCTCGCCGGTATTCGAACTTGTCCGCCGCCCTCATCAGGCCGATGTTGCCTTCCTGAATCAGGTCGAGCAGATGCAGCCCGCGGTTGACGTACTTCTTGGCCACCGAAACCACCAGGCGAAGGTTGGCCTCCACCAGGTCCTTCTTCGCGCGCTCGGCCTCTGCCTCGCCGTGCCGGATCACCGCCAGGCTGTGGCGGAGGTCGGACAGCGACGCGCTGGCCGCGGTCTCCCGCTTGCGCAGCTCCCGCTTCAGTTCCTTGACACGCGCCTGCGCCTGCTGGGTAGTACGCTCGTCGAGCTTGCGAATCTCGGTCTCGAGGTGGTTCATCTCCTCGGCCGCGCGCTCGATCTCCCGCGCAAACACCCGCCACTTGCTCAGTTGCCATGGAATCCGCCGGATGGTCCGCGAGATCTCCACGGCCGCGCGATTCACCTTGCCCTGCCACCGGCGGCGGATCTTCCTGTTGCTCAGCGCCACCGCGTTCATCTTCTCGGTCAGTTGCTGAAACTTCCTGTTCAGCGCGACGATGTCGTTGAACATCTCGCGTACTTCGGCCTGCCGCCGGGCTTCCGCGGCGCTGCCGTCCTCTACATCGCCCAGATCGACATGCTCTTCCGGGTCCTCACCGCGCCGGATCGCTTCGGCGATATCGAGCACCATCTGCTGCACCAGGGCCGACCGGCTGATCGCCTTCTGCATGCGCAGCTTGCCCCGCTCCATGCGGCGGGCCAGATCCACTTCGCCTTCGCGCGTCAGCAGCGGAACGGCGCCCATCTCACGCAGATACACCCGTACCGGGTCATCCGTGTAAATGGACTCTTCAACCTGCTGTGCGCCCGCAAACTCCTCACCTTCAGGGGCCTCTTCCGCATGGAAGAAGTGACCTTCCTCATCGAAGGGGATGGTAAGGGCTTCGGGATTTTCTGCCAGAAAGTGATCTTCGAAATGATCCACTTTTAAACTCACCTCACCTGATCGGACGGGGACAGATTTGTGACGGCCGCTCTCAACCGGCGGCTCATCTGTTGCTCTTCTTTGGACACACTACCTGGCAATAGCGCCGACGGACGATCTTGAAGATTATACCACCGGTTTGCCAAGGAAGTTAAGTGCCTATTTAAAAGATGTTTCCGAAGCGTTTTGGTTACAGGAAAGCCGGTACCACACGCTGGTGGTGGGATGAACGCCAGAATCGTCTCTCACCCGGGTCCGCTGAGTCAGGGTTTGCGTGGATACACCATCGTCCGCAACTCGTTAAAGAACGCCTCGACATCCTGAAAATCGCGGTAAACCGAAGCGAACCGGACGTAAGCGATCTTGTCGAGGGCCACGAGCCGTGACATGAGAATCTCTCCTATCTCTGTAGTTGACATCTCACGATCCTGGCTGTCGGACAGCTTTGCCTCCACCTCATCCACCAGCTCCGCCAGCGTGGCCATACCAATTGGGCGCTTCTCGCACGCTTTCAGGAGGCCGGAAAGTACCTTCTGCCGATCGAATTTCTCACGCCGCCCGTCTTTTTTGATCACCATGTACGGAATCTCGTCCGTGCGCTCGTACGTGGTGAAACGGCGCTCACAACTGAGGCACTGGCGGCGGCGGCGAATAACGTCGCCTTCCCTGCTCTCGCGGGAGTCGATCACCCGGTCTTCCCGAAAGCCGCAGAATGGGCACGTCATACCAGGGCGTTCTCGGGCAAGTGCTTGAACTTTCGCCAGTTAATTCCATTGTGCAGGGCCAGAACCAAGCCCAGTGGTACCACCGTAATAAAGGTTACAACCCAGATAAGCAACGCCAGAGCAGTGGCGGGTTCCAGAGGAAGGCCGAAAACCTCCGTGAGAGCCACCACGGCTGCCACCTGCACGCCACCCCCGATTCCCGGAATTTGAATGACGCTGCCGAATGCTACAACCCCAAGGAAGACAGAGACTTCCGTCAAAGTGAATCGGGCTGTCGCTGGAAACGCGCGAAACAGGCAGTAGTAGCAGGCCAGGATGAGAGCCCACTCCAGGACCGTATACAACGATATTAGCACTACGTACGTAGTTTTGCCAGCCGACCGCATTCCCTGCAGAAATGCGTCCACCATTCCCTCAACATGTGGGCGCAGGCGGTGCGGCGCCAGACCGGCAATCCAGAGCAGCACCTGCCGGGCATGGCCCTCGAAGCCGCCCAGAGCTACCAGCAGTACGATGCAACCAGCGGCGATTCCGCCGACGACGTACCCGCCGGCGTGAAACCATTGGGCAACTCCGGGCTTCAGAGGCAATGTAGCCCAGGGTACTCTGGCGAGAGAGAATCCGAAGATCGCCATCACCATAAGAAGGTCGTAGATCCGCTCCAGCACCCAGGCGGCGACCTGGGATGAGAAAGGCACCCGCTCCTTCACGGAGATGAGCCAGGGGCGAACCATTTCGCCAGGCCGTCCCAGCAGTACGATTGCCGTGAATCCGATGGCCGTGGCGGAATAAAGTCCGGCGATGCTGGCCCTGCGATTCAACGGCCGGAGCATCACCTCCCAGCGGAGCGCCCTTCCGTAATAGGTGGACAGAATCAGAATGATGGAAGCCGTGAGCCAAACGGCATTGAGGCCCTTAAACGCCGAAGCGAAAGCGCGCCAGTGAAAGCTGTCACCGCGCCAGCGCCAGAGGCCGGCCAGGACCAGCAGAACGAGCGCTGCCACTCCTAAGATCAGGTTGCGTTTACCGGATTGCGTTTTGCCGCTGTTTCTGTGAATGGTATTCTCCCGCTCATCGGTCGCCTGGCGGCGCTGACCCGGTGCGCCCTGCGACTCGCCGATTCGCCGAAGCCTTCGCGCTGTCGCCTGTATAGAATGGTAAGTCCCGGATACCGCAAAGTCGTTTTCGGCGAACTTCTTATGATAGATCCTCGTTCTAATAGTTGGAAGCGGAACACAGGGGCGCCGGTACGGAGGCGCCGCGGGGATGGAGACAGGACCGCGATCCCGAATTCGTATCCCGGAGAGCGCACGCCACCGGGAACGAGCCCTTCCGGCGAGGAGCATGGCTTCGATGGCATCGGTGGCACAAGTCGCGGCAACCCAGGCGAAATGGACCTGGGCGCCCCCCTGCCCGAGCCAGGACAGGCTTAGCGCCGTGGATGCCGATGCTCAATTAGTGGAGCGTTGCCTTTCCGGAGACGAAGTCTCCTGGGAAGACCTGGTCAAGCTGCACACGCGCCGCGTGTACTCCATCTGCTACCGCTTCACCAGCCGCGATTCGGAAGCGCAGGACCTCACGCAGGAAGTGTTCCTGCGCATCTTTAAAAATCTGAAGAGCTTTCGCGCCGGCGAGGGTTCGTTCGTCGTCTGGCTCACACGCCTGACGCGAAACCTGCTGATCGACAATTACCGCAGAACGCGCTCCGACCGCGCCACGGATTCGCTCGAAGATCAGCTCCCCATGCTCGAAGAGAAGGCCAGCGGTTTCAGCCGCACCGACAGCGTGCTGGCGGGCCGTGAAGCGAGCGAGGTGCTGCAGGGCGCCCTGGCGAGGCTCTCGCCGGAGCTGCGCGAAACTGTTATATTGCGAGATCTCGAAGACATGGAGTATCGCGAGATCGCGCTGGTGCTGAACGTTCCCGAAGGCACCGTGAAGTCGCGCCTGAACCGCGGAAGAGCGGAGCTGGCGCGCGTGCTGAAAAGGCAGAAGGTGGCGATATGAACTGCGCCGATTTCGAAATCCTTCTGTGCGATTACCTCGACGGCGCGCTGAGCCAGGATCGCCGCCGCGAGATCGACGAGCACATGAGCGTGTGCGCCACGTGCGCCGCCATGGCCGCCGATGTTCAGGGCGCGCTGGGGTTCATCGAACGGGCCGCGCTGGCCGAACCGCCCGCGGAGTTGCTCACGCGCATCCTCCACGACATCCCCGGCCACAACGCCGCGGGCAAACGGACGTGGTGGCGCAGGGCGTTTGGAGGCAGGCTGGAAGGCCTGCTCCAGCCTCGCTACGTAATGGGCATGGCCATGACGGTGCTGTCGTTCTCGCTGCTCGCCCGGTCGCTGAAGATCGAGCCGCGCCAGTTGCGGCCCTCCGATCTGGACCCTGCGAAGATCTGGCTGGCCATGGACGACCGCGCGCATCGCGCCTGGGACAGAACGGTGAAGTATTACGACAACCTGAAGCTGGTGATCGAAATCCAGGGCCGGCTGCAGGAATGGACCGAACAGGATGCAAGCCGGCCGACCGCAAAGGCGCAGGCCGGAAACGACAGGAAAGGTGCGGCCACGACGCCGCAGGGTGGTAGAAAATGAATTGCGCAAATCATCCCGAAATCGCCGCAACGGCGTACTGCCGAGCGTGTGGCAAACCGCTCTGCGGGGCCTGCCAGGTGAATGCGCAGGGAACCATCTATTGCGCGGAGCACGCGCTGGCTCAGGGCGCTCCGGCCGCTGCCGAAGCTCCGGTTGGCGCTGGCGCCCCGTACTCCGCGCCTCCTCCTCCACCGCCGCCCATACCGGGCCCGGCGGCGACGGAGTGGTCGCCCTATACCGCGGCCACCGCGCCGCCGCCACCTGCGCTGGGCCAGGATATGCCATCGCCCGGATTAGCTTTCGTCCTTGGCCTGATTCCGGGAGTGGGCGCCATCTACAACAGTCAGTATGTGAAGGGCCTGCTGCATGTGGTCGTGTTCGGAATGATTGTAAGCATTCTGAGCTCCGACGCCGCACCCGGCTTCGAGCCGCTCTTCGGTTTCATGATTCCGGCGTGGATCCTGTACATGGCCTTCGAGGCATACCACACCGCGAAGCGCCGCCTCTACGGCCAGCCTGTCGACGAGTTTTCGGGACTGGTGGGCGGACGCCGGGGTGGGTTTCCGGCCGGTCCGGTGGTGCTGATGGCCGTCGGCGTTCTGTTCCTGCTGATCAATCTCGACCTGCTCCGGCTCAGCCAGATTGTCCGCTACTGGCCGATGCTTCTCATCGCGCTGGGTATTTACCTGCTCTACGAGCGCATTTCGCCGGCGCGTCCGGCCGTGGGCGCCCCTGAGGTGCACGATGAACGGCATTAACAGGATCTGTGAATGCCTGTCGGACAGAGGTGGCGCTGGCGTTTTCGCCTGCGTGTCCGAGCGCGGAGGGTCGCGGCTCAGCCGGCGTTTCGGAGCCGTGACCGTAAGGGAGCGGTTGCACACCGCTGCACTTCGCGGCGCCGCTCCCTCACGGTCGCGGCTCAGCCAGCGGGAGCGTGCGCCACAAACGTCCGATGGCGGAGGTGCACGATGAACGGCGCTAATGTTTCGGCGGTGCAGGCCATCCGCGGGCCCGTGATGCTGATCACCCTGGGCGTGCTGCTGGCGGCGGACCATTTTGGCCCGTACCCGTTCTGGCGCACCTGGCCCGTGCTGATCATCGTGTTCGGTTTGATGAAGCTGCTGGAAAGGGCCGTCAGGCCGCCGGCGTATCCAATGCCGCCGCATCCTCCGGCCACTCCGGGAGGTGGGTCATGAGACGAGGTTCCATTATCGGACCGCTCATTCTGGTCGCCATCGGCGTTCTGTTCCTGATGCGAAACGTCTGGCCGCAGATTCAGATCTGGGACCTGGTCGCTTTGTGGTGGCCCTTTTTGCTGATCGGCTGGGGCGTGATCCGGTTGTTCGAGGTCTCCCTCGCGGCTGCGCAGAACAAACCCCTGCCCTACGCCGGAGTGTCCGGGGGCGAGTGGGTTTTGATCGTGTTCATCTGCCTGATCGGTTCAGGCGCCTGGGCCGCGCGCCAGCATAGCTGGTGGAATGGCGGCCCGTGGCGGGGCATCGTCGCCGACATGGGCGAGAGTTATGACTACGGGCTGCAATCGGCATCGGCCGCTTCCGGCGCCGCCCCCCATGTGGTGATCGAGGCCTTTCGCGGCAATGCCCGCGTCGTGACCTCCGACCAGAACACGGTCACCGTGAGCGGGAACAAGTCCATTCGCGCGCTGGCAAAGAAGGACGCCGACCAGGCCAACACGCAGACGCCGCTGCAGGTGGTGACCAATGGCGATCAGATCGTCGTCCGCACCAATCAGGATCGAGCCGATGGCCGTCTGCGCGTGTCCGACGATCTGGAAATCGCGGTTCCAAAGGGCGCGAGCATCGAAGCGCACGGGAGCACGGGCGATTTCGATATTACCGGCGTCACCGGCGCGGTGAACATCACCAGCGATAACGCCGGCGTGCGTCTGCAGGATATCGGCGGAGACGTGCGCGTACAACTGGACCGCAGCGACATCGTGCGCGCGGTTGGCGTGAAGGGCAAAGTGGAGCTGCGCGCCTCGCGCGGCGACGACATCGAGCTGGATAACATCGCCGGTCCGGTGACCATCAGCGGAACGTGGGCCGGCGAAGTGCAATTCCGCAATCTGGCCCAGCCGCTGAACTTCGACGGCGAGAACATGGAGTTCCTGGCGCAGAAGGTTCCGGGACAGGTGCGCATGTCGGGCAGCGATTTCACCGGCAACTCGGTGGTTGGGCCGGTCCGGCTGAGCGCTCGCGCCCGGGACATTCAACTCACCGACTTCACGCAGGGCCTGGATCTGGACGTGGATCGCGGCGATGTGGAGCTGCGGCCCGCGCGCGCCCAGGTTCCGAAGATGGACGTCCGCGTCCGCAGCGGCGATATAGATCTGGCTCTGCCTCCCGATGCCCGTTTCGATCTGAAGGCCAGCACCGACCGCGGCGAGCTGCGCAACGAATTCGGATCGCCGCTGGAGGTGAAGGAGATCAATGACGGCAACGCCGGCTCGATCATCGGCGCCGTGGGCAACGGTCCGGAAGTGCGCATCGCCACGGATCGCGGAACCATCACCGTTCGCAAGGCCGGCCCCGGCGACCTGAAACCCGAAGAAGCGAAGGACGTGACGTTCCCCGATATCCCGAACGCCGCCGATACGAAGAAGTCAATGAAGTAAATTTGTGGGGCAGGCTTCAGCCTGCTGCGGCTTTCAAGCCGCCTGGCCGATTTCAAATCACTATTGTCCAAATTAGCGCAATACCCCACATCGCGGCTTTGAAAACAACGGACATAACTAACCCTCCTCGCTGTTGACGAAAGCAGGTTGGGGGTGCCGGAATCGGGACATGCTGTCCAAATTAGGGTGAGAGCATCTTCCTCATCTCCACATTTCGCCACGGCGCGTCGGTTTTAATGCGTTCTGCTGTCCAACTTAGGGGGCTTCAATCCGCGAACGCCAGATTCATGGGGATCTGGGCGTCATGGATCCCCGCCAGTTCCGGCGGCGGCTGCAACTCCTTGTTCAGCAACTCGAACAAATCGCGGTAGACAAACAGCTGTTGCCGGATCAGAGCCACCAGGTTGGAGAGCGACCAGTTGCGCTGGCTGCGCAGCTGTACCCACTTGAACAGAAGTGCCGCAATGAGCGCGCTCCATACCTGCGTCTTCAATGCATTCGCACTGGTCCCGACGAAGGTTTTCACCCGCAACAACTGCTTTAGCGCTTTGAAGAACAGTTCGATCTGCCAGCGGTCGCGATAGATGGCCGCTATGGTGGTGGCGCCCAGCTTCAGGTTGTTGGTCAGAAACTCCAGCAATTCATCCTTCTCTTCGTTCCAGATCGTCACCAGCCGTAACGTCATCTCCCCGCCCGCCAACTTGCTGGAGCGCAGACGCACCATCTCATCCTTCACGACCTTGCAGTGCTGTGGAGGCGTCCGCTTCGCCACCACCTCCAAGGGCACATCCTTCTTGCGGCGCGTTACAAAGAAGGCGCCGTCGTTGTGAATGCTTTGCCACCACTGGTAATCCACATAGCCGCGGTCGAACACCACAATGGTGTCCCCGGCCCATTTCATCTGGCGAGCGGCAGCGAGATCCGAGCACTTGCCGTCGCTGATGAGTGCATACGATGGCAGATACCCGCCGTGGTTCAATTGCACGTGCAGCTTCACCGCTCCTTTGTGCCGCTTGTATTGCGCCCAATCGAACACCGACGCGCACAGATCGATGGTCGTGGAATCCAGGCTCACCAGCGGGTTGTGGAAACGGAACTTCCGCTTTTGCCTGGACGCCTCCCCACAACAGCGCTCTAACACCTCATAGAACACCTGCTCATACAACTGGAACGGCCGGTGATTATTGGCATAGGACAGCGTCGAACGCTTCGGCGCCAGCTCCACCCCGAGATGTTTCAGCTTGCCCTCGCTGGCCGCCAGGCCATTGCAAATCTCCCGCAGCGATTCGGCGTTCGCCAACTGGCAGAACATCATCGCCACAAACTGTCCCCAACTCCCAAATCCGCGCGCATGGCGCTCGGCTTTGGTCTCTCTGACGAGGCGCTCGAACATGCCGCGCGGGACCAACTGGATCATCTGCCTGAAAATGCTGCACACTGGGTTCATGCTGGAAGGCTCCTGGTAGTTTGGAATCGGACTTGCGATGCCCAATCCACGCTACCAGTCCTCCGGCACTGGCGTCGGCACCCGGTGGCAAGGTGTACCGGACCCATTTCGGCCTAACCTAATTTGGACAATAGTGATT
The DNA here is from genome assembly GCA_963780655.1 of uncultured Acidobacteriota bacterium. Classification (GTDB taxonomy): domain Bacteria; phylum Acidobacteriota; class Terriglobia; order Bryobacterales; family Bryobacteraceae; genus CAWACP01. The sequence continues at coordinate 1,904,091 of CAWACP010000003.1, read as the reverse complement.
TCAAATCGGCCTGCAGGATACAATCCTGCCCCGCAGGATACAATCCTGCCCCGCATCTCGACGCGAAACGCGACACACCAATCCAGAGGTCCAATGAGGTGGGGGGTTGCTTGCGGCGGGTTAGAGAACTTCGGTGTCCTGAACCATTCCATCCCGATGATAGCATGCCTCGGCCATCTGCTCAAGACCCCGGTAAGTCATTTAAGTCATTGCTGCGCCAAGCTGCTCCTCGACAGAATCGACATAAGTTTTCGACTTTTCTGCCAGCCCTTTAAGGTAGCGCTTTCCATCAACGTCCAGACTGGTCTCCAGAGGCAGCTGCGTGAGCAAATCGCGGAATTTCGCGAAGTCGAACTCGGGCGCCTTTCGATACCAGTATCCAACGAACGGCCGGTCCCACTCGAACCGCATCACCAGCCGCATCAGATTCAACACTGCCAGGCACCTCCGGAATGAATCGCCGGCGTCCGTCAGCGGCTGCGCCCCGTCCACCCAGTCCAGGCACTGCTTCTCCGCGTCGGTAAACATGGTGTGCAGCGGATGTGTCTGTGCGAAATAGCCGCGGAACTTTCCGAAGCTCACCGGTTTCTTAATGGCCTCGACGAGCAGGTCGAGCCGCGCAGTATCGAGTTTCGCGTCGATCTGGTTCATTGCCAGGCCCCAGCCGGCAAACAGAACCTCCTCACCTCCCTTGTCGCTGAAGAACCAGCCCCCTCGCCGATCGCGCAGGTCGCGAAGGTACAGCCAGAGCATCACCAGATGGAAGAAGATGCGGTTTTTCCTCGGGGGCGCCGCCGCCGCTTTGGCGGTTTCAGTGGCTGTCCCCAGAATGCTGCGCGAAATATTCAGATAATGCTGCTGGGTGTACTCGAACAAGCGGCCAAGCTGTTCTTTCCACACCTCGAAGTCGCGCTCGCGTTCTTTGTCCTGCGCGGCGCGCACATCGTCGCGATGCTTGTTAAGCCATGCCCACAACCCGCCGAGGATGGCGAGCGACACCGGCAGAGTGACAAAACTGGCGAATGCGGACGCCCTCTCGTGAAGCCGCGTTGTGACCTCCACCGGCTCCAGGGTGACCGCGCGCGTGAAAGTCTGCTTGCCCGGCGCGCTCGGCGCGCCTCGGCGCGGCCTTTTCGGAGCGCCGGCCGCCGCCGACGTAATTTCCGTCCAATGATAAATGGCCAGCAGGCCAAACCGGCCCGAGTGCGACGGCTTCAGCGACCCGTGTAGATGCAACGACTCTCCCGCCGGCACTGGCGGCAGCTTCTCGATCAATCCTCCGGCGTCATCGCACGCCGGGTGTCCCTCTTTCCAGCATTGGGACACCGGGTCGAAGCCGGGAGCCTGAACGGCAATCGACAGATCCTGCGCGTCCCGATCGCTGTGATTGTCCAGAGTCAGGTCCACGCGTATCTGGTGGTCTTCGTAGATTCGCACCGAGTCTACCCACAGCGTTGCCACCAGATTTTTCGCCGGGCTGTCCGGCGAGGACACGAATTTCGCGCGATTCGCGTTGATTTCCGTGCGGGCGATCGCCGCCGTTACCCAGGGCCGAGAAAGGAAGCCCAGCGCTGCAAAAGCGGCAACGGCGGCGATCCACACGATCCAGCGGCGGCTCATCCTTCCGGTTCTCTCCGCTTATTATCAACCCGCACCGGGTGGGAAACATCGGCCTCTATAGTCGATCACTCCCCGAGTAGACTACGCGGCGATTCTCCCTTGCGGCTCCGCCACCTCAACGTACGCGAACAACAAGTCCCCAAGCTCGGGATTCTCGAGATGGTTTGAAACGCTTTGGGCTTCCAGGGACCGGTTGTTCAGCTCGCCCGCCCGAAGAGTCCCGCATCACCCAGGCGCCAGCCCGCCCACCGTCCCGTTCACAACAATCTTCCCCATTCCCCTCCGCCGCATACGCGCGCCAGTCCAGCGCCGCGCTGCTACGGTCGAACCGCCATGGCTACAGCAGCACAAATCATCGCCAATCAGAAAAACGCGCAATCGTCCACCGGTCCGCGCACACCCCAGGGTAAGGCCAGTTCAGCCGCAAACGCCGTCAGCCACGGCCTCGCCGGCGGCTTCCGCGTGCTCCCCCAGGAGAGCCAGCAGGAATTCGATCGGCTTCTCTCTGAATACCGCGAGCAGTTTCACGCTGCCAACGTGCATGAGGAGTTCCTCGTGGAAGAAATGGCGCAGGCTCGCTGGCGCATCGCCCGGTGCCGCCGTCTGGAAACCGAGGTTGTCCGTGCTCTCTCCGGCGACGACGAGAGCGCGAATCCCGACCGCGCCCTCGCCGACGCCCTCATCAGCCGCGGCCCCGACGCCTTTCAAACTCTCCAACGCTACATGGCCGCCGCCGAGCGCTCTTACTACCGCGCTCACAAAGAGCTGCTCGAGAGCCACCAGCGTGATTCCGAACGCGTGTGGGAGCAGATCAGGGCCATTGGATCTCGTCCGAAATCGAGGACAGTACCGAACGAACCCAATTTCAGTGAAATTGGAGCAGGCTCTCAACCAGGCTCTCAGCCTGCATTAACTTCTCAACCCGCTGCCGGCGGGGTCATCCCTTCAGTGAGAACGGCACATGACGCTCGCGGTTGAGCTGCTCGCTGAACTCGCGGTCGACGCTCGACAGCGGCACCGACTTTTGCCGGTGCTCCAGGTCGAGGTAATGCACCATGCCGTGATCCACCCAATAGGCCAGCGCCGGATAGATGGTGTGAGTGTTCAGCGCGATCAGGTACATCACCGGGGCCTGTGACTGCGCGGCCGTGGGAGCCGGTTCGGGCTGCTGTGGCGGCTCAGGCGCGGGCGGCGGCGGTGGCGGACCATACGCCATCGGGGCTCCGGAATCGCCCGTATAGAACGACTGCGAGATGACTACCGGCGGCGCGCCGGACGAATCGTAGTAGTCGCTGGAGGGCGCGTACGCCGGTTCGCTCGTGTACGGGTATCCGCCGTACCCGTCGTAGTAGCCGCCATACCAGGGCCAACCGTAGCCGTAGTAAACAGGCCACCCATACGCATACCGGTACCGGCCGTACCCGTAGCCGCCGTAGCCTCGGCCGTGGTAGCCGTAACCGCCATGGTAACCGCCCCCACCCCGGAAACCTCCGCCAACTGCGTGGAATCCGTTGCCGCCTGCGTGGAACCCCCCACCTCCGCTGTGAACTGTGGCGCCGCCACCGTGGAACCCACCACCGCCCCGGGCTCCGCCACGCTGCGCGTAGCAGTTCAGGCTAACAGCAACCACAATGACCAGAGCGAACCGAAAGTGCTTCATGCCGCCCCTCTGTTCCCAAGGTACCGCCCTGAGATCATGACGGCAACAGAACGCCGCCCGTGCAGTCCGCTGCCTGACTCACTTGCTGCATTCACACCGGAACCCATCCGCTTTCCCCTGGTGCGTCGGGTGCCGATTATACGTCCACTCCTTCCAGCCGACATTCAGCTCTTTCGCCAGAAATCCCTGCTCTGCCAACTGCAGAGCTGCCTTGGCGGACAACTGTCAATCGTGGCTCCAGCAGTACGTCACCACCTCCTTGTCTCTGGGCAGCGCGGCGACAAGCTGCGCCAGTTCGGGCATCGGGGCGCACCATGCGCCAGGAATGTGTCTGGCGGCGAAAGCCTCTCGACCGCGGGTGTCGAGAAGAACGAAATTGTATGCGCCTCCCTCGACGGCATGCAGTACATCGTTGCGCTGCTTTTCAGCGTGGAGCTTGTAAGCAAAGTAATCGCGGTTGGCGCGAATCTCTTCTGCGGTGAAACTCATGATTCCCTCCCGGCTGCTCGCCGTTGTCCCGGATACCCTCCGGGCGGCGGTTATTTGTATTTATCACAACCGGCTAATAGCGATTCGATATATAGTGAAGCCAGATTGAAACTGCCTGCGCTTATCGCCGTTCTGGCGTGCTTCGTCGCGCCGGCATTCGCGGAGCCGCGCGTGATCGCGGTGGACGTGGATGGCGCAGTGCACCCCATCACGGCCGAGATCATCCAACAGGCCATCGATCAGGCGCGCGCCGAACATGCAACCTGCGTGCTGATTCGCCTGAGCACCCCCGGCGGCCTGCTGGATGCCACGCGAGAGGCCGTCGAGCACATCGTCGCGTCGCCCGTGCCGGTGATCACGTACGTTACGCCGAGTGGCGCGCGAGCGGCATCGGCCGGCTTCTTCCTGCTCGAGGCGGGTGACATCGCGGCCATGGCGCCGGGCACGAACACGGGCGCGGCCTCGCCTGTGCTCCTCGGGCAGCAGATGGACCCGGTGATGCGCAGCAAGATCGAGAATGATGCGGCGGCGCTGCTGCGCAATCTCACCAGCCGGCGTGGCCGCAATTCCGATCTGGCCGAGAAGACGATTCGCGAGGCGAAGGCCTTCACCGATAAAGAGGCGCTGGACAACCATCTCATCGAGATCGTGGCCGCGAACGAACACGACCTGCTGAACCAGGTGAACGGCCGCCAGGTGGTGCGCTTCGACGGCGCCCATCAGACGCTCAATACTGCGGGCGCGGAAATCGTGGCCGAGCAGCTTACCTGGCGCGAGCGCCTGGTCTCCATCATCGCCGACCCGAACATCGGCTTCATTCTGCTGATCGTGGGCGCGCTCGGATTATACGTCGAGTTCTCCACGCCGGGGCTGGTATTTCCAGGCGTCTTCGGCGCAGTGCTGGTGATGCTCGGCCTGTCGTCGCTGGCCGTGCTGCCCATCAACTGGGTGGGCGTCGTGCTGCTCATGCTTGCGGTCGCGTTCTTCGTGCTCGAGGCGAAGTACACCTCGCACGGCGTGCTCGGCGTCGGAGGGACCATCTGCATGGTTCTGGGCGCGCTTCTTCTGGTGAACGGTCCACCCTCGGTGCGCATTCATCTCTCCACCGCCCTCGCCGTCAGCATTCCGTTCGCCCTGATCACCTCGTTTCTGGTGACCATTGTGGTGCAGGCGCGGCGCAATAAGGTGGTCACGGGCGTTGCCGGCATGCTGAACGAGATCGGCGTCGCCAGAACCGATCTGACGCCGGAGGGACAGGTGTTCGTGCACGGCGAGTACTGGCAGGCGGTGAGTTCGGCGGCTGTCCCCGCCGGCGCGCGTGTGCGTGTCACCGCAGTGGACGGTTTGACTCTGAAAGTGGAGCCTTTGTAAGTAAGTAACGGGAGGTTACTTTGCCTGGTCTCGAATTACTCATTCCCCTGCTGATCCTTGCGATCTATCTGCTTTCCTCGATCAAGATACTCGCCGAGTACGAGCGCGGCGTGATCTTCCGTCTGGGCCGCGTACTGCCGCAGCCCAAAGGGCCGGGCGTGATCCTGGTCTTCGCTCCGGTGGACCGGATGGTACGCCTCTCGTTGCGCGTAGAGGCCATGGAAGTTCCGCCTCAGGATGTGGTGACGCGTGACAACGTCACCGTGAAGGTCAATGCGGTGGTGTACTTCCGAGTGGTGGATCCGACAAAAGCCGTTATCGAGGTATCGAATTACCTGTACGCTACGTCGCAGGTATCGCAGACCACGCTGCGCAGCGTGCTCGGTGAATATGAACTGGACGATCTGCTCAGCCAGCGGGAAAAGCTGAACGTTCGCCTGCAATCCGTGCTCGACGGGCACACCGGCCCATGGGGCATCAAGGTGACGCTGGTGGAGGTGAAGCAGGTGGATCTGCCGGACCAGATGATTCGCGCCATCGGCCGGCAGGCCGAAGCCGAACGCGAGCGGCGCGCCAAGATCATCCACGCCGAAGGCGAGTACATGGCGGCTGAAAAGCTGAGCATGGCGGCGGAACTGATCCAGAAGCAGCCGGCCGCCATTCAACTGCGCTACCTGCAAACGCTGGTGGAGATCGGTTCGGAGAAGAACACGACCGTCGTATTCCCGCTGCCGCTGGATATAATCTCATCATTAGGCCGGGCGTTGGATCGCGTAGCGGCGCCGCCGCCGGATCACGTTGCGCGCCAGGGGGACTGAACTTACTTGCCAAGAACCGAGGATGGCGAATTCGAACTGGTGCTGGGCAACAAACAGTTGCTCAGCGTGTTCTTCATTGTCGTTGTGCTGATCAGCGTCTTCACCGCCATGGGCTATGTGGCTGGACGCAACTCCGCCACAGCTGCCAACGACGCGAAAAAGAACGCCGACGCCGGTAAGCCGATCGTCGTCGATAACGGCTCCGAGCGCGTCTCGCCCATGCCCGCTTCTTCTTCCCCGGCCGCGCAGGCTCCCGCGGCGCCTCCGTCGGACACCGGCGCGGGCGTGTCGCGAACGCAGCCCGTCGAGTCCGCTCAGCCGGCGAAAAAGCCTTCACCCGCGGCAGCGGCCCCCCCGGCCAGAACGGAAAAGCCAGCGGATGTTTCGGGGCCGCCGCAGATCGCGGAACCCGCCGCCGGTACAACCTGGCTTCAGGTTGCCGCTACCAGGCGAGCCGAAGCCGAGCTGGTCGCCGAGAGTCTGGGCAAGCGCAGTTTTCAGGCGCAGCTCGCTCCGGGGCCCAATGGCCTCTTCCGGGTTCTGGTTGGACCTCTGAACGGCGACGCCGAGATTGCCGGCACGCGCACGAAGCTCGAAAACGAGGGCTTCAGGCCGATGGTGCGAAAATATTGAGTTGACGCCCGAGGCACTGGTCCAGATTGGCGGCGCGCGGCCGCGGCTGCCCGAATGGCTGCGCAAAAGCGCCACCCACTTCCCTTCAGTTCAGGCGTTGAAGACCGAGCTGCGCAGCTTGCGGCTGCATACCGTCTGCGAATCGGCGCGCTGCCCGAATATTCACGAGTGCTTCCATCGCGGCGCGGCGACGTTCATGATTCTGGGGAATCTCTGCACGCGCGGGTGCGGGTTCTGCTCCGTACCGAAACGCAAAGTCGCGCCCGCGCTCGACGCTGACGAGCCGGCCAACGTGGCGCGTATGGCCGCGCAGATGAAGCTGCGCTACGTGGTCATCACCTCCGTGAATCGCGACGACCTCGCCGATGGCGGCTCGCATCACTTCGCCGAAACAGTGCGCGAAGTGCGGCGCGCTCTTCCGCGGGCGCGGATCGAAGTGCTGACGCCGGACTTCTGTGGCGACCTACAGGCAGTGGCGCGAGTGCTGGATGCCGGGCCCGACGTCTTCAACCACAACATGGAAACAGTGCGGCCGCTCTACCGGCGCGTGCGCCCGCAGGCTGATTACGAGCAGTCGCTTGCCGTGCTGAAATTCGCGAAGCGGTATCGCCCCGGCGCGCTGACCAAATCGGGTCTGATGGTGGGTCTGGGCGAGTCGCCCGATCAAGTGGAAGAGTTGATGCGGCATCTGCTGACGGCGGACGTGGACGTGGTCACCATCGGCCAGTATTTGCAGCCGACGCGGCGCAACCTGCCAGTGGCCGAGTATGTGCGGCCGGAGCAGTTCGAGGCGTACCAGCGCTACGGGGCGTCCATCGGTTTCCGCGCGGTGTTCAGCGGGCCCTTCGTGCGCAGCTCCTACATGGCGGACCAGGTGAATGACGAAGCTTCCCGCGCTGTGGATTAAGTACGTCCTGGCGCTCCTTACCGCCGTACTGCTGGTGGTCATTTTCCCTCCGCTGAATCTCACGTTCCTCGCTCCGTTCGCGCTGACGCCGCTGTTGCTCGCCCTGATGTGGGAACCGCGGCCGCGGCATCGCTTCCTGCTCGGATATGCCGTCGGCAACGTCTACTGGTTCGCGACGTGTTACTGGATCCAGTTCGTGCTGGAGGTTCACGGCGGCATGGGGCGATGGGGCGGCTGGGGAACGTTCCTGCTGTTCTCGCTGATCAAGTCACTGCACATGGCCGTGTTCGCCGCGCTCGCCGGAGCGCTGCTGCCACGCTGGTACGCGCTGCCTGCGGTGGCCGCGTTGTGGACCGGCATCGAGCGTACGCACGCGCCGCTGGGGTTCACATGGCTGCTGCTCGGCAACGCCGGCGTGGACATGGCGCTGCCCATGCGCATCTCGCCGCTCGTTGGCGTCTATGGCTTGTCGTTTCTCTTCGCGCTGTGCGCGACGGCGTTCGTGGTGATGATCGCCCGGCGGCCGCGGCGGGAGTTGCTATGGCTGCTCATGGTGATCGTGCTGCCGGTCTTGCCCGCATTGCCCGAAGCGCACTCGGGCGCGAACACCGCCGTGCTGGTGCAGCCGAACATTTCCGAGGAGGAGGAATGGACGCCGGTCACCGCCGAGATGCTGCACCGCCGGATGGTGAGCATGACCGAGGCCGTGGCGGCGTCGGCGAATCCGGATCTGATCGTGTGGCCGGAGGCGCCCGGTCCTCTCTACTACTACGTTGACCCGGCCTTTCGCGAGAAGGTCACCGAGCTGGCGCGGTCCACTCATGCGTGGTTCATCTTCGGCACGGTTGCGGGGACGCCGCAGGGGCAGCCGCTGAATTCGGCCATCATGCTGGCGCCTGACGGCCATCTGGTGGACCGCTACGACAAGATGTTCCTGGTACCGTTCGGGGAATTCGTTCCTTCGGTCTTCTGGTGGGTGAACCGAGTCACCCAGGAAGCCGGCGACTTCGTTCCCGGCAATCGCGTGGTGGTGTTCCCGGCAGGCGACAAGCGCTTCGGCGTTTTCATCTGCTACGAATCGGCCTTCCCGCATTTGGTGCGGCGGTTCGCGAACCAGGGCGCGAACGTGCTGGTGAACATCTCGAACGATGGCTATTTCGGGCACAGCATCGCACGGCAGCAGCATCTTCTGCTGGTGCGGATGAGGGCGGCCGAGAATCGCCGCTGGATTCTGCGCGCCACCAACGACGGAATCACCGCGGTAGTTGACCCCGCGGGCCGCATCACTGGCCGGTTGCCGCTGTACGAGGCCATTGCCGGCCGCTTCGGATACGGCGTGGAGAATGGCGCGACGCCCTACACGCGATTCGGCGACTGGTTTGCATGGGGCTGTCTGCTCGCGGCCGGCGCCGCGCTGGTGGTGTCGCAAATACCCACCTATGAACGCTCCCGCCGCAATGCAGGCTAAAAGCCTGCTCTACTGTTCGCGTCGGAAGTAGAGCTTTTAGCCTGCATCCACTACGAGTGGCGAATGACCAGCACATCGCCGTCCTGCACGATGTACTCTTTTCCTTCCAGCCGCAGCAGGCCCTTTTCACGCACGCCCGCGTAGCCTTTGTGATCCACCAGCGCCTTCCAGTTCACCACCTCGGCGCGGATGAACTTCTTCTCGAAGTCGCTGTGGATGGCGCCCGCGGCCTTCACGGCGGGGCTGTGAATGCGAACCGTCCACGCGCGCACTTCATCCTCCCCGGCGGTGAGAAACGACATCAGCCCGAGCAGCCGGTACGTCGCCGAGATGAGCCGTTCGAGGCCTGACTCATTCAGCCCGTAGCTGGCGAGATACTCCGTCTGCTCAGCGCGCGGCAGCTCGGCCAGCTCGGCTTCAATCTTCCCGCAGATGGCCGTCACTTCGGTGTTGGGGCGGCCGGCGAGCGGACCCGTGCGATACTCCTCCTCGATCTGGTGCAGCCGCGGCGCGTCTTCCTCGCCCAGATTGAGCACCACCAGCATGGGCTTCTGCGAGAGGAACTGAAATCCGCGGATGCGCTTCTCGTCGTCGGGGGACCAGTCGAGCGAGCGCAGCGGCTTGTCTCCCTCGAGCGTTGTTTTGGCGCGCTCCAGCAGTTCGTATTCACGATCCAGATCGGCGTTCCTGATCTTCTTCCGATCCTTTTCGAGCCGTTCGAGGCGCTTTTCCACCACCACCAGGTCGCTCAGGATCAGCTCGGTATCGACGTCGTCCAGATCGCGGAGCGGGTCCACCGATCCTTTCTCGTGCGGCACCACGTCGCTCTGAAACACGCGCAGCACATGTGCGAGAGCATCCACCACGCGGAGGCTGGCCAGATAGCTGGGGTCGCGCAGAGCCTCTTTCGAGATGGCCGGGAAATCCAGGTACTCGACAGTTGCGTTTGTCACCTTCTCCGGCTCGAAGATGGAGGCGAGAGCTTCGAGGCGGGCATCCGGCACCTTCGTCATGCCGATGCGCGCTTCCAGAGACCCTACGCGCGCCGATTCATGGACGCCGGTCAGGATGGTGAAAAGCGAGGTCTTGCCCACCATGGGCAAACCGATAATGGCCGTTTTCAATTGGTCCTCAGGACTTGCCCTTCGTCAGCTCGAAGTTGATTGTGGCGGGTTTGCGGGCGTCGTACTGGCTGAGTCTTCTCGTCACCGGCGTGTAGGAAGGATGGCTGGCGGTCAGCTCGTAATCGTGGTCGGTGCGAAGGTCGTAAAACAGATACCTACCGTCCTGTTTCGTGATGGCGTCGGTCACCTCCCCGGTGTTGAGGTCCTTCACTTTGACGATGGCCGATTCGATGGGATCGCCCGTGACATCGTGGACGGCTCCCTTGAGGTCGCGCAGATGCGACTTGTCCGGCTTCTCGGTCCTACCGCCAAAGACGTTCGGCTTCTCGTTGGGGTTGTTCGGCAGCGCCTGCGCGCCGGCGAGAGAGGCGGCGGCAAGAAGCAGTGCGAATACCTGCATTACCACCAGCATAAATCATTGCAGGCTGAAAGCCTGCTCTGCAGGCTGAAAGCCTGCTCTACATTCCGGCAACAGTAGAGCAGGCTTTCAGCCTGCCCATTCCACCCAGGCGCGCAGGAGTGGGAAGTACAGACCAAGCCGCTGGGCAGCGAGCAGGCGGGCGTAGCCTTCGAGCTGCTCGCGATAACGCTGCTTCTCGTTTTCGAGAAAGCTCGCGAGGTCGCCGCCTTCGTGCGCGCTGGTCTTGTAATCGATAATCCAGCGGCGGCCCTCGGCATCCACGAACGTGCGGTCGATCACGGCATGGACGAACCGGCCGTCCACGACGCCGCTGATGCGGTACTCGCAGGCGCACTCCGGGTGCGGCGAGAGAATCCAGCGCGCGCGCGCATCGTCGATGCAGGCCAGCAGGCCCACGGTGACGCGATCGGATGCGTGGTCAAGGTCGGCGGGCGGCACGCCCGCGTTCGCCAGCATGGTACGAAACCACGGCTGAGAATCGCGCACGCGCGCGGCGGACCAGTGGTCCAGACCCTCGCGGCCGATCTGCTGGAGGCACGCGTGCAGAACGGTTCCAATGTGCCGAAGCGTGTCGCCAACCCAGTCGAAGCTGATCTCTTCGACGTCCTCGGGCGCCGGCTCCGTGCGCTGCCAGCGGACGTCGGGTGGGGGCGTGGGCGCGCTCCATTCCACCGGTAGACGCGCAATGGTTCGAGGCGCGCGAGGCTCGGGCCCGTGGCCGCTCGGGAGTTGCGCCGTTGCCGCGGCTTCCTGAAATGCGCGCTGCACGTCAGCGCTGTCCCAGAGCAGTTTTAGGAACGAGTGTTTCGGCGGCGCGGACGGCTGGCCGTCTTTGCCTACGCCGGTGCAGCCGAGCAGATGCAGTTGCTCTCGCGCGCGCGTCGCCGCGACATAGAGCAGGCGCTCCGATTCGTGACCGGCTTTCTCCTGCTCCAGATGCTTCAGGTAATCGTAGACCGGGTCGCCGTCGCTGCCGAATTGAGGAATGGGCGCGAGCAGCAGCTCGCCGCCGGTGACCTCCTGCCACAGGATGAGCGGAGAGTCATCCTCCTTCGGCGGATTGCCCAGGCCGGGCAGGATCACCGTGTCGAACTCCAGCCCCTTGGCCTTGTGGATGGTCATGATCTGCACGGCGCCTTCGGAGCGGGTGTCCGGCTGGGCGAAGAGGAGCTCCACACGATCGCGAAGCTCGGTGAACGAAGGCAGATCGCCGCCGGCGTCGAGAGATTCCAGAAGATCGAAATACGCCGCGGCATCGTCCAGATCGGCATCGCGTTCCACGCACGCCGGGCCCGACAGCGCAACCCAGGCGCTTTCCACCAGCTCGCGCAGCCTGCGGCGGCCGCGCTCGGCCAGAGCGCGTTCGATCACCGGCAGAACACGGTTGAGGCGGGCGGCGCCATCGGGACTCAGCAGCGCGTTCCGGGCCGCGCGCGTGAGCAAGCGGTCCTCGCCGGCCGCGGCTTCGGCTTGCTGCGTAATGGCGAGAAGGTCGGCCAGAGTGAGACCGCACCAGGGAGCGCGCAGAATGGCCAGCCACGATACGCGATCCGCCGGATGCAGCAGCGCGAACGTGAGGGCCATCAGGTCCTGAATCAGCGGCCGCTCGGCGAGCTGGTCGATTTCGATGGCCTGAAACGGAAGCTCTGCTTCTTTGAGGGCGGCTACGATGGCGGGCAGATGGGTACGAGCTCGCACCAGCACGGCGACTCCGCCGGTTGCACCGCGAATCAACTCTACGACGCGCGCGGCCTCCTCGCCGTAAGACTTGTCGAGGAACGCGTGGATGCGCGGCTCGGCGCCCATCTCCGCGCGTCCCGCTACGCCGGGACTGTGCCGCACAGCGCCCTTGAGTGGGTCGTTGTCGCCGGGCATGATGTCCCGGAAGGAGCGGTTCACCCACTCGACGATCCCCGGCTGCGAGCGGAAGTTTACCGTGAGTGCCAGCGGCTCCAGCGGGAGGTGTCCGAGTTGGCCATCGAACGCCTTCAGGAACAGGCCAACATCGGCCTCGCGGAACCGATAGATGGACTGCATCGGATCGCCGACGAGGAACAGCGTGCGGCCGTCGTCCTGATCCCAGGCGCGCGTGAGCTTTTCGAACAGCTCCCATTGCGAGAGAGAGGTGTCCTGAAACTCATCCACCAGCAGATGCCTGATGTGCTGTCCGAGTGCGAGCGCCAGATCGGTGGGTTCGCGCTCCTGCTCGAGCGCGCGATCGGCGGAGATGGTGAGCTCGGCGAAATCCACGGTTTCGCGCTCACCGAAAACGCCGCGCAGCTCGGCCACGGCGAGCGGCAGAAGGGCGATGGTCGCTTCCAGCACGCGCCACTGGTCGTCGCTGAAGCGCGGAGCGGGAAGGTGACGCAGATCGCAGAGCGCCTCGGCCAGCTCCTCATGCGCTCCGAGCTGTTCGAAGAATTGCTTGCATTGCGTGGTTCGCGGATGCTTCGGGGGGAAGCCGAGCTTCCGGTTGATGCCGCCGGCCTTGCGCACGCTCCTTCCGTCGGAAGTGAGCAGAAAGCCGGCGAGTACGGCCCAATGTTCGAGATCGTCCGCGGAGAAGCCCGCGGACAGCGCGGCTTCGGCCCGTGCGGAGGCGTAGCGGGCCAGATCGACGGCTTTGGCCAGCAGATCCGCTGGGAACAGGGCCGCAAGACGCGCGAGGTGCTCGCCCACGATGCGCGCGAGCGACGCCTCCAGCTTCTGCCGAACCGCGGCCAGGTCGACGTTTCCGCGGCCGATCAGCCGGAGCCACTGGTCGCGCCGCGCCAGCATCTGCGCGATGAGGCTCTCGGCGCGCGAGGCATCGTTATCCAGATGAAGCAGCAGCACAGAGGCAGGCGCGTCGGGCGACAGCGCCTGGTGAAGCAGCGTCTTTCTCGCGGCCTTGCGGTACATCGGTTCGGCGCGCTCCTCGATGTCGGGAAAAGCCCCGAAGCGCGCGGTCCAGGGCATGCGGCGAGTGATGGCTGCGGACAAGGCATCAATGGTGCCGATGCGCATGCGCGCGGGATTCTCAAGCAGGCGCCAATCGGCCTGGCGATCCCGTTCGAGCGCCGCGTGCGCAAGCTGGTGCGTTATCTCCTCGTGAGGCTCGAGCGGCTTCACGGCAGTCGCGGCGGCTGCGCCGAACAGCGAGCCCTGCGCCGAGGTTGTTTCGGCGGCCCCGGTGGCGCACCGCTGCAGCGCCTTCACCACGCGAGCGCGCATCTCCGCCGCCGCCTTCTTCGTGAAGGTGATGGCCACCACTTCTTCGGGCGCGTCCACTACGGAGAGCAACCTCAGGTAGCGCTGGATGAGCAGCTCGGTTTTGCCGGAGCCGGCGGGCGCCTGCACGATGAAGGATGTCGCAGGGTCGAGCGCTCTCTGGCGCGCCTCGAGGTCAGCCGGCGTCGTCTGCGCCATCATGGGCGGCCTCCTCGCCGACGCGGCAAAGCGCCTTCAGGCCGCAAAAATCGCACGCTTTGGGCAGCGGATCGACGCGCGCGGCGCCTTCGCGAAACTCCGTGGCGAGGCGCTCCACAATCTCGGCCCATTGCCGGCGCTGTTCGGCCAGCGTGCCGCAGTCGATCTCCATTCGGCCGATCTCGCCCAATGCCGTTCCATCCTGCACACCGAGGAATCGGACCTCGCCTGTCCGCACGTTGGCCAGCGCGATGGCCGCCAGCGGGGCCCCGATCGCCTGGGCGTAGAGGGGCAATTGGGGCTCGCGCGGCCGCTCTCCGGTCCAGGCCTTCGTGTCCACGCGCCCGGTCTTGTAGTCGATGAGCACTGCGCGTCCGTCGGCCAGCTCGTCGACGCGATCGATGCGCAGGCTTAGTCGCAACCCAGCGATCTCCGGCGTTTTGTCCTCTTCGGACAGGAGGACTGTGAAGGGCTCGCGCGCGCGCTCGAGCTGGAGGTAGTCGAGAATGATCCGCTCGATGCGCACCTGCTCAAGGGCGCGGAAAGGCGATTGCGGCCGCTCAGAGAGCGCGGCCTCCACATGACGGCTGACCAGCTCGGCAAGCTGCTGGTCGGAAAGGGCGAGCAAAGCCGCCTGCGATCGCAACCCGCGCCAGAGCAGATCGAGCGCCTTGTGCACGGAGCTACCTTTATCGCCCGGCGATACTCCGAACAGTGCGTCCTCGAGCGGCTTTGCGTTCAGCCGGTAGCGCGCAAACGCCTGGAACGGACAAGCCGATACCGATTTCAGGACGCCTGCACCGCCGCGCTGCACGGTCCCGCGAGCGAGTGACGGAGCAGTCTCGTCCTCCAGCCGTTCCATGGGCGCGCGGGTGTGCCAGCGGCGCAGCTCGGGATTGATGAGGCCGGCTACACTCTGTTCGGCGCCGAGCCTGGGCAGCAGCGGCGACGGCTGTAATTCCCGATCGCCTTCCATGCGCGGCCAGCTCAGAACGGCTCTCGGCGCGCTCGCGGCCAGCCGCTCGAGCGTTGTCCAGGCGAATGCCGCCTCGCGCTCCGGGGTGGCGCGAGGCATGTTGCGTTCGCGCTGGATCGCCAGCGGCAGAAACGGGTTCGGGCGCGCCTCCTCGGGGAATTGCTCGTCGGTTACGCCGGTGATCCACAGGTGGTCGAATACAAGGCCGGCCGATTCGAGCACGCCCATGATCTGGACCGGAGCGCCTTCGTCTTCGGGCTGGAAATCGGTCTCGCCCAGGAGCGTGCGCAGGCGCGCGATGGCCCCCGCCAGGCTGACCTCCGGCAGCACGGCGTCGAGGGCGGCAAATGCCGACAGCGCGCGCTTCCAGGCTTTCAGGGCCTGATATTCATCGCTCGACGGCGTCCGATCGCCTGGCCACCCGAAAGCGGCCAGCATGCCGGAGAAGGCGCGGGCGAAGTCGGAAGGGACCGCTCCCTCACGGTCGCGGCTCAGTCTCAGCGCGCCGGCGAGGATTGGACAGTGCTTCGCCTCGTCGCACAGATCCTCGCGCGACATCTCGAATGGCCGATTCCGCCGCATCGCCGCATCCGCCCGCGCGCGGGCCGCGGACTCGGCTCCGGCCCCGCCCACAAAAGTCGAGCGCAGCACCAGACTCGCGCTATCGGCGCCGATGCGCGGCAGAGCTGTGTCGAGAATCGCCAGCGCGGCCGCGACCACCGGCTGCGCCGACAGCGGCAATCCAAGTGAAAGGTGATACGCGCGTGGACCGCCGCAGAACGGACCCGGATGCAGCACCTCCCGAAAGATGCGCTCCACCTGCGCGCGGCGGTTACGAAGATCGGGGACGATGACGCCGATTCGAGCCGCGGGATTTCCTTCGAGCAGATTGCGCGCGTGATTAGCGGCCTGTTCGAACTCCTCCGCAGTGTCGGTGAAATCGACGGAAACCGGCTCGGGACGGAACCGAGCCGGAGTGGCCTGTTCCACTCGCGGAAGCGCGTCGAACAGCGTCTTCTGCCGCGGGGTCAGCTCGTCGAAGCCGGCATGCACGACGCGATCGGGCGCATGCAGACGGCCGGCGACGAAATCGGGCAGCCGCGCGAGGTCGAGGCGATTCTCGCGCCGGCAATACGCTTCGAAGGCCGCTGCCCAGCGGGCGAACGCCTCGCAGTCCGCCGTGGTGGAGAACCGCGAATCGGTCAGCGGCGCGCGCCACGCATGCGCAAGGTCCCAGGCAGCGGCGGCCGCGCGCCCGGTCGCGGCAATCTGCAGCGGCGTGTCGGGTTCGTGCTCGCGGATGATACGTTCCCAGACGGCCTGCTCCTGCTCACGGGTTAGCAGCACGGGCGCCGATCGGGCCGCGGGCCAGGCGGAGAGCCATTCCTGCCAGCAGCGCTTCACGAAAGCATCGAAGGGCAGAATATCGGGAGAGGGCCAGACCGATTCGCCGCGCGCGCGGTGCGCTGAATCGCAGCGGCGGATGAGATCGCGCGAGAGACGCGGCGAGGGCGTCAGGACCGTAGCGCCCCGGAGTGCTGCCTGAACTGCGTCCAATACCCGATTGTACTGCGGGGACACGAAGCGGCCGGATCGCCAGTCGTGAAACTGATGATGAGATCGAGGCCGGCGGCCTGGGCGAAGGCGCGAAAATCCTGGTCGCGCGTTACGAGCGGGACGCCGCGATCGAGGCAGCTTTGGGCGATCAACGCATCGCCGATGGTGTCGGCCGCAATCATCGGTCTGCTTTCAGCTCGGCCAGCGTGCGAGTGAAACGGACCTTTCCGTTCAACTGTCGCAACCGGGCATAGGCGTCGGACGCTGCAAGCAATTTGAGCCCGGCGCGGACGGTTTGTGTGACGCCGCTGCCAGTGGCGCGCTGCGCCTTTTCCAGAAGCTCTGATGGCACCTCGACAGTTATCCTGCGAGCCGTTTCCATGGCGCTCTGTATCGTACCAGTCGCGATACCAGCATTCGATATGGCCTCGGCTCGGAGATGTCGCAGCCGGGAGTGAGGTCATTGGAGCGGCAACCCTTGGCAGAAGCCCCAACGCACCGCTTAGTGACGTGCGCGGCTCAGTAGACGAGTGCGTTACAGAGCCGCGACCGTCGGGGAGCGGTGCGATCAGGTAGCCGTGCTGTTCCAGTTTGCGGATGAGATCGGCGCGCTTCACGCAGCGGGGACGATCAGTGCTTCCCGGACGACCTCGGCGCCGCCAATCGACTGCTCGGATAGCTCGCGGTTGGGTCCAGCACCATCGTCACAGCTTCCTCGAGATTTGCGCGCGCTTCCTGCAGGGTTTCACCCTGTGTGTTCGCGCCGGGCAGCTCTTCGACGAAGGCGACGTAACCTTCGGGCACCCTCATATATACGGCTGTTAGTCTCATCTGACTTTTTCGTCGCGCTCCACTTTGCCGTCGCGGATGTGGATGATGCGCCAGGCGTGCATGGCGATGTCGTGCTCGTGAGTCACCAGCACGATGGTGTTGCCCTGCTCGTGCAGCCGCTCGAACAGCGCCATGATGTCGTTGCCGGTGGCGGTGTCGAGCGCGCCCGTAGGCTCGTCGGCCAGCAGAATGGACGGGTTGTTCACCAGCGCCCGCGCCACGGCCACGCGCTGCCGCTGTCCGCCGGACAACTCATTGGGCTTGTGCAGCATGCGCTTTTCGAGGTCCACCGCGTGCAGCGCCCGCTTCGCCTTGTCCACGCGGACGTCCGAAGAAAGGCCCGCGTAGATCAGCGGCAGCTCCACATTGTGCAGCGCCGTCGCGCGCGGCAGCAGGTTGAACGTCTGGAAGACGAACCCGATCTCTTTATTGCGAATGCGGGCCAGTTCGTCGTCGGTCATCTCACTGACGAGGGTTCCGTTCAGGTAATAGAGGCCCCTGGTCGGCGAATCGAGGCAGCCGATCAGGTTCATCAGCGTGGATTTGCCGGAACCGGACGGCCCCATGATGGCCACATACTCGCCCTTGCGAATTTCTATATCGACGCCGGAGACGGCGTGGATCTCCTGATCGCCCATCACGTACGTCTTCCACAGATCGTACGTCCGGATAATGACGCCCTCGCGGCGCAGCTCTTCTCCGCGGTTGATCAACTCCTGGGTTGCGGTAGCCATCGCGCGTTCCGGCTCAGGCCGAAGCCTCGGGCATCGCGGGATTCTTGTTGTCCACTTTCACGCGGGTCTGATTGCGGATGGTCCGGATGGTTTTGTAGCTGCCGGTGATGATCTGGTCGCCGGGCTTCAATCCGCTCAGCACCTCGATGTCGGTGGCGCCGGTAATGCCGGTATCCACCTTCTGGAACACGGCGCGGTCGCCCCTCACGACGAACACGCCCTGAATCTCTTGTTTCCTGGCCTTCTCCAGCTTCGGGTCCACGGTACCGGCCGCCTGAACGGTATTCGATTCTCCGGACTTCTTCTCCAGATCGCCCTTTTGCCGAATGGTCAGAGCCTGAATCGGAATGGTCACGGCGTTCTGGCGCGTGGCCGTGATGATCTTCGCCGTGCAGGAAAGCCCCGGCTTGATGTCGTCCGGCGGATTGTCCATGGCGATCACCACTTTGAAATCCTTGGCTTCCTGGCTGGAGGTGTTGCTCTGTGACGCGGCCACGCCGGTGGAGCGCAGGATGGCCGTATCGCCGATCTCCCGCACGTGGCCCTTGAAGGTCTTGTTCGCGATCGCGTCCACGGTGATGTCCGCCGGTTGGCCAATGCGCACGTCGATGATATCCGTCTCATCCACCATCACCTCGGCGGTGATCAGCGACATATCGGCGACGGTCATGATGGTGCTGCCGGGAGAATTCTGGATGCCGGGAACAACGGTCTCGCCAACCTTCACCGGCAGATCGGTCACCACGCCATCCAGCGGCGCGATGATGTTGTACTTCTGCAGAATGTCGTTATAGCGCGCGAACCCGGCTCTTGTCTGGGTAATCCGCGACTGCGCCGAAGCGAGTTGTTGCGCGGCCTGCGCCCGCTGCGATTTCGTCTGAGCGACCTTACTCTGCGCATCGTTGATGCCGGCAACGGCCGTGTCGTACTCGGCCTTCTTCTGGTCGTAGTCCTGCTTGGCCAGCAGCTTCTGTTGGTAAAGCTCGGTGGCGCGATCGAGGTTGAGCTTCGTGCGCTCGAGTTCGGCTTTGGCGCGTTCCAGCCCCGCCTGGGCATTGACAATGGCGTCGTCCATAGCCTTCAGACCCGACTCGGCCGCCGCCGAATCCGACAGCGCGCTCTGAATGGTGGCCTTCTGCATATCCACGTCGGCCTGCGTCTGCGCGGATTCGATCCTGGCCACAACCTGGCCTTTGCGGACGTGATCGCCTTCCTTCACCAGCAGTTCGCTGATGGGGCCGGGACCGGCGAGGTTGGCGCCCAGGTTAATGTAATTGCGGGGCTTGATCTCACCCGACGCGGTTACGGTAGAGGTCAGATCCTGCCGCATTACCTTGCCGGTCTGGACCGTTACGATGCCGCGCTGATTATATTTGATGCTTGCGACAACGACGCCCACCACCACGAGCGGGAGGGCAATTAACAGGGCAATCTTCCACTTCGATTTCACGCGAGGACGTCTCCCGACAACACTAGACGTAAAAAGAGCCGGCTAAGTTCGGTTAAATCCAGCTTAACATGCGGGTTGCGCCGTTTTGAGGCCAGACCAACAGTTTGGGGCCATCTGTCCGTTCGGCCGCTACAATGGTTGTGGAAGGCTTTTCGGGCTGGTGTCCGGCACGGTCTTCAAAACCGCTGGGCGGCCGTCAACGCCGCTGGTGTGTTCGATTCGCACAGCCTTCCGCCAACTCACAACGCTTGTGGCGAACGGGCCGGCGGATGCGCCGCTTCAGTGTCGCTTCCGGAGAGGAGCACGACCCCTGCGCCCGCCGCGGCTTTTTGAAGATCGGCGTCAAGCGTGGCCAGCGGTAAACCTTCCCGTTGCGCCAACTCCAGATACGCGCCGGGCCAACTTCAGAACCATGTCTTCATTCGGAGCGCGGTCTATCCGAATTCGAAGCTGTGAGAGATTCAGCAGGAAAGCAGCGGTGTCGGGCTCCGCGACGCGTCCCCTGCGTTCGTTCACGACCAGGATGTTCCGCACCTCGAACCACCACAGGCACGCGACAAAGCTCTCCGCGGCATCCGGGATCTTCGCCGGCGTATCGGCACTGTCACGGTGGGAGAACTGTCGTCAGCTTGTGACGAGGGGCGCAGGTCCCGATGGCATTCGTGAAGAGGCCGTAGTGCCGTGCCTGTGGTGCGATTAATCGTTTCCCGTCGCTCGACATCGTGTAACAGTTGAGGAAGATGAACCCTGGCTTCTGATGCCTGAATCTCGCGCACTGGTCTCATGGTAGCTTAGGCCAAATGCCGGCGCTGGTCTCCGTCGTTATTCCGACGATTCACCGGCCACAACTCGTATTGCGGGCTGTCCGGAGCGTTCTGAATCAGACACTTCGCGACCTGGAACTGATCGTCGTCATCGATGGAGACGATCCCGAGACCGGGCAGGCGCTGGATTCCATCAACGATCCACGGTTTCAAACGATCATCCTGCGGCCGGGGCAGGGTTGCTCGGGAGCCCGCAATGCGGGGGTGCGAGCCGCACAGGCGCAATGGATCGCCTTTCTCGATGACGACGACGAGTGGTTTCCGCGTAAGCTCGAACGCCAGATGGAAACGGCCAGGCTGTGTACAGACCCGTTTCCGATTATTTCCTGCCGGCTGGTCGCGCGCAGCCCGGAGGGAGACCTGGTATGGCCACTACGCACTCCCGCGGCCGGCGAGCCGATGGGCGACTATCTGTTTTGCCAGCACGGCTTGCGCGGAGGTGAAGGGCTGGTACTGATGTCGGCATTTGTCACGACCAGGGAACTGCTGCTGCGGACGCCTTTCCCGCCGGAGGTGGCGCGGCATCAGGACATCGACTGGCTGCTGCGAGCGGCCGCTGTCGAAGGAGTGAAGGTGATTTTCATACCCGATCCGGAGCCGCTGGGCATCTGGTATCTGGACACGAATCGTCCAAGAACGAGCAACACGGACGACTGGCGATATTCCCTGGATTGGATTCGGCGGAACCGCGCGCTGGTGACGGCGAACGCATATGCTTCGTTTCTCCTGACCTGGGCGAGTTCAACGGGGGCCCGGGGACGGCGATGGAAGGCGTTCTGGATGCTGCCGCGGGAGGCTTTTTTGAAGGGGCGGCCCCGTCCTGTCGATCTTCTCGCGCATTTGACGATCTGGCTTGTTCCCCGAAAGCTCAGGAGCAGCGTCTCTGTAATGCTGGCGAGTTGGGGCTCGAAAAAAGCGCAACCGGCCGTTAAGAAAACCAACAATGGCTAAACGCATCAGCGTGGTCGTGGCCACGCGCAATCGGGGCAGCGTCGCGGCGGGAGCGGTCCGCACGATTCTGGCGAACGACCACCCGGATTTCGAACTCATCGTCGCCGACCAGAGCGACAGCAACCTTACCGAGCGTGCGCTCGAGCCGTTTCTGAGCGACTCACGCCTGCGGTACTTCCGCAGCAGCAGCCGGGGCCGCTCCGCGGGGCAGAACGCCGCAATTGGCCAGGCGAGCGGCGCTCTTATTCTGATGACCGACGACGATTGCACGGTTTCATGCGGACTGGGTGAGGCGGTTCGAAGCGGCGTTCGCGGAAGAACCCGAGATCGGCGTCGTGTTCGGCAACGTCGTGCCGGCTCGTCACGATTCCGCCGCGGGCTGCATTCCCGCGTACATTCGCAAAGCCCCGTTTCTTGCCCGAAGCCTCCGTGACAAATGGCGCGTGGAAGGAATCGGCGCGTGCATGGGCATCCGGCGCAGGGTCTGGCAGTCGCTGGGGGGGTTCGATGAAATGCTTGGATCCGGCGCGCCATTCATGGCCGGCGAAGATGGCGATCTGGCCCTGCGCGCGCTTTTTGCGGGCCACTCGATCTACGAGACGCCCGCCGTCGAGGTGGAGCATCACGGCCTGCGGGAGTGGGGACAGGCGCCGCGCCTCATCGAGAGCTACTGGCATGGAACCGGCGCAATGCTGGCGAAACCTCTGAGGCTCGGGCAGTGGCGGATCGTCCCGCTGCTCCTCCGGCTTGCAGCCCGATGGGCATTCGGACGCTCCACCGTAGGCGCCAGCCTCGGCAGCCGGCCGGAGCGATGGCGAAAGCTCAGAGCTTTCAGCGCGGGATTTCTCGCCGGAGCGGCGTGCGGGATAGACCGCCGGACCGGCCTCTACGCTCAGCCAGCCGGCGCATCCGAGGAACTTGCCGGCCCAGCCCTGCGCCGGCGATAGCGCCGGATGGCGGCCTCCTGCTTGCCGATGCTCGCCGAGCGGGTGAGGCCGTACCACACCGCCGGGAATTCGCCGATGTGTCTTCCTGCCGTGTCGAAGAAGTAACGGGCTGCTTCTCTGGCGATGCGCCAGCGAGAAGGAGCGGAACTGACGCGCGCGTACCCCAGCTCCTCCATGAGCGGGCCCACCATCCATTCGACCAGAGCAACCTGGTCCGGCGTAAGTTGCTCACGCCACTTCTCCAGCCGTTCTGTCGTGACCGATTCGTAAGCGCGCCGAAACCATGGAGGGCAATCAGCCGGGGGCGTTTCCACCATCAGCATTCCGGAGCAGTATTCCACACCGGCAAACGTGCAAATGCGAAGCAGCTCCTGCTCCGGCTGCCGCACCAGTGTTTCGTAACGGACCAGCAGGTACCCCGGGAGCCCGCGGGCCTGTGATGCGGCGAAGTTAACGCGGGCCCATCTCCTCGCATTCGCCGATATGGTTCGCGGCGCCCAGCGCATGCGCATGAGGGAAGCGACCACATCGCGCGGGTCGCGAAGCACATGAAGGATCAGCGCGTCCGGGAACCACCGGCACAGCGTTTCGGTGAACATCGCGTGCTCGGGAGTCTTCTCGCCGGCACGGACCTTGTGTGTTGCCTCGGCATAGAACCGCAGGATCGACGCAAAGAATTCTTTGTAGCTTGTGCCGTTCCTCATCAGCTCGGCCTCGAGGGCCGGCTCATCGATCTCGCGCATATGGATGCGGTTCGTGGCAAGGTACTCCGTCACCAGACGCCGGCGCCTGTGCTGGTCGGCCAGATTGCCGAAGGCGCGCCGCCGCGCGTAAACAAGGTCGTTGAAGTGGGTTTCCGGGCAGATGGCGATGGCCGGATGCCGGTTCAGCATGTTCCGCAGCAGCGTGGTTCCACTGCGGCCGGAGCCCACGATGAAGATGGGCGCGTCCAGCGAGCGATCCTCAGTGCCCGTCATTCCTTACGCAGCGGTCGTGGCGCCTTCGCCGGCCGTCTTCACCAGTTCCTCGGCGTACAGCGCGCCGGCCGGCGTCTCCTCATGCTTGAAGAAGACGTAGCAATCGCGTCCGTCGGCGAGAAGCTGGCGGACACGGGTGGCAATTTCACGGCGGTCCTCTTCGGTGTAATCGGGCTTGCGCAACCGGGAATAGACAAAGGCGGCGGTGATCGACCTGCGGGATGATGAGCTTCTCCGATTCGGCCAGGCACAACGCGGCGCCGCGCGCCTTCAAAGCCTCATAGACTTCGTCCACCAGCCAGGAGGCATGCCGAAACTCGAAGGCGCACCGGACGTCGTCCGGCAGTTCGGACAGGAACTCGGTGAGGCATTTGACGTCGACGCGGAATTGCGGAGGAAGCTGGAAGAGCACCGGGCCCATGCGGCGCGAGGTCCGCAGCGGCTCGAGCGCCCGGAAGAATACGTCCGTGAACTCAGACTTCGCCAGCCGCTGGACGTGGGTGATGCGCATGTGCGCCTTGGGACAGAAAACGAATCCGGCGGGCGTGGCGGCGACCCAGTTCTCGAGGGTTTTGGCCGAGGGCAGCCGCCGGAAGGTGTAGTTGATCTCCACGGCGTTCAGCCGGCTGGCATAATGCGTAAGGTACTGTTTCGAGCTGAGACCGGCCGGGTAGAAGTCCGGCTTCCACGAATCGTAGGCAAATCCGGAAGTTCCCGAGTGCAGGCGGGCCATGCAGGTATGGTAAGCCGTTTTCCGGGCAATAGTTGCAGATGCAGGCTAAAAGCCTGCTCTACAAACCGAACCCCGGGGCTTGTGAGGATCATCAAAGAGCTTTGAGAGCAGGACATAGTACACTCGGGCGCTACGAAGGCTCGCCGCACTCCGGCCGCGGTCGGACCGCCGCTGCGCCTGAACCGAAGAAGCGCAGCACCAGGGAGCAACTTCGGTCGGTCTGGCCCGACATCAAAGCAATGATCCGGCCGCGGCGCGGCATCCTCATGCTGGGTCTGCTGCTGGTGGCCGTGAACCGGATTGCCGGGCTCGTCCTTCCCGTGTCCACGAAGTACCTGGTGGACAATGTGATCGGGAAGCGCGAGGCCAACCTGCTGCTGCCGCTGATCGGCATTGTGCTGGGCGCCACGCTGATTCAGGGCCTCACATCCTTCTCGCTCACCCAGCTCCTTTCGAAGACCGCCCAACGGCTCATCTCCGAGCTGCGCGTCAAAGTGCACGCGCACATCAGCCGGCTGCCGGTGTCCTACTACGACGCCAACAAGAGCGGCGCTCTGGTATCGCGCATCATGAACGACGTGGAGGGCGTGCGCAACCTGATTGGCACAGGTCTGGTGGAATTCGTCGGCGGCGTACTCACGGCGATTATCGTGCTGTTCGTGCTGCTGACAATTCACGCCACGCTGACGCTGATCGCGGCCGTCATCATCGCCACATTTGTGATCGTGCTGCGGAAAGCGTTCATAACGATCAGGCCTATCTTCCGCGAGCGGGGGAAAATCACGGCGGAAGTGACTGGCCGCCTCACCGAATCTCTGGGCGGCGTGCGCGTGGTGAAGGGCTACCACGCGGAAGCGCGCGAGCAGAAGGTGTTCGCGGGCGGCGTGCAACGGCTCCTCGACAATGTCCTGAAGACGCTCACTTCCACCAGCTTCATGAGCCTTTCGGCCACCATCCTGATGGGAGTGGTCGGGTCCATTGTGATGTTCGTGGGCGCGCGCGCCATCCTGGGCGGCACCATGAAGCTCGGCAGCCTGATGGAGTTTACGGCGCTGATGGCCTATCTGGTTGCGCCCATGTTCCAGGTGGTGGCGATCGGCACCCAATTGACCGAGGCCATTGCCGGACTGGAGCGCACGCGCGAGGTGCTGTCGGAGAAGCCCGAGGACACCGATCCGAATCGGATTTATACGATGCCGGAGATCCGGGGCGAAGTGGAGTTCGACAAGGTCAGCTTCGCGTACGATCCTGACAAGACCGTTTTGCACGACGTCTCATTTCACTCGGCGCCGGATACCGTTACCGCGCTGGTGGGGCCGTCGGGCAGCGGAAAATCGACCATGATCGGGCTCATCGCGGCGTTTCACGTTCCGAGCGAAGGCGCGGTGCTGGTGGATGGCGTCGATCTGGCGACCGTGCGGCTGGATTCGTACCGCAGCCAGCTCGGTCTGGTGCTGCAGGACACGTTCCTGTTCGATGGCACGATCCGCGAAAACGTGGCGTTCTCGCGTCCCGAGGCGAGTGAGGAAGAAATCCTGCGAGCCTGCCGCATTGCCCGCGTGGACGAGTTCGCCGAGATCTTTCCGGACAAATACGACACCGTTGTGGGCGAGCGCGGCGTGAAGCTGTCGGGCGGGCAGAAGCAGCGGGTGTCGATCGCGCGGGCGATTCTGGCCGATCCGCGCATTCTGATCCTGGACGAGGCGACGTCGAGTCTCGACTCCGAGTCGGAGGCGCTCATCCAGGAAGGCCTGCGCTACCTGATGAAAGGCCGCACCACTTTCGTCATCGCCCACCGGCTCTCCACAATCCGGCGCGCCAATCAGATTCTGGTGGTGGAGGGCGGCCGCATTATCGAGCGCGGCACGCACGAAGAACTCTACGCTGTCCACGGCCGCTACTTCGACCTGTACACGAAGCAGCACGGGCTGCAGACCGATCTGTTCCTCGCGCCGGGCGAAGGCGGCGAACCGGAAGGCGATACGAACGGCAGTGCTGCCGCGGCGCGGCGCGAGGGCGGCGGGGATTTGTCGGAAGCGGTGCGGCTGATTCGGGGCTGACGCTGTCAAGTCATTTGACTGGCGTAACCGAAATGGGGCCTATTGGGTCATTTTGGAAAAGTAACCGAAACGCGTGAGCGCGTCCGTGAACTGCTCGAACGGGAGCTGTCGCCCGACGCCGGCGCAATTCCCGCAGCCAAACGCATCCTGGAACTGGCTGATCGAGGTCCATGGTTTACTGTCGATCCAGGGTCAATCAAGCGCGAAGAGCTTCATGAGCGTCGGTAACCGACGTTCGTCGCCAGGACGGGTCGCTGAGTGGATACTGATCCTCCTTACCGTTCGGGCCTCGACAACATCGTCCAGACTCCGGATATCGTAACCGTAACCGTCAGGGAGCGGCTGCCGCGCGGTACGGACCCGAATCGTACCGCTCCGTAACCGTCGCGGCTCAGTAACGACGTCTCAACGTTTGCAGCATGTTACAGCCCCGACAGGTTGCAACGACGGGCAGCGATACGGAGACGTTGAGGCGCGCAATCCCTTTCGAAGCCGGTAACCGCCCCCGAACGTACTCGCCAGGCGTCATTTATCGGCTCAATAGAAAATATTGACTTCCTTCGGCAGCGTGACCGTCGTTACGCTGGGATTTCGTCCGACAAGGTCCTAATTCCAAAGGAGGGTCTACGATGACTCCGAAAGCAGCACGCGAGAAGGTTGTAACCAAAACTCCGAAAGACGTTCTGAAACTGGTCGAGGAAGCTGGTGTCGAGCAGTTGGATCTGCGCTTCACCGACATCCCCGGGCTGCAGCACCACGTTTCTTATCCGATCACCGAACTCGAGGAGAGCTCATTCGAAGACGGCTTCGGCATGGACGGCTCCAGCATTCGAGGCTGGGCCGCCATCAACGAGAGCGACATGCTCCTGATGCCCGACCCGACCACGGCATTCATCGATCCTTTTGCAGAAGACAAGACGCTGGTCCTGCTGGGCGACGCAATCGACCCGATCACGAAGCAGAACTATGTACGCGATCCGCGCTTCATCGGCAGGAAGGCCGAGCTCTACCTGAAGAACAGCGGCATAGGCGACACCGCGTTCTTCGGAGCGGAGGCGGAATTCTTCGTATTCGACAACGTCCGCTACGATCAGAACCAGCACTCCGGCTATTACTTCATCGATGCGGAAGAGGGCCGCTGGAACTCGGGCCGCCAATTCTCAGGGGAACACGACGGCAAGAACCTCGGATACCGGCCGCGTTATAAGGAAGGTTACTTCCCGGTGCCGCCGACCGACCACTATCAGGCGCTGCGCACCCAGATGGTGAAGACCATGATCGGGTGCGGCCTCGATATCGAGTGCCATCACCATGAGGTGGCCACCGGCGGCCAATGCGAAATCGACCAGCGGTTCAACACGCTGCTGAAGTCCGCGGACAACATGATGCTGTACAAATACGTGGTCCGCAACGTGGCGTACAAGGCCGGCAAGACGGTCACCTTCATGCCCAAGCCGCTGTTTGCCGATAACGGCAGCGGCATGCATTGCCACCAGAGCCTATGGAAGGACGGGAAGCCGCTGTTCGCCGGCGATGGCTACGCGGGATTCAGCGAAATGGGCCTCTACTACATCGGCGGGCTCCTGAAGCACGCGCGCGCGCTGTCGGCCATCATCGCTCCCACCACCAACAGCTACAAACGGCTGGTTCCCGGTTACGAAGCGCCGGTGAACCTGGCGTACTCCCGCCGCAACCGCTCGGCCGCGTGCCGCATTCCCATGTACTCGGAGAACCCGAAAGCGAAGCGCGTCGAGTTTCGGCCGCCCGACCCGTCCTGCAACCCCTATCTCGCTTTCGCCGCCATGCTGATGGCGGGTCTGGATGGAGTGCTGAACAAGATTCATCCGGGCGAGCCGCTGGACAAGGATATCTACGATCTCTCGCCCGAGGAAATGCGCAATGTGCCGTCCATGCCGGGATCGCTCGAGGAAGCGCTGAGCTGCCTCGAAGAGGATCACGACTTCCTGCTCAAGGGCGACGTGTTCAGCGAAGAGCTGATCGAGACCTTCATCGATTACAAGCGTAAGAACGAGGCTGATGCGGTGCGCCTGCGGCCGCATCCGTACGAGTTCGCGCTGTATTACGATATCTGACCAACGTGCGGGTCTTTCGAGGGCGAGGAGTGGTATAAACCCGTCTCGCCCTCGTGACTCGCGGTGAAATGGGGCACGCCGGCGAAAACGCCTGCTCTACTGGTTTTGTCAGGACTGCAGTTGACGGATGAAGATCTCGTCGGCCTCGAGGAAGTCGTAGCTGGATAAGCGCGCCGCTTCTTCCCACACCATCTGTTCGAAGATGCGGTTTTCCGGCTCGCCGCTGAAATCCGCCACCTTGTAGAAAATCAGTTCGATGGGCGGCCGTGACGGGTAGCGGTGGTGATACCGCTTGAGTTCCTTCTCGTCCCGTACTTCGATCCCCAGTTCTTCCCTCAACTCGCGGCGGAGCGCATCGCGGGGGGCCTCGTTCGCCTCCACCTTCCCGCCGGGGAACTCCCATTTGAACGCGTGGCGGCTGCCTCTGCGCCGCTGGCAAATCAGAATGCGGCCGTTGCGGTTTATAACTCCGGCCACCACTGTGAGCATAATCGGATGCGGACTCCACATTGTACAGCGATACGCTCCTCGATCACTTCAGAAATCCGCGAAACGTGGGTGAGCTGCCGCCGCCGGCAATGGTGGTGGAGGTGTCGAATCCCGCGTGCGGCGATACGTTGCGTCTTTCGGTGATTCTCGAGAGCGGCCGGGTTACGCGCGCCTGCTACAAAGTACGGGGCTGCCCCGCTTCCATCGCGGCAGGTTCGGCATTGACGGAACTAGTGAGCGGCAGGACGGCGGAGGAACTCGCAGAGATTGGCGAGGCGGAGATCGAACAGGCCACCGGAGGGCTGCCGCCGGAATCGCGGCATGCCGCTAGTCTGTGCGTGCAGGCTTTGCAGGAGCTGAGGAAGAGGAGGTAGAGGGGGCGTCCTGGCCGGTTTCCTTGTTATACCGGGAAATGACTCTGCGAACATAGTTCCGCGTTTCCCGGTAGGGCGGCACGCCGTTATATTTGTCCACGGCGCCAGGACCGGCGTTATAGGCCGCAACGGCGCGGCTTACCTGATGATCCGAGTCCTGATACTTCAGCAGCAGCTCGCGGAGGTACATGGCCCCGGCGAGCGCATTCTCACGCGGATTGTTCGGGTCGGCACTCAATGCCGCGGCCGTGCCAGGCATGAGCTGCATCAGGCCGATGGCCCCCTTCGGGGAAACCGCGTCGATGCGGTAACCCGATTCGGCGCGCACCACGCTGTGTACTAACTCACGGGGCAGTCCGGCCGCATCGGCGGCTAAGCTGACGATCTGATGCGGGTCGGAGGTGGTAGCGGCCGGCGCAGGCGCGGGACCGGGAGGTTTGGCCGGTTCGGGAGGCGGAACGTAATCGTCCTGCTCGAAGCTCTTTACATTGCTGGATGGAATATCGATGTCACCCTGATTTGTGTGAAGCCGGACCATCGCACCGGCGTTCTCGTGGCTACGGCCATACAGACGGAATCCGTTGGCCAGCACCACGTATTCCCCAGCCCATGCGGACATGGTGGCCAGGCACAAGACGAGGAGGGGCTTCAGGCAGCGCACGAGTCTCATCCATTATGACGGTTTTCAGACCGCAGTTGTGCAAAACCGTATTGAAAATAACTCTACTGCCCTGTTCAGACGTGTAATCGGAGCCTGACCAGGGTTGATCCCGGTCCCGGGCTCACGCTGGGACCCCTTCCGGCCGATTATTTTGAGGATTCCGAGTGATTGACATGTACCGGAGCAGGCGTCAGACTTGCAGTAACATAGCGCGGACCGCCACAGGCGGATCGTGTCGAACAGAACAAGCAGGAGAGGGATTTTGAGGACTGCCGGGGGGTTGGCGCTGCTTCTTTGCATGCTGGGAATGGGCGCGCGGGTTTGCGCTCAGGACGAGGAGACCTACGAAGGGCCCTCGATTCTCAGCCGCGGTCAGACGAATGCGGCCGAGCGAGGCGGCAAGCTGGTGGATTTCCAGTTATACGGCGAGCTCAACGGAATGTTTGACAGCGGATTAACGCCGGTAGCGGTCAATTCGGCCGGCCAACTCAACACCTCAATCAACGATTACGGCGGAGAGGTGGGTTTTGGAGGCATGGGCTCACGCACATGGGAATTCGATCAGGTGCGGCTCGACTACCACGGCGACATCCGGCGCTACACGCCACAAAACGAGTTCGGCGGTACCGACCAGATGCTGCAGTTCGGCTGGAATCACGTGATCTCGCGGCATGTCCGGCTCGCGGTACATGAAGTGGGAGGCATTCAGTCGCTGAGTTACGGGCCGCTGGCCTATGTTCCGCTGCAGAACGTCAGCATTGTCGGGGCGCCGGGCACTCAATTGTTCGACAACAAGACGTACTTCTCCCAATCGGATGTCGATGTGGTGTGGCAGAAAAGCGCGCGGCTCTCATTCGGTTTCGGCGGGGACGGCTTCCTGGTAAGGCGCGCCTCATCGGCTCTTGCCGGCGTGAGCGGATATAACGCACACGGAGACGTCGCCTACCGGATCACGAAGAAACAGACCCTGTACGCATCCTACACGTACCAGGAATTCGATTTTCAGCACGCCTTCGGCCACTCGAACATGCAGATGGCGGAGGCCGGATGGTCGATCGGCATTGGGCGGCTGTGGGAGGTTTCCATCGAAGGCGGCGGCGCCAACGTGAAAAGCCTCGGGCTGGAGCAGGTGCCCATCGATCCCGCGATTGCGGCGATCGTGGGGCCGGGGTACACGACGGTAACGTCTCAGCGGAATTCATTTCTTCCCGTTGCCCAGGGCTCCCTTACCAGACGTTTTCACAGATCCTCGCTCGGCCTGAGTGGAGGCATTACGGTTTCGCCCGGCAATGGCGTTTACCTGACGTCGCGGCAAACGACCGGCGCGGCGAATTACTCCTACACGGGCGGCCGGCGGCTGACGGCCTCGGCGACGGCGGGGTACACAAAGTTATCCACGCTGGACCAGCAGCAGTTGCAACCGTACGGAGGGTTTACGGGTGGCGCCGGGCTTGGATATCAGCTTTTTTCGAGGACGAGTCTTCAGCTCCGCTACGATGCTTTCGAGTACAAAGTAACGAATGTCTCGAGCAAGAACGAGAATCGTGTAACCGTGGGGATCGCGGTGAGCACAGGCGAACGTCCGCTCGCGATCTGGTAAAGCGGCCGGGACAATGCGTATTCTGCTGGTGGACGACGAGCTGATGCTGGTGAAGCTGCTGGAGACGTTTCTCCGCCAGCGCGGCTACGATGTGGAGGCGTGCACGACGGCCGCCGCCGCGCTCGACTTATTCACGGCCGCGCCGGAACGGTACGATCTGGTGATGGCGGATGTCAGGATGCCGGAGATGTCGGGCGATGAGCTGGTCCGGCGGATTGCCCGAGTGAGCGACAGCGTGCGCATTGTGCTGACCAGCGGGTTGCCCTTCGATGTGGAGCAGTTTCCCCGGGGCGTGCAGAGCCGGACGTGTTTCCTGCAAAAGCCATTTCTTCCGCGGATGGTGATCCAGGCGATCACCGGGCTCATGCCGGACGACGGCAGCCGCGCCCAGAGCGCATCGGACAGCGCGGGCTGAACAAACACGCGGTGCACGCGGACTGAGAAACTCACGTCAATCTGGTTTCGGGGCTCCATGCGCGTTGTGGCTATCGCATTGACAGCGCTTGCGACGGCCATGTGCGTCGCGGGTCAGCCGGCGCCCGTTTGCGAAGCCTCCGCCTCCGTTCGTGAACTCGCACCGAACGCAGACTCGGGCCTGAGCCAGCCCGAAAGAGTGGCGAAGATTCGCGCGGCGCTGGCGCGACGGCCCGGCGACCTGATCCTGAATCGATGGCTGATTGAAGCACAGCCGAAGCCGTACACGGGTGTTCTCGCCAATGAGTTCAGGAGCCGCCCCGATGGGGGAGGCTTTCGGGATCGGTATCTCTCCGCCTACGCGCTGGTTGGGCGCGACACGCCGGCGGCCATCAAATCCCTCCAGAGCATTGTCGCCGGCGCTCCGCGGTTTCCGTGGCCCTACGTCGCGCTCGCCGACATCTATTCCAGCGCTGCTTTTCGCGACTCGATGAAAGTAGCTGCAAATCTGCGCGCATTTCATGGAATTTGTCCCGAGGCGACCGACGGATTCGAGTACCTCAGCGTCATCGAAGACCCGCGTGCATTGCGCGAACTCGCCGCCGATTTGCGAGCGATTCTGTCGAGGACGACCGAGCCCGGGAAGCTCGGGTCTTACAGAGCGCTGTGGAGCGCTGAGCTTCGACTCGCATGGCCTTCGGAAACCGACCGGGCGAGAGCGGCAATCGGCGCCGATGCGAAGCGTCTCGAGGCGATGCCGCAAAGTAGCGATGTCCGTGTTCCGGCGCTTCTGTATGACGCCTACCGGCTGAGCGGCCAGGCTGACGAACAGAGGCGAATCGGCGAGAAGCTGGAGGCGGCGAGCCCTCGCGATCCTGCGTACGAGGCGTATCGCGCATGGGAAAAAGATAATCCGCAACTGCGAAGACCCGACGGCTGGAAAGAATATGGCGCCGCTTTGTACCAGGCTTCCGGCGAGTGGGTCCGCAAGTGGCCGCACAACGCATTCGCCTGGGATGAGCGCCGGCAGGCTCTCATGGACACGAACAGCCACTCGGCAGAGGACTGGAAAGCCGTTGCGGATGGACTGAAGCCCTCGTACGACGATCACTACAGCTTCAGGCAGAACACCGACTGGGACTGGATGGCCGCCGATGTCATGCTGATGCAGGTGGTGGCCGATCTTCAGGATCTGCTGGCGTGGACCGAATCACCGCCGCCTCCGCAAAGCGATTTGATTTCAGGCACGGTCACGGCCGATCTCGAAGCGCGGCGCCGTTCAGACGCCCGGTTCGGGATCCTGCTCACCTTGAGCGAGGCCTACTTAAAGCTGAAGTGGTATGACCTCGCTCGTTTCACACTTGCGCGGATGCGACAGTGGCTGGATACGGACTTCCGCAAATATTACGATCAGGCCCCGATGAATTCCCCGGATAACGAGGGCAGGTATATCGGGTTGATGGCTCGGTTGGCTGAGGCCGAAGGGCATAAAATGGACGCCCTGACATGGTACGGGCAGTTGATGGCGAACCCGTGGTATATGCGTGAGTACGGCCTGCCGAAAGATCACGTGCACGAGTTGTTCAGGAGCCTTGGGGGCAGCGAAGAGAGTTGGAAAGCGTGGTGGAAGGAGCCGCCGTGGCCTGACGGCGTGCCGAACCCACCACGCGGTATGCCCATGCCGGCGTGGCGTGTCGTAAACCAGCCGCTCCCCGAAATGGACATTCCGGATGCTACGGGTCACATCTGGACCTCGGCGGATTTCAGGGGCAGGACGACCCTCGTTTCTATCTGCGCAACCTGGTGCGGCCCGTGCTGGAGGATGCTGCCGGGAGTAGAGAAAGCGTACGAGGCCGTGGAGGGCCGAGATGATGTGCGGGTGATCGCGCTCACCGTGGACGACGAACCCGACGCGGTGCAACGGTTCATGAAGGAACACCATTACAGCTTTCCGGCGCTGGTGGGCAGGAGGTACGTCGATCTGATAGAACCGGATGTGGCGATGGGCACAAACTGGCTGGTCGACAAAACAGGCCGCATTCGACGCGAACGGTACGACGGTCCATATTCGGAGCAGACCTTTGCGGATGAGGCCGTCTACCGGCTGAACCACCCGCCGCAATGAGCAGCCGGCGACGGTTCCTTTCGGCGGCGCTCATTGGCCTGACCTGCAAGGCCGAACGGCGGATTGCGGGCGGCTTCGTGAACGAGGCATTCACGCTGGGCCACCGGATGCGCGACGGCGATGCGTTTCCACCCCCGGCGCGCCGGGAAGCCGTGCCGGTGCTGATTGTAGGCGGCGGCATGGCGGGATTGAGCGCCGCATGGTGGCTGGAGCGCAACGGCTTCCACGATTTCGCGCTGATCGAGATGGAGCAGCAGCCCGGCGGGAACGCCCGCTGGGGAGAAAACGAGATCACCGCATATCCATGGGCGGCTCACTACGTGCCGGTGCCGGACGCTCGCGAGACGCTGGTGCGCGAGCTGATGCGCGAGCTGGGCGCGCTGGACGAATCCGGCCGCTGGAACGAAAGGTATCTCTGCTTCGAGCCGCAGGAGCGTCTCTTTCTGTATGGCCGCTGGCAGGAGGATATCGAGCCGCACCTGGGCGCGACGGCCCGCGATCGCGAGCAGTTCCGCCGTTTTGCCGCGCGCATGGCCGAATATCGCGCGAGCGGCCGGTTCACCATCCCCATCGAGCGCGGCGGCGAGGCCGATGCGATGCTCGATCGGACATCTATGGCCGATTGGCTGTCCGCCAACAGCTTCGATGCGGAACATCTTCTCTGGTACGTGAACTACTGCTGCCGCGACGACTACGGCGCCCTGGCGCACAACGCTTCCGCATGGGCCGGCATTCATTACTTCGCCTCGCGGGCTGCCGAGGAGAAAGGTCCGCTGACGTGGCCCGAGGGAAACGGCTGGATCGCCCGGCGGCTGATCGGCAAACTGGACAGGTTCATCAGAAGGGGCGAGGCTGCGTTCCGCATCGAGCGCGCGGGATCGAAGTATCGGGTCCTGACGGTAAAACGGGACGGAAGCGCCGGAACCGAATACACCAGTGCGTTCGTGATCTTCGCCGCGCCGACCTTCCTCGCGCACTACATCATCGAAGGGGCTCCGCGGGCGGAAAGCTTTGTCTACTCGCCGTGGTTCACGGCTAACCTGACCCTGGAGCGGTTGCCGCGCGAGGCGCCCGGGGCGGCGCCGGCGTGGGACAACGTGGCGTACGATTCGCCATCGCTCGGCTACGTGGATGCAACGCACATGAGCGTCGCTTCGTGGAGGGAGCGCACCGTCTGGACGTGGTATTACGCGCTGGCGGAGCGGACGCCGGAGGATGCGCGCCGCTATCTTCTGAAGTTCGGCTGGGACTGGTTCGCAGGCCTGATTCTGGATGACCTGGAACGGGTGCATCCGGACGTCCGCTCCTGTGTCTCGCGGATCGACGTAATGCGGATGGGACACGCGATGATCCGGCCGGCGGTGGGATTCATGACCTCGGAGGAACGCCGGCAATGGCTGAAACCGCTGGGGCGGATCTGGTTCGCCAACTCCGATCTGAGCGGCGTTTCGATCTTCGAGGAGGCGCAGTATCGTGGGGTGGAAGCGGCGAGGGCGGTGGTGCGGGCAGTGGGGCGGGCGTAGTAGGCGACCGAGGGCAGCAGGGCTATTTGGCGGCTGACAAGCTGAATGCGATTCTTTTGATTTCGTCCTGAGAATACGACGAAGTTGCGCCGATCTGGGCGACACAGGCATTAGCGGGGCCAGGCGCCTCGACGTGATAGGTGGCCGTCGTGCCGTTGGGCGCCTTCGTAACATAGAAACTTCGCTTCGGCGAATTCTCGAAAACCGTATCCGGATGCAATATTTTGAGGGTTTGCTCACTGAACGGCTTGTATGGCCTCAGCCCTGAGAGCACAAAAGTTTCCATGTGTTCCGGAGATGAAGCATGGCCGGGCGTCGAGAGGATCGTCCAGTTCGGGGGCAACGAAAGCTGGCAGGAGCCAGTTTTATCCTTGATCGTGCGCCAGCTCGATTGGGACATCAGGAGCGTTGAAAACAGAAGCATTCTGCAGATGAGCCGCATCGGGTTATTGTAGCTAAGCGGGCAAGCGTTCAGTGAATCCTCAGTATTGCGGGGTGAAGCGGCGAAGGCGGTGCTGCGCGCAGTGGGACGGGCATAGTATTGGATAGAGCTATGGAATCCAGGGACTCGATGGATGACGTGATCGAGGTCTACAAGCGGGACGTCGACGTGACGTTGCTGGATGAATCGCTGAAGCTGACGGTGGAAGAGCGGCTACGCAATCTGCAAAACTTCGGGCGTTGCATCGAGGAAATGCGAGCGGCGATGGCGAGGCGGCGTGACGCAGATCGATAAGCTGCTCAAACTGCTCGCGTCGGCGCAAGTGGACTTCATTTTAATCGGCGGGGTGGCCGCCGGCACGCATGGCTCGGTACGGCTCACCGAGGATCTCGATACCGTTTACAGCCGCAGTGACCAGAACCTCCGCAGGATTGTCGAGGCGCTGGGGCCCTATCAGCCTTATCTTCGCGGCGCGCCTCCGGGCCTGCCGTTTCGGTTCGATGTGGCGACGCTGAAGGCTGGACTCAATTTCACGCTGAGCACGGATCTCGGCTGGATCGATCTGCTGGGCGAGGTAGCGGGCGGCGGACGCTACGCCGAACTTCTGCCCCATTCGGTTGAGGTTGAAGCGTTTGGAAGTCGCTGCAGGGTGCTCGATCTGGACACGCTGATCAGGACGAAGCGGGCGGCGGGCAGACCGAAGGATCTCGAGGCGATCGCGGAACTGGAGGCGCTCCGGGAGCGCCAACGATAGCTTTGTTAGCTGGGCCACATCGATAAAACAGGGCTGCCGGGGTTGCGCAGGTGGAAGGCGGTCTGCTACTCTGAGCTTGTCGCCGCCACAAGCCGTAGAAAACGGGTGGGTTGGCAGGGGTTGAAAACAAAAATTCAAATTCCTCTTGCCAGCGCAGGACGCGTTTGGTAGGCTGGTTGATGGCAACAGTGGATTGAAGGCAGGCGGTTCGGTTCGTCCCTTCGAAGTTTCCAAACTGTAGTTCTTTTAGTTCCCTAAAGTTTCAGGTGCAGGCAATACCGGTATAGGGTATATCTTGCGCCGATGCGGCTTTCGAGGCCGCGCAGGTGGTCCGGTCTTCTTAACGGATCGCTGGGCTTGCCTGCGCAGATCTTTGACAATCTGGTTGGACGCAATGAAGCAAATTCGTCAGAACGATGAGTAAAGCAGGACGACTCTGTAACCGCGTCATCCGCAGGGATGGCGTGAGTCTCTAAAGGTTCAAACGAGAGTTTGATCCCGGCTCAGAATCAACGCTGGCGGCGCGCTTAACACATGCAAGTCGCACGAGAAAGCCCGCAAGGGTGAGTAAAGTGGCGCACGGGTGAGTAACACGTGGGTAATCCACCTTTTAGTGGGGAATAACTCTGGGAAACCGGAGCTAATACCGCATAATCCCGAGAGGGGAAAGCAGCAATGCGCTGAAAGAGGAGCCCGCGGCCGATTAGCTAGCTGGCAGGGTAATGGCCTACCAGGGCAATGATCGGTAGCCGGCCTGAGAGGGCACACGGCCACACTGGCACTGAAACACGGGCCAGACTCCTACGGGAGGCAGCAGTGGGGAATCTTGCACAATGGGGGAAACCCTGATGCAGCGACGCCGCGTGAGCGATGAAGCCCTTCGGGGTGTAAAGCTCTTTCGACAGGAACGATAATGACGGTACCTGGAGAAGAAGCTGCGGCTAACTACGTGCCAGCAGCCGCGGTAATACGTAGGCAGCAAGCGTTGTTCGGAGTTACTGGGCGTAAAGAGTGCGTAGGCGGTTCGCCAAGTCTGGTGTGAAATCTCCCGGCTTAACCGGGAGGGTGCGCCGGAAACTGGCGGGCTCGAGTGTGGGAGAGGAAAGCGGAATTCCTGGTGTAGCGGTGAAATGCGTAGATATCAGGAGGAACACCGGTGGTGTAGACGGCTTTCTGGACCACTACTGACGCTGAGGCACGAAAGCGTGGGGAGCAAACAGGATTAGATACCCTGGTAGTCCACGCCCTAAACGATGCGTACTTGGTGTGAGCCGTTCATTCGGTTCGTGCCGGAGCTAACGCGTTAAGTACGCCGCCTGGGGAGTACGGTCGCAAGGCTGAAACTCAAAGGAATTGACGGGGGCCCGCACAAGCGGTGGAGCATGTGGTTTAATTCGACGCAACGCGAAGAACCTTACCTGGGCTCGAACGGCTGCTGCAAGCCGGTGGAAACACTGGTCCTCCCGCAAGGGACGGTAGTCGAGGTGCTGCATGGCTGTCGTCAGCTCGTGTCGTGAGATGTTGGGTTAAGTCCCGCAACGAGCGCAACCCTTGTCCTGTGTTGCTAACCGAAAGGTGCACTCTCAGGAGACCGCCAGCGATAAGTTGGAGGAAGGTGGGGATGACGTCAAGTCATCATGGCCTTTATGTCCAGGGCTACACACGTGCTACAATGGACGGTACAGAGCGCTGCAAACCCGCGAGGGGGAGCCAATCGCAAAAAACCGTTCTCAGTTCGGATCGCAGGCTGCAACTCGCCTGCGTGAAGCTGGAATCGCTAGTAATGCCGTATCAGAACGACGGCGTGAATACGTTCCCGGGCCTTGTACACACCGCCCGTCACATCACGAAAGTGGGTTGTACTAGAAGTCTGCACGCCGACCCGCAAGGGGGGCAGCGGCCCAAGGTATGACTCATGATTGGGGTGAAGTCGTAACAAGGTAGCCGTAGGAGAACCTGCGGCTGGATCACCTCCTTTCTAAGAGAGAACGTGGCCGGAGTCACGGAAAAGCAGTCCGAGCCGAAAGGCGAGGGCGGTTTAGTAAGTGGCAGCCGTTCCGGTCCATGATGTCGTCTGTTCTCCACTTAAGTTCTGATAATGTTTCAGGGATCGCGGTCTGGTATCGCGGTTCTGCGTCCAATCGGCCTCGGAAAGTAACTGAGGATGCGCCGGCCGTCGAGTCTCGCAAGGGACTCCGGCCGGCGCTCCGATAAGTTAAGGGGGCTGTAGCTCAGCTGGGAGAGCGCCTGATTTGCATTCAGGAGGTCGCCGGTTCGATCCCGACCAGCTCCACCAGGGTTAGTCTTTTGGGCCTGTAGCTCAGGTGGCTAGAGCGCACCCCTGATAAGGGTGAGGTCGGTAGTTCGAGTCTACCCAGGCCCACCAGGGTAAAAGAAGAAAGAGAAGTAAAGGAATAAGAGGAAGTAAAAGGAAGCGCGGGAATTCGTCTTCCCGTAATTCTCCTGATTCCGCTGATTCTCTTTTGATTCCTGCAGAGGCTGAAAGTGACCGCTCAGGCTGGCCTGAGCGCTCACTTTCAGCGTTTGCGCTGAAGCGATCTTTGACAATTGAATATTGACGGGCAATACACACAAATCGCCCGCCGTGCAGAACATATACGGCGATGAGCGCTGACTTCGGCAGTGTCCGGAGTCAATTTTATGGTCAAGCTACTAAGAGCATGCGTGTGGATGCCTTGGCACAGTCAGGCGATGAAGGACGTGGCCAGCTGCGATAAGCCTCGGGGAGAAGCAAGCATTCTGTGATCCGGGGATTTCCGAATGGGGAAACCCATCCAGTGCGAACACTGGATATCGTGCGTTGAATACATAGGCGTACGAAGCGAACTCGGGGAAGTGAACCATCTCAGTACCCGAAGGAAAAGAAAACAACCGTGATTCCGAGAGTAGTGGCGAGCGAAATCGGAAGAGCCTAAACCGGACGATCCGCGAGGAGAGTCCGGGGTCGTAGGACCACAAACCTCAACAGGCCGGATCGGGGCGACCCGGTACGATCTGTTGAAGTAAAGAGGGATAAGAAAGCGTTAATGGAACGGTCTGGAAAGTCCGGCCAAAGAGGGTGACAGCCCCGTACATAAAAATGCAATCTTAACTTCGAGTGGCTCCTGAGTACCGCGGGACACGTGGAACCCTGCGGGAATCTACCGGGACCATCCGGTAAGGCTAAATACTCGACTGTGACCGATAGTGAACTAGTACCGTGAGGGAAAGGTGAAAAGAACCCCTGCGAGGGGAGTGAAATAGTACCTGAAACCGCATGCTTACAAGCAGTTGGAGGGCTATGGTCCGCAAGGACAATGCCTGACATCGTGCCTATTGAATAATGAGCTGGCTAGTTAATCTCAGTGGCAAGGTTAAGCGAAAGCGAGCCGCAGCGAAAGCGAGTCTGAACAGGGCGTTCAGTCGCTGGGATTAGACGCGAAGCGGGATGATCTACCCTTGGCCAGGATGAAGTCCGTGTAACAGCGGATGGAGGTCCGAACCAGTGTTGGTTGAAAACAGCTTGGATGAGCTGAGGGTAGGGGTGAAAGGCTAATCAAATTCCGTGATAGCTCGTTCTCTCCGAAATAGCTTTAGGGCTAGCCTTGTGTGGTCCGTCGTGGCGGTAGAGATCTGAATGGACTAGGGGCCTTTCCAGGTTACCGAATCCAACCAAACTTCGAATGCCATGAACGTGTAACACAGGAGTCAGACAGCGGGGGCTAAGCTTCGTTGTCAAAAGGGGAAGAGCCCAGACCATCAACTAAGGTCCCAAAATTCGTGCTAAGTGGGAAAGGAAGTCGAGGGGCATGGACAGCCAGGAGGTTGGCTTAGAAGCAGCCATCCTTTAAAGAAAGCGTAATAGCTCACTGGTCGAGCCACTCGGTGCCGACAATCCAACGGGGCTCAAGCACGGTACCGAAGTTATGGATCAGTCGCAAGACTGATGGTAGGAGAGCGTTCCTGCAGAGATGAAGGTGGACCGAAAGGACTGCTGGATCGGCAGGAAGAGACTCTGCCAGCATAAGTAGCGAGAAACCAGGTGAGAACCCTGGTCGCCGAAAGTCTAAGGTTTCCTGAGAAAGGTTAATCCGCTCAGGGTTAGTCGGAGCCTAAGGTGAGGCCGAAAGGCGTAGCCGATGGACACTACGGTTAATATTCCGTGACTACCTTAATTCGATAAAGACCGATGCGGGGACGCAGCAGGTAAGTTCCGGTGCGCAATGGTTTCAATCCGGAGTGAACTGAGGCCGGGAGAGGTAAATCCGTCCGGTCGTCTGCCAGGAAAATCCGCTAAGGAGAGTTGAGGTATCCGTACCACAAACCGACACAGGTCGACGAGAAGAGTATTCTCAGGCGCTCGGGTGATGGATTGTTCAGGAACTAGGCAAATTAACCCCGTAACTTCGGGAGAAGGGGCGCCCTCCGCAAGGGGGGCCGCAGCGAATAGCGTCAGGCGACTGTTTAACAAAAACACAGGTCTCTGCAAAGTCGAAAACGACGTATAGGGGCTGACGCCTGCCCGGTGCCGGAAGGTTAAAGGGAGAGGTTAGCCGCAAGGCGAAGCTTTGAACTGAAGCCCCGGTGAACGGCGGCCGTAACTATAACGGTCCTAAGGTAGCGAAATTCCTTGTCGGGTAAGTTCCGACCTGCACGAATGGCGTAACGATCTGACGACTGTCTTAACAATCCGCCCGGCGAATTTGTGGTTCCGGTGAAGACGCCGGATGCCCGCCACAAGACGGAAAGACCCCGTGCACCTTTACTATACCCTATCAATGAATTATGGGGTGCTCTGCGCAGGATAGGTGGGAGGCTTTGAGCCCGGATTCTCGGATTCGGGGGAGCCAACGGTGAGATACCACCCTGAGTACTCTGTGATTCTAACCTCCTCCCGTTAACCGGGAGAGGGACATTGGTAGGCGGGTAGTTTGACTGGGGCGGTCGCCTCCTAAATTGTAACGGAGGCGCTCGAAGCCTGGTTCACGCTGTTTGGAAATCAGCGGTCGAGTGCAAAGGCATAAACCAGGTTGACTGCGAGACCTACAAGTCAAGCAGATGCGAAAGCAGGACTTAGTGATCCGGTGGTTCTGTATGGAAGGGCCATCGCTCAACGGATAAAAGGTACGCCGGGGATAACAGGCTGATCGGAGTCAAGAGTTCACATCGACGCTCCGGTTTGGCACCTCGATGTCGGTTCATCGCATCCTGGGGGTGTAGAAGCTCCCAAGGGTTAGGCTGTTCGCCTATTAAAGCGGTACGTGAACTGGGTTCAGAACGTCGCGAGACAGTTCGGTCCCTATCTGTGGTGGGCGCAGGAGATTTGAGGGGTGCTGTCCTTAGTACGAGAGGACCGGGATGGACGAACCTCTTGTGATCCAGTTGTCACGCCAGTGGCATCGCTGGGTAGCGAAGTTCGGACAGGATAAACGCTGAAGGCATATAAGCGTGAAGCCTTCCTCGAGATGAGATCTCCCAAGGGGTAACTCCCTAAGAAGGGCCGTGGAAGACCACCACGTTGATAGGACGGATGTGTAAGCATAGTAATATGTTGAGCTTACCGTTACTAATAGCCCGTTCGGCTTGACCATAAAATTTACTCTTGACATTGCGGAAGCAGTGCTCAGGCGATTGTGGTTTGCCCGTCAATATTCAAGTCAGAGGCCCCTGCCTCTGACCACGAGTTTTGGGTGATTTTAGCGTGAGGGTCCCACCCGTTCCCATCCCGAACACGGAAGTTAAGCCTCACAGCCCCGATGGTACTGCACGCGCGAGTGTGTGGGAGAGTAGGACGTTGCCCAATTAAACAAGAAAAGCCCCGGTCCCGAAAGGGATCGGGGCTTTTCTGCTCTTCGCGGTTGCCGCACAGCCCCGCCGACCAATTGCGCGCTTACTTTGCCTCTTTCTCCGTCGATTTCTCCGGCGGCTTCTTCTTCGGGGGCGGCGCGGTTTCCTTTGTGGCCGGAGGCGGTGGACGATATCCGGGCTGAGGCGGCGGCGCGTTCACCGGCTTCACCGGCTCTGCCTCGCGGTTCGTCGGCGGCCGGTACACCGGCTGCTGTGGCGGAGCTTCGTTCACGGGCTTCACCGGCTCGACCTCACGCCTGGGTGGCGGCCGATACGCAGGCTGAGGCGGCGGCGCTTCGTTCACCGGCTTGACCGGCTCGATCTCACGGTTCGG
The DNA here is from genome assembly GCA_963780655.1 of uncultured Acidobacteriota bacterium. Lineage (GTDB taxonomy): Bacteria > Acidobacteriota > Terriglobia > Bryobacterales > Bryobacteraceae > CAWACP01. The sequence continues at coordinate 1,861,476 of CAWACP010000003.1, read as the reverse complement.
CGGCGGCCGATACGCCGGCTGCTGCGGCGGCGCGGCGTTCACCGGCTTCACCGGTTCGATGGCCGGGCGATTCGGCGGTGTCGGCGCCTTGTATCCAGGCTGTTGCGGGTTCACCGGCTGCGCCGCGTTCACCGGCGGCGGAGGACGATATCCCTGCTGCGGATTCGGCGGCCTGTTCCCCTGCTGCGGAGCACCTGCAGGCGGCGCGCCGCGCATCATCATCGTATTGCGCGGAGGAGCCGGTTGCGCCGACACCTTCGGCTGAACCACCTGCGCAGCCGGCGCCTGTCGCACCACCACAGCCTGCCGCGGCGGCGGAGCGGCCTGCCGAATCTGTTGCAGATCCTGATGGGTCAGGGGCACGCCGGGGTTGCGCTGCAATGCCTGCTGCCGGGCCGCAAACGCGGGCGGCGGAGGTGGAGGAGTCGTCTTGGCGACGATGGGCCGGCTGACCACTGCGGCCGGCGGCCTGGCCACGCTTGCCTGCGGCGTGGACCTGCCGATCACCGCGGCCCGCTGCGGCGCAACCGGAGCGGTCCGTATCACCTGCACGGAAGCCAGTGCGGCAGCAGGAACGGGTCTCCCCATACGGTTCACCGGCTGGGCCGATGCCATCGCCTGCGCGGGCATTGCCACTACCGCGTTCGGCGCGCGCATGTTGACGTAGTGAACGTTGGTCACGCTGTAGACATTCGTCACGTTGACGTTGTTGATCACCGTGTTGCTGGTGTTCACCCTCGTTATGTAGGCCTGGCTGACGGCATAGGGCGGCGCGTAGACCTCCCTCGGGCCCAGCGGCACCCACGAGATGGAAGGCGAACCGAACGAGAGCGCCACCCCGAACCGATCTCCGCCAATCCAGGCGACCATGGCCGGCGCATAGACCGGCCGCGCGGCGACGGGTCCCGGAATCCATGCCCACCGGTTGCCCCAATACGTCCACCGTCCGTAGTGGAACGGCGCGAATCCCCATGCGGCGTCGTCAACCCACGTCCAGCCCCACGGATCGATCCAAGCCCAGTGTCCGTTATGGTAGGGGGCCCATCCGTCGGGCGCATCGCGCGGAATCCAGACCTCGCCATACGGGCTCGACTGCCAGTCGCCATGGTCGTCGAGGTCGCCATAGCCAGTCATTTCAGCCGGAACGTAGCGCAGCGCCGGCGCGTGTTCTTCACGATCCTCGCGGTTCCTGCACCAGTTGTCCCATTCATCCATGTCCGGCGCCATGTACACGTTGTAGCCGATGGACGACTGATCGCCGTTCACCACGGCCTGCTGGCCTCGCCACAAGCTGAACGCCTGGCCGCCTCCTGTACCTTCCACCTGCCCTTCGCGGACAGTGACCACCGTCGCCTGCGAATCCGGCTGGGCGTCGATTCGATAATCGCCGGGGCGCAGCACGGAGATGGCGAGATTGGGCGTGTCCACCTCGATCATCTGGTTCTCATCCAGATAACGGACGTGCAGATTCAGCGTGCCCGCGGGCAGGCTGATCTGCTCCATCTGGTCGTCGAGGTTCAGAAACTGAAACGCGCTCTGGGGGCCGAGCCGGAACGCAGTGGAGCCCACATGCATCTCGGCGTGAGAATCCTGGTCCACCCAGATCTGGTCGCCCGTGGTCATGGGGCGGTTCGGATTGGCGGGCTCCCAGTCGTCAATGCCCGCAGGCTGGAACGAGACTGAGCCGTCCAGAAAGCCGAGTCTGGCAACCCGGGTGGGCGGATCTGTCTGTGCGAAAAACGGAACGGCCCCGAATACGAAAAGCAGCAGCACCTTCAGGCGTGTCATAGCAAGCCCTCCTGTTTTGTTTAACGGCGGCGAACCGGAGCAGGACTCACGGTGCGCCATTAAATTCTCTGAATACAGCAGCGGTCCGAGCGAACTTCAGCTTACTGCAGACGGGCCAGCGCTTCGACCAGGACATCTCCGACCACCTGAAAACTGTGCGCGCTGAGTTTGTCCATAGTGTCCTGAGGGGTGTGCCAGAAGGAGTTGTTGGGTCCGTAGTCGAAATCGATAATATCGATGGCATTCGCGCCGCGCTGGATAAAGGGCATGTGGTCGTCGTCGATGCTTCCTGGATCGGTCAGGAAATACTTGTCGTACCCGAGATCGCGCGCGCTTTTCCAGACAAGCTGCACCAGCGCGGACGATGAGTTCGCGTCGCGCAGAATGTCCAGATCTTTGTCTCCGATCATGTCGACGTTGATGAGCGCCTTTACCCTGGCGAGCGTGCCCTCCTTTTCCCACCGCGCGGCCAGATGACGGCTGCCGTACACGCTGTCGTCGGCGGACCAGTCATGGAAGGCCTCTTCGCCATCGAGCCAGACGATGTAGAGATCGTCCCGCCATTTCCTGGTGGATGCGACCTGCGCCAGCTCCAGCAGAAATCCGGCGGACGATCCGCCGTCGTTGGCGCCAACGAAGCCCGGCAGCTTCTTCGTGTCATAGTGGCCGGTCACCACCAGAGCGCGTCCGGAGCTTCCCGGAAAAAGCGCGATGATATTTTTCATCGCCACCGGACCGTCGGGCGTCTGCGCGGTGAACGCATCTTCAATGACGCGGCAATCGAGCGGACGGATCTGCGCCTCGATGTACGCCTGCAATCGATGATTCGCGCCCGACCCGGCCGGACGCGAGCCGAACGCCACCGCATGGCGCGTATACTCGAGAGCGCGCTCACCGCTGAAATCCGCGGCGCTCGAAACGCACGCGATGGCTACCGCGGCCAGCAAGCCGCGATAACGATGTGGCGCACGCTTCAGCGTGCCGGTGCGAGCTTCAGCTCGCGCTGGCCGACCGTGGCCTGAAGGCCACAGCAGCACGCTGAAGCGTGCGCCACCGCAGCCTAGGGCCGTTTTACCGCAACGCATATATATCCCAGTGTAAAGTTGCGGTCGCGGTCGAGCCAATCGAAGGCCGGAAGAAGCAGCGCCAGGGGCGCAAGAAATATGGCGGCCACCAACATCAGCGGACCCGGAAAGAACTGCAGGCCGTTCAGCAGGCGGCGTGACATCAGGCGGAACCATCCGCCAACGGGCTCTATCCCGGCAACGCGAAGCCCTGCGCGCTCCAGCAGATAGTCGACGCCGTAACGGGTGTAGCGAAAATAGTCGTGAGGCGCCTGATGTACCTCCCAGTCCTGCGGCACAACCAGCAGCAGCGATGCCCCGGGCTTCAGCGCGCGCGCGATTTCCGCAAGCGCGCACGCAGGCTCGCGCACGTGTTCGAGAGTTACCAGGTTGATGCAGGCGTCGAAGGCATTCGATCGGAATGGGAGCGCGGTAAGATCGGCGATCGCGTCGAGGCGGCCGTAATTCCACGCGGTATCGCCCACTGCGAGATCCACCGCGACATACTGCTGCGCGCCGAAGAACTCGCCGTAGCGGCACTCTCCCGCCCCGGCATCGAGCACGCGCGCGCGCGGCGGCAGCTCCCGCGCGAAGGCCTCGACGGCGCGCTCGATCTGGGTTTCGAAATAAAGCAGGTATCGGGCGAGCGGCCCAGGAAGCAGCCGTTCGAGCTTGCGATAGAGACTCGGTCGCCTGTCCGTTTCGGCGGCGGCCGTCACCGGCTCATCCGTGCCTCCACCATGATGGTGGAGCCGGCGCGGCACGCGGCTTCGAGCGCAGCGAACGGGAGGGCCGCGCAGAAGAGCCCCAGGTAGGCGACATCCTTCGCCATGCGCATGGCGGGGCTCTCACCCACCTGCCGGACGCGGCGCGCCATCGGGTCGAGGCCGGGAGCGAGGCTGGTGGCGAAGCTGGCCGGATTGTCGCGCAGCGAAAAGTGCTTCACGCGCAGAATCTCGAAGCCGCAATGCTCCAGCAGGTTGAACAGATCCGACTGGCGGAAGTCGATCAGATGCCGCGGGACGTCCACGCCGCTCCACTTTTCTCCAAACACCAGGAACTGCCAACAGGATGCGTTCGGCACCTGCACGATCAACCGCCCATCCGGACGCAGGAGGCGCTTCGACTCGAGCAGGTACGGCTCGGGGTCGCGCAAATGCTCCAGCACATGGAACATGGTGACCGCCGCGCATGATCCCGCGGCGATGGGCGATTTTTCGAGCGAGGCGCAAATCGCTGGAACCGAGTTCACGGACCTCGCCACGCGCGCGGCCTCGCGGGAATAATCGAGGCCGACCACGGGCTGTCCAGTCCGCTCGCGCATCATGTTCAGGAACAGTCCGCCGCCGCAGCCCACGTCGAGAATCCAGCCGCTTTCGCCGGAGCCGCGCAGCGCACGCTCGACGAACGCGACATGATCGCGCAGCACCAGGCGCCGCCAGCTCTCTTCCAGACGGCTCGCTGCATCGGCGGACGGCGCAAACCAGTACTGCTCCGGATAAGAACGTGCAAGCTCGCTGTCATCAGGCTGCGGATCGAGCCGAATCATGCGGCAGCCTTTGCATTCTACAAGCTGGAACTGTTTTGACGTGGTCCGGTAGAGCCGGTCGGTGGCGTGAAACAGGACGCGGTACGACGCATCCCCGCATGCAGGACATGGGCGGCTCAGCTCGACGGGGCGTGTTGTGGATGTTGTATCCGGCTCCGCCACCGCGGCCGTGCCCGCTCTCGAAAGGTGCGTCTCCACCGACTGTTGTATTATACCGATTGAACAGCCGCCCGGACCCCGCCCCGCAGACCAGCACAGAGCCCATCGCCAGCGTGGTGGTCATCAACTGGAACGGCCGCGAGCACCTGCGCGCCTGCATGCAGGCGCTGTCGCGGCAGACGTTCCCGGACTTCCAGGTATTGGTTGTAGACAACGGGTCCACCGACGGCTCCATCGAAATGATGAAGACCGAGGACTTCGGCGTGCGCGCGACTCTCATCGAGAACGGCCGCAACCTCGGCTTCTGCGCGGCGAATAATGTCGGCTTCGCCGCATCGCGGACGCCGTTCGTGGCCATGCTGAACAACGACGCCGAGCCTGAGCCGCGCTGGCTGGAGGCGATGGTGGAAGCGCTGGAGACGCATCCCGACGTGGGCATGGCTGCCTGCAAGATCGTGGTGTGGGAAGACCCTTCGCGCATCGACAAGGTGGGCCATCTGATCTATCCGGACGGCCAGAATCGCGGCCGCGGCGCCGGCGAGATCGACCGTGGACAATACGACCGCCTCGAAGAGTGCGCGTGGCCGGACGGCTGCGCCGCGCTGTTTCGACGCGAGGTGATCGACTGCATTGGCGGCATGGACGAGGACCTGTTCATCTTCGGCGACGATTCCGAGTTCGGCCTGCGTGCGCGCATCGCGGGCTGGAAGTGTCTGTATGTTCCCGGCGCGGTGGTTCGCCATCACCGCGGGGGCGCCGTGCGCGTGGCCTCCACCCGGCGGCTTTACCTCATCGAGCGCAACCGCGTGCTGCTGGCGCTCAAGCTGTTCCCCTGGAGCCTGCTCTGGCTCAATGTGCCCTATTACCTGTTGAGGATCGGCGGGGGCGTTGTCGCGGCGGCTCGCAACCGCGGGGAGATTGCGAAATACAGTGGAATCGGCGGCAAACTCAGAGCGGCCTGGGCCCTGTTCAGGGGCGACCTGGCGGCGCTTGCCATGGCGCCGAAGACGCTGCGAAAGCGCCGCGAGGTGAGGCGCATCGCACGGCTCACGCCGAAACAGGTAAAGGCGCTCATCCTCCGGTACCGCATCCCACTGCGCGAGCTGAGCGAACGCGGGAACTGATCCGGTGACCCTGGCTAGCAGTTGTGGGGCGGGCGCCTCGCCTGCGGCCGACGCCTCGTCGGCCTGCTCGGTATGTTCTGAATGCGTGTTCCGCCGGACCAGGCGGGCGGGGCACCCGCCGCAGGCGAGGCGCCCGACCCACCAATTCTCAGGAACTCTCGCGCAGAGGTTGCGTATTAGTTCTCAGTGAAAGGTTTCGAGCGATGGCATTCATAACGCAGCTCAGGCATATTCTGCGCGGACTAGCGCGGACGCCGATGTTCACTGCCGTGACGCTGATCACTCTGGCCGTGGGAATCGGAGCGAATACCGCGATATTCAGCGTGGTTCGAGGCGTGCTGCTCAAGCCGCTGCCGTTCCCCAATGCCGACCGCCTCGTCGGTGTGTGGGAGACCGCACCGGGCGTCGGCCTGCCGGTGGTGAACGCATCACCGGCAACCTACTTTACTTATCGCGAGGAGAACCGGACCCTGCAGGACATCGGCATGTGGAGAACCGATTCGGTCACGGTGACCGGCCTCGGCGAACCCGAGCAGATCGAGTGCCTGACGGTGACCGACGGCACCCTCCCGGTGCTCGGCGTACCACCGGTGAAGGGCCGCTGGTTCACCCGCCACGACGATTCGCCGGGAAGTCCCGACACGGTGATGCTGACGTGGGGATACTGGCAGCGCCGTTTTGGCGGCGACGCCGGCGTGATCGGCCGGCGCATCATGATCGACGCAAAGGCGCACGAAGTGATCGGGGTTATGCCTGCCGGCTTCCGGTTCATGAACCCGAAGGCCGGGCTGATTGTTCCGTTCCAGTTCGACCGGAACAAAGTCTTCATCGGGAATTTCAGCTATTACACCGTCGCGCGCCTGAAACCGGGAGTCACGCTCGCCCAGGCCAATGCCGACGAGGGCCGGATGCTGTCCATCATGATGCACAAGTTCCAGCCGGTGCCCGGCATCAGCATTAAGATGTTCGAGGCCGCGCATTTCGGCCCGTATATCAGACCGCTGAAGGACGACGTCATTGGAGACGTCGGCAAAACTCTGTGGATGCTGATGGCCACTGTGGGCATCGTCCTTCTGATTGCCTGCGCGAACGTAGCGAATCTGCTGCTTGTGCGCGCCGAAGGGCGGCAGAGGGAGCTGGCTATCCGCACCGCGCTCGGAGCGGGCCGTGGACGAATTGCGCGCGCGCTGCTCGGTGAAAGCGTGACGCTCGCGATCCTGGGCGGGCTGATTGGCATCGTGCTGGCTGAGGCAGGGCTGAGGCTGCTGGTGAAGATCGCGCCATCGACGCTGCCGCGTCTGGAAGACATCTCGCTTGACGGACCCGTGTTGTTGTTCACCATCGGGATATCGATCGCCGCGGGCATTCTGTTCGGATTGATCCCGGTATTCAAGTACGCAACGCCGCGCCCGAACGCCGCATTGCGTGAAGGCGGCCGAACATCCAGCGAAGGGCGGGAGCGTCATCGGACCCGCAACGTGCTGGTGGTTTCGCAGATTGCTCTCGCGCTCGTCCTGCTGATTACCGCCGGCCTGATGATTCGCACCATTCGCGCGATGCAGCACATTCAGCCGGGGTTCACGGCCCCCGAGCAGATCCTCACGCTGCGCGTGTCCGTTCCCGATGCCGAGGTCCCTAAGGACGAACAGGTGGCCCGCCTGGAGCAGCAGATCGCGGAGAAACTGGCGGCGCTCCCCGGCGTCAGCGCGGTGGGGCTCGCCAACTCCGTCACCATGGATGGAAATAACGATAACGATCCGATCATGGCCGAGGACCATGTCTATCCCGAAGGCAAGATCCCGCCGCTGCGCCGGTTCAAGTTCGTCTCCCCCGGCTACTTCCGTGCCATGGGCAATCCGCTCATCGCCGGCCGCGATGTCACGTGGACTGACATTTTCGACTACCGTCCGGTGATCATGGTGTCCGATAATCTTGCTCGCGAGCTATGGGGCTCGCCGGCCGCTGCGATCGGCAAGCGTATCCGGGAGAACCCGACGGGCGTATGGCGCGAGATCATTGGCGTCGCCGGAAATGAGCGCGACAACGGCGTCGATCAGAAAGCGCCGACCATCGCGTACTGGCCGATCCTGGTAAATAAATTCTGGGATATGTCAAGCCGGCCGGAGCGTGGTCCTGTATTCGCCGTGCGCTCCACGCGCGCCGGCTCCGCAGCGCTCCTGAAAGAAGCGCAGCAGGCGGTGTGGTCGGTAAACCCGAACCTTCCTCTGGCCGATGTGCGGACGCAGAAGGAAATCCACGATCGCTCCATGGCGCGGCAATCGTTCACGCTGGTCATGCTCACCGTGGCATCATCCATGGCGCTGCTGCTTGGGCTGGTTGGCATTTACGGCGTAATCGCCTACTCTGTTTCGCAGCGCACGCGCGAGATCGGCATTCGGATGGCCCTGGGCGCGCCGCCCGCCGGCGTGCAGCGGATGTTCGTGCGGCAGGGGCTCGTGTTGACGGCAATCGGTCTCGCTTGTGGACTGGCGGTCGCTTACGCGGTCACCCGGCTCATGTCCTCGCTGTTGTTCGAGGTGAGCCCCGTAGATCCACTGACCTACGCCGCGGTATCGCTGGTCCTGCTCGGCGCAGGCCTGATCTCGACATGGTTGCCGGCGCGCCGCGCCACCATGGTGGACGCGTCCACCGCGTTGCGAGCGGAGTAGAGCAGGCTTTCAGCCTGCAGCGGAATTGACTTCCTGTGGGCGCGTTTCCTAAAGTGGACCTGAGCGCATAGGGCGCATCCAGTCCGCGGAAAGGGCCGTGCCCACCTACCGTCCGACAATCCGACGAATCCTCTTTTCAGCCTGACTCGCGCGGACTCCAGGCAAGCAGTGAAAGGAGCTTCGTGTGTCAGAAATAGAACTTCCCGCTCGTCCGAACCTCGAACAATACAGGAAGCAGGCCAAAGATCTGGTCCGGGAGTGCGCCCGTGCGATTCCTGAAGCGCTGGCCCGCGCCCGGCGCCACCATCCTCGTTTTCACAGCCTCCCCGAAGACGCATTCCGCGGCGATCAGGTCAGCCTGACCGATGCGCAACTGGTGATTGCCCGCGAGCACGGCTTCGAGAGCTGGCCAAAGTTCGCCAGACATATCGAGACCGTCAACATGATTCGTTCCGTGGAGTCGCTGGCCGATCCGGTGGCGGCTTTCATCGAGATGGCTTGCGTGCCGCGCCATACGAGCCATACGTCGGGGACGCTCGAGCATGCAGAAATGATCCTGGCGCGCTACCCGCGGGTTGCCGGAAGCAGCATCTACACCGCGGCGATCCTCGCCGACGAAGCCTCCGTGAGGCGGTTCCTGGCGCTCGATCCGCAAACTGCCACCGCCAAAGGAGGCCCGCTCGGATGGGATGCGCTGACGTATCTCTGTTTTTCGCGGTATCTGCGGCTGGACCAGACGCGCGCGGAGGCGTTCGTGCGCACGGCGCGGGCGTTGCTCGATGCCGGCGCCAGCGCCAACACCGGCTGGATCGAGATGATCGATTATCCCAATCCCCGCCCGCTGCTCGAAGCCGCAATCTACGGCGCGGCGGCCATCGCTCGTCATGCCGAGCTCACCGAGTTGCTGCTGGAGCACGGCGCCGACCCGAACGACGAAGAGACTCCTTATCACGTGGCCGAGGGTCATGACAACACCGTGATGAAGATCCTGCTTGAAAGCGGCAAGCTGAACGAGGCCGGCCTGAGCTGCCTGCTGTTGCGCAAAGCCGACTGGCACGACCTGGACGGCCTCCGGCTGGTGCTGGAACATGGCGCTAATCCGAATCTCATGACCAGGTGGGGGTGTAACGCCCTGCATTCGGCTCTGCGGCGCGACAATGCGCTGCCGGCAATCGAGGCGTTGCTTGATCACGGAGCAGACCCGACCCTGCCAGACGCCCGCGATGGCAGATCGGCTTTCTCGATAGCAGCGTGCAGAGGACGGGGCGATGTTCTTGGTCTGTTCGAGCGGCGCGGCATCGCGCTCGAGCTCCATGGCGTCGACCGGCTGATTGCAGCGTGCGCGAAGGGTGATCGCGTTGTCGCGCGAGAGCGCCAACTCGCGGACGAACTGCTCGCCCAGGGCGGCGCCCTGCTGGCCGAGTTTGCAAGCAACGGCAATGTGGAAGGCCTGCGGTCGCTTCTCGGTTTCGGCGTGAGCGCCGCCGCTCTCTACCACGGCGATGGGTACTTCGGCGTCGCGCCGGACAGCACGGCCCTGCATGTGGCCGCGTGGCGCGCATGGCCCGCCGCGGTGAAGGAACTGATTGAACGCGGAGCGCCGGTAAACGCTCTCGACGGGAAGGGACGTACGGCGCTGGCGCTCGCTGTGAAGGCCTGCGTCGATTCGTATTGGACACGCCGCCGTTCGCCCGAATCCGTGGAGGCTCTGCTGGGGGCCGGCGCAACGGTCAGCGGCATCGAGATTCCTTCCGGCTATGACGAAGTGGATGAGTTGTTGCGGCGAGCAGGCGCGGTTTAATCGAAGTTGGTCACCAGAGCACCCGCGCGGCTCAGTAAGGGTCAGTCCGGGTACGCCTCGCCTGCTCGGACAATCCGGATCTGATGATCGGTGAAGGGCTGATGCATGCCAGGCGAGTCTACTTTGGGCATGTGGCAGGTAGTGCAGCCTGAATCCGCCACGGGACAAGAACGCGCGTTTGCCGTTTGGGACGCCGAGTGGCAGGCCAGACATTTCGCGTCGTAGGCGGCCGCGGCGCTTTGCGCCAGCTGATTGAAATCGGCGTTGGAATCGGCGGCGGCGCACGGCAGGGAACAGGCAGCCAACACAAGAGCCGTACCGATGAAGACACAAATCCCCTTCATTGTTTTGGACCTGGTTCAGCGCGAAAGCGAGGCAGTGTTACTACGAGGCGACACCACCGCTCGACCGAGACATTGCGAAATCAGCAGAGCCGCCAGCGCGGGGTCCGCAATTCCGACTACCGCAACGACGCTGACTGCGGAAATGCGGTTACCGCTGCCTTGTACGCGTTGTGTAAAGGATTGTCATGACACTCGGGTTTGCGCCGCATAATGACATTGATATGTCAGGCAATCGATCGTCACGGGGCAACCGGACGGGACTCTGGCGTCTGTTCGGCGATCTGAAGATCAGGCCGAAGTTGATGGTCCTGCACAACCTCTTCTTTCTGATCCTGGCGTTGGCCGTATATGCGGCGGTGATCCCGATTGTCGAACAACAAGTGCACCACGCTGAGGCCATGGGATTGCGGCCGGACATTGACCTCATCGCTCACGTCAGACTGAACCTGTTCATCGTGCTTGGCGCCGTGTACATCGCTGCGGTGCTGTTGCTCGAACTGGCGATCATGCCGTTATACGTGTACCGGCCCATCCGCGCCATGCTCCAGGCAGACGAGGCGAGCCGGCATGACGATCGTTCCGCGGAGCTGATTCCCGCAGCCGATATTCCCGGCGATGAGATCGGCCAGATCATGACCTCCCGCAACGACACGGTCACCGAACTGCGCCGGCAGGAGGAACGCCTGGAAGAGGCGTTGCAGAAGCTCACCGAGACGGCCGAGGATCTCCGGCATAAGAACGAGTTGCTGGAATCGCAGGACCGATTGGTGAGCCTCGGCCTGCTGAGCGCCAGCGTCGCTCACGAACTGAACACGCCGCTGGCCGTGCTGCAGGGCTCCGTCGAAAAGCTGCTGGAGACGGCGAGCGACGCACACGCGCGCGAACGTCTGGCGCGCGCGCTGCGAGTGACCCAGCGCATCCGCCAGATCAGTGAGGGGCTTCTCGATTTCGCGCGCACCCGCAAGCAGGCCACCGAGCGCGTGCTGGTTCGGCCGCTCGTCGAGGCGGCGTGGAGTCTGGTGGGGATTGACGACAAGGCGGGGCGCGTGAGTTTCACGGTCGCGGTGGCTGACGACGCCGCCGTCATCGGCAACCCGGACCGTCTGGTGCAGGTGTTCGTCAACCTGCTGCGCAACGCGGTGAACGCGGCGCCGGCGGACCAGGGGCGCATCGGCGTGCGATCCCGCGTAACCGGTCGCGGCGTACGGACGTGCGTGGCCATTGCAGTGGAAGACAACGGACCCGGCATCCCCGCCGACGTGCTTCCCGAGATCTTCGAGGCGTTCGTCTCCACTCGCCTGGATGCACGCGGAACCGGCCTCGGCCTCACGGTGGCGCAGGGTATCGTACACCAGCACGGCGGAACGATCGCGGCGTCGAATCGGCCGGAGGGCGGCGCGTGTCTCGAGGTTACGCTGCCGGCGGCGTAGACCGCTCCTTGCAGTCGCGGCTCAGCTTCACCGTGGGGCAGACGATCGGGTTTGGTCGTCTGCCATGCCCGGGCACTCGAACAGGCAGACGACATAAACCGATCGTCTGCCCCACGGCGTTTCATACTCGCGAGCAGATCAGATGCGCCAGGCTGCCGTTGATCCTCAGGCCATCGGAGCGGTCCTGGAAATAGCGCCGGTTTATTTCGGCGGTATCGATCATGTCCACTTCGGCGAAGCCGATGTCGCGCAGAGTTCGAACGAGCGCCTGGGGATCGAAGAATAATCGGAATGGCTCGCCGGCGGAAGCTACGCGGCTCGCAAGCGCGTCGAAGGCGGCCTGCTCGGGCGCGCTGAGTAACGAACGATCGACAGCGAAGTCGAACGCGACGCCGCTCGCCGGCGGCAGAGAGGCGATAAAGCGCAAGGTCGCCCGGAACGCCTCGTCCGTGAGATACGGCACGACGCCGAGCCACGAGAAGAACGCGCTGTCGCGGATGGAGAAGCCCGCGGCCGGCAAGCCGTCCTCGAGCGATTGCCGTTCGAAATCCACAGGCGCATACGACAACGCGCCAGGCGCCGCGATTCCGGCCGCTTCCACCCGTTCGCGTTTCCACGACTGGGTGGCCGGGTGGTCCACCTCGAAGATGCGCAGGTCCGCCCAGGGGCTGCGATACGCGAACGTGTCGAGGCCGGCGCCCAGCACGACATACTGGCGTACGCCGCGCTCGACTGCCCGTCGAAGCTCGTCCTCCGCATAGCGGCTGCGGACCGCCATGAAAGCACGCAGGCCGCGCGGCCCCGAGTTTTCCTCGGTGATATCCAGCACGCCTTCCGCGCCGGCGATCTTCAGGGCCAGGGGATCGTCGAACACACGCGGGCTGTCCAGAACCTGGTGGGCCGCGCGCCTGAGGGCTACGCGATAGGCGGTGCGGCTGGGCCGGGAGTCGCGCACCTGCCTACCAGACGCGGCAGGCGTTCGCGCTCACCATCGGCTGGCCGGCTTCGCAACTGAACGCCTTCTGAAACTCCGGCATGTTCTGAACCACGCCGTCCACGCGATAGCGGCCGGTGGAGTGTGGATCGGTGAGCGCGCGCATGCGCGCCGCCTCAGGGGTGATGTTCTGGCACCAGATCTGCCCGTAGCCGAGGAAGAAGCGCTGCTCCGGCGTGTAGCCGTCGATGTTGGGCAGCGTGTGCTTCGCCAGGCTATCCATCAGGGCCATGTACGCCAGACGAACGCCGCCGTTATCGGCCGCGTTCTCGCCGAGCGTCAGCCTGCCGTTCAGCTTAACGTCGTCCACGGAGACGAAGCTGCCGTATTCATTGGCAATGCAATCGGCGCGTTCTTTGAACGCCTTCGCGTCCTCGGCCGTCCACCAGTCGCGCAGATTGCCCTCGGCATCGTACTGCCGCCCCTCGTCATCGAATCCGTGCGTCAGCTCGTGACCCACCACGGCGCCGATCGCTCCGAAGTTTACCGCCTCATCGCCGGTCTTGTAATAGAACGGCGGCTGCAGGATGCCCGCTGGGAAATTAATGTTGTTCATGGACGGGCTGTAGTAGGCGTTGACCGTGGGCGGCGTCATCCCCCATTCGAGCTTGTCCACTGGCTTGCCGATCTTTGCCAGGCGCCGGTGCACCTCGAAGGCCTCCGCATTCCGGTAATCGGCGACCAGATTGTTGCCGACGATCTGAACGCTGGAGTAGTCGCGCCAGTGTTCCGGATATCCAATCTTGTTGGCGACCCCGTGCAGCTTTACCAGAGCCTGCTGTTTTGTCGCCGGACTCATCCACGTGAGTGAATCGATGTCTTTCGCCATCTCAGCTTCGATGTCGCGCACCATCCGCAGCGTTCGTTCCTTTGCCGGTCCTCCGAAGGCCTGCGCGACGTACCGCTGACCGAGCGCCTCGCCCAGATTGCGGTCCACCATGGACACGCAACGTTTCCAGCGCGGCTGCAACTCCTTCGCGCCGGTGAGCGTGCGCCCGTAAAACGCGAAGTTCTCATTGACGAACTTGTCGGACAGCAGCGGAGCACTCTCGCTGAGTACGTGCCAGGTGAGGTATGTCTTCAGATCGTCAACGCTGTGGTCCGCGATCGTATCGCTCATGCCGTGGAAGAAGTCCGGCTCGGCGACGTTCAGGGTGGGAACCGAGACGTCCATGCCGGTCATGAACACATGCCAGTCGAATGCGGGCGAGAGCTCGACGAGCTGGGCAATGGTATCGCGGTGATACGTCTTGTAGGGATCGCGCAGCTTCACTCGCTCGAGCGACGCCTTTGCCAGCTCGGTCTCGAAGTTCAGTACCGTCCGGGCCTCGGCCTCGGCTTTCGCCGGATCGTGCCCGAGCAATTCGAACATACGTTGGACGTGAGCGACAAACTTTTGCCGCGTCTCCACGGATTTCGGATCGGTCTTGAGGTAGTAATCGCGATCGGGCATACTGAGGCCGCCCTGGGATGCCTGCGCGATCATTTCCGAGGAGTTCTTAGCGTCCTGCGCGGAGCTGAAGCGGAACAGCACGGGCAAGCCTTCGCGGTCGAGATGCGCCACCTCCGACGCGAGTGCCTCCCTGCTCTGGAGTTTCGCGATGCGCTCGAGTTCCGGCTCAATGGGTGAGACGCCTTTCCGGTTCACCGCGTCCTCATCCATGCAAGCCGCATAGAAATCGCCGATCTTCTGGTCGATCGCGTTCCGGTGCTCTTTCTCCGCCGCTGCCTTCTCGAGGATGCCGCGCAGCACCACGCGATTCTGCTCGATCAGCTCATTGAACCTGCCCCACACGGATTCGTCCGGCGGGATGGGATGCGTCGCCATCCAGTCGCCGCAGGCGTACCGATAAAAATCGGTGCATGGATTGACGCTCTTGTCGATGGCCGTGAAGTCCACGCCGTTCGACGGAGCCTTCATCTGGGCAAATACGGGCGAGAGGAATGCGGCCAATATCAGTGCGGGGGTGGATCTCGAAAACCTTATGAGTGTGTTCATCACTACTGCAATATATCCGAAACCTGGATGTTTCAGGAGGCTGGCGGGCCGCATCCATAGGACGAGGATTCGCATGGAGACACGACGGATCGGATCTCTGGAAGTGAGCCTGGTGGGCCTTGGAACGAACAACTTCGGCTGGCGCATCGACGCTGAGGCCGCCGCCGCGGTGGTGGACGCCGCCATTAAAGCCGGCGTTAGCTTCTTCGACACGGCGGATATCTACGGCGCCGGCCAGAGCGAGGAGATGCTGGGACGCGCCCTGGCCGGCAGGCGCGATAGCGTCATCATTGCCACCAAGTTCGGCATGGATATGGGCGGGAGCCGTCGTGGCGCAAAGCCGGACTACATCCACAGGGCCGTCGAAGACAGCCTGCGACGCCTGCGGACCGACCGCATCGACCTCTACCAGCTCCATCAACCGGACCCGAACACGCCCATTGCCGACACGCTCGGCGCGCTCGACAAGCTGGTGAAAGCGGGGAAGGTTCGCGAGATCGGCTGCTCGAACTTCTCCGTGGAGCAGCTCAGGGCGGCCGCGGCGGCAGCGCAACCGGGAGCGGCTCGATTCGTCGCCGTGCAGAACGAATACAACCTGATCCACCGCGAGCCGGAGAATGGCGTGCTGGACGAGTGCAGGCGCCTGGGCATTGCCTTCATTCCGTATTTTCCCCTCGCCAGCGGACTGCTCACCGGCAAGTATCGCCAGGGCCGGCCGCTGCCGAAAGGGAGCCGCGGCGATGCCGGCTGGGGGCCGAAGGTATACACCGAGCGGAACCTGGCCCTTGTGGAACGGCTCATCGAGTTTGCCGAATCGCGTGGGCACACGGTGCTGGAGCTGGCGTTTTCCTGGCTCGCTGCGCAACAACCCGTGGCCTCGATCATTGCCGGAGCGACCTCGCCCGAGCAGGTAACGGCGAACGCCGCGGCCGCTTCGTGGAAGCTGACGAAAGACGAGGTCGAGCAGATTGGCCGAATTGCTAAAGGCGATGCATGATGAAGCGGATATGTGGCGCACGCTTCAGCGTGCCGGTGCGAGCTTCAGCTCGCGCTGCCCCGATCGTGGGCTGAAGCCCACGACAGCACGCTGAAGCGCAATGCCATATAGTTTTCCCGCTTTCGAACACCTGGCCGATGTGG
Organism: uncultured Acidobacteriota bacterium; assembly: GCA_963780655.1. Lineage (GTDB taxonomy): Bacteria > Acidobacteriota > Terriglobia > Bryobacterales > Bryobacteraceae > CAWACP01. The sequence goes on along the minus strand of CAWACP010000003.1, from coordinate 1,845,415 downwards.
GGCGGGCGCCCTCGCCCGCGGCCGGCGCCCCGCCGGCCTGCTCCCATACGCGACAACTCTACTCTCCGCGCGGCCAGCGGGGCCGGGGGGCCCCGCGCAGGCCGGGGGGCCTGCCCCACAATAGGGACTTCGACTCAGCTCGCCGTCGAAAACTATATGGCATTACGCTGAAGCGTGCGCCACAGGTTACGGCAACAGTGGCAGCACCATCTGAGAGGCTGCGTCACGTGTCTTCAAAAGAACACTGACCAGAGTATAAAGCTCCTGCGGCCGGATCGGTTTGGCCAGATAGGCATCCATGCCGGCGATAAGGCATCTTTCCTGATCGCCTTTCATGGCATAAGCCGTCATAGCCAGAATCGGCACGTGTTGCCCGGTCGTGCTCTCCAGTTGGCGAATCTTCGACGTCGCTTCGAGGCCGTCCATGTCGGGCATCTGCACGTCCATCAGGATGAGATCGAACGGCTCGCTTTCAAAAGCGCGCAGCGCCTCGCAGCCGTTGCCTGCAACCTGAACGGAGTAGCCCTGCTTTTCAAGCAGCCGAACCGCGAGGGTTTGATTCACCGGGTTGTCTTCGGCCAGAAGTATTCTGCCTTTGCCCGGCAGTTGCGGTGAGGGGGCCGGCGTGAACCGGGGGAGCGTGGTGGATTCCGGACCGGCAGGGCAGACGCGCATGGGAATGGTGAAGTCGAAACGGCTGCCGCGCCCGGGCTCGCTTTCGAGAGAAATTTCACCGCCCATCATGCCGACCAGGCGATGACAGATGGCCAGACCGAGCCCCGTACCGCCGTACCGGCGCGTAGTGGACGCGTCTGCCTGGGCAAAAGCTTCGAAGATGTGCTGCTGCTTCTCCGGCGCAATGCCGATGCCGGTATCGCACACGGCAAATCGTATGGCAGCTTCGTCGCCGTCCATGCCGGACATTTCCACCTGCACCGTCACTTCACCGTGCTCGGTGAACTTCAGTGCGTTGTCGATGAGGTTCCCCAATACCTGCCGCAAGCGAACGGGGTCGCCGGCCACGACGTTCGGCACGCTGGACGAAACAGCGCAGGTTAGTTCCAGGCCTTTGCGGCCGGCGGCCAGGGCAAAACTGCTTGCGGCGTTCGCAACGATGTCGCGCAAGCGGAAAGGCGTCTCTTCGAGGTCGAGCCGTCCGGCCTCGATCCTGGAGAAATCCAGGATCTCGTTAATGATCGTCAGCAGAGACTCCGCTGAGGACTGGACGACCAACAGGTATTCCCGCTGCTCAGCATTCAGTTCCGTGCCGAGCAGAACTTCGCTCATGCCGATGATGCCGTTCATCGGCGTCCGGATTTCATGGCTCATGTTGGCCAGAAATTCACTGCGCGCACGCGTCCCGGCTTCGGCGGCCTCCTTGGCCCTCCGCAGTTCAGCCTCGGCCAGTTTGTCAGCGGTCACATCGCGGAATGACCAGACTCGTCCCGTGACGTGTCCGCCATACAGGGGTTCGGAATGCCGTTCAAAGCTGCGGCCATCGGCCAGTTCTATGAGGTCGTCGGTTTGGACCATGGGCCCCGCATCGATCTCCCGCAGTCGTCCCAGATATGCGTCGCGGTTCTTCGCCTGCCGGCTGGCGCAATCGATCATCCGGTAACGATCGCGAGTACTCAGAATCTCCGCGGGAATACGCCACATGTCTGCGAATTTCTGATTCCAGCTGAGGGCTTTGCCGTTCGAGTCAACCACTAAAATTCCATCAGCAGCCGATTCGAGAGTCTTGCGAATGATTTCCGTCTGGCTGCGCACACGACGGCGCAGGATGGCAACCCACGCCATGGTTCCCATGATTCCGGCCAGCAACAGACCGGCGATCTGAGCGATGCGGCGACTGGTCACCCAGGAGGGCCGCTTCACGACGGCGATATCAGCAGCCGAACGAATGCGGATGTGGAAGCCGTTCACGGTTCCGGCGTTCTCGTCGTCGTTAAACTGAATGACGCAAATACCGGTGAGACGAAGCAGACTTCCCTCTCGGAAGCTTTCGGGAGCCGTTGCGTCATGTTCGCCGTCCAGGGTTGCAGCGAACACGATTGCACCGTCGCGAAGCAGCAGGCGTGTTTCTGCGCCGAAAGTCGAGATAGTCGTAAGTTCACCCTGGATCGTGACTACTCCCGAATCGCAGGTCCCGAGGAGGGCTTCCTTCGCAGTGACCGGCAGCGCACGGGGCGGCGGAGCTTTTCCAACCACGTGAATCGTAGCGTCCTGCAGGGCAAGCGAACCCCCGATCAGGCCGGGGAAGCCAACGACGTCAACAACATCTCCACGATCCAGCACTTTGCGGTGTCTCGATGCAATGCGGACGCTGCCGCTCTCATCAGAAACATAGATGGTATCCGCCGTGCCGAGGGTGACGGTCCCGTGGATTCGGACCATGTTGGCCCCTCCTGCTGGCCGAGACCGGAAGCGCTGCAGCGATCCAATTGGGTCCGCCGCCGAGGCAAACGGATCGTCGGCACTTTGTTCGAGAATGCTGAGATCGGCTGCGCCCGGCATCAAAATGACCACGCCGATCGCCTGGCCTTTAGGGTTGAAATCAGCCCCGCAGACGCCGCGAACCCGCACGCGCGCGCCCAGCAGGCGCTCAGAGGCGAGAGAAAGGTCCGGCGTAACGACGCGCAGCCTGCCGCCCGGCACCCCGAGGTAAAAGTCAAACCGTTTGCCGGTTTTTTCCATGGTCAGGGAGCGTACCGTGCCCGTGACCTCAACCCGGAGGGAGTCGTCCGTCGTGGCTGCCATTTCTTCAAAGCCGGGGTGACGGGGAGCAGGGAGCGGAACCTGCCCCAGCACCCTCCAACGGGCGTTCATGATGTCTGGGGCGAAATCGGTCTGAGTCGTAACCCCCTGCAAATCCACCAGTTGACCGGGAACGAGAGCAGGGCTGCCGGCCGGGAGACTCACCCAGTTGCCTCCCGTCGCATCCTGAATGAACAGATTCGGTTCTATGTCGAAATATGTGACGACAGCATGCAGGTGTACCGGGTGATTCCGGTTAGCGTCGGCAGCCGAAAGCCGGCGAATGTCGGCGATCCTGGTGAGTACCGGCAACCCCGCGGATTGTGCGAGCAGCGCTCCGGCCATTGTGAACGGCAGAAGAGCAAAAGGGGAACGGTGGGCGGCTCGCCGGAAGACCATCCGGATTGTGCGTGGCCGATTGCGCGTACTCATGCCATCCTCGGGCGCATAACCCCTCTTTTTCTTCATCGACCTGACTCTGGGTCTTCTTTAACCACGTGGCCCGGGGGACCCACGGGCGCTGGCGAAGTACCGGTCTGGCAGGAGGCGATACGTCAGCACAGCCGAGAGCGGGTGCATGAGGCCGGCCAACAGGAAGATGGGCGCATAAGAGATGTGGGTTACCACATAGCCGGTGCCGAGCTGGGCCAGAACTCCGCCAATGGCGCCCCCCGAACCGGATGCGCCGGTGACGGTTCCGATCTCGTGCCCCTGGTAGAGATCCGTTGCCAGGGTCTGCTGATTCGCCACCCACAGGGCGTGGCCGACGGTCATGAAAGACGCGGCGGCCAGCGCCATGGCGGCGGTGGGGACAAGCGGCGCGGCGATGGCCGCGGGGACACACGCGGCGCCGAGGGCCATGACGAACTTGCGAGCGCGCGGCAGCGTCCATCCGCTGCGCATCAGCCGGCCGGAGAGCCAACCTCCGAAAACATGGGCAATGCCGGCGAGGGCAAACGGAATCCAGGCATAATCGCGCACCATGGCCAAATCGAAGCCGCGTTCTTTTCTCAGGTACTCCGGAAGCCAGAAGATGACGAAGTAGCTGACCGGGTCGGTAAAGAAGCGGGTAAGGATAAGGGTGGCGCAACCACGGGTCCTCACCAGCGCCCACCAGCTTCGACCGGGCGCCGGAGTGGTTTGCGCGGCCGGGGCCACATCGGCACGGAATTCGTCATACTCGGCGCGGCGCAGGAAACGGTTCAGGGCGGGCGGCTGGTAGAGGAGAAGCCACAGCGTCAGCCACGCAAAGCCGGCGATGCCGGTGAAGAGGAACGCGGAGCGCCAGCCGTAGTCGATGGCCAACCATCCGACCACGACCGGCGCGAGCGCCGAGCCGAGCGACGTGCCGCCGTTGAAGATGCCCATCACAAGGGCCCGCTCGGTGGCGCCGAACCACTCGTTGATCGCCTTCGCGGCGGCCGGCCACGCGCCGGGCTCGCAGAAGCCCAGCAGAAAACGATAGAACGAGAGCGACCATTTGCCCGTCGCCAGCCCGTGCAGAAGCTGCGCGCCTGACCAGCCGAAGATAAAGACGGCGAAGCCGCGCCTCGTGCCAAGCCGGTCGATGAGGAAGCCGGAACCGGCGTACATGATGGCGTAGGCGACGAAGAACAGCGCGATTACCTGCGAATAGTCCTCTTCGCTGAGGTGGAACTCGCGGCGTATGTCCACCGAAACGATGCCCAGGGCCTGCCGATCGAGGTAGTTCAGCAGCGTGGCGGCCGCGAGGAGGCCGGCGATCACCCAGCGCAATCGAGGTATCTTCATGAGCCGGTACTCAGAGTAAACGAAGTAAAGGAAGAAAGGGAAGAAAGGGAAGTAGAGGGAAGAAAGGGAAGTAGAGGGAAGAAAGGGAAGAAAGGGAAGAAAGGGAAGTAAAGCAGCCCGAGATGCGCCGCTCATGCCGCGTCGAAATGCTCCGATAAGAAATACAGTGCCGACCGTACTCAATCAGCAGAACTGCCGCGAGCAGATTCTGCGGAGCCTGGGGCAGCTCCCGCCGTTCTCGCCCACGCTAAACCGGGTGCTGGCAAGCCTGGGACATGAAGACGTCTCGTTCTCGCACCTGTCGGACATGATCGAGAAAGACACGGTGCTTGCGGGCAACATCCTGAAGGTGGTCAACTCCGCTCTGTACAGCCGGCGCGGGACAGTCAACTCCGTCCGTCACGCGGTGTCGCTGCTGGGCGTGAACAAGCTGCGGAACACCGTGCTGGGCATGTCCATCGCGCGCATGTGGGACCGGGTGAAGACGCCCGGCGGATGGTCGATGAAGCAGTTCAACGTCCACTCCGTTGCGGTGGCTTTGCTCAGCGACCTGCTGGCGCAGCGGATTAACGTCGATTACGCCGAGGGGGCCTTTGTGGCCGGCCTGCTTCACGACATGGGCCGTCTGCTGATCGCCGTCTCCACAAAGGATGAATACGGCGAAATAATGCGCATGTATGCGGAAGGCATCGAGACCCTGACCACGTGCGAACGGCACGTGCTGGGCGTCGATCATGCCGCAGTGTCGGCTCTGGCGCTCTCTTCGTGGAACCTCCCGCAGCCGATTCAGGTGGCCGCTCGATACCACCACGCCCCCGACGACGACCACGCTTTTGCGCCGTCCGGCTGTGTAAAGCTCAGCGCTGTTGTTTGCGCCGCCGACGGGTACATCAATCACCTCGGCAACTTTATTCAGCCCAAATCAGGCGTCGAAGAGCCGTCGCCTGGTGCTTTTGCTAAGCTGGCTGGAGATTCAGCCGAACAGATCCTCCGCGATTTCGAGGCCGAATTCGACGCTCTCCGACGGTTCTTCTGACGAATGGACATGGTGGCCAGCCGGCGCGGGTTCCTGACAGCGATACTCGCCGTTCCGTTCGCTCGCGCTCACGCGACCAGGGCGCTCTTCTACGAGTACCGGCGAAATGGACAGCCTGCGCCCTTCAGCGCGGCGCTCAGGCATCTGAGAGCCTCATTGCCGGCTTCAGCCATCTGTGAAGACCGTCGCGAGCTGGATTCGGAATCGGGCTTGTTGCCGGCAGCCGGTTGTTATCTGTACACCGCCGGAGGAACCTTGCACGTGGATGCGCGGGGTGGAAGGACGTTCTTCCCGGCCGGCCAGGCTGGTTGAGGGGTGATTGCCTATGGAACCGATGTTTCTGCGTGAGGTGGATGAGCACCCGCAGCCCGGCGCTTTCGCCGATCTCATTCGCATCGCCCAGGCGAGTGGCGCGCCGTATCCGCAGATATGGCACATGTTTGCGTTCAAGCCGCACATCACGAAGCATCTGGAGCGGTTCACGCAGGGTATCATGCGCGAACAGGCGCCGCTCACTCCCGGCATCCGCGAACTGATTGCGGCGTATACGTCGGCGCAGAACCAGTGCCCGTTTTGAGTGAAATCGCATGCCGCGGTCGCGGCGGAACTGCTCGGGGACGAGAAACTGGTGACAGAGGTCCTGCGGGACATCGAGACGTCGTGCCTCTCCGAGTCCGAGAAGGCGCTTCTGCGATTTGTGGACAAGGTGAATCGCGATTCGGTCAACATCGGTCCCCCGGATATCGGAAAGCTTCATGCAGCCGGCTACACGGATGAGGCGATCTGGTACGCCATTACCGTCTGCGCTTTGTTTAATTTCTATAACCGCTGGATCGATGCCAGTGGCGTCCACGCCCTTCCTGACGATGTACACCGCGCGGGCGGCAAGCGGTCGGCCGCGAGCGGCTATGTGCGAACTCCGGTAAACGAATAAGGCGCACACAGGCAGGAATGCTTGTGCCACGGAAACTCCGTGTCGGCATTCTCCGCCGCAATGCGCCTTAGTTGTTGGAGGGAAGTGTGAGCCGAAGCTATCGTCCGAAGCCCCGGTTTTGTCCGGTCTGGCCAGTTGTGCCGGTTTATCGAGCACCTGACAGAGAGAACGCTGGCGGGCGATACGGCGAGCCTGAAGGAGTCCTTGCTGGATTTCGAGGTGTTTGGAAGGACTGCCGGATATTTCTGGCGCGCCCATTGAGTGGGCTGGAGTACTGCTCCGAAGTCAACGTAAATCGACGTAGTCGGACGTAATTGCGGGCGCTACGCGTGTTACGGACCTTGCGGGTGACAACGTTCATCTGCCACCTAAGGCGTTGGAGGCTCTGATGTTCCGCGCTGTTGCGCGGTAGATTGTCCTGGCAGGATCTTATGCTCCGGGAGAGGGACTCCCATTGCAACCCAAAGTAGTGCTAGCGTACCGGAACTTCGCCGCAAACCGGCAGATCAGCCATATCGGCCTGGGCGTCACGGCCCTGAATACCGCGAAGTTCCTTCGTTCGAACTCGATTTCTTCCGAAGTGTGGCCCATCACCAGCGTGCAGGACCTCCGCAGTCGCCTCGCCCAGGCGCAGCGCGACCGTCCAGCCACCCATGTTGTGGTTTCCGCGCCATGGATACCCACTCTTGACCTCGCCTCGATGGCCTCGGACTTCCCGGACACCCACTTCGCGGTGAATTGCCACTCGAACCTCGGATTTCTGCAGGCCGATCCGAACGCCATGCGCCTGGTGAGGGAGGGCGCGGAACTGGAACGCCAGACCTGGAATTTCCATGTCTCCGCTAACAACCAGCGTCTTGTGAACTGGATCACCGATGCGTACGGCATGCCGGCCACGTGGCTGCCGAATCTTTATCACCTCGACAAAACCGCACATACGCAGCGAGCGCCTTTTCGAGGCGGCATCCTGCGCATCGGAACGTTTGGGGCAACGCGGCCACTCAAGAACTTCATGACCGCGGCCGGCGCGGCCGTCCAGATCGCCGCAGCCATGCGGACCGATGCCGAGCTCTGGATGTCCTCGGGGAGGAATGAGGGAGGCGGCTCCGTCGCCGAGGCGATACGCCAGATGCTGCAGGGGCTGCATCACATCAAACTGGTGGAAACCGGATGGCAGACGTGGCCGCAGTTTCGTCAAACGGTTCGCGCCATGAACCTCCTGCTTCAGCCGAGTTACACGGAAACCTTTAACGTCGTGACTGCCGACGGGGTGGCGGAAGGCGTCGCGTCAGTTGTCTCCGAAGCGATTGAATGGGCGCCGGACGCCTGGAAAGCCCGCGTCGACGACGTCGATCATATCGCGCGCACCGGCCTGCGTCTGCTCAGGGATAAGTCAGCCCCACGAAAAGGACTCCGGGCGCTGCAGGGCTATAACAAGAACGCTTACCGGGCATGGTCTGAGTTTGTGAGTCAGTGATGATTAAGATTCGGTCAGTAACTCGATCGTAACCATTTATTCACGCTGGACTCACGCGCTGGGGATATCCTCAAGGTCTTTGCATACAATCCCAGGAAAGAGATCTTGAAAGGAGTGTACCAGCGAATGGGCAGAGGCCTGGCATGTACTAACAGGGCCGTAATCGCGCTTGCACTGACAGTGGGCGCAGGATTACTGATGGGGGCCGACATGACCTCCGATCCGGCACAGGGCCAGTCGGATCAGATTAAAGAGCTGAAGGCGTTGCTCGCCACCCAGCAGAAGGAGATCGAGCAACTCCGCCTGACGCTCGCGGATCAGCAAAAGACTCTGGAAAAGCTGGCGCCGGCAACCGCCGACAGCAGCGACGCGAAGTTCGTGTTGCCATCGACAAAGAAGCTCGGCGAGGTGGCCACCACCAGCGCCATCATCCCGTCAGGCCCGTCGCCGGCCGCCCCGCTGATAACGTCCGGCGCTCAGGCGCCTCCCGGAAGCGACATACCAGCGTATCTGCGGCTCGGCGATGTCAGCATCACGCCCGTGGGGTTCATGGATATGACCGAGGTCAGCCGGTCGACGAATCCCGGATCGGGCATCGGCACCAATTTCGGCAGCATTCCCTACGACCACACGCAGGCTGCCGCCCTCACGGAATCCCGTTTCAGCATCCAGAACTCGCGCATCGGCGCACGCATCGACGCCTCGGTTCACGACTGGAATCTGATCGGCTACTGGGAGTCTGACTTTTTGGGTCAACTTGGGAATCCACCCAACGGTGGTCTCTCCGTCAGCAGCGATCCTTTCGTATTTCGCCTGCGGCTGTACTGGGCGGACGTCAGAAAAAACAACTGGGAGTTCCTGGCCGGGCAATCGTGGAGTCTGATGACGCCCAACCGCAAGGGCATCTCCCCGTTGCCGGGCGACATCTTTTACTCCCAGGACATAGACGTAAATTACCAGGTCGGTCTGACCTGGGGCCGCATTCCCGGCTTTCGGTTTGGATATCACTTCAACGACAAGGCCGCGTTCGCGGTCGCGCTGGAGAACTCTGAGCCCTACGTCGGCGGCGGCAACGGCGGCAGCGCTATCGTGGCGCCGGCAGCCGTGGCCTCGGCCGCGGGATTCCTCGGGAGTCAGGTGAATAACGGCAGCAGCGTCATTTCGGCTGCGGCGCTGATGCCCGATATTATCGCCAAGGTGGCGTTCGATCCCACCAGCAAGTTGCACTTTGAAGTCGCGGGAGTCGCGATCGCTAACAAGATTGCCTATCCGGCGAGCGTTCCTCCCTTCCAGGCGAACACAAAGCTCGGCGGCGGTTTTTCGGCCAATCTCAATGTCGAGCTGGCTCCCGGTTTCCGCTTCCTCACGAACAACTTCTGGAGCGACGGAGGCGGCCGCTACATCTTCGGCCAGGCGCCGGACTTCATCATCCGCGCCGATGGCTCTTTATCGCTGGTTCATTCCATGTCCACGGTTACCGGCTTTGAATGGACCCACAAAAAGAACCTGCTTTACGGCTACTACGGCGGCGTCTACATTCCGAAGAACACAGCGCTCGATACGACCGGCAAGCTGATCGGCTATGGGCCCATCAGCAACGACGGTCAGAACCGCTCCATTCAGGAGTTCACGGTGGGAACCAACACCACGCTCGCGAAGAACGCGCGATGGGGCGCTCTGAACCTGATGTTCCAGTATTCGTATCTGGTGCGAAATCCCTGGCTGTTTACGACGGGACCCGAAGACGCTCATCTCTCCATGGGCTTCGTGAATTTCCGGTATACGCTGCCGGGTTCGGCTCCGGCGGGAACGAAGAGGTAGCGTGGGCGACGTTTGACACAGACGCAAATCCTGGAACTGCTGCACGGTTGATCAGATCGAGCATCTATAGGATGGGACCAACCTTGCGGCAGGTTCATGTGCCTGTAACCAATTTGAAATATTGACGTGGAAAACTCGAAGGAGAGGCTATGCGAACAACAGCACTCGTAGTTGCAACAGCGTTTGCCGCGGCATTGCCGGCAGCGTATGCGGCCGAAACGATAAATGCGGCCGGGGCGACATTCCCCGCACCCATCTACCAGAAGTGGTTCGAAGAGTATCACACTGCCCATCCCGACATTCAGATCAACTATCAGTCGATTGGTTCGGGCGGCGGAATCCGCCAGTTGACTGCGGGCACCGTCGATTTCGGCGCGTCGGACATGCCGATGAAAGACGAGCAGATCAAGGCCATCACCAGGGCCCACGTGCTACACTTCCCGACGGTTCTTGGTGGCGTGGTGCCGACGTACAACATCGAAGGCGTAACCCAGGAGCTGAAGTTCACCCCGGAAACGCTGGCCGGCATTTATCTTGGCAAGATCACGAAATGGAATGACGCCGCATTGAAGAAGGACAATTCCAGCGTGAAGCTGCCGAATGCGGATATAACCGTGGTACACCGTTCGGACGGCAGCGGCACTACCTTCGTATGGACCGATTATCTCTCCAAGGTCAGTCCGGAATGGAAGAGCAAAGTGGGCGCAGACACGTCGGTGAGCTGGCCGGTAGGACTCGGCGGCAAAGGCAATGAAGGCGTTGCGGGCCAGGTGAAACAGACGCCGAATTCCATCGGCTACGTCGAACTGATCTACGCCGCGCAGAACAAAATGGATTTCGGGTCTGTAAAGAATTCGGCCGGAACCTTCCTGAAAGCGAACTTCGACACCGTTACCGCGGCCGCGGCTGGCGCCGCAAAGGACATGCCGGCGGATTTCCGGGTGTCCATTACGAATGCGCCCGGTAAGAACGCCTATCCCATCTCCACCTTCACGTGGCTGCTGATTCCCGACAAGATCGACAACGCTACCAAGCGAGACGCGATCAAGGGCTTTCTGCACTGGATGCTCACTACCGGACAGAAAGACACGATTCCCATGGACTATGCTCCGCTGCCAAAGGCGGTGGTAGCGAAGGAAGAGAAGCAGATCGCATTAATCAAGTAAGAAACGGTCGGCGTAAATGGCTACTGTCACTCAGCCCGTGCCGTCCGGGGCACGGGCCTTTCAAACTCGGCTGCTCAGCGGCGACCGGATCGCGTATCTGGTCACATTCTTTTTCGCTGTGCTCGTTCTGGTGGTGACGGCCCTTATCGTGCGCACGCTGTGGCTTCAGTCCGGGCTCGCGCTGCATAAATTCGGATTCAGTTTTCTCTGGGACACCAAGTGGGATCCGGTAAGCGGCCAGTTCGGCGCGCGGTCGTTTGTTTATGGGACTCTCGTGACTTCCGTGCTGGCGCTCATCATGGCCGTTCCGCTGGGCGTAGGAGCCGCGATCTTCCTTTCCGAGCTGGCGCCGCCGAAGAGCTCCAACGCGCTGACATTTCTGGTGGAGCTGCTGGCGGCCGTACCCAGCGTCGTTTATGGAGTGCTGGCGTTCTTCGCGCTGGTTCCTCTGATGCGCGTTTATATTGAGCCATTCCTGATCCGTACGCTCGGCTGGCTTCCGTTGTTCAAGGGTCCCGCATACGGCGTCGGCATTCTCACCGCCGGCGTGGTGCTGGCCATCATGATTCTTCCCTACATCATTTCGATTTCCCGCGAGGCCATCCTGCAGGTGCCGGTGGAGCAGAGGGAGGCCGCGCTGGCGCTCGGAGCCACGCGCTGGGAATCCACGTGGGACGCGGTATTGCCTTTCGCGAAGCTCGGGATTGTAGGTTCGGTGTTTCTGAGCCTGGCGCGCGCGCTGGGCGAGACCATGGCGGTGACGATGGTAGTGGGCAATACGGCCACGGAAAGCGCCTCGCTGCTCGCGCCCGGCTACTCGATTGCAGCAGCAATTGCCAATGAGTTCACTGAAGCGACGAGCGATCTGCATCTGGCCGCGCTGGTGGAGCTTGGCCTGGTGCTCTTCCTCATCACCATCGTCCTGAACGGTCTGGGACAGCTTCTCCTGATGTTGACTGCGAAGCCGGGGACGGGGAGGTAGACATGCTGAGAATCTGGCGCAGAGGCTTGAATGCGGTAATGCTCACCCTGACCGCGGTGTGCGCGGCCCTCTCGGTTTCGGCTTTGTTCTTCATCCTCGGTTGCCTCGTCTGGAACGGCAGCAAGTCGCTTGACTGGAACTTCTTCACGAAGCTTCCGCTTTCGGCCGGCGAAACGGGCGGCGGCATGGCCAACGCTATTGTCGGAAGCGGGAAGGTCGTCTTTCTGGGAACTATTCTTGGCGTGCCGGTCGGGTTCATGGCGGGCGTATTCCTCGGGGAGTTCGGCGGAAAGACCATCGGCAACATTGTTCGGTTTACCGCGGACCTGCTGAACGGCGTTCCGTCGATCGTGATCGGCATCTTTGCGTGGGGATTGCTGGTAGTGCCGATGAAGCACTTTTCAGCCTGGGCCGGCGGATTCGCGCTCAGCCTGATGGTGATTCCCATCACGCTGCGCAGTACGGAGCAGTTTCTGTCGCAGATTCCGACTGCGCTTCGTGAAGGGGCTCTGGCGCTCGGCGCCAGCAAGTGGCGGACTGTGGCGACGGTGGTGGTCCCGGCAGCTCGCGCCGGAATCCTGACCGGTATCATACTGGGAGTAGCGAGGATTGCGGGGGAGGCCGCGCCACTCCTGTTTACGGCCCTGAACAATCAGTACTGGTCGTCCGGCTTTAACGAACCGACAGCGGCGCTCCCCATGATGATCTACTATCGTGCAATGTCGCCATACGACGACTGGCACCGGCAGGCGTGGGCGGCTGGTCTGGTGCTGCTGGCCGTCGTCCTGGTTGCAAACATCGCGGCCCGAATGGTTCTGGCCAGAGGAGCCGCTGCACAGCGAGGGTAATTACATGATCATGGGCGCTTCACCCGGAGAAGGCTTGAAGAAGGAATCGGCGGCTGCCAACATTTCGCAGCCGACTGCAAAGCCGGCGGAACCCAAGCTGCGGGCCTCAAACGTGGATTTTTTCTATGGCAGCTTCCAGGCGCTCCATAAGATCTCGCTGGAGTTCCCTCCGAACCGCATCACGGCCCTGATCGGTCCGTCGGGCTGCGGCAAATCCACCTTCCTGCGAACGCTCAACCGCATCAACGACACCATTCGCGGCGCGCGCATGATGGGCGAAGTGGTTCTCGATGGCGGCAATATTATGGCGCTGGACGTTACCGCTCTGCGCCGGCGGGTGGGTATGGTGTTCCAGCGTCCCAACCCGTTTCCGAAATCGATCTTCGACAACATCGCCTACGGTCCGCGCATTAACGGCCTCGCCCGGCGCAGCGAGGTTGCCGACGTGGTGGAGCGAAGCCTGCGGCGCGCCGCCCTCTGGGAAGAAGTAAAGGACAAACTGCAGAAATCGGCCTACGCGCTTTCCGGCGGCCAGCAGCAGAGGCTGTGCATCGCGCGGGCTCTGGCGGTGGATCCGGAAGTGCTGCTGCTCGACGAGCCCTGCTCGGCGCTTGATCCTATTGCCACCGGCAAGATCGAAGAGCTGCTGCTGAGCATTCGCGACCAGTGCACCATGATCATCGTCACGCACAACATGCAGCAGGCGGCCCGCGTGGCCGACTTAACCGGCTTCTTTCTCCTGGGCCGTCTGGTGGAGTTCAACGCCACTGACAAGATCTTCAAAACGCCCGCAAAAAAAGAAACCGAAGATTACATTACGGGACGTTTCGGTTGATTCAATCTGCCGGGAGGGGGTAAAGGCTATTGCGCCATTTTGCGCTGGAACTCGAGGATCTTCATCAACGCCTCCTGCAGATGGGCGGCCTGGTGGAATCGGTCATTCGCAAGAGCGTACGCGCTCTGGCGGACCGCGACAAATCCGTCGCCGAGCAGGTATTTCAGGACGAGGAGCGGATCAATCAGCTCGAGATGGAGATCGATAACATGGGCACGCGGCTGCTGGCGCTGCATCAGCCCGTGGCCCGCGATCTGCGTTTCCTCACCGCCGCGCTCAAGATTAATACCGATCTCGAGCGAATGGGCGATCTGGCGGTGAACATTACCGAGCGAGCGCTGTCGCTGATCTCGGTACCGCCGATCAAGCCGCTCATCGACATTCCCAAAATGGCGAACGCCGTGGAGCAGATGCTGCTCCGGAGTCTGGGCGCCTTCGTGAGCGGCGACGCCGACATGGCGAAGCTGGTTCTGGTTGCCGACGATGAGGTGGATGCGCTGCGTGATTCCATCTATCGCGAGCTGGTGAGCTTCATGCAGAAGGATCCCACCACCGTGCAGTCGGCCGTGGACCTGATGTTCGTGGCGCGAGACCTCGAGCGCATCGCCGATCATGCCACCAACATCGCCGAAGACGTGGTGTACCTGGTGCAGGGCGTGGATATCCGGCACCGCGCCGCCGAAGTGCAATAGCGTCCGTGCAGGCTGAAAGCCTGCTCTACTTCCGACAGAGAACAGTAGAGCAGGCTATTGGCCGGCATCTGAATCTTCCCCCCGTTTGCCCTATAGTGATGAAGAGGCAGCGCCGTGGCATATCATCTGAAGCGTGGGGAGGCGGTCCCCGAGGGCATCCGCCGTGTGGTCAGGGACGAACTGGAGAGCGCTTCCGGGTTGCTCGGGAAGGCCAACGGCCGTAATCGCGACGAGGCAGTTCACGAAGCCCGCAAGAGCGTAAAGAAAGTGCGGGCCGTTCTGCGGCTCATGTCCGGCGAGCTGGGTCCGGTTGCCGCGGACGAGAACCGCCGCCTGCGCAATCTGGCGGGGAAGCTCTCGGCTCTCCGCGACACCGCCGTGATGGTGGAGACCTTCGACGGTCTGCGGCCGCATCTGGGCGCCGATCTGGACGCGGCCATGCTCGATGGCATCCACGCGCGTCTGCTCAAAGCGAAGCAGCAGGCCACCAGCGGCGCGCTGAAGGGCGAGTCGCTGAAGAAGATGGGCGACGCACTGAAGCAGGCTGCGAAGCGCGTGAACAAATGGCCGCTGCGCCGGGACGGGTTCACCGCCATCGCCCCGGGCCTCGGGAAGACGTTTCGGCGCGGGCGCAAAGCACTCGATACTGCGCGCGAAGATCCGGAGCCGGCCAACTACCATGAGTGGCGTAAACGCGTGAAGGACCACTGGTATCACATCCGCCTCCTCGAAGATGCCTGGACCGATGTTCTGCCGGCATACGAAAAGAGCCTGAAGGACCTGGAGACCTGGCTGGGCGATGATCACAACCTGGTGGTGCTGCGCGACCAGCTTGTTGCGTGGGGAGACGCCGCCGGAGACGCGAAGCAGATCGGCAAGGTGCTCGACGGCATCGATCGCCGCCAGAAGGAGCTGCGCGACAGCGCCGTTTCGCTGGGCGAACGCATCTACGCCGTCAAGCCGCGGGAGTTCACGCGCGAGACCAGGAATCTGTGGAAGGCCTGGCAGTCGCAGCCGGTAGCGCTCGAGAACGAGCAGAAACCCGAGGACCAGGCAAGCCGTCCAAAGCCCGTAAAGGCTGCCGGCAAAAGCGGCGCCGCTCCCGCCGGCGCCGTGGCGTAACATAGTCTCTCGCGTCCGCCATATTCAGAGGTCGTAAATGCACCACCTGCGATCAGGGCTGGGGTTTGTTGTCTCATGTGCCCTGGCAACTGCTTCTTCGATTCAGATCACCGTTTCGAATCAGACTGACGCCACCGCGGGCATCAACGGACGGCTGCACATGTTCATGTCCACGTCGTTCCAGCCGGCCGATTGGGATTATCAGTTCTTCCAGATGAGCCCGCAGCAGCGCGAAGCTGACCTGTGGCAACTCGCGCCCTGGCACATTAACCTGCAGTCCATCACCGGCGCCAATCCGCAGACCGGTCCGAATTCGTGGGACTTCACTGAGAACAACGCGGTGAACCAGCCCATCCTCGCGCTGGCGGATCACAGCCCGCTGTACGAGATCGTGCCGCCGCCGTTCATCACGCAGCAGAACGGCAGCGTGCAGACTTCGGACTTTCCTGCCTTCGCCGCTTACTCCGCCAACCTGGTGCGCTATTTCAACACGGGCGGGTTCGATGCGGGCGGGACCCATTACCAGTCTTCATCGCCGTATCACATCACCTGGTGGGGGATTTACAACGAGCCGAACGGCAACGGCATGACGCCCCAGGCCTACACGGATCTCTACAACTTAACCGTGCCGGCCATGCAGGCTGCCGACTCGAACATCAAATTCGTCGCGGTGGAGCTATCCGACTACAACGGCCAGGCCCAGGCATTCCTGCCGGCGTTCGTGCAGAACGTTACCGCGCAGGTGGACGTGGTGGCGACGCACTTTTACGGCACGTGCAATCAATCGACGCCGGACAGTCAGGTCTTCGGGTCGGTGGTCACGTTCACCAGCGAAATTGAGGAGATTCAGAAGGACCTGCAGTTGAACCCTAAGCTGGCCAACACGCCCATCTGGGTGACCGAAGACAACGTGAATGCCGACTACTCCGACTCGAACGGCATGAGCGTGTGCAATCCTGGACAGAAATTCGTGCTCGATCTGCGCGGCTCCGATGCGTTCTTCGCGGCGTGGCGTCCACTCGTGTTCGCGCGGCTGGCCCGAGTCGGAGTCCAGAGTCTGCATCACTGGGATTACGATTCCGACCAGCAGTACGGCGAAGTGAACTACGGGACCGGCGCGAAACAGCTCAGCTATTGGGTGGATTACTGGCTGGGTCATCTGTTCCCAGCGCAGCCAGGCGCGAACATACTCCAGGTGCAGAACCCCGATCTTACCGGGCTGGGCGTGGATGCGTTCGCCGTTCAGAATGACGATGGCTCGGTGGTCATCATGCTGGTGGACCACGAGATTTACGGCAACGCGAACGTAGACAACGGGCCGGGCAATCCGCTCACCTTTCAGGTGGACGTGTCGTCGCTCGGATCGTTTTCGTCAGTGACGGAGTTCACCATAGACGCGAACACAGATCCGCTGAACGGACCCCGGCCGCAGAATTACCCGTTCGCTGCGAACCTGCAGGCATCCACCGCCGGATACGGCGTAGTGTTCTTCAAGCTGAACAAAACCGCGCCTGCGATTCTGCCCGGCGGGATCGTCAACGCGGCCAGCTTCCAGGGAAGCGCGGTGGCGCCTGGCGAGATCGTCACTCTCTTCGGCAACGGACTCGGCCCCTCCACCCTCACGCATGAGCAGTTCACGGCGCCCGGATTTTTCGACAACTTCCTCGCGGGGACGCGCGTGCTGTTCGACGGCATTCCGGCGCCGCTGGTATACACAGCCCAGGGATACGTGAGCGCGATCGTGCCGTGGGAAGTGGCCGGCCAGGCAGTAACGCAGATTCAACTGCAGTATATGGGCACTACGACCCCGGCGGTGATCATGCCAGTGGTGTCCAGCGCGCTGGGCATCTTCACGGTTCCGCCGACGGGCACGGGCGGGGGCGCCATTCGCGACGTCAATGAAAAACTGGTGGACGCGAATAACCCGGTCCACGCGGGCGACTGGATCAGTATTTATCTGACCGGCGTGGGCGTGGGCGATCCGGCGGTTCTTGATGGAGAGATCGCGACGGGAAAATCGCCGGCCAATTACCCGGTGAGCGTGACCATCGGCGGCCTCCCCGCTACGCGAATCGAGTACGCGGGCCGCGCGCCTGGTCTGGTATACGGCGTGGTGCAGGTGAACGCGCAAATCCCGCCGGGGGTCCCGCCCGGAAACGCGCCGCTGGTGATCACGCTGGGGAGTTCGCAGAGCCAGGCGGGGGTGACGGTGGCGATGCAATGACTTGGCTGGCGTGGAGCAGGGCGGGGACGCGTGCAGAGCTTGCGACACCGACTTATGGGGGATTAATCACGCTACGCTTCTCGCGCGTTTTGATCACGCCGCCCAGAGCGTTCGGAGTAACGCCACCTAGTCCGTGTGAGGACCTGGGACATCAGTGCCCTTTGAGTTCGTCTGGAACCTGACCTGTTACGAGGAAATCGTATAGATGAACGAGGTCGATCCCCAGTTCCCACACATCATCGTGTGCGAGACCCGCTCCGGGGAAGACGCCGTATCGACTGGCTGGGTGAATCGTCTTTATCCTGTCTTCGTAGTAGTCCGGGAGGTAGCCTTCCGAAGCAAATTGATTGTCGAATACATCGTCAACGAAGTCCCCCGCATCCTCCGCGGTGGGCCTCTCGATGCCCTGCGCCCGCAGAATCCCCCTGACGATTTCAAAACTTGCTTCCATTGAGACCCACAATGACATGCCTGCGCTCTCTGCGAATTCGCTAAACGAAAAGAGCATGAAAGCCCGTATGAGAGCGCCCAAGCCTCGAATCATTAGGTGATCTGACACATCTATGGCGTCGAAAATCTCGCGTTGATGTCGATACCGAAGACTCGCATACTCATTGAACGAGTACGCACGGCCTCCGATGAGCGGCGGACTGTGCAGTTCTCGGTACTGGCGTTCTCCTTGGATGAAAACACGAAACTCACTCATCAGCTCATCCAACGCCCCCACCTCAGATAGATCGAAGCCAGCGTCTGGCCGTTCCATTGCCAGCAGCGTGGGATAGAGGCAAATGGAGCCGGAATCAGGGACGCGCGAGAGGATCACGCTCGCAAGAAGGCGGACATCGAATGGGGACAGGAACTCGATTTCGGAGTAGTAATCTTCGGGAAGTTGAACCTTCCTGAATGCAGTCAGTATGGCGCAGACATCCGGTGAGAGGACCATCGCGGCCTCACGGTGGCGAAAGCCCTCGGTCGGATAAACGCCTAACGGTGAGAGCAACCTCACCGTGACCCCCTGTTCGAGTGGCGGATGCGCCTGCACGTAGCTGATCATCCCTTCCACAGATATCCGGCCCGCGCCCTGCTCCGCCGGGGACCCTCCGCTCATCAAGAGATTCGTGACCGTAGTTCTTCAGCAATGGAGGCACCCTGAGATGAGCGGACGATTCCAGTGACCATATTGCAGTACGTCCTGGAGTTTACGCCCAGAACACCGGCGACGAATGAAACAACTCCTTTGCAGTTGTAGAAGCGAAGCGCAGAATCGTAATCGCCGGCTGTGATTGTGGAGGCAAACAGATCCGCCGCGTCCTTGAATATACGAGCGATCTCGATACCCGCCACGTGTTTCGCCAGATCGGACTGTATCGTGGACGTGTCTGCCTTTCCGGCCTTTGGCCCGAATCCATTCAGCCTGAACTGAATCTCGGCAATTGCGCGAGCGGCGACTTGGGCGTCAACGGCTTTCCGAAGTTCTGAAAGTACCCGAGCCCGCGCGGTCTGTACCATGTCCTCAGGGTTGGGGACATTCAGTTGATTAGCTGCGGCAAGGAGGACGGCAGGAATGCAGAACAGGTTCTCTACTTCAGCTACGTCGGCAACTTTGATGCCTCCAGCTCGTAATGCGGCAATCTCGTCGTTGCCTCTATGGTCCCGGTCCACCAAGCCGTCGATGGTGAGGTTGTGCAACGAACCGAGCTCTTGCATTCCGCGCCGGGCACCGACGACCTGTTGACAAGAGGCCATAGGAAAGATGAGCTTATCGGGATACAAAGCGCGGTAGAGCGCGATGTCAAGGCTGTTTGAGTCTCCTTCGACGAAGAGCACAGGGCGGCGGTTACCGAGAACTTGAAGAACCAACTCGTCAGGAAGTTGAGTTGACGGCTCTATTTCATCCCACTCCCAGTGAGCGCCATCATAGGTCCTAGTCCAAATCTTTCGGGCGCCACTCCGGGTGCCCGCGAAGTCCAGGTCATGAGTAACGTAGACAAAAGTGCAGTCCGGGCGAGTTTTCTCCGCCTCGTCAAAAAGTGGACACTGAACAGCCCGATGAAGATGGATTTCCGGCTCGTCAATAACGACGATGGCTCCCTGAGGTGCACAGAGCACCTGCCCCAACAGGTAAAAAGCGACCCGCTCTCCATCGCTCATCATTCTGCCGGCGTACTCACGGCCGTCATCAGGTATCCTGGCGGAAATTCGGTCTTGCCCAATTACCAACTTCCTGTGGGGAAATATGGCTGCCCAGATCCTTTGCAGGATATCTAAGCTACAGTCCGAAGGCTTTGTAGCCGGAATGCTGGTACGTGCGGCAGTCGTGTATTCTCGATTCCGTCTGGTCTCATCAGCAAATAACGTGGAGACCACAAGTTCGTAGTCTGACAGCATTTGCAGAACCGGTTGCCCTCCCCATCGCCTCTGCAACTTGTTCTGTCGATGCTGCATTTCATTCCAGGTCGGCTCGTATGAACCGTAATAGAGCTGAGATGTAGCACGTTCATACGGCATCGGATTTGCCAGATCCGGCAGATGCAAGGCTCGTTGCGCAGCGATTCGATGGACGTGTCGAGACGGGTTGTTCTCCTCGATCCAGACTCCAAACCGGGTTTTGCCGGAACCGTTCGCGCCGGTGACGACAGCCGACTGAACGCTAGCCCAACTCTCGTTGGACCCGCCGGGACGTTTGGGGGGCAAAATGATTGTATGCACTCTCTTGTAATTAAGCGATCGTCTCTGATCACAGCAACCGATTAAGGAACGACAACGTCCTTGCGGGAAGCTGGCCGGCCCTATCACGCGAACGGCCTTAGTATTTTATGATTTACCGGGCAGAAGGCCCGCTCCACAAACAATAACCTACCGAAAGATATCCCTGATCCGGCCGAAGAGGCCTTTCTTCTGCTGGGGCGGATTCTGCGGCTGCTGGTTTCCGTTCGCAGCCGAAGCCGCCGATCCGTTCTGCGGCGGCGGAGGACCACCGCTCCACGGCCGCGCAGGCCTGCCCGAAGCGTTGCCGCCCTGCGCAGGCGCGCCAGTGTCCCAACCCGCCACCTGCGTCGCCCCGCTGCCCCCATGGAGAGCGCAAGTCTCCACCGGCTGCGTGCCGTCAATGAAGTATTCGGTCACCACCTTCGGACACGATGCGGTCGCCAACTGGCCCGAATACGGATCAATCTGCACGCCCACCACTCCCGCGGGCGGTGAAAAGCCGGTGACGTTGCGGTACTCGCGGTGCTGGGTGGCGCGCTTCATGAACTCGGTCCAGATGGGCAGGGCCGAATGAGCGCCCTCCAGATCCAGATCGCGGCCGTCGTCGAAGCCCACCCACACCACACAGAGCAGGTTCGACGTGAAGCCGGCGAACCAGCCATCGTGCGAGGTGCCGGTCTTTCCCGCGGCCGGCAGCGTGAAGCCCCGCGCGCGCACGCCGGCTCCGGTCCCGCTGCGCAGCACTTCCTGCATCAGGCTCACCATCAGATACGCCACTCGGGGATCGAGCACCGTGCGTTTCTCCGACTTGGAGTGGAAGATCTCCGTGCCGTTCTCATCGCGCAGGCTGGTGAGGAAGGTTGGCTTCACATACAAGCCCTGATTGGCGAAGACGGTATAGGCGCCACCGATTTCGAGGGGCGTTACCTCATAGGCGCCCAGGGCGACGGCGGGCGTCGGATGGATGTCCATATTGAGGCCGCAGCGGCGCGCGAAATTCACCACGTTGGCGAATCCCACTTCCTGCCCGAGCTGCACTGTCGCGACGTTGAGAGAATGCGCGATGGCGGTGCGCAGCGTCACCGTGCCCATGAACTCGCCCTTGAAATTATTCGGCTCGTAGGGTTTGTCGTCGAACCAGAAGGTGGTGGGCGTATCGTTCAGCAGCGAAACCGGCGTGAATACCTGCGAGCCCCCGTTCACCGCCGTATCGAGCGCAGTGGCATAAACGAACGGCTTGAAGACCGATCCCGGCTGCCGCTTCGCCACGATGTGATCCAACTGGCTGACGCCATAACTGCGGCCTCCCACGAACGCTTTGATCTCGCCGGTGTGCGGATCGAGCGCGAGCAGCGCGCACTGCGGGTCGGGATATTTCGGGTCCTTCTTCTTTCGCCGCGCGATCAGTTTGTCGACTTCCGCCATGCCGTCGCGGACCGCATCGACGGCGTCCCGCTGGAGTTGCAGATCGAGGGTGGTGTACACGCGGTAAGGCACGCTCTGGAAATCGCGGCCTTCGAACTGGTCCACCAGCGTGTCGTTGACGATATCGATGAAGTACGGCGCTTCGTTTGCCTCGGAGCCGCCATGGGCGAGCACCAGCGGGGCAGTAACGGCAGCGTCATATTGCTGCTGGTTGATGTACCCGTTCTCGCGCATCAGCATGAGTACGATATTGCGGCGACCGGTGGCGCGATCGGGCCAGCGCCAGGGATTAAAGTAGCTGGGACGCTGGATCAGCCCGGCAAGCGTGGCCGCCTCCGGCAGGGTCAGGTGGCTAAGATCCTTCCCGAAGTACACTTCCGCGGCCTCGCCGAATCCACGCACGCCGAAACTGCCGCGGTGCCCCAGATCCACCTGGTTCGCGTAGTATTCGAAGATCTGTTCCTTGGTCAGCTTCTGCTCGAGCTGCAGGGTAATCATCATCTCGGCCAGCTTGCGCCGGATGGTTTTTTTCTGATCGAGCCAGAAGCCGCGGGCAAGCTGCTGGCTCAGCGTGGAAGCGCCCTCAGCGCGCCGGCGCTCCCGGATGTCCACCCATGCGGCCTTCACAATGCGGATCGGATCGAAGCCCGAGTGCTGAAAGAAACGCTTGTCCTCCGCCGAGATCACCGCGTCCCGAAGCACCTCCGGGATATCGGCGTACTTCACCAGGCGGCGGCGTTCCCGGTTCTTGTCGAAAAGATTCGAGATGAGCTCGGGTTCCAGCAGGTACTCGGTCCGCTCGGTGTTGTCACGCAGCGAAATGATCCGCGCGACGCGGCCATTTTCGAACTTGACGACGCCGCCCTCGGGCTCGAAATACGAATCGGGGCCGGGATAGACGTCAATTTCATTCGACTTCACTGTGTAATAGCCGAGCCGGTTCTTCTCCGATTCCGTGTAGCCGCTGCGTCGCAGCTCCGACGCCACTTCCTGCGGCGTCTCCGCGTCGCCCACCGCAACGGAACGAGGCGAGGCAAACAGCATGGACGTCGCCGCGAAGGGACCCTGCTGCAGCTTGTCCTCGATGACGCGGCTGTACTTCACGTAAAAATACGAGAACACCAGCAGGAATGCGGTGAAGCAAACGACGAAAGCGGCGAGAAACGCCTTACCCAGGGGATGCAGGAAGAACCGTACGAGCAGTGCGCGCCTGGGAACCTGAACTTTTACGGGCACTCTGCTCCCATTCTCTCATGCTGAGGTGTGGCGCACGCTTCGCTGCGGCTTCCAAAACGCAGGCTGAAAGCCTAATGCCGCAAACTTTTTGATCGCGATGTGGCATAGGATCAGGATTTGCGAGGCGGGAAGGTGGCTCCCCGTTTCCAGACCTGCCGGGGAGACGGAGGACGCTTCCGTCTGCGGCGCGGCAATTTCGCTTGTTGAACGTAACGCATGATCTGATCGAAGATGCGCTGGGCCGCTGAGGAATCGGGGGCGGCGGCCAGGGCGGGACCGAACACCTGCAGGATTCTGCGCACTTTGGTGAAGCTGTAGCCGCGCGGAGGAACGCCGCTTTGACGCGAGGCGAGACAGGTCACCGCGCGCACCAGATTGTAGGCGGCGATGCCCATGTCGATCTCTTTGGCCACCATGTCGGGAGTTGTGCAGGTCAGTTGCTCGAGCGACAACGTACTCTTCAGCGTGCGCAGGTCGGTTTCGATCGCCCAGCGCTGACCGTACAAGTCCAGAGGCTGTTGTGCGGAGCCGGGCAGGGTGGTGAAGAGGGCCAGCAGAAAAGCCTTGCCGCCGTTGTCCGGCTGGACTCGCTGCACGATCAAACGCCCCTCCAGACAGGCTCCCGGCGGTAGATCCGGGTGGCTGCGGCGATCCGCCGGACTCGCTTTCCACAGCACCGTCCGATCAATGCCGTCCCGCAGAGGCTCTCCGGCAAGACGCCGCGCGCGCTGCGCGGTCAGACGCAACAGCACCGGATGGTCGGACTGCGCCGCGGCCCAGGCCACTGAAAAGACGCCGAAGTTGGCATCCCCGATCACTGTCGCTCCCGCAGGCAATCGGTGCATGGCTTTATCCAACAGTTCTTGCTCGCTGACGGTGGACGGTCCGTACATCGGGCCCCACTCGGGTCGCATAGCCAGTCCGGTATGCACATCGTGCGCCACCAGCACCCGCAATACCGGCCAGTGTCCCACGCCGTGCTGATTCGATCCGGGCGGATACTGCTTGCACAGCGTCGGGCTGTGTGCGGCGCGCATCGACGATCCATCCAGCAGAAAGGCACGCGGCTCGTCCGCGGACCGGTGGTCATCCATGCGGGCCACCAGTTCCTCGAAAATACGATCACAGCTTTGTTGCACCATGGACAGCGGCAGCGCCTGCCGCGCCTGATTATAGGCTGCCGTGTTAGAGGACGGCGGCGGCCCACCCTCGCGCCACTCACGGATGCGCTTACAGGGGCGCGGCCACAAGGCGGGCGGCAGCCCACGCAACAGTTCCAACACAGCCGCCTCAAGCGACACGCCGCCGTACAGCCGCTGCACGATTAAGAGCCATAGCACGACGCGCGACGAATAAACGGAACTATTACGGCGCACGCCTGCCTGCCTTTGTGCCTGTTGCAGGAAATCTTCTGGTAAGACCGTATCGAACAGCGAAAGAGCGCTGCAGAGGGAGGCTTGGTCAACGACAGGAGGGAGAGAGGGTGTCAGTCATTGGATAAACCCAGGGTATACCAACTTAAGAACACTTTCAAGTAAAAATGTTTTAACGAGCGCCGCCATCCGCAACCCAGCCCGCCTGGGCTCGATCCAAAAACTTTGCGGTATTAGGCTGAAAGCCTGCTCTACTGTTCTCGGTCGGAAGTAGAGCAGGCTTTCAGCCTGCATTGCCGCCCGCCGCGTCTCTCCGCTGCTATTCTCAAGGCTGAGGGGAATCCTGTGCAGAACAACGATGTTTCGCGTAGGGCATTCGTCAGGACGTCGGCGGGCGTGGCGCTCGCGGCTACCGCGGTTCCGGCGCTGGCGGCCAGCGATAAAATCACGATCGGCTGGATCGGCGTCGGTACGCGCGGCTACTACCTGATGGAGCGGCTCTATAAACAGAGCAGCGAGCTGGCACAGGTGGTTGCCGTCTGCGATACCTACGCAGACAACCTGGCGCGCGCCAAAGATCGCGTGCAGACCATGGGCGGCAATACGCCGCGGACATTTGAGGACTACCACGAGATGCTCACGGCCCCGGATATCGACGCCGTGGTTATCTCCACGCCCGAACATCTGCACTTCCCCATGTTCATGGCCGCCATTAAAGCCGGCAAGAACATCTACGTGGAGAAGCCGCTCGCCCACACCATCGAGGAAGGCGAGCAGATGGTGAAGGCGGCCGGGCAATCGAACAAAGTCGTGCAGGTGGGCACTCAGAACCGGAGCAATTCGCTCTATATCAAAGCGAAGGAGATGGTGGCGCAGGGCATGATCGGCAACATCCACTATGTCCGCGCGTTCTGGTATCGCAACGCCTTGCCCGGCCAGCCTTCCTGGCGCTACGATATTCCCGCCGACGCGAATCCGGAGAACACCGACTGGCAGAAGTTCCTCGGCTCCGCGCCCGAGCGGCCTTTCAGCAAGGAGCGCTATTTCCAGTGGCGGCTCTACTGGGATTACTCTGGAGGCATCTCCACCGATCTGCTGGTGCATCAGACCGACATCACGAATTTCGTTTGCGGCAAGACCGTTCCAACCACCTGCATGGCCTCGGGCGGCATCTACCGCTGGACCGAGAATGACGACCGCGAGGTGCCGGACACCTTCAGCGCGCTCTACGAATACCCGAGCCCGTTCCACATTAACTACAGTTGCTACCTGGGCAATGCGCACTACGGTTACGGCGAGAATTTCTGCGGCGACGAGGGAACCATCGAGGTGCTGAACCGGCAGACGCTGAACTTCTATCCCGAGCGGTTTCGCCTGAAAGGGCAGGACGCCACGCCCCCGCAGATTGCCGCCCGCCAGGAGGTGCACACGGATCTCCCAGGCAACGACAACAAAGCTGTGGAGGCGCACGTTCGCAACTGGCTGGAGGCGATCCGTGGCAACGCGAAGGTGATCGCGCCGCCCGAGATCGGCCAGCAGGCGGCCATCAGCGGCCACCTGGCCACGCTTTCCTATCGGCACGGCAAAAAGCGGTCTGGGACGACAACGCGCGCAAGGTGAGTTTCGTCTAACCGATTTGATGAAAGCCTGCCTCTTCCTTGCCCTCGCCGTCGCGCTCGGCGGAACCACTACATTGCGAGAAGCGCGCGACCGCCAGGACCGGGCGGCGCTCGATCATCTGGCGGCCACCAGCGCCGCAGAGGCAAAGACGAAGCCGAACGATGCCGCGGCGCAGTATCAGCTTGCCCTGGCGGATTCGTATGTGGCCGAGGTGGCCATAGAGCAGCACGACAAGCCGCACGCGTTCGCAGCGGCGGAGGCGGGCATCGACGCGGCCGAGCGCGCGGTGGAGCTGAATCCGAATTCGGCGGAATATCACCGGACGCTGGGCACGCTCTGCGGCCAGGCAATATCGAGCGCCGGACTTGCCGGTCTGCGCCACGGTAAGTGCGCCCTCGAGGAAGTGGACAAGGCCATCGCGCTCGATCCGAAGTCCTCCGATGTATGGCTGAGTCACGGGGTCGGGATGTACTATCTGCCGGACGCATTCGGCGGCGGCGTGGACAAGGCCATCGCCGATTTCCGTAAGGCCACCGCGCTGAATTCCAATTCAGCGGACGCGTGGTTGTGGTTAGGCATCGCGTTGCGCAGGCACAATCAGGAAGACGAGGCGCATAAGGCGATCGAGAAATCGGTGCAGCTCAATCCCGCCCGGGTGTGGGCGCAGCAGCAACTGGCGAAGACTCCTGCAAAATGAGGCAGGACAGAGCGGCTGTACTGGTCTTCGCCGCCCTGATCACCGCCCTCACGTTTTGGTTCCCGGGACATACCTGGCTGCAGTCGGACACGCAGATCTACGCGCCGCTGCTCGAGCATATTCAGAATCCGGACGTGCTGGCGCGCGATGCCGTGGTTCAGCGCTCGCATCTGGCGTTCACGCTGTACGACGAGATCACGCTGGCGCTCTCGGCGGCGACACGGGCGTCGCTCCACGCCGCATTGCTGGCGCAGCAGATCGTGATGCGTTTTCTCGGCGTGCTGGGCCTGTACCTGATTGCCTCGGCCATTCCGCTGCCGCGAAAGCTGGCCCTGTTCGTCGCCGCCGTGGCGTCATTGGGCGCGCTCGTGGCCGGACCGTCGGTGCTCACCGTGGAGTATGAACCGGTGCCGCGCGCCTTCGCGCTCCCGCTGGTCATTCTTGCCGTTGGCCTTCACGCGCGCGACCACGACATGCTGGCGAGCATCGCCGGCTCGCTGGCCGTGCTCTACCATCCGCCCACCGCGGCTCTGTTCTGGATTCTGTTCTGCGCATACCTGGTGGCGCAGCGGCGGTACCGCGCGCTGATACCGCTGGGAATTGCGGCCATCGTTCTGATTGCGGCGTCCAGGCTGCAGGCGGGTGCGGTGGAGCAGCAGAGCCTGCCGTGGCGCATCCCGCCCGACATCGAACAGATCCTGCGCCTTCGCGCGCCCTATAACTGGGTGTCCACGTGGGGCGCCGGCGTGATCGGGCAGTACGTCGTTTACTGGGGCGTCGGCATGCTGGCGTTTCTGCGCTTACAGCCGAAGCGGGCGCGCCTGTTCCTCATCGGACTGCCGGCCATGGGCCTCGCCAGCATTCCGGTTTCGTGGCTGCTGCTGGATGTCCTGAAGTGGGGCGTGGCGCCGCAGCTTCAGCCGGCGCGGGCTGTGCTGTTCGTGCTGCTTTTCATGATCGTGCTGTCCGCCGCGGCCGGCATTCGCGCCGCGCTCGCCGGAAAAACATGGGAAGCGGTGCTCTGGTTTTTCGTCGTATTCCGGCCGGTGATGCCGGACGCTCTCGTCACCGGTCGCCGGATGCTGTTGCTGGTTGCGCTGGCCGTCGCCTCCGCCGCCGTCGCCTGGACGCAACGCTGGCACAAAGCCATGCCGCTGTTGCTCGCCATGGGCGTGGCCCCGTTCTTCGTCATTCCGCTCATCGGCCAGATTCAGAATTACCCGAACCTGCGCACGCCGGCGCTCGCCGAACTGACAGCGTTTGGCCGCACGACGCCCGCCGATTCCGTCTTTCTGTTCCCCGACGCGGAACGCGCACTCTGGCCTGGTATCTTCCGCGCCGAGGCCGAACGAGCATTGTATGTCGATTGGAAATCGGGAGGCCAGGCGAACTTCTACGGCTCGTACGCGAAGGAATGGTGGCGCCGCTGGCAGCAGACGATGGCCGCGGGGTGGCCCGCCGATCCGATGCAGGCCTGCGTTCCGGGCGTGGATTATGTCGTCGTGCGTTCCGGCGTCAGCTTACCGGGTAAGGCCTGGCAGATTCACCCCTGTGTTACACGTTGATCGCGCCAGCTAGCGCGGAGCCGACCACGCGAGCTGTGGGGCAGGCGCCTCGCCTGCGCCGGGCCCCCGGCCCGGCACTCCGGTAATTCGAAAAGGCCGACGAGGGCGTCGGCCGCAGGCCGGGGGCCCGCCCCACAAGTTCAGCGCCTCCTCACAGAAAGCGCTTCGCCGTTTCCAGGACCACCTCGGCGTTACGCTCGCGGTCCCTGCCGAGCGATAGTCTGAGCACGCGCGAACGGCCCAGCAGCGCGCGGCAGTTTCGCAGACGCGAGAACGCGGCACCGCTTTTCGCGGCAAGCTCGAATGCGCTCCTGTGCAGGACGAACTCCAGTCCCTGGAACAGCCCGAGTCCGATGACGCAGTTAGCCGCCATGGCCCGGTAGCTCTCCATGCGGCCGGCCTCTTCCACACGGCACTCGCAGGTCAGATTGCGGCTGCCCAGAAAAACCAGGCCGGGCTCGGCTGAATCCACCACGCGATCGCGAAAGAAGTCGTAATCCACCACCAGCTTCGGACCGAATTCCATGCGATTGATGCGACGAAGGCGCGCGGGCGGTACGGCGCCGGCGGCGTCCGGCAATAATCCGATTCTCAGCGGGAACGCATGCACCCGACCATCACGCGCGATAAACGGGGAGTCGTCCGACAGGAATCGCACATCCGGTTCGCGCAACAGCGAAGCCGCCAGAGTGCTCTTGCCACCGCCCATCGGAAGCACAACCAGGATGGCGCGCCCATTCAGGCTCAGGGCCAGCGCATGCAGGCGGTGCATGGCGCGCCCGTCCAGGAATTCGCCGATTCGGGACAGCAGAAACAGGTAACTCGCCTCGTAAAGCAGGTCGGCGTCGAGACTCCGGATGCGAAAAGAACCGGTCCGGCGATCGTAGACCGCCAGGGCTCTGCCGGAGTAATCGATCCAGGTTCTCTCTTTGTCACTGATGGCGATGTTGCGCGGCGTGTAAACCGACGCGCTTTTCGGCGGAACACCCGAATAATCGGGCGCACGCCGCTCGATTTCAAGGCAGATCGCAGGGGCGTCCGCGCCGGTGTCCACATGGAAGTGAGCGAAATCCGCCGCGATGGCATCTCTCACGTCGGGATCGGAGCAACGCAACAGAAAGCGGTATCCATACACGTTGAATGCGAGCTCAACCGGGCTGGATACGGCAAGGTTCACAAAGGCTCGGAAGAATCATGACACGAGAGCGCGTCCAGGCGCCACAGGAATATCTCTGCCACACGTTGCGGCAGTGAACTACAATCACGGAGACATGCGTATTCTCGACGTTGCGCCGCGCCACTCGTGGCCGCCGGTGCGCGGCTCGATGGTCCGCATGTACAACCTCCTGCGACATCTCGCCCCGGCGCATGACGTCCGGCAATTTTCCGTTGCCGTATCGCGCCCGTTCCCTCGCGGGCCTGACCGGATGGTGAGCATCCAACCGCGGTACTGCGAATATCAGTACCGCAGCCGCGCCGCGGCCCTTCTGTCACAGGCAGCGGAGCGAAGCTGGGTCTGCGCGCCCCTGCTCAGCGGCGCGGTGTTGCGAGGGTTTCGTCCGAAACTGCTGCTCCAATGGCTGCGCTGGGCCGATCTGGTTCTGGTGGAGTTCCCGTGGCAGTTCGGGTTCTGCCGCGCGCATGCGGCGCCGGGGACGCCGGTTGTCTATGCATCCCACAACGTCGAAGCCGCGAAGTTCCGCTCCTACGCCGACGCGCAGGGCGTGCGCGGCGTTCGCCGCGACCTCTGGCTCCGCTATATCGATCGCGTGGAACGGGATGCGGTGAAGCGAGCCGACCTCGTCCTTACAGTGAGCCCGGAGGATCGCCTCGACATGATGGCCCACTACAGCGCCGGGAATCCCCGCGTCCTGAGCGTGCCCAACGGCGCCGATACCGAGCTGTACCGCCCGGTCGATTGGCGGCGCAAAGAAGCTCTGAAGCTGGATCTCGGCCTGCCACCGAAACCGCTGATCACCTTCGCGGGGACCGCCGTCCCCCCGAACGTCGCCGGCCTCGACTGGGTTCGGCGGCTCGCAGCCTCAACCGATCGTTTCACCTTCGCGGTGATCGGCGCACTGTATTCCAGTCCTCTGCGCGACGGCAATTTCGTGGCAACCGGCATAATCGAGGATTACTCGGCGTGGCTGCAGGCCGCGGACATCTCCGTCTGCCCGATTCAATACGGAGGCGGGACCAAGTTGAAGCTCCTGGAGGCGATGTCCGCCGGCCTGCCCGTAGTGGCCTTCGCAGAGAGTATTCACGGGACCGCCATGGAACCGGGGCGCCACGTTATTATCGCCGGAAAGAGCGTCCCCGAATTGCTGGCGCAGATCAACCTGCTGGCCGGCCGCCGGGACATGCGTCAGCGCATCGGCGTCGCGGCTCGGGACTTCATTGTCGTGAATCACGACTGGCGCGCTATTGCCGGCGGGCTCGAACAGGCCCTGATTCAACTCGTGCGCGGCCGCCGGCATCCGAGGCCGCTCCAGAGCGCGGTGCATTCGGCGGCGAGCCCGGGATAAACTTCGCGGTAATAACGCGAGACGCTGCTCGAAACCGCTCGCGCCGCGCTGACGACTTTCGCGGGAGGCGCCTGGGGCCGCTCGCCTCTCGCCAGGGAGTCCGCCGCGTGACGGCTCACCAGCATGCGCGCCACCGCCGTCGACGGCAATGTTCTGTCGAAACCCGGACCTCGCGTACGAAAACTCGCGCCATAGAAGCGGCAGCTCCGCTCGAACGCTGCGAACGATGGATGGATGCCGAGCGTCTCCAGTTCAGCCGGTAGCGCCCACGATGCGTATGCGTTCACGTACTCCACATACAGGTGCAGCGCCTCGGGCGTGAACAGCAGCGAATCGGAGCGCGACGCGGCGGACGGGAGTTCGCCATCCGGCTCCGGAATCACAACGAGCGTACGCGCGTTGAACGAGGGCGGCAGCGCAGTGCGAAGAACCACCGGCTCGCGCAGCGGCTCGAGCGGAGGCAGCATGGAGCGATGCAGTCCGGCGGCAATCCGGAAACACGTGGCCAGAAGGCGGCGGGCATCGGAGGTTTCATGGAGCGGGAAAGCGGCGTCCCGGCGCCAGCATGCGAGAGCATCCTGCCTGCGCACGAAGGGCTCCGCGATCCGCCCCTCGGCGGTGGCTGCGGCGTTCCACATCTCCACAGCGAGCTTTCGAAGATTTCGCACGTTGCGGCCGCGCCAGGCGGTGGCGAGGTATGGATCGAGCCAGAATGCGCAGCGCCGGGCGGCCTGCTCCGGCTGAACGGGAAGGTCCGGTATTGGATGCGCCGAACCGCGGAGCAGGATACTCGCCCGCCGGTCGATGGAAGCGCGAAAGGTATCCGTCTCAAACCAGGTCTCGGTATCGGGATGGTCGTAGATCAGGCACTCGCCGAGAATTGGTATCGAGCAACGCAGTGCCCGGAAGAGGTTCAGGAGATGGAGAAGCGATCCGCCGGCATCGCGGATCAGAACAGAGAGATCGATATCGCTGCGGCCAAAGACGACTTCGCCCGAGGCGACGCTGCGGCGCACGCACACGTTTTCAACGATGTCCGCGCTTCCCAGAACGGACGCCGCCACCCGCGCCAGCTTCAGATAGATTGCGGTTGCCGTATCCTGGCGGTTCAACCGAACCAGTTTACGCGGACCCGGAACCGTGCAGGGGTTACCGGGTCGGCGTTACCGGCAGCACCGCCGCTGCTTCCTTTTCACGCGCGTCCTCCGGGCCCGCTCCGACCTCGAGAATTTGTACGCGTACGATTTTGCGCCCGAACTGCTTTGCTTCGGCCGCGCTCGGCACATAGACGTCAATGTGCCGGCCCTTGACCGCGCCGCCCTTGTCGGTGACGGTGTATACGCCGCTGTACGCGCCCGCTCTGGTCACGCGGATGCGCGTGCCCAGCGGCAGAATATGCGGGTCGGCCGCTACGATGCCATCGTGCGCCTCCGTGCCGGCCGCCGTCGGTTTCGAATCCACCGAGAATGCAGT
Organism: uncultured Acidobacteriota bacterium; assembly: GCA_963780655.1. Classification (GTDB taxonomy): domain Bacteria; phylum Acidobacteriota; class Terriglobia; order Bryobacterales; family Bryobacteraceae; genus CAWACP01. Next base: position 1,813,128 of record CAWACP010000003.1, on the reverse strand, counting down.
GGCCTCCATCCGCAACACGCGCGCGCGCCTGTGCCTTGTTCTGCACAGCGCGGGACCGGCGCACAGAACCGCCAGGATGAGTAACAACAGGGTAACTCGCCGGCTTCGCATTCCGGCATAGTGTGTACACGTGATGGGCCGTTCGACAACCGAGCGATATTAGTCTGCTGCGCGACGGCCTGATGGCTCCCCCATCCCGACGCTTCCCAGGACTCTGTCCAGCTCGCGGATCTGGAGGGGCTTGGCGATGTAGTCGTCCATGCCGGAAGCAAGGCATCGTTCGCGATCGCCCTTCATAGCGTGCGCGGTCATGGCGACGATAGCGCGGTGGTCACCACTGCTCCTCTCTCGCCTGCGGATCTCTGCCGTGGCCTCGAAGCCGTCCATTCCCGGCATCTGCACGTCCATGAAGATCAGGTCAAAATCCTGGCGATCGATCGCCCGCAACGCCGCGCTCCCGGTCTCAGCCAGCACCACTGCATGCCCCCGCTTCTCGAGCAGGCGACGCGCCACCTGTTGGTTCACCGCATTGTCTTCGGCCACCAGGATCCGCAATCGCCGGGTGGCCTGAGCAGGTGATTCAGGCGGCGGCGAAGCGGGGCCGCGGACAGGAACCCGGCCGAGCGCGTCCAGAATCGCGGACCGCAACTCCGCCCGGCTGACCGGTTTCGCCAAACACCCCGCCGCGCCCAGATTACGGGCGCCCGCGCGCCCCTGCCCGGTTGAGGTCAGCAGGACCACGCGCGGCGCCTCCGGTCCGAATTCATCCATAATGTGCCTGAGCAGGTCGTATCCATCCATCCCGGGCATCTGCGTGTCGCTGAGCATCAGCGGAAAAGGCGAGCCATTCGACCTGGCCTGACGCACCATGGCCAGAGCCTCGGCCCCGCCGCACGCCAACACCGGGATCATTCCCCACAGCTTCACGGTCTCGGCAACGATGCGCCGGTTCGTGGCATTGTCGTCCACCACCAACACGGACGCTCCTTGCAGGCAACCTTCTTCCGCCGGCGCCGGCGCGGAAACGGCCGACTCCGCGAGGCCGAATCGCGCAGTGAAGTGGAACTCGCTCCCTTTTCCCGGTTCGCTCTCCACCCAGATTCGCCCGCCCATCGCTTCCACCAGGCGCGATGAAATGGTAAGACCCAGTCCGGTACCGCCGTACTTTCGCGTGGTGGAAGCGTCCGCCTGCGTGAACGCGTCGAAAATCGCTGCCTTTTTCTCCGGCGGGATGCCGATTCCGGTATCCCGAACGGCGAAATGCAGCGTCGCTTCCCGTTCGTCCCTCGTGGCGGTAGTCACCGCGATTCGCACCTCGCCCTGGCTGGTGAATTTGATGGCATTAGCCACCAGGTTCAGCGTGATCTGGCGAAGGCGGACCGGATCGCCGGTAATGTTCTCGGGCACATCGGGAGCAAATTCGCAGAGCAGCTCCAGGCCCTTCTCATGAGCTTTCAAGGCAATGCTGCGGATGAAATCCTCCAGATGCTCGCGCAGATTGAAGTCGAGCGATTCCAGCTCGAGCTTGCCGGCTTCGATTTTCGAGAAGTCCAGAATGTCGTTGAGGATGGTCAGCAGCGATTCGGCGGAGGACTTCACTGCAACCAGGTTCTCGCGCTGCTCGGCCGGAGTCAGGCCGGGGTCGAGCGTGAGTTCCGTCATCCCCAGAATGCCGTTCATCGGCGTGCGAATCTCGTGGCTCATGTTGGCCAGGAACTCGCTTTTGGCGCGGCTCGCCGCTTCAGCGGCCAGCTTCAGAGCGGCCTCTGTTGCCAGTTTCCGGCGGATGGTTGCGGTCTGCTCCTGCACTTTTCGGCGCAGGACGAACGCCCAGCCGAATGCAATCAGGGCCAGCAGATTGGCCACGCCAATCACCTGCAGCGCCCGGCCGGTCGTCCACCACGGCGCGCCATCCAGGATGATGATATCGGAGCCGGAGCGCAACAGGAGATGAAAATCGGACGTTCTGGTGCGCGTGGACGGCTGCCACGACTGTGCGTCGAAGATTCCCGTTAAGCGAAGCTTCGAACCGGCCTCGAGTTCGAGGCGCTGTCCCGAGGTCTTATCGAACAGCGCATGAAAGATCGCGCTGCCCGACTGCAGTTCCAGCAGTTCCTCGGCGGCGCTGGAGTTGGCTTCGCGTAGGTAGGCGTCCACCTGTACGAGCTGATTGGCGTGCAATCCACGCACCAGCTCCTGTGCGCTCGTAACCACTGGGACCGGCGGCCGGCCGGAACCGGTTTTGTTTACCGAAGCATCCTCCAGCAGCGGTCCCGGGCGGTCGGCCTTCGGATAGCCGGTCACCTCCACCAGATCCCCCGGCATCAGAAAAGATCGTGCGAGCAGGTGCACCTTGATGCCATTGTCGGCATCGCGGACAAAGACCGTCGTGCCGCCGGCATGCGTGACGATTCCGTGGACGCGTACGCGGTGGCCCGGGAAGCGGTTCGCCGCGAAATCGAGGATGCGGTCCACTGAGACGAGCGCGCCCGGGCTGGGCGGCTCGATCACGCGCACGTCGTCGGGTCCGGGGGCGAACACCTGGATGCCGATCAGCTGGCGGCGCTCATTGTAGAGGGTGCCGCACACGCCTCTGATCGCGACGCGAGCGTCCAGCAGACGGTCCGGATCGGCCAGGCCCGGAACGGCAACATTACAATGCCGTCCCGCCTGCACGAGGTCGAGAACGGCTGCGCCGTGCTTCATGCCGATCGCGTGTATGACGCCCTCGAGTTGCACCAGCCGGCTGTCCTCCGCGCCAACCAGCACGCGGTCGAGAGACGTCTCGCGATGCGGCAGCGGTCTGTTGTGCGCGATCACGAGCACGCGCGGTTCGCCCAGAGTTGGCGCAAAGTTGCCGGGCTGCGAAACGCCGCGCACATCCACAAGGTCTCCCACGCGTATTCCGGTAACCGGCAGATCGTGTGGGTTCACGTAAATGCCGTCTTCGTCATCCTCGATGAAAACCATGAAGCCCGCCGGGTCGTAGTAGGTCACCGTGCCCCGGACATGCACCGGATACCTGCGAATCGCCTCGATGGGCGACAGAGCGCGCACCTGGTGAATACTGGTCAGAACCGGCCTTGCGGCATCGCGCTCCGCGATTCTGTCGACTACCGTTCTCGCGCTGTCCAGCGACAGGCCGTTCGAATCGCGCTGTAGAAAACCGGCCACCTCGGCGTCGCCGCCGGGATGAAAGACGTTGCTGGCGTCGAACTCCACCCTGAGCGAGCCGCTGCCGTCACGGATCAGGAAAGCGCCCGCCTCTCCGGCGGCCTCCAGAGTTCCATGAACGCGGACACGCCGCTCCGGAAGACGCCTCGCGGGCAGGTTCAACAGACCGGCCACCGTAACCAGCGGCGCGGTACGCGGCGACCGGGGAGGATCGAGGTGAATCGTATCCGCCCACGAGTCGGCCCAGATCGTTCGCCCTACAGGCTTTAACTGAATGTCCAGCTCCGACGTCGCGACGCCCAGAATGCGGACCCGCCGGTCGAGTTCATCCCCCACCGTCCCGCTGTACTTCTGGCAGTACACATCCACCGGGGTTCCGTTCTGACTGATCCTCACATCGAGGCCGCCGCTCTGCCGTCCATGGGCGCGCTGCACCACGCCTTCCACCGTCACCAGGCGGTTCTCCACTTCCGGCTTTCCGAAGGAAGCCGGCGACACGAAGCGGGCTGCGGGAAGCGCGCCGTGCCCCCGTACCACGATCCGGGGATTCAGGATGATCGGTGCGAGTTGATCGTCGCTCACCACGCCTGTGAGCGTGACCCGATCTCCGGGCGAGAGCTTCACCCCGTCCTCGCCAGGGCTCGCGCGCACTCCGCCCGTGGCGTCCTGGACGAACAGCAAATTATTCGCCGGATCGGAATAGGTAACTACGCCTTGAATGCGCGCCTCGGGCAGGCTGCTCGAAGTGCCCGCTTTCCGGTGGAACACCTCCGCCGCGGTGACCGCGACGCGTCGCTCGGAACGCGCATTGAGCCAGACCTCGAGGCAAAGGAGCGCGGCAATGGCCACAAAACCGCCCGCAACCAGGCTGCGCCGCCCCGGCCTTCGCATCCTACGCATGGATCAGAGGTCCATACACCTTATCGGCCTATGTGCTTGACGACGATAGCCGACATGCGGGACAGGCGGCGAGCGTCGGTGGTCCGTTAATCGCGTGTAAGGCCACCAGCCTCCGGAACGGCTCGCCGGCTGCTGCGGGGAACGTCGCGTTGATTGTGCCCGCCACCTTCCGGTTGGCCCGTATTCCAGCCACGACCCGTCTCCTGATGGAGTAAACTTAGCTCACTCATTCACATGCCGCTGTCAACAGGCGTAAGACTCGGCTCCTTACGAAATCCTATCCGCGATCGGAGCGGAATGACGCAGGTGGAACTTTCGCGACCCTCGTAGGTGTCTCTATATGAAAGCCGCTGTCTACAGCAGATACGGGCCTCCCGACGTGGTCCAGGTCAGAGACGTCGCCAGACCGGCTCCCAGGGACGATGAAGTCCTGGTTCGCGTCCATGCCACGACGGTTAGCGCGGCGGACTGGAGGCTGAGAAAGGCCGATCCATTCCCAATAAGAGTGATGAACGGCCTATGGAGGCCCACGAAGGTCAACATACTGGGGATGGAGTTCGCCGGCACGATCGAGTCGATGGGCAAGGCCGTGACCCGGTTCGCCGTGGGCGACCAGGTGTTCGGGTCGAACGGGTTCAGGTTCGGCAGTCATGCCGAGTACGTATGCGCGCCCGAAGATGGACTGGCAATCAAGCCGGTCAACATGACGCTTGAGGAAGCTGCGGCGGTCATGTTTGGCGGGATTACAGCCTTGTATTTCCTGAGGGAAGCCAGGATCCAGGCCGGAGAGAACGTGCTCATCTACGGAGCGAGCGGGAGTGTCGGAGTTTTCGCGGTTCAATTGGCGAAGCATTTCGGGGCGCGCGTCACGGGGGTATGCAGCACCGCCAACCTGGACCTGGTGAAGTCTCTCGGCGCGGACGAGGTGGTCGACTATACCAGGGAGGACTTCTCGAGGGCTGGCCGCGTCTACGACATCGTCTTCGATACGGTGGGCAAGAGCGGGTTCTCGCGCAGCCTGAAAGCCCTGAAGCGCGGCGGTTTCTATGTCCGTGTGGGGACCGCCGGAGGGATGGCGTGGATTCTTGGGTCGATGCTTCGAGGGAAGTGGATTTCCATAACGGGCGCCGCCAAAGTCACTGGGGGAGTGGCGCGTGGCGCCCTCGAAGATCAGTGTTTCCTCAAGGGGCTCATCGAGGCCGGAGTCCTCAGGACAGTGATAGATAGACGCTATCCGCTGGCGCAGATCGCAGAGGCTTACCGGTACGTGGAGACCGGGCGCAAGAAAGGACACGTGGTCATAGTCGTCGAACCAGCGGGGACCGGATAGGGGACGGGTCGTCCGCAATCCGGAAGCAATCCTTGAGTGAAACGCGTGCCGGCAGCGCCACAGCTCGACGCGCGGCCTCCGTAACCGATTTACTCGATGTGCACGCTTGCGCGCAGCGGCAGGTCGCGCGATGAGCCGCCCACCTGAATCCAATAGTCGCCCGATACCAGCTCCCACCCATCTTTGGCCTCATTGAAGATAGACAGATATTTCGGGTTCAGATCGAGCGTCACCGATTTCGACTCGCCCGGCGCGAGCGGGACCTTCGTGAAAGCGATCAGCCGACGGAACGGCTCCGCGGCTGCCTGGGGCAGCGTAGCGTACACCTCGGCGATCTCGGACCCGGCGCGCGCGCCTGTGTTCTTCACCTCGAAGGACACCTGCGACGGCGACGCCTTCAGATTCGAGTAAGCGTAACTGGTATAAGACAGCCCGTAGCCGAACGGGAACAGCGGCTGTTTGTCGCGTGCGTCGAACCACTTGTAGCCAACCAGTAGTCCCTCGTCGTAAGAGATATCGAAGCGCCTGGTGTTGCCGATCCAGGGAGCGCCGGGAAACACCGGTTGTTCGTCGCCCGCACCGGGACGCGGCGGCGGCTGCAACTGCTCCTGAGGATGCGGCAGGTCCGCTTCCGATTTCGCGAAGGTCACGGGCAGTTTCGCCGACGGATTCACATCGCCAAACAGGATGCCGGCAATCGCCTCGCCGCCACGGGTCCCCGGGTACCACGCTTCCAGAACGCCCGAGACCTGGTCGATCCACGGCATCGTGACCGGACCGCCCGACTCGATTACCACGATGGTGTGCGGATTGGCCGCGGCGACGGCGCTCACCAGCGCGTCCTGCTTGTTCGGCAGCGACAGGCTCGGCACGTCGCTTCCTTCGCTGGTGACCTGATTGACAAAGACCACCGCGACGTCCGAAGACTTCGCCAGCGCCGCGGCGGCATTCAGGTCCGTGCCGGCGTCGAATTCCACCTTCGCGCCCGGCGCTTTCGCGCGAATCGCCTTCAACGGCGACGAGCGATGCCACACGACGTAACCGAACGTTTGCGGGTCGGGGTGATCCAGGGCATTGCCGCCAATAGGATCCACCTGAGCCGAGCCGCCGCCGGACGGCACGCCGACGTCGGCATGCGAACCGATCACCGCGATGGAATGGACCTTCGCGGCCTCCAGCGGTAACTGGGCGTCCGCGTTCTTCAGCAGGACCATGGTCTGCCCGGCAATCCGCTCCGCCACCTCGAGCCCGTGAAACACGTCAGGCACACGGCGGTCCGGCGGGTTATCGAACAGGCCCACCGCGAACTCGCTTCGAAGCAGGCGATGCACCATGTTGTCGAGGCGGGCCATCGGCACATCGCCACTTTCCACGGCTTTTTTCAGCGGGGCGCCGAAAAAACTGGCTTCCGGCATCTGCATATCGAGTCCGGCCATCGCGGCCTTGACGGTGCTGTGCGTCGCGCTCCAGTCGGAGACCACGAAGCCCTGAAAGCCCCAATCCTTCTTCAGCAGTTCGTTGAGCAGGTAGTTGTTCTCGCAGGCGTAATCCCCGTTCACCAGGTTGTACGAGCACATCACCGCGCCCGCGTTGGATTCCTTCAGAGCGATTTCGAAGGCCAGCAGATCGCTCTCGCGCATGGCGCGTTTGCCCGCCTTCACATTGACGTATGACCGGCCGCTTTCCTGATCGTTCATGGCGTAGTGCTTCAGGTCGCCGACGATGCCCTGCTCCTGTAGCGCCTTCATGTCGGCGCCGTCGATCATCCCTGCCAGTACCGGATCTTCGCCGCGATACTCGAAGTTGCGCCCGTTGCGCGCTTCACGCGTCAGATTGACGCCGCCGCCGAGCGTCATGGTGTAGCCCTGATCGCGCAGTTCACGGCCGATGAGCGCCCCATACTCGCGCGCGACATTGAGATCCCAGCTCGACGCTTCGGCGATAGCCGACGGCAGCGGCGTGGAATAGCGGCCGAATGCCGCGGAATGCGTCACGCCCACGGCGGCATCGGCCATCTGAATGTCGGGAATTCCGAGGCGCGGTATCCCGGGGATGAAACCGGCGTTGCCAAGCGCTCGGGCGGGCAGTTTGGCGGGACCGCCCAGCAACGTCTCCCAGCCATCTGCATGCAGAAGGGAGATCTTTTCGTCGAGGGTCATCTGTTTCACCAGCAGATCGGCGCGCTGGTCGGGAGAGAGGCTCTTGTCCATCCAGGGCGACTGCGCGAGCGCAGTTGCGGCGATGAGAGTAAACGAAAGAAAAAGGCGAGAGATTCTGATCATTTGGTTATGTCCTGACTGTGCAGGCTTGAAAGCCTGCTCTACTGTTCTCGGTCGGAAGTAGAGCAGGCTTCTAGCCTGCATTACTATCCCAGCGAATCCATCAACCGCCGCTCGGGGCCGTCGGGGTCGTTCTTCATCTGGCAGCGATCGTCGAAGATCATGGTCTGCGTCTGTTCGGCGTTGAACGCCGGCCAGTGCGGCAGCCCGGGGTGATTCGGATCTCCTTTGTGGGCGAAACGGATCCACGCATCGGCGACCTTTGCGCCCAGCGCGCGCGCCCGAGCGCCGCCCCCGGTCATGGCTTCACAGCGATCGGTGTTGTAGAAGCAGAAGCTAAGTTCCGAGCAGTGGAAGGCCATCGGCCGTCCGTCCAGGATCGGAGTCTGCCAGGTGAACCAATACAGGTACGCGGGAGCCTTGCCCTGAGCCGCTTTGCGTCGCGCCTGCGTCACGGCGCTGCTCCGCACCGACGACGCCATGATGATGGAGTACAGATCGAACGGCCGCGCGCCCGGATGTCCGGCGCGGACTGTTTTGATTACCTCGCCGGTCTTGTCGCCGTACATCGGCTTCACGCGGTCGGCAAGCTGTTCGCCGGTCATCGTGAACGCATCGGGATGATCGATGCCATTCACGAACTCGTTCAGCACCGTGCCCACCAGCAACGGCACGTCCGCCGACACCGCAGGCGCTTCGGGATCGAATATCTGCGTGGGAATCACTTTGCCATCCACCACCGGCGACCAGCCGAGCATCCTGCTCAGGTGGCGGAAATCCGGCGGGCCACTCGGCCGGGGAGACAGCTTGCGCTGCGCGGTTTGGGCCGCGGTGAGAAGCGCATCCACCGGAACGCTCTGCAGCTTGTCCACGTCGCCGCGCGAGATGCCCAGCTCTTCCAGAACCGCCGCAGCGAGCTTAGCGGAGTCAGCCGGCTCGCCGACGCGCAGCATTGAGCCGCTCTGGATTCCGGCGCGATGGAACAGGCCGCGCGCCGACGGCATGGCCATGAGCGTGCCCACCTTGCCGCCGCCGCCCGACTGCCCGAAGATCATCACTGCGCCGGGATCGCCGCCAAAGTTGGCGATATTATCGCGCACCCAGCGCAGAGCGAATTCGATGTCGAGCATGCCCACGTTGGCCGAGCTCGCGTATTTTTCGCCAAACTGCGACAGATCGAGATGGCCGAACGTGTTCAGCCGGTGATTGAGCGATACGACGACCACGTCGCCGCGATGCGCCAGGTTCTCGCCGTCATAGGCTTTCAGCTCCTGCCCCGAGCCGGCCGAGAAACCTCCGCCATGCAGCCACACCATCACCGGCCGCTTGCGGTTGTCGTTGATGCCCGGAGTCCAGATATTGACGCGCAGGCAATCTTCGCCAGGCTGCCCGTCGTCCCAGTCGAACATGAACGAGTTCTCGTCGTACTTCCAGCCCTCCCGGGCGAATTGCGGGCAGAGATGGCCGAAGTGCAGCGAACTCCTGACCCCGGTCCACGGCTCCGGCTTTTCGGGCGGCATGAAGCGGCCCTTGCCGTCGGTGGACGCGCCATACGGAATGCCCTTGAAGGTGTGAATACCGTTTCGACTATAACCGCGCACCTTGCCCGCGGTTGTTTCAACAATGTTACGGGAATCGGCGGCTACTACGCGGTCGATTACGGCGTTGGCTGCCGGCGTTGTTTCGGTTATCGCAGCCGGAAGGGAATGTTGCGATGCGGCCGTTGCCGCAAGCAGCCCGGCCCCTTTCAGCCAGCTACGGCGATCCGTGCCGGCGATGCGAGAGATTCCTGGCTCATTTGCAGACATTGCGCTGGTACTGCCCCCAGTATCCGGGATTTCGATATACCAGTGAAACCGATTTAGAGGAGCGAAACAAGGTCCTGGGAGCGTGAGGACCGTCCCGAACGGCGTCCCGGGTGAAAGCCATTGGCATTCAGAGATTTACGTGATACGTCGCCAGCCGGTCCCGATGATATAATGCGTGCGGGCATGGCCTTACCCAGAATTTCCGATCCAGGCACACCGATTTCCGCTGCACCTTTTCCGGAAACGGAAGCCGACCGTGATCGGGTGCGCGCGCAGCTTGAGCGCGTCCTGGCCCACCCTCTCTTTACCAACAGCAGACGCTACCCCAGGCTCCTTCGTTATGTTGTTGAAACCACGCTCGACAACCCGTCCGAGTGCCTGAAAGAGCGGACGCTCGGCATTCAGGTCTTCGGCCGGGAGCCCCAGTACGACACAAACGTCGATCACGTCGTGCGGACTACGGCGGGAGAAGTCCGGAAAAGGCTCCAGCAGTATTACCTTGACGACGGCGCGTTGGCGGAAATCATCATCGAGTTGCCATCGGGCTCGTACGTTCCTCTGTTCCGGATTGCCCAACCGCGAACGGTGACGGAGGTCATCGTCCCGCCTGAACCGCCGCGCAAACAGCGGAGTCTGCTCCCGCTCGCGGCGACGCTGGCTGTCGGCATTTTGCTGGGAGTCGCGGCGGTGCGGTTGTGGCCGGCCCCCAGGCCCTCGCCGACCGATCGTTTCTGGGCGCCCGTCGTGAATGCGCCCAATCGGGCGGCACTGTGTATCGGCAGCACGGAGAAAGTCCCGAGCCCCGGCGTCGATCCACCGACATCCGCGCAGGAGCAGCGGACGCTCATCGATCTGCACCGCTCCGAACAGCAGAAGGTGGCCTTCTCCGACGCTCTTACGCTGGCCAGGCTGACGGGCCTCCTGCGCGCGAAGGGTAAGCATTTACAGATCCTGCAGGAGGCCTCGGCCACTCTCGCCGACCTGACGGAGGGGCCGACTATTCTCATCGGCGCCTTCGACAATGACTGGACGCTGCGGCTCACCGGCCCGCTCCGCTTCCGCTTCGAGTTGGAAATGCCGCGTGGCGTTTCGTATATCAGAGACAGCCGCAATCCGTCGCGGAGCGACTGGACGGTGAACTGGTACACGCCGTATTTGCAGCTTGGACGGGATTACGCGATCGTTTCGCGGGTGCTGGACCGCACTACCAAACAACCGGTTATCGTCGCTGCCGGAATCACCCGGTACGGGACGCTGGCGGCTGGCGAGTTCCTCACCTCCGACTCGTACATGGCTGAACTGGATCGCGTGGCTCCGCGTGGCTGGGAGCATCGGAATATACAGATCGTGCTCAGCGCTCAGGTGATTCGCGGAAGCTCCGGCGCGCCGGAGATCGTCGCCACTCACGTCTGGTGATCATGATCAGGCGATCGTTTCTCCAGGCACTCGGGGCGGTGGGCGCGGTGGGTGGTTTCGAGGCGGCCACTAACCCCGCAACGCGCTTCTACACCATCGAGAACGTGTTCATGAAGAATGGCGACCAGACCGGCCGCCTGAGCGACTTTCTCGCCAACGGATTTCTTCCGGCAGCGCGGAAGGTGCATGCCGGTCCCATCCTGATGCTGGATGCCATCATCGCGGCTCACCTGCCGCAGTCGGCTATCGTTCTCGGGTTCCCGTCGGGCGCGGATGCGTTGTCGCTGTACTCGCGGCTCCACGGGCAGGCCGGATACGCCGAAGCGGTTGGCAAGTGGGAGGGCGCGCCGAACGCCCCTTACGAATCCACGTCGTCGTCGCTACTCGAAGCGACGGAATACTCGCCCGAGATTCACACGGTGGAGCGCCCGGCATCGCCGCGCATCTTCGAGCTGCGCACGTATCACTCGCCGACGTGGACGCAACTGGCCGCGCTGCACGAGCGTTTCGCGGGCCCCGAGGTGCGCATCTTCCAGCGCTCGGGCATACATCCGCTGTTCTATACGTCGACGGTGTTCGGGTCCAACCTGCCGAACCTGACCTACCTGATTCCCTTCGATAGTCTGGCCGCGCGCGAGAAAGCATGGGCCGTGTTTTCGGCCGATCCGGAATGGATCAAGGTGCGGCGAGAGTCGGTGGAGAAGCACGGCGAGATCGCCAGTATCATCCAGATCTCTCTGTTCAAAGCCGCGCCGTATTCACCAGTTCAGTAAACGGGCGCGGGTCCGGGCTACCATCGTCAGATATGGAAAAGCCGTCCTACGATCCCGGGTTAACAAATCAGTTCGGCAACACCCTCACCAGAGCAATCAACCGAAACGGCACGTTCAACGTTCGCCGCGAAGGCGAATCGTGGCGGGCGTTTCACCCCTGGCTGACCCTGATCAACATGAGCTGGCCGGGTTTCATTTCGATCATCCTGGCGGGCTGGCTCGTCGCGAACCTGGCATTCGCCCTGGCGTATTTCGAGCTGGACGCGTCCCAGTTACAGGGCGGCGTGGCTACGGACGAATTCCACCGTTTCCTGAACGACTTCTTCTTCAGCGCGCAGACCCTGACCACTGTTGGCTACGGCGGTCTTCTGCCGCGCGGGGTGGCGGCGAACTTTGTCGCCAGCCTCGAAGCGCTGCTGGGACTGATGGCTTTTGCGGTGGGCACTGGACTGCTGCTGGGGCGCATCTCCCGCCCGTCGGCGCGCATTCGCTACAGCGGCAACGCGATTGTCGCGCCCTACCAGACCGGCTCCAGCCTGCAGTTCCGCATTGTGAACGAGCGGCGCAACAACATCATGGAGCTGGGCGCGCGCGTCATGCTGATGACCGTCATACAGAAAGACGGCCGCAGACAGCGGAAGTTCGACCTGCTCAGGCTGGAGCGCGACTCGGTGGTGTTCTTTCCGCTCACCTGGACCGTGGTGCACCCCATTGAGGAGGACAGTCCGCTGAATGGCAAAACCCCAGCCGACCTGGAACAACTCCAGGCCGAGCTGCTGATTCTGGTGAAGGGGTTTGACGACACCTTCAGCCAGACGGTGTTCTCGCGCTATTCCTACCGCTACGACGAGATCGTCTGGGACACCCGCTTCGCTCCCGCGTTCCGCATCGACGACGACGGCGATATCGTGCTGGAGATGGACAGGGTGGGCGCACTGGAGAACCCCGGTAGAGCAGGCTTTTAGCCTGCACTTTCCTGAGCACAACGGCACATTATGTTCCTCCGGCGATTTTCGACATTGAAAACACAGGAGTTACGGAAGGGCCGCGGCACATGATGTTCCCTGCACAAGATAGATGCAGGCTAAAAGCCTGCTCTACTGAAGCGTGAAGGCCACGTAGCTGCCGCCGCTCGGAGCGCCCCACTTGCCGCCGCCCGCGGCCGTCACTACATATTCGCGGCCGTTCACCTCGTACACGGCGGGAGTCGCCGTAGCCGACGCCGGGAGCCTCGTCTCCCACAGCAGCCTGCCCGTGCTCTTGTCGAATGCGTGGAACACACGGTCAAAAACCGTCGCGCCGATGAATAGCAGCCCGCCCGCCGTCACCACGCCACCGCCATAATTCTGGCTGCCGGTGTTGCGAATGCCCTTCGCCACCAGCGCCGGTATCTCCCCAAACGGAATCTTCCACGCGTATTCGCCGGTGCTCATGTCGATGGCATTCAGCGTCCCCCACGGCGGCGCAATGGCCGGGTAGCCGTCCTTATCCAGAAACTGGTTGTAGCCGTCGATACCGTATTTCAGCGGCGCCGGACCACCGGTATGAACGTCCTCGGGCCCCTGCACTGCCACATCTTCGCCAGTCATCAGGAACTGCACGATGGCGTTCACCTTCGGGTCGCCCAGACGCGCGAAGCCGGGCATGCGGCCCGCGCCTTTGCGCACCGTCGCGGTCACCTGTTGCGCCGTGAGCTTCTTGCCGATCTGAACCAACGATGGAAACTCGGGCGGGCTCCCTTTCATATCGGGCCGGTGGCACCCCGAACAGTTCTGCGCATACAAAGCCTTCGCCGTAGAGGCGCTGGTTGCTTTACCGCGGGGAACCAGGCGCAGCACCCACGCCATCTCATTCGCATTGACGTAGAGCAGGCCGGTTTCAGGGTCCCACGCCGCGCCTCCCCATTCCGCTCCGCCGTCGAACCCGGGAAAGATGACGGTTCCGGCAAAGCTGGGCGGCGTGAACTGCGGCCCGCTGCGCAGCTTGCGGAAGCGTTCCAGCGCGTCAGCGTGCGCTTCGGGGGTGCGCGTGGTCAGCAGATCCTCGGTGAGTTGCTGCCGTGCGAACGGAGCGGGCACGGTGGGCAGAATCTGTTTCGGCGCGGCTGCTTCGCCATCCACATCGCTCGGCTGCGCGTCCACTTCGCGGTACGGGAACAGCGGCTTGCCGGTGTCGCGATCCAGAACCCACACGAAGCCGGACTTCGTCGTCTGCGCCACCGCGTCGATCAGGCGTCCATCGCGCTTCACCTGAATGAGCGTGGGGGCAGTCGGGAAATCGCGGTCCCACAGGTCATGGCGGACGCCCTCGAAATGCCACAGCCGCTCGCCCGTGTCGGCCTTCAGCGCCAGCACGCAGTCGGCGAACAGGTCGTCGCCGAGGCGATTTGCGCCGTAGAAATCGAACGATGCCGAGCCGGTCGGGGCATACACGACGCCGCGCTTCTCATCCAGCGTCAGGCCGGCCCACGAGTTCGCGCCGCCGATGTAGGTCCATGCGTCCTTCGGCCAGGTCTCATAACCGAACTCGCCGGGCCGCGGGACGGTGTGGAAGGTCCATCGAGTTTTGCCCGTGCGCACGTCGAAAGCGCGAATGTCGCCGAGAGCGGCAGGCAGGTCTTCGGCCACCAGCGAGCCCAGAATCAGCAGGTCCTTATAGACGACGCCCGGGCTGGTGGCGCGCACGGTGAGATCCTGATCGTCGCGCCCCAGCCCCTTCTCCAGATCCACGCGGCCGGCATCGCCAAACGAGGTCACTGGATGGCCGGTGTGAGCGTCGAGCGCGTAAAGGTACTGGTCGATGCCCACGAAGATGCGCGCCTCGTGGCCATCGGTCCAGTAATTGAGCCCGCGGCTGCGCTGCTTGCCGTGAACCAGTTCGCCGCGATGCGCATCGTAATCCCAGATCAGTTTGCCCGTGGCGGCATCGAGCGCGATGACGCGCAGGCGCGGCGTGGTTGCGTAGAGCACGCCATCGATCACCAGTGGATTGCACTCGATCTCCGAGCCGTCGTATTCGTCGCCCGAATCGAAACGCCACGCTTGCTTCAGCCCGCGCACGTTGTCGCGGTTGATCTGCTTCAGCGGCGAGTAGTGCGCATCGCGGGGAGCGGCGCACAAGGCAGTTAACAGCAGCGGCGCGACGTGGCGAAGTTTCATCGAAGGTAGTGTAACAAGGAGAACAGGAAGTAAAGGAAGTAAAGGAAGTAAAGGAAGTAAAGAAGGAAGCCCGGGGAACGTACGGCGTGGTAAGTTTCGTATCGTGAGTATGACCGCAGCTTCGGCGGTTCAGAAACCCGCGCCGCGTCTGGAATTCATCGACAACGTTCGCTGGGTCCTGATCGTGCTCGTCGTGAGCATGCACGCCGCTGTCACCTACAGCGGCTTCGGTCGCTGGTATTTCATGGAGCGTACGAAGCTCAGCCTGGGTACAGCGGTGACGTTTGGGCTGTATCAATCGCACCTGCAGGCCTTCTTCATGGGGCTGCTGTTCTTCATTGCCGGATACTTCGTGCCTGGGTCGTTCGACCGCAAAGGACCGAAGAAGTTCCTGCTCGACCGCATGTTCCGCCTGGGCTTGCCCTCGCTGGTCTACATGCTCGCCATCGAGCCGTTCATCGACTACATCCTGTTAGGCTATGGCGGGTGGATGCGATACTTCACGCATTTCCGCTTCCTGTGGGGAACCGGGCCGATGTGGTTCGCCGTCGCGCTTCTCATCTTCAGCTGCATCTATACGCTGGCGCGCGTACTGCGCCCGGCGCGCCGGAGAGGCCAGCAGAGCGACGCGCCGCTTCCCGGCCATCGCGATGTATTTCTCCTGATCGTGACGATCTCGGCGTGCGCATTCCTGATCCGTATCGTCCAGCCGATCGGCACGGCGATTCTGAACATGCAGCTCTGCTACTTCTCGCAGTACGTGATCCTGTTCATCGTGGGCATCGAGGCGTACCGGCGCAACTGGATGACGCGCATCCGCTGGGAGCTGGCGAGGCCGTGGTTCATCGCGGCTCCAACCGCCGGACTCGTCATCTGGTTTGCCAATGTCATTCTGGGCGGCGCGGTGTCCACCGGAAACCTCGACCCTTACAACGGCGGCTGGCACAGGCAGAGCGCGGTTTCGAGCTTCGAAGAGTCGTTTTTCTGCGTGGGCTTCTCCATCGGTCTGCTGGTCTGGTTCCGGCGGCGTTTCAACCGTCAGGGCGCATTCGCGAAATTCATGTCGGACAACGCATTCGCCGTTTACGTGTTCCATCCGCCGGTGGTGATCGCGACGGCGATGTTCCTCCTCAGCGCCGAGCAGGCTCCGCCGCTGGTGAAGTTCGTCGAATGCACGGTGATCGCCGCGACCGCGACGTTCCTGTTGAGCGGGTTCGCGCTGCGGCGAATTCCGGGGTTGAAAGCGATCCTGTAAGCGCCGGCGCGTTATGCTGAAGCTTCTGTGCTACGAATCCTCGGTATCATCCTCGCCGTCATCATTGTTCTTCCCGTCGTCCTCCTGCTGGCCTTTTCGGCGACTCCCGCGGTGGAGCTGCCGCAATCGCTGACCGCCGTCGGCGCGGCCACGCCGGTGACCATCCATGTCACCGACCCGCACGGAATTCGCAGGATCGACGCGCGCATCGAGCAGAACGGCGCTACGTACGATGTCTATTCGACCAGTATGCCGGCGCGCCGCATTCTCTGGTCACGTCACCAGCCGGCGGCTACTTACAACTTCACGGCGGGCACGAAGACCACGCCGCAGTTGAAGGATGGCAAGGCCACTCTCTCGGTTGAGGTCACCTCAAACGACTTCCGCGGCTCCAGCGCGTCCGCCAGCCGCGACGTTACGGTGGTGACGCGGCCGCCCATGCTCAGCGTCGATTCCGACCAACATTACCTGTATCTGGGCATGGCCGATCTGGTGACGTTCACCGTGAGTGGATACGTAACCGATTCGGGAGTTCGCGTCGGCAATGACACGTTCCGAAGCTGGCCGATGCCCGGCGGCAAGCCCGGTCTGTTCTCGTTGTTCGCGTTCCCGTGGAACATGCCGCTCAGCACCGTGCCGGTTGTCTTCGCGACCAATCCGACCGGCGCGGAGGCCACCGGCCGCATGGTGACCATCTTTCCGCCGAAGGAGCAGCCGCATTATCGCGTCCGCGATCTGGTGCTGGACGATAAGTTCGTGCAGAAGGTGGTGAATGAGCTCGACCCGAGCGGCTCGGGCGACATGATTGACCGCTTCGTGAAGATCAATCGCGACATGCGCAAGGTCAATAACAAGACGTTGTCCGACCTCCGAGTGAAGACCGAGCCGCGCTTCCTGTGGTCGCAGCCGTTCCTGCAGGAGCACAATTCCCAGGTGGAGTCGTACTTCGCCGACGTGCGGAATTATATCTACCACGGCAAGAAGGTGGATCAGGAAGTGCACCTCGGCTACGATTTTGCGATCACGCCGCACATCGGCGTCGAGGCATCGAACGATGGCAAGGTGGTGTGGGCCGCGCCGCTCGGCATCTACGGCAACTGCATTGTGCTGGACCACGGCTACGGGCTGCAGTCGATTTACGGGCACATGAGCGAGTTCGCGGTCCGCGAGGGCGATCTGGTGAAGCGCGGCCAGATCATGGGCAAGAGCGGCGAGACCGGCATGGCCGGCGGCGACCACATCCACTTCGGCATGCAACTGGACGGGGTCCAGATCGACCCGAAGGAGTTCTTCGACGCGCACTGGATCCGCGATCACATAGCAAAGCGAGTGGATCTGCCCGGGTTCAAGTATTGATTGCGTGTCGGCGACGCGCGAAGAGTTTTCAGCGCCGTGCAACCGCTCCCCTGAAAACGTAGCTTCGCCTCCCCGTGGGGCAGACGATCGGGTTTTGTCGTCTGCCATTGCCCGGGCACTCGAACAGGCAGACGACATAAACCGATCGTCTGCCCCACGGAGCCGAAGCTTTTTCATCTCCTGATTGCGGCCTTTTAAAGGCCATGTCCAACTCCCTTACGGTCGCGGCTCAGAAACGCCGGTTGAGACGGGACCGCTAGCGAGCGGTTTGGTTGCGGCTGCGTAATATCCGCTGCGGCTTTGTACCGACAGTTTGCGCTCGCCCCGCAGCCTGACCTTCAGCGGGTGAAATCTGTCGCCGCCTTCGAGGTTCTGCGGAATGAATCCCAGCAGGTAATAGCAGTCCGGCGGCGCGAGCCTGCGGAACGCGGCGTCGAGCTTGTTGCCGCCCTCCACGAGGGCGCCGCCGGTCCCGCGCGTGAGGTCGCGCAGAACCCCGGTGACCTGATCTCCGGACGAAGGGTGCGGCATCGGCTCGGGCGAATAAGTCGCGCTCGGCTGAGCCATCTCGCCGCTGGTTCCGTCCGGAAGAATGACGTTCTGCGATGACGTACCCCAGAGTTCGCCTGAAGGGCGCTGGCCGGGACCGTGGGACAGCCGTCCGATTTCCAGAACGTCGATGGAAACCTTCGAGGATGACGCGTAGTTGACCAGCCGGTCGAGCGATGGCTGCGCTTCCCGTGGCAGACGAAAACCGGACGATACAAAGACGATGCTTCGCTGCCCCGGCAGCGTGGACAGGCGCTGGACCACCGATCTGAGCACGGAGATTTCGAGCGGCTCGGTTGCCGGCGCGCGGCAGAGCGGTACAGGCGCGTTCCGCAGTTCGGCGATCGAAGCCTGCAGTTTCTCCTCGTCGTTCCCGAAATCCAGCAGCACCCGGCAGGAAGTGGAGACGATGGCCACGCGCTCGTCCAGGTTAAATCTGAGCGAGCCGGTTCGCCGCCGCGTCGCGAATGGCCAGGATCTCGGCCGGCTCCACAGTAGATACGTCATCGAAAACGTACGCGGTGAAGTGATTCGGAAACGTCGCGGGCGCGGTCTCCTGCGAGAAGCTGACGATCTGCTGTGGCCGCCCCTCGTCCAGAAGCTCGAAGGCCTCGCTGGGAAGGCCTCGGACAGCACGGCCATCCTTGTCGCGCACCACCACCGGCACGGTCACCAGGTTCACCGCCGACCGGAACGACGGCGCGTTCGGATCGGAGGGTGACGGGCTCTGCGCGATCAGGACGCTGCACAACAGCGCCATTGCGGCGCTGGTTTGACAGGGCGCCATAAATGCTTTCGACACGCCATTATGGTTATATCGCGAATGACCGACCTTCAGGAACATTTCGGCGCCATCGACATCTACCTCTTCGATCAAATGCTTCGCGGCCGGATCGCGCCGGGCATGCGCGTGCTCGACGCCGGCTGCGGCTCAGGCAGGAATCTGGTTTATCTCCTCAGGCACGGCTACGACGTCTACGGCGTGGATGCCGACCCGCAGGCCGTCACCGCCGTACGCCGGCTGGCGGCGGATCTGGCGCCGGCGCTCCCCGCGGAAAATTTTCGCCTTGAGCCGCTCGAAGCAATGTCGTTCCCGGATGCGTTCGCCGATGTCGTACTCAGCAGCGCGGTGCTTCATTTCGCCCGCGACGACGATCATTTCCAGGCGATGCTGCGCAGCACATGGCGGGTGCTGCGCCCTGGCGGCATGCTGTTCTGCCGCCTTGCGTCGAACATCGGCATGGAACAGCAGGTAAGGCGCATCGCAGGCCGCCGGTTCGCGCTGCCTGACCGGACGGAGCGCTATCTGGTGGATGAAGAAATGCTCGGAACGCTGGCGGCCGAACTCGGCGCGCGGCTGCTCGATCCGCTGAAGACCACCGTGGTGCAGAGTCAGCGCTCGATGACCACATGGGTGGTGCGCAAAGAGTAAGGCTGGATTTGTGGGCCAGCCTGAGAGGCTGCCCCACTGTTGTCGCGAGCCTGGACAGGCGCTAATGCGATCCGTAGTAGAGCAGGCCTTCAGCCTGCCCGTAGTACAGAGTTCGTTAGATGCCCCAGCGCCAGAGGCACGCGCCGGCTGTATATCCGGCGCCTACCGCGGTGAACATGATCAGGTCGCCACGTTTCAGGCGGCCTTCCGCCATCGCGTCGCGCGTCGCCAGCGGGATGGTGGCCGAAGTGGTGTTGCCGTACTTCTGAATATTGATCATCACGCGATCGCACGGCAATCCCAGCCGTTCGGCGGTGGCCGTAATGATGCGCCGGTTGGCCTGATGCGGAATCAGCATGCCCACGTCGGACACCTTCAGGTTGTTCCGATCGAGTAATTCGTGGCACATCTCATGCATGCGCCGCACGGCGAACTTGAACACCTGCTGGCCTTCCTGCTTGACGTAGTGCAGGCGTTTTTGCACCGTCTCGCAGGTGGGCGGCATGCGGCTTCCGCCGGCCGGCATCCTGAGATACTGCCCGCCCGAGCCATCCACTTCGCCCAGAAAATCGACAAATCCGGGCTCGTCAGCCTCGCCCCGTTCCACCACGAAAGCGCCGGCGCCGTCGCCGAACAGGATGCAGGTGGCGCGATCGGTGTAATCGATAATGCGCGACATCGTGTCCGCCCCGATCACCAGGATCCTGCGGTGCGCGCCCGACCGCACGAGGTTGGCCGCCGTGTTCAGCGCGTACAGAAAGCTGCAGCAGGCGGCGATCAGATCGAAGCCCCACGCGCTTTTCGCGCCGAGGTGGTCCTGCACGATGCACGCCGTGGACGGGAACATCATGTCCGGCGTCACGGTGGCGATGATGATCGCTTCGACGCTCGAAGCGTCGATTCCGCGCTGCTTGAGCGCAACCTTCGCGGCCTCGACGGCCATGTCGGACGTGGCGATTTCCGGATCGGCGATGTGCCGCGTTTCGATGCCCGTGCGCTCGAGAATCCACTGATTGGTGGTATCCACCATCGTCTCGAGATCGAAATTGGTGAGCAGACGCGGCGGGCTGTAGCACCCCACGGCGCTGATTCTGGCGTTGAACAAAGAGGAGGCCTCCGAATACTCCAGAATACAGGAGTGTGGCCTACTGCACCGCCGTCAGAGTGAACCGATGCGGTTTCGGCCGCGCCGCCTCGCGCTGCTGGACCATCACGGCGCGCTCCAGCGCATCCAGCGAGTCCATCGCCGGCCCTGTTTCCGGCAGGCTGTACGAGGCCAGCGGGACCTGAACCGTGCGCCAGCGGTCGTTGTGTATATCGCAGCGCAGCTTCGTGAGATCCCAGACCTTCCCCGCCTGCTTTTCCATGGGCGTGGAGAGCAGGCCGAGGTTGACCCCATGCGCCAGCCGATCGCTGTTGAAATCGCCGATCGACTGGTCGTCGATCTTCAACGTGTAAACGCCGTCCTTCAGACCGGTGATCTTCAGCGGCTCGAAGTTGAGCGCATCGCCCACATCGGAGGCGCGAATCACCAGCTCAACCGGGCCGGTTCCCCAGGCCGATTGCCATTCGACGAAGGGCAGCGGGAGCGCGTCATCGAGCTGTGTCCACGTGATGGGACCCGAACCGGTGAGATCGGTGACGGCGCCGTGTTCCGCCGACGCCACCACCGGCTTGCCCGAGGCGACATCGATGGCGACCGCCGCAACCACGGCCCGCGCTTTCCACGACTTCAGCAACTGCTCGGCCATGATGAGGTGGCCCGACAGTCCCGGGTGGACGCGGTCGGGCACGATTTGCTGCGCGTGCTCGTGATCCAGCTCCTTCGCCTTTTCGAGCACTTCCACCACCGGGGTGTTCAGATCCGCCACGGTCAGATTCTGCTGCTTCGCGTAATTCGCGATCCACTTGCCGAAGCTGACCATCACGTCGTTATAGCCCGCGGGGAAGTTCGGCGCGCGCGTTACGTCGTCATAGGGCGAGGGCCGGATCACCGTAATGCGCACGTCGGGCAGAGCCGTGCGAGCGGACTCGACAACGTGCTTGTAGCCGTCGAAGAAAGTGCGGTCGGTGGCTTCGGTTTCCGGCGCATAATTCCCGTCGTTCATGCCCAGCATGATGGTCATCACCGTGGGCTTGTACGCGAACACGTCTCTGGGCAGGCGCACGTCTATGGGACCGCCCCCGCCGCCGGTGACGCGGTCGCCGCCCCAGCCGGAATGTACGAACGACACGTTGAGGTCCGGATAGCGGGTGACGACGTAGGTTTCGGTGATCGCCGTATACAGCCGCTGCTCGGTGATGCTGTCACCGTAGAACACGACGCGGTCGCCCTGTTTCAAATAGAAATCGCCCCCGCGGGCCATGGGGACAAGAGCAAGGCACAGCCAGAGAATCTGTCTCATAAAATGACTCTGGCGAGAATCATATCAATCCCGTGGGGAAGGTCATCGGTTTTTGTGGCCTGCCGGCGTCCTGTGGGCAGTGGCAGACGACGAAAGACGATCGTCTGCCCCACGGGTCCGGAACGGCAGGCGGATGCGCAATACCCGTTCGCGCTCGCGCTCCTCGGTGAGGTTGCGCGTACGGGCCCGCAGCATGTCCTGGAGCGAAATCATGCCGGCCACCTTGCCTGCCTCCACAACGGGCATGCGCGTGTACCCGGTCTCCGCCATGCGGTACACCGCCGCGCGCAGCGGTTCATCCACATGCGCCACCACCGGATCGGGCCGTGCAATTTCAGTGATCGCAGGCGGCAGCGAGCCGTCCGGCGCCGCATAGTTGCGCAGATCGTTTCGCGTAACGACGCCAACGATGCGCCGATCCTGGTCGATCACGGGGTAGAGGTGCTGGCCGCGCGGGCTGCGCCCATCGCTGATGAGCCGGCGCGCGTCCTCCACCAGACCGTCCGCCGGGAAAGCGATAAGATTCGTGCGCATCACCTCGCGGACGAACTGCACCTCCAGCGGATCGACCGCGTACTCGCGGCTGAGATGAAACCCGCGGCGCGCCACCTTCTCGGTAAGGATCGACCGCTTCAGCAGCAGCACCGTAAAGCAGTGGGCCAGCGTGCACGCCACCAGCAGCGGCAGAACCATATTGATGTCGTGCGTCAGCTCGATGGCGAACACGATGCCCGTGAACGGCGAGCGCATAGTGCCGCCGAGAATTGCGCCCATGCTCACCAGTGGCCAGAAGCCCGCGCCGAAGCCAGGGAGAAACGACGCCTCGAGCCCGCCCAGCGCTCCGCCCATCATCAGCAGCGGCGCCAGCACGCCGCCGGAGGTTCCGGACCCCAGGGAAACTACCCAGATGGTGGACTTCACCAGCAGCACGCCCAGGATAACGTTGCGCGTCACGTCGCCTTTGAGCAAAGCGCCTATGGTGTCGTAGCCGACGCCCAGCGCCTGTGGGAAGATCATGCCGCCGATGCCGATTGCCAAGCCACCGATCGCCGGCCACCACATCCAGTGGATGGGGAGCTTGTTGAAGGCATCCTCCGCTGCATATACGCCGATGGTGAGCAGCGCCGAAAGCGCCCCGGCCAGCACGCCGCAGAGCACGCAGCCGAACAGCCCCTCGGGACCGATGAATACCGGATGGGCAGGAACGGGAAAGAGCGGGCCCAGGCCGATGATGTATCGCCGCGCCGCGCCGGCAGTTGCGCTGGCGATAGCCACGGGGATCATGCTTCGCGGTTTCCATTCGAACAGCAGCAGTTCCACGGCCAGGAGGACGGCCGCCAGCGGAGCCGCGAATGTGGCCGACATGCCCGCCGCGGCGCCCGCCACCAGTAGCGTCTTGCGCTCGGCGCTGGTGAGCCGGAAGAACTGGGCGATCATGGAGCCGAACGCGCCGCCGGTCATGATGATGGGACCTTCGGCGCCGAACGGGCCACCGGTGCCTATCGACAGGGCCGCGGATAGCGGTTTGAGTATGGCCAGCCGAGGCTGGACTTTACTGCCGCTGATGAGAATGGATTCGATCGCCTCGGGGATGCCATGGCCGCGGATGCGTTCCGATCCGTAGCGCGCCATCAGGCCGATGATGAGTCCTCCAGCCACTGGGACCAGAACCGCCCACCATCCGAGATGGTTGCCGGCAGGCGATACGAGCGCGCTGCCGAGACGGTGGAAATAGAACAGGTTCGTGAAAAACCCGATCAGGCGCAGCAGCGCCAGCGCCACGTACGATGCGATGACGCCGATAATCACCGCCAGCAGCGAAATGGGCACAATGCGAATGTCAGCGGTGAAATCGCCGAGGCTGTCGAACTCTCGCGAGTGTTTCATGTGCTCGCCTTGACCTCCCGCCGCGAGCGGGACAGCACTTCGCCCAGCGCCGCCATCAGCTCCGGGCCTGCGGTGTCGAGCTCGGCGCGGTGCGCTACCGAGAGACGGTGCAGCAGCCTTTCGCCGTTCCTGGTGAGGCGGACCAGAACTTTGCGGTGGTCGGCCTCGCCGGGAATGCGCTCCACCGCGCCGTGTTCGGCCAGACGGTTCACCAGTTCCACGGCGCTGTGATGCCGGATGAGCATGCGCGAGGCCAGTTCGCCGATGGTCGGGGGAATGTCCGGCGGCAGCCCTTTGATGGCCAGCAGAAGCTGGTGCTGCTGCGACTCCAGACCGCTGGCGCGCGCCTGATCTTCACTGAATCTGAGGAATCGACGTATGCGGAATCGGAAGTCCGCCAGGGCCCTGAACTCGGCGTCGGTCAGGTGGTCGCTCACATAAATATCGTATCACGATATAATCTCACTGGGCCAAAAAACACGAAAGCCGGACCCGCAGGCCCGGCTCGAATGGTTATCAGTTTACCTGTCTACTTCAGCGGTCGCGATATCCACCGCCTCCGCCTCCGCCGCCGCTACGTCTGTTCCCGCCATATCCGCCGCGGTCGCCACCGCGCCCGCCGCCGCCACCGCCGCCCTCGCGAGCAGCCATTGGACGAGCCTCGTTCACCACGAGGGAACGGCCCATGAGGTCCCGGCCGTTGCATGCCTCGACGGCATGGTTGGCCTGGGCATCGTTATTGATCTCGACAAAGCCAAAACCACGGGCTTCGCCGCTGAAACGGTCGCGCATAACGCTCACGCTGTCAACCGTAACACCGGCCTCGGAAAAGAAGTGTTCCAGGTCGGTCTCGGTGGCAGAATAGGGAAGGTTTCCTACGAAAAGTCTCACTATACACTCCTGACTGACAACTTCGGATTAGCAGGGGTAACAACCGCGGAGTGGCCTGAGGAAAAACTCGAGCGAACCGGGAGGTGAACTGACTGTTCCAAAACTGTCCTGTACAGTATGCCAGAAATCCTGGCGGCCAGTCAAAATGGGCTGCAGAGGATGCCGAAGATGCACAGGATGACAGGATGTTGCCGTCTACTGGCCCTGATCGAAAAGGTACCAGTGGTGGTTTCCGTCCGTAAACAACGACAGCGTGAATTCCAGCGCCGCGGCCTGTGTCGAACTTGGATTCGAGCTGCCGGCGCCGCCGGTGCCCACATAGATGATGGTGTCTCCGGTCTGGGTATTCGCAAAGATCTGCGATCCATCGATGACCTGATTGTTGGGATCGGTGGGGTCGTTACAGGCATTGAGATGGTTGACGGTCCGGCAGGTTGCAATCAAGACCACAACCCGCCCGGCCACGGTGGCGTGAGGCAAAGTAATCGTCGCCGGATTGCCTTTGCTGACCCCGGTCTCCGCGCTGTTCTGCGTTCCGCCGGAGTTGTCGACCAGGTGGTAAATGTAGGCGTCCGTGTCGGATATCGTGCCTCCGTTTCCGATTGGCGCCGTGGACATGGGGAAGACATTTCCCGTCGGTCCGTTGGCGCCCTGCGCGCCCTGGGCGCCCGCGGGCCCGGTAGCGCCGGTGTTCCCCATCGCGCCCATCGGGCCCCGATTGCCCGTCGGACCCTGGGGTCCCGTGAAACCCGTGGGGCCGGTCGGTCCGATAGCTCCCTGGGTTCCGGTTATGCCGGTGGCGCCGGTAGGCCCAGTGGCCCCGGTTGCACCCATTGCTCCTATGGATCCCGTCGGCCCCATAGGACCTGTCGGGCCGGTCACTCCGGTCACTCCAGTGGCGCCCATTGCGCCGGCCGCACCCGCCGCGCCCTGAAATCCGGTTGGGCCGATGGGTCCGGTAGGTCCGGTTGCGCCGGTCGGCCCGGTCGCGCCCGTCGAGCCGACCGGTCCGGTCGGCCCGATGCCGCCAGTCGCGCCCGTGGGCCCCGTGGGTCCGGTCGATCCAGGCAGTCCAGGCGCGCCGGTCGATCCTGTTGCTCCGGTCGCCCCGGTGGGCCCTGTGGGTCCCGCCGGTCCTGTCAACCCCCCTGAACCGGCCGGACTGACTGTGGTGAGGATCAACTGCGCGTTGTGACTGGTACCGGTGTTCTCTTTCGTGTCGAGCAGCACGGTAGTGCGGCTTATGCCGGCGATCTCCAGGCCGAAATTCGCAGCCGGATTCGCGATCCAGTTCTGCACCTGGGTGGTGACATTCACCAGCACAAATGTATTGGCCGTGCTTACCGCCACGGAGGCGAACGGACTCGCGGCGGTCGTCGGCTGCGTGGCCCAGGTCACGGTATCCTCGTCCCACGGCGACGTGACCAGCGTGAAATTCAGCGTCCCGGCGGTAGATACCTGATCCGCAAAAACCTGCAGGTACGCAACAGCGACCACAGTATTGGTCGGATACGCGGACAGGTCGAACTGAACCAGACCCGCGTTCCCACGGCTGATATTCAAAGTCTGAGCGTCCCCCCCGAAGTTAAAATTTGTCGTCGGAGAGAGAGAACTAATGGTGACGTTTCCCACCAGCGGAGCATCCGCCGCCCACAAGTCCGGAACCGCGAGCGAGGCCGTCACCAGCAGGACCGCCGGTCCGATGAGTGATTTTGTAGTCATTCTCGTTTTCCCTCGTCGCTCACTCGTTGTCGCACGTGCCGTAATCGACCAGCCGCGTGAGATACCACAGCGACGTGCCATCGCTGACAAACTCCGCCGCCACGGCGACCGTGCATGAAGACGCCTGGCCAGTCATAGACGGGCTGAAGGAGTTGTGGTTCAGGATATGATCGCTGCCCTGCACGCCGATCGTAATCGTATGCCCGGCGGCAAAGTTGTCCGCTGCCTGGATGAGGATGAGTTTCCCGGCGGCGCTGTTCGCGTGCGGCAGAGTGATGGTGGCGGCCGAGGAGTTGTTCACCAGGATGGCTCGATGAGAATCGCTGTCGCTGATGGTGGTTCCCGATGCCACCGGCCCTTCCAGGGACCAGGAATTCGTGAAAGCAGGGCCCGTTGCACCGGCTGCTCCCGTTGCGCCGGTGGCGCCGTTAACACCCATGGGACCGGTGTTCCCGGTGGGGCCAGTTACGCCGGTTGGCCCCAAAGCACCCTGCGCTCCGGCCGCTCCCTGCGCTCCGGTACTTCCCGTCGCGCCCGTCGGACCGCTGGGCCCGAACACGCCCACAGGGCCGGTTGTGCCGGTTGGACCTGTCGGCCCAGTAGGACCTGTCGGTCCGGCCGGACCTTGCGCACCGGCGGCGCCAGTCGAACCTGTCGGACCCGTTGCGCCGGTAGGTCCAGTGAAGCCTGTGGGCCCGGTTGGCCCGATCTGCCCGGTCGCTCCGGTCGGCCCCATTGCGCCAGCCGGCCCCGCTGCGCCGACGCTGCCCGTCGGCCCCGTCGGTCCAGTCGGTCCGTTGGCGCCGTTTGTGCCGGTCGCACCGGTCGCCCCCGTGGGTCCCGCTGCGCCCATTGCACCCGTGGGTCCGGTTGGCCCCACCGCCCCGGCGGATCCGATCAAATCGATCTCCAGGACGGCGGGATGGCTGGTTAACGTGCTCTCCTTGCTGTCCAGAACAATGTTGGTGGAGTTCTCGGCGGTGATAAGGAACCCGTAATAGGGGCTCCCGTTCAGCCACGCCTGAACCTGGGCGGTAACGTCGATCTGAATATATTCTCCAGCCTCGGTGACCGGTATTCCAGCCTGCACCGTGGCGCCCGGACCCGGTACCGGAGGCGTTACGCCATTCACCGTGCTTTCGGACCAGGGAGCGTTTGCCGCGTAGAGGTCGATGGCGCCCGCCGCGGTCACGGTGTCCACGAAGATCCGTAGTCTTGCCATGGCCACGCTGCTACCGTTCGTGCCCGCCGGCAGATGGTTCAGATCGAAGAGCAGTAAGCCTTCCGAGTGCAGCGAACCGCCCACATCGATCCCCTTTGCAGCGCCGAACTTGCTCGAACTGCCGGGATTTATGTACGCATCACCCGTCAGCGGCGCCGTGTCGGCCAGCGCCGCGACCGGCAGCAAGAGAGCCAGACCGGCCGCAATGAACCCGATCGCATTCGATTTCACCGGCGTGTTCATTATTGGTCCTCCGACAACAAGTACCAGTTGTGGTTTCCATCGGATATGAACTGAGCCCAGTTAGCGCCGTTCTGCAGGAAGGTGAAGTTCGTGTCCTCCCCATTGGAATTGGCCACCGCGTTCGAGGCGGTCACGCTGCTGCCGACCAGGATCCGGTCGCCGGAAGCCGGGTAGTAGTCGGTGAAGGCGGCGGTGAAGGGGTTGGTTTGCAGGACCGCGATCACCTGTCCGGCCGAGGTCGCAGGCGGCAGTTGGACATTGTAGGGACCGCCAAAAGTCTGGTCCGCTGTCGTGTTCAGGAGGAAGAAGGAGTCCGTTGTGCCGGACGGAATAACGACCTTCGTGGTGGAATGGTCGTTGTTGCCGAGGCTGACCATGGGATAGCTGGCGTTGAGCAATAACCCCTGCGGTCCCGTGGCGCCAGCCGGGCCTGTGGAGCCGGTCGGTCCGGGCGATCCCGGCAATCCCTGGGGTCCCTGCGATCCGGGCGGACCCATGGAGCCCATAGGCCCTGTAACACCGGTGGGCCCGGTAACTCCGGCCGCGCCGGCGGCTCCCGCAGCTCCGGTGGGTCCGGTCGCCCCTGGACTTCCGGGCGGACCCGTCGCGCCCACAGCACCCTGAGGTCCGGCCGCACCCGCGGAACCGGTTGCCCCCGTAGGTCCGGTGGGCCCCGTAACGCCGACAGGTCCTGTCGGACCGATGGCGCCCTGCGCTCCGGCGCTTCCCGCAGATCCGGTGGAACCGGTGGGTCCCGTGGGGCCGGTGTTCCCTGTCGGCCCGGTCGGCCCCATTGGCCCGGCCGGCCCGGTGACTGTGCTGCTGACACCGGTAAGTCCCGTCGGTCCCGTAGCTCCCGTCGGTCCTGTTGCTCCCATCGGACCGGTTGGTCCGGTTGGCCCGGTTGGCCCCGACGGCCCCAACAGGTTTACCTCGAGTTCCGGCTGATGACTGGTGTTCAGGTTTTCCTTGCTGTCAAAATAGACCAGCGTTGAGGTGGGATCGGCCATGAGGAGGAAGCCGTAGTCGGGCGCCCCGTTGAGCCAGGCTTTCACCTGGGCTGTGACATCGACGACAACGTAGGAACCCGCGACGCTGACAGGCACATTCGGCGCAACCAGGTTCCCGGGGATGGGGTAGCCGGAGCCGGTAACGGTGGATTCGGTCCAGGCGCCAGTGGCTGCGTAAACGTCCACCGAGCCCGCAACGCCGATCTGGTCCACGAACAGCCGCAGGCTCGCGTTAGAGACCTGGGCCCCTGTGGTCCCCGCCGGAAGCGTGGACAGATCGAACTGCACCAGCCCCTGAAAATCGGTGGGACCGCCGACCGCGATGGTTCTGGCCGCGCCGTAGTTGTCAGGATTGCCCGGGGCGAAGTACGTGTCGCCGGTCAGGTGGGCGTCGTCCGCGAAGGCTGTCGTCGGCAAAAACGCAGCGACGCAAACGGCCAGAACAGTTCGCGATCCTCTCATTCGCCCTCCCTCTGGAACGGAACTTTCACTTGCCTCGATCGGGATTCCCGGCAATCGTGATTTACGGCGTTGCCAGCTTACATCAGATTGCGCCGCTTGAAAAGTTCTCCAAAAGAATTAACCCGACCCGCGACGTCCGGGCCGTAGCGCCGTCTCCGGACCTAAACGGCCAATGTTCTGAGTGAGCGCTCGCGACCAGCAACGGAAAGCAGTATTCTTTTTTCGTTCGAGACTGACTTTACCGGGAGGGTGAAGGGCCGGTCCTCAGATCGAACGGCAGGGGCGGTCGGCGGCGGCTGTCACGCCGGCCGTGATTCTCTTTGTCGCACTGCCCGAAGCAAAAGACAACATCGAGCCGGGGTGATCCCGCTGGATTTTCTTCCGCGACGATGTCCTATTTGCCGGAATCACACGATCATCGGCCAAATGGACGGCGATTGCCTCAGAGCCACGACGACCAGCATGAATGCATCCGGGTGAGGCGTGGCATATGATCCTGTCGCAAGACGTTCACCGTCCTGCCGGATTGGTTGGCGCCATTTGGCCACTACAGCGTTCGCTGTCGGCAGCAGACGTGTGAGCACCTCGCTGCATACTGCCGAGCAAGCCGCACCGCAGTGTAAGGACACCCGGCGCACTTGCCCGATCCATCCACCGATACGGGCTCAGGATTGGCTGCCGACCCAGACGGGTTCGCTCCAACAAGGCCTTTAGCGAGGCCCTTTACCCGCATGGAACTGCTTCATGGGCGCCGCCGTGCGCGCCTGCTGCCATCGCGCCCACGCCAGGTTGTTCCGCGCCAGCGCGAAATCGGGCTTCAGGCGCACCGCCTGCTCGGCCGCCTGAATCCCCAGATCGTAGCGCCCCTGGGCATTCCAGGCGACGGCGATGTTATTCCAGGCTTCGGCGTAATTCGGATTCAGCCGAAGCGCCTGCTGCGCCGCGGCGATACAGTCCTGGTAACGGCCGGCCCAATAATCAGTCAGGGACAGGCTCAGGAAGTCTTCCGCCCTCTGGGGGCGGTTTTGAGCGGTCTGAATTCCCGGCCGCACGCCTGCCCGCATGGCGCGGAAACGCAGAAAGTCGGCGTCGCCGGGCGCCACGCTCAGGGAATCCGCCAGGAGCGCATCGAATTTCGGCCATGCCATCTGGCGCTGATAAAGTTCCAGGAGAAGCGTGCGGCACTGCGTATCCAGGCGGTTCTTCTGAATCCCGGTTTCCAGCAGCGCGGCCGCCTCCCCGATCCGGCCACGCCCGGAAAGCCAGCGTGCGTAATAGTAGTAAGACTGTGAATCGTCCGGCGCCAGCGCCAGGGCCTGGACAAACTGTTGCTCGGCGTCGGAATCGCGCCCCAGTGCGCCGTCCGCAACGCCGATATTGATATGCAGCAGAGAGTAATTGGGAGTCAGCGGAAGAGCCTTCTGGAATGATGCCAGCGCAGGGTTGAAATCGCCTTTGGCCATTTGCGTCAGGCCGTAGTTCATCAACCCCCGGCCGTTGAGCGGGCTCTTCAGGGTAACGTCGCGCCACAGCGTCTCTTCCGTTCGCCACACTTCGTTGCGCTGACGCGTGCCCCATGCGCAGATGGCCAGTACAAGCACGGCCGAAACCGCGAGCGACCGCAGATCGTGTCCGACCACAAGCCGCGCCGCCCACACCACGGCCAGGGTGAGGCCGATATAGGGGAAGAACATGCGGTGGTCGTTCTCAACCTCAGCCAGCGGAACCCAGGCAACCGGCAGAAGAGTGAGCAGGAACCAGGCGAGGCCGAAGGCGATAGGGCGCGTGCGCAGCGTGCGCGCCGCGAGTCCAGCCAGGATGCAGAGCGCGGCGATAAAGAAGAGGCCGAACAGGACGCGGGCGTCGGTCCAGCCCTGTACCCAGCTCATGCCGGAATCCGCGGTCAGGTCCGAAGGCCAGAAGAAGGAGCGGAAGTAATGCCAGGTCACCCAGGGTTGCGTCAGGCGATACAGAAACGGACTGAAGCCGCCCGGCGAAAACGTGCCGGCCTGCATGTGCAACACGAATGCGCCCGCCACTCCGCAGACCGCCATTGAAGGGATGGCTCGTTTCAGCGACCGCCACAGATTTCCGTTCTCCTCAAACAGCAGAATCCAGATGAAAAGCAGCGGGGCAAACATTGCGGCGGGGGGCTTGGCGAGGATGCTCAGCACCACCGGAATCAGGTACAGCCCGGTGCGGCGAAGCGCAGCGAAACGGATGTACAGCGTCAGACCCGCGACGACCCCGAGCGAGCAATAAATCTCCGCGCGCTGGATGATGTAGTTAACGGTTTCGGCGCTCACCGGGTGCAGCCCATAGAGCACCGCGGCAAACAGCGCGAACCAGCGATTGTCCGGATTCGGCGCGGCGGCCTCCATGACAGAGGCGAACAGCAGGTACATGAGCGCCAGTTGGGCGATGTACCAGAGGAACGTGGAAACGTGGAACCAGAAGGGGTGGGCGCCACCGGACAGCCAGTAATCGAGGGCGATGGACGCGGTCACCAGCGGCCGGTAGGAACCGTGATCCGGCAGAAGGCTGAAGGTGCGCGCGTCGGTGAAGAAACGGGGAACGTTCCGCAGGCTGTGGACACTGGGATTCCCGGTAATAGTGTGGAAATCGTCGAAGTGAAATGCGTTTTGAAAGTGATTCGAATAAACCGCCAGCAGGGCCGCGAACGCCAGCGCGGCGGCGGCAACTAAGGCTCTGTGGCGCACAGTAAATCTCTGCAATCATAGCATCGATCGATTCGCGAGCTTCGCAAGCGATCTTCTCCTGGGCCGGCGCTGGAACAATCGCCCGCTGGGCCCTGCGCTACGATCCCGGGAATGATGCACCCGGGGCTCCGGGGACCGTCTAACCCGTGAGTGCGATACGTTGCCCTTGCCACAGATTATGACGGGACGCTGGCCAGCGACGGTATCGTGTTTCGGGAGACGCTGAAGGCCCTCGACCAGCTTCGAGCCTCTGGACGCAAGCTGATCCTGGTAACCGGCCGCGAGCTTGAAGACCTCGCCCGAACCTTCAACCGAATCGACATATTCGACCGCGTGGTGGCCGAGAACGGCGCCCTGATCGTCGACCCGGCGTCGGGAAAAGAAACGACCCTTGCGGATCCGCCTCCGCCGGCGTTTCTCGAAAGATTGCGGCAGCGTCAGGTGCAGCCGCTTAGCGCCGGTCGCACGATTGTAGCCACACGCGCGAGCGGCACCAGCGCGAGGTGGTTGACGCGATCAGCGAGCTTGGACTGGAACTCCAGGTCATCTTCAACAAGGGCGCTGTGATGGTGCTGCCTTCCGGGGTGAACAAGGCGACCGGCCTGAAATGCGCGCTCGAGCAACTGGGGCTCTCCGGCCATAACATCGCGGGGATCGGCGATGCTGAAAACGATCACGCGTTCCTGGCGGCTTGCGAATGCTCGGTCGCGGTGGCGAACGCGCTGCCGTCGGTGAAGGACAGAGCGGATCTTGTGACCTCGGGCGCACGTGGCGAGGGCGTCGCCGAGCTGATCGCGAAGCTCCTCGATGACGACCTCGCTTCGCTTTCGCCCCGGCTGGAGCGTCACGACATCTTCATCGGGACGGCCAGCGACGGGAGCAAGGCGTGCCTGCCCGTATGGGGCAGCACCATCCTGCTTGCGGGAACATCGGGCGGCGGGAAGTCGACGCTCATATCGGCCTTCATGGAGCGCCTGACGAAAACCGAGTATCAGTTCTGCGCCATCGACCCCGAGGGCGATTACCCGACCTTTCCCGACACGGTCGTGCTGGGTGATGCACAGCGCGTTCCCGGCGTCGACGAAATAATGTCTGTTCTGGCGAAACCCGGCCGCAACGTGATCGTGAACCTGCTGGGTGTGCGCATGGATAACCGGCCCGATTTCTTTCGCAATCTCATGCCGGCGATCGGGGAGAGCCGCAAGCGTACGGGCCGGCCGCACTGGCTGATTGTCGACGAGGCGCATCACGTGCTGCCGGCAATGCACAACGGGCCCGCGCCCCCGGACCTCAGCAACACGTTCCTGGTGACACTTGAACCCGAGAGGATTTCACCGGGCGTGGTGAAGGCAGCCACTCATGTCGTGGTGGTGGGCGGCACGCCTGACCGGACTCTGTCGAGCTTCGGCGAGACGCGTGGCGAGTCCGTGCCTCACGTGGGCGCCGAAACTGTTCCGCGCGGACAGGCGATTCTGTGGCGGCCGAATCTGCCGGGCGAGCCGGCCTGGATAGAGATTGCGCCAGGCGAAGCTTCTGACCCAGGAGTTTGAACACTTCGACGCTGCAGGGTCGAAAGCCCTGGCTCGTCCGCAATGGACCGATCGGATGACACCCCGGCATGGAGGGTAGTAGAGCAGGCCTTCGGCCTGGCAGGGCAGGCGGTCCTACACTTGATGATATAGAGACGCCTCGTCATGCCCGTCAGACGCCGCCGATGTGGACCGTCGCCGTCGCCGGTTTCTGCGCCTTCCTGAACCTGTACGCAACGCAGCCGATCCTGCCCTTACTGGCGCGAGTGTTCCGCGTGTCGAAGGCCGGCGTGAGCCTGACCGTCACCGCATCGACACTCGGAGTCGCTCTGGCGGCGCCATTCATGGGCCGCCTCGCCGACCGGTACGGGCGCAGGCGCCTGATCGTCATCTCGGCGCTCCTGCTGGGCATTACGTCGATTCTGGCCGCGACCTCAGGCGGCCTGCACCAGCTCATCTTCTGGCGATTCCTGCAGGGCGTCTTCACGCCCGGCGTGTTCTCCGTAACCGTCGCCTATATCAACGACGAATGGGCAGGCGGCAACATCGGGTCCGCCATGTCGGCCTACGTGAGCGGCACGGTGGTTGGCGGCTTCGCCGGCCGGGTGGTCTCGGGTTTTGTAGCAGATCGCGCCGAGTGGCGATGGTCGTTCGTTGCGCTCGGTCTTGCGGATCTCGCCATGACCACCGTGATCTGGCGCTCGCTTCCACGTGAGCGGCGCGCCGGGCATTCGGCGAACGATCGTCTGGTTGCGGCGACGCTGGGACACCTCAGGAATCGAGCGCTGATGGCCCGCTATATCGCTGGATTCTGCGTTCTGTTTTCCCTTGTGGGCACGTTCACGTACGTGACGTTCTATTTGGCGGCGCCTCCCTTCTCGCTGGGGCCGGCACTGCTGGGCTCGATCTTCGTGGTGTACCTGGTAGGCGCCATGGTGACGCCTCTCGCAGGTGTGTTGCTCGATCGCGTTGGATCCCGCCGCATGCTCATGTTCG
Organism: uncultured Acidobacteriota bacterium; assembly: GCA_963780655.1. Classification (GTDB taxonomy): domain Bacteria; phylum Acidobacteriota; class Terriglobia; order Bryobacterales; family Bryobacteraceae; genus CAWACP01. Next base: position 1,778,611 of record CAWACP010000003.1, on the reverse strand, counting down.
CCGGCGCTGCCGGGATGCTCGGCGTGTTTATCACGCTGAATCCCCAACTTTGGGCGGTTGCCACCGGTCTGGCCATCTGCTGCACGGGCGTGTTCATTGCGCAGACCGCCGTGAACAGCTCGCTGGGCGCATGCGCACGAAACCACCGCGCGCTTGCCGTCGGACTGTACGCCTCCTTTTATTATTTCGGAGGCAGTGCGGGAGCGAGCCTGCCGGCGTGGGCCTGGGGCGAGGGCGGATGGAAAGCCTGCGTGGCGATGATTGCGGTGGTGCAGACGGCGACGCTGGTGATCGCAGGGTTCTTCTGGCAAGTGCCGGATTCTTTGGCAAATCGCTCTCATACGGTCACGGCGGGGTAACCACCTCCGACACCGCGGCCATCACTTCGTCCACCTCCGGCCAGCCCCCACCCGACTGAACGATCCGGACCCGCTCTCCACGCGGTCCCCAAACGGCGGGATCGGTTGGGCCGAAAACGGCCACCACGGGGGCGCCAACCGCCGCTGCCAGGTGCGTGATACCGGAATCGTTGCCGATATAAACGCGCGCGCAGGCGATCCAGCAGCCAAGCTTATACAGATCGGTGAAGCGGCGCGCCCCGGCCAACTCCTCTTCGGGACCCGCCGACCATTCCACCGGCATCGACAGCCGGTCCGCCAATGCGCGGAAGCGATCGAGCGGCCAGTTCTTGCGTGGGCTGCCGGAGAAGGGATGGATGACAGCGAATCCGCCGTCGCCTCGGGGACAGGCGATGCGCGGCATCGCTCCTGCCGGACAGCCGGCCTGCGATAGATAGTAATCGAGGGCATGTATGCCTGCGCCATCGGACGGAAGCGCGCGAAAGAACTGGACGGGAAGGCCGAGCTGGGCCACGGCCCGGCGGAATTCCTCACGGTTGGCGCCGTACCAGGACATGATCGAATCGAATCCTCGAAGAGCGGCAATCGCCGGCGCCGGAGGCTCGATGCCCTCTAAGCCCACCAACTCGATCCCGGTCTCGGGGATTGGGCGCACACGGTCGGCAAACCGTATCAGGGGCACGATGGCAGATGGCGCCCATACTTCGGTGTAATCCGCAGTCAGGCATTCCATTGCGGGAATGCACAGGAGGCAGTCTCCGATTCCACCCGGACGGATGAGTAGCCGCCTCAAGACGTCAGTTTGTCACGAACCTTACGGGCGTGGTTTGGATGCTCTTTAACGGCCAGCCGTGGTGGTGTTCCCTGGGTGATAAAACGCCCGTCACCCCGTAGCGGTTGACGAAAAGGGCGAAATGTGTAGGTGCACACTGGAGTCCAACGATGAGAAGGGCGGGGCTGTGCCGCCATTGAAATTTTTGCGGCGGCTGCAATTCTTGCATTCGTTAAACGGCTTGGCTTACCGGGCGCACAAAAACGGTGGAGCCACGCCATATCAGCCTCCAGTCGGCTATTCAGCCCAGCGCCCATAACCACTTACAAACTATCGCTCTACGGACCGCCAAGCGAGCAACCAACGTTTGTTCGCTGGCGCCAAACGTGCCTCCGAGGGGGTGCGGTTGATACAAGAGCCCTAAAAGGTCGGACCGCCTGAACCGGAGGAGAAAGAATGAAGATCAGCACCCTCGACGAGTTGCTGGTAGACGAATTGAAGGACCTGCTGGACGCTGAGAACCAGCTTACGCGAGCCCTGCCGAAAATGGCCAAAGCGGCCAACGCTCCCGAGTTGAAGCAGGCATTTCAGGAACATTTGGAAGTCACGAAGGGCCAGGTGGAACGGCTCCATCACGTTTTCGAGACGCTCGGCAAAGCGGCGCGCGGTAAGAAGTGCGAGGCCATGAAGGGCCTGATCACCGAGGGGCAGGAGTTGATCAGCGAGGACATCGAACCGGAGCTTCTCGACGTCGGCCTGATCGGCGCCGCCCAAAAGGTGGAGCACTACGAAATGGCGGGATACGGAACCGTCCGCACCATGGCCCAGACACTGGGTCACAAAGAGGCAGCCCAACTGCTGGAGCAGAGCCTCCGCGAAGAGGAAGAAACGGACAGGAAGCTGACGTCAATCGCGAAAAAGGTCGTCAATATCCGCGCGAAGGAAATGGGCAATTCGGGGGAGTCGGAACAGAAAGAGCAGTAGGCGCCGGGCTTAAGTGGCGGCAGGAAGACGAAAAAGAACTGAGGAGTAGTGGAGAAAAAATGACGAGAGAAGAATACGGAGCGGCTTATCAGAAGGGATACAATCTCACGGTTCGTTTCCTGGTTTCGCGGGGCCTTTCCTACGACTCCGCGCAGGAAACCGCGCAGGCTGCCTGGGCGAAGGGCTGGGAAAGACTGGGCCAGCTGCGCGACCAGAATATGGTGCTGACGTGGATGAACAGCATCGCGCTGAACATTCACCGCAGTTTCATCCGGCGTGAACCCCTTCTGCAGACTCTTCCGGAGCTTTCCACCCCGCCAAAGATCAACCTGGCTGCCATCGACGTCAAAAGGATACTGAAGTGCTGTAAGCAGAACGACCGCATGGTTCTGCAACGCCACTATCTGGAAGGGTACAAAGTTCAGGAAATTGCATCGCAGCAGGGTTGGACTGAAACCGCGGTCCGCATTCGCCTGCTTCGCGCGCGCAGAACCGTGGGGAAACGGCTCGGACGGCGGATGCCGGAGCGGGCCCCAATCGCAGCAGCGCCGACCACCGCGGCAGCCGCCTGACGCGGCCGGATCAGCGTTGAGAAAGAGTGAGGAAGATGAAATCGAAGCTTCTCTGTGTGCTGGCCCTCGCGCCGGCCCTGACATTCGCGGCTGGCGATGCGGAAAAACACATCCGTGCAGCCGCCGACGTTTTCAACGAGATCATGAGCACGCCGGATAAGGGCATTCCCCAGGAACTCCTGGAGAAGGCTGAGTGCATCGGCATTGTACCGGGCCTCAAGCGAGCTGGCTTTATTGTCGGCGCTAAATACGGGAAGGGCGTCCTGGTGTGCCGCACGGCTTCCGGGCGCTGGTCCGGGCCTGAGGTGATCCGCATCGAGGGTGGTTCGGTTGGCTTGCAGATCGGCGCCGGCGAAACCGATCTGGTGTTCCTGATCATGAATCAGCACGGGCAGAACAAACTGCTCGAGGATAAATTCACGATCGGCGGGGATGTTTCAGCCATGGCGGGTCCGGTGGGCCGCACTGCCGAGGCTCAGACGGACGCTCTGATGCATGCCGAGATTCTGTCCTACTCGCGTGCACGCGGCGTATTTGCCGGCATCTCGCTCGACGGTTCCACTCTGCGTCCGGACCAGGAAGAGAATCGTGAGCTCTACGGGCGCGACATCACGCCGAAGGAGATAATCATGGGCGATGCTCCTCGTCCGGAGGTCGCGCGGCCCTTGTACTCGACTCTGAATCAGTACGTGCCTGGCCGCACCTGAAAACTTACTTCCGCAGTTAACAATCGGCCTGCTCCCCTTCACGGGGGCAGGCCTTTCTTATTTGGGGTCGGGCATGCAGGCTAAAAGCCTGCTCTACTGTTCTGGGTATGCGTTGCACGCGACGTGAGCTGCTGGCGGCCGCTCCGGCGGTTCTGGCTGGTTGCGCGGTGCGCCGTGCGCGCCTGGGTCCGCCAATGGCGCCGGCGCGGCTTGCACGCGTGAACGTTGCTGCCGACCGCGTGATCCGAACGACGGTGGGGCTGCGGCCATTCCGGCCATCCGGTCTCGTCGTGCGCGCCGAGAAGCTGGACAGTAAGACGGTCATCCATAATTACGGACATGGCGGCGCTGGAATCACCCTCTCCTGGGGAACCGCGCACCTCGCCGTAAATGAAGCCGCCAGTCTGGATACGCGGGAATGCGCGGTGATTGGCTGCGGCGTCGTCGGCCTTTCCACGGCGCGGCTGCTGCAGGAACGCGGGTACAGAGTGTGTATCTACGCAAAGGCGATACCGCCGGATACTACTTCAAATCTGGCTGGCGGCTACTGGGACCCGGTCAGTGTGTACGACCACTCCCGTGTGACACCCGAATTCCGTCGCTAGTTCGGCGAGGCCGGCCGATTCGCGTTTCGCCGTTACCAGTCGCTGGTAGGCGATCGTTTCGCAGTGCGCTGGCTTCCGGTGTACTCGCTGTCGCGCGATTCAGCCTGGACGCCGGCGCCGCCCGAGAGCCCGTACAGCGAGATCGACCCACTCTACCCCGAGCCGCGCCAGCTCGCGAAAGACGAGAATCCATTCGACGTCCCATACGCGCACCGCCGCGATTCCATGCTCATCGCGCCTGCAATCTACCTGCAGGCGCTCCTTGATGAGTTCTTCATCGCCGGCGGCAGAGTCGTGGTGCGTGAATTCGCTGCGCCAGCCGAGCTGATGACTCTTCAGGAGACGCTGATTTTCAACTGCACCGGGCTCGGCGCACGCACGCTGTTCGGAGACGAAGGGCTTGTACCCGTGCGCGGGCAACTCGAGTTTCTGCTGCCCCAGCCCGAGATCGATTACATGACGGTGGGGCCCGATGACATTTACATGTTTCCGCGCCACGATGGCATTCTTCTTGGCGGAAGTCACGAGCGTGGGAACTGGAACCTCGATCCGGATCCTGAGATTACCCAGCGCATTTTGCGAGAGAATGGCGCACTATTCGCGGGAATGCGCCACGCTGCGGTCTGAGCGGCGACGTTAGTCACCGCTGCTTCGCACGCGTCCTGCGCTCCGGCGGTTCGAAAGCGGTGGCGACGCCGCATCAGTGCGTGGCAGCCATCGATGAGGCAGCCCAGCGTTCAAAAAATTGTGCGTAGCCGCGGGGATCGCTTTTCCAGGCAAGAAAGTTGAACTGAATGATTGTCCAGGTCGCGTTGTCCGCGTATGTCGAATCCCGAGCGGGCGAAACGATTCCGTCGACGATCTGACGCGTGTGTCCGGCCTGCTTGTTGTGGGCCTGAGAATGGAAGATCCAAAACCCCGTGCAGGCGTCGAACCGGCCGGTCAAGCCGGGGACTCCGATTTCAGCGACAACCGGCTGTCCTTTGGCCGTCATTTTGAGCAGCTCCTGGACCACTTTCACATCGTCAGGGTTGTTAGGCTTTCCCGCACCGACGTGTTGCAGCACATTAATAATACTCGACATCCCGCTAACTGACGGATTCAGGTTCAGAACTCGGGCCATACTGTGGACCTCCTCCCTCTGCCTCAGCAGAACGAGCGCGTCCAGAATAGCATGGCTCCCTCGCGGTCGCGACTCAGTCAGCATTTCCGATCCGCGGCCGCGAGGGAGCGTTTGCGCGCCGCGTCACGCCCTCGCGGCAAGGTCGTAGCGATCGAGATTCATCACCTTGTTCCAGACCGCCGCGAAGTCCTTCACGAACATTTCTCTTGCGTCGTCACACGCATAGACCTCCGCGATGGCCCGGAGCTGGGAGTTCGAGCCGAAGACAAGGTCGACACGGGTACCGGTCCATTTGGTTTCGCCGGTCGTTCGATCGCGCCCTTCATAAACGCCTTCGGCTGTGGAGGGCTCCCACTTCGTCTTCATGTCGAGCAGGTTGACGAAGAAATCGTTCGTCAGCGTCTCCGGCCGGTCGGTGAAGACGCCGTGTTTGGAGTGCCCGAAGTTCGCGTTCAGAGCGCGCAGGCCGCCGATGAGAACCGTCATCTCGGGAGCAGTCAGCGTCAGCAACTGTGCCCGATCCACCAGCAGTTCCTCCGCCGGCCTTTGCTGGCCATTCTGCACGTAGTTGCGGAACCCGTCCGCGACCGGCTCCATTACGGCGAAAGAGTGCACGTCGGTCTGCTCCTGCGAGGCATCGGTGCGCCCTGGCGAGAAAGGAACCTTCACGTCGTGCCCAGCCCTTTTTGCCGCTTCCTCAACGGCTGCGCAGCCGCCCAGGACGATCAGGTCAGCCAGCGAGACCTTCATGCCGCCGAATAGCGACCTGTTGAAATCCTTCTGGATCGCGGCGAGAGTCTGGAGGGTCTTCGCCACTTCAGGCGACTGATTCACTTCCCAGTCCTTTTGCGGCGCGAGCCGAATGCGCGCCCCATTCGCCCCGCCGCGCTTGTCGGAGCCGCGGAACGTCGCAGCCGAAGCCCACGCAGTGGTGACCAGTTCCGAGACCGACAGACCGGAATTCAGGATTTTGGCCTTCAGAGCGGCAATGTCCTTCTCCCCAATTAATTCGTGATCCACAGCGGGAACAGGGTCCTGCCAGAGCTGGGGTTCCTTAGGCACGAGCGGACCGAGATATCGCGCGAGAGGTCCCATGTCGCGGTGCGTCAGCTTATACCAGGCCTTGGCGAAGGCATCGGCGAACTCCTGCGGATTCTCGAGAAAGCGCCGCGCGATCGGCGCGTAGATGGGGTCCACCTTCAGGGCGATATCCGTCGTGAGCATTCCCGGGGCGTGCCGCTTCGATGGATCGTGGGCGCCGGGAACGGCAGTCGCCGCAGCCGGATCTTTCGGAGCCCACTGGTTCGCGCCCGCTGGGCTCTTCACCAGTTCCCATTCGTAACTGAACAGGTTTTCCAGGTAGTTGTTACTCCACTTCACCGGCGTGGTTGTCCACGTGACCTCGATGCCGCTGGTGATGGTGTGGTCGCCGTTGCCATTGCCGTACGTGTTTTTCCATCCGAGGCCCTGCTCCTCGATGGGAGCGCCCTCGGGTTCGGGGCCGACATAACGGCCGGCATCGGCGGCGCCGTGGGTCTTGCCGAACGTGTGGCCGCCGGCGATCAACGCGACGGTCTCTTCGTCATTCATCGCCATGCGGGCGAAGGTCTCCCGAATATCGCGCGCCGAGGCGACTGGATCGGGCTTTCCATTGGGCCCTTCCGGATTCACATAAATCAGGCCCATCTGAACCGCCGCGAGAGGATTATCCAGCTCACGATCGCCGCTGTAGCGCTCGTCAGCCAGCCACTTCCCCTCAGGCCCCCAGAAAATATCCTCCGGCGGCTCCCACACGTCCGCGCGTCCACCGCCAAACCCGAAAGTCTTAAACCCCATCGACTCGAGAGCCACGTTGCCGGCGAGAACGATGAGATCGGCCCAGGAGAGTTTCCGGCCATACTTCTGCTTGATCGGCCAGAGCAACCGGCGCGCTTTATCGAGGTTCGCATTGTCCGGCCAGCTGTTGAGGGGCGCAAAACGCTGTGTGCCGGAGCCCGCCCCGCCGCGGCCGTCGCCGATGCGGTAGGTTCCCGCACTGTGCCACGCCATACGAATGAAAAACGGCCCGTAGTGGCCATAATCGGCGGGCCACCACTCTTGCGAGTCCGTCATCAATGCATTGAGGTCACGGACGACGGCATTGAGGTCGAGTGTCCTGAATTCTTCGGCATAATTGAACTCCTTGTCCATGGGATCGGACAGGGGCGAGTGCTGGTTCAGGATCTTCAGATTCAGTTGATCAGGCCACCAGGCCGCATTGGTTGGGGCGCCGGCTACCGTGTGTTTGCGCGGGCCGCTCGTGAAAGGGCACTTAGTTGGGCCTGATACGCTTTGCTCGTTATTGGGGACGACCGCCGCTGTCCCTGTGAGTTCTTTCTCCATCTGTTCATCTCCTGGAATTAGTCAAAAGTAAATAATGCGACGACGCGCATCGATACACACCGCTACGACGCCTGCCGGGAAACGCGCCGCGGAGCGCACTTCGAGCAGAGCCCGCGGAAAATAAGTTCGCATTCGCGAAGAACCCGCTTACCGAGTGAGGCCGGCGCAGGCTCGGGGACGTCGTACCATTCGAGGTCCTCCACCTTGCCGCAACGGTCGCAAATGAAGTGATGATGCGGCAGGTGTTTTGCGTCGAATCGCGCGGCGCGGCCCTCGACGGCGACTTCGCGGACCAGGCCCGCCTGCACCAGGTCCCGCAGACTGTTGTAAGTGGTGGCCCTCGAACAGCGCGGATCCACACGATTCACGGCTTCGAAGATTTCGGCGGCCGTGGGATGCCTGTTATGTTCCAGCAGGAACCCCATCACGGAGTAGCGCTGCGGGGTGCACCGCAAGCCTTTGTCCTCGAGGGACCGCCTGATCGCCGCCGGGTCCATGAATACTTTAGACTAAATCTAATACGATAATTTGTCAAGAGCAGGCCAAAGGCCTACTCCACTGTTCTCGGCCGTAAGTAGAGCAGGCCTTCGGCCTGCACGGAACTTTACGCGGATGCCATCGCGCGCCGGCCGGGATCGAAACGGATGGGCAGGCTGGCGGGTCCGAGCACGTTCAGCGCTTTCTTCGGCGACCATGGCCCGCTGCCGGTAAGCTCGATATTCTGCAATTTACCGAGCAGCTCGGCGAGCGCGACCCTCGCTTCCAGTCGCGAGAGCGCCGCGCCCAGGCAGAAGTGAATGCCGTGGCCGAAAGCAATGTGCGGGTTTGGATCTCGTGCAATGTCGAACCGGTTCGCATCGGTGAACTGCGCGGGATCGCGGTTAGCGGAACCGACCATGGCAAAAACGATCTTGCCGGCCGGAATGGTGACGCCGTTCATCTCCACTTCGCGCGTGGTGGCGCGAAACCCATACTGCAGAGGCGATCGATACCGCAGAACCTCCTCGATGGCGGAGGGCAGCAGATCGGGCGCCGTTCGCAAACGGGCCAGTTGCTCGGGGTTCTCCAGCAGCGAGAGCATGGCATTGCCGATCAGGTTCGCTGTTGTTTCGTTGCCGGCGATCAGCAGCAGTTGCGTGAACGCCACGATCTCCTCCGGCTTCAGCCGCTCCCCGTCCACCTCCGCGTTCGCCAGATTCGTCAGCAGGTCATCCTTCGGCGTCGCGCGCCGCTCGTCCAACTGGACGGCGAGATATGACCGCATCTCGTCCCCCACAGCGAAATACTCGGTGGTAGCTTTCGCCGCAGCGGCCTTATCGAACAACGTGTAGCTGAGCATCAGGATGGCGTCGTTCCAGTGTTTGAACCGCGGCCACTCGGCGGCGGGAATGCCGATCATCTCCGCGATCACCATGAGCGGCAGCGGAACCGCGAAGTCGCCTGCCGGATCCATTTCGCCGCGCTCGATGGTCCGATCGAGCAGCTCGCGCGACAGCTCACGAATGCGCGGCTCGAGATTGGCGATCATGCGAGGGGTGAACGCCGTGCTGACGAGTCCACGCAGGCGGGTGTGCCGCGGCGGGTCGAAGAAGATGAACCACGGCGGAGTGGGCTGGCCGGCAGATCCGGCAAGACTCGAGCTGAACGATTCGTGGTCGTTCAGGACGCGCTTGACGCCGGCGTAGTCGAAGACCATCCAGACGCCCAGGCGGGGCTCGAACAGAACAGGCGAAGCCGCCCTGATCCGGTCATACACAGGGTAGGGGTTACGGCGCACATCATCCGAAAGAAAGTCCACCATACAGGGTCCTTCAGGGGTAGATGCCTGCGAGGCCGTCCTGTTTCGTGGCAACCGGCAACCGGCATACACTGAGAGTCGTGGCACGCTCGTTCCTTCCTGCGCCGGCCCTGCTGCTGGCTCTGGCGTATTCCATTGCCCTGGCATCCGGGCAGGAAACCGCCGCGGAGACGGGCCGCCTGATTCGCGCGAATACCTTCGATGCGTCGGCGTGCTATCGGGTCCGCGACCTGAAGATCGTAAAGGAAGACCTCAGCATTTACCTGACGTCCGGCTATCTCATGCTGGCGAAGAAGGTGAACGGCGTGCGCCCGGCGGCCCTGTTCACCGCGGACGTCGAGGCAGGCGATGCCGAGGTTCTGCTCATGCCGCCCGATCGCAGCGAGCGTCTGTCGCTGGCTTCTTTTGCCGGCGTTCCGAACCTGGACGAACACTTCCGGACTTCCCTGATGATTTTCACCGACAACACCGGCGCGGAGCTGGAGCGCCAGATGCTGGAAGGCGCTGAAAGCAGGGGCGACGCCTCCGACGCGAAGAAGGCCGAGCTGATGAGCCGAACATGGAACCCGGTACTGCAGAACCTCTCCACCAGCTTCGATGTGCGTATTGTGCAGGATCTGGTTTCGCCTGGCGCCGCGGGCTTTTTCTACATGGGGCTGGTGGGGACGCATATCGGATCGTTCGACGTCAGCTACGATCCGACGAGCGCCGATCAGATCGTCGTGGGCCAGATCTCCGAGCGCAAGGGCGAGCCCATTTTCGATACGTGGACGGCGTTCGACGGACGCAACGTGCGGACCAGCGCGAAACCGCGCGTGCTGATGCCGGCCGCGGTGGCGGATTACAGTATCGACGCCGACCTCGATGCCGCCCTCGCCATGCGCGCCGTGACGCGGGTGAAGGTGACGCCGACCGCGCGCTCCGGCCGGGCCCTTCCTTTCCTGATTTCCGATCGTATGAAAGTGACCGCGGTCACGATTGACGGCGAGCCCGCGGAGGTATACCAGACCGAGTCGGTTCGTTCCACGCTGATCCGTGGGGGCGGCGACCAGGCCTTCCTGGTGCTGCCGAAAACCGCGCTGAAAACCGGCCAGACGTACAATTTCGAATTTCACCACGAGGGCTCGGTGATCTCGGAGGCGGGGAAGGGCGTCTATTTCGTCGGTGCGCGTGGAACCTGGTATCCGCACGAGCCGGAGGGCCTGTCGCGTTTCGACCTGACGTTCCATCTTCCGCGCACGTTCGATCTGGTGGCCACCGGATCCGAGGTGGACAAAAGCACGGCGGGGGATAAGGTGACGCTGCATTTCCGCGCGGATCAGCCGATTCGCTTCGCCGGATTCAACCTCGGGAAGTACGAGCGCAAATGCATCACGAAAAACGGCTTCACGCTGGAGGTTTGCGCCAATGCGCCGGCTGACAGCGGCCCCGATGCCCTGCATGCCTCGGCCCCCCGTCTTCAGGAGATCGCGGAATCGGTGATCGCCGCCCTCGAATACTACTCGGCCGAGCTCGGGCCTCCGCCGGTGCGGACGCTCACCGTTTCACCGATTCCGGATACGTTCGGCCAGGGGTTTCCGGGTTTGATTTATCTTTCCACGCTCGCTTACCTCGACCCGCAGCAGCGCCCCGCGGAGATGCGAGCGGACAAGTATTCGGACTTCTTCTTTTCCGATCTGATGGCCGCCCATGAAACGGCGCACCAGTGGTGGGGCAATCTGGTGGCCCCCGCGACGCCGCGCGACTCGTGGATCATGGAAGCGCTCGCGAATTACTGCGCGCTCATGTACCTGGAGGATCGAAAGGGTGGCGCGATCGAGAACGTACTCAACAGCTATCGCCAGCATCTGACGATGCGGGCCGCGGACGGGCGCATGATGGAATCGGCCGGCCCGATCACGTGGGGTGTGCGGCTTTCCACCTCGGAGTTCCCGGACGGGTGGAGGCTGATTACCTACGAGAAGGGATCGTGGATCATCCACATGCTGCGCCTGCGCATGGGCGACGACAATTTTCGGCGCTTTATGGCCGAGCTGTGCCGCCGCTACCGTTTTCAGTCGCTGGGCACCGAGGATTTCCGCAGGGTGGCGACGGAGTTCGTGCCCGCCGGGTCGCCCGATGCGAAGCTCGAATCGTTCTTCGACACGTGGGTCTATGGCACCGGCATACCAGAGCTGAAGCTGCGCTATGCGGTCCGCGGGACGCGCGTCACCGGCACTGTGACGCAAAGCGGCGTGGACGATCAGTTCAGCGCGTTCGTGCCGGTGGAGGTGGAACTGGGCCAGAAGCGGGTTGTGCACTGGGTAGAGACCGGGAGCGATCCGGCTCAGTTTTCCTGGGTGCTGAAGGAGAAGCCGGTGCGCGTTTCATTGCCCTCAGGCGCGACCCTGGCGACAATACAGGATTAGACACGGTAGAGCAGGCCTTTGGCCTGCAAGCTCTGCGTGCGCCACATCCCTGACAAATGAGCGGCTCTCGACCGGCCAACCCGACGCAGCCATGGAGCGGACTGCTTCCTCATCAGGAAGCGCGCGTGAAGGTCTGGAACCAGGTAGCCGCCGCGGTGGAGAAGTACATCGAGTCGGTGGGCCAGCGGCGCGTGACGCCGGAGCTCGCCGTGAAGGACATCCGGCGATCTCTCGAGAAGTTCGATTTCGCAGTGCCGGTGAGCCCGGCGGAGGCGCTGGAGTTCGTGGAAACAGGCCTCACCGAGTACCAGACGCACACTCCGCATCCCCGCTATTTCGGCCTCTTCAATCCCGCGCCCGCAGTGATGGGAATCGCCGCGGACATGCTCGCGGCGGCGTTTAACCCGCAGATCGCCGCCTGGAGCCACAGTCCCTTTGCCGCGGAGGTGGAGCGGCATACCATCCGGCTGCTGGGCGAACGGTTCGGCTACGACCCCGACGACATTGACGGCGCTTTTTGTTCCGGCGGCGCGGAGGCCAATCACACCGCCGTGCTCACGGCAATCGGCTCGGCATTTCCGGAGTTCGCTGAACGCGGCGCGCGCGCGCTCGCGGCCGAGCCGGTGTTGTACGCCTCGGCCGAAGCGCATCACTCCATTCTGAAGGCCGCGCGGATGAGCGGACTCGGCGCTCGCGCGGTGCGGGCCATTCCGGTGGACGGAAGCCTGCGGATGCGGCCCGATGCGCTGTCCGCGGCCATCGAGCGCGATCTCGAAGCCGGGCTGCTGCCGTTCCTGGTGGTGGCCACGGCGGGTACTACAAACGCCGGCGCGATCGATCCGCTGGCCGGCTGTGCGAGCATCGCCCGACGGTTCGGCCTTTGGCTGCACGTGGACGCGGCGTGGGCCGGCGCGGCAGTATTGGCCGACGATCTCCGCCCGCTGCTGGACGGCATCGAGTTCGCGGATTCCATCACCTTCGACGCGCACAAATGGCTGAGCGTGCCCATGGGCGCCGGCATCTTCTTCACGCGCCATCGCGACGCCATGGACCGCGCATTCCGCATCGAAACCGCGTACATGCCGCGCGAGGCCGCGGGGCTGGACGTCGTCGACCCGCACCAGCACACCATGCAGTGGTCGCGCCGGTTCATCGGACTGAAGGTGTTCCTCTCCCTGGTGGTTGCCGGCGAAAGCGGATACGCGAACGCGCTGCGGCATCAGGCGGCCATGGGCGACCTGCTGCGCGTGCAACTGGTCCAACAGGGATGGCGCATCGAAAATGAAACGCCGTTGCCGGTGGTCTGCTTTTCCGATCCCGGCGGCGCCGACCCGCACGGTATCGCGATGCGTGTGGTGAAGTCCGGCGAAGCCTGGATTTCCACGACGGTGCTGGCCGGAACGAAAACAGTTCTGCGCGCGTGCATCACCAATTACCGCACCGCGGCTGAGGACGTTTCGGCGCTGGTTGCGGCGCTCGAGCGCGCGCGGGCAGACTGGTCAGGAGAGAATCCTAATGGCACTGCAAAGGAAGCGAACTCCGGGGCGTGAAAAGGTGGTGGCCCCGCAGGCCATCACTCTGGCGGTCGCGCCGGAACCGCAGGAGGCAGAGGTCCCGACAGGTCCGAAGGTGACTGCCGTGATCGCTGCGTACAATCAGGCGACGGAGTTGCATCGCTGCCTGCACGCGCTCGAATCCACGACGCCGCGCGAGATTCTCGAAGTGATCGTCATGGATAACGGTTCGCAGGACGACACGGCCGCGCTCGAGGGCGATTTTCCGAACGTCACTTTTCTTCGGCTGCCAAAATATTTCGGACGAACGAAGGCCCTGAATATCGGCTCGCGGACGGCGCATGCCGACCTGCTGTTCTTCCTCTCGCCGGAGATCGAGGTGCAGCCGGACACGGTAGGCAGGCTCGCTGAAAGGATGGAAAGCGACGCCGAAGCCGCGGCGGTGTGCCCGCTGGTGGTGGACGGCGACGGCGAGCAGGAGCCGGTGTTCTTCCGCATGCCCGACCGCAAGGCGCTCTACCGCGCGTGCACCGCCGGCGGTGGCCTGACGCCGTCGCCCATCGATGAATCGGCCGAGAGCCAGAGCGTCGAATACGCGCGCTTTACGGCGTTCGTGGTGACGAAATATTTCGTGCGCGGCCTGAACTATCTGGATGAGCGGTTCGGTGAAACCTGGGCCGATCTGGAAGTGAGCTGGCAGATTCAGCGAAGCGGTAAGCGCATCGTAGTGCTGCCGCCGGCCAAAGTGGTGCGACGCTCCGATGAGGGCGAGATCGTTCGTTCGTCCGCGGCTCGTGCGGTGCTCGCATCGGATTGCGGCGTGGGAGCGGCGGCGTTCGTCGCGAAGCACGAGGGCTTCGCCGCCGGTCTGATCTTCCGCATGCGCATTGCGCTGGGCGCGCTCGGCCGGGCGCTGACCATGCGGGAGCCGGGCTACAACTTCTCGCTGCTTTCTTCGGTGGTGAGCGGGCAGAAGGTGGACGGCACGCAGACGGTGATTTTGTGACGTGCAGGCCGAAGGCCTGCTCCACCACGGTGCATCAGCAGTTTACGGCAACAGTGGAGTAGGCCTTTGGCCTGCGCACTTAGCGCCACAATAATGCCCGTCGTCTCTATCGTCATCGCCTGCCGAAACGAGAGCGGCTACATCGAACGGACGCTGCGCGCGCTGCTCGGTGGAACCACTGCGGACATTGAAGTAATCGTCGTGGATGGCGCATCCACCGATGGCTCGCGTGAGATTGTTCGCTCGTTCGCGGAAACCGATGCGCGCGTGGTTCTGCTCGACAATCCGGCCCGCGTCACGCCGGTTGCGTTCAATATCGGCGTGGGTGCGGCGCACGGCGAATACATCTCCATTCTTGGCGCGCATTCCATCCCTGCACCCGATTGGATTGAACGCAGCCTCTCGGCTTTGGCCGAGCAACCGGAAGCGGTCGCCGTCGGCGGCGTTCTTGAAACCGTGAGCGATACGGCGATCGGGGCCGTAATTGCGGCGGTGATGAGTTCCCGCTTCGGCGTCGGCAACGCGCGATTCCGGACCGGAGGCCGCGCGGGCTATGTGGACACGGTTGTGTTCGGCTGCTATCGTCGCGCAGCTTTCTCGCATGGACTCTTCGATGAGGAGCTTGCCACCAACCAGGATGACGAGTTCAACACCCGGCTGCTGGCGCGAGGCATGCGTCTGTACTTCGACCCCTCAATTCGATGCCGGTATTACTCGAGGCCAACGTGGCGCGGCATGCTGCGGCAATACTGGCGCTATGGGCGCTACAAAATGCGCGTGTTCCGGAAAGCGGGGCGCATCGGCAGTCTGCGGCAGTTGGCGCCGGCCCTCTGGGTGGCGTTCCTTGCGGCCGCCCCATGGCTGGGTCGCTTCGGCCTGGCCGTCGTCGCAGCTTACTGTGCAACCGGCCTCATCGCGTCGGCGGTTTCGAGGAAGCTGTTGTTCCTGCCGGTGGCCGCGTCGCTGCATGTCGCCTATGGCGCGGGTTTCTGGTGGGGACTTGTCGCCGATGCCTTCGGCCCGCGGCGATCCGACAAGGCGTTGTCTCTCTTTCTCGAAGAGCGGAATCGCGCCGTGCGGCAATGGTTGTCGGCAAGCGGCCTCGATCCCGCTACCGCCCGCGTTCTGGAAGTGGGCTGTGGCACGGGCGGCAACCTGGCGGAACTGATCCGCATGGGATTCGATCCTCGCCACCTGACGGGAAACGACATCCAGCCGCATCGGCTCGAGCAGGCGCGGCAACAGCTTCCCGCGGAAGTCACGCTGATCGGCGGCGATGCCCTCGAACTCGCGTTTCCGCCGGGCTCGTTCGACCTGATCCTTGCGTTCACCATCTTCACGTCGCTGCTTGACCCGGAGCGACGGCGGGGGCTTGCAGGGCGCCTATGGGAACTTCTGGCGCCCGGCGGATACGTGCTGTGGTACGACTTCTGCTACGACAACCCGCGCAATCCAAACGTGTCGGGCGTGCCCGTGAGGCAAATCCGCGAGCTGTTCCCCGAGGCCGCGATGGAGTGCCGCCGCCTCACCCTCGCGCCGCCGCTGGCGAGGTTCGTGGCGTCCATTCATCCGGCGTTGTACAGGATCTTCAACGCGATTCCCCTGCTGCGCACGCACGTGCTCTGTTCGCTGCGGAAGCCAGGTCTGCGATGAGGACCACAGCGAACGGCACGCGCCTGCGGGCAATACCGGCAGTGCTGGGCTTCGTTGCGGCCGTATGCGCGATTCTGATCTTCGGCTGGATCGCGACGGAGGTGCTGCGGGGCCAGACACACGCCTTCGACGACGCGGTGCGCGGGTTCGTGCATTCGTGGGCTTCGCCGTGGCTCACCCGCGTGATGGAAGCGTTCACGTTCATCGGGTCGGCGCCAACCCTGATGACCGTAGTTGCCGTGCTCGCGCTCGTCCTGTGGCGAATGCGCCAGCGCCGTCACGCCATTCTGCTGGTGCTCGGCACGGCCGGGGGTAACATCCTCATGGAGGTCCTCAAACACGCGTTTCGGCGGCCCCGGCCTGTGCCGTTCTTCGGGCTCCCAACGCCGGACTCGTGGAGCTTTCCGAGCGGCCACGCGCTGAATTCGTTCTGCGTTTACGTGCTCGCGGCGGCGCTCATCTCACGACGGATGCGATCGGAAGCCAGCCGCGTCGCCTGTTGGTGCTTTGCTGTAATTATGGCCGTAATGCCCGGTATCTCCCGAATTTATCTGGGTGTGCATTATCCGAGCGACGTCCTGGCCGGTTATGTCGCCGCAACCGCGTGGCTTTGCGGGTTGCTGGCGGCCCTGACGCGGAGGAGTCGAGACGAGTTACGCGCAGGCGAAAACGCCTGCTCCACTTCCGACCAAGAACAGTAGAGCAGGCCTTCGGCCTGCCGCAATTCAGGCTACTGCGCGTGGTGCTTGCGCGAGAAAGCGCGCTCGATCTCCGGATAGAACTCCTTCAGGACGTTCGATGCCATGTCCACGCCGAGCTGCGTCCCCAGACTCTTAACCGCGTCCGGCGCGTTCCGATTATCGGGATAATATGCATTCGAGATCGCAACCGCCGTGGAATTCCCCAGAATCTCTGAGAAATTGAACTGCGTTCTGGCGTTATCGCCATGAGTGATGAAAATCTGACCCATGGAATACCCGAGCCGCGACCAGCCGCTGCCCTTGCCGCGGCGGAAATAGCGCGGATCCTGATGCAGCATTACCGGGAAAAACCCCTCGGTCATGTAATCGCCGATGACGAAGTCGGCATAAGCCGTCGCCCAGTAGCGCGCGTACCCGGCCACGCCCTGGCCGAATGAAGGCGTGGCGTGGCTCAACATGCCTTCACCGGCGAAGGCAGCGGCGAGAACGATTGTCCCACGGTCGAACGAATCCTGGGTGGCGATACTAAACTTCTCGCGCGCCGTGAGCGGCTTGTATTCGGTGAGGCTGGGCGAGGTGCGGAAGTTCGGGATGATGCCGAACAGTCTTTTGGCTTCCGGCTCGGGTGGATTATCCGCCTGCTGCGCCAGGCAGTTGGCCGCCGATAGCAGTATGAACGCGCCGAACGCAGCTGTGGCCGAGTATCTTGTCACCTCGTTTTGGATGCAGCCGACGCCCGCAGGTTTCTATTTCTCTGCGACCGTGCACTAAACTGAACACAGCGAATGGCTGATTGGTCTCCACAGTCCTGGCAGGCGAAACCCGCGCTGCAGCAGCCTGTCTACGCTTCAACGGTGGAAGTGGACGCCGTGGTGAAGTGCATTTCGCGGCTGCCTCCGCTGGTCACATCGTGGGAGATCGGCGCGCTCCAGCAGCAACTGGCCGAGGCCGCGCGCGGCGAACGCTTTCTGCTGCAGGGCGGCGACTGCGCCGAGAATTTCGACGAGTGCGATTCCAGCACCATCGCGAACAAGCTGAAGATCCTTCTGCAGATGAGCCTGGTGCTCACGCACGGGGGGAAGCGCGTGATTCGCGTGGGCCGGTTTGCGGGGCAGTATGCGAAGCCGCGCTCCGACGATTTCGAAACACGCGGCGATATCACCCTGCCCAGCTATCGCGGCGACATCATCAACCGGCCGGACTTCACCGAGCAGGCCCGCACGCCCGATCCGCAGCTCATCCTGCGGGGATACGAGCGCGCGGCGCTCACCCTGAACTTCATCCGCGCGCTGGTGAGCCGCGGCTTTGCCGACCCGCACCGGCTGGAGTACTGGGATCTCGATTTCGTACGCGAGTCGCCCATGGCCGAAGAGTACCGGCGCATTGCGCGCAGCGTGGGCGAATCGCTGCGCTTCATGGAAAACGTGCTGGGCGTGCATCCCGGCGAGTTGAACTGGGTGGAGTTCTTCACCAGCCACGAAGGCCTGCTGCTTCCCTACGAGCAGGCGCAGACGCGCCAGGTGCCGCGGCGCGAAGGCTGGTACAACCTGTCCACGCACTTCCCGTGGATCGGGGTGCGCACGTCCGATCCCGACGGCGCCCACGTCGAGTATTTCCGGGGCATCCGCAATCCTGTCGCCGTCAAGATAGGGGCCACCACCACGCCCGCCATGCTTGAACGCCTGCTGGAAATTCTCGATCCCGCCGGCGAGCCCGGCCGCCTGACCCTCATCCACCGCTTTGGCAACGAATGTATTGCGCGCTTCCTGCCGCCCGCCATCGAGACGGTGAAGCGGTCGGGAAAGACCGTGCTGTGGTGCTGCGATCCCATGCATGGAAACACGCGCCTGACCGCGGACGGCATCAAGACGCGCTATTTCGAAGACATACTGAGCGAGCTGGATCAGGCCTTCGACATCCACGCGGCGTGCGGCAGCGTGCTGGGCGGGGCGCACATCGAGCTGACGGGCGACAATGTCACGGAATGCATCGGCGGCGCGCGCAACCTGAGCGAAGCGGATCTCAAACGGGCGTATCGCTCCACACTCGATCCGCGGCTGAACTACGAGCAGGCGCTCGAGACGGCCATGTTTATCGCCGGGAAAATGCGGGCGGTGAACGGCGCGGCGCGCGGCCAGTGAGATTCTGCGGACGCGGCGTTAACCAGTAGTTGATATAATCGGTTTTTACCCCATTCCAACGCTGTCGGGAGAATTCATGGCGTACGTGATAGCTGAACCGTGCATCGGAACCAAGGACACTGCCTGCGTCGATGCGTGCCCCGTAGACTGCATCCATCCGAAAAAGGATGAGGCTGCCTTTGAAGCAGAGGAGCTGCTGTACATCGATCCGGTCGAATGTATCGACTGCGGCGCCTGCGTTCCCGTGTGCCCGGTATCGGCCATTTTCGCGTTGGACGACCTTCCGGAGAAGTGGTCGAGCTTCACCGAACGAAACGCGAAGTATTACGGCCGGTAGCAGGCCTCTTACTGATACCGCAGCACCGTTTGCGGGTCGGTTTTCGACGCGCGGCGGGCAGGCCACAACACGGCCAGGGTCACCACGGCGACGATCCCGATAGACGCCATCGCGAAGGTCGCGGCATCGAACGGCTGCACTTCGTACAGCATACCGGTGAGCCACGTCTGTGCGTATGCCGACGCGACGAGCCCCGCCGCAATTCCCAGCGAAGTGGAGATGAGCCCTCGGCTCAGAAAGTGACGGAGGATCTGGCCGGGCTGCGCGCCCAGCGCCATGCGAATGCCGATTTCCTGCGTACGCTCGCCGACGAGCTGGGCAATTACGCCGTGGATTCCGACGGTTGCCAGAAGCAGGCAGACGACGGCGAAGATGGTCACCAGCGCCGATACAGCCCGCCGGATGCCCAGCGATTCCGCGATGCGGTCGTCCATGGTGCGGACGTCGTAAACGGGGACGCCTGCGTTGGCCTGTCGGGCGGCGTCACGAATCATCGCGGCCGGCGTAACCACCGCTGACCGAACGATGATTCCGCGTTGCGGGAAGAACGGAACCTGCGCGAGCGAATAGTAGACAACCGGACGCGATTCCTCGGCGAGCGTCGTGTCGCGAATGGCGCCCACTACTCCTACGATGCGAGCGAAGCCCTTGTACATTCCGATCTCCTGCCCGATCGGGTCCTGGTCAGCGAAGAAGCGGTGCGCAAGATGCGCGTCGATCACGCACACCAGCGGCGCATCGGCGGAATCGCTGGGCGTGAGCGTTCTCCCGTGCAGAAGCGGGATGCGCAGCGTCGCGAAAAACGGCGGCGAGACCATGTACGCCTCGGCATGCCACTCCGGCTCGATGGCTGCGCGTTGCCGTCCGCGAATGTCGAAGATGCTGGTCAGACCGCCGGTGGTGAAAGGCAGTGGGTACGCCAGCGCGGCCGATTGTACACCCGGCATCGAGCGAAGGCGCTCTTCAACGCGGGCGGAGAAGCCTGGGTCGTTCCCGGGCTTCATGAACATTGCGGTGGTGAGATAGTTTGGGTCGAAACCGGGCTTCACCTGTCCGATGGCGCGCAGACTCCTGAGCAGCAAACCGGCGCCGATGAGCAACACCAGCGTGGCGGCCACTTCGGCAACCACGAACACATCCTGGAAGCGCCGCCGGCCGCCGCGCGCCAGAGCTGCCGACTGGCTTTCGCGCAGCAGTTGCACCGCCGGCGCAAGGCCGAAAATCAGCGAGCAGGCGAGGGCCAGCGCGAATCCGTAAACCGTCAAACGCGGATCGAGCCTGACCAGCTCCAGCAACTCGCCGTCGGGTATCGTCAGCAGAGTGAGCAGGGCTACACCGGCTCGGGCCAGCAGAATGCCGCAGAGTCCGCCAAATGCGCCCAGCAGCAGGCTCTCGGTCAGCAACTGGCGGAGGATGTGCCAGCGCGTTGCGCCCAGAGACACGCGCACCGCCATTTCTCGTCGCCGTCCGGCGGTTCGAGACAGCAGCAAGGCGGCGACGTTGGCGCAGGCCGTCAACAGCACCACCAGAGCGGCGGCCCAGAGTAGCCAGAGCGGTTTGCGCAGATCTCCCGCGACGTGATTCGCGAACGACTCGAGATCGACGAAATAGCCCAGCTTCGCCATCAACTGAGCATCGCCGGTGTGCGGGTCTTTGACGGCCTGTACGTAGCGGTTCACGCGATCGCGCGCCTGCGCCGGCGTGACGCCGTCCTTCAGGCGCGCCAGCACCAGCAGGTTCATGTTCATGCCGCGTTTGGTCAGGCGATTCTGATCGAGGACAAGGGGCGCCCACGCCTCGGCGTCCACCGGAAACCGGAACGCGGCGGGAGCGATTCCGATGATGTGGTGCGGCTTGCCGTCGAGCACGATCACTCGGCCGAGCGCGGCGAGGTCGCCGCCAAACTGTCTCTTCCAGAGCCGGTACGACAGCACCACCGATTCGCGATCGTCCGACGTGAAGAACCGGCCGGCGAAGGGACGCACGCCGAATACACGAAAGAACTCCGGCGTCACCGCTCTGCCCAGCAGGCGCGATGGCGCGCCGTTTACCCCGGCGGTCCACGCGCGCTGCTCCACCGCGGCCACGGCGGAGAACGTATCGGTCATGCCGCTGAGTTCGCGATACTCCACGCCGGAACAGGGAACGCCGACGAGCTGAAGCTTCTCCACCCGATCGGTGGCCACCATAACGGGAGCCGTATCGCGCAGGCCGAGCGGGTTCAGCAGCACCGTCTCGAGCACGCTCACCACCGCGGTGTTCGCGCCCACGCCGAGCCCGATGGTGAGCACCGCCGTCGCGGTCAGCAAGGGCTGGCGCGCCATCATGCGAACGGCAAAGCGCGCATCCCGACGCGCGGCATCGAGCCAGTGAAAGGCGCGCTTCATGCAGCCAGTGTCGACCTGGGCCATCTGGCTTGTCAACGACAGCCTGTTAATATGAACAGGTATGCGCAGTACCTGGATTGCACCCAGAATGAACGATCCCGTGCGGACTCAGCTCCATTACGCGCGCCGGGGAATCGTCACCGAAGAAATGCAATATGTAGCGCGGCGCGAGAACCTCTCGCCTGAGCTCGTTCGCGACGAGGTGGCGTGCGGGCGCATGATCATCCCCGCGAACATCCACCACGCGAATCTCGAGCCCATGGCAATTGGCGTGGCGTCGCGGTGCAAGATCAACGCGAACATCGGCAACTCCGCCACCACCTCGAATATCGGCGAAGAGGTGGACAAGCTGCGCGATTCGGTGAAGTACGGCGCCGATACCGTGATGGATCTCTCTACCGGCGGCGACATCCCGGAGATCCGCAAGGCGATCATCGCGAATTCGCCCGTGCCCATCGGCACCGTTCCCATTTACGAGGCGCTCGCGCGAGTGCGGCGGGTGGAAGACCTGAACATCGGCGTAATGCTCGAGGTGATCGAGGAGCAGGCCGAGCAGGGCGTGGATTACATGACCATCCATGCCGGCGTTCTGGTGCAGTACATCCCCATGACCACGCGCCGCGTCACCGGCATCGTGAGCCGGGGCGGCGCGGTGCTGGCCGAATGGATGGTAAAGAATCACCGCCAGAATTTCCTGTACGAGCACTTCGCTGATATCTGCCGCATTTTCCAGAAGCACGACGTGAGTTTCTCGCTGGGCGACGGTCTGCGCCCGGGATCGCTCGCGGATGCCAGCGATGAGGCGCAGTTCGCGGAGCTGAAGACGCTGGGCGAGTTGACGAAAGTCGCCTGGGATTACGACGTCCAGGTGATGATCGAAGGACCTGGGCACATTCCCATGGACCAGATCCAGATGCAGGTGGAGAAGGAAGTGGAGATGTGCCACGGCGCGCCGTTCTACACGCTGGGGCCGCTGGTGACCGATTTCGCTCCGGGCTACGATCACATCACCAGCGCGATCGGCGCCGCCATGATCGGCTGGCACGGCGCTTCCATGCTCTGCTACGTGACGCCCAAGGAACACCTGGGCCTGCCGAATCGGGACGACGTGAAGGCCGGCATTATGGCCTATCGGATCGCCGCTCATGCCGCCGACATCGCCCGCCGGCGTCCCGGCGCACGCGACCGCGACGATGAGCTTTCACGGGCTCGCTACAAGTTCGACTGGAACCGCCAGTTCGACCTGTCTCTCGATCCCGAGACCGCGCGCTCGATGCACGATGAAACGCTGCCGGAAGAAGGCTTCAAGGACGCGGCGTTCTGCTCCATGTGCGGCCCGAAATTCTGCTCGATGAATCATTCGGCGAAGACAGAGCATTTCACGGCCGCCGATGCCGAAGCGGTGCTGGCGAAGATCGAGCCGGCGCGGCCGGCAGCAGGCGCGGCGGCGGACTGAGCAGGTGTCGCGGACTCTCAGTCCCGCCATCGTGCGTGGGGAGGCGGCCTGAGAGGCCGCCGCAGCGTAAGACGCTGCCCCACTGGGTAGAGCAGGGATCGAGATTCGATTCATGATTGCACGGCACTGGCGAGGTTGGACGTCGGTTCAGGACGCAAACGCTTACGAGAGTCTTTTAAAGAACAAGGTGCTTCCGGAACTCAGGAACATCGATGGTTACAAAGGCGGCTATATACTTCGGCTGGATGGATCGGCGGAGACCGAGTTCGTCGTGGTGAGTTTGTTTGAATCATTGGAAGCCGTGAAGCGGTTCGCCGGACCCGATTACACGACTCCGGTCTTCGAACCTGAAGCTAAGAAGCTTCTATCTCGGATCGAGCCTATTGCGAATCATTATGACGTTCGTGCAGCTCAGTAGGCGCCAATGGTCTGACGATCGGAACCAGCACGGCAGACGACAAAATGCGATCGTCTGCCCCACGCCGAATCATCTCTCCGCCGCGAAAGGGCTGAAGTTCGTTCCCGTATCGAACGGGTCGATCCCTTCGGCGCGCTTCAGGCCGTTCACCACCGCGTAGGTCAGCGGCGTCGCGAGAACCTCGTACAGCACCTTGCCCAGATAGCCCGAGACGATCAGGTTGATGATGGAGGAGAAGCGCACCGTTCCGGCGCCACCACCATCACCACCACGGTGTCCACCGCCTGACCTACCACGGTTTGACCCGACCGTTCGCGTCTTGGCAAACTCGCCGCACCAGAACGCCAGCAGGCTCGCAATCACCAGCCGCGGGATGAAATGGAACACGGTGGCGAAGGCCTGCTGATTGTGCCAGTCGGGCGCCGGCGGGAGCGCCACGGTGATCACGCCCATGATGGCCAGCAGGCCCGAGGCAAAGAATCCCGCCCAGATGGCGCGGCGCGACGCCGCGTAGCCGTACACTTCCGTGAACACGTCGCCAAAGATGTAGGTGATGGGAAACAACAGTTGTGCGCCGGCGATGCGGAACGGTCCGATGGCGCAGATCTTCTGGCCCACCAGATTCGAGATCAGCAGAACGGCCACGAAAGCGGCCAGAAGCAGGTCGTAGTGGCGAAATCGCCGATTGGAGACCAAAGGTTAAGATCGCACAGCCAGGCCGGGCATTCAGAATTCCAGCGCGGCCATGCGACCGTCAGTCTTAATCGCGTCGCCGGTTCCGTTCACCGCCGTTGTGGGCACAGCATCCCGGTCCACCAGCGCGATCGCCTTAACGTATCCGGAGAACACCAGATCGCTCACCACCTTCGCGCGCTCGTGGTCGATGTCCGAATCGATCTTGTGAATGAAGGTGCGGTTCTGCTCCGAGAAATCGATGCCGGTGTCGTGAGTGGACGAGCACACCCATACCGGCTTCCCGTCAAACGTCTCCGGCCGCCGAAAGAGGCGAATGTGATGGCGCGCCGAAAACGTGTTGTTCACCTTCTGGTAGGTCAGATCCGGCGGCCGCCCTCCGAGCAGCAGAACGGACATGGGCGCCTCGCTGTAGCCGCGCTGCTCGGCCATGGCCCGGAACGTTTCGTACTTCGATTCTTCATTGAGGGCGCCGGCCGCAGTCCATCCCGCGGCCTGAAAGGCTGCCTCGATCTGGTCCTCGGACCCCAGAAGCATGATGTTGGTGATATCGGATGGCCTGTTCGATCCCTGCGTGTAAGTGCGGAACGGCTCGGAGTTCGCCAGATCGACGAGCGCGTCGGCGGGTGCGATGGCGGCGAGCGGTGAAGGCGTCACGGGAGCGGTCCACAGCAGCGGCCTGGTCAACGTGATGGTCATTTCCACGCCGGGCGGATAGTCGATGTCAGGATCGGTTTCGTTCAGCATTTTTCCCTTGACGGCTCCCAGCAATCCGCCGAACTGGGCATAGCGGTCGGTGAGCTTGCCGATTCCCTGATCGAGGCGGGTGCTGAGGGTTTGCGATGCTTCGATTCCGACGATCTGTCCCTGATCGTTGACGGTCTCGCGCGCGTTGTCCACGTCCGTGAGGCGCGCCGCGAGTTTCGCCTTCGCGTCCCCGCCACGGATCTCGAGAAACCGTGGCGCGATCAGGGCGCGGCCGTCCGGCTTCACGGCCGCGGTAACGCTTTGGATATCGCCCGTCACCACGGCTCCCGCGTTCATAACCACGGCGCCGTTGACTACTACTGGCGCGATGAGCACGGCGGAAAACGACTGCCCTGGCTGCGCTTTAGCGCTGCTCAGCTCGGTGGTGAGCCGGATCTGCAGGGGCGTACCGGACGGTATTTCCGCAGCGAGGGAGGCGAGCGTCGTGAGCACGGCGACGAGCGCTGGCGCAAAGCACTGACCGGCACGAATCATGGCTGTAATCATTATCGCGAGTTGAGTTCCGGATCCAGGCGAGACTACGATAATACCTGCGGAGCGAACCTATGCAGGCAGCCACACGCCCCGAGTTCGTCTGGGAGTCTCCGGACCACGCCACCGAGATTCACCTTCAGCTCGATGTAGTGGACGGCATTCTCTACGAATGCATGCGCGGCCTTGGCGCGGTACCGAAACGCGGCGCTGAAGTGGGTGGAGTGTTGCTGGGCACGGCGGTGCAGGATGGCGGCGTGCGGCGCGTCACCGTCGATGGCTTCGAAGCCGTCCCCATCGAGTACCGACACGGACCCTCGTACCTGCTTTCGCAGGACGACGACAGGCTCTTCAATCAAACGATGCTTCGTCTCCACGGCGGCGAGGCCCAGCGGGCGCTGGGCTTTTTCCGCGCCAATACCCGCGACGAGATGGTATTGACCGCTGACGATATCGCTCTCCTCGACCGGTATTTCCCCGAGCCCGGCGCGATCGCGCTTATGATTCGCCCGTACGCGACGAAGCTGAGCACGGCGGGGATTTTCTTCCGGCGCGAAGGACTTTTCGAGCCGGGGGTTCCGCCATCGGGCGAGTTCCCGTTCCGCCGTAAGGAGCTGCTTGAAGAAAGTAAGCAGGAAGCTGAACCCGGTGGACCGAAGACGCCCTATCGTCCGTTCGCCACGCCTGAACCCGAACGAACGGCTCCCGTCGCGCCAGCTCCCCCCGCTCCGCTGCGCACGCGCGCGGCAGGTCTCGCCGCTCCTCAGCCGGTTCGGATCGCGCCGGGAGCGCCCACGGCGAAACCGAACACGCGATGGGTATGGGCGCCGCTTTCATTTATTTTCCTGGTCATCGGCGTTCTTCTCGGGTTCCAGGCAGCGCTATCGGTCAGGGGTCCGGTCTCCGATCCGTTTGATCTCGGGTTATCGGTGACCCGCACCGGCGATGCCCTGACTCTCCACTGGAACCGCGGCTCAGCGGCAATTCGTCAGGCCAAACGCGGCGTGGTGTACATAGACGAAGGGCAGCGCCATAATTCGCACGACCTGTTGCCGGACGATCTTCAGAACGGCACGGTGATGTATCCCACGTCCGGCAGTCAGGTCCGCTTCCGTCTGCAAGTGTTCACAAGCGATCGGGACAGCGTAAGCGAAACGCTGGACTGGCGGCAGTAGAGTAGGCTTTAGCCTGCGCACCACGCGCCTTCAGGCGGCGCGCCGACGCCAATCGAGCGTCAGCCGCCCGGCGCTGACGTGGACCTCAACGGTGGCGCCCGGCCGGATGCCACCGCCCGCAACCAGCGAGGCCAGCGGTTGAACGATGGTTCGCTGCAGCAGACGCTTCAGCTCACGGGCGCCGTACTCCTCGCTTGCGCCCTCGTCCAGCAGGAATGAGCGGGCCCGCGGTCCAATGCTCAGCGCGAAAGCTTCGGAGCCCAGCCGCTTCACGATATGCGCCTGCAGGTCCTCGATCAGGAACCCCAGAATGCGTTGCAGTGAGTCGCGTCCGAGCGGCGCATAGGTGACGATCGAATCGATGCGGTTGATAAACTCGGGCGTGAAGCGTCTGCGTACCGCATCCATGCCGATGCGCTCAATCCGCCGGAGCCTGCCCGAATCGCCGGCGCCCACCAGTCCGCTGAATCCGAAGCCAGCGTTCAGTTCGCGGCTGATCCGTTTCGCGCCCAGATTACTGGTGAAGAAGATCAGCGTTTTTTCAAAATTGACGGTGGTATTGTCGCCCAGCCGCAACATTCCTTTGTCCAGAATGCCGAGCAGCAGGCGCGTTACCGACGGAGCGGCCTTTTCGATCTCGTCGAAGAGAAGGACAGTGATGTCGCACCCGGGGGTGGTGTTCGCGCGCAGCGCGTCGCGCGTGAAATAGGGCGGCGTCTCGCGATGCCCAAGATAGCCGGGAGGAGCCCCGATCAGGCGCGCCACTTCATGTTCCAGGGCGAATTCACCGCAATCCACCTTGATCAGTTTTTTTGGATTGCCATGCAGGATTTCGGCAATCGCCTCCACCGTCCGCGTCTTGCCTGTTCCGGTGGGACCGAGCAGCAGGAATACACCGGCCGGCCGCCCCTCCGGCGCGAGACCGGCATTCTGCACCTCCAGCCACGGAGCGATGCGCGCGATTGCCGGAGACTGGCCGGCAATACGCTCTTCGAGTTGTTCGGCAAAGCGGTTTTGATGGACGGGTTTCAGCCGCCGTCGTTCGGGAAACTGCACGCTGGCCTGACCTCCTGAAGCGTCCAGTGTACGCGCGCCTCCGCGGCAGCCGTCGGCATCAATGCCGAGGAAAGGGCCGCCAGCGACTGTTCGCGCCAGCTATTTCCCTTGAAAAATGAACGAATTGCGTCCTCAATGCGCCCACACGCCCGGCCATCCCCGTAAGGGTTGTGAACGCATGGGCGGTTGTATTCGCGCGGATTGTCCAGCAGCCCCGTGGCATGTTTCAGTATCCGGTCGGGCTCCGAGCCGACCAGCATGGCCGCACCCGCGGCTACAGCCTCCGGGCGCTCCGTCTTGTCCCGAAGCACCAGGATCGGCTTGCCCAGCGAAGGCGCCTCTTCCTGGACTCCGCCGGAATCGGTCAGAATCAAGTACGCCCGGCGCAGCAGGTCGATAAACGGAACATACTCGAGCGGCTCCAGAAGGTGCACTTCAGGCAGGCCGCGCAGAATCCGGTTCACCGGGTCCTGCACCATGGGATTCGGGTGCACCGGCCACGCGATCTGAACGTCGTTTCGTTTCGCGAGGTCCGCCACGGCCCTGCAGATTCCTTCGAAGCCGTTTCCGAAGCTCTCCCGGCGATGCGCGGTGACGACAATCAAACGACGGGACGCGTCCAGCCACGGCCAGGCGGGCCTGCGGAGGCGGCCGCTGTCGAGGCCCTGTACGACGTGCCGAAGCGCGTCTATCACCGTATTACCCGAAACGCTCACCCGTGAGGGTTCGACGCCTTCCCTCCTCAGATTCTCAGCCGCGCCCTCGGTGGCGGCAAAATGCAGGCTGGCGAGGCGCGTGGTCAATACGCGATTCATTTCTTCCGGGAAAGGCTGCCCCAGGTCGCCGGTGCGAAGCCCGGCTTCGACGTGGCCCACCGGCACTCGCTTGTAGAACGCCGCCAGTGCGCCGCACAGGGTGGACGTGGTGTCGCCCTGGACGATGACTATGTCCGGCCGGCAGGATTCCAGAACCTGCTCGAGAGCCGTCATAATTCGAGACGTGGACTGGAACAGGCTCTGACCAGGCTGCATCACGTTCAGGTCGAAATCCGGGGTCAGATCGAACGCGGCCAGCACCTGATCGAGCATCCGGCGATGCTGCGCGGTTACGCAGACGGAGACGTGATAATCGTCGTAGAAACGGCGAAGATGCAGGATCAGCGGGCAGAGCTTGATGGCTTCGGGGCGGGTCCCGAATACTACGAGGATGTTCCGCACACCCCTGTAGTGGGCGGTTGAGCCGAGATGCTCTCAGTTACTTATGCCGGTAGGTGATTCTGCCCTTGGTCAGATCGTAGGGCGACAGCTCCAGGGTCACGCGATCGCCCGCGAGAACGCGAATGCGATTACGGCGGAGTTTGCCTGCGAGGTGGGCGAGAACGGTTCGCTCCTGATCGAGTTGCACGCTGAAGAGGCCGCTGGGGAACTTCTCGACGACGGTGCCGGTGACTTCAATGCAGTCTTCTTTGCTCATCCGCCTCCTGACAGAGATTCCGTCCCTGGTATCTTATCAAATCCGCTTCCGGGGACCCCGTGCGGCAGGCGATTCGGTTTATGTCGCCTGCCTCTCTGTTTCGCATCGTTGTAACCTGAGTATTTGGGGGAGCGCCTTTCATATTTGAAGCGCACCACCCGCCCTGCCTGACCGCATGCTGGTGGAATCTGAAGAAATCGAACTAGCGCGGTCGGGCGACGAGGCCGCGTTCAGCCGCGTTGTGGGCGTGTACAGGAAGCGTGTGCTCGGCACTATTGCGAGGTTGATCGGCCAGCCTGACGACGTCGAGGATGTCGCGCAGGAAGTGTTCGTGCGCGTGTATTTCTCGCTGGGCCGGCTACGCACGCCGGAGGTATTCGAGCCCTGGCTGTACCGGATGACGGTGAACGCGGCTTACGACTATTTGCGGAAGCGGAGGCGGCGCTCGGAACGGCGCATGTCCGATCTGAGCGACCAGCAGGTGCTCTCGGCTGACGCGAGCGCAGGCCTGGTCCGGGATGCGGAAGACCGGCAGCGGACCTCTATCCGCGAGACAGTAAACGAGTTGCTGGCCGGGGTTTCCGGCGAGGATCGAATCCTTTTGTTGTTGAAGGAAGTGGAGGGCCTCTCGCTGAAGGAACTGGAAGGCATCTACAGCACCAACAGCAACGCGCTCAAGGTGAGGCTTTTCCGGGCCAGGCAGCGAGTGCTGAAGGCTCTCGGGACCACGAAGAGCGCGGCGGCGGCGGAGGCGGCCGTCTCAGGACCGGCAAAGTCGGCGATGTGAGGCAGGAGTAACGTATGGAGAACCTGGATCGGGAACTTGACAAGCTGTTGGCGGCCTATCGGGAGTCTTTCGGGGACATCGACGCCGGCAGCGGCTTCATGCCCGGCGTCTGGGACAAAATCGAGACGCGGCGGAGCCTCGCCTGGCGCGTGCGCCACATCGCTCGCGCGTTCCTGGGCGCCACGGCGGTGGTGTTCACGCTGATGCTGTGCCTGTTCGTCGCCGCGGAGCGCCGCATTCCGCAAACGCCGCGCGAGACCTATCTGGACGCGCTCGCCTCAAATCCCTCCGCGGACAGCATCATCGAGGCAGTTCACGCGGAAACGGGTGAAGCGGACCAGCGATGACCCAGAAGTCCAATGTTACCATCGCCGGCTATCTGTTTCTGGTGTTCGCCGCGGGGGTCGGGATGGGGGCCTTCGGGGATCGCTTGTTCCTGGCCCGGCCGGTGAGCGCTACCAGCTCAGGTCCGGAGGCTTACCGGCAGAAGATGGTGGCCGAACTCAAAAAGCGGCTGGCGCTGCAACCGGAGCAGGTAGCGCAGCTTAACGCCATTCTGGACGGCACGCGCACGAAGTTCCAGGCGCTTCACAAGCGCATCGAACCGGACCTGCAGGCGTTGCGCAACGAACAGAATAATGAGATTCGGGCGATGCTGACGGACTCGCAACGGACCGAGTTCGAGAAATGGCACGAAGAGCGCGAGCGGGAGCGGATGCAGAACCCGCATCCTCACTGAACTCGTTACGCTTTTGCTGTAACGGGCTTCTTGCGGCTTTCCTGCAGATCCTTCGACTTCTGGATCTTTTTCTTGAACCGGTCGACGCGTCCTTCCGTGTCCACGAGCCGCTGGCGGCCGGTGAAAAACGGATGGCAACTCGAGCAGATTTCAACGCGGATGTCGCCCTTGTGCGTGGACCGGGTGACGAACTTGTTCCCACAGGCGCAGGTGACGTTTACTTCTTCGTAGGCGGGGTGGATTCCAGCTTTCATGGGGGGTCCTGAATTCCTATCGTAGCATGCCGTTTCGAGCCGCGCTCGCCGCCACGCCGCATCAACAATTCACGGCTGCAGTAGAGTAGGCTTCAGCCTGCGCACTTACTTTAGAAAACGCGAACCCCCACAGTGCCCGAGTGAAGGGCGCTGTGGGGGCGCAGGGTAGCCGAAGGATAAACCTTCGAAAACGGTTATCTCGCGTGATGTGACCGGTCCACAGGAACTGCGGGCTTGTCACTGGCGAGCCCTGAACTTTAGAGCGTCGACTTTAGCAGTCGGTCACCTCACGCGTGGGATTAGAACTACAATCGCTACCAGTACTCATTTTTGAACTGGACCACCTCCTTTCTCAGTGATGATTCCATCGTACAGGTTACAGTCGGAGGCTGTCAACGAGAATGCTCCCTGGGGTGGGCCAATCGGTTCATTCATCGGCTCACTCGGTGGAGGTGCCAAGAACCTTCCCCCGAGTTGCAGGAGTAAACTCTGTTCAAAGGCTGATCACTTGCCGGAAGCTCGTCGAGCCTCTTGCAGAAGGCTCCAAGAGTAGATGATGGTGACGGTCAAAGCCGCAAATATCGCTGTCTGGATCAGAATGGCGCAGGCGATCGCCGGTGGCACGCCAACGTGCCGGAACAGACGCTCGGCTATGTCGGCCCCGGGCCTTTGTGAGATCTGCAACCATGGGTGGTTCTCCCCAGGATCGCCTGCGCTCTCGAAGTTAAGAAGGGCGAGTACCACCTCTGCCACAAGGCCCACCAGCGCTGCGATCACAAGATCGCGGAACGTCCTCACCCGGCGAACAGTCATAGGTGTTACCTTCAGTGACATTTTGTTGCTGGGTTCGTGCCCAGACCCAGCCCGTTGATGGTGACGTTTTTGGAGGTGTACACATTGTTCAGCACGGGAGTGGCTGCACCGAATCCTTCAACCGTTAACGGCTGTGGTAGGACAAGAGGAAATCCGTTAGACAGAAAGCCTGTAGCAGTGAAACCCTGGAACGCCGAGCCGCTCGGATTAGTAAGTGGAGGGAGGCCCCCGGCGCTGAGGTAATCCGTTAATGTTCCATTTGGTTGAATCGTCCCGTTCGCGGTCGTCCATGTGCTTGCATTGCTCTGCAGGCCTGTGTCGCCCGAGACGTTCCAGAATCTTTCAGAAATGGCCAGGCCGGAGAGCGTGCTGGCATCCATCGGTTTGCCGGAACTATCAAGGATCAGCCGCTCGTCGGCGTCCCACGTCAGCGACTCCGACTGGTTGTAGAAGAAACCGCCCACGCTCATCTGGGTCGGATTGCCCGCGGCATCGTACGTCACGCCGTTGATGTGATTGCCAGAGTCCACGGTCTGCGCCGAACCTGCCGTGACGTTCTTCTGCAGCAGGTTCCCGAATCCATCGTAAACGAATCCCTGGCCCCACGTGTTCGCCGCCGTCTGCGCCTTGATCAGCCGATTCAAGGCATCGTAGGTGTACACCACCTGCTCGCCGCTGATGACGTTCGTACGCGAGGCGATCTGGCCGTTGTTCTGGCCTGCCGCACCGTAGTCGTACGTAACGTTTATCGCGGTGGCGGTGCAGCAAATGGGTGTAGCCTGATGCGATGTGATCTGCCCGAGGACGTTGTACGTCCAGGACTCCCCGTAATTATAGAACGCCCCGCTGCTGCCCGTGTAGCTGAGCGGCTGATCGGCCGCGTTGTAGCTCACGCTCGCGACGATGTTGCTCATGCCTGTGTTGCTCGTCTCGGTCAGCGTGCTCGGACGGCCCGCAGCACCATACCCATACGTTACGGACGGATTGACGCCCGCGTAGTCCTGCGGCCATGTCTGGCCGGTCATGCGCCCTTCACCGTCGTACGTCCAGGAGCCGGTGAGCGTGAACATCTGGGCCGACCCGCATGGGTATGGCGGCGGATAGTTCCCGTTCGGATTGTATGTCCACTGGCAGTTATACGTGATCTGCAGCCGTTTCGCTACCGTCTGGCCGGCGGTGTTGTAGCTGTAGGTTTCGGTGAAGGTGTGCGGGCTGCCTGACTGATACTGCACCGCCGCCAGCCGCCCCCAGGCGTTCTGCGCGAAGTTGCCGTAGGGGATGTCCGGATCGGTATCATAGTAGAAGGCTACGCCCTGCCCG
This sequence comes from uncultured Acidobacteriota bacterium, assembly GCA_963780655.1. GTDB lineage: Bacteria > Acidobacteriota > Terriglobia > Bryobacterales > Bryobacteraceae > CAWACP01. Next base: position 1,745,739 of record CAWACP010000003.1, on the reverse strand, counting down.
CCGCCGCTCGTGATGCCGGTGACGCGCTGGAAGAGATCGTAGGTGTAGGAAACGACCTGGCCGCGCGCATCGGTCTTCGTAGCCAGCGTGTTGTCAGGATCGTAGGTATAGCTCACGGTCCCGTTCTCCGGGTTGGTGGCGCTCTGGAGAAGCGCCGTGACGTTGCCGCCGGAGAGGTCATTGAACGAGCGCGTCTGGGTGACCTGGTTGGGCGCATCCTCCTCGTGGGTCACTGTAACCTCAGCCAGGGTCGATACCTCATTCATGATCGATTTGGCTAGGGGCGGTTCTGACATATGGCCGACGGCAACACAGCTGGGCAACCTCGATCCGCATAAGTCTTTCTTGCAGGGGATGCCTCACGGGCCGGCGTTTGGGAGGGCACAGGTCTTAATCCGCGAGATTCGCAACGGGCGCTGGACGATTTTGAAGTCTGATCCATCCGAACGTGCCTCCGCCAGTGTGCGGCAGCGGTTTGCCGGCCTCGGCATGTGCACAACCAGCGCCACTGAGGGACGACCGTTCGTTCTCACCCGCGTTTCTTTCGTGACGGGCTGCTTTATTGCGGAGATATCGGAAACTCACATGCAATCCGCCAAGCGAGAGCGAACTGCCGGAAACTGCTTAGCACAGTGGGCTTCGGCAGGACCTGCAGAGCAACCGACATATGGCCTTAGCATGAACTGCTGCTCATTCACGTCCTCGTACGGAGGATTGAAGGCGCCAATAATAGGCCCATCGAACCGGCCAAAGAACGAGTCGGATCGGACAACAAGCCCCGCCCGATGCACGCCGAAGATAGCCAGCAATGCCTTGAGTGCGGCTGCAGCCTGTTCTGATGACGGCAACGGTGTTGCTATAACGTAAAACTGGACGAGTGGATCGGCCGTACCGGTATCTGAGTGGATGTAAAAGGACTCAAGGTGCATCCGTGCGCCATCGATAGTCAAATGAAGCGGGTCGGTGTTCCCTTTGAGGATTCGTTCCATTACGCGTTCGTGATTCTTCAGCCGTTCAATAAGAGCCCCGTTCCTGTAAACAAACTGAGCGATCATGCTCGTTCGAAGCCAGTTGCCGTCCCTTGGATTTTCAAACGAGCACCCGGGGCCGCCCACAGCGCGCGCAACGTCTTCCTCAGTCGTGCCCACGGTCCATCGTACAAGAGGAAAGCGTCCTGTTTTCTCTGCCAGAAGCTTCTTGAACGATTCCCGCAGGATTGGCTCCGAAAAGGAACTGGGCTCTATCAAAGAGGTTTGGTCGTAGGCGCGGCCAGCTTCATTGTGGGACAATAGCCGTGCGCGGGCCGGAACCACGCACCCACATCCTTGAGAGAGCGTCAGCAGAAAAAGCGCTGCGCACGAGAGCGGGATCTGTCGCATCATCAGTTGCCCTTGGTACCACAGTCTGAAAAGATGTAGTTGCTTATCGCCAGTGACGCGGCAGCAGGGTCACTGAAATTGCCCAAGCCGAGTGTGCTGGCCAAAGCAATATCGCCTTGACCGGTGTACGTATGGAGGACTTCGTGCACCAAGTACATATTCTGGTCCTGAGCAACGATGCTTCCTGCAGTATCGGGGGTGTTAAAGAAGTTCCCGAGCACGATAACGTTGCCTGGGTATAGGTCACCGGTCTTTGAGTTCCTGAATTGCTCGACGAAAGCCTCCACCCCGTTCGCAAGATATTGCCCGACGGTACCGCCAACGGTAGGGTAGCCGTAGGCTAACATGGATGAGTTCGCCACCGTCGAACCCTCGATATAAACATCTCCGTTGGGCCCTTCACCGGTGGCCTTGGCAAGAATGCTCGTTGGTCCGCTGTACAGGTTCCATTTTGCGCCCAAGGCCTTCTGGCACCCCGGGCCGAAGGTCGTCATGGAACGGGCACAGGCCCAGCAGGTCCGCGCCATGCCGCTTCAGCTCGACGCCCCGCGCCTCCACCAGCCGCTGGAGCGAGACCTCCTGTTTGAGCCGTTCGATGACTTCGTCAGGAATGCGCGGCATGTCAGCGGCTCCTCAGGCAAAAACCTGTCAAGTGGGGGATGCACCCGTTCTGTATGGTTTCTCGCTTTCTCATACCGTCCATGAGAGTATACACTATGCGTGTATGTCAACTGAGAGCCGCCCGGCAGCGCGCGAATCTGCCATTACAATCGCCAGTGAGATGCCCCGCAGCAAGAGACAGGATCCCGGCTTCGGCCCCCGCCTCGCCTCCATCCGCAAGGCGCGCGGGTTGACGCAGGTGCAGTTGGCGAAGGCGGCCGGAAGCACCCAGCGATCGATTTCCTATTACGAGAATGACGACGGAATCCCGCCTGCCTCAGCCGTAATCGCTCTGGCCAAAGCCCTGCGGGTTTCCTCCGACGAGCTGCTGGGGATGAGGCCGCCGCGCGTCGATCGCCTCGAGAACGACGCCGAAACGAAGCGGCTGTGGAAGAGATTCCAGATGATGACGGCGCTGCCGGAAAAGGACCAGCGCGCCGTCGTGCGGCTGATTAACTCACTGGTCGCCGCCAGCTCCAGACAGCGCCTGCGCCCGGCAGGGTGACGCGTCGCCTCCTTCAGCCGGTGCGCCCGCATCGCCTTGAGGTTTCGGCAGCGCCGGTAACCTGATGATCCGCCGTGCTGCGATCTACGCGAGCGGCCCACCCCTCAACGCCTCACGAGTACGATCACCTTTTCGTGCGGATCGGAATCCGGGCAGGCCCACGTGAATTCGGCCGGGCGGAAGCCGTCTGCGGTAACCGAACCGCGGATCGCGCTACCAGTCCTCGCCTCAAACAACGCACGACCAAACTCGTCCGCCCTCAGTGTCGTATCCGAGCTCGACATCCGAATCAACGCACCCGGAACCCACTTCCCGGATCCATCCGCCACACGAAACAAGATGAGGCACGATGGGACTGGCGGAGGAATTCTCTCGGGGCAGGAATCGGGATCGTACGTGACGTCCAACAAGTGTGTCGTGTCTAGCGAAACCGCCACGTCATGAATAGTCACTTGGCCACACGTGCTGTCGCTACCCACTGTGACAGTAACCGGGAGAATGCCCAGGTCACAAAAACGGACATCGCCGTCCCCTTGGTTCTTGTCCTCTACACGACCGCTCTGCTCGCGAACGGAGACGGGTACCATCGGGCGACGCCCGTCAGGTGAAAGAGCCCTTACCACGAGAGAACACGAGTCTTGGGCCGGCGCAGTACAGAAACCGAAAACGACCGAAGCGATGACAGTTAGCGGACCTGCTACTTGACGCAATCGTTCCATAATTGCTGCTCCACGTGCCCCTTGTCTGGATTTCCTATCGCGCCATTGAAATGTGCCAGTTCGTGCAGGATGACTATATCCATGAACTGCGCTGCTGTCATGGACGAAGCGCCAAGGGAGTTGGCTTCGGCATCGAGCGCAGGATATGTCCCCGGTTGGCCATTCACAATTGCAGATGTGCTGTTTGGGTCGGCCCAGTTGACCTGGGAGTTCAAGCTTATGGAACCTGTGAACCAGTTATACTCTCCCTCAGTGCCGTGCCAGCCCGGGCGACGACCACTCCCTGTGTATGTGATGGAACCCAGATTCTTGAAACTCACGTCTTGGAGCTTTTGAATATCGGCGCTCGCGTCCTTAAAATCATCGGCGCACGGCTGCTTCTTCAGATCCTTCGTGACGTCCGCCTGTGCGGCCTCAAGCAGCGTTGCGTTGTTAGGTGCGCTACCGCCGACGCCGCCGAACATGATCGATGCGGCGACTGAGTTCATGCAGGCCGAGATGGCAACCTGGAATATGTTCACGCTTCCGGACATGTGAAATCCGCCATCGTCAGCAAAGCCCTGGTACTCATCGGCGTTGCCCTGGATTAAAGTCACACAATAATCAGTCATGCTCATGTTCGACATTGAGTAGGATGTCGGCCCGTAGTAGGTGTCCATTCCGCTCGGATCGTTCTTGTTCACGGGATCGTTGCCGGCGTACCCGTACCGGTTGAAGCTCTGAGGACTGCCGACATTCATAGACCGCAGCGCCGGGTCAGCGTTCAGGAACCGTCCCCAGTTACTTGAGTAATACCGGTTCCACGCATAATCCAGCCCGGTGGCCGAGTCGCCCGTGTAGGTCACGAAGCCGACGGCGTCGGTCGCCGTATAGCCCTCGCCGTATGGGTATCCACCGCCGCCGTTAGTGCTGCCCACCTGATCCTGACTCGCGCCGACCAGTCGCCCGCGGAAATAGATCTCTGGGCCGCTGGTGTTCAGCGTCAGCAACGAGTGCGTGCCGTCCCAGGTGTACGTGCCGATCCGATGCCCGTCTACGCCGATGAAATAGAAAACTCCATACGGCCCCAGGATGTTCGACTGCGCCGCCCACACCCGGTGGTTCTGCGCGTCGTAACCGTACTGCAGCGGAAACGACGTCCCGACCTGCACCAGCCGCTCATCGGCGTCCCACGTCAGCGGCTCCGACTGGTTGTAGAAGAAACCACCCACGCTCATCTGGGTCGGATTGCCCGCCGCGTCGTACGTCACGCCGTTTATGTGATTGCCGGAGTCCACGGTCTGCGTCAGCGTCGGGGCCGAGCCTTTCGTGACGTTCTTCTGCAGCAGGTTCCCGAATCCATCGTAAACGAATCCCTGGCCCCACTGCGTAACATTCGGATTGGCCGCCGTCTGCGCCTGAATCAGCCGGTTCAGCGCATCGTAGGTGTACACCACCTGCTCGCCGCTGGTGACGTTTGTACGCGAGGCGATCTGGCCGTTGTTCTGCCCGGCCGGGGCATAGGCGTACTGCACGTTCGCGACAACCCTCCCACCCTGAAATGACGATTGATAGGAGGCGACCTGCCCAAGGCTGTTGTATGTCCAGGCCTCGTTAGTATCGCCCCACGTGGTGGTCTGAACGCTCAGCGGCTGATCGGCCGTGTTGTAACTAACGCCCGTGACGATGTTGTTCGTGCCTGTGTTGCTCGTCTCGGTCAGCGTGTTTGGCCGGCCCATGACGTCATAGGCGTACGTTACCGCCGGATTGACGCCGCCGTAATCCTGCGGCCATGTCTGGCCGGTCATGCGCCCTTCCTTGTCGTACGTCCAGGAACCGGTCAGCGTGAACACCTGCGCCGAGTTGCAGTTCGTGCCCGGATACCACCACTGGCAGTTATACGTGATCTGCTCCTGTTTGCCGATGGCACGGCCGGGGATGTCGTAGCTGTACATCTCGACGAACGTGTGTGGGCTGCCCGCCTGGTACTGTACGGCGGCCAGCCGGCCCCATGCGTTCTGGGTAAAGAATGTATGGTCGAAGGGATCGCTGTCGTAGTAGAAGGCCACGCTCTGCCCGCCGCCGCGCGTGATGCCGGTGACGCGCTGGAAGAGATCGTAGCTGTAGGAAACGGTCTGGCCGCGCGCATCGGTTTTCGTAGCCAGCGTGTTGTCAGGATTGTAGGTATAGCTCACGGTCCCGTTCTCCGGGTTGGTGGCGCTCTGGAGAAGCGCCGTTACGTTACCGCCGGAGAGGTAATTGAACGAGCGCGTCTGGGTGACCATGCCGCGGGTCTGCTGCACCGTAATGAGGTGGCTCAACACGTCGTAGGTGTAATTCGTGGCGTAGTTCAAATGGGACGGGTCTTCGATTACCTGGGTTAATTGGCCAGGCCGTCGCTGAAGTACTGCTTCGAGTGTCCAGCCGGGTCGGCGACGGTCGCGGTGGTCCGCTGCGGCGTCGTTGTCACCACGCCATACGCGTAGCTGGTAGTGCTGGCCCCGTCGACGCTGTAATCGGTATCAGCACTTTGACCGCATGTCCCGGCGGGATCGAAGCGGTTTATTGGATCATTCAGCACGTAGGCGCAGCGGTTCCAGCCCTGCGGACTCGCGAGGCCTGAGTTATTCACGGACGGGTCGGGACTCAGGAATCTCCCCCAGTTACTGGAGTAATAACGGTTCCACGCGTAGTCCAGCCCTATTGCGGAATGACGTACGGCTTGACCCTCCGCAGTACGGTCAGCGACTCAATACGGAACAAATACCCGCCACTCGCGTTTCTTTCGAATCTTCCCGTCATGTTGGAGAGCATCCAAGCCCCCTTGAATCCGCCGCCCTTGCGCCAGGCCGCAACTGTTTCGGCGGTCCCACCACGGATCTCCGCGAGCGGAAACTCAATTCCTTCGCATTTTGGATAACCGTACAGGGTTGTTCCCTCTGTGTGGTGGACAAAGACGCCGCGGATCTGAATCGTCCTTCCATAGTACTGCTCCGGATGCCTGAACAGCTCACAGGCATCGACCGGATCTGTCGCGGCGCCCGACAGCGGAGCAAGGAAAACGCAAAGGCAAAGAAGGGATCTGCACGTAAGCCGCGCCAGACATAGATAGACCAAAGGCACTCGCATTTTCAATTTCCCCTCCGTTCGTCCGAGACCGCCTACGGACCTCCAACTCCACACTTGCTAATGATCAGGTTCTCCTCGCTGGTTTGGGCTGCGTCAGCCGCAGCCTGTTGCGCCGGCGTGGCATTACCCGGAGCGGTATCGTTGTTGTTCCATAGTGGGCTTACGGCACTGGAGCCGTAGTGGGCCACGGCAACGTGCAGCAGTTCATGGATGATCGTGTTGGCGGCTTCCGAGGCGCCTCCGGTAAGATAGGCGCTTCCCGGATCCGTGTTGAAGTTGAGTATTGTCTGACCGGAGGAAGTCTCGGTTGTGGTCGCATCCGTGGTCGGATCATGCTCGGGGCTGAATGTTATCGTTATTTCACTAAGCAGGTCCCAGGGCCCCATGTTGTTCGGTAGGTTGAACAGTCCGGCGCAATCCGGATTGTTCAGAGCGGCAAATGCATCAACCGCCGCACCCTTGACTGCGTGTAGATTTGTGAGCGCAGAAAATCCCAGAACCACACTGGCAGGATCACCGGCGAGCCAGCCGATCTCCCCTCGAACGTAGGACTCATATACCCCCTCGTCCGCCGCCTCCTGATCCCAGAGTGCGCCACTGAAACGGATACCTCCTTCGAGGTCGGTGCCTGAATTCTGACCGTTGAGCGAGGTAGCTGCGGTCCACGGGCTGAAACAACCCCCAGTCCAATTGCAGTCGACTATATTAGCCCCAGTCGGGTCGCTAATGTTTACCGGATCGTTCAGGCCGTAGGTATACCGGTTCCAGGTCTGCGGATTCCGGCGATCTGCGCTTTTGCCCGAGGGATCCACGCTCAAGAACCTGCCCCAGTTACTCGAGTAATACCGGTTCCAGGCGTAATCCAGGCCGGTGGCCGAGTCGCTCGTGTAAGTCGCGAAGCCGAAGGCGTCGGTGTTCGGGTTCGACGACGTATAGCCCTCGCCGTATGGGTAGCCTCCGCCGCCCTTGACGCTGCCCACCTGATCCTGATTCGCGCCGACCAGCCGCCCCCGGAAATAGATCTCCGGACCGGTGTTGGTGTTCAGCGTTAGCAGCGAGTGCGTGCCGTCCCAGGTGTACGTGCCGATTCGACGGCCGTCCACGCCGATGAAATAGAAAACTCCATACGGCCCCAGGATGTTCGACTGCGCCGCCCACACCCGGTGGTTCTGCGGGTCGTACCCGTACTGAAGCGGAAAAGACGTCCCGACCTGCACCAGCCGCTCGTCGGCGTCCCACGTCACCGACTCCGACTGGTTGTAGAAGAAACCACCCACGCTCATCTGTGTCGGGTTGCCCGCGGCATCGTACGTCACGCCATTGATGTGATTGCCGGAGTCCACGGTTTGCGTCAGCGTCGGAGCCGAGCCTTTCGTCACGTTCTTCTGCAACAGGTTCCCGAATCCATCGTAAACGAAAGCCTGACCCCACTGCGTAACGTTCGGGTTCGCCGCCGTCTGCGCCTGAATCAGCCGGTTCAGCGCGTCGTAGGTGTACACCACCTGCTCGCCGCTGATCTCGTTCGTGCGCGAGACGATCTGGCCATTGTTCTGCCCCGCTGCCGGGTAGGCGTACTGCACGTTGCCGCCGGTAAACTGATGCGTGAGGATCTGCCCGAGGACGTTGTAGGCCCACGATTCGCCGGTACCGGCATAACTGATCTGCTGGTTTAACAGATCGTAATTGACGCTCGTAATGATGTGGTTCGTGCCTGTGTTGCTTGTCTCGGTCAGCGCGTTCGGCCGGCCCGCGACGTCATAGGCGTACGTTACCGCCGGATTGACCCCGCCGTAATCCTGCGGCCATGTCTGGCCGGTCATGCGCCCTTCGCCGTCGTACGTCCAGGAGCCGATGAGCGTCAACACCTGCGCCGAGTTGCAGTTCGTGCCCGGATACCACCACTGGCAGTTGTACGTGATCTGCTCCTGTTTGCCGGTGGCATGGCCGGCGATGTCGTAGCTGTACATCTCGACGAAGGTGTGCGGGCTGCCTGCCTGGTACTGTACCGCGGCCAGCCGGCCCCAGGCGTTCTGGGTGAAGAATGAATGGTCGAACGGATCGCTGTCGTAGTAGAAGGCAACGCTCTGCGCGCCGCCGCGCGTGATACCGGTGACGCGCTGGAAGAGATCGTAGGTGTAGGAAACGATCTGGCCGCGCGCATCGGTTTTCGTAGCCAGCGTGTTGTCAGGATTGTAGGTATAGCTCACGGTCCCGTTCTCCGGGTTGGTGGCGCTCTGGAGAAGCGCCGTTACGTTGCCGCCCGAGAGGTAATTGAACGAGCGCGTCTGGGTGACCGTGCCGCGGGTCTGCTGCACCTGAATCAGGTGGCTCAGAACGTCGTAAGTGTAATTGGTGGCGTAGTTCAGATTAGACGGGTCTTCGATTACTTTTGTCAATTGGCCCAGGCCGTCGCTGAAGTACTCTTTCGTGTGACCGGCCGGGTCGGCAACAGTCGCGGTGGTTCGCTGGGGCGAAGCCGTCGAGACCCCGTACGTGTAGCTGGTGGTGCTGGCCCCGTCGGCCGCCACTACGGAGATGGTCCGGCCCATGCCGTCGTAGTTATAGACCGTCCAATACTCCGTGCCAGTGGGCGCATAGGGCATCGAGGTCTTCTTCATCTTGCCCAGGGGCGAGCAGCCGCAGGAATCGTAAAACGTGTCAACTGTGGAAACCAAAGTACCGCCGGAGTCATGGCGCTCGACCTTTACCGGGCGGCCGAGGCCATCATGGGTCGTAAGGGTATAGCGGCCGTTGCCCTGCGGAAGAGTTCCGCCGCTGGAGGTGACTTTCGCCGTCACGGTAGCGCCTGTGGTTCCGGAGTAATTCGCGTAGGTGTACGTAGTTACCGCGCCACTGGGTGAAGTAGAGGTCGCCACGCGGCCCCAGGCGTCGTAAGTCATCGAAGATGTCGCGCCATTCGGACCGGTCTGTGAGGTCGGGGCAAGGAACAGGTTCCAGGTCATGCTCGTGGAGAGATTGCTCTGGCTGTTCGGCGTGATCAGGCTGGGTGCGGCATAATTAGCGCTGGAACTGTTAGTGACCGCTACAGAGTGGCCATTGGGGTCGCTGGCGGAGACCACAGCGCCGGAGATGTCGTAGGAATAGTAGCTCGTGCCGGCCGGCGTGACCGAGGTGGTGAGGTTACCGCGCGGCGGGCCGCTGGTTCCGTAAGCCGAGTCGTGGTTGATAAGGGCGCCTGTGATGTTCTGGAGCGTGGCGCCGTCATAAGTATTGGTGGCCAGGGTTACAGTCTTCGTGCCGTCGGTGACGGTCGAGGTAGCCAGCCGGTTGTAAATGTAGGGGGCGGTGTAATAATTGAACGACTTGTATGTGTTGGTCCAGCTTCGCGCGGCAGTCGACGCGCCCCAATCGTAGACAGCGGCAGCGGTGACGTTCCCGTACTGATCGACCGTCTGGGTCTGGGTCTGTTGAATCGTGCCGGAGGATTCCACCTTCGTCGTTACTGTCGAATTGATATACGGATTCTGCGAAGTTGGCTGAGTGGTCCAGTTGTACCCGAGGATCGTGCCGAAAAAGGTCGTCCGGTCCATCACCTTGTAGTTGCCGCCTAAACCGACATACGTCCCGCTCGTATTGAAATACCAATCTTTCTCGCCTCGGCCGTCCGGATCGTCCAGCGTGGTTTGCGAGTGGACAGTCAGGTTGCCGTCCCCCGGCGGGTGCGAGAACGCGTAGGTGGTTTCGGCCGTCCCTCCAGGGTCTTTGGCCAGGTAGCGCGTCTGGACTTCCTGCTGCGTGCGCGAGCCGGTGTATGTGAACGGTCCGTAGGCCCACCTCAGATGGCCGCCGTAAGGCAGGGTAGCCGTGGTGAGTTCCCCCGCGGAGTCATACGTGAACGAAGTCTGCGTGTTCAGGCCGGTGGTGGTCACCTTCTGCAGCATCGTCCAGGGCCCATAACCGGTATAGGGCGAGAAAGGCGACTGCAGTGTCTGGGACCCGTAGGTGAAGGTGTAAGCTTCCGCCGTGCCGATCGTGTTCGTGATTTCCTGGAGGTGCGGAACCGGCGAGTCGCCGTTGTAGAAGAAATTGTGTGTCTGGCCGGTGGTCGAACCCCGGACATCGGTGACGGCCCGGATACGCGCGCTGGAGTTGAGCCAGATCGCGTTCGCGCCGTTGTAGTAATCGATATCTACCTGATTGCCATTCGAGTCCTCGATCAGCGTAGGATACATCGTGCCCGCATCCTGTTCGGTCCCCCGCGGACGTACAGCCAAACGTCCAGAAGCTGCCGTCGCGGAAATACAGCCGGGCGGGATTGTAAGTCGTGTCCAGCCAGACATAGATGCCTTCCACGGAGCTCCAGACGCCGTTGTTGTTGTGATCGAGCCGGTACTCGGCGCCGCTGGAATCCACAAAGTCGTAGTGATCGGGATTCCCGTAGTTCTGCCAGAAGTCAGAATATACGGGGGTAAGGGATCCGAACTGCATTCTCCAGCCGTATCCATAGCCGACGTCGTGACCGAGTTGCCATGTTCCGCCGGGGTCCTGCCGCCAGCTCTGAGAGTTGTAGGTCAGGCTGACGGGCAGTGAGACTCCGTTGCGACCCATGGCCTTCAGCAGAGGAAGCGTGTAATTCAGATTGCCGGAGCGCACATCAAGTTGCTCGCCTGCGCCGCCCCAGTAATTGCCCAGAGGCCTGAGACCGACCTGGCGAGGATCGATGGCCCCGGCCGGCGGCGTTGCCACACTGAATGTGTTCGACCAGATTCCATTGTCGTGGAAGTCGTAGGAGGCGATCTTATAAGTGTAAGTCGTACCCGGACTCACCGTAGGATCGACGATCTCGGCGGCCGCGCTGTATGAGTACAACGAACCGCTGCCGCCTGTCCGGGAAACTGCGTAGAACGCAATCCCTGGCCCATTCAGGCCATCGTTCGCGCCCTGCCATTGCAACTCCACCCGGTTCGGAAATGCCGAGGCCCCTACAGAACTGACTGCGACTGCGGCCGGTGTGCCCCGGTATAGTGCTCCGAGATCCGCTTCGGCGATGCCGTTACCCGCGGGCGCTCCGCGGACTCCCAGGCCCGGTTGTCCAGTCGGCAGGCCGGAGGCGCACAAGTAGGCAGATGCCCAATTGTCGACATAGACCCGGATTCCGTTGGCAGGGGGCGAGCAGTACCCAGTGGATTCCATGACCGTGCGAACCGTCATCATGTTGTGGCAAGGGACGCTCACCGAGCCCAGCGCGGTCACCTGACCGTTTACGACCTGAGAAGCCTGAAGGATAGCCGAGCACGAGTTACCTGAAAAAGTCGGGTTCTGCAGTTCGATAATGTAAAAGGAACCCGCCGTCACGGGCCCATACTCCGCGTTTGAGGTGGCGCGCAGGTAGGTGTCATAGTAGCCGCCACTCCCCTGCAACGCGAGCGTCATCTTTACTTCGTAATTCGAGCTGCCATCAGGGACACTGATTCTGGAAACCAGAGATCCGCCGTTTGCTGCCGAAGAAGTTAAACCGGAACCGAACGTTAACGTGCCGTTCTGGGGATACCAGTTGCTCGAGTTGTAAGAGCTGAAGGTGTCACTGTTGTAATACTGGTACCCGCCGGCGTGATTCGGCGAACAGCCGCTCATGTAACCGCCGCCGCCCTGATCGAGCCAGAAATTCGTGCCCTCGATCTCGATATTGATCCGGTGATAGTTGCCGTCCTTCAGAAAACCCGGCGTAGGAATGCTGAAGGCGTGATATCCGTTGCCGATGCCCGCGTTCAGCAGGTCCTGACGGAACAGGTTGGCCACCGTTGGGGGGGAGACCGGCTGCCAGTCGGCGTAGATGTCCACCGTAACCGGCGTGTCGGTCCCGTTCCAGGCCCAGCCGGCGATCACCGAGCAGTCCGTCTCGTCGATCCACCCTGTCCGAGCGCGGTCGAAACCAGCAGGGAGCACAGAAGAACGATTCGTTTCATGGTCGTCGCCCCCCGCCTCAGTGGACCACCACTTCGATCTGGCTAAAATCGACGTTCTTTTTCCGTTTGCGGAGCGCCGCCAGGACGTCGGCCTCCTTCGCCTGCCCGCGGACAAACGCCTGAACGCCCGGAGCGCTCTGGACCGTCGCGAAAGCCGACCTGTTCCGCGCGACGATCTGCATGAGCGCGAATTTGCCGTCATCGCTCAGGACATAGCTGAATCCTGCAATCTTATCGGCCGCCGCGGGGGTCCATTTCCGAGGGCTTCGGCGCAAATGCGGGCCGGATCGGGTCATCGAACGTGCCCGATCCGGTCATCCTGCAGATGACTATGGTTCGCTCATACATGCTCCGCGGATCTACGCGATGCTGGGCAAACAGGGCCGACGACCCGGCGAGAAACAGAAAAGAGGCGCAAAAGCACGCACAAAATCCGCATTGGATCACTGGGATCCTCCGGGTAACGAGATGTTGAGATTAGTGCTTGTGCACGTTGAAACGGCGCGTTATGTGATTGCAGGTCGCACACGCGCGCGCGTCTGGGTCCGATGACGGGACCAGATTCTCGGTTTCAGCGCCACTAATTCAGCTGCCTGATGGATAATACCACCACAGCCAGAGGCGGCGTTAAGAGAATATTTGCACTGATAGCAGAATAAGTGCTCTCATGCGTTTACCTATCCAGGATATATGACAGTGATAATCGGCTGATCGTGTGTCAGGCGACAGAAGGAGACGTTTATTGGGCTGGCAACCGCTCTACCAAACCTTGCACGCCTCCGCGCGCACCATCGGCTGTCCCGCCCTGCACGAAAACGCATCGCGGAACTGCGGCAGGTCGGACACCACGCCGTTGACCCGATATTCGAGCGGCGAGTGCGGATTGGTGATCGCGTTCATGCGCAGGACTTCCGGCCGCTCACTGCCGCACGCCCACTGCGCCATGCCGATGAAGAACCGCTGATCCGGCGTGAATCCGCCGATCGGGTGCAGATCCTGGCCCTCGGTGGCCGCCTTCCACGCGATAAACGCCAGCAGCGTGCCGCCCAAATCGGCCACGTCCTCGCCCGACGTGAGCTTGCTGTTGATTTTGATATCGTCCACCACCGTATACTGCGCGTACTGGCTGCGAACGCAGTTGATCCGCTTGTCGAATTCGGCGGCGTCCTCCTTCGTCCACCAGTCTTTCAGATTGCCGGCGGCATCGAACTGCCGGCCCTCATCGTCGAAGCCGTGCGTCAGCTCATGGCCGATGGTGGCGCCCGTATCGCCGTAATTCGGCGCCGCGTCCATCTTCAGATCGAACAGCGGCGGTTGCAGCACGCCTGCCGGGAAATTGATGTCGTTCATCTGCGGGTTGTAATACGCGTTCACCGTGGGAGGCGTCATGCCCCACTCGGCGCGGTCCACCGGCTTGCCGATTTTCGCCAGCTCCCGGAGCGTCTCGAACGCGGTGGCCCGGTTTACATCGCCCAGATAGTCGTCGCGTTCAATCTTCACCGAACTATAATCGCGCCATTTCTCGGGATATCCGATCTTATTCACGACTGTATGTAGCTTTTCCAGTGCGTGTTTCTTCGTTTCGGGCCCCATCCAGGGCAACTGGCGGATCTCCTCGCCCATCGCCTTCTCGATCTGCGCGGTCATGTCTCGCGCCTGCCGCTTTGCTTCGGGGCTGAATGCTTTCTCCACATAAACCTGGCCGAGCGCCTCGCCGAGGTCGCGGTCCACCGTCCTGACGCAACGTTTCCAGCGCGGCGGCATCTGCTCGACGCCTTGCAGATACTTCGAATAGAAGTTGAAATGCTCCTGATCGAACGTTGACGAGAGCAGCGACGCCTGCGACGAAATGAGATGCCAGCGCAGGTACGTCTTCCAGTCCGCCAGGCTGCGTGAGCCGATTTCCTTTTCGAGCGCCGCGAAGAATTTCGGCTCCGTGACGTTGATCACCGTGGGAGCGGGAATGTCGGAAGCCCGGTAATACTCAGCCCACGCGAACCCCGGCGCGAGCGCCGCGAACTCGGCGGGCTTCATTTTATGGAAGAGATTATAGGGATCGCGCTGCTCCACGCGCGTGAGCGACGCTTTGGCCAGCTCGGTCTCCATGGCCATCACGGTGGCGGAATCGCGCTTCGCCGCTGCGGGCGTTTCGCCGAGCAGCTCGAACATGCGCGCGACGTGCTGGACGTAACGTTCGCGCGCCTCCTGAGACTTCGCGTCCGTCTTCGTGTAGTAATCGCGATCGGGCATCCCAAGGCCGCCGGCGAAAGCAAACGCGATCACCTCCTGGGAATTGGCATAGTCCTGGTCCGACCCGAATCCGAACATCGCCCCGCTGCCGGTGTGGCGGTGCATGCGGGCCACCAGCGCCGCAATCTGCCGCTTCGATTGCAGAGCGTCGATGGCATCCAGCTCCGGCCGCAGCGGCGTGATTGCCGCCTTCTCGATGACCGGTACGTTCATGCACGCCTCGAACAGATCGCCAATCTTCTGCTCGTTCGGCGTCCTTTGGCGCGAAGCGTCTCCGGCGTCGAGCAGGACGCCCCACAGGAACTGCATATTCTCGGTGGCCAGCTTCGAGTAGACATCCCATGAGGCCTGATCGGGCGGGATCGGGTTCTTTCGGATCCAGCCCCCGCACGAGTACTGGAAGAAGTTCTCGCAGGGATTCGCGGTGGGGTCCATGGAAGAGACGTCCAGGCTCGGGCTGTAGGGCAGCGCGGACAGCGGCTTCTCCCCGGTCTGCGCCATCGCGGCCGGCGCGGCGCAGGAAATGAGCAGGATAATCAGGCGATTCATCTCGATGTCTTCTATGATCGCCGATTATTTCAGGCTGAGCCCTCCATCGACGGCCATCACCTGGCCCGTGATGAAGTCGCTCGCCCGCAGGAAGAAGAGCACGGCGTCGGCGATCTCGTCCGGCGTTCCTCCGCGGCGTGCGGGCGTGTTACGAATCATGGCCGCTCCACGCTCGTCCAGATCGGCGAACGGAATCACGCCGGGCGCGACGGAATTGACGGTGATCTCGGGCGCCCAGGCTTTAGCGAGGGCCTTCGTGAGCATGATGACGCCGGCCTTCGATGCGCAGTAATGCGCGTGCTCGGCCCACGGCCGGATGCCGCCCAGTGAGCTGATATTCACAATGCGCCCACCGCCCGCGCTTTTCATGAGGCGCGCCGCCTGCTGGCAGCAGAAGAATGTGGCCTTCAGATTCACCGCGTGGATGAAATCCCAGTCGGCCTCGGTGATGTCGAGCGGATCGAACCGGGTGAAGCGCGCGGCATTGTTCACCAGGCAGTCGAGACCGCCGAACCGCTCGGCCACTTCGGAGAACATATGCTGAATTGCGCCGACATTGGTCAGATCGGCCCGGAACAGCTCCGCCCCTCCGCATTCCTCGGCGGTGCGGCGCGCCTCTACCTCCGACGTGTTGTAGTGAATGCCGACGCGGTATCCTTCGCGCGCCAGCCGCAGCGCAATGCCGCGGCCGATGCGCTTCGCCGCGCCCGTCACCAGCACCGACGCCATCCGTCAGTACCCCATCACGCGGCGCACGTACTCGCGGCTCAGCCGCACGCTCTCGCCGAAACTACGCACCGGTTTGAAATCGGATTCATGCGCCAGCTCAATCGCCAGATCGCCGGAGAAGCCGATCTCGTGCAGCGTCTTTCCGATGGCCGCAAAATCGATGACGCCTTCGCCGATCAGGTCGGGCCACTTGTGGGCGGCGGTTTCGTCGCGCAGGTGCATGTAGACGATGCGGTCGCGATGTTCGCGGATGAAATCGGGCGGGTTGATGCCGGCGCGGAACAGCCAGCCTACGTCGGGTCCCAGCTTGACGTCGGGGATGCGCTTCAGCGTACCGCGAAGGTCGTATTCATTGTCCTGTACTTCGTAAACGTGATTGTGCAGGTTCGGCGCGATGCCGTGATCGGCGCACATGTGTATCAGATCGCGCAGGAAATCGGCCTGATTGTCCAGCTCCCAGTCCGACTTCTTATGATGAGCGTCGCCGACGCTGATGCCGAGCCTTTGCCCGCCAATCGCCTGAAGGCGCGGCAGCATCACCGACGCGATGAACGTCAGGAACGTGCGCTGCCCGCGGTCCCACATGGGCGCTTCCCAGGACGCGCCGATGATCGGCAGATTGTAGCGTTTCGAAAGCTCGCGGATGCGCGGAACCGCGTCGTCGTGCATGAGCGCCTGCGACATCAGCTCGACTCCGTCGATTTCCGCTTTGCTCAGCTCTTCAAACGCCTGCGGAAGAACGGGCGTCGGATCGTATCCGGGCTGCTTCGCCGAATACATCCAGATGTGCGCCCCGACCCTGACCTTGTGCGGCGTCTCCGCCCCCCGCGCTGACGCGGCGAGGCCGAGCGCCGCGGCTCGCAGCCACTCTCTTCTGTTCATCCGCCTGGAGTATACCCTCACTTTGAGGCTGCGTGCCCGGGCTCGAAGAACAATGGCAGATCGCCGCGATACTGCTTGTAAATACGGTCGCCATCGTGGACCGCCTGGGGCCACAGCGCAAGCCAGCGCGGGAACACGAGCGCCGCGAACACATCGTGCTCGCTCCCATTGAGTGGAATGGGCATGGGCCACGCGATGTTGCCGGCATCGCCGGATCGGCCCGCGGCAACCAGCGCGCCGAGCAGCACCGCACGAAGCTGGCCGTCCGCGCCCGGAGACGTTGCCGCGAGCGCTCGCTCCAGCACCGGGATCGCCTCAGCCGATTTGCCACTCAGCGCCAGAGCATAGCCTTCGACCGCGATTGCAGCCGGATCCGAAGCCACCTGCGCAGGCGCTTTCCATGGCGCTGCCGAAGTCCTGGAAGCAAACAGAATCAGGGCCATCCCGGCCTGATTCCGAACGGCCGGATCATCCGTGCGCCCGCCTTGCTGCAGGTGCGCGGCCGCGGATGCATTGTCGCCCGAAGCAAACAGCCAGAAGCCATACTGGGTGTCGGCCAGCGCGCGCGCATCGCCCGCGAGATTCGGCAGCGCCGCGGCAAGGGTGTTCATGGCTTCCCGCCGCTTGCCCAGCAGGAATGTCCATTGCGCGGCGCGCAGGGGACCCAGCGCGTCTCCGGTCTGCCGGCGATATGCGAGATATCGCCGAAATACCGTATCCGCGCCGTTGCCGTCGCCGGTCATGAGCCTGGCCTGCGCGGCTTTCAGAAGATCCACGCCGGCGAACAAAGCCGGGTTCCGCTCGTGCGCGCTCAGGAAATCCCGCTCCGCCGCGGCGTAATCCCCGAAAAAAAACTCGACTTCGCCGAGCGAATCCAGGCCGTTCGTGTTGCCCGGCGGCGAGAGCGCCTGATATTGCCGGAGGGCTTCGACAGCGCCGGCTTCATCGTGCGCCCACGCGCGCGCATATCCGAGCTGGTTGAAAACATCGCCGTTCCAGGGCTCGAGTCGGGCGAGCCTGGCGTACGTTGCGGCAGCCCCGCGAAAATCGCGCGCCTGTTCCTGCGCCTGGCCAAGCTGCGTAAGCACCTGCGCGTCCGCCGGCGTGAGCGTCGCCAGAGCTCGCAAAGCAGTAAGCCGGCCAGAGGGGTCGCCTGCCAGAGTGGCCGCGAGATAATTCAGGCGTGCCCGATCGATGCTTCCCGCGCCGGAGAGAGCCACTCGAGCGCGCATCGCCAGATCGAGCGCCCCGGCCGCCGGCCCCTGTCGAGCCGCATCTTCGATCCGCGCGAACCAGGCGGGCGCAAAGCTCGGGTCAATCTGCAAAGCCTCGCTGAGAAGCGACGCCCGGGCCGCGAGGTCGGAAGTGAGCAGCGCCTGGCCGAACAGCGGCAGCGCACGCGGATCGCTCAAAGCGATGCGGTCCGCTCTGGAATCGAGCGCGACGGCAATCCGGTTGAGTGCATCGAGCGCTCCGGCGGGTCCGGCCGCCTCCGTAAAACGCCAGGAGCTCTGCATTCGATCAGGCTCCGCGTTTTCGAGGTCGGCATAAACGGCCAGCTTGCCGGATTCGAGCGTGCAGCGGACATAGAGGTATGAGCCGGCATGCGCGCCGGCAGCTTCGTTCCTGTTCGCGACGGTTTGCGCGGAAAGGTCCGCGGCGGGGGCCAGATCGCGAGCCAGCAGTGAAGGTCCGGCCGCGGAGAGCCAGTCGAGCGCCGGCTGGTCCGTCAGATTATCGAACGGAAGCACTGCGATGACCCGCAGTCCGCTTTGTTCGCGGCGAAAGCACGCGAACGGGCAAAGCAAAAAAAAACCGGCGAGACAGAAAAGTGTGCGCCTACAGCGCACGCGGTTCCAGCTTCATCAGCTGCTCGAACTCCTCGTTGCCGCGCAACCCGGCAAACTCCGGCTCTTTCCTGAACTTATCCCGGTCCTTGAAACCCTCTTCGATCGCTTTGCGAATGTTCTGCAGGGCGCGGTCGTTCATGCCCTGTTTTGCGTAAACGCGCGCCATATAGTAGTGGAATTTCGCCTTGTCCTCGACCGATTGCTCCTGCAGCAGGATGCCGTGACTCGAATGATGCTCGAGCACGTCGGGATCGAGCACCAGCGCCTGCTGATACGCCGCCACGGCCTTCTTGAAATCGTGCCGCGAAAAGTAGGCGCTGCCGAGGTTGCTGTAAACCGTAGCGGAGTCAGGCGCCAGGCGCAGTGCTTTCTTGTACTGGCCGATGGCCCGCCGGAAATTCTTGCCGCTGTAGTAAATGGTGCCGAGATTGTTCACCGCCTCGGAGTAGCGCGGATCGAGCCGGATGGCGCGCTGATAATACTTCCTGGCGTCCTGGAGGTCCAGAAGCTGGTGATAGCCGATGCCGATCTTGTTGGCGATGACGGCCGAATCCTGGCTGCACCGCTCGTATTGATCGATGGCGTCCCGATACTCCTTGCGAGCCATGAAGATGTCGCCGCGCAGCTCCGGAGTGATCGGTTTAGCCGGCTGGACGATGTTTGTCTGCGGAGTGGCGAGCGATCCCGGAACAACCGCGGCTCGGACAGTGGAATTCTGAGCGTCAGATGGCGTGGTTAGCTGGCCAGAGGCGCTGGTGAAAGCGACGAAGAGAAAAACTGAAAGCATTTGACCCATCCCACCGGTCGCACAGCCACGCATGATGGCGGCCCCTGAGCCTTAGGTGTGCGATCGCTCCATTGGGTAAAGCATACTCCCAAATGGACGCCGATTCCAGCCCTCTATTTGACACCGGCCGGCCCTTAGGGGTTCCCGCGATCCTCCGGGCCTGGGGGCGCGCGGGAGCGGATAATGGATGCCATGTCCCCAACGCACGGCGAAATCACCCACGTCAGCGACACGGCACTGATGGTGGCGGCATGCCGGGCGCTCGAATCCGAATGCCCGGACGGCTTCGTGCACGATCCATTCGCTCGGCGGCTTGCGGGGGAGCGCGGTTTCGCGATACTCCAGACGCTGCCGAGGCCCGAGATGATGCGCTTCGGTATCGGCGTGCGCAGCCACTTCCTGGATGAGCTGCTGTCGGAAGCGCTGGCATCGGCGCCCATCGCGACGGTTCTCAGTCTGGGCTGCGGGCTCGACACGCGGCCATGGCGGCTTGACCTGCCGGGAAACCTGCGGTGGATCGAAGCCGATTTCGCCGACATGCTGGATTACAAGGACGCGATCCTCTCGGCGGATACGCCGCGGTGCCGCCGGGAGCGTATCACGGCGGACCTGAATGACGCCGAGCAACGGCGTGTCGTTTACGCGGCCACGGGGCCGGCCCCGGCGCTGATGATCACGGAGGGCCTTCTGATGTACCTGCCGGCTCCGACGGTGGAAGCGCTCGCTGACGAGGTATGGCAGGAGAGCGGAGTCGCGCACTGGATCGCCGACATCACCACCAGTGCGTTCGCGAAGGCGATCAATATGGACGCGGCGCAATCAATCAGGAATGTTCAGGCGCCCGATTCTCTGCACGGTGAGCAGATTCTGGACGTCGTCCAAGGGCACGGCTGGGTAACGGAGGCTCGGCGGAGCTACCTCACGGATATGGGATTTGCGATGGAGAGGATACGGCGGCTGATGGGTCCGCCGCCACCGGGTCCGCGGCCCGTGGCGCCGGACGATCCGACCGGAGTGCTCCGGTTTGCGCGGGGGGAAGCTATGCCAGCCCCGCCAACTGTCTGACCGCTTCCTCCGTGATAACGTGGGATTCGGAAATCATGGGCAAGTATGTAATTACGGGCGGCGCGGGGTTTATCGGTTCGGCGCTGGTGCGCGGCGCCCTGGCGCGTGGTTCGAACGAAGTCGTCGTCATTGACAATCTGTTGACCGGCTACGAGCACAATCTGGGCGAGGTGGCCGGCGACATCTCTTTCCATCGCGTGGATATTCGCGATTACGGCGCGATTGCGCCGGTGATTCGCGGCGCCGATGTCGTCTTCCACCTGGCCGCGATCCCGTCGGTACCGCGCTCCATTGCCGACCCGGTTCCCTCACACGAGGTGAATATCGACGGCACGTTCCAGGTGCTGCGCGCAGCCGCCGCGGGGGGAGCACGACGAGTCGTCTATGCGGCATCGTCGTCGGCTTACGGCGACACCGCGGTTCTGCCCAAGCGTGAGGACATGCAGCCAATGCCCAAATCGCCGTACGCCGCGCAGAAGCTCATGGGCGAGTATTACGGCAGCGTGTTCGCGTCGTGCTTCCAACTCGAAACCGTGTCGCTGCGCTTCTTCAACGTGTACGGACCCAGGCAGGATCCGACCAGCGCGTACTCGGGCGTGCTGTCGCTCTTCATGAAAGCCCTCATCGAGCGCCGCTCGCCAACCATCTTCGGCGACGGCGAACAGTCGCGCGATTTCACTTATGTCGACGACGTGGCCTCGCTGGTGCTTAAGGCAGCCGATGCGCCGGGAGTAGCCGGAAACGTCTACAACGCCGGCAACGGCAACCGGTACACGCTCAATTACATTTGGCGCGAACTGCAGAATATCGAGGGCGTGACCATTCCCGCCGTCTACGGACCGCCGCGCGAGGGCGACGTCCGCGATTCGCAGGCCGACACAACGGCCGCTGTTCGCGATCTCGGGCATGCGCCCGCCATCTCCATTCAGGAAGGGCTCAGGCGGACGCTGGAATGGTACAGAAAGGACCTGGCATGCGCGAGCGTGCTTCACGCAGAGAGATCCTGAAGGGCAGCGCGGCCGTGCTGGCGCTGGCCGGCTCCGGAACACGCGCGCGAGCGGAAGCGGCGGGCGGCTTCAAACTCGGGGTGGCCACGTATTCTCTGCGAAAGTTCAGCCGCGAGCAGGCGATCGGCATGCTGCGTGAGTTGCAGGTTCGCTACGTCAGCATCAAGGATGTTCACATGCCGCTGAGCGGCACGCCCGCGGAAACCGCGGCGGCGCGCGCTGAGTTCGACCACAACGATCTGCAGGTTTTGAGCGGCGGCGTGATCCGTTTCGATAAAGACGACGACGGCGACATCCGCGCGAAGTTCGATTACGCGAAGGCGGCGCGGCTCCCCATCATCGTCTGCATGCCCAGCCGTGCGGCGCTGCCGCGCGTCGAGAAATTCGTGAAGGAGTACGACATCCGCATCGCGGTTCATAACCACGGTCCGGAAGATCCCAATTTTCCAACGCCGGAGAGCGCGCTGGCGGCGCTGAAGGACATGGACCCGCGTTGCGGCGTGTGCATCGATTGCGGGCATGCCGCGCGGGCGGGCTCCGACGTCGTCGAGTCGATTCAGGCGGCCGGCTCGCGTCTGCTCGACATGCACATCAAGGATCTCCGCAGCTTTCACGACGTGAAGAGCCAGTGCGACGTGGGCGATGGCATCATGCCCGTGCCCGCAATGTTTCGCCAGTTGCAGCGGATGAATTATCGCGGCGGTGTGATGCTCGAATACGAGATCAACGAGAACTCGCCCATGCCCGGTATGCAGCGGAGCCTCGCGTATATGCGCGGCGTCATGGCCGGCCTCGCCGCGCAGGCCTGAAGCGTGGCCACGCTGGTGATCTTCTCCGGCCTCCCAGGAGCCGGTAAGAGCGCGATTGCGCGGGAACTGGCGAGGCAGATCGGCGCGGTGTACCTGCGCATCGACTCCATCGAACAGGCGATAGGAGGGTCCTGTCTGGCAGGACCACCGATGAACGACGCTGGATATCGCATCGCGTATTCGGTTGCCGAAGACAACCTGGGCGCAGGCCTGACGGTGGTGGCCGATTGCGTCAATCCGCTGCGCATCACTCGCGAGGCCTGGCGCGAAGTTGCGGCAAGGGCGCAGGCGTCCACTCTTGAGGTTGAGGTCCGTTGCTCAAACGCCGGCGAACATCGCCGCCGCGTTGAGGCGCGAGGCAGTGATGTTCCTGGCCTGGCGCTTCCTACGTGGCCGGATGTGCTCTCTCGCCGCTACGATCCCTGGGACCGTGAGCATCTACTCATAGACAGCGCCGAGAAGAGTGTCGAAGAAAACGTTGACCTGCTGCGAGCCGCAGTCCTCGAAAAGACGCAGAGCATTATTTTTTGACCAGAGTCGCTGAGCCAGCGCATCTACAAAAGAGAGTGTGCCGAGCCCGCGCACTGAGTTTTATTGGGTTCGCACTGTCCCTGTCTGCGCAGACGAGGCCCGCGCCAGGTACGCCCGCATCGGATCATCAGCCGATCACCGCAATGGGCCGGATGAAATGGTTCGCGGTAAGTTCATTTGGGCCGGCCAGTCTCACGGGAGGAGTAGTGAGCGCCGCGTGGGGAACCATGCTGAACACTCCGCATGAATACGGACCGCACTGGGAAGGTTTTGGAGACCGCTACGGTATGCGGCTCACCGGCGTGGTCACCAGTAACGCCATGGAGGCCGGTATCGGCGCTCTCTGGGGCGAAGACCCGCGTTATTTTCGCGCCGCGCCGCAGCCGTTCGGAGCACGTATGAAGCACATCGTGAAAATGACGTTCATGGCCACGAACCGCGACGGGGCGCCGATGCCCGCTTACGGGCGTTACGTCGCCATCGCCGGCAGCAATTTTCTTGCGAACACCTGGCGCGAGCGAAGCGAGGCGAACACGGCGCATGGGTTCGTGCGAACCGGATACGGATTTCTGGCGCGTATGGCGGCCAATGCGTTTGCCGAGTTCTGGCCTGACGTAATCCATCGGAGATAACTTTATGTGGCGACGTTCCGCACGCTGGTGCACATTGAGTTTCGTACTGTTAGCAACTGCTGCTTCCGCACAGACGAGGCCCGAGCCCGGGACCGTCGCATCCGACTATCACCCGATTACCGCAAAAGCACGGCTGAAGTGGTTCGCCAAAACTTCGTTTGGACCGGAAAGCCTTGCAGCGGGCCTGTTCACCGCCGGATGGGGCACTCTGATGAACAATCCGCGTGAATACGGCACGCACTGGGAGGGCTTCGGCGATCGTTATGGGATGCGCTTTACCGGCGTGGTCACCGGCAAGGCGATCGAAGGCGGCCTGGGCTCGTTGTGGGGAGAGGACCCGCGCTATTTCCGCGCCGAGGGGCAGCCTTTCGGAACGCGCGTGAAGCGCATCATCGTGATGACGTTCATGGCCGTGAACAGAGACGGAGATACCATGCCCGCGTACGCTCGCTACATCGCCGTGCCGGCGAACAATTTCCTTTCGAACACGTGGCGCGAACCGAGTGAGGCGAACACGAAACACGCCCTGATACGTACCGCCGATGGCTTTATGGCGCGTATGGCCGGCAACGCCTTCGCGGAATTCTGGCCGGATCTCAGGCGCCGCAAACACGTCGATTAGGGTCTGCCACGAAATAAGCCACGTGCGATACCGCTCCTTCCGCGAACCTTTGGCTCTGTGGGGCAGACGATCGGTTTATGTCGTCTGCCTGTTCGAGTGCCCGGGCCATGGCGGACGACGAAACCCGATCGTCTGCCCCACGGGGAGGCGAAGGTTTTTGTGGCCTGCCAACTCTACTGCTTCGAATCGACACCTTCGATATCGGGACTCAGGCCCGCACTCAGCGTACTGCGGATCTTGCCCTTGATCACCGATGAAACCGGCCATGCGAGCGCTGCCGAAGCCAGCAGCTTTACAATGTCCGGTGCGCGGCCCAGCAGAGGCGATTTCAGGGCCTTCATCCGGCCCAGCGCCAGGTTAACGATTTCATCCAGTGACGCTGCCGGAATCTTTGCCCGGACGGGCGCGGGAACTTCCACTGCGGCGCTGCCCACCAGCGGCACGATGGGCATCCAGACCTTTGCCTGCGGTTGCACGCTGTCGTTCGGCGGGTCGACCAGAAATGAATTGACCTGTGGCGCCAGCGGGCCCGCTTTCTCCATTCCCGCGGCGATTACGGGATTCGCGACCGGCAGGCAGAAGTGCGTCATCAGAAATTTCTGACAGTTGCGCCGCCCCAGAAGAAAATCGTGCGCGCGAAACCCACGCTCGCAGAAGCCTCCGAACGCTCCCAGTTTGCCGCACTGCAGCGCCGCTCCCCCGGACTGCGCGGGATCGGAAGGAGCAATGACGAACCGGCTCAACGAAGCACCGCTGGTGAGCGCGGCCAGTGACTCGCCGAGAAAGCGGGACTGCGCGATGAGCGCGTTGAACAAGCGGCCGAGTATGGTCCAGATGTCGGCCGCGGCTGCGGCGTTGAACTGCGGGTCGAACTTGTCGCCTGCCGGAAAGGGCGCCACGGTGATGACGGCGCAATTTGCGTCCAGGGCGCCGGGTGGGTTATGAACCCCATTCGAATCCTGTTGCGCCTTCGGGTTCTGCGACGCCAGAAAATCATGCGCGAGATCGAAAGGGTCGTTGTCGGTGACGCCGCCATCCACATTCAGCGTTGTCCAGGTGTCGGGCGCCGGCGTCGGAAAGGCCGGCCTGACCGGAACGGCATCCGGAGGAGCAGCCAGCGATTCCCAGGGCGGCGAGTCGTAGTCGCAGGTCTGGCGGTTGAGAATTCGCGGCGCAAGAAAGAGCGGGAACGCGCCCGTGGCCTTTGCCGCATCCTGCAGCAGCAGCCACGCGCCGGTTCCAGGAGCCCCCGCCGGCAGCGGCTTCGCCTGAGGCGTGCTCGGAGGGGCATCGCCCTGTGTCGCTTCGAAGCGCAGCTTATCGCCGAAATATTCGATGAACTCCTCGGTGCCGGGACAGGGGTCGACATAGAGGCGGTACGGCGTACCGCGCAGGTTCGACACCGTCACCATCAGCGTGAGCTGGTTCGAGATGTAAGGCCGGGGCTTCGGGGGACCGGGGACCAGCGCTTTTGCGGCGATCGTGTCGATGATGGTGGAATCGAGGAGCGAAGCCACCGGAGCGCCGTCGGCGAGATCCTGGGTCTTGAGCAGCTCGCGAATATCGATGATATTCACCCAGCTCTCATAAAACACGTTGTTTGTATTTGTTTCGGCGCCGGTTCGAATGTGCACGAAATCCTGCTGCACCATTACGGAGGCGATGGCCGCGCACATTCCGCCCGCGGACGCGCCGGTGAAGATCTCGATGGTGAGATCGTGCAGGGGAACGGCCGGCGGCGGCTCGGCGCCCGCCGGATTCGTCAGATATGCGCCCATCCGGTCTTTCGCTTTCTGCCACTCCTCCAGCGCTTCCATCAGAAAGTCGAGCACTCCGGCCGTGTAGGCGCCGGCGGAAACCGCACCGGCCATATTAATTCCGACTTTGAACTCGCCGGGATTCCATGTGAGGCTCATAGCGTTACTCCTGTCGCTGTATGGTTTCACTTCGCGGGAAGTGGCGCAACTGATGTGGATAGGCCGGGAGACCTGGGGATGCAGGCTGAAAGCCTGCTCTACTGTTGCTTCACGATCCGAAGTAGAGCAGGCTTTCAGCCCAATGCCATATAGTCTTCCCGCTTTCGAACACCTGGCCGATGTGGGGCGGGCGCCCTCGCCCGCGGCCGGCGCCCCCGCCAGCCTGCTCCCATACGCGACAACTCTACTCTCCGCGCGGCCAGCGGGGCCGGGGAGCCCCGCGCAGGCCGGGGGGCCTGCCCCACAAAAGGGACTTCGACTCAGCTCGCCGTCGAAAACTATATGGCATTGGGCTTTCAGCCTGCCACCGGCTGTCAGGTTTTGCGGAGGTCCCGGTGAGTTTCTTTCACCTTGTAGCCCGCATGCGCCAGGCGCTTCGCGATCTCATCCGCTATCATTACCGACCGGTGGTGTCCGCCGGTGCAGCCGAAGGAAATGGTCAGGTACGATTTCCCTTCCTCGATGTAGTGCGGGATGAGGTAAACCAGCAGGTCGGCGATGCGGTCCACAAACTCGGTGGTCTGCGGGAACGAGCGGATGTAGCGGGCCACGCCCGGATGGCGGCCGGTTTTGTGCTTGAACTCCGGAATGTAGTTGGGGTTGGGAAGGAAGCGCACGTCGAAGACGAGATCGCTGTCCGGCGGCAGCCCGTGCCGGTATCCGAAGCTGGTCACTTCAATCCGGAGGTTCGCTTCATCGCGGCCGCCTGAGAACTTCTCGCCGATGATCTCGCGCAGCTCATGCACGTTCAGCTTTGTCGTATCGACAGTCAGGTCGGCGATGCGTCGAATCGCGTCAAGCTGGTTCTTCTCGCGCTCGATGCTCTCGGCCACCGTGAGATCGGCGCCCAGTGGATGCGGCCGGCGTGTCTCGCTGTAGCGGCGCATCAGCGTCCTGGCGTCAGCCTCCAGAAACACCAGGCGGACCGGCACCGTGCGCCGCAGTTTCCGGATGAGTCCCGGCAGCTTTTTCAGCTCCTCGCCTTCGCGAATGTCGATCACCAGGGCGGCCCGGCGCACTCCGGGCGAACCGTGCACTAACTCCGCGAAGCGCGGGATCAGGCCAACCGGAAGGTTATCGATGGAATAGTAGCCGAGGTCCTCAAAGGCGCGCAAAGCGGTTCCCTTGCCGGAGCCGCTCACGCCCGTGACGATAACCAGCTCCGGCGGGCCGGGTTGGACGGTTTTTTGTTTTGCCGCCCCCCGACGGTCGGGCTTGTGGACGGCGCGCTTTGTCGCTGGCACTCGGGCTATGTCTCGATCAGGCTGAAGTCGCCGTCCTTGCGCCGGAGCAGCACGTGCAGGCGCTCCGTCTTCGCATCGCGAAATACCAGATGGTCCTCTTTCGCATCGATCTCGAGCAGCGCTTCGTCCACGGTCATCGGTTTCATTCGATGATCCATTTCCCCGTCCTGCTCGAAAGGAACCACCCGGGGCCGCGGGTTGTTCGCAGCGGCCGCGGCCTTAAGGCTCTTCTTCGCCTGCTTTGGCGAGCGCACGGCGGCTTCCACAGGCTCAGCGGCGGCGGCGCGCTGGAGGCTCTGCTCGGGCGTCCGCTGCGGCGCCGTCTTGTGGCGCTTCGTGTCGCGCCATCTGGTGCGCAGCTTCGCCACCTGCTTTTCCATCTTGTCGACGGCCGCGGTCACGGCGGTGAACAGGTCTGCATCGGAGCCAACGGCCACCAGACTATGATCCATGGCGTTCACGGTGATTTCGGCGTGATGCAGGAAGCGCTCCTGCGTGACAATCACGTGCGCTTCTTTATCACGCCCCAGCATTTTGGAAAGCCGAGCGAGTTTCGCGTCCAGCTTTTTCGACTGATTGGGCGGGAATTCAACCGTCCTGCCTGTGTAGACAAGCTTCATTGAGATCACCTCCGGTCAGAGCACGCGGATAACATATTCGCTGAGATCAGGCACGAACGCGCCGCTGATGAGTGGATGGGATCTTCATGTCCTCGCGGTACTTTGCTACAGTTCGGCGAGTGACATCGATGCCTTCGGACCGCAGCCGCGCGGTAATCTGCTCGTCAGTGAGGGGTTTCGCAGCGTCTTCCTCCTCAATCATCTTCTTCACCCTGCGTTTCAGAATCAGCAGCGGCGTGGCGCTGCCGGCAACGCCCTGCACAGCTTCCGAGAAGAAGTAGCGCAGCTCAAAAACGCCCTGCGGAGTGTGCGCGTATTTGCTGGCCACCGCCCGGCTCACCGTGGAAGGATGCACGCCGATTTCTTCGGCCACTTCCTTGATCATCATCGGCTTGAGCTGGTCGATTCCTCTTTCCAGGAACTCGAGTTGCCGGCGCACAATGGACTGGCAAACGCGCAGAATGGTGTGCTTGCGCTGCTCGATGTTCTTCATCAGCTGGAGCGCCGACGCGTAACGCTCCTTCACGTAGTTGCGGACTTCCTTGCTGGGCTCCTGATCGCGGTCGAGCATGCGCTTGTATTGCCCGTTCAGCCGCAACTGCGGGAGCTCGTCCTCGTTGAGCTGGATCAGATAGTCGTCGCCGTCCTTGGAAATGTAGACGTCGGGCTCCACCTGGCGTGCGCCGAGCGCGGAATAGCGCAGGCCCGGCCAGGGGTCGAGGTGACGGATGACGCCCGCAGCAACCTGGATATGTGCGATGGGGCGGCCGAGCGCCCGGGCGAGCTCGCGATACTGGCGCGTCTGCAGCAGCTTCAGATGATTCTCGACGATCTGCCAGGCCACCCCGGCGCGGCCGTTCCTGCTTTCCAGCTGCAGCAGCAGGCACTCGCGCAGATCGCGCGCCGCAATGCCGGACGGATCGAGCGTCTGCACTACGCGGAGCGCCTCTTCCACGTCCGCCGGAGCATGCCCGTCCGATTGCGCGATCTCTTCCAGCGACGCGCTCAGCCGGCCATATTCATCCAGGTTGCCGATAATGCTGATGGCGGCTTCGCGCACCGCCTCGCTCATCACCAGAACGGCGAGCTGCGATTGCAGATGGTCCGCGAGAGTGACCGGGGACGAGAGGAAGGTTTCAAACGAGGGCTTCTCAACCGACTCCGACGCCGGACTCTTGTAGCCGGGATCGAGGTAATCGTCAAAGAAGGAGCCGAAGTCGATCTCGTCGAACGGATCCTTGTCCTGCTCACGGACTTCCGGCGCCTCAGGCGCCTCCGTCGTGACGGCCGGACCGGCCTGCCCGTCCACTTCGAATTCCGGCGCGGCAGTTACGTCGAGCATTCCGGGCTCGGGCGCTTCGGGAGCGAGATCGGGCTCCGGCTGCGCGCCGTTCGCGCTCAGGGCTTCGAGAATCGATTGGTCCGACGGGTCGCCCACGCGCTCCGTCTCGAGCAGCGCCTGTACCTCCTCCGGCGTTAACTCATCGCCTGCTTCAAGGCCCTCCTCCAGAACCGGGTTCTGAGCAATTTCCTGGACGATCATGTCCTTTAACTCGAGCCGATTGAGTTGCAGGACCGTGACCATCTGGACAAGGCCGGGGGTCAGGATCTGCTTTTGCGCGACTTTAAGCTGCAGCCTTTGCGAAAGCATCGTTTCCGCTTACATGATACCAGCGTTCCGGTCCTTCGGAACCCGCTTTCATAAGCAATTCATGGACCAGTGGAGAACGCCGCCCTGGTCTGATATAGTGCGCTCCATGAGTCCCGCCATTCAGGCCTATGATTTTGCCGGCCAGTTGCTCACCAGCAAGGAGTATTTCGAGCGTTCGACGAGGGTCCTCGACGATGCCGATTCCGGTTATCGCCCGCGCGAAGGCATGATGACCGTCTCCGAGCAGGTGGCCCACGTCGCGCAGACCGTCGACTGGTTCATCGACGGCGCCACGCCGGGCAAGGGGTTCGACCTCGATTTCGAAAAGCACGCCCGAGCTACGGCGGCGGTGACATCGCTGGCCGAGGCCCGCCGGATGCTCGAAGCGGCCTTCGTGAAGGCTGTCGCGTTCCTCCGCTCGCGCACTCCTGAGGAGCTTGCGCAGCCCTTGCCGCCGAGCCCGATCATGGGCGGGAAACCGGTCAGCGATGTCGTCTGGGGCATCGTCGAGCACACAGCGCATCATCGCGGCGCACTCACCGTGTACTCTCGCGCGCTGGGGAAAGTGCCGGTGATGCCCTACTTCGGCTGATGTGACGCGCGCTGGTTTCAGCAGCAGGATCATCGATACATGCCTCTCATGCCCGGGGAAATGCTCGGCCCTTACGAGGTCCTCGGCCCCATCGGAGAGGGCGGAATGGGCGAAGTGTACCGGGCTCGCGACACGCGCCTCGATCGCACGGTAGCCCTGAAGATTTCGAAGCGGGAGTTCACGGAGCGGTTTCAGCGGGAAGCCCGCGCCATCGCCGCGCTGAATCACCCGTTCATCTGCACGCTGCACGACGTCGGTCCCAATTACCTGGTGTTGGAATTCGTGGAAGGCGAGCCGCTCGATGCACGTCTGAAGAAAGGACCGATTCCGCTGGAGCGCGCATTGCCCCTCGCCGCGCAGATCGCCGACGCTCTGGCCGCCGCACATCGCCGGAATATTGTGCACCGCGATCTGAAACCGGCGAACGTGATTCTGAGCCGTACGGGGCCGAAGCTGCTCGATTTCGGACTGGCGAGGGAAGCGGCAATCGGCGCCTCCACGCCGGGCGGACTGACGGCCACCGTCACTCAGGAAGGCGCCATCGTCGGCACGTTGCGGTACATGTCGCCGGAACAATTGGAAGGCGGCGAGGTGGACGCCCGCGCTGACATCTTCGCCTTCGGCGGGTTGCTGTACGAAATGGTCACCGGCAAGCCCGCCTTCAGCGGATCGAGCGCCGCCAGCCTGATCGGCGCCATCATGACCGCCGAGCCGGCTCCGGTTTCCACGCGGGTGCGAACCGCGCCCCCGGCTCTCGATGCGGTGGTAAAACGCTGCCTGGCAAAGGATCCCGAAGCGCGATGGCAGTGCGCAGCCGATCTGGCCTCTGAGCTGCGGTCGATTGCCGCCGCCCCAGCGCGGCCCGAGGAGCGCCCCATGAGCGGCCGGCCTCGGTGGAGGATCGCCGTGCTTGTGATCGTCGCTCTGGCCGCCGGCATAGCGGGCGGAATGCTGGGACGTCGCCCGCAGCAGGCGCCTCGCTGGTCGGCGGCGATGCTCGGCGGTCCGGCCATGGCCATGGCCCCTCGCGCCTCACCAGACGGCAAGCTGGTGGCTTTCGTGGCTCTGGTTGACGGCATATCGCAGGTTGCCGTGATGAAACCCGAGACCGGCAACTGGACCGTGCTCACCCATGCGCGCGATCGGGGGCTGGTGGACACGGTGTCCTGGTCGGTGGATGGCAGCCGTATCTATTTCGACCGTGTGACCTCCGATCCGCCCGGCGTGTTCAGCGTTCCTCTGTTTGGCGGCGACGAGCGGCCGATTCTGGAGTCGGCAGAGGACCCGGAGCCGTTGCCCGATGGCAGCCTGCTGGTGCTCCGGACCAACACCGCGCGCGAGAACCAGATGTACCGGTTCTGGCCCGATTCGGGAAATCTCCAGCCGTTGCCCGCTGTTGTCTCGCGCCGGACCGAGATCGGCGGCTCTATGCGGGCGTTTCCCGATGGACGCGAGGCGGTTTTTTACGGTGAGCCGCTGGCGGGCGGCGGCATACACCTGTACGCGCTCGACCTGGCAGCGAAGCACATCCGCAAACTGGCTCCGCAGCTCGCGTTGCGGACGGTAATGGGGCCGCGCTTTCCGGTAGCGGTGACGCGGGACGGACGCTCGGTGCTGATCGACGTGCGCAGCGGCAACCTGCATCGCATTACGGCGGTGCCGCGCGATGGCGGCGCCGGAGAAACGTTGCTCGTCACCACCACCGCGGCGCCCTGGTATCTCGATGAGGCCACGGACGGCAGCCTCTACATGGACCAGATGGACCGTCCCGTGGGCATCCTGCGGTTCCCGATTTCCGGTGGGACGCCGGAGCGGCTTGCCGGCTCTTTCGAGGAGAGTATGCGCGGTCTGCTTCCCGTTGGAGATGGCGGGGTGCTCATGCCCGGCCCGGCCGGCGGCCGCGAAAGTCTGCTTCTGGTCGAGCCCGGCGGACACCGATCCGCTTCACTGCTCGATACCGCCGATCAGACCGAGCCGCCTGTCGCCAACGCAGGCCCCGGCGAGGTGGCGCTTACCCTCCGTGGCCCCCACGGCGTCGAGATCGGCATCGTCTCTCTGGCCGACCGCAGACTGGTGCGGCGGGTGCGCGTGCCGCATGACAAGATCGACAGCGTTGCCATCTCGCGGGATGGACGGCAGGCGTACTATGCGGCTGACCAAAGCATCTGGGCGATCAGCTTCGATGGCGGCCGGGAACGCCGCCTCTGCCCCGGCGATTCGCTGGCCCTCTATCCGGGCGGCGAAGCGATGCTCGTGCAACTCGCGGAGAACGAGCGGACTCGTCTGGTGCGCCTTTCTCTGCTCGATGGGTCGATCACAGCAATTCCTCTACACTCTGTCTATTCGTTGAGCGCCGAGCCGCTTGCGCCGAACACCGTGTCGAGCGACGGACGCATCGCCGGCCCCATCGTGGATCCAAATTCCTGGTTCTATGAGGCTGGCGTGCTCGATCCGGCATCGGGCAAAATTACTCGTATTCCGGTTCCGAACAACGCCGACTATTTCATCGTCGGCTGGACGGGGCCGAATCAACTGGTGGCCATGGCCATGGAGGCGCGCTGCAGCATCTGGCGCTTCCAGCCTGCGGCGAACGCGAAATAGAATCACCACTCATACGCCCATACGTAGGTCGTGTAAGTGGTAGCGGCCGGTCCCGGCGGAGGACCGTAGACCTTCCCTCCGGCAGATTCGCCAACCCGGATGGTCAGGCGCAGACCGTCAGGGAAGAAAACGGCATCGCGCTCGTGGAATCGGTAAGCGGAGAATTCCTTGTCAGGAACCAGATGCGTGAGGCCCGCAACCGGCGTGTAGTATCTGCCCCGGTTGAAATAGTAAGTCCCAAGGAAGTAATCTTCCATTCCTGATGAGAGCAGGAGTGGCTCCCTGCCGGTCCCGAGCCAGGCTCGCACGCAACCTTCCAGGAAGGCGAAGTTCGTGCTGCGCGCGGCGATGGCAACCTCGTAAAGCGCTCCCGGCCGGCGACTATTGTAGATGTCGAACTCCTGCAGCGGCGGGACAGTCTGGTTCTCGATCCGGTATAGTCGCAGGCGCGCTTTATCCGGCAGTCTGACGCCGCCCAATTCCACCGCGAGGTTCTCGACGCCGCGAATGATCCACCAGAACACCGGATTCTCCGGATCGGCATTGCGGCGTTCGGCGGTCACGCGAACGTTACGGCCAAAGGGAATGCGATAGGTGTTATAGATTCCGCTCGGCTGACCGGTCTTGCCGATACGCTCCACGCCCCACGGCGCGGCCTCATCCTGAAAGCCGATGCCGTGGCCCATCATCAGCTCCATGTCGATTGACGGCTGTTTCTCGTCGTCGACGTAGATACGGATGCGCGTCAGGCCGTAGTCCCTGAAATCCCCGCCGAACCACATGTGGGTCAGACACCCGTGCCCCGAATAACGGAATAGCTCGGTCTCCGTGCCCTTGCTCAGCAGGCGCTGCTCCTTGCCCGCCGTCCCAAAGCTCCTGACGTTGTCGACCTCGGCAGCCCCAGCGGACCCGGCGGCGGCACACATCGAGAGCAGCGTCAGGCCCAGAGCGAGCGGTGCCGGAGGTGGCATTTGGAAGTCAGGATTGTATCACCGGTAACCTGTGGGTCGTGCTAAGATGGCGCCAATTGGAGAACCGCCGGATGGCTCACTTTTCAAGACGCGATTTCCTGAAGACCGGCCTCGCCGCGGGCGCCTTCGCCGCCGCCGGACGTCTGCCGCTGAAAGCAGCGGCCTCAACCGCAACCGACTGGGTAACGCTCGGGAAATCGGGTGTGAAGGTCACGCGCCTGGCGTTCGGCACTGGAAGCATCAGCGGCCAGGTGCAGCGCGGCCTCGGCCAGCAAGACTTCACGAAGCTGGTGCGCTACGCGTACGACCGCGGCATCCGGTTCTTCGAAACCGCCGAGTCTTACCGCGATATGCATCGGATGCTCGGCATCGCCCTGCAGGGCATTCCGCGCGACAGCTACAAGCTGCTCTCGAAGGTGACGACGCGCGATGGCGTCGATCCGCAGGCGAAGTTCGACGAACTGCGCAAGCTCGCCAATACCGAGTACTTCGATATCATGCTGCTCCACTGGCAGCACACGCCGACGTGGCCCACCGACAGCGCGAAGTGGCAGGACGGCATCCTCGAAGCCGAGTCGAAGAAGGTCATCGTATCGCACGGCGCGTCGGTGCACGGTCTGCCGGCGCTGCGCCAGGTGCCGGCAAACAAGTTCCTGGATGTGGCCATGATTCGTATGAATCACACCGGCGCGAGCATGGACGCCGAGGACTACATGACCAGCGGCCTCGGGAACGTGCCGGAGGTGACCGAGCACGTGAAGCAGGCCCGCGGCGCCGGCATGGGCGTCATCAGCATGAAGCTGGTGGGCGAGGGCAGGTTCACGAAACGCGAAGATCGCCAGGCCGCGATGCGTTACGCGTTCCGGAACGCAGGCGTCGATTGCGTCACTGTGGGCTACAAGAACACGGCGGAGATCGACGAAGCCATCGACAACGTAAATCTCGCTCTGGCGTGAAACTGTAGAGCAGGCCTTCGGCTTGCCCATGGCGATTGAAAATCGGCCGGAAGAATCCTGCCCCACGTTCGAAAAGTGAGCCAGTTAGAGGTTGTGTTACTGGTGTTGGCGCCGGCGAGCTGATATAAAATGACGGTTTGTCGCGCAAGGCCATATTCGCGTTTGTGGCGTTCGCCGCACTGGCCGGTTGTGAGCGCTATGCCGATTTTACACTCCCGAAGGTATCTGGCGCCGGACAAGTAGCCTACGCACTCTCATCGCGATCGGGTCCATTACTGAGCCCAGGCGGTGTAGGCGCCTGGGATGGCGTTGATGTCCTTAATCCATCAGTCGTGACTTACCGGAACGAGTATCTCAATATTTATTCTGGTTTCGATGGGCGAACGTGGGCAACAGGGTTGGCAGTTTCCCGTGACGGACTTGAGTGGAGAAAGGTCGCCCGGTTACTCTCTCCTGATGTCCATTCCTGGGAAGGGCGCTATATTGCCGCAAACGGTTCCGCCGTAATGTTCGATGGGAAGCTCTATTATTGGTACGAGGGTGGGGTCCCTCCACGTATCGGGCTTGCAACATCTGTCGGCGGCCGGGTGTGGCATAAGCTAAGTGCTCCGGTGCTCGATGGGGGTCCGCGCGGCAGCTGGGATGAACGGGGCGTCGCTGATCCATATGTCATCCGAATCGGGAATTGGTGGTACATGTATTACCTCGGTATGGATCGGGCGCGACGACAGATGTTGGGTGTCGCCCGGTCGAGCGACGGAATTGTATGGACAAAACTGAGAGATGGACCGGTATTGCAACCGGGTCCTCCCGGCGCGTTCGACGAACGTGGCGTCGGTGAGCCCGCCGTCTGGACTAGTCACGGCTGGTACTGGATGTTGTTCACCGGCCGCGACAAAGATGAGCAGCGGGTTATCGCCCTTGCTCGATCGGACGATGGCGTTCACTGGGTGAAGATGACTCCGGTCTTCAAGGGCGGCGATGCGTGGAACTCAAAGGTTGTTTGTGATCCCACGATCATCGACGACGGGAATCAGGTTCGCGTCTGGTATGGAGGGGGCAACGTGCCAAGACCCGACGAACACATCAACGGCCAGATCGGCATGTTTACGCTCACCGTGAGCCCACAGTGACTATCACCGAGCCGCTGAAAGGCGCCGACCACAAACAGCCGCGATACGGGAACGCACGCTCCCTTCTTGTTTGCCTGTTATTTGTCGCTGCTCTGCGACTACCTTTTCTTAATCAGGCAATTCAGGGCGATGACCTGTATTATTTGGCAGGAGCCGAGCATGCACTCATCGAACCCCTCCATCCTAACCACACCCACTATGTCTTCCAGGGCAGGACCGTTGACATGCGCGGGCACCCGCATCCGCCACTGAACTGCTGGCTTCTGGCGGCATTGCTGCGGATATTTGGCGATGTGTACGAAGTTCCGTTCCATGGCGTGTATCTCGTTTTCTCGTTGCTCGCGGCGGCAGCGATGTGGTTCCTCGCACGCCGCTTCTGTTCGCATCCGACGCTCGCAACTCTGCTGTTTCTGGTAACGCCGGCATTCGTAATCAGCGGGTCCTCACTCGAAGCGGATCTGCCTTTTATCGCGCTGCTGCTATCGGGTGCGGCCCTGTTTGTGTATGGCGCGGACGCGAACTCTTCGCTGTTGCAGTGCGCTGCCGTCGTGGCGCTCGCACTGGCGGCGATGACGGCCTATCAGGCTGTCCTGATCACGCCCATTCTGGTGGTCTATTCCCTGCGGGGTCCGGCCAGGCAGCGACTAAGATTGTGGTTGGTCGCCATAGTCCCGGTTTTGGTGGTCGGAGCCTGGCAGATATTTGAACGCGCAACCAGCGGCCACGCTCCCATCTCAGTGCTGAACGGATATATGCAGCAATACGGGTTCTGGGGACTGAAACCCAAGCTGGATGACCTTCTTTCTCTGGTTGTACACGCCGGGTGGCTCGTTTTTCCGGTATTGTCGGCAATTGCCTTCCGAGTGCGATCGCGAGTCGTTATTATTATCGTGGTTGTAATTACCGCATCCCTGCTGCCGCTGGACTTCAATCCTTTGTTCTGGGCGTCATTTTGTGTGGGAGCACTCTTGCTGGCGCGTTGCGCTGAGCTTCTGCGACGCGACTCCGGGGCCTCTCCGGACGAACGGTTCCTCGCGGCATGGGTCGCAATCTACTTTGCCGGGGCGGTGGCAATCTTTTTCGCCGGCGCCGCGCGCTACCTGCTTCCGGTGGCTGCTCCGGTGGCGATTCTGACATCGCGCTTTCTCCGCGGGCGCCGCCTCTGGCTGATCTCTGGTCTGGCTGCGCAGCTATGTCTGAGTCTTCTCCTGGCGAAGGTGAATTACGACCACTGGGACGGGTATAGGCAGTTTGTTCTCCGGCACGCAGACGAAATCGCCCACCGGCGTACCTGGGTTGCCGCGGAATGGGGTTTGCGGTTTTACGCAGAAGCTTACGGAGCCCTTCCGCTCACCGTCTCCACGCCAGTCCAACCTGAAGACCTTGTTCTAACCAGCGCACTGGCAGACGCCGCATCCAGGTCTCGTTCCAATCTGGTCAACATCGACGCCTTCGCCATTCGACCACGCATTCCGTTCCGGCTCATCGGTCTGGGAACACGATCATGCTTTCAGACTGCTGCGTTTGGCCTGAGGCAGTTTGATATTTCGACTGCGCCGATCGACGTAATCCGTGTCCAGCGTATCGTGGAGCGGCAGCCAACTGTATCGTGGCTCCCGATGAACGCGCCTGAGGCCGCCTGGCAAATAGTCAATGGCCTGTACAGTCTCGAGGAACACGCCTGGCGCTGGATGGGATCTACCGCCACGTTCAGACTCAAGCCGCTTGAGGGAGAAGCGCGGTTTGTAGCGCGCATTTACGTCCCGCCGCAGGTCGTCCCTTGCCATGTAACTGTGGCATTGAACCAGTCGGTCCTGCGGACCTACACGTTCACGGCGCCGGGGCCATACGAGGTTGAGGCAAAGGCGGCGGGACTGCATGGCGCCGTAACCGCCACCATTTCGACCGATAAGACGTTTCATGCCGCGGGTGACGAACGCGCCCTCGGATTGATTGTCCGCGAAGTTGGCCTACAGCGTCCGCTGCAGTAGAATCCGAAATTAACGCGCGCTGACGCATTGGTAACCTGCTAACGTGTACCCTGCTTTATGCCCGGTCCGCGGCGCGACCAGCCGTTTCGCCGAGGCGTTGGTTTGCAAGGGCTACCCATTCTGCGTTGTTCAGGTTGCGATGTGGGGAAAACTCAACTGCCTCCGCGCTTCGCGGCCGAAAACATATACACCGAAAGGTATTTTCAAGGTGGACTCTCGGATGGGTGCGAAGGGAGTTCCGGACGGAAGTGGACGATCTGCTGCGGACAGGAGCCACTGCTTTGTCTATTGCAGAGAGCGTTATGGGCAGGCAACTGGCGTCTGCTGACGCCGCCGCAGCACCTCTTCTTCTTTTTCTTCTTTTCACCCCGGACATTCTCGACCATGCTCGCGCGGGCCGATTTCGATGTTGTCGAGCTCCGCAAACCGTGAAGGAGAGTTCCGGTCGATTCGTCGTTGTACCAGCTCGGGCGCATTTTGGGAAGGCCGAACCCCCTTTCGTCTGAAAAGAACTCATTTCGGCATTCCAGTCAACCTTTTCGATGCATTTCGAATGATCGCAGTCCGACGCTGATATTCCTGACGTCCGCGTCACGAACCAAGTTCCCGTTCCGATATCGGCGGCTCCGGAGATTCACCCGTCCGCGCGGCGCGGTTGCGGGCGGAGAACATGGCGCCCGTTGCATCGCGCAGCGGAGCGAAACACGCGAAACCTGTGTGCCGCGGCATGTCTATGTAGACCGCTTCCATCCCGCCGCGACTGAAGTACGCTTCATGCCAGAAGCCGGTCCCTCCGGTATCGCGCAGGAAATCGCGCCACCAGATGCGATGCGGCTCCGATCGCGTCCAGGCCTCGAGCGATTCGAAGTCGCGCCAGTACTGGCGCATGCCGACGTGGCGTAGCGAATAGAACAGGTTCTCGTGCAGCAGCAGGCCGTCGGGCCGCGCCTCGACGGACTTCGTGACCTTCGGCCCGAAGCCCAGCACGGTCCCGATACCTCTGAACGCGTTGACCCTCATTCCCAGACAAACCACCACCAGATCCGGATACCCGGAGAGATCGACGGTCACGCGTTTCGGTTTGTGTGGCATGGCGCCCTCCTATATAGACGATATAATCGACGCGATGTCTGAAGCCCCTCAGATGGCCGCGCCGCTGGAGCGGATACAGTGCCAGTGGTGCCAGGGAATGAACGAGAAGTCCGCGCTGACGTGCCGCACTTGCGGAGCGCCGCTGGACATTCGCAATCTGGTCAGCGAATCGGGTTGGCGCGAGGCGCCGCGCATCCGCGACATGACCGAGATCCACTTCTCCTCCAGCACCTGCCAGGTGGAGGGCGAAGTGGTGCCGGTGGCGGAGATCAATCTCGGCGGCGGCGACTCGATCTTTTTCGAACACCACGTCATGTTGTGGAAGGAAGAGCAGGTGCCGCTCTCCGTCATGCAGCTCGGCGGCGGGCTGAAGCGCGCCTTTGCCGGCATGCCGTTCATCATCAGCGTGGCCACCGGACCGGGGCGCATCGCCTTCTCGCGCGATGCTACCGGCGAGCTGGTGGTGCTGCCGCTGCACCCCGGCATGGAGCTGGATGTGCGCGAGCACGCGTTCCTGCTGTGTTCGCACCAGATCGGCTACTCCTTCGTGCGCATCAAGGGGCTCACCAACATTCTGTTCGGCGGACAGGGGATGTACATGGACCGGTTCATCACCACGGGCGCCCCGGGACTGCTCATCCTGCACGGTTACGGGAACGTTTTCGAACGCCGGCTTGCCGCGGGAGAGAGCATCATGGTTGAGCCCGGCGGGTTCCTGTATAAGGATTCAACGGTGACCATGCAGGTGGAATTTCAGAGGCTCGGCACGGGGTTGTTCGGCGCCACGAATATGAGTCTGGCGCGGCTGACCGGCCCTGGCCGCGTCGGCATACAGTCCATGTACGTGCATCACCGCAGTGAGTAGGACGCACAGGAGAGGATATGTTCTGTACCCATTGCGGCTCGCAAGTCGGTGAAAACGCCAATTTCTGTGGCGGGTGCGGAGGTCCGGTGCAGCGCGCGGCCGCTCCGCCACAGGCGCCGGCCTACACTCCGCAGGCGCCGGCATACGCTCCCCCACCGCCGGCCGAACCAGCTCCGGAAGCAGCGCCCACTTCGCAGACCACGTGCGTCTGGTGCCGTGCGACCATCGACGCGGGACTGTTGAGTTGTCCGCGATGTGGCGCAACGGCGCCGAAGCCGTCGTCCACGCCCGCGCAGGCCGGATGGGGAAAACTGCCCGGCCGCAAGGACATGGCGAAGCTGCAGTTCGGCAACTCGTTCTGCCAGATCGAAGGCAAGTATGTGCCGGTTGCCGACATGAAGCTGGCGCCCGAGGACGGCATCTATTTCACGCATCACGTGCTGCTGTGGAAAGACCCGCAGTTGAATATCACCACCATGCCGCTGCGAGGCGCGTGGAAGCGCGTGTTCGCGGGCATGCCGTTGGTGATGATGCAGGCGCAGGGCCCCGGCCACATCGCCTTTTCGAAGGACGATCCCGGCGAGCTCATCCCGCTGCCGTTGCAGCCCGGCCAGACCGTCGATGTCCGCGAGCATCTGTTCCTCGCCGCCACCCACAGCGTCGTCTACGACTGGTTTCAGACGGGCATCTGGTTCACCACGAAGAACGGCGACGACACCGAGACCCACTACCCCGTGGGAGCCTTCATGGATCGCTTCTCCGCGCCGCAGGCGCCCGGGCTTCTGCTGCTGCACGCCGGCGGCAACGTCTTCGTGCGCGACCTGGCGCCG
This sequence comes from uncultured Acidobacteriota bacterium, assembly GCA_963780655.1. GTDB lineage: Bacteria > Acidobacteriota > Terriglobia > Bryobacterales > Bryobacteraceae > CAWACP01. Next base: position 1,705,206 of record CAWACP010000003.1, on the reverse strand, counting down.
AACGAAACCATGCTGGTGAAGCCCACCGCGCTGATCTTCAAGGATCCGGCCGTGCAGATGCACCTGCACTTCGAGCGGCCCGGCGCCGGGTGGGGCGGCTGGGGATTCTGGAGCAATCGCTACCTGTGGTTGCGGCTGACGGGTCCGGGCCGCATCGCTATCCAGTCGGTGTTCGAGCCGATCGAGGGCGAAGCGCGGAACATGACCAATTTCTCGTACGCGACCGAACAGCACTGGTAGACCCTGTTAACACTGGCGGGGGCGTATGCGCCATTGATTGTAGACTGGAATAGTCTCAGATTCTCTGGAGGTTTCGATTCGGAATGAGAACGACGATTGCGGGCGCTGCAGCTCTGTTGCTGGTGTGCGCCGGATGCGTGGCGGCCGACAAGGGCGATGCGGCGAAAGGGAAAGAAGTCTTCGAACAGTGCAGCGTTTGTCATAACGTGGACACTCCGGACAAGAAGATGGGACCGTCGCTGAAAGGCCTTTTCACGCACCCGAAGCTGGTGAACGGGAAGAAGGTTACGGAAGAGAATGTCCTCAATCAAATCAACACGGGCGGGAACGGTATGCCCTCCTACAAGGAACTGCTCAGCGACCAGGAGAAGAAAGACCTGATCGCCTACCTGAAAACCGTCTGACGTGACGCTGGATCAATTACTCGAAGCGATTCCCGACTACGCGAAAGACCTGCGGCTGAACCTCTCCACGCTGCTTCGGCAGACCGAGCTGAACGAGCAGCAGCTTTGGGGGACGGCGGTGGCAAGCGCGCTGGCATCTCGCAATCGAGACGCTCTGACGGCCATCGAATCGGAGGCGGCGAAGCATTTGACCGCGGAAGCCGTGCACGTGGCGAAGGGCGCGGCTGCCATCATGGGCATGAACAATGTGTACTACCGGTTCCTGCACACCATGGAGAACCAGCGGTACCGGACCATTCCTGCGCGGCTGCGCATGAACATTCTGCGGCAGCACGACGTGCCCGAGGTCGATTTCGACCTGTGGGCGCTCGCCGTTTCGGCCATCAACAACTGCGCGGCGTGCGCTGCCGGACACGAGAAGGCAGTGCGTGAGAAGGGCCTCAGCGAAGAAGCCGTGCTGGCGGCAATTCGTCTGGCTGCGGTGATTCATGCGATCGCAACAGTGCTCGATGGACTGAGCCGAAAGAATGCGGACTAATCCCGATCGCCAACACGCTCGACCGGGATGGCTGCCTGCGCAGCCGGCCGATGGCGGCTCAGGCCACGGCCTTCGAAGGCGAGTTGTGGTTCTTCACGGCCGCCGGCTCCGCCAGGGTGGACGAGGTGCAGAACGATCAGCACGTTAACGTGACCTTCGCGCGGCCTGAACACAGCCAGTACGTCTCGGTATCGGGCTGCGCGTCAGAGCATCATGGTTCCCCGGCGGCGTCAAAGATCCCGCTCTCGCGCTCTTGCGGGTGACGGTGGACGCTGCCGAATACTGGGACACGGCCACGGGCGAGAAAGCGCAGCTCGCGGGATTGCGGCGGGATTAGGGAACCGCCCGCGTGGCGCTCGCTTCAGCACGCGCGACCCTCTGCGCGAGTCCCACAACAACCGGTAACCTGATTCGGCAATTGTGCGGCGGGTGCCTCGCCTGCGGCCGACGCCTCGTCGGCCTGCTCGGTGTTTTCTGCATCCGTCTTCCACCAGGCCATGCGGGCGGAGCGCCCGCAACAGGCGAGGCGCCTGCCCCACGGCACGCTGAACCGTGCGCCGCTCCGCGCGTCGCACGGTACAATCGTTCACGCACTATGCCTTTAACCCCCGGAACTGGGCTGGGGCCCTATGAGATTCTTGCGCCCGTCGGGGCGGGCGGCATGGGCGAAGTCTACAAGGCCCGCGACACGCGCATCGACCGCGTTGTCGCCATCAAAGTCTCGCAGGCGAGATTCTCCGAGCGATTCGAGCGCGAAGCGCGCGCCGTGGGCGCGCTGAATCATCCCAACATTTGCCAGCTGTACGACGTCGGGCCGAACTACCTGGTGATGGAATTCATCGAGGGCTCGCCGCTCGGGCCCACGGAGAATGCTCGCAAGCTGCTCGATGTGGCGGTGCAAATGGCGGACGGAATGGCCGCGGCGCATGCGGCGGGAATGGTGCACCGCGATCTCAAGCCTGAGAACATCCTGGTCACGCGCGAGGGCCGGGTGAAGATTCTCGATTTTGGGCTGGCCAAGTCGGCGGTGTCCGCGCAGGCCGCCGCGAATAGCGCCACTCTGACCATGAACATCACCGAACCCGGCACGACCGTCGGCACGGTCAATTACATGTCTCCCGAACAGGCGCGCGGGGAACCGAATCTCACTGTCCAGTCGGACCAGTTCTCGTTCGGCCTGGTGTTGTACCGGATGGCCTCGGGCAGGCGGGCCTTCGAGCGCCCCAGCGCAGCGGAGACCATGGCCGCCATCATCCGCGAGGAACCCGAGCCGCTGCCCGCCGGCGTGCCTCCGCCTCTGCGCTGGGTGGTGGAGCGGCTGCTGGCCAAAGACCCGGCCGGGCGCTACGATTCCACGGGAGACCTGTATCGCGAGCTGAAGCAGATTCGCGATCATCTCTCAGAAAGCACGAGTGCTGTTGCGCTGGAGCCGGCCCGCGACGCAGGGCGCAGGCGGACGCGTCTGCTGCCGGTTGCCGCGGGCGGCCTCGCATGCCTGGCTGCCGGAATCATTGTTACGATGCTCCTGACGCCGCCATCCGGCCCGGATCTGTCGCGGTACAAGATCACGCGGATTGCGCCGGGAGAAACGGAGGAGCGCAATCCGGCATGGTCGCCGGATGGAAACAGCATCGCCTATTCGGCCAGGGTGCAGGGCATCGAACAGATTTTTACCCGCGCAGTGGGGTCGCACGACGCTGCGCAACTCACCAGATCGGCGAAGGACTGTATTTCGCCGGTCTGGTATCCCGACGGTGAGTCCCTCCTTTACCTCGCAGATCAAGACCTATGGAGGGTTCCCGCCTCGGGTGGCCCCGGGCAGTTAGTTCTGGAGCACGTCGATGCAGCCGCCATTCACCCCGACGGCAAAACGCTGGCGTTTGCGCGCGACGGGAAGCTGTGGACGGCTGCTCTTCGCGGGGGACCGGCGAAGGAGTTCTGGCCGGGCCCGCTGGCGCCGTCCATGCCCACGACAAGCATGAGTTTCTCGCCCGGCGGCGCCTCGCTCGCGGTTGACAACGGGACAGTCTGGCTCTTCTCGTATCCATCCGGGAAGCCCCGAAAGCTCTACACCGGAATGGAAAACGGAATTCTCGGAGGCCTCTGGGGCGCGAGCTGGTTCCCGGACGGCCGCACTCTGCTGGTGGCGCGCAACAGCGCAACTGACTCATTGATCCGCCTGGCTGTCGCGGATGGCAGCCGGCGAACCATCTATTCCGCCGGTTTCAGGATACTGGGCTCCTCGGTGTCGCCGGATGGCAGGAAGCTCGCCTGGTCGGCCGCGGAGGTCGCATGGGACATCGTCGAAATCGGGCTCGCCGACGGCGCCGTGCACACGCTGGTCGAGAACGGCGGAACCAACCTTGCGCCGGATTGGGCGCCGTCGGGCACGCATTTTCTGTACTCCACGGAAGACGCGGTCATGGACCGGGATGCCTCCGGCGGTGAGTTCTCGCGCCGCCTTGCCGATACCAAATACGACCTCAAGGGAGCACGGTGGGCGCCCGACGGGATCCGGTTCGCCTTTGTGGTTAGTGGCCCAAGCGACATGCTGATGCTGGCGAACGCGTCCGGCGGTCATGCCACCATGCTTGACCGGGCAGACCGCCTGAGTGAACAAGCGTGGTCGCCTGACGGGCAGTGGATCTCGTATTATCGCCGGAGCGAAAGCCAGTCGAAGCTGGCGAAGATTCGAGCTCTGCCCGGCGCAGCTCCCGTGATCCTGGCGGACGCAGACGGCCCGACGCAATGGTCGCCGACCGGGGACCGGATACTTTACAGCACGGGGAACGGTCTCGAACTGATCTCAGCGGACGGCAGATCCGGACGAATGCTGTCCTCCCGCCGGTTTATGGTCTTTAGCTTTTCGAAAAATGGCGGCGAGGTTTACGGCATTTTCCACAATACGACGGGCACGGGCGCGCAGTGGCAGCTTTATGAGGTGAACGTGGGTACCGGAGCGGAAAAGCTGCTCTCGGCGCTGGATCTTCCGCCTTCAACCGCTCGACTGTCCGCGTTCAGCATCCATCCGGACGGTAAGCGCGCTCTCACCTCGATCGCGAAGTGGCCATTTCAGATCTGGATGCTGGAGGGGTTCGAGCAGCCGAAGAACTGGTTCGCGCGGCTGGCGGGGCGCTGATGTTAGTCGAACACCACCGTCTTGTTCTCATACAGCAGGATGCGCCGGTCCAGATGCCAGCGCACGGCGCGCGACAACACCAGACGTTCCACGTCGCGGCCCTTCTGCACCAGGTCCTCGATCTGATCGCGGTGGGAAATGCGCGTGACGTCCTGCTCGATGATGGGTCCGTCATCCAGCGCCTCGGTGACGTAGTGCGCCGTTGCGCCGATCAGCTTTACGCCACGCTTGTGTGCGGCCTGGTATGGCTTCGCGCCGCTGAATGCCGGCAGAAACGAGTGGTGCACGTTGATGATGCGTCCGCGCCAACCCTGGACAAAAGCGGGCGACAGCACCTGCATATAGCGCGCCAGCACCACCAGTTCAACGTGATGGCGTTCGAGAATGGCGCGTTGTTCCGCTTCGGCGCGTTCCTTCGTGCATGCCGACATGTCAATCCGGTGAAAGGTAATGCCGTGGTACTCGGCCAGGCGCCGCGCGTCCTCATGGTTGCTGACGATCACCGGTATGGTGCAGGCTAACTCGCCAATCCGATAGCGCTGCAGCAGATCGGCGAGGCAGTGCAGGTACTTCGACACGAAGATGGCCATCGCCGGCGGCGTTCGGGAATACTCGACGCGCCAGCGGAGACTCAGGCTCTGGGCGAGCGGTTGGAACTCACGGCGGAATTCGGCATCGGTCAGGCCGAAATCCGTAAGGTCCCACTCGATACGCATGAAGAACATGCCGGCGTCCTGATCCTGGTGCTGATCGGCATGCAGGATGTTGGCGCCGTGCCGGTAGAGGAACGTGGAGATCTCCGCGACCAGGCCTTTGCGATCCGGAGAATCGACGAGCAGAATGGCGGTGTTTTTCAATGTTGTCGGTTCCACGATATCAGGACGAAGTGTTACCCTGTTGCACACGAGGAGACTGCCATGACCGCAAGCGATCCACTGATGGGGCCGGTGCCGAACGCGGAACACCGCGAGATCAACGGCGTGGAGATAGATGCCGTCCAGACGGGCGCGGGACGCGTGAAGCGCGTTCTCTATCCGCCGGGCTTCCGCTGGTCGACGCATATGAAGCCGGTCTCCGGGACCGAGCAGTGTATGCACGCGCACGTGGGCTTCATCGCGCGTGGGCGCATCCATGTCGGCTTTCCGGATGGTTGCGTGATGGAGTACTCGGCGCCGCAGGCGTTCGCCATCGAGCCCGGTCATGACGGCTGGGTGGTTGGCGACGAGCCGGCCGTGGTGATCGAGTTCGATTTTGCGGGCGACACGGCCGCGCGCTTCGGCCTGCCGGCGGAGCACACGCACTGAGCCCGCACTGAGCATGCCAGGCAGACCACAAAGAACGATGGTCTGCCCACGCTGCAGCGAAACCGCAACCAAGCGCTCCCTGTGGGGCAGACGATCGGGTTTCGTCGTCTGCCTCATCAGTTCGTCAGGCCCTTGAAATCGTAAACGTAGCGCCAGCCTTCGCCCCCCGCGAGGCCGGCGGATGCGGGCGTGATGCTGGTGGACGGAAAGGCGTGAGGAGTCTGCGTCACGATGATCTCGACGTTGCCTGTTGGCCACGGCGGTAATACCCATGCGCCGGTTGAAAACGGCTGTTGTTCGACAAGCAACGAGCCCACGTCCGCGGACCCCAGGTACCCCGTCGCATGGAATACCGGCTGTCCGGGAGGAGTGATGAAGATCTCAATATCCAGGTCGCTGTCGTATCCGCCTCCGGTCCACGTGATCATGAAACTTTCGGGCGGGTCGCGTAGCTTCGTCCCTGGGTTCAGGTTTGTAAATGTGACAGGCGCAGGGATCGGGGCCGATGCGGTGAGCGCGCCGAGATCGCGGCCGCCCGCAGCCCGTGCGGTGTAGCTTCCGCCCTGTATCGTTCTCGGCGGCAGGGAGGCCTGATAGATAGACCTCCCGCGCCGATCCACCCGGCGGCACGGCTGTAACGGGCGCGGCTCCCGGAGCCTGGAACGTCAATGGCCCCGCATCCAGCGTTGGCGGAAGAGACGCGTCGCAAACCTGGGGTTGCGGACCTACGAGGATGGGAGAGCCCACGACGCCCTGAACACCGAGTAGCCCGCCAATGCTGAGGTGGGCTCCGTCGAGAAACTGGGCCGTTGCGCCTTCAGAGATCGAAACACCACTGGCATCGCTCTGCAGATTGCGGTCCACATGATGATTGCTGCGCGCGTGGGCGGTGGATCGACGCACTGGCCGCCTCCATCGTGAACACTGACATTCACAGTCTGGCTGTCACTGTCGGGGGCGGTCAGGTACATGGGGAGTGCGCAGCCCTGCGGGAGTGTTCCCGGAGGAGTCGCGCGATCGAGAAAGAACGCGTTTACCTGATCGATTCCGACGCGGTTCGGAGCCGGACCCGCATAGCCGTGCGGGGGAGCAGACACGCCGATATTGAAGTCGTTCACGCCAGGCAGGCCAAGAAACGCATAAATTCCTTCTCTTTTGTTATCCGCGGGATTGTAGACGGCGCGCCGGCCGTCGAGTCGGTCGGCGAAGTATCCGAGCCCGGTGCCCAGGATGGTGAACGCGACATCGCTCTGCGGATCGAAGCTCGATTGGGGAGTATTGAGTGTTATCGTTGCGTCGCGGTGTACGTTCCACGCGAACGCCTGTCCGCATCCGCCCGCCGTCTGTGTGAATACCCCCAATGCTCGCGGCTGTACCGCCGCCGCGAAGGGTCTGCTCGCGCCTGCTGCCGTGGTAACCACGACGCTCGCCGTACTCGCTCCATTCAATGCACTGGGGACCTGAGCATTGATCTGTCCCGGCGAGAGGTACAGAAGCGGGGCGCGAATCCGTTGAGCGTCACAGAGGCGCCATTAAGCGTAAGTGGCCACGGTTCGCCGGGAGCGATGGCAGCGGACGCGGCGAAGTTCGCGCCGTAGATGGAGAAGAGCATCTGGGGCGCAATCTGCACGTCAGCATTCCCGTGAAATGCGGCATTCTGAATGCCGTGCTGGTCTATTTTTGGCTCTTGCGCGAACAAAACAACCGAAACACCCACAAAAACAGCCGCGCGGAGAATACTGCTGTTTACCACGGTTCCAGCATAGCCCGATTCCCGTGGGGCAGACGATCGGTTTGTGTCGTCTGCCTGATCAAGTGCCAGGGCATGGCAGACGACAAAACCCGATCGTCTGCCCCACAGTACAGCCTCGGCTACAGCGGCACTTCCACCTGCGTGAGAATTTCCTGCAGGATGCGCTCGCTCAGCTCGGTGCTCCTCTGCGATATAGCGGCGCGCGTGTTCACCATAATGCGATGCGCGAACACCGGCAGGGCCAGCCGCTTCACGTCGTCGGGGATGATATAGTCGCGGCCTTCCACCAGGGCCAGTGCCTGGGTAGCGCGAAACAGCGCCTGAGCGCCGCGCGGGCTCACTCCCAGCGCCAGGGATTCATGGGAGCGCGTGCGCGCTACGATGGCCAGCATGTAGTCGACAATGGCCTCGTCCACCGCCACCTGCGACACCTGAGCCTGCAGCGCCATTAATTCCTCGGCCGACAGCGCCGGCGGAACGGATTCGGCATTCTGCACTTCGCTCTGGCGCAGAATCTCGCGCTCGGCGCCCGCATCCGGATAGCCGACGCGCAGGCGCAGCAGAAACCGGTCGAGCTGCGATTCGGGCAGCGGATACGTGCCGTGATGCTCCACGGGGTTCTGCGTCGCGATCACCATGAACGGCTGCGCCAGCGGATACGAACGGCCCTCGATGGTCACCTGCATCTCGTTCATCGCTTCCAGCAGCGCCGATTGCGTCTTGGGAGTGGCGCGATTGATTTCATCCGCGAGCAGGAAATGTGTGAACACGGGTCCGGCCTTGAACTCGAATTCGCCGGTGCGCGCATTGTATACGGTGACGCCCAGGACGTCGCTGGGCAGCATGTCGCTGGTGAACTGGAGTCTGTGGAAGCCGCACCGTACGGCGCGCGCGAGTGCATGCGCCAGCGTCGTCTTGCCAACGCCGGGCACGTCCTCAATCAGCAGATGGCCGCGCGCCAACAGGCATACGATGGAAAGCCGCACCACTTCGGGCTTGCCGCGCAGCGATATCGACAGTGCTGCCTCCAGGTCGGACAGCTTCGAGAGCGCCACGGGCGCGGCAAACATCGCCTTCATTGTAACAACCGGGCTTCGTGCGTCCGGGAACAAATGAGGGGCGTTGCCGCGTATTCTGTCTTTAGTGGCAACAGATTACGCAATCGAAACAGCCGATCTCGCACGGACGTACCGCTCGCGCTTTCGGCGGAGAGAAGTGCGCGCCGTGGACGGCATCACGCTGCAGGTTGCGCGAGGCGCCACATTCGGGCTGCTGGGTCCAAATGGCGCGGGCAAGACGACGTTCGTAAAGATGCTGCTCTCGGCGGTATCTCCCACGCGCGGCGAGGCTCGCGTGTTCGGTCGCGACGTGCGCGAGGCAGAGGCGCGCAGGGCGGTCGGATATTTGCCCGAAAATCACCGCTTCCCAACTTATTTCACCGGCACCGGCATGCTGGATTTCTACGCCGCGCTGTCGGGCATGCAAGCGCGCGAACGTACCCGCAGAATTCCCGAGATGCTGGAACTCGTTGGTCTCAACCGCTGGGGCGACATCCGCATCGGCAAGTACTCGAAGGGCATGCTGCAGCGGCTCGGACTCGCGCAGGCCATCATTCATTCACCATCGCTGCTGATTCTGGACGAACCCTCCGATGGCGTGGACCCGCTGGGCCGCCGCCACATTCGCGATATTCTGGGCGCGCTCGAAGAAAAGGGCGTCACCATTTTCATCAATTCGCACCTGCTGGTGGAAGTCGAGTTGTTCTGCCGCGAGGTGGCCATTCTGCACAAGGGCAAGGTGGCGCTGTCGGGCAAGGTGAAGGATTTGACGGCCGGAAAGGGCTACCGTCTCACCGCTTCGCAGGTTCCCGATGGATTGCGTGAGACGCTGCGCGCCCGCGCGTCCGCTGTTGCCGCGGGCGATGGCGTGGCCGATTTCCATTTCGCCACGCTCGAAGCCGCGAACGAGGCCATCGATCTGCTTCGGGGCGAACACTGTCCCGTGGAATCGCTGGCGGCGACGTCGAGCACGCTGGAAGAGGTGTTCGTCAAGACCATCGGCAATGGCGCCGGCCCGTCGGCCGGGGGAGCGGTTTCTACCAGCGAGGAGGCGATTCGATGACCGGCATCGCCACCGTTGCGCTCATCCGCGACACGTTCCGCGAAGCCATGGCGCGCAAGATCTTCTGGGGCCTGTTCGGCCTTTCCACGCTGATGATTCTGTTCTTCCTCTTCGTGATGAAGATCGACATCGTCGCGGGCGCCACCGCAACCATCTCGCTGTTCGGCAAATCGACCAACCACACCCAGGATGTGCACAAGCTGGTGCGCGGCGTTTTCGCCTTCGTCGCGACGTTCCTGTACACGTTCGGCATGTTCCTCTCCGTCTTCGCCTCCGCCGGACTGATTCCCGGCGTGCTGGAGCCGGGCCGCATCGAGCTGCTGGTTTCGAAACCGGTCTCGCGAACGCATATTCTGCTCGGCCGCTACGTCGGGAACATACTGGTGGTATCGTGCAACGTCATTTACCTTGTGCTGGGCGTGTGGCTGATCTTCGGACTCAAGACAGGCATCTGGACGCCGATGTTTCTCATCTCCATCGCCACGACCATTTTCATTTTCGCGGTGCTCCTCACCGTGGTGGTGCTGATCGGCGTGTTATGGGAAAGCACGGCGCTGGCAACCATGATTACGGTGGCGCTGATGATCATCAGTCCCATCCTGGCGCAGAGCGACAAAATGATGAAGCTGCTGTCGTCGGAGTGGTCGCGCCAGCTCTGGCAGGCGCTGTACTACATCTTTCCGAAGGTTCACGACATCGGCCGGCTGACGCTGAACGCGATCCAGGACCGAACGTTTGTCGGCTGGATGCCCATCTGGACTTCGGCTTTGTTCGGAGCCGTCGTGCTCGCCGGGGCGCTGCGGGTCTTCGCAAAGAGGAATTTCTGACACGATCGCAGAAACCGCTCCCTCGCGGTCGCGGCTCGGAAACGGCGGCTGAGCCGCGACCGCGAGGGAGCGGTTTGCTTGCGGTATGGGCCACCGCCGTATTGCTGCTCGCGGGCTGTAATGCACCTACCCGCAAAGGGGGGCGCGTCGACCAGGATCTGGTGAAGTTCGTCCCCCCTGACGCCGTGCTGCTGATGGGCGTCGATGTCGCCCGCCTCCGCGTCACGCCGGTATACCAGAAATATGTCGCGCAACTGACCCTGCCGGGCGTCGATCGCTTCGTCCAGGAAACGGGCGTCGATCCTCGCAAGGACCTCGACGCGGTGCTCGCGTGGTCGAACGGGAACGCCACCGCCACCATGGTGCGCGGCCGCTACCGTAGCCGCGATCTGGAATCGAGGCTGCGCGCCAGGGGCGCCGAACGCACTACCTACGGAAAATACACGCTCTATGGCAACGGGCAATCTGTAATCGCTTTCATCAACGAATCCGTCGCTGTGGGAGGCAGCACATCGGCGGTCAAGGCAGCGCTCGATACTTACGACCAGCGCCGCGGCGGCCTGCCGGGTACATTGAAACCGCTGGTGGACGCGCTCGATCCGGCCGATCAGCTCTGGGCCGTGGGCGCCGGCAGCCTGAGCGGGATGGGCATTGAGGCTCAGGGCAACTCCCGGCTGGCGGATATTGCGCAGCTTCTGCGGGGCGTCCGAGCCGCTCTGGCCGGCATCGATCTTTCAAACGGGCTTATTTTGACGGGACGAATCGATTGCGATACGGACGACAGCGCCAGGCACATCCATGACGCGTTGCGCGGGGTCATCGGCATGGCGCGGCTGAGCACGCCGGATAATCAACCGCAACTACTCAGGCTTTACGACGCCATTAACGTCAATCAGGTTAAATCGGCCGTTACCGTAAGCGCAAACATTCCCGCCGACGAGGTGGACGCGTTCCTGAGCCTCTGGCTGAAGGAGCGCCGTTAGACCCCGCTGCTGCCCATTTCAGAACGGGGATACGGTCATTCACCGACTCCGGCTGATCGAACTCCCTGGTGGCAACAGTCACCGGATTGGAACGAAAAAAAATGGGAAATCCTCTTCCATTTTCTCTTCAAACGTGAGAGCATTTTAATGAGCAGGACGACACCTAGAATCTTCCCCCGTGGGTGTGCCAGGTAGCAGGCGTCGGTCCGGCAAGCAACTCCGCTGGAGAAAATCATGCTGCCAACGTTTCTGATCAAGGAGCGCGTAGTCCACTCGGACGGGTTCGGACCCGTACTCGAGCTTGGCCCCGCCGCCGCCAAACTAATTGTCCTGACGCTCGGCATCACTCGAAGCGTCGAGCACCAGAGTCTCGAAGTTTCCATCCAGGGTTCGTCTGACGGAGAGCAGTGGAGCCCTCTCATCAAGTATCCGCAGAAACTCTATTGCGGTCTCTACTCAACGCTTCTCAACCTCTCCAATCAAGAGGACGTCTGTTACCTGCGCGTCCACTGGAGAGTGAATCGGCTGGCCAGGAACGAGGCGACCCCGTTGTTCGGATTCTATCTGTATATGGAGCAGTCGGGCGCTCGCATCGCCCCGACCGGCAGGCTCGAAGTTGCGCCACGGCCCGCCGCCGCCGTCGCTTAGGAACTGAAGGCAGGCGAAACCGCCTGCCCCACCTCTATCAGGTCCAGGCTAAAGCCCAATACCAAAAGTTTTTCTGATAAGTTGCTGATTGCACGTGGCGCACGCTTCAGCGTGCTGCTGTGGGCTTCAGCCCACAGTCCGGCAGCGCGAGCTGAAGCTCGCACCAGCACGCTGAAGCGTGCGCCACAACACACAGCATCCAGTTCTGGCTAAACGCAAATCATTGATTTTGTTTGCTTCCCTGAAACTCTGCGGCATTGGGCTTTAGCCTCTTCAGATCGATGACGCGCACGGAAGAGTGAACCGGATCCGTGCCCTTCTTCGGATGGCCGCTTTCGTCGTATCGATCCCACCCGCTATCGGCAATGAAATAGAACCTGTCCCCCACGACCACGCCGTGGGTCGGCTCACCGAGTCCCGGCGTGTTGGCCTCTAATACCCTCTGCTTTTGGAGATCGAGTGAAACGCGAATGACCCGCGGAGGCTCTGTCCCGTTCTGAACCGCTAAAAAATCGCCGCCATACACATACAGGCCATCAATGCCGTTGAGGGCAATGCCACCCGCGGGCATCAGCCACGTAGTGCGCTTGTCAACCAGACGGATCGCCGCGATACCACGAACATAATCGGGAACGTAAAGGGTCTTTTCGTCCGTCGAAAGCGCCGGCGTCTGCGGCGAAGGGAACTCACCCGCGACATCCAGCCGCTCGAATTCGCCGGTGTCGGGATGAAAATGAAAAACGGCTCCCGCCGCGCCGTCTGATACGTAAGGATGGCCGTCCCTGCCGATCGTCATGTCGCCGAGCAAACCCTTCAGCGGTGAATCCGCGCGCTTGCGGAGGGCCCCGGAATCCAGATCGAAAGCCAGCAGCGCGGTGCGGCCCTGGTCCGATTTGCTGCATGTCTCGCAGTGCGGAACCCAGCCGGTGGTGGCCCACAGGATGCGGCGATGCCAATCCGCCGTAATTGCCAGGACGGACCACGGCGCCGTCGCGAACACTTTCCCATCTCCGGTAATGATCTCGCTCCGCCGCACGCTGCTCAGGAAAAACCGGCGCGTCTGCGGATCCCAGGCGATGTCCTCGGGAATCAGGTCGGGTTCCTGAATCGCGAATGCCAGGGCGCTGGCCGACACCGGCCTCCCGTTCTCCGCGAATTGATTCAGAGCCGCCGCATATTCGGCGGATGCGCGCAGGGATGCGAAGTCATCCTCCCCGGCAATATCGAACCGCAGGCCGGTATCCGCAAGGTCTCGCAAGTGTTTCAGGGCCGCGGCGGTTTGGCCGAGTCTCGCTTCCGATGTCGCCAGATTATAGACAATTGTGGGATTACCCGGTAGCAAAGGTCGTAACTGCACCAAAGCGCTGTGCAGGGCAGCGTAATCCTTCGCCTCAACAGCGGCGCGCGCGCGGTGATTGAGTACGCGCCAAGGAGGCTCGGGATCCGCCGCGATTGCGGCCGCTGCGGCGAGCACGATCAAAATGACGCCCGGGCGAATCAGGCCCATCTCACAACCGATTGATCAGGCTTGCTACGTAACCCGCGCCGAAGCCGTTGTCGATATTCACCACGGTGACGTTGCTCGCACAGCTGTTCAGCATCCCGAGCAGCGCGGCCAGGCCGTGAAAGCTCGCGCCGTATCCAACACTGGTGGGCACGGCAATCACCGGCGTCGATACCAGGCCACCGACGGCGCTGGGCAGCGCACCTTCCATGCCCGCGCATACCACCACCACCCGGGCGGCGGTCAGCCGGTCACTGTGGCTCAGGAGCCGGTGAATACCCGCCACGCCGATGTCGTAGATCACGTCCACCTGGTTGCCCATCACTTCAGCGGTCAGTTGCGCCTCTTCGGCCACTGGTATGTCGCTGGTACCCGCGCAGACCACCGCAACTGAGCCCTTGCCATGAATGGTCCGGTCGCGCCATACGCGAATGGCCCCGGAAAGGGGAAAATACTCGGCTTCCGGACAGGTCTCGCGGACGCGGGTTGCGACGTGCTCGTTGGCGCGGGTGATCAGCAGATTGCGCGATTTATCGAGCAGGCGCTGGGCAATGCCGACCACCTGATCGGGCGTCTTGCCCATTCCGAAAATCACCTCGGTGAGGCCGTGCCGCAGCGCACGGTGGTGGTCGAGTTTAGCGTAGCCGAGATCCTCGAAGGGCAGGTGCCGCATCCGGTCGAGGGCCGCCTCGACGGACGACTCGCCCGTTCGAACCTCCTCAAGAAGACCGCGGAGCTGCAGCTCATCCATCTGAGGCCAGGATAGCAGTTACGACCACTCCCTCGCGATCGCACCCCGGAAGACGGTGCTGAAAAAGTAACTGCGCAGGCCAAAGGCCTACTCTACTGTTGCCGTGAATTGTTGATGCACCGTGGTGGAGCAGGCGTTTTCGCCTGCATGCCCAGGCTTTCACTTACTTTTTCAGCACCGTCCAGAAGCGTCATCGAGCTACCGGGCTGAACACCGCGTTTCTGAGCACCGCCAGTTCTTTCACTCTGAGCGCGCGGCAGAGCGCATAAAAAACTCCCGCGCCCACGGGGATCGAAACGGCCAGGTCGGCAAGCCGGGCAACGCGGCTGAAACCGAATCGCGATCCCATCAGGCTGCTTGACGCCCATGTGGCGAGTCCCATCACTGCCGCCGCCAGGATGATCTTGCCCAGGGTCGCCGCCAATTCCCGCCCGTAGATACCAGCGGTGCGATTCCGCAGAATCCAGAACAGCGCCACTGCTCCGAACAGCGCCACGATGGAGGTGGTAGCAGCCAGACCGGCGAATCCGAAACGCGCCGACATGGCCGAAGCGGCGAAGTAGTTCACCAGAATGGAACAGATGCTGACGTACATCGGCGTGCGCGCATCGTGTAGAGCGTAGAACGCCGGTCCCACCACTTTCAGCGCGGAATAACCGGCAAGGCCGAACGCGTAGCAGGAGAGCGCGACCGCGGTCTGCGCGGTGTCGGAAGCCGTAAACTGGCCGCCCTCGTAAATCACGCCGATCATCGCCTTGCCCAGCAGAATGAGTCCGACGGAGCTGGGCACGGTGAGCAGGAACACCAACGTCAGGGAGCGCGAGAGCGTGCGGCGGTATTCATCCATTCTGCCCGCCGCCGCGCTTCGCGAAATGGCCGGAAGAGTGGCCGACGCGATGGCCACGCCGAAGATTCCCAGCGGAAGCTGCATGAATCGGAACGCGTACGCCAGCCAGCTCACCGGTCCGTTCATGGGGATGCGCGACGCAAAGTTCGTGTTCACCATGACGTTGATCTGCACCGCCGCGCTGCCCACGATGGCCGGCCCCATCAGCCGAATGATCTGCCGCAGTCCGGGGTGCGACCAGTCGATGGCCGGACGGTAACCGAAACCCAGCCGCGACATACTCGGCATCTGCCACAGGAGTTGCAGCAGCCCGCCGAGAACCACGCCGATCGCCATGCCGGTGATTCGATCGATACCCACGCGCGGTCCAATTACAAAACCGGCGAGCAGGCCGAACCCCACCGCGCCGAGGTTGAAGAACGTAGACGCCATCGCCGGCACGCCGAAGCGATTGCAGGCGTTGAGAACGCCCATGGCCTGCGCCGCCAGCGCCACCAGCAGCAGGAACGGGAACATGATGCGGGTCATCTTCACGGCCAGCTCGAACTTTCCCGGAACCTGATGGAAGCCGGGCGCGAGCAGCTCCACCAGCACCGGAGCGAAGACCACGCCGAGCAGCGAGAGCGCGCCGACCAGCAGAATCACTGCCGTGGCGGTGAGGTCCGACAGCAGGGCCGCTTCTTTCCTGCCCTTCTTCGCCAGCGTTACCGTGAACGTCGGAACGAAGGCCGAGGACAGCGCTCCTTCGGCGAACAGGTCGCGGGTCAGATTGGGCATGCGAAACCCGAGCAGGAAGGCGTCGTAGACAGCGCCGGCGCCGAAGAGCCGGGCCATGATCATCTCGCGCACCACGCCGGTGAGCCGGCTGAGAAAGACGGCGATGGATACCTGACTTGCCGAACGTACCAGGCTCTCCGATGGAGTGCGGCTGTGCACGTCCGGCGCGATGTCCTGCGGCATTTGCGTCCTGCGTGGCGTGAACGAGGTCCTGGCGTGCGGCGGCAGCCAGGCCGGCCGCACAGAGCGTATGACCCATTATAAGAGGCAGCGAGGAACCGATCGGCGTCGATCGGCGTTTATCTGTGGCCATTCTCAGTAAGCTCGATTTGACAGCGTAACCGCGCCAACGATACATTGCAGAAGACGCCACGCCCGCTCGCCAGCCCGGTTGCTGACAGCTAGTGCCTTATGATCAGCGCGCAACCAGCTTCAGGCGGTCTCTTTCGCAAGTACGCGACCGATGCCTTCTTCGACGAGATGTTCGCCGGCGACGGCGCGCCCCGCCCCCACTACGAGCGCATCTTCAATGAATTCGCGGCCATGCGGCTGAGCCAGTTCGAGCAGCGCCGCCACCTTGCCGATTCCGCCTTCCTGCTGCAGGGGATCACCTTCACGGTGTACAGCGACGGCCGCGGCACCGAGCGCCTGTTCCCTTTCGACCTCGTTCCGCGCATCATTCCCTGGCACGAGTGGGAGCACATCGAGCGTGGCCTGTCGCAGCGAGTGCTCGCGCTGAACCTGTTTCTGCAGGACGTGTACGGAGCGCAGAAGATCCTCAAAGACGGCGTGGTGCCGCGGTCGCTGATCTATTCCTGCCGGCAGTTCCGCCGCGAGATGATGAACCTGCGCGTGCCGCGAGGGATCTATACCCACGTCGCCGGCATCGACCTTGTGCGCGATTCGAAGACCGGCGAGTTCCTCGTGCTCGAGGACAATCTGCGGACGCCCAGCGGCATTTCGTACGTGCTCGAAAATCGGGCGGTGATGACCCGCACCTTTCCCACTGCATTTCAGCTCCAGGAAGTTCTGCCCGTCCACCACTACCCGGTCGAACTGGTGCGCATTCTGCGGATGATGGCGCCGCAGGCGGCAAATCCGGTGGTGGTTGTTCTCACGCCGGGTTTGTACAACAGCGCGTACTTCGAGCACAGCTTCCTCGCTCATCAGATGGGCGTGGAGCTGGTGGAGGGCCGCGACCTGGTGGTGAATGGCGACATGGTCTACATGAAGACCATTCGCGGGCTCACGCGGGTGGACGTCGTCTATCGCCGCATCGACGACGAGTTCCTCGACCCGCTGGCGTTCCGGCCCGACTCGCTGCTGGGCATCCCCGGACTCATGGGCGCCTACCGCTCCGGCAACGTGGCGCTGGCGAACGCGGTGGGCAACGGCATCGCCGACGACAAGGCCATCTATGCCTGGGTGCCGGACATCATCCGCTACTACCTCGGTGAAGATCCGATTCTCGGAATCGTGCCGACATGGGTCTGCTCGCGGGAACAGGATCTGAAGTACGTCACCGAGCATCTGGGCGAGCTGGTGGTGAAGGCGGTGGGCGAATCGGGAGGCTATGGCATGCTGATGGGCCCCATGGCGACAATGGCCGCGCAGGAGGAGTTCCGGCGCCGCCTGATCGCCGATCCCCGAAACTATGTCGCTCAGCCGCTCATACCGCTTTCGCGGTGTCCTTCCTGGGATACGGCCACGGGCTGCATGGCGGGCCGTCACGTGGACCTCCGGCCCTACTGTCTGTTTGACGGCGAGAGGGTAGTGATCGTGCCCGGCGGGCTCACGCGCGTGGCTCTGCAACCAGGCTCCATGGTGGTCAATTCATCGCAGGGCGGAGGCAGCAAGGATACCTGGGTGCTGCGAGGGGGCGCCGACCCTGAGCAACCGGAAGCCGCGTCCGGTTTCATGGAGTGACCCGATGCTTTCAAGAATCGCCGACTCGCTCTACTGGATCGCGCGCTACATGGACCGCGCCGAAAATGCCGCGCGCCTGCTCGATGTGACCTACCACATGCTGCTGGAGCAGGCCCAGACCACCTATCGCCTGCGCTGGGATTCAGTGATTCGCATTACCGGCGATCAGCAGGTGTTTCACGCCATCCACGATGAGCCGACGCCCGAAAACGTCTGCGACTTTGTGCTCTTCCGGGAGGACAACGGCAACTCCGTGGCGTCCTGCATCGACATGGTCCGCGAGAATGCTCGCACCATTCGCGACCGGTTGTCGCGAGAGATGTGGGAGAACGTCAACGGCCTGTATCACCGCATGCGCGAGATGAAGGAGACGGCGAGAATCGGCGACGATCTGCACGGGCTGTGCCAGGAGATTATCCTGGCCAGCCAGGCGTTTAACGGAATTACCGACAGCACGCTGCCGCACGATGAAGGCTGGGATTTTCTGCAGGCCGGCAGGGCTCTGGAACGAGCCGAGAACACCGCGCGCGTGGTGGACGTGGAGTACCACAAGCTGGTGGACACGTCGTCGGCGCTGGCGGAGGCGGCTAGCCAGCAGTGGATGGCCGTGCTCAAGTCGGTGGGCGCATATGAAATCTACCGCCGCGCCTACCAGTCGGCTATCGAGCCAAAGAAGGTGGCCGAGCTCCTGATCCTGCACCAGCAGCACCCGCGCTCGGTCCGGTTCAATATCGCGTGGCTGCAGACTTCGCTGCGCGGGGTCAGCGGAACCGGGGCGCACAGCTATGCCAATGAGGCCGAGCGCCTCACCGGCAAACTGCACGATTCGCTCGTGTACGACCGCATCGAGGATATTTTTGCGCGCGGGCTGCACTTGTTTCTGAGCGACGTCGCAAAGACCTGCCGGCGCATCGGCGAGGAAGTTGCACGCAGCTATTTCTACTACGCCGGAGTGGCCTGATGAATCGTTACCGCCTGACGCACGCCACCGAATTCGACTACGACGGCCTGGTGTCGGAGAGTTATAACGAGGTCCGGCTCCGGCCGCTGCAGGACGACCTGCAGAGCTGTCTCTCATTCCGCCTTACTACCGAGCCGGCGTCCTCCGCGGGCGCCGCCATGCATGTCGACTATTACGGCAACTGCGTCCACCGGTTCAATATTCTGGGGGAACATCGGAAGCTGCGCGTGCAGGCGGATTCGGTGGTGCTGGTGCAGACGCCGTTGCCCGTGCCCTTCGATAGCGTGCCTCTCGATCGGCTGCGGGCCCTGCAGGACGAACTGGACGAGCATTACGACTATCTGACGCCGACCGGATATGTGCCGCATCAGGCTGAACTCCACTCCATTCTCGACGAGGCCGAGCAGGCGAGTGACGGCTCCTCCGCCGGTTTTTCTGAGGCGGCCATGAAAATCGTCCACGACAGATTTCGCTACGAAAAGGGCGCCACTCATGTCCAGTCGTCGTTGTGCGACACGCTGGCCACCGGCATCGGGGTCTGCCAGGACTTCGCGCACATCCTGCTCGGGGTGGTGCGCATGCGTGGCCTCCCCGGCAGGTACGTCTCCGGCTATCTCGTACCGAAGCGGACGGCTGAGCCGGGCGTCAATGTCGAAGAAGTGATCGGCGGGCAGGCGTCCCACGCCTGGATGGAAGTATTCCTACCGGGACAGGGGTGGTATGGCCTCGACCCGACCCTGGGGGTGCCGGTTACTGTCCGGCACGTCCGGGTGGCATATGGCCGGGATTACGGTGATGCTGCTCCGGTCCGCGGCGTATACAAAGGTCACGCAGGCCAGCGGTTGTCGGTGGATGTCCGGGCGCGCCCGGCACTCGACGACGAAGGAAGGGAGCACCTGCAGGAGACCGCCGCTGCCCCACCAAAGCAGTCCGAAGAAGCGCCACAGCAGCAACAGCAGTAATGCGAATTACAGTTATGTCGCCAGGATCGCTCTCGGTCACCCCAGTGTTCTACCATATCCTGAATTTCAGACTCACCTGATCGCCCGGTTTTGGAAGAAATCGCTAGCCACTCCTCGCGGGTGGATAAAGGCGTGTTCCGTAATGAAAATGTATTGACATGGCTAATAGATCCGCACTATTCTTGTAACCAATCAGGGTCAGGAAAGTTGTGGGCTGTCTTTGCGCACCTTGGTGTTCGGTCAGGAACTCAAGGTACTCGCCGAGGCGCCTAAAGTACGTTGACAAGGGAGATACCGGCATTCTGGATCGGGCTTGGCAAGTTCAGTCTTGAATTCAGAACAGGCCTCTATCCCCGCAACGTTTTCGCTAGTAAACCGAGTTGTTGAATAGTGAAAGGGGTCTTATGCACCAAATAGTCTCTCCGTGGCTGAAGTCAGCTTCGGTAAGGCAGATGGTACGGCAAGTTACGTTTTTTGCGGGCCTGCTTCTTGCAGTCCTGATACTTGTTCAACTACCAGCGTACGCGCAGGTCAGAAATGGTTCCATCAGCGGCACAGTCGCTGATTCATCCGGCGCTGTGGTTCCCAACGCCGCGGTTGTCCTGAAGGATGAAGCCACCCTGACCACTCGTAACACAGTAACGAACGGCAGCGGCTTTTTCGAATTCGCCGCCGTTCCGCCGGCCACCTATACCATTGCGGTGACGGCGTCCGGCTTTAATCCATGGGAAGAGCGCGGCATCACCATGACGCAGGGCGCGCCTCTGACCGTGCCGAACATCGCTCTTCAGGTGGGCAGCACAAAATCTGAAGTTCAGGTGGTGGCGGCGAACGACGTGGTGGTCCCGACCGATAACGGCCAGGCCAGCACGACGCTGAACACCCACATGATCTCGCAGATCTCCATCGAAGGCCGCGATGCCGCCGAGCTGATCAAGATCATGCCCGGCATGGGAGCGACGAACGGCCTTAGCAACAAAGCCGGCTTCGACCAGACCATGGGTACCGCCAGCAACACGGGCCCGATCGGCGCTTTCAGCGCGAACGGCACCCAGCCCAATGGCAGTATGACGATGACGTCCGATGGAGCCAACCTGCTCGATCCTGGCAACCAGGGAACGCAGACGGCGAACATCAATGCCGATCAGACGCAGGAAGTGACGCTGCTCACTTCAGCCTACGGCGCTGAATTCGCCAAGGGCCCGGTGACCTTCCAGGCCATCGGCAAGAGCGGCAGCGCTCAGTTCCACGGTCAGGCTTACCTGTACGAGCGCAACGGCATCATGAACTCTGAAGATTCCTATCTGAAGAGTCAGGGCATCCCGAAGCCGGAAGATCACTACTATTATCCTGGTGGCGATTTCGGCGGTCCTGTACTGATTCCTGGCACGAAGTTCAATCACAACCGCGACAAGCTGTTCTTCTACGGCGCTTACGAGTACATGTGGCAGCAGCAGGCGGGCTCGCTGATCAACCGCTTCATTCCCACTCAGGACATGATGAACGGAAACTTCAGCCCGGCTTACCTCGCCAGCCTCGGCCAGGCGTTCAAGAACAACTATTCGAATGACACCAACCCGCTGGGCGGCAACGGCGGCGTGGTTGCGCCGGGCGGCATGATTCCGGCATCTCAGCTCGATCCCAATTCGAACATCCTGTGGAAGACGATGATCAAGCCGAATGCCGACCCCAATAGCAACTCTTCCGGATCCAACCTCCAGGACCTGATTGCGCCTCCGCAGAACCGCTGGGAAGTCAGGCTCCGCGGCGACTACAACATCAGCGACAACACGAAGTTCTTCTTCTCGTTTAACCGCCAGGATGAACAAGACCAGTCTCCTATCAACGTTTGGTGGTCCATGCCGGGCGCGATACCCTATCCGTCCAACATGCTGGCGAATCAGGTTTCGAAGGTTTACAGCGCGAACCTGACGCACGTGTTCTCCCCCACCCTGACCAACGAGTTCATTTTTGCTGACGCCACGTTCCTGAACCCGATCAACCTGGCGAACCCGGCAGCGGTGGATCCGAGCAAGCTCGGCTTCCAGATGACGGGCATCTTCAGCCAGAGCGGATACACGCCGCAGATTCCGAACTTCTTCAGCGGCTGGGCCGGCAGCGGCAACTTCGGTGGATACTCCGCGTATACGTTCGGCGACAAGGGCTTCTCGGCCGGCTTCGGAAAGCTGTCTCAGGCGCCCAACGTCTCCGACAACATCACCAAAGTCTGGGGCACGCACACCATCAAGGGCGGCTTCTACTGGGATTTCGCCCGCAACGAGCAGACCTACGGTCCCGGCCCCGAGGGCGGCGTTCAGGGGACGACGTATTACGATACCTGGGGCGCCACGAGCAGCAATAACCCGGTGGCCGATTTCGTCATGGCCCGTGCGACGCAGTTCTACCAGAACAGCGGTGGACCGACTGAGGACTTCAAGTATTACCAATACTCCTTCTACGTGCAGGACGCCTGGAAAGCCGGCCGCAGACTGACGCTGACCTACGGCGTCCGTTTCGACCATATGGGCAACTGGTTCCCCTCCAGCGGACCGGGAATCGCGGTCTGGGATCCTGCCACCTACAACAACACCTCTTCGGCTGGCGCGTGGACCGGGTTGCAATGGCACGCCATCAACTCGAGCATTCCGGTGTCGGGCTTCCCGTCGAAAGCGTTCTTCCCCGAACCGCGCATCGGCGTTGCCTACGATCTGTTCGGCAACGGCAAGACGGTGTTGCGCGGTGGCTACGGCCAGTTCCGATATCAGCTCGCTTATAACTCGGTATCGGGCGGCGGCTATACCGCTCCGCTCGGATTTGAGAGCGTGGCCACGAACTGGGGCTGCTGCCTTGGCTGGGAAAACTTCAACCAGTACTCTCCGGCTCTGGGAACACCCGGCCTCGGTACCGGCGTCAGCGGCGTCCTCAAAATGGGTGACAACAAAACGCCCTGGACCGAAACTTACAACGTGACCGTTTCGCAGCGCGTGCCGTGGAACTCGCTCGCCGAATTACAGTACTCCGGCAACCGCAGCCATGACATGCTGCTGGACAACGCTCAGGAGCAGCAGAACAACATCCCGATCGGCACTTACTACAAGCCCGATCCGATCACCGGCGTGGTCCATGATCCCGCCCTGCCGAACTTCCCGAACACCGACTATAACCCGCTGCACAACTATACGGGCATGCAGTTGGTGACCCACGGAAGCTACTCGAACTACAACGCGCTGATTGCCACGTGGCAGAAGCAGACCGGCCGCATCACCTTCACGGCGAACTACACCTTCAGCAAGGCCCTCGGCATCCGCGACGGTGAAACCGACAACGGCGCCGGCCAGGGTGTGTTGATGGATCCGTTCGTGCTTGGCAACAACTACGGCGTCCTCGCGTTCGACCACACGCACCTCTTCAACGCTGCTTACATCTTCAACCTGCCGAGCCCTGTGCACGGCAACAAGTTCGCAGGTGGCGTTGTAAACGGATGGGAACTGTCCGGCATCACGCAGTTCTCGAGCGGCGCTCCCATTCAGCCGAACGCCGGTGGCGCTATGAACGTGGTTTACCCAGGCCAGTTCAGCCCGACTGTCAATGGCGTCCCGCATCCCTATAGCCAGGCAGCTCTGCTGGGAACGGGTTCCTATCCCAACTCCGCGATCTACCCGGTCGTGATCTGCGATCCGCGCAAGGGCGTATCGTCCGGATCCTACTTCAATCCGGCATGTTTCGCTCCTGACACGACGCAGTTCTCGCAGGGTACCCTGATCTGGCCGTACATCAAGGGTCCGGCGTACTTCAACAGCGACCTTTCGCTGTACAAGAACTTCAACTTCAAGGAGCGGCAGAACGTGCAGTTCCGCTTCCAGACCTATAACTTCCTGAACCACCCGCTGCCGGAGTTCAATGCCAGCGGCAGTAACAACGACCTCAGTCTGGTCTTCAACCAGGGCGGTAATCTGGCGATGACCAATCAGAACACCGAAACGACCGGCAAACCGCTCAACACGGTTGGCCGCCGCGTGGTGATGCTGAGTCTGAAGTATACGTTCTAACGGGTTCTCAGGAACCGCAACTCAGAAGGGGGTGGCGCAAGCCGCCCCCTTTTTTTATGCTCGTAAGAGGTCCTCCCACGATGTATTCCCATCATGCAGGCCGAAGGCCTGCTATACTCTGTGGCCAGTGGAGCAGGCGTTTTCGCCTGCAACGGCGGATGCTGCTCCTCGCTATCCTCTCCGGCGCCGCCCTCCTCCTCTGCGCAGCCACAGGCTCAACTTCCGCCATCCGCTTTGAACTCGCGAGAATCCCATTTCATCTTGAGAACGGCGAGATCAGCGCGCGTCACGTTCCCGCGACCATGGCCGGCGGGGTGGCCATTTTCGATTACAACCGGGACGGACGGCCGGATATCTTCTTTACCAACGGCGCCAACATCGCCACGCTCGCCAAGGATTCGCCGAAGTATCGCAACCGTCTGTTTCGCAATGACGGCGGTGGAGTGTTCACCGACGTAACTGACAAAGCCGGTCTTGCGGGGACAGGTTTCGACAACGGCGTGGCCGTGGGAGACTACGACAACGATGGCTTCCCCGATCTGTTCGTCGCCGGAGTGCACCACTGCGCGCTCTATCACAACAACCGCGATGGTACGTTCACCGATGTCACCGAGAAGGCCGGTCTGGGAGCGCTGAATCGCCCCGATTCAAAATACGGCCCGCTGTGGCCAATCACCGCCGCATGGGTGGATGTGAACAACGACGGACTGCTCGATCTGTTCGTCGCCAACTACCTGAGCTGGGATTACTCTACCGAGCCGTTGTGCGAGTACAAAGGAAACGCGGATTACTGCAGTCCGAAGATGTACAAGGGAACGCCGGATCAATTATTCATCAACAAAGGAAACGGCCGTTTCGAAGACGCGTCGGAGCAGTGGGGATTGCGTTCGCACATCGGGAAGGCGATGGGCATCGGGGTGGCCGATTACGATCTCGACGGACGGCCAGATCTGTTCGTCACCAATGACGGCTATTACAATTTCCTCTTTCACAACGCCGGTAACAAGTTTGAAGAGACGGCGTTTCAGGCCGGCGTGGCGCTGGTGGAGGACGGCAACTTCGTTTCAGGAATGGGCGTCGATTTTCGGGACGTCGATAACGACGGCTATCCCGATATTGCCTTCGTCGCTCTCGAGCGTCAGACATTCCCTCTGTTCAAAAACATGAAAGGCCGCGAGTTTCGTGAGATCACCACGGAGAGCGGAATGCGCGCGCTCAGCTCCTCGCGAGCAGGTTTCGGCCCGGGTCTTTACGATTTCGATAACGACGGCTGGAAGGATCTGTTTGTCTCGCGCGGCGACGTCCTCTCGCGCGCCATGCCGGGCACGACGGTGGATCAGCACAACACCGTGTTCCGCAATCTCGGCGCGAGCGGCAAATGGCAGGCGCTGACCGAAGAGGCCGGTTTCGACGCGAGTCCCGCGGCGCGGCACCGCGGCTGCGCTTTCGGCGATCTGGACGGCGATGGACGCGTTGATGTCGTGGTCACCGCGCTCCAGAGCGACGCCGAGATCTGGATGAATCGCAGTCCGGGATCGACCCACTGGCTGGATATCGCGCTCGAAGGCACGAAGAGTAATCGCGATGGCATTGGCGCGCGCATCAAGGTGGTCACGAAAAGCGGCGCCCAGTACAACCACATGACTACCAGCGTCGGATACGCGTCGTCGAGCTGCGGACCGGTGCATTTCGGGCTGGGCCCGAATGAGCGCGCGGAGTCGATCGAGATCCACTGGCCATCGGGCTCGGTTCAGAATCTGACGAACGTGCCCGCCGACCGCGTGCTCAGGGTGAAGGAGCCTGGTGCAGGCTGAAAGCCTGCTCTACTGTTCTCGGTCGCAAGTGGAGCAGGCCTTCGGCCTGCATCGAGTTCTGTCGTCAGGGCGAAGGAGCCTGGCTGACGTTCTTCTCCTGCTGCGCCGCAGTCAGCCGGTCGACGATCTCGCGCTCTTTCGCGCCGTCGTCGGGGCGGTTCACGCGGTAATACAGCGCGGCCAACTCGACGTGAAGCTGCAGCCAATCGGGACGCTCATGCGCAACCTTCTCCATATCGCGGACGGCGGCGTCCAGATGGCCTTCAGCGCGCTCGATACGCGCCATTTCGAATCGCGCCAGCGCTGAAGACGGCTCGAGCTGCAGAGCCCGTTCCACATGCTTCCTCGCGCCGGGGACATCTCGCTCCACGTTGAGGATTGCGCCCAGCGTCAGATGCGCCTCGAAATCGTCAGGGTCGGCCGCGAGGGCCTTGCCGAAGGCGGCAATGGCGGCCGGATTATCGCCGAGGTCCTGAAGCGCCTTGCCCTGCAGCGTGTAAACGCCGGGCAGGTGCGGATCGAGACCAACGGCCGTGTCGGCGTATTGGCGCGCAACCTCGAAGTAGTTCAGACGCAGCGCGGCGTCGCCGGCGAGCAGCCACGCGGCGGCACTGTTTCGCTGTCGTGCGACTTTTTCGACCAGAGCGAGCCCAGGCTGGAGTTGGTCCACATGAATGAGCGCCTGGGCGAGCGCCCACGCGACATCAAGGTCGTCCGGATGAGCCTGCGCGAGCGGTGACAGGAGCCCGATCGCTTCCTGGTTGCGCCCGAGGCGCGCATAACAATCGCCGAGTAGTGTGGAAATGCGCGGATCGTCCGGCGCGGCGTCATGCAGCGGCTTCAACTCGGCCGCGGCGTGCTGGACATCGTTCTTCTTGAAGAAGGCCAGTGCGAGATTCAGATGGAGCCCGGTGTTGTCCGGGGCCTTCGCGAGGGCGGCGCGATAGTGGGTGATCGCTTCGTCGTAGCGGCCCATGTGCGCCAGCGCCGCGCCAAGATTTGCCTCCACCGCAACGGCGCCGGGATGCAGCCTGAGCAGCTGTTGATAGTTCCGGACGGCCAGCGCATCGTCGCCGCGCTTCTGCGCTTCAACCGCGTCGCGAAACAGTTGTTCGGGTGAGGGCGACTGAGCCGCCGCCGCACAAACAAGCGCCAGAACGCAAAGGCCGGCTCGCATCAATTTCAGCATGATTCTCGGCACGGATCGTAAGTCGCGCTTCCACGTGGCGCACGCTTTAGCGTGCTGCTGTGGGCTTCAGCCCACAGTCGGACAGCGCGAGCTGAAGCTCGCACCAGCACGCTGAAGCGTGCGCCACCATTACAATAAGAGTTTCTCATGCGGTTCTCCCGGCGCGATCTTCTCAGGTATGCCGGTGCGCTCGCGCTCACACGGACCGGTCAGGGCGCCGACACAGGCTCCGGCGGAATTTTCCGGCAGGTTCCGCCTGAAAAGAGCGGCATCACGTGGGTTCACAACAACGCCCGGTCGTATAAGCACTGGCTGCCGGAATCGATGTGCTCGGGCTGCGCTTTTCTCGACTACGATAACGACGGATGGATGGATATCCTGCTGATCAACACCGGACCGTCCTCCTTCTATCATCCGAAGGACCTGAGCCGCAATGCGCTCTACCGCAACAATCGCGACGGGACGTTCAGGGATGTTACACGCGAGGCCGGACTGGTGGCCGCACGCTGGGGCGAAGGCGTGGCCGTGGGCGACTTCGACGGCGACGGCTGGCCGGATCTCTACTTCACGTGCTACGGAAGCAACGTGCTGTACCGGAACAACCGTAACGGCACGTTTACCGATGTCACTGCGCGCGCGGGAGTAGCGAAGGAAGGATGGTCCACTTCCGCCGTCTGGTTCGATTACGACAACGACGGCCGGCTCGATCTGTTCGTTTGTGGGTTCGTCGATTACAGCGGGCCCAATCCGCGCACCTGCGGGAGCGAGGCGATGCACAAGTACTCGTACTGCATCCCAACGATCTTCGAACCGCGCCTCAGCGCGCTGTATCACAACAACGGCGATGGCGCCTTCACGGAGGTCGGCCATCTCACCGACATCGGAAAGAATCCGGGCAGGGCCCACGGCGTGGTGGCGACGGACATTAACAATGACGGTCTGATGGACCTGTTCGTCTCCAACGACGCCATGCCCAACTACCTTTACATCAATCGGGGCAACGGCAGGTTCGAGGAGGTCGGTCTGGCGGCGGGCGTCGCGTACAATGCAGATGGCCAGCCGCGTTCGGGCATGGGCGTGGATTCCGGCGATTACGACAACGACGGACTCCTGGACCTGTTCATCGCGAATATCGACAGCGAACGGTTCGCCCTCTACCACAACGACGGCGGCGAGATGTTCAGCGACAGGGCGGACGAAGCCGGCATTGGCAAGGCCACGTTTTATCTGAGCGGCTGGGGCCTGAAGTTTTTCGATTACGACAACGACGGAAACCTCGACCTGTTTCTCTCGAACGGCCATCCGAACGAAATGGTGGATGAGCTCCTGAATAATGTTACGTGGGCCGAGCCTCTCCTGCTGTTTCACAACGACGGGAAGCGCCTCACCGACGTCAGCGCCGAGGGCGGCCCGGCGTTCCGGGAGAATTGGTCAGCGCGCGGACTGGCCATCGGCGATTACGACAACGATGGCGGCATCGATGTACTGATCAACAACAACGGCGCCGCTCCCTTGCTCTTGCACAACGACATGGGCGCGCGCAACAACTGGCTGGGATTGAGGCTGATTGGGACTACGGCGAATATCGACGCGGTGGGCGTCCGGGTCACATGGGGCTTCGGAGGCGTTACGCGCTCCCAGATCAAGGTGGGCGGCGGCAGCTACCTGTCGTCGCACGATCCGAGGATGGTGCTGGGCATCGGCCAGATGAAGAAACTCGATTTCGTCGAGGTGCGGTGGCCGCTGCCGTCGAAGCGAGTCGACCGGTTTACGTCTTTGCCTGTTAACCGCTACATCACGATTCGGGAAGGAAAAGGGATCGAAGCGTAGCCACGTATTGGGCCTGGTTGGCGGCCGCTAACCTCTGCGGTCCAAAATGCCGATTATTCGGATGTGAAGAGGAAAGCTGCGTCCGTACTCGCAATCTCTCTCATAGTGGCCGCGCTCCTCCCCAGCGCATGGCTTGCATGGCGCTTTCGCTCCATGCCCCAGATGGGCGCCTACCACGACGACGCCATGTACCTGCAATCGGCCAAATCGCTGGCGGAAGGTCATGGATACTGTATTCCGTCTTTGCCGGACACACTCTACCAGACAAAGTATCCGCCCCTTTTCCCCTTCCTGATGTCGCTCATCTGGCGCATGGATCCGCACTTTCCCGGCAATCTTTCAAAGTTCACCGCCCTATGCTGGTCGATGCTACCGCTCTATGCCTTCCTGCTTTACAACGTGCTCAACCAGTGGGGACTCGCTCCACTCGAATCCGCCGCGATCTGTACCCTCACCGCGCTAAGCCCGCATTTCGTGATCGCCAGTATGATGACCATGTCGGAACTGACGTTCGGCGTGCTCTCGCTTATCGCCCTCTTCTACCTGGAGCGCGGGACAGCGGAATCGAATCGCGGTTTGCTGATGCTCGCGGGCGCGGTCGGGGGCCTCGCATTTCTGACTCGGACGCAGGGCATCGCGCTGCTCATCGGCGCCCTGGCATTCTTCGCGTGGAGGAAGCAGTGGCGCAACGCCGCGGCTTATGGCGCCGTGTTTGGCGCCGCGGTTGTTGGATGGTTGATCTGGACCCGCACCCACAGCTACCGAGGCGCCGATCCGGTCACGATCTACTACGTCGATTACGTGCGTTTTTATGCCGCGAGCGTGCAATGGAAGGAACTGCCGCAGCTGGTCCGGATCAACGTGGATTCCATTCTATCGAGCGCGGCCCGCCTCATCTTCGCCTATATTCCGAAGGACACTTCCTGGCGCATGTTTGCCTGGGTGGTCGCGGCGGCCTCCATCAGCGGGATCCGGCGGGTGGTGAAACAGTCGCAGCAATATCACATGGCGTTCTTCGCGCTCGGCGCGGTCGTATTGCTGGTCCCGTGGAACTGGCCGCCCAACGAGCGTTATCTTCTGCCGATCTGGCCCGCGATCGCCGCTGGATTCTACGCTGAGATGCGCCACCTCTTCCAGTCGTGCCGCACCGTGTTCAGGCGCCCGGAATTTTCACAGAAAGCCGTCGCGGCTGGAATACTGGCGTTTTCGCTCGGAGCCTGTAGCCTGATTCCCTGGCGCAATTACGACGGCACGGTACGGAATCTGCCGCTGGTGTTTCAGTATTACCAGGCCATGACCGACGCGCGGAGTCCCGCGTATGAGTGGATCCGGAAAAACGTCGCGGGAGACTCCCGGATTCTCACCTACGACGATCCCCTGCTGTACCTCTACACCGGCCACCGCGGGCTTGCCATGCCCATCGTGCACTGGGTGATCTATGATAGCGCCCCGAAACGCTTGCAAGCGTACTTCGCCACGGCGCCCGAATTCATGCGCGAGCACAACCTCGATTTCGCGCTTGTGGCCGACAGCGATTTTCATCGCGACCTGGAAACTGCGGGCCGCAATGCGTTCCAATCGGCGGTCTCCAACACCGGCTGGTTCGAGCCCGTTCTGCAATCGCCCGGTGCGCAAGTCTATCGTTTGAAGGCTGACGCGCGCCTGGAACCGGGTGCTGCGGCCGATCACGCCCTCCCCGGGACGTGGTGGGCCAGCGTCCGCGAACAGATGCCGGCGATTCGGTAGTGACCGCAACGCCGGCAGCACAATGGGCGCTTCCCTGGCGAAGGCCTGTTCCCTAATGCGCCGCGGCGCCCGCATCGGGAGCGGCGCCGCCCTTCGCCTGCTGCTTCGCATCCAGGGTTCGGATGATCTCCCGCTCCCTGTCCCCGTCGGCCTTCCGTTTTTCCCGATAGTACAGTCCCGCGAGCACCGCGTGCGCTTCGCGAAAATCGGGATAGCGCCCGATCAGATCCTCGAGAATCCGGCCCGCCTCGTCGCGCTTATCGCGCGCGGCGAGCAGGTTGGCGTACTGCAGGAGCGCGCCGGGGTCCTGCGGCCGCACCGCCAGCGCACGCGACAGCAACGTCTCCGCGTCGTCCAGCCGCCGCTCATGCAGAGCGATGATGCCCAGATTTAAGTTCGCAGGAAAATCGTTCGGATTCAGCGCCAGCTCTTTCTCGTAAGCGGCGCGAGCGCCCGCGTCCATCAGACGGTCAAGCGCCGCGCCATAGAGCGAGTGAACGCCGGGCAGATTCGGATTCAGTTCCATGGCGCGCTCGAGATCGGCCTTCGCGCCTTTGTAATCGCGGCCTCCCATGCGCGCCGTCGCCATGAGGACCCGCGCTTCGGCTGAATCGCCGTTGCGCAGAATGCGATCCATGATCTGCTTGCCGCGGTCGGTCTGGTTATCGCGCATGAGCGCGGTCCCGTACAGATAGCTGAATGCCGCGTCTTCTGCGTACTGCGA
This sequence comes from uncultured Acidobacteriota bacterium, assembly GCA_963780655.1. Lineage (GTDB taxonomy): Bacteria > Acidobacteriota > Terriglobia > Bryobacterales > Bryobacteraceae > CAWACP01. The sequence goes on along the minus strand of CAWACP010000003.1, from coordinate 1,674,169 downwards.
ATCGAGCGGCGCGAGAAGGTCCACTACTTTTCGATTCTGGCCCTGCTGCAGCCAGCAGTCGGCCAGAAGAAGCGTGACCTGCTGCTCAGCCGGCGCGGCCGTGTGCAGCTTCTCGAACTCAGCGGCGGCCCGATCGATGCGGCCCGTCTTGTAGTAGGCGAGAGCCAGGTTCAGACGAATCCGCGGCTGGTCGGGACTCACCGCCAGCGCTTGTTCATACTGCGCGATCGCCTCATCGAAACGGCCGAGGTGCGCGAGAGCGGCCCCCAGGTTGGCGTGCGCCTCCACCACGTCGGGCCGAAGCTGGATGAGCGCCTGATATTTCTCCACCGCCGCGGCGTAGTCGCCCCTTCTCTGCGCCTCCACCGCATCGCGAAAGAGCTGCTCGGGACTGGCGTCCTGCGCCAACGCCGCGCAGGCCAGCAACACAGCCGTGATCCAGACACGCATCACCTTCAGCATAACGGCGGCCACGGTAAAATAGGCTACAGCCTCCCTATGAAGTGTTTTCCCGCGAGCGTAATCGTGATTTGCAGCCTCGCGTTGACCGCGGCTCCCGCCGTGCGCGCCCAGGCATCGTCATCCTCAGGCAACTTCGAAGAGCTTGCCAGCCGCGCGGAAGCGTTGGTGGACAGCAACCCCGCGGAAGCCGTCAAACTGTTCCGGCAGGCCCTCACGCTGCATCCGTCGTGGGCCGAGGGCTGGTTCTACATGGCGGGAGATCTGTATCAGCTAAAGGAGTACAAGGAATCCCGGGACGCCTTTCGGAAAGGCCTCACCCTGGCTCCGCAGAACGGTACGGCATGGGGTTTTCTGGGGCTGAGTGAGTACGTGCTGGGCGATTACAGCCAATCGTTCAAGGACCTGATCAAAGGCGAACAGATCGGCTTCGGCGGAAATCGCCCCTTCGAGCAGGCAGTGCGCGCGCACGCCGCATTCATTCTCATCAGGCAATCCATCTTCGACGAAGCTCTCACCCAGTTACAGCCCATTGCGAAGGCCGGCGAGAGCTCGCCTCTGGTAATCACCGCGGCGGGCCTGGCGATGCTGGCCATGCCCATTCTGCCGACCGAAATCCCACAGGACAAGCTCGATCTGGTGGAACTCACCGGCAAGGCATCCTGGGCCGACGCGGCGCGCAAGCCGGAGGAATCGAAAACGGCATACGAAGAGCTCCTCAAGCGGTACCCGGACGCTCCCGGCGTCCACTACGCCTACGGCACGTTCCTGATGGAGATCGATCAGCATCAGGCTTTGGCGGAGTTCCAGAAGGAACTGGCGGCGCACCCGAACCACTGGCCGTCGCTGCTGATCGCGGCCTTTCTGGAAACGCGCGAAGGGTTTCCGGAAGTATCGCTCCAGTATGCGCAAAGGGCCATCAAGCTGGCCCCGCCAACGAATCGCTGGATCGCGGAGACCGCAACCGGGCACGCTTACCTGACCATGGGAGATCCGGACAAGGCCATACCTATGCTCGAGGCGGCGCTCAAAGCACAGCCGGAGAACGCCTCCGTGCACTTCTATCTGGCGCAGGCCTATCGGCAGACGGGCAGGAAGGCGGACGCGCAGAGAGAGAATGCCGAGTTCCTGCGAATCAAGGAGCAGCAGGATCCGCTGATGCTGCCCAACGGTCCGGCGATGGGCGCGAATGCGATGACGCGGCAATAAAGCGGCAACGGGACGAGGGCGTCCCGCGCGGTCCGGGGGGACCGCCCCACCACGCCATTACCGCGCTCGGCTCGGTTACAGGGAGCACTCGATCCGCGGCAACGTTCCGCAGGGTCTGCACAATCCCGCTCGGCCACGTAATCTGAATCTCTCGGGCCGACGCGGAGTTCCCCAGTCCGAAGTGCACGCGCGAATCGCTCGAGCTGGCGTAGCCGACGCTGGTGGTGGCATGGTTATACTGCACGGCGCCGTCGGCCGCCGTCAGACGGATCTTCGCCCCGAGTCCCATGCGGTTGCTCTTCGTGCCCCGGAGCTGGAGCAGCAGCCAGTGGTTGCCGTTCTGCGTGACGTTGTGAAACACCTTCGGCGCGCCGTTCAGGACGCTGACTACTACATCAACGCGCCCGTCGTTATCCAGATCCCCGAACGCCGTGCCCCGATGAACCGCCGGAGTCTGAAAACTCTCGCCGGCCGTCGCGCTGACGTTCTCGAACTTGCCATTGCCCAGATTGCGAAACACCACGTTCGGTTCGTCGTGGTGGCGCGGCGAGAACAGCTCCACGTTGTCGATGACGTTCGAGCGCGCGGCGAACAGGTCTTTCCAGCCGTCGTTATCGAAATCGAATATGCCGCACGACCAGCCCGACATGCCCGCCGTCTCCAGCCCGAGCCGGGTGATCGCCGTCGCTTCCTGAAACACCCCGTGTCCCAGATTCCTGTAGAACGGAAACGTCTGCTTTTCCATTGCGGTGATCCAGATGTCGGGCCGTCCGTTGTTGAACACATCGCGGAAATCGACGCCCATGCCGGAAATCGCATTTCCGCTCTCGGCCAGCGCCACGCCGGCGTCCAGCGCAACCTCTTCGAAGCGCTTGCCGCCGATATTGTGAAAGAGCTGATTAGGCGCGTCGTCGTTGCTCACCACGATATCGGGCCAGCCGTCGCCATCGTAGTCCGCAACGGCAATGCCCATCCCCCGTCCGAGATACTTCGTCAGCCCGGCCTCGGCCGAAACATTGGTAAACGTGCCGTTGCCGTTGTTGCGATACAGCGTGTGCGGGAGCGCGCCGTAGTGGCGCGGGTTGCAGAAGATTCGGAAGCCGTTGGTGGTACAGGGCGGCTCGGTGTTCGGATCCCACTTGCAGTAATTGGATACGAACAGGTCGAGGAGGCCGTCATTGTTGTAATCCAGCCAGGCGGCCGCGGTGGACCACATCCGCTTGCCGTCGTACATGCCGCCCGGGACGCCCGCCTTCTCCGTCACGTCGGCAAATGTGCCGTCGCCATTGTTGTGATAGAGATGGTTCCCGTCGATGCCGGTGACGTAGAGATCTGGCCGGCCGTCGTTGTCGTAGTCGCCCACCGCGACGCCCATGCCGTAGCCCACGCCCCCGAGTCCGGCCTTGTCGGTGACGTCGGTGAAGGTCCCATTGTGGTTGTTATGGTACAGGCGGTTTTTGAACTGCGGGCCTTCCTTGACCAGCGACGGCATGCCGGCGCCGTTCACGAAGAAGATATCCAGATACCCATCGCCGTCGTAATCGAGCACGGCCACGCCGGCCAGCATGGCCTCAGGCTGGTGCTTGAAGGGCGTGGGCGAGCCATCGCTCACGAAATCGATGCCGGCGCGTTGCCTGATGTCTTCAAATACGATGGGACCGCGAACCGCTTCCGTGGCCAGGGCGAGCACGGCGACCACGGCGGCAATGGCGGCCGCCGGGACGAGACGATGGTGCATTTTCTCCGAGTTTAGCAGCCCGTTGCAGCAGTTTCGTAATCCCCGAAGCGCGTTCTGCCGATCCCGTTCATGTGGGACCGAAAGTCCGCACCCTCGCCGCCCTGCTGCTTGCTGTGGCGCCCTCGGCGACCCTCGCCTGGACCTGGCGCGCCATGCCGCAGCTCGATCTCTATCGCGATGACGCAATCTATTGGGTGTGTGCGAAGAGTCTGGGCGCGGGCGCGGGCTATAAGATCGCCAGCCTTCCCGCGCAGCCATGGCAAACGAAATACCCGCCGCTGTTTCCCGCCTGGCTCTCGCTGGTCTGGAGGATCGATCAGCACTTCCCGGACAATCTGAAGCTGGCGACGCTGTTTGTCTGGCTGGCTGTGCCTGCGTGGCTCCTGCTGTTCCGCGCGTGGCTGAAGCAAATGGGCATGTCCGAATGGCAATCGGCGGTCCTGGTGCTGTGTGCCGGTTTCAACCCCGTAGCCTGCGTGCTCGGCATAACGCCGATGTCGGAGCTGCCATTCACCGCGCTCCTGCTCGCCTGTCTGATTCTGGCGGAGCGCGCCGCGCAACCGGGCTCTTCAAAGTGGCTCGCGTCCGCCGGCGGTCTGCTCGCGGGCTTTGCGTATCTGACGCGATGCACGGCCCTGCCTCTGCTGGTCACCGTTCCGTTCTGTCTGGCTCTGCGCTCGCGGTGGAAACGCGCCGCCGCGTTCGCCGTCTCCATGGTCCCCTTTGTCGCCGCATGGCAGTGGTGGGTAGCACGGCATCTTTCGCCGGCGAGGGACCCGATCACGCTCTACTACACCGACTACATGGGCTACCAGATGTGGAACGTACGCTTCTCCGACCTGCCTCTGGTGGTCTGGCACAACTCGGATGCGGTGGCGCGGAGCATTGGAAAACTGCTGACATTCGATTTGACGCTCGACTCGAAGATCCTCGAGCGCATCGTGGCGGTGGCGGCGATCGCCGGCGTGGTGCGGTTTGCCCGGCGAACCGGTTACTGGCAATATCCGGCCGCGGCGCTGAGCATGACGGCGCTGCTGCTGGTCTGGCACTTCCCGCCAAACGAGCGTTTTGTCATGCCAATGTATCCGCTGCTTGCGCTGGGCCTGTTCACCGAACTCCGGAACCTCGCAGCCACGCTGCGCCGCGCATGGACAGCTCCGAAAACGAGTGAGCGCGCCGCGGCCGCGGTTGCCGGTCTGGCGCTCGCGTCATTCGCAGGGTTCATCGTGGTCACGCACATCGGCGGCGATTTCATTCTCATTCCGACACTGTTGCGCAAATGCGAGACGGACCTGCGCGCCCATCGTCCCGCTTACGACTGGATGGCCCGAAACACCAGCCCGGCAGCCACCCTGTACGCCGACCAGGACCCGCTTGCGTGGCTCTACGCCGGCCGCCGCGCCTGTTCTCTCCCGGTCCCGCCGAAGCTATTCCGTGACGGTGATCGGCGCAGCGTGGAACAGTTCGCTTCCACCATGCCCGCGCTCGTCCAGGAGCAGCGACTCGACTACGTGCTGCTGACGGACGGCGATTACTATCTCGATTTCGACGGCCCGAACCTCCGCGCGGCGTCCGCGAGGAGTGTTGCGCGGAGCGCCGCCTTCCACGAAGTCTTCGCAACCCCTGAAACCCGCGTTTACCGCGCTGCTCCGTAACGGCTTTCTGAGCCGCGACCATGAGGGAGCGGTGGATTCCGGACCGCGCAGCAACGGCTCCCCGACGGTCACAGCTCGGTCACGGCTTTCTGAGCCGCGACCGTGAGGGAGCGGTTGGGACCTACTCCATTGCGGCGACGATTCCGCTCTCCGCGGAAGTGGAGAGAACGACCGCGCCAATCAGGTTCAGGAGCGAATCGTCGCTCTCAGCCGGGCTGGGCGCCGGAAGTATCGCGATCGCCTCGGGCTTCTCAGACTGCTTCAGCCCGTTCACGTATCTCTGCCGCTCTACTGCCCGTTTCATTGCGCGTGCGAGCGGCCCGGCATCGAGTTGCGATTTCAGCAGGAAGTCCTGCGCGCCATCGCGGAGAAGCGTGCTCTCCAGCGCCTCATCGGGTTCATCGGCGAGAATCAGAATCGGCGTCCCAGCCGCGACTTCGCGCACATCCAGAAAAGTTCCGTAAAGCGAGGGCGTGTCCGGCAGGCTGAGGTTCAACAGAATCGCGTCATACGCGCCATCGATGGCGAGGTCGCACGCCTCCGCCGCGGTGGCTACGAACACCGGTTGCCACGGCAGCCACTGCGGCCAAACGCCGCTCGCCGCGGCTTCCTCCAGAACGTCGTGCAGAAAACGCTCATCCGTGCAGTCATCTTCCACTACAAGCAGCCGCAGCGCTCGTTGTTCCGGCATTGAAACAGGATAGTAGAGCGGTGAGCAGGCGGCTCTCAGTGAAAGATCTACTCTTCGGGGACCTGATATTCCTTCAGCTTCCGATAAAGCGTGGTGCGGCCGATCCCGAGCATGTGCGCGGCAACGGCGCGATCGCCTCTGGTGTACTGAAGCGCCGCGAGGATGGCGTGCTTCTCCAGCTCCGAAAGCGGCAATATGGGACAGGATGAAGCTCCGCTGCCGCTTCCCTCGCGAGCGGTAATCGGCGCGGGAAAGAGCGGCTGCGGCGGAGGGGCGCCGGCCTGGGCCATGCCGGCCGCATCGTCACTCGCACCGGCGGCCGCGGCGATGACGATGGTCTGGGAGCGCCGCTCGGTCACATGGTTCTGCAGACTCGATGGCAGATCCAACAGGTGCAGCACCGGACCCGAGTTGATGGCTACCATGTGTTGAATACAGTTCTCCAGTTCACGCACGTTCCCGGGCCAGTCATAGGACAGCATGGTCTCCAGAGATTCCTGTGAGAGCGTGTGGCCGCGCCCGTAGCGCGCGAGAAAATGCGCAATGAGCGATGGAATGTCTTCCCTGCGGTCGCGCAGCGGAGACATCCGGAGATTCACCACGTTCAACCGGTAGTACAGATCGCGCCGGAACGTCCCCTTGTCCACCTCTTTGGCGAGGTCGCGATTCGTCGCCGCAATAATCCGGAAGTCCGAACGCCGCTGCATCGGAGAACCTACCGGGCGGAATTCCTTCTCCTGAAGAACGCGCAGCAGCTTCGATTGCAGATCGAGCGGCAGCTCGCCGATTTCATCGAAGAACGCGGTGCCCCCGTTGGCCAACTCGATCAGCCCGGTTTTTTGCGACGTTGCTCCTGTGAACGCGCCCTTGACGTGGCCGAAGAGCTCGCTTTCCATCAGCGGCCCCACCAGCGACGAGCAGTCGATGGTGACGAACGCGCCGGAGGGATTCACCTGATGGATGGCCCGGGCGATTACCTCTTTGCCGGTACCGGTCTCACCCAACAGGAGAACGGGCCAGCGGCCGCGGCCGAGTTTCTCCACGAGACGGAGAACGTGCCGAATCCTTGGCGACTGCCCAACGATTACCTGTTCCTGTGCAAGCATTTAGCGTGAGGCGGGCGAGACCTGTCCGGAGACCTTCTGCCCCTTCCTGTATGTAGTGCGGTGACTAATAGAAAATCTACCCGAAAGTTCGCGTGCGGGGTAGCCCGCATGGTACACGAAAGCGCCCACATATGGGGTACACACCCCACAAAAGGGTGGGGATAGGCATCCGGCACTCGCCCCCGGCTTCGGTACTGCCACAGCCCGGGCTTGTGAACGCCACTAATAAGAGGATACGCTAGCCACCGGAGCGGGGTCCGGAGGAGCGGCTGCCGGCTTATCATCCAGCAGCACCACGAAGCAGGGGCCGACCTCGTTTTCCAGCCGGGCAGCAATTCCGTGGGCGGCGTCTTCGCTCGACTCGCGTCCCACCAGAACCCGCCACAGCGGACGGTTTCCCTGGCGCAGTACCAGGCGAACCGGGCCGTAGCGCTGCTCGAGCGAGGCGCGCAACTGCTCGGCGCGCGCGCGATCGACAAACGCGCCTACCTGCACCGCATAGAAATTGCCGAGCACATCCGGCACGGCAGGCGCCGCGATGATGTCGAGCTGCACCTCGGCTACGCCGGGACCGATGAGGTCGATCGCTTTCGCAGCGGCGTGCGAGAGATCGATGATGCGTCCATCGACGAACGGTCCGCGATCGATGATGCGCACTTCCACGGTTTTTCCGTTGTCGAGATTCGTCACGCGCACCCACGTGTTGAAGCGAAGCGTGCGATGCGCGGCCACCAGCGTCTCCATGTCGTAGATCTCGCCGTCCGCCGCGGCCCTCCCGTGATAGGGATGTCCGTACCAGCTGGCGAGCCCGGTCTCTTTCGCGCCCACTGCATTCTCGGCTTCGCTCGATGGGGATTGCGGCGCATGCGATCTCGGCCGCGGCGCGGCTGCCGGCGTTCGCGCGACATTGTGTTTCTTTGCGCAGCCGCTGAGAACGAGCGCGCCCGCCGCCGCGGCGAGCACGCATACTGCGCGAGCACGCGGGAAGCCGCCGGAGATCCGCTCGGAGAACATCTAATCCGGATGCTATCGCGATTCGCGGCATTCGAGCAAGGAGAAAAAACTGAGCAGGAACAAACGTCGCCGGAATGGCCCGCGGACGAGCGGAACAATTCATCATCACGATGTTTTGGAGGCCCTGGAGGTGTTCGCGCCCCCCGCACGCAGGCTCGCAAGTCATTTTTTTCTTGACTTTCGAGCCGATCCACTTTATATATGAATCACACTGCGGTCCTCGGATCGCATAAATTTGATGTTAGGGAGAATCAATCGATGAAGAACGCTGCTAAGAAAGCTGCCAAGAAGGCTGCGAAGAAACCGGCCGCGAAAAAGTCCGGTAAGAAGTAGCCCAACGCGCCGAGAGGCGCGCAACAGCCAAGGGTTCATGCACGGCCCCGAGTCATCGGGGCCGTTTTTATTGGTGGTGAACCAACGCAGTCGTCGCGCATACCATGGACTCATGGGCTCTCTCCGCTCCGTCCTCCTCTCCTCTCTCCTCTTCGGCATCGTCTTTGCCTCGGAACCGCAGACCAGCGCACTGGTAGAGCGCGTCGGCGATACCGGTTTTGTTGAGCTTCGCGCCGACAGCTTCTCCGCGCTCACCGCGCGACAGAAGGCACTGGCGTGGTATCTGTGCGAAGCTTCCATCGCCATCGATCCAATCATCTACGATCAGCTTTCGCCCTATGGCCTGCGGCAGAAGCGGATTCTGGAAACGATCGTGGCTCATCCGGACGGCGTGGATCCGGCTGCCTACGCGGAGATTGTTGCGTTCACGAAATTGTTCTGGGCCAATCGCGGCAACCACAATGAGACCACCGCGCAAAAGTTCCTGCCGGATTTCACGTTCGAGCAGCTTCGCGATGCGGGCTTTGCCGCTCTCCATCATGGCGCGAAGGGCATGATGACCGACGACGCGTTTCGGAAAGAGGTGGAAGCGCTGCGGCCATCGTTCTTCGATCCCGGCTTCGAGCCGATGATCACGGCGAAGAGCCCGCGCGGCGGCCTCGACATCCTTCAGGCCAGCGCCAACAACTTCTATCAGGGCGTAACGCTGGCCGATCTGAAGAACTTCACCGAGCATTACCCGCTGAACTCGCGGGTGGTGAAGGTGAACGGCACTGTGCGCGAGGAGGTCTATCGCGCCGGCACGCCCGATGGCCGCATCCCGCCGGGTCTCTACGCCGAATACCTGAAGCGTGCGAACGAGTATCTGGCGCAGGCCCAGCGCGTGGCCGAGCCCGCGCTCGCGAAGGCCATCGCCGATCTCATCCGCTACTATCAGACCGGCGATCCTCACGACTGGCTGCAGTTCGGCATCGACTGGGTTCAGACGAACCCGACCGTCGATTTCGACAACGGCTTCATCGAGGTCTACCGCGATGCCCGCAGCGCCAAAGGCTCATCGCAGAGCTTCGTCACCATCACGGATCAGCGCGTGAACTCGCTCATGCAGAAGATAGCGGCCAACGCGCAGTACTTCGAGGAGAAGGCGCCCTGGGCGCCTCAATACAAGAAGCAGGGCGTCAAGCCGCCCGCGGCCAAGGCCGTGGAAGCGCTCATAGAGACGGGCGATTTTCACGCGAACACCGTCGGGGATAACCTGCCAAACGAAAACGAGGTCCACGAGAAGTACGGGAGCAAGAGCTTCCTGTTCACCGGATCGAGCCGAGCGCTGTCGCACGCCACCGGCTACGCTCCCATGCGCGAGTTCTCGTACACGGATGAGCAGTTCGAGATTCTGAAGAAGAACGGCGACGAGGCCGAGGACCTGATGACCGCCCTCCATGAAATCATCGGACACGGCTCCGGCAAGGTGAGCCCGAAGCTCACGCACGAACCCGCCTGGTATCTGAAAGAGTATTTCTCAACGCTGGAGGAGGCGCGTGCGGACCTGATGGCGCTCTGGAACGTGTGGGACCCGAAGCTTCGCGAGCTCAGACTGATCTCCAGCGAGGATGTGGCGAAGGCCATGTATTACCAGGCCGCGAACGCGCCGTTGACGCAGCTCCGGCGCAACCCCAAAGGCGACACGCTGGAGGAGGACCACGAGCGCGATCGCCAGCTCATTGTCGAGTACATCATGGACAAGACGGGCGGCATCTCGAAGAAAGAGCGCGACGGGAAGATCTACTACTACGTCGATGACTTTCAGAAGATGCGCAAGGGCGTGGGAATGCTTCTGGCCGAGCTGATGCGCATCAAGGCCGAAGGCGACTACCCGGCCATCAAAGCGCTGGTGGACCGCTACGGCGTCCATTTCGATCCGGCCTTGCGCGATCAGGTGATTGCCCGCTACAGCAAGCTCAACATCCCGACGTACTGGGCCGGCATCAATCCTGAGCTGGACATGGAGGGAAATCTCGTGACCATCAGCTACCCCCGCGACGCGGTGCGCCAATACCTGCGCTACAGCTCGATGTACGATCCGCGCCTCGCGCCACCAGCGGCTGCCAGACTACAGGACCAGGCAGACCACGCTTCGCGATGATCTGCCCCACAGGCTGCCGCACCACTGGTCCATGATTGGACCCTGTGGGGCAGACGATCGGTTTGTGTCGTCTGCCGGTCTACTCCGCGCGCACGTTATCCAGATAGAACGTGCCGCCGCCGCTGATCCACACCCACACCGCGCGCACCGACGTGAAGTCAGCCGGGTTGAAGCAGGTGAGCTGCGCCGGATCGAGCGGAATCGAGATGGTGATCGTACCCGGCGCGCTCTCATAACCCCAGTTCATTGTCTGGCACCACGCGTAGCTGGACCCGCTCTGAACGGCGATAGCGGTGGAAGTGCCCGCCGTGGTCGTCTCCAGATCCACCTTGAGCGTCGTCTTGCCGGAGAGGTTCAGCGGCGACGAGAGATTATTGCCGAACCAGTCCGATACTCCGCTCGCTGTCGTGATGGACAGGCCGTCGCTGCCATCCGTGTGGAACGCCGTGGTCTGCGCAATGGTAGCGGTCATTCCATTGATGCTGTGCCAGCCATCCACGCCCGTCTCGAACGATTCGATTCCGATGGGGTTGGCCGGATTCACCACCGGAGCTGCACGCAGGAAATCGAGGTAGTACGTGCCGGGCGCATTCAGGTAGATCCAGACCGCGTGGAGCTGGGTCATGTCGGGGTTCGAGCCGAAACAGGTCAGCTGCGCCGGGTCGAGTGGAATGGAAATCGTTGTGGTGCTGTTGGTTCCCAGGGTCGTGAACGAGCCCTGGCACCAGTCATAGCTGGCGCCCGACTGGATGGCGATGTCGACCCCGCCTCCGATGCTGGTGGTCTCGACGTCAATCGACAACGTCGGACGATTCGAAACGTCGACGGCCGTGGGGAAGTTCACGCCGAACCAGCCGGAGCCGGCGACGTTCACCGCCAGGCTGTGTGTTCCATCAGTGTGGAATATGGTGCTCTGCGAAACCGTGCCGCCGCCGGTGCTCAGCGGTCCCCATCCGTCGGTTCCGGTCTCGAACGATTCAATGATCAGCGACCCCGCCGCGCTCGGCTGCACTGTCGCGAACAGGTAGGCGACGTTGGAGAGCTGCTGGTTGCTGTCGTCCACCGTATAGGGCGTCAGCGTGGTTCCGTTGAAGCCCGAGGTCGGCGTAAACTGCACCTGTCCGCCCGAGACGGCGAACGTTCCGCCGTAGACATTCACCGAGGTCTGAATTCCCGGCGTCGATGGATCGAGGTCGATGGTGCTCGGATCGATGGTCGCGCCGGCGTAGGCAACGTCGTTGGCAACCGGGTTCAACGTGGCCGTCTGGTTGAATGGCGTTGTGGCCCATACATCGTCGGCCACCGGCGGGAACGAGAGCACGCTGTTGGCTGCCATCTGCTTCTCGAAATTGTCGATGGTCAGCAGCAGCGGCGCCCCATCCTCCAGATCGAAGCTACCGTCGTTCTCCGCCGCGGTGGGCTCGGGCTCGCCGGGAGCGAGGTCCCAGAACAGCGCGCCGGAGCCTCCTTCGTTGAGCACGCGGTCGGTCCAGTCCTTGTAAGCTGCGTTCCGGTCGTTACCTGACATCAGACCGTACTCACCCAGATACGCGGGCTTGCCGACAACGTGCGCCGCGTCCATCAGGTGCTGATCGATGAAGGTGTCGGCCCAGGCGATCGTCTGTCCCCAGCCTTCCGGATAAAGATGGAAGCCCATCAGGTCGATATTCGCGGTTTCAGAGAACGCAAGCGTGTCCACGCCCGACGAGCAATTGTCGATGTAGTTGCTGGACGAAGGATTACAGAAGAACCCTTCATCGCCCACGGCGACGAGATGACGCGGGTCCACGCTCTTCATGTACGCCGCCGAATCTGCAATCCAGGACTGGATCGTCTGAACGGTGCAGGTCCCGGAGCTCGGAAGGCCGGTACCGGCGCAACGCGGCTCATTCGCCAGCTCCCAGATCATGATGGTCGGATCGTTTTTGTAAACCACCCCGCTGATCGTGTTCTTGTGGTTCAGGACGTGGCTGATCCAGGCCTTGTACCATTGCCGGATGGTCGCGTCCGTATAGAACTGGTCGTGATACGTTTCGCCGCGGGCGGTGACGTACTCGTCCATGCCGCCGTAGTCGGGCCAGTTATTCGTAAAGGGAATAATCAATTTGAGACCAAGCTGCCCCGCACGATAGATCGCGTAATCCACGTTGCCCAGGCCGGTGGCTGTGTCGTTGTACGACGGAGTGCCGCCGCCGAGCGCATGCAGCCAGAAATTCGGACTCGCGGGCGGCGTCTGGACGTCGTCAAATGCCCACATGCGGATTACCTTGAAGCCGTTATTCACAGCCGCCTGCAACATCTGGTCGACAGTGGCGTGGTCGGAGAACATCAGGTGATAGTCGTTGCCTCCGCCGAACCGGAACGGGAATCCCTGGAACATCAACTCGCCGTTCACTACCCGAACGAACTTGTCGGCCTGCTGCACGGTGAGGGCGGCGCACGATGACGTAGCGAAGCTTGCGCCCGATACCGTCCCGCTCACCGACACCTGGTAAGCGCCCGGCTTCATGGCAGGGATGGCGAAAGCGATGCGGCGGAGCGTCGCAACCGTCTGCACCGTCGATGCCTTCGTGGTGGCGACAGCAGTTCCATTACAGGTCGCTGCGAAGGTGATCTTCACCTGGGCAGGCGTTATGGTTCCCGAGGGAAACCCGGACCCGGTCACCGTTTCCGTGGTCACGCCGGCCTGGCCGGTGGCGGGTTGCGCCTCAGGGTGCAACGTCACGTCATACGTTGTGGTGGCCCATGATGAGACCTGCGCCAAGGCCGCCCAGAGCGACAGCAGAAACGCTCGCCGAACCCTGCGGCGAAGCAGCAGGATGATCAGACCACCGCCCATCAGCACCCAGGAGGCAGGCTCCGGGGTCGCGTACAGGACGGCGAAGTCTCCGATAGCCAGACTGCCGCCGGCGCTGGGCACGAGAAAAGAGCTGAACGTGGAATTCACGTTGACGATTCCGCCGTTGTTCAGCGTCAGACTCGCCGGAGAAAGATCCCCGCTAAGAATCGCGTCCGCGATCGGCGATGAGGCGAGGTTGAACTGGCTGAGCCCTGTGAATCCTCCGCTGCCGTCCGATGTGAAATGCGAAGAATCGAGCGTCGTCATGCCACCGCCCAGGAAGTCAATTGTGAGCGTGGGGTTGAAAAACGTCACGGGGGTGGTGACCGGGAAGGACGCATCGGGGAGGGGCGTGCTGTTGGGGCCGGTGAGGTTCAGGATATCGAAGACCCCGGACGAACCGCCGGGGCCGGAATCAAACGAGAGAATGCCGAGTGGAATGGGCGTGGCCGACGCCAAACCTGAGAACACGGTAATCGCAAGGAGCGATCGGCACGCGGACCGCAGATGGTACATCAAAGCCCCCAAAAGCAAACGTTGACGCGAGAGATACTCCGATATTCTACACGCGAATCGGAGCCATCGGAATCTGAAACGGTTACACTGCATATAGTATTTCCATGGCCATCATCGCGGTCGCGGGACGCAAAGGCGGCGTCGGCAAATCGACCATTGCGGGCAACCTGGCGGCGGAGTTTACCGCCATGGGACGGGAGGTGATCGTCCTTGATGCCGACCCACAGCACAGCCTCGCGGCATGGGCGGCTCAGGGCGAGGGCGTGCTGTCGCGCTGCGTTCGCAAAGTCCGCCATGGCGATGCCGCCGATCTGCGCGAGAAGACGCGCGTCGCCGAGAAGGAAGCAGAGATCGTTCTGATCGACACTCCGCCCGGCATGCCCGAGACAACGTGGGAAGCCGCGCTGGTGGCCGACCTGATGCTGCTGCCCTGCGGCCCATCGCCGCTAGACCTCTTCTCGTTGAAGGAGGCGCTCTCGATTGCTCTGAAAGCGCGCGCGCAGCGCCGCTCGAAAAAGCCTCGCATTCGCTTCGTGCCTTCGAGGGTCCTGATGAACACGAACCTGGGGCGCGGGCTTTCATCCTCGCTCGAGGCAATGGGGAAGAAGGTCCTGCCGGGAATCGGGCAGAGGGTCGCGGTGGCGGAGGCAGTGGTGAGTGGCCTCACCGTCAGCGAGTTCGCACCGGGCTCGGTGGCTCACGCCGAGTTCGAGCGGCTGGCGAGGGCGGTGGACAAGATCGTCGCCCGCTAGTGGCGCACGCTTCAGACGGTGCTGAAAAAGTAAGTCAACGCTACCAAGGACAGGCGAAAACGCCTGTTCCACAACACCAGGTCAATGGCTTACAGCCATTGTGGAACAGGCCTTCGGCCTGTGAACTTACTTTTTCAGCAGCGTCTTCATTTCAGCGTGCCGGTGTGGGCTTCAGCCCACTCTGCCCGACTATGGCTGAAGCCCACAGCGGCACGAGAGAGTCTTCGGGGCCTGCAACGAAACGTCTTCCCGGCCAGTTCGCGAAACTCGCCGTCGCTCATCCCACGCATATCGTGCTTCCAAAAGAGCTTCTACCGAAATATACTGGCATCGAAACGATGACAACGTCGCGCGCGGAATGCCCTGCCGGGAAGCCCGCGCCGCACTGCGCAGGATCGGCAATCCGACGGCGATCCGGGAGGAAATCTACTGGATGAGCACCGTTGCCTTGTTAGATACGCTCGCGCGCGACCTGCGCTATGCGGCGCGCGTCCTGCACCGCAATCCCGGGTTCACCGCCGTCGCCGTCCTCACGCTGGCGATCGGAATCGGCGCCAACACGGCCGTGTTCAGCGTGCTCGACGGCGTGCTGCTGAAGCCGCTGCCCTATCCCGAGCCGGACCGCGTGGTTGCGCTGCGGCAGATTGCGCCTGGCGTCGCGGGACTGGCCGATATTTCCGGCGGCCTCCTGCTGTCGCCCTCCATGTACTTCACCTACGCCGGCCATAACCGCACGTTCGAGCCCTCGGCGTGTGGGCCCAAACGACGGCGACAGTCACCGGCCTCGCCGAGCCGGAAGAAGCCCGCACGATCGCGGTGAGCGATGGCGTACTCGAGACTCTCGGCGTGCCACCGGCGGTCGGACGCTGGTTCTCCGCCGCCGACCAGATTCCGCACAGCCGTCAGACCGTAGTGCTCGGGTATGCGTACTGGCAGCGCCGGTTCGGAGGAAATCGCTCGGTCATCGGCCGCAACATCCGGATCGACTCTGTCCTTCGCGAAGTTGTCGGCGTTATGCCTCGGGGATTCCGGCTTGCCGATGCCAGTTTCGACATCATCACGCCCCTGGCGTTCGACCGCGCCAATCTTATCCTCGGTGACTTCAGCTTCCATGGCGTGGGCCGGCTCAGGCGCGGCGTGACGATTGCGCAGGCCGATGCCGACCTGGCCCGGCTCCTTCCCGTCTGGATGGATTCCTGGTCGAACGGGCCCGGGACCGATCCACACTTCTACGAACGATGGAGAATCGCGCCGGCGATTCGCCCTCTCAAAGAGGAGGAGATCGGCAACGTCGCCAGTGTCCTCTGGACCGTGATGGCCACTATCGGCATAGTGATGCTGATCGCCTGTGCGAATGTGACCAGTCTCCTCATGGTGCGGGCGGAGGCGCGGCAGCAGGAACTTGCGCTGCGCGCGGCCATCGGCGGGAGCCCGGTCCAGATTGTCCGAGGTCTCCTTGTGGAAAGCGTGCTGCTCGGTTGTGCGGGAGGTGCGCTCGGGGTGTGGTTTGCGTTCGGAGGCTTGCGGCTTCTGGCGGCGATCGGCCCGGCTGATCTGCCTCGCCTGAATGAGATTGCGCTCGATGCGCGCTCGCTTTCATTTGCGTTCCTGCTTTCGCTCGCATCTGGTCTGCTGTTCGGACTCATTCCGGCGCTGAGATATGCGGTGCCGCGTATCGCGTTCACCCTGCGCGGCGGAGGTCGCATGGTCACCGCGGGCCGCCAGACGCATCGTACTCGCAGCATCCTCGCGGTGGCCCAGATCGCCATGGCACTTGTGCTGCTGGTGTGTGCCGGCCTGATGATTCGCACTTTCGCTGCCCTGCGCGCGGTCAATCCGGGGTTCACCGATCCCGCTCACCTTCAGCTTGTCCGCATCGCACTTCCGCCGGAAATGGCCCACGGCATCCGCATGCAGAACGATATTCTGGACAGCCTGGCGGCGATCCCTGGCGTAACTTCAGCGGGCTTTGCGTCCGAGATGCCGATGGAGAATTACGGTTCCGGCTGGGATCGGATCTTCGCCCGGAACAAGGCCGAACAGCGTGGCGAGACGCTGCCTCTGGGGCTCTTCGAATCGATCTCGCCCGGCCTGCTGCACGCTGCGGGCACGACGCTTCTCGCAGGCCGGGATTTCACCTGGACCGACGTTTACGGTAATCGCCCGGTAGTCATGGTGTCCGAGAACCTCGCCCGCGCACTGTGGGGCAGCGCGTCCGCGGCTCTCGGCAAACGGATCTGTGCTGGTCAGCCAGGGCCCGATTGGCGAGAAGTGGTGGGCGTCGTCCAGGATGTTCGACAAAACGGCCTTCAGGCTCCCGCACCGGCCACCGTCTACTGGCCTCGCCCCACCAGTTACGCGACGTTCGCCGTTCGGACCGCGCGGGCGGGCAGCGCCGGTCTTCTCAAGGATCTGGGCCGCGCCGTCTGGTCCGTAAACGCCGGCGTGGCGCTTGCTTCCGTGCGCACCATGAAGGACGTAGTCGATCGATCTCTGGCGCGAACATCGTTCACGCTGGTGATGCTCGGAATCGCGGCAACGATGGCGCTGGCGCTCGGCGTCATCGGAATCTACGGAACCATTTCATATGCCGTATCGCAGCGTACGCGCGAGATCGGGATTCGCCTCGCGCTCGGGGCGCAGCAGGGCGCCTTGAGTTGGAGTTTCGTGACGTTCGGGCTGGCGCTCGCGGGCGCCGGCGTGGCCATCGGGCTCGCTGCCGCCCTCGGCCTGACGCGGCTCATGAAGTCGCTGCTGTTCGGCATCGGCCCGCTCGATCCTGTGACTTATGTGCTGGCGGCTCTGCTTCTCGCGGCCGCCGCCGTAATCGCGAGCTATCTGCCGGCCCGCCGCGCAGCATCCGTGGATCCAGTGGAAGCGCTCAAAGCGGAGTAACGTGCGGTCCGGGCGCAACCCCAACCACTGCGTGGATCCCTTGCAGCGTCCCCCACAGCCCCGCTACAAGATCCAGGCGCAGCGCGTTCGGCCCATCGGACAGCGCGCGCTCGGGCGCCTCATGCACTTCGAAGAACACGCCGTCCACGCCGGCCGCAACCGCGGCGCGCGCAAGCGGACCGATGAACTGCGGCTGACCTCCTGACGATTGTCCCGCGCCGCCGGGCGTCTGCACGCTGTGCGTCGCATCGAAAATTACGGGCCATCCTGCGTCGCGCATGATGGCCAGCCCGCGCATGTCCACCACCAGATTGTTGTACCCGAACGACGACCCGCGCTCGGTGAGCAGCACGCGCGAGTTTCCGGCGGACGCCACCTTCTCCGCCGCCAGATGAATATCGTGCGGCGCTACGAACTGACCCTTCTTGATGTTCACCACGCGCCCGCTGCGGCCGGCTTCCAGGAGCAGATCGGTCTGGCGGCACAGGAAGGCCGGAATCTGGATGATGTCCACGGCTTCGGCGGCCGGCCCAACCTGCGCGGTCTCGTGCACGTCGGTGAGCACGGCAAAACCCTCGCCTCGCAGGCCGGCCAGAATGCGCAGGCCTTCTTTGAGTCCGGGACCCCGGTAGGCCGAGACGCTGCTGCGGTTAGCCTTGTCGAACGACGCCTTGAAGACGAACGTCCCCAGGATTCGCTTCAGCTCGTGCGCCAGAAAACGAACGTGTTCCTCGCTCTCGATCACGCACGGTCCGGCAATCGGAACCAGCGGGCATCCGGGCCCGAACGCGACGCGCGCGCCATCGGCAACGGTGAGCTCAACCATGTTTCGTCGCGGTCAGTCCGCGTGCGTAAAGAGCTGCTGGCGCGCGCGCTCGGCGAGGTGCGGCCGCTGCTTGCGATACGCCAGCGCGGCGCCGATGAATGCCGCGAAGAGCGGATGCGCCTCGAGCGGCTTCGATTTAAATTCCGGATGGAACTGGCAGCCGAGATACCAGGGATGATCGGGCAGCTCGCAGATTTCGACGTAGGTGCCGTCCGGCGTCTGACCGGTGATGCGCAGGCCATGGCTGGTCAGCACGCCCTCGAATTCACGGTTGAACTCGTAGCGATGCCGGTGCCGCTCGCTGATCTCCTCAACCCCGTACGCCTCGCGGGCAAAGCTGCCCTCGGCCAGCCGGCAAGGATATGCTCCCAGCCGCATGGTGCCGCCCAGCTCATCCACGCCTTTCAACTCACGTAGTTTGAAGATGACGCGATGAGCGGTGGCCGGATCGAACTCGGTTGAATTCGCGTCCGCCAGTCCGCAGACGTTGCGCGCGAACTCGATCACCATTGTCTGCATGCCCAGGCAGATGCCGAAATACGGGACCTTCTGCTCGCGCGCGAAACGAATCGCGTGGATCATTCCTTCGATGCCGCGCTTGCCGAAGCCGCCGGGCACGAGGATGCCGTCGTACTCGCGCAGGCCCTCCGCGCAACCGGGCCAGTCGAGGTGTTCGGCCTCGATCCACTTGATGTTCACGCGAGCCCGGTGCGCCAGCCCGCCGTGCAGCAGCGCCTCCTTCAGGCTCTTGTAGGAATCCTCGTACTCCACGTATTTCCCGACCAGGCCGATCGTCACCTCATCGGATGGATTCTGCATCCGCTCGATCATGCCGGTCCAGCGGCTCAGGTTACGGTCCGGAGCCTCGATCTTCAGAAGATCGAGCAGAATCTCGTCCACCCCCTGTTCGGCGAAGGTGAGCGGCACCTCATACACGGATTCCACGTCGCTGGCCGTGATCACCGCGTCCACGTCCACGTCGCAGAACAGCGCGATCTTCTCCTTCATGTCGTCGGAGAGCCGATGATCGCTGCGGCACATCAGCACGTCGGGCTGGATACCTATGGCCCGCAGCTCCTTCACGCTGTGCTGCGTCGGTTTGGTCTTGAGCTCCTGCGCGGCCGCAATCCACGGCACCAGGGTCACGTGAACGAAGGCCGTGTTGTCGCGGCCCATCTCATGGCGCATCTGGCGAATCGCCTCCAGAAACGGCAGCGATTCAATGTCGCCCACGGTTCCGCCGATTTCGATGATCACCACGTCCACGCCGCCGCCCACTTTGCGCGCCGCCGCCTTGATTTCGTTGGTCACGTGCGGAATCACCTGCACGGTCTTGCCGAGATAATCGCCGCGGCGCTCGCGCGAGATGATGCGCTCGTAGATGCGGCCGGAGGTTAGATTATTGTCCTGGGTGAGCGTGGCGTGCGTGAACCGTTCGTAGTGGCCAAGGTCGAGGTCGGTCTCGGCGCCGTCGTCGGTGACGAATACTTCGCCGTGCTGGAACGGGCTCATGGTGCCGGGATCCACGTTCAGGTACGGATCGAATTTTTGCAGCGTCACCCTAAGCCCGCGGCTCTCCAGCAGGCAGCCGATGGATGCGGCCGCAATTCCTTTACCAAGGGACGAAACCACGCCGCCCGTTACGAAGATATATTTTGGCATCGCTCCCGCCTCATAACCGTTGCACGCACGCTTCGAACAGCAAAGATGCCCGGTCCAGATCCTCCGGCGTGTCCACGCCCAGTGAATCGTATTCGGTTTCCGCGACGCGGATGGAATAACCGTTCTCGAGCGCGCGTAATTGTTCCAGCTTCTCGGCCCTTTCCAGCGGCCCAACGGGCAGGTCCGAGTAACTCAGCAGAAAATCGCGCCGGTACACATACAGGCCGATATGTTTAAAGTGCGCCGTGTCCGGCGCTTCGTCGCGAGCGAAAGGAATCGCGTGACGCGAGAAATAAATCGCGTTGCCGGCCAGGTTCGTCACTACCTTCACCACGTTCGGATTGTGCAGCTCGCGAGGGTTCTCGATGCGCCGCTTCAACGTGCCCATCGGGATGTCCGGGTCGTCCAGCAGCGTCAGAATAGCCGCATCGATCGCCGCCGGATCGATCAACGGCTCGTCGCCCTGGATGTTCACGATGATGGACGCGGCGTCGGCGGAAGCAACCTCGGCGATGCGGTCCGTTCCCGAGGCGTGGTCGGCGCGAGTCATGCGAACCGGAGCGCCGAAATCGCGGGCCGCGGCCCGAATTCGCTCGTCGTCAGTGGCGATCAGAAGAGTGGAAAGATAACGCGCCTGAGAGGCCCGCTCGTACACGTGCTGGAGCATCGGCTTTCCGGCGATTTGGGCGAGTGCTTTACCTGGGAAACGAGAGGAGGCGAACCTGGCAGGAATAATGCCCAGGATTCTGGTCGGCACATTCGATGATAGCACAGGCGCCCAAAAACGAATGCTCGGCGCGCTTGTGCGGGAACGCGCCCGGCGGACGTGAATTCTCGTTGACGATCACGCGGACCTGAACCGGCTGAAAGACACAACGGAAATGACCTTCTCGATCGAGCGCGTCGACCCGCGTGGTTTCAGACTGTACGCGATCACGTCCCCGCGCACCGACGCCCAACCGCGGCGAGATGGTGATCTTCGATTGGAATTGTTTATTACGAATTTCTTCAGGCGATCAAAGAACTGGCAGCTCGGCAGCGCTGTCTCACCGCAGCGGTCATTGCTCCGTCCCGGTCCCCAAACGGATTACAGAAACTGAACTTTTTTGGTTAAGCTGACGCCCGGTTCGGTTACACAAAGAGCACTAACCTCCGCAATCCGAAGCATTGCGCTCGATTGTACACAAACTCTTCGTTTGCCTATACCTGAAAGAGAGTACACGTCGGGTGCAGGTCAGACCGTGGGACGATCTGCGGCCCGCCGCCCGTCGATGCGGACACGCAGGTTCTTCAACAAGGCCATCAGATCGTTCCGGGAAAGCGGCTTCGGGAGATAGGCATCCATGTTCGCCTGAAGACAACGGTCGCGATCACCGGACATCGTGTGCGCCGTCATTGCAACGATGGGTGCGTCCTGGTTGACCCCTCTCAGCGCGTGAATGCGCGCGGTGGCTTCAAAGCCATCCATCTCCGGCATCTCGACATCCATCAGAATTACGTCGAATCGTTCCGTGCGTGCAGCTTCGACGGCCTCAATTCCGTTGGAGGCGATTTTGACGGAATGGCCAAGCCTCTGAAGGAAGCTGAGAACGAGTTTTTGATTGACGGGATGATCCTCAGCCACCAGTATCCTGAGAGGCTGTGCTTCCCCTTCCGGCGCGCTCGCGCTCGCACGTGCCCACGCTTCGGGTGGGCAGGCCTGCGGTTCAGCGCGTGACGCCGGGATCGAGAACGAGAAGGTGCTACCCCGGCCGGGCTCGCTTTCGACCCGAATCTCGCCGCCCATAAGCCTAATCAATCGCGCGGAAATCGCCAGGCCAAGACCTGTTCCACCGTATTTCCTCGCCGTAGTATTGTCGCCCTGCCGGAAGGCCTCGAATACCAGACATTGTTTTTCCAGCGGTATTCCGATGCCGGTGTCGGAAACCGCAAATCGAAGCATCATGCCGCGGGCTGGGCCGCAATCCGAAGCGCTCTCGATGGTAACTGCCGCCTGCACATGCCCTGTGTCTGTAAACTTGACGGCGTTGCCAATGAGGTTCAGGAGAACCTGGCGAAGTCGGATGTAGTCTCCGGTCACAATCGCCGGCACGCCCTCATCAACCCGGCATAGCAGATCGATGCGTTTCTCCCGTGCCCTGACCTGAAGCATCCGTGCGGCTTCGGCGAGGCATTCGCGTACATCAATCGGCGCCGATTCGAGGTCAATCCTGTCCGCTTCGATTTTCGAAAGGTCGAGGATATCGTTCAGCAGAGCGAGCAGCGACTGAGCCGAGGTTCGGGCCGTCAGAAGGTCGTCTCTCTGCTGCGGTGAAAGTTCACCATCGAGCACGAGTTCGGTCATCCCGAGCACGCCGTTCATGGGCGTGCGAATCTCGTGGCTCATCATCGCCAGGAACTCGCTCTTGGCGCGGTTAGCGTGGTCCGCTGCCTCCTTGGCCTGTTTCAGTCTGGCCTCGCTCTGCCATAAGCGGTTCTGGGTAATCAGAACACGAGCGCTGAAACACAGGAACGAGACGAGCATTATGGCCGGGCGCAGACCACTCTGTCCCCCGTCCATACGGGCGGACATGATCGTGATCAACAGCGGATAAAGGAGCGGAAACAGCAGGGGCGCAACATCAGTCCTACCTGACCAGGCGGCGCCCGGCGCGGACGCAGCCCGTTGCTCCCACGTGATGGCAATCAAGGCAGGAACGACCAGCAAAGTGCTCCAGACGAGATCGAATGTCTGACCGGACGCAAGGACGTGACCGGGGTAGTTGGAGTAAGCGTCCGCGACTCCGGCGCACACCAGGTACAGACCGATTCTTCCGAACAGATTGCG
Source organism: uncultured Acidobacteriota bacterium (assembly GCA_963780655.1). Taxonomy (GTDB): domain Bacteria; phylum Acidobacteriota; class Terriglobia; order Bryobacterales; family Bryobacteraceae; genus CAWACP01. The sequence continues at coordinate 1,651,504 of CAWACP010000003.1, read as the reverse complement.
GATGACGGCGGAATTGGCAAGAGCGGCCCGCAGCAGAAACGCTCCGGAGAGCACGCTGTCGTACGTGAGTCCCCGTAGCCAGACTGACTCATCGCTCGGACCGGCGGCCGCTGAATCATAGAAGTAAAGGTATACCGCGATCCAGAACAGGATCGCCTGCACGAAATCAAGAAGATGAATCCGATCGAACTTGCGTCCATCCCGGCGAGGGTCGAGAAAAACGGCAATTCCGAAAGGAACGGTAGTGAACGCAAACATCAAATCCACGCAGGCGTTCCAGGGACTTTTCGGAATGACGTTGTTCAGAGCACCGAGCAATTGAGCGACGCACCAAAGGGTAAAGGACAAGCTGGCTAACTGCCAGAAGTGCCGGCCGAAACTGCCGGACCGCCGGGCCGCCTGGAACGAAGTAATAACGCAGACGCCGCCAAGAGTGAGTTGAATGTAGTCGGACAGAATCGCGCCGGCGGGCGTCCGGTTGTGAGTGAGCAGGACGGCGCCGTGCGCCACAAGCAGCAGAAGAAGCAGACAGGTCCACGGCCATATTCGGCCGGTCCTGAGAAGGCGATTGAGGCGGAGGACCGCCGTATGGACCCGCATTGCGCCGCTGACCCTTCCGGCGTCATGTGGGCACAGCACCGTTCCGTCCGTCCTTCCCTGCATAAATACGATCGCCCGCCGAGCGGTCAGCGCGTGGCGAGCCGCCTGTGAACAGATGATCGGCATTTTGCGGCGATTTGTTTGGGCTGTCCTGAGGTTTGGATCAACGCGCTTTGACCAGGAGACCGCAAGTTATTGAAGACATGATAGATGCAGCCCTGTAAACTGCTTACGGGGCGACAAAAGTCGCAGTATCGCTCTTAAGGTGCTGATTAGATTCCAGCATGAGCGATGGTCTCTCGGTTGATCTGGGCGTAGCCCTGCTAACCGCAGGGGCCAGGCATCACGATTCCACAGAAACTGGCGACCCGTCCGGCTTCCGCTCAGAGAGCACGCGGGGGCACTCGAACCTGGACGCGCGCAGGAAGGCGAGCGATGGCTTCAGACGCAAGCCTGAGACACTCTGCGCCGCGCGGGCGCACTGATGCAGCGCAACAGTGGAGCAAGCCTTTGGCCTGCGAATCTGCTTTCAGCAAGCTCCTGAAGAATGCTAAGCTTCACTGACACCGGAAGGCGATTCGACCTGAGTGGCAGTTCGCAAGTCGCAGGGCCATGCTGCACCCGGCCCCCGGTTGGAGAGGGGAAACTGAATAACGCACGCGGTCCCTGCAGAATCTGGTAGACAGCTTCGCCGGGCAGGCTGTTCTGGGCGGCCAGGCGTCAAGACCGTATCGATCGATTCGGCGGTCAATATCGAGCGCTGAAATCGTTGCTGTGGCAACCAGGGGCAGAAGGGAGAAATGACTTGCTCTCAACGGTTCCAAAAGAGGCAGACGGGTGTATACTCCGTCCTGCGGATTGGCCAAAATGGAAATCCCGGTTGACTACGGGGCCCGAACGGGATAAAGGAGGCACAATGCAACGCCGATCTCTGAGAATTTCGAAAACGATCGCAATCGCGTTCGTCCTTTTGTGTTCCGAAGTTGCCCGCGCGCAATGGACACAGGTGAACAACGTGCCTGCCGGTACGAACCCCAGTACTTGTCTCCTGCTCACCGATGGCACGGTCATGTGCCAGGCAAACGAGGGCGGCAATGGTTGGCTGCGGCTGACGCCGGACAACACCGGCAGTTACGAAAACGGTAAATGGACCTCACTCGATAACGCACCACAGGGGACGGATAGCACTGTCGTAACAGAAGCAACGCCGACGACATGCGCTCCATGCCTGTACTCGCCCACCTACTACGCATCCGCAGTCTTGCCCGATGGACGCGTGGTCGTGATCGGCGGCGAATACAACGTCAACAGTACCGGGTCGAATCCCGCCTGGACCAATATCGGTTTTCTGTTCGACCCTACCAAACCCAGCGGAAGCCAATGGTCGGCGCAACTGACGAACCCATTCGGATATGGTACTTCAGGCTCTGACACTGTGGGGTGTACCGGTGACTCCCAGTCCGTGATTACGCAAACAGGAACGATGCTAATAGCTAACATATGCGGCTTTAGCAACGCACAGATCGCGTCTTTCGATCCCTCGACTCTTACCTTCACTGCGATCAACCCGTTAGGCAAAAACGGCCCAAACGAGAGCAATGATGAAGAAGGCTGGACGATTTTGCCGGGTGGGAATATATTCAGTGTCGACGCCAACGTCGTCAAGAACTCCGAAAACTACGATCCCACGACCAATTCCTGGGGCCAGGACGTCAACACGGCCGGAATAGAGTTGCCCGATATCGGCGGGAACTGTAACTCAAAGGAACTAGGTCCAGCCATCGCGCTCGCGAATGGAACTATCATTCAATTCTCGGGCAATCCTTCCGGGCAAAACGCCGTCTACACCATTGCGACCAACACCTGGGCGGCCGGCCCCACCTTCCCGACCCGCAGCGTGGACGGCGGCACGTACGCGGACACGGTTGCTGACGGCCCTGCATCGTTGCTGGTCAACGGCCATGCGCTGGTGATGGCCAGTCCCGGTTGCGTCGCGTTTTCCGGCGGGACGTACGGCTCGAGCGCGCCCAGCCACATTTACGAGTTTGACGGCGCCAACCTGAACGACGTAACGCCGACTATGCCCGGTACGAACGGACCCAACGCGCCGGCGCTCGATTCGTTCATGGGGCGCATGCTTTTGCTTCCGTCGGGCCACGTCCTCGTCACGCATCGCGGCGACTCAACCACCGACGTCTGGACATACACACCCACGACGGGATCTCCTCTGGTATACCCAAACGGGGGACCGGAGATCACCACACCCCCCCCGAGCGTCATCGGTCTGGGCCAGACCTACAGTATCTCCGGCCAGATGTTCAACGGCTTCTCGCAGGGCGCCTCCTACGGCGACGATGTCCAGAACGCAACCAATTGGCCCCTCGTTCGAATCACCAACACCGCTTCCACCCACGTCGCCTACGCCCGGACTCACGATCACAGCAGAATGGGCGTCGAGGCGGTAGGCGACACGGAGACTGTGTCCACGAATTTCGATGTGACGGCCAACATTGAGCTGGGCGCCAGCACTCTGGTCGTGGTTACAAACGGTATTCCTTCCGCTTCAGTGCCCGTGACGGTGGAGGAGGGCTCGTCGCTCAAGTACACCGGGGCGACGACGGGAGATTATAACGACTCTGTCACGCTGTCGGCCAACCTCACGGCCACGACCACTGGGCTCCCGATCGCGGGCAAAACGGTGACGTTCACCAACACCTTCGGCGGCGGCTCATGTTCCGGGACTACGGACGCGAGCGGAAACGCACACTGCAGCGTGACGCCGACAGATGCTGCAGGCTCGTACAATGTAACCGCGACCTTCGCCGCGGATGCGGCCTACGCGGGAAGCTCGGTAACTGTCACCTTCATGGTGACTCTGGAGGACTCGCAGCTTACCATTACTGGCCCGGTGACCTCCGACTACCACGACGCCGTCTCCGTGAAGGCCCACCTGATCGATCCGGATCAAGGAACCGCGATCGCCGGAAAGACCGTGACGTTTGTGCTTGGTTCCGGCGTAGGCACGGAGACCTGCACGGCTGCGACGGATGCGTCCGGGAATGCAACCTGCTCGATCACGCCGAATCAGGCGGCGGGTCCGTACCCGCTGACTGCTACTTTCACGGACGGTGTGTTCTACAAGACGGCCTCGGTAACCGTCACCTTCACGATCACCAAAGAGGAAACGACCATCGCTTTCGCGGCAAGCAGCCCGACGGTGATCGCGAATGGTCATCCTGTCACCTTCTCCGCGACGCTACTGGAGGACGGAACCACACCACCGGTTCCCTTCGGCCAGACTGTGACCTTCACGCTGGGTGCTGGAGGCACGGCCCAGACGTGCAACGGCACAACCGTGGCGAACGGCTCGGCGACGTGCACCATCCCGAGCGTCAATCAGCCTCTCGGCCCGAACACGGTGCGGGTCAGTTTCGCGGGTGACGCGTACTACCAGCCGTCGTCCGCCTCGGAGGCGGTGATCTTGTTCGCATTCCTCAGCCATGGCTCTATGATCGTGGGCAACCTGGATGCCGCAACAGGCGCCATGGTAGATTTCTGGGGCGCGCAGTGGGCGAAGGACAATTCGCTTACCGGTGGTTCCGCGCCGAACTCCTTTAAAGGGTTCGCCGACACCGCTCCGCAGAGTTGCGGCGGAGGCTGGATCTCGAGCCCCGGCAACAGCTCGGGGCCGCCTGCAACCGTGCCCTCTTATATGGGAGTGATCGCGTCTGGCTCGATCGGCCAATCGGGGAGTACCATTTCAGGCGATGTCCCGATCATCATCGTGGTCAAGACGAATCCTGGCTATGGGCCGGCGCCGGGTCACGCCGGAACGGGCACGGTAGTAGCTACCTACTGTCCGTAACTCGATTCGCGAGGGGGCGTACAGCGCGCTTCCTCGCACCCATCGCCGCGTGATCCCGGCACTAATCGTTTTCCGAACGGCTAAACTTAGCTGAGTCCTACGTATGCCGCTCTCCGCGGGCGATAGACTCGGTCCCTGCGAAATCCTCGCGTCGATCGGCGTGGGCGGCATGGGCGAGGTGTACCGCGCGAAAGACAGGAAGCTCGATCGATCATTTCTTTCGTGATCGTGGCGCTCAGCGCGGGGGTACATTGACATGCCGCACGCCCTTATTTCCAAACCGCCCGTCCGCACCCAGCGATAGACGTCCCAACGATGCTCCTGCGACTCCCAGTCGGCAGGAAGAGCATCGGACCTCCAGCGGGCGATCCGGTTGTTGATCGGCACGGGCTCAACGAGCGAGAACAAGACCGCCAAAATCTGAAGCACAAAGGCGACTGCGGCCAGCCGCCATGCGTATCCGTCCAGGCGCGCGAACGGAAACAGCAGGAACCGGTGACCGAGCTGGCGTACGGAACCGTTACGACGTGTGCTTCGCCACGAACAGCATCTGCCCGAACACCAGCACCGGTATCGCCGCAATCATCAGGTAAAGCCGCCACGCTGCAATCGCAGCCCGGCAGCACCGGAATCTGACCGGGACTCCGCAGATAAGGCCCAGTCCGTTCGCTCATCAGATCCCAGACGTTTTCATTGCCGGGATACAGTGAACCGGTTCTGAACGGCGCCCCGAGCAGGTGATAAGTTCGCTCAGTCATCTTGTCTCCGTGATTCTGCGTGCGCGCCGGCGCTGGTTGCCGCGCGTCGGCCAGAAGATATGACGCCATTGCTTCGCCGGTTAAAGCGGCAATCGCCTGCCGTCGTGTGAACATACGCCAGTTGCAGCAGGTATAGACGCCAGCCCGGCCCAACCGCCAGGCTGAGGTTGCAATTCATCGGAACTATTGCCGGGCGCAATCGTATTGCATGCAAAGGGCGGCCGCATGACGAACGATCTGAGAATTGCATTGCGCCAGTTGAGGAAGTCGCCAGGATTTGCGGTGACGGCAATCCTGACGCTGGCGCTGGGAATCGGCGCGAACGCGGTGGTGTTCAGCATATTGAACGCGCTGGTGCTGCGACCGGTGAATGTGCCGCATGCGCAGAATCTCTACATGGTGCAGCGCAGCCGGTTTCCGTCGCAGTCGTATCCCGATTATCTGGATCTGCGGGATCGGAATCGAACGTTCGAGAGCCTCGTGACGTACAACATCGTGGGTCCGGTGGGGGTGGATACCGGCGGGAATCCGTCGACTGCATGGCCGTACCTGGCGAGTGGAAACTATTTCGACGCGCTGGGCATTCAGCCGTATCTGGGGCGGCTTTATCACGCCGCCGATGAGCACGGGACGAACAGCGCTCCTTATGTGGTGCTGAGCTACGCGTACTGGCATAGCCATTTTCACGACGACGCGGCCGTGTTGGGGCGCATGGTGCGGATTAACAAGCACCCGTTCACGATCCTTGGAGTGGCGCCGCCGGAGTTTCGCGGTACGGAGCTGTTCTTTGCGCCGGCGTTCTGGATTCCCATGGTGGAGCAGCCCACCGTCGAGGGCTACGACGCACTGCAGAGTCGCGGCGATCACTCTGCATTCGTGGTGGGACGGCTGAAGCCGGGGATGACGGCGGCGCAGGCTGCGGCGGACCTGACCGTTCTTGGGTCATGGCTCGCCCGGACTTATCCCGGAGACGACGAGGGCGTAAAGTTCACGCTGGCTCGCCCGGGGCTGGTGGGCGACATGCTGGGCGGTCCGGCGCGAGCGTTCATGGCGGGCTTGATGCTGCTGGCCGGGCTCATTCTGCTGGCGGCGTGCGCGAACCTGGGAAGCCTGTTTGCGGCGTGGGCGGCGGATCGTGCGAAGGAGACCGCGCTGCGGCTGGCGCTGGGATCGCCGCGCGGACTGATCCTGCGGCAGATGCTGATGGCGGCTGTGCTGGTTTCGCTCGCCGGGGGAGCGCTGGGGCTGGCGGGAGGCGTAGCGATCCTGCATTTGCTGAGCGCGTGGCAGCCCATTCCGGATATTCCCATCAACGTGCCCGTGAATCCGGATGCCGGCACGTATGTCGTGGCGCTGGCGCTGGCGCTCGGGAGCGGCTTGCTGTTCGGCATGGCGCCGGTGCGGCAGGTGATGCGGGCCGATCCGTGGCAGGCGATTCGAACGGGTTCCGCGGGTGTGCCTGGGCGGCGGCACTTCGCGGTGCGGGATGTTCTGCTGGCCGTGCAGATTGCCATCTGTGCGGTGCTGGTGACGTCTTCGCTGGTGGCCGTGCGCGGGCTGACGCGATCGCTCCACAGCAATTTCGGTTTTGTGCCGCAGAACGTGATGCTCGTGGAGAGCGACCTGCACATGGCGGGCTACGCCGACCAGCGGCTGCCGCACATGCAGCGGACCATGCTGGATGCAGCAGCGACCATCCCGGGCGTGACCGCTGTGGGCTATACGAACCACCCGCCACTGGGCCTGGGCGGCGGCGACTCGTATGTTTACACCGACAGCACCACCGATTATCGACCGACCAATCAGGCAGCGGACGCCATGGACTACAGCATTTCGCCCGGCTACCTGGAAGCCGCGGGGACGATGCTGCTGGCGGGAAGAAACCTGACCCTCCACGACGATAGCAAGGCGCCCAAAGTGGCTCTGGTGAATCGGCAGTTTGCGCTCAAGGTTTTCGGGTCAATGGCTAAAGCGATCGGCGGGCATTTCAAGTTCTGGGGCGGAACGCGGGCGGAAGTGGTGGGCGTGGTGGAAGACGGGAAATACCGGACGCTGACAGAGGACCAACAGCCGGCGATGTTCTTTTCCTTTCTGCAGCAGCCGACGAGCGGCACGTGGCTGCTGGTGCGGTCGGGGCGCGATCCGGAAGAGATTGCGAGTGCGCTGCACCGCACGTTGCATGCGCTGGACCCGGCCTTGCCTTTCGTCGTGAAGACGTGGAACCAGGAAATGAGTTCAGCGCTGTTTGCCGCGCGCGTGGCCGCGGTGGCTCTGGGCGTGCTCGGGCTGCTGGGCGCGATGCTGGCGGCGACAGGAATTTTCGGCATGGCATCCTACACGGTGAGCAAGCGGCTGCGCGAGCTCGGGATTCGTATCGCGCTGGGCGCGCGGCGGAAGCAGGTGCTGAAGGCGGCATTGGGACGGGCGTTCGTGTTGCTGTCATTGGGCTCGGCGGCGGGATTGGCACTGGGCATTGTGGCTACTAAGGTGCTGTCGTACATCGTGTATCAGGCGACGCCGAAGGATCCGCTGGTGCTGGGCGGAGTGGTGCTCACGATGCTGATGCTGGGGCTGGCTGCCGCGTGGATTCCGGCGCAAAAGGCGATGTCAGTGGACCCGATGATCCTGCTGCGGGAAGAGTGAACTCCAGAACGTGCACGGGGGTAGTGTAACCCGAGGTGAACGCCGATGGCCGGCTGCATAGCGTTTATGGTGAGTAATCGCTCTACAGAAGTTCCGTGAGCTGCTCGGCCGTCAATTGGCAGTCCCGAAGGATCTTGTGAAGGAGGCCGGGACCAGGAGTCTCGCCCGAGTGCGCGGGCACGACCGTGCTTCGCCATCATCGTGGCGGAGGAAGTGATGGCTGCCCTTGAAGCGTAGAACGCGGAAACCGGCCTTTGCGAGCGCGGCAATGAGGTTAGAGCCGGTGACCCGAGACTCCTCCGGCTCATGCAGCGATGGTCACGCGCTGAATGCCTATGAACTCCAGATCCTGTCCCGGCGTGCCTTCCACTTCCAGACACAATTCGATGGCTTCACGAATGCGCTCGGTGACTTCGTCGAGGGACCGCGCCTGCGTGTGGCACGCCGGGATTTGGGGAACCGAGGCTACGTAATAGCCCTCTGCATCGCGCTCAATCACGACATCGAACTGGCGTGGCATCGTATGTGTCCTCGGCCTCTATTGTAGACGGGTCGTGCGAGCTTTCTAAAGCTGGTGGCCCGGCACGGAAGGGCTGGGCACCAGGACGTTACAGCGCCACCTCGACTGGCCTGCCATCGAAGACCACCGCGCGGCTTGACGACGCTCCCGCCAGCCGCACCTCGATGTTGCGCTTCGGCGCGCCCATCATCCGCGCGCCGGGGCCGAGCCGAAGCCGCAGGCGCCGTTTCACATCGTCCCATTCCGCATCCATTCGCATGAAGTCGCCGTTGCGGTAGTTGAACGTCATCCCGTCATCCTCATACATGGAGAAGGATCCGCCTGCGCCTGGGTGCACCCGCAGAGTGAGCGCACCTTCCACCTTCTCGTCCGTGTACTGCTTCACGGGCCCCATCGGCAGAATGGCCCCGGCACGGACATACAGCGGGATCGTAGACAGGTCAACCCTGCGCGTAATCTCGCGGCCGCCTTCCACGCGTTCTTCTGTCCAGAAGTCATACCATGTCCCGCGAGGCAGCCAGACAGACCGTGATGTTGCGCCCCGCTCCACCACCGGAGCAACCAGGACGTGGCGCCCATACAGGTACTCGTCGCCGCGAGCCACGGCGACCGCGTCATCGGGATAATGCAGCCAGAGCGCGCGGATAACCGGCATTCCGGTCTCGCAGGTCTCTTTCACCGCCGAATATAAATACGGCATCATCCGGTAACGCAGCTCCAGATACTTCCGGCAGATGGGCTCAATCAGCGGGTTGTGGAGCTCCTTTGGATCGGGGTGATAGCTGGGCGTTTCCGGGTATCCGATTTCGCCGGTGGTCCAGCCCCACGGCAGGTGCAGGCGCCAGTCGCGCCCATGCGAGCGGAACAGAGGATTGAACGCCGCAAACTGAAACCAGCGCGCGAACAGCTCTCCCGTGAACTCGTCGGTAGGAATGAATCCGCCGATGTCGGTTCCCCAATAAGGAATGCCGCTGAGGCCGGCATTGATCGCCACCGGGATGTGCGTCTTCAGCGTCTCCCATCTCGACAGCACGTCACCCGACCACAGGAACGCCGCAAACCGCTGCATGCCCGCATATCCGTTGCGGTGCAGCGCGTAGACACGCTCATTCGGCCGGTACATCTGGGTACCCTCGAAATACATGCGGATGCGGGCCAGTCGGGATGGTGCATCGTAGTCGTCGCCCTGATCGGGCCACCAGCCGTCCACGCCCAGGTCCAGAAGCGGCTTGTGCGCCGGCCAGTAACAGGCCACCTGACGGTCGGCGGGCCAGTGACCATCGGGCAGGCGCCCGGTCGGCTGTGGCGCCGCGGTGCAGGCATCCTTTACGGTCCCGGAGAAATGGCGGCCTTCGACGACGATGTGCAGCGCCACCTTGAAATGCCGGCGATGCAACTCCTGGATGGCGGCGGGCGGATCCGGGAACGCCTTCGCGTTCCACGTGAATTCGCCGTTATGCGTGTTCCAGCCGTTGGGACAGAAGTCGGTGCCGAGATAGATCAGCGCATCGCACGGCATTTTCTTCTCGCGGAATATCCTGGCCTCCTCGAGGATCTCCTCCGGCGGCCCCAGCGTTCGATGAGACTGCTGATAACCCAATGACCACAAGGGCGGCATCTCCGCATAACCGGTGATGCGCGCATACTCGCGCATGATCTCCGCGGGATCGGATGTTGCGATTACAAAGACGTCGAGTGGCAGGGCCGCTGCCGGATTCGCGGGTTGCACTCGGCCGTCGTCACCGGTCAGGTTGAACGCGCCCACCGGATAATGCACGAACATCGCCCAACCGGAGGCGCCAATCACGAACTGGATGGGCACTTTCGCGCCGTGCGTTCCGAGCTTGTAGCCGCCCTGGCCGCTCGACATTCGGTCCAGATTGCCGCGGCGGTCGAACTGCGGCCCGCCCTGTCCCAGACCCAGCACAGGCCCATTGCCCATTTGAAACGAGATAGTGCCGGATGCCGGATCGCATCGCAGCTCCTGCGCGAGGCGTCCGCCTTTGCCTTCCACCCTGATGGTTGCCGGGTCGTCCATCAGCCGCAGCATCAGTTCGCCGCACCGCACGGTGCTTGCGCTCGGAGTGCGCAGCCGGGCCACGGGCTGCCCCCAATCCTTCCTGACCAGCGCTCCGTCGGATGGAATCGGCTGCGGCTGCCCGTTCTCGACAGCCTGCGCTGTGATGCGCACGGTGCAACGGCTGATCGTGGTGAACGCGATCTCCACCGGCCGGCCGGCGATGAGCAGACCGTCGCTCTCGGAGCGGCCGTTTCGCTCCATGGCCAACGCCCCCGCACCGGCAATGCCAACGCGGCCGAGCGCTTGTCGTCGAGTCATAAGTTGCGTTGCGGGACCGCTTCCTCTGAAAATGTACCTTCCCCTCCCCGTGGGGCAGACGATCGAGTTTTGTCGTCTGCCATTGCCCGGGCACTCGAAGAGGCAGACGACATAAACCGATCGTCTGCCCCACGCCCTGAAGCGGTATTTTCATCCCCTGATTGCCGCCCTGAAAGGGCCATATCGAACTCCCTTACGGTCGCGGCTCTGTAACGCGTTTCTGAGCCAGCTTATTCCACCTTCCACTTCTCCACCCCGGCCGACCACGCAGGTTGCATGGTCACTTCAAGACGCAGGCCGCTGGTCGAGACCGGCTGGAAGCTGACCTCGTTAAACCGATCCTTCGCTACTCCCCACGCACCCGCGTTCTCCACCGGCTTCCACTCGTCCCCATCCTGATAGAGAACGCGCCAGGAAGCGGGAACGCGGACCTCGCCGCGGCCGGTGTCGTCGAACCAGTAGACCTGCACGCCGTGCACGGTGGAGGCCTGCGGGAACCGATACTCCAGCCATTCCGTTTTCCCTTTCTCCGGCCACCAGTCGAAGTACGAAGCCGCATCGCTGGACGAGGTGGGCTCCTCGCCATCGTTCACGGCTTGCGGATGTTTTTCCATGCCCTCACCGGTAACCCGCTGGCCACCCTTCGATGCCTCCACCACGCTCTTCATGGCGAGCGTCGGCCACGGGGTCGGCCGCGCGGCAGACTCCTCGTCCGGGATCCAGACCGCCATCTGATCCCGTCCGCGATTGGCCCACGCATAATACGGAATCGCCGTGAACGCTTCGTCCCTGCGCGTCAGCTCGCCCGCGGAATTCCAGGCCAGCGCAACAGCGGCGCCCTTCACCACCTCCACTCCGTTCAGCATTGCCCGCTCGAATTCGGCGGTCAGCTTAGCGGCGTCGGGAAGCATGAGATCGCGCACTTTGTGATCCGGATAATCGACGCCCTCGACCGCGAAAACAATGGGACCGCGCTGGATGGCCACGCGGCCGCGATCCGCCTCCACCTTCGGATTGGCGACAACCCGGCGAACGGGCATGGGCAAATCGAGATCGATCACATCACCGGTTTTCCACGCGCGACTGAGAGTGGCGTAGCCCTTGTCGAGGTCCATCGCCACGGCGCGGCCATTGACGCTGAGCTTCACCGGCTGGTTCACCCTGTCCGCGAAGCGATAGAGATCGCTCGGAACGGCTTCGTTTCCGGCCCATCCGGGGATGCGTACTTTGATGGTGAACCTGGCCGGCGCGCCGGGGTCCACAGAGATGTTCACACGCCCGTCCCACGGATATTGGGTTTCCTGCCGCATCTTCACCGTGCGGCTGCCCATTTTGATTTCGGCGTCGCCGGCGGCGAACAGGTTCACATACACCGTGTCATTGGCCAGCGCGTAAACGTATCCCGGCACCGAGGCCATGAACCGAGTGATATTGCCTGGACAGCAGGCCACGCCGAACCATGGACTGCGGCCTCTGCGGCCCGTCGACTCCAGCGGATTCTGATAGAAGAACGATTTCCCATCGAGTGCCACGCCTGAGATCAGGCCGTTGTACAGCGTGCGTTCCATCACGTCGACGTACTTCGCATCGCCGTGCAGCAGGAACAGCCGCTCGTTCCAGAAGTCATTTCCCACGGCGGCGCAGGTCTCGCTGTAAGCGGTCAGGTTCGGCAACTCGTAATCGTCGCCAAAAGCTTCGCCGGCCCCGATGGCGCCGATGCCGCCGGTAATGTAGAGCTTCTTCTCCACCACGTTGTCCCAGATTTTGTCGATGGCATGAACGTAGGCGGTGTCACCGGTCATGGCCGCCACGTCCGCCATTCCCGAGTACATGTAGGTGGCGCGCACGGCGTGGCCCTCGGCAATGGTCTGATCCACTACGCGGAGATTCGCCTGGTTGTAAGCGTCCCCGCCCGGCCCGCGCGAATCGAGCATGAACTTCGCCAGATTCAGATAGCGCTCGTCGCCGGTGACCCGGTACAGTTTGACGAGGCCCATCTCCACGATCTGGTGGCCGGGCCAGATCACACGCTTGCCGGGCCCGAACGTATCGCACAGGAGATTCGCCGACCGCAGCGCGATGTCCAGCAGCGAGCGCTTTCCCGTCGCCTGATACCAGGCCACGGCGGCCTCATATAGATGCCCCAGATTGTAGAGCTCGTGACTGAGGACCTCTTCATCCACCCAGCGTTCCGGTCCCGCCCACTTGTGCGGATGCTCGGGATCGATGGTGCGAGCGGTGTAGAGGTAGCCGTCGGATTCCTGCGCCGCGCCGATCTTCACGATCAGGCTCTCGACATATAACTCCAGCGCGGGATCGGGCCTGACGCTGAGCGTGTACGATGCCCCTTCAATGATCTTGTAAAGGTCGGAGTCGTCGAAGGGATAGGGCGGGATCTTGCGGTCGGCCGGCGAGATCTGGCCGCGCAACGCCTCCGCCGCGTGGACGAAATTCTCCACTCGCCCGGTCTCCTCACATTTCTGAAAGGCGTAAGGGATGCTGACCTTGCGGTTCGTCTCGATCTTAGGGGCCCAGAAGACGTCGTTCAGGTGAACGGCGGTGAAAGGAACAGGTCGAATCGGATAGTCCTGTGCGGAGGCTGGAAGAGCGCTCAATACGAGCGCGGGCAGCACGGCTAGTGTCCAATGCAGGCGAAAACGCCTGCTCCACAACAGTGGAGTAGGCCTTTGGCCTGCGAACTTACTTTTGCTTACCACGGTTCCGGCGCCTCCAGCGCAAGTGGGAGCTCGTTCCAGTCCGGAGGTTCCACGCCGAGCAGCCAGTGGACGAAGAAATCGTAGCGCCGGCGATCGCCCCACGGTCCGCCGGGGGTGTGCCCCTGCCCTGGCAGAAACACAAAATCGAACGTCTTGCCTGCCTTGATCAGCGCGTTCACCACCTGCATGGTGGATGCGGGGTCCACGTTTTCATCCAACTCCCCCACCGACAGCAGCAGCCGGCCTTTGAGCCGGTGAGCGTTCTCGACGTTTGACGAGGCGATGTACTGCGGACCGAGCGGCAAGCCCATCCATTGCTCATTCCACCAGATCTTGTCCATGCGGTTATCATGGCAGCCCGAGGTGGCTACCGCAGCTTTGTAGAATTCCGGATGGAACAGCAGCGCGCCCATTGCGCTCTGACCTCCCGCGGAGTGCCCGTAAATGCCGACCCGCGTAATGTCGTACCACGGATACTTCGCGGCGACGGCTTTATGCCAGAGGATTCGGTCGGGAAAGCCCGCGTCGGCCAGGTTCTTCCAGCAGACGTCGTGGAAGGCTTTGGACCGATTGGATGTGCCCATGCCGTCAATCTGCACGACCACGAATCCTAGCTCGGCCAGCGACTGCATCGAATAGTAAGGGCTGAACGCTTTGGGCACGAACGAATCCTGGGGGCCCGCGTAGATCAGCTCCACCACGGGATACTTCAGCGACGGGTTGAAATTGGTTGGCCGCATGATGACGCCCCAGATGTCGGTCTTACCGTCGCGGCCCTTCGCCGAGAACGGCTCCGGCGCCCTCCAGCCGCTTTTCACCAGGGCGCCGATATCGGTCCGCTCCAGCTCCACCAGCGCTTTGCCGTCCGCGGCGCTGCGTAGCACCGAGACTGGAGCCATGTCCACGCGCGACGCGGTATCCACATAATACTTGAGGTCGGACGAGAAGCTCACGTGGTGATCCGCGCCCGCCTCGGTGAATGCCGTCAGCCCGCTGCCATCGAAGTTCACCCGGAAGTAGTGCTCGAAATACGGATCTTCGCCCGTATGCATGCCGCTGGCGTGAAAGTAGATCTGCCGGTGCTCGTCGTCCACCTTGTCCACGCCGCGCACAACCCACTCGCCTTTGGTGATCTGATTCAGCACCTGGCCGGTGGCGCCGTCGTACAGGTACAGGTGGTTCCATCCGTCCCGTTCCGACATCCAGATAATCAGCTTGCCGTCATCCACGTCGTGCCGGTACATCTTGCCCGAGTAGCAGAAGAAGGTCTTGCTCTCTTCGTCGATGAGCGCCCGCACATGGCCGCTGGCCGCGTCGGCCTCCAGCACGCGATACGCCTGATGCCCGCGCTGATTGTATTCGAAAGTGAACGCGTGGCTGTCCTTTCGCCACACCGGTGCTGACATTTCGTACGGGTTCGGAAAGAGCGAGTTATCGAGATTGACCTGCGAGCGCGCAGCGACGTCGAAGAGCGCCGGCTGCGGCAGATCGAGCGTGTCGCCCGGCTTGGCGTACTCGATGCTGAAGGTCTTTGGCTGGAGTTGATCCTCGGGCGACGACTCGATGTACTGGATGCGGCGGCGATAGCCCGGGCGAATGCGGTACGCTGCCAGCTTTTTCGAATCCGGCGACCATGCGATGGTTTCGCGCGCGTAGTAATTGTTTTCCGATCCGTCGTAGCTCAGAGGTACGCCTTCATGCTTGCCTTTGGGCCGCACATAGACGTTGAAGTTCAGGATGATGGCCTCCCACTTTCCATCGGGCGACACGGCCGGCTCCGGTTTTGGCTCGGGCGTGTCTGGCTGCGCTTTCGTGTGCCGCTGGAATTGCCACGGCGCGGGACCTGTCTTCTGGCAGGCGTAATCGGCGAGGCTGCATTTCCAGGAGAAGTCCGCGGCGGGTACTTCTATGGCCTGCCCTTTGTCACGAAACTCGACCACGGGGAATGGCAGCTTGTGCGCCGTGTAGGTCTGGCCGGTAGCCTTCGAAAGCGACGCCGCCAGGCGCTCATGATCGAACGCGGGCTTTCTGGCGAGCGTGGCGGCATCCACCAGCACGAACTCGTGCCCATCCTTCACCGACCGGCGGTAGCAGAACTGATCCGTGCCTTCGATCCAGGTGGCATGGTCCGGCATGTTCAGCGCCAGGCCTTCCACGCTCTTCCGCAGGGCGATGGCCCGCTTGTAGTCGTCGAGCCTGCCCTGAGCGCGAAGGTTCAGCAGCGCGAAAAGGAAGCAGAAGCAGAGAGCTCGCGTCGGTAACATATAATCTATAATCTTTAGCTGAAGGTACCAAACTGAGCCGCGACTGTAAAGGAGCGGTAACGACTCGCTGTAGCGTACCGCTCCTTCACAGTCGCGGCTCAGTAAACTTACTAAGCGGATGGACAGAAGACAGTTCCTGCAAGGCGTTGCCGCGGCAATGGCTTCCGGCGGCCAGATCGCGGCAGACGCGCCGGAACAGCCCGCTACGCCGGCGTGTGAATTCACGCTCGGGCCGGCCACCTGGAAAGTGTTCGAGAACGTGCGCGACCGAGACGGCGCCATCACCTTCATCTCTTCTCAGGGCCGGAAACGCGTGCTCGCCAAAACGGCCGAGGCCACCTTCGCCGAAGCAACGCCGCCTTATCTCGGCCTGAGTCTGCACGACATCGGACTCGCCAACACGGATCTGCTCGCCGAGCGCCTGCTGGCCCATGGCGACCCCGACCCAGAAATGGTGAAATCCGCGGTGCCTCCTCTCGGTTCGGCACGCGACCAGAGACGCTCCGAGTGGACCAGCTTTGTCGGCACAAAGGAAGCATACGATACCGCGCCCGTTTTCTACGGCGGCAACACGCGCACGTACCATCCCATGCAGGAAATGCCGGAGCTTGCCGAGGCTCTCCGGTCGAAGCGGCTGTTCGAGGGTCTGCTCGGAGGCTGGATGCCCGCGGTTCGCAAGGTCGTCGCGACGGCAGACGGAGGCTGGTGCGAGGTCATCGTCTTCGGCGACGTCGAGGCGCGCGACAAGTTCATCGTGCAGACCTGGCACCGCACGACGCTGATCAGGAACGGCGCCGTGGTCAGGGTTGTGTACGGGCACACCTATCCCGCATTCCCGCCCGCGCGCCACGATCCGCCGCCGGAAGCGTTCTATCGCGCCCTGCTGGTTTTCGCCGATTACTGGGACCGGCAGCTTGCCGATCTCGCGCCTGCTGCGCTTCCCGCCGGCTCGTGGGTGGATATAACGCGTCACGCCTTTGCCCGCGAGCTGATGGTGCGGCCCGGCGGCGTGTATCCGAAATACGGCGCGGTGGATCGCGATTACTACGGCTCTGAATACGACGGCTTCCAGGACATCTTTACCAGCGCGGTATACACGAACCTGGAATGGGGCCGCTCCGAGATGGCCGGCGCGGTAATCGACAACTACTTCAGCGATTTCGTGGAGCCATCCGGCGTAGTGAACATGCGCGGTCCGGAAACGGCGCAGTTCGGTCTGATGCTGTCGCTCCTTGCGCGCTACTACAACTACACGCGCGATGCTGCTCTGTTGCGCCGTCACGAGGCGAAAATCCGCGCCACCGCGGGGCTGCTGCTGGCGCTGCACGATGAGAGTCTGCGGCTGGCGCGGACCGACCCGGGCTTTGGCCTGATCCACGGCTGGAGCGAGATCGGATTCCTGCCTGATGCCGCGTCCCATGATCTGGTGGCAGCCGTATTTCGGCAACAGCGCCATGACTGTGCGGGGCCTGCGCGATCTCGCCAGCGTGTGGCCGGGCGATCGGGATGCGAGCGAGTGGCGCCGGCACAGCGACGTGTTGCAACGGCAGCTGATCGAAAGCATGCGGCAGAACGTCCAGCGCGATATGACGCCGCCGTATATTGCCCCTCTGCCGGGCACGCGCACTCCGTTCCGCGAGGCCATGGCAAAGGAGCGCCCGAGTACGCAGCAGTGGGCGCACCGGCCGTACTCGGAGCTGCTGCAGGCTGACGTGCTGCCGCCCGACCTCGCCCACCTGGTCATCGACTGCATGCGCGGGTACGGCGCGACGACGCTGGGCGTCGTGGCCAACGTGGAGCCGGCGCACCCCGCCGGGCGCGATATTCTCGGCTTCATCTCCTACGGCTACGCGCAAATGCTGCTGCGGCTCGACCGCGTCGAAGAGTACCTTCTGTTCCTCTACTCGCACCGCTATCACGATCACACGCGCGGGAGCTGGACCGCCGGCGAAGTGGCCGGCATCACCGGAGACACGGCGACGTTCTGCATTCCGGCCCAGCAGACGATTCCACTGCTGGTCCGCTGGATGCTGGTGCTGGAGGATTCCGACGACGAACGGCTGTACCTCGGCCGGGGCCTGCCGCGGGATTGGGTGGCGTCGGGCGCGGAGATCCGCATCGATCGAGCGCCGACGCGGTGGGGGAGGGTCGACTTCCGGCTTGTCAGGGAAGGCCAGCGCGTGCGGGCGACGGTACGTCTGGAACGCGCCGGCGCGCCGCGCGAGCTGCAGGTGAAGCTTCGCCTGCCGGCTGAGATGAAGATCCGCGCGGTAACGGTGAACGGCGAGCCTGGGACTCTCGGCGGAACGCACGGCGACGCGGTCGTAATTCGCACCGCCGAGCGGAAGGACTTCGAAGTCGTCGCGACCACGTCGTAGAGCAGGCTTTCAGCCTGCATGGTTGTTCAATTCGCTTTACACTGGCCCTTACGGGAATGATGACTCGTTTTGCGATCACCCTCGTTTTTGTTTTATCGGCAGCTGGGGGGACGGGGAAGGAATGGCGGTACTGGGGCGGTGACGCGGGCGGCACGCGATATTCCACGCTCGATCAGATCAACACCACCAATGTTGCCCGCCTGAGCCCCGCGTGGATTTATCACACCGGCGAAGTTCCCAATGGCGCGGTCAGCACGCAGCGGCATCGCATTGCGGCGTTCGAGGCGACTCCGCTCGACGTGAATGGCGTGCTTTATTTTGCTACGCCGAGCAGCCGCCTGATCGCGCTCGATCCGGGCACCGGCCGCGAGATCTGGAAATACGACCCGCAGGCCGGAGCAGCAAAACGTAAATTCGACGCGAGCCGCGGAGTCGCGTACTGGCAGGATGCGTCGGGCGCCGACCGGCGCATTGTTTACGGGACAGTTGATGGCCGGCTGATTGAGGTGGACGCGCGCACGGGCCGGCCGCGGTCCGATTTCGGCGATAATGGCGCCGTACTTCTGCGGCCTGGCGCGGCCGACAAGTTTCCCGGCGCCCAATACGAGATGTCCTCGCCGCCGGCTGTGTGGCGCGATCTGGTGATCTGCGGATCGGCAGTCCCGGAATATCCATCCCGTGGGCCGAGCGGCCTGATCCGGGCATTCAACGCGCGCACGGGCAAGCTGGTATGGACGTTCCACACCGTGCCGCAGCCCGGCGAAGCGGGCCATGAGACGTGGGCGCCCGACGCCTGGCAGGACCGCACCGGCGTGAACGCGTGGTCGCTCGCCAGCGTGGACACGGAGCGCGGCATGATTTTTCTGCCGATTGGCTCGGCTTCCTACGACTTCTACGGCGCAGACCGCAAGGGCGCGGATCTTTACTCCAACTGCATCGTCGCGCTGGACGCGGCCACCGGGAAAGTGCTGTGGCATTTTCAGGTGGTGCACCACGACGTGTGGGATTACGATCCCCCGGCGCAGCCGACGCTGGTCACCGTCAGGCGCGGCGGCCGCGAGATTCCCGCGCTGGTGGAGGTCACCAAAATGGGTTTTGTGTTCGTGCTCGACCGGCTCACCGGAAAGCCGCTGTTTCCGGTGGAGGAACGCCCGGTCCCGCAGACGGACGTTCCCGGCGAGCAGACCTGGCCCACGCAGCCGTTTCCGGTGAAGCCGCCTCCGCTGTCACGCATGACAGTCACGCGCGATGACCTGGCCGATGTGACGCCGGAATCGGCGCGTTACTGCCGCGATTTGTTCAATTACGTTTCGAACCGCGGGATGTTTACGCCCTACGGACTGAAGTTTACGCTGGTGCTGCCGGGGACACTGGGCGGCGCGACGTGGTCGGGCGGATCGTTCGATCCCCGGTCGGGTCTGTTTTATGTCAACACCAACGAGCTGGGCGCGCTGGGGGCAATGTCGCCGGAACCGGAGGGCGCGCCGGAGCGCTATCGACGGACGAGCCCGCACGGCGAGTACGCGCGATTCTGGGACCAGAACGGATGGCCGTGCCAAAAGCCGCCGTGGGGCAAGCTGACCGCGATCGACCTGAACACCGGCACGATTCGCTGGCAGCACACGCTTGGGAATGTGCCGGAGCTGGCCGGCCATGGCCTTCCGGAAACCGGCACGCCGAATATCGGCGGGTCCATTGTGACCGCTGGCGGGCTGCTGTTTATTGCGTCCACGACCGACCGGCGCTTCCGCGCATTTAATGCACGAACAGGGCAGGAATTATGGTCGGCGGAGCTTCCGGCGAGCGGCCACGCCCTGCCCATGACCTGCCTCGACCCGAAGACCGGGAGGCAGATTGTGGTGATCGCGGCGGGCGGCGGGGGATTTTTTGATGGCCCGGTATCGGATGAAGTAATTGCTTTTTCGTTGAAAAACTAAAAACAATATTACCGACACTGCTGTGCGGAGTGAGAACGATAAGTCGGCCACTCGGAGAATGGCGCGTAAACGTGAAAAATCGGAAGACTAGCGCCCCACGACTGGCGTGCGCACGGCGTATAAGGAAGTGCGCGCCGGAATGAACAGGGTCTGTCCATCCCTGCCGCCAAACACCACCTGTAGCGGCCTCTCCGGAACTTCAATCGTCTCCACCAGCCTACCCGAAGGCTGGTACACGTAGACCTGACCGGCGGCAATGTAGACCTTACCGTGCGCGTCCGTAGTGACGCTCTCGCCGCCCTGGTTCACAAAGACCTTCAGATCCACCAGGCTTCCGTCCGGCTGCACTGTTCCCACCCACGTCTTCACCTCAGCTTCGTCGGTAATGTAGAACGGCTTTCCAGGAACCGCCGAAGCCAGCCCGAATGCACGAAGCAAGGCGCTGGTCTTAATGTTCCACGCAACCGCGCCACTCACGAAGTCCTGCCCGGCCGCTATGAACGTAGTGCCGTCCGGAGAAAGGTACTGCCAGGCCGGCTGCTGGAACGTGGCTGGATTCAGGCGCCAGTAGCCGGCCGGTAAGATGGCACGCAGGCCGGGCCGCTGCACCACCGGCGCGGGTTTCAGCAGGGTAATGTTGCCGTCATCCGGCGCTCCCGGCTTGAACGAGTACACGGTTCCATTGCCGGCGTACGAGATGACCATCAGGTTCCCAGCCCGATCGAATGCAAGGTTAATCGGGTCCAAAGGATTGTCGCGCACAACGGAGAGCTGGCGGCGGGCCATCGACCATCGATAGATCCGCTGCCAGTGAGCGTCCACAAAATAGAAGTCGCCGGCGGGGTCCACAGCTCCACCGGAGATGTTGAAGAACCCCCCGGCCAACTTCTCCACGTGAGCGCCGGCGGCATGCGCGGCCGGCGGGTTACCCGAAAGGTTCAGCCACGCGAACTCGCGCTGGCGGATCTCGACTTCGTGCGTCTGGTCGTACACCGCGTCGTCGAAGGAGACCTTGCTATTGCTGTAGCAGTGGACGTTCCGGAACCGGATATTCTTCGAACTGGAAACCTTGATCGCCCACGGGAATGGCTGAAAGCTGCTGACCACCCGGTAGATGTGGAAATTGGCCACCGTGATGTTGCTGGAGCCATCAATCTCCAGCGGCATCGCGAAGCCGCCTTCGCCGCGTTCCTCCTCGGTCTGCAAGGCGTAGATCCGCCAGTTCGACACGTTGTGCAACTGCACCTCGTGGCGGACGTGATGCTCACTGGACATCTCATACACGCGCCCCTCGGTGGATGTGTTGGACACCAGCATGCCGGCCTGCGCGAAGGTGCTGGGGGTCCAGATATCGAAAAACGTTCCTCCACCTCCATCGGTGACCCAAAGACTGGGGTACTGGCCATCCCAGCGCCGGTTCAGGTCGGGGTCGGCCGTGTGCGTGTTGTTGTACGGGTTGTCGCGCGATGCCATCGGCCTTGTTGGTGCCGTGCCCGCCCAGAAAGCGGACGTCGTTCATCATCGAGTCGGCGCCCGCCATCCACTTCGCCGCCACCGCGCGCGGGTTGATGCCGTTGGTGTACAGGCCAATCCCGATCAGGATGTTCGTCCCGCCCCGGGGCGCCTCGATCAGCGGCCGGGGCGAGCCAACGCCCTGAAACGCGGGCGTCGAATCGAGCAGATCGATTTGCGTCGCGCTGGGGTGCAGGCCAATCAATACCGTGTCCGGCTTCAGCGTAATGGTGTTGCTGACCACGTACCGTCCCATGGGAAAGTAGATGGTGCGATGATCGGCGATAGCCTTGCGCAGAATTTCGGTATCGTCCGACGCGCCATCGCCCTTGGCGCCCAGCGACCTGATGTTCACCCACGTATCGCGGTCCGGCAGATCGGGCAGATCGGATCTGGCGGGCGCGGGCATGGCGTTGAGGGCCGAGGTCTGGAAAATGTCCCTGGTCTGTGGAACGGCCCCAATATCGCGGAAATTCAGGCCGTGAGAGAACACCTTTACGCCGTAAATCGCCCCTGGCCCGGCAACCTTGCGGCCGCTCTCGCGAAACAAGGCGAACGTCGGAACCGCGCGGCAGACCGCATTCTCGATGTTGATCTCGGTGCGAGGGCTGTCCTTGAGGCTCACAATCACCGCAGGCCCCGAAATGTCTTCGAAGCGCGCGTCCTTCACCCAGAGCTCATCCGGGAAACCGGGATCGATGGCGATGGCGGTGGGAACGTTCCTGAACCGAGGGCGGACGAGCGTAAGCCCGGCCGCGCCTTCCTGGATGGCTGCTTCGCGCTGCCCTTCGAACGTGCCATCCACCACCGTGAACTGCCAGCCTGGTGAAGGCGTGCGCGTCCAGATGGCGTACCGGCCACCGTAGAAATGCACATCCTCGGCCACATTGCCGGCCTCATGGATGCCCGCGAGGCCGGAGCCGATGTGGAAATCCATGTGCGCCAGGAAACAGTGCTGCGCGTAGTGGGCGCGTACGCCCACTGCTCCCGGATTGCCTTCTCCGATCTCAATGTCGACGTTGCTCAACGCCGAATAAAACGTCCCCGGGCTGGCGTCGCGGGGTGGGCCATTCGCAGGCCGTCCACCGGCGAAGAACACCATCAGGTTCTCTTTGCCGGCGTCTCCGTAGCCCGGAGTCTTAGGCGCAAGCACCAGGACAGGCCGGCTGGCGCCATAACCAATCACGCGAATTCCCGGCCAGATGTAAATGGTTTTGGTGAGCCGGTAGCGGCCCTCGGGAAGGAAAACAATCCCCTCGCGGGTAGTCTCCTGGACCTTGTCGATCGCCGACTGAATGCCTGCGGTGTCGTCAGCCACGCCATCGCCGCGGACGGGGAAGCTATCCGATGAGAGGTATATCGCCTTCGGATCGTCCAGACGGACGGAGTACCAGGACGCCCCCCACGACGACGCGGCCGCCGCGGCGAGAATCAGAATCACGCGTTTCAGCATGGGACTCTCGCAGGATACCAATGGACAGGTTCAGCAATTCGACTTGGTGCAGGCTCTCACCCTCGGTCTCTCACCGACGCTGCGCTGTACAACAAGGAACCGCAGTCCGGCGAGGTGACTCTGGATGAGCATTGTGAATACGAGATTAGCCCCTGCAAGTTGGCCAGCATCCCGGATGACGCGCGAGACGTCAGCGGGCGGATGAGCTGTGCCAGGGGCGTTTCACAGTACTATCCTCTGTTCGGGCAACAAGTCTCATCCCCTCAATAGCTTACGAAGGGGAGCGGGCGCATGGCGAAGCAATCTGAGAACAGTCACTCACCAACGTCGATTTCGATGCGAACGTTTGTTGCGTAATATTCCGGACCCCACACCGAAAGTGTTACAAGGCGGTAACAGGGCATCCGAGGAGAGTCTTCTCTGTATCGAAATCAGGAGCATCCCGAACCAATGGTTGAACATCGGCTAACCAGGTTGTGACTATCATGTGAGTCATCATCGTGGCTGACTGGTCAGTTATCGCCTGATCTCATCCCTTTTGTGGATCGCATTGCAACAACTTTCTAATGAATAGCAACTATGCGCATTGACTCTGCGCCTTGCGCTCATTTCTGAGGGAAATCACGCACTACGTGCCTGGCGGGGAATGATCCTCCGTTAACGCGATGCGAGCCGAGTAGTTCGGCCCAACTAATCCCTTGCCCATCGCTCCCGGCGGCAGCCGCTGCCCCCCTAACGCTAACTACAAGCCAGACAATGGCTCGCATCACGGTCGGCGGGGGGCTATTTAACCCCTGGGATCAGCTCAGCACTCGCATCGTTGGAATCGGGCTTATCCTCGAGTTCCTGCCACCTGACGGATGCTAGTGGATAATAACCTGCACAGCCATCTGGGGGTGGCAACCGCTGACGTTTGCGCGGCCGCCATCGCTTATGTGTGGCCATCGTTACTCCCGGCAGAGAAACAATCGCGAACTGCTTAAAACAAATCGGTGTTGACAATCCGGCAGTGCGAGGCAAAGCTGCTCCAGGTTTCGGGATAATTGCGGAGTCGGCCACGCAAGCCGAGCCGTCCACCGTCGAGCAAAGGATCTAGAGAGAGGTTACGTCACATGGCCTCAAGGTACGTGTTCTCGCTGCACGGCATACGGACGCGGGGCGTGTGGCAAAAGGAAGTCACTCCGCTTCTTGCCAAGGCCGGTTTCATCCCGGACCCTTGCGATTTCGGCTACGTCCGAGCGCTTCAGCTTCTGCGGCCGCACGCTCGACGAAATAGGATCGACGAGTTTGTAAAGAACTATGCCGAGGAATGCAACAGGGTTGGCGCAGGACCTCCTTCGATAGTTGCCCACAGCTATGGTACGTATATTGCGGGCGAGGCATTGCTCAAGTATCCCGAAATCAAGTTCGATCGTATGATCCTCTGTGGATCTATCCTTCCAACCGATTTTCCATGGGATAATCTGGCGAAAAACGGTCAAGTGAACGCTGTCCTCAACCAATACGGGGGGCAGGACTTCTGGGCAGGGCTCGTCGTTTGGTTCGTGGACGATGCGGGACAGTCCGGCAAGTATGGATTTAAGTGCCAGGCCGCGTGCTTGACCCAGCAAGCGCACCCCAAATTCCGACACTCGGACTACTTTTATGACCTGAACTACATGGAGAACTGGATGCCATTCCTCAATGGCGACAAACCGCTAGCTCCACCGAACATCAAAACACAGAGGCGCAGGAACTGGCGCTTTATCACTAGTTTGATCATTGTGTTGGCGCTCGCGGCCGCACTCTGTATCTATTTCGGGAGAATATTGGGTCGCCAAGCGGCCGAGGCCTACTTGCAGTCGATGCAGAGACCGTCCCATGAAATGTGGGATCCGATTCTGGAAGGAGCTAAGTCCATCCCCATCGTTATCGGAGGTATCCAGCTTGAGGCGTTTACGCCAATCGGAACGGACAAGCCCGTTCGTATACCGCGGAACGTGCTGCTGGTCGGTGTGGATGATGGCGCGGGAATGTCGTTATTACGCGAGAGTTTCGTGCGGACATTCCGGCGTAAGAAGGTAACGCTATATAAGCCCCACGATTTCGGTGACAAAATTCTGACAAGCTTTGTGTCGATTGGGGGCCCGAGCGTTAATGAGGTTACAGGTCGGATCATGGCCCGTACGACCGGGCTTCAGATGGTCTACCCCGATCACTATGCCGTGATTGGCCAACGAAAGTTTTCTGCTGAACAAGATCCGCAGGGCAATGTAATTAAGGACTGTGGTTTCATCATTGTGACGCCAAATCCACTTGCGCCAAGGCATCTTGTCTGCGTTGTGTTTGGCATATGGCCCTACGGCACGAGCGCAGCACTAGAGGCGTTGAGCACGCCTGAAATGAGAAACCCAGACTTCCAGAAGTTCGTCGAGAAAGTAAAATTGCATGCTCCCGTTGTCGCGGTAGTTGGAACGAAGGTCGAGGGCCTACAGCACGGTCCACCAGATCTTCTGGAGGTAGACGACCTCGCTTTGAAATAGCTCCCATCTGGAGTGTCGGCTTTTGAACGTTCCCACCAATCGTAATTGAGGAAACTCATTTCTGTTTGTACCCTCGGTCTCGACCGCCAAGCCAGGCATAACGAAAACCGGTTGCGCACACCTCGCTCGAGGAGGATGAGGAACGTGAAGTCGGCAAGCATCCGTTCACCGATTTTCGATCAAGGCAAACGTTCATTCGCGCTCGCCGGACCCTGCACGCTCCTCAACAGATGTAGCATCTCTTCTGACGCTGGGCCATTGTAGGCACGGTTCAGCACGCCGTAGTCCTCAAGGTCGCCGTATCTCCGAGTATGCCCGCTGAGCTGAGTCCCGTTGAGCGGCCAATAGCACCAGTCCAGATCGGTCTCGTGAAGGAACCGTATGAAGTTCCGAAACCAGAAGCCCTCCTGCTTTGGATCGGAACTGTCGAGGCAGCGTGGCTCCTGGCAGGTTCCAAACTCGCCTATCCAGAGCGGCGCGTCGGATTCCTGGCGGAGGAAGGCCCATTTCGCCCGCACTGTCTTTACGTATTCGTCGTATGTGCGGATACCTCGGTGACTAAAGGAGTAGTCGTGCGCAGAGTATACCAACCGATTTGGCACATTCAGTTTCACGGGCAGACGAGCAAAACCGCCAAGGTCGAGAGCGTAGTCGACGCCTTCGACGAAGATGAGCAAATTCGGATTCTCGGCGAGAATCGCGTTGCCGCCACGCTCGGCGGCGGCGTGCCAGTCGAAAGCGGGGTCTTCACCGCCCCAGGTGGCGCCGAAACGTAGTTCATTACGCAGGTCCGCACCTATCACGGATCTTTGATGCTTATAGCGTCGGGCCATGAAGCGCCAGTCCGCCAACCAGCGTTGTTCCGGATACGTTGGGCTGTGCCAGAGTGCGTTGCCATCGCCTTCAAAGCAGCACCAGTCGGCGCGACTCACGTGATTATCCAGGATCACATACAATCCCTCCCGGACGAGCGCATCTACCGTTAGATCCAGAACCTCCAAAGCTCGCTTTCCCTCCAGTGCGGGATTCGCAATGATCGTGTAGTCGGGTACCACCGGGTTCGTTTCGACGAGCTCGTTCGACCACGGGATGCGGACGCTGTTGAATCCCATGGACCTCACTTCGTGGGCGATGGTGGCGAGCGGTCGACAGGCCAGGCCTCCCACCGAGAACTCGCGGCTATCCGCACCGTACCAGTTCACGCCCGCCAGTTTTATGCGATTGCCCTTCGCATCCACGATCCAATGATCAGCCGTGTGAAGAGGCAACTCGGCCGCCCGCGCACTCCCCAGGGCGTTTAAGAGCAACAGGGCGATGAATTTGATCACTTTGCCGGGAATGAAGTCGTATTGGGGCCGAGGAGCCGGCATCGAGCATTACGATATCAGGATTCCATGCCTCGACATGATTCGGGTTCGGACAGAACGCTCCGGATCAGTCAGGTGATCAGGACGGAAGCCGGCTTGGCAGGCCGATTCACGGCTATCTGGAAGTTGAGACTGCTTCGCGAGACGACCGAAGCATGCGCCGATAATGTGAGTTATCGGGATCTCGCAGAATTGTGTCGGATGTGAGGCCGGCGGATCGCGGTTAGCCCGTCCGCTCCCTGCGCCGACACAGCACGGACAAACAGGGGCCTCATCACGCCACCGCGCCGAGTCCGGGGCCGTTCAACTCAGTGGTCCGGATTCGCCCGTCTTTAATCACGAAAATGCCTGGGAAGCGCGACTCCCAGCCTCGGTTGGCCGCAGGGACAAACTGGCGCGCGTTGGCCTCGATCCCGGCTATTCCAGGGACGTGTGCTGCCAGCCCAACGGAGTGAATCAATGATGCGCCGGGACAGGTGAGGTCCTGAACGCACAGGAACATCTTGTGGATCTGCCCCGCCGCCGCCATCAGCACAGCCTGCGACTGGCCTTTGCAGACCTTCAGCGCGGCCCCGGTGTAACCCATCTGCTGCGCGAGCATCAGCGCGTCGAGACCCGTGAGCGATTCATCGATGATAACGGGCACGAGCTTCGAGGCTTTGGTCATGACGTTCTGGCGGTTGGCGTTCAAATCGCGGGCGGTCGGCTGCTCGATGTACTGGATGCGGCGAAACGCATCGGGGCTGGTCTCCTGTAAACGGCGGATGAATTCCAGCAGGTAGTCCACGTTCCGGCATCGCTCGTTGAAATCGAGCGAGTAGAACCACTCCTGCACGTTGCGGCGCGCCTGCGTTTCCGCGGTTATCCGGTGAATCGCCGCGACGCGATTCACATCCCAGGCCAGATCGTCGCCATTCAGCTTGATCTTGATGCGGTCGATGCCGTTGTATACGATCCACTGCGGCAACGTTTGCGGCAGGCCGTCGCGAAGCGGCTCCCGCACATCCGCATCGGTGAGGGGATCGAGCGCACCGACGGAATGATACAGCGGCAGCATGGCCACGGGCCGTGCCAGCAGATAGTCAGATAAGCGGTGGCCCCTGTACTCGGGGCCAAGATAACGCGATAGATCGCCGGGCAACAGGTCCGCGCCATACGTGTGCCACGTGCTCCGGCTGTGCACCTTCCCGAATGCATCGTGAATGGCAGCATCGAACGGACTGCACGTGACCAGCGTGCAAAGCTTCGGAATCGGCTCGGCGAGCTTCAACTCGGTGGTCACCTCGGACGCCGCGCTCAGATAAACGGGTTCGAGCGCGGCGTTCAGGTCGAGGGGGTGGCCGTATTCACGATATCCGCGCGTGACCGCGGCGATTCGCCCCGCCAGCGCCTTCATCGCGCCAAGCGTCTGGTTGTAGCTCAGAACTCGGGAGGGAAAGGACCACACATTGCCCAACGGCATCGATCCGAATCCCTTCGCCGCACGCCCGGCGGCGGCTCGCACAATACATTTAACGTTGAGCAGCGTGACGCGGTCCACCGCGACGCCGCCGAACTTGTAGGGCGCGCGGTAGAGATATTCCTCGTACGAGTATTCGACCTGCTCGATGCGAATGTCGGTAGGCCGCGGGCCTGCAATCACGGCCGGCGCCCCCGCGACGGCGCCGGAGGCGGCCAGAAACGTGCGACGACTCATCATTTTCCACTCTCACCCGAGGCGGCCAGCCACATTCGCAATTGCCGGAGATCCCGTTTCATCGCGCTGAGAACGTCCTCGCGCGGCAGTGTGAGTGTACGGGCGCCGTCGTTGGCGCCGCCCAGCGGGTACTCGAAGTGGAGCTGCACCGGTCCGGAAAACGCAGCATCGCGGACCATCGCGAAGAATTCCGGGAAGCGGACCATGCCCTCGCCCAACGGTTTCCAGTGCGGCGACCATGCGCCATCCAGGTTGCGGCCCCACAGGAAATCCTTGACCGCGATGCCCCGGAGGTAAGGTCCAGTGATACGGAAGCTGTGAATCCAGCCGCCCAGGCCGCCTTCCACGGTCGCGTGTCCCACGTCGTAGTTCACGCCTACCAGTTCCGGATCCAGCCCATTGAGCAGTTCGTGCAGGTCCCAGATGGATGCCCCCACCTGATTGCGTCCCGAATGGGTGTGATACATCGCTCCGACGCTGTACTGTCGGTTCAGCGCCGCAAGAGCCACGACCCGCGGACGGAGCGCATCGAGCTGACTGGCCAGCGGCGTTCGATCGACGTATCTCATCCCACCCCAGCGATACCGCCGGATGCCAAGCGAGGCCATGGCGCGCAGTATGCCGGCGGCGTAAGGCGTGTCGGCATCGACGATGTCGGTAGTGATCATGGGCACGTCGAGCCCGTTCGCGCGCATCAGCTCCACGATCGGCCGCAGATCCTTGTCGACGCGCGCCGGCTCCACATGGCCGCCGTGGCGGACCGTGAGATCCACGCCGTCAAAGCCGATCTCGGCCGCGGTCTGTGCCAGTTGCTCCCCGGTGATGAACTGAAGGTGTTTGGAGAAGATGGCGATCTTCGGCGCGGGCAAGGCCGCCGGCGCAGCCAGCATGGAGGCGCCTGCCGCTATCAGTTCGCGCCGTGACAGAGCCAAGGATCATAATAAACTGACCTCGAACGAGCGGATATGAAAAGACGAACTTTCTTTCTGGCAGGCGGCGGGGCGCTCGCCGCCATGGCTGCGGCAGACGATCACCTGAGGTTAGGGGTGATCGGCAGCGGCAGCCGCGGCACGTTCGTTATGGGCGTTTTCCAGAAGAATGGTGACGTTCAGGTCTCCGCCATCTGCGACGTGTACGAGCCGAATCTGCAGCAAGCCCTCCAGGCAGCGGCCGCGGCGGGCTCGCAGGCGAAGCCGTACCGCGATTACCGGCAGGTGCTCGAGCAACGCGACATCGATGCCGTGCTCATCGCCACGCCCGAGCACTGGCATCATCGCATGCTTCTCGATGCTCTTGCTGCCGGCAAGGACGTGTACATCGAGAAGCCGCTGTGCCAGACGCCGGAACAGGGAGTCGAACTCGTGGACGCGGCGAAGAAGTCGCGGAACATTGTGCAGGTGGGCATGCAGCGGCGCAGTTACGACCTGTATCTGGAGGCGCGGCGCATCGTTGCGTCTGGCATGCTCGGGCGGGTTCGTATGATTCGCTCGTGGTGGCTCAACAACAGCCTGCAAACGCCGTTGGCGACTAAACTCGACGGCCCGCTCGACTGGGAGCAGTGGCAGGGTCCGGCGCCGCGCCGCCCGTTCGACGCCAACCGCTTTCGCCAGTGGCGGCTCTACTCAGATTACGCGGGCGGCATCCTGGCAGACCAGGGCGCACACGTGTTCGACGGCATTCATCTGCTGATGAATGCCACTTATCCCATCGCGGTAAACGCATCGGCCGGCAAACCGCACATGCCCGGAGTAGACACTCCCGAATCGGTGGTCGCGATCGCCGAGTATCCAGAGGATTTCATCACCGCGTTCGAAATCAATTATGCCGCGATGAAGTACAAGTTTCGGAACGATCAGCTTAACCAACTGGACGGGGACAAGGCGCGCATGGACATCGGCCGTGAGAGCTGCCAGGTATTCACGCAGGGAGCAGAGGACGCGCCGGCGATCAGCCGGGCTTCTGAACGCGGCTTCGGCCATGCCACTGACGTTCACGTCGCGAACTTTCTCAAGTGCGTGAGGACGCGCGAGACTCCCACTGCGCCAGTGGAGATCGGCTTCCAGGCCGCGCTGATCGCGCAGCTCGCGAATCTCTCCCTGCAACACGGCCGGCGCGTGCGGTGGAACGGAACCCGCCGAGCCGTGGAGATCTAAACCATGCGCATGCTGATCCTGGTGGCCCTGGCCGCCGTCCCACTCTGGCCGCAGGCGCTGGAGATGCCCCTTCGGACCCGCAACCCGAATGGGCAGGCGCGGATTGAGGTGAAACGCCTCGCCACGGCGCACGCCGCCATAATCATCTGCGATATGTGGGACCAGCACTGGTGCAGCGGCGCAACTCGGCGGGTGGCGCTGCTGGCAGCGAGCATGGAACCGTTTCTGAAAACTGCGCGCGCGGCGGGTGTTCTCATTGTCCACGCGCCATCGGAAACCATCGATTTCTACAAAGACTATCCGCAGCGTGCCGCGATTCTGAAGGCGCCGCATGTGCCGCCTCCGGAAGATCTGGCTCACGACGATCCGCCGTTGCCGATCGATGACTCCCGCGGCGGATGCGATAGCGGCGACAGCTTTCGCAAGGCGTGGACGCGGGAAAGCCCGTTGCTGACCATCGCGCCTCAGGACGTGATTTCCGACAGCGGCCCCGAAATCTACAGCTACCTGCGGATGCGCGGCATCCGGACCGTGCTGTTCATGGGTGTCCACGTCAACATGTGCGTGCTGAACCGATCGTTTGCGATCAAGCAGATGACCCGCTGGGGCATGTCCTGCGTGCTCGTGCGCGATCTCACCGACAGCATGTACAATCCCGCGGACTATCCGCACGTCAGCCACGAACGCGGCACCGAACTGGTGATCGAATACATCGAGAGGTACTGGGCGCCCACGGTCGCCAGCAGCGAAATCGTGTGGAGCAACCGTTGACGTGTTGCCCACGCAATATGCGTATTCTGGAACGACAGAATGTTGGTATGCACAGACGATGCTTCCTGACATCTGTTGGAGCCGCAGCCGCCTCGACGCCACTTCTGAGCGGGACAAAGTCGCCAACCGACTCCCTGCAGCCTCCGCGCAAGGTGATCGCAGGCACTGTAGTGCAGAGCTTCTGGGGCGATTATCCGGGGATCGACAAACGGCTCAATGATCTGGCCGGCATTGTGGATCGTGTGGCAGCCCTGTCACAGACTCGTTACGGCCGCGGGCTCGACCTGGCGATTCTGCCGGAAGTCGCAGTTACCGGCGAGCTCGGCGCAGACGCGCTGGCCCACGCGGCGTCCCTCGACGGCCCGCTCCAAGGGGTATTTGCGCGCACAGCGCGGCAGCACCGGTGCTACATCGTCGTTGAATGCCTCGGTGTTCGAGCCCACCGGCCGGATTGCCGCGCAGATCCGTTCACCGGAGACGGTGTTGGTGCACGAATTCGATCTGAGCTACGCCATCCTGCCCTGGAGCGCGAAACTGCAAAATGGCGGAGCTTTGCACAAGCTTTACGGGGAGCGGGTGGGCTTCCACTATTACCAGGAAGAGCCGCGGCATCTTCTGGTCCAACGACTCTCGCACTCCGATCGGAGAGATGGTGCGCGCAGCGGGGCTGGTGGAAGCCGAGGATCGTCTGGCGCACGTCAGCGATGTCTATCGCAGAGCGGGAATTGTCGTCGCGCTGGCATCTTTCGCAGCCCGGCACAGGCTCACGCCGGAGCGTGGCTACCTGGCCATGGGAAGCCGGTCATCATGCCTGTGCTTTCTGTGCTGAAGCGCCGCAGGCTGGCAGCAATTGCGCTTCTCTCCCAGTGCTTCAGGCGATCTACGACCACTGTTCCGGTCCTCGTCGACACTTGGATGGATCGGAGGCTCGGGGCCGGGGCTCACGAGGAGCGAGCCGGCCCCCCTGGCATCAGCCTCGCATCATTTGGATGCGATCGGCGAACCGATCTCGGTGCCGATTACGTCCCCGGAGATCACTATTTCCACCCGTCGATTCTGCTGCCGGCCCTTTGCGGTTTCGTTGGAAGCCACTGGATCAGCTTTGCCGAAGCCTTTCGACGTGACCGCGCTCGGCGCCATTCCCTCCTGCGTCAGGTAGTCCCGCACAGCCGCTCCGCGCTGTTCGGAGAGGCGCTGATTGTAGTCATCGCCGCCGACGCTGTCGGTGTAGCCTTCCACACCCAGCGTCAGGCCGGGATGCCCCGAAACGATGCCGGCCACCTTCGCCAGCTTTTCGCGGGCCACAGGCCGCAACGAGTATTTGCCCGTATCGAAGAGGACATCCGACATGTTCACGATCAAGCCCCGTGCCGTGTCGCGCGTCTGCAGAATGGCGTTGAACTGGCTCAGGAGCTGAGCTCGCAGTTCCGTCTTCTCCTTTGCCGCTCGATCCAGTTCCGCCTGGGCGCTGGCCCGCTGGGCGTCGTTCTCTGCTTTCAGGCGATCGGCTTCATCGTGCGCGGCAGCCATCTGCGCATCGTTGTCTTTTCTTAGCCGGTCCGCTTCGCTCTGAGCGGCGGCTGTTTTGGCGTCGTTCTCGAGCTTCAGGCGATCGGCTTCGCCCTGCGCGGCGGCCGCCTGTGCTGCGCTGTCACGCTTTGCAGCGTCCGCTTCATTCTGAGCCAGATCCATCTTCGCGTCGTTTTCGTGCTTCAGGCGGTCCGCCTCAGCCTGCGCGGCAATCCTGTGCCGCATCGGCGTCCTGGCTAACACGCGCGGCATCGGCTTGTGCGGCCAGCCGTGCGCTTTCCGCCGTTGCCTCACGATCCGCGCCAGCCTGGCGCTCGCTGGCCAGACGTTCCTCATCGATCTTCTTCACGGTGATGATGCGGGCATCCTCGGCCATTTGGACGGCCTCGCGCGCCACCGTGCCGATCGGCTTCTTTCCCGCCTTGCCCTGCAGATAGCCCTCGGCATTCTCCAGGCCGTCGACGGCCTTTTGGAACGTATCGGGGGCATACCTCTCGGCGCCGGTCCAGCGCGCAATCTGGACAGCATTTCGCGCCTCGTAAAGCTCCAGCGGAGTCTTCGAGTCAAGCCGCATGGGCCTGATGTCGGCCGGATTCACATTCAAAGTGTACTGGCCACGCTGTAAGAGCTCGTACTTTGCGTCGACCTGTTCGATTGTTCCGGTCGTATCCGGCCTGACGAAATTCTCCATTACCACGACGTCGCTGGGCTGAGTCACGGCGAAATATGGTTCCGCAGTTATAATCAAGCCGAACGACTGCAACTCCGTGGTTGCGTCCAGCTTGCTTCTGTCGCCATTCAAAAGCACCTCGCCAACATTGGTGGCGCGACCTTCCGGAGTAATGGCCCACATCACATAAGTGAGGTACTCGGGTCCGAATGTTGTGGCAGGTTGCAGTCTTCTCCATGCGTGCGTCGATCTTGATCACGCCCTGCTTACTCTCCACTCTGGCCTCGCCACGAGCCTCGGGTAACAGCGCCGTTCCGCGGAAATCGATGTTGGTGGGTCCGCTGCGGTGATTGTAGTTAATCGCCTTCGTAGTTCGAGCTACAACGGTGACGCGATAGATCGGGGTCGAGCCGGCGGCCATCCGCGCCCCGTTCTCGGTTGACTGCTGTACAGGGTTCGGTGCTTGCGACGACTGGGCCGCTACAAGTCCGCATACGGTCAGGAATGCACTGATGAACTTCATCTGCTGTCCTCGCTGTTCTTATTCCGCTGAATTAACGCTCTCGCCTGGAATACCTGTTCAGGAGACCGATCAGGGTCGCGGCGGACTCCGGCACAGGCCTCCCGTTGGTCACGATGTCCCGGTTGGATAGCTTCTCGCCATAAATCGCAGCGTTGTCATCCAGATCCTCCCGTAACGTGGCGCCTTCCAGAGCAATGCCGGCAAAAAGGCCCTGGGTGCGCGACCATGAAAGAATCTCCGCGTGCATCTGGGCGTCGGTTTGAGCTGTCGCCGTCCGTCCGACAGGTCCGCCCGCGACTGAAGCTTCACCGCCCAGCGTGAACTTACTCGAAAGGAGCTTATCTGCTCCGCTATCCGACATCACGAGCATAATCAGGTCGGTTGCCGAGCCGCCGATCTGAAAGCCAAAACTGCCGCCTTCGATCCGCACCGCGGCGGGCGCCGACCAGCCTGCTCCGCTCTTGTTGCGGCACGATAGAAAACCTTTGCCGTACTTACCACCTACGATGAACGCTCCCGTTTTGAGCCCGGGCACAATGACGACGCAGTTAGCCTTTTCGAGTAACTCCTGCGGGATTCCCTTGTCGGGTGTCGCCATCACCTCTGAAAAGACCGATGCCGCCTCGTTCAACCGATTGGCGGGCTCATTATCCATTGCCAGCAACGACGTTGTGACTGTGAGGGCCAGACCGGCCACGACCGCTAACTTCATGTTGTATGCCTTCTTCTGTCGCCCGTATTTGGCTGCGACCGCTCTGTAAGTGCACGGTGACCACCATCTCCGTCCGGTTGATGCAGGGCGATGCGGCAACCGCGCAGGCTTGGGTTCTGGTGAGGAAACTCAGGAAACCCGCCGGGTCAGCCCTCTGCAGCAAGTGCAGGTTCTGCTTCGGAAGTGCAGCTTCTGCCGTGTGGCTGGGCCATGCCCCAGCTGCTCTTCCGCTTCTTTGCAGGGCGCCCAATTGCAGGCCGCAGAGCCGAGGACCCATCGAGGGCGCGTTGGGCGTGTTTTGGCAACGACGCCCGGGACTCCTGCTTTGGCAGGCGTACGTGGCGGATCCGGCATTCACGAACCGATTGCACTACTCGAATCGCAGCGCCTGTGTTGCTGGAATCCTGGATGCTCGTCGCGCCGGCGCCCAGGCGGCTCACGTTGTACGCCACCAGCGCATACAGACCGGCGATGGCGAGCAGGAAGCCCAGCACGCCCAAAGTGCCTACCAGCTTAATAGCAATTCCCGGCCCTTCGACGGCGTTGTACCGGTACAAGTCCTCATGAGTCCAGCAGCGGGAGGTGCGGATCGGACCTGACGCGAACCCGGAACCCGCCGCCGATTGTTGCCGAACCTCTTCCAGAGGCCGAGCAACACCGAGCATGGTCGTCCTCACATTAGCCTTCAGCAAGCCCCGGCCCATTGAGTTTCGCGTGCTGGGCAATGCCAGTCGAATCGGTCATATGGTAAAGACGATCCGGATTCAGCTCCGGGGACTCATACGGCCGATGACCGAAGCCATTCACTGCAACGGCCTCGCGGGACGGCGCTGTTCTCTGGCGCAGCGCAGCCTCGAAGGAACCCATGTAGAGTCGCGCTGTATTGCTCCACACCATTGTGCGGCCCAGATTCCAGGCGTTATCGCTCATGGCGTTCCGTCGTGCCCCATCGCGCAGGAGGCCGCTTACCTCAACCGCAATCGCCGTCGGGTCCGCGAACGGCACCAGTACTCCACGGTCGTCCCTCAACAATTCAGCGGCATGCCAATATGGCGTCGAAATGACCGCTTTGCCCGCGCCAAAGGCATAAGCCAGTGTTCCGGAGGTGATCTGGGCTTCGTCCAGATAAGGAGTGATGTAAATGTCCGCTGCTCCAATGAACTCGGTCAGTGCCTTCAGTTCAACAAAACGATTATGGAAAATGACGTTGGCCTCGAGTCGGTTTTTCCTGACGATGGCTTCCAGGCCGAGGCGGTAGGCTTCGCCTCGCACGAGCAACTCGCGCGGGTGGGTGGCGCCCAACACCAGGTAGACGACGTCGGGAAACTCCTTCACGATATCCGGGAGAGCGTTGAGCACATGTTCAATCCCCTTGTTCGGCGAAAGCAGCCCGAACGTGAGCAACACCTTCTTTCCCCCAACGCCAAACTGGTCCTTGTAACGGTCTGGAGCAACGAATGGCACGTCGGGAATACCGTGCGGGATGAGAACGACCCGGTCGGGATGCGCGTGGTATACGTCGCGCAGGATTGCTTGTGCCCGCTCAGTCATGACCACCAGTCGGGTCGAGTGCGCGATTAACTCCCGCATCACGCGGTACTGATCGGCATTCGGCTGGAGGAGGACGGTGTGCAGTGTGGTGACAATCGGCGCATTCAATTCTCGCAGCAGGGTCAGCAAGTGGCTGCCGGCCGGCCCGCCGAAAATGCCAAACTCGTGCTGAACCGAAACAGCGTCCAGGTTGCTGGAGTTCAGGAAGCTGGCGGCGCGCCGGTAGGAGTCAGGATTCTGCTCTTCTATCTGGCAACGGACGACATCCGGATAACGATAGCCGCAGCAAATGTCATTCACCGCAACCGCGAAACACCGATGTTGGGGATGACGCGCCGCTACAGCCCTGAGCAGGTCGGAGGTAAACGTGGCAATTCCGCATTGGCGGGGCAGGTAGTTGCCGAGGAACGCGATGGTTCGAGAGCCGGACTCGGTTTTCACGACTGGACCCACTTTCTTCCGTTTGTGGCTCTGAGGAGCGCTTTGTCTAACGGTGATGGCCAGCGACAGGGCGGGCGCGTAAGCGCTGATTTTACGCGGCGTCGATGAGCCTCTCGCTCAGCGAATCCGTTCTGTCCTGCCGATCCTGATCTGCCGCGTCCTGACACTGGACACAGCGCGACGCCCAGGGCAGGGCGGCGAGGCGTTTGGGGTTGATCGCCCGGTCGCACTCAATGCAGGTTCCGAAGCTGCCGTCACGAATCCGACCCAATGCGGCTCTCACCTGACGCAGCAGGCTGGACTCACGGTCCGCGTTTCGCATCGCCATATCCCGTTCCGAGGCGTACTGAATCTCATCCATTTGATCCGGGCTCTTCTCGATCGCAATGCCGTCTCGCCTCTGCAATACCTGAACGAGTTCGGCCTCCTTTTGTTTAAGGATCTCCTTCGCACCCGCGCCATTCTCGGTAAATACTGTCATGACGGTGGCCGCCTTTCCTGCGTCGAATTGCTCAAAGTTCTTTGCACGAGGCGGTCCAGAGCAGAACTCCGCTGTTCGGAAGGTCGGCGCGTTGAATTACCGTGGGGTCAGCCGGAATCAGCGAGGTCGGGATGCAAATGCTGCATGTGACGTGCGAAAGTTGCCGATCTGCCAGGTCGCCGATACGACGTCAGTGGGTGTAAGCGCGCGTACGCAGTTGCTGCGCGGCCTGGAACCAGTCCTCCTGAGCCGACCCGTGCGGGCAGCCGCGCGCTTGCCAGAGTTCATAAGCCAGAGCGGCAATGTCATCGTGTCCAAATTTGGCGATGGAATGGGCGGCCGCAGCCGCATGCGAGTGCTCATGAGCGTCATTGGAGTGCTCCAGCGCTTGCCGTGAATGCTCGTGTCCGGTCAGGTGATCCTGTTGTCCCTGCTGTTCGCCGGCGCGATGGGCGTGAGCTGCCTCGTCGTGCAATTCGGCGGCTCGTTGATGATTCTCGTAATGCGATCCGTTGTTGTAGCGAGTGGACATGTCAAAGCGTCCCCATCTGCCCTGATTTGTTGTGGGCTTCCTTCGTAAGCTTGTAAGCGGCGTCCGAGTACTCCAGAGCCCGTTCCGAGTGCCAGATCGCCGCGGAGTATTCGCCTCTTTCGTTGTGTTCCGCGGCGGTGCGGTGGGCGCGCGGGGCTAATTCACGTTGCTCGGCGGCTTGCCGGTGTGTTTCGTGCATGATGGTCCCCTCCTGGAAAGGCGATTGTACCGTTTCTTACATATGCACGAGGCGCACCAACCTCGAGCGGAGCCGCAAATGGCGCTACGAATCGCGCCCCTGGCGCCAGGTGGTCAGGTGACCGTGGGCCGACGTAGGGCGGTGGCGTTCCATCGTTTCCGCCTGGGACGGGGTGGCAGGTGAAGTGCCACCAGGAAGCCCATGGAGAAACAAGAAGAGGGGATGGGTCCCGGTTCAGCCGGACAATCCGGGGACACTCAGGGATTGTCGGACGTTGCGGAGGCCGGCTCAGAAAGCGTCGAAGAACTGCTCGAGGAGGGGCAAGCCTTCGA
Organism: uncultured Acidobacteriota bacterium; assembly: GCA_963780655.1. Classification (GTDB taxonomy): domain Bacteria; phylum Acidobacteriota; class Terriglobia; order Bryobacterales; family Bryobacteraceae; genus CAWACP01. Next base: position 1,613,039 of record CAWACP010000003.1, on the reverse strand, counting down.
GGCCGAAGCGATCGGCGGCGTGGAAGGTGCGGCTGATCCGGACGTGGCGGAAGTTCACACGACACAGTTCCCGGAGGACGATGTGCCCTCTGAATACCTGGGGAAAGATTAGGCCGCGGACCTGCCACGGGATGGTGATCCCGAACGGAACCATGAACATATCGCTGCAGGTTGTGTCGCTGTTTATCTGGTCCACGTGAGGGACGCGACAGGAATGGCGATGGAGTCTTCTCCGCAGGGAGGCTCAGGTCCAGATTGCGCATGACCTTGCACCAGGCGCAATAGTATTGCCGAGCATATAAATCGAATGATTCCTGCTGTCCGGTCCTGGGTCCTGACACTTACCCGCGGAAACTGGCGTACTAACGGCTTGCTCGCGAGCCCGGCTCAGTAACGACTTCCGGGCCACCACCGTAAGTGAGGTGGCTACGCGAACCCGCCTACCAGGCTCTCCTTCGTATGAGGGCGTGATAGAGAACCAGCAAAACCACCGAGCCGATAACCGCCACGAAGAGACTGTAGAGGTTGAGTCCGCTTACGCCGTTGGCTCCAAACATGTGGAACAGCCAGCCACCGGCAAAAGCGCCAACTACGCCCAGCAGGATATCGATCAGGATGCCCTCACCTCTTCTGTTCACGATCTTGCTGCCGATGAACCCCGCAACCAGACCGAGAACCACCCAGGCAAGGAATGACATGGCCTCGCCCTGTTGTCCGGTCAATGAGCGCAGCGACGAAGACGACCGTCCGTAGGCCGCAATTGCGCATGACGAACTGAGCAACAGCGCAAGTACAGGGCGATATTTCTCTCTGAATTGGATCATATTTTCACTACCTCTCCAGGCCTTAGTCGTGCACGTGCGTGGCCGTATGAATTCAGCCCGGTGAGGATCCGGGAGCTTCAGTCAGCCGGAGGAAGCGTGAAGAAAAACGTCGATCCCGCGCCGGGCTTCGACTCCATCGACATCCGTCCGCCATGCCACTCGATCGCCTTCCTGCAGAAGGCGAGGCCGAGTCCGCTTCCGGGATGCTCTTTCCCGTGCAGGCGCCTGAATGCGCCAAAAATGCGAGCCTGGAATTCGGGATCGACGCCGGGACCATTATCCTGTACCGAGAACAGCCAGTCGTGATCCTCCCGTGCGCATGAGACATGGATTCGGGGACAAGGCGCGCCGCAGTATTGAATGGCATTGCCGATCAGATGCTGCAGCACCCTGGTCAGTATTTCGAAGTCTCCCATCACGGCGGGCAACGAATCGTGGGTAACGATGGCGCCCCGTTCGCTTATCTGCTTGCCCGTACACAGGAGAGCCTGGCAAAGAACCGCATCCATCTCCGTTGGTGACGACTGCCAGTCGCCGATACTGGGAGCCCAGTAGTCCACCACGTCGCTGAGCAGCGACTGCGCTCTCGACGCCCCCTCCCGGATGCGATCGAGGAACACGCTCGAATCGGAGTCGAGCCGGTCGGCGCAGGTTTCTGCCATAAGCTGACTGAGCGAGGCGACTTCCCGGAGGGGCTCGCGGAGATCGTGAGCCGCCATCAGCACGAACTCTTCGAACTCTGCGTTCGCGCGTTGCAACTGCCTTTGCACTTCGAGGCAGCGCAGCGTTTCCGAATCGAGAGCCTCGCGCAAGCGCTCAATCTCTTCTTCCCTGTGGATTTGATCAGTGTTTGCCATTTTCAATTCGCCGCTGCGGAATCGTGAACCTGAACGTAGAGCCCCGTCCTTTTTCCGATTCCACCCAGATTCGTCCGCCCTCGCGCTCGATCACTTTCTTACAAAGCGCCAGGCCGATGCCGGTTCCGGGAATCTCACTGCCATGCAGGCGCTTGAACATGCCGAACACCCGGTCGGCATCCTGCGGATCGATACCGATTCCGTTGTCCCGCACCGCGAACAGCCAGCCTGACGAGTCCCTCTCCGCCGAGACATGGATTCTCGGTGCTTCCTCGCCGCTGTACTTGATCGAATTGGAAACGAGGTTCTGGAAGACCTGCATCAGCATAACCTCCTCGGATACCAGAGTGGGCAGCGGATCGGAGGTCACCGTGGCTCCGCTCTGGGCAATTGCGGTATGCAGGTTCAACAGCGCTTTGGCGAGAACAGCGCCGGAATCGATCGAAGCAATGCTGTCCTGTTCGCGCTCGGTAACCTCCCAATAGGCCAGCAGGGCTTTCAGCATGGCCTCAATCCTCAGCGCCCCCTCCATCGAATAAGAGATGAACTTGTCGGCGTCCGCGTCCAGCCTGCCCCTGTACTCCCGACCCAGGAGCTCGGTAAAGTTCACCACCATCCGCAGAGGCTCCTGCAAATCGTGCGTGAGAGCATAGGCGAAGTGCTGTAGTTCGGCGTTGGTCGCGCGGAGCGCCTCCTCGGCCTGCTTGCGCTCGGTTACGTCCTCAATTGCCAGCAGGATCGTCCGCGCCTGCGCATTCGGGTCGAAAATCTCACTGGCGTTGAGGAGCATCACCTTCCGTCCGACGTGTTCAAACTCGTGTGTCACCTCAAAGTCGCGGAAGGTTGAGTGGGTGGGGAGAATATTCTCCAGCAGCTCGCGCAGTTGCGGGATATTCCATTGTCCGTTGCCGAGGTCGTAGATAAGACGCCCCTCCGTCTCATGCCTGGCAGAGTGGAACGTTTCGTAGAACGCCTTGTTTGCTTCCAGGACCTGCAGATTCTGGTTCAGAGTCACCAGGGGCTCCCGGACGGTTTCCACAATCGCCTCGGCAAAATCGAGACCGCGCTTGGCGGCATCGATATCGATCAACATCATCACCGCGCCGTCGGTGGTGCCATCCGGACCCACCGAAGGGAGGATGCGCAGCGAATACCAGCGCCCCTGCGCATCGCGAACATCGCGCGGCTTCCGATTTCCGCCCTGCATCGCATCGAGCAGGAATCGCCGCAGGTCCGGCAGTTCCATCCGCGGCTGAAGATCGGTGATCGACCGTCCCACATCGGAGGCGATCAGGTTCAGGATGGGTTCCATGGCGCGCGTAAAGCGACGAATGCGCAGATCTCGCCCGACCATCACAAGAGGTATGCTGATGCTCTCCAGAATATTGGTCAGATCCCGGTTGACCTGGTTCAACTGAACGTTAGTTGTCTTCAGATCGTCGTTGAGCGTTTTTAGTTCTTCATTGGCCGATTCCAGCTCTTCCTGCGCGGTTTGCAATTCCTCGTTGCCGGCCTGGGCCTCCTCGTTCGCGGCGCGGAGCTGTTCCATCGTGGTTGCCTTGTCGTCGACGATGGATTGAAGGTACTCCCGGGTTGCTGCAAGCTCGCGCCTGAGGCGATCGCTGTCCGGATGGCCGTCAGGCGAGGGCGGGGGCAAGTCCGGCGGCCCGCTCTTCTCCCTGGCCTCCTCGAACAGGATCAGGAAATAACGGCCGCTGGAAGCGGAAGAGACCGTGAGGGGAAAGACATTAATCGCGACCTCCCTGAGCTGGCCGTTGCCATCGATGCGAAAGCCGTCTTCTTTGGCTACGGCGCTTGTTTTTCTGGCAACGCTGATAGCCTTACCCAGGCCCACGATCAGACCTTCACGAGCCATCTTCAGAATGTTATGGGTCGGCACGCCCGGCGAAAGCTCGAGGTATGCGGCTGTCCGGCCCCTCACCTGAACGATATTCAGGTCGTCGTCAACGATGATGCCAGGTGGGGCATGTTCGGCCAGCACGAGCCGGTCGGCTTCTCTCTGCACGTCCAGCCCGGCGCGACCCTCGGCAATTCTCCCCCGGAAATCCGCCCGTCCTTCGACTCGGGGACCTTCGTTCAGGGGTAGCGGCGGAATACTCGCGTCCGGCAGCAAGCAGTAGATTTTGTGGGTCGTCTCCACTTGTTGAAATGACTCGGAGAGCGTGCCGATACTTTCCGAAGGACCGAGTACCAGAAAGCCTGTTGGCCTGAGCGCGTAGTGCAGCGTTGCCAGCACCTTGCGCTGCAAGGCCCCTCCGAGGTAGATGAGCACGTTACAGCAACTGATGAGGTCCAATCTCGAGAAAGGCGGGTCCTGCGCCACGTTGTGCGCGGCAAAGACGCAGGTGTCACGGATAATTTTCGCAATCTGGTGACCGCGTTCTGTTCTGGTGAAGAATCGTGCCCGCCGCTGCGCCGAGACATTGGCCAGTGTAGCGTCCGTATAAGTGCCGGCACGGGCCCTCGTAATCGCCGTTTCGCTGATATCGGTTGCAAACACCTCGAATGGCAGGCTCCGCCCGGTCTCCTCCAGAAACTCCGCCAGGCAAATGGCAATCGAGTAAGCTTCTTCGCCCGAGGAGCAACCGGCTACCCAGATCCGAATCGGATCGTCGGCCTCTCTGTTGGCAACCAGCGCCGGGAACACCGTTTTCTTCAATTCCTCGAAAAGGGCTGGCTCCCGAAAAAACGCGGTGACGGTGACAAAGAAGCTCTCGCACAGCAGGTGCACTTCGTCGCGGCTCCGCTCGAGTTCCCGGAAGTAGTCCCGCGTCGTTTCCAGTCCGCGCAGGGCCATGCGCCGCTTGATTCTCCGCGCGAGGGTGCCGTGCTTGTAGTACGTGAAATCCACGCCGGTTGCGCTCCGCACCAGCCGAAGTATCCTGGCCAGTTCCGCTTCCCCCGACTGCTCAGTCGCCATCCGGGGCTCGGTGTTGAGACGAGCGTCGCGCGCGTGGGCCGCCAGTTGCCGTGCGATTGCGGCCGGCGGCAGAATGAAATCCACCGCACCCGCGTTAATGGCGCTAATGGGCATGCCGTCGTACTTCGCTGTTCGAGCATCCTGAGCGAATGTGATGCCGCCCGAGGCCTTGATCGCCTTCAGCCCCAGCGTGCCATCGGATGCTGTTCCCGACAGAATTACGCCCACAGCCTGGTTGCCGCGGGCCGCCGCCAAAGCGAGGAAGAAGGAGTCAATGGGCATGTTGCGGCCGCCCTCAGGCCGCGGCGTAGCATGGAGTAATCCATCGGAAATGCTCAGATTGCATTGCCGCGAAATTACATACGCGTGATTGGCCTCGGGGCGAGTCTCGCCGTTCACTTCCGAGACCGGCATTTTGCTCGCTTTGGAAAGCAGCTCCGTCAGATGACTCTCGTGCGTCGGATCCAGGTGCTGAATCAGTACGAATGCCAGGCCGGTATCGTCCGGCAGGTGACTCAGCAACTCCGTGAATGCCTCCAAACCACCCGCGGACGCTCCTATGCCAACAACAACGGGAAGTGAGCTGCGCTGGCCGGTTTCCTCGGTCGCCACGACGGTCTCCTCCGAAGCGGAGGTTTGGTGGGCCGCAACGCTACGTCGCTTCGGACGCGAATCGGCCGGCCGTGACCGGTGCCCAGGGCCGCCTGGCTCACGCTTGCCGGTTCTCTTTGCCACGTGCTACCTTTACCTTTCAACTTTCAACTGGAAAGCGATCATCCCTGCACGCGCCGCGCCATTCTCGCGCCAGAGCCAGGCTCGCGAAACCTCAACTGCCGGCATCCGCGAGCATATCTTTAATGAGTTTGCCGATCTCCATGAACTGATCCAGTCCGGAGGGCTTGGTGAAGAATCGGGCAACTCCAAGGTCCTTGAGCAAACACTGGTCACGCCGCGATTGCGAAGAACTCCACATGCAAACCGGGACGCCAGCCAGGTGTTCCGCTGCCTGAATCTCTCGCAGAAGGTCTTCGCCATTGTAGCGGGCGAGGTGCAAATCCATCAGGATCAGGTTCGGTATGGGCGCCCTCGTCCAGGTCCCCTGGCGGCGAATATAGGCGAGGGCTTCCTCTCCATTCGACAGATGAACCAGTTCAAACTGGAGATCCTGCTTCCTGAGTGCCCGCTCGAGAAGGAAGACGTCCGAGTCATTGTCTTCAATGACAAGAATCCGGGCTGCGCGAACAACCGTAGATGGTATCAAGCTCACCCCCACGTCGGACAACCACGTGCCCGCTATATTCATCATTCCACCGCCGCCAACGTTGGCGGTGACACCTGTCTGGCTCTTACGACGAACCGCCTCGGCGCACTTCCGGTATACGAGAACGGATAACAGGTCACCAGCGTCAGCACATTCTCAGATGAGGGAGCCAGCACCGCCATATTGTCCGGCCCCACGACAACGATGGATTCGACTATGTAGCTGAAATCGGCGCCTACAGTCGAGAATTGAATCTTGTCCCCGGTTCTCAGAGTCCTGAGTCCGCGAAAGAAGGTATCGCGATGAGCGGCCAGACCGACGTTTCCGTCCTGCCCGGGCAATGCCGTGTCTGGAATGTGTCCCACGGCGAGTTGTAAGGTATCAGGGCCGATGCCTTCACGCACCATTACAGACAAATGCAATCCTGGAATCGAGAGCCGTCCAATGAGCTGGGATGGAGACGGCCGCGACGGTGAGAGGAATCTCCGGGCCTGGCGACCGATCGGCCGTGTCTTATCGTTAGAAACCGCAACGGCGACCGCCCTGCTTCGGTGTGCCGCGCGGTCGAATTCGCGGCTTTCCCAGGTTTGGTACAGAACCCGCTCGAGGTACGCATATCCGTAAAGGCCGAGGCAGGCAATTGCGACAGCGAGGAAGCAGTATCGGACCACGGTCCGCCAGGTTGACGCCGCGATGGGAATGAGCACTCTCACAATCGCCGTTCCGGAAGAAAATAGCTCGTGCGCGTGTGTACCACCAACTTGTGGCCGCCGGGCTTCGACGCGATTACCTTGATCTTCCGCTGCGAACCCTGCTCGGCGTTTCGAACAGGAACGTAGCCGATCGTGTACCGGATGCGAATGTCGCTGGCGATCTGCCGGCAGATGCCAGTGACCTCGGAAAGCTGCTCGGGGAAGAAAGCCTCTCCGCCGCTCACCTGAGCGAGCCGCCGAAGCAGGGCCGGGTTTCGATCGTGATCGTCCGCATCGAAAATCCCGATCGTGTAAATCGTCGCACGAGACTCTCGAACCGTGCGCATGACTTCTTCGGACCCATGAGCGCTGCTATTGTCGCCCCCGTCGCTGATCAGCACCAGGGTCTTCTTGTCACGCTTGCCCTTCTCGAGATGATGCAGCGAGGACAGAATGGCGTCGTAGAGAGCCGTCCGGCCCTCCGGCACGCCCAACGACAAAGCTTCCCGCAGTTGGCGAGAGTTATCCGTGAACAAGACGCCGTCCGCAAGGCCGTAGCTGACGCGATCTCCAAAATTCACGATGAATACTTCATCGTTTCGATTACTCCCCTGAATAAACGACATTGCCGCCGTGATCACATCATTGTGCTTCGACCGCATACTTCCGCTGGTGTCGATCACCAGACCAACGGTAACCGGCACATCGTCACTCCCAAACTGGCTTATTTCCTGGAGCTTCCCGTCTTCATAAACCCGGAAATCTCCCTTGCTCAGGTTCGAGACGTGCTCGCCCGCCTTGTCTTTGACGCTTACATCCAGAAGCACGAGCTCCGCAGTGACGGTGATATTCAACGATTGATCGGACACTTCAGCGGCGGGAACGCGCGCAGGCCTTGTCTGCACGGACATCGCCAGCGCGAAAATGAGGATGTCTCTGAGCACGGCAGCTCTCTCCCCCTCGCCGTGGCCGTCCTGAACGGACCACGGCGAATAATTCGCGATGGGCTTAGGCCTGGATGGGCCGGCGACGCCTGGACCAGAATCCAAGGCCGGCAAACAGGGCTAATGACACGAGCCCAGCCAAACCGATCAGCGGCATTGCGCTCGCGGTGTGCGGCAGCGTCTGCACGGGCGCCGTCGTGGCGACCTCAACGGCTGGAGCAGCCGTCGGCGCCTGAACCGGTGCGGCTTCTGCGGCGGGCGGTGCAGCATGCTCAGGCTGCGTCTGTGCTATTTCGGTGGTCTTGCCGGTTTCGTCCACAACCACGAGCGGCGCCGTCTTCAGGTCCTCTAAAGCAATCGTATCCACCGCGATGGCGGGGACCGGGACCTTCACATAGGCCGCAATCTGCGTAGCCACTTCCTTCGGGTACGCGAACTCCTGCCCGAAATTGTCGCCAGGGTAGAACCACGCACGAAGAGCCGCGGGCTGCCCGGCGGGGACTTCCCAGTACCCAAGGACGGTTTTCCCGGTCGGCTGCAGGCGATAATTCGGTATCGCCAGGATCGTCGTGACTATGGTTACTCCATCCTTATCGAAGATCCGGACGATGTGCCGGTCTGTCATGGAGTCAACCAGCGCGATGACATAGTCGCCAGGTTGAAGCGTCACTGTGTGGTCGGGCGTGCAGCAGGAAGGCACCCGCGTCGGCTCCGTGATGGTCAGCGTAGTCTTCTTGTTCCAGGCATCCGCCTGGAGGTTTGGTAGCAGCGCCACGCCAATACAACCAGCGAAGGCGGCAAATGCAATACTCCGGAAATGTTTCATACGGTGGTGTGAAGGCAGATTGGGGGCCAAACGGAAGCGTTCCCGAAGATCCGGTTTTACTCAACGAAGCATTCTCGATCAATGCAGTTGTTGCTTCGGTCATGCAGGATCTGCTTCGGCCCGGCCCGACCAGGTTCGCGTCAGCGACTGTGCCCCACACGATGCAGTGCCGCCTGCCCGATGTCGCGACAGCCAGCAGTGGCGATCGATTCGTCGCACGCGCTGGAGCAATCGGGACGGGAAGACCGCGCTGTGAACGATGCCGGCGCATCGAGTGGTTGACCTTAGCCCTCATGCCTGCGTGTTAGCACGCCTCGCTGGCCAGGCGCGACGTTGCCGGTGCAGCCTTAGTGGAAAAGGCCCAGCATCCAGGCGATCAGGAGAATTACTAATACCGTGCCCAGCCCGATGCCTGCGCCTCCCGTGTTGCCCCAGCGGTTGCGGCCATAGTACCCGCCGCCAGCGGCTAAAATCACCAATACAATGAGAAGTAGTAACAGCATTTGTAAGTGCTCCTTTCAGGAGTGAAGCACTTCGGCGCCCAGACCCTGCGGGATCGCTCATGCAACAGGGCCGATACCGCGTGCGTTTGCCGCCACCTCCCTTAACAAAAAGTGCATTCGCGAAGGCAACTTCTGCACCTGCGCATCCGTCGCAGCCTTGATTCCGGCGCCCGGCGTTCTCCAGCGCACGGCCAGGCTCGTGCACATACACGAACACGACACTTCAAAAGAAGGAGGGACACTCAATGACGAAGAACACATCGGTCATCGGAATCTACGAAGATCGAACAACAGTTTCGGATGCGATCGAGGTCCTGCACAAGGCAGGGTATCGGGCGACGGACATCTCGGTTTTGTCGTCCGACAACCAGGGCTCGAAGGATTTCGCGCACGAGAAACACACAAAGGCGCCGGCGGGCGCGGCGATGGGAACGGCCGCGGGCGCTGCGCTGGGCGCTGCATTGGCCTGGTTCGTTTCCAGTCAGACCCTTACCATCCCTTATGCAGGACCGCTCATAGCGGCTGGACCGGTTCTTGCCGCTTTGGCCGGCGCGGGCGCCGGCGGTGCGCTGGGCTGGATTGTGGGCTTGCTGGCGGGCCTGCGTTTGCCCCAGTACGTCGCCAGGCGATATGCGGGCCGGGTCAGGCGTGGCGGCATCCTGCTATCTGTTCACTGCGACAGCCCTGAGTGGTGTGCGCGTGCAAAGGAGACGCTGAAGGACACGGGCGCCCGCGACATCTCTTCCGCTTCAGAAGCTGCCGCGGACTACGGGACAACCGATAAGCCCACGGAGAGAGCGCCGGCGGCCGCCGCGAATCGTGACGCCGAACCGGCCCAACCAGCAACGGAATACGTTGTCCACGAAACGCACAAGTAGAGTGGTCCTGCCATGACTGAATATGTTGGCCCGATCGAGAAACAGACTCTGGAGAATACGTACTTTCGCCGCGTGTTATTCACCGGAAAGCACTCCCAGTTAGTAGTGATGTGTCTGAAGCCCGGAGAGGAAATCGGCGACGAGGTGCACCAGAACGTCGACCAGTTCTTCCGCGTCGAATGCGGTGAGGCCACATTCGTCTTCAACGAGAAGCAGGAGCGCGCGGTGCGAGACGGAGAGGCGGTCATAGTTCCGGCCGGCACGTTCCACAACGTGATCAATACGTCGCTGACGTCGCCGTTAAAGATGTATACGCTCTACTCTCCACCCAACCACCCCGATGGGACGGTGCACAGAACTAAAGCCGATGCCGAGGCAGCCGAAGCTCTGGAACACAGCAATAGCGGACTGGCCGTCCGCATGCCTACGCATCAGTGACATTGATGGAGATGATTACGATGCAATTCGTTCGAGCTATCGGAACCGCAGCCGCGTTTGTGCTCTTCGGGACGATTGTCCCGGCCTTCGCACAGCACGAGCAGCAGAGTGAGAAACAGGCCAGGCCCGAGGAGCATCAGGCGAGGCCTCAGCAAGCCGCGAGGCCGGCTGCACAACAACAGCGACCCCAGGCGCAACCGCAGGAACGGCAGACACGCGCGCAACAACCGCAGCAGAGGCCTCAGGCGCAACCACAGCAACGGCAGGTACGCGCGCAACAACCGCAGCAGCGGCCGCAACAGCAACAGCACGCACAAGCCGCTCAACAGCAGCAGAGGGTCCAGCAGACTCATGCAGTGAGTCAGCAACAGCAGCAGCGGCCTCAGCAGCAGCAACACGCGCAAGCCGCTCAACAGCAGCAGCAGCAGCGGGTCCAGCAGACTCAGCAGCGGCCGCAGCAGCAGCAACACGCGCAAGCCGCTCAACAGCAGCAGCAGCGGGTCCAGCAGACTCAGCAGCGGCCGCAACAGCAGCAGGAACAGCAGGCCCGGCAACAACAGCAACAGCAACCGCAGCGTACCCGGCCGCAGGCAGTCGCGTGGCAACAGCAGCGCGGATGGGTACAACAGGGTGGCTGGCAGGGTCACAGTACATGGCAACAGGATCGTGCTCAGAACTGGCAGAGCGACCATCGCACCTGGGCGCAACGTGGAGGCTATGGCGGGTACTACGTTCCTCAGGCCAGCTTCAATCTCTATTTCGGCGATGAACACTGGTTCCGCATGCGCAGACAGCCCACGATCTACATGGGGTATCCGCGCTTCTCGTACGGCGGCTCTTCGTTCATGATCGTCGATCCCTGGCCGGAATACTGGGCAGCGAACTGGTATGCCACCGACGATGTTTACATCGACTATAACGACGGGTACTACCTGTACGACCGCAGGTATCCGGGCGTCGGACTTGCCGTCACTGTCGTCCTGTAGTTTGTTGCGGCAACATTTTGGCCCTCGAAAGTAGAACCATGTGAAGTGGATTGATGACATGTTCGTAAGCATGCAGAAGTGCCGGGCCGAGGAATCGGCCCGGAGGGGTGCGAACGCGGCCAGGGTGGATAGAACAGAGCATCGGAAAGAGCGGATCCCGGGCGCGTTTGCGGCGTGGAGCGCGCTGGTTTCCTCGATGACGAATGATGTAAATGACTTCAACAAGCACAAGCAGCGCGCAGGAGAGACTCCGAACCACGACCTCCATGTCACGGTTCACCCCGATTTTCCCAGACAGCCGTCGACAATCAGCCTGGAACTGACAAGGCGGGCCAACACGGTTTCCGGGTTCTCGGGGCGCCTGCCCAGGAGAACTCGAGGTTATCGATGTAGCAGTTGTCTGAGTATCTACTGAAGCCGATCCTCTCAGCGGCGGACATTAAGTGAGTGCCGTAGCATCCCGCGCCGGACCGGCGGCGAAGGCAGCTATGCGCGTACAGCAAAGGGAACGCCGCTGCACATGCCACTGATGGCAGCGTAGTGGTAGCAGGGGTCGCCGGGCTGGTAGCCGGGCCCATGTCTATGTCGGCAGGTGAATAGGTGTCGGTGCACTCACAGGCAGACACCGAAGAGGCCGATCTCAACCTTGAGCGCAGGGAACTGGCTACAGACGATCAGGGCGAGCGGAAGGAACTGGCCGCCATTTACGTGGCTCGCGGGCTCGACCTGGGAGCGCTGGCTGCGCGCGCTGGCGCTGCACGCGTGATGCTGGGCGCAATACGCGCCACCTTCAGGGGCGCCCTGGCCATGGCTGTGACCGCTGGCATCGGGCATTATTCGGAACCGCCGCCGGGGCTTGATGAGACAGGGAGGCTTGTATCGTTGATATCCTGCCATCCCTCGGCCTGTCCGCGACGGCCGCGGCGAAACAAGAACGTCATGGAGAATCCGACGGAGAATGCAGAATCTGCACCTAAGGGATGCAGAACCTGCACTTCGGAGATTCCACTCTGGCGCTCTCCTGGGGACGTCCCGATCGCGGCGTCATGGGCCCGCGCGTCTGGCCGCGTCTTCAGCCCGGATCCGAATAGGGCCCTTGAACTGCAATGGGCGAGGGCGCCTCATGAGAATCCTGCTCTACAAGCCTGAACAATGGCGTCACGGTCAATTTCATGCCTATCTCTCGAATGTTCCTGCTTCAGGCGCGCACGCCGCCGGGCCATGAGGTATTGCTCATTGACGGCAATGTGCATCGTGAAAGCGAAGGGATCGGTCTGTCGTCCGCGCGTCCTTTATGCGCGGGCGCGGATCGGCTGCGGCGGAAGTGCATTTGGACTTTGATGCGGGATTGAGGCAACCACATGCGCAGCAATCGGCTTCACCTTTCGAATCCTGAGGCATCGTACACCACCGATCGGGATCACCAACGGCGCGCGATGGAGTCGGGGGCATACCGAGCTCGCGCAATCGCCATCGACGTCGCAGCGTTACGACGGCAAGGCGTCGAACCAGTGCCGGACTTCTTCGGAATTGCGGACCAGTTCATATCCGGCGCACTCAGCGTGGAGCAGTTCATGGCATCGATCGACGACCTGCGGCATCGACGGACGCATGGATCATTACCTTTACCACCGGAGCGCGGATTCGATTGACTCCCGATATTGTCCGATGTTGTCCGGGCCGGGCCATTCGCACTTTGGCGACGATGTACTCTTTCCGAGCGCCCGATCCACCCGGACCCTTGTCGGCGCCGTTCAGCACGCTTCCGCGAAGGACTCTGGTCAACAGGAATTGCTGGACGGTAACATACCCAGCAGGGCTGCATCCGGAGCTGGATTGGGCGTCGAATATCGCTTCAGCAGTTAATCCCTTCAGCCGAATCGCGGAAGCTCGTCCCAGAATTTCGGCCAGCCCTCATTCAATCCCCGGCAGACGAAAACATCCTGAAGGTAGCTCCTGTTCACAACGCCATACCGATTGCGGATCTGCGCCGCGACCCGGCACGACGCAAAACGGTTCTCAAGAAACTCGCGCGAGAACCCGATTGCGATCACTGTCTCGGGAGGCGGATCGCCATACCCGCGCTCCCCGTACGAATTGATCCGGCTGATCGCCCCCGGCAGTCCGTACCGGCCGCCGTACAAATCAACCGCGCCCGCTGCCGCGTAGCCGCCTGTAAGCACCGCCAGGCGCCCGCGGTCCTCTACTAAAGGAATTGAGTCTCTGACCCTCGCCATCGTCGCCACAAGGTCTTCCCACCCGATCTCGTCGCGCAGCTCCGGCTCGCGCAGCTTCCACAGCACCGACCGTGGCGGCCCGGTGGGGAGCGCTACAACTGCCGCGAGCACTGCGGCGCCGGCGACCACCGCCCAGGTCACCCTCCACAGGCGTCGCTGCCGGGTTGGCCTCGACGCCAGACGCTGTTCCCACTGCACGCTGCCTGCTGCGTAGAGCATCGGGTACGCAGCCGCCAGATAATACCCGTTCCCCCGGGCAAGAAGGAACGCGGCAAACAGGATCACGTACATCCACCCCACCGTGCGAAATCGTTTCCCCGAATCGCTCTTAAGACAAAAAAACAAACCGGCGATCCAAAGCACAGCAATCGTATGATCAATCTGATCCGGCAGGAAGCTCTGCGTGCGCCCCTCGCTGACATCCCGTGCGTGGATCGAATGAAGAAAGTCGAACGAGACAAAGTGATGCCGGGCTTCCCAGACGAGATTCGGAGCCCAGATGAGAAGTGCAGCCGCGCAGCCGGCCCACAGCCATCGGCTCGCAAGGTAACGACGCGCATCCGTGACCAGAAAGCCCGCGACGATCGCCGCGGCGAAAAAGGCCATCGCGTATTTCGCCATCATCCCGAGCCCCACCGCCGCGCCCACCGCGACCCACCATCGCGCATCCTTCGACCGAAGCAGCTTAACGACGAACCAAGCCGCCAGAATCCAGCAAATGTTATCGAAAGAGTTGTATACCATCAAGGCGCCAGCGCCCAAAGCGTACGGAACCAGCGCCGCGCCAGCAAGCACCTGAGCGCGCACACCGCCGCCCATTTCGCGCGCCATCAGCCCCGTCAGGATAATTGTCACAGCCTGCGCAAGCGAAGCGAAAAACCGGAACCCGGCAATCGACGTTCCGAACAGATCGAGCGACAGACGGGCGAAGAACGGAGTCATCGGTGGATAGGTAACATATCCCCACGCCAGATGACGCGCGTCGTCCATAAACTGCAGCTCGTCCCCGTGAAACCCGAACCCGGCGCCAGTGAAGGCATGCGCGATCATGGTCGCGAGCGCCAGACACAGGAGGGGCCACGTTCCCCGCTCCATGCTCCAGGTGCGTTCCATCACAAAGTAATATGAGGCAAGAGCTGCGCGAAAAAGAGAGGAAAATCGGCGAACACCGGCGGTGCACCGGCAAGAACGTCTCACCCTGTGTGGAGGGTTTGGGTGTGAGGTTCTGTTTCCTGCCTCGTCCACTTACGAATCGGGTCAACCCTGAGGCGTCGAAAAAACGGATTGCCGAGCTTCCGATAATCCGGCGCTATGTGGTTCCCGTACGCACTCCCAGCTTTGCTCTGGTGTGCAATCATCGACCTCTTCCGCGTCGCCGACAACACAGACATTGGTCCGTGAGCGTCCCACTTGATTACAGCTCATCGCATTGGCGATGCAGCATTACTGCGATTACGGGCTGCCATCAACGCAGGCAGAATGATCTTCGCCATGATTGTGTTTGGAGGAGTGGATTCCGCGTTGTAGCCACCTCCGGTAAAGACGGCAACGAGATCGTATTGCGGTACCAGGTAAATCTTCTGTCCTCCATTGCCCTGCGCGGCAACGACATTCACGTGTTCGGAGCCTCTGGGCGTTTCCACATTCAACCAGGGACGCCACCAGAAATAGCCGTAGCTGACATTGTCCACATGGCTATGTTCCGCGAGCGATGCGCGCACCCATGAATCGGAGATTACCTGCCGCCCGTGCCAGCGGCCTCCATCCGCGAAAAGGATTCCGAGCTTGAGCATATCCCGGGGGCGGAGGTGGATCTGGGAGTATTCCTTGTCGGCGTTGGTCAGGTCGTAGTTCCACACCCAGTCCGCGCGTGCAATCCCCAGCTGCCCGAACAGGTTTGCCTGCGCGAACTCCGGAAGCCGCATGTGCACGGCGTTCTCAACGAGTCGGCCAACGACGGAAACGCCGCCCGAGCAGTAGTAGGCGTTGCTTCCGGGGTCGTGGATCATGGGCAGATCGAGAGTCGCCTTCACCCAGTCGGGCGCGTCATCAATCACCATCTCGCGTCCCGGAGAAGTTGAGCTATGGTCATTGCAGTCCAGCCCGGAACTCATGGAGAGGAAATCGCTGAGCGTCATGGTTGCTTTGCGCGGGTCCGGATTTACATAGCTGGTGTAACTCATGTGCGGGAGTACCCGTTCGTTGACTCCGGAGATGGCGCCTCGATCGATGGCAATTCCAGCAAGGGCGCTGACAACCGACTTGGTTGCAGACCGAAGCTGATGTGGACGCTGCACGCTGTACCCGTAGAAGTACTCCTCCATCACCAGCTTTCCGCGCTGGTAGAGCAGGACGCTGTGAACATCCTTGTAAGTACCGTCAAGGATGCCGTGCAGGATGGCATCTGCTATGGTGACTCCGAGGTCTGAATGCGTAATGTCGTCAACGGCAATACCGTCATGCAGGTCGAGAGGCGGATGGTAGCGATAGTCTGAAGGGGAGTCCTGCCCTTCGGGGCGCGGCCGGGCCAGGGCGGCGGACTCAGGCGAGACGGTGGTGGACACGCGAGGATGGAACTTGCCGTTCTCTTCGTACCCCGTCACCCTGCCACTCGCGTCGCGAAGGAACGGGATGGTTTCGCCAGTGATGGTGGCAAACTGATCTACACCCGAGGGGCGCAGACTGTACTTGGCTTCATCCACAACGGCGAAAAGCCCGTCACCGTCCACGATTTCAAGCGTATGGCCAGGGGCGTCGGCGTAGGCGCCAACGTAGTCTGACAGGTGGATAGCGGAAGTTGTCTGGGCGGTAACGCAACCCGATAGGATGAGCACCAGGAGCTCAGAAGTTACGAAACGCATCGATCCTCGCATGCACGTTTAGTATATGGGGCTCGTCGTTGCCGAAGACGGTGAACTCTCCACGCTTCTCTGAAATGCCTGGATCACGCGCGACTCGGAGATTGGGGGGCGCAATTCAAATTGTCGAGGAACGCCGCCAGTAGATCCGTGCATGTCACTCGCACTCAGATCCATTTCTTCCGCAGCAGCCAAACCTTGATCCCCTGCGTAAGGCCCATATAACTCAGCAACGTCAGCAACAGGATCGGCCAGTACAGCCGCGGCAGCCTCGCCAGGCCCAGCGCAAACGCCAGCGGCGAATACGGCAGCCACATGCCCAGGGCCATGATGGACAGCGTCGTGGCGGTCAGCGGCCAGCACGCCCGGCTTTGTATGAACGGAATCCTGTTTGTGCGAATGACGTGGATGATCAGCGTCTGCGTCATCAGCGACTCGACGAACCAGCCCGTCTGAAATACCGGCGCGCGGGATGGAACCCAACAATTGAAGACCCAGAGCATGACGAAGAAGGTTGTGTAGTCGAAGATCGAGCTGATGGGGCCAATGTACAGGATGAAACGCGTAATCTCACCGATTTTCCAGGGCCGCGGTTGCGCTACCTGCTCTTCATCCACCGCGTCGATCGGGATCGGTACCTGCGAGAAATCGTACAGGAGGTTGTTGGTCAACACCTGTATCGGGGCCATCGGAATGAAAGGCAAAAAGGCGCTTGCTCCCAACACGCTGAACATGTTGCCAAAGTTCGAACTGGCCCCCATCCGGATGTACTTGAGGATGTTGGCGAAAACTCGGCGGCCCTCGATCACGCCGCCTTCCAGCACCATGAGGTCCTTCTCGAGCAGGATCAGATCCGCTGACTCTTTCGCGATGTCGGTAGCAGTGTCCACCGAAATGCCGATGTCGGCGGCGCGCAGCGCGGGAGCATCGTTGATTCCGTCGCCCATGAATCCGACGACGTGTCCCTTGCCCCTGAGGGCGCGGATGACCCGCTGCTTGTGGGCTGGAGACAGGCGGGCGAAAAGCGTGGTCTTCTCTGCCGCTTCGGCCAGTTCGGGATCGGACATCCTTTCCACGTCCGCGCCCAGCAGCATGGGATCGGCCGAAAGGCCGACGTCCCGGCACACCTTGCGGCTGATCAGGTCGTTATCGCCCGTCAGAATCTTTACCGCTACGCCATGCTTGTGAAGGGCCTCGATGGCAGGTCCCGCGGTCTTCTTGGGCGGGTCCAGGAATGCTACGTACCCTTTGAGAACGAGGTCGCGCTCATCGTCCTTTGCGCAGGCCTGCCTTCCCGGAAGCTCCTTCTTTGCCACTGCCAGGACGCGAAAGCCATCGTTGCTGAGGCTCTCGTACTGTTCGTGCAGTCCAACAATCAGGTTGGGCTCCATCGGCGATACCTTCCCGTCCAGCTCGAAGTGAGAGCACTGCCGGAAGACTTCTTCCGGGGCCCCCTTGGTGAGGAGGATGGCTTTGCCTTCGGGATCCTGCACCAGCACGGACATCATGCGCCGCGTGAAGTCGAACGGGATCTCGTCCAGCTTCGTGTACTTCTCCACCACCGTTTTCTCGTCGAAGTCGGGGCTGTCCAGGATAGCCAGGTCGAGCAGGTTCCTGAGACCTGTCTGGAAGTAGCTGATCAGGTAGCCGTCCAGGAACACTTCCTCAGTCTCGCGCCCGGCGACGTTGCAATGCCGCAGCAGGACTACGCGGTCTTCCGTGAGCGTGCCGGTCTTGTCGGTGCACAGGATATCCATGCCCCCGAAGTTCTGGATGGCGTTCAGTCGTTTGACTATCACCTTCCTGCGGCTCATGGCGAGTGCGCCTTTGGCCAGGCACACGGAAACGATCATGGGCAGCATCTCCGGGGTGAGGCCAACGGCCACGGCCATCGCGAAGAAGAAGGCGCCCTTCCAATCGTGCTTCGTGAACCCGTTGATGAGGAAGACGAGGGGAACCATGACCGCCATCAGCCGGATCATGAGCCATGTGAAGCGGCTGAGACCCAGATCGAAGCCTGTCGGCGCTGGGGCCTCCGCGATCGAGCCGGCCATGCTGCCGAGGTACGTGTGGACCCCTGTCGCAACCACCACCGCTGTCGCCGTGCCGCTTTGGACGCTGGTGCCCATGAAGCACGTGTTCGTGAGCTCAGTCGGTGAGCTGACGACTTTGGTTTCGAGGTCGTGGAACTTCTCGACAGGGAGCGACTCCCCGGTGAGGGTCCCCTGACTAACGAAGAGGTCCTTGCAGGAGAGCACCCGGACATCGCCCGGAATCATATCGCCCGCGGAGAGCTTGATGATGTCCCCAGGCACCAGATCACGAAGCGGCATCTCCTTCGCGACGCCATCCCGGATGACCGTGGCGGTCACATGGATCATGGCTTTCAGCTTCGCCGCAGCGGCGTCTGCCCGGGCCTCCTGGATGAAGCGGAGCGCTACGGCGAGCACCACCATGGCCGCCATCACGGTTCCCGCGCGCGCGTCGCCGGTAGCGAACGAGACGGCCGACAGCGTCGACAGCAGTATCACCAGCGGATTGCGGACGATCTTCAACAGGCGTACGGGCCAGCCTTGCCGGCGCTCCTGCGCCACTTCATTCGAACCCGTCGTGCGGGCGCGCTCTTCGGCCTCCGTTTGCTTCAGGCCCGCCGCCGTCGTCCGCAGGGATTTGAGCAGTTCTTCGCCGTCCTTCCCGGCGGCGTCGAGCACGGCGGGTGAAACGCGAATGTTATGGTTCTTTGCCTTGGTGGGAATCGCCGGCTCGCCCGAGTGCGCTGGTGGCCCCGCGAGGCCGGAGCCTGCTGTCCCGGCGGCGCTGACCAATGCCCCCGCCTTGTCCGCATCGGATGTTGTCATCGTTCCTCTGACCGTTCTGAGAAGCACACTGGGGTCTCGGGCTTGACTGCACGGGGAGTGCCAGGACTACCGGTCGGCCGGCAGACCGCGTGCCCAGCCGGAAGACGGATCTGCAGCAACTGCCGTCTTCGAGTGCAGATCCTGCACCATGCGCCAGTAAAAGTCCCCGAGGTTCATAGGCACATTCCCATCGCCAGGGCAAATCCTCGCCGGGTGGTCCGCCTGGAGAGCAGCATCTCGGCGCTCCGCTGCACACAGAAGGAAATGGCCATCGCGTTGCACCCAGGTACAGCAGGAGAAAATGATGTATCGCTATTTCAAGGTGTTTGCGCTGAGTGTGGCCCTCGTTGTTCCAATGGCGCTCGTGGCCCAGGACCGTGATGACCAACAGAACAGGCGTTACGAGGACAAGGCTCACAACGATTCCCACGAATGGAATCAGAGTGAGGATCAGACGTACCGGCAGTACCTTCAGGAGCACCATAAGAAATATCACGACTTTTCAAAGGCAAAGAAAAAGGAACAGAACGATTACTGGAACTGGCGTCACAGCCATTCCGATAACGACAAGCACTGACCGGGCGCAATGAACAATCGAGTGATCCGGCGCTTCCTTTTCCCGAATGGCGGCTGCCCATCGATAAGCGTTTGCAAAACATTGCAATTTGATTGACGCGACAGGTTCCGGCCGGTTCGCAGGCGAAAACACAACCCGGGAACACCGGATTGGCGCCTGGCCTGCGCCGGAGAAAGCTGATCATGAGCTTCCACATCGAGCGGCGGGACAACGAAGGTATCGTCATTCTCGACCTGAACGGCCCACTCACACTGGGTCATGGAGAATCGGAGCTGCGTGACGCACTCGCGGCGCTCCATAAATCCGGCAGGATCGATATCGTCCTGAATCTCCAGGGCGTCAGCCACATTGACAGCACCGGGCTGGGCGCCCTCGTGTTCGGTTTGGCCAGGCTGCGTAGGGCCGGTGGAAGGCTGGCCCTTGTGAACCTCAACAGGGCGCATCTGGAACTTTTCCTGCTGACCAAACTGGCGATCGCCTTTGAGTTCTTCGATATTGAGCAGGATGCAGTGAACAGCTTCTTCCCGGATCGCGCGCTGAAACGCTACGACATCCTGGACTTCATTCAGCACGAAGAAGCTCGTACTTCAAGCCACTGAACGCCTCCCCCTTTGCGCCCAACGATACAATAGAGTTTCGTGTCCAGACTACCTGCGCTGTCGGGCCGGATTCTCATCGTCGATGACGATGAGCGCCAGCGTAATGCTCTGGCTGCCATGCTTGCCGATGACGACTTTGTTACGGAGATCGCGGCCGACGGGCAGGAGGCGCTGGAACAGCTCACCGGCTTCAACGCTGACGTCATCGTTGCGGACCTGGTCATGCCGCGCATGGACGGCTTTGAGCTCCTGCGGCGTTTGAGAGACCGCGGGGACATTACTCCGGCTATCGCGCTCACCGGCTTCGGAAGCATGGAAAAGGCGCTCTCCGCCGTTCATGACCTCAAGGCCTTCTGGTTCCTGGAGAAGCCTGTGGAACCGCGCGCTTTCAGAATTCTTCTGGAGCGCGCCATTCACTACAAAAGAAGTCTGCAGAAAACCGACGAGCTGAAGCGCGAACTGAGCCTTCGCGGCGTACTCGGGGAGCTGGTAGGAACTTCCGCGGCGATGCAGCAGGTCTTTTCCCAGATCAGACAGGTGGGGCCAACTTCAGCGTCCGTGTTGATCTGTGGAGAGAGTGGCACCGGGAAGGAGTTGGTTGCGAGGGAGATCCATAAGTGCGGCCCCCGAGGCGACGGCCCTTTCGTCGCAATCAATGCAGCCGCGTTCCCGGAGACCCTGATCGAGAGCGAGCTTTTCGGCCATGAGAAAGGTGCGTTTACCGGAGCGGCGGAGCGTTCGGCCGGTTGCTTCGAGCAGGCCCACGGAGGCACTCTGTTTCTCGACGAGATCGGGGAGATGCCGCAGCCTTTCCAACCGAAGCTGCTGCGCGTCCTCGAAGACCTGCGAGTGCGACGGCTGGGCGGTAAGCGCGAAATAGCAGTAGACGTCCGCGTGCTTGCCGCAACCAGCCAGGAACTCGGCACGCATTTGCGTGAAGAACTTTACTATCGGTTGAGCGTCTTCCAGATCGTGCTTCCGCCGTTGCGTGAGCACAAAGAAGACATCGAGCCGATTGCCGATGTCATGCTGCAGACTCTGAACAAGAAACACGGTACGCGGGTTACGGGGCTTGACCCCGAAGTGCTGGACCTTTTTCTTCGACACGATTGGCCCGGTAACGTCCGCGAGCTGCGTAATGTTCTGGAGCGAGCCGCCATCATGGCGGCTGCGGGCTCGATTCGGCTGGCGGATCTCCCTTATCCCGCATTTGGCGAGAGCCCCGGTAGGTATGCGCGGTCATCGCCGGGCAGTGAACCGCCCGTAATGCTCCAGCCGGGTCAGCCACTCCTGAAACTCGAGGCATCTTACATCAAACTTACCCTCGAGCATGTCCACGGTAATCGCAAACTCGCCGCCCAGATGCTGGGGATCAGCCTGCGTACGTTGCAGAAACGGATCGCCAGCCTGCGCGAAGAGGCGGACGCGGCAACTCAAGGCTAATGGGCAGCCTGCGTCGGCGCGTTTGTAACCAGACCTGAATCTGAAAATGGGCGGCGAGTCAGGGCCAACGCAGCCGAACCACTCTCGCCGCACCGGCAGATTCCGATGGCTGGTGCTCAGGGCGCTGCCGCGGCTGTTCAGGCAGGCGTCGAGCGAATGGGTCAACGATAATGCCCAACGGCTTGGCGCTTCCGTCGCCTTTTATACCCTGCTGTCGCTGGCTCCCGTTATCGTGTTAGCCGTTGCTGCGGCCGCTGCTCTTTATGGGCCGGAGGCCGCCCAGGGCCGGCTGGCATCGGAAATCCGAGATGTGGCCGGGACCGACGTCGCGCGGACGATTCAGGAGATCGTCAAAGGCGCGTACAAGCCCGGGACAGGCGTGCTCGCGACTTTGCTCGGACTGGCGACTCTTGTCTTTGCCGCCTCGTCGATCTTCGTGGAGTTGCACGACGCCATGAACATTATCTGGCATGTTTCGCGTCCCCCGGACCGAACCAATGCCGCCACGGTGATTCGTCTGATCAGGGACCGCTTCTATTCGTTCGCGACCGTGCTGGGCGCAGGCTTTCTGCTGCTGCTTTCGGTGGTCCTGAGCGCCTCGGTCGCGGCAATGGGGATTGGCGTACCGCGGATTGCCTCGTTTATGATTTTGTATCTGGTCATAGCCGCGCTCTTTGCGGTCCTCTACAAGATCGTTCCGGACCTTACTTTAAAGTGGCGCGATGTCGTCCCGGGCGCCATGATCACCTCCCTGCTGTTCATGATTGGCAAGCAGTTCCTGGAGCTGTACTTCGCTCATGGCCGGCTCGGGTCGACGTATAGCGCCGCCGGTTCTCCGATTGTCGTGTTGCTGTGGGTGTACTACTCGGCGCAGCTGTTCTTTTGGGGCGCTGAGTTCAGCAAAGTGTACAAGAGGACTGTGGAATCCTAAAGCGGCGGCGATGGTCGCAGGATTGCTCCATCCACGCCGAGGATCAAAAACATGGACAAAGCTGCAGTCAACTGTCAAAGATATCTTGCTCTGCCGTTCTTCCTGACAGGTTTGGCCGCGGGCATCGGCCTGGGGGTTTTGCTTGCCCCCCGTTCCGGCGCTGCAATGCGTCGCCTGATCGGGCGCAGCGTCGATAAGGGAAAGGACTGGATGAAAGAAACGGCCGCCGCGGCGCAGGACTACGTCAGGGAGCAGGGCGAAGAATGGCGCGATCGGGCCAAAGACATGGCTGAGGTGATTGGACGGAGCTGACCGGATCCGAGAAGGCGACGAGTCGCCGTGCTATTGGCACAGAACAAGGAGCCCGGCGTCCCGGATGTCCGGCACATCTGGAGTTGTCGACTCGCGCGAACAGATGCAATCGGAGGACGTCGATGTCTCGACCGTCCTTCTCGTCAACGGTGCTCCCTGCGAGCAGCTTATCAAACACAACGGGCAAGCTCTTTCGGCCGCGCAGCAAAGGAAACAGGAGGCCGCGCTCGGCAAACTCAGGCGCGAGACGACGGAGGAGAGAGCTGTGCGGCTGCGTGAGGAGCAGGCGAACAGGTCCTTCATCCGCGAGGCGCCGCTGGGCTTCATCTTCCGACTCATCGGCGAAGAGGTGGTCAACGGTCGGCCGGCATACGTTCTCCCGGCGATGCCCAACCCTGCATATCGTCCGCGCGGGTTGTTCCTGGCGCGCGTGCAGCCCGGTTCGCATGTCAGGATGGAGCAGATACGCGTCGGCGATGGAGTCTGGTTGCCAGGACGCATCGAAGCGCGCGTGAACGCGACAGTCCTTTTCTTAATGAGCTATAACATCGACAGGATACTCACCTGGTCGAACTACCTGCCAGTCAAACGGGCATCATTGGTCTCACTTGCCAGCCGGCACTCGGGCGGTAAGTGACGCACCAGACTTCGACTGCGACGCAGCCGCTCCTGTGGCGTTGGGTCCCGGACCAGTAATGCCTCGCCCTGGGGCAATGTTCTCGTCCCTGCGTTCGGCAATTGAACAAGCTGGCAAATCGGTCTCAGCCCTTTGAAATTGTCCACGAGCCGAAATCAGACGCCAGTGCCTCCCAGCATCAGAGCTCCGATGGAAACGACAGCCGCTGTACAACGGACTAGCTGAGCCGCGTGGAAGTAAGCGTACATCTGGGCTCGCCTGAAGGCAGTCTATCGTTCCGCGACGTATTCGGCCGCATCGCAGACCATTCAGTCAACATGCTCGAAGAACTTCGCATCAGAATCGGTAGTAACGATGCGCCGAGGGTCGTCGTGGGAAGGGCGGGGCGGGTGCTCGGAAACGCCTGGGACTGAGCAACTTCGCTCAATCCTTCGCTCTTGTGAGGTCGTCTTCCGCTCGGCTGTTGACCGAAGGGTTCCTGGTTCGAGTCCAGCTGGGGAGCCATTGGAAAAGCCTCTGGCGGAATCTCACACGTTGATTGGACCAGTCGGTTGCAGTGACTGTCGCAGCCGTGAGCCAACCCTACTCAATAAGGCGCGTAGTACCCGACCCGCCACGAAGCGTGCAGGCGAGGCGAATCCGCCCGCGGCGTCACCCTCACCAGCACATTGCGATACTTTCCATCCCGCTCTGCATGGGTCGGCGTGTACCCGAGCACATACTGATGATGCAGCGCAATGCTCACCTTCTCCATCGCTTCCGGCAGGTCCGCCAGTCCGTGCACCGGAAACAGCCGGCCGCCGGTTTCCTCGGCAAGGTTGCTCAGCAGCTTCATACTGCGTTCCGTGACCAGGGGGCCCAGAACGCCGATCGCGTACACCAGGACATCACTCTCACGAAGCATGGCCCGCACTTCACGCTCCGTGAATCGACTGCGGTTGTCTCCGCCATCCGAGACGATCAACAGAGCCTTGCGCCCGGTGCTTGCTTTCCGGCATTCATTGACGGCCAGCGAAATGGCGTCCAGCAACGCGGTCCAGCCGTTGGCCTGAATGCGTGCCAGCGAACTCTCGATCTCATCTGTATCGGAAGTGAAACCCGTCAGCAACGTCGGATAATCGCTGAATTGAACCACGAAATATTCGTCCGCCGGAGTGGCTGCGCGAAACAACTGGGCCACCGCCGCGCGGGATTTGTCGAGCCGGTGTTCCATACTGCCGCTGGCGTCGAACACAATGCCCAGGGAGAGCGGAGCGTCTTCATCCGTGAAGTGCGTGATCTGCTGTTCCACGCCGTCCTCGAATACCTGAAACGCCGCTTTGGGGAGATCCAGCACCGGCTGCGCCTTTGCATTGGTCACGGTAACCGGAATCAGTACGAGTTTCGAATCCACGCGGATCCGGGCGCCTGGGATTTCTGCCTTTGGGCGGACTCGCGGCACAATCTCCACGTTCGCCGTGTCGGCTGGGCCTGAGCCAGCCGGCGACGCCCCATGCAGCGCCAGGTCAAAGACGCCCAACAGCGAGGCCAAAAGGACACCGGTGGTGACCAGGCGCTTTGTGCGCGCCGTCCGAAGCGCCCGACGATACATTCCGAAGCACCTCCTTTCCGACGTACCTGAGATTATAGGCGAGACGCGCGCTCCCGGTGATCACTACCTGGATCAGGTAAACGCCTGAGTGAGTACTATGGCGAACGTGGGCCCCTCCGCAGTATCAGTTCCAGATAGTAACCCATCTAACACTCCCGGTTGTGGGGATGCGATTACCCGCATCCGGAGGAAAAAGAGTACCGCAGTTGGATTGACGCTAAAGTGAATCCCCTGGGCCGCCGATAGCTGCCCATGAACGATTTCTCACTTCGTTTCGATTCCGCTCGCGAGTGTCCGGCGGTGGATCGCGAGCACGACATTATCGTCAAAGCCATGGCCGGGTTGCACAATGCCATTCTGGAGGGAAGAGGCGCACAAGTGATCGTCCCGCTGGTGGATCTGCTTGCCCGTTTCTGCGCCGAGCATTTTGAGCACGAAGAAGCCATGATGCGTGATTGCGAGTATGCGGGGCTGGACGCCCACGCTGCCGCGCATTCCAGTCTGCTTCGCACTGTCAGGGAACTCCAGCGGCGCTCAAGAGAAGATGTTCTGCCGACAATCGTCGACACGATGGCGCTACTGGGACGCCTCTCGGCTCACACCAATGACTATGATCGTGTCGCAGTGCTCTCCATTCAGGACTCGGCGCAGCGGCCTGGCGCCATCGTCGAGCACACTGCCCCGGCACACTTAAACGTCACGCTCCATTAAGGCTTGTTACTCGCGGGTGCGGCTGAAACACGCGATCCCCGCCGCTTGAAATGCTTTCCGGATTTCCGGGTTGCGCATGAACCAGGCCCACACGTTGCCCGTGCGTGCGTTCTCCGCCGAGAGCAGCGTAATGCCCAGATCGATACCGAGCACGTCCCCATCCGTCCAGCCGTTCAACGGATGAAAGGCGTCAGCGAACCCATAACGGTTCCAGACGCGCGCGCCAAAGCGCTGCTGCATGTTGACGAGCGCGTCGGCGCACAGTTTCGGCTGGAACATCAGTGAGCCGGCGGCAGCGCACGGCACAAGCGACCCGTCAATCGGTCCGCTGCGCGGCGGGCCGCCCCACGCTACGTAACCCCTGGCGCTGTCCGATGCAGTGATGCCCCACTGATTCTCGTCGTAGCAGCCGCGGAACTCCTGTTTTCCCATGTCGATGCAGAACGACCGATGCGCCAGCGTGGCAGTCACCGAGTTTTCAAACCAGTTCACCCCCTGGCCGTTCTTCTCCCGGCTTCCCCGGAAGTCAGCCCATGCGTGCGAGTATTGGTGCGTGAACAGCGTTGGGGCGCCGCTGATATAGGTGCGGCCGTAGTAAGTGACCCTGGGGCGACCCCACGCGTTCCACGATTCCGGGGGAAGCGGCGTCGTGGGTGATCCCAGTCCCAGCAAATACAGGATCATCAGCTCGCAGTACTCGTTCCAGCGGGCATGCAGGAAACCCGACTCGGGTTTCCACCCCATCGACAACAGCAGCGGATCTCCGTTGAGCATCCAGCGCCAATCGACACGCTGGTAGATTGCACCCGCGTAACGGACCATCTCCGCGTCCCCAAAATACTGCCCGGCCGACAATACGCCAGCCAGCAGGAGGGCGGTGTCGATGGACGAGATCTCGCATTTCCAGACCCGAGCGCCGGTGTCCATGTCGACGAAATGGTAAAACCAACCGTGCTCGTGCGCCGATTCTTCCGCATAGAATCGCAGGATGGTCAGAGCACGCTGGCGCGCGTCGGTGCGGCTTTTCCAGCCGCGCTCGGCTGCGATGCACAGCGCCGTGAGGCCGAACCCGGTCGCAGCCGACGAAGAGACTTTGCGGGGATCGGGCTGGTCGCTGTTCAGCGCGCGGTCGAGCACCAGACCGGTGGTCGAAGAGGCACGCTCCCAAAAATAAAGAAACGCGCGGCGGGAGAGATCTTCGAGCAACGCATCCTGAGTGGGGGAGGGAGGAGCTACGCGTTGCGCGAGCAGCGGGACTGTCGCGAGGCCCAGAACGTCGCGGCGCGTGAGCGAGCCCGTGGTAACTGGATCCGAGTCCTTCACTACCCGAAGCATCGGCCACGCCCGGCGCGTTGTCAAGAAATATAAGTGTAATACCGGCACGTTCACGAGCATCAGATGGCGAGGGGCCGGTCGAATGGTCGCCGGCCACAGGGGGAGAAGAACTATGTCGTTCCAATGCCGCATTCTCGCTGGCGGCTTGCTGGCGTTGCTGTGCGCGTTGCCCGTTTCCGCACAATTCAGGGCGGCGATCGAAGGCACGGTCACTGATATAACCGGCGCGGCAGTGCCGGGCGCCACAGTCACACTCAACAACGAGCAAACCGGACAGAAGCAGGTGACCCAAAGTTCCGGCGAAGGCTTCTATCGTTTCAACGAGCTGGCCCCAGGCCGCTACTCGGTGTCCGTAGAGGCGCCCGGGTTCAAAAAAGAGACCAGGCAGGACATCAATGTCCTTGCCGAGCAGACTCAGGGCCTGAACATCTCCCTGACGCCCGGCGCCGTTTCAGAGTCCGTTACCGTCTCCGAGGAGGCCGCGCCGTTGCTGCAGACGGAAAACGCCGATGTGGCCGGTACGCTGACCACCCGCGACGTGGAGAGCCTGCCTCAGATCGGCCGTGACCCGTATGAATTACTCCGCCTCGCGCCTGGCGTATTTGGGGTGGGAGCGCGCGACGGCAGCGGCAACTCGGTTGGCCTGCCTAACACCACGGGGCCGGGCGGCTCAAACACCTCCATCTTCCAGACCGAGAATCAGGTTCCCATCTCCGCCAATGGCCAGCGCCTTTCCGCGAATAACTACATGATTGACGGCGTAACCGTGGATAGTCAGAACTGGGGCGGGGCGGCCGTGGTCACTCCCAATCAGGAATCGGTGAATGAGATTACCGTTCACTCGGAAGCTTACGACGCGCAGTACGGCCGCAATTCCGGCGCTCAGACGGAGGTGGTCTCCAAGAGCGGAACCGACGCGTTTCACGGCAGCGGATTTTTCCAGTTCCAGGATCCCAACCTGAACGCATATAACAAGTACGGTGGACCGTTCAAAGCGCCGCCGGTTCGCGTGGACACCCGTTTCCGTCAGTACGGCGGGTCCATTGGCGGGCCCATCAGGAGAGACAAGCTCTTCTTCTTTTTCAGTTACGAGGGACTTACTAACCGCACGAATACTCCTTATCAGGCGTGGATAGAAACGCCGCAGTACCGGCAGGCAGTGATTTCCGCTTATCCGAATAGTATCGCCGCGAAGGTGTTTTCGACGCCCGGCATCGCCCCGCGCGTAACTTCCGTGCTGAATGTGCCCTGTTCACCCAACTTCGCGCCGGGGACGTGTCAGCAGGTCAGCGGCGGTCTGGACATTGGGTCCATTACCGGCTCCACGGGCCAATATGTGGATATCGGCAGGAATCCGGCAGGCGGCGGACTCGACGGCATCCCCGACGTTCAATACGCCGAACTGTCTGCCCCCGGCCTGCAACGCGGAAACCAGTATAACTTTCGAGCTGACTATCAACTGAATAACAACAACAGCATCGCGTTCAGCGGCTATCTCACGCCGCTCTCAGGCAATCAGGCCCAAACGGCCAGCCAGAGCAGGCCCATGGCCGACCTCCCCATCAATCCGTTCAATACCGCGTTCTTCGCCGCCTGGACGCATGTCTTCTCTCCGAATCTGGTGAATGAGGCGCGCGCGAATTTTACGCGGTTCGCTTTCAATCAGATCACCGGCTCTTCGGGCGTGAACTGGGGCATTCCGGAACTGCAGATCCAGAACATTCCCGGAGTCACTAACAATATTCAGTTTGGCGCGCCGCAGGGCAGCACCACGCCCGCAATATTTGCGCAGAACACTTACGAGTTCAACGACACGCTGCATCAGAATCTCGGCCGGCATGCTATCAAGTACGGCCTCGTGATCCGCAAGCTGCAGAATAACGATAACCTGGCCGGCGGCGCGCGTCCGGTGTACACATTCCAGGGACCCTGGAATTTCGCGAACGATACGCCCATTTACGAAGCGATCAATGCCAATCCGCAAAATGGCGCGCCCGCGCCCGCCCAGCACTATCTGCGGGACAGCGACTACGCCGTGTTTGTCCAGGATGACTTCAAGCTTCGTCCCAATCTGACCGTCAACCTGGGCCTGCGCTGGGAGTACTTCTCGCCGCTCTCCGACGCCCGAGGACAGCTCAGCAATGTGTCCTTTGGGCCGGGCAACGACTACACGACGTCGTACGTTAAACAGGTCAGCCAGCTCTATAATCCCGACTACCATAATTTCGCGCCACGCATTGGATTTGCCTGGAGCCCGAATCAGAAGCTGGTGGTGCGCGCCGGCTATGGCTGGTTCTACAACGAGATACCAGGCGTGGTATTCGAAAACGTGTTTCAGGATCCACCGAATTTCGGCAATTATGGGATCTGTTGTGGAACGGCGACGACATCTTTCGGTACGCCTTTCGCCAACGGGCAGATTCTTTATGCTCTGGGAAGCAGCAACAGCCCATTCAGTTACCCCATCAATCCCGCGCTTGCCACGGGCATCGATCCCGCCACTGGCGCCCCCCGAGGACCGTCACATCCGAACGCCCCTCAGGTACAGGTCTACATGGCCCAGCCGAACATTCCGAACCCCTTCGTTCAGGTATATTCTTTCCAGTTACAGTACCGACTTCCCTGGCAGTTAGTAGCCACGGCCGGATATGCCGGCTCAGAGGCTCGCCACGAAATACGCCTGGTGAACCAAAGCTTCATCTACCCGGTGCCTTCGAGTTACCCGTTCCCGTTCACGCAGGTCTTCAGCCCGCAGCCGGATGTCAACGCTAACTTCAATGCTCTGCTGGCAACTCTGTCTCGCCGCTTCGCCAATGGGTTCTCATTTACGGCGAATTACCGCTGGTCGAAGAGTCTGGATACTCTCTCCTATGAGGGCCCGGGATTCGTAACCAACCAGACTTATCCGCAGGACCAGCGCACCGAATACGGGCCATCGGACTACGACGTCCCCCAGTATTTTAACCTGTACGGCCTTTACGACTTGCCCCTGTACAGGAAGCACCAGGGATTCCTCAGCCGTGTTCTTGGCGGCTTCAGCATCAGCGGAATCCTGACCGCCAGCAGCGGCTTTCCATGGACGCCGGTCACCTGCAGCGCAGCGGAAGTTACTCCCGGCGGTCAGACCCTCTGCCCGATTCGCCCGATCGCTTACCTCGGGGGCGCTGGGCATGATACATCCAACAGCGCTTACATCAACGGCACTGACTTTCCGGCGGGCGGTACGGCCTATTTCCTGATCACCAATCCGTTGCCCGGACCTGTTACTACGCCTCCGGGAATCGGACGTAACTCCTGGCGCGGTCCGGGTTTCTTTTCTACCGACCTGGCTATCGCCAAAACACAAAGCCTGGCCGGGCTGCATATGGGAGAGGCTGCGAGGCTGGATCTTCGCGCCAACTTCTACAACATATTTAACCAGCTGAATCTTCAGCCGCTCGCATTTGGAAGCGCCAATACGACGATCGAGAATCAGGCGTTTGGATTATCGCCGGGCGGCACGTCCGGGCGCGTAGTGGAGCTGCTGGCGAGGATTAGCTTCTGACAATGTGGGGCAGGCTGTCAGCCAGGCTGTCAGCCTAATACCGCAAAGTTTTTGGATCGAGCCCAGGCGGGCTGGGTTGCGGATGGCGGCGCTCGTTAAAACATTTTTACTTGAAAGTGTTCTTAAGTTGGTATACCCTGGGTTTATCCAATGACTGACACCCTCTCTCCCTCCTGTCGTTGACCAAGCCTCCCTCTGCAGCGCTCTTTCGCTGTTCGATACGGTCTTACCAGAAGATTTCCTGCAACAGGCACAAAGGCAGGCAGGCGTGCGCCGTAATAGTTCCGTTTATTCGTCGCGCGTCGTGCTATGGCTCTTAATCGTGCAGCGGCTGTACGGCGGCGTGTCGCTTGAGGCGGCTGTGTTGGAACTGTTGCGTGGGCTGCCGCCCGCCTTGTGGCCGCGCCCCTGTAAGCGCATCCGTGAGTGGCGCGAGGGTGGGCCGCCGCCGTCCTCTAACACGGCAGCCTATAATCAGGCGCGGCAGGCGCTGCCGCTGTCCATGGTGCAACAAAGCTGTGATCGTATTTTCGAGGAACTGGTGGCCCGCATGGATGACCACCGGTCCGCGGACGAGCCGCGTGCCTTTCTGCTGGATGGATCGTCGATGCGCGCCGCACACAGCCCGACGCTGTGCAAGCAGTATCCGCCCGGATCGAATCAGCACGGCGTGGGACACTGGCCGGTATTGCGGGTGCTGGTGGCGCACGATGTGCATACCGGACTGGCTATGCGACCCGAGTGGGGCCCGATGTACGGACCGTCCACCGTCAGCGAGCAAGAACTGTTGGATAAAGCCATGCACCGATTGCCTGCGGGAGCGACAGTGATCGGGGATGCCAACTTCGGCGTCTTTTCAGTGGCCTGGGCCGCGGCGCAGTCCGACCATCCGGTGCTGTTGCGTCTGACCGCGC
This sequence comes from uncultured Acidobacteriota bacterium, assembly GCA_963780655.1. Lineage (GTDB taxonomy): Bacteria > Acidobacteriota > Terriglobia > Bryobacterales > Bryobacteraceae > CAWACP01. Next base: position 1,581,342 of record CAWACP010000003.1, on the reverse strand, counting down.
AGCGCGCGCGGCGTCTTGCCGGAGAGCCTCTGCGGGACGGCATTGATCGGACGGTGCTGTGGAAAGCGAGTCCGGCGGATCGCCGCAGCCACCCGGATCTACCGCCGGGAGCCTGTCTGGAGGGGCGTTTGATCGTGCAGCGAGTCCAGCCGGACAACGGCGGCAAGGCTTTTCTGCTGGCCCTCTTCACCACCCTGCCCGGCTCCGCACAACAGCCTCTGGACTTGTACGGTCAGCGCTGGGCGATCGAAACCGACCTGCGCACGCTGAAGAGTACGTTGTCGCTCGAGCAACTGACCTGCACAACTCCCGACATGGTGGCCAAAGAGATCGACATGGGCATCGCCGCCTACAATCTGGTGCGCGCGGTGACCTGTCTCGCCTCGCGTCAAAGCGGCGTTCCTCCGCGCGGCTACAGCTTCACCAAAGTGCGCAGAATCCTGCAGGTGTTCGGTCCCGCCCTGGCCGCCGCCCCCGATTCCTCAGCGGCCCAGCGCATCTTCGATCAGATCATGCGTTACGTTCAACAAGCGAAATTGCCGCGCCGCAGACGGAAGCGTCCTCCGTCTCCCCGGCAGGTCTGGAAACGGGGAGCCACCTTCCCGCCTCGCAAATCCTGATCCTATGCCACATCGCGATCAAAAAGTTTGCGGCATTAGGCTGTCAGCCTGGCTGTCAGCCGGCTGTCAGCCTGCGGCGGCCTGTCAGGCCGCCATGGGCAACCCGAACGCCGGAACAGGCGGGCTGACAGCCCGCCGCAGCCTGAAAGGCCGCCCCACAGAACGCCAATCAGGGTTACCGAGTTGCATCAGTTGCGGTCGTCTTTGAAACCGTTATACCAGGAAAGACAGTAACCGGCTTCGCCAACATTGAGGAGGATTACTCCGATCGCGCTGAGGCGAGGCGTGTTCTCCAGCAGAGCGACACAATCAGGAGAACTCAGGAAACCGAGCGATACGATATCGCTCGCAGACCATCTGGGATGCGTTGCGGGTTTGGCCACAACCATTAGAACCCGGACTCGACGGGCGAGATCGAGTACTTCGTGGTGCTGTGCTGCCAACGACTGTCGATCGGACACATCTCCTCCTCAGGACTTAGTCAGGTGGTTCATGGTTCTGCGCTCAGGGAAAGAATAAAAGATCGCCAGCGCCAGATAGATCATGGTGGCGGCCCTCGGACTTACAAATGCGATGAGAGTTCCAAACGGGTATCCAAAGGTCCCTGCAAGGTTGCGGTACGTTCTGGCTCGCACGTTGCCGGCGTAGAATGTGGTCGTGCTCAGTTTATGTTTTGCGATGTGCCGCCATAAAAAGGTGTACGACACGCCCAGCAGAGTAAGTACAGCCCCGTAGAGCACTGCGCTGGAACGTAGAGGGCCGTAGCGGCCAAGTACGGCGGTCGGGTAGGGGATGAAGGATACAACAAGCAGAAGCAGCAGATTGAGGATCAGAGTGCCGTGTTCCACCCTTTGTACGTCATGAAACATGGTGTGGTGGTTCAGCCAGATGATGCCGATAGTGGCGAAGCTGGTGATATATGGCAGCAATTGAGGGAGTTGCCCAATGAGGGCCCGGGTAAGGGCGGCATCGTCGGCGGCCTTCAGATCAGGCGTCCGGAACCCCAGCACCAGCAGCGTGATTGCAAATGCGAACACTCCGTCGCTGAACGATTCCACTCTCGATTTATTCATGAGGCGTCCACTCAGGCGCGCAGCATCGGAAGCAGCGTTTGAGTGTCGACGAGGACCACTTCACCGGTATCGGCAAAGTCTTCCAGAACGCGATTTTTGTCTTCCGGGGTCCGGGCCCCGCAGGCATCGGTTACGACGATCGGAAATATAGTTCAGGTGTTATCTTGTCGATGACGCATTCGTCCTGTCCCGGCGTCAGTTCCGGTACGATCTGCCATGCTGCCGATCCGGGCGCAAACGGCGGCGGCGTCTGCAGCGGATCGTCGGTGCGGCCCCGGATCATGGCCCTGCGAAACTGGCCGACGCCGGCCAACCGGTTGGGCAGCCAGCGGTGACGAGTGAAGTAGATCGCGTAGCCTGCTTTTCGCGCACGCTCCACAAGAGCGATGGAGCGATCCACGATCACTCTGCCAGCACTGATCTGGGAGACGATGCCAACCTGCGGAGGGCTGGACAAAGGTCGGCGAGGCTCGTCGGAATGGACAGACCGCCGGCGTCACGCATGAGGCAGTCCCTTCACTGTGCCTCTCGAGCTGCGGTCGAACGGCGGGTTGACGTCGATCTCGCTCCGGAACAGCGTCTCTATTGGCAGCGGGATCTGCAGAGGAATGAACTCCCATTCGAGCGGGCCGGGTTTGCTGAGTCGAAAATCATCCGTGTATGCCCTCGCGTCGGCGACGCTGGGAAGTTCGAAAACGATGACCACGCCCGGTTCGTCCGCACGCGCGTAGTTCTCGCGCACGATGCCGGCTTTCCACAAACGCCAGACATTGGAAACCTCCTCGGGCAGGTAGGGAGTGCCTGATGCGCACGTCCGGCAGCATCAGCCTGCGGATTGACGCCATGGAGCGCGCCGAACTGGTCACGCGAGAAGCCGACGCGGAAGACCGGCGAATGACCTTTGTGACCCTGACCCGCAAGGGCATGAAGGTTCTGGATGAAGTCATCCCTCAACACCTGCTCAACAAGGAACGCCTGATTGCGGCTCTCACCGCCCGCGAGCGCAGAGCGTTGACCCGTCTCCTGCGGAAGCTGCTCCTGTCGCACGAAGCTCCCGATGGCGAGGCCAGCCATGTGTCTTGCGGGATGGTAGTTCTGCCGCCCCGCGTGGCGTTGCAACGCAGGCCGGCAGTCGGTCTGCCCGATATTGCAGGCGTCCTGGTGCATTCCGTGGATGCAGGTAGTCTGGCGGAAGGGGCCGGCATCCGGAAAGGGGACCTCATCGTGGCCGTCGAGGGTGTGGCTATCGACTCACACGCTGCCCTTCGGCGAATCCTCAATAAACCTGATCCGAGGACAAAGACCTTTCGCCTCGTTCGTGGCGCGGAAAGCCTCGAAGTCAAGGTGCCCATGAAGACTTGGTAGCCCCCCGCCCCACCGGATCTCGTTCGCGTGGTCTTCCAGCGCCTGGAGGCGTTCAGCGGGCCTGGCGACAACATGTGCCGCACCAGGGTCATATCGATCCCTTCGCTGCCCATTCGTATCATAGCCCGGCCATCGCGGCGAAGCCTGGACTTCAGACCTGCGCAACTTCACCCACCCGCTGTCTCCGCCCTGCTCGATTCCACGCTAAGGCAGCGCGGGCAGACGCATGGGCGCTTGTAACACGCTGCAGCCGCTGGCACTTCGCCGTGGGCAGCCGATTGCACACTGGCCATTGAAAAGGAGACAGCCAATGCTCCGCTCGATCGTGGCATGTGCCATTCTGCTCGTTTTTATTCCTATCCTTTGCGCAGGGCCGCGCGATCAGACGCCGCCCCCGACGCCCATCATCAAGGTTGTGGAGCCGGATACGGCGAAGGCCGGCGATGAGGTGAAGGTGACCGGTACCAACCTGAGCAAGACGTGGGTGGTCCAGGTGTACCTCACACAGGGCGATAAGACCATCAAAGTGAAGGTCACCGAACAAACGGATACGGAAGTGAAATTCAACGTCCCTGAGAGCGTGAAGGCAGGGCGGTTTGGCATCGCGGTGCTCACTACAGGCGGAGACGACGCCCGCATTATCGACGAGCCCGTGTTCCTGAGCGTCGAATAGACTTCCAGCAGGTTTCCGCTGCGAGCGTCGATAAGCTCTGTGGGTTAAACCATGCGTCCACTGCGAGCAGGACGATGCGGCCCCCCGGAGTATGATGCGCCTCGCTACAGAGAGCCTGCTGCTTCTTGCCAGGAAACTGGCTGACCCGGAGCAGTGCGCCCTCGATCAGGCGATCGCCGAGGCGCGCAAGATCATCAATGATGGAGAGCGCCTGGAGGCCGAGCTTGGCGATCTTCTTCAGGATGAGTTGACGGTCGGCCAAGGCCACACCCCGCGACTTCGCCGGCTTCTCGACCTGATTGCGGCGCTCGATTGCGACCGTTCGGCACTGCAGGTCAGGTTTCTGTTGTTGTCCCATGCCGACTCCTGGGTTAGATCCAAAGCTGCGGTGATCCTGGGCAAAGCGGATAAGAACCCGGCCTGGATAGCGCGGCGGCTGATGGACGCAGATCCACGCGTGCAGGCGAACCTGATCGAGTCCATCTGGGGCATCGACACAGACCCGATGCGCAGCATGCTGCTCACCGCGGCGGCATCTTCCAACAACCGGGTGATGGGCAACGCCCTGGTGGGCCTCTATCGTGTTGGCGATCCCTCCAGTATCGACCGCGTGCTGGCGATGGCTGACGATGAGAGAGAAGCGTTCCGCATCACCGCCCGATGGGTGATGGGCGAGGTGTGCGATCCGCGGTTTCTGCCGTGGCTGAACGCGGCATTCAGAACCGACAACCCGAAGTGCCGCGCCACCGTGATCAAGTCGCTCACTCGCATCCGACGCCGCGTGAGCGAATACGAAACGGCCGGACGCCTGCGGCTTATGCTCACGCGCAAGGCCCTCGGTGACGACGGCTTGCGGACGCTGGCGCTTTGCGTGTTCTCCGGAGCGCGCGATGGCTCCGGGCCGCTTACCGCGATGAATTTCGTCCTGTCTCTGAACGGCGGGCTGGTGCGCCGATACTCGGTTACCCGGCGACTGGAGCCGGACGGAATTGCGACGGGGTTTGTGCTCCCCTGCGCCCCCTGGGGCGAGCCATATGCCGAGGCGCTGGAGTCCGGGCTCAGCGCCGGCGTTGCCATGAAGCGGAGGGACGACCTTTGGTGCGTGGGTCGGTATGGGAGTATGTCCGGCGCCCCGGGCGAGGCTGTCAGCACAACGGACGAGACTCTGCTCACCGATCATCTCCACCGGAACAAGGGATTCCTGACGGGACCCGCGCTCATTCGCAAGGTGATCTCCGGCCTCGCCAGCAAGGACCTCACATCCCCCGATATTGTCGCCAGCGCGGAAAAACTGATCGAAGTCTTAGCCGGCTCGCCCGGCGCGCGCAACCTTGTCGTTTGCTTCGATCCCGATCGGCCGCCGGCCGCGGACGAAATCGCCCGCATCGAGGCCGCCGCGGCGCATGCAAACGTGGTCATCCACGGAATCATGCCCGATTCAGCGGCCGACGTCTCTGTGCTGCGCGAAACCTGTTGCCTGCGCGGGACGTTCCACGCGGGGCCGGTAGACGCCATCGGGGCGCGGCTGGCCGAGACGGTGGAAGGGCTGGCGCAGTCGTACCACATCTCTTTTGTTGCCGATCCGCCGGCGGAATCCGGGGCTCAGGTGAAGGTGCAGGTGTTCAGCAGTCAGGGATGGGCCGAGATGGAGTTTGCGGGCTGAGCAAGCGGGTGAACAGGCCGGGAGGCCTGGCCGGGACGTTTGCTGGTTCGCGGTGGACGGACGTGAGCGCGTTGTGGTTCCTGATCTCGGTTGCCTTCCGGGTGGACGGTTAATTCACTGGTTTGGGCGTGACACGTCAAGTTGACGTGATGCCGACTCTTAAGGAAGGCTTTCCTTCCCTCCCTTTCTGTCGGGGTGGATGCACCCGGTTCGGAACTTCACTGGAGTGATTCCTCAACGCCCGCTTGGCGGCTTTCGACTGCCGCCTGTGCGTTGTAGCCCTGAATGATGCCATCGGCCCCGGGATGATCGGCGATTGCGGATCGGTGAAGTTGTACTGATCCTTGTCCTTCGGTGTCTCCTGATCCGGTGCGCCGCGTTCGGCCGCCGCTTTCTCCCGCGCTCTGGCCTCCAGTGCCCGTTTGGCCTCCCGGAATCTTCTTCAGACGGGTCTCGCGGCGCCCCAGTTCTTCCGGCAGTTCGTCACCCGCTTGTCCTTGCCATGGCGGATATGGTTCAGGTGGCTTTTCTCCCAAAGTCTCGACCTTCAACGGTCTGTCGTGTCACCAGAAGGGTTACGGCCCCGGAAAGACGGTTGTCACCTGGTACGCCACGGGCATACCTCCGACGACTCCTAAGTAGACAGAGCTGTTATTGTTTTGCGGCACTGGATCGGCCGGATCGCTTTGAGACTGCCTTCTTTGGCAATCGCGGAACAACCTGAACGCCCGCCCAAAGCGTAGCGATCGTTTGCTCGACCACGAGAGTCTGGTCAGGCAAGTCAGGCACAACCCCTTGCATGACCATGAGCGTGGCGAGGCCGAAGATCGTGTACCACCAGGTGTGGGCTACCACTAAGTCATCCCTACTTGGCAATCCTTCATCCCTGGCAACATCGAAAAAAAGCTGTACGAAACGTTGGAACAAAGGCGCGCCAATGTCGTTGATATATTGTCCAGCGCGGATGCCGTTGCGGTTCTCCGGCCCGAAGAAGACGTTGCGGAACTGCTGTGGATGGGCAGTGCAGAACTGAATCAAGCCGCGTGAAGTCGCAAAAAGACGCTCTTTCGGTGCAGGATGTGTAGCGGCAATCGCGTCGAAGTTCTGAATCAGCAGCCCGATCGTCTCGCTGCTCAACTCGGCAAGAATATGCGATTTGTCAGGAAAATGCTGGTAGATCACGGCGTGCGCATAGCCGATCTCTTTAGCGATCGCACGAAGCGTCACGGCTTCGTAACCGCGATCGGCAAACATTTTGCCTGCAGCCGCAAGGATTTCGCGCCGCAGCCTCTCCTTACGTTCTACCCGGCGACTTGGTGATGTGGATGTCACTTCACTAGTTTACTCCCTTTTTGGACATTTTTCGACCACTTGCTTAATTACAACCATTGGTTGAAGTACGATTGATGGTTTGCTGGGATGGACGCCCTCTCGACCAGCCAGCGGCAGGTCAGGCTGATGCCGTAACCGGGGTGGCCTGGTCGTCCTGCCATCGAGGTTCGAGCAGCGGCCCTTTTCGTTCTTCGTGATGTGCGGGGCGACGTTAAGGGCCCGCGCGGGAACGACGAAGTGCTTCGCATTGTAGGTCTTGTCGGCTCCTGCGGTGATACGCCGGGAACTGTCTTCCCGTTTGTCGGCGAGCATCGGCATCCGCTCAAACGTTGCGACCACTGAATCTTTTACCACCACTGATTAATTTGCAACCAATGGTTTACAGTGGCGTCCAATCGTTAGGTCGCACATTTTGGATGGGCGGCCAAATGCGAGGCAACAGAAGGAGAATGCGATGAAAGTTCTTAACAAGGAGAAAACGAGCATGTATTTGGTCATGGGTATTACTGGAAAAGTTGGGGGCGCCACCGCGCGGCATCTGCTGAAGCAAGGCAAACAGGTGCGAGCACTTGTGCGCAATCGCGAGAAAGCGGCGAAGTGGGCAGACCAGGGCGTGGAGTTGGTGGATGGAGACTGGAACGATGCGACAGCCATAGCGGCGGCGCTCAAAGGTGTTGAGGGCGCGTTTGTTATGTTGCCGGGTGGATGGGCGCCCTCGCCTGATTACAGAGAAGCGAAGGGCGTGATTGCGAACTATGTCGAGGCGCTCACCAAGGTAGTGCCCCCGCGGGTGGTAGCGCTCTCGTCGATGGGCGCGAATAGAACAAGCGGGGCGGGGATCAGCACGGCCTTATCACTTTTGGAGCAAGGTTTTCGTAGCCTGCCATCTCCGGTCGCGTTTGTGCGCGCAGGCGGATTTTTCGAAAACTTTCTTTTCGGCTTACAGGCCGCCCAAGGCGGAACACTACCGGTCTTCTACAATCCTACAAGCCGGAAATCGACAATGGTCGCGACAAACGACATCGGCGCAGAGGTAGCAAAGCTTCTGACCGGGCGGGCGTGGTCAGGGCATCGCGTTATCGAGCTCGGTTCGATGGTAAGCGCGGATGAAGTGGCGGAACAATTGGGTGAAGTCCTGAAACGCGACGTAAAAGCCTTTGCAATCCCGCGTGCAGGGTGGGCGGAAGCGTTCGAGCAGTTCGGCGTCCCGAAGGGCCACACTGGACCCGCCGAAGAAATGTTTGAGAGCATTAACGCGGGATGGATGGAGCTCGGAATCACGGGTACGGAGCACGTAGCGGGTACAACGTCCGCACGCGATGTGTTTGCGGCTGCACAGAACGCCGTAAAGGCATAAGTCCGGGGCAAGCAATATGAAAGCTGAACACACAATAGATAACCCCAGGCGGGCAGGTCGAGCAACTCAGATAGCCGCGATGGATCTTGCGGAAATCGGATATGGTGCGGATTGAAAGTGGGCCGGATGGCGCTGGACGGCACGAAAATCAAAGCCAATGCCACCAAGCACAAGACGATGAGCTATGAACGGATGAAGAGGAAGGGAAAGGATCTCCGTTCGCAGATCAAAGATCTGCTGGCCAGGCGGAAGCGGCGGATGCGGAGGAGGATGCGGCGACTCCTGTCCCCGACCCCTGCGATACACCGGCGCGCAGGAGAATGATCCGCCGGGAACTGAACAGACCCACGCAATAGCCGTAAACCAGCAACTTCGTCATCCGAGGGTCGTAAGGCGCCTGGCCCCACTTCTCACTGCCGTGCGCCTCATCCATCGCCGAAAGATCGAGCTGATCGATCACGTCGCTGACGACATACGCCAGATGATTCTCCGGCAGCCACTTCCCGCAGGCTCGGCGGCAGCAGCAAACCGCATGACCGTATAGTCGCTAATCCGCCGATGTACCGCGTCCGGATTACTCCCATAGTCGCCCAGTGTTCGTCGGTCCCCTGCGCTACGCTGGAACAATGGACTCGCGGCGCCAATTTCTAGGCAAGATGACAGGACTTGCCGGCGCGCTCGCGGCTCCGGCCCAGCGAGTTCTCGGCGCGAATGAACGCGTGCGGGTGGCCGTCATCGGCTATGGCGCGCGCGGCGCCGAGCTGGCCCTGCAGGTTCAGAGCTGCCCGAACACTGAACTGGCCGCCGTTGCGGACATCTACGCCCGCCGTCTGGAGGACGCGAAGCGGGCAGCGCCAGGCGTTCAGGTCTCGGCGGATTATCGCGGTTTCCTCGATGACCCTTCCATCGACGCGGTCATCGTCGCGACGCCGCAACACCTGCACTCGGAGCACTTCGTCGCCTCGCTCGATGCCGGGAAGCACGTCTACCAGGAAAGGACGATGGCCTTTACGGTGGACCACGCCAAACGCATGCGCGCGGCATTCCGCAATGCTCCGGGCCGCACCGTGCAGATCGGGCATCAGGCCTGCTCGTCGGGCCATGTGGCCGATGCCGCGGACTTTCTGGCGCAGGGGGCGGTGGGCCGCGTTACCGCGATACAAATGCACATGTACCGCAATACCCCGCGAGGCAAACCGCAGTGGGTGCGTCCCGTGTATCCGGACATGACGCTCGCCGCCGTGGTGTGGGAATCGTTCCTGGGCGAAGCGCCGCCGCGGCCGTTCGACGCCTACCGCTACGTGAACTGGCGGCTGTTCCACGAGTACTCCGGCGGCAACGTGCATGAGAGCATGTCGCAGCAGCTCGCCTTCTGGTACAAGGTTCTCAATCTGCAGATTCCGTATTCCGCAACGATGACCGGCGGCGTTTATTTATGGAACGACGGACGCGACACGCCCGATACGATGAGCGTTTCGCTCCAGCAGCCGGAGGCCATGCTCATCACCTGGAACTCGGGCTTCGGCAACAGCCAGCCCGGCGTGGCGGAAGCGGTGCTCGGCACGGACGGGACCATCCTGCGTGGGCAGCAAATCCGTTACGTTCCACAAAAGGTGAACCGACCCGATCTGGCCGAGGAAGCCGGCCGCACACCCACGGCCCCCAACGCGCACCTGCGGAATTTCATCGATTGCATCCGCCTCAGCCGGGAGCCCGAGTGCCCCTTCGAGATCGGGTGGCGCGTTTCCATTGCGGCGCACATGGCTGTCGAGAGTTACCTTCAGCAGCGCACCGTATACTGGAACGCGGAGACCGAACAGTTGGTCTAGATCGCGGACATGGATTTCGAAATCACTCCCGAACAGGAGCAGTTGCGGAAGAGCGCCCGCGAGTTCGCCGAGGCGGAAATCCGGCCATTCGTGGCCGAATGGGATGAGGCGCAGACATTTCCGGCCGAGGCCATCCGACACGCCGGCGAGCTGGGCTTCCTGGGCGCGATTTTCCCGGAGGAGCTGGGCGGCGCCGGGCTGAACTACGTCGAGTACGCCATCGTCATTGAGGAGTTGGCGCGCGTGGACCCGTCGGTTGGCCTCATCGTGGCCGCGCACAATTCGCTCTGCACGAATCACATCTTCACTGCCGGCACGGACGAGCAGAAACAGCGCTACATTCCGAAGTTGGCCACTGGCGAATGGATAGGCTGCTGGTCTCTGACCGAGCCCGAAGCGGGGTCAGACGCCGCCGGCACGCGCACCACGGCGACGCACGAGCACGGCCACTGGATCCTGAACGGCGGAAAGACGTTCACCACCAATGCCCACGACGCGCACGTGTGCGTGGCCATGGCCGTCACCGATCGCGCTTCCTCGCATCACGGCATCTCGGCATTCATCATTGAAGAGGGCACGCCCGGATTCCGCCTTGGCCGAAAAGAAAACAAGCTGGGCATGCGCGCCAGCTCCACCGGCGAGGTGCTGTTCGATAACTGCCGGCTGCCCGAATCGCAGCTGCTCGGCCGCGAGGGCGAAGGCTTCGTCGATTCGCTGCGTATTCTCGACGGCGGGCGCATCTCTATTGCGGCGCTGTCGGTGGGCACGGCGCAGGGAGCGTACGAGGCCGCGCTGAAATATTCGCAGCACCGCAAGCAGTTCGGCCGGTTTATCTCCGAGTTCCAGGAAATCCAGCACAAGCTGGTGGACATGGCCACCGGCATCGACGCCGCGCGCCTGCTGGTGTATCGCGCGGGCTGGATGAAGGACCAGGGACGGCGCGTGACGAAAGAGTCGGCCATGGCGAAACTGTTCGCCTCCGAGATGGCCGTGCGCGTGTGCGACGAGGCTCTCCAGGTGCACGGCGGCTACGGGTTCATCAAGGATTACCCGGTGGAGAAGTTCTATCGCGACGTGAAGCTGTGCACCATCGGCGAGGGGACCAGCGAGATCCAGCGCCTGGTGATCGCGCGGCAATTGCTGAAGAGCACGTAGAGCAGGCCTTTGGCCTGCATGGACTGTGACACAAGACATCCGCTCTCTCGCTCGACTGGCAACGCTGATCGAGAACCGGTCCGCCAATGCCGCCGATGCTCTGAAGGAATTATTTCCACGAACCGGGAACGCCCTCGTGATCGGCATCACGGGCCCTCCGGGCGCCGGCAAGAGCACTCTCGCCGATCTCATGGTCGGCGCTTTGCGCGCAGAGGGCCGCCGCGTCGGCGTCATCGCGGTCGATCCCAGCAGTCCTTATTCGGGCGGCGCGATCCTCGGCGATCGCATACGCATGCAGCGCCATCACGACGATCCAGGCGTGTTCATTCGCTCCATGGCCAGCCGTGGGCGGCTCGGTGGACTCGCGCCGGCAACGGCCGATCTTACCCTGCTTCTCGACGCGGCCGGCTACGATGTCGTCATGCTCGAAACCGTGGGAGCCGGCCAGGACGAGGTGGAAGTGGCGAAGCTGGCCGACGTGACCGTCGTACTGCTGGCGCCCGGGTTCGGCGATGACGTGCAGGCGTTGAAGGCGGGTATCATGGAAATCGCCGACGTGTTCGTTCTCAACAAGGCGGATCTGCCGAACGCGGACAGGTTGGAGCGCGAGGTGAAAGCTGTTCTCGGTCTGGCGGTTCGTTCGGACGGCTGGGTTCCGCCGGTGGTGACGGCCGTGGCCAGCGAAGGGCGCGGCGCCGCGGAGACGCTATCGGCAGTCCGCGAGTATGCGGCGCGGGGGCAGCGGGAAAAGCGCGCCGCCGCGAACTGGGCGGAGCTGCTGCGCGAGATGCTGCGCGAGCGGCTGCTCGAAGAATTCGCCGGAACAGATTTTCAGAACGCGGGGGAAGAAGTCGCAGCGCGGCGCCGCGACCCGTACTCGATTGTCGACGAGTGGCTGCAGGCGATCCGCAGATCGGGAAAATGACCACTACTCCTTCAGTTCGTCCACGCATCGGAATTATCGGCGGAAGCGGGCTCTATCACATGCCCGGTTTCGAAGCGCAGCTCGAGATCAGCGTCAACACGCCGTTTGGCAGCCCATCCGATGCCTATGTGGTGGGCAAGCTGCACGGCCGCGAGGTCGCGTTCCTGGCGCGGCACGGGCGCGGGCATCGCATCATGCCCTCCGAGCTGAATTTTCGCGCGAACATTTACGGGCTGCGCTCGCTCGGGGTGGAACGAATCATTTCGCTGAGCGCGGTGGGATCGCTGAAGGAAGAGCACCGGCCGCTCGACTTCGTCATCCCCGATCAGTTCTTCGACCGCACGCGCGGGCGTGTCTCCACGTTCTTCGGCGAGGGCCTGGTGGCGCACATCAGCTTCGCGGATCCGGTTTGTGGCGATCTCGCAGCACTGGTTCACGGCGCGTGCCGGGCCGCGGGTGTCAACGCGAAACTGGGTGGAACCTACCTGTGCATGGAAGGCCCGGCCTTCTCGACCAAAGCCGAATCGAACGTGTACCGGACGTGGGGCATGGACGTGATCGGCATGACCAATCTCCAGGAGGCCAAGCTGGCCCGCGAAGCGGAGATGTGTTACGCCACCGTGGCGATGGTTACCGATTACGATTGCTGGCATCCCGATCATGACGCGGTGACGGTATCCCAGATCATTTCCAATCTGACGAAGAACGCCGAGAGCGCGTGCGCGGTAGTGGCCGAGGCGGTGGCGGCAATGCCCGAAACACGGGCGTGCGGATGCGGGTCGGCGCTGAAACATGCTCTGATTACCGACCCGGCGACCATTCCCGACGACACTCGCGAAAAGCTGGAGCTGCTGGTTGGGAAGTATCTCCGCTGAGGATCGCGAGCGGCTGATTGACCGCGCGCTGGCGGGAGACTCGGTTGCCGGCCGCGAGTTGTTCAGCGAGGTGATCGAGCCGCTGGCCGATCTGTTCGAGCCCGACCTGTGCGATGCGTATGTTCGTCTGTTTGCGCCGGTGATCGCGCGCGCTCTGCCGGACCTGAATGCCGCCGAACTGATTGCACGGTACGAGCGCGTTCGCCACGCCCGGCCCGTGTCGCAGCCAAGCCCTGGGCGCGTGTTCGTGCTCTCGCGCATCACGCTCGGCTCCGACATCGCGGTAACCAGCGTGATCCTGGATGCGGCCATGAAGCGCTGGCCGGATGCGGAGATCGTCTTTGTCGGCCCGGCGAAGAATTACGAGCTTTTCGCGGCATCGCCGTCAATCCGGCACGTTTTGGTGGCGTACCCGCGGTCAGGTGGCCTTGCAGAAAGGCTGGCGGCGCATGATCCGCTCGCGCAGGCGATCACGCACCCCAACAGCATTGTCATCGATCCCGATTCGCGCCTGACGCAGCTCGGACTGCTGCCCGTGTGTCCCGAGGACCGCTATTACTTTTTCGAGAGCCGTTCGTACGGCGGCGAGAGCGGCGAATCGCTCGTCTCGCTGACAAGGCGGTGGGCAGCCGACATTATCGGCGTTACGAGCGCGCGCGCGTTCATCGCGGTGAACGATGATGGCGGCCCAGCTCCGGATGTCGCGGTCAGCCTCGGCGTCGGCGACAATCCGGCGAAGCGCGTGCCCGATCCATTCGAAGCCGATCTGCTGTGCCTGCTCACGACGCGCTTCGAGAATGTTCTGGTGGATTCGGGCGGCGGCGGCGAAGAGTCCGAGCGTGTGCGAAATGCGGTCATGGCTGCCGGCAATCGCGCGCGGATCTGGACCGGCTCCTTCGCGCGCTTCGCCGCCCGGATCGCGCGATCGCGGCTGTATGTCGGCTACGACTCCGCGGGCGGTCACGTCGCGGCAGCCTGCGGAACTCCCGCATTCAGTATTTTCGAGGGGTTTCCATCGGAGCGCATGCTGGAGCGCTGGCGGCCGGACGGGCCCGGGCCGGCGTGGCTGATTCGCGCCGAGGCCGGGCGGCCTGAAGCGGCGTTAGAGCAGGTTCGGGAAGCGCTAAGCTCGTACACGGAGGTTCCGGACAAATGAGCATTTCGCGAAGAGAGTTCCTCGGCACGGCGGCGGCCGGTACGCTGGCCGCGGCATCCGCATCGGCGGCCACGCCAATCCCCACGCGCGTTCTCGGCCGTACCGGCGCGCGCGTTTCCATTCTCGCGTTCGGCTGCGGCAGCCGGTTCCTCATGTACAAGGATGAGGACCAGGCGCTCTCCGTCCTCAACCACGCGATCGACCTCGGCATCAGCTATCTCGACACGGCATACGGGTATGGCGACGGCCTGAGCGAAGAGCGCGTCGGCAAAGTCATGAAGACGCGGCGCGGCGAGGTCTGGCTCGCCACCAAGGTGGAAGACCGCAGCGGCGACGGAGCGGCGCGCATCGTCGAGGGCGCGCTGAAGCGGTTGCAGACCGATCATATCGATCTGGTGCACGTTCACAGCCTCGGCGATGAAGCGGACCTCGCGAAGATCGAGGCGCCCGATGGGGTGCTGAAGCGGCTGTACAAATTCCGTGACGAGAAGATGATCCGCGCCGTGGGCGTGAGTTGCCACACCGATCCGGCGGTGCTGAGAACCGCTCTGGAGCGCAACGATTTCGATTGCACGCAGATGGCGCTGAATGCGGCGCGCAACGGCATGGCCGCGCTCGATCACGATCCGGGCGGGAGCTTCGAAACGCTGGCGCTGCCGGTTGCGAAACGGAAGAATCTCGGCGTTATCGCGATGAAGGTGTTCGCGCAGGAGCGGCTGAGCGGCAAAGCTCCGGTTGACGATCTGATCCGCTACTCTCTGTCACTGCCGGTCAGCGCGGCGGTAATCGGCATGCCGACCGTGGAATTTCTCGAGCACAACGTTGAGGTGGCGAAGAACTTCCAGCCGCTGCCGTCCGATCGCATGAAGCAGATGGCCGACCAACTCGCGGGCGCGTACAAGGCTTCGATCGACCGGTTCTTCGCGAACCACCGCGACGCGTAGAGGCGGTTCTCAGGCATGAGGAATCCGGAAGAGGGCGCGGATTCCGGTATCTCTTTCCGGACCAGGTTCCAGGGAACGGATCGCGCAGGTTCAGCGACCACTTCGTGCCGCGCCGCCCCGAACAGCAACACCGGCCCAGAAGGTGATTGCCACGTATAGATCACTTTTCCATCGATAACGGCATATTCTGAACGCCCGCATAGAACACTATAAACACAGCAGGTTTGTCGCCGACGATGCCCCGGTGCTTCGAGCCGACCGTCTCCGGTATGACCTCGCCGGCAGAGAAATGCCGTCGCCTGCCACGTTGGTCCTCTACGGTGATTTCCCCGGAAACGACGTAAGCCGCATTCGGCATCGGGTGCACGTGCCACGGCAGTTCCCCACGAGCCGGAACGGTGATCCTCATCACAGTGAGTTCGGGGATGCCTTCCGGATACCCGCGGTAGCGGGCGTCATCCCAGGCTGCGCTGGTTCGCAGCAACGTCACTCGCCTGATACCGGAGGAGTCTGCGGCTTCCGACTTTATCGGTGACGACACGCTCATAGCGAATGCAGCGCGAACCATGTCTCTCCTGTTCAGCCAACCTCGGACCGTGCCCATGTTTCTCTCCTTAGCGTCTCTTGCTCACGCGAGCGGCCTCATGAGCGGGCCGGCCCCGACCCCTGGCGGCCCCAGACCTTACCGGAATATGGCTCCAGCGCGGATCGTCGGAGCCGAGGCAGTCCAAATGAACGAGAGGTGGCCATGTCGAACCCCTGCCCGGGCCCTGACATCGTCATTTGTGCCGGGGCGCCCGTCGTTGTCTGAACGGTCCTGAGCGCGTGCCCTCCGAAAACCGCCGGCTTCGTCGCTGCGCCCTTAGCTTCGGATGCTCCGCGACACTTCGTCCCAGCGCGCCGGAGCCTTGCGGAAATACGATTCGTTGGCCATGTGGCAGGCGATGGCTGCGTGATTGCCGAACACCGCGTCTTCCGTCACCGCCTTGCGCGATTTCATCGCGTGGAAGAAGTTCGTCAGGTGCGGAACCACGCCGTCCCAGTCGTGCCCGTGGTACACCGTGCTGTCGTACATCGGCTAATGGCCGGCCTTCGGGTCGTGCTCGGCATGCCACTGGGTGAGGTACCCTTCGCGCATCTTCCATGGGAAACTGCTCATATAATAGCTGGGCGAGAGATCGGCCGGTTCTTCGCGAACTATAGCGACGCGTGAGCCGTGGGATTCGCCCCTGACCCGACCTCCGGCACTGCTACGCGCGATGAATGGCCTTCACCGCAAGCGCGGGATCGCTGTCGATGATGCGCAGGAGCGCGGCTGCCGGTCCCGCCGGACGCCGCCGGTGCTGCTCCCAGTTCTGAAGCGTCTTCACACTTACGCCAATCAGTCGCGCGAACTGGGATTGCGAAAGGCTGGTTCGTTCGCGAATGCCACGCACGCCGGATGCGCGAATCACGGCCCGCCGCGAGGGCTGCTTCTGCTCTCGCAGAATCGCTCCCCCCTCGCGAACGCTGCTCAGCAAGTCCTCAAACATCTCTTCTTTCACTGCCAAACTCCTCTTTGACAACTTTGGCGAGCTGCGAAATCTGCCTCGGGCTCAGGTTGGACTCCTCGTTCTTCGCGCAGGCGCAGCTTCCGCACCTCGCCGGCTACCGTCATCAGGCCACGCGAAAAACCACCAGCGTCATATCATCGTGCTGGGGAGCGCCGGCGGCGAACGCCTGTGCGGCGGCGAGGATTCGCTTCACGCCTTCCGCAACAGGGAGCCCCTGGCACGTTTTGGCGAACTCGATCAACTTCTCTTCGCCCCACTCTTCGTAGCGAACGTTCATGGATTCGGAAACTCCGTCCGTAAAGAGCACAGCCAGGTCTCCGGGCTCAAGAGAAAAAACGCCTCCCTGATAGCGATGTGGCAGAAGCCCGATCACCGGACCGCCGGTTTCGAGGCGTAATACCTGGCACGCGTCGCCAGAATTGCGCAGGACCAGCGGCGGGTTGTGACCAGCGTTGACATAGGACAAGCGGCGGCTTGCAGGATCGTACTGCGCGTAAAACAGCGTCGCGTAGCGGTTTGCCGCGGATGCCTGAAAGACCAACGTGTTGACTCGATCCATCAGCTCCGCGGGATCGTCAATGACCGGAGCGAGGGCGCGCAGCGACGCTTCGAGGCTGGCCATCATGAGCGCGGCGCCGACGCCCTTGCCCGATACGTCACCGATGGCGATTCCGAGCCGCCCGCCGGGCAGTTCGAGAAAATCGTAATAGTCTCCGCCGACCTCGCGCGCAGGACGGCAATGCCCACAGTAGTCCAGACCCGGCGCCGTGGGAAACCGCTGGGGGAAGAGATGCTCCTGCACCTCGCGGGCGATCTCCAGCTCGCGGTTCAATCGTTCCCGCTGCGCCATTTCCCGCCCAATCGCCGTGGTCAATCGAGCAACTTCGTGTGCCAGCGCCGTATGACCCGCCGAGTCTGTTTTGACGCCGTCCAGAGCGGCGGCGATAGCGCGCCTCGCGAACTCGTCCGTTTCGATTTCGTGCCATGCAATCAGATACGGGGCGAGACGCTCCTTGTCGCGATTGTTCCGTAACGCACTGGCGACGAGATGCCGCAGGCGGCCGTCCGCCGGGGAGGAAATCTGCCCGAGAAACTGTTCGAGGCCGGAACCGCCGGAATCGAAAATCCGCAGAAAGGCCTTGCGGGCCTCACGCGGATCCTCCACGGCGAGGCGCAGCAGGATCTCGTGAAAATCCTCAGCCGGCTGCATAGCGCTTCGAGCGCAGTTCGAACGCCTCTCTTCCGCCTTCGAGCAGGTCGATGATCTGTTCGCGGCATTCATCCACCGTGCCCCATTTCTCGATAGCGCCAACCCGGCCATCGGAGTTCATCACCAGCACGAGCTCCGCTTCCGCCAGAACGGGGATATTCGCATTGTGTGTTATGAAGATCATCTGGCGTCGTTTCTTCATTCGCTGCACCGCGTTCACCACGGTTTCGAAAATAAAGTGATTGTCGAGGTTGTCCTCCGGCTGATCGATGATCAGCGGGTTGTCTCTTCTTGCCAGCAGGATCGGCAGCAGCGCTGTGCACTTCTGGCCGCGGGAAAGATCGGACGCGTCCTTGAAGTGCGGCGGTCCTGAAGTGGCGACATTCAGCTCAATGCCGATTCTGTCCTCGATCGCGGTTATTTCGAGAGCCAGCGGATCGACATTCTCGCGAAAGGAATCCAGTATCTTCCGCGAGCGTTCGGCGCCGAAATGGGTCAGCTCTTCGAATGAATCCAGGTCGTTGGACTGAATGAGTTGCGCGAGCTGCTCCGGCCTCAGCTGCATGAGGGTTTCAAGGATGTCGCTTTGATTCCGAACCCGGGCCCCCTTCAGACCATCCACGAGCATCTGCTGATATGCCAGATGATCGGCGTTTCGCATCACGCGAATGCGCACACGCTCGCCGGATTCGTGCTGGAGCTCGGACGCGACCTCGTCGCGCATCGTCGAAACCCGATCGCGCATCAGAATGTGATCGGCTTTGAGAGACTTTCGCCGCGCCAGCAAAGTTTCCAGCTCGGCATTCAGTTCCGCACGCTGTTGCTCCAGAGCTTCCAGTCTGGCCACCTGCTGCTCGAGCGACGCACGCACCCGAGCCTGCTCGCTTGCCGCCTGGTTGGCCGCGGTCAGTTTTGTGAGCTCGCCGGCCTGACCGGTGTGGATCTCGGCGATGGCCTGACGGGCCTGCGCCAGTACGTTCTGGGCATCGCGAATCCGGGTAGCGATCGCGGAAAGACTCTTCTCAACCGGAGCCCGTGATGCTGCCAGCAGATCGTCGTACCGGCGCAGGGTGTCCGCATTCGCGGACTGCTCCTCCGCCAGACGCGCGGCGAACACGCTCTGCGATTCTCTCCGTAACTGCTCGAGAGTTTGTCCCAGCGTCCTCAGATCCCGATCGGCGGAATCCAGCTTCGCGATCTCGCGCTGATTGAGCTGCTGCTGCCGGGAAAGCCGGACGAAATCCGTCGAAGATTCACGATCCGATGGCATCAGCGCATTCAGGCTGGCGCGGGCGTCGCCGAGTTCTTCCATCTGCTCGGTCAGGTCTTCGATCGTCCGTTGTGCGGTCCTGATGCGGTCCGCATTCGTCTCCAGCGCACGTGTGCTCTCCGCCAGCGACAAATTGATTGTCCGCATCTGCTCGCTGCGAAGCTCGTCGAGCAGATTCCGGCGTTTGTCACCGAACACTTCGTCAGCGATCGCTTCGATCTCTAGGCTGCTGTAAACGTCCAGAGGCAGAAACGTGCCTCGGTCAAGGTCAACAGTATTGATGGCCCTCCCGTCGGAGGTGAGAAGAACCGGGCTCTGTTTGAGGCCCCTCCTGATGGTGTACCGGTTCGAACCCTCAGCCAGAGCCGAGATGGTGACCAGGGCCCCGCCCGCGAGATTCGCCTGAACAAGGTCAGCGCAGTGCTTTGGCGCGGCCGACATGCCGCAGAGCGCAAACCGGACGGCCTCGGCAAGAGTTGATTTTCCGCTCCCGCGCGCCCCGATAATGCACGTCAGGCCCGGGGGAATTTTGGCGCTCAGCCCGGGCAGAAACCCGCCGCTGATTTCGATTTTCTCAACGACCCACATACTTCGTTCCGTGGCGTGCGCGTCAGCTCCCGATCGTCTTCGACGCTTCGTCCCAGTGTACCGGAGCTTTGTGGAATATGATTCGTTGGCCATGTGGCAGGCGATCGCCGCATGATTCCCGAACACCGCATCCTCGGCCACCGGCCTGCGGGATTTCACGGCATGAAAGAATTCGTCAGGTGCGGAACCACGTCGTCCCAGTCGTGCCCGCGATACACGGTGCTGTCGTACATCGGCTCAAGGCCGGGCTTCGGGTCGTGCTCGGCATGCCACTGGCTGAGATACTCTTCGCGCATCTTTCGCGGGAAGCTGCTCGTGTAATAGCTGGGTGCGATATCGATGCCCGGCTGCGGCGAGTAAGTCAGATCGTTCTCGCCGGCGTCGAGGATGCACTTGCGCCCCATGAAGCGCGCCAGTTCGGGTGTTTCCGTGCCCAGGCCGAGCCGGACATACACCGGCACGCCGTGATAATCGAACAGGACCGTGTGCAGGTCCGGCATGTTCCGGCCGTCTTTCCAGCGGAAGATGCCGCCGCGCCTGCGCCGAACGGGGCGCTTCGTTCCAGATCCCGTTGACAGCTTCATCGTCTTCCTCTAAGCTATACCCAGCTAGTTATGCCAAAGAGCACCAACGATAAGCTGCAGGGCACTCTGACCATGCTGGTCCTTCGCGCTCTGGAGTCGCGTGGGTCTTTGCATGGCTACGCTCTCTGCGCACACATCCACTCCGTTTCGGACGCGCTCGTCCAGGTGGAAGAGGGGTCTCTGTATCCGGCGCTTCACCGCATGGAACAGGATGGCTGGGTCTCCTCAAAATGGGGGGTCACCGGCAAGGGACGCAAAGCCAGGGTTTACTCCATCACTGCGCGCGGAGCGAGGCAATTGGCCGAAGAGCAGGAGAACTGGGCCCGTCTGACGCGCGGCGTCGCGCGCGTCCTGCGGTATTCATAAGCGGAGCCGTATGCCCTGGCACGAGCGTCTCTGGAATGTCTTTCGAGCGGAACGGCTGAATCGCGAACTTGATTCGGAGCTCGGGTTCCATCTCGCCGAGACGATCGATCGCCTGGTTGCCGAGGGCATGCCGGAAAAGGAAGCCGCCCGTCAGGCCCGGCGTCAGCTCGGAAACTACGCACTTCATAAGGAGAGGGTTCGAGATATGGACGTTATGGCGTTCATCGACAGGTTTCGCGCTGACGTTGTTTATGGTTTACGCCAGTTGGCGCGCAGTCCCGGGTTCGCCGCCGTGGCAATTCTCTCGCTTGCTCTGGGCATAGGCGCGAACACCGCGATTTTTCAGCTTCTGGATGCTGTTCGCCTGAGCGGCCTGCCGGTCAGGAATCCCTCGCAGCTGGTAACCGTGGCGCGAGCGGGCAATCCGGGCGACTTCTTCACGGCCGGTTCATATTCATCCCGCGAAGAAGCCTTCACATACGCGCAAATGGACGAATTGCGCAGACATCAGGAAGCATTCTCTGAAATGCTGACATTCTGGCCCACGCGGTTCAACCTCAGCACGGCGGGACGGTCCCGCTACGCCGAAACCCTGTTGGTCAGCGGCAACTTCCTCGAGGTCCTCGGAATCACGCCGCTGTTCGGAAGTGGAGTGCAGGCTGAGGACGACAGAATCGCGTGCTCGTCCGCTCCAGCCGTGCTGAGCTACAGCTTTTGGCAAAAGGAGTTCGCCGGCGACCCCACTGCAATTGGCAGGACCGTCAGCCTCGACGGCCATCGGTTCACGGTTGGAGGAATCACGCCGCCTTCATTCTCCGGCGTGGAGCCGGGGCAGCGGTTTGACGTGATGCTTCCCCTCTGCGCGGATAACGTGTTTGCCGCGGACGGTAAAGGACGCGTATTCGATCGCCTGGCTTATTGGCTGACCCCCCTCGCGCGCCTGAAACCGGGATGGTCTGTAGAGCGCGCCTCAAAGCATATCGCTCAACTCTCTCCCGTTATTTTCCGGAACACCGTCCCCGCCGAATACCGTTCCGACTTCGTCAAGGCTTACGTCAGGAACAAGCTCAAAGTCGTCTCTGCGAGCGCCGGCGTTTCCGCCCTGCGAACGCAATACACGGATTCCCTGTGGATTCTGATAGCAATTACCTGCTCGGTACTCGTAATTGCATGCGCGAACCTGGCCAACCTGCTGCTCGCGCGATCCAGCGCCCGCGAGAGGGAAATTGCCGTGCGTCAGGCGCTGGGAGCTTCGCGGCCTCGCCTGATCTCCCAGCTTCTCACCGAAAGTCTTCTGTTGTCGATAGCCGGAGTCGTGCTCGGAATATTCCTTGCGCAGGCAATCTGTAAGGCGCTCGTCGCGTTTCTTAACGGCGATTCCGATTCCATCGCAATATCCACTGGCCTGAACTGGCACCTGTTTGGATTTCTCACAGCTCTGGCTATCGCGACGTGCATTCTCTTCGGCCTTGCTCCCGCTATTCGGGCCAGCGCGAAAAAGCCGGCTTCAGCTATGCATGGGGGCCGCTCTTCCACAGCCACTCGCGAGCGCAACGCTCTTCGCCGGGCGCTGGTGATCACGCAGGTAGCTCTTTCTCTTGTTCTTATGGTTGCGGCCCTGTTGTTCAGCGGGAGTCTGCGCAGGTTGCTTTCCACTGACGTTGGATTCGATTCGCGTAACATCCTGGTTGCCGGCGTGACGGCCAACGGTCCCGCCTTTGAAAATCTGCAAAAGCGCACCGCCCTGTTCCGCCAGTTGGACGATCAGATCCGATCTATCGGACAAGTGTCTTCCTCCGCGCGAGCAGCTTTCGCTCCATTCAGCGGCTTCGGATGGAATCAGCCGCTGCACGCCGAGGGAGATAACTCGGCCTCCGGCGGCAAAGGGTCCTGGTTCAATCGCGTCGGGCCCGGCTATTTTGCCACCATGGCCACGCCGCTGTTAGCAGGCCGCGAATTCACAAACCGCGACGATCTCCATGCTCCGAAGGTCGCCATTGTGAACCGGTCGTTCGCGAAACATTTCTTCTCCGGAAAAAATCCGGTCGGGCACAGCATCAGGCTGGAAGGACAGCAAGGAAAACCGGATGAGGTGTATACGATCGTCGGTCTGGTGGCGGAAACCAAATATAACGACCTTCGTGAACCGGAACCGGACACGGTCTTCCTTTCCATGGGCCAGGAAGATCACCTCGGTAATGGCGCCACACTCGTGATTCGCGGCCGCGGCTCGCTCGATTCGCTGATGTCTGCCGTCGAGCAGGAGACCGCCCGAGTCAATCCAGGTCTTCTGCTCGATTTCAGCGTGCTCTCGGTGCAGATCAAACGGTCGGTTCTCCGCGACAGCCTGATGGCGAATCTCTCAGTGGCCTTCGGCATCCTGGCGGCGTGTCTTTCAACGCTTGGCCTTTATGGCGTCATGTCATACATGGCGGCAAGGAGGAGCAATGAGATCGGGATTCGCCTGGCGCTCGGAGCCACCCGTGGCAGCGTTTACCGCCTCATAGCCTGGGACGCAATCCTTATGCTGGCCGCAGGGCTGCTCATTGGCATAGTCGCATCCCTGTCTCTCGCGCACTACGCCGAGTCGCTTTTGTTCGGGCTCAAGCCCACAGATCCCCTGACGCTGCTTCTCGCTGCAGGAATCTTAATCGCGGCCGGCATCGTCGCATCGCTGACTCCCGCGAGCCGCGCCGCCCGGCTGGATCCGATGATCGCTTTACGGAACGACTAATTCCGCCGGTGGGGCAGGTCGTCGTTGTTTGTGGCGTGCCGGTAAAACCGGCATGTGGACTAACTAACTAACTAACTAACTAACTAACTAACTAGCCAAGGGCTCCGCCCTTGATCCAAGGGCTCCGCCCTTGATATCCCTGCGGGATATGGAAGTCAGGAGTCAGAAGACGAGGAAGTCAGAATGGCGGCGCGGTAGGCGTTGAGGAGACGACTAACCTCTTCCAGCGACTTCATCAACGGCGCGGTATCACCGTAGCCGAGATCCTGGGCAAGGATCAGGAAGTACCGAGTCTCTTCAAGGGAACTCTCCGCCATGTTGAGAAACCGTGCCTTCTCGGTCCGGCTGCGGCGCCGGAATCTTTCGGCAATATTGGCCGGAACGGACACGGCGGAACGGCGCATTTGCAGCGACAAACCGTAGGTCTCCGGCTTCGGGAAAGCGGCCGTGAGCGTGTAGACCGCCAAGACGACTTCGTGGGCTTTGCGCCACACCAGCAGGTCCTGAAAACTCTTCGCGGGTGGCCGTTGGTCGGGCATAAAAAAGGAGGCGTTCAGAGGGATAAACTTCCAGGTATCTGACCACACTGGAGGTTCCCCATGAACGCCTTTTACGAACATCACCACGATAGCATCCGATTCGGTTACCGCTGCTTTGACCGGCTTCTGCTCAACGGCTTGATCCAACCGTTTCAGCAGCCGGAGCGAGTGATCGGCTTCTTCAACACCTATCGCCAGCAATATCCCGTTAGCCGCGATGTGCTACGCGATATCGCCACTCAGTTCCAGAACTGGACCGTGAACCGGTCGCAAAAATGGGGAGCGCCAATTCTGGAAGCACCCGAAGACCGCCGCGACAAATTCCTCGATCCATACTTCCGGAAAGCGAAGCCCAATCAGGTAGTCGCTATCGTGAAGGGCCGTGAGCCGGCTCGCATCATGATTGCCATCGGGAACAAGAAGGAGAACCGCTGGCACCTGCAGATCGCGCCCCGCTGGGTCGTGCAATATAACTTCTATATCAACGACGAACGTTGGGGCCGTATGTTCGTCCGAATGTGCCCTTATCTGCCGTTCTCGGCCCGCGTCTGCCTGAATCAGCATCACTGGCTGGCAACGCGAATGCGCGAAGAAGGCATCGACTTTCAACAGTGCACGAATGCCTTTCTGAAGTGCGCCAATCCCGCCCGGCTGCAGGAGCTTGCCGACACGCTTACAACCCGCGACCTTCTGACCTGCGGTCGAAAGTGGCTGGCCGCGTTCACTCCTTTCTTCACGGAAAGAGAGCGCCGGGAGGCCGGCTGTCAGCATCGCCTGTTTTTCGCCCAGGTCGAACTGTGCGATAACCTCATCTTCCGCCGCCGCGCCGCTGTGGATCGCATGGAACAGCGGCTGCTGGACGCCAATCGGACCATTGGCCAGCCTGACAAGATCACGGTGATCTTTGGCCGTAAGGTCACCAAACAGTACCGGGGAAAGCTGCAGACCGTCATCGAGGACATGAATCTTCCGAACCCGGTCATCCGCAGTCATTATGGAAACGGCTTCGTCAAGCAGTATGTCCGCGATCACGTTTTGCTGCGCACCGAGCCGGCTTCCAACAATGTCAACGACTATGGTTGCAAGAAGGCCGTTGAGAATCTGCCGCAGGTTCATCAGAAGATGTCATCCGTTATCGACAACTATCACAACGTCCAGCAGGACATCCTGGAGACGTTCGTCGATCGCGGGCAACTGCGCAAACTGGCCGAGCCCACAGTTCTGCCCAACGGCAAACGCATCCCCGGCCTGAAGCTGGATCATCCTCGGCAGCTCGCACTGATGCACGCCCTGCTCCGCTTCAGCCACATCGCCGCGCAGAACACCTTCACTACAGCGGAGATCTACGCCGACACTCTGGCGGCGCTGGAGGTTTCTCCGACGGATTACAGCCTGGCCTCGCTTCGGTACGATCTTTCGAAGCTTCGCGCCAAAGGGCTGGTCGAGAAAGTTCCGCACTCCCGCCGCTATCGTCTGCTGCGCAAGGGTTACTCCATCTGCCTCGTCTTTCTGAAGCTGTTCGAGCGGATCTACGCGCCCCTCACTGCCGGTCTGCTGGCACCCGTACCTGGAGATAGCAGATTACAACGGCAGAAGCGTTCCCAACTCGACCGCCTCTATCAGCGCGTTGCAGACGATCTCGACAAACTCATGGACGCCGTCGGTCTCAAAGCCGCCTGAAGCCAATGCATAACGGGAACAAAATCCTCGTTACGCTGCGCATAACGGTCTACGCTTTTTCGCGGACTGCGCCGCGAAAAAGTGGCCCTGCGGGCAGCAGAAGTCAGGAGTCGAGGAAGTCAGAAGCCAGAATTTGCACATGCCTGCGGCGTGTGATTAGCTGCAAGACATGCCTGACTCGTTGAGCGATCGGTACGCGGACCTGTTGACCGGCAGCTACGATTGCGTGGATCGAATCGTTCTGAATGCCTATTTCCGGATGGGACATGACGCCGGTGGCTTCCGTTTGTGGTGGCGCGCGCTGACAGGGTCGGATGAAACGCTGGATAATACTCACCTGATGCGCATGGCAGGTCGCTTCAGCCGTCGCATCCGCGGGTACGCGAAAGCCAAGGGCGTTCCGGTGGTCGATTGTCCTGCGGGGAAGCGTAAACATGACTTGGCGGAAGAGTACCTGGCAAAGACGAAGGTCACTCAGGGGCTGTTTCTAATTCTGGTGGGCCGCGCCCAGGCGCCGGTGTGGGACGTAAGCACCCACCACCACATCGAGCGAAAGAAACCGATGCCGTATGTGAACCACTACTCCTTTCATATTCTCGATCCCGAGTGGGGTCACATCACCATCAAGATCAGCGGGCATCCTCCGTTCCCCGCCCAGGTGATTCTCAACGGGCATGAGTACGTAGCCTGCCAGGCGCGCAAAGCCGGCATCGGCTTTACAAAAGAGGGCAATTGTTTTACTCATATCTCTGACGCCGCAGGCTTGGCCAGGATCGCAGACACCTTGTCCGGGCAACGGACTATAGGGCGGCTGAGGCAAGCCTGCGAGCGTTGGATTTATAGCGCCTGCTTGTGCTTCGCGCTCGCCCTGGAGGAGCAGAAGCAGAGCGGGTTTCATTACCAATACTCGAATTATCAGGTGGAGTACAGCCGGAACCTGATTTTCGAAATCGGCGGCCATATGGAGCAGGTGTTTCAGGCATTAATTGACCGCAGCCGCGTGCTATTGGACCTGAAGACCGTTCGAACCATCCTGGGCTACCAACGCCGCCCGAAGTACCGTAAGCGCACGAACAAGTCTGCCGAATGGGAAGTCGCGGTCGAGAAGCCTACGTATGATCTGACAATCTTCAAGCTGCATTGCGGCAAGTTGACTCTGAAGATCTATACCAAAGGCGAGCGTGTACTTCGTATTGAAGCAGTCGTCCACAATACCCAGGAACTCCGCTGCGGCCGTTCCCTGGAGAAGTTTCCGGAAATCGTGGTCCAGGCCAAGCGCATTCTGGAGCGATTCATGAACGCCCTGAGCTGCATCGATCAGTCCTTCATCGCAGATAAGACATTGGAGCAACTCCCCCTTCCATCTCAGGTTGGCAAAACGAAAGTCGGAGGAATCGATCTCAACAAAGCGCGCATGCGCTGGGTCATCGAGGCCGTGATTGCTCTGTCGCCTTCGCCCGGTGGCTTCACGGTTTCTGAATTAGCCAATCAGGTCCGAAGCCTCAGCAAGCAAAGTGAATCGGAATATGGCGCTCGGCGAGCCGCCTATGATTTGAAGAAACTCCCGGGCAAGAAGGTCGTCCGGCGCATCCCGAAGACGCGCCGGTATGAGCCGCTACCGAAGGGACTCCGGGCTATGGCCGCGCTGGTGGTCCTCAGAAATAGAGCGATCATGCCCCTGCTGGCCGCGGCGCAGCAGCTACGGCCTTCCCGCGGCGCGCAGAATCCCAGGGCGCTGGACGGCCACTACGACACGATTCGCATGGCCATGCAAGGTGTCTTTCAGGAGTTGGGGTTGGCTGCCTGAACATCGACAATCATTTTGTAGGGCTTCGCCCTTAAGCGCCTAAGTTGAGCGCATTGCACCCGCATCGCAGCGACTCGGGCATTCCGCGGGGCGTGACGTGGACCCAGGACTCGCAGGTTTCGCAGCGAAAACACGCGAGAAGCGCCTTAGGTGCGGCGACAACCGGCTCGAAATCCTTACTCCCGAAATTAGCCCACTCGGCCTTGGCAGGTGCACGGCATGGTCACGGAAAAGACGGCCCAGTTGTCCGGAATCCAGTAGTCCAGCAGGAGGCGTCTTCCGTTGACTTACTTGCCGACATCGGTCGCCCAAATCGTTCTGACGACCGCAGTCACGGCCCCCTGCGGGTTGCTGTTGCCAGTTGACGTTATAGGCGCTGTTCGAGCTCGAATGGATGTCCGCGGCGATCTCGGCGGTTATTTCGCCGTACAAGGCGGCGCGCGTCGAGCTCCAGAGCTGATCGAAATACGAGCTTGCCTGGCGCTGCAACAGCACGGAATTTTTGGCGTCCTGCAAGGGCCCGGGCAGGCTATTGAACGCCTGAGCGGGAAGCTGCTGTGTTCCGGTTGCTGAACGTTCACCCCGCTAAAAAAGCTGGCGTTGTCCTCGATCTCTGAACCTAGCCCTCTCGCGAGTCCTAACGCCACGGCGGCAACCAGTGCCCAGCAGAGCGGGGATTTCTTCGCGGAGAAGGCCTGCAGTACCGACTCAGCCAAGTGGAGAACCCGGTGGTTTTTGGGAAGAATCCGTTTCTGTCCCGCGATGACGCCAGACGCGTCGGCGAGCAGATCCGCTCTCGCGCGCGAACCGGACATGTCGCCAGTTTCTGCAAGATACCTGGTTTGTCGCGTCAGCTCATGTTCCGCAACTCTCTGATTGCATCGCGGGCGACATCATCGACGTAGAGTGAGGATTCCAGGATGCCCTGCGTGTTCGGATGCGTAGGTCCCAATGTTACCGCGGCCCTTACGTTCGTCGGTTCAGGTCCAGGCAACTCACGAGTGACGGCCACGCATGCATTTGGGTGGCCCATTTCCGCACCGAACCAGAAAATCAGAACCAGCGCCGCGCGATCAGCATCGCTGCCATTGCGGCCAGTGTGCTCGCCAGACCGATGCGGAGACTTCCGCTCGTCGAAGATACCGTGCCAATCACCCACGGCAGCGCGCCGCCGCCACAACCCGCCGCCGCAAAGACGAATCCGATCAGCGGCGCGGCTTCGGCTTTCAGCTTTTCCTGAAAGATGGCTACCGCCGTCGGGAACACCGGACCGAGCCCAAGGCCGGCTGCGGCTGTAGCCACCACCAGCAGCACCGGTCCGCCGTCAACAGCGACCAGTACGCTCATGCCGAGAAAGGCGACCGCGAGTTCCCGGAGAATCCAGGGGCGCGGGCGCAAATGCGGCGCCACTGATGCAGTAACCGAGCGAGCAACGAGAATCGATGCCCAGAATACGGAAAGCGCAAGGGCCGCAGTCCAGTTCCTGGTTCCCACCGTTCTCTGCGCGAACACCGGCAGCCAGCCGCTTAGACCGTTCTCGACGCCGACGTAAAGAAAGAGGAAAATCCCCGCGCCAACGGCCGCTCTCCGGGCTGCGCCGCTGACTCTCGCCGACGTCACCGGCTTTTCCTCGGCCTCCGCATTGGACAGTCCAATGAGACAAATTGCTCCGGACAACAGGCAAAGGCCACAAATCGACGCGAGAACGACGGCTAAGCCGCCGGCCCTGAGCAGGAACGCGATCGCCGGAGGGGCGAGCACAGCTCCCAGACACCAGGCCATGTTCAATATGTTCAGTTGCGCCACCTCGCGGCCACGCGAGCGCAGACCAGCGATCAGATTCACGACGGGGATGCTTACGCCCAGCGAGAATCCATAGGCTGCGATACACATCAACCCGGCGAGATGAGGGACGAAGCCGGTGGCGAGTACCGCAGACCCCATCAACGCGTAAGAGGCGGCGATGGATCGCGGAGCCCCCATACGGGCCACAATCCAGCCTGAGCAGACTGCGCCCAGCGTACTGGCAAGGAACTGCGCCAGAAATAGCTGCCCTGCCTGAGCGTCGGTCAGCGCCCATCGCAGCACCAGAACGGGAAGGAGAGGCCCCAACAGAGTGGTAACCACTCCCGACAGCGGAAACGAGATGGTCAACACCATCGGTTCCGAGAGTTTTGCCAATCTCGCTGGGTGAGTCCCCGCCTGCGCGATCATGAGACGCCTTCGGGAGTCGGCGCTGTCGACTCACGCACCACCAGCTCGGGTGGAACTTCAATGGCTCTGGGATAGTCCGGCTCATCGCGCCGCTGAATACGTTGCATGAGCGTCTCCGCCGCCTGGACGCCCATACGCCGGAGTGGCTGGCGCACCGTGGTCAGAGCCGGAATGTGGAAAGCGGCGCTCCATATGTCGTCGAATCCAACCACCGATATCTCCTGCGGCACAAGCCGGCCCCGTTCGTTAAAGGCTCGGATGGCGCCGACGGCGGAGACGTCGTTGAAAGCGAAGAAGCCGGTGAATGGCACGCCTCTGTCCATCAGCCGCAGAGCTGCCTGGTAGCCGGTTTCCGGAGAAGGCGAATTGCCCTCGAGTTGCACCACCAGGGCAGGGTCGATCGGTACGCCCAGTTGACGCGCGACACGTTCGATGGCGCTCCAACGGGTCTCGGTGTCGGAACTGAAATGCTGCCCCTTAAGTACAGCGATTTTCCGGTGTCCCAGGTCCTTCAGATGACGGACGCCGAGCTCCGCGGCTCGATTATGGTCCAGAACGATGTTGGTTATCCCATCGTACGTGCTGTGTCCGGAAACGGAGACAATCGGCAGGGGTATTTTGATCTCGTCCGGGGTGTCCACCAGAATCAGCCCTTCGATGCGCCTCTCCCACAGCAGCCTTGACAGCTTTGTTATCTGCGCTACGGAATGGCGGTGGCTGGTGGCCAGATACATATATCCGTTCTCGAGCAATGCGTCCTCGATGCCGCCGACCACCAGCGCCGAGTAGCCGTCGCTGAGTTCGGGCACCATCACGCCGATCGTGTAAGTCCGCTTTGATCGCAGCGCAGACGCCAGAAAGTTTGGGCGGTAGTTCAGCTTCCTGGCGCACTCGATCACCCGGTCCCTGGTTTCTTTCGGGATCGACTCGACTCCTGGAGACCCATTGAGGACGAGGGAAATAGTGGTCGCCGAGAGTCCGAGGCTGTTCGCCAGGTCTTTGAGGCTCACGGGTTTCTTTAGACTGTCGCCAGGCGGACGGACTGACTTCCTGACGCTTCGTGCCACAAACGGATCTTCACACAATCTCGCGTCAAATTCAATGCTAAATCGATTTACTCTTGACAACAGGCGGGGGTACAGCTTATAGTCAACCTCGGTAAATCGATTTAGCACGGCATCGCAGGCTCGTCGCGGGCTGCAAACGTGCCGAATCGCCGCTAATCAGGGGGTTGGTCCATGAAGACGCTCTTGAAGAGTCTCACGGCGGCGCTCGCCGTCGTGTTCGTATTGCACATCCTCGCCCCGCCGGCCGTTGCGCAGTTTCGAGCGGGCATTCAGGGTACTGTCGTCGACGCCGCTGGCGGCTTGATACCTGACGCCACAGTCACGTTGACCAGTCAGGAAACTTCCGTCGCCCGGACTGTCAAAACCAGTGGCGACGGCGTGTTCACAATTACGAGTCTTGCTCCGGGGAAGTACGAGCTGGCCGTGGAGAAGACCGGCTTCTCACGAGAGGTTCTCTCCGACATCGACGTGCGCGCCGAGCAGATGCAGTCCATAACCGTGCAACTGCAAATCGGCCAGACCAGCCAATCCGTCACGGTTACGGAGAACATGACGCCATTGATCGACACCGAGACCGCGATGGTCGCGGGAACCCTCACCACAAAAGAGGTGCAGGACCTGCCGTCTTTCGCTCGTGATCCCTACCAGTTACTGCGGCTCGCTCCCGGTGTTTTCGGTGATGGAGCTCTCAGCGCGGGCGGCGGTACAGCGAGTCTGCCGGGGACCAATATCGGCGGCTCCAGCGCAACCAGCAGCATCTTCCAGGTAGAGAATGGCGTGCAGTTTGTCGCAAACGGCACGCGTCAGAACTCCAACGACTTCCAGATCGATGGCGTGGGCGTGAACAGCACATCGTGGGGTGGAGCGGCCGTGATCACGCCGACCGAGGAGTCGGTCAAGGAAGTCCGCGTCGTCGCTAACAACTACAGCGCCGAGAACGGCCGGACCAGCGGCGCCCAGGTCATGGTCGTCTCGCAGAACGGAACCAACGAGCTTCATGGCAGCGCATTCTTTAAATGGCACCGGCCGGGTCTCGATGCCTACCAGAGATGGAACGGTCCGGGGACGCCGACCCCGGTGACGAAGGACCAGAATCGGTTCAACCAGTTCGGCGGCAGCCTGGGCGGGCCCATCGTAAAGAACAAACTGTTCGCGTTCTTCGCTTACGAGACGCTGCGGAATAACTCCGAGAGCGTGGCAAACAACTGGTACGAGACGTCGTCGTTCCTGCAGAACGCGGGCCCGTCCGGCAGTATCGCCAGGCAGTTGCTGTCGTACCCGGGCGAAGGACCCTCATCCAGCCACGCAATCGGGTTCACATGCGCGCAGGCCGGCCTGCCATCGACGCAGTGCCGTGACGTGTCCGGCGGTCTGGACCTGGGTTCGCCCCTGACGACGCCGCTTGGAACGGCCGACCCCACTTACGGCCAGCCAGGCACGCCGTACGGCATTGGAGGCGGCTTTGACGGGATACCCGACGTGCAGTTTATCCAGACCGTAAGTCCAAACATAAACACCAATGTTCAGTACAACGGCCGCATGGACTATCAGGTCAACAGCAACGACCTGGTTGCATTCAGCATCTACTGGACGCCGGTGGAATCTCATTCCTTTAACGGTCCGGCCCGCGCCGCGAACCAATGGAACCATACGTCGACTGCCCAATCGCTGACGGGACTCTGGACGCACACCTTCTCTCCCACCCTGCTGAACGAGGCTCGTGTTGCCGCGACCGGCTGGCGCTGGAATGAAATCACCTCGAATTCCCAGGAGCCCTGGGGCTTGCCGACGGACTACATCGATAACATGGGCACCGTTGGCGTTCAGTTCTTTGGCGCGCCGGGTCCCAGCGTATTCGACCAGTTGACTTACAACTATCGCGATACGCTTACCGAAGTAAGCGGCAGCCATAACCTGAAGTTCGGCGGGGACATCTCTCACGCTCAGTTTCTCGACGAAGCTCCCTGGTCCGCGCGGCCCACTTACAATTTCCGTAACCTGTGGGACCTTGCCAACGATGCGCCGTACCATGAGAATGCCAATTTCAATCCGGTGACCGGAATGCCGACGGACGCGCAGAAGAACCTGCGTTTCAACATTCTCGGCTTCTTCGTTCAGGACGACTGGAAGGTTAAACAGAACCTCACTGTGAACCTGGGCCTGCGCTGGGAGTATTTCTCGCCGCTGACGGAAACCCAGGGTAACATCAGCAACGTGATGCTCGGCACTGGCGCGAACGTGCTGAGCGATCTCTCTATCCGCAAGGGCGGCGATTTGTTCCATACCAGCAAGAACAACTGGGGCCCGCAAATCGGACTGGCGTGGAGTCCCAAAGCGTTCCTCGGCCGCGATCTGAACAACAAACTGGTCGTCCGCACCGGCTTCGGCATCGGCTATAACCTCCAGCAGCTGGCCATTACGTCAAATGGTCGCTTCAACCCGCCTTTCCTGACCTCGCTGGATCTCTACGAGTCGAACATTCTGTACTCCACCGCGTCTTCCATCCACTCGTTCAGCGGCTGGCCTTCGAACCCCGCCGCTGTCCAGACCTTCAATTCCGCCGGCCTTCCCACCAGCGGGGCCCCGGTCAGCCTGACCGGCTTCCCGGAGAACATGCCGTCGACCGTCACCTATCGCTACTCCGCCGATGCTCAGTACGATCTGGGGCACGACTGGGTGGCCAGCGCCGGTTATCAGGGCAGCCAGAGCCGGCATTACACCATCCAGAACTTCCTCAATTACCTGTACTATCCCGCTTCGAATCCACTGGTACACTCCCTCGATTGGTACTCGAACGATGCCAACGCGCACTACAACGCGCTGCTCACGGAGATCCAGCGTCGGCTATCGAGCAATTTCGAAGTCGATCTTCAGTACCGCTTCAGCAGGAACACCGACCAGGGATCGCAGGATTACTACCAGCCAAATTATCCCTGGAACCTTGCATACTCCGACGGGCCGTCGGACTTTGACGCCACCCATAGTCTGAAGTTATGGGCCATCTACACTCCCACCATCTTCCGTGGACGCCATAACTGGCTGGAGAGGGTGGCCGGGGGATGGACGCTCAGCGGAATCTTCAGCCTCCACTCGGGGTTCCCCTGGACGCCGCAGTATTGCAATACCGGCGGCAATGTGGTCTATCCCAACAGTGGCTTCGGGTGCCTGCTTCCCGCGTCTTACAGCGGCGGCGCCGGCGACAGTTCCAGCAACTCGACCTTCCAGCAGGCAAACGGCAACTTCCCGAACGGCGCGCTCGCTTATTTCACCGTGCCGACGTGGCCAACAACCGGCATTCCTCCGGCTCCTGCCACCAACATCCATCGCAACATGTTCCGGGGTCCGGGTTATTTCGGAAACGACGTAACCCTGGCGAAGGCATTCACGTTGCCGAAGCTGGGCATTCTGGGCGAGAACGCGAGACTCAACCTGGAGGCCAACTTCTATAATCTGGTGAACAAGCTGAATCTGGATCCGCAGCGCATGAACACGAACATCAGCAATGACGGCGCCACCAGCAACCCGCAGTTCGGGACGGCGGGAGCCGCGCTGGCCGGCCGGATCATCGAACTGCAGGCCCGGTTCAGTTTCTGACCATCTTCCGCGAGGCGGATGCTTCCGGCGTCCGCCTCCGAATCGCTGTTGTGAACCGACTGACCCGTCTTTCTCGCATGCTGGCCGGGCACAAGGGCAGGCTCCTGGTGCAGGCCTCCCTTGCAATGTCCGCGTGGCATGCGCAGGAAACCGCTCCCTTCGATTGCTGCTCAGTTCGCGACCGTGGAACTGAGCCTCGACCGGGGGGAGCGGTCATTTTTTTCAGACGCAGGAGGCCGCTTGTGTTCCTGCTCTCGGCCGCTTTCGCAGTGTTCTTCGTTCCCCCGTTGATTGCGGAAACCGGATCGCAGGCGGATGGTGGCTTCCCTGCACTCGCGCAGAAGGCCGAGGAAGCCAGGAACTCCGACCGGCTGCCCCAGGCGATTCTCCTGTATAAGAAGGCTCTGGCGATTCGCCCGGCATGGACGGAAGGGTGGTGGAGCCTGGGTACCTTGCTCTACGATCAGGACGACTACGCCGGGGCAGCATCGGCCCTGCGCAGGGCAGTCGCACTGGATGCGAAAGCGGGCGTTGCGTTTGCGATGCTCGGGTTGTGCGAGGCGAAACTCGGACATGCAGACGAAGCGCTCAAAGACCTGCAACTGGGGAAGGAGCTGGGCGTCGGCGACAACCCCGGGCTGGCTCGCACCATGCTCTACACCACGGGTACGTTGCAGCTTGCAGCTGGCGATTTCGGAAAGGCACAGGATGCGCTGGACCGGCTCGCGCGCGATGGCGCCGATGAAGAGGAGCTGATTCTCGCGCTCGGAATGTCAGTGCTGGGCGTGCGGCCGCAGGCGATGGCATCCGCCGACCCGGCCATGCGTGAAGTGGTGAGGCGCGCCGGCCAGGCTGAGCGCCTCGCCGCGAGACGCGAGTTCCAGGCTGCGTCCCGGGAATATGCCAGCCTGGCCGCCGATTACCCGAAGACTGGCAACGTGCAATTTGCGTACGGGCGGTTCCTGCTCGCGAATCACGAGGACGATAAGGCAGTGGAAGCGTTCCGGCGGGAAATCGCAAACACTCCCAACCATCTTCTGGCGCGGCTTGGCATCGCCGGCATCCTGCAACAAACGGATCCGGCTGCCGGGTTACCGTACGCCGAGCAGGCCGTAAAACTGGCGCCGGACTTACCGGAAGCGCATTACCTTCTGGGTGTTCTTCTCCTCGGCACTGGCGCCACCGAACGGGCAATTCAGGAGCTGGAGATTGCCCAGCGCGGCCAACCGGACGACGCCAAAGTGTATTTCGCACTGGCAAAAGCTTATGGGAGCGTCAATCGCACGGAGGCTGCGGCCCGCGCCCGCGCCACATTCCAGCGTCTGCAAAAACAGGCCGAAGAGGGTAATGCCACTCCCGGCAAAACGGCAGATTCGGTGGAACAGCCCAGGGAATAGCCAGGATGCTCATACACAGCAAAGAATGCAGCAGCGTGCGCTCTCGTCGCGTTCGCGCGCTTATCCTGGCGATGCTCGGCCCGGTTGGGGCAATCGGGCAGGCGTCCTACGACAGCCACGTCATCTTCGATAACAGCCTGTCGCCGGGCCGCTATTACTACAGCGAGGGCAGCGCGCAGGAGCCGAGCCGGCTGACGCTGGACCATGGCAGGCTGCCCGTCGAGACCGCGAATTCCCGCACGCCTCCCAACGCGCTTCGTCTGCAATGGCAATCCGCTGCCGGCGGGAGCTGGGAGGCAGACATTCACGTCGAGCGCCGGAGAAACCGGGCTCAGGCGCTCGATGGAGATACGCTCTATTTCTGGTGCTTCTCCCCGGAGGCCATCCCTCGCTCGCGTCTGCCTCGAATTCAGTTGACGGACACCGGCGGCCAGTTCACCGCGCCGCTGGCCCTTGCCGGTCTGGCGCCCGACATTCCCGGGCGGAAATGGATTCAGGTGAGTATTCCCCTGCGCTTGTTTTCGTCGATTTCCCTCGATCCCTTCGACGCGAACAAGCTCGCATCCATTCGGTTCATGCAGGGTGCGGGGGACTCTGTGGAACGCACACTGATCGTCGACGAAGTAACCATCGATCACGAAAGCTCGCGCCCGGCGGCGGCGCTGACCGCGCCGGAGCGACTTTCTGCCCGCGGCTATGAGCGTCACGTGGACCTCACCTGGACGCCCGTGCCGGGCGACGTCCGGCGCTACGTGATTTACCGATCTTTCGACGGCGCGAACTTTCAGCCGGTCGGCATTCAGACGCCGGGCTTTCACCGATTTGCGGACTTTATCGGCGAGCCGGGCAGGAAGGCCTGGTACAAAGTCACCGCCAGTGATCGCGCTTACCGGGAGTCGGCCTGGTCTCCGCCGGCCGAGGCAGCCACTCGGACTCTGACCGATGACGAGCTTCTGGATATGGTCGAAGAGGCATCCCTCCGCTACTACGTGGAAGGCGCGCACCCGAACTCCGGGACGGCGCTCGAGTGCATTCCCGGCGATGACAACGCCGTAGCCACGGGAGCGTCGGGATTCGGAATTATGGCGCTGATCGTGGGCGCCGAGCGTGGGTTCGTGCCTCGCCGGGACGCCGCGGCCCAACTACTGAAGATCACCGGGTTCCTGGCAAAGGCGGATCGCTTCCATGGAGTCTGGCCCCATTTTCTCGATGGCCGGACCGGCAAAACCATACCACTGTTCGGCGCGTACGACAACGGCGGCGATCTGGTGGAGACAGCGTTTCTGATTCAGGGACTGCTCGCAGCGCGCCAGTATTTCCAGGCCGATAATGCGACCGAGAGCGAGATCCGCGCACGGATCACGCATCTATGGGAGACCGTCGAGTGGGACTGGTACCGGCGAGAACCTGGCGGCGATTTCCTTTACTGGCACTGGTCGCCGGATTACACCTGGCACATCCATCACAAACTGATCGGGTGGAATGAAACGATGATTGTCTATTTGCTGGCGATGGCGTCTCCCACACATCCCGTTCCGGACAGTCTCTACTACTCCGGTTGGGCGAGCCAGTCTCCAGAGGCCATCCGCTACCGGGACGGCGGAACTCCCGCCGATGGCGATCATTATGCCAACGGGCACACTTACTACGGGATCGGGCTTGCCGTTGGCGGCCGCCAGGGCGGTCCGCTCTTCTTCACGCATTACTCGTATCTGGGTATGGATCCGCGAGCGTTGACCGATCGCTACACGAACTATTTCGAGAATAATCGCAACATCGCTGCAATTAATCTGGCGTATTGCATCCGGAATCCTCACGATTTTCCGGCATATGGGCGGCAATGCTGGGGCCTGACCGCGTCCGACGGTCCGTGGGGCTACTCGGCGAACGAAGCCAACGAACGCGGGGACAACGGCACTATCGCGCCCACCGGCGCGGTATCCTCCATGCCGTATACGCCGGAAGCTTCCATGGAGGCCCTGAAGTATTTCTACCGGGAGCAGGGCGAACATCTATGGGGCATCTACGGTTTTCGCGATGCCTTCAACCTGAAGGAGAACTGGTATTCCCGCATCTACATGGGACTCAACCAGGCGCCCATGGCGGTCATGATCGAGAACTATCGTTCCGGCCTCGTCTGGAAGCTGTTCATGTCCAATCCCGAAATTCATTCCATGTTGAAAACGTCCGGATTTGCAGCCGGCGCGGGAAGCGGAGGACAACGATAATGCTGAATGCTTGCCGCGCCGCGATTCTGGCGTTCACCGCTGCGGCCGTCTGGGCGGCTCCGCCGGGTGAAATCATCATCGACGCGTCCGCCGCCGCCCGGCCTTTCCCGCATTTCTGGGAACGGGCTTTCGGGTCGGGCCGCGCGAACCTGAGTCTCCGCGAGAGCTATCGAAACGATCTCCGCACTGTGCAGGACGCCCTCGGATTTGAGTTCGTCCGTTTTCATGCCATCTTCGACGATGAGAACGGCGTGTACCAGGAGGATGCGAACGGGAAACCAGTGTACAACTGGTCGTACGTGGACCAGATTTACGATGGGCTCCTGGCGAACCACGTCAGGCCGTTTGTCGAGCTGAGTTTCATGCCGTCGCGGCTGGCCGCTTCTCAGCTGCCGCAGGCTTTCTGGTACAAGCCGCTGCCGAGTCCTCCGAAGGACTACGCGAAGTGGGGCGCGCTGGTGGAGGCATTTGTCCGCCACGTTGTCGACCGCTATGGCCTCGACGAGGTGTCGCAGTGGATCTTCGAAGTCTGGAACGAGCCCAACCTCGATTTCTGGACGGGTGAGCCGCGCGAAGAGACTTACTGGCTTCTGTACGCAGTGTCGGCTGAAGCCGTCAAAAGGGTCAGTCCGCGTCTGCGCGTTGGCGGCCCGGCGACAGCGCAGGCCGCATGGGTCGGCAGTTTCATCGATCACTGCGTGCACAATAACGTGCCCTTCGACTTCGTCAGCACTCACGTGTATGGCAACGATAAGCCGGAAGACGTCTTCGGCACGCATGAGAACATCCCGCGCAGCGACATGGTCGCGCGGGCGGTGCGGAAGGTTCACGACGAGATCCGCGCCTCCGCCCGTCCCGATGTCCCGCTTTACTGGAGTGAATACAATGCCTCGTACAAGAACGAAGTGGAGGTGACCGACTCGCCGTACATCGGCCCGTGGCTGGCAAACACCATCCGCCTGTGTGACGGGCTGGTGGACATGATGTCGTACTGGACCTTCTCCGACGTGTTCGAAGAACAGGGCGTGGTTCAGCGGCCCTTTTATGGCGGCTACGGATTGATGGCGGCGGGCAACATCCCCAAAGCTGCCTTTAACGACTTTCGGTTGCTGCATCGGCTGGGCGACCTGCGTATTCCCAACGAGTCCGATGCGGCGCTGGTGACCAGGCGGAAAGACGGCTCACTGGCCATCGCGGTCTGGAACTATACAGCGCCGGAAGAAACGGGTGAAACTCGAAGTTACCGGATCGATCTGAAGGGCGTGAGTGCGACTCGTGTGCGCGTCACGATAGTGGACGACCACCACGGTTCGCCGCTCGCATTGTGGGAGTCCATGGGGCGTCCGGCGTTCCCGACTCGGGAACAGCAACTCGAACTGCGCGCGGCCGGTCAGCTCCCCGCAGCTCAGGAGCGAGCCCGGACTCCGGGGACGCCCATCGACCTGGTTCTCGCGCCGCGGGCTCTGTCCCTTGTCGAGGTGTTCGACGCCGGAACCCACAGTCTTCCGCTCCATACCTCACGCGCCGTACACTGAACGCGTGAAGACGCCAGCGCTTATCGTGGGCGCAGCCTGTGCGCTGCTTGCTGCCGCATCCGCCACCGGTCCGATCGCCTTTGAAGAAATTGCCCGGCGATCCGGCCTTGTCTTCGTCTCCGACAGCTCACCCACCCCGAACAAGAACCAGCCTGAGACTATGCTTTCGGGCGTCTGCCTGCTCGATTACGACAACGACGGCTATCTCGATGTTTTTTTCGTGAACGGCGCTGCAATACCGTCGTTGAGAAAAGATGGTCCCCGGTATTGGAATCGCCTTTTCCACAACAACCGCGACGGTACGTTCACCGACGTCACGTCACAGGCTGGAGTGGCCGGAGAAGGATACGGAATGGGCTGCGCCGTGGGCGACTACGATAACGACGGGTTCCCCGATCTGTACGTCGCCAACGTCACCAGGAATCAGCTTCTGCACAACGACCGCAACGGAAGGTTCACTGATGTTACGGCCAAAGCGGGCGTCGGCGGAGGAGTTCTCGACGGTAGGAAGATGTGGTCTGTCTCAGGCCTCTGGATCGACTACAACAACGACGGTTTGCCCGATTTGTTTGTTTCGAATTACTGCAAATGGGAACCCGGCAAGGATCCTTTCTGCGGCCCCAATCCTCAGACGCGCGCTTACTGCCATCCCCGCCATTACGCGCCTCTCCCGGACACGCTGTATCGAAACAACGGAGACGGCACGTTCACCGACGTGAGCCGGCAGACCGGCATCGCCGAACACTTCGGCAAGGGAATGGGAGCCGTGATGGCCGACTACGATGGCGACGGCTTCATGGATATTTTCGTCGCCAACGACAATCATCCCAACTTCCTGTTCCATAACATCGGGGGGAAGAGGTTCGAGGAAGTCGCCCTTGAAATGGGCGTTGCCTACTCGCAGAGCGCCAACGCCATCTCCGGCATGGGCGCCGACTTCAGAGACGTGGACAACGACGGCCGCCCGGACATCTGGCATACCGCGGTGGAAAACGAATCGTTCCCGATTTATCGGAACATGGGCGCCCGCGGATTCCGCGAGATCACCGACGAAGCTCTCCTGCTGAAAACGCGAGACATGTCCGGCTGGTCGAACGGAATCTACGACTTCGATAATGACGGATGGAAAGACCTCTTTGTGGCTCGCGGCAACGTTCTCGACAATGTGGCGTTGTTCTCTTTGCGGCGCTACGAAGAGCCGAACGCCGTCTTCCGCAATCTCGGCAACGGGAAATTCCAGGATGTCAGCGCTGAAGCGGGACCCGACTTTCAAATGGCGGCGGCGCACCGTGGAGCTGCCTTCGGTGACATCGACAACGACGGACGGATCGATGCTGTCGTCACCGTGCTGAATGGGGAAGCCAGATACTTCCACAATGTTTCGCGGAACAACAACCACTGGATTCTCCTGAGGCTCATTGGGCGCCGGAGCAACCGCATGGGCCTGGGCGCCCAGGTCAAGGTGGTCGGGGAAGACGGCCGGGTCCAGTACAACGAGGTTACGACCGCGGTCGGCTTCGCTTGCGCGAGCGATTCGCGGGTCCACTTCGGTCTCGGCTCGTCGAAACTCATTCGCGAAATCGACATCGCCTGGCCGAACGGCGGGCGCCAGATCGTGCGGAATGTGGCCGCGGATCAGGTCCTCTCAATTGAGGAGAGTCCGGCCAGCAACTCCGGTCGCCGATAGCCGACTTGTCCAGGCCGCTGGCGTCGCGAAGAATACTCTCCAGATGACGTACGCACCCGCTGCGATCACGACAGGGAAAGCGTGCGTCGAGAAACGGCGATGCTTTGCGCAGCAGCCGGCAGAGACGGCACAGGAAGCAGAGGTATTGGCCGGCAGCGTTGGCGGCTGTAGCGCGCGCCGCGCCCGCTGGCTGCGGCCGTAGGCTCTGCCGCCACCCGCGCCCTGAAGGCGTTGTCGTTCCGGAGACTAAGAGAAGTCATAGAAGCGGTCGCTCATAGGTGTCCTCGCGGACATTCACTGTCATTACCTCTGGTCGCGCATCTATGCATCTCCGATTGCGCCGACCACTGCACCGGAAGTGTTGCAACAGGGAGGAATGGTCTGGCTATCAGGTTCCTGCGCACCGAACAGCGCTGCACCAGGCGGGCTGCATCGACAGTCCTGCATCGACTCATTTCGCCCTGACAGGGGCACACGCGGAGTTCAGCGGAGTAGTTATTCGGATCGCAGCGCCACGAGGGGATCTACCTTCGTGGCGGGAAGGGCGGGGAGATAGCAGGCCAGCATCGCCACCGCGGCGAGAAACACCGCTGCTCCACAGAAGGCCAATGGATCGCGCGGATCGACGCCCACCAGCATGCTGCTTACGACGCGCGTGACTGCAATCGCTCCGGCCATTCCGGCCGCTAAACCCACTGCAGTTAGAATCATCCCCCGCCGCAACACATCGGCGAGCACGTCCTTCGGCATCGCGCCCATGGCCATGCGAATGCCGATTTCCTGCGTCCGCTGGCTCACCGCGAAGGCCATCACGCTGTACAGCCCGATACCGGCGAGCGTGAGTGAAAGCATGCCCATAGCGCCAAGCATGCCCGCGGCCAGCTTCACCGGTAGCATCGTCACCTGCACCCAGTCCTCGAGCGGGGCTGCAGCAAACGCTGCTGCGGCGGGGTTCAGGGAAGCGGCCTCGCTGCGAAGCGCCGATACCATTCGCAACGGATCTCCGCTTGTGCGGATGGACAGCCTGGGATTGTCGCTGAGTCCGTAACGCTGGCTGAACGATGTGTAAACGAACGGGCGACCAGACTCCACGACGCTGTGGTACTTCGAATCCCGCGCGAGTCCGATGACCCTGGCCCAGCCTCCCTCCAGATGGATCTTCCGTCCGACAGGGTCCGCGCCGTCGAAGTACCGCTGCGCAAACGCCTGATTCACGATGGTGACGTAGGGATGCTGCGGATCGTCGTCGTCCCGAAACTCCCGCCCTTCCAGCAGCGGTGTGCGCATCAGCGCGAGGTATCCCGGGCCCACGTCGGATCGGCTGACGGTCATGGATTCGCCCGTCGCGGGCGCGTACCCGTTAACCCACAAATCGTCCCAGGGACCACCGGAGGACCCGAGCGGCGTGAAGTCCGCATAGCTCACGCTGACGACGCCGGGAACCGACCGCATTCTCAGGCAGAGATCGTGAAGAAAGCGTGGAACGTCTTTGTCGGAAAAGCCGCTGCCGGCCAGATAGACCTGGGCCACCAGGACGTGGTTCTTATCGAATCCCGGGTACATCGTTTTGGCGTTGTTCAGGCTTCGTCCGAAGAGTCCTGCTCCAACCAGCGCCACTACCGCCAGCGCAACTTCCACCACAACCAGCACGTTACGTGCGCGATGCGAACCGGCGGCGCCCGTTAAGCTGCGCCCGTTTTCCTTCAGCGTTTCGTTCACGCCGGAACGCGCGGTGAAGAGAGCAGGCAGGGCGCCGGCCAGGAGCGTGGCCGAGATGCAGCAGACGATG
The DNA here is from genome assembly GCA_963780655.1 of uncultured Acidobacteriota bacterium. Lineage (GTDB taxonomy): Bacteria > Acidobacteriota > Terriglobia > Bryobacterales > Bryobacteraceae > CAWACP01. Next base: position 1,538,533 of record CAWACP010000003.1, on the reverse strand, counting down.
GTGAACGCGAGTGAGTGGATGCCCAGGCGCGCGGTGGTGGGAGAGGGCAAGCCGGTAGTCGCCGGGATAAGTCCGATCACGGCATCGGCCATGAAGGCCGCCATCGCCCATCCGGCCACCGCGCCGGCGGCGGCGAGCATCAGCGTTTCGGTCATCATCTGGCGCACCAGACGAAGGCGGGTTGCTCCCAGCGCCAGGCGGATGCCGAACTCCCTCTGCCGCGCGATGGACCGAGCCAGCAGAAGACTGGCGACATTCGCGCACACAATCAGCAGCACGAGCAGCGACACGGCCATGAGGATCCGCAGCGGGCGCAGCAACAGATCGGGGGCGGCGCTGCGAAATCTCCAGAGCGGTTCAATGCTGGCGCTTACGCCGCGATTCGTATCCGGGAACGCCGCGGCCAGGTTGTTCGATGCAGCGAGCGTCTCCGCCCGCGCCTGCTCGATGCTCACGCCCGGTTTCAGCCGGACCAGCCCGTACATATCGCGGTACCCGCGTCTGTTCAGCATGGATGGATACAGCATTCCCAGTTGCGGGCCCATGGTGGCGGGAACCCACATTTCGAACACCATCCCCGGCATCGTACCGAGAAACTCCGGCGGCGCCACGCCCACCACGGTCAGCAGCCGCCGGTTCACGCGGATCGACTTGCCCACGATCTTCGGGTCGCCGTGAAAACGGCCTCGCCACATCCTCGCGCTGATTACCACCACGGGATATGCGCCCAGCTTGTCCCCGTCTTCCTCTTTCGAGAACACGCGGCCCAGCGCGGGACGCATGCCCAGCACCGCGAAGTAATCTCCTGATACCAGCTCGCCCCACACCGGCTGGACATTCGTGGCATCGCCCACGGCGAAGACATCCTCGCGATGGAGAGCGATGCCTGCCACCGTGGTCAGGCCGGCCTGGTAATCGCGGCGGTCACGCCATGACATCTGTGAGCCGCCCGTCGGCGCTCCCTCATTCATGTCCAGCAGCGCCAGGCGACCCTGATCGGAGCTGCCCGGAAAGGGATGCCACAACACGCCGTCCACCCAGCTGAACACCGTGGTGTTCGCACTGATCCCCAACGCCAGCGTGAACACGGCAACCGCCGTGAAGCCCGGATTGTTCCGCAGAACGCGGAGCCCGAAGCGAACGTCCTGGCCGATGTTCCACATGTTCCGACACTCGGTCTAGCGCAACTTGGGTTCCACTGCAACCGTACAATTTCACGCGGTCTCCGGAACGGGCGGCTGATCGTTTTTGCGACCGGCGCTTCGAAATCGGACGCCCCGGGGTAGCCCTTCGACCGGACGATGCGTCCGTATGAGCCAGGTCCCGGCGCTTGCGCGCGTGTTCGCTTATCTGTCGCTCTTCACCGTGGCAGGTGGAATGGCGGCGTTTCCGGAGATGAAGGTGTGGATTCACTGATGCCGGCGTCGGCCCGTCCACGCGCCTGAGGGTCGCCGTGAAGGCGCCAGCAACCGTGCACGAGGTTCAGTTCAGCCGCCTCGAAGCGTGGCTCCAGAGCAACGGAAGAAGTCCGAAAGAGCAGGCGCTGAAAGCGGATCTCAGGGCACGTCTCGCTCAGTAGGTTGCTTTGCCCCGTTCAAGAGCCGAGGTGAACCCGCCGCCACACCGCATTCCGCTCACACGCACTGGCAGCAAGCCGCACTGCTCGAAAACGGTTGCTGGCCTCTTTTTCTAGACCTGGCCGCCGCCCGAGCGGGTAGCCGCGGAAAGCCCGAGCATCTGGTTTATAGTCTCCGGGGCCGTCACACTTCCGCGCTTGAACGTGGCGCCCTTGCCTTCGTACGCCACGTGACCCGAATTGATGCCTTCAATCATCTCGCGGAACAAGCCGGCCAAATCCTGCGAAAAACCGAGCGTAGTGAAGGTGGGGATAACGGCGTCGAGGGGATGCGTCTCCAGCTTCACCGGCTTTCCCAACGCAGCAGCGAAGGTCTGGGCAATCTCCTGCGGACTGTAATCCTCGGGACCGGCCAGTTCCACAACACGGCGGCCGCGTGCGGGGTCGATCAGACATTCGGCGGCGATCTTGCCTATGTCGGCGGTTGAGACCATTGGAATCCTTCGTTCCGGCGTCAGAAAGTTGTGGAGCACGCCCTGGTTTCGGACTCCCTCCACGCCGCTGGCCCAGTTCTGCAAGAAATACGCCGCCCGGAGTAACGTCACATTCCTGGTGGCCGGCCCAATCACCGACTCGGCATGGTGCAACGAGCGGATTGGCCCCGTGCCCTGGGCGTGCTGGGCGCCGACCGACGAAAGCAGAACCACGTGCGGTATGCCGCTGGTCTTCACCGCCGCCGCCAGCGCGTCGCCAACCCGGGACCCGTATGCCAGAGCATCCGCCGCTTTGTAGTTCGGCGGGATGAGAAGGTACGTGCCTTCCGCGCCGGCAAACGCCGCCGCCAACGCGTGGCTGTCCTCAAGCGAAGCGGTAGCCACTTGGGCTCCCTTCAGCCGCCAGTTCCCCGCCTTCTGCGCGTCGCGAACCAAAACTGTCACGGGCTTGCCCTGCGCAAGCAGAGTGTTGGCCACCACACCGCCGGTGTTCCCGGTTGCTCCAGCGATCACGAACATCGTAGAAACCTCCTGCGGTAGCTGATGCCGTCGTGGGTGTTGAGGATTCGCTGTGGCGACTGACGGATCGCGGCAGCCCGGGTTCGAGCCGTGCGGGATCGTGCGCGCATTGCGCATCAGAGATGCAGCCGCTGCGAGAGTCCTGCAGCAGCCACGCTGCACCATTCGGGTCCCCAGGTGGGGAGGGGAAACTGAGGCCGTTCGGTTGTGAGCTTCCGGCTGGCGTGCGTAGAGTCAGAAGCCTTTCCTGAGCGGCGAAACGACCTTGACAGCAATGCACTTTGCCTGGAAAGGGAATCGGCCTTTTGTCGTCGAGGTGGCAATGCCATCCCATCACCTGCTCTTCCGGCCCATTGGCGTCGGCGATAGCTTCGTTATGTATCCGGTCCTCCCGGACAGGGTCTTTCTCGGGTCGCTTCATGACCTTGGTGGGTGGGCGCCGTCTGGTCCTCCGCGGGCTTCACGGTGCTCCTCCTCTCGATGGCCGCGGCGTGCTCCGGCGCTCTGGATCTCCGCTCGCTGTGCGTTGCCCTCTTTGCGCTTGCCGCCGTCGCGCACAGCGCGAGCAGCGTGATCCTGCGATGGGCGCCTCAGTTTGTTGCAGCGCTGGTATGGTGGGGGGCCGCGCTGGCCGCGCTCCTGCGGCCCGCGACCGGCCTGCACATTCTTGCCGCGACAGCGCTATGAGGCCGATTTCAAATGGCTTCGCGAAAGGACCCGGTCCACGGACGGCAATCTGGGAGCTAACCTTGCCCGGCTGGAAGAAGCCAGGTACATTGCCGTAAAGAAGAAGTTCATCGGCCGAAAACCAGCCTCGTTGTACCGGCTCACTCCGGCAGGCCGAAAGGCGCTGGCCGCCTATGTAGCTGCGCTCAGGAAGCTGTTGGGCGACGCACTCCAAGCTAACTCCTGCGCGATTCTGCTCCAGCAGACCCACGATCAAAGAGTGATGGCGCGTTGCGTACGCGTCACCAGCAACATGGTGACGTCGTCTTCGATGCGTTTCGGGTCAACCAGGGACTTGAGACCAGATATCGTTCGTCTCGAACCGTCAGTCAGAGCGTCGCGCAAGCGGTTTGTGGGATCCTCTCCCGGAATGGAGTCCGTCAGTCCATCGGTGAATACGAGTAGCCCGCCGCCTCTCGGAATCACGCCTGTACAGACCTCATACTCTGCGTCGGCAAATAATCCAAGCGGCATGCCGGTAGCTTCCAGCAATACGGTTGAGCCGGGACAGAAGACGATGGGGGCGTTATGGCCGGCATTCACCCAGATCAGTTCTCCCGAATCGCGGCTCAGCACGATGAACACTGCCGTAGCAAAGCGACCGCTCGGGGTGTAGCGGCTCAGGTGCCTGTTAATCTGCCGAGCCAGGGCCAGCGGGTCCGCCTGCACGTTCGCGATGCTCCTGACCAGAGCCTGTATGTTTGCCGCCAGCAGCGCCGCCGCCATACCTTTGCCGGACACATCGGCTACGGCGAACAGCGTTCGGTTACCAGCCAGCTCGATCACGTCAAAGTAGTCGCCACCCACGTCGCGGAACGGCTTGTAGAATGTTTCCACCTCGTAGCCCGGCAACTCGTCCAGTTTCCAGGGGATGAGCGTCTGCTGGATCTGTTGCGCCGCGATCTGGTCCGCTTCGAGCTGGGTCTTACGAAAGAGCTCAGCGGTCAGCATCCCGTTCATCAGCCCTGTGCCAAGGCCGTAAAGGAGGCACACGCTCACATAGAGGCGTAATCCCTCCGGCCAGATCACCGGCCACACCAGGGACCTCGACCAAAGGGCCCAGATCGCCCATCCCTGCAGCAGTATCCCGATCCATGTGATGAAGCGTCTGGACTTCGGCATCTCGCGAGTCCAGTCGTAGAAGGCATACCGGAGCGCACGCCGAAAAGGGCCGGCTGCATCGAGCGTCTCCTGCTGGATGCGCGGCATTGCTGGCAGTCTATCAAGAGGCAGCCGCGCTGGTGAAGCGCCTTCAGGCAATCCCTGGAACGGCTGAGTTAGCGAAACGGGTGCGCAAGCTGGAAGCCGGCGGCAGTAAGGGCGTCAGACGCGCTTCAGAAATCTCATCGCGCTGAGGAATCCCGAGCCGATCAGCAACAAACTGATGGTCGCTGACTCGGGCACTGCTGTTATGTACACGTCCCCGGTCAGGGTTTGCGGTGTGGTCCTGGCGATGGCGAACACAGATCCGGTCTCGGTGGGGTAGACGCCGACGATGATTGTGGGATCGCTTTCCGAGCCATTGTACACCTGCGGTTGCCAACTGAAAATCGAACCAGAATACCGCCGCCGTACGTTGCGTTGAAGTAGAAGACATCATCGGGGGTCGTGGCCACCGGTGCGCCGTTCAACATGTACGTGAAATCGCTGAACGACCCAATTAACTCGCGCCCCATCGTCACATTGGACACGGACGGGTTGGCGCTTGTCATGAAAGAATAACTCCACGATTCACCTGGCGCGCTCCAGGTGGTTGTGGGAGCGCCTGGACCCCAGATACCGCTCTCCGTGATCAGAAGGCTACCCGCCGATGCAGTCACGCCGCCGAGTGTCATCAGTACGACCAACCCGGCCGCAAGTCCCCAGTTCCTGGTGTGATCAGAAGCTCCAGGGCTTTGCATCGTATTCTCTTCTCTTTGCCTCCCAGTCCGGGCAGCATAAAGCCAATCGCCTTCGGGCGCCACCAGGGTTTTTCAGAATGCGGAAGCGTCCGTCACTGTAACCAATCTGTAATTCGCGGGCGATAGAATACAGGCACTCACAAGAGACCTGGTATGCGACGCCACATCGAGCGCCTCGCGGCGGTTGTGCTGCTGTTAGCCCTGCCTGCGTGCAATCGCAACAAGGGTGGATCGGAAGGTGGTCCTTCCATCCAACGGCCCAGAAACGCCATCGAGATCGTGTTCCCCTACGGATCGGAGAAGGAGAAATGGATCTCCGACGTCACCGATCAATTCAACCGCGAAGAGCACAAGATCGCCGACGGCCGTCCGATTTTCGTGACGGCGAAGCCGATGGGCTCGGGCGAGACCATGGACGAAGTGCTCGCCGGACGTATCAAAGCCCATCTCGTCAGCCCCGCATCCGCGGCGTTCATCCGCCTTGCCAACGCCGAGTCGAAGGCGAAGACCGGACGCGATCTTATCGGCGGCACGGAAAACCTGGTGCTTTCGCCGGTAGTGATCGCGATGTGGAAGCCCATGGCCGAGGCGATCGGCTGGGGAAAGAAGCCGGTGGGGTGGGCCGACGTGCTGGCTATCGCCCGGAATCCCAAAGGCTGGGCCGATTATGGCTTTCCGCAATGGGGCAGATTCAAATTCGGCCATACGCACCCGCAGTACAGCAACAGCGGGCTCATCTCGATGTTCGCAGAAGTGTACGCAGCCACCGGCAAGACGCGCGGACTCACGCTCGCCGATGTGGATAACAAGCACACGGGCGATTACGTCGCCGCCATCCAGCAATCCGTTGTTCATTACGGCAATTCCACGGGCTTCTTCGGGCGCAGGATGTTTGCCAACGGCCCCTCCTACCTCTCCGCGGCGGTGCTGTACGAAAGCATGGTGGTGGAATCGTATTCAAAGCCGGACATGCAGTTTCCGGTTGTCGCCATCTACCCGAAGGAAGGAACGTTCTGGAGCGATCACCCAGTCGGTATTGTCGATCGCGACTGGGTAACGCCCGCCCACCGGGAAGCGGCCACGGCGTACATTCACTACCTTCTGGACAAGCCGCAGCAGCAAAAGGCACTCACCTACGGCTTCCGTCCCGCTTCGCTGGAGGTGCCACTCTCAGCGCCCATCGATGCGGCGCACGGCGTCGACCCGGCTGAGCCCAGGACCACGCTGGAAGTGCCCTCTGTAGATGTGATTAATCGGATCCTCGGGCTGTGGGAGGAGCGCAGGAAGAAAGCCGGGGTGGTGCTGGTCCTGGACACTTCGGGCAGCATGAGCGACGAAGGGAAGCTGGTAAACGCCAAAGTGGGCGCGAAACAACTGATCTCCCTGATGGGCGACAGAGACACGTTCTCGCTGTTGCCGTTCAACACGGAGTATCAGTGGGCTCTCCAGGACGCGCCGCTCTCTTCGGCCCGCGCGCAGGCGCAGACACAGATCGATTCCCTGTTCGCGGGCGGCAGCACCGCATTGTACGATTCCATCGAGGCCGGCTGGCAGCACCTGAAAAACCGCAGCGACAAGGGAGATGAGATACAAGCCGTGGTGGTGCTTACCGACGGGTCCGACACCGACAGCAAGGAGACGCTCGATCGGCTGCTGAACATGGTACGCTTCAACGGCGAAACCAATGCCATCCGTATTTTCACCATCGCGTATGGAAGCGATGCGCGGACGGATGTGCTGAAACAGATTGCCGAGGCTACTCAGGCGCAATCCTATCAGGGGACGCCGGAGAATATCGTGGCTGTCTTCCGCGATGTCTCGACTTTCTTCTGACCTGAGGAATCCATGGCCGACGCACCGAGACTGACGCCTCTGGGCAAGACTCTGATCTTCCTGTTCATCCTCGCCTGCATTGGCGGGGCGTTTTACCGCTTTGGCCACGTTTTGTGGCGGAGTCCGCTCGCGAAGTCCGGTTCCGGCGCGGGCACGGCCGCCAGCTCGGCCCCGCAGGCAAGCGTGCAGATTGGTATTGCCTATGGAACCGAGAAGAAGCGATGGCTCGAATGGGCGTCCGCGGAGTTCGCCAAAACATCCGACGGCGCCGACGTCGGCATCAACCTGATCCCAATGGGTTCGCTCGACGGCGCCCACGCGCTGGTGGGCGGCGACCAGCGGATAAACGTATGGTCGCCGGCAAGCTCGCTGTACAAAGACTCATTTGTGCAGGACTGGCAGGTGAAGTACGGCTCGAACCCGATTGAGCGCGAGGACACTCTGGCGCTTTCGCCCATGGTCTTCGTGATGTGGGACGAGCGGTATCAGGCCTTCGTGCAGAAGTACAAGACCGTGTCGTTCGTCACCGTCGCCCAGGCGGAGCAGGAGAAGAGCGGCTGGGACGCAATCGCGGGCAAGCCGGATTGGGGCTTCTTCAAGTTCGGCCATACGTCGCCCAACGAATCGAACTCCGGACTGATGACGCTGGTGCTGGCGGCGTATTCGTATTCCGGAAAGACCCGCGACCTGACCCTGAAAGACATCGTGAACGCCGGTTTTCAGACGTGGCTCGAACAGCTCGAACGGGGCGTGGCAGGCATGTCGGACAGCACCGGAAACATGATGCGGGAGATGGTGCTCAAGGGGCCGTCATCGTATGACGCGCTGTTCGTGTACGAAAGCGTGGCCATCGACTATCTGAAGAACGCCGAGGGCCGGTGGGGGCAGATCCGCGTCGTCTACCCGGAGTACAACGAGTGGAACGATAATCCGTACTACATCATTAACGCCTCATGGAGCTCGCCGGCGCAGCGAAAGGCCGCCAAAACTTTTCTTGATTTTCTGCTGAGTGACCGCATTCAGAAGGAGTCGCTGACGCACGGGTTCCGGCCCGGCAATCCCAGCGTCCCGGTGCGATTCCCGGAGAGCCCGTTCGTGCAGTATGCGAGATACGGAGTGCAGCTCAATCTGCAGAAGATGTGCGAGCCGCCGCGCGCCGAGGTGCTTTCCAATCTCCTGACGAGCTGGCAGAGAACGCAGGGCGCCCGATGATCAACAAGCGCTTTGAGAGTGATGGACAATAACACCAGGATGTGAACGCATGTTCAAGAGAATCGCGAACCTTTTTCGGGGTTTTATGGGGCTGTTCGTTTCGGGTCTGGAGAGGCAGAACCCGGAAGCTCTGCTGGAAGTAGAGACGGAGAATCTGCGGAAGCAGATAGCGCAGTACAACCAGGGTCTGATCTCCCACGCCGCCCTGTGCGAGCGGCTCATGACACAGGTTCGCAAGCTCGAGGCCGAGCAGCGCGACCTGAAGGCGAAGACGACCGCGAACCTGCGCGCCGGAAATCGTTCGGCGGCCGGCCAATACGCAGTTCGCCTGCAGACGGTGGATCGGGAACTCGAGGAGAACCGCACGCAGCTCGGACAGGCCGAAGGGACCTACAAGGACCTTATCAGGGCGCGCGACGTGGCGGTGAGTACGGCGAAAGCAAAGATCGAATCGCTGAAGGCCGGAATCAGCGACATGAAAATGAAGCGGGCAATGGCCGAGATGACGGAAATGGCTTCGGGTATGGTGTCACAGATCGGCGGCTCGGGCGATACGCTCGACAGGCTCACCACGATGGTGGAGGAAGAACGCGAGAAGGCGGCCGGACGGGCCCGCGTGGCGCACGATGCCCTGGACATGTCCGGCGTCCAGTTGAAGGAATCCGAGCAGAATGCGCTGGCCGATCAGGCGCTGGCCGACTTCGCGGCGAAGGAAGGCATCGCGCTCGATCCGGTGGCGCCTGCGGCCGCGCCCGCGGAATCCCCGGCGCGGACCATGGGTCCCACGCCCGGCGCCGCCGAGCAGGCATGATGGTAGAGCAGGCCCTGGGCCTGCATTCCTGACACCGTGTGGCGCTACGTCAAATCCGCATTCTTTGCGCGCGTGCCTGTGGCGGCTCTGGGCGCCGTGCCTTTCAACGTGCTCGGCGTCACCGCTTTCGGCATTCTCGGTTTTAGTGAGCCGGCATTCTGGCTGCTCGGCCTGGGCGCCGAGACGCTCTATCTTTTCGCGCTGGCCACCAATGCGCGCTTCCAGAAGGTGGTGGATGCGCAGCATCTGCATCTCTCGGAAGCCGATGCGGAGCGTAAGCGGATCGATCTGATTCGCACGCTGCCTCAGGATCTGCAGGGCCGATTCGCTCGGCTGTCCGCGCGCTGCGACCAGGCGGCTCGCGTTCTCCGCGACCAGCAGGGCGACGAATTCACGCTGGAAGCCAATCAGGACGCATTGAAGCGCCTCGAATGGGTCTACCTGAAGCTGCTGGTTGCGCAGAACAACATGGTGAGCGCGGGTGCATCCGATACCGAGGCCGCTCTCCGGCGCAACATCGAGGACATCGAGACGGAACTGAAGTCGTCGGGCGAATCGGAGGCGTTACGGCGTTCGAGGACGGCGACGCTGGCTATTCTCAGGGAACGTCTGGCCAACATCAGCCGCCGCGCCGAATCACTCCAGGAGATCGACAGCGATGCGATGCGCATTGAAGCGCAGGTGGAACTCATGATCGAGAACGCCACCATTCAGGGCAAGCCGCAAACCATCGCCACCGACATTGAGCTGGCTACGAATCTCGCTTCGACGGCGCTGTTCGGCGACGCGGAAAGCGCAGTGGCCGACCTCGATCAGGCTTACCGCCCGCGGACCGACAACCGCGCCGCGGAGACCAACTGATGCCGTCTCTCCCATCCTGGGCATCCGACCTGGTGGAGCATTACGAAAGCGGCGCCGCCAGCCAGTTCATCGTTTACGGCAACGTGCAGGACCGCATGCTCGCGCCTGCCGATACGGGCGTGCGCCTCGCGGACCTGAGGAGCTTCCTGTTGAACGTGCTCCTGCCGCGATTCGACGTGGTGCTCAGCTACGACCTGGGCAGCGGAATCCGCGTTGAGAAGGGCGGCCAGATCTTCCAGTCCTGGCCGAATCTGAAGGACGCACAGCCGCTCCCGAAATCTCCGCGCGCGGCCGTTGAGCTGCTGACGCACTATTTCCGATATTGCGCCAATCTGGGGCGGCTGAGCCAGAAGACGCAGCAGGTGGCATGTCTGCTGTTCGGGGCGGATCTGATCGCGCCGGCAGTCCCGGCCATGGCCGATTACGACCTTGGGGCCATGGTGACGCTGCTGCGAGACTGGGCCAACGAGGATCTGCTGTGCGGGCATGCGCTCGCGACATTTCTGGTGTGCGAGAACCTGCACGACCTGCATCCGCTGCTGTCGAACAATCTCCGCACGGCCCGGGCCCGCATCCCGCTGCCCTCACCCGAGGAAATCGCAGCGGCCCTTCAGGCGCTCGCCCGCGACTTTCCGGATGTCATGGCGACACCGGACGAGAGCAACGCGGTCGCACAGCAGTTGGCGGGAGTCACGCTGGCCTCTCTCGACAGAATTGTGCGAACGAAGCATCATGTGCGCCAGCAGCTCACTCAGGCGGATGTTGTGCAGCTCAAGAAAGACGTGGTGGAGCAGGACTGCAACGGCCTGATCGATTTCATCGAACCCACGAAGACGCTGAACAACCTGGCCGGGCTGGAAAAGGTGAAGGCGTGGTTGCGGCAGGACATCGCACTGTGGCGCGCGAACGATGTCGGCGCGCTGCCGAAGGGCTATCTCATTTGTGGGCCCGTGGGAACCGGCAAAACGTTTCTGGTGGAGTGCCTGGCGGGCGAGGCCGGCGTGCCTGTCGTGCGTATGAAGAACTTCCGCGACAAGTGGGTGGGCAGTACCGAAGGTAATCTGGAAAAGATCTTCCGCCTGATTCAGGCGCTGGGACGTTGCTACGTGTTTATCGATGAGGCCGACCAGGCGCTCGGACGACGCGACGCCGGGGCGAACGATTCGGGCGTTTCCGGGCGCGTGTACTCCATGATCGCGGAGGAGATGGGATCGAGCGCCAGCCGCGGCCGAGTGATCTGGATCATGGCCACCAGCCGGCCCGATCTCGTGGAAGTGGACCTGAAACGCCCGGGCCGCGTGGATGTGAAGATACCGCTGTTTCCCACCACTACAGCACGCGAAGGCCTGGATCTCATCCGCACTATGTTCCTGGTCCACGGCATGCAACTCGATGAAGCCTGCCTGTCCGAGTTCGAGACCCTGACGCCCACCCTGCTGACGCCGGGAGCCGCCGAGTCGCTCACCGTGAAAGCTTACCGCCTGGTCCGCACAGCCGGCCAGAAGCCCGCCGAAGCGTTGCGAAGCTGCCTTACCGACTATCGCAACCCCGTTCCGCGAGACATCATGGAGACGCAGATACGTCTGGCCGTGCGGGAAGCGAGCGATGTTTCGTTCGTGCCGGCGTGCTACCTCGAGAACGCCTGAGAAAGATCCGCTTCACTTTCTGAAGCCGCGTTCGCTTCCATCCTGACAATCCGCCCGAAGTACTCCTCCTTACGGTTTTCCTTGTGTTTGAAACCATTTCGTAATACTTTGGAAACGCAGATGTAATATTTTTGGCCGGTCGCGGTCGATAGAACGCACAAGAGCGCAATGCGCCACGCCGCAACATTCCGCCTGGGCCCGCTTGTTGGTCTCTGCGCCGTTGGGGGCATTCTGTGCGCAGGCCAGGCGAACGCACGGCTGGAGGGCGCTCAACTTGTGAGTCCCCTGCGCAGCTACACGTTGACGCTCTCATCGTTTGTGCCCGCTCCCGGGAAGACAATGGGGGTGTTTCTCAAGGTAGGCATCAACGGAGGACGGCCCCTGCGGCTGCTCCTCGACAGCGGCGCCGAGCACATTGTCATGTCTGCCGGAGCGGCGCGCGCATTATCGCTGTCCCGGGAGGCGCGGCTGTCGTTGATCGGTTTCGGCGAGCCGGCGCGCGGCGGGTTTTTGGCGATAGCGCGCACCGTGGACATCGGTCCGCTCTCGTTCCGTAATTGCCCCGTGGACGTGGTGGATCACAGAGTTGTCGGTGGGGCGGATGGCGTGCTCCCCCTGGCGCTCTTCTCGGACTTTCTCGTCCGCCTCGACTTCCCGGGAAGAGTCCTCGAACTGACTCCCTATGACCAGGCGAGCGAGCCTCACGAGCGGTTCACACGGGCGCTGGTTGTCAAGGCCGTCCTCTTTTTGCGAACCGTACTGGATGGTCCGCACAGCGGGTACTTTCTTCTGGACACGGGCGCCGCGCACAATGCGCTTACGCCAACAACGGCCAAAGAACTGGGCGGCCCCGGGATTGGCTCGGTTATGCGCTCGGTGCAGGGCGCCGGCGGCGCATCGGAAGTGCCGCAGATGAAATCGGCTGTTCATTTTCGCACGGCCGGTCAGGAAATCACCTCCGACGATGTCGTACTGGTGGATCTGGACACCTTCAGCCGATACAACGGGGTGGAAGTGGCAGGTCTCCTCGGATATCCCGCGCTCAGCCGCTACGTACTGACGGTCAACTACCGCGACTCACTGGTCCGTATTCAGCCTGCGGGCAAACCCTGAGGGCGCGCGCTCTCCACGCGCGGAACAAGCGTTCAAACGAGAACAAGTTCGTGAATCTTACGTGACAGGCCGATTTCCTTAGATTCCTTTTAGAGTCGCGTGATTCAATTGGCTACGATGAGCAGATTCATGATAGCTCTCCTTGCGTCTTTCGGCCTGCTGAGCGCCGGGACGGTACGGGGCACGGTTGCGACGACTACCGCGCCCGGTTCACGTACGCTGATGCTGGCGCACAACGCTTATCCCGATCAGGGAAAGTTCGCTGACCGTCTCGATCGCGCGATCGCAGCGGGCGTTCCTTTTGTAGTGGAGCAGGATCTCGTCTGGGCTGACGGGAGGTCGCTGGAGATTCACAACGCGAAACTCGCCACAGCCGACTCCCCCACTCTCGAGACTTACTTTTTCCCCAAAGTGGCGCCCCTTATCGAAAGAGCATTGAAAGAAGGCAACAAGGGTAACTGGCCGCTCATCACGCTGTATCTGGACATCAAGAACGATCCGCCGGAGCATCTGGCGGCCATTTCCACCGTACTGGACAAGTACGACGCGTGGCTGACTACGGCCATCAAGACAGACGATATCGGCAAACAATCGCCCCTGGATGTGAAGCCCATGATGGTGCTGGTGGAGGACAAACAGAACGACATCAAGCAACAGTTCTTCTACGAGCGAGTTTCGGTGGGCGGGAAGATCCGTGTCTTTGGGTCGGCCACGAAATTCGACGACAATCCGACCCACCTGCCCAAAACGGCCCGAGCGGAGAAGCTCGCGAACATGCTGAAAATGGAGCCGGAGCAACTGGTCGGCAGAAGAGCCGACAACTACCATCGCTGGTTCGGGACCGACTGGGCCTTCATCGAGCTCTGCGGAAAGGACCATGCAAATGACTGGAGCGACGCCGCGCGGACGCGACTGAAAAAGTTCGTTGACCATGGCCATCGCCTCGGTTACCTCGTTGGTTTCTACTCCATCAACGGCTTCACCGACGAAGAAAACCAGGGATGGACGGCCGAGTTCAACTTCGGCTCACGCGAGGCGGCGCTCAGACGTTGGAATGCGGCGATTGCGGCGCACGCCGACTTCATTGCTACCGATCAGTACGAAGACGTGGCGAGGGCGATCAACGCGAGCCGCTAAGCATTGCGGAGATTCGAACTCATATGCCTGCGAACGACCGCCTGCTCCTCACCCGCCGAGCGCTGCTTGCGCCGGCGGCGCTGGCGCCCACGCTGCTGTTGGGCCGCGAGCCATCGGCGCCACCCGCGTCTCCGGACGCCGTGCCTGCCCGCATCATTCTGGGACTGAGCGACGATCCCGGCCGCGCGCAGCCGGTGACCTGGCGGACCGAATCGCGGGCGGAGACGCCGCAGGCGCAATGCGCGCTCGTTTCCGCCGATCCGGCCTTCGAGAAGAGCGCCACCACCGTGCGGGCGACCGGCCAGGAGGACTCGGTTCCCGGCGGCAGGCGCGTGGCGCACTACGCCGCGACGTTCACCGCGCTGCGCCCGGACACGGCTTATTGCTATCGCACAGGCGACGGCAGTACGTGGAGCGAGTGGAATCTCTTCCGCACCGCCTCCGACAAGCCCGAGCCGTTCCGCTTCCTGTACGTCGGCGACGCACAGAACTCTATTCGCTCATTATGCTCGCGTACCATGCGAGTGGCTTTCGCGACGGCGCCGGAAGCGCGGCTGCTGGTGCACGCGGGCGACCTGGTGGCTGAAGGATACGACGACCGGCTGTGGGGCGAATGGAGCGACGCGTTTAGTTTTACCACGGCCATGACGCCGAGCCTCCCCGTGCCGGGCAATCACGATCTGCACCGCGAGCCCGGCGGCCCCGATTCGCAAAGGGTGCTTGCGGTATCTCCGGTGTGGAGGAGCCAGTTCATTGTGCCGGCCAACGGGCCGAACATCGCGGAGATGCCGGGACAGTCGTACTACGTTGATTACCAGGGTGTTCGGTTCGTCGCGCTGGATGCCAATGTGTTCGCCAACGAGGAATTCGAGCCCGCGGCCCGGCAACGCGTCTGGGACCGGGAGGTGGAATGGCTCACCGGGGTGCTGGCGAACAATCCCAACCGCTGGACCATCGTGGTGCAGCACCAGGGAATCTACGCCGTCACCAGTGGCCGCAATTACGTCGAAATGCGTGCGGCGCTCGCTCCGCTGTACGAGAAATACCATGTCGACCTGGTGCTGCAGGGCCACGATCACTGTTACTGGCGCAGCCATAAAGTGGCTCGCGACAAAGTTGTCGATCCGGCATCGCCAGGCGTGGTGTACGCCATCAGCGTCAGCGGACCGAAGATGTACAGGCTGGAGCCGCGCCACGACGCGTTGATGGCCCGGCAGTTCGAGCGGAGGCAGTGCTTCCAGGTGGTGGACGTCTCGCATGAGAAGCTCACCTTCACCGCCTACACCGTGGAGCGGCGCATCGTCGACGCTTTCGACCTGGAAAAGAGTGGCGCCGGAACGAACTATGTGAACCGGGCGCCCGGCGGCGCCGCATAGCAGCCACGCACGGCCAGAATACGCGCGGATTGTCAATCGTGTGGTGGAATAACACAGCCCGGCTCCCTCAGTTATTCGGGTTACTTGCTCCGGTTTTCCTGTCAGCCACCCCGCATGAATGTTCCGTTACACCCACGTGAATTGATTGCGACAGGGCCAATTCTTTAGCTTGTCTTAAGACTGGGATGGTTTAATCGATTTTCCGAATCCTGGTTTGGAGGTTGCGTGGCTACACCAGCAGAACTGTACTCATCCACGAAGGCTTATACAAAGCTCTTCCTGATATTCTTCATTGCCGCCAGCATCATGTGTCTGCCGGCGTATGCACAGGACCGTACCGCCATCAACGGTACAGTTACCGACCCCTCCGGCGCGGTGGCTCCGAACGTCAGAATTACATTGACTTCGCCGGCCACGGGCTTTACGCACGAAACGCGGACCGGCCCCACAGGCATATACGAATTCCCGACGCTGCCCATCGGCAGCTACAAGGTCACGATGTCGAAGGAAGGCTTCCGGCCGTACGAGATCGACCGTGTCGACCTCGTCTTTGGGCAAGTGCGCACGGTTGATGCCACTCTGCAGGTGGGGACGATGGCGGAAACCGTGCAGGTGATAGCAAGCACCGAGATGCTGAACCGCAGTTCGGCCGAAGTCGGGCAGGTGGTGGAATCGAAACAGATCAGCGAGATTCCCATCAGCGGGCGCAACTGGGCCAGTCTGATGTTGCTGGCTCCCGGCGCCGTCAACTACGGCGATGGCGCCCAGCGCGCTATCCAGTTCGACGGGCACTCGCTCGACGACAGCAACTTCACCTTCGATGGCGTCGATACCAGCGGCGTCCAGGAACAGACCCAGAAAGCCGACACTCGCCTGAACATCGCCCTGGAGTCGATCGCCGAGTTCCGGGTGAGCGATGCCGTTTATACCGCCGAGTCCGGGGCCGCGGGAGGCGCACAGGTCAACGTGGTTTCAAAATCGGGCACGAACGACTTTCACGGCAACGCCTTTTATGCGGTGCGCAATGACGCCCTGGACGCACGCTCTCCATTCGATGGACCCACGCTGCCGCCGTTCACTCTCAACCAGTCCGGCGCGAGCTTCGGCGGCCCGGTCATTCGCAACAAAGCATTTTTCTTCGCGAACTTCGAAGACCTGCACCAGAGCCTCGGCCAGACCTTCGAGAACTTCATCCCGAATGACGCTTACCGCGCGCAGGTGCTGGCCACGTCGCCCCAGCTCAAGCCGATTCTGGACGCTTACCCCACCGGCGGCACTCCCGTGGACAGCATCACCAATCTCTATACCAAAGTGGCCACGGACACGATTCGCGAAGACGCGGGGATGTTCCGCTTCGACTACCGGTTCTCCGACAATGACCTGACGTACGTCCGTTACAACATCGACAACGCGTATATCGACACGCCTCAGGACGCTCTCGGAACGCACAACGTCATTCCTCACATACCGCAGAACGTCGTGCTGTCGTATCAGCACACTTTTTCACCGACCGCTTACAACGAGGCTAAGTTCGGCCTTAACCGCGCCAATTACCATAACTGGACGTATGGCACCTCGCCCGTCGCCGTGAGTCCCGGCCCGTTCGACAGCGTCAGCGATACTTCGCTCGATACGGAGGTCGGCACGACATTCTCCGGCATTGACGACCTCACCCTGGTGCGCGGCCGCAACACGTTCAAGTTTGGCGTGGACATTCGCCGTATCCGCCTCAACAACTCCGGTAATACTCTGACCACATCCACGCTCAGCTATGACACCGCGCAGGACTTCATCGACAACACCGCGGCCTCAGCCACCTATCTGCAGGGCGAAGGCGTCGTCGGCAACCGCCGGACTTTCTATGCCGGTTATGCGCAGGACGAACTAAAGGCCACTCCGAACCTGACTCTGAACCTCGGGTTGCGCTACGAATACTATTCGGTGGCCCACGAGATTCTCAATCGCTCCGCCGTCGTGGACATCGCCGGGTGCGGCGGGTTCTGCCCGAAAGGCACGCCATACTACAGTCCCAACACCAAAGACTTCGGACCCCGTCTGGGCCTTGCCTGGGCGCCATCCATGCTCAAAGAAAAAACTGTGATTCGCACCGGCTTTGGCATCTATTACGGCGGGAATCAGAATGACGATTTCAGCGACCCCGCCGAGAGCGCCGTGCCCCGCTACGCTCTGGCCCAGTCGGATTTCCCGGCCCTGGGCTTTCCGCTTACCGCTTTCCTCGATCCGGCAAATCAGCTCTTCTCACCCAAGGCAATCGACCGCCATCGCAAGGATCTCTATTACGAGAGCTGGGACTTCATGATCCAGCAGCAACTGCCGGGACAGTTTGTCGCACAGGCCGGGTACGTCGGCGGCGAGGGTCATCACCTGTTCGACAAGTACACGGTCAATCTCATCGATCCGGCCACCGGTTTGCGTCCGTTGTCACAGTTCAGCTCCTTCGGGCTGAAGGCGAACGACGGCAACAACAACTTCAATGCGCTGCAGGCGTCCTTACAACGGCGGTTCGTGAACGGCTTGTTGTTCCAGACCAATTACATGTGGTCGCATGCCATTGCCGACGCCTCACAGGGCTCGGGCACCAGCATCTCATTCGAGAACATGGCCTGCCGCGCGTGCGACCGCAGCAGCTCCAGCGCCGACGTCCGCCATAACCTCGTCGTCAACGGCGTCTACGAACTTCCTTTCGGCCGGCAGAAGCAATACCTGAATTCCGGGCTCGCCTCGCAGATATTCGGAGGATGGGAGATGTCCGGTCTCGCTCAAGCCCGCACCGGGCTCCCGGTGAACATCACGATGACCCGCAAGGCCTCCGCCCTGCTCGACGGCAACACGTCCAGCCAGCGCCCCAACTACGTCTCCGGCCAGTCCATCTACGCTGCCGACCAGACTATCAGCGACTGGTTCAATCTGGCCGCATTCTCAACGCCGGCGAATGGGACATGGGGCGATCTTGGCCGCTATATTGCGAACGGTCCCGGCGCGTTTGAAATCGACACCTCGCTCCAGAGGACATTCCGGCTTTCCGAGCGCTACAGCTTCGACCTGCGTGGTACGGCTTTCAACCTGCTCAACCATCCGGAGTATGCGAACCCGGCCAGCAACATCTCGAAATCGAGCTTCGGGCAAATCACCAGTATCCTGAACGATGGAGCCACTGGCTCGGGGGCGCCGCGGCGCATCGAGTTCATGCTGCGGCTCGAATTCTGAGGACCAATGAAATTACTCGCCAATCTCTCGGCATTCTTCCTGATCGCCGGTTTCTGCTTTGCCGGTGAAGCCCCCGGCTTCAGGGCGACAAAGACGTACGCCGTTCCGGGCGATGGCGGCTTCGACTACATCACATTCGACGGCTCATTGAACCGGCTTTATGTTTCGCACGGCACAGAGGTGAACGTGCTCGACGCCGATTCGGGCAAGACGCTTGGCAAGGTGGAGGACACGCAGGGGGTGCACGGCATCGCTATCGTGCCCGCGCTGCACCGTGGATTCACCACGAACGGACGGGAAGCGACGGTATCGGTCTTCGATACGGACTCGTTCAGGACTCTGAAGAAGATCTCCGTCGCGGACGATCCGGACTTCATCCGCTACGACGCGCAAAGCGGGCGGATTCTGGTGTGCCATGGCGATGCCGCCGCCATCACGGTAATCGACCCAGAGCAGGAATCCGTCCTCGGCAAAATCGATCTGGGCGGTGGCGCCGAAGCCGCCGTCATCGACGCGCAGGGAACCGGCTTCGTCAATCTTGAAAAAGAAGCTATGGTGGTAAGCTTCGACCCGCGGAGCCTGACCGCGAAAGACAAATATCCAATCGCCGGCTGTAAGACTCCCACCGGGCTGGCTATCGATGCGCCGCACGGGCGCCTGTTCATCGGCTGCCGCAGTAAGGTTCTCGCGGTAATGGACACGGCTACGGGCAGAGTGATTACCACCCTGCCCATCGGCGGACACGTGGACGCCGTGGCCTTCGATCCGGATACCAGGCTGATCTTTTCGTCCAACGGCGAGGGCACGGTCTCGGTGATCCGGCAGAAGAGCCCGGACGAATACGAATCGGCGGGCGACATCCAGACCGAGCCTGGGGCAAAGACTATGGCCCTCGATCCAAAGACGAAGCGGCTGTTCCTGCCGACCGCGGAATTGGCCGCCGCTCCCGCGCAGGAAGGGCAGCGGCCGAGGATGAAGCCGATACCGGGCACTTTCCACGTGATTGTGGTAGAACGGCAACCGAACGCCGGCGCGCAGTCGAACCTGGCCGGTGGCCCATATACCGTCAACGTCGGCGCGAAGTCCGCGACCGTGGGCTGGGTTGTGGAAACCGGCCACGCCGCGCTGGGCACATCGCCCGACAGCCTGGACAAAGCCGCACCCTCGCTGCAGGCCCACACGGCTACGTTTACCGGGCTCAAACCAGGCACTACCTACTACTACAATGTGACCGGAACCGACGAAGGGAAGGGGTCGTTCAAAACAGCCCCTCGCGGCGACGCGCCCTTCCAGTTTGTCGTCTACGGCGACACGCGCACGCGCCACGATGTGCATCGCCGGGTCATCGCAGAAATGCTGAAAGTGGCCTCGCCGGATCTGGCGCTGCACACCGGGGATCTGGTGGCCAACGGCGCAGACTCTTCCGAGTGGCCGGTGTTCTTCGACATCGAACGCGAGTTGCTGCGAAAAACAGCCTTCGTCCCCGCGCTCGGCAACCACGAGCGTAACGACCAGAACTTCTACAGGTTCTTCGATGTGCCGGCGACGCCATACTATTCGTTCAACTGGGGGAGCGCCCACTTCATCGTTCTGGACAGCGACATCGACAACGTCGCAAAGAGCGATGCCGCGCGCGAGTCATTCTGGAGCGAGCAGGTCCGGTGGCTGGAAGACGACCTGAAGAAGACCCAGACGGCCGGGTTCCGCTTCGTTTTTGCCCATCATCCGCCAATGACCGCGGTGGCGCGCCGCCAGGGTGACAATCCCCAGATGACCGCGCTGATGCCGCTGTTCGAGAAGTACAAAGTAACGGCGGGCTTCTTCGGGCACGACCACAACTACCAGCACTACCTTTCGAACGGAGTTCACTACTTCATCACCGGTGGCGGCGGAGCGCCGCTGTACGACGTGGATCGGCCTCCCGAGGGCATCACGCGCAAGGTGTCGAAGACCGAGAACTTCGTCGTGGTGGATGTGAAAGGGAACAAGGCGCATGTCCGCGCCTTCACCCCCGACGGCGAGATGATCGACATCACCGATCTGGATGCGCAGCCTCTTCAGCAGGCCGCGGCTCCGGGTCCTGCCGTAGCGGAAACACGACCGTAAACTCTGTGCCCTGGTTCTCCTTGCTGCGCACCAGCAGCGTGGCCTGGTGAACTTCAGCTATCCACTTTGCGATGGACAGTCCGAGTCCGGCGCCTTCCACCTGGCCGCGCGATGGATCCACGCGAAAGAACCGCTCGAAGACGCGAGGCAAAAGGGTCTCGGGGATGCCAATGCCGGTATCCGCCACAGTGATCCTTGCGTCCGTGGCCGAAGCTCTCAGCGCCGCCTCGATACGGCCCTGCGCGGGCGTGTACTTCACCGCGTTGTCCAGCAGCGTCCAGAGCAGCCGGCGAAGGCTGGATCGATGGCCGTTGAAAGGAACTGCAACCGCGCCGCTTTGCACCACCACGGTCTGCTGCTTCGCCTCCGCCCATGGCCTGATGTTTTCGCCCGCCTCTTCGAGCACCTCCCTGAGGTCGAGCCGCTCGAAACCCAGATCCGCGGAGCCGGCATCCGCCCGAGCCAGCGTCAACATGTCTTCAAGCAACCGGGCCGCCTGAATCGACTCCGCGAGTATCTCTGCAAACGACTCTCTGGCCTCCGGCGCTAACTGTGGATTGCGCAAAGCGTACTCCGAGACGCCCCGGATGAGCGACAACGGGCTGCGCAGCTCATGCGAAGCATCGGCGGTGAAGCGATTGATCCGGATCACCGACTCCTCGAGGCGGGAGAGCATCCGGTTGCACGTCTCGGCGAGCCGCTGGAGCTCATCGGGGGTGGGATTTACCGGCAGCCTGCGGGAGAGGTTTCCGATACTGATGGACCGCAGCGCCACGGTGAGATGGTCCACCGGCCGCAAGGCGCGGCGGCTGAGAAGATACCCGGCAAATGCGGAAACAATCAGAAGCAGCGGCGCCGCAGCGGCAAGTCCGGCGCGAAAGCGTGCGAGCAGCAGCCTGTTGTCCTCCAACTGACCGCCCACGAAGATCCACATGTTCCGGCCGTTCACTCGGGCCGGCCGCTGCAGGACTCGATATGCGCCGCCGGCAAAACGAACCGTGCTCAGCCTGTCGCGAAGATCGCGAGGAACGCCAGGCCAGGGGAAATCGGCAGGCCACGGCGCCTCCGGCCAGGACCTCCGGCCCGCATCGTCAAAGAACTGAATGAGGTTGCCCTCCGGCGTGCCTTCGATGAACTCATCGAGTCGAATCCGGCGGCGCTCCGGCGAATCGTGGCGTGATGCGTTGAGCTGGTCGACAGCGCGTTCGGCGCGCCGCGATAATGTTCTGTCGCGGCCCTGGCTCAACGACCATGCGAGATCCCACCACATGACAACGCCGAAACACACGAAGCCGGCCAGGAAGATCGCCGAAAACCACAGCGTGAGCCGAACGGAAATCGAGGATTTTGCGATCAAACGATATCTGCCCGCAGGGTGTACCCGACGCCTCTCACGGTATGCAGAAACTGGCGTTCGCTCAGTTCGGCGATGCGGGAACGCAGCGCGCGCATGAAGACGTACAGCGTGGAATCACTGGCCTCGGCATCGCTGTGCCAGGCGGTTTCGAGCAACACCTCCTTCGGCACAATGGAGCCGGCCCGGCGCATGAGCGTCTCCAGCAGCGTGTACTCGGTGCGAGTCAGAGCGACCGCTCTGTCACCGCGCTGGAGCTCATGGCTGCGTGGTTTGAGGCGCAGATCCTCAAACTGAAGGTCTGGCGCATACGAGACCGGGTTTCGGCGGTGCAGAGCGCGAATGCGCGCCAGAAACACTTCCAGCGAAAAAGGCTTGGTGAGATAGTCGTCGGCCCCGAGGTCCAGACCACGCACAACGTCAGACATCGCATCGCGAGCGGTCACCATAATGGTCGGCGTGTTACGTTTGGCAGCGCGCAACTGGCGGATCACTTCGAAGCCATCGCGCCGTGGAAGCATCACATCCAGGACAATTACATCCAAACCGCCGGTGAGGCTCAGAGCGAGCGCCTGATCGCCGTCGAAGGCCAAGTCGACCGAGTATCCCTCGCTCTCCAGCGTTCTCTGCAGGAGACGCGCCATGCGCGGCTTGTCCTCGGCCACCAGTACCCTCATGCGCCCATTTTGGGCCTCCCCGGATGAATTTTTGGTTACGTCACGATGAATTCCTGATTACGACGTTCCGGGGCACAAATCGAACAGTCGCTTAACAGCAATGCAACCTGGTTGAAACGAAGCTACAGTACGCTCACACAAGGGAAGACGGATGCGGCGAGTGCAGATCGTCTATTTCGACGCCGGCGGCGGACACAGGAGCGCCGCGGGAGCGCTCGCCGAGGCGATTCGCCGGTACGCCTGGCCGTGGGACGTCGAAACGGTGAACCTCGACGGTTTGCTGGAGCCTGTCGATCTGGTCCAGAAAGCAACCGGCCGGCGCGGACCTGAATGGTACAACTGGAGTCTGCGCCAGGGTTGGACTTCCGCGCCCACGAGGTTAATGCCGGCGGTGCGCGGCTATCTGCGCGCCATGCGGCCGCATCACGTACGGCTGCTTCGGGAGCACTGGCGCGCCTCTGCTCCGGACCTCGTTGTCTCAGTCCTGCCGCATTACAACCGCGCGCTCTTCGACAGCCTGCGCGACGAGTTGGCGGACACGCCGATGGTGACCATTCTGACGGATCTTGCGGACTGCCCTCCGCATTTCTGGTTTGAGCTCCAGGATCAACATTTCATCTGCGGGTCAGCGCGATCGGTGGAGCAGGCGAGAGCGCTGGGCATTCGTGAAGACCGGCTATGGCGCGTGTCGGGCATGATCGTACACCCGCGCTTTTACGGGGAAGGATCGGCAAATCGCGCCGGGGAGCGCCTCAGGCTGGGTCTCGCGCCGGCTGTCACGACGGTGATGGTGATGTTCGGCGGCTGCGGATCCACTCAGATGCTCAGGATCGCCAGGAGCCTCGCCGCGGCGCGCGCGCGCGTGCAGTTGGTTCTGCTTTGCGGAAATAATGGCGCGCTCATGGAGGCCCTGCGCCGCCTTGAATTGCCGTTCGGCACACACATTGAAGGCTTCACCGCCGAGGTGGATCGCTTCATGCGCCTGAGCGACATCTTTGTCGGCAAGCCCGGGCCCGGCAGCGTGAGCGAGGCTTTTGCCGCGGGCCTTCCAGTGGTGGTGGAGCGTAACTCACGGACGATGCCCCAGGAAAGACACACCATCCACTGGGTGCTCGAAACGGCGACGGGAATGGTGCTGCCGAGCTTTGACGAAATCGCACCCGCGCTCGAGCTGATGCAACGTCCCGACATATACGCCGGCTACCGCAGCCGTGTGCTGGCGGTCCGCAACCAGGCCGTCTTCGAGATTCCCGCAATTCTCGATCGCATCATGTCCCAGGAGGTCAGCGGGCGGTTTGCCTGCGGCGCAGTGGCGATATGACCTCGCTCGTGTTGGAGGAACGCGAGCTCCGGCATGAATGCGGATTGCACGGAGGCGTTGTCATGAACAAGTTCCCGCGCGTCGCATTCTTTACCGATAGCTACCACGAAACGAACGGAGTCGCTCTCACCAGCCGTGAGTTTGTGGCGTTTGCTAAGCGGCGCGGCCGACCGATTTTCGACGTTCATCCGGGACCGGAGACAAGGCTGTGGCGGGATGGCGAGTCGGCAACGTTCGAGGTGGGTAACAGCGATGCGGCTCTGCCACTGGAGCACGACCTGAAATTCGATCTGCGGTTTTACCGGCACAAGGCGAAGCTTCGCGACGCCCTCAGAGCATTCAGACCCGATTTGGTTCATGTGACCGGGCCCGGGCACTGCGGAATTCTCGGGGCTTCGCTCGCTCATGAATTGCGCCTGCCGCTGGCGGCATCCTGGCACACGAACCTGCACCAGTTCGCGGCGCGCCGTCTGGAGAGACTACTCGGCCGGCTGCCTGCTCCGTTTATCGGCGGGGCGAGTGAACTGGCGAGCCTGATCACGCTTCGTCTGGTCCTTCGGTTCTACAAACTCGCGCGGGTGGTCTTCGCGCCAAACGAGGAACTGATCTCGCTCCTCGCCAGGCGTACCGGGCTGCCGTGCTTCCCGATGGAGCGGGGGGTCGACGCCCGGTTGTTTTCTCCCGACCGGCGCACGCGCTCTGCCGCCGATCCGTTCGTGATCGGGTATGTGGGGCGGCTGTCGCCCGAGAAGAGCGTGCGCGATCTGGCTACCCTTGAACGCGCGATGATCGAGGCGGGAATCGAGCGGTATCGATTCCTGATTGTGGGAGAGGGCGTTGAGCGAACATGGCTGCGGGAGAATCTTCGGAAGGCGGACCTGCCGGGCGCGCAGCGCGGGGAGACGCTGGCTGAATCCTATGCCAACATGGATGTCTTCGCGTTTCCTTCGCAAACGGACACATTCGGAAATGTTGTGGTGGAAGCGCAGGCGTCGGGGATTCCAGTGGTGGCAATGGCAAGCGGCGGGCCGAAGTTCCTGGTCCGCCACGGGGTGGACGGCTTCGTCGCAGGCGACATGCGTGCCTTCGCAGACTGCGTCCTGACCCTGTTCCGGGAGCCGGAACGGCGGCGGCGAATGCGCGAAGCAGGTCGGGCTGCCGCGTTGACGCGTTCCTGGGACGCGGTGATCGAGTCCGTCTATGCTCTCTATGGTCAACTCGCGGCTTAACGGCGGAACGGACTCGCCGGGAATAACATTGCTACTTCCGAAGGAACGCTGATCGATTCTTAACGTGGATCGTTCATCACGTATTCATCGCCGGCAGCATTGCAGCCGGCGCGGCCGTCATCGCAGTTAACTTTCTGCGGACCCGGCCGTGGCGCCTGCGCTGGGGCGCTCCCGAGGAAGAAGTGGTGCAAACCATGGTGGGCAATGAGATCGTAACAGATCCCTTGTTTAATGCGACCCGCTCCATCACCATCCGCGCCAAGCCGGAGGAAAGATGTCCGTGGCTGGTTCAGGTCGGATGCAGGCGCGCCGGGTGGCCTCTACGCGCTGGGTGAGCTGCAGTCGGCCCGAAAGGTGCGACACGCAGACGGGGCAGTGCACCATCGCGTAGCCTGCCGCTTCCACCCCGATCAGCCTCTGGTCGTAACAGAGAGGAATTAAATAAATCGAGTGCAGACTCTCCCGAAGCGCCCCATACTGACCGGCTCTCTCGCGACTTCTCTCACGCGTAATGAATGTGTTCTGGACATCTCGACTCCATTGTCGCCCGGATGGGGCGTGGACGCATGTCATTCCCAGACTGTCACCCTCGGTGCAAACGCTTCGAACCGGCATTTGCGAGGGTTATCGCAAGGCCAACGGCGTAGGGTGACCCATCGGATAGCCGTAGCCTGGGGGCTGCCGCAGAACAATAGCGAATGGCTGACATCTTGCGTCACCGCAGTGCGGTGGTTCTGCGACCGGACGAAGGCGGTGCACCGTAACTGGCGTCGGCCTGCTGCAGGTGCGGCTGCCATTCCCGAGAAGCCGGGAAAAACGCCGGTCGGCCCGCCGAAGCTGCGATAGCGCAAGCTACAGCCGGCAAGGACAAATGCGCGACCGCCGGAGCCGGCATCGAGCCACAAGGTGGAGCGTAGTCACGAACCGCAGCGTAAGCACAAATGCATGGAGGTCCGGATGCGGATCGTCTGGAAGCCGCCCTGCCTCGTTAACGAGAACGGGCCCGGACCACTTCCAGATCTGGACCACTTCCCGGCGCCGGACCACCTACTGGGCCAGATGAAACGGTCGTAAGAACCCTGTTTTCAACCCGAGCGCTCGTAAGTCGTTGCCGGCGCTTCCATGGCATGGAAGAGGTCGTGAGTTCTATTCTCACCAAGTCCACCAGATACCGCAATCACACGAGTCGATGTCGCCCATCATCCCTGCTCTAGCGGCCTGGCCCGAGTACACGACTTATAACGACTGGGCATCGCCCGCTGGCCATGGGAAGCTGTCGTCCATACCGTCGGCTATGCCGAACGCCGGATCGGTACAAAACGTATCTCGACCCGCTGATTCAATGCGCCCGCGATCCTGCGCAACATGGCCAGGGAGTGGCCCTCATAATCGGCGTCCTCGAGGCGGCAGATGACCGACGCAGTGGTACCGATGAGCTTGGCAAGTTGAGTTTGGGTGAGGGCCGCCGCTGCCCTCAGTTCCTGGATTTTGCGGGCGATCTCTTCATTCGCGCGCGCCTCTTCCAGGTTCTTCAGCCGGGCCGGTTTGCCTTCGTAGGACCGGCGGTGGAGGATCTCCACCGCATCCCTGGTCGGTTTCAGCGTCTTTGATTTGTTATCTGGCATGGTCAAGCCTCCTCATAAGTGTGCTTAGCCGGATTCGCCTCAAACCGCTTCTTGCGTTCGACGGCCCGATCGATCTCTTTCGGCGGGACCACCCGCTATTTCGCAAGACCGTGAGAGACCACGGCCGCCACCGCGCCGTGGAAGAAGTACAGGATCCGATGATGAACGCCTCCCAGGCTGGCACGCAGTTCGTAGATCCCGTCGCGCAGGAAGTCCGCTTCGGGCCGCCGCAGTTCGTGGCCCTTCTCGCGAAGGCGCTCCAACCGGAGGTAGCACTTGTCCTGCACTTTCGCCGGCAACTTGTCGAACCACTCGATGAACGGGCATGATCCGTCTTCCTCCCGGTAGAGAGCGACTCTCGTCTTGGGCACTCGACCTATAGTCTATTCGCAATATTGCGAAAACACAAGCTTGCTTTGCGAAGCTTGCTTTGCGAAGCCGCGAAGGCGGTCACCGTCCCACGTGGGCATCATCCTTGATAGAGAAATAGTTATTTGTCCGCTCAAGCAGAGAACATTCACGACGGCTTGCACCCGCGCGCGTGAAAGCATGCTTCGGGCCGTTTCCGATGTGAACTTCCGGTGGCGTCCACCGGAGTCCACGTCGCCGCTGGCTACGTCTTTTGTTTTACGCCAAACTGTCGTCGCCTTTGCTATCGCGCTCTTATAATGCTGAATCAGTGATTCTGCTAGAGCGCGCATGATCAAAAGCGGCGCTCAACCAGATCGAACGGTGGCGCAGATCGAGGGTTTTCGGCGAGCGCTCGCGAAGACAGAGCAGGAAAGACGTGGCCAACGCGCCGCCCCCACCCCGGCGAGTTACGAAGCCATGATCCGGCAGCTCGAAGAAGAGGTGCGCGAATGCGACCAGTTTTCTGACTTGAACATCCGCTGGCGATTGGACGAAATCGCTCTCTTGATATCGAATTGCAAAAGGCAATTCGCAGATGGAGCTGGCCTGACGGTTCGGGGTTGCCTGGCAGGTCATTAGTCGTTGTCAGGAGAGCGAGTATCGAACTAACCCATGCGCAGTAACGCGCGGTTCGACGTTCCGGTTACAGCCTCTGATTCGCCGGCGATCGCGTGGCCGCGCTGACCGGCAATGCGGAGGCGCCTGGCAGCAGATCGACGATTTTGGCTGCGGCCTACGCGGGACTCCGGTGGCGCCAATCCGCTCGCCGCCGCCGAAAGGGCGCGGCTGTTTCCGCGGGCGACGTCAAGAGTGCTCCGACACTGGACACTGCGCGGTCCCTGCCGCCCCTGGTTGTCACCGTTCAGGCCGATGGCGCCCCCGGCGCAAAGTGAAGATCCAGATCCATATCAGACAAAAGAGCGCCGGCGCGACAGTCGTGACCAGCCTGATTTTCAAGTCTGGCTTCCATTGAAGTGGATCGATCCAAAGGATAATGCCCAGCAGGAAGACAGTAATGCAGGCAGTGGGAACCACGGTGTTGATCACGATCACCGAATCCGGGTCGCGCCGGCGTATCGCCGCCCAGTTATAGGCAAACGGAAGCAGCCGCGAGACAACCCACTTGTACAGGATGTTCTTCCTGACAAGACCCCGACGGTTTTCAGGAAGCGATGCCGCCAGGCTTTTCGACGCTCGAATCGCGCCCAGCAGGCCCAGTTCGGTCAGTATCGGCTCGGGAATTTCATCGGCGAACGGATGGCCGGCGATCTGTCCCGCCCTGAATTCCGGAATGCGGCCGGCCTTGATCGCTTCGTATGCAAGCGCAACCAGAACGCGATCGGGCTTCTTCCGCGCCCGCGCCCAGTTCAGGTGTTCCAGATCGTAAGGGTTCTCTGGAGGCGCATCGTTCCGGCGATATCGGCCCCATTGGTACTCCTGTTCGATGGCGCACTCGAGAACGCGCGGCCACTCCTCTTGTACAATCTCTGCCTGAGCGGCCAGTACCAATTTGTCCACGAGCGCGTTCCACTGTTCCGTGGTGGCGCGGGCCGGATCAGCGAGGTATTCGTTTAAGGCGCCGGCGAGCTGTTGAGCGCCCCCCTGGCTGATGTTCTCAAAGAACTCGCGAACCCGTGCGGCATCGAATCGCTCTGCGGGCCCAACCTTCGCCAGCCGTTCGCGCGTCAGAATGCATTCCACCAACTGGCACGCTGCATCCATCCGGCCGGTCATAATGTCGTTGGCGCGCCAGCTCTTTTTGAAGAACCCCCCGAAAGCGCCCAGAGTCCGGCCGCACACCTTCTCGTCTACATTTCCCACGGAGAGGCCTCGCTGCGCATCCAGCGGGCTGAACCGGACCACCCGGATCGAATCCGTGGTCTCGAACTCCGTTCCGAAGAGCAGGGGGAAAACCAGACGGTCGAAATCCAGGAAGCGGGAATACTCGCCTCGCAGCAGGTTGCCCACCTCATCATCGGGCAGCGCCCGCAGGACTGCCGCGAACGCTTCATCCACGACCAGTAGAAGGTTTCCTGCCGCCGGCGATTCGGGCAAGCTTCGAAGCCGCGCTTTCAACGCAAGGTGGAAGCGTGCTCGGCCATCTTTATCGGGTTTGGCAGGCACGTCAATTCCCGTGGTGTCGAGAAGCGCCGAGAGAGTGCTCTTCACCTTGCCCCATTGCGCCGCCGATACCGGACCCAGAATATCTCCGCGCCGCCCCTCGTCGAAGATAAGATCGACGTCGGGGACTGAACTGGCCAGATCCTTCCAGCCGAACTCCGTCTCGTCCACAGACGCCTTCATGGCCCACTCGAGAATTTCGTAGAGCTTGAAGAAATGATTCACAGCATCCCAGACATCTGTTGCAGCTCCAGACTGAGCGCCGCCACCCTGCTCCGGTGTAGTCTTGTGAAGCTTCATCAAAGCCTTCGAGAGACGCTGAGTCCTGCGCTGCCGGAAGTAGACGTCGAAGTCGCGCAGCGTGTCGGAAGCCGAACCAGCCCAATAGTTAAAACTCTCCACCAGAATTCGGGCAGAGTGGCGCTCGGCGCCGGTCAGCAATCCGCGGCCATTTGGAGCGTTCAGGATGCCGGCCACGGCCTGGTCCCGCAACTGGATGAGGCGGCTATTGAGATACGTGTCGGCGGGATCCGGATTCGGAGGGCAGACTTCCGCCGGACTGAATGCTGCCGGCGCGACTTGCTTCGCCGGCCCGATCGGCGCCAGCACAGACACAATTCGTCCGGCGCGTTCGTTATGCGCTTCGATGGCGGCGAGATCGGCGGAGATGCTCTGATAGCCGGGAACGGATACCAGCGCGAGCACGGCAGCCTGAGCCGCCGCGGGAGGCGTGGGAATCTGACCCGGCGCAGGCTTCTCGAACTTCTCGGGATCGGGTTCGACGTAGATGAGGAACCGCTCCACATCGCGATTGGCGGTGCGGCGATTGATGGCGTCAATCGTCGAGGTGAATGGCTTATTATTCAGAATTCCGCCATCCAGATAAACGGCCGGCCCCTTCGATCCACGCCAGATATAAAGCTCCTCATCGTCATCGCCGACGCTCACGGGCGCGAACGCCACCGGAAAGCAGGACGTGAGGCGGCACAGCCTGGCCAGGCTGGAGGGTCGCGCGGTTTCGAAATTGTTCTTGGCATCGTGGGTGATTCTGCCGGCCCGATAAGAGAGTTGGAACAGCGCGCGGTGGTTCTTTACATCGATGGAGTGACCCTCGTCGTCATAAACAGTGGAGATGGCCCCCTGTGCGTCGGTTCCTGTTACAAAGAGATCCAGCTCGTGGACGCGTGACGGCGCCGGCGCGTCGGGTGCGCTGGTTTTCCGGAGCCGTTCGAAACACTCCTCCAGACGTTTTTCATACCAGTCGCTGTCCAGTATCGACTGCGCATCGTCGTCGCGCTCTTTTCGCAGAAGCTGGTCGATATCGGCCTGATCTCGCCAGAGATCGCCGACGAGGGTGAAATCCTTGTTGTTGGCAAGAGCATAGGACAGCATTACGCCATTGACCCCCCCGGCGGACGTCCCGCTGACGATGTCCACTACGATGTCGGAATCGGTAAGTTCCTTGAGCAGTCCGTAGATGCCATCTCCACGAACGGCATGGTAGAGTTCCCGTGCAACTCCATTCTCATAGACCGCCAGAGAAACGCCGCCGTACAAAACAAGGCCGAGGCGAACTTCGCGGGCATACATGAATTAATTCCTCCTGTTCCTGGATACATGTGGGGCACGGCATCGAACGACAGATATTCGAACCCGCTATTGAGCTTTCCACCGAAGCGATGGCGTTGCCGGCCACTCCGGCGGCATCCTCAGCGGCGATGATAGTCAGCAGCATATCGGTGAGACCGGGCTTCAGCGGTTGGAAGATACCACTGTAGCCGAGGCAATAGCGTCCACGTTTGCCAAGTCCGGCGCGCAAGGCTGGAGCGATCGGGTCCCGCAGTTCTGCCTGACTGTGATCCTGGGAAGGCCTGTGATAAGTCCTGCACAGCGCTCCCGAGCGCAGGCTTTTCGTACGTATCGGCCACGAAGCGGTCGGCAAGATAGCTCCGGAAGGGCTCGTTGAAATAGCCGGCGCCAGCCGACTGCGCTTTCACGCTCTGCCATCCCCGCAGCACCAGCTTCTCGAACTCCTCATCGTACTCCGCGACGATGCCTGTCGTGACGTTTCGCTGCGAGGCCCATGTCGCGCGGGTGGGCAGCGGCATACTCACCCATGCGGGCCTGTCCGATTATGTTGCCATCGCCGTGCGCGCGGCTGCGGACATTCGCCGTCTCGGGCAGATCAGGGCCGGCCTGCGCAAAACAATGGCCGAGTTCGGCCTGACAGACTCGCACACTGTAACGCGGGAAATCGAGGCTGCTTACAGGACAATGTGGCGCGAGTGGTGCGGAGCGCGAAACGGAAAAGGAGCGGAATGAGCAGTAAGACAGGTTTTCGAGTACACCCTGCGATCGGAGTGGCTCGGGTGGGCAACTCCGCGGAGTTTTTCTTCTCTCCGGAAACGATCGAACGATTCCGCCCGACACAGCGAAGTTCAGGGACGGGAGCGGCGCCATCAAGAGACAGGCGCAGAGGTTTCGCGTTCATCGCTGCGAAGGGGAAGAGGCGGCGGAGGATGTAACCGGAAGCGATGACGTCGAGATCGAGTGGCGCGTTCACGTAGCCAATCGGAAAGCTGCCTGGTAGAAGTTCGTTGAAGCAACGGATCTGCCCGACGGTATGGCCAAACCGGCGCCGCGCAGGAACCCCGGATTTCAGGGCATCAATCGCGACCAACTGGTGATCGACCCCGGACCGTGATGTGTCGGTGGCCGCAATAGCGCTCACGTCGCGCTGGGCGGCGGCTCCGGCGCGTGTGGATCGTATGATGCAACGCCCGCCGGGGATGATGACAACGATAAATGGTTCGATGACGCCTGCGACGGGACCGGTCCGCGCCAATGTCCGCAGGAAGGGCGAAGCGTACGCGGCTGATCCTGCTGTCGTCGCCTCTGCTCCCCCAACTGTCTCGCGCCC
This sequence comes from uncultured Acidobacteriota bacterium, assembly GCA_963780655.1. GTDB lineage: Bacteria > Acidobacteriota > Terriglobia > Bryobacterales > Bryobacteraceae > CAWACP01. Next base: position 1,506,336 of record CAWACP010000003.1, on the reverse strand, counting down.
ATTCCATCCATGTACGATGTGGTTGCCGATCTGTTCTGCCAACCGCCGGAGCCTCTCGAGCTGCGCGCCAAACCTTCTAAATCTCATCGGCGATGCGCCACACCGCGCATTCTGGCGAAACGTCACCCGCGATGCGTTCGTGGAGCTGAAGACTGACCACTGGGGAGTGCCAGGAGCTCTGGTTACTCCTGGGACGCCACAGAAGGTCGAACCTGTTTCTGGCGCGTCCTGCCCCGCATGCCCGATACTGACGCCGACCCGAATGGCCGATTCGCAACGGCCGAAGAGCTTGGGATGGTAGCGGCCTGGATAGCGAATGGCGCCCGGCCTGAACTCGTTTACCGATTGTCCGCTGATCGTTTTCACACATTTCGCCTCTCCGTTTCAGGAGCACGACGGTCCCCCCTGAGTCTCCCCGGGAAAGGGAACGAAACTCGAGCGGCCGTTCACAGAGGATCCCGCTTTGCAATTGTCAGATCGGCCGGACGAACGCCAGTCTGTCCCCGACGAACGCCCTGGCGCGATTCGCAGAGGGCTACTCAGGGTGCTTAGCAATGACTTTAAGAACTGACGCGGTAACTTAATACCAGCGTCTTCGTGTGCTGGATGTTGTGCTGAACGCGACGCAAAATGGCGTGAAATCACGCGACGCTATCAGCATCCGGGCACCCGCTTTAGCTCCCGCGGGCGGGCTGCCCGAATAAATCGCTCGCCTATTGCACCGCGATGGTGCTGGCGGCCGGCGAGGTGATGCCGCCCATCTGGATCTGCAGCGGAACGGTATCGCTCGCGCCGATCTGCGGCACCACCACGTTCAACTGGTACACGCCGACGAACTGCGGCGAGAGTCCGGAGAAGCTGACGTGCGCGGAAGAGCCGCCGATCAGCACCAGCGGCGTAGCCACCGTCTTCCGTTTCTCATCCAGAGAGTTGTTGCCGGTAATGCCTGGCGGGCTCACCTGCCCTACGCCGGTAGCCAGCACTTCCAGCACGTCTCCCGCGTGCGCCCGATTCGTGGTCAGGTGGGGGATCGATCCGGGAGGAGCGGCCAGGGTGCCATAACGGGGATCTGTCGGGCTGGTGGCAATGATGGCCACGGCGTGGCCGTTGATCGCGAAGACTCCGGGCGACACCGAGCCGACCGTTATCATCGTCGCGGCGGATTTGACGCCATTCGCCGTCACCACTACCGGCACGCTGCCACTCATCCCCGCCGGAATCGCTTCCCACGGAACCTCCGCATTGATTTGACCCTGTGAGACGTAGAGCAGCGGCGCCTCGACTCCGTTAATCGTCACGGAGACCTGTCCGAGAGTGGTGGATATCGGAATGGTGTCCGCCTGGGCAGGTTGCGATGCGAGATTCGTGCCGAAGATCGCAACCAGTTCCCCGCCCGTAATCGGTATGCCGGTCATGAAACTGGCGGCGTTCAGGACGGGATCACTGTCGCGAATCACCGGAGTCTGCGCCAACGCAATGCCCGAGAGCAGCGCCAGCGATGTCAGTGCGAGGAACGGTTTGACAGCCATGCAACCCGAGTATGGATCGAGGCGCCCGCGACGGTCATGGCTGACGCGTGAAAGGTTTGTAAATGGAGGATTGTTTAACGGATATGCCGCGGAGCGTATCCCTGACCTCCGGAATGGCGCCCCCATCGAGCGCCTCGGCTTTGGCGGCCTCCACCCTGGCCTGCGCCGCGCGTCCCGTGCGCGCCAGCAGCCGCGCCAGAATCCAGTGCGGCTTGAACCAGTTCGGCGCGACAGCGATGGAATGCCGGAGCGCCGTCTCCACACCGGTCGGGTCGTTTTCGGCGGCCGCGAACAGAGCCAGATTGAACCACGCATTTTGCGGATCGTCGGCGGTTTCGGTGGCGCGGGCCGCGGCCCGGAGAGCCGACATCCAGAGGCCGTATCTCGCGGCCGGGTCCTTCGCGTTGCGCGATTCGAGCAGGAGGCGAGAACAATAGATGTCTTCGGCCGAGCCGGGCAATTCGCGCCGCAGAACCGATGCGTAGGAATGATCGGCCGCAAATCGCGCGAGGGCGGCATCGTAGAGTGTCAATGCGATGGCGAAGGCGACCATGCCGGCAGCCAGAGGGATCGCCGGCGCAAGCAGGAACCGGCGCGGAGCGGGTACGGCCCGGTCTGCCGGCGAAAGGCTCACCAGCATGGCGATCACCAGAAGCGTGGCAAAAACGGGCGCCAGCGTGGGCGCGCTGAACGTAGCCGAAACGCACGCGGCGACAAGCGCCGCGAGGAGCGGCGCGACAACGGACGGTCTGCCGGGGCGTGTACGTGCGCGCCATATCCACAGCCCGGCGAAGATGCCGAGAGCCGGCCACACGACCATCAACAACATCCCCGGGAATCCTGTCGCCGTGAGCGCATCGAGCGCGGTATTGTGCGGCGACTCGTGATACCAATCCGGGTAGAGCCGCGCGAGATCCTCCGACTCAAAGCGTGGAAACTCGGCGGCGAACGTCTCGGGGCCAAAACCCAGAACCGGCCGCGCGGCTGCCATCGTCAGCGAATCGCGCCAGAGCAGCAGTCGGGCTCCGCCCCATCGGTCGTCCATCGACCAGTGCACCCGTGCTCGCAGACGGCCGCCCGCCGGCGAGACATACACGGCCGCGATCATGGCGATTACTACCAGAGCGGCGGCGGCATGGAAGAGCCGCATCCGCGGACGTTCCATCGCGACGAACACCGCGAGGCCCGCTGCGACGGCCAGCAGCGCGGCGCGAGTGCCGGTCAAAAGGATCGCCACCGCGCACAGCGCCACGGCCGCCTGCGCCATGCGGCGCCAGATGCCTCCATCTGTCCGGCCGGCGGCGAGCGCGCAGAACATGACGACAACCAACCACCACGCAAAGTAGTCGGCATGGCCCAGAGTGCCTGGCGGGCGCACGATGGTGAACGGACCCTCGCCCGCTCGATAAGCCGACGACTGCTGGAAAGGATCGATGTCGAAATACTGCGCGATGCCGTAGGCAGCGCCGATCATCGCCGAGAGGCTCAGCGCGCGCAGCAGCGATCGAACGGCGTTCTCGCGCGTACTCAGCCACCCAGCGGCGAGCAGCGTGAAGAGCAGTAGCGGGACCAGAGTGGCCACGCCCATCCGCCGCCAGGATGAGCCGTACAGAGAGAACCACGGGCGAGTTGACGTCTCGGCGGTCAACCCGAGCCACAGCATCTGGACGAGCGCCAGTCCGGCGAGCATCCGCCCGGTGCGGCGCGTCCACAATTGCGAGAGGGCATTGCCCGTGCGCGGTGCATTCAACAGGGCCACTGCCGTCGCCATCGCCAGAAGCAGGATCCTCGGCGTGGAATCGTAGTGGAAAAGCAGGCCGGGCGCCATCATCAGCGGCAGAAGACCGGCCACCCAGGGCAGTAACGCCATTTACCCCAGGATAATTCGGTCTGCGCAAAGCGCGATACGGAGAAGGACGGCTTTTACGGTCCTTTTACCGGCGGCTTACAGGCCCTATTTACACGTTTTTGACCCCGGATCGACTACTCACCGGCGCCTGCCCCGTTACGCTTGCAACAGGAAAACACATGGGCGCGCTCGCTGTCGCTGCACGCACTATACGAACACAGCCTGCCGAAACGATCGCATGGCAGGCACTCACTCTGGCCGAGCGTGCTTGCGCTCTCCTTCTGCTGACACTCCTCTCACCGCCATTGTTACTGGTGGCCGTCGCCGTCGCGATACTCTCCCGCGACTCACCGTTCGTCGCGCACGCGCGTGTTGGACGCGGCGGGAATAAATTCTGGGTGATCAAGCTCAGGACCATGTGGGGAGCGGCGCCGAGAAGCGGCTGCCTGCTGCTGGAGCGTCTGGATGGATCGCGGATTCCTGATTGCAAAACGATGCGCGACGAGAGAGTGACCAGCGCGTTCGCCGCGTTCTGCCGCCGCCATTCTCTGGACGAGATCCCGCAACTGTGGCAGGTTGTCCGTGGCGAGATGTCTTTGATCGGGCCGCGCCCTATTACCGCGGAAGAGCTGCGGCAGCACTACGGCGATTCCGTGAGTGAAGTGCTCAGCGTTGCGCCCGGCATGGCCGGACTCTGGCAGGTGAAGGGTAGAAACTCGCTCACCTATCGCCAGCGCCGCCTGCTCGATCTGTTTCTGGTGCGCAGGATGTCGCTGCGCCTGTATCTGTTTATTCTGGCGAACACAGTTGTCGCGGTGGTGAGTGGAAGGAACGCAGCCTAAGCCGATGCGCATTCTGAATCTGCTCCTGGCATTTGCTTGCGCGGCCCCGCTGCTGCTACGGGCCGACGCTCTTTCGCGGGGGAAAGAGATCTTCCAGAAGCAGTGCATGAAATGCCATTCTCCCGACGCTGACAAGGAGGGTCCGCGATTGCGCGGAGTGTACGGAAGGGCCGCGGCGTCAATCCCGTCGTTCAAATACTCGGATGCGCTCAGGGATTCGCACCTGACCTGGGACGACACGACTCTGGACAAGTGGCTCGCGAGCCCCTCGGCGCTGGTTCCGGATAGTTACATGGCCTTTCACCTGAGCGATGCGGGCGCGCGTAAGGCCGTCATCGAGTATTTGAAGCAGATGGCAGGGAAATGATGAGCAGAGTGAAACAGATGGTTGTCGCGGCGTCGGTGCTCTTCGTCACCGGCGCAGTGCTGGGGGCGTGTCTGGAAGCTACCAGGCGCGAAGCCGAGGGGCCGAGTGCGGGAATTAGTTCCGATCCGTCGGTGGATGCGATTCTTGCCCGATCCTGCCAGAACTGCCACTCGGATCGGACCGAGTGGCCGTGGTACAGCCGCATTCCGCCCGTGGGAGCCGCCATTCGCAGGGACGTTACGGAAGGCCGGGCGCTGATGGACTTCTCACGCTGGGCGAAGTACGCGCCGCAGCAGAAGAATGACGCGCTGACGGAGATCGCGGCGCTGGTCCGCAACCGGCAGATGCCACCCGGACGCTACACGCTGCTCCATCCGTCGGCGCGCCTCTCTGACGATGAGATCAAGCGCCTGGTCGAGTGGACGCGCGAAGAGCGCCACAGAATCAGGGCACATGCGGGGATCGATTGAGACGGATATGCCATCGGTGTTTGATTCGAGTGGGGCAGGCGCCTCGCCTGCCGGCGGGAGCCCCGCCCGCCTGGTCGGTCGGAAGATGCATTCGTAACATACGGAGCAGGCCGACGAGGCGTCGGCCGCAGGCGAGCGCCCGCCCCACAATTCAGCGTGCAGCGCGGATCGCGATCCTGCTCCTCCTTGCGGGCGCGGCGGCCCATGCCGCCACATTCGTCGGCAGTGAGGCGTGCGCCCGCTGTCATCCCGATGTCACGGAAAAGTTCAGCGCCAATCCTCACTTCAAGTCGGGCTGCGAAGGATGCCATGGCCCGGGCGGCGATCACGTCCAGAAGCCCTCGAAGAAAGTCATCTTCGCCTTCTCCGAGCGCACGCCGGCCGAGATTCTGGACCGCTGCCTCACCTGCCACGGAACCGATTTCAACCGCGCGAACCTTCGCCGCTCCGAGCACACCCGCGCGGGCGTGATCTGCGTCTCGTGCCACTCCATCCACAATTCCGCGCCGGCGACGCGGCTGCTGGCAAAACAGCAGCGGCTGCTCTGCTACGGGTGCCACCCGACCATTCAGGCGCAGTTCTCCATGCCTTTCAAGCATCGCGTAAACGAGGGATTCATGAACTGCAGCGATTGCCATAACCCGCACGGCGCGTTTGCTCCCACGTGGCGCATGGCCGACAAGCCGCACATGGTTTCGCAGCGCCTGCTGAATGAGGAGCCATGCCTCGGTTGTCACGTCGAGAAGCGGGGGCCGTTCGTGTTCGAGCACACCTCGGTGCGCGTGGATGGCTGCGAGACGTGTCACATGCCGCACGGATCCACGAATCCGCGCATGTTGAAACGACCGGTGGTGTTCACCGTTTGCCTCGAATGCCATAACGGTTCCGGCTCCGGCCGGACGGGCCTCGGCGAGCCGTTCCCGGTGAGCTTTCACAACATGGCGGACCCGATCTATCAGAACTGCACCGGCTGCCACGTCCGCATACATGGCTCGAATGCGAGCGCGTTCTTCTTCCGCTGAGGCGACGACATGAAGCTGCGAATCATTCTTCCGTCTCTCTGTGGCGCGCTGCTGATGGCGCAGCAGACCGTCTCTCCTTCCGCGGGCGCCGAGCAATCCACGCCCGACGTGATCGGCGATTACAACGTCGTCCAGTCGTTCGAGACCGGGTACCGCGCGTTCACCGTATCGGGCAACGATACGACATATCGAAGCCAGGTGAATTACGGAGATGGCATCCGCCTGCTGAGCGGCGACCTGGAAGCGAATTCGCGCGACGGCAAAGGACAGCTCTTCGATCAGCTCACGTTGCGCACCCAGGGCCTGGGTAACGACCCGTATGAATCCGCGCAGCTCCGCGTCCAGAAGAACGGCTGGTACGAATACAGCATGACCTGGAGGCTGAACGATTACTTCAACCCCGGGCTCACCACCACCAATGGCATCCATTTTGAAAACGTCCAGCACCGGATACAGGATCACGACCTCACGCTGCTGCCGCATTCCCGCGTGAAGATCCTGCTCGGCTACAGCCGCAGTTCTGAAGATGGGCCCGCGCTCACCAGCTTTATCGAGATAGGGCCGGGAACAACACCGTTATTCGAGAATGTCCGCCGCATCCAGGATGAGTACCGGCTGGGCGCAGACGCGACCCTGGCCGGTTTCCGCATCAGCATCCTGCACACGTGGGAATTCTTCCGCGAGGACACCGTGTCACCGCCCTCGCCCGAGTTTCGGAGGACGCAGCCGAATCACGGCGAGACGCCGGGCTGGCAGGGCTACGTTGCGCGCGATTTCAGCGACGTTCTGACGTTGAACGGAAGGCTCACCTACCAGGGCACAGGACGGGGTTCTATCGTCGACGAACTGGCGCCGTTGTTTCCTTCGACGATTCCGACTCGACAGGTCATCGTGGCCGGAGAAGCGAGCCGGCCCGCAACGGCCGCGAACCTGAACGTGATCTGGTCGCCGACCGATAAATTCTCGGTGTCGAATCAAACCTCGTTCGATCAGATCCAGATGAACGGCAACGACGTTTACCGGCAGTTCGACAATGGCACGCTCGATTCCACCGTGTTGGATTTCCAGTTTCTGGGTATCCGGACCATCAGCGACGCCATCGACGCCAGCTATCAGGTGCGCAACTGGCTGGGAATCAGCGCCGGGTATCAGTTCTCGACGCGCCGATTCCGTTCTATTGCCGACGCGACTAACAACCAGGAGCCGGCCCCAGGAGCGTACGAGCAAACCAATACCCTGAACGCGGGCAAATTCGGGTTCCGGCTGCGTCCGTTGAAGCCGCTCTCCATCACGTTCAACGGCGAGGTGGGCCGTGACAGCAAGCCCGTTTATCCGATCAGCGATGGAAACTATCACACGCTCGACGCGCATGTGCAGTATCGCGCGGGATCGCTCACGCTGGCCGCCACCGCGCGCGAGGATTACAACCTGAACGCTGTTTCCCTCAGTTCTTTCAGTTCCCACGCGCGCAGCTACGGCGCCGAAGGGTCCTGGGCGCCGAAATCCTGGCTGAGCTTCGACGCCACGTGGTCGAAGCTGCACCTGAACACCGCCGGAGGCCTGCTCTATTTCGTGAACTCGGCGCTGATCACCGGGACCGATTCGCTGTACATCAGCAATCTTCAGTTCGGGAATGCCGGCGTGCGGCTCACGGCCGGGCGGCACGCGGAAGTGTATCTCGGCTACAGCCGCGTGCAGGATACCGGGGACGGGCGCTCGACCCCGCAGGGCAACGGCACGAATCCGGTGCCCGCGTTCAACGTCGCGCAGACTTATCCTCTGCTCTACGACACGCCGCTGGCGCGAGTGACCATCCCGCTGGCTGCGCGGATCCGGTTCAACGCAGGTTGGCAGTACTATCGCTATCACGAGCAGTTCTTCAGTGTTCGGGATTATCACGCGAACACTGCGTACACGAGCCTAGCCTGGTCCTTCTGAGAACGGCCGTTACGGAACCGCTCCGTAACCGTCGCGGCTCGGTTACGACGTCTCACGTTACGGAGCCGTGACCGTCAGGGAGCGGTTGGCTACGGCTCTGCAGGCCGTCGCGGCTCGGTCACGATTCAGGATGTTACGGAGCCGCGCGCGTGAGCATGCGGTCTGTAGACGCGGTCCGCACCAGCGCCGTCATCTGTTTCTGAAACACAGCTTCCGAAAATCTGCCGGCGCGGCTCTTCAGCTCTCGCGGACTCACGCGCTTCTCCAGCACGATGAACTTTCCCAAAGCTTCGGCGAGGCATGCCTCAGTGGCGTCCCGATAGAGGATGCCGGCCGGGATATCCGCCGGCACGATCTCCTCGGACCCTCCGCGCGCGAGCGCGATGACGGGCTTGCCTGAAGCCAGCGCCTCCACCATGGTGATGCCGAAATCCTCTTCGCCAGGCACGACGAGCGCCCGGCATCGGGAATACAAGCGGCGCAATTCATCGTCGAGCACCCGGCCACAAAACTCCACCGACGGCCCGGCGATCCTGCGCAGCGCGCGATACTCGGGGCCGCCTCCGACGATGCGCAACGGCATCCCGCGTTGTGTGAACACGCGGACCGCGTAGTCGAGCTGCTTGTACGCCACCAGTTCCGAAACCATCAGATAGTAATCTTCGGCGGGCTGCCACTGGAAATCGCGGACCGGTACGGGAGGATAGATCACTCGCGCATCGCGCCGCCACACGTGCGCGATCCGCCGCTGCACGTTCATGCTGTTGGCGACGAACTCATCCACGCGGGCTGCTGAAGCGTAGTCCCACAGGCGCAGGCGGCTGGCGAGCGGAGTCATGGCCGCGCGCTTCAACCTGGATCGCGTCCAGTCATTGCGATACGCCGGCCAGAGGTCCCACAGGTAACGCATCGGCGTGTGGCAATAGCAGATGTGACGCGAGCGGGAATGCGTGATCACGCCTTTGGCCGGACCGGACTCGCTGCTGATCACCAGATCGTAATCGCGCAGATCGAAGCTTTCGAGCGCCATGGGCATGAGTGGAAGCAGCTCGCGATGAAATCGGCGGAACGGATTCAGCCAGGACGTTTGCACGCGATGGGCGCGAATTGTTTCGGATACTTTGTCGGGGTCGTAAAACAGCGTGAAGATGTCCGCTTCCGGAAAGATCCGGCAAAGAGCTTCCAGCACCTTCTCTCCGCCGCGCATGCCGAGCAGCCAGTAATGGACCAGCGCTACGCGCATAAATTCCTCCGGGCCGCGGCTTCGGCCGGGACCGGCCTGTGCAGCGAGCATACGCAACGCCGGCACACCGGATTCGACGCAACGTCCAGACTACGGCGGAATTCGAGCGCGGCCTCGCTGTTCAGCGCGTCTTTCAGCGACTTGTCGCGAACGTCTCCGATCGGCGGGTGAAAGAAGCAGGGCCGCACCGATCCGTCGTGCCCCAGAACCGCCGATACCCACGGCGCGTTGCACACGGGCGCCGCCGGTTCCGCTCCGGCCGCAAAAGCGCGGAAGTAGTCGACGATACGGCCAAGCTTCGCGCGGTTTTCGGCCACGATCGCCGAAACAGGATCGTCCAGGAGCGCTCGGAACTGGCGTTCCAGCTCGTCGATCTCGCCCGCGGTCAGCAGAAGAGAACGGCTCAACTGAGCGCGATTACTCGAAGCATGGGCGAACGCCTGTGAACTGACGTCGGCGGCGAGGAACGAGATGGAATTGAGATCCAGACCCTCCGCGGCGCGAGCGGTCTCGAGGATCGCGTGATGGTTCGCGCGCTGGATGGTGCATCGCGCCGAGACGGGATAACCCGGAGCCTCGCTTCGCAGTGAGCGCACGCCTGTCGCGAGCTGGTCGAATGCGCCGATTACGCCGCGGATTCTGTCGTGCACGCCGCGCGGGCCGTCGAGCGATACGATCACCTCATCCACGTGCGCGGCCAGTTCGCGCGCGAAACGGCCGAGCAGCAGGCCCGAGCTCAGGACGGTCACCCGAATCCCGGCCGAGCGCAGTTTCATGGCCATTGGAAACAGGTCGCGGTTCAGCAGCGGCTCACCTCCGGTGAAGACCACCCATTCCACGCCGAGGTCACCGATATCGCCGAACTGGCGCTCGAGATCCTGCATGGTGAAACGCACGGATTCCGTCGTCCGCCAGATATCGCACATCACGCAGCGAGCATTGCAGCGGCTGTGCGCCGAAATCACGAGAACAGGAAGACGATTGACGCGAGGATTCATGAATCGCGTCTCCAGAGCATGGCGAAAATGGCGGGCGTAGCGCAGACGCTTTCGAAACGGTGCTCCTGTCCGCACTCGCGGAAGATACGCCGCTCCGGTTCGCCCAGCACCGGCTCGTCCATTCGCGCCAGAGCGAGGCCGCATCGGCTCGCGGAAGCAAGTAAGGCGTCGATGGAGTGCGCGCGATTCTCAATCTCGAAGACCTCGCCGCCCTGACGGAACGAGCGCCGCCATCCGGAGCCGATCGCAATCGGGTGGATGTCGGTGACGAGGACATAGCCGTCCTTTCGTGTAATGCGCGATAGCTCGGCAATCAGCAGCGCCGGCGATTCCATGTAGCCCGCGGCGAACGCGCAGATGGTGAAATCGGAGCAGTTATTCCGTAAAGGAATATGCAGCGCGTCCCCCTCAATGAGGCGAGCGTGGGCGCGCTTGAGCATCGGCCGAGAGAAATCCACCCCGACCGTTCTCGCGCCCAGCTTCTCGACAAAACGCGACCATCGCCCCGTGCCGCACGCGATATCAGCCACGGTCTTCGATTCGAGCGGCGGAAGCCATGTCGCCACGGTTCGGCGCTCGAGTTCCAGCAGCGCGTTCGGCGCTTCGTCATACGTGGCCGACCAGACCGCGTGCCCTTCCAGCGCGTCAACAACCATCACAGGCTCTCGAACCGCGGCTTTCGCAGGTTCATAAACTGCTGCGCCCACCGCAACTCCAATGGATACTGATACACGCCCAGCGCATATCGCCATGCACTCAGCGCCTTCAATGTCAGGCGGCCCCAGCGCGGCAAATGGATGTCCTGCACGGTTGGCCAGCGGCAGTTCACCACCAGCTCGAAACCATCGATGCGCCGCTTGACAGCCCGCGGCAGCCACGGCGTGTTAGGCTCCGTGCGGATGGTGAAGTTCTGCCAGCGCTCGGTGGCCCATTCCTCCAGTGAGTCGGGAAAGCGAACGCTGTCCGTGCCGCCGCCGTACGACCCATCGGGATGCGGCACCGGGATGTAGTGTTGGACGATGATCTCCGCGTCCGGGTTGAGGCGCTTGATGCGGCGAATGAACTCGATCGTGTGGCGCGTGTCGCCTTCCGGGTCCTCCGGATTGCCCACCACGAACGAGAACTCCGGCACGATGCCGAAGCGACGTATGCGCGCCGCGAGTTCCAGCGTCTGTTCGGCGCGCAGGTGTTTGTTCATCTGGCGCAACACCTCGTCCGAGCCCGATTCCGCGCCGAAGAAGATCATGGTTGCGCCCGCCGCGCGCAGCCGTTCCAGCGTGCGATCGGAATAGCGCAGCAGGATGTCGATGCGGCCTTCCGACCACCAGCGCAGGTTCAGCGGTTGCATGCGATCGCACAACTCCACCGCGTGGTCCTCTCGCAGGAAGAAGTTGTTGTCGTAGAACTGCACCGCGTTAATGCCGTATGTGCGCTGCAGGTGATCGAGCGCCGCCACGGTGCGCTCGGGCGATTCGGTCTTCTGCCGCCCGTCGTATATTGGAACGACGCCACAGAAGCGGCAGCGGAACGGGCATCCGATGCTGGCCTGGTGAACGGCCGTCCGCGAGCCGAGAAACGTGCGCGCGATATACTTCTCCGGCGATGGCAACCGGTGATAAGGCAGCATCGGGAAATCGCCGGGCGAGCGCAGCGGGCGCATTGCGTTGTGCACATGCAGGCCGAAAGCATCCTTCCACGACAGTCCCGCAACCTGCGCGAAGTTCGTTTCCCCGCGGATCGCCGCGATCACCTCCAGCAGCGTTTCCTCGCCCTGGCCGCGCACCACCATGTCCACGTATTTCGCTTTCAGAGTCGTGTCGGTGTAGAGCGAAGCGAAGTATCCGCCCCAGATGATGGGAACTTTCGGCAAGCGCCTGCGAAAATCACGGCAGAGTGACGCGGCTGCCACCATCTGCGGTCCGGGCATTACGGAGACGGCCAGCAGTTCGATGCCGCTCTCGCTCATGATGCGATCGAGCGTGGCGCCGGGGTCGGGATCGAGATTGCCATCGACGATGGCGTACTCTTCACGGCCTTCCAGCACCGCGGCGAGCGACAGAACGGCGAGCGGAAATCGCCTGTTCTTCGGCCTCGTGCTGCGGGGGTGTAACAGGACGATCATGCTCTCCTCGCCTGTCCGACAATGATCCGGAATCGTGACGGAGGCCGCTGTCGCCGGAGCCATGCGCGCAGCGAACGCGAGTGCCAGCGAACGCCGTACCAGGGTTTGTGAATGCGCCAGGAGATATCGAATTCTCTGCCCAGGCCCGCCAGCGTGATCTCATCGAGATACTCGATGCTGCCCCGCGCGTCGGATGCGAAGCCGTATTGCTCCACGAAGCGCCGTTTTCGCTCCTCCACCATCATCCGGCCGTGCTCTGGACATCTGTACAAAGGCGAATCGATGATTACGATGCCGCCATCGTGACGCAGCACGCGCTTTACTTCGGCGACGGTTCGCGCGTAATCCTGCGAGTAATGAAACGAGGCATTGAAGATCGCCAGGTCCACGGACGAATCCGGCGCCGGAATGTTGTCGAACTCGGCCTCTATCAGCGGAAAAGGCGTTTCGGCGCGGTAGTAGCGCGAGGCACGAAGGCCGTCGCGATCATCCGTGAAGATATCCAGGGCGAGGGGACAATGGCCGCGCAGCGCGAGTTTCCACGACATCCAGCCGTTCCCGGCGCCCAGATCGAGGATGCGCAGCGCTGGTCCCAGCCGCTGCTCGAATCCCGGCAGAATGCGCCGTTCGAAATATTGCCAACTGCGCCCGCGCATCCACCACTGGCCGGCGAGCCGTCCGCTGAGGTCGCGGTAAGGCAGAGCGTAATACCAGCGCGCGTCTTCAGAGCCGCGCCCCTCCGACGTGCGAACAGTTCCGTACTCTCGCAGGAACCGCTGCCGGGTGACGGATTCAGCAGGATGCATCGGCCCTCCGGCGAAAGACATAGATCCGATGGTCGCCCAGCGCTCGCAGACCCGGCATACCCGCCAGGAGTGAATCCGCGGCGGCAAGCAGGCGAATGGCGCCCGGACCAAGCTTTCTGCGCGACGGAGGAACGCCGAGCCCGATCGCGCGGCTCTCGACGATCTCGAACGATCCGACGAACGCATGCTGAATCTCGCTCGCGGAAGGGTAGTAAACCATAATGCCGAGCCGCTGAACGCCGGCGCGCCGGACCCGGCCGAGCTCCCAGGCACAGGTTCGATTCAGGAAGCACAAAACGGCGTGGCCACCAGGGCGTATCAGCCGCGCGAGCGTTGATGCCGCGGATGGCAGATCGCGCACACAGTTGAGCGCGCCGAAATTCGATAAGATTCCATCCCAGACATCGCCAACGGCGCCCACTTCTTCAATCGCAAGCTGTGACGCGCAGACCCCTTTGGCGGCGGCAATGGCAACCATCTCGCTCGATGCGTCGATTGCGCACGTCACCACGCCGCGCGCCGAAAGGTGAACTGCGTCCTCGCCAGTCCCGCAGCCGATGTCGAGCACTCGCTGGCCGGGCAGAAAGTACCGGTCGGCAACCCGCCACACCTGATTGCGCTGCGCTCTGCCCACGGGCGAATCCGTCCACAAGGCGTCGTACCGGTGCGCGATTCGATCGAAAGCCAGCGCCGGCGTCATGCTTCCACCTCGTGCAGAGTCTCGCGCATGCCCTCGCGCGCCGCTCCGATTCGCGCAGCATCCACCTGAGCCGCCGTTTCGGCTTTCAGCAACTCGTCCGCGAACTGATAGAAACGCCGGGAATGACGCCCCGCGATGGCGATGTCCCGATCCGTCGATTCGCGCCAGCCCCCGATGTTGATCAGCTTCGATTGCACGTCTTCGTGGTAAGGGGTCCCGGCAATCGGGTAAGACACAGTCGTCAGGCACGTCTCCGGGCGGCATCGCTTCACGTGCGCGATGGTCGCCTCGATGTCCTCCATCTGCTCACCTTCGTAGCCCCACATGATGAACATCCCGGTTTCGATTCCCGAGGCGCGGCAAAGGTCGATGGCGCGCTGCACCTGATCCACGCGAACGCCGCGCTGCATCGCATCCAGAATGCGCTGTGAGCCGCTCTCGGAACCGATCCACACGCGCATGCAGCCCAGTTCGGCGAGCGTTGCCGCCACCTTTTCGTTCACACGATCGGCGCGCGTGATGCACTCGAACGGGATCGCCAGCCCGCGCCGCCGCATCTCCTCGGCGTATGTGAATAACCAACCGTGATGGATGGTGAATACGTCGTCCGCCATCCACAGCATGTCCGGCGAGTATCGTTCGAGCAGGTGCTCCACTTCATCCGCCACCGCCGTGGGCGAGCGCCGCCGATGCGTTTTTCCGTAAACCGAGTGGCTGCACCAGCGGCAGTGGTACGGGCATCCGCGCGCCGTAATTACCGACAGCGAACCGCGTCCATGATGCTCCCGCCACGTCGTGACGTAGCGCTGGATGTCGATGCGCTCGCGATCGGGCCAGGGCTGCGCATCCAGGTCCTGAATCAGCGGGGCCGCCGGCGTTCGAACGATGGACCCGTCAGGCGCCCGATAAATCAGCGACGGCAGATCTGCGGATAAATCGCCGCCAGCTTTCCGCCGCGCGAGCAGCGCTGCCATTGCCAGCTCGCCTTCGCCCTGAACAATGACGTCGGCCCCGGCGTCCAGATACTCGGGTGCGTGATTCGCCGGCTCCGGACCGCCCGCCACGACGAACCATCCGCGTGCTTTCGCATGCGCGATGATCTTTACCACCTCAGGCCGAGTCAGCAGGTTTGCATATACGCCCAGCGTGGACGGCGGCTCGGTGTCCAGCAGCCGCAGCAATTCCGCGCGGGCGCCGAACGTGGAATCGTAGATCTCCACATCGAACCCGAGCCGCCGCAGATGCGACGACAGGTAGAGAATGCCGAGCGGGGGATACGGCTTCATGATGCGCTGTTCCTTCGGATCCTCGGCCAGGAAATAACCGTGCGTGAGGAGCAGATCCATACCGCGTTATGTCCTCAGCTCGACGAGGCCGTTGTTGACGGGCATCGGCGGCGAGAGCCGCTCGCCGGTACGGCTGACTGGTTCCAGTTCACGGACGGTCTGCCAGAGGGGTGCGGCCTCGGCATGCCCACGCCGCACTTCCGCGTGCAGCGCGTCGGCGAGCGCACGATAGAAATGCGAGTTGTATGTGCCCCGGAACATCACGTCCAGATCGCCCGAGTCTTTCCAGTTCGTCCTGCGCATCGCCGCGTGCACCATTTCGAACAGCCGGGTATTCGGCAGCGGATAGGAAACGGAGATGCCAACATCGTCCGGCTTCGTCTGCCGGACCATTTCCACCGTCTGCCGGATGTCCTCCCACATCTCACCGGGGTAACCGAACTGCAGGAAAAGACACGCGCGGATGTCGTGCGCCCGCAGATTCCGGCAGGCAATCCGAATCTCTTCCACGGAGATGTCTTTGTCCATGGCATTCAGGATCCGCTGTGAGCCCGATTCGGCGCCCATCCAGATTTCCATGCAGCCGGCGTCGCGAAGATCGCGCACGGTGTCGCGCGTCATCAGGTCGCAGCGCGACTGCATACGAAACGGTATGCGCGTGTCCAGCCGGCGCACCTCAGCGGCGAAGTCGGCGGTCCACTGGCGTGAGAGAGCGAAGATGTCGTCGGCAAACCAGATCAGGTCGGGGCGGTAGTTCTGCTTGAGCCGCAGGATCTCGCGAGCGACGTCCGCAGCCCGGTGAACGCGATACGTTCCGCCATAAATGGGCTTTGCGCACCAGTTGCATCGAAACGGGCAACCGCGGCTGGAGACCAGATTCATCGCGAAATAGCCGTGCGCGTGCAGCCAGGCCCTGCGATAGGCATCGATGTCCACGAGGTCCCATGCCGGTCCCGGCAGTCGGCTGAGATCGGCGATGGGCCGCCGAGGAGCGCCGCGGCGCACTGCCCCTTCCTCATCGCGCCAGAACAAACCGGGCAACCCGCGCGCATTCGCTGCTCCTGCAAACGCCAGCTCGAGCAACGTTTCTTCCAGTTCGCCGGCAATCACATAATCGAAGCCGCTGGCCAGATAATCGGATGCGCGGTCGCCCGCATCGGACCCGTTCACCGCAATAGCCACGCCTGCCTGGCGCGCCGCCGAGGCAAACCCGAACGCTACCTCGCGATTGCGCACAAGGCACATCTTGGTGAGGAAGTTGAAATTGTCTTCCGCCACCACAACCAGCGACGGCCGATGCCGGCGAAGAGCTTCGCGGAAGCCCGCTTCCGGCTCAGTCAACGTGCTGTCGAACAATGCGACAGAGTGCCCCTGCGCGCGCAGCGCCGCCGCGGCGATTAGCGTCTGCAGCGGGGGGTAAGGCTGCATCTTCTGCACCTGCTTGGGGTCGAAGAACAGGTGATTCGAATGCGTCAGCAGAATATCAGCCATGGCGCCTCAACGCTAAACCGCGCACAACGGACCCGGCGACGTCCGGTTTGGGGTTGCTCAGTGCGGACGTCGCCGCCTCCTGTGCGCTCAACACGTCACCGCCTCCGCGGAAAGCTGCGATGCGTCCACCTTCGGTTTCGGCATCGCCGGGAAAAGTTTCTTCGCCGTATTGTTAATGGCGATCTCGACAGGGAACCCGTAGACATCGTGATCGAGCCGCCAGCGGGACGTTGTGGCCACTGCCCGCTGAACTGCGCGCGTCACCGGATGCGTCCGCAGCCCTGAGATGGGCACGCGCGTAAAGGCCAGCCGCAGGTACTCGCGCATGGTTTGCAGCCGCTGGTGTGCGCGGCCTCTCAGCCACGGCAGTTCGGTGTATCGCGGAAAGAAGTCCGACCAGCCTTCCAGCGTGGACGGCACTTCGATGCCCAGCTCGAACGCTCTCTCCATAATCGGAGAACCCGGATACGGCGTGAAGATGTTGGTCCAGAATTCCGAGCCAGGGTATCGGCGGCAGACATCCATAATCAGCCGGATGGACTGGCGCATGTCGTCATCGGTCTCGCCCGGGAACCCGAAAATCATGTTGAACGATGGGCGAATGCCCGCCGCAGTCAACCGGCCCGCAGAATCGTGGATGGTGTCCAGCGTCTGAAACGTCTTGTTCATCAGCTTCATCACGCGCGGCGATCCGGAATCGGCGCCTTGAGAAACTTGCGATAGGCCGGCGCGGCGCAACAGCTTCAGCTCATCCACGCTCAGGCGCGTCACCAGGTTCGTGGTTGCCTGAATGCTCCAGTCGAACCGCACGCCGGTCCGCACCAGGCCTTCGGCGATGGCCAGCGCGCGGTCGCGGTCTACAAGGAAGTTGTCGTCCACCACCCAGAGCAGGCTGAGCCGGTAACGCCGCACCAGATCGCTGGTCTCTTCTACCACCTGCTCCGCGTCGAGCGCGTTCCACTTGCGCCCGTAGAGCCCCTGATTGGTGCAGTAAGCGCATTCGTAGGGACACGCCAGGCTCGACGTGTACATGCCCCAGCGGCGTCCGGAAACGCGCTCGTAGGCATCGAAATCGGCCAGATGATAGGCCTTGGGAGGGAGTTCGCGAATGGGCCGCAGCTCGCGCATCGGATTGAAGTGCAGCTTGCCGTCGTGCTTGTAACCCACGCCCGCGACGCCCTTCATGTCCGCTCCGTCTTCAATACGGCGGACAACCTCGAGCAGCGCGTCTTCGCCCTGGCCCTTAACCACGATGTCGACGTACTCGGCTGCGAGCGTCGCATGCGGCAGCAGCGATGGATGCCAGCCCCCGAGGATCACCGGCTTCTCCGGATACATCTTCTTCGCGGCGCGAGCGATCTGCACGGTCTCCCGAATCATGGGTCCTGTAACCAGCGACACAGCCAGGCACAGCGCGTCGGATAACTCTTCGAGCACACGCTCATGGAAACGCGGGGTGATGGTGGAATCGATGATGCGAACGTCGTACCCGGCGCGGAGGAGCGGCGTGGCAACCGCCAGAATCCCCAGCGGAGCGGTGGCTTCCCGGCTCGAAAATGCCGGAAAGAAGAAGACTACTTTCCTCGAAGGTCGGTGCATTCGGTTCGGCGCTGCACCGAGTATAGCCGCGAGCTGACTTACAGTCTCCGGTTAACCTGTAAATGTTCTGCACATTCAGAACTGCCGCGCTGCCCGTTACTCGCGGCCGTTCGTTTACACCGTTCTTACAATCGCTTTGCGACCCCGGCGGCGGTTGGGCCCAGCATTGGAGTATGCCTGCTGCCGTCGCCTACGAGCGGACGTTTAACGATCCTATGTTGACCAGAACGCCGCTGGATCATGAGGCGATCTTCTTCCCTTATGGCTTTCCCGCCCGGATCCGCTCTAACTCACCCATTACGCTGGCGGCTGCCGAAGTAAGTTGGAAAACTTACCGGCAGAGATTCGACGATCCACCTCTGGACATAAGGCTGCTCATATCCGACAGCCCGAGCCCCGGCCGCCGCGACCCGCCCGTATTCCGTTCTCAGGGCCACCTGATCAGTATCGTTGGCGATTCGGAAAACCTCGCCTCACTCGATCTTGCACAGGGATTCAGCTTCGGCTGGGTGACGAAGAACACGGCCGAGCACACCGAGTATTTCCGGCAATGCTTCCTCGACGTGATGATTTATCCACTGCTCGAAACACGCAACCTGGCCACCGTGCACGCGGCCTGCGTGAGTTTCGGTGGAAAGGGCGTGCTGCTGGCCGGCGACTCGGGCGCAGGTAAGTCGTCACTCGCTTACGCGTGCGCACGCCGCAACTGGACTTACATATCCGACGACGCGAGCGCGTTTGTGCGCTCCGCGCCGAGGCCGCTCGTGATCGGGCATCCGCAGAAGTTCCGGTTCCGTGAGCCGGTAGGCGAGCTGTTCCCCGAGTTTCTGGGACTGACAAGCACGATCCGGGCATACGGGAAGCCGACCATCGAGGTGCGAACGCAATCTCTGGAAGGGCTGCGCATGGCCGACCAGAGCCCCATCGACTATCTGGTTTTTCTGAACCGGCCCGGCTTCAGCGGAGGCCCACCGGCGCTGCTGCCGATCTCCGCGGAATCCGCGTGGGAGCGTCTGCGCATGTCCGTGTGGGAAGTGCAGGTTCCTGAGTTCGAGGAGCGCCTCGCGGCGGTGCGCCGCCTGCTCGCCGTGCCCGCGTACGAATTGCGGTATCGGGAACTGGACCCAGCCATCATGCTGCTGCAGGAGCTCGCGTCGGGGCGCGTCAATGGCCACCACTGAGGCAATTCTGGAAGCGCTCCGGTTTCGTGAGCGGTCCACCGAATTGTTGCGCGCGCTCGACGCTGAAGCCTGGGACCCACTGCTGGACTGGTGCGATCGCCGCCAGATGACCTTCGTGCTTGAGGCGGAGTGCGGCGGCGAGTTGCCCGATCATGCTCGCCGGCGGATGGCGGCCTCACGGCAACGTTACTCTCTTCGCTTCGCCCGCCTCCAGCAGCAGTTACTCGAAATCAGCGACATTCTGGACCGCACGGGCATCCCGTTCGCCGTACTGAAGGGGATGACGCACTCGCCCGATCTCACCCCCGATCCAATCCTGCGCGCGCAGGGTGACATCGATCTGTGGTGCCCTCATGATGCCGTTAACCGCGCGCGCGAGGCGCTGGCCAATGCGGGCTACCGGCGCACAGGCAATTCGGTATCGGACCGTCATCTGCCGCCGATGGCGCTCCCGAGCGACTGGCAATGGCGCGGAGACATCTTCGATCCCGAGATGCCCGTTCGCGTGGAACTCCATCACGATCTGTGGCGGAGCCAATCGGAACACATCCCCATCCCTGGCGAAGACGGGTTCAGCGCGCGGCTTCAGATGCGCGATATCGCCGGCCGTGAGATGCGCGTGCTGTGTCCACAGGATCTGCTCGGTTTCGCCGCTCTCCATTTCCTGTTGCACCTACTCCACGGCGATCTCCCATTGCAACGAGCATGGGAGATCGCCCGTTTTTTGCACACGCGCTCCGATGACGCGCAGTTCTGGACTGAGTGGCGGCGGGATCACGGCCAGGAGCTTCGGCTGGCCGAGGCAGTGGCATTTCAGATTGTGGCGGCATGGTTCCGGTGCCGCGTGCCGGAGCGCGTGCAATCGGACGTCGAGGCGCTGCCTTCCAGCGTGCGGTTGTGGCTCGACCGCTTTACCTTCTCGCCTCTCACCGACGCGCGCCGGCCGAATAAGGATGAGCTGTGGCTGCACCTTGCGTTGATTCCCTCGCTGGGTGGGCGCCTGCGCGTTCTGTTGCGGCGGTTGCTTCCGCTGCGCGCAAGCCGCGGGCGGATGTTGTCAGGCTCGCGGCTGCGGCGCCACGCAATCACTCTCGCGCCCACACTCCTCCAGGGCCTGCGCTGGTACGGGCTGCTGCGATCGAATCAGGGCTAGCTACAATACTGTTCACTTAACGAACATTTTAGTGTTATTCTGTTTTAGGGCTAACGCCTCCAGAAGGAGGTTGTCCTATGCGCGTTGCCACCGTAGAATCCACTACGCTGCTGACGGTTTCTTATGACGAAGCTCGAGCGCTGTTGCAACTGGAGTTCTGCAGTCGGGCGGTCTACCAATACTTTAGCGTGCCCATGGCGGTGCATCAGTCGTTACTGGCTGCGCCATCCAAGGGGCGCTATTTCAATCAGGCGATTCGCGGACGCTTCCCCTACCGTCTGATCCCAGATTTCGAAGCCGCTCCCCGGCGCGCAGCAATACCTGCCAAGTGCGATCGTTGAGGAGAACCCAATGGCGCGCACCTTGGCGGAGTTGCCGGCTGGCAGCCGGATCACTGACTACATTAGCCTCGGCGTGATAGCCAAGTTCTTCCCCGCCGAGAAAATCCATGAGGTTCTGGAACAGACCAAGCGCGCCAGTGTCCGCGAGCGCGACTTGCCGGCGCATGTGGTGGTCTATTACGTTATCGCGCTGGCGCTGTACATGCGGTCCTCCTACCGTGAAGTTCTACGCTGTCTGCTGGAAGGCGTACAGTGGCTGCTCGATCCTTCCGCCAAGGTGAAGGTCGCCGGTAAATCCGGCATTTCCCAGGCGCGCAGCCGGCTGGGCGCCGAGCCGCTGAAGAGACTCTATGGTGCGGTGGTGGCTCCCATTGCGGAGAAGCACACCAAAGGCGCTTGGTACCGGCAATGGCGGCTGGTCAGCTTGGATGGCAGCACGCTGGACGTTGCCGATACGGCGGAGAACGACAAGGCCTTCGGGCGGCCGGGATCCAGTCGCGGGTCCAGTGCTTTCCCCAAGATACGATTTGTAGGACTGCTGGAGAATGGGACACACGTGCTGTGGGGCGCGCAGATGGATCGATACGCCACCGATGAACTCACGCTGGCTGAGAAAGTGATTCCTTTGCTCCGCAAAGGAATGCTGTGTATCGCCGACCGGTTCTTCTCCGGTTACAAACTCTGGCGAGCAGCCGCAAACACGGGAGCGGATCTGCTGTGGCGCACGCGCCACAATGCACGCCTCGACGTGGAGAAACGCCTGCCCGACGGCTCCTATCTCAGCCGCATCTATGCCTCCACTAAGGACCGGCGGAAGAAACGCAACGGGATTGTGGTCCGTGTCATCGATTACCGCTTGAAAAACGTCGCCGACTGTGAGCCCATCTACCGGCTGATCACCACCATCCTGGATCACGAGCAGGCGCCGGCCAGGGAGTTGGCCGCCTTGTATCACGAGCGTTGGGAGATCGAAACCACACTGGACGAATTGAAGACCCATCTGCGCGGCGCTCAGATCATATTGCGCAGCAAGACGCCAGAACTGGTCCAGCAGGAGTTCTTCGGTCTGCTGATGGCGCATTTTGCCATCCGCGGCCTGATGCACGAAGCCGCCCTGAAGGTCGATGAAGATCCCGATCGGTTGTCCTTCGTCCACTCCGTGCACGTTGTCCAGCGGCGGATGGCGCGTTACGGCGCTATTCCCCCCTCGCCAGAGAAAAGCATTCCATGAAGCGATCCTCGATGAAATTCTTGAGGAGCGCGTTGTTTCAAGTCGCGGTCGGATCAATCCGCGCGGCGTGAAGCGCAAGATGAGTAACTACCCTCTTCGCCCACGCAAGCGGATGCGCACCCATCGTATTGATTTTGTCAAGAAGGTAGGGATCGTTAAGTGAACAGTATTGGGGCTAGCTAGCGTAGTGTCCACGATCCCCGTGGGGCAGACGATCGGTTTGTGTCGTCTGCCTCTTCGAGTGCCCGGGCAATGGCAGACGACAAAACCCGATCGTCTGCCCCACGGGGAGGCGAAGCTACATTTTCAGGTGGCGGTCCTGGTGAAGAACTCCGGCCAGCGTCTCTCGACGCCATCTCTCCACATTCCAGTAGCGCTCCCATTCGGCGCGGGCCTGCATCGCCACTCGAATCAGGTCCGATGCCGGCGCCTGAAGCGCGGAGCGCAATCGAGCCGCAAACTCCGGGGCCGTTGCGCCCGTGGCCAGGAAGCCCGTCGCGCCGTCGCGAATCGCTTCCGGAATGCCTCCCGTCGGCGCGGTCACAACCGGCACGCCGGCCGAGAACGCCTCGAGAAGAACGCGCGGTAGTCCTGGTTCGGCAATCGACGGCAGAGCCAACAGATCGCATTCGGCGAGGACCGAGCCGACGTCTTCCCGCCAGCCTGTGAATTGGACGTCGAGGCCGGCGGCAGCGCGACGCACCACGGGTTCATAATCGCCTACTCCAAGCTGCGAGGTGCCTGCAACGATGAGAGAGATGCGATGGCCTTCGGCCACGAGCCGGCGCGTGGCATCGAAGAGAACGACATGACCCTTTTCGGGTGAGATGCGGCCAATCACGCCGATCCGCCAGGGACCATCCGGCGGATATTGCCGCAGCCGAAAGCCGGCATCGGGCACGCCGTTGTGAACAACCGAGCGAATCCCGACGGAATCCGCGACGAACCGGCAGCACGCGATTCCCTTTGCGCCACGTGCGAGGGCGCGGTGTACGATGGCTCGGTCGGGCCGGCGCGACAGGCAGTTGTGCGCGTGAAAAACGAGCCTGCAACGCCCCTCCGCGGCAAGTGAGGCGCCGTAGAGAACACGCGGCCCATTCACGTACACGACGTCGATGGAATGGTGCCTGATCCCTCGCCGCAGAATCCGGTACTGCCGCAGCGTGTCCGCTGCGAATCGGATGGCATCCGCGGCGCTCCTCGAGCCGGGATGGTAGGGCCCGCACGGGATGTTGAGAGTCGGGAAGCCGAGATCGCGAACCGCCCCCGCCAGCGCACCCTCCGGAACGGCAGCAAGGACGGTTCCGTCATCGTCCCACCGTGCGAGCAGATCCAGCAGGCACCTTTGCGCGCCACCAATTTCGCTGAACTGATCGGCGACGAGCACGTTCATGCGGCGGCCTTGTCTGTGCCCAGCGCCGCCAGCGCAATCACGAAGAACACCATCGGCAATATGCGCCACCACGTGAGCAGATCGGCCGCGAACATCTGCGCCATCTCGCCTACCCAGAACGCGAACGCCCACGAGCCATAGAAAGCCGTATGCTTGTCGCGCGAACGCGCGGCCAGGAAGGTGGTCCGCAGCACCGCCACATTCAGCCCGATAAGAGCGACCACGCCGGCGATGCCCGTCTCGACGAACGTACTGAGCCACGTGTTGTCGGCGATTACGGTCTCCCCCAGAACATCGGAGTAGGCAAGCGTTTTATAACCCACTCCGAACAGGACCTGCGCCGGATGTTGCAGCGCAAATGAAGCAATGGTTTGCCACGTGGAGAGCCGGCCGGAGAGCGCCATGTCCGTCGCGGAGCCCGCCAGCATAACCGTTCGCTGCAGCCGCTGTCCCCAGGCCTGGGTGAGCCCCGGCGCAATCAGGAACGCGGCCAGAGCGATGCCGGCCGCGGCCAGCGGCAGCGCCAATGTCAGACGCAGCGATTGCACATCGCGTCGGCGCAGGATGAGCAGCGTCAGCACGGCTGCCCCTACATTCAGCAGGGCAGCACGCGAATATGAGAACACCAGGGCAGCAGCCAGAGGAGCCGCGCCGATGGCCGCGAGCATTCGATTCACGGGCGGCCGGCCGCGCAGCAGAATGCAGGCAGCCGCCATCACCAGAAAGAATGCGCACACGTTGCCCAACGCGCCGGCGTCGTAGAACAGCCCCTGTGCGCGCCGGATCACTTTGTCCTCGAGCCAGATGAACTGGGGACTGTAGCCCGTCGGAGCCGGGAGCTGGTAGAAGAAATCGATGCAGGCAAACGCCGCCGAGGCCACTCCGCAAGCGAACAGGATTCGCGCGGGCCGGAAGCCGGTGTCACCCAGCGCGGCGCCCGGTCCGACAGCAGTGTACAGGAAGACCCAGGGCGTGATCGCGAACAGCGCCACCCGCGCGGCGCTTCCCATGGCGATCGAAGCGCCGGAGTAGACGAGGGCCATCGCCACCGATGCCAGCATGATCCCGGCCAGCGCCACCAGCCAGGTTGCAATCGGCTCCGAGCGGTGCGTCCAGCGTTGTCTGTGGAGAAGGCCCGCGTAAACGCCGAAAGCCGCGAGTAGCAGTGACGGATGCACTCCGGAGTTCCCGATCGCGGCGGGGAGGGGAGGCAGCAACAGTACGGCGCCGAGGAACATGCCGACCCATGCCGTCGCACTCGCCATCATCGAGGCGCAAACGGGAAGCAGCAGGACAAGCGCGGCGCCGGCGATGCGGGCAGTGGGCGACAATACGGCGATCATAGCCGCGGACAGCGTGATCGCCGCAGCGGCGTTTCTCTCCGCGGGCGCCAGTCTCCAGGTCATGCCAGCCGTTGTGCGTTACGAATCACGGCGGGCCTGGGCCGGGGTTCATCGGCGCGCAATGCGAGCCATGCGGCGCCCAGACACGCGGCCAGCAGCGCAGCGGCAATCGTGCTGAAGAGCACGTTCGGCGACGATGGTCGGCGCGGAGCCACGCCCCGGTCGATAATGCGCATGCGCTCGGTGCGCGTACCCGCCATTGCGGTCAGATCGCGCATATGCGCCTGGATGCTTTCCAGCTCTTTCCGCGATGAGTCCAGTTCAGCGGAGGCCGTGGTCAGTGCTGCGGAGTTTGTCGCCAGGAGCTTGTCATCCGCCGCGATCTCGGACGCGATCTGCGCCTCTCGCGCGGCGTAATGGTCCCTTCGAGCAGCGGCTGCTCGCGCCTGCGTCCGCGCGTATTCGCGATCGACTGGGACGCCATCCTGGGCGCGGGCCTGCCAGTCCGCGGTCTCGGCGCCGGCCTCATTTTCGAGCCGACGGATTTCAGATTGGAGACCGATTGCCGCCTCCAGCGAGTCCTCATCGCTGCTCGGCGTGTCGTTGCGCGTAACGCGCTCCCACTGAGTCCGGGCCTTCTCGAATCGCGTGCGGGCGCGGTCCAGTTCGGCGTTCATGGTCTCGAGCGCCTCATGGTCGGCGCCAATCGCGCCGGCGTGGCTGGCCGCAATGCTCTGCTCGGTGATGAACTGAACCAGCGACCTCGCTACCACGGGATCCGGCAGCGTCGCGCTTACCTCGAGGATTCTGGTATCGCGCTGCATGCTCACCTTCAGGACCCTGCGCCGCAGCGTCTCGATATCGTTGTCGGCGATATCCAGATGGAACCTCCCCGCCGCCTGCTGGAACAGGGTGTCGCTGGTGAAGAAGCGCTCGAACGTGCTCAGCGACGCGAGGTAAGTGGGGTTCAGCGCGGCTGATGCGCGCGGGTCGCTGGCGGCCGGAGGGTCGATGATCACGGTTGCCGTCGCAGTATACCGTCGCGGCATCAGCTCGCTGACGACGAACGCGAGCGCGGCGGCGCAGCCGATCACCGTCAGCAGATACCGCCAACGAGCGGCGACGTACCGGAAGCGTTCGCCGAGTGTGGGTTCAGGCATCATTTGGCCGTCACCCGATGATGCATCGGCAGCCGGCCGCGGTGTGTTCGGCGGTTGTAAACGATCCGTGAACTTTTACAAATGCCGGTTCCGGACGCGAGCTTGCGCATTGCGTTTGCTTTCGCTAATCTTCTTTCAGTTACTTCGGCTGAGAAGCGCCGCCTTGCCAATCGCCACACCGATACCGCGACTCCGCTGGTGGATCGGCGGCCTGCTTTTCGCTTCCACCGTCATCAACTACATCGACCGGCAAAGCCTCGCGGTACTCGCGCCGTTTCTACAGCGCGATTTCCATTGGTCGAACCAGCAATTCGCGTACACGATTGTGGCGTTCCGGCTGGCCTACGCGCTGGGCCAGGGCGTCACCGGCCGCGCGGTCGACTGGCTCGGCGTGCGCAAGGCGCTTTCACTGAGCGTCGCGTGGTACTCGCTCTCGGCGATGCTTTCGCCGTTAGCAACGGGACTGGCATCCTTATGCTCGTTCCGGTTTCTGCTGGGCGCGGGCGAATCGGCGAACTGGCCGGCTGCCACCAAGGCCGTGGGCGAGTGGTTCCCACGAACGGAGCGAAGTCTGGCCGTCGCGCTTTTCGACAGCGGCTCATCCGTTGGCGCAGCCGTCGCGCCTGTGCTGGTGCTCACGCTGTATCACTCGTTCGGAAGCTGGCGGCCGGCGCTGGCCATACCCGGCCTTCTCGGAATCGTATGGCTGATTGTTTGGCGCGCGCTCTATCACGCGCCCGAGGAGCATCCGCTTCTCGGTGAGGCAGAACGGCGGATGATTCTCGAGGACCGGGACAAGGATCGGATGCCCGACCTAAGCATCAGCTGGCGGAAATTGCTGGCGATACCAGCCACCTGGGGCATCGTTCTCGGCCGGTCGCTTACCGATCCAGTGTGGTATTTCATCGCCGACTGGTTCGCGGTGTTCATCGCTTCGAAGCACGTCGGCCTCGAACAGGGGCTCCTCAGTTTCTGGATTCCATTCCTCGCCGCCGACGTCGGGAATTTCGCGGGCGGAGGCGCGTCGAGCTGGCTCGTCCGTCGAGGCTGGAACGTGCTGCGGGCGCGCAAGGCCGTGATCGTCGCCTGCGGGCTCGGGATGACTCTGCTGATCCCGGTCGCGTTCACGTCGAATCTGCCGCTGATCCTTGGCCTGCTGAGTGTCTCTACGTGCTGTTACGCCGCGTGGTCGACGATGGCGCTGACGCTGCCGTCGGACCTGTACCCCGATGCGTGGGTTGCCTCGGTGAGCGGGATCAGCGGCGCGGGTTCCGGAGTGGGCACCATCATCTCGACGATCCTGATCGGCTGGACCGCGGACCGCTATGCCTTCGGCCCGGTGCTGATCGCAGCCAGTCTGATTCCGTTGCTCGCCACTGCTCTGGTTTTGATTCTGGTACGGCCAAAGTAACTCGTTGGGGTCAGTGTGGGGCAGGCGCCTCGCCTGCGGCGGGCGCCCCGCCCGCCTCGCAGGTGATACCGAGCAGGCCGACGAGGCGTCGGCCGCAGGCGAGGCGCCCGCCCCACAAACTCTCAGACGCCGTTTCGCCAGCCGGGATCGTCAGGGCCTTTCACGTCGATGGTGATGGAATTGTCCGAATTGAGCGGCTGCTCGCAGGCCCACGCCGCCGGGCGCAGAACGCCAGGCCGCAACTCGAGATGCGCGGAGAGTTGCAGTAGTCCCCGGAATCCCCGCGGCAGAAGAAAGGACGCTTCGCGAACTCCCGCGCCATTCGGTTGACCGCGTCGAGCGCGCCGCGAAGCTGCAGCTTTCGATCGTGGCTTTCGAGATGCAGTCACAGCACCCCCGGCACTCCGGCGACGCCGCGGTTGGAGATGCTGATCACCAGTTCCATCGTGCCCTGCCGTTTGCGCTGCCACACCCACGCGGGGCGGATGCGATAACCAAGGTTGGCGCGAAGGTCGTGGAACCCGCGCGGGTGCTGCTCGTTGAAGCTCTTCAGGTTGTCGGCTTCGGTCCACAGCGCCCAATAGTTCGCTTTCACATCGAGAATCGCCGCGAGCCACGGCGGACGGTTCGCAATCTGCGCAATCTGAATTGGCTCCTCGACCTTGATGCTGTCGGAGCGAAGCCATGCGCCGGCGCGCATCGCCATCTCGACAGTTTCCCGGTTGCCCACGTTGCTGATATCGGGCTGCGTGTTCACGGCCAAAGGAGTGCGCTTCCAGGTCTCCAGCTGAAGTGCGGTCAGGTCGCGGAACGTGCGCACGGCGGTGGCATGGTCCGGAAAAGGATTCGGGAAGTTGCTCGTGTGACCTTCTCCCCAGAACCCGTACTGCATCAGGTCCACCCATTCCATGTACGGCTGAGCGTCGAACTCCGCAGCCAGCAGGTGCTGCAGCTCGGCGAATGCTCTCCGAAACTCCGGGTGATCGTAGCGCGGCTCGACGTATTCGCCTTCGCTCGCGCGAGGGATGCGGCCGATCTTTACGAGCGGTACGTGCGCGCTGAGGAAGTCCGGCAGCGCAAGCTGTTTCGGCTGCAATTCCGGCTTCGACATCTGGATGCGGAAGGCCACCCTCAGTCCGTGCTGGTGGGCGGCATCCAGAGTAAGGCGCCATACCGGATGCAGGTCCAGACGTCCGGGCCGGCTCTGGACATCGCGCCAGTCGCAACGAATGTAGAGGACATCGACGAAGGGCAGGCTTGCCAGTTTCTCGACGTGCTGAGCGATGGTCTCGCGGCCGGCTCTCGCGGCCAGAGAGGGACCGTTCTCTTCCCACGCGTAGCCGGCGAGTCCGAGTCCGGGGTTGCGGAGCGGTCTGTCGGTCGGCGTCGTGAACAGCACGGTCTGCCATCCCTCGTCCTGATCGATGTCGAACGGCCCCTGATCGAGGCGCTCCCGAACGGGGTACTGGGCGAGCAGCGCTGATGCCTGCAGGAAGGCGCGGCGATTCATGAAAACCGGCCTTGACAAACCCTCATTGATTGCGGAAGAGTAAACAACGGAAGCTTATCGAAACCAAACGAAAGAATCAAGGTTGACGTACCGCATCCTCCTGCCCTTTTCGCTGCTGCTGATATCCGCCGGCTTTCGTGTGATCGGCCCCGGCGGCGGCGGCGCGATGTTCAATCCCACCATCAGCCCGCACGACGTGAATACGGCGCTGGTTTCGTGCGATATGACCGGATCGTACATCACGCACGATGGCGGCCGGTCGTGGCGGATGTTCAATTTCGGCGGTACCACCCGGTTCTTCGTTTTCGATCCGCGGGACCCGAAAACGATCTATGCGCAGGTAACGGGGCTCTGGCGAAGCCGCGACGCCGGCGAACACTGGACGATGATCTATCCGAAGCCGGGGACCATCGAGGGCATCCGTATGAGCTCGGATCACGCCGATGAGATCATCATCGCCAATCCGAATCCGCTGGGTTCCATTGCCGCGCTCGCCATCGATCCGACGGATTCCCGAACGCTGTTCGCGGCCGCCGGCGATTCCTCGCATCCGTCGCTTTTCATTTCGCACGACACGGGTGAGAACTGGCAGCAGGACATGAGCCTGCCGGAAACGCCAAAGCGCATCTGGGCGGCTGCCGGCGGAACGGTTTATGTTGCGGGAGCGCACGGCATCGGCGTCCGATCGGGCGCGGGCTGGAAGAGCTTTCCGGCGCCCACGGCGTTCACCGGCATCGCCGGAGCGCCGCCGACGTTTTACGCGACAACGCAGGATGACGTTTTTGTTTCAAGAGACGCAGGCGCTACGTGGCAGAAGGGCGACCTGCCCGAAGGGGGTGGGGAAGTTCAGGCCGTCGGCGCGAGCCTGCATCACGGTGAGGTTGCCTATGTGGCGTACAAACATGGCATCGCCACCACCACGGATTTCGGCGCGCATTGGCAGCCCTCCGGCACGGTTCACGACGCATGGATCACGCCGGCGTTGGGCGCCGACTGGGGTGGAATTCCGCTGATGCTGGGCGTTGCCGATCAGAATCCTTTGGTTGCCTACGCCACCGATCTTGGCCGCACACTGCGTACCGTAGACGGCGGTAAAACCTGGGACGCGGTCTATTCGCGACGAGTGCAGACGGGCGGATGGACATCCACCGGTCTGAACGTGACCACCAGCTATGGGTATCACTTCGATCCGTTCGATTCGCGGCGGCAGTTCATCACCTACACGGACATCGGACTGTTTCGCAGTGAGGACGGCGGAGCTTCCTGGAACAGCTCCACCAACGGCGTACCGCGGCGCTGGCGGAACACCACTTACTGGCTGGCCTTCGACCCCGCCATGCGCGGGCGCGTGTGGAGCGTCAACAGCAACACGCACGATCTGCCGCGGCCAAAGATGTGGAGACGCAGGTCCGTCCTGAACTATAAGGGTGGCGTGTGCCGAAGCGAGGATGGAGGGCGCACGTGGGTGCAGTCGAACTCGGGCATGGAAGAGACCGCGCCGACGCACATCCTGCTCGACCCATCGAGCCCCGTCAATGCGCGGGTGCTCTACGTGGCGGCGTTCGGACGCGGCGTGTACAAGAGCGTCGACGGCGGCCGTACCTGGACGTTGAAGAATCAGGGCATCACTCAGAAAGACCCGCTGGCATGGCGGGTGGTGAAGTCATCCAGCGGCGATCTGTATCTGTTGATCGCACGGCGTTCGGAGGACGGGAGCATCGGAGGAACCGGCGACGGCGCTCTTTACCGTTCCGCGGATAAAGCTGAGCATTGGACGCCTGTTCCGCTCCCCGAAGGCGTGAATGCACCCAACGGGCTCGCGGTGGATCCGCAGGCGCCCGCACGGATGTACCTCGCGGCGTGGGCCCGCGCGGTGGGAATGCACGGCGAGGGCGGAGGCATCTACGTGACCGGCGATGCGGGACGAACATGGCGGTGCGTGCTCGACCGCGATCGGCATGTCTACGACGTCACCATCGATCCGCGCGACCCGAAGATTCTGTATGCCGCGGGATTCGAATCGTCCGCGTGGCGGTCCGCCGATCACGGCGAAAGCTGGACCCGCATCGACGGGTTCGACTTCAAATGGGCGCATCGCGTGATTCCGGATCCAGCCGACCGTAACATGATTTATGTGACGACATTCGGCGGCAGCGTCTGGCACGGCCCGGCCGTGACCCCATGAACCTGACCCGCCGTTCTCTGCTGTGCACCCTGCCGGCGATCGGCTGCCTGGGACAGGAGTATCGCGATTACTCGCGCTGCCTCCCTGATGTCCTGCGGCGGTTAGCCGCAGACGCGTATGCTCGCAGGTCGGTGGCGATCGGCGCACTGACCACCGCATCGCGGATCGAAGAACGTCGGCAGTGGGCGCGCGCCACGTTCTGGAAGCTGATTGGCGGCATGCCCGAGCGAACGCCGCTGCTGATCCGGACCACCGGCAGCTTCGAGCGCGCTACCTATCGGGTTGAGAAGCTCGTCTACCAGAGCCGGCCAGGTCAGTGGGTCTCGGCGAATCTCTACCTTCCCAAAACGGGCGCACGGCCTTTTCCCGGAGTGCTCTTTCAGATGGGCCACAGCGAAAACGGCAAGGCCAACGACACCTATCAGCGCTGTTGCCAGGGACTTGTTCAGCTCGGGTTCGTCGTTCTGGCGTTCGATCCGATGGGCCAGGGAGAGCGCACCAACTATCCGGGTCCCGATGGGCTCACGCGTCTGGGCTCCGCGGATGCCGAGCACACGCGGCCGGGGAAACAACTGCTTCTGCTGGGCGACACGATGACGCGCGTGCTCGTGTGGGACGCGGTGCGCAGTCTCGACGTGCTCGAGGCCCATCCACTGGTGGACCCAAAGCGGCTCGCATCGGCGGGACAGTCGGGCGGCGGCACGCTAACAATGATGCTGGCCGCGGTGGACCAGCGTCTGGCGGCCGCGGTTGTCTCTTCGGGCAATACCGAGAACGTGGCCTGTGCGAACTTTCTTCCTCCGGGATCGGTGGACGACGCCGAACAGAATTTCATCGGCTCCGGGCCGGAGGGCTTCGACCGCTGGGATTTGTTGTGGCCGTTCGCGCCCCGTCCACTGCTGATTCTTTCGAGCGCGAAAGACTTCTTCGGCACTTACTCGCCCAACTACGAGGCGAGCGAACACGAAGAATTCGGGCGGCTGCATGCGGCGTATCGCGTGCTCGGGCGGGAGACGCATCTTGAACTGCGGGAGACGCCGCTGCCGCATGGGCTGTCGTATTCACTGCGCCTCGAAACATATCGATGGCTGTCGCGCTGGCTGAAGTCGGACGACAGTGCGGTTGAGGAGGAGCCGCCCGTCGCGCCCGAACCCGACCAGCAGCTTTGGGCCGGGCCGACGGGAAATGTCGTGCGCGATTTCGGAAGTGAGACGCCGTTTGTGGCTGCGCGAAGGCGACTTCGATTGCTGCGGACGCCGGCTCAGGAAAAACCCGATTTGCCGGCGCTGCTGCAGTTCGAGCGCGCGGCCCGAGTGCCGAGCCTGCGAGTGCTGAGCAGCGTTCCGGCGCGCTCGGGAAAGATCATCGCCGTCGAGGTGGCGACGGAGGAGCGCGTGTGGATTCCTGCCTGGATCTTTCATCCTGGGAGGCCGGTTGCGAAGCTGATTGTTGTTGTGGAACCGGGCGGGAGGAACCAGCGATGGCGCGAAGGCGAGCTCTGGCAGACGCTGGCCGAGCAGGCGATTGTCTGCGTCCCGGATGTGCGGGGAATCGGCGACCTTGCACCCGAGTTCAGCCCCGGCGCTCCCGATTACGCGCGCGAGCACGAGGAGGAGGAGAACTATGCGTGGTCATCGCTGGTGCTGGGCCGGAGTCTGCTCGGGCAGCGCGCCGTCGATCTTGCGCAGGTTACGCGCGCCGTTCAGGCAAGCTATCCACAGGTGAAGCAAACGCTGTTGGCCGCCAGCGGGAAGCTCACGGCGCCGGCGCTTTGCGCGGGGCTGCTGAATCCGGCCATCTCGCGACTTCTGTTGTCCGGGCACCTGATCAGTTGGAGGAATATCGTCGAGACAGAGATGTTCACTCATCCTTTTTCGAACTTCGTGCCGGGCGCGCTCGCCTCGACGGATCTGCCGGAGATCGCGGCGGCAATCGCGCCGCGGGAGATCCTCCTCGAGGGCGCCGTGGATGCGGCCGGAAATTCGGTGGAGGAATCGCGGGTGAGAGAAAGCTACCGGTCAGCGAACATAAAGATCCGGACGGCGGCGAACTGGACAGTGGAGTCTTTTTGAATGCGTCGCGTCACGATGGTGTGGCAAGGGACGTTAACGCTCCCGAGCTACGATGAAGCGCCGCCGGATCCGATCCCGCCTTTCGATATCTTCGCGAC
The DNA here is from genome assembly GCA_963780655.1 of uncultured Acidobacteriota bacterium. Taxonomy (GTDB): domain Bacteria; phylum Acidobacteriota; class Terriglobia; order Bryobacterales; family Bryobacteraceae; genus CAWACP01. The sequence goes on along the minus strand of CAWACP010000003.1, from coordinate 1,472,996 downwards.
GAATCGCTGCGCACCAACCTTACGGGCCAGCGGACGACGTTCAAGAGGCTCGTGCTGTTGTCCGACAAGATGCTGGCGCACCACCGAAAAAGAAAGTGCGCAGGCTAAAGCCTACTCTACTGTTGCCGGATTGTAGAGCAGGCTTTCAGCCTGCATTCGTTGATGACTTAAACCAGAGTCACTTCAACGCCCTTCTTTTTCAGGGCCGCGACGAACTCGGCGGCGGCGCGATTGTCCGTAATGAGCCGGTGAACCTTCTCCATCGGCCCGATGCGCGAAACGCTGCGGTGGCCCAGCTTGCTGGAGTCGGCGACGATGTTCACCTCGCGCGCGGCGCGCATCATACAGGCGTTCAACTGCGCTTCGAGAACATCGGGCGTGGAGGGCCCGTTTTCAGCGTCGATCCCATCCACGCCAAGGAAAAGCCGGTCGGCATGCAACTCGCTCAGCATCGCTTCTGCCTGTGGGCCGACGAAAGAGAGCGAGACCGGTCGCAGGATGCCGCCAATCATAATGATCGACATGCCCGGCGCATCGGCCAGTTCGGTGGCGATGTTCAGAGCGTTGGTAATCACGGTCACGGGCGTTTTCATGGCGCGGAGATGGCGTGCGATCTCCGCCGTCGTCGTGCCGGAGTCGAGAATCACGGTTTCGTTGGCCTGCACCAGTTCGGCCGCGGCCTGGCCGATGCGCGTCTTCTCGGGCCGATGCAACGTAGCCTTCAGGCGCAGCGGGTAGTCGCGCGTCGGCTCGTGCCGCACCGCGCCGCCATGCGAACGCATCACGGCGCCGTTTACCGAGAGGGCATCGAGATCTCCGCGAGCGGTCACCGCGGATACCGAAAAGCGCTTCACCAGATCGGGGATGGTGATCTGCCCGTCATGTTCAATCAGCTCCAGAATCTTTCGCCGCCGCTCTTCAGCCAGAAGGCGAGAGGCTTTGATGTTTGGCATGGCGTATTCAGCCCTGAGTGTAATTCTAAATCTGTGCAATACGGAAGCGCGCATTGCCGATGCCGCGGATGTCGAGGCGCAGGATGCCTTGGCTGTTCGCTCGCGGACGCGAACCGCCAACGGATATTCCGGGCCGCGGCGATGACGTCGATTGCCCGAATTCAGGACCGAAGAACGTCACGTTGTGAATGGCGTCCGGCTTCAGACTGGTGACCAGCAGGGAATCGCAGTGTAGCTCGGGCAGGGTCGCCTCGCCCTGATCCACCACGGCGCCGGCGGTGCTGAACAGGACGGCTGATCCGTTTTCCACGGCTGCGCCCGCGAAGTTGATGCCGTCCAGCAGCGTGACGCGCCGACCTCCGGTGGCGCCGCGATCGCCGATCTCCAGCAGATGCAGGAACAGGTCCTCCTCGGCAGGCTTCGCGGGCGAAACTTCGAGCCGCCACGCGCCCGGTACGACGTTCGCGCGGTTCGATTTCCAGATCTCGGAAAAATCTTCGCCGTAGAATACCTTCCACATGTGACGCAGCCGGGGATCTTCCGGCAACGGTCCGCCTTCAGGAGGATCGAGCGGCCAGTTCTCGCCGCTGCCCCACGGGCCTCCATGGTCGTCTCCGGGCGTATAGAATTCCTGGCCGGGACCGCCGCGGCGCGCGCGATTATCCTCCACGACAGCCGGTTCATTCACGCTGTGCAGCGGCCAGGCTTTGCGGAACGCGGGATTGACGGTCGCCACACGATCGAAGACGAACAGCGCGCGGTGATCGGGAACATAAACGATCTCGCGCGTGAAGCGGCGCACTTTCCGGCGTGAATAAGCGTTAGTGGCATCGCCCAGCGCGCAGTGGTGTTGCCCGGGCTCATAATGAATGACGCGCACGGCGCCGATGTCCCACAGGTCGCGCGTACGGTTCCAGTCCTCACGATTGCGCACCGTGTTCCGGTAACGCGCGGAGTCCATGCGCTCGCCGCCGTCGTTCGCCGCGGGCAGCAGGTTGTCGGCCCAGAAGAATTTCTCCGACGGATCGGGACGGCGGATGGGCGTGCCGGCGCGGGCCGCAAATGCAGCGACAGAAGCGGCTATGAATTCGCGTCGTCTCATGGCGCCACAGCAGCGGCCCGCGGCGCCCGGCGGCCGCGCACCAGCGACAGCGATCCGCTTACAGCGAGCGTGAGCCCCGAGAACCAGAGGACCGTCGAGCGCTGTCCCGCGGCGGCGGCGCAGAGCAGGGTCAGGCTCAAAAGGCCGATGCAGGCGATCGCCCAGGCAAGGAAACGGAAGACCGTCGCGGTGATGTCCGGCGAATCCTTCAGCTCCAAATCGCGGTTCACGGGAGTGTTCAGTTTGCGGAACAGAGCGGCGCGGCCGGGCGTGTCCGCGCGATCGAGGAGCATGCTCACAAAGAAGACTCCGAACGACGATGGAATGACGATGAGCACCTGCTGGACGAGTCCCCAGTGCCACACGAACGCTCCGAGCGACCCGAGGACCAGGCCCGTAGCGAAGGTGGCCATTCCGGACCACGGGGGCGTGCGCCGCACCACGAGTCCGAGCAGCGCCGGCGGTCCGTAGGCGAGCGAGATCAGGGTGTTGAATGTCAGCATCACGCCGAAGATGCTTTGTCCGGTTGCGGCCATAACGACGGCGACGGCGGTGGTGGAAACGCCGATGAGCAAGGTCATGAACCAGCCGGTGACCAGCAGTTCCCGGTCGCCCGCGTTCTTCCGGAAGAGGCCCTTATAGATGTCCTTCGTGAGGATTGCCGATTTCAGGTTGAACGCGGCGGAGACGTTGGCCATGGTTGAGCTGAACATCGCGGCCAGCATGATTCCGATGAGTCCGTGGGGAAGCAGCGTCAGGCTGGCCACGGCGTACGAGGCCTCGGCCGGATTCGCCAGAGACGGCCACATCGCGTGCAGGTCGGGATAAAGCACGCGCATGGCCATGGGCGGGATGAACCAGAGGAACGCGCCCACGAAGAACAGTCCCGCGCACAACAGGGCGGCTTTGCGGGCGGCCCTCTCATCCTCCACGCTGAAATAGCGCTGCGCCATCGCGCTGGTGTTGTAGCCGAACGAGACCATCACAGTCCAGCAAAGCAGATAGATCCAGCCGAATTCGCCGGTCAGGTGGATGGTCTTCATCTGCGGAGGCAGCGAGTGAATCAGGCCGCCGACGCCGCCCACGCGGGTGAGCGAGGTCACAACCAATACCAGGCAAAACGGCATCAGAATGGACGCCTGCAGGAAATCCGTCACCACCACTGCCCAGAGCCCTCCAATGACGCAATAGAAAATGATCAGCGCGCCCGAAACAGCGATGGTCCACGTGACGGGAAAGCCGCAGGCGGACGAGACGAACAGGCTCAGGCCGTAGAGCGTACTCGCGCTGGTGAAGAGCTGGAACACGATGGTTCCCCAAGAAAATACCTGGTGCGTTGCCGGATTGTAGCGGCCGGCAAGGTATTCCATGACGGTGGTGATACGGCTGCGGCGCCATCGTGCGGCGAAAATGAAATATCCGAGGAGGAAGCTCAGGGCGTTTCCGACGTAGAGGCCAGTGGCGGCGATTCCGGCTTTGTACGCGACGCCGGCGGCCCCGGTGAACGTCCACGCGCTGAAGCCGGCCATGAAGGAGCTCAGGCCTGCTACCAGCCAGGGAATGCGATTGCCTCCGCGAAAGTACTCCGCCGCGCCCCGATTGAAGCGCATCACATAAAGCCCGACAATCGCCATCAGCAGGCCGTAACACGCAATGACGATGTAATCGGTGTGATTGGCCCGAGACACGCGCATAACTATAGCAAGCAAACGACAACAAACGCAAGCAATATGTTGTAAACTGACAATCACGTGTCGAAGCCCCTGGTGATCATCCTGGCGAGCGAGCCGCTCTTCGAATCCTTCTTCGGCGCACGAGAGCGGCGGCGTCTCTCACAGACGTTTCGCTGGAAGGTGAACCCCTCGCGCCGGCTCACGAAAGTTGTTCGCAAGGGCGTGTCGAACGCCGATGCGCTGGTGACCACCTGGGACAGCCCGAACCTGGACGGTAGTCTGATGGACTGGGCGCCCGGCGTTCGCATGATTGCGCACTGCGGCGGCGCGGTGAAGGGCCGCTTCGATGAGCGGCTGTACGAAGCGGTGACCATCACCAACGCCGCGGAACCGATGGCCCGAACCACCGCGGAGCTTGGCGCGGCCTTCCTGCTGTATGCCGCGCGTAACGTGGAGTTCTATCGCGCCGAGCTGCGCAAACCCTCGATCCGGATCTACGGCGAAAGGCACGTTCATGGGACGGGCGAAGAGACGCTTCTCGGCCGTCAGGTTTCGCTGATTGGGTTCGGGCGCGTGGGCCGCGCGCTGGTGGAACTGCTGCGCCCGTTCGGGATTGAGTGGCTGGTGTACGACCCGCACGCGGCGCGATCGCTCGCCGCGGAGCACAACGTGCGTTTCGCAGCGCTCGATCGAGTGTTGCGGCGAGGATCGCTGCTGGTGCTCGCCGCTGCCCTGACGGATGAAACTCGCGGCCTGCTGGGGCGGGAGAATTTCGCGAAGCTTCCCGACGGCGCTACCATCGTCAACATCGCTCGGGGCGGGTTGGTGGATCTCCCGGCGTTGACGCGGGAGGTGCGGACCGGGCGGCTGCGGTGTGCGCTCGACGTCACCGACCCGGAGGAGCCTTTGCCGGTTCGGCACCCGCTGCGCAACATGCCGGGCGCCATTCTCACGCCGCACGTCGGAGGAGGCAGCGGTCCGGTCCGGCGGCGCATCGCGGAGATTGTCATCGGCGATCTGGAGCGCTTTTTTCGCGGCCAGCCGGTAGAGCATCGCGTCACCTCAGCGATGCTGAAGCTGATGACATGATTTCGCTTCTCGAGGCGGGCGACGTGGACGCGGCCGTTCAACTCTCCAGCGAAGCGGGGTGGAATCAAACGGCCGAGGACTGGCGTATGCTGATGCGGCTTTCTCCCGAGGGCTGCTTCGGCATCCATTCCGACGGAAAGCTCGTGGCGACTGCATCCCTGTTACGCTACCAGCGGCTGCTCGGATGGATCGGCATGGTGCTGACGCATCGTGACTACCGGCGGCGCGGATGCGCGCGCGCGCTGCTCGAGCACATTGTGCATCAGGCCGATGCCTGGGGCATCGCGACTCTGAAGCTGGATGCGACCAGCGACGGGCAGCGGCTTTACGAAGGCCTGGGGTTCCGGCCGGAGCAACCGGTGGAGCGATGGTGGCGCGCAGGAGACGCGGCGCCCGCCGGGCCGCGCCGGAACGAGGAAATGCCGGAGTCATGGAGGGCCATGGATCTGGAGGCGTTCGGACTGGATCGGTCTTCCTTATTAGAAGCTGTGGCGGAGCGAAGCGCGGTGTTCGCGTCCGCGGGCGGGTTCGCTCTTCGGCGTGCGGGACTGAGAGCGGCGTACGCCGGACCCTGCGTGGCTCTCGACGCGGAGGCCGCGCGTCGTCTGATGGCGGCGTGCATCCGCAATGCCGGCGCCGCCGGTTGCTACTGGGACCTGTTGCCGGCCGATGGCGCGGCTGTCGACCTTGCGTCCGAGCTCGGATTCGTTCGGCAGCGTCAACTGGTCCGCATGACGCGCGGGCCGTCGCGCGCCGGCCGCGAGGAATGGATCTGGGGAATCGCGGGGTTCGAACTGGGGTGACGATGCGAATAGTGAAAGCGTGCTGCTTCGCGGCCGTCCTGGCGATGGCGCGTCCGGCGCTCGCTCAGGCGACGATGACCAGCCTGCGCGCGGTGAGCGACCTTGCGCCAGAAACAAATCCGATGTCGGCGTTCTGGCGGTCGGCGCCCCACGTGCTGGCCGAATTCGATGCCATGGGAAAGCCAGTGGGCCGCCGCTCCATGGAAGTGCGCTCGCGGTGGACTTCGCAGAACCTCTATTTCCTGTTCATCTGCCCTTATGACGAACTGTATCTCAAACCGAATCCGGTGACCACCACGGAGACGAACAAGCTCTGGAACTGGGATGTCGCGGAGGTCTTTCTTGGATCGGATTTCAGGAACATCCGCCACTACAAGGAGTTCGAGATCTCACCGCAGGGCGAGTGGATCGACCTTGATGTCGACCTGAACAAGCCTCATCACGAGGACGGGTGGGTGTGGAACTCCGGTTTTCAAACGTCTGCGCGCATCGATCGCGAGGCGAAGATCTGGTACGGCGCCATGCGCATCCCTTTCGGCGCGATTGCCGCGACGCCGCCTGGACCTGGCATGGAGTTTCGGATGAACCTGTTCCGAGGCGAGGGACCGCCTGCCAAATGGCAGTCGATCACGTGGCAGCCTCCCATGGCCTCGACGTTTCACACGCCCGAACGCTTCGGCTTGCTGAAGCTGGTGGCCGGCGATGAGGCGGCGAATCTGCAAGGGGCGAGGGACTGGTACCTGGACGGCCTGATTGGCCCACACGATTACTCGCCGGGAAAGAACAGCTTTCTGATACGCGGTCTCCACAAAGGGCAGCGCGCCACGGTTCTGGAGTTGCCGGGCAGAGGGTCTGTGCGGCATATCTGGTCGACATGGAGCGTGCCGGGTCCCGATTCGCCCAGCACGCTGGCCCCGGGCGGCAAAGTTCGTATGTGCGTGTTTGTGGATGGCGCCGCGGAGCCCGCCGTCGAGGGGTCAATTGACGAGCTGTGCCGCGCTGCCCAGGCTACCGGAGCGAAGTACGGGCCGCTGCCGGCGTTTATTTACAAGGGCGCATACAACCTGTACCTGCCGATCTGGTTCGCGCGCGGCGTGCGGATTGAGGTTGAGGCAACCGACGATCTGGACGAGTTCTACACGCAGGTCGACTACCGCGTTGTAGCGAGCGACGCCCGCCAACCGCGGCTGGTGAGCGAGCGAACCGGCGATGGCCTGGTTCTGAGGTATACCGGTTGGAACGAGCGCTCTCGAGCGATTGCGACAGGCGGGCGGGCTCAGTTCGGGATCACTGAGGGCAATGAGCTTTCACTCACCGGCCCGGGAATAATTCGCGAGCTGGGTTTCCGCGGGGATTTGCCGCCGGACACAACGCTGCAAATCTACTGGGATGGCGAGCAGACGCCCAGCGTCGATGCCCCACTCAGTTACTTCTTCGCCGATTTCGTCAACGCCGCAATGCAGTCGGATGCGCGGAAGCGGACCTGTTTTTTCCCGATGCCGTTTCGGCGAAGTGCGCGGATTGTCCTGCGTGTTCCGCAAGGCGCGCCACCGGCTGAGGGCATCGAGTACGCGTTCGAACCGGCCGCCGTCGCGAAAGACGCGCCCTGTTTTCACGCCTCGTACCAGGCAGCCGAGAAGAAGACCTCCGGCTACGCTCAGTTTCCGGTGCTGCGGGCGCGCGGACGCGGCCTGTTCGTCGGCGTGAACCTTTTCGATACGGGCCATAACCACGGCGGCGGCGACTCGGCGCTCATCGATGCCGGTTCGGCCATGCCGCGCGTGCTGCATGGCATCTGCGGCGAGGATTATTTCTCCTTCGCATGGCATCAAACCGGGGCGATGACGCCGCTTACCGGAGCCCCGGCGCACGCACGCCGTTACCGGCTTCATCTGGAAAACCCGTATCCGTTCCGCGAATCGCTGCAGTTCCTGTTCGGGGTGTTCGCCGGACTGGAGCCGAAGAGTGTCGCGTTCTGGTATCAGCAGCCTGAACGTGATTCGCCGGGTGAGTGGCTGGCGCCCAACGTTCCGTGGAAGGCGCTGGGGCCTCTCGGCGCTGACGCTGATTCGAGTGAGACTACGGTGAGCATCAAGGACCCCGTGACCCTGCGGGAGACATGGCAGGACGCGCCAATGACGCACGGTTTCGTCGACTTGACGTACCTGTTCCGGCATTATCTTTTCACTTCAAGCGGCACTGGCTACGTTGCCGGAGAGAGCCGGACGAAGCTCATCACGTACGTCTTTGCGCCTTCGAGCCGAACTGTAGACGCGTTGTTTGGCGACGACGACGGAATCCGGATCGCGGTGAATGGCGTAGCAACGGCATCGTTCCCGGCGCAGGCGGGTTTCGGCGCCGCACCCGCGAAGCTCGCATTGCGGAGGGGCTGGAACAGACTCGACATCGTGCTGGCCAATGCTGAAAACGTGAACTGGCGCTGGTGCGGGCTGTCACTTGCGATGAGACGGGCTGCGGCGCAGGGCGTCCTGTTTTCGGACCGAACCGGGGCGGACGAGCGTTAGGCCAGGCGGCTCTGCAACTTACGCCCGTTTACTTTCTTATGCCTTCCATCTACCGCCTTTTGTCTTTGTCTGCCTTGCGTTATACTTTCGTTTCGTGCTCGGGCTGTTCCGGTCAATGGGCTTTCAGCCTGCGGCGGCTTTTCAAGCCGCCTGGCCGATTGCAAATCGGCCTGCAGGATACAATCCTGCCCCACATTCCGCCGGCACGAATACGAGACCGCATTTACGAAACGGTGTACTTAGTCCGCGGTCGGTCTCTCCGCATGATCGATGACGAGAACCTCGACCGGGCCTTTGGCCGGCACTAGCTTCAGCCCGAGTTGTTCTTCCAGGGCGGCGAAGATGTTTGGGAGGTTAGGGTCGGTCGGCCCAGCGTACCCCGCCGGAAATCCCTTCAGGGTATCGTCCGCAGTGAAACTCAGATTCAGATCGAATTCGCCGGCGAATCCGGCCTCATCCAGGACCGGCCGGTCCAGTACCGATGCAAGCTCCCTCGCGAGGTCCGCTATGTGGACCTTGCGCCCCTCAATGCGCAGGCGTCCTGTATGCGAGGAGAAGGGCCCAGAGACATAGCCGCAATCGACCTTCCCAGGGACGGGCCGCGGCTTCGTGCCCAGCGGAAAAGAAACGCAGCCAGCTTCCTTCGCCGCCGGCAATTTGGGGCCGGTATTTCCCAGCTCTAAATGGTAAACAGGGAGCTCTCTGATTTCACGATGAAGCCTCAGCTGGAACCGGTCGGCGAGGAGCGTTTGCCACATCAGCCATATCTGCTTCGAATCGGCGCCGGCCCCCGGTTCGGCCTCGATATCGTAGCGAAGGGAGCTGATCCAGTCCGGTCCTCCTGCCACTTGAGAAGCCGGCAGGGGGAGCCAGTGGCCGTTCATAGGGTTGTCGCGAACCGCGTACGCAAATTGGATGAGAAGCAGCAAGGACGCATTCTCCGCGCCGCGAGCGCCTACGCCCATAGCGTGTTTGGCGGGTTCTTTCCAGTCGGAAGTATTTCGTTTGATCGATACCGCCTGGAACGCGGGATGCGCTTCGGACTGCGCGTACAATCCGTATGCCGCGGCCATTAGTAGAATGGCGACCGTGAGGACGCCCGGTCCCAGACCGGCGCGGACGCTCGGCCGCGACTGGCCGAGCAACCTGGCGATGCGGTCGGCCAGTGATCCGCCATTAGCGGCAACAGCGGCACTGAGATGAGCCGGGTGGTTCGATTCCAGCTCCGCCAGCGCTTGCGCATAGGTGAGCGCATCGCCACTGGTCGATACGGCTATATCGTCGCAGCACAGTTCACGTTCGGCGCGGATGTGCCCCGACACCCACCAGACCGCGGGATGGTAGAACAGCAGAGCTTCGGCGACGCTTTGCAGAATGTTGACCAGATAATCGTGCCGCCGGATGTGCGCGAGCTCATGCAGCAACAGCGCTTCCATATGCTCAGCAGGCAGACCGCTCAAAGCCCCCACCGGTACCAGCACTACCGGACGGAACCAGCCGACCACCGTCGGCGCCTGCACCAGCGCGGAGACCAGTAATCGTACGGGACGGGAGAGACCAATCCGCAATCCGAGTCTCCTCAGAATCTCCTGCCATTCTGGCGGCGCACGCCGGACCAGCATCGCCCGCATCCGTGCCGCAACCACCCACCCGCCCGCCAGGCGTATCCAGAAAGCCGCGGCGCCGAAGAGCCAGAACATCACCACCCAGGGCAGGAACGGTGCGGAACGCACGCGGGATACCGTGGCGCGCGCAGCGGCGGGCAAGCTGATGATGGTAGCGTTGGCGATGCTGGCGGTGGAGGCGGCCGCGGAAACACGCAGGATGCGCCAGGAGGCGTCCGGACTCGTGTCCGATGACCGCATCAGCCCCCACGTGATCAGCGGAGCCGCCATCATGGCCGCGAGTGCCCCACAGGCGAGCAAGTACCGCGCGTTTGGGCTCGAGGTGCGAGCCAAACCTCGACGCGCGCCCGCATACAGAACCGCAATCGTTAAGCCCTGCCAGACGAAGTGGAGCAGCGTCCAACCGAGACGTTCCACCCACGGTTGCGAGGAGAGTGCTTGCATGGCGTTCATGGCGTACGTCCTTTCTTTCTGGCAGCAGCGTCCAGCATGCTGCGAATTTCGTTCAATTCCTCGCGCGAGCTCGGCTGTGCCGCCAGCGCGCTCATCACCATGCTTCGGGCCGAACCGCCGAATGCCCTTTTGAGCAGGTCGCTCGCAATCTGCTGCTGCGTTTGCTCCTTTGGAACGCTGGCCTCGTAGATGTGCGATCCGAAGCGTTCGCTGCGCCTGATCAAACCTTTTTCCGTCATCAATTGCATCGTCTTCAGCGTGGTGGTGTAACGGTTATCTTTGCCGAGCGCGTCGTGGACTTCCCGCACCGTGGCCGTTCCCAGCGTCCAGAGGACAGCGAGGATGTCGAGTTCGGCGGCGGTTGGAAGCGCCAGCGGCGGTCGGTTTTTGTGCGGAGGAGTCATCTGGAACCAGCATCCTACGATAACAACCGTATGTCAACGGGAAACTTCGTAATGGATCGTGGGCTCGGCTGGCTCTATCGTTTTTAGGTTCGCGAATTAGGGTGGGGCCCTCGAATCCAACGGACTGTTTGCAGGCGAACTACTTAAGGTTGGCCGGATCTACCTGATACGCCAGTCCCCCCTCAGAGGCAGCCGCAAACGCGAAGAAGAAAATCAACGAACGCTTCACTATCTGCTCGGATTACAGTTTGGCCACTGAGCGCTCGATAGATGTATTAGTGCACGCTGTTCGATGCCCTGGCATGGCGCCTATTCCAGACTGATTCCTCTCTTCGGCGCCAGGCGCGCGGACCGGCACATCTCAGAGGCTCCCGTTCTCCGAGAGGTTGTTCAGGAGTATGCCTGCATGAAGTTGCACATCCGCACGCGCACGTACCGACTGATGCTGATCACGCTCTCGCTGGCCGCCCCGGCGCTGCTGGCGCAAATGCAGCCCGCCGCGGCGGAGAGCAGAAGTGAAACCACTGCGGCACTCGAAAGAGCCACGTCTTCAGGCCCGGCTGCCCCAGGGGGTATCAGTGTTTCCCCGGCAAAAATGAGGGTATTTGCGGGAGGAATGCTCGCTTTCACGGCGGTACTCGACAATGGCGTTCCCGTGACAAATCTCGCTGCGTGGTCGGTTACCGGCCCCGGCTCTGTTTCGAGGCGCGGTCTCTTCACAGCAGGAGCAATCATGGGCACGAATACCATCTCGGCGGAATATCAGGGCCGCACCGCGACCGCCGTGGTAGAGGTGCTTCCTCCTCCCTCAAACGGCAGCGCGTTGATACTGACAGCGGCGAATACGGGTTCCGCGGCGCACGACATAGTCGGAGTAAGTATCGCTGTTCCTGACCCGGCCGGTCTGGATCCTCGATCTATGTTCAGGTGGCTCAAAATCGTGTTTACTCCGGAGGCCGAAGGCGTAACCCGCGAAACGGGCGTATGCGAGGCGTATTGGGATGCCGGACTGCAGCATGTGTCTCTGGTTACCGACGCCGGAGCAATGAACGGGTCGCAGTTTGCAGCAGAGGCGGGACCGAACGATAACCCGGGAACAGCCGCGAACAGCCAGTGTACTCTGTTCGAGCGGTCTTTGGCGATCTACAGCGCCGGTGGGGGCGCGGTGGTCGATCTTAGCTTCGAGTTGGCGCTTTCGCCTGCTTTTGCCGGCGCGAAGAATATTCAGGCCGCGTATGAGTTAGTGACAGCCGACCATCGAATAATCCCGGTTCCGTGGACGCGCGTTGGACAATGGACGGTCCCCGGATACTTACAACCTGACGTACGCATAACCACGCCGCTCGCCGGGGCTTCTGTATCCGGCCTTGTGAGTATCCGGGGCATCGCAGTGGATAACCTCACGCGTCCTGAGAGTCTCATAAACGCGGGTTCTTTCGGGGTGTATGTGGACGGCGTGCAAATTTCATCGGCCGCAACCGTCGACTACCGTTTAACGGACGAAACTGACGCGTGCAGCGCCGCTCCTGGCGCGCTCGCGCCCGTTTACGGCCTTACGCCGAAGGATGGACCGGCGTATGTTGCGCCCGGATGCCCGGATACCGGCTTCTCGTTTGCGTGGGACAGCGCCACCGTTGCCAACGGCGCGCACACCATAACCGTTACCGCCGACGACTCAGATCCCGGTGGCGCCCACACGGGCACATGGTCGACAACCGTACAGGTGGTCAACTCCGTCGTCGCGACGGGCACGGGGGGGCCGAACACAGTGGCCGCGAGGCGTGCCATCAGCAACAGCGCGCATACTCTGAGCGTAAGCGGCGCCGGCGCTTACACGTACCTGCGTTCGCTGACAATCGACCACACGAAGGTCCCCAATACCGATCAGAGTAACTTCCCGCTGCTGGTCAGCATAAGCGATCCGCTGCTCGAAAGCGCAGCGAACGGCGGACATGTCGCCAGCGCAAGCGGTTACGACATGATCTTGACCGCCGACTCTGGTTGCGCGGCGAAGCTGAACCACGAAGTGGAGGCGTGGAACGCGACAACTGGGCAATTCACCGCGTGGGTGAGCGTGCCGGCGTTATCGCACACAGCGGACACCACCATATATCTGTGCTATGGAAATGCCGCGGTCAGCACGGACCAGAGCAACAGGACGGCGGTCTGGGACTCAACTTACAAAGCGGTTTATCACCTCTCGCAGGATCCGGCGGGCGCCGCTCCTCAATTACTGGACAGTACCGGCAACGGCGTGAACCTCCTGCTGACCAACCACTACGGACCTGCTCCGGGTTCAGCGCCGGGAGAGATCGGCGGCGGCGTCTATTTTCCATGGCAAGGCCAGTATCATGGTAACTACGCGTCCAGCGGGGCTGTCAATTCCGGCGCGGGGCCGGGCGCCAGGACAGTGTCAACCTGGATGAATTTCCACACGCTCCCCGTACCCAACACCGGAGTTGTAGGAACAATACCATTGCCCACGCAGCAAAACGTCCTCACATTAGGCGCCGGTCCGAACAACACTCTGGAATTGTTAGTGCTGCAGCAATGGGTAGGCATCAACGTTGACGCCTCGGCCAGCATCACGCCTGGCGAGTGGTATTACGTGGTCGGGTCATTCGACGGGACGACGTATCAACTCTACGTAAACGGAGTGCCCGTCGCGTCCGCCGCGGCGGGCGGGAATGTGCCGGCAGACGCGCCCATATACCTTGGGCAAGGCTATTTCCAGTATTTCAGCGATGTGCAACTGGATGAGACGCGATTCTCGAGCAGCGCGCGTTCCGCGGACTGGATTGCAACGGAGTACAACAACCAAAGCAATCCATCGGCCTTCTACAGCGTAGGCGCGGAAATGGCGTCATCGTCACTAACCAGTATCGCTGCGGCGAACGCAGCCGCGACATACAACTCCGCCGCCCAGACAGTAACCTTGACGGCCATCGTAACGAGCCCGGCAGGACCGGTGAACCAAGGCAGTGTTGCATTCAGCATGCAACAGGCATCGATTGCAGCCGGCATGGCGGCGACAGCGAACGCCGTCTCTAATGGAGTGGCCACTGCGAGCCTGTCGCTGCCGGGTGCTACGCCGGCCGGCACTTACTCCTTCTGCGTTACATACAATGGCGTCGCTCTCGCCTCCAGCAGCGACTGTACGCATGTCCTCATCGTGAACCGCGCGGCAAGTTCGACAAGCGCCACGAATGTCACGAGCGCGTTCAGCGGAAATGACCAGGTAGTAAAGCTAACGGCGGCGGTCACCAGTCCTGCCGGGGCGGTAAACGAAGGCGCCGTAACGTTCACCACCATGCAGAACTCGGCGACGGTAGGAACGCCGGTCACTTCCGCAACAGTTTCCGGAGGGGCAGCGAGCGCCACCTACACGCTGCCCGGGAACACCTTGCCTGGCTTTTACACGATTGTGACCACATATAAGACGGGCGGCAACTTTGCTGGGAGCACCGACAGCGCACATACTCTGACCGTGCGGGCAGGTAGTTACGCGTACTCGCGGTCGCTTACGATCAATCATACGAAGGTGCCAAACTCGAATCGGACCAATTTCCCGGTGTTGGTCAGCTTAACGGATCCACTCCTGAGAAATACATCCTACGGCGGCCATGTCGCCAGCCCAAACGGGTACGACATGATCTTCACCTCGGACGCAGGCTGCACGACGAAACTGAATCATGAGGTGGAGGGCTGGAGCGCGCTGTCGGGGCAGTTTACTGCCTGGGTGAACGTTCCGACCGTGTCGCACGCCACGGACACGGTCATCTATTTATGCTACGGAAATGCCGCTGTCACTACGGACCAGAGCAACAGGACTGCGGTCTGGGACAGCAGTTTTAAGGCGGTCTATCACCTTTCACAGGACCCGGCCGGCGCCGCGCCGCAATTACTGGACAGCACCGGGAACCGCGTCAATCTGACAATGGCGAATAACTACGGACCAGCGGCCGGTTCGGAGGCCGGGGTGATTGGGAACAGCGTTTACCTGCCATGGGCCGGCGAGTATCATGGCAATTCCGCTTCCAGCAATAGCGCAAAATCGGGCGTGGGATCGGGCGCCAGAACGGTGTCAACGTGGATAAACTTCCATACCCTTCCTGTGCCGAGCACCGGGGTTGTGGGAACCATACCGCTGCCAACGCGGCAAAACGTATTTACTCTCGGAACGGGTCCGAACAACAATCTGGAACTGCTTGTACTCGAGCAATGGGTCGGAATAAACATTGATGCGCCCGTCAGCATCACTCCCGGCTCGTGGTATTACCTGGCCGGCGAATACGACGGGAAGACGTATCGGCTGTACGTAAACGGAGTCCAGGTCGCGTCCGCATTGGCGAACGGAAACGTGCCGGCGGACGCGCCTGTATACCTTGGTCTGGGTTATTGCCAATACTTCAGCGATGTCCAACTCGACGAAACGCGTTTCTCCAATACCGCGCGCTCGGCCGACTGGATCGCCACCGAGTACAACAACCAGAGCAACCCATCCGCCTTTTACAGCGTGGGGACTGAAACAGCCACATCATCTGTCGCGGGCGGCGGCCCCATTCCGTTTAACGGCTCCATAGCCGGCGTAACATCCACACAGGCGCTGGTGTCCTTTACCGTGACCGACCCAGGCGCCTGCTCGATCATCGTCTACACGGATGCGGCGCGGACCATTCCGGCGCACGACAGCGATGCGTGCCTGTTTCCGGGCGCTACCGCCTGCAATCGCGCGGGGAACATCGTCAATGGACACACCGTGAACGCCGTCCTCGGCAGTCGCACGGTACAAACAGGAGCCGACTTAAAGGCGTATTCACGCGCGCTGGCGCAACAGACACAGTACTGGGGCCTGATCACCGATCTCACAAATTCACAAACGCAGAGCTTCCAATTCACAACGGCGCCGATACCTTTTGGACAGACGTGGAACGATCCTTTACCGGCCCTGGAGCCGTGGATCGCGCCCACCGATGCCAGCCAGACCATCATCGATCCACATACCGGCGCAACCCTTCAACGTCTGACGCTGGCAAACGACATCACCGGGCAGCAGGGCCTTGTCTTCTCCGCGCCGGCCAGCGCGCCAGGGTGGACGGGTCCGGCCAACATCGGTTCCTCATCTTCTTTCGCGTCGGTAAGCGCGTCCACCTCGGCCATTTTTATTCCCGACGCCGATGCCGCGGTGGCCGGCAACGGAGGGACGCACGGCAGTTCGAACGCGTCAGGGTACGGCGCGGGGCTGAATGCACTGAATGTTTCACTGAATGCATGGTGCTCCACGTCGTCGTGCGCTAGTGCTTCCGCCGACGACCGCGCGCTTCAGGTGGCGCTGTCCGTTGACGGCGGCATTACGCCTGCGACTAACTGGCGCGACATCGTTACCAGCTATTGTTACTCGAATTGCGGCGCAGCCAGTGTGGTTTCCATCGGCGGTACAACGCCTTATCTGGCCGATTGGATCTCCACTCCAATGCCGTCCTTTGACGTTACACAACTCGCGCAGCGCACCGGCGCCTTTACCGCGCAGGGGACCGTAGTTACCTGGGCCGGCAATTCATACTTCCCGCTGTTCCTTTCGCCTGGAGCTGTAATCTCTCTCAACGGCGTTCCGAATACGATTGCGGCCGTCAATACGGAGAGGCAGATCACGCTGACCGCCCCGGCGACATCCACGTCCGGAACCTGGTCAATTCAACCGTTTGGCTTGCTGGTTCGAAAAAAGACAACCGGCTCGAACGTCATTCAGGCCCAGTCTTTGTCGGCGGCGCTGACTTACTCGCTTCCACCTGCGTGGGATCAGGCAGGAACGGCGCAGGGCAATGTTTCCTGCTCGTCTGTCCCGGTGGCGGGTCCGACGGGGACGGGCGTGCACTGCTGGGTTAATCCGGGCCTATATTGGGTGAACACGACAAGCGGGCAGCGAACCTTTCTGGGAATAGCAAAGCTGCCGTATAACCCCGCTGGTCCAGACGGATGGAATTCGGACTGGTGCGAGTCCGTGCTGTGGGACCCGGCTGATGGAAATAAGGCAACGTGTTACGCAACTCACTTCGGTTACCTCGTCTCCATGGAATACAGCGGCGGAAACAACGACGTGGGCTCTGAAGACTGGACGACGCCCTTGACATGGTGCAGCGGAAACGGCGGAGGATCTTCTCCCCCGTGCTGGAATTTCACGAATGCGGCCGCGCCGAGCCAGGGCAGCGATCTGGTAAGTCTCTTCAAGGCCTGGAGCCCCGCAACATCTGCGTATGCCGCGCAATATGGCGTCGCGGTGAACTTCGGAACGGTGGAAGGGGCGGAGCTGGAATTCCAGATCAGGCCCGCAAACGGAAACGTCAATAACACGCTGGCGTGGACGGCGATCTACGATCCGGCTCAGGCGAAGTTTGTCGCGGTTTCGCCGCCTACCCGATGGGCCGGGCTGCACGGGGCGAGCCCCAGCGGTTATGCCGGATGGGCAATCATACAATCGGAGGGTTTCCAGGGTCCGCTCACCGGGGCGGACGTCGATGGGAACGGCCCCTATATAACGACTCTTACGGCTGGGTTGTCATCCAGCGCGGCGATAACGTGCCCCGCATACAATCCGGCCGCCAATATTCCCCAGGAGGAATGGCCCGTAGGAAACGTCTGCGCCACCGTGAGCATCAATGGGCAACCTTACGATCCAACTCCGGGACCGAGCGAACCTGCCGGGTCGGCCCACATCGGCAATCAGTCGGGCTATTACATGTATTCTATGCAGCCCGGTGATAAGTTCTGCATGGCGCGGGCGGGCTCTACTTACTGGAACGCGAACATCAGCAGGTGTCCGGAGATGTACCAGGGCGGGGAATTCATGCGTGTCCTGCAGGTAAACAGCGATACGAGCGTGACGGTTCAGCGCGGGTACTTCGGACCAACCAGCGGGTCGCCCGGCACTGCCTTTCCGTTCCAAAACTGGAACCCCGGCGATTCGGCCGTGATGATCCCATCCGCCTGCCTCACTGGCTGGCAGGGTTGGGGCTGCGCGAATGTCGGGGCGATGTGGAACTATGCCGTCTGGCCGAACGACCCGGTTGTCGGCATGTCCTGGACGGGCGGAACGGGATCGGGGCACGGCATCGCCGGCGACGGCTGGGCCATCCAGGCTGTCACCTCCCTGATTTCTCCATTTGACATTGATTCCTACTGGGCCTATAACATCACGGCGGGAACGAGTCCAACGACAAACTCCGCTTCGGTCTGGGCGCCGTTGAACGCGCCTTTCAACGGCTATCTGGGAGAGGGATCGCCGAATGCGGTGGACTCACATCCGAGCGCCGTTCAGCCAACCTTTTTCCTGGATGCGCGCCCCTTCCTGGGCGATGCCGGACTGACCTCGTGCACCCCGGTCAGCGGCGCGCTGCTGAAATGCGCTTCTTCGCGATTGCGGCGGAAGTATTTGCCGACATTAGCGATCGCCGGAAGCGCCGAGCTGCAGGACGTGAGCGGCCCCTCGGCCGCCATCAGCGGATTGCGCGCCGACGCTTATAAGTATTGCGTCGCGGTGACGGCCGGCGAATGTCATGCGGGATCGGCCGCCGGCGATCTGTTCGTGAATCCAGGACCGTCATCGCAAACCGGATGCTCGCCGATGGGCGTCGGCTCCATCGATGCCGACCTGACGTCGGTGTGCGTCGGGGACAATGGATCGTACACCGCGGGAATAACTCAGAATCAACTCCAGTCCTCTCTGTTCGGCCAGATGCCGCCCACAGGAGCCGCGAGCAGGGTTATCACGCAGGGGTTGTCACGTTACTTCTGGACAGATCAGTTCTGGAACGCCAAATCGACTCCGGACGGATCGTGGGCTTTGGTTCACACCCGCTGGGCCGGGCTGCGCGACGAGGCGTTTCTGGTTCGCGTGCCGCCCATAGCCGGCGCCGCTACGGTTGTGAGCGGATACGTTCCCGTGCCGGTTGCGGCCGCTCCGACGGCCAGGGCGAGAGTGCGTTTTGGATACAACACGAGCTTCCAATGTTCATCGGATGGTGACGCCTGCGTCAGCGGAGGACAGCCGTGGAGTTACCTGCGCGAGAAGCCGGCCCCGACCGCGTGCGGTTCCGGCTGCACCATCAACGTGCCGGCTATACCCGGTCGGGTTCTCTACTATCGAGTTGAAAGTACCGACGCGTCCGGTAACCTGGTATCGTCCGGGCCGACGATCGTGCAGATTCCTTAGGCCTGGACGCAATGCAGGCTGAAAGCCTGCTCTACTGTCGCTTCACGATCCGTAGTAGAGTAGGCTTTTAGCCTGCGCAGTTACTTCTTCTGCCCGCCATTCGCTATTCTGAAGGCGTCTCTTTCTCATGACGCGACGCAGTATCGTCTCCCTCGCAGCTCTTGGACTTTCCGGCATCGGCCCGCTGGCTCGCGCGCAAATGGCTTCCCGCGGCGTGAAAGCCGTACCGCGCGGCAAACCTTCCGGCCTGCCCTTCAATGCGCGATTCACCGACGTGGCAGCGGCCGCCGGACTCCGTGCGCCCGTGGTTTTTGGAGGCGTGAATGGAAACGACTACATCCTCGAGACGATGGGTTGCGGCGCCGGGTTCATCGATTACGACAACGATGGCTGGATGGATGTGGTCGTCCTGACCGGCCGGCGCATTCAATCTACTCCGGAGGACGCCGTCATTCGCCTGTACCGCAACAATCGGGACGGCACGTTTTCCGATGTGACGGCGAAGTCAGGCCTTGGCCGCAGCGTCTGGGCGTACGGCATCACCGTCGGCGATTACGATAACGACGGATACGACGACATCTTCATCACCTGCTGGGGACAGAACATTCTGTTCCACAACAACGGCGACGGAACTTTCTCGGATGTAACTGAACGCGCCGGATTGCTGGGCGCCGCGCCGCGCTGGGGCACAGGCTGCACGTGGGTGGATTACGACCGTGACGGAAGGCTCGACCTGTTTGTCTCGCATTACCTTGTGTTCGACTTCGACAAAGTCCCGGCCAAAGGAAAGAATCCCGCGTGTAACTGGAAAGGAGTCCCCATTAACTGTGGTCCAAAAGGACTGCCGAAGGAAACCTGCCTCCTATATCACAATAATGGCGATGGCACGTTCACTGACGTAAGCCGTAAAGCGGGCATTCTCGCCGCGCCGCCGGGATATGGCCTCACCACCGTTGCCGCGGACTTTGACGGAGACGGCTGGCCGGATATTTATGTCGCCTGCGACACCAGTTACAGCCTCTTATTCAGAAATAATCACGACGGCACGTTCAGCGAACAGGGACTCGAGCGCGGCGTTGCAGTGAACGAGGATGGCCAGGAACAGGCCGGAATGGGACTTGGCGTCGGCGACTTTAACGACGACGGCCTCCTCGATGTGCTGAAGACCCACTTCACGGAAGACACGCCCGCGCTTTACCAGAACGACGGCAAGGGCATTTTTCGGGATGTCACCGTGCGCTCCGGCCTGGGCGTCGAGACGCGCTTCGTCAGTTGGGGCGCCGGCATCGTCGACCTCGATAATGACGGCTGGCCCGACCTGTTCTGGGCCACCGGCATGGTCTATCCGGAAATGCAGGCGAAGTTCCCGGACTATGCGTACAAGACCCCGCGCGTGTTGTTCAGGAACCTCGGCGGAGGCCGATTTGAGGAGCTGCTGGATCAAGCCGGGCCGGGCATCACCGATGTGCACGCCAGCCGCGGCGTGGCCTTTGGCGATTTCGACAACGACGGCGACATGGATATCCTGATCGTCAACCTGAACGAGCCTCCGTCGCTTCTGCGCAATGACGTGACCGGCAATAACCACTGGCTGAAGGTGCTGCTGCAGGGGACCGTGTCGAACCGCAGCGCCATCGGCGCGCGAGTGATCGCGTCGTATGGCGGCCGCAGGCAGGCGCAGGCGGTTATGGCCCAGTCATCGTATCTTTCAGTGAACGACCGGCGGCTGCATTTCGGTCTCGGCCAGGCAACCTCGGCCGCGCTCGAGATCGTCTGGCCGAACGGCGTCATCGAAAAGGTTGCCGGCGTCCCGTGCGACCACCTTGTTGTGGTTCAAGAGGGCTCGGGCGTCGTTCACAGCGAGCCATTCCCGGCGACCACCCGGCCTCTGAAATGATTCTGCTCAATCCCGGGAACCGAATGCCCCCTCCGTCGTATTCATAATCAGACAGTCTATGGGAAGGCAACCGCAGAAGGCCGATTTGCTGCCGGGCACGCTGGACATGCTGGTGCTGAAAACGCTCACGCGAGGCCGGCTTCACGGCTACGCCATCGCGCAACTGATCCAGCAGCTTTCGGAAGACATCCTGCGGATCGAAGAAGGCTCGCTCTATCCGGCCCTCCAGCGGCTGGAGCTGAACGGCTGGATCGACGGAGAGTGGGGCCTCTCCTCCAACAATCGCCGCGCCCGTTTCTATCACCTGACGCCGGAAGGACGCAAGCAGCTGAACACGGAAAAAGAGCGGTACCGCCAGCTTACCGGCGCCATCGCCCGCGTCATGGGCGCTTACTCGAAGGAGCCTGCATGAAGAGAAGTTTCGGACGTCTGAAACGCCGGTTGCGCTACTGGTCGCATCAGAGCGAGCGGAGCCGTCTGATGGCGGAAGAGATGCAGTTCCACATCGACGCAATGGCTCAGGAATTGATCGCGGAAGGAATGCCGGAACCCGAGGCCCGGGCCGCCGCTCGTCGAAAATTCGGCAACGTCACCCTGAAGGCGGAGGACGCCCGCGGCGCATGGATCGCCCGCTGGATGAGCGACGCCGCCCAGGATTTCCGGCACACCATGCGCACGTTGCGGCGCGATGCGGGATTTACCACGTTTGCGCTGCTGATTATCGCGCTCGGCATCGGCGCAAGTTCCACCGTGTTCAGCGTCCTGAATACATTGCTGGTTCGCCCTCTGCCGTTCCGCGATCCTCAGAGTCTGGTCTGGATTGCGAACGAGACAAAAGACGAGGGCGACCTCTCCGGCCAGACCGTGCAGGTCGGCCGGCTGCTGGATTACCGCAGGCGAAACACATCGTTCTCCGATGTCGCTGGCTATTTCGCTTTCTATGGCGTGGGCGACAGCAGCCTCACTGGAACCGGAGAGCCGGAGCGATTGAGCACGGTGCCGGTCTCGGGGAATTTCTTTCAACTGCTCGGCGTCAAGCCGGCGCTTGGCCGCTATTTCAGCGCCGACCAATGCAAGTGGAACGGACCCCGAGCGGTGATGTTGAGCTACGGCCTTTGGCAGAGGCGCTTTGGCTGCGATCCAGGCATTGTCGGTAAGGCAATTACTCTGGACAATAACGCTACTACCGTCGTGGGGGTGTTGCCTCCGTCATTCGATTTCGCTTCGATGTTCGCCCCGGGAAGTCACATCGATCTGTTCGCTGCTTTCCCGCTTACCGCCGAAACAGACCGCTGGGGCAACACTCTGGCTCTGATCGGCAGGCTGAAACCGAACGTCACGATGCAGCGCGCGCAGTCCGAGGCCACCGTCTTGGGCAATGGCATATCGGACGAGCATCCGCGAGAGAACTGGTTTCATCCCCATCTCAGTTCCCTCGGTGAACATGTGAGCGGGAAGATCCGCCCGGCGCTTTTCATTCTGGCTTCAGCGGTCGGCGTGGTGATGTTGATCGTCTGCGCAAATCTCTCGAATCTGTTGCTGGCGCGCACGGCGACGCGAAGGCAGGAGATGGCCGTCCGCGAGGCGCTCGGCGCCGGACGATATCGTCTCATCCGCCAGTTGCTGACCGAGAGCATTGTGTTGACGTTCTGCGGGGCCGTGCTGGGGCTCATGGTCGCTGTCCTGGCCACGCGCGGCATCGCGCGCCTGACCGCCTTCAATATTCCGCTGCTCAACAGCGTTCATGTGGATATCGGAGCCCTGGCATTCACCACGCTGGTAGCCGTGGCGGCGGGCCTCGCGCTCGGGATGGCGCCCGCGTTGCAGGTGGCCACCCTGCCGGTGAACGCTTCGCTCGGACAACGGGGTTCGGCCGAAAGTCACGGCCAGATGTGGATGCGCGGCGTGCTGGTGGCCTCCGAGATTGGCTTCGCCTGCGTGCTGCTGGTGGGCGCCGGTCTGCTCATCCGCAGCTTCCTTCGCGTGCTCGACGTGAACATGGGCTTTCAGCCGGAGAACGCGGCGGCGTTGCGCATCGATCCCAACCAGAGTTACTCGACGCAGGCCAAACGCAACGCCTACTTCGACGAAGCGCTGCGCCGGACGCGAGCGATACCCGGCGTGGACGCCGCTGGTCTGACCGACGTCCTGCCGCTCGGCCATAACCGGAGTTGGGGCTCGCCGGCAAAGGGTCAGGTGTATCCTCCAGGAGATTTTCCGTCGGCCTTTGTGCGCATCGTGAGCGACGGGTACGTACGGGCAATGGGCATGAGCCTGAAACAAGGTCGCGACTTCACGGAGCGCGACACGCCGGCGAGCGCGCCCGTCATTGTGGTCAACGAGACGATGGCCCGCCGATTGTGGCCCGGTCAGAATCCCATCGGCCAGATCATCCAGGGCGATTGCGGAGGCGACCGGCAGGTGGTTGGCGTGGTGGGCGATGTCCGGCACATCGCAGTCGAAAAGAGCGGGGGGTTGGAGATGTACATTCCAATCCGGCAGTGCGAGGATCACGCGTCTGTCGACCTGGTGGTGCGCTCGCGCATGCCGCTACCACTTCTCAGCTCCAGAGTCGAAGCGGAGCTGCGGCCCATCGCGCCCGAACTGCCCAAAAGCGAAATGGAGCCTCTCACGGACCTCGTCGATCACGCCGTCTCGCCGCGTCGATTCATCGTGCTGCTGCTGGCAGGCTTTGCCGGCTTCGCGCTGGTGCTGGCATCGCTCGGTATCTACGGAGTCATCTCGTATTCGGTCAACCGCCGAACGCAGGAGATCGGCATTCGCATGGCGCTCGGAGCTTCCACGGCTGCGGTGCAGCTACACATCGTGATGCAGACACTGGGGCTGGTCGCCATCGGCATGCTCACTGGTCTTGCGGCTTCGGTCGCGCTGGGCCGATGGTTGAGCGGGCTGCTCTTCGGGGTCACGTGGGGCGACCCGGTTGCGTTCCTGGGAACCGCGGCAGTTTTGCTGGCCGTCGCCACCCTGGCCGGCTACCTTCCGGCGCGAAGGGCGTCGCGCATCGATCCGGGTATCACGCTGCGCGCGACGTAACCGTCCCGCTGTCCCCGCGCTTGCTGGCAGAGTGCAACCCGGCCTTCTCAGGTTTTTCATGGTCTTTGGTGGCCCGCAGGGCCATGGAGACAGGCTTTCAGACGCTGCTGAAAAAGTAAGTTCACAGGCCGAAGGCCTGTTCCACAATGGCTGTTAGCCATTGAACTGGTGTTGTGGAACAGGCGTTTTCGCCTGTCCTTGGTAGCGTTGACTTACTTTTTCAGCACCGTCTTTCAGCCTGCATGGTCCGCGCGGGGCCTCGCGCTGAAGCGTGTGCCGCAAAAGAGTGGCCGGAACGCCGCCGTTCCATATACTGAGGGAATGGCCCGCTGCCGAGCCTGTGATTCTGAAATTGCCGTCGATAGCCGCTTCTGTCCCGCGTGCGGCGTTCCGGCCGGCGTGCGTCGGGCCGCTGCTGCCACCACGGTGGCCACTGTTGCCATCGAAGCCTCCGCCTCGCGCTTTTCTTCTTCCTCCGCCGAACTCGACGAGGGCCGTTTCCTGCCCGGCACTCTGCTCGCCGACCGTTATCGAATCGCCGGACAGCTCGGCAAGGGCGGCATGGGCGAAGTGTATCGCGCCACCGACCTGCGCCTGGCTCAGACCGTAGCGTTAAAGTTCCTGCCTGAAACGGCTGCAAAGGACCCGGCCCTGCTGGCGCGCTTCTACAACGAGGTTCGCGTCGCGCGCCAGATCACGCATCCGAATGTCTGCCGCGTCTTCGATATTGGAGAATTCGAGGGCGTGCCGTTCATCTCCATGCAGTTCGTGGACGGCGAGAACCTCGCGTCGCTGCTCGCGCGCATCGGCCGCCTGCCCCAGGACAAGGGCGCCGAAATCGTGCGGCGGCTGTGCAGCGGGCTCGCTGCCGCGCACTCACAGGGCGTCCTGCACCGCGATTTCAAACCCGCCAACATCATGATCGACGGCCGCGGTCAGGCGATCATCATGGACTTCGGTCTGGCCGGCCTCGCCGAAGAGATTCGCGGCACGGATATCCGCAGCGGAACGCCCGCCTACATGTCACCCGAGCAGCTCACCGGCGCCGAGGTGACAGTTCGGAGCGACGTCTATGCCCTCGGCCTGGTGATGTACGAGATATTCACGGGCCGCCGCGCGTGGGAGGCCGATTCTTTGGCCGATCTCATCCGCCTGCGGCAGGAGAGCCGCCCCGCGGAAATTTCCAGCGTCGCGCGCGATATCGACCCCGCCATTGAACAGGTGATTCTTCGGTGTCTCGATCCGGAGCCTGCCCGGCGCCCCGCTTCCGCGCTGGCAGTTGCCGCGGCGCTGCCCGGTGGCGATCCACTCGCGGCCGCGCTGGCTGCGGGCGAAACGCCGTCGCCGGAGATGGTTGCGGCGGCCGGTTCGCAGGAAGCAATGCAGCCGTGGCGCGCCGCGGTCTGCCTTGCCGCCATCGTCGTTATTCTGAGCGCGATTGTTTTCATGAGCCCGTGGATGATGATCGCCGGCGCGATGAATTTCGAGTTGCCCCCGGATGCGCTGGCCGTGCAGGCGCGGCGTATCATTCGTCAGGCTGGCTATACGCAGCCGGCAGCGGACAGCTCATCGGGCTTCGACTTCAACTGGGATTACGACACCTGGCTCGACAAGCAGCCCGCCAGGCAGCGGCGGCCCGTGGCGCAGATCGCCAACTCACAACCCGCGCCTCTCTACTACTGGTATCGCCAGAGTCCCACGCCGCTCGAACCGGTGAGCTTCGACAGCCCTGGCAAAGTGACCCCAGGCGATCCCCCCGACAACATCTCCGGAATGGCGTTCGCGGCCCTCGATCCGTTCGGCAGACTGACGACATTCTCAGCCGTGCCTCCGCAGGTGGATAAGACGCCTCCGCTGACAGCCCAGCCGGATGCCACGCCTCTGTTCATGGCCGCGGGGCTGGATATCAAAACATTCCGTTCGGCCCCGCCCGAATGGGTTCCAACCGCGGCGGTGGACGCTCGCGCCGCGTGGACCGGATCCTTCCCCGGCCGCCCGGAAAACCCGATTCGCGTGGAAGCGGCATGGTGGCGAGGCCGGCCCGTCTACTTCGACATTGTCGGCCCGTGGTCGAAGCCGTATCGAATGCAGGCCGACGATGGCGGCTGGACGAAGCATGTCGATCGCTACGTCTGGACCGTGCTGACCGTAATATTCCTGCTGACTGGCGCATTGCTCGCGTGGCGGAATCACCGGCTGGGCCGGGGAGACCGTCAGGGCGCGCTCCGTCTTGGCGCGTTCGGGTTCGTCCTCAGCCTGAGCGCGTGGGTTCTCGACGCGCACTTCGTCGCCACCGCCTGGCTTGGGAGCGTAGTGTTCGCGGCGCTCGGCGACGCGCTTAAGTCCGGGTTCCTTCTGTGGCTCGCGTATCTGGCGCTGGAGCCCGAGGTCCGCCGGCGCTGGCCGCATGTGCTCATCGGCTGGACGCGTCTGCTCAGCGGAAAATTGCGCGATCCGAAGGTAGGCCGCGACCTGCTCGTCGGCGTGCTTCTGGGGCTTTGTCTGAACCTCTTCTTCGCGTTTACGACGCTCTGGTCGATGCATGAGGGCGGTTATCCAAACGCCAGTACCCGGCTGGATACGCTGTTCGGCTTCGGTCATGTCGTGCGCGAGATTCTCAACCAGTTCCTCGGCAGTTTCAGCTCCGCGCTCGGTTTCTTTCTGCTCTTTTTCGTGCTGCGGCTGATGGTGCGGAAAGATTGGCTGGCCGTGCTTTTGTTCGGGCTCATCTTCAGCGTCCGCGCACTGGGTAACGATCATCTTCCGGTCTCGATGGCTATCATGATTGCTGTTTACAGCGGCGTCGTCACCCTGTTGCTGCGCTTCGGCCTGCTCCCGATGGTCCTGACGATGTTTCTCACCGACCTGTTGGTGGCCACCGTTTTCACCACGCATTTCGCGGCGTGGTATGGAACGTCTTCTCTGGTGATGACCCTGTTCGTGCTCGGCCTCGCTCTTTTCGGCTTCCGCCAGGCGATCGGCTCGCAGCGCCTCCTTGCCGGCTTCCTCGAGCAGTAGAGCAGGCTTCAGCCCAATGCCATATAGTTTTCCCGCTTTCGAACACCTGGCCGATGTGGGGCGGGCGCCCTCGCCCGCGGCCGGCGCCCCGCCGGCCTGCTCCCATACGCGACAACTCTACTCTCCGCGCGGCCAGCGGGGCCGGGGGGCCCCGCGCAGGCCGGGGGGCCTGCCCCACAAAAGGGACTTCGACTCAGCTCGCCGTCGAAAACTATATGGCATTAGGCTTCAGCCTGCACGCGTTTTCCTCTTGACATGCTACCTGATTCGTACTAATTAATTAGTATGCGGCCTCGAAAGACCACCCTCACCGACCAGGAACTCGAAATCATGAAGGTGGTCTGGGAAAAGGACGGCGGCATCACCGTCCGTAATGTCTATGAGACGCTGCTGGAGCGCCGTCGCATTGCCTACACTACCGTGCTCACCATGATGAAAATTCTTGAACGCAAAGGCTATCTGAAGAAGAAGCTGGACGACCGCGCGTTTGTCTACCGCCCCTCGCAGCCGCGTCAGCAGGTGATCGGCGCGATGGTGCGCGACTTCGTAAATCGGGTTTTCAACGGCTCGGCCGAGCCTCTGCTGCTGCACCTGGTGAAGGATGAAGGGCTCACCGAAAAAGAGCTCGCGAAGATTCTGCGCAATTCGGGGAGATCGAAATGACCGCTCAATGGTGGCTAGCGAATCTGCTGGCGTGGTCGGCGGAGATCCTGATCGTCGTGGCCGCCGGCGCCGCGCTTTGCTTTGCGTTCCGATTGAAGGCGCCGCGGCCCCGGTTGCTGCTTTGGCAGGCGCTGCTGGCCCTCAGCCTTCTCCTGCCTCTCGCTCCTGTGCGCCGGACCCAACACGCCGTCCCGCCGGGCGAGATCGGCATCACCATGGGCGCGGCGCGAACCACAGGCGCTGTTTCTTCAGCACGATGGAGTCCGACGATACCGGAAACAATGCTGGCCGTCCTCGGCGGCGGCATCGTCCTGAGGCTCGTCTGGCTGGCGCTGGGCCTTGTCCGCCTCCGCCGCTACCGCCTCAATGCAGAACCGATATCCAGCTTGCCGCGGCCCATCGCCAATTTCGAGACCTGGCTCGGCATGGACGCAGAGTTCTGTCTTTCACCGGACGTTACCGGTCCCGTTACCTTCGGCTTTCGGCGCGGAGTGGTTCTCGTTCCCGAGAGCTTTCCCCGCCTCAACGAAGCCGCGCAAACGGCCATCGCCTGCCATGAACTGCTGCATCTGCGGCGGGGCGACTGGCTGTTCACGCTGGCCGAGGAATTGGCGCGCGCCGTCCTTTGGTTCCATCCGGCAATCTGGTGGTTGCTGGGCCAGATCCAACTAACGCGGGAGCAGGTGGTGGACGAAGCGGTCATCCGGCAAACCGGCGACGCCGAGTCGTACATCGACGCTCTGGTGAGCACCGCCCGCATCCGCCTGACCGCGGATCTGGCGCCGGCGCCGCTGTTCCTGCGAAAGCGCCACCTCGCATCGCGAGTGGCCTCCATAGTTGAAGGAGTGCATATGTCCAGATCCAGACTTGCCGGAGCTTTGATTGGCATTTCGGCCTTGCTGCCGCTCGCAGTGGTATTCGGGGTTCAGCAGTTTCCCTTGCGCGCGGCGCCGCAGGACGCCGTGGCGGACGCGCCCGGAGTGGAGGTGCCGGACACCAGCCCGTTCAAGCTGCTCTCGCGCGACCCGGTAACGTATCCGAGCGAAGCGCTCGCGAAGAATATCGGCGGATTCGTGGTGGCCAGGGTGACGGTGAACGACAGCGGCGAGGTGACCGACGCGCTCATCGTGAGCGGTCCGCAGCAGCTGCGCGCAGCCGTATTGCAGTCCGTACTGCAGTGGCATTTCGACCCGTCTTCGCCGTTCCCGGCAGATCATGGGTTCGAGATCGGTGTGCGGTTTGCGCCGCCTCCGCCGGGCACGGCAGCCATGGTTCCTGAAACCATCACGCAGGCGGACGCGAGCGCACTCCCTTCACCGCTGCGAGAAAGAGTTGCGGATGTGATGGGCAGGTACACCGGCCGGCCGCTGTCGATGGAGGAGATCAATCGCATGGTGAAGCAGGTGGCCGAGGTGAATACGACAGTGCACCTGATCTGGCAACCGACCGGCCGACATGACGGTACGGTAACGATCCGTGCCGAGCTGGCGTCCGGAGCCACTGCGGATGCGGGCCAGTTACCGCCCCAGCGTATCCGCGTGGGCCAGAACGTACAGGCTGCCAACCTGATCGAGAAGCACATGCCCGTTTATCCTGTCGAGGCGAAACAGGCGGGGATTCAGGGAGTGGTGCGGCTGAACATTGTGATTGGCGAAGACGGCCGTGTGAAGAACATAGAGCTCATCTCCGGGCATCCACTGCTGGCGCCGGCGGCTATGGAAGCAGTGAAGCAATGGGTCTACCGGCCAACCCTGCTGAACGGCAATCCAGTGGAAGTGGTCACCACGGTGAATGTCAATTTCACGCTTGCCACCAACGGACCGCCATCGGAAAATGGCGGCCCGATGTAAACGCCTTAGACCAGGTCCAGGTAGGAATATTCCTTGGTGCACTCGCTTCCCGGTTCTACTCTATATCGAGAAGTAGTACTTCCAGGCGCCTGGTTTGAGGGCGCGTATTCGGAACCGGAGGAAATGTGCAACACCAGACTCGTTACTTTCTGGGCGGCGCCCTGTTCACGCTGGCAGCCGCCCTTCCCATCCACGCAATCGCGGATCCCCCCGCGAAAGCTACCATCCTTGTAGACGACGACAAGGTTCAGTGTCCAACGGCCCAATACACGGAAATCGAGGATGCCGTCATGGCCGCGCCTAAAGGAGCCACCATCCACGTGTGCCCCGGCCTGTATAAGAAGCAGGTTGTGATTACGGAACGTCTGACCATACAGGCAGACAGCGGCTCCATTCTGCAGCCGTCGGCCGTCGCCGTGAACACGTCCAACCTTGTGACCAGCGTACCCATTGCTGCGCTCATTCTCGTGCAGAACACCGATCGGGTAAAGATCGACGACCTGACCGTCGATGGCGCCTTCGCCACGCAAACCTCATGCGCTCCGTTCCTGGTCGGCATTATGTATCAGAACGCTTCCGGCGACCTGACCAATATGGCAGTCCGGAATATTCGGCAAGGCTCCGGTCTGGGAGGATGCCAAAGCGGACTGGGAGTATTCGTTCAGAGCGGCAACGGCGGCTCCTCAACAGTCAGCGTGAGCGGCAGCAGCGTTCACGATTATCAGAAGGGCGGTATCGCCGGCGATGAGGCCGGCACCACGTTGACGCTGAAAGACAATGCGGTTACCGGCGACGGTCCGAACAGCGAAATTGCCCAGAACGGCTTGCAGCTTGCGTTCGGCGCTACCGGAATGTTCGATGGCAATCGCGTCGCGAACCATATCTACACGGCATGTTCGTCGCAGTCGAGTTGTCCGGCCGTTTCCACCAATATAGTAATCGTCAATTCATCGAACGTGACGGTCCGTCGCAACACCACGATTGCGGCTCAGGTCGGGGTCTACGTCCAGGGCGATAACAACACGGTTCAGAATAACGACGTCGATGATAACCTGGTGTTCGACGGCATCGACCTCATGGGGAACAACGACACGGCTGTGAACAATTCAATCTTCCACAGCGATGGAAGCGGGATTTACATCGCCGGGACGGGGGACACGGCGAACAGCAACGTAATCAATGAAGCCTCAGTGGGAATATCGGAGGCTTCGGGGACCAGCGCATCGTTAGGCGGAAACACCTTCTACAATGTTCCTGTTCCGACGCAATCGGCTGCTGGAATCAACGCTGCTGTAACCGCTGCCGGCGGCGCGCCGGTCGTTTCCGTGATCAGATAGCTCACCCGATGTCGAGCGACTTCAGATACGCGACGCTCTTCGGCACGTTCACCAGCGGCTCGGCGCTTTCGTCCTCGATGTAGTATCGCTCGACGCCGGTCTCCCGCGCCGCACGCAGGATGGCCGGCCAGTCGAGCGAACCCTCGCCGACGGCGACGTTGTCCTCTTCCGGCGCGTGTGCTGTCATGTCGCCGGTGACGCCCTTCTTCAGGTCCTTGATGTGCATGAGGCGGAACCGGCCTGCATACCGGCGCAGCAGTTTCACGCAATCCTGCCCGGGCCACACGATCCAGAACGTGTCCATCTCGAAGAACACCTTCGCGGGGTCGGTGTGCGCTGCCATCGTGTCGAACAGCGTTCCCTCCGGCGACGGCTCGAACTCATAGCCGTGCGGATGGTACGCGAGCCGCATTCCGGCGGAGGCGAGCGATGCGCCCCAGGCGTTCATGTCGCGCGCGGACTTGCCGGCGATCTCCGGCGTGAACTTACCCTGGTGCGGAATCCACGTGAGCGCGATCCACTTCGCTCCCAGCGTGCGAGCGTTGCTCTGTACTTCGCTCATCGCGCTGCCCAGTTGCTCGTAGCCCGCGCCGAAGGAGGTGCACTTCAGGCCGGCTTTGTCGAGCAGCTCGCGGTAATGCGCGGCGGTCATATCCTTGCCGACGCCGGTCTCCAGTTCACGGAAGCCCATGCGCTGGATAAGGGCGAGCGTTCCGGGCAGGTCGCGCGCCATCTCGCGGCGGAAACTGTAGGTCTCCAGTCCGAGCGGTCCGGCAAAGGTATTTGCGCGAACCGTGGCGGCGCCGGCGGCTGCCGCTGCGGCGATCACGAAACTACGGCGGGTTGTATGCATCGATGTCTCCGGCATCTATTGAATCAGATTGCCGGCCCCACAATGTCGCTTCGCCTCCCCGTGGGGCAGACGATCGGTTTTTGTCGTCTGCCATTGCCCGGCACTCGAACAGGCAGACGACATAAACCGATCGTCTGCCCCACGGAGACACAGCTTCGCGGAAACACTGACTGAGCCGCGACCGTGAGGCAGCGGTTGCCCATCCGTCGCTCAAAACTCCTTCAAACGCCGCCACACCAGCGCCACCGGCAAGCCCACCACGTTGAAGTATTCGCCGTCGATGCGGTCTATGAACTTCGCGGCCAATCCCTGGATGGCGTACGCCCCGGCCTTGTCCATCGGTTCGCCGCTGGCCACATACAGTTCGATCTCGGCCGGCTCCAGCGGCGCGAACACCACGCGCGTCGTCGCGCAGTCAACCACTGTCCGCGCCGCCGAACGGAGGCAAATGCCGGTGATCACGTCGTGCTCGCGGCCGGACAACAGCTCGATCATGCGGCGGGCATCGGCGGAATCGCGCGGTTTCTCCAGCACGCGATCGCCGGCCACGACAGTTGTGTCCGCGCCCAGAACAATCTCGCCGTCTCCCGTTTCGACGGCCAGAGCTTTGTCGAGCGCCAGCCGGCGCACATAATCCGCAGGCGTCTCGCCCGGCCGGCGTTCCTCGTGCACATCGGCAGGACGCACGATGAACGGAATTCCGGCCGCTCCCAGAATCTCGGCGCGGCGCGGAGATCTCGAAGCAAGTACCAGCATCTCAGCCCGCGTTCCTCCGCCACCATTCCGCAAACTGCGGGACGGCAATCTCGGCCGGTGGTATGGACGGGTGCCACTTCTTCTCCCACTCGAACGAGACGAACCCCCCGAACCGCAAAGCGCGCAGCGCGTGCACCACCTCGAGCAGTGGAAACACACCCTGCCCGGTGAGCTCCGGAATCCAGGCGCCCGAAGCGTCCTTCGTCAGGTCCTTGAAATGCACGTGCCTGATGGTCCCATCAAGGACCTCGGCGCCGTGCGACGGGCGCTCGCCGAAGCCGGAGAAGCAGTTCTCCGGATCCCAGACGACGCCCTTGTTCGGAGCGTCTACGGCGTTCACGATGGACAGCGTCTTTGCGGCTGTGGCGAAATCGCCGTGCGTTTCGAGCCACGCGCCCACGTTCATTGCCGCGATCCTGCCGGCGATGCTCTGAATTCCTTCGACGGTCCACTTCCGCGCGTCGTCGACCGTCGTCCCCCCGCTCGGGTGATTCTCGAAGATGCGAATTCCGGGAGCGCCCAGCGCGGCCGCAAGCTCGGCCATGCGTGCTCCTTCGTCAACCCATCCGGCCCGGACCTTCGCGTCGGCCATCTGGAAAGAGCAGCTCGTATCCACGCAGGATATCTTCATCCCGGTCTCGCTGAGACGCCGCTTCGTCTCATTCAGACCGGTGCCGCTGAAAACAGCAAGCTTGTACAACGAATCCTGATTTTCGACAAAACGCAGCTCGATGCCGTCAAACTTCGATTTCACTGCCAGGGCAAGGATGCTGGAAAAAGCCCAGTCGGGGCAGGCAAGAGTGGAGAAGCTGATTTTCATGCGTGGCTCGTACTCTACAGCTTGCCACCGAACGGGATGCCGCTCTGCGGCGCGGTCTATCCTGTCTTCAGGAATGCTGGTTATAGGCCATCGGGGCGTGCGCGGGATCAGGCCGGAAAACACGATTTCGGCGTTCGAGTACGCGATCGATGCCGGCGCCGATGGCATCGAGTTCGATGTGGCCCTGACCAAAGATGATGGGTTGGTCATTTCCCACGACCCGCCGCCTCCCGATGCTCATCTGCCCTCGCTCGATGAAGTTTTCACTCTGGCTCCGCGCGGCCGATTCGTGTTCCTCGTTGAGTTGAAATCGTTCGATGATCGCCAGGAGCGCTTCGCCGGCCTGGTGCTTTCGGCCATTCGCCGGCATCGGCTGGAGACGCGCGTAATTGTCCACTCGTTCGATTTCCGGATGCTCGGCGCCATGAAGGGGCTCGCGCCGGAGATTCGCCTGTCGGCGCTTTATGCAGGACTGCCGCGCAGCTTCGTCGAGATCGCGAAGGAAGCGGGCGGCGTGCCCATCGTGGCGCCGCAGTACCGGCTGGTTACCCGCGGGCAGGTAGCGCGCGCGCACCGCGCCGGTGTCGAGGTTCTGGCGTGGACGGTGAACAAACCGAAATCCTGGGCGCGACTCGCCGCGGCAGGGGTCGACGGCATCATCACCGACGACCCCGCGGCATTGATCGCCTGGAGGAAACGAGTGTCAC
This sequence comes from uncultured Acidobacteriota bacterium, assembly GCA_963780655.1. Taxonomy (GTDB): domain Bacteria; phylum Acidobacteriota; class Terriglobia; order Bryobacterales; family Bryobacteraceae; genus CAWACP01. The sequence goes on along the minus strand of CAWACP010000003.1, from coordinate 1,439,205 downwards.
CGAGCCGTGACCGTTAGGGAGCGGTGCCGCGCGGTCCATCCTACCGCTCCGTAACCGTCGCGGCTCTGTTACCCATGTCCCCGAACGGGACATGACGACCTCCCTTACGAGCCGCGAGAGAGCGCTTCAGTCCACCTTATTCAGATCCGGATGCAGTGCGTTATGCAGATCCGCCGCGAACGCCCGCAGGCTCTCCACCTGCTCGGCCGAGGCGCGTTGTTCGAAGCCCCTCGTCACGAACCACGGTTCCTCGCCTCGCCAGACCAGCGCGGCAAGGCCGTGCTCGTTCATCAGCCCCGCCGCGCCCTCATCGCCAAAGCCGTCTTCCGCGCGCTCCACCAGACAGGCAAAACCGTTGCGCTCGAACACGTAATAGCTGGCCAGATCGGCGGGCAGCAACTGGATCCCGGCCGCCACCAGGCGCTCCAGAGTGCGCGTGAACTCTTCCGTCATGCGGCAGCCGGGCTACATCTTGTAGCGGCCGAGATCCTCGTCGTTGAGGTTTTCCAGCCAGCGCCGCAACTCCTCGTTATTATTGACCTTCTCGGAAACCGAGCTGGACATCTTCGAGTTCTTCAGCACGGAATCGTCCACGTAAATGGGACAGTCCAGCCGCAGGGCAAGGGCCAGGGCATCGCTCGGACGCGAGTCGACGCTGATCAGGGCGCCGTCTTTTTCCAGCCAGATCACCGCGTAAAAGGTGTCGTCGCGCAATTCGCTTACGACGATTTTCCGAATTCCTGTTTCGAGGCCATGCAGCAGCGTGCGGACCAGATCGTGCGTCATGGGGCGGGGCGTCGTCACCTTTTCGATCTCCAGGGCAATTGCGTTGGCTTCGTAAATGCCCACCCAGATGGGAAGAATCGAACTGCCGCTCACGTCCTTCAGAACGACGATCGGCATGTTGGTTACGGGGTCCATCATGAGTCCCCGGATTTTCATTTCGACTTCCATTGTTCCCCCTTCCACGGCGACTTCCCGCTCCACTGCGCCCCGAGGCGCTAAACCACCGCCTCGCCGGCAAGCGAATTGGGGCCCGCGCGCGTCACTCGTACCGGAACGTAACTGCCCAGAAGCGTCTGGCCGTTCGGCGCTGCCAGCGCCGCGTGGGTGAAGTTCAATGTACGATTCTGCGTCGTGCGGCCGATCCACTGGCCGGTGGCCTGATTATACCCCTCCACCATTGTCTCCTCGACCGTCCCCACCAGCTCGGAATTGCGGCGGATCTGGATGGCCCTCTGCAACTCCTGCAGAACGCTCAGGCGGCGGCCTTTTTCATCCTCTTCGATGTGCTCGTCCAGCGACAACGCCGACGTGTTCGGCCGTTTCGAATACTTGAAACTGAACAGAGAATCATAGCCGACAGTTTCGAGAAGCCGCAGCGTATCCTCGAAATCCGCGGGGGTTTCGCCGGGAAAACCCACGATGATATCCGTGGTAATCGCGATATTTCTTTTCGCCGATTTCAGCCACTCGATTCGCCGCATGTACTCGTCCAGCGTATACAGCCGCTGCATGCGGCTCAGCACGGCAGTGGAACCCGACTGTACCGGCAGATGGACGTGATTGCAGAGCACCGGATTCTCATCGATCGCGTCGACGATGTCCTTGACGAAGTCGCGCGGGTGCGACGTGGTGAAGCGCACGCGGCGAATCCCCGGCGTCTGGCCAACGGCCTTGAGCAAGCGGGTGAAATCGAGCCCCCGCGGCGAGGGATCGCGGTAGCTGTTCACGTTCTGGCCGAGCAACTGGATCTCGGTGTACCCGGCATCGGCGAGCATTCGCGCTTCCTCCAGCACGCTCTGCGCGGTGCGGCTGCGCTCCGGCCCACGCGTGAACGGGACCACGCAGTAGGCGCAGGATTTATCGCAGCCCTCGATGATTGTGATATACGCGCGGTGCGGATTGTCGCGCCGGGTAAGCGGCGTCTCGAAAGTCTCGTCGGTATCCAGCGACAGGCCCGTGACGCGCCGATTACCGCTCTCGAGTTGCACCAGCATCTCGGGCAGCTTCGTATAGCTGGCCGAGCCCGCCACCAGCGACACGTGCGGAGCGCGCTCGAAAATCCGCTCGCCCTCCTGCTGCGCCACGCACCCGAGCACGCCGAACACCTTGCCCTTGCCGTGGTCGCGCTTGAACTGCTGCAGCCGGCTAAACACCTTCTGCTCAGCCTTGTCGCGGATGCTGCACGTGTTGTACAGGACCAGGTCGGCGGCCTCGGGCGTCTCCACCTGGTTGTAGCCCTGAGTCACCAGCGTGCCGATCACTTTCTCGGAGTCGTGCGCGTTCATCTGGCAGCCGAACGTTTCAATGTAGAAGGTCTTCATGGGCGGAACCGCAGCTATATCTATCAGAATAGCGTGGCGCGCGGGTTCCCGAGCTTGTTATCCTGACAGGGCAGGAACCCTGGAGGTTATTTCTATGTCGAAACAGGCACAAGCCGATCTGATTTTGAAATTGTACGATTTACGGCGGGAGGAGACCATGCGCAAGGCGCGTGACTGGTACTTCCGCGAGTTCAACCCGCAAAACGTGAACGACGTCATGGAAGCTTTGATGGGCGAGCACAGCGGACACGTGCGCATGGTCTGGACATATTGGGACATGGCGGCGGGGCTGGTGAATCACGGCGCCATCGACATGGACCTGTTCAACGACGTAAACGGCGAACACATCGGAGTGTTTGCGAAAGTGGAACTGCTTCTGGAACAGATTCGCGCCGCCATTTCGCCGCAGTATTTGCGCAATCTGGAGAAGCTGATCGACGCCACGCCCGAAGGCCGCGAGCGGGTGGCCCAGATGCGCGAGCGCATGAAGGCGATTGGCGCTGAGCTTGCGAAGCGCCGCTCTCAGGCCGCCAGCAGCTAAGTAGAGCAGGCTTTTAGCCTGCACTTCCCACTTCCTCTAGAACATCAGCCGCGCGCTCGGCTGCCTTCGGGTGTCCGAGCGCGCGCGCATTCACCGCCATCCGCTCCAGCAACCCTCGATCCGCCGCGAGCTGTCGCACTTCATCAAACAGGCGCGCGCCGGTCATCTCCTTGTCAAGCACTAGCCGTGCCGCGCCGGCGCGCTGAAACGCCTCGGCGTTGTGAAGCTGATGGTCGTCGGTGGCGAAAGGGAAGGGAACCAGTATCGCCGGCTTTCCGGCGGCCGCAAGCTCCGCAACGGCTCCCGCGCCTGCGCGGCAAACAATCAGGTCAGCCTCCGCGAACGCTCCTGGCATGTCCTGAATGAACGGCGCCACTTCGCCCGCCAGCCCCGATGGCGCGAACTCACGCGCGATCTCCTCGTGCGCGTCGAGGCCCGTTTGGTGAACTATCCGCACCGCCAGGCCGGCATCCCGGAACAGCCGCCAGCTCGCCCGCGCGGCGTTGTTCAGCGTGCGTGATCCACGGCTTCCGCCGGTGATCAGGATGCTCAGCTCCGGCCCGGCTGGCTTCGCGGCAATGGCGAAGAATTCGCGGCGCACCGGGACGCCCGTCACCTCCGCCCGCCCAGCGGGAAAGAACCGCGCCGTCTCCGGAAAACTTACGAGCGCGCGCGCATTGAACCGGCCCATGTAGCGGTTCGTGAAGCCCGGCACGGCATTCGGCTCCATGGCGACGACCGGCACGCGCACCAGCGACGCCGCGATGACCACGGGACCCGCGACATAGCCGCCCATGCTGAAAACGGCCGCCGGCCGCACGCGTCGCAGGATTTGCGCGGCCCGCGCGACGCTGCCGGGAAGCTGCATCGCCGTGCGCAGGCGCTTCGCGATGCCGAGCCCCTTCAGTCCGCCGATCTCGATCCACTCGATATCGAATCCAGCGGCGGGAACCAGCTTCGCTTCGAAACCGGTTCGCGTGCCCACGAACAAAGGCGTGTGCCCCCGGCTCTTCAGTTCGCGGGCCACGGCGATCGCGGGAATCACGTGGCCGCCGGTGCCGCCGCCGGCCATCACAAAGGTCCGCGGCGAGATCATCCCGCGTGATCGCTGACGCTGAGCAGCAGCCCGCAGGAAATCAGCGTGCTCAGCAGCGAGCTGCCGCCGAAACTGATCATCGGCAGCGGGATGCCCTTGGTGGGGCCCATGTCCAGAACGACGCTCATGTTGATAAATGCCTGGAACACGATGGACACGGTGAGCGCCAGGGCGAGGTAACGGCCAAAGTCGTCGGGCGCCACCCAGTAAAGGCGCAGCCCTCGCCACAGCAGCAGCAGGAAACCTGCCAACACAGCCGAGCAGCCGAACAGCCCGAGCTCCTCGCCCACCACAGCGTAGATGAAATCGGTGTGGGCCTCGGGCAGGTACAGCAGCTTTTGTTTACCCTGCATGAGTCCCGCGCCCAGAGCCCCGCCGGTGCCCACGGCGATCTTCGATTGCAGCGCCTGGTATCCCGTGTCGCGCGTCTTCGCTTCCGCAATGTAGTTGCGAATCTTCCCGCTCGTGTCGATCTTTGCCAGCAGCTTGTAGTCTTTGTCGAAGAACCCGATGACGCGTGCAATGCGGTACGGCTTCGAGGCCACTGCAACCCCGGCGAAGATCACCAGCACGGCGGACGCGGCAATGAAATAGCGCTTGTCGAGGCCCGCCACGTAGAACACCACCGCCGCGGTGAGCACGAGCACGATTGCAGTGCCCAGATCGGCAATCACCACCGCGATAGCCAGCACGCCGAGCGCAATCGACGCCGGCATGATGGTGTGCTTCGTGTTGATGACGCTCGAACGGCGCGTGACGAACCACGCCAGGAAAATCGCCAGCGCCGGTTTGGCGAACTCCGAGGGCTGCACGGAGCCAACCGATGCCAGGCGGAACCAGCGGTGCGTCCGCGCGTCGAGGAAGTACACCAGCACCAGCATGCCGACCACGACGCCGAGCGGCGCGAAGGCCCACATGGGCGTCTGCAGCATCCGGTAGTTCCGGCTCTTGAGCCACATCAGTACGAAGAACGAACCCACTGCCCACCCGATCTGCCGTGTCAGGAAATGCGTGGTGGAGTGATAGCGGATTTCAGCCATCACCGAAGATGCGCTGTACACCATCAGCAGGCCGAAACACACCATCAGTACGATGGTGAAGAAAAGAACCCAGTCAGTCCTGAGCCGTTGTGCCACGGTTTGCCTCCTCGGCCAGATGGTTCACAAGGTCCTTGAAGACGCGGCCGCGATGTTCGAAGCTGTTGAACTGATCGAAGCTCGCGCAGGCGGGCGCAAGCAGCACCACGTCGCCGGCGGATGCATGCGCCCACGCATATTGCACGGCGTGTTCCAGCGTTCCGCACTGCACCAGCGGCAGCGCGCAGTGCAGATGATCCGCGATCTTGTCCGCCGCCGCGCCGATGAGCAGCGCCGCATGCCCTTTCTGTTCCAGCGGTTCGCGCAACGGCCGGTAGTCGCTGCCTTTGTCCTTGCCGCCCAGAATAATCCAGAGATTCCCTTCGAACGCGTCCACCGCCTTGAGCGTGGCGTCAACGTTGGTGGCTTTCGAATCGTTGTACCAGGTGACGCCCGCCACCTCACCGGCGCGTTCCAGACGATGCTCCACGCCGGGAAAGCTGCGCACAGCCGCGGCAATCTGAGCCGGCGTGGCGCCCGCGATGCGCGCCGCCGCCGAAGCCGCCATCACGTTTTCCAGATTGTGACGGCCGCGCAACGGAACCTCGCTCGCCGCCATGAGCATGTCGCCATCGAACCGGATCTGCTCGCCGTCCAGCCAGAGGCCGGGCGACACTGGCCGCGCGAGGCTGAACCATAACGGTGAGGCCGCGGTGATGGACGCGTAACCGACGCACACCGGATCGTCGGCATTCAGCACGGCAAAGTCGCCTTGCTGCTGTTTGCGGAACAGCTCGCCTTTTGCCGCGGCGTACTTCTCGAAGGTGTGATGGCGATCGAGGTGATCGGGTGTGACGTTCAGCGCCACGCCTACGCGTGCGCGGAATGTTTCGATCATTTCGAGTTGAAAGCTGGACAGCTCCAGCACGTTCCACTGGTCGGGCCGCGATGACGCGACCATGGCCGTCGGCGGCCGGCCGATATTGCCGCCAACCTGACAGGGAATGCCCGATTGCTCGAGGATATGGCCGGTGAGCGCGGTAGTGGTGGTCTTGCCGTTCGATCCGGTAATGCCGATTATCGGTCCTTCGAGATACCAGCCTGCCAGCTCCACCTCGCCAATGACGCGAAGGCCCTTCAGAACCGGAGTGTCGGCGGGCACGCCCGGAGAGATCACCACCAGATCGACGCCGGCGAATGACTCGATCTCCTGCGGATAGAGGTCCACCTGGAGCTGGTTCACCTTCGCGCGAAGCTCGGTCGTGACCGCGGCATCCACGGCGCGTACACGAGCGCCCTTGCTGATGAGCAGTTCCGCGGCGGCAAAGCCTGATCGCGCCATGCCGACCACAGCGACAGATGAACCTGCAAGATTGGGGCGGCTCATGATACACCTCGTGGCGCACACACTCGGCTGGCGTTTGTGGGGCGGGCGCCTCGCCTGCGGCCGACGCCTCGTCGGCCTGCTCGGTATCTTCTGAATGCGTCTTCCGCCGAACCAGGCGGGCGAGGCGCCCGCCGCAGGCGAGGCGCCTGCCCCACTCGAATCAACCACCTGCGCAGTGCTCTATTGGAGCCTGATGCCCTTTTGTGGGGCAGCCTGTTAGCCTGCGGCGGCTTGTTAAGCCGCCTGGCCGACTGACAAGCGCCACTCTGAGAACCCTCGGTCATCGCAGTTTCAATGTCGTCAGCGCGAACAGCGCCATCACCAGACCCGCAATCCAGAAACGCACGATAATCTTCGACTCCCGCCACCCCAGCGCCTCGAAATGATGATGCAGCGGCGCCATGCGGAAGATTCGCTTGCCATGACGCAGCTTGTAGCTGCCCACCTGCAGAATCACCGAGAGCGCTTCAATCACATACACGCCTCCGATGAACGGCAGCAGCAGCTCCTGCTTGATCAGCACCGCCACCAGGCCCAGGCTTCCGCCCAGCGCGAGCGACCCGACATCGCCCATGAACACCTCAGCCGGATGCGCGTTGTACCAGAGGAAGCCAATGGACGCGCCCGTCAGCGCGCCGCAGAAGATGGTCAGCTCGGAAGCGCCCGGCAGACGAGCCAGGCCAAGGTACTCGGCGAACTTCATGTGCCCCGTCACATACGTCAGCACCGTCATGGCGCCCGCCGCGATGACCATCAGTCCGATGGCCAGACCATCCAGACCGTCGGTCAGGTTCACGGCATTCGTCGAGCCCACCAGAATCAGCATCATGAACGCGTAGAACCCAATGAACGCCAGCGGGTACGTGAACATGTTGTGCGTAAGGCCTTCAATCAGCAGATTGGGCTTGAATGTTTTCGTGAACGGCACGTTGAGAGTGGTGGAGTACATGCCATTGGCGTGCAGCCCCAGCAGAATGAACCCGACGATCAGCGCCACCGCAATCTGCAGGCCCAATTTCTGTTTCGCCGTGAGCCCCAGATTCCGCATGCGCTTCATCTTCGTGTAGTCATCCCAGAAGCCGATGGCCCCGAATGCCAGCAGACCGAAGATCGCAATCCAGAGATAAACATTCGCAAGGTTCGCCCACAGCAGCGTCGGAACCACGATGGAGATGACAATCAGGATGCCGCCCATGGTGGGCGTACCCGCTTTGGCCATGTGCGATTTGGGCCCGTCTTCGCGGATATGCTGGCCAATCTGTAGCTCCCTCAGCCTGCGGATGAGCCACGGTCCCAGCGCGATGCACAGGAACAGAGCGGTGAGGCTGCTGCACGCGGTGCGAAATGTGGAGTACTGAAAAACGCGAAACGGAGAGAACAGCCGGTAATGCTGGAAGAGTTCTTCGTAGAACAGCCAGTAAAGCACGCTAAGCCATAAACCTTTCCAGGGCCTTCTCCACGCGAGCGCCGCGCGATCCCTTGAAGAGAATAGCGTCGCCTTCTCTGGCCATTCCGCGCAACTGGTCCCCGGCGCTCTCGGGAGTATCGAAAAAGTACGCGGCGGCTTTGGCGAGGCCCGCCTCCACGGCTGCATCTACCATGTGACGGGCAGCGCCGCGTATCCCGATGAGCACAGAAATCCTGCTCTCCGCGACGTAACGACCAAGTTCGCGGTGCAGGTCCTCGGACCAGCGTCCAAGCTCGAGCATTTCCCCAAGCACGGCAATCCGGCGCTCGGCCGGTGTTTCGCGCAGCACATCAATCATTGCGCGAGCGGCATCGGGGTTTGAATTGTAGCAATCGTTAAGTATCAGAATACCGCGCTGGCGCAGCCACTCACCTCTCATGCGCGGCGGCGCGAGTCCGGCGACGGCATCCACCAGACTCGCGGTTTCGATCCCGTAAATATCGGTGACGGCGATGCCGGCCAGAATGTTGAGCACGGCGTGGCGTCCGGTCAGCGGCGTCCGGAACTCAATGCCCGCGACGCGGAAACGCGCGCCGTTCTCATCCGGCACGACATCTTCGGCGCGGACATCGGCAGGCTCGCGAATGCCGAACGTGACGGTGCGTCCACTGTGCGCGCTTCGGAAACCCGCCACGCGCGGATCGTCCCCGTTCAGCACGGCGATGCCGCCGGGCGGCAGAGCTTCCACCAGCTCCCGTTTCGCCGCGGCCACGCCCTCGATGCCGTTCTCGAAATACTCGACGTGGGCGTGACCCACGTTGGTGACCACGGCCACGCGCGGGCAGGCTATGGCCGCCAGCTTTTCGATCTCGCCGGCGTGGTTCATGCCAATCTCGATGACTCCGGCGCGCGCATCCGCGGGCATGCGCAGGAGCGACAGCGGAACGCCGATGTGGTTATTGAAATTGCCTGACGTGCGGCCCACTTTCATGGCGGTCGAGAGCAGATCGGCCACCACTTCCTTAGTCGAGGTTTTTCCGGCGCTGCCGGTGATGGCAATCACGTCGCCGGCCCAGCGCCGCCGGGCCCACGCAGCCAGCCGCTGCAGCGCGCACAGCGCATCGGGGATAACCAGCACCGGCCCACCTTCGGCCGGGCGGTCGGCGATGGCGGCGACGGCGCCTTTGGCGAACGCTTCACGCACGAACGCGCCGCCGTCGTAGTTCGGGCCTGGCAGCGCGAAAAACAGATCGCCGGGAGCGATGGTGCGCGTGTCGATGGAGAAGCCAGTCACTCCGCGCGGTGTTTCTGAGCCGTGACCGTGAGGGAGCGGGACGCCGAGCCCTCTGGCGATGTCTCCCAGCGTGAACTCCATGGTCAGTTGTGCCCTGCAGGCTGAAAGCCTGCTCTACTGTCGATCGGATTGTAGAGTAGGCTTTTAGCCTGCATAGTAGCCCAGCTCCCCCAACACGTTCCGCGCCACCTCACGATCGTCAAAGTGGATGGTCTTTGGCCCCTGGATCTGATAAGTCTCGTGACCTTTTCCTGCCAGTATGACAATGTCTCCGGGCTGCGCCTCGTGGAGCGCCAGCCGGATCGCCTTCTCGCGATCGGGCTCCACGGCGTGCGGCGTGTCGTAGCGCCGCAGCCCCACCAGCGCGTCGTTCATGATGGAAAGCGGATCTTCCGATCGCGGATTGTCGGAGGTGAGCACCACGTAATCGCTCAGTTCCCCGGCCGCCATTCCCATGAGCGGGCGCTTCGAGCGGTCGCGATCGCCGCCGCACCCGAACAGCGTCACAATGCGCTTCGGCGCAAGGCCTCTGGCGACTGAGATGACGTTGCGCAGAGCGTCGTCGGTGTGGGCGTAGTCCACCACAACCAGAAACGGCTGGCCCTGCCTGATCCGCTCGAAACGGCCAGGCACGGCGGCGCATTCGGCCACGCCGCGCTGTATGGCGCAGTCGTCCAGGCCGTAGCTGACGCCCGCACAGAACGCCGCAAGAATGTTGTAAGCGTTCATGCGGCCCACCAGCGGCGACTGAATCGGAATCGCCCGGCCGTCGAAATCGATGGTGAAGCGCAGGCCCTCGAAGCTCACCGACAGATCCCTTGCTCGAACATTGGCGCCCTCTTCGAAGCCGTATCGAAGGACGCGAGTCTCCGGCGCGGTCTCCAGCCGTTGTCCCCACTGATCGTCATGGTTGATGCCGGCGTATGCGGGAGGCGCCGCGTGTTCGGGGCGAAACAGCAGGCTCTTGGCGGCGAAGTAGTTTTCCATCGTGTGATGGAAATCCAGATGATCGCGCGTCAGATTCGTAAACAGAGCAGTGTGAAACTGCATGCCATCCACGCGGCCGATGGCCAGCGCATGCGATGACACTTCCATGGTGACGTGCGTGCCTCCGGCCTGCTCCAGGTCGTGAAACATCCGGTACAAATCGAGCGATTCGGGAGTTGTGTTCACCGCGGCCAGCTTCGTCCCGGCCATGCGGTACTCGATGGTCCCCACCAGCGCGGTGGTCCGGCCGCCCGATCGCAGCATCTCATCGATCAGAAATGCCGTAGTGGTTTTGCCGTTCGTGCCGGTGACGCCGGTGACGCACAGCCGCCGGTCGGGGCTGTCGTAGAAATTGCGAGCAGCCTGGGCGAGCGCCGCGCGTCCGTGTTCCACCTCGATCCACGGCTCGGTCCATCCATCCGGCGCGGGCAGATCACTGATCACCGCGACGGCGCCCCGCTCGAACGCGCTCGCCGCGAACTTTCGTCCGTCTACGTTCGCGCCCGCGAACGCGAAGAAAGCGAATCCCGGCTGCACCCGGCGGGAATCGTAATCGAGTCCGCCGATCTCGAGGGCGGGCAGAGCCGTCCTGAGGGCAACGCCGGCGAGCAGTTGTTCGAGCGTCATGTGTGCCGTGTGGGGCAGGCGCCTCGCCTGCGGCGGGCGCCCCGCCCGCCTGGTCCATTGCAACACGCGTTCAGAAAGTACCGACCAGGCCGACGAGGCGTCGGCCGCAGGCGAGGCGCCCGCCCCACAAGTGGCAGCCGGCTTGCCTGTTCACAATTCATCTGGCGAACTGCACCTTTACCCGCTCACCCGGCGGCAGCATCGTGCCGGCCGGCGGAACCTGCGCCCGCGCGATACCGTGTCCCAGAAACTCAACCTGAATCCCATCCGCCGACGATTCCTGCACCACTTCTTTCATTGTCATCCCTACGAAGTTCGGCGCCTTCGGACCGCTCACGAAATTCGCCGGAACCGCCGCCGCGGGTAAAAGAGCCTCCCGCTGGTCTCCCTCGGCAACCGCGTAGGTAGCGGTCTCGTCAGGAGAATCCAGCGGGAGACGATCGGATCCGAGATCCGCAATGGCAAGGTCGTTGGTATCGACCTTGTTGTCCGGGCTGGGAACAACATCGGGCAAATCCCTGGGGATGTCCATGTACCGGAGCGCCGCTTCCGCCACCGCTTTGAAAACGGGCGCGGCCACCTCGGCCCCATAACCGGCATTGCCGCTCGACCCGTTCCCCGTCACCACGATGACGATGGCCGGGTTCACCACCGGCGCGAAACCCATGAACGATGAATTGTAGAAGTGCGTGTAATGGTGCGTTTTCAAATCCACGATCTGCGCGGTCCCCGTCTTTCCAGCCGCGCTGTAACCAGCCAGACGCGCGAACCTGCCGGTGCCGTAAAGCACCACGCCTTCCATCAGCCGGCGCATGGTAATCGCGGTTTCCGGACGAATCACGCGGCGCTGAACCGGCGGAGCTCCGGCCACCAGCGTCGGCTTCACCAGATAGCCGCCATTTGCGATCACTGAACATGCGCGGGCTAGCTGCACGGTGGTGACCATCACTTCATGCCCCATCGATACGGAAGCAAGCGAGCTGGGTTGCCATCGCTTCGCCGGCCATACCAGACCCGGCGATTCGCCCGGCAGCGGCAGGCCCGGTTTCACGCCGAACCCGAACCGGCGCACATAGTCGTACATGTTGTCCCGGCCCACCGTGAGCCCGATGTGGATGGCCCCGATGTTGCTCGAGTGCGCCAGCACGTCGGCCATGGACAGCGACGAGTAAGCCTCATGATCGTGTATGGTGCGGCCAAAGATGTGCAACACCCCTCCGCCGCAATTAATAATCGATTCGGGCTTCAGCTTTGTCGTCTCCAGCGCGGCCGTGAGCGTCACCACCTTGAACACCGAGCCGGGCTCGAACGGCACGGATACGGCATTGTTGAAGCGGACCGTCCGGTCGTCGTCCTTATGCACCGGCTCGTTCGGATCGAACGCTGGATAGCTGGCCAGCGCCAGGATCTCGCCCGTCGCGGGGTTCATGGCCACCAGGCTGCCGGTGTAGCAGTGGTGTTTGATCATGCTGGCCTTCAGCTCGCGCTCGGCGACGTACTGAATTCGGCTGTCGATGGTGAGATGGATATCGCGGCCCGGTTCCGCGGGCGCGCTCGCCGGTTCGGAATCGAAATCGTGCTGCTGCACATCGGCGCTGACGCGGACCAGCCCCACGCGGCCTGTCAGATCGTTATTCAGCCGGCGCTCGACGCCCTCCAGCCCTTTCTCGTCGGTGTCCACGCTGCCTACCACGTGGGCGGCAAGCGACTTGTACGGGTAGAAGCGGCGACTCTCGCTGTCGAAGCCGATCCATTCCAGTTTCAATCCGCGCAGCCGCTCCGATTCTTCGGGATCGATCCGGCGCTTCACCCAGATGAACCCGCGATGATTCTCCACGGCTTCGCGGATGTCCGCCAACAGCTTCCGCTGATCGAGGTTCAGGATCTTCGCCAGTAATTCGGAAGCCAGCGCGGGATCGGGTATCTGCAGCGGGTTCAGGAATACAGAGTCCACCGGGAGGCTCATGGCGAGGCGCTCGCCGTTGCGGTCGAGAATGGCGCCGCGAGGCGGCTGCACTTTTTCCAGATGTTCCTGTTGATTCGTGGCCAGGCGGCGAAACTCGGCGTGCCGCACGATCTGCAGCTGAACGAGGCGAACAACGATCAGGAGCGCCCAGAAGAATGCGAACCGCGCCAGCCAGCGAACCCGGCGCATGGACAACTCGAGTTCTTTGGATTCGTACTCTTCCATGGCATTTCCGCTCTCTCGCGGTCGCGGCCTGGCAACTGAGCCGCGCGCGTCAGCGGGCGTCCGGCGCGGCTGTAGCCTGCGGCGCCGTGTTCTTCGCCAGACGGGAGCCGTCCTTGCCCTCGAGGTAGACAATGCGGTCGGGCGAAGGATCGACGAACTGCTGCCTGCGGGCAAGCTCGTCCAGACGTTCGGGACTGAGCAGCCGCGTTTCCTGCAGTTCCAAAGCGGCGCGGCTCGTCTCGAGTTGCTGCCGTTCATGGCGCAGCGCCTCGAGCCGATATCCCGCCAGCAGCCCGTACAGGCTGGGGGCGAGGATGCACATGAGCGCCACGGTGCTGATTACGCCGGCTCCGATCACTTTCCAGCACGTGCGCCGCGCGGCGGGATCGGCCTCCCGCACCACCATCGAGTTGTCGATCTTCTTGACGAAGATGTACACGTCCTCGTTCGCGATTGCACGGATGAGGAAATCGTCCGCCGTCTCGCGTACCCGCACGGGGGACGGGTCAGCGCTTCGCGCCAGTGTCAGTTTGTCGAAAATCGTTGCCAGCGTTGCCATGGTTACCCGCTCATTTCATCTCCGCCGCCCGCAGCTTCGCGCTGCGCGACGGAGGGTTAGTCCTTACCTCGTCCTCCCGCGGTTTCACGACGTGTTTCGTCACAATGACGGCACGCCCCTGCCGCGCCCACTCCTGAAAACTCCGCTTTACCCTGCGATCCTCGAGCGACATGAACGTGACGATTACGATCCGCCCGCCCGCGCTCACCAGCTCCGGCCCCAGCCGCAGCAGCTCGTCCAGTTGCTCCAGTTCCCCGTTGACTGCCAGCCGCAACGCCATGAAGGTCTGCGTGGCCGGATGGAGGCGTCCCGTTCGGGGCACAGCCTCTTCCACAACCCGTGCCAGTCGCCCGGTGGTGTGGATCGGGCGTGCCCGAACGATTGCTCTGGCTATTCCGCGAGACCTCCTTTCCTCGCCGAGTCGGTACAGCAGATCGGCGAGTTCCTTCTCCGAGTTGAAATTCACCAGATCGGCGGCCGTTGCCGGCTGGCTCCGATCCATGCGCATGTCCAGCGGTCCGTCGGCCATGAAGGAGAACCCACGCTCCGCGTCCGTGAGCTGGTAACGGCTCACGCCGAGATCCGCCAGAAGCCCGTTCACCTTCCCTACGCCCGCCGCGTCCAGCGCCGCGCGCAGTTCCGCAAAGCTCGCCCGTTGATAACGAATCCGCGGCGCCACCTCGGCCGTATTCTGCCGCGCCATCTCCAGCGATTGCGCGTCCCGGTCGCTGGCGATCAGCAGGCCGGTGGTGAGCCGCTCGGCAATGGCCCGCGAATGCCCTCCCAGACCCGCCGTTGCGTCCAGATACACGCCGTCCGGCCGTATCGCCAGATAATCCAGCGTCTCGGCGAGCATGACCGGCGTGTGCATACATACCGCTTACCAGAGCCCCTTCTGCTCCATGTAGAGCAGGTTCTCTCGCACCTGCTCGCGCGAGCGCCGCTGCTCTTCCTCGAACACTTCCTTCGAGAGAACGCTGATACGGTTCTTGTAGCAATCGAGAAACACCGGCTGACCTTCGAGGTTCAGCATCTTTCTCAGCTCCGCCGGCATCAGCACCCGCCCCTGGCTGTCCACTTCCGAACTGCCGCCCAGGTCCTTCGCCAGAAACACCACGCGGCGAGCGGCCTCGGGGTTCTCTTTCTCCTGCGCCAGCAACATTTCGTTTTGCTTCCAGACCGAAATGGGATAAATTCGTGCTATGCGCAGATCCAGACTGGTAATGAACACCCGCGCGTCGGTTCCGTCGGCCGCGAACGTGGCGTTCAGGTACTGCTGGAAATCTGAGGGAAGTTTGAGCCTGCCCTTCTCGTCCACACGAGCAGGGTAGATACCCAGAGGGGGCTCCGCCATCGTAGTTGGACTCGGGTTTGACTCCACTTCAACCCACTGGTAGCCACTTTCGGCCACCTAAATGAGATAGTGGCACGGAAGTCCTGTACTTCGCAATACTTTTCTGAACCTTGGTACTAGTTTTCTTTGGTGGGGAGGGCGCCCTCGCCCGCGCGGAGGCCCCTGCCTTCGCCTGGCGCAGCGGGACGAGGGCGTCCCGCGCGGTCCGGGGGGACCGCCCCACCAGGCCCGAAGGCGGTTTATGCGCGGCTGAGTGCTCCGTTCCTCAGCCGCCGCCTCCATATGCGTACGCTGACCCGCAGATACCAGAGTCCGCAGCCGAGCCACGCGATCGCCTTACCGGCCAGCCATTGAACCTTTGTGGGTGCGTAGTCATCGAGGTAAGAATCAGTCACCCGCGCCAGGTCCAGGACATACCGCGGGCGCATCAGGCCGTCCCACAGTTTGTGCGTGCTGGACGGATAATAGCGTTTCGTGAACGTGCAGGCGCCGGTGAACTGAACTTCGCCCAGCAGCGCCACCGTGTAGATCCACAGAGCATCGGCGCCGATATTCGCGGCTGTGGGCCGAATCCAGAGCTGCCGGTCCACCAGCATTCGCCTGCGGAACATGCCGTGGAACACATGGAGCTTGCTGAGCATGATTCGGTACGCTCGTAACGGGTTGGGCCGACGCCCGTAGCCCGGCGGAGGCGGCGGAGGCGACAGTAAGCGTTCGCCGCCCAGAGTGATGCGTTCCACACGGCCGTGCGCTGCGATGGCCGCGGGGTTATCATCGAGCGCCTTCGCCAGTTCCGCGATATAGCCCGGCGAATAAGAGTCGTCGTGCGAAACCCATAGAAAGTAGTCGCCCGTCGCCTCGCGGAGCAGCAGGTTATAGTGACTCACCCAGTCGATCGCGTCCTCCGCGATCATGAACCGGAATCGCCGATCGGCCCCAAAATGCTCCCGAAGCCGCTCGATCGCATCATCCTCATGGTGGCGATCGGAGACGATGAACTCCAGATTCGGGTATTCGAACCCTTCCAGCGCCGCGGTAAGAATCGGCAGGAAGCGGTTCGAGCGATACAAAGGGACGGCGACGGTTACTTTGGGATATGCTCCGATCAAGTGTCTACGTTAGCTTATCGCGAGGATGAAGGACGCCGGTCCGTGTACGCTCCACACGTTGCGCTCTGGTGCGGGTTTTGAGTCGTATTGTTCTTGCCACGCTGGGCAGCCTCGGCGACTTCCACCCGTATCTGGCGCTCGGAGCGGCTCTGAAAAGCCGCGGGCATGACGTAGCCATCGCCACTTCCCCTTTCTACCAGGCGCGCGTCGAGCGCGAGAACCTTGATTACTTCCCGTTGCGGCCGGATCTGGCGGACGAGATGAACTCTTCGCACGAGATCGCCAGGCACGCCCACGACATCAAACACGGAACCCAGTATGTGCTTAAAACGCTGGTGCTTCCCCGTGTTCAGGAAACGTACGACGATTTGTGCGTGGCATGCCGCGGCGCCGATCTGGTCGTCAATCACGCCGTGTTGTTTCCGACTCCCATCGTGGCCGGCAGGCTCGGGCTGAAATGGATATCGGTGATTCTGTCGCCCGGCATCTTCCTCTCCGCCTGCGATCCCCCCGTGCTTCCGCCTCTGGCGAGGTTCAATTCGGTCCGGGGCCTCGGACCCCTGCCGCATCGGATTCTGCATGCGCTCGTCGACAGAGCGACGCGCCCGTGGTTTACGCCGGTTCACGAACTGAGGGCGCGCGCCGGGCTTCCGCCCGACAGCCGCAATCCCGCTACATCCGGGATGATGTCTCCCGACGGCACGCTCGCCATGTTCTCCCGCGTTCTCGGCGAGCCGCAACCGGACTGGCCGGCCAATACCGAGGTGACCGGCTTCGCATTTTACGATGAACCGCGGCGTGAGCCTGAGCGGGACCTGATGCGCTTTCTGGATTCCGGAGAGCCGCCCATTGTATTCACGCTCGGCTCGGACGCCTCCACCGACGCGAACGATTTCTACGCGCAGAGTCTCGAGGCCGTGCGGCAGGTGCGCTGCCGGGCCGTGTTTCTCACCGGCTACGATGAGCGGAACCGGCTGCGCGGCGCGCTCCCCGATGGCGTGGCGGTCCAGGAGTACGCTTCCTATGCGCGCCTGTTTCCCCGCGCGAAGCTCGTGGTCCATTCGGGAGGCATAGGCACCATCGCCCAAACCCTGCGGGCGGGCGTTCCTATGCTGGTCGTACCGTTCGCCGCGGATCAGCCGGATAACGGCGCCCGCGTCGAGCGCAGAGGATTCGGCCGCTCCATCTGGCGCGATCGGTACGACAGCCGCCGAGCTGCTTCACTCATCTCCGAGCTGCTGAACCGGCCGCGGTACGGCGAGAGCGTGCGCGCCGCTCAGAAGCGGATCCTGGCTGAAGATGGCATCGACAGCGCCTGCGCCTTCGTCGAGCGCGTGCTCAGCACCCCTGTGGCATGTTACTGAGCCGCGGAGTGGGGCAGGCTTTCAGCCTAATGCCATATAGTTTTCGACGGCGAGCTGAGTCGAAGTCCCTTTTGTGGGGCAGGCCCCCCGGCCCCGCTGGCCGCGCGGAGAGTAGAGTTGTCGCGTATGGGAGCAGGCCGGCGGGGGCGCCGGCCGCGGGCGAGGGCGCCCGCCCCACATCGGCCAGGTGTTCGAAAGCGGGAAAACTATATGGCATTGGGCTTTCAGCAGATGCATCGCCCGAAGCGGACGATGCATTGAACCTGAAACTCGGGTCGAGTTAGGGGCATTCTGGTAGCTGCAGGCTCGGGCGGCAAGCTATGGTCGCAAAACAGTCTGGCGCCTTTGTGCCCGTCTTTCAGCATGATTTCGACTGCCGCGAGGCATTGATTGGTGGAGAGTCGGCCTTGCAAAAAGGCCCGGCCCTACCCCGCTGGAGAGTCTGTATTTCTTCGCGAGTCGAGCCGAGCCCGGGTCTGCCAATTCAGACAGCAGGAGTATGGCATGAAGAAGCAGCGGAAGTCCACTTTCGAGCGCCTGAAGGCCGGGCGTCTCAACCGCAGTGAGCGTCGTAAGCTGGCCCAGCGAGTAGCCGCCAGCGATCCCACCCTGAACGTCATCCACCCCAACGCTGCCGGCATCGACGTAGGCAGCGCCAGCCACTTCGTGGCCGTGCCGCCGGACCGCGATCCCGAGCCGGTGCGCGAATTCGGCAGCTGGACCGCGGATCTGCAGGAGTTGGCCAAATGGCTGCTGGCCTGCCACATCGATACCGTGGCCATGCAGGCCACCGGCGTGTATTGGATCGCGCTGCTCGACGTTCTCCTGCAGCACGGTTTAAAGGTGGTTCTGGCCAACGCGCAACATACCTGCACCGTGCCTGGACGCAAAAGCGACGTGCAGGAATGTCAGTGGGTGATGAAGCTGCACCGTTACGGACTGTTGCACGATTCCTTCCACCTGCCGGCGCAGTTGCAAGGCATGCGCACGCTGTGGCGGCTGCGCCACCGGCACGTCGAGGACGCGGGGCGAGCCATTCAGCACATGCAGAAAGCGCTCACGAAGATGAACGTGCAGTTGGCCAACACCATCAGCGATGTCAGCGGCGTGAGCGGACAGGCGATCATCGGGGCCGTCCTGGACGGCGAGCGCGACCCGTACGCGCTGGCGGATTTGTGCGATCCGCATATTCGGGCCAGCCGGGAGGAAGTGGCGCACAGTCTGGAAGGGAGCTGGCGGGAAGACCTGTTGTTCGAACTGCGGCAGGCTCGCGAGAGCTATCGGTTCACGCAGCGGCAGATGGAGGAGTGCGACCGCCAACTGGAACGGTATCTGGCCGCCCTGCCGGCTCGTACGCTGGAGCCGCCGCCGGCGGCGTCAGAGGCGCAACCACTGCCGCCCAAACGGGGCAGGAAATTGAAGAAGCGCGGCAACGAACCGCAGGTGACGGATCTGAAAGTGGAACTGCAGCGCATCTGCGGAGTGGATTTAACCTCCATCGACGGCGTGGGCGTCTGCGGGGCACTGACCATCGTTGCGGAAGTCGGCACCGACCTGAGCGCCTTCGCCGACGAGAATCACTTCGCCAGTTGGCTGGGGCTCACCGGGACGCAGAACAGCAGTGGAGGCAAGCCGGTGCGAGGACCGAAGCGGAAAGTGAAAAACCGCGTGGCCGACGTATTGCGCATGGGGGCTACCACTCTGCTCAACAGTCAGAGTTACCTGGGGGCCCGCTACCGCCATCTGCGCCGGAAGGCCAAGTCGCCGGCTGTGGCCGTGAAAGCCATGGCGCGCTACCTGGCCGTGCTGGTGTACCGACTCCTGACCAAAGGCCACGCGTGGGTGGACCGGGGAGCCCGGCAGTTCGAAGATAAACGCGAGCAACGGGAACTGGCGGCGCTGCAGGCTCAGGCGCGAGCCCGCGGACTGCAACTCGTCCCAGTGGCGACTACCAACTGAGCGCCATACATCCCGCAGCACCCTGTCGATCCCTGCACGGTCGCTCGTCGGTAGTGTGCCTCAGCCCCGCACTCCCGTTCATCGCGACGGCGTCTCACGGCCCAGCCAACACTCCGCCCTTCCAAACACTGACCGCTACACACGCCCAGGGGCATGAGTTTCTGGAGAGCCTGCGGAGGCTTTTCAAGCCTCCTTGCGCTCAGCGGAGGCTCTGCGCCATGGCCATCAGGCGGGGAATGAGTGGACGCACATCGGCAGCGGCGCCCCCAGGCTGCGCCTCATAAGCCTCTCGCAGTTCATCGAGGACCGAAGCGGACGGAATCCCGAACGTGCTGAATGCCCGCTGAATCGCAGCCGGCGTCAGCGGCGCCAGCGTGTAGCCCGCGGCAGTCGTTCGCGAAATGATCTCCAACTGGAGATGCCTCCATATATTGCGCATGATCTCGCGCGAATCCGGGAATGCGGCTGGGTCGACGGCCGCCATCGCGGAACGGCGTACGTTGAGTTCTTCATTGACAAGCTGGTTGGCAAAGACCGTCCATACCGGCGGAGTGGCCGCGAATACCGGGGCGCCGTCGGTCGTGAACTCGGGACGGCCCAGCAGAGAGAAGACGTCGGGATTGGCCGCGGGACACAGGAGAACGCGCCACATTTCAATGGGATTGAGCAGATCCAGTTGATAGGCGCCATGCGGCAGCAGAAGATACAAGGCCACGCGCTGCGGCAGAGAAGGCCGCGCGTCCGCGTGTAAACGGCAAAGCTTCTGGATTTCCCGGGCGTGGGGCAGCGAGCCGGGGTCCACTTCCAGTAAAAGCAGCAGGTCGTCCGGCGCAAAACATGCCACGCTGGGCAGCAGTGAGGCGCTGCGATAGCCCGGCCACGAATCCCTGGCGTGCGCGGCGATGGCGCGAGCATGTTCCCGCGCGGCCGCGGAGACCAGCGTTTCGGCCCCGGCGGCGTCAATCTGCAGTCCCTGCGATGCGGGTTGAAATACCGGCGCGGTGGCGAGGGCGGCGTGGGCGCGCTCCAGCAGGGGGACCAGCAGTTGCAGGCTGTCATTCTGAATGTCGCCTTCGTAAACCCGGTGATGCCGCCTGGCGCTCCGAGCGAGCCGTTCGAGAATCAGCCGGTCGTGCGGCGCCGCCGACCCAAGCGCTCCGGCCAGCGCCTCAGCGCGAGATTTCGCCGGACTCCCGCCCTCGATCGCAGCGGCTATATTGAGACTCTCGATCGCCGATTTGTAACAGATGCTGTTGCGAAAGATCGCGTCGCGCGCCGTCGGCCCAGCGCCAAATGCACTCATGATGAAGTGCAGCCACCAGTTCCTGAGCTCCATGTAGTAGCCGCCTGCCATGCGTTCCGGCGGCGCGGCTGGAATGGCCGGCCTCACTTCGTCTCCGGCGAGGAGTTTCCATTGCGAGCGGCCCTGGTGGAAGCGCGATTGGAAGAAGTAGTCCGTTTCCGCAAGGCTGCGAACTTCGGCCAGAGTATGCACCTGCTGCCAGAGCGTTGAATCGTAGAGCGGCGACCGCCGGCTGAGATGGCGCACCCTGGCCAGGACACGGCGATGCTCCTCCGCCGTCCACTCGCCGATGATGACCATATCGATGTCGCTGACCCCATAGACGATCTCTCCGGACGCCATCCCTCGCGTCGCATAAATGGCGCGAGTGCCGGGAAACCGCATCAGCGCGCGCACGGCGTACTGCACGTGCATTCGATAGATGGCGGCGTAAAAGGATCGCAGAGGAGAACCCGACGTCGCCACCACCAGTCCCCGCAGCGCCAGTTTTATCCAGGAGCTGAAACGCCTGCGCAACGGCAGGGTCTCGCGGCCGGCGGCCATCTGAGTCAGAAGAATGAGTTCGCGGGTGTCGGGCATACGACAGAATTGCATCATATCAGCGGCCATCGAGCCGCCTCGTCTGTTGCCTGAGGTACGATGGCATTTGTCTGTCACGACGCCTCAGGTAAGCTCCGGGCGCGGTTTCGGCGTGAATGTCCGAACCGTGGCGCGGCGCTCGGGTGTGTGGTTGCTGCTGGCGACTGCGGTGGTCGCGTTGCAATTGCGGTCCGGCGCTTACGGCTCCGATTTGTCATCGCCGGACGAAGCGGCGCACTTCGTATCTGCTTTGCTGGTGCGGGACTATATCGCGGCGGGATTCCCCGCGCCGCCCATGCAGTTCGCGCAAAGGTTCTACCTTCATTACCCGAAGGTTGCGATCGGACATTGGCCGCCCGTATTCTACGCGTCATCGGCGTTGTGGATGTTGTTGTTCGGGCGCAGCAAGGCGGCCATGCTGGCGTTTATGGCCGCGCTGTGCGCAGCGCTCTGCATCGGCATTTACGAATTCGCCCGGCGCGATTGCGGTGAGGTTGCCGCTTTCGCGTGCGCTTTGATATTCGCCACCGCGCCGCTGGTACGAACCGCTGCCAGTACGATCATGCCGGATCTGCCGCTCGGCGCGCTGATGTTCGCGGCCGCGGTGGCCTACGGATTCTACCTGGAACTCGGACGGCGGAAGTATGCGCTGATATCCGGGATGCTGGCGGCGCTGGCTGTGGGCACGCACGGACGCGGCCTGATCGTGCTCCTCGTCCCCGCGCTGGCGCTGTGGATGACCAGGGCCCGAATCACTCCGGCGCGCATCGCAGTCATCGCCGTTGTTGTCACGGCCGTAATCGGCGCCCCTGTTCTCATGCGGCAGTCCCTGCCGATATCGGTGGCGAGCATTGGGGCAAATGCCCTTTTGTGGGCGCCGCGCTGCGGACGTGCGCTGGCCTGGTTCGTTCCAGCCCTCGCGCTGCTGGCGTCCGTGCGGATCGTCGGACAAGGTCAGCGGGGCCGATGGACGGCAATGGCGGCGCTGGTTGCCGCCAACTGGATCTTCTTCGCCCTCGTCAACCCGCTGTGGGAGCCGCGCTATCTAATGACCGCGGCGCCCGCGGTGGCGGTTCTGGGGGCGGCCGGATGGCGGTACGCAGCAAACTGGAGCTTCGGAAAACTGCGGCCCGCCATGGCCGTGCTCGGCTGTGCGGCGGTGATCGTCAACGCGGCCCCGGCGCTGCGTCAGCCGGATCTCGGGTATTCCAGCGCTCTTGCCAGGCTTCCCCGACTCGACCGCGTGTCTCTCGTTGCCGGCGACCCTCTCATGGAGGGCGCCTTTGTTGCGGCTATGGCGCTACACGACCGTCGGTTCGAGCACGTGGTTCTGCGCGGCAGCAAAGCGCTTGCGCGGAGCACATGGGCGGGCGCCGATTACAGGTTGACATTCAGCCGTCCCGCCGAAGTCCGTGACTTTCTCGATCGGATGGGCGTCGGAACGGTGGTGGTCCAGAGAGCGGCGGCGCGTGCGGACGTTCCGCTGCTGGAGACAGCGGTGACGGGCGACCGCCGATGGCGCGAGGCAACCGGCATCGTCGCCGGCGTGCGAGTGTTTCAGCGCACAGTTCCGCCCGAACGCGCGCCGCTGCGCCTCACCGCGGTAAATCCGGGAGGCCTGAATTGGTCTTTCGAAATCACGGAATAACGGGCCCTGGTGGAGGGGTCCCCCCGGACCGCGCGGGACGCCCTCGTTCCGCTGCCGCACCGTCTTCCGCGTGCCTTCACCCGCTCCACCTCGTCAGGATCTCGTCCACCCGATCAGCCACCCGCTGCCGCGCATCTGCGCGATCCGCGCCGCTCGCCAATAGTTCGTCGTAATTTGTGTGCCGATGCCCGATCGCTGCGATCACAGCGAGAGTCGGAGCGCGGTCGTCCAGACTCCGGCCCGCCTCGGTTCTTCCGATGCGGCCGCTGCCGCGTACAGCCGTGTGTTCGGCGATGCCGTGCGCTTCAGCAGGAGGACAGCCCGGGAATAGCGCGAGTATCTCCTCCGTCATCCGCGCAACCAGCTTGTCATCCTGCTGCCGACGAACGACAGCGTCCCGTGCTCGCGCGCTCGCCCGTTCCTCGGCGTCTTCCGTGCACTCCAGTCGGCTTTTTCGAGCGCTGGTTCCTCAACCAGGATGCCCTGCCTCTCGTAGCGCCCGCGCGACCTGCTGAAGCGCACCACAACCCCGGTCCGTCCGCTGTACTTCGTCGCTCGCCGCGTGAGGGCCGTGTCGCCGGCCGGCAGAAACTCCAGATCGCCCATGCGCGCGCACGACAGGCACAATGCCTGCTCGCCCTCCATCGTGAGAAAGCTGCCTCGCGGGAGTTCGGCGCCCCATTCCGAGCGCTGCGAGTCCCGCAGAATCTCGAACACGACCGGTTGCGGAGGCTTTGCCAGACGCTGTTGAAGCTTTTCACGTCTGGGCGCGGGCAGCTCCGGCGAAATGAAGTGAGTGCGCCAGGCCTTCTCGATGGACGGCTCTCCGCTCCTGCTGAATTGCAGGTCCTGAGGTCCTGTCCGGGTACTGCGCACGTAGGGGATTTCGGTCGGCCGGAGTCCGCGAGCCTCTGCCCACTCGCGGAACGTCTCCATCGCACTGACATATTGATGGTCAGCCAGGGCTGCTTCCGCCGCGCTGACGACGCGCTTCTTCAGTGTTTCCGTACTGTCCGGGGGCATTTTCCACGATCATAACGCTCCCGGTGGGGCAGACCATCGTCTTCGTGGTCTGCCAGGTACTCACGAGGGCGGACCACTATAAACCGATGGTCTGCCCCACGCAGACGATCGCCTTTCCTCTGAGCTTCATGAAAACCATGGGCACGTCACTCACAGCCACCCCTTCTGCCTGGCGATGCGAGCGGCTTCGGTGCGGTTCGCTGCTCCCAGCTTGCTGATCGCCTCCGATAAATAGTTCCGCACAGTGCCCTCGGACAGGCTGAGCGTGCCGGCGATATCGGCCCCGCTGGAGCCTTCGTCGGCCAGTCGCAGGACCTGCCGCTCGCGGTCGGTGAGCGGATCGGCTTCGGTCCAGGCCTCGGCCGCCAGTTCCGGATCGATCACCCGGCCGCCGGCGTAAACGCGACGCACCGCATTGGCGAGCTGCTCGGCGGGCGAATCCTTCAGCAGATAACCCGACACTCCGGCATCCAGGGCCCTGCGCAGATATCCCGGCCGCGCAAAGGTGGTCACAATGACGATGCGCGCCGGCAGCTTCGCGCGCTTCACCTCAGCGGCCAACTCGAGGCCGGTCATCTCCGGCATTTCAATATCGGTGAGCAGCACATCGGGCCGCAGGCTGCGCACCAGATCGAGCGCTTCCTGGCCATTGCGCGCGCGCCCCACCACTTCGATATCGCCTTCGATCTCCAGCAACGCGGCAAGCGCGCCCAGCACCAGGGCCTGGTCCTCGGCGATGAGTACGCGGATGCTCATGTTACCCGGCTTGTTCCCGGCAATGGCAGGCGCAGAATCAGGCGCATGCCCTGCGAGCCGTCGCGCTCCAGCGTGCCGCCCATCGATTCCACGCGCTCGCGCATGCCGCCGAGGCCGAAGCCCTCCGGCGTGGCGGCGCCGCGGCCGTCGTCCGCAATCTCCAGCTCGCATCCGAAATAGCGGCAGCGCAGCCAGAGCTGGCACGATTTCGCTCCGGCGTGCCGCACGATGTTGGTGACCGCTTCGCGAATGGCGATGGTGAGCACGCTTTCCTGCGAAGCCGAAATGGTCACCGGCTCCACTTTGGCCTCGAACGCCACACCCGCCGACTGCAGCGCCTCACGCGCATGGTCGATCTCCGCGTCCAGACCGGCCGAATGATATCCGCGCACCGCCGCTCGTACCTGGCTGAGCGTCTCGCGCGAGATGCGCTCCACTTCACGGATCTCTTCGGCTGCGCGCTGCGGGTCCTTGTCGGCCAGCTTCGACGCCAGCTCCGACTTGAGCACGATCAGCGACAGCGTGTGACCGAGCAGATCGTGCAGGTCGCGCGCGATGCGCTCCCGCTCGGCGATGCGGGCCAGTCGGTCGATTTCGTCCTGCGCCAGCCCGAGCCTGCGGTTCAGCTTCCTGCGCTGCTCCTGGTGGATGATGATGGTGGCGATAAACAACGACGCCAGGATGGCCATAGCCCAGAACCATGCGCTGAAGTTGAAGACCCAACTTACCAGACCCGTTGCGGCCACCAGCGCGCCCACCCTTTTCCACGCCGTCTTAACGTCGTTGGTGTGCGCCAGAGCCGCTGCGGCAAACACGACGAAAACCGCCGACGCCGGGTTCCACTTCGCGAATCCAATGCCGAGAGCCCATTCGCCCGCAACCAGCAGTACGCTGCGCCAGCCGTGCTCCCAGTAACTTCTGAAATACAGGAACAGGAAGACGGCGACCGCGGCGAGATCCAGCGCCCAAACGGCCGCCGAGGGGTGGGAGAGCAACGGCTGCACCAGGAACTGGGCGACATAGACCAGCCACATGTACGGCAGCCAGCCGTCGTCGTGGCCCGGCGGCAGGAACGGATACTTTCGCGGTTTGGTTACGTCATCCGACATGCACTCGGCCTTCGTCCCTCCGCCACGCCAACCAGGCGGCGCCCGCGAACACCACCGTCAGCGAAGCGAGCGCCGTGGCATGCGAGAGAATATCGCCGCGCCCCGTGGCCCCGCAAATCGCCATTCCGATCTGCGACAGATGATACGCGGGCAGGGCGTGCGCGACGCCGTGCAGGCTCCGCGGCAACGCATCCAGAGGGACCCACAGCCCCGAGAAGAATGCCATCGGCATCACGACCAGATTTACCATGGCCGGCGCTGAGTTGGCAGTGGCCACATAGCCGATGAAGAATCCCAGCGCGGCGAACGGGATGGCGCCGGCGACAAGGGTCACGCCCAGTTCCGCCCACTGCGCCGCCGGCATGCGCACGCCCCCCGCCGTTGAGCCAAGCACGAACAGCGTGGTAGTAGTGATGGCGCTGAACATGAGCGCGCTAGCCAGGCGGGCAACGAAACCGGCCGCGGGCGGCATCGGGCTGGCGCGCTTAACGTCCAGCCACCCCAGACTGCGCTCGCTGGCAATGCCGACACCGGTCCCGAACATGGCCGCGGCCATCACGCCGAAAACGGCCATCGAGCACAGGACCAGCGCCGAGGCGCTGATGCCGTACAAGCTGCCCTGCCGCAGCACGATGCCGAAAAAGACATAGAACATCACGGGAAACGCGATCACCCCCACCGAGTATCGCGGCATCCGCAGCAGCGAGAGAAACTCGCATTTGATCTCCAGCAGAAAAACTCTGATCATTGTCTTACCTCCTCCACGGCCTTAGTCTTCGTGATGCTCAGGAATGCCTCTTCCAGTCCCGCGCCGGTCACCTCCAGATCGCGCAGGTGCGGATCTTCGGTGAACAGGCGGAACACCATTGCGTCAGAGTCGGGCGCGACGATCTCGGTGAACACGCCGTCGCGGCGCACCGAGACAGCCTCGGCGAACTGCGCGATGCGCTCCGCTTCGAGCGCGGTGATGCAGCGAATTTTGCGGCTCGCGGTGCGCTGGCGAATTTCGGCGGAGGTACCGGCGGCTGCGGCCAGGCCATGGTTCAGTACCACGATGCGGTCGGCCAGGGCGTCAGCCTCTTCCAGATAGTGCGTGGTGAGCAGCACGCTGCCGCCTCCCGCCACGAACGAACGAATGTGCCGCCACAGCGCGCGCCGGCTGTCCACGTCGAGGCCCGCGGTGGGCTCGTCGAGAATCAGGATGTCCGGGTTCCCGCAGATGGCCAGCGCGAACTGCACGCGCTGTTTCTGGCCGCCGGAGAGTTTGCCGTAGAGCCGGTTCTCGATGCCCTCCAGCCCCGCGGCGCGCACCGTCTCCGCGAAGGGCTGCGGGTGCGGATAATAACTGGCGAAGAGTTGCAGGTGCTCGCGTACGCGCAGCGTTTCGGGCACGCGGCCCACCTGCAGCATGGCGCCGATCTTTGTGCGAGCCTCGCGGATGCGCGGATCGCGTCCGAATATCCGCACCGCGCCCGCGTCCGGCGAAGCCAGGCCGAGCAGCAGCCGCACGGCCGTCGTTTTGCCGGCGCCGTTCGGGCCGAGCAGCGCGAGCAGTTGCCCGCGTTCCAGTTCCAGGTCGAGCCCCGCCAGCGCGGTGACCGGCCCGAACCGTTTTGTTACATTTCTGAGTTCTGCAATTACCATTTGCTTCTCCCACCCCGATGGTGCGCGAAAGCGCCGTCCCGAACCAGTGCGGAACGTCAGCGAAGCAGGGTGACAAATGTCATCGGACGCGCGCCGTTTGCGACTACGGAGATGCGGATCCGCGAACAAGGTTTGCACGTTGCCTGTTGTCTTCAGGCGGATCCACGAATACGGGGACTCCCTTCAGGCAGGAACGTCTGCGGTCCTCGCGACGCGCATGCCAGGTCATCGCCCAGATGGACCGTGAGAGCCTGCCTGATAATTCGCCGGCTCGCAAAAGCCTGCGCACTCGTTCGGATACCGGCGAGGGATCAACCTGGCGCTGCTGTCAGGGAAACGCGATCTGCGAGTTGGGGTAGAACCGGTAGTGGCTCTCTGGTCTGGACACAAAATCCAAGCCATCCGACCATTTTTCATGCCGATGACGGGTGAAGCGCTCTCGCGTTTTTCCTTCAGGCAGTCGCTTTCGCCCTGACGAAGTGATCTTCCAGATCTGCTATGTTTAGGGGTCTCTTGCTAACCAGAGGAGGCTGCATGGCCCAGGTCGTCTACAACGGAAACGGTTCGACGGGCGGCACGGTCCCCGTCGATTCCAACACTTACGTATCCGGCAATACCGTCACGGTTGCCAACAACACCGGCGGCCTCTCGATCGCCGGCGAAGTTTTCCTCTACTGGAACACCGCGGCCGACGGCAGCGGGACCATCCATACCGGCGGCTCGACCTTCACATTCACCGCCGCCGTGACCCTCTACGCCCAATGGGGCGTCACCACCGGCCTGACCGGCGGCGGCACGACCACCCACTACCAGTTCTACTACGACCCCGTCCTGGCTGGCCCGGGAGGCCCCGAGCCCGCCAGAACCAACCAGGTGATCGCCGCCTGCGAGACGACCGACTTCGCCTGGCTGCAGGCCCAGTTCGCCGGCGTGACCATCACCCTAACGCTCCCAATCCCGACCTACGTCACCGCGCTCAACAACAAGAGCGGCAGCTGGTCCGCAGGCTGGGGGCCGCCCCTCTCGCTGAATCCGTACCAGGGCGCTGGCTCGGCCTTCGTGCGTTGCCTGATGATCGCCGAGGTCTGCGAGATGTTAATGCTCGCCCAGCACAAGGGCTGGGGCTATTCGTCTGGCGTCAACGACGAGGAAAGCTGCGGCGAGGGCCTCTCGCTGTTTCTGACCACCCAGTTCCAGATCGCCAACGGTCTCACCGGCATCGGCCTGATAAATAACGGCGCTCCCGACGCCTGGCTCAATACTTCGCTCCCTGCCAGCAATCCCTCCTCGACCGAGTTCGATGGAACCACCCACTACGGGATTCGCAAGGACTATGTGAACTCGACCCTGCCGTTCGCTGGCAATGGCCCCGGGACCGGTTGTTCGATCCTCTTTCTCTATTATCTTTATCACCAGCTCGGCTTCTCAATCCCGGCAATCATCAAAGCCGCACCCGGTCTGGACTCGAGCGGTAATCCCATTACCGGGGCCTGCCTGCGCGGCGTTTATCAAAACCTGACTGGCGACACTTCCGACCCGTTTCCGTACTTCGCCTCGCTGCTCGCCGCCGCCTACCCTCCGAATCAGGTCTCCTCCATCCCCGGATCCAGCCCCGGACCCAACACCGACGATCCCTGGCCGATCGGCTTCCTGAGCTTTGTCGGCGCCAAGAACACCTGGGGCAAGGACGAGATCAACAACATCATTGGTACGAATACGGGCGGGACCTACACCGACGGCTTCTACCTGGCGCTTGACGGCTTCAGTCTGAACATCGTCGGCGCGGCCCAGCCGTCCATCCCAACCATCGCCTTCGGCGGCGTCACCGCCGGGCTCTCCGCCACGTTGCCCAACATCCTCCACCAGAGCAGCAATCCCAAAGTTCCCCAACAGATCCAGTTTGTCTACGACGTGGAGTTCGCCAAACCCCTTGGCGCCTTCCCGGCGACCGGGGAAACGCCGGCGGCCGTCAATTCGTCCATCAACGTGCTGAGCACGCCGTTCCCGGCGGCGACCGAGTTCTTCTTCCTCGCCGGGGCCGATCCCTATTTCACCAATGTCGTCTCCGCCAATACCAGCGTTCCCTGGCTCAGCGAGGATCTGCGCGTCTTCACCGCCACCCCCGGAGCCTCGCCCGCCTCGCAATATCAGTATCCGGTCCCCGGCGGCCCGCAGTTCGTCGAGCACAGCTCGGGTGTTGGCTCCTTCGACTTCAACGACGCCTACACCTACATCCAAAATCTGCTCGTCCACCTGAACCAAACCTACGGCAATCCGCAGGGCATCGACCCGTTCGATCCCACCAACAACATCATTCCCCAGCAGTCGACCGAGTTCACGGCCGACTCGACTGTCACGCCGTTCTCCACCATCGGCGGGAACAACTACAACAACTATAGTTTCGCCATCGCCAGAGTGCGCCTGACCGGCACTCAAGGGTCCTCGGGCGCCGCGACCGGCGTCAGGGTATTCTTCCGCCTGTGGGGCACTCAGACCGCCGACACCGCATGGGACCCCAGTTACACATATCTCAGCGACGATCCCACGGGCCTCAATCCGCACTATCCCGTGGCGCCCTCCGACAACCACACCCTCCCTTTCTTTGCCACCAGCGCCCAGCCGAACTTCACCAGTCCGACCGATCCCGAGTTCCAGACGGGCGGCTTCACCGGCACCGGCGCCAATAACCTCACCATCACCGTCCAGCAGGGCGATTCCCAGTGGAGCTATTTCGGCTGCTACCTCAACGTCAACGATGGCAGCGTGTCGGTGAACGGCGTCGCCATCCCCAACGCCTTTCCGGGTGGGAGCCACCACTGCCTGGTGGCCCAAATCGCCTACCCCGGGGCGCCGATTCAAACCGTGGGCGCCAGCGTGCCGACCCCCGAAAGCGGCGATCAATTGGCCCAGCGCAACCTTCAGGTCACCACCAGCGACAATCCCGGGGCCGCCTCCGCGCACCGCGTCCCGCAGACCTTCGAAGTCAAGCCCAGCGGCGCGCCGCCCACCGATGGCCCTCTCGCCGGCCGGCCCGACGAGTTGATGATCGATTGGGGCGAGGTTCCCCCCGGCTCCACCGCCAGGATCTACTGGCCCGCGGTTTCGAGCGCCGAGGTGATCCAACTCGCCTCCTGGATGTACGGCGTGCATCCCCTCACGGCCGCCGACGCTCATACGATCGAGGTCAGGGCTATCGAGGGCGTGACCTATGTGCCGATCCCGCAAGGAACGGGCGAATGGTATGCGGGGCTGTTCACGGTCGACCTGCCGCAGACGGTAAGGACCGGGCAGGAGTTCAACATCGTTGTGCGACGTATCGGCAAGCGTCCGGTTCGCGTCTCCCCGGCTCCGCCCCCGCCGCCACCTCCTCAGCCCGTGCCGCAGATTACGTCGAAGACCGCCCCAAAGGTCGCATCGCACCGGCACCCCGGCGGCAATATCGACTACAACCCGTCTCGTCCCATCGCGCCGGCGCATGCGGCGCCTGCGGAGACGGCCCTGGCCAGGACGGCCGCCCGTTACAGGCCGGGTTGGGAGCGCTACATCGTCGGCTCCTTCCAGGTGAAGATCCCCGTTTCCACCGGCGAGGCGATGCTGCCGGCCGAGGAGACCACGCTCGCCATCCTGAAGGCTCGCCGGGAGGCGCTGCCGAGGTCCAACCGCTGGTATCCTGTGCTTTTACGCTACATCGCCCAGATCGCCGGACGTGTGGACGCCCTGAACGGAGATGCGGACGACATCCCGCCATCGCTGCTCGGCTATCTCCCGAAACCAGTCCGCCGCCCCTGCGAGGGGGACCTCCAGGAGTTCACCGGCAAAGTCTGCGAGGTGCTGTTCGATTGCTTCGGCGACTTCACCGGCTTCGTCCTGGACGACTGCTGCGAGCGCCGGATCTACGAAAGCCGTGAGCGGCAAATCGGCGATCTGGCCCTGCGCGCGCTGAACGAGCGCCTCACCATTATGGCTGTTACGGCCGGAAAGAATCGCCGGATCGTCCGTCTGGTGGCGAAGAGCTGAGCGATGCGACCACCTGGCCCGGCTAAGCTCGGACGATCCGTTTGTGACCGTCCGCATTGAACGGTGCTCCCAGAGTCCGGCTCGGAGGTCGGAGCGCCCAGGACACGAACGCGAGACAGAGCAACGACAGCGGCGCAATCACCTCCCCTCTGTTGCCACATGCGACGTGCGATGCAACAGCGCCCGACAGCTCAAATACGATTCCGGCATACGCCCATTCTTTAAGCCTGAGAAATCCCGGAACCACCAGGGCTATTGCTCCCGGGATCTTAAAGATGCCGAGGATCGCCAGGACGTACACTGGGTATCCCAGGCTGGTAACAACCTGGGTCACAAACGGACCGCTGACGACACCAGTCCGCCCGTGGGTCAGGTCTATGACGCCCCCCGCGAATGTTTCCAACGCGACGAGGGATGTCGTTGCCCAATACGATATGCTCTTAACTTTCACTCGGCCACTAACCGATTTCCAGCACACGGTTGAAGAAGCCAACCAGGTATTTCCACGCCAGATAATAGGCGAGCATTGCGACGGCAACGCCGACCGGGAAGAGGGCCAGGCCGAAGCGTGGGACGGCGAAGCCAGCCAGGTACGCGTTGCCGAACGCGAGCGGGCCGGCGATGAGCGGAACCAGCGCGCCATGCACGCCAAGCGGGATGCGGCGATGCCTGCGCACCACGATGTACAGCATGTTCCACAACCCCCAGAGTCCCGGTACGATGGCCAGCGGAAACACCAGGAAGCGCTCGATCGGGATGGGCACGTTGTAGCCGAAACGCAACACGACAAAGCAGGCCAGCATGAAGACAACAATCACGGTGGGCGCGGTCACGCCGGCCATATAGGCACGAAGATAGATGTGGCTCCTCATAACATAACCTCGTTTCAGAGCAGGTAGAGCACGGCGGGGATCGTCTCCGGGAACAAGAGCAGGCACAGCAGGAGAGTAGCTGCCAGAGCCAGGTCCAGCAGGGGAATATGGACCGGAGGCCGATCGAGCCGCCTGCGCATCTCGGGCCAGAGATCGCGCCTGAGCTCGCGATCCGCCGGACCAGGCGCGGCGCGCTGCAGCAGCTCTTTCAATGCTTCGTCTCGTTCATTCATGGACACACTCCTCGTTTCTCCAGCTTTTTCCTCAACAGCCGGACTGCGCGAAAGACGCGCGATTTGACGCCATTGGTCGAAATGCCGAGCGCGTCGGCGATCTCTGCGTAAGGCCTCTCCTCGATCATGGCCAGCGTGGCCGTGCCCCGGAGCTTCACGGGCAACTCATCGAGGGCGGCCAGCACCTTTGCGCAGATATCGGCCCCAACGGCGGGGTCGGGCGTTCGGGCGACCGCGGCCCGCATGGAAAGGCCGTCGTCGAGCGGCTTCTCCGTACGGTGTCTGCTCAGATGCTCCAGGGCGAGGTTAGTGGCGATCCTGCGAGCCCACGGGCCGAATGATCGGCGGGGATCGAACCGCGTACGGGCCCGATAGATGCGCCAGAACGTCTCGATCGTAAGATCCTCCGCAGCGCCGGAATCGCGTACGATCCGAATGATCCATCCATAGACCTCGCGCTGGTAGTCACGGAACAAGGCCTCGAAAGCCTGGATATTGCCTCGGGTGAACTGTTCGAGTTCCGCCTCGGCCGTCCCATCATGTCCCACCATTAGCTTTACCGGCGCGCGCCGCAGAAGGTTTTATTTAATAGTTCGTGAGCTTCTGGATTGGCCCCACTTGAGTCTGTGCATTAGCCCTTGCGCAGCGGGCCGTCCATCTGGAAGCGCAGCAGCGCCTGGCCGAGATGGATCTCGTCGCCGGGTTCGAGGCGAGCCCCGCGCGCGGTTCGGTGCACCTCCTGGCTAAGTCCGTCGCGCATGATCCAGATGCCGCAGGCGGCGCCGCCCTTGTACCAGCGGTCGTTGTAGATGCGATACTCGCCGGTTCGCTTGTGAAACAGCACGTGCGCATGCTCTCGCGAGACGCTGCGGTTGATCTCGTTGTCCGCCGGGAACGCGAGGTCGTTCAGCCGCGATGGACCGTCTTCACGCTGCACTTCCACTGGCCGGCCGATGTTCGTGCGCGCTTTGGTGAGCAGGATCTCCTGTTTGTTGGCGGTCCCGCGTACCACCACCAGACGTCCCGTGCGCTTCGGCGCCGTGGCGGGCGCCGGTTCCTCGCGCGATTCGGTTTCGACGGTGAGCCATTGCTCGCCGGCCGCCGGCAGGTGAGGCGTGGTGCGCACCTCGATCCGCAGGTCCGACGGGTAGCGGCAGTTGAACCTGGTGAGGCCGGCCTTCAGCTCCTGTTCCATCAGTTGCGAGAAGAACGATCCCTGAAACACGCCCGCCTGCTCGTCGTTTACGCCGCGAATCAGTAGCCGCACCAGGTTGTACGGAAACACCTCGCGGCCGGCCACCTGGTGCGTGCGTGTCCGGACCTCGTCCAGAATGGCAAGGCGTACTTCGGCCATGCCCGGCGCGTCTTTGACGAGCTGCTCGCCGCCGAAAGGCGCTTCGAAAATCGTACGGCCCAGCTTCTCTATCCAGTCGATCAATGCTTCACCTCAGATTAATCTGTGGCGCACGCTTCAGCGTGCCGCTGTGGGCTTCAGCCCACAGTCCGAGCAGCGCGAGCTGAAGCTCGCACCAGCACGCTGAAGCGTGCGCCACTACGGACCTTTCCCTCCGTTCGCCTGCGGGGCCGGGAAGATCTTCAGATCGCGCGCCGCTTCCACCAACTCGCGCGCGATGGGCGCGGCCAACTGACCGCCGTAGCCGCCATGCTCCACCACCACCGCGAACGCCACCCGGTCTGCCACGGGCGCATCCGCCGGAGCGAATCCGGCGAACCACGAATGAGGCTGCCCTTCATCCATCTGCGCCGTGCCGGTTTTTCCAGCCACTGCGATATCCAGTTTGGCCATTGCTCGGCGCGCGGTGCCGCCGGTCACCACCATGCGCATCGCATTCTGCAGGAACGCGG
This sequence comes from uncultured Acidobacteriota bacterium, assembly GCA_963780655.1. GTDB lineage: Bacteria > Acidobacteriota > Terriglobia > Bryobacterales > Bryobacteraceae > CAWACP01. Next base: position 1,404,876 of record CAWACP010000003.1, on the reverse strand, counting down.
CGGATTCGGGCGACAAAATCTGAGCCGGCGTCATCGTTCGCGCGTTCGACCGGTCCATCACCCAGCGCCCTTCGGGCATCGCGCCGCCGTTGGCAATGGTCGCGGCCACCCGAGCCATCTTGAACGGGGATATCAGAACGGGACCCTGGCCATACGCGGCGAACGGCAGCATCTTCTTCAGCTCCGGCATCTCACCCGTGGAGATGCCCATGAGCGCCGCGGTGTCGTGCAGCGCCTGCGCGCCCACGCGGTGCACGCCGAGCTGCGCGAAGTATGCGTTGCAGGAAACCTGAATGGCCCGCGCCATCTGCAGCGTTCCGTGCGCCGCATCGCCGACGTCATCGCGGATGGGCTTCCTCCAGCCCGGGATCACCACGCCGGCGCGGCCGTCACCAAGACGCGTGCAGTGGAACGTGGCTTTTGTGTTATCCGCATCGAGGCGCAGCGCGGCAATCGCCGTCACCAGCTTGAACGTCGATCCGGGCGGATACAGACCGTAGCGCGCGCGGTCAAGCAACTCGTCCGGCGTGGATGCGCCGTTGCCGCCCGGCGCCGGCAGGCTGACCAATGCCAGCACGTCCCCCGATTGCACGTTCATGATGGCCAATGCCCCGTGCTCCAGATGCGCAGCCTGTAACCGGCGGCTCAGGATATCGGTGGCGCGCATCTGCAACGGAGCGTCGATGGTGGTCTGCACGCTGCGATTGCGCGCCAGCAGCCGCCGAAACGCGGGATTGCCCGGCTGATGCCGGTAGCGCACCACCGCGGCCAGCTCGCGATAATCCGAGAAGCCCTGCAGCGTGGCATTCGAATCGTGCTCCACCAGCGACGCATTGGTTGCGTGGAATTTCTCGCCCGTGCGCGCGTCGCCCAGGAAGTGAACCATCGCCGCGCCAAAAGGATAGTAGCGGCCATCCAGCTTCGCGCAGGCGCTCTCCACCGATATGCCCAGCTTTTCGTAGTCCGGCTTGTGCCGCAGCAACTCATCCCAGGAGCTGGTGGCGAGGGGAATGCCGCTGCGGTCGTAAATGGAACCGCGCGTCAGCTCGCGCGCGAGCGAGTTCAGCCGTGGATTGTGCTGGGGCCTTCTCTGGCCGTCTTCCTGCGGCACGATGGCGTCGCGCGCAATCAGATCGTCGGCCTGAACAATCTGGATGGATGCGGCGCGGGCCAGCAGTACGAACGCGGCCGCTCCCAGAGTGATGCCCAGCCACCGCACCGGGCGGCGAAAGGCTTCGGTGATCGCTCGGTTCGGCTCGGCGTCGCTGCGCGCGGAGACGCCAAGAATCAGGGCGAAGATGAAAAAATTCACCAGCATGGCAGTGTTTCCGGCGCTCAGAAACGGCGACACGACGCCCGAGAGCGGAATCACTCCCAGCACGCCGCCCGAGATCAACAGCATCTCCAGCGTGATCAGAATCGCGAAGCCTGTGGCCAGGAAGAACGCGTACTCATCGCGCGCCCGCAGGGCGATGCGGAGCGCACGCCAAACCAGGAACACGAAGAGCACGCCGACCGTGACTACGCCAATGAATCCCCACTCTTCACCGATCGCCGATAACACCAGGTCCGTGTGCCCGGCCGGAATCATGCCCGGATCGCCCCAGCCTGGCCCCGATCCCCATGCGCCGCCGGTGGCGAACGCCCACAGCGAATGCGCGAGCTGATCGCCGCCGCGAATGCCGTTATCCCAGGGCGCCTGCCACATCTGGATGCGTTCCACCACCACGTGCGGCTCGCCCATGCGGTATCCGATGGTGACGCCCGCCACCAGTACGATCAGCCCGAACGTTGCCAGTCCGGCTTTGCCGCGCGCCACCGCGAACATCAGCAGAAACAGAAAGCCGGTGACCAGCGCCGGACCCAGATCCTTCAGTACGAAGAACACCGCCAGACCGCAGGCCACCGCGCACATCACCGGCAGCACGTGCGCGAAGCGCGGCAGATGCGCCCACTCCAGCCACTTCGGGAGGCGCTTCTCCCTCAGCTCGCGCAACCATTCCCAGCGCTTCGCGAAATAGCCCGCCATGAAGAACACCAGCAGGATCTTGATCACTTCCACCGGCTGGAACGGGCCGAGATTTACCTTCGCGTCGCTGCCTGTCGGGCCGGAGCCGAACCGCAGCAGCAGCGCGAACAGGGCGAAGGAAGCCAGCAGCGGCGTGTAGATGTGCTTCGCGAGACCTCGGTACGACAGGACGCGCAGCAGCGGCAGCATCAGCATGAGACAACCGCAGGCCACGCCCCAGGCGAACTTGCTGAACTCGAGCGTATCGCGGAGCGGGTCCTTCAGGCTGACCGCCAGAATCAGCCCCATGGCGCTGAGGAGCTGCAACGCGGGCAGCAGCGACGGATCGCCGCGAAATCTCCGCCATCGCCACGCCAGATGAGTGATCCAGAAGGCGGCCAGATACGCGCCCATCCAAAGCAGGTATTCGCGGGTGAACTCGTGCGGCGTGCGCACGATCATCATGGGCTTGAGTCTGGAGAGCGGCAGACGTCTGCTTACTGAGCCGCGACCGTCAGGGAGCGGAGTGGCTAAGCGCAAACGCGCCAGCGCGCCCACATTCGGCAGAGGCGTGTGAGCCCGTATATACTCCGTCAGCGTGTCGGCCACCGCCTGCCGCTGCACCGGATCGCGATATACCTCCAGAAACGGCAAAAGCTGCGCCGCGTCAGGCGAGCGATTCAGATTCAGCAACTCGCCGCGATGGAGCTGTGTCTGCTCGTTCGCGAAATCCTGCGTCTTCGTCGCGTACACCAGCGCCAGCCCGCAGGCCGCCATCAGCGACGTCGCGATCAGCCAGCGGAAGCCAAGCCGGCCCTCTTCGCGCCCGGCGGTCTCGACATGCGCGATATCCAGAGCGACCTTGTGCTCCCAGCTCCTGGTTACCGCCATTTCCCTCGCCTCGGCGTCTTCTTCGGCCGCGCCGCCGCCGCTCGTCTTTCGGCGCGCGCATCTTCGATGCTCTTCAACCACATGCGGCGCAGATTATCATCGTGCCGTAGCTGCTCGAGGCTGCGGCTCACGTTGGAAAACCCGGAAATCGGTTCGTACAACTCGCGCGCACGCGCCAGATCGCGCTCCGAAGCCGCCAGCGACCACTCCCGGTCGTCGGCGCTCAGGCCGGGCTTCGTCGCCTCCCGAAGCTCCTCCTGGCCGCGATACAAGTACGCATCGCCCTCCTCCTCCGTCTCGCGCGGACCGGGATGGAACCCCAGTCTCTCGGCCTGCTGCAGTTCGGCGACGGTCTGGCCGGCATTGTGATCCGCGTAGGCGTAGAGGCGCGCGAGCGCCAGGTGCGGATCGGGCGACCTGCGGTCGAACTCCGCCGCCTGCTCGAAGTTCTTCTTCGCCGAGTCGGCGTTATGCGCCAGAGCCAGATAGCCATCGGACAACGCTTCCTCGCTGCGGACATGCGCATCCGCGGAATCCAGCTCGAGCGCGTATTTCAGCGCGGTCTGCGCCTTCTCCCAGTCGAAGTGCTCGGGCGCCCGGTCGGAGGTGTTGCGGTAATCTCCGATCACGCCGTCGGCGGTGGAGATCAGTCGCGCGCGCAGCGGCTCCTTTACCCAACCGATGGGCGAGAAGCCATGCAGAAAAGCGTTCTGCTGTTCCAGCCCTTTATACAGCAGCCAGTCGGAGGACATCTCCGCGGTCGAGTGCTGCGCGTAATCCTGGCCGGCGCGGAGTGGCGCGCTCTCGTGCCAGAAGCGGTAGAGATAGCCGGGCGGGATGAGCACGATGAGCCCGGCGATCAGACCGGCGGCGAGCGCCCAGATGGTACGGTTGGCCTCCTGGACAATGTGCGTGAGTTTCTGCTGGCGATCCCGGCGCAAGGGCAGGGTCGGAGGCCGCTTCTCGATGGTGGCGTTCGCGTCCCATGAAGGCAGCCGGTCCATTTCCGCCACCGTCCGGCGCTTCTCGAGGAAGGCGCGCAGATCGGTTTCGAACGCCGTCGCGCTGTCGTACCGGCGCACCGGATCGGGCGCGATGGCCTTCCCTATGATCGCTTTCAGGGCCGGCGGGCAATCGCCGGGAAGCGCGCGCGGAGGCCGCCGCGACTGGATCAGGTTCTCCAGCTTGCGCGTGGTCTGCGCCTGATACGGCGGCAGCCCTGCTACCAGTTCGTAAAGCGTGACGCCCAGCGCCCACAAGTCGGCGCGCGCGTCCACCTGCGCATTTTTCAGCCGCTCGGGCGAGCAGTACGCCGGGCTGCCGAGGTCGTGCCTGGTGAGGTTGCGAGTGAGCGTGATGGTCTTGGCGATGCCGAAATCCAGCAGCCTGGCGCGGTCGCCCGCAGCAATCTGGATATTCGCCGGCTTGATGTCGCCGTGCACGATAGCCCGCTTGCGCCCGTCGATGTCGGCCTGAAACGAGTGCAGCGTGTGGAGCTGGCTGCACACTTCGGCGGCGTAACGCGCGGCGCGCAGCGGATCGAGGCGCGTTTCCATGCGCAGCAACTCGAACAGATTGCGGCCCTCGCAGTACTCCATGGCGACGAAATAGCAGTTATCCTGTTCGCCGTATTCGTACACCTCGGGAATGCGTGGGTCGAGGGTGTGAAGCTGCTGCTGGATGATGGCGCCGCGGCGCTCGGCTTCGAGCACCGATTGCGTAAGCGGATCCGGCGACTGCTCGACGATCTTGAGGACAACGCGGCGTTCGCTCGCATCGAGCGCAAGATAGACGTCGGTCATGCTCCGGCCGATCTTGCGGAGGATCTGGTACGTTCCGAACTGCCTGACGGCCATTACTGTGGCCACATCCACCCCTAAGGTTTCCGCTCTTCTGCCAGTGGGGCAGGCGCCCCGCCTGCGCCGGACCCCCCGGTCCGGCCTGTTGGCCGATCATCGCGGCGCCGCTCTTCGGGCCCACCAGCGTGACCCCTTCCCGCACGGTCACCGGTCCCGTGTATTGACCCGCTCCCAACTGCACCGTATCGCCCCGGTGCGCGCGCGCCAGCGCTCTGGATAGTGCCTTGGGATCGCTCACCTGAATCGGAATGATTTTATGGGGCGACGGGGCCAGCCGTTCCACTGCGGCCCAGCTTGCCATTCCCGCGGCAATGCCGGCCAGCAGCCAGGGGAAACGGCTCAGCCACAGGCGAACCCAGCGCCGTTCGCGCATGCGGGTCACCGCATGACGCGCCCTCGCCTCCAGCATCCGCGGCGAGGCGGTCCCGATAAACTCCGGGCCCGCCACGAAGACGACGCTGACGTTGTCGCTGCCTCCGGCTTCATTGGCGGCATCCACCAGCATCTGCGCCGTGCGCGCCGGGTCGCCATCGTAGCGCTCGATCATCGAGCTGATTTCCGCGGTAGTCAGGGCGTCGCTCAGGCCGTCGGTGCACAGCAGAATGGCGGCATCGGCATGGAACAGGAAAGACCGCACCTCGATGAAGTCCTCGTCGTCGGGTTCGTGGGGGGCCGTTCCGGCGTCGCGAAACACCTCGTTGCGGCGGGGGTGAAGCATTGCATCGCGCTCGCTGATCTCGCCGTTGTCCTCCTGCTCGCCCACGGGCGAATGATCCGTGGTCAGCTTGCGCATGATGCCGTTCCAGGCGAGATAGAGGCGCGAATCGCCCACGTGACCGAGCGTCACGCGGTCGCCCTCCACTATGGCCAGCGTCAGCACACAGGCCATGCCGCCGCACTCGGCATCTTCGCTTGACGACTCGTAGATGGCGTTGTTCGCGCCGGCAATAGCGCGGCGGATGCGCTCGCCCGCATCGCCAGTGGCTATCTCCAGTGCTCGCGGTATGGCGTTTATGGCGATCTCCGCGGCGCGCTCGCCTCCGGGGTGGCCGCCCATTCCGTCGACCACCAGAAACACCCCGGCGGCGTCGTCCGCATAGACGCGATCCTCATTCCGGCTGCGGCGCAGGCCGGTGTCGGTGGCAGTCGCCGAGTACCATGCGGCCATCGTGTTCATGGTTTCGGGCTCTTCCGGAACCCCGACAACGCCAGCGCCAGCGCCACCCCGAGAAAAGCGAGCACAAACGCGACGTTGGCCCCGGTGGGTACGGTCATCGCTTTGCCTCGAAAACGAGCGTCAGCGTCTCGGCCACGCCGATCTCCGCGCGATCCGGCAAGGGCTCCTCCGCACCCTTCTTCAGACGGCGGCCGTTTACCCACGTGCCGTTCGTGCTGCGATCGGTAATCAGGAACTGACCGGTTGCGCCATCGCGGCGCAGAGTAAGATGCTCGCGCGACACTTCGTCGTTAGCATACAGGGCGACGTCCATGAGGGCGTCGTCGCCGCCCCGGCCGACACGCACCAGGTTCTGGGTCACCTGATAAACCTGGGGCCCCGAATCGTCCTCATAGCGGATCTCCGCGAACACGCTGGCCGCGAGGGGCGTTTCCGGGGTGGCCACCGCGGACCGCCTGGAGGTCACCGAGGGCTCCCGGCCAAACAAGGTCGTCTTCGTGCCCTTCCAACCCGGCTGCACGGTCTCGTTCAGCTCGGAATGGATCTCCACATCGCCCTGCGGCACCGAGCCTTCGGTATCCGGGTAGAGATGGATCATCCATGTTGTTGCGGCGATCTTATACTCTTTGGCGCCTTTCCTGCCCCGGCCGAAGGCGAATGGCGCCCGCGAGCGGTTCAGCTCGGTGACGCGGGCGGCCAGGGCGCGCCGGGCGTCCTCGACCACCAGAGGAATAATGCCGGCCAGACGCGCGTGGTCTTCGGGGTGCAGATACACGTCGAACACGCAGGGCAACAGGACGCTGTAGGCCATCTCGAACTGGCCCAGTTCCATATTGCGGGTCAGCTCGCTGATGATCGTCTGCCCATTCAGACGACCGTCGCCGATCTTTTCGGGCGTAGCCAGGGCCACTTGCAGGAATCCTTATCCACTGACGTGTGCGAAACCCGCCGGTTTCCCGCCTGGGTCAGGATGTACGAACCATAATCGCAGCGGGCCGGTGACGGGATCTGATTATACCTGTCCCGGACCGTATGCTGTCAAACGGTGTGTGACGCTGGCCGGATGCGGACTGGAAGACCTGTAGCGCCTGATAATCGGGCACCTCAATTCGGAGGCGGTGGTGCACGCTTCAGCGTGCTGCTGTGGGCTTCAGCCCACGGTCCGAGCAGCGCGAGCTGAAGCTCGCACCGGCACGCTGAAGCGTGCGCCACAAACAGCGCAATGTGAGTATGTTTCAACTGCAGGTCGCTGATTCTGGATCGGTTCCGCCGATCTCAGTGGCATTGGCGTGAGAGCCTTCTCCAGCGCGGTCGAAGCGATAGGCGAATCGCCCATGAGGGGCGCGGCGCGCTCGCGAGGCTAATGGCAGCCGCGCCTGCGGTCGATCAATGGCGTGGGAGGCTCTCGCCGTTGTCATCTGTCGTCGCCGCGTCGCCGCCGCAGGCCGGCTTCTTCGCGGCGGGCTCGACGTCCATCGCGCGGAGGGTGCTGTTTCCCTCCTTTATCGATTGCTTCTTTATCGCCCTGCTGGTGTGGCTCTTTATCGCGGGCCCGTACGGCTGGAGCGCTCTGCTGGCGGACGGCGACGCCGGATGGCACATCCGCACGGGCCAGTACATCCTCGAAACGCACAGCATTCCGAAAACGGATCTGTTCTCTTTCTCGCGCGCCGGACAGCCCTGGTTCGCCTGGGAGTGGCTCTCCGATGTGGCGTTTGCGCTGCTATACAATATCGCTGGCCTGAAGGGCGTAGTCCTGTTTGCAGGAGTGCTGATTACGTGTTTCGCCACACTGCTGCTTCGATTCATGGTGTGGCGAGGCGCCAACGGCCTGATCGCCGCGGTGGTATGCCTGGCGGCCGTCGCGGCGTCGAGCATCCATTTTCTGGCCCGCCCGCACCTGTTCACACTCGTGTTCATGGTGCTGGCCATGTGGACCCTGGAGGCCGACCGGCAACGCCGGCGCCGCTGGGTCTGGCTGCTCGTGCCGCTTACGGCGCTCTGGACGAACCTGCACGGTGGCTTTCCGATTCTGTTTATATTGCTCGCCCTCTTCGCCGCCGGCGGCCTGCTGGAGCGTTGGGGACAAGGCCGTACGGCGCTGCTCGAGGCGGTTCGCCACTATGGCCTGCTTCTCGCGGGCTGCCTGGGCGCCACGGTTCTGAACCCATTCGGCCTGGGGCTCCACCGGCACATCATTGAATACCTCCGGTCGGACTGGATCCGCACCGTTGTGCAGGAGTTTCAGGCGCCCACGTTCCGCTCGGAAAACCAGCTCCAGTTCGAGATCCTTCTGTTCGCAGGTCTGCTGGCGGCCGGGTTCTGTCTGCGAACTCGCCGTTTCACCGACGCGCTACTGGTTGCCGGCTTTGCCCATCTCGCGCTGACCAGCGCCCGTCACATTCCATTGTTTGCCGCCGTGGCAGCACCCATAGTGGCGATCGAAGCATCCGTGCTCTGGCGCCAGGCGGTTGCCGCGAGCGGGCGGCGCTCGATTCCGGGGATTCTGGGCGCTGTAACCGAAGACATGTCGCCCGGTTTCCGCCGCATCTCGCTCGCAATTCCCGCCGCGCTGCTGCTGATTGCATTCGCCCCCGGCATGGGCGCGTGGCCCGCCGATTTCCCGCAGTTGCTTTTTCCGGTGAAGATGATCGCGGCCCATTCGGCTGAACTGGCAGAACGCCGGGTGCTGACCACCGATCAGTGGGGCGACTATCTGATTTTCCGATTCTGGCCAAAGAACCGCGTCTTCGTGGACGGCCGGACGGATTTTTATGGCCCGCGCACGGGAGGGGACTACATCGACCTGTGGCACGGCCAGAGCGGTTGGAAAAAGCTGATGGATCAGTACGGATTCGAGGCAGTACTGGTACCACCGGACTGGCCCTTATCCGCGCTGCTTCGCGAGGACGGCCGGTGGAAAGTCGTTTCCGCGGACAAGCAGGCCGTGCTGTTTCGGCGAGAGCGCGGGCCTGTCGTTGCGCTCACCGCTGGTACCAACGGTGGCGCGGCGCCATGCCGGTAAACCGCACGCTGCCGTACTAAGAAACGGTAGAGATACGCCCTAATGAAAAAGTCCCAAGCGGTCGAAATATACACAGGACACAAATGGGGATTAGACACAAGCCCGGTCTGCACTCCTCGGGGTTTTTGCAGAACAACTCGGACGCGCGTATTCCGGCCGTACCGATCGAATGGCTCGGAGGAGGGCCGTGGCGTCTTCCGTCGGGAAAGGCGCTTGCCGAATTTGCGCTGCAGTCGGGGTTCCTGGCGCCTCTGGCATTCAACCCGGGCAGGCCGGCGGCAGGCCGGCGGTTCGACGCCCGGCGCAGAGCCGAGAGCGGCGTCAGCGAGCAGAGGTGAACCGGAGTGGACCTGGCAACCACCTGCATATCGGTAGTGCTCGGCCTGGCGGCCAGCGTTGAAGACCTGATGTGGCGCCGCATATCCAACTGGATTCCCGCCACCGCGGCCGCTTCCGGAATGCTATTGAATTTTCGATTGAGCGGATGGAAAGGGCTGGCCAGCGCGGCCCTCGGGCTGGCTGCCGGATTCGGCGTGTTCCTGATCTTCTACGTGCTTGGCGGAATGGGCGGAGGCGACGTAAAGCTGATGGCCGGATTCGGAGCAATCGTCGGCATCAAGCGGCTCCTGCCCGCGGCATTCTGGGCAGCGGCGATCGGCGGGTTGATAGCGTGCGTCGCGCTGGCAATCCGGGCAGGAAAGAGCAGCTACCGAAAGCGGCATGGGACGGAGCCAGCCGGAGGAACCCGCAGCGATTCGATTCCCTACGCGCCGGCCATTGTCGCCGGAGCGCTGCTGAGTCTCGTGCCATGAGGCGTTTTGTTGACGGCGGTAAAGACCTGGGAAGGATAATATGGACCGAAGATTTCTGACCGTTCTGGGCGTCAGCCTCGTGTTCGCGCTGGTGATCGCGAGCATCTTCTATCAACTGACTGCCCGCGCAGGCGGGCCGAAGAAAGTCGAGCAGCAGCAGGACACAAAGGATATCGTGCTGGCTGCCCGGCCACTGGGCGTTGGCGCGACCATTACCGCCGCCGACATCAGGGTTGGCAAAGTGGTCACCGGGGCCTTTCCGAAAGGCGCCTTCTCGAGGGTGGAGGAAGTGCTGGACCGTTCGGTCATCAGCAACATCCTCGTTGACGAGCCCGTGCTCGACGGCCGCCTCGCGGCCCGCGGCAGCGGCGTCGGACTGGCGCCCATTATTCCGGTCGGCATGCGGGCGGTGTCTGTTCGCGTAAACGATGTCGCCGGCGTTGCCGGTTTCGTTCTGCCGGGCATGCGCGTGGACGCGCTCATCACGGGCCGGCCGCCATCCGGCACCCAGACCCAGACCACCACCTTCCTGCAGAACCTGCTCGTGCTTTCCGCGGGTACGAACATGCAGGCCGACTCCAAAGGCGCGGCGATTCAGGCGCCCAATGTAACGCTGCTGGCCACGCCGGAGCAGTCTGAGCTGCTGACGCTCGCGAATAGTGAAGGACGAATTCAGCTGGTTCTGCGCAATGGCAGCGATCAGTTGATTGCCAAGACAGCGGGCAAGGATGTCTCCGAGCTTTTCGGCGGCCATAAGAGCCATGGCGATGGTTCCGCTCCGCGGCCTCGCCCGCGCGTCGAGCCGAGGCCGATGGCGGTTCCGCCGCCGCCGCCTCCGCCCGATCAGATCGTAGTCATCCGCGGAACCCAGAAGTCTGTCGAGGTCGTCGGCAACCGAATCGGCGAAGGGGGAAGGTAATCATGCGTTCAGCATCAACATTCAGCGGCATTGCTGTCGCGCTGATCAGTTTCGGTCTGCTCCCGCGAGCGGCCGCGGACAGTTCGTCTGAAGATCTCCGGCTCACGGTGGGCAAGAGCGTCGTGATCGATTATCCGGTGGACATTGGCCGTATATCGACGAGCAATCCGGATATTGTCGACGCCTCGCCGGTCACCACGCGCGAGATCCTGCTGCACGGCAAGTCCTTCGGTACGGTCACGCTGATCGTCTGGAGCAAGGCCGGGGAGCGGACTTTCTATAACATCAACGTCGAGCAGAACCTCGATCCTCTCCGCCGCCTCCTGAAGGAGACGTTTCCGGGAGCGGACTTCCAGTTGCAGTCTTCCCGGGACTCTTTGTCGCTGACCGGCCGAGCGCCATCGCGGGACGTTGCCGATCGCGCCATGGCGCTGGCGGCTCCGTTTGCGAAGCAGATCGTCAGCAACGTAACGATCGATACGGCTCCCGTTGAAAAGCAGATCCTGTTGCGGGTGAAATTCGCTTCTCTCGACCGGAATAACAGCAGCGATTTCGCCGTGAACCTTATTTCCACAGGAGCTACGAACACCATCGGCCGCATCACCACCGGTCAGGCATCGCCGCCGACGCCGGGCTCTGTCGGTGGTGGTCAGGCAACCACGTTCAACCTTTCCGATGCGCTCAACATCTTCGCGTTCCGGCCCGATCTCAACCTTGGCGCGTTCATCCGCGCGCTCCAGCAGAGAGGCGTTCTGCAGATTCTGGCCGAGCCGAACCTGGTAACCACGAATGGCAAGGAGGCCAGTTTTCTGTCCGGCGGCGAGTTTCCGGTACCGGTGATTCAGGGCGGCGCCAACTCCGGCGCGATCACCATCCAGTTCCGCGAATACGGCATCCGTCTGACCTTCACCCCGGTGATCACCCCGAACAATACCATTCAGCTGCACGTCAAGCCGGAGGTCTCCAGCCTGGATGTGGCGAACGGCGTTTCTATCGACGGGTTTGTCATTCCCGCGCTGTCGACGCGCAAAATCGAGACGAATATCGAGCTCAGCGAAGGCCAGAGCTTCGTCATCGCCGGCCTGATAGACGACCAGGTGAACGAACAGTTATCACGCCTGCCCGGCCTGGCGAGCCTGCCGATTCTGGGGCCTCTCTTCAAGAGCCGGTCGGTCTCGAAAAACCGCACCGAGCTTGTGGTTCTGGTAACGCCCGAGTTCACGGCGCCTATCGACAAGGGCCAGACCCTGCCAATGCCGATAATGCCTCGCGAATTCATGGGGCCGGTTTCACCGCGGGGCGCGGACCCCGACGCTACCCTGCCGAAGTCGTCCGCCGTGCACGGCGCCGCCGCCACTGCGGCCAGCAGCGCTTCCCACAATTGACGGAGGCAGGAGCGAACGGCTCGGAGCGCATATGAGTGGAAGAGGACAGGAACTGGCGGCGTTACTGATCGCGCCCGATCGCGATCTGGCACTGCAGTTCACGGCCACTGCGTCCGGGACGCGGGGATTCCAGATCATGGCTGACATCAGGTCGTGGCCCGCGCAGCAGGCCCTCGAGATTCGGCTGCGCCAGCTTCGGCCTGACGTCGTTCTGCTCGATCTGGCATCCGATCTCGAGGCGGCGTGCCTTGCGATCCGCTGGATCGTTTCCTTCTCCGAGTCGATTCAGATCGTCGGATTGCATCACCGCAATGATTCCGAGGCCATCCTCAAGTCGTTACGCAGTGGCGCGAGCGAGTTTCTGCACGCTCCATTCGACGCCGCCAGCCAGGAGGAAGCGATTGCGCGATTGCTCCGCCTCCGGCAGGCCGGCAATTCCGAGCCGCAGCAGGCCGGGAAGGTCATAGTTTTCTCGAGCGCGAAGCCGGGCTCGGGCGCTTCAACGCTGGCCGCGCAGGCCGCCTTTGCGTTGCGACAGGCGACCGACCAGCGCATCCTCCTCGCCGATTTTGACGTCATGGGCGGAACGATGGGGTTCTACCTGCAGGTTTCGCACGGCGACTCGCTCCTCGATGCGCTGGGAATGGCCGAGAACCTGGACGCGGAACTCTGGAGCAGTCTGGTCGCGCACTCGGGCGGGATCGACATTCTTCCGGCGCCGGAAACGCCTTCGACCGAGCAAGTCGACGCCGATCGCCTGCATGCGGTGATCGACTTTGCCCGGCTGCATTACGAGTGGGTCATCATCGATCTGCCGGTCGTATTCCAGCGGATCAGCCTGATGACCATCTCGGAGGCCGATCACGCGTTTCTGGTCTCCACGCCGGAGCTTCCGAGCCTGCATCTCGCGCGCAAAGCGATTGCCATGCTGCAACAGCTCGGATTCCCACAGGAGCGCTTTCGGATCGCCATTAACCGGGTGGAAAAGCGTTCCGGGGTCGCCGTCGCCGATATTGAAAAGCTCTTCAGCTGCCACATCGATTCGCGGTTCCCGAACGATGCCCTCGCCCTGCACCGCGCCGTAACCCTGGCGCAGCCGCTGGGCAGCGAGAGCGAGCTCGGCAGAGCGATTTCTGCGCTTGCCCAGCGCATTTCCGGCAGCTCCGGCCAGCGCCCAAAGACAGAGGATGTGGAGGTCAGGGCGGCCCTCGCGGTCAGATAACAGGCGTTCATTATGTATCCATCGCTCGATTCCAAATCGCCGCAACAGCTCACCTGGGAGCAGCGCCTTCTGCGGAATTCCGGGAAGCAGAAGCCCGGGCTGAAGCCGGAATATCAGGAGCTCAAGTTCACTCTGCACCGCAAGCTGGTGGACAAGATCAATCTGGAAGCGCTCGCGACCATCGATAACCAGAGGGTGCGGAGCGAGATCCGGCAGGCGCTTCTTTCTCTGGTCGACGCCGAGCCCACGCTTTTGAGCTCGCTCGAGAAGCAGCAGATTACCGATGAGGTGCTCGATGAGGTGTTCGGTCTGGGGCCGCTCGAGCCCCTGCTGCAGGACCCGACCATCTCGGACATCCTCGTGAACACGCACCGGCAGGTCTATGTGGAGCGAAAAGGCCTGCTGGAAATTACCAACGTATCGTTCCGGGACGACGCCCACCTGTTGCGAATCATCGACAAGATCGTTTCACAGGTTGGCCGCCGCGTCGACGAGTCTACGCCGATGGTGGATGCCCGATTAATGGACGGTTCACGCGTAAACGCCATTATTCCGCCGCTTGCGGTAGATGGACCGCTGCTTTCGATTCGCCGTTTCAGCACGGACAAGCTGATGCCGCCGGACCTCGTGGAACGGCGCGCCATGACCCCCGGCATGATGGAGTTGCTCGAAGCCGCCGTCAAGTCGAAGCTGAACGTCATCATCGCGGGCGGGACGGGCGCCGGCAAGACCACGCTGCTGAACGCGCTCTCAGCTTTCATTTCCCCGCGTGAGCGCATTGTCACCATCGAAGACGCGGCCGAACTCCAGTTGAAGCAGCCTCACGTTGCCAGGCTCGAAACGCGGCCGCCGAACCTCGAAGGCCACGGCGCGGTGCGCCAGCGCGAGCTGCTGGTCAACAGCCTGCGTATGCGGCCGGACCGCATCGTGGTGGGCGAAGTCCGCGGCGAAGAAGCGCTGGACATGCTGCAGGCGATGAACACCGGCCACGACGGATCGCTGACCACAGTGCACGCCAACAGCCCGCGTGACGCTATCTCGCGCCTCGAGGTCATGGTATCGCTGGCCAACGCCAACATGCAGTTGCTGTCCATCCGCCAGCAGATTGCCAGCGCGGTGAACGTATTGGTGCAGGCTTCGCGCCAGAGCGACGGCTCCCGGCGCGTGATGAATATCACCGAAGTGACGGGCATGGAGGGAGAAGTGGTCACCCTTCAGGACATCTTCGTTTTCGAAAAACGGGGCCTGAACGCGGACGGACATGTGGTGGGCCGCTTTGCAGCGACCGGAATCCGGCCCAAGTTCTACGAGAAGCTTCTCGCCGCGGGCATACGGCTTCGGCCCGATCTGTTTGACGAGGTGGTGGAGGTCCAGTAATGTTCTTCCTGATCATCATTGGCGTCTGGGTGCTCGCGCTCGCGGCATGGTGGATTTACTCGTCCGTATTCCGCACCGCCGATGTGGACAAAATCAAGGCCCGGCTGCTCGGGACATCGCGGCAGAAAAACAAGAAGTCGTCTCAGCAGGCGCCGTCGCTGATTAACCAGGACACCGTCACGCCGTCCCTCGTTTCCCGGCTGATTGGCCGGCTCAATCTCGAGAAGCGGTTGCAGGAACTGGTCGAGCAGGCCGGCATGCGGACCACGGCCACTCGCCTGGCGCAGGGTTGCCTCGTCGCGGCTGCGGCGGGATTCCTGCTGGTCTGGTTTCTCCTGCCGCCCCGCTTTCATGCATTCGCCGCGCTGGGGGCTCTCGTCTGTGGCGTAGTGCCCGTGCTCTGGGTGGTCAGAAAGAAAAACGCGCGGCTGCGCAAGTTCGAAGAACAATTCCCGGAAAGCCTCGAGTTTGTGGCTCGGTCGATGCGCGCGGGCCACGCTTTTTCCGTTTCGCTCGAAATGATTCATCGCGAGTTCCAGGAGCCGCTCGCGGGCGAGTTTCGCCGGACCTTCGAGGAGCACAACCTCGGTCTTCCGCTGGACGTGGCGCTCCAGAAATTCGCGAAGCGCGTCCCCTCGCTCGACGTTCATTTCTTCGTTTCCGCGGTGCTGTTGCAGAAGCGCACCGGCGGCAATCTGGCGGAGATCCTGGACAAGCTCGCCTACGTGATCCGGGAGCGGTTCAAACTGCGGGGCAAGATCCGCGCCATCAGCGCTCATGGACGCATGACCGGCGGAGCGCTGACCTCCATCCCCATCGCGGTCGCCGTTCTGATGTTCTACACCAACCCCGATTACGTGAAGTTCTTCTTCAATGACGACATCGGCAACATTATGCTGGGCGCCGCGGTCACGCTGCAGCTGATCGGGTACGGAGTTATTCGCAAGATTGTGAACATTGAGGTCTGATATGCCGATCATGGTTGCCTGCGTCGTTTTCTTAGTGGTCGCAATTGCCGGTGCGTATGCCGGCATGAGACTGTATGTGCAGCCCAGGGAGGCCCTCGAGCGAGTCACCGGAGCCGGCGTCGCCGCGCACGACGAGCCTGCCGCCCATCCGAGCCTCGTCTTCCGCGACATGATTCGCAAGCTGGGCAATCTGGTGCCGGTCTCTCCCAAGGACGTCACGGTGATGCAGCGCAAGCTGATTCGGGCGGGTTTCCGGCAGCCGAACGCGCTGAAGGTCCTTTACGGCGCCAAAGCCTTCCTTGGCGTCACGCTGCCGCTCGCTGCAACCCTGTTGGTTTTTCCTTCAAAAGCCGATTCATCGAATAAGGTGCTGGCTGTGATAGCGGCGGCCGCGATGGGCTTCTTCGGCCCGAACGAATATGTGCGGCTGGCCGGCAAGCGGCGCCATAAGCAGATTCGGCGCGGTCTGGCGAACGCGCTCGACCTGATGGTGGTTTGCGTGGAATCGGGGCTGGGTCTCGATCAGGCTATCGTGCAGGTTGCCAAAGAGCTGGAGCATGCGCATCCGGAAATCTGCGAAGAGTTCTCGCTGGTGAATTTCGAACTGAAGGCGGGCAAGCGCCGCTCGGAAGCGCTGCGCAACCTTGCCGACAGAAGCGGCGTGGACGATCTCAAGAAGCTGGTGGCCGTGCTGATCCAGGCCGATCGCTTTGGGACGGGCGTCGCGCAGAGCCTGCGCGCTCATTCGGACTACATGCGCGTTCAGGCCAGACAGACGGCCGAGGAGAAGGCGGCCAAGCTCGGCGTGAAACTCATTTTTCCGATTTTTTTCTGCATTCTTCCGTCCCTGTTCGTGGTGACTGTGGGACCGGTGGCCATGCGGATTGTCCGGGAGCTGATCCCGATGATGAACAACATGTAAGGCCGTGAGTTACTTCAGAAAGGAGAAACACGATGGACAACTCAGTAATCCGCGTCGTGTGCGCAGTGATCGCGATCGTCCTTCTCGGGCTGATCGTTCTGCGACGCAAGAAGAGCCCCGAATAAGAGGGCGCCTCGGAATCGTGCGGGACGTGGGACGAGGTTCAACGTCCCGCCATTGAGATCTGACCCGGCGCTGTGAAGCGCCGGTCGCGCCGGGCCATCAAGGTCTGATGGCGCGGTCAGTGTGGTCTGAAATGTACAGTTCACGTGTGGAGTAAGCATATGCGTTGGAAGCTCTGTCTGATGAATCTGAGCGTGGTTTCCATGCTGGCGACCGCCGGCCTGGCGGGCACGTTTGGCACGGTGGTCTCGATTGGCGGCGAAGGCTCGGATCTGGCCCTCGATGAAACCCGCGGCGTTTTGTACATTGCCGATTTCACGGGAAACCGTATTGACGTCATGTCGCTGGCCACCCATGCCATTCAGACATCGTTCAATGTCGGCGCGCAGCCGAGCGCGCTCGCGCTGTCGCCGGACGGCCACTATCTGCTGGTCACCCAATACGGCAACTTCGTCCCCCCGCAGACCCAGAACAACGCTCTGACCGTTATCGACCTGACCAGCAATGCACAAAACACTCTGGCCGTGGGCAGTCCGCCTCTGGGCGTCGCCTTCGGTTCCGACGGACTGGCTCTGGTGGTCACTTCGACGCAGTTCCTGCTGTTCGATCCGAACCTCCAGACCTTCACGCTGCTGGGTACGGTTGCCGGCGTGACCGCGACCACGCTGCCCGCGCCCCCGGCCAATTTCCCGCCGCAGATTACGGCTGCTTCGCTGGGCGTTTCGGCGGATGGCAAGAAGATTTACGGGACCACGAGTACCATCCTGATCGCCTACGATGCGGTGCGCCATTTCGTTTCGTCGGTGGGTTATGTATCCTCCCCGATCGAAGGTCCGCGCGTGGTGAACGTGAATAAGGATGGCTCCTACTGGGTATCCGGCTGGACGCTGTTCGACGCCAATGGCGATTTCTATTCGCAGTTCCCCAATGCGTCCGGCCTGCTGAACATCGGCACGACGCTGATCGATTCCGGGCGCAACCTGATCTACGCGCAGATTCCCGCAGCCGGTACGACCATCGGCAACGGCACGTTCCCCACGCCGATCCTGACCATCGCCGATGCGCAGAACCTGCAGGTCTACGACCAGCTGCAGCTGCCCGAAAACCTCGCCGGCAAGAGCGTGCTCAGCAGGGACGGGTCCATGATGTACTCACTTTCCGACAGCGGAGTCATGATTCTGCCGATCGGATCCCTGCCGCAGACGCATCGCGTGACGGCGCAGCAGTGGGACCTGATCTTCCGCAGCAGTTTGTGCAGCACAGGCGTGACGACACAGGATCTGAACATTGCCGATCCGGGCGGCAACCATACCACCTTCCAGGTGTCTACCGATGCGGCGGGCGTCACCATCGAGCCCTCTTCCGGCGTGACCCCGGCAACCGTTCACGTCAGCGTCGATGCGAATACGTTCCTGGGCCAGAATGGCACCTCGGTGGCGATGCTTAACATCACTTCGCCGGACGGCGTCAATATTCCGCATCGCGTGCGGGTGCTGGTGAACACCAACACCCCGGATGAGCGAGGGACCATTGTGGACGTACCCGGCACGCTGGTCGATGTGCTCGCCGATCCCGTGCGCAATCGTTTTTATGCTCTGCGGCAGGACTCCAATCAGGTGCTGGTATATGACGCCACCACGTACAACCAGATCGCCACGCTGAAAACGAATAACACGCCCACCCACATGGCCATCACCTGGGACCACAACTGGCTGCTGGTCGGACACGATAACTCGCAGTTCCTGTACGTTTTCAACCTGAACACTCTGCAGCCATCCACGCCGGTTCGCATGCCCTCCGGGCACTATCCGCGTTCGGTGGCCGCTTCGGCGAATGCGATTCTCGTGGCCAACCGCGTCGCCGGCCCGGTGCATACCATCGACCGCGTGGACCTGGCCAGCCGTACCGCCTCGCAACTTCCATCGCTCGGCGCTTTTGAGAACACCATTAATGTCGATACGAGGCTGGTGGCGGCGCCCAACGGAGCGTCTATCATGGCGGTCGAGGTTGACGGCAACGTTCTGCTCTACGATGCCAATCAGGATACGTTCACGGTCTCCAGAAAGGACTTTCAGAGCCTCGGCGGCGCTTACGCGGCTTCTTCCTGGGGCATGTACGCCGTCGGCAATTACCTGCTCGACTCCTCGCTGGCGCCCAGGGCGCAACTCGCGAGCACCACCGGTACGCCATCCGGGTTTGCGTTCATCGATCAGTTCGGGTTCCGCGCCAACACTCCGGCTTCGCCCACGACGTTCGGGACCGCGATATCGGCTTCGTCCCCCGGGCCTGGCGTAATGGAACGTCTGGACCTTTCACCGGCCGTCCCGAGCGTCAGCTCACCTACGAACATCGTTGAAGCGCCACTGGCGCCCGAGACCGGGTTCGCATTCAGCCGCACTCTGGCGCCGCTCGCGAACCAGACGGGAATTGTCCTGCTGACTACTTCTGGTTTCACCGTGCTGCCCTGGACCTATGACAGCGCCGTAGCGCCTCCGAATCTGAACCGCGTGGTCAGCGCCGCGGACGGTTCCACCGCGCTCGCGCCGGGCGGACTGATTTCTCTCTATGGCAGCCAGTTGAGCCCGGTCAGCATGGCCAGCAGTCAGATTCCGCTGCCCACGGCCCTCGCCGATACCTGCCTGACCGTGAACGGTCAGCCGGTACCGGTCATGTTCGTTTCCGCGAACCAGATTAACGCCCAGCTTCCGTTCGAGGCGAGCGGTGACGTCACGTTCACGCTGCGAACGCCCGGTGGCGTCAGCAACAATCTCAACACCGCGATTTACGACGGAGCGCCCAGCGTGTTTCAGAGCGGAACCGCCGGCCCGATCACCGGCATTCCCACCATCGTGCGGGCAGCCAACAATCAGCTGGTCACCGCTTCGAATCCCGTCCGTCCCGGCGATACTCTGGTCATCTATCTGACCGGCCTCGGCGCGACGAATCCTAAGGTGGCCAGCGGCGCCGCTGCTCCCCTGTCGCCGCTCGCGCGTACGGTCGGGATGCCGGATGTGACTCTGGGCTCGTCAGCTCTCCACGTGTTCTATTCCGGACTGACGCCGACGCTGGTCGGCGTGTATCAAATCAACGCCACCGTACCGAAGGGCGTCTCCCCGGGCATGTCCATCCCGCTGGCCATCGCAACTGGCGGGAATACGGCCACGGTGAACGTTCGAGTTGTGAACTAAGCACAGGAGTCAAAGATGACGATTGGCAGAATGATAACGATGGCCGCGGTGTTCTCGTGCGCGGCGATGGCCCAGAACTGGGAGATTGGCGGCGGCGGCGGCGGCGATTTCTACACATCCCAAACTGTAACCGGAGCCGTTTCGGGAGCCAGTGCCACTCTGACCACGGCGCTGGCCGCCAGTGCGTGGGTGGGCAACGATTCCGGAAAGCGGCTTGGCGGAGAGCTCCGCTACGACTTCGAGAACAGTCCTCTGAAGCTGAGCTCGGGCGGAACAACGGCGACCTTTGCGGGACAGACCCACGCGGTGCACTACGATTTCCTGCTGCATTTCACGCCGAAGGATTCCCGGGTCCGTCCTTTCGTCGCGGCGGGCGGCGGCATCAAAATGTACCGCGGGACGGGCGCGCAGAGCGCCTACCAGTCGTCCCTGCAGGATATTGCCGTGTTCACGCAGACACAGGACCTCAGGCCCATGGCGTCCGTCGGAGCCGGGATCAAATTCGCTATCAGTAACAACATCCTGTTGCGGGCCGAGATTCACGACTATCTCACTCCGTTCCCGACGAAGGTCATTACGCCGGTCAGCGGACACGTGAGCGGCTGGTTGCAGGATTTCGTGCCGACGGTTGGCGTAAGCTTCCTGTTCTGAGCGCGCCGGATGCCCTTCCGCGGGGTGCCATGGACATCAACATTTACACGTTCACCACCGCGCTGCTGATGATCTTTGCGCTGTTTGTGGTCTACACGCGGATGAAGAACTGGCTGGAGAGCAACATCCCGCTGCTGTTCTACGCCATCATGATTGGGTACGCGCACTCATACTCCGACCGGATTCCGGCGATCCCGCTTTATATCGGCCTCGGCCTTGCTCTGTTACTGCGTTTCGAGTTCATGGCCGTGAATGTTACGCGCGTCGTCAAGTTCTTCGAGTTTTGCGTGATCGCCGCCGTCCTGTATGAGTGCTACGTATCGATGACGGCCTGACCTCCAGCCTGAATGCCTGCCTCACAAAGCAGCACAGCCGCAACCAAACCGCGTGGCGTTACTGAGCCGCGACCGTGAGGGAGCGGTGGCACGGTGCTGAATTCTTCCCGGGCTGCGACGATTCTATGCTGATGTAATACCCACTTCGCAAATGCCTGAAGCACAGAGGTGGCGCAGGCGGTTTCGCCTGCGTGGGCGTCAACTTCCGCCAGGGGCCGCTACGCGCTGGTCACCGGCAATCCCGACGCCTCGTAAGCGCGCCAGCCGCCGTCCAGCGAGATCACGCCACTGTAGCCCATTTTCCCAAGGGCGTCAGCAGCGAGCGCCGACCGGTATCCGCCCCCGCAGTACAGCACCATGCGCGTGGATTTTTCCGGTATCGCCGCCTCGATATCCCGCTCGATGATGCCCTTGCTCAGGTGGATGGCGCCTTCGGCGTGCCCGGCCTGCCACTCGTTGTCCTCGCGCACGTCAATCAACACATGGGGTTCGGCGCTCCGGCGCATGCGGCGATAGTCCTCGATTCCGATTTCCGTGACGCGGGTCTTTGCATCCGCCACAAGCGCGAGGAAGCCCGGCGAATGTTCTTTGTGTGGAGCGGCCATGTTCACTGCACCCGCTCGATCCGGGCGCCAGCCCCGGCGAGCTTCTCTTCAATCCGCTCGTATCCGCGGTCAAGATGATAGACGCGGTCGATGAGCGTCTCTCCCCGGGCGACCAGTCCCGCAAGCACCAGAGACGCGCTGGCCCGCAGGTCGGAGGCAATCACCTGCGCTCCGGTGAGTTGGTCCACGCCGGCCACAATCGCCTGTCGGCCCTCCAGGCGCACGTTCGCGCCCATGCGGGCCAGCTCGGAAACGTGCATGAACCGGTTCTCGAAAATCTTTTCGGTTATGAACGCGATGCCCTGAGCCGTGGTCATCATGGCCATATATTGCGCCTGCAGGTCCGTGGCGAAGCCGGGGTACTCTTCGGTGGTCATATCGACGGCTTTCATGCGCCCGCCCGCGCGCACGCGCAGCGTACAGGGATCCTCTTCCACAACGTCCGCCCCCGCCTCCCTCATGCGCATGCTCAAAGCGCTCGACATGCTCCGCGACACAGTTTCGAATGCGCAGATCGCCGCCGGTCATGGCGCCGGCGATGAGGAATGTACCGGCCTCAATCCGGTCGGGTATGATCGCGTGCCGCGTGCCCGACAACCGTGAAACCCCGCGAATCCGGATCTCGGACGTGCCCGCGCCTTCGATCCGCGCGCCCATTTTCGTCAGCAGATCGGCCAGATCCTGCACTTCCGGCTCGCGCGCGGCGTTCTCGATCAGCGTGTCGCCCGTGGCCAGCACCGCCGCCATCATCAGGTCTTCGGTCCCGGTAACCGTGATGCGGTCGAACCGCACCTGGCCGCCGCGCAGACCGTTGGACGCCTCCGCTTCCACGTAGCCGTGCTCCTGCGTGATACGCGCGCCCAGCGCCTCCAGCGCCGAAATGTGCAGGTTAATAGGACGCGCTCCGATGGCGCAGCCGCCCGGCATCGAAACCCGCGCGCGTCCTGTTCGCGCCACCAGCGGCCCCAGCACCAGGCTCGAAGCGCGCATGGTTTTCACCACGTCGTAGGGCGCCTCGGGCTTGTCCAGGCTGGCTGCGCGAACCTGCACCTCGGAATCCTGTACCGTCACTTCAGCGCCGGTCCACGAGAGCAACTGCTCCATGGTGCCGATATCGCGCACCTGCGGGATCCGGGTCAGGGTTACGGGTTCGTCCGTCAACAGACATGCCGCGAGCGCCGGGAGCGCCGAGTTCTTAGCCCCGCTCACCGCGATTTCGCCCTCAAGTGGCTTTCCGCCGAGAATCTTAAGCTTGTCCATTCTTTTCCAATCAGGTATCCCCTTGACTCAGCTAACCACCCTGGCAGCGGCCTGGTGGGGCGGTCCCCCCGGACCGCGCGGGACGCCCTCGTCCCGCTGCCGGAGGCCGGAGGCAGGGGCCTTCGCGCGGGCGAGGGCGCCCGCCCCACCAACGAGTTGCCAACTGCATCAGGCTGACTGAAAGGGATACCCATTCTTTCCCAATCAGTCCCGGGCGATGACCGCCGAAATGCTGCCGCCAGCGGCATCGAGCGCCGCTTCGGCGTCCGTGCGCTCCAACCCTCGCCGGGCCATCACGATCGCCGTCCGTACCACGCCGCCCGCTCTGTCCAGCAGCGCGCCGGCCTGTTCCGCGTCCACTCTGCCTGCCTCGGCGACAATGCGGATGGCTCTGTCCCTCAGCTTCGCATTGGTCGGCTGCACGTTCACCATCAGGTTGTCATAAACGTACCCCAGCCGGACCATGACCGCGGTCGAAAGCATGTTGAGCACCAGTTTGGTGGCAGTGCCCGCGCGCATTCGCGTGGAACCCGCCACCACCTCGGGACCGGGAACCGGAGTGATGGGAATATCCACAGCCCGTGACAATTCGGAATCGGGCGTGCAACTCAGGCCCACTGTAACCGCGCCCATGCGGCGGGCCGAGGCAATCGCGCCCAGGACATACGGCGTCCGGCCGCTCGCCGCGATGCCCACCAGAACGTCGCCCCCTTGGAATCCGCGGCTGAGCAGATCGCGTTCTCCGGCCGAGGCGTCATCCTCGCTCGCCTCCACCGGACCGGCAAGCGCGGCCTCCCCACCCGCTATGATGCCCTGTACCAGGTCGCGGGGCACGTTGAATGTCGGCGCGCACTCGACGGCATCGAGGACGCCCAGCCGGCCGCTGGTGCCGGCGCCGATATAGAAGAGCCGACCGCCGGTCCGCACAGCGGTCACAATAGCGTCTACCGCCTTCGCGATCTCCGCTATCTCCGCCCCGACAGCGGGCGCCACATCGCGATCTTCCTCGTTGATAATACGAAGGATATCGGCGGTAGGAAGGGCGTCGATGCCCCTCGATGCCGGATTTGCCTGCTCGGTCAGAAGGTTTTCGAGCATTCCGAAACACGAAGAGCGCCGGACAGAATTCCGGCGCTCGCTTGAAACTTGCTGAATTTAGAAGCGCTTACGCCTGGAAGGAACTGCCGCAGCCGCACGTGCTCTTCACGTTCGGGTTATTGAACTTGAACCCGGCGCCTTCCAGCGTCTCGACGTAGTCCACCTCGGCGCCATCCAGGTACAACATACTCGCCTGATCGACGAATACCTTCAGCCCCTCATAGGTATACGTCTTATCGAGCATGTTCGGGGTGTTCTCGAACGCCATGGAATAGCTGAATCCGGAACAACCACCGCCGACCACGGAAATCCGCAGGCCCGCGGGCTTTGGGTCCTGCACCGAGAGGATTTCCTTCACCTTGCCAACCGCTCGCTCTGTCAAACTCACCATAATCCTGCTATCTCCTCAAACCTGTGGGTATTATCGCCTGCTTCGAAACTCCGGCGCAAGCTGCCCCGGCCTCTGAAATGCAGGTCCCTCTTCAATGGATGCTAAACTGCCAGTCAGGATGCCCGAATCCACAGCCCGCGAACCCGGATCGGCGCCGTTCGTGGCTGCAACCCGCCGCAAGTACGGCGCGTCTCCTCTTCAGTATGAGCGGCTTGACTGGCGTCCTTCCGTTTCCGGCGGCTAGCGGAAAATCTCAGGCTAAGACCAGAGTGGATCACAGGAACAGCGAAGAGGCGGCCCTCGTCCGCCGAATTCAGGCTCGGGATGAATTCGCCTTCCGTGAGATCGTGGAGCGCTATCAGGCCAAGATCTTTTCCATCATCTACGGCATCCTGCGCAACCATAACGACGCGGAAGACATTGCGCAGCAGGTGTTTGCGAAGATTTACTTCTCCATTGGCAACTTTGACTTCCGCAGCTCGCTGCTCACCTGGATCTACAAAATCACGGTCAACGAGTGCTACGATTATCTGCGCAAAAAGCGCGTTCGGAAGCTGGTGTACGAGAGCGATTTCTCCGAAGAGGACGCTCTGCGGATGGAGAACTCGGATACGGCGACGGATCAGCACACGCCGGTGGACACGGCGCTCGCGCAGCGGGATCTCATCCTGAAGCTGCTCGACAAACTGTCGGAAGAGGACCGGACGCTGATCCTGCTGAAGGAAGTGGAGGGGCATTCCGTGGAGGAGTTGTCCCGTATGACCCGGATGAATGAGAATACCATCAAGGTGAAGCTGTTCCGGGCACGCCAGAAGCTGCTGAAGGCAGCCCAGAGGCTGAATCGCACCGGCCAGTCGATGTCCTGAGTCGACGTTCATGGAGGCGTGGCGCAGTCACCAATGACGCGACCTCCGAAAGAGCGGACAACGATCCGCAACGAAGTGGAAGGCTTTTGAGGGAATGAAGTCATGCATCAGCCTGTAAAGGACGGCCTGGAGGATTATCTCTCGGGCAAACGAACAAGAACGGGCGAACTGGAAGCGCACCTCGGCGTGTGTGCCGAATGCGCGGCCGAGCTTGGCGAATTGCAGCAGCAGACCCGGTTGATCAGATCGCTGAACGCCGGTCCGGTGGAGCCTGCGCCGGGGTTTTACGCACGCGTGCTGCAGCGCATCGAAGAGCGGGTAAAACCGTCCATCTGGTCGATCCTGTTGCAACCGGCGGTTGGACGCCGCATCGCTATGGCTTCCGCGGCCCTGACGCTGGTTGTCGGCGGCTATCTGGTGACCAGTGAACGATCGTTCCATGAGCGTGCGCAGGCGGCCATCGCCGCCCAGCGCGATTCCGGCGCCGTCACTCAGGATGCCGGCGACACGCCCCAGGACCGCGACGCTGTTCTTGTGAACCTCGCCAGCTTCCGGGACAACTGATGACGGTGGCTGAGAAACCAGGGTGGCTGGATCCCCGCATCCTGGCGATGCTGCTTTTCGTTTTCCTCTCCGGCGCCGCGGTCGGGGCGCTGACCATGAGTTCCCATACGCATGTTCACCCTGCCCGTTTCTGGACTACCGAGAGTTCCACCATCTCTTTCGATAATTTGCGGCGGGAGTTGAACCTTACCCCGGAACAGTCTGACAAACTGCGTTCCATTCTGGACGACTTCGTCGCTTACCACCACGACATCGAAGAGCAGGTGAAATCGTACCGGGCCACCGGCAAGAACCGCATTCTGCAGATCCTCACCCCCGAACAGCGCGCGAAGTTCGAGAAGATCTCGAGTGACGCGCGCTGATGCGCTAACGCGGGCGCGCTGAAGGGACAAATGCCGCAGGGCCGTGCGGCCCTTCGGTGGTTGAAAGGCCTATAGCCTGAATGAAGTTGGTCCGCTGGGTCCTGCGAGCGTTTCTATGGTTGCTGATTTTCGCGGTCGAGCTCGCGTCTTGTCTCGCGTTGTTCATCGGCGTCACCGCTTACCTGACCGCGCGGCGGCTCGATCGCGACGCGCGCCAGGTCCGCGTAACGGCGCCGGCCGAGCATCCGCAACTGAACTTCGCCTGCCAGATGGAAACGGCCGGGCTCCAATCGCTCTTCTCCGATCCGGATGTGATTCGCGATCTGCGGCAACTCAATGCCGGGATCAGCCTTTCGCTGATCGATCTCAGCCCCGGCCGCGCACAGGTCGTCCGCCAACTCAATTCCGCCGGCATTCCGGTAACGGCGTGGCTGGCGCTGCCCGCGGAGCAGGGCTATTATCTCAACGCCTCGAACGCCGCGCAGGCCGAAGTGCGTTTCACTGAGTTTCAGAAGTGGACCGCCGATTCGGGACTGCGCTGGTCCGGCGTCGGTCTCGATATCGAACCGAACCTTCAGGAGTTCACCAGTATTCGCCGCGCGGCCTGGGCCGCGCTCGCGCGCCTGTTCGATCCCCATACCGTCACTCGCGCCCGGACCGCGTATAAGGCTTTCATCGCCCGGATCGAAGCCGCCGGCTACCGCGTCGAAACCTATCAGTTTCCCTTTATCGCCGATGAGCGCGAAGTCCGCTCCACGCTGCTCGAGCGCTTCTTCGGCATCGTCGACGTTCGCGGCGACCGCGAGGTTCTGATGCTCTACTCGAGCTTCCACCGCGCCGCCGATTCCGCGCTCATCTGGCAGTACGGTCCATCTGCGCAGCTCATCGTCACAGGCATCACGGCCGGCGATCCCCAGCCAGACGCGCGCATCGGTCCGTTGAGCTGGGAGGAACTGTCGCACGACGTGATCGTCGCCAGTCATTTTTCGCCGGCAGTGGGGATTTACAACCTCGAAGGCAGCGTGCGCCGCGGATTCCTGCCGCGGCTGAAGGCGCTCGACTGGAACCAGCCGGTCACCATATCAGCCGATCAAAACCGCCAGATAATCCGCTTTCGGGCGCGAATTCAAGCCGCGATATGGACGCTGTCGCGCCTGCCTTACTTCGCGCTGGCGGTTTTGCTCGCCGACGCGTGGTTTCTTCTGCATCGGCGCCGGCGTTAGCCGAAGTTCGTCACCATCCTGCGAGATTTGGGCGATTTTCGGTCAGGGCGGGGGCAACTATCTTTGCCTGCAACGGCCAGTTCTCAGAAGTCGATGTAGTGTAGACCAACCCTCTTGAAGGGATTCCGATCTCATGACAAGATCGGGCGAGAATGTTTCTGCGCCCGAACCTCCGAACAAAGGACGGCAAGGACCACAGCTACTGGTCGCTGGTGGAGACGGTGCGCACTCCGGATGGCCCGCGCCAGCGAACGCTGTGCTATCTCGGCGAGCTGAACAGTTCCGCGCAGGCGCGCTGGCTGAAGACCATCGAAGTCTTCAACGAGCAGGGCGAGGCTGAGCAACTGAAGCTGTTCCCGTCGCAGGTGGAACCTCCGGCGGATGATCCGCAGGTGGCGCGCGTGCTGCTGAACAAGGTGCGGCTGGAGCGCACGCGGCACTTCGGCTCCTGCTGGCTCGGTCTGCAGTTATGGAAGCGTCTCGGACTGGACCGCTTTTTCGAAGAGGCTGTGGATGAGCAGGAAGCGGACGTGCCGTGGTCGCGCGTGGCCGCGGTGCTGGCCATCAACCGGCTTTGCGCGCCGGGCAGTGAGCTGGCCATTGAAGAGCGCTGGTATCCGTCGACAGCGCTTGACGATCTGTTGGGCATCGCGGAAGGCAGGATCAACGATACGCGGCTGTACCGTTGCCTGGACCGGATACTGCCGCACAAGACGCAACTGGAGCAGCATCTCAAGCAACGCTACGGAGAGTTGTTCGGGGCCGAGTTCGACGTGCTGCTCTACGATCTGACGAGCACTTATGTGGAAGGGGCGGCGGAGAAGAACCCGATGATGCGCCGCGGCTACTCGCGCGATCATCGTCCCGACTGCGAACAGATGGTGATCGCGCTGATCGTCAACAGCGAAGGCTTCCCGTTCAGCTATGAGACCTTCGACGGCAACCGCGCCGACGTGTCCACCATGGAAACGATTCTGCGCATGGTGGAGCGCAAGTACGGGAAAGCCCGGCGGATCTGGGTCTTCGATCGCGGCATCGTGAGCGAGGAGAATCTGGCGGCCATCCGCAAGCGCGCCGGCCAGTACCTGGTGGGCACGCCGCGCAGCCAGATGAAGCAATTCGAAGAAGAGTTGCTGAAGGACGACTGGATGCAGGTGCGGCCCGAAGTGGAAGTGAAGAAAGTCGCGATTCCGCAAGGCGAGGAGACCTACATCCTGTGCCGCACCAGCGGCCGCAAGGAGAAAGAGAAGGCCATTCGCAACCGCTTTTCCGCGCGCATGGAAGACGCGCTGAAGCGTCTGGCCGCCAGCATCGAGAAGGGCCGGTTGAAGGACCGCAACAAAATGGAGCGGCGACTGGGGCGCATTCAGGCCAGCCATCCGCAGGTGAACGATCTTTACGATGTAGCGCTGCGCGACAAGCCGGAAGGCGTTCGTCTGCAGTGGTCCATCAAGGAAGATCGCAAAGCCTGGCGTGGATTGCGGGAAGGCGCCTATATGCTGCGCACCAATCTGCAGGCCGGCACCGCCGAAGAGCTGTGGTCACGGTACATGCAGTTGACCGAGGCCGAGGCCTCGTTCCGCGCGCTGAAGAGCGAGTTGTCGATCCGCCCGCTGTTCCATCAACTCGAGTCGCGCGTCAAGGCGCACGTGCTGGTGGCCTTCCTCGGCTATGCCCTGTGGGTCACGCTCAAGCATCTGCTGAAGCGCCGCGCCGCGATCGTTCCCCAGCCAACGGCCAGCGGGGTGAACAACGCTCAGCCATTATCGGCGATGAAGGCGCTTACTCTGCTTTCTACCCTGCAAAGCGCCGATATCGTTCTGCCCACCACCGACGGCCGCGAGATCCGACTGCGCCGTATTACCGAACCCACCGCCGAGCAGAAATCACTGCTCGATCAGCTCGGTCTCACGCTCCCGGACCACTTCGAACTCAATCGCAAATGTAGTGTAGACTCGGCGATTACCTGAACTGATTCTGAAGGACTTAACCCAATTCTGACCCCTCTCGTGACGAACTTCGGTTAGCCGACGCTATTTCTTCTCGCGCTGCACAATCGAGGCGGCCAGGTAATTGGTCACTTTCGCCTCGTCGCGCGCTACCTCGTAATAGGCGCTCCGCAGCAGCTGCTGCTTACGATTCATCAGCGTCTCGCGGATGTCCTGCTGCACTCTGGGGTTGTCGAACTCGCGCTGACCGGCGGCTTCCTTTGAGAGCACCTTCAGGATCCGGTATCCCTCCTGCGAGTGGATCACCGGCGTAACCTGGCCGGGGGCCATGGCCGCCACTGCCTTGCGCAGTTCGGGGCTTGCCCGTTCGAGCGCCGACTCCGGCACGAAGCCCAGATCGCCGCCGTTCGGCGCAGTATTCGGGTCTTCTGAGTAGTTTTGCGCGAGCATCCCGAAATCCTCGCCCTGGCGTATGCGCGCTTCGATCATGGCGATCTTCTGGCGCGCCTGATCGTCGTTCTGCGCTTTGTCGTTCTTCAGGTTGTGTACGGAGGGGTCGGGGTGCGGCGTCACCACGATCTGAGCCATGCGCACCTGCGGCTCGGGGAAGTTGAATGTGTCCTTGTGCTGGGTGTAGAAATCGCGCACGTCCTTATCGGTAATCGAGATCTTCGACGTCAGCTCTTTGTTGAACAGCTTCTGGATGCTCAGGTCGCGCCGTAGCTGCGCCTTCAGGTCGTCCTGGGTCATGTGCCGCGCCGCGAGCTGCTTCTGGAACTCCTCCTGCGTGAAAGGAGCGCGCAGTTCGGCCAGACGCGCGTCCACGTCGCCGTCGGTGGCCAGCAAGCCCACCTTTTCCGCCCGCTGCATCATGATCTCGCTGTCGATCATGCTGCGGAGCACCTCCATTTTCTGGCTCAGGGCCTGATCGTCGTTGCTGTTCTGCAGCGCTGTGGAGGTGGCCGTATTCTCGGGCGCCGAGAACTGCAACTGGTACTGCTTCTCGAGCTCGGCGTAGGTGATCGAATGGCCGTTTACGACGGCCGCCGTTGTGTCGGCGACAGAGTGTCTACAGGAAGACGCAAGCAGAACGAGAGCGGCAACCGCGCCGAGTTGGAGGGAACGGAGCATGTACGGGATACCCTATTCTACCGTCGTTCCCGTCACCCGCCGCTACTCTTCGGTAATGGTGACCTTGTTGAGCTTGTCTCCCTGCTTCACCGCATTCACCGCATCCTGACCAGTGGTCACCTGGCCGAAGACGGTGTGCTTCCCGTCCAGCCAGTCGGTGGCGATGTGCGTGATGAAGAACTGGCTGCCGTTCGTGTTCGGCCCTGCGTTGGCCATGGAGAGTGATCCGACCTTGTGCCTGCGCGGGTTGTTCTTCAACTCGTCCTCGAACTTGTAACCGGGGCCGCCGCGGCCGCTGGCCGTCGGATCGCCGCCCTGAATCATGAAATCGTTGATGACGCGGTGGAACACCGTGCCGTCGTAGAAGCCCTCGCGCGCGAGGAACACGAAGTTGTTCACCGTTTTCGGCGCGTCCTTCGCGAACAAATCGCAGACGATGGGCCCTCGAGTGGTATCGAGCGTCGCGATGTATTTCTTATTCGCGTCAATCTGCATCGGCGGGGCTGCCGCGTACTGTTTTGCCATATGCCCAGTGTAGCGGGCGCATGGGTCCTGATACACTCATCTGCGATGACTCCGACAAAGCATCGCCCGTTTGTCCCTGAGAACCTTCCGATGCGCGAGTTCACCTGGCGCGCCGTGCTGATTGGGCTTGTGCTCACCGCCATACTCGGCGCCGCCAACGCATATCTCGGTCTGCGCGCGGGGATGACCATCGCCGCAACCTACCCGGCCGCGGTCATCGGCATGGCGTTCCTGCGGCTGCTCAAAGGCAGCCTGCTCGAAGAGAACATCGCGCGAACGGTCGGTTCCATCGGTGAATCGGTGGCGGCCGGAGCCATCTTCACCATTCCGGCATTTGTACTCGCCGGAATCTGGCCATCGCTCAGCCGGGAGAACTACTGGCAGTCGGTGGCGTTGCTGGTGATCGGGGGCCTGCTCGGCATCCTTTTCGTCACGCTGCTGCGGCGAGTAATGGTGGAGGATCCCGATCTGCCGTTCCCGGAGTCGATCGCCGCGTCGGAGATCCACAAGGCGGGCCAGCAGGGCTCGAAGGCGGCAAAGATCCTGTTCGCCAACATGGGCTTCGGCGCCCTGATCAACGCGCTCGGGCTTCTCAATGTTTTTGAGCCCGTTCATTCGTTCGTGGTCAATATCGGCTCGCTCGGCAAGAGCCTGCTGCTGCGCACAAGCACCGTCCCGAGGGTGGCTACAATTACCACGGGGGGCATGACCACGTTTAATGCTCCCGCCATCAGCCCCGCCTACCTCGGCGTTGGGTTCATCATCGGCCCGCGTCTGGCGGCGCTGAATTTCGCCGGAGGCGTGCTGTCGTGGGGATTGCTGGTGCCCCTCCTCGTTTACTTCATCGGTCCGACGCTTCCGCCCATGCCTGCGGGCGCGAATCCGGAAACCTACTGGGCCCGCGTCGCCATCAGCGTCTGGTACTCCATTGTCCGCCCCATCGCGGTCGGCGGCATGCTGGTAGGCGCGGGTTTCACGCTGTTCCGTATGCGCAGGCAACTCATCGCCGGCATGGCCCGCGCCGTTTCCGATCTGAAAAAATCGGCCGAAGCCCATGAGGCAACCGGGCGCACCGAGCGCGACCTGAGCGCGAAGGTGGTGTTCCTGGGCGTTGCGGCGGTGTTCGTGGCCATGATCGGTCTCTATTATTTCTTCATTGCCGGCGCACACAATCTGACCGGGTCGCGCATCCTCGCTGGCGCGCTGATCGCCGCGGCGGTGATGGTGATCCTCGGCTTTTTCTTTGCCGCGGTGTCCGGCAACCTCGTGGGCATGATCGGCTCGTCGAACAACCCGGTTTCCGGCCTGACTCTTTGTACGCTCGTGGTGGCGGCCCTCCTGATGGTGGCCGTGGGCGTTTCCGGCGCCGGCGGCGTTGCGGCGGTGCTCGGCGTGGCCGCGGTGGTCTGTGTGTCGTCCGCGGTTGCGGGAGAGATGCTGCAGGATCTCAAAGTCGGCCATATCCTCGGGGGCACTCCCGCGAAGATGCAGATCGGCGATATCTTCGGCATTATCGTCGCTTCGCTGGTTTTGTTTTATCCGCTCATGGTTCTGGACAATGCCTATCATTTTGGCAGTGAGAAACTGCCGGCGCCCCAGGCCGGCCTGATGGCCATGCTGTCGCAGGGCATCGTGGGCGGGAACATGGCGTGGCCGCTGGTGGTGGTCGGCATCCTGATGGGCTTCGCCATGATCATGGTGGAGGTGCGTAGTCCCATGCTCTTCTCGGTGGGCATGTACCTGCCGCTGGAAACCACCTCGGCAATTTTTGTTGGCGGCGTCATTCGCTGGATCACGGATAAGCTGCGCGACCGCCGTGGTTTCAACGATGCGCAGAAGGCGCGCGTGGAGAACGCCGGCGTGCTGACTGCCTCGGGACTGATCGCCGGCGAGGCGCTGTGCGGCCTGGCCATCGCGGCCATCTGGCGCGGCAACACTCCGCAACTGCTGGCGTCGCCGCCCTGGATCGCAGCGGTCATCGCGCTGGCATTGCTCATCGCCGTCATGATCCGCGTGCCGCTGGCCAACGCCGGCCGCCCCGAAGATCCGGCTCCTCCGGTCGCCATGATGTAGCGGACTGCAGCCAACCCCGGCGATCACGGGTAACGACACGCGCAAGGAATCGACTGTGTTCCTGTCACTGATCACTTTGCTGCTGGTGGGCGGTTTGAGGGGCAACGACCAGGAACCCCCCACCTTCAGAGCCGAAGTCTCTCAGGTCCACGTGGACGCTGAGGTGCTATCGGCTGACGGACACGCCGTCATGGGACTTGCGGCATCCGACTTCAGGATCCTCGATGAAGGTGAACCGGAGCCTGTTGTTTCTTTGCGAACGGAAGACGAACCGCTCGATCTCGTTTTGCTCATCGACACGACCGGAAGTATGTGGCTCGCTCCGCAGAAGCTCCGAAGCGCAGCGCACCAGGCGTTCGGCGAACTGAGGCCGGGGGATCGCGTCGCCCTGATGACCTTCGATACAGCGGCGAAACTGGCCCTGGCGTTTACGGATAACCTCGACTTTGTGGAAAACGGCATTGACCGGATCACCAGTGGGCGCTTTGGTGGCCGCACATACATCCATCGCGCCATTGACGATGCTGCGTTGTACCTTCGTGAAGAGAGGCGAATGGGACGCCGGCGAGCAGTTCTTATCATTACGGACAATGTGGGCGAACGCACGATCAGCGAGACGCATGTCGTGCGGGATCTGTGGGAAGCTGATGCTGTGCTGATGGGCCTGATCTTCAGTCAACCTGGATTCCAGGCGCGACGCGCAAGCGTCGCCGTAATAGCGCCGTATGCGCTCATACGCGGGGGGAAGGGAATGGACCACATAGCCGAACGAACCGGCGGTTACACGATTCAAAGCGACAAGTCCGGTTCTGCGTTCTCGGAGGCCATGCATCATCTTCGCAGCCGTTACAGCCTGTACTATCCTGCTCCGCAAGGTTCGCCGGGTTCGTACAGGAGCATTCGCGTCGAACTCACGCCAGAGTCTCAGCGGACGCATCCCGGAGCGCGCGTCTACGCCCGGCGCGGCTACAGACTGGAGAGGTAACGCCGAAGATCCCGCGCCGCCGGTTGCCATGATGTAGCCGGCCCCACCGCTTCCTCACGGTCGCGGCTCAGTAACGAATAAGCGGGAACCCGGCGCCTCACCTGTCACGTCTCGTGAACAGGGGAAGACGACGACAGCCGGCGCAGACCCGGGAAGCGCCGGCGGCCGCCGAACCTTCATCTCGGTAAGCTATCCGCCGAATCGATACCATAGAGTTTTGCCCCGCATTCATTCCACTTCTGACGTGACGCGCATGAGCTGGCCGCAGCTGTACCTTGGCGTGGCGCTCACCAGCCTCGCGACGCTGCTGCTCGAGCTCTCGCTGACGCGCATCTATTCCGTGGTCTTTTATTACCACTTCGCGTTTCTCGCCATCTCGCTCGCGCTGTTCGGCCTCGGCGCCGGCGGCGTATTTTCCTACTACGTGGCCGCGCTGCCGGGGCGCTTCTTTTCGAAGCTGGGAACGCTCGCCGCGGTGAACGGCCTGGCCGTCGTGGCCGCGCTCACGTTCATCATCACGCGGCCCGGCGATATGGGCTACGTCACGCTCGGCCTCGTGTACTTCTGCAGCGCCGTACCGTTTTTTCTTTCGGGCACGGTGCTGTCGCTGGCCATCGCCGAGACAGTCGGCCGCATCAACCGCGTCTACTTCTTCGATCTGACCGGAGCCGCGGCGGGCTGCCTTGTCCTGGTACCGTTTCTGAATGTGTTTGGCGGACCGAATACCGTCATGGCCGCCGGCGTTCTGTTCGCTGCATCCGCGGCCATCTGGTTCAATCTCTCCGGACGAAAGTCCAGCCGGGCCGCGGCGGTTGCGGTCGCCCTGGCGATAGCGTCTCTCATCGGCCTGAATTTCCGATTTCACCTCGTCGACATTCGTTACGCCAAGGGAGCGAAGCTGCCGCCGGAATCGTTCGTGAAGTGGAACAGCTTCTCGCGCATCGCGGTGACGGGACAGGGCGGCGGGTACGGCATCATCATCGACGCTGACGCCGCCACCGGCATCGCTCCCTTTCAATTCGATGCACTCAGCGCGGACGACCGCAACACGCTGCTCTATCATGGACCGGGTTTCGCGTACGTGGTTCGTCCGGCGGCCAAGGCGCTGATTATCGGACCGGGCGGCGGCTGGGATGTTGCGCGCGCGCTCGCCTCGGGAAGCCACGATATCACCGGCGTGGAGATCAATCCGATCATCGCTCGCACTATCATGCAGGAGCGCATGCCGGAGCTAAGCCACTACCTTTACGCGCGCCCCGACGTACACATTTTCGTAGAGGACGGACGAAGCTTCGTTCGGCACAGCGCGGACAAATACCAGGTGCTGCAGGCCACGCTGGTGGATACGTGGGCCTCCACCGCGGCCGGCGCCTTCGCATTATCCGAGAACAATCTCTACACGACCAATGCGTTTTACGATTATCTTGCCCACCTCACGCCGGACGGGCTGTTGTCGTTCACGCGCTGGGGCTTCGCGCCGCCGCGAGAATCGCTGCGGTTGCTCTCTCTCGCGATGGATGCTCTTGCTCGCCTGGGCGAGACCGAGCCGGCGAGGCATATCGTGGTCCTGCGCGAGAACGCGGAGAACATCAACGGCTGGGGAGCACAGGACACGGTCCTGGTGTTCCGGAAACTGATCACCGATAGCGACCTCGCACGGATCAGAGCCGGCCTCCAGTTCGGCTGGGTGAAGCCGGTTTACCTGCCCGGCGACCCCGCCGATAAAAACCCGTTCTCCGAACTGCTTAACAGTCCCGACCCCGACCGCTTCCGCCGCGGCTACCAATACAATGTCTCGCCGGTGAGTGATGACCGGCCGTTTTTCTTCTACACCGTTCAGCCGCGCGATCTCTGGCATTACCTGCGTACGGCCGGACGCGAATCGGCGGATTACAAGATCAACCGAGCCGTTCCGCTGCTGTTCGGCTCGGTTGGAGTCAGCCTGCTGGCGACGCTCATCGTTCTGGCGCTGCCCCCTATGCTGCTGGGCAGCCGCCTTCCGCGCGGGCACGGGATGTACCGTTTCCTTTTGTATTTTGTCTGCATCGGCGCCGGCTACATCCTGATTCAGGTGGCGCTCATCCAGAAATTCGTCCTCTTCCTGGGCCATCCCACGTACGCGCTCACCGTGATCATTTTCTCCATGCTGTTGTCGAGCGGCATCGGCAGCTATACCAGCAGGCGCGTGCTTGCCGGATCGGACGCGCGCCTGCGGGTAGCGCTCATCGGCATTTCCGCGCTGGTGGGGATTCTTGCTTTTGTATCCGCGCCCCTTACCGAATTTGGCGTGGGCTGGCCGCTGGCGGTGCGGGCTGCCGTGACCATTCTGGTGATCGCGCCGGTGGGATTCCTGATGGGCATGCCGTTCCCCACCGGCCTCACGCGGCTGGAGCACGAAGCTCCGGCGGCGGTTCGCTGGGCGTGGGCGCTGAATGCGGCGTCGAGCGTGCTCGGCTCGGCTGCGGCGATTTTTCTCGCCCTCTACCTGGGATTACGAACGACGCTGCTCATCGGTGGCGCGCTGTATCTCTGCGCTCTGCTGTGCGCCGTCCTGCAATCGCGCATTGTTCGAAGCGCGGACGTAAGGGTCAGCGCAGCGCCGCGTGCGCAGCCGCTTTCCGCCGGCTAACCGAAGTTCGTCACCGCTCCCTGACGGTCACGGCTCTGTTACAAGCTTGCAGGGCGTTACTGAGCCGCGACCGTGAGGGAGCGGTGGTGACGAGCTTCAGCCTGCCACGGACTGCTCAATTTCGCGCCACTGGGGCGCATCCAGATGAATTCCGGCGGCCGCGACGTTCTCTTCCAGATGCGAAACCGAAGACGTGCCCGGAATGGGCAGCATCACTCGTGAGCGGTGCAGCAACCACGCCAGCGACAATTGCGCTACGGACGCCCCGATGCGCTTCGCCGCCGCGTCCAGCGGGCCGCCGGGACGCGCCAGTTTGCCCGCGGCGACAGGGAACCACGGAATGAATCCCAGGCCGTGCTTCTCGCAATACGCCAGCGTAGGCTCGTGTTCGCGGTCGGAAAGGTTGTAGCGGTTCTGCACGCTGACGATAGCCACCGTCTTCCGCGCCCGCTCGATTTCCTCCGGGGTGACCTCAGAAAGGCCGATGTGCCGGATTTTTCCGGCCTTCTGCAGGTCCTTCAGCTTACCCAGGCTCTCCTCGACAGGCACGAGCGGATCGATGCGGTGTAGCTGATACAGGTCGATGCGCTCCACGCGTAGCCGCCGCAGGCTCATCTCCACCTGCTGATGCAGGTATTCCGGCCGGGCCACCGGAAGCCACTGGTCCGGACCCTGCCGTGTCAGGCCGCCTTTGGTGGCGATGACGAGACCCTGCGGATAAGGGAACAGCGTCTCGCCAATCAACCGCTCGCTCACTTCGGGACCGTACGCGTCGGCCGTGTCGATGAGATTGACGCCGAGTTCGATGGCGCGCCGCAGGACGCGGCGGCATTCCTCAGGATTGCGCGGCTCGCCCCAGATGCCGTCGCCTGTGATACGCATGGCGCCGAACCCAAGGCGATGAAGGGTGAGATCGCCGCCGATGGTGAACGTGCCGCTTTCTTTTGCGCTGACTGTTGCAATGGCCATTTGTGGAGAGGACTCCTCTGGCCCTGGATGGTTTCCTACTCTGCGGCCCGGGCATAAACGCCGCCGGGCTGGTCGGGCGCGGTGAACCAGACTTCGCAGATCCAGGATGGCTCGCCCTGGCGGATCTCGTTTTCCGCTACGGTCGCGCGGGCGTGAGGATCGCCGGCCCAGTTCGCTACCAGACCGGTTGCCGGGTCCGCGGGCGGCGCGCCCGTCTGGCTGTGCCGCGGCTCGCTTCTTCCGATGACGATTTGCTGCTCGATGGCCGCAAAGCCGGCGTTCGCGCAGGGTTGCGGCGCTGATGTCGGGCAATCGGAGTCCTGCACCACTCTGACGCGCGAGAGGATGGCCACGCCCGACCGTCCGGAGAGGACGAATCCGCGGCCGCGCGCCAGCTCCGCGGCGATCCCACGATTCGCGGGCGCTGAGAAATCGACGCCCTGCCGGTACATGCGCGCCAGATCGCGCGCCAGCCGGCCCGCCTCGTTCGTGAGCTGCTGGATGCGCATCATGGAAAACACGCCGTAAACCAAAGGCAGCAGAAACAGCACGCACAGGGCGTACTCGAACAAGCGGCCCCGCCGTTGCTCCTCGGCCTCCGCGAACTGCCGGGCCATACGCGTCTGCATCGACGGCATCCGCATCTGGTTACGTAAAGAGAGGGCGCTCAATCTGCCTCCACTCTTAGTTCGAACAGAACTTTGGTTTACGACATAGGGTGGTAGCCCTGGAGATAAGGGCATTCCCTTACTGTGTCCCAATGCAGGCTAAAAGCCTGCTCTACTTTCGGCCGAATGCGCCGGGCGCGGCGCGCGATGCAGCAGGATCCAGATGCCCAGCAGCAGCAACCCGATCGCGATCCACTGGGTGAGAGAAAGGCCGAGCTGCGTGGGCTGTTCGTGGAAGCGGAAGAACTCGATAATGAAGCGCGACACCGAATAGAGAATCAGGTACAGACCGATGATCGCGCCTTCGGAGTGGCCGCGCCGGATGCGCCAGAGCAGTATGCCGAAGATGATCGCTTCCGCCAGAGACTCGTACAGTTGGGTCGGGTGCAGCGGGATGCCGAGCGGCACTCCGGTGAGGTCCTTGGCCTGCGGATTCGTGAAGGTAACGGCCCAGGGCAGGCGCGTCGGCAACCCCCAGCAGCAACCGGCGGCGAAGCAGCCCAGCCGTCCAATGGCGTGGCCCGCCGCAATACCCGGCGCAAACACGTCGAACGTGGTCAGCCAGGGCAGCTTCTGCCTGCGGATGTAGAGCGCGGCGGTAATAATGGCCAGCACCAGCCCGCCCTGGTAGACGCCGGCCGCCTGCAGCGTCTCGCGCGTGAAGATCTCGCCGGGATGCGCCAGATACGTCTGGTAATCGAACAGCAGCATCGCGAGCTTGCCGCCAAGCAGTCCGGCAAGCGCGGAGTAGATGGCCAGGTTCATCACCGGCTCCGGCTTCAGTCCGGCGCGTTTCGCCAGCCGAATGGTGATGTACAGGCCCACCAGGAACCCCAGCGCAACCAGCATGCCGTACGTGGGCAGAAAGAAACTACCGATCGAGATGAGCCTCGGGAACATTTGCCTCCACCGTCTTGTTTTTCGCGCGCAGCATCTCCAGCAGAAGCAGCGCGCCGCCTACGGAAATGGAACTGTCAGCAACGTTGAAGGCCGGGAAATAATGGCGGCCTAAGTACACCTCAATGAAATCAGTCACGGTTCCATGCACCACCCGGTCGTACAGGTTGCCCACCGCTCCGCCCAGAATCAACGCGAGGGCGAGCCGCAGCGGCAATGACGAAGTCTTCCGTCCCCGCCAGAGCAGGAAGATGACATACGCCAGCACCAGCGTGGAAACGCCAATGAGGATCGCCCCACGCCATGCGAATCCGGAATCGGCGAGGAATCCGAATGCCACGCCCGGATTCTCCGCGTGCACTATGTTGAAACAACCCGGGATGACCGGAATTGTTTCCCAGATCGACACGTGGGTCTTGATCAGCCACTTGGTCCACTGGTCCAGCGCGAAGATGAGTGCGGTCAGAGTGAATGGGAGGAGCGTGTGTCGCATTCAACTCCGCGCCTGTTCGGCAATGGCTTCCCGGCAGGCCTCGCACAGCGTCGGATACGTCGCGTCCTCACCCACCTCAGGCGTGTACTTCCAGCAGCGCTCGCACTTGTCGCCGGAAGCGCGCTCCACTTCCACCTGCAGCTCGTCGGGCTTGCCGCCCTCCAGCGCCACCTGGGAAACAATGAACAACCCGGGCAGCTCGCGCGCATATTGTTCGAGCAGAGGAAGCAGATCGCCGTTGGCCCGCAGGTTAACGCGCGCCTCGAGGCCTGCGCCGATCAGCTTGCTTTGCCGCGCCGTCTCCAGATTCCTGAGCACCTGATCGCGAACTTCCATCAACCGGTCCCAGTTGTTCAGACGTGCGCGAACCTCGGACGGTATACCCGCGCTGAGTTCTTCCGGGTCCGGCAGCAGCGCGAGATGGACGCTGTCCGGGCTGCCCGGCGGTTTCGGCAGATAGCCCCACACTTCGTCCGTGGTGAACGCCAGCACCGGCGCGAGCAGCCGCACCAGCGCAAAGGCGATGCGATACACCGCGGTCTGTCCGCTGCGCCGCGCAGGTGAGAACGCCGCGGCCGTGTAGAGGCGGTCCTTGAGCACGTCGAAGTAGATCGCGCTCAGGTCGCGCGTGGTGAAGTCGTAAATCGCGTGGTAGACCTTGTGGAACGCGAACTCGTCGTACCAGCCGCGGCACTTCGTCACCAGGTCCTCGGCGCGAAACAGAATCCACTGGTCGATTTCGAGTAACTGGCCGGCCGGAACCGCGTCCTTCTCTGGGTCGAAATCGTAGAGATTGCCGAGCGCCCACTTGAACGTGTTCCGAATCTTGCGGTACGCCTCCGACAAACGCTGCAGGATGGTGTCGGACAGACGGACGTCTTCGTAATACTCCACCGCGGCCGACCACAGGCGCAGCACGTCGGCCCCGTGCTTTTTGATGATCTCCTGCGGCTCGATATCATTGCCCAGCGATTTGTGCATCGCCTTGCCATGCTCGTCGAGCGACCAGCCATGGGTAGCGGACGCGCGATACGGAGCCGCGCCGCGCAGAGCCACGCCGATCAGCAGCGAGCTTTGGAACCAGCCGCGGTACTGATCGCCGCCTTCCAGATACAGGTCCGATGGCCAGCGCAGGCCATTCTCAGGCGTGAGCACGGCGAGATGGCTCGATCCGGAATCGAACCAGACATCCAGGATGTCGGTCTCTTTGCGCAGCGCCGTGCCGCCGCACTTCGGGCACTTCGCATCGGGCCCGGCCAGCTCTTCCGCCGTCATGTCAAACCAGACATCGGCGGTGCGCTCGGCGAAGAGGTTCACCACGCGGTCGAGAATCTTCCGGTCGGTCAGCGGCTCGCCGCACGCCTCGCAATAGAACGCCGTGATGGGCACGCCCCAGACCCTCTGGCGCGAGATGCACCAGTCGGGCCGCGTGGCAATCATGTTGCCCATGCGCTCGCGTCCCCAGGGCTGCAGCCAGTTCACCTCGCTGACGGCCTTCAGCGCGCGCTGGCGCAGATCGTTCCGCTCCATGCCGATGAACCACTGCTCGGTGGCGCGGAAAATGGTCGGGTTGTGGCAGCGCCAGCAGTGCGGATAGCTGTGCTCGATCTTCTGCAGCCCGAGCAGGGCGTGATGCTGCTTCAACAGTTCGATGATGATCGGGTTCGCCTGCCAGACGGTCTTGCCGATGATGTCTTCGGGCAGCCTGCCGGGCGCGCCTTCGGCATGGAAGAAACGGCCTGACGCATCCACCGGGCAGAACGTCGCGATGCCGTACTTCTGTCCGATGACGTAGTCTTCCTGGCCGTGGCCCGGCGCCGTATGGACAGCGCCCGTGCCCTGCTCGAGCGTCACGTGATCGGCCAGAATGCCGAGCGAATCGCGCTCGAACAGCGGGTGGCGGAACACGGTCCCTTCGAGGCGCTCGCCGGGAAACGAGGCGATCACGCGCGGCTCCGGCCAGCCGGCCGCTTCGGCCGTCGCCTTCAGCAACTCGAGGGCGACGATATAGACATCGCCGCCCACATCGGCGGCTACGTACTCGAACTTCGGATGGAAGGCGATGGC
Source organism: uncultured Acidobacteriota bacterium (assembly GCA_963780655.1). GTDB lineage: Bacteria > Acidobacteriota > Terriglobia > Bryobacterales > Bryobacteraceae > CAWACP01. The sequence goes on along the minus strand of CAWACP010000003.1, from coordinate 1,363,259 downwards.
CATGTTGGCCGGGATGGTCCATGGCGTAGTGGTCCAGATGAGTCCCCAGACTTTTCTGCCGGCGAGGGCCGTGTCGATGGCCGCCGGATCGCTGGTGAGCGCGAAACGAACCCAGATGGACGGGCTGGTGTGGTTCTCGTACTCCACTTCGGCCTCGGCCAGCGCGGTGCGATGGTGGATGCACCAGTTCACCGGCTTCAGGCCTTTGTACACGAAGCCTTTGTCGAGCACGTCTACAAATGCGCCGGCGATTACCGACTCATATTGCGCGCTCATGGTCAGATACGGGTCCTGCCAGCGGCCGAGAACGCCGAGCCGCTGGAAATCCGCGCGCTGGACGTCGATGAACTTTTCCGCGTACTTCCGGCAGGCGGCGCGGATCTGGCTGACCGTCATCTGCGCCTTCTTCGGCCCCAGTTCGGAGTCAACCTTGTTTTCGATGGGCAGGCCGTGGCAATCCCAGCCCGGGATGTAGGGCGAATCGAGGCCCTCCATGGTCTTCAGCCGAACGATGAAGTCCTTCAGGATTTTGTTGAAGGCGGTGCCGAGGTGGATCTTGCCGTTCGCGTACGGCGGCCCGTCGTGCAGGATGTACTGCGGCCGGCCCGCGCGCGCTTCGCGGATCTTCTCATAGAGGCGCTCGTCGTCCCATCGAGCCAGAATCTGAGGCTCGCGCCGGGCAAGGTCCGCCTTCATGGGGAAGTCGGTACGAGGCAGGTTGAGCGTCTTCTTGAAATCGGGCTTCGACGAATCCATTACTATATGACTATGGTACAGGATTTGCTCAGGAAACCCGCATTTTGGGCGCTTCCGGCGCTGCTGTGCCTGTGCGGCGCGGCGTTCGGTATGGCCTCGCCGCCTGCCTGGGAAGAGCCGTATCCAGCCGGGATCGTGTTCCTGTCAATCGAGAGATACGACATCGCGCTGCGCTATTTCGAGCAGGCGGTAGAGCAGAATCCGCGGGACGCGCGTGCGTGGTTTCAGGCCGGATTCTGCATGGGCAAACTGGGCCATACCGAGGCCAAGCTGACGGCGTACCGGAAAGCGCTGCAACTCGACCCGAAGTACGTGGACGCGCACTACAGCCTGGGCATCTCGCTGCTGCTGGCCGGCCGCAAGTGCGAGGCGAACCGCGAACTGGTGGCGCTGAAGCCGCTCGATGCGGAGAGCGCCGGCAAGCTGGAGCAGCTGATCGAGCTGATGGGCGATCCGGGCGCGTGCGAGGATGAAACCCCGCCGACCGGGACGGCGTGACGATACCCGTGGGGCAGCCCTTCAGGGTGCGGCGGCGTTTCACGCCGCCTGGCCGCAGGGGCTGAACGCCTCCTATCTCACTCCGGCGATGGCCGCGTCCACCCTGATTCTGGTGAGCACGCTCTGCGCCTCTTGCAGCGTCGCGAGAAGATATTCATTATCGGCGTCGCGTGCGTGCAGCAGGGCGGCGAATTCCTCGGCGGCCTTGTCGAACAACCGCGCCGCCCCGTCGCAGCGCTCCCGAACTGGCGGTCTCGTCGTCTCGGGCGCCTCGACCGGCTCGGCGTCGCGTCTCAGTTCGGAAACGGCGGCCGTGAGCCTCGCCGAGTTTTCCGGGATCAGCGCGATGGCCTCGCCGCGCAGGTGGACGGCTTGGTCGTGTATGGATGACGCGATGGCCCGGAACTGATCCGGAGTGATACGGGTGAGTTGCGCCAGCTCGAAATATTCCGGCCCGAGTTGTTCGAGCGTGCGGATAATGCGATCGGCGTTTTGTTTGGTCATCCCCAGATACTGCGGGCAGAATTCCTTCCAGCTTTGCGAGCGCTGCAGGTAGAGTTTCCTTTCCCTGATGCGGCGTATGCACTCGACATCGGCGGCCGAGCAACGCCCGGCAACGGCGCCGAAAGCGCGCCGCTGGCCCAGCATCTCGCCCAGCTCAAATGCGTCCTGCCGGTCGTCCGGCGTCGCGGGAATCGGTTCGTTCATGTCTCTTCTCTCCAGGCACGACGGAACATATGTTCCGCCGGCGATTTTTGAATGTTGAAAACAGGGTAGTTACGGAAGGCCAGGGAAAATCATTTTCCATGCTTCCGGTTTCAACATCGCACGCGGGTCAGAAATACCTGCGCCGTATCGGCCGTGCAGCGGGCCGCATGCGGCTGAGTTGGCGCGCTTTGACGGTGTGTGCGAAAGTTGTGAACGCGAGTTTGGGTCACGCGAAGTGAGGCGACAGCGAGTGGGACGGTCTGAGTAGACGTTATTTCAGCGTTTCATTGATCCCGATATCGCGCCTGAGCACCTCGCGTTGGCGCCTTGTAGGATATGATGCAAGCCGCGAGCGCCTGCACTGAAGTCGATCTCTTCAGGCATCTCCCGCTTCTCTTCATGACGCATACGCTCTCCTTCCATAATATTGGCGCATTTCGGAAGAGCGGCCGCGCTCATCTATTTTCGCGGTGTTCTTTCAATAGTGACTGGAGCAACTCGGGACTGGCTCGGAAATTCGTCCGACGAAGACGATCGAATGCTTCTTCGAGATCGGTGAGACCACGTGCTGCCCCGTCGGCAAGGACACGCAATGTACCCACGACGCGCAGGCGCCTTCGCGTTGCCTCCAGTCTCGCGTCCCATTCATCTACCAGGAGCAGGTCGGCGGCAAGCTCTTCGGCCAGAGCGATCGCTTCCATCTCGCCGTCGTCCAACTGCAACTCGGGCGACAGCCGCAACCGTGGCCGATGGATCTCGAGCCAGTTCGGGCGGGCGTTCATCCACGCCCTGACGACATTGGGCGTGCTCGGCTGATTCAGTTCCTCAGCGACGGCAGGAGGGATGAGCACTCGTCCATACAGGGCTGGCAGCAAATGCTCATGCCCGATTACGACAAGATAGCGGAGCGGAGTCGTGTCGGCGACGACGGTCATTCAGACCGTTTGCCGCCGCGACCGCCTTGATCCTGCAGAAGAGATCCGGTGATCTCTCCCTCTCGCCGGAAATCTTCCAGCGTATAGTCGAGCCATACGCCACGGGTCTTCAGGAACTCGTCCAATTCACCCCGCGAAGCTATCCCGAGGAGCCGCCTGAGCTGAAGGCCCGTGAGCCGGTGTGCGCGGTAGGCTTCCACAGCCATGTCCTCGAGCGCCTGGCGCCCCGGATCGCGACCTTCGCGAATAATGAGGCCGGCAAGTTCGTCGGGAATGTTCACTGTAATTTCCATGCGACTCCGTCCTGCGAACACTGTAGCACCTGTGCTGTCGGCCTGCTCGCGTTCGCCCCACTGCGATACGCTGATAACGCCATGTCCATCGACAGACTGGAAGAGCTGCGGCGGCGCCATGCCAGCGCCGAAGCAGGCGGCGGAGAGGAACGCCGCAACAAACAGCATGAAGCGGGCAAGCTGTCGGCTCGCGAGCGCATCGATCTCCTGCTCGACGAAGGTACCTTCGAAGAAATGGACAAGCTGGTCCGGCACCGCTGCCGCGACTTCGGCATGGAAACCCAGGTGGTGGACGGCGACGGTTTCGTCACCGGCTACGGACTCATCAACGGCCGGCCCGCGTACGTCTTCGCACAGGACTTCACCGTGCTCGGCGGCTCGCTGTCGGAATCGAACGCGCAGAAAATCTGCAAGATCATGGACCTTGCCCTGAAGACCGGCACCCCAGTGATCGGCCTCAACGATTCGGGCGGCGCGCGCATTCAGGAAGGCGTGGCATCGCTCGCGGGGTATGCTGACATCTTCCTGCGCAACACTATGGCCAGCGGCGTCATCCCGCAGATCTCGGCCATCATGGGCCCGTGCGCGGGCGGCGCAGTCTATTCGCCTGCGCTCACCGATTTCATCTTCATGGTGGATCACACCAGCCACATGTTCGTCACCGGCCCGGATGTCATCCGCACCGTCACGCATGAAGACGTCACCAAAGAAAAGCTGGGCGGCGCGGAGACGCACAACAGCGTCAGCGGCGTCGCGCATTTCCTCGCGCACGACGATACCGACTGCCTGCGCGCCATCCGCGAGCTGCTCACGTACCTGCCGCAGAACAATCAGGACGACGCGCCCATTCGTCCCACCAGCGACCCGCCGGACCGCGCCGACACGGAGCTCGATACCGTCGTCCCGCAGGACCCGAGCCTGCCCTACGACATGAAGGATGTCATCGAGCGCGTGGTGGACAACGGCGAGTTTCTGGAGGTTCATGAGCACTTCGCGAAGAACATCGTGGTCGGGTTTGCGCGTCTGGACGGCCGCTCCGTTGGCGTTGTGGCGAATCAGCCCGCGTTTCTGGCCGGGTGCCTGGATATCAATTCGTCGGTGAAGGGCGCGCGCTTCGTGCGCTTCTGCGATGCATTCAATATCCCGATTCTGACCTTCGAGGACGTGCCGGGATTTCTCCCCGGAACCGATCAGGAATTCGGCGGCGTCATCCGGCACGGGGCCAAGCTGCTGTACGCCTATGCGGAGGCCACGGTCCCGAAGGTGACGGTGATCACGCGCAAAGCCTACGGCGGGGCTTACTGCGTGATGGGCTCGAAGCACCTGCGCACCGACGTGAACCTGGCATGGCCGACGGCCGAGATCGCGGTGATGGGGGCCGACGGCGCGGTCGAGATTGTCTATCGGCGCGAGCTGCTGGCGCGCCGGGGACAAGCAGGCTGTTCGGGAACAGAAGGTAGCCGAGTTCCGCGACCGCTTCGCGAACCCGTTCATCGCGGCCGAGCGCGGCTTCGTCGACGACGTCATCGAGCCGCACGAAACGCGCACGAAAGTAATTCACGCGTTTCGCATGCTGGCCACCAAGGTGGACACAACTCCACGGAAGAAGCACGGCAACCCGCCGCTGTAGACAAGGCGCAAGCGTCTCGCTATAATGGCCGAAGCGCATGAGGGCGCTTCCGGTCCGCGGAAAGGGATTTTCCCGCCTTGTTCTCTGCCGTAAACTGACGAACCTTCTTTCAGCCCGTTCCGCGGACGATGGGCGCATCTGAAAGGAGGTCGCATGCCGACCCATCCCGAGGCGGTTCGCCTCAATCTCGAATATTACCGGAAGCAGGCAAAAGCGCTTCTGAAATCCGCGGAATCCGGCGATGCCGCGGCCATTCAGCGCATCGCGATCTACGCAGCACAGCCCAGCCCCGCGCTGCACGACGTCCAACTGACCATCGCACGAGAGCAGGGCTTTCCGAGCTGGCCGCGATTCCGTGCGTTCATAATTCAGTCCAAGCTCGATTTTCACGGCTCGGTGGACTCCTTTATCGATGCCGCGCTGTCGGACAGGAAGCGCGCTGAGGACATGCTGGCGCGCCATCCGGAAATCGCGAGGGCCGGATTTTATGCGGCACTCGTGCGTGGCGATCTGCCGCGAGTGCAGGAGAACACGGTCAACGCAAAGGGCGGCCCGCGAGACTGGGAACCGCTGCTCTACGTCTGCTTCTCGCGGCTGGCGTCCGATGCCGATGCCGCCGCAACTGCGCGCCTGCTTGTGCGGCAGGGCGCCAATGTTAATGCTTATTACGTCGATCCGCGATTCCCCGGCTGGCCGCTGTCCTGCCTTTACGGCGCTACGGGACTCAACAATAACCCCGAGCTTGCGCGCGTCCTGCTGGACGCCGGGGCGAATCCGAACGATGGCGAGTCGCTGTATCACTCGCTCGAACACGCCGACCACGCCTGCGCGAGGCTCCTGCTCGAGCACGGCGCCTCGCCGTCGAACCCAAACGTGCTGAACCACGCGCTTGATGGCGAGGACCCGGACGGCGTACGGCTTCTGCTGGATGCCGGCGCCGATCCGAACCATCTCAACGATCGTGGTGAGACATCGCTTCACTGGGCGGTCTGGCGCGGACGCGGTGCAGGAACTATCGCCGCGCTTCTCGACGCCGGCGCAAACATCAACGCGAAACGGAAGGATGGCCGGACCGCGTACGCCGTGGCGGCGCTGACCGGCAAGGCAGAACTCACAGCGTTGCTGGAATCGCGCGGGGCCGCAACCGAGTTATCGCCGCCCGACGCCTTAACGTTCAAAGACGATGGCCGCCTGCTGACGGATCTGGCCTCCATCAACGCTGTCGCGGCCGTACGCGCGCTGTTGGTTGCCGGCATGCCCGTGGATACGCGCGGCGAACACGGCGCAACCGCGCTGCACTGGGCCTGCTGGAAAGGCTACGCCGATCTGGTGAAGCTGCTGCTGGAACACGGCGCCTCGCTGACTATCGAGGACGAGCAGTACCAGGGGACGCCGCCGGGTTGGTTCTGCCACGGCCTGCAGAACTGCGGAGAGCGTGCGGGCGACTACCCCGCGGTGGCGCGCCTGCTGCTCGCGGCCGGCGCGAAGATTCCCGATCGGGACATTCCGACCGGCGTCGCCGAAGTGGATGCCGTCTTTCCCGAATCGGCGTGATTCGCCGATGTCGGCGTGGCGCAGACGATCGCCTTTTGTCGTCTGCGTTTCCGCATGTAGTTCACGGCAAAAGCGGCAGGCCACAAACACCGATGGCCTGCCCCACGGGGATCAGTCAGCCGTTCTCGATCACGTGCAGCCGGCGCACCGTCAGTTCGTCGATCTCCACGTGCTTCAGGACGGCTTTACCCACCGCGAGCTTGCCAATCGCCAGACGTCCGATGGCCAGAGCGCCGATTGCCAGCGCCCCCACCGCGAACGCGCCCACCGCCAGCGCACCCAGCGCGTTCGCGCCCACGGCGGCGCGGCCCACCCGGAATTCCCGTAGTTGAGTTGATTGTTCCATGACCTATTCTCCGTCCTGGCGGAGTCTAACCCGCATGGACGACAGAATGCTCAATCGTCGTGAGTTGCTGGGCGGCCTGGCCGCGGGCGCGCTTGTCGCATCCGTCCCGGCAGAGGCCGCCGCCGGCGACATTCCCTGGCGCCCGCTCGGCAAAACCGGCGTAAAGGTCTCGATTATCGGCGTCGGTGGCTTTCACATCGGAGACCCCGACGAGGCCACAGGGATCAAAATCATCCGGACGGCGCTCGATAACGGCGTCAACTTTCTCGATAATTCGTGGGATTACCATAACGGCGACAGCGAGGTTCGGATGGGCAAGGCGCTGCGCGACGGCTATCGCCAGAAGGCATTCCTCATGACGAAGTTCGACGGGCGCACGAAGGACGCCGCGTCGAAGCAGATTGACGAATCACTGAAGCGCCTCCAAACGGACCACGTGGACCTGCTGCAGTTCCACGAGAACATCCGTTATGAGGATCCCGACCGGTTCTTCGCCCCAGGCGGCGCCGTGGAGGCGCTCACCGCGGCGCAAAAGGCAGGCAAAACACGATTTGTTGGTTTCACCGGGCACAAGGATCCGCACATCCATTTGTACATGCTGCAAAAGGCCCGGGAGCACGGCTTCCACTTCGACACCATCCAGTTCCCCATCAACGTCATGGATGGGAACGGGTTCCGCAGCTTCGAGAAGCTCTTGTTGCCGGAGGCAACGCGAATGGGAATCGCAGTGCTCAGCATGAAACCGCTGGCAGCCGGATTCGTGATGCAGAGCAACACAGTGTCGGCCATCGAGGCGCTGCATTATGCGATGAGCCGGCCGGGCGTGGTGGTCACCATCAACGGCATGGACAGCATCGACCGGTTGAACCAGGGGTTTGAGGCGGCTCGCACGTACAAGCCGCTGACCGAGCAGCAGGCTGCGACCATACTCGCGAAGGCCGCGCCGGTAGCTGCCAACGGCCACTTCGAACTGTACAAGACCACGACTAACTTCGACAGCACCGAGCAGCACCCGGATTACCTGGGCGGTCCCAGCCAGCCGCCGGCAGTGTAGGGTTTGGCTCTTCGCCTCCCTGTGGGGCAGACGATCGGGTTTTGTCGTCTGCCATGCCTGGGCATTCGAACAGGCAGACGACATAAACCGATCGTCTGCCCCACGGAGCCGATTTTCATCTCCTCATTGGGGCCCTACGGCTACTGGTCTCGGTGCACCGTGTCCGGCGAGAATGCCGGAACGCACACCGCGATGTATTCCGCGCCTTCCGGACCGGGCGTGCTGTACCGGACCCACTCGCCCTTTCGAGCCATCACGGCCTGCCCGGCATTTACATCCAGCGTGCCGCCGTCGTGCTCCACGCGCAGCGTCCCGCGCAGTACCACCGTGAACTCGTCGAAATCGGGACGCTGGCCGGGCTCGCTCCATCCCGACGGGCTGCGCATGTGCGCGATGCTGACATCCGTAGCGCCGGAATTCACGCGTCCAATGTACTCGTCAATGATTTTGTTGCCGGCAACCGGAATGGTCGTCGGCGCGGCGATGAGTTGAGGCATTAATGGTCGCGTTCGGTGATCAGTTCGGCGACGGCCGCCAGCGCCCGCTGATAGGGCGAGTCTGGAAACTCGGCGATGATGGCGCGGGCCTTTCCGGTGAATTCTCCGGCGCGTTCGCGCGCGCGCCGAACCCCGTCGTGTTCTTCAATGAGACCCAGGATGCGCGAGAACGGCACGTTATCGTATGAGCCGTCCGCAAGCACCGTCTCCACCAATTGGCGCTGCTCCGGAGAAGCGGACGTCAGCGCATAGATAAGCGGCAGAGTTACCTTGCCTTCGCGAAGATCGTTGCCCACCGGCTTGCCGAGCACGGATTCCCGCGAGGTGAAATCGAGCACGTCATCCACAAGCTGAAACGCGATGCCGAGATTCCATGCGAATTCCCCGAGGCGTGTTTCGGTGGCCTCGTCCGCGCCCGACATGACAGCGCCCAGGCGCGCGCAGGCGGAGAACAGGCTGGCCGTCTTGCGGTCGATCAGCTCCATGTAATCCGCTTCGGAGATGTCGATGCGGCGCAGGCGTTCCAGTTGCAGCAACTCGCCCTCCACCATCATCTGCGTCAGGCTGATGAGCACGTCGAGGATATGAAAATTGCGCTCGCGCAGGGCGATCTGGAACGCCTGCATATAGAGCCAGTCGCCGGCGAGCACGCACGCGTGATTGCCCCAGATGGCATTCGAAGAGGGCCGGCCGCGGCGGGTGCGCGCGGTGTCGATGACGTCGTCGTGCACCAGCGTCGCGGTGTGGATCATCTCCACCACGGCGGCCATGCGGATGGCCCCTTCGTCGATATCGCCGGCCATGCGCGCGGAGAGCAGGACCAGAATGGGCCGCAGGCGCTTGCCCCCGGCGGCCTGCAGGTAGCGGCCGATGGTGGTGACGGCCTCGACGCTCGCGACGGATTCGAGGCCGATAACGCGTTCCACTTTCTCGAGGTCGGCCTGGACGAGGTCGAGAATCTCACGCGCGGTCAACGACTGCCCGAGCTTGCCGAAAGCCATCGCAAACCAATCAGTTTAGCAGTACGGCGCGGCGGAAATTCTGCGCGGTTGCGCGAGCGATCTCTTCCACCGTCACTCCGCGGAGCGCCGCCAGCCGCTCGGCGGTGTGGGCCACGAACGCAGGCTCGTTGCGTTTGCCGCGTTTTGGGACCGGCGCCAGATACGGCGCGTCGGTCTCGATGAGCAGGCGGTCCAGCGGAACCTGGCGCGCGGCCTCGTGCACTTCGGTTGCTTTCGGGAACGTGACCACGCCGCCGAAGCTGATGTAGAAACCGAGGTCGAGAGCGCGCGCGGCCTGCTCGGGTGTGCCGGTGAAGCAGTGCATGATGCCGCGCGCCGCGTGCTTCTCCAGAAGCGCCATGGTGTCTTCCCAGGCTTCGCGAGTATGAATGATCACCGGTTTGCGATGCGCCGCCGCGATCTCCAGCTGCTGCTCGAACACCGCCTGCTGCTCGTCGCGCGGTGAAAAATCGTAGTGGTAATCGAGGCCGATCTCGCCGATGGCCACAATTTTCGGATTGCCAAGGAGGCGCTCCAGATCGGCCAGCGTCTGCGCATTCGACTTCGCCGCGTCGTGCGGATGCACCCCGGCCGACGCGACGAAATGCGGATTGTTTTGGGCGATCCGCAGACCGGCCTCCAGGTCGGGGGGCCCTTTGCCGGTGCCCACGGCAAGCATGAGCTCCACGCCGGCATCGATCGCGCGCTGGATCACCTCGGCGCGGTCGGCGTCGAAGGCGGCGTCGTCGAGATGGCAGTGCGAATCGATGAACATGATGTGGCGCACGCTTCAGCGTGTTCGCTTTAGCGCGCTGGTGCGAGCTTCAGCTCGCGCTCTTCGGATTGTGGGCTGAAGCCCACAACGGCACGCTGAAGCGTGCGCCATATAGTTTTCCCGCTTTCGAACACCTGGCCGATGTGGGGCGGGCGCCCTCGCCCGCGGCCGGCGCCCCCGCCGGCCTGCTCCCATACGCGACAACTCTACTCTCCGCGCGGCCAGCGGGGCCGGGGGGCCCCGCGCAGGCCGGGGGGCCTGCCCCACAAAAGGGACTTCGACTCAGCTCGCCGTCGAAAACTATATGGCATTACGCTGAAGCGTGCGCCACCGCGCGGTTACTTCAGCCGCGCGCCCACCGGAATATCTTCGAGAAACCCGGCCAGCACCGGCTTGCCGCCATCCACCGATGCCGCCACAATCATCCCGTTCGATTCGATGCCGCGCAGCTTACGCGGCTGCAGGTTCGCCACAATCACCACCTTGCGTCCGATCAGTTGCTCAGGCGTGTACGCGTTGGCGATGCCTGCTACCAGCGTTCGCGGCTGGCCCTCTCCGGCGTCCACGGTCAGGTGCAGCAGCTTGTCAGCGCCCTTTACCGGCTCGGCCGAAAGCACCTGCGCGACTCTCAGATCCACTTTGCCGAAATCGTCAATTGTGATGGTCTGACGCTCTTCGGGCGGCGCCGGCTTCTTCCCCATCACTTCGTCCTGCCGCGCCTTTTCCAGGACCTCGAGTTCCTGGATCTTCTCCACCGTCGGCTTCAACTCAAATCGAGGATAGACCGGCGACACCGGCCCAATCGTCTGCCCGGCGCTCAGCCGGCCCCAGTGCAGGTCCGCGAGCCCGGTGTTCTGAATGGGCCCGGGCATCGAGAGCTGGGCCCAGATCTTTGCTGTGGAATCGGGCATCACCGGGTAGAGCAGGCCGCAGATGATCCGCAGCGCCTCGGCGGACGTGTACAGCGTCTCATCCAGCAACTGCTGTGCGTTTCCTTCGGTTTCCTTCGCCAGACGCCAGGGCTCGCGCTCGACAATGAACTTGTCGATGGCGGCGATAAAGTTCCACACCGCCTCGAGACCGCGCGAAAACGAGAGCTTATCGAAACAGTCGATTACCGATGAAACCGTGGTCTCCGCGACGGCCGCGATGTGACTCGCGCCGGCCGAGGCGGGAATGGTTCCTTTGCGATACTGCTTAATCATCGCCAGCGTACGGCTGGCGAGATTTCCCAGACCGTTCGCGAGATCCGAGTTATAGCGCTGGATCAGCGCGTCATAGCTGAAGCTTCCATCCTGTCCGAACGTAATTTCGCGCAACAGGAAATAGCGAAGAGCGTCCGTGCCCATCACTTCGGCGATGGGGGCCGGCCGCACCACGTTGCCGCGCGACTTGCTCATCTTGTTCTCCTCGAACAGAATCCAGCCATGCGCGAAGATCTGCTTCGGAAGCGGCAGATCGGCGGCCATCAGGAACGCCGGCCAGTAAATCGCATGGAAGCGCAGGATGTCTTTCCCGATCAGGTGCAGGTCGGCGGGCCACAGATTCTCGCCCTTCACTGCGGTCATGTAGGAGGTCAGCGCGTCGAACCAGACGTAAAAGACGTGGTGTCCTTCCACCGGCACCGGAATGCCCCAGTTGATATTCGTTCGCGTGATGGACAGGTCGTTCAGGCCGCTCTTCACGAACGAGATCAGCTCATTGCGGCGGTAGTCGGGCCGCACGAAATCCGGATTCTTTTCGTATAGCTCGAGCAGGCGATCCTGAAATGCCGAAAGCCGGAAGAAGTAGTTCTCTTCGGTAACCGTTTCGGTGATGCGGCCGCAATCGGGGCAGGGATCGCCCGGATTCGCATCGTTCACATACAGCTCGTCGTGGAAGCAATACTGGCCGGTGTACGAACCCTTGTAAATATAGCCGTTCTTCAGGCAGCGCTCGAACAGCTCGCGAACCATCTCGAAATGTTTCGGGCTGGAGGTTCGGATGAAGTGATCGAGATCGATGTTGAGCAATTTCCACTGACGTACAAACTCATTGGCTACTCTGGTGGCGTACTCTTCGGGCGTGCCGCCCACTGTTTTCGCGGCGCGCTCCACGTTCTGACCGTGCTCATCCGAGCCCGTGGTCAGCACCACCGGGTCGTATCCCTGCAGCCGCTTGAACTTCTTGATCGTGTCGGCGGCGAATGTGCAGTATGCCGTGCCCAGGTGCGGCGCGGCGTTCACGTAGTAGATCGGCGTCGTGAGATAGTATTTCATTTTGCGTTTTTCAGCCACGCCACGGTGGCTTCCTGCATTACCAGGCGGAACGGAACGGCGCGCTCGCGCGCCAACCGGCGACAGTCGTCATACTCGGGTGCGAACGAGCCGTCTTCTGCTATTTTGACGCGAACCGGTCCCCACTGTGTCTCCACTTCCTCGAAGCGGCGCGCTTTTACCCGGCGCTCGGCTTCGTGAATGCGGAGGCCCAGCGTCGAGGTTTCGGCGAAGACAATGGCCGCCAGCGCCTCGCGGTTCTCCGGCGTCGCGATGATGCGCAGCAATTGCCCGGGCCGATCTTTCTTCATCTGCAGGGGCGAAAGGCTCACGTCGAGGGCGCCCGCCTCGAGCAGACGCTCCATGGCATAGCCGAGCACCTGCGGCGTGGCATCGTCGATATTAGCTTCGATGACCGCAACCGTGGTGGCTTCGGAAGCGCCGGTGGTCTCGCCGATCAGGACGCGAAGAACATTGGCGTGCTCGGGAAAGTCGCGGTCGCCGGCGCCGTATCCGGTATGCGAAATGCGCATGGGCGGCAGGGGGCCGAACCCCGCGGCGAGCGACGCCGCAATGGCCGCGCCGGTGGGAGTGGTCAGCTCCAATGCCGGCCCGCGCGAATAGACCGGAACGCCGCTGAGCAGCTCAGCCGTTGCGGGCGTCGGCACGGGCATCACTCCATGATCGGTATTTGCCGTCCCGCTGCCCACATTCACGGCGGAGCAGTGGATGGCGTCCACGCCGAGCAACTCGAAGCCGACGCAGGCGCCCACGATATCGCAGATGGAATCCACCGCGCCCACCTCGTGAAAATGGACCTTCTCCACGGGCACGCCATGCACCTTCGCCTCGGCGGCGCCCAGCCGCTCGAACACCAGCTTCGCGTTGGCGGCGGCGCGGGCGGGCAGCGGCGCCGCATCGATCATGCGGATAATGTGCGAGAGATGCCGGTGCTGCTTACTCTCGGTGGCGGCAACCCGAAACTTCGAAGCGGCAATGCCCCCGCGCTTCGTTTTTTCCACGCTGAACTGGGCCCCTGTTCCGAGCGAGCGCAGATGTCCGAACAGCGTATCGGCGTTCGCGCCGGCATCGATCAGGGCTCCGACAGTCATGTCGCCGCCGATTCCGGAGAAGGCATCCAGATAACAAATCCTCATGCGATCAGTTTCGGAAGCAGTTCCCCGCAGGGGCCCGAGAGGAACTCGTCGATCTGACTGGTAATGACGGTTTCGGCAATGTTGATCTCTACCACTTTGGCCCGAGCGCACCGTGCGACTCGCACCAGACCGGCCGCGGGGTAAACCATCGCCGACGTGCCGATGACGAACAGCAGGTCCGCTTCCCGCGCGGCCTCTTCGGCCCGGTCCCACGCGCCGGGCGGAAGTTCCTCGCCAAACCACACCACCCCAGGCCGCAACAGGCCGCCGCAGCCGCAGCGGGGCGGCAGTTCGGAGATGGATGGACGCGTGTCGATCCACTCCCGTTTGCAGGAAAGACACCGCACCTGCCAGATATCGCCGTGCAGCTTCAGCACGTTCTTACTGCCGGCCTGCTCGTGCAGATCGTCCACATTCTGGGTAATCAACGTGAATTCAGGCGACCCGTTCTCGAGATCGGCCAGCGCGTAATGGCCGCGGTTCGGCCGCGCGCGCGCGATTAGACCGCGACGCCAGTTGTACCACTGCCACACCAATCGCGGGTCGCGCGCGAACGCTTCTGCCGTGGCCAGGTCTTCAGGCCGGTAATGCTTCCACAGTCCCTCCTTGCCTCGGAAGGTGGGGACGCCGCTCTCGGCCGAAACCCCCGCACCTGTGAGGACGGCAACCCGGCGGGCCTTCCTCAACCATTCGCGGGTTTGTTCCACAACTGTCTATTATCTCACTCGGTTGCGGGTGGGCGGCGGCGCCGTAGTAGAGCAGGCCTTCAGCCGGCCTTCAGCCTGCATTAACTCGTGCGGCTCTTCTCGGCATGTAGGAAAGGGGGAAATACGCCGATAATGAACCGTGGTGCGTCCTCGCCCCAGGGACTGAGTTATGCCTCCGCAATTCCAGCGTGTCGTGACCCTCTCGGTGATGGTGGTCCTGGTGGGCCTGTTCACCTGGATTTATGCACGCGACCGCCAGGCGGGGGTGCGGCTGTGGATGATCGGCTGGGGCTTCATCGTCCTGCATTTCCTCGGGATGCTGCTGGCCAGCTTCTCACTGATTCCTGACGCGCTTTCGGAGTGGCTGGCGTACGCCACGCTCCTGTTCACCGCGTGCGCTTTCTTCCTGTCCGTCTGCCGGACGTGTACTACGCGCGCGCGCCGGGTCACGTATTGGGCGGGTCTGGTTTTGCCCTCGGTCGCTTATTGGACCTGCATGGTGTTCGACGTTGCCGGCCCATGGCCTTATCGGGCGATGCTGGCGGTGCTGCTTTCCGCCGGCCTCTGGCTGGCTCTAACGCACGGCCGCCATTCGATACTTGCGACCGCGCTCTGGTTTGTCCTGGCCGTGGTTCCCGGGTTATGCCTGCTCTGGTATGTGAACCCACGCGTTGACTACGGCATGGACTTCATCCTGTTCGAGAGCTTTGCCATCACCGGCTGGTGCTACTGGCGGCATCACAATCGCATCACGCCCGGCGTTCTGCTGACCTCGCTGTCCCTGCTTGCGTGGGGCCTGGTGTTTCCGATAGCCGAGATTTGCGCGATCCTGCATCTCAATATTCCCGGAGATAACGTCGTCTGGGACCTTCCGAAGTATTTTGTCGCGTTCGGCATGATCATGACGCTGTTCGAGAACCAGACCGAGATCCTGAAGGTGGAGATTGCCGAACGGAAGCGCGCGGAGGAGGCGGCCAGAACGGCAAACGAGGCTAAGAGCGTGTTCCTTGCCTCCATGAGCCACGAGATACGGACGCCCATGAATGGCGTAATCGGAATGACCGAGTTAGTTCTGGACACCTCGCTGACCCCGGAACAGCGCGAGGATCTGATGCTGGTCAGGCATTCCGCGGAATCGCTGCTCATGGTGATTAACGATATCCTCGACTTCTCGAAGATCGAGGCCGGCAAAGTGGTGCTGGAGCGAATCCAGTTCGATCCCGGCGAGATGATCAATGAAACCGTCCGCCCGCTGAGCTTTCTGGCCCAGCAGAAGGGTCTCGAACTGGTTTGCGACAGCGCTTCCGATCTGCCCGCTGCCGTCGTCGGCGATCCTGGACGCATTCGCCAGGTGCTGGTCAATCTGATCGGCAATGCCATCAAGTTTACGGATGAGGGCGAGGTGTTCGTGGGGTGCGGAGGAGAAATGGATTCCGATGGCCTCCTGCTGCATTTCACGATCAGGGACACAGGAATCGGCGTTCCGAAAGAGAAGCGGCGCGCGATCTTCGAACCGTTTACGCAGGCGGACAACTCCAACAGCCGCAGGTTTGGCGGCACCGGTCTGGGCCTGGCTATCTCGTTACGTCTTGCCGAGATGATGGATGGCGATATCGGCATGGAACCCGGTCCGGACGGCCGGGGCAGCATCTTCCGGTTCACTGCCCGGGTGAATCTCGCTCCCGGCATGGTCCCGGAGCCGGCGACAATACCGGAGACGCTTCGCGGATTGCCGGTACTCGTAGTGGACGATAATGCCTCCAGCCGCGAGTCGCTGGTGAAGCTTCTTGCAGCCTGGTCGATGCGGCCGGCGGCGGTGGAAGGCGGCGCCGCGGCGCTCTGCCTGCTGCAGGACCGTTTCGTGGATGCGGACCCGATTCGCGTAATTGTTCTGGACTGCGCGATGCCGGGCCTCGATGGCTTCGAAACGGCCCGCCAGATCCGCGAGATACTTCGCGACCCGCCGCCCATCGTGATGCTGCGGCCGGCCGGGGCCAGCGGAGACGCTTCCCGCTTTCACAATGCGGGGGCAGCCGCGTGGCTGGCAAAACCTGTCCGGCCGATGGAACTTCTGGAGCGCATTCGCTCGCTGATCGAGGCGCCACCGGCGCTGGGACCCGCGCCCGAAGACGCAGGTCCGGATATCTGCTCCACCGCACCCCTGCGCATTCTGGTGGCCGAAGATAACCCGGTGAATCGAACCGTTGTTGTTCGCCTGCTCAGCAGCCATGGGCATACGGTGACGGTGGTGGACGACGGCCGCCAGGTCCTCTCGGCATTGGCGCGCGAGACGTTCGACGTCATCCTCATGGACATCCAGATGCCCGAGATGGACGGCCTCGAGACCACTGGACTAATCCGGCAAAGCGAATACATGTCCGGCGCGCACATTCCAATCGTTGCCATGACTGCTCACGCCATGAAGGGCGATGAGGAGAAGTGCCTGGCCGCCGGACTGGACGATTATCTGTCGAAGCCGATCGACCCCGCGAAACTGTACGAGGCAATCGACAGGGTGACGGCCCGAGGCCGCGCCGCAGTTCCGTTCACCTCAGCCTGAACGTCTCATTGATTCGCCGGCCTGGGCAGGCCTGCGGCCGCGTGACTCTCCTCCACGAAAATCAGCCCGTCGTACAGCTCCGCCAGCGTGGCCGTCTGCGCGTTCGCCTGCGCAGCGTCGATCTGCCAGATGGCTCCCGCCTGCCGGAACAGATGCGGCGCATCCAGCCAGCCGGCGAGCGCGGCGTCCCTCGGGACCGCGTGGAAATCGAGAAAGAACAGAGGCATTCCAGCGGCGCTGAGAACCGCGTCGCCGGAACCGTCGGGCAACGGCGGCGCGGGCCATGCGCCGAGTCGCGTATTGCTGCTGTTCTGCCGCCCCACGGCGCGAACCTCGCCGCGACGGAACGCGAACCCCACGGTGTACATCTGCGCGCCGAAGCGATCGCGCAGCCACGCCCCCATCGACTTTGCTCCCTGACGGTTCGCGCTCACGTGATAGTTGTGCGCCCAGAGGACCATCTTCTGCTTCGGATATGTTTCGCTAAGCCACTCGACATTGCGGGCCATCATTTCGTCGCGGTATGAAAACCCGCTCGCCTTGAGCGCCGCGGCCTGGCGCGCGACCTCCGCGGCCTGTCGCGCCTCGCGCCACTCCGCTGCGGACGAAAGCATGATGAAACCGGCGCGATTATCGTCGAACAGCTTCACCACTTTTTCCGGCCTCATTGACTCCGCGCTCTTCGCGTATTCGGGACCGATCCGCGCCAGATAATCCATGGCGCGCCTCGTGGCCACGGCGCCCGTTTGCATGTCGAACGACGTGAACGTCAGCGCGGGCCGGCCGGCCGCTTTGTTGTACGCTCGCATCCACTCGATCATGTCCAGCACTTCCTGCGTATTCCAGGTCCAGAAATACATGCCGGCGAGCGCGGCCTTCGGATCGCCCTCTCCGGTGGCGATGTATCGATCCACGGCGAGCGACTCGGGCCAGTTCGCCTCGATCGCGAATACCGTGAATCCCGTCTCCTTCACGAGGTATTCGAGCAGACGATGCTTCATCCGGAAGAATTCGCTGGTTCCATGGCTGGCTTCGCCGAGCGCGACAATGCGCGCATCGCCGACGGCTTTCCCGAACGCCGCGAGATCCTCGAAGCCGGAGCCTGCCTGCACGCTCTTCAGCGGCGCCGCGTAACGCTTGAGATCCCCGGCGATCGCGGCCGTAGCAGCCGCGCTGGTTGGCTGGAGAACCGGATGGCTCGACAGCAGCGTGGAATCCTTCAGCGTCCAGCCACCCGGTGTGCGCGCCCAGGTATCGCGCGCGAAGTTGTCGGTTGCCGTCTCGTTGCCGTATGACGCGACGACGACGCGGCTATCTGTCGTGACCGTGGCCTCCTCGCCCCGGACCCGGATGGAGATGATCTTCGTTTGCGGCCGGTCGGCGTACAACCCTTCGAGGCTGCGCCGATCCTCGGGTGTCGGCTGAACTGAGGCATCGGGCACGATCTGGAGCGAAACGTCGTCGATCCAGGTCTTGCCCTTGCCTATGGATATCAGCCCTAAGCCGATCTGCTGTGCATCCTCGTCGACGTCGCCTTCGATATCGCACGCGGTCCAGTCGGCGCTGCGCACGGGCCGGTCCTGCATGTTGTCGAAGAAACCCATCTGGCGGTTCGGGCGGTCGACGCGAATCCAGAGCTGCGCTTTGTCGTCCGGACCGGTGGCTTCTACTCGCAGCCACGCGCGCAGGCGGATGTGCGCGCCACGGTACGGCGCGGCATCGATCATCTGCATCAGCGTGCCGAAGCCCGACGGGGCCGGCGTCGCCGGAGCAATCAGAACAGCGCAGCCGGCGCCGCCATGGCAGCCTTCATGCCGCACCTCCGCCGAGTAGCCGGCGCCCTGCTGCGGCAGGAACCACCCCGGCGGCGGCTTTCCGGGCTCGCCGTTTTCAAATCCGGGGTTGACCGGCCCCGCCTGCGCCGCCAACGCCCGCGCGACCGCGCACGCCAGCGGCGCCAACATCTGCCACGTTTTCATCGCCGATCGGCTGCTACGCCCCGGCCGGAACCTTGCGCGCCTTGATCTCGGCCAGCATCTTCTCGATCTCGTCGTGCTTCTCGAGCGCGGCCAGCTTGTCCTCCACGGTATCGCCCAGCAGCTCGGCCTTCGCTCTGCTCAGCGCTTCCTCGCGGCTGGCTTTGTCGCGCATGCGGTCGAACGCGCCCGCGTTGGCGTCCGCGCCGATGGCCATACGCGCATCCCCCGCTTTGTTGAGCGCACGGGCGCGGCGATGCTGCGCGATGATCATGTCGCTCTTCGCCCGCGCCTCCACCAGCTTTTGCTCCAGCTTCTGCAGCGCTGTGCGCAGATTGTCCACCTGAACGCCCTGGTCCTCGGACTGCTGCCGGAAATTTTCGGCCAGTTGCTTGCTGCCCAGCGACCGGTCGAGGGCGGTGCGCGCCAGGTCGTCTTCCTTGCGCTCCACGGCCAACTCGGCCTTGCGCATCCACTCGGCCTCTTTTTCTTCGTTCTCCTTCATCTTCTTAGCCAGAAGATGCTGATCGGCGATGGCGATCGCCACCTGGGTTTTCACCTGCATGAGCTGATTCTGCATGTCCAGAATCACCTGTTTGATCATTTTCTCCGGATCTTCGGCTTTGTCGATCAGGTCGTTGAGATTCGCGCGGATTAATGTTCCGACGCGTTCCATTAATGCCATAAGTCACCTCGATTCCTGAAATATCTGTCTCGATGTGGGGCAGGCCCCCCGGCCTGCGCCGGGCGCCCTCGCCCGGCTTCGAATGGCGGGCCGGGGGCCCGCCGCAGACGAGGCGTCTGCCCCACAAACTTTAACTTCCTGCGCCCGCGGTCTTGCCCTGGTCCGGCTTCGGCGGTTTCTCGCCGATGGTCCTGACCTTCCCGAGCAGCTCGCTCATCTGCATGCCCGAGAGCGTCTCGAACAGCGCCGGTATCTGCGCGGCCATCTGCGCCACGTCGCCGGTAATCTTGTGCATGCCCGCGGAGTTGCCGTCGCCCGTGGACACAATGGTGATCTTGTCGATGTTCGCCAGCGGCGCGGCGAACGCCCTGACAACTTCCGGCAGACTGGTGATGAGCTTGTCCACCACGGCGGCCTGGTTCCACTCCTGGTAAGCCTCGGCCTTCACGTTCATGGCTTTCGCTTCGGCCTCGCCCTTCCGCAGAATGATATCCGCCTCCGCCTCGCCTTCCACGCGAACCGCTGCCGCGCGGCCTTCCGCCTCGGCGATGCGTTTCGATTTTTCCGCTTCGGCCAGCGTCTCAATGCGCCGGCGTTCGATTTCGGCCTGCTTCAGCGTGGTGGCAATCAGCTCTTTCTCATGCCGGATGATCTCGGCTTCCTGCACCTTGATCTCCTGCTCTTTCTGCACCTGCTGCACCTTCACCTGCTCGGCCACCACCTGCTGCTGCATGATGTTGGTCTGAATGTCGTAGGCCTTGTCGGCCTGGGCCTGCTGGCGCTTGGTCAGCTCGACATACTGGGCCTTCTTGATATCCAGATCGCGCTGCGCCTCGGCCTGCTTGGCGAGCGAGAGCGTTTCCGCCAGCACGCGCTCCTGATCGGCCTGCGCTTTGGCGATGGCCGACGCGCGCAATGCCTCCGCGCGTTTGATGGCCGTGTCGCGCTCGGCCTCGGCCGCGGCCACATCGGCGTCGCGTTTGATGCGCGCGATATCCGGACGGCCCATGTTGGTGATGTATTCGTTCTTGTCGCGAACCTCTTTGATGGTGAACGACACCACCGTCAGGCCCATCTTGCTGATGTCGTCGGCGCAGGTGGCGCGCATGCGGTCGGCCACCATCTCCGGCTCCTTGACGATCTGCTCCACCGAGAGCTGGCCGATGATGCCGCGCAGGTGGCCTTCCATCACCAGACGAATGAGACCCTCCCGCGCCTGCGGCGTCTTGCTCAGAAACTGCTCGGCCGCGGTGAGAATCGATTCGGGATCGGAGTTCACCTTGATCTGCGCCACCGCCTCGACGGTGACCGCGACGCCCTGTTTCGTATACAGGTCCTGTTGCGGCGCCACGTCGAACGACATCAACTCCAGCGACAGCTCACGGTAAGTCTCCAGCAGGGGCCAGATCACCGTGCCGTGACCTTTGACTATGCGCGGTCCCTTGCCGCCATAAACGATCAGCGCCTCGTTCGGCCCCGCCTTGCGGTACAACCGAGCGAGGCTCGTCAATATAAAGAGCAGCGCTATCACTCCGAGCGCCGCCATCACGAAAACCACTTGCAGGTTCATAAATCTCCTTGGCACTAAACTCGCTACACGCCAGCGGAGTCCGCCTGGCTCTTGTCCATGCCGGCCATCTCTTCCCACGGCCGCACGTATGCAATTCCCTTTTCGAACCTTGTCACCACCACTTCAACGCCCTTCCCGATGGAGGCGCCGGTCTCGCTGCGCACGCCACAGCAACGGCGCGTGCCCTCCTGCGCGAAGATCATCTCCCCGGTGCCGCCCGCGCGAATGCCCGAGCTCACCTTCCCCAGCACACCCACCATTTCGTAGTCGGCGTCATCCATCGCCTTGTCCGCGGCGAGCAGCAACTTCACCAGAAACCAGAACACCACTGCGGCGCCAGAGAGCCCTGCCACCGTGGAGATACCGAGTGCGAACACGAACCACAGGCTTGAATACTTCGTGAGCAGATAGCCGGTCCCGCCGAACCAGGCGAGAAAGGCCGTGATAGTGGCGAAATTGAACGGCGACATCGACGCGTTCCGGCCCGCCGATGCCCCGTGCCCCCCAACCGCGTGGTGCATCGGACCGGCGTGGCCGTGACCGACGTGCAGGTGCAGATGCACGTGCGGAATGTGGACGTGTCCCGCGCCGGACAGAAACGATATCGTGCTCAGCAACAGTCCGATGATGAAACAGAACAGGTAGATCGCTTCCCAGTTCATGCAGTCTGCCTCCTCGCCTCCACCGACTCCGTGCGCAGCACCTGCGACAGCCGGTCGCACAGGCCGGGCGTTTCGATGATTGCGCTCAGCAGCGCCAGACACTTGCGCGAGTCGTCATGCTTCGCGATCGCCAGCAGCGCCCGCCGCAGCTCCGGATCGCGCCGGAAACGCTCCGCGCCGTCGATCAACCACAGATCCAGGTTGTTCTCCGCGCCGCGGATATCGGAAATGAGTTCCGTGTGGAAGCCGTCCGGATCGCTCACCAGATAACCGGGATGAACTTTATAGAACTGCGCCAGCAGCATGCGCGTGTTGTTGGTCAGATGTGGCCTGGCGCCACTCTCGATCTGCGACAGATACGACTGGCTGATCGACTGCTTGAGTTCGCGGCGGATGGCGCGTACGATTTCCTGCTGCGTCATCTCGCGATCGAGGCCGCGGACCGTGCCCTCCACCTGCCTCAGGTACCGGAGCTTTTCACCAAGAGTCATATAGCAATCTGCAATAGATATATAGCGGATTGTTATTACCGTCAAGAAATAATGAAAGCTGGTTGGCTATCTCACTGGCAGTACGGACAATATAATTCCGACCTTGCGCGGAACGCCCGAATGAGGCATCCTCATAACAACCACAGAGATGTGGCCCTCGCGTGTTACCTTCGCCCCGCCCTTCGGGTTTCCGGCCTTGAATAGCTCGCCAGTGAATATCCGGCTGCAGCGCAGCCCTGAGGAGTGACCGAAATGACCAACATCTTCGTAGGAAACCTCTCCTACCAGACCACCGAAGCGGAGCTCGAGGCCGCGTTCGCACAGTATGGCGCGGTGGAGCGCGTCAGCATTGTCCGGGATCGTGACAGCGGACAGCCGCGCGGCTTTGCATTCGTCGAGATGACCAATGCAGCGGAAGCGCAGAAAGCCATGACCGCCGTGAATGGAACCGAGATGAATGGACGTGCTTTGAACGTGAACGAAGCCCGCCCGCGCGAGGATCGCGGCGGGCGCGGTGGCGGCGGCGGCCGTTCGGAAGGCGGATTCAACCGGCAACGGCGCGAGCCGCGCTGGTAGCGTCTGTCAGGTAGAGCAGGCTTTCAGCCTGCATCCAGCGTGCGCCACGTGCGGCTCAGGAACGCGCTGAGGGCATCAACAGATCGAGATCCGGATCTCCTGTCCAGGCCTGCAGCGCGCGCTTTGCTTCCTTGCAGGCAGAATCGGTCTCGCCGTTCTGCAGCAGCAGCAGCGCGCTTTCGAGCAGCACGATGGTGGCGTCGGCGCGCGTGCGCTCGCCGTCGCCCGCGGCGGTGCGGAACGGCTCAATCGTCGCATGCAGAAAATCTTCCAGGCGGCCGGCGGCGTTGCCGTCCATGCCGTTCACCAGTTGCGCCAGTTCGCCCGCGATACGATGATGCGCCTGCATGGCGGCCTTCGGCGATGGTGGATCGTCGATTGCCTTCTCATCAGCGGACCGCCGCAGCAGAGTCTGGATGGAGATCTCGTTGCGCAGCCATGGCCCGAGCGCAACCATCAGCCGGGCCAGACTCGGGAAATCGGAAACCAGAATCAGCCCCCGCACGGTGCATTCCGGCGGTCCGATTTGCATGGTCACCAGATACCGGTACTCGGTATTCGACTTCGAGACGTAAAGGCTGACGCCGCTATCGGGGGTCAGCAATTGCGGGCGGTGATGGAACCCGAGGGCCGATACGTGCTCCTCGATGGGCACTTCCTTCTCCCCCCAATCGCCGCGCCTGAAGACCCAGGCCTTCATTCGGCTGAGTGTAACACAGCGGACTATTTTTAGCCCGAGCCCACGGCCTGTCGTGGCGTCCGTATACTGGTGTGTCTCGATGGAACGCAGAGTAGTCATCACCGGGATTGGCGCGGTGAGCCCGAACGGAATCGGACGCGAGGCATTCTGGGAAGCCACCAGGGCCGGCGTGAGCGGGATCAGGCGCATCACGAGGTTCGATCCCTCGGCGCTGGCGGTGCAGGTGGCCGGCGAGATCGCGGACTTCGATGAGGACCGGTACACCACGCCGAAGGACAAACCGCATGTGGCGCGAGTGGCGCCGCTGGCCATCGCCGCCGTGGAAGAGGCGCTTGCCGACAGCGGTCTGGAGCCGGAACGGATGTCGCGCGATGAGTTGCGCGGCATCGCAGTTATTCTCGGCTCGGGCGGAGGAACGCAGGAGTTCACGGAACGCCAGTACGACCTCTACTACAGCGGCCATGAGAAGCAGTGCAGCGTCTACGTGATTCCGGTGTCCACCATCGGCACCCTGGCCAGCGAAGTGTCCATGCGCTTCGGGTTCCGCGGGTTCAGCCACGTCATCTCCACCGGCTGCACGTCCTCCACCGACGCGGTCGGCAGCGCCTTCCGGACAATCCGCGCGGGCGTGCTGGACACCATCGTGGCGGGCGGCGTGGACGCGCCCATCGCGCCGCTCATCCTGCGCGGGTTCATCGCCATGCGCATCATGTCGCGACGCTGGAACGAGTGCCCGCCGCGGGCTTCACGGCCCTTCTCGCGCGACCGCGACGGCTTCGTCATCGGCGAGGGCGCCTGGTTCTTCATCATGGAAGAGCTGGAGCGCGCACGCGCCCGTGGAGCGCATATCTACGGCGAGGTTGCCGGTTACGGATCGACGTGCGAGGCTTACCACCGCGTGAGACTGGAGGAGTGCGGCGAGGAACCGGCGCGCGCCATCCAGCTTGCCCTTGGCGAGGCCGGAGTGCCGCCCGAGGCCGTGCAGTACGTGAATTATCACGGCACCGGCACCGAGCTGAACGATCGCGTGGAGACGCGCGCCATCCGGCTCGCTTTCGACGGCCACGCCGGCCGGCTGGCTGGATCGGCGCTGAAGAGCATCATCGGCCATCCACAGGGCGCCTGCGGGGCGGCCGGCATCGCCGCCACGCTGCTGTCCATGCGCGATGGCGTGGTGCACCCGACGCTGAATCTGGACGTGCCCGACCCCGAGTGCGACCTCGACTATGTTCCGCGGAGCGGCCGTCCGCTGGCGATTGAAAACGCCGTGGCCAACTGCATCGCCTTCGGGAGCAAGAACTCAGCGGTGGTGCTGCGGAGGGTGACGTGAGCGCGGCCGCCGCTCCCGAATTCGTGGTGAGGCTTTGTGGGACCGGCGACGAAGAGGCTGTTTCGCTGATCAGCCAGGCGACGATCCTCGAAACGTATGCCGGTAACGCTGAGGGGGCAGACCTGCATGCCTACGTGACCACCGAGCTGACCGCTGAAGCATGGCGGAAGTTGCTCGCGACCGATCGGGCCCGAATCTGGCTTGCCGAGACCTCAGTTGGAAGGTGTGCAGTTGGATACGCGGCTGCCATCTCCGCGGAAGAGGGCGAGCCATTCTCGGTGACTGAATTGAAGCGGCTTTATGTGTTTTATCGGTTCCACAGGTTCGGCCTGGGCAGAAAGCTCATGGACGAGGTGATGGCGCACGCGCGCGCATCGAGTACCCGCAGGCTTACATTGCGGGTCGCCGCCCATAATGAGAACGCGATTCGCTTCTATGGACATTACGGATTCAAGATCGTTTCCGAGGAGCCTTTTCACGCCGGCGAGCGGGATTACCGCGTCTTTGTGATGCAGCTTGTGCTGTGAGGGGCCGCGGCAGCTTTATTTAACCAGCCCGAGGTGATCGAGCGGCCAGTAAACGAAGACCGCCTTCCCGTAAATGTCATAGCGCGGCACCATGCCCCATGCGCGACTGTCGTTCGATGAGCTGCGGTGGTCGCCCAGCACGAAGTATTCGTCGGGAGGAACAATCTTCATGGCCATGGACTGCTGGTCCCGATACTCCGGCGGAACGTAGGTCTCCTTCAGCGGCGAGCCGTTCACCACCACCTGTCCCTGGTTGATCTCGATGCGATCCCCAGGCGTGCCGATCACGCGCTTGATGTACGACTTCGTAGGATCGCCCGGATACCAGAAGACGATCATGTCGCCCTGTGCGATCTTCTCGAACGGGAAGTGATACAGGAACTTGTTGATGAAGATGCGCTCCTGATCCTGCAGGGCCGGCATCATGCTGGTGCCCTCCACCTTCACGGGCTGGTACAGGAACAGGATGATCATCACCGCGATAACGACAGACAGCGTCAGGTCGCGGAACCAGTGCAGGAGAGATCGGATAGCGGAGCGCTTTGCCGGCTCGGAGCGCTCAGGGATCACGACAGGCTTCAGCACAACGGGAGATTCCGCCGAAGTGATTGAAGACTGGGAAGTATTCAGACTGTTCTGATCCATTGCCTGTTGCTGACCGGAAGCGAAGGAACGACCCTCATTAAAGCATGATGCATCGGGGTATGACAACGGTTACGGTAATTCTGTTCGAGGCCCGCTCGGGATTCGGCTTTCTTTCTCGGTGGAGCGCCTTATTCCGCCACAGATTAGGACGCGCGAACGACTCGGATGGTAGGCGCCGGCGGTGGTGGCGGATTCCTGAAACGCTGTCGCCCCTGCAGTGTCCTGAATTAAGTGAAGGAGTCAGGCGAATGAGAAACACCAGAAGCGGCGAGCCTCCCTCAGATGAATCTGTAAGGAACCGGCACGCGCCATTCGACGGCGAAGAAGATCCGCAGCCTGATGAGGCGACAGGAGGACAGACCTCGAACAAATCCGGCAAGCATTCCACGGTGAAGAAGCTGGCGGCATCGCGGCCCGAGTTGAAGGAGAGCCCCGGGGCGCATCCCGTTGCCGGAGCATTTGGCGGCGGGGAGGACAAGGTGGATCACGGCGCAGACGGCGATAAGGCCTGGCACGGCGAATAGGCGTTACCAGACGTTACTTGTATGCCGGGATGCCGGTCACGCGCTCGCCAATCACCAGCGCGTGAATGTGGTCGGTGCCCTCGTAGGTCTTCACCGTCTCGAGGTTGCACATGTGGCGCATGATGGGGTAGTCGTCCATGATGCCGTTCGCGCCCAGCAGATCGCGGCTGAGGCGCGCGCACTCGAGTGCGATGGCCACGTTATTGCGCTTGAGCATGGAGATGTGCGCAGGCTCCGCCCGGCCGTCGTCCTTCAGGCGGCCCACCTGAATGGCGAGCAGCTGCGCCTTGGTGATCTCGGTAATCATCCACGCCAGCTTCTCCTGCACCAGTTGATGCGAGGCGATGGGGCGGTCGTCGAACTGACGGCGCATGATGGTGTACTGACGCGCGGTCTCATAACAGTCCATGGCAGCGCCCAGCACGCCCCAGCCGATTCCGAAGCGGGCCTGCGAGAGGCAGCTCAGCGGAGCCTTGAGACCTTTCGCGCCGGGCAGCCGCGCGCAGTCCTGTACGCGGCAATCGGCGAACGACAGACTTGAAGTGACCGATGCGCGCATCGACAACTTGCCGTGGATCTCGGAGGTCGAGTAGCCCGGCGCCCCCTTTTCGACAAGGAACCCGCGGATACCCTCGTCGGTTCTCGCCCACACCACCGCGACGTCGGCCACGGATCCATTGGTGATCCACGTCTTCTCACCGTTCAGCACCCAGCCGCTGCCGTCGCGGACCGCGCGCGTGGTCATGCCCGCGGGATTCGAGCCGAAGCCGGGCTCGGTCAGGCCGAAACAGCCGATCGCCTCGCCCGATTGCAGTTTCGGCAACCAGTGCTGCTTCTGCTCCTCGGAGCCGTAAGTGAGGATGGGATACATCACCAGCGCGCCCTGCACCGAGACGAAGCTGCGCAGGCCGGAATCGCCGCGCTCCAGCTCCTGCATGACCAGCCCGTATTCGACGTTGGACATGCCGGCGCATCCGTAACCTTCGAGGTTCGCCCCGAGGAAGCCCATCTCCGCCATTTCCGGGATAAGTTCCCGGGGAAAGCGCGCATCGCGAAACGAGTCACGGATGACGGGAATCACGCGCTCGTCCACGAACTGGCGCGCGGTCTGGCGCACCAGCTTTTCCTGATCGCTGAACAGCGAGTCGACCTGCAGATAATCGACGCCGTTAAATCTCGCCATGTTTATCGTTTTTCCATTTCGCCCACCTTGCGCAGGCGGCGCTGAAAGTCGGGATCGTCGCTCGAGAACCGGGCGTTGACGAATGTTCGCAGCACTTCTTCGGCCAGCTTCGGGCCAATCACCCACGCGCCCATACACAGCACGTTGACGTTGTCGTGCTCAACGCACTGATGAGCGCAGAAGGTATCGTGACAGAGCGCCGCCCGAATGCCGCGGACCTTGTTTGCCGCGATAGCGGCGCCTACTCCCGTGCCGCAAACCATGATGCCCCGCTCGGCCCGGCCGGAAAGCACTTCATCGCAGACACGCGCCGCGATGTCGGGGAAATCCACCGGCGCGGTGCTGTTCGTGCCGCAGTCTTTCACGGCGTGATTCCAGGAGCGGAGCAACTCGATGACCGGCCCCTTCAGGGGGAAGCCGGCGTGGTCCGCGCCAACGGCGAATGTCATGCGGGTTTCGGAAGCCGCAAGGGCGGCCTGAGCGGCCGCGAGCCCACCGAGAAATCCGCGGCGGCCGATGTCAGTTGGAGGCATAACGTAGCCAGCATCCAGCGTACCGCCATAGGAGTGGTGCGGGCTTTCAGCCCGCGATGCAGGCCGAAGGCCTGCTCCACAACTCAGCATCAGCAGCTTGCAGCCATTGTGGAGCAGGCCTTCGGCCTGCATGGAGTCTGCGCCACACTCTATCCGCCGCCACTTCGCCGCAATTCACCGGCGCCCCGCCGCCAGTCGCCGGGTTGCCGGAACTCGGTCCGAACAAAGGCCGTATGAGCTACGTAGATAGAATAAAGATTCAGCTATTTCCTTATGAGACCTCTTCTCGCACTCCTCGCCTCTTTCTGTGCCTTTGTGGCAATCCCTTCTTCGGCGTACGGGCAGAACGAGATCCGCATCGAGCCTCCCAAAGGGGGCATGAGCTGGCTTATCGGTCCGTATCGCCCGCGCGACGTTCCTCCGATAAACCTGGCCAACTCCTCGCGCCTCGCTTCGCTCATTCGGGCCGGCAATCTCTATCTCTCGGCGCAGGACGTGGTGGCGCTGGCCATCGAGAACAATGTCGATATCGAGGTGCAGCGGTATGGGCCGCTGCTGGCAAACGAAGTTCTCCTGCGCTCAGAGGCCGGCGGAGCGCTGCGTAACGTGGGACTCGGCGTGGCTCCGGGACCGCAGAGCGTCAGCCTGCAGGGCGTCACGGTGAACACCACTGGGGCGGCGGCTTCGGCGGGCAACGGCGTCGGGTCCGGCGGTGGAATCGTGACGCAGTTAGGCCCATCCCTGCTCGCGCTCGATCCCACAGTCGTCCTCTTTGCAAATTTCGTGCACGCCACCATCCCGCAGAGCAATACCTTTCTCACCGGCACCACGGCTTTCGTTCAGGACACGCGTACCTATCAGGCGCAGTACATCCAGAACTTCGTATACGGAACGTCGGCGCAGTTCACCTATTCGAGCGTGCACACGAAAGTGAACAGTCCGGATTTCAATCTCGATCCCTACACCTCGGGCTTCCTCGATTTTCAGATTACGCAGAACCTGCTGCAGGGCTTCGGCTCCGGCGTGAACGGGCGTTACATCCGCGTTCAGAAGAACAATGTGAAGGTCAGCGATCTGCAGTTCAAGCAGCAGGTGATTACGACTGTTTCCTCGGCGCTGAATCTCTACTGGGATCTGGTGAGCTTCGATGAGGCCGTGCGCGCGCGACAGAAGGAAGTTACGGCGGCGCAGCAGTTGCTTGAAGACAACCGCAAACAGGTGCAGGTCGGATCATTGGCGGAAATCGAGGTGACGCGCGCCGAGTCGCAGCTTTACACGGCGCAGCAGGACCTCACCGTGGCCCAGACCAACCTGGTACAGCAGGAAACCATTCTTAAAAACGCGCTCAGCCGGGATGGCGTCAACAACGCGGAGCTGGCAGGCGTGCACGTGATCCCGCTCGATCCGATTCCGACGCCTTCGCAGGAAGCGATCCGGCCGCAGGAGGATCTGGTCCGCGAGGCGCTTGGCCGGCGCGTGGAAGTGGCGCAGAGCCAGCTTAACCTGCAAAGCAACGAGATTAATCTCAAGGGAATCAAAAACTCGCTCAAGCCGAGTTTGCAGGCATTCGCCGAGCTGACCAACAATGGCCTGACCGGACAAGTCACTCCGTTCGGCCTGGAGCAGGGGACTGTGGGGATTGTCCAGGGGGGCTACGGCAACCTGCTGGCGCAGATCGCCCGGCGCAACTATCCGAGTTACTCAGCCGGCCTGTCGCTGAGCATTACGCTGCGCAATCGCGCGGCGCAGTCGGATTATGTCACCAGCCTGCTCGAGGTCCGCCAGAATCAGCTCAACCTGCAGAAGACCGAGAACCAGGTTCAGGTGGATGTGCAGAACGCGGTGATCGGCTTACAACAGGCGCGCGCCCGCTATGACGCCGCGGTCAAGGCGAACGTGCTGCAGCAGCAGACGCTGGAGGCCGACCAGAAGCGCGCGGCGCTGGGTGCGGCAACGGTGTATCAGGTGATTCAGGACCAGCGCGATCTGGCCAGCGCGGTGAGTTCGGAAGTGCAGGCAATGGCCAACTACACGCATGCTCGCATCGCTCTCGATGAAGCGCTCGGCACGACGCTGGAGGTGAATAACGTCTCGCTGGCCGACGCGCTCGCCGGGCGGGTGCCGCGGCCCTCTGTTCTGCCGGACAACCTGCCGGCGCCCCCGGCGGAGGTGAAGCCGTGAGGGAACGCTTCCGTCAGGCCATAGCAGTAATGCTCTGCTGGTTCTGCGCTTTTCTTCCGGTATATGGCCAGCACGCCGACATTGAGCCGATCCACACGGCCAACCCGTTCGGGCGCCCCTGGGTCACCCCGGAAGTGCCGCCCGTCCGAATCTCCAACTCGGCGCGGCTGCGCAGTCTTATTCGGGCCGGAACGCTCTATCTGACGACGCAGGATGCGATCGCTCTCGCGCTTGAAAACAATCTGGACATCGAGGTGGCCAGATACAATCCGCTCATCTCGCGCTCGCAACTTGTGCGATTTGAAGCGGGCGGCGCGCTGCCGGGCGTTCCCAGCGGAGCGGCGCAGGCGGGTACGGTAGCCAGCGGCCAGGGCGTTGCCGGAAGCCAGGCGGCGGTCGGCGTCAGCATCAGCGGCGCCACAGCCGGCAGAAGCAGCTCCGTGAACGCGACCATCTCGCAGGTTGGGCCGGTGGTGCAGACGCTCGACCCGATTTTCAGCGACGTATCGACGTTCAGCCATACCAGCATCCCCCAGCCCAACACGATTCAGAGCCAGGTGCTGGCGCTGATCTCCAACACGCGCGTCTATAATGTCACTCTGCAGCAGGGATATCTGCTCGGCGGCGCGGTCACCGCGAATTACACCGAGCACTACCTTAACGAGAATGCGCCCAGCGACCTGCTGAATCCGTCCACGGCCCCGAACGCCTCGGTTTCCGTTCAGCAGAATTTGCTGAACGGCTTCGGCTTTGCGGTAAACTCGCGGAACATTCGCGTGTCGAAAATAAATCTCGCGACATCGGACCTGAATTTCCGCACTCAGCTGATCGGTATCGTCGGCCAGGTGCTGAATCTCTATTACGGTCTGGCGGCCGATTACGAAGATCAGAGGGCGAAGCGAACGGCGCTGGACGTCGCGCGCCAGCTCTATCGCGACACGTCGGCGCAGGTCAGGGTGGGAACGCTCGCGCCGCTGGATCAGACCACGGCCGAATCGCAGGTGGCCGCGAGCGAACGCGATCTGGTTGATTCCGAGACCGCGCTCGCGCAGCAGGAAGTAGCGCTGAAGAACGTTCTCAGCCGGACGGCAATGCGGGACCCGCTGGTGGCCGCGGCGCACATTGTTCCGGTGGATCCAATCGTCGTGCCGGAGGCCGACAGCCTGCCTCCGGTGGACCAACTCGTCCGTCAGGCGCTCGCCTCGCGGACCGATCTCGCGTCGGAGAAGGCCGGCATTCAAACGTCCGAGATCTCATCGATCGGCACGAAGAACGGCCTGCTGCCGACGCTGGGCGCTCTGGCCGGCACAAGCCAGGCTGGGTTGTCGGGCGTTCCCCGTACCGTTTTCATCAACGGACATCCGACCACCGCGCTGCCCTATTTCGTCGGCGGCATCGACACCGGTCTGGGTCAGATGTTTCGCCGCGATTTTCCGACCAACCACGCCGGCGCCTTCTTCGTGGCGTCGATTCAAAACCGCCAGGCGCAGGCGGACTTTGGAATCGACCAGATTCAGCTTCGGCAATCCCAGCTCTCGTATCAGAAGGACCTGAACCAGGTGCAGGTGGACGTGACGAATTACGTCATCGCCATGCGCCAGGCCCGCGCCCGTTATGACGCCGCCGTTCGCAACGTAACGCTCTCGCAACAGCTCCTGGATGCCGAGCAGAAGAAACTGGCGCTCGGCGCCTCGACGCCCAGCCTGGTGATTCAGCAGCAGCGCGACCTCGCCAACGCCCAGTCCACCGTGATTGGCGCCGAGGCGACGTACATCAGCGCGCGCGTCGCGCTCGATCAGGCTCTCGGAACGACGCTCGAGGCAAACCACGTCGCCATCGATGAAGCGCGGACCGGCGTCGTGGCCCGCGTGTCCGTTCCCGTCGAGCCGCCGGCAGGCAAGTAGCCAAACCGTTACATTACGCGAGAACGGCCTCGTGCCGAGCATGGAGAGCGGCGACGTGCTGGGCCACGAGTTCATGGGCGAGGTGATAGAGACATGACCGCGCGTGAAGAATCTGAAGAAAGGCGACCGCGTAGTGGCGTCGTTTCCTATTGCCTGCGGGGCCTGTTTCGCCTGCCAGCGAGGGCTGTTCTCTGTTTGCTTTTGCAGACGTCGGTCCCATCAAAGTACCCGAGGAACTTACCGACGATCCAAGCGCTGTTCCTGTCCGATATTTTCCCCACCGGCTACATGGGCACTACGAGGAAACGGATATCCTGGAAGCTCTTAAGGAGATGACCGGCCATGGAAGCCCACACTCCCGGACCCCTGTACGCGTATGACCGAACAAAGCAGGCGCTCATGCTGGCGACTGACCGGCCATTCGCTCTGCGGCAGGCAATCACAGGGCGTCGGAAGCCTACGCGATGTTTCTGAACAAGCAGGACGGATGTGTCAAGGTGGTGCTGAAGCCGCATTGAGGTGTAGTTACGTGCAGGCGAAAACGCCTGCTCTACTTCCGACCGAGACAGTAGAGCAGGCCTTCGGCCTGCACATCATGTGCCGTTGTGCTCGAAGAAAAGACACGCTGCCGTTAGTTACTTCGCGCCAGAATGGCTCGGCCGGAAGCAAGGATGCCGTGCCGGGTGATGTGGGTGGCCACCCACACCACTTCCAGCGAGTCCTTCGACAGCGGGTGCAGACTGATTTCGCCGCTGTTTCCATCCGGGGAGAACCAGGCCATTTTCGTGGCTTTGGCATCCATTGGCCCCGTAAACTGGAATGCCACCGTTGACGACGCCACCTGCTCGGGAACAGAATACTTGCCGTTGTAGGTTCCGTAGATCTGACCTGAACGCTCCCTGATAGACACCTCCACACGCTCCGCAGCGAAAGCGCCTTTGGGTATGTTGGTGGGTGCATTACGGAGACGCCACAGGCCTGACAGACCCGTTTCGTGGAGATGGTCTCGAGAGACGACGGGGACGGGCCGCGATTCCGCGATGACGGGATGAGCGTGTTCCGGCTTTACGGCCGGGGCCTTCCGCGGCTCTGGAACAACCTTCTTTCGTTCGACTCGCGCGACGGTGATCGGCTTAATCGGCGGCAGCGTTTTGTGCTCGATGGGGGCCGGAACAGGAACAGCGGCGGGAGCCGGCTGTGGCGGGTTGGAAGCATCGGTCGCTGGAGTCTGTTCAGAGGGATTTAAGCGGTCGAGTTCGTCATCGGCAGGGGCCGCGGCCGGCGGCAGGTGCACTGGGGCGGCCGAAACCGCTTTGTCCACGGGAGCCGCACCCTGCGCGCGCGAAGCCGTCGCGGAACCGGATTCCACAACCGCCGCATCGTTCGGAATCGCCGGCTCGTCTTTTCCCAGTAAAAAGAGGACGCCGCCCGCTGACAGCGCGCCGGCGATCAGCCATACCACGGCTTTGCCGTCGAAGTGGATCAGCCTCCTCAGCCAGGGCTGCTCGGGAGGCGGCGGGGGAGGAGGAGGCGTGAATGGGAATGGATGAGAAAGCCGGTGGAGCGAAACGTCGTATTGCCTGCGCCTTCGCGGATCGGACAGAATCTCAACCATGTAATTGAGGCGCCGCATTTGCAGCTCCGCAGTGGAACGCAACTCCGCATCCCCCTGCACATCCGGATGAAACAAGCGCGCGAGCCGCTTCCAGGCATGACGGATTTCTTCGGGCGACGCCGACCTGGTGACGCCAAGCTCCTCGTAAAAATCCATCCCGTTGAAATTACCACAGTTGCGTCCCGAGTGTATACCGGGATTCCGTCGTCAGCGCGGCTGCCTGGTCCCGGTGTGTCGGGGCGACACATGCGCCACAGGGGGGACGGTCCCCAAAACGTGTTCCCGGCTCCTAAGCTGTTGCAAACAGGCCGCTACGAGGTGGCTCCAGGATTGCACCTGCCGACAGCGAATTGATTGAGGTAACTCTCAAGACCTGCCCTCTGATGCTGACGAGCAGGACGAAGAAGCGAGCAGGCTCAACGACGGCGTGCTTGCGGGAGCCGGTGTTCAGATTTTCTGACTTGCTCCTTCATGGTCTTGCTGGTGGCATCAGAGGGGCTTTTTTCAGGTCGTAAATTCTCTTCAGGGTTCTTGCCCGGGACACAGGGAAGCGGAGACTGCTGGCATTCATGGTACAGGAATAGAAGGACGCGGGCCTGTCCAGGAATGACCCGGCGCGGGTGATCTAACCAGCCGCCGCCGCCGCCTGATCCCAGCCCACCAGGGCGGACAGCATCGGAACATCGGATACTTTTCAGCCTCAACCCCGGTGTTCCGATGCAGTCCTTCACGCCGACAATTCGGGTCGACAAGAAACTTCCGGCGCCAGAAGTGCATCTGTTTAACTGAACATAATCCAGATTACCTTTCTGGATGCGTTACGCACTTGATTCAGGTGCATGCGGTGTTTATACTGACCTTTTCCGGCGCGGCCCGAAACGGGGCAGCGGAGCAGTTTGCATGATGGTTCGGGAAGACTTCGATCCACTGGCGCCTCAGCGTGAAGCGGCAATGTTCTACGGCCTTTTCCTGCGTGGTCATTCCGCCGAGGCGTTGCGCCGCGACATCGATGTTCCCAAGCCGGTGCTGGATAAATGGCTCCGCCGCCGATACGAGCCCGGTTTCCGCGACGCCATCAAGCGAGTCTATTCTTACCGCAAGCAGGTGCTGGCCATCTTCGACGAGCTGGTGCTGAACGAGCGGATCCGGCCGCGGATTCAGTAGGGTTCTGCAGGCTCTACCCGCTGGCCCTCGGCATCGGCGCGGGCCAGACCGCGTTCTGGCCCTTCCAGACGGAGACGATGAACATCAGCGTGCAGACGCATGGGTCCGGACAAGGTCACTACCGTACCGCTGGCGCTGCACGTCAGCCCGACGCCGCAGGGCAGCATCCGGTTCTGGCGAGTTCCGGCGAAGCGTACGACGGCCAGGGAAAGGATCGGGGATGGAACGGATTTCTTCCCGGCACGGATGGAAGCCGGAACGAGCAACTGTTCTCGGGTCCCGCTGCGGTGGCCTGGAACTCGGACCATCTCGATGTGTTCGCTCGCGGAGGGGATGATACTTTGCGTCACGCCTGGTGGGATGGCGAAAACCGGCGGTCGTAAATAGTGCTCGCGGGCGCCGGGAGTCTTCGCGTCCCAGTACAGATCGAGCGATAGTATCCGATCCGCGGGCGCTTCCTCGTACTCCGCGGCTTCCGAGGCCGCGAGCCTGTAGGTCCGCCAGCAAAGTACAATCCATGCCACGGCGAGCGTGCCCACTATCGCCCACCATGTCGCGGGATCGTGCAGCGCGTCCAGTTCCAGCTTCGCGCCTTCGCCGATCAGCGCTATGGCCGCCGCCACCGACATCCAGAAGAAGACCACGTACGATTTGCCGGGCAGGTACGAGCACGTGAACGGAATCTTCTGAATGCCCCCCAGCAGGAACTCGGCGAAAACCAATCCGAGGAGTCCGAGAATCGCCAGATGGCTCGCTGCTTCGCGCCATGGCCACAGAGCAAAGAGCACGGCTGCGAAGAGCACCCATGCGGGCGCGACCGAGAGCACATACGCCGCGCGGCGGCGCGCCCGAACGAGCGCGCGTCCTCCCGGCACGGGCGCTGCCCGGAAGATCCAGTTGGCTGGCAGATCGAGGGGCATAGCGAACACCACGCGCATTCCCAGCACCCAGGCAATCATCATGACGATGCTCGAAGCAAGCAGCGGCACGCTGGCCTGACGCCAGGAATCGTCCGCGGCGGCCGCTGCGGCCGATAGTTCCGCGGCGCGCGGAGTTTTCAGAAACAGGATTGTCAGCGCGAAGCCGAGGCCTGCATAGAAGGCCAGAATCATGCGATGGCGCCGGCTGCGCACCAGAGTGCGTATGCTGAACTGCGTCACGGCAGTCTCCAGGGCATTCCCGAACCTGGGCAGCCGGCCCGCGCCGCCATGTCCGGGGACAATGTCCGGTTCCTCGACGATCTTCCGCAGGGTCCTGATGCAAGACAACCCGTACGCGACCGCCGTACCGATCAACACGGCTGCGAGGCCGATCCACGCGCGCCAGGCGAACACCGAGAGCGCGGGCGATCCATTCAGCTGCTGAAACAGTCCCAGAAACCAGTACGTCGGCAGCCACAGATGGATGCCCCGCTCATCCGCAATGGCAAAGGCGGTCGGCGGTTCCAGGAAGTACACGCTCACGAAAAGGCAGAAACAGCCGAGTTGCAGAAATGACGACAGGCGCAGGAAGATACGGCGGGGCAGTTGCGCCGCGAGTCCCTGAATTGCCAGCACAAGGCCGAAGATGAACAGGCCGCCGGCGGCCATGGTGAACCAGTACGCCGCGAACATCCGCAGAAATCCTCCGAGGCCGCCGCCGGCTGGGATAGTGATCTCGGCGATGGAGATCGCTGGTTCGCCGGTGAGCCGGGCGAGCAGATGCGAACCCACGATGTCGGCGGAGACCCCGCTCGCCGGCCCGGTGTTGGCGAGCGCGATGCCGGCATAGTCGCGGGCCGGGCTGAAGAACGCCATGGCGGTATATCCGGGCGTCGCGCCATCGTGTATGTAGATTTCGTGCCGCGGATCGTAGAACCAGGCCAGCGCGATGCGCCCCTCCCCTCCGGCATCAGCGCGGAGACGATGCGAATCAACCAGAGCGCTCTCGAGCGTGCCGGGTTCCCGCTCGGGATGCAGATCGGCCTCGAGCAGGGTCAGCATATCGCCGACGGTGGAGCGGAGCGCGCCGGCCCCCGCAAAAGCGTCGAGGTCGATGGCTGGGACGCGCCCGTGCTCCGCGTTGTGTCCGGGCAGGAAACGTTGCTGCTGATCGGCCGACAGCGCCACTACGGTATCGATCATGCGCAGCGGACCGGTAATCTCTTCGCGCACCAGGTCCGCCCAGGGCATGCCCGCGCGATTCGCCAGCGCCTGTCCGAGCAGCCCGAACCCGAGATTGCTGTACAGGAACTCCGCGTCGGGGGGCTTGGCAACTCCGTGGCGGGCGAGATACGAATAGAGGTCGGAGGCATGGTAATCGGCGAAAGGGTTGTCCGGATTGCGCGGGTGGAAGTCTTCGGGCATGCGCGGCAGTCCCGAGTGCTGCGTCGCCAGATCGAGAAGCGTAATCTCGCGCCCGCGCGGACGGGCGACGGTTCCGGGCGGCAGTAGCTCGCGCACCGGCTCGTCGAGCCGCACCTTGCCCTCGGCCGCCATGCGCGCCAGCGCCAGGCCGGTGAACGTCTTGGTCACCGAGCCGATCTCGAACAGCGAATCCGGCCTGGCGGTTCCGTACGTGAAAACGCGGCGGATGCCGTGCTGCACCACGCCGATGGCGATGCCCGAGTCTCCTCCCGGTCCGAGCGGCCCTCGCCCCAGCGACGGCGCGAAATCGCGGTCGAGCACTGGCTTGAGATGAGCCATGTCCACGGGCGCGATGGCCGGATCGGCAGTCAGAGCGGGCAACGGCTGCGCCTTCGATGGCCTGTTCAGAACGAGCGGCCACGCGAGCCCGGCCAGCAGGTGCAGCGCCGCGACGGTGAGTCCGAGCGCCACGCCGGTAGCGGCAATCTTTGCGAGGAACAGCGTGCGCGCGCGAACCGGCAGGGAGGCCAGCACCAGCACATCGCGGCGATTCGGGAACGTGGAATCCCAGCTCAGCACGGCGAACAGGCCGACTGCCAGCATCGTGGTGGCGATCAGGAAATGCTCCACGGTCCAGGTCTGCACCCACTGCAGCAGCGGTGGGCCGGACGCCGGCGCCGGGCCCGACATCAGCGCCGCCCAGGCCAGAATGACGCTGGTAAAGATGAGCAACGCGGCGAACTGGCCGAGCAGTTTGCCGATGTCGCCCTGCGCGTGCGATGAGAGCAGTTCCAGATCCACCATGCGGAACAGGAACTGGCGATAGAGGATGCGGAACTGGCGTTTCTCCATGGCGCGCCTCACGCCCGAATCAGATCGGCGATCTGGCGGGAGACTGCGGCTGTGTCCTGCTCCACGGCGAGCTGCGCGAAGATCTGCTCGAGCGTCGGCAGGGACATCAGCGTACGCAGATGTTCGATGGAATCGTCGGCCACCACAGCGCCGCGGTGCAGAATCACGACGTGCGAAGAGACGCGTTCAACGGTCTCCAGCTCGTGCGAGCTGAACAGAATCACCTTATCGCGCGCGGCCAGCTCCTGAATGAGACTGCGCAGCACCAGCGTGGTGGGCACATCGAGCCCGGAGAATGGCTCGTCGAGCAGCAGCAGATCAGGATCGTGCAGCAGCGCGGCGGCGAGCAGCACCTTCTGGCGCATGCCCTTCGAGTAGGCCGAGATGGCGGTATGGCGGTCGCCGTGAAGTCCCAGCAACTGCAGAAGCCCGCCGATGCGCTCGGCCGTGGGCCGCGCCGGCAGGTCGCGCAGCTGGCCGACCATGGTCAGGTACTCGAGGCCGCTCAGGTGCGTATACAGATGCGGCTCTTCGGGCACATAGCCCATGCGCTGCTTCCAGGCGATCGGGTCGCGGCGGATCGATTCACCCTCGAACAGGATCTCGCCGCCGCTCGGCTCGATAAGGCCAGCGATCATCTTCATGGTGGTGGATTTCCCGGAGCCGTTCGGCCCCAGGTAGCCGGTCACCTCGCCTGCGGAAGCGGAGAAGCTGACGTTATCGACGGCGGGAATGCCGGAGAAGAGCTTTGAGACGTTGCGGAGTTCGAGCATGGCGCGGCCCTGCGGTTTTGACGCCAGCGCAGAGGTGGTTGTTCCCCGATGCAGGATTTCTGTCACTTCCTCAAAGCGGACTGCCAGGTGACGACGACGTTGAGACCCGATTCAGGCGGGATCGGGCCCCTGCGAATCCGCTCCGCGAGCGTGGGGCCGTCAACCACCTCCATTACCAGATAGTTCGGTCGCACATCGTAAAGTGTGCAGATGTTGGGATGGTTCAGCGCGGCGATGCCGCGGGCTTCGCGCTCGCATCAACCCGCTGGTTTGGCCTTCTGCTTGTTCTTACTGCCCGGCGGCCGGCCTCGGCGCTTTGGCGCATTGTCGATTTTCAACGCCGTCATCCATGCCGGCGGCCTCCCGCGGCGGCGCCGGCCTGAACTTGCCGCCAGTCGTTCGAGGCTGGCAATCGCCATGTCGAGTTGGTCTCGCTCCTGGAGGAGCTCGGTGAGGATCTTCGCGACGTCCATGTCCAAATCATAGCGCATACGTTATGTTTGGGATCTGGGAGCGCCCGGGGATGGCGGCCTGTAAGTTACTCCGGACAGGTCATCCTGTCGGTTGTGCCGGGGCGAGGCTGGATCGTGCTCTCGCAGGTAATCTCTTTTGAGAGGATGATGTCGTATGTGTGAGCATCGCCCGAGGCGATGAAGCCCATCGGCGTGCGCCCAATCTCGTGTTGATCGCGCGAGATTTCGGCTCCGGCGGGAGCTGAGAGA
This sequence comes from uncultured Acidobacteriota bacterium, assembly GCA_963780655.1. Lineage (GTDB taxonomy): Bacteria > Acidobacteriota > Terriglobia > Bryobacterales > Bryobacteraceae > CAWACP01. The sequence goes on along the minus strand of CAWACP010000003.1, from coordinate 1,323,575 downwards.
AACTCGATGAAGCCGAACGGCTCATTTCTGAGAGTTCCGATGAATTCCGTGAACGTGTGAGCGGCGACCTTCGCCAGGGTCAGGCTGTGCTGCGCGTGGTCGCGGTCCAGAAGCGAATATAGATAGGCCCTTACCAGAATGTCTTTCGTCCACGCCAGCGCCTGCTCGTGCTGGTCCGCCGGAACGTAGACCTTCGACCAGTTCGCCTGCCCGACTTCGTCCGCGATCTGCGCGCGCGCGTCAGCATCGAGCGTGATACTCGTATCCTTCTGCCATTCTTCAATCGACTCCGCCACGCCCTTTGCCGGCTTCGAGTAGGCCGCCGGTCCCGACTGAGCATTTAAGAAAATAGTCAGCAGAGTGATACCGAGTACGCGGTTCATTGTAGCCTCGCCATAATTATCCCGCCGCGGGCCAAACGCGCTCTCATAGAGGGCTGGTTCGGACCCGAATGGGTCCGCACGGCGGCTGCAGGGGCGCCCAGGGATGGAAGTCCGCCTGACCTTCAATGCTGAAAAATTAGAATCTCCGCTGTGTTTGCGGCATCCAGCCTCCCCTTCCGCCTCCGGTCAGCGTCGTGGTTGCAGACTGCGCGGCGGGTATGTGGTACGTTTAGCCAACCAGGAGAATTCCCAGCTATGTCCGAGCGGCCCGCCGACCACGCCCACGAATTCCACATTTTTGAACCTGACTTCGCGTCCGATTCCTTCCCACCACTCGGTCAACACATCAAAGCGCTGATGGTCTGGCCACGTTTCCCGGCCTCCTTCTGGGGCTTCGAGGGAGTGCTCGGGATGATCCCGGAACAGGCCATGAGTCCGCCCCTCGGCCTGATCACCGTGGCCGCCCTGTGTCCAGCGGCATGGGAGGTCCGCCTGATCGACCGTGCATTTCAGGACCTCACCGATGAGGACCTGCTGTGGGCCGATCTGGTCATGGTCAGTGCGATGCACGCGCAGCGGTACGATGCCATCGGAGTACTCGCCCGCGCCCGAACTCTCGGCCGCAGGACCATCATCGGTGGGCCGTGGGCGAGCAGCCAGCCGGAAGTCGTCCTTCGGGAAGCGGACCATGTGCTCGCCGGTGAGGCGGAGGAGATCTTCGCTTCCATTGCCGCCGCACTCGAACAGGGCACGGCCCGAAAACTGTACCAGGTCGACGTCAAGCCCGATCTCACCCATAGCCCGCTTCCGCGATTCGATCTGCTGCGCCGCGAGAAGTACCTTCAAATGCCGGTGCAATTTTCGCGCGGCTGCCCGTTTCAATGCGACTTCTGCGACATCATCACCATCTACGGGCGCAAGCCTCGAACGAAGACTCCTGAGCAGGTCATCGCGGAGCTGGAAACTCTTCGGAGCCTCGGCTGGACCAACGAGGTGACCATCGTCGATGACAATTTCATCGGCAACGGCCCTAAAGCCATGGCGTTGACGAGGGCTCTCATCGCCTGGCAGAAGGCCAACAACCGGCCATTCGCGCTGAACACCGAGGCGTCCATCGATTTGGCGGATCGGACTGAGTTGCTGGCGGCCATGGTGGAAGCCAACTTCCTCTACGTCTTCATCGGCATCGAGACGCCATCGGCGGAAGCGCTCAAGGGATGCGGCAAGTTGCAGAACCTTCGCAAGGACAGCCTCGCACAGATTCGCAAAATTCAGGCAGCAGGCCTCTGGGTGCTGGGCGGCTTCATCGTGGGTTTCGACTCCGACGACGAGACCATCTTCGACCGGCAGTTCCAATTCATCGAACAAGCCGCGGTCCCCTGGGCCATGGCCGGCATTCTGCAGGCGCTTCCGACAACAGCGATGTTCGCCCGGCTCGAACGCGAGGGCCGTTTGCACATGGACAGCAACGCGACGTCGAATTTCAGCGCTCCTGACTTCGACACCGTCATGCCCGCCACCGTGCTGATGCGAGGACTGGCGGACCTGCTCGCCAGGCTATACCATCCGGACGTCTATTTCGGCCGATCGTTGCGCTCGCTCGAAGCGTGGTGTCCGGACCCACAGCAGAAGCCCCCGCCCACGCCCTTCTTCTACACCCTGCGCATGTGGCTGTCATCCGTATGGACGCAGGGGATCCGTTCGATGTACCGCAAGGCGTATTGGAAGTTCAGCTGGACCCTTCTCTCGAAGTACGCTCTTCAGCCCGCCAGGTTGTGGGTCGGATTCATGACGCTTTTGTCCGCCCACCACTTTGTGTTGTATGCCGAGGAAGTGGCCACCGAACTCGAGCAGGAATGCCGCAATCTGGAAATGGCCTCAGCGGCGACCGCGCATTGCGCACGTAGTGCAAGTACGGGGAACACGCTCGAACTGACCAGACAAGACGCTGGAAATTGAGGTCTCGTCCGCAGTTTGAGTGGAGGACGACCGCGATGCCCGGCCCTGCCCTCGGACACCCGCGCCGCAAACCGAAAGCGAATGGAGCCACCGGAGGGACTTGAACCCCCGACCCGCGGTTGTAGAGCCGTAAGGGCGGTAGTATGCTGAACTCGGGTTTGCGATGTTCGGAAACGCAGAGATTCTCCTGCGCGAGATGCATCAGGCCCTGCGCACTCTCGCTCGAACGCCGCTGTTCAGCGCGGTAGCGATCACGTCTCTGGCCCTTGGCATCGGGGCAAACTCGGCGTTGTTCAGCGTCGCCAGAACCATGCTGCTCGAGCCGCTTCCGGTGAAGGATGCCGACCGGCTGGTGGAGTTCGTCAGCGTGTCCGCCTACGGGAAGATGAACTACGTACCCTGGCAGGCGTTCGCCGCCGTGCGCCAGGACACCTCGGTCATGGCGGACGTTTTCGGCGTCATGGATGGGAACGCCATTCTCTACATCGGCGGCGTTGCGGAGCGGGTATCGATCAACTACGCTTCGGAGTCGTTCTTTGCGAATCTGGGCGCGAGTCCGTTGGTCGGGCGCCTTCCGGATTCCGAAAGCGCCGTAGTCCTCAGCTATGCGTTCTGGCAGCGCAGGTTCGGACGCGATTCGGCCGTGCTGGGCTCGAGGCTTGTCACCTACGGCAGGCCGATGGACGTAGTTGGTGTGATGCCTCCGGGCTTCTTCGGCGTCGATCGCTCCCGCATACCCGACCTCTGGCTTCCCGTCAGCGACGCGCATAATCCTGGGCATATCTGGGTGCTGGGACATCTCAAACGCGGCGTGTCCATCGAGCAGGCGCGTGCGCATCTGGAGCCGGCATTTTCACGGGCGGTGAAAGCCGCCGGAGACGACTGCCGGCGGCTGGAGGTGCGCCGCGCGACGACCGGCGAAGCTTCGCTGAGCTGGGACGTTTGGGAATACTCGGACACGCTGAAAGTTCTCATCTGCCTGGCCGCGCTGATTCTGCTGATCGCCTGCCTGAACCTGGCGCATCTGCTGATGGGCCGTTCCGCCGCGCGAGTCCGGGAGTTTGCGATTCGGCTGGCCGCCGGCGCGACGCGCTGGCAGCTTGCTCGGAGGTTGCTGACCGAGAACCTGGCGCTGGCGATCGCGGGAGGCGCACTCGGCTTGCTGTTTGCCGCCGCGGCGCATCGTTCGCTGCTCGTATTTTTCGTGGGAGACCAGGGGCCGAACGCGCTGGATTTCCGGTTCCACCCGAGCCTGGCCATATTCGGACTCGCGCTGGCTGTCGCGACGGCGTTGCTGTTCAGCGTCGTTCCCGTTCTGCGGGCCACGCACACGGATCTGACCCTGACCATGCACGGCGGAGCGCGTACGCCGGGACGGCAGAGAGCCGCAATGCTGCTGCTCTCCGTGCAGGTGGCGCTGTCGATGGTGCTGCTCACCGGCGCCGTCCTGTTTGCGCGCAGCCTGCGGAACCTTACGGCGGTGGAGCTCGGGTTCCCGAAGGAAGGCTTGCTTCTGCTGGATGTCACGCCTCCGAACCACGCGCCCGCGGACTATCTATCGCGCATCGTGCAACGCGTGTCCGCGCTGGCCGGCGCCCGGAGCGCTGCGTTTGCGTCCGATGCTCTGTTCGGGTCTGGTGGTTGGAACCAGCAGGTCTGCATCGAACGGCCTGGGCAACCCGTCCAGGCTTTGCGGGCGTCGTTTTATTACATCGATCCGGGCTTCTTCGAGACAGCCGGCGTGCCGGTTCTGCTCGGGCGCGAGTTCACGACGCAGGATCGTCGGGGCAGTCCTGCAGTCGCAGTGGTGAACCAGACCTTTGCACAGCGATTCCTCGCCGGCAGGGATCCGCTCGACCGGCGGCTTGGCGACCGGCCTGACCGCGGTTCCTGCGCAGGTTACGAGATCGTGGGTGTGGTGGGCGATACGAATTACGGCTCAGTGTATGAACAGCGGCGCCCCATGGTGTTTTATCCGCTCGCGCAGATACAGCCGAACGATACCCTCGTCCTGCATGTGCGCACTGCCGGTCCCGCGGGCCCGATGGCCGCAGCCATCGCGCGCGAGGTGCGGGCTGTCGATCCTAAAATGCTGGTGGAAAACATAAGAACGGTGCCCATGATCGTTGGCGAACAACTGCGCAGGGATCGCATGTTCGGCTTGCTGTCTGTATTCTTTGCGCTGGTGGCGCTCGGGCTGGGGATTATCGGCATTTACGGCGTGGCCGCGCAACAGGCGGCGCAGCGCACAGCCGAAGCGGGCCTGCGCATGGCTCTTGGCGCCACGCGCGGCGCGGTGGTATGGCTGATCCTGCGGCGCGGGATGGCGGTGACCGCAGCGGGCGTCGTTATCGGCGCATTCGCGTCCCTCGCGTCAGGCCGCCTGATGATGGGGCTGCTGTATGGCGTGGCGCCCCGCGATCCTCTCGCCATCGCCTTCGCCGCAGTGTGTCTCGGCGCGGCGGGAGTCCTGGCCGGCCTGGCCCCAGCCTTACGCGCCGCGTCGGTGGACCCGATGATCGCGTTACGGGTTGAGTAGCAGCCTCGACTGGAGACCTCACTCAGCGACTCGTTGTTTGATTGAGGCCGAGCCAGGCCTGTCCGTGCAGATTGGCTTTGCCGGCTGGAATTGGCAGCCTCACGCTCACCTCACCCTTTCACGGCGCCCACTGACCGCCAGCCGGCAGTGGCTTCGGCATTGCCGAGAATCGGTGGAATGAGGACACGACTGACGGGTGGAGCCACCGGAGGGACTTGAACCCCCGACCCGCGGTTTACAAAACCGCCGCTCTGCCAACTGAGCTACGGTGGCCTGCGTCCATTCTAACGAGTTTTGGTGAAAAGATACTGCTTACAGGTGGGCTTCGATCATCTTCTGAACGTCTGTTTTGCCGACTGCGCCAACACGCTGGTCAACAATCTTGCCCCCTTTGAACAGCAGCAGGGTGGGGATGCCCCGGATGTTGTAGCGCATCGCCGTTCCGTTGTTATCGTCGACGTCAACTTTGCCGACCTTCACCCGGCCGGCGTACTCTTCGGCAATGGAATCGACCGTGGGGGCCATCATGCGGCAGGGACCGCACCATTTTGCCCAGAAGTCCACCAGGACGGGGACTTCGGCGTTGAGAACGTCGGTATCGAAGGTCGAATCGGAAAAAGTAACGGTGTTGGCAGTCGCCATGTCTTGTTTCATGCTCCAGTATTGGGATGCAGAAGCGGCCGGAATTGATTCACGCCCGCCCGTAAACCATTGAAGCAGAAATCCGGAGGCAAGTGGTCAGAGCAGCGACAACGGCCTTGTCTCCGTGCCGGTCAGCAGCGCCGGCGCGTCGTTGTCCGGCGGCAGACTTATCAGCCGGGGCCTGATGACGATCAGCGTATCGGAGCGGTCGGAAGAAGAGGTGTTCTTACTCAGCATCTTCCCGATAATAGGCACGCTCGCAACCCCCGCGATGCCCGAAAGCGAGCGCGCCTCGGTCTTCGTGAGGAGGCCGGTGATCACAGCCTCCTCGCCGGTGAGCAGCCGAACGCTGGACTGATATTTGCGGTTGTCGATCGTGGGAACGCCATTGGCGTTCTGCGCTCCCAGCAGCTCGTACTGCGCCTCCACATCCAGCGTCACTTCCTCTGTGCCATGCACGTGCGGGGTGATTTTTAGCGAGAGGCCGAGGTCCTCGAACTGAATCGTTGGAGGCGGAAGCGTCCCGCCCTGAATCGTCGCGATAAAGGTACTGGTTACGAGCGGATATTTCGAGCCCACATGCAACTGGGCCGGCATGCCTTCCGACGCCACGAGGTGCGCATCGAACATATTGGTGGTGATCGATTTGGTGGCCTCTGCGAACAGCTGGGTCTGAGCTATGCCGATCCCCATGAAGGTGGCCCCCCCGCCAAACGACAGGAAGCTCAGAAAGCCGCTGGGAATGGCCGGGCCGCCGACAACGTTCCCAATGTGCCCGAAATCGACCAGAGGATAGCTGGATGGCAGCGAAAGCCCCCACGTCGCGGAACGCGAAACATCCGTGGTCAGCAGCTTCACCTCAATCTCCACCTGCGGATGCGGATGCATCAGGCTTTCCACCAGGGCCTGCGCCGGACGCACCTTCGATACCCGGTCGCGGATCAGGAAGATGCGGTTCGCGGTATCCACGAGAAGCAGGCGGATGTCCATGGTGGCCCGGACGGCCGTCGCCACCTCCTGCAGCTCCTGCGGCGTCTCGGTTTCCGGAATGGGGATAGCTACCGAGACGGTCCGTTCGTACTCGGTTCGTTTGGCGGTGGTGTCAGCGGCCACGAAGATCAGCCGGTCGGCTACCGGCGTGATAAACGAGTCCGTAGCCGCCTCGAGCGCGCGCAACGCGGTCCGGTAGTCCGCCTGATCGAACTGGAAATGGAGCTGGCCGGAAGGCTGGAACTCGGTATCGAATACCACCAGCAGGTGGAACGCGTTCGCCACCTGTTCGTACAGGGTTCTGGCATCGCCGCGAAGGTTGAAGTCCCGGGCGCCGGGAGCGGCCTGGAGTTCCGTCGGCGGAAGAGGCTGAAGCGCTTCGGAGGCGTCCTTTGGGGTGACCGTGCCGAAGATGCTGTAATCGGGGGGCGCCTCCGGCCTGGGCTCTTTCTTCAGCTCGGCTGCCTGCTTCCGCAGGGTCGGATCTTCGGTGATAACGGCGCCGAGAGTTTGCAGCCGGACGGCCCAGGCGAGATTGGTTGGATCGAGGGCATACGCCTGCGAATAAAGGACATAAGCCCGCGCGGTCTGGCCGGCCTGCTCCGCCTTGGCGGCCTCGTGTGCGAGGTACGTGGCTTCCTCGCGGGCATCGCTGGCCGCAATCAGCGCGGTCGCGCACACGAGTAAGGCGATGGCAATGCGCAGTGGCGCCAAGTAATGATGACGACGCCTCTGGGCCATTCGTGTATAAACAATCCGGCCGTGGCTGCCGATTAGCAGAACAGATGTCCGCTACTTTCGCGCCGGCGCGGCCGGCATTCGCTCCGCCCGTACCGCAAACGGTGAACGACCTCGGCATCCCGCAGAGCCTGCTGCGCGACCTGATTCTACGCCGCCTCGTGCTGGATGGCGACAGCACGCTCCAGTCGCTCAGCCGCTCGCTGCGCATTTCGGTGTCTGTGGTCAACGGCGTCTTTCAGGACCTCCGGAAGCAGCAACTGCTGGAAGTGAAAGGGATGCAGGGGAACGATTACACGTTCACTCTGGCCGGGCAGGGCAAGGCGCTGGCCAGCGAACGTTTCCAGATCAGCCAGTACGCGGGCGCCGCTCCGGTTCCACTGCGCCAGTACGACATGGCCACCAAGTCCCAGGCGGCGCGCGTTCAGATCGACCGAAAATCGCTGCGGCAGGCGTTTTCGGATCTGGTTGTTCCCGATGGCCTGCTGGACCAGCTTGGCCCGGCGCTCATTTCTCAGAATTCCATTTTCGTCTACGGTCCAACGGGCAACGGCAAAACGAGCCTTGCCGAGCGCATGCTGCGCGTCTATTCCGATACGGTTTACCTGCCATATGCGGTAGAGGTGGACGGGCAGGTGATCAGTCTGTACGACCCCGTCGTGCACACGAAGATCGAAGCAGAAGAGCCCGACATCGACCCGCGCTGGCTGCTCTGCCGTCGGCCGTGCATTGTGGTGGGCGGCGAGCTGATCCCCAGCATGCTCGAGCTGCGGCTGGACGACAGCTCCGGCATCTATGCGGCCCCGCTGCAGATGAAGGCCAACAACGGCATCTTCATCATTGACGATTTCGGCCGCCAGCTCATGTCGCCGCGCGATCTGCTCAACCGCTGGATTGTCCCGCTCGACCGGCGAGTGGACTATCTCATGCTGCGGTATGGCGTGAAATTCCAGATCCCGTTCGAGCTGATGGTAGTGTTCTCGACGAACCTCGACCCGGCCGACCTGGCGGACGAGGCGTTCCTGCGCCGCATTCACAACAAGATTTACGTGGACGCCGTGGATGCCCACGCGTTCGACGAGATCTTCCGGCGCGTGGTGAGCGCGAAGGGCATTACTGCCGAACCAGACAGCGCCGAGTATCTGCGCACGCTCTGTCTGCGCGATGGCCGCACCCAGTTGCGCGCCTGCTATCCCGGTGATATCTGCAACATTCTGGCGTCCATCGGCAGGTACGAAGGCCGGGGAGCGATCATGACCAGGCCCGAACTGAGCCGGGCAGTGAACCTGTATTTCGCCCGCAGCTGATTGGCTGGCCTTTGTGGGGCGGCCTTTAGGCGGCGGCGGGCTGTCAGCCCAATGCCATATAGTTTTCCCGCTTTCGAACACCTGGCCGATGTGGGGCGGGCGCCCTCGCCCGCGGCCGGCGCCCCCGCCGGCCTGCTCCCATACGCGACAACTCTACTCTCCGCGCGGCCAGCGGGGCCGGGGGGCCCCGCGCAGGCCGGGGGGCCTGCCCCACAAAAGGGACTTCGACTCAGCTCGCCGTCGAAAACTATATGGCATTAGGCTAAAAGCCTGCTCTACTTCCGACCGAGAACAGTGGGGCAGGCTGTCAGCCAAGGCTTTTAGCCTGCATGTAACTCTATTTCGCCTTCGCTGGAACCAGCCTGTACGACACAAACGCGAAGTGCTTGCTGTCGGGCGACCATGACGGCACGTTCATCGTGCCCTGGCCGCCAAACAACGTCACCAGCGCCTTCGGCTCTCCGCCCGCGATCGGCATCAGCCTGATCACCACATCCTTGTTCGGCGGATGCCCCTGCACGGACTTGTCGAAAGACACATACGCGATCCACTGGCCATCGGGCGACGGGTGCGCGAACCAATCGGCCATCGGCGTGCCGCGCGAGACCTGCTCCTGCTGGGAGCCGTCGCCGTGCATCCGCCAGATCTGCATCAGGCCCGTGCGTTCGGAGTTGAAGTAGATCCACTGGCCATCGGGCGTGTAGTCGGGGCCGTCGTCCAGACCGTCGGCGGTGGTGAGCCGGCGCTCGTCGCCGCCCGCAACCGGAATCGTGTAAATATCGAAATTGTTGTTGCGCTCGGCGCAATATGCGATGGTCTTACCATCCGGCGACCACCCGTGCCAGTACGACGGCTGCGCTTTTACCAGCAGCTTCGGCTCGCCACCCTCCACCGGCACAATCCAGATCTGCGATGGACCCCGGCCAGGCGTGCCGCTGATGCCGAAAGATTTTCCATCGGGCGAGAGCCCATGATCGTTATTCAGCGCGACGTTGCCCGTATCGATGACCGTGGGATTGCCGCCGTCCGCCGGAATCCGATACAGCTTCCCATCGCCGTTGTAGAAGATGGTGGCGCCGTCGTGAGACCAGTTCGGCGCCTCGAAATGTTCCTGCGCGCGCCGGATAATGCGCCTCTGACCCGAATCGATGTCCACAACTTCCAGCGTGCTCTCCACCACGCGTGCGCTGTCCTGGACAACGCCGTCGTTGCGCAGGACGACGTTCGAGAACCGGGCGGTCTCGTTCACATCGTTGTTGTGCGAACAGACTGCCAGGCCGGCGTAGATAATCTCCGGCAGCGGCACACTGAGCGCGCCAATCGGGTGAAAGATGCCGCCGCCCTTCGGCACCACCTCGGCCGAGATCACGTTGCCGGTGCGCTCCAGCCGCAGCGTGGCCGGCGCCACGATCGTCGTCTGTACCTCGAGCGTTGGTCCGCCCTTCACCAGGCGGTACTGCAGCGCGATGAGACCGGCGCCATGAGCGACCAGATCTGCGTATGGATCGTCAGCGGCCAGCCCCGCGCGGAAGATCGGGCCGGCCTTACGGTGCGCCTCCACGCCCGGCGTCACCCAGTCCACATCGGTGGTGAGGCTCACGTCGCCCGACACCTTCTTCGACAGGAACTGGAAGGCGTCGGTGTTGAACCACATGTTGGTCCCGCTGCCCGTGACCGTGTACGTCTTCGCGGCGGGATCGAACTTTGCGGAGCCGGGGTGGTCCACTTTGCCGACATCCGCCGAGGCGGTAAAGATGCCGATTTCTCCGGATGGGTCAGCGGCGCTTGCGGTCATGGCAATCGCGATGAGGGGAACGGCGAACAGGGAATGGCGCATGGCATTTCCAGACCAGCATAGCCTGCCTGTGCCACGATGGTGTCACGGAAACATGAAGAACAGCCGCATACGGAAGTGGATTCCGCTCGCCGGAGCTGTGCTCATCTATCTGGCTATGGCCTGGGCGCTGGCCGTCGGCACGGCTGGTCCCGAGGCGGATGAAGCTCTCGCTTACGACGGGGCAGCCAGGCTGGCTCTCGGGCATGCGGACCTGCCGTGCAGGCCGGGCATTTCGTTCCGCTTTCTGCACCACTGCTGGCCGTTGACGGTGACGCCGTACATCGGCGCGCCCAAGGATTACTTCCTGCTGCCGGCTTTCCTCGTTTTCGGCGCGCACGCCGGTGTGGCGCGCATGGGCGCCGCGGTGCTGGCAGCCATCGGAATCGCCGGCGTATTTCTGTTCCTCAGCGCGGCGCGCGATCGCACGACGGCGGTCATCGCCGCGTATCTGCTGGCCATCCATCCTTCCTACATCGATCTTTCGACTTTCGACCGGGGCGTCGTGGCCTTCGAGTTCGGCGTGCTCGGGGCGTCGCTCGTCGTCCTGAGCATGCTCGCGAATAAAGTCTCGTGGGGCCGATTTCTGGCGCTTGGTTTTCTCGTCGGCTTTGGCGTGTGGGCGCGGCTGAACTATAGCTGGCTGGTAGTCTCGGCGTTCGCAGGCGCCCTGATCGCCTGGCGGCGCGAGCTGTTTCGTCTGCGGCGATACGCGCCCGTGTTCCTGCTCGGCGCCATTGTGGGCGTGTGGCCGGTGGTGGCGTACCTGCGAAAGCACATGCACGACCTGCTCGCGTACATGAACGTTGCTCCGCCTCGGGTCGGTTTCGCGCCGCACCTGGCGTACACGTTCACGCTGCTGCGCGATGTCCTCTTCGCGGACATGCAGCACCGTGTCATCTGGGGCGGCGACATGGTCCCCTCCTGGCAGTCATGGCTGGCGGTGAGCATCGCCACGCTCGCGCTGCTCTGGTGTTTCATCGGCGTTCGCACGCGCGTCGCCGTCGCATTGGCGGTCACGACGGCGTGCCTGGCGGTGTTCTATCTGACCACGCGGCTGCCGGTGGCCGAACATCACCTGGTGATTTTCGTGCCGCTCGTCGCCATGGTGGTAGCGGTCGCGGCTTCCGATCTGTTGCGGCGCAACGCAGCGGCCAGGGGCCTGGCGGCGCTCGTGCTGGCGCTGTTTGCGTTCGGCGCGCTGCGGTGCGATCTGCAGGCCGCCGAAGGGCTGCATCGGACGCACGGGCGGGGAGAGTGGTCGGCACGCGTTTACGATCTGGCGAGGCAGATCGAGCAGCTCGGCCCGCGTCCGTTATACGAACTCGACTGGGGATTGCAGGAGCCGTTGTTCCTGGCCTCCGGCGGAAAGCTCTACGGGACGGAGCTGTTCTATAACGGGAGCGCGACCCAGGCCGACGATGGACGCTCCTGGGCGGACGTGGTGGCGCAGGGCGGCGTATTCGTCACCTACGCGAACCGGTATCTGCATTTTCCGCTGGCCACGGTGAGCTTTCGCCGGATGCTGGCCTGCGAGCACGCCGCATACCGGGAGATCGCCGAGCCCGCGACCGACGGCGCCCAGTACGCTTTCTTCTATGTCGTGAGCCCAGCCCAGGCGGCGGACGCGAAGACGCGCGAGTCCTGCCTGACCAATCCCGCAGAGGAATTTTACGCGGATCCAAATCCGGTGAAAGTGGCGAAGGCAGGCGAGCTGGGCGAGACGACGCTGTTCTTCACCACGACGAAGTCGAGGGCGGTGGAGATTCATGTCGGCGCACCGGACGGAACCATGATGTCGCGCTACGTTTCCATGACGCCCGTCAACAGCGGTATGGCGACCGCCGGAAAATGGGTGTCGAACGGAATGATCTTTTACCTGCAGGACGTGTCCAACGGGAAAAAGCTCGACGCGGCGAATACGCTGGCGACGGTGCGGGTTGCAGTAGTGCCGGCGCACTGAGCCATGCCTGCGCCGGTAAAATGGAGTGAATGTCCGTGATAACGACTGAGGCGCCGCCGGTCCGCGCAACCAGAGTACGGGCTGATCTCATCCCAACGGTCGCAGCCGGAGCGTTCATTCTCGCCTGGATCTGTTACTTCACCGGGCGCGCCATTTATGGTCATTTCGCATCGGACGAAATGATGAACATCTATTACTACTGGAGCCGCAGTACCTTGAAGCTGCTGAAGGGCCTGGTGGTTTTTCCTTCAACGTATTATCGGCCGATGGGCGGCGTCTACTACAGCGTTCTCTTCCACTGGTTCCAACTGAATCCGCTGCCGTATCACATTGTTATTTCTTCGTTGATGGCGCTGAACGCCTGGCTGGTTTGGCGGATAGCGCGCGTGTTATCAGGCTCAGCGCTGGTAGCGGGTCTCGCCGCGCTGGTCTACTGCTACCACGCCGACATGGCGCTGGCGTATTTTGCCGGTTCGCTGATCTACGACGTGTTGTGCGCCACGTTCTGGCTTGCGGCTTTGAGCGTTTACGTCTCCGGACGGAAGGGTGGCCGGCAACTGACCTGGAAGCGGATAACGGCGTTTCTGATCCTGTACATCTGTGCGCTGGATGCGAAGGAAATGGCCGTAACCCTGCCAGTGGTCATCCTGGTGTACGAGTTGGCCTTTCACTGGCCGGGAGCTTTTTCCGCGCCGGGATGGCGGGAGTGGGTGCGGAAGACCGGGCCGGTTGTACTCATCGCAGCGCTTATGGCCGCCTTATACATATACGGGAAAATGACGGGACCGGACAGCCTGTCGACGATAGGCCCGTACAAGGGAACATATTCACTGCATCGCTACGTGGAATCGACCCGCCGTTTTACGGAGACGATCCTCTACCTGCCCGATTTCTTCACGCCCTGGCGTCTGGGCATCCTCGCGTTCTGCATGCTTTATGGGGCGATTCGGACGCGCCGGAAAGATCTGCTCGTCGCTTTCGCCGTCATCGTGGTCGGCCCTCTTCCGATTACGTTCATACCGGGTCGCGGCGGGGCAAACCTGCTGATTCCGTTTATGGGCTGGGCGCTATTCGCCGCCAGCGCAGCGGTGGGTTTGGTAAGACTGATTGCCCGTGAGCCGGCCTTTCGGCGAGCGCCGCGTAAGTGGGTGGAGGCAGCGCTGGTCGTGATTCTGGTTCTGCTGTTCGCGAGAATGACCGCGATTCGCACCGCGGATAACATGCCTGGCCTGTTGGAGGTAGGGCGGAAAACGTGGTACGCCATCGCGCAGGTGCGAACTCTGCAACCCACTGTGAAGCCCCACAGCAGGGTGATCTTTCTGAGTGACTTCTTCCCCGGTTTCTGGGATATGAAGTTCGTCTCGGAGCTGGTGTGGAACGACCGCAGCGTCGATGTCACGTTGCAGCAGTACAGCCACCTTCCCGACGCAGATGTTCAGCGGTTCGACTATATCTTCACGACCGGCGTCCACGGGCTGGTGCGGTTGAAACCAGCTGTGCCAACCCCCCAGGTGGACGGGCGCGTCCGGTGATCGCCGGTTTGTAGGAGAATGAATCAGCCGCGCGTGAAGGTCTCTATCCTCATCCCGGTCTACAACGAGTTCCCGACGCTTCCCGTCGTGCTGCAGCGCGTCATCAACGCTCCGCTTCCGGCGGGCTGCGAGCGCGAGATCATCATTGTCGACGACGGGTCCACCGACGGCACAACCCAGTTGCTCGAGGAGTACAAGGCGTCGCCGCTGATGGTGGTGCATCATTCCGTGGTTAATTTTGGCAAGGGCGCGGCTCTGCGTATTGGCATCGCCAAAGCGACCGGCGAAATCATTCTCATCCAGGACGGCGATCTGGAATACGATCCGAACGACTATCCGAAGATGGTGGAGCCGATCCTCAGCGGTCAGGCGGACGTCGTGTACGGTTCGCGCTTTCTCGCTCCGGTGCAAGGGATGAAGCTGGCCAACTGGGTGGGGAACCGCGGCCTGACGTTATGCGCGAACGCGCTTTTCCGAGCCCGCATCACCGATGAAGCCACGGCCTACAAGGTATTTCGAACGGATGTCCTGCGCCGGCTGCGGCTGAAATGCCTGCGGTTTGAATTTTGCCCGGAGGTGACCGCGAAACTTCGCCGGCTCGGCTACCGCATCCACGAGGTCCCCATCTATTACAACCCCAGGAGCATCGCCGAAGGGAAGAAGATCCGCTGGCAGGACGGCGTGGAGGCGCTCTGGACGCTGCTCCGGTATCGCATCGCTCCGCTGCGCCGGTTCGATCGCGGCAAGGCGGCGTCGGCGCGAACCGAATCGCAGCAGATCTCTTCGGCGGCGTAGGGCGTGTGAGTCCGGATTATCTGAAGCCCACCGATGCCGAAATCCGGCGGCTTGCCGAGCAGGAGACCGACCCCGCCCTGGCGGCGAGCTTCGAACCGATCTGTCGCGGACCGCTGGTGGCCATTTTGATCCTGGCAGGCGTGGGCATTGCCGCGATTCCACACCTCTTTCTGCGCACCCTCCGTTTGTTCGCCGGGGGAATCTCGCGCTCGGCAAAGAGCCAGTGACCGACGTTGCGGATTGCATCGTCGTGGGCTCGGGCATCAGCGGCGCCATGGCCGCGAAGGGTCTGGTGGATGCAGGAGCCACCGTCAAACTGCTGGACATCGGCGTCGATGACAATCTGCGCGATCGGATCCCCGACGCGCCGTTCAGCCACATCCGGCGCACCGATATATCGCAGCGGCTGTATTTCCTGGGCGAGAACTACGAGGCTGTTCCAAAGAGCGGGGTGAAAGTGGGCGCGCAGCTCACGCCGCCGCGGCAGTTCATTCACCGCCGATCGGAGGAATTGCTGCCGTGCGTGAGCGAGACCTTCCAGCCGCTGCTGCCGGTGAGCGCGGGAGGGCTGGGCGCGGGGTGGGGTGCGGCTTGTTTCACCTACGACCACGAAGAGCTGGCGAGAATCGGCATCGACGACCCTGCATTCGCTCGCTGGTATCAATGCGCCGCGGACATGGCCGGCATCAGCGCCGATGCGCAAAGTCCGGCGAACGCGCGCTTGTGGCAGGGCGTGGCGCGCCACCAGCCGCCGCTGGAAATCGACAGCAACGCCGAATCCATTCTGAGGAAGGCGGAGGCGCGGAGGGAGGAGCTGTCGCGCCTGGGCGTTGTGCTCGGGCGCATTCCCGTGGCCGTCCTCTCCGAAGACCTGCCTCCCCGCCGGGCGAATCCGTACTTCGACATGGATTTCTACTCGGATTCGCGCATGTCCGTTTACCGGCCGCGGTACACGATCGCGGCGCTGGCCTCGCGTCCGAACTTCACCTGGGTGAACCGGCGCGTGGTTCTTCGATTCGAGGACAGAGCGGAGGGCGTTACCGTGTTCTCGAAGAATATCGACACGGGCGCGATCGAGACGGACCGGGCGCGGCGCGTCGTGCTGTGCGCGGGCGCTCTCAATTCGGCGCGCATCGCGCTTCACTCGCTCGGCCTCGCAGGCCAGCGGACGACGCTGCTTTGCAATCCCTACACATACTTCCCGGCGGTCAACCTCGCTATGCTGGGGCGCGAGGCGCGGGACGGCCGCCACAGCCTCGCTCAGATCGGCGGCGCCCTGACCACTCACGGCGGCAGCGACGTTTATGGCTGTTTCCAGATGTATTCCTACCGTTCGCTGCTCTTGTTCAAACTGGTCAAAGAGATGCCTCTGCCGGTCTCGCTGGGCAAGCTCGCCGGCCGCGCATTGTTGAATTCTTTTGCGATTTTCGGGATATTCTTTGCGGATTCACCGGCAGACGGCAAATACCTGGAGATTCCGCTCAATGGCGGTGAGTTTCCGCGCCTGCAGCTGAATTATGCGCAGCCGCCGGCCGAGGGGCGGAAGCGCAGCGAGCACGAGGTTGTTTTCACGCGGGCGCTCCGGCGGCTGGGATGCATCCCGGTGGGCCGCTTCGATCCGGGGAACGCCGGCAGCATACATTACGCCGGAACCATACCGTTCGAGAACCCACTCACCCCGCGATTTCACACCAACCCCGATTACTCAATCGAAGGCGCTCCGCACGTTTACGCGGGTGACGGCGCGAGCTGGAACTATCTGCCCGCCAAGGGGCTCAGCTTCACGCTGATGGCCCAGGCCCTGCGCGTGGCGGACGGCGTTCTGCGATCGCTGCGCTGAGCCAATGCACGCCATCGTCACGGGCGCGGATGGGTTCCTGGGAAGCCGGCTCTGCTCTTATCTGGAGCGGCGTGGCTGGAGGGTAACGCGGCTCGCGCGCAACCCCGAGCAGAAGGGCCTGGGCGGCGAGTATCGCCGGTTTTCGTTTCCTGACGCGATCGACGCTGCTGTTTTTCAGGAACCCGCGGATGTCCTGATCCACGCGGCTTTCGATATACGGCCCATTCACGATGAAAAGGCGTATGCGATCAACCGGCAGGCTGCGGCGTTTCTTCTCGCTCGCGCGCGCGAGCGCCGAATACGGTTCGTCTTCATCTCGTCCATGTCGGCCCACGAGAAGGCGGAATCGCGATACGGCCGCGAAAAACTGCACATCGAGAAGACGCTCGACTCGACGCGCGATCTGGCCATCCGACCGGGTTTCATCGTTGGCGAGGGCGGGATCTTTGCCGCGCTGGCCCGCTCGCTTCGGCAACTCCCGATCGTTCCGCTGTTTTATGGCGGGCAGCAGCTCATCCATTCCGTGTGGTGGGAGGATCTGTGCGCCGGCATTGAATCGGCGGTACTGCGGGAGATCACGGGACTGGTCGCCATCGGAGAGCCGGAGGCCCTGACGGTTCGAGACTTCTATCGGATGATCGTCAGGTCGATGGGCCTGAGCAAACCTTTCCTGCCGCTCCCGGGAAATCCAGCGCTGTGGTTACTGAAGGGCGCGGAGGCGTGCGGGCTCCGCGGACCGCTCTCGTCCGACAATCTGCTGGGACTGAAGCGGCTGACGCGTTATGACCTGTCCACCGACCTGCGGCGGCTCGCGATCGCGCCGCGTGCGGCGCGTGAGTCTCTGGCCCTGGTGAACTGGGACGCGATTTTCGCCGGAAAGCGGAAAGCGTAAACGGTCGGCCGCAGACGGCAAGACAGGAAACTGCCCCACCACGGCGCATGCTACGATCCTGGGTGAATACGCCATGGAGACGGCCGATATTCACGTCGTGATTCCCGCCTTCAACGAGGCCGGCGCGATCGTGACGGTTCTCGCACCGCTGGTCCGCGAGGGTTTCCCTGTCGTCGTCGTGGACGATGGTTCGAGGGATGCCACCGCGGAACTCGCCGCCGCTGCCGGGGCCGCCGTCGTTCGTCATGCACTGAACTGCGGCCAGGGCGCCGCTCTCCAGACCGGCATTACCTACGCGCTGCGGCACGGCGCGCGCTACCTCTGTACTTACGATGCCGACGGGCAGCACAGCCCCGAGGATATTCGCGCGCTCGCCCGAGGTCTGGAAGCGTCGCAGGCGGACGTCGCGCTGGGCTCGCGGTTCCTCGGCCGCGCCGAGCGGATCACCCCCTGGCGGCGCTGGCTTCTGAAGGCCGCCATCGTTTTCACGCGCACGCACTCCGGTTTGAAGCTCACCGATACACACAACGGTCTGCGGCTGCTCACCGCCGGCGCGGCGCGCCGCATTCACCTGCTGCAGCCGCGCATGGCGCACGCATCGGAGATCCTCGTCCAGATAGCGCGGCTGGGCCTGAGATATGTGGAAGTGCCGGTAACCATCACGTATTCCGCGTACTCGACGCGCAAAGGCCAGTCGGCCTTCGGTTCCATCCGTATACTCTTCGACCTGCTGATCGCGAGGGCCTTGAAATGATCATCCAGTTTGTTCTTGCCGCCATTCTCGCCATTCTGGTGCTGCAGATCCTCGGCCAGCCGCTGTTCTCGCGCCTCCTGAAGGCCGGTGGATTACTCCTCGCCGTGGCCGGCGTCCTCTTCGTGGCGTTTCCCGAGATGACCAACAGGATCGCGCACCGGCTGGGAGTGGGCCGCGGCGCCGACCTGTTCCTTTACCTCGCCATTACCTGCGGCTCAGTACTGGCGTGCCATCTCTATCTGCGTATCCGCTCGCTGGAGATCCGGCAGGTGGAACTGGTCCGCCAGCTTGCGCTGCAGCAGAGCCGGCTGGAAGAGAGTGACGCGGCCCTGTCCGGCCCGCATCCCGCATGATGGCCGCGGCATGAACCGCTGCGTATCGAACCGGGCGAACTCCGGGTACACCGTGCTCCAGGTTCCCAGCCTGCGGGGTGAAACCGGCGGTCGTGAAACCAGCGGTCGTTGCGCCGCGTCCGGTGATGACGAGCGTGTTCAGCGCGCCCAAATCCGTTCGTCTGACAGCCGCTTGTCAGCGGTTCCTTCGCCGCACGGCGTTTACTATGTCCGGACGGGGCCGGCGATCGTCAGCGCTGTTCTTATTCTTGCCAAACCGAAGCCGCAATACACAGAAGAAGGGCGGTGGCGGCCGATTCCGTCCGGCAAGTGACGGTTCGAGAGATGTGGACCAGATCGCCACAATACGCGTGCAGTTTCTACTCGCCGACGCGCCCAAATTTCGTACGCCGCCCTACGCTCGCTGCGTGGAAGGAGGACGGAGACGAGATTTCTGCCGATACTGCGGCACTCTCACCAATCGGGATCGCTCTCTATCCGCAAGGGTTTACCCTTGGCGTCAAACGTGGTCCAGGCTACGGAATTCTGGACTGAAATGTGCCGGAGAACAACTGGCACTGCGATTGCTCAAGGAACTTGCGCTGTGATGGACGATTCATCCGGGCCGCCTGTGAGTAGTGCGATCCGCATTCTGGACGAACCACCTGCTTCCGGTCGGCAATACCGATGCGCCGAAATGGTCTCTCTTCGCTGGACTGCCGCTGCTGGCGAAGAACACTACGAGTGTGCGATTCTCGTCGAGATCTCGACGGAGGGCGGTTTGTTCCTTGTCGACTCCCCAGTGGAGCGGGACACGCCGGTGCGCATCGCCTTGCCCAACGCCCCGCTCGTAGGCGCGGTGCAGTCCTGTTCCCGCGAGGGCTCGTCCTGGGCGTTGCAGATTGCCGTGAACGCTCCCTCTGATTGGTTCGGCGGCCGTTACCGTCCGGAAGTACTCGTCCCCGAGGCGGACGAGGCGGACAAGGATGCACGCTTCCGTCCGCTCGACGGTCTGCCGTTCGGTATGCTACCCCTTCGCCACGCCACCGGCGCCTGAGTTCAACTCTTTACTTCAAATTGCGCCCGAACTGCCACGCCGGTCCGACGCTGAACCGAACTGTATTGCGGCCGTCCTTCAGCAGATCGCTGAAAAGGTGATCGTGCACCAGGTCGGCTTGTACACGCAGGGCAAGGTGCTCGGTGATATTGATATCCACGCCTCCGCCAAATCCATAGAACGGGGTCCAGTCCTGCTTCTTGCCCGTCGGCGCCAGTTGAGCGGCAATGCCGGTGGCGATGGGATCGGCCGGATTCGGCCGGACTGTCGCGTTTTCGTGAATGGCGCCCACCGATGGCCGGATGAACAGAGTGGCCGGCTTCCATCCGTGCCATGAGAACTGCGGACCGGCGGCAAATGTCTGGGTGGTGGAATCGATCGGCACCGACAGGGTATAGCCCTGTGGAATCTCGCCCGCCGCGGCGAGCTGGGCGAGTTGAGCGCCCAGCTGCTGCTGGAGCGCCGTCGTCAGCAGTCCCGGCGTTATCGATGTGCTCCCCTTTGAAATACTGTAATCGAACCCCATTGTGAGCCACGATCGCACGCGCACACCCGTCTGGAAATGGAAACCGTTCTCGGCCAGGTTGATATGGGGGCTGTCAAGGTACGTGTAGCCGCCGAAGACGTCGTAACGCCCAATGTAGGTTTGCTGGGCGAATCCGGCAGGAGCGAGCATCAGTGAGCCGATGGCGATACCGAAGACTCCGGGGGCAACGTGGCCGAGGGTAATGCGACGTACTGTCAGCGTCATGGCGTGAAAACAGGTTAGCATGCGCGGCCCGGCGGATGGCGCCAATAATGGCCAATAATGTAAGTTGCCGGGTACGGTTCTTTCTGACCCAGTTGTCAAAAACCGGCCTCGCGGTGCATCCAGATACACAGGAGCGGCATCCGGGATATTGGTGTATCCGCTTGCGCCGGTTGTCGCGGCGCGTCAACGGGAGCAGACCTAATTGGGAATCGATCGAATTGCCTTGAGATCGTTGTGTCTTATCTTACTGTCGTGCGCGGCGCTGGCTCAGGCGCCTCCACCCCAGGCAGAGCAGTATCCGAGATCGGCGCCCTTGCCGTTATCCGGCCAGGGCGGTCAACTGGGCAGCGTCGGCACGGCGCGCACCACCAACCCCGGCGGTGCGCCGACCAGTGCTAATACCAGCATCAACACCGTGCAGATACAGGGCGCGTACAGCGGTAGCATACCGCAGGGAACGGCCTCGCCCACGCCGCTTCCGTTGTCGCTTTTCAATGCCATTCAGCGTGGATTGCAATACAACCTGGCCACGGCCAGCTACTCCAACGCGACGCGGTTAGCCGAAGCCCAGCGGATTCTGGCACGCAGCGCTCTGTATCCCACCGTCTCCGCGCACTTGTTCGGAGACGAACAACAAACCGATCTCGCGGCGTTAGGCATCAACGCGCCCGGTTTTCCCGCAGTAGTTGGTCCATTCCACTTCTTCGATCTGCGCGCCGGCGCGGCGGTGAACGCGGTGGACATTCCCGCGCTGTTCAACCACCGGGCTGCGGGCGACATCGTGCAGGCAACGAGGCTGGCCTCCAAGGATGCGCGCGATCTGATCGTGCTGGCGGTGAGCGGCATGTACATGCAGCTGATCGCGGCAGGGTCGCGGGTGGAGGCATCTCGCGCCCAGGTGAATTCCGCGCAGGCCATTTACGATCAGGCTGTCGACCGCAACCGCGCCGGCGTGAATGCGCGTATCGACGTGTTGCGCTCGCAGGTTGAACTGCAGGTAGAGCAGCAGCGCCTGCGCTCTCTCACTGCCGATCTCGACAAGCAGAAGTTGAGCCTGGGCCGGCTGATCGGGCTTCCGCCAGGACAGGATTTCACAATAACCGATGCGGCGCCGTACGCCCCGCTCGAAGGCATCGATGTGCAGCAGGCGCTCGACCGCGCATACCGCAACCGCTCGGATCTGCAGGCCGCCGAGGCACAGGTGAAGGCGGCCGAGAACACGCACCGGGCCGCTGTGGCTGAGCACCTTCCATCGCTGGGCGTGAGCGCCGATTACGGCGTCATCGGGGTCGACCCGACGAATTCGCACGGCACGTTCACGCTGAACGGTTCGCTGCGCGTGCCGATTTTCGCGGGGGGGCGCATTCACGGCGACATCGAGCAGGCGCGGGCTGCTCTCGATCAGCGTAAGGCGGAGATGGCTGACCTGCGCGGCCGGATCGATTACGACGTGCGCGCGGCGTTCGTGGACCTGCAGGCGGCCGTCGATCAGGTGCGCGTGTCCCGATCAAGCGTCGATCTGGCGGCTGAGACGCTCACTGAGGCGCGCGACCGTTTTGCCGCGGGCGTGGCCGACACCATTGAGGTGGTGCAGGCCCAGCAGTCGGTGGCCGCCGCGAACGAAGATTACATCTCCAGCTTGTATTCGTATAACCTTGCCAAAGTCACGCTGGCGCGGGCCATGGGCGTGGCCGAAGAGACCATGAAGACGTTATTTGCATCGAAGTAAAGAGGATGCCGGACAGAACCGTGTACCCGGAAGGTACGGAAGGTAAGGTCAGGATGGCGCAACACAATCCCTCGGAATTTGCTGATGAAGTGCAGCGCAGGTTACAGGAGGAACAGCAGCAGCTTCGGAACGAGGTAGAGCAGCTTCGCGAGGAACAGCAGCGGCTGCACCAGCAGCAGCAGGAAAAGAACGGCCATCCGCCCGATGGCGGCGCGCAGGGGAATGCGCCCGCCGCGCCGGCCGAGCCCGCGCCTCCCAGGAACGCGCAGGAACCCGTTCAGAAGCCCGACGAAGAGAAAAAGAAGAAGCGCGGGAGCATCATCCGGCGGCATCCGGTGGGACTGCTGGTGTTTGGCGTCCTGCTGATCGCAGCGATCATCGGCGGCTGGTTTCTCTGGCAGTATCTGGAGTCCTATGAATCCACTGACGACGCCCAGATCGCCGGCCATATCGATCCGGTGAGCACGCGCATCAGCGGCACGGTGATGGCGGTTTACGTCGAGGATAACCAGCATGTGAAGGCCGGACAGTTGCTGGTGGAAATCGATCCCAGCGACTACCAGACGGCGCTGGTTCAGGCACGGGCGGCGGTCGCTGCCGCCCAGGGACAAGCAGCCGCGGCGAATCCGAACGTCCCGATCACCGAGACCTCCACGGCCGCAACCATCTCTACATCGGGAGCGCAGGTGGCTTCGGCTCAGGCTGCTGTAAATGGCGCGCAGAAGGATTACGACGCCACGGTTGCGCGGCAGAGGCAGGACGAAGCCAACAACGTTCTGGCTCAGGCCGACATGGCGCGCTATGCCGCCCTGGTGCAGAAGCAGGAGATCTCGCAGCAGCAGTACGATCAGAGCGTCGCCAAAGCCCAGGCCGCGGCGCAGGCAGTGGAAGCGGACCGGGCTACCGTGCAGGCGTCCCAGCAGCAGATTGAAAGGGCTCGCGCGGGGCTGAATGCAGCGATGAGCAACGCCGGTGCGGCGCGGACCAATGCCGGCCGTCAGGTGCAGGTGCAGCGGGCGACGGTGCGGCAGCGCACCGCCGATGTCGAGGAGGCGACGGCGCAGCTCGACCAGGCGCGGCTCAATCTGTCATACACGAAGATTTACGCACCCGCCGACGGCGTCATCGGGCGCAAGACGGTGGAAATCGGCGCGCGGCTGCAGCCCGGCCAGGATCTGATGGCCGTGGTGGAGCTGCGCGACATCTGGGTGACTGCGGATTACAAGGAGACCCAGATGAGACAGATGCGGCCGGGGCAGGCGGTGACGGTTCACGTGGATACTTACAACCGTGACTACGATGCCTACATTGAGGCGATGCCCGCGGCGACCGGAGCGGAATTCAGCCTGCTGCCGCCGGAGAACGCCACCGGTAACTATGTGAAGGTGGTGCAGCGGCTGCCCGTGCGCATCCGCTTCAAAGGCTGGTATACGCCCGATGATCGGCTCCGGCCCGGCATGTCCGTCGAGACGAAAGTGTGGCTGAGGTAAAGAAGGCAAAGAAGTCAAAAGAATTAAGGAATTAAAGAATTAAAACAAGACACCCGGCCTAGCCTCCCCTCAATCGCCAGCGCTCCCGTAAAGCCCGGGTCGGGATCGAGGTGGCAGAGCGTCCAGCGTGCGGCTTCCGAGGGATCGGGACGCGTGGCGGCGAGGCGCGCGTCTTCACGGCCGATGCTCACGTCGAAGCTGGTCAGCGGAATCGACAGGCCGCGGCCCACGGCCTTGATCCACGCCTCTTTGCGCGTCCAGCAGCGAAAGAACGCCTCGGTCCGCCCTGCGGCGGGCAGCGAGGCCAGTTCGGCCGCTTCGGCTGGAGAGAAGAAGCGTTCGGCAATGCGATCGCCGGTCACGCCATCGCGGATCTGCTCGACATCGACGCCTACTTCACGGTGGAGGACAAACGCAGCCAGCGCCAGACCGTGCGAATGCGACAGATTGAAGCGGATTGCCGCGCTCCCGGCGGCCGGCTTGCCGTACTCGTTCGTAGTGAAGACGATCTCGGCGGGAGGCACGCTCAGATAGCGGCCGAGAACTGTGCGCAGAAACGCCCGCGCCGCGATGAATCGCCTGCGGTCGCGTTCGAAGTGGAACCGCGCCGCGCGGGCCCGCTCATCGGGTGACAGCAATCCTGCCAGTGCGTCGAGTTGCGCGGCGTCGCAGTCGAGTGATGTCTTCCAGACGTGCGCCTCGCCGGGTCCGGGCGGGCCCGGCCACTGTCCGCTCGCCCATTGCATGGTTCTGACACACTATAGCGAGAATGTACAGCCGCATTCTTTACAGCGAGGCCGATGCCGTTGCGCGCATCGTGCTCAACCGGCCGGAAAAGCGCAATGCGCTCGACGCGCACCTCATCTCGGAGGTGCGGGCGGCTCTGGCCGCGTCGGCTGAATCGGCGGGAGTGCGCGTCGTTGTCATCAGCGGCGCCGGCGACGACTTCTCGGCCGGAGCGGATCTCAGCGCGCTGCAGAAAATCGCCGGCAACGGACCGCTCGAAAACATCGCGGACGCGCGGACCATCGCCGACATCTTCCTTGCCATACGCAGGCATCCGCACCCGGTGATTGCCGCCGTAAGAGGCCGTGCGCTCGCGGGTGGATGCGGTCTGGCGATGGCCTGCGATCTGGTGTTGGCGGCCGAATCGGCCGAGTTCGGTTATCCGGAGGTGAACATCGGCTTCGTGCCCGCCATGGTGATGGCGCTGCTGCGGCGTCAGGTGAGCGAGAAGCGCGCGTTCGAGCTGCTGGCCCTGGGGCGAACGATTCGAGCGGCGGAGGCCTTGTCACTCGGGGTGATCAATTCCGTCGCGGCCGACAATGAATTCGAAAAAGAGACGAAGGCTCTGGCCGCGCGTATGGCGAAGCGGTCGGCATCGGCCGTGACGCTGACAAAAGAGCTGCTCTATCGCACCGATAGCCTGTCGTTCGAGGCAGCGCTCGAAGCGGGGGTCTGTGTCAATGCTCTGGCGCGCACCACCGAAGACTGCATGCGGGGCATCGCGCGGTTTCTGGAGCAACGGGAGCGGCCGTGACCGAGTGCGCGTTCTGCGCCATCGCGCGAGAAAGCACCGCGGGGAAGGCTTCGGAAGGCGTGGTTTACGAGGATGACGCGAGCCTCGCGTTGCTCGACCACCGGCCGCTGTTTCCCGGGCATACTCTGCTGGTTCCGAAGCAGCACATCGAGACGCTCACCGATCTGCCGGCGGAGATGACGGGTCCTTTCTTTGAGACGTCGAAACTGCTGTCGCGCGCGGTGGAGCGGGCAATGGACGCCGAGGGCACGTTCATCGCAATCAATAACAAGGTGAGCCAGAGCGTTCCGCACCTCCATGTGCACATCGTCCCGCGCCGCCGGAAAGACGGGCTGAAGGGGTTCTTCTGGCCGCGCAAACCTTACGCGAGCGCTGAGGAACTGAGCGCGACGGCCGCGAAGATTCGCGAGGCGATCAGCGCGTCGCGGTGACGGCTGCTGCTTCGAGCACGACCTGCCAGTAAACGCCCGCGACGAGTGGCAGCGCGTGATGCTCCCCGATATGCTCCGCGGCGCGCAGCCCGATCTCCCGCGCCGGCCCGCGGTCCCCGGCGATCCAGAGCAGGAAAGCGGCCAGCATTTCTTCCTCGGCCGGTCCGGCGTCGATGCGGATGGCAGCGCCTTCCGGGAAGTCGGCGGTCTCCTCGCCCGCCGTGACGAGCACGCATTTTCCCATGCCCATGAGCCGTATCGCGATGCCGGAGGTTTCACCCGCCGAGGGCCAGCGCAGGTTGATGCACGCATCGACGGCGGCCGCG
Source organism: uncultured Acidobacteriota bacterium (assembly GCA_963780655.1). Taxonomy (GTDB): domain Bacteria; phylum Acidobacteriota; class Terriglobia; order Bryobacterales; family Bryobacteraceae; genus CAWACP01. Next base: position 1,297,751 of record CAWACP010000003.1, on the reverse strand, counting down.
TGCAACAGGAATTCCCGAGGTTCGAGGTAACCGGTGTGGATGACTCCGGGCGTGCGTGCCGCCATGCTGCGCGCCAGATCGCTCGATGCGAATTCGCCGGCCAGAAGCAGTTTCGCGCGGGGATATTCGCCGCGGACTCGCGCGAAGGCGCGCAGCACGGCTGCAACGCGCTTCGATTCGCGGAGATGTCCGAACACGCCGAACAAAGGATCGGTAGCACGGACGCCCACGCGATCGCGGAAGCGGACGATTTCATACTCGGGCGGCGCCGGGGCCGGCTCGAACAGGTGCGGGATCACCCGCACGGCCGCGGCCCCGTGCCGCCGGGCCAGTTCGCCCGCGCGCCGGTTATGCACGATGACCAGAGGCGCGCGCTCGACCGCGCGCCGCAACATCGGGTACTCGAAGTAGATCGCCTCGACGCCCGACTTCGCGCGTCCCCCCCATAATCGGTGGGCCAGTTCGGCGTGCCATGCGCCATAGTTATGCACGAACTCGGCGACGTACTCGCTCTCGCCGAGCGTCCCCAACAGGAAGTGGTGCAACACGGCGTCGTGCAGCACCACCGCGCCCGGTTCGGCGAGCGCTCGCGCGTAGATATCGCGGTGCAGACCGTTGTTCCCGAGGTGATACAGGTTGAGATCGCCACCGCGATTCACCGCGATGCGCCAGCCCGCGGGCGCGCCGTCACACATGGCGCCGAGCAGCGCCGCCGAGTAATCGGCCACGCCGGTCCGCGCGGGCGGCAATGGTGAGTAAAACCCCAGATTCATCGTTTCGGGCGCGGTCCGAATAATGCGGTACCTATGCGGATAATGGTTGCGCCCTCCTCAATGGCCACCTCGAAATCGTGCGACATGCCCATCGAGAGCTGGGTGAGTCCATTGCGCTCGGCCAGTTCACGGAGACGGCGGAAGTAAGGCCGCGATGGCTCGGCTTCATCCGACCACGGCGGCATGGTCATGAGTCCACGCAGGCGCAGGTGCGGACAAGCCTGAACGGCTACGATCAATTCCGGCGCCTGCTCGGGCCCGACGCCGGCCTTCGACTCTTCGCCCGAGAGCTTCACCTCCAGCATCACGTCGAGGGCGCCACGGCCGGCGGCGGCTTCGTCGAGCCGTGTGGCCAGCCGGCCGCTGTCCACAGTCTGGACAAGGTCGAACAGCTCAACGGCCTTGCGTGCCTTGTTGGCCTGCAGATGGCCGATCAGGTGGAAGCGGGCGCCTTCGAGGCCGCTGAGAGCGGGGCGCTTGTCCTCGAACTCCTGCACGTAGTTCTCGCCGAAATCGCGAAGCCCCGCCTCCCAGGCCTCGCGGATGGCGGAAGCGGGAAATTTCTTGGTGACCGCGAGCAGCGTGATCTCCTCGCGCCTGCGCCCGGCGCGCCTCGCCGCGTGCGAGATTCGCTCTTCGATTGCGACTAATCTTTCTCTCAGCACCGACGATAACCATCATAGGAGCGTTATGGCTTCAGCTGCGGCATCTGCTGCTATTCGCGCGCGCGATGGGCTGCTATCCCTCGGCCCGCGCGAGGTAATACAGCGCTTCGTCAGTAAGGCTGAACGCCCGGCGCTCACCGAACCAGGCGAGGAGATCTTCGAACTCGTCGACGGCTGCTGGGTGCTCGAGGAACATAACGGACGGCTCACGATTCAGGCGTGGAATAATACTCGCGTGCTGGCGCGGCGGGTCACCGGGGTACAGGCAGAAACGCGCGAGCGGCTGACCTTGCAGGTGGAGCGTTTCGGGAAGAAGACGGGCACGATGACCATCATCGACATTGCCCGGCCCTCAACTGAGCAATACCACCGCCGTAGCGCACGGCTCGGATTGCGCGAGGCGTTCCGGCGATTCCTGCGCCGCTCGTTTGGCCAGTATCGGATGGTGGAACTGACCACCGAGACCGTGCTGTCCGAGAGCCTCTCGCCGAACTTCCCACGCGCTTTCCTGCGCTCAGGCGCCGAAGGGCTGGCGGCGATCGCCGCTCCCGCCGATGCGCTGGTTGCCGACGAGGTCCTCAGCTTCGGCCTGATCTGGCTCGATTACCTGCGCCGGCGCGAGCCGCGTTGCGCCATCCGCGGCCTGGTTTTGTATTTGCCCGCGGGATACGAGCGCACCACCTGCCTGCGACTGCACTTTCTCAGCGGCTCGGCGGCGCGGTATCAGGCGTGGGCCTATGGCGCCGATGGGATGGAAGCGCCGATCGATCTCGCCGACTACGGGAATCTCGATACTCGCGTCGAGCCGGCCCGCACCGCAGATCGGGCGGTGATGGAAGAAATCGCCGCGCCCCTGCTTGCCGTCGATGGCGTGGAGGCAATCGCGCGGAACGATGGCGCGTTCAGCATGCGCGTCCGCGGCCTCGAGCTCGCCCGCGTTGGCGCCAACGGTCTCACCAAAACATTCGATACTCACGGGCCATCGCCTTGTTCGGCCGCGGAACTCGCCGCGCTGGCCGGCGGAATCTCCGAGTTTCGACATCCTGACGCGCCGGATCGCCATCACCCGCTGTACGCGCGCAGCCCGGAGTTGTGGCTGGAATCCCGGGTTCGCGGGGCGCTCGATAAAATCGATCCCTCGCTTCTGAGCGAACCGATATATGGGCAGGTCCCTGCGTTCGCGTCCACCGCGCACGGCCTCATCGACCTGCTCGCGGTGGACCGCACTGGCCGGCTTGCCGTCATCGAACTGAAGGCCTCCGAAGACATCCACCTGCCCCTGCAGGCCCTCGATTACTGGATGCGGGTCCGCTGGCATCTCGAGCGCGGCGAGTTCGATGCCGCTGGATATTTCCCCGGCATGCGCCTGCGCCCCGAGCCTCCGCGGCTGCTTCTCGTTGCGCCGGCGATGCAGCTACACCCATCCAATGAGGTTGTTCTGCGCTACTTCTCGCCGGAGGTGCGGGTGGAAAGAATCGGCGTCGGCTTAGAATGGCAGAAGAGCCTGAGGGTGATGCTTCGGGCCTGACCTTCATGCCATTGCGATACGTTCGCCACGTGAAAGACGCCCTGGGGTGGCTGAAGCCCCACGAGGTCCGCGAAAAAGCCGAGAAGCCGGTCCGGGTCGCCCTCCACGCGGAGAGCGATCTTGCGTTCTTCCGCATGCAATCCTTTTTCGAGCCGCCGGGATGGAGTCCCGCGCGGCGCGCCGAAGTATCGACGGCCCTGGAGCGCGCCGAGCCGGGTCAGTCCAGCGAGGCCGACCTGCATATCTGGAGCGCCGAGATGACGCACCCGCGTGGCGCGCTCACCTTCGACTGGCAGCAGCCTGGACATCTGGTGGATCGGGCCATCCGGCGGCACGAAGATCTGGCCGTGCCGCTCGCCCGTACGCTCGAGCCGTTTCGCCGTCCCGTCGCCAGACACATCATCGGAAAAATCTCGCGCGAGAACGCGCTCTTCGCCATGGCCACAGCGCTGCCGGATATCGTGCCGCTGCTTTCGCTTCCGTGGGCGGCCGGCGAGTTTGCGTCCGACACCGCCGTTCTCACCGCCAACCAGATTCGCATGGCCTTCCTGCTGGGCGCGGCGAACGATCGCGACATCGGCTATCGCGAGCAGCGTAACGAGATCGGGTCGATCGTCGCCGGCGCGTTCGGATGGCGGGCGCTGGCACGCGAATTGTCCGGGCACATCCCGCTCGGCGGAGGCCTGATTCCGAAAGCCGCGATCGCCTACGCGGGCACGCGCGTCGTGGGTCTCTCGCTCGACCGCTATTACCGCATCGGCTATGGCTACACACGCGAGGAGCGAAAGGCGGCCTACGAGCGCGCGCTCGGGCGTGGCAAACAGGTGGCGGGCTCGCTCATGAACGTGCTGCGCAGGCGCCAGGCACTGCCGGAGGCGTAACGGCAGATATGCCAACCGCTCCCTAACGGCCACGGCTCAGAAAAGGCGTTACAGAGCCGCGACCGTGAGGGAGCGGTCCCGCAAGTGGCAAACGAGGTTTATTCCGCGGACGCTGCTTCAGCGAACGACGTTCTTTCCAGATCGCCGATGCGCGCGCGGATGTCGTCGGCTACGGTCACCGGCCGCGCGTTTCCGTAATCGAACAGCACCACCGTCGAATCCGCCTCGGCGACGACAATGTTCTGCTCACGGCTCACGATGAGGTGATGCATGCCGATGCTGCTGTTGCCGATCCTGTCCACACGGGTACCGATGTCCACGGTGTCTGGATAGCGCAACTGCGCCTTGTAGTCGCAGTGAACGGCGGCGATGATGGGCCCAACGCCCGCGGCGGGCATGTCGGTCCACGAAGCAATCCGGCGCAGATACACGACGCGAGCCTCCTCGCACCAGCGCAGGAAGACCACGTTATTGACGTGGCCGAACGCGTCCTCGTCGCCCCACAGCACCGGGATAGAGGTGATTACCGCAAAGCCGTCCAGCAAGGGAGAAACGTCACTCACTTTTTGAGTATGCGTTAGTTGTGGCGTTCCACGATCATTGGCGGCTCATAGCGGAACCCGCGGGCGAGTCGCCTGCGCTCGAGTTTCGCGGCCCACAGCATGATGGGACCCACCACCGCGCTGGCCAGCCGCGCGTCGATGCCCGACGCGCGTAGAATCTCCAGGCGCAGATCGCGGATCTTCCGGCTGACGGTCTCGTTCGAGCGCCGCATCTGCCGCTCCATCGCCCAGAGCATACCCGTCCAGGCGTGCCGCAGCGTTTTGAGCTCCCGCTGAAACCGCTCGCGAACCCTGAGCTCCGGGTAAGAGCGGTAGCGCTTCCAGCCCTCGAACGTGGTCCGGCAGATGCGGAACAGGCTCGGGCCGTTGACGTCGAAGTCGCTGCGAAACGCCGAGTCAAGATACTCCTTCGAGGCATCCCGCGAGATTGCGGCGTGCTGGAAGTTGAAGCGGTCCTGGCCGTGGATATCCGCCAGGTTCACGTCCAGCAGCCGGCCTTCCTCTTCTATCTGTTTGTAGAGCGGTGTTCCGGGAACCGGCGTATACAGCATGAACTGGTGGAAGTCGGTGTCGTGCGATACCGCGTAATCGATCTCCCCGCGAATGTTCTCGGGCGTGTGGTGCTCGAGGCCGATGATGGTGCTGCCGAGCAGCTTGATGCCGTGGCCGCGCAGCTCACGCGTCAGCGCGATGGTGTCGGCGCCGTTCAGCTTGGCGTAGCTCGACTGCTGCGATTCGAGGCCCATCCAGATCCACGAGACGCCGAGCTGCACCAGCTCCTCCGGCGTGTATTTGCGGATCGCGTTCGCCGACGAGAAAACATAGAAGTCCCAGCTCTTGCCGCCTTCGCGCATGCACTCCAGCAACTCGAGCGCGCGCTTGCGCTGCAGCAGGAAGTTTTCGTCCATGACGAAGAACGAGTGGACGTTCAGCCGTTCCTCCACGCCGCACATGATGTCGTACAGCTCACGGCCGGTTTCGAAGAAGTTGTGGAACTTCCCCTTTCCGCCGAAAAACGCGGAGGTAGTGCAGAAGTTACAACCCATGGGGCAGCCCACCGAAGGAATGATGGTGGCGGCCGGTGTGGCGAAGGCTTCTGGCAGGTGCATTCCCATGATGCGGTGGCCAAAGCCGGACACGATGTCCGGATGCTTAATGGGCGCCTTGTCGTCCTGGGCGAAATAGCGGCGGATCCAGCCGATGCCCTCGCCTTTGACGATATGGTCGGCGTCGATCATCTGCTCGATGCCGGGGATCGCCGCCACGTGGCCGCCCACCACGATGGTGGATGCGGGCGAGAGCTCGCGCACCATGCGGCACATCTCCCGCACCTTGCCGACATTCACGATAATTCCGGAAATGCCGACGACATCCCATTGTTGCGACGTCAGCTCCGCGGCAAACTGCTCGCGCGTGGGAAAGTCCAGCAACGTGGACGGATTGACGATGTTCTGCTGGATCATCATCAGCCCCCAGGAGCGGTGGAACATGCGGATGGAAAACTCCCCCTGCATGCGCGTCACCTGGTTGTGGTAGAGCTCCATCGGATTAATGGATCGGCTGCCGAAATCGTCGTCCTGGGCATAGGGGCCGAACACAGAGCTGAAAAGCACGCGCGCGCCAGCGCCTTTCGGATGAATCTGCATGATTTTTAAAGTGGGACTGCGAGCGGGAAGAGGCTCTAAGGACGAGAATATCACTCGCTGCGGCGGCCGAGACCTGCGTCTTCTGTCATTTTTGTGTCATCGACACTTAGGGTCGGGCAGGCCGCATAAGGTGAAAGCCTGCCCCAGGCCGCTCGGCGCGGTTGCCGGCCGCTGGCCCGCGCTATACTGGAGTTTCAGTTCTTCCGCAGGAGTCCCTCGTCATGTTCGATCTCTTCCGCAGCCGCGATAAGGCTGTGCGTATTGTGCTCGGAGCGATGCTGCTGGTGGTGGCGGCGTCGATGCTGCTCTATCTGGTGCCCGGTGGAACGCCCACGGCAGGCAATAACGGCGACCAGGTAGTGGCCGAAGTCGCCGGCCAGCCGATCAGCGTCCAGGAAGTTGAGTCGCAGCTCCAGTCTATGACCCGCAACCAGCGGATCCCGAGCAATCTGTTGTATGTCTACGCCCCCCAGATCGTGGAGCAGATGGTTCATCAGCGCGCCATGGCCTACGAGGCCCGCAGGCTCGGGCTGTCGGTCAGCGATACCGATCTGGCGAACGTGATCCAGTCCGCCGGCAACGGCCAGTTCACCGATCGCGCCGTGTACCAGCAGTTCGTCGCCGACCAGGGCATGAACATTCCTCAGTTCGAGGCCAAGCTCCGCCAGGATATGCTGGCGGCGCGGCTAGAGAACGTTGCCTCATCCGGCATCGTGGTCACCCCACAGGAGGCGATGCAGGAATACAAGGACAAGAACGAGAAGGTGAAGCTCGAGTACGCCGCTTTCTCGCCCACCGACCTCCGTCTGAAGATTAATCCCACGCCGGCCGAACTGGAGCAGGAGTTCAACCAGAAGAGGGGCTTCTATCACATCCCCGAGAAGAAGAACGTCGATCTGATCGTTGCCGATGAGGACAAGATCGCTGCGGGCATGCAGGTTTCCGACCAGGCGTTGCTCGCCTACTACAACTCCCACCTCGACCAGTTCCGTACGCCCGAGCGCGTGCATGCGCGGCACATCCTGCTGCTCACGAAGGGCAAGTCCGCCGATGAGATCAAGGCCATCCGGGCGAAGGCCGACGATCTGCTGAAGCAGGTGAAGGCCGGAGGCGATTTCGAGGCGCTGGCAAAGGCGAATTCTCAGGATCCCGGGTCAGCTCAGAAGGGCGGCGATCTCGGCTGGATCACGCGCGGCCAGACGGTGGCGAACTTCGAGAAGACTGCGTTCTCGCTCAAGCCGAACGAGATCAGCGGCGTGGTCACCACGGAGTACGGATTCCACATCATCCAGGTGCTCGATCATCAGCAGGCGCGGCTGCAGCCGTTCGCCGAAGTGAAGAACGACATCGCGACGGCGATGAAGAAGCAGCTCAGCGTCGATCAGGTGGATAACCTCGCCGATCAGGCCCATAGCGAGCTGGCGAAGAATCCTGCCGGCGCGCAGCAGATCGCGGATCAGTTGCACCTTCAATACATCAAGGCCGACAGTTGGGCGCCGGGCGACGTGATTCCGGGCATTGGTACCGATAAAGCGGTTGCGGACGCAGTCGCCGGCCTGACGAAAAAAGGCGATGTGAGCCCGGTGGTGCAGTCGGGCTCCACCCGCCTCGTCGTTGCCGCGGTGCGCGACATCGTGCCGGGGCATCTGGCCGCGTTCGCCGACGTGCAGGAGCAGGTCCGGCACAACTACATTGACAGCAAGGCCAACGCCGAGGCTAGTGAAAATGCGAACAAGTTCGCGCAGTTGGTAAAGAGCAACGGCGGCGATTTCGAGGCAGCCGCGAAGGCCGTGGGCGCCACTGTGAAAACCAGCGATGCGTTCACCCGCACCGGCGCGGCAGAGGGCATTGGCGCGGCCGAGTACGTCAAGAGCGCCTTCACCAGTCCCGTCGGCGCGATTATTGGACCCGTCGTCACCGGCGGCCGGCTGGTTGTGGCGAAGGTGATCGAAAAGATTCCCGCCGATCCCGCACAGTTTGCCGCGCACCGCCAGGAAATCGTCCAGGACCTGCGCCAGAAGCGCTCGCAGGAGCAGAATGCGCTGTTCGAGGACAGCGTGGTGGCGAGGCTCACCAGCGAGGGCAAGCTGAAGTACCACAAGGCCGTTCTGGATCGTCTGCTGGCGCGGTACCGTAGCTGACCGCCCGCTGCGAGCGCCGATGATTCACTCCTTTCTGGAGTTCCTGCGCACTCTCACCGATCCGGACAAGCTGATCCACTTTCTCTCGACGGTGGTGACCGGATGGTACAGCTACGCGCTGCTCGCGGCGATCGTGTTTTGTGAGACCGGGCTGCTGGTGGGTTTTGTCCTGCCGGGCGATTCGCTGCTGTTCACCATCGGCGTGGTTTGCGGCGCGGGCCGGCTCGACATGACCATCATGATCGCGCTGCTGATCTGCGCCTGTCTTACGGGTGACTGGTCGGGGTACCTCATCGGCCGCCGCACCGGTCCGGTGATTTTCAGCCGGCCCGATTCGCGCTTCTTTCAAGAAGGAGCACCTCGAACGCACGCAGGCCTTCTATGAAAAGCACGGCGGCAAGACGATCATCTATGCCAAGTTCGTGCCGATCATACGGACGTTCGCGCCGTTTGTGGCCGGCATTGCGCGGATGCCGTACGGGCGCTTTCTGCCGTTCGATGTGGTCGGCGCCACGGGCTGGGTCACGTCGATGATGCTGCTCGGCTATTTCCTCGGCGGCATCCCCATCGTTCGCCGCCACTTCGAGAAGTTCGTTCTGCTGGTGATCTTCGTATCGCTGCTGCCGCTGCTGATTCACGCCCTGCAGGCGCGTTTCGGGGCCCGGCGCGCCACCGTATCGGGCGGCTGAGGGATCGCGCCACGGATCACGCGCACTCTGCGGTCCTTGCTGAAATCAGCCTCGGGGTGCTCCTCAATCAGCAGGTCCGGACGGCTTCCGTAGTGGCGCGCTGGCCTCCTGCATTCGGCGAACCACGTCCCGAATCGGGTGACTGGCCGAGGGCTGCACGCTTCAGGGCGCGATCGGGTAGGAGGAGCCTCACGGCCCCGTCCTCCCACACCACCGTACGTACTTGGCGTATACGGCGGTTTCGTTTAATGTTGTAACGACGCATATCGCGAGAGCAGGGAGACGAGTCCCTGAGATGAGAACCAGTCCGTCGACATGGCCCGATGAACCGGCGGGGAGCAGGCCAAACGCCACGGCCCTTTCCCTGAACCGGCGATACGAGCGGCCGAGGACGCGGACAGCCCCAGTTTACGGAGGAAAGCTCCGATGGACCGGCCGCGTTTGCGTTGTTTGAGGCGATAGCAGCGCAGCTTGCGCCGAATCCACTCGTCCATGCACTGAAGTTCGAACCGACAAGCCGCGTAGCGGTAGTAGTTGATCCAGCCAGTGGTGAAGCGGTTGAGTTCGACGATCACTTGCGCAAAACTGACGCCCCGATTGCGACGGGTGATCTGCCGGATTCTCTCCTTCGCGCGTTTCACGCTCTTGGGAGAGATGCCGAGTTTTCCGTTCAACAGCAGCCGATGGCCAAGGAACTTGCGTTCCCCGACCGGAGCGACGGCGCTCTTGTCACGGTTCACCCGGAGTTTGAGTTTCCCTTCCAGAAACCCGACGACCGATTCCATCACCCGCTGCCCCGCGGCCAGCGATCGCACGTAGATATTGCAGTCGTCGGCGTAGCGGCAGAAGCGATGTCCCCGGCTGTCCAGTAACTGGTCGAGATCATCCAGCAGGATGTTGGCCAATAGTGGGGAGAGCGGTCCCCCTTGTGGCGTTCCCTCCTCGCGGGCTACGCACACCCCATCCTGCATCAGACCGGCCTGTAGGAAGCGCCGGAGGATGAGGAGCAGGTGTTTGTCGCCGATCCTGCGCGCGATTCGGGACATGAGAATATCGTGATTGACCCGGTCGAAGAACTTCTCCAGATCAAGATCGACGACAAACTCGCGCCCCTCCTGCGCTACGTATTTCCGCGCCTGTTCCAGAGCCATATGCGGGCTCCGGTGCGGACGGAATCCGTAGCTGGAGTTGGAAAAGGTGGGATCGAAAATCGGATTCAGCACCTGCAGGATCATCTGTTGTACCAGACGATCCACAGCGGCTGGGATTCCTAACTGGCGCTGGCCTCCGTCCGGCTTCGGTATCTGCACTCCCCGTACTGGTTGCGGCCGGTAGGTCCCGTCCAGCAGGGAAGCCGTCAGCGCCCTTTGATTGTTCCGAAGCCAGTCGGCCAGTTCGTGAACGGTCATACCGTCCACGCCCGGCTTACCCTTATTGGAACGAACCCGCCGATACGCACGAACCACGTTCTTCGGGTCGCAAATCTGCTCCATCAAACTGCTCGTCAAGGCTCGTTGTTGGTCGAATGCCGTGAACGTTTGCTGCTGCCCCGGCGTGGCAGGGTCGGTTCCGCCGACCCCGCCTGCGCCCTGGCGCTCCTTGTCTTTCTGCTGCCCTGCGTCCATCGAAGTCTTCCATCTGCTCCTTGCATTAAAGATTCGGCCCTTCATCCGGTTGGATTACTATGGCTTCTGCTGACTTCTCCGCTCCTGTCCCGTCCGGTTGCCCGTGCGGTAGTCCGTGTGTGCGGACCAGAACGGAGATCTCTCGAGGTAAGACATGCCTTCTTCTCCCGGAGGCGTCGGATCTACCCCACAGCGTTCCGAATGACATTCGGGCATCCCCATCCCTGGCTGGGTTACCCACGCTGCGATGGCCTCACATCCGCTTCCTGTACGTCGCCTCCGGGATTTCGTCATCGGCTTTCTTCAGATCCCGCCTCGCGGCGAGCACCCTTGCTTAGACGGATGGTTCCGGTCAATCACGGTCCATAGGGGACTTGCACCCCCTGAATGCACATCACTACTCGACACACCAGGCGAAAACGCCTGCCCCACCAAGTGCATCAGCAGTTTACGGCGACAGTCGAGTAGGGTGGAGAGCCCTCGTTTGTTCCGAATCGGCGTAGCCCCTTGACTCAGCTAGCTAGCCGCGCTGGCGGGAGCCTGGTGTGGCGGTCCCCCGGACCGTGCGGGACGCCCGCCCTGGGTGCCCTCCCCACCACGAGTTGCCAACGAAATCGGCGAGGTAGCTCAAAACCCCGCGAAAGCGTCGTTGACGATGCCTTCGATCACCTTCACTTCCTCGTCCCGCAGCGTCTTGAACTCGCCTTCCCGGCGCTGTTTCGACAACGCGCCCTTGTTCTGCCGGATGAATACGACAAGGTTTTCGGCGACCCGGTCGGGCATTTCCACAGCTTCCATAATGTGGCGGATAGCCTCGTCGTGACGGCCCAGATAATCGATTTCACGGGGCAGATCCTCTTCGACGGTGCGCCGGACACAGGCATACAAGAACTCCGCCGTCCCGGTGGCATCGAAAAACCGGTACAGATCGGCAGTGTCATTCAGCACTTCTACGTTGCGGCTGGGAGTGGGACGCCATTCGATGTACGGCATCAGGGGCCTCGAGTGCGCCTGCAGCGTTGCCCGGTAGTCGTCGATCCGGTCGAGCATCACGGAGGAGACGGGGAACACCATACCCGGCGGCGTGAACCTCCGCTCCGCGAGGACATGGTGGATCAGGCAGCGGTGCATGCGGCCGTTGCCGTCCTGGAAGGGATGGACATAGACGAAGCCAAAAGCGGTGGCAGCGGCTTTGAGCACGGCGTCGAGGCCGCCTTCCCGCATGCGGTCATTCGCCTCCAGCAGCCCGTTGATCAGGTCGGGAAGATCCTCGGGCCGCGCCCCGATGAATTCCGGCAGCGGGTCGCCCTGATGGTCCCTTTGGCCCAGGAAGACGCCGTCGGGGCGCAATCCGGGGCGGACAAATCGCGTATCCTCGATCAGGATACGCTGCAGACGGAGGATTTCATCGAGGGTCAGCGGGTGCTTGCCGGCTTCGAGGACGGCCCGCCCCCACCGTTCCAGCCGGCTGCGCGGCGGGCGGTCGCCCTCGATCTCAAAACTCGCCCGGCTGTCGGCCAGCAGCATGAAGCTGGCCGCCCGCGCCAGCAGGTGGGTGCCCGTGCGGCCGACGGTTTCACGCGCCCTGGCCGACAGATCCAGACCGATGAATTCCGTCAGCGCCTTTGTTCGCCTGATGACCGGACAGAAGCGCCCCGGTCCCAGCAGATTGTCACGGACGCGGTGACGCCGGGAAAGCTTCGGGACGCCAGTGAAGTAGCGTTCCGGTTCGAGGACGTCAACAGCGGCGGCGGCAGAGGCGTCGTCCACATCCAGCGTCCGTCCTGTCAATTGTTCGTAGAGGAACCAGGCGCGCCGCGCCGGACCGCCGGTCGGCGCCGCTCGGACCATGTCCACGAACGCGTTCGCCGGCACGGCGTCACATAGGCGTTTGAAGATCAGCAGGTCGATGTCTTCGTTGCGCAGGGCGAAGCCAAGGTGGCCGGCCATCGTTTCGCCCGGCCAGTACCGCTTGTCGAAGACGGTCCAGTTTCCCTCTTCACGCTGGCTGCCCCGCACATGCTGGTCGGAGATACAACTCGGGCGACGTACCGGCGCCGCGATGTCCAGCGCGCTGGCCAATGCCGCCCATCCTGCGAGTCTGCTGCCTGCGGGGACGGTCCTTTCCTGAAAGATGGTTACAGGCCCCGTATCGATCTGCACCCGTCGAAAATCCTTTTGCGAGGTCGAAAAACGTATTATCTTGACATTCTGTGTCGAAATCCATAATAGCACGCTCTCGGTCGAAATTCATTCTTGAAGGTCGAAAAACACTTCAAGACGATGTCTGATGTCGAAATCTTTGCGCACACGCTGCCTCGCTCGCAACCATATAATCTGAACAGGTGCGCAAAAGGTTCCTTCTCGGTTCCGTGATCGTGCTGTTTCTGGCGCTGCTGACGCTGGTGGTCTGGCAGGGCTCGTTCACGCTCGACCGCTTTGCGCCCACCACCGTGGAGCAGACCTACGTCTTCTGGGGACTGTCCACGCTCGTTTTTCTGCTCACCGTAATGCTCGGCTTCATGCTGTTCCGCACCGGCGTGAAGCTCTACATTGAGCGGCAGCGGCACCGGCCCGGCTCGCACATTCGCTGGAAGCTGGTGGCGGGAGCGCTGGCGCTGAGCCTCATCCCGGTGCTGTTCCTGGTGCTGTTCAGCGTCGAGGTCCTGAACAGGAATCTGGATAAATGGTTCAGCCGCCCGGCCGAGGGCGTTCGCGGCAACCTGGTGGACGTGGGACACGCCTTCGACGCGGAAACGCAGGCTCGCCTCGACGCCGTGGCGCACTGGATGGCGCTTCTGCCGCTCGATGCGCCGGCCGCCGACCGCTTCTGCCGCGAGAATCAGATCGAGAAAGCCACTCTGAGCAGGCCGGACGGTTCGACCGTGGCGCTGTGCGACGTACCCTCTGCGGCACTCGGGCCGTTATTCGTGGCCGTCGCCGACGCACCCGGGGGAAAGCTGACCGTGGAAGCGCACGCGCCGCTCTCGCTCGCGGCCAGGCACAGCGAGATCGACCGCTACATTTCCGAGTACGACCGGCTGGCGCGCGACCGCCGTGAAACGCGGCGCTTCTATGTTCTTCTGCTGTTCCTGATCACGCTCTTCATCCTCTTTCTCGCCACCTGGCTGGCCCTGTTTTTGTCGAAACTCATCAGCATCCCGCTCACCGCGCTGTTGCATGCAGCCGAACAAGTGCGTGGCGGCAATCTCGCGCATCGCGTCGAGGTGGGCGCCATCGATGAGCTCGGGTTGCTCGTAAAAGCCTTCAACCAGATGACCGAGGAACTGGAGGCGAACAGTTGCGAGCTGGAGAACCGTCGCCGCTTCACCGAGGCCATTCTGGAGAGCATTCCCACGGGCGTGATTTCCGTGTCCTCGGACGGACGCATTCTGAGCGTCAACCGCGCGCTGGGCGGACTCTTCCACGGCGCGCAACTGGCCCGCGCGGCGCGCATTGATGACCTGTTCTCGCGCGAGGATACGCGGGAAATCCGGTACCTGATGAACCGCGCGCGCAGAACCGGAGTAGCTGGCAGCCAGCTCGAGATCAAATCGGAAGGCCGCACGGTACACCTCTCCGCCACCGTCGCGGCGCTGGAGGAGCGGCGCAGCTCCGGCTTCGTTCTGGTGCTGGAAGACAGCAGCGAGCTGCTGCGCGCGCAGAAGGCGGTGGCCTGGCAGGAAGTGGCGCGCCGCATCGCGCACGAGATCAAGAACCCGCTCACGCCCATGGCCCTTTGCGCGGACCGTATTGCGCGCCAGATCGAACGGAACGGGCCGCCCCAGGATACCCGGCGCATTCTGCTGGAATGCTCCGAGACGATTCTGCGTGAAGTGGAAACCGTGCGGACGCTGGTGGACGAGTTCGCTCAGTTCAGCCGCTTCCCCGCGGCGCAGCCCGTGCCTTCGGATCTCAACGCCATTGTCGAGAACGCCCTGGCGGTATTCCGCGGGCGGCTGCAGGGCATTCGCGTGGAGAAGAACCTTGCGCCCGCCCTGCCGCAGGTGAACGTGGATCCGGAGCAGTTCAAGCGCGTGATCGTGAACCTGGTGGACAACGCCGCCGAAGCTCTGCAGGAATCGCCGCTCAAGGAGCTGTACATCGCCACCGCCGCGACGGGAGCGGATGCGGTGGAGGTGATCATAGCTGACACCGGCTGCGGCGTATCGCAGGAAGACCGCGAGAAATTATTCCTGCCTTACTTCTCGACGAAGGGGCGCGGAACGGGTCTGGGTCTGGCTATTGTCAACCGTATCCTCACCGACCACGACGCAGTCATTCGAGTGGAGGATAACGCCCCATCGGGCGCCCGGTTCATCATCGACATTCCGATCCACGACCGCGGCGAAAGTGAGCTCACGCCCGCGGAGACCAGCGCATGAAGCCCGCGCGCGTGCTGGTGGTGGATGACGAGCCGCTGATCCGCCAGTCGCTGGCCGGAGTTCTGGAGGATGAGGGCTATCAGGTGAACGCCGCGGTGAGCGGGGAAGCGGCGCTGGCTGCGCTCGAGGATGGGCCTGCCGATGTGGCGCTGCTCGATGTGTGGCTCCCCGGCATGGACGGGCTGGATACGCTGGCGCGAATTCAGGAGATGCCCTTCGAGCATCGTCCCGTGGTGGTGATGATTTCCGGCCACGGCACCATTGAGACGGCGGTGAAGGCCACCCGTCTGGGCGCCTTCGATTTCCTCGAGAAGCCGCTGACTATCGACAAGGTCGCGGTGGTGGTGAAGAACGCCGTCCAGCAGCGCCGGCTCGAAATGCAGGTGCACCGCCTGCGCGAGAACGGGCGGAAGCCGCTCAACATTATTGGCGAGAGCGTCCCCATGAAAGCTTTGCGGCAGCAGCTCGCGCTCATGGCGGGCACCAACGGGCGCGTGCTGATTTACGGCGAGAGCGGCACGGGCAAGGAGCTGGTAGCGCACGCCATTCACGACCTGAGCCTGCGGGTATCGGAACCGTTCGTTGGCGTAAATTGCGCGGCCATTCCCGAGGACCTGATCGAGAGCGAGCTGTTCGGCCACCGCCGCGGCGCATTCGCGGGCGCGCAGGAGGACAAGACCGGCAAGCTGCAGAAGGCCGATGGCGGTACGCTGTTTCTGGACGAAGTGGGCGACATGAGCCTGCGGACGCAATCGAAACTCTTGCGCGCGCTCGATGAGCAGCGCTTCGAGCCGGTGGGCGCCACGCATTCGATTACCGTAGATGTGCGCGTGGTAGCGTCCACGAACAAGAACCTCGAAGAGGAGATCGAGCGAGGAAATTTTCGCGAAGATCTGTTCTACCGGCTGAACGTCATTCCGTTTCACGTGCCGCCTCTCCGGGAGCGGATTGAAGACATTCCCCTGCTGGCCGAGTACTTCCTGCGGGAGTTTGTCACGGCCTACGCGCGCAAACCGAAGGAACTCACCGCTGAGGCGCTGGCTCTTTTGGCCGGCTATCACTGGCCCGGCAATGTGCGCGAGCTGCGGAATGTGATCGAGCGGATTGTGATCATGAATCCGCAGACCCGGATCGATGCGCGGCACATTCCGCTGAATACCGCCGCGCGGCGGCCGGCCGCGGAACAGCCGTCGGAGCGTTACGGCAGCCTGCAGAGCGTGCGCGAAAATGCTGAGCGTGATTACATTCTGCTTAAGTTAGAGGAGACCGCTGGTAATGTGACCCGTGCGGCCGAGTTACTCGGGCTGGAGCGCAGCAACTTATATCGCAAGATGCGCACGCTCGGCATCCCGCCGAGAGAGTAGATCTCTGTAACCCTCGTCCGTGGCGTACGTCACAGTGTCGGCAGCGCAGATATACTCATGACGGGGGTTCCCGGATGAAGTTACGACACGCGTGGCTTCCGGCGCTCGCGCTGGCATGCTGTGGGTTCGCCTCTGATCAGCAGGTAAGCTCCTCCAAACAGGATGGCTCCCCGGCTCCTGCACAGACCGCCTCCGGGAGGAAGCTTCCACACATCCGCTTCGGCGGCTTTTTCGTGAATGCCGGTTACTCGAATTTCGGCCGGTGGCCCGGCTGGGGCTGGTATCCGGGATATTGGGGATACTGGCCGTACTACGATCCATTCTTCGCTTCAGCGTTTGCTCCCGGCTATTACACCGGCTTCGCGTACCAGCCGTGGATGGGAGAGGTGAAACTGCAGTCGCCCAGCCACACCGCATGGGTGTACCTGGATGGAGCGCTCGCCGGCCGCGCGGACAAGCTCCGGCATATGTGGCTCGACCCGGGCGTCTACACCGTGGAACTTCGGGACGGCGGACGCAGCGTTTCCCAAAAGATATATGTGCTCACCGGCAAGAAGCTGGAACTGAGCGCTGCGGCGATGCAACCGGCCACGGGAGGACAGCAGTGAAACAGAAAGCTTTCCTGGTGTTGTTTACTTCGGCCGTGATGCTCGCGGGCGGCGACGGGCTTCGGCCTCGTGGTAACGTCTCCGATTATCCCGCTCATGCCAGCGTGGCAGGCGTGGCCATCGGAGCTTCCGTGGTTCCGCCGGATCAGGTTCGGAAGCTGTTCGCTACCGACCTCAACCGGGCCGGCTACATCGTGATCGAGGTGGCCGTCTATCCGTCCACCGAAAAAGGCGTCGACGTTACCGCCGGCGATTTCATGATGCGCACGGACGCTGACACAACGGTGCGGGCGGCCACGCCCGACGCGATTGCAGGCATGGTCGAAGATGCGAAGAATCCTCCTCCGGCGTCCAGCGGCGGCGGAAGGGACATTACGCTGTATCCGACCGCGGACATCGGTTATGAATCGGGCGTCGATCCCATAACCGGGCGCCGCGTCAGCGGGGTCTATCGCGGGGCGGGTGTGGGCGTCGGCGTCGGCGGCAATCAGGGCGGCGCGCCTCCTCCACCGTCCGGCGTGAGCGGCCGCGATCGCGAGACGATGGAGCGGGAATTGTCCGACAAAGCGCTGCCGGAAGGTACGGCAACGCGGCCCGTCGCAGGCTACCTTTATTTCCCGCGGCCGGCGAAGAAGAAGAGCGGCCCGGTGGAACTGACCTGGTACGCTCCGTCGGGAACCGTCAAGGTGCCGCTCCCGCCAGCGAAGTAGGTTAGTTCCCCGTGGGGCAGACGATCGGTTTATGTCGTCTGCCTGTTCAAGTGCCCGGGCGGCAGACGACGAAACCCGATCGTCTGCCCCACGGGGATGTAGTAGCACAGTGCGCTGCTACCGTTTCGCCGGCCGCTTCTTCCGGCCGGGGATCACCGCCGGCTCTCGCGACGACCAGCGGCCCAGCCGGTAGGTGCGCTCATAGCCCGCCGTGACATTGCGGATGGCCACGCCCACGGCGCCGCTGGCGTCGCACGTGTAGGCCTCTTCGACGATCTCCTCGCGCGCGGCGGGCGAGTGCATAATTTCGGTCTCGGACAGATCGCTCTCGCGCAGTCCCGGGTCGAAGGGGAAACGAATCTCGTCCCACACGGTGATGTCGCCGGTCGGCTGGCCGTCTTCGGTCAGGTCGCTCGATTCGAGATAGCGGAAGTGGCCGATATTGTGCACCGGGCCGTAGGAGCGCGTGATGCGCAGCGGCTTGCCCGCGGGCGGCGGCAGCAGCGTTCCTTTCTCGAACAGCGGATCGAAGATGACGCGGGCGCCCGCTGCTGCTTCCCGCCACACTCCAAAGTAGCGAGTGAATTTCTCGCGGAGCACGTAACCGGCCTGCGTGTCGGCCTGAATGGCCAACCCGATCGCGGTCGCCGAACGCGTGTACGCCGATCGCCTCACCCGCCGGCCATAATCGTTGCGCAGTACGCGGCCCACCAGGGGAAGCTCGCTGCCTCCGCCGGTGACGTACAGCGCGTCGATGGGCCGTTCCGGATCGAGCGCCATCAGATCCTCCACCACGTGCAGAGTCTCATCCATCAAAGGACGGCAGCGCTCGTAGAATTCGAAAATGGGGACAGCTGCCTGCCCCCAGCCCTCGCGCACCAGTTCCAGGTCCACAACGATCTTGCGCGTGTTCGGATGCAGGCCCTCTTTCTTCTGACGGCATTCTTCGAGAAGCCGGAAGTGCTCGGCCTGGGTCAGCTCGTTCGTCGGCTCCTCGGCGATGCCCGCACTCTCCAGAGCGAGATCGGCCAGGATCTGATCGAAGTCGTCCCCGCCCAGCGTGGGGATGCCCTCGGAGGCCACCACCGAGTGGGTACGCTCAGCGGTCTCGACGACCGATGCATCGAACGTGCCGCCGCCGAGGTCGTATACCAGCAGCCGGCCCGCGGTCTTGTTCTTATGGGCGTATTCGAGGCTGGCGGCCGAGGGCTCATTCAGCAGTCCGATCACGTCGAACCCGGCGGAGCGAAATGCCTCGGCGGTGAGAAAGCGTTGATTGCTGTTGGAATTCGCGGGCACGCCGAGCATCGCCTCCAGCTTCTCGCCCGGCTTCAGATCGAGGCTGGAGTGCTCGAACAATGACGTGCGCAGCGTATCGGCCATTTCGCGCAGCAGACGGCCGAGCGGGACGGACTGGCCGGCGATATCGATGATGGTGTTGGGCCCGGCGCCTTCGAGAACGCGCTTGATGGAGCGGACGATGGTCCAGTGCGGCTCGCCCTGCCGCCCCCATGCATCCCATCCGTACAGGCGCCATTCGCCGCAGCACGCGAGAAGCGGCGGAAACCAGTCGAACATGCCTCCATCGGGCGATTCGAAGGATACGACGGGATAGTTGCCGCGGTCCACCGCCGCCACCACCGTCCTCGTCGTTCCGAAATCGATTCCCAGCCGCATCTGTTTCAGGATAGCGTCCGGCGCGAATGCGGCGCATTGTGGGGCGGGCGCCCTCGCCCGCGGCCGACGCCCTCGTCGGCCTGCTCTGTAGATTCTGAATGCATCTCCGGCTGGACCAGGCGGGCGGGGGCGCCCGCCGCAGGCGAGGGCGCCTGCCCCACCCGGCTGAAGCTCAGTTCCGGCAAGGGGTTATATGATGTCTTCGGTATCCTTCCAATGAATAGACCTCTTCTCGTTGTGCTCTTCACAGTCGCGGCGCTCATCCCGGCTCGCGCCCAGAACCGGTATCCATTTCAGGACCCGAAGCTCCCCATGGAGCAACGCGTCGACAACATAATTTCACTGATGACGCTGGACGAGAAAATCGCCTGCCTGAACTTCAACTCCGGCGTCCCGCGGATCGGCATCCCCGACGCCGGCGGATCGGAGGGGCTGCACGGTCTGGTTCGCAAGGGCGATTTCGGCGGCAAGGCTGTCCCCACCACGTCCTTCTCGGAAGTGATCGGCATGGCCGAGACCTGGGACCCGGCGCTCATCCGGCGCGCCGGCGCCGTTGAAGGGTACGAAGCCCGGTACATCGATCAGAACGACAAATACAAACAGCACGTGCTGGTGGTCTGGGGACCCAACGCCGATCTGGCGCGTGATCCGCGCTGGGGGCGCAACAACGAGAGCTACGGCGAAGATCCGTTCTTCACCGGAACGATGTCCGTGGCGTTCATTCACGGGCTGCAGGGCGACGATCCGAAATACTGGCAGGCCGCCTCACTGCTGAAACATTTTCTCGCCAACAGCAACGAGACAACGCGCGGCAGCTCGTCATCGGACTTTGACGAACGGCTCTGGCGCGAGTATTACTCGGTCCCGTTTCGCATGGGTTTTGTCGAAGGCGGCGCGAAGTGCTTCATGGCTTCTTACAACGCGGTGAACGGCGTGCCGATGACGGTCAATCCCACGCTGCGGGAAATCGTCTTCAAGGAGTGGCACGTAGACGGGATCATCTCCTCCGATGCGACAGCGGTGGAGCTGATGGTCAATCCGCGCAAGTACTTCAAGACCCAGGAGGAGGCGCTCGCGGCCACCATCAAGGTGGGCGGCATCAATCAGATCCTCGCGTTTTTCCTGAACATTCCGAAGCTGACGAAGCAGGCCATTGCCGATCACATGCTGGTGGAGTCAGACCTCGACGCGGTGCTGCGCGGCAAATTCCGCGTGCTCATCCGCCTTGGCCTGCTCGATCCGCCGGAGATGGTTCCGTACTCGTCCATCGGCAAGGCAGGAGAGCCGGAGCCGTGGACCACGGACAAACACAAGACGGTGGCGCGCGATGTGGCGCATGAGTCGGTGGTGCTGCTGAAGAACGCTGATGGCATGCTGCCGCTCGACAAGAGCGCTGTCAAATCAATCGCGGTCATCGGGCCGCACGCAAGCGAAGTGCTGATCGATCTGTATGGCGGCCGGCCCCCGTACACCGTTTCAGCCCTCGACGGCATTAAGAACAAGGTCGGGCCCGGCGTCACCGTGAACTTCGCCGCCAATAACGACGGCGACGCAGCGGTGAGAGCGGCGAAGGCTTCGGATGTTGCGGTCGTCGTGGTGGGAAATCATCCCACCTGTTCGGCCACCAACACGATGACGATGTGGAACATCGATGTGTCGAGCAAGCCTTGCGCCGATCCGGGCGAGGGCAGGGAAGGCCGCGACCGCGAGTCGCTCGACCTGGCGCAGGAAGAGCTGGTGAAACAGGTTTACGCAGCGAATCCGAAGACCGTAATGGTGCTCGTCTCCAGTTTCCCCTACGCCATCAACTGGAGCCAGGAGCATGTGCCCGCCATCCTGCACATGACGCACGCCGAGCAGGAGCAGGGAACCGCGCTGGCCGATGTCCTGTTTGGCGATTACAACCCGGCTGGCCGCCTCAACCAGACGTGGCCGAAATCGCTCGATCAGTTGCCGCCCATGATGGATTACAACATTCGCCATGGCCGCACTTACATGTACTTCAAGGGCGAGCCGCTGTACCCGTTCGGCTACGGCCTGAGCTACACGACGTTCGAGTATTCGAATCTGCGCTACGCACACGCCAAAATCACCGTCGATGTGAAGAACACTGGGAAACGGCGCGGCGATGAAGTGGTTCAGCTTTACGCCGAATTTCCGCCGTCGAAGGTGGAGCGGCCGCGAGAACAACTGTGCGGCTTCCAGCGCGTGAGCATCGACCCCGGCCGGACGCGAAGCGTCGACATTCCGCTCAGGTTCGACTCGCTCGCCTGGTGGAACGACGCCCGGCATCGGTTCGACTTCGAGCCTGGCCCGATTGGCATGGCCGTCGGCGGCTCATCGGCCGACTTGAAACTTCGAAAAACGATACAGCTCGACGGACTGACCGGCCGGCAATAACGCCCCGTGGGGCAGCTTCGGTTCGGTGGGGCAGATGATCGGTCTATGTCGTCTGCCTGTTCGAGTGCCCGGGCATGGCAGACGACAAAACCCGATCGTCTGCCCCACGGGGAGGTCAAGCTACATTACTCCCAGCGCAGGGCCGTCATCGGATTCAGGCGCGAAGCGCGCAGCACCGGCGCCCACGTGGCCAGCATCATAACGATGAGCAGCAGGATCGGCAGGGCAATGAAGATCACCGGGTTGATGTGGCTGAACGATGCAATCCACGCTGCTGAAACTATCAGCCGGCTCACCAGCACGCTCAGCACCAGCCCCACCGCGACTCCGGCCCCGCCCAGCGACAGCGCCTGCCCGAGCACCAGCCACACTACACTGCGGCGGTCCGCGCCGATGGCCATACGAATACCGATCTCGCGCGTTCGGCGGCTCACCGAATACGCGACCAGACCGTAGATGCCCACCATCGACAGAACCAGCCCCATCAATCCCAGGCCGGCCACGCTCTCGGTGATCATGTTTGGCGTTTTCACAGCGCGTTGCGTGTACAGGTTATCCATGGTGCGCACGTCGAAGGTCGGCATGTCCCCATCCAGGCTGCGGACCAGGTCGCGCAGCGCGGGCGCGATGGTTGCCGCGTCCGGAGCGTCCGATTCCGCCATCAGCGTCAAACCGGAGCGGGGGTTCTGCCGGTAAGGAAGATAGAGGTAGTCGAGCGGGGGCTCGGCAATCCAGAAGTACTTCGCGACCTTCGCTATTCCCACGATCTGCACCAGCGGACCGGTGGCCTCCCTCAGATGGAACCGCCTGCCGAGAGCATCTCCCTTCGGCCAGAAATGCCGGGCGGTTTGCTCATTGATGACGGCCACCAGCGGCGCGTTCTCTTTGTCCGTTTCCAGAAACCCGCGCCCCTGCTGGATGCGAATGTCCATGGTGCGGAAGAACCCCTCGCTGACGTAAGCGTCGAAGACGGAGACAGACTGCTCGCCGTGCGGCAACTGATAACCCTCAGGCACGATGCCAATGGCGTCGCCCCCGATCATCGGGATCACCGACGTAAGCGCTGCCGAGCGGATGCCCGGCGTCGAGCGCGCACGATCCAGCAGATCCTTGTAGAATTTCTTCGTTTGCGCATCGGTATAGTGCTCCAGTTCCGTGTCGAAGCTGGTCATGAACAGATGGTCGACGCGGAATCCCGGCCCTGCGGCCAGTTGGTCGCGAAAGCCCTGTACCATGACGGCGGACACGGTGAGCAGCACCAGCGAGAGCGCTACCTGACCGGCCACGATCGTGTTTCGGCCCCACAGGCGTGGTTTGCCCCGGCTGTCCGCATCCGTCGCCTTCAGGGACGCCACCAGATCCGGACGGCTCACGCGCATCGCCGGGGCGAGGCCGAAAACCAGCGTACTCAGGAACGATGCCGCGAGCGTGAACAGAAGCACGCGGCGATCGACGCTCACCGCCATTACGAGGGGCAGATCGGAGGGAAATGGGAGAGAGTTGAAGAACATGGCGCCCGCCTCCGCGATGCCTATGCCCAGCACTCCTCCGGCGAGAGCCACAACCAGATTCTCGGACAGCAGCTGCCGGACGAGCGCTCCACGGCCGGCGCCGATGGCCAGGCGCACCGCGATCTCACGCGAACGAGCCCGCGCGCGGCTCAGCAGCAGTCCGGCCACGTTGGCGCACGCCACCAGCAGCACGCACATTGCCAGCAGCACCAGCATGGTCACCATGATCGCGTTCGGTGGGGACTGTTCCACGCGGTACTGCAATTCCGTCTCAACCCGGACGCGCTCATTGCGGTTGGTTTTCGGGTACGTCCGCTCCAGGTCGTTCATGATTGCTGAGGCGTCCGACTGCGCCTGGGCCACCGTTACTCCCGGCTTGACACGGCCCTTCACCGTAAGAAAGCGGATATCGCGGCGGTTCAGGGTGCTCTCGTTGGCCAACCGTCCCTGCATCGCGAGCGGCACGAACATGGTGGGCCGCAGGAACTGATCGATGCCGGTGAACCGCTCCGGCGCCACGCCGATCACGGAGAAGTCGATTCCGTTGAGCCGGATTTTCGAACCCACCGCGGACGGATTGCCGCCGAACTGGCTCACCCAGAAGTCGTGCCCCAGAACCACCACCGCATCGCGGCCCTCGGCCTTGTCTTCGTCAGGCCGAAATCCGCGGCCGAGCGCGGGCTGCACGCCCAGCACATCGAAGAAATTACCCGACACCAGCAAGCCGAATTTCATGCGCGGCAGAGTGGTCCGATCGGGGCTGAAGCCGAAGCTCGAATAGGAGGACGCCTCCAGACCTTTGAACGAGCGGTTCCGATCCCGCAGGTCCACGTAATCGGGGTACGAGATCGCGGTGTTCGCACCGAACGCGGCCGACGAAGCTGTGTTGACGGCAAGCACGCTGCTCGGCTCAGCCACCGGGAGAGGCCGCAGCAGCAGCGCGTCGCCGAAGCTGAACATGGCCGATGTTGCGCCGATCCCGATAGCCAGTGAACAGATTGCCACTGCGGTGAACCCCGGATCTTTGGCGAGAACCCGGAAAGTGTGCTTTGCGGAAGTGAGCATGGCGCAAGCCTCCTGAAGCTTGAAATACGGCAGAGTGCGGGCAATTGTTCCGCTCCACCATAATGAAACATGCTCGACCTCTCTGCTGTGCTCGCTTTTTCGGCCGCCGCCTTATTATTGACCATTACCCCCGGTCTGGATACTGCGCTGGTGCTGCGAACGGCCGCCGTGGAAGGCTCGTCGCGTGCCCGCCTTGCCGCGCTCGGCATCTGCACAGGCACGCTTGCGTGGGGGCTCGCCACCGCGTTGGGTCTGACCGCGCTTCTTGCTCTATCCCGGCTGGCCTACGACGCGGTCAGAGTGGCGGGAGCGTGCTACCTGATCTTTCTCGGGGTGCAGATGTGGCGTCGAAAATACCGGCAGGCGCAGGATGCCGTGAATAACGATGGCAACGGCGCGGGACACAGGTGGTTCGTGCGCGGCCTCCTGAGCAACCTGCTGAATCCGAAAGTCGGAGTGTTCTATATCACTTTGCTGCCGCAATTCGTTCCCGCCGGTGGGAACGTCGGCACATATATTCTGGCTTTCACGTTAATCAATGTGACGCAGGTAATCGTCTGGCTAACGCTGGTGGCCGCGGCCGTCCGCCCTGTTCGAGCGTGGATCGAGCGGCCCTCAGTGAAACTCGGCCTCGATCGGACCACGGGAACAGTGCTGATCGGCTCCGGCCTCGCGCTGGCGATCGAGCGGAGGCGATAGGCCAAGGTCGCCCGGCGGCGGTTGTGGCGCACGCTTCAGCGTGCCGCTGTGGGCTTTAGGCCACGGTCCGGCAGCGCGAGCTGAAGCTCGCACCAGCACCGTTCTGAAGCGTGCGCCACGATCGGTCCATTGGGCGAGAGATCGGTGCGGTAAAATCCACTAACAGCGAGACCGCTTGAAAGTTCTTGTCCGCAGTTCATCATTTCTGTTTGCGCTGGCTGGTATCCTCCTGCCCGTCGGCGTGCGTCGAGCGCGCACGGTGGTGCGCCGCAATGGGGCCGGTCCGATTAAGGTCGGGATGAGCCTTGCCGTGTTGCGCAACCCCGATCAGGTTCGGGAGACAGCCGGCGGCCACATACGATGCATCGTGGTTCGATCGGCGGGAGGCGGCAATACAGATTTCTGACGCGGAACTGGATCATCTACTGGCAACGGTCACCGAGGCGGCGGAGCCGGATGAGGCTCTGGAGCAGATCTGCCTGTTCGTCGAGAAGCATCTCGCCGGCTGCCGCAGCTCTGTGTTGGCCCTGGATGGCTGGGTGCTGGCATGCGCGGCGGCGCCGAACCTGCCCGCGGAGTACGTGCGCGCGATGACCGGGCTGCGCCTCGATCCGGGAATGATGCCCGTCGGCCAGTCCGCCGTGGCGCCCCACCCGGCTCCGGGTTTTCCCGCATGTGCGTGGACTCCCGTGGTTTCATCCTCGGGCGCACTGCTGGGAATTCTGGCGGTGCATTCCGGAGCTGAGCTTCCTGCATGGAGCGAAGCTGTCCGCAATGCGGCGGCGCGGCTTGCCGCCGTTGTTCTGGAACGGCGCGGTTTGGAACGGAGGATGAGCTTCGAGGCCAACCATGACGCCACCACCGGACTGCTGAACCGGCGGCGCTTCCTCGATCTTCTGGAATCAGAAATGTCTGCCGCCGCGCATGATGACGCGCCACTTTCCGTATTGGCGTTGGATATCGATCGGTTTCGCCAGGTGAACGAGGCTGTCGGACCCGACGGCGGCGACCGGCTGCTTCGCTATGCGGGCGAACGGCTGCGGTCGTCGTTCGGCGAGAGCATCGTGGCGCGAACCGGCAGCGATGAGTTTGCGATTGCGTCGAGGTTGCCTTCGGCGAGGCTGCAGGAAATGGCGCGCGCCGCGCTGGCCGGTCCTTTTACCGTCTTCGGCCGCGAGCTTTTCGTCGCCTGCGCCGCCGGATTGGCCACGGCGCCCGTGGACGCCATTGACGCGTCCTCTCTTCTGCAGCATGCCGAGTGCGCGCTCGAGCGCTCCCGCGCGCGGGGTTCCGGCGATATCGTCCCTTACCGGGCGCCGCGCCATAACGGCGCAGCGTCCGATTTCGATATCGAGCAACAACTCCGCCGCGCGCTGACCGGCAGCGAGCTGGAACTGAAATACCAACCCTTGTACAGGGCGACCGGCTCATTGTCGGGCTTCGAAGCGCTGCTGGCGTGCGGGTCCATTCCGCCGCAGGATTTTATACGCGTGGCCGAAGTCTCGGGCATGATCGCGCCAATCGGAGCGTGGGTGCTGGATCACGCCTGCAGCCGCGCGGCAGGATGGAACGCCTGCGGACAACTAGTGCGGCTGTCCGTCAACGTCTCGGCGATCCAGTTCGCGACCCCGGGTTTTGTCGGCGTGGCGCATGCTGCGCTGGAACGGAGCGGCCTCGCTCCCGGCAGGCTGGAGCTGGAGATTACCGAGAGCGTACTCATGCGCGATGTCGAACAGTCCATCCGGCGTATGGCCGAGCTTCGGCGCATGGGCATTCGTCTGGCCATCGATGACTTCGGGACGGGTTTCTCCTCGCTGAATTATCTGCGTCTGCTGCCGGCCACCACGGTGAAGATCGACCGTTCCTTCATCGGCGATCTGACCGAATCGGGCGGCGCGCGCACGGTGGTGGAAAGCGTCATTCAACTGGCGCACACGCTCGGTTTTGAGGTGGTGGCCGAGGGCGTGGAGACGGAGCTCCAGTTCACGCTGCTGCGCGCGGCCGGCTGCGACTGCGTTCAGGGGCACTACTTTGGCAAGGCGATGCCGGCGGCGGAAGTGGAAGAATTGCTGAAGAACGCGCTGGCTTTCGACTAGAATCGGTCAGAGGCGTCCCGTGTCCATCACCGAATCTTTCAATTCACACGCGTCAAGCCGCCGGCGATTCTTCTGTTCCGCGAGTGCGGCAGCGCTCGTCCTGTCGCCGGTCGCCCGCGCGGCCGAGACTCAACCGAACGTGCTCGGTCCAATGCCGGGCTACTCGCCGCAGATCGGCACGCTGGTCTCGGAGATGACGTGGATGCGTGAGTCGGTGATTCGTCCGGTGAAAGGCATGAACCAGGAGCAGCTCGATTTTCTGCTGGACAATAAAGCGAACCGGATCGGCGCGCTGCTGCTGCATCTTGCGGCCACCGAGCGGCTGTATCAGTTGAACACCTTCGAGCAAGTCGGAGTGCGTGACCTCGAGACGCACCCGGCATTCAAAGAATGGAAGGTCGCGATGGACCTCGGCGAGCCCGCGCGGCAGGCCATCAAGGGCCATCCACTCGATTACTATCTGAACGCCCTGCGGGACACGCGCGAGAAGACGCTGGCGGAGTTTCGCAAGCGTGACGATCAGTGGCTGCTCGCGGTGGACAACACCTTTCCGTGGGGGCCCACCGACAATCTGTGCAAGTGGTTTCACGTGTGCGAACACGAATCGCATCATACCGGACAAATCAGCCTGATCAAGGGCCGGCTTCCGAAAGCGGCGCCGGCAAATGGGTAAAAGTTTGCAGGCTAAAAGCCTGCTCTACTGTTTGCTACGACTATCGAGACCGGATTGTAGAGCAGGCTTTTAGCCTGCATCGCCACACTGCCGTTCAGCGTCTTCTCGCGGCCGCGTAGTTCGGCGTTTGCGTTCCCCCGAATAGCCGCCGGACGCCGCGCACCAACTTGCGCACAAACAGAACTCCGATCACCACCAGCGCTGCCACGACGAACAGCGTCGCCAGCGGGTGATACGCGATGAGGAACGAGAGTCCGATGCTGCCGGCGTCTTCGAGCGCGCTGACGATGAAGTTGCTGAAGGGCTCGGGAGAAGCATTCACGGCCAGCCGCGTTGCCGCTTTCGTCCCGTGAGCGGTCAGAGCGATTCCGCCGCCCAGCAGGAATGCCGCTAACCGAATCCGGGCATCGAAGTGGGCGAATGCCGCGGCCGCAAGGACCGCGCCGGCAGGAATCCGAATGAAAGTGTGGACGGCGTCCCAGACGGAATCGATCGCGGGAACTTTGTCGGCCACGAACTCGACGACAGTGAGCAGCGCCGCAATGGCAATCATCCACCAGTCGCCCAGCACGTTCATGTCTCCGGGGAGGTGGGCAAAGCCGAAATGCTGAAGCAGGCCCAAGGTGAGGATGCCGGCGTACAGCCTGATGCCGGAGAGCCAGGCCGCCCCCATCGCCACGCCCCAGATGCCGGGCCAGTTCATGGCCGCTCCTGCTACTTCTGTTTCGCGATGATCAGCGGCCTGATCTTCTCATAGGTGGCCTGCGGAATGATCTTCTTCGTCACCAGCTCATTCTTAGCGCGATACGGCCTGCCCTTGATGATCTTCTCGGAATACGCTTTCCCGATTCCGGGCAGAGCTTCGAGCTGATCCGCGGTGGCGGAATTGATGTCCACCTGCTCGGCTTTCTTTGCGGTGCTGGCCGCAGCGGTGGATTTCGCCGACTTTGCCGGGGCCTTGGTATCCGCGGCGCCCACGAGCGTGAACGCGAGTGCAAGAACGGCGAGGTAACGCAGGATTCTCATGTGTCTCCTCCGGTTTATAGACGACGTTTCGCGGCCGATAGCTCCTCGATCTGCACGATATCGGTCGGGTAGTCGCCGGTGTAGCAGGCGTAGCAGTAGCGGTGGTCCTTGTCGTCGACAGCCTTGCGCAGGCTGGACATCGAAAGATAGCCGAGCGAGTCGGCCTCGGTAAAACGGCGAATCTCCTCCACCGTGTTGTTCGCGGCAATCAGCTCGCTCTCGCAGGGCGTATCGACGCCATAGAAGCACGGCGAAATTGTGGGCGGGCAGGAGATGCGCATGTGCACTTCCTTCGCGCCGGCGCTGCGCACCATGCGCACCAGCTTGCGGCTGGTGGTGCCGCGCACGATAGAATCGTCCACCAGCACGACGCGTTTGCCCTCCAGCAAATGCCGCACCGGGTTCAGCTTCAGCTTCACGCCGAAATCGCGAATGGCCTGCGAGGGTTCGATGAACGTGCGGCCCACGTAGTGATTGCGGATCAGGCCGTGGCGGAACGGCAGGCCGGATTCAGACGCATAGCCGATGGCGGCCGGAACGCCTGAGTCGGGGACTGGCACCACGATGTCGGCATCGGCGGGGCACTCGCGCGCCAGATACTTGCCCAGGTTCTCGCGCGATTCCTGCACCGAGCGGCCAAACACGATGGAGTCGGGACGGGAGAAGTAGACGTGCTCGAAAACGCAGTAGGCGGGATCGGCCGCGGGGGCGTAACGTTCGCGCGTCATGCCCTCCGGACCGACGATGACCATCTCGCCCGGCTCGACATCGTTCAGGTAAACCGCGCCGATCAGGTCGAACGCGCAGGTTTCCGACGAGAACACGTAGGTCTTGTGGCCGTGTCCCGATTCCATCTGGCCGAGCGCCAGCGGCCGGAAGCCATGCGGGTCGCGCGCCACAATGATGCGATCCTGCGCCAGACAAACCAGCGAGAACGCGCCATCGAGCTGGAGGAGAGCCTCGCGCAGAGCGCCGGCCAGGGTCCGTTCGCGCGACCGCGCCACCAGGTGCAGGATCACTTCGGTGTCGCTGGAGGCCTGAAAGATGGAGCCCTCGGCTTCGAGGTCGGCCCGGATCTCCGCGGCATTGGTGATGTTGCCGTTGTGGGCGATGGCCACGCGACCTTTATTGCAGGCAACCGAGAACGGCTGGGCGTTGGCCTCCATGCTGTCGCCGGTGGTGGAGTAGCGCGTGTGGCCTATGGCGAGGTCGCCGGGGAGCTGCGCCAGCCGCTCGGGCGTGAAAATATCGGCCACGTGGCCCATGCTCTTGTAGCAGTAAACCTCTTTGCGGTCGCTCGAGCCGATGCCGCAGCTTTCCTGACCGCGATGCTGCAGCGCGTAGAGGCCGAGATAGGTCAGATTCGCAGCTTCGGGATGGCCGTAAATGGCAAAAACGCCGCATTCCTCGTGGAACTTATCAAACATCGTGAAAGCATCCTCGGGGGGAGGTGGAAATCCTGCTGCGTTCAGGCGTTCAGCATGTGCTCCAGCGCGGTTTCGTAACGCCCTTTGAGGCCGGCTAAGGGGACCTCAACCAAAGCCTCTGACCTGTTGTGGATCTGTAATTCCTCTTTCATGGTAACACCGATGACAGGCGCTTCCACCCCGAAATCGGCCGCAATCCGCTGGATTCGCTGGGGATCGGCGGTCGAGATCAGGATACGGGACGGGCCCTCGTGGAAGAGCAGATACTGAGGCGCGAGGTCCGAATCGAGCTCAAGTCGCGCGCCGATTCCGCCCATGCTCGCTTCGGCCAGCGCCACGCCCAGGCCGCCGTCGCTGAGGTCGTGCGCGGATTCCGCCAGACCTTCGGCAACCGCCTGGCGCATGGCGTCGTGCACGCGCTTTTCGTAGGCCATGTCGAGCGCAGGTGGTAGACCCCAGAGGGAGTCCATAATCACCTTGGCGTACTGGGTTCCCCCGAATCGGTCGTGAGTAGCCGTCCCTATACCGCCCAGGAGGATCAGGGTCCGGCCATCCGAGGCGAAGCGGGCAGGCACAGGCTTCTCGGTCTTCATCAGTCCCACTATGCCCATCACGGGCGACGGGAAGATGGCCTCCCCGAGCGTCTCGTTATACAGGCTGACGTTGCCTCCGGTGATCGGCGTCCCGAAGAACTCGCAGGCTTCGGCCATGCCCTCGATCGATTCGACGAGCTGAGCCATGATCTCGGGCCGCTCGGGATTGCCGAAGTTCAGGTTGTTGGTGGCGGCCACCGGCTGCGCGCCCACCGTGGCCAGGTTGCGGCAGCATTCGGCGACGATCAGCTTCGTGCCTTCGCGCGGCGACAGGGCACAGTACCGCTGGTTACCGTCGAGCGCCATCGCAATGGACGTGCCCGTTTCTTTGATGCGCACCACGGCGGCGTCGGCTCCGGGGCCTTCCAGCGTGTTCGTGCGCACCATATAGTCGTACTGCTCCCAGATCCAGCGCTTCGAGCAGATATCGGACGAGCCAATCAGACTGAGCAGATCCTCGGTGAGCTGCTCGCGCGAATTGCGTCCGGGCAGCGGCGGACCTTGCAAGGGCGCGGGCCGGTAAGGCGGCACTTTGTGCGGCCGGTCGTAGACAGGCGCTTCGTCGGCGAGCGCGCGGTTGGAGATCTCGGCCACTACCTTGCCGTGATCCTTCACGCGCAGCATGCCATCCGCGGTGACGCAGCCGATGGTGACGGCGTCGAGGCCCCACTTGCGGAACACCGCGAACACCTCGTCCTCGCGGCCTTTGTCCGCCACGATGAGCATGCGCTCCTGCGATTCCGAGAGCATGATCTCGTACGGCGTCATGCCGGTCTCCCGCTGTGGCACGTACTGCAGGTCGATCTCGACGCCGGTATTGGCGCGGCTGCCCATTTCGCAGGTGGAGCAGGTGAGCCCGGCGGCGCCCATGTCCTGAATGCCCACGATAGCGCCCGTCTTCATCGCTTCAAGGCAGGCTTCGAGCAGCAGCTTCTCCATGAAAGGATCGCCCACCTGCACGTTGGGCCGCTTCTCCATGGAGGTTTCGGTGAACTCTGCGGATGCCATAGAGGCGCCATGGATGCCGTCCTTGCCGGTTTTCGCGCCTACATAAATGACCGGGTTGCCCACGCCCGAGGCGCGTCCGTAGAAGATTTCGTCATGGCGAAACACGCCGAGCGCGAACACGTTGACGAGGGGGTTGCCGTTGTAGCAGGATTCGAACACCGTCTCGCCGCCTATGGTGGGCACGCCGAAGCAGTTGCCGTAGTGAGCGATGCCGGAGACCACGCCTTCGAGGACGCGGCGGTTGCGCGGGACGTTGAGTGGTCCGAAGCGCAGTGCGTCCATGACCGCGATGGGCCGCGCGCCCATGGTGAAGATGTCGCGCAGGATGCCGCCGACGCCGGTGGCCGCGCCCTGGAACGGCTCGATGAAGCTGGGGTGGTTGTGCGATTCGATCTTGAAGGCGATGGCGTAGCCGTTGCCGATGTCGATGATGCCCGCGTTCTCGCCGGGCCCCTGCAGCACCAGCTTGCTGCGCGTCGGCAGCTTCCTGAGGTGCAAGCGCGAGCTCTTGTAAGAGCAATGCTCGCTCCACATGACGCTGAAGATGCCGAGCTCGGTGTACGTGGGCTCGCGTCCGCCGAGCAGCGAGACAATCTTCCGGTACTCGGCATCCGTGAGCTGGTGAGCCGCTACCAGATCGGGAGTAATGGCGCTCATTTCGGTGGGGATGCTTTCAGGATAGCGTGTGGAGGGTCCTCAGCGCTTTTCGTCCCCTGCCGGGAACAACGACGGCCTTGCGTCGCTCGGCGCCGAATCGCCCGGGCCCCCATCCGGAGGATCGAAGTCGATATCGATCATCCGAAATCCGAACCTGTCGAACTGCTGGACGAGGAAATAGGTGCTGAGCGTTTTGGGCAGCTCCTTGCCTCCGGAATCGCTCAGGTCTACGCCAACCAGCCACTTCTCAGGGTCCGCGCACTGCTGGACAACACTGAATTCCCCAGCAACAAAGTCACCGTAGAAGAAATCGTGCCACTTCTTCAGGCCATCGCGTTCCGCCGACCTGGACGCCATCTCCGTCCATGGACGCGTGAGCCACTCGTCCACGAAGTCCTGAGGCTGCAAGGCAACCGGATCGATGCGGTCCGCCGACGAGTCCGACACCCTGTAGTGCAGTACATGCGCTCTGTTGTGAATCCCCGCGTCAATGCTTCGGTCACGAATCTCCAGCAATAGATCATCGCCTTCGAGACGAAGCTGATACGGATGCTCCGCTCCAAACCAGATGCCATGTTCACCGCTCAGGACCGGCATTGCAACCGCGGTTGAGTTGGACAGACGAAATGCATCGTATGAGAGTCTGTTCCAGGAGGAGCCGCACTGTACGGCGTACCGCAGCGTGAGGATGAGCTGGTTCCCGATGGCGTCGCGCTTCGAAAAGGATACCGCAGAGATGCTTTCGTCGTGGTCCCGGGCGCCGTGCGACTCCAGCACGCGTTGCGGCGAACCGCGGCTGTAATCGTATACGTACACCGCATCGTCGTAGCCGCACGGCAGCGCGATGCCGACAACGACAGCGAGCTTCTCCCGGTCCTCGGGTGGAAGGGAGAGTTTAACGTGGTCCACGAATCCCGGTTTGAAGTTATCGAAGTCGCCGTCAGGCGCCAGCAACTTATAAAGTCGCAGTTCCGCGTCCACCCTCGGACTGAGCGAGGACAAATCGGCGGCCAGCGCGTCACCGGATTTTGGAACAAGAGACTCGATCCAGTCCCTGAGCGCGGCATGGAAAGCCGCCGAGCGATCCCGAATCGCTTTGATCTGGTCGAAAGCGCGAGGTTCAGACTGCTCCGCATCTCGCAGGGCGGCTGCTTCGCTCCTCACCCGATCCAGAGCAGAATCCTGACCTCCGGCTGCGGCGGCCAGTGAGAAGATCAGCGCCAGTACGGATGCTTTCCGTAACATGGCCTCAGCGTATCACCGCGTGTACATCACGGCGTGCAGCCCATGGCGTGGCTGACCCTGGCAGCCAATTCGCAGACTCGTCTATCGCTGAGTTTGCGCAATGGGGCATTGGGCGCGAGCAGGCTCTGCTTTCTGATTACGGTGATGTCTTCGGCACGGGCCGCGGAGTCCGCCTGCAGTCCGGTCTCGCCAGCAGCCAGGAAGAGGTGCGTGGGTGCGTCTTTATGAATGCTGGGCGTCAGTGGCGCAACGAGGACCGTATCGGCGCGCTCGTGCCGGTTTCTGGCATCGAGCGATACGATGATTACCGGACGTCTGCCTTTCTCTGGTGGATCGGTCGGCAGTTGGACAAACCAGATTTCGCCGCGAAGTGGACTCCTCGCCATTCAGGAGCGCTCCGCACTTGGGAACTCCAGAAGGGCGAAGTCGGCCCACTCACTCTGTTCGGCCAAGTCTTCAACCGTGAGTGAGCTGTAGTAGTCGGCCACCGCCCGTTCGAGCGAAGCCCGCTCGTGCTGACGGCGCAGAGATTCCAGGATCTCCTCCAGTACCGCTGAGGTGGAAGCAGCCCGGCGCTTCCGGCGTACCGTCTCCAGAAACTTGACGGACTGTGGTGAGAGCGTGTAGCTCTTCTTCAGCCTGCGGCTACCAATGCTCCGACTCATAATCCTACCCGACATCGTACCGCTTCGGCCTGCGGTGACGATGTAATCACAAAGTGTGGCATGCGAGTCGGGCTGGTGCGCATCGGAAGCTCCCGGGGCATCTGGATTCCCAGAGCCGTGTCGATTTCGTCTCCGGCCGTTCGACCTGTTCACGAAGGAGAACAACAATGCGAGTCATGGTGATGGTGAAAGCAAGCGCGGAATCCGAGGCGGGCGTCATGCCCGGCACGGAATTACTCGCCGCAATGGGCAAGTTCAACGAGGAGCTGGTGAAGGCCGGCGTGATGCTCGAGGCCGCCGGCCTGCAGCCGACGTCCAAAGGCGCTCGCGTCAGGTTCGACGGGCCGAAGCGGACCGTAATCGATGGACCGTTCGCTGAGTCGAAGGAGCTGGTCGCGGGGTTCTGGCTGTGGCAGGTCAAGTCCCTGCAGGACGCGGTGGAGTGGCTGAAGCGGGCGCCGTTCGGCGGCGGAGCGGAGGTCGAGATCCGTCCCTTGTTCGAGCTGGACGATTTCGGCGCGGAGTTCACGCCCGAAATCAGAGCGCGGGAGGCTGAACTCCGGCGCCAGATCAAGGCGAAATAAGCCGTCGAACCGCTGTTGGGAATCCTGCCAGCAAGCTGCCGACCGGCTTCGCTTCCGGTCCGGCGGCGACCAGGACGCTGGAATCCAGTGCTACTGAAGTTCGAGTGACAATCACGTGGGGCAGGCTTTCATCCTGCGGCCGATTTGCAAGCCGCCTGGCCGATTGCAAATAATTGCAAATCGGCCTGCAGGATACAATCCTGCCCCACATTTCCCGTCACGGTAACCCGGCGGCAGCGGGTATCAATGGCTGCTTGTACATCCGCCGCAAAGTCCGCGTCCGATTCTCCGACGGCCCTGCGCTACCATGGAGGCTTCGAGGCGCTCATGACCCGCAAGGCTTTCCTCCTCTCTGCCGCGCTCTTACCGGCGTCGCTCGTCGCCAGGAGCCCCACCACGGCGCTGACCGTCAAAGTTACCGGGAACGATAACAAGCCCATCGACCGCGCCAGCGTCGTCATTCGCTTCGTCGAGGGTCACTCGATGGTGAAGCTCGGCAAGGCCGTCAAGGATCAGTACGAGCTGAAGACCAACCAGGAAGGCGTTGCCAGGATACCGCCGATACCGCGGGGCAAGATCCAGATTCAGGTGATCGCGCCGAAGTACCAGACCTTCGGCGGCGTGTATGAGCTCACCGAGGACCAGAAGACCATCGACGTGCACCTGAACCCGCCGCAGACACAGTATTCCTCACACGAGTAAGCACAGCCAAACCCTTCAGCATCGGACAGCACGTCCCGGAACCGGACACCTTTGCAGGGCAGGATGGCCACCTTTGCTTGGTTTCGGCGGCATCCGGTTGGAACGCGCCGTGCTGTAAGCGGTGTTCAACAGCGGCGGCGCACAACTCGGAACGCGACTTCTCCTGGCCCGTCCCCGTGAGCGCCGCCTTCTTTGCGCTATGAATATAGTCAGACTCCGCCGACAAACAACACCTGTATGAAGCCCATGGGTTCCGACTGTCGCGTGCTGGTGGCCGACGACCAGACTGACGTCATTGAAGCGCTCCGGCTGCTGCTGAAAGCCGAAGGCTATGCCATTGAGACCGCAACCTCGCCCGGACAGGCGCTGGCTGCCGTGGAGGCGAAGGATTTCGACGCCGTCGTGATGGACCTCAATTACAGCCGCGACACGACGTCGGGCGAGGAAGGCCTGGAGATGCTGATGCGCATCCAGGCTATCGACAGCCTGCTGCCGGTGATCGTCATGACGGCCTGGGGCTCGGTGGGCCTGGCGGTGGAGGCGATGCGCCGCGGCGCGGCCGATTTCATCCAGAAGCCGTGGGAGAACGAGCGGCTTCTGAGCATCCTGCGGACGCAGATCGAGCTGAGCCGGGCGCGGCGAGTGGGCCAGCGGCTGGAGGCGGAAAACCGGCTGCTGCGGGCCGAGGGCGCGCCCACCATGATCGCCCAGGCGCCCTCCATGCGGCCCGTGCTGGAGATCATGTCGCGCGTGGGGCCGTCCGACGCGAACGTGCTGATTACCGGTGAACCGGGCACCGGCAAGGAAGTGGTGGCTCGAACGCTGCACGTCATGTCGAATCGCGCCAACAAACCCATGGTCACGGTGAACGCGGGCGGGCTCGCCGAAGGCGTGTTCGAAAGCGAGCTGTTCGGCCACATCAAAGGCGCGTTCACCGATGCGCGCATGGACCGCGTGGGCCGCTTCGAGCTGGCTGACACCGGCACGCTCTTCCTGGACGAGATCGCGAACATTCCGATGAACCTGCAGTCGAAGATGCTGCGCGTGCTCGAGACCGGCGAGATGGAGCGCGTGGGCTCCTCGAAGACGCGCCGCGTGGATGTGCGCATTCTTTCGGCCACTAACGCGCATCTGGACGAGGAGGTGACCAACGGCCACTTTCGCCAGGACCTGCTGTTTCGCCTGAACACTATCGAGATCCACCTTCCGCCGCTGCGCGATCGCCGCGAGGACATTCCCGTGCTCGCCAACCATTTCCTGGGGATGCACGCGCAACGCTACCGGAAAGGCATCGGCGGTTTCGACAGCTCCGCCATGCAGGCGCTGCTCGACAATTCCTGGCAGGGCAACGTGCGCGAGCTGAATCATGTGGTGGAGCGCGCCGTGCTGATGGCGCAGGACACGCAGATCCGGATGAGCGACCTGGCGCTGCGCAGCGGCGGGAGCGCCTCGCCGCGGCTGGACGACATGACCATCGAAGAGGTGGAAGCGTTCCTGATCAAGAAGACGCTGGGCCGCTACAACGGCAATGTGAGTCATGCGGCCAGCGCGCTGGGCCTGAGCCGGAGCGCACTCTACCGGCGCCTGCAGCGTTATGGCCTGTAAGCGACCAGTAGAGCAGGCCTTCGGCCTGCAAATGCTGCAGGCGAAAACGCCTGCTCTACAATGAAACTCCGGCGGCCGCACCTGGTTCACGAGCAGCGCATCATGGTCCTCGCGCTGGCGGCCGGGCTGCCGGCTGTCGTCGTGTCGATGGTAATCATCTGCTTCGGCGATTACCAACCGCGCGTGCAGTGGACCCTCGGCGTGCTGATCCTGGGCTTCTGGCTCGGCTTCGCGGCAAGCGTTCGCGAGCGCGTCGCCAACCCGCTGCGCACCCTCGCCAATCTGCTCGAAGCCATGCGCGAGGGCGACTACTCCATCCGCGGACGCGAGAGCTCCAACGAGGATGCGCTGCGCGACGTGATGCTGCAGGTGAACGCGATGAGCGCGACGCTGCGCATGCAACGTCTGGGCGCGCTCGAAGCCACCACGCTGCTGCGCAAAGCGATGGAGGTTATCGATGTCTCCATTTTCACCTTCGATCAGCATCACACGCTGCGGCTGCTCAATCCGGCGGGCGCGCGGCTGCTCGAGCAGCCCATGGAGCGGCTGATCGGACTGGATGCGGCTGCCCTCGGCCTCGAGGAGTTCCTGAGCGGCGATGCGCAACAGACCGTGACGCGCGCGTTCCCTGCCGGCGTGCGGCGCTGGGGCGTGAGCCGCACCACGTTCCGCGAAGGCGGACTGCCGCATTCGCTGCTGGTGGTGACCGACCTCACGCGGCCCCTGCGCGAAGAAGAGCTGAAAGCGTGGCAAAGGCTGGTGCGCGTGCTCGGGCATGAGCTGAACAACTCGCTCGCGCCCATCAAGTCGATTGCGGGATCGCTCGAAACATTGCTGCGCCGCGATCCGCTGCCCGACGACTGGCGCGATGACATGCGCAGCGGCCTGAACGTGATCGCCAGCCGCAGTGAGGCGCTGAGCCGCTTCATGAGCGCCTACGCGCGTCTCGCGAAACTACCTCCGCCGGCGCTCGCGCCCGTGCAGATCGGCGATCTGGTGCGGCGCGTGTCCGGGCTCGAAACCAGGCTGCGGCCCGCGGTCGCGCCCGGTCCCGAAACCACCGTCATGGCCGATTGCGATCAACTGGAGCAGGCGCTGATCAATCTGATCCGCAATGCTGTGGACGCATCCCTGCAAACCGGCGGTGGCGTCCAGGTGGGCTGGAAGCGAGAGAACTCGCACGTGGAGGTGTGGATACGTGACGAGGGCCCGGGTCTTTCAAATACCGCCAACCTGTTCGTCCCGTTCTTCACCACCAAGCCGGGCGGCTCCGGCATCGGACTGGTGCTCAGCCGACAGATTGCGGAGGCGCACGGCGGCACGCTGTCGCTGCAAAATGTTCCGGCCGGCCACGGCTGCGAGGCAAAGCTGACGCTGCCGGTATAATTATTAGAGAAATAGCCCGGGGTTGACGCCAAAGAGTTGGCCGAGTTTTCGCGCCTGCGGCGCGCTGATGCTGCGCTTCCCGGTGAGAGCCTCATGGACGTGGCTGCGCTGTCCAAAAACGGGCCGCAGATCCATTACGGTTTTACCGGAGTGCTGAAGGAGGAACCGGAGCTTTTCGGCGGGCGTGCTATCGTCAGGCGGGAGTGCGTGCCGCCGATCATAGTCCTCGACTACCAGCGCCAGCAAGCGCAGAAGTTTGGTTTCTTGCGCGGAGCGGGCCCGGCCTTTGCCGACAAGATCGCCGAATCGGCGGGCAATCCTGTGATACTGCGCTTCTGTCTGGATCGCCTGGGGTATGGTCTCGATCAGCAATTCTTCGTAGGTGGCGGTGGGCATGGTTACAGGGTCTCCCGGTTGTATTCCTGAGGGGTGAGAATGGTTTGCACAACAAGCAACTGTTCTTCGAAATCGACGCGTGCAATTAGCCGGTACTTGTTTCCGCCGATGTTGAAGATAAGCTTGCCCGTGGACGATGCGTAATCCGTGGTCTGGAATGTCTCTTTGACTGCAGGAAAATGCGGCCAAAGGGCGGCGCGGGCTAGGGTCACAAACCGTTGCAAAGGCTTACGGGAGGCTGGGTGTTTCTGTGCGAATTCTGCGACGACGGCCTCGCCGAAAACCTTCACGCCTGATGTTCCCATTTCTGGGATAGCCCGTCAATGGGACGCAAATCGCTGGCTCGCGGCTCCCGGCCCGATGGCGAATTCTCGCTCGTTATTCACGCGAGCAAATCGCCCGTCAACAGAACTCAGTCTTAGATGAAGCATGCATGGGACCAGGCTGGACCGGGGATATCCATTTCCGCATCCTGACAGTGCAGACTGCCCGCCGCGTCAACGATCGGTGGAAGGAGATCAGGCTCTCAGCTACTGCTGGGCCGCGGTCCAGTAACCCGGGCGTGTTCGTACCTCCAGATGCGGCTGGTCCACGGTCACGCGGATTTCGTGGAAGCCGCCTTCGTTCAGGTCGTCCGGATGATAGCTGACGAAGTACTGGCTGTGGAGTTCCTCGCCAAGTTGCACCAGCGCGTGCTCGAGCGCCGACTGGCTGACGAAAGAGAACTCACGGCCGCCGGTGAACTGGGTCATTACTGCCGCAGGATTCTCCACGAACGGCTTCTTGGTGACGTCGAAGATCTCCTTCAGCGCCGGGATCCAGTTCCCCAGATCCCGGTTCTGAGTCACTTCGGTGGGCGTGGCCGTGGAACCGGTGGGTAGATGCTCGGCGCCCGGCGGAAGCGGGTCGGGGCGCGGCGGAATCGCGCGCCCGGTCAGGTCGGTCATGACGTGCGAAATGTCCACGGTGTAGATAGTCACGTTAGCGAACTGCGCAGCGGTGAGCGCTTCCCGCGCGCGGCCCTGGCTGGCTATATCTCGCCGCTCGGCGAAAAGCAGAATGATGCGCCGCCGTTCGGGTGGACGATGCTGCAGCATGTGAATGGCCTCGATGGTGGCGTCAATCATGCGGCTGCTGGAACTGCCCGAGGTGATCTTCTTCAGCGCGGCGGACATCTTTCCGGAGTCCGAAGTGAAATCCTGAATCGTCTGGATTCGATGATCGAAGGCCAACACGGCCGCTTCGCCCTCCTGGCCGATCACCATCGAGTCGAGGACGTTGCCCATCTTCTGGATCTTCGGCAGTATCTCATCCGTGCGATTGTTGGCCTGAACCACCACGACCATGGAGATGGGCCGGTAGTTCACGTCGACCGTTATGCGCTGCGGATGGCCGTTGTCGAAAAGCTCGAAATCGATGGGCTGCAGCCCGCTGATGAAATCGCCCGCCTTGTTGGTGACGGTAGTGGGCGCGATCACGACGTTCACCTGGTAATTAATGTCGCTCTTCAGCGGCAGGTCCGGGTTCACCTCACCCGGCGTCGGGCGGGCTGGCGTCTGCCCGGACGCGGTCAGGAACGCCGCGGTGGCGAGGTACACGGGAACGCATCGCATCCGAATCGGTGACGTGTTCAGCATGGGTTTTGTTTCCCGAGCCATTGCAGGCTGAAAGCCTGCTCTACTGGGCATTGTGCTCCGTTCTGCCTTCCAGAAGATCGACGATGTGCGGAACCAGTTCCGCGACGGCATCCAGCGATTGCCGCGCACCGCCGGGCGACCCGGGAAGGTTCACTATCAGGGTACGCCCTCGCGTGCCTGCAATGCCGCGGGACAGCACGGCGCGCGGCGTGAACTGACGGCCCTCGGCGCGCATCAGTTCCGCCATTCCCGGTATCTCGCGATCGATGATGGCGCGTGTTGCTTCGGGAGTAATGTCGCGCGCGGCGACGCCCGTGCCGCCCGTTGTCAGGATCAGGGAAACGGCGTCCGGGCCGGTGAGCAGGAGAAGGCAATCGCGGATTTCGCTCTGCTCGTCGGGAACAGTGACGCTCGAAGCGAGGGTCCAGCCGAGATCCTCGACGCGCTCGCGTAAAACCGCGCCGGAACGGTCTGTCCGCGTGCCGCGCGCGACGGAGTCGCTGACGGTGACGACGGCTACGCGAATCATCCGGAGACCTGCCGCGTCCACGTTCCGCTCTTGCCACCCGACTTTTCCAGCAGCCAGACATCGCGGATCTCGATGGACTTGTCGAGCGCCTTGGTCATGTCGTACACGGTGAGCGCCGCCACCACGGCCGCGGTAAGCGCCTCCATCTCGACGCCGGTCTGCCCGGTGGTGGACACCGAAGAGACGATGCGTACGCCCCCGGCTTCAACGCTGGCTTCGATGTCGGCATGGGTGAGCATCAGCGGATGACAGAGCGGAATCAGGTCGGAGGTGCGCTTCGCGGCCGCGATGCCCGCTATGCGCGCCACTTCCAGCGGATTGCCCTTAGGATTGTCGCCGAGCCTGCGGACCACTTCTTCGCTCATGGCCACGAATGCGTGCGCGCGCGCGGTTCGCTTTGTCTCAGCTTTGCCCGAGACATCCACCATGCGCGCCTGTCCCGCCTGGTCGAAATGTGTGAGGTCGCTCATTTCAGCAGCACGCGTACAAGATCCCCGGCGGCGTACGTCTCCCGATCGGGAGCGGTCACCATGAATCCATCGGCGCGCACCGTTGCCGGCACGTCGCCCGAACCATGCCATCCCGCCGGCGTAACCGCGCTGCCATCTTCGCTCAGGCGCGCCGGAATAAATCGCGTCAGCCCCGGCTTCTGCCGAAACTCCATTGCCAGACGCGCGCTCAACAGCGTCAGGCGGGTGGCGCCGCGGCCTGATAACAACTCCAACGCGGCGCGCGCAAACACCTGAAACGTCACCATGCCCGACACCGGATTTCCCGGCAGCCCGAAGAAATACACGCCACGCGCTCGCCCGAACACCAGCGGCTGCCCCGGCTGAATGCGCACGCGATCGAAAAAGAACTCGGCGCCGAGACCTGCCAGCGCCTTCTCCACGAAATCGTACTTGCCTGCGGACACGCCTCCCGAGATGAGGAGCAAGTCGGATTCCAGACCCAGCTCGAGCAGCTCTCGCGTGTGCTCGAAGGTGTCGCTGGCCACCGGAAGTATGTACGGATCGCCGCCTGCCTGCGACACCTGGACCGCCGCGGCTGAGGCGTTCGAGTTGCGCACCTGCCACGGCTCGGGCCATGCGTCAATGTCCACCAGTTCGTCACCTGTGGCGAGAATGGCGACACGCGGACGCCGGTACACTGACACGGTGCTGCGGCCAACGGTCGCCGCCATGGCGATTTCGGCATAGCCGAGCAGGCTGCCTTCCGCGACGACAACCTCCCCGGCGCGGGCTTCGATGCCCGCTTCGTTATAGTTCTCGCCGGGCGAGAGGGCGCGCTCGATGGTAACGCGATCTCCTGTGCGGGTGGTGTGCTCCACCATCGCCACCGCGTCGGCGCCGGCCGGCATGGGCGCTCCGGTCATGATCTCGATGGCGTCGCCGGGGCCGAGGCTGCGATCCGCGGAAGCTCCGGCACGAATCTCGCCGGCAACGACGAGGTCACCGGGAACGTCGGCCGCGCGGACGGCAAAGCCATCGCGAACGGATCGCGCCACGGGCGGATAGTCGCGGTCGGCGCTGATGTCCGCAGCGAGCACGCGCCCGGCTGCTTCCAGGAGTTTTACCTTGTCCACCTGCGGCTTCCGGAGCCCCTCGCTGACAGTGCCGATGACGCACGCGCGCGCCTCGTCGAAGCCATACGTCGCCACTCAGAACATTGTAGCTGCCCAGCGCCATTTGCTGAGATTCGGCTCCGTGGGGCAGACGATCGGTTTATGTCGTCTGCCTGTTCGAATGCCCGGGCATGGCAGACGACGAAACCCGATCGTCTGCCCCACGGGGAGGCGAAGCTGCATTATTCGAGGGAGCGCTGTGAAGCGGGTTCTAATAAAGGTGATGCCGAATCACCTGACGCTCGCGCAAATGGCGGAGAAGATCCGCTCGCGCGAGCTATCGCCGGTGGAGCTGGTTGATGCGCACCTGGCCCACATCGAGAAGCACAATCCCGACCTGAACGCGTTCATTCTCGTGCTGGCGGACGAAGCGCGCGAGAGCGCGAAAGAGGCGGAGCGACGGCTGATGGCGGGCGGCGAGATCGGCCCGTTGCACGGCGTCCCGGTCACCATCAAGGACAGCTTCGACATGGCCGGTCTGCCCACCACCTGCGGAAGCCGATTCTTCCGCGACCTGCGCGCCGCGAACGACGCCACGGCCGTCCGACGGCTGCGGCAGGCGGGGGCGATCCCACTGGGAAAGACGAACTGCCCGGAGTTCCTGGGCAACTACGAAACCGACAACTACATCATCGGCCGCACCAACAACCCATGGGACCTGGAGAGAACGCCCGGCGGTTCGAGCGGCGGAGAGTCGGCGGCCATCGCGAGTTTCTGCTCCCCCGGTGGAATCGGCAGCGACGGCGGAGGTTCCATTCGCGTGCCCGCGCACTTCACCGGCATTGCCGGGCTGAAGCCGACCCCAGGGCGCGTTTCAGCGGCAGGGCATCTCCCGCCGATCGAGCATCCCGGCGGACTGCTGGGAGTCGGCGGACCGATGGCCCGCACCGCCCGCGACGTGAAGCTTCTTTTCGAGACGCTGGCCGGCTACGATACCGACGACCCATTCTCCGCGCCGTTGCCGATCCGCGAGCCCGATCTGGCCGGCATCCGCATCGGCGTCATGGAGCAGTTTTACGGCGTCCCCGTGCAGCAGGCCATCGCCGATGCCGTGCGCAAGGCCGCGAAGGCCGCGAGCGACGCCGGATTCCACACAGAGCTATTCCAGCCATCGGGACTCGAGCGCGCGCCCAATGTGTGGTGGTTCTTCTTCGGGCAATTGCCAGCCCGCATTACGGCGGCGCTGATCGCCGGCCGCGAAGAAGACGCCCACTGGACCGGAACCGAGTTCCTGAAGCGAGCCCTGCAGGAACCTGCGCCCACCGCGAACAACGTGGTTGAGAACCTGGCGGTACGCGATAGGATGCGGGCCAGTCTCCTGCGGCAGATGAACCATTACCCGGTGCTGCTCACGCCTGTCTGCGGGACCACGGCGTGGAAGCACCGCGAGCGGCGTTACCGGACACCGGGGAAAGAGATCAGCCTGTTCGAAGCGATGATGCCCTCCACGTACCTGAACCTGCTCGGCCTGCCCGGCATGGCGATCCCCTTCGGGCAGGATGAAAACGGCCTGCCCGTGGGAATCCAGCTCGTGGGACGTCCATGGGAAGAGGAACTGTTGCTGGAAGTGGCGATTCGCCTCGAGGACAGGCGCGGCCCGTTTCTGTCGCCGCCGGGCTACTGATGTGCGTTGTGGGGCAGACGATCGGGTTTCGTCGTCTGCCGTCCCCGGATAGTTGAAAAGGCAGACGACATAAACCGATCGTCTGCCCCACTGGACTAATGTGGGAGAAGGCGATGCGTGTTGAGGTCCGGGGTTGGACCCGGTCCCTCCGGGCCGCCCTGCAATTGGAGTTTGGTGCGCAGGAAGCCGAGTAGATCGCGCAGCGTCAGTATCCCCAAAAGGTGTCCATGATCCACCACCATCAGCCTGCTGTTTCCCGTGCCCGACATCAGCTTCAGCGCTGACATAGCATCAGCGTGAGGGTCGATGGTGTTCGTTGCGCTGCAGTCCTGCATGACCTGGCGCACCTGGCGCCATGCCCACTTATCCCGCGGGACCTCGCGAACAGCCTGCGCGGAC
Organism: uncultured Acidobacteriota bacterium; assembly: GCA_963780655.1. Lineage (GTDB taxonomy): Bacteria > Acidobacteriota > Terriglobia > Bryobacterales > Bryobacteraceae > CAWACP01. The sequence goes on along the minus strand of CAWACP010000003.1, from coordinate 1,252,945 downwards.
ACGCAGCCGAGCAGCGTCCCGTCGTCATCCACCACCGGGTACAAGCGGTAATGGTGCCGGTACAGGTAGTTCTCCACCAGGTCGGCGATGTTCAGGTCCGGCGTGACCGAGACTGGGTGCAAACGCATGAACCGTTCCACCGGCTCGCCCTGCAGCGTGTTCTGCATAATTAACTGCTCGTACGAACTGCGCGATGCGGAGCGGATGAACATGCCAATCACGAATGTCCAGAGCGCGCCAATCAGGTCTCCGGTGAACATCCGCAGAACGCCCAACCCCATCAGCAGCGCTCCGAAGCCCGATCCGACCAGCGTGGCGATGCGGGTAGCCCGGGTGAGGTCGCCTTTCCAGCGCCACAGAGCAGCGCGCAGGATGCGCCCGCCATCGAGCGGGAATGCCGGAATCAGGTTGAAGCACGCGAGCACGACGTTGATCCATGCCAGATAGGCCACGACGCCCGCCGCCTCCACGGGCGCGGTAACGACGGGCCGTAACAGAAAGAAGATACCAGCGAGGACAAGGCTGGCAATCGGGCCGGCAATGGCCATCAGGAATTCGGCCTTCGCGGTGGCGGGCTCCTCGCCCAGTTCCGCCATTCCGCCGAAGATAAACAGCGTGATGCCCTTCATGTGGATACCGTAAAGCCGAGCCACCAGCGAATGAGAAAGCTCATGAAAAACGATGCATGCGAACAGGCCGATGGCGCCGATCAGCCCCATGATCCAGTAGTGCAGAAGCGGCAATTCCGGGTATTCCACGGGAAAAACCGACACGGCCAGGCTCCATGTAACCAGGAGCGCAATCACGATCCAGCTGGCATCCAGGCGGACCTCAAACCCAAACAACCGCAGCAAAGTCACACGTTTTCCGAACATTAGCTTCAACCTCTTGTCCGGCGGCCGCGCAGGCACGCCAGTCCGCTTCAATTCAGAGCAACGCAAGGTCCAAAGCGCGTCCAACGTTTTTGAAGAAGATCTTCGTACCTGCGTTCGTGTTTTTTGCACACCTGGGCGGCCTCGGGTTGCTGCTGCTCGGCGTGCTCGATTCGTCTTTTCTGTTCACGCCCTTCGGCAACGATCTGCTGATAGTGGTACTCACGGCGCGCCATCACGACAGGATGCTGTACTACGCCGCGATGGCTGCAACAGGGTCGGTGCTCGGGTGTCTGCTGCTCGACCTTGTGTGCCGCCATGTCGGCGAGGACAAACTGGACCACGTATTCTCGAAAAAGAGATTGGCGGGCGTAAGGAAACGGATAGAGAAGCGCGGCGCCTGGATGCTGGCGTTTATTTCGTTGATGCCGCCGCCGTTCCCGTTCACGCCTTTTATCGCGGCCGCGTCACTCCTGAAAATCCCCCGTTTGAAGATGCTGAGCGCCATCGGCGTAAGCAGGTTCGCGCGATTTCTGATTGTCGGTTCACTCGCGATCCTGTTCGGGCCTCACATCATCCGGATATCGAAGACGCCCGCGTTCGAGTACACGATGATCGGCTTCTTCCTGCTGTGCGTGGCGGGAAGCGTATGGTCGATGCTGAAGTGGTTCCGCCGCGCGCCGAAGCCAAAGTCCGCGTAATGGTGGGGCAGGCTTTCAGCCAAATGCCATATAGTTTTCCCGCTTTCGAACACCTGGCCGATGTGGGGCGGGCGCCCTCGCCCGCGGCCGGCGCCCCCGCCGGCCTGCTCCCATACGCGACAACTCTACTGTCTGCGCGGCCAGCGGGGCCGGGGGGCCCCGCGCAGGCCGGGGGGCCTGCCCCACAAAAGGGACGTCGACTCAGCTCGCCGTCGAAAACTATATGGCATCAGGCTTTCAGCCTGGGGCGGCTTTGTCAAGCCGCCTGGCCAATTACAAATCACTATTGTCCAAATTAGCGCAATACCCCACATCGCGGCTTTGAAAACAACGGACATAACTAACCCTCCTCGCTGTTGACGAAAGCAGGTTGGGGGTGCCGGAATCGGGACATGCTGTCCAAATTAGGGTGAGAGCATCTTCCTCATCTCCACATTTCGCCACGGCGCGTCGGTTTTAATGCGTTCTGCTGTCCAACTTAGGGGGCTTCAATCCGCGAACGCCAGATTCATGGGGATCTGGGCGTCATGGATCCCCGCCAGTTCCGGCGGCGGCTGCAACTCCTTGTTCAGCAACTCGAACAAATCGCGGTAGACAAACAGCTGTTGCCGGATCAGAGCCACCAGGTTGGAGAGCGACCAGTTGCGCTGGCTGCGCAGCTGTACCCACTTGAACAGAAGTGCCGCAATGAGCGCGCTCCATACCTGCGTCTTCAATGCATTCGCACTGGTCCCGACGAAGGTTTTCACCCGCAACAACTGCTTTAGCGCTTTGAAGAACAGTTCGATCTGCCAGCGGTCGCGATAGATGGCCGCTATGGTGGTGGCGCCCAGCTTCAGGTTGTTGGTCAGAAACTCCAGCAATTCATCCTTCTCTTCGTTCCAGATCGTCACCAGCCGTAACGTCATCTCCCCGCCCGCCAACTTGCTGGAGCGCAGACGCACCATCTCATCCTTCACGACCTTGCAGTGCTGTGGAGGCGTCCGCTTCGCCACCACCTCCAAGGGCACATCCTTCTTGCGGCGCGTTACAAAGAAGGCGCCGTCGTTGTGAATGCTTTGCCACCACTGGTAATCCACATAGCCGCGGTCGAACACCACAATGGTGTCCCCGGCCCATTTCATCTGGCGAGCGGCAGCGAGATCCGAGCACTTGCCGTCGCTGATGAGTGCATACGATGGCAGATACCCGCCGTGGTTCAATTGCACGTGCAGCTTCACCGCTCCTTTGTGCCGCTTGTATTGCGCCCAATCGAACACCGACGCGCACAGATCGATGGTCGTGGAATCCAGGCTCACCAGCGGGTTGTGGAAACGGAACTTCCGCTTTTGCCTGGACGCCTCCCCACAACAGCGCTCTAACACCTCATAGAACACCTGCTCATACAACTGGAACGGCCGGTGATTATTGGCATAGGACAGCGTCGAACGCTTCGGCGCCAGCTCCACCCCGAGATGTTTCAGCTTGCCCTCGCTGGCCGCCAGGCCATTGCAAATCTCCCGCAGCGATTCGGCGTTCGCCAACTGGCAGAACATCATCGCCACAAACTGTCCCCAACTCCCAAATCCGCGCGCATGGCGCTCGGCTTTGGTCTCTCTGACGAGGCGCTCGAACATGCCGCGCGGGACCAACTGGATCATCTGCCTGAAAATGCTGCACACTGGGTTCATGCTGGAAGGCTCCTGGTAGTTTGGAATCGGACTTGCGATGCCCAATCCACGCTACCAGTCCTCCGGCACTGGCGTCGGCACCCGGTGGCAAGGTGTACCGGACCCATTTCGGCCTAACCTAATTTGGACAATAGTGATTACAAATCGGCCGCAGGATACAATCCTGCCCCACGCAAGTGGACAGCATTCCGATTAAACCGCCGCGCGACGCCAGATTCCCCAGAAGCGCACATTCATGCCGCCGCACTTACTGTTGTCGTTCGCGACCATGTATCGGCCGATGAGCGTGAGGTCGACGATGCAGCCATCCGCGCCATCTTCGATGAACTGCACGCGATTGCCGACGGGCGTCACATCGCCTTTGAAATCGCCGTCATGAACCACGCCTGCCGGGCCGCGCCAGGTTCCGTGACCACTGAGCCGCAGCGTCCCGGCCGAAGGCGCGCGTGCGATGACGATCCGGTTCAGTCCCTCTTTCCAGTTCCCCTGCCAATCGCTCAGAGCTGGGTTGGGATTCGTCAGAACATTGCGAACATTGCCGGAGCGGACCCACATGGGTCCTCCTCCTTCGTGGTTGTCGAAATAGCCGCAGGTCCATGCGCCATCCGCGTGCAGCAGGACGAGAGGCTCGCCGTGACGCAGCGGAGTTTGCAGACATCCCTTCTCCGAGCACCCGAAATATCCGGTGATCCTGCCCGGAGCGATAACTTCAACGAGCTCCGGCGAACCCGGGAAATCGTCCAGAATACACGGCGCCTTCGGGACATCAGCGGCACAGAGAATCCCGGATAATGCGCACCAGAACGCGATGAGGCGGTTTTCGGTCACGGCCGCCGCACCAGGGCGTTGAAGAACAGCTTGAACGTCTGATAGCTCTGTCCGCGGTATTGCGGGCGGAAGCCGAACAGAATGATGTGGCCTGAGCCCACTCGGATATCGAGCAGCGCGGCCTTGCCTGCGATGTGGCGCTCGCCGGTAAGCCAGCCCGATGCCGGCACGCCCGCTGTCGGATATCGCACGGCGATCATGCTGTCCGGCGTCGCTGCCCACGCCGGGCTTGTCTCGCTCCAGATGCAGATCTGCCCGGGCAGCCCCCACGTCAGCGGGTTCCCTGCCTCCGCGCGGGCGTTCAGAATCGATCCGGGCGAGTAGAACTGGGCGGGCGTCAATCCGGCGGTGGCGTCGTCCAGGTGCAGGCGAAGCTGTCGTACGGCGAAGCGCGTCGACCGGTTCAGGAAGACCAGAGTGCCTCCGGCGCGTACAAAAGCGAGAAGGCCATCGCCCCCCGCCGCGCCCAGACCGCCGGTGAACTCCTTCGGCATCGCCCCGTCACGATATCCAATTTCGATGGATTCCGGCGTCTGGTCGGGAAACACGATCGCGTCGAACCGGCTGTTGAGCCCGCCGGTCAGGATGTCCGGGTTGCGGACGCTCGCGTGAGGGAACCCGAAGTGGTCCAGGAGCCATCGCGTCCAGCCCTCGTCCTCCTCCGGAACGTAGCTCTTGTAGACGCCGATGCGCGGGCGCGGCAGATCGAACGGCTCTTTGAGCGCGGCCTTATTCAATGAGAAGTCGCCGGTCAGCCGATCGCGCCAAACCGTCCGTCCGGCCTTCCAGAGCCTGCCCACGGCGGACCAGGAGTCGGTGTCGGCAGCAGGGAGAACTTCGGCGCCGGAGGTCACGGCGGCTTCGTCTGCCGCGGCCGCGAGCGGCACAAGAAACGCACGGGCGATGGTTTCGGTCTGAACGCCCATTAGCAGCGGCAGGGTCTGGGCGGTCACGTCGTAAGGGCGGCGAAGAGGCCCGCCCGGGAACTCGGCCGTCTCCGGATAGCGCTGTCTTTCCAGGAGCGTTTTCGCCCAGGACGAATACGGCTGTTGCATGCTGATGATCCACGAGCCCGCGGGCCAGGAACGCCCGTCGGCAACGAAAGCGGCGGCGGCGCGGCCGATCTCCACGTCCCCGAATCGCAGAGTCTCGCGCAGCACGCGGGCCGCGCCCGGATCGCGCTGAGCCGGCGGGATCACGAAGGCGAACGGGTCTGTGCGCGCGCATGCCCGCCGGCCGATCTCGTAAAACCCTCGCAGCAGCTCTGCCCGGCGCTCCGCAGCCTGGCGCAGGCACGACTCCATGGCGATCAGTTGATACCCGATGATGTCGCCGAATCGCCAGATGCCGCCGGGCCACGGCTCGGGAAAATTCCAGCTCCGCCGCAGCGGATTGTAGCCGAGGGCGTCGCCGGAGAGCTGCCGGGGCGCGATGGTGACCGGAGATGCCAGGGCCGCGCTGGCCGATTCGCTGAGGATGCGAAGACCTCCGTGATAGGCCTGGTAGTGCCGGGACGGGCTCCACATATCGTAGAGCGCGTGGATCACGACGCCCGTCCGGCCCGCGCGCGCCAGGTCCGCCGCCATGCCGCTGCCCACAGCGCTGCATTCGGACACGATCAGCGGATCGATATTTGGGTCGGTGGGATCGAGCCACGGCGGCACGAACATCCGCGCTGCCGTGGGCTCGTCCTGGTGAAGGTCGTAGACAACCTGAGGATGCCAGGCATTGTGCAGCTTCGCTACAACCAGCCGCGTCTCGTCCTGCGTGAACATATACCAGTCGCGGTTGTTGTCGTGGCCGGTGTACTTGTTGTACAGCTCCGGCGGGAACGTGCCCTCCCAGGGAGTACCCAGCGTGCGCTGATACCAGCTCGCGACGATATCCACGCCATCGGGATTCAGAGACGGGACCAGAATGAGCACCGTGTCGTCCAGCAGCATGCGCGTCGCGGCGTCGTCAGCGGTAGCCAGACGGTAAGCGAACAGAATGGCGCTGTTGGTGGATGCCGGCTCGTTCGAGTGGATGGAGCAGGTCATCATCACGATGACTCGGCCCTCCTCAATCAAAGCCTCGGCCGCGGCGGTTGGTGTTTTTCGCGGATCGGCAAGCCTGCTCTGGATCTCGCGGTAGCGAGGCAGGGCGCGGAGATTCTCCGGGGAGCTGATAAACGCGGCAATGAACGGGCGGCCCTCGGTGGTGCGGCCGAGCTCCTCGACGCGAACACGGGCGCTGGACGCGGCGAGGCGCTGGAACCACTCCACCACCGGCTGCCAGTGGAGGAGGTTACGGTCGGCGTCAAGGGGGTGTCCGAACCAGGCCGAGGGTTCGGGGATCGCCGGCGCCGCCGCACTCGCCGTTACCGGAAACGCAGCGGTGAGGCACAGGAGGACGCAGGCAGTGCGGCGGGTGAAGAAAAAGCCGGGACCCCGCAGAGTCCCGGCATCAACAGAGGAGTTAGAGCGGTTCAGCGACGCGCGCTGCCTCTTGGCGTAGCGCTACCCGGGAAGATCTGCGCTCCTTCGAAGACAATTGTGAGCGAGTAAGTGCTGCTCAGGTGATTGGCATCGGTTGCCGTAATTGTCACCTGATACGGACCATTGCTGGACGGAACCGTAACGCTCGGCGTAGCCGTCGTTCCGTTCGTAATAGTGACTCCCCCGGAAACGGCGGTGGTGCTGTAAGTGATCGGGTAAGCGTTTGCGGGACTGGTGGTGCCCGTCAGATCGAGCTGGATGGTCGATATTGTGGTGTAGATGATTGGTCCGCCCGGAACACTGATCACCGGCGGGCCGCTGCCGCCGCCCGGACCTGTCGAGTTCACTGTGACGGTAACCTGTTTGGTCGCCGAACCCGCCGAGTTTGTCGCTACGCAGGTGTAAGTGGTAGTGGCTGTCGGACTAACGGTAAAGCTGCCCATGGAATTAACCGGCGCGATCCCCTGAATCGATACACTCGTTGCCCCGGTTGCAAGGCAAGTAAGTACCGAAGAGCCGCCTGACGATATCGTGGACGGATTCGCCGTAAACGACGAGATCACCGGGATCTGAGTCGATTGCGTGTTCACGGTGACGGTCGCGGTCGCTGTTGTTGAGCCCGTCGAATTCGTCGCCGTGAGGGTATAAGTGGTGGTTGTCGCAGGCGAAACGCTCTGACTTCCCGTCACTCCCACGCTACCTACGCCGGAAATACTGACCGATGTGGCGTTGGTAACAGTCCAGGCCAGCGTAGAGGACTGGCCCGAGTTGATGGTGGACGGATTTGCGGTGAAGACCAGGATCTGCGGCGCAGGCAGCGGCGTAACCTGCACGCTCACCGTGCAGGTGTTCGATCCGCTGGAGTTGGTGGCCGTGATCGTGTAGGTGGTGTTCTTAGTCGGGGTAACGGGAATGCTGCCACTCCCGGCGACGGCTCCTATGCCCGGTGAGATCGACACCGACGTGGCGCCCTGCGTCTGGTAAATGATCGATGTCGTCTGACCCTGCGTTATGGTGAGCGGCGTTGCGGTACAGAAGGGCACGGTTGCCGCCGCGACAGGCGCCTGCGTGGTGACGCGTACGCGCGCCGTCGCACTCAGGCCCTGGGTGTTGGTAACGGTCAACTGGAACGCGTACGACTGCCCGGACGTCGCCTGGAAAGTAGTAACCGCGCTGTTCGGGCCCGAGAGTGACACCGGCTGACCCTGTTCCTGCACCCATTGATAGGTGAGCGCGAGTCCGTTCGGATCGTAGGAACGGGAACCGTTCAGAGTGATGGTCCCGGCGGGGACGCCAAGCTGATCCGGACCGGCATCCGCGACAGGACGAGCAACGCCGCGCTGCGCTACGCGCGTCGCCACCTCCCAGCGAATCTGCGGTACATCCACGGGAACAGGCTTATCCGAAGCCGTGTATTCCTTTGGATGCTCGAAATTGCCCCACTGGATTCCGGCCAGCACCTGACCCCAGGTTTCCCCGCTCATGTAGGTCGGATTGATGCCGCCCTCGAGCGTAAGGGCCACACGGCTGGCGATGGGGAAGACGAAGCGCGCATTGCCGCCGCCATGATCGCCATGCTGCAGGCTGCGCAGATAACCGCCATTGAGTTCGAGGTAACTCCTGCCCCACAGCCCGATGGTCGCGTCGGCGCCGATCTGATCCACCACGTGCAGGTACGAATCGACGAACAGGTTCGGCGCAGTGGTCGGCCCGTTGGGGCCGAAGAACGTGGCATTGGTGCTGCCCACAAGCTGGTTATCCAGGAACGCCTTCGTTCCGAAGAACCCGATCTTGCCTCGCCCAAACAGGTAATCGAAGGCCACGGAAGCCTGGCCCAGGGTAGCGCCATTCGTCATGCCCTTCAAGTCGACGTGCTTGAAACTGCCGAATCCGCCGATCTGGAACGGACCCATTCTGTCCACCAGACCGAGGTCGAACTCACCTTCATGCCACGCGTCGTAATAGTCGTACGTGCCGTTCGCCTGGACGGCGAAGTGATCCTTGAAAGGAGCGAAGTATCGGCCGCGCCACTGGAATGTGATGTCGTGGTTGTAGGTGTCCTCGCCGAGACTGATGCCGAGCAGGGAGAACTTCCGGTCGCGGAACTGCTCCAGCCTCTGATCGACGACATTAGCCGTTTGCGCTTCGTTCAGCGGCTTCGGGGCGCCCTTCACCTGATTTTCCAGGTCGGCCTCGCGCTGCTGCAGATCGGCAACCTGCTGTTTGAGATTCGAATTCTGCGCGGACATGTCCTGGAGCAGCTTGGCGATGTCGTCCAGGCGTTTCATGATGTCGGTGCAGCACTGACTCGGGCCCTGCGCTACAGGCTCCATCGCTTTGATGGCTTCGGCGGCGCCGCCGGCGCTCACCGTACGGCCCTGCTCGTCGGTTACCGTCAGAACCACTCGCCGGTTCATCCAGCGCGCGACGTCGGTCTTGCTGTACTGCCGTCTGAAGCCGTGAACCTCAGGATTGCCTTTGCCGCGGCTGGCCACTTCGATCTGCTCGGGCTTGGCGCCGTACTTTACCAGGAAATCCCTGACCGTATTGGCGCGCTGCAGCCCTAATTTGTCGTTGTACCCCGTTCCACCGATGTTGTCGGTGTTTCCTTCTACCCGCACGTGGTAGCCGGGGTGTTTGCTCAACAGATCGGAAAGCCGTAACAGGCTGGGATAGCCGTCGGAAAGAACGGCCGAATTGAACTCGAAATTGATTTCTTCCCAATCGTCTTTCGATGCCTGCGTGTTCAGCCCCTGCCCATACGCAAACAGGCCGCAGAAACACAGCACGGTAATTGAGGTCGATAACCTCCGAAGCATTTTGTTGTGCCTCCTCTGGCGGGCGACTAACCCCTCTTGCGGTGTCCAGCTTACAACTGTTTGATGACTAACACAAAGTCATTCGGACGTTTCAGCCCATTCTACACGAACTGGAACGTAAGACGCAGTTTTTATATCTGCATTTCACAAATGTTCTAACGGTGACGCGCAGGTACAGAGAGGCCGCTCACTTACTGGGTTTTGCGCAGCCGCTCGGGCGCCCACGCACACCAAGACTCCTGCGACAATACAATTCAGAGCCGCGGGCGGACAGCCGCTGGTTCATCTCCAATGGACCAGAGGAAAGTCCGGTCTCCACAGGGCAGCATGCCGGCTAACGGCCGGGGGGAATCGCTCAAAGCGATTTCCACGGACAGTGCCACAGAAAATATACCGCCCGGTAGCTATGCGGCCGGGTAAGGGTGAAAAGGTGCGGTAAGAGCGCACCGCGGCCGGAGTGATCCGGTCCGGCAGGGAAAACCCCATGCGGAGCAAGACCAAATAGGAGGGGAGGAGCGGCCCGCTCCGTTCGACCCTCGGGTAGGTCGCTCGAGCCGGTCAGTAATGGCCGGCCTGGAGGAATGGCTGTCGCCCCGGCAACGGGGTACAGAAACCGGCTTACAGCCCGCGGCTCCGAATTGTATCCGGCATTTCATCCGGCAGTTGACGCCAACGAAGCGGCGCTGCATACTGGCATAGACCACGAGGTGTGTCCTAAAAAGGACGTCCTGCAGGGCACGCTCGAGATGCCGGCTCTGCGCGCTCTTCTGCGCGGGCCGCTTCAGGGATATTGTGTTGTGCGGCACATCGAGCGTGTCTCAGACGAAGCTCTCCGCGTGGAAGAGGGTTCGCTCTATCCGGCGCTGCACCGCCAGGAACAGGAGGGCCTGATCCGTTCTGAATGGGCCATCTCCGTCCCCCTGCTGCGTGGCGGCGGCTTTGACCGCTCTGACGACCAGACCGGCCGCCACGTCGCTATATTGAACGAAACTGCTGTGCGGCATCTCTGGCCGGCGGGCGGCGCGCCGCCCGACCCGCACGTGGCCGGGCTCGACGCGCCAACCGATCCGATTGTTTATATGCCCCTGAGCTCAGCGCCCTGGTCGCCGAACTTCGTCATGGTGCGGACCGAAGGGCCACCTGAAGCCATGGCCGCCGAGGTGCGCCGCGCGGTGGCCGACGCGGACCCGAGTCAGGCCGTCTTCCTGGTGGCATCCATGCCGGAACTGCTGGCCAACTCCATTGCCGAACGCCGTTTCGCCATGCTGCTCCTGAGCGTGTTCGGCGCCCTCGCAATCACGCTGGCCGCCGCGGGCGTGTACGGTCTGGTGTCGTACTCCGTTGCGCGCCGTACACATGAGATCGGCATCAGGGTTGCGCTCGGCGCCTCGCGCTTCGACGTGCGCCGGCTCGTGCTCGGTCAGGGTCTCGCCCCTGGGGCGGTCGGGATGGGTGTGGGACCGGCGGGGGCCTTGGCGCTCACCCGGCTCCTTTCCGCGATGTTGTTCGGCGTCAGCGCGCACGATCCTGTCGTGTTCGCTCTGGCGCCGCTCCTGCTGCTGGCCGTTGCCGCGGGGGCGTGCGCGGTTCCCGCTTATCGGGCCATGCGGGTTGATCCGGCGATTGCCCTGCGAAGCGAGTAGCCGGTTACTCGTGACGCAGGGCCTTCATTGGGTCGATTCGCGCCGCGCGGCGCGCCGGGATGTACGCCGCTGCCAGAGCGGCTACCAGCAGCACAATGGCCGGGGCGATGTACGCGATCGGGTTGAGCGGTGAGATGCCGAACAGGAACGCGCGCAGGACGCCGCTCAATGCGAGCGCGGCGGCCGCGCCGAGCACGAGACCGCCCGCAATCAGCCGCAGCGCGTGACCAGTGAACATCGTGACTACATTCGCCGGGCTCGCCCCCAGCGCCAGCCGCACCGCAATCTCGCGCGTTTGCTGATTCACCAGGAACGTGATCACCGTGGCCAGCCCTGCGATGGCCATTAGAAACGCGACTGCGGCGAAGCCCCCGATCAGCACCGTATCGAAACGCTGCGGCGCCATCGACTCGGCTAATAGATCGTCGATCGTTCGCACCCGCCCAACGGCCATCGAGTTCTCCACCCGCGCCAGCTCCTGCCGGACCGCTGCTACGATTCCGCCGGTTTCGCCCGTGGTGTGCAGGATCAGCGTTGCGCTCCCCATGGGCATATCGAGCTGCGAAAAAGGCACGTAGATCTCGGGCTCGGCCGCGCGATTGACGCCGAGATGCTTCAGGCTGCCGGTGACGCCGGCCACGGTCCGCCAGATCTTCTCATCGCCGAAAGCGATCCGGCGGCCCACCGCATCCGCGCCGGGGAAGTATCGCCGCGCCGCCACTTCGCTCAGCAGCACAACCGGCGCGGCATGCTCGTTGTCCGCATCCGAAAGCCCGCGCCCTTCAAGGATCGGGATGCCCATCATGCGGGTGAAGCCGGGGCTCACCACGCGCATCCAGATCTTCATGGTGTCTTCGATGGAGCGCTGCTCGGGATGGACATCCGTTCGCAGACCCCATCGCCAGCCCACAGTTTCACCGGGCGTGTAGTTGGTGAGGGCGGCGCCGCGTACGGATGGGAGAGAGGACGCCATATCCAGAATTCCGCGAAGCGTAGCGTTGCGCTTTGCTGCCCGCTGCGCGCCGGGCGGAAGAATGATCTCGACGCTCAGCCTTTGCCGCGGCTGGAAACCGGGATCCACGCGCCGCAACTGCGCGAAGCTGTAGAGCAGCAGCGTGGCGCCGATGAGCAATACCGAAGCGAGGGCCGCCTCCGCGATCAGCAGCCCGTCGCGCAACTTCACTGCCGCTCGTCCCGGCGAAACGGACTGGCCCGACGAGCGCAGGCGCTGCTCGATATCCGCGTGCGACAAACGCATGGCGGGCGCGACTCCGCACGCCAGTCCGGTGATGACGGAAGCGGCGGCCGCGAACAGCAGCACGCGCGCGTCGATGGTGATCGCGTCCATGCCGGGGATAAAGCTGACGCCAGCGATGCGCGGCAACAGCGGTCGAATGGACCGCAGGATGACCAGCGCCAGACCGCACCCGGCCGGCCCCGCGACCAGTGCCGGAACAAGGCTCTCGAGCGCCAGCAGGCGGATCAACTTCGCGCGGCTGGCGCCCAGCGCTTCCCGCACCGCCAGCTCTCGCCCGCGGGTCAGCCCGCGCGCCAGAATCAGGTTGGCTGCATTTGCGCAGGCGATCAGCAACACCAGCAGCACCGCCGCCGACAGGATGAGCAGCAGCGGACGCGATCCTTCGCTGAGCTGCGCCCGCAGCGGGACCACGTTCGCGCTGTGCCCCTGGTTGAAGGCAGGCCACTGCCGTTCGAGCCGGCTGCTGATGGCATCCATCTCCGCCTGCGCCTGGGTGATGCCGACGCCCGCATCCAGACGCCCGACGACAAGCAGATCGTGACTGCCGCGGTCGAGCCGGCGCGGGCCGGTGAGGTCGAGCGGAAGATAAAGGTCCGGCTCGCGCCCGAAATACATCTTGAAACTGCGGGGCAGAATGCCGACAATGCGGTACGCGTCTTCGTTCAGGCGAAGCGTGTGCCCGAGCGCGGACCGCTGTCCCCCGAAGCGGCGCTGCCAGAAGCCCCACGCGAGCAGAGCGACGTGGCCGCCCTGCTGTTCGTCCGCGGGTACAAAGCCACGCCCGGCGCTGGGGGCAACGCCCCAGGTATCCAGCAAATTTGCAGTGGCCAGAACTGCCGTTACGCGCTCCGGCTCGCCTTGTCCCGTGAGGATGAACGAGGACTCATCGTGCGCGGTGAGGCTTCGGAAAACGTGGTTCTGCCCGCGCCAGTCGAGATAATCGGCGGGCGTGACGCCGTTGGTCCGCGTGCCCTCCTTGACACGCTTCTCCCAGACGATGGCGATCCGGCCCGTGTCGCCGTACCCGAGCGGGCGCAGCAAAACCGCGTTCACGATGCTGAACACGGCCGTGTTCGCGCCAATTCCCAAAGCGAGGATGGCTACGAGCGCGCCGGTGAAGCCGGGTCTCCGGCGCAGATTGCGGATAGCGAAACGGAGTTCCTGCGGGAATGCGGACATCTGTGCTCCTCGGGGTTCGGACGCGGGCCGGGGCGTCCGGGGTTACAGCCGCTTCAGCAATTCCTTCGCTTCAGTGAAGCCCTCGAACTCCTTTTCCGCCCTTTTGAACTCCGGCGTGTGCACGCAGCGGCGCGCGCCGCGATGGTCCACGGGAAAACGGAGGTGCAGCATTTCGTGGAACATGACGTACTCGACGGCGATTTGCGGCACGCCCTCGCGATCGAGAATGCTGCTGAGTACGATGGCGTTGTGCGAGGCGTCGTAGTGTCCCAGCGTGGTGCGCGACGGCTGCCGGCTCCAGCCCAGCGCGGGCCGCGACATCAGTCCGTGGAAATAGCGGAAGTTGAGATTCTCGAACATCTGCTCCAGGTCGTAATGGCGTCCCCGCGGCGAGGTGTACAGCTTGCGGCCGCGCGTCTGCCGGACCAGGTGCAGCCTTCCACGGATGTCCTTGCGGTTGAGGTAGCGGCGGTAACGGTCGGACCAGGAGCGGGGCGTTTCGCGCCGATAGAGTTTGCCGAGCAGGATGTGGCCGAGCGCTTCCAGGATGGGCGCCGGCGCGCCTTCGAGCACGTCGGTGATGCGCACGTGCAGGCTGCCGTCCTCGAGCCGGATGAAGCTGTTGGCGTTGGCGAAGCGGCAGAACTCGATGGAGATGCCGGGCGGCGCGGTGCGCGGTTTCAGCTCGCGAAACACGCGCGTGAAGATCTGTTCGGGCGTTTCGAAAAGGATGAGGCTTTCGAGCGCCATTACGCCAGCATAACGGAAACGCCGGCGCGGGGGTTTGACGCGGGCGCGCCGCAGCCGATAGATTAAAGAGGTAGAGCTGTCCCGCCCGATCGTCCCCATCGTCTAGAGGCCCAGGACATCGCCCTTTCACGGCGGTAACGGGGGTTCGAATCCCCCTGGGGACGCCAGATTCATCACGAAGAACGACTGTCCCACGCGAGTCCATTAGAGGCTGCAGATGCTCACGAGGAAAGGAACCATGGAGGCGTCGGGACTTCCGTGGACGCCGGGATGGCAGGTGGCTCGGGCAGTTCGGGTGGCAAACGCGTCGGCGGCTTCGGTGCAGCGAGAATGCCTCGCCCCGCCACCAGGGTCTTTGACGCCGTAGCCAGGATTCGCGCCGGCACCGTACCGTTCGCACCGAATGCATTGCCCGGCACGTTGCGGTTCTTCGGAAATCTCTGCGGTCTCAGCCGCGTCGGACTTTCAATCCGACCGTATACAGCAACTACGTCGCCCAAAAACCAGGTACAGACTTCAGCCGAATTCCGGTTGGAAGATACCGTGGGCGCCGGGCAGTGATTGGCGATGTCGGCGTATCCACGAACCTGCAGTAATTTGTTCAGGATTGTCCTCTCATCCACTGGAACCTGATCCGATAATCCTCTACTGACCCAACCGACCATACTCAACCATCGGTGGCCCTGTATGAAAACACGGTCCCCAGGTTCGCAAGGCTCATCGAAAAAGCCACCGTCGAACGTCCATCCAGCGACGCCGACAAGGACGACGTCCTTGCCCCTGTAGTGGTTAAGATTGCGAAGCAGTTCGCAGACGGTCAGGACCGGAATGTTTGGCGAGTGCCGAGGCTGTGCGGCCAGGACGGCAGTAAGGCATGCAGTCAGCAACGACGTTCTCGTACTGACCATACGCCTCAAATATATCGCTCAGCGAAGTCCACAGAGATTGTGTGAGCGAACGAGTTCTGCACTGTGCAGTCCTGAGCATGGGTTCTATACAACGCTGGGATATACAAACACCCGAAGGCAGGCGTTCGCAATGGTCTCGCCCAAACGCCGCTGCTCACGTTCTGGCGGTTCTGGCACGAACCTCGCACAGTACGGCACATCCGCCGATGCGCCTCAAACTGTCGATCAGCGGGTTCCAATTCTCAGCTATTAGGGACGCCACTGCGATCAGTCCGCTACTGAATAGCCGCGGATGAACACGGGTTCACGCGGATGGGGCCGCTGACGGCCTGGCCCCGGGCGAACCCCATCGATAAACCGCCGTCCCGGCACATAAAAAGAACGCCCCAATCAGAGCAGCGGCGACGGGGACATAGAACCGCATCGAAATATCGCCGTGCATCGGTTCGACCTCGGCAGGATTCTCAGGGTCATAGCCGATCTGCTGTGTTGTTCCCGGCGACCACGAGGCAAGATCTGACTCGACTCTCTGCCTTGGACCCCAGACAAACCCGGTACCGGTGACTCGTCGCCGATAGAATTGGTAGCGGAACACCAGACGAGCGCCAACCTCGGAAACATCTTTGCTTACGAGGACCGCGTCCGTTCTTGGCCATTTCGCCACCTTAATCCATTCCAAACGGGCTAGCCAACCGCTGAGAAAGAGCATCACCAGACCGGCGAAGATCACGGGCGCACCCATAGCCCTGTATATGACTCTTTCGGTTCGAGTACTCGTAAGGTCGCCTTTTGCTCCACAGTATACGTGAGCCAGCTCTCTCAGGCCGGATATGCGGTTTACGGCCGTGCGGAACAGCAGTCCTGACGATGGCTCTGGGCAGTCCGTGGCGGAGGGTTCAAGCAACGCGGGGATGAGCCAGCCGGATTGCTGAGGCCCGACCGGCAGGTTCGAACTGCTCGCGGCGTCGCGCCAAAACGGCGCAAATCGCACAGGGCGGCGCACGGACTCATCCGCCTCAAAGTTTCGATCAGCGGGTTCCAATTCTGCGCTATTAGGGACGCCAGACGCGGTCACTCGCCTGGCGTCAGGCGGCAGGGCACGCTCGGATCGAACGGGGCCTCGACGAGTACCCTGTTCGGCAGCTCGAAAATGACCTTAACGTCTTCGTTCTCCTGCGGGATGCGCACACCTCTGATTACGAACTGATAATCGATGTCGACAAAGGCGGGACCGGCCAAATGGCTTCTAACAGGCCGAAATCTCCAGGCCTTCGCGTTGTCCATGGCTGCACTCACGAGTAGCGGTTGCCCGTACCCGCCGTGACCTCGGAAGAAGCGCCGTCACCCGCAATTTTGAACTTTCAGCGCAAAACACGGGTAGTGAATCGATACGACGCGTCTGGGACAACGACACCGAATAGAAATGCGAGCCTTATCATGGCATCCGCCTATCCCAGGTAGACACCAGATCGTAAAGATCAGTTCCTGTCCGATTTCGGTTTCGCATCCGCCGATCCGTCGCAAAGCGTCGATCGGCGAGTTCCAATTCCGGGCTATCACGGATACCAGGGAAGGCATCACCCGCGGATCAACGCAGAACGATGGAACGCCGTGGCACAACTGACCCGGCGTCCACCGAATTCTCATCCGTGAAGTCGAGGAGTTGCATTCTGTCGTATGCAGCAATTGCGGGTTTCACCGCCAGGGTAGTCCGTGAGAAGCGCGGGGTATTGGGAAAATAGAAGCGGCCCGCAGACTACCTATCGTCGCTCGCAACGACGACCCCACTTGCCCTCATGCCTCACATCCCTGTATCTTGCGTTAGGAGGGCGTACCGCACTTGCTCGGGACATGGGCGACCATCGGCAGGTTCCCGGCGTCATTTGCGCACACGTTCGGCGGAGGCCGCCACCAGTGACACAGGTACGCATCATCATCGCTGACGACCACGAGATCGTGAGGCGCGGTCTGCGCTCGCTGCTCGAATCGCAGCCAGGCTGGCAGGTGGTGGCCGAGGCGGGCAGCGGGCGCGAAGCAGTCGACAAAGTCAAAGAGCTGCAGCCCAACGTCGCCGTGCTCGATATCGGCATGCCCGAAATGAACGGGCTGGAGGCCACGCGCAACATCATTCGGATCAGCCCGCAGACGCAGGTGCTGGTGCTCACCATGCATGAGACCGAACAGGTGGTGCGCGACGTTCTGGACGCGGGCGCGCGCGGCTACGTTCTGAAGAGCGACGCCGGACGCGACCTGGTTTCGGCCGTCGACGCGCTCTCGCAGCATCGCACCTTCTTCTCCAGCCGCATCTCCGACATGCTGCTCTCGGCGTACCTGCATGGGCCCGAGCGCCCCATTGACACTCCGCACCAGCGCAGCCGGCTCACCGCTCGCGAGCGTGAGATCGTGCAGCTTCTGGCCGAAGGCAAGAGCAACAAGGAAGTTGCCACCGTGCTGAACATCAGCGTGAAAACCGCCGAGACGCACCGCACCAACATCATGAACAAGCTCGACCTGCACTCCATCAGCGAGCTGGTGCGCTACGCGGTGCGCAACAACATCGTGGAACCGTAGAGTGCAGGCTGAAGGCCTGGCTGAAAGCCTGCTCTACTACTGCCTTGCGCGCGTCTGCCACCAGACCAGCAAGCTGCCGGCGAGGGGCAGCACCGAGCCGATCAGGCACACCGGAGTGAATCCGTAATGGTCGATCGCCTGGCCGAGCGGCCTCGATACAAGGGCCTGCATGACGCCGAAGGAAAACACCAGGGCGGAGACGCCGAACGCCGCTCGGGCCGCGCCGTAAAGATCCACCGGGATGGTGTATAGATTGGTGCTCCACGCGGCCACCAGGAACAGGCTGAGAGACATGCCCGCAGTGGCGATGGCGGGCGTCGGCAGAGCAGGAACGAACGCAGTTACGACAGCCAGCGCGGACGCCGCCAGACAGGCGCGTTTGCGGGCCGCAACGGCGCTCATGCCGCGGCGAATCCACCACCAGGACAGCCCGCCTCCACTCACCGCGCCAAGGAAAGCGGCGACGGGGACAATCCACGAATAGTTCGCCGCCTGCCGCGGCTGAAGATGATGGACCCGCACCAGATACGAGGGCGTCCAGTTGGTCCACAGGCTGTAGAGCGTCATGCCGAGCGCGTTGGCGGCCATCAGCGCCCATAGCCGCCGGTCGCGGAGCAGAGCGAACGAGCTCTCACGGCGCGCCGATGGCGTTTCCACAGCCGGGGGAATCAGCCTGGCCGTTGTGAGCCATACAGGAATCCAGAGGATGCTGCCCACGGCAGCGCCAATGAACGCATAACGCCAGTTCCAGGTATAGGCTAAGTACACGGTGAACGGGGGGGCCAGACCGGCGCCGATGCTGAGGCCGAGTTGTTGCGCGGCGGCGCCGAGCGCGCGCTCAGCCGGCAACAGATACATGGCGCTCACCTTCGCCTGGGCGGATACTCCGGCGGCTTCGGCGACTCCCAGCAGGGTCCGCCAGAACAGTAACTGATTCAGGCTGTGCACTGTACCAGTCCCGAGACTAGCTACGGCCCAGACTGCGACGGATGCCGCTATGCCCCGGTTAAGGCCTACACGGTCAAGGAACCACCCCATAAACGGCGCGCTGATCGCGTATGCAATGGAGAACGCAGCCAGCACCGTGCCGTAATCCGCGTAGCTGAACGCGAAGCCGGGGCTCAGGGCGGCGGGCCGGGAAGGATCGCGCCAGATGTCGACCATGGTGGCCAGGATCTGCCGGTCGAGATAGTTCAGTACAGCCGAGAAGACGAAAACGGCAACCGCGACCCAGCGCCACCGTAAGGCCGTGTTGAGCATGCACCTTTATTGTCGGGCCGGCGATCCTGGCCTGAACGTGAAAAGGCCCGCGACCGGAATCGCGGGCCCTCGACTGCTGCGGGAGAAAAGCGTTTATTCGTTCGGACGGCGTTTCAGCGTCGGACGATCTTCGTCGTCGCCCTTGCTCTTCGTGCCGTCATCGCTGTCCACGGTGCCGGGCGTCGAGCCAGGCGACCGGCGCAACGTCGGCTTGTTCACGTCCTTGTCGTCTATCCTGCGGCGATTGTGCATGGCCATCAGCCGGGCTTTTACGTCGTTGAATTCGGAGGTGGTGACCACGTACTCCGGCTTCGCCTTGAGCATCTCCTGGATGTTCTTCTGCGCGGCCTTGATGCGGTCGTCGGTCATGGGATGCGTGGAGAAAACCTTCGACATGGTTCCCGGCTTCTTCTTTTCCAGCGACTGCACTTTTTCGAAAAAGTCCACAAAGGCCGTGGGATCGTAGCCTGCCTTGTACATGTATTGCAGGCCGAGCATGTCCGCCTCGGATTCGAAGGCGCGGGAGAATTTCAGGAAGCCGATCGGAACCAGGACGCTGGCGGCCTGCTGAATGCCGTAGCCGGTCCAGCCGCCCATGAAGATCAGCGGGATTGTGGCCAGGTTGGCGATTTCACCGCGTGTAGCCTGCCGCGTGCCGTGGCGGGCGGCCACGTGCGCAATCTCATGCGCCATGACGCCGGCCAACTCGGCCTCATTGTCCGCTTTCATGATCAGTCCCGAATACACGAAGAAGAACCCGCCGGGAAGGGCGAACGCGTTCACCTGATCGTCGTCGATGACCTTGATGGTAAACGGCACTTTCGCGTCGGAGTTGCGGACCAGATTCTGGCCGACGCGATTCACGTACTCCGAGATCACCGGGTCGTCGATGATCTTCGACTGCCGCTCCACATCCATCGCGAGTTGCTTGCCGATGGCGATCTCCTTCTCGAGGGAGTAGAAATTGACCCCCTTGCCGACGTCACGATTGCCAATCTGGTCGGGGTCTTTTTCCTTGTTTTCCGCAAAGCCGGGCGTGATCAGCGCTCCCGCGAAGACCACACCGAAGAGAACCGAGAGGAGGCGACGAGTCATAGAACTCCTGGACGGACCGAGCCTGCCGTGAACCTTCCAATAGTTTAACGTATATTCGTGGACATGCGTTTCGTGAATAACAGGGAGGAATGCACAACCTCGCTGAATGCTGCGGGAGTGGCCGCCGCGGACCGGGCCGACGCCGGCGAGCAGCTCAGGGCCCGGTACCGCCAGGAATTCCCCGTGGCCGGCCGTATGATTTACCTTAACCATGCCGCGGTTTCGCCCATTCCACGCCGCGTGGCGGAAGCGATGAAAACCTTCGCCGACGACGCCTGCGAGTTCGGATCGCTGCATTACAACCAGTGGCTGGACGCTTACGAAGGCATCCGCCAGTCCACCGCTGCGCTCATCGGCTGCACTCGCGACGAGATCGCCCTTACCAAGAACACCTCGGAAGGTATCTCCATGGTGGCGAACGGGTTCCCGTGGCGACCAGGGGACCGGATGGTCGCTTTTCGCGAAGAGTTTCCGTCAAATATCTACCCCTGGAAACGGCTGGAAAGCCGGCGCGTGGAGGTTGACTGGCTGTCCGTTACGGACCCGCTCGACCGCATCGACGAGGCCTGCCGTGGGGCGCGGCTGCTGGCCATCAGTTTCGTCCAGTACCTCAGCGGCCGGCGAGCGGATCTGAAGGCGCTGGGCGAGATTTGCACCCGCCACGGCTGCTTCTTCTTCGTGGATGCGATTCAGGGCCTGGGCGCCTTTCCGCTGGATGTGGAGGGGGCGCACATCGACGCCTTGTCCGCCGACGGTCATAAGTGGCTGCTGGGGCCGGAAGGGTGCGCCGTGCTGTTTGTCCGGCGGGACTGGCAGGATCGCATCGAGCCGCTGGAATTCGGGTGGACGAATACGGCCACTTACGCCGATTATGCTTCGCGCGAGATGGCGCTCCGGCAGGATGCGGGCCGCTACGAATGCGGAACCCTGAACACCATTGGCTGCTTCGGGTTGCGTGCGGCGCTGAATCTGGTGCTGGAGGCCGGACCAGCATCGATTGGGGCGGTGGTGCAGGCGCTGGCGGACCGTTTGGCGGCCGGCGCCTCGGCGAAAGGCTATGAGATCCTCGGGGCGCGCCGCCCGGCAACCGGCTCCGGCATTGTCAGCCTGCGCCACCCGGAGATCGACAGCCGCATGATCGTCCGGGATCTGGGCGAAAAGGGCATCGTCTGCGCACCGCGCCAGGGCTGGGTCCGCATGTCGCCGCACTTTTACATCACGCCGGAAGAGATCGATCGGGTGATTGCGGCGTTGCCGTAGCGGGGCCCTACTTTCCCGTCGCCGTCGGAATGGTCACCTCGCAGCACTTCTCGTTCGAGGCTGCGGCGGCGGATGCCGGATGCGTTTTCTGGTAATCGAGCTCGTACTGGATCAGCATCTTCATGCCGTCCCAGGGGATGTTGCCCTCCAGCTTCCGGCCGTTCACGAATATAGTCGGGGTCTTATCGATTCCGAGGGCTTTCCCTTCGGCAATCTCGGCGTTCAGGGCCTTCTCATCCGCCGCCCGGTCCTGCAGGCATGCGCCGAACCGCACCAGATCGAGCCCCTTCGATTTCGCGAACTCCTCCACTTTCGGCATGAAGTTCTCGATGGTAATATCGGCCTGGTTTTCATAAAGCCAGTCGTGGTACTGCCAGAAAGCCGCTGGGCTTAACTGATACATGCAATGGCCCGCGATAGCAGCCGGCGCGGCCCAGGGATGAATGGAGGAAAGGGGGAAGTCCTTGAAGTACACCCGGACCTTGTCCGGAAAATCCGCGACGACATTCTTGCGCAAGCTGAGCGCTTCGTCCTTGCAGAGCGGACATTCGAAGTCGCTGAACACGACAATGGTGATCGGCGCGCCCGGTCCGGCGCCGTAAGCGGGCGCGCCGTCGGGCTTCAGCGCGGCGAGGGCCGCCTGGAACGGACTCTGGTTGATGTTGAAAATTTCACCGCGGACCACGTGCCGGCCGTCGGCGGACACGTAAAAAGGAATATCCTGCGAGGCTGGGCCGTAGGTGAGGTGCACGTCCACCTCCTTCAGCCCCGGGATGGGGGACGGCTTCGGATCGTCAACGGAGACTTTGACCTCGGAGTTCGTGACCGCAAGCAGATGCCGGACGTAATCCTCGAACACCGGCTTGTCGAATGCCGATTTCAGCGCCGGCGTCGCCGCGAACACGGCCGAGCACGCCAGCAATACGGGAAAAACACGCATATGAACAGCATTGTAGCCTGCGTGGCGCGTCCAGGTAGTGTGACTGAGACGAGCGTTGTACACAACGAAGCGCAGAGCCGGTTCGAACTGGCCCTCGACGGGCAACTGGCGGTTCTCGAGTATTTCCTCCGCGGCAATGACATAGTGTTTACACACACCGCCGTCCCGCCTGCGTTTGAGGGACGGGGAAACGGAGCGAGGCTGGCCCGGGCCGGTCTGGAGTATGCGCGTTCGCGAGGTCTGCGCATCGTGCCGCGGTGCAGCTTCATTGCGGCGTACCTGCGCAGGCATCCGGAATACAGGGGTGAGAGCAAAGGGAATTAAGGACTGATCGTCTCGGTCCTGCTGCAGGGGCGGGTCTGCCTGATTTCACGCGGCGCGCGCCCCTGTTGCGGCGTCAGGCAATGCTGCGGCCGCGTACGAAGTGCAGGATCAGGAAAATTACGGCCAGGATCAGCAGCAGATGGATGAATCCACCCGCAATGTGAAACGCGGCGAATCCCAGCAGCCACATCAGCACCAGCACCGCAAAAAGTATCAGGAACATTTTCGACTCCTCCTGCTTGAGGATGAGCACGAGTAGTGCCAAAAACGCGCACGCCGAATTGGTAGGCGCGGCAGGACTCGAACCTGCGACCCTCGGCTTAGAAGGCCGATGCTCTATCCACCTGAGCTACGCGCCCGTGTAACAGTGGCTCTCTCGATTTTACCGCCCGTTGAGGCAGTAACAGACTGATAGGCTGAAAGCGTGGATGGCATCATAGTCGCCGACAAACCCGCCGGTTGTACCTCGCATGACGTGGTGAACCGTCTGCGCAGGCTTGCGGGAACGCGGCGCGTGGGCCATCTGGGAACTCTCGATCCTCTGGCCACCGGTGTTTTGCCACTGGTGGTGGGAAGGGCGACGCGCCTGGCGCAGTTCTTCACGGCCAGCGG
The DNA here is from genome assembly GCA_963780655.1 of uncultured Acidobacteriota bacterium. GTDB lineage: Bacteria > Acidobacteriota > Terriglobia > Bryobacterales > Bryobacteraceae > CAWACP01. The sequence goes on along the minus strand of CAWACP010000003.1, from coordinate 1,229,778 downwards.
TAAGAAGTACGATGCGTGGATCCGGTTCGGTTATTCCACCAGCACGTACGACCGGGACGGCGCGCCCACATCGGAACCGGCGCCGGTCGGCTTCAGCGCCACGGACCTCGAGTCCGTCCTCGACCGTTTCCGCGGAACCTTCCTGCTCACTCCACCCGCTGTCTCGGCAAGAAAGGTAGGAGGCGTACCCTCCTACAAGCTCGCCCGCAGGAACGAGCCGGTGGAACTGGCGCCGGTGGAAGTGACCGTGCACTCGCTCGAGGTCGCGGCCTTCGAGCCGCCGCGGGCGCGGCTGCTCATCCACTGCTCCGCCGGAACCTATGTGCGCAGCATCGCCCACGACGCCGGCCAGGCTCTGGGCTGCGGAGCGTTCCTCGATGAATTGCGGCGCACCGCATCGGGCGATTTCAGCGAGGATCAGGCGCGGACCATTCCGGAGCTGACGGAACTGGCGGCCCGGGACAGGCTCGCCGAGGCCCTGATCCCCGCGTCGAAGCTGCTGCCGCAGTTCCCCGCTGAGTTCGTCGACGGGATCACGGCCGGCCAGATCCGCCAGGGTCGCGATTTCCGGGTCTCGCCCTTCCGGGTGCGGCCCGACACTCGCTACGTCAAAGCCATATCGCAGACGGGGGATCTAATCGCCATCGGCGAGGCGCGGCTGCCGAACGTTTATCATCCGGTGCTGGTGCTGTAAGAGGGTCTTATGCTTTCGCGGCTGCAGCCGTCTCGGCATCCTCAACCGAGGCGTACGCCGGCAGCACGGTATCGACGTGAGTCACCTTGAAAAGCGTCTGGATGCGCTCAGACGCACCGGTCACGCCGAATGCGCGGTTGTGGCGCTGGCATGACGCAAAGGCGCCAAGGATTGCCCCGAGGCCGGCCGAATCCATGTATTGCAAGTCGGCCAGATCGAGGATCAGGGGCCCGGCAGCTTCGCCTCGGACGGTCTTCTGAAAATCGAAAAGCGTAAGCAGAGTGAGAACCCCGCGCAAGCGCAGGATGCGAGCGCCGTTTCGTCCGTCGCTGCTGCTGATTTCGAGCTGATCCATCAGGAACAGTGTACTACCGCAGCGGGCCTTTCACGAACAAGTTGACCCGGCCCCGCGCCCCCGCTACTCCGGGTGAACCAAAGACACAATCTCACGGTGGGCGGGATTCCCTTTGCGCCGCGTCCGAGTCTCCGGATGGTCATGCAGGGTCAGGGCGCCGTGCCGGCAAATCTCGTGGACCGCTACCTTCGTGCAGCGATGACGCGCGACCGTGATGAGGGCGCCCCCGCGCTAAACCCGCATAATGGGATCGGCCCAAATGCCCGATTCCCTTCCTCGAGTTCGCGTCAGTCGCAAAGGCGCGGCGCGCATCGACTCCGGCCACGTCTGGATCTTCTCCAGTGATGTGATCGACCGTGGCAGCGCGCAGCCCGGCGATTCCGTGGCTGTCATCGACCCCGCAGGCCGCATCCTCGGCACGGCGCACTACAGCTCCACTTCGCAGATCTGCCTGCGTATGCTCAGCGCGCGGATGGAACCGATCGACCGCGCATTCCTGCTGGCGCGCCTGCGAGCAGCCGCCGCGTATCGCGACCGCGTGGTGGCGGACACCACCGCATATCGGCTCGCGCACGGCGAAGGCGATGGCCTCCCCGCGCTCGTGATCGACCGTTACGGCGAGACGTTCGTCATCCAGACCCTCGACCAGGGCATGGACCGCCTGAAGCACGAAATCGCCGCGATCCTGGTGGAGGAGTTTGGCGCGCGCGGCGTCATGGCCCGCAACGATGCGCTGGTGCGAAAACAGGAATCGCTTCCGCTGGCGACCGAAGTGCTGGCCGGCGAGGTCCCCGACAGCGTCGACATCCACATGAACGGGCTCGATCTGGATGCCGATCTGCGGCACGGGCAGAAGACCGGCGTGTTTCTCGATCAACGCGAGAATTACCTGGCCGTGGCGCAGTACGCGCGCGGCAATGCGCTGGATCTTTTCACGTCAGCCGGCGGGTTCGCGCTGCACATGGCTTCGCGGTGCGATTCGGTGGAAGCGGTGGACAGCTCGGCCGCGGCCCTGGAACGCGCGCGCCGCAATGCGGAGCGCAACGGCGCCGGGAACATCTCGTTTCGCGAGGCGGACGTCTTCGATGTGCTGGCGGCTTATGCATCGGCCCGGCGCAGGTTCTCCACCGTCGTTCTCGACCCGCCCGCGTTCGCCAAGTCGCGGTCAGCCGTGGAGCAGGCCGCGCGCGGCTACAAGGACATCAACCTCCGGGCGCTGCGTCTGCTCGGACCGGGCGGCGTACTGGCAACGTGCTCCTGCTCGCATCACCTGACCGAGGCGATGCTGTTGCAGGTGGTGGCGGAAGCGGCGCTGGATGCCGGCCGCGTCCTCAGGGTTGTGGAGCGGCGCACCCAGGCGCGCGATCATCCGATCCTGCTGACGGTGCCGGAGACGCACTACCTGAAGTGCCTGATTCTCGAGGTCGTCTGAGAACAAAGGGCCTTGTCGTCCACTTCACGAACGAGCATAATAATGGACGATATGGATCAGCCAGTCACGCGCGCAGAGATGGAGATCCTGCTGAAGGGGTTTGCTGAGCACGTCGACGGCAGGATGGCGACTTTGAAGGAGGAGCTCGAGCAGCGGATCGAGAAGAGCGAGACGTCGTTGCTCACCGCCTTTCACCAGTGGGCCCGCACCCACGAACTCCGCTCCCGCGCCGTCACCACGGCGGTAATCGGTTTTGACGAGCGGCTGGCGCTGCTTGAAGACCGGCTTGCCGAAGTCGAGCGGAAGATGCTCGGTAACGGTCATCCTCCCACCGCTTCATAAGACCGCCCGTTTCCACCTCTCTGACATTCGCTGGCGATTGTAATATGCTCAAATCAGGTGGTTTCAGCCCCGAAGCCGGCCTGCGCGCTTTCTGCGCGCGTTCCGCGAAGTCCGTGTGAAATAATACGGTGTTAGCCCCTACTAACTTTTGACAACTCTCCATTTGGAGACGGAAGGAAAGGTTTGAATGCAGTCGTACTCTGCACTCTTTGCTTGTTTTTCGCTCCGGCGTCATAAGATGACGTGCCGCCGGCTGTTCACGTTTCTGGTCCCGGCATTGCTGGTCGCGATTTTCCTGGTCGCCGCGCCGGCCCGCGCATTCGCCCAGGACTCCGCGCCGAACTCCGCGGGTGGCGAAGCGTCTCTGATTCTGCCCAGTCTTGATGTGCCCACTGCCCTGGGCGTATCCGGCCGAACCCTGCTGATCTATGGCATGGGCGTGGCTCTGCTCGGCCTGGTTTTCGGTTTTGTCACTTATACGCGTCTGCGCAATCTGCCGGTGCACCGGTCGATGCGCGAGATCTCCGAGCTCATCTACGAAACCTGCAAGACGTACCTCATCACGCAGGGCAAGTTTTTGATCGTTCTCTGGATCTTCATCGCGGCTGTGATTGTGCTGTACTTCGGGTTCCTGGCTCCGGTGCCCGGCAAGCCCGTGAGTACCACGCTGCCAATCATTCTGCTGTTCAGCCTGATCGGTATCGGCGGCAGCTACGGCGTCGCGTGGTTCGGCATTCGCGTGAACACGTTCGCCAACTCGCGAACAGCGCACGCCAGCCTGGGAGGACGGCCTTTCCCCGGTTTCCAGATCCCGCTGCAGGCAGGTATGAGCATCGGCATGGTGCTGATAAGCGTGGAGCTGTTCCTCATGCTGTTCATCCTGCTGTTCGTGCCCGGCGATTACGCGGGCCCGTGCTTTATCGGGTTCGCGATCGGTGAATCGCTCGGAGCGGCGGCGTTGCGCGTCGCGGGCGGCATCTTCACCAAAATCGCCGACATCGGCGCCGACCTGATGAAGATCGTTTTCAAGATCAAGGAAGACGATCCCCGGAACCCCGGCGTGATCGCCGATTGCACGGGCGATAACGCGGGCGATTCGGTAGGCCCCAGCGCCGACGGATTCGAAACTTACGGCGTCACGGGCGTGGCGCTCATCACATTCATCCTGCTGGCCGTTTACAAGCCGGAGTTGAAGGTTCAACTGCTGGTGTGGATCTTTGTCATGCGCGTCATGATGATCATCTCTTCAGGGCTGTCCTATTTCCTCAACGGGGCCATTGCCAGAGCGCGGTTTGGAAACGCGGCTAAGTTCAACGCCGAACACCCGCTCACTTCGCTGGTATGGCTGACGTCCATCATTTCCGTCGTGGTCACATACATCATTTCGTACCTGCTGATTCCCGATCTGGCCGGCGATCCCTCGCTGTGGTGGAAACTCTCCACCGTGATCACCTGCGGCACGCTGGCGGGCGCGATCATCCCGGAACTGGTGAAAGTATTCACCTCCACCAATTCGCGGCATGTCCGTGAGGTGGTTGCCGCATCGCGGCAGGGCGGGGCTTCCCTCAACATTCTGGCCGGGTTCGTGGCCGGCAACTTCAGCGCGTACTGGCTGGGTCTGGCGATGGTGTCGCTGATGTCCATCGCCTACGTGGTCAGCTTGTACATGCCGTTAACGCTCATGATGGCTCCGGCGGTGTTCGCGTTCGGTCTGGTGGCGTTCGGGTTCCTCGGCATGGGCCCGGTGACCATCGCGGTCGATTCTTACGGCCCGGTGACGGACAACGCGCAGTCTGTGTTCGAGCTCTCCCAGGTGGAAACCATTCCCGGCATTGCCGGTGAGCTGAAGAAGGATTTCAACATCAACGTCGATTTCGAGCGCGCCAAGGAGAACCTCGAAGAGAACGACGGCGCCGGTAATACCTTCAAGGCGACCGCGAAACCGGTGCTGATCGGAACGGCCGTCGTCGGCGCCACCACCATGATCTTCTCCATCATCGTGGCTCTCACCCATGGACTGCGGCCGGAGCTTCTGGCCAACCTCTCCATCCTGCACCCGCCGTTTCTGCTCGGGCTGATTACCGGAGGCGCCATAATCTACTGGTTTACCGGCGCGTCCACGCAGGCGGTCAGCACCGGCGCTTATCGGGCGGTGGAATTCATCAAGGCCAACATCCACCTCGAGAGCACCACCAAGGCGTCAGTCACCGATTCGAAGAAAGTAGTGGAGATCTGCACTAAGTACGCCCAGAAGGGCATGATCAACATCTTCCTGACCGTGTTCTTCGCCACCCTGGCCTTTGCGTTCGTCGAGCCGTACTTCTTTATCGGCTACCTGATCTCCATCGCGCTGTTCGGCTTGTATCAGGCCATCTTCATGGCCGACGCCGGCGGCGCCTGGGACAACGCGAAGAAGATTGTCGAAACCGAGCTGAAGCAGAAAGGGACCCCGTTGCACGATGCCACGGTGGTAGGCGACACGGTGGGCGATCCGTTCAAAGATACGTCCTCGGTTGCGCTGAATCCCATCATCAAGTTCACCACGCTGTTCGGGCTGCTCGCGGTGGAACTGGCCGTATCGTTCAATGAATCGCAGGGAAGCGGCTTTGCGCACGTGCTCGCGCTGGTCTTCTTCCTGATTTCCGTGTTCTTCGTCTACCGCTCGTTCTACGGAATGCGCATCGAAGAGAAGATCTGATCGCTTTGTCTATGGGGGCAGGAACATATTCCTGCCCCACTTCATGTCTCCAGAAAACGCCGAATCCGATCCCCCAGCCGCTCCGAGTCCTTCAACTGGCATTCCCAGACGACCAGCACATCCCATCCGGCGCGCCTCAGCCGTGCACGATTGGCGCTGTCGCGCTGCCGGTTGCGTTCCAGTTTGGCGAGCCAGTAGCGCTTGTTCGTCACCGGCCGGTTCCTGCCCGCGCGGCAGGCGTGCGAGTGCCAGAAACAACCGTGCACGAAGATGATTTTCGCGCGGCCGGGAAACACCAGATCGGGCGTGCCCGCGAGCTCACGGCAGTGCAGGCGGTAGCGGAATCCCATGGCGTGAATCAGCCGCCGCACCGTCATTTCCGGCCCGGTGTCGACAGCGCGAACGCGCCGCATCACCTCGCTGCGCTGTTCGGCGGTGAAGGTATCCATCGGAATCCGCCACATTATAGCGCCGGCAACCCGACCTGGCGCATCCCAGTGTAATATGAACGCGCTTACGGCTTTCGGCCTGTTTGCGGTCACTGCCATGCTTGTGTCCTACGCGTTGGAGAAGCGCAGCCCGTGGTTCATTCTGGCATTTGCCGGCTCGTGCGCGCTGGCATCCGCCTATGGCTTCCTTCAGGGCGCGTGGCCCTTTGGCCTCGTTGAGGCGGTCTGGTTCTTTGTCGCTCTGCGACGTTGGTGGTTGGCCCGGCTGTCCGCGGCCTGAGCCGTTACCTGTTTGTAATACGCACGCCGGATAATCAAAGGAGCGCGGGGGTGGACGTCTGGCCCCGCCGGACGTATTCATCCTCGATGCTGATCGCTCTCTTTGCCTGTAGCCTCGCGCCGATCCTTGCCGCTGCGCAGCAGCCTCCGGCCGAGAACCCGCCCCCCGATGGCGAGGCGCCGCGGCAGCAGGAGAACAAAACGCCGGAGAAACCCACGCCCAATGAGCGCTGGAACCTCTTCTGGCAGGCCACTTCCATCGGCCAGCACCACGGCCCCTTCAACGCGCTTTACACCGGGCCGCTCAGTCTTCTTCCCATCACCGAGTGGCGCGTCTCCCTTACCGGCACCCTGTTCCTGGGACTCCGGGTGGATGACAACACCATAATCTACATCGATCCTGAACTGGCCGGAGGACGTGGCTTCAGTAATGTGGACGGGATCGCCGATGCGCCTAACGGCGAACTGCCGCGGGTGGCCAGCGCGACGCCGAAACCTTATCTGGCCCGCGCGTATATTCAGCACGATTTTGGTCTCGGCAGCGAGCGCGAATCGTTCGACAGCGATCAGAACCAGCTTGCCGGGTCCCGCCCCATGGTTCGCTACACCATCTATGCCGGCAGGTTCACGCTAACGGATTTCTTCGACAACAACCGCTACAGCCACGATCCGCGGACTCAGTTCATGACGTGGGGCACGATGTACAACGGGGCGTGGGACTACCCGGCCGACGTGCGCGGGTACACGTGGGGATGGGTGCACGAGGTACACACAAGGAACTGGTCCTGGCGGTACGCGAGCGCGGCCGAACCCCGCGTGGCCAACGGAAGCAGTCTGGACCGGCGAGTCTTTCGCGATCGTGGCGACGTGTTCGAGACCGAGCGCCGCTGGGCCGTGAACAATCACGCGGGCGCGATTCGCCTGCTCGGCTACGCGAACCACGCCGACGCCGGAACCTATTCCGAGGCGCTGCGTCTGGCGCAACAGACCGGCAAGACGCCGGACGTCACCCTGACCCGCCGACCCGGCACTATCAAGTACGGAACCGGAGTCAGCTTCGATCAGGAGTTAATTTCCGACCTGGGCATGTTCATTCGCCTCGGCTGGAACGACGGCAAGACGGAATCATTTGCATTCACCGCGATCGACCGTTTGGCCAGCGGCGGCGTCTCTCTGGCCGGACGCCGGTGGCGCCGCTCCAACGATAGCGTGGCCACTGCCCTTACCGTCGGCGGCCTCTCTGGCGTGCACGCGCTCTACCTCGCGCGGGGAGGCCTCGATTTTCTGATCGGCGATGGCCGCCTGAACTATGCCCCCGAGTATGTGTGGGAAAGCTACTACAATGCCCGCGTGATTTCCGGCGTATTTGCCGCCTTTGACCTCCAACATGTGAATAATCCCGCCTACAACCATGATCGCGGGCCTGTCTGGATCGAAGGCATCCGGCTGCATCTCGAATTCGAGCACGGCCTGGCGAAAGCGAAACCGTAATTGCGGCTGTCCGGCAGGATAATCGAACGTTTCCGTATGTCTCAAGGGTTTTTTCGGGTATCGTGTAACCCATTTGTGATACACTCCTGTGAACACTCAATGTATCGGTGTCCACAATGTAGTGGGCCAACTCAGCGCAGCCGGCGCAGCTGGCTGGAGAAACTCACGTGTGTTGCGGCGTTCCGTTGCGAAGCCTGCCACACGCGAGTGACAGTGCCCCGTATCGACCGCGCGCCGCATGCAAACTGCCCAAAATGCAGGTCTGGCGATCTGAGCGTCCTGCGCAACCAGGACGCGATTGACGATATGGACCTGAATCCCTTCCGCCATCTGCAGGGTTTGTTCGGCGCACCGCTATACCACTGCTGGAGATGCCGGCTGCAGTTCTATGACCGGCGTCTGAGGGAACCGAAAAACGACGACAAATCGGCCGACCCTAAGTCCATGGCTCGCGCGGTCTGACCCGCCAGCGAATGCCTGCGAACGAGACAACAACGCGCGTCCGCTACGCCGAAACGGACCAGATGGGCGTCGTTTACCATGCGAATTACTTCATCTGGATGGAACTCGGACGGGTGGAGTACTGCAGGGCGGCTGGCGTCCGCTACCGGGACATGGAAGAACAGGACGGAATCGTTCTCGCGGTTATAAGGGCCGAATGCGAGTACCGGCGGCCGGCGCGATATGACGACGAGGTCACCATCCGAACATCGGTATCCCGGGCAAACCGCCGGATGGTGGAGTTCTCGTATGAGCTTCTGGTCGGTTCCGAGCTCATTGCGTCCGGCCTGACGCGCCACATCTTTCTGGGGAAAGACTTCCGGCCGTCGCCGCTGCCGACGAAATATCATGCTTTATTCGGAATCGGTGAGCCTGCGGAGCCGCGACTTTAAAAGGAGCGGTACACCACAGCAAGTCTGCCGGGTAAAGGACACGTCGTTACCGCTCCTTTTACAGTCGCGGCTCAGCTTTGATTTGCGCCAGTGCGGTACAATCGCCCTGTACCCGCTGCCGGCTTGTTTCCTGAGAGATGCCGACCGTAACCCCTTTAGCCACCGAATCCAGAGCCGCCGAGTTTCGAGCCCGACTGACAGAACACGTCTTCGTGGCCGACGGCGCCATGGGTACCGTCCTGTATTCGAAAGGGATCTTTATTAACCGCTGCTACGACGAGCTGAACCTCTCGGCCGCCGGTGTGGTGAAGGAGATCCACGAAGAATATGTTCGCGCGGGCGCCGAGATCCTCGAAACCAACACCTTCGGCGCGAACCGCACCAGGCTGGCGGCGTTCGGCATGGCCGATAAGCTGGCGGCCATCAACGAAGCCGGCGTCCGTCTGGCCCGGGAAGCGGCTCAGGGCAAGGCATATGTTGCGGGAGCTATCGGTCCCCTCGGCGTGCGCATCGAGCCGCTGGGCCCCACCTCGTTTGCCGAGGCGCGGGATGTCTTCCGCGAACAGGCGAGCGCGCTGGTAGCGGCCGGCGTCGATCTGCTGATTCTCGAGACCTTCTTCGACCTGAACGAAGTACGGGAGGCCATCTATGCCGCGCGCGAGGCCGCCGGGCCGGAGATGGCGATCATCGCGCATGTGACCATCGACGATTCCGGCAGCCTGCGCGATGGTACCGCTCCCGAGACGTTCGCCGCGAGGCTGAACGAGTGGCCCGCCGATGCGATCGGGCTGAATTGTTCCACCGGGCCTAAGGTGACGCTCGAGACAATCGAGCGCATGGCCAGGCATACGCAGAAGCCCCTTAGCGCAATGCCGAACGCGGGGCTGCCGGTGACAGTCGAAGGCCGCAACATGTATCTCTGCTCGCCGGAATACATGGCTCAGTACGCCCGGCGGTTCCTGTGGGCAGGCGTGCGCATCGTGGGCGGCTGCTGCGGCACCACGGCCGAGCACATCAAAGCGATTCGTTCCGAAGTGCGCTCTCTCCAGCCGGTGCAGCGGGCTGCGACCGTTACGGTGGACGAGGCGAAAGCAGCCGAGGCCGCGCTGCCGAAAGCGCCGGTTGCGGACAAAAGCAGGCTGGGCGCAAAGCTGGCGGCCGGGCAGTTCGTCTCGTTCGTGGAGATTCTGCCGCCCCGCGGCGTGGATCCCGCGAAAGAGGTGGAAGGTGCGCGCCTGTGCCGCGCCAACGGCATCGATTGCATCAATGTTCCCGATGGCCCCCGCGCCAGCGCGCGCATGAGCGCTCAGGTGACCTGCCAGATCATACAGCGCGACGCGGGCATCGAAGCCGTGCTCCATTTCTGTTGCCGCGACCGGAACATCCTCGGTATTCAATCGGAGCTGCTGGGCGCGCACGCCGCGGGAGTGCGAAACCTCATCTGCATCACCGGCGATCCGCCGCGCATGGGCACCTATCCGGACGCGACTGCCGTGTTCGACGTGGACGCCATCGGCCTCACCAACATCGTTAACAATCTCAACCGCGGCCTGGATATCGGCGGCAATCCCATGGGCTCGCAGACGGCGCTGTTGCTCGGAGTCGGCGCGAATCCGGGAGCGCTCAATATGGATGAAGAGGTCAGGCGCTTCGAGTGGAAGGTGCAGGGCGGGGCCGAGTACGCCGTCACTCAGCCGGTATTCGATCTCGATCTGCTCGAGACGTTTCTGCGCCGGACGGAGCACGTGCACATTCCCGTCATCGCGGGTATCTGGCCGCTCACCAGCTACCGCAACGCGGAGTTCATGGTGAACGAGCTGCGCGTGCCGGTGCCGCAGGAATACATGGAACGGATGCGCCGGGCCGATGGCGCCGAGGCTGCCAGACGCGAGGGCATCGCCATCGCCCAGGACATGGTTCGCCGAGTGCGCCCGCTGGTGCAGGGCGTGCAACTCAGCGCGCCGTTCGGCCGCTACGGTATGGCTATCGAAGTTGCCTCCGTAATCGAGGGCCGCTCGGCCAGTGAAGGCCTGGTGAACTGATTGGCAACCGATCTGGTAGAACTCGATGCCGAGAAGCCGAGTCCTGAAGCAATCGCTCGCGCCGCGGGCGCCATCCGCCGTGGCGAACTGGTCGCAATCCCGACTGACGCGCTGTACACTCTGGTTGCCGATCCCTTCAACCTGCGCGCCGTGGGCCGCGTGTTCGAAGCGAAAGGACGCGAGCCGAATCGCTCGCTGCCCATGCTGGTGAGCGGCGCGCTCATGGCCGAGGAGCTTGCGCGGGAGTTGACCGGCCGCTTTCATCTGCTGGCCCGGCGATTCTGGCCCGGCCCCCTCACCATCATTGTTCCGGCGTCCGCGCGCGTGCCTCTGAAGGTTACGGGCAACACCGGCCGGCTGGCCATGCGGCAGTCTACGGCGGCCGTCGGAAACGCTCTGCTCGAAATGCTGGATCAGCCGCTCATCTCCACCAGCGCCAACATTTCCGGTAGTCCCACCTGCCGGAGCGGTATCGAGGTGTTCGGCATGATGGACGGCAGAGTGGACCTGGTACTGGATGGCGGCTCGTGCAGCGGCGCCGGCGCGACCACGGTGGACATCACCGAACCCTGGTGGCGCGTGATCCGCGAGGGCGCCGTGCCCGAGAAGGAGATCGCCGAGGTTCTCAAGGGGCAATAAGCAACGGGCCGCGGATGAACACGTATGAACGCGGATTTTCCATTGACTCTTCCGGGGTGATCCACTCCGCCGCGTTGTCGTTCATTCCCGGACTGATTCACGGGTTCGGGACTCGCCAGTCACAGGGCTGGCCTGGTCAGCCCTCGGCCACCGTGAAGCAGATCCATTCCGATCGGGTTGTGCTCGCTCGGGGGCCGGGCAGTCTGGGTGAAGCGGATGCGCTGATTACCGATCGTTCCGGTTTCGCGCTGTCCGTGCGCACGGCCGACTGCGTGCCCATCCTGATCGCCGATCCCGACCACCACGCGGTGGCGGCGATTCATGCCGGGTGGCGTGGCACAGTCAGCCGTATTGCTGTCGGAAGTGTCGAAGCAATGCGTCAGCATTTCGGCAGCGACCCGGCGGCGCTGGCCGTGGCCATCGGTCCTGCGATCGGGCGCTGCTGTTTCGAAGTGGGACCGGAAGTGGCGTCAGAGTTCGCGGCACTGTTCCCGGAACGGCACGACCTGCGGTCGAAAACGTACATCGATCTTCCGGAAGCGAACAGGCGGCAGCTTGTGGAAGCCGGCGTACCATCCGACAGAATCTTCACAGCTGATCTCTGCACGCGCTGCGACTCTGCGCGGTTTCACTCTTATCGGAGGGATAGGGAGGGGTCAGGCAGGATGGTTACCGCAATCGGCTGGCGTGTGTGACGCGCCATTTCACCCAGGCAGCGCGATCTTTGGGCGACCATTCGCACAAAGGGCGCGGTTCCGAACCGCGCCCTGGCGTGAACAAACGGCTGCGAAGACCGAGATGCCGGAGCTCAGGCTGCGTTGACCAGCAGATTGTCGAAGTCTTCCGTGCCAACCATTTCCTGATTGCGGTCTGCAATCTCCTGGCAGCGGATGCAGTAGGGCGTCCACGGCACAGCGTTGAGGCGCTTCGGATTAATGTCCTCTTCGCAATGCACGCACACACCGAACGTGCCCTCATCGATGCGGCGCAGGGCCGCCCGCACGTTGCGCAACAGGTTTGATTCACGGTCGAGGTTGCGAATAGCAAGTTCGCGTTCCGCCGCGTTCTGTACTTCGTCCAGTGCGTCCGGGCTCTTCTCGATCGTGATTCCGTCGCGGTTCCTGATTACCTGAGCAAGTTCTGCCTGTCGGGCTTCAAGAATCTCTTTATATTTATTCAGTTCGGTCTTCGTCATCGTAAGTCTCCTTCTATCTACAGCTTGGATCGTCAAGAGGATTAGACGTGACGACCCCTAAAAAAGTTCAGTCCGTACCGCAAGATTTCGTAATGATAACCGGAGCGCCCGAGGAAGGCAGCCGATGGTTCAGACTGGGCTCCAAAAATCATACCACATCCCGTCAGCAATTCAAGTGCCACCGAGTTTCGATGCTGCGCGGTGCCATTTCGATTCAACCTGGCCTTCATACGCATGAATCAACTTCAGAAGCTTATCGTCTTCACTGCAAAAAAGTATTAGGGTGCAGGGTGTACCCGCGCGCTCACGTCCGTGCCGTACGCACACACCCACCGGACTGTTTCCGGCAGGGCACGAAACCGATAACGCCTCTGGTCCATCGACGTCTCGTAAATTGCACCCTGCCGGGAAAAAACTCCCGCCAGCCCGGATGCACAGCGAAACGGTGTGTTCCCGCTGCCGTTCGTCTCTCAAATTTTGCGGGGAGTGCTGGTCGGAGTCCATGATACACAATGAGAACTATGGCGATCGCCAGCGTGAATCCCGCAGACGGAAAGACTCTCCGCACCTTCGCGCCGTTAACCGAAGCTGAGCTGGAGCGCACGGTGGCGCTGTCGTCAGCGGCGTTTCGCGAACACCGCGGGACGCGATATCGGCAGCGGGCGCGGTGGCTCCTGAAAGCCGCCGATATACTCGACGGCGAGAGCGAGCGCCTCGGACGTTTGATGACGCTGGAGATGGGCAAGACTCTGAAATCGGCCATCGCGGAAGCTCAGAAATGCGCCGCCGGGTGCCGCTACTATGCTGAGCACGGCGAGCGGTATCTGGCCGACCAGAATGTTGTCACCGGCGCTTCCCGCAGTTTCGTCCGCTTCCAGCCGCTGGGTCCCGTGCTGGCCGTCATGCCCTGGAACTTCCCGTTCTGGCAGGTGTTCCGCTTCGCTGCACCGGCGTTGATGGCCGGCAACACCGGACTGCTGAAACACTCATCCAACGTGCCGCAGTGCGCACTCGCCATCGAGGAGATCCTGTTGCGGGCCGGTTTCCCCGAAGGCGTGTTTCAGGTCCTGCTGATCGAGGCGAACCGGGTGGAACCGCTGCTCAGGGATGCCCGGATCGCCGCCGCAACTTTCACCGGCAGCGAACCGGCCGGACGCGCCGTAGCCAGCGCCGCCGGCTCCGAGATAAAGAAGACGGTTCTCGAATTGGGCGGGAGCGATCCGTTTATCGTCATGACGAGCGCCGATCCTGACGCGACCGCCTCCGCGGCCGTCGGGGCCCGCGTCATCAACAACGGACAGTCCTGCATCGCCGCGAAGAGATTCATCGTGGCGGCCGCAATCTATGACGAATTCGAGGCCCGTTTCGTGCAGCGGATGGAGGCTCTTCGCGTAGGCGATCCGATGTCGCCTGACACCGATGTCGGCCCGCTCGCGACTGCGAAGATCCGCGATGATCTGCACGATCAGGTGACCCGCGCACGCGAGGGCGGCGCCACGGTTCTCACGGGCGGCCGCAGTATCGACGGGCCAGGCTACTACTATGCGCCCACGATCCTCGCCGGCGTGTCCCGCCAGTCGCCGGTGTTCCGGGAAGAGCTCTTCGGACCGGTAGCGATGCTGTTCCGCGTGAAGGACGTTGCGGAAGCCATCGACCTTGCCAATGACGCGCCGTTCGGTCTCGGGTCGAGCGTCTGGACCAACGATCCCGCCGATGCCGAGGCATGTATCGACCGCCTCGAGGCAGGCCAGGTCTTCGTCAACGCCCCGGTGGCCTCCGACCCCCGTCTGCCCTTCGGCGGGGTGAAGCGGTCGGGCTACGGACGCGAGTTGAGCGAGTTCGGCATCCGCGAGTTCGTCAACATCAAGACGGTCTGGTGGAACCAGGCGCCTTAAAGTTAGAGAAAGGAACTCGAAATGACCATGTCGAAACGCAATGCCTCTCTCCGGCGCGTGCTCCTGGCGGCCGGCTTGTTCAGTTGCCTTCTCGCCGCGCAGGCCGGCGCGCCTAAACCCGACCCCGACGTGCTGATCTTCACCGACGGCGAAAAGCTGGTGGGGAAGTTTCTGAAATCCGCCGGGGACTCGCTCACCTTCAAGAGCGACATGGTGGGTGAGATCACCGTGCCGTGGAGCAAAGTGAAGGAACTCCATTCTGCCGGACGGTACGCCGTGATCGCTAAGGGAGTGGACCTGCGCAAGCACGCGGACACCTCGCACATCCCGCAGGGCGTCATCAGCGCGGCCGATCAAAAGATCGAAGTGAGCCCCGCTCCGGGCCAGCCGCCCCAGACTGTCCCGGTGGCCGACGCCGGGCACATCGTCGATGAGACGGAGTTCCACAACATGGTGCAGCACAATCCGCGGTTTTTCGAAGCCTGGAAAGGCGCGTTAACGGGCGGCGCCGCGTTTGTCGAAGCCACCCAGAACAGCCGCACGTTCACCGGAAGCATCAATCTGATCCGCACCATTCCCACACAGGACTGGCTGGAGCCGCGCAACCGTACGATGTTCGATTTCAGCGCTGCCTATGGGCTGGTGACGCAACCAGGTTCGCCGAGCCTCAAGACGGAGATCTATCACGCCGATGCCGAACGGGACGAGTTCTTCAGCAAAAGGCTGTTCGGGTTCGGCCAGGCCTCCTTCGATCACAACTTCTCCCAGGGCCTGACCCTGCAGCAGACCTACAACGGCGGTATCGGCTTTACCCTGCTGAAGACCGACAAACAGGAGCTCGATCTGAAGGCCGCAGTGAGTTACGCGCGACAGGAGTTTACCGGCGCCACGGCGGCAACGAATCTGGTGGGCGACACGGCGGGGGAGAACTACAACCGCAAGTTTCCGAAGAACATGCTGTTCGTCGAACAGTTCTCCATCATGAATCCTTTTAACAGCCCGCATGATTACTCGGCAGTGGGCAGCGCCACGTTCACCATGCCGTTCTACAAGCGCCTGAACCTAACTGCCGGGACTATAGATACGTTCCTGAACGATCCGCCGCCTGGGTTCAAGAAGAATTCGTTCCAGTTCAGTACCGGGGTGACGTATAGTTTGAAATAGCTGGAGTGGTTCTATGCTGTACGCGCGTCTGTCAGTTCTTCCGCTGATCGCCCTTTCCGTGCAGCTCGGCGTTGCACAAACCTCTTTCCACCCGATCTCGCGCCAGATTGCCGAGCCGCGGGTGCCGGACGATCCGCTGGAGTTCGCGGCCGACGCCCAACCTGTTGAAGATTCCGAGCAGAGGCTCGCCGCCATCAACCTGCTCGACCGTGGCCACGCCCTCTCGAACGTGCGCGGGCAACCGTACGATCTGAAGACTACGTTTACGGCTACTGGCGGGACTGCCGAAGGGACGTGGAGCCTCGAGGACATCTCTCCCTCGGGCGCGGTCTACCGGTGGACGGCGCAGGGTCCTTCGTTTTCTGTCGTGAACCTGTTCACGGGCGGTCTGCTTTACAGCAGCCAGCCGGCGGGAGGCGTACCGCTTCGCCTGGCACAGGTTCGCGCCGCGATATTCTTCCACACCCCGATGATTGGCGTCCGAGCGTCCGTGCGAACCGCGGCGGCCACTCTGAACGGCGCGAGTCTGAGCTGCGTCCTGGTGGAACACATGGCAGCTGCAAAACCCTCCGTCGGCGGACGCCGCTGGGAGGAAGCGGAGTATTGCGTGGACGCGAAGTCCGGCCTGTTGACCACCTGGTCGCCGGCGCCGGGCGTCTACGTTCTTTACGATTACTCAAACGCTGTCAACTTCCATGGCAAGGTGATTCCCTCGCGATTCACGATTGCGGAGGGCGGGCACACGGTGGTGGAGGCTCGCACGGAAAGCATCACGGATCCCGCCGGTCTCGACAGCTCCCTCTTCGAGCCGTCCACCCTGAGCCAGACAGGGATCGGCCCGCTGATGACGCGAGCCTGGAACATCGGTGCCGCGACGCCCACCGGCGCAGTTTCGAATGCCGCTCCACAGGCCGTGGAGGTTCACGGGATGATGACTCCGGGCGGCGAGCTGACCGAGACCGAGATCGTTGCCAGCACCGATCCGGCCCTGAACCAGACCGCGCTCGCGCAATCTTCCCAATGGCACGGACTGGAAGAGGTTCAGCCCGGCGCCACCCCGGCGTCGCACGAGGTCTTCCTGACGGTACAGTTCACAGCGCCGGGACCGCAGGGTTCGGTCCGTTAGCTTCGGCCTGTTTCTGCCGCGCCTCGGCTTCCTTCTGTTTGGCGTCGAATTCGACCTTGAATACACGCGGGAGTCCATCGAGAATCCAAACGCTCTTATACACGGACGCGTTCACTGGAACATGGATTTTGCGGTCTGCACCGGACCAGCGCCACAATCCACGTTACGACGACTCCCTCCAAGTCTTCCCTCTGTTTGTATCTTTCTGAATGAATGGTGGGCGCGACAGGACTCGAACCTGTGACCTCCTGCGTGTGAATTGGCCGGGTTAGGCGTGAGGCGGTGAGCGACGATGATCGCGAGTGCCGGCGAAGCCCGTGAATTTGAGGGGCTTCGCCGGCATTCGTGCGAATGTCGAGTCCGGTCGAGCACTGCCGAGCAAAGGCGCAAAATCGGTCAACCTGGCCAATTCTGAGGTGGGTTACGTCACAATCCACGTCACAAGGATTGGAGAGTGCAGCAAATCTGCGTCCCCTAACGTAAGGGAGGCACTATCGCTTCTTTCTGTGCTTTCGCGGAATGTCCGGGGTCAGAATCGTAGCGTATTTCATTTTTCTACGTCCCCCTTGCATGCGCAAGGATTCTTCCCACAGGCACCACACAGGCCTCGCTCACGCCGGCCGAGGACTTTCTTCACGGCGATGCTTCTGGTATCTTTCGTCGGATCCATGGCGATGAATCAACGATAGCAGAGCTTCCCGGAGCGCCGCTCATCACAAACCATCCGACACCGAGGACATCACGCTCCGAGTAATTCTTCTCCGATTGGAGTAGAATTAAAGCATGGACGGATACACACCTGCCCAAGCTGCCGCGATAACAGGTTTGCCGCTAGCTGCGGTTCACAAAGCAATCGACAGTCGCCTAATACGTCCCCGGTCCGCACGGGCTGGCGCAACGGTTCGCCGGCTGCTTTCGAAAGAGCAGTTGATCTACCTGCAACTCGAGGCGGAAGGCCTGCGGTTGTTGCCCGTTGGAACCCGGCGAGGAATCGCGGAGTCAATTCAGCGATCGCCTAAGACCGAAAAACTGCCCGTCGCGAACGGGACAGCGCTCCTGATCGAGATCGGGACGGCCAGGCGTGCCGTGGAGAGTCAGTTGAAGCAACTGGCGCGTATGGAGGAAATGGTCGTCAGCGACCAGGAGATCATGCGCGGAACCCCTGTCTTCAAGGGCACACGGATTCCTGTGGACCTGGTCGCCGACATGCTCGCGCAGGGCGCGACCGCCGAGGAGATTCTGGAAGGCTATCCAACGCTGAGCAAGGAAAAGATCGCCATCGCAACGCTATACATGCGTGCGTACCCACGGCGGGGACGCCCCAGCCGCCGCCCCTGGCAGGGGAAAAAAGCACGAGGCCGGAAATCCTTTCCACTGAGCACTCTGCTCACGAGTGCATGAGGTTCCTCATTGACGAATGCCTGCATGAGTCGCTGGTCGGAGCCGCTCATAGCGCTGGATTCGAAGCAACCCACGTCAACCACCTCGGTCTAAGCGGCAAGCCAGACTGGGAACTGGCCGACCGAATCGGCAGGGATGAATTCACGTTCGTCACCAACAATCGCGTCGATTTCATTCGGCTCTTCGGCAAAATGGAATTGCACGCAGGTCTGATCATCATCATTCCGAATGCCGCCCCAGCTCTCCAGCGCGCTCTATTCGAGGCGGCCATTCTGTACCTGGCAGGGAAGGAGCTGATCAATTCAGCAATTGAAGTAAGCCTGAAAGGCAAAGCGGTGGAGTGCATTGAATATCGATTGCCAACGGAGTAGGCCAGCCGACCGGCAGCTTCCGCTCAGGCCGCAAATTGAGCTACGCTCGTCTTCATCATGTTCCGCGCTATAGGGTTTCTGATTCTTTCGGTAGCTCCCGTCATTTATGCGCAACTCAACGCGCCGGTTCCGCCTGGCTCGATGCGCCCTGATGGAGCATATCAGGTCGGCAATGGAGTATCCGCGCCATCGCCGATGTACAGAACGTCCTGTGAGATACCGGACCTGGCTCGCAAGATACGAGCACAAGGCGAAGTCACGCTCTCCCTGGTAGTGAAAGCCGACGGAAGTGTTCGAGACGTCGAGGTCGTGCAGTCTGCGGGGTACAGCATGGATGAAAGGGCCGCCGAGTGCATCCGGAAATGGCGCTTCAAACCCGGCGCGAAGGACGGATCACCCGTCGATGTAGCATTCCGATTCGCGTATAACTTTGGTCTGACTCCACAGCCCCGAATATGGGCGCCGGCCCGCTTGCGTTCGCGTTGGATACTGGAGTCACGCCACCCGTCCTGAAATCCGGCACGATGCCGACCGGCGAACGCGAACCAGGAGACGAAGTAGTCCTGTTCGACTTCACCGTCGACCCGAGTGGTGAAGTCGCCGACGTTCAGCCCGCTGAAGGAAAGGAATCCAAATCCATATCGCTGCTGACGAAGAGTCTGTCAAGCTGGAAGTTCACGCCGGCATCGAACGGAACCAGTGCCATAGCGGCTCGAGGGAAAGTGCTTTTCATAAAGGGCGAGGACTATTACCGGTATCAAGTCTCGAAGGCGTTCCGCAGTTCCGGGAGCACTCATCCGACGGAAGAGAAGCCGGCGAGCATCCCTAGCTCTCCCAAGTCCATCGTGACGATCAAGGTCCCAATCCGAATCGATCTCGATCCGGCGGAAGCCAATAAGCAACTGATCGATCGCGTCGCTCCGGAGTATCCCGACCAAGCAAAGGCCGCACGCATACAAGGCACCGTTTCGCTGCTCGTGACGATCGGCAAGGATGGACTCGTTACGGACGTCAAAGAAATCAGCGGTCCTCCAGAGTTGGTTCCTGCAGCAGTGGCTGCAGTGAGGCAGTGGCGGTACCACCCAATTCTTTTCCGGGGAAATCCGCAGGAGACGAGCACGGTCGTCGACTTACCCTTCAAGCTTCCTGATTGAGCGTAGCTGCAGTGTGTTCGCGGCATCGCTCCGAGGTCAGACGTGTAGGGCCAGGGCCGTATCACGAAGCGAATACGCTCGCCCGAAATCGCAATACGGCGCAACCGCAGAGCGGGCGGAGGCTACGCACCAAAAACTGTGCAGGAGTATCTCGTTCCCTTTATGTTCCACTACCGCTCTGTGGCGGCCGAATTTGGTTGGCTACGACAGCCTTCGACAAACTACGACAATGTTCGACAAGATTAGGAAATGTTAGGCAAAGTTCGGCAATGTTAGGCAACTTGCTCTGCTCGGCAACCGATCCACGGCAGCGAAAAGCTGGTAGTGCAAGATTAGGAAATCTTAGGCAAAGTTCGGCAATGTTAGGCAACTTGCTCTGCTCGGCAACCGATCCACGGCAGCGAAAAGCTGGTAGTGGAACATAAAGGGAGTGGGACTCGCTCGCGGTGTGTTTTGTAATTATTTCCTCACGCCTCAATCGCATCAAGCGAGTTGCATTTTCAGTTCAGTGGGTCCCGTTTGGGACTCGCCTTTTTCGATGCTTTTTTCTCGAGAGCGTCCCCAAATGCCTCCGGCAGTCCCATAGTACTTAGGAGCTCTGCCGAGCAGCGGAGCTCCGATACTCGCTCAGAGGTGAACTATGCAGAGTTTTCTCAACGAACAGGACGTCTCCAAACGTCTGAACGTCAGCGTCGCGACCCTACGGCGGTGGCGAATAGAGAAGCGCGGACCGACGTTCGTCAAAATCGGCTCGCTCGTACGCTATCGTCCTGAAGACCTCGACTCGTGGGTGGACGCGCTCCCAACCGGCGGCACGCTTGCGGCGATGACCACGCGTGCGGCAAGCTGATCATCGAGGCGGGAAGATCTCGCCGAGGAAGGAGCAGCATGATCTACAAACGCACTGGTCACTGGCACCTCGACGTAACGATCCACGGCGTTCGTTATCGCGAGGCGCTGAACACAACCGATAAGCGACAAGCGAAAGAGCTCGAAAAGAATCGCATTGCCGAAATCAAGCAGGGCAAGAACGCTTCGAAGACGGGGCGCGAATTTGCGCGCAAGCCGTTTCAAGAGGCCGTGACTGTGTACCTCGAAGAACGCGAGCCGCACGTTTCCGAAAGGACCATGCAGTTCGAGAAGGAACGCCTCGGGCCTCTGGTGAAACATTTCGGCGAGAAGCCGTTACTCCGATTCAAAGCCGAAGACGTATCCGGGTATCAGAAAGCGCGCCTTGATGCAGGCGTATCCGGCCGGACCGTCAACATGGAAACCGGCGTCCTTCGCCGCATGCTGAAACGGGCCAAGGTCTGGAATGCCATCTCCGAAGACGTAAAGGCACTCCCAGAGGATCGCGGCACCATCGCCAAGGTTCTGCCGCCAGATCTGAAGCGCAAGCTGTTTGAGACTGCCGCGAGCCGCCCGGAATGGATGGTCGCGCATTGCGCGGCAGTGCTCGCCGTTTCGACCACGTGTCGCGGCGTGGAGATCAAGAACCTGCGTTGGCAGGACGTGGATCTGTTCAACCGAGTCGCCACGATCCGCCGCAGTAAGACCGCGGCCGGCCATCGGACCATCCCGCTGAACGGCGATGCCATGGCCGCGCTCGCTCGCTTGTTGGAACGCGCACAAGCGCTCGGCAGCAGCGAGCCGGTACATTACGTTTTCCCCGCCCGCGAGGAGCGGATTATCGATCCCTCACGCCCGCAGAAGAGCTGGCGGACCGCATGGCGCAAATTGGTTCGCGAAACGACCAGGGGCGTCGGCAGAGATGCCGCGCAACAGGCACTCGAATCCGGCAAAGGTCTCCGCGCCGCCATCGCAGCATGGAAACGGGCCGCCGCTCCGATCCGCCGTCTGCGCTTCCACGATCTCCGCCACCAGGCCATCACCGAAATGGCCGAAGCCGGTGCGTCCGACGCCACGCTAATGGCCGTCGCCGGCCACATGTCGCGCCGTATGCTCGAACACTACAGCCACGTTCGGATGGCCGCCAAGCGCTCGGCGCTGGAAAAACTGGAAAGCGGTCTGATGGGGGGGCCCTCGGCAACGAGCCAACCAGAGTCGAGGAAAGCGAATTGAGCTCTTACGTCACAATCCACGTCACAACTACTCCCTCCAACTCTTCCCTCCGTTTGTATTTGCTTGAAATCAATGGTGGGCGCGACAGGACTCGAACCTGTGACCTCCTGCGTGTGAAGCAGGCGCTCTAACCAACTGAGCTACGCGCCCGAAGGCAGGTTATCAACAGTGTACCATCGTACCGACCCGCCGCCGTCAAACGCGTGAAGAACCTGGTTGTCGCCGTCCCTCTAACCAGGTTACCTTATCATTTCGGGGCTGTTTCGCCGGAAAGCGATCAGACCATGGCTGCTCATTGCGATGCGAGCGCTCGCGAACTGGCCGGTGTAGCGACCGCCCTTCCTCCTCCTGCGCGCCCCATCGCCGGAATCCTCACCGACGTCGACGTCCGCATCAACGGCGACCGTCCCTGGGACATGCAGGTCTACGATGATCGCGTCTATCAACGCATTCTCGCGCATGGGACGCTGGGCGCCGGCGAGGCCTACATGGACGGGTGGTGGGACGCCGCCGCGCTCGACGATTTCTTCGCGCGCGTTCATCGCGCCGACCCTCACAAACGCATCCCGGCCCCGACCGCGTTATGGCTCGCTCTGAAGGGCAGGCTCTTCAACCGTCAGACCAGATCGAAATCGCGCGAGGTTGCGCATGAGCATTACGACCTCGGCAACGATCTGTATCGCGCCATGCTCGACCCGCGGATGCAGTACACATGCGCGTACTGGAAGAACGCGCGCACCCTTGAGGAAGCGCAGGAGAACAAGCTTCACCTGATCTGCCGTAAGCTGGGGCTCGCGCCCGGCATGAGCGTGCTCGAGCTGGGATGCGGGTTCGGCGGTTTCGCCCATTTCGCCGCCTCCGAGTACGGCTGTGAAGTGGTCAGCTATAACATTTCGCGCGAGCAGGTGGCTTATGCGCGTGATCTGTGCCGCGGCCTGCCGGTTCGCATCGAGGAGCGGGATTACCGCGAGGCCGCGCGGGAAGGCCGGTTCGACCGGGTAGCCTCGATCGGCCTCTGCGAGCACATCGGTCCCGCCAATTACCGGGCATTTCTGCAGCTCGCGCACGCGCGCCTCAGGCCGGGCGGCCTGTTCCTGCTGCACACCATCGGGAACAATGTTTCGGAAGCGAGCACCGACCCGTGGATCGACCGCTACATATTTCCGAACGGCGTCATCCCCTCGGCGGCGCAACTGGGCAAGGCGATGGACGATCTCTGGGTCATCGAAGACTGGCACAATTTCGGGCCGGATTACGACCGCACGCTCATGGCCTGGTTCCGCAATTTCGACCGTGCCTGGCCGGAGCTGCGCCCGAAATACAACGATCGTTTCTATCGCATGTGGAAGTATTATCTGTTGGTCTCGGCCGGAGCCTTCCGCGCGCGCAAACTGCAGCTCTGGCAAATCGTCCTTTCCAAAGGCGACATTCCTTGCTACCAGTCCGTCCGTTAGCAGTAGAGCAGGCTTTTAGCCTGCATGATGAACACGAGCGCCGGGTCGTTCGTCTCGCCGACCAGATGGCAGCCGCCCGGTCGGCCGGATCGGAAATCGGGCTGGCGAAATCGACTTCGAATCTCTTCCGTCACCGCGACCAGCGCCGTAAGCGCAGAATGGACGTGCGCGAGTTCCATCATGTCCTGCGCGTGGATGCCGATTCCATGCTGGCCGACGTGGAGGGCATGACGACCTACGAAGATTTCGCCGCCGAGACGCTGCGACACGGTCTGGCGCCTACGGTGGTTCCGCAACTGAAGACCATTACGGTTGGCGGCGCCGTGAGTGGCATCGGCATCGAGTCGTCATCGTTTCGATACGGGCTGGTCCACGAAACGGTGGAGGAGATGGAGGTCCTGCTCGGGGATGGCCGCGTCGTCGTATGCTCGCGAGACAGGAATGCGGATCTCTTCCATGGCTTCCCGAACTCGTACGGCACCGTCGGTTACGCGCTGCGGCTGAAGGTGCGGCTGATTCCCGCCCGCCGGTACGTACGCGTCAATCACGAGCGTCACTCGGATCCGGCGCGCTACTTCGCGCGAATAGCGGAGATTTCCGAGGAAACTTCTATCGATTACCTGGATGGCGCAGTCTTTTCCGGGAATGAGATGTACGCGACCACCGGCGTATTCGCCGACGATGCCCCGTACGCGAGCCATTACACCTACATGGGGATCTACTACAAGTCCATTCGCGCGCGCAGGGAAGACTGGCTCACCGCGAGCGATTACCTCTGGCGATGGGATACGGACTGGTTCTGGTGCTCGAAACACTTCCATGCGCACAACCCGGTGGTACGCGCGCTGGCCACTCCGCGGCTCCTCAACTCGCGCACATACCAGCGCCTCATGCGCGCCTCGCACCGCGTCAGAACCTGGTCCGACGGGACCGAGTCGGTGATCCAGGACGTGGACATCCCCGTCGAGCATGCTCCGGAGTTTCTGGGTTTTCTCCTGAGCGAGATTCGCATCACGCCCATATGGATCTGCCCCATCCGCCCATACGATCCGGATACGGTGTGGGACCTGTACGCGCTCGATCCGCGGAAGCTGTACATCAATTTCGGATTCTGGGACACCGTGCCGACCAGTCACGAAGACGGCTACTTCAATCGCCGGGTGGAGGAGCAGGTGTTGCGTCTTTGCGGCCGCAAAGGATTATATTCGACGGCCTGGTACGACGAGGAGACCTTCTGGAGACTGCACAACCGGCCGCGGTACGACGAACTCAAGCGCAAGTACGACCCGGAGGGCGCATTCCCGAACCTTTACGACAAATGCGTGAAGCGCAGGTAACCCGCTCCGTTACCGAGCCGCGACTGTGAGGGAGTGCTCTACGGCAGCAAGTCCGACATGCGGCCAATGATATCCCGCTCGTTTGGCCGGAACCGGTGGAAGAACTCCGGACTCGAAAGCCGCGCCGCTCGCGCAGCCGGGCCCAGCCTGCGCAGATTCTGCAGTTCCTGGCGCATCACATCCTGGCGCTCGGGCGGCTGGTTCATGAAGCGAACGAAGAGCCGCCGCACGGCCTGCTGCTCCTCCGGCGGCAACCGGCTGAACATCTCGTACTGTTCTCGCAGCCGGCTGCGCTGTTCGGGCGATAACTGACGATACTGCTGGAGGCGCCTTTCGAGATTGGCGCGGCGATCCGGCGGCAGACGCGACAACAGTTGTTCACGCCGCTCCGGCGGCATGCGCTCCAGCCGATCGAGCTGGTCCATCGGGGAAGGCCGCGGCCATGGCCGGCCCGGTTGCGCGAACAGCCCAACCGAAATGAGCGCGAGCATCACCACTCGGCAGAGCTTCATGGACACGTCAGGAGCCGGCTCCCGCCCCGAGTTGGTTCAGCATGTCCATGTCGTCCAGCGCATGCTCCACCTGATTGATGTCCACTTTCTGCGCATCCTGCTCGGTCGGAGCGGCGGCCGGAGCGGCGGGCAGCGCAGCGTGTGTGCCTGCGGAATCGTGAATCAGAAATGCCGCGCACAGCGCTACGCAGGCAAGCGAGACGGGAACGGCCGGCTTCCACGAGAACCCTGCTGCAGGGTGCGCCAGCGCATTCCACTGGCGCTTCCACCAGGGCAATTGTTCCTGAGCAGCGATGCGCGCATACAGCTTCCGATCGAAGTCTTCGGACACCGCGGGCGCCTGCCATTCATCGAGCGCGGTCCACGCGGCCTGCTGCTCTTCCACAAGCCTCCGGCATTCGGCGCAATCGGCCATATGCCGCTCGAACGAGGCCTGTTCGCCGGACGTCAGCGTCCCGGCGACGTCACCGAGGACGACCGCCAATTGCTTTCGATCATGGATCGGGCAGTTCATGCGCCCTCCTTCGCCATATGGGCGAGCCGCACGCGCAGAGTTTCGTAGGCGCGGAACAACAGCGATTTTACCGCCGAATCCGAACATCCCAGTGCGTTCGCGATTTGCGCGTACTCCATTTCCTCATACTTGTGCATCAGCACCGCCGAGCGCTGTTTCGCAGGCAGCGCCTCGATAGCCGCTCGCACTTCGCCGAGCCGGGCCTCCAGCAGCAGTCTCTGTTCGACCGTCTGACCACGGTCGGCGAGTTCCCGCGTACGCCCGTCATCTCCCGGTCGATCGATGCTCTCGGCGCCCTTTTCCGCCTTCCCGTTCCGCAGCCAGTTAAGCGCCTGATGCGTAGCAATGCGAAACAGCCACGTCGTGAACTTCGCGGTCGGCTCGTAGCTCTCCCGCGCCTTGTAGACGCGCAGGAACACTTCCTGGCCCAGTTCCTCGGCCACGCCCTGATTCTGTACCATGCGGTACAGGAAATGAATGACCGGCGCCCGATGGCGGTTCAGCAGGAGCGCGAAGCTGGCCTGATCGCCTTCGCGAACCCGGAGCATCAACTCGGCGTCCCTGTCGAGGGCGGCGGCGAGAGCCGTCATATCTGTATGAACCCCGGCGGGGCGGAAAAGTTGCGTCTCAGATCACCTCCTGCAATTCTATAAAGCTGACCAGGCGCTGCTGATTCGGAACGTCGGCGCGTATTTGCTGGCGAGATGGCAGGGTGGCGAGTCTCTCGCTGTGATCGCTACGCCGGAGCACCGGAAGGTATTCACGCGCGAACTCCGGCGCTCGGGGCTGGACCCTGCTCAAGCCGTGCGCGAAGGTCGCCTGACCATGCTCGACGCCGTCGGTACGCTTGCCGCATTCATGGTGGACGGCCAGCCGGACCAGGCCAGCTTCGACGCTGCCATTCAGGCAGGTTTACCACGACAAGCGCAGAAGCCCTCCGCGGGCGGGTTGCGCGCATTCGGCGAAATGGTAGGCGTTTGTGGGAAGCCGGCCAGTTCTCCGCGGCCATTCGCCTGGAGGATTTGTGGAACGATCTGCTGGGCCGGATCGGTTGCCGCCTGTTCTGCGGATACCCCATCGATATCTTCAGCGGCGAATTTCAGAGCCCCGCGGTGAAGCAGATTCTGTGCGCGCACACGCATGTCGTTCCGGCCGGCGAGAACGGCGATGTCCATGCCGCATTCGAGCGCGCCATGGACGAAATGCCTGTCCTGGCGGCGCGTTTTCCGAGCGAGCATGGAATCCGCGGAGCGTCCGCAGGGCGTGATGATCCCCGGCGCAGAGGCGGCGATCCACGGCCTCGGCAGCGGCGCGGACGGCGTTGATCGGCTGCTGTCCAGGGCCCGCCAGCACTACCAGTCCGAGAAGCGTTTTCGAGCGCTTGTAGAGAATAGCTCGGACGCCATTTGTCTGCTGGAAAGGGATGGCGCCGTGCTGTACGCCAGCGCTTCCACCGAGCGCGTCATCGGTTACTCGGCGCATGAACTGACGGGGACCAGTGGGTTTCATCTGGGTCACCCAGCCGACCAACGCCGGGTCCGCCGCATGTTTCAGCGCGTGCTGGGCAGACCGCGAGAGCCGCTCCAGTGGCAGTCCAGGGTGCGGCATAAAGACGGCGGCTGGCGCTGGGTGGAGTGCAGTGGCTCGAACCTGCTCACTGAGCCGTCCATCGGCGCCATCGTCGTGAATTATCGCGACGTCACCGAGCGCCGAGCCGCTGAAGAATCGCTGCGGCGTCATGCCGCCGAACTCGCCCGCTCGAACGCCGAGTTGCGCGCTTTCGCCTGGGCTGCCGCGCAGGACCTGAAGGAGCCTCTGAGAACTGTTTGCGCCTTCACCCAGCTTCTGGTGCGCAGCGCCGACGTCGACCCGAGGCGGGACGATTTCGCCACCCTCATCGTCGATTCAGTGGGCCGGATGTCCAGTCTGCTCGATGATCTGCTGTCGTTCACCAGCCTCGACTTCAGCGATGCCGAACAGCGCGTCGATCTCGGCGATGCCGTAGCGCAGGTGGTCGGAAGCCCTTACGCAGGTGGTAAATGAAAGCGGCGCGCGAATCACGACGGGCGCCCTGCCCGTCGCTCTCGGCAGGCTGCCGCATTTCGTCGAGTTGTTCCAGAATCTGATCGGCAATGCCATTAAGTACAGCGGCGGCGCTCCGGTGAACATCAGCATCGATGCGGTTCCGCACGGGACCGAATACGTGGTCCGCGTCCGGAACAACGGCATTGTCATCGATCCCGCATACCACGAGCAGATCTTCGGCATCTTCAAGAGGCTGCACGGCCGCGAGATTCCCGGAACCGGAATCGGCCTGGCTATCTGCCGCAAGATCGTCGAAGGAATGCACGGACGCATCTGGATGGAATCCGCCCCAGGCGCAGGATCCACATTCTGCTTCACGGTCCGCCCGCCGCTCAGTCTCAGAGCAGTTCCGCCGCGTAAGCCGCGCGCTCAGGACGTTCGTGTAAGCCGTAAAAGAATCTCAATAGTCCGCTCCAGCTTCTTCGGACCAATCGTCCGCACCGGGAAGTAACTCTCTGCATCCTTGCCCTGCTGAAGCAGCGCTTCATCGAGCGCGGTGCGGCCCTCCGCGTTGCGAATGTTCGCGTCAGCTCCCGCGGCGACGAGGACCCTCACAAACTCGGTTGGATCGGGAACGATGCGGCTTTTGAGGACCCGATGGAGCGCCGTATTGCCGCTGGCGTCGCGCCAGTTCGGATTGGCGCCGTGCTGGAGCAGAATACGGGCCACGGACGCGCCTGCAACCATGGCCACCGGTCCCCAGGCGCCTGCGTCGTAAGGAGGCCGGTCGGCGAGAGCGCCGTATTGAAACAGGATCGCCGCGGACTCGGTCTGCTGGCCATAGGCAGACCAGCCGAGCGGCGACTCACCGGTAGTGAGGTCGTTTGCCTGACGCGGATCCTTGTGCAAAATCTCGCGCAAGCGATCATGCATGCCATACGCAGCGGCAGCGCAGACATCGGGCTGGGCTCCGGCGTCGAGCAGGATGGGAACGAGGTGATCGCGTCCCAGCTCGAAACAATCATGCAGCGGAAGACGGCCATCCGTGTTGCGGGCGTTTACGTCGGCTCCGCGCTCAATGAGAAGACGCAGAGCGTCGCCCTGGTTTTCCGCAATGGCAAGATGAGTCAGACGCATCGCAAAGGCGTCGCTGGGGCGTACGCGTTGCTGCAGATCCGTGCTCGTGTTCGCAAGCTCGGGATAGCGGTCGAGAATCCGGCGAGTTCTCGGCAAATCTCCCTCGCGCACCGCCTGGATAATCTCAGCGCCGAAGCTGTTCAACGCATCGACGTAGGTTTTGAGCGCGCGCCAACTGGAGAATCCATAGCTGCGTGCAACATCGAGTTGGGCTTCAGCGAGACGGGCGGTTGATTCCTTCTGGCGCAGAGCGCGCAGACGCTCCTTCGCTTCATTTCTGAGATGTTCGAGATTGGCGCGTGCGGGGAGTTCACGCCGCGAGGCGTCGGAACGAGCAGGTTTCTCACTCATGGAACCTTCCTTCCTTAATTGCCCGGGTCCGCGTCGCTTGGGCAGGAAGTCAGGTTGTTAACAGCGCTGCTGGGTAGGCTGAGCCATTCACGCGGACCGTTGGCATCCCACGAGGCCGAAAACAGTATAGAGAATATAGGACACGCGGCGCAAATGCGATGCAACCGACTCGCGGCGTTCTGGGGTTCCCGTTGCAATATACTCCAGGTGTCTCCATAGTCACCGCCATGCCCGCACGACGCCTTCTCCCGTTGCTCCTGGTCAGCGGATCGCTTTTCGCCCAGGCGCCCACGCTCGATCCGCGCGGACCGATTGACGCCGCCGGATACGGCGCCACCGTAGCCCCCGGCAGCATTGCCGCCGTCTTCGGAACATTCGGGGTGGCGCAGACGGAAAAAGCTTCCAGTCTGCCGCTGCCGGACAGCCTCGAACAGTTTTCGCTGGAGTTCATCGAGAGCAAACGCGCGGCGCCGCTCTTCTTCGTCTCAGGCGCCCAGGCGAACATACAGATCCCGTGGGAGCTTTCGGGGCAGAGCAACGTGACTGCTACGCTTGGCTTCCAGGACAGTTCGCCGCGGATCGTCAATCTTGCGCCGTTCGCGCCCGGCATCTTCGCAGCCAACCAGCAGGGAACAGGTCAGGGTTCAATCACCGATAGTTCGTTTCGCATGGTGGACCAATCGAACCCGGCCAAGGCTGGTTCGACGGTGATCGTGATCTTCTGCACCGGACTCGGGGCGGTGACGAATCCGCCGCCGGATGGGCAGCCCGCGCCTACCAATGTCCACGTGCCCACTACCACACAGCCAACGGTTATCATTGGCGGCGTGCCCGCGCTGGTGCAGTTCTCGGGGCTCGCGCCAGGCTGGGTCGGCGAGTACCAGGTGAACGCGCTGGTTCCCCTTGCCGCGCCCGCCGGCAATGATGTACCCGTGACCATATACATTGGCGGCGCAATCTCGAACACCGTAACGATCGCGGTGCAGCGGCCCGATTCCGACGCTCGCGCGGACACACTGCTGAGACAGATGACGCAGGATGAAAAGCTGCAGCTGGTACACGGCGCGGGCGGCCCGGTAGGCCAGAGCATTCCGGGTGCGCGCGGCGCCGCGGGTTATGTGCCCGGCATCCCGCACCTCGGCATTCCCGATCTGTACCTCGCCGACGGCAGCGTGGGCCTGGGGAACGGCGTCGGACCCGCGACTGCCCTGCCCTCCTCCATCGCCAGCGCGGCGACGTGGAACCTCGGCCTGGCGTACCAGTATGGCAAAGTGATCGGCTCCGAAATGCGGGCATACGGAGTGAACGTGAACCTGGGAGGAAACATCAACCTGATCGGCCGGGAACCGCGCGATGGCCGAACGTTTGAAACGAAGGGTGAGGATCCTGTTCTGGCGGGGAGGATCACTGCCGCGCATATCCGCGGCCTTCAGGATCAGCACGTGGTCGGCGGCATCAAGCATTACGCCCTGAACGACCAGGAAACGGACCGGTTCACCGCCAATGTTCAGATCGACGAGCGCGCCGCGCGGGAGAGCGACCTGCTGGCCTTCGAGATCGGCATTGCGGATTCCGATGTGCAATCGGTGATGTGCTCCTATAACCTGGTGAACGGTATATATGCCTGCGAGAACCCGCACCTGCTGAACGATGTCCTGAAGGGCGACTGGGCGTTTCCGGGCTTCGTGATGTCGGATTGGGGGGCGACGCACAGCACTGCCGCGGCAGCCAACGCCGGTCTCGACCAGGAACAGCCGAATTCGGACTTTTTCGGCGGGCTTGGCCACACTGTCCAAAGCGGGCAGGTTCAGCAGGCGCGGCTCGACAACATGGTCCATCGCATTCTGCGCGGCATGTACGAGGTCGGCCTGTTCGACTTTCCCGAGTCTCTGGGTCCGATCAACACGGCCGCCGACGAGACAGTCGCGACGCAGGTTGAAGAGCAGGGCGCCGTTTTGCTGAGGAATGCGGGTGGGCAGCTTCCATTGAGCGCGGCGAAACTGCACAGCATCGCCGTAATCGGATCGCATGCCGACGTGGCCGTGCTTTCGGGCGGCGGCTCGGCGCAGGTGTCGCCGACAGGCGGTCCGGCGCTCACGGAAGGCTATCCGGCGCAGCCGGGGTGGGCTCAGGTGGTGTGGGATCCGTCTTCGCCGTTGCAGGCCATCCAGGCCGCGGCTCCGGGCGCGGCCGTACAGTTCGATCCCGGCACTCACCCTAAGTCCGCGGCAACCGCTGCCGCTTCCGCCGACGTCGCCATTGTCTTCGTCTCCCAGTGGGAGAGCGAGGGCATGGATCTGCCGAGCCTCAACTTCACCGACGTGATTCACGCGAACCCCATCGATCAGGATGCGCTGGTAGAGGCCGTTTCGGCGGCCAATCCGCATACGGTGGTGGTGCTGGAGAATGGCGGCGCGCAGGTGATTCCGTGGCTGAACAACGTCGCCGCGGTGCTGGAGGCATGGTATCCGGGACAGCGCGGCGGAGAGGCCATCGCCAACCTGCTGTTCGGAGCGGTGAACCCCTCCGGCAAGCTGCCCATCACCTTCCCGGCGAGCGTTTCGCAACTTCCGCATCCCGCGATCGCCAGCGGCTCGAGTCCGTTCCCGGTGAATTATACGGAGGGCTTCAACGTCGGATACAAGTACTTTGACGCGAATAATCTCACGCCGCTGTTCCCGTTCGGCTTCGGCCTTTCGTACACGACGTTTTCGTTTGCGAACGCGGCCATCGTGAATCAGCTCTCATCGGCGTATCCACGCGTTCTGGTCACGGTGGATATCACGAATACGGGCTCGGTGGCGGGCGCTGAGGTGGCGCAGGCATATGTGGGATTGCCGGCGTCCACGGGCGAGCCGCCGCACCGGCTCGCGGGATGGGACAAGGTCTATCTGCAACCGGGGGAAACGCGTCACGTCACCATTCCCATTTACCCGAACAATGCATCCAAACCGCTGTCGTACTGGGACGCCGGGTCGAACGCATGGAAGATCGCGCCGGGCGCGTACACGGTGTACGTCGGCGATTCCTCGGCCGCCGCCGCGCTGAGTGTGGCCGGAACGTTCCAACAGTAGAGCAGGCTTTCAGCCTGCATGCCCGGGGTCTAACGGAACTCCCGCCACTGCGATTGCGTACCAGGATATTGTAGACGCGGAGGCTCTATGCGCGACCACGTAAAGATACTCGCCATATTGCACATCGTATTCGGGGCTATCGGGATTGCGATCGGCCTCATCATCCTGATGGTGTTCGGAGGCCTCGCCGGGGTTGTGGGCGTAGCCGGAGACGTCGGCGATACGGACCGCGCCACGGGCATGGCCGTGCTCAGCATCATCGGCGTCGTAATATTCCTGTTCACGCTGCTGTTGTCGGTGCCGAGTCTGATTGCCGGTATCGGCCTTCTCAAATACCGCTCGTGGGCGCGGATCCTGACCATCGTTTTGTCAGCAATCGATCTGCTGCACATCCCGCTCGGGACTCTGCTCGGCATCTACGGCCTTTGGGTGCTGCTGTCGCCAGAGACGGAGGCGCTGTTCCGCGTTCCTGTGCAACCGTGGCAGGCGCGCCAGGGCGTCTGATTATCGCACCGTCACGAACGTCACCCCGGGTCCGAGCACCGCGATGAACAGGACACTGATGACCAGGGCGGCCGCGATCCACGTCCAGCTCCGCTTCAGAGAGCCCGGCTCACCGCGCGGAGTTACCCCGCCGGCCATCTGCCACATCCAGGCGAGCGCCGACTGACCGCCGAATGATGACGCGGCCGCGGAGATGAGCACCAGAATCATGCCCACCGGATTGAACAGGCCGGCGATGCAGTACAGAATGCCCACCGTGAAGTAGAGGACCAGCGTCAGCCTTCGGGCCTGCGCGCGGCGCTCGGATGCGGTTCCGTGGAGGAACGGCGCAAGCTCCCTGACCGACAGCCACGCGACCAGTGGATACAGCACTGCTCCGATGACGGTGAGCAGGGTGCGCCAGAGCCACACCGGCTGCAGACCGCGAATCACGTCCGCCCAGTCGCCGATTCCGCCGATACCGGAGAACAGGAAGTATCCGGCGCCGCCGAGCAGGTTCAGCGTCATGAGCGCCCACACATAGTAGCGGACGCGTGAGGCCCGGCTGATGAAGCGCAGAGCGATCCAGCAGAGCAGTCCGGCAACGAAATTCGCCAGCGTGCCGCCGGCGGAGATGAGAGCCGTGTCACGCGAGCAATCGAAATGGACCGTGGATAGAACGCGCGCCGTGCCGCCCGTGAGCACGCAGGCGCCGCCGTGCCCAAGCGCTTCGTGAAGAATGTCCGCCGTGACCGCGGCAAGCGCGCCGGCAGCAGCCAGCGTCCAGAGGTCGGGAGAAGAACGCGAAGCGGACACGATTTTCCAGTAGAGCAGGCTTTCAGCCCGCATGCACGCTACGGCTTCTGACCTTCCGTAACCGTGCGGAACTGGTTTGACTGCACGTTGGTGAACTTGTCCACGTGACCGCTGGGCCAGGTGATCTCGATCGACTTCGCCACGTTGTCGCGCCCCAGACCGAAGGTCAGCGCGAGTTCGCTTTGCGAACAATAGCTGGACCCGCTGTGAACGGTTTGCTGCTGCGCGCCTGACGCGGTCTCCACGCGCACCACCGCGCCCAGCGCGCTGCGGTTCGATTTCGTGCCCACCAGTTTCAGGGTCAGCCAGTGATTGCGATTGCCGCCGTCGTTGCGCAGCAGCCGCGCCGGACCGTTGTTCTGATTAATAACAATATCCAGATCGCCATCGCGGTCGTAATCCAGATAAGCCGCGCCGCGCGCCACCAAAGGCCGTTCGATGTCCGGTCCGACAGAGCGGCTGGCGTCCTCGAATCTGCCCTTGCCGAGGTTATGAAAAAGCAGCGGCGATTCCCGGTACTGAACTTTTGGCTGCACCCGGCCAATCTCCTCATCGATGTGCCCGTTCGCGGCGAAAATATCCGGGTAACCGTCCAGATCGTAATCGAAAAAGAATGTTCCGAAGGTCAGGCTCAACAGGCTGGCGCGGCCCAGCGGTGAGCGCGGCGCCTCGTCCACGAACAGACCGTTTCCTTCGTTGTGATAAAGGCCGAGCATCTGGTTAGAGAAGTTCCCGACCAGCAGGTCCATGTGGCCGGTGCGATCATAATCGCCCGCGTCGGTTCCCATCGCGCCGCGCGCCACGCCGTCCTCGCCGAACGCAATGCCCGCCGACACCGCTTCTTCGGTAAACGTACCGTTGCGATTGTTGCGGTAGAGCTTGTTTGGCTGCGTATCGTTGGCCACGAAGATATCGGGCCAGCCGTCGTTATCGTAATCGAATACCGTAATGCCCAGCGATTTGCTGGTCGGGTCGGCCAGCCCCGCCTTCGCCGTCACATCCTCGAACCGGCCGTTGCCGAGGTTGTGGTACAGCTTTGACGAGACGCCCTTGTACGATTCCGGCGTGCAGTACGATTTCGTGGCGCCGTCGAGCGAGCACCACAGGTCGCCCTTCTCGGTCCACTGAACGTAATTGGCGACGAAGAGATCGGGCTTGCCGTCGCGATCGTAATCGAGCCAGGCCGCGCTGGCGGGGAAACTGGCGTTATTGATGCCGGCTTGCTTCGTGACATCGCGGAAGCGGCTGTGGCCCTCGTTGTGGAACAGGTGGTCGCCGCCGAGCGCGGTGATGTACACGTCGTCGCGCCCATCGTTGTCGTAATCGGCAACGGCGACGCCCATGCCATACATCTCCACGTCCAGCCCGCTGCCGCGCGTGATGTCCGTGAACGTGCCGTTATGGTTATTGCGGTAGAGCGCGCACAGGCTCTTCTTCGCATGCGGACCGAACGGGCGGCTGTTGATGAACAGAATGTCGGGCCAGCCGTCGCCGTCGGCGTCGAGCACCGCTACTCCCGAACCCATGGTTTCGGGCAGGAATTTCCTGCCGCCCTTGCCCGCGTTGTGGACGAAATGGATGCCGGCCGCGGCGGTGACGTCGGTGAAGCGGACTCCGCTCGCCGGCGCAGGGTTCGTCGTGGCTGAGATGAACAGCGCGCCGGCTGCGAGAAGAAGATAAGAATATTTCATTGGGCCAGGGCCTGCTCTGTGACTGCCGGTCGCCGCCTTTGTGGAGCAGGCGTTTTCGTCTGCGCCGGCGGCCAACCGTTTTCGTGATCGTGAATGGGCTGCCGCTCGTTGTTGTCCTCCGGATTGGTCAGGCGCGGCTTTGCCGTGATGCTCTGCGCGGATTCATCCGCCTTGAAGCGGCGAAACAATGCTTCTTCGCGCTGCGCTTCCTCCGGCTCATTCAGCCCGCGATAACAAAGCATCAGGTTGTAGTGGGCCTGCAGATCTTCCGGATCGATGGAGAGCGCCCTTCCGAACGCGGCCACGGCTTCCGCGTAATCGCGCCGCAGAAACAGAATGCGGCCAATCTGGTTCTGCACAACGCGGTCGCGTGGATACAGCGATGCCGTGACCCTCAGCGATTGCAGAGCGCCGTCGTAATCGCCGTCCGCCTTCTGCGCCATCGCCTTGAAGAAATATACGCGGCCCAGATTCGGGTTGATCTTCATGGCCCGGTCGATGAACGGCTTCGCGGCATCGGTCTCGCCTTCCTGAATCAATGCGCGCGCCACGTTAAGCCAGCCGTCGGCGTAGCCGGGTTCGGCCTCGGTCACCTTACGAAACGCGTACTCGGCGCCTTTCAGATCGCCCTGCAGCAGCAGGCCGATGCCCCAGTCGTTCCAGCGCTCGCGGTCCTGCTTACGAACCACCGGATTCCAGTCCGTTGCGGTTTTGGCGTCGCCCACCTGGAGCTTCGCCTCCGCCGTCGCCAGCGTGGTGATCGGGATGTTGGGAATCTCGCCCTTGATCTGACCCGAAACATCCGTTGGAATGCTCGCGGGACTGAATGAGAACTGCCGTCTATCGAAGCCGAGACTGACAAGCGAGGGAGGCTGGCCGGCGACTGGTTGGCCCGCATAGGCGAACCGGTTGAAATACCAGGAGAACTTTCGGTAATTCAGCTTCGCCGTGAGCGTGATGGGACCCTTCGCATCCGCTGGAATCTTCACGCGGTAATGCACGACGTCCGCGGCGCCGGGCGGGATCATGTGGACATACAGCACGCTGCGCGCCGCCCAGGCGTTGCGCTTATCGATGGGACTGCCGTCGGCGTCAAGCTGATACGACCTATAGAAATGAGCGCCCGGCTCCACGGGACCGCGGCCATTGTCTTCCACGAAGCCGCTCCAGTAGATGATGCGGCCGGTCGCATCACGGCCCTGCAACTCCAGCCAGATGTCGAATGCATCCACCGTGCCGCCAGGGAAGAAGTGGCCGATCTTCCGGGTGCGCACCACCGTGTCCACGCGCACGGTATCGCCCGGCCGGAAGACAGCGTTCGCCTGGTCGATGGGGGCCGAGATCTTGCCCACCTCGCGGATGAAGGTCTGGCCGGTCTGCTCCGACTCCTCACCCACCGCAAACGTCGAGTTCAGCGCAGGCACATCCGACGCGCGCCGCCGCATCTGCAACTCCTTCGATTCCGTCACCGGCGACGCCGCGAAGATATCAACGGTAATGAAGCCCGATTTCAGGAAATCCTGCTCCGCTTTCAATTGCGCGTCATCTTTATTCACATACGCCACCGCGGTATTCGCTGCCGGGAAGCGATGCGAGTGCACCATGCCGTTGATATTGCCCGGATCGTTCGAGCGGACCAGGGGCATGTGACAATCCATGCACACCATCGGCTTCGCCGGATAGTAGAAGGACCGCGCGCCCTGTCCGGAAACACCGCTCGCCTGCCAGTTATCGTAATCGTTGAATCCGCGGATCCAGCGGTAGTTATTCACGGGTCCGTCCAGATGCACTTTGTGGCAGGAAGCGCAAAACTCCGACTTACCCTTCATGAACGGTTTCAGAAACGTGCGGCGATGCGGCTCGGGATCGAGGTAAGTCAGAAACTTATCGGTCGCGTGGATGATCGGATTGGTGCTGGAAGCCAACTCGTGCAGCGGCGGATAGGTGACCGTGAAATCGTTGTTGCCCATGGTGCTGTGGACCGCCGTGATAGCGTGGCACGACATACAGCCGAGCCCATTTTGCGCCTCGGGCGTATCGATCTGTTCACTGATGGGCTTGTCGAAACGGCCATTGAAGAATACCGCGTGATCGTGGCAGCCCGCGCACCACTTACTGCCTTTGGTTGTGCCCTGCACTGCCTGCATGTATTCAATGGCTTTGCGGTAGTATTGGTTATTGAACGATGCAAAATGATGCATCGAGCCCTTCCACTGATCATAGATATCCTTGTGGCACTCACCGCACTGCGCGGAGTCCATGAAGAAGTTGGAGGGGATGATCTTACCGGTGTTAGTCTGCGCGGAGGCCGGCCAGAACGGCGATTTCGGCCCCGCGCCCTCGCCCGCCATAGTGAGCGGCGCCGTTAGCGGGTTTCGAATGCTGTCGTCGGGCGCCGGGTACCTCTTTTGATAGAGGTTCGCCGAGAGCGGAAGCACGAACAGGAACACAGTCAGCGCCGCGAAGGCGTTGCGGAAACGAACCCATCCGCCTCCCGCTGTGTCCGCCTTGTCCAGTACATACGGGAACAAAAGCAGAACGCCGAGAATGGCGGTAACGATGTGCGTGTACAGAGCCCAGTTATGAGCGCGCGTCGCGCCAAAGGCCGTCAGATACCCGCCGGCAAGTGCGGCGACAGTAAGTATGACAAGAGCCGGCATGGCGCGCATCCGCAGATCCGGGTCCCTCGCCATCAGGCGAACAAACGCGACGAATAAGCCCGCCCCGACTAACACATGCAGCAACACGTTACCCATGTAGAAGATGCTGGGTGTTGCGAAGGCGGAGATATAGGCCGTATTCAGCAGCAGCGCCAGAAACAGAACCGCGAACAGCTTACGAAACATCTTAGTTGCCCGACCCTCGCGCCGGTATCTGCGCTCTCTCAACTAAGGGCCTGATCAGCCGGAGCGCAGGCCGCGTGTTGTAAGTCCTGCGGTACTGGTCGTGCGCGGCATCATGCGGATAGTGCTCACCCGCCGCGAAGGGATAACTTGTCATGGCATGGAATGGCAGCGGCGCCACGGTCTGCGAGAACGCCGTGTTGGCGTCGCGGTCCTTGGCCCAGCCGTCCACCTTAAGAATGAAGTCTCGTCGCCATCCGCCGCGCAGGGGCGGCAGACGGCGCGCGTCAAACAGAAGGCTCATCTCATCGCCCGATCCCATGATGACGAACATGTCGTCCGGCTTTTCGAGTAATGGGCGCACGTCGCCGTAGCGCGTGTACATGCCGGGCGTCGGATTCCAATTAGTGACTTCGGAAACTGCATCGTAGAGGAACGACTCCGGCTGCGACCGGTCGGCCGCGATCACCGGCTTCGAGAAACCGCGGAAATGGAGGTCGGCCAGCGATGCGGGCACGGGGTTCACAACGGCGGGGGGCGCCGCCGAATCGTCGCTCAGAAAGATTTCGTCCCAATAGACGCAGATATTAGTGACAATTCGAACCTCACGCGATTTCGACAGGAACCTGCCCGTGAGGTCGACGCCGATGGTTTTCGGCTTGCCGGAGGGCATGCCCATGTCCTCAATCACCGTCTTCCAGCGTCCCTGCTCGTCCTTCACCTGCAGGTACGGCGTGACCAACCCGCCTTTGCGCGACTGCGCGGCGGACAGGAAGGTGCTGCCGTCGGCCCAGTCCACCCAGCCGTTCAGCAGCAGCACGGCGCGATTGTCGCGCGCGGCAGCGCGGCCGAAATCGAGCGTGAGCGAATGCATCTCCGCCACGCCGTTCATGTCGTGACGGAACGTGTTCGGATAGACGCCGTCGCGCTTCAGAACGGCATCGAGCACATCGCGTCCCGCATCGTCGCGCGCCGAGACCGGATAGATGCGCTTCCGCGCGCCGTACAGGCGGAAGTCGGGATACGGAGGCGATTTCCACTTCTCGTTGAGAAACAGCTCGACGTTCGCCGGGTGATCCACCGCGAGCAACTGGGCCTGGTCGATGTAGGAAACCTCGCTCAGCTCTTCGGAGACGCGGATCTCATACTGTCCATCCACAGCCGAAAGCGCATCGCCAGGGATCTGGATGTACTCCTGATGATCCACCGGAAAATACTGGCCGTCGCCGGAACTGGCGCCCAGCGGGGCCACGCCGAGCACGTCGGTAATAAATCGGAAATGGCCGGACGCATCGCGCGCCCAGATCATCGGGCAGGAGCCCGACAGCCGTTGCGCCTCGGGATAGCTGTACGTCTTGCCGGCGGCCTGCTCGGTCTCGTTCTGGATGAGTCCGTTGGCCCAGGTGATGCGCACCGTGTCGGCCTGTTTGCGCCCGCGCAGGTTGAAGGTGAGCGGCACGCCCTCGTAGAGCTTCTTGTCATAGAGCAGCCCGGACTTGACCTCCACTTCGGAACCGTACCCAAGCTTGAGGTTCTTAACGCCGACGATCTGGATGCCGATGCCGCCGCCGGCCTGCTCCGGTGTACGATTCAGCGCCAGTTCCACGCCGGCGGGAGTGACGGCGGCGCGATCGATGCGGCCATCGCGGTCGAAATCGGCCTCGATGCCCGTCGGCGGATCCACACCAGCGGCCGTTTTGAAAACGCCCTGCGCGTTTGCCAGCGCT
This sequence comes from uncultured Acidobacteriota bacterium, assembly GCA_963780655.1. Classification (GTDB taxonomy): domain Bacteria; phylum Acidobacteriota; class Terriglobia; order Bryobacterales; family Bryobacteraceae; genus CAWACP01. The sequence goes on along the minus strand of CAWACP010000003.1, from coordinate 1,190,112 downwards.
CCCCCATCCCAGGCCAGATCGAGCCAGCCATCGTGGTTGAAGTCTTCGGCGACCAGATGCCGAGTACCTGCCGGCAGCTCTGGCAGAGGCCTGACCTCGAAGTGCTCGCCCAGCAGGTCCAGGACCACAGCGCCCGCGTGGCCGGCGTAGGAGACAACCAGATCGAAGGCCTTGCTGTCTTTGGACACGCGCGTCACCACGCCGTCTATGGCGTGGCCCTCCGGAATCGGATAGGTCTGCGTATGATCCACGAAGCCGGCTGCACCCTGATTGCGGAAGGCGCGCGAGTGCTCGCCCAGCAGCACCAGGTCGAGATCGTAGTCGTGGTCATAGTCGATCCAGACAGCCTTTTCGAAGCGCTCGGCCGGCAGGTTCGCCGCGAAACGCGTAAATCGGCCCTTCACGTTGCGCCAGAGCTGCGGACCCTTCTCCGTCAGCACGCAGAGGTCGGGCAAACCGTCGTTATCGAAATCGCCCGAGGCAACCGAGATCACGCCGGCAATGCCATCGAGCCCCGAGTTCTTCACAAGGTCCTGCCCGTCGCGATACAGCAGAATCCCTTTCAATGACCACACCAGAAGATCGCCGTGGCCCGCGCCCGTGGAATCGAGTACGAGCATGCCGGCGCTCGCGGGATCGACGTCGCCGGGCAGTTTACGCGTTTCGAACTTCGCGGCGGGCTCAGGGGCCAGCGGCTTCATGTCGATGGGGTCCCAGATCTCCGCGTAGTCGCACCACTCCATATCCTCCGCGATCACCGCGCCCTCCTGCGATTTCTTCAGGGCGGTGAAGATCTTCAGCTCCCTGGCCGCATCCTCTTTCTTGCCCTGCTGCCGGAAGATGTTGAAGAGCTGGAAGTGCGGCGCGGCCAGATTCGGATCGAGCTTCGCGGCAATCTCGAATTCCTTCTGCCCATCGTCGAGCTTGCCGTTCTGGCGGTAAAGCACGCCCAGGTTGTAATGGGCTTTCGGCTCGCCGGGAACCAGCGCCACCATCTGCCGGAACTGCGCGGTGGCCTTGTCGAAATCGCCGTTCTTGCGGTAGTAAACGCCCAGATTGAACCAGGTGTGGGGGAGGGTCGGGTCTTCCTTCTGAACCTTGATCAGTTCCGCGACGCCGTCTTCGGTGCGGCCGCCGCGCAGCAGAGCCAGCGCATAGTTCAGCTGCTCGCGAATCGAATCAGGCGAAAGGTCGAGAGCTTTCCTGAACTCCTCGATGGCCTGAAGCTGCGTGGTGGGATTCTCGTACATCGCCTTACCGAGGTTCCGGTAATGCCACAGCTTCTCTTCAACATCGCCGCTCGCGCCCAGACAGATCATCAGGCAAACGGCACAGGGGACCAGCAAGACCCTCTTCATGGAGACAATTAGACTGATTCTAGCGGTAACGCGACACGCAAATCTCTAATTGGTTTGTATTAGCACTGTCCTGGCGCACGCTTCCGTCCTACACATCCGGCGCTTTCACAGTGTGCCGCGGGCTACAGCCTGACCGACGCTTCGCAGGGCAGGACGATGGTGAAGCAGGAGCCCTGACCGATGGCGCTGGTCACTTCCATGCGGCCGCCATGGTGCACGACTATCTGCTCGACGATGGAGAGTCCGATGCCCGTTCCGGATTCGCCGGAAGCCTCCGCGCGCCGCGTCCGATAAAACTTGTGGAAGATTTTCTTCAGGTCCTTCGCATCGATACCCATGCCCCGATCGCGCACCGACAGGTGCAGGCGCCCGTCCTGGGCCACGGCCGTTACGGAAACCTCAGTCTGGGCCGGCGAATATTTGACCGCGTTCGTGAGCAGGTTGTAAACCGCATATTCCATCAGCTCACGATCGCCGGTCAGAGTGGCGGGACTGATCTCGCCGGCGCGCACCACGGTGTCCTTCCGCGCGGCATACGCCTGGATTCGCTGCATGCAGCCATCCAGCAGCTCGCTGACGGAGAATGGCTCGCGTTTCAACTGCATCTGCCCTTCCGAAAGGCGCTCGACGTCGAGGAACGTCTGGATCATTCCGGCCAGGCGCTTCGATTCCGCGTTGATCATGGCGGCCATCTGCTTGCGCTTGTCCTCGGTGAGGTTGTAGCGGCCCATGAGCTCGCTCGATCCCTGAATGGCGGTGAGGGGCGTCTTCATCTCATGCGTGACAAAGTGGATGGCCTGCTGATAACGGCGGCGATCGCTCTCCGATTTCCGCAACTGCCGGCGCACGCCGAAGTGCTGGTAGCTGGCGGCGGCGGAGACGCTCAGCCACGCCGTCGCAAACGGGGCGAAATACGGAAACACGACGTCATGGCGGAACAGAATCACGGGCATGGCATGCGCAGCCGCCAGCAGCGCGATGCCCAGCAGGTTCGCGCGCCAGCCAGAGGCCCATGCGAACAGGCACGCCGCGAGCATGGCGATGAGCAGGCACGCCCCCAGCACGTCGTGATCGGGTGCGTCGCGAAGGAACTGGCCGGAATCGAGCGTCTCGAATGCCTGGGCATGCACCTCCACGCCGGAGATGCGCTGGTTTCCGTAGGGAGTCACAATGCGGTCGTTGGCGGCGGACAGAGAGGTGACGCCGAGAAACACCGTGCGCCCGCGCAGCCGCGCAGCCGTCGCCGGATTATCGACGACGTCGGCGAGCGAAACCATGGGCAGGGAGGACGTCGAGTAGCGGATGCGCATGGAACGGTATGGGCCTTTGGTTGGGATGACCTCGCCTGCGACGGCGAGGTCGCGGGGAAGCTCGACGATGTATTTCGCGCCGCGCGCCAGCCGGAACGCCTCGAGCGCGAGCGCCCAGTGGCGCTCCTGCCCGGCGACCCTTTCGAGAGCAATGGAGCGCGTCACGCCATCGCGCGATTCCTCGTCGGCGCGCGCGTGTCCTACGAGAATTCCGGGCGGGGCGAACATGGGCAGAGGATCTTGCCATTGGCCATCGGCAAGGTCGGTTGCCAGCACCAGATTGTGAACGCCGGACATGGCGCGCGCGAGATCGACATCTTCCTGCGCCGCCACGGCGCCGCGGCCAGGATCGCTGAGCACCATGTCGATGGCCACCACGCCAGGCGCGGCCGGGGCCAGAGCTCTCAGACCGCGCGCCAGAATCGCGCGATAGCTCCGCACCCCGCCCAGCTTCGCGAGCGTGGCATCGTCGATAGCGACGATGACGGACGAGGGCGGCCGGCGGTACGCGGGCGGATTGAAGCGGAAGATCAGATCGTACGCATAATTGTCGATCTGTTCGCCGATGCGCGTGAAGTCCGCGACGAGAGCAACCACCAGCGCCGCCAGGCAGATGGCAACGTAGGCGCCGAGATGTCTATTTTGCCAGAGCCTTTTCAATCTCAGCGGGTTCCTTCGGCAGCGCCTCGCTCAGGACGCGAGCCCCTTTGTCCGTCACCAGCACGACGTCTTCGATGCGAATGCCGATTCCTTCCTCGGGGATGTACACGCCTGGTTCGATGGTGATCACCATTCCGGCTTCCAGCTTCTCCGGCGGCATGGGCGGGTCGTGCACCTCCAGACCGACGCAGTGTCCGATTTTGTGGGTGAAATATTTGCCGAGCGATTCGCCGCGCAGATCCTTGCCGTGGGTCTCGATATATTTGCGCGCAGCCGCGTCAGGACTGTCATCGCCGGTCCAGAACGGCACGCCGGGCTTCACCGCGGCGATGCCCGCCTTCTGCGCCGCCAGCACGATGTCGTAGAGCTCGAGCTGGCGAGGCGTGAATTTTCCGTTCACCGGCACCGTGCGGGTGATGTCGCTGGCATAAGCGGCGCACTCGGCGGCCGCGTCCACCACCACAAGCTCGCCCGCGTCCATGCGGCGGCGGTCGGCATCGTAGTGGAGCACGGCGCCGTTCGGGCCCGCCCCAACGATGGGCGCATAGGCAAAGCGCTCGCACCCGCTGTCCAGAGTTACTTCGGATAAAACGGCGGCGAGCTGAAATTCGTACATGCCCGGCTTCATGCGTTTCCACGCCGCTTCGTGGGCCTGAACGCTCACGTCGGTGGCGTGCTGGATGGCGGTCAGTTCGGCCGGCGACTTCTTCACGCGCAACGCGGCGATCATCGGCCCGCCGTCGTGAACGGTGCGGAAGGGCGCGAGGGCCTTCAGTTTCGCGGCAGCGGGGTCGTTCGGCAACCCGTACACACGTTCGGAGGTCGCCAGCGCTTTGCCCAGCTCCGATTCGAAGCGCTCCACGGGAAGCACGGCTTCGAACCCGCTGCGCGCACGCGTTTCCGGATCGTCGGCGGAAAGATGGCGGCCGGTATAGCGCTCGATTTTTTCGTCGTGGTGGGGAAGGAACAGAATGGCCGAAGATTTTGTGAACAGCGCGATGGCCGCGGGCTCGGTCCAGCCGGTGAGGTAGTAGAAATTCGGCTCCTGCTGGAACCCGTTGAGACCCTCACCGCTGTCGGTGCGGCCGAAGAGCACCAGTGTTCCGTCGAGGTCTTTCTGCAGCTTAGCGCGCCGCTCGGCGAACTCACTCTGCGGGATGGCCGCGGAGGCGATGAGCGAGAGGCCCAGACAGAGGACGAGCGTCCGCGGGATGAAACGGCCCATTGGTAGCAGTATATCGGCCGGGGAGCCTTGCCAAAAAACACGAAGCCCGGTTCGGCTACAGCCGGACCGGGCTCCTGAAAACGAAGCTGGCGCAACCGATGCTCAGTGAACCTGCTGGGTAGTACGGTAGCGGTTCAGGATCCTGTTCATCTCGTCTTTGCAGTGCAGCTTGAGCTTCTTCAGCCGATGCTCTTCCACTTCTTCCTGTGGACTGAGATGCGGCTTCGACTCCAGGTGTTCGAGCTGCGTGTGATAGTCCGAATGCTGAGCCGCCAAACGGCGGAACTCATCATTAGTCTGCATCAGGTGCGCCTTCAGATCTTCCTGCATATTCTCCATCAGGCTTTGTTCTCCTTGTGGAATTGCCCCGCCGGCGATACGACTTGGTAGAAGGTTTAACAGATCCGGGTCTGCTCGGCGGGAACGGATGAGGTACATGAACGAGTGAAACTCGACCGCTGCCGGTCTCCTGCAACTGTTACGCTATCATGAATCTCTCTTCATCACAATCCCCGATTCAGGTGGGTTGTCGTAGTACGAGGTCCTTAAGCCGGCCTCGGTGAAACCCATGCAGCGGTAGAAGTTCCTCCCTACCATATTTGACGCTCGGACCTCCAGAAAGTGCACCGCGTTACGGTTTCCTGTCTCACTCTCCAGAAGCACCCGGGCGATTCCCTGGCGCCGGAATTCGGGGCTGACAGCGAGGTTCAGGATTTCACGCTCGCCGGGGGCGACGCTGCGGCAGACGAGAAAACCGGCAACAATACCAGCGATTTCGGCGACGGAGCAGTCATAGGCGAGGTAATCCGAGACGGGCCAGTGTGCGGCTTCTGGGGCGGCGTCCTGGATCTCGGCGATGGCGGGAAGGTCGGCGGGTGTAGCGGGCCGAATGCGGATCATTCCCTGTGGGGCGGGCGCCTCGCCTGCGGCCGACGCCTCGTCGGCCTTCACGACCTTGGCGGGCGGGGCGCCCGCCGCAGGCCGGGGGCCTGCCCCACAACTCTACCTGGCATCACGGTACTCGATGCCGGTGACGTCGCCGCTGGTACCGGTTTTCTGGCTCGCCCGCCGCGTGTAACTTACGTGCACGGTATGTACTGGCGACTGCACCCCGCACACCAGTTTTGACCGATCGGCTACCAGCAGACGCAAGGTCCTGCCCTGCGCCGTTTTGATGACCATCCTGCCTTGCGTGTCCAGGCAATCGAGACGCTCGAACGTCCCATCCACGGACGGCCCTTTCTCTTCGAGATCGGACCATGGCACTGCGCCCGCTCCCGAGAATTTGCCATCGGGATTCAGCTTCGCATTGGCCGCCGCTTCGGCTGCGTGGATCTCGGCAAGGTGAGCCTGCCGCACGCGCTCGACGTCCGCCTGCTCCTCGTCGATTTTGCGCTTGCGTTCGGCGTCCTGTGCATCCAGACGCGCCTGCTCCGATACCATCCGCTCGTCGCGAATGGCCCGGCGTTCGACATCGCTGCCGGCCGCAGCCTCGGCCATCGCCCAGGCGCGCGCTGCGTCCGCATACTGCTCGGCTTCCATCGCCGATTTCGCCAGTTCCTTCCACAAAGCGATATCGCGCGGCGAGACCGCTGCCGCCTTCTTCAGCCAGAACGTGCGCCGCACGGGACCGGGCTCTGTCTCGGCCAGCCGCAGAAACGGATCGGGCCACTTCGTGTTCAGCTCGGCGGCTTTGTCGAGGTCTGTCCGTTTCTTGTCGGCCGACGTTTCGAGGCGCCCGGCCTCGTACCACGCGCGCGCTCCTTTGGCGCCGTGCGCGATAGCGTCGGCGAAATGCTTCTGCGCGGCCGCCTTGTCGCCGGCAGCGAGCGCCGCGAGGCCCTGACCTTCCTCGGCATCCGCGCCGTGCAGTTCCTGATACATGGCCGCGGCTTTTGGCGATCCGATGGAGAGCTGATAATCGGCCAGCAGCAGCTTCACTTCATCCGGGTCCAGGTGCTCGAAGTGGAAGTCGCGCGCGGGGTCGATGGTGGCGCCGGAATACGTCAGGGTGCGGTAATCGCCTGCGGCGATGTAAGCATCGAGGCGCTTCTCCAGTTCGCTCGCTTTCATGCGAAACGCGTTGTGGCAGGCGGCCTCAATGTCGCCGCCCTGTTCAAGATTCGAAAGAAAGATGTGCAACTCGCCGGCGGTGTTCTCGTCAGTCGCGAGCATCTGCAGGCGAGCCCAGTCGCGCGGGTGCTCGGCTGGCGGACGGCCGACGGTGATGCGGTTCACGGCGATGTCGAGCGTGGAAAGCAACAGCAGAAGGCCGTTCTCTTCGGCATCGGGGAGCTTGCGAGTATTCTCGTCCAGCAGATGCCGCGCCAGCGAAAGCCTGAACGCATCGCTGAGCGGATCTTTTTCGCTGAAGGCGGCCATCCAGCAATCGCGGCTGAGTTCCAGTTTCGTGGACGGCGCGCTCAGTTCGCCGGTTTTGAACACGACCACGCGGACCGCCCACATGAACTGCAGGTCCTTTTTCCCCAGCATCTGCCCGGTGGCGTAGCGGAACTGTTCGAATTGATCGAGCTTATCCCGCGCGGCCTTGTCGCCGGCATCCGTGGAAACGGTGAACGGACCGGAGCGGTACATGACCCAACGGCCGTCCGCCGCAGCGAGCAGCGGCAGAGAGCAGAGCAGAGCAATACAGCGAACCACGCTTCGATGATAGAACGCAGAAAGGATTCCACGTGGCGCACCGCTTCAATTCAGCGCGGGTGGAACGATGCAGGCTGAAAGCTGCTCTACTGTTCTCGATCGGAAGCAGAGCAGGCTTCAGCCTAATGCAGAGGGTTTTTAGCTTAGCGTTGCGGCGGGAAAGAGCTGGGGTGGGCGAAGAAGTTGAGCGCCGCAACGGTGAGCTAAAAACCGATTGAACTGAACCGCCGGGCAGTGCCGGGAGCTATGGGGTTGGAATGCGCGGGGCGCCTCTTGCGTGAGTGTGGAAGCAGGACAGTCGCGGTGATCGGGCATTCGGGTCGGGGACGAGCGGGCGGTCGATGGGTCCCAAAACTGCCGCTGGGTCGGAGAATGTTCGCGGGATTGGTGAAGGCAGGCGCGGCAGAGACACTGCGGCGCGGGCCCGGGCGGGATGAACGGGCCGAGTTTGCGCCGATGAGCACTGGTTTCATGAGGTGTCCGCAACTGCGGGTTGTTTTCCCATAGCGGAGAGGATCTCGATCACCCGCATGGCGCCGGAGCGGCAGATGGGGCACTGGCGCAGGGAAACGCCGGTGAGTTGCTCGCAGCGGTCCCGGTAATCGGGAGGAACCTGCGCCGGCCTGGGCGCCGGGGGCATGTTCAGCAGACGACGGCACAAAGCGAGTTTTTCTTCGCGGTGGCGGTTGCCGAGGAAACCGTAGTAGCGGATGCGCTGGAAACGATTCGGCAGGACGTGGAGCAGAAAGCGGCGGATGAACTCGGCGGCGGCGAGCGAGAGGGTTTTCTGCTGACCGTCGCGGTAGTCTTTCCAGAGAAAGCTTACCCGGCCGTTTTCCATGTCGCGCAGGCGGTGGTTGGCGATGGCCACGCGATGGGTGTAGCGTCCCACATAATCGAGCACTTGCTGCGGTCCGGCAAAGGGCGGTTTGGCATAGACCACCCATTCGGTCTGGCGTGTGCGGGCCAGACAGCGCAGGAAGTCGGTGCGGTTGCGGAGCGCTTGGAGACCGGAGAAGAAACTCAGCGTGCCGGCGGCGAAAGCTTTTTCGAGGGCCTCGAGAAAGCGGCGGCGAAACAGGCGGCTGAGCACGCGGACGGGAAGGAAGAAGCGGGGGCGGCAGGAGATCCAGCGCTGGCCATCGGGGGAGAGTCCGCCGCCCGGCACGAGGCAGTGCAGATGAGGGTGATGGAGCAGATTCTGACCCCAGGTGTGTAACACGCAGAAGAAGCCGATCTCGGCTCCGCGGTGTTGGGGATCGGCGGCGATGGTGCGCAGGGTTTCGGCGGCGGCGCGAAAGAGAATGCCGTACACCGCTTCCTTGTTCTGGAAGGCGATTTCGGCGAGCGGTTCGGGCACGGTGAACACGACATGGAAGCAGGGGCAGTCGAGGAGTTCGGCCTGCCGTTTTTCGATCCACTCGGCGCGTTCCAGCGACTGGCATTTGGGGCAGTGGCGGTTGCGGCAGGAGTTGTAGGATACACGCTGGTGGCCGCATTGGTCGCACTGCTCGCGATGTCCGCCCAGCGCCGCGGTACGGCACACTTCGATGGCGGTCATGACGCGCCGTTGCGCGGTCGACAACGAGGCGCTCTGACGATAGGTTTCTCCGTAGCGGCGGAAAATGTCCGTCACTTCCAGCGGGGGGCGGGGCACGGATACTTCAGCGCGACGGTTGCGCAGGTTCGGATCCGGGCAGCAGATCGAGCGGGCTGACGGCCGCGCAGACCGTAGTGGCGGCCATCTTCAGGTAGCGGGCGGTGGTGTTCAGGCTGCGCTGGCCGAGCAGCAACTGGATAATGCGGAGATCGGTTCCCGCTTCCAGCAGATGAGTGGCGAAGGCGTGGCGCAGACTATGCGGAGTGACGTGCTTGTCGATGCCCGCGCGCTGCCGTGCCTGCCGGCAGGCCTTCTGGATGGCTCCCTGCGAGATGGGCTCGTCGGGGCGGGCTCCCGGGAACAGCCAGCGCCGCGAGCGCGTCTGCTTCCACCAGGCGCGCAACTCCGGGAGCAGCCGCTCGGACAGCATGACATAGCGGTCCTTTTGTCCTTTGCCCTGCTCGACGCGAATGGTCATGCGCTGGCTGTCGATATCGCTGACGCGCAGGTGAGTGAGTTCGGAAAGACGAAGTCCGGTGGCGTAAGCGGTGCTCAGAACCGCGTGCTGGCCGGCGTCGGTGAGGGCTGCGAGTAAACGGGCGACTTCCTCGCGACTGAGGATCGCCGGCAATTTTTGTGGGGCTTTGGGCAAAAGGAATCCGGTCGATACTCCAGGGCCGCTGCAGAGTGACGCGGTAGAGAAAGCGAAGCGCCGAGGTGGCCACGATAAGGCTGGCGGCCGAGAGGCCTTTCTGCGTCAGGTACAGTTGATAGGTGCGGATCTGTTCGGGTCCCAGCAGTTCGGGCGACTTGCCGAAATAACGCGCGAACGCGGCGACCTGCTGCTGGTAGGACGATTGAGTTTTGGGCGCCAGATGGCGCACCTGCATGTCTTCGATCATGCGTTGACGAAGTGGATTCATGGGGCAACTCCCTTCTGGAATGGTTCGGTGCTGCGAACACCAACACCATGGTTCTCCAGATGGGAGCCCCTGCGAATTCCGGCGGAACGTCAACTATGGAAAGTTCGGGGATGAGCTACCGCGAAGCGGTTTAGTTCAATGCCATATAGTTTTCGACGGCGAGCTGAGTCGAAGTCCCTTTTTGTGGGGCAGGCCCCCCGGCCTGCGCGGGGCCTCCCGGCCCCGCTGGCCGCGCGGAGAGTAGAGTTGTCGCGTATGGGAGCAGGCCGGCGGGGGCGCCGGCCGCGGGCGAGGGCGCCCGCCCCACATCGGCCAGGTGTTCGAAAGCGGGAAAACTATATGGCATTGGGCTTCAGCCTGCACGTAACTTCACTGAAAGAGATTCATCAACAACGGATACGGGTTGATGGGGGTGCTCTGCCACCAGTGCTGGTCCTGCGTCAATCGGGAAATGGCGAGGTGCAGATGCGGCGTATTGCCGGCGTTCCCGGTGGTTCCCACATACCCGATCACCTGGCCGTGTGTGACGCGCATCCCTTCGGTGAGGCCGGGCGCATAACGGTCAAGATGCGCGTAGTAGAAGCAGTAGACGTTCCGAGGATCGAATTCGTAGATGGTGATACCGCCAGGCTTGCTCAGAAACAGCTTCACAATGGTTCCGTCAGCGACCGCCAGAACAGGAGTGCCGCGAGGCGCGAGGATATCCGTCGCCTCATGCCGCCGCTCGCCGTTCCCGCGCGACTGATTGAAGGTGTCCTGCACCTGATCGCTATGCAGCCCCGCAATGGGCAGCGTCGTCACCTCGCGTTTCAGGACATCGTAATCGCTAGTGATGCCCTGCTCCGGCGCGGATTGCCGTAGATCGGGGGGCGGAAGCGGGATGAGGGGCTGCTGAGCGGGGGCTTGCGCCGGCGGCGCCGAGGGAACGTGCGCCTGCTGAGATGCATCCGGCCCAGCCGCGAGACCGTGACGCCACCCCGCGTAATACGCGGCCGCGCCGCACAGGACGACAGCAGTGAAGGCAATAACGAAGCGCACGAATCAACTCTGCTGCAGAACGGTGTCCATACCCGGCTTCACCAGGTTGGCAAGGTCAAGGACATCCCAGTTGGTGAGCCGTATACAACCGTGCGAAAAGCTCTTGCCGATGAGCGCCGGGTCGGGCGTGCCGTGGATGCCGTAGTGTTTCTTGTCGAGGCCGATCCAGCACAGGCCGACAGGGTTGTTCGGACCGGGCGCGATCTTCGCTCCATGGCTGTCCGTGGCATTCCAGAACAAGCTGGGATCGTAATGGAACACCGGATTCAGGTCAGGCTTCTGCAAGTGATACTCGCCGAGCGGCAGAGGATCGTGCGTGCTCCCCATGGTGGCCGGATAATGCGCCAGCACGCGTCCCTGCGCATCGGCAGCTTCCACGCACCCACAATCGGCCTTCACGACAACGTGCGTCACCTGCGTTGCGTCGAGCGGAATGCGCTGTACATCGGGCACTTCGATGGATTCGCCCGCTTTGCTGAAATCCTTGTCCGGGTTCAGCGCCTTCAGCAGACGAGGGCTGGAATGAAACCGTTCGGCGAGCTCTTCCAGCGGCGACTCGTAACCCAGGTAATGCAGCTTCGCCTGGTCGAGCATCTTCGGCGGGACTTTTTCGAATGGCCCCGTGGTGTCCTGTGGCGCGATAGTGTACTGCACAAGCGGAGGGCGGTCGCCTCCGGCCGGCGGAGGCTGGGCAGCGGGAGCGGCGGCGCCGTTCTGCTGGACGGTGATGGGCGGCGGGGCATTTTGCACGGCATTGGGCTGAGGATTCTGCGCGCTGTTCAGCGCCTGCCACGTTGCCGTGTCGATGACGCCCGATGCGTTGACGCCGTGGGCGGTCTGGAAGGCTCGCACGGCTCCCTCGAGATTCGCGCCCCAGCGGCCGTCGATTTCGCCGGGCGAGAAGTGCACCCTGTCGAGGAGGATTTCCGCGCGCAGCACGGCAGACCCGTTCGCCCCAGGGCCAAGCTGATCCTGGGTGGCCGGATTGTTCACCACGGCGGGATCGAACTTCGGGGGCGGAGGCTGCGCCCGACGATGTTGCGCTGCTTTCGAGTGCGCTGCTTTTGGATGTACCACGGCGCCGGCGCCCACTGCGAGCAGGAACCCGAGCGCGGCCGCACGCCTCATTTAGTTCGCTCCCCGGCGGGCTCGCGCGTTTTCCCAGGCGTAATGAATCGCTTCCTTCACCTGCTCCCACGTATGCGGGTTGCGATTCTCCCAATCCGCGCGCACCTCATGTTCGATTTCTGTCCAGGCGCGGGTCTCGTGCGGGGCGCCGTCGCCGTCGCCCAGAGCATGGCCATAGCGATATGCAGGGCGGAACTGCTCGTAGCGATAACCAAGATGCTGAAACGCCGCTGCGAATCCGCTCTGCCATGCAGCTTCCAAATGTTCGAACCCGGCTTTCGCGAGCCGCGTTTCGCGCTCATCGATGTTGTACACACGCGCGCCGCCGGCCGGCGACGGCGTTTGCGCTCCGGAACCGCCGCGGAGGTGGACGGCCTGAATATCGGAAGGCGACGTGGCGGCCGAATCGGCGTCGGCATCGGCGGAAGCGAATTGCGCCTTCTCTGCAACGGAGGTACGATTCAGCACCTGGCGCGCTTGCTCCGCCTCAGCCCTGTTGCGCGCCTTTACCAACAGCAACGCGCAGCCGCTGCGTACCGCATCGGCATAGTAACGCGCATCGCTTTCGGGGATATTCATTCGTTTCAGCGCGCCGAAGATTCCGCCTGCCGCGGCGCCGATACCGCCGGCCGTGAACGCAGCGGCAATGGGACCAGCGGCGAGGATGGGGCCGATTCCGGGAATCGCAAAGCCCACCAGACCGAGCAGCAACCCGGCGACTCCTCCGATAGCCGCGCCCGCCCCGGCCCCGGCCACAAGGCTGCTCGTTTCACTGGCGGCCTGCGCGCACTCGCCCTGAGCTACCAGGCTGATATCGTTTCGCGGAATACCGGCGCTCTCCAGTTGCTGAATTGCGTCCTCGGCGCCGATCATCCGATCGAACATTCCGACTACTGTGGATGCCATATCAATTCCTTTTCAGCGCCGGGCGCCGGGTCCGCCAGCACGCTCGAGGAGCCGGCGGGCGCATCCGGGCGGAGCCTTTCCGTTAACCGCGATCCCATGGTTCGGGTGTACACCTTGGTAAACTCGGCGCCCCAGAAGAACACCAGCGACGAATAATAAAGCCAGAAAAGCAGCGCGACAAAGGATCCGGCCGCGCCGTATGCGGAACCCACGGCTCCTCTCCCCAGATAAATGCCGATGAGCAGCTTTCCGATGCTGAACAGCAGCGACGTCACCGCCGCGCCGATCGCCACATCGCTGGCTCTAATCGGTACATCCGGAACGAACCGGAATATGCATCCGAAAAGCAGCGTAGTCACCAGAAATGAGAGCACGAAATCGAAGGCCTGCAGGGCCGGGGCGGGCAACGGCAGGCGGCCCGGTATCCAGGTCCCCATCGCGGCAACCATAGCGTTCATCACCAACGACACGAAAAGCAGGATACCGGCCCCCAGTACAAAGACGAAAGAGAATAACCGGGTCCGTAGAAAAGTCATTATGCTGCGCAGCATGGGTTCCGCGTTGCCGGTGGGAACGCCCCAGATGGTATTGAGGGCGTCTTTGAGATCGACTACCGCGGAGGTGGCGCCGAAGAACAGCGTGATCAGTCCGAGTGCGGTGGCAAACAGCCCAGCCGCGGGATGGTGTGCGCGGCCGAGCAAGGCCTGTACCACTCCCGCGCCTTCGCGGCCGGCAAGGCTCCTCACCCAGGAAATCAACTGGCTGTCCGCGGCGGGCCGTCCGAAGACCAGCGCGGCAATCGCCAGGACCGCGATAGTGAGGGGCGCCAGCGACAGGGCGGTGTAGAAAGCGAGCGAGGCCGAAAGGCGTGGAGCGTTGTCGTGTGTCCATTCTGCAAACGTAGTTTTTACCAGCCCATAAACCTGCTCCGAGTGGAGATGGAAAAACATACGGACACGCCGTAGGACGTCTGCTGGCTTTTCCGGCGGAAAGGCAGCATGGGACCCACCGGACTCGACGGAAGAATGACGGGACGGCACATCCATGTGTCTGTAAATCCTTCTATCTACAGGCCTGCTGAAACAGTTTGTGCACCGTTGTAGTCTTACCAACGGCTCGGGCGGCGAGGCCGCTCAACTTACAGGACAGGCACGCGGGCAACCACAGTCGGTTGTCGATTCAGTGTGGGCGTGCGAGTATTGCGAACGAAATGTGTAAGGTCTCCTCCAATCCGATTTCACTCGTGCGGTTCACGCCGACATCCCCCCGCAGCCTGGCGATCCCGATCCCCCAGAGGGTGGCAGGAAGGCCGTGAAATTCTCACCCGGTTTCTTCCAGAGTTATTTCCTTGGCGGATTCGAGTGTTCTTCTCATCGCCGCAGCGATAGCCAACGCCTCGACATGATCGCGGCGACCCGGCATGATGCCTTCGCTGCCAAAGATTACCGTGCGCTGGCGCGGCTGGGACTTTCGACAGTGCGCGACGGCCTGCGCTGGCATCTGATCGAGACCGCGCCGGGCGAGTACGATTTCAGATCTTTCACCCCCATGCTGCGAGCCGCGCTGGACGCCGGCGTGGAAGTGATCTGGGACATTTTTCACTACGGGTGGCCGGACGACATCGACATCTTTTCTCCCGCATTTGTCAGCCGTTTCGCTGATTTCACCAGGGCGGTTTGCCGGGTTTTGAAAACACATGGTCAATTGCAGCCATTTCTCTCACCGGTGAACGAGATTTCGTTTGTATCCTGGGCAGGAGGGGATGAAGCCTACATCAACCCGCTCACGAAAAATCGCGGCTTCGAATTGAAACGACAGCTTGTGCGGGCGGCCATGGCGTCGGTGGATGCGATTCGTGAAGCTCTGCCGGATGCGCGCATCGTCCACTGTGAGCCGGCCATCCACATCATCGCGGACCCGGAGCGCCCCCAGGATATTCCAGAGGCCGAGGATTACCGGTTGTTTCAGTTCCAGAGCCTGGACATGCTATCGGGCCGTATCTGCCCGGAACTGGGCGGCGGCCCGGAATATATGGATATCCTGGGTCTCAACTACTACAACAACAACCAGTGGATTCATAACGGCCGGACCATCTGGCTGGGCGACAGAATGTATCGTCCTCTGCACGAAATTCTGCGCGAATACAAGGAACGTTATGGCTGCCCGATGTTCCTCGCCGAGACGGGCTGCGAAGGCGACGACCGGCCGCTGTGGTTTCGCTATGTGGCAGGTGAAGTGCAAATCAGCATGGCGCAAGGCGTTCCGCTGGAAGGAATCTGTCTTTATCCAGTCGCGGACCACCAGGGCTGGGACAACGACCGCCATTGTCCGAACGGGCTCTTCGGTTACCCCGACGAGCACGGCGACCGGCCGATTCATGAGCCGCTGGCTCGCGAACTGAAACGGCAACAAGCCATGTTCGAGCAGCTTCTGCCGCGTTCGGAGCAACGTGTCGCATAGGAAGGATACTCGTCGGAAATGCTTCATAAAGGAGATGGGCGCGTATGAAAAAAGATCTGATCTGTTTCTCGCATCTGCGCTGGGGCTTCGTTTATCAGCGGCCGCAGCATCTGCTGAGCCGGTTTGCGAGGGCGTCGCGCGTTTTCTATGTAGAGGAGCCGACGTTCGAGGACGACTGCGAACCCCACCAGGATCTGTTCTTCGACGGCGATTCAGGCGTGCGCCTGGTTGTGCCCCGGCTGCCGCGCGGGCTGAGCGAAGCGCGGGTGGAGCAATGGCAGCGGCATTTCGTCGATGAAATGATTCGCGATTGCGAGATTCACGATTTTATTACGTGGTATTATACGCCGATGGCCCTGGGATTTACTACCCACCTGCGGCCGGACGTCGTGGTGTACGACTGCATGGACGAGCTCTCGGGTTTTCTCGGGGCGCCTCCGAAGCTGCGCGCGCGTGAAGCGGATTTGTTCCGGCGATCCAGCCTGGTGTTCACCGGCGGCCAAAGCCTGTACGAGGCCAAGAAGCATCAACACAAGGACGTGCACGCATTCCCGAGCAGCGTGGACGTGGCCCATTTCGGACAGGGCCGGAATCCGCTGCCGGAACCCGCCGACCAGGCCGGAATACCGCACCCGCGCGCGGGTTACTGCGGAGTGGTGGACGAGCGCATGGATCGGGAGTTGCTGGGAGCGGTAGCGCGTCTCCGGCCCGACGTGCATTTTGTCATGCTCGGTCCGGTGGTGAAAATCGATGCCGCGTCTCTGCCGCACGCCCCGAATATCCATTACCTCGGCTCGAAGAATTATAAGGAACTGCCCGCCTATCTGTCCGGCTGGGACGCTGCGCTGCTGCCGTTCGCGCACAACGAGGCGACGCGTTACGTCAGTCCCACGAAGACGCCCGAGTATCTGGCCGCCGGCAAACCGGTGGTCTCCACCTCCATCCGCGATGTGGTGCGGCCGTATGGCGAGCTCGGCCTGGTGCGAATTGCCGATTCACCCGAGCAGTTTGCCCAGGCGCTTGACGACTCACTGGCCCCGGATGCCACGAACCCTCAGTGGCGCGCCGCCGTGGACGCATTCCTCGGCCGCACGTCCTGGGACAGCACCTGGCATCGCATGTGGAATTTGATTCTGTCGCGGACTGAGGCGTCGAAGGATGAAGCTGTCGCCTAGGGCGCGCAGACATTCCTGAAACCGCTCCCTGACGGTCACGGCTCTGTAACGCTTACTGAGCCACGACCGTGAGGGAGTGGTTAGGCCCGCCGAATTTTGAACGAGAATAGAGGAAGGCTGAATGTTCGATTTTCTGATTGTGGGCGCCGGGTATGCGGGCAGCGTGATTGCCGAACGGCTGGCCAGTTCGTTCGGCAAGACCGTGCTGCTCATCGACCGGCGCTCGCATGTGGGCGGCAACGCCTACGACCATCTGAATGAAGATGGCGTGCTGGTGCACCGCTACGGGCCGCACATCTTTCACACGAACTCGAAGGACGTATTCGATTACCTTTCGCGTTTCACCAAGTGGCGGCCCTACGAGCATCGCGTGAAGGCCGTGGTGGACGGCAAGCTGGTGCCCGTGCCCATCAATCTGGACACGGTGAACACGCTGTACGGCCTGAACCTGGATTCGTCGCAGCTGGAGGATTTCTTTGCCTCCATTGCCGAGAAGCGAGAGGCCATTCGCACGTCGGAGGATGTGGTGGTGAGCCGCGTCGGCCGCGAGCTGTACGAGAAGATGTTCCGCGGATATACGCGCAAGCAGTGGGGTCTGGACCCATCGCAACTGGACGCGCTGGTAACGGCGCGCATCCCGGTGCGTACCAACCAGGACGATCGTTACTTTGGCGATACCTATCAGGCGATGCCGCTCGACGGCTACACGCGCATGTTCGAGAACATGCTCGACCATCCGAACGTCACC
This sequence comes from uncultured Acidobacteriota bacterium, assembly GCA_963780655.1. Taxonomy (GTDB): domain Bacteria; phylum Acidobacteriota; class Terriglobia; order Bryobacterales; family Bryobacteraceae; genus CAWACP01. The sequence goes on along the minus strand of CAWACP010000003.1, from coordinate 1,172,920 downwards.
ATCGAGCTGAACACGGATTACCTCGATGTCGCCAGGCGCGTGAAATACAGGAACCTGGTTTTCACCGGTCCCATCGATGAGTACTTCGATTACCGGTACGGAAAGCTGCCGTATCGATCGCTCGAGTTCCGGCACGAAACCGTCGATCGCGAGGTGTTCCAGGCGGCGCCGGTGGTGAACTACCCCGACGAAAAGATCCCGTACACGCGCATCACCGAATTCAAATACCTGACCGGACAGGAGCATCCGAAGACGAGCATCGTCTACGAGTTTCCCCGGGCGGAAGGCGATCCGTATTATCCCGTGCCGCGCGCGGAAAACAACGCGCTTTACAAGAAGTATCAGGCGCTGGCGGAGGCCACGCCCGCGGTGCATTTCGTGGGGCGTCTGGCCACGTACAAGTACTACAACATGGATCAGATTGTTGCCCAGGCGCTGACCGTGTCGGCCAAGATCATGGGCGCCGCGTCGCGATCGGAACTGGCGGCAAACCCTGCCAGGCCGGGCTTTCAGGCATCGCCCGGTTTTCAACCCGCCTGACCATCGCCGAGTGGAAACATCGCTCCCTCACGGTCGCGGTTCGGTTACGCCGGGAATCGGAACGGATCAAATCATGCAATACGGGTTAGCGCCTGTCCTGATCGATCGCGACACCTGCCGCGATTACGAACGCTCTTCAAAGCTGGAGTGGCTGGAGACCAACGCCACGGGCGGGTACGCTATGGGCACGGTTTGCGGGGCCAATTCCCGGCGTTATCACGGGCTGCTGGTGGCCACTCTGGATCCGCCGGTGCAGCGCAAAGTGCTGCTGGCGAAAGTGGGCGAACAGGTCGCGATCGAGTCCGCAAGCTACGACCTCGGAGCGAATCAATACCCGGCGGCGGTGTATCCGCGCGGCTTCTCTCTGCTGAACGAGTTCCGTCTGGATCCGTTCCCGGTGTGGACCTGGCAACTGGGCGCCGCGACCGTGACCCGGAAAGTCTTTCTGATCCCCGGCCGTCAGGCGGTGGCGATCGAGTACAACGCGTCCACGGCGTGTACGCTCAGCGTGCGGCCGATGCTCGCTTTCCGCGATTACCATTCGCTCGATCACAATCACGACTTCGACACAGCCGTGGAATTACATCCACTCTTCGTGCGCGTGAAGCCCTGCCGCGACCTGTGTTCGCTCACCTTCAACCATTCGGGCGGGTGTTTTCAGAAGGAGTTTCTCTGGTTCTACAACCTCGAATACCTGGTTGAGTTGGAACGCGGGATGGACTTTCACGAGGACCTGTACAGCCCCGGAACGCTGTGTTTCGACGTTCACCCGGGAACGCCGGTCTGGATTGTGGCCGACACGGATGAGAACGAGCGGTACGACGCGGATAAGGTGGCGGCCATCGAAGCGGAGATCCGCAAAGAACGGCGGCTTTCCGCCGAGGGGCCTTTCGAAGTGAAGCTGGAAGCCGCGGCGAACCAGTTCCGCGCGGTTCGTGCGGACGGAAGGCCCACCATCATGGCCGGCTTCCCCTGGTTCGCCGACTGGGGCCGCGATACCATGATCAGCACGCCCGGCCTGCTGATCCACCGCGGACTGCTGGACGAAGCATGCCGGGTCATCGAAGGATTTCTTTATCATTTGAACCAGGGTCTGATCCCCAACCTTTTCCTGGACGTGGGCGCGCCGAATTACAACACCTGCGATGCCACGTTCTGGATGTTTCAGGCGGTCTGGGCGTTCACGCAATCGGGCGGCGATATCGCGTGGGTCAAAAAAGTGTTTTACCCCGCAGCGAAAACCATTATTGACTGGCACCTGCGTGGAACGCTTTACAACATCCATGCCGACCCGGATGACGGTTTGCTGTACGCGGCCACCGACGGCGTGCAACTTACGTGGATGGACGCCAAGGTGGGCGACTGGGTGGTGACGCCGCGCGGCGGAAAGCCCGTGGAAGTATGCGCGCTCTGGTATAACGCGCTGCGCATGGCCGAGCTGTGGGCGACCGAGTTCACCGATATCGAGTTTGCGCACCAGATGGCCGAGCTCGCGAACAAGGTGGAGCGGAGCTTCGTGGAGAAGTTCTGGAATCCCGAGCTTTCCTGCCTTTACGACGTGCTCGGGCCGGATGGCCCGAACGCGCAGATCAGGCCGAACCAGCTCTTTGCCGTGAGCCTTGCGTTCGATCTGCTTAGCCGCGAGCAGGCGCAGAGCGTCGTCAGCATCGTAAAAGACAAGCTGCTGACGCCGGTGGGCCTGCGTTCGCTGGCGCCCGACGATCCCGATTACAAGCCGCACTACTCCGGCAATCGCGTGGAGCGCGATGGCGCGTATCATCAGGGGACCGTGTGGCCGTGGCTGCTTGGGCCGTTCGTGACCGCATACCTGAAGGCTTTCGGCCGCAACGACGAGAACGTCGCGTGGTGCCGGTCGCTGGTGGGCGGCATGGAGCTACAGCTTCTGGCGACCGGCCTCGGCACGATCAGCGAAGTGTACGGGGGCGATAAACCGCATCTGCCCGGAGGCTGCATCGCCCAGGCGTGGAGCGTCGCAGAGCTGCTGCGGCTGCTGCGCACCGATCTCGCGTTGTAGGAACCGCTGTCTGTCCAATGCAGGCGAAAACGCCTGCTCCACCCTTAGAGCAGCAGTAGAGTAGGCCTTTGGCCTGCGCACTAACCTAACTTTCTGAGGAACCATTTCGCAAGCTCTCCGTATATACCAATGCCGGGCCTTCCAGTAGAACATCGAGTGGAGTACAATGAAGCACAGTCCCTATGGCGAAGAACCAGAAAGATATCCTGCAAGGCACTCTGGACTTGCTTATCCTGCAGACGCTTGCGCCAGGGCCGGCACACGGCCACACCATCGCGCACGTCATCGAGCATCGTTCGGAAGACGTTCTACAGGTGGAGCACGGATCTCTGTATCCGGCGCTGCACCGGCTGGAGGACCGCGGCTGGATCGCATCGTTCTGGGGGACCTCCGAAAACAACCGGAAAGCGCGATATTACCGGCTCACGGCCGCGGGCCGGAAACAATTAACCGTCGAGACCAGCCGCTGGGATCGCATCACCCGCGCCGTAAATCGCGTGCTTCGGCCGGCCGAGGAGTAATCTCATGAGCGTGTTGCGGTTCCTCAAACGCCGCTGGTGGGACGCCGAGCGGGAGCGGGAGATCGCCTCATACGTCGAGATCGAGACCGCCGAGAATATAGCGCGTGGCATGACGCCCGCCGATGCCGCCGCGGCTGCGAGACGCAGGTTTGGAAATCCTCTGCTCGTCCGCGAGAAGATCTACGAAATGAACACCGTCGGATGGCTGGAGAGTCTCTGGAAGGATCTGCGCTACAGTGCGCGTCAATTGCGCCTGAGCCCCGGATTCGCGCTGGTGGCGGTGCTATCGCTGGCCCTCGGCATGGGCGCGAACACGGCCATCTTTCAGCTGCTGGACGCCGTTCGCCTCCGCACCCTGCCTGTCGCGCGGCCCGACGAGCTGGCGGAAATCCGAATCATTGGGGGCAACCGCGGCATGGGACTCAACAACGGACCGTACGCGCAGTTGACGACACCGCTGTGGTACGAGATCAGAGATCATCAGAGGGCGTTTTCAGGCGTTTTCGCGTGGGGAATCGATGACGTCATGATCGGGCGCGGATCGGAAATGCGGCGGGCGAAGGCGCTCGACGTCAGCGGCGAGTTCTTCCCAGTGCTGGGCGTGAAGCCGTGGCGCGGGCGGCTGCTGGAACCGGCCGACGCCGACGGCCCGTGTCCCGAATCGCACGCCGTGGTCAGCTATTCGTACTGGCAGACCGAGATGGGCGGACGCGAGATCGGACCGGACAGCAAAGTAGTGGTTGACGGCGAAATGGGGCGGATTATCGGGGTCGCGCCGCCCCAGTTCACCGGTCTCGCAGTAGGAGAGTCGTTTGATATCGCCCTGCCCTTTTGCCGCGCGAACGATATGCGCCGCGATGTCTTCGATATCGCCGTGATGGGCCGCCTGCGGCCGGGCTGGACGCCGGAACGCGCTTCTGCACAGTTGAGCGCAATCAGTCCCGGCATCTTCGAGGAGGTCAAACCGAGCGGTTACAGCGCACAGTGGATGCAGACGTGGAACCGCTTCCGTCTGGGCGCGTATCCGGCTTCGCAGGGGGTGAGCGAGCTGCGAAACAACTACGATTCTTCGCTGTGGCTGCTGCTGGCGATGACCGGGCTGGTATTGCTGATCGCCTGTGCGAACGTCGCCAACCTGATGCTGGCGCGGGCCAGCACGCGCACCCGGGAAATCGCGGTCAGGCTGGCGCTGGGCGCATCTCGTGCGCGGCTCATCCGGCAACTACTCGCCGAAAGCGGCCTGCTGGCAGTGGCCAGCGCCGCCCTTGCGGTCGTTCTGGCGAGGGCGCTGAGCCGCGTTCTGGTCTGGGCGCTCTCCACCGAAGGCAATGCTGTGTTCCTTCCGGTGGACACCGATTGGCACGTGTTGGCGTTCGCGGGCGGCGTTGCCGCCATCACATGCGTCGTCTTTGGCCTGCTGCCGGCGGTGCGGGCGACCAAAGCGGAACCCATCAGCGCCATGAAATCCGGCGGACGCGGCGCCACAGCGGGCCGGGAGCGCTTCTCCATGCAGCGCTTCCTGGTGGTGACCCAGATCTCCGTTTCGCTGGCGCTGCTGATCGGCGCACTGCTGTTCGTGCGCAGCTTCCGCAACCTGCTCACGTTCGATCCGGGCATTCGCGAGCAGGGGATTACGGCAGCGTTCGTCAACTTCCACCAGTTGAACCTGCCGCCCGCGCGCTACAGCGAGTTCAAGCGGCAATTGGTGGAGGAGCTGCGCGCGACGCCCGGAATACTCGATGCGGCCACCACGACCAACTTGCCTCTTCTCGGGGGGAGCTGGACCCATTCCGTCCGCGTCGGGTCCGTCGAAGGCTCGTCGAAGTTCACCTGGGTAAGCCCGAGTTATTTTCACACCATGAATCTGCCGCTTCTGGCGGGACGAGGATTCAATCAGAGCGACATGTCCACATCGCAGCATGTGGCGGTTGTGAACCAAACGTTTGTCCGCAGATTTCTTGGCAATGCCAATCCGCTTGGCCGGACGCTCCGCACCATGGCCGAGCCGAATTATCCTTCCACTGTTTACGAGATCGTGGGAGTCATTCCCGACACGAAATACAACAGCCTGCGCGATGCGACGCCGCCCATGACCTTTGCGCCTGCTTCGCAGTTTCCGAATGAGGGACCGTGGGCGTCGCTGATGACATGGTCGAATCTGCCGCCGGCGACCGCCGTAGCGACAGTAAAGCGCGAAATCTCCGCAAAACATCCCGAAATCATCATCGGAGCGGCATTCGATTTCCAGCGCGCCATCCGTGACGGCATGGTTGGCGAGCGCCTCATGGCAATGCTGGCGGGATTCTTCGGAGCGTTAGCGGCGCTGCTGGCCATGATCGGGCTGTACGGCGTGATCTCGTACATAGTCGCGCGGAGGCGGAACGACATCGGCATTCGCCTGGCGCTGGGAGCGAGCCGCGGTCAGGTGATGGCCATGGTGATGCGCGACGCGTTGATGCTGCTGGTGATTGGGATGATCATCGGCGTCGGACTCGCGCTTGCCGCCGGCCGGGGGGCGGGTTCACTGCTGTTCGGATTGACGCCGCACGATCCGTTTGCTCTGTGCGCGGCCGCCGCTCTCCTCACCGTCGTGGCCATGGTCGCGACGTTCCTCCCAGCGCGGCGGGCAGCGAGGCTCGATCCAATGACGTCGCTGCGATACGAGTAGCTATGCAGGCTGAAAGCCTGCTGTACTGTGCGATGCGATAACATTTGTCTTCGCATGAAAAACGTACTCATTGCGCTATTGTTCAGCGGAGCCCTGTCCGCTCAGCCCGCAGCCCCTCCTTATCGCAACCCGAACCTTCCCATCGAACAAAGAGTAGCGGACCTGCTCTCCCGCATGACGCTCGAAGAAAAAGTGGCGCAACTGGTTCCGATGGGGCGCCGTGGCATGGGCGACCTCCACGTCGTCGACCCCACCGGCACTTTTACAGACGACACAGCGCGCCAGGCGCTTATGCGCATGTACAGCGACAACGCGAAGCCGCTGCCGTTGCGCGAGCAGGTGATCCTGCGCAACGCCCTGCAGCGTTATCAGGTGGAAAAGACGCGCCTGGGCATCCCGCAGCTTTCGCAGGGTGAAGCGCTGCACGGATACATGTCCTCGGGCGCCACCAGCTTCCCCCAGGCACTCGGCCTGGCCAGCACGTGGGACCCCGCGCTGGTACGCGAAGTGTTCACTGCCGCGGCCGATGAGGCCTCCGCCGCCGGCACGACGCAGGTGTTCTCTCCCGTGCTCGACCTGGCGCGCGATCCGCGCTGGGGCCGTACCGAGGAGACCTATGGCGAGGATCCGTATCTGGGCTCGCGCATCGGCGTGGCTGCCATTGAAGGCTTGCAGGGCCCGAACCTGCTCATCGACCGTCATCACGTGCTGGCCACCGCCAAACACTTCGCGGCGCACGGCGAGCCGGAAGGCGGCACGAATACGGCGCCGGCCAACTACTCCGAGCGCGTCCTGCGCGAAGATTTCTTCGCGGCGTTCCAGGCGGCCATCGAGGAAGCGCACGCGGGCAGCGTCATGGCGTCCTACAACGAGATCAACGGAATCCCCTCGCACGTTAACGAATGGCTGCTCCAGAAAGTACTGCGCGAGGAATGGGGCTTCAACGGCTACGTGACGTCCGATGGGAACGGGCTGCAGATGTTGTACGAGACGCATCACGTGGCCGCGGACAAGGCCGACGCAGCGCGCCAGGCCATCGCCGCGGGAGTCGATTACGACCTGAGCGATGGCTCGGTGTACCGCACGCTGCTCGATCAGGTGAAGGATGGCCGGGTTCCGGAATGGCAGATTGATCGCGCTGTGTCTCACGTGCTGCAGGTGAAGTTCCGCCTTGGCCTCTTCGAGAATCCGTACGCCGATCCCGACTACGCCGCGAAGGCGATGAACAGTCCGGATCATCAGAAAGTGGCTGAGAAAGCCGCCGAGAAGGCTATCGTGCTGCTGAAGAACGACGGCAACCTGCTGCCGCTGGACGTGATGAAGTATAAGACGATCGCGGTAATTGGACCGAATGCCGCTGACGTGCACATCGGCGGTTACGCCCGCCAGCCGGCACACGAGGTGAGCATCCTCGGCGGCATTCGCGCGCGCGCGGGGACGGCCGCGAAGGTGGTTTACGCGGAAGGGACGCGGATCACCGAAGGCAAGCAGGGCTGGGCCGCGTGGTACGAAAACCAGGTGAAGCTTCCCGATGAGGCCTCGCAAATGCAGAGGCTGAAGGAGGCAACCGATGTGGCTCGCAGCGCCGATGTCGCCATCGTTGTCGTCGGGGAGAACGAGCACACCAATCGCGAGGCGTGGTCGGAACAACATCTCGGCGATCGCGATTCGCTCGATCTGATCGGCTACCAGGATCAGTTGATCAAGGCCGTTGTCGAAACGGGCAAGCCGACCATCGTGTTCCTCATCAACGGCCGGCCGCTGTCCATCAACTACGCCGCCGCGCACGTGCCGGCAATCGTGGAAGGCTGGTACCTCGGCCAGGAGGGCGGAACCGCTGCCGCGGCCATGCTGTTCGGCGACGTAAGCCCAGGCGGAAAGCTGCCCATCACGTTCCCGAAATCGGTGGGCATGCTTCCCGATTACTACGATCACAAGCCCTCCATGAACCGCAGTTATCTGTTCGTGGGGCGAAAGCCGCTGTTCCCGTTCGGTTGGGGACTGAGCTATACGACGTTCAAATTCGACAACCTGAAGCTCGATCCGGCGGTGATCGGGACGGCCGGCGATACGACGGTAAGCGTCGATGTTACGAACACGGGATCACGCGAGGGCGACGAGGTGGCGCAGATGTACATCCACCAGAGGGTGGCGTCGGTGACGCAGCCGGTGATGAAGCTGAAGGGCTTCGAGCGCATCACGCTGAAGCCCGGCGAGAAGAGGACCGTGCAGTTCAGGCTGACGCCGATTGAGCTGCGGATCCTCGATCGCGACATGCATTGGACCGTGGAACCGGGCATGTTCGACGTGATGGTGGGGCCAAACTCGGCGGAAACGCAGAAGATGGCGCTGCAGGTGGTGGCGAAGTAGCTTGTTATCTTCCGGGTTGCCTTGGCGTGGCGCGGAGGGCGCGCTCGAATGCCCAGCCGCGGATGTGGTTGATCTGCTCTTTCATGGTGCGCGACAAGGGCACGATGCTCACGGCCGTGCTGATGAGATCCTGCTGGGTCAACTCGCGGTCGGCCAGCTTTGCCCGGGTGATTGCCGAAACGACGCACTGCTCGATCTCGGCGCCCGTCCAGCCGACGGTGAACTCGATCAACTGCTCGATATTGAAGCGCGAGCGATCGCTGCCGCGCCGCTGAAGATGGATCCCGAAGATCTCCACGCGTTCCTCTTCCAGCGGCAGGTCGACAAAGAACACCTCGTCGAAGCGGCCTTTGCGGATCATCTCCGCGGGCAACAGATCGATGCGGTTGGCAGTGGCGGCCACGAACAGTCCGCGCGTCTTCTCCTGCATCCACGTCAGGAAGAACGCGAACATGCGGCCCTGCTCGCCGCTCGATTCGGACGACGTGAGGCCCATCTCGATCTCATCGAACCAGAGCACCGCGGGCGCCATGTCCTCCATCATTTTGCATGCGGCCACGAACACGCCCTCGGCCTTGCCGTGCCTGCCGGAAAAGATCTCGGTCATGTCCACGCGATAAAGCGGCAGCTCGAAATACGACGCGATGGCCTTGACGGAGAGGCTCTTGCCGCACCCCGGGATGCCCATCATGAGCAGCCCCTTCGGCACGATTTCCTCGCTGAGGCTGTCGCGCATCTGGAACAGCTTGCGGCGCTCGGTGAGCCACTTCTTCAGGGTTTCGAGACCGCCCACTTCACCGAGCTCCGTCCCTGTGGAGATGAACTCCACCACGCCACTGCGGTTCACCAGCAGCCGCTTCTCCTCCAGCAGCGCGGGTACCGAATCCGATCCGAGGCGGCCGCTTCGCGCAAGTGCACGGCGTAGCCCATAGTGCGCTTCGTCCAGCGTCAGCCCCTGCAGCGCTCGTGCGAGCTGATGAATGGTCCCCTCGCTGGAGTCGACTTCGATTCCCGCCGCAAGCTGCGCGATCTCGTCCCGCAGGAACTGCCGCAGCTCCACGAGATCGGGCGTCCGCAGCTCCAGGAACATGACCGACCGTTCCAGCTCTTCGGGAATGGAGCGAACCGCCGAGCTGATCACGACGAACTTCTGCCGGTCGAGACAGCTTTCGTTCAGGTCGCGCACGCGGCGGCGCGTGTCCGCGGAATCGCGCAACTGCTCGTGGAAATCCTTCAGATGAAACACCGCGGGGCGCGGGTAAGCGGCGATGAAATCGAGAAGGGCGCGCGGCGATTCCGTGCCCGGCTCGGGCGGCTGGCCGTCCCGGCGAAGACCCTCGGTGAGGGACCAGGTCCACATGGAGGCGCCGGGAAGGCGCGCGGCCACCTCGCGAAGGACCGCGGTCACCCGTTGTTCCTCGGTGGAGCGGATATAAGTGATGGGGCGCCCGGACTCGAAAATCTCGCGCACGGTCGTCGCCGCGCGGCTCTCGGCGCGTTCAGGCGTGGAGATGCTGATGGCTGTTTGCACCCGTAACAATTATGACGAACGGGGCCGGCGAAAAGACGGTGCGGGATTGCTAATCTTCAGAAATGCAGAAGGTTCGAATCGCCGAGAAGTTCGACGTTATTCATGAGTACTGGAAACCGAAGATCGCCGGGGAGCTGAACGGACATTACGTGAAGCTGGTGAAATTTCAGGGCGACTTTCTGTGGCATCACCATGACGCGGAGGATGAACTGTTCCTGGTGGTGCGCGGATCGTTTCGCATGGATTACCGCGACGATGCCGGCGCGGAACGCTCGCTGGAGATCGGCGAAGGCGAGTTCGTCATCGTGCCGCGCGGCGTGGAGCACAAGCCGTACGCGGCCGAAGAGGTTCACGTGATGCTGTTCGAGCCGGCGAGCACGCTCAATACCGGTAATGTGCACTCGGAGCGGACAGTGGAGAAGCCGGCGAGAATCTGAGTGGCTGCGGGCTGAAAGCCTGCTCTACTGTTCTCGGTCGGAAGTAGAGCAGGCTTTTAGCCTGCACGGCTACTCTGCTTCAATAGCGGTAAAGTTTAACACGCTCGATCGCGTAATGATCCGGGGGCAGCATGGCGCCTTTGCCCGACTCGATCTCGTCGCCGTTCAGACGGCGTTCCGGAATCCAGCGGCCATCCACGTACGTTCCCTCTTCCACCGACAGCAGCCCGACCTCGCTGCCCGGAGCACTGAAAGCCACGGTCAGCCCCATGCCGGCAATCAGAAACTCATCGCGGCCGGTGGCGATCGCTATGGCAGAGGCAATCTCCGGACGCGGGGTCCGGAACTCTACGTTATAGCCGGCCAGCGGAATGGTCTTCGATTTGTGATCCTTGTCGAGCACTGCGCCGGCGATCGCGCTCTGGCCTTCGTGCGCCAGAATCACCGGCGCGATGGCGGACAGCAGCTCGTAGCTCCTGCCGATGGGGGCGTCCCCGTCTGTCACATCGTCGATAGCGAACGGCGAATAGCCAATCGCCTCATGCTGGCCGAACGCATAGAAAGCATCCGCCGGACCTCGCCCGTTGTAGTAGGTCTCGGGAATGAACAGCGGATTGCCCGAGCGATGATAACGATCGCACCACTGCTCAAACTCCGGAACGTAAATGTCCGGTTCAATCATATCGATGGACGGCGCGCCGGCGCGCCAGACGTCCATCAGCTTCGCCTGCGGGCCGCCGCTCGGGTACTTGCCGGGTTCGGGCGTCCCAACTTGCTCCAGCCACGCGTTGACGTACATCGGAATCGGGTACTCGGCTTTGCCGGCGGCGGCGACGTGGCCGACATAGCGTGCATACTGCCATGCCATGAACATCTCGTCCGTCTTGACGCCCGGCCCGAACACCTGCTCCCATGAGCCCGTTGTCTTTGCGTGCAGTTCCGCCGGCACGGGACTGGCAAACGCTGCGTTGGCGGCCGCGGAACGATCGCGCGAATCGCCCAGCACGCCGACCTCGTTCTCCACCTGCATCATCAGAACGGTATGCGACTGCGCGTCCACATCCCGGATGTGCCGCATGAGGGCGGCGAACGCGCGGCTGTCGGCATCGCGGCCTGCGTCGCTGAAGGTGGTCAGGATCTCCAGCGTTCTGCCGTTCTTGTCTTTCGCCCGCGGGAAGCGACGCGAATCGGCCTTCACCCACGCCGGCACGTAGGTGGACACTCCGTTTTTCCAGCTCCCAAACCACAGGAAGACCAACCGCAGATTGTTGCTTCGGGTATCGTGGATCAACCCGTCCACAAGCGCGAAATCGAAGCGGCCTTCCTCGGGCTCGATCAGCTCCCACGAAACCGGCGCGAGCACCGTGTTCATGTGCAGGGCCGTCAGACGCGGCCAGATGGGCCTCATATAGTCCAGGCTCGACGAGCTGGAATTGTGCAGTTCGCCGCCGAGAATCAGGAAAGGCCGGCCATCCACGACGAGCTGTGTTGCCGTGCCGTGCTTTTCCAGATGAGGGGCGGCGGAGTTGTTCTGCGCCGCGATGCCGGCTGCGCACACGACGGCGCAGCAGGCCATTCGAGACCACCGAGTTTTCATGAGACCGTTAACGCGAGGCGGTCTGGCCGGGGATGCTCACCGTAGCCTGCAACGGCGTGCTCTGCGACGACCCGCCCACCGTGATTTTGTACTCGCCGGGAACCAGTTCCCAGCCGTCTTTGTCCACATTGAATATGGACAAGCGGAACGGATCGAGCGCCACCTTCACCGTCTTCGCCTCGCCGGGAGCCAGGTCCACCCGATCCCAGCCCACCAGACGCCGGGGAGGTTCGCCGGCCGACTTCGGCAAAGCGGCGTAGACCTCTGCTATTTCAGTGCCGGCGCGCCGTCCCGTATTACGCACCGTAAAGATGACGCCGTCGGACGATGCCTTCAGTCCCGAGTAAGCGAAGGTCGTATAGGAGAGGCCGAAGCCAAACGGGAACAAGGGCTGCTTGTCTTCGGCGTCGAACCATTTGTACCCGACCTTCAGCCCTTCGGCGTAGTTCGCATCGAACTTGCCCACGTGCTTCGGCAATCCGGGAACCTGCGGATGCGGCAGGTCGGCGTCGCTCTTCGCAAAGGTGACGGCGAGTTTCGCCGAGGGATTGACGCGGCCGAACAGAATATTGGCGATCGCGTCGGCGCCGCGAATTCCGGGGTACCACGCCTCCACCGCCGCGCTGACGTTGCCGATCCAGGGCATGGACACGGGCCCGCCCGTCTCCAGCACCACAATGGTTTTCGGATTTGCCGCAGCAACCGCGGTCACCAGCGCATCCTGGTTCTCCGGAAGGCTCAGCGTTGCGGCATCCCGGCCCTCGCTCATCGGCTGGTTCACAAACACAAGGGCGACATCGGAGGACTTCGCCAATGCAGCCGCGGCCGCGGGATCCGTGCCGGCGTTGTATTCAACCTTCGCATGAGGCGCCATGGCGCGGATGGCCTCGAGCGGCGAGGAAGGATCCCACGTCACCGCGTCCCACGAGCTCTTGCCAGGAACTGCGTTGCCGCCGGGAGGGTCCACCTGCGCGGAGCCGCCGCCGGAGAGCACCGCGACGTCGGCGTGCGAGCCGATCACTGCAATCGAGTGAACGAGCGCCGCGTTCAGCGGAAGCTGGCGGTTGGCGTTCTTCAGGAGCACCGTGCCGGACTCCGCGATGTGCTGGGAGATTTTCATGCCGCCGAAGATGTCCACCACCTTCGGATCGGGCGGATTGTCGACGATGCCGCAGGCGAACTCAGTGCGCACGATGCGGTGCACCATGTCGTTCAGCCGCGCCATGGGCACTTCGCCGCTCTCCACCGCTTTCCTGAGCGCGTCGCCGAAGAAGCGGCTGCCGGGCTCTTCCTGATCGAGGCCGGCCAGGGCAGCCTTGGTGGTAGTGTGCGTGCCGCCCCAGTCGGAGACTACGAAGCCCTTGAAGCCCCAGTCCTTTTTCAGGACCTCGTTCAGGAGGTAGTCGTTTTCGCAGGCCCAGTCGCCGTTCACGAGATTGTACGAGCACATCACGCCGCCCGGATCGCCATCCTTGACGCCGATCTCGAACGCCAGCAGATCGGTTTCGCGCATGGAACGTTTATCCAGAATGACATTGACGATATTGCGGCCCGTCTCCTGATCGTTCAGAGCGTAGTGCTTGATATCGCCGATGACGCCCTGCGCCTGCAGCCCCCTGATCCACTGGGCCACCAGCGTTCCGGCCAGGATAGGATCCTCGCCCAGATACTCGAAGTTGCGGCCATTGCGCGGCTCGCGCGTGATGTCCACGCCCCCGCCGAGCGTCATGTTATAACCCTGGTCGCGCAGCTCGCGGCCGATCAGCGCGCCGTACTCGTAGGCCATTTTCGGATCCCATGTGGATGCCGCGGCAAGAGTGGACGGCAGAGCTGTGGCGTAGCGGCTGCGTTCGCCTCCACGCGCGACGCCAACAGCGGAATCGGCCATCTGGATACCGGGAAGGCCCAGCCTCGGGATGCCGGGGACGTAGCCCGCGCCGCCGTTGGAGCGCAGATGCAGCAACTCCGTCTGCACGTCGGTTGAGTGAGCGCCATTCCAGCCGGTGCCGTGGACGAGTTGGATCTTCTCGTCGAGGGTCATCTGCTCGATGACCATGTCGGCCCGCTGATCGGGCGAGAGGCTTTTGTCCATCCAGGGGCCGGCAGGTTTCTTTGGCGCCCTGGGCTGCTGCGCGAAGACGGGGGCGGCCAGCAGAACCGCAATCGACAGAGAAATGCGTTTGATCATGGGTGCGAAGCCCCATTGTATCGTCGCGGGTCGCTCGGCGGGTGCCGGGGTTAACGCTGTCGGCGGACGCGCCTGCGCAGCAGAGGACCGTCATTTACGGGCGATGGATGCATGGGCCTCGGCGGACCTCCGCGGAAGTTGTTGATGGCCTCGATGAGCACGTCGAGCAGCGAGGGGCGGAAGCAGAGGAGTATCAGCGATGCCGCGAGGAGAACGGACCAGATGCTGACGCCGTGCATCATACATTGAAGTTAGCACGAGTTACGTGCAGGCGGAAACGCCTGCTCCACCACGGAGCATCAACAGCTTACGACAACAGTGGAGTAGGCCTTTGGCCTGCCCTGTTACTTTTTAGCACTGTCTTCAGCCTGCCGTCACCTACTGGGTCTGGCTCTGTGGCGGCGTCTGCGTCCGGATGGCGTTGATGTTGGTTCCGATAATTTCTCCCGATACCACCATCTCCACCCGGCGGTTCTGCTGCCGGCCCGTTGCCGTGGTGTTCTCGGCCACGAAGTTCGTTTTGCCGAAGCCCTGCGCGGTGACGTTGTCGGGATTGATCCCCTGCGCGGTCAGGTATTCACGAACCGAATCGGCGCGCTTCTGCGAAAGCCGCATGTTGTATTCGTCGGAGCCGACGTTGTCCGTGTAGCCCTCGATCTGCAATTTAAGACCGGGGTGCGAGATGATAATTCCGGCCAGCCGTGCGAGCTTCTCCCGCGTGCCGGGTTTCAGGTCGTAGCGTCCCGAGGCGAACAGCACATCGGACATGTTGATGATCAGCCCGCGCGTGGTATCGCGGGTCTGCAGCACCTGGTTGAACTGATCGAGCAGTTGCTGCCGCAGCGCGGCCTGATCCTGCTCCGCTTTCAGGCGCAGGCGGTCCGCTTCTTCCGCGGCCTGCTTCGCCTGATCGGCCTGCTGAGCCAGTTGCGCGCGCGCCGCATCCGCCTCCGCCCTCGCCTGTTCGGCAGCCTGCCGCTGGCGCTCCGCTTCCAGGGCCGATGCCTGCGCGTCGGCCTTTGCCCTCTCGGCGGCGAGCCGGTCTGCGTCGGCCTGAGCGCGGCGCCGTGCTTCCTCCTGAGCCTCCGCCTGGGCCTTTGCCGCGGCGGCTGCCTCCGCTTCGGCGTGCGCGCGCGCGGCGTCCTCGCGAGCGATGGATGCCTGCCGTTCCTGTTCCTGCCGCTCCGCCTCTTCGCGGCGCAGCGCGATCACGCGTGAATCCTCTGCCCTGACCACCGCTTCGCGCGCCATAGTGATCACGGGCTTCTGGCCGGGCTTCTGCACCTGATAATGCTCGGCCTGGTCGAGGGCGCCCTGCGCCTTCTGGAAGCTGTCGGCCGCGTATTTGTCCGCTCCGGCAACGCGCGCAATCTGCACGGCGTTTTCAGCTTCGAGCAGCTCGCGCGGCAGCTTCTTTCCCACGTTCACCGGCACGAATCCGGGCGCTCTGCCCTGCATGGTGTACACGCCGCGCGGCAGCAGCTCATACTTTGCGTCCACGGTCTCCTGAACGCCCGTAGTGTCAGGACGAACCTGGTTCTCCATCACGACGACATCGCTCGGCTGGGTGACGCCGTAATAAGGCTCAGCCGTCACGATCATGCCGAAGGCCTGGATCTCGCTGGTCGTCTTAATGCTGCTGTCGGAGCCCATGCCCCAGTCGCTGAGCGTCAGCTCGCCGAGGTTCACGGGACGCCCATCGGGAGAGATGGCCCACAGCACGTACGTCAGATACTCGGGCCCGAAGGTCTGGGGCGCGGCGAGGTTCTTGAAATCCGCCGAAATGCGGATATCGCCCTTCTCGCTTTCCACCGTTGCGGAGCCCTTGCCAGTGGGCATGAGGGCCGTACCGCGGAAGTCGACCTTCGTCGATCCGCCGCGATGCCGATAGTTCACAGCGGTAAGGGTCCTGGAAACGACGTTTACTCGGAAGATCGCGCCGACATCTTCCACGTGCTCCGAGCCCGGGGTCGACGCCGGGTTTGGTGGAGGCGGCTCAGTGGCCGGCGTTGGGGCCTGCCCGAACGCGAGGGCTGAAATAAGAGATGTGGTCAGTGCAAGGGTCTTCAACATAGTTACCGATTTGTTAGACCGCCCCAGGCGTCCAGGTGTTACATGGACCTCACGAATCGTAAGACGAGAAACGATCAGCGCCCCCGGCTTACATACCGACTGCCGGCAATATAGAAACGCAGCGGACGGTCCGCGCACTTCGTGATGCCTATACGGGCGGTCGTCACGATCTCGAACGGCGCTTCCTCGACAGGCCGGCGGACCGTCAATGGCCCCCCGATCAGATCCGCTCCATTCAGCTTTCGTGTGATGCCCATCGCCATGGTCAGGCGACCGGGGCCGCCCGCCAGTTCCTCCACGCGTTTCGCCGCGGGGCGGCGCCGCTTCATCAATGAGAGTCCGCACAAAGGCTCGAGCGCGCGGATGAGCACGCTGCCGGCCTTCCCCTCGGCCTCCAGCACCAGATTCAGACACTCGTACATGCCATAAATAAAGTAGACGTACGCGTGTCCCGGCGGACCGAAGATGACGCGCGTACGATCGGTGATGCCGCGCGAGGAGTGCGAGGCCAGATCATCCAGGCCGGGATAAGCCTCCACCTCGACGATTCGGCCCGCGGTGGCGCCGTGCACGAGAATCGTACCCAGACAATCGCGCGAAGCCTCGACCGTCGGCCGGTTGTAGAATTCACGCCCGAGTGGCCTGGTGGTTTCGAGTAAGTCGGCAAGCGGAAGCTGGTCGTGTATGCCAGGATGTTAACAAACCCATGCGACTGTTCACCGGCATCGATCTGCCAACGAACGTCTCGGAGACCATCGAGCGGCTATTGGAAACGCTGCGGCCTTCGGCGCATCTGAAGTGGACGGCCGTCTATAATCTGCACATCACCACGAAATTCATTGGCGAGTGGCCGAAGGAACGGCTCGAGGAGATGAAGTCGGCGCTGGCCACCGTGCCCGCGCGTGCGCCGATCCCGGTGTCTGTGCGCGGCCTCGGGTGGAAGCCAAATCCGCATAGTCCACGCCTGTTCTGGACCGGAGTGGACGCGCCGGCGCTGGCCGATCTGGCGCGCGATCTGGACAGCGCGCTGGAAAAGCTCGGAGTCGCGCGCGAGCAGAGGCCCTTCACGGCGCACCTGACGCTCGCTCGCGTGAAGATGCCCGTGCCGCTGGAGAAAATTCGGCAGGAGATCGCGCGCATGGATTCACAGGATTTCGGCGCGTTCGAAGCCACTCGATTCTGGCTCTACCTGAGCGAGGCGGGCGCTGCAGGCTCGGTCTACACGAAATTGGCGGAGTTCCCGTTCGGGGGATAACGTTCCATGGAGACGCTGCTACCCCTGGCGTTGCTCATCGCTGCCTGGCTGATTGGCGGCATTCCGTTCGGCTACATTCTGGTGAAGCTGAAAACCGGGCGCGACGTGCGTGAGGCGGGCAGCGGCAATATCGGCGCAACCAACGTGCTGCGGACCACGGGCCGCGGCATTGCCGTCGCCACTCTGCTGCTGGACATCCTGAAGGGCTTCGCCGCAGTCTGGCTGGTGGATCGTTTCACGGGCGGCGCGGTCCTCTGGATGAGCGCGGCCGCCCTCGCGGTGATGCTGGGCCATGCCTTCCCGCCGTTCCTGAAGTTCAAAGGCGGCAAGGCCGTGGCCGCGTTCGTCGGAGCGTTCCTCTATCTCACGCCCGTGCCCCTGCTGTGCACTCTGACGGTATTCGTCGTCGTGGTGGCATCCACCCGATACATCTCGCTTGGCTCGATCATCGCCGCCGGCTCGTTCCCGTTCGCCGTCTGGCTGATCCTGCACCCGGAGTGGCCGGTAGTCATGGCGGCCCTCCTGGCGGGCGCGTTCATCGTCTGGCGGCATCGCGGGAATATCGCGCGCCTGCGCGCCGGGAACGAGAACGTCTTTCGCTTCGGCGCGAGGAAAGCCCGCGCATGAGCGAACTCGCCATTGTCGGCGCGGGAAGCTGGGGCACTGCGCTGGCCATTGTTCTGGCGCCGAAGTATGCGCGCGTGCGGCTGTGGGTGAACGAAGCCGACCTTGCGGCGCGCATGCGCGTTTCGCGTCAGAACGACGTGTTCCTGCCGGGTTTCTCCCTTCCCGGAAACGTCGTGCTGACGACAGATCTCGCGGATGCGCTGCCGGGCGCCGAGGTGGTGTTGGGCGTCATGCCGTCTCGCTATGCTCGGCAGGTCTACGCGGACGTGCTCCCGCTGCTCACGCCGGACATGACCATCGTCAGCGCCACCAAAGGCCTCGAAAAAGGCACGCTGCTGCGCATGACGGAGGTAATCCGTGAGGTGATCGGGAAGCGGTTCGCACCGCGCGTCGCCGCGCTCTCCGGGCCCTCATTCGCGCGCGAAGTGGCCGCTGGGGAGCCGACGGCCGTGGTGATCGCGTCCGAAGATCTGCAACTGGCGAAAGCCATCCAGCATGCGTTCTCGGGACCGGCGTTCCGGCTCTATACGAACACCGACCCGATCGGCGTGGAGATCGGCGCTGCGCTCAAGAACGTCATCGCCATCGCGGCCGGGGTCTGCCACGGTCTGGGCTTCGGCCACAACGCCGTCGCGGCCCTGGTCACCCGCGGGTTGGCCGAGCTTCGCCGTCTGGCCTGCGCCATGGGCGGCAACCCTCTGACCATGGCAGGTCTTGCCGGGCTGGGCGATCTGGTGTTGACCTGCACCGGCGATCTGAGCCGCAACCGCCAGGTAGGCATCGAGCTGGCCAAAGGGCGAACGGCAGGCGAAATCGTCGCTTCTATGACCATGGTGGCCGAAGGCGTGGACACCACAGCTGCGGCGGTCGAGTTGGCGCAAAGGTTCAAGGTGGATTTGCCGATTACAGCGCAGATGGACCTGATCCTGCGCGGCCTCCGCTCGCCGAGGTCGGCCATCCGCGAACTGATGGAGCGCACGCTGAAGGATGAGCACGCGTAGTGTGCGTTCGCCCTTACCGAGCAATGGTTCGCACGCAGACACACGCCACCCCTGGCGGTTAGAGACCTGTCAAATGTTCCGGGAGACTCGGGCCGGGCCGCGACCCCGCGCCGCTATTCGCTGCGCCGGGTAATATCGATTCCGCCTTTGAAATAGGCGCCGTCCTCGATTACGATTCCGGCTGTGGTGATGTCGCCGACCAGGCTCGCATCCTTGCGGATGAAGACTTTATCGCGGGCTTCCACGTTGCCATTGAGGGTCCCGAATACGACGATTTCCCTCGCCTTTACCGCGCCGGCCTTCAGCCTGCCGTTCGGACCGAGGGTGAGCCGGTGATCCTGTACCTCAACGGAGCCCTCCACGTCTCCATCGATCAACAGGTCTTCCTGGCTGAAGATCTCGCCCCTCACGGTTACACTTCTGCCGAGAACTGCCGTCGTTCCGTTGGGGACGGGGGCGGCCGAACGTGCGACGGCGGCCGCTGCCGGTAATGGGGCCGTGGCGGGCGCCACGGGGGCATGCTCACGAAGCGGCTCGGCGGCCGACGGCTGGCCCTGCCTCGGCGCGGGAACATCCTCTCGATTACGATTCCACATGATCTCTTCCTCCAGGTATAACGGGACGAGAGCCCGCATAAGATAGTGTCACATTAACTACGTCTGACTGAAACGGTTTTGCACAGAAAAGTCCTGGAGGAGGGGGTTGGGGCAGGCGCTCGGTTTCCGTCGCCTGCCCCAGTGAATGCTTCAGAAGGTCAGATGCAACCCGAGTTGCAGGAAGCGCGAACTTCCGATGGTGTGCTGGATATACCCCAGTTGTCCCACCGGCGGGATCGAAGGCGGCCCAGCGTAGTTGGGGAAGAACACGACGTCGTTGTTCGGCGTATCGAAATCGGGATGGTTGAACACATTGAACGCGTCCGCCTCGAAACGCATACGGAAACGCTCCGCAAAGGCGAACTCCCGCGCCAGGCTCATGTCGAAGCGCACCTGGAACGGACCGCGGAACGTGTTCCGGCCGGTTGTTCCAAACACCGATTCGTACATATCGCAGCCGGTGGCATCGCAGGGCGGCACGCCGTTGGTTCCGGGCGCCAGGAACTGCGGCGCAAAAGCGGATGCGTTCAGGACCGGCTTCGCGGGGTTGACGCCAGTGGTGCCCTGCAATTCCGCCTGCTTCACCGATACGCCGGGCGCCAGCGGAACGATCGGATTGCCGGCGTCGTCGTAGGTGCCGTAATAGAGGCTGGCCACGGAGCCTGAGTAGTCGTAAACGCTGTACGGCTGTCCGCTTTGCGCCACGGTCTGCCCGCCGACGATCCAGTTCTTGATCAGTGCGTTCACCGCTCTGTTCTGGCCAAAGCCCGGGGTCTGGTAGCTGTAGTTCACCAGAAAAACGTGAGTCTGATCGAAGTCCGCTGAAGCGTAGTTCGACTTGGGGTGCAGAGGATCGTTGCCGGTGACAAAGAGACCCAGGCCGCTCTGCTCATCGAGCGCGTGAGACCATGTATACGACGCCGTGAACTGCAGGCCGTTCGACAGGCGCTTGCGCAGCTGCACCTGCAGGGCATTGTAGTTGGAGATGCCCTCGGCGCGGTAGAGCACCGAGTTCATATCGTAACCGATGTACGGCACGCGAAGCTCCGCGTTTCCAGCGTAGAACGGGGGCGGGCAGATGGGTTCCAGGTCCAGCGTGCCGTTGTTGCATCCGCTGTCCGGATCGGTGCCGCCGTAGGAATAGATCTGGCCGTTGACGGGGCGCTGGGGCGTGGCTATCTGCGGCTGATTAAATGGTACCGGCAACACTTCGTGCGTGCCGTGATTGCCAACATATCCAACGTCGAACAGCCAGCTGTTAGAGGCCTGATACTGCAGATCGAAGCTCCAGTTCTGGGTATAGGGAAGCTTGTTGCCGATATCGTAGCCGCCGAAAATGAGCGGACCGTACAGGTTGCCCGCGGGAAAATCGCCCGATGTCGTCTGCGCCAGATTGGGCAGATAGGCCGTGAACGCGGCTGCGTTGGCGGGAGGAGCAGGCGGCGCAGCAGTGCCGAAGGGAGCCGAAAGGCTGGCTCCCCTCTTGCCGGAGATGTCGCTGACGAACGGCGGCGCAAGGGTAACGCCAAACGGACCGTTGAAGCCCCCGCCGGCGGGCGGTGAGAGATAGCTGAACAGTTCGCCCCGATCGTAGTAGATGCCGTATCCGACGCGCACAGTGAGCTTCGAGACAGGATTGTAAGCGATGCCGATTCTGGGAGCGAAGCCCGCCTGCATGTGCTGCATCAGGGAATTGCTCGCGCCGCTGGTGGCCGCCGTGGCGTTGTTGCCCGCGATCTCCAAACCAGAGTTGGTAATCGTATCGGTGGAAGCGTTGTACGCATAAAGGGCCGGATTGAATGCATCCAGACGGCCGTACTTCTCCGTAAGCGGACCGTCGTCGTCCCAGCGCAGCCCGGCGGTGATGGTCAGATTGCTGCGGAGCTTGAAGCTGTCATTGACATATGCGCCCACCGTATCGGAGCGGTAATAGCGCGCGGCGCTTCCCTCTGTGGCGGTGCCGCCCGAAATCGACCCTTCCACGAAATTCAGGAAGCTGCGGAAATCGATGGAGTCGGTATTGGTGTTGCGATTGATGACGTTCAGTTGCGTGTGGTCCCACTGCGCGCCGATCGAGATGGTGTGTCTTCCCTTTACCCAGTTCACGGACGATGCGTACTCCCACTGGTTCTGATACATGCCGGCGTTGCCGAAGCTGGTGCTGGGACCGAACTCGAGGCCGCCGAAAGTGGTTGGATCGGCGGCGGAGATGTCAAACTGCGGGAACCCTGTCGAACCGAGCAGATTCATTCCCAGGCTGGTGGGATCGAAAGCCTGGCCGGTTGTCGAGTAAGCCTGAAGTCTGGTGAAGCCGACGTGCTGTTCCCACGTCAGATTCGGCGACAGTGTGATGGTGTTGGCAATCGTGCCGACCTGGCTGCCCGCCTGAAGCGACTGCGCGAAGCCGAGGAGAGAGCCCACGGCGCCGAACGGGTTGGTGGTGGGATTGTTCTGGATGTAATACTTGCCCGTGAGCCGGTCATTGTCGCTCACCGCGTAATCCACGTTGGCGATTCCCTGATCGACGCGCTCCTGAGCGTTGGGCCCCTGTACAATCGCGTCGTAGCCAAGCGCGCTGGCGGTGTTCGGGTCGGTGATCTGAGCGCTCGGAATCAGACACTGGCCGTTGGGCAGTTTCGCCTGCAGCAGGTTCAGGGACACCGGGTTGATCTGGCCGCCTGTAATTGTCTTCCCGTAGGCGCCCTGAATGGCATTGATGATGCCCTGCGTGGTCCGGTCGTCAGTCAGCGTCAGGGGCACGGTCGCATCCTTGGCAGCGTCCGTTGCGTCGGCAACGCGAATCCCCTGATAGGACAGGAAATAGAAAAGCTTGTCTTTCTTAAGCGGGCCACCGAAAGTCGCGCCGAACTGATTGCGGTTCATGAACGGAACCTTCGTGACGATGGCCGGCGACGCGTTATAGAAGAACGGCGCCGCGTTCATGTCGCTGTTCTGAAACTGCTCCCAAACCGATCCATGAATGACGTTGGAGCCGGATTTTGTCAGTACGCCGATGTGCGCGCCGCTGTTGGAACCCTGCGTCGCATCGTACATCGAGGTGTTGACCGTAATCTCCTGAATGGCGTCGGGAGGCGGCGTGGGAAGCGCCTGTCCGATGGCGCCGTATACCGAGGTGCTGGTCTGGATCTCGCCGCCGGCGCCGAAGTTCTCGCCCGTGTTCAGCACGAAGCGGTTCTCACCCACCTGGCTGGTGGAGTTTCCATTGAACAGGTTGTTTGTGCTGACGCCATTCATCGAGAAGCTGTTGCTGGTGTCGCGGTTTCCGTTGGCGAAGATCGCCTGGTTCCCGAGTCCCGCATTAGTTCCCGCACCGCCCAGAAAATCGGCGTGGACGCCGGGGCTCAGAATGGCCAACTGCGTAAAGCTGCCGGTGCCGAGCGGCGTGTCCTGTATGGTGAGCGTATCCACGACGTAACCGTTCGTGGCGTCCGTCTGGTTCATCAGCGGCGTCGCGGTCACCTCGACCGTTTGCGATACCGTGCCCGGACGAAGGGCGCCATCCACGGTGGTGGTGCGGTTGGCGTTCACCAGAATTTCGGTGTGCGTCTCGGCTTCGAATCCCTCTTTTGTAAACGTCAGTTTGTACGCGCCCGCGGGGAGGTTCTGAATCGAATACGATCCGTTTCCCTGCGTGTGTACGTCCACCTCGAGGTTCGTGGCCTCGTTCACGGCCTTAACGGTGGCGTCCGGCACCACTGCGCCGGACGCGTCGACCACTGTACCGGTGATGGAGCCGATCACCTGCTGCGCGTGGAGAGGCGCCCACCGGAGCGAAACGAGCAGAAGCAGGCCACAGAGGAGTAGCCGGATATTGGATCGCATCAACATTTTCCTCCCTGAAAGGTGATTCCCGACAAGCACGCTTTTCGACGCGGTCATACTGAGTTTGGCTGACACGGCCGTGAGACGAATTCAGAGTAATGTACAACGAGACGAGTTAAGGACGATTATACGCGCAGAACCGGCGTCATGGAACGCTTGTAACCGACATTTCACGGACCGCGGCGTGCCACAATCGGGGCATGATCCACGAGGTCATTCCCGTAGGGCTGTTGCAGTGCAACTGCTCCATCTTTGGCGATGAAAACACGCATGATGCGGTGGTGATCGACCCCGGCGATGAGATCCACGCGATTCTCGCGCTGTTGTCACGGCACGGCCTGCGCGTTACCGCAATTGTAATTACCCACGCCCACATCGACCATATCGGAGGGGCGGCAAAGCTGAAGGCGGCTACGGGGGCGCCGGTCTATATGAACGCCGACGATCAGGAGCTCTACGATCATCTGGACATGCAGGCCGCATGGCTGGGAACGGCCACGCCGGCGAAAACCGAGGTCGATGTGGACGCGCGCGATGGCGCAGCACTACTGCTCGGCGGGACGGAGATGCGCTTCCTGCATACGCCCGGGCATACCCGGGGCAGCGTCAGCATATGGATTCCCGCGGAGAACAAGCTGATCGCAGGCGACACTCTGTTCCGCGACAGCATCGGCCGCACAGACCTGCCGGGCGGCGATTACCGCCAGATCATGCGGTCCATTCACACAAAGCTTCTGGCGCTTCCGGAAGAAACGGCGGTGACGCCCGGCCACGGTCCCGCAACAACGATCGGACGAGAGAAAGAACAGAACCCGTTCCTGCAAGGGTAGGACGTGGGGCGGGCGCGGCTTGTAACCGAGCCATTACGCCGCGCGAATGGCGGGACTGAAGCGGTGCGATATCCGGACCTGTGCGGCGCCGCTCCCTGACGGTCGCGGCTCGGAAACGTCGTGCAAGCTTGTAACAGAGCCGCGACCGTCAGGGGGCGGTGTCGAATGTTTGAAGGGGTCTCAACTCCTCGGGCAGTGCTCGATTTGCCGGAGCAGTTCGATCAGGTGACCGGCCTCGCCGGTATCGCCGCCGAACCGGAGCCGGTTATAGGCCTGGGTGGCATCGTCCACCAGCGGGGCCAGAGTTGGATCGCGCACCATGGCGGCGAACTCGAACGGCGTGAGCCAGCCGGGCTTCTCGATGCCGCGGCGGTGCAGCAGGCGAAGCAGGCGATCGTACAGGAGCGTGGCATCGCCGGTGACAATGCGTCCGCGTCCGATTTCCCTCAGCTGCCGGCGCATCCGCAGCGTCCGGAGCAGCGCCGGTCCGAACCAGGCAGACGCCATCACCAGGACCACTACGGTGATTGTCGCCGCGCCGTAACGCCTCGCCGCGTTCACGCAGCGGGCTCGCCACGCATTCCACAGCTCCGCGCTGAACAGGTCGGCTCCGCCGATCCGGAAGCGACGGCTCGATTCCTGAATGCGCACGGCAATGCTCAACTGGTGCGAAAGGTTGTAATCGAGCACCCAGTCCTGCCAGAAGATGTCGGCTGCGTCCGCGTACATGTTCAGCCGCGCCAGCAGCCAGTTCTCGGTCCCGGCGGGCGCCGGCGGCGTGGGATCGAAGGTCATCCATCCACGGTCGGGAAACCAGGCCTCCACCCAGCTATGCGCATCGGACGCGCGGATGATCTGGCGGCCGCTCACCGGATTGTAAATGCCGCTCTGAAACCCGGTGGCCACGCGCGACGGGATGCCCAGGGTGCGCAGCATCACCGCCATGGCCGAGGCGAAATACTCGCAGTGGCCCTGGCGCTGGTCGAACAGAAACGCGGCGAGCGGATCCGCAGGCGCCGCGTGCGGCAACTGCAGCGTGTAACGATAGTGGCGCCGTAGCCAGAGCTGGATAGCGATGGCTTTTCGTACCTCGGTCGGCTGGTTGTCGGCGACGGATATGGCCAGCGCCGGAATTCGCGGATCGAGCGTCGGCAGTTGCAGGTAGGCCGTTCGCTCGAACTGCCCTGGATCGTCATCGACAACCGCGCCATTGTCCGGCACAAAACTGCTGGCCTGGTAAATGAGCCCGGCGGACGATCCCTCACGAACGCGGTAGCTGCCGGGCGCCGTTCGCAGGATCTGCGGCGTATCCAGCCA
Source organism: uncultured Acidobacteriota bacterium (assembly GCA_963780655.1). GTDB lineage: Bacteria > Acidobacteriota > Terriglobia > Bryobacterales > Bryobacteraceae > CAWACP01. The sequence continues at coordinate 1,147,491 of CAWACP010000003.1, read as the reverse complement.
GAGAAACTCCGGGTCGCCGGCGAAGAACAGCGCGTTGCCGGCGCCGCCGTTCATGTGTACCTCGTACTCGATGATGCGGGCATTGCGTCTGCGCAGCTCCGCGGGCGCGAGGATGAAAAATGCGCGGCGGTCGCTCGGAACCAGCTCGGATACATGCGGGGGATTGAACCAGGTGTGCCCGTCGAAGCGGACCAGAGTGCCGCCTTTCCACTTGAGGTCATCGCGCGGCCTCGATCCATCCGTCATGGTGATGCTCATCACCGGCGTCTTTCTCTCTTCCACTTCGCCGATGCCGCCCAGATGGATCTCGCTGGCGAACCCGGAGACGTGGTACGAGCCGGACATCAGGTGCTGCAGCGCCGCGCGGGCGGTGCGCGGAAGAAGAAAGAACAGACCGCAGGTCATCACCAGGATGCCTCCCGCAAGCGTTGCGCAGAGCGCACCCAGACGCGGCGGCAACCCGGATTCGAACGCGCGTATCACCACGCCGCGCGTGGCCGCGGAACGGCGGATCTCAGCGCTGGCAAAAGCCGCGATGGCGAATACCAGAAACAGCGCGAGGAACACGAGGAAGCTGAGGTTCGAGGAGAACACGCACGCTGCCAGGATCTCGAGCAGGGCGATGATTCTCAGGTATGCGTAATCGCGGCTGGTGGAAGCGGTAACCGACTTGATAGCCGCGAGCAGCAGGATCAGCCGGGCCGTGGACAGGGTGAACTCGTGGGAGATGAAGCGGTAGTCGGCCACAGCGGCGAGCACGCTCGCCAAAGCCATCCACATCACCGCGCGGCCGGAAATGTCGAAACGGAAGACTCCCGCCACCAGCAGGGCGCGAACGGCGAATGCGGCGATGACGACAACGACAATGAGAGGATCGAGAGAACCCGAAGCGGCGAGCGCGAGGAAGCCGCTTGCCAGCATCCCCAGCAACGAGTACTGAAAAAACCGCTCTACGGCCGGACCGGTAGCGGGCGCAAGCCGCATACCACTAGTTTAAGCGCGATTCTGCGAATACCGCTTGTGATTACTTGCTCAGAGACAGACGGCGACGCAGCAGGCCGATAGCCGTCAAAGCGAGACCCGCGAGCCCGAAAGTCGCCGGTTCCGGAGCGGTGAATCCGTTGCCGAACCCGGAATCTGAACCGTTAGAGAACGTGAGCGTATCCCTGACGGTAAAGCTCTGCATTGAGGGGCTGAAGCTGATGGTCTGAATGGATCCGGGCACCGTATCGACGCCACTGGCGACAATCGGCCCACCGCTGACCGGCACAATTCCGGCGGCCTGGAGGAGATCCTCCTCAAGCGTCTCGCCCGAGCCGGATACATCGAAGACGGCCTGATCGAGATTGCCCCTGAGCACAGTGACGTTGTACGTCAGAACGACCGGCGAAGTGGTCACGCCGCTGGTATTCACGGTGAAACCGGCGTAATCCGGGCCTGAAACCGCGCTGAGCGTAATTCCGGAATTGGTAAGGGACGGCGTCAACAACTGAAAGTTACTGAAGTCCACCACTGTCGACAACCCAGTGGTGACTATGCAACCCGCCGACCCAAGCGCGGACAACGACGCCAAGCTGCCAGTGCAGCCCCCCGCGTACGCGACTGACGACAAGAACCCCAGCGTTATGAACGCCAGCAGAGCTCTTTTCATAAACTCCATCTCCTCCGGACAACCGGCACTATCTGTTCTGTTATCTATGTCTCAGTCAGCTCGACTGCTGCTGAGTACAACCAGTATCAACTATAGGTTCAGAGTCATAGTCAGTCAAGGACTTTCGAACCGGTACTTCGTTTCAGGACAGGTCCGGCACGCTGGCCCGGTTCGGCAGTGAGACGCTCGCGAGGCCCTTTTGGTTCAGGTACATGCGCGGGAAACGGTTACATAATGTCCGCACCATGTCATGTGAAACCTCCAGCCAGGATTCCCGATAGTACGGGTTGCCTGGAACAACTTGAGGATGCGCCGGAGCGCCGCCGTTGATAATATGATGAGCGCACACAGTGCGCCACCATGAGCGATTTCAAAATCGTCGTAATCTACCCGCAGCCTGCCGACCCTGCGGTGTTCGAAAAGGAATACCAGCAGAATCACAAGCCCCTGGCCGAGCAGAAGCTGAAAGGCATGACTCGTTTCGTTGCCAGTAAAGTGCTCGGATCGCCGCAGGGCAAAGTGACGGCATACCGGATCGCCGAGGTTCACTTCTCCAACATGGAGGACCTGAACAAGTGCCTGGAATCGGAAGGCGGCAAAGAGGTTGTGGCGCACGCCACGAAAATCTCCACTGGCGGGCCGCCGATCCTGCTGGTGTGCGACGAAGAATCGTTCCTCTACTGGTAGTCTGATCCGCGGGCTCTGTCCATCCGCTACGCTCGATAGTGCATGGATCTGCGCACGGCGGCGGCAACCGTCATCTTCATCCTGACGTATGCCGTGATGGCTGTCGGAAAATTTCCAGGGCTGCGGATCGATCGTACGGGCGCCGCTGTCATTGGCGGCGGCCTCATGGTGGGCGCGGGCGTGCTTACGCCGCAACAAGCCTACGCCGCCATCGACCTCGATACCATCGTGTTGCTGTTCGGGATGATGATCGTGGTGGCGAACCTGCGCCTGTCCGGCTTCTTCCGTCTGGTGAGCGCGCAGGTGGTACGCCGCGTGAAGACACCGTTTTCCCTCCTGTGCGCCGTGGTTGCGGTGAGCGGTGTCTTCTCAGCGTTATTCGTGAACGACACGGTGTGCCTGGTGCTCACGCCGCTGGTGTGCGATGTAACGCTGCGGCTGAAGCGCAACCCCGTGCCCTACCTGCTGGCCGTAGCGATGGCCGCGAACATCGGCAGCACCGCAACCATTACCGGGAATCCACAGAATATGCTGATCGGAACCATGTCGCGGATATCCTACCGGGCGTTCGCGGCCGCTCTCTCGCCGGTGGCGGCAGCGGGACTGGCGGCCGCGATCGTCGTCCTGTGGTTGTGCAACCGCCGGGAGTTCACGCGTGGCGGGCGGCTGGACGCAGTCGCCGAACCCGTGCGAGTGAGCCGGCCATTGCTATGGAAATCGGTGCTGGCGTCCTCGGTGATGATACTGTTCTTCTTCCTTGGCCAACCGGCCCCCAAAGTCGCGCTTCTGGCAGGCGCGTTCCTGCTGATCACGCGCCGCGTCAAGCCGGAGAAGTTCTACCGGCAAATCGATTTTTCGCTGCTGGTAATGTTCGCAGGTTTGTTCGTGGTGGTCGCGGGCATCGAGAAGACCCCATGGCTGAGCGACCTGCTCGCGGCCGCCGAGGGTATGCACATGGAGCAGGTTGCCGTGTTCAGCGCGCTGACTGCGGCGCTGTCGAACATCGTCAGCAACGTGCCCGCGGTCCTGATACTGCGGCCGTTCGTGGCGCATTTCCACGACCCGCACCGCGGATGGCTGGTCCTGGCAATGGCTTCCACTCTGGCCGGTAATTTCACCATTACCGGTTCGGTGGCGAATCTGATCGTGGTGGAGAGAGCGCGTCAGGAGGGAATCGCCGTGAGATTTCGAGAGTATTTCCTGGTGGGCGCGCCGCTCACGGTATTGACCATCGTGCTCGGCGCGGTGATGCTGAGTTGACCCTGCGGCGCGCGCGCCGATCGGGTCGGAGGGCTCTGCGGCCCCGTCCTCCCGCACGGCGTGCCGCAGTGGGTCGCAGCACGCGGTACGGGCAGCGCTGGCTGGAGCTCGCACCAGCACGCTCCAAAGACGGCGCTGAAAAAGTAAGTCAACGGCTGGACAAGCAGGCGAAAACGCCTGCTCCACCACCGTGCATCAACAGTTTACGGCAACAGTGGAGTAGGCCTTTGGCCTGGCCTTTGGCCTGCGCGGTCACTTTTTCAACACCGTCTCCAAAGCGTGCGCCACGATTCGGCCGTTTGCGCTACAGGGCTTTGGACCCAGACGCCCGTAGGTCAACTGAAATTCGTCCCGAACTTCCGGCATTTACTCCTGACAACTCGCTAATATAGAAACGTAACCGTGCAACGCCTGCTTGTTGTAGAGGACGATCCGTCCGTCCGCAATACCATCGTCACGTTCCTGGAGCTGGAAGGTTACTCCGTGGACGCGGTCTCCTCCACCCGTGAAGCCATCGATCGTCTGGGCGCCTCCGAGTATCCGATCGTCATTTCCGATATTTATCTCGACGAACGCACCGGAATTGATGTGCTGCACACCGCCCGCCGCACCAATCCCAACTGCGCCGTCATCCTGATGACCGCGCGCGGCACGATGGAAACCGTGATGGCCGCAACTGAGGGCGGAGCCTTCGATTACATCGCCAAGCCGTTCGAGCTCGATCGCATGCTCGACACGGTGAAGCGCGCCGAAGCCACCATCTCCGATCAGCAGGGCGAGGAGGAGTCGGACATCGACGACCTTCCCGTGAGCCAGATGGTCGGTTCATCCGAGGGCATGGTCGAAATCTACAAAACCATCTCGCGCGTGGCGCCGACCGATGCCACTGTGCTCATCGAAGGCGAGACCGGAACGGGTAAGGAAATGATCGCCCGGATGGTGCACGACAACAGCCGCCGCGCTGGCCAGCCATTCGTGCCCGTCGACTGCGCCTCCATCGCTCCGGGCCTGCTCGAGAGCGAGCTGTTCGGCGCAATGCGCGGCGCCTACACCGGCTCCGATCGCGACCGCATGGGCGTCTTCGAGGCCGCCAACAACGGCACGGTATTCCTCGACGAGGTGGGCGACATCGAGCTGAACTTCCAGCTCAAGCTGCTTCGGTTCCTGCAGGAGAAAGAGGTGCGGCCGCTGGGCGCCGCGCGCGGCAAAAAGGTGGACGTCCGCGTGGTGGCGGCCACCAACCAGGACCTGCAGCACCTGGTGGATGAGGGCGGATTCCGTGAGGACCTCTGGTTCCGGCTCAACGTCGTGCGCGTCCGCGTTCCGCCGCTTCGGGAGCGCCGGGGCGACGTGGCCCTGCTCGCCCATTACTTCCTGCGCCGCTATAACGAACGCTACGGGCAGTCCGCGCGGCTCACGCTGCCCGGTCTGAAGGCCATGGAAGATTATTCCTGGCCTGGAAACGTGCGCCAGCTCCAGCACATGATGGAACGCCTCTGCATTCTCGCGCCGCAGGGCCGCATCGATGAGGCCGCGGTTCGGGAGTCCATCGATTTGACCGAGCCCCGCGATACCTCGAGCGAGACACTGGCCGATACGGAAACCGACCAGATCCGAAAGGTGCTGGCTGCTACCGGAGGCAACAAGAGCCGTGCGGCCCGCATTCTGGGAATCGAGCGCAAGACACTTTACCGCAAACTGGACCGCATGGGCCTGTAACAGCGCGGGCCAAAAAAGGCGCGGCACCTGCATTCAGGGTCCGCGCCAACCAGAGGAGGAGAAGGTGTCTGCTTCTCTCTGGTTCGTTAGACGTACTGTCATAACACCTCGTTCCGGAGGTGATACACGCTCTTTACAGCACTTCTTCGGCCAAACGGCGCCTGTCAGCGCCAGTCCCAATCGACGCAACAATATCTTGTTTTTCAACCACTTACGGCAGGAAAGCCGGTGTGTTCGCTTCACTTTTGTGTTAGGTGCGTGCGATACTAGGACCAGAAAGATCTTCGAAAATATGACGCAGTTGGGCGAAGCCGTAGCCCGGTACCACAAAATCCTCGAGAGCGAACCGTACAACGATCTGGCGTGGGCCCGCGGACTGCAGGAGCGCATGAAAGAGCGGAACCTGTACGTCGGCGCCCGGCCCATCTCCCCAGTTCTGCGCCCTCATTTCATAACCCGCCGCCAGTACCAGAATCTCTCTAAGGCCGCGGACAGCCTTGTCAGCGCAATCGACCGCGTGGAGAAGGCCGCACTCAGCAATCCGACGCTGCTGTCGCGAATCGAACTACTACCGGCCGAGAAGATGCTCGCCTCGGTAGACCCCGGATATCCGTTCCTCTCCGTCACTTCGCTCATGGATACGCACCTCCACAATGGGACGGTTCGCTTCGTTCAGTACAACTCGGAAGCTCCTACGGGCGTCGTGTACGCGGAAGCGCTTTCGGAGATCTTCTACGACGCGCCACCGGTGAAGGAATTCCGGAAGAAGTACTCGCTCGAGAAACTCTCCGGGACGCGGGCTTTCCTCGCCGCTGTCCTGAAAGCGTGGAAAGAGTGGGGCGGCCGCGGCCGCAAGCCAAACATCGCCATCCTCGAATTCCGGCAGCAATTCCAGACAGCGGAATCGAACGAGAGCCGGCTGATCGCCGAGTGCTTCCGCCGGGAAGGCTATTCGGCTGAGGTGGTTACGCCGGACCAGCTGGAATACCGCAACAGCGTTCTGAAGAGCGGCGATTACCGCATCGACCTTGTCTACCGGCGCATGCGAGTGCAGGAGTTCCTGGTGCGCTTCGATCTTTCGCATCCCCTGCTGCGGGCGTATCGCGATCACAACGTTTGCGTCGTGAACAACTTCCGTTCGGAGATGGCGCAGAAGAAGGCCATCTTCGATCTCCTCACCGACGAGACGGTTACGGCCGGCTTCCCGCAAGCGGAGAAGAAAGCGGTCCGCGACTTCGTGCCGTGGACCCGCATGGTCACGGCGACGAAGACAACCTGGCAGGACGAGAGCGTCGATCTGCCCGAGTTCATTCTGAAAAATCGCGAGCGTCTGGTGTTGCGCCCGAACGACGACTCCACCGACCAGAGCTCGGTGCACGGCGCCGAAGTGGACGGTCCGGCATGGGAGAAGGCCCTCAAGCTGGCGATGCGCAGTCCATGGGTAGTGCAGGAGATGGTTGAGCCTGTACTGTCCATGTTCCCGATCTACCAGCACGGCGAGATGCAGATGCGCGAGATGCGCGTCGATGTGCACCCGCACTCGTTCCTTGGGAAAGTGCAGGGCTGCTCGAGTTGGCTGACCGAATCGAAGGGCGGGTTCTCCACGCTGGCCGGGCTTGCGCCCACCTATATCATTGAAGCCAGGTAACTGCAGGCCAAAAGGCCTGCTCCACAAAGGTCATGCCAGTACGGTGGAGCAGGCGTTTTCGCCTGCATTGGTTTTTCGTTCCACGGCCACTTCAGCGTGCAGGTTCGCGACGCCCGCGGTATATCGCGTATCCGCCACGGTCACCGCAACCGCGTCATCCAGCCAGTCGTGCGCGATCCCGTCCGGATCGTGCGATGCGGCGGTGACCGTATAGTCCTGGGCGCACAACTCGCACGGGAACGTGAATGTCACCGCGATCGTGTCGCCCGGTTCGCAGGGTCCGATCCGCACGCCTTCGGCCTCGGTATTCGTCCCGTACACCTCGAATCCGATTCGCGTCCGTACCATGATCCCCACCACCGGATCGGGTGCGGCTTCCACATAGCGCACAGTCACGCGGATGCCCGCCTGCTCTCCGCTGCGCCATACAATCGTCGGCTCGCCGCGGCTGCCGAGCGTCTCGATGGAGACCACCTCGGCGGCCCCATTGCCCCGGCGCATCGCCGCCACCATGGTGTCTTTGATCGTCTCGCCCCAGTCACGAAACTTGTCGCAAATGCTGCGGCTGTACGCATCCAGCACTTCGCGCGGGTCGCCCTTCTGGATAAGCCGCCCTTCGCCTAACCACCAGACTTCATCGCACAGCGTTCTGACGAGGTCCGGCTCATGCGATGACAACAGAATCGTCGAGCCTGTTCTGCGCAGCCGCTCCAGCGCCACCATGCCGCGCGCCCGCACAATCGCGTCATGCAGAGCGAAAGCGTTGTCCAGCGCGATGATATCCGCCGGGGCCAGCACCAGCCGGTCGTTTGGGCCAATATATCGGCGGGTTCCCTCGGAGACCACCTCGCCCACGTTGCATGCGCCCATGCCGGCGGCCAGCTTCAGCACCATGGACTTGCCTGAGCCGCGCTCGCCCACAATGCCGATGACGCACGCGTCCGGAGCCGCGGCGCTGAAATCATCGAGAGGCGGACAGTGTACGTTCCGGAATTCGACTGCCATAGTCGATAGAATACTCCTGGGCCTTACCCCTACGTTCTATCGGCGGGAGAAGCGCATATCTTCAGGGTCTATGACCGAACAATCGCTCGAGGAGCGCATGCGCGAGGACTGGAACAAGCGCGCGCGCGAAGATGCCAACTACTACGTCGCGTTCGCCCAGCGGGAACAGGATGAGGCCGATTTCCTGGCCACCGGCACGCGTCTGGTGGAGGCCCTGCGCGACGAGCTGAAGAGGCTCCCGCCGGCGGACCCGCGGTCGAGGCGAGCGCTCGAGATCGGCTGCGGTCCGGGCCGCCTCATGCTGCCGCTCAGCCAGAACTTCGGCGAGGTCCACGGCGTGGATGTTTCGGACGAAATGGCAGCCCGCGCTCGCGAGCGCCTTCATAACATCCCACATGCGCATGTGCACGTCACCGACGGCGCAAACCTCGCTGCCTTCGCCGACGAATCGTTCGATTTTGTCTGGTCGTACGCGGTGTTTCAGCACATCCCCGAGCGCGGCGTGGTCGTCAATTACATGCGCGAGATCGGGCGCGTGCTGAAGCCGGGCGGCATATTTCGGGGGCAGTTCAACGGCTGGCCGCGATCGCCGGGGGTCGAGTACGGTACGTGGGAAGGCTGCCGCTTTTCCGCGGCCGAGATTCGCGAGTTCACAGCGGCGAACAGTTTCGACCTGCTGGAGTTGTTCGGGGTGGACACCCAGTACATGTGGACAACGTGGCGGAAGCAGGGCGGCGCGCCCGCGGTCCCCCGGCCGGACCGGCCGGTGCGGCTGCGCCGAGTCACCAACGCCTGGAGCTCTGAGCCGCTGGTGCCCGCATCCGGCCGCTTCGCACTGGTGTCGTTCTGGGCCGAGGCCCTGCCCACCGAGTGTGAGTTGAACGGCATCACTGTGCGGGTGGCGGGCGTGGACGCGCCGCCATACTACCTGGGTCCGCCCGCATACGACAGTCTGCAACAGCTCAACATTATTCTGCCGTCGGGGACGCCCACCGGTCTGCACAAGGCCGACGTGTTCTGGCGGGGCACGCCGCTGTTCCACGGAACCGTCCGCGTCATACCGGCAGCGCCGCTGGTGCCTCGCGTCATAACCATCGCCGATGCTGTCGATCTGCTCTCGCCCGGACGCACCAGAAGCGGGCTGGTGCGGGTGGTCACGGAAGAGATGCTGGATCCGCGCCGGCTGGTTGTGACTGTGGACGGCCGGGCCGCCGAGCAGATTGCCTGGTTTCGAACCGACCCGATTCCGCCGCGCTACGATTTCAACGTGAAGCTCCCCGGGGGCACGCCGCCGGGTCTGCATGAGCTCGAGATTCGCTACGAGCGGCGCCGCTACCGTTTCCCGCTGCTGGTGGAAACAACAGAGCCGCGACCGTGAGGGAGCCGGTAACGGCCCTTTCAAGGCCGCAATCAGCGTATCAAAAGAAGCTTAGGCTCGGTGGGGCAGACGATCGGTTTATGTCGTCTGCCTGTTCGAGTGCCCGGGCATGGCAGACGACAAAACCCGATCGTCTGCCCCACGGGGAGGCGAAGCGATGAAACGGCTCCGCTGGGGCGTGCTCGCTCTGCTGGTCCTGTCGGTCTGTATCAACTACGTCGATCGCGGCAATCTCTCCGTGGCGGGCCGCGATGTCAGCGCTGAACTGCACATCGCGCCCGATCGTCTGGGTCTGCTGTTCTCCGCGTTCTTCTGGACCTACGCGTCCTTTCAGATTCTGGCCGGATGGGCCATCGACCGGTACAACGTCGTGCGCGTGTTCGCGGCCGGCTATCTGATCTGGTCGCTGGCCACCGTTTGCACCGGCTTCGTCACCACGTTCGGCGCGCTGTTCGCTCTGCGCCTTTTGCTCGGCATGAGTGAGTCAGTGGCGTACCCGTCGTACTCGCGACTGGTAGCGGCGAACTTTCCGGAGGAGCGGCGCGGGTTCGCCAACTCGCTCATCGACGCGGGATCGCGGATGGGACCCGCGATCGGCGTCATGGCGGGCGGCCTCATTCTGAGCAGTCTCGGCTGGAGGGCGTTGTTCTTCATCATTGGTGGAATCAGCCTGCTCTGGCTGGCTCCGTGGCTGGCCATAGCTCCGAAACTCGAAACAGCAACCGAGCGGGGATCGGCTTTTCAGCCCGGCTTCGCGGAAATTCTGGGCAAGCGTGAGGCGTGGGGAACGTTTTTCGGATTGTTCGCCGGCAATTATGCCTGGTATTTCCTGTTGACCTGGCTGCCGCCATACCTGTTGATGGAGCGCCACTGGAGCCGCGAGATGATGGCGCTCCACGGGTCCCTGCCGTACTGGACGCTCGCCGCGTCTTCACTCGTGGGCGGCAGGTTGTCCGACGCGCTGATCCGCCGCGGCGCCTCGCCCACGCGCGTACGCCGGAGTTTCCTCGCCGGCGGCCTGGCGTTCAGCAGCCTGCTGGTCCCGGCATGTCTGAGCCGCAGCGACACCGTCTCCATGGCGCTGCTCATCGCTTCGTGCATTCCGCTCGGGATGTGGAGCTCGAACGTGTGGGCAGTGACTCAGACGCTTGCGGGAACGCATGCCGCGGGACGCTGGACCGGTCTGCAGAACGCGTTCGGCAACCTCGCCGGCGTCACTGTACCGTGGCTCACGGGCGTGCTGGTAAAGCAGACCGGATCGTTTCATCTCGCCTTCTTCAGCGTCGCGGCGGTTGTTTGCGCGGGCGCCCTGGCGGTGGTGCTGCTTGTGCCGAAGGTTGCGCCTGTACCATGGATTGCATCCGCCCGAACCGAGCCGGGGCGCCCTTCGGGCCCCTGAGAGAGTTGTTCATGAACGTTAGTCAGTGCAATTCGTCAGGCGGAATACAGGGTTTCGCCAGCAAAAAAAACTTCTTCGCAGTCATCGTAAGTTCATGCTAATCTGACAGCAACCTTTTACGGGGACCTTACGTCTGGTTCTATGGTGCGTTGTACCGGAGAACTCTGGCGAACCCCGTAAGTCAGGCACCGCCTGCTTCTCGCAAGCAGTGCCCACCGGTGAGCATCTTCCTCCGAGTGCTCACCGGTTGATTGTTTTTTGGCAGGCAGTTCCGATGCGCGGCCGCGTTGCGTGAAAAAGCAATCGCCCCGGCGTAAGCCACATGAGCCGCTCCGCCCACCCGTTTTCCACGGAAACTCGCATCAACGTGGCAATTCCGAAGGCGCGCCTCAGCATTTTCCTGCAGAGCACCTGATATTCGCCCTGCGTTACGCATCGCACTGCACTCGCGCCCGCGGCAGCACCGGTAAGAATCGCTGACAGAAGACCGGAACCGGTGAACGGATCGACGAACGACAGCGCGTCACCAGCACGGTAAACGCCTGGCTCGTCCGGCTGCTCGATGTGCTGGCAGAACACCAGCGGACCGGTGGTGAACCATTTCGTTGTCCGCTCGAGCGGCGCGAGCCTTCCAGCTAGCGCGGGACACGCTGCGACAAACGCGTCGATGTCGAAATCGTACCGGCCCAGCAGCGTTTCCGGCGCAATGCCGCAGACGTTTGTGAAGCCGTCCTCGATGGCGTTCAGGCCAGTATACGCTTTGCCGTCGAAGACCAACTCCACCGCGTCGCTCGCGGGACCCTTGAAATGCGCTTTGAAGCCGAACAATCGCGAGCCGCGTGGCTGATTCTCGCGCCGGCCGTGGGCAATTACCAGCGGACGCGCGCCCGAGTCCGCCGGCGCCGTGGTGCTCACCAGCGATGCGCCCAATGAGCAGGCGTGCTCGAGCAGGAGGTGATCGAACCGGTAGCGGCTCAGGCCGAACGCGGGCTCCGGCAGCCGCGCCGACTTTATGTGGGCGCCCAGATGGATCTCCATCCGCCGGACCTCGGAGGGGCGGCAATCGAAGAATGCCTTCGCCACCCCAAGCTTTTCGAGCAAGGGAACAATTTCGGGCGACAGGAACTCGCCGCAGACCTTGTGCCGTGGAAAGCGCGACGGTTCATACACCACTGCGGCCGCGCCTTCGGCAATTGCGGCGATCGCGGCCGAAGCGCCGGCCGGGCCGCCGCCGGCAATGCTCACCCTGGTCATGTCTCGGCGGGAACGATGCGCAGCGGCGCTGGGGGAGAACTCACGTCGCCATAGCCCGCCGTAATGGTGTGCTCCGCACAGGGCAGTTCATCCGGTAATTGCGCATTCACCTGGCACGTGCCGTCGGGCCACGGAGCCGACACGAACAGAACCGGCGCTTCCACCGAGCCGATGCTGACGCGCACACGCTGTTTCGAGGCCAGCGGCGGCAGGCCGGCCACCCAGAGAGAAACGCAGGCTCCCGGCCTGGCGGTCACCTGGTTGCGCTGCCACGAATGCCCGTCGGCAACGATCGCGATTTCAAGTGGGCCCGCCGGTTCGTCGGGCGCGGCGTATCCTTCCATGATGTCCACCTGCACCACCACGGGCTCGCTGAACGCGCTGCCGCTGGTGCGTACCCGCACTGCGCAGCGGCCGGGGGAAGTGCCGGGCGGCAGAACACAATCGGCCTGCCATCCGTCTTGGCCCGTACCGGCGACGCTCACGGGCGCGACGCCGTAGCCGCCCACTTCCGGCATTACGGTGGCGCGTGTCAGCGCGGGCTCATTCGATTTGAAGAAGATGGATACGTACTCATCGAAGCGGCTGTCGAAGACGGCCTCGCCGGTTCGTGGATTGGCGACGCCGGTGATGCGAGGACTCGCGCATAAGGCGGATGCGGGCGCCTCCGGCCACCTGCGGCTGCACAGAACATGCGCGCGCTGATCCACCACGCCGCGCAGGTCAACCGTGGCGAATCCGGCGGTGCGGCAGAACGCCAGCAGGCACGATGTGTTCGGACCGCTCCAGTTGTCGTAGCGGCCCACCAGTTCGCCGGTTTCGTAGAACTCCATTGCCGGCGGCGCCGCGGGGTCCGAGCCATCGTCCGTCACGAACGATTCGATACAGGCGATGTCGGTTGTCAGAGCGCACACGCGTTCGAGCGCCAGAAGCGGATGCTTCAGATGGTAGAGCACGCCCAGGAACAGAACGACGTCGAAGCGCCCGATGCGTTCCGGCGTGAGCTGGTAGACATCCGCGAGAACGAACTGCACGCGCGATCCCAGCGCCCGGGAGGCGGTCTCGAACGCAGGGCGCTGCACGATGTCCACGGCCACCACGTCGGCGCCGCGGCGCTCCATCTCGAAGCTGAACCAGCCATCCCAGGCGCCGATGTCCAGCACGCGCCGGCCGGTCAGATCTTGGGGGAGGGCGAAACGGTTGAGGCGTGCGCGCAGGTGCTCCACCGATTGCAGCCCGGGAATGACGGCGCCGTCGGGTAGTTCGATGCTGTGGTATTGTTGGCGGCCGGCCAGCGCTTCTACCTGTTCGGCGACGCGCTCAGCGGCGTCCGAATCACCCGCGCGGATGTGCGCCATGAATTGATGGTCGCACGCCGTCCCCCTGAGGCAGACGATCATCTTGAGTTGTCAGGTTCTCAGCGGCAGGCCACGGAAGACGATGGCCTGCCCCACAGGGATGCCGTCCCCGTGGGGCAGACGATCGGTTTCTGTCGTCTGCCTTTTTGGTACGCTTCGGGCTGCGAAAGCCGATGAAATCAGCGACCCTGCCTTTTTCGGCGGATGAACACGAATCCGATGCCGCCCACCAGCGCCAGCAGCCGCAGCCACCACAGGATTCGCGTCTCCGCGCCGCCCGTCCAGGTCATCTCGATGGCGCATGGTCCGTCACACTTCGGCGCAATCCAGGGGAAGCCGAAGATGTCCTCATGAACGTCCACCGGCCGGCCGTTCGCCGTGGCGCTCCAGCCAGGCCACCAGGTCATCTGAAAGCTGACGATCTCATTCGTCGTGAGGCTCGCGTTCAGCCGCATCGTGTGCCGGTTCGGCCACCGCACATCGGCCAGCGGATAGGCCGCGTTCTCCAGACCGTTCACGTAATGCCGCAGCGGTTCGATATCGATGCCGTTCGCGGGCAGTCGCGGCGGCAGGTCCGCCGGCAGCATGACGTGCGCAATGGAACCGGACCGAGCCGGGATCAGGCAAATGTAATCGTCGTTATCGCGCCACGCGACCGGCAGCGCTTTGGTCAGGGCATACGGCTCGAGGACACTCTTGTACACCTCGCGGCTGTGAGGCCCGCCCAGCCCAAAGGCGTGAACTCCGAAGGTCTGGAGCCAGAGCGTGCGAATCTCGGCCTGCCGGTTGCCCGCGCCCTGGCCACTATAAACGATGTAAAGGGCGACATCGTTCATCCAGCTGGTGTTCGCCTGATCGCAACAGCCGGCCAGCTGGGGCGTGTCCGTGAACACATTCATCCAGAACGCCACGGACGGGGCCGCGGCGACACGCTGGCCATTCATATGCGCGTCGAACCACTTCGCTTCCTGATATTCGATGGCCGATTCGATGGGGATGCTCCGGATGTCGATGCGGGCGAACCGGCGGGCAGCGATCGTCTGCCGGAGAGCGAAGATGGCCAGCAGCGCTGCTACCACATAGCGCACGTGCGGCCTGCCCTGAACCAACAAGCTTACGCCGAATACCAGGGTCAGGATGAACCCGATCTCCATGGCGAGGTGGAAACGCGCGCTCTGGGTGAGCAGCAACGGACCGCCATACATCGCCACGAGTGTGATAAAACCGGTGACCGCGAAATAGAATGAGGCGAAGCGGAACCAGGACGGGAGCCGGAACCTGCGGAAAACAAGCCAGAGGGCGGCCACGAGCGCAACCAGTATCACGGCGGCGATCGCGCGTGCGTGGGCCTGTTCCGGACGCGGCGCGCCCACCATGACGTTTGTGCGGGCGAAGGTCCGGGCGACGGTGGATGGAGGAATCCACGGGGCCACGATCGCATAGGCGGCTGCGCAAATCGCCGCGATTCTCGCGATCAGGCCTGCCCATTCGCGCGGTTCGCGCGCCAGCAGGTAACAGCCGACAGCAATCGCGAACGCCATGGTGGAGGGCCAGCTCGACGCCAGGAGCGCGGCAACCGAAAGCACGGCGCCGGCGTAGAGGAGCCTTGTCCTGCGCGTGACGGCGAGATGCAACAGCCCGATAGCGAGCATCGCAACGCCCAGCATGACTGCGTTCGGGCCCTCGCCCCACGCCACGATATTGTGCAGACGCCGGTTCGAGATCATCTCGCCGGTGTCATGCCAGATAGAGGGGACCAGCACGCAGGACGGAGAGAAAACGCTCCAGAGCAGTCCGGCGGAGAACGCCGCGCCGAAACGGCCGCTCATCCGCCATGCGGTCCAGAACAGAAGGGGCGGCCCGAGGCAGTAGAGGAAGGCGACCAGGAAGTGCCAGGCGTGCGCAGGGCTCCATTGCATCAGCGTGGCCAAAGCCGCGGCAGTAACATGAATGCCGGGCGGATAGACATGATGAAACGGCATGCCCAGCATCCAGAGCGGCAGCCACGTCAGATCTCCCCAGTTGCGCATGGCAAACCGTGTGATGGAGATGAACAGGCCCTCTACCGACCCCAGGTGCTGGTGGTATTCGACCTGGAACAGCCGCAGCGCGATGTATGCGTTCAACGCGAACAGAGCGAGCGCGCAGAGGAGCGTGTGCGAGGCCCGATGGCGTCTGGCGTCATTCATCTGGACTGAAGATTCAGAATAGCCTGCGCGGCGCCTGACTTGATACGCTGCGATTTGTCCACCACTGTTCGCTAACCCGCGCGCTTCGCAGGGGCGCCCATCCTGTCGATCCTGCCGTCCAGCGGCTGGCGGGAGCCGTGTGTTCAAGTCCTTTGAATACGGAGCGAACAAAAATGCTGAAAGACGGACTCATCAGAGGCCGAGTGTCATTCGGCTCGCAGGAAGAATATCGTGTGTTGCTGGAAACTGGCGCCGAAACCGCGGCAGAGCCGTCGGGCGCGTTGCGGGCGTACGGCGAGTTGCCGGCTGTGGGCGACTGGGTGCGAGCGCGGCCGGCATCCGGTTTCTGCCTGATCGAGGAAGTGGAGGCGCGGAGGACGGCTTTCATCCGGAGAGCCGCCGGACGAGTACACGCGGCGCAGTGCGTAGCGGCCAACGTCGACGTCTGCTTCGTGGTTTCCGGTTTGGATGGCGATTTCAATTTACGGCGCATTGAGCGCTATCTGGTACTGGCCTGGGAAAGTGGCGCTCGCGCCGTGGTGGTGCTCAACAAAGAAGATGTTTGTGAGGATGTTGCGGCAGCGGTAAAGGCGGTGCGTTCGTGTGCCGGAGGCGCGGAGGTGACGACGATCAGCGCGCGGCGGTCGGTGGAACCCCTGCGGCCCTGGCTCTGTCCCGGCGCAACGGCGGCGTTGCTCGGTTCTTCCGGCGCCGGAAAGTCCACCATTGCGAATGCCCTGACCGGGGGCGCCATCGCCACCCACGACGTTCGCGAGCACGATTCCAGGGGGCGGCACACTACTGCGGCCAGTATGTTGATGGCAGTACCCGGCGGGGCATGGCTGATCGATACGCCGGGGATGCGGGAACTGGGATTACTGGCCGGCGAGACATCGCTCGATCTGGGGTTCCCTGAAATCGCCGCGCTGGCCGCGCAGTGCCGTTTTGGCGATTGCCGGCATCAGGAGGAGCCCGGCTGTGCGGTGCGGCGGGCGGTTGAGGAAGGCAGGATCCCCGAGGGCCGGTGGGCAAGCTACACGAAGCTCCGGCGCGAGGCGCGGCACGAGGACCTGGAAGCTGATCCGAGGACCCAAAGAGCGGAGAAGCACAAATGGAAGACAATTCATAAAGCGGTGAGGCGAATGTACCGGGAACGTGGGCGTTAGTCTACGGTCCGGGCCAGGCCGAAGCGTACTCCGGGAAGCACTGGGCAAGCCGCTTGAATCCTCCCCAGGCCTGAAACGCGCTGCGTCCGGCAGCCTGGATATCAGCCGGTGATTTCGGCCGTCCCGTTCCGCTGCCTGGAAACACGACGTATACGATGTCGTGAGATCCGTTCCCACGTTTGGGATCGGCTCCCACCTTGAGAGCGCGCGCGAGCGCGATGGAGCCTTCACCGATCTGGTCCTGAGGTCCGACGTCCGCGTAAACAGCATACGAGAATGCTCCGGTCTTTCCGTTCGTAACCAGGGCGACGTCGCCCAGCCTCAGTTTCGGCGAGAGTTGGCGTCCCCGATGTCCCGGCAGCACGATATAGGGGATCGTTTCCGAATCCACATACCTTCTGGTATCAGCCGCCGGCAGCGATGCTTCCTGGAGTGCGGTGGTGGATATATAGAAGCCGGGTGCGGGGCTGTTCGGACCCTGGACAATCGGCGTTCCATTTGTCTTTCCATTGTCAGTTACCAGCGCCCACCAGTTTCCCGGATGTCCCGCGTTGGCCAGGTGATCGAGCCCTTTTCCAGCCGGGCCGTAGGCGTGTGGCGAACCGTCGGCGTCGATCGCGAGTCCGCTCCTGAAGAAAAACGGCGACGATCCGGGAAACTGGTATATGCTGATGCCGCCGATGATGGCGAGAACGATTTTGCCCACGGTGTTTGCTGCCGAGTGTATTCTATCGCTGATCCCGCTGCTTTAACCGAACAGGTCCTGCTTCCACAACCGGCGGCCGCCCATCGATACCACGCAGGCCCAGATCATGAGCGCGAGCAGGCCCGCGTCCACCAGCGCCACGTTGGAGAAGTACCAGGCTGAGGCGTTCAGGGTCGGTGTCACCATCGTGTTGACGACAAAAAATCCGGTGACCAGCGCCAGCAGACCGAAACGCTGCATTACGATGGCGGCCGCCGCGCAACTCGCTATGGTTTCTATCGTGGAAAGCAGCGGTGTGTCGCTGCCGGCCACGTTCAGCAGGACAAAGATCGCGATGAACGCCGCGGCCGCCAGCCACTGGTTGCGCAGCAGAACCCGCATCAGAAACAGGATGAAGAAGAACAGCAGGCCATTGATCACCGCCCTTGGCACATCGACCAGCACCCCGCCGAGCGTCGCTCGCGCGCCCTCCAGAACTTCCGGCGGCAACAGGGCCGGCTGCCTGTTCGCTCCGAGCAGCTGCCCGAGCTCCCCGATGAGTCGCCATGAAATTCCCATGGCGAAGCCTACGAGAATGTCGCGGCCAACGATGGGATCCCTCACCTGGTTCGACAACACGCGAGTTGTGGAGATAATGGCGTGCGGCCAGCGGCGCCGCACATACGGCTCGAGCGCGAGATAGACGGCCCACACGACGACAGCGTACGCGGTGGAGGTGCAGATGACCAGCATGAACATGCCGATCACGCCGATGGACGCGGTGAAATGCGAGCGCACCGTCCAGAGCACCAGATGAAGGACAAAGATCCAGAGGGCGAGCTGGAATGCCGACCGGCGGTCGCCGCGGCCCTGCAGAAGGTTGCGGCGCGCCAGCAGGCCGCCGCCCCCGAAGAACACCACCGCGAGACAACCGAGAATGACGATGCGGATCACTACTCCGCTGGAGTCCGGCGGAGGCTGCCGGTCCGGTTTACTCCACGGTCCGATCAGCGTGAACGCCACGGGCCGGCCTCGCCATGCAGCGGCTTCCACGCGCAGGGGGTGCGTTGTGCCGGGCCAGGTCCCCGTCCACGCCGCGCGAGTGTCGAATGACGCCAGCCAGGTCCTTTCCGGTTCGGCCGGCTGCAGATGCGACGGATCGAGTCCGGCGGCGGTGAGCAGGGCGTTCCAATTCGGCGCTGAAGCCGGCTGCTTCAGCGGCGCCTGCACCTGGTCGGGAATAGCTTCCAGATCCCGGAGCCGTCCCTGCGCATCCAGGCTCACGCCGATCATGCCCGACAGCTCTGCCGGCGGATCGTCTTCAGAAACAACACCGGGAGTCAATTGCTCGTCGTGGAAGGTGATGGCGGTCATCGGGTACGGGCTTTGCCGGTACCAGAACCGCAGCGCTGAGGGTGGCTGCGCGATGGCGCGATACAGATCCGCCGTGGACTTCTCATGACCGCTGACCCAGGAGATAAAGCCATTGTTCCACGCGTACCCGTGCGCCTCATCCGCGGGATCGTTGTTGTACCCGAGTCCGTGCAGCAGTTCATGGGTTTTGTTCGAGAGAACCTCGGGAGAATAAGGCGGCCGCAGGATCTCGACGGCGCTTCTCGAATACTCGGAAGCGGCGCAAAAGCCGGCGACGACGAGGAGCACGGCGAACAGACCAACAGCGATTCGCGGCGACAGTCCAACGCCCTCGCCCGCGGCCGCCACCATCTGCGGCGAAGGAGTCTCGCCGGCCGCGAGTGCGGCGGCAAGCGGATCGCCTCCAGGCAGGGCCGCGGATACGGCCAGCGCAGATGCCGGCCGCTGCGCGGGATCGGGATCGAGACAGCGCAGGATGACGCGCTCCACCGCGGGATCGAAATCGCGTACCAGCGTCGCCGGTCCGGTGGGCGTGGTGTGCGTGCGCAGTCGGATCAGCTCATCGAGCGTGCTCGCCTCGAATGCCCTCTTGCCGGTGAACAGCTCATAAAGGACCAGCCCGAGCGAGTAGATGTCGCTCTTCGCCGTCACCTCGCTGCCGGAGAGCTGCTCGGGCGCCATGTAGGCGGGCGTGCCGCTGCGCACGTCCGCGCCGGTGATCTGTTCGGCCAGGCCGGCCAGGCCGAAGTCGGTGAGCAGCACCTGGCCGCGGCCATCCAGCATGATGTTGCCGGGCTTCAGATCGCGATGCAGGACGCCCTTTTCGTGGGCGGCGGCGAGCCCGGCGCAGAGCTTGCGTGCGATCTCGAGGCCCTTGTCCTCAGGCAGGCGGCCAATGCGGCGAAGCAGGGAAGCGAGGTCCTCGCCATCCACGTACTCCATGGAAAGGAACAGCCTGCCTTCAATCTCGCCGACGTCGTAGACGCGGCAGACGTTCGGGTGCGACACCTGGCGGGCGATGCGGACTTCGTTACGGAATCGCCTGACGGCGTCTTCATTGCGAGTGACCGCTTCGGCCAGGAACTTCAGGGCCACCGGCTGGCCGAGGGTCAGATCGTCGGCGCGATAAACTTCGCCCATGCCGCCGCGGCCGAGCAGCGCGACAATACGATAGCGCTCGGCCAGCAGGGTTCCGGGAAGGAAGCGGCTGCCGTCGGCGGACTCGGCGAACGACGAGCTGAGAACGCTGGAAGAGGAACGGGCCTGCGACGGTTTCGGCGCCGTGCTGCCCGTGGGCATGACTTCCGTGGGAGTGTCGGCCATCACGACGGTTCGGCCGCAGGAAGGACAGAAACGGCTGCCTTCGGGCACAGCGCTGCTACAGGAAGAGCATTGCGGCATGCTTACTCAGCTTAGCCGTTCGGATGTGTCGCATGCTTGTGCTGAAAAAGTAAGTCAACGTCTGGGCAACCCCGCGGAAACGCCTGCTCCACCACGGTGCATCAACGGCTTGCGGCAACAGTGGAGCAGGCCTTTGGCCTGCCGTCTTCAGCGGGAGCCAGCGCGGACGCGGGTGGAACATGGATGAGACCCCGGGCGTGCAGGCTGAAAGCCTGTCTCCATGGCCCTGCGGGCCACCAAAGACCATGAAAACCCGCGCGCGTGACGGCTTGCATCGTGCCTGCATCAAATGTGGTAGGCGCTACCGGCGCGAGATCGTTAGAGCAGTGGAGTAGTCGAGTCCGCAAGCCTGTCTGATCCGGAATCCGCGTTTGAACCAATCAATGTACGCCCCACGGGTAGTACGCAACGGTGCTTAATGTCGGCAGAGTCGAGGCGGGTTCTCCCGGTGCGCCACAAGGAGAATCGATGGAAGCGAGTTATTACATAGCCGCCATTGACGTGCACAAGAGCATGTTGGCGGTGGTTCTGACCGATGTTGCCGCGGAGGGTCCCCATCATTTTGAGCGCCGGAAGTTCGGGACTCTGGCCAGCGATCTGCTGAGCCTGGCGGAATGGCTGGCCGAGCGCGAGGTGCGCGAGGTCGTGATGGAGTCGACGGCGCAGTACTGGAAGCCGGTGTGGCGGCAGTTGGAAGGGCAGTGCCAGCTGCACCTGGCGCAGGCGCAATCCAATCGGGCGCGTAAAGGGCGCAAGGACGATTTTCGCGATGCCGAGCGGCTGGCGCGCCGGTACGTGGCGGACGAACTGGTTCTGAGCTTTGTCCCGGACCCCGAGCAGCGCCTGTGGCGGACACTGACCCGCAGCAAGTACCAACTCACGCGCGACCGCGTCCGTCTGGGCAATCAGCTGGAGTCTCTGCTGGAGGACGCACGCATCAAGCTGGCCACCCAGGTGAGCGATCTGTTGGGGGTCAGCAGCCGGAAGATACTGGAACGTCTGGCCGATGGCGAGACCGATGCACAGGCGCTGGCGGAGCTGGCCGAACCGGAACTGCGGGCCGACCCGGAAGAGCTGCGCGACGCCCTGAGCGGCGCCGCCGGCATGAGCCCCCTGCATCGGCAGATCCTGCGTCTGTTCCTGGAGCGGCTCGACCTGATCGAGCGGCAGATGGCGGAGTTGCACCGGGCAGCGGCGACCGCCCTGCAGCCGCATCAGGCAGCCGTGGTGCGCCTTGCCGCGGTCCCGGGCTTCGGTCCGGATTCGGCCCAGCAGGTGATTGCCGAGGTGGGTCCCCAGGCGGCCACCTTTGCTTCTCCGCAGGAACTGGCTTCCTGGGTGGGAGTCTGTCCCGGCCGGGAAGAGTCGGCCGAGAAGTCCAAAAGCGACGCCAGTCCCAAGGGCAATCGCACCATGCGCCGCGTCCTCAACCAGGCCGCCAATGCTGCCCGCAAGACGAAGGGCAGCATCTTCCAGCTCCTGTACCGCCGATTGCTGCCGCGCCTGGGTCATCGCCGTACCATCTGGGCGATCAGCCACAAATTATGCCGCATGGTGTGGATCATTCTTCATCGGGGCGAGGAGTACATCGAATTCGGCCCGGAACGAGACGCACGGGCGGAGGCATCACGAACCGCACGGCTGCTCCGCCGACTTCGTCGCCTCGGCTATCAGGTCACGCCGCCCGCTGGGGTCAGCGCATGACGGGGAACGCGTTTTCGTCGGCTGACGGGTGATGGGTTTTCAACGGTGCTCTACTGTTCTCGGTCGGAAGTAGAGCAGGCGTTTTGCCGCTACACTAGGTCTGTGGCGTCGCATCTCGAAATATCCACGCAGGAGCGCGAGGGAATCACCATCCTCGATCTGAAGGGGCGGTTGGTGGCCGGAGATGGGGCGACGGCGCTTCGTGAATCCGTGCTCCCGCTGGTCGGCGCGGGTAAGACGAAAATAATCGCGAACCTGCGCGATGTAGACTACATCGACAGTACCGGCCTTGGCTCGCTGGTCATTTGCTACACCACGCTCCAGAAGAATGGCGGCTCGCTGAAGCTGGCCAATCTGAATCGGCGCAATATCGAACTGATGCTGCTCACGAAACTTTCTACCGTGCTCGAAATCTTTAATAACGAGCAGGACGCCGTGAACAGCTTCTTTCCGGAGCGGGAGATCAAACGTTTTGACATTCTCAGCTTTGTTCAGGAGCAGAAGGAGAAGTGAATTGCTTGCTCCCGGAGATCGCGCCCCAGCGGTGGAGTTGAAGGACGCCGAGGGAAATTCCGTAAAACTGGACAGCCTGATCGGCCAGACCCCTGCGTTGCTGGCCTTCTTCAAGGTGAGCTGCCCGGTTTGCCAGATGACCTGGCCGTATCTCGAAAGGCTGTCGTCAGGCGGAAAGCTGACCGTGATCGGCGTTTCGCAGGACGACCCCGCTGCCACCGAGCAGTACAACCAGCGCTTCGGCATTACCTTCCCGACGCTCTTCGATCGCGCGAAGGACCATTACCCGGCGAGCAATGCATTCGGCATCACGAATGTTCCGTCGCTGTTTCTTGTTGAGCAGGATGGCTCCATCGGCCGCGCCGTGGCCGGCTGGTCGAGGCGGGACATTGAGGCCCTCGAGCCGCTCGCCGGCGCCCAGGCAATCCGGCCCGGTGACCAGGCGGTCGGATGGCGAGCGGGTTGAAGTTCGAAGAACTGAGCTCCCGGTCGGGAGCCGATCGTTAACACTGGAAACATCCCTGGCTCCGCGTAGTCCTATCAGCGGGAACTGTTGTGCGCAATACTGCCGGCGCGATTCCGCGTGGCTCGGCGCACGACGAAAGGAGCAATACTATGGCTGAACAAACTAAAGAGTATGCATCGACGCTGAACGATCTGATCGCCGTATGTAAGGACGCGGAGCAGGGGTTCCGCGGCGCGGCGGACGCGGTGGAAGATCCGCATCTGAAGCGCGTTTTCCAGCAGTATTCGTCGCAGCGCGCCGCTTTCGTTGTCGAACTCCAGGCGGAGGTGCGGCGGCTGGGTGAAAGCGCCGACGACCCGTCCGGAGTTGTGGGTAAGTTGCACAGCGGGTGGATAGGACTGAAGGCGGCGCTCACCGGCCACGATGCGCACCACGTACTGGAGGAGACCGAGCGAGGCGAGGATTATTCCGTGAAACACTACCGCGACGCGCTCAGCAAGAGCCTGCCCGCGGGCGTGCGCACGCTGATCGAATCGCAGTTCGACCTGATTCAGGAAGCGCACAACAACGTAAAGGCGATGCGCGACGCTTCGGTGAAGGGCGAGAAGACGCCGGTTCAGTCGGCGCGCTGATCGCGCCCTGCACACCGTTACATGGTGGCACGAATGTCGCGAAGCGTAACCACCAGAGTCATCGCCTCCGCGGGACACGGATCGAAACCGAGCGCAACGTAGAATCTTCGCGCCTGCTCAGAAATTGCGTGCACAATGATGCCCCGGACTCCGATGGCGTCAGCCGCGTGTGCAACACGGAAGGCCGCGTCGCGAAAAAGCGCCCGGCCCAATCCTCTTCCCTGATAATACCTGTCTACAGCCAGTCGGGCCAGCACGACGACCGGGATCGGATCGGGCATGTTCCTTCGGAACCTTCCCGGAACAACTGAGTGAGCAATGGCGCCGGCTGCAAGAGCGTAGAAGGCAATGACGCGGTTTCCCTCGCAAACGACGTATGTCCTGGACGCGCCAGTCGTCTGGTTTGGTAGCGCGCTGCGTCGGAGCCATTCGTCCAATACGGGCTCGCCGGACTCGAAACTGTCAGTATGGTAGACGTCGCTCAGCGGTTCGGGCGGCGAGAGTGGCGCGCTCATTCCCACGGCGCGGGTGTCTGCATGCTCTTCAGCAGCCGCTTGTTCGGCTTCGGTGGAGCATCCAGTCGCGCCAGGAATTGACGATATGCGGTGGGGCTGACGGTAAGGACGGTGCGATCCAGAAGCATTTCCTCGGCCGCGCGCCGGGCAGCATCAAGGACAAAGTCGGTACGGTTCTTGCCGGCGACTTCCGCTGCTCGATCGATCAGTTCGCGCACCCGCGGTTTGATGCGAAGGTTCAATGCTTCACGCCGGGGGGCGCGTTGTGCGGCACGCATATGTCTCCTGAATCCAGCATACCAGATTGTAATGACGTCGTCTTTACAGGATGCCCATCGGTGGCCCCGCGCTGAACGCTGATCCGCAGCCGTTTGCAATCGTTTTACGCAACCTGACCCTAACCGGGTGCGTTATAACCACTTCAGATGCGCGCATCATTACTGATCGCGGCCATGGCCGGAACCGCCGCGGCTGTTGCCCAGATCGACGTCACCACGGGCGGATACAGCAACGCCCGCACCAACTGGAATCAATTCGAGAAGGTTCTCAACACCTCCAGCGTCAATCCGAAGCAGTTCGGAAAGCTGTTCGTGCTGGCAGTGGACGGCGAGATCTACGCACAGCCGTTGTATCTCGCCAACGTCACTATCCCCGGCAAAGGCGTCCACAACGTTGTCTTTGTCGCGACCATGCACAACACCATTTACGCATTCGACGCCGACTCCGCCTCCGACCCGCTCTGGCAGGTGGACCTCGGCCCCTCGGTTCCCACGTCCGATTACGACACGCTCGATATCGACGTTGAAGACGGCGTCCTCAGCACGCCGGTGATCGATGCCGCATCGGGCACGCTCTACGCCGTGGCGGACACGAAAGAGAACGGAAACTACGTCTACCGCCTGCACGCTCTCGACATCACCACCGGCGCGGAGAAGATGAACGGACCGGCGGTGATCGCCGCCAGTATTCCCGGAACCGGCGAAGGCAGCGTGAACGGAACCCTGACCTTCGACCCATTTCTGCACTTGCAACGGCCGGCGCTGCTGTTGTTGAACGGCGTGGTCTATCTGGGCTTCGGATCGCACGGTGACAGCGGCGCGTTCCACGGCTGGCTGATGGGGTACGATGCCCAGAACGTGCAACGCCAGACAGCGGTGCGCTGCTTCACGCCGGACGGAGCGCAGGGGGCAGTGTGGCAGGCCGGCCGGGGTCCCGCTGCCGATTACAGCGGATACATCTACGTGGTCACCTCGAACGGAACCTGGGACGGCCAGACCGACTTTGCCCAGAGTATTCTCAAGCTCAATCCCGCGCAGAATCTCGCAGTGACCGACTGGTTCACGGTTTCCGACTGGCTCGAAACCAGCAACGCCGACTACGACTTCGGCTCCACGGGCCTCGCGCTGATCCCGGGCACGCATTTCGCGATCACGGGTAACAAGGGCGGCAACGTCTATGTGGCCGACACGTCGAATCTCGGCCGCCTCACCGCCAACGATACCGGCATCTACCAGAAGTTCAACGTTTACGCGTACGGCATTTTCAACGAGGCGGCGTGGCAGGGGCCGGACGGTCCCATCCTCATCGTTCAGGGGTTTAACGACACGATCCGGTTGTTTCAGATGACCGATGGCCGCTTCGCGCCGACCGCGTCTTCGCAGTCCACCGGAACGCACTGGGTGCCGTACGGAGGGTTTTCCATTTCGTCGAACGGATCGAATGCGGGCACCGGCGTTTTCTGGATCGAGACGACCGAGGCAAAGTTTGCGCCGTTCAACGCTACCCTGCGGGCGCTCGATGCCGAGGACCTGTCAAAGGAACTGTGGAACAGCGACATGGTTTCCGATCGCGACACCCTCGGCCTGTATGCGAAGTTCAACAATCCGACGGTTGCGAACGGCAAGGTCTACGTTCCGACGTTTTCGAACCGGCTGCTGGTGTACGGGCTGCTGCCGCCGCCGGGCATCATCGGCGTGGCCAGCGCGGCCAGCTTTGCGAACGGGCCCGTTGCGCCTCGCGAAATCGTGACGATATTCGGATCGGGCCTCGGCCCGCCGGCGATCACAACCGTGCCACTCGACAACTCTGGCCTGCTGCAGACCTCGTTCGCAGACACCGAGGTGCTTTTCGATGGCCAGCCCTCTCCGCTGATCTTTGTCGGCGATGCGCAGGATGCCGCGATCGTTCCGGTGAGCGTGGCGGGCCACTCCAGCACGTCGGTGCAGGTGCAGTATCAGGGAAAGTTGACGGCCGCTGTTCAGATTCCGGTTGCGGATACCGCGCCCGCACTCTTCACTTCCGATTTCAGCGGCATTGGCCAGGGAGCGTTTCGCAACCAGGACACCACCGTGAACTCGCCGTGGAATCCGGCTCATCCTGGCTCGGTGGTGGTGCTGTACGCGACCGGCGAAGGCATGACGACGCCTCGCGGAGCAGGACACGGAAACCACTGCGGCGCCCTACCCGAAGCCGCTGGCCGGATTTGCCGTGAAGATTGGCGGCATTCCGGCAACGATCAAATACGCTGGCCCGGCTCCCGGTTTCGCCGGGCTCGTGCAGATCAATGTCCAACTCTCCGCTGCCATGCCCACCGGCTACTTCATCCCCGTCGAACTCACCATTGGCGGCCGGCCGGCGCCGCTCGGGGTCACGTTGGCCATCCAGTAACGGTGAGGCTTCTCACGCTTGCCCGCGGGCCCGCATCCAACCGGCAGGAGAACAAGTCATGGCCATTCTGAGTAATCGTAAAGTCGCTATTCTCGTCGAAAACGGCTTCGAGCAGGTGGAACTGCTGGAGCCGAAAAAAGCGCTGGAACAGGCTGGCGCGCAGACTAAGGTGGTTTCTCCGGTGCAGGGCAAAGTCAAAGGCTGGAACCACACGGAGTGGGGCGAAGAGGTTCCGGTGGACGTCCCGCTGGATCAGGCGCGCGCCGAGGAGTTCGACGCGCTGCTTCTCCCCGGTGGCGTGATGAACCCCGACAAGCTGCGCCGCAATGAGAAAGCGCTGAACTTCGTGAACGCCTTCTTCGAGGCAGGGAAGCCGGTTGCAGCCATCTGCCACGCGCCCTGGACGCTGATCGATGCCGGCCGGGTGCGAGGACGGAGGCTCACCTCATGGGCGTCGGTGCAAACGGACCTGAAGAACGCCGGCGCCGACTGGGTGGATCGCGAAGTGGTGGTGGACAGCGGCCTCGTGACCAGCCGCGGCCCGAAAGACCTCCCGGCGTTCAACCAGAAGATGATCGAGGAATTCGCCGAGGGCATTCACGGCGGTCAGAAGAAGCACGAGGCCGAGGATCGTTACCGCGGGCCGATGCACGAGCGGGTGGAAACGGTTCCACGAAGCTGAGGCACGAACTCACGCAAGGACGCCGCGCGCGCGGAGGGCTTCATCGATGATCTCGAGGAGTTCTTCGCGCGTGATCGCGCCCTCAGGCCGCTGCGGCTGGTCTTCCTTCACTACCGGCGATCCGGGCTCGAAGCCGGCGTTCGAGACGACGCCGTAGCGGTTGCGCGAATCGAACAGCCTCTCCACATCGCGGCGGGGGAGAGCCTGGGCTCCGCCGAGCATCTCCGCGACAAACGTAATGTGGGCGAAATGTTCGACAGTCTCCAGATTCCAGAACGCTTTGTTGATGTTCGCTCCCCAGGCCACCACGCCGTGATTGCCCATCAGCAGCGCGTCGTACTTTGGAATGTACTGCAGCATGTCCCGCGTCAGTTCGGGAGTGCCCGGAAGGCCGTATCCGGCCAGCGGCACTGCGCCCAGGCCGATGATCACTTCCGGCAGGAGCGCCAGGTTCAACGGCTTTCCGGCAACGGCGAAGCCCGTGGCGACCGGCGGATGCGCGTGCACGACGGAGTTGATATCGGGGCGCATCCGGTAGACCGTCAGATGCATGGCGATCTCAGAGGTGCGCGCCCTGCTGCCTTCCAGCGTGTTGCCGTCCATGTCGCAGATGCAGAGATCGTCCGGCTGCATCATGCCCTTGCACACACCGGTGGGCGTGCACAGCACTCGATTGCCGTCGAGCCGGACTGTCAGGTTACCGTCGTTAGCGGCTACCCAACCCTTTTGATACATGAGCTTGCCAAGACGAATGATGTCCTGGCGGGATTGCTCTTCCATTGCCTGCATCCGAAAAGACGATTGTAACAGGCCCCTGGTCACGGCGCTTGTGGGGCGGGCCCCCGGCCTGCGGCCGACGCCCTCGTCGGCCTTTTCGAACTGGAGTGCCGGGCGGGGCGCCCGGCGCAGGCGAGGCGCCTGCCCCACCTTGTGCTGCCACTTCAGGGCGAACCGGAGACGGTCTCGAATCGGCGGATGCGTGTACATCCAGAACACGACAACGGGGTTCGGATCGGGCAACTCGAGGTCGGTTTCGCCCTCGATTTGAAATGCGCGGGCCTCGGCCGCGCCCGGATCGGGGAGGACGCCGCTGGTCGCTTCCAGCGAGAACACGTCAGCGGCGTGCTCCTGATAACGGCTGAACGCGTTGACCAGGGGATCGCACAGGAAGGATGCCGCCACGGCGAAGAACAGAAACAGCGGCAGCGCGGCGAGATCGCCCGGTTCTCGTACCCAGGCGGCGACGATGCGGTATCCGGCATACATCAACAAGAAAAGCAGTGCGGCGCTGAAGAGCAGCCCGATGGGTATGTGATGGAGGGCGTAGTGACCGAGCTCATGCGCAAACGTGGTCATCAGCTCCGGCACGGGCTCTTTCCGGATAATCGTGTCGTACAGGACTACGCGTTTCGATGCTCCGAAGCCAGTGACGTAAGCGTTCAGCGCGTTGGTCTTGTCGCTGGCGATCATCTCGTATAAGCGATCGCGCGGGACCGCGACGCCGGTCCTCTGCAGAACGCGCTCGATGGGATCCACCAGTTCCGGATGCGTTTTGGCCAGCGGCTCGAAGCGGTTGAAAATCGGGTCGAGCACCAGCGGAGCGAGGAACACTGCGGCGGCCATCAGCGGCAGCGACGCCGCCCAGAACCATAGCCAGTAGCGCCGTGGACTCCGCCGCACGATAGCGAAGAACAGCGCGGCGAGCAGCGAGCCAACCACCACGGTGACCATCTGCTCTTTCGTCCAGTCCCACAGCCATGGTCCCCACGGCTCGATGGACAGGCCGGACCGTAAAGACACCGAGTGGGCCAGAATCAGCCAGGGCAGATTCGCCACCGCGACGATGAGCAGCACCGGGGGCGTGAACAGGCACGCCTGGACGATCAGACGCCGGGCATGGCGCTCGGCGAAATTGCGCAGGCGCACCGCCAGGCCCAGACGCAGCATCAGCCAGAGCACAACCAGCGTGGTGGCGTAGTAACCGAAATAGACGATGTACTCGGTGTGCGCGAGTGCGACGGCCTTCGCGTAGAGCGCGGGCGGAAGCGCGTAATCCGTGGGAACCGCGGCCGCGAGGCGAAGGGTGCGCACTGAGCCGATTGTAGAATGAGACCAGTGCCCCAAAATCGCATGTGTCCGAACCCGGACTGCCGGGCGTTCGTGCCTGCCAACTCGCGCGAATGCCCTTACTGCGGTATCAAGCTCGGCAAGCGCCAGGTGGACCGCCGGGATACGGGCGAGATTCTGGGCGGCCTGATTCCGCAGGCGCGCTTCACGACGATCCTGATCCTGATTATCAATTTTGCTTTGTATGGCGCCACATGGCTGTACAGCCAGCGCACCGCCACGCCCTTCGATTACACCGTGGTGCTGTTCGGAGCGAAGCTCGGTTGGCGTGACATGGTCCAGTTTCACCAGGAATGGAGGCTGATCACCGCCGGGTTCCTGCATGGCGGCATCATTCATATCCTGATGAACTCCTGGGTGCTGTTCGATCTCGGCGCGGAGGCGGAAGCAGCATACGGTACCAGCCGCATGCTGGTGTTCTACTTCGTCGGATCGGTGACTGGATTCTTTGCAAGTTCTCTGTGGTCGGCGGCGCCGTCTCTGGGCGCGTCCGCGGGCATCATGGGACTGATCGGAGCGATGATCGCGTTCGGGCTGACCGAGCGCAGCGCTCTCGGACAAGCGGTCAGATCGCTGTACATCCGCTGGGTGGTTTACATCCTGGTGCTGGGATTGCTGCCGGGGCTGCATATCGACAACGCGGCGCATATCGGCGGGCTCGCAGCCGGCTTTGGTCTCGGTTTTCCGCTTTCAACGCCGCGGGCGCGGCTGATGTGGCGCGAGCCGCTGATTCGCGGCGCCGCTGTCGCCTGCGTCGTGCTGACGGCAGGCGCATTCGGCCTGATGATCATGAATCTGATGGCCGCGCAGGGGCAGCCCGGCGGCTGAGGCTTCACTTCAGACCAGTACCGCTTGCTGACGCGCGCGGCTCAGTTTCCGGTCTAAGGTTTTCGCCTGTCCTGGCCGATGTATGATCAGGAATCGCGCTTTGAAGTACTTGCTTTTTCTCGCCGTTCTCGGTGCAACCGCCGGACATCTGGACAGGAAATCGTCGCGGTTGTTCGAGAATGCCGGCGCGGCCATGGATGACGGCGATACCGCGAAAGCCGCGGCGCTTCTGGGGGAGTTGCTCGCCCGCGCCCCCGGCTACGCTTCGGCGTGGCATCTGAAGGCTCGTATCGATTACACGAATGGCGCCTTTGACCCCGCGCTACAGGATCTGAACAAGGCCATCGCACTGGACCCGAGCGACGCCGAGGCCTTTCGCCTTCGCGGGGACTGCGAGCGGAAGCTGAGCAATTTATCGGCTGCGCTGGCCGACTACAGCAAAGCGGTGGACATGCACCTGGACACGGCCGCGGCCTACAACAGCCGCGCCGAGGTCTACGCGGCTCTGGGCAAGCATCAGGAAGCCATTCAGGACTATACGCGGGGCATCCGGCTGCGCCTCGACAATTCTGTCCCTATCGAGAAACGCGGCAATTCGTACGCCGCGTTGGGACGCTATCGTGACGCGGTGGACGATTACGACCAGTCGCTCCATCTCCGGCCGGACTACGTGGATGCGCACCTCGATCGAGGCTTCGCCTGGGGACAACTGGGCGAGTTTCGCAAGGCGGTATCCGATTTCGACGAAGTGATCCGTCTGCAGCCGAACAACTCGAAAGGCTGGACGCTGCGCGCTGCGGCGCACCTGAAGCTGAATGAGCTGCAGCCCGCTTACGACGACTTCACGAAAGCGATCCGGCTCACCCCGAAGGATGCCTATGCCTACCTTGCCCGCGCGGCGGTGCTGGTGCGGATGGGCAAGCAGCAGGCGGCGCTCGAGGATCGTGAGCAGGCAGTGCTGCTGCGGCCCGACATGCCCGAGGCGTATATCGCTCGCGGCGGTTCCTGGCACGAGCTTGGCCAGCACGACAAAGGCCTTGCCGACCGTTCGGAGGCGATCCGCCTGAAACCCGACCTGCCGGAAGCCTGGTTCGCCCGCGGCAGCGATTACTACACCATGGGGCAGTACGATAAAGCGCGCGCGGACCTGGCCGAGGCGGTCCGGCTGTGGCCCGATTTCAGGGAGGCGCAGAATCTTCTGTCGAGAACCGAAGAGGCGCTGGCGAAAGCAGCGCCGGTAGAGCGGCCGGCGCCCGTACCGCAACCGCTTGCTGACGCCCAGGCTCCCGAACCGAGCCACGACCCCAAACCGGTTGCCAATGCGCGCGTGTCGGAACCGAGCCATGACCGTGAGGGAGTGGTTACGATCGCCAATACCCGACTTACCGCCGACGAATACGAGCGGCGCGGCCGGGCGCTGTCGAACGCCGGCCAGTACCGTGACGCGATCACTGCACTCTCCGAGGCCATACGGCAGAAGCCCGCGCTGGCAACGTCCTGGAACGCTCGGGGTTATGCGTTCCTGCGCTTACGCGAGTTTGCGCGCGCTATCGCCGACTTCACCGAGGCGCTTCGCCTCAATCCCGGCTACGTCAACGCGCAACGCAACCTGGCGGCCGCGCAGGCCGCAGCCAAGCCCCCCGAAGCAGCACGCCTGCAACGCTAAGAGGCTGGTCCACGTCGAATACCTTCAGGCGGGTTGCCATCCTGCCAATCGGGCTACAATGTAGCCAGAGTCACAGGGCGGCGAAGCCGTCCGAAAGAGGGGTTATGCGACCTTTCGGCGTAGCGTTACTTGCAACGGTGATTGCCGTCGCCTGCTTCGGCCAGGGCAGCATGTACGGATCTCACGCGAGTGGCGCCCGGATGGGGTTGCCGGGAACCCCAGGTCCGCTTCCGAGCCTTCCCACGGTGATCACGCCCCTCAATCCTACGGGCGCCAGGTTCGTGAACCGGGGCGGCGGTGGAGCGCCGCTTGGCAGAGGTGGCTATCACGAGTATCGGCATTCGGGGCAGGGTGCTGTCCTGATTCCCTATCCGGTGTTTTCTTATTATGATCCGAGCCTGCTGTACGGCGGCCAGCAGGAGGCGCCGGCTCAGGATCCGGCGCAAGCTCAGGGACCTGCCGCGCCAACGGTGATCATCAACCAGAATTTCATCGCCGATCACGCAACTCCCCTGATGCGTACGTATGGCGATGACGGCTCCGGACCGGTCGGCATGCAGTCATACCAGGCGCCGGGACCGCCGGCGGTGGAAGTGCAGTCCTCAGGCCGCAATGACGAGCAGCCGACCATGTATCTGATCGCTTTCCGTGATCACACCATCGTGCCGGCGCTCGCTTACTGGACCGAGGGCAACACCCTCAAGTACGTGAACGTGGACCACACGCTGAACCAGGCCACGCTCGACCTCATCGACCGCGACCTGTCGCAGACGCTGAATCAGCAGCGCAACGTCGAGTTCAAGCTCCCGGCTCATTAACTCCGGGATGCAGGCTGAAAGCCTGCTCTACTGTTCTCGGTCGGAAGCAGAGCACGCTTTCAGCCTGCAATTCCTGTAGACGACGCCGTTCTTCATCACGAACACTACGTTCGCGGTCTCTTTGATATCAGCCAGCGGATTCCCGGCTACCGCAACGACGTCGGCCAGCATACCCGTCCTGAGCGCGCCCACCTTGTCGCGCAGCCCGAGCAACTCCGCGGCGTCCGAGGTCCCGGCGCGCAGCGACTGCGCGGGCGTCATTCCGTCGGCGGCCATGAGCGCGAACTCCGTGGCATTCTGCCCGTGCGGATACACCGCGGCATCGGTACCGAGCGCGATGCGCACTCCGAGAGCCAGGGCGCGCCGAACCGTGGCGTCCTGCTGCGCTACCGCACGCTCAGCCTTCGCCTGCACCAGCGGCGGAAACTTCGATTGCGCGAGGCCAACCCGCGTGGTCAGGGTGGGCACCAGGAACACGCCGCGGTCGTGCATCATGCGCAGCGCTTCATCGTCCAGAAATGTGCCGTGCTCGATGGAATCGATGCCGGCGCGAATAGCGCGTTTCGCCGCCTCCGCTCCGTGGGCGTGCGCGGCGGCCTTGCGCCGCAAAGTGTGCGCCTCATCAACGAGCGCAGTCAGCTCAGCCTGCGACAACTGTGGAACGTCGACATCGTCGTTGGGCGAGAGCACGCCGCCGCTGGCGCAGGTCTTGATCACGTCGGCGCCGTACTTGATGTTGAACCGAACGGCATAGCGCGCCTGATCGGGCGAGTTGATGACGCCGTCCTCGGGTCCGGTTTCGCGCCGGAACAGATCGAAGCGGAATCCATCGCTTGCATCGCAGTGGCCGCCGGTAGACCCGAGCGCGTGCACGGAAACCAGCATGCGCGGGCCGGGGATCACGCCGGCGTCGATCGCGTTGCGCAGGCCAACATCGATGAAGTCCATCGAGCCCAGATCCCGAACCGTGGTAAACCCCGCCAGCAGGGTCGCGCGGGCGTTCGCCGTTGCGCGGATGGCTCGCTCGGCTGCCGGGCGCCGCAACTCGTCCAGCATCCCAACGGCGTAATCGGGGGTGAACTCCATGGAAAGATGCGTATGCGCGTCGATGAAGCCCGGCAGCAGCGTGGCGTCGCCGAGGTCGATCACCGTAGCGCCGGCGGGAACAGTCCCGCCGACCGCCTGGATTTTATTATTCGATACCACCACCAGCCCCGGCTCCGAAATCCTGTCGCCGACGCCGTCGAACAGGCGTTGAGCCCGGATGGCGTACACGCGATCCTGTGCGGCGGCAGCCACAACCGTCAGAGCACAGCACAGCAGCGAGGCAAGTTTCATAAAGGCACGGTAGCAGAGTGGCGGAGCGAAGTAACGGTTCTCCCAGTCGCAACGTCGTTTGTTGTTAGGCTGGAAATTGCGGCCCGGCATCAGGCTCCTTCCTGCACATAAACAACTAACGGTGTTGTCATCTCGCTTCACATGTCGGACCTGTGCCATCGCTCTGCTGACAGCGGCACTGGTGACCCTCGGCGCCTGCACTACGAAGATTCAGAAGACCGCCACCGCCGAGGAGAATCCCGACCAACCGAAGTTGTTTACCGTTTCGGCTGCGCAACTCGAGCACCTGCACATCACCCCCGTGCAGAGCGTTACCTGGACCACCAGCGTTCACACTACCGGCACGGTGGACTGGGACGCCGATCATACAACCCAGGCCATTACCCAGGTGAGCGGACCTGTTTCGCGGATTCTGGTGGACCTGGGTGCGCGCGTGAACAGGGGAGATCCCCTGCTCTACGTCGCCAGCCCCGACGTGGCGAACGCCATCTCGACGTACAAGAAGGCCATAAACAGGGAGGATCTGGCGCGGCGCGCCATGGCGCGCGCAAAGGAACTGCTCGATCACGGGGCCATGGCGCAGAAGGATTACGAGAGCGCGGTGGCCGACTACAACGATGCGCTGAGCGACGTCCAGAACAGTCTGCAGGCGCTGAAGATCTTCGGCGTCACCAGGCAGGAACTGGACAACGCCGAAAAACAGGGGACGCCCATCAGTCCGGAGTTGGCGGTACGCGCGCCCATCGGCGGCGTTATCGTGCAGAAGCTGGTGATGCCCGGGCAGTTGATCCAGGCGGGCACAACTATTTGTTTCATGATCAGCGATGTTTCGAAGGTCTGGGTGCAGGGCCACATCTTCGATCGCGACCTGCCCCTGGTGAGGAACGGCGATCCGGTGGAAGAGACGAACTCGGCTATCAACCGCACGTTCCACGGCACTGTGTCCAATATCGGCGCGCTGCTTGACCCTGGCACGCGCACGACATCGGTCCGCATCGTAACGGACAACCCCGGCGCGCTGCTGAAGAAAGATATGTACGTCGACGCCGTCATCCGCACCCGCACACAGCGGAACATGCTGGCCGTTCCGGTCTCGGCGATTCTCTATAACACCGAGAATGAGCCGTTTGTTTACGTGGAGACGCAGCCGGGCAAATTTGCGCAGCGGCTGGTCTCGACGGGAGCGCAGCAGAACGGCGAGATCGAGGTGAAGAGCGGCGTCAGCGCGGGAGAGAGCGTGGTTTCCGAGGGCAGCGTGTTCCTGCAGTTCGCGAATTCGTACCAATAGAGCCAGGGATGATCGCTCGCCTCGTTTCCTTCGCCCTCTCACAACGGTTCCTCATCGTTATCGCGTCGGTTGCGCTGATGATCTGGGGCGCGCTCGCGTTTCGCAAGCTGCCCATCGACGCCTATCCGGACCTCTCCCCGCCGCACGTGGAGATCATCGCCCAATGGCCCGGACACGCCGCCGAGGAGATCGAGCGCCTGGTCACCATACCGATCGAAATCGAGATGAACGGAATTCCGCGTCTGGATTCGCTCCGCTCGATTTCGCTCTACGGGCTTTCGTGGGTGGGCATGAACTTCGATTACGGCGCCGACCCATACTTCGTCCGCGAGCAGGCCTTCGAACGCGTGACCAATGCCACCATGCCTTCCGGCGTCACGCCCTCGCTCTCACCGCTTTTCAGCCCCAGCGGCCTGATCTACCGCTATGTTCTGCAAAGCACCGACCGCTCTCCGCAGGAACTGAAGAACATCGAGGACTGGGTGCTCGAACGCCGCTACCGCGCCATTGAGGGCGTGGCCGACGACTCCGGCTTCGGCGGCACGACCATGCAATACCAGGTGCTGCTCGATCCGAACAAACTGCTGGAGTACGGCATTCCCATCAGCCAGGTGTCGCAGCAACTGGGCAACAACAACGCGAATGCGGGCGGCGGCTTCTATTCGCAGGGCGGCCAGTTTTACTACATTCGGGGGCTCGGCCTGGTCCGGAACACGGCCGACATCGGCAACATCGTCCTGGCGGAGCACAACGGCATCCCGGTTTACGTCCACGACGTCGCGAAGGTGCAGATGGGTCACGCCCCGCGGCTGGGCGAATTCGGATACATGAAGCAGGACGACGCGGTGGAGGGCGTCATCCTGATGCGCGTGGGCGAGCAGGCGCAGAGAGTGCTCGAGAGGGTGGATCGGGAGACCGACGACATCAATAAGCACGTCCTGCCTCCGGACGTCAAGGTAGTGCCTTTTTACGATCGCCATTTTCTGATCGCCGAAACCACCGAGACGGTTGAAAGCAACCTGCTGCGCGGAATGCTGCTGGTGCTCGTCATCCTGGGACTTTTTCTGTTCAGCGTGCGCACCGCGCTGATTGTCGCGGCCACCATCCCGTTCGCGCTGCTCTTTGCGTTCATCTGCCTCGACTGGCGCCACATCCCGGCGAACCTGCTCTCCATCGGAGCCATCGATTTCGGAATCATCGTGGACGGCGCCGTGGTGATGGTGGAGAACATCTTCCGCGAAATCGCCGAGCGGCGGAACGAAGACGCCGGCGTCATCGCCATCATCCGCCATGCGGCGCACGACGTGGAACGCCCCATCTTCTACGCCGTCGCGGTGATCATCGCCGGATATCTGCCTATCTACGCGCTCACCGGACCGTCCGGCCGCCTGTTTGCCCCGATGGCCGACACCATGTCGTTCGCCCTGCTCGGGTCGCTGCTCTGCTCGCTGACGCTGCTGCCGGTGCTGTGCTCGTACTTCCTGCGCCGGCATATCCACGAGCCGCAGGCTGCGCGCCTACGAATTCATCCGCGATGCCTATGGGAGGCTGCTCGGCTGGTGCCTGCGGTTCCGCTGGGCCACCGTGATGGTTTGTCTCGCGGTATTCGCCGCCTCGCTGCTGCTGATTCCGGCCATTGGCGCCGAGTTCATGCCGCATCTCGACGAGGGCGCGCTCTGGGTGCGCGCCACCGCTCCTTATACGATTTCCTTCGAGGAGGCCAGCAGGCTCTCGCCGCAGATACGCGGCATTCTGCTGAGCTTCCCGCAGGTGACCACCGTCGCCAACGAGCTGGGACGCCCCGACGACGGCACCGATCCCACGGGTTTCTACAACAACGAGTTTTACGTCGGGCTGAAGCCGTACCACGACAGCGCCTGGTCCGGGAAGATCCACACCAAACCGCAACTGATCGCCGCCATCCAGAAGAAGGTGTCGGCGTTTCCCGGGGTCATTTTCAACTACACCCAGCCCGCGGAAGACGCCGTGGACGAGGCCGAGACCGGGCTGAAGAGCCTGCTGGCCGTAAAGATTTTTGGCGCGGACCTGGCCACGCTGGAGGCGAAGGCGAAGCAGGTGAAGGATGTCATCAGCTCCATTCGCGGAATCACCCACGTTGTCCTGGTGCGCGAATTGGGCCAGCCCAGCCTCATCATCACGCCCGATCGCGAGAAGATCGCCCGCTACGGCCTGAACGTGAACGATATCAATACGCTCATCGAGACGGCGATGGGCGGGACGGCGGCCACGCAGGTGATCCAGGGTGAAGAGCAGTTCGATCTGGTGGTGCGCATGGAGGAACAGTACCGTAACAACGCCGACGCGATTCGCAGTCTCCTGATCACCACCCCCGACGGGCAGCATCTTCCGCTCAGCCAGTTTGCCGATATTCACGTCGAGAGCGGCGCGTCAATGATCTATCGTGAAGCCAACTCGCGGTATATCGGCGTGCAATTCGCCGTCGAAGGCCGCGACCTGGCCGGCGCGGTGGGCGAGGCGCGGCAGCGGGTTGCCGAGAAGGTCCGGCTTCCGGTCGGATACAAGTTCGACTGGGGCGGCGAATACAAGGACTATCTGGCATCCATGGCCCAGATCCGCGTGATCGGTCCTCTGACTGTCGTGCTGATCCTGCTGATTCTCTTTGCGCTGTACGGGAACATGAAGTTCCCGGTCATCATCTTCTTCAGCGTGCTGGTGACCGAACCGGTGGGAGGCCTGCTTGCGCTGTGGTTCACGCACACAAACTTCAGCGTTTCCTCGCTGCTGGGCTTCATCGCGCTGATGGGTGTGGCGGTGCAGACCAGCGTCATTCTCTATTCGTTTATCAACAAGCTGAGGATCGAGGGCCGCGATATTCTCGCCGCCACTCACGACGCCGCCCTGCTGCGGCTCAGGCCCATCATGATGACCGCTCTGGTAGCCTGCTTCGGCATGCTGCCCGCGGCCATGTCCACCGGCGTGGGCAGCGACTCGCAGAAGCCCTTCGCCATCGTGATTGTCGGCGGGCTCATTTCGCGCCTGCTGCTGTCGGTCTTCCTCGCCCCGGTGCTCTATGCGCTGGTGGCGCGGGAAGGCGACGTGCTCGAGGTGTAGATCCCGGTTAAAGACATAAGGCCTGACTTTACCAGCGTTTTCGGCCGGTGTTACTCTGCTTGTTAATGGCTGTTACCGCCCTGTCCGCGGGCCGGGATGAGAGATGGAATCAGGTGGAGCGCCTGGTCCAAAGCAGTAACCTCCGTGGGTCCGAATCGCTGTGCCGGCTCCTCCGCTATCTGGCAACCAGGGCGCTGGACGAGCCGGGCGTTCCGGTCCGCGAGCATCAGATCGCGATCGAGGTTTTTGGCCGGCCGGCAACATTCGACCCTCGCCTCGACTCGACGGTGCGCGTCCAGGCCGGGCGGCTGCGCACGAGGCTGACGGAGTACTACGCCGGGCCGGGCGTAGCCGACCCTGTCATTATCGAGCTGCCGAAGGGCGCTTATCAGATTGTGTTTCAGGGTCGCGATGGAGGAACGGCTCCGCCGTCCGCGGACGCGCCGCCCGCCGATCAGGCTCCATCGCATTCCCCGGCCGTCACACCGGCGAGGCGCGGCCGAAGATGGATTGGCCTGACGTTTCTGGTAGCCGCGCCAACGGCCATCCTGGCATTTCTGCTGTTCGCTCGCCCGGGACCGCAATCGTCGGAGACGCTGCGGCGATTCTGGGCCGGCTTTACCAGCGATGCCGGCGCCGTTGCGGTGGTGTTTGGCGACGCGCCGGGACTGAGCAACCTCCGCGCAATGCATCAACTGGATCGCCTGTTTGCCGGCCTGAGGCGCGAACTCCGCATCGAAACGGTTCCGCCTGCAGGCGCAAACGCAATCCTGGTGGGTACGGGCGCCGATAAGCTGCGTGAGTTTCGGTTCGAGGGAACGCCCGGCTCTGTCGTAAATCTGCGTCCGCGTTCCGGCGAGCCGGCGTCGTGGACCGCCGGAGATTACGGGATCATAGCGCTCGAGCCGTCGGCAACGCCGAACCGATGGGTCATTATCTTTGTCGGGAGTACGCCGATGGGCGCCGAGGCCGCTGCCGAGTATGGCGCTTCGACCCAGGGCGCCGGCGATCTGCTGGAGAAGGTCAGCGGCTCTCGCACTGGCATCGTTCGGCCGTTCGAAGCCGTCGTCCACACTTTCGTTCGCGGCGGCGCGCCCGCGGACACGAAGGTGGTCGCAGTGCACGTGCTGGCGCGGTAGGCCCTGCGGGCACTCGGCCAAAGGTTACGTGCAGGCGAAAACGCCTGCTCTACTTCCGACCGACAACAGTAGAGCACTCACCCAGACCAACGGCACATAATGTGCCGCGGCACTCCCGTAACTCTTCTGTTTTCACTGTCAAAATTCACCGACGGCCCATTGATGTGCCGTCGTGCCCGGATCGGCCTTCGGCCTTTCCATCAGCGTCTGCTCTACTTCAGCGAAGCGTAGAGCGCCTGCTTCCAGCGCGCGGCGTCGATGGCCCAGTAGATCAGGGCATTGGGCTCGCGCTCGATCAGGTCCGCCCAGATGGCGCGATTGCGCTTGTTCGCAGCGACGCCGAGCCGGTCGACAACGGTCATGCCGCGCGTGAGCTCGCTCGCGGTTTCGATCTCCGTATAGTGGCGGCTCGCCTCGGTGGCAATGGAAGGATCGAGCGCAATCGACATAGCCACGGGATCGGGCAGGGAAATGCCGTCCTCGCCGGTCTGCACCAGGTAAGCGGCGCGCGCCGTGCTGTTGCACTCGATGGCGAAGTGGCCGAGGCGAGAGCCAATGCCCTCAACGTGTGCGATGTCCGCCGGCGCGAGCGCGGCCGGACCACGGCAGAGCTGCCAGCCGACCAATTCGATCGGCAGCCCGCTGTGAAACACGATGCGGGCGGCTTCGGGATCCACCCAGATGTTGTATTCGGCCGCGGGCGTGACGTTACCCTCCGTGCAGGGAGCGCCGCCCATGACGACGCAGCGGCCCACGCCGCGAGCCAGATCGGGCGATTGCGCAAGGGCCAGCGCGATATTGGTGAGAGGTCCGAGAGTAACCACCGTCAGGCCGGGATTGGCGCGGATGGTGGCGACAATGGCTTCCACGGCGTGCGGCTTTTCAGCGCGGCGGCCGAGAGGCGCATATCCGTGATCGCCGAGGCCGTCGTGGCCGTGGAACCACTCGGCCGTCCGCAGAGGACGGGTCAGGGGCTTGCCGGCGCCCTCATAGACCGGCGTGTCGGCCCCGCAGAGTTCGGTGACGCAGAGCGCATTGCGGGTGGCCTGGCGGACGGCCACGTTGCCGGCCACTGTAGTAATGGCGACGACGCGCGCACTGGCCGAGCGCAGCGCCATGATCAACGCAACGGCATCGTCCGAGGCGGTATCCGTATCGATCAGGATCGGCTCAGGCACGCCTCACAGAATAACAGGAGGCATTCGCGGACTACTTCAGTTCGCGCCAGTCGCTCTCTTTCACGTCGACGTCGAATTTCTTCGCGGCGGCCTTGATGCGTTTCCACGCGGCGTCGCGTTCGGCATCGCTCACGCCCTCCACCTGGTTGAATCGGGCGATGGCGTTGCGCACGTGGGCGGCGTCGTGGATGGGTTCCTTCTGCTCTTTCGGGAAGGCATAGTCTTCAGCGGCCATGTGTTCACGGCCGGTGGTGGTGATTTTGGACATGCCGTTCTTCAAGCAAGCGCCTCGCCAATGTAACTGTGTGACAGCGAGATCGCATTTCTCCTGTACGCTGGTATCCTTATCTCCGATGAGAGAAGCCTCTTTGGCCATTCCCCGTTTGTTGTGGCCGTTGATCGTCATCGCTCCGGCCGCCGCGCTGATACTGACCGGCTGGGCCCCTGACAACATGGAATCCGCACCGTACCGCAATCCCCGTCTGCCCGTGGAAAAGAGAGTCGACGATCTGCTGCCGCGCATGACGCTGGACGAGAAGCTGGACATGCTGGCGGGAGCCGGCTGGATGGAATCGCGCGGCAATACGCGGCTGGGCATCCCGTCCATTCGCATGGCCGATGGGCCGATGGGCGTGCGCGCGTGGTATGGGCCCTCGTCGGAAACCAGCGCTCCGAACGCACGCCGCGTGGTGAACTCAACCGCCTTCCCCGCGGGCATCGCCATGGCCGCGACGTGGAACCCGGAGCTGGTGGGCGAAGAGGGCAGAACCATCGCCGAGGAAGCACGCGCGCTCGGCCGCGACCAGATGCTGGGCCCGACCGTGAACATCGCGCTTACGCCGCTGTGGGGCCGAAATTTCGAGGGTTATGGTGAAGACCCCTACCTGGCCGCGCGGATGGGCGTCGCCTATATCAAGGGCATGCAGGGCGCGGGCGTCATCGCCACGGTGAAGCACTTCGCTGCGAATAACCAGGAGTACCAGCGGCTCAGCATCGACGCGAAGATCAGCGAGCGCGCGCTGCACGAGATCTATTTCCCGGCCTTTAAAGCAGCGGTGCAGGAGGCCGCAGTCTGGTCGGTGATGTCGGCGTACAACAAGGTGAACGGCCACTGGTGCGCGGAGAATCCCTACCTGCTGCGCGACGTTCTCGAAAAGGAGTGGGGCTTCCGCGGCTACGTCATCTCCGACTGGGGCAGCACGCACAGCACGGCCGACACCGTCAACGCCGGCCTCGATCTGGAGATGCCGGGCGGCGATGTGGCGCGGCACTGGCTGGAGCACGCGCACGCGGAGGGCAGCGACGGCGATTATCTGACCGCCGGCAAACTGCGGCCGCTGGTGGAGAGCGGTCAGGTAAAGCAGGCGGTTATTGATGACGCAGTCCGGCGGCTGTTGCGCACTATGTTCACCGCAGGACTCTTTGAGAGACACGAGCACGAGCCGGGCGACGTGGACACTCCCGCGCAGCGCGAGCTGGCGCGCAGGACTGCCGTGCAGGGCATCGTGCTGTTGAAGAACGACGGCGGCATTCTGCCGCTGGCTGCCGATAAGGTGCACTCCATCGCGGCGATCGGACCCAACGCATCGGTAGCGCGCACCGGTGGCGGTGGCAGTTCGCAGGTGCGGCCGAGGACGTCCGTATCGCCAATCGACGGATTGCGCGAGCGCGCCGGAGCGCAGGTACAGGTGGGCTATGCGCTGGGCGTGGCGATGCCCGGCGAGGACCCATTGAAGGAGACGGCAGAGGCAAGGGCCGCGCTGCTGAAGGAAGCGGTGGAACTGGCGAGCAAATCGGACGTGGCGATCGTGTTCGCGGGCGATGGTCCCCACGTCGAACGCGAGGGCGAAGACCGCGCGTCCATGGATCTGCCGGCCGGGCAGGACGAGCTGATCCGCGCCGTGGCCACCGCGAACCGCAATACTGTGGTGGTGCTGAACGTAGGGTCGCCGGTGACAATGACCCGTTGGATCGCCGCGACACCCGCGGTGGTGAATGCGTGGTTTCCGGGCGAGGAAGCGGGTCACGCGATCGCCGATGTGCTGTTCGGCGACGCTAACCCATCGGGCAAGCTGCCGGTCACGTTTCCGAAGCGGCTGGAAGACTCGCCCGCGTACGGGCACTATCCGGGCACGAACGGCGTGGTGGAATACGCCGAGGGCATTTACGTCGGCTATCGCCATTTCGATACGCACGACGTGGAGCCGCAGTTCCCGTTCGGGCACGGCCTCTCGTACACGACGTTCGGTTACAGCAATCTGAAGGCGACGTCCCCGGGCGGTGGACGAGTTGAGGTTTCGCTCGACCTTCGCAACACCGGACGGCGCGCCGGCGCCGAGGTCGCGCAACTGTACGTGCATGAAGCGAAGCCGAAGCTGGATCGGCCGGTGAAGGAACTGAAGGCGTTTCGCCGCGTGGAACTGAAACCGGGTGAGTTGCAGACGGTGAGCTTCACGCTCGACAAGGCTGCTTTCTCGTACTACGATCCCGCGAAGCGCGCATGGGTGGCAGACCCGGGCCGGTTCGAAATTCTGGTGGGATCGTCATCGCGCGATATCCGGCTGCGGGCGGGGCTGGAGCTGGCGGAGTAAAACCGGGTGGGGCAGGATTGTATCCTGCGGCGGGATTGCATCCCGCCTTATGCAGGCTGAAAGCCTGCTCTACTGTGTATACCCGACCGAAACCGTCTCACCCCGTTGCGCGCCGCCGTTATTGGAGATGAAATGGTGGCTTCACAGACATCCTGTTAAGGAGGTCCCTGTATGGACCGCCGTCGATTTCTGGAAGCCGGCGCCCTGGCTGTCGCCGGAGCAGCGGCCGGATGCGGGTCCCGGCGCGGAAGCAGGTATCGTTTCTTCACCAACGAAGAAGCGGACATGCTGGCTGTGCTGTGCGACCAGATCATTCCGCCCGACGATTTCCCC
Source organism: uncultured Acidobacteriota bacterium (assembly GCA_963780655.1). Classification (GTDB taxonomy): domain Bacteria; phylum Acidobacteriota; class Terriglobia; order Bryobacterales; family Bryobacteraceae; genus CAWACP01. The sequence continues at coordinate 1,103,739 of CAWACP010000003.1, read as the reverse complement.
GGCGCCGGGCAGGCCGGTGTCGTCACCTACATCGACCGGCAGATGCTCCGCCGCTTTCGGGAGTTCCAGCGGACGTACCGCGACGAGCTGTCGAAAACAGCCGAGTTGTGCGCATCGCGCTACGGCCGCCCGATCACCGCGCTTGCGCCGGCCGAGCAACTGGATGTGGCGCGAACGGTCGAGCGCGATCGCGCGCCGTTCTTCTCTCTGCTGGTGAGGCACACGATGCAGGGCTTCTACGGCTCGCCGCGGCACGGCGGCAATCGCGACGCGCTCAGTTGGCGCATGCTGGGCGTAGCCGAACCGCCGGTGCGTGGGCGTGCGCTGTACGACATCGGAACGGGCGGCGCGGCATGAAGAAGGTAAACGCTGTCATTGTCGGCGCAGGCGCCGGAGGCGGCGTCGTCGCGAAGGAACTCGCCACCGCCGGTCTCACCGTCGTGCTGCTTGAACGCGGCAAATGGTACACAGCCAACGATTGCCGCAAGGACGATTTGCGGAACCAGCGCACCACCGTCCTCGGGAACGCGTTCGGTCCCGAGGACGAGGGGAACCCGCGCGTGGCCGTGGACCTGAATGGCAAAGCGCAGGTGGTTCTGCCGAGTGAGGGAGCGTACAGCAACAACGCCGCGTGCGTCGGCGGCGGTACCTTCAGCTACGGGGCCATGGCGTGGCGGTTCATGCCCCAGGACTTCCGGCTGCGCTCGACTTACGGCGCGCCCGAGGGCAGCTCGCTCGAAGACTGGCCCATCTCGTACGACGAGCTTGAACCGTTCTACACGAAGGCCGAATGGGAGATCGGCGTGTCCGGCGACGACTCCGGCAATCCGTTCAAAGGACCGCGCAGCAAGCCGCTGCCCATGCCTCCGCTGCCCCCGAACCGCGAGTTTCAGATCCTCGAGCCGGCGGCGAAGCGGCTCGGCCTGCACCCGTTCCACATTCCCATGGCGCGCAACTCGGTCCCGTACAACGGGCGCGGTCCTTGCATGCGCTGCCGCTGGTGCGTGGGATTCGCGTGCGAAGTGGACGCCAAGAACGGCACGCACAACACGGTGATCCCCATCGCCCTTTCCACCGGCAATTGCGAGCTGCGGACCGGATGCATGGCGAAAGAAGTCACCGTCGACGACCGCGGCCGCGCCACCGGCGTTGCTTATTTCGATGAGCGGGGCAGGTTGCTATTCCAGCCGGCCGACCTCGTTGTCGTTTCTTCCGCGGCGGTCGAATCCGCTCGCCTCCTGCTGAACTCGAAAAGCCGCCTGTTTCCGAACGGGCTCGGCAACCGCTGTGATCAGGTGGGCCGCAATTTTCAGGGGCACACCTACACCGGCTCAACCGGCCTGTTCGATTACGACGTCTACGACGACCTCGGCCCGGGCGCCGGCATCGCCATTTCCGATTACAACCACGGCAATCCCGGGCTGCGGGGCGGCGCCATGCTGGCGAACGAATTCATTCGGCTGCCCATTCAATTCCTCGACCGGCTGCCTCCCGGCACGCCGCGCTGGGGCCTGGATCATAAGCGGGCCATGCGTGAGATGTACAGGCGCACCCTCGTCGTCATGGGTCCCACGCAGGACATGCCGATGGAGACGAACCGGGTCACGCTCGATCCCGCGGTGAAAGACAGGTTCGGCATCCCGGTGGCGCGCCTCCAGGGCGACCGGCACCCGCACACCCTGGAGATCGCCCGGGCCATGGCGCTGAAGGCTCAGGCGTGGGTGAAGGAGGCGGGCGCTGTTCGCACGTGGGTCAGCATGCCCGCGCGCGGCATTTCCGGGGGCCAGCACCAGGCCGGCACATGCCGCATGGGTAACGATCCGAAAGGGTCGGTGGTGAATCGCTGGTGCCAGATCCACGATGTGGACAACGTGTTCGTGGTGGACGGCAGCGTTCACGTGAACAACGGTGGATTCAATCCGGCGCTCACCATCATGGCGATTGCGTACCATGCGTCGGACCACATTGTGCGCGGCTGGACCGGCGCGAGGTTCCGGTCATGAAGCTTGCACTCTTCAGCGGCTTCGCGGCAATGGTGGTGGTTGTGGCGCTCTACGGCGTGAATGCTTATTACGATTCGCCCACGGGCCGCGGATGCGCGAGCTGCCATGAGATGAACGAGAACGTCTCGACGGCGCACGCGGCGGCGCACCGCAAGCTGGCCTGCACGGAGTGTCACGAGAGCCATCTGCTGACCAACCTGCGGCATGTGGCCGTGCACGTCGGCGACAGGGCGCCGGACCGGCTCGCACTTCGTCATGAGGATGTGCTGGCCATGACCGCGCGGTGCCAGGCATGTCACAGGCAGGAATACGCGACGTGGGCGGCGGGCAAGCACAGCGCGACGTACAAGCGCATCTTTACCGACAAGGATCAGAACTCGAAGCGCCGTCTGATGGACGACTGCTTCCGTTGTCACGGCATGCACTTCCAGGGCGCGGTGCGCGATCTGGTGAAGCCGCTGGACACGAAAGGCCCCTGGGAGTTGATTCGGACGGACATGGCGAACCAGCCCACCATGCCGTGCATCGCCTGCCACTCCATGCACCGCGAGGGCGCGCCGATCACGAAGACGGGCCCGGCAGCGGTTCCATCGCTGGCATTCTACGACCGGCGCGAGCGCATGTATTTCGGGGCGGCGTCAATGAGCATCCCGCACATGCTTGACGGCACGCGCCTGGTGAAGATGAGTCCGGACCAGCGGCAGGCGCTGTGCTACCAGTGCCATGCGCCGCGGGCGGAGCGGCTGGTGGGGTCGGGCGACGACCGCACGCCCATGGGCGTTCACGAGGGTATCAGTTGCGTGGCCTGCCACCAGGGCCACAACGAGAGCGCGCGCGCATCGTGCGCCACATGCCACCCGAAAATGTCGAACTGCGGCCTTGATGTGGAGAAGATGGACACTACCTTCGCGAACCTCGGGAGCCGGCACAATGTCCATTTCGTGAAGTGCGTGGATTGCCATGAGCATGGCGTTCCGGTGAAGAAAGTGGCGCAAGCAGGCGATTGAAGCGTGGGACAGGTGATCGGTTTTCAGTGGCCTGCCGGCCAGTAGACTTGTGACCTGGCGCCTCTCTGGAGCAGGATAAGGCAGGCGACGAAACCCGATCGCCTGCCCCACAGAGCAGCATTGCCGCAACCAAACCGCTCCCTCACGGTCGCGGCTCAGTCAGTGTTTCCGAGCCGTGACCGTAAGGGAGCGGTTCCGCGGCGCTGAAGCGGCGATCCGTCAATTTCTGCACCCTCCCGCACTGCCCGCAACGTAATATCAGACAGAAGCGGGCAAATCCCGCCGGGAATGGAGAAGCCTCTGGCAACGGCAACGATCGAATTCGTGGGCGCGCTGCTGGACCGTTCGGTCCGCGGCGACGCCTCCGCTTTCGGCGGAATCGTCCGGGCGAACCAGTCGATGGTCTACAGCATTGCGTACTCGTTCCTGCGGGACTCCGCGCTGGCCGAAGAGGTGGCGCAGGAGGTCTTTCTGGACCTGTACCGCAATCTTCGGCGCATCGAGTCGGGCGCGCATCTGGTTTCGTGGCTGCGCCGCGTTGCCGTGAACCGCTGCATCGATTACACGCGGAAGCGGAAGCGCGAGGGGCTCACGCCGCTCGACAGCGCGCCCGAGCCGGCGGCTGCGGCGTCGCATGCCGATCCGATGGCGTCGGAGCGTCTGAGAAAGCTGGTTGCTTCGCTGCCGGAAAAGCAGCGGGCCATTGTGATCCTGCGCTATCAGGAAGACATGGACCCGACAGAGATCGCCGCCGAACTGGAGATGCCCGTGAACACCGTGAAGAGTAAACTGCACCGGGCGCTGGCGCTTCTGAGGGGAAAAATGGAGCGCAATCAGGAGAGCGAAGCATGAACGAGTTTGAAGATCGGTTGAGAGAGGCGCTCGAGCGGACAGAGCCGCCGCCGGGCTTCGCGGAGCGGGTAATCGCGCGCGTGCCGCGCCGCACGGCCATGACCAACTGGGTCCGATACGCCGCGGCCGTTGCGGCGATGCTGATCCTCGGTAGCTCGACGGTTCTCTACGAACGGCATCGCGCGATGGAGCGGCAGCAGGCGGAGATCGCCAGCCGCCAGGTCCTGTTCGCGCTCCGGTTCACGGCCATGAAACTGGAACGGGTAACGAATCGGGTATCGAAATCAGTGCCCGCGGTCAGCATTGCTCGGGGCGCATTGAAGGGAAGAACATGAGGTTCGCAATCATACTGGCTGCGGCGGCGGGCGTGGCTCTCGCCCAGACCGCCGCGCCGCCGGCTCTGGATATGTCGGTGCTCGACAAACTCGAGTCGAAGGCAAAAAAGATCAACAAGGTCACGCTCGACCAGAAAATGCTGAAACTGGCGGGGGGCTTCTTCTCCGACGACGACCAGGACCAGCAGGCGGCGAAGCAGATCATTGCCGGTCTGCGGTCTATCGTGGTCCGCAATTTCGAGTTCAAAGAGAAGGGACAGTACTCGGAGGCGGACCTCGCGCCGATCCGCGCGCAACTGGCGAAGCCGGGGTGGTCGCAGATCGTCGAATCGAAGGAAGAAAACGAGCACTCGGAAGTGTGGGTGAACAACAACGACGGCAAGCTCGGCGGCATCGCGGTGATCGATGCTGAGCCGGAGGAGCTCAGCGTGGTGTTCATTGACGGCACTATACGGCCTGAAGATCTGCGGAAGCTGAGCGGCAAGCTCGGCCTGCCGCGAATGGGCGACAGCGACGACGAGCATCCCGGACCTTCGAAGAAGCGGGACGACAAGAAGTAACTACGCCAGCCGCTCGCGCTCCGCGTTGAACTCGCAGAATCCATTTGGGACCAGCATCGCGCCGCCGGACGCCGGTGATCTGCCTGCCGGACAGCCGTAACGGTCCATTGCTACGGCTGATCGTATGCGAGGGAAGAGGACAGCTCGCGGTAGGCATCGGTCTGCTGCTGAAGCGTTGCAGCCACCTGTTCTGCCGTGGCTACAGCGTGAGCCCGCGAGATCCGCTGGCGTTCGGGTCGGCCTCCGCGGTGATGGCGATCGCCACACTGGCCGGTTGTTTCCTGCCGGCGTGGCGAGCCGCGTGCACCGACCCGGTCCGCGCGTCAAGGCGCACGTGCTGGTGGCCTTCCTCGGCTATGCCCTGTGGGTCACGCTCAAGCATCTGCTGAAGCGCCGCGCCGCGATCGTTCCCCAGCCAACGGCCAGCGGGGTGAACAACGCTCAGCCATTATCGGCGATGAAGGCGCTTACTCTGCTTTCTACCCTGCAAAGCGCCGATATCGTTCTGCCCACCACCGACGGCCGCGAGATCCGACTGCGCCGTATTACCGAACCCACCGCCGAGCAGAAATCACTGCTCGATCAGCTCGGTCTCACGCTCCCGGACCACTTCGAACTCAATCGCAAATGTAGTGTAGACTCGGCGATTACCTGAACTGATTCTGAAGGACTTAACCCAATTCTGACCCCTCTCGTGACGAACTTCGGTTAGTCCGGTTGCAGCCAACATTTTTTGTACCGCGGTTTGCGTCGGCCCTCTTTGCTTCGGTGCGTCACTCCCCGATCTGACGAGCGATAGCATCTGGTTTGTCGCACAGAGTGTGGCCGCTGTCGCATACGTGTCGATAGCCGAAGGGTACTCGAACAGGTCGTCCCGATTTAACTGACACTCGCCGAGATGGTGCAGTTTCTTTGGTACGCCTATTATCGCGAAGCACACGCGTACGACAATGCTTGTTGTCGAGTTAATCATGTGCGGACCGGCGTTCGAATACGATCGGGTTATTTCCGATGTTCACGATAATCTGACGGCACTCCCAGCCGCGCTTGCGGACTTACGCGAGACCTCGCCGGATTTCAGTCCTGCATGGAGGCGACCTGGTGAACGGCGGATCGAGTCCGGCGGAGGTAGTAGGCCGCGTTCGCGATCTGGGCCGGCAGGGCGTCTTCGGCAACACGGACGAAGCCATTGCGCGGGATGGAGAGCGTCTACCGCATCTGTTCGGGCTTCCAGCGATTGAGGAAGCCACTCACATCGTCCATGCCGATCTTCGCGGCAGACTCGAACTCCCCGTTTTGCTGGCTGGTGATCAGGCGCCCGTCGCCGTCCAGCACAGCGAGGCTGGGAATTCCCTTGTCGACCGGGACGTGCAAGCGCTGCGCCAATTCGGCGTTGTCTTTGCCCTCGTCTCCGATGCTGACGTGTACGACGAGGTAGCTGGCGGCTACGAACTGAGCCAGTTCCCGGGAGCGCAGGGTAGCGTCGAGAACGTGACAGTCGTAGCACCAGTTCGCGCCAAAGACGACCAGCACACGCTTCCTGTCCTTTCGCGCGGCGGCCATCGCGAGGTCGAGATCTTTCGGCGCGGAGGCTGGGTCGGGGTACAGATTCGTATTCGGAACCGCCGGCTGCGGCAGGCTGATTGTCGGCAGAGTGCTCTCGTTGCCTCTCTGGGTGGCGAGAATGCGCCACGAGTCGCCTCGGTTTACCCATAGCTGGGCCGCAGAGACCAGGGAACTCTGCGTCTGGTTGTTTTGGCTGAAGGTCATCTCAATACGAAGTACCAGGGCGACCGTTCCCGGCCTGGGTGCGGTTCGCTCCAGAATTTTCGGTGAGAGGGCGACGAGTCCCCTGCTGTGGAACCCCGACCAGAATGCCGGTTCCTCGGAGGCAGGGTCGGAGATCTTTCCGGCCGGGGTGGGTACATATGCATCGGGGCCGGAGAAGTAGAAGCTCTGAAGGGCCGCTTTATCGCCTGCCAGTACGGCTGCCTTCCAGGCTTCCAGCGGCTCGAAGGTGGTGGGTGAAGTCGCAGAAGAAGCCGCGGCATGGTTTGCATCGGACTGGGCGACGGCAATGCGGGCTACCGAGAAAAGCAGAAGCTGAATCGCCAGGAAGGTTGCTGAACGCGCGCTCTGCATGCTCGAGTCCTCGTGCCACACAGGCCCGGCTGACCGGGCTTCGAAGGTCTCAGCCGCAGTCTAACATGGCGCATCGCGAGGCGTTTATCGATCCGCCGCCAGGATGAATCCAGCACTATCCCCGACGGCCGTTTACGAGACGCTTACGTTTCATGCAGAAAGTGTCCTCCACGAAACAGCACCGGCCGGCTCTTGCCGCATTCGCCCCACCGTCCCAGACCCGTCCGTTTGCTACGCTGCCACTTCCTGAATACGAACGTCTTTGCGGGCCGGAATAAATCAAGTCTTGCTTATGGAACGACGCCGAGGGTATAGTCTACTGAGGCAACGTCAGGTAATCGCGCGAGCGGACATGATCGGACGTCCAGAGAACGTCGGCACTCGGCTACAGGATCTTACGATCCAGTTTGGCGCCGAGGTCATGCGCTCACTGCAGCGCTACAACGAGTTCGTGCAGGGGCTGGCCAGCGGCGAACTGGACGATACCGCCGCGCGTGAGCAGTGGATTCTCTTCCTGCGTGATGAGACCGAAAGGTATTATCATAACCTGGCCGATGTAAGTACCGGCTATTACGAGGCATTGTTTCAACTTGCCTCGAGATATAACCCGCCGTTTTTCGAGAACGCCCTCATGCGGAATCATCCGGGGCGACCCTCACCCGGGCCGGCGGTTCAGACAATCGATCTGCGTGCGCCCATCGGTCACGAGGCTGTCAGCGAGTTTCGGGTGCAAAACACGACCGATCGCGAGGAGGATGTTTCGTTCTCCGTTTCGGAGTTCACCGGTGCGCCCGGTGCTGCCCCGTTCCGGCCTCCCCTTCGGCTGAACCCGCCGCGCTTCGTGCTGGGGCCCTTTGAATCGCAGGTGGTGCGCATATCCCTTCCTCTCGCGGCCGGTCTTTTTGTCCCGAATCACGCTTACGCCGCCGTTATCAAGGTGCAGAAGCGCGAGCCGGTTGACTTCACGGTAAACGCGATCGCAATCGCACCTGCAGAGGACGCCCGTGGATGAGGCGGGGCCGCGAGCGCACAGGAGGGAGTGCTGAACCCAGGTTCGATTACCTGGTGATTAGCCCGCCCGGTCTTGCAGACCCGACGCTGCCGATCGCGGCGAGCCGGGCCGGGGCCATCGGCATTCTCGATCTGCAGTTCGTAAGCGAGCAGGAGAAGATCGGGAACGCTGTCTGTACGCTGGCCCGGCACGCGAAGGGACGATTCGGCGTCAGGCTGGACTCGGCAGTCTGGGAAATATACGAGCCCCTTTTTTCGAATCTGCCGGACGGTTTATCCTTCGCGATCGTGACCCCCGCGAACCTGCAGCGGCTCGGCGAGCAGATCCGCATACTTCATCGGCTGAAGGTTGCCGTTCTGGTCGAGGCGATTTCCGAAGAAGAGGCCCGCGCCGGCGAGGAGGCCGGTGCAGATGCCCTGATCGCGAAGGGCAATGAGAGCGGCGGCCGCTGCGGCGAGGAGACCACCTTTGTCCTGCTGCAGAGGCTGCTCGGGATGGCGAGCGTTCCCGTTTGGGCCCAGGGTGGAATCGGTCTTCACAGTGCGGCCGCGTGTGCCGCGGCGGGTGCTGCCGGCGTCGTGCTCGATACGCAACTCGCTCTCACCCGTGAGTCCGCCCTGACGGCCGATATAAGGGATGCAATCTCTCGCTTCGACGGCAGCGAGACGGTGTGTGCGGGTCACGGGCCCGGACCGCGTGTTCGCGTGTTGCCGCCGTTACGCAACGGCGCGGCGGACGTTGAGAAGCTTCTCTCGCTCAACCCGAACTCTGGCGCAGGTGACGATCCGGAGACATGGTGGAGCCATGTCCGGGAACGAATTGGGTGGGATGCCGGCAAGGGCCAGTTGTGGCCGGTCGGCCAGGAGGCTGCGTTCGCGGCTCCGCTGGCGCGGCGATTCGACCGCGTCGCGCGTGTGCTGGACGCGTTTCGCCAGGCTACACGGGACCATTTGCGGGCGGCGCGCGATTTGAAGTCTCTGGCCCAGGATTCCCCACTCGCTCGCGCGCACAAGACACGCTACCCCATCGTGCAGGGGCCGATGACTCGCGTCAGCGACCGCGCGGAATTCGCATTGCGAGTGGCCGAAGGTGGAGCGCTTCCCTTCCTTGCGCTTGCACTCATGCGCGCGCCCGAAGCGGAGCGCCTCCTGACCCAAACGCAAGCGGCTCTGGGCGACAGGCCCTGGGGTGTTGGCATTCTCGGATTCGTTCCCGAGGATTTGCGTGCCGAGCAACTGCAGGTGGTGCGCGCAGCGAAGCCGCCATTTGCATTGATCGCAGGAGGCCGGCCCGGCCAGGCACTCACGCTGGAGGCTGCCGGGATTCCTACATATCTGCATGTGCCGTCGGCGGGTCTTCTGAAGCTCTTTCTGGAGGCGGGCGCACGCAAATTCGTATTCGAAGGTCGCGAGTGCGGGGGGCATGTGGGACCACGCAGCAGTTTCGTCCTTTGGGACAGCGTCGTAGAGACCCTGCTGAACGAGTTGCCCGGGGATGACCTGTCCTCCTGCCACGTCTTGTTCGCGGGAGGAATTCACGACGCGCGTTCCGCGTCGATGGCCGCCGCGCTCGCTGCGCCCCTCGCCGAGCGTGGCGCGAAGATCGGCGTCCTGCTCGGCACCGCTTATCTGTTCACACACGAGGCAGTCACTGCCGGCGCAATTGTCGACGGTTTCCAGCAGGAGGCTTTGCGCTGCCGCGAGACCGCGCTCCTGAGTTCGGGGCCGGGACATTCCACGCGGTGCGCGGTTACACCCTACGTGAACCTGTTCGAAAAGGAACGGCGGCGACTGCTGGAAGAGGGGCAAGCGCCGGGCGAGGTTCAGGCCGCGCTGGAGTCGCTCAATATCGGACGGCTTCGCATTGCCGCGAAGGGCATCACCCGGTCCGAGGAGCGGCACGACGACGGGTACTCCCGTCTCATCCCGGTAGAAGAACCGGAGCAGCGACAGCGGGGCATGTACATGATTGGGCAGATCGCGGGCCTGCGAACGGACACCTGCAGCATTGAGGAACTGCACCGGGATGTGTCGAGCGCGTGCGAGCGTCTGGAGGAGTCCGCCGATCGCTTGAGTGAGGGACGCCGCGCTGAACGCGAGGAACGTCCGTTTGATATCGCGATCGTCGGAATGTCGTGCCTGCTGCCGAAGGCATCTGATCTGCAGACGTATTGGCATAACATCCTGAACAAAATCGATGCCGTCACCGAGGTTCCGGCAGACCGCTGGGACTGGACGAAATACTACGATCCCGATCCGGAAGCGGCGGACAAAGTGAGTTCAAAGTGGGGAGGATTTCTGGACCCCATCTGCTTCGATCCGGCGGCGTACGGGATGCCGCCGAACTCGCTGCGCTCCATCGAGCCATTGCAGCTTCTCGCGCTCGCGAGCGTTCGCGCCGCTCTTGCCGATGCCGGGTATGGTGATGGACAGCTTTCCAACGAGCGAACGTCGGTCATTCTCGGCGTGAGCGGCGGAATTGCCGATCTGGGCCAGCAATACGCTGTCCGTGCGGCACTTCCGGCGATCTTTGGCGCGGTCCCTGCCGGAATGCTGGAGCAGTTGCCCGCCTGGTCGGAAGATTCCTTTCCGGGCATCCTGCCAAACGTAGCCGCGGGCCGCGTGGCCAACCGGTACAACTTTGGCGGGCTCAATTTCACGGTAGATGCCGCGTGTGCGTCGTCGCTTGCGGCAGTTTACGTTGCGTGCCGCGAACTCGAGGCGGGCGCCAGCGACATGGTAATCGTGGGGGGCGCCGATACCATTCAAAATCCATTTGCGTATCTGTGCTTCGGCAAGACGCATGCCCTTTCGCCGCGCGGGCGTTGCGCGACCTTCGATCAGACCGCCGATGGCATCGCCATCAGTGAAGGCGTGGCCATGCTGGTGCTCAAGCGTTTGCACAGCGCCGAGCGCGACGGCGATCACATCTACGCGGTCATCAAAGGCGTTGCCGGCGCGAGCGATGGCCGGGATAAAGGCCTTACCGCACCGCGGCCCGAGGGACAGGCGCAGGCATTGCATCGCGCATATGCCAAGGCAGGTTTCTCGCCCGCAACGGTGGGATTGGTAGAGGCGCACGGGACGGGAACCGTCGCCGGCGATCGTGCGGAGCTGGAAACGATCAATCGCGTGTTTGGGGGAGCCGGAGCACCGCCGCGGAGCGTTGCGATCGGCTCCGTGAAATCCATGATCGGCCACACCAAATCAACCGCCGGTGTCGCCGGACTCGTTAAGGTTGCGTTGTCGCTGCGGGACAAGGTCCTGCCTCCGACCATTCACGTTACGGACCCGAATCCCGCCGTGGGCGTTGACGGCTCACCTTATATCAATACGGAAGCGCGCCCGTGGGTGCAGGTGAATGAAACGCCGCGGCGCGCCGGGGTGAGCGCCTTCGGATTTGGCGGGACCAACTTTCACGCCGTTCTCGAAGAATACACAGGCGGGTATCTGGAAGGAGACCGGCAATCGGTCTCAGCGACATTCCCGAGCGAATTGCTGCTGTGGCGTGGTGAATCGCGGGAGGACCTCCGAACGAAGCTCGCGGTAATGGCAAGAGCGTTTGCCGGCAGCCTTCGCCCGCGATTGTGCGATGTCGCGTACACGTTGTGGCAGGATGCGCGTTCCCCGTCGGCGCTGACCCTTGGCATGGTGGTCAGCTCGCTGGATGAGCTTCGGGAAAAGATCGCGTGGGCTGCCGGCGTTCTGGATGAGCCGGTATCGGCCTCGGCATTCGCGTCAAAGAAGATCTTCTTCGATGCCACGCCCCTTGCGTCGGCGGGCCGCACGGCTTTTCTTTTCCCCGGCCAGGGATCACAGTATCCGGGCATGCTGGGCGGATTGGCGTTGTATTTTGACGCCGTGCGGCAACCGTTCGAGTCGGCCAGCCGCGCGCTGTGGGACCGCTTCCCACAGCCGCTCGCCTCATACGTGTTCCCGCCGCCGCGGTTTCGCGACCAAGATCGCCGGGCAGATGTAACTGCCCTGATGGCGACCAACGTAACGCAGCCGGCCCTCGGAGCCGCCGGTGTGGCCATGTACCGGTTGCTTCGCAGATTCGGCGTTGAGCCGGATATGGTCGCCGGCCACAGTTACGGCGAGTACGTCGCTTTATGGGCCGCCGGCGCATTCGATGAAAACACGCTGTACACGTTATCGGAAGTGCGCGGCCGCTGCATGGCGGAGGGTTGTTCCGGAGAACCGGGTGCAATGGCAAGCGTGGCAACCGACCGCGCCACGGCGACTGCCGTCATGAACGGCGTGACTGGCGTGTGGATCGCAAATATCAATGCTCCGGCACAAACCGTGATATCGGGCCGGCGGGAGGCTGTCGAGAGTGCCGTCAGGCGCCTCGAGCAGGCGGGGATCAGTTCGAGAGCACTGGCCGTCGCGTGCGCGTTCCACTCGCCGCTCATGACGGAAGCGCGCGAGAAGCTTGCGGACGCGATACGAGAGATGCGCATCGGGACACCGGGCCTGCCCGTGTTCTCGAACGTATCGGCCGCCGCGTACCCGAATGATCCGGCGGCTGTGCAGCAGCTTCTGATTGAACAGCTCGTCAACCCAGTCCGGTTTGCCGATGAGATTCAGGCGATGTACGATGCGGGCGCGCGTGTGTTTGTCGAGGTTGGGCCCGGCAGAGTGCTTTCTGGGCTGGTTGGCCAGATCCTGGGAGGCGCTCCACACCTTGCGATCGCGACGGATGTGCGGGACCAGCCGGGGCTCGCGCAGTTGCAGCAGGCTCTGGCGCAGCTTGCGGCGCACGGCGTGAGCGTCAACCTTGACCCGCTCTTTGCGCGCCGCTCTCTGAAGCGGATCGATTGGAACGCGCCAGGCACAGGGGAGGGCGACGCTCCGTCGCCTACAAGCTGGATGGTCTCCGGCGGGAAAGCGGTTCCACTGCGATCAGCTGGTTCCGTATCGACAGGTCCGACAACACCGATGAGGAAAGCTTCTGAGACATCTCCGCAACCAGCCGGCACGCCAGCGGTGCGCGCGCAAACGCCGCCCACAGCTATTCCCCCGGCGGGGCCGCGGATGACCGGCAGCGAAGACGCGGAGGCAGTCGTGCTCCGGTTCCAGCAGCTCATGGCGACCTTCCTGGACACGCAGAAGGAGGTCATGCTCGCGTACCTGGGCGGCAACTCGCCGGAGAAGCTGCCGGATCAGATCGCGCTGCTCACGCCGCAAGCCACAGCGCCGCTGCAGGTGAACGTCGGCGCTGCGCCGGAACAAACACCAACACCGGAAAGCGCGGCCGAGGTCGATGTGATGGCTGAGCTCCTGGCGATCGTCGCCGAACGGACTGGATATCCCACCGAGCTGCTCGGTCCCGATCTGGATCTCGAGGCTGATCTGGGGATCGATTCCATCAAACATGTGGAGATTGTCGGGGAGTTCGGGCGGCGTGTTCTGCGCGCCCGCAATGTGGAACTGAACGATGTGATGACGAAGCTGAGCTCGGCTAAAACGCTCCGCAGGATCATTGAAACAGCGCAAGGCATGATCTCGGCGGCCAGCGCGTCGCGGGTGGTCACGCCGTGTTCAACCGATCAGGTCCCGCGTTTTCTTCTGGAGATTGTCGAAACCGTACGCCCGGATCGCATGCATCCGCTGCGCGCCGATGACCGGATCATCATCACGGATGATGGACGCGGAATCGCACAGGAAATTGCCGCCTCACTGCGCGCCCGCGGAGCGCAGGTCGACGTGGTGGCAGCGGACTCAATTAATGCCGTCCGGCCGCGCGGCATTTCCGGGATCCTGCATTTGTCTCCGCTGCGACGGCGAATCAACGCTCAGGCAGGCGTTGAAGGGGACCTGAACGCGCTCTTCGAGCTTACGCGCGCCCATGCCGGTGAGGTGAGAGAAGCAGGGCAGCGAGGCCGGGGATGGATTGTCGCCGTGTCCGCGATGGGGGGAGCTTTCGGCAGGCGATCCGGAGCTGACGAATGGCCCTTCGGACATGGCGCCATCGCGGGTTTCATGAAGACGCTTGCACTGGAATGGCCACAGGTTCGCTGCAAGGTGGTGGACGTCGATGCGGATGGTACGCCGGACCTTGCGAAGCGGCTCGTGGATGAGATCGAGTGCGGCGAGGATCTCACCGAAGTCGGCTTCAGTGGAGAGCGCCGGGTTACTGTCCGGGCGGTTCGAAGCGCGCTCGATGAGGCAGCCGCGGAATCAGTCATCGCTTCCGATACGGTGGTGCTGATCACCGGCGGTGCTCGAGGGATTACCGCCGCGATCGCTACGCATCTTGCGCGCCGGTATCGCCCGACCCTGGTGATCGCGGGACGGATTGAAGTGCCGCCCGAGGAGACGCCGTCTGGCGCCGGCATTCAGTCCGGGCGCGATTTGGAACGGGTGCTCACGCGTCAGCGGGAGGCGCGGCGCAATCTCGATGAGATGCGGCGGGCGGGCGCAAAGGTGAGCTATCATCAGGTCGACGTACGTGACAGCGGAGCGCTGGGCGCGCTCGTGGAAGAGACTTACCGCCGGCACGGACGGCTGGACGGCCTCATTCACGGCGCCGGCATCATCGAGGACTCGCTACTTGAGCGCAAGACTCCCGAATCGTTTGCGCGAGTCTACGACACCAAGGTTCGCGGCGCGCTGGCGCTTGTCAGCGCGGTGCTGCCGGAAACCCTGCGGTTTTTCGCGCTTTTCTCGTCGGTTGCGGGCTGTTTTGGCAATCGCGGGCAGATCGACTACACGTCCGCGAACGACACGTTGAACAAGCTGGCGCTCTACCTGGACCGCCGCTGGCCGGGCCGCGTGGTATCGCTGAACTGGGGGCCATGGGCTGGTGTGGGCATGGCCGCGGGCGCGGTGCAGCAGCAACTCGTTGATCAGGGCATGAAGCCCATCGAGGTCGAAGTCGGGTGCGCCGCATTCGACCGCGAGCTGCGCTGTGGCCGGAAGGGGCAGGTGGAGGTCGTCCTCGGTCAGGGCCGCTGGGACGATACTCTCAGGAGGCACGCCGGGGCCGGTTCCGAAGGTGACTGAAGTGAGCGAGCCGCTAATTGTGGTGTCGAGACTGCCCTGGTCCGGCACATCGCGAAACCGGTTGTGATTCGGCGCGCGGCGACTACTTCGTCGAGATCACAAGCGCGAGGCCCGGCAGCAGTTCCTCCCAGTAAAACCCGGAGAAGCCTGCCTCGGAGAAGATCGTTTGGAATTCCTCTTCCGTGTGAAACGCAATCCAGCCGGGGTCGGCCCATGCGGCCAGCCAGCTCGACATCAGCTTGAACCAGGCAGGTCCGGCGTCGACGATAAACGAGTAGCCGCCTGGCCGGAGAATACGGTGAATCTCGCGAGCGGCGGCGTGCGGGTCGGGATAGTGGTGGAATGCAAGCGACGAGAAGGTCGCATCGAACATGGCGCTGAAATGATCCGGCATATGGGAAACATCGGCCTGGACGAAGGCCATATTTCCAATGCCCGCCTGACGCGCGCGCGTGAAGGTGGTCTGAACCATGTCCGCAGCGAGATCAGCCGCAACCACCTCGCCTTCCGGTACGAACGTCGCCAGCGTCGTGGCCTCTGTACCGGCCCCGCAGCTTGTGTCGATGACACGCGCCGACGGCGTCAAATAACGCCGGATGATCGCGAACGCTTCCTTGATTACAGGCGCTGAGAACGGCTCAATGTACGTCTCGTAGTCGCCGGCAACGTGATCGAACTCGTCCACCAGTTCGTATCCGGGTGGACGCTCGCCGAGGAGCACGGGGAACGGATACCGGCGGCTGTAGTAAACGCCCAACCCCGGCCGCTCGGGGAGCGGCGGACGTACACCAACGCGGGGAGGCTGATACAGGCCGGCGGTTTTCAACGGCAGACCTGGGTACAACACGGTGGCGGCGTAGTACCACAAGCTTCCAACGAGGGTTGCCCCGGCGGCGATCCGTTCCTGCTCCGGCGGTACGCCAAATGCTTCGAGCGCCATTGAATGGACCTCTTCCTTACGGCTTCACTTCACGCAGCAGGCCAGCACGTACCGCTCGGGTCCGAGATGGCGGAGCCACAGCATGATTTCGAAAAACCTGCGGAGCGTGATCTCGCCGGCGCGGAGCTTGCGCCTGGTGTAATGGGACAGATCGGCCGCGAACGCCGCCCAGCACTGGCTGGTGGCATCGGTCGCCGTCGCAGCCGAGAAACCCGCCTGCAAACAACGTGTCTGATATTCCACGATGTCCTTAACGTAGTTGACACGCGGCTGTGTTTGCGATGCGGGCGGCAGGACCGCATCGGCGAGCACCAGCGTGCCCCGCGGCTTCAGAACGCGGACCGCTTCGCGGAGGAACTCATCCCTGGTATGAAAGTGAAAGGCAGCCTCAACGCAGATCAGGGCGTCGAAGCTGGCCTCGCCGAAGCCGAGTGCAGTGGCATCCATCAGCGTGAACCGGCATGCCGGAGCACGCTCGCGGGCACGCGCGATCTGCCGTGATGAGAAATTGACGGCTGTGATCCTCTCGGGTCCGAGATGAGCGGCCAGATACGCGGTGGTGGCGCCATTGCCGCACGCGACGTCAAGAATGGCATCACGCTTTTCGCCCATCATGCTCACCAGCCGCTGCATGAGGTTTTCGCAGGCCTCGCGTGGAGTCTCGGCGCCGGTCACGCGTAATCCGAAGTTCCAGAAGCCGCTCTGCTCGAAGTAGTCGCCCAAAAACTGCGATTCGATCCGCTGATCGTAAAAGTCGCGGATATCGAACGCGTCCGAATCGCGTGGGGAGGGGGACGCAGCCGGTGGCGTGATGGGGGCGTCCTTCGATTCCGGCGGTGTCGCTTCAGGCGCCGCCAGAACGGCCGCGACCATTTCTTTCAGGCCTTCCCTAAGCTGTACCTGCGGGGCGTACCCGAGGATCTCGGAGGCGCGGGTGATGTCGTACCTCGGGAACTCGTAACCCTCGAATCGCAGCGCGCTCTTCGGCGCCGATGCATTCGCCGGCCATTCGTCCGACGCGGCCGCCCAGATCATCTGCTTCATTTCCTGCTCAGTGGTCACTTCCGCGCCCGCGATGTTGAACTCGAGGTTTCTGGCCTGGGGTACGTTGCCCGCGAGCACAATCGCCTGCGCCACGTCGTCGACGTGAACCATTTGCCACTTGCCCGGTGCACCGTCCGGCGCCGTCCATCGCGGCGCGGCAAGCGTCCGGCGAACAAGCCGCGAGGCAAACGACGCATCGGGGCCGTACACGACCGAGGGCCGCAGGATGACATACTCGAACCCGCACTGCCTCGCGTAACTGCGGATCATTTGCTCGATCGCAATCTTCGGGGCCATGTAGTATTTCACGAAGGGCAGTTCGCCGTAATCGCCCTGAAGAATGTCCGCCGTTTCCGCGATGGGGAACTGCCGGATCACCATGGGCGGACCGTACACCGCGACGGAGCTCGTGAACACGAAACGCCGCACCGAATTGGCTCCGCTGGCCGCGAGGAGAGAACCAGCCGCCGTAATATTGTGCTCCACCACCGCCGGGTCCGCCTCTTCGCCCTCGGCGGCCGCGTTTACGCTCCGCTTCCACTGCCAGGCGAGATGGAAGACGACATCCACGCCCTGCATGGCACGCTCAATTGTGTCCCCATCGGAGAATTCGGCACAGATGATCTGAACGCCGGCGTATCGAGAGAGGCTCGCTGCGGCTTCAGGGCGCGCCAGCGTCGCGGGCCTGACCAGGACGCGGATGTTCTCCCCCGCCGACACGAGGCGATTGAGAACGCGTGATCCGATGAATCCTGTCGCGCCGGTCAGCAGAACAGTCATGTCAGAAAAGCTCCACGTCCGCGAACACGGAAGCATGCTGGCCCGGGCGGCTGTCAGCGATTTCCGGCGGGGGTGACATGGCGTTAACCACGTCCGGCACCCCGGTCTCGAGCTTCACGATGGGAGCGAAGCCAAGCCGCTGTTGCGCTCGGGTTACGTCATAGCGAAAGCCATAACGAGCGGTTCGATCGGCTTCGCGTGTCAGAGCGGGAAACAGCGGCCTCTGCCCGAGCGCGTTGAACAAGGCCTGAAGCAGGTCGGCGGCGGAGAACAGTTCGGGACCCGAAACGTTACAGAGTTCGTACCGCAGGTTCCCGATTGTGCCCGCCAGGATGACGGCGCGCGCCAGGTCCTCACGGTGAATCCACTGGTTGCAGGCGAACCGTCCGAGCCGCGTCATCGCGCTCCATGGATTAACGGCCAGCGCGCGCAGCGTCCGCTCCACCCAGGGTGCGCTCCGGCCATAAACGGCGGGCGACCGCAGGATGATGGCGGCGATGCCGCTGTCCTGATGCGCTCGTCGAATGAGATTCTCCGCCTGGATCTTGCTCTCCGCATAACTGCGCAGGTTGTCCTCGCCCGTCGTTCGCAGCGGAAAAGTCTCGTGGATGGGCCACATGTATGGCCAGGGCGCGGCATTGTACACCGCCACCGAACTGGTGAAAACGATGCGGCGGACCCCCGAGTTGGCGCACGCTCGGAGCAGGCGATCGGTCCCGTCCACGTTCACTGCGCGCAGGTCGCGAGGATCGGCAACGTCGCGAAGGGCGCTGAGGTGAATCGCGGCGAGGTGACAGACGACATCAATGCCATGGGTGGCCTCGGCAAGCACGTCTGAGTCGCCGAGACTACCCTCAATGACCTCGATGCCCGCGCGATCCCGGAGGGCGCCGGCGGTGTCCGGCAGCGCGAGCACGCGTACATCCTGTCCACTCTCGATCAACTGGTCCACGACCACGGAGCCCACAAATCCGGTACCCCCCGTGACTAAGATGCGCATGCTTCGTCCTCGCCGCGGGCGCGGGGACGCTCGGAGTACCACACCTCTGCCCCGCCTTCCGGATTCTCCACGTAGGTGCAGGAGCGCGCGAGCTCGGCCGGAACCTCGGGTCCAAAGGGATTTGCCGTTCCGACGAACAGCCCCGACCGCGATGACAGCAGCGTTCGCACGCCGTAGTTGTACGGGTTGCCGAGACCGTTCAGGCTCACCGGCCGCCATGTGCGGCCGTCGCGGCTCTTCCACAGATCGAATCCGCCCTGCTGCGAAACGATCTCTTTCGCTCCATGTTCGGCTACGTGCTTTTGTAACCACGGCAGCATGCGCCGGCGCTGGGCATACAGCAGAAAGATCGCCCAGTCGAAAGTACCGACGTACAGCCAGCCATCGTGCACCACCATGCGCCAGATATATCCGTTGAAAAAGTTGTCGAATCCCGGTCCCAGGCCACTGAGCGGAATCCTGCGGCCATGGACGGTATCCCGGGCGCTGCCCACCACCAGATCCCAGGTGTCGTCCGGATATATACGAATAAGCTCACCGGCGGCAGGCCCGATGCGATAGGTGCGATCGTACCCGCCATTCTGCAAACCGCTGCCGACGTATAGACCGCCGTTGAACTCGCACATGCTCATGGCCATCTCGTTCAGGCTGCCGCGCCCGGCCCCACGCCCCAGCACCCTGGTCCATTTGCACGGGGCCGCACCCGTAGCCGGCGTCTTCCAGATCTGGAACCCGAGCGCGTGGTTGAAGGTGCCGGCATACAGGTGATTGTTGAAGACCTCGAGTTCGAAGACTCCGTCGTTGGTGGGATCGCCGAAGCCCGGGGCGCACGCCTGGGTCCACGCGCCACGCCGCGGATCGGGCGACCTGAGGATGATGGGCGCCCGAGTCACGTTCCACGTGGTCCCTTCGCCCGCGGGCGCAACATAGAGGTGACCGTCGAAGACCACGAGCGATCGGAAGGTGGAGACGTTCGGATTTCCAAGGCCGGGTTCCCCGACGCCATCGAAGGTGACGCCGTCCTCTGAGCGTAGAATCCGGGCGCCGGAGCCGCGTGCTACCGACGACAGACAACTCACGTAGAGAGCGGGTGCGGCATCGGATGCGCCGCGGAACACGGTCATGCCGCGGTATCCGAGATCCCGCGGAACGGGGTGGCCGTTTCTGCCCGCTATCTCAGGCGATGTATGGACCAGCTGCCATGCCGGCGCATTCGGACTCCAGCGCCAGATCTGCGCCCGCAGATCGAGTTGCTCGACCCTTTGCGGAACCTTGACCGGCCATGGGTCCATGGACGCGGCATCGGCGGGCGGGAAGAGCTTGAGCAGGGCCAGAATATGGCGCGATGTTCCCACGAAGACCTGGCCGTTGAATTCCGCGATGGAGTGCGCATACGAGTTCTGGCGGTCGCCGAACCCATTCGCCGCGATGCGCGTAAAATCGCTCGCTCGCAGGCCGTCCGAAAAATGCGCGCTCGTCATCGGAAGATGTACGTGCCCGTAGCTACGGTGTTGACGATGACTCCGGTCGATTGCCCGCTGCCGTCCTCGTAGCGGAAACAGGCGGGCTGGCCGAAGGTGCCAAATCCGGGTATCGCCGCGCCGTCCGCGGTGACGCCAAGCGCTGCTTTCCACAGCGGGTAAGGCCGGGCGCGCTGGTCCACCGGGATGGCGAACGCTCCGAGAAAGCCATAGCTGAGCAGCGATGCACCGGTTGTGATTCGAAGATTCGTGTAGGCGACGATTTCGTCGCGATCGGCATCGAAGGCAAGGCCGAAGGGGCTGCCTGCCCGGACTGAGGTTGTCCCATGCCCGTTGCCGGCCACCATCTCACCGGCATCCAAAGCGGCAGGGCAGGGCACGGAGCCGCTGGCACTTGCGACATCGCGAAACAGATAGACGTTCTGTAGTGTGGTGACCAGCAGTGTGCCGCTGTCCGGATAAAGAGCCGGCGCCGCATATACGTCATCTCCCGGAGCAACTTCCAGCGTCGTTTGCCACCGGATGGTCAGCGTGCCGTTCCGGTCCTCGACGGCGGCGATCATGGGTTGAAGTCCATGCTTCGTCAGTGAGTGCGCGTGCGCGAAAAGCAGTGGAGAACATCCCGGGCGGACGAGCGCAGGTGGCGAGCCGGTTCCTTTATAGATTCCGACCTGCACGCGATCCGGCGCAGCTTCGGACGTGGCTGACCCTGCCGTCATCGGCCTGATCTGCCGCTCCGAACCGGGGTTGCCCGGATGGCTGAGCTCAATTCGAAGCAGGTGCACAGGGCAGAACAGCGGAAGCAGGGGCGGGTAACAGACGTTGGGCTTGAAGTCCGCCACGATGTACAGCACGTCGCCGATCACGACGGGCGACTTTGTCGTAACGAACACGCCCTGGTATTCCCGGCCTTCGATCACCAGCGACGCCTCCATGCGGTAACTCGAGATAACGCTGCCGTCCAGCGGATCGAGCTTAACGATCCATCCTTTCGTGGTGACGCAGACGATTTCCCCGCGGTCGGTGAACGTCAGCGAGGTCGGCATGCCGACTCCCGCCGGGGCATCTGCGGAGATCTCGTTTGAAGAACGCTTCCACAACCGGCGGCCATTGCCGGCGTAAGCCACGAATTCAACGGGATTCGCCGCGAATACACAGTAACGGGTCAGCGAATTATCCACGACGACTCTGGCCAGAAGAATGCCCGACGGCCAGCGATGGAAGAGTCCGGGCAGGTCTTCCGGTGGGCTGGTCCAAAGAACCGATCCCGTCCGGTAGTCATACGCGACGAGTGCGGGGTGCAGGGGCGAGTCGTAGACGCAAACGGCTGAATGCTCACCGGTAAAGGCGCCGAGATGGACGAAAGCGCGTGGCGAAACGACTGGGTCCACGATCTTCTGCGATGTCTCGAGCGAACGAAGCGGCGGCACATCATGCCAGGAGTTGTCGTTGCGGTTGCAGTGCGCCATTGGGCACCCAAACCCGTCCAGTTCGATGCGCACGGCCCTGGTACTCACGCCGGCACGCCCCCAATGAATTCGCTGACATGATAGAGGAACACGTCCGGCCGGATCAACGGATGCAGATGGCCGGCGCCTTCCACCATGACTGTCCGGCAAGCCGGGAGCTGCGCCTCGAGACCGCGTAGAGTCGGAAGGCAGCCCGAGTGCTCGCCGAACATGGCGAGGACAGGACACGCCACCGCCTGCAGGCGCTCGGGAGTGAGACCCGCGATGGAGCAGATCTCTTCCACCGCCGAAGTGGTGCGCACTAGTTCGAACCAGCGCTTTGCGACGCGCGAATCACTGTTCCATCGCGCGAATAACGAGCTTTCAACCCATGCGTCGTACCCGCCAATTGCGGTCCTGCCCTGCAGCCGCAGCCACTCCTGATACGCATCCAGGGCGACCTTCGGCATGCCCTCGGGTTGCGGCTCGGAATTGGCGATGTGCACTGCCTCGTCTCGCCATGTGGCCGAGTTCCAGGTGAGCGGCTGCGGCTGGAAGCTCGGGATCCACACATCCGCAAGGGTCAGTGACAGAACGCGACTCGGACGCAGCAGCGCGTACTGAAGCGCAACGGCGCCGCCGAAGCTGTGTGCAACCAGATGCGCGCGCTCGATGCCCAGGCTGTCGAGCAGCTGATCGAGATCGGTGGCCTGATCGGCAGAGCTGTAGCCGGACGGCGCAACGTCGCTGTATCCGTGTCCGCGAAGATCGTACGCCGTAACTCGGCGCCGCGCTGCCAGTCCCGGCATGATAGTCAGATACCAGAAGGCGAGGCTCGCGAAAAGGCCGTGGATCATCACCACGTCCGCGCCTTCTCCCATCTGCTGACAGTGGAGTTGTACGCCGTTTATGTCAATCCGCGACACGCGCCTCGCCCCTCATTCGAGATATCCAAGCGCTCTCAACCGGACCAGCACTTCCTGCTCAGCGTCCGTGCCCAGCGATGTCGTATTTTCCACGGCCCACGCTGCTGCCGCCGCCGCACTCTCTTCGTGCCGCACCGGATGTGCGGCGAGCCACGAGGTCTCAAACGCGTCGTACGCCGGCGACCCATCCAGGTTTCCGGGCAGCCGCAAGCCCAGTGTGTGAAGGATGGTTGGCGTGATGTCGGCGATGGAGAAAGGCGCAATCCGCTCGCCGCGCCGGACCCCGGGACCGGCGGCCATGAACACGCCATCGGGGTGATGCGTTCCGTACGGCGACCGGCGCGGCCGGAGCACGGCATCACTCCGCAGGACGGACAGAAAACTGTGATCGCGCAGCACGAGTGTGAGGTCGGGCGCCTGATCGACTGCGCTGCCAGGGAACGCTTCTTCACGCGTCATGACGCGTTCCACGACCCGCGTTCCGGTTACGGGATTCGTGAGGCGCATCAGAGAATCGGCAATGCGTGAACGGACCCCGTGATAGTCATCCCCGGCAACCCCGGTGGAACCGTTTCGCGCGCGGCGGATCCAGATCGCGTTGCCGCTCGCCGTCAGGGCAAAGGCCACCGTGCCCGGCCAATCGATCAGTGTGTCAATGCCGGCGTGCCCTTCCGGGGTCAGCCTACCGTCGTGGTCCAGCCAGGCCGAGTCTTTCCACCGCAGGAAACCTTCCTGCTCGAGCCACGTGTTGGCGTAGAAGATCTGATCACCCGCCTGCTGAAATCCGTGGTCCGACGCGATAAAAACACGCGCGGCGTCGCCGGCGGCTTCAATGATGGCCCGGATGAACCCATCGAGCTGGCGGAAATAGGCGAGACAGAGGTCCCGAACGCCTTCCGCCCATGGCGACATGCCGGCTAAGGGAACATCCGGATCAAGCAGGTGATAACAGAGGTGCTGCAGTTTATCGACACCGTCGAACAGGATCGCGGTCAGGTGGCACGGATGTTCGTCCATCAGGGCATTGAGAATCGAGAACCACTGCGCCTCGCGCGCGGTGTGAAAGCGGATCCAGTCCTCAAATTCGCTCTCGGCCAGACCCTGCAAGGCCTTGCGTTCGATATCCCAATCCATAGCCAGGGTCTTTTCGTCGAACCCGGGAACGATCTTCAGCCGTGAGTATAGGTCGCGGGGATGAACGGCGCGGGACAGATACCGCCAGGGTACGAATCCGGGCACTACGAAGCCGTTGATCGCGGGAGGCGGAAACATGCACGGGAAGTTCAGGCAGGTAACGCGGCAGCCCTGCCGGCTGGCGATGGACCACAACGTTTCCACGCGTACATCGGTCGAAGTGCCAAGCGCGAATCCGGGTTGCGGCCCGTCAAAATCGGCACGCACGAAATCAAAGACGCCGTGATTGCCAGGCAGGCATCCGGTCATCAGCGTGGTCCATGCGATCGGCGTCAGTGGGTGTGAAGTGGACCGGAGCACCGCCCGAACGGCATCCGCGGACCACCGCCGGAGGAACGGCATAACGCCCGCGCTCATCAGGGGGTCCAGGATGGAGAATGTCGCCCCGTCCAACCCGATCAGCACCACTTTGGGTTCGCTGCTCCCGCTCATGAAATTACCTCCCGTCGCTGGCCGTCAGTGCCGCGGAGGTCCTCAACAAAGCCGGCAATATCGGCCACACTGAGATCGGAGAGCGGCAGGCCGGCTGCACGGATACGCGCAAGAAGTGTCTGCTTCAACCCGTATTTCTGCTGGAGCTCGGCGATGAAGTATACGAAGTTGATCGACTCGAGGTTGAGCGATCCGAGACGCGTGTCCGGCGAGATCTCGCCCGAGTCCCACTCGCTCGTGATTTCTCCGAGGATGCCGATCACGTGCACCATCACCTCGCTGTACCTGTCCCCATTAACCGGACCCATGCTCATTCACGCCACGACCGCTCGGCTGTAAGATGCGACGGCGGCGACGCCCTGGCCCGAGCGCGTTACGCTTATGGCCGGCATATCGTCGTTACCGTCGTTCCACGGCCCACGAACCAGGTAATCGCCGCCGTCGCCATGAATCTCAATGTCGGCAGGGTACAAGCCGCTACGTTGCGGCGCGAGCAGCAGGCGCACGGCATCCTTGGCGACAATTCGGACCGCAAGCCAGTCGAGTGCTGCATCCATGCTCTCGGCCAGGACCTTCCGCCATTGCCGCCGCTCCGCGCCGCTGAGAACGAGGAATGCCAGGACGCGCAGCCAGATAGCTCCGTGGGCCTGGAGCACGGATCGCGGAATCTGAAAGCGGCACGCTCGCCCGCGGCGCGCATCGGACTCCTCATCGCTGAGCATGACCGTGTGCGGAGCAATCCTGAAATCATATATCCGGCGCGGGAGGTCCAGACGGCGGTCTTCCCACTGGAGCATCCGCGCCATCACGGCGCCGTTTTCGGCCACAACGTCGATATTGCTCCGAATCCAATCGTCATCGGCATGCGTGACGCGAACTCGGCAGCGCGCCTCAGCGCCGGCCGGGAGGGATAAGAAGAAATCGAGGCGCTCGAGCCGGAACGGAAACACGCTCAGGCCGGTTTCAAAGCGGTCGCCAACCCAGTAACCGACCACCTGTCCCATCGCGTCGAGGACGGCTGGATCAAGCAGGAATCCCGCCCGCGGGCAGTTGCGGATCCATGATCTATAGTCGCGGCCCGCGAACGTTGCTTCGGCGCCATCTTCAGCGGAGCGATCCATGCGAATCACGAGCTGAAACGATGGCCCGTGGAACATACCCGTGTGCCCGTACATGTCGCCCTCCGGCCACTTCGACCGACGGTCGTGTTTCAGGGGGGATTCTCCCGCGCGGACAGTGGGGAGGCGGCGATCGGCAAACTCTACAACAGCCTCGACCGCAGCCGGCCGGTCACCGGTTCCGTCATCCTCGCTCATTTCGACCCGCACTTCGCAACCGGAAAGGGCAGTCGCGCTAAAGCGGAGGGTCAGGCGCTCGGACTCCATCACGATCCAGCGATGCGCACGTACCTCCCGCAGGGCTGTCGCCACGAGCCCCGGGCGGATGAGCGAGGCAACCTCCGCCAGCATCTCGACGCTCACCGCGAGCGGGACGACGGGCAGGCCGGTGAGATCGGGATCCCAGGCGGAAACGGCCCCGCCAAGGGTGTGGTCGCGCATGAAGCGGTGCCGCTGAAGGTCGAGTTCGCACGTCGCCACCACCGCTTTGCCGGGATCCAGCGAGACAACATAATCCACAAACGGCGGGCGCTGCTCGGAACCGGCGTCCGGAGCCGCGATCTCTGCTGACCTGCCCAGAGCAGCCCGCATGACCTGCCGCTCCACTCCAAGGAACTGCTCCATCGTTCCGAGGTATGCTTCCATGGCACGCGCCCGCGGACCTGGCTGTGCACCCGGCGCGCTCGAGGCGGGTGGAGCCGTGCGGGTGGGGCGGTCGGCCGCGCTCAGTTGCAGACGCGGCAGCCGCAGCGCAAGTTCGATGGTCGCAGCGCGCTTGCCTTTCTCCTCCTGACCGGTTAGTGCGACGCCGCGCGCCCCACGCCAGCGGTACATACCCGCGGCATTGTAGCGCACGCCATGCGCCGCAAGGATTGCAATGGCGTGGTTGAGTTGCGCGATACCGGTTCGCTGCGTCGTGTTCATCGGGACAGCGACCGCCGGTCGGCCGCGCAGTATGTTCTCGACGAATCCGGTCAGATTGCCGCGCGGGCCGACCTCGACGAACACCCTTGCACCCGCGTCGTACATGGCCTCGATCGTCTCGCGAAAACGCACCGGACGCGTCCACTGTTCAACTGCAATTTCGCGCAGATGATCCGGATCGGACGGATATCTGGCTGCGGTGGCGCAACTGTAAACGTCCACCACCGGTGAAGCGATGCGGATGTCTCTGAAGAATTCGCGCAGACGAGAACTGAACGCCGTGAACAGTGGCGTATGATACGGCCGCGCAAACGGCAGTGGCTCGGTAATGGCGCCTTCGTTGTGCAGGAGAGCAGCGGCCCGATTGATTGCGGCTTCGTCTCCGCACAAGACGATCTGCTGGGGGCAGTTGTCCAGCGCCACCGTAATCGCGCCTGGCCGGGCGCTCACAATGCGGTCGAGGACGTCGCGCTGAACCGCGGAGACGGCCAGAAGCGTTGCTTTGGGAACGTTCCCGTTCGCTGCGAATCCCTCGTATACTGCATTCAGGTCGCGGATGATTTTCAGGACCTCTTCCTCACCTTCGCTGCCGATGCAGCCGGCGGCGAGCAGCGCGGAATAGTCGCCGGAGCTGTGGCCCGCGATCATATCGGGGCGTATACCAAGCTGCTTCAGGATGGAGAAGAGCCCCTGATTCGCGGCGAACACTGTTTCCACCGCGCCGTCCATGTCCCACATGCGGCCCTCTTCGGCGGCGGTCGTTTTAGCCGCCGGAAAAACGAGCTCGCTTGGCAGGTACCCGCGCGGGTGATCGAAAAACGCGCGGTCCATGAGATCGAACCAGGCACGCGCTTCCGGGAAGTGCATGCAGACGTCCGCCAGCATGTGCGAATATTGTGCGCCTTCGCCCGGGAACAGAAACGCGATCCGGCCATTGACGGCAAGGGGGTCCTCAAAATAATATATGCCGCGCGCGTCACGAATCCGCCGGCATGCCGGGTCCGCCAGCTTGCGGCAGGCATGCTCGACGTGCAACCGCAGCTCTTCAACAGAGGAGGCCACGATCGCCAGGCGCACCGCCCGTTGCTCCTGCGTGTGCAGAGTCAACGCGACATTTTTCAGTTCGGCGGATTCGATGCCCGGCGAGTTCGCAAGCGTCGACGCGGACTGCAGGAGTTCGGACCGGGACGACGCCTGGAAGATGAAGACCTCGGTTTCCCACCGTGAGCTGTGCCGGTTCCCCACAGCTTCGATTCCGGTCATGGACATTCTTCCAGAATGGCGTGGGCGTTTATGCCGCCGAAGCCGAACGCATTCACAGCAGCCCGGCGCGGCGTGCGCGCGCCATGAATCCACGGCCGTGCATCCGCGTTTAGATAGAAGCGTGTGTTTTCGAGGCCCAGGCGTGGGTTGGGGTTCTCGCAATGCAATGTCGGCGGCAGGATGCGGTGGTGGAGGGCGAGCGCGGTTTTGATAAGCCCGGCGATCCCGGCCGCGGGAATCAGGTGTCCGATCATTGACTTCACCGTTCCCAGCGCGCAGGATGCCCGCTTTCCGAGCCCGAACACGTTCGTGAGCGCCTCTACTTCGACAGCATCGCCGACGATGGTGCCGGTGCCATGCGCCTCCACCAGACCCACCGTATCGGGAGAGATGGCCGCTGCTTCGTAGCCCCGGCGAATGGCGATCTCCTCGCCTTCCACACGCGGCCGGAGAACCGATTGGGCCCGGCCATCGCTGGCGACGCCAACGCTTTTCACGAACGCGTAGATGTTATCGCCATCCCGCATGGCGTCGGAACGGCGTTTGAGGACGACCATGCCGAATCCCTCACCGAGCAGCGTTCCGTCCGCGTCGCGATCGAAGGGGCGGATCTCGCCACGGCGCGAGAGCGCGTTCAGCTGGCAGAACAGCATGAAGGTGGGGGCCGCGGTCGCCAGATTGGCGCCACCGACCAGCGACAGGTCGCACTTACCGCAGCGCAGATCCTGGACCGCCAGGTCCAAAGCTATCAGCGATGAGGCGCACGCCGCGTCTACCGTGTAGTTCGGGCCCATAAAGTCGAGACGATTGGCGATTCGTCCCGTCATCACGTTCGGCACCAGGCCCGGCGCCGTGTCGGCGTTAAAGGGCGCGAGTCCCGCTTTTAGCTTCCGCTTGAGTGTTTGCAGGTCTTCTTCGGTGTATTCGGGATGGAGTTCGTTCAGAATCCGAATGGTCTGGTCGACGATGAGGCAATGTTGAAGCTGGTTCGTGAAGGCGCGGTTGATGTACGTGCCGCGGCCAACGATCACCTCCGCTCGCCGACCCTCCAGCCTGGCCTCCGAATACCCAGCGTCTTCGAGCGCGCGATGAGCGATGGCGAGCGCAACGAAGTGATCGGGATCGGAGCCGTCGATCCCGACCGGCATAACGCCGAACTCGGCCGCGGCAACCGAAGGATTCCGGAGCCAGCCGCCGGCCTTGCAATAGATCCGATCGTTATCGGTTGACGACGGGTCAAAAAACGGGAGGCCCTCCCAGTCGTCCGGCGGATCGGTAATGGCGTTTACTCGCGAAACGATGTTGTTCCAGTAGCTGGAGACATCGGCAGCCCCGGGAAAGATACAAGCCATGCCGATGATCGCGATGTCGTCCTGACCGGTCGCCACTGCCACGTCGGGCACCTCCGCACAGAGATGGATTTCAAAGCAGGACTACTCTTGCGATCACGAAGCGCCGGCGTCAGGAACGTTCTTTGAAGTGGAGGGGCGCCGCCTCACGACTACCGGAATCCGCGTCGCGCCCAGCTCCGGGATGCTCAATTCACCACGGTAACTGACGAGCGGCTCCAGTGCGGGATCAATGGCCGCACTCACACGCACCAGGATCTGCTCGCCCGGTTTGAGAGTAATAACGGGGGGATCGAAGCTGAATGCGACATTGCCATCGCGGCCATTCTCATCGACGACGGCGGATGCCCTGACAGAAGCGGAAACCGCCACCGGAAACGAGTTCCCCAACAGAAAAACTCCGATCGCGGTATGTCCCGATTCGCCTTCGAGTACGATAACCGCAGACGCTTCCGCGGCCGAAGATGCTGCCGTGCCGGCGCTCGAGGTGTGGGCCGCGGCAGCACCCGGCGGACGGGGCGCCTGCGGGGAAACCGCGCCCTGCGTCGTTGCCAGCATCGAGGCAAGGTCCTTCCAATACTCGGCAGCGAGCCGGCTTAGTCCGGAGTAGTACCGAACATTCAAGTCCACGGCGCGAAGCCATAGATCCTGTAATCCCCGGGTGTCCGTCATTGGTGGTCCGCTCCTCCCACCCGCGTTCCTGGCGCAGGCAGACAGGGGCGGTAGCAGTAGAAGTGATCGTACCAGTGGTGGATGTAGTCCGGGCAATCCTCCACGTCCACTTCATGGCACGTGCACCCTCCCCGCTTGTCCACCGTGACCGTCCACAGCAGGTAATGCAGCCTGCAGCCGCGCACGAGGATATAGTGCGTCCACTCGCCGCAATCCGACTTGTTCGCATCCACCGGGAAGGAGATAGTGAAACAGCCCTTCTCCTTCGGCCCCAGATTCAGACTGCCGGGCGTGACTGAGATTCCGGAATTCGCAGGCGCCTCGACGGTAATCGTACGCGGCGCAAATGAGCAGTTTGAGACGCAGACTCGAACGACCGCAGTTGCGCCCGGGCAGACATGGCTGGTGACATCGCCGATCGGCTGGGGCAGCCAGCAGGGAGGCGGAATCCTGCAACAGCCCATGCGCCCCGTCGAGGCAGATCCCGCGTTTTGCAGAGAGCTCATCATGCCACGAGCGGATTCGGTGAGTTGACTGGGGGCCGTGCGCAGTGAGCTTTGCAGCAGATCGCTCCACGTGCTGAGCATGTCGAGGCTGAGGCGGGTGGTGTCGCTCAGCAGCCGGCTGAACGTGTTAACGGCGCCTTGAATACTGTCGCTCATCGGGACGGAACTCGTTGTCATTCAGCCTCCTTGCCATTGCCTTTGCCGGTGTCATCCCCGGCCTGGGCGGAGACATCCACCCAGATGCGGAAACGAAACTTCTCGATCATCCATGATCCGGAATAGCTTTGCCCACGTTTCAGAGCGTCAGGAAGCCGCAGCTTCACTTTGAGGTTCCGAAACTCGCCGGGACCAAGGGGGCCAGCCCCTTCAGCGACCTTCAGCCGCACAAATCCGCCGTGCTCGTCGGCCATCTTATTCATGAGCGTGTCCACTCTGGCCCGACCTTCCGCAGCGGGCGCGCTTACCGCCTCGGCGATGCTGCGTTCGAGCGCCTGCGCCGGAAATAACCCGAACCTCCCCGTCTCCGGGATCAGACCGGGAGCATTGCCCGTGTTTGCCGCAGTCAGGTCTACGGTTATGTTCGCGCCGGCACGCGATGTGAGGGTCAGGTTCCGCGGCGACAGATGCAGCGCCGCCTTACCTTCAAGATCGACAACAATCGGGTAGGTGGCGTCTGCAAGTCGCACTTCGCCGGGGTACGTCCCGGCAGGCGTCGTCAGCGACAGGGAAAAACGTACCCACGTGGCGGTTTCGCCCGCCGGCACGGTCTGGATGTTTGTCGGCGGGCTGTTCTGATATCCGTCGCCTCCAAGCATGACCGTAACGGAGGCGCCGTGCATGATGTCGGCGTATCGAAACGGCGTCAGGCCTTCGACCAGCAGTGGCGTGCCGCGAAAACGGAGCGGGGCGGCAGTCCCATCAGCTTTGGCCACGGGTCAGCCTGCGTTCACCGGCACGCCAGGAAGCGGCACGCGCGTCAGCTCTCGGCAGGTTTCACAGGGGTTGGGAACATATGGCTCCGTAATCACCTGTGCCTCGCCGCAAAGCCGGACAGCTAGCAATTCCATGCCCAGAACCGATACGCCAACACAGAAGTCGGCTGGGATATGTGCGCGAATGTTCGGGATTTCCTTGATACTCAGGTTTACGTCGATCGGGTTCAGCGTCACGGTAATCGGATCGATTCCGATTTGCATGTGAGGTACCTTCTCGACGTAGATGTGATACGTATCCGGTATGCCCGCAACGGTTACGGGGCCGATGGCGCCCATGGACGTTGAGCCCGGGACGGCGGTCATCGTTACAGGATTGATGGTTACGGGCCCAACAGAACCGAACGAACCCGAAATGCCGAGGGAACCGGAAACATCAATATCTGTTGACACGAGTGTCCCTTTCGTCCGAATTATGCTTCGAGGGTCCGCTGAGTGTCAAGCGTTTTCGTGAGATCGCTGATATGGCGCCGCGGCCGTGAAGTGTTACGCCGTGGATGATGCTGGCTGGCGCGCCTGCTGGATCATCTGAATCCGCTGCTGGTACATTCCTGTAAGTCCTGATTAATACTCGCCGGAGTCAGCAAGACAGGTGGAGTCAGAGCACCGGGTCTCAGAGGACCGGATCTCTCAAAGCCCAGGCCGCCACAGAAGATTGAGCCGTTGTTCCGGGTTTGGAATACGATTCGGGTCACGCCGGGGCGGGCTCTGGCGGGCAACGGCAGCCCGCGCCTCCTCGGCGTAACGCGGCTCTTGCGGATTATCCGGCAATGGACTACCGGACGCGACCTCTACTTGGTTCGATCCGCGGCGGACTCCGCCACGCTGGATCAGAACCACGGTCTCCACCTTTTCCGGGTCGGCATCGGAGGCCTGAATGACATGTCGAATTCTGTTCCCGACAGTGACCGCAGCCGGGAATCCGGCGGTGCAACTGGTGCTCCGCCGTGTCGGAGATGATGGGCTGGCTGCGCCGGGGCGTGGGCGAAATGGTGCGCCAGGCCGAATTGCAGTTGATGAAAATCGCGGCGAGTGTGTGCAATGCTTCTCTCGGAAACCGGTCCGGCGAACCGGGACATGCTGACCTCTATGAGCCGCGGCTATTCAGATAAGCTGTAGGCTTGGCGCGGGACGGAATGTCAAATCTCACACCGATAAGTCCAAATGAATCTCGACGCGGCAGGCAGGAGTGCCCACGCCACCTGGAGGGTCCGTGCGGTCATCGCGACTGCTGACCCTCGCCCCGGCGGACATTCTCGTAATCTGTCTGTACTTCGCGCTGGTTACGGGAATCGGCCTCTATCTGAAGCGGCGGGTCCGGGGCAGTAACGATTTTTTCTTCGCGGGACAGGGCGTTGGCGCATGGGTCGCGGGGCTGAGTTTCGTCGCCGCGAACCTCGGGACTCTGGAACTGCTCGGGTGGTCCGCTTCCGCCTACGAATACGGGATGCTGGCAGCGCACTGGTACTGGATTGGCGCTGTTCCCGCCATGTTGTTTCTCGGCGTTGTGATGATCCCGTTCTACTACGTGTCGAAGGCCCACTCAGTGCCGGGTTATCTGAAACTGCGCTTCGGCGAAAGCTCGCGACTGCTTGCGGCGGTTTCCTTCGCGGTGATGACCATTCTGATGAGCGGCATCAATATGTTTTCGATGGCTGTGGTGATGAAAGTCATCGTCGGATGGGACATCCAGTTCAGCATTCTCGTCTCCACGGTGACAGTCGGGGTTTATGTCGCGCTTGGCGGTCTGCTCTCGGCCATCGTGAATGAGGTGGTCCAATTCATCCTGATCTGGGCCGGTACTGCGCTGATTCCGATCTACGGCCTGATGGAGACCGGCGGGTGGAAGGGCATGCTTACGCGCATCGCCGCGCGCGCCCCGGGACAGGACTATACGCACATGTGGCGCAACATGGGATCGGCAGCCAACAACCCCATGGGCGTGCACTGGACGGGAATCGTGATCGGATTGGGAATAATCGGCGCGTTCGGATACTGGACGACGGATTTCCTGGTAGTACAGCGGGTGCTGGCGGCTCGCAGCCTGCGATCGGCGAAGATGGCCACCGTCGTCGGCGCAGCCTTCAAAATGATGCTGCCGGCGATCATTATTTTGCCCGGCCTGCTGGGATTGGCCGTTCTCCCCATGAAACTGGTGGGCCAGAGCGAAGCGCTAGCGACGGGCGGCCACAGCTACAACGAGGTGATGCCGCTGATGATGGCGCGCTATCTCGGTCCCGGGCTGCTGGGAGTTGGCGTAACCGCGCTGATTGCCGGGTTCATGTCGGGCATGGCGGGCAATGTGAGCGCGTTCGCGACCGTGTGGACCTACGATATTTATCGCCCGCTGTTTCGCCGCGATGCCGGCGATGAGACCTGCCTCAGGATGGGGCGCTGGTGCACGCTGATCGGCCTGGCGGCCAGCATCGGCGCGGCGTATCTGGTGATGCAGTTCGCCAGCATCATGGATTATGTGCAGGCTCTGTTCGGTTTCTTCATCATTCCGCTGTTCGGAACCGTAATCATCGGGATGCTGTGGAAGCAGGCCACGCCCGCAGGAGGGTTCTGGGGCCTGCTGTCCGGGACGCTCGCGTCAATCGTGCTCTGGGCAGTGGTGAAACTGCACCCCGCGGCGCTCGCGATCCTCGGCATGTCGTCGGATGCCAAACCGATGGCGGAAAACCTGTACCGCTTCATCTGGTCGTGGGTGATCTGCGTGCTGGTCACTATTGTGGTCAGTCTCTTCACCACGCCCAGACCGGCTTCAGAACTCAAGGGGCTGGTGTGGGGCCTCACGGACATTCCCAGCGGCCCGGCCATTCCGCTCTACAGGAATCCACTGTTGCTCGCGGCTCTTGTGGCAGCTGTGTTTGTGCTCCTGAACCTCTACTTCTGGTAACGCCTATGACGCGAAAGGAACGAATGCGGAAGGCCCTGCTCAGAGAAGCAGTGGACCATCTGCCGTTCCAGACGAACTTCACTTCCGCGATGGGGCGGATACTGGCGGCGCATTTCGGGATTCCGGTGGCGCAGTTGCCGGAGCGTCTGGGCAATCATCTGCTCCGGCTCGACGTTTCTCACCCGCGCCGCACGAACTCCGATCGGTCCGTCGAGTACGACTGGTGGGGCGCGGGTTGGGACACACGCACCGAGGGCTACTGGCACGCTTTCGCGCCGCTCGCCAATTCGCTCGATCTGGATGGCTATGCCTGGCCCGATCCTGACGGGACGGACCTGCTCGAAGATGCGCTGGATGCGATCTCAAAGCAGAGAGCCGATTACTTCGTGGCGCCCAATCTTGGCATGTGCCTGTTCGAGCGGGCATGGTCGCTGCGCGGGTTCGACACTCTCCTGATGGACATGGCGGATCGGCCTGAGTGGCTGGAGGATTTGCTGGACCGGATCACGGAAATCCAGGTTAGGCTGGCGCGAAGATTCGTCGCGGCGGGCGTGGACGGCGGCTACTTCGGCGATGATTACGGCGCCCAGAGATCCATGCTCTTCTCCCCGCGCATGTGGCGAAGATTGATGAAACCTCGGCTCGCCCGTATGTTCGCGGTGTTCACCGAGGCGGGATTGCCGGTGATCCTCCACTCCGATGGCGACATCAGGTCGATCCTGCCCGATCTCGCCGAGATCGGCGTCACCACGCTGAATCCGGTTCAGCCGGAAGTTCTGGAGCATACCTGGCTGGCGCGCGAGTTCGGTGAGAAGCTGAGTTTTTATGGAGGTATTTCGACGCAGTCGGTGATGCTGCAGCGCGATACCGAGTTGGTGCGCGGAGCGACGATGGAGTGTGCGCGCACGCTCGCGCCGTCCGGCACAGGACTGGTTCTGGGTCCATCACACCGCATGCAGTCCGATATTCCTCCAGCGAGTGTAGACGCAATGCTGGAAGCGTTTCGAGAACTGGAGAGTTGAAATGGATCGGCGGGGACACGTTGCACAGTTGTTTCGGAGCCGATTCGGGTCTGAGCCGCTGATCTGGGCGCGAGCGCCGGGACGAGTGGACCTGATGGGCAGCCACACCGACTACAACCTCGGTTACGTGCTGACGCTTCCCATCAACCGCGATACATGGATGGCGGCGCGCGCGAATGGCACGCGCAACGTACGTCTGCACTCCGCAAACATAGCTGAGGACGATTGTTTCCCGCTCGACGTGATCGAAAGGGCAGGTTCGAAGAAGTGGAGCAACTACGTGCGGGGAGTCGCCGCCGCGCTGCAATCGGAGAAGCTGCCGCTGGCGGGGTTCGATGCGGTGATCGACAGCACGGTGCCGCTGGAAGCTGGTCTCAGTTCGTCGGCGGCGCTGGAGTGCGTGACGGCCGTAGTGTTCCGGGAACTCGGCGGATGGAACATGACGCCGGAGGCAATGGCGCGCCTGTGCCAGCGCGCGGAGAACGAATTCGTCGGCGTGAACTGCGGGATTCTCGACCAATACTCATCCTGTCTGGGCCAGAAGCAATGCGCGCTCCTGCTCGATTGCCGTGATCTCTCGACTCGCGTGGCCCCGGTCGCGCACGGGATTCGCGTGGTGGTGTGCAACACCATGAGCCGGCGCAGGCTGTCGGGCGGCGAATATGCCGAGCGCAGGGCCGACTGCGAGCGCGGCGCCAACATACTGGGCGTAACCTCTCTTCGCGAGGTGACATCTGGGATGCTCGCAGCGAAACGGCGCGAACTTCCCGAGCGGGTGGCGAGGCGATGCGAATTCATTGTGGCCGAGAGCGCGCGGGCGCAGGCACTGGCTGCGGCCCTCGAATCAGGCGACCGTGCGGCAGTGCTTCGATTGTGCGCGGACTCGTTCGAAGGCGCGCGTTCGCTCTTCGAGATCTGCTCGCGGGCGATGGAAATGATGCATGATGCGATGGTCGTGGCGCCGGGGGCGATCGGCGGCCGCCAGGCGGGAGCGGGATTCGGAGGGTGCATGGTCGCATTCGTTGACGCCCCACTTACAGACGCTTTCCGCGCCGCCGTTGTGGAAAGCTACCACCGAGCCTCCGGGCTGTGTCCCGAAGTTTACCCCGTTGAAGCCGCGCCGGGCGCGAACGTCTATGCGCGAGAGGGGGAGAGCGAATGAACGCGACAATACTGCCCGAGCTTGACTCGGCTTATGACGTTACGGCTGAACAGGCGGCTGAGTTCCGGCGCAACGGGCATATCCTCCTGCGTGGGGTAGCGTCTCCTGATGAAATAACTGCCTACCGGAGCGTAATTCTCGCGGCGCGGGAGCAGTACGGAGCGGAACGGATTCCGCTCGAACAACGCGATACCTACGGCAAGGCATTTCTCAAGGGAATGAATCTGTGGCCGAACGACGAGGGCGTGCGGAGGTTTGTGCTCGCGCGCCGGTTTGCCCAAATCGCGGCCGACCTGCTTGGCGTGGACGGCGTGCGCATCTATCACGATCAGGCGCTGCTCAAGGAGCCCGGCGGCGGAATCACGCCATGGCATCAGGATCAGCACTACTGGCCTTTGGATACCGACAACACGATTACGATGTGGATGCCACTGATCGACGTCTCGCCCGAAATGGGGACCATGCGGTTTGCTTCGGGATCGCATCGCGACGGCTATCTCGGGGACATGCCGATCAGCGATGAATCGGAGCAGAAGTTCGATGAGTACATCCGCAGCCGCGGTTACAGGATTGCTCCCGCGGTCGAAATGGCCGCGGGAGACGCCACCTTTCACTACGGTTGGACTCTGCACGGCGCGCCCGCGAACATCACGGATCGGACGCGTGAAGTTATGACGGTGATCTGGTTTGCCGACGGCGCCCGGGCGACCGAACCCGACAACGTCAACAGACAGCGAGATCTGGAAAGGTGGATGCCCGGCGTGCAGCCGGGAGATGTGGCCGCCAGTGAACTCAACCCACTCGTCCCGGACCAGCGGAGGAAGAGCGCATCGGGCCGCGATCATGGAGGATTGCGACTGGATCTGCCGCGCTGAGGTAAACGAGGTAAACCGGATAAGGTCGAATTCGCCAAATATGGAGCGGGAGACGGGATTCGAACTCGTGACGTCCAGCCTGGGAATCCCATGCGTTTGCTGAATGCAAATTGCTTGCGCGTTTCTGTTGCGACTTCCTGAATCTGCAACATTTCGCCCAATCAGTATCCTGAGAATGAATTGATCTAAACGAGGCACAAAACCAACGTGCAGACAACCACCCTTTGCTCATCCGATCGCCGCCGTTTCCTTCAATCGGCCGTCGCTGGAGTGCTGCTGCTGAAACCAAAGACCGCCTTTGGTTATGAAGCGAACTCCGCGCTCGAAGTCGGCATTGTTTCACACCGGCATCCCCTCGGTCCCGCCCATTGCCGGACTCAACGCCGAGCAAACACGGCTGCGCCACTGGCTGGGAGACAAGATCCTCTCGGGCGACATCATCGTCGAGCAACACATTCACGCGATTGATGTAGGCAACTGGTATCTGCAGGCTCACCCGGTGAAAGCATACGGTCACTGCGGCCGGAAAGTCAGGGACTTCGGGGATTGCGGTGCAGTACTGGTATCCTGACGGCGTTATGGCAGATCACAGTTCCGTGCAGTTCACGAAGGGCTACAACGACATCTGCGCACGCATGTTCGGCGCGAATGGGGCCGTCGCCAATGTGAAGCGCTTTGTCGAGAGCATCCGATCGGGCAAGCTCATCAACAACGCAGCACAAGGCGCCGAAAGCACGCTCACGGCAATTCCGGGACGCGAAGCCGCTTATCGCGGCGGTGAAGTTTCTTGGGATGAACTGATCGCGGCAAAGCAGCAATACGACGCGGGCATCCGTTTGTGATGTGACCGTTGACGGAGATCACGTATGATCGATGACCGCAAGTGTTCCGAGGATCACATCGCACACTATTCGTGCCGGCGGACGCATCGCGCGCCGGTCATAGACGGGCTTCTGAACGATCCCGTTTGGCGGCGGGCCGAACGCTCCCCGCGCTTCGTCGACATGGTGACAGGCGAGCCAGGTTTCTTCGATACGCGCGCCGCGGCGGTTTGGGACGATGAAGCGCTGTATGTCGCGTTCTGGGTGGAGGAGCCATTCGTACGAGCAAGCCTGACCCAGCGCGACTCGCTGATCTTTCAGGAAAATGATATCGAGATCTTCATCGACGGCGGCGATTGTTACTACGAATTCGAAATCAACGCCCTGGGAACTGTGTACGAAGTCTTCTTCGTGTGGCAGGACGCCTTCGGCAAGGGCACGCGCTTCGATGTCCCGGAGTATGACGTGGTTTCGCGTCGGGCGCTTTCGTTTGGCGGAAACTACGACCGGGTGGCGGAGTCGTTCTGGCGCGGTACGCATCCGCGCGGTCCGCGGTGGGCATTTCTCGACTGGGATTTTCCGGGCATGCGAACCGCCGTCCGCGTCGACGGAAAGATCAACGACGATTCCGTGGTGGATAAGGGCTGGACCGTGGAAGTGGCGTTTCCGTGGCAGGGTATGCGGTGTCTGGCGAATGGGCGCTCATTACCTCCGAAGCCGGGCGACGTCTGGCGCCTCTTTTTCGGACGCTTCGAGGCTCTTCACGCCGGCGGCATGGAGATTCAGCCCCACCCGGCGTGGTGCTGGAACTCCCACGGGGTTTACGACACGCACCGCCCTGAATGTTTCACGTATGTCCATTTCTCGGGTGAATACGTGGACGAGTGAAGATCGGCCGGCAGAGTCCAGTTGAGATTCGCCCGGTTAAGGACGTTGAACGCTCAGTCCCAAACCGCACGTCGAGGTTTTCGGGAAACCCGCTGTTTTACGGCGCCGGCAGAAACGCCGCCAGGCCACACCATTGGTTCGGACTGCCGATGATCACGGGGCCGAATGCCGGGTTGATGAACGACCGCACCGGAGTGGGGGCTCGCGTGAGCTGGCGCGCGATTACTGCTTACAGCGCGGACGCCATGCCGCCGCCCGAGGCTAGCTTAGCTACCCCATTGCCGCCTTGCTGTTCAAACCGCATCATGTACACAGATGAAGATTACGCGGATCAGAACGTTGGTGGTGAACGCGCGAATGCGCAACTGGGTCCTGGTGAGGGTGGAAACCGACCAGCCGGGACTTTACGGCTGGGGAGAAGCGACGCTCGAATGGAAAACCAGAGGCGTTGTGGGCAATATCGAGGACCTCGCCGTGTTGCTCACAGGACAGGATCCTCTGCGCATCGAACATCTCTGGCAGGTTATGCTCCGGCAGTATTTCTGGCGCGGGGGCATTGTTACTTTCACGGCGATCAGCGGGATCGACCAGGCGCTGTGGGATATCAAGGGCAAAGAAGCCGGAAAACCGGTCTGCGATCTGCTCGGCGGCCCTGTGCGCGACCGTCTGCGGCTGTACGATCATCTTGGCGGTGGAAGTCTGGAGGGGATGTATCTCACGGGCGAGCCCGACTCGTTTGCGAAGCTGGCCGGCGAGAGCGTAGCGAACGGGTTCACGGCTTTCAAGGCAATGCCCATTCCCGTTTCCGAGCCGATCGAATCCGCTTCGACCTTGAAGAAAGCGGCTCTGTGTGTGAAGGCAATGCGCGAGGCGGTCGATGACGACATCGACATCATGCTCGATCTGCACGCACGGACCACGCCCGCGGCAGCCATTCAGTTTGGCCGCTTGCTGGCCGACTACAACCTGTACTGGTATGAAGAGCCCTGCTGGCCAGAGCACGTGGATGCGCTGGTGGAGGTTTCCCGCGCACTGCCGTTCCCGGTGGCAACCGGCGAAAGGCTGGTCGGCCGCTGGCAGTTTCGCGAGCTGCTGGAGAAGCGCGCAGTGGCCGTCATCCAGCCCGATGTATCGCACTGCGGAGGCATCAGCGAAGCGCGCCGCATCGCCGCGATGGCGGAAACGTACCAGATCTCCGTGGCCTGCCACAATCCGCAGGGTCCGATCAGCACCGCAGCGTCCATTCACGTCGGCTTCGCAGTTCCGAATTACCTGATCCAGGAGGTGGTGCGGAACGACGTGCCCTGGCGGGATGACGTCGTTACGGAGCCGCTGAAGATTCGGGGCGGCATCTGTCCCGTTCCCAGCGCTCCTGGCCTCGGAATCGACGTGAATGAGAAAGAATCGGCCAAACATCCCTTCGAGCCCGAGGTGGCGATGGCTTACTTCCACCGGGACGGCTCAGTGGCCGATTGGTGAACTTACTTAACAGATCTGTACGGTATCAATGCCGAGAAGAGCGCCGAGCTTCCGCAGCCGGGAAGCGATGTGTCCAGTGCCGATGGCGCAATGATGCGCCGGCCCCTGTGCGTTCCACTCGTTGATGAACCGGCGCGCTCCGACGCTGAATCGATAACGGCTGTTTGTGTTTCCGATTTGCAGAATGGGGCCGGCAACGGAATCGCCCTCGGCGAACAGCAACTTCAGCCGGCCGTCACTCTCGACTACCGATAGCAGAGTAACGGGTCCGTGCTTCACCGACATCTCGACCGATAGTCCGCTGCCGACTTTGCCGTGAAAGACACCGAGGGGTCGAACCCTCGTCTTCCCTTCCGCTATGGCGATATGACCAGGGCCATCGTGCCCCATCAGAATTACATCGTCATTGAAATCGGTGGCGTAGTATTCGGTAAACGAACCACCCGCCCCGAATGAATCCATGATCTTCATAGCCTGGGCGTTCTTCACGTCGCATTCGCCGGCGGCGGGAATACCGCGCGCAGTGAGCAGGCTGGCGCCGGGAATGATGGAGCTGATTGCGTCCTCGTTGGCGGAGTTTCCCGAGCCCTGATAGTAGTACGCCAGCGATCCCAGGGCATGCCGCTCCACCAGCCGATCGAGCGCCACCGACGTTCTGGCAGCGCGATCGAGTTCGCCGGCGCAACAATCCGGCTGAACATCGAAGACGTCGCGGAATTGCGCGACGCGGAGCTCGATGTCAGTGGCGCAGACCTCCGCGCGCAGCGCTGCAAGCTCATCCACCTCCACCATCTCGATGTGTCCTCCGAACGAGGCGCACTGCAGGGTCAGGTCGGAATAGATGTCCAGCATGCCTCCGTAATAGTGACCCATTACGCCAAGCCGGTTCTGCTCCATCGCGTGGGCCGCCTGCGCGGCGTCAAGCCACTCGCCGATTTCGTCCCACACCGGCGGGTCGCCCTCGAGGGCGCCGGTGATCTGGAAGAACGGGATGTGGCAGCGCTGAAAGACGTTCGCGATCTCCGGTACCGGGCATGCCTGACACCACGCCAACCACTCTCCCGTCATACGGCCGCGGTCGCTCATGGCGTTGAACGACGCGTAGTCGATGGCGGCTCCGGGCGAAAGGTTGAGAACAATAACGGGAGCCCTCGCGCGGCGCACAACTGGCAGCACGGTAGAGGACAGCGCATAGGTAGTGACGTAGAGAAACAGCAGATCGACGCATGCGGCGCGGAACTCCCACCCGGCGTGGGCAGCCTTCTCCGGACTGTCTATCAGGCCGAGATTCACGACCTCGATACCCGGCCTCGACAACCGTGCGGCCACTCGCGCGGCGGCGTATTTCAATCTTTGTTCCAGGCCTTCGAATTGCGGCCAGTAGGCCTCCAGACCGATCGCGAAGAGTCCAACGCGAAGCCTGGAATTCGGATTGTTCTCGGACCGTGTCACCGCCGTTGGGCAATTTCCGCGATCGGCGTGCCCGTCCGATCAAGTTCCAGGCGAGCGAGCATGTGGTTCTGATCCAACGCAAGCACGTGCCTGAGATCCGCTTCCCCGTCCATCTGGCGGCCGAGGCCCAGCCGGGCAACTCCGCGAAGGAACAAACATTCGATTCGGTTTCGTTGCTGCAGGTCGTCGTCAAACAGCAGGAAATTGGGCAGGGAAGTCGCAAAGTAGTCGATCCGGACCTCCGCATCCATTTGCTTCTCGGCGTACCTGTGGAGCCGTTGCAGCGCTTCGCTGGCAGCATCGTCGCCAAGTTGCCGCATCGCAAGGGCACGATAATACGCCCACACGCTTGTCCCCTCGTTCACGCCGGCGGCCGCGCGCCACGACAGCTCGTGCTTCCTCGATCCTTCCCGCCAGTTGAAGTGCCAGCCCGCGGAAATAGTCGAGGTGCGTTTCACGGGTGAGTAGATGTTTGCCTTCGCCGAGATTATGTGGATAGTGGCGAGCCGCCTCGAAGTGGTTCAACGCCTCGGCGGCATCAGCGCGAGTCAGAGCCTCCACACCCAGCAGAAGATGCGCAGCCACGAATTGGCCGGAAACGAGACCTTCGCCGCCCTCCCACGGGTGGAAGCGCCGCGTAAGCAGGATCGACAGGGCTTCGCTGCTTCGGCCTGTAAGGTTGAGGAGCGTGATCAGCTCGACGGTGAGATCGTCGCGCGACGCAACCAGATCGCGATTTGCCTGCAGTCGGGTCAGGCGATCCGCGGGCCCGGAGCCGTGCCGCTTGTGTAACTGATCGAGTTCGTAGAGCAGGCGAGCATCCCCGGGATTCGCCCGGCGCGCCAACTCATAGCACTCCAGAGCGCGCTCGGCCTGGTGGCGAACGTTGTAGTACGCAATGCCCAGGTTGCGCCATGGGATGGAGAAGCCGGGATCAATGCCGCATGACCGCTCCCAGTGCGCGATCGCCTCGTCACGGCGGCCCTTATCGTACAGAAGATTCCCGAGATAATAGTGAGCCCGGGCGTCTTCGGGGTTGTGGCGCAACGCGGCCTCGAGCGCCAGCATCTCCTCGATTCTGGCGGGAAAACAGTAATCGGGAACGGCCTGCCTGCCCGCCAGATACGACTGCGCGGCCTTTGCGGTATCGCCGGACCTTTCCGCGAACCACCCGTCGGCGTAATAAAGCATGGGGTGGCCGCCCGCGTTGATCAGGAAACGTTCGATCAGGTTCTGAGCGTCGGCGAGAAACCCTGCTTCGGCGTAATCGAATGCGAGGTCGAGGCAGGTCTGCGTGGCGCCCTTGAGGAGATCGAGGAATTCGCGGTCCACGCTGTGGTGGAGCAGAACGAGTTCGTTCCGGGCCTGAAGATCGAGTGGATCGAGGGCCAGCGTCCCGCGCGCGAGTTCGGCGGCTTCGTCCGGCCGGCCCAGATGGCGCAGGATGCACGTCCTGAGATTACGCGCCTTCAGGTGATCGGCGTTGGTCCGCAGCGCCTCGTCCAGATGCTCCAAAGCTGCCGGAAGGTCACCGCGGGCGCAGTCGATAGCTGCCAGAGCATAACGCGCGGGAGATTGCCACGCCCCGTTCCATGTGGCTTTGTAGAATGACGCAGAGGCCTCCGGGATTTTGTCCTGATACCGTAAGGCAAGGCCCAGGTTGTACAGGGGTTCACCGTCGGCCGGATTTGCGTTGTGCCGTGTACAAACGGGCAATTGCGCGTCGAAAGAACGCCTCCGCGTCGCCGAATTCGCCACGACGCAACCGCAGCAGCCCCATCGCGGTATTGCAGCGGGCGTCCCCGGGATCGCGTCGCAGACCCTCCATCCAATACGACTCGGGAGAACGCGTGGCATGGCGGTATTGTTCCAGGTGCAGCCCCGCCAGGTAGAGTTCCTCGTTCGTTTCCATGTCGGCGGGTTTCGCCGGCTCTTCCGCAGGCGGCGGCAATTCGGCAGCCGTCCGCTCCCGCGGAGCGTAGCGAATCAGTTCCTGCCCGCTGGCGTCGCGTATGCACAGCAGAACGTCGGTTTTTCGATGGCCGGCAGACACCAGAACCGAGGCGATGAGCGGATGTCCGGGCTTCACGCTCGCCTGACGCTCGAAGACTACTTCCCCGCCGATGGACAGGCAAACCTTCAGATCGGAGAGCGCCTCGGTCGCGCAAACCCCAATGTGATACGTTCCCCTCGTTCTTCTCGAGATTCACCGCGACGAGGCGGTTGGCGTTCTTCACCGGCCCGATCTCCTGAATGGGATACCAGAACTGGCTGAACGTCCTCGTCTCGTACGGCTGCAACCACGAGAAGTCGGGCTGGTTGTCAGTGAAAACGCCCGCCATGAACTCGATATATGGGCCATCCGCATCGGTAAGTTCGCGATCCCACGCATAGCCGAATTCGGCATTGCCCCAGGTCCATAGTTTTTTCCCCGGCGCGATATGATGATTGGCCACATGCACGAATCCGGCGCGCTTCGCGTGATCGTAGCCGCCGAAGAAATCGTACTCCGACCTCGTCACCATGTAAGAAGTCGGCGTGGGAATGTTCTTGTACCAACTGATATCGACCCCGTCTCTGTAGTCGACTCCGTAATAAAAGTCGCGCGCGATCGGGTACCACGACAGGGCGCGCCGCGCGTGATCGGCAACGAACTCCACGTCCGGAGGAAAGAACGCCTGATAGTTTTCGTCGACGTGAATACCGGCATTAGCCCACCACAGGAAGGTCTGCACAAAAGGCGTGCGATTGTATAGCCGCACCTTCGCTTCCACCAGTGCGCTCCCGGGGCGGAGGCAAATGCCCACCATTCCCTTCATGCGATTCACCGGCTCATGCTCGCTCAGCCAGACGGTACAACTGCCATCGGCATGCTCTTCGATAACGTGCTGCACAGGCATGAATGTGGAGGGGCGGTGATGCTGGGGCCAGTTGAACTCCACGC
Organism: uncultured Acidobacteriota bacterium; assembly: GCA_963780655.1. Taxonomy (GTDB): domain Bacteria; phylum Acidobacteriota; class Terriglobia; order Bryobacterales; family Bryobacteraceae; genus CAWACP01. The sequence goes on along the minus strand of CAWACP010000003.1, from coordinate 1,059,210 downwards.
CGCCCGAGATCCAGGGACCGAGCAGCCCCACCAGCGCCGGTTTGATGACGTTCTGCCGGTAAAAGAAATCGTAGTTGTTAGTCCGGTCCCGGCCGACGTGGATTCGGCCGCCGATTTCCGGCAGGATCATTACGTGGATATACTCGTTCTCGAGGAAAACTGCCCGCCAGCTCTCGATCCACTCGCTCGTCGGAGAGCCGGTCCGTAAATGCATTTGGATAGACCCTGCCGCTGCTGCCCTGGTAAACGCGCTTATCCAGGAACATCGGATTAAGGTCCGGTTCAGGAACCGGATAAGTGGGAATGATGACGTCTTCCTCCCAGACGCGCACGTCCTTCCGATCGTTCAGTAGCGCCATATTTCCGTCCATGCGGAGAATCCAGTGGGCCGCAGAGCGTCCACCTGGATGTGATCGATGTCAGCCTGCGTGAAGCGCAGCTCGGTCTCAGCGGTCTGGCCCGGCGCGAGATCCTCCAGCGTCAGCTACGACGCGTTCAACGGGGATGTCCCCAAAACCATAAGCGACGCCACGGAGGCGGTAGCCGCGGAGCCGGTATGAAGGCACGGTGTCGCGGGTTTTTATCGTGACGGTCAAAGCGCCAGGCTTCCCTTCGACATTGAGCGCGGCGATAGGCGACGATTCTCGCCTGAGCACCTCCCAGGACGGCTTCCTCGAGCCGTAAACGTCCACGACGCCGTGGACACGCTGCTTCATCACTCCGGTTCCGCGATCCCCGATGTGCGTGCGGTAATCGTTGTAATCGAAAAAAATCAGGCCCGCCATAAAGGCGCGTTCCCGAAAAACACGATCGTGACTGCGCAGTACCTCGATGCGTTTTGCATCTCCCTCGGGACGATCGGCCGTGCATGCGCAGTAGCCATATTCGGAAATGACGATGGGTTTGTCGGGGAATGCGCGGTGGATGTCATCCAGATGGCGAGCCATGTCGGCGGGCGTTCCTCCGTTCCAGCTCTCGTAGTATTCGTTCCACATGATGTAATCCATCAGGCCGGCAACATCTTTTCCAGGAGTCTCGTGAAGGGAGTTCGAAGCATAGGAAACCAACCGGCGAGGATCGAGCCGTTTCGCCTCCTCATACATGCGCTTTGCAAAAGCGTAAGCCGGTGGATTCTGACCGCCGATCTCGTTGCAGACGCCCCATGAAAAGATGCAGGGGTGATTGCGATCGCGCTCGATCATCTCGCGCAGCTGTTCGAGGCCGTTGTTCATGATCTCCGGAGAGGGTTCGGCCCCCATGCCCCGAAATGTGGCGCTCCCCCAGGTGGGCACTTCCGTTTGCATCAGGATGCCGTGCCGGTCGCACCAGTCGAGGACGCGCTGGTCCTGCTGCCAGTGCACGCGCGTGTAGACGCAGTTCAGTTCCCTGAGGTCCGCATGATCGTGTGCGATCCATGCGGAGGGCTCGGCCATGCCGAACTCGGGATTGCTGCCGGCCATACGCTCGACGCCCATCAGGCGCACGCGCTCGCCGTTCAGAAGGAAGCCGTTCGAGTCAGCTTCGATTTTGCGGATGCCGAAGGCAGTGTCGCGCGAGTTGCCGTTCGAGAGCGTGGCCACCAGCCGGTACAGGATCGGGTGATCGAAATGCCATAGCTTCGCGGCAGTTACGTTCGCCGCGGGGAATGAAACCAGCCTGCGTTCCCCCGGGCCGAGTGTGATGGGTATTGCCGTCCCGGTGACGGCGTTGAGACCCGTTTCTTCGTCGGCCACCTGAAATGCGGCGCTCCCGGACCACGCATTCTCAGACGCGTTGCGGACAAGCGCCGAAACGTTGATGGTTGCGTTGCCCGAAGCGAGATCCGGCTCGGATTCCACCTGGATTCGCTCGATAAAGGTCCGCGGGGTGACGAGTAGTTGTACCGGCCGGTAGATTCCTCCGTCGTGCGCCCAATCGCTGGAGTGTCCGCGTGGGAGCATCGCCTCGTTGAATGAATTATCGACGCGAACCGCCAGGATGTTCTCGGCCCCGGGGCGAAGATGCGGCTCCAGATCGAGGACAAAAGCCGTGTATCCCTTGCCCACATGCTGCCCAACCTCGTGCCCATTCAACCAGACCGTCGCGGTGTGAAACACGGCTTCGAACTCGATGCGAATAAAGCGAGCGGACCACTCCCGAGGGGCTGTCAGGGTTCGTCGGTACCATGCCACGCCCCGGTAGTCGGCATTTTCCGGCTCGATCTGCCAGGTGTGCGGGACGGTAACGACGCGCCATGCCTCTGTCTCCTCCTGGGGCCGGCTCCATCCCTCTTGCTCCCCGACATTCCGCTGATCCAGCCGGAACCACCATGCGCCATTTAACGAAACAATTTCATCGAAGCCGGGCGCCTCCTGGCGAGAGGCCCCGGGAGGCGCCGCCGACAAGCCTGTCAGGGGAAGTGCGGCACACAATTCCAGGAGATTTCGGCGGGTAGGCATCAGGATGAGACAATTCTGTGTACGTTCACGGAATAACAGATCACCACAAATGCCGCACTTGTGTCAACTAAAACCGCAGACAGGTGGCTCTCTTTACGTTTCAGCGCCCATCGGGTAGTGTACGTTCACTCGTGATCTCACACTTTTTGCAAACTCGAATCAATAACTTGAGTCGTTTAAAGGACCGTGTACGTTGACAGTGGATGAGTCCGGTGCTACGCTTCTCCAAACCCGTCCCGGGTTCAGTGGAGCGCTGAACCTCGGCGTGGATCACCTCTCGAACCAAAGGAGACGAGACCATGTTGTTCGCTCGTCAGCTGCGTAAGTGCCTCATGGTCGTAGTCATCGGCGGCAGTCTGCCGTTGCTGGCTCAGGTCGACACGGGAACGATTCAGGGCGTTGTCCGCGATATGTCGGGCGCAGTAGTGCCCGGCGCCACGGTCACGGTCAGGAATGAGGGAACCTCAATCTCGCAAACTACAAAGACTTCCGGCGCCGGCGCGTACGTCTTCACTCCGCTGAGAATTGGCGCCTACACTGTCGAAGCCGAGCAGGCCGGGTTCAAGAAGGAGCGCAGAACCGGCCTCGAGCTCAGCATTCAGCAGCAGCTGGTGGTGGACTTCACCCTCGAACCCGGCGAGGTCACCGCAAGCGTCGACGTGAATGCGGCGGCGCCGATTCTTCAAACCGAGAACGGTTCGGTTGGGCAGGTAGTGGAAGGCACAACCATCAACGATCTGCCGCTGAACGGCCGCAACTACACCTTCCTCGCCCGGCTGACCGCAGGGGTCAACCCGGGCCAGCCCGAAGGCCGCGGACTGAACGCCAATGGGTGGTTTGAAGCCAACGGAACGCGAGCCGACCAGAACAACTACCTGCTCGACGGCATCGACAACAACAGCAACAGCGTCGATTTCCTCAGTGGCGCCGCGTATGTCGTAAAACCGCCCATTGACGCCCTCGCCGAGTTCAAATTGCAGACCAACGCATTTAGCGCCGAGTTCGGACGCGCCGGGGGCGCCGTGCTGAACGCCAGCCTCAAGTCGGGCACTAACCAGTATCACGGCAGTCTCTGGGAGTTCCTGCGCAATGACGCTCTGGACGCCGCCGACTTCTTCCAGAACGCCAACGGCGAGAGTAAAGGCGCATTCCGGCAGAACCAGTTCGGCGCCACCGCCGGCGGTCCCATCCGCAGGAACAAGACCTTCTTCTTTGCGGATTACGAAGGCACGCGCATCCGCCAGCAGGTCCCTATAACGGCCACGGTGCCAACCGCCGCTGAGGTAGCCAGCGGCTATACGAACTTCTCCGACCTGATTTCGCTCCAGAGCGGTTCGAACACAGACGCCAGAGGGACGTCTTACCCGCTCGGGACCATTTTTGACCCCTCAACGACACAGCCCTACGGCAACGGCCAGTACATACGCGCTCCGTTCGCCGGCAATATCATCCCCGTCAACCGCCTCGATCCGAACGCCGTCAAGCTGATGCAGTTGTATCCGGCGCCGACCCAGGGCGGCCTGTACAACAATTTCAACGTAAACCGCGGATCGAGCAACAACATCAACGCTGTGGATGGGCGCCTCGATCAGTATTTCACCGACAACGACCAGCTCTTCATGCGCTATAGCTGGTCGCAGAACCCGTCATTCATACCCGGCCCGTTTACCGGAATCGCGGATGGCGGCGGTTTTAACGACGGCGACCAAAACGTTGACACGCAGGGCGCGGCTCTGAGCTATACCCACACATTCAACCCGACGCTGATCAACGAAGCCCGCGTCGGCTTCAGCCGCGAGCACACTTCGCGCGTTCAGCCATATGGAAGCGACACCAGCAACATTCCCGCGAAATATGGCATTCAGGGCGTTCTGCAGACCGCGGGCAACGGCGGTCTGCCGTACCTGAATATTGGCGGGCTGAACAACCTTGGCGCGGCCGAATGGTTGATCAGCGATCGCTACAGCAACACGGTCCAGTTCACCGAGAATCTCACGAAGATTTACGGGAAACACAGTTTCAAGGGTGGCTTCGAAGCGCAGTCGATCTATTTCCCCTGGGAAGCGCCGCCGTTCTCTCGCGGCGAGTTCGATTTCACCGGACCGTTCACCTCCATACCGAACGTTACTGACGGCAGCACGGGGCGGGCGCAATTCCTGCTGGCGCCCACCGGCCCCGGCAACATCGGCGGCGCCAATCAGGTGCAGGTCTCGAACTTCGGCGACGTCGCGGCTCAGCGCAGCTATGAAGGCGCATTCTTCCAGGACGATTGGAAGGTGACGACCAGGCTGACCCTGAATCTCGGCATCCGCTGGGATTACTTCAGCCCGACCGGCGAAAGATACGGCGCTCAGGCCAACTTCGTCCCTGGGCCGCCGGGAGCAGGAGCAGAGTTCATCATTCCCGCCGACCGTCAGAATCATCCGGCGCTTTCACCCAGCTTCCTCCAGGCGCTCAACACCGACGGCATCGCACTGATCTACAGCAATAACTATGGCGGATCGGGTCTGTCGCTGGTGCAGAAGACTAACTTTTCGCCGCGATTCGGCTTTGCTTACCGTGTCACCTCGAACCTGGTGGCGCGCGGCGGCTACGGCATTTTCTACGGCGCCTTCGAAAACCGCGGTGGTTATCCCAGTCTCGGTTACAACTATCCATTCCAATACAGCTTCAACTACTACGCCGCGAATTCCTGGACGCCCACCACGTTCCCCAACGGCAGCATTGCAACCCTGGAAACCGGATTGACCGGCATCCCGCTCGACCCCGCCCTGGCCAATGGCGAAGGACTGTATCTGCGCGGCATCCAGTTGCATTACAAGACGCCGTATGTCCAGAGCTTCAATTTTATGCTGCAGTATCAGCTGACCGGAGCGGACTCCATTGAGGCCGGGTATGTAGGCTCCCTGAGCCGCCATCTGGAAGCTTTCGTGGGCACGAACAACCCATCCGAGTTACTGCCTCCCGGAACCAACGTACAAAACTACGTGCCTTTCCCGGATTTCTCGGCGGGATCATCCTACGACGCTACGGCTGCTACGGCGGACTATCATTCCCTGCAGTCAAAGTATGAGCGCCGTTTCTCGCACGGTTTCACCGGCATGGCCGCATACACGTGGTCGAAGACGCTGACGGATGCCGGCGACTTACTGAGCGGCGGGGGCGTTGCGGGATTCCGCGCGCCGGCTCTGCCTGGCTTCGGCATCCGCGGCGACTGGGGCCTGGCGCCCTTCAATATCGCTCACGTGTTTACTTTCAGCGGAATGTATGAGTTACCCGTGGGCAAGGGTCACACCCTTCTCGGCGGTAACAGCAAATGGGTACAGGGTGTGTTCGGGGGATGGTCAACCAACTTCATTCTTACCCTGCACACCGGCAATCCGCAGACCATCAACTGCACCCAATCGACCGGCGCGGGAACCGGCTGCTATGCTCTCTACACCGGTCAGGATCCTTACGCCGGCCAGAGCATCAGCCATTTCTACAACGCCGCAGCCTTTGCGAATCCGCCGGTGGTGACCCAGATCGGCCAGACTAACTACCTGCCTCTCGGTGGAGGAAACACCCAGGTCTCGGGGCCTTCGTTCCACCGTTTGGATTTCTCGCTTTTCAAATCGTTCCCGATCTCGGAGACGCGTCGTTTCGAACTCCGGGCTGAGTCGTTCAATCTCACCAACACGCCCAATTTCGCACTGCCCAGCAGCACCAATTTCCTGGACACAGTGTCTTTCGGCAGAATCACCTCGACCGTGGACGCGCCGAACGATGCGCGCGAGATCCAGTTCGCGCTAAAGTTCTATTTCTAGCGCCGTGGTGGCGCACGCTTAAGCTGCTGCTGTGGGCTTCCAGCCCACAGTCCGGCCGGCGAAATCGCTGGCTGAAGCCAGCGACGGCACGCTGAAGCGTGCGCCACGCGCGTCTTTTTATGCGTGAAACGGTCGTCCTCATAGCATCGCTGAGCCTTTGCGCGGGAATTGTACGCTCTCAGGTCAGGGATGAAGAAGCGGCCCTGCGCCGAATGGCGATCGAACAGCCACAGAGCTTTTCGGCCAATCGCCGGATCGCTCAGTTCTATCTGCGAGAGAACAAGGTCGCCGAGAGTCTGCCGTGGCTCGAGAAGGCCCATGTGGCGGACCCGGCGAATTACGATAATTGCTACGATCTGGCCCTCGCAAGGTTTGAGACGAAGGATATCTCCGGAGCCCGCCAGTTAGTCGAAGGTCTGCTGAAAACGCAGGATCGAAGCGAGTTGCATAACCTGCTGGGGGACATTGAGGAAGCGTCAGGTAACTTCGATACAGCTGCCCGGCAGTACGAAGTTGCGGCGCGCATGGACCCGTCGGAAAAGAACCTGTTCGATCTCGGCGACGACCTCCTGCGACATCGCGCCTACGAACAGGCTTTGACGGTGTTTCGCTACGCGGCTCCCCTGTTCCCGAAGTCCCCGCGTATCCAAATCGGGTTAGGCATAGCGCTGTATTCGATGAGCCAGTATCCGGCGGCGGTCGAGGCTTTGTGCCACGCCGTGGATCTGGACCCCGGAGATTCGAGGGCCCTCAGTTTTCTCGGGGGCATGTATGATGTTGCTCCCGAATTGAGCGATGAGGTGACTCGACGCCTGGCTCGGTTCGCGAAATTGTATCCCCGCAACGCGGCGGCTAACTACTATTACGCGCTCAGTCTGAGAAGGCGAAATCTGACCCCGGGGCTTGGCGGAAACGAAAAGACAGTCGAAGCGCTGCTCCGAACGGCAGTAACTCTCGACCCGAAATTCGCTGATGGGCATTTCCAGCTCGGACTTCTGTACGCCGATGAAGAGAGGACGGCGGAGGCAACCCGCGAGCTGGAAACGGCAGCGCGCCTGAATCCCCGGCTGAAGAGTGCGCACTACCGTTTGTCGCAGTTGTATGCGCAACAGGGTAAAACGGACCTCGCGCGACGGGAACTCGAGGTTTACAAGTCGCTTGAAGCGAAGAACTGAGCTTACAGAGCCGCGACCGTAAGGGAGCGGTACCCGCAACTGACATACTCGATAGTGAGCATGGCGAAGGAGCGCATGGCGAAAACGGAACACGTTCAGCGAACGTCCGGGGATGCCAAAGCCACCGGTATAAAAGAGATTGCCCAGGCGCTGGGCGTGTCGATCGGGACTGTCGACCGCGCTCTCCATGGGCGCCCGGGCATCAGCCCCATGACCCGCGCCAAGGTGCTGAAGATGGCGCAAACCATGGGCTACCGGCCCAACCTGGCGGCGCGTTTCCTCAAATCGCGCCGGCAATTGCAGATCTCCGTGCAACTCCCGGTGGAGATCGCGACTTTCTTCGATCCTCTGCGCGAGGGCATTCGCGAAGCTGCTGCGCCGTTTGAACCCGCCGTGCGTCTCGATTTCCGCGACTATCCGCGGCTGGGCGAAGGCGATGCGGAAGTATTTAACGACGCTTTGGAGCACGAAGCGCAGGGAATGATCATTGCCCCCGGTAGACCCGCGGAGATGAGGCAATTGATCCGTAAAGCGGCCCGCCGGAACATTCCGGTTGTCTGTGTGTCCACGGACGCACCCGGAACCGAGCGGCTGACCGCGGTCACCGCCTGCCCGCAGAGCAGCGGCGCCGTCGCGGGTGAACTGTTATGCCGTATGCTGCGGGGTCCGGCGAAGGTGCTCGTTGTGACCGGCGACCTCGCGACCGAGGATCACGCCAGCAAACTCGATGGGTTCCGCTCGAGCCTGCTGGCGGGAGCCGGCATTGAGATCGCCAGGATCGTCCAGGCCCACGACGATGAGCATCTGGCTTACGCAGAAACGAAATCGGTGCTCCGAGAGGAGCCGGAACTTGCCGGGGCGTATGTAAGTACGAGTAACTCACTTCCCGTTCTTCAGGCTATCGAAGAGGCGGGGCTTGGCGGCAGAGTCACGGTCATCACCACGGACCTGTTCGCCGCTCTGGTGCCGCTGATACGCTCGGGCCGCATCGCCGCTACCATACACCAGCGGCCGCTGACTCAGGGACGTCTCGCGTTTGAGGCGCTCTACCGTTTCATCGTCGAGGGCCAGTGCCCGGTGCCAAGGATCCGAGTGGCGCCCCACATCGTGATGAACAGTAATCTTGAACTCTTCCTCGAACGGCTCGCTTTGGAGGTCGAAGAGCAGAGCGCCACGGCCGACGAGCCAATCTGGAGCGGTCGCACCGCCTCAGCCCGCTGACGAGTAGCGACGTTGTCCCGCGCAAGTCGCCCGTGCAGTGTGAACGTTAACGGAAGTTACAATTGTCCGCTTCGGCGAATTTCCGTTTGTTCTTTGATGTTCACGCAGGTTCCCGTGGTGCTCCATGCCGTGTGCTCCGTGTACGTTGACAGTACTGGTACAGCGTGATAGCATTGCTCGCAAACCTGTCGCCGTCATGACTTCCAAAACGTATCTCGCAGCATCCGGACTATTTCTCTGCCTCGGTCTCAGTCTCAATGGATATCGCTCGTCTGAGACCATCGTGCGTATCGACGGCGCCGGCTCCGGAAGAACGTTCGAGGGGATCGGCGCGGTCAGTGCGGGCGCCTCTTCCAGACTTCTCATCGATTATCCGGAAGCGCGCAGATCCGAGGTGCTCGATTATCTGTTCAAGCCTCGCTACGGCGCCTCACTGCAGCATCTGAAGGTGGAGATCGGAGGCGACACGAATTCGACCGATGGCTCAGAGCCCTCTCATATGCATACGCGCGACGATCTCAACTTCAATCGCGGCTATGAATGGTGGCTCATGAAGGAGGCGCGGAAGCGCAACCCGCATATTATCCTCGATAGTCTGGCGTGGGGAGCGCCTGGATGGATCGGTAACGGGACTTACTACTCCGAGGACATGGCGAACTACGTAGCAAAATTCCTGCAGGGCGCCAGGAAGGTCCATGGACTCGATATCGCATTTACCGGCGTGTGGAACGAAAAGCCGTACGATGCCGCGTGGATCAAGCTGCTGCGGCGAACGCTCGATTCGAAGGGGCTCTCTTCAGTCAGGATTGTCGCGGCAGACCTGTATCAGAAGGAGCAATGGGACATCATCAGGGAATTTGCCAGGGACCCGCAGCTTAACGCAGCCGTCTACGCCGTCGGCGTTCATTACGCACGCCACGATGGAAAGGTCAACACGCCCGAGTTCGCGAAGGACAGCGGCAAGCCGTTGTGGTCGAGCGAGGACCAGCCGGAGTTTGGGCCCGGAGGCGAGATCAGTAGCCGCGACTGGAATGCCGGGGGCAAAACCCTTGCTCGCATTTATAACCGCAACTATATCGAAGGGCGAATGACGAAAACCGAAATCTGGAGCCCGGTCACCTCTTATTACGACAATCTTGCCGCGCCGCATTCGGGTCTGATGTACGCCAACACGCCCTGGTCGGGACATTATGACGTGCAGTCGACAATCTGGGTGACGGCGCACACCACGCAGTTCGCCGAGCCGGGTTGGAAGTATATCGACCAGGCCTGCGGCTATCTGCCCGAAAAGGGCAGTTATGTGACCCTCAGATCGCCCACCGGCGGCGACTACAGCGTGGTGGTGGAGACAATCGACGCCACGTCGCCGCAGCCGGTGAGATTCCAGGTAAACGGCGGGCTTTCCACCGGAACCGTTCATGTGTGGCTCTCGAACGGGAAGACGATGTTCGAGCGGCAGGCCGATATCACGCCGCGGGACGGCAGTTTCACCGCAACGGTCGAGCCGGGCGCGCTGTACACGTTCACCACCACCACTGGGCAGTTTAAGGGAACGGCGGCAGCTCCGCCCTCCCGCCCATTTCCGATGCCCTGGCGCGACGATTTCGAGAGAACCCCTGCAGGGGGAACACCGAAGTACCTGGCCGATCAGGACGGCGCCTTCGAAGCGGGCGCCTGCCCGTCGCGCCGCGGACGTTGCCTGAACCAGGTGGTGACCGTTCACCCGATTTCCTGGGGCATCTCTCCAAATCCATTCACCTATCTGGGCGATCCGAATCAGGCCGACTACTCGGTGGCCATCGACGCCTTTCTCCCGCAGCAGGGAGAAGCGGCCGTGCTCGGTCGAATCGATTCCGCGGATTTCTTCCAGGATGGCAAGGCGGTCTGGCCGAGCGGGTACGTGTTGACGGTGAGCTCGACAGGCGCGTGGAAGCTGCTGAGCACGAAGTTTAAGGCTCCGAGCAGGACTCTGGCCGCGGGCGCCGCTCCGTTCGCGGCGAACAAGTGGCATCGCCTGCAACTTGTCTTTCAGGGCGCAAAGATTTCGGCGATGATCGATGATAAACCGATCGCCTCGATTACCGATTCGACCCACACGATGGGCATGGCCGGATTTGGTTCAGGCTGGCACAAGACTTCATTCGACAACTTCGCCATGGACAAAGTCCGCTGAGCGGGCACGGTGGACGAAATCAATATGATCGTGAGTAAACCAGCCACGACTTGGAATGTTCGATACGTCGCTCTTATCTCGGCAGCGGCAGCTATGGGCGGCCTGCTGTTCGGCTACGACTGGGTAGTGATTGGGGGGGCCAAGCCATTCTATGAGCAATTCTTCCACCTGACCGCGGGATCCCAGCAGGGCTGGGCGATGAGCTGTGCGCTGATCGGATGTCTCGTGGGGGCGCTGATTGCGGGCGGCCTGAGCGATCGGTACGGGCGCAAGCGGCTGTTGATCCTGGCGGCTTCGGTCTTCGCCGTGTCATCGATCGGCACGGCGCTGGCCGGCACGTTCGGGCAATTTGTCCTGTGGAGGATGATGGGCGGGCTGGCCATCGGAATGGCCTCGAACCTCTCGCCGGTATACATCGCGGAAGTGGCGCCGGCGGCGCTTCGCGGCAAGCTGGTTTCCCTGAACCAGCTAACTATCGTGATCGGAATCCTGTTGGCTCAGTTTACAAACTGGATGATTGCGCGCCCCGTCCCGCCCAACTCTACAGCGCTTGATATTCTGCAGTCCTGGAATGGACAGACGGGCTGGCGCTGGATGTTCGGCGTTACGGCGATTCCGTCGGTCCTCTTTTTTCTCGTGATGTTCATCGTCCCTGAGAGCCCGCGCTGGCTGGCCCGCAATGGGGCGGCCGAACGCGCGCGCCGGGTGCTCGCTCGCGTTGGCGGTCAGGAGTACGCAGATCGCGCGCTGGGCGAGATCGCAGCCACGTTGAGCGAGGATCGCAGCAGGGTCAATTACAAGGCGCTTCTGGAAGGTCGAATGCCAAAGGTGCTTCTGCTCGGCGTGGCGCTTGCCGTCCTGCAGCAGTGGTGCGGAATCAATGTCATTTTTAATTATGCGCAAGAGGTATTCACCGCCGCCGGTTATCGTGTATCGGACATTCTTTTCAATATCGTGGTGACTGGCGCAGTCAATCTGGTATTCACTTTTGTCGCGATCGGCACGGTAGACCGGCTTGGGCGCCGCTCGTTGATGTTGTTCGGCTGCGCCGCCCTCGCGATTCTCTACGCGCTGCTGGGCGCCTTCTATCACTTCCACAGCCACGGCGTCCATATGCTCGTGCTCGTGATCGCGGCAATCGCCTGCTATGCCATGTCGCTTGGGCCGGTGACCTGGGTTGTGATTTCAGAGATCTTTCCCAACCAGGTGCGCGGCGCCGCATCGTCCGTTGCCGTTACCGCCCTGTGGATTGCGTGTTTTGTCCTCACGTACACCTTTCCACTGCTGAACGGCTCGGTGGGTCCGGCCATAACGTTCTGGATTTACGCCGGGATCTGCATAGCTGGATTCGCCTTTATCAGCGTTCGGCTTCCGGAAACCAAGGGCAGGACGCTGGAGGAAATTGAGAAGTTGTGGGATCGGTGAGCGGGAAAACCAGTAATTGCGAAGAGGCGTGGACAAGCGTGGGCATCAGGACGTATTGATTTAGCGCAGTCGCCCAGTCGGCCGCAAACTGTCGCCTCCGGAACAAATGCTGGCTAAGGGGCAGTATTGCAGCTCGACTTTGAAGGTCTGGCGGCGTGGCGGGGTGAGTTCCGCACTGGAGACACTCGACAATCAGCAATGGAAACTGGTGCAGTCCGACGTTGTGAATCAATTGCCGGGCACGTTTCTCGCGCCATGCTGTCGCGGTACTCCAAAGTCAGGACGGAGCGACGCGCCCTTGCAGGAAATCGCAGCGCGGCAGCGCGAAGCGATGCAACACGGCTGCGGAACACCCAATGGCGCCAGAAGGCTGCGACGGTCTCGCCATCACTCGCGGCTCAATAATTCCCGAGCTTTCTCCGAGGTCCGCGCAAAGGAGGAGGATGGCGCAAGCGTCTGGTTACTCGCCGCAGACGGAACCCGACGTAGATATCGCGGGCGCAGTGAGGAGTCGATATAGTCTTGACCGGAGTGATCTCTCGTTGTACAGTTAATATAGATGCGACGTTTGTTCAGTCGCGGCCTCCTATCTTACCGACGCTCAGTCGGACAGTCCTGGTGTCTCTCACTAAGTCTGTAATTTCCCTGTAAGTCGATTTGCAGTTGCACCCGGAAGGCTCGGGTAATTGGTATCCCACTGGTCTGCCAAGCGCAGGGTAAGCCCCTCGGGACATAGGCCTTCGAGTCGCCTGCCTTCCGCCAGGTCTTTGACAATTTGCGATCGGGCAGTTGGCTGAGAGGCGGAAAGCGCCGGGCTGTAGCCCCGGATTCCCTGCGGGAACTCCAGGGTTCGGATCCTTGACTGCCCACCAATGTTCGGGTGGCGCAATCTAGTAGACGCGTGCGGTTGAGGACCGCATTGTTGCGAGTTCGAATCTCGCCCCGAACACCACAGGCTCGTAGCCCAACCCGGCAGAGGCAACGCGCTCAGACCGCGTCCAGTGTCGGTTCGAATCCGACCGAGCCTACCATTTGCGCCCGTAGTCCAACGGCAGAGGCAGCCCGCTCAAAACGGGTACAGTGCTGGTTCGAATCCAGCCGGGCGCACCAGATGCCCCGGTTGCCGATGGTGAGGCCAGCGGATTCCAAACCACTATTGTCCAAATTAGGTTAGGCCGAAATGGGTCCGGTACACCTTGCCACCGGGTGCCGACGCCAGTGCCGGAGGACTGGTAGCGTGGATTGGGCATCGCAAGTCCGATTCCAAACTACCAGGAGCCTTCCAGCATGAACCCAGTGTGCAGCATTTTCAGGCAGATGATCCAGTTGGTCCCGCGCGGCATGTTCGAGCGCCTCGTCAGAGAGACCAAAGCCGAGCGCCATGCGCGCGGATTTGGGAGTTGGGGACAGTTTGTGGCGATGATGTTCTGCCAGTTGGCGAACGCCGAATCGCTGCGGGAGATTTGCAATGGCCTGGCGGCCAGCGAGGGCAAGCTGAAACATCTCGGGGTGGAGCTGGCGCCGAAGCGTTCGACGCTGTCCTATGCCAATAATCACCGGCCGTTCCAGTTGTATGAGCAGGTGTTCTATGAGGTGTTAGAGCGCTGTTGTGGGGAGGCGTCCAGGCAAAAGCGGAAGTTCCGTTTCCACAACCCGCTGGTGAGCCTGGATTCCACGACCATCGATCTGTGCGCGTCGGTGTTCGATTGGGCGCAATACAAGCGGCACAAAGGAGCGGTGAAGCTGCACGTGCAATTGAACCACGGCGGGTATCTGCCATCGTATGCACTCATCAGCGACGGCAAGTGCTCGGATCTCGCTGCCGCTCGCCAGATGAAATGGGCCGGGGACACCATTGTGGTGTTCGACCGCGGCTATGTGGATTACCAGTGGTGGCAAAGCATTCACAACGACGGCGCCTTCTTTGTAACGCGCCGCAAGAAGGATGTGCCCTTGGAGGTGGTGGCGAAGCGGACGCCTCCACAGCACTGCAAGGTCGTGAAGGATGAGATTGTGCGTCTGCGCTCCAGCAAGTTGGCGGGCGGGGAGATGACGTTACGGCTGGTGACGATCTGGAACGAAGGGAAGGATGAATTGCTGGAGTTTCTGACCAACAACCTGAAGCTGGGCGCCACCACCATAGCGGCCATCTATCGCGACCGCTGGCAGATCGAACTGTTCTTCAAAGCGCTAAAGCAGTTGTTGCGGGTGAAAACCTTCGTCGGGACCAGTGCGAATGCATTGAAGACGCAGGTATGGAGCGCGCTCATTGCGGCACTTCTGTTCAAGTGGGTACAGCTGCGCAGCCAGCGCAACTGGTCGCTCTCCAACCTGGTGGCTCTGATCCGGCAACAGCTGTTTGTCTACCGCGATTTGTTCGAGTTGCTGAACAAGGAGTTGCAGCCGCCGCCGGAACTGGCGGGGATCCATGACGCCCAGATCCCCATGAATCTGGCGTTCGCGGATTGAAGCCCCCTAAGTTGGACAGCAGAACGCATTAAAACCGACGCGCCGTGGCGAAATGTGGAGATGAGGAAGATGCTCTCACCCTAATTTGGACAGCATGTCCCGATTCCGGCACCCCCAACCTGCTTTCGTCAACAGCGAGGAGGGTTAGTTATGTCCGTTGTTTTCAAAGCCGCGATGTGGGGTATTGCGCTAATTTGGACAATAGTGATTCCAAACCCGCGATTGGGTGTTCGAATCACCCCCGGGGCGCCATGCGCCGCAACAGCAAGTGGCGAGCGGCCGAGCTGCAAACTCGGCGTGCGCGGTTCAATTCCGCGGCGGCGCTCCAGGTTTCTCGCATGCGGAGGAGTGGACGAGTTGCTAATGTCACCAGTCTCGAAAACTGGCGTGAGTCCGCAAGGGCCATCGAGGGTTGAATTCCCTCCTCCTCCGCCATTCAAGTTCGCGCTTTCGATGGATCGAAGTGAAGAGCACATTAAAGTGCTTGAACTTGTTGCCGGAGCAGTTTAGGATGTAAGTGCGTGATACACGTATTCCAAGTCGGGGCCGAAGTCAAAGGTACGCAGAGGCGCATTAATCATGATGCGCGCGCGGTGACCTGACCGTCCTGGAATAACATTCCGGTTTCAAGAAGGGGCGGCCACCAAAAATGGCCGCCCCTTTTGTATTTGCGCAGTAAGTTGAGGTGTGTTGTCTAACTTGTTCCCCGATGGAGACGAGCCGCTGCAGGTGTGTTTGAGCGCAGGTCTTTGACAACCGAACGAGCACCACAAGTGTGAAGCGAGCGGGCGTGGTATATAGGGTGTGCCCTGGGCCTCCAACCCAGAGAAGAGATTTCGATTATCTCCGTCCGCTCCATAGTTCCGCGGGCGTGGCCTATTGGCTGGGCATCGGATCGCCTGTCCGATTAACGGAGTTCGATTCTCCGCGCTCGCTCCATGCCGGAGTAGCTCAAGTGGAAGAGCGCCGCACTCGTAGCGCGGAGATCGGGGTTTCGAATATCCCCTCCGGCTCCAGCCGGTGTAGCTCAATGGGAGAGCAGTTGCACGGTAAGCAACCGATGAGCGTTCGATTCGCTCCATTGGCTCCAGAATTCCGAGCCCTGTAAGCATTGAAGGCGATGCGCCGGGCCTGTAATCCGGAAAAGTCAGTTCGAATCCGGCACGGGGCTCCATAGAGGTGAAGCTCTCCGGGCGAGCATTCGGCTGATAACCGACCGGGAGATAGTTCGATTCTATCCACCTCTACCAGTTCAATGCGGATAAGTGAACCGGTGTCACGCGAGGCTCATAACCTCTGAAAGTCCGTTCGACTCGGAAATCCGCAACCTTGGGTACGTCGTTCAACGGGAGGACCGCTGGCCTGCACCCAGCAAATGAGCGTTCGATTCGCTCCGTATCCACCAGATTCAGCGGGATCGCCTACGTGGTCATGGCGTCTGGTTGAAGCCCGGATCATCTCCGTTCGATTCGGAGTCCCGCTACCAGATGTGGCCGTGGCCGAGTGGCTCAGGCGACTGACTGTGGATCAGCCCACGAGAGTTCAATTCTCTCCGGCCACCCCATCTTTCTCACCGAGCGGCGGGGGAGAGGAAGCATTCGCAACGGAGTAGTAGGGTCCGTGAACAGCCGCAAAGATTGTGGGACGTAGTTCAGTGGAAGAACGTGGGCCTTTGGAACCCAATGTCGATGGTTCGAATCCATCCGTCCCAGCCACTGGCCGGTAGCTCAACTGGCAGAGCGCTGCGCTCTGAACGCAGAGGTTCGAAGTTCGACCCTTCGCCGGTCAGCCATTTTGCGGGTGTCGTTCAATGGATCAGGACAGAACGCTACGAACGTTCAGATCGGGGTTCGAGTCCCTGCATCCGTACCAGATTCACCGCCCGTCGTTCAGGGGACAGGACACGGCCCTCCGAAGGCCGAGACCGCCGTTCGAGTCGGCGCGGGTGGACCACGGTTCGTGGGCGCGGTAGCTCCGCGATGTAGCAGCCGACGGCGTTTAATTGGTCGGACATCCACGAGCAGGTTTTCAGGTGCATAGGCCGACTGGTGAGGCACTCCGCTGTCTACGGAGCCCAGACGAGTTCGATCCTCGTATGCACCGCCAGATTATATAGGCTGTCGGCGAGACGGATTAAGCCGCCTGATTCTCACTCAGGAGATCGTCGGTTCGAATCCGACCAGCCTTACCACGGCGTAGAGCACGAACGGATGAGTGCCCTGACTTTCAATCAGGTGATAGTGGGGTCGGCACCCACCTACGCTACCAGTTTCAGGGGAGTGAAGCTCATGGGGATGAGCAGGCGGCTCTTAGCCGTCAGGCAGTGGGTTCGATTCCGACCGCTCCCACCAGAATTGACGGGTGGCAGAAAGGTAATGCGCGCGGCTGTTAACCGCGTCCGTGCTGGTTCGAGTCCAGCCCCGTCAGCCAGTTTTGCCGCAGGGGAGGCCGGAGCCTCAAGCCCACTTATAACGGGTCGCGCCTGATTAGCGCCTGGATCGTGGATCGACACCACGCTGCGGCACATGCCAGGGAGGTTCGCTGGTCGCGGACGCCTCTCCTACAAAGAGGAACAGTTGAGTTCGATTCTCAGCCCTGGCACCATTTCGGGGTCATCCGTCAATGGCGCAGGCAACCAGCCTTTTAAGCTGGAAATCTCGGTTCGAGTCCGAGTGGCCCCACCAGGGTTCCCGTCGTCCAACGGACAGGACTACTCGGTCCTGACGAGTCAATGCCGGTTCGAGTCCGGCCGGGAATCCCCTGATGTGGGCGCGTCGTCCAACGGAAAGGCCTCAGGTTTCTACCCTGAGGATGGCAGTTCAAGTCTGCCCGCGCCTTCCATCACGCCGCCAAAAAACACGGAAACGTCAACATCGACGAGTCACGTCGTTCGGGAAAAATCTGCCCAACCTCACCAATCGACGTGGTCCCGACATCATTCAGCACAATGTGGTGATTGCCGTCTGCGCTCTCGGTCACCCCGATTTTCGATTCGCGATATCCAAACGCCAACACCTTCTGCCCCGATGGGGGAGGAACAACCCGGATCTCTGGAGTTCTCCATTTCGAGGAACCGGCGACCTCATCTGCCATTCAGTCGACGATTGCCGCGACGGCAGCGAGGCTCTCGTGTTGCTCCAGAGAGCGCATTTTGGATGGAGCGTCGGCGCCTCCGCACGCGGACGGCTCAAATGTGATCGACGACAGATCCGGGACAGGAGCCGTAGGTGCGTCCTGTTGAAGGACACGGGCGCTCATTCTGGAACTTGTGTCCGGCGGCGCTGCTCCGCTGGTTCGGCCGTGCTCATCGCGTGCGCAGGAATGGCAATAATTGCTGTTGTGATGGCCGGACCGGCTGCTCGCCTGAGCACTCGTGATCGCCAGCGGGCGTCTTCGGGGCTGGCAGACGTCGAATGTGTAATGCCCGACCCTGTCTACCGTACGATCAGCCTGGCGAGTCCTGCGGCATACGTATCCAGTGAATGCTGAAGAGCCCAGTCGAACTGGTCCGCCGCGCCGGTAACCGAGAGTTCCTGCCCGATGTGCTGATACAAAGGCGGAAGCGGAACCTTACGTACGAGATCACTCGAATTCACTACCCGGACCACGTTTGCTGCCGGTGGAACCCCGCGTACCGGTGAGAATACCGCGGGACCGGCAAAGGTCCAGGTGAAAGCCTCCGGATGTTGCACGCCCATGATCAGCGCGACTGCGGCGCCCAGGCTGTGCCCGGTTATGTAGACCTGGGCGTTTGCCGAACATGCGGTGTCCCACGCCGCCCGCAGGCTTGCCGAGATCGAGTTCCATACATCATTGAAGCCCTGGTGCATCCACCACAGGCCTTGTTGCACTGGCTGCGCGATGGCTCTGAAATCATCAAGCCATTGGTGCTGGGTTTCGGTGCCACGGATCGCGATTACCGACGTCTCGCCTTTGCGCGCAACCACTCCCCAGTTGCAGTCCTCGGTCAGGACGATTTTCGCAAGTCCTGAAGCCGTATAGTGGTCGATGACTGACTGATCAACCGTAACAACGCCTGTTTGTTCCCAACCTGCTGGGAATACCGGCTTTTGATTCCAGGAGTATTGATATGCGCTTGTGCTCAGAGGGATTAGTGCATCATGCGCAAATGCAGGGTCGAATTGCATATCGAGGAGTGTACATGAAACTGCCTGCGAACGAAATAAGTGAACGCGAGATTCTGTTTTTCAGAATGTGACGCCAGGGCGCGATCGCACGCCGTGCGGCGGACCACCGTCCTCAAGCCGTAGCCTTAGCCAGCGGTGCCGCGCGCCGATCATGCGTGGTGACCGATCGATCCACTGCGCGGTCAGCTTCTCCTGCACGCCCTGCTGCGAGAGACGGGAACGCAGCGTCGTCCAGTCCACCATGTCGAGACTCTGATCCTGGTTGAAGCAGGTGAACACTACCGTTTCTTCACCCGTATTCGGGTCCTTGTGGAGCTGCAGGCACTGCGCGCAGATCTCCTTCATCATGCACTGCATCGGCGAGTTGACGCTGGCGATGCCGCGATGACACGGCTTCAGGTACGGCTCGAGCACACCATGGCGGGCGCGCGCCACCGCCGCCATCATGCCGTCCGAGCCGATCGCGATAATCCGATCCACCGTGTCCAGCGCGATATCCGGCGTGCCCAGACTACCGTTCGCGTAGTTCACCATGGTATCCTCGATGTTGCCGACGAACGTCCGGTCCTGCGGCCGGTCAGGCTGGAAACCCGGTGCCCAAACGGTTCGCACGCTCGGTCTGGCGGGCGCCGGTGACCGAGCCAAAGCCGACTTCGGCGGGAGTAATATTGCAAATCCATCCGAAATTCTCGTGCGGGCGGCTGTCGTACTATGGGGTATGTCCGAACTGGTGTTCGAGGTCACCCAGGAGGCCGATGGCGGCTATTGCGCCGAATGCCTGACGGAAAGCATCTTCACGGAAGGCGCCACCTGGGACGAATTGCGCCTGAACGTCCTTGAAGCAACCGCCGCGTTCTTCTTTGACCGGCCGCGTCCCGATCGAGTTCGGCTTCGCCTCGTCCGCGATGAAGTCCTGTTAGTGGCATGAAGGTCCCTCGCGACGTCTCCGGCACAGACCTCGCCGCGCTGTTGTGCCGAAGTTGGCAATACAGGAAGGTCCATCAGGTCGGCAGTCACATTGTTCTCGAAACTTCTGAGCCGACCCCACCATCGGATCGCCATCCCGGCTCACCATCCACTCCGCCTTGGCACGCTCAGTTTCAATTCTCCGTGCGGTCGCACAGCACAAGGGCATCGCACGTGAAGCGATCATTGCCGGGCTCTAAACCTCCATGATCGAAGTCGACTTTTGCTTTCGGACTCGTCCCGCAATCGGTCCGCATCAAAGGCTTACCAGTTTGTCCGGTAACGTTCGATGCCATTGGTCAAAACATTGATCGAACTGAACTTGCCCGACTGAGTTCAGGGCGAAGAACTGCGTACTCGCCCTCCTAAGACGGAGCAACGGTAGGCGGACCGGAACGTTGCCCCACAACCCCTCAAGAAACGCCGTCGCGACTTTGCATCGCGATTCCGGCAGGTATGGCTCACGATGGAGGTTGGAGACGAACTCCACGAAGATCCCGAAGAGTCCCTGAAGATCGGCATTCGGTTTACGGAAGATCTCGACGAACTGTTTCAAGGGCCAGCGCCAGGGCGTCGCGTCAGACATCTCGACCGCTCGAAGAAGAGAGCGGCTATCAAAGCTCGTAGCGACATACTCCAGGCCGACAAGTGCGGCCGTCGCACGATCTCTCTCCAAATCCGATATTTGCCCGAACTGGGCCATCTGTTCCACTACGAGCTGCGTCCAGGCTCTCTTCACACCGAACTCATTCGCTGCAATCTGAGCTTGAATCAGGTCGTCAGTCCAAAGAACAGAATCGGATATGGATGCAAGCATCATTGATTCTGCCCCGTATTGACCAAACATCTTCTCGAGCGGTTCCCTCCTGGCTGGCTCAAGCGTCGCGAGCTCGATGACAGGAACGATCTCAATGGTCTCTCTGACACGATCGAGAAAAGCCTGATCCTGACCCTGCCTCACCGCCTTCTGCTCGGCGGTCTCCTGTGTGAACCTGGGGCCGCCGTCATCGTAGCTGATCGTGCCCTCCGTCACGTTCGACATGAGATCAGCGCCAAGCGTTTCCTGGAGTTCATTCCAGGTGCCCTCAGTCATTTGAAGCCGAAACCGCTTCTTTTCGACAATCTCATCCAGGCCGATCATGCGGATCGTAGCCAGCGCAGTTATATCAACGATTACACTGACGCATGTCTGCAATGCAGAGACTGCGTGCTTTCGCTCCTCGAACGTTGCAAAAGAACACTTAACTGGCTGGCCTTCCTGTTGTGCCAAATTTATCAACCCAATAAAAGCATTTTTTCCGAAGCGTTCCCCAAACATATGCAGCGAGATGGGAAGGTCATCGTACAGCTTCCTTACCTGCGAGAAGGCTGTTGCGCGTCGCTTTATGGATTCGAGAAGTTTTTCCAAGCTCTTCCGCATCTCGGCTTCCGACGATCCGACGTGTACCGACTCGATGGAGCTCGCATCTCCAAACCGGATCTGCATCTCAGCCATACAATCCTGATAGCGACGCACGTACTTTGGCATGATCTGGCGGATCGTCGCAACTCGGTTCTCCATGTGGCCCTTTCCGAGAATGACAGTCTCGCCCACACGCTTATTCAACAACTCAGCAGCCAGCGGCGAAGTCATCGGTAGTTCCTCAAACTGGGCATTCGGATGATCGGTGTCCTCGAGAACAAACCAACGCAGAGACCCGCTCAGATCCTCCTGGATGCAGACGGCAGAGCCGATTTGAATGACCTCAAGAGTCGGAGGAATATCGATAGACGCGTCTCCGGGCGTGCCGCTGAGAATCAGCGCCTGATGAGCCCGAATATCATCGAAATGAACGCGAAGGTAACGGTACGCGTAGTCGAAACCATCGTTACCAGCTCCTGAATACCGAAGTATGTGTACAGCAGGAAGGATATATTCCGGAGGCAACTCTTCGACTGGCAGAAGGTCGGTCACATTTCCCTTCACTAACTCCGGTCGTTGTGATTGAACTCCTATAATGGAGCGCGTCAGCAAAGCCAGTTTGTGACCGGGATGTGCCAATAGGAACTGGTCCAGTCGATGAAGCGCTTTTTCGCGCGAATACTTTTGCAGGTACCGAACCTCAAAGTTGACAACGGCCCATTCATCCATGCCCCGTTCCTGCAACGTTGCGCATGTTGAAATCACGACGTCGTCCCGGTGAAGTCGCGCAGCACAATCCAGGAGCTGACCGCTGTCGAATGATTCGTAGTCGAGTTCGAAGAGCTCCAGATAAAGCGGCAACGCCCGTCCGGGCTGATCCGCCATCATGAAAAGACGCGCCAACAACTCCTTTGTCTCGGGGGCTGTCGCGGACGAGATTTCGCTTTGGGCGCACTTGGCGAATTCCAGCGCTCTGCTTCGGTCTCCTTCACTGTGCGCGATATAGCCGCGCAATGCATTCCCCACAGTCGTCTCAAGTTCTCCCGAAGCGCCTTCGAGATAAGCCACCGCCGAAGCCTGGTCTCCTTTACGCAACGTTCCTTGAACGGCGAGCGTCGCGACGACACCTTTCATGGGCGCCGGCAGGGGCTCCAATTCCAACGCCGAAAGTACAGCGATGCCAAGGTCGAGATCCTGAGCCTCCCCTCGGCGCAAGAGAGCACGCGCGTACATAAACTCGACGTCGGCAAGGGGGTTTATGCGATGCGCGCGTTCCAGAAGTTTGATCGCCCCGTCAATGTCGGAGGTGTTCGAAAGTATGTTGGAAAGAGCTATCAACACCTGAACGTTGTCGGGATCGATTCGATGTGCTTCCAATGCATAGATCTCGGCATCGGCAGGGCGCTTCTGAATCAGCCGGAAGTTGCTACGCATGAGTAATGCCTCAAGTCGGTTTTTGTCGTCATGCTCTGCTTCGGCTAGGCGAAGTGCTTCCGTCAGGGCCTCCTCGATGCGCGATTCGAGTTCCTGTCTGGGTATAACCGGCAGTCCCGGTGCCTTTTCGACTCCCACCAATCGTCCAAAGTTGGCCTGAGCGATGACGATCTGCGGTTGCGACGATGACGGTACCGCTTTCGCGGCCGCGTCGGCATATCGAAGCGCTTTCGAGACATCGAATGCCGCAAGAGCTCGCCGCGCCAGGGCAAGAGCCACATCGGCATCGGCCATTTCCGCAGCGCTCAACCGGGCTTCGACGGCGCTCAGCAGCATGGACCGCGGGGCTGACATCACCCAATAGGACGCAAGCTTAGTGGATTCGGGATATACTGCCCGCAGGGCCTCAGCCTTTGCGTGCGCCGTGTCGACCTCGCCCATTAATACATAGGCAAAGAAGGCATACAATCCTGTCTGCCAGACGTCCTGCCGGAACAATTCGGCGGTTCATAATACCGCGAAGTGCCTCTGCATCAGCGTGAATGTCCTGAAACCGGGTGGCACTGGCAGTGGAGGGCAACAGCGCACACCACGCCGGGCGTTTACGTCAGATCGCCAATGAATTCCAATAAGTTACCGATCCGTAGGGGCACGTGCCCGATTCCAACCGTGCCCTTATGTGGAACCGGTCCCGACAAACGACCTCGCAGCCGGCCATCGGCGTTCATCTGGGTTACCGTACCCATCTTCGCCTCCCGGCAAGCGCTCGCAGCACGGTTTCCAGGAGAACCCGCCCGCTCCGCCGACCGGCGCCAGTTTCTCACGCGGAACGGCGCGCCCGCTTACGCCGTAGCGTTAGCCAGCGGCGGCCGTGCCCCGATCATCCGCAGTGACCGATCGATCCACTGCGCGGTCAGCTTCTCCTGCACGCCCTGCTGCGAGAGACGCGAACGCAGCGTCGCCCAGTCCACCATATCCAGGCTCTGATCCTGGTTGAAGCAGGTGAACACCACCGTCTCCTCGCCCGTATTCGGGTCCTTGTGGAGCTGCAGGCACTGCGCGCAGATCTCCTTCATCATGCACTGCATCGGCGAGTTGACGCTGGCGATGCCGCGATGGCATGGCTTCAGGTACGGCTCGAGCACTCCGTGGCGGGCGCGCGCCACCGCGGCCATCATGCCGTCCGAACCGATCGCGATAATGCGATCCACCGTGTCCAGCGGAATGTCGGGAATGCCCAGACTGCCGTTGGCGTAATTCACCATGGCATCCACGATGTTGCCGACGAAGGTCCGGTCCTGCGGGCGGTCGGGCTCGAAGCCGGGCGCCTCGTCGCAGCACCACACCACCACGTCGGCGGCGCGCTTGATCTCGTCGATCTTGTAGCGGTCCACCACCTTCTTATAACCGGCGAAGTAGACCACCTTCGATCCGTTGGCGCGCAGGCCCTGGCCGATGGAGAACAGTACGGCGTTGCCGAGGCCGCCTCCGGCCAGCAGCACATTTTCGCCGGACGGTGTTTCGGTGGGAGATCCGGTCGGCCCCATCAGGATCACCGGTTCGCCCTTCTTCAGGATGGCGCAGAGGTCTGACGAGCCGCCCATCTCGAGCACGATCACAGAGAGCAGGCCGCGTTCACGGTCCACCGAGGCTCCGGTGAGCGCGATGCCTTCCATGCCCAGAATGGTCCCGTTCGCGCGCGGCGCGAGCGATTCGTAGTTCTGCAGGCGATAGAACTGGCCGGGATGAAATGCCCGAGCCGCGATAGGCGCGTGGACAATCACTTCAATGATGTTTGGCGTCAGCCGCACCACGTCGTGGACCACCGCGCGAAGCTCCGTGGTCAGGCTGTTCAGCAGCTCCGCCGGCTCCGGTCCCGATGGAGCCCGCTTCGCCAGCGTCCGCGAAACAACCGGGTACCCGATCTTCGCGCTGGCCATGGCCTTCACCACGTTGCCGAAGAATGATGGATGCAGATCCCCGAAGAAGCTCATCGCGCGCCCGTCCGGACGAAGGTTCATCAGGACGCGAACGGCCGACGGTTTCACTGACCGCTCAGGACGAATCGCATTGCCGTCTTCGTCCACGGCCTGGAAGTACTTCCCGTCGAGCACCACGTTGTTCGGGTCCTCGCGCGCCAGCACGGTGTTCGGCTGAGTACCGGCTGCGACGATAATGCTGCCCGCGGGCAGGACCGCGGTCTCGCCAATCGGAACCAGCTTGCCCTTTTCCTCATCGAAGCGCGACTTGCTGACCTTCAGCGCTTTCGCGTGGCCGTATTCGTCCACCATGACTTCTTCCGGCGTCAGACACTCGGCGAAACGCACGCCCTCTTCCAGCGCCTTGGTCACTTCTTCGTGGTTGAGCGTGTAACTGGGCGCGTCGATCAGGCGCCGGCGATAGGCGATGGTCGAGCCGCCCCAGGAATTCAGCAGCGGCAGCAGCTCCGGATCGCGGCCTTCGCCGGCGGCCAGCTCGCGTTCGGCGCGGATAGCGCGGGCATGGGTCAGGAACTCGTCGGCGATCCCGGCCTCTTCCTTGTTCCAGCGGGCGCGCACGGTTCTTTCACCACGCTCGGCGCACAGCGTCTCGTAGCGGTGGAGAAACTTCTCCACCTGCACCACGTAATAGGCGAGCGATTCGGTTGCCGTGTCGATGGCCGTCAGACCGCCGCCGATCACTACGATGGGCATGCGGATCTGCAGGTTGGCAATCGATTCGGCTTTGGCCGCGCCGGTCAACTGCAGCGCCATCAGGAAATCGGATGCCTGGCGGACGCCGCGCGCGAGCGCGTTCTTCATGGGAATGACCGTGGGCTTTCCGGCGCCCGCGCACAGAGCGACATGGTCGAAGCCGAGCCCGAACGCGGTGTCGATGGAGAGCGTGCCGCCGAAGCGCACGCCGCCGAACATCCGGAACTGCTCGCGCCGCTCCAGGATGAGGCGAATCACCTTCAGGAAGTTCTTGTCCCAGCGCACGGTGATGCCATACTCGGCCACGCCGCCGAATCCCGCCATCACGCGGTTGTTCAGCGATTCGTAGATCTCGCTCACGTCGCGCACGGGCCGGAACGGTACGCGCTTGCCAGTGGGCGTAAGTCCCGAGAGCTCCGGCTCGGCGGGTTCGAGTTTCAGGCCGTCGATGCCCACCACGGTGTGGCCATCGTTCATCAGATGGTAGGCCAGGCTGTATCCCGCGGGCCCAAGGCCCACCACCAGGACCTTATAGCCCGTCTCGGCCTTCGGAATCGGCCGGTTGAAATTGAGCGGGTTCCAACGCGTGAGCAGGCTGTAAATCTCGAATCCCCACGGCAGCGAGAGCAGGTCCTTCAAAGTACGCGTCTCGGCCTGCGGGATGTCCACCGGGTCCTGCTTCTGGAAGATACAGGACTTCATGCAGTCGTTGCAGATGCGATGACCGGTCCCGGCCGCCAATGGATTGTCGATGGCGATGATGGCCACCGCTCCGATGGTGTCGCCCTGCAGCTTGACCGTATGCATCTCGGAGATCTTTTCTTCGAGCGGGCAGCCGGCGAGCGTTACTCCGAATGGGCTCTTTTTGAACTCGCCGGTCTTCTCCTTCAGGCCGGTGCGGCAGGAGTCCTTGGCCTGGTTATGGCAATGGATGCAGTAGTTGGCCTGATCGAGCGCGCCCAGCAGGTCGGTTCCGCCGTCGGTCAGGTGGAAGGCCTCGCGATGCCGCCAGTGCTCCGGCCCGAAGAGCATCTTCGTCACACCGTCCTGGACGACGGTCTCCACCGGTACAAGATGATAATGGTCGATCTTCCCCGGCGCCCGGAACAATGTCGTGCCGCGGTGTTTCTGCTTGCCGGCGGGCGCGAGCGTCGCCCACGCTGCGTACTGCGCCGCCTTCTGGATGCTGGCGGCGTGCTGCTTCTCGTCGCTCATCCAACTGTAGACATTGGCGGCGAAGCTGTCGTCGTTCACCGGTTCCCCGAACAGGGCCTCGAGGTCCGCGGCCAGCGCCTCGCCGTCGATGGCCGAGGCTTTCTCCTCGGTCATGCCGGTGAGCGCCTTCTTGTGCACGAACTTCCGCTTTACGATGTACTTCGGCGCCAGAGCCGCGGTTCTTTCCTGAAACTCGCGAAGCTCGGCCGTGATGCCGAACAACTCGCCGAGGAACTCGTCCACCACCGGCGAAAGGGCAATGATGAGCTCCGATTCTTCTTTGGGCGCGAGGGTGACGCCGGCCCTCGCCGCCATGAGCCGGTTGAACAGGTCGACATTGGAAGCTTTCAGAGAGTCGACGAATGCCTGATCCAGCCGGACGAGTCCATCGCGGTTGTACAAGTCCTCGAACGAGAGCCCATGCTGCAGGCTGAGTAATTCGGATGTAACGACCATTAAGTAAGCGCTCCTGGTCAGCCGGTGTGACGACAGAAATATGAAGCCGGCTTCATGCTGACGCGTTGCCTCCTCGATCTGGTGACGATCTGGACGGCGACGCCATAAGAATTGTAGGATTGACGTCTCCATCGTATCAGAAGGAGCGAAAAATGGTTTTTGGTGGAGAAACGCAACGGAACTCGTGGGCTTCCACCACGGGAGGAGGCTCAGGAAACTTCCGGCAATCCCGAGCATCACATTGTTTATGGCTGAGTCCGAAGACCGGCGAATCGTCCCCGATCTGATCACGGCAATCGCCAAGGGCGCCGGTGCGGTGCTGGCCGGCGGCGTCGGACTGGGCGGCGCCTGGATCGCCTACAGCGCCATATTTGTGAATCATCAGATGCCCCTGCCGGACGCCATCGACGCGCCGCGGAACCGGTTTTCCAGCTACGGCGGGGGACACGTCAGCCACTATGCGGACCAGTCCGGCAGTGGGCGGCCGCTCGCTCTGGTGCACAGCGTCAACGCCGCGGCGTCGGCCTACGAGATCCGTCCGCTTTTCGACGCATTCCGGGGCGAACGTCCGGTGTACGCGATCGACCTGCCCGGGTTCGGGTTTTCCGATCGCGCTGACCGCGTCTATTTCCCCGGCCTCTACGCGGACACGCTGATCGAGTGGGTCGAGTCTCACGTGCCGGCAGCGCGGGTGGACCTGGTGGCGCTTTCGCTTTCAGCGGAGTTCGCGGCCATCGCGGCGTCGCGGAGGCCGGATCTGTTCCATTCGCTCACGCTCGTGTCGCCGACGGGGTTCGACGACGTGGAGCATCGCGAGGGGTCGGAGCAGATCTTCCGAACGGCATCGTTTCCGGTATGGAGCCAGCCGTTTTATGACCTGCTGACCACGAAGCGCTCCATCCGCTACTTCCTCAGGAAGACGTTTGCCGGGCCGGTCAGTGAAGAGATGGTGGAATACGATTACCGGACCAGCCATCAACTGGCGGCCCGCTTCGCCCCTTTCTATTTCCTGAGCGGACACCTGTTCACGCCCGGAATTCGCGGCGTGTATGGCGAGCTGACCACGCCCACGCTGGTGATCGCCAACGAGGATGATTACGTCGCTTTCGACGCACTGCCGGAGTTCGTGAGCGCGCATCCGAACTGGCGCGTCGCCCATGTCGAGGGCGCGAAGAGCCTGCCACACTTCGAGAATATCGGCGATACGCTGGACGTGCTCACCGGCTTCTGGCAGAACCTGCCCATGCCGGAGACGGCGCGCATCGAGAGCTGATTGTCCACAATCGAGCATGGGTTAAGCGGGCAGGAATCCGCGCCACGGCAGGCACACGCTCAGTATCGTTCCGTCTCCGCCGCCTGCTTCAGCCTTATCGCCGCTCAGTTGTGCTGAGAGGCAAAGACCAGGATGAACAGGAAGAGAAGGAACAGCACGAAAACGATGACCGAGAACTGCGTCCACGCCGGACCGAGCCGGATCGGGTGTAAGCGCATGGTCTCACCTCCTGGCGCCATGGCTGTCAACAAGGGTCGTTGCAAGTGTAAGCACGCGGTCGGCCAGCCGGTGTCTGGCTTATTTGCCGAGTGGGGACGGCACAGTGGCTCAGCTTTGGCTCATACTTCGCAGGCCCGTTGCGTGTTCCTGCGCAGCGAGTTCAGTGTGCTGCTAATTCGTCGGGAACGTGATCGAAGTGTCCGCGCCGAACTTGTGATACTTCGAGAACTCCATTTCCGACTCCCAGCGGTATCCGCCGGCGCGGACATAGTGCACCGCTCGCGAGGGAAGCCAGAAATCGGTCCCGTTCAGGTTCACCCGTGAGTACTCGTAGAGATGGCGGGCTTCGGTGATATCGGATGTCGCCGGTATGTCGAAGTTCTCAACAGTCAGCCGCACTACCGCGCCGTTGTCCGGAACAGCGTACAGATAGCCGCGGTATGCGGACATCCACGCGGTACGCCGGTTCTCCGGCACTATGAAACCGTTACGCCTCACCAGGCCCGCGGAGGTGCAACACACCCGATACTGGGAATGCTCCTGGTCTACCGAGTAGCGGTACACCGCCACGCGCTGTGCATGCAGAGTCTCCCAGTGGTCCCAGAAGAAGCGGGCTGCGCTCGCCGGGTCGAGGGTCATGGTCAGCATGGATCCGAAGTCGCCGCGGGTGTACGCATTGCGGATCTCGGCCATGGAACGGCTGTCGGGTTTGCCATTCACCAGCGTCGTGTTGTACGAGTCCGCCCCGTCAACGTAACGGACCTCCTCCGTCACTGTTTGCGGATGCCGCCAGTCCGCGCGTTTATCGGCTTTGCCGCAGCCCCCGTCGGTTCGCTTGCCGCTCTCGACGAAGCGGGTGACCGACAGACAAAAGAAATTCGGCAGGCTCTTCGCGTAGCCGCGCACGAACATATCGATGCGATGAAATGTGTCGCGCTCTTCGGTGACGGATGGAATCGACAGATCGACTACAGCGGCAGCCGAAGCCGGCAAACTTGCCGAGCGTTCGCGCAGCGACTGCAGGGCCGCCAGTGTCGATGGGCCGACACCCTCCTTCTGTAACACGGTGATCGCATCCCCGGGCAGGCGCCCCGTCAGTGTGGTCCTGCTGAGTTCCTCGGCCAGGTCGTGGTCGTTGTAATACGTGGCAAGGGCTGTGGACACGCGCTGGAATACCTGTTCGGCGCTGGTGCGCGGGCCCGGCGCGGCCGCGGCGGTGGCGCAAAGCAGCATGCTGACGAGCGCAATGGACCTCATAGCTGTGCCCAGCGTATCGCGGTTCGACACCCAGATTGAAACGTGACATTCAGTTTTGCAGCATACGTGTACCATGCCGGTAATTTTTTACGAATCCGAACGGCTTCTACTTTCGTCTATTCAAGCGAATGTACAGCTTCCGGTTTGGTATGCAGCTTGCTATTTGGAAGAACGTGAAATACGGGAAGGCTCAAGGAACGAAGGTTGCTCCCCAGCCAACACCTTCAGTTCGAACCAAACCTTGCAGTTTCTTCAATAACCCAATCTGAGAAACCCTGCCCAACCAGGTTCCTTGAGCTTTGAGCCGAGAGGTTCAAAGCTCTTCCCATTTTTTGCGGGCAGTTCGGCTGAGCCTGGAGATGATACCCTGGACATTTGATAGAACAGGAGGCGGCGGAGGCTGTTCGTTCCGGTCGCAGGAAGACGCTTCTGCGCGAATCCGGTACCGTCCTGCTGCTGCTTGCGATCGCGGCGCTGTTCTACTGGAAGCTCACGCTTACATACCAGTTCGACTGGGTTTCGGGCTACGATCTCACGGGCCAGGTGCTGCCGTGGTTTGAAGAGGAAGCCCGGCAGTTGCATGCCGGCCAGTTTCCACTCTGGGATCCTCACCTCTGGCTCGGTCAGCCGCTTCTCGGTCAGGGACAGCCGGGCGCTGCGTACCCGCTGAACTGGCTCCTGTTCGCATTGCCGCTCGATAGCCACGGCCATATTCAGACGGCATCGCTGCAGTGGTACTTCGTCGCCATTCACTTCGTGGCGCTGCTGTTCTGTTACCTTCTCTGCCGCGATCTCGCGTTATCGCGAACGGCGTCCATCCTTGGCGCGATGCTTTTCAGTTTCGGTTCCACGGTTGGCGTAACATCGTGGCCGCAGATGCTCAACGGGGCCGTCTGGGCCCCCCTGGTGTTACTTTTCCTCTTTCGCGTGGTACGAGGCTATAAGCGTCTCGCCAGCGCGGCGCTTGGCGGCGTGTCTCTCGGTGTGGCATTTCTCGGCGGCCATCATCAGATACCGATGTTTATGGCGATTGCCGCGGCAATTGCCTGGGCCTTCGTCATTCTTCGTGGCGGCAGGCCCGACTGGCGCGCCGGCGGCCTTGCCGTTCTTTTCTTCCTGACCGCGGTCCTGGTGGGCACCTTCCAGATATTGCCCATTCACGAATATGGCGTGCGGGCACTGCGGTGGGTCAGTGCGCCGGAACCGGTCGGGTGGAAAGACAAGGTGCCGTACTACGTTCACGCCGCGTATTCGGTGGCGCCGCAGTCGTTGCCGGGCATCGTGTTTCCGCAATTCGGCGAACCCGGTTTGTTCGTTGGAATTACCGCGTTGGCATTGGCGCTTGCGGCCGTTGGCGTGGCCTGGGGCCGCCGTGAGGTGCGGTTCTTCACCGCGGTCGGCCTCGGAGCGCTCGCGTTCTCACTCGGACCGCGCGGTTTCTTCCAGGGACTTCTCTATGCCGTTACTCCCGATGCCGACAAGGCTCGCACCCCGCATATGGCGCTCCTGCTCTTCGGCGTTTCCGTTGCCGTTCTCGCAGCCGCCGGTTGCGACGCCCTCGCGGAACAGGCTCTCCACCCGGACGGGCAGACGCGCTGGCCTGCCCGCATCACGGCCGGCCTGGCCGTATTCGGCTGCGCAACGCTCGCCATCTGTGTCGGCATCCTGTTCGCCAACAAGGGCGCCTGGCAGGTCGACGATGCGGTTTTTCTTTCGGCGTTCATCGCGCTTGCTGCCGCTGGCATAATCGCTGCGTGGCAGCATGGCAGCGTCAATAGAGGGCAGGCGATCGCGGTCCTGCTGATCCTTGTCCTCGTGGAACTGACGAATGGGACCCGCTACCTGGCAGACCGCAACGACCCGAAAATGTCCGCCGACCTGAATGCCATCCGCAGCCACGCCGAGATCACGGCATTCCTGCACAGGTTGCCCGGTCCGTGGCGACTCGAAACCGGCGACGAGCTGCCGCTAAACTGGGCCGAGTTTAACAACCTCGATACTGTCCGCGGGTATCTGGCGGGTATCACGCTGAACGTGTACCATTCCAACTGGGCGTCCTGGCGGGAGCGATCTCTGTACGGCGTCCGCTACAGCGTCTCGCGCAAGTCGCTCATCGACGGATCGCGAGACATCTTCACCGGCGCCGGCGGGCTGAAGGTCTGGGAAAATCCATGGGCGTTTCCGCGCGTATGGACGGTGCATCACGCCATTAAGCTTCCAGGTCCGCCGGAAGGCCAGGACATGGTGGAGAACAGCCTTCAGGACCTGCACGACACCGCTTTCCTGTTTGACGCGCCGCCGAAGCTCGACTCCTGCACGGGCGACACAGTGGCTCTCACTCGTTACCACGCATCCGAAGTGGCGATCCGAGCCGACATGAAATGCAAAGGCATGGTGATCCTCTCCGACACCGCTTATAAAGGATGGCAGGCCACGGTGGATGGCGCCGCGCAGCCGATACTCGAGGTCGATTCGTGCCTGCGCGGCGTTATCGTGCCGGCCGGCCTTCATGAGATACGCATGCGCTACCGGCCATGGTCGGTGTTCGCGGGCGCGCTTCTGAGCGTGCTCGGCCTCGTGCTGGGCGGCATCTTCGCATGGGCGGGACGGCGTGGTGGATAAGGCGAGGCCCCGCCTGGCAGGCGCGGCGCTCACCACCATCGCACTGCTGCTGGTCACCGTAGCCTTCTACTGGAAGCTCCTGCTGCCGAAACAGTACACGTGGGTGGCAGGTCGGGACGTGGCCTACCAGAACCTGCCGTGGTTTCAGGAGGAGGCGCGGCAGTGGAAGCGGGGCGCGTTTCCGCTCTGGGACCCCCATATATGGCTCGGCCAGCCCATCCTCGGGCAGGCGCAGCCGGGCGGCGCAGCCCCGCTCAACTGGCTGCTGTTCGCCGGGTCGCACAAAGGGAGCGGCGATCTCTCGGATGCGCTGCTGAACAAGTATTTCATCCTGATCCATTTCCTGGCGCTGCTGTTCTGTTATCTTCTTTGCCGCGACAGCGGCCTTTCCCGACCCGCCTCTCTCATCGCGGGAATGATCTTCAGCTTTGTGGGATTCATGGGCCTGGTCACCTGGCCGCAGATGCTGAACGCGGCCATCTGGGCGCCGCTGGTGTTCCTGTTCCTGCTGCGGGTCAGCCGGGGATACCGGCCGCTCGAGAGCGCAGCGCTCGGCGGCATGTTCCTGGGCATCTCCTGGCTGGCAGGGCATCATCAGATGCCCATGTTCCTGACCCTTGCGGCGATGGCCACATGGGCGTTCCTCATTTTGCGCCGAGGCCGGCCGGACTGGCGCTCGGTTGCTCATGCGGCCATTTTTCTGGTGATCGCCGGGCTGACCGGCGCGTTGCAGATCCTGCCGGCAGCTGAGTTTGGCCACCTCGCTCTGCGCTGGGTGGGAGCGCTGAAGCCGGTTGGTTGGCAGGATCCGATACCCTACTACATCCACGCGCAGTACTCCTTCGCTCCACGGTTCCTCCCCGGCATCGTCATTCCGCACATGCCCGGTTATATCGATGCCTTTGCGGGAATCGTCGCGCTGAGCCTGGGAGTGCTCGCAGTGGTGATGTGCTGGCGCCGGCCTGCGGTCCGGTTCTTCGCGATGCTCGCGGCGTGCGCGCTGCTCTACGCGCTCGGGCCACGCGGGGTGATCGAGGGCCTCAGCTACGCCCTCATTCCGGAGGTGGATAAATCGCGCGCGCCCTCCTGCGCGCTGCTGCTCTTCACGTTGGGCATTGCGGTGCTCGCCGCCGCCGGCGCCGATGCGCTGCTGTCGGGAACCTCATCGGCCTGGCTTCGCCGCGTGCCGCTGGCATTGACGGGCTTCGGCTTTCTTCTGTTCGGCATCCTGTTTACGATTCAGCTTGCCAACAAAGGCGCCTGGTTCGTGGACGACAGCGGATTCCTGACCGCGATTTTCGCGCTCCTGACAGCGGCCCTCATCACCGGCTGGCGTCACAGCGGGCTGACCAGAACGCAGGCGATCGCCGTACTGCTACCGCTCCTCGTCATCGAGTTGTACAACGGGACCGGGTCGCTGGCCGCCAAAGACGGCCCGGCTGCCAACAAAGACTTCGAGCGACTGCGAAGCAACGCCGACATTGCTTTATTCCTGCACCGCCAGCCGGGGCGCTTCCGCATTGAAACCGTGGAAGACGCGCTGCCCCCGAACTGGCCCGGGTATCACGATTTCGACGCCATCCAGAGTTATGTCGGCGGCGTGACCGCGAATGTGATCTACTCGGACTGGGCCGCCTGGCAGACGCGCTTGCTGTTCGGTCTGAAGTACAGCATCGGCGCGAAGGCTCCAAACGTGCCGGGCGCTCATGAAATCTTCACCGGCGCGAGCGGGCTGAAGGTCTGGGAGAATCCAAACGTGTTCCCGCGCGCCTGGGCGGTGCACCGCGCCGTGCAAATGATCGAACCGGCGCAGGGCTTCACGATGACCCGCGATCACCTCGACGACATGCACGATACCGCGCTGGTCTCCGGGCAACCGCCGGCTCTCGATGCCTGCAGCGGCGACACTGTCACCCTGGTAAAGTACAGCAGCTCGGAAGTGGTGATTCGGGCGGACATGAAATGCCGCGGCATGGTGGTTCTCTCGGACACGTTCTATCCCGGCTGGCAGGCCACGGTGGACGGGCGCGCCGAGCCGATCCGCGAAGTGGACTTCTGCATTCGCGGCGTAGTGGTCCCGGCCGGAGCGCACCAGCTGAAGTTCCGGTACCGGCCGGCTTCGGTGATCGCGGGCGGCATCCTCACGGTGACAGGAGTGCTGCTGGCGCTGGGAACGGTGTTTGTGAGCAGAAGAAGAGAATAAAGCTTGACCTCACGGCGTAAAGCCGAAACAATATGTAGGAAAAGTGTTTTTCCGCCAGCAACATCTGCATTTCACCGGGATCGGCGGCATCGGGATGAGCGGCATCGCGGAGGTGCTGCTCAATCTGGGCTACCGCATCAGCGGTTCCGACCTCAAACTGAGCCCTATTACCGATCGGCTGACCAGTCTCGGCGCGGTTGTGTATGAAGGGCACCGCGTTGAAAACCTGTCCGGCGCCCAGGCGCTGGTGATCAGCTCCGCCGTGGACGCCGCGAACCCGGAGGTGGTGGAAGCGCGGCGGCTGGGCATTCCGGTGATTCCCCGCGGCGAGCTGCTGGCCGAGCTGATGCGGCTGAAGTTCGGAATCGCGGTGGCCGGCAGCCACGGCAAGACCACCACGACATCCATGATTGCGGCCATCCTGAATCACGCCGAACTGGACCCGACGGTGGTGGTGGGCGGCCGCGCCGCGGCCATGGGCGGAAGCAACGCGCGCGTCGGCAGAAGCGATCTGCTGGTGGTGGAGTCGGACGAGAGCGATGGGTCCTTTCTGAAGCTGGCGCCGATACTCGCGGTGGTGACCAACATCGATCGCGAGCACCTGGACCATTACCCGGACATCGAGGCGATTCGCTCGGCCTTCACCGAGTTCGTCAATCGCGTGCCGTTCTACGGCGCGGCGGTGCTGTGCCTGGATGACGACAACGTGCAGCAGATTCTGCCGGCCATCAACCGGCGGACCATTACCTACGGACAGAGCCCGCAGGCGCAGGTGCAGGTGACGCAGGCGGCCGGCGAACACCTGGCCAGTCATTTCCACGTGCGCGTGCAGGACCGTGACCTGGGCGAGTTTCGCCTGAACGTGCCGGGTTTCCACAACGTGCTGAACGCTACCGCCGCGCTGGCTATCGGCATGGAGCTGGGCGTCGATGTGGAGAAGATTCGTGAAGCGCTGGACGGCTATACCGGCGTGGACCGGCGGTTCCAGACGCGCGGCGAGGTGAATGGAGTCACGGTGGTGGACGACTATGGCCACCACCCCACGGAGATTCGGGCGACTCTGGCGGCCGCCCGGCAGTGCCGCTATTCGCGCATCATCGCCATCTTCCAGCCGCATCGGTACACGCGCACCCAGCATCTGATTGACGACTTCGCGCGCGCGTTCCAACTGGCCGATGCGGTGTTTGTGCTCGATATATATGCGGCGTCCGAGAAGCCCATCGAGGGCGTGAACGCGGAGGCGGTGGTGGGGCGCATTCGCGCGTTCGGTCACCGCTGGGCAGAATATGCCGGAACTATTGACAAGGCCGTAGCCGCAGTTGCGACAATCGTACAACCCGGCGATCTGGTGATGACGCTGGGGGCGGGGAATGTATGGCAGGCTGGGGATCGGCTGCTGGCGCGGCTGAAGGGAATACAGTGATGTGGGGAGTGGGGCAGGCGCCCCGCCCGCCTGGTCCGTCGGAACGAGCAGGCCGACGAGGCGTCGGCCGCAGGCGAGGCGCCCGCCCCACAAACACAAGGCATCGCGATTAATATGGCTGGATCGGCTACATCGGCGAAACGGGAGCGCGGACGCCGCATACTGCGCGCCATCGGCTATGTGTTCTGGGGATGCGTGGGCATCGCGGTGCTCAGCGGGGTCATCCTTACCGCGCAGCGCGTCGAGGAGTTTCTGATTCAGGACCCGCGGTTCGCGCTGACCGGTCCGCTCGAATATGGCGAGGAGAGCCCGAACCTGCACGTGTCGGGAGAGCGCTGGGCGTCGCGGCCGGCGATTCTGCGCGTCTTCCAGCAGGACTTCGGCCGCAGCGTTTATCTGCTTCCGCTCGCCGACCGCCGGCGCGCGCTGCTGAGGGTCAGCTGGGTGCGCGACGCCGCAATCACGCGCATCTGGCCCAATCAGGTAGCGGTGGAGATCGAGGAACGGCGGCCTGCGGCGTTCATACGCATTCCCTTCGGCGCCATGTCGCGTTACGCGCTGATCGACGCCGACGGCTATATCCTGGAACCTCCCGCGAAGGCGCGGTTCTCGCTGCCCCTGATTTCGGGCGTGAGTACGGGTGAACCGCTGGCCGTGCGGTCGCAGCGCGTGCATCGTATGCAGCAGTTCCTGCGGGACATCGGCCCTCTGGCCGGCAGCATCTCCGAAATCGACGTGAGCGATCTGGATAATATCCAGGTGCACGACGAGACCCAGGGCCACACCGTTCTGCTGCTGATGGGCGAGCACAACTTCGCCCCGCGCATGCAAACGTTTCTGGACGAGTTTCCGAATATCGAGCGGCGCTTGCCGGAGGTAGCCGCGCTCGACCTGCGCACTGACGGCCATATCATCGCCGTAGCGCCCGGCGGAGGACGGCAATAATGTCGAACAAATCGCAATACGCCGTTGGTCTGGATGCGGGAAGCCGGCACACGCGTTGCGTCATTTGCGCCGTCGAGGAAGCCCGGCTGCGCTATCTGGGCCACGGCGAAGTGGAGTCGCTCGGCTGGAGCAAAGGCCGCCTGACCGATTCGCAGGCGCTCACGTTATGCATCCGCGCCGCCGTCCAGCAAGCGGAGGCGATAGCGCACGTCTCCGTGGAAGGCATGGTGGCGGGCGTCGGCGGCGTCAGCGTCCTGGGTTTCGACAACTGCGGGGTATACGAGTTCGGCCGCCCGCGGCAGGTGACCCACGAATATCTTTCGTACGCCGTGGAGCGCGCGGCAAAAATACGCCTGGAAGACGACCGCTGCCTGCTGCAGGTGTTCCCGCAGGATTTCACGCTCGACGGGCGGGCCGGCTATCGCAACCCGAACGGAGCCACCTGCTCGCGTCTCGAAGCCAATGTTCACGTCATCACCGCGTCCACGCAGGAGCACAATGCGCTGGTGAACGCAGTGCATCAGGCGCACTACTCGGTGGAAGAGACCGCCTACGAGCCAATGGCCGCCGCCTACGCCGCGATCATCGCCGAGGACCGGACGCGCGGAGTCGCCCTGGTGGACATCGGTTCCGACTCTACCGACATCGTGGTTTACGATGGCGAAGCGCTGGTGCTCGCGCGCAGCCTCGCGATTTCGGCCGACCATTTTACGCGCGATGTGGCATACGGGCTGACGGTGTCCTATGAGGATGCCGAGCACCTGAAGCGCGACTACGGCTGCGCGATCCTGGGCCTGACCGGGGACAACAGCCTGATCGAGTTGCCATCGGCGGAGGGCCGCGCCCCACGCGAAGCGCCGCGCCGCCAATTGAACGAGATTCTGGAAGCGCGCGCCGAGGAGCTGTTCTATATCGTGCGGCAGGCGCTGACTTCGGTGGGCATGGAGCAGAGTCTGCTGGAGGGCGTGGTGCTCACAGGCGGCGGCGCGCTGCTGAACGGCATGTGCGACATGGCCGAGCGCGTACTCAATGCGCAGACGCGGCTGGGGCTGGCGGTGGGCATCGAGGACTGGCCGGAAGTGGTGGACAACCCGGCGTGGACAGTCGCGGCCGGCCTCGCCATGTACTCCGGGCGATTGAAGCTGAAGGGTGAGTGGAAGCGGAAGGCGCCCGGGTTGATCGGGCTGGTATTGCGTTGAATCTTTCTGAGCCGCGACCGTGAGGGAGCGGTTGGCATCGTTAGTTTTTCGGAAGGGAGAAATTACGGATGGAAGGGCTCAAGTTCGCTATTCAGGATGAGGCTCCGCTGGGCACGAGGATCAAGGTGATCGGCGTGGGCGGCGGGGGCTCGAACGCAGTGGCTCGCATGATGGCCGAAGGCATGAGCGGCGTCGAGTTTCACATCCTGAACACGGATGCGCAGGCGCTGAATGCATCGCAAG
This sequence comes from uncultured Acidobacteriota bacterium, assembly GCA_963780655.1. Classification (GTDB taxonomy): domain Bacteria; phylum Acidobacteriota; class Terriglobia; order Bryobacterales; family Bryobacteraceae; genus CAWACP01. Next base: position 1,020,805 of record CAWACP010000003.1, on the reverse strand, counting down.
TGCCGAATAAGCTGGCCATCGGCTCGAAGATCACCAACGGGCTGGGTGCGGGCTCCGATCCCAATGTGGGGCGGCAGGCCGCGCTCGAGGATACCGAGCGCATCATCGAAATTCTCCAGGGCGCCGACATGGTGTTCGTCACGGCCGGGCTGGGCGGCGGTTCGGGCACGGGCGCGGCGCCGGTTGTCGCCACCCTCGCCAAGGAGCTGAACGCGCTCACCGTGGCGGTGGTGACGCGTCCATTCGGATTCGAAGGCCCGCGCCGGATGAAACAGGCCGAGAAGGGACTCGCCGAACTGGCGTCCACGGTGGACACGGTCATCTCGATCCCCAACGATCGTCTGCTCGACCTGGTTCCCAAGGGCACCAGCTTCTTCGACGCGTTCAAGCTGGCTGACGATGTGCTGCGGCAGGCGGTTCAGGGCATCGCCGATATCATCACCACGCCCGGGCTGATCAATCGCGACTTCTCGGATATACGGTCGATCATGCTGGGAATGGGCTACGCCATGATGGGGACCGCATCGTGCCGCGGCGAGCGCGCGTCCATCGAAGCGGCGCGGCAGGCCATCAGCAGTCCGCTACTGGAGGAGGGCGGCGTCAAGGGCGCGCGCGGCGTGCTGATCAATATCACCGCGTCCAGCCGGCTCAGCCTGCACGATGTGAACGAAGCGTGCTCGCTCATTCGCGGCGCCACCGCGAACGAGGACGTGCAGATCAATTTCGGCGTGGTGATGGACGAGAAGATGGAAGACGAAGTGAAGATCACGGTGATTGCCACGGGCTTCCAGCGCGACAATCTGCCGAGGATCTCTCGTCCGGGGATGCCGGCGGCGGTTGTGGTGGAGACGCCCGTTGCCGCTCCACCCGCGCCTGCCGCGCCCCCGCCGGTTGAATCGTCGTTCCCGTTCGAGCCCGAGCCGGTGGCGGAAGCGGCGCCTGAACCCGCTCCGGAGCCCGCGCCCGCGGTGGAAGAGCCGGCGGTATCGCCCAACGATCTCGACGTTCCGGCGTATCTGCGCCGGGAACGCAGGATGTATCAGTAGGGGGCCGTCCGAAAGATCGCCAATGCCTGTGGGGCAGGCTTTCAGCCTGCGGCGGCTTTTCAAGTCGCCTGGCCGATTGCAAATATTGCAGATCGGCCGCAGGATACAATCCTGCCCCACGCGGCGCAATCGACGACATCGCCGTTCAAAGTGGCCAGTATTCGCGCTTCTGAGAGACCGAGGAGGAGGTCCGATTGTATGAAGAAAAGATGTTTCCCCGTTCTTCGAGGGCGAAGGGCGCATGGTTCAGCCGATTCAGCGCGTGAAGGTAGATCTCACGGCCGGCATGCTGGAGGAACTGGATAAAGCGGCTCGGGACCTCAATGCGAGCCGGCAGGCGGTCATCAAAACTCTGGTGCGGCAGGCTCTCGATCGACACTATTCGACGCCGTCATCCTGAGACTGGAGCAGACACACTACGGCCCTGAGTTGGTTTATCGATCCTCTCGTTGAAGCGCCGGACGCTTTGGCCCTGTTCAGCCGCCGCGTCCGGGCCGGTGTGGAATCCCCGGCTCGCTGATTTGACATTGCGCCTCTTCGCCCCCGCCAAAGAGGAAGAAACGCTCTGCTTTATCACGCTTGCCATCGACTCACTTTTGCCGATGCCGGCATCGTCTCCCACGCGGTTGCGCGGGACACCGTTCGCACCGGTCCCCGGGGAGGACCGATACGTCAACTACGAAGGTGGCCACCCTCGATTCAGATAGAAACACCCATTTACGGAAGCCTTGGGCGAAGTGGTTGAAACCGTGGTGGCGATTCGCTGTCAATGTCCAGATTCGGACGCCCAGTCCCCCGCATGGACGAGGCGCGCTCGCCGTCCCAATCACTTAGCGCGGACCCGCGCGTGCCATAAGAACCTGCCATGCACGGCTACCTGCAGGACCTCCGGTTTGCGCTGCGACAGTTTTCGAGACGTCCCGGCTTCACGCTGGCTGCCGTGGTGGTGCTGGTCCTCGCGCCTGGAGCCAACACGCCCAGCGCCGCGCCGCACAGCGAAAGCAGCAGGCTCTCGGTGAGGGACAGGCATTCGCGGTGTAGATCCCATCGGCCATCGCCTCACGCTCAACGCGGAGCTTCAGATGGAGAAACTCCAGGGCGTGCCGGCGCCACACTACGAAATTGTCGGCGTTGTGGGCGACACCCGGACGCCATCGATCGCACCGCCGGCCCGACCTTTTATATGCCGATCACGGATGAGCTGAATCCGGACCAGGTCTACGTGGTGCTGCACACCATCGGCGATCCGGCGCCGGAGATCACGGCGGCGCGCGCCGAGATCAACCGCCTCGATCCCGACCTGGCCATCGATCAGGTGCGGACCGTTCGCGACCTGCTGGACACATCGGGCGCGAAGCACAAATCAAACCTCGTGCTGTTCGGTTCCTTCGCCGCGCTCGCGCTGGTTCTGGCGGCGTTCGGGTTGTACAGCGTGCTCGCTTACGCGGTGTCCCAGCGGCGCGCCGAAATCGGCGTGCGGATGGCGCTGGGCGCGACCGGGAAAGGGGTGGCGGCGTTCATCCTGAGGGAAGGAATGAAGCCGGCTGTCGCCGGGATGCTGATCGGATTGCCCGCAGCCGCCGCAAGCTGCCGGCTTTTGCAATCGCTGCTGTTCGGGATCGAGCCGTTCGACCCGCTGACGTTTGTTCTGGCGCCGCTCATGCTGCTGGTTGTTGCTGCGCTGGCGTGCTATCTGCCGGCGGCGCGCGCGGCGCGCATCGATCCGGCGGTGACGCTGCGGAGCGAATAGGCAGCCTGGCAGACGACAAAAACCGAATCGTCTGCCCCACGGGGAGGCCAGTCAGCTCACAGGTAGTACATCAGCCTTCGGTGGTGACCATGCGCTTGTCGAACATCGCCTTGTTGGCCAGGTGCGAGGTGCGGGCAGCCTGCACGCTGACGCGTACGTTGGCATTGGTCAGCGCGCGCGAGCGGATGCATTCCAGCCAGTTCTGAACGTTCGTCTTCGTGCCGTCGAACGAGCTGTACACGGTCATCGCGGGCTCGCCGGGCGAGAGCGATCCGTGCGGCAACTGACCGGGCCGGTACACAAAGAAGCCTTCGCGAGTCAGCTTCATGCTCGCGTCCGTGCCGCGGAAGATGATGCCTGAATCGTGCCGGTAATCCATCAGCGTGCAATCGAAGCTGGCCGCGTAGGGGCCGGGATACTGCAGAATTGCGCTGACGGTATCGGGGAGCTGCAGTTCCTGTTCGTGCCGGAAGCCGATAGCCTGCACCGAGTCGGGCCACGGCGTCTTCATGTACCACTGCACGACGTCGATCCAGTGGGTCATCAGGTCGGTGAACGCGCCACCGCCGAAATCGGAGAAATAGCGCCATTCGATGTATTTCACCGGGGTGAACGGCTGGTCGGGAGCATTGCCGAGAAACATCTTCCAGTTGAGCTTCGATACGTCGATGGCCGGCCGGTCGGCCGGGTTGCCGCGCGGGAAATACCACCATGTCTGCGCGAAATTGATGCGCCCGAGCTGGCCGCTGCGAACGAGGTCGTCGGCCATGCGATAGATGTCCCAGGAGCGCTGCTGCATTCCTCCCTGGAAGACCCTTTGGCTGGTTTCCACGGCCTCGATCAGCCGGTCGCCTTGATCGAGCGTGTGGGTCACGGGTTTTTCGCAGTAGACATCTTTGCCGGCCTGCAGGGCGGCGGTGGCCATCGGCACATGCCAATGATCGGGCGCGCCGATGATCACCGCGTCGACGTCTTTGCGGTCGAGCACCGCGCGATAGTCGAGCGCCGGCTGCGTCTGGCTGCCGAACTTGCTCACGGCGCGGAGGCGGTGCGGCTCGTAAACATCGCAGGCGGCGACGATCTCCGCATTCGGCTCGCGCGCCGCCCAGGAAGCGTCGTAAGTGCCGCGATCGCCGGAGCCGAGCAGGCCGATACGGATCCGGTCGTTCGCGCCGAGCACGCGCCGCGATGCGGCGAGACCTCCGGCCACCGCCAGGCTGACGAAATCTCTGCGTTGCATAGGTCAGGCTCCAGGATGCAGGAACATGCGAATGATCAGGTTCAGAGCGATCATGATCACGGAAAACACCGGCAGCACCAGCAGCGCCCGCCGCAGATTCGACCGGGCCGCGATCGCGCCGATGATCTTCGAGCTGACCGCCAGGCCGATCCATCCGAACGTGATAGCGATGCCCATGGCCGTGCCGGTCATCTTCGTGAACACATCGCCGACAATGGCCAGCGTGGTCGGGAACACGGGCGCCATGGCCAGGCCCGCGCAGAACACCAGAATCCACGCGACCTTCGGGTCTTTGGTGCGCAGCATCAGCCAGGTGGTGACGGCCATCAGGACAGCGGCAACCAGAATGACGTTGATGGCGGAGACCGAAATCAGGATGGGCGAAACCACAACGCGTCCGATCAGCAACCCCAGCGCAAACCCGAGTGAGAGGATGTTGAGCGCCTTGCCTTCCGGCAATCCCTGCGCCACCAGATGCTGCACCAGCCAGTTCCAGACGCCCACCTCACAGGCGACGTAGAGGAACAGCATCAGCGCGAGCAGCCAGAGCAGCGGCCGATCGAGCAGGTGTCCCGCATCGGCAAACACGAAGCTTTGCTGGCCGGAGGGGCCGGGCATGGGGGTCACGATGTTGACGAGCAGCGTAACGCCGGTAAGTGCGGCCACGGTGTAACAGAGCCGAACCGAGTTTCGGGACAGCAGGTTCGCGGAGATGAATGGGGTGGCCAGACCGCCGAGTCCGAAGAAAAGGTTGAGGAGGTTCAGCGTGGTGCCGCGGCGGGCGGGACTGACGTCACTCGCGAGGGCGTTCGCGGCCGTCACGATGATGCCGCCGCCCAGGCCGAGGAGGAAGAGATACGCGACTACGGTTCCGTAGCCGGTGGAGCGCGGGAGCAGCGAAAGCGCGACGGTGATGAGCGCCAGGCCGATCAGCAGGCCGACCTTCTTCCCCTGCGTGTCGATGAGCGGCCCCACGGAAACGGAAGCGATTATGAGACCGAGCGCCTGAGCGGATGCGATAGTGCCGTTCTGCTGCGCGGTGAGGCTGAAACGCCGGGCCAGATCCGGGAGGATGGTCCCGAGCATGGCGGCGATCATGCCATACACGAAGATGGCGAGGATGGCGGCGAGGATCAGCATACGGACCCTATTCTATGCGAAGAGGGGCCGCGTCTACAGAGCGGCGACGCGGCGCTGAACCAGCAGGAACCATGCGCCCACCAGCGCGAGCAGCACGCCGTTCACCGCCAGCACCGCGGGAGCCGCGAAGCGCACCGAGAGCGCGCCCACCGCGAGGCTGCCGATCGGCATGCCGCCGCGGAACGCCACGTTGTAAACGCTCATGACGCGCCCGCGCATCTCGTTCGCGGTGATCAGTTGCACCAGTGAGCTGATGGTGACGAACGCGGCTATGAGCGCGCCACCGCACAGGAACATCAGGACCACGCTGAGCGGGAATGAGCGGGAGACCGAAAAGGCCACCATCAGGACTCCCAGCGCCACCAGCAGCAGCAGAGTGGCGCGGCCGCGCCGCTTGATCCGATCCATGCCGGCCACTACCAGAGCGCCCACGGCGGATCCGGCGCCCGATGCGCACAGAAGAATCGTGAACGCTTTGGCGCCCCCGTGGAACACGTTTTTCGCGAACACCGGCAGGAACACCATCAGCGGAAATACCAGCAGCGTCATCAGGAAGGCGAGGACGATGAGCTCCTGCATGCCGCTCTGGCCGCGAATAAAGCGGATGCCTTCCTTCATGCTGTCCATTAGCGAGCCGCCGTTCTTTGCCGGTATGTAGCGGGTGCGAATGACGTAGAGCGAAATAATGACGAAGACGAAAGAAAGTCCGTTCAGTCCGAAACACCAGGCGGCGCCGAATCCCATGGCGATGCCGCCGAACATGGGTCCCAGCACGCGCGCCAGGTTGAACTGGATGGAGTTCAGCGCGATGGCGTTGGGCAGGTCCTCCGGTTTCACCAGGCTTGGAATCAGCGCCTGATATGCCGGCGCGCCGAACGATTGCGCCACGCCGACAATGAAGGTGAGCGTCAGGATGTGCCAGACGTGGATGTAGCCGAGCACATACAGCACGGTAAGGGTGAAGGCGCAAAACATCTGCACGTACTGCGACCCGAGAAGCAGGTAGCGGCGCTCGACGCGATCGGCTACAGCGCCGGTGATAAGCGCCAGGAAGAAGACCGGGAACTGACCGAGAAAAGCATCCAGTCCCAGGAAAAAGCTGGATTTGGAAAGCTCCAGCACGAGCCACGCCTGCGCGAGGGTTTGCATCCAGGTGCCCGTGGTGGAAGTGCAGGCCCCCATCCACATGATGCGGAAGTCGCGGTATTGGAACGCCTTGAAAACTCGGCGGAGCAAAGAATCTCCGTTCAGGGGAGCGGGGTGCGCCGCTGGATCAGGTGCAGGATGTTGCCGTCGGCATCGGTGAAAAAGACGAGGCGGTTGCCCTGATTCTCGTACGGTTCTCCCAGAAAACTGACGCCCGACCGTTTCAGCTCTTCATAGCCGGCGTCGAACTGGTCCACTGCAATGGCAAAATGGCGAATTCCGGGGTCTTTCAGCTTCGGAGCCGCGCTCGTGCCTTCCGCAGGGATGATCTCGAGCATCGATCCATCGGCCGCGCGCACGAAATAATTCCCGTCGTATTCGAAATTAATACGAAAGCCGAGATGCGCGACGTACCACTCGGCCAGCCTGCGCGGATGGGGCGACGCGATGGCCGTGTGCTCGAGTCCCAGAAACATATAGGGCTAAGACGTGATTGTAGCAAAGGGGGTTTGGAAGAGAGCGTGGGGCAGACGGTCGGTTTGTGTCGTCTGCCTGTTCGAGTGCCCGGGCAATGGCAGACGACAAAACCCGATCGTCTGCCCCACGGGGAGGCGAAGCTACATTTACGGGGGAGTTGCATAGGCCCCGCTCAGTATTCTTCGAAACAGAACGCGATGTTCGAGCCGCTGGGCGAAAGCGAATACTCGCCGTTGGCGAGCGTGTCCTCCACCTCGATTCGATAGAGATTCTCGCCCAGCTTCGTCACGGTGAGGTGAAACACCTTATCGTTGTGGCTGTGCCTTCCGGTGATGGCCACTTCACGATTTCCGTCGTGCACATCCATGCGGTAGAGTCCCAGGTCGCTCGGCTGGATGCTCTTCGCTTCCATAATGAAGATGGGTTCGGGCACGGGCGTCTTTGCCGGCGAGCTCGCGCCGGGGATTGTGTACACGGTATCTTTTTTTCGAGTCGCCTCGCTCGCCTGGGTCACTTCGGTAGGGATCAGGGTATCGGCGTGAAGAATGTACGGGATATCCGGCTTCGGAGGTCTCGGGCCGTTATACTGCTCGGCTGCAAAAACGGGGGCGCTCAGGAACACGAGGCAAACACACAGGGCGGTTCTGACCATCTGTTCGCATCATAGCTCTACCCGGTCCATGGCGAGGAACTCCTGAATGTGCGGGTCGCTGGAGTGCTCCAGGTCCTCCACCGGGCCGAAGTAGATAGCTTTTCCTTCGTACAGGAACACCACGGTATCCGCAACCTTACGCATCAGATCCAGATCGTGGGTCACCACCACTGCCGTCAGCCGCAGTTGATTCTTCAGCTTCAGCATCAGGCCGCTGAGCTCGTCGGACATGATGGGGTCCACCATGGTGGTGGGCTCGTCGTAGAGGATGCACTCGGGTTGCGCAGCGAGCGCGCGAGCGATGGCCACGGCACGCTTGTAGCCGGTGGAGAGGTCCGCCGGGTAGACGTCCCGATATCCCAGCAGGCCCACCATGTCGAGCAGTCCGTCCACGATTTCTTCTTTGTTGTCTTTGTTGTAGTCTTCGCGCAGCTCGAGCGAGAAGAGAATGTTCTCGGCCACGGTGAGCGAATCGAACAGCGCGCCCGACTGGAACACCATGGTCACCTTTTTGCGGATCTGACGCATGGCCGCTTCGTTGTAGTTTGTGATGTCCTGATAGGCCACCCAAACCTCGCCGCTGTCCGGCTTCAGAAAGCCCATGATGTGGCCGAGGCTGACCGACTTGCCCACGCCGCTGCGCCCGATGATGGCCAGGGTCTTTCCGGCATCGACCCAGAAGCTGACATCGACCAGAACGGGGTGATCGAACGTCTTATAGACGTGCCGGAATTCTATGTAGTGCGAGACCTCGGTCATCGGCAATGGCTGTAGCTCGTCCAGTCCTGCGGGGTGTTGATGTTGCGGAACATTCCAGCATCGAGGCCCGCGACGCTCAACGTGTCGATTCCGGCCACCAGATCGCGCATCTTCAGCCGCCCGTCGGCAATGGCCTGACGAACGCGCGGCAGGGCGTCGCGATGCCAGACGGCGCACAGGGGCTCATATTCGCCCTCGATGACCGGAGCGACGCAAAACGCTTCGGCGTTGCGCGCGATTTCGAGGAGCCTGCTCAGCAGGCTCGGGGAAATTGCCGGCATGTCGCACGCTACCACCAGATTCCAGACGGCTTCCGTTCGCTCCAGAGCGGTGAGCAGGCCGCCGATGGGACCGAGGCCGGCGTGGATGTCGGGCAGCACGGGCCAGCCGAGCCGGCCGTACCGTTCCGGGTCGCCCAGAATGGTAGCGTTTCCGGCCGCTTCGGCGACGGCGGCCGCGGCGCGGACGAGCAGGGGGGAACTGCCGGAAGCGGCGAGGAGAGCTTTATCGCGGCCCATCCGGCTGCTGCGGCCCCCGGCCAGCACAAATCCGGCGCTCCGCATGAGAGAATGATAGCATTCGGTTTGATGTACGCAGGTGTTTTCAAAAGAGATAGTTCCGGGTATAATCGATTGAAACAATCGGTCGTGATATGTTTTGGAGCGGCCGTGTTGCTTCTGGGCGGCACTATGCTCGAGGCTGGCGACAATCCGGATCCGGTGCACAACGTGGCGCCAGCTCTGCGCCTTAAGTCCATTGTTCGTATAGATATGCAAACGGGAAAACTGGTGCGCGTGGTGGTTCCGGCTCCCGCTCCCGCCGCGGCCGGCGTTCCCCGGGCCGCTCCCGACCCGGCCATCAAAGCACTGGTGGAGAAGACCGCCGCGGACTACAATGTTAGTCCCATGCTGGTGGATTCCGTCATCGCCGTGGAAAGCGACTACAATCCTGGCGCGGTGTCCATAAAGGGCGCCGAAGGGATTATGCAACTGATGCCGGAGACGGCGCGTCGGTTTGGAGTAAAGAATTCGTTCGACGTGAAACAGAACGTCGAAGGCGGGGTGCGGTATCTCCGTTTTCTGCAGGACACGTTCCGGGACGATGAGTTGGCCATTGCCGCTTACAATGCCGGTGAGAAGGCGGTAACGAAGTACAACGGAGTTCCGCCATATCACGAGACGGTGGAGTATGTGAAGAAAGTCGGCCGCCGGTACGAGCAGGCGAAGAAGAAGGCAGGACAGAAAAACGCGGTTGCGGCAAGGGCGCCGGCCATTGCCGCTTCACCGCCGGAGGAAAGACATCCGCCGCTGGTTTCGTTCTACGACGAACAGGGCCGGCTGAACATCGCGACCAGGTAAGAAACGGTATGCTCCACCTCCCCCCCAGGCAGCACCGAGCCGTCATCGTGATCGCCGCCCTGGCGCTTTCGCTTCCAGTGATCGCCGGGTCCACGCGCAGGTCTCATGCTGTGGTTTCCGACGAAGATGAAACCCCTCTGAAGCATGTTACGGCGGTGCGCTTCTGGTCGCTGGGCGATGTCACGCGCATCGCCATCGAGGCTACCGGTGAGTTCACGTTCCACTCCGACCACGTGCCCAATCCGGATCGCCTGTTTTTCGATCTGCCCGATACCAAGCCCGATCTGGAGCGCCGCGGGGTGAGGGTCATCACCGTCCACGATCGTTTCCTGCGGCAGATTCGCGTCGCCGAGACGCAGCGCGGCATTACGCGCGTGGTGCTCGACCTCGCGAGTCCCAGTGAATTTACCACCGAAACGCTGGCGAATCCCGACCGGCTGATCATCGAGTTGCACAGCCCGGGCATCGCCCCGCGCCGGAGGCCCGCCGATTTCGAGGACCTGCCGGCCGGGACCATGGCGTCCAGCGAACGCAATTCGATCATCGAGCGCGTGGATACGCCGGCGCCGGCGCGCGCGATGCGCACGTTCTCTCCACCGCCGCCGCGTCAGACGATGACGTCCACGCCCGTTCTGGACGAGCCTCCGTCGGTTCAGTCGACAACGCCCACCCGAACGGATCAGGTGGTTGCGTCGCGGCTCGAGCACCCGTACGTGCCGCCGCCTCCGGTCACGCGGCGGTCCGTTCCAACGACAGCCACAGAGCCGGCGGATCGCGCCACGGCCGAAGCCGATGCCACGATGACAAACTACCGCACGAAGCCTTCGGACGTCTCGGTCCCCGCGCGGCGCATGACGGAAGGTGAGCGCTCCATGACGCGCGTGCTCGGCCTGAAGGTGCAGCGAATCGTGATCGATGCCGGCCATGGCGGGCACGATACCGGGACCATCGGTCCCACCGGGCTGCTGGAAAAGGACCTGGTTCTCGATGTGGCGCTGCGGCTGGGCGCATTGATCCAGGCGCGCATGGGCGCGGAAGTGGTCTACACGCGCGTCCGACGATCGCTTCATTCCGCTGGAAGAGCGCACGGCCATCGCGAATCAGAACAAGGCGGACCTGTTCCTGTCTATTCACGCGAACTCTTCGCCGGTCCGCAGCGCCACCGGCGTGGAAACGTACTACCTGAACTTCACCACGTCGAAGGATGCGCTGGAAGTGGCGGCGCGGGAGAACGCCGGATCGGCGATGACGGTGAACGATCTGGAGGGCGTGCTGCAGAAAATCGCGCTGCGGGACAAGGTTGACGAATCGCGCGAGTTCGCGTCGCGCATTCAGAGCGCGCTCAGCGCGGGATCGCATACCAACTCTCATACGCGCGACCGGGGCGTGCGCAAAGCTCCGTTCGTGGTGCTGATCGGCGCCGCGATGCCGTCTGTGCTGGCCGAGGTCGGGTTCATCAGCAACCCCCAGGAAGAGCGCCTGCTGAAGCGGCCCGAGCAGCGGCAGAAGGTCGCCGAATCGCTCTACAAGGGCCTGTCGCAGTACGCGGGCACGCTGAGCCATTTCCAGGTTGCCGAGCACCGCGCGGCGACGGCGCAATAAGAGAAGTAAATGAATTAAGGGAAGTAGAGGAATCTACTCCGACCCCAGCTCGGTGCGGATTTCAGCAGCGATGCGGTCGGCGGCTGCTTTCACCCGATCCATATCCGGTCCCTCTACCATCACCCGCGCCAGCGGCTCGGTGCCCGAGAATCGTACCAGCACGCGGCCCGATCCTCCGAACGAGTTCTCGACGTCGGCAATCGCGGCATTCACAGAGGCGAGCTGCTCGAGCGGCTTCTTCTGCCGCACCCTGATGTTGACCAGCAGTTGCGGAAATACGCGGAGGCCGACGGTGAGGGCGTCCAGGTCCTGACCGGTGCGCCGCATCACATCCAGCGTGCGGAGCGCAGTGAGCATTCCGTCGCCGGTGGTGGCGTGATCGCTGAAGATGACGTGACCGGACTGCTCGCCGCCCAGAATGGCTCCCGTGCGCAGCATCTCTTCGAGCACATACTTGTCGCCCACGGGCGTGCGCAGCAGCACGATGCCGTCGGCGGCCAGCGCGCGCTCGAGGCCGAGGTTGGACATCACCGTCGCAACCACAACCGGCCGGCCATCGCGATCCTTCAGGCGTCCCTGCCGCTGCAGGTCGCGGCCGTTGATCAGCATCACGGCATCGCCGTCGATCATCTTGCCGGAGCCCGAGATGAAGAGCGCACGGTCGGCATCGCCGTCAAAGGCAATGCCCAGCTGAGCGCCGCGATCGAGCACCGTGGCGCGCAGCGATTCCAGGTGCAGCGAGCCGCAGTTCAGATTGATGTTGCGGCCATCCGGAGACGCGCCAATGGCATGCACCTTCACGCCAAGCTGGGTAAACAGCTCGGGCGCGAGAAAGCTGGAGCCGCCGTTGGCGCAGTCGATCACCACGTCGAAGCCCCCCAGACCGTGAGGAACCGTAGTCGCGAGGTGCCGTTCGTAGAGCCGGTCGAGGTTGCGGTCCACGGGCACATCAACCGCCGACGGCTCGGCGTGCGCGGCGAGCTGATTGCGGATCTCGGCTTCGATCTGCTCCTCCACTTCATCGGGGAGCTTGTAGCCGGAGTGTCCGAGCACTTTGATGCCGTTGTCCTCAAAAGGATTGTGCGAGGCCGAGATCATCACCCCGGCGGCAAATGGTCCGGTCTTCGCGAGGTGGGCGATGCCAGGCGTAGTGGTGACCCCCGCGCAGCGCACGCTCACGCCATGGCGGGCAATGCCGCCGGCAATCTGACCGGCGATCCACGGCCCCGACTCGCGGGTGTCCATACCGATGACTACGGTCTTTTCGCGGCCAGATTCCGCTACCCATTTGCCGAGAGCGATGCCAACCGCGTGGACGGTGGCCGGATCGAGGGGCGGCTCGCCGGCTACGCCGCGGATGCCGTCGGTCCCGAAAAATTGACGCGCCATTTCGTTTTGTTCAGTCCTTCCGAATCCTTTGCACGATGACGTCCCAGGTTATCGTATTCGGCGAATCAAGGCGAACCTGAGGGTCGCCGGTCCAGGCGTGCGCGTGGCCCTCGCGCGAGGCGATGATGCCGCTGAGGTCGATGGGATCGGTTTGTACGGCTGTGAGTGCGGCGACATGGCTCTGCGGTCCGACAACGCGAACGGCTCGCGGCGACAGGACGGTCCGCATCAGGCGATATCCGGACGGCAGAGCGCCTTCGTAGCGAGCCTGCACCGGAATATCGCGGGTGACGCGGCGTTCGAAATCGAGGCGGATCTGCGCCGGTATGGCGCGCTTCAACTCGATGCCCAGGGGCAGATGGGCCTCGCGCGGCGTGACATTGAAGGTGCGTTCACCTGCCCGATCCACGTGCGAAAGATCGAGCAGAATCGTGATCGTCGCCAGAACTCCTGGTTCCAGGGTTCGTGAGGCGCCCTGCACCTCCAGCGTGACATTCTGTGTCGGAGGCGAGCTGAGCTCCAGATCTCCGGCCAGGCCGCGATACTGGACGGGAGCCGAAACCGTGGTTTCCACTTCCGGGTCGCGTCCGAAAACGATCCACAGGAGAACGGCCATGGTCAGCGCAATGAGCTTGAAGCCGAGATTGTGTGTGAGGAGCCGCTTCATTGCCGTCCGATGGGGCTTTCGCTCAGAGTGGAATGATCAGCGGGGCGGGCTGATCGATCGAGGCTCGCGACGGCGCTGGTAAGAGCTTCACGGACGCGATCGAGCGTGACGTTGAACTCGATTTCGCCCAGCGAAGCGATGGAGATTCGGCCGGTCTCTTCGGAGACGACGATGGACAGGCAGTCGGCCTCCTCGGTGACGCCGATGGCCGCGCGATGGCGCGTGCCGAGCTGCGACGAGAGAGCCGGATTCGTGGTGAGCGGGAGGAAGCAGGCCGCCGCGGCGATACGGTCGCCCTGTACGATCACGGCGCCGTCGTGTAGAATGCCGCCGGGATGGAAGATGCAGATGATCAGGTCGCGCGAGAGCCGCGCGTCCACGGCGACGCCGCTCTCGATGAACGTCCGCAGTCCGATGTTCCGCTCCACCACGATGAGTCCGCCGGTCTGCTGCTGCTGGAGCTGTCCGACGGCCAGCAGGATCTCGTCGGCCACTTCGCGGCGCTCGAGCGGGCTGGCGCCGAAGAAGCGCCGGCGTCCCAGCCCGGCCAACATACGGCGGATTTCGGATTGAAATACGACGATGAGCGCGAATGCGGTGTAAGGGGCAAGGGTCGCGAGAATGCTCCGCAGCAGCTCGAGGTGTATCCATGCCGCGAGGAGATAGACAGCTACGAGCATGCCGAGGCCCAGAAGCACGGGCGCACTGCGGCGCCCGCGCACGATCATCAGGAACTGATAGATCAGAAAGGTGACGGCGAGGATGTCCAGAACGGCCGTGACGGTGAGCGGGGGGAGCTCAGGGATCAGCGCCGCGAAGACAGGGACCATACGCGCTGCCATTGTACCGTGCGGGTTCAGGGCAAGGCAGGCTAAAGCCTACTCTACTGTTGTCGTGTGCGTAACCGGATGGGCCGGCGCGACGAACCATAAGAGAGGTCCCGGACAGGGCGGCGGCTGGGGATAATGGTAGATTCACAACCGCCCTCATGATGAGCAGCGCTGTAAATTTGCCGACTCCGGATCTGAAGGCGCTCATGCAGGCATATCAGGAGGGCGATGGGGACGCAGCGGGCGCGCTCATCGACCGCGTGAGCCCTGGCCTGTATCGCTTCTTCGCCGCCAACACCGGCGACCGCCGGCATGCGGAAGATCTGCTGCAGGAGACGTGGCTGCGCATTCACAAGGCGCGGCATACGTATCGCCCGGGCCAGCCGGTGCTGCCGTGGGTGTACGCCATCGCGCGTTATACGCGAGTGGATGCGTACCGCCGCCGCCGCTCGGAGCGTTATGAGCGAACGGGGGCCGAGTTGCCGGACATCGCGGAGGCCCCGGCGGGGGGACATGATTCCCGCGATCTGCCGGATCTGGGGACCATGCTGGCGTTGCTGCCCACCAGCCAGCGCGAAGTGATAGCAATGCTCAAAATATCGGGATTGAGTCTTGAGGAGGTGGCCAGGGCGACGTCGTCGAGCGTCGGCTCGGTCAAGCAGAAGGCGCATCGAGCTTACGAGAAGCTGCGTGCGGCGCTTTCGGCGACAGGCGGACCGGCGGGTCGAAAGGCGGGCGCGCAATGACCGGCCGGGAAATGGAAGAAGCGGTAACCGGGATGGCTGCGCGCGAGGCTGCCGTTCGCCCGGACGAACGCGTTCTCGAGAACGTTCGCGGGTCCGTTCTGCCGGGGCTGAAGCCGGTCCGGCCGCTCCAACGGCCTGCCGTCTACACCGCGATTCTTGTGACGATCGCGGTGGCGGTGACGGTTGGCGACGCAGCCTTCCTGCGGATGTACGGCGCTGGAGCGCTGGGGCCGGTGAGACTTGCGCTCATCTGGGGCGTTCTGATCGCCGCGATGGCGGTGGCGGCGCATGTGCTCACGCGGCTGATGGTTCCCGGCTCGAAGCCGGTCAGCGCGATTGCGCTGTTTGGCGCGTCCGTGCTGTTGCTGGCGGGGACGTTCCTGGCGATGTTTCACGACTACGGCACGGCCGGGTTCATTCACTATGGAACCGGGTGCCTCACCGCGGGACTCCTCTGCGCGCTGCCGGTGGCGCTGTTCGCATGGCTGTTCCTGTGGCGCGGGCTGATCGTGAACTATACGGGCGCCGGCCTGATGCTCGGCACGCTTGCGGGCCTGGCCGGCGTCGCTATGCTCGAACTGCACTGCCCGAGTCTGGAGCTGGCTCACGTCGCCGTGTGGCATGGCGGAGTGCTTCTGGTGTGCGCGGCCGCGGGCTACCTGGCCGGGTTGGCGGCTCGCCGAATCAGGCGTCTTCTTTGACGAATTTCAGCGCCGCGGAATTGATGCAGTAGCGCAGGCCGGTGGGCGGCGGACCGTCGTCGAACACATGGCCGAGGTGGGCGTCGCACTTGCTGCAGAGAACCTCAACGCGATCCATGAAGAAGCTGCGATCAGTCTCTGTGCGAATATTCTCCGGCGCTGCCGGCTGCCAGAAGCTGGGCCAGCCGGTGCCGGAGTCGAACTTCTCGCCGGCGCGGAACACGGCATTCCCGCAGCACGCGCAGCGGTAAAGCCCCGGCTCGTGATGGTTCCAGTAGCACCCGGTGAAGGCGGGCTCAGTCCCCTTCTTCCGCGTGACGGCGTACTCTTCGGGCGTGAGCTGGGACTTCCATTCGTCGTCAGTCTTCTTGATCTTCTGAACTTCCACGGTTCCCTTCCTGATTCCTTTATCCGAAAAAAGGACGATGCGCACAAGCGCGCCCGAGCCGCCCTGCGCGGCATCGGGAATCGCGGGGTCCTTTTTGGAGGAGATGGCTGCCAGCCCGGCGAAGGCGAACGGCATGACGAGGAACGCCCGGCGGGTCAGGCCGGACTCGATGGAGTGAAAGAGAAAATCGGGCAAGGCTGCCTCACTTTGTAGTTCGTATGGAGGCAGCCCGAAGTTATTGCGGTCGCCACAGCGGCAGGCCACAAACACCGATGGCCTGCCCCACGGGGATCAGTCAGTCAGCCTTACCGGCGGAAGTGATGCCAGCCGCCGCCGAATGTGCCGCCGATCACTACAGAAGGTCCATAGGCATATGGCGCGCCGTAGTAGCCGCCGTACGCAGGATACGGCGCCGCGTAGGCGTACGGATCACAGTACGGATTGTAGTAGGGGTCGCAATAGTAGCCGCCGTACGCCGGCCAGTAATCAAAGCCGACGCCCCAGCCGCCCCATCCTCCGCCGTAATAGCCGCGGCCGTAGTATCCCCGGCCGCCGTAATATCCGCGGCCTCCATAGTAGCCTCGGCCCCCACGGCCATAGTAGCCGTTCATCCCGCCGGCATAGGCCCGGCCTCCGCCACCATAACCGCGGAATCCACCGGAATAACGCCCTCCGCCTCCGGAGAAGCCTCCACGGAATCCACCGCCACCTCCGCGGAATGCACCACCGCCATGAAATCCACCGCCGCCGCCGCTGGCGCGGAATCCACCACCGCCCCCGTGGAACCCGCCACCGCCCCCGCCGTGAAATCCACCACCACCCCCGCCATGACCGCCGCCGCGCTGGGCGAAGCCCATTGTGGCTGTGGCCATCAGCAAACACGAGAAAAGAACGATCATGTTTCGCATATACGACCTGCCTGTAACTTAGACTACGCCAGAATCCACTGGGTTGCCATACAGATTCCCGGCGCCTTTACCGAGCCGGGTTCGTGGATGTCCTTGATTCACATTGCGCGAGCGCGGCACGCAGGTTTTCGGCGAGCTGCTGATTACCCGCTTTTAATGCGAGGTCGATGGCCTGCCGCAGGTGAGGGATGGCTTCGGCGAATCGCCCGCCGCCGGCGAGCGCGGCCGCGAGGTTGCTGTGGATGACGCCGTTTTCCGGCGCCAGCTCCGAAGCCTTTTCGAGATGGGAGATGGCTTCGTCGGTGCGGTGGGCGTTGAACAGCGCGACCGCAAGATTGGCCTGGGTGGGCGCGTCATCGGGCATGGTCCGGAGAGCCGTGGCGCAGTACGAGATCGCGTCGTCGGTCCGGCCGTTGCTCATCGCGAGCGCGCCACAGAGATTGCGGGCCACGCCGGAATCGTACGGGTTGAGCTGCGTCGCCCGTGCCAGGTTCAGGACGGCATCGTCGAACCTGCCCTGGCGGGCGAGGAGAACGCCCAGCTCAGCATAAGATTCCCACTTGTCCGGCTCAGCTTGTTGCGCGTTCCGGAAGCTGGCTGCGGCTTCCTCTTCTTTACCGGTTCGGGCCAGGGCGACCCCGAGGCCCACGTACGCGCGCGCTTCGCCCGAGTTCAGATCGAGAGCCTTTTTCCACTCCGGGATGGCGGCCTCGTACTGGCCTTTCTTCGCGAGCTCCGCGGCGACGTCGAACTGCCGGTAATAATCGCCCGCGGGCACTTCAATCTGCTCAAGGCCATCCGGCGGGATGTTCACGAATTCGGGTATATTCACGGCCCGGTTAGCAGCGGTCGAGTTCTCTACCAGGATGGGCGGGCTGTCATTGCCGTTCTCGTTGATGTGCGTGAGGTACATCTGGGTGTACGGCGAGCGCATCTTCGATGAGAACACCAGCCATCGTCCATTCGGTGAAAAGCTGTGCCATGAGTTCATCAGCGGCGTATTGCAGCGCATCCTTCTGGCCTCCCCGCCTGCGGCGGGCAAGATAAAAAGCTGGCTGTCGGGGCGCATCAACTGGCCGTTGCGGCACTGGACGAACACGATCCAGCGGCCATCGGGCGAGACCTTCGGAAAAGTGTTGCTCATGCCGTTCGCGGAGGCTCCGGCAATGGGTTCCGCCTGCCCGCCCCTGCCGTCGTTGAACGGGATCCGGTAGAGGTCGTACTGAATCTGCGTCTCGGCCGGATCGTTGGCGTATTCGGCCAGCTTTCCTCCGGCCTGGTACGATGGACGCGCTTCGGCGCGCGCGAAAATCAGGTATCTGCCGTCGGGACTCCACACGCCGTCGGTTTGGACGCAGCGCGGGTCATCGGCCCCCGGCAGTGGCTTCTCCACGCCCGTTTTACGGTCGTAGACGGCCAGGATTCCGCCGGTTGGGTAGAAGACCTGCAGGAAACGGTAGTCCTTGAAGTTCACTACGTAGAAGTTGCTGGTGGTGGGCCGTTCCGTGCCGCTTACGGTGGTGACGGCGTACCTGCCGTCAGGCGAAACCTGTGACATGAAGCCCACGCGGTTCTGCCCGAACTGCCGCGTTCCGGAGCGATTCCAGGAAACGATGTCCGAGTTCGCGATGGACACGCGGGATTTTACCGCGACCAGCGCGTACAGGCCTTTGTCGTTCTGCGGCCCGTCGACGTCCATGCCCATCGTCGTGCCGTCGGCCGAGAACGAGTGGCAGTTGGCGCAGGTATGCATGCCGGTGAGGAGCACCTTGCTTTTCTCGGCGGCAATGTCCCGCAGCCGCCAGGCGATCAGCGGAAGGGAGCCCGCCGCGAGCGGCTTGATGATGCCTTTCTCGGTTTCGGACGGCATCAGCGGCACATCGCGATAAAAGATGGGCGCGGCCACACGGTCCTTCGAGGTGGCGAAGCTCACCTGTCCGCGCGAAACGGGCTTGTTCTTCGCGAGCCCGGTGATGGTCACGGTCGCGCCGCGCTCCACCGATCGGCGTTTGATGGCCGCCCACGTGGCGTTATCGGGCTTCCACGTATGTGCGGCGGCCTGTTCCGGAGTGAGGGCGGGCGGCTTGTTGGTTTCGGAGATGCAGCGCGGATCGATTTCGCCGACGCGCATGAAATCGCCTGCAGCCTTCACCCGCAATGCTTTCGAACCATCGGAGAACTTCACCTCGATCCGCCATTCGGAGGCGTTCGGATCGGCATCACGCCAGAGGAATGTGGGCGCGGCGATGTCCGGCGGGAAGATGGAGCCTTCCTGCGGATAATCGATGGTGATGGCTGCGGGAGTGGCTGCCAGCGCCGAGACGGCTAAGACCAGCGAGACGATCGCCCGATGTGGCGCACGCTTCAGCGCAATGCCATATAGTTTTCCCGTTTTCGAACATCTGGCCGATGTGGGGCGGGCGCCCTCGCCCGCGGCCGGCGCCCCCGCCGGCCTGCTCCCATACGCGACAACTCTACTGTCCGCGCGGCCAGCGGGGCCGGGGGGCCCCGCGCAGGCCGGGGGGCCTGCCCCACAAACGGACTTCGACTCAGCTCGCTGTCGAAAACTATGTGGCGCACGCTTCAGCGTGCCGGTGCGAGCTTCAGCTCGCGCTCTCCGACTGTGGGCTAAAGCCCACAGCTGCACGCTGAAGCGTGCGCCACAACTGTTCATTGGGGAGATCCGATACGGAACGGCTTGCCGGACTCGTAGAGGGCGATCTGCGATTCTACACGGTCGGCAAGCTGTTGGTTATTCTGCGCACGGGCGACGTCGAGCGCGCGATGGGCGGTCCTGACGGCATCCGCGAATCGGCCCGCTTCCGCGTAAGCGGCGGCAAGGGTATCGAGGAGCAGCGGCTCCTGATCGCCGGCTACCGTTACGGCGCTTTCGGCGAGGCGCACTGCTTCGGCGCCGTTCCGCAGGGTCGCATCGGCGTTCGACGAGAGCGCCTGAGCGAGCGCATTGAGAGCGGTTATGTTCTGGGGCTGGATCTCCACCACCCTGCGCCACTGGGCCAGCGCATCGGCAACGCGTCCTTTTTGGAAGTACAGTGCGCCGAGAGGGAAGCGCGTATCGGCGAGATCGGGCGCAATCTGCACGGCCTTCTCGAAGTGCGCGATGGCCTCGTCCGCGTTCCCCGCCTCGGCGAGAGCACCTCCGAGATTTGCCTGAACGCCGGCGTCACCGGGCTGCATCTCGGCGGCCTTGCGGAAATGCGGCAGGGCGTCATCCATCCTGCCGGCGCCGGCCAGCGCGATGCCCAGGTTCGTGTGGGCCCGCGGGTCGGCCGCGTCAATCTCCAGCGCTTTCTGCAAGTGCAGGATGGCGTTCTCCACCATGCCCTTCGCATCATAAGCAGCGCCGAGGTTGCTTTCGGCCGAGGCATTGCGGGGGTTGAGCAGGAGCGCCTTCTCGAGCACCGGAATGGCGTCGTCGGGCTTACCGGCTTGTGCGAGCGCCACGCCCAGATTGGTGTTGAAGTCCGCGTTGTCCGGCTGCAGGTCGCGAGCCTGGCGATACTGCTCGATCGCCTCATCGGGTTGGCCTGCTTTGGCGAGGGCGAGTCCCAGACTGTCGCGCGTCTGCGCGTCCTGAGGGCGCAGCTCCAGCGCCTTTTCGAAATCGGGTATTGCTTCCCGCGGCTTGCCCATCCGGGCCAGGGCATCGCCGAGATGGCTGTATGGGTCCGGGTTCTGAGGATCGATCTCCCGCGCTTTGTCAAACTGCTGGACGGCGACATCGGGGCGGCCGGTCTGGGCCAGCGACACGCCGAGGTTCATGTGCGCGGTGGCGTCCGTGGGATCGAGCGCCACCGCCTTTTCCCACGCGGGAATGGCCGCCTCGTACTGCTTCTTGTCCAGCAGTTTCCACGCAACATCGAACTCCTTATAGAAATCGAGCGCCGGCGTATCGATCTTCGCCAGGCCGTCCGGCGGAATGTTGACGAACTCCGGAATGTTCACCGCTCGGTTCGCCGCGGTGGAATCCTCGATCAGAATGGCCGGGCTGTCGTTGCCGTCTTCGTCGATGTGCGTCAGGAACATCTGCGTGTACGGCGAGCGGCTCTTCGACGAGAACACCAGCCATCGGCCGTTTGGCGAGAAGCTGTGCCAGGAGTTCATCAGCGGCGTGTTGCAGCGCATCCGACGAGCCTCGCCGCCCTCGGCCGGAACAATGTAGAGCTGGCTGTCGGGACGCATCAACTGGCCGTTGCGGCACTTCACGAACACGATCCAGCGCCCGTCGGGCGACACCTTCGGGAACGTGTTGCTCATGCCGTTGGCGGAGGCGCCGGCGATGGGCTGTGGATCGCCGCCTTTGCCGCCGTTGAAGGGCACGCGATAAAGGTCGTACTGGATCTGGGTCTCGCCGGGGTCATTCGCGTATGCCGCCATCTTCTGTCCCGGCACATACGCGTCCTTCGCTTCGGCGCGGGCGAACACGACGTAGGCGCCGTCGGGGCTCCATACGCCGTCGGTCTGTACGTATTTGCGGTCGCTCGCGCCCGGGAGGGGCAGGCGAAGGCCGGTGGTGCGGTCGTACCAGTCGAGGATGCCGCGCGTGGGGTAGAACACCTGCAGAAATCGGTAATCCTTGAAGTTCGAGACGTAGTAGCTGGTGAGCGCGTCCCGGGTGTCGTGCACGGTGGTGAGCACGTAGCGGCCGTCGGGTGACACCTGCGACATGAATCCCACCCGCGTTTCCCGAGGATTCTGGTCGCGGGTCCAGGCCACCAGGTTGTCCTTGCCGATTACGGTGGTTGGCTGGAGAGTGGCCAGCGCGTAGAGACCTTTATTATTGTGCGGGCCGTCCAGATCCAATCCCATCGTTCTGCCGTCGCGTGAGAAGGAATGGCAGTTGGCGCAGGTTGGCAGCCCGGTCATCAACACGCGGCTGCGGCTTTGGGCAAGATCGCGCAGGCGCCAGGCGATCAGCGGAACTGCGTTCGGCGCGAGGGGTTTGATGGTCCCCTTTTCGGTTTCCGACGGCATGAGCGGCACGTCGCGATAGAACACCGGTGCGCCGACCGGGTCCTTTGAGGTGATGATGGTCACGCGGCCCTCGGAAACCGGCTCGTCTTTCCTCAGGCCGGCTATGGTGATGCTGGCCGCGTGTTCCACGGAGTGCCGTTTGATGGCGGACCACGTCGCCGGATCGGGTTTCCACGTGTGCGCGGCGGCCTGTTCGGGCGTGAGCGCGGGAGGCTGATTCGTATCGGATACGCAGCGCGGGTCGATTTCGCCAATGCGCATCGGTTCGCCGGCGGAGGTTAAGCGCAGAGGCTTCGAGTCGTCGGCAAACGCGATCTCGATGCGCCACGCGGAGACGTTTGGGGTCGCATCACGCCACAGGAAGGTTGGCGCGACAATGTCGGGCGGGAAGATGGAACCGTCGCTTGGGTAGTCGATGGTGATCGCCGCCGGAGCGGCCAACGCCGATGCCATCAAACCGCAGGCTGTAATGAACGTGAAGGCCTGATGCCCAATCACGGCGCCTCCAATCCTGTAGCAGGGATTCGTCGTTATGATACAGGAAAGTCTACGGCGGGACCGTAACCGCGACCGAAAGGGTCGCCTGCCCGCAACCCGGCGGGCGTTTGTGGGGCGGGCACCCTCGCTCGCCCGCGCGGAGGCCCCTGCCTCCGCCTGCAACAGCGGGACGGGGGCGTCCCGCGCGGTCCGGGGGGACCGCCCCACCAAGCCCCTGCCAGCGCGTTCTTATTCCGGCGCCGCGATGCAGCCGAGATTGCGGGTAAATCCCCTTCTTATGGTGTTCTCGGGTGGCTGTGACAGTTGCACGAGACGCCGCTGGCGGGCGATCTCGAACGACGGCTTCGAAAGCTTGCGCAGCGCCTTTAACGGCGGTGCCTGTGACTCGATATATGACTTAGCGGACAGGCCCTTTCGTGAGGTCCAGACCCGGGCAGACTGGTTAGCGAAATGCGCCGAGATGCGCGCAATGCTGGGCCGTTGGGAGACTTCCGAAGCTCAGTACGACATGGCGCCATGCACCCCGATTACGGTATCGGTGGTCGGCCACGCGCACTTCGGGCGTGGAGAGTATGACTTCGAGACCGATTGGCACTTGACGAACGGCCGTGCGCGGCTATATTTCATCTCCGTGCAGTCGCCGGCACGTCAGGTGTGCGCTCCGCACTGTCCTGCGCCACGGCCTCCAATCAAAGACCTGCAACTGAATGCGCGTCGAGCGGATTATTCCGGCTTGATCACCGCGATGCAGCCCAGATTGCGGTAGAGTTGCCGGTAATCCAGGCCGAAGCCGACGACGAACCGGTCGGGTATTTCGAAACAGCGGTAGGCGATCGGCGTGGGGACGATGCGGCGGCTGCTGCGGTCGAGCAGCGTGCAGATGCCCAGCGACGCCGCGCCCCGCGCCGCCAGGGTCTGCAGCAGGTATCGCGCAGTGAAGCCGGTATCGACGATATCCTCCACCAGCAGCACGTGTTCGCCCTCAATGCCCTCATCCAGATCCCGCTCGATCCGGACAACGCCGGGGGCCGTGTTTTGCGCCGTGAAGTGCGAAATGCCAAGAAAATCGATTCGCAGGGGCACGGTAATGTGCCGCGCCAGCGCAGTCAGGAAAAAGACCGAGCCCTTCAACACCGCGATGAGCTTCAGCTCGCGGCCGGCGAAATCGGCGGAGATCTTTTCGGCCACCTCGCGGACGCGCGCCTCGATCTGCTCGGCGGTGAAGAGTACGCGCTCGATGGGCGGCGTCACTCGCTCACCACGCGTTCGGCGGCGCCGTACTTAAGAATGAGGTCCTGCACATCCTTTTGATAGAAGACCTGGATGTTCACGTGAGGATAGATGGTGCGCAGCAGGCGGATCTTCCGGTTCTTTCGGGTGACGAGCGCCTGCTTCATGGTGGTCAGCTCTATATAAAGGTCCGATTCGGGCAGGTAGAAATCGGGCGTGAATGCTTCGATGACCCGGCCGTCCTTGTCCCACTGCAGGGGAAAGCTCTTCGGCTCATACTGCCATTCGATGCGGTAGAAATCGAGCAGCCGCGCGAAGATCTCTTCGGTGGGGTGCCCGAACTCGCTGCGGACAGGCTCAGCGTGATCGAGCGGCCGCAGACCGAATTTCGCCAGCCTGAGACGCGCCTGAAACTGCACCTGCGCGTCGGCTCCGGACGAGAGGAGCCCCTGGTCGAGCAGCGCCCGCCCGCGCACCGCCGCTTCGGCCACCTCCAGCAGCCACTCGATTCCGTCCTCCCGCTCGTTCAGCACCACGTCAAAGTCATGCACCCGGACCGAACTGCGCCCGAACCGGCGTTTGCGCTCCGCAGCCATTCGACGCTCGCAGTCGGCCAGCGCCGTCTTCGCTGCCGCTCGGCTGGGCTGTCCATCGGCCATGAAGAATGCCACGCGCCGCGACGCGGGAGCAGCCACCAGGATGCGCAGCACGGCTGGAAACCCCGAGAACAACTGCTCTCCGCCGTTCAGGTTGTAGACGACGTGATGCTCGGTGGCCATGCGCGCAATGGCGGAGTGGAGCAAAGCCGGCCAGGCGCGGTCGGGAATCTCGGTTGCGCTGCCGAACTCTTCCGCAGTCATCTGCTCGATCTGACGCCGCGTCGCCAGCACGCAGTCGAGCTTCTGAGTCAGCAAACGCGCCAGCTCTTCGTGTCTCGATCCAGGCTCACCGGAGATGCTGACGATCGCCATGGGACAGCGTTCCGGAATCAGCATAGCAGTCCGTAAAACGCTTCACAGCCGTTTTCGGAGACGAAACCAGGGCAGATGACCGTGCAGCGCAAGTCCGGAACCGTCGATGGAAGACTCAGGCACGGCACAATCTGATGTAAGACAACTTACGCTAGATGCGTGTTTGAGCTTGACCTGGGCTCCAGGCTGATATAGAGTGATAGTTTCTGATTCGTTAAATCGTTCTTCTACCAAATTCTGTACGATGACCAATCGTCACCGCGCCTTCGCGTATATTGCTGTCCTGACCGCAGCCGCGTTCCTTGCCGGTTGCGCTTCCAGTCGACCACAGCAGTTCGCACACTCTTTTCTGCCGTCTGCGCCAGCTCCCATGGCATTCGATGCCGGCGAGCCGCCGCTGATTCCTTCGCCGGCCTACACAAATGAGCTGCCCGAAGTGCTGCCGCCGCCTTCGGCGCGGACCGAAGCGGATGCGCGTATACGGAAATCGGAAGAACACTTCGAGGCAGGCAAGCGCCTTTATCAGGAAGGCGACGCGAACGGCGCCCGGCGGGAATTCGACGCTGCTGTGATGGTGCTGCTCTCAGCGCCTGCCGGCCTCGTGGACCACCAGAAGATCGAAGAGAAGCTCGAACAGCTCACCGACAACATTTATAAATACGATCTCGACGGTCTCGCCGAGGGATCCGCGCAAAGCGAAGTGGTATTCGAGAAGTCGCCTCTGGACGACATTCTCCAGATGACTTTTCCCACCGATCCGCGGCTCGCGCCCAAGGTCACCCAGGAACTGCACGGTACCGCATCGCAATTGCCGCTCGATTCGAATGACGCGGTCCTGAGCTATATTCATTACTTCTCGACTGACCGGGGCCGCCGGACCCTGATCGCGGGACTTCGCCGGTCGGGTCGTTACAAGGATCTGATCTCGCGCGTTCTGACCGAGGAAGGCGTTCCGCAGGAGTTGATGTACCTGGCGCAGGCGGAGTCGGGGTTCATTCCGTACGCCATGTCCAACAAGAAGGCCACGGGCATGTGGCAGTTTGTACTGGGGCGCGGCCGTGAATACGGGTTGAACCAGACGGCCTGGTCGGATGACCGGCTCGATCCGGAAAAGGCCACCCGCGCCGCGGCGCATCACCTGAAGGACCTCTACAACGAACTGGGCGACTGGTACCTGGCGATGGCCGCGTACAATTGCGGTCCCAACTGCGTGCAGAGGGCAGTGGAGCGCACCGGTTACGCGGATTTCTGGCAACTGCGCGCGCACAACGCGCTTCCCCGTGAGACGCAGAACTACGTGCCGCTGATTCTGGCCATCACCATAATGGCGAAGAATCCGCAGGATTACGGGCTGGATGGCCTGGACGTGGACCGGCCGATCGAGTACGAGACGGTGGCCGTGAACGCGCCCACGAACCTCTGGCTGGTGGCCGATATCGCGGATACGCCGTTGTCGGAAATTCGGGAATTGAACCCTTCGCTCATCAGAGCGGTGGCGCCCGCCGGTTGTCAGCTTCACGTTCCCAAAGGCGAGGGCGACCGCATCGCCGCGGGCATCAACCAGGTCCCGGCGGAGCGCCGGGCGAGCTGGCGCATGCATCGCGTCGCCGAGGGTGAAACGCTGGCGCTGATCGCGAAGAGTTACCGCACGCCCGCCGCGGCCATTGCCGCAGCGAACGGCATTTCAGTAGAAGCCCCGGCCGCGGGCGACCTGCTCATGATTCCTGTCTCCTTCCAGCAGGACTCCGGCCGCGCTGCGCGAAAGCTGAGTCGCCATCACGGCTTGCGCCATCACGGCATGGAGACGGCGCTGAGCGTGCCCGCACAGGTTCTCGATCGGCGCGCTTCCGCTCGCCGCGCAAAACTCGCCAGCGCGCGACGTTCTTCTACTGCACTTCTTCGCGCGCAGTAGTTTGCTCTTGCCTTCAAACGAAAACGAGTTATTCTGGGGTGGTAGTTTCTACGCCTGTACAGGAGGCATGAGTAATGTTTGAACGCTACTCGTTCGCCGATGACGACGAGCTCGATGATTTTGAATACGACAAAGAGAATGTGGACGTGGCGTCTGAAGTCGGCGCATACGGGAACGATGATGACGACGACGAGATTGAAGTTGTCGAGGTGACGGCCGTCGCCATTCCCGAACCGGGCGAAGCCGGAACAGCCGGCGAGGCGCCGCCCGCGCGCAAACCGGCGAAGAAAGCAGCGCGCCCGGCCGCGAAGAAGAGCGTAAAGAAGGCAGCGCCCGCCAAAGCCGCGCCGAAGAAAGCAGCGAAGAAGGCTGCTGCGAAGGCCGCGCCGAAGAAGGCTGCCAAAAAGGCGGCTCCAAAGAAAGCCGCGAAAAAGGCCGCCCCGAAAAAGGCCGCCGCGAAAAAAGCAGCGAAAAAGACTGCTAAGAAAGCTGCGCCGAAGAAGGCCGCCAGGAAAGCTCCGGCGAAAAAGAGCGCGAAAAAAGCAACGAAGCGGCGCTGAACCACGCCGCACGTTCCGGCGCTCGCGAGTCTCGCGGGCGCCCGGATTCCTCTCAGCCCTTCTTTACAACTCCCCGGCAGCGCTCGAAAAGCTGCAGGAGAGAGTCCGCGTACTCCTCAGGGCTTTTTGTCGCCTTACCCGAGAAGCCCGCGCTTCCGCTGCCTTTGCCATAACCCGTGGTCACGGCAATAAACTTCATAAGCTCCAGCGCCACTTCATCCGGCGACGCCCCTGGCTTCTTCGCGTTCTCTTCGGCCATCCGTAGTTTTCTCCCGATTTGTGCTTTCGACCTGCTGCCAAGCCTCTAGTCTAACGCGGCCTGGAACCGCGCCCGCCGGTGCGACAATGATCGATTGCGGCCCGTGCTCGCCGCTCCTCATCCTGAATGCCTGCCAACGTCCTCCGATTCATTCGAAAAATGCGAGGCGGGGCGCAGGCGCAACTGCTCGAGTGCGACGACGGCAACTTCTATGTCGTCAAGTTCCGCAATAACCCGCAGCACCGAAGGATCCTGGTGAATGAATGGATCAGCTCGGTGTTTCTGAAGTACCTGCGAATCTCCGCGCCCGAATGCGCCGCGGTGAACGTTAGCGCCGATTTCATCGCCGCCACGCCCGAGGCGTCGATGCAACTCGGGTCGCGCCACGTCGCGCCGGAGCCGGGCTGGCACTTCGGATCGCGCTATCCGGGCGACCCGGCACGCGTGTCCGTTTACGATTTTTTGCCCGACGTTCTGCTGGGGAAGGTCGCCAACGCGTGCGAGTTCATGGCCATTTACGCGTTCGACAAATGGATGGGCAACGCCGATTCGCGACAGGCAATCTTCTTTCGCGCGCGGCTGCGCCAGTTCTCGCCCGGCGGAGAGGACGACCCAGCAATGCGAACCGGTTTTCTCGCGCAGATGGTGGATCACGGGTACGTCTTCGACGGGCCCCACTGGGACTTTGCCGATTCACCGCTGCAGGGCCTCTATTTCCGGCCTTCGGTGTACGAGAGCGTTCGCTCGGCGGACGATTTCCAGCCCTGGCTCGATCGAATTGCGGATTTTCCAGAAGAGGTGATTGACGACGCCGTCAGGCAGATGCCGGCGGAGTGGAGCCGCGGCGACGAAGACGCACTGGAGAAGATTCTGACGCAGCTGCTGCGACGGCGCAAGCGAGTGCCCGATCTGTTGCATGACGCCGCAACCACGGCCCGCGTCAATCCGTTCCCGAACTGGAAACGCCGGTAGTCGGTGTGGGGCAGGCGCCTCGCCTGCGGCGGGTGCCCCGCCCGCCTGGCCCGTCGGAAGACGCATTCAGAACATACCGAGGAGGCCGACGAGCGTCGGCCGCAGGCGAGGCGCCCGCCCCACAAGCGCCAGCCAGGTTACCGGTGGGTGTGGGACGCCACGCGGGTCGCCGCCTTAGTCAACTGCTCGCTCTGGCTTGTGAGCGGCGAGGATGCCGGCCGCGATTTTCTCGGCGGTCACCGGCGCGAGCAGGATGCCATTGCGATAGTGCCCATAGGCCAGCCAGACGCGAGTGCCCTCGACGGGACCGATGACCGGCTCACCGTGTTCGGTTGCCGGGCGGAGACCGGTCCAGCAATCGCATGGCTCGTGCCGTGCGAGCTCCGGCCAGAGGAGCGCCGCACGCTGGTGAATCTCCTGGCAGAGCGCCGCGCTGACCGTTTCGTCGAACCCGACCCGCTCGGCCGTCGATCCGGCGATGACCAGACCGCTGGAACGCTGGAACAGATACGTATGGCCACGGCGAAGAATTGAGGGCAGGGAACCCGGCTCGAGCGCGTACGCGAGGAGGTGCCCTTTCACCGGCGTCGTGGCGGGAATGGGGACGCGCCGATCACCCGTGAACACCTGAATGCTGCCCGACCGCGCGCCGGCCGCGATCACCACCACGGCCTCACGATCGTCAATGCGATCCACCCGTTCATGCTCGCGAATTTCCACGCCCAGCCTCCTGCAGGACATGCGCAGCGCACGAAACAGCTCGCGAGGATCGACGACAGCGTCGTCGGGATAGAATGCCCAGCCGTCGCGCATCTCGCAGCGAATGCCGAGTTGCGCCTGCCGGCGGCAGCGCTCGGCCAATTGAGGCAGGCTGTTGCCCTCCGCGGCTCTCTCCAGCGCGCCGCAGACGCGATAGTCGATCGGCACGCCGGACTCTTCCCGCAGTTCCTCGATCCAGCCTGGGTATAGTTTCATGCTGGCGAGCCCCATGCGCAGCCAGACAGAATCGGAATCGAACTCGCCTCCGGGACTCAGCATGCCTGCGGCAGCCCACGTGGCGCTCCTTCCGGCTTCTCCGGCGTCGACAAGCCGGACACGCATTCCGCCCTTCGCCAGATTGCGGGCGACGGAGGCGCCGATGATCCCGGCGCCCACGACGATCACATCCGGTGTACCGGTACTATCCATGCGCCCAATCTAACGCAACCGCGAATTACAATGGAGAAGTTCATGCACCGATTCCTGCTTCACAACGACCGCATTCTGGATGCGGGCTCCCCCAGCCTCGCCGCAGGCCAGACCGGGCTGCTCTCGGGCTGGGGCGTGTTCAGCACAATTCGTATTGCCGAGGGCGTCCTGTTTGCCTTCGAGCGTCATTGGGATCGCATGCGCAAGGATGCCGCGCGGCTGCGCGTTCCCTTTCCGGCGGATGCCGAATGGATGCACTCGCGGCTGCTCCGGCTGGTGGAAGCGAACGCGGCCGTGGACGCCACCATGCGTGTTGTCGTGGTGCGCAATCGCGGAGGGTTCTGGACGGGTCCGGGTATCGACCGCGACTTCGACCTGATCGCCTTTACGGCCGATCTGGCGGGATGGCCGGAAGCCGTCCGGCTCGCGCTGAAACCGGGCGCGCGGAATTCACGCGATGAGTTCGCCGGCACGAAAAGCCTGTCGTGGGCGGAGAACCTGGCGTGGTACGAAGAAGCTCACGAGCGCGGGTTCGATGAATACGTCCTGCTGAACGAGCGCGGCGAAGTGGCCGAGTGCACCTCGGCCAACCTGTTCGCGGTGTTCGAGAACACCATCTGCACACCGCCGCTGCGCTCCGGTTGTCTGCCTGGGGTGACCCGCGCGCTCCTTCTGAGTGAGATACGGATTCCGGGCCTCACTACTTCGGAGTGCGCCCTGACGCCGGCCGATCTGGAGAAGGCCAGCCAGGTGATGATCAGTTCGACTACGCGCGACGTGCTGCCCGTGGCCTCGATCGACGGGCTTTCCATCCGCAACGCGGGCGACGTCGCTACGCGCGTGGAGCAGGCTTTCATCGAGTACCGCGCGCGGTATGTGCGCGAGAGAGCGCGCAGTGGGGCAGCTTTGTAAGCTGCGGGTTTGCAACTCGCCCAGGGCCGATCGAAAATATTGAAAATCGGCCGCAGGCTAAAATCCTGCCCCACAGAGCAGCACAGCCGCAACCAAACCGCTCCCTCGCGGTCGCGGCTCAGCCAGCGTTTCCGAGCCGCGACCGCGGGGGAGCGGTAGCACATTGCTGAATTTCTTCGCGGGCTGCGACGTTCTATGCTGATGTAATACAGGGAGCCAGGTTGCTCTACAAGCTACGTCTTCAGGCGCGAGAGGAAGTACAGGCCGGCCAGCGCGAACAGCGCGTCGGGAAACCACGCGGCGGCCGCGGCCGGCAGAAGGTCCACGTTGCCCACCTGCTCAAACAGCGAGCTGACGGCCCAGTACGCAAACGCGATTCCGAGACTCACCCCCACCCCGGCCATCGCGCCGCGATTACCGGTCATGAAGGCAAACGGAATCGAGATCATGGCCATGATCAGGGCAAACAGCGGCACCGAGAACTTGCGGTAGAACTGCACCTGCAGCGCGATGGTATCGAAGCCGCCCTGCTGCAGCTCCTGGATGAGGTCCGCCAGCTGCCGGAAGTTCATCTGCTTGGAGGGCAGCACTTCACGGAGGAAGTAGGCGGGCTCCTGATTCAGCTCGGCGAAGCTGTAGGGGCGATGAGAAAAGTCGTTCAGCCGATCTCCTGACTCGCCCGTATCGCGGCTCCAGCCGTTCTCGAAGATCCAGGTCCTGTAGTGCCGCTCCCAGTGTGCGCGCTCGGCTGAGATGTAACGGATCACGCGAAACGACGCGGGATCGAGTTCGTAGACATTCACTCCGGCCATCACCTTCTCCACGGGATCGAAGTAACGGTAGTAGAACACGATGGAGCCATTGGCCAGAATCCATTTGCGGTCGGCGCGCTGGGAAGTCTGGGGCGGATGGCCTTTGATCTCGTTGCGGATGGCGTCCTGCCGCCGATTGGCCGACGGCACGTAATAGTGATCGAAAGCGAACAACCCGCCGCTGAGCAGCGTGCTGGCCAGCAGGACGGGAACCGCCAGGCGATAGAGGCTGACGCCGCAGGCCCGGAACGCGGTTACCTCATTGTGCTTGGTGAGAATTCCGAACGTGATGAGGACGGCCACCAGAACGCTGACCGGAGTGGAATCGTAAATCAGCTTCGGCGCGAGGAAGAACAGATATTCGCCGACGCGCGACATCCGGATGCTGTTGCGGATGATATCGCTCAGCAGCTCGAAGAACGTGAACACCTCGAAAATGGCGACGAATGTGGCCAGCAGCACCACGAAATAAAAAAGGAAGCCGGAGAGAATGTAGGTGTCCACCAGCTGCGGGAGAAACGGAATGCGGATGAAGTTGCGCGTTCTGCTCCCGCTGCCGGGGACCGCAACGGCGCCGCGTACACGTTCGAAAATGCCGATAAACCATTGGCGCAATAAGCCCAGCCAGTCGCGATCGCCCGGCAGCTCGAGGCGCGCCACCAGAATCAGCCCGATGACGGCGAAGACCGCGTCAGGCGTCCACACGGCCAGCGGAACCGGGAGGGCCCTGTTGCGGGCGAGGTTGATGAGCGTGATGAGGCTGGTGTAGTAGAGCAGCGCCAGCGCAATGGTCAGCACGAGCGCGGTCGATCTGCCGCCCCGGCGCGACGAAATGCCCAGAGGAATGCCGAGCAGCGCAAGCAGGATGCAGGCGGGGGGCAGGGCAAGGCGCTGGTGCAGCTCGATGCGCGCTTCTATCGGCTTCATCGGATCGGCGCTCTTTTCCTTATAGGCCAACCGGTAAAGCGGAATCGTGTCCAGCTTGCGAACATCCTTCACCAGCGTCACTTCGCCGGGCTTCTGCGCCTGGAGCGTCTGCTCGCTGCTGCGAAAATGCGTCGAATAGAAGTCCGTGTCGCTCTTGCCCACCTCGTACGTGTTGCCGGACGCCATGGAGAGCATGATGCGATTGTGCGCAACGTCCGGCGCCGCGACAGCATCGGTGGCCACGGTGATGATGGGCAAATCACCGCGTTCGTGGCCGCTCGGACGCTGGTTCGCGGGCGGCGTCAGGTCGGCCATGAAGATATTGCGCCAGCGAAATACGCGGCCCGATTGCACAACGTCGCCGACATAGAGGATAGTGTTCGGAAACTGCTCCTCAAACACGCGCGGCTGCACCTCGGCGGTGAGCTGGGCCGCCACCAGTTGGTTGACGATTCGATCGGTCTGGCTGAGCGAATACGGCGTCAGCCAGAGCGTGGCCGTCGCGGTGGCCAGAACGCCAAGCAGGGCGATGCCCATTACGGGAGCAATCACGGTGCGGCCGGAGACGCCGGAAGCACGCATCGCCGTGATTTCGCCGTCCGTGGCCATGCGGCTCAGGGCAATCAGGGTGCCCACCAGAACGCCCAACGGGATGGTGAACGTCAGGGTGAAGGGAACGATCAGAACGAACAGGTGGAACACCGTCGCCGGATGGGCGGAAGTGCGGACCAGGATCTCGAAGAGCTTGCCGAGCTGCTGGAGGAACAGGACAAACGTGAACAGAGCCGCGCCGAGGATGGCGCTGGAGAAGGCTTCGCGAAAGATCGACCGGCTGAGGAGACGCATGGGTTAGTGCAGCGCGGCCGTGGAAGGCCGTTGTTCAATCGGGGGCGGCGGCACGAGCGGTATGCGCGGCGTGTCGTCGTCGTTGGTTTCCAGTTCCAGCTCGTCGAACAGAAGGGCGGGCGAGACGACGGTGGTGTTGACCACGATGCCCGCCGCGCCCATCATGGCAAACGGCGCCGGGCTGTCCAGAAAATTGAACACGTATGTTTCACTGGAAGCCGCGGTGATATCGCGGAATGATCGGGTGGAGACGCCGCGGAACCGCATCCCCCGAATCAACTCCTCACGGCCGTCGGGATAGACGCGGTAGATCAGTACCGGCAGCGGCACGGGCCGCGAACCGGCGCCGGAGCGCGCCATGGCCATGATGAACTTCCGCAGCTCGTCGCGAGGCGCCGAGGTTGGGTAATCGAGTGTCCGAACCAGAATGCCGTACGGCTTCTGGCGCTCGCGGCACATGTCGATCAGCTTCTTTTTCAAATCGGCGAGCGGCTCGGTTTGCGAGGCTCGGACGAAAAGAGTGCCGAAGTCCGCCGATTTTGTGCCGTACGGGCCGGGCATGCGGGCGCGGCCGTTCGAGGCGGTGAAGCCGGCTCTGACGGGGGTCCTGGTAAGCAGGAAATTCTTCAGAACGCCTTTTTCGATCAGCGAGAGGGGGTGCGGGACGACTCCCTCGTCGTCCAGGTCGTAGTGGCCGAAGAGCGGCTCGCCGTGGAATTCCGTTTGCGACGGATCGTCCACCACGTCCATCCATTCCGGCAGCACGCGAGAACCGAGGCGCGTCTCGAGCTCGCTCGGCGCCCACGGGCTGGGCTGACCCGGCTCCCCCACCGGCTTGCGCGTGAGCCTCAGGTTCGAGCCGAGCAGTTCCGCAAAGAGCTGCGCCGCGGCGTGCGGTTCGAAGACTACGGGGCCGGTATACGCCTCGCCTTTCGGCGCGGCCGCGAGAGCGGTGATGTTCTTCGCCACGGTTTCAACCGTACGCAGCAGATCGAGAGCCGAGGGGAGCCGCGCGGGTTCGAACGCCTGCTCCACGTCGGCATCGCGCACGATCATGCCGTCGGGCGCCTGGCCCCAGCCGCGCACGCGAACGAAAGCGACATGATCGGGCCGCCGGCTCTCCGTTCCTTCGTTGTTGAGCAGCCAGGCCGTGGAATTGACGAACTCGAAGTCCACGCTGGACCCGAGCACCTGTGGATACGCCGCAAACAGAGCCGACAGTGCGACCGTGCGGTTCCTCCACGCGGCTTCGTCGAAGGGCAGGTCCGCCGGCG
Organism: uncultured Acidobacteriota bacterium; assembly: GCA_963780655.1. Lineage (GTDB taxonomy): Bacteria > Acidobacteriota > Terriglobia > Bryobacterales > Bryobacteraceae > CAWACP01. The sequence continues at coordinate 986,650 of CAWACP010000003.1, read as the reverse complement.
GCCTGACGATGCGCACCGGCGGCGCTTTGGAGAAATCGGGCAGCTTTTCCTGCTGGTTGACGTTCTCGATGGCCGATCTTTTGCGCCCGATCGCCTCGATGGCCTGCTTGAACGCCCGGTCCGTCGCGAGCCAGATCTGCTGGCGTATGGCCGGATAGCTGTTATCGAGCGGCAGAGTTTCGCTGTCGAATCGGGTGCCCGAGTACGCGTCCGTCCCGACATAATCGGTGTTGTCGAAATCGTAGCTGCCGACGCGCGCGCGCGGCCGGAACAGACGCAGACGAGCGTGGTTCTCGGACACCAGCCCGCCGAGAACCGCGCTTACGGAATACGCCGTGGCGTCGTCGAGCGAGTATTCGAGGAAGTAGAGCGGATCGGAGCCGGCGACAAGGTTCAGTTGCGGCGCGCGAGCCATTTCATCGCGCATGGCGCGAAGGAGGACATCGTTGGCGTCCTGGGCGGCCAGCGGAATCGCGAGAAGGAGAGCGATGGCCAGACTAACAACCGGTAGCCTGGCTTGAGTTTGTGGGGCGGGCGCCTCGCCTGCGGCCGACGCCTCGTCGGCCTGCCCGGTATTGTCTGGATGCGTATTTGGCCAGACCAGGCGGGAGGGGCGGCCGCCGCAGGCGAGGCGCCTGCCCCACAAGACCTCCTTCATCGGCCTTCCTCCGGACGAGCCAGGAACGGAGGACGGTCGAGCGAGCGCTCCTTCTTTTGCACTTCAATCTCGGATATCAGCAGCGCCGGCGATATCGCCGACACCGGTATGTTCCCGGATTCCGCCCCGCAGATGCCATTAAAAATGCCCGAATGGTCCGATGTCGCCAGAATACGGCCGAAGCTCGCCAGCGGCGTTCCAACAATATCCACTCCGCGGACCAGCTCGTCAGGCCGGCCGTCCGGGTACACGCGATAAACCACCAGCGGAATCACCGTGAAGGCCTGCAAGCCGCGCCGCTGCGTTGTCGTATATCCGCCCGTGATATCGCGGAAGTACAGCCCATACGGCTTGTTCTGCTTTTTGATCTCGTCGATCAGCATTTCGCGCAGCTTCGCCTCGGAGACCTGCTTCTTCGATTCGACGATGAGATTCGACTGGCGCGAGACGATGTCGTAACCTGGCTGCCGGCGGCCGTGGCCGTTCGAATGGTCGAAGCCTTTGATAGGCGTGCGAGACATCAGGAACGTCTTGAGAATGCCGTTCTCCACCACCACTACCGGACGCGCTTTTACGCCCTCGTCGTCGTACGAGTACCATCCACTCAGGTCCGTGCCCTCGAACGTGCGGCGCGTCGGATCGAAGATGACGGACAGGAAGTCCGGCAGAACGGATTTCCCGACGCTCCTGGTGAACGTCTGGCCTTCGTTCTCCGAGCGCTGCCGGTGGCCCTCCACGCGGTGACCGAAAATCTCATGAAAGAACACGCCCGCAGCGCGGCCCGAAAGAATGGCCGGGCCGACATAGGGCTCGATCAGCGGCGCCTGCTCGAGCGCATCCAGATCGGATGCCAGCTGGCGCGCGGAAGCGAGCAGATGCTGCTGATCGGGCAGATGCGAGGGATCCGCTGCTTCGAAGGTGGCGATGGTTCCAAGATCCATGCCGTCCTCGGCCTTGCCGCGCGCGTCCATGACGATGCGGGCGTAGACGCGGCCGTGCTCCACGTGCGTGCCCTCCGTAGTCACGAGCGTGCGAGTCTCGCGCGTTATCGCCAGCACGACGCTGGAAGAAAGCGATGCCGGCGATTTCGCCAGCTCGGCCGCGATGGCGCGCAATCGATCCGTCCACTCCTGTTCGGAGAAACGGTAATGGGGAGTCTCCTCGACGCCTTGTTCGGGCTTCTCTTCGGAGAAGTCGTCGGACTTATCCTCCTCGGCCACGCTGGTCTGGGTATCCGCTTTCGCCTGCGTATAGCGCTGGGCGGCGGCGCGCCACGCGCGGTCGGTCTCCAGCCAGGCGCTCCGACGGATTTCGTCGGGGACATCGTCGAGAGCGATGGGCGTACTCGCACTGAACTGGCCGCGTTGCCCGTGGATGGGATGGTAGTTATCGAACTTCGGCGTGCCCACGCGTATGGAGACATCGAGCAAGCGGCTATGGCCGTGTTGCCGGCCCTGAATCGCGCCGCCGGTGGCCGTCATCACGTCCGACTCGGTATCCGTCACCGCGTACGCCATGTAATACGGCGGCGGCTGAGCCTTCTGCTTCAGCGCAGTGAAATTTCGCTCGAGTTCGCTCTGAAGGACGCCGGACAAGCTTCCGGCAAACACTGCGGGACCCAGCAGCAGGAACAGAAAACGACGCACGAACTATCAGAATAGCAGGGGCGGCTCCACACGCCGGTGGAGGTTGAGCATTACCCGATCGACCGCACCACGCCGCCATCCGCGCGCAATGTCGCCCCGTTGATGGCCGAGGCCAGTGGACTGCATACGAACCCCACCACGGCGGCGATCTCGTCCGGCCTCTCGAACCGCTGCAGGAGCGAACTCGGCCTGGCGGAATGAAAGAACTCTCGTTCAAACGCGGCGTGGTCCATTTTCTGAGCCGCGGCCAGGCTGCGCACGAACTCGCCGACTCCTTCGGAATCGGTCGGGCCGGGCAGCACTGCATTCACGGTGACGGCTGTTCCTGCTGTAGTCTCGGCCAGTCCGCGGGCCACCGCGAGCTGGGCCGTTTTCGTCATGCCGTAGTGAATCATTTCAGCCGGGATCTGCAGCGCCGATTCACTCGAGATAAACACGATGCGGCCGTTGTTGCGCGCCTTCATTCCCGGCAGATAATGTCGGCTCAGCCGCACGCCGCTCATGACATTTGTCTGGAACAGACGCAGCCAGTCCTCGTCGGAGATCTCCTCGAACCGTTTCGGCTCGAAGATGCCGGCATTGTTGACCAGGATGTCCAGATCGGGCAGATGTTCGATGATGCGCCGAGCGCCTTCGGCCGTGGATACGTCGGCGTCGATGCCGTCAACGTTGCCGCCCAGCCGTGCAATGGCCGCGTCCACGCGCTGCTTCGTCCGGCCATTCACCGTGACGCGCGCGCCTTCACGCATGAGCGCCTCCGCAATGGCGTATCCAATGCCGGCGGTGGATCCGGTGACCAGCGCGCGCTTGCCGTCGAGTTGCAGGTCCATGCTGGGTTGGATGAGCGAGCTGTATGAGTAGTTGCTTCCGGGTACGCTACGTTACCGCTCCTTTACAGTCGCGGCTCAGCCTGGCGTAAGCCTACGCAGGAATTCGGGAACGATTCAGCCAGTTTTGTCAGGCCTGCCGGATGTTATTCTGAAGATTCCACCGGGCTCGGGCCAGTCTACGGGCCCGGTTTGTCTTTTTGCCTATGCCGCAACTCGAGTACGCCACACCGCACGGCATTACCGTCCTCCGGCAATCCTCAAAGCTGCCGTTCCGGAAAAGCCTGAAGCATCTGCTGCGGCAGCTCGACACGCAGCGCGGAATTTACCTTTCCTCCGGCTATGAATATCCCGAGCGCTACTCGCGCTGGGACATCGCATCCGTCTGCCCTCCCCTCGAGATTGTCAGCCGCGCCCGCCGCGTCGAGTTCCGTCCGCTGAACACACGCGGCGAGATTCTGAATCGCATCCTGCATCCGGTGCTGGCGGATCACCCGCACTGGGAATCACTCGGATTCGAGGGCTCGATGCTCGCCGGAACCCTGAAGCCGCTGCCGGCGCTGTTCCCGGAGGAGGAGCGCAGCAAACAGCCGTCGGCATTCTCGATTTTGCGCGCGCTGGTGAACGAGTTCCGCAACCCGAAGGATACACGGCTGGCGCTGGTGGGCGCGTTCGGCTACGATCTGCTGTTCCAGTTCGACCCGATCGAACTGAAACTCCCGCGCGACGGCCACAAGGACCTGCACCTGTTCCTGTGCGACGACATTTACTACATGGACCGCCGGAAGGAGACCATCGAGCGGTTCTCGTACGATTTCGAGCGCGAGGATCTCTCGACGCTGGCGATTGTGCGCGATAACCCGGCGATACCCGCCGCAACGCCGCGCGAGGAGGACGAGATCGTTTCCGACCACGCACCCGAAGAATACACGCGCAAGGTGGAAGTGGTCCGGGAAGGAATGCGCCAGGGTGAGTATTACGAAGTGGTACTGCGCCAGACGTTCAGCGCGCCTTTCGGTGACAGCGCGTCGGCGCTGTTCCAGCGCACCCAGCAGGCCAGCCCCAGTCCTTACGAATTTTTCCTGCAGTTCGGCGATGAGCAGTTGATCGGCGCCTCGCCGGAGATGTTCGTGCGCGTGGAAGGCGACCGTGTGGAGACATGCCCCATCGCCGGCACGACGCGCCGCACGGGCGATCCATTGCGCGACGCCGACAGCATCCGCGAGCTGCTGAACTCCCCCAAAGAAGAATCCGAGCTGACTATGTGCAGTGACGTGGACCGCAACGACAAATCGCGCGTCTGCATTCCCGGCTCGGTGCGGGTGCTCGGACGACGGTTGATCGAGTCGTACGCCGGCCTGTTTCATACCGTGGATCATGTGGAGGGCACGCTCGCGCCGGGCTTCGATTCGCTGGACGCGTTCCTCACGCACATGTGGGCGGTCACCATCATCGGAGCGCCCAAGAAAGCGGCCGCCCAGGCCATCGAGGATCTGGAGAAGACCGCTCGCGGCTGGTACGGCGGCGCGATCGGCATGCTGTCGCTCAACGGCGACATCAACACCGGCATCCTGATTCGCACGGTGCATCTGCGCGACGGCATAGCGAATTACGGCGCGGGCGCCACGCTGCTCTACGATTCCATTCCCGAGCAGGAAGATCAGGAGTGCCGCCTCAAGGCGACGAACTTTTTCCGCAACCTGCGCGCGCGCGCCGCGGCAGACACCCGGGTGGAAACGTCTTCCGTGGGCCGCGGAGTGAAACTGCTGCTGGTGGATAACGACGACTGCTTCATCCACACGCTGGCGAACTATGCCCGTCAGACGGGAGCCGAAGTGGTGACGTATCGCGCGGGCATCCCGCACGAGCTGATTCGCGAGATCGCGCCAACCGTGATTCTGGTGTCGCCAGGTCCGGGACGCCCGGCCGATTTCGGCGTGCCCGATCTGGTGCGCTTCGCCGCCCGCGAGGGCATTCGGGTGTTCGGCGTCTGCCTGGGTCTGCAGGGCATGGTGGAGGCGTTCGGAGGCGAACTGGGCGTGCTCGATTACCCGATGCACGGCAAGCCGTCCCTGGTGCATCACCACGGGACCGGCGTGTTCGAAGGCCTGCCCGATCCGGTGCGCGTGGGGCGCTACCATTCCCTGTTCGCGCGGCGCGAGAAGCTGCCGTCATGCCTCGAAGTGACCGCCGAGACGGAGGACGGCGTCATCATGGGCGTGCGTCATCGCGACCTGCCGATGGAAGCGGTGCAGTTCCATCCGGAATCGATCCTCACGCTCGACGACGACTGCGGCCTGCGGCTGATTGAAAACATGGTGCGCAGCTCCCGCAACCGGGCTGGAGCGGTGGCCCCGTCAGGATAGAGTCCGGCAGAGCGCTCTTTGATATACTGCGGCAGTAAGTCCCCCCTGGAGTCATTTATGTCCGAATTTCGCCTCGGAGATGTAATCGATGATTTTTGCGTTAAGTGCCGGCGCCTGACTAATCACTCCATTGTGTCGATTGTCGAGGAGAAGGCCGCGAAGGTCCGTTGCCGCACCTGCTATCACGATCACGATTACCGTCATGAGCAGCCGCCGCCCTCCAGAAAAGAGCTGAAGAGACAGGAGCTGTTCGAGCAGGTCCTTGCGGCCGGCGGTCCGCTGCCGGCCGTTGAGCCGGAGACCGCAGTGGTGGCGGAAGAAGCGGCGGCGCCGGAAGCAGCAGCAGCGCCGGTGGAAAAGAAGAAGCCTCGCGGGCGCAAGCGAGCTTAAGATCCCCGTGGGGCAGACCATCGTCTTCGTGGTCTGCCAGGACGTTTTCGACCCTGTAGGCAATCGCAGACGACGAAATACGATCGTCTGCGCCACACTGCAAGCAATCAGGTTCGCTTCATCGCCTCCAGCAAATCCTGAATCACCTGCTCGCGATCCTCGCTTGAAATATCGTGCTCCAGCCGGCTGAGCGCCACGCGGATCACGTCGCGGTGGTGCAGTTTCGAGCCGATGCCGTTCGCCTGCGAAAGCTTCAGCCAGATCTCATGCAGACGATCGACGTCTTCCGGCCACAGCCGCGGCGGATGCGGGCCGAGATTGACGAAGGTGGACGGCCGGTCGGGACTGATCACTTCCAGTGAAAACGCGTGCCGCGGCTCGGGCAGGCGCTCCCACGCAAGGCCGATCTCGCGCGCCAGTTCTTCCGACGCCATGCGGGCTGAAACGCCCGTTACCAGACGGCTCACCTTCAGACGGTCGGCAGTCTGCACCATGGCATCGAACGGATTGACCGCGGGCACTACCATCAACTCCACCGGTTTGCCCTCCTTCTCTGCCATCTCCACGACGTGGCTGAACAGCTCTTTCTCGTAATCGCTGAAAATCTGGTCATCCGACAGATCGTACTCGCCCGCGCCGGTGGACACTGTGCGCACCGTCATCACGACAATGTCGTGGCGGCGGAGGTTCGTCTTCTGCAGAACCGTCCGCAGATGGTCCATGCGGTGGTAATCGCGGATCGCCACCAGAACGCACCCAGGCCGGGCGTGCAGCGTCTTGGTGTCCACCTGCGGCTCGTGGACCAGGTTGAATTCCTCCAGCGCCTTCTCGTGAGACGCCAGTTTGCGTTTGCGACGATTCACTTTTTCGGAGATGGTGAACATCGCGAAAAAGGCGAGCGTGAATCCGACGCCGGAGATGGTGGCGACCTGTTTGGAGAAAAGATTCGCGATGGCAACGAAGCCCAGAACCATGGTTGTAAGGCCAAGGCCGACCGGGATCTCGATGCCCCCAATCCGGAAATTGAACGGCACTTTGTATTCCTGGTCGTGCCGCTGGTACCGGAGGGCCAGAACGCCGAGCGATTTCAGGAAGAAACTCCAGACCACGCCGAACGCATACGCTTCGCCGAGCAGCAGAACATTGCCGCGGCTCAGTACGATGGTCACGATCTGCAGTATGGTGATGAGATTGATAATTCGGTACGTTGTCCCGAATTTCCTGTGCGGGCGCCGGAACCAGTCGAGCAGAACGCCGTCCTCCGCCACCCGGTTCAGCACGCCGTTGGCGCCGATCATGGACGTGTTGACGGCGCCGGCGAGTATCAGCCCGCCTACAATGACGACAAAGATGTGGAAAATCAGCTTCAGCAGCGCTGGTCCCGCGAGGTTCATGACCAGGCCGCCCAGCATGTTGTCCGAGTACTCTATCATCTTCGCGTGACCGAGAATCATGAAGGACAGCACCGTGATCACGCCGGTGCAGATGGTGGCGTACCAGCAGACAATATTGCCTGTGATCTTCAGGTTCTTCAGTTTGGGATACGCGATCTCGCGGTATACCTGCGCCAGCGTTTCGAAACCGCTCATGGACAGCAGGGCGTGGCCGAACGCGATCATCAGGGCGACCACCGGGATGGACGGCCAGAACGTGCCCTTGAACCAGCCCAGCGCATCGGGCCCGAAGTGCAGATTCTTCGGCAGGGGCGCGGGCGGCAAGTGGACCTGCGCCGGATTCAGCAGCATCGTCAGAGGGCACCAGATGAGCAGAACCACCACCATGACGGTTGTGATCTGCATAATCCGTAGCGCCTTGCCGCTGGATTCGTGAATGCCCTTGATGTTCTCCCACCAGAAATAACCCGTCACGGCGACGCCGAAGAACGCCGCGAAGTAGTTCGGGTCCAGCCGGAAGGCCTGATGCAGCATCTCGCTGATCTCATTCATCAGCCGCCCGAGATACTGGCCCGCGCTGACCACGCTGATGGGCCCGGTCAGGATGTAGTCGAATACCAGCGAGGAAACGGAGAGCCTGGCGATGAACGGACCCATGCTGTCGCGGACGACGACATACACGCCGCCGCGAACGAACATGCTGCAGCTTTCCATGTAGACCGAGCGCACGGCGAAGCTGAACAGCATGACCCCAAGGACGAACCAGGGCGCCGATGCTCCCACCGCCGTTTCGGCGATGCCGCCGGCATAGAACATGGATGACGCCAGATCGCTCAGAACGATCGCCGCGCCTCGCCAGAAGCTGATGAAAGAGAGCGCGACCGTGGTGGCGACCACCACGCGAGCGGTGGGGCTCATGGGCGGTCTGGCGTCAGAGGACATTTCGCAAGGCCATTTTACGATCTATGGACGTCCACCGGACGACAGCCATTCTCAGGGAAGATGCGGGACATTTTCTATTATGCACCAGCCGTTCCGCAGGGTGTAACAATGGAACAGTTTGGGCCGGCCGACGGCCGTACCTCGTACTATTTCCGGTTTGACCCAATGATTTCGCCAGGATACATCGGCAGATGTTGGTCCGGCATGTTTCAGTTGTGAACAGTGATCATTCGACATAGGGCACGGCCTATCGTGACCACCGATCCCGGCAGAAGCGCAGGATCTTCGGCCGCGTGAACGGTGAGGCAAGAACCCCATCCTGGACCAGCTTCAGCGTCTGTGGCGAGCACCTTTCGCGAATGATCGCAAGTCCAGCCATTATCTCAGCGTCGAGCCGACGTGCATCCAAAATCATTGCGTCACCGTAAAAGATAGTCGAGTCGTGACGTATGAAGGGATGATCGCCGATCCGAAGGATCACCGTCTGATCCTTGCTGTTGCGCAGCGTTGTGATGCTCACAATGGCGCAAAAGTTCGTCTGCGGCTCCGGGTCGGTGACAACGATCCAGAGGTGCGGAATTAGTCGCCCGCCAGGAACGGGCATGAGGAAAGTGTCCCCGCACTGCATCTATACGGGTTGGAGCATCGCTTCCACGGCTGCCAGCGATTCCAGTTCCGCTTCCACGGCGGCGATCTCGGCGTCCGTCTTGTTGCCGGCGCGCAGAATATCTCGGTACTGAATCGGAATCGCGCTTCCGTTGGGGTCCTGCCATTCCGGGAGTTCATGGGACAGGCGAACCAGGTCCCAGCGGTACATGCTGCCATGCTTCTCAAAGATCTCATCGATCAGCGCTTGCTCGGCGGGAGAGAGTTCCGACGCTTCAGGCTCGGCGAGAAGCCGAACATCCCATCCGTCAGGAGCGGAAATGTAACGACGCCAGAACGGATCGGTATCTGGAACCGGTTCTTCTCGAATCAGATCGTAGATCCGACTGACGACGGGTCCGTTGTCCATGGAGACGTACCTGTCCGTGGTCACCGGCCTGCTCCAACGCAGCAAGGCTTCCCTGTCGAGAAAGTACAGCAATTTGATGAGCTTGAGATAGCTCATCCGACCGCCGCGAAGTCTCAGAAAACGGGCTGCAGCCTCGGTCGCTCTTCTTTCGTTGAACCGCAAGAGCATTGGTATCACCTATATTGTAGAGCAACGACGCAAGCCCCATCTCCCGAATCGTCGGAGCCGCCCGCGCAGCTCTAACGCGCATTCACCAGATTCAATCACCTCGCCGACGGGTTTAAGCGCAACCGCTTTATCTCGTTCACGAGTGCCTCAGCTACCTCTCTGGCGTCGGACGCTGCTTTCAGGTATTTTTCACCGAAAAGGGCGCCCGTCAATTCGCGATAGTTGAAGATCACGACAGCGCAGAACCAGAACCATAGACTGAGGTGATGTCGAAGGTGGTCACAGAAGATCAGTAGGTCAGGCCTCCCGATCGCACCCAAAACGAATTGGTTGTCTCTCCTCAGGAACCTGAACGGCACGACACTTCTGTTCGGATGGCTTCCCCTGCTGAAGAAGTTGTACAACTCGCGCGTAGTTTCAAGCGGCTCGCTGAGTGGGATTGTCGACAACTTCTTTCGCACCTCCACGTTGGAGATTTCCTTGCCAGAAGCCCATTTCTCGGCAAACGTCGAATCGCTGGCGCATACTGCAAGCAAGGACGTGGACTCAAACGCCCTTCGCAGAAGTGGAAAAGCTACGCTGAACTGGCTCTCGAGGATCGCGCGGCCTGCGTGGTATAGGAAATCAAAAACGTCCGCGAGCAAGTCGCGGAATACCTCGTCCTGTGTGTCGTTCGGAGTCTTCTGTCCCAGAGCGAGCACCAACGCGCAGATCAGTTCTCCGTACGAGTCGGTCACATCCATGTAGGGCGCCATCATGCCGGTCAACTCACGCTGGCGAAGCGCGAGGTATTCCGGCAATCGTTTGTATTCGCTTTTGCCATCGTCGATTCGAATCATTGGCACGCGACGCGTCCTGTTCCTAGCTTCGCTATTGTAGCCAACACAGTTCCTCGCAGGGGAGAGCGTAGCAGACGTTGCCCACTGAACGCCAACGTCGGCGCCTGCCTGTCGGCGATGGGTAATACACGAACTGCTCAGGCACGACGCACGCCACCGGCCTGCGCGGCCCTCAATCCAAGCCTCTGTCGCCAGGGAGTACTCACGGGCCCGACACACGGGCCCGACAGCGTTTGACCCAATGATTTCGCCAGGATACACTGGCAGATAGTTCACACAGGCTGCGGACATTCCTCGCGTTGAAGGTCAACGTGTCGAAGGGACCTGATTCTGGCCTGTTTACTTCAGGAGGTTTCTTCGTTGTCAGACAGCATGCGTCACATCTTCACGTCCGAGTCCGTTACCGAGGGTCACCCGGACAAGATGGCCGATCAGATTTCAGACAGCGTCCTCGACGCCGTTCTCGCGGACGATCCCACGGGCCGGGTAGCCTGCGAGGTGCTCGTCACCACGGGCATCTGCGTCGTCTCCGGCGAAATCACGACCACCACTTATGTCGATGTGCCGAAGCTGGCGCGGCAGGTGATCAAGGATATCGGATATGACGATGCGACGTTTGGGTACGACTGCAAGACCTGCGGCATCCTGAACATGATCCAGAGCCAGTCGCCCGATATCGCCATGGGCGTGGACACCGGCGGGGCCGGCGATCAGGGCCTGATGTTCGGGTATGCCTGCAACGAGACGGAAGAGTTGATGCCCCTGCCCATTATGCTCGCGCACAAGCTGGTACGGCGGCTCAGCGACGCTCGGCGCGACGGCACGCTCAGTTTCCTGCGGCCCGATGGGAAGAGCCAGGTGAGCATTGAATACGTTGGCAACCGCCCGAAGCGCGTGGATGCCGTGGTGGTTTCCACCCAGCATGCCGACAGCGTGTCCACCGAAGAGCTGCGCGCTCAGGTGAAGAAGCACATCATCGACCCCGTGGTTCCTTCCAGCATGGTGGATTCCATGACGAAGTACCACATCAATCCCACTGGCCGGTTCGTCATTGGCGGACCTCACGGCGATACCGGCCTCACCGGCCGCAAGATCATCGTGGACACTTACGGCGGCATGGGCCGGCACGGCGGCGGCGCGTTCTCCGGCAAGGATCCGACGAAGGTCGACCGGTCCGCGTGCTACATGGCGCGCTACATTGCGAAGAACCTGGTGGCCGCAGGCCTGGCAGACCGTTGCGAGGTGCAACTGGCGTACGCCATCGGCGTGGCCGAGCCTGTTTCGGTGATGGTGAACACCTTCGGCACCGGGACCGTGGAAGACGCGGATCTGGTGGGGCTCATTCGCGAGCATTTCCCGCTAACGCCGCGCGGCATTATCGATCATCTGCGGCTCCGCCGTCCCATCTATCGCCTGACTGCGGCATTCGGGCACTTCGGACGGACCGAGGAAACGTTCTCGTGGGAAGCTGCCGACAAGGCCGAAGTGTTGCGGGAAAGCTCACGAACCGCCGCCGCCGCGCGATAACGCATCGACCGCCTGCTCACGCGAGCGGCTCAGTAACTCGTTTGCGATTACAATAAAAGCGGCAGGTTTGTCCGGCCTGTTCTGCTTAATACCAAATGCTCATTGAAGGATGTAAGCACGAACTCGAAGTGACGGTGCCCGTCGAGGACGTGGCTACGGAAACCGAGCGGGTTGTCGGCGACCTGCAGAAGAAAGCTCGTCTCCCGGGGTTCCGGCCCGGCAAGGCGCCGGCCAGTATTATTCGTACCCGCTTCGCGGGCCAGGTGCGCCAGGAGGTGCTGGAGAGTCTCGTCCCAAAGGCTCTGAACAAGCGCTTCGAGGAAGAGCACCTGGAAGCGGTCGGCACGCCGAACATCTCCGATGTTCACTTTCATGAAGGTGAGCCGCTGACGTTCAAGGCGCAGTTCGAGGTGGCGCCAGATATCGAACTGGGCGAGTACCGCGGCATCGCCGTCACCTACAACGAGCCAGAGGTGTCCGACGCCGACGTCGAGCAACGGCTCAATCAGCTTCGCGAGCAGAAGGCCGAGTACGTGAACATCGACCCGCGGCCGGCGGAAGAGGGCGACTACGTTCTGATTTCCCTCGACAGTGTCGCGGGCGTCGATAAGCCGGTACACCGCGACGAAATGATGGTCAACGTCGGCGGTCCCGATACTCTTCCCGCGTTCTCCGAGGCCCTGCGCGGCATGACGCCGGGCGAGGCGAAAGAAGTGGAGGTCGTCTACCCCGAAGATTACGGCGAAGAGAAACTGGCGGGCCGAACGGTTACATTTCGTCTGGGCCTGAAGGTGATCCGCCGCAAAGAGCTGCCCGAGATCAACGACGAGTTCGCGAAGGATCTGGGCGATTATCAGAATCTGGAGGAGCTGCGCGACGCCATCCGCAAGGCGATTTCCCACGAGCGTGAGCACGCCGCGCAGCAGGACGCGAAGAACCAGATTGTGGAGAAGCTGGTGGACGCCCACGACTTCCCCGTGCCCGAGGCTTATGTCGATCGCCAGATAGAAATTCAGCTCGACCAGCAGCTCAGGATGCTGGCCGGCAATGGCGTCGATCCGCGCAAGCTGAATCTGGATTGGGAGAAGATCAAAGAATCCCGGCGCGACAAGGCGGTCCGCGAGGTGAGAGGCTCTCTGCTGCTGGGAAAGGTGGCCGATCGCGAGTCCATCGAGGTGACCCAGGATGAAGTCGATCGCGAGGTGCAGCGCATTGCGCGGCAGGAGCGCGAGCCCGTCGCAGCTGTTCGGAAGAAACTGCAGGACAACGGCACGCTGCGGCGCATTGCGGCAAACATCCGCACGGAGAAGACGCTGAGCTTCCTGTTCGAGCATGCGCGCAAGGAGGCCGGGCCGGTAACTCCGGCGCCTGAGCCCGACGCGGCGGAGCCGAAGGCGGCTGAGCCCGAGCCGGCGGAGGCCCAGGAATGACCGGGAGCGCCGCAGTACGGGATCTCTCGGCGGTTCATCACCCCATCACCAGGCTGTTTCAATGGCCGAAGTCGCGCGAGGGCTGGGACCAGTACCGGCTGAGCGAAGCGCAGGTGGCGTTCTTTCATGAAAACGGCTATCTGGCCGGCGTCCGAATCCTCAACGACGAGCAGATTGACGCGCTGCGAGCCGAGCTGGCCGGTCTCGCGCAGCCATTGCATCCCGGCAACAATCTGTTCTACGAGTACAACGCTAACGAGTCGAAGGACCCGAATACGGTGCTGTTCCATGCGCTCGGCGCCTGGCGCATCGAGCCTGCATTTCACGATGTGCTGTGGAGCCCGGCGTTCGTCATGGCAGCGTCGCAGTTGCTGGGCGGTCCGGTGCGTTTCTGGCACGATCAGTTGTTCTGCAAGCCGGCGAAGCATGGCGGCGTGGTGGCGTGGCATCAGGATTATTCGTACTGGACGCGCACCGAGCCGATGGCGCATTTGACGTGCTGGATCGGGCTGGATGAGAGCACTGTCGAGAACGGCTGCCTCTACTACGTGCCGGGCAGCCACCGCTGGAGCCTGCTGCCCATCACCGGCCTGACTGGAAACATGGACGAGATCCGGACCGTGCTCACGCCGGAGCAGCAGGAAGGGTTTCGTCCGGTGGCGGTGGAACTGAAGCCCGGCGAATGCAGCTTCCATCATCCGTTGATGGTGCACGGATCGTATGCGAACCGGACGCCGCGGCCGCGTCGCGCCACGCTGGTGAATGCTTTCCGCGATGGCGTCCGGTCGGCTTCGGACGAGCCGCTGCTGAACGGCGTCCCACCGGTTCCGAAAGGCGCGCCAATGGACGGCCGGTTCTTCCCGCTGTTGTTCGACCCGGCCGTGATCGAAGGGTAAACGGCGTTCGGCTGATGACGGTGGGAACCGGGAGCAGGACGTTCGCTTAAATGAACGGGATCTCGACTTCGGTGTAGCTGCCTGCTGTAGCGGAATTCACCGCCGCGAGCACGCGATCGATGTGCCGGTGCACAGCAGGTCGTTGTGGATTACCGAGCACGACGACAGCAATCCTCCGGCCCTTGAGGTTTTGTTGGATATTCTTGTCGGTAGACAAGAGGACATCGAATCCGGCTTCTTCGGCCACTTTCAGCAATTCGCCATTTGACAACCTGTCCCAGCCTCTTGCAAACGCTTCTACAACGGTATGCCCTGTTAGCCAACGGGCGATGCTTCGAGGCGTTCCATGATCAAAGAGAATGAGCATCCGAGGGTCTCGATGCATGCTCCCGACCGAGGAATGGGGGCTGCAGGCTCTTTGCCGCGAAACGCAGAACTGCGCTTATCTGCTCCCGCGTGACGGAGAATTCTTCCATCACTTCTTCCACGGTCAAACCCGCTTCCAGATTCTCAAACACGGTGGCCACCGGCATGCGTGTACCCTTAAAGACCCAGGCACCGCTGACTTTGCCAGGGATGCTCTCGACCGCGGAGCATTGAGACCAGTCAAGGGCTGCCATGTTCACGCCTCTCTTCATCGTAACCTCCCGGCAGGGCGTTTCGTAAGTTCAGGATATCGTCCAGCAGAGTCGACCCGCGGAGAAAGACGCGGCGAGCCAATGGCGAGCCGCATCGTTCTGCGGGCATCGGCACGGTTTAAGTAGTGAGATATTGACGATATGGATGATGAAGAACCCGAGGTAATCGAACTTGATCTGACAGATGAGGTGAACGCCAATTGGAGAGACCGACTGCGGGCCAATCCCAATGATCCGGCCTTCCGAGCCCCACCTGGAGCCGGCGGGGAATACAAGCTCACCCCGGTTGAAGGCAAGCAGGAGCGTTATCGAGTGACTCAGGTTGCCGAAGGTACGGCGGCAGGGCCTGATCGGGACAAAGTCCTCCGACTCGCCGAGGCGATTCGCCCCATCTATGACAAGCATCGGCAGGAGATAGACGACCTGAAGCACGGAGCCTCGCACTGGACCGCGCCAGATTTTATATGGGAAGCGATACTCGCCAGCTTCTCGACAATGGGAAACGCGAAAGGGTACGAGCAACTCATTGCCAATTCTGATCTAAACGATCCGATACGTTTCGAGAATCTTCGGAAATTACACAGCGATGAGGAACCGTTGAGCGTCTTAGAGGACCGCTTGACTGCCGCCCCTGTGCGTTGGCCCAGGCAGAAGGCTTCTCGGCTGCTGGAGAACTTTCAGAGAATTGAGAAAGCAGGCGGCCCTGAGAAATTGAAATGGGAGCTGATCTCGCATGAAGGACAGAAGGACAAAATCACTTTCCTCCGTACCTTTAAAGGCATTGGTCCGAAATACGCGCGGAACATGATGATGGACGTATATCATGAGGACTTCCGCAATTCGATCGCGATTGACAGTAGGCTTAAGAAGGTACTGACTGCGCTTGGCTTTGAGTTTGAAGTTGCGCGTTACGAAGAAGCCGAACAGCTTCTGCTTGATGCCGCCCATCAGGCCGGGCTCAATGGATGGGAGATGGATCGGTTGATTTTCTCCCATCTTAAAGAGGTTCTCGAGAGTCTCGCGGCCCTCAATGCTGGTTAATTAGATCTACCGCAGCAAATGGCGCCCGCGGACCGGCTGAAAGCCCGCTCACCTGCCACCGCCTCTGCTACGTACAGCCCTGCACATCTTCACTGCGCCACCCGGATGGCATACAGCGAACCGCGCGCGCCGATGAACAGCGTGCGGCCATCCGCGCCGCCGAAGCACAGGCTGGACGGCCGCTCGGGAATTTCGAGCACGCCGGTCTCGCGGCCCTCGCGGTTGTAAACATAGACCTGGCCGCTGGCGATATACACGTTGCCGGCGCCGTCGGAAACAACCGAAGTCC
Organism: uncultured Acidobacteriota bacterium; assembly: GCA_963780655.1. Lineage (GTDB taxonomy): Bacteria > Acidobacteriota > Terriglobia > Bryobacterales > Bryobacteraceae > CAWACP01. Next base: position 970,584 of record CAWACP010000003.1, on the reverse strand, counting down.
CGCCGCGCTCCGCGAACACGCGCGTGATAAGCGCCTCTACGGGACTGAGTTCCGCCGAGTAAGTACGCGCGTCGTCCTCGCTCGTGATATACCCCCGCCCTCCCCGAGCGAATGCGGCAAGCTGCGAGCTCTGCAACAACGGCCGCCACGTCCCCCCGGCCATGATGGCCGTGTTCGAGCCCGGCGCAAAGAAGTAATCGCGGCCTTCGGGAAGGAGCGCGCTGCGCAGCGCCGTGTTGCTGCCGGGCCGGTAAATGTACCCTTTGTGTTGGAGCATCCACTGAAGCTGTATCAGTTCGTTATGCAAGCCAACGGGCAGCAGCAACGTCATGCCGAATCGGCCGGACGTAACCGGCGTCACGGACGATACGGCGCCCGCCTGTATGCTCGACACGTACTTCTCGAGGTTCACGGCGAGAAGCGTTGCAGGCGGGACAAAGCCGAGCGCCATCGGCGAGCCTTCCACCTTCGCCAGCGTGTCCACCTTGTGGCCGGCGGCGTCGTAGCGATAAATGGCGTGTGCGGCGGCATCGGTGAAATAGATATTTCCCGCACTGTCTGAAGTCAGTCCCGATGCATTGCTGTAGCCGGTCGCGACGCGCTCCAGGGCTGCAGCGGAGGCGAAGACGCGCGGGAGCGGAAGCGATTCGCCGCGCCGCAGATCGCGCGTGAGGTCAAAGCGAGTGAAATCGTGCGCCCGCACGGTGACGCCGCTGCCCTTGTCGAACAAGCTGTTGTCGAAAGCCAGCCGCGTCTGGCTGAACACCTTCACGTTCTCGAAGTAGACGTCGTTGGAATCGTGCGCGACGACTGCATACAGCTTCGGCATGACATTGCGCGACACGCGGTACATATAGCTGTTGGCGAACAGCAGGTTGCGCGAGGATTCGATTTCGAGCGCGACAGCGTCCGCGCCCTCAGGCTTCTCCTCCTCGGTCTGCAGATCGAAGATCTTCCAATGGGCCGCGTGCTCGAAGCGAACCTCCGTGCGCATGTGATGCTCGCAGGAGAACTGGTAGATGACGCCGGGCGTAGACGTGTTCTCGATCAGCAGGCCGGATTTCGCCGTGCCCGCGTGTGACCAGATGCCGCGAAAGACTCCGCCGCCGCCATCGTGAATCCACAGGCTCGGATACTGTGCGTAAAGCGGCAAGCCGCCGCGTCCGCGGTAGAAACTCACGTCTTCGAGAAGGGAACGCGGGCCCGCCAGCCACTCCACCCCGGCGGCGCGCTGGTTGGCATTCCCGGTGGCGATGCCAAAGCCGGTGACGATGGTGCTCCCTCCGGACGGCGCCAGCAGCAACGGTATCGCCGGGCCAGCGCCCTGAAAGTGGGGATCGGAATCGGCCAGAGTGAACTGCGTGGCGATGGGACTGAAGCCGATCAGGACGGAATCCGGCCGCAGCCGCAGCGATCCGGTCAGCCGGTACATGCCGCTCGGGAAGTAGAGCGCGGCGTGCCCATCGATGGCGCGCTGCAGTGCCGCAGTGTCGTCCGTACCGCCGTCGCCTTTCACGCCGAGCGTGCGGACGTTCACCCATGCGCTCACTGGCGGAAGCGGCGGGATGTCGCTCGGCACGGCTGCCGGTTCATGTTGCAGGATCAGTTCGTTGTGGTCTGTCGCGATGCCCTTACCGCGGCCATCGGGTCCGATTCCGAGCCCCACGCTGAAATGCACTTCGACGAAAAACGGCGCATGCACGGGAACGCCCTCGGCAAACATCGCTACATCGGCACAGCCGACTCCGTCGAGGGTGATCTCGTTACGCAGGTTCCCCGCATCGCCGAGGCGCAGCACAGCGCGGGAGATGTGCCGCATCTGCAGGTCGCGGCCATAGAGCTGCTCCACTTCGCCCTGGGGGATCTCGATGGCCACCGGCACATCCGAGAAGCGCACGCGGATGAGCGTGAACCCGGCTTCGTGAGTGCGAACAGCCGCGGTCCTCTGGCCGCTGAAGCTGGAATCCATCAGCAGGAACTGCCAGGCCGGCGAGGTCTTGCCGGTAATGATGCCGAACTCCCCGCCATATATGTGGATGTCGCTCGCCTGATTGCCCACGGCTTCAATGGCCGCGCGCGCCGGGCCGAGATGAAAGTCGGCGTGCGAGATGAAGGAATGCTGCGCCACGTTGAAGCGCACGGCGACAGCCGCCGGATTGGCCTCGCGCAGATCGAAATCGATGTTGCTGACGGCGCTGTAGAAGGTGAACTCACTGGCATCGGCAACAGGCTGTCCGGCGGGCGTTCGCTCGTCGGTGAACCAGAGCATGTACCGGCCTGCGCCCTCTTCAGAACCCGGAACGCTTCGGCCAGACTCGAAGACGGGCCGCGTTGCTCCATATCCGATGAGCCGGATGCCCGCCCACACGTAAACCGTTTTGCCGAGTCGATAGCGCCCCTCGGGAACGAAGACAATGCCCTGATGCGTGGTCTCCTGCACGCGGTCGATGGCGTGCTGGAGCGCATCCGAATCGTCAGCCACGCCGTCGCCGCGCGCAGCCAGGTAGACGGCATTCGGATCGTCCGGGCGACCGGTGTAGACCGACTGTGCGCAGCCGACGGCGCAGAAGGCGGTCAGAGCCAATGCGCACGATGTCTTCAGTTTGAAGCGGGCCACTGCTGCGTATTGTCTCTCCGAATGCGCAGGCTGAAAGCCTACTCTACTGGTAGCGTAGCGAGTTGATTGGGTCGATGCGAGTGGCTCGCCAGGCCGGTATCCACGTAGCGCACGCGGCCACTCCGGCGATGGCCACGGCGGTCAGCGCGAAGATGATCGGATCGCGCGCGCTCACGCCGTACAGGATCGACGCCAGCAGCCCGGAAGCTCCCAGCGCGCCCACCAGGCCCACCGCGATCCCGATAACCGCGAGCGTCATTCCTTCGCCCATCACCAGGCCGAGTACCGAGCGCCGTCCGGCGCCGAGAGCGATGCGGATGCCGATCTCGGTGGTCCGTTGCGCCACCGAGTACGCGATCACCCCGTAAATGCCGATCGCGGCCAGTCCCATCGCCGCCACCGCAAACACGCCCAGCAGTGCGAAGGTCATGCGCGACGAGCCTTCCGAGCCCGCCACCAGTTCGTCCAGCATGCGGATCTGGTACACGGGTTGGTCCTTGTCCACGGCGTAGATGGCCTGCTTAACCGCGTTCACCATCTCCTTCGCGTACGGATGGCGCACAACCAGGGCCATGCGCGGCTCCTCAACCTGCAGGTAGGAAACATACATGGTCGGTTCCGGCGTCCGGTTCACGCCGCCGTTCGCCACGCTGCCGACAATGCCGACGATTTCGGCCGCGGTCTTGCCGATAACGATTTTCTGGCCGATGGGATCCTTCGGACCCTCCACACCCGGAGGCCAGTATCGCCGGGCAAAAGCTTCGTCGATCACGGTCACGTACGGCCGGCCTTTGTAGTCCTGCTCGGTGATCCCGCGGCCGCGTAGCAGCGGAATTCCCATGGCCGCAAAATAACCTGCGCTCACGGCGCGGGATTTGGCGGGCAGTAGCTGCCCGGAGGGCGGCAGAGCGCGTCCTTCGATGCGGAAGTCGGTGGTGTGGTCGTCCTCATCCATCGGCAAACAACAGGTGACGCCAGCGCTGCGAACACCCGGGATCTGATTCACGTTTGCCAGAACCCTGCGGAAAAAGGCGGCCTGCTCACCGTCTTTCTGGTATTTCGCGTCGGTGGGCAACTCCATCTTCATGGTGAGCGCGTGATCGGGCTGAAAACCGGGATTGGTCTGCTGCATCATCCAGAAACTCTTGAGGGTCAGAGCCGCGCAAACCAGCAGCATCAGCGCCAAAGCCACTTCGGCGACCACCAGCGCTCCACGGGTTCTGCGCGCCTGAGCCGATCCGGAATTGCGCCCGCCCTGCTTCAACGTGTCGCTCACGTTTGCGTGCGACGCGCCGATGGCCGGGGCGAGACCGAACAACAGACCGGTAAGGATGGAGAGCGCAAGAGTGAAAACCAGCACCGTGCCATCCACAACAATCTCCGGCCGCAGCACCGGATAGCTTCCCTGCCCGAACGGTATGGTGGGCGGGACCACTCGATTGAGCAGATCGACGCACCAGTACGTGAGCAGCAGCCCGGCCAGGCCGCCCATTATGCCAAGCAGCATCGTCTCTGCGAAGAACTGACGCATGAGCTTGCCGCGTGTGGCGCCAAGCGCGGTTCTGATCGCCGTTTCACGGCCACGCGATGCGGCGCGCGTCAGCATCAGGTTGGCCAGATTCGAGCAGGCAATCAGTAGCACCAGGCCAACGGCGCCCAGCAGCACCAGCAGCGCCGGCCGAACATTGGCCACCAGTATGTCGTGCATGGGCGTTACCGACGCTCCCCACCCCTTCATGCGCGGTTCCGCGTTGCCGATGCGATGAACGATAGTATTCAGCTCAGCCGATGCCTGCTGATATGACACGCCCGGTTTCAGGCGGGCGATCAGCGCGAAACGGTGACTCATGCGGCCCTGGCCGCGCAGATCCGCGGTGGACCACGGCGCGAACAGGTCGGAAGGCACAGGCATCCATAGATCCGGCGGCATGATGCCCACCGTGCTGTAGGGGATGTCATCGAGGATCATCCGCCGGCCGATCACCGACTGGTCGTTGCCGAACAGTTTTTGCCAGCCCGAATACGACAGCAGGCCGACGCGATTCTGGAATCCCTCGCTCGGATCGAAATCGCGGCCTTTCATCGGCTGCTTGCCGAGCAGACGGAAAAAGTTGGTGGTGACGCGCAGCCCGGGCATCTGCCGGGGCTCTCCGAATCCGAGCACCGTGCCTGAACCAGTCTCCATCGCCGCCACGTCTTCCAGTGTCTTCGCCTGCTCGCGAATATCGGCGTAATCGGGGCCGGACGGACTGATTTCGGACCAGCCCTGCTGCGGACTGTCTTCCCAGATCATGCCCAGGCGGTCGGAGTGCGCGTACGGCAGCGGCCGAACCAGCACTGAGTTCACCACGCTGAACATCGCCGAGTTCGCGCCAATGCCGATGGCGAGGGCCGCCACGCTGACGATGGTGAAGGTCGGGCTCCGGCGCAACAGGCGGAACCCGTAACGAAAGTCCTGCAGGATTTCGGACATGATCACGATGTGTAACGCAAGCTGTGCACCGTCCCCATCACAGTGATTCAACGGCAGATCACGTCTCTTCATCGTTTCGCCTCTGTCCGTTTGCGGGACGAAGCCTCCGAAATCGATGCAGCGGTCAGCGCGCGTCCGGAGGCTGGCTGATCAGCAGACCGATGGCTTCGCGCACGCGCGCCTTCTGCACATCGTCCACAATCAGGTACCGCTCCTTGCCCTCGCCCGGCTCGAACGCTGTGGCGCCGTTATCGGCCACTTTGATCCGGCCCGCCGCCGAGAGCGAGTAATACCCGGCGTCGGGACGAACGGCGTAGAGCGCTGCAGTGGGATCCCAGAGCGGCTCCACGTGGCGCGGGACGCCGATGCTGGTGAGGTCGGCGCCCTTCATGTAATCGCGGAACGCGTCCACCAGCGGATGGTGCTTTGCCCAGCGAAAATCGGAGGCGAGCTGGCTCTCCGGGTACTCGATGGCCATCCCCACTTCGAAGCCGCTGGTCACGAGCGGCGTGGGCCACTCCCCAAAGACCTTCTTCGCCGATGGGACATCCATCATGACGTTGTACTCGGGCTGGTGATCGGAGAAGCGGCCGGCCATCGCTGACAGCAGCTTCACCTTGCGCTCCACCAGTTCGCGTCCGCTGAGCGGGCTGGCATCGTCCGGACCCGACTCGAGCAGCCGCGCAAGATTCGTGCTGAAGCCCACCTGCACAATCACCACGCTGCCATCGGGCTGTGCGGCCAGGGTCTTTCGCAGCAGTAGCACGGCATCGGCGACGTGCGAATCCGGCGTCAGCCGGTGCGGATAGAGATTCTCTTCGGGGACGGCGCGCGTGTATTTCGGTCCTTCTTTCTCGACGCCGTTCGTGACCACGCCTATGGGCACGTCCGGCCGTCCATAGTAAGTATCCAGCAGATCGACATACACTTTGGCCCAGGAATTGTCCTTCGTGATGGTGACGGCCAGCAGCTTCGCCTCGCCTCTCGATTCGAGCGCGTGCAGCATCGACAAGGCGAGCGCGTCGTCCACGTCGTTGCCGATATCGGTATCGAAGATGATGCGAACGGGCTCGGCGGCGGTCAGAAGAGGAAGAAGAAGAAAAGGAAGAAGGGGAAGAAAAGGAATAAGACGAAGACGCAGCCTGTGCATATCGGGATTATGTCACCGGGAGGAGGGCAGCGCGCGGATCGCCGCCGCCAGCTCTTCGTAGGTCATGGCGCCCGGATGATACATGCGCACGATACCCGCGCGGTCGAGGAGAACCAGCGTCGGCGTGGTGCTCGCGCCGTACATCTTCAGGTTCGCGGCGCTGATGGGCACGGGCATGTCGAGAAGGTCCGTGTAGAAGCGGTGCAGCACCGCGTCCATGAAGCCGCGTTCCTGCTGTGGCGTAGCTTCCTCGCCGTTGGCGTAGCCGTAGAGCTGGGTGGGGCCGATGACCGCGAGCTTCGGAAAATCCCGCCGTATGCGGGCGATCACCGGCGCGTCGGCTTTGCAGTCAGGACACCAGTCCGCCCAGAAGAACAGCAGCACCGGCCTGCCGCGCAGGGACGCGAGCGATGGCGGCCGCCGCGAGCCGAGATAATCCGCCGTTGCGAGCGGCGGCGCCGGCCTCCCAACCAGCACGATCGCGTTGAGGTTTTTCTGGATGCGAGTGCCCAGATCGCTATCGTGATAGCGCGCCAGCTCGCGCCGCAACAGCGCCACCGCCTGCGCCTTTTTTCCGGTTGCGCTCAGCACCTCCGAGCGAACTTCCAGCGCCGCGCCCATGGCCAGCTCCCATGAGTGCTCCGCGTTCGCGTCGGTGCGCGGGCGCGCGCTCACGGCGAGGCGATATGTCTCGGTCGCGTATTTGTCCGCGGCCGGCAGATTGTTCGTCATGAGATATGCGCGGGCGATCCATGACATGGCCTCCAGCGCATCGGGCGCGGGACCGCGGCGCGCGATGTCGTCGCGCACCATTGCCTCTGCGCGGCCGAAATCCCCGTTCGCAAGCAGCGCGCGTACGTCGGCCGCGGTGTCCGCAAACAGCGCGATGGCGCCCGCCAGCGCCGCGCAAGCCAGAGTTTTACTCAGACGCATGAAAATACCGCCGCACTGCCGGCCGGGTCAGCGCATAAAGGAATGCGCCGCTCACCAGCACGCCGGCGGCGCTTCGCAGCGCATCTCGTGTCAGGAAGAAACTCACGACGTCTCCACACAGGTCAGTTGCAAACGCTGCGAGAGCGACATACAGGGCCCACACCTTTCGACGAAGGAGACCGCGCGTCGTCACGGCGGCTCCCACGCCCATGGTCCACACAAACACGCCCGCAGGCCAGCCCACCGCGCGAAACACACGGGCGGCGGGCTTGTTGAGCTGCCAGAGGCGGTCGAGCAGGGCGTTGGGGAATACCAGCGAAAAGCCGACGACGCCCGCGATCGCCGCCGCGAGGAACCCAACGCAGGCGACCACCGGGATCGTAACGGGTCTTTGTGTCACCGCCTGACCATTCCAACACATCGCGGCGGGAACTCGCCAAGCCCGTGCGGTGTCTATCCAGGCATGTTCGAGCAATCCATTCTGGTAAAGCAACCAACTCTGAAACCGTGGAGCGTACTGCTCTCGTTCGCGGTCGAGCTCGCCGGAATCGGCTTGCTCGTGATTCTTCCGCTCGTGTGGGCCGACAAGCTGCCCAGTTTCACTCCGGCGCAGGTGATCGTTTCCATGCCTCGCCCAATACACGACGCGCCGCCTGTGCAGACCGCATCGCACAGTCAGGCGAAACCGTCGGAGCTGCGGCCCGCGCCGAATCAGGCTGTGACGATTCCGATTCGTATTCCGCCAAAACCCAACCTCCTCATCGATGCGGCGGCGATGAGCGATCCGGCTCTGGCCTTCGCCGGCAGTGCAACGGGGCCCGTCAATCAGGAACTCGCTGATCTTTTTGCGAAGGGCGAGAGAGTCGTCCCGCCGCCCAGGCGAGAGACCGTTGCAGCGGCGCCGCATGTCCACCCGGTGCGGATCTTCAGGACGAGCCATCTGGATGAGGCGCAACTCATATGGAAGGTTGTGCCCGTCTATCCGCCATTGGCGAGAGCGACGCGCACGTCGGGCACGGTGCGCCTGCTCGCGGTGGTGGGAACAGACGGCTCCATTCGCAGCCTGCAGGTGGTGAGCGGCCATCCGCTGCTGGTCCAGGCCGCGCTTGAAGCGGTGCGCCAGTGGCGCTACAAGCCGCCGTACCTGAACGGACAGCCCGTGGAGATCGTGGCGCCCATCGATGTCACCTTCACGCTGCAATAGACCTGCTGCCGGAGTCAGATCAGGCCCGCGGCCGCCAGCACTTCGCCCGCGTGACCCTCCACCTTCACTTTGGGGAAGATCTTCGCGATCTTCCCCGCTTTGTCGATGAGAAATGTGGTGCGCTCGATGCCCAGGTACTTGCGCCCGTACATGCTCTTCTCCTTCCGCACGCCGTACGCTTCTGCAGCCTTGTGCTCTGTATCTGCGAGCAGCGTGAACGGCAGGTCGAACTTCGATCTGAAGCTGGACTGGGCGGAAGGCTTGTCCGGCGAGACGCCGACGATGACGGTATCGGCTTTCGCGAACTGCTTCGAGGCGTCGCGAAACTCACAGGATTCCTTCGTGCAACCAGAGGTGTTGGCCTTCGGATAGAAATACAGCACGACGTTGCGGCCTCGAAGCGAAGAGAGGCGGAACGGCCGGCCGGCCTCGTCGGGTAGTTCGATTTCGGGCGCCGGATCCCCTTCTTTTGTGGGCATACCAGATACAGTAGCAGCCCGTGGCGGAAGGCAGGCGGAAACGCCTGCTCCACCTTGTACACTGCAATTTGAAACCGCACCGGGTTTTGCTGATGGCTCGCGAGCTGACCTTCGGCGGGAGCGAGCGTCAGATGACTGAAATCGCGCTCGCTCTCGATCGCAGCCGTTTTACGCCGGTGGTGGCATGCTTTCGCTCGGAGGGCATTCGCGGCGATGAGTTGCGCGCGGCGGGCGTGCCGGTGCTGGAATTGCCTGTGCAATCCTTCAAGTCGCCGGCCGCATGGAGCGGCGCCGTGCGATTCGCCCGGTACATTCGCCGGGAGCAGGTGAGCATCGTACACACGTGGGATTACCCGGCGACGGCGTTCGCCATTCCCATCGCGCGCGCGTTCACCAGGGCGGTGACCATTTCCAGCCAGCGGGGGCATCGCGATCTGACGCCGCGCGGCTATCTGCGCGTGGTGCGCTGGACGGATCGCGTGGCGCGGGGAATCGTGGTGAACTGCGATTTCCTGAAGCGCCATCTGGTGGAGGATTACGGCGTGCCCGCCGCGCGCATTCACCTCTGCTACAACGGCATCGACGTAGACAGGTTCAGCCGACCTGCTGCCGGCAAGCCCGCCTCCCTTCCTGACGACGCGCTGGTCGTCGGAACGTTGAGCCAGCTCCGGCCGGAGAAGAACCTGTCGGTACTCATCGAGGCCTTTGCCCAGGTGCGCGGGTTGCTGCCGCAAATGAAGCTCGTCCTGGTGGGCAGCGGTGCGGAGCTGGCGAATCTGCTGCAATGCGCCGCGCGGCTGGGCGTCGGCAACGACTGTGTGTTTCAGCCCGCCGTCGCCGATGTTTCCACATGGCTCCATGCCATGGACATTTTTGTAATGCCGTCGCGCAGCGAAGCCCTATCGAACGCGCTGATGGAAGCGATGGCCTGCGGATGCGCGTGTGTTGCTTCGGATGTCGGCGGCAATGGCGAACTCATCGCCGATGGCATAAACGGGCGGCTCTTCCAGGCCGAGAGCGCGGAGGATCTGGCGGCGGCATTGCGCGATTTGATCGGCGACCCGGCCCTGCGCGATCGATTACGGGAGCGCGCAGCGGCGGACCTGCGCGCGCGGTTCAGTATCGAGTGCGCGGCGCGGAGGATGGAGGAAGTGTACGACCGCTTGCTGACGCGCGTGGCTCAGTAAGCGCCTGGTACACCAACGCGCGGGTCTGACGCCAGTACGGAACGTTCGTCCTCTGCGGCGTTTGCATCATCAGCACGGCCACAAGCTTCTCCGCGGGATCCACCCAGAACAGAGTGCCGTTAATACCGGCCCAGGAGAAATCTCCCACCGATCCCGGCAGCGGGTTTCGGCCCAGGTCTGTGCGGACCGCGAAGCCGAGTCCAAAGCTGGTTCCCATCTCCGGCGTGGGACCGAACGGGCCGATCAGCATGGCGACAGGAGAGTGCCGCTCCGTGCCGGGCGGGAGCTGATCCGAGGTCATCAGCGCGACCGTCTTCGGCGCGAGAATGCGCACGCCGTCGAGTTCCCCGCCGTTGAGCAGCATCTGAGAGAAGCGCGCGTAGTCTCTCGCGGTGGAGTACATGCCGCCTCCGCCCCACAGTATGGCCGGCTTCACGGTCGGGCGGGGGCCAGGCGTCAGGAGGGGTGAATCCGAGTGAGCCATGCGCGCAGCCTGCGACGCGTTCAACCAGAAGGCCGTGTCGTTCATCGTGAGCGGACGCGTGACCCGATCGGAGATGAACGCATCGAGATCCATACCGCTCACCACCTCCACGATGCGGCCCAGTACATCCACCGACATGCTGTATTCCCAGACCTCGCCGGGCTGGTGCAGCAATGGAAGGTGCGCCAGCGCCGAGACCACCTCGGCGAGTGACTCTTTGCCATAAAGATTGGCATTGCGGTACATGTGGTCCACCGGCGTATCGCCGAAGAAGCCATAGGTAAGGCCGGAGGTGTGCCGCAGCAGATCCTGCACCGTCATGGCCCGTTTCGGAGCGGCCTTCTCCACGCCCACCGACACGCCGCTGAACTCGGGCAGATATTGAGCTACCGGCGCGCCGATGTCGATTCGGCCTTCTTCGGCCAGGATCATGGCCGCTACCGACGTAATCGGCTTCGACATGGAGGCGATGCGGAAGACGCCATCGGCCTTCATTGGAATCTGCTTTTGGCGGTCCTGAAAGCCGACGATGATGGACGAGGCGATCTTCCCCTGGCGTGCGATCAGCAGCACGGCGCCGGGAATGCGGTGGCTCTCGACGTCCGCCTGCATCACGCGGCGGACCCGTTCCAGACGCTGGGAAGAGAAGCCGACGTCTTCGGGCCGCCTGGCGACAGTCAGTGACTGGCAGAGCGCTGCGATCGGGAGCAGCGCCGTGATCACTCGCGCGGCGGCGCCCGCCCTGCCGCGCGGCATCAGAGCCTCACAATCTTGTCCGACTTCCGGTTCTTGTAGGCGTTGCGCGTGTCCACAATGAGCTTCGCGCGTTCGTGGATCGCGTCGTAGTCGAAGGCCTTGTGATCGGTGATCACCACCACGCAATCGGCCGCCGAGACGCCGTCTTCTATCGGGCTCGCTTCCAGCGTGAAATGATCCAGCCGGATCGAAGGCACGTACGGATCGCTGTACGTCACCTTCGCTCCGCGCTTCTGGAGCAGCAGAATGACATCGAGGGCGGGGGATTCGCGCACGTCGTCGATATCGCGCTTATAGGCGACGCCGAGCACGTGAACATGCGAGCCCTTCACCGGCTTGGCCTGCTCGTTCAGCGCGTTCTGCACCTTGTCCACCACGAAGTGCGGCATCTGCCCATTGATATAGCCGGCCAGCTCGATGAATCGCGCTTCGATGCCCGCCTGCTTCGTCTTCCAGGAAAGATAGAACGGATCGATGGGGATGCAGTGCCCGCCCAGGCCCGGGCCAGGATAGAAAGGCATGAACCCGAACGGTTTGGTCGCGGCTGCGTCGATCACCTCCCAGACATTGATGCCCATGCGGTCGCACATCATGGCCAGTTCGTTTACCAGACCGATGTTGATCATGCGGAAAGTGTTCTCGAGCAGCTTGGCCATCTCCGCGGCGGTGGTGGAGCTCACGGGCACCACATTTTCAAGTGCCTGCCGGTAAAAGAGCGCGCCCATTTCGGTGCAGGCCGCCGTGACCCCGCCTACCACTTTCGGGATGTTCTTTGTCTGGTAGCTGGGGTTGCCGGGGTCAACGCGCTCCGGCGAGAAGCACAGGAAGAAGTCGCGGCCAACCTCCAGGCCGTTCTTCGCCAGCATTGGCAGAACCAGCTCATCGGTGGTGCCGGGATACGTGGTCGATTCCAGAATTACCAGCTTGCCGGGCCCGAAGTACTTCGCGATCTCCTCGCACGCCGACACAATGTAACTCATGTCCGGATCTTTAGTTTTACGCAGCGGCGTCGGCACGCAGATGTTGATGGTGTCGCACTCGCCGATCGCGGAGAAATCGGCGGTGGCGCGGAACCGCCCGCTCTCGACGAACGGCTGCAGAACCTTCGTGGGGACGTCCTGTATGTAGGACACGCCGGTGTTGAGCGTTTCCACCTTGGCCGGCTGGACATCCACGCCCACCACGTCGAAGCCGGCGGTGGCGAACTCCATGGCCAGGGGCAGGCCCACGTAGCCAAGTCCGACAATGCCCACGCGGGCGGTGTGCGCGAGGACCTTGTGCTGTAATTCCTTCGCCGCGGTAATAGTACTGGTCTGCATATCGTTATCTGGTCATCTGGTCCGTTATCGGCTTGAATTCCGATTTTATCCTGGGACGCCAGAGCCACTGCTATACTACTCTATTGCTCGGAAATGAGCGTTGCGCCCCGGCCCTGTTGGCAAACCTGGACGTGTCGCGGTCCGGCAAAGGATGACAATGGACGTTAGCATTATTGGCACTGGTTACGTTGGTCTGACGACCGGAATCTGTCTTGCTTACCTCGGCCATCGCGTGGTATGCATTGACACCGATCGTGCCAAGGTGGAAGGGCTCAGGCGCGGCGATCTCCCCATCTACGAGCCGTTCCTGGGAGAGTTGCTGGCGGAAGCTCGGGAGAACATCGAGTTTTCTACCGACTATGCGGACGGTGTCCCGACCGCGGAAGTGATCTTTATTGCCGTGGGAACGCCCCCCGGCCCGGATGGCAGGCCCGATCTGCAGTATCTCTGCTCGGCCGCCAATGCCATCGGGAGCCACTTCCAGGGCCGGCACACGGTGGTGGTGAACAAATCCACCGTTCCCATCGGCAGCGGCAACTGGGTGGATTCGATGGTGCGCGAATCGTTCGAGCACGCGCGCGGGCGCGCCGCGGGCCGCGAGTTCTCGGTGGCATCCAATCCCGAGTTTCTGCGCGAGGGCACCGCGATCCACGATACGCTCTATCCGGATCGAGTGGTGATCGGCGCCGATGACAGCCGTTCGCTGGAAACGCTGTACACGCTCTACCGGCCAATTCTGGACCAGACCTTCGTGCCGCCCACTTTCCTGCCGCGGCCCGAGGACCTGGGCGCGGTACCGCTGGTTTCGAGCGACCTCGCTTCGGCGGAGCTGATCAAATACGCGGCCAATGCGTTTCTGGCGCTCAAGATCAGCTACATCAACGAAATCGGACAGCTTGCGGAGAAGGTGGGCGCGGATATTACGCAGGTGGCGAAGGGCATCGGCCTCGATGCGCGCATCGGCACCCGCTTTCTGCAGGCAGGCCTCGGCTGGGGCGGTTCCTGTTTCGGTAAGGACACCGCGGCGCTGGTGGCGACGGCGGCGGAGTACGGGCTGGAGATGCCCATCGTCAAGGCGGCGAAGGATACGAACCGGCGGCAAAGGGAGCGCGTTGTCGAGAAGCTTCTTGCCGAGCTCCGAATTCTGAAGGGGAGAACCGTCGGCCTTCTGGGGCTCGCGTTCAAGCCGAACACGGACGATCTACGCGAGGCGCCGGCGCTGGAAATCGCGCAGAAGCTGATTGAGCGTGGTTGCAAGGTGAAGGTTCACGATCCTGTGGCCCTGGAGCGCTTCCAGCGCGAACACTCGCAGCTCGCCGTTGTCGTATGCGATTCCGCTGCGCATGTCGCGGAAGGCGCGGATGCGGTGGTGCTGGTGACCGAGTGGCAGGAGTATCGTGAACTCGACTGGGAATCGCTCGTACAGAAGATGAGAACGAAGATCGTGCTGGATGGCCGCAACGTTCTGGACCGCGCCCGCCTCACGCGCTGCGGCGTGCGCCTGCTCAATATGAACGGCGAACCACCGGTGGTTGTGGCGCAGCACGTCGAAGTCTGACCGCCCGCTGCGGTAGAGCAGGCCTTCGGCCTGCAGGTTTGCGTGCGTCATGCCCGCCCTCAAAGGCTCGTTACACGCGATGCTGCTGTATGACGTCTCTGAGGAGATCGACCTTGATCGTGTTCGTGCGCTCGTAGGGGCCGGCAGTCCCGAACGCAGGCCCGAGTTCCGCAAGCCCGCGCCCGAATACGTCCGCTTCACTCGTCCGCCCGTGGTTCGCCACGCCGGCACGGCGCGTCTGTCCTCCGGCGAGCAGTGGCAGTGCCTGGCGAAGTTCTACGAATATGGCGTCGTGACCGTTACGCTGGAGCTTCCGTTTGCCGCGGAGTGGGCCGAGATGGTACTACTCGCGGGCCGCTGGATCGGCTCGGCGGAGATCGAGCAGAAGGCCGTGGAGATTGCGCGTGCCCAGGTGGAGTCGGTTCGCGGCGCACTGATCAACCCCTACCAGGCCTGGTCGACGGAAGATTACTATGCGTTCCATGTGGCGGAGGCGTGCGGAGACGACGGGCGCGCGCTGAACGCGCAGGATCTCATAAACCAGCACGGCGGCGAAATCGCGCAGATCGTGCGCGGGGAATCCATCAGGCTGTCGGAGAGCGAGATTGGCGAAGTGCTGAGCCGCTGGGTTTCGTACTACCCGACCGATCTTTTTGTGGTGGCGTGGATGGCCGCCTTCGTTTACGACACCCACGAAGCGGCCGCGCCGATGCTGCAGTTGCTCGAATACTCCAACACGCAGTTGCTCGAGTTCCGCTATTACGACGGCTTGCTCACCACGGTGCTGGAGGATGTTCACCGGCGTCTTGAGCACCGCCGCGGCATGCTGGGCCGCTGGCGCATGGGAACGGAAGCCGAACGCCTGAACCACATCCGTCTGGACGTGATCGAGCTGACCGAGCGCGTGGATAATTCGATCAAGTTTCTGAGCGATATGTTCTACGCGCGTGCGTACCGGCTGGCGGCCTTCCGAGTCGGCGTGCCTGATTATCGCGATCTGGTGGAGAAGAAGCTGAAGACCGCCGGCGAGCTGTACGAATCGATGATCGACGAGTTTCACCAGGCTCGCGCATTTTTCCTGGAAGTTATGGTGGTGGCGATTCTGATTATCGAACTGGTGTTTTTGTTCCGCGGCAAGGGGTGATGCGGGCGCTGCGGCAGCGGGACGAGGGCGTCCCGCGCGGTCCGGGGGACCGCCCCACCAACGGCATACCAGCTCCGGCGCGTTAGAATCGCTGTAGGGCGGAACCGAAGAGGAACGCCGCGGCAGCAAGGTGGGAAGCGAAATGAATCCGCCAAACGGACACAACCCGGAAGACGGTGAGACGCGCCTCGACCGGATCGAGCGGGCGCTGAACCTCATCCTCGACGATCACATCAGCTTTCGCGAAGAGCATAAGATGCTGCTGCAGTCCCAGGTGTTGCTGCAGGGCGGGTTGGAGGAATTGCGCGGCAGCGTTTCCGAGCTACGCGGCAGCGTTGCTGAACTGCGCGGCAGCATGTCAGAACTGCGCGGCAGCGTTGACGAGCTGCGCGGCAGCGTTGCCGAACTGCGCGGCATCACGGCGCAGACTACCGCCGACGTGAAAGCCCTGACGGCCAACGTGAAGGGCATCGCGGAAGACACCGACCGCAGATTGCGGCGCCTCGAAGATGGCCGTTCCTGAAAAGCGGGTGGGCCAGCCGATAAGATTCGAATCGTCCCATTGCTGATTCGTGCGAGCGTAAGCACCGTCTTCGGGTCGGAGGACAGCGCGGCCGTACACACGAAGGCCTGTGCCACGACCTACTCCTCGCTCGCCGGCAGGTTGAGCGCTTCGCGTGCTGCCTCGGCATCCTCCTCGCGCACGAGCAATTTGTACCCGGCGCTGGACCATGCAGCATGGAGACGCATGCCGCCGACGGAATCCGCCTGGATCATCGCGTCGATGCCCGCCGATTCCAGAGCGCACTTTGCCACTTTCGCATCGGTCATGCTGGCGAATGAGCCTGCGACAACGAGCTGCTCGCCGTTCATGCGGCCTTGCCGGTGCGCTTCGTACCGCGGCCGGTAATGGACCGGATGAAATCCACTTCCTGCTGGTTGTACGGCCGGCCATCGCGATAGAAGATGTCGTGGAACCAGACCTTCGGCGGCGCGCTTACATAAGGATGCTGCCAGGAATCCCACGGCATATTCGTCTGCGTTTTCCCGTTCACCATGCCCCAGTTGTACGCGGCAAGCTTGTATTCCTTCGCGATCGGCAGAATTGCCTGGAAGGTGCTCCCGCGCGGACGCGCCATGTACTCGGTACACATCAGCGGCCGCCCGAATTGCTGCAATTCGAGAACGCGCTTCCGGAAGTCTTCCGGTCCATCGTAGTTGTGGAACGAGATCACGTCCGAATGATCGATCTGGACGTGCTCCATCACGCTGAGCTTGTCCGGAGACGACCAGTCGCCGTTCCACACCCCGCTGGTCAGGGGCTGCGTCGGATGAGCCGAGCGCGCCCATTCGAACGCGCGCGGCAGCAGCGCCAGCACGAGTATCTTCGAATCGGCCTTCCCCGCGTAACTCGAATCGTTCAGATTATCGGGCTCGTTCCAGATGTCCCAACCCAGCACGCGCGGGTCCTTCCCAAACGCCCCCACCACGCCTTTGACGTAGGCCTCCAGCCGCGGGTATTGCGCGGGCGTGTGCAGCGCGACGACGCCCGGCGACTGCACCCATCCCGAGTTATGCACGCCCGGCCGGGGCGGCCGCTGTGGACCGGTCTTTGGGTACGGGTCCCAGCAGGAATCGAACAACACGAACAGCGGGCGGATATGATGCCGATTGGCGATGGTGAGGAACGTGTCGATGCGGCGGCGGAATCCGGGGGCGTCCTGCGCCCACAACAGGTCGTGCAGGAAAACGCGCACCGTGTTAAAGCCGATGCTCTCGGCCCAGCCGAGCTCGGTGTCGATTCGCTTCGGATCGAACGTATCCTCCTGCCACATCTCCAGCTGGTTAATGGCGTAGGCGGGGATGTAGTTGGCGCCCACCAGCCATGGTTGCCTGCTGTACCACGCCGCGGCCTGCTCGGGAGTCCAGCGCGCGGGCGGCGCCGCCGTGCAGAGTGAGACGAGGGCGAGGAAGCCGCCGATAACGCGAGTGCGCATGATTCGTACGTTATCACTCGGGCAGCGCGCCGTCAGACAACGCCGGCTGCGCCTGCTTCCGGAGCCGCAGCCACAACGGGAACGCTTCCGGATTGCCGAGCCAGGTGTCCATCCAGAGAAGCATTTCCGCTTTGGCTGCCGCCGCGCCTTGCCTGCGCACCGACAGACGAGCATGATCGCGCGCCGTGATCACGATCGTACGAATCGAACGGCGGCGAGCCGGCGCGGCCACCGTATACTCCGCCGCGAGCGCAGTCAGCGTGCGTTCGAGCTCATCGAGCGAACTCTGCCGGACGCCTTCTACCAGCGGCGCGAGGGGCAGTCCGCAATCGCGCAACAGGCGGCGGAGTGCATCCTCGGGGGCCGGAGCCAGCGCAGCGGCGAGCTCCGCGAATTCCGGCTCACCGATGGCGGACCACTGGCTTTGCCGCAGGTACTCGCTGAGCTGCCTGCGTCTGCTGATTTTGCCGGAGGCCACGGCGATACTCCTCGACGGCGCGGTTGTGGGCTTCAATGTCGCTCGAGAACTGGTGCGACCCCGACCCATCCGGCTTCGCTACGAAATAAAGATAACTGGTTGAGGCGGGCGCCAGAGCGGCCTTGAGCGACTCCACGCCGGGATTCGCAATGGGACCCGGCGGCAGGCCCGCGTGCGTGTATGTATTGTATGCGTTCGTGCTCGCCAGATCGGAGCGGTAGATGGTCCCACGGTATCGCTTCTCGAGGAGCGCGGCGTAAATGGTGGTGGGGTCGCAATCAAGCGCCATGCCGCGATCCAGCCGGTTGTAGTAGACGGACGCCACCTCGGGCCGTTCCGCCGGGACCGCCGTTTCTTTTTCCACCATCGAAGCCATGGTGACGATGCGCTGCACATCGGTCCCCGGTGCGGGATCCAGCAGCGCCCATTGGCGCCGGAATTCGCCGGTCATCATGCGGACAAGCTGCGCGGCAGTGGCGTGCCGGGTGAGGCGATACGTGGACGGGAACAGATAGCCTTCGACGGTAGGCGCCCGCGGCGCGATATCGTGAACCGGCGCGGGATTGCGCGCGGCTTCGAGGAAATCCGAGCCTTTCAGGAAGCCGAGCTGGTCGACGGCGGCGGCGATATCGAACATGTTGCTGCCCTCCGGAACGGTCAGCTCGTAATAGAAAACGTCGCCTCGCGCGATGCGGTCGAAGACACGCCACGGCGAATCGGCATGCGCGAACCGGTACTCGCCGGCCTGCAGTGTTGCGTCAGGGCGCAGCACCCGAATGATGTCGAACTGCCAGGGCGATCGGATGGCTCCCGCCCGCGCCAGCTCGGACGCGATGCCGGTGGTACCGGCGCCCTTCTCGATGTCCACAAAAGTCTCGCCCTGGAACCCGGCGAAGGGGGCGGTGAGCCACCAGAGTACGGCGCCTGCGGCAACGATCGTACACAGGAATGCGAGCAGGAACAAGCGGAGCACGCATCCGCCGCACCCGCGTCGGCGGGATCTCATAGGCGCTGCGCGTCCAGATAATCCTGCAGCAAAATGACCGCCGACAACCTGTCGATGGATTCGGTCCGCTTCTCGCGCGTGGAGATGCCGCCCTCGCGCAGCACGCGTTCGGCCTGAACCGTGGTCAGGCGCTCGTCGCGAAACTCGACCGGAACGCCCGCGGTCCGGAACAACCGTTCGGCAAATTCGCGCGTGTACCCGGTCTGGCGGCTCTCATCGCCACTCAGGTGCAGCGGGTTCCCCATCACGACAAGTGAAACGCCGCGTTCGGCGATGATGCGGCCAAGCTCGGCCAGGTCGGCCCGGATGTTGGTGCGGTGCAGCGTATCGAGTCCCTGGGCGGTAATGCCAAGCGGGTCGCTCAATGCCATGCCGATGCGTTTCCTGCCAAGGTCGAGGGCAAGAACCCGGCCGCGGGCGCTCTGCTCCGAAACGTCATTTCGATTGCTGTCGCCCACGGTTCCATTTCATTATAGGAGCAGGCATCGGGGGCTCCTGTATTCAATGTCGGCTTTGATTCCAACTCTACCCACTCGCAAGCCCGCCAGCCCATCCACCGCCATTCTCGCCACGGCCGCGGTTATCGCGCTGCTTTATTTCGGCCGCATTCTGCTGATCACGCTGGTTATTTCCACCATCATCGCGTTTCTACTCGATCCGCTGGTTTCGTTCTTTGTCCGCTTTCGGTTTCCGCGGCCCCTCGCCAGCCTGGCGGTCTGCTGCATCGCCCTGGTTGGGTTGTACTTTGTGGGACTCGGGGCGTATACGGAAATCGCCGGCCTCATGCAGGAATTGCCGAACTACAGCGGGCGCATTAACGCCATTGCCGACGCCGTGGCCACCAGGATGGACCAGATCGAGAAAAACACGGTGCAGGTGCTGGTGCCGAAGCGTTTCCGCACGGATTCTGAGGCCGCGGGCGCTCCGGCGACGCCTTCGCAATCCACCTCGCCGATCAGCAACGTCGTGAAGGGCCGCCGCAGGGCCGGCGCCCCACCGCCCGGTCCGGCGCCACCGATACCGGAAGTGCGCATCCATCAGGACCCCACGCCGCTGTTTTCGTACCTGTACAGCTATCTGCGATCTTTCTACGATTTCGTGCTGATGGCCAGCTTCGTTCCGTTCCTTGTTTATTTCATGTTGAGCTGGCGCGATCACATGCGGCGTACCTTCCTTTACCTGTTCAGTGGGGCCGATCGCCAGGCGGCGCACAAGACCTGGGAGAGCATCGCCGATGCCGCGCGTGCTTACGTTCTGGGGAATTTCCTGCTGGGCCTGATTCTGTCGGTAGTCGGAGCTGGTTTCTTTCTGACCATTAAAATGCCGTACTGGCTGCTGGTCGGCGTTCTCAGCGGTTTCCTGAGCCTGGTACCTTACGTGGGATTGCCGCTCGCAATCATCCCGGCGTTTGCGGCGGGACTGACCGTGTATAACAGCCCGGCCGTTTACGTGCTGATCGCCGTGATCCTCGCCAGCCTGCACCTTATCGCCGTCAATGTGCTGTATCCGAAGATTGTCGGCTCGCGCCTGCATTTGAATCCGCTGGTGATCACCATTGCGCTGATGTTCTGGGGCACGCTCTGGGGCGCCATAGGCCTGCTTCTGGCGATACCGATCGTCGCCGGCTTGAAGGCCGCCTGCGATCACATCACCGGCCTCGAGGCATACGGCAAGTTTCTGGGGGATTGAACCATGCGCACTGTAGCCCTTTCTATTCTTTCCATCTGCCAGGTTGCTGCACAGTCCCTGACTGTGGGCCGCCTGGAACTTCACAGCGTGACGGCAGAGCCGGTTAATTACCAGGGGCGTGCCGCTGTAAAGATCGTCGACGCCGATTCGTCGGGCGGGGACGACGTGAACCGCCTGGCAATCGTTAAAGGGACGTCCTTTGACGATGGCACGATCGAGGTGTCGGTCACGGGCGACACTGCCCCCGGCGCGCCGGCGAACCTGCGCGGATTCGTCGGCGTTGCCTTCCGCGTGGGAGCGCGCGGAGCCCAGTACGAATGCATGTATCTGCGGCCGAAGAACGGCCGTTCCGAGGATCAGATGCAACGCAATCACTCGGTCCAATACATATCGGTCCCGGGTTTTCCATGGCAGAAGCTGCGCACGGAGACCCCGGGCAGGTACGAGTCGTATGTCGATCTGGTTCCGGGGAAGTGGACGCAGGTAAAGATATCGGTGGAAGGATCGAACGCTCGGCTTTACGTCAATGGCGCGCCTCAGCCGGTTCTGATCGTCCATGATCTGAAACAGCCGAAGGCAAAGGGCGCGGTCGCGCTGTGGGTGGGACCAGGCACGATCGCACACTTCGCTGACCTGAAGGTGACGCCTTGAAAGGTAACTGCGCAGGCTAAAAGCCTGCTCTACTTTCCGACCTACCAGCCTCCAGCGGTGCGAAGTAATCGAGAATCGCCGTGCCGTCCATCTCGCGCCTGCCGGTTTGGTATGCTTCCTTTGATTCTGCGCCAAGCCGGAGGACAACGCTCTGTGCCGGAATGGTTGAAAATCGGCCTGCCCGCCCTTATCGCTTTGATCGGAACCGCGATCACGGCTGCGGTCGCATACCGGCAGTGGCAGCGGCAGCAGAGGAACCAGCGTGAGGAAACCTTTCGTAACGACCGCGTTGCCGCCTACAAAGAAATCTGGGACCTCGTTGAGCAGTTGCATATCACTTTGCGCCGCGGTCCGTTCGACGGTTCGGCCGTCGAGATGAAGATTTCGGACCTGAATGCCGCATTGCTGACAAAGGGCTTGTATATCGACCAGCAGCACCGCATTGAAATCGACAGATACGTCAGAGGACTGGAGCGCTTCAATACGCTCGTTCGAGGAAGCGGGGATCCGCAGCTGATCGGCCATTGGGACAGTACCGCTGAATCACTTCCGCCCGGCAGCGTTGAGAAAGCGCGGGAGATCGCCGAAGCCCATGACGAAACCGAATGGCTGAGAACTACCGTCGTCACGCACTTCCGCGAAGTGCTCAAAGGTGAGGCTGAGTGACCAGGTGTTTTGAACTACAGGGCTACCGCTTCAGGAACTTCTTGGTCGCCTCCGACGGGGTGTAGATCTCACCGTCAATTAACGTGCGGCCGGTGTATGAGCCGCCAGGGCGCTCGAACTCCCATGCGACATCGTGCCCATCGCTCGCGAGCTTCGCCCACTTCGAGCGCTTCTGCGCATTCTGTTCCAGCCAGAAGTGGCCGCTTTTATCCGTGAACGAGCGCAGACGAGAATATCCCAGCCGGTCGGTCCACGTTCTCATGTCCTTCAGCTTCGGCACTGGTCAGATTGCATCACCTACCAGCCCACCGGTTTCCCGGCGTTCTGCGCGTCCAGCCATTTCTGCAGCGGCGCGAAGTAATCGAGAATCGCCGTGGCGTCCATCTCGCGCTGGCCGGTGAGTGCGTACAGCTCATCGGGCCAGGGCTTGCTCTTGCCCATCGCGAGCATTGCGTTCAGCCGCGCGCCTGCTTCCTTGTTGTCGTAGATGGAGCAACGGTTCAATGGCCCGGAGCAGCCGGCAATGTGCGACAGCGCGCGATGAAACTGGAACTGCAGGATATCGGCCAGGAAGTAGCACGTGTACGGCACATTGGCCGCCACGTGATATTTCGCGCCCGGATCGAAATCCGCTTCGCGGCGCCGTCCCGGTGGCGCGATGCCCTGATATTTGAGCCGCAGGTTCCACCACTCCTGGTTGTAGTGTTCGGGCGTCACCTGGCCCGAGAAGACCTCCCAACGCCAGCGGTCGATGAGCAGCCCGAACGGCAGAAACGCCACCTTCTCCAGGGCCTTGTTGAGCAGCAGGCCGATGTCCTTCGACGGGGGTGGAGCGCTCTCGAGCAGTCCGATCTTCACCAGATACTCCGGCGTGACCGACAGCGCGATGGTATCGCCGATGGCCTCGTGGAAGCCGTCATTGGCGCTGTCGCGAAACAGAAACGGCTGGTTCTCATAGGCGCGCTGATAGAAGTTGTGTCCCAGCTCGTGATGGACGGTAGTGAAGTCCACCGCGTTGATCTCGATGCACATCTTCAGACGAAGATCGTCCTTCGTGTCGATGTCCCACGCGCTGCCGTGACACAATACCTCGCGGTCGCGCGGCTTGACGAAGAGTGAGCGCTCCCAGAAGGTCTGCGGCAGCGGCGCAAATCCGAGCGACGTGAAGAACCCTTCCCCGTAGCGAACCATCTGCTTCGGCTCGGTGTGGCGATCCGCCAGGATTTTCGTCAGATCGTAGCCGGGATCGGCATCCGCGGGGGCAAGCAGCGAATAGATGTTCCGCCACTCCTGCGCCCACATATCGCCGAGCAGATCCGCGCGAATCGGCCCGGTGGCGGGCTGCACGGCATCGCCGTATTTCTCGTGAAGACGCGCGCGCACATAGGCGTGCAGCGACACATACAGTGGCCGCACCTGTTGCCACAGCCGCTCGGTCTGCGCTTCGAACCGGTCGGGAGACATGTCGTACTGCGATCGCCACATGGCGCCGGTGTCCGCGAACCCGAGCTGCCGCGCGCCCTCGTTGGCCAGCTCGACATAGCGCCCGAACGGCTTGCGCAGCGGCGGCGCGATGGCATGCCAGCCGGTCCACGCCTCCTCGAGTTGCCGGGGATCGCGGCTGTCGCGCATGATGTCGCTGAGCTGCTCGAGATCGAGGCACTTGTTCGTATTCCCGATGCAGTACTTGCCCTTACCGTACGCACCCTCCATGCCCGCGACGATTCGCGTAAGCTCCTCCGACTTTGCCGGATCGGAGGGAGCGGCGAGCGTGAGTGTGAGCTTCAGCAGCTTGTATTTGCGCTCCAGTTCCGGCGGCAGGCGCAGCGCATAAAACGGCTCAGCCTGGCGGATGAAATCCACCTGCGCGGCGATGTTCTCCTCGTCTGCTTTCGCTGACAGAATTTCGGTGTCGTCGGTGATGAAGTTCATGTTCACCCAGTACGCGCGCTGGCCGGCAATGGCGAGCCTCTCGAGCGTGGACTCGACTCGGTCCATGAAGGCGGCCGCCTGCTCGGGAGTGGACTCGGCGCCCGCCGCGCAGGCCACGAAAACGACAGCTACAACAATGCATCGCATGATACTCAACATACCGCGTGGGGCAAGTCGTCGCTTCGTCTCGCCTGACTCCCCCTATTGCTTCGTGTCCAGCGGATGAGGGTCCTTTCGAAGAGTTTGCGCTGCAGACGCGGCGCCGATTCAGCGGCTCTTACCGTGCGAATCGCGCCGGCAATTTCGGCCGCCCACGCGTTCATGTCGAACTCGCCCAGCTCGCGGTTCGCGGGCGTCGCATCGCCGGCCTAATGTTCGGGGAACCTCGCATACCAGCGGATGCGCGTATAAAGACCTGCGGCAGGTCGAGGCGCTTCCGGTCGGCGCCCGATTCCGAAGCGGCGCGCCCCGGCCCGTGGTGACAGTGTTTTCGCGCGTGGGGCGGCTGAAAGTTCCCCCGACGCGTGATGCAAACAGGTCCGTGACTCAAGCATGATCGGGGCCGATTGCGGCCAGCGTGCCTTCGATCGCTCGGTGTCGTCTGCGCTTGCTGGGCAGGCCCAACGATCGACTACTCGCGGCGCAGCGCCTGTACCGGGTCCAGCTTCGAGGCGACGCGAGCAGGTACATACGCGGCGACCAGCGCGCAGCACGCCAGCAGCAACGCGGCGCCGCCGATAGCCGCCGGATCGGTCGCCTTGACCTGATACAGTCGCGATTCGAGCAGCCTTCCACAGGAGAGAGCCAGCGCTACGCCGGCCAGGCCTCCCGCCGACATCTGTAGAGCGGCGCGGCGAAGGACCATGCCGATGACGTCCTGCTGCGAAGCCCCGAAGGCCATGCGGATGCCGATCTCCGGGGTCCTCTGCGCCACCGAGTACGCCGTAACCCCATAGAGTCCGACGCAGGCCAGCACCAGGGCCACCATCCCGAACAGCAGCGTAAGCCTCGACAGCAACCGCTCGCGGTTGAAGTTCAGGCTGAGCTGGTCGGAGAAGGTCTGCGTATTGAGCACCATTATGTCAGGGCTGATTTCAGCGAGTGCGCGCTTCACCTGCCCGGCGATGTCCGCCACTGGGCCGGAGAGGTGAAGCTCTATGTCACTGATGTAATTGGAGCGAGCTGTGCCGTTCTCCTGCCACTCCTCCTTCGACATCTGTAGTAGTGGTAGGAAGAACATCTGGTGCGCCGGCTGATCCGCGTCGATGTATTTTGCGTCTTTCACCACGCCGACTATCTCGTAGTCGTTCGCGGGTGGCGCTCCCATCCAGCCGAAGTGCTTTCCGACAGGATCGGTGTGCGGGAAGAACTTCCGAACGAACGTTTCGTTGACCACGGCGACGCGGCGTGCGGTCGGTGTGTCCTGTTCGGCGATTCCGCGACCCAGCAGAAGGGGCGTACCTATAGTTTCGAAATAGCGCGGGCTGACGCGATCCCAGGACGCCGTCTGCGCATTCTCAGGCGACCAGGTCTGCCCTTCCACCCGAATCGCGCCCTCCCAATTGGTGTATTCCATGGGACTGTAGAGCGAGAGGCTCACGTCCCGGACACCCCGAAGCCCCGCCAGGCGCTCGCGCAGTTGTCTGTACGTCTGAGCCATCCGATCGGGCGTATACCCGGTCAGCAGCGGATTGACTCTGATCATGACCCGCTCGGTAGTCTCGAAGCCAAACTGCTGCTTCTCCAGCGCCAGAAGGCTCCGCGTGAGCAGACCGGCGGAGGCCAGCAGAGCCAGCGCAAGGGCCGACTGGAATGCCACCAGCAGGCGGCGGGGCAGGCCGGAACGATCAGTGGAACGGCCGGCGCCATGCAACGCCACCGCTGGGTCGGTACGGCTCCTGACCCATCCAGGTATGGCCCCGAACGCGACACCGGTAACGAGCGAAACCAGAAAGGTGAAGCCTAGAGCCGGCAGTGAAGGCGTAGCGTCGAAAGGAATGTATTTCGCCCCCTGAAAGGCCAGCCGCAGAATCATCCGGGTGGCGGCGAACGCGACAGCCAGGCCCGCTATGCCGCCGATCACGGCGAGCAGAACGCTCTCGGTAAGCGCCTGCCGCAATAAGCGGGCGCTGCTGGCGCCGATGGCGGAGCGAATCGAATTCTGGACCTGGTTCGCGGCGCCCCGCGCGAGGAACAGGTTCGCAATGTTCGCGCAGGCGATCAGCAGCAGCAGGCCGGATGCGGCCATGAGCAGCCGAAGGCCGTAGCTATACCGGCTGCGCAGTCCGCCGATCCCGCCCGCGGCTGAGGTGAGCCGGATGTATTGCTGTGCGATGTGTTTCCGATCCTCCGCGGTGATATGACTGCCGAGCATTGCCGCGATCCAGCGCCGCATCTCGCCATTCACCTTTGCCTCCGCCGACGTCGGCGATATGCCCGCCTTCAGGCGGCCGAGGACATAAAGCCAGCTCTCGTCCTCGTGGTGAAGATGGCCGTTCTTCCCGCGAATCAGGGGCTCGGCGTTCAGCGTCATCCACAGGTCCGGCGGATCGGGCATGTATCTGGCGCCGAAGAAGCCGGGCGACGCAATGCCGGCGACGGTGAAAACCGCGCCGTTGAGCAGGAGCGTCGACCCGATGAATGACGGGTCCATGCCATAACGCTCGCGCCATAAGCGATAGCTGATGACGACGACGGGAGGCGCTGCGGGCCGGTCGTCGGCGGCCGACATCAGCCTGCCGGCTGCCGGTGTAATGCCGAACATCTCGAAGAAATTTCCCGAAACGAACTCCCCTTCAACCGGCTCCGCGGGCGCGTTTACGCCGCTTCTGCGTACGCTGAGCGTCGATTCGTTCGCCTGAACGGCCGCCATCGCCTCGAACTCGGGCGTGCCGTCCCGAAGCTGCTTGTAGAGCACATACGGGAAGATGCTGACGTCATTCTGCCAGCCGCCGATGACGCAGCACTCCATGTTGTCGCCGAGGCGGTACAACTGCCCCGGGTTCTTCACGGCGAGCGGCCGCAGCATCACCGCGTCGATCAGGCTGAAGATGGCCGTGTTGGCGCCAATACCCAGCGCCGCGAGCGTAAGAACGGCCACCGCGGTAAAGCCGGGGCTCTTCCGGAGTTGCCGCGCCGCGTAGCGCAGATCCTGGCGCAGATGATCGAGCCACATCCAGCGGCTCGATTCATAGAAGCGCTCCTCGGCGCCCAGAACGTTGCCGAAGCGGCGGCGCGCCGCAGCCAGCGCTTCCGATTCGCTCAGACCCTCGGCGCGAAGGCGCTCGGCCTCCAATGCAATATGCGCCCGGACTTCTTCGGAGAAGTCCTCGGCGCGGCGGCGATTTCCGAACATGTTCAACTCTCCGCGGGTTCAGGACCGAGCACGCGGCCAATCGCTGCCGCGAGCTTACGCCACTCGCTTGTTTCGGCGGCAAGCTGCTTGTGGCCGGCCTTCGTCAGGGTGTAGAACCGCGCCTTGCGGTTGTTCTCCGACGCGCCCCATTTCGCGCTGATCCAGCCCTTCGTTTCAAGGCGCTGCAGCGCCGGATACAGGGCGCCGTGATCGACGAACAGCACGTCTTCAGAGGTCTGCTGGATGGCTCGCGCGATCCCCTGTCCGTGCTGCGGGCCGAGTACCAGCGTCCGCAAAATGAGCAAATCGAGCGTGCCCTGCAGCAGGGCGATGCGTTCCTTTTCCTCTCGGGTCGTCATCTGACCCGAGTATGCGCCGGTACGGGTAAGCTGTCAACAGGAGAGTTGCGGGTCCGGGTGCGTGGTTGCCGCGCGCGTGCGGAGATGAACCGGCAATACTCCCGCAAGCGCCAGCAGGAACAGCATCAGCACGATCCCGGCAACGGCGGAATACGGCGGACCGGCGAGATTCAACCCGTAGAGCAGAGGCGTGAGCAGAATCGCCCCGAGCACGCGCAGCGTTCGCGTTTCACCCTGGAAGACGGCCAGCAGTCCGGGCACGAGCAGAGCGGCGGCATCGTACTGATAGGTGTGCGGCGAGATCAGCAGGGAGCCGGCCACAGCGGCCCACAACCAGTGCCAGCCGGTGGCGTCGGTAGCAGCGCTGCGCATGACCAGCGTTGCAACCACGCATGAAAGCGCCAGCGTAAGCGGCAGCCAATGGATCCCGAAGTTGGCCAGAACGGCGTTGATCCCCATCATGCGCTCCGGCGATGGCGACAGCGTTGCCAGATCTTGGCGCGTGAGCAGGGCAGCGTAGGACTGGAGGCCGCTCCATCCACTCAGCCCCAGCGATACAGCCAACAGAGCCAGTGTGCCGCTGATATAACCGCCCAGCATGCGCCAGCGCCGGCCTGCAATGAGCGCGAGCGGGATCAGCAGGAACAGGTGAAACTTGATCAGCGTGAGCGCCAGCAGCAGGCCCGTCAGGGTATCGAGCCGCCTGCGATACGCTTCCCACACCGCGCAACCGATCGCGAAGGTCACTACGCAATCCTGCCCGGAGGCAATGCCCAGGGCCGTCGGGAGGAACAAAGACGTCCACACCAGCGCGTCGGGTCCGAAGACTTTCCAGGCCCACCCCCAGCAAGCCAGCAGCAGCGTTGTCTGAATACCGATCCAGATGCGGAACGCGTGGTCATAAGGCAGCAGCGCCAGCGGCGACAGGGCGAGCGCGTAGAACGGTGGCCGCACGAACGGAAATACCAGAGTGACATCCGGCTCCAGCCGCCGCGAGACGGCGCTCTGCGCTGAGTAATCGTAAAGGCGGGAATACTGGCCGCTGTGTGCCAGCGATGCCCCGGTGTACAGGTTCAGAAAATCGGCGCGTCTTGCGCCCGCCAGTAGCAACGAGCCCATGACCACCCAGAACGCCGCGGCCATGCAGGCCACCACCAGGGGAACCACAACTTTGGTGCTGCGACCAGACACACCTGTTGATCGTCAGACGGTGTGGCGAAGTTTAATCGCGCTCGGTCGTGGCGCACGCTTCAGACGGTTCTGAAAGAGTAACTGCGCAGGCCAAAGGCCAGGCCAAAGGCCTACTCCACTGTTGCCGTAAACTGTGATGCGGCGTGGTGGAGCAGGCGTTTTCGTCCTGCCTGTCCACCCGTTGACTTATTTTCCCCGCACCGTCTGAAGCGTGCGCCCCGCCTGGTGCTTTTTCCGCCGCGAGAAGAACGGGTCCGGGCTTTGCATATTTGTGGAAAGCAGAACAAGAAACAGCACCAGCAGACAGGCCACGGTGGCGCCCCCGCCGATGACCAGATAATCGGTAGGCCGATGAGGACCCGGCACCAACCGGAGCAGGATGATACTTACAACCATGAATACGATGGCTACGGCAAGGATGAGAATCCTGTTGCGATTCATGAGCTCCGGGGCGTGGCGCCCCTCACTTAATATCGGCGGGACGCCGCGCCGACTCCATGCGATCGAGCAGGATTTCGATGAGGCCTGGATGACCGTCCAGCCCTTCCGCGAGCCGGATCCGCACGTCTCTGTGGGTAGCGCGGAGATGGTCAATGATGCGCGGCAGATCGCGGCGCAGGTGTTTGCCCGGCGCCAGCAAATAGGGCAATACGATAATCTCCGTCGCACCGCGGCCAACAAGACTCTCTACCGCGTGCGGCAGATCGGGCTCCGCAATTTCGAGAAACGATGCTTCGGTTACGAATCCGCTCGCCTCGGCCAGGCGCGCCGCTGTTTCGTGGACGGCGTCGTTAGCCGCGGGAAGCACCGAGCCGTGCGCGAACAGTGCGAGCGCGGTCATACCGGCTGGATGAGGAGCGGCTCATCGGCGGACGGCGGTGGCGGTGGCGGGGCCGCACGCCGTAGAAAATCAATGAACGAACGCCCGTAGCGGCGATGATTATCCCACTGCGCGGCCAGCCGCTGGAAGAACACCAGAAGCGCCTGGAGCGTGGAATCGCGAATGGCGGGGCCGCCCTGCTCGGCAATCGATTTCTCAATCGACTGGATGCCCTCCCTGATTCTGCTCTGGATTCGTGCCGCGATCGGGTTGTCGGGCCGGCTCTCGTAGTACAAACCGGATTCGAGCGTCCGGTACGTGCGGACCAACGCCTCAAGCGCCTCCTGCATGTCGGAATCGATGGCCTCTTCGGCCATCGCCGCCTCCAGCAGCATGGTTCCCAAAATAGCCAGGAGCTCCTGGTTGCTCTCGAGAAAGCCCTCGGTCACGCGCACATCGGCATTGGGGATCTTCTCTGGCGCCAGATCGTCAAGTCTTTCGTGCGAGTGCGCCTCCTGGAGGTACACGCAATCGAGCGGACAACGAACAGTCATTTCCCGCTCGGTACCGCAGCAGATGCTGCAGATGTCTCCGGAAACGCCGGGACAGTACCGGCGGGGCTTGCGAATCTCGCAGATCTTACACCTGGACGCGGGCATTTCAAGCGCCGGGCCTCATCAGTCGGGACGGCTCCTGGTGCCATGTTAACAGGCCCTCGCAGGCCCGCACTCCAGACGCCTGCTTCACAACCGTTAAGTGGCGCTCGCTTCCGCGGCGGGCTGCGGCGGCAGCTTCTCGATGCGCACGCGCGCGATACGATTCCCGTTCATCTGCGCGATGGTGAACCGCCGGCCCGCGTACTCCACGGCGTCGCCTTCCTTCGGGATGTAGCCGAGCTGGAACAGGAGAAAGCCCGCGAGCGTTTCGAAACCGGCGTCCGCCGGAAGCTCCAGGCCGTACTGCGTATCGAGGTCGCGGATCAGCGTGGCGCCGTCGAGCTGCAGCATCTGCGCTTCCAGCCGGGGCGCCGGCCGCTTCACGTCGTGCTCGTCACCGATCTCGCCGAAGATCTGCTCCAGCGCGTCCTCCAGCGTCACCAGCCCGGAGATGGTGCCGAACTCATCCACCACCATCGCCAGATGGGTGTGTGAGGAGCGGAACTCGTCCACCAGTTCGTTCACCGGCTTGGTCTCGGGCACAACCAGCGGCTTGCGCAGCAGTCCACGAAGGCGAAACTGCCGCGGCTGCCGTTTCTTCTCCAATGCGATGCGCCGCTCCTCCCATATCGGCAGCAGATCCTTGATATGGACGAAGCCGATGATATGTTCCGGGCGCCCGTCATAGACGGGCACGCGCGAGAATTTCTGCTGGCGCATGACGCGCAGGACCTGCTCGAGCGTGGCGTCCACAGGTACCGAAACGATGGCGTTGCGCGGCGTCATGATCTCGCGTACGTTGTAGTGTTGCAGCTCCAGCAGGTTGCCGATGGCGTCTTCCTCGAACTGGCGCAGGTGTCCCTCGGTGCGGCTCAGGCTGATGATGAACTTCAGCTCCTCGGCCGAATGGCCGCTGGCGCCATGTCCGCGCAGGCCCAGCACGCGCGAGAGCGCGGTGGCGGATCGTTCAATGACGAACACGAAAGGCTCGCTCACCCGCGAAAAGACGAGAAGCACGGGAGCCACCAGCAGCGCCAGGCGGTCGGCCTTATCGAGCGCGAGATTCTTCGGGACTACCTCGCCGACGATCACATGCACGTACGTCATCAGCACGAAAGCGAGCGCGAAGCTGGCCACTTGCAGCCACGGCCGCAGCGCGGTGGTTTCGAACGGTCCGAGCATGACGCTGATGACGGCTTCGAAGGTCGGCTCGCCCGCCCAGCCAAGAGCCAGAGATGCAAGCGTAACTCCGATCTGGGTGACCGAAAGAAGCCGCTCCGGCCGTGCGAGCAGGCTGAGCGCCGCCTGTGCACCCGTGACGCCTCGATCGGCGAGCGCCCGGAGCCGGCTCTTGCGCACCGACACAAGCGCCACCTCCGCGGCGGCGAAGAAGCCGTTAACCGCGATGATGGCGAAGAGGACGAGGAGTCGGTAGCCCATGGTTTGTGGGGCAGGATTAAATCCTGCGGCCGATTTTCAATCGGCCTCCCAGCGGGTTATAAACCCGCCGCAGGCTACAAGCCTGCCCCACCAACGGGATAGAATCAACGCTTGACCTCCGGAAAATTCCTGAAGTCCATCAATCTGAGCATAGCCGTTCTCCTCGTAGTGTTCCTTGCCGTGATCTGGTGGATCGCCTGGCGGCCGCTGCCCCAAACTTCCGGCGAGATCTCCGCGCCTGTTCAGGCGGAAGCTACCATCGTGCGAGACCACCTTGGCGTGCCGCACATCACCGCCGCTTCCATCGAGGACGCCATGTTTCTGCAGGGCTTCGTCACCGCGCAGGACCGGCTCTGGCAGATGGACGGGTTGCGGCGGCTGGCAGCGGGCGAATTGTCGGAGGTGGTGGGCAAGGCTGCCCTCGAATCGGATCGCGAGTCGCGCCGGCTCCGTATGGCGCGCATCGCGGAAGCGGCATATCGCTCCCTTCCGCCGGCGGACCGGAACGTTCTTGTCGCCTATGCTCGAGGCGTGAACTTCTATATCGACACGCATCGCGGACGCTACCCGCTCGAGTTCACGCTGCTCAGGTACGATCCCCGCCCGTGGAGTCCCGTGGATTCCCTCCTTGCCGCGCTGCAGATGTATCGCACCCTCAGCAGCAGCTGGGAGGACGATCTGCGCAAGATGCTGATGCTCCAGGGTGGCGACGCGGCGAAGGTGAACGCGCTGTTCCCGCCTCGCTCCGGGCACGAGTTTCAACCGGGTTCCAACTCCTGGGCCATCTCCGGCATGCATACCGCGAACGGCCATCCCATCCTCGCCAGCGATCCGCATCTTGCCTTTTCATCGCCGGCCACCTGGTACATGATCCACCTCAGGGCGCCGGGACTGAACGTCACGGGCGTATCGTTGCCGGGGCTGCCGTGCGTGGTCATCGGTCATAACGATCGCATCGCCTGGGGCATGACGAATCTCGCTTTCGACGTACAGGATCTTTACGACGAGAAGCTCGATCCGCGCAGCGGCAGGTATGTCTACAACGGCCACGTGGAGCAGGCCGCGCTAGATCGCGAATACATCCGCGTGAAGGACGGCGCGATGGAGGAGTTGCCGCTGTGGGTGACGCGCCACGGTCCCGTGATGGACGAGGAGAACTCGCACTTCTATGCGTTGCGCTGGGTGGCCGCTGAGCCCGGTATCTTTCAGTTCCCGTTGCTCGACATCAATCGCGCGCGCAACTGGACGGAGTTCGTCGCGGGCCTTTCCCGCTTCCCCGGACCGGCGCAGAATTTCACTTACGCCGATGTGGACGGCAACATCGGTTATCACGCGGCCGGCCGGCTGCCGATTCGCACGACCTACGACGGCACGGTTCCGGTGGACGGCGCCTCAGCGAAATTCGAATGGCAGGGCTTCATCCCGTTCGACCGGCTGCCGTCGTTCTTCAACCCCTCCGCCGGCTGGATTATCACCGCCAACCAAAACCCGTTCCCGCCGGACTACCCGTACGCGGTGAACGGCGTGTTCGCGGCGCCCTACCGGTCGTGGCAGATTCGCGCGCTGCTCTCCGCGCACGAGCATTGGAAGCCTGAAGACATGCTGACCGTGCAAAAGGACGTGTACTCGGGTTTCTCGCAATTCCTCGCGCGCCAGGTGGTCGCAGCATACGACCGGAAACGGCCCGCCGGAGCGGCGCTGGCCGATGCCGCGGGCATCCTGCGCGGCTGGAATGGCCAGATGGAGATCGGGATGGCCGCGCCCATGCTGATGCGCCTGGTTTACGAGCGCGTGCGCGATGCTTTCGCTGACCGCGCATCCCCAGGCAAGTCGAGACTGTACAGTTACCAGATTGCCCCGGCAGTGATCGAGGATCTGCTTGAAAGCGGGGCGCCGGGCTGGTTCGCGGACAAGGACGCGATGTTGATGACGGCGCTGTCCGGTGCAATCGAGGACGGGGCCAGTCGGCAGGGCAGCCGCATCGCCGGCTGGAACTACGGGGCGTTCAATGCCGTCACCATTCGCCAGCCCGTGGGCGACAAGCTTCCGTTCCTGAATCGGTTTTTCAACATCGGGCCTGTGCCCATGAGCGGCTCGCCGGAAACAGTGAAACAGGTGCGGCGTGACGTAGCGCCGTCAATGCGCTTTGTGGCGGATTTGTCGAACTGGGATGCCTCGCTGAACAACATCACCCTCGGCGAAAGCGGCAATCCTCTCTCCGGGCATTATGGCGACCAGTGGAGCGCCTACTACACGGGCCGCAGCTTTCCGATGCAGTTCAATCGCGTCGACGCGCGGGAGATGCTCCGCATCGTGCCCGCGCGATAGCACAGTGGCTGCGCAGAACCAGAATTGGTCAGCACCACTCCTTCGTGGCTGCTGACTGAGGCGCGCGCGCACGCAAGCCGTTTGGCCGCCGCCGGTTAAGGGTTTATCCGAGAGGCTCGGTATAGGACGTTTCGGGGTTTATCCCGAATACCGAACAGGCATAAAGTTGAAGAGCGGTTTCGTTGATTCCGCAAAAGGAGAAACTGAATGAAACGCTTCCTGCAAGTCCTGGCCCCGCTGACGCTGCTTTTCGTGGCGAGCTTCGGCCCGACGACGTCGGATGTTCCGCCTCCGATTTGCTGCAAATCGCCCTCGAAGCCTGTCGCAAACTCCCCGGCGATACCGGATTCTCCGGAATAGTTGTCGATCCGCGTTTAAAGCGTGTAGAATGCGCACGAGGCTCTGAATGTGACCGTAGTCGCGGTCCTCGAGTTCGTGTGGCTTGTCACTACGATTTCGGAAATCGTACTTCTGCTGCGGCTTGCCGCCCTCCGGCTGATCGGCAGGTTCAGCATCTTCTCGGCGTACCTGACCGCTGACATCATCCGCTCCATCGTTCTCCTGGCAATCGGCCATTCGCCGGAGGAACGCGCGTATTGGCTCGTCTGGTCGTATTCGGAACCTTTGTTTCTGGTTTTTCAGATCCTGGTGGCGCTCGAGCTCTATCGGCTGCTCTATAGCTCCTATCCCGGCATTCACGCCTTTGCGCGAATCCTGATCGGTGTCGCCGTCGTTGTCGGAATCGTCTCTACGTTCGGAACGATTCAACTGGATGTTGGCCGCATTCAATGGCAAGAGCCGACCCTGCAGCGATTGTTCGTGGCGAAGCGGATCGTTTCTTCGCTGCTCGGAGTGATCATCCTGATTACGATGGCCTGTTTTCCCAGAGCGGCTTCGGCGCGGAACGTGCTTCTGCACGGCTGGCTGCTGGGGGTGCTGTTCATTTGCGCGGCGGGCGGCTTCTTCGGGATCAACTTCGGATTGGCGCCGGAGAGGATGGGGCTGGCGTTCATGACCGTGCAACTCGGCTGCTTTGTCGTGTGGTCCGCTGCCCTGCGGCCGCGCGTGGCGCCCGTGCCTCGCCCGTCGCCGGCGCAGATGGCGCGGGCGGTGAAGTGGAACGATGATCTACTGCACGTTGCGCGCTGGCTGACGCGCTGAAGTGGGCAGACGATCCTGCCGTCAGCGGTAGCAGCGATTTACCTGGCCTGCGAGTGGATGGGCACGATCGGCGCGGGCGGGAAACAATAACGCAGTCCTTCGCAGGCGCTCCGTGCGACGCTGACGCATCCCGGAATGCGCGCCTCATGCATCAGGAGAGCAAGCCGCAGCCGAAGGACTACTTTCCGTATTGCCCACTTCTGCCGGACCAGTCTGCCGTAATGCTGCCACGACTCGCCGGCATCCATCTGCGCGATCCATTCCTGCCGTGCGGCGGCGGATTCCCGTTGAAACCTGTTCAGCAATTCGGAAAAGTCACGGCGGCGCTGCCGGCGATAATCGCGGGCGTCCTCGTCGGAGCCCATCGCCTCGCCGGACCATGAATCATCAAGAAGAAAACGGAGGGGCGCATAGCGCGTCAGTGGATCGGATTGCGCCGGTTCGAAGGCCATTCGCGATCGAATGCTTGCTTCCATCAGCCGAGCGACCCGCAACCATTCGGCCGCAACCCGGAGTTCACGATCAGTCGGATGGCTGTCGCAATTTCGATTACGCATTCATGCCTCAGGCGCCGCGCCGTAGCACCCAGACTAAGCGGGGACGCCGTCCGGTGTCAAGCGGAAATGGAACATATCGAGGTACGGTTTTCGCCGTAATCCGTTGGCAAACAGGAGCAGCATGCGGAGGATTTTTCCGAGGCTGGACCAGGCTGGCAGGCTGAATACCTGAAGCACAGAGGTGGCGCAGGCGGTTTCGCCTGGGCGCCCCGGGTGTCATTACTCCTGCAAGCGGGCTAGCCGGCGCTCCTGCGCGACATCAGGCTGGCCGAGGAATACTCGTTGAGCAGTAACTGCTTCAGACTGTTGCGCGCCAATTCCTCAGCTGGCTGAAGATCTTTCGCCGACATGAAGGCGAGGAAGGCCTCAACCAACGTGCGGACCTCGTGCGGCACCGAGATGGAACCGCTCGTCTCCTTCTGTTTCCATCCGATCACTCGCTCGATATCAGCGCCCAGATCGGAAATCAGTGCGGTCCTGAAGATGTCGGCAAGATCGTCGAACTGGCACTCGATGGCCAGAATGGCATAAGGAATCAGCGCTTCGCCCCCTGGCGCCATCTGAGATTCATACCGCAGGACGGTATTCAGCGTGCGGCCTATGCGCCGGCCGAATGCCGTCTGGCTAAGGCCCATGCGCGCTCGCAGATCCCTGGTTGCTCGTCTCAGGGTTCGGTCGTCGCTGGTCATTCGGCTCCGCTCAAGTGTAGTACCTTACGCCCGTCGCCTGCAACAAAAAAATTTATCATCAATCATTCATCGTTAATGTTGACTCCATAAGAGACTCATGTTATTCCTCGTGAGGCGCCGTTATTCCCCGACCGGGGAGCCAGCGGTCAGCGAGAGCAACTTGACGCGGATGAACGAGGCTAAACCAGCGGCCGGCACGCGTCGCATGAGCGCGGAGGAACTCCGTGCGGATTCACAGCTTTTACCTGCCTCCGACCTCAGCGCGGGTTCCATGGCGCACCAGCTCAACAATATGCTGACCGTCATTCAGGGCAACATAGCGTTGGTTCAGATGGGATTGCGCTCCGGCGACCCTTCGACCGGTTATTTGAACGAGGCCGCCGACGCCTGTCACCGAGCCGCATCCATCGCGGCGCAAATGCTCGCCTTGACCAGGAGCGGCGAGGCGACCCAACCACAGTCAAATGCTTCCGCGGAGGGAGAAACAATGGGGCTCGTGCGAAGTGAAACGGGGATCCGGGCGGACCTTCAGGTCAGCCCCGGCGGACTTGCGGCGGAGGAACTCGTGCCAGGCTCAGGCCGGGTCCTGATCATGGATGATGACAGTGCCATATGCGCGCTGTTGAAGCATTTCCTGGAACCTCTGGGTTACGACGTTGAGACCGTCGAGGATGGCGCGCGTGCCATAGCCGCGTTCAAAAGGGCAAAGGCATCGGGCCGCGATTTCCATGTGGCGCTGCTGGATCTCGATATTCCCGGCGGCATGGGCGGCGCGGAGGCGGCGCGGCGCCTGAAGGATGTGGATCGGTCCGTAAGAGTGATTGCTACCACTGGACGGTCCGATTCACCGGTTCTGTCCGACCTGCACGCGCACGGTTTCGATGATGTCGCTCTGAAGCCCTGGACGCCCGCGCAGATCAGCAGGCTTTTCAGCCGGGTACTGCCGCCATCGGAGCGAAAGTAACCTCGCAATCCGCTCCGCGTACCCCGATTTGCCCCGCCACCGCCGTGCATGATATTCTGCAATCTGCAGCTACTCGAAGGACTGTAATCAGAAGAAATGGCAAATACCATATCCGCTCTCAAGCGGGTGCGTCAGACAGAGCGGCGGACGGAAGTCAATCAGATGCGTAAGACGCGTCTGCGCCACGGACTACGCGCCCTGCGCCGCACGCTCGAGGCAAAGGACGCCCAGGCAGCCACCGCACTGCTTCCTGCGACGTTTTCCATTGTCGACCGCGCAGCGCGGTGGGGAATCATCCGCAGGAACACCGCTGCCCGCTACAAGAGCCGCATGGTTGCCCGCCTGCGTTCGCTCAGCGCGCCCGCGGCGTAAGCTCCTCCCTCTCAACAATTTCCGTCCATACCGGCAACACCGGGCCGTGTAACCGCCGTGTCCCGAGCCGCGTCAAGCCCGATAGCACGCCGTTACGGGACTAATCAGATTCAACAAGGAGTGTGTGGTGCGGAAAAGTTACGTGTATGGCATTGGCGCGTTCGCGCTGGTTTCCGCCGGCCTGCTGGCTGCCGATTCGTGGCGCGACAAGGCTCCGTCGGAGTGGACTCCTGACGAGGTCACGAAGATTCTCAACAATTCCCCCTGGTCGCAGGAAGCAAGGTTCAGCGGCTCCGGTTCTGAAGGCCGGCGCGGCGGCGGGATGGGCGGTCCCGGCATGGGCGGCGGCGGAATGGGCCGGGGCGGTGGCGGTATGGGCGGTGGCGGCATGCCCAACGGCGGCTGGGGCGGCGGTGGCGGCGGTATGGGCGGAAGCGGCGGCGGCATGGGCAATCCCGGCGGCGGCTATGGTGGACGCGGTGGCGGCCGCGGGGACAGCGGCCGAGGCATGGAGTCGGCCCGGGTGACCCTTCGCTGGGACAGCGCCGAACCTGTTCGCCAGGCCCTGGTGAAACAGTACGGTGACTCCAACGCGGCTGCCAAACTGCCGGCGGACAGCTACGTGATCGCGGTGATCGGGCTGCCAAATCGTGACAGCTTCCGCCGGCGCGATGAAGACAGCGACTCCGGTTCCACCGCTGAAAGCGACGAGCAGCGGCAGGCCGACCGCATGGCCCGTCTCAAGGAAACAACAACGCTCACGGTCAAAGGCAAGTCGCCTTTCGGACCCGAGAAAGTGGAGAAGGCCGAAGACGGGTCGCTCCTGTTCTATTTCCCGAAGAGCACCGAACCGCTTTCGCTCGACGACAAGGAAGTGGAGTTCGCCATGCGCATGGGTCCCATGGAACTGAAGCACAGCTTCCGTCTGAAAGACATGAAGTACCAGGGCAAGCTGGCCCTGTAGAGTTGGCTTTAAACCGCAGGCCGAAGGCCTGCTCTACTGTTCTCGTCGGAAGTAGAGCAGGCGTTTTCTTCCATCCGTGTCGGTTGCCCATCGCGTTACCATTGAATCAAGCACATGCCTGAAATCACCAGGCGCATTCGTATCCGCGACCTCGCGGAGAAGAAGCGGCGCGGCGAGAAGATTGCCATGCTCACCGCTTACGATGCCGCGTTTGCGCGCATCATGGACCAGGCCGGCATCGACGTGCTGCTCGTCGGCGATTCGCTCGGCATGGTGGTGCTCGGCTATGAGACCACCGTACCGGTGACCCTCGACGATATGGTTCGTCACACCGGAGCGGTGGCCCGTGCCACGGAGCACGCGCTGGTAGTCGCCGACATGCCGTTCCTGGCGGCGCAGATGGACATTCCCGAGAGCGTGCGCGGCGCGGGCCGTTTGATTCAGGAAGGCGGCGCGGCAGCGGTGAAGATTGAAGGCGGCCGGCCCGTTCTCGAAACCATCGACCGGCTGGTCTCCATCGGCATTCCCGTGATGGGCCACCTCGGTCTGCTTCCGCAAAGCGTGCATCAGCTCAGCGGTTTTCGCAGGCAGGCCCGAACGCCGGAAGCCGCGGATCGTCTGCTGGATGATGCGCTCGCGCTGGAGCAGGCCGGAGTCTTCGCCATCGTGCTGGAATCGGTTCCGGACGAGGTTGCAGGCGCGGTCACGGCGCGGCTGGACGTGCCCACCATCGGCATCGGCGCGGGCCCTGGCTGCGACGGACAGGTGTTGGTGAGCTACGACGCGTTCGGTCTCTCCGGGGGCTATTCGCCGCCGTTCGCGCGGCGCTACGCGGAACTGGGCGAGATGGTGGCGGCGGCGACCCGTGAGTACATCGAGGAAGTGCGCAACGGTGTGTTCCCGGTCCCTCGCCAGGCCTCGGCCGGCAAGCTTCCCTGATGGATGTTCCGGTCATCCACCACATTCCCGAACTGCGGCGTGAGCTCGATGCTCAGCGACGCCGCGGCCGAATGATCGGCGCCGTTCCAACCATGGGCGCGTTGCATGAGGGACACGGCCGCCTGATCGAGCGCGCCGCAGCCGATTGCGACTTCGTCGTTGTCACGGTCTTCGTCAACCCGATTCAGTTCAACGACCCCGCCGACTTCGCGAAGTATCCGCGGACGCTCGACCTCGACGTGGCTTTCGCGGCCGCCCGGGACGCGCAGTTGGTATTCGCGCCGGCCCACGACGAGATGTACCCGCATGAGCCGCAGACCTTCGTCGACGTACTCGGCGTGACAGAGTTCATGGAGGGCCATTTCCGGCCGGGACACTTTCGCGGCGTCGCCACGGTCGTCGCCAAGCTGTTCAACATCATGCAGCCGGACAGGGCTTACTTCGGTGAAAAGGACGCGCAGCAGCTTGCCGTCATCCGGCGCATGGCGGCCGACCTGAACCTTCCCATCGAGATCGTGGAAGTGCCTACCGTGCGCGAAAGCGATGGGCTGGCGCTCAGCTCCCGCAACGCGCGTCTCCACCCGGAAGAGCGGCGCATGGCCATAGCGTTGTATGAAGCGCTGTGCGCGGCGGCGAAGCGGATCGAGGCGGGCGAGAGGTCGGCTGCCGGCGCGAAAGCTGCCGCGGCCGCCGTTTTTGCGCGGTACCCAGCGGTGGTCCCCGAGTACTTCGAAGTCGCCGATTCGGTGCTGATGCGGCCGGTGGAAGCCATCCGCGGCCCGGTCCGCCTCGCCGGCGCCATTCGAGTGGGCGCTGTCCGCCTGATCGATAACGTGCTGGTCCGGCCGCCTGAGTAGATCTGTATCGTTACCATTCTTTACTAACCACCCCTGGTAGGTGGTGCACCGTTCCTTAAGCATCCTACATCCAACATAGTGGATGGAAAGGGAAGCTATGAACCGATGTAAGTTCATGAAAACATTTGGCGGCGCTCTGGTGGGCGTCCTGATGTGCGTACCCGCCTCGGCTGCCGTGCCTCCGCAGCCGGGAACGCTGAATTATGTGGAGGGGCAGGTTGCGATCGACGGCCTGAGCGTGACCTCGAAACAGGTCGGGTCGGCGCAGGTGGAGCAGGGGGGGGTGATCAGCACGGGTTCGGGAAAGGCCGAAGTGCTGCTGGACCCCGGCGTACTGCTTCGTCTTGGCGACAACAGCCAGGCCCGGCTCGATTCCACGGCTTTGCTTGACACGCGCGTCAGCGTGCTCCGGGGCGACGCCATGGTGGAAGCGGATCAGATTTTCAAAGAGAACCACATCCAGGTTGCCGATGCCGGTAGCACGACAACCCTGAATAAGCAGGGCTTGTATGAGTTCAACGCAGCCACCCCGATGGTGCGCGTGTTCGACGGCAAGGCTGACGTAGTGGCCGGTGACCGGCACGTTGAACTGAAGAAGAATCACGAGCTGCTGCTGGCGTCAGCGAACCTGAAGTCGCAGAAGTTCGACAGCAAGGCGACTGGAGACGAGTTGTACGCGTGGAGCGCGCTCCGCTCCGAGTATCAGGCCGAAGCGAACGCCGAAACCGCCCGCACGTATGTGGTGAACGGCGGATGGGGCGGACCGGGCTGGTACTGGGATCCCTGGTTCAGCATGTACGCCTTTGTTCCCGGTGACGGCTTCTTCTACGGGCCGTTCGGGTATCCATTCTTCTCGCCCTGGTACGCGTACAACTACGCGCCGGGGTTCTATGGCGGCTTCTACGGCAGGCGCGTCGGCGGCTTTTACCACCACGGCGCGGTTGCGCCCGCGGTGCGCGGTGGAGTCCGGGGCGGCTCTGTAGCGCGCGGCGGGTTCCGTTCGGGCGGATTCCGCAGTGGTGGTATGCGCGCCGGATCGTTCGGCGGTGGTTTCCACGGCGGCGGCTTCGGCGGCCGTCGTTAACCTGGTCGCATCCTCCTCCTCCCACAGCCCTGCTTCCGGAAACGGGGGCAGGGCTGATTTGTTTTTCGGTACGCGCAGGCTGAAAGCCTGCTCTACTTCCGACCGGGAACAGTAGAGCAGGCTTTTAGCCTGCATGCCCTGCTGTAAGAAAATCCTCCGCCCGCAGACTACCTTGAATGTGGAGCAAGTCGCATCCATGGTGGAATCGGCGAGCCGGCAGGACAGCCTTTTCGAGCATGTCGCCTTAGCCTACGGGCTCGCGCTGGAGAGGCTGGCGCGCGCGTGGGAAGCCGACCCGGAGTTGCGCCGCGACCTGTTGCAGGAAATCCAGATCGCTCTATGGCAGAGTCTTGCCAGGTTCGGTAACCGGTGCTCGCTGCGAACGTGGGTTTATCGAGTGGCGCACAACACCGCGGCATCGCATGTAACCCGGCAGATTCGGATCAGGAAGCTAAGTCTGGTTGGACTCGAGGAATTGGAGAATCTCCCGGCCCGGGGGGAAGGCGAGGATGCTGCCGGCATCCGTCACAGTCTGGACCGGCTTCTCGAACTCGTTCAACAGCTCGAGCCGCTGGACCGGCAGGTGATGCTCGCTTATCTGGAAGGATTCGACGCGGCCTCCATAGCCGAAATCACCGGGCTCTCCGCGCGCAACGTCGCCACGAAAATTCACCGGATCAAGAGCGTTCTGGCGCGCCGGTTTCAGGAAGGAGGGCGCGATGGGCAGTGAATCCTCCCCGGATCGTATGAAAGAACTCTGGCAGGGCCAGCAGACTGAAGGAGCGCGTATGTCAGTGGAACAGATTCGAATGAGTGCGGGTAAGTTCCAGCGCACTATCGGATGGCGAAATGTTCGCGAGTATGTCGCGGCCCTCGCAGTCACCATCTTCTTCGCATACGATTTCGTGCGAACGGACGATGTTCTCGCACGCATTGGCTTCGGCCTGCTGATTGCCGGCACGGCCTGGGTGGTGTGGCAGTTGCACGCCCAGGGCTCCGCGAAGCGGGTCCCCGAAGACGCGGCATTGTCGAGTTTCATCGAGTTCCAGCGGCGCGAGCTGATGCGCCAGCGCGATCTTCTCCGCGGCGTGTGGCGTTGGTATCTGGGACCGCTGATTCCGGGCCTTGTGGTGCTGATCGCGTCTTTCGGGCGCACGAATGCGCATCAGGTGAAGCACCCGGAGCTGATCATCGTCACTTACTCAATTCTGGTTGCCGCGGTTTTCCTCGGCATAGCGAAGCTGAACGAGCGGGGCGCGCGGCGGTTGCAGCAGCAGATCGACCGGCTGGACGAGTTGAGCCGTGATTGACCGCACGTCACACAACTTCGCTCAAACGCCGGACGCCCTCGCGGATCTCCGTTTCCCGCAGGCGTGAGTAGCCCAGCATAATTCCCGTTCGCGCGGGCTGTTTCAGGCAGTAGGGCGATATGCCGTAAACGCCAACACCCCGCGCCGCGGCTCCGGCGATGATGGTCTCCTCGCTAAGGGCGCGCGCGGGCCAGAGGACGACGTGAGCGCCGGCCCCGTCGCCGGTCACTTCGACGCGATCGTCCAGGTATTTCCGAATGGAATCGAGCAGCGCCTTGCGGCGAACAGCATTCCTGCGCCGGACCCGCCGCAGGTAGCGCTCATACATTCCGCTGGTGATGAATTCAGCGAGCGTTTCCTGCTCGAGTGTCGCGGTGTGCCGGTCGCATAGCCACTTCGCCGCCGTGAACGCCGGCGCCAGACTCTTCGGCGCCACCAGATAACCGATGCGCAGGGACGAAAACACCGTCCGTGAGAACGTCCCGATGTAGATCACGCGTCCTTCGCGGTCGAGCCCCTGCAGAGATTCCAGCGGCTGGCCTTCATAGCGGAACTCGCCGTCGTAGTCGTCCTCCACCAGAACCGCGTTCGCGCGCCTCGCCCATTCCAGAAGCTCCAGGCGGCGCGCGAGCGGCAGAATGGCCCCGGTCGGGAACTGGTGCGAGGGAGTCGCAAAGGCCATGCGCGCGCTCGACGGCAGTCGGGCAGGGTTCAGGCCTTCATGGTCCACCGCGATCGGAAGCAGATGGGCGCCCGCGGCGCGAAGCGACTCTCTCGTTCCCTGGTAGCTCGGATCTTCGATGGCCACGCGATCGCCTCGTTCGATCAGGACCCGAGCGATAAGATCCAGCGCCTGCTGCGAACCATTGACCACGATCACCTGGTCAGCGTCACAGCTCACCGCGCGCGACCGGAGCAGGTGTGTACAGATGGCCTCGCGCAATGCGGCGTTCCCGCCCGCGGGACCATAGTCGAGTTCCGACACCGGCGCTTTCCGCGCGCAGCGAAGCAGAATTCGGCGCCACATCTCGAAGGGAAATGTTTCCAGATCGCTGCGGCCGTAAGCGAAGTCGTAGAGGAGCGCCCGCCCGCGCTGGAAGGGTGAATGCACTCTCGGCCAGGCCGCTGCCGCCGAGATTCCAAAACGCGACAAACGCAGCTTCGCCGGGCGGTCAGTCCGATTGGACCGGTTCGCGCCCACTCCGCTCGAAACGTAGGTCCCCGAGCCGGTGTGGCCCGTGGTGAAGCCTTCAGCCAGAAGCTGATCGAACGCGAGCACCACAACCGTTCGGGACACGCCGAGTTGTTCAGCCACATCACGCGATGAAGGCAGCTTCTCGCCGTCGCGGAACGCGCCACCCAGGATCGCTTCCCGCAGGCCCAGATAGATCTGTCGGAACAGGGGCCCCTTGTCTCTCGAAAGTGGTATCGCCAATGGCATAAAAAGTGGATCTTTCAAAATACCACGCGGCGCAGCATGCTGATGACATGTTGCAGCGTAATTTGATCCATTTCATGCTGGCGGCTCTGATCTGCAGCGCGCCGGCCGAGACGACTTCAGTTCCGCAAAAAGCCGCCGCCGCCGAACGCGACGGCCAGCACGACTTCGACTTCGAGTTCGGCCACTGGAAGGCCCACAACCGCCGCCTGCTGCATCCGCTCGCCGGCCTGAACGACTGGGTGGAGTTCGACGCCGATCTGGTTGCCCGGCCCATCTGGGAAGGCCGCGCCAACATCGATGAACTGGAGGCCGACACCCCGTCAGGTCACCTCGAGGGAATGTCGGTGCGCACCTACAATCCGAAGTCTCACCAGTGGAGCATCTACTGGGCGAATCAGAAGAATGGCGTGTTCTCGCTTCCCGCCACCGTGGGCAAATTCGACGGGAACGGCCACGGCGAGTTCTACGACCAGGAAGACTT
This sequence comes from uncultured Acidobacteriota bacterium, assembly GCA_963780655.1. GTDB lineage: Bacteria > Acidobacteriota > Terriglobia > Bryobacterales > Bryobacteraceae > CAWACP01. The sequence goes on along the minus strand of CAWACP010000003.1, from coordinate 925,893 downwards.
GAATGGCGCGAACACTTTCGTCCGTTTTCTCTGGACGGTGTCATCGCCGGATACGGCACGCTGGGAGCAGGCTTTCTCGCTGGATGGAGGGAAGACGTGGGAGACTAACTGGATCGCCACCTTCACGCGAGTCAAGCAATGACGCTGACCGAACGGACACAACTACGCCGATTGCCGAAACGCGGCTCGCACGAGCCTGCGGTGATTCATGAGATCCTGGATGCCGCTTTCCTGGCGCATGTCGGGTTCCAGGTGGAGGGTCAGCCGTTCGTGATTCCCACGCTGTTCGGACGCGAGGAGGACACGCTCTACCTGCACGGCTCGGCGGCCAGCCGCATGCTGCGCGAGCTGGAGACGGGCGTGCCGGCGTGCGTCACCGTGACGCTGGTGGATGGGCTGGTGCTGGCGCGATCGGCGTTTCATCATTCCATGAACTACCGGTCGGTGACTGCCTTCGGCACGGCGCGCAGGATCGAGGACGCGGAGCAGAAAGCACGGGCTCTGCAAATCATTTCGGAGCACGTGATCGCGGGCCGCTGGGCGGATGTGCGCACCCCCACCGCGCAGGAGCTGAAGGCCACCTCGGTGCTCCGGTTCACCATCGAAGAAGCATCGGCGAAGATCAGGACCGGTCCGCCGCTCGATGACGAGGAGGACTACGCTCTGCCGGTGTGGGCCGGAGTTCTCCCGCTCACGCTGGAAGCGCGAACGCCCGTGCCCGATTCGCGGCTGGCGGAAGGCGCTCAGCCGCCCGAGTACGTCGTGCGATACAGAAAGCGATCAGAGCATGATCGTTGAAATGCGCTGAACCCAGGCCCAACCGCTCCCTCACGGTCGCGGCTCAGTAAGGTCCTGCAACGCTGTAACAGAGCCGTGACCGTGAGGGAGCGGTGACGAATACTTCAGACCTTATCGAGCCGTCATCGCTCGCCGGATGGCCTCCACGGCCGCCAGGGACGCGCCATTCTGCGGGATGAAGTTGTAGTTTGCGCCATTGGCGAAGCGGATGTGAAACGCTGAGGTACCGCGCTGTAACACCGCATTCTCGCTCACGTCGGCGATCTCGGAGACAGGCGCGCGAAAGCTGTGGGCAGGGTCGCTCGCCGTGTAAATGATATAGCCTCCGGCGATACGCAGCATTCCGCTGCAGGAACCCGAGTCCGGCGAATAGCCGCGTCTCATGATCGCGCCCCGGACGCCGGTTACCGCATGCGGCGCGCCTCCGGCGTTGTGTTCGTGGGTGACGAAAATCGCGAACGGCGGCGCCGGCGGCCGGTACGGGCTGGGATATGGCGGCCGGCCATACACCGAGGGGTTAGGGACCGCCGATGCCCCGAAACTTCCGGGGGCGTTCACCTTCACGGCGATGGATGCGCTCGCCGACTGGCCGCCCGTGCCGAATGCCGTGAGCGTGTACGTCGTGTCCCACGCCGGAGAAACCTGCACCTGCCCCAGGGGATCGAAGCGCCCCAACTGCGAAATCATCACGTATTTGGCGTCTCGCGCGGTCCAGACCAGAGTGGTCGACTGGCCCTTTTCGATGGTCTGAGGCTCTGCCCGGAACGTCTCCACGGCGGTTTCGCCGAACGTCTGTGGGGCGTCGTTGTGCACGGGTTCGCGTCTGGCGTATTCGCGGCTCTGCTCTCGCGGACGCGGCGGCCGCACGCCGATTCCCGTCCGTTCGTTCGGCCGCTCGTAGTTTTCCGCAGTGCGCTGAGAACCGGTCTGATCCGGTCCTGGGGCTGCGGATGGCGTGCCAGCCGGAGCGACTGTTGCCGGCGTGGACTGGGGAGCGGCATCCGGCGCACGGGCCGCGGAAGCAACCGGCGGCACCGTCCGGAACATCCTGACCGTGGAGTATGCCAGCAGGCTGCCCACCAGCAGAATGAACGCCCCCGCCACGACCAGCCATTTCCGCGGAAGCGCAGCAGGAGGTGGAGGCGGAGGCGGAGCGGGAAGGGGCGGTGGCCCTGGTTCGCGAGCGGTCACCGGCATCGTGGCAGCGGATACTGGGGCGTGAGTCGATGAGATGATCCTCGTACTGCCGATATCTGCCGCCGCAGGAACCATGACGCCGCCTGAAACGGGAGCGCTATTCCCGGCGATCTCGGTCTTGAAATCCTCCATTGACTGGAAGCGGTTCGCCGCGCGCACGGCCAGTCCCTTCATCAGAGTCGCCTCACCGCCGGCCGGAATCTCCACGCCGAGAGCGCTCGGTAGCAGGAGCTCATCCACCTCCAGACGGTCGAGAGCCGGGGGCGGGACGACGCCGGTGATGGCGCGATAGATGGTGGCGGCGACGGCGTAAACATCCGTCCACGGCCCCTGATTGCCCTTGGTGCGGTACTGCTCTTCGGGCGCGTAGCCCTCCTTCAGAATGATGGAAAGGTTGCGACTCTGCTGGCTGAGCGCGTAACGAGCCGCGCCGAAGTCGAGCACCTTCACCTGTCCGCTCTTCGTGAGGAAGACATTGTCCGGACTGACATCACGATGCAGCAAGCCGATCCTGTGCACCTCGCACAGCGCATCCATAGCCGGCGTCATAATACGGACGGCCCAGTTGAATGTGATTCGGCCGCCCTTACGCGCAAGGTACTGCTGGAACGTGTCGCCGTCCAGAAACTCCATCACCAGGTACGCCGTGCCGTTGGCGCGAAAGAAATTCAGCACCGAAACAATGCCCGGATGGTTGGAGAAGCGAGCCACCACGCGCGCTTCATCCAGAAACTTCTCGAGGCCCCATTCGTAATCGCGCTGGCTCTGACCTGAAAACGGGACCACGGTGGGAGCGCCGCCCGTGCGCGTCGCCACTCCGTGCGGCATATACTCCTTCACCGCAACTTTGCGCGCCAGGTTCATGTCCCATCCGATATAGGTGACGCCGAAGCCGCCGTGTCCCAGCACGCGGCCGATCACGTACTGGTCGTGCAGAATAGTGCGCGGCGGCAGTTGAAGCGGAGAATCCGGCGGCGCGATCGGAGGACGTCCGCAATGCGGGCAGACTGCAGCGTCGCCACACTCCTCCATGCAGTTCGCGCACAGCGTCTCGGCGTTCATCTCACTTCTCCGTTTGCAGATGACGCGGCGGCACCCGTGGAATCGTTGGCGAAAATGGCAATCGCGGAATAGTTGTCATCTTCACCGCTCATCGCCGCGCGAACACGCCGCTCCATGCCTGCCAGCCATTCGCCGGACGTGCGCGAGCCGGCCAGTTCCCCTATCATCTCCTCTTCCGTAACCAGCTCCCAGAATCCATCCGTGCATAACAGGAACGCGTCGCCGGATTCGATCGGCTCCGCGGCATCGCGCACCGCCGGCCGGAAACGGCTGGAATCGCCCAGACTGTGCAGCAGCCGATTGCGATCCACATGAAAGCGAATCTCGGAGGAGCTGATCTCTCCCGCCGCGGCCATCGCCTGCGGGACGCTGTGATCCCTGGTCTGGCAATGCACGGCGCCGGCGCGAAAATGATACAGTCGCGAATCGCCCAGGTGAGCCCACAGCGCGGCGGCGCCATCGGACACCAGCGCCACCACTGTTGTTCGCATGCCGTGCAGCTCGGGTCTCGACCGCTGCGCTGCGTGCAGCGCGCCGTTCGCCGATTCCAGCCAGCGGGTCAGATGATCGCGCGACACTGCCGGTTCCGCGGAGAAGGAATCGAGGATGTGCTCGCCGGCGAGCTTCGACGCCACTTCTCCTCCGGCATGCCCGCCCAGGCCGTCGGCGATGATCCAGCAGGTGGCGCCGCGCGCTGTCCGATAGCCACAGAAATCCTGGTTCGTGCGGCGGCCGCCGTGGCGCGACAGAGAATCGGTGGTCAACATCAACATCATGCGCTCCCGCTGGGCGCCCGAGACAAGAATTGCGACGTGCCCGTGGCTGACGATTATACAAGGTATTTTCGATTACACGGAAGAGCTCGGCGTAGAGTTTCGCAACTCAGGCCGCCGGCGCTTCGTATAACGGTACAAGACCATGCGCTCCGCACTGCTCCTCGCGTTTCTCGCCTCGGGCGCCCTGTCCGCCCAACAGCCGCCCACCGCGGCGGAGATCGTGGCGCGCGTGGCGGCGAATCAGGACCGGGCCGTGGAAGCGCGCACGCAGTTTGTTTATGAGCAGCGCGTACGCGTGCAGACCCGCCGGACGAACGGGAAGCTGCTGCGGGACGAAACGGCCGAATACGAAGCGTTCCCAGGGCCGAAGGGCACGGAGAAGCGTCTGAAAACCATTGCCGGACAATTCCTGAAAGGGCGGCAATATACCGAATTCAAAGGCGAGCCCGTGCCGGAGAAGGACAGCATCGATGGTCAGATTATCGACAATGTCCGGGATGACATCCTAAGCGGTAAGTCGAAGGACGGCGTTGCCGGCGATCTGTTTCCGCTCACCACCGAACAGCAGAAGAAATACCGGTTCGAGCTGCTTGGGGAGCAGGTGGTCAAAGGGCGGAAGGTCTGGCGCATCGGCTTTCGACCGGCCGACCGCGGCGACATCGACTGGGCCGGCGAGGCGCTCATCGACGAACAGGAGTACCAGCCCCTCAACATCTACACCAAGCTATCGCGGAAAATTCCGTTCGCCATCCGAACGCTGCTCGGCACGGATCTGCCCGGCCTCGGCTTCAACGTCAACTATCAGCGGTTCGACGAAGGCGTCTGGTTTCCAGTGAGCTTCGGCTCTGAGTTCCGCCTGCACATCCTGTTCTTCCTGAACCGGCAGATCAACGCTTCGCTGGAGAACACCGGTTTTCGCCGCACGCGCGTGGACACCACGGTGAAGTTCGCCGACCCGGCCGCTTCAGCGCCTCAGACCCAGTCGCCACCGCCGCCGCTATCGCCTCCATCCCCGCTGTCGAAGCCCCCGCTGTCGTCAGTGCCGCCGTCATCAGTCCCGCCGTCATCGCCTCCGGCATCGTCCGTGCCGGCGTCGTCGGTGGTGTCGTCGGAAACGTCGGTGAACTGATCGCCGCGGTCGTTCTGGTCGTCCCTGTCTTCCCGATCGGTGTCCTGCGGCGAATCGTAGTAGTTGTTGACGATGGTCTCGCCGGGAGTATTCCCGCCGAGGAAGCTGCTGCCGGGCATGCCGCCGCCAAAGCCACCGCCAAAGTGCGGTCCTCCGCCCAGCAGCGCACTGATCCCTTCGAAGGCGAGCGCGCCGGCTGCTACTCCCGCCGCGGTGGTTGCCGCGCTGCGCAGGAAGCTATGGCCGCCGTCCGGTTGGGCCGCGGGCGGGCCGCCGTAGTACGGTGGCGGTGGCGGCGGAGCCGATCCCCACGATTGCGCGGGCGCGCCCTGCGCTCCGCCCAGGAAGCTGCCTCCGGCGGCCGCGGGGGGAGCCGTCTGCTGAACCCGCCTTTGCAATTCATCCAGTTGCTGCTTCGCCTGTTGCAGGGCGAGGTTCTGGATAAGAACCGTCTGCGTCATCAGATAAAGCGCGTCCGGACGCGAGCCGATCTGCGTTCGGATGAATTCCTCCGCTTCGGGGTCGTGAGCGGGGGCCGGCGTCTGTTCCGTGAATCGTCGGTGACAGCAGCGCTCTCGGGAGCTTCATAATGTCGTCATGGCCCTCGGCCGCGCGGCTCCCGAATCGATCCTGCTCTGGATCTGTGTGGCGTCCCTCGCCTGGGGCAACTCGCCGAACCGGTACATCGAACAGGCGCAGGCGGATACGGACAACAGCGGACGTATTCACATCGTTCTGAGTGACGGCAGCAGAATCCGGATGCCGCTCGAGAAGGACCAGGTTGACACCCAGCAACTGCAGATTGCGCCGGACGGCATAATGGCCGGCTGGCTCGTGCGGGTTCCGAACTGTTGCACGTCTTATCCGATTCCCACCACTCTGATCCTGTACGCGCCGGGGCGGCCGATCCGGCGGCTTGGCGATGGACTCATGATTTACACCCGGGAGTTCCTCGGAAAGGGCGACCGGGTGGCGATTAACTCCGGAACGGTCCACGGGATGACCACTGTCAATCTGACTCTCTGGGATGTGCGCAACGGCAAGCTGTTGCAGAAGTGGAACGGCGCCTGGAACGATTTGCCTCCGACCTGGGGCGCGGGTGTCGCCCGCTTCGGACATTGAGGCCGCTGCGGAAACCATCCTCAGGCGCCGCGGAGCAGCACCTTCATGACGCCCTTGCCGGCCGCTCGCGCGAACGCGTCGGCGGCCAGGGACAGTGGAAATTCATCGGAGATCATTCCGTCCACCCGCACCCTGCCCGATCGCAGCAGCTTGAGCGCGGGCTCGAAGCGGCCACAGCGCGATCCCACCAGCGTCAGCTCATTCACAATTACCGGCGCGGAATCGAGCGGAACCAGTCCGTGGACGGTGGATTTCAAAACCAGTGTTCCGCGAGGCCGTGTCATCCGGACAGCCTGGGCGAGGCCATCGGGCGAGCCGGTCGCGTCCACGGTCCAGTCGTATGCCGCCGTCGGCATTCGTCTTTGCGCCAGTTCCGTCGCTACTCCGGCCGCGGCCGAGATCCGCAGCTTCTCGCGATGCCGGCCCCACTGATGGACCTGAGCGCCGTGCGCCTGTAACACCTGCGCGACCAGCAACCCGAGCTTTCCATCGCCCAGCACGGCGACCTCGGCGCCTTTCGGAATCCGGACCTGATCGAGAATCTCGCACGCTGCCGCAAGCGGCTCGGTGAATACGGCGTGCTCGGTGGGCACCGCTTCGGGGAGCACGTGCAGGTTCCGTTCAGGCAATAAGAGGAACTCCCGGAAGGCGCCGGGATGCTTCACGATCCCGAGCACGGTCCGCTTCGGGCAATGTCGTCCGAGGCCCCGCGCGCACCACTCGCAGGCGCCGCAGGCAAGGTTGATTTCGCCAACCACTCGCCTCCCCACCAGTCGGCGATTGTCGGCCTCCACCACTTCGCCCACAAATTCGTGACCCGGCGTGCCGGCGAATCCGTAGTAGCCGCGCTGCAACTCGAGATCGGTATTGCAGATGCCGCCCAGAAGCAGCCGGATCGTGGCGAATCCCTCAGGCCGCGCCGGCCGCCTGACCGCGCGCGTGGAGACGACGCCGCTCTCCAGATGGATAGACAACATACCTACAAAAGGATAGACTGGATAACTGATTTCGCAACGAAAATCGGCGCTAAGAAAGAAAGAAGGAGTAAATTGGCGCCGCGAATGCACTCTTTGGGTGAGTATGTACCTTGTAACATCTACGTGCCTTTGTTCCGAGTTAATCAGCGTCACTTACGAGGATAACCTCGGCGGAACACATGAGGCCTCCGCGAACCTCGAGGAGATCTCGAGCGATGCCGTGACGCTTCTGCTCGATGGCTGCGCAAAACGGGGCCGGCGGCTCTCATTTGTCACGCAGGGTCAACAGCTTAGCGGAGTTGTCGAGTCATGCACGTGGGAGCCGGAACTGGGCTACTTCGTCGCCGTTCGGCTGGATGAATCCTGCCGCTGGTCCGACGCTCAGTTCACGCCGGAGCACATGCTGTGCGTCAACAAGCCCCGCGACAGGGCTCCGCGCGCGAACGCGGCCTAAGGTTTTCCTCTTAGTTCTGATTTAAGGTTACTTAGTATAAGCTGCCAGCAAGTTCTACTCACTCGGCAGTCTTCGGCGCATAATACCCGGCACGTGACTCCACCGTCAGCTTGCGCGCATTCCCGAGTTGCACTTTCAGCTTATGAAAGCGGCCATCGTTGGCCGTCGGGGCGAAGCCCAGCACGTAGTGGCTGTCCGGCGTCGCTAACCTTCGAAAGTTCAGCGCGAAGTCGTTGCCGGTGACGTATTCGCCGCCTGTCCCGTGAGCCAGTTCGGTCAGGATCAGCGGATTCGCGCCGCTCGCCTGCATCGGCTGCTCCATCTGCATGCGTTGTCCTTGCATGTCGCTGCCATAAGTCCGTGACACGTTCGCGCCACCTCCGGCATCCACGGCGTCAATGGTCACTTTCGCGCGCACTGCGGCGTCGATCAGCGCGGCTTCTTCATCGGAACGATCGTGTCCGACATAAAATCCCGACGAGACCAGGATGATATCCCGCCGCGCCGGCAGGTTGGCCATCCGCCCCACGATGGCCCTCAACAGTTCCAACTGGAGGTTCTGCGTCTGGGCCACGCGGCACAACGGAATCGCGCCGGGTTGTAGCCGTCCCACAGCCTGCCGCAGCTTCTGCTTGTCGTTGGTAAAGTCCAGCAGGCCCTTACACGACGAAGATGTAAAGACGGCCGCGCGATCGCCGGGCTCGAGCGCATCCACCTGCTTCAACGCCGCCTCGCGGACATCTATGATGCTGCCCCTCATGCTGAGGTCGTCGAAGAAATACGCGATGAAGCGAGCGGGCACATCCACGGCCGGCTGCGCCGCTGCGCCTTCGGGCGATGGCAGGGATCGGTCGGGCGCGGCCTGAGCCCCCGGATTCTCCACCGCGAAGCTGACGATGTCCTGCCGCTTGCCGTTGTCGAAGAGTTGGAAGTCATCCTTCGTCAGATTGCTCACCGCGCGGCCATCATGGTCGCGCACGGTCACCGGGACCTGAATCAGCGTCACGCCCGATTTGAACGTCTGGCCGGAGTCCACCTGGGCCGAGGCGGTTACCGCCAACAGAGTCAGAAAAAGAATACTGCGCATAGTTATTGAACCTGCACCGCCGCGTTTTCCGTGGTGAGCTGCTGGCCTTCGGCATCGCGCGCCACCAGCCGCACCAGATACCCGCCGGGCTTCACGTCGAAATCCGTCGAAATAGTGACCGGCGGCCGCTGTGCCAGAGCCTGCACGGTCTGATCGCGTAGCCGAAGCTGCAGCACCTTCTGCGTGCCCGCGATGAAATTCCCGTTCGGATCGAAAAGCGTCGCCACGATGGTTACGTCGTTGCGATTGCGGTCGTCTGCCTTGCGGAAGTGCATCAGCTTCAGATCGACGGTGGTGAGCACGCTGAGCTTCTCGCCCGTCGCGGCCTTCACAACCTGAGTGTGCATGTCCACCGGGAGGTCATGAATCTCGTCGCGCGAGAACACCGCGTCTTCAATCTCCTTTTTCGCCGCACCCGATGCATCCTGGGCCTGTTTGGGCGCCCAGTAGCCGCGCCGCGCCAGCAGGCTCAGTTTATCGCGGGAGCTGACCGTCACCTTCAGCGCATGAAAGCTGCCGTCGAATTTCAGGTCCTTCGGCTCGAACGCCAGCACGTACATGTATTCCGGCGCGGCTGCCGCCTTCCGGACGCCGCCCGCGAAATCGTTGTTGAAGTTCGCCGTTCCGCCGGTGCCTTCGGCCAGCGCGATGAGCTCGTCATCGTTCACGCCGCCCTCCATGTTTTTGAAGGTGATCACGTCGGGTGGCGGGGCCGCCCCCTTCTGGTCGACATCGTAAACGGGACTGGTCCAGACGCCGCGAGCACTTATGCTGTTGACGAGTACATTGGCGCGAATCGCCTGCGAGATCAGGTCGGAGCTCTGGTCCTGCAGCTCTGGCGAGACAAAGAAACCCGGCGACGCCAGGATGATGGTCCGCTTCCCCGGGAGCGCGGCCATGTGCCGCACCACCGCCCGAAGAGCCGCCAGAGCCGCGCGCGTCTCCTGCTTCCCGTTCATGAACGAGTCGTTGATTTCGCGAACCGCAATATTGAAGGCGTCGGGAGTCTTGAGACAGCGGCCGACGTCAAACACCGCGGCCTTCAGCGCGGAACTGCGTGACACGTCATCGGCGGTGGGATGAAGCGAAACCTGCTGCTCCACCTGGACAGCCTGAAAATAGCTGATGTACATGCAATAGCGAAGCGACGAGGACGTGAGCGGACTGGGACGGATCTTCAGCAGCGCCGCATCAAGCGCACCCGCGTCCGTGGTGAAATCCACCGTGACACGGCCCGATGTGGTGTAGAGCGCCGCCCGATCGCCCGGCTGTAGTGAGGAAGCGATGTACTTGCGAACAGCGTCGCGCACCTGCGGCAGATCCGCCGTCTGGATGTGCAGATCGTCGAACAGAAAAGCGATGTAGTGATCGGGCGTCGAAGCGGGCAGGTTAGCCGGACCCGGCGCGCCTGCGGACGGCGACTTGCTCTCGGCAGAGGTCGCAGCAACGCCGGACGACGTCTCCACGCGGAACTTCGCAATCTCCTGCTTCGCGCCTTTATCGGAGAGGTGGAAGTCCTCCCGGCGCAGATTCCCGACGGCATGCCCTTCGCGATCGCGCACCACCACCGGAACCTCGACGAGGTTGGTCTGCGCCCGGAAGCTGACAGGCTCGTTCGTCGTTGATATTTCCGCCGCCCCAATGGCCGAAGCAATCTCGTTGCTCTCAGCCGCGCTCACCTGCGGTGGTTGAGAAGCAACCCGGCCTGCCGCGGGCGCCCCGACCGTCTCTGCCGCCTCCACCTCCGGCTGTGTTCCCGTGTAATACCCTCGGCGCGCCTGCAGCGTGAAGCCGCGCCGATCCTTCAGCCCGACCTTGAGGTGATGGAATGCTCGTTTGTCGGCGTCCTCCTCGGGCGTGAAGCTCAGCACGTACACCCAGTCCGGCGTCGCGAGCCGGCGATACGCGGAATCGGCATCGTTGGTGTTCTCGACAAGAGTGCCGCCGGTGCCATAGGCCAGAGCGCTGACCCCGAGGTTTCCCTGATTTGCCGCCATTTGCTCGGCCGTGGACTGAGGCGACGCGGGTTCGGAAGGCGCGCCGTCCGGAAGACCCCCCGAATTGAGGGTGTTGATGACCACCTGCGAGTGGACCGCAAGATCCGTCACCTGCTGGAGGTAATACGGATCGACGCTCAGATCCCCGGAGACGTACACGATGGATCGCTGGCCGGGCAGAAACGAGAGCCGCCGAATAGCCCTCAGCAGCGGATCGATGCGCTCGGTCCGCGGCGGATCGTTGCAGATCGAGTGCGCTTTGTACTGCAGCTTCGAGATCGCGGCCTCGAGCTTTGCCCGGTCGTCCGTGAAATCGAGATTCACGGTGCAGGTACCCGTGATAACTGCCACGCGATCGCCCGGCTGGAGCGTTGCCATGTGCCGCATGGCGGCATCGCGGACCCAGGCCAGAATATCGGGGCGGGCGAACGTGCGGTCCTCGAACACGTAGACGATGAAGTGGTCCGGGATCACCATCTCCGCCGCGCCGCTCTTCTCTCGGGCCGTGGTTACGGACCTCTCCCTCGCCACGCGCGTGCCTGATCGTTCCACGGTAAAGCCGTTAATCTCCCGCGGCTTGCCGTTATCGGAGAGCTGAAAGTCGTCTCTGGTGAGATTCGCGACCGCTTTCCCGTCCTTGTCGCGCACCACCACGGGGACGAGCACCACGTTCGTCTCGGCTTTAAACTTCGCGCCCTCGGCGCCGATCGCCTGGGCAATCTGCTTCGTCTCTGTTTCGCTCACCTGTGGGGTGTGTGGGGCAGGCCCCCGGCCTGCGGAGGGCGCCTCGCCCGACCCCGCCTTTGCATTCGGCTCCCAGTAACCCTTGCGCGCTTCCAGTTGCAGCCCATGCCCGTCCCGCAGCTTCACCCTCAGTTCGTGGAAACGGCCTTCCCGTCTGAGCGACGCAGGGGAGAATCCCAGAACATAAATGTACTTCGGCGTTGCGGCCAGCTTATGCACCGCTCCGTCCATATCGTTCGTGTCGGTAATGAACCGGCCGCCCGTTCCATCCGCCATCCGCGCCATGAACTCCTGCATCGGATAATCGCCGGCGGGATAGAGCCCCCGTGCATCCAGGCTCTCCACCACCACGCGCGAGCGAATGGCCCGGTTGATCAGCTCCATGGTGTCGGGTGTCAGGTCGTAAAACGGGTCCGCGCGCAACGCCATGCCCGGCGACATGAGGACCAGCGTGCGCTGGCCCGGCAGGTGATCCATGCGGCCGATCACCGCCTGCAGGAGGTGCAGCAGAGCTCGGGCCTGCCGCTCGCTCTCCAGCCGGTCGGCCGAAGGGGTGGGCGACCCTGGGCCGCGAAGTGCGCTCGGCATATCGTCGATGGTCGGCAGCTTCGGCTGTCCGACGTTCGGCCTGCCCAGAACCTGCTGCAGTTTGGCCCGATCCGAGGTGTAGTCAACCACGAGCTGCCCCGATGTCGTGTAGATCGCGATCCTGTCCCCAGGACTCAGCGAGTTAACATATTTCCAGCCGGCCTTATGAAGATAGATCACATCGCCGGGACTCATCCAGCCGGGCGGCGGATCGTTCGGCCCGAGCCAGACGTGCAGGTCGTCGAATACCAGCGCAACGTAGTGTTCCGGGATCACCGCCGGCGCGGCCTTGCTCTCGCCGGCGACCGCCGCCACGCTTCGATCCTCGGCTACCTTCGCGCCGATCTGCTCGACGGAAAACTGCGTAATTGCCTGCGCTTTTCCTTTATCGAAGAGCTGAAAATCTTCTTTGTGCAGATTTCCGACGGCATTCCCGTCGCGACCGCGCACCACCACGGGGACGAGCACGACGTTCGTTTCGGCTTTGAAAGTGGGTTCCTGGCCAATGGCCAGGCAGGAAAAAAGCAGCGCGACAAAAACGCCGCGCAAGCCAGAGGAGTACATGACGCCTCCTGTTTTATCAGTATCGCTGCCGCGGTGAGCGCCGCGTGAATGATGGCCGCCGCCGGTCGCGCGCCTGTTTACTCGACGTGAACGCGAGCCATTCCAGTTTCAGCAGATTTGTCGGACCAGTTCCAGCGCCCGCTGCTGAATTGCCGGCTCCGAGCCGAATCCCTCCAGCCAGCACATGTCCTTGTCTCGCCGGAACCAGGTCAGCTGGCGTTTGGCGTAATGGCGCGTGTCGATCTGTGCTGCTGTGATCGCCTCCGGCAGCGACATTCGCCCTTCCACCGCCGCCAGCGCCTCTTTGTACCCCAGCGATTCGAACGGTTTCGCCGTGCGCGGAACGCCGCGCGCCAGGAGCGACCGCACCTCTTCCAGCAGGCCACTCTCGAACATCTGCCGGCAGCGCTCATCGAGCCGCGCGTACAAATCGGCGCGCGGAGGGTTCAATCCGATCCTGACAATCCGATACCCGGTCAGAGGATGGCGGCCAGCGCTCAATTGTTCGGTAATCGGAGTCCGCCCGATCAGGCAAACCTCGATCGCCCGGATCAGCTTCTGCACATCCCTTGCGTGAATCCTTCCCGCGGCGGCCGGATCCAGACGGCGCAGGAACCGGTGAAGGATCCCCGGCTGCCGACGTTCGCGCCCGGCGAGCGTCTCCCGGACGGCTTCGTCCCTCTCCGGTCCTGAAAACAGGCCGTCGGTGAGGGCGCGCAGATAAAAACCGGTGCCGCCGGCCACCACCGGCAGGCGTCGGCGTTCGGAGATCGCGGCGATGGCGGCGCGTCCCAGCCGCAGGTAGTCGCCCGCCGTGAACAGCTCTTCGGGCTCGGCGATGTCCATCAAATGATGGGCAATACCGCGGCGGTGCGACTCGGCCAACTTAGCCGTGCCGATGTCGAAATTCCGGTAAACCTGCACCGAGTCGCAGTTGACGATCTCGCCTCCGAGCGTCCCCGCAATCGCCAGCGCGAGTTCGCTCTTTCCCGAACCGGTCGGTCCTGCTACAATCGCCAGCGCCTTCTCGCGCATCTAACCTGATGTTAGCGGGGCGGGACGGTACTCGTACGACTTCAGGTAACGGTAGGCGCCGGGCAAGCGTCCGCTAATCGAGGGCGCTGTATAATCGGACGAGTCCACGGCCCGCCTATTGCATCCAGGGCACCAGAAGAGAGGATTTTCAGTTCAATGCGCGTACTTTCAGCCGCCGGTGGTGTTTTCTTGTGTTTAGCGGGGGTTGCATCTGCCCAGAATGCGCCCGCCGCCAGTGCCGCCGCTCCGGCCGGGTCCGGCGACGCAAAAGCCTCCGCGTATTATCACTATTCGCTCGGGCACCTTTATTCGGAGCTCGCCGGCGCGTTCGGTAACCGCGGCGACTACTTCACCAAGGCCGTGGACAACTACCGGGAGGCGATGAAGGAAGATCCCGGCGCAACGTTCATTGCGGAGGAGTTATCGGATCTGTACATACAGTCGGGCCGGCTGCGCGACGCCGTCGTCGAGGCCGAGGGCATCCTGAAGCAGAATCCGAACGACATCAATGCTCGCCGCATCCTGGCGCGCATCTACTCGCGGTTGATCGGCGAATCTCAGCAGAATCGAATCGACGAGACCATGCTGAAGAAGGCTATCGAGCAATACGAGAAGATCACTGAGCTGGACCCTTCCGATACGGAGTCGTGGGTCATGCTTGGCAAGCTGGATAAGGTGGCCCAGAACTCTCCGGAAGCCGAAAGGGCCCTGAAAGCCGCGCTGAAACTCGACCCCGATAACGAGGATGCGCTGACGTTGCTGGCCATGGTTTACACGGACATGGGCCAGACGAAACAGGCGACCGATCTGCTTCGCAAGGTGACCGAGCACGACCCGAGTCCCAGCAGCTTCGCTACGCTGGCCGAAGCCTATGAGCAGATGAGGGAGTACGCGCTGGCCGCGGAGACCCTGAAGAAGGCCGTCGAACTGGCGCCCGAGAATGCCGATCTGAAGCGCGGGCTCGCGCAGGACCTCATTGAAGCGGAACAGTACGATGCCGCTCTCAAGATTTACGCCGACCTGGTGGCGGCCGACCCGAAGGACGTCAAATCCGAGCTCCAGATTTCCCAGATCTACCGCCAGCAGCACCAGTACGCAAAGGCCGAAGAGGCTTCGGCGAAGGCCCACCAGATGGACCCCAGCCCGGATAACATCGACGTCCGCTACAACGACGTCAGCCTGCTGGTGGCCCAGAACAAGCTGCCGGAAGCAATCGCGTTGCTGAAGCAGATTCTGGCCGATACCGAGAAGACATCCTATGCCGACGCGCAACGGCAGGGACGCGCGTCGCTGCTGGACCGGCTGGGAACGCTCTATCGCACCAACGAGCAGTACGCGGAAGCCGTCGGAGCCTGGCAGGAACTGGCGCAGTTGGATCCCGACCTGGCTCCCCGTACTGTCGCCGACATCGTCGAGACATGGGAAGCCGCGAAGGAGTACGGCAAAGCCGAGCAGGCCGCCGACTCGGCCCTGACAAAATATCCCAGCGACCGCGCCATTCAGGCGGAGCACGCGTTACTCGAAGCCGACCTTGGCCACTACGAACAGGCCATGGCTGAAGCGAAGAAGATGCTGGCCGCCAAGGAAGACCGTGAGACCTGGATGACTCTGGCCCAGGTGGAAGAGCGCGGAAAAGATTTCACCGAGATGGCTAAGGCGCTCGATCAGGCCGAGAAATTGTCGGCCAGCAGGGAAGACCGCGAGAATATTTTCTTCCTGCGCGGCGCCATGTACGAGCGGCTGAAAAAATACGATGCCGCCGAGGCGGAATTCCGCAAGGCCCTGGAGCTCGATCCCGATAATGCCCAGGCGTTGAACTACCTGGGCTATATGTTCGCCGACCAGGACATGCGCCTGCCCGAAGCCGAGCAACTGGTGAGCAAGGCGCTCGATCAGGAGCCGTACAACGGCGCCTATCTGGACAGCCTCGGATGGGTTTACTTCAAGATGAATAAGCTTCCTGAGGCGGAGGAGCAGTTGCGCCGGGCGCTGCAGAAACTCTCGCGCGATCCGACCGTGCACGATCACCTCGGCGATGTCTACTATCACGAGGGCAAGATCCGCGACGCCATGCTGCAGTGGCAGAACTCGCTGAAGGAATGGCAGACGAGCGCTCCGTCGGACGTCGATAAAGAGGAGCTGGCCAAAGTGCAGAAGAAGCTCGAGGGCGCGCGCGTTCGCCTTGCCCGCGAGGGTCACGGCCCGATTCACCAATAGCCGAGCCGCTCGTGTGAGCAAGCGCTCTCGTCTGGCCAGCCGATTGCACGTAGTCGCTGGGCATGCCGCGACGCTCCCTCGAACTGCCTGCCGATCCCTATGAATCGGCGAGAGTTGCCGGCCTCCGCTACGTCACCGACGACACGCCCGGCATTGTAAGAAAGCGCTCGGGTGAGAATTTCGTCTACGTCGGTTCGGACGGCCAGCCGGTTGAGGATCAGGATACGCTCACGCGTATTCGCTCACTGGTGATTCCTCCGGCCTGGGAGCAGGTGTGGATCTGCCCCAAAGCAAATGGCCACCTTCAGGCTGTCGGCCGCGATGCGCGCGGGCGCAAGCAGTATCGCTACCACGCGCTGTACCGCCTGGTGCGCGACCATACCAAGTTCAGCCGCATGCAGGCGTTCGGCAAGGCGCTCCCGGGCATTCGTAGCCGCGTCGCGCAGGACCTCGCGTTGTCGGGCCTGCCGAAAAACAAGGTGCTGGCTACGGTGGTGCGCCTTCTGGAGATTACCTGCATTCGCGTGGGCAACGCCGAGTACGCCGAGCAGAACGGGTCATTTGGGCTGACCACGCTGCGCAACAAGCACGTGAAGATCGAGGGCCGCACGCTGCGATTCCACTTCCGCGGGAAGAGCGGAATTGTCCACGACATCGAGCTGAACGACCGCCGCATGGCCAGGATCAT
Organism: uncultured Acidobacteriota bacterium; assembly: GCA_963780655.1. Lineage (GTDB taxonomy): Bacteria > Acidobacteriota > Terriglobia > Bryobacterales > Bryobacteraceae > CAWACP01. The sequence continues at coordinate 909,458 of CAWACP010000003.1, read as the reverse complement.
TCGCGATTGCCAGTGTATCGCCGGCCACGAGCTGTTCCACTTCGTGGACGATGACGGCTCGGTATATCGCATCCACTCCGAGGATGTGAACGAGTACCTGCGCGAGATAACCGGCGAGGATTTCACGGCGAAGGACTTCCGCACGTGGAACGGAACCGTCCAGGCCGCGCTTCACCTCGAAAACCTGGGGCTCGCGTCATCGGAAACCGAGGCGAAGAAGAACATCGTCGCGGCGATCAAATCCGTGTCCGTGCGGCTGGGGAACCGCCCCGCAACCTGCCGCAAGTTCTACGTGCATCCGGCTGTCCTCGACGCCTACACCGAGGGCACGCTGATGGAAGCGATGAAGACGCAGGCGGAGGGGAGTTCTTCGTATGCCTTGCGCCGCGAGGAAGTAGCCGTGATGAATCTGCTGGCGAAGTACAAGGTGAACGCGCTCCCGATAGGCAAAGCAGCGTAATGGTGAGGCTGGTCTTCAACCAGGACGATAATTAAGGTTTGGCTGTAGATTCCTGGAGTGCCGGCGCTCGTCGGACCATACGCATCATGATCTGCCTCACCGCGGCGGGCTTTATTGCCGCTGCGATAGCGCGCGGACCTCGATTCGCTCTGGGATTCCTCGCCGGAGCGGCCATCTCGTTCGTCAGCTATTTTCGCTGGAGGCGCTTCGTCGGTTCGCTCGGCGTGGACGGACGTACCCGCCCGTCCACGCTCGTTCTGGCACTCTGGCCGGTGGCGCTCGTCGGCCTCCTCTATGTTATTCTTAAGTATTCGGGAATCAACCTGATGGCGGTGTTCCTGGGGTTGTTTGTTTACGCCGCCGCGGTTTCCATCCAAGCCGTTTACCAACACTATGCAGGAACATGAGATCTGGGTAACCGCGCTGTTCAACCGCTTTCTGGCGGGGCCCGCGGATGCCATTCTGGACGCCGTGAAAGTGGCGCACGATCCGGCCCACCCGTGGTCGAACTGGATGACCATGGAACTGATGGTGGCGGTCCTGATCGTGATCACCTTCGCCATCCTGCGCTCACGGCTGTCCGTGGACAACCCCGGCAAGCTGCAGCATATCTTCGAAGTTGTTTACGAGTTCCTCAGGGGCCAGGCCAGCGAAGCGATCGATCACAACGCGGATGCCTACGTGGATTTCTGCGGCACGCTGTTCATCTTCATTCTGTTCATGAATCTGATCGGCATCATTCCGGGTTTCGAATCGCCGACCATGTACCCAATGGTGCCCGCGGGCCTGGCAATGGCGGTCTTTGTTTATTACAACTGGGTGGGGATCCGCGAGGTGGGTGTTCTCGGCTACCTCAAGCAGTTCATCGGGCCGTTTCCAATCCTGTTCTTTCTCATGGTCCCCATCGAAATCATCAGCCACATCGCGCGCCCTCTGTCCCTCACCATCCGTCTGTTCGCGAACATGTTTGCGGGCGAAAAGGTGACGGTGGCGTTCCTGACCCTGACGTATCTGGCCATTCCCGCTGTGTTCATGGGTCTGCACGTGTTCGTGGGACTGCTGCAAGCATATATATTCGCGCTGCTGACCATGATTTACGTGGGAATGGCGGTATCGCACGAGCATTGATCTTGATTCATAACGGCATCATCGTTCCCGAGCGTGAGCGTGCCACTGCCCCCGCTATGGCATGGACCACCCACTGGGGAGCAATTTATTCGAAGGAGAAACGACAGATGAAACTCAGAACAATTCTGCGCACCATGGCGTTGATACTGCTGGCCAGCCCCATGTTCGCACAGGGCGGCGGAGCCACTGGCGGCGGCGCAGGCTGGAAGTCCGCGCTCGCCGGCCTGGGCATGGCGCTCGCATCCGGCCTCTGCGGGTTGGGACAGGGACGCGCCGTCGCGGGCGCCACGGAGGCCATGGCCCGGAATCCAGGGGCCATCGCAGCCATCCGCGGCATGCTCATCCTCGGCCTGGTGCTGATTGAATCGCTGGCGTTGTATACGCTGGTCATCATTTTGATCACGTAGTCACGGACTAAAGCGGGGCAGGCCCAGCCTGCCCCCACAGGCTCAGGCATTATGAAACTCCACGGAATTTTCCCGCCGCTCACCACGCCATTCGACCACAACGGCGACATCTGGAAAATCAAGGTCGAACATAATGTTTCGAAACTCAATCGCACCGCGCTTGCCGGATATACCGTGCTCGGATCCACCGGCGAGAGCAAGCACCTGACCTGCGAAGAGAAATACAAGCTCTGGGACTGGGTGGCCGAATATGCCGAGCCGGAAAAACTGCTGATTGCCGGTACCGGCATGGAGAGCGTCCGCGAAACAGTCGCGCTCACGAAGCACGCGGCCGAGGCGGGTTACAAGGTTGCGCTCGTCGCTACTCCGAACTACTACAAGAACCTCATCTCTTCGCCCGCGGCGCAGATGCTGTTCTTCCGGGCCGTTGCCGATCAGACGCCTATTCCGGTGGTCATCTACAACTGGCCACAGATGACCGGCATCGATATTCCTGCGGAAGCCGTTGCCGAATTGTCACAGCATCCTAACGTGATTGGCATAAAGGAGAGCAGCGGCAACCTGGCTAAAGTGGTGCAGATGGTCAGGGAAGTGAAGCCAGGCTTCAATGTGCTGGTGGGCTCCGCGCCGACGCTCGCGTCAAGCCTCCAGGTCGGCGCCGTCGGAGCAATCCTCGCGTTCGCCAATGCCGCGCCCTATGCCTGCATCTCGATCCATGAGGCGCACCGCACGCGCGAGCACGAGGCGGCTCTCGACTGGCAGCGGCGAATCGCGCGCCCGGCGACGCTCGTCACCGTGAAGCACGGCATTCCCGGGCTCAAGTACGCAATGGATCTGATGGGGTACTACGGGGGACCACCGCGTCTGCCGCTAACACCACCCTGCCCGCCGGCAAAGCAGGAAATCGAAGATGCTTTCGCGGACCTGCGCGGCTGACCGATCATTTTCGCCTGAACTTCAGCGTCGCCTGATGATCCTGGCCCTTCGATGATTCGTTGATCTGCAGCGTCATGTGCTTGCCATCCGGGTCGAGGGTGCGCACCCATTTGCCGTTGACGTCATCGCCTTTGATCACCGCCGTCCATTCGGTAGTCATCGTCGTGCCGTCAAGGGTCGTCTTCGACGCCTGCTGGAACGGACCGATCTGGTTCTGACGCTCCGTGCCGTCCGTAGACAGGTCCAGCCGGGTGGTCATTATTCCGACATAAAGCAGCGGCACAACGCCATTCTGCGGTTCGGCGAAGGTGGATTCAATAGTAACGTCGTCACCCTTTACTTTTATGTTCTGAACCATGTCGAGGGGAACCGGTTGGTCTCCCTGGCTCTCCTTCTCGATTGCCCACTTGCCGTCAAAACCAGTCTTATCCCTTGCGGATAAAGTTGCACACGCGAGCGTCAGCACCACGAATCCAGTCAATAGTCGGGACACACGAATCTCCTTCACTGCTGGTAGGATTCGCGCGGGAGAGAAACATTTCACGCCGCCGTCGGGCCGGGGTCAGATAAAGGCGGTGGTTTTGATGCCGGAAACGTCGAACCTCTTCCGGCAGCGCATGTTACGGCACATCACCTTGTCGTCAAGGAGCACCATGTAGCTGGCCGCTTTTTGAACTTGGCCCGGTCGCGCTCGTCCGCGCCTCGGGGCAACTGGTCGAGCTTGGTGCGAACCAGCCAGCGTAGTTCATAGCTTTCGCTGATGCGGCAGAAGGGGCAATGCAGCTCCATGGGTTTCGTGGTCTGCGATTCGCGATAAAAGGCGCGCTCGTCCATCGATCATTATTGTCGCAGACACCGGACGGCAAAGTAACTGCTCAGGCCAAAAGCCTGTCTCCATGGCCCTGCGGGCCACCAAAGACCATGAAAACCCGCGCGCGTGACGGCTTGCATCGTGCCTGTGCGCGAGGTGGTGATGGAGTCGACGGCGCAGTACTGGAAGCCGGTGCGGCGGCAGTTGGAAGGGCAGTGCCGGCTGCACCTGGCGCACGCGCAATCCGATCGGGCGCGCAAAGGGCGCAAGGACCTTGTCCCGGACCCCGGGCAGCGCCCGTGGCGGACGCTGATCCGCAGCAAGTACCAACTCACGCGCGACCGCGTCGGTCTGGGCAATCAGTGGGCGTCTCTGCGTGAGGACGCACGTATTAATTAAGCCGGCCACCCAGTGAGCGATCTGTTGGGTGTCAGCAGCCGGAAGATGCTGGAGCAGCTGGCCGATGGCGAGACCGATGCACAGGTTCTGGCGGAGCTGGCCGATGTTCGGCGGCTGATGCGCATTCGTGAGCCTATGGTGAATCCCGTCGGAAAGCCGGATGCGGGAAAACTGCACGTCCGGTTTGATGAGCCAGGATGGGAAACGGGGCGACGTCTCGGCATCAGTACTCGCGCCCATCCTCGACTCTGCCTGCAAAGTCAGACGGTGTGCTCCCGGCTTTGCCGCAACAGAACCATGGTGACTACGGCGAGGTCGAAGTTGTCATGGAGATCCCCGTCGGTTACATCCTGTCCCAGACCGGGATCGGGGGCAAAGCGTCCGGGCGTCATCCCGAAGATGGTGCGTTCCCCCACTTCGATCGCAGCAATGGAAACACCCGGATTCCAGGGCATGTCGTAAGAACGCCAGACCCGCTCGCCGGGAATCGCATTCGCGGCCGCAAGGGCTTTTTCCCAGCTGAAGGAGGTTAATTGCAGAAAAACCGCATTCCGCAAAGACGCGACGAATTCGGCATCGAAGAATCCACCGGACAGCAGCACAATTGCCTCGGTGGACCAACACAGCGCAAGGTCGGACTCATCCACCGCGTGCAGAATGTCCGGCGCAGTCTTCCGGCAGACCAGATACGGCTCGGCCTGATCCACCGCGGTCTCGGTTACCTTGATCGGCGCGGCGAGCACCGTATACGTCTTTGGCTTGCCGCCGTCAAGGAAGAACTGGACGACGAACGTCTCGAAATCCGGCGCGGCTGCCAACTCCCGCATCCTGTCAAGCAGGCGAGCGGGTTCCACCTCTTCCTCGGCGAGCAGGAACGGCGGCTCTTTCGTTTCCAGCGTGACCTCGCCGCCGAGCGGTGGCCCCGTTCGCCATTGCCGGGTGAGCAATCCGGAAAACTCCTCGTTCAGTTGCGCGTCGAGGGCGCGAAACAGCTCGATCCGGTCGTCGTCGTTCAACCATTTCGGCGCAGGTTTGATCCCATGCGCGGCCAGCAACGAGAATTTCTGGTGATGAATGACCAGCCTTGTGAACCGGGCAACGTCGTTCGATTCCAGCAGGTTCTGCGACCCGTCCAGCAGGAGCGCGGGAGGCGCTAGCGGAAAGCGCGAGGCTGTACGAACCAGTTTCGGAAGCACTTCATCGGGCGCCGCCGCCGATTGCAGTTGGTGCGCCAGCTTCCAGAAGCTCTCCTGAAAATCCCGGGACGTGAACAAGGCCCAGTCCGCAGCGGCTTCGGCCACGGCGTGAATCAGACAGCTCTGCAACATCAGTTTCGCGACCTCCGGCGAAGAGCCGGTCGACCGGGTAAATGGCCGGAACAAGGAGAGAGCTTCACGATAATCCGCCGGCAAAGCGGCGAGAAATGCCGGAATGTCGCTCTCCGTTTCTCGGTTACGAAGCGCGATCAGCTCCATCGCGGTCGCTGAACCTTCGGCGCAGTACCAGATTCGGCCGCTCAGCGTTACCAGCAGCCCGCCGATATCCGCAGGGCCCTTGTGACCCGCGGCTCTGATTTCCCGCAGGGTGGGGAGCGCGTAACCGTAGAGCGTGTTGTTTACGAGGTCGCGATGGCTCTGCTCGTGGACGTTGGCCAGCGATGTATCCGGCATTCCGCTCTGCCTGGGATCGACGACGGTCGGCGTTTCTCCGAACAGGTAGTACCCAGCCAGACTGTTCCAGCGGCAGAAAGCATCGACGTGATCGCCGGATAGAGCCTCAGCCATGGCGAAATGCTGCCAGGTGATAGTTCTTCTTCCCTGACCGCAGCAGGACGGACGTGCCGCAGAGCAGGTCCGCTTCGGTAACGCGCGCCGCGACATCGTTGCGGCGCCGATTATTCACGTAGGCTCCGCCGGACTGGATGAGCTTTCGCGCTGCTCCCTTGCTCTCGGCGAGACCCGTCGACGCCAGTAAGTCCGCCAGCGGCATGTTCAGTTCCGCCGCGTCGATGTGCGATGTCGGCATCTCCCGCGATAAGTGCTCCAGCATTTCGCGCGTGACATCCACGTCGGTGGCGCCGAACAGGATCCGGCTGACGTCCTCAACCGACCGCACCGTGGCTTCGCCATGCACGAGGGCTGTGAACGAAGCCGCCAGCGCACGCTGCGCCTCGCGCGTTTCCGGCCGCTTAACGGTGGCGCGGGCGAATTCCTCGATCCGCTCGCGATCCAGAAACGTGAACAGCTTCAGGAAACGTACGACGTCCGCGTCGGCCGTATTCAGCCAGAACTGGTACATCTGATACGGCGACGTCAGGTTTGGATCCAGCCATATCGCGCCGGCTTCGGTCTTGCCGAACTTGACGCCGGCGGAGGTGAGCAGCAGCGGGAGCGTGATTGCGTACGCCTTTTCGTGGCACGCCCGGCCGATCAGGTCGATGCCCGATACGATATTGCCCCATTGATCGTTGCCACCCAACTGCGCCGTGCAGCCGTGCGCCCGGAAGAGGTGCAGAAAATCATACGCCTGCAGCAGGCCGTAGCTGAACTCGGTGTAGGAAATGCCTTGCTCGCGATCTTCCAGCCGCCGGCGTACGGATTCGCGGCCGATCAGCGTGTTCAGGGAAAAGTGCTTGCCCACGTCGCGCAGAAAATCGAGCAGGCCGAGCGGCTGCAACCAGTCGAGATTATTCAGCAAAGTCGCGCCCTGGGCGCCCGCGAAGTCCATGAACTTCGATAATTGCCCGCGAATGCTGTCGGCGTTTCGCTCGACATCTTCCTTCGAGAGTAACGGCCGCTCGCTGGCTTTGCCGCTCGGATCGCCAATCAGTCCGGTGCCGCCGCCGACCAGCGCAATGGGCCGATGACCGCAGCGCTGTGCGTGCGCCAGCGCCATCACGGGGACAAGGTGGCCAACGTGTAAGCTGGACGCGGTGGGATCGAAGCCCGCATAAAGTACGCGCGAGCCCGTGGCGAAGTGTTCGCGCAGTTCAGCCGGGTCGGTACTCTGGGCGATAAAACCACGCCATTCCAGCGTTTCAATAAAATCCGGCATCACCCGTCTTCTATTCCTTTAATTCGGCAGTTGGCAACCCGTGGTGGGGCGGGCGCCCTCGCCCGCGCGGAGGCCCCTGCCTCCGCCTGCTGCAGCGGGACGAGGGCGTCCCGCGCGGTCCGGGGGGACCGCCCCACCAGGGCCTCAGGGTAACATCCATTCCTTTAACTCCCTTAATTCCATTAATCGCTTAATTCGTTTACTTCTTTTAATCCTGTCTTCAAAATTGTCTTTTCGTTAACCTCTCGAGCCTGAATTTCGCGGTATCCGCTACGGCCATCACCGTCATCACGCCGGCCTGCACCGGGTCGGTCACCACCAGATCGGCGGCTTCCGGGACGCTGCCCGCCATGTTCAGGCTCACCACCAGAAGTCCCTGGCTGCGCACCTCCCGCACGGCCTTTTCGATCTCGCCGCCCATCAGCGACCCGGCCATCACCACCGCGCGCGCGCGAGGCAGTCGGCCCACTGCGCGCACGGCGTCGGCAATGGGCTGCTCGCCCACCAGCGGAATCGTATCCACCGAGATGTGCTCGCCGCGAATATTGTGCCGGTCGGCTTCGGAGATGGCTCCGATCGCCACCTGGCCCACCTGCGCGCCGCCGCCCACAATGATGATCCGCTTGCCGTAGATCTTCTGCATCGTCTCGACGACGTTGACGCGGTACACCACCTCCAGCGCCAGAAGATCCGTTATCAGTTGTTGGACGGGCCCCGGCACATCGACTTCAAAGTAGAGGTGGGCCTCGGGCGGCTCGTCTGAAATGATCTCCACCGAATCGATGTTCGTGTCGTTGCGAGCGATGGCCCCGGTGAGCTGATGGAGGACGCCTTTACCGGCTGCGGCCGCTAGTTCCAGTCCGATCTTCTTCGACATCGCTCAACCTGCTGCCGCGCCAGCGGTGATTTCGTACTTCGCCAGAAGCTGGTCCCAGTAGCCGTGCGCTTTCAGGAGCAGCTCGCAAACTTCCCGCACCGCGCCATCGCCGCCCGGCGCCTCGGTGACGTACTTCGCGCAGCGCTTCACTTCGGGCCGCGCGTTGGCCGTCGCAATGGGTAATCCGACGCGATTCATCACTACCACGTCGGTCAGGTCGTCGCCGATATAGGCCACCTCGTCGCCCACAATTCCGGCGTCCGCCAGAATTTCGCGCAAAATCGGGATTTTCTCGATATGCCCCTGATAAACGTACTTCATTTTGCACTGCTCGGCGCGCGTCGCGGTGGCCGGCGACACGCGCCCGCTGATCAGCCCGGCGCCGATCCCCATCCAGTTCAACCATTGCAGGGCGATGCCGTCCTGCGAGTTGAATCCTTTGGTCTCCACCATCCTGCCCTGCGGGTCAGGGACGTTGTACAGCCGGCCGTCGGTCATGACGCCGTCCACGTCCATCAATAGCAGGCGAACGCGCGCGGCCAGTTCGTTTACGGAAGCCACTTATTTAATTCTCCGAATACAGTCTGTCATAGAGTCGCGACTGCCTCTCCAGCATGTCGCGATAGATGGTTTTGTGCGCGTCTATCGGATCGATCGGCGGGCCGGTGCGCGCGGGAACGGCGCTAATATCCGCAATTGCCTTCAGACGTTCGAGCGCGAGCAGAGCTGCGCCGCGGCTGGTGGCCTCGTGTTCGAGGCTCGGCAGGATGGCATGACCGGTCGCATCGGCCATCATCTGCGTCCACGGCCGCGAATGCTCGAGCGCGCCGCCGGAGCCGATCACCTTCTTCGGAACGCCGAGAGCGCCCTCCAGAAGAACTTCGATCGCGCCGAACCGCAGCGCCACCGACTCCATGGCGGCCTGCAGAATGTCGATGGGCGAAGTAGCCAGGTTCAGCCCGGTGAACGTGGCCCGCAGGTCCGCCCGCCAGTACGGCGAGCGTTCGCCGCCAAAGAAGGGCAGGACGGTGAGCCCATGCGCTCCGGGTTCGCGCCCGGAGAGCTCGGTCCCGATAGCCGTCTCGTCGGGCAGCGCCAGATTCCGCCGCATCCACGCATACACGTCGCCGCCGTTGGTAAGCGCGCCACCCAGAATCCGGCGTCCGGAGTCCACACGGTAACACCACAACCCGGCGGGGATCTCCAGTTCCTTCGCTCCTGTGACCGCCCGCATGGCGCCACTGGTGCCCACCATCAACGCGAAAGTGTCCGGCGCCACGCAGCCGCTTCCAACGTTGTTGCACGCGCCGTCGCCCAGAGCAGGGAACCAGGGAATGCCGTCGAACAGCGGAAGTTTCTTCTTGTAATCGCCGCGCAGTCTCGACAGCGGTCCATCCATCTGTTCTTCAGGCGCCAGTTGCGATTCCATCAGCGGCAGCGCTTCGAGCATCTCTTTGTCGTAACGGTTCTTTTGCTGATTCCAGATGCCGGAAGCCGAGATCATCGATGTGGAAACAGAGGGAGCTCCAAACAGGCGTAAGAAGAGGAACTCGCCGAATGACAGCAGCCAGCGCGATTTTCCCAAACCGTCAGCATCGTTTTCGCTCAGCCATACCAGCTTCGCCGGCCAGTAGCTGGCATGCAGGCGGCAACCGGTACGCTGATGCATGGCCGTTTCATCCAGCCGTCGTTTCAGCTCCTCCGCCGCGGCGCCTGTGCGCGTGTCGAACAAATGCAGAAATGGCGTGGCCTGCAGTCCGTCTGCATCCACGCCGAAAAAGCAATGCCAGAACGTATCCACCGCAACGGCGTCGGCCCTCAAACCAGCCGATTGCATCTGGTCGTGGATGGCGGAGAGGCAATCGAGCGAGAGTCGCAGAAGCGCTTCCGGGTCAATTTCCACACCGCCGTCGGAGGTCTCCAGCGGGCTCCACTGGAGCTGCCGGCCGAAACTGTCGCGCGGTTCGGCGGCGCCGTCGAAGAGAAGCGTGCGGACGCTCGACGTGCCCACGTCGAGAGCGACGATCAGTGGACCTGGATTCACGCGCGCCGCCTCGCCGCACTGTGGGGCAGGCGCCCTCGCCTGCGGCAGACGCCCTCGTCGGCCTGTTCGAATGATCGGAGTGCCGGGTCAGGGGACCCGGCGCAGGCCGGGGGGCCTGCCCCACATGCGGACACACAGCTATCCTGATGGACAGACACTGTGCTCGAGCGCATTGCGGGGAACATCTCTCGTTATAACATGTTCACTCCGGGCTGCCGCGTGGGTGTTGCCGTATCAGGCGGCGCCGATTCGGTTTGTCTGCTGCACGCGCTGTTTGAGCTGGCCCCGCGCTGGAACCTTCATCTCAGCGTCGTCCACGTCGACCATGGCATCCGCGGCGAAGCTTCGCGCGAGGATGCCGGCTTCGTTCATGACCTGGCCACTCGCCTGGGCCTGCCGTTCCACTGCCGCGAGGCCGGCGCCCCGGAGATCGCCGAGCGGACCGGAGACAATCTGGAGCAAGCCGCGCGCCGCATCCGCTACGGCTTTTTTCGCGAACTGCTGACCAACGGCGTCCTCGACCGCGTGGCCACCGGGCACACCCGAAGCGATCAGGCAGAGACCGTCCTGTACCGCGCGATTCGCGGGACCGGCTTCACGGGGCTGGCCGGTATACGCGCTACTACTACCGACGGCATCGTGCGGCCGCTGCTCCCGTTCTGGCGCAGCGACGTGGAGGCATGGCTGAGGGAACGGCAGATCGGCTGGCGCGAGGACGACACCAACGCGGACCACTCCTTCATGCGCAATCGCATCCGCCACGAATTGCTGCCGCTGCTGCGCGCCGAATTTAACCCGCAGGTGGACGATGCCCTGGCCCGGCTGGCCGAGATGGCCGCCGAGGACGAGGAGTACTGGGCCGTTCAGCCGCCCCGCGTGGCTCTGGTTAACGGAGCTGTCACGCTGGATGTCCGAAGCCTGTCCTCGCTGCCCGCCGCTGCGGCGAGACGGGTGATCCGCAGGGCTATCGAGCTGGTGAGGGGCGATCTGAGGCAGATCGACTACCGCCACGTCGACCGGATTCTCGAGCTGGCCGGTTCCACCGAGGGCAGTGGGCGCATGATGGCGTCTGGACTCGACGTGTTTCGATCGTTCGACTGGATGCGTCTTAGCGATGCCGGCGCGGCTCGTCCGGCTCGGGATTATTCGCTGCCTGTCCTGCCGCCGTGCATGGTCCGGCTGCCGGGGGGCGGCGCTATCTCCTTCGAAATACGTGAGAAGCCGAATTTTGGGGCGCAGTGTGATAAATTGGAAGATAGCTTGAATTGGCCTGAGGTTTCCGCGCTGCCGGAACTGCGTGGCGGCGCGCTCGAGCTGCGAAACTGGAGGCCCGGCGATCGTTACCGGCCCGCTGGCCAGGACCGTGAGCAGAAAATCAAACAAATGTTCCAGGAAGCCCGTATTCCTTTATGGGAGCGCCGTCATTGGCCTGTTCTGGCTGCAGGCGCACGGGTGCTGTGGACGCGTCGTTTCGGCGTGGCTGACGGTCTGAAGCAAGAAGCGCAATCCGGTTTCGCCCTCTGTATCCGGGAGGACGCATGAGCCTGTTTCTGCGTGAATCTGTTTACAGCCATGCACCGTCTGATATAGCAGGGGATCCTGTGCCCCGGCGCAGGTTGCAGGAGAAGGCAGTCCGCGCGGATTATCGCGCGGCACTGGAGAAGAAATGAGTTCAAACATTAAGACAGCGGTTCTTTGGGTGGTCATCATCCTGGTGGTGGTGATGCTGTGGGCGGTTGTGCGTACCGGCAAGGGTCCGCACACGGTGGAGCTGACCTACACCGATCTGCTCAATCAGATCGATCAGAGCAAGATCAAGTCGGTTGTAATCACCGGCAACGATCTGCACGGAAACTACAAGGACACCCAGGAGGAGCTGCACGCGAACATCCCGTCCGGCAGCTATCAGCCGCTCATCGAGGACCTGAGGACCAAAAACGTCGACGTGAAGTTCCAGAAAGAGACGGCCAGCAACTGGGTCTCCATTCTGATTAACGCCATCCCATTTGTCCTGCTGCTTGCGTTCTGGATCTTCATGATGCGCCAGATGCAGAGCGGCGGGAACAAAGCACTGAGCTTCGGCAAGAGCCGGGCGCGCCTGCACTCCTCGCAACAAAAGAAGGTGACGTTCAAAGACGTTGCCGGCGTGGAAGAGGCGAAGGAAGAGCTGACCGAGATCATCGAGTTCCTGCGCGAGCCACAGAAGTTCCAGAAGCTGGGCGGCCGCATTCCCAAGGGTGTGCTGCTGGTTGGGCCTCCTGGAACCGGTAAGACCCTGCTGGCGCGAGCCATCGCCGGCGAGGCCAATGTTCCGTTCTTCTCCATCTCCGGTTCGGATTTCGTGGAGATGTTTGTCGGCGTCGGCGCGAGCCGCGTCCGCGACCTGTTCGAACAGGGCAAGAAGAACGCGCCCTGCATCATCTTCATCGACGAAATTGACGCGGTGGGACGCCATCGCGGCGCCGGACTCGGCGGCGGACACGACGAGCGCGAGCAGACGCTGAATCAGTTGCTGGTGGAAATGGACGGCTTCGAATCGAACGAAGGCGTGATTCTGGTGGCGGCGACGAACCGCCCTGACGTGCTCGACCCCGCGCTGCTGCGGCCGGGCCGCTTCGATCGCCGCGTGGTGGTGGACCGTCCGGACGTGCGCGGGCGCGAGAGCATCCTGCGCGTGCACACGAAGAAAACGCCGCTGGCCGATGACGTCGATCTTTCCGTGATCGCGCGCGGCACCCCGGGCTTTGCGGGCGCCGATCTGGCGAATCTGGTGAACGAGGCGGCCCTGGTGGCCGCGCGCCAGAACCGCAAGGTCGTCACCATGTTCGATTTCGAACTGGCCAAGGACAAGGTGCTGATGGGCGTGGAGCGCAAGTCGCTCATCATCACGGATAAAGAAAAGCGCATGACGGCCTATCACGAAGCCGGGCACGCGCTGGTTGCGGCGGTGCTGCCGAATTCGGATCCGCTGCACAAGGTGACTATCATTCCGCGCGGCATGGCGCTGGGCATCACCATGCAGCTGCCGGAGAGCGACAAGCTCTCGCACAGCAAAGACTATCTGGAATCGCGCCTCGTGATTCTGATGGCCGGCCGCATCGCCGAGGAGAAGTTCACGCACCAGGTGACCACGGGTGCGGGCAACGACATCGAGCGCGCCACGGAGCTGGCTCGGAAGATGGTCTGTGAGTGGGGCATGAGCGATCTGGGTCCGATGAGCTTCGGCAAGAAGGAAGAGCAGATCTTCCTCGGCCGTGAGATCGCCCAGCATCGCGATTACAGCGAAGAGACGGCCATCCGGATCGACGAGCAGGTGCGGAAGTTCATCGACGAGTCTTACAGCCGTGCGCGGGCGATCATCGAGGAGCGGGCCGACGCGCTGGTGCGGATCGCCGAAGCTCTGCTCGAACGCGAAGTGCTGGACGGCGCCGAGGTGATTCAGTTGATCGAAGGGAAACCGCTCGCCGCTGTGGCCACCAAGCCGCCCACGAGCACCGGTGACGACGGCAAGGGGCTGGTCATCCGTCCCGAAGGCAAGCCTGCCGCTCCTCCCGGACTGCTGGGCGGCAATCCGCAGCCGGCGTGAGCGAAGACACGATTCCTCCTCCTGAGGCGGGACGCCCGGTCTTCACGGGTATCCCGCCTTTTCCTGTTTATCTGTTCGACGTGGACGGAACTCTGGTGGACTCGGCCACCGATATCTGTGGCGCGGTGAGTTCCGTGCTGGCCGGCACCGCGAGGCCTGATGTTCCGTTCGAATACCTGCGCGGCTACATCGGCCGGCATCTGATCGATCTGTTCGTGGACTTGTTTCCGCATGCCCCGCCCGAGCAGATCGATGCCTGGATTCAGCACTACCGCCGTGAATACCCGGCGCGCGGTCATGCCGGGACTGTGGCGTACCCGTGCGTTCAGGACGTGCTCGCAGCGTTGCCTGGCCGCAAGTCCACCGCGACCACGAAGGGCACTCCGACCACGCGCCTGATTCTGGAGCGGTTCGGCCTGCTGCCGTACTTCGATCACGTGCAGGGCACGGACGGCTTCCCGGCCAAACCGGCCCCGGATGTCCTGTTGAAATCCATCGAGCTGTTCGGCGTCGCGCCCGGCGATTGCCTGTTCGTGGGCGATTCGGCTCCCGACATGGAGGCAGGCCGCCGCGCCGGGGTGAAGACCTGCGCCGTGTTGTATGGCTACGGCGACCGCGAAGAGATGGCCCGCTGGGAGCCGGACTACTGGATCACGGACATCCGGGAACTGGTTCCTGTGGGGCAGGCCATCGGTGTTTGTGGCCTGCCCTCGGACTGTCAGCAATCGCAGACGCGTGCAGGCTGAAGCCTACTCTACTTCCGACCGAGACCGGTAGAGCGGGCCTTCAGCCTGCATGCCCGGCGTCTCATCCAGGTCCCACGCGTCCGCCGGCTAAAACTGCGAGCCGATCCTGTTCGTGAACAGTAACCGCAGCGAGCGCATCAGGTGCACCCGGGCCGCGAAGAGCAGCAGGAACGCCAGCGTAAACGGGAAAGCCAGGATCAGAGCCAGCGTGCGCGCGGCGCTTTCGCCGGACAGGCCGGTACGTACCGCCAGCAGCTTTCGCATGATTCGCAGGCTGCCGCGGTCGAGCCAGAAGTAATCGCCGTTCTCATTAATGACCAGCACCTTGGCGGGCAGCAGCGCTGCAATAGCGCACTTGTAGCGGAACAGGTACGGCTCGCCGGAACAAACGATGGCCACAACGTTGTAGCGCCCTGCCCGCAGCTCGCGCAGGAGCGTGCGCCGGCCGGGATAGTCCGTGGTCCGCAGAATGCGGCCTTCGCGAAAGGGCCCCGGCGCCCCTTCAAAGCAGGTCAGCAGATCGACTCGTTCAGCGGAATGACGCTCGTAAAACGATGGCAAAACCTTTTCAGCGATTCTGCGCGCGCCGCTCTCCACCAGCAGCACGCGTGTGAATGGAGGTGAGTGACGGGTCAGGAAGCCGCGCATCGGACACTCTCAGCCACTGTAGTTCGCCACCACCCGCGAGACCTTGCCGCCATCACCGAATTCCATGAACTCAGCCGTGCGCGTCCCCCGGTGATTTCTGTAATACAGGACAATGCTGGCCATACCCCAGAGAACATCTTCGAGGTCGAAGCGAAGATCCGGCCAGGCTTCCAATCCTCGTTGAAAATACGCCCGGAGGTCCTGCTTCCCTGCGATGCTCCCGCCCGCCACCGGCGAAGTGAGCTCAACCGAATCGCCATAGTGGGACATGATCGCGTCGAGGTCGTGCGCATTCCACGCGTCCACCCAGTCCCGGGCGAACGTCCACACCTCATCCCGGGTCATCACACGCCCCAGCAGTAATCCTCGACGGCCTTCTCTATTGTTTCATCCCGCTCGGTGAGCCGCATCAGCTCCAGACGGATGGCGTCCAGCAGGGCGCGCCAGCTCGCCTCGATGATGTTGTCCGAGACGCCCACGGTCGCCCAGCTCTTGCGGTGATCGGTCCACTCCACCAGCACGCGCACCTTCGCCGCCGTGCCCTTCTTCGTGTCGAGCACGCGGACCTTGTAATCGGTGAGCCGCACGTTGGCGATAGACGGGTACAACGACGACAGGCACTGGCGGAGGCAGACGTCGAGCGCGTTCATCGGCCCGTGACCGTTCGCGGTGGCCGAGTGCACGCTCTCCTGGATCTTCAGCATGATGGTCGCGGTGGTGTTCGTGTCGTCGGCGGTGGTCATGCGCGTCGCCACTTCGTAGCTCACCACCTCGAAGAACTGCACGCCGGGCCGAAGCGCCTCGCGAACCAGCAGCTCAAAAGTGCCCTCGGCCGCTTCCAGCTCGTATCCGTCGTGCTCGAGCTGCTTGATGCGATCGAGCAGGCCGCGCCGCGCATCGTCATCCAGACGGTCGCCGAGCCCATGCTGCTTCAACTTATACAGAACGTTGCCGCGGCCGGAAAGATCGCTCAGCAGAACGCGCTGCCGGTTGCCCACCGATTCGGGCTTCACGTGCTCGTAGGTGCTGGCATCCTTCAGAACGGCGCTCACGTGTACGCCGCCCTTGTGCGCGAAAGCGCTGCGGCCGACATAGGCCTGATCGCTCGGCAGCGGCAGGTTCGCCAGCTCCGCGATGAAGCGGGCCGTCGCCGTAAGCTTCTCGAGGTTCTCCGGGCCGATGCAGTTGTGGCCGAGCTTGAGCTCCAGATTGCCGATGATGGAGCAGAGATTCGCGTTGCCGCAGCGCTCGCCATAACCGTTGAAGGTGCCCTGAACGTGCGTGCAGCCGGCCTCGACAGCCGCGATGGAATTGGCGACGGCCACTTCGGCATCGTTGTGCGTGTGGATGCCAAGCACGCCGTCGAAGCGCTTGCGCACTTCGGCCACCGCCTCTTCCACGCGTCCGGTCAGCGTACCGCCGTTGGTATCGCACAGCACCAGGACGTCGGCTCCGGCGGTCTTGGCGGCTTCGAGCGTCCGCAGCGCGAAGTCCGGGTTCGAGAAGAAGCCGTCGAAGAAATGCTCGGCGTCGTAAATCACTTCGCGGCCGTGGCCCTTCAGGTGGCGCACGGTCTCGGAGATCAGCTTCTGGTTCTCCTCCTCGCTGATGCCGAGGGCGCGTTTGGTATGCAGGTCCCAGCTCTTGCCGAAGATGCAGACGGTGGGCGTTTCCGCTTCGATCAGCGAGTGAACGTTAGGATCCTGATCGACGGTGTTCTTCGAAAAACGGGTGGCGCCGAACGCCGTCAGCCTGGTGTGGCGGAAGCGCTCCTGCTTCGCGCGCCGATAGAACTCGCGATCACGGGGATTCGAACCGGGCCATCCGCCTTCGACGTAGTCAATGCCGATCTCGTCCAGCCGGTGAGCAATGACGATTTTGTCGTCAACCGAGAAAGCGACGGCCTCGCCCTGCGTGCCATCGCGCAAAGTCGTATCGAAGGTAAAGATTCGCATGGTCTGGTTCCCAATGCAGGCTGAAAGCCTGCTCTACTTAGCGGCGGCGGCCTCCTCCTGAGGCACGCCGGCTTCCCGCTTCTTCTTCAGGAAGGTCATCATCTCGCGCAACTCGCGGCCCACCTTCTCTACCTGCTGATCCTGCTGGGCGCTGCGCATGGCGAGGAAGTTCTTCCTTCCCGTCTTGTTTTCGTTGATCCATTCCTTCGCGAACTGCCCCGACTGAATCTCCGAGAGGATCTTCTTCATCTCCTCACGAGTCTGCTGGTTGATGATCCGCGGGCCGCGGCTGTAATCGCCGTACTCGGCCGTATCGGAGATGGAGTAGCGCATATACGACAACCCGCCCTCGTGGATCAGATCGACAATCAGCTTCAATTCGTGCAGGCACTCGAAGTAGGCGATTTCTGGCGCGTAGCCCGCATTCACCAGCGTTTCGAAACCGGCGCGGATCAGCTCGCTCGTGCCGCCGCACAAAACCGACTGCTCGCCGAACAGATCGCTCTCGGTCTCTTCGCGGAATGTGGTCTCGATCACGCCGGTCTTCAGGCAGCCGAGCGCCAGCGCGTAAGCGAGAGCCGTTTCCAGCGCCTTGCCGGAGGGGTTCTGGTGGATGGCCACCAGCGCCGGCACGCCCACGCCTTCGGTGAACAACTCGCGGACGCGATGTCCGGGGGCCTTGGGCGCAACCATCGACACATCTACATCCGCCGGGGGCGCGATCGTCCCGAAGTGGATGGAGAAACCGTGCGCGAACATCAGCGTTTTGCCGGCCTTCATCGCGGGCGCAATATCTTTCTGGTAGATATCGGCCTGGAGATGATCGGACGTGAGGATCATGATGACGTCGGCGGCCTTCGCGGCATCGGCGACGGTCATCACCTTCAGCCCGGCGGCTTCCGCCTTCGGCCAGCTCTTGCTGCCGTGGTAGAGCCCGACGACAACGTCGACGCCCGAATCGCGCAGGTTCAGGGCATGAGCATGTCCCTGGCTGCCGTAGCCGATGATGGCTACCGTTTTGTCTTTGATTGCGCTGAAATTTCCGTCTTTTTCGTAATAACGTTTTGACATGGGTTGGATTCCTGCAGGCTGAAAGCCTGCTCTACTGGGCTGGGACCGGCTTCGATTTGCCGTTCTCGGCCGAAGCTCCGCGCGGGATCGGCGGCGCCAGCCGCAGCTTCTTCTTTTCGAGCGAGACGCAGACGGTGCCCGAGCGGGTCACGTCGATCTCGCCATAACTCTGCATCACCGCGATGAACTCTTCCAGCTTCTCGGGGTCGCCGGTGGCCTCGAGCGCAAAGCCTTCGGGCGATTGATCCACCACGCGCGCTCCGAAGATCTCGGCTTCCTTCAGGATCGCGGTGCGGTTGTTGAGCACGGCGCGGATGCGCAGCAGCGCCATCTCGCGGCGGACCGCCGGCGATTCGGTCAGGTCGGTTGCCTGCAGCACGTTGATCAGCTTGTTCATCTGCTTGATCACCTGCGCGCGCAGCGACGGATCGACGTCCACCACAATGCTCATGCGCGACAACTCGGGATCGAGCGTACGCGCGACGGTCAGGCTCTCAATGTTGTAGCCGCGCGCGCTCAGGACGCCGGTGATGCGCATCAGAGCGCCCGGCTTGTTCTCGACCAGTAATGTGATGACCTGCAGCATGATTCCTTCTTTACGCCGTGACCGCCTGCGGCGGCCCGAACACCATCTCGTTAATCGCCCCGCCGGCCGGCACCATCGGGTACACGTTCTCGTACGACGAGACTTTCACGTTCAGCAGGTACGGACCGGGCTCGTTCACCGCGCGTTCCAGCGCCGACCGCAGCTCGCCCGGTTTCTCCACGGTGCTGCCCCGGAAGCCGTAGGCGCCCGCGAGCTTTTCCGGATCGGGGAAGCCGACCAGTTCCACCGAACTCAGCCGGTTGTTGTAGAACAGCTCCTGCCACTGCCGCACCATGCCCAGATAGCCGTTGTTCATGACGATGATTTTGATGGGCAGCGCGTGATTCGCCACCGTGGCCAGCTCCGGAATGGACATCTGGAACCCGCCGTCGCCGACAATGCTGAACACCAGCTTGTCGGGCCGTGCGAACTGCGCGCCAATCGCGGACGGAAGCCCGAAGCCCATGGAGCCGAGCCCGCCCGAGCTCAACCACAACCGCGGTTCATTGAAGCGCAGGAACTGTGCGGCCCACATCTGGTGCTGGCCCACATCGGAGGTGACAACGGCCTCGCCGGCGGAGAGCCGGTCGATTTCCATCATCAGATGCTGCGGCTTGATCTCGTCGCCCGAGTATTCGGGCGTGATGGGGCGCTCGGATTGCCATTGGCGCAGGGTGGCCCACCACTGCCGGCGCGCCGGCGGCGTTCTTCTCTTTTTCCGCGGGCGCCAGCTCTTCGAGGTTCCGGTTGAGTTTCTCCAGCACGCGCTTCACGTCGCCCACGATGGGCAGATCGGCGGCGCGGTTCTTGCCGATCTCAGCCGGGTCGATATCCACGTGAATGACGCGTGCGCCCGGAGCAAAGGCCGACAACCGGCCGGTGACGCGATCGTCGAAGCGCACCCCGAGGGCGATCAGCAGATCGCATTCGGTCAGGCCCATGTTGGCCGCGTAGCTGCCGTGCATGCCCGGCATGCTGATGTATTGTGGATGGCCGGCCGGGCAGCGACCCGAGGCCCATGAGCGTGGTAACCGCGGGGGCATCGAGCGTCTCCACCAGTTTTCGCAGCTCGGCGGAAGCGCCCGCGGCGACAATGCCGCCACCGGCGTAGACGAACGGGCGCTGCGCTTCCCACATCATCTGCGCGGCGCGGCGGATCTGGCCGGTGTGGCCTTCCGTGAAGACCTTGTAGCCGGGCAGGTGAATGGAATCCACCGGCGTATAGTGCGCCTGCGCCTGGAAGACGTCCTTCGGGACGTCGACCAGCACCGGACCCGGACGCCCGCTGGCGGCAATGTAGAAGGCCTCGTGGACCACGCTGGGCAGGTCGGCGATGTTCTTCACCAGGAAATTGTGTTTGGTGCAGGAACGAGTGATGCCGAACGTGTCCGCTTCCTGGAACGCATCGCTGCCGATGAGCTTGGTTGAAACCTGGCCGGTCAGCGCGACGATGGGGATGGAGTCCATCAGCGCGTCCACCAGGCCGGTCACCAGATTCGTGGCCCCCGGTCCCGATGTGGCGCAGCAGACGCCCACCTGACCCGTGGCGCGGGCCCAGCCCTCAGCGGCGAAGGCGGCATTCTGCTCGTGGCGTACGAGTACGTGCCGGATGGGGCTGTCGTACATGGCGTCATACAGCGGGAGCGTGACGCCGCCGGGGTAGCCGAAAATGCACTGAACGTTCTCGTGCGCGAGGCACTCGAGGAGCATGCGCGCTCCGCTCATCAGGGTTGAGGTACCGGTAGCTGACATATCAGAAATCCTGTTTGGGTCCCTATAAAACCGAAAAGGCCATCGGAAGGAGTCCGTTCTGGATTCCCGCCGATGGCCTTCGAATTCTTCAGATCCGAAGCCTTTCAGGCGGGGCCGGGTACGGCGACCTGAATAATAATGGCTACAAGCTTCGGAACACGACCGGTAAGGACAACAAGAGCCGCTGCAGGCTGGTGGGCCGTGGCGACGTCCTGATTGGCACACTCGGTCATGAAACAAGCGTAAACCGAAAGTTTCGCAAATGCAAGATGGTTATCGAATAAGAAATGCTTATGACAGCATAGGATGAGCCAAAGAATCTGCCGATTCCGGTTACCCCGGTGTAGTCGTGAGAAACCGGAGGACGCCAATGATTAACAAGCTTCACAACAACATCCTGCACGCTGCCGCTGCGGCGTGCATGCTTTTCACAACCATTCCTGCTGCGCCCGCGCAGGCGCCGAACGCGAACGCCCCCGCGCCGCAGTTGACCGACGCGCAGATGGCGGTGCTGGTTCAAGCCCTGGCCGCACAGTCGCAGGCGAACGGGGGGAAATCCATGACCCCGGCCCAGACGCAAATGCTCATCCAGTCCCTGATGCGGCAGAACCAGGCTGCGGCAGCCGCCCTGCCCCCCGCCCAGAACCAGGCGATGCGGCAGGCGATGCGGCAGGGCTTCGTTCCCGGGATGGCCATGCAGACGGCTCTCGGTCCGAAGAAGCCGGGTGTGCCGCGCATCGGAGTAGTGGAGCCGAAAGCGCAGATGGGACAAGGCAATTCCGGCGCAAATGTCGCCGAGCCGATTCGCGCCGCCATCGAGCAGTACCTCAACGGACCGGCCGTGGAAGTGATATCCCTGAATGCCATGCTTCCATCGCAGATTGAAGCGGAGGCAAGGCAGCAGGACTGCGATTACATTCTCTACGCCAGCGTCAGCCAGAAGATGAACAGCGGAGGAATGGGCTTCCTGAAGAAAGCGGCGCCGTTCACCAGCATGGTCCCGATGGTCGGCATGATGGGCGCTGCAGGCAGCATGACGGGCGCCATGGCAGGAATGGCCGCGGGCTCGGCGATGAGCAGCGCGGCCAGCGTTGCCGGCACGGTGAAGGCGAAGGCCGAGGTGACCTTCGATTACAAGCTGGTCGTTCCAGGCGGTGCGCCGGTAGCTGGTTCCACGCTCAAGGCGAAGGCGAAAGAGGACGGCCAGGACGTCATCACGCCGCTGATCGAGCAGGCGGACGAAGCGATCCTGACGGAGCTCGCAAAGCGGAAGTAATCGCAGCTTATACGGCTGCTTATCCTGCCAAAAGAGGGAGGCGGTAGTTCTCCCTCATCATGTGTTGAGCTTTACGAGGCCCAGTCGTTCGAGGCTCTTGTCGAGCAATGCTCGGTCGTAGCGGATTCCCTGGGCGAGGAGCGTCAGGTATACCGATCGCAGATCATCAACACGGCCCAGTCCGGCGGCGCGTTCGAGAACGGCGATTGAACCGACGACACTGAGACGGGCTGTCTTCGCGGCGCGTCGGGCTCGCTCTTCGTCGATCAACAAAAGGTCCGCACTCAGCGCGGACGCGAGATAGATGATGCTTCGCTCGCCCGCGCCGAGACCGGTGCACGCCGACTCGACCGCCGGCGATGATTCAGGCGGCGCCGACTCGACTCGAATCCACTGAGCCGATCGCACCTCTTCAGCACCGGGCAGACCCGCACCGTCGATAGTCACCTCCTTGTGGACTTCGTGAGAGACAACTATTTCGCCGTAGAATTCCTGCAGTAACTCGAAGTATTGTGCCCGCGCCAGCGTAATGAGGGGAGACGAGTCCGCGAGAACAATCACGAACTGAGGCGCTCAAGAGTGAGACGATCTTCTTCCAGATCGGAGATGCCATAGTGCATCGGCGCTTCGCGCTTCCCGGCGAAAACCATGAACGCTTCGATCGGCATCTCGCACAGTTCAGCGGCCCGCCCAAGAGACACCTTGTTTTCGCGATAGAGTTCGAGAGCAAGGAGCCTCGCGGATTCCCGGGACGCGTTAGCCGGATCGACGCCAGCAGCTTCGAGCAGCTCGGCAGGCAGCGTGATTTGAACGCCGTTCATGCCTCTTCAGCTTAGCGCTTCACACGCCCAACGGACGATTCAGAGCCGCGTGCGTTATTGCGCGCCCGCGGCGAGCGGGCCAACCAGCAGGGGAATCAGATCCTGCTTCAACGCCGCCGCGGATTCGTATCGCTGGACGGGATCTTTGGCCAGGCACTTGTCGAGAACCGAGTGCAGGGCGACGGCCCCCGGCAGCGCCGACTCGAAGCGGCGGTCGTCGTTGAGGATGGAAACGATGCGCTCGGCGGGCGATTTACCGCTGAACGGAAGCCGCCCGGCCAGCACCTCGAAGATGATGACGCCGGCCGAGAAGATGTCGCTCCGCTTATCGACTGTCTCGCCGGTCAACTGCTCGGGGGACATGTAATGAATGCTCCCGAGCAGAGTTCCCGGAACGGTTAGCGTGGAATTCATCAGGTCCGGGGCCGACCACCTGGCTATGCCGAAGTCGGCTATCTTCACCTGGCTCCTTTCATGAATCGGGTGAGACACCAGAACGTTCTCGGGTTTCAGGTCGCGGTGCACGATGCCGGCCTCATGAGCCGCGTGAACTCCGTCGAGCAACTGGGAAAGCCAGTGCGCGGCGAAGCTGGCGCGTATGGCGCCGCTGCTGATCTCTGACCGCAGGGTGCTGCCGGCTACGAACTCCATCACGATCCAGGCCACTTCTCCTTCGATAACCCCGAAATCGTGCGTGGCCACGATGTTCGGATGGCTGACGCGCGCCAGCGCATGCGCCTCCCGCACGAAGCGCTTGAGAGCGGCGGCATCGCCGAGGATCCCGGGAAGAACAAGCTTGACGGCCACGTCGCGACGTAGACGAGCGTCCCAGGCGCGGTAAACCACGCCCATGCCGCCCCTGCCGAGCGCCCGGTCCAGCCGATACCTGCCATCCACCAGACGCGGGACCGGCAGGCTGGAAACCAGCTCTTGCCCATCTTCCGGACAAGTGCGCTCCGGCCCGTCGAAGCAGCGCCCGCAGGCCGGGCACTCGAGCAGCCAGTCGGACCCGGCGTCCGCGGCCTGAGCGCGCATCTGGCGGCCCGCTTCCTGCTGCCGGCGCAGGCGGTCCTGCAGCAACAGGTTCTCGACGACCATGCCCATCTGTTCCGCCAGCGCGGCGAGCAGAGAGCGGTCGGCCGGCGTATAAAGTTCTTCGGATCTCTTTCTGCCAAGCAGCATGAAACCGGCCAGCGTGCGGTCGGTTTGCAGAATGGGCACAACAAGGTCTACGCCCAGGCGTTCGAGCCAGCGGCATGCCTGGGTCTCGCCGGACTTGTTGCGCAGGGAAGTTATATGAAGTGGCTCGCTTCTGATTCGCAGTATGGATGCCAGCGTCGAATCCTCGCCGACGCGCATTGCGCTGCTGCGCTCATCCGATGAGAATCCGCAAAGGAAAGCCCTCTCCTGCCGCGAGCGGAAGAACACCGCCGCGCTTTCCGGGTGTAGCGCGGTCATAACCTGCTCGCCCACCAGGCGGCACATCTCCGGCGCCGAGTTCAGCTTCTTGACGTTCTCGACAAGCGCGCTCAGCAGGTGCTCCTTGCGGTAAGTTTCGCGGAAGAATTTCCGATCGAGCCACGTCCCCAGCCGCTCGCGATATCTCATTACGATGGCGATCAGTATGGCCGCGGCAATGAAGAGGCCGTTATGAAGAGCGACGTCCGCCACGGTCCGGTGCGCATTGGCGATCAAAGCGTAGAGAAGGCCGGCGGCGGGCAGCGCGAGCACAACCCGCAGCATGTTCTTCGCCAGCAGGTACTGGACGCCGCGGCGCAGCACGACGTCGATGTCGAACAGGCGATGCTCGAGGATGGCGTATCCGGTGGCGAACGGAATGATGGCGGCGGGAATAACCGCCAGACTAACAACCAGCTCATAGGCATCGATACCCGCCGGCGGAACGTCGAAAAACGGCAGCGCGATGCCGACTACTTTCACGAGGGCGTAGGGGAGAATCCCGATGAGCGACCCGAACACCACCCAGCGCAGCCGCAGGTGCGCGTCCGGTTCCTTCACGGTCAGGTAATTCCGCAAAACCGCGGCGCAGATCGCCAGCGGGGCCAGCGCATAATAAATGCGATCGGCAGTAAAGACCGGCAGCAGAAGCGCTTCGGGGGTCACCGGGTCCGCCAGACGCGCGAGCGGCACGAGGCATCCGGCGATGTAGAACAGGACAATGGTGTGATGGCTTTGCCGTGGATTGCGCGCGAAGAGCCGGGTATAGAAGTGGTAGGCGAGGGCGAAGTGGGGGCCGTCCATCAGATCGAGCGTCTGATGAACAAGCCTTGAAGTACCCGTCAGGAAATCCGTATATGGATTGAGAACGCTGCTGAGCAGAGTGAGTGCTTCAGCCAGCAGGGCAGCCCACGCGAGTTGCGTGATTCGCTCAACGGGTTTGAGCGCACCCACCACTACAGCCGCGAGGAAGAACGCAATGCTGACCAACAGGAATGAGGCAATGGAGACGGCTCTGGGCGATTTTCGGACGATCTCGTTTCTCAGAGCCACCTCGCGTTCCACTCCGTGACGCGAGACCAGCATGGAATACCGTTCGCCTGGCGTCAGCGTCTCCAGATCCCGCATGATGACGGCTCCGGAAACCGGCGCGTGTTTAAAGGCCCGAATCAGATCGCCATTTTCGAGGATTCCGGCTGCCGGGCCCGGCGCATCCACCCGGTTCACAAGGCATCCGGCGGCGCCGATGTCGCAATCCCAGCCGAGATTCGTACTCAGGCCGGCGTATCTTGCCAGAAGAAGGAGAACGGCGACATAGAAGACGATAGCGAGCAGCTCCGCGATAGCCATGAAATGGAACGGCGCGGGCCTCGATCTCAGCCAGCCCCAGACCGTGGTCCGCGCCGCCGAAGGATGCTCTTCCGATTCACCGCCGGCCGTCGACGCCTCCGTCCCCTGCTGCTCGGCGGGCGTCTCCAGAAAGCCCCGGTCTTCTTCGTAGGTGGCCAGAAGCGCACGAACTTCCTTCACTACATCCGGCTGCGACCCTTCGAGGCTGGACAGCAGAAGCTCACGTCCAATGGGCGAGCGCTGCAGGCAGTCGGAGAACAACGACGATACCTGCTGCCATGTCGCGGGATTCATGGCTCGTCCTGCTCTTTGGCGGTGAGGCGCCGGCGTATCCAGGTCTTGGCCACGGCCCAGTCGCGTTTCACGGTGGCCGGGGAAATGCCGAGCGTCGCAGCCGTCTCCTCGATGGAGAGACCTCCGAAGAACCGCATTTCGACGATCCGGGCCTGCTGCGGGTCCAGAACGGCGAGTTCGTTCATGGCGGCGTCAATATCCAGAAGCTCAGCCGACAACACGGTGGATTGATCGGTCGGCTCACTCAGCGTCACTGACATGCCGCCACCCCGTTTGGCGGCGTCCCGCGCACGGGCGTGGTCAACGAGAATGCGGCGCATGAGGGTGGCGGCCACGGCGAAGAAGTGCGTACGGTTCTGCCACTCCACCGGCTGCGAGCGGCTCAGCCGGAGGTACGCCTCATGGACAAGGCCGGTGGGGTCGATGGTCTGGCCAAGTCTACGGGCTCGAAAGCGGTTTCCGGCAATGCGCTGTAATTCGGCGTAAACATCGGGAAACACCCGATCCAGGGCGGAAGCGTCTCCGGCCGCCCAGGCGCGCAATAACCTCGTAATGCCTTCCGCCTGAGCATCACCCACAACAGCCTCCGTCAGACGATCTTAGCCTCATTTCAAGTGGAATGGGCAGCCGATTCCCCATAGACGAGGTAAGGTTAAACCGAACTGTTTCTTCCAGCCGGCGCCCGTTCGTCCCGCCACGGGGCCGGTTCGTCAATCCGGCGGCGCGGTCCGGCTGCTCTTTGCGATAACGTGGAGTCCTGATGAGAAGTGCGCGCAGACGCCGGCTGTTCCTGTGGGCGGCGTGCTTCATGGCCTGGACCTTTCTTGGCCTGTTCATGTTCAGCCAGGACATCGTCCAGAAGCTGGTCACCGGCGGTCCGTATCCGTGGTGGCACCATCTGATCGGCTGGATGGCCGGCGTCTGGCTCTGGTTCCTGCTGACGCCTGTGATTCTGTGGCTCGGCCGAAAGTTCCCACTCGAACGAGCCCGTCTGGGGCGCAGGATCGCAGTCCACCTGCCCCTGAGCGTTCTCGTCTCCTTCGTTCAGCTCACCATCGAGGCTGCCATTCTCAGGCGGACCGGCATCTTCCCCGGCCTCTTCACGAGTTTTTCGGCGACGCTCGGTTTTCTGCTCATCATCGGCTTTCATCAGGGCATGTTGAACTACTGGGGCCTCCTCGGCATGCAGTACGCGTACGGTTGGTATGTTCGCTACCAGGAGCGGAAGCAGGAAGCGCTCCGGCTCGAGCTGCGGTCGGCCGAATTGCAGAAGCAACTGGTGCAGGCGCATCTGAGCGCCCTCAAAATGCAGCTGCAGCCGCACTTCCTGTTCAACACGCTCAACGCCATCATGGTGCTGGTGAGGCAGCAGAAAGGCCGCGAGGCCGAGGAGATGCTGTCGCGACTCAGCGATCTGCTCCGCTGCGTTCTGGATGACGTGGAGGCTCAGGAAGTGCCGCTGCGCCGTGAGCTGGAATATCTGCAGCTCTACCTCTCCATTGAGGAGGTCCGCTTTCAGGACCGGCTCAAGGTGGAGATTGCGGCGAATCCCGAGGTGCTCGATGCCGCGGTCCCGCACATGATCCTGCAGCCTATTGTGGAAAATGCCATACGCCATGGCATCGGGCGCAGTTCTTCGGCCGGGCGGATTCAAATTGGCGCCTGGCGAGTCTGCGACCTGCTGGAAATCAGAGTCACCGATGACGGCCCGGGGCTGGTCTCACCGGGCGCCGGCCAGACGCGCGGTATCGGACTCGCCAACACGCGTGCGCGCCTGGAGCGTCTGTACGGCGGCTCTGCGCGCCTCTCGGTCGAAAATGGCGAGAGCGGAGGCGTTGTGGCAACGGTGGTTTTTCCCTGCCGCATGATGCCCGAGAGCTCCGAAGCCGCGTTGATGGAGGCGCATGCCGTTCCGAGCGCTGTTGGTTGATGACGAGCCGCTGGCGCGCGAGGGCCTCCGCCTTCTGCTCGCCCGCGATCCGGATTTCACGGCCATCGATGAAGCGAGAGATGGGCGCGAAGCGGTGGAGCGCATCCGCGCGGCAGCGCCCGATCTGGTGTTTCTGGATGTACAGATGCCCGAAATGGATGGCTTCGCGGTGGTGCGCGAGGTCGGGGCGGAGAAGATGCCGGCGGTCGTCTTCGTCACCGCGCACGACAAGTACGCGATTCAGGCATTCGAAATCAACGCCATCGATTATCTGCTCAAGCCGGTCACCGCGGAGCGTTTCGGCGCGGCTCTGGCGCGTGCGAAGGCGCGCCTCACCGCAACTGCTTCCGAAGATCCGAGCCGTCAGATCCTGTCTCTGCTCGAGACCATTGCGGCGCCACGGAACGCTCTGAAGCGGCTCGCCGTCCGCTCGGCGGGCCGTACCCTTTTCGTGGACGTCGACGATATCGACTGGATCGAGGCCGCCGAAAACTACGTGCAGCTTCACGCCGGCCGCGCCGAGCACCTCCTGCATGTCACCATGAACGTGCTGGAGAAGTCCCTCGACCCGGAGACATTCCTGCGCATTCATCGCTCGGTAATCGTCAATGTGCGGCGCATCAAAGAGCTGCAGCCAGCCATGCACGGCGAGTATGTCATCACGCTTTCCAACGGGGTCCGTCTGCAGTCCGGCCGCATGTATAACGAGAGACTGAAAGCCCTGACCGCGAACCCGTTTTGAAGACCCGGCCGGTTCGCCCCTCCGTTCATCCATCTCGTCAAATCGCGCTTTTGAAAACGCCTGGAACGCGGCAGACTCGTAATTGCCATGAACAATCACTCGCTTGCGGAATTGTCCGGCGTCACCAAACGATTCGGTAAAATCACGGCGCTCGATGAGCTCGATCTCGCGGTTCGGCCCGGTGAGCTCTTCGCCTTGCTCGGCCCGAACGGCGCGGGAAAGACAACGGCCATTGCGCTTCTGCTCGGCCTCGACCAGCCCGACGCCGGATCGGCGCGCCTGTTCGGCCTGTCGCCCTCCCGAGTGGAATCGCGCCGTCAGGTGGGCGTGATGATGCAGGAAGCTGCGCTCGCGCCCGAGCTGAGGGTCCGCGAACAGATCGACCTGGTGGCGAGCTATTATCCCCACCCGCTGACGCCTGACCAGGCCATGGAGATGACCGGAACCGCGGCCCTCAATAAGCGTCCCTACGGCAAGCTTTCCACCGGGCAGAAGCGACAAGTGCAGTTCGCGCTGGCCGTCGCCGGGCGCCCGCGTCTGCTGTTTCTCGACGAGCCGACCGTGGGTCTCGACATCCAGTCGCGCGAGATGGTGTGGGCCACTCTGCGCCGGCTCATCGGCGACGGCTGCTCCATCGTGTTGACCACTCATTATCTGGAGGAAGCGGAAGCGCTGGCCGATCGCGTGGCGGTGCTCAACAAAGGCCGGCTGATCGCCACGGGATCGGTGAGCGAGATGCGGTCTCTGGTGGTGCGCAAGCGCGTTACCTGCCGCACCCGCCTCGACGCCGCCGTCGTGCGAACCTGGCCGGACGTGCACACGGTGGTGCGCGATCAGCGCGGGTTGCACGTCACCGCCAGCAACACGGAAAGCGTCGTGCGTCGTCTGCTGGATGCCGATGACGACCTGCAGGATCTGGAAGTACAGCGCGCCGGTCTCGCCGAAGCGTTCACCGAACTCACACAGGAGGTAGTGCAATGAATCCCGCTGTAGCTGTCGTCAATGTGCCGCTCGAGATGCCGCGCGCGCGCGTGCTGCGGTCTTATGCCATCGAGGCGAAGTACGAATCGTTGCGCATGCTGCGCGCCCCGGCTTTTGCCGGACCGTTCCTTCTTCTGCCCGTGGCTTTGTATCTGCTGTTCGGGGTGGTGCTGTTCGGATCGGAGATTGCGAAGGACCCGAAGGCCGGCCTGTTCACGTTCCTCGGGTTTTCCATTCTGGGCGTCATGGGACCGGGGATGTTCGGGTTCGGCGTAACCGTCGCCGCCGAACGCGATCAGGGGCTGCTCCGGCTCAGGCGCGCGCTGCCCGCGCCGCCCGCCGCTTCGCTGATTGCGAAGATGCTGATGTCCATGCTGTTCGTGGCCATCGTAATGGCCTCCATGGTTGCCGCCGCCCCCATCGCTCATCTTTGGCTCAGTCCCGTTCAGGCGCTCAGCGTGTCGCTGGTGTGCATCGCGGGCTCGCTGCCGTTCTGCGCGCTCGGCTTCTTCATCGGCTCGCTCGCGTCGGCGAAGAGCTCGCCGGCTTTCGTGAACCTGCTCTACCTGCCGATGATCTATCTCTCCGGCATTCTGTTCCCGCTGCCGAAGTCGATGTACTGGATCGCGGTCATTTCGCCGGCCTGGCGACTGCAACAGATGGCGCTGTGGGCGATGGGCCTGCCGAGCCAGGGAGCCGCGGCAATTCATCTGGCCGTACTGGCGGCCATTACCGTGGTCTTCACCGCGCTCGCGGTTCGCCGGCTCGCGCGGGTGGCCTGATCGAAGGGCCAGATCGTTCTACCGGCAGAATTCCGGCGAATGGACCGTGTCCAGCCAGGGCAGGAGTTCGAAGTCGAGCGTGTCGATTGAGGGGGCTATCGACTCGTCCGGCGTGCGGCTCCGCGGAACGAGGGCGCTATTGACTGGCTGCTCGCCTGTCCACAGAAGGACTTCTTCGTGCGCATCGACTCTGAGTTGACGGATAGCGCTATGAAGCAGGAAGCGGACCAGCCTGGAACGCTGGTTCGATGACGGGATCGGCCGTCTCCACTGTCTGGCCCGTACGGGAGCCGCAGGCTACCTCAACCGAGAGAGGAGGTTGTTGTACGCCTCATGCGTACCGATCCAGAACCAATGGAAGGTGTCCTGTTCTCGATACGCGATTGCGCGGTAAGAACGGCCCACGTCAACGGTCCAGACTTCGCCCTTGCGTTTAAGGGCCAGAGACGGGTGAAACGGGTCTTTTTCGAATGGCGCGAATTTTGAATCCGCTAACCCACGAACGCTCGCCGGCAGTGACGCATAGCACTTCCAGAACTCCGGCAGGGCGCAGGAGCGGAGACGCACTGAACGCTACTGGCCCTTACCGATGGTCGTGGACTCACCCCGACGGATTTGCGCTTCGACCCTCTCGAGAAGCCGCATGCCGGCGCCGCCCGTGGAGAAGTCACGCTCGATCTCGGTATCCCATTGCCGGCGGTCTCGCTCGGCAAGCCAGTCCAATAGCACAGCCTGCTGCTCCGTGGACAACAACTCTATTTCGCGCTGGATCTCCGCAATGTCCATAGACTCAATGGTACCTCCGCTCTCCCTCACTCCCTCACTCCCCGATAACCACTTCGCCCTTCTTCGTCTTCGTGCCGCGCATCAGGAACATGAACGGCGCGAGGCAAACGAACACCACCGCCAGCACCCGGAACGCATCCAGAAATGCCAGCGCCGCCGAGTGCCGCTCCACCAACCCGTACAGCATCGCCTGCGCGCGCGTGGCCGCGTCGGCCATTGAATAGCCCTGCTGATGCAGCATCTGCGTGAGCCCCTGCAACCGCTCGGTGAACGGCGTGTCGAGCTGGGTGAAATGGCCGATCAGATCGTTCTGGTGCTTCTGCTGCGTGCGCGCAAGGAACGTGGTGACGAAGGCGATGCCGGTGCTGCCACCGATGTTGCGCGCCAGATTCATCAGCCCTGTACCATAGCTCAACCGTTCGCGCGCCATGTAATAAAACGCCATCGCGTTGATCGGTACGAACAGAAACGCCAGCCCCGCGCTCTGCACCATGCGCGCCACGATGATGTGACGGAAGTCCACCTCCAGATTGAAGCCGCCCATCATCCACAGGCCGAGGGCGGCCACCAGCAGTCCGTACACGACCAGCCATCGCGGCTGCACGCGCGGCACCAGCAGCCCCACCACCGGCATGAAGAACATGATCACCAGACCGCCGGGTGAGAGCGCCATGCCGCTCTGCGTCGCCGTATAGCCCAGCAGCTCCTGCATGAACAAGGGCAGCAGCACCGTGCTTCCATACAGCACGAAGCCAAGCGAGAACATCGAAAACGTGGAGATGGCGAAATTGCGGTCCCTCAGGAGATGGAAGTCCACCACCGGATCTTTCTGTCCCAGCTCCCACACCACGACGGCCGTCAGACATACGCCGGCAAGCACCGCTGTCCAGACGATGAGATTCGATCCGAACCAGTCGTTGCGCTGACCTTCATCCAGCATGATCTCCAGCGCGCCTAGTCCCACCGAGAGCAGGCCGAGGCCCATGAAATCTATACGCAGACCGTCGCGGAAAGTGCGCCGCTTCAGCCATGGCGGATCGTGAACGATCACCTGGGTCAGCGCGAGCGCGAGCACGCCGACCGGAATGTTGATCAGAAAGATCCATCGCCAGGAGAAGTTGTCGGTGATCCATCCGCCCAGCGTCGGCCCGATCACCGGCGCAAACACCACGCCGATGCCGTACACCGCCATCGCCATGCCCTGCTTTTCGCGCGGGAAGGTTTCGCGCAGGATGGCTTGCGATACGGGCTGGAGCGCCCCGCCGCCCACTCCCTGCATGATTCGAAACACGATCAGCATGGTCAGGCTGGGCGCGAGCCCGCACAATGCGGAGCTGACGGTGAACAGCAGCACGCAGGTCATGTAGAAACGCTTGCGGCCGAACAGCATGGCGAACCATCCGGCCATCGGCAGGATGATGGCGTTCGAGACCAGGTACGAGGTGAGCACCCACGTGGCCTCGTCGTTGGTAGCGCCAAGGTTGCCGGCCATGTACGGCAGCGCCACGTTCGCAACGCTGGTGTCCAGTACCTCCATGAAGGTGGCCAGCATCACCGTGAGCGCGATGATCCACGGATTGATGCCGTCGCGGTCAAGGCCGGACGCAAACGTCGTGCTGAGAGCCGAAACTGCCATGGCGGGCTCGCGCTAGCGCGTAAAGATGGTGGCGTCCACGTTCATGCCTGGGCGCAGCACTGCATCGGCGGGCAGCGGATCGAGCACGATCTTTACCGGAATGCGCTGCACCACCTTCACGAAGTTGCCGGTGGCGTTCTCCGGCGGCAGCAGACTCATGCGCGCACCGGTGGAGGCGGCGATGGAATCGACGCGCCCGCTGAACTTACGCCCGCTCAGATCCACGTGCACCTCGGCGCGCTGGCCAGGGGCGACGTTCCTGAGCTGCGTCTCCTTGAAGTTCGCCGTCACCCAGATGTCGTTCAGCGGCACCAGCGTCATTAGCGACTGGCCCTGCTGCACAATCTGACCCGCCTCGACATTCTTCCGGGTCACTCGCCCATCCACCGGCGCCACGATGGCCGTGTAGCCGTACTGGAGTTCCGCCGTTTCCAGATTGGCGCGGGCCTGCTCGACGCCGGCGCCGGCCGAAGCCGCCTGCGCGCTTTGCACCGTCACCTGCCTCTTGTTCGCCTGGGCCTGGGCCACCGCCGCCTTCGCCTGAGCGATGCGCGCCTCGGCCGCGGCCACCGCTTCCTTCTTCGTTGCGGCATCGCCGCTGGCCGAAGAGAGTTTCTCTTTCGCCGCGCTGAGCTGGCTCTCGGCCACTTTGGCCGCGGCGACGTAGGAATCGAACTGCAGTTTCGAAATCTCGGACTTATCCACCAGAGGCCGCATACGGTCGAGGTCCGCTTTCGCTCTCTCCATGGTGGCCTCGGCCGCATCCACATTGGCCCGAGCGAACGACACGTCCGCGCCGGCCGCGCGCTGATAATCCGCTGTCGCTCTGGCCAGTTCGGCTTCGGCTGCCTGCAACTGCGCGCTGGCCTGATCCGTGGACGTCGTGGTGACTTCGCGCACCAGCGGCACGCCCACCGTGGCCCCGCTCGACTGACTCTGCGCATAGAGCAGCGCTGCCCGCGCCTGGTCCACTCGCGCCTGGTAATCGCGCGCGTCGATGCGCACCAGCACGTCGCCTTTCTTCACCTGCTGGTTGTCGTTGACGAGCACTTCCAGCACGTTGCCGTAGATTTTCGAGGCGATCGGCACGATGTGCCCGTCCACCTCCGCGTCGTCGGTGGTCACCCGGTCAGCCGTCGCGAGCCAATACCACACCGCGCCGCCGGCAGC
Organism: uncultured Acidobacteriota bacterium; assembly: GCA_963780655.1. Lineage (GTDB taxonomy): Bacteria > Acidobacteriota > Terriglobia > Bryobacterales > Bryobacteraceae > CAWACP01. The sequence continues at coordinate 875,772 of CAWACP010000003.1, read as the reverse complement.
GATCAGCAGCACAGCCAGGAGGATGAACTTCGCCCGCGATTTCGGCGGCGCCGTCGGCGGAGGACTGTCCGTCAGCTTCTGTTCTTCGATTTCGTAGTCGGCAGTTGTTGGCATTGTGTTCTCTAACCCCGGCTCAGGACAGACCGGGAACCTGCGCCACCAGCGCGGCCATGAGCGCGCCCGCGGTGATCAGCCGAGCGCCGCGATCCCTCGCGCTGGCGAGAGCTTTGCGGCCGGCCGCGTCCACGTACGTCGTATCGGTCAGATCCACGGTCAGCGTGCGTTTGCCGCACCCCGCCACCGCTTTGTTGAATTCGGCAACCCACGGGCCGACAAGGCGGCCTTCGAGACGCAGCGTCACACCCTCGCTGGTTTCGATGGTAGTGATCTTCAACACGCCAATGATCAGGGCAGGTGGCGGCCCATGGCAAGACACTGAAACACAGGAACTTACCTGCGACTGCCGAGCGGATGCTGCCGCCATTACGGCGACTGCCGCTATTTCGGCGCCGCGCTCGCGTATGGCGGGCGGCCGATGCCAAGCTTCTTCATCTTCGATTGCAGCGTGGTGCGCTTCATCCCCAGCCGCGCCGCCGCGCCATCGGAGCCCGCCAGTTTCCAGCCTGTTCCCTCGAGCACGCGCAGGATATGGGAACGCTCGGCGGTCTCGAGCGTGGCAGCCTCACTCACCGGCGCGGAGGAGGCGTCGCGGAGTTCGGCGATAGGAATGTCGATCGTCGGTCCCGGCGACAGGATCACGGCACGCTCGACGATGTTCTCGAGCTCGCGGACATTGCCCGGCCACGAGTAGCGAATCAGCGCCTTCATGGAATCGGGGGAAATGGAATCGATACGCTTGTTCAGGCGGCGCGAACACTTCTCCACGAAGTAGCGGAGCAGCATGGGGATATCCGCCGGCCGCTCGCGCAACGCAGGGACGCGAACGGGGAACACGTTCAGCCGGTAATACAGGTCGGCGCGAAACTGCTGTTCGGCCACCATGCGCGCCAGATCGCGGTTGGTGGCGGCGATCACGCGGACGTTCACGCGAATGGTGCGGGCGCTGCCGAGCCGCTCGAACTCCTGCTCCTGCAGAGCGCGCAGCAGCTTCGGCTGCAGGTCGAGCGGTATGTCGCCCACCTCATCCAGGAAAAGCGTGCCGCCATCGGCCAGTTCGAAACGGCCGATGCGCTGCGCGATGGCGCCGGTGAATGCGCCGCGCTCGTGCCCGAACAGCTCACTTTCCAGAAGACCGCCGGGAATGGCCGCGCAGTTCACCTTCACGAACGTCCGGTCTCGGCGCGCGCTGAGGTCGTGCAGGCTGCGCGCAATCAGTTCCTTGCCGGTCCCGGTCTCGCCGAGAATCAGAACCGCGGCGCCGGTGGGGGCCACTGTCTCTACCTGTCCGAGGACGCGGCGGAAAGCGCCGCTGTCGCCGATAATGTCTCCAAAATTCCGCTCGCTTCGAATCTCGTCCTGTAAATACAGCTTTTCTTCGGCCAGCTTGTTCTTTAACCGCTCAATTTCCCGGTAAGCCTGCGCATTTTCGATAGCAATCGCGGCCTGCGCGGCAATCTGTGTGAGGAACTCGACGTCCTCGGACGAAAACGCGTTCTCGCGGATACTCGCCAGATTCACCGTGCCGAGCGTGCGATTGCGGGTGACCAGCGGGATGATACACGCGGACTGGAGCCCCTCGGCCCGGAGCAGACGCGCAATGCCGGACGACGCCTGCGGCGCGTCGAGGGTAGCCAGAACCAGTGGCCTGCCATCGCGGAAGGCCATCCCGGATAACGATCCGTCGATGGGGATTCGCGCATCCTGTTCGATGAGCGCCGCTGCCGGTCTCGAATTCCAGCGCGTGCAGCACCAGGCAGTCGTCGCCGGGCTCGTGCAGGGCGAGGCTCGAGTACTCGTGGGGAACCACCCGGCGCAGGCACGCTGTAATGGCGGCGAACAGCTCCCGGAGCGCCAATTGCGACACCATGGCGTTGCTGATTTCGAGCAGCGCGCGGAGACGATCGCGGTCGTGCGCGAGCTGCCGCTGGAACTCGAGCGCGGAGGCGGCGTTGAGCGAGTTGTCAACCGCCACCGCCACCTGGGCGGCCACCTGCCCCATGAACTCCAGTTCTTCCGCGGCGATGGCATGCTCGCCGACATATCCGAAGCTCAGCGCGCCGAGTTGCCGGTGGGCCGTGGTCAAAGGCAAAAAACAACAGGCGCCGATGCGGCTCTCACGAAGAATATCGAGCACGCGCGGCCAGCGGCTCTCGCGGCGAACGTCCGCCACCACCAGCGGCTGCTGATGGGTGGTGACCCAGCCGGCCGGCGACTCGCTCACGGGCAGCTCAATGCAGGGCGCTTCGGCCGCGCTGGTCGATTCGAGCACGTGCAGGCGCATGCAGCCGGTGGACTGGTCGTGGAGCACCACCGCGATAAAATCGAACGGCAGGACACGCCGGAGATGCGGCGCGAGGCTGCGGAACAGCGCACCGATATCCCGGTGTTCCAGGATGCTGTTGGACACTTCCAGCAGCGATTGCCATGCCCCCGCGTTCATACGGAACGCTACCAGCATATCGGAGCGCCGGCAGCGCCATGAAGCAGGTTCGGATCCCAAGGGAACGGGCGGACAACTGGCCCCCAGGTTCGGCCAGTCCAGTATCCGGAATGCGCCACCGATCACCGCACGCTGGCCGAGCGCAATTCAACCTGTGCGCGTCTCCCGAAGCAATCCTGCGCCCGGGCCAGGCGCCAGTGAATATCCGGCTGCCGCGCCAGGCTCCCGCTATCGCACGCTGAGCGAGTTCAGGCCGCCCAGATCAGAACAGCTCGGAGATGTCCTTCGCCGCCGTGCGGGCTTCCAGATGGATCAGACCGGCGTTGGAAGGCGTCGGCCCCATTACTGCCAGAATCGCTTTCGGGCCGGCGTTGTAAATGAACAGCATGCCGTCGTCGCCGCGCACGCACACTTCGTTCAGGACGCCCGAGGCCATGCTGTCGCTGATGCGGCGTCCGAGGCTGGAAGCCGCCGCGGCCATCGCGGCAATACGATTCGGATCGAGGCCGTTGGACAGCGCATGCGCCACCGGCAGGCCCTCCACCGAAGCCAGAAGCACGCCTCTCAGTTCCGGAAGCGCGCTCTTGAGGTTGTCCAGTTGAATTTTCAGAGCTTCATGTTTTGCCATTTTGTCGTTCAATTCTCCTGCCGGACACGAGTTTCCACGGAGCGCGCCGGCTCTGTTCCCGGCCAAAGGGTCCGGGTAATCGTCCCCAATCCGGCATGCGGCTCAGGGAGCACCCATATGATCGGCGCGTAAGGGTATAACTTTAGGGACCCGTGCGAAGCGCTTCCGGAGCCTCGCCTGGACCTTCCCCGGTTCGCGATCTGTCCGGTGCGGAATCCAGCTGTAAACCTCAGCGTTTTTCAGAAGTTGACGGAACAACTCAAACGCGTGAGCCGCCGCGCGCCGTGAAGTAAGACGGAAATTGGTGACGGCCCATGCTCCAGTCGAGGCGCGCCAGGTCATTTATCTGAGATAAACTTACTTTTACATCTCCACAGATTGAACCGATCCGCCGATGAATAGAGCGTATGCGGTGTCTGTACTGCGGCAAACGCCTCCCGCTGCTGAAGAAGCTGACCGGCGAGGGCGACTTCTGCTCGGAAGCGCACCGGCAAACCTATCACGAAGAATATAATCGCCTTGCGCTAAGCCGGCTGCTCCAGGCGCAGAGTCGTGACGAACATCCGCGCGCGCGTGTGGGCGAGTCCGCACCGGAGGCGTCTGTTCAAACGGCAGTCTGGCATGATCCAACCGGCACCGCCGACCTTATGCTCGAGTCGGTATCGCCACGCGATTTCAAGGTTCATCCGGTTATGGCCGGCGCGGGCAAGTGGACGACCGGGCAGGCCGGACCGCCGGGGCTCTCGGCGGTACACGTCTCGCCGGCGCCCGCTCACGCTAAAGCTGTGGTTCCCGCAAGCGGTCCTGTCATTCTCCCCGGAACGTCATCGGTTCAGTGCGATCCGCCAGGCGTCACGGACGCGGTGGAGTGGACGCGCGAAGCCGCCATACTGCCCGGAACTGCGTTGGTGCTGCCGCAGGCGCAGCCCGCGCCCGCCGCCACGGTCAGGTATCCACTGACTCATTTGCCGGACTTGCCGGCAACGGCCCGGCTCGACACCTCTCCGGCGGTCACGCCGCGTCCACAGCCTCAGTCACGAACGCTCGGGCACGCTTTGAGCATCGGAACAGGGACGCAGCCGGCGTGGGCCGAAGCTGTTCACTTCATGAGGGACAGGGCGCTGGACTCGCCGGCAACGGCTCATCTCGAAACCTCTCCCGCGGTTCCGGCCCGCCCCCAGCCTCAGTTCCGTACGCTTAACCACGCTTTGGGCATAGGGACAGAGGCGCAGCCGGCATGGGCAGAGTCTGTCGGGGCCGTCAGGCGCGGGACGTTGGACTCACCGGCAACGGCCCACTTCGAAACTTTTTCGGCGCTTCCGGCCCGTCCACAGCCTGAGTTACGTAGCATCGAGCACGCCTTGGTCCTGGGAACAGAGGCGAAGCCGGCATGGGCCGAGGTGGTTCGGGCTGTCCGGCGCGCGACGCCTGATTCGCCCGGCGCAGCCGCGGGAATCCTGGTCGAAATCTCAGGGCCGGTTCCGAGCTGTCCACAGCCTGAGTCACACACGCTTGAACACGTTCTGAATCTCGCGGCGATGCCCAGGCCGGGATGGGCCGAAGCCGTCGGGCTCGATGTAAAGGCGCTTGCTCCCGACAGTGGCGAGTTCAGGATCGCCGAGTACTGTCCGATTTCAATCGAGGCGGCGTCCGAGTTTGCATCGTCGCTGGAACTCGTCTGGACCGGCGGACTCGCATTCGACCCAGCGGACATCCTGCCAGGCCGAGCGGGGGCCTCCGCTGAACCTGCCGAAAACGCCGAAGCGGTTGCGCAGGCTGCGGAGCCACTTGTTCAGCCCGTGGACACGCCTGCTGACGCGCGCGGGTTGGAACTGAGCCACGAGCCTGAGGAACCGACTGAAGAGATTCAGCAGACTCCCGAGACGGCGGTTGCGGCGGCAGAGGCGCCGGAAACCACGCTCGAGCAGTCTGAGGATGTGCCCGGCGAGGCCTCTCCTGGGTCGGTTGTGCCGGAAATCATCGGTGTCTGGTTCCCCGTGGAGGTGAAACCGGCCCCATTGGCGAGCAAGCCGCGGCTGATGAAGACTCTTCAGGCAATCGACCTCGTTCGAACGACGCCGCGAATACCTTCGTTCGATGTGTTGCCGCTGCGCCCGAAGATGGCTTTCTCCGGAGCGGCGCAAAACAGGTCCAGAGGCGGGCGTAAGGCGAGAAATGGGACAGCCGGAAAGCAGGATCCAACAGCCCCGCGTCGCTCGCCGATGGAGCAGGAAGAAATTCCCGCTCCCGCATTCTCCACTGTGGAAAAGGGTATTGCCGGAGCGGCCGCCGCCCGAAGAATTGCGCGCTGGCTGAACATTTCGAACCGGCCTGCCGATGGATAACGGAGTCGCAGCATGTCCGACGTAACAGACAGATGGTTGTGGGTAATCGATGAGCAGCTGGTCCATGCGCTCATCCACGAGGATGTCGTCGAGCCCGGCGCCCCGAAACGGCAGGCGGCTTCGGCTTTGGCTACCGTGGTCGCCCTGCAGAGCGAGGGCAGGACTGCGGACGCGGTCGCGGAAGCGGCGCGGGCCATTGAGGACGGCGAGAGTACGCCCGACTTATGGTGGGCCAGAGGACAGCTCGAGTTCGAGCTGGGCCGGTGGGAAGATGCGCGCGCAAGCTATTCCGAATTGCTCCAGCAGGTCCCGGAACATCGCGCCGCCAACTTCAACATCGCCCTCTGCTTCTATAAGCTGCGGCGGTTTGAAGACGCGGTATTTCAATTCGCGGCGTCCGCGGATAAGGATCCGGAGCACGTTGAGTGCTGGCTCGGACTGGCCATCTGTCTTCTTCACGCCGGGATTGCCGATGAGGCGCTGGCGGCCTTCGATACCTGTCTCGCCAGCCAGCCCGGGAACGGCGTAGCGTTGTTTGGAAGAGCAGTGACGCTGCAGATGCTGGGCCGTCTGGACGAGGCCGCGGACGTCTGGAGCGCTCTGCGGAAGGATGGCGGAGACACTCCCGAGCTGCTCGCGAATGTCATTGCGCTCTCGGCATCCCGCAAGGACGACAGCACGCTCCAGGAGTGCTGCGAGAAGCTGTTGAAGGTGCGGGCGCAGTCCCGTCCGGCGCTCGAAGGTCTGGCCACGCTCGCACTGGCGCGAGGCGATTTCCGAGCGGCCACGAGATATTGCTCGCAATTGACAAAAATCTCGCCGGTTAGCTGGGAGGCCTGGTACAACCTGGCCTTCGCGTATCAGAGGAACGATGCGGTGGACGAAGCCGTGCAGGCCTACAGCGAGGCCGTTCACATCAACGCCGATGCCGCTCACGCGCACGCCAATCTGGCCCTGCTGCTTCACGAACGCGGGAATACGGGCGTGGCGAAGGTCGAGTATCTGCGCGCTCTCGAGTGCGATCCAGCCTCTGCCGGCGCGCTCTGGAATCTGAGCCTCCTCTGCGAACGAGATTCCGATTTCGCCGGCGCAGCCGAGTACCTCGCGCGTCTGGCGGGGCTGAAACCGGATTGGGAGGATGCCAGCTTCCGGCTCGGCTTCATTCGTCTGCAACAGGAAATGTTCGAACGCGCGGCCGAGGCGTTTGCGAACTGCGTTCGCCTGCGGAAGAAGTGGCCGGAGGCGTGGCTCAACCTGGGAATAGCCCAGTGGCGTTCCGGTCTGCGCGATAACGCGGCCGACGCTTTCCGGTGCGCGCTCGAGTGCAATTCCTCCTTTGTGCCGGCGCTCACGGCTCTCTGCTCGCTGGCCCTCGAACAATCCGATTATGTCGATGCGCTCGATGCGCTCAACAAGCTCGACGAGCTTGGCGAAAAAGCGCCGGAGCTCGCCTTCAACCTCGGTCTGCTGCTGCACAAAGAAGGGCTTGACGATGAGGCCGCGAAATCGTTCCGGCGAGCCGCCGCATGGAAAGAAGGCTTCGGCGAAGCGCTGCTCAACCTCGGCAACACTCTGAACGCGATCGGCCAAACCGAGGAAGCGCGGAACTGCTGGCAACAGGCGGTGGAGGCGAAGCCGGAGCTCGCTCCGCTGTTCGCGTACTGATGGTGGGGCGGGCGCCCGCGACCGCGGCCGACGCCCCCGTCGGCCTTTTCGAATTACCCGTCAGGCTCGCGGAGCGAGCAACCCATTGCGTTCGAGCAGCGCGTTCGGGTCCGGATCCCGGCCCATGAAGGCCCGGTACAACTCGGCAGGATCCTCGCTGTCACCGCGCTGCAGAATCCCCCTGCGGAAGGCCATCCCGGCCTCGCGGCTGAAAATGCCCTCGAGCCGGAACCGCGAGAATGCGTCGGCGTCCAGCACCTCCGACCATTTATACGAATAGTAGCCGGCGCCATAAGCCACCGGGCTCCCGAACAGGTGCGTAAAGCCCGCGATCATGGCGTAATCCTCGGGCAGCTTCGCCGGCGTGAAATCCTGCAGCAGGCGGCGCGCGTATCGGATCACATCGCCGTCCCGCTGGGGATTGTAATCGCGGTGCAGCGCGAGATCGGTGAAGCCAAAGCCGAGCTGGCGCATTTGCGCGTTCGCCGCCCGGAACGTTCGGGCGCGGACCATCTTCCGGAACAAGTCCTCCGGTATCCGCTCGCCCGTTTCGTAGTGCCTGGCGAACAGATCGAGCGCGTCGCGCTCCCAGCACCAGTTCTCCATGATCTGCGAAGGCAGCTCGACGAAGTCCCACGCCACGTTCGCGCCCGCCAGGCTGCGCACTTCCACCTGGCTGAGGCAGTGGTGCAGCAGGTGGCCGAATTCGTGGAAAATGGTTTCCACCTCGCGATGCGTGAGCAGCGCCGGCTTGCCGCCCAGCGGCGGCGTCAGATTGCCGCAGATCAGGCCCGCGTGCGGCTCGCATTCATCGGCGTGGGCAACCCCGGTAATCAGATTGTCCATCCACGCTCCGCCGCGCTTGTTTTCGCGCGGAAACCAGTCGGCGTAAAACGCGCCGTGCAGGGCGCCGCTGGCTTCGTCCCGGATTTCGTAATACTTCACCGCATCGTCCCAGACGGGCACGCCCGGCTTTTGTTCAACGCGAATACCGTAAAGCCGGCGAACGATCTCGAACATGCCGCTGACCACGCTGTCGAGCGGGAAGTACGGCCGCAGCGCCTCCTCGTCGAAATCGTACAGAGCCTGGCGCTGCTTCTCCGCCCAGTAGCCGACATCCCAGGGCTCCATCTCGCGTCCGGCAAACTCGGCCAGCTCGCGATTCTCCTCGCGGAAGCGCGCCACGGTTTTTTCCTTCAGCCCCGCGAGGAATTCCTCGGCTACTCGGCCGCTGTGGGCCATGCGGTCCGCCAGCACCAGGTCGGCGAAATCGGAAAAGCCGAGCAGGTTGGCCTTCTCCCGCCGCAGCTCCAGAATGCGCGAGATCAGCGGACGATTGTCGCGCTCGCTTTCTGTCGCGCGTCTGTTGTAAGCGTGATAGAGCTGCTGGCGGATGCCGGCGTCATCCAGATAAGTCATCACAGCGATATAGCTGGGCCCCTGCAGCGTGAAACGCCAGCCCTCGCGTCCCTTCGCTTCGGCGCTGGCGCGGGCGGCCGCCACGGCGCTTTCGGGAAGGCCGGATAATCGCTCGCAATCGGTAATAATCAGCTCGAACTCATTTGTGGAATCGAGAACGTTTTCGCCGAATTTCGTGGTAATCTGCGTCAGCTCGACGTCGATGGCTTCCAGCTTCTTCTTGCCTTCCGCGTCCAGGTCTGCCCCGTGGCGGCGGAAGTTGTCGATGGTTTTGGTCAGGAAGCGGCGGCGGACCCCGGTGAGGGCCTTCGCCTGCTCCGTTTCCGAATAGCTTTTCACCGCGTCCCAGAGCTCCGCATTCAGCGGGAGACTGGAAAAGAACGCACTGACTTCAGGCTGAACGTTGTTAAACGCCGTGCGCAGCTCCGGCGTGGTGGCCACCGACTCGAGGTGCCGGACCACGCCGAATGCGTACTCGAGCGGATCGGACAGGTGATCCAGCGGCTCCATGGTGTTCTCCCATGCGCGCGGACCGGCAGCCGACGTGATAGCGGTCAGGCTCTCGTTCGCCCTGGCAAGCAACGCACGGATGCCGGGCTCAACGTGCTCGGGGCGGATAACATCGAAAGGAATACGAAATTGCTCGCGGAGCAGCGGGTTATTTTCACTCATCGGAAACAACCATGGTAGCGCGCGATGCCGCGGCGATGCCCGCTACAATAACGGAGCATGACGCGCCTGCTTTTGGCTCTTCTCGCGTGCCTGACCCTCTCGGCTCAGACCGCCCGGCTTAGCGAACAGCTCGGCCGTACCGAGATCTATCTGGAGGTATCCGTCTCGCCGGACGGCGCGCGCCTCGCGTGGACCGAGACACGCGCCTCGGCGTATGAGCCTCGGCTCGCCATCGCTCCTGCCGGCGGCGGCGTGAAGCCGATGCACGTATCTCTGGGAACCGATGAAGGGCGCCGCGACTCGGACCCTGCCTGGTCGGCGGATTCGCGTACGCTCGCGTTCTTCTCCACCGCGGGCGCGCAGGAGCAGCAGCAGCTCTGGACCGTGCCGGCCGACGGCAGGCGCGCGCGGTGCAGAACCGACCTGCAGGGCTATGCGGCGCGTCCCCACTGGTCGCACGATGGCTCGCGTATCGCGTTCCTGTACATCGAGGGAGCGGGCGGCGGCGGCCCGCTGTTCGCGGCGCCTGCGATGACCGGCGTCATCGATACTCAAATTCACAACCAGCGGATCGCCGTGCTCGAGGTCTCAACCGGCAAAGTGCGCAGCGTCTCGCCCCCGGATCTGCACGTCTACGATTTCGACTGGTCGCCCGATGACCGCAGCTTCGTGGCCACGGCGGCGCCTGGCCCCGGCGATAACAACTGGTGGATCGCCCAGATCCATACGTTCGACTCCTCCACCGGCAAGGGCAGGTCGATCTACAAGCCGGCCCTTCAGGTGGCGGTTCCTCGCTGGTCGCCCGATGGCAGCGCCATCGCGTTTATCGAGGGGTTGATGAGCGATGAAGGCTTTCACGGCGGCGACCTGTTTACCATTCCCGCCGCCGGCGGCCAGGCGGTGAATCGTACCGAGGGACGCAAGGAATCCCCGAGCTCAGCGATGTGGACCGCGCCCGGCCGCCTGCTCGTCACGGAGTATCAGGGCGGCGGCAGCGCCATTTCCGAACTGGATCTGGCCGGCTCAGGCATGCGCATGCTGTGGCAGGGTCCGGAAGGCGTCCACGCGGCCGGCAATTTCCCGAACTTTGCGGCATCGCGCGATGGGAGCGTGACGGCAATTGTGCGCAGCGACTTCACTCACGCGCCCGAGATCTGGGCAGGCCCGGTGAACGCGTGGAAACAGATCACCAGCGTCAATGACGCGCAAACCGTTTCGTGGGGCAAACCGGAGAGTCTCCAGTGGACGAACGACAGCTTCACCATTCAGGGCTGGCTTCTTCCGCCGAAGCGGGTCGAGCCCGGCAATAAATATCCGATGATCGTCATGATCCATGGCGGACCCTCTGGGTCGGAGACCGCTCACTGGCCGGCGATGCAGTCGCTCGACGCGATACTGGCGGCGAGCGGCTATTACGTGCTCATGCCGAATCCGCGGGGCAGTTACGGGGAAGGCGAGGAGTTCACTCGGGCCAACGTGAAGGATTTCGGCGGCGGGGATCTTCGCGACATTATGGCCGGCGTCGACTATGCGATCGCGCACTATCCGATTGACCCTAACCGGCTGGGCGTCACGGGCTGGAGTTACGGCGGCTACATGACCATGTGGACCGTCACGCAGACCAATCGCTTTCGCGCGGCCATGGCCGGCGCGGGCATCGCCAATTGGCAGAGCTACTACGGCGAGAATCTGATCGACCAGTGGATGATTCCGTTCTTCGGCGCCTCCGTGTATGACGATCCCGCCGTGTACGCGAAAAGTTCGCCCATCGAGTTCATTAAGAAAGTGAAGACGCCGACGCTGGTGCAGGTCGGCGAGCGCGATGCCGAGTGCCCGTCGCCGCAATCGTTCGAGTTCTGGCATGCGCTGCGCGCCCTCGGCGTCCCCGTGGAACTGGTGGTCTATCCGGGCGAAGGCCACATGTTCGTCAAGCCGGACAACCGCGCCGCCATGCAGGACCGCACCATCGCCTGGTTCGACAAGTATTTGAAGTAGAGCAGGCTTTCAGCAGATGCATCGCCCGAAGCGGGCGATGCATTGAGCCTGAAACTCGGGTCGAGTTAGGGGCATTCTGGTAGCTGCAGGCTTGGGCGGCAAGCTATGGTCGCAAAACAGTCTGGCGCCTTTGTGCCCGTCTTTCAGCATGATTTCGACTGCCGCGAGGCATTGATTGGTGGAGAGTCGGCCTTGCAAAAAGGCCCGGCCCTACCCCGCTGGAGAGTCTGTATTTCTTCGCGAGTCGAGCCGAGCCCGGGTCTGCCAATTCAGACAGCAGGAGTATGGCATGAAGAAGCAGCGGAAGTCCACTTTCGAGCGCCTGAAGGCCGGGCGTCTCAACCGCAGTGAGCGCCGTAAGCTGGCCCAGCGAGTGGCCGCCAGCGATCCCACCCTGAACGTCATCCACCCCAACGCTGCCGGCATCGACGTAGGCAGCGCCAGCCACTTCGTGGCCGTGCCGCCGGACCGCGATCCCGAGCCGGTGCGCGAATTCGGCAGCTGGACCGCGGATCTGCAGGAGTTGGCCCAATGGCTGCTGGCCTGCCACATCGATACCGTGGCCATGCAGGCCACCGGCGTCTATTGGATCGCGCTGCTCGACGTTCTCCTGCAGCACGGTTTAAAAGTGGTTCTGGCCAACGCGCAACATACCTGCACCGTGCCTGGACGCAAAAGCGACGTGCAGGAATGTCAGTGGGTGATGAAGCTGCACCGTTACGGACTGTTGCACGATTCCTTCCACCTGCCGGCGCAGTTAGAAGGCATCCGCACGCTGTGGCGGCTGCGCCACCGGCACGTCGAGGACGCGGGGCGAGCCATTCAGCACATGCAGAAAGCGCTCACGAAGATGAACGTGCAGTTGGCCAACACCATCAGCGATGTCAGCGGCGTGAGCGGACAGGCGATCATCGGGGCCGTCCTGGATGGCGAGCGCGACCCGTACGTGCTGGCGGATTTGTGCGATCCGCATATTCGGGCCAGCCGGGAAGAAGTGGCGCACAGTCTGGAAGGGAACTGGCGGGAAGACCTGTTGTTCGAACTGCGGCAGGCTCGCGAGAGCTATCGGTTCACGCAGCGGCAGATGGAGGAGTGCGACCGCCAACTGGAACGGTATCTGGCCGCCCTGCCGGCTCGTACGCTGGAGCCGCCGCCGGCGGCGTCAGAGGCGCAACCACTGCCGCACAAACGGGGCAGGAAATTGAAGAAGCGCGGCAACGAACCGCAGGTGACGGATCTGAAAGTGGAACTGCAGCGCATCTGCGGAGTGGATTTAACCTCCATCGACGGCGTGGGCGTCTGCGGGGCACTGACCATCGTTGCGGAAGTCGGCACCGACCTGAGCGCCTTCGCCGACGAGAATCACTTCGCCAGTTGGCTAGGGCTCACCGGGACGCAGAACAGCAGTGGAGGCAAGCCGGTGCGAGGACCGAAGCGGAAAGTGAAAAACCGCGTGGCCGACGTATTGCGCATGGGGGCTACCACTCTGCTCAACAGTCAGAGTTACCTGGGGGCCCGCTACCGCCATCTGCGCCGGAAGGCCAAGTCGCCGGCTGTGGCCGTGAAAGCCATGGCGCGCTACCTGGCCGTGCTGGTGTACCGACTCCTGACCAAAGGCCACGCGTGGGTGGACCGGGGAGCCCGGCAGTTCGAAGATAAACGCGAGCAACGGGAACTGGCGGCGCTGCAGGCTCAGGCGCGAGCCCGCGGACTGCAACTCGTCCCAGTGGCGACTATCAACTGAGCGCCATACATCCCGCAGCACCCTGTCGATCCCTGCACGGTCGCTCGTCGGTAGTGTGCCTCAGCCCCGCACTCCCGTTCATCGCGACGGCGGTCTCACGGCCCAGCCAACACTCCGCCCTTCCAAACACCGACCGCTACACACGCCCAGGGGCATGAGTTTCTGGAGAGACGGTGCTGAAGAAGTGACTGCGCAGGCCAAAGGCCTACTCTACTGTTGCCGTAAACTGTTGATGCATCGTTGTGGAGCAGGCGTTTTCGCCTGCTTGTCCAGCCGTTGACTTACTTTTTCAGCGCCGTCTTTCAGCCTGCGCAGTTACTTTTTCAGCGCCGTCCCACATACTCGGCGAACGTCATCTCTCCCGCCCGGACCGGGTGATTCACGAACACCTGTTTGCCGCCATACTCGGCCAGCAGCCATGCCGAATCCGCGGGCAGACGCGCCAGCCTTTCGAAAGCCGCGGCGCGAACCTCGGGCTGTACGAACAGAAACACGCGCCCAGGGCCATTCCAGAATCCGGGAAACTCGGCGTCGGTGAGGAAGATGTGCGGCGCATCGGCATAGTGCGACCCGTACGCCAGGTTGAAGTAGCGCCCGTTGTAGAGGTACACGCGCCGATGGGTATAGAACGCGATGCTCGAGCCGGCATCGAATTCGCCGTAGAACATGATTTTGTCCCGCGGCTGAAGATACCTGTTGATCTCGGCGGCGAGTTGCGCCGAGGACATGCGCGGCAGGAACACGCCCAGCGCGGCAGTGGCGGCAAAGGTAAAGCCCGCCATGCCGAGCGCGACGGCCAGGTTCGCGGCCATTCCGGCTCCCTTTCGGCGAAATATCCATGCGACGCCGAACGCGACCGGAAACAGCACGGCCACCGTGAGCGCCGGCGCGCGCAGATCGGCGAACGCCCGCGGAGTCAGATCGAAGAGATGACCCATCGAGAGCCGGTAGAAGTTGTTGTCGTGCAGCGTAAGGTCGCGCGCAATGTCGCCGTTCGGCTGGACGCCGGATGCCTGCCAGACCAGAAATCCGAGCGCCGCCGCGATCGTCAGCCCCATCACCGCGAGCACGCCCTGCGCCCGAGACAGCCACCATGACTGCCGCTCTTCCGCGTGCGCCATGCCAAGTCCGAGCAGAATGGCGATCGCGGGCCACGCGCCCAAGCTGTAGTACTCCATGCGCGATCCGCCAAACACCGAGAAGAATCCAAGAATGACGGCCGCCCAGACGAAGAGCAGCAGCCGCGCCTGCGCCTCCATCGTCATCGCTCCGCGGCGCCATGTTCGCGGGTGTGGCAGCTCAAGCAAAGCGAAGCCCATGAACACGCTCCACGGGAAGAACCACGCGAGATGCGCTGATAACCACAGCCACAGCGGCACAGCGTCGTAATCCGGCGGGAAGCGCGTCCCGAGCGCCCGATTGATGTGCTCGTTGATGAAGTACGACCATGCGAATCCCGGCGCGCGCAGCTCGGCAAGGATGTGCCATGGCGCCGCGATCGCGAGGAAGATCAGGGCGCCCGAGAAGAGATGCAGTTCGCGCCAGCGCTTCCACTGCCCGGTCAGGAGGATGAACAGTAAGATAGCGCCGATTGGAAATACGATGCCCACCAGTCCGCGCGTAAGCACCGCGAGCGCCGTGAGAACGGCGACGCCCCAATACCCGATGCGTCTGTCCAGACTGCCGGTCCACGCGCGCAGGAACAGGTAGAAGATTGCCGTGAACAGCAGCGCATAGATGGCTTCGGGAATCATAATGCGCGTGAAGAGGAACATGCCGAGGCTGGTGGCGGTGACCAGGCCGCCATTGAAGCCCGCGCGCGCGCTGAAAAAGCGCCGTCCGAACTCGAATGTCGCGAGCGTCAGCAGGATCATTGCGAGAACCACCGGCAGGCGCGTGGCGAATTCGGTTTGGCCGAAGACGGTGTAGCTGGCCGCCGCCGCCCAGTAATGCAGCGGCGCCTTCATCAGATAGCGGATGCCGTTCAGGAACATCACCACGAAGTCGCCGCGCTCCAGCATTTCGCGGGAAACGAGGGCATGCGAGGCGTCTGCGTCATCCAGAAGCGGCAGGCGGAGCGAATTGCCGATAAAGATGACGCTGGAGATCGCCGTTAGCGCGAGCCGAGCAGCTTTCGCAGATTCAGTCCGCAAATGCGGCTGGCCTCCATTCGATCGTTCCCTCGCCAGTGCGTCTCGAGGCTGATCCAGCCCGTGTAGCCGTCGGCCAGAAGCGCACTAAGTTGGCCGCGCCAGTCGATATCGCGCTGGCCGAGCGGGCCCCATTCGGGCGTGTGATCCGGTCCCATGCGGCAGTCCTTCGCGTGCACATGGACGATGCGGTCCTTCGGCAGCTTCGCATAGCCCTCCGGAAACGGATTCTCGCCCGATACATAGCAATTGGCGGGATCCCAGATCAGCTTCAGGTTCGGATGGCGCGCCGCGTCCAGAAGGCGCGCAGCTTCGGTGGCGATCGCGACATTGCAGGCGTGTTCGTTCTCGATGCCGATGGTGATCCCGTGCCTCGCGGCCTGGTCAGCCACTCGCAGCAGCGCCGCCGCCACCGCATCGAAGTACTTCTCCGGTTCGGTTGCGCGCCAGTACGAGAACACGCGGATGATGCCCGCGCCCAGGCGTTCGGCGATCTCGATGCACCGCTCGGTGAGCCGCGGCTGATCTTCGAAAGTGTGCGAGGATGCGAAGACGTCGCGTTGGAACCGGCTGTCCACCGGCGCTCCGGGCAGTTCGCACTTGAGCAGCGGAGAGGCGATGGAGACCACGTCGAAGCCCTGACCGCGCACGGCATCGCCGATCGTCCGGATCTCGGCATCGCTCAGATCGACGATGTTGCGGTCGCCGACGGTGCGCAGTTCCGCGCCCGTCATGCCGCAGTCTTTCATGGCGGCGAGCGCGGCGTTGAGGTCGGACGAGAATTCGTCGGTGATGGCGGCCAGGCGAAACATGGCGGACCATCCCATGATCGCGCAGCCGGAACCACAGGGCGGGTGAACGGGCCGGTTGTGCCAAACTGTATGGTCAGTGGCCTGGTTCACGCGACAAAAACCTCCCGTTGGCGCGCCTCCGGAAGAGGGCGGCAAACATCTCCGCACGGAAGGCCTTTGGCAGAAGTGCGAGCATTGTGGGCAGATCATCTGGCGAAAGGCGCTGGAAGAGAACCTGCAGGTCTGCCCCAGGTGCGGATGGCACTTCCGCATCGACGCGCGTACACGCCTGAAGGTCCTCTTCGACGACGGCCAGTTCGAGGAGCTTGATCCCAGTCTGGTCTCCACCGACCCGCTCGGGTTCGTCGATTCGAAATCCTACGGCGAGCGCCTTGCAGGAATGCGCCAGGCCACCTCGCTCGAAGATGCCGTCGTTTCGGCGAAGGGCCGGTTGAACGGCCGGCTGGTGAACGTGTGCGCGCTCGAGTTGAAGTTCATCGGCGGCAGCATGGGGGCCGTCATGGGCGAGAAGATCACCCGGGCGGTGGAGCGTTCGCTCGCGGAGCGCAACCCGCTCGTAATCGTCTCGGCGTCCGGCGGCGCGCGCATGCAGGAAGGCGCGGTCAGTCTGATGCAAATGGCCAGGATTTCCGCGGCCCTGATGCGGCTGGACGATGCCCGCGTGCCCTTCATCAGCGTGCTTACGGATCCCACCACGGGCGGCGTCACGGCGAGTTTCGCTATGCTTGGCGACCTGAATATTGCAGAGCCGGGCGCGCAGATCGGGTTTGCCGGCCCGCGCGTAATCGAGCAAACCATCCGGCAGAAGCTGCCCGAAGGCTTCCAGACCAGCGAGTTTCTGCTGCAGCACGGCTTTCTGGACGCGGTGATAAAGCGGTCCGAAATGAAACAATATATTGCGCGCGCCCTCGACTTTTTCATCGCCTGAAACGTCCTCATGCAGGCTAAAGACGGCGCTGAAAAAGTAAGTCGACGTCTGGGCAAGCAGGCGGAAACGCCTGCTCCACCACGGTGCATCAACAGTTTACGGCAACAGTGGAGTAGGCCTTTGGCCTGCGCAGTCACAATCCGGCAGCGACAGTAGAGCAGGCTTTCAGCCTGCATGTATGGCTTTTCCGGTATAATGCACAAGGATGTTGGCTTTTCCTCCGCGCACGCGGATGATCGCGGATGGTCCACCCGAAGAGCGTCCCACGCACCCCGTTCCGGCACTCTCCCCCGCAGGATGAAATTAAGCGTTCAGATTAGTCGTGGCATCGAGTCCCTGTTCGGGACCCGCGACGAGAATATTCGTGTCCTTGAAACCGGACTCAGGATCACCACCCGCCTGATGAACGATTCGCTCGAGCTGGAGGGCGAAGAACCGGACGTCATCCGCGCCGCGAGCATTCTGGAAGACTACGTCGAGCTGGTGAAGGAAGGCCACGTTTTCCGCAACGGCGATCTGAACAGCTATTTCCGCGTGGTTACCGAGGATGCCGATGTCACGCTCCGCGCGCTGGTGCACAGCGGCAGGCAGCGGAACTTCGGGAAGAAGACACTGGCGCCGAAAACCATCAACCAGCGGCGCTATCTGGAAGCCATTGAGCGCAACGACCTCACTTTCGGCATCGGACCCGCCGGAACCGGCAAGACCTACCTCGCCGTCGCCATGGGCGTTTCCGCGCTGGTGAACAAGACGGTTGCACGAATCATTCTGACGCGGCCGGCGGTGGAGGCGGGCGAGCGGCTGGGCTTCCTTCCGGGAACCCTGCAGGAAAAAGTTGACCCGTATCTGCGTCCACTTTACGACGCCCTCTACGACATGCTGGAGAGCGAGAAGGTGGAGAAGTTGCTGGAGCGGAACGTCATCGAAGTGGCGCCCATCGCCTTCATGCGCGGCCGCACTCTGAACGACAGTTTCATCATTCTGGACGAGGCCCAGAACAGCACGCCGGAACAGATGAAAATGATTCTCACGCGCCAGGGCTTCAACTCCAAAATGGTGGTGAACGGCGATCTCACGCAGGTGGACCTCCCGGCCGGCAAGCGCTGCGGACTTACCGACGCCGTGGAAGTTCTCAAAGGCGTCGAAGGCATCAGCTTTGTCGCCTTCGACGAACGCGACGTGGTGCGGCATAGCCTGGTGCAGCGCATTGTGAAGGCCTACGAACGCTACAACGAAGCCCTCGGCATCGGACGTCAGCTTACGCTGCGTCTGGCGGCAGAGCCTGCCCCTTTCGAAACCCTCTCCGTTCCGGCCGTGGAGTCGGAAACCGCGGCGCCGCTGGTGAGCGGCGACGCCCAGGAATAGACTCACGTCTATGGCTTCCGAGCGAAGCTCCATCCTTTTTCGCGTGCCCGCGCGCACGCCGCTGCGCAGGCCTCTGGCCGATTACGCGCGGCGGCTCGAAGCCGATGTAGCCCGCGGGCGGCCGTTCGGCTGTGTGATCACCGACGATAAAGAAATCCGCCGCCTTAACCGCCAGTTCCGGAAAAAGGACGAACCCACCGACGTCCTTTCGTTTCCGTCCGGCTCGAACGGAAGCTCATGGCTGGGCGAGGTGGTCATCTCCATCGATCGCGCGCGTGAGCAGGCCCACGAGTTCGGCCACTCCACCGCGGACGAGGTGCGCGTGCTGATGCTGCACGGCCTTCTGCACCTGTCGGGCATGGATCACGCGCGCGATCATGGCGAGATGGCGCGCGTCGAACAGAACTGGCGCCGCCGGCTGGAATTGCCGGCCGGCCTGATTGAACGGGCGCGGCCATGATCGCACTTACCGCGGCAGGCATTGTTCTGGTTTCGGCGCTCCTCTGCCTGGTGACCCTGGTTCAGGTGCTGCACATGGAGGCGGTGCGGCTCCGCCCCCGCGAATTGCGCGCGCTGGAATTCTTCAAGGAATCGGTGCAGGGGAAGCTTCACCTGAGCGTCGAGCGCGGCGCGCTGGCCTTCTCCATCGTCAAACACACGCTGCTGCTGGCGCTGGTGACGTTGTTCTTCATTCCGGGCGCGGCGGCGAAAGAGCCGTTCGCGGAGGCGGCCGGCGAAGCGCTGCTGTTCTCATGGCTGACCATGCTGCTGACCACGTATGTGATTCCGCACGTGTTGTATCGGAAGACCTCGGGGCGGTGGCTGCTTCCTCTGCTGCCGCTGCTGCGCGGGATCGTCCTGCTGGTTACGCCCCTGGTCTCCGTCCTTGGCTTCTTCGAATCGCTGGTGGAGCTGGCACAGCCCGACGCCGCGGGCAACGAAGCTCCCACGCCGGCCGAACACATCGAGGCGCTGATTTCCGCCGGCGAGGAAGAAGGCGTCCTCGAGGAGGAGGACCGGCGGCTCATCGAATCGGTGGTGGCATTCGGCGACAAGACCGTTCGAGAGGTGATGACGCCGCGGCCGAGGATCGTTGCGATTCCCGCCGATGCCTCGCTCGAAACGCTGCGTCAGTTGGTGGTGCACGAGCAGTACTCGCGCATACCCGTGTATGTGGGAGACATCGACCATATCATCGGCTTCGTCCACGTTCGCGATCTGTTCGAAGCAGACGCGCAGGACAAGGTCCTCACCAGCATCCGCGACCTGTTGCGACCGATAAAGGCCGTCCCCGAAACGAAGCCGGTGAACGACCTGCTGCGCGAGATGCAGAGTGAGTCGATCCAGATGGTGGTGGTGATCGACGAGTACGGCAACACGGCGGGCATTGCCACGATGGAGGATCTGGTTGAGGAAATCCTCGGCGAGATCCACGACGAGCATGAGCCGGAGCGCGATGTGCGCCAGGAGGGCGAAGGTACGTATGTGGTGGCGGGAAGCCTCGACCTCGACCGGCTGCGCGACCTGCTGGAATTTCGGCCCCAGGAAGAGACTGAATCCACCACTATCGGCGGCCTCGTGACGGAGTGGCTGGGGCACGTGCCGCACCCCGGCGAGGTAGTGGAACGGGAAGGAATCCGCATGGAAGTTCTGGCGGGAAACGAACTGCGAGTGGAACAAGTGCGCGTCTCGCGCGCCGAATCGAAAACCCATGTCTGATCCCGCCGCGTCTTCCGACACCCGCGAACACCGCTCCGGATTCGTCTCCCTGGTGGGCCGGCCCAACGTGGGCAAATCGACCCTGCTGAACGCGCTCACCGGCGCCCGGCTGGCCATCGTTTCCGATAAGCCGCAGACCACGCGCACGGCCATTCAGGGCGTGCTCACAACGCCCGAGGCGCAGGTGGTTTTCCTCGATACGCCGGGCATCCACAAATCGGATACGCTCTTCAACAAGCGCATGATGGAAGCGGTTCGCTCAGCGCTCGACGAACGCGATCTCCTGCTCTTCGTCATCGACGCTTCCCTGCACGTGACCGAAGAGGACCGGCAGGCGCTGGATGTCCTGAGGAACGTGACCTCGCCGGTGTTCCTGGTTCTGAACAAAATCGACCGGGTCCGGCAGAAGGATCGCCTGCTGCCGCTGATCGAGCACTACAAAGAGCTACGCGATTTCGCCGAGTACATTCCGGTGTCCGCGGCCTCCGGCTCAGGCCTCGAAGAACTGAAGCGGGCGATTCTCCACGCGCTGCCCGAAGGGCCGCAGTACTTCCCCGCGGACTACGTCACCGATCAGCCGGAACGGTTCCTTGCAGCCGAGATTCTGCGCGAAAAGATCCTCGCGGAGACGCGTCAGGAAGTTCCGCACTCGGTGGCGGTGCTGATCGACGCATGGGAAGAGAAGAAGCGCCTCATCCGGATTGCCGCCACCATCTACGTCGAGCGTACCGGACAGAAGGCCATCATCATCGGGGCCCGAGGCGCCATGCTGAAGACCATCGGGACCGCGGCCCGCGAGGAGATGGAGCGGCTTCTCGGCCGGAAGGTATTCCTGGAAATGTTCGTCAAAGTGAAACGCGAGTGGCGCGAGGACCCGGCGTTCCTGAATTCCATCGATTGGCGCGCTATGACCGGCGAATCCGCGGCGCACTCAGTGGAACATGAGATCGAACCTGAGATAGAGTCATAGTCATCATGAGGATCGCTATGGCCGCTCTCATTCTTGCTCCAGTCTTGTGTTCGGTGCGTGTTCCCCTGACCAGAAATACGTGCTCGCGCGGCTCCGCTTTCGTCGCTTCGGCGGCCGAGAAGAACTTCGCTGTTTCGGACGACGCCCTTTACGACGCAGTCCGGCGCCGTCTGGCCGACGATGCCGACGTGAAAGGCGGCGGCATTCAGGTGGAAGTAAAGGACGGCAACGTCACGCTGAGCGGCAAGGTAAGCGACGAAAGAGCGCGCCAGAAGGCCGCGAAGCTGGCAAAGAAAGTCAAGGGCGTCCGCAGCGTGAATAATCAACTTACCGTCGAAAAGTAAGTCACTATTCAGCCGTGTGGCGCACGCTTCAGCGTGCCGGTGCGAGCTTCAGCTCGCGCTTCGCGACGTGCGCCACGGCGAGCTTTTCTCAGCAGCCTGTTACAAATCAGCGTTGAATTGCGACAACGTTGCCGCGCGATTAGCGTGTCAGCACGTCAGGCAGCGGCGGTGCGGCTGCGCAGTTCGGATTCGGCTCGCAGCCAGTCTTCTTCCGGGTTGCCGGGCTGGTATCCACGGGCTTCCCAGTAAGAGTACGCGAGCGTGGCAACTTCTTCATAAGAAAAGCTCGGCTCAACGGAACCGGCGGCCACCGGAGTGGCTTTGCTGTGCCGGCGTGGGGCGGCGGTAGCAGTGTCAGAAGCAGACGTGGACTTCCGGGGAGCTTTGGTGCGCGGTGACACAGTTGCAGATTCGTTAATTTTGCGTGGCATTTGTTCTAACCTCCTGAAACATAAATAGTACCATGCGTTTCGATGGTTTACCAATTAATTCCGGTAATGAGGGCGATACACGCCCATGCGAATCCTCAGCTACACTTCGCCTATGCGCGTTCTTGTGCTCGGCGGGACGGGCTACATCGGATCGGCGGTTACTCGAAGCCTCGCCACGAGGGGACACGAAGTGACCGTGTTCCATCGCGGCGTCACGGAGCCGCCGGCCGGGACCGGCCAGATCGTCGGCAACCGAAATGAACTCGAAGCCTGTCGGGACCAGTTTCGCAGAGCCGCGCCGGAAGTCGTTGTGGACGCGATCGCTGCGACGGGCGCGCAAGCTCGCACTCTGGTCGAGGCCTTTCGTGGCATCGCGCGGCGGACCGTGGTGCTCAGCAGCGGCGACGTCTATCTGGCCCACGATATCCTTCATCGCAGGCATCCGGGGCCCCTGGAGCAAACGCCACTTGCCGAAACGGCTGCCCTGCGCGAGTCGAGGTATCCCTACCGTGGCGTTTCCATTCCAGACATGGGCTGGGTGGACGCGGAGTTCTACGACAAGATAGAGGTGGAACAGGAGGCCTTTTCCGAGCCGTCGCTGCCATGCACGATTCTTCGTTTGCCGATGGTCTACGGTCCGGGCGACCTCACCGGCATCCGGCGAAGATTCGAGGCATGGCGAAAGCCCATGGATGACGGAAGCGCCGAGATCCCGCTCAGCCGGTTCATGGCCGACTGGCGGGCTCCCTGGGGCTGCACGGAGAACGTCGCCGAGGCCGTTTCCCTCGCCGTCGAGGACGACCGCGCAGCGGGGCAGATCTACAATGTCTGTGAGCCCGGCCGGCCCACCATCGCCCGGATGATCGCCGAAATCGCCGCTGTAACGGGCTGGTCCGGACGCATCGCCCTCTGTGATACGCCCGAGCAATTGAACCTGGCGCAGCATCTCGACATGGACTCCTCGAAGATTCGGAACGAGCTCGGCTACCGTGAGTCCGTGCCACGCGCCGAGGCGCTGCTCCGCACCGTCGAATGGGAACGCGCGCACCCGGTTCAAACCGCTGTCGCGTCGTGATATGCTCCTCAATGCCATGGCCGAAGATCATCTGGGACTCGATGTTCGCAACGGGGCTTACCCCGGGGAAAGAATCATTGCCCTCGACGGCGTGCTGAACCTGAACACGGCCATGCAGTTTCGCGACTGCGTGCGTGACAATGCAACCGGCACGACGGTGCTCGACATGAGCCACGTCCGGTATGTGGATTCCACCGGTCTGGGCACGCTCATCGGCACTTATGTGTCTTTCGAGCGGCAGTACCGCCGGCTGTTGCTGGCAGGACTCAACGACCGCATATGGGACCTGTTCCGCATGTGCAGAATTGACGATGTGTTCACGCGCTATCCGAGCGTCGAGGACGCCGAGAGAACCGTGCCCGACGCGGGTTCCGAGATGTCCGCTGCCGGCAGCGCCGAAGCGCCGACGAAAACCAGTTGAGGTCGGGGTGGCGCAGACGATCGTTTTTAGTCGTCTGCGTCAGGCCAACGGCAGGCCACAAACATCGATGGCCTGCCCCACGCGGATCAACCAGTTAGCCGGTCACGCTCGCGGCCAGTTCTCGCGCAGCCAGCGCTCGAAATCCATCAGGGGCGGGTACTCTTCCCGCAAGGCCTCGATGTCCACGTCGTAGCCAACCTCTTCGAACCACTTATACATGACGGCGATTTCGTGGCCGGCGCGCTGGTCGAACTGGTCCCACGGAATCCGCACATAGGTGACATCCCGCCCGATCGCCTGTTCAAACGCTTTGGCGATTCCGCTCATCGGCAGGTCGTCTCCCGCCAGATCGACGGCGCGGTTGCGCCAGTGCTCGGGAAGTGCGAACGCAAGCGCGACAAACGCGCCGATATCATGCACCGCGATCATGGCGAGGCGCCTCTCCGGTTTCAGTGGCTGAGGGAGCGTACCCTGGTTGATGCTGTCCTTGATGCTCAGCCAGTTCTCCATGAAGAAGACGGGCCTGACGATGGTGTACGGAATGCCGGATTGCTCGATGCGCTTCTCGATTTGCGCCTTGCTGTCGAAATGCGGGATGCCGGTGTTCTTGTTGGCGCTGGCAACCGAGCTGTAGACCAGGTGGGTGACGCCGGCGCGCTGAGCGGCCTCCAGGACGTTGAGGCCCTGCCGGACCTCTTCGTCGAAGCCGATGACGATGGACGGTTGCACCGAGTAAACGCCCCAGACGCCCTGGGCGGCTCGTTCGAGAGATTCCCGGTCGTCCATGTCGCCGCGCACGAGTTCGGCGCCCGCAGCAAGAGCACGGGCTTTCGGCGAATCGGGATCTCGCACCAGCGCGCGCGCCGGGAACCCTTTTTCACGTAGCTGCCTGAGAACCGACCCGCCCTGATGTCCCGTGGCGCCGGTTACGAGGATTAACCTGCTGCTGTTGTCTGGCATAATGAGGCTCCCTGAAAAGACGCGGGCTAAGGTGAAACCATTACCACGGAACATCCCTTCGCCTGTGCCAGCGTTCAGTACCCCGGAATGTGGGTAATCACTGGCGCGATTCTGGTCGATATAGATTCGAGATGCCTGAATGGGCCAGGAATGCCCGGAGTGTGATCGCAACTACGGTGGTCGCCGCGGTGGCGCTGGGTGCGGCTGTTGGCATCCCGTGGTGGCGCGCTCACGAGGCGTCAAAAAGGGTTTGGCGGATCGGAACGCACGCGTCGACGAGCCCGGTCGCGATGGACCACCAGAGCGAGGGGTTTGCCTTCGACATCGTCAATGAGGCCGCCCGCAGGCACGGCATTCGCCTGCGTCCCGTGGCAGTCACGAAGAATTACGAGCAGGCTCTCGCCGACGGCGATATCGACCTCTGGCCGTTGATGGCGCCGACGCCCGAGCGGCTGAAGCGTTTCCATATCACGAAGCCATGGCTGGAGAACCGTTTCGGGTTGATGTCCCTGAGCGGGCGCCGGAATGCCGGAGCGCCCGGAACATCGGTTGCCGTGGTGAGGCCGGCCGCGGCTGCGTTCCGCATGTTTCCGGGCATTTTTCCAGGCGCACGCCTGGTGGAGGCGGAGACGTTTGGGAGCATGCTGCAGCACGTGTGTAACGGGACCGCTGACGCCGCCTTCGCCGAGATGCGGTTCCTGAAGGCCTTATTACTCGCGCGCCCGGGAGGCTGCGAAACAGTCGAGTTCGATCTGCGCACCATCCCGAATGCAGTCATCGCTTCCGGAATCGCCTCTGTTCCTGACGCCGCGGACGCCGCGGACTCTTTGCGGGCAGGCATCTCGGAGATGGCTCGCGACGGAATGCTGGCAGACCGGTTGGACACATGGTCCACGCTGTCGGGTACGGAGACCAGGTCGCTGCTCCTGCTGCAGCACAAAGAGGAGCGTAATCGCTGGGTTGTCTGGACCATTCTCTCTCTGGCCACCATCATGGTTCTGCTTGGCTGGCAGACCAGGGCGGCAAAGCGGGCGCGCGCCCGGGCCGACCAGGCGAACCGGGCCAAGTCCGAATTTCTGGCCAATATGAGTCACGAGATCCGGACGCCGATGAACGGCATCATCGGCATGACCGAGCTCGCGCTCGACACCGAGCTGACGCGCGAGCAGCAGGAGTACCTGAGCGACGTACAGAGCTCCGCCAACGCCCTCCTGCGGGTGATCAACGACATCCTCGATTTCTCGCGCATAGAGGCGCGGAAGCTGGAGATTGAAGCGGAGGCGTTCGACATTCGGGAAGCGCTGTACGATATCGTGCGGACGCTGTCGGTCAGGGCATCGCGCAAGAATCTGGAGCTGCTCTGCCGTATCGCCCCGGACGTTCCGGAGGTGGTAATCGGAGATTGCGGACGGTTGCGGCAGGTGCTGATCAACCTGATTGGCAACGCTATCAAGTTCACCGAGAAGGGCGAAGTGGAGACGGTGCTGACGCTGACCTCGCTCGGACGCGGCTCATGCCGGCTGCAGTTCGTCGTGCGCGACACGGGTATCGGCATTCCTTCCGATAAGAGCGCCAGGATCTTCGAAGCGTTTGAGCAAGCCGAGAACTCGACGGCGCGCCAATACGGCGGCACGGGGCTGGGTCTCACGATCTCGCACCGGCTGGTGGATCTGATGGGCGGCCGGCTTGACCTCAGCAGCGAGCCGGGGAAAGGGAGCCGGTTCTTCTTCGAGCTGCCGATGGGGATTTCAAAGGAAGCGGCGCAGGGCGTCGTCACCGCCGAGTTGCAGCAGTTTCGCGGCGCACGGGTGCTCATCGTCGACGACAACCGCGCCAACCGCCAGATCCTTGAAGAGACTCTGGAGAACTGGAAACTCTGTCCTTCGAGCGCTGGATCGGGAGAGAGCGCGCTCGATGTGTGGCAGGCGGCCGAGTGCCAGGGGCAGCCTTTCCGTCTGATCCTGATGGACGCGCACATGCCGGGAATGGACGGGGTCGAAACGTCTGAGCGCATCCGGCTCATGCCCGGCGGCGAGGACGTCGCCATCATCGTGCTCAGTTCGGCCGATCTGGTGCAGGACCGCAGACGGCTGGATCTGGCGCGCATCTCGGAGCGGCTCATGAAGCCAGTGAGCCAGGCGACGCTGCGCCGGGCGATCATCGGCGCACTGAACGGGCCGGAGACGCGCCCGAAGAAAGAGCAGCAGCCGCCGGAGCGGGCGACACCCGGGAGCGTGTCGCGTGTCCTGCTGGTGGAAGACAACCTGGTGAACCAGAAGCTGGCGCGGCGGCTGATCGAGAAGAACGGGTTCGAGGTAGACACGGCCCGCAACGGACGCGAAGCCGTGGAACAGTGGTCGGCGAACAGCTACGCGATGATCTTTATGGATTGCCAGATGCCGGAGATGGATGGGTTTGAAGCAACGGCCCGGATACGGCGGCTGGAAGCCACAGTTACCCACACTCCGATCATTGCCATGACCGCGTACGCGCTGCCGCAGGATCGCGACCGCTGCCTGAAGTCCGGAATGGACGGCTACATCAGTAAGCCCATCAGCGAAGAGGAGCTTCGCAGGATGCTGGAGCGGTTCGCGCCGGGGGAAAGTGCCGCAAGAGGCGCGGCGCGCGCGCAGGCGTAGCCTATCTTCTATCTCTCATTCTTCCCGCGCCCGGGCAGCCCAGCCGGGTTCTCGTGCACGCGTTCGCGGATGCGGTTCGTCATTCCGCGGGCCAGGGACACGGCGGATTCGCCGTACTTGTCGCGCAGCCGGTCCACCGCTTCGAGCGCGCTCGTCCAGCGCTCCGCAGCTTCGTCATCCAGTAGCCGCATCTGCGCTGTTCCGTGATCGAGTCCCGACGCGTGCACGCCCAGCAGCCGCACGCGTTGAGCGCGATCGTAATTACTGCGGAACAGGTGGAGTATGGCCGCGAAGATCTCCGTGTCAAGCTGCGTGGCGTGATCCACCGAATGCGCGCGCGTGATGGTGGAGAAATCGGAGTAACGCAGCTTGAGCTGGATGGTGCGCGCAAACAGCTCGTGCTCCCGCAGGCGGCGGGCCACCATCTCCGAAAGGCGCGCCAGGGTCGCTTCCAGCCGTTCGACCTCGGCCGTGTCATTGTCGAACGTGTGCTCGTGGCTGATCGATTTCGGATCGCCGCCCGCGCCCACCTCTTCATCGAACCAGCCGCCCGAATCGAGGCCCTTCGATTTGCCGGCCAGCGCGAGACCCCATTTGCCGAACCTCTCTTCCAGAAAACGCTCATTGAGCGCCGCGAGATCGCCCACGCGCCGGATGCCGCAGGCGTGCAGGTTGTGCTCGGTGACCTTGCCCACGCCGGGGATCTTCCTTACCTCGAGCGGCGCGAGGAAGCGCGCCTCATAGCCGGGCAGCACGAAGAGGATGCCGTTGGGCTTGGCCTGATCGGATGCCACCTTGGCCACCATACGCGACGCCGAAATGCCGATGGAGCAGTTCAGCCCGGTTCTGGCTTTCATCTGTTGGTGCAGCGAGTGCGCGGCGCGCAGCGGGGGTCCGTGCAGGCGCCCCGTGCCGGTCATATCGAGATACGCTTCGTCGATGGAGGCCATGTCCGCCAGCGGTGTGAAGCTCATGAACACCTCGTACGCTTTCTTCGAGTATTCGCGGTAGAGCTCGGGGTGGCCGTTGAGGAAGATGGCGTGCGGGCAGAGCCGGCCGGCGGTGCGCAGCGGCATGGCGGAATGTACGCCGAACTTCCGCGCCGCATATGACGCTGCCGAGACCACGCCGCGCTCGTTCGGACGCCCGCCCACGACGACAGCCTTGCCCTTGAGAGACGGATCGAGCAACTCCTCCACGGAGACGAAGAACGCGTCCATGTCGACGTGGAAGTAAACTTTCGCCGGTCGAGACGATTCGCGCTCCATGCCAATTCGGACGGAATTGTAACACGCGAACACGGTGTGGCAGGCGTTCAGCCTGCCGATTGAACACGCGCAGCATCACCCACACTCAACTGATAAGCTGGGGCTTTCTTTTATGCTCCGCCTCACGTTGGGGCTTCTCCTTGTTGGAGGAGTTCAGCCTTTTGCGCAACAGAACCCGTTGCTCGATTCCATTCAGGTGCTCGGAGGTACGAGTTTCAACACCGTTGTCTCGGTCAAAGCCGACACCCTGGGGAATCTCTTCGTTCTGGGGTCGACGCAATCCTCCGATTTCCCGGCTAGCTCGACCTTCGGGACGAGGACTACTCAAGCGTCTGGCGGCGGAGACACCTTCGTCGCCAAAGTTCGGCTTGCCGATTGGTCGCTCGCCTGGGCCGTCGTGATTCGACCATCGACGCCGCTGGCGCTCGCCATCGATTCCTCCGGCGAGGTGTACGTGACTGGCTACACCGTTGACGCTGGAACCTTCCCCACGACACCCGGCGCTTACACCACAACTGCGACGGGTCCGTTTGGCACACTCTTTGCCGTCAAGCTCGACCCCACCGGTTCGCGGATTGTTTACTCGGCACTCATCGCGCCCTACCAGATTTATACCGGTGCGCCCATTGCGGTGGACAGTCAGGGGCAAGCCTACATCGCTGCTTCCGGCTCCGGACCTGTGACCGCAGGCGCTTTCATGACCTCTGTCGGCGGAGGCATCCCGGCATACGTCGCGAAGCTCTCCGCCGATGGCAGCAAGGTCATCTTCTGCACCTACTTGTCTTCCTTCGGCACTACAACGCCCAACGCGATCGCGGTGGACGATCGGCAGGACGTGTTCGTCGCGGGCAGCGACAACGCATACCTTTCCACGTTCCCGTCCACGCCAGGCGTATTCCAGCCGGCTCACGCCTCGGACGGTGAGGCCGATGCCTTCGTGATGAAGTTCCGCCCTGATGGCAGCGGACTTGTTCTCGCCACGCTTCTGGGCGGCTCGGGAGGAGATTCCGCGAATTTTCTCGAGATCGGCGATGACGACTCGATTTTTCTCGCAGGTGATTGCCAGTTCGGGACCAGTGCTTCCGCAGCGACGCCTTTTCCAACCACCGCTAACGCTCCCTTCCGCAGCTGGAACATGTTCGACGGATTTGTCGCCCGGCTCAGCCCGGACGCTTCGTCGCTATTGTTCAGCACCTATGTGAGCAACGCCTCAAACCCGGGCATCGCGGGCTTTTCCATCTCCGGCGGTCAGATCTATGCAGCCTACCCGATCACCGTCGTACAAGGCTTCCCGGGCCTGAACTACTACCCCGAAGCTCAGCTAAGCTCGACGGCGGTTCAGGCGGTTGACCAGAACAGCGGGGCCGCCTCCAGACCCGTGTTTTCCATCCCCGCTCTCACGCCCAATGGCTTTACTGTCTCGGGCATAAACCTCATCATTGCCTCGGCGGGCTCACAGATCGATGGCCCGGCGCCAGCGAGCGCCACGCCCTTAGGGCCGCTGGATCGGAGCGCCACGTCCAAACAGCGGGATGTCGTCCTCGGTAAATTCCTGCTTGAGGGATCTCCCGATCACGATATCGAGGCCGATCGCGGTTATCTCTACTTCGAATTCTATCCGGGGGCTAAACCAGAGGAGACTCTTGGCATCACCGGCTCCGTCAAAGCGACCCCGTTTCAGATTTTTGGTCCTTTCCCGCCCGCTTTTACCATTACGCCCGCCGATGCTGTGACGCCTTCGTACGTGAAGATCAGCCCTTTGGCTAACGCGTCGACCGGCACGCCCGCCGTGCTCCTCCTGGTGAGCCCGCACGCGAGCCAGGCTATCCAGATCCTGCCGGTTTTGGAAGACAGCGCTCCAGTCCGGGTTACTGCGGACGCGACTCCGATTGTCCTGCCCGCAGCGGGGGGCCCCGGAAGCGGCGCCATCCGCGTGGAGGCCAGCGCCACCTCCGAGGTCACTTTTGCAACCACTTCGTTGTCGCTGCCTTTTCAGATCCAGACCAACCCCTCCATTCTCAATATCAGCCCGATGCAGGGCACGACGCCCGCTACTGTGAGGGTGACCGCCGAGCTCGATTCGCTTAAGCCCGGCGGCATCGACGCCGTGCCGGTGGGCGTTTCCGCGGGTGGCCAATCTCAGAACGTCTTTGTCATCCTGAGCCGCCCTGCAACGCCCCCGCGGGTCGCGCCAACCTCGGTGAGCCTCCAAGGTCTTCTCGGGCAGCCGACCAGTACCACTTTGCATGTCTATCCGCCCGACACGGCCACAACCTTCCAGGTGCTTCCCCTTCCGAAAGGCATCACTGTGTTGCCATCTTCCGGCACAGGACCGGCGGATCTGACGCTTACCGCCGATCTTAACCAGTTTCCCCCCGGAAGCACCAGCATCAGCTTCACGATCCAGGTCGGAAGCACGCAGGTTCAAGTCAGCGTCGCGCTTTCCGTAATCCAGACCGGGATCTCTCTGCAGCGAGCAAATCTGGTTCCGGGGCTTCGCGCGACGGTTCTTGCTGCAGGGGCTGCCGCTAACCTACCTGTTACCGGCTGGTGGGCGAACCTCTCACCGGCCCCCACTAACTGGAACGGCTACTCGTTCGTGTATAATTCGCGCGCACTGCCGATCATCTCAGCCGACCCTTCAACGCTCGAATTCGACGTACAGTTCCCGTATGATCTCGATGTCAGCGCTCAAGGTGAGTTACGGCTCAACTTCGTTGCGCCGGATGGGACAGTCATTTCCACGGGCTGGATCGCTGGGGAGCCAATGGCAACCTCAATTACCATGTTTAACGAGCGCCCTAATGTCGCGTTCAAGCCTAATGGTTCCATAGTCTCTTCGAGGAATCCTGTAAGTCCGGGCGACACAGTCGTCCTGTTCATCGTCGGGGCGGGCGTGACGAGTCCGCCGATATCTGCCGGATTGTTGCCCGGGCTCGGTGAGGCTGTTTCGCCGACGGCCGCTATTCAGGTTGCTGTTGGAGGAGTGCCCGCCACCATCCTTCGTCAGGTTTTGGACGCTGGTCTTATCGGCGTAACCGATCTGCATATCAAAGTGCCGAACGCCGCGGACGGCCTAGAAATGCTTGGTATTGCCAGCGGGGATAGCCGCATCGACACGATCCCGATTTGGATTGGGCACACTCGACCTCCTGGACCACGCCGGCGTTAGTTCGATCGCCTGCAGGATAGTAATGGTTCGGGTTGACTGCGGCGCGCTGCTGCGGGGCTGGTGACGTTCGTGAATCCGTAGGAACCGCGGCTCGCCGATGCCACGGCGTATTCTTGTTCGCGGGTTGGTTGGCGAGTTATGCTTGCGGATCGGGAAAGCCTGCTTTGGCGGCAGACTGGTCAATCCGCTTCATTCCACGGCAAGCTCGGCGACGGTGCGGACGTCAGCAGCACCGCGCAAATCCCGGTACAAGTCACGGAGATTCTCCTCAAGTTCACTTAAGGATTCGGCCTGCGTGAGGTAATCCGGATACTCCTCGAAACAGCCAAGCCACATGTCGCCGTCCTGCCAGCGGATGTAACGCGCCGTGCTGTTCGTAAAGCCATTCTACAGTCTGGCTTCCGCAACGGCGCAGGCTAAAGCCAGGCTAAAGCCTACTCTACTGCTGCTGCCAAAACGCGGGGGATGCCGGCGAGGTCGGGGATGAGCTGAACGTCCGTCCAGCCCGCGCCGCGCAACATCCGCATTACCGGCTCAGCCAGATTGTAGCCGAGTTCGAAGAAGATGTGTCCCCCGGGGCGCAGCACGCGCGGCGCATCGGCGATTAGCCGCCGGTAGATTTCAAGGCCGGAATCACCGGCAAACAGCGCGATGTGCGGCTCATATTCGCGCACCTCGCGCTGGATCGCGTGCTCATCGGCGCGCGGAACATAGGGCGGATTCGAGACGAGTACGTCGATGGATCGCGTCGCGAATACGGCGGTGAGATCCACGACCGCGAAGCGAACCGTGGCGCCGAGGCGTTCCGCGTTTCCAGCCGCGACTGCCAGCGCGTCCGCTGAAATGTCGGTTGCCATGACGCGCGCCTGCGTTTCGAGCGCCAGCGTAATCGCAATGGCGCCCGAGCCTGTGCCGATGTCCACCACGGTCATTTCCGGCTGAATTACCTTCAGCGCCGCTTCCACCAGATGCTCGGTCTCGGGACGGGGAATCAGCACCGCCGGCGTCACGCGGAACTCGCGCCCGTAGAACTCCTGCCGGTGGGTAATGTATTGCGTCGGCTTGCCTTTGAGGCGTTCGTGCAGGTAACGCCCGAAGTGGATCCAGCCGACGCGGCCGAGTTCGTCCGCGCCATGCGCGTAGAGGTAAGCGCGGTCTTGTTGCAGGGCATACGCCAGCAGAACCTCGGCGGTTAGACGCGGTGCGGGCACGCTCTCGTCTTCAAGGAGCTTTATCCCCTGCGCGAGCGCTGCCTGAATGGTCAAGTTGGGATCTAAGCGGCCTGGCCCTGCTCGCCCTGCTCGCGCTGGTAGTGCTCGGTCAGCGCCTCGATGATGGGCTGCAGCCGCCCTTCCATCACCAGATCGAGCTGGTGCAGCGTCAGCCCGATGCGATGGTCGGTCACCCGGTTCTGCGGAAAGTTATAGGTGCGGATCTTCTCGCTGCGGTCGCCGGTGCCAACCATGCTGCGCCGCTCGGCGCCGATCTTCTGCTGCTGTTCTTCCAGTTCCTTCTCATACAGGCGCGATCGCAGCACCCGCTCGGCCTTGGCGCGGTTCTTGATCTGCGATTTCTCATCCTGGCAGGAGACCACGATGCCGGTCGGCAGGTGCGTCATGCGCACGGCCGAGTACGTAGTGTTCACGGATTGCCCGCCGGGTCCGGATGAGCAGAACGTGTCGATGCGGATGTCCTTCGGATCGATCTTCACCTCGACCTCGTCGGCTTCGGGCAGCACGGCGACGGTGATGGCTGAGGTGTGGACGCGCCCCTGCTGCTCGGTTTCGGGCACGCGCTGCACGCGGTGAACGCCGCTCTCGTACTTCAGGCGGCTGTACACCTTGTTGCCGCTGATCAGCGCAATCACTTCCTTGAGGCCTCCCACCGACGACTCGCTCATGGACGTGATTTCCACGCGCCAGCGCTGGTCTTCGGCGTAGCGCGTGTACATGCGGAAGATCTCGCCCGCGAACAGGGTGGCCTCGTCGCCGCCGGTGCCGGCGCGGATTTCGAGCACGACGTCCTTTTCGTCGTTGGGATCCTTCGGCAGGAGAAGAATCTTCAGCTCTTTCTCGATTTCAGCCAGTTGAGGCTCGAGCTTCAGCACCTCTTCGCGGGCCATCTCGCGAAGCGTCGGGTCCGAATCGTCGAGCATCAGGCGGGCGTCTTCCAGATTGTGGTGAACCTGTTTGTAATCTCGATAACGGGCGACAACGGGCTCGAGATCCGCGCGCGCCTTGGCGGCTTTGCGGTAAGAATCGGCGTCGGAGATGAGGGCCGGATCGGACATCTGCCGCTCCAGGTCGCGGAAGCGCGCCTCCATCTCGTCCAGCCGCTTTTGATACTCCATCAGGCCCTCTGGCGTCGCATCAGGCGATGACCAGCTCGCCGCCCTGCGCGGCTTCGAGCGCCATGGCGCCGTTCAGCGCATCAATCGCGATGGAGGTCTGTTCATCGGAGGGAGGCTTGGTGGTGACGCGCTGCAGCCACAGGCCGGGAGCGGTGAGCGCGGCCATCATGCCGCCGCGCCGCTTTGCCGCGAAGCGGATCAGCTCGTAGCTGAGACCGGCAACCAGCGGAAGCAGGGCGATGCGGCCAAGCAGTTTCGCGGCGAAGCCATCGAAGGGCAGGAACGCGTAGACAATCATCGACAGCACCATCACCACCAGCAGAAAGCTGGTGCCGCAGCGTGGGTGCCACGTCACGAACCGCTGCGCATTGACGACACTGACGGGCTGGCCGGATTCATAGTTGAACACCACCTTGTGCTCGGCCCCGTGGTACTCAAACACGCGGCGGATGTCCTTCATGCGCGAGATGAGCCCGAGGAAGGACAGCAGGATGGCGATGCGGATGACGCCATCCACCATGTTGATGGCAAAGCGGCTGTCGAGCGCAGCAATGCGGTGGCCGATCTGAGTGGCCAGGTAGAGCGGCACAAACTTGTAGAGGAAGAGGAAGAACAGGAGCGACACGGCCAGATTAGCGGCCATCATCCATGCGGGTAGGCCGCGGGACTGCTGCTCGGGCTTGCCCTCATCCAGAGCCGCGCCCGCGGAAAAGCGCAGGGCGCGCAGGCCAAGCCACATGGCCTGTCCGAGCGTGCCCAGACCGCGGATGACCGGGTACCTGAAGATGGGATATTTCTCGGACACGCGCGCGAGCGGCTCCTCTTCCGTCACCACGCTGCCGTCGGGTTTGCGGACGGCCACGCAGTAGCTGTGCGGCGCGCGCATCATGACGCCTTCCATGACGGCTTGTCCGCCGACAAGCGTCTCTTCGCCGCTTTCGAGAACGGGCAAAAGCTGGGTGTGCACCGTGAGGCGCAGGAAACTTCGAATGGACAAACCTGGGACTCCGTCCACCAGTATAACGCGGGTGATACGAAGGCCAGACCAGGCGGGCTGACAGGCCGCTCCACACTTGCCGAACCAGGCTTATTGGCGCGTCAACCCCGCGAGCCAGCTTTTCACTTCACCGCCATGCTCGGCCGGTTCGGCGGTGAGGTACTGTTCGAGTTGGGTGCGCGCCGCCGCCAGGTGGCCACTCGCGGCAAGTATTCGGGCGGCAAGAAGCCGCGCGCGCGGGAAGATGTCAGTGGCTTTAACCAGGTTTGCAACCGCCTCATTGTCGCTTTTCCTCTGCGCGGCGAGCGAGGCGCCCAGAACGTAACGGCCCACCTGGAGCGCGCCATCCATTTCGATGGCTTTCCGGGCTGCTGTTTCCGCGGCAGCCGGATCGCCCAACGCCAGTTCCGCCGTGCCGAGGCCGGCATACGCGCCTGCTGTGCGCGGATCGATGCGAAGCACCGCCTGAAACTGCTCGGCAGCCTTTGCGTCGGCGCCCGTCCGCAGATACAATCCGCCGAGGTTCATGCGCGCGAGCAGATAATCCGGATCGATGGACACGGCATTCTCATAACGGGCGAGAGCTTCCTGCACGCGGCCTTTCCTTGCTGCATTGGCGCCCTTGTCCGCTTCCTTTTGCGCCGCCGGGGGAATGCGGTGTTCCAGCGCCGCAAGCGAGATGGTATCGCTCAACTGGTTTTTTGCGCGGCTGAGCGCGGAAGGCATTTTCGGCGCGATCACTTCCAGTGCGTCCGAAACACTCACCATCCGCTCCTGGACGGCGCCGCTCTGGTTTACGACGGGCGAGACGGCGGACGAGGCGCCCTGGCTGCTTTCGGCTATCGACTGGGCGCCCACGGACGCGCTGACGGACACGCATACCGTGAGCGTCCAGAGAACGCTCTTCATAACCTTCTTCCCTCGGTGGACTTACGATTTTTCGGGCCGCAGCACGGTTGCGAGGTGCGCAGTCGCTACCAGCGTGGCAATCGCCGGGCCAATTCAGAATTCGCGGTGGCCGGGAAAATCCGTGCTCCGCCGGCCAGGGTATGTACCAGCTTCCTCTTACCTCAGGGTCACTTTGTTCGTAAAATTACGACCTGGGCAGGCAGGAATTGCAGGCTGGTCCTCCCCGGGGGCGTATTGGGCCGGCGAACTATTCGGGACCGCTCCTGGCTTGACGAGCAGACGCCGAGACGCACTTCCATGTACCCGAAGTCCGCGGGGCGCCGGCAGCCTGGTTCTGTGATATATATCAATCGGTATATATATCGACAATGCCTAAAGCACCGGCGCCTGAATCGTTTCTGCCGCTGAAGCCGCACTGGTTTCACATCCTGCTGTCTTTGGCCAACGAGGAACAGCACGGCTACGGGATTATGCGGGAAGTACTGGAGCGCACCGGCGGGAAGGTGCAGCTGTGGCCCGCAACGCTCTACGGCACGCTGAAACGGCTGATCGACGCAGATCTGATCCAGGAATCCACGCGGCGTCCAGCCCCACGGGACGATGACGCACGACGGCGATACTATCGGCTTACCGGGCTCGGCCGCCGCGTTCTCTCAGCCGAGAGCGAGAGGCTGGAGGACCTGGTCCGGGTCATCCGCGCCAAAGGCGGCATCCGGCCAGGGACGGCGGAGTCATGATGGACGGCCCGATGGCGCTCACTCTCCGCATGTACCGCGCCCTGGCCGGCGCGTTCCCGCAGGAGTTCCGCAACGCATATGGAGCCGAGCTGGTCCAGACCGCCGAGGATTCCATCGACTTCGTCTGGCGGCGACACGGCATACCGGGGCTCATCCGGCTGCTGATCGACATCGCGCTTCGCGTGCCCGTCGAGCACCTGTCCGAAATGCGCCAGGACATCCGCTATGGCCTGCGGACGCTGGCTATGTCGCCGGGGTTCGCCGCCGTGGCGCTCATTTCGCTCAGCCTGGGAATCGCCGTCGGCACGTCGGGCTACAGCGAAATGCGAGCAATGGTGATGCGCGACATGCCGGTGGTGCAGAAGCCGGGCGAGCTGGTGGCGCTCCAGGTCCCTGTCTCGTATCCGCTCTATCAGCGCCTGCGCGGACCGAGCGAGCTGTTCTCTTCCACGGCAGCGTATGTCGCCCCGGTTCCGTTCGGCATCTCGGCCGGCGGGCGGACCGAACGCGCGTGGGGACAGCTCATCAGCGCGTCGTACTTTGCCACGTTCGCCGTTCAGCCCGCGTCCGGCCGCTTCTTCAACCGGCAGGAGGACCAGCCGGGACAGGCCGCCGCGGCCGTTCTCAGCTACCGCTTCTGGCGCGGCAGCCTCGGCGGCGATCCATCCATTGTCGGACGGACGCTGCGCGTCAACGGGCAGCCCTGTACAGTGATCGGCATCGGGCCCGAGAACTTCGTGGGGGCGTCGCCATGGCTTTTCCCGGCGGACGTCTGGATACCAGCCTCGGCCGGCGCAAACATGGCGCCGGAATTAGCGGACAACGCGCTGGAACGTACCGACCTCACCATGTTTCAGGTGGTGGCACGGCTGAATCCCGGAGTTTCTGAAGCCCGCGCGGAAGCGGAGCTGAATGCGCTGGCGCGCAAGGCGGAACAGGACTTTGGCGGCTCGAAGCGGGCAGTGGAGCACACGCACATTGCCCTGCTCGAAGGCGGCAAAATGCTGCCATTGCGCAAGCAGGATCATCCCTTCTTCACCGAGTTCTTCATCATCCTTTTCGGCCTCGTCCTGCTGATCGCGTGCTCAAACGTCGCCAACATGGCGCTGGCGCGCGCCACTGGCCGGCGCAGGGAGATCGCGGTTCGTCTGGCTCTGGGCGCGAGCCGATGGCGCCTTATCCGGCAATTGCTGACCGAATGCATGCTGCTGGCGGCCGGCGCGGGCGTGCTGGGTTTCGGCATCTCCTGGTGGATGATGGACAGGGTTTCCCGCATGTCCATGCCGTATCCCATGCCCGTGGTTTACGACGTGCGCCCGGATTGGCACGCACTGGTGTTCACGATGATCCTCACCACGGGCGCCGGGCTGACATTCGGCCTCGCTCCGGCGCTGCGAGCCACGCGGACCGACATTACGCCGGTGCTGAAGGAAGGCGGCCACCTCCGGCCGCGCGGTTATCGGCGGCTGAGCCTGCGCAACATGTTGGTGCTGTCCCAGGTGGCGGGATCGCTTATGCTGCTGCTGCTCACCGGATTTCTTTCGCTGGGAATTCAGGGCACGCTCGGCGTCCAGCAGGGCTTCAATCCACGCAATCTCTACCTGATTTCGCTCGATCCGATTCGCGATGGATACTCCGCGGGTCGCGCCATCGCGTTCTGCCACACGCTTCTCGACCGGGTGAAGCGAATGCCGGCGGTGACCGGCGCGGCCCTCACCGATACGATTCACGCGGCCATGAATGGCAACAACTGGGTGCAAGTTGCGGAGACTGGCGGACGAGGCGCCGGCGAAGCGCTCCGCTATGTTGTCGGAAGCGATTACTTCGAGACCGCGGGTATTCCTGTCGTCATGGGGCGCGCCTTCCGGAAAGCGGACGAGGTGAACCACACGACTTCGGTCATCGTTACAGAAGAACTGGTGAGCCGTTTTTGGACAGGCGAGAATCCCGTCGGGCGGCGGATCGAGATCGGCAACGGCGACGTATTGCCCGCGTTCATCAGCGTGCCCGGTACGTTCGATTTTCGTACCATCCGCCGGCAGACGTTCGAAGTGATCGGGGTGGCGAAGGACGTCAACGAGGATTTCGTGGCGAAGAAGCTGAAGCCGTCCGTCTATTTTCCGCTGCGCCCGGCGGACTACGCGCGGCCTTCCGTCCGTGGAATCACGCTGCTGATCCGCGCCGGCCCGGGCGCCGGAATCCTCACCGCGGTCCAGAGAGAGATCGCGGCGATGGACCCGGGCCTCAAACCGTTCAACGCGCGCAGCATGACCGAGCAGATCTCGCAGTTCATCGCGCCGCTGCGGGCCGCGGCATGGACCTACGGCGTCATCGGCTTCTTCGGGCTCATCCTGGCTTCGGCCGGCCTGGCGGGCGTCACCGCCTATTCGGTGGCGCAGCGCGGTCATGAGATCGGCATACGCATGGCGCTGGGCGCGAAGCCCGCGGACGTAATCAGACTGGTGATGAAGGAAGGCGCGGTCCTGGTAGCCATCGGCGCCACGCTCGGCCTGATGATGGCGTGGGGTGGCATCACGCTTTTGTCCGGCCTGTTCGCGAGCGTCGCCAGCACCAGCGCCACCAACCCCGTACTGGTGATTGGCGCTCCGCTGTTGCTGGCCGGCCTGGCGATGGCCGCGTGCTACGCGCCGGCGCGCCGTTCCACGCGGATCGATCCCGCAGTAGCGTTGCGGCAGGAATGATTCTCGTGGGGCGGGCGCCTCGCCTGCGGCGGGCGCCCCGCCCGCTGGGTCCGGTGGACGCATTCAGAAATACCGAACAGGCCGACGAGGCGTCGGCCGCAGGCGAGGCGCCCCGCCCCACAAACGCTATCTGCCGGTTTCCAGCCGCAATGCCAGCATGTCCGGCAAACCGGCAGCGAATATCTTTTTCTGCGCGCCGACGACGTCGTAGGCAGTGCGGCAGAAGGTAGCAAGGCGCTGCTCCGAATCCCAGAGCACGTAGGCGGCGCGAGGATCGCCATCACGCGGCTGTCCCACCGATCCGGGATTCACCAGATACGATTCATCGCGCTCCAGCTGAAATGTTTCGGCGCGCGAGTCCGGGTCGGGTTTTCGGATACGCTGGATGCCGTTGCGGTGGCACAGCCAGGCGCCCTGCAGGTGGGTGTGCCCGTAGACCCAGACCTGGCCGTCGAGGTAAGGCGCGATCTGAGCGATATCCTGCTCGGAGATCAGATACTCGTCTTCATCCAGCGGCGACCCATGGACCAGCACCAGGCCGCCTTCTTCCACCGGCCCCGGCGGCAACCCGCGCAGCCAGTCGAGGTTTCGCGGGTCCATATGCTGCATGGTCCAGAGCGCGGAAGTGCGGGCGACCGGATTGAACCACTCCAGATCCTCGAGCCCGGCGCAAGCCTTGTCATGATTGCCGCGAATGACCACAGCAGCGTTTTGACGGACCCAGTTCAATACCGGATCGGGGTCGGCGCCGTAACCTACGATGTCGCCACAACAGACGATCCTGTCGTATTTCTTAGCGGCATCTCCCAGCACCGCCTCGAGGGCTTCGTAATTGGCGTGAAGATCGCTGAGGATCAGATAGAGCACAGGCGTATGAGTGAGATTTCAGGAGGAGCGCCCAGACGAATCGGTACGCCGACGGTCCCGACACCCGTGGTAACGTACACTGCGGCATTGCCGCTCCGGTACAGGCCGCGCACAAACGGCGTGTAATAGCGGGCGACGCTCACATCATGATCCAATATCTCGACGTCGATCTGGCCGCCGTGCGTGTGGCCGCTGATGGTGAAATCCCAGCCCTGCCCGGCGGCAACGGGGAAAACATCGGGATTGTGGGACAGCAGCACGTTAAAATGGCCGGGGACAATCAGGCTCCTGGCGCCGCGCAGATACGGCGCGCCCATGCGCTGATAATCGACGCCCGCCAGGTTGAGCCACGAATCGCCAAAACGCAGGCCGGTGTTTTCATGACGGAGGAAGCGGATACCCCGCCGGGCCGATTCCTCAGCGACGTAACTTTCGATGCCGGCATATCTCTCATGATTCCCCATGCATCCGAAGACACCCGCCGGAGCGCGCAGCCGAGCGATCTCGGCGATACTCGCGTCGATCGGATCTCCACGCCGGGTAATCAGGTCGCCGGTGACCAGGGCGATGTCGGCTTTGGTCTCGTTTGCCATATCGATCACCCGCGCCAGTTCTCGCCTGCTCAGGAAGGCGCTGAGATGAACATCCGAGACCTGGATCATGCGCAGCCCATCCAGATCTTTTGGCAGGCCGGCAATTCGGACGTCGGCCTGGCTGACGCGGAAATTGTTACGGGTCAGAATGCCGAAGGCAGCGACCGCCGCCGGCGCGCCCATTATCACAGCGCCAGCAGCGCGCAGAACTTCGCGCCGCTGGGGACGGTAAGGGATGCTGCGCGCGAGCGCGAGGGGAACCGCCGTGCCGAGCGCCCAGAGCCCCTCAATGAGTGAGAACGCCTGTATCCATGTGACGAGGTCGGGGCCGAATAACCGGGCGACGCGTATGAAGACGAACAAATAGCCGAGAGCGAGGGCCGCAAGGAGGAAGACCACGACTGCCCCCAGTATCGTGCGCCGCCACTTTGCCTGAAATGCCTTAGCCTGGGCGGCCCGGTGACCGAGGTACAGCCAGGCCAGGGTGCTCAGGACAACGAAGACCAGGTCGGGGAAGACGTGATGGTTCTGCGGCATTCAGGGTCAACGTCCTGATTCTACCGTGGCCGGGGTTCTCGTCGCCTGAAGTATAATCGCCCTGAAGCTTCTTCCATGACTTTGCAAACGATCGCCGGCGCGATCCTCTGCGCTGGCGCTTTCTGCGGAGCGGTGCGCGCTCAGTCCGGCAATGACGCCGAGCGCGCCACCGAACTAGCCGAGCAGGGACGCTGCGCCGAGGCCATGCCGCTGATAAAACAGAGCATGGCCGGGGTCACGGACCATGCGCTCGCGAAGCGTATGGGGGCGGGGGCCGTACGCTGCGCGATGATGCAGAACCAGCAGAAGGACGCCGCCAGCTTCATCGCGTGGCTGGAGGAGAAATTCCCGCGCGACCCCGAGGTGCTGTTCATGGCCGCGCACGTATACATGGATCTGTCCCGCCGCAGCGAAGACGAACTGGCGGCCGTGGCGCCCGATTCGCCATTGGTGGTGGAGTTGAACGCGGAGAATTTCCTGCGGCACGGCGAGTTCGGCAAGGCCATCGACGAGTATCGCATCCTGTTGAAACGGGCGCCGAACATGCCCGGCATTCATTACCGCATCGGCCAGCTTATTCTGGAGCTGCCCGCCACGGCCACCTCTTCCGCGGACGCAAAGAAGGAGTTCGAGGAAGAGCTGAAGATTTATCCGCAGAACGCGGGCGCTGAGTATTTTCTGGGGCAGATCTCGCGCGAAGCCGGCGACCTTGCGGCGGCGATTGAGCATTACTCCCGCGCGACGAAGCTGAATGCAGGTTTGCCGGAGCCGTACTTCGGCCTGGGCCGCTCTCTGCTGGAATCAGACCGGGCGGCTGAGGCGGTGTCTCCGCTCGAGACAGCCGCGCGCATGTCGCCGAAAGACCCGACGGTACATCTGACGCTCGCGCATGCCTATCAGAAGCTCGGGCGGCGGGATGATGCAGCCCGCGAATTCGCGCTGCAAAAGACTGCGGCCGCGAGCATTCAGCGGAAGAACACCGAGCTCAAGAACAACGTATCGGGCATGTCGCCTCCTGCAAAAGATGCGCAGTAGTGGGGCCCGACCACGGGCTGAAATTCATCGTGTGGGGCAGGCGCCTCGCCTGCGGCGGGCGCCCCGCCCGCCTGGTCAGGCGGAAGACGCACTCAGAACATACCGGCCGGCCCGACGAGGCGTCGCCTGCAGGCGAGGCGCCCGCCCCACAGACGCCGGGATCGGCTTTGTTGTCATGGGCATCGTGGGCTGTCTGCTGCTTTCCGCGTCTCAACCAGAACCTGCCCTGCCGCATTTCACCGATATCGCGCCCCGGTCGAAGATCGCGTACATCACTCGCAACAGCCTGTCCACTCGGAAATATTTCATCCAGCCGATGGCCGGCGGCGTCGCCATTTTCGATTACGACAACGACGGCCGCATGGACATTTTCCTGACCAACGGCGCCAGTCTCCCGGCGCTGAAGAAGACCGGCCCGGAATTCTACAATTGCCTGTTGCGGAACAAGGGTGACGGCACGTTCGAGGATGTAACGAAAAAGGCCGGCCTGCTCGGCGCGGATCTCGATTACAACCTTGGCGTAGCGGTGGGCGATTACGACAATGATGGCTACGAGGACCTGTTCATCGCAGGGGCCGGCCGGAACGCGCTCTACCATAACAACGGCGATGGCACGTTTACCGATGTCACCGCCGCTTCCGGTATTGTCAAGCCTGCCCGAACCCTGAGCGTCGGGGCGGCCTGGGTGGATTACGATAACGACGGCCTGCTCGATCTGGTGGTGTCGAATTATACGCTCTGGACGCCGGAGACCGACAAACGATGCAACACGAGCGCCGCCGAGTTCTACTGCAGCCCAACGTTTTACCAGCCTGTGCCGCACCGGCTCTACCACAACCTCGGCCATGGCAGGTTCGAGGACGTAACCGGGAAATCGGGATTCGCCGGAGCGCCGGGCAAAGGCATGGGCATCTCCATCGCCGACTTCAATGACGACGGCAGGCAGGACATCTTTATCGCCAACGACACCGAACCGAACTCGCTTTTCATCAACAAGGGCGACGGCACGTTCGAGGACCAGGGGTTGCAGCAGGGCGTTGCTTACGACGATTCGGCGAAGGCGGTATCGTCCATGGGCAGCGACGCCAACGACTACGACAATGACGGCCGCGTCGACATCTTCTACAACAACCTGATGGGTCAGGTCTGGGCGCTGTTCCGGAACAACGGCGACTTCTTCGAGTATGTCTCGCCGCGAACGGACCTGAAGCGGCTCAGCCAGCCGCTCTCGGGCTGGAGCACCGGATTCGTGGACTTCGATAACGACGGCTGGAAGGATCTGTATTCGGCGAACGGCGATGTG
The DNA here is from genome assembly GCA_963780655.1 of uncultured Acidobacteriota bacterium. Lineage (GTDB taxonomy): Bacteria > Acidobacteriota > Terriglobia > Bryobacterales > Bryobacteraceae > CAWACP01. Next base: position 832,460 of record CAWACP010000003.1, on the reverse strand, counting down.
GACACCATCGTCGCGAATGCGCGGCAGCACGACAGCATGTTGCGGAACATCGGCGGCCGGACTTTCGAGGACGTTTCCGAACGGATGGGGCGGGATTTTCTGCGCTCGGGATTTCAGCGCGGCTCCGCGTTCGGCGATCTGAACAACGACGGCTTCGCCGATCTGGTGGTGACGTCGCTGAATGAGGCGCCGCGCATTCTGATCAATTCGGCCGCCAACGGCAATCACTGGCTGGCCTTTCAGTTGACCGGCCGTTACAGCAACCGCGATGCGATCGGCGCGAAGGTGAAGGTGACCACTCCGTCCGGCCGTGTGCTCTACAACCGCGTGAATGTCAGCGTGGGCTTCATGTCATCGAGCGACAAGCGCGTCTTCTTCGGGCTGGGGCCGGAGACGAAAGCGAGCCAGGTGGAGATTACCTGGCCGCGGGGCGCGGTGCAGAAGCTCTCGGATGTGGCGGATGATCGGTTCGTGAAGGTGGAAGAACCACGGCAGTAGCGGTTTGGGGCCTGGTGGGGCGGTCCCCCCGGACCGCGCGGGACGCCCTCGTCCCGCTGCCGCAGGCGGAGGCAGGGGCCTCCGAGCGGGCGAGGGCGCCCGCCCCACCACGAAACTAACCGGCGGGCTCTACTACGGCCGACATGGATCCTCGTGACCGCGGCATGCGCCAGTCGGCGCCGTAGGCGTGGATCTGATCGCGCCCGAACTCGGCGGCCGGGAGCTCGCACGTGATGACAACAGTGCGGCCGGCCGTGTCCACCTCCACGGCGTGGTTCCAGGCATCGCGATCCGACATGCAGAACAGCTTCTGCAGCATTTCAATTACGTAATCGTAGGTGTGGTCGTCGTCGTCCAGCAGCACCACGTTGTACAGTGGCGCATGCTCTTCCTGCCTGGCGATCTCAATCTCCGGAGCCTGAACAGGGCCTGGCATTCCGGGGCGGCGTTTACGCGGGCCTTGCTGACGCTACGATCAGCGCAAGCAGGTTCCAGGCCACCAGAGCGGCGAACAGCAGGTTCATGCGCGTGAGCACGCGGCCACGGCCCATCTTCCAGCACCAGACGCCCAGTCCCACGGCTATGAGCTTGACGAGCACCAGCGCTCCCACCGGGTTCGGCATGGTGGCAATGGCCAGACGCACCATCGGGTTGCCTTCCTGAACGCCATGCAGAAGAAACGCGATGGTGGTAAGAAAATCGAGCACCTGCAGATACGAGAACTGCATCAGCAGCTGGTTCACCTGGGCCGCCTTTCCGGTAGCTTGATGGGGGCGCCAGCCCCGCCCGCAACCGCTCGGGGAAGCGCCTTAAATCACTGTATTAGATCTCCCAGGCGGTGTAAACGTTCCTGAGTAGGAATACTTAGCTGATGGTACTGGTACAACCTGCGGCGAGGCACGGTGGCTGAAGAGCACCACTCTGGCTGGAAGGAACCATCCCGAAGCGGCGTACGTCGCTCATTTCAGAAGAGATGAACGCGTTGCGGGCATGGAACCTCACGTGCACGAGACGACGTGGAGCCTGGCGACCAGGCTCAAGCTGGAGAAGTGAAACAATGAAAGCGTTCAACATAACAGTTCTCAGCACGGCAATGGTACTTTGCGGGCTGCCGGGCTTCGCTCAGGACCCGTCAGCGAACGGTACGGCGCCGGCGCCCACGCAGCAGGGCCGCTGGCGGCGAGCGGATGCCCCTCCGCCGATTACGGCGCAGACGCCGGACGACCAGACGGGTTATTCAGCGGACCGGTCGGCTCAGCCCCCGATGGACAACGGCGACAACGGGTCGGTAGTATCCAGTCCCGATATGCAGCAGGCGCCGGATTCGCAGGATGGGCCACAAGGACCGCCCCCCCCGCCCGCTAATGCAGGTCCGCAGTCGCAGGATCCCTGGGGCAGGTACGGCCAGGCGCGCGGTGGCGACATGGGTCCGCGCGGAGACATGGGGACTCAGCGGAGCGACCGTCCGTATTACCGTCAGCCAGCGCCGCCCACGAGCATGACGCTTCCCGCTGGAACGTGGGTAACCATCCGCGTGAATGAACCGCTTTCGAGCGATCACAACCAGCCGGGCGATGCGTTCATGGGCACCCTGGCTCAACCGCTTGTAGTGAATGGGCTGGTGCTGGCGCGGACCGGGCAGATGGTATCGGGGCGCGTTACGGAGGCCGTGAAGGCCGGCCGGGCCAAGGGGCTTTCGCGACTTGGTGTGGAACTCACCGAGATCAGCCTCGCCGACGGCCAGCAGATCAACGTGCACAGCCAGATGATGGAACGGCGCGGCGACACATCTTACGGGCGTGACGCGGCAGCTATCGGCGTGACCACCGGGACCGGCGCAGCCATTGGCGCGGCGGTAAACGGCGGAGTCGGCGCGGCAGTTGGCGCGGGGGCCGGGCTCGTCGTTTCCACGGTCGGCGTACTGCTGACCCGCGGACGGCCCACCGTGGTGTATCCTGAACAGCCGCTGACGTTCAGCCTCGTGAACCCGGTCACCGTGACCGCGGACTTCACGAACGAGGCGTTCGCGCCGGTATCGCAGGAGGATTACCAGAATAGCGGCCTGCGGGCTCGCCCGCAGCAATCGTACGGCGGCGGATACGGCTACGGCTACGGTTCTCCGTATGCCTACGCCCCGTATCCTTACTATGGCGGCTACTATCCGTATTATGGATGGGGCGGCTTCTGGGGTCCCAGCATCTTCATCGGCGGCTACTATGGCCACGGTTATTACGGTCGTGGCTACTATGGTGGCGGCTACTACGGACGCGGCTCCTACGGACGCGGCTCCTACGGACGCGGCTCCTACGGCGGCAGCTTCCACGGTGGCGGCGCAACCGGCAGCGTCCATGGCGGCACGAGCAGCCATGGCGGCGGTGGACGCCGGTAAACCGGTTTCTGAGGAGCAGGCGGGACCCCTACATCAGCGTATGGGTCTCGCCCATGTCCGGCGCAATAGCTTCCAGGCCGTAACGAGTACGAATCGCGTCTGACAGAGCTTTTTGCTGCATGGGTTCGCCGTGCACCAGAAACACCTTCCGCAGCGTCCCTACCATCGGTTTCATCCACTCCAGTAATTCGCTCTGATCGGCATGGCCGCTCAGCTCGTTGATCTTCTGCACTTCCGCCCGCCGCGGCATCATGTCGCCAAAGATGGGAACCTCCGGCCATTCGTCCACCAGCTTGCGGCCGAGCGTGTTTTCGGCCTGATAGCCAGTGATCAGAATGGTGTTGCGCGAATCGCCGATGCCGTTGTGAAGATGATGCAGGATGCGGCCGGCTTCGCACATGCCCGAAGCCGAGATCACCATATAAGGTCCGTGCAGATAATTCAACGCCTTCGATTCCGCGACATCGCCGATATAGCGCAGCCGTGAAAAGCCGAACGGGTCTTCGCCCTTATCCGAGAATTTGCGCGCCTCCGCGTCGAACAACTCCGAGTGCCTGCGATAAACCTCGGTGATGTTCACGGCGAGGGGGCTGTCGACGAAAATCGGAAATGCGGGAACGCGGCCGGCGTTGATCAACTCATGCAGCATGAGCACGAGTTGCTGTGTGCGGCCCACGGCGAACGCGGGCACCATGACGTGGCCGCCGCGCCCCCATGTTCGCGTCATCACCGTCGCCAGCTTTTCCGCCACGGCTTCGGCAGGCTTGTGCAGCCGGTCGCCGTAAGTGCTCTCCATGATCAGGTAATCGACGGGCGGCAACGGCTCGGGATCGTTGATGATGGGCAGGCCTTTCCGGCCGACGTCACCGGAAAAGGCGAGCCTGATCGTCCGACCGTTCTCGGTTAGCGTCAGAACCATGCACGTGGACCCCAGAATGTGCCCCGCGTCATACGATTCGTAGATCACGCCGGGCCCGACCTCCGTCGGCGTATGCATGGGCGTCGGGCGAAATAACGGGAAGGTGTGCTCGGCGTCTGCGACCGTGTAGATCGGCTGAATCTCGCCGTTGTCCTGAGAAGGCTCGACCGCCTTTCGCCGCTGCCGGCGTTTGTTCAGGAACAGCGCATCCTTTTCCCGGATGTTCGCCGAATCGGTGAGCATGGGAATGCACAGGTCCACGGTGCCCGGGCTGGCCCGGATGGGTCCGTTGAACCCCTGCTTCACCAGCATCGGCAGCTTCCCGCTGTGGTCGATGTGGGCGTGCGAGAGCAGGACAGCGTCAATGGAGGACGCGCGAAACGGGAAGCTGCGATTGCGTTTCTCGGCTTCTTTGCGCCGGCCCTGAAACTGGCCGCAGTCGAGCAGGTAATTGCGCTCACCGGCGCGCAGCAGATGCGCGGAGCCGGTTACCGCTCGTGCGGCGCCCTCGAATGTGACATTCACGTGGTCACGATATCACGTGCAGGCTGAATGGGGGCCTGCTCTACTGTCGCTTCACGATCCATAGCAGGTTGTAGGCTTTAGCGGTCGGGAGCCTCAGTATTCGGCCGTCTTCATCGTAACCGGAAGGCCGCGTTCCGCTTCCTTCACCTTCAGCGTGAACCGCATCGCTGGCGATGCCGGCACGACCGTGCGAATATCTCTCGCCTCCTTGCGATTGAGCACGAACGGAGCGGGATGGACCACCGTCACCGGCGTTCCCCAGCCCTCCGTTGTTTTTGGCTCGGCGGTGACCTGCACGTCGATCGGCACGGTGCCGCGATTCTTCTCGTTCTTCACGTGGACCAGGATCATAGCGTGGTTCGCCTCCGTGTGTTTCACCACGATGCTGGTGGTGAGGCGCGGCGCGATGTTCGACCGATCGCACGCGGCCAGCAAAACAAGCGTCAGAAGCGCCGCTCGCCTCATGCCTGCTCCACGGTCTCCGTCACCCGCGCCCCGAGCCGCGCTCGCGCCACGCGGATTTCCACAGCGCTCCCAACCGGCGCATCCTCGCTGTCCTTAACCACCGCTCCCTGTTCATTCAGCACAATGGCATAGCCTCGCTCCAGCACGCGCAGCGGACTCAGTTGCGAAAGATGGGCGGCCAGCGTTTCGAGACCTCGATGCGCCAGCGCCACGCGAGTGCGCCACGCGTGCGTAACCGCGGTCTCGGCCGTGTGCAGACGCCGGCGCACCTCGGCGAAGCGAACCCGCAGATCGAGCGACCGAAGCCGCGCCGAGCGTTGTTCGAGCAGCCGCCGCCTGGCAGCGAGACCGCGGCGCATTGCGTCCCGCATCCGGTAATCGAGCTCGTCTATGCGCTGTTGCGCGCGCCCGATACGCCGATGAAGCACGGCGCTGGCCCGCTCCACGCCACGCCGGTGCAGTTCGGCCGAGGACATGGCGATACGGTAACGCGCCGTCTGTATCAGCTTGTGCTCGCAGCCGGAAATGCCCTCGAGAATCTCCTGCCTGGTGCGCACCACCAGCTCGGCCGCGGCGGAAGGAGTGGGCGCGCGCAGATCGGCCACGAAATCGGCGATGGTGAAATCGGTCTCATGGCCGATGGCCGAGATCACCGGCACGGCCGACGCCGCGATGGCCCGCGCCACGGCCTCCTCGTTAAAGGTCCAGAGGTCCTCGAGCGAGCCGCCCCCGCGCGCGATGATCAGAGCCTCTGCCCACCCCGAGCGGCTGAAGTATTCGATGCCGCGGCACACCTGCTCCACCGAGCCTTCGCCCTGGACCAGCGCCGGATAGACGCGCACGTGCACGCCAGGGAAGCGCCGGGAGAGGATATTCAGCAAATCCTGAATCACCGCCCCGGAAGGCGACGTCACGATGCCGATGCGCATGGGCAGCCGCGGCAGAGGACGTTTGCGCGAAGCCTCGAACAGTCCCTCGGCGCCCAGTTTCCTCTTCAGTTGCTCGAAGGCGAACTGCAGCGCGCCGCGGCCCTGCGGCTCCATGCTCTCGGCAATCAGTTGATACTGGCCACGCGCTTCGTATACGTCGATGCTGCCGCGCACGATCGCGGCGACTCCGTCCTGCGGCTTGAAACGCAGGTAGCGCATGGTTCCACGAAAACAGACGCACTGGATCTGCGCCTCTTCGTCCTTGAGCGTGAAATAGCAGTGGCCGCTCGCGGCGGTGCGGCAGCCGGAGATCTCGCCGGCCACGAGGATGTCGGTAAACTGGTCGGCCAGCAGGCCTCGAATGCGCCCGCTCAGCTCGGAAACGGTGTACGTTTTTCGGAGCGCCTCAAGCGAAATGGCTATCTGTTCCATGCCGGAAGTACCAGTGTGCCAGAAAGCATTCGGTTGGTATCCTGAGAGAGCGTGACCGTTCGTCTGGCCGCCGTTTCGCTTGTGTTGATAACCGCCGTCGCGGCGCAGGACGCGTCCACGCTGCCACCCGATATTCAGGCGACCGTCGATCGCATTCAGCGGCAGAACCATCCGCAATCGGCCGAGACGCCGCCGGTGGAGATGAAGCAGCCGGAGCAAGCCGCGCCCGCCGCGGACGCCGTGAGCAACGGCGATCTGGCGGCGGACCTCGAAGACAATCGCATTCTGCTGAACGCGATGCAGGACACTGCATCGCCCGATTTGCTGTCATCGCGCGCCGGCCTCGATCGAGTGGAGCAGAGCGCGCGCGACATGCTGGCCGCCGCCGAGCGTCTGGCCGACCGCGCTGCGGAACGCGCGGACCGCCTTTCTGCGGAGGCCCGCAAAGGCAATATGCCGCTGCCTGTTGCGGTGAGCGCCCGCGAGGATGCCGAACGCGCGCGCCAGACGGTGGCGATGGCGACCGAGCGCGCGGCGATGCTGTCGGAGCTGATCGAGATGGCGCGGGCGGACGAACAGCGCCCGGCCGGCGCCCGAATGGTGAATCTCGCCACCATGCGATACGACGGCTCGGGCCGGCTGATTCGGCCCACGGAGTTGGCGCAACTCTCCTCCCAGTTCTACCGGCGGTTCTCCCGACAGCTCCCCATCAGCGCGTGGGGCGAAAGCAGCACGCACCTGCTCTACGGCTTCGACCACCGCGGGCGCGTAGACGTGGCCGTGAATCCCGACGCGCCCGAAGGACTCTGGATACGAAGCTGGCTGGAGCGGCAACGCATTCCTTACTATGCGTTCCGCACGGCCGTGCTCGGACGCGCAACCGGTCCGCACATACACATCGGGCCCGGAAGCGTGCGCGTACAGGCGTTCCGGCCGCGCGAGATCGCTCGTCCGGCAGCTAACTAGCCAAGGGCTCCGCCCTTGATATCCCTGCGGGATATGGAAGTCAGGAGTCAGAAGACGAGGAAGTTAGAATGGCGGCGCGGTAGGCGTTGAGGAGACGACTAACCTCTTCCAGCGACTTCATCAACGGCGCGGTATCAACGTAGCCGAGATCCTGGGCAAGAATCAGGAAGTACCGAGTTTCTTCAAGGGAACTCTCCGCCATGTTGAGAAACCGTGCCTTCTCGGTCCGGCTGCGGCGCCGGAATCCTTCGGCAATATTGGCCGGAACGGACACGGCGGAACGGCGCATTTGCAGCGACAAACCGTAGGTCTCCGGCTTCGGGAAAGCGGCCGTGAGCGTGTAGACCGCCAAGACGACTTCGTGGGCTTTGCGCCACACCAGCAGGTCCTGAAAACTCTTCGCGGGTGGCCGTTGGTCGGGCATAAAAAAGGAGGCGTTCAGAGGGATAAACTTCCAGGTATCTGACCACACTGGAGGTTCCCCATGAACGCCTTTTACGAACATCACCACGATAGCATCCGATTCGGTTACCGCTGCTTTGACCGGCTTCTGCTCAACGGCTTGATCCAACCGTTTCAGCAGCCGGAGCGAGTGATCGGCTTCTTCAACACCTATCGCCAGCAATATCCCGTTAGCCGCGATGTGCTACGCGATATCGCCACTCAGTTCCAGAACTGGACCGTGAACCGGTCGCAAAAATGGGGAGCGCCAATTCTGGAAGCACCCGAAGACCGCCGCGACAAATTCCTCGATCCATACTTCCGGAAAGCGAAGCCCAATCAGGTAGTCGCTATCGTGAAGGGCCGTGAGCCGGCTCGCATCATGATTGCCATCGGGAACAAGAAGGAGAACCGCTGGCACCTGCAGATCGCGCCCCGCTGGGTCGTGCAATATAACTTCTATATCAACGACGAACGTTGGGGCCGTATGTTCGTCCGAATGTGCCCTTATCTGCCGTTCTCGGCCCGCGTCTGCCTGAATCAGCATCACTGGCTGGCAACGCGAATGCGCGAAGAAGGCATCGACTTTCAACAGTGCACGAATGCCTTTCTGAAGTGCGCCAATCCCGCCCGGCTGCAGGAGCTTGCCGACACGCTTACAACCCGCGACCTTCTGACCTGCGGTCGAAAGTGGCTGGCCGCGTTCACTCCTTTCTTCACGGAAAGAGAGCGCCGGGAGGCCGGCTGTCAGCATCGCCTGTTTTTCGCCCAGGTCGAACTGTGCGATAACCTCATCTTCCGCCGCCGCGCCGCTGTGGATCGCATGGAACAGCGGCTGCTGGACGCCAATCGGACCATTGGCCAGCCTGACAAGATCACGGTGATCTTTGGCCGTAAGGTCACCAAACAGTACCGGGGAAAGCTGCAGACCGTCATCGAGGACATGAGTCTTCCGAACCCGGTCATCCGCAGTCATTATGGAAACGGCTTCGTCAAGCAGTATGTCCGCGATCACGTTTTGCTGCGCACCGAGCCGGCTTCCAACAATGTCAACGACTATGGTTGCAAGAAGGCCGTTGAGAATCTGCCGCAGGTTCATCAGAAGATGTCATCCGTTGAACAAAGCCGCAAGCGGCAGTATTGAGAAGCCCTTCGTCTTCGAATTTGCTTTTCGTTGAACGCCGGCCGCGGGCGTCGCGATTCGCGGACTGTTGATGTTCTCATCGGTGACGGAGGTTTCACCGATGACTGCACTTCGACAGCGGATGCTGGAAGATCTCCGCATTCGCAACTACGCGCCGACGACCGTGGCGTGCTATATCCGCTCGGTCGCCGAATTCGCCCGACACTTCAATAAACCGCCCGATCAACTCGGTTCTGAAGAGATCCGGTCATGGCAGCTATTTCTGCTGAACGAAAAGCGGGTCAAGCTCTCCACTTACATTCAGGCCATCTGCGCGCTCCGCTTCTTCTACCAGAACACGCTTCACCGTCGAATCGAGATCGATCGAATCCCATTGCCGCGCTATGAGAAGAAGCTGCCCGTCATTTTAAGCAAGGCCGAAGTCAAAGCCTTACTCGAAGCGCCGAGGAACCTCGGACATCGCGCGATGCTGGCCACGATGTACGGCGCTGGGCTCCGGGTATCGGAAGTGGCCCATCTGAAGGTATCCGATCTGGATGGAGAACGCCACGTGATCTGGGTTCGCGGCGGCAAAGGCCATAAGGACAGGCAAGTCATGCTGGGGGAACCGCTGCGCGAACTGCTCGCCGCCTACTGGAGATGGAAGCGGCCCACCCAGTGGCTTTTCCCCGGCGGAAAGACGGATTGCCCCATCGCCACCAATAGCGTTTTCCAAGCTTGCAGGAAAGCGGCGCGGAAGGCTGGCATCGCGAAGCCGATTCATCCGCATTCGCTACGCCACTATGCCGCTTCCCGAACTATGCCGCGTGTTAGCAGCCGCGCCGCCACTCGTGGGCATTTGAACGACGGCGACGCGGCATAGTTGGACGTGCCCTGGCACTCTGAGAGAGTGATAGACCAACTTTTCACTTTCTCAAGCACGATTGAACGACTGCGCCAAGGGCCTTTGAATGAACACCTCGACGCCTATGCGACTGCTGTAGCCGATCAGGGCTACACTCACCACTCCATCAAGCAGCAGATCGTCGTGATCGCTGATTTCAGCCGATGGCTGAATCGTAAACACATTGACGTCCGGGCTCTGGATAGCAAGGTTGTGGATCGCTTTCTGCGCCTTCGCCGTCGGCAGCAGCGGGTTCGCCGAGGCGATCCGAAGGCGTTGGAGCGGTTGCTGACCATGCTCCGCCAGATAGGCGTCGTGAAGGACCTGCCACCGGTCGCGGACACCGCCCAGTCCAGGATCGTCGGCGAGTTCCAACGCTACCTGTTGCAGGAACGCGGCCTGTCCCCTTTAACGCTGCTCAACTACGTGCCCGTCGTGGAGCAGTTCCTGGCCGAGCGATTTCACAACAAGGCCCCGAACTTTACCATGCTGCGCGCAACGCACGTCACCGGATTCGTGATGCGCCACGCACATCAGTTGAGTCCGGTGCGGGCCGGGTTGATGGTGACGGCGCTTCGAGCTTTCTTTCGCTATCTGCGACACAGCGGAGCAATCGCTACCGATCTTGCTGGTTGCGTCCCCACGGTCCCTAACTGGTCGCTTTCCACGCTTCCGAGGTTTCTGCCGGCTGCCATGGTGGAGCGTATTCTGAAGTGCTGCGATCGAAAGACGTCCGTTGGCAGGCGCAACCATGCCATCTTGTTGCTGCTCGCCCGGCTCGGCCTTCGCGCCGGCGAAGTCGTTGGGCTGAGCCTGGACGATATTGACTGGAGCACGAGCCAGATCACCATTCGCGGAAAGGGCGGGAAATCGGCCCAATTGCCGTTGGCCGAAGACGTAGGCGCCGCCCTTGCCGCCTATTTACGTCACGACCGCCCGCGGTCGGCCACCCGCAGTGTATTCCTTCGCCATCGGGCTCCGTTGGTCGGTTTGGGGAACTCATCGACGATCTCCTCGCTCGTCAGGCGCGCCCTGAAACATGCCGGCGTGGAGTCGGCGCACACCGGCGCCCATGTGCTTCGTCACTCCCTGGCCACGAGCCTCCTTCGGCAGGGAGGCTCGCTGGATGAGATCGGCGAACTGCTGCGGCATCAAAGCCCAAACACGACAGCGATCTACGCCAAAGTAGACGTCACCGCCTTGCACACCCTGGCGTTGCCGTGGCCAGGGGGTGGTCGATGAATCGACTCCGCAAGACTGTCCGAGACTACCTGACCATGCGCCGCGGTCTGGGTTTCAAGATGGTTCGACATGAGGCCGCACTGCGCGAGTTCGTGTCATTCCTGGCACGAAAGCGTAGTGCACGCATTACCGTAAACCTGGCACTGGAATGGGCCACGCAAAATGCCCATCACACACCCGGTGAGTGGGCGATGCGGCTCAGCATCGTGCGTGGCTTCGCCCGGCACTGGAGTGCGACGGAGCCCTCGACAGAAGTCCCTCCACTCGGGCTGCTGCCTTACCGGCCCAAACGCGCTCAACCATACTTCTATTCCGATCACGAGATCCAAACACTGCTGAACGCGGCTAAAAGCCGTCCTTCCATCGACCCGCTGCGTCCCTGGGCCTACCGGTGTCTGTTCGGGTTGCTGGCGGTCACAGGTATGCGGTTGGGTGAGGCGCTCAACCTCCGACCTGGCGATATGGATTGGTCTGAAGGCATTCTCACGATTCGAGGGGCCAAGTTCGGAAAGTCCCGTCTGGTTCCACTGCATCCCTCGACTTGTAAGGTCCTGGCCGACTATGCGAGACGCAGGGATGAGCGCTTCGGCGTGCCCGCCGAGGGATATTTCCTGGTAAACCTGAACGGCAACCGATTGGACAAAGGCGAGGTCCACCGGGCGTTCTACATCCTATCCCGACAGATCGGATTGCGTGCTGTGGACGCCAGCCGTGGCCCGCGCCTGCACGATTTTCGACACCGATTTGCGGTCGAGACTCTGCTGCGCTGGTATCGCAACGGCGAAGACCCTAAGCGGCGCTTGCCGATCTTGTCGACCTATCTCGGGCATGCCCACGTTACAGACACCTATTGGTATCTGACCGGCACTCCTGAACTGTTGGGGGCAGCGGCCAAAAGGCTGGAGAAACGATGGGAGGGCTTGAATGCGGGATCCCGCTAACCTTCCTGCCTTGTTGCAGTCGTTCTTTATTACCCGTTTGATGACGCAGCGGAAAGTCAGCCCACACACCATCGCCTCCTATCGCGACACGTTCCGCCTGCTGTTGCAGTTCGCCCAGAAACGGCTACATAAGGCCCCCTCTCAGTTGGGTCTGGACGATGTAGATGCCTCTTTAGTGGGGGCGTTCCTGGAAGATCTGGAGAACCGGCGTCACAATGGCACCAGAAGTCGGAACCTCCGTTTGACGGCCATCCGGTCGTTTTTTCGCTACGCCTCGCTGGAAGCGCCGGCGCACAGTGGAATCATCCAACGAGTGCTGGCGATTCCGAACCAACGGCAGCGACGTGCCCTGGTGGGTTTTCTCACCCGGCCCGAGATCGAGGCGCTACTGGCGGCGCCGAATCGAACGACGTGGCTGGGACGGCGCGACCACGCCTTTCTGCTCACCGCCGTTCAGACCGGCCTGCGATTGTCCGAGATGACCGCGTTGCGGCACGAGGACGTCTCGCTCGGAGCCGGCGCACATGTGCGTTGTCGGGGAAAGGGACGAAAGGAACGCTGTACGCCCTTGGCCAAACCCACGGCCGCGGTCCTGAAAAGTTGGATGCGAGAACAAGGCGGAGGAGATTCCAGGACGCTCTTTCCCAGCACCCGCGGCGGACCTTTGAGTGCCGATGGCGTTCAGCACTTGCTGGCACGCCACGTGGCGCAGGCGCGGAAGAACTGCGTTTCGCTGCGCAAGAAAAGGGTTTCACCCCACGTGCTTCGCCACGCCGCTGCCATGGAACTGCTACAGGCCGGTGTGGATCGAGCGGTGATTGCGCTGTGGCTCGGCCACGAATCCGTCGAAACCACCCAGATCTATCTCGATGCCGACCTCGCCTTGAAGGAACAAGCATTAGCCAGGACCAATCCAGTTAAAGGCGCTCCCAAGCGCTACCAACCGGACGACGAGTTGCTGGCCTTCCTCAAACAACTCTGATCCCAAGCATCCGGACTATGCCGCATGTTGAACGGCCGACGAGCAGGCAGCCTTGTATCCTGCCGGCCTTGGACCGGTTCGTTTTGATCCTCGCGGCATAGTCCGGGAAGCGGCATAGTGGCGCCTATGCCGCATGCGGCATAGGCGCCATGCGTTTGCCACGCACCTGCTGGACGAGGGAGTGAATCTACTCGTGATTCAGACCTTGCTGGGCCACGCACACCTCAAGACTACGGCCCGCTATCTTCACCTCTCCGACACCGCTGTTCGTTCCACCAAAAGCCCGCTGGAAACGCTGGGCGCGATCGATCTGATCCGCTCCGCGACCGCCATTTCACCAGAACGATGAGAAAGCATCGGCTCGAAGTGGCCGATGTTTTCCGCACGTACGAGAAAGAGTTCTTCGCCAAGTGGGGACAAGTTTTCGGTTCGCATCAGCGAAAGGCTTTCGAAGCGATCCGCGACTGCCGTACCGCCGCTCTCGGCGGACATGTGGAGTATGTGGAAGAGTGCGATACGTGCGGGCATCGCGTCATCTCGTATAACTCGTGCCGCGATAGACACTGCCCAAAGTGCCAGGCCATGGCGCGCGCCAAATGGCTGGCCGAAAGGGAGGCTGAACTATTGCCGGTCCCGTACTTTCACGTCGTATTCACGCTGCCTCAACAGATCGGCAGACTGGCGTTGCAGAACGCGCGCGAGATCTACCGCATCCTGTTTCGCGCGGCGTCGGAAACGTTGCTCACAATCGCGGCCGATCCCAAACGTTTGGGCGCGGCGATCGGTTTCCTGGCGGTGCTGCACACGTGGGGGCAGAACCTCCACTTGCATCCCCATCTGCATTGCGTCGTTCCCGGCGGCGGCCTTACCCCGGACGAGCATCGTTGGATTGGATGCAAGAAAAAGTCGTTCTTTCTCCCCGTAAATGTGTTGCGCAGCCGCTTCCGAAACCTGTTTCTGATTTACCTGAGGAAAGCGTTTCAGGAAGGCAGGCTGAAGTTTCACGGCGAGATGGCCGGCCTTGCCCAACCGGCCGCGTTCGAAGCCCTGTGCCAACGGGCGGGTCGGGTCAAGTGGGTTGTCTTTGCGAAGCCGCCTTTTGGAGGCCCGGAGCAGGTTTTGAAGTATCTGGCGCGCTACACGCACCGGGTGGCCATCTCGAATCGACGGCTGTTGTCGATGGAGGGCGGCCGCGTGACTTTCGAATACAAGGATTACGCCGATGGCGACAAGACGAAAGTAATGACGCTGGAAGCGACGGAATTCATCCGGCGCTTTCTGTTGCATATCCTGCCCAGCGGGTTTGTGCGCATCCGGCAGTTCGGCTTCCTGGCGAATCGGGCGCGTGGAAAGAAACTGGACCTCTGCCGAGCGCTGCTCGGCGCGCCTGCGGCGCCGGAAAACACCACCGTCATCGACCGGGAAGGAAAGGGCGCTGAACGAGAGCGCAAACAATGCCCCGCATGCAAGATCGGTCGTATGATCCTGATCGGGATCGTTCCCGTGGCGCGCCTGCCCGCGACGGTGCCACGGCAGGACTCCTCATGAACAACCCATTGCGACATCCCGCCGATCCGCAAACAGCCTCCATTCCGGCTGAGGGAGAGCTGCGTTCAAAGGCCCTTTTCCGCCTCGAACAGGTCATTCCAAACCCCGCCAGACCGCGACCACAAATCATCGCAGCTCTCACCTGGCAGCGGGTCTGGTGTTTGTTGGAGCATGCTCACCGCACGATCCAAGAGCCGAAAACGATTCAATACCCATAGAGTACGGTCCGGCTTCGTTCAACGCATTCTATCGGCAATGCTCCGGCATCAATCTTATTCATCCCACGAGGCTTATACGCCGGAGCATCGCCGATAGAATCCTAGACGTTATCGACAACTATCACAACGTCCAGCAGGACATCCTGGAGACGTTCGTCGATCGCGGGCAACTGCGCAAACTGGCCGAGCCCACAGTTCTGCCCAACGGCAAACGCATCCCCGGCCTGAAGCTGGATCATCCTCGGCAGCTCGCACTGATGCACGCCCTGCTCCGCTTCAGCCACATCGCCGCGCAGAACACCTTCACTACAGCGGAGATCTACGCCGACACTCTGGCGGCGCTGGAGGTTTCTCCGACGGATTACAGCCTGGCCTCGCTTCGGTACGATCTTTCGAAGCTTCGCGCCAAAGGGCTGGTCGAGAAAGTTCCGCACTCCCGCCGCTATCGTCTGCTGCGCAAGGGTTACTCCATCTGCCTCGTCTTTCTGAAGCTGTTCGAGCGGATCTACGCGCCCCTCACTGCCGGTCTGCTGGCACCCGTACCTGGAGATAGCAGATTACAACGGCAGAAGCGTTCCCAACTCGACCGCCTCTATCAGCGCGTTGCAGACGATCTCGACAAACTCATGGACGCCGTCGGTCTCAAAGCCGCCTGAAGCCAATGCATAACGGGAACAAAATCCTCGTTACGCTGCGCATAACGGTCTAAGATCGCTTCGACAATTCGCGGCCGATTTATTCCGCAATAGCTGTAAAATACCTCTACATTTCTGACCTGCGTTTCACAGGAGGACACAATGGCGAACACTGAGGAAAGCACGAACAAGAAAGACGGGACCGCGTACGGCGCGAAGGCGAAAGCGAAACGATTACAAGACGAAGAGTGTAAACGGCGTAGAAAAGGTCTACTGCGTACAGGAAGGCTGTAAACACAATTGTCACTGCTACATTTTCTGGTGGGATTCGAAACGGCCCTGGCATACCACTGGAACGGACGGGTCGCCATCGACGCGTTTTGTAATCCTGCTTAGAGTGGCTGGCCTCCGGCGTGGTTTGCCGATTGCTCTGATTACTTGTGGGAGGCACGCCGTGACCAAACGTTTAACGCTCGCAATCGTGCTGACCTGTTTGGGTTTACAGGCGCACGTTCCGCAGCGCCCGGGCCCCCGAAAACACCCCGAAGCTCACCGTTACATGGCGACCACTTTCGGGCGCAAAGCAGTTGTGCGTTCGGCTGGCGGGGCGGCATTCGGCCAGATGATCAATCGTCCCCACCAGTGGGGACGCGGACCGGGCGGTTTCGGTAAGCGGCTGGCGTCCGGCTTCGGACATCACGTCGTCAGCAGCAGCGTCAGCTTCGGCGTAGGCAAAATGTTACACGAACAGACGCGGTACACGCGGGCGCAGGGCGGCTTCGGCGCTCACTTCAAATCGGCCCTGGGCAATACGTTCCTTGTGTATCATCGCGGCTCGAACCGGCGTCACGTCGCCGCCGGAAGAATCAGTGGCGCCGTCGCCGGTGGAATGGTGTCGCGGTTGTGGCAACCCGCGGCGATGCGTACCGTGGCTTCCGGGGTCGGAAGCGCGGGAACGTCCCTGGGCGTCGATTTCGGCGTAAACATGGCGCGCGAATACTACCCGCGGCACAAAAAAGTGGCGCAGGTGCGACGCGGACGGACGCGGCGCGGATAGGCGTTTACCCGGCCCCGCTCTCTCAGGCGGCAACCCTTACCGAATCCTCCGCACAACGGCGCACCTCGCGTTGCAGCTAAACGATGAGTGGAGTGGCCAACAAGGTGCATTCCGTGTAACGAGGTAACAACGATGAGAAGAATACTACTGGGCGTGATGCTTGCGGGCGCGCTCTCGATTTCTCCGAGTGTATATGCTCAGGACAATGGACACGATCACGACGGGGACAGTGGCCAGAGAACTTACTACGACGCGGGCCACAAGGACAAGCACCAATGGAACGATCATGAGGCCACGGTTTGGACCACATACCGCACCGAGCATCATGTCAAACAATCCGACTTCGCGAAGACCAACAAAAAACAGCAACAGCAATACTGGAACTATCGCCACGAACATCCGGACAATCAGTAGTCATCCTCGGTCGCTCATTTGGGGCTGTCGTCGAGACCGTAGATCACGGGCTTGTTCTGCTGCGCGGCGGTAGCCTCATTCAAAGGGATGTATCGCGCGGCCTTGATCGCGGCTCCAAGACGCTGACCTGGAGAACTCGCGTCAATCTGGCTGAACCATTGCTCTACGCCGGCCGCATCTGATGGCAACCGGACGTGGACCACATTGCCGTTGATCGTCGGGCTGCCGAGCGCGCTCAGCCACGCGGGATGCGCGTCCGGCGTTGCGTTCAGTTGGCAGGCCAACTCGGTAGCGAGCGGGTCGTCAACCCAGGCGGTCAGCGAGAATAGCTTCACCCCGGCGCTCTGCGCTTGCGGACCTCCGAGGCTGGCAGAGCCGATAATCGAGAAATCATCGCCCTGCCGCTGTCCGGCGGCGCGCGCCATGTCACCCAGCGGCGCTTCGGTTGCGATGCGCTCGACTGCCTGGTCTACTGCCTCGGCGGGGCCAATCACCATAGCGTTTCCCGCTACCCGCGCGGCCTTCCAGCCAGCTTCGAGGGCGGGCGCGGGCAAGGCTCTGGCGCCGCCCGTAACCATGATGACCACCTGATCGCCGCGTACTGAGAGCGCCACCTGCTCGACGCCCGACAATCCCGCGAAGATCTTCCGAAGGTCGGCTTGATCCTCGCCGGCTCCCAACTGGGCGACCAGCCCGCGCGAGAGAGAAAACGCCGAGAGCTTTGCGGGTTTGAATCGGGCAACGGCGTCGGCCCGGGGATCCGCAAAACGCCAGTTCATTCCGCCGACAACAATGACGGAGGGCGTCACGGACTCGGGCCTGGGCGTGAATGGGCCCACCACGGCGCCGGCGTTGCCCGATGCGCCATCCTTTTTCGGGGCCGTCTTTTTGACCGCGTACTCGTGCCCAGGGCAGAAGGCAGCAGCCGGATTGTTGAAGCAGGCTTCCTGCCAACTGAAATGATGCTGTCCGAAAAGGCCGGCAGCACAGGCGACGCCGGAGACGAGTACACGAATTCTCACATCCTGATTGTGCGGGCGTCGAAGGCCGCGCTGGAATCGGGCGTAAGCCTCAGGTCACGGCCATGGAATGCCTTGCTCAGTAGATCAGCTTCAGCGAGAACTGAATCTGCCGCGACGGACCGGCCGTGCGGCTGATCTCGCCGAATCCGGGACCGGTCAGGATATTCGCCGGCAGGCCGAAGTTTACGATATTGAAGATATTGAAGAACTCGGCGCGAAGCTGCAGCGTGGCCAACTCCCCTCCGCCGCGCTGGCCGAGAGGCGTGTCCTTAATGAGCGCCATGTCGATATTGCGGAACCCCGGCCCGCGAAACGTATTTCTTCCGAGCGTTCCAAAGAGGCCGTGGTTCGGTCCCGTGCCGCCGGGCTGGTTAATCGGAATCAGGAAGAACGAAGCATTGTTCGCGCCCAGTCCGAAGTAGTCTTCGCGGATGGTGCGGCTGGTGGACAGGTCCGGCGTGCCGATCTGGTCAGGCCGGTCGGTGCCGCCGGCGCCCACGCCGGTCTGCTGAATGCCGGAGTAGATGGTGAACGGAAGCCCGGTGAGAAACGTGCCCATCCCCAAAAGCTGCCAGCCCCGCGTCACCGTCCTGCCGAGCGGCTTCAGGAACCTCGCCTTATCCGCGTGGAGATCCTGAAACAGGCTGAAGGTGGCCGCATGGGCGATGTCGAACGACGACGGCCCTTTGTCGGCGCGCGTATCGAACGGGTTCATTGGCATAGTTTGCGAGGTTGCCCCCGACGATCCGGCGACAAATCCCCCGACCACGGCGCTCGCGTCGTCCAGCGATTTTGAAAACGTGTAGCTCGCCTGGAAGCCGAGGCCGAATGAGGTCAGGTTGCTCTGCGCGGAGAGTTGCAGGCCGTGATATGTGGAGTGCGAGCGGTTGGTGATCATCGTGATCAGGCCATATCCTCCGGCGATCGCTCCGGAAGAATCGAACCGCGTGTAGGGCGCGTACGCGGGATCAGCCCCGGCGAATCCGTTCGGGAAATCCATGGCGGGAAGCCTGACGCCGGCCGTGCCCACGTAGGCGCCGTCCAGGGTAACGCTGTGGACTTTCTGTTCCACGGCGGCCGTCCATGTGCCGATGTATCCGTTGCCGAAATTCGACGCGATGCCGGAGACGTTCAGCGCAGGTATTCCATTTTCCGGCGCAAGCTCCGCGAGACCCTGTTCGTACCGCAGGACGTCCATCACGGTATTAGCAGGTACCTGTTTCGAGTCTCCGGATGCGAACACCGGCACGCCGGCAGTGTTGTATACAGTTGGCAATTGCTGCGGCGTCACCGTGGTACCGAAGCGAATCGGCTGACCCGGCGCCGCGGTAAGCCGCGGATAAACCACGAACGGCGTGCTGCCCGTGAGAGAGTTATCCTGCCAGAGATTCGTCAGCAGGGTGGTGATCGCCCCGCCCACGCGGACCGTAGTGTTCGAAGCGGCCTGCCACTCCAGGGCCACGCGCGGCCCCCAGCCATTCTTGTCGAGCCTGTAACCCGGCTGTGGATTGATCAGCAGCGTCGTTCCCGGAGCCGCTGTTGTATTTCCGAGCACCGGCGTTGACGTGCGCTTCGTCGCTTCACGAATCGGCGTAGTGATTTCGTAGCGCAGCCCATAGTTCAGCGCCAGGTTTTTGGACAGCTTCCAGTTGTCCTGAATATAGGCGTTATAGGCGTCGCGGTGGATGGCCGAATCGCCGATATGGTCCCCCTGCGAGAAATCGAGCGGCGCCACTCCAATCGAGTACGAAAACGCGCTGGCGGTAAGCAGACCACTGAGCGCATCGGGTAGAGGGTCGCCGGGCTGGATGACGTGGGCGCCGCTGGCCGACCGTATTTCGACCGGAGAATACGCCACCCCGCCGCCGAACTGATACTGGCCGTTCGGAGTTATTCCGAACAACGTCGTATCGCGGTTTGCCCGCACTTCACCACCGGCCTTCCAGGTATGTTTTCCGCGAATCCACGTGACATTGTGCCGCACCTGAAACAGATTGCCGTAGGATGCAATTACCGATCCGCCCGCGGCGTTGAAAGATTCGTACAGACCATCGCCGAATGTCAGCGCCGGGTCGGTATGGTCAGGCGTGGGGAAAGACGGCGTGCTGCGCGTGAAGCTGGCCGAGAACTCCTGCGTAAGCGATGACGACGGCGTTCGCGTCCAGGTGATGGCCGCGTTGCGTTGCCGGTCGATGAACTCCACCGCGAAATCGGGCTCGATCGCCGTCTGGCTGGGATTAGTCACGGGACCGATAGTGTTATCGAACGTGAATCTGGCGAATAGCTGCGACTTGCTCGAGAGGCGGTGATCGACTCGCGCGGAGAACTGATCGGAGAACGTGGTCACCTTGGACGACGTCGCGTAGGTTCGCGCGCCGTAGGGCCCCTGCGGATCGTTGGGCAGCGGGTAGCGCGCCAGCAGTTTCGCGATGCGCGGGTCCACCGGCACAATCAGCGTGTCTCCGGGGAAAGCCGTGGAATCGAGGCCCGCGCGCTCGGCGCCAGTGGGAACCGGAAGCACCTCGGTGTCGCTCAGCACCTGCCGGAAGCCCTGATACTCGACGAAGTAGAAGGTCTTCCCGCGCCCGTTATACAGGCCGGGAACCACTACCGGACCTCCGTTCGTAAAGCCGAATTCATTGCGAATGAAGGGCGGAATGCGCCCGTCGAAGAAGTTCCGCGCGTCCAGATCGGCGTTGCGCAGAAACTCGAACGCGGACCCGTGCAGCGAATCGGAGCCGGAACGCGTGATGATATCGGTGAATCCGGCGGCGCCGCGGCCAATCTCGGCGGGCATCCAGCCGGAGCTGGACCGGATCTCCTGCACGGCATCCACGTTGAAGTTGGTGAACGTGGCCCCGCCCATCTCCGGATCGGTGCTGTCAGCCCCGTCCATCGCGAACACGGCCGCGGTGCCGCGTTGTCCATTGATGGCGAACTGCTGCGTGAAATTCGAGGCGCCGTTGGTATCGGTCATCGTGCCGGCCGCCAACAGGAGCAACTGGCTGAAATCGCGTTTGTTGAGGGGAAGCCCCGCCACCTGCTTGCTGGATAGTTGCTCGCCACCGGTGCCCTCGCGCGATTCTTTGTCCGCCAGAACGGAGACCGAACCATCCGCCACTTCCAGCACGGAGGCGGCTTCAGTTCCCGGCAGATGCACCGGACCAGAAGACGTTTCGGTCCTGCCGTCCACGTCCACCGAGATGGTGTACTCGCCGGGCCGCAGGGCAGGAAACGTGAAGCGGCCGTCTTTGCCGGTAATAGTCGATTGCGTGACGTCGCCGGCGCGGATATGCACGGTGACGCCGGCGATCGGGTCTCCGTGCGCGCGGCGAACCGTGCCCTGCCAGTCGGCGGCCTGGTCCGCGAACGCCACAAAGGAACACGCGATGAGAAGAGCCGTTGTGCGAATCGGCACGAGATCAGCATATCGAAAGCCTGGTTGCCCGGCCGGCGAGGGCGGCGCGCGTACGGACGTGTAACCTGAGAGGGAACAGCCATGCGGAAAAATTTCAGGGACTTGTCCGAACGGGAGATCCTTGCTCTGGCGATCTCTCTGGAAGAGGAGGACGGACGCATTTACGGCGAGTTCGTCGAAGGACTTCGCGAAACGTACCCGGCCACCGCCAAAGTCTTCGAAGAGATGCAGGCGGAGGAGGCGGGACACCGGCACGCGCTCATCGAAACGTATCGCGAGCGCTTTGGCGATCAGATCCCGTTTATTCGGCGACAGGATGTGAAGGGCTTCGTGCAGCGCCGCTCGGTGTGGCTGGCGCGGCCGCTCGGCATCGACACCGTGCGCAAGCAGGCCGAGGACATGGAGCTGGAGACGCGCCTCTTCTACGATCACGCCCTGCAGCGTGTCACCGATGCCCGCGTGCGCAAGCTGCTGGGCGATCTCTCGGAAGCGGAGCGCAAGCACTACGCCGCAGCCGGTTCTCTGGAAGCGGAATACCTGACGCCGGATGTGCGCGCGGAAGAGGATCGGGCCGCCCGGCGCCTCTTCGTGCTGCAGATTGTCCAGCCCGGCCTGGCGGGGCTGATGGACGGCTCGGTGTCGACGCTCGCGCCGGTGTTCGCCGCCGCCTTCGCCACGCACAGCAGCTGGAACGCGTTTCTGGTGGGCATCGCGGCCTCGGTGGGCGCGGGCATTTCCATGGGTTTCGCCGAAGCGCTCTCCGACGATGGCTCGCTTACCGGCCGCGGGCATCCGTGGATGCGCGGCCTGATCTGCGGTCTCATGACTACCGCCGGAGGCATCGGCCACACGATGCCGTTCCTGATTTCCGATTTCCGCTTGGCATTCAGCGTCGCGGTGGCGGTGGTGATCGCGGAACTGGCAGTCATCACCTGGATTCGCAATCGCTACATGGATACTCCCGTGTGGAGCGCCTCGCTGCAGGTGATGCTGGGAGGCGCACTCGTGTTTGCCGCGGGCATTCTCATCGGCAGCTCGTAGCAGACAGAGAAGATTCTGAGTGAAAGGACCTGCCGCAACCGGGCTGGCCATTTTGACGGGCGCCTCGGGCCTGCTGATCGCGCTGCGCGCCCTCGCCGGCGGCCCAATTACGGTCGTTACAACGATTCACCGGCCGCTGAACCTCGAAAGCGCCGCGGCGGTCTCCTTCCTCCTCAGCCTGATTCTCCTCGCCAGCCGTGACGGGAAAACGTACCGGCTCGAGCGGGCCGGACGATGGGTGGCCGGCGCCCTCGGGCTGGCGCTTCTGCTTACGCTGGTTTGCTACTGGAGGAGCCTGTGGTTTCCGTTCACCTCCGACGACTACGTGCTTGTGGCGCGCGCTCTTCGTGGCGAACTCCTGCCGCGGGTTCTCACAGAAGGCGATGCCGGTGTTGCGTTCCGCCCGTTCACTCGGTTTCTGATGGCGGTTCAGGGGTGGGCGGGGAGCGCCGATCCGGTCTGGTGGCACAGCATCGGCCTGCTCTTCCATTTGCTGAACTGCGCGCTTGTGTATCTGCTGGCCCGTTGGTTCGTCGCTCCCGGCGCGGCAGTGTTCGCGGCCGCCGTGTTCGGCCTCCACGCGACTCATCCGGAGGCGGTGTGCTGGATGAACTCGCGGTCCGACGTACTGGCGACGAGCTGCGTCCTGGGCGCCCTGTTGCTGTTTCTGGCAACCTGGAGACGGCCCCATCGGGGCCTCACAGCGGCCGCGCTCGCGCTGGTGACGCTCGGCGTGTTGAACAAGGAAAGCGCATATGCGTTCGTCCCGCTTGCATGGGCGCTGCTCGCCGCGAATGGGAAACCGGGCTGGAGAGGCCTTCGCGCCACTGCTCCCTTCGTGGCGCTGGAAGCTGTCCTTTTCGCCTGGCGATGGGCTGTTCTCGGGGGCCTGGGCGGTTACGTAAACCAGGTCACCAGCCGCTCGGTGTTCCTGTCCATCGACGGGCTTCACGTCCTGAAGGTCGTGTGCTGGCGCGTCTGGGCCATCCTCTTCTTTCCTGTTCACTGGGAACTGCCGGGCACGCTGTTCTGCGGCCTCACTCTGATTCCTGCCGCAGCCGCTCTGGTCGCGTTGAGCAGGGCGCGAGCCAACCGGCGCACACTGCTGGCCCTGGTCGGCTTTGTGGTGGCGGCCTTCATTCCCGTGCTGCCGCTCGCGCTTGTTGGTATGGATCTGCTGGGCGGACGATTGTATTACCTGCCGTCGGTTGGCTTCGCACTGCTGCTGGCGGTCGCATTGGACTCCCTGCGCCCGGAACTTTTGCGCATGGGAGCCACCGCCGCGCTGTTGCTGTTTCATTTTGCAGCCCTCGAGCACCAGTTGAACGCGTGGCAGTCGGTTACGACACTCGCCCATCGCACGTGCGCGGACGCCGCGGCCATAGTTGACGGTTCAGCAGGTTCCCCGGTTCTTTTTCGTCCTCTGCCGGACACTATTGATGGCGTGTTCTTCCTGGGAAACGGCTTTCAGGAGTGTGTCGAGCTGCAGACCGACCGGCGGCTGCCCGCTCTTGTGGAGGGGAGAAAACAGCAGCCGCCCTCCGGTGCGCGGGTGTTCCGCTGGGACGCGCAGCAGAGGATGCTGATCAGGACGGCCCCATAGTGAGATTGAGCGTCCAGTTCTGGCCCACCAGATCCCGTCCGAAACTGTGGTGTCGATGCTCTTCCACCAAACGGAACCCGGCCTGTTCATAGATGCGCCGGGCGGCCACCAGCACGTCGTTCGTCCAGAGCGTAACGGCCTGATAGCCGGCCGTGCGCGCAAAACTGACGCACTCGCTCACCAGCCGCTTGCCGAGGCCGAGCCCGCGCGCTTCCGGCTCTACGAACAGCAAACGCAGCTTCGCCACGTCAGCGGAGTCCTTCACCAGAATTACCGACCCGAGTGGCACGCCCTCGCGCTCGGCGATCCAGCAACGCTCGCGGCGGGGATCGAAGTTCTCGATGAAAGCGGCGGCGATTCGCGCGATGAAGGCTTCGCACTCCTCGTTCCAGCCGTATTCCTGCGCGTAGAGGACGCCGTGCCGGTGCACCACCCACCCCATATCGCCTGGACGGTGCGGCCGCAGAACATACGGCTCCTGAGCAGGCGCGCCGCCGAGCGTACGCTCGATAGTTGACATCGCCTGAATCAGCCGATTCTGGCTGGACTCGGGAATCCGGCTGAGCATGGCCTGTATCTGCCCGGCGGCGCGTGCGTCCAGCGTGCGGAACGCCTTCTTTCCTTTGGCCGTCAGCGCGAGCAGAGTGCGCCGGCGGTCGGATGGCGATATCTTTCTGCGGATGAGTTGCTGTTGTTCGAAACTGCGCAGAATGCGGCTGAGATAGCCCGCATCGAGATCGAGCGCTCGTGCCACATCGGTGGCGCCCGCCTCCTGCCGATGCGCCAGTTCGTAGAGTACGCGCCCCTCGGCGAGCGAGAACCGGGTATTGAGATAGCCCTCGGCGAGGACGCCGATTTGCCGGGTGTAGAAACGATTGAATCTGCGGACCGCTTCGGCCCGCGCGGAGAGTTCCGCTTCGGCCATAGGTACTGGACATTGTCATCTTTCTGCTTGACTCTGTCAAGTAATCGGCATGCGTGACGGGTACGCCCGCCGCGTAGTAGCATCGGAAAATATGTCGTCAGCCGGGACAGCGGCCGGACAAGAGGAAGGATTCCGCACTCGTAGTCACGAAATCTCGCGCATTGAGGGCTTCAGCGACGCGGTCTTCGCATTTGCGCTGACGTTGCTGGTGGTATCGCTCGAAGTGCCGAAAACCGCAACCGAGATGTTCGAGATCATGCACGGCTTCGTAGCCTTCGCCATCTGCGCCGCCATTCTGTTTCAGGTCTGGTTCGCGCAGCACCAGTACTTCCGCCGCTATGGTCTGCAGGATTCGACAACAGTGATCCTCAACGGCGTTCTGCTCTTTGTCGTTCTGTTCTACGTCTATCCGTTGAAGTTCCTGTTCACGGCAATGATGGATCAATTGATGGGCGGGAACGGGATGGTACGGCTGCCATCAGGCAAATGGGAGACCGTGATCCTTCCGCAACAGGCCCCGGCCCTGATGATCATCTACAGCGGTGGCTTCCTGGCGGTTTCCATGGTCTTTCTCGCGCTGCACTGGCGCGCCTGGCGGTTACGCCGCCAGCTTGGTTTGAACTCCGTGGAGTTGATATCGACGAAGGAGTCGATTGCCGGCGACGGGATCAACGGTGGGGTGGCGCTGCTCTCAATGCTGGTGGCGGGCATCGGCGGACCGCCATACGTAGCTCTCGCGGGCATGCTTTATTTCCTGTTCGGCATTCTGCACCCTATCCGGGGAGTAGTGGCCGGACGGGCTCGCCGCAGGGCGATGGAACGGCTGCGGGATGTGCGGACTCCAGCACAGGTGTGATGCCTGGCGCTCGTGAAACCTGCCGGCCGGCCCCGGAAAATAAGTAAAAAAGGAACGGCGCCGGCCGTGCTTATAAGGGACGAGAGGTTAGTAGGCAACCGCGGTCCGCGAGTACCAGTTCGATAGTTCCGGATATCAGTGCGCGAGCACGAACCGAACTCTCACGTTGCGCGCCGATGCCGGTGAGGGATAATGTAGGGGAGCCGTATCAGCGACCGCTCCGCCGCTTCCTGGGCTTCTCCAACTTGTGGCGGACCGGTCCTGCGAATCGACAGGTAGTGCAACTTATGAAGTCTCAGGCATTTACGCTCTTCTGCGCCGTAATCGCGTCGGGTTGCTGGAATCTCCAGGCAGCCGGCCAGAACGCTTCCGACTCGTCGTCCTCCGGCCGCGAAACCGTCGCCAGGCCCATGACCGAGAAGGAGCGCAAGAAAAAAGAAGAAAAACTCCGCAAGGAGTTAGAGACGCCGTGGAAGAAATGGCTGACGGAAGACGTCTCCTACATCATCACCGATGAAGAACGTAAGGCCTTCAAGAACCTGCAGACAGACGAGGAACGGGAGCAGTTCGTCGAAAACTTCTGGCTACGCCGGGATCCCACGCCCGATACCGAAGAAAATGAGTTCAAAGAAGAGCACTATCGTCGTATAGCTTACGCAAACGAGCACTTCGCTTCGGGTATCGCTGGATGGAAGACCGACCGTGGCCGCATCTATATTGTGTATGGTCCGCCGGACGAGATAGAGTCGCATCCTTCGGGCGGCAGCTACGAGCGCCCGATCGAGGAAGGCGGCGGCGAGACGTCTACTTATCCGTTCGAGCAGTGGCGGTACAGGTACATCGAAGGCGTGGGCACGAACGTCATTCTCGAGTTTGTGGATACCACCATGTCGGGCGAGTTTCACTTGACCATCGACCCGTCGGAAAAGGACGCGCTTCTTTATACGCCCGGCGCCGGCCTCACCATGAACGAGCAGTTGGGCCTCTCCAGCAAGAACGACCGGTTTACCCGCAGTGACGGCACGCACCTTGGCACCGGCGCGGACCCCCTGCCGGAGAGCATGAATGAGTTCACGCGACTGGAGACCTGGGCGAAGATCAACAAGCCGCCGGCCGTGAAGTACAAGGATCTGGAAGAGGTGGTCACGTCGAATATCCGATACAACACGCTTCCGATGAAGGTGCGGGCCGACTTTATTCGCGTGACCGACACCACGGTGTTGTGTCCGATCACCATTTCATTCGACAAGAGAGATCTGCAGTACCAGACGAAAGAGAACTACGCCCGGGCCACCGTCAACATCTTCGGCCGCATCACCTCCATGTCGCGCCGCGTGGTGACTACGTTCGAGGAGCCGGTAACGGTGGAGACCGCGGCCGCGCTCCTGAGTAAGACAATGAACGGCATCGCCATTTACCAAAAGGACATTCCGCTGGCCCCGGGCATGTACCGGCTGAACATTGTGGCCAAGGACATCGTCGGCGGCAACATGAACAGCTACGAGATGGCCCTGAACGTTCCTCATTTCGAGGAGGAAAAGCTGGCCTCCAGCAGCCTGATTCTGGCGGACGATATCGCGCGGGTTCCCACGCGCAGCATCGGCGCGGGTCAGTTCGTCATCGGCGATTCCAAGGTCCGGCCGCGGCTGGGCAGCACGTTCAACAAGGACGAGAGGCTGGGAATCTACGCGCAGTTTTACAATTTCCAGATCGATCCGGCAACCAAAAAGCCCAGGGGAACCATCGAATACCAGGTGATGAAGAACGGCACCAATGAAAAGGTGCTGGATTACACGGAAGACGTTAACTCGGTTCCGGGGGCCGGCGCTCAACAGGTTACAGTGGAGAAGATGCTGCCTCTGGCGCAACTGAAGCCTGGGCAGTATACGCTCAGCCTCCGGGTTACGGACCAGATCCGCAACCAGGTGCTGACCCCCGCGGCCACGTTTACGGTAGAATAAAAGGCTGGGAAGTGTGGCTATCAGCCGCACTGTCCCGTTTGGCGGCAGTTCCGCAGAATGATGCCGAAGCGACAATTCGCGGCCGTCGTAATCGCTGCTGTGGTCAGCCTGCCGGCCTTCTGCGCCTCGCCGTCCGACGCAAAGCTCTCGGGCAGCATCGCGGGATTCGTGCGCGATAACGCCGGTATCCCGCAGATGGGCGCCACTGTCGCGCTGATGAACCGCTACGAGCGCGTCATCAAAGAAGCCTTCACCAACGACCGCGGGATCTTCGGCTTCGACTCTCTTCCGCCCGATTTCTATACCGTCAGCGTCTCGCTGGCGAGCTTCGTTCCCGCCGTGAAGCACCGTATCTCCGTGCAGCCGGGCATGCAGAGCTTGCTCTACATCAACATGGCGAGCGTGCTGAGCTCCGTGGAACTGGTCTACGCGGCGCCCGGGCAGGGCGCGCTGATGAGCGATGACTGGAAATGGACGCTGAAGGCATCGTCGCAAACGCGGCCGGTGCTGCGCGTGCTGCCCGTCTCGCAAATCGCCAAAGTGGAGCGCAGGGAAAAGAAGAAGAAGGCGTCGCCTTTCAGTGATACTCGGGCGATGGTGAATCTGTCGGCCGGCGACAACGGCTCGCTCGCCGGTTCATCGATGCAGTCCGACATGGGTACCGCTTTCGCATTAGCCACGTCCCTGTACGGTGACAACAGGCTGCTGTTCAGCGGCAATCTCGGCTATATTGCGCGATCCGGATTGCCGGCCGCGGGTTTCCGAACCACCTGGACGCGGGATGAGGGCGGGCCGGAAGTCACTCTGACCATGCGGCAGATCTCGATGCCGGGTCCCGCGGGCGGAAGCGTCGTGGGTGCGCAGCCGGACGGAACTCCCGCGCTGCGGACCACCTCCATCGCCACCGTCGATCATGTCCAGTTCACCGACAGCCTGCGTCTCGATTACGGAGCCTCGCTCGATTCCATCAGCTTCCTCGCGCACACGAATTACATCAGCCCCTTCGCGCGGGTCACGTACGAGCTGGGCAGCCTGGGCTCAGTGCAGGTGGGATTCAGTCAGGGCGGACCGCCGACCGAGCTGTATGCGCACGAGGGTGGAGCCGATCTGGAATTGACGCGAGACCTCGCCGCGCTCGCCGCGCTCCCGCAGGTCACATTGCGCGACCAGAACTCCGAAGTGCAGCGGACGCGCAATTACGAGATCGGTTATCAGAAGCACGCGGGCAGCCGCATCTACGCGATTTCGGCCTTCGACGAGACCGTCACGAATGCGGCGTTCACCATGTCGGGGCCGACGGCGACGTTCTCGCGCGGCGATCTTCTCCCCGATCTTGCCTCCGACGCCAACGTGATCGATGCCGGAGGTTATTCGCGCACTGGCTTCTCCGGCGCCGTGACCCAGCACATGGGCGATCGTCTGGACGTGATGGTGGCCACCGGCCGGGCAGGCGTTTTGCGCGATGTGCCGGGAGCCGACGTGAGTTCGGGAGATCAGTTGCGCGCGTCCATTCATGCTGGCCAGAGCTTTTGGGCATCGGCTCGCGCCGCCGCCGTTTTGCCCGTTACCGGTACCGAGATCGCCGCGGGGTATCAGTGGATGGAGCCGGGCGGAATGATGCCGGAGCATTTCTACGTCACTCAGAATTACGCTTCGCTGCCGGGCCTCAACATCCGCATCCGCCAGCCGATTCCGGCGTTCGGCGGAATGCCTGGGCGCATGGAGGCCGTCGCCGAGTTGCAGAACCTGCTTGCGCAGGGATATCTCTCGGCGGGCGTGGGTCCGCAGCGCGTGCTCCTCACTCAGACGCCTCGCGCCGTGCGTGGCGGCGTCAGCTTTATCTTCTAGCCACTGCAAGCCTGGCAGGCTGCCCCACAGAGCAACGAAGCCGCAACCAACCGCTCCCTCGCGGTCGCGGCTCAGCAAGTGTTTCCGAGCCGCGACCGCGAGGGAGCGGTTGTCAGGCCCGGTTCTCCCACGCTGCATTGATCACAGCCAGCGCGGCTGCTGCCGCCGTCTCCGTCCGCAGAATGCCTGGCCCGAGTGAAACGGACTTCCACCCGGCTTCGCGCGCTGATGCGCGCTCTCTTTCGGTCCAGCCGCCTTCAGGTCCCACCAGAATGCTGACGCGATCGCCGTCGGAGAGACCGGACGGCAGTGCTTTCAGGATCGGCGTGCATCCCGGTTCTTCGTCGAGCAGGAGCCGGCAGCGGGCATCATCAGCGAGAATCCCGGAGAGGACCAGCGGAGCGGCGAGATTCGGCATGCTCACGCGCCGGCTCTGTTCGCTCGCTTCCCGGGCGATGCGCTGCCATCGGCTCAGCCGCTTCGGCGCGGCGCGATCGAGGCCGCGCTCGCTCCTCTCGGCCGCGAAGAAGGCGATACTCGCGGCGCCCAGCTCGGTGGCTTTCTCGATCAGCAGCTCGAGCCGCTCGAAGCGGATGAGCGCCACGTAAAGTGTTGCGAAAGGGCCGCACTGGCCGGCGTCGATCTTCTCAAGCACGCGAAACGAGACCAGATCGCGACTCGCCGTCTCCACCTCCGCCAGGAACACCTGCTCGTTGTCGGAGATCTCATATTTCTGCCCTTTCTCCACCCGCAGAACGCGAGTGAGGTGGTGCGCGTTTTCACCTGACACTGTAGCCACGCCGCTGTGGATTCGGGACACGAAGAAGCGGCGCCGGGCCATGTACGCTACTGTATCCCGACGGCCGCGGCCGGGAACAAGCGCAACGCACTCGGCGTCCAATCGCTATGCCGGCATGGTTCGATTCCACACTCCAGGATTTGCGCCACTCGTTACGCGGGCTGCTGCGGAACCCCGGTTTCGCGCTCACCGCAATCGTTACGGCGGCGCTGGGAATCGGAGCCACCACCGCTGTATTCAGCGTGGTCGATCACATCCTCTTCCGTCCCTTGCCGTACCGCAATGAGAAGCGCGTGGTTTCTCTCGGCCTTATGGCGCCTCTCGATACCACCGAATTCATATTCGCGTCCGAGCTGATCGATCTGAAGCGCGACCCGGGTCCATTCGAGCGAGTCACTGCCTTTCAGGCCGGCGAGTTCGCCTGCGACCTGACCGAGGATCGTCCCGCCCGCTTGCGCTGCCTGCGAGCGGCTTCAGACTTTCTGGCGACGCTGGGCGTCCATCCGGCCATTGGCCGCTGGTTCTCGGGCGAAGAGGACCGGCCGAATGGACCGCACGTCGCGGTGATCTCGCACGCGTTCTGGGTGACGCGATTCGCCCGGAATCCCGCGGTGCTGGGCCGAAGCGTTTCCATCGATGGCGTTCCCACTCAGGTTGTGGGCGTTCTGCCCGCCGATTTCGTAATGCCCACCCTGGTTCAGAGCGATGTTTTCCTTCCTCTGGCGCTCAACCCTGCTCGGGAGCGCGTTGGCCGCGCGTTTCGTGCGTTCGGCCTGCTGAAACCGGGCATCTCGATGGCGGAGGCGTACGCCCGCCTTCAGCCGCACATTGCGCGCACCATGCAGACCGACGTTCCTCCGCAATTCCGGCGCGAGGTAACATTTCGCATGCGCCCGGTTCGCGACCGCCAGGTGGGCGATGTTCGCCTGGCTTCGCTGGCGTTGCTGGGCGCGGTGATCGCGCTGCTTCTGCTGGCGTGCGCCAACATCGCGAATATGCTGCTGGCGCGGGCTGCGGCACGGGATCGCGAATTCGCCGTGCGTTCAGCGCTCGGTGCCTCGTGGCAGCGTCTGGCGCGCCACTCCCTCACCGAAAGTCTGCTGATCGCGCTTACCGGAGGCGTAACGGGTTGCGCGATCGCGGCGGCGCTGGTGCGCGGGCTGGCTTCACTGGCGCCTGCCGGCTTGCCATACCTCGATCAATCTTCACTCGACGCGCGCGTGCTGCTGTTTGCTCTGATCGGGTCGGCGCTCACCGGCCTGGTCTGCGGAATCGTTCCTGCATTGCGCCGGCCGGCGGCGGGTCTGATCGGCGCATGGAGGTCGACGCGCGGCGCCTCCTCAGGCCTGCGCTCGGCGCTGGTTTCGGTTCAGGTCGCCGTCTCCATCATCCTGCTGTCGTCGGCGGGCCTGCTGTTGCGCACGCTCTGGAACCTCGAGAGCGCGCCGCTGGGCCTGCACAGAGAGCATGTGGTCACCGCCGCCTTCGTTCTCGGCCGGCAGCGTTACAACGATGACGCGCGTCAGCTCGCGTTCTTCAATCAGCTCGAGGCGCGGTTGGCGGAATTGCCCGGCGTTCAGGCCGCTGCCGTGAGCGATTCCATCCCGCCTGCCGGCGGAACTCGCGCACGCCCTCTCGCCACCATCGATGTCGAAGGCCGAGCGCCCAGACCGGAAGGGACCGGCGGAATGGTGGCGTGGCGATATGTGACGCCGGGATATTTTCAGGCGCTCGGCATCACCATCCTCCACGGCCGGCCTTTCATCGAAGCCGACCGGGCGCGCGATACCTTCGCCATCATCCTGAGCGCGTCTCTGGCGCGCCGCTTGTTCCCGAACGGCGGCGCCATTGGAAAGCGCGTGCTGCGCGGTCCCGAAGGACAGTGGTTTACCGTGGTGGGCATCGCTGACGACGTGCACAACAACGGCATCGCCGCCGCGCCCGATCCCGAGTATTACGTCGTACGCAAGCCCGTTGCCGATTTTACGTTTCATAATCAGGAGCCGCCCACCGGCTGGCGCGCCGCGACCGTGATCGTGCGGACGCCGGTGGATCCCCGGATGACGGCAGCCGCCCTGCGCGGCGCAATCAGATCCATCGATCCAGCGCTGCCCGTACAGATTGAAACGATGGACATGCGCATGCGCGAGATCACGGTACGCCCGCGATTCAATGCTCTTCTGCTGAGCGCGTTCGCCGGCATCGGCGTGCTTCTGGCGGCCACCGGACTGTTCGGCGTCATGGCCTTTCTGGTTACGCAGAGAAGGCAGGAGATCGGCGTGAGGGTGGCGCTCGGCGCAACCTCGGGCGGCATCGCTGCACTCACCCTGACGTGGGCCGCGCGCCGCGTGATCCCGGGACTTGCCGTGGGCGTCGCCGGCGCTTTTGCCGCCGCGAGACTCGGACGATCGCTGCTGTACGATGTTCAGCCGGCGGACTGGCGGGTTCTTGCCGCCGCTGTCCTGATGCTTGCGCTCGTTTCGCTGGTCGCCGCCGCCGGGCCTGCGCGCCGCGCGGCAGGAGTGGATCCGGCCGAAGTCCTGCGAGAGCAATGACGGCCCCCGCGCTCGCGTAACATACACTCATGATCGCCTCGCTCCACGGCAAGCTGATCGAGAAACATCCCAATCAGGTCATCGTCGAGACCGGCGGCGTCGGCTACGACGTTACCATTCCGGTCTCCACGTTCTCGAGCCTTGGCGAGGCGGGCAGCGAGGTGCGCCTGCGCGTGTATACGCACGTGCGCGAGGATGCCCTCCAGCTTTTCGGTTTCCTCACGGGCGATGAGAAAGCAGTGTTCGAGCGGCTCATCTCAGTGAGCGGCATCGGTCCGAAGCTGGCCATCACGGTGCTGTCGGGCCTGCCCACGCCCGATCTGGTAGCCGCGATTCGCGAAGGAGCGGTGGAGCGGCTGGTGCGAATTCCGGGCGTGGGCAAGAAGACGGCGGAGCGAATGGTGCTGGAACTGCGGGACAAGCTCGATATGGTTTCTGGCACGGCGCGGGCCGCCGCAGCCGCGGCTGCTCCGGCCGACGCTCTCAGCGCCGTCGAACGGGACGTGCTCTCGGCGCTGCTGAATCTCGGATGCCAGCGCTCCGCGGCCGAGCAGGCCGTGCGCAAGGCGAAGGCCGCGGGCGCGGGGGCGGAATTCGAACCGCTGTTCCGTAAAGCGCTCGAAATGGTGCGCTGAGCGTCGGGCATCATCTCTTGACATATCCGCCAGGCATCGGTACAATACCCATATCGCTGCTATGCCTAAACAAGAGATGCCTTCCGGCGCGATCGCGTTGCTGATCCTGCGGATTCTTCGCTCGGGCGCTTTGCACGGGTACGCGATCGCCCAGCGGATTCACGTGCTCTCATCTGAGGTGCTTCGCGTCGAGGAAGGAGTCCTTTACCCAACCCTGCAAAGGATGCTCCTGAAGGGCTGGGTGCGCTCCGAGTGGGGCACCTCCGAGACCAATCGTAAGGTGCGTTTTTACCGGCTCACGCCGGCCGGCCGTAAGCAACTCGAGGCCGAGTTGTCGGCTTACGATCGTCTGCACGAAGCGATTCAAGCCGTGTTGCGCACCGCCTGAGGGCAGTCATGATGAGGGAATTCTTTCGCCGCCTGCGTTACCTGCTGAACCGCAGCCGGTTCGATGAAGAGCTGGCCGGCGACATGGAATTTCATCGGGAAATGGCGGCGCGAGACGGGGGAGTTCCGCTCGGCAACACGCTCCTGCTGCGGGAGCAGGCTCGCGACGCCTGGGGCTGGACCTGGCTCGACCGTTTCTCACAGGACCTGCGTTACGCGGCGCGGATGCTGCGCCGGTCGCCGGGCTTTACGCTGGCCGCAGTCCTTATGCTTGCCGCGGGCATCGGCGCGAATATCGCGGTGTTCAGTTTCTTCGATCTGATGGTGCTCCGGCCGCTCAGCGTTCGCGATCCGGCCACGCTGTTGCGCTTCCATCGACGCGCCGCCGACAACTATGCGTTCGCCCTGCCCTATCCGGAGATGGACTTCTTCCGCCGGCACGCCACCACGCTCTCCGCCGTACTGGCGCTGAACATGACAAAAGTTTCGATGGAAGGCGAAGAGAAACAGATCGAGGTGGATTTTGTCAGCCCGAATTTCTTCAGCGAGCTGGGCGCCCGGCCGGCGCTGGGAAGAATGCTCGATCCGCTGCGGGACGAAGCTCCCGACGCCGAGCGAGTAGTTGTCCTGAGCCATGGATTCTGGCAGCGCCATTTCGGCGGCGACGCCCTGGCGGTTGGCAGGACGGTACGCCTGAACGGTAAGCCCGTAACAATCATCGGCGTTGCTCCCGCCCAGTTCGCCGGTCTCACTTTGAAAGAACCGGCCCTGTGGGCGCCAATCAACCAACAACCTTATCTGGCCGATGGCAGCCGGCTACTGACCGACCTTTCGGTGGAGAGCAGTGGAGTCCAGATGTGGGGACGGCTGCGTTCAGGCATCACTCCTGCCGTCGCCGAGCAGGAACTGGCGTCGCTGGCGGCGCAGTTCCGCAAGGAGCATCCCACCGACATCTGGGAAAAGGAGAAGCTGCCGAGCGAAGCGGGCGGCTATGCACAGAGCCTGACCATCGGCAATCGGCGCGGCACAGGCTCCGAAGGCGGCAACGACCTGTTCGCAATCTTCGCTCTTGTGGGCGCCCTGTCAGTGCTGATTCTCGTGGTCACCTGCGCCAATCTGGGGAGCCTGCTGCTTGCCCGGGGGATGTCGCGCGAACGGGAGATCGCCATCCGCGCGGCTGTCGGCGCAGGCCGGGGTCGGCTGATTCGGCAGTTGTTAACGGAGAGCCTACTGCTTGCGCTGTTGGGATCTGCTGCCGGCCTCGCGGTCGGCTACGTCGCGCTGCGCAGCATCATGTCGGTGACGGGCGCTCCGGCATGGCTCGACCCGGCGCCGGATTGGCAGGTGATTGCTTTCGCCGCGGGCATTGGATTCGCCACAGCAATCCTGTTCGGCCTGACGCCTGCTCTGCAGCTTTCACGGCAACGCCGCGGAAAGTTGATTATCCGGCACGTTCTGGTGGGCGCGCAACTCGCCGCGAGTTGCGTTCTGCTGATTGTGGCAGGACTCCTGACTCGCGCGGTCGACCACACGATACACGCGTCTCCGGGTTTCGAGTATCAACACGTGGTCTCCGTCGACCCCGGTCTCGCCCGCCACGGCTACTCGCCGGCGAAGGCTCGCCAGTATCTGGAGACTCTTCGCAGCCGGCTGCACAGTATCCCGGGAGTGGAATCGGTGTCGTTGGCTCTCGTTCCTCCTCTCGGCAATGTTTCGATCGGAGCGGGAATCGATATCGAAGGAAGGCGCGTGAATCTGGAAATCAATCATGTGGACGAGGAATTCTTCCGGACGATGAGGATTCCGCTGCTGCGGGGCCGCGGGCTGATGCGCGGCGATACGCGCGCCGTCGTCGTGAGTAAGTCGCTGGCGCGCCGGGTCTTTTCGAATCAGGACCCGGTTGGAAAGAAATTCACGATGGACCAGGACTTCACCATAGTCGGAGTCTGCGGCAGCGCAAGGATAGCGCGGCTGGAAGATACGGATTCGGTAGAGTTGTATCTGCCGCTCGAAGCGTCGGACCTGCCTGCCACGTTCGCGCTGGTCAGGACATCGCCCCCAGCTGAAGGGCTGGCTCAATCCATCAGGTCGGTTAGCGGCGCGGTGGCGCCCGCCACATTTCCCGAGGTGGAACTGATGAAAACCGGGTTCAATCGCAAGCTGAAAGGCGCCGAGTATACAGCCCTGGTAATGAGCATCTCAGGATCAATCGCGCATCTGATTGCGTGCCTCGGGATCATGGCGCTGGTCTCCTATGCCGTCTCGCAGCGCACCAGAGAGGTCGGTATACGCATGGCGCTGGGAGCGAACCACTCGCAGGTTTTGTCCGCGATACTGCGCCAGTTCTCGCTGCCCGCGGTGGCCGGGCTACTCGCCGGGGTGGCCGGCGCGGCCGCTCTGTCGCAGGTGCTCCGCCGTCTGCTTTACGGGGTGAGCAACCTCGATCCGCTCGCGTATGCAGGGGTTATCGCGACGTTTGCCATTACCGTCGGCATAGCTGCATTGCTGCCGGCGATGCGAGCCCTGCGTATCGATCCCCTGCACGCTCTGAGGCACGAGTAAACGAGGCGCAGTCCACGGTCCTATTGCTTTCCCATAAGAAGCATGGCAGTATACCTATGGGAGACCCATAGCAGTGGCGAACAAAGCAGATGTCTGGCAGGGCACGCTGGCGCTGATGGTTCTGAAAACTCTGGAGACCATGGGGCCGCTCCATGGTTACGGGATCGCGCGGCGCATCGAGCAGACCAGCGGCGATGCGCTGTCACTGAATTACGGAACCCTGTATCCCGCGTTGCTGAAGCTGGAGCAGGAAGGGTCTATCGCTTCGGAGTGGGGCGTTTCGGATAACAACCGAAAAGCGAAGTTCTATAAGCTCACGCGCGCGGGCCGAAAGCAACTGGAACGCGAAGCGCGGGACTGGGAGCAGGCGACGGCGATTCTGGCGCGCTTTCTGGCGCAGGGCGAGAACCGATCATGAAAACGCTGCGCGCGTGGGCGATCCGGTTGCGTGGGCTGTTTGGCGGCCGGCGGCATGAGGCGGAGATGGCCGCCGAGATCGAGAGCCATCTGGAGATGCACATCGCCGACAACCTCCGCGCCGGCATGACGGCGGAAGAGGCGCGGCGCAGGGCGCTGCTGAAGCTGGGCGGTGTCGAGTCGGTGAAGGAGGCGTGGCGGGAAAGAAGAACGGCGCCGTTTGTGGAACATCTTGCCGCCGACCTTCGCTTCGCCGCGCGCCAGTTGCGGAAAAATACAGCGTTTACGGCAACCGCGGTGGCCGTGCTGGCGCTCGGAATGTGCGCGAGCGTCGCGATTTTCGCATTCGTGGACGCCGCCCTCATTGCGCCGCTGCCGTATCGCGATCCGGCCCGGCTGATGTCCGTCGCCGGAAGCGCGCCGCTCTTTCCCCGCAACAATCTCTCCTACCCCGAGTTTCTGGACTGGAAGCGGCTCAACACCGTATTCAGTTCGCTCGACGCTTACAAGAACAGCGGCTTCCTCTTCCGGACATCGAACGGAGCCGAGCCGGTGGAGGCCGGCCGCGTCGGCGCCGGTTTCTTTCGCACTCTCGGCGTGAAGCCGCTCCTGGGGCGCGATTTTGCGCCGGGCGAGGATGCCCCGGGCGGCCCGCACGTCGCACTGCTGAGCTACGGCGCCTGGCAAAAGCGATTTGGCGGAAGAAACGGCATCATTGGGCAGAGAATCGTTCTGAGCGGCGAGCCGTACGCGATCATTGGCGTCCTGCCGCCCGAGTTCCATTTTGCGCCGTTGGGCGCGGCCGAGTTCTGGGCGCCCACCGATGCGAAGAACCCATGTGAGCTGAACAGATACTGTCACAATCTGTTCGCTGTCGGGCGGCTCAGGGACGGAGTGTCGCCCGCGGCGGCCCTCGCGAACATGACCGCGATCGCGACGCAACTCGAACGCGAATACCCGGACGAGCAGATGGCGTATGTCAAACCTCTCGCCCAGGACCTTGCGACCGGTTTTCGTCCTGTCCTGACTGTGCTGATGGGGGGCGCGGCGCTTCTGCTCCTGATCGCCTGCGTGAACGTCGCGAGCCTGGTGCTGCTGCGCGCGGAAAGCCGCCGCCGGGAGATGGCGGTACGCACCGCGCTGGGCGCCGCTCGCGGCAGGCTGTGGACTCAGTTTCTGGCGGAGGGGCTGGTGTTGGTCCTCGCCGCCGCGTCCCTTGGGTTGCTGCTGGCCAACTGGACCATGCGCGCCATGACCCGCCTGATTCCCGCCGGCATGATGGACCGGATGCCATTCCTCGTCGGCCTCGGTTTGAACTGGCGCGTGCTCGCATATGCGGGAGCGGTGGCGCTCGCTGCGCTGCTGCTCTTCTCTGTCGCTCCGGCGCTTCACCTGGCCGCGTCGGACCTGCGCGCCGGCCTGACGGAAGGCAGCCGCGGGTCGGCCGGAATCGCGTGGCGGCGGCTCGGCTCGCGTCTCGTCGCGGTGGAACTGGCCATCGCCATGGTGCTGCTCGTCGCGGCCGGGCTCCTTGGACAGAGTCTTTATCGGCTGATGCACGTCTCGCTGGGGTTTCGGCCCGATCGTCTGGCGACGGCGGCGGTGGCCGCCTCGAAGGTGCGCTACGGGAAACACGAACAGACCATCGCGCTGGGACGCGAGCTTGTCCGCCGGGCTGAAAGCATTCCGGGTGTTCGGTCGGCCGCCATCACCACCATGCTGCCGGTCGGCTGGAACGGCGAGACTGACTGGATTCGCATCGCGGGAAAGCCTTACCACGGCGGGCACATCGAGGTGAACGAGCGCGACGTGAGTTCGGAGTATTTCCGCACCATCGGCGCGAAGCTGGTGCGCGGCCGTTACTTCGCGGACTGGGAGGATGAGTCGAAACCGAGGGTGGTGATGGTCAACCAGACGCTGGCGAATAAATACTTCTCGGGTGAGGATCCGATTGGCAGACAGATCGGCGATACCAGCCTGACCCCGAAATCGATCAAGACCATCATCGGCGTCGTCGAAGACATTCACGACGGCGCCCTCGATGACGAGGTCTGGCCGGCCGAGTATCATCCCTTCAATCAGGATCCGGGCACCAAGTTCACGTTAGTTGTGCGCACCTCGCAAACGCCGGAAGCCGTGCTCCTGTCGCTCGGGCCTGTGGTCCACACGCTCGATCCGGATTTGGGGACATTCGATCAGGCAACAGTGCAGGCGCTGATCGACGATTCGACGACGGCCTATCTGCATCGCTCGTCGTTGTGGCTGACAGGCGGCTTCGCCCTGACTGCCCTGCTGCTGAGCGTGGTCGGATTATATGGCGTGGTCGCATACTCAGTGAGCCAGCGAACCCGTGAGATCGGCGTGCGCATAGCGCTCGGCGCCGAACATGCCGCGGTCTACCGGCTGATTCTGAAAGATGCGGGTTGGATGGCGGGGGTCGGCATCGTGTTCGGCGCGGCGGCGTCGATCGGCGCTGCTGAGCTGGCGCGAAAGCTGTTGTTCCACGTCAGCTCGTGGGATGTACCAACGCTCGCCGTTGTTGCGGCCGTACTCGGGACGGCGGCGCTGGCCGCCAGTCTCGCGCCGGCCCGGCGCGCCGCATCGGTAAACCCAGTCGAAGCGCTGCGCAGCGAATAGACAGGTAAGTGCGCAGGCTAAGGCCCAATGCCATATAGTTTTCCCGCTTTCGAACACCTGGCCGATGTGGGGCGGGCGCCCTCGCCCGCGGCCGGCGCCCCCGCCGGCCTGCTCCCATACGCGACAACTCTACTCTCCGCGCGGCCAGCGGGGCCGGGGGGCCCCGCGCAGGCCGGGGGGCCTGCCCCACAAAAGGGACTTCGACTCAGCTCGCCGTCGAAAACTATATGGCATTAGGCTAAAGCCTACTCTACTTTCACTTCACGATCCGTAGTAGAGCAGGCTTTTAGCCTGCATGTAACTGGTTGACAAGCGCGAGTTCAGCGCTTCTTTGATTGCGGCTGCATGATGCGGATCACCGGCACCAGCGAATTCGAGGCCGACGTGGGCCGCACGCGCGAGCGCAGCTCCTGATTCAGCGTGGCTACGAACTGCTCGATCTGCTGCTGCATGGCGGCCATCTTCTCGCGCATGTTCAGGATGATCTCCACGCCGGCCAGGTTCACGCCCAGCTCGCGCGTGAGCTTCAGGATGACTTCCAGCCTCTCCAGGTCGTCGTCGGTGTAAAGGCGCGTGTTGCCTTCGCTGCGCGACGGCTTCAGCAGGCCCTCGCGCTCGTACAGCCGCAGGGTCTGAGGATGGATCTGATACTGCTCCGCGACGGCAGAGATCATGTACGCTGCTCTCGATTTTCCTCTCGCCATATGTTTATACCTGTGCCCAGATCTCCTGCCTGGGATCCTCGGTCTGCGTTTGCGCCAGCTCGCGCAGCAGCTCGCGCGTACGCTCGTCGCGGACATCCGGCGCCTTGATCACCACCTGGACGATCTCGTCGCCGCGCTGATTACGGCGCGTGTTCATGATGCCGCGCTCCCGCAGCCTGAACTTCTGGCCGTTCTGCGTGCCCTGCGGCACTTTCAGCAGAGCGCGGCCATCGATGGTGGGCACCTCGATCTTCGCCCCGAGCCCCGCCTCGGCGACGCTGATGGGCACCTCGATTTCAATGTTGTCGCCCGCGCGCCGGAAGAACGGATGATCCTCGACGCGGATGGTGATGTAAAGGTCGCCCGGAGGCCCGCCCATGATTCCCGCGTTGCCCTTGCCGGCTACGCGCAGCCTCTGGCCGCTTTGCACAGCGGCGGGAATGCGCACCTCAACGACGTCGGAATGGGCGATGCGCCCGTCCCCGTGGCATTTCGGACAGACGTTGCGCAGCTTGCCGCGGCCTTCGCACCGCGGACACGTGAGGTCGAAGCGCATGGCCCCGGCCATCTGCGATACGTGACCCGTGCCGTTGCACTCGGGACAGTTTGTCGTGCCCGTGCCCGAAGTGCCGCTGCCGCCGCACACGTCGCAGACCTCCTGGCGGGAGATATTCAGCTTCACCTGGGTGCCGCGAATGGATTCCCAGAAACCGATACTCAGCGAGTATTCGAGGTCCGAGCCACGCTCGGTTGACATGGCCGGTTCCGACCCGCGGCCGCGCCCGGAAAAGAACTGGCTGAAGATATCGCGGAACCCTCCGCCGCCGGCGCCAGCCCCCCCGCCGCCCGAGCGTTGTTGCCGTTGCTGCTGATTCACGAACTCGGAAAAATCGAAGCCGCCGAAGCCCATGTCCGGGCCATACGACGACTCGCCACCACCCCCTCCCGACGGACCGCCGGGCGGGATGTTGTCGGAATAAAAGCCGTACTGGTCGTAGACCTGGCGCTTCTTCGCATCGCTCAGGACATCGTAGGATTCCTGAACGGCTTTGAACTTCTCTTCGGCCGCTTTGTCACCGGGATTCAGGTCGGGATGATACTTGCGCGCGAGCTTCCGGTAAGCTTTCCGGATCTCATCGTCTTTGGCCCCACGGGCCACCCCGAGGGTTTCGTAGTAATCCTGTTTGGCGACCATGGCTGAACTAAAGAAGTAAAGGAATTAAAGAATAAAAGGAAGCAGCCACACGAGCAACTCCCTGAATTCCTGTAATTCCTTTACCTTCCTCTTCTTCTCTGCTTTACTTCTTTTCGTCCACGTCCACGAACTCGGCGTCCACCACGTTATCGGCGGGCTTCTTCTGGCCGCCCTGCGCGCCATCGCCGCCCGGGGCTCCGGCGCCCGGACCGGCCTGGCCTCCGCCCGGCTGTGCCGCAGACGCCTTGTACATGGCCTCAGCCAGTTTGTGGCTGGCGGTCTCCAGCTTCGAAACAGCGG
This sequence comes from uncultured Acidobacteriota bacterium, assembly GCA_963780655.1. Classification (GTDB taxonomy): domain Bacteria; phylum Acidobacteriota; class Terriglobia; order Bryobacterales; family Bryobacteraceae; genus CAWACP01. The sequence goes on along the minus strand of CAWACP010000003.1, from coordinate 790,967 downwards.
CGTTGATCTTCTCGAGGCCGCCTTCCTGCATGGCCTTCTTCGTTTCCTCGAGTGCCTGGTCCACTTCGCGGGCATCGGCGTCGCTAACCTTGGAGCGGTGCTCCTTCAGCATCTTCTCGATGTTGTAGACCATGGCGTCGCCGCGATTGCGCGCCTCGATCTCCTCTCGCCGCCTCCGGTCGTCGCCCTGATTCGCTTCGGCTTCTCTCGCCATCTTCTCCACCTCTTCCTTGCTGAGCCCGGAAGAAGACGTGATAGTGATCTTCTGTTCGTTGTTGGTGGCTTTATCTTTCGCCGTGACGTTCAGAATTCCGTTGGCGTCGATGTCGAAGGTCACCTCCACCTGTGGGATGCCGCGCGGAGCGGGCGGAATGCCCACCAACTGGAACACGCCCAGCAGTCGGTTGTCCTTGGCCATGGAGCGCTCGCCCTGGTAGACCTTGATCTCCACCGAAGTCTGGCTGTCCGCCGCCGTCGAGAACACCTCGCTCTTGCGCGTCGGAATCGTCGTATTGCGCTCGATCAGCTTCGTGAATACGCCGCCCAGAGTCTCGATGCCGAGGGAAAGCGGGGTCACGTCGAGCAGCAGGACATCCTTCACTTCGCCGCCCAGCACGCCGCCCTGCACGGCCGCGCCCACCGCCACAACTTCGTCCGGGTTCACGGTCTTGTTGGGTTCTTTGCTGAACAGCGTGCGCACGATCTCCTGCACCTTCGGAATGCGCGTGGAACCTCCAACGAGGACCACCTCGTCGATCTGCTGCGGCGTCACGCTGGCGTCGGCTATGGCCCGCTTGCACGGGTCGATGCTGCGCTCCAGAATGTCCATCACCATTTCCTGGAAGCGCGCGCGGGTAAGCTTCACGTTCATGTGCTTCGGCCCGCTGGCGTCCGCGGTGAGGAACGGCAGGTTGATCTCGGTTTCGAGTACGGTGGACAGCTCGATCTTGGCCTTCTCGGCGGCTTCCTTCAGGCGCTGGAGCGCCATCTGGTCCTTCGAGACATCCACACCGGTTTCTTTTTTGAACTCCTGCACCAGCCAGTCGATAATGCGCTGATCGATGTTGTCGCCGCCGAGGTGGGTGTCGCCATTGGTGGACTTCACTTCCACCACGCCGTCGCCGACTTCGAGAATGGAGATGTCGAACGTGCCGCCCCCGAAGTCATAGACCGCAATGGTCTCGTCCTTCTTCTTGTCCAGGCCATAGGCGAGCGCCGCCGCAGTCGGCTCATTGATGATGCGCATCACCTCGAGGCCGGCAATCTGGCCGGCATCTTTGGTCGCCTGGCGCTGGGCGTCGTTGAAGTACGCGGGAACGGTAATCACCGCCCTGGTGACCTTCTCGCCCAAATACGCTTCGGCCGCTTCCTTGAGCTTGCCGAGGATCATGGCGGAAATCTCGGGCGGGGAGTACTTCTTCCCGCTCACGTCGATGCGAACATCGCCGTTGTCGCCGGAGACCACTCTGTAGGGAACCAGCTTCGATTCTTCCGAGACCTCGTTGAAACGACGCCCCATGAAGCGCTTAATAGAATAGATGGTGTTTTCCGGGTTGGTCACTGCCTGCCGCTTGGCGACCTGGCCGACCAGCCGCTCTCCGCTTTTTGTAAACGCGACCACAGACGGAGTCGTGCGGCCCCCTTCCTGGTTGGGGATGACCACAGGCTGGCCGCCCTCCATGACAGCCACGACGGAGTTCGTGGTGCCGAGGTCGATACCGATTATCTTACTCATTGATTCTGAATCCTCCCGGATGACTACGGATGCAATTTAGCCCGAAACCATTATCAAAGTTTAGTGCCTCATTGTCAAGTTCTGGCACTATTCTTCTGCTAAGTTTGATGCTGTCCACGGTACAAGCGTACACGGCAGATCTGCTTGTTGCCTGCGCCGCCGATCTCGGCCCTCTGCAAGCGCCGCTGAGCGCTAAGTTTCAACAACATACAGGGATAGCGATAAAGATGACCCTCGGGGCCAGCGGCATGTTGGCCCGGCAGATTGAGGCCGGGGCCCCATACGATGTGTTCCTCTCGGCCAATGAACGGTATGTCAACGAACTGGCGGCCTCGGGGCGGCTGGAACCTGCGTCCGTTCGACTCTACGCGTTTGGGCGTCTGGGACTGTGGTCGCGCGACGGCAGGATCCGGGATGTGCGCGAGCTTACAGCGGCGACGGTTCAGCGCGTTGCCATCGCCAATCCGGCCCATGCGCCGTATGGCGCGGCCGCTCAGGACTTCCTCGAGCGGCTCAGCCTCTGGAAAGCGTTGCAGCCGAAGATCGTATATGGCGAGAATGTGCGGGAAACGCTGGAGTTTGCAGAGAGCGGCAATGCGGACGCGGCGATCACGGCCTGGTCGCTTGTTTTTGACCGGCCGGGCGCGGTGCTACTGCCCGATCATCATGCGCCTATTCGCCAGGCAGGGGGCATCGTGAAAGGCACATCACAGCCGGACGCCGCGCGCCGGTTCATGGAGTTCCTGGTTGGGCGGGACGGCCAGGCGCTGCTCGCCGCTCACGGTCTGAAGCCGGCGAAATGACGATGCCTCGCATGCTTTTGCCTGTACCCGCGCTCTTATTGCTGCTGGCGGCATGCAGCGACACCTCGACGCTTCAGCCCGGCGACCTTCACAAACAGGACGTGACGCTGCCCGGCGGCCAGGTGATCCACGCCGAAGTGGTAACGGATGCCCGCGACATGGAGCGCGGACTCATGTTCCGCCAGTCGCTCGCGCCGGATGCGGGAATGCTGTTCGTCTACGGCCAGCCCGGCGCATACAAATACTGGATGTACCAGACGTTGATCCCGCTCGATATTATCTGGATGGACTCGAACCGGCGCATTGTCGAAATCTCCGCCAATACGCCGCCGTGCAAAGTCGCCCGTGACGACTGCCCGACTTACGGAGGAAACGAACCGGCGCAGTATGTGCTCGAACTGGGGGGCGGCGCGGCCGCGCGGTATGGCCTAAAAAACGGGGATACGCTGCGGTTGTAGTCACGCCGTGTGGGGCAGCGTTTACGCGCGGGCCGGCTTCAGCCGGCGTAGCGGGGCTTCCGCCTAACGGCCTGCTTTACCTCTTGCTAAAATGTAAAGCGATGAGTGAAGCGACGTTGTCCGCCAAGAATCAGATCGTAATCCCTCGCGAGGCTCGCGAAGCGCTGCAGGCCAAGCCGGGCGACAAACTCATAGTGGTGGTGCGCGGTAACTCCGTTATTGTTATGCAGAAGCCGCCGGCTCACCACAAGGCCATCCGCGGTATCGGCCGAGGTGTCTGGCCGAAGGACTACCTCAAAAGGGAGCGCCGAAGCTGGGACTAAAGCGCCTGGAAGCCTTCCTTGGACGCCATCGCAGAATTGCCATCGACACCAGCATCTTCATTTACGATTTGGAGGAGAACGATCGCTACGTCGAATTAGCGGATAGGGTTTTCGCCTGGATCGAGCAGCCCGAACACATTGCAGTAACATCCACCGTCACCATGACCGAATTGCTGGTACAGCCGTATCGCGAGTCGGATGAAGTACGTGTCAATGCCTTTTATGGTTTACTGACTTCATATCCGAATCTGGAATGGATCGCACCGGATCTGGCCATCGCCGACGCGGCTGCCCGGCTGCGCGCGCTACACCGTCTCCGGACCGCGGATGCGCTTCAGGCGGCAACGGCCGTCCGCTCACACGCGACTGGATTCGTCACCAATGATCCCGTCCTCGAGCGTGTGGATGCATTCGAGACTCTGCTGTTCGATGCGCTGCTGTGAGGGTGCCGAACGCACTTACGCGCCCTGCCGAGTCGCCGACTCGGGCAGCAGCACGATCAGCTCCAGTTGCGGGTTCGGAAAATCCGCCGGCGCGTATACCGCTACGTTCCTCGACCGCAGCACTGCCTCCCATGCAAGTCCCGAGCGGTTCAGGCTGAAGTACTGATGGTTCACCTTGATGGGGATGGTAGCCGGGGGCGAAACCATGTGCGTCATGGCCATGCCCGGCAGCGCCTGCCGGATCAGGTGCTCGATATGATTCGCCGAACAGACCTTCATCAGCGCCGGCGCCTTCTGTATCAGTTCCGCCTCACCCATCTCCGCGCTTACGGCAAGATAGAGCTGAGTATCCTGCAGATACTTATCCTCAGTAATTGACGCCGCGTAAATAGACGGCTGCACCAGCCGCAGCGCGAGTGAGACGAAGTTACTCGGCACCACGGTATCGAGTAAGTGATGAACCTTCTCATCCAGTTCGGCGAAGCAGCGGCCCAGCTCGTCATGATCGTACACCGGCAGGTCGCGCGGCCTCACATCGAGCGAGAACGTGGTCAGCGCCGATGCCAGCGAAGCCATGATCGAGAACAGCGTTTCCGGATGCCCACGCCTCGTCTCGAAAATATGCCTTAGCTCCGGGAAATGGCTGTTGATGGAATAGAGCAGCCAGAAATTCGCGATGTCGGCCACAGTGAAATCGGCGAGACTCTGGTTCTTCTGCCGCCGCATGCCGGAAAGCATGCCGCTGCGGGCCGAGAGGTTCTCCACCAGTCGCCGCGCGATGGACATCAGATAATCGCTGGCCGGAATATCCAGCAGCGGCGGCACGAACCGCGGGTCCAGCTGATACGTCTCCGCTTCGGTCTTCTGCACGCGTGCGATACGCAGCGTGGAATGGCCCTGCCGGTTCTCGCCTTCCACCACAAGGCGTAGATTCTTGCGCGCAATCTGCACCGGCCGCTCGGCGGCGTTTGTGTTCTCATCGCGGAAGGTCTCCACCTCCGCCAGATAACGGGTTTCGAGACCGCGCGCGGCCATCGACACGTTCAGGCCGTTTTCTTTGAACGACGGAAGAGCGAGCCAGATATCCAGGCTGCCCAGGCCTGGGCCGAAGAACTCGGCAATGGCCCGCGGCGGTGGGGCCGGATCCGACTCGGGAATGTCGAACGGCAGGCCGTCGGCGAACATTCCTTCGGCGCGGTGGATGGCGAACGTGCCGCTCGCCAGCGCCTCCTGGTTGATCTGCAGCTCGCGAAAGCCCCACGGCCGGAAGTTGAGCGCATCCAGCCGGAACTGCAGAATGCTTTCGACAAACCGGTCCTGCGCCTGAAGGTGTTGCGGGGTCAGAAAAGTCCCCTTCGCCCAGATCACCGGTTGCAACGTTCTCATCCCGGTATGTATGATACACTTCCGGCCGCGATCCCGGCACGTGCACATCACGCCCGAACAACTCGTCCCAATAACGAACAGCGCAGACGGCCCGCTAACGCTCTAAGCGATGAAGCGTCATAAACATGAGACCAGGGAACTGCTGGCACGCCGGTTGCGTTATTGTTTGAGACAAGCCCATGAGCACCGCAGTAATTCCAGATACAAAGCACTCCGCCGCTGACCGGTTGCGAGTGCTCGTGAGCGACGATCAGCCGGACATTCTGGAAGCGCTTCGCCTGCTGCTGAAAGGCGCGGGCTTCGCCGCCGAAACCGTGGATTCGCCACAGGCGCTTTTGCGGGCAGTGGAAGCAAGGCCGTTCGACGCGATCCTCATGGATCTGAATTACGCGCGCGACACCACTTCGGGCGAGGAAGGTCTGGAGCTGCTCGATAAACTGCAGGCGCTCAACGACTGCGCGCCGGTAATCGTCATGACGGCGTGGGGCAACGTGGAACTCGCGGTGGACGCGATGCAGAGAGGCGCCACCGATTTCGTGCAGAAGCCGTGGGACAACGCACGCCTGGTGGGCACTATCGAAAAGCAGGCGCGTGAAGCGGCCGCGCGTCGCAGCGCGGTGCGGCAGGCGCGCTCGGAGCTGGAGATTGCGCGTCACGTACAACAGAAGCTGTTCCCGCAGCCCATTAAGCAACTCGCCACCATTCGTTACGCGGCGCGGTGCGTGCCCGCACGCGAGGTGAGCGGCGATTATTACGATTTCCTCGACCTTGTGCCCGGTTCGCTGGGCTTCGTGCTGGCCGATGTGTCCGGGAAGGGAATTGCCGCGGCGCTGCTCATGGCCAGCCTTCAATCGGCCTTTCGCAGCCAGAGTGAGAACGAGCACGACGGGTGCGACCTGCTGCGCGGCATCAACCGGCTGTTCTACTCGAGCACTCCGCCGGAACAGTATGCCACCGTTTACTACGCCGATTATCAGGACCGCAATCGCACGCTGCACTACGTGAACTGCGGGCATCCTGCTCCATTCCTCATTCGGGCAAATGGCGACACCGAACGTCTGGAGTCGACCGCGCCTGTGCTGGGGCTGCTGAGTAAGTGGGATTGCGTGCAGAATCAGGTGCAACTCGCGGCGGGCGATATTCTCGCGGCCTTCTCCGATGGCGTCACCGAAGCAGGCATCGACAGCGACGACGAGTTCGGCGAGCAACGCCTCGAGGCGGTCCTGCGGCGGGTGCGGAACGAATCACCCGAAGACATCATCTCCGCTGTGACCGACGCCATTCACGAGCATGCCGGCGCCGCTCTGGGCGACGACTGCACCATGCTGGTGATCCAGGGACGCTGATGTAGGTTCGCCCCCCGTGGGGCAGACGATCGATTTTTGTCGTCTGCCATGCCGCCGGGGAACTCGAACAGGCAGACGACATAAACCGATCGTCTGCCCCACGGAGCCGGAAACGCCTGCTGTACAACGCTGTCTACAGTAGAGTAGGCCTTCGGCCTGGCCTTCGGCCTGCCATCGCGATGCCTCCCGCTCTCCGTCATGCCGGCCTGGTGGCGCTTGGCGTTTTCGCCGCCATCGCCATTTTTGTCGCCGTAATCGCGGCCATTGCCGAGAAGCGCCGTGTCCGCGAGTTGTACCAGCAACATTTCGGAACGAACGTCCCCCGGGAGCGGGTGCTGATCTCCTCCGTCGCTTTCTATTTCACGTTCGCGCTCGTGCGGGTGATTACCCATGCCATCCATGCCGGACGCGGCCCTTTCCATGACGTTTCCGTGGGCGGGCGGCACATTCACCATCTGGTGTGGGGAATCCTGCTGCTGCTTCTGGTCGGCTATTGCTGGCTCTGGCAGGTAACGCTGCGCTCGCGCGCACTCGGCCGCGCGCTGGCCTGTCTTTACGGAGTGGGCGCTGCGCTGACGCTCGACGAGTATGCGCTCTGGCTCAACCTGCAGGATGTCTACTGGGAGCGCCAGGGGCGCGCGAGCATCGATGCGGTGCTGCTGTTCAGCGCGCTCCTCACCATGGGTCTCGTTGGCGGTCCGTTCGTGCACGCGCTGGCCAGAGAAGCAGTGCGGAAGCTCCGGCGCTCGTGAGTTATCGATTGTTCGGAAACGACGGCACGCCGGGTGCGGTCAATGGCACGGTTGGCGCCTCACCGGCTCCGGGAACAGCCGGTTCCGGCGGCGCGGGTTCCATGGGCTGGCCGATGCCGTAGAGATCCGTATCTGCGGTGAAGGGCGGCAGGTGAGTCCTCGCGTACGACGGCAGCCATGTGTACGAACGCGACCACATATTCCAATACCAGTCCGCGCCGTGCCAGGCGGAAGGATTCGCCGCGTAGTATTCAGCGGTCTCGGCAGTTACGCGGCCGAGCTGCCGCGAGCGCTCTCTGCTCCATGCGGTCAGCTCCTTCACACCTTTGTTGGTGGTGCTGACGAAATACAATCCGGGCTTGCTGAAGACGGACGCGCCGCCGCTCCGCTGAATGCTGACCGCCGCGGGATGGGCGATGCCCAGGATCTCGAGACTCGCGGCGCCTTTGACGATTCGTGCCTCCGCTCGATCTGGCGCCAGCGCGCCGAAGCTCATTTGGCTCGAAGGCCCCACGCGCAGAATGGTTCCGCGTCCGACCAGCACCTCAGCCATTCCGTTTCGAGTGCGGAGAACGTCGCCGGAGCGAACCGAGGCCGTGCCGATCATATCCGCATCGATCACCTTGCCGTTCACGCCGACCACGCCTTCGACGGCGTTCAGCGTGCCAGGCGGGGGAGCTACCGCGGCCAGCAGCGGAAATGCGAGCGCGAATAATGCAACACGCGCCATCGGGTTACTTCTGAAGGTTGGACGTCCGTAGACGGCCGGCTGTTGCGCGGCGCGCGTAGACGATGAGGTTCGCCAGACATACGCCAACGCCGAGCGCGGTCAGCAGCCAGTCCGGCAGATCCGGGTACACCACCGCGCTCAGATAGTGAATGAGACACCCGCCGTGGTACGCCGCGAAGCCGGCTTTCCTCTCGGACCACCACTCGAGCAGCGTCAGCGGACAATCCACCGGCGTCACTTCGACGATGATCCCCCACACGAGCGAGAGCAGATGAAATGCTGTGAGCCACGGCCGCCCACGCGTCCACAAAGCGCCGGCGATAACGAATGCGATCCACGCCAGATGCACCGCCAGCGTCGTGCCTGCAAGGGCCTGGTACACTCTCCTACTATCGCAGGGCGCCCGTCGAGTACTGCAGCGCGGCGTATGCCGTTTCGTAATCGTATCGCGCGGTCACATTTTCGATCTGGGCCTGCGTGAAGTTGAGCTGCGCCTGGGTGATCTCGACGATGGATGCGAGCCCGAGGTTATAGCGCCCCTGGGCGAGATCGAGGGCCATACGCGCCTGGCGGATCATTTCGTCGGTTACCGGTATGCGCTGCCACGCTGTGGACGCGCTGGCCCACGCGGCGCGAACGTCGCGCTCCACCTGCTGTTGTTCATTGCGAAGCCGCTGATCCGATGCCAGCGCTTCGTAGTGCGCGGCCTGTTCACGCGCCGTGAAGAGGTGGCCGTTAAAGATGGGAATATCGACGTTGATTGCCGCGGCTTCGTAGTCCTTCGGCGCAATGCGAGGCGTCTGGTCGAGGTACGGCAGCGCGCCGCCCACCGCGATTGCGGAAACGCTGGGGCGCTTCAGGTCCCGCTCCGCCGCTTCGAATTTCCTGGCGGCATCGAGACGCAGCTTCAGCTCGCGCAGTTCGGGCCGGTTCTGGATGGCATCGGCGATGAGCGGCTCTGCGTCGGCCGGAGGCGCCGGCGAACCGGTCTGCTCCACCAGCGTGTACGACACGGGCTTGTCCTGCCCGAGCGCCCGTGCCAGATCGGCGTAAGCGCGCTTCAGAGAATCCTGTGCGCGGATGAGCAGCAGTTTCGCGTCGGCCAGGCTGACCTGGGCGAAGCTCACATCCACCTGCGACTTCAGTTGCGCCCCGGCCAGCGCGCTGATCTGGTCGAGAAGCGTTTGCCGGGCCTTCACCGTGTCTTCGGCCACCTTCACAAACGCCTGCGCCTGCAGCACGCCGAAAAAAGCGCGATCCACGTTCAGCGCGACGTCGTAGCGGGTGGCGGTCACGGTCTGTTCGGCGGCCTGTTCCTGCAGCCGCGAGCTGGCGATCAGGTTGCCTGTACGGCCGAAATCCGTGATGAGCTGATTGGCCTGCAGACCGGAACCGAAGCGCGAGAACAGCAGCGAGTCCGGGAGTGCGCCCGCTCCGAGCCGGCTTCCGTACCTTGCCTGCGAGCCCGTGATCTCTCCACTGACGGTCGGATAGAGAGGCGCTCTCGCTTCGACGACATGCCGTCCCGCCACTCCGGCCTCGTTCACCGCGGTGGCAATCTGCGGATGGTTCTGCAGCGCGATCGCCTCGGCCTGAGCCAGCGTCAGTGGACCCGTCTGACCCAAAGCGAGCAGCGGGCAGAGCAGGCAGGCGATGCAGGCGAAAACGCCTGCTCCACCACGGTGCATCAACCGTTTACGGCAACAGTAGAGCAGGCCTTTGGCCTGCAGCGGCTTCCGGCTACCCATTGGTGGGCACCGGCTCCCTGCGCCGGTAAGTCAGAAGATATGCGGCCGGGACGATGAATACAGTCAGCAGAACCGATACCACCAGCCCGCCAATAATCACGCGCCCCAGCGGAGCGTACGCCTCGCTTCCGACCTCCAGTTTCAGAGCCATCGGAATCAGTCCGAAGATGGTGGCGAGCGAAGTCATGAGAATGGGCCGCAGACGAATGCGGCACGACGTCACGACGGCCTCTCTTACCGGCATCTCCGCCTCCAGGCGATGAGCGAACTCCACTATCAGAATGCTGTTGGAGGAGACCATCCCCACCATCATCACGATGCCCATCAGCGACATCACATTCATCGTGGTTCCGGTGAGCCACAGAAACAGCAGCACTCCGGTGAGGCCGGTGGGTACCGCCAGCAGGATCAGTATGGGGTCCAGGAAAGACCTGAACTGAGCCACCAGCACCAGGTAGAGCAGCAGCAGGGCCAGGATCAGTCCGAAACCGAAGCTGCTGAAGGAGCGCCGCATGCCCTCCACCATGCCACGCATGGTCAGACGCACACCGGTGGGAAGTTCCAGATGTGACGTGATGCCGTCGATGGCGTTGGCCACGCGGCCGAGGTCCTCTGTGGCCGGAGTTACGTATACATCGATCACTCGCTGGATCTGATAGTGATCCACCTCCGTCGGCGCCTTCACGCTGGAGACGCTGGCGACCTGATCGAGAAACGCCGGTTCACTCGAGGAAGGCGAGCGGATGGGGATGTCCTTCAGCGAAAACATACTGTTGATGTCTTTTTCCGGGTACTGCACCGTCAGGAAATAGTCGTTGCCGGTGCGCGGGTCGATCCAGTAGCTTGGGGCGATCATCTGGTTGGAAGTCAGCGCCGTGATGACGTTGTCCACCACTTCCTTCTGATTGAGACCAAGTTCGCTCGCGCGCACCCGATCGACCTTCAGCCGCAGCGAAGGGTAGTCGAGATCCTGGGGGATGTAGACCTGGCTGACGCCGCGCAGAGCGCCGATGCTGTTGGCGAGGTTCGTGGCCACCGTGTAAGTCTTTTCGAGATTCTGGCCGCTCACCTGCATATCGATCGGCGCGGGAAGGCCCTGATTCAGCACGGCGTCCTGCAGGCCCCCGGACTGCAAAAAAACGCTGACTTCCGGAAACCCCCTGGCGATCGCTCGGCGAACGCGGTCCATGTATTCGTAGCTGCCGATACTGTGATCGTCCTCCAGCGCCACCTGAATCGTAGCTGTATGCGGTCCGGCGTTGCTCGTGTAGATAGAGGAGAAGCCGGGAATGACGCCGAGGTTGGAAACGATCAGTTTCAGGTCGTGCGGCCTGACCACGTGACGAATCAGATCCTCCACCTGACCGGTGATCCGGTCCGTCTCCTCGATGCGCGTCCCCGACGGCGCCTTGAGATTGATCACGAACTGGCCTGCATCGCTGCGCGGAAAGAAGGCGACTCCGAGCAGCGGATATACTGCGAGGCTCAGGGCGAAGACGCCCAGGATTGCGCCTGTCACGAGCCACGGGCGGACCAGCGCGCGGTCCACCGCGGTCTCGTACCCGTCCAGCATCCGGTGGAACCTGCGGTTGAAGCCAGCGTGGAACCGCGCTCCCCACGAAGTTCGAACCGGCGCTCCCACGGCGCTTCCCAGGCGCCCTTCCTCATGCTGCACGCCCCGGATGAACCGGGCGCAGAACAGGGGAACCACAGTCATCGCGACAAAATAGGATGCGAAGAGAGCAAGAACCACCGCCAGAGCGAGAGCGGAGAACAGGAACCGGCTGACTCCGTAGAGAAAGGTTACGGGAAAGAAGACCACAGCGCTGGCGATGGTTGCCGCCAGCACCGCCATACTCACCTCCTGGCCGCCCTTCTCGGCTGCCACTTCCGGAGGCTCGCCCAGTTCCATGTGCCGGAAGATGTTCTCCAGCACGATCACCGAGTTGTCGATCAGGCGGGAGAAGACAATGGCAAGACCGGCCAGCACCATGCTGTTAATGGTGCTTCCTCCGAAACCGAGCGCGATGATCGCCGCCAGAGCGGAAAGCGGAATGGAGAGAAACACCGCCACCGTCCCCCGCAGACTGCCCAGAAACAACAGCACCATCGCCGCGGTGAGAAACAGGCCGGTGGCGCCTTCGTGGATCAGCGTCCAGATGGCCTTCTTGACATACTCCGACTGATCGAACACTACGTTGGCCACAAGCTGGCCCGGGACGTCGACAAGATGGGACAGCACATCGCGCACTCCGTTGACCACCGAGATGGTGTTGGTGTTGCCGCCCTGTTTCATTACGGGCAGGTAGACCGATCGTTGCCCGTCCACCCGGACGATGTTCGTCTGAATGGTGTGCGCATCCTGCGCTGAACCGATATCTCCGATAGTGACGTATGAATTCCCCACCGTCTTGATGGGCACGTTGTCGATATCCGCTACATCCTCAATCTGGCTGTTCGTGTAAATGTTGTAATCGTAGGGTCCGATCTTCGCGTCGCCTGCCGGAAGAATCAGGTTTGCCTCGTTCACCGAGCGAACGACGTCCATCACGCTGAGGCCGTGCGACTGCAACTTCAGCGGATCGACGTACACCATGATCTGGCGATATCGGCCCCCAAACGGCGGCGGAACCGACGCTCCGGGCGCGGTCGCAATCTGGTTGCGTACGGTGAACTGGCCCACGTCGCGAAGTTCCGTCTGGCTCAGGCCTTTGCCCTTCAGAGTGATCAGGCACACCGGGAGGCTGGAGGCATCGAACTTCATCACCACCGGCGGCAGAGTCCCCGGCGGCAGCCGGCGAAGATCCGCCATGGCGAGGTTTGAGATCTCGTCCACATCGGCGTCGGCGCTCGTTCCCGGCTGGAAATAGACTTTGATGACGCTGGCGCCGGGCAGAGAGCGCGACTCCATATGGTCGATCCCGGCGCCCAGCGTGAAGAATCGCTCGAATCGGCCGCTGATCTCGGTTTCGATGTCCTCCGGGGCCATGCCGTTGTAGAACGTTGCCACCACTACCTGCGGGATGTTGATGTCCGGAAACAGGTCCACCGGCATCCGCACCAGCGTGGTAACGCCGATTACGGCCACGAAGAGGCAAAGAACAACGATGAAATACGGATTGCGAATCGCGAAGCGAGACATCAGCTGCCGCTCCTGACCTCGGAGAGTTCCACCAGCTTCGGTTGCACGGTTTCGCCCTCTGTCAGCCGGCCGGTATTGGCCACCACTACCTGGTCGCCCTCCGACAGCCCGGATAGAATTTCGAAGCGGCCCGCCGTCTGAATGCCCAGCGTCACAGGGAGTATCTGCACGCGGTTATCCGGGTCGATCCGATACGCTGTCGCCGTGTTGCCGTTGCGGGAGATGGCCTGTACCGGAACCATCAACGCGCCGCTCTTCTGCTCCACCGGAAACGAAACATAGCAATACATCCCCGGCACGATTTGGAGGGTTGGATTGGGTACATCCACCTCGGTCATCATGGTGCGAGTGCTCATGTCCAGCTTGTCCGTGGACCTTGCCACCGTGCCTTCGAACGTGCGGCCCAGCGCCTGCACCTCGACGTTGACTTTCTTGCCGACATGCACGAGGGGGACGTCCTGTTCAGGTATCGGAATATCCAGGCGGAGCAGACCATTCTGGGACAATCTGACCAGAGGAAGCGCCTGCTTCTCAGATGAGGTGCCGGCGGCGAGCATTGCGCCCGTGTCCGCGTATCTGGCCGTGACCACGCCGTCGAACGGCGCCGTGATCCTGATGTAATCCAGCAAAGCCTGCACCCGCGCGCGGTTTGCCTTTGCCTCGGTGACATGTTCTCCCGCCGCTGCCAGGGCCGCCTGCGCGGCTTCCACCTGCGCCTGAGCTGCCTCATCCTTGCCCTGCGCGTCGTCGACTTCCTGCTGCGCGAGCAGTTCGGGGCGGGTCTTGATGATACCGTCGAGCCGCGTGTAGGTCAGGTGAGTGACGTTGCGCGTTGCCTCAGCGCTATTCAATTCGTGCCTGGCCTGCGCCACCTGTTGCTCGCTCTGCCGCGCCGCCGCCGCCGCCTGATCGAGTTCGTCGCCAAGCTCGGGAACTTCAAGAACGGCAAGCGTCTGGCCCTTTCTCACTCGGGAACCGACGTCGACGTAGATCTGCTTCACAAATCCGGCGATCTTCGCGTGAACGTCGATCTCCTGGAAGGGCCTGAACTCCGCGGCCACCTGGAGGTTCTGGGAGATCGGGCCTCGTGTCACTTTGCTGACCGCTACCGTTGTGGCTTTGTTCGGCGCGGAGGAGCGAGCGCCCGCTGCTTCTTCGCGCGCGCAACCGGTGGCGGCCAGCAGGAGAGCCGTAGCCAGTGCCGCCGCAGCCGGCGCGTTCACCCGCACCGCCAGCTCAGAAGAAATCCGCCTTAACGCGTTCATGCATGCACTCGCTTTCAGGTTCGCTGTATTCGGATCGCGGCGGAATACTGCCGTCAGGGTAATTTCGAGCCGAAGTGGCCTGAAGTCCGCGGTCTACCGTTACATCTTCTGCGGAATTACCTTCCCCGCGGGATGCGCGCACGCTCGAACGTGGTGTATTGGTGATGAGAGCCCTCCATGGCAGTCCGGGTCCTGATCGCCGACGACCACCCGCTGATTCGCAGCGGCCTGCGGGCGTTGCTCGAGCGCGGAGGCGAGTTCGAGGTGGTGGCGGAGGCGGCCGATGGATACCAGGCCATCGAACAGGCGACGCTGCACAAGCCGAACGTCATTATGCTGGATGTCGGCATGCCACGGCTCACCGGCGTGGATGCCGCGCAATACATCGCGCAAAAGGTACCGGAGGCGCGAATCATCGTGGTCAGCATGCATTCCGATGAGTCGTACGTGCTGCGGGCGTTGCGAGCGGGCGCCCGCGGGTACCTGCTGAAAGCCTCGCCGGAGGCCGATATCCTGGCAGCGGTGCGGGCGGTGGCGGCCGGGAACGCGTACTTCAGCCCCAGTATCACCAAACTGCTGGTGGAAGAGTATGTAGCCGACGCGCGGCGCCGCGGCGTGGAGGACAGCTACGACCTGCTCAGCCTCCGTGAGAAGGAGATCCTGCAGCTGCTCGCATCAGGGAAAAGCAACCGTGAGATCTCCGAGATGCTCAACGTGAGCGTGGCCACGGTGGAGACGCACCGCGGCAACATCCTGCAAAAGCTCCACCTGCACAGCCTCCCGGAGTTGATCCTTTACGCAGTGCGGAAAGGCCTGATTTCCTGACCGAGAGAGTAACTGTGGGGCAGGCGCCCTCGCCTGCGGCGGGCGCCCCGCCCGCCTGGTCCGGCGGAAGACGCATTCAGAAAATACGAGGCAGGCCGACGAGGGCGTCGGCCGCAGGCGAGGGCGCCTGCCCCACCAACGCCAGCCAGGTTATCGGCGTTTATCCGCGGCTAATACATTCGGTTCCACGCCGGGCGTTTGGGTTCCCGCGTTCTCGCCGATATCCGCCAGTGGCAGCGTAAACTCCACCGTGGCGCCCCGGCCGCGCTCGGAGTCGATACGCAGAGTCCCGCCCAGGCGCGTTACTCGCTCTTCCATCCCCAGAATTCCGAGGCCGGTCTCTCTCGCCGGGTCGAATCCTTTCCCATCGTCCTGCACGGAGACGCGCAGCGAGTGTCCCTTCACGGCGACGTGGACTCTCACCTGCGTCGCACCCGAGTGCCGGCAGGCGTTACGGATGGACTCCTGCACTACGCGATACACGCACGTGCGATGCTCTTCCGGCAGGCTCTCCGGGCACTCCTCGGCCTCCAGATCCACCTGCACCGCGCTGGTGCGTGAGATCTCGCGGGCCAGCCAGCGCAGGGCAGGAATCAGTCCCAGATCGTCCAGCATGGTGGGGCGCAGCAGCAGCGACAGGTTACGCACCACGCTGACATTCTGCTCCACCATGTTCTCCAGCAACTGCATTTGCCGCGCGGCTTCGTCCAGGTTGTTCGTCACGATGGCCGACCGCAGGTTGCCGATCGCCAGCACCATGGCCGAGAGCACCTGTCCCACCTGATCGTGCAGTTCGCGCGATAACCGTCTGCGCTCGTCCTCCTGCGCCGAGACCACCTGGGCGGAGAGTCGCTCCATTTCCCGGCGGGCTTTCACGATCTCCTGAAAACGCCTGTCGGATTCGTGCTCGAGCCGCAGGAGGCGCCACAACGTGGTACCGGCCAGGGCCACGCCGATCACCACCGTGAGAAGAAGCATGGCCAGCAGCTTCGCGCGGAACGACGAGAACATGTCGCTCACCGATTCGCTGCTCGCCTCCAGTTGCTTCTCGCTCAGCTCCTGAATCCTGTCGGCCAGACCCACCGCTGTGATGCGGCGAGGCAGCACCTCTTCCTGAATAAAATCGCGCGCGTGCTCCTGCCGCTCGCCGGCGTTCCACGCGAGCGCCGGACGCGCCGCCGCAAACCAGGCGGACAGTTCGCCGCTGAGCTGCCGGAAGGCTTCCTCCTCGCCGGGGCTCAGCAGGCGGCGATACTCCGACATGCCGCTCTCAATCTGCCCCTCCGTTTCCAGATATTGTGCTTTGTGACTGGCGGCGAGGGTTTCGCTGGTATCCAGCAGGAAATCGCGCAGATAGGTGCCCGAGACGTAGATGTTCGCCTTCAGCTTTTCGAGCGTACGATCGCGCTCCACGTAATCCTGGCGGATGCGCTCCTGCCTGATTTCAACCTGATAGAGAAACGAAAGCGCGCTCAGGCCGAGAACTCCAAGGAGCAGCAGAAGACCGCCGAATCCCGCCCATAGCAGGGTTCGTGCCTGCCGATGCGAGGCGCCCTCGCGGGAGCTCAGTGATCGCGCGATGGTTGACATGCGGCGTCGTGGCTGCCCAGGCGAGCAGCCAGTTCCTCGACAGAAAAATGAGGCGACCGGCAGAATCGCAACAGCTCCGCCTCGCGGGCGGTGATCTCGGCCGCGGCAGTCTCGATGCGATCGGCAATTGCGAACGGAATCGACTGCACCCCGTGACAATCGCCATGGAGAAGATCTCCGGGTGCGATCTTCAGGCCGCCGATGTCCACTGGCTCGCCGAATTCAATTACGTGCGCGTACGCATGCGAAACGCTGGTCCCGGCCGCGAAACACTGGAACCGGGCAGCTTTCAGGGCTCCGAGGTCCCGGACGGTTCCATTACTGATGTACGCCACGCAATCCAGAGCGCGGGCGATCTCCGCGTGAATTTCGCCGAAGAATGCGCCCGTTCCGGGGAGGCGATCCGCATCGTCCATTACGATGATTCTGGGTTGCGGCAGCGACGCTACGTATTTCCACCAGTCCGTTCGATGGTAATAGCAGAGTTTCGCGATCGGCGGGGAAGTTGTGCGAATGCGTCCGGGCACTGCATACCCCGCCACCGGGGCCAGCTCCGGGAACATGCACCTGGTCACGCCGTGAATGAAACCCTCGTTGCGCATCCGCACCTCGAAGGTCTCAATGGCATTGGCAACGCTGCAGGTATCGGTTCGGCGCAGGAAGTCCAGCACGTCCGCGCTGACGTGCTTCGGCGTATTCATGAAAAGCGGCTCCCACCTGCAGTATAGAGGGGGTCGGAAGGCCCCGGAATACGGCCGTTGTGGGATTTTCAGGCGGTTTCGATGGTAGCGGCGGTCAACCTTGAGAAGATTGAGCCGAGGAACGGACTGGCTGAGCGCGCTCCGGCACCGTGAAGAAGAAAGTAGCGCCGAGGCCGGGCTCGGATTCCACCCAGATCCGCCCGCCGTAGCGTTCCACTACGCGCTGGCAAATGGCCAGCCCGATGCCGGTGCCGCTGTACTCACTCTCGTGATGGAGCCGCTTGAAGACGCCGAAGATCTTATCTTTATACTGAGGGTCGATACCGATGCCGTTGTCCTTCACGGAAAAACACCATAACGCGCCCCGGCGCTCGGCGGAAACGTGAATGCGCGGCGGTTCCGCGTTCCGGTATTTCATGGCATTGCCGATGAGATTCTGGAAAACCTGCTGCAGGTGAGCCTCGCCGATATGAACCCGCGGCAGACGGTCCCAGGTCACCGCCGCGGAGCTTTCACGGGTAAGCTCGGTGAGACCCGCGAGGGCGTTCTTCAGTACTCCCACCGAATCCACCTGCGTATCGCTGAGCTCTGCCATGCTGGCCCTCGTATAAGCGAGCAGATCGCTCACCAGCCTTGCCAGGCGGCGGCCACCGTCCCTCATGAATCCGAGGAATTGCCGGGCCTCATCATCCAGCACCTTGTCGTATCGCCGCGCCACCATTTCGCTGTAGATCACGACATTGCGGATGGGCTCCTGCAAATCGTGACTGGCCGAATACGCAAACTGCTGCAGGTCGACATTGGCCCGCCGCAGCTCCTCTTCTTTTTCCTTCTGCTCGTGGATGTCGGTGTTCGACCCAATCCACATAGTGATATTTCCGCTCGCGTCCCTCATGGCGTGCGCGCGGCTGAGGTGCCAGCGGTATTGCCCGTCGGCCCGGCGAAAACGGTGCTCGAAGTGAAACGGCTCGCCGGTTTCCAGCGCGTGCCGCCAGCCCTGAACGTTCGCATCCACGTCGTCGGGATGCACAAACTGGGTCCAGCCCCAGTCCCTGATCTGCTCGAACGTCAGCCCGGTGAATTCCATCCACTGGCCATTGAAGTAATCGATGTCGCCGTTTGGTTTGGCCGTGAAGATCTTCTGCGGCATCGATTCCGCCATGAAGTGAAACCGCTCGCGCTCTCTCTCCACGTCGCGCAGCGCCTGCTCTTTATCGGCGAGAGCCTTGCGGAGAGCGCTCTCGCGCGACTCGATGCCGGCCAGCATCTCGTTAAAGCGGTCGACCAGAACGCCCAGTTCATCGCCCGTGAGCTTTTCGGCGCGAATGCTGTAATCGCCGGTTTCCGACACCGATGTCGCGGCGCGGGCGAGCCGTGAGATCGGCGTTGCGATGACCGACCGCAGGCTGGAGGAAAGCAGAAACGCAGCCACTATCGATATCAGCCCAACGCCCAGAACGGTGGCCCCGTACAACCGGATGCGCTCATCGATCGCGCCAAGGTCGCTCACCAGCATGAGCGTGCCTATGCGGCGGCCTTTCAGCATGATGGGTTGCGACACGGTGACGCGCCCGGCCGTGAATCGCAGATCGGCCCGCGATTCCGGCGGCGCGCAAGGCGAACCGGGCGTCGCCCCGTACCTGGCCAGCAGGGTTCCGTCCATTCGATAAATGCAGGCGCTGACGACGTGGGCCCGCACATGCAATGGCGCCAGCGTTTGCGCGGCGGAATCCGGATCGTTGAATGCGAGGGCGGCGGTGCTGTTATCGGCGACAATTCTGGACAGCGCCGAGAGGTCCCGGCGCATCATGTCCCGGAAAAGAATGGCGTCCGCCAGAACGATCAGTGAACCTGCCAATAAAAGGGCGGCGGTGGTGGTGATCATTGTGGTGATCACCAGCTTCTGTTTGATCGGTCTGTCGCGGAAAATGCGCATCAAGCCCGCACTAGAATTCTATTTTTGAACAGATCGCGCCACATTCAGCAGTCTGGAGCTGAGCTTCAGAGAAGCTTCCTCCACCGCCGTCAGATTGATGTCGAAACGCACGCGCCGGTTTTCCACTACAAATCCGATCATGCCGCCGTCGCGCACGAACCCCTCTCCTTCGCCGACGGTGAGAACCCGAGGGCCCAGACCGGCAAGCGTTACGCGGAGTTCTTTTGCCGGAGTGTCGATGTAGACCACCTGGCACGCCCGCGGCCCGGGAGCCTCCGTCATTCTGCGCAGGGCCAGCCTGCGGCCATTGACAACCTCTCCTTCCAGCATCGCATTCAGAACTGCTCCAAAAGGATCTTTGCCCATGATGCAGATGTTGATGGGTGACGACTGGTCGGCGAAGGCTTCCGGCGGCCAGTCCGTGAATTTTGTGAAGTTGAGCAGGAACGCTGCCTTCACGGCGTTTTCGGGGGCCGTTTCGGCGGCTCCGCACCATGGCGACAGGCAACACGCCGAGAAAGCCGCCGCGCACAGCACTCTCCCAGGGAGACCGCCGTACCGCCGAACTCTGTGCCGGGCGGAGGGAAGCATGTGCTACCTGCTGAACCACTCGATACTCGCGTAGACGCTTCGTACGATGCCCACCGGGCCGCCGGGGTCGGCTGCGTACTCGACGTGGTGAGGCTGAAACAGATTCCGGCCAACCATGGAGAACTCCAGATTCCGGTTGAACCGCCAGGCGAAGCGGCCGTCGCCGGTGGAATACGCAGGTGCGCTTTCCGCGGGTAACGCGCTGACGAAGCGATAGATCAGATCGAGCTGCAGCTTTTTCGTAATGTCGAACGAAGAATCGACCACCACCTCGTGCCGCGGACTCGATCCCACTACCGAGTCCGGCGTCGCTCCGAGCGCCGATCCGGGGATTCTGTTCAGCTCCATCTGCAGCAGCGACCACGATCCCGACAAACGCCAGAATGGCGTTGGTTGCCACTGCGGCGCGATCTCGCCGCCTTTCGTGGTTCCGAACAGATCGTTCCGAAACTGCGCCGGAAGCAGCAGGTGAACGGGGGGCGGGTTGGCATCGGGAAAGGGCAGAGTGGTTTCCACGAATATCGGCCCGGCAAGATCCTGGCTGAACAGGTCGTGATAGCGGTTGCAGAAAGTCGCGATATCGATATAGAGATTCTTCCGGATCAATTGCCGGTACCCGACTTCGTATCCATTCAGTTGTTCCGGCGCGAAATGCGGATTTGCGTTGAAGCGGGCGAAGAACGGCATACCGTTCCCTGCCTGGCCGAGATAACTGGAGAGATAGAAATCTTCTTCGCCATCCGAAGGAGTGCGCACAGCATGCGTGAACGCGGCCCACAACGATTGCTTGTCCGTGGGCGTCCACAGCAGGCGCACGCTCGGTTCTAACTCAATGCCCGTGTAGTTGGTGCGGAGAGCCTTGCTGCCCGCCAGCAACATCAGCTTGCCGCTGACCAGGTCCATGTCGTCCTCGAGGAAGCCGGAGAGAAGATAATCCAGCTTGTTCGCCGGATCGAAAACCAGCCCGGAAGCAACCTCTTTGAAGTGCGCATCGCTCGATCGGGCGCCCAGGCCGTACAGAAGCTCCTGGCGCTCTCCGATTCTTGTTCGCTGGAGATAGTCCACGTCGAACGTATCGCGATTCTCGCCCAGGTTCGGCTCGTACCGATCGGTCCTGTCGTAGAATGCCTGGACCTGTACGTCGTTGCCCTCGCTGAAGGTTCGCTGCCACCGGACGAGCAGGTTCCCGCCCGTGAGTTGCGCGTTCCCGTCCACGGTCTCATTCACTGGAGGCACGTATGTGCTGAGGTCTACGCGTTCGCCGTCCTCCTGCCTGTAAGCGTCTCCCTCAACCGTAAACGCATCGTTGCCGTGGACCCAGTCCATGCGGAAGCCGCCCTGGATGCCGCGCCAGTCGTCAAAGTTATCCTGGTTCGCATGGTATTCCGGCCCGCGGGTGAAGCCCTTCGCGTACCCGCGATAGGTCACACCGCCGTCATTGCCGCTGCCGTAGCGAGCGTTGAAGAACCCCTGCTCGGCATTGCCGCCGCCCGCCGATGCGTATGCGCCCTGCGTATCCTTCGAGTTCTTCGTGATGATGTTGATGACGCCGTCCACGGAGTTCGGTCCCCAGATGGTGCCGCCCGGTCCGCGAATCACCTCGATGCG
Source organism: uncultured Acidobacteriota bacterium (assembly GCA_963780655.1). Lineage (GTDB taxonomy): Bacteria > Acidobacteriota > Terriglobia > Bryobacterales > Bryobacteraceae > CAWACP01. The sequence continues at coordinate 769,585 of CAWACP010000003.1, read as the reverse complement.
GTCGATGTCTTCGAGCAGCGTGTCCTGGACTTCCCAGTAAGTGCCGGCAAAGAGAGGCGTGTAAACGGTGCGGCCGTCGATGAGGACGAGCACTGAACGCGAGAGCCGCGTTCCGAAGCCGCGGATCCCCACCGACCATTTGCTGCTGTCGATCTGCGCCACTTCCACGCCCGGCGCCAGGCGTAGCGCGTCGGGAATTGTGGTAGCGCCGGAGCGGCGGATGTCTTCTCCGGTAATGACGTAGATCGCCACCGGTGAGCGAAACGCCGGAGTCGGTTGCTTCGACGGCGATGTTACTTCGATCTGGGATAGTTGTTCGAGGCTCAGGTCCCGGAGCGACACCGGCTCGGACTGAGTCTGAGCGGCCCGTATTGCCGGTAGTGCTATTACTATCGAGGCGATGCATCGGGCGCTGTCCGAAAAAGTCACCCTCCGAGTCTAACTTGCGGGTCGCGGTTACTGATCTGGGTGATTCCCTGGTTTCGATGGGGCACGCCTGAGCGAAAGTTCACGCTTCGCGCGATGCAGTGGCGGCTGCGGCGCTGGGCTCCTCCAAAGCTCCATCGCCCGGCGCGTCGTCGGGGAGCAGCACCGTAAATTTCGTCCCACCGTTGACGTGGCTCTCCACGTCAATCGTGCCGCCGTGCGCCTTGACGATCCACGCCACGAAGCTAAGCCCGAGCCCGAGCCCTTTTTCCGGGTCGGTCGACGGCACCTTATAGAAGCGGTCGAAAATATGCGGAAGGTGCTCCGTCGGAATCCCGACCCCGGTGTCCTGCACCACCAGCCGCACCACCGACCGGCCGCTTTCAAACACGCGGGCCAGGCTGACCCGCACTTCACCGCCCTCGGGCGTGTACTTCAGGGCATTGGAAAGAAGGTTGGAAACGAGCCGCTCGATCTGGATGCGATCCGCCTGCGCCACGCACTGCTCCGGCAGATCGGCGGTGAGTTGAATGTGCTTCTCTTCGGCGGATACTCGGAACTCCTCCACCAGGTCGCGTGTGATATGCGCCAGATCCAGTCTGGTCTTCTGCAGCACGAGCTGCCCTGTTTCCGATTGCGACAGCAGCAGCAGCGCGCGCACGATCTGCGACAGCCGCTCCACATCCTCGAGCGCGTTCACCATGGCGTCGCGATACTGCTCTTCCGTTTTGGCGGTGAACAGCGCTACCTCGAGCTGCCCGCGAATCACCGTCAGGGGCGTGCGCAGCTCGTGCGATACATCGGTGGAGAACTGGCGGATCTTTTCGAACGACGTCGCCAGCCGATCCATCATGCGGTTAAATGTGCGAATCAGATGGTCCAGCTCATCGCCGGCGCCCCGCGAGGGTATGCGCACGTTGAGGCTCGAACCGGAGACGCGTTGCGCTGTCGCGGCGACCGACGCCAGAGGAGTGAGCGCGCGGCCGGCCATGAACCAGCCGAAAATGCTGCTGACCGCAATCAGCACGGGCAGCATGGCGAAGTATACCAGGCTGAACCGATGCAGGACGTTGGTCTCCAGCGTGATGGAGCGGCCGACGGCCATGTAATAGACGCGCTCTTCTTTGTCTCTGAGCACCCCCGAACGAATGCGATACGGCATATTGTGGTCGTGCCGATCGTAGCGGACCTCGTACTCCGCTTTGCCGGTCCGCAGAAGTCTCTGGAGTCTCTGCCGGATCTCCGCCGGAGACTCCACGCCGATGGAGCGGTAAATGTCCGACACGCCCACGTCGCCGTTGTCTATGGGTTTCCCGGTATCGTCGGCGAGCATGAAGACGTGCTGGACACGGCTGACAATCAGACCTTCTTCGGGATCGTAGGCGTCGTAAAACCAGCCCCAGCCGGTCTTGAAGTAGTGCAGATAGCCCTTCGCCGCGCCCCACTCCTCATCGAGCGCGTCGTCCACCTGGTCGAACACGATCTGTTCGAGAGCCGGGCGGAAAACCAGACCGATGACGGTCAGCAGCAGCGCAAAAAAGCGACGTAACTGAGGCTGAGGCGAAAGCGGAGACTGCGGGTGAAGCGGGGCGCCTGCCCGCGGAACCTGCGCAGAAACGCCAGCCTTCTCATCGCCGTGCCGCACTCAGGGATTACGGCTCGCCGCGGCGGGCACTTCGGCGGTGCGCTCGGGCGCGTCCAGCATGTAACCGATTCCCCGGACCGTGTGAATCATCTTCACCGGATAGAGGTCGTCGATTTTGCTGCGCAGATGGCGGATGTAGACGTCGACGATGTTGGTGAGCCCATCGTAGTCCATGTCCCAGACGTGCTCCACGATCATGGTGCGGCTGAGCGGCCGGCCGCGGTTGCGCATCATGTATTCGAGGATGCTGAACTCCTTGGGCGCCAGCTCGATATTCTCGCCGCTGCGGCTTACTTTGCGGCGAATGCAGTCGAGCGAGAGGTCGCCCACCTGCAGCCGTTCCGGCGTGGGCTGGCCGCGGCGAAGCAGGGCGCGCACCCGCGCCAGCAGCTCGACGAAGGCGAACGGCTTCACCAGATAGTCGTCGGCGCCCCCTTCGAGACCCTTGACCCTGTCGTCAACCGCGTCGCGCGCGCTCAGGATGCACACCGGTGGACTCACCTTGCGGTTACGAATCTTCTGCAGCACCACCAGACCATCCATGTCCGGCAACATCAGATCGAGAATGACGAGGTCGTACTCGGTGCCATGGACAAGCTCGATCGCCGACGAGCCGTCGCCGGCAATGTCCACCGCGTAACCCGCGCTTTCGAGGCCGCGCGAGAGGAAGTCCTGAATGCGCTTCTCGTCCTCGACGATGAGAATTCTCATACGCTTACGTCCGCCAGTGTAACACCCGCCTGCTATGAAAGACGGGCCGCGGCATTATGGCGGGTACGTGGCCCGGTTCCTCAAAGGATGTCCGTCCGTGCCGATAAGTACTGACAGAAATGGATGGCGCCACGAAACTCCGCGCGCAGCCCCGCGGGCCCGAGATGGACAATTACGCGAAGCTGTCGCAACTGCTGGAAGCCAATGCCAGGTACGTTCTGGGCATGGGGGGTTGGCGGGCTGAGTTGAAGCACCTGACCGTGAACGACGCGGCGTTCCCCAACGTGGTGCTGAAGGGCGCCCGGCTGTCGAGCGTGACTCTCCTCGGCTGCGATTTCAGCGGAGCCTTGATGGATGGGGCCGAGCTGGACCACTGCGATTTCGAGCGGACCCTGTTCTCGCGGGCTGACTTCACATCCGCCTTCATTGCCGACTGCGGGTTCGCGTTCGCCGGGTTCGACGATGCCTGCATGGCCGAAGCGAAACTATGCCGCGTGGCCTTCACCGGGGCCAGGCTGGCCGAGTGCCGCTTTCAGGAGGCATCGGCCCAGGAGTGCTCTTTCCGCGATGCCGATCTCTCTCGCGCCATGTTTCATCAGGCGAACCTGTCGGAGTGCGATCTCTCGGGGGCCGTGATCAATGGCGTGCACTTCTTTCATGCGAAGGTGATGTTCAGCCGCTTCGCCGGCGTGCGCGGCGAGACAGCGGTGTTTACGGGAGCGCGTATGACCGGAACGGTCTTCGACGAAGCCGACATTCCGGGAGTGCGCTTTCAGAAAGCGCGGCTTGAGTTGTGCACCTTTCTGCACACGGACCTGTGCGGGGCAGATTTTCGCGAAGCCAATCTGAGCGGCTGCAAATTTGCCCGCGCACTGCTGAAGAGTGCGCGTTTTGATGGAGCAAAGATGCTGGGCGCCGAGCTGCGAGGCGCTAATCTGGAGGGCGCCCGGGGGCTGAGCCGGGAACAACTCGCTCAGGCGCTCACTGACGATTCCACCGTTCTCCCCAACGGCAAGGCTGGGCCGTTTATGAAGTATTCCGGAGCGGAACAGCCGTTAAGGTGGTGACAGTAGAGCAGGCCTTCAGCCTGCACGCGTACGCCGCTCAGTCGCCGGAAGCACGCTGCGGCTCCAGACGCTCGGTGTATGGAGCAAAGCGCGGGAAACGTACCCGGAAGAGTTGCATGGCCTGCGGCCAGTTTGTTCGAAGCCGCGAGAGGCCCAGCATGAGCGCTATCAGAACCACGCTGCAGGCAACGCACTGGACGGCCGTAAGAGATTCCTTGAAAAACGAGAACCAGCGGCCATAGACCAGCTCGATGTGCGTCCAGTACACAATCAGCGACGTCGTGCCCATCTGGCGCACCATGCTCCATTTACCCTGAATTCCATACTCGTTCCACAGGAACGCCATGGCGATCATCACCATAATCGCGCCCAGTTTAATGGTCACCAGACCGGGGCTGTTCAGCCAGAATTCCGCTTTCGGATAAATGGACCAGCCCGCGTTGGAGAAATACTGGCCGGCCAGGATCAGCCCGATCCCTATCAGCGTGGCCCATTGCATGATTCGGTTAATCTGCTCGCCACTGGCCATGCGCAGAATGCTGCCAGCGCTCAGGCCGAATGCGATGAACGCCGCCCATGGGAAGAAGGAGAAATGATCGAAGCTGGGGACGAAATAATCCGAGATCTGCGATGGCATCCAGCGCCAGTCCGTTGACGAAATCACCGGACCCAGCGCTGCGATAGTCACGCCGGCCACGGCGCCGATGCGCACTCTGGTTGCGGTAGAAAACAAAGCCGCCACGGACAACAGGCCGATCGCGAAGCCCATGCAGTTGAGGATGTCCACCTTGAACAGGTAATGCCAGTCGCTCCAGGGATACCCGAACAGCCATAACTGCGAACGGAACAGGAACGCGAGCATGAACAGATAGAGTGACCGTCGCAGCGCCGCGCCCCACCTCTGCGCGGGCGTCATGCCCTGCCGCTCGCGCCGCTCGATCAGAAAAGCCAGCGTGATGCCCGTGAGGAACAGGAAAACGGCAGGACCGATGCCGCCCAGGAACTGGGAAAGCAGGTATGGCCCGTCGTTGCGCTGGTCATTCCGCGAAAACGAATGAAAGACGTGACCCTGCAGCATGATGACCACTGCCAGGCCGCGCGTCCAGTCGAGAAAAGCCAGCCGCCCCGCGCTGTTCCGATTATTCGCGTTGCGTTCTTCGGTCTTCAAATCGATCTCCACCCGTACTCACTTCTGCGGGTACTCGTATTTTGCTCCGGGCGCCACGTGAAGGCTGATGGCAGCTGGAGGAAGCGCCGGGTTGATCTTCACGTCGCTGTAGTCCACCAGAACGTAGTCCCCGGAAGGTTCGTAAAGCTTCTCCCGGATTGGATAGTTATCCGCTGTGAGCCACAGCTCAATCTTCGTCAGGTACTGCTTCGCCTCGCCGGTCTTCGGCACGAGGGTGAGTTTCGTCGTCTGCTGCCCTTCCACCGTGTCGGCGCCGTCCACGGAGACACCGTACGCTTGTGCAAGTTCCTTTCCACTGGTGCCAAAGCCAATGGATAGAAACTGATCGAGCTGCTCGCCGTGCTTCCCGAGGTCGAAAACCTGAACTGTGTTGATCTTCGGGGTGTAAATCTGTAGTTTCCTTTTTTCAAACAGGTAGAACTTGTGATCGGGTTTTGTGAATTCCACAAGTCCTCGGATCTCACCGGGAGCGACTTTCTGCATCTCGACGCGGCCTTCTTCCACGCTCTTGTCGTCGAGAACGGCGGTATATGTGGTGTGCCTTACGCTTGCCGTCATCGCGTGAAATGAGGCGGCCGCCTGATCCATCCGGCTCAGAACAGCCTCGCGAGTATCGGCTGCCGTCACCGATGCGCAGAGTCCTGCTGCAAAGACAGCAAGGGACGCCGTGATGTTAGCGCGGATCATTTGAAAGTTGAAGGCTACGGATTGGCGACGTACGCCATATAGCCTCTGATTTCCTGTTCCGAGTCGGATATGGGCCGAAGGTCTACCACGCGGTACTGCTTCTGGAAGCGCGTCCTGAGAAGCGTTGCGACTTTCCCATACTGCGCGGGCGCCGGCGTGTCTTCCAGCAGTTCCGGCTCAATCCAGAACACCGTGTTGTTGCCCCGTTCGGATGGGAGCATCACGATGCTGCTGGCTTTCGGTTGGTCGCGGAACCAATCCCGTGGAACCGCGAAGATGAACAGCAGGATGATGCCCACCATCACGTCGTATTGCCACCCTGCGCGCGGGTAGTCCCACAACAGGAAACGCCTGAAGCCGGTTCGGAATCCGCCCATTCCAGCTACAAGCTTATCACGCAGGCTCCCGGCCCAAACTTCAGGGAATGTAAGGAGTTGTGTGGCGGGACGAGGGCGTCCCGCGCGGTCCGGGGGGACCGCCCCACCAGGCCGATGCCAGCGCGGCTAGCTGACACTTACCGGTATTTCCGCATCACCGATATCACCCGGCCCTGGATCTGCAACTGGTCCGGTTGCACCAGAATCGGTTCCATCGTCCGATTCGCGGGCTGCAGGCGGATGCTGCCGTCGCGCTCTTTGTAGAACCTCTTCAGCGTCGCTTCCATGCCGCCCACCAGCGCCACCACGATATCGCCGTTGCGGACCTCGGCTACCTTCTCCACCAGCACGAAATCGCCATCGCAGATGTGGTCCTCGATCATCGACTCGCCGCGGACCTGCAGCGCAAATGCATCGCCCTTGCCCGTGAACTCCGCAAAGGCCAGCGTCTCGTGATCGGGAATCGCTTCCACCGGGGCGCCCGCCGCGATCCGTCCAGCCAGCGGGACCTCGGCCGTCGAGGCGTCATGGCCGCCCCTCTCCTGACGGCGAGACGCCGCGTAAGCCGGCGTTACGTCGATTGAGCGGCTGTGATTGAACGTCCTGCGAAGGTATCGGCGCTCTTCCAGCGCCTCCACGTGTTTGTGGATAGTAGCCACGGACGACAACTCCATCGCCTGCTTCATTTCGTCGTAGCTGGGCGAATAGCCCCGCTCGTCGATGTAATCCGCAATGTAGTCGAGCAGCCGCTTTTGTTTCGGCGTGAGCGCCATACATGAGCCCCCGCTCCTCATTATGGGCGAATAAAAGGTGAACAGTCAATACATTTCGCGGGAGAAAAAGCGTGCCGGGAGGCCACTCCACAACTCGATCGCAAGGGTTTGCGGTCACGTTGGAACTGAATTGAGCGGGTCCTCGAATCGCGGAGTACTGGCGACCATTCCGCTGGATGCCAGGCTATTGCGGAAGCGAATGACCTTTTGACCAGCGTGCGCCATCAGCGGCGCCCCAGATCTTCGGCGGCTCACCGGGAGTCGGCTTCGCCTCGGGCATCTCAGGCCTGGTCTCCACCGGCGGCAGGAAGACGGTTTCGCGCTCTTTTTTGCTCGGCCCTTCCCTTTCAGCTTTTCCGCTACCGGGTTCCAGCACGCCGCGCAGATGTCGTACTCCCTGCCATCAACCTGCCTTTGCACGCACTCTTTCACCTGCCCGCACATATCGCATACGATCATTTGAACCTCCAGTCCACCACGCTCACGCGACCATAATCGCACCGCACGCGGTATGCTGGAAATCTCACCCACATTATGGAGCGCGCCGCAAAAGCGATCGCCAGAATGAAGGGCGGCGAGATTTCGCCCGAGCAAATCGTCATCTCTGCCTGGGCGACCGCCGTCGGCAAACGCCTGGCCGATCGCACGAACGCCAAAGCACTGGTGCGCACGCGGTTGGTGATTGAAGTGGACGACGCCGTCTGGCAGACCCAGCTCTACCAGCTTCGACATCAGATTCTGCCGCGCATCGCTGCCATCATCGGACCCGGCGTCGTTGACGACCTGGAATTTCGCATCGTCCCGGCGATTCCGCGCCGACCTCCGCAATCGGCGCCTGCGCTGCAGAGCGGGGATGACGCCGATGCCATCCTCGATCCCGTAATGCGCCTCGTCTACAAGCAATCGAGGAAGAAGGCGATTTCGTGAAGATCACGACGGATGAAGTACGCTACGTCGCGGACCTGGCCAACCTGCGTCTCAGCGACGACGAAGTGTTCCGCATGGCCGCTGAGCTGGATGAAATCCTGGCGCACATCGACACGCTGAACGAGCTGGACACCAGCGGCGTGGAGGCGATGGCGCAGGTCCTCTTCGATGCTGACCCCGCGGCCACTCTGCGCGAGGACGTCGAACGGCCTGGGCTGGGGAATGAAGCGGCGTTAGCGAATGCGCCCCTCGCCGGCGCCGGCTGCTTCAAGGTGCCCAAAGTGATCGAGCGATGAGTCCCGATATCACGGCGCTGGACATTTCCCACGTCCACGCGGGCCTGAAGTCCGGCCACTTCAGCGCGGTAGAGCTGGCGCAGGCCGCCCTTTTACACGCCGAGACCGCGAATCCGAGGACCAATGCGTTCCTGCACTTCTCATCCGAGCGGGCCATGGCAGCCGCGCGCCGCGTGGACGAGAAACTGGCCGAGGGTTCCGAGCCCGGCCCGCTGGCCGGCGTTCCTGTCGCCATCAAAGACGTCATTCTCACGCGCAACGTCCGCAGCACCTGCGGCTCGAAGCTGCTGGCCAGCTACATTCCGCCCTACGACGCGACGGCCGTGGAGCGGCTGGAAGCTGCGGGCGCCGTGATCGTCGGCAAGACGAATTGCGACGAGTTCGCCATGGGATCGTCGAACGAGAACTCGGCATTCGGACCGGTGCGGAACCCGCACGCGCCCGATCGCGTTCCGGGCGGATCGAGCGGAGGCTCCGCGGCGGCGGTAGCGCAGGGCTCGGCCGTGCTTGCGCTGGGCTCCGATACCGGCGGCTCGGTGCGACAGCCGGCGTCGTTCTGCGGCGTGGTGGGCGTGACGCCGACGTACGGGCGCGTCTCCCGCTACGGCCTGGTCGCGTTTGCCAGCTCGCTCGACCATATCGGTCCCATGGCGCGCAACGTGCGCGACGCGGCCACGCTTCTGGGAGTAATCGCGGGACGCGACGAGCGTGATTCCACGTCGGCATTTGCGCCCGTGCCGAACTACGCGGGAGTTCTCGATGGCAACGTACGCGGCCTGAAGATTGGTCTGCCACGCGAGTATTTCGCGGATCTCGGCGGCGAATCGGGCGACCGCATCGCCCGCGGCATCGATGTCCTGAAGAAGCTGGGATGCGAGGTGCGCGAGATCACGCTGCCGCACACGCGCTATGCCATCTCGGCCTATTACATCATCTGCACGGCCGAGGCGAGCTCGAATCTGGCGCGGTATGACGGCGTCCGCTACACCATGCGCGCCGCCGGCGCGGCCACGCTCAGCGATATGTACCGGCGCACCCGCGGCGAAGGCTTCGGCGCGGAGTGCAAACGCCGGATTATGCTGGGCACGTACGTTCTCAGCGCGGGTTATTACGATGCCTATTATCTGAAAGCGCAAAAGGTGCGCAGGCTGGTGGCGTCCGATTTTGAGCAGGCGTTCGGCGAGGTTGACGCCATTGTCGCGCCGGTCTCGCCATTCCCCGCATTTCGGCTTGGCGAGAAGACGGACGACCCGTTACAGATGTATCTGTCCGACATCTACACCATTACCGGCTCGCTCGCGGGCATCCCGTGCATGAGTGTTCCGTGCGGGCGCACCAGCGATGGGCTGCCGGTGGGCATGCAGATTCTCACGCGACATTTCGACGAGGGCGGCATGTTCCACCTGGCCGACGCGTTCGAGCGGGGCGCCGCTGTTCACGGTTTGTAACCGGGCGCATCATCGTCACCCTCATCGTCCTCACTAGCAGGTTCTATCGGTTCGAAAAGATAGGCTTGCGGTTTCGGCGGCACGTAATCCGCGCCCAGGTCAAGACGAAGGGGTGCGTGCGGTCGGCCATCTGCCCAGGAACTTCGCTGAGTCGCTGCCGCATTCTGCGCCAACCAGTCGCACCGGGTGTTGTCCTCGTGGCCGGCGTGCCCCCTGGTCCATACCCAGGTTGTCTTGTGCAGTGCGGCCAGTTCGTCGAGTTCCATCCAGAGATCGGCGTTTCGCACCGGCCAATTCTTCCGCCACCAATGTCTTCGCTTCCACTTGATGATCCACTTCGTGATCCCATGGAGTACGTACTCGGAGTCGGTGGTGATCTCCACTTCGCATGGCTCTTTGAGCGCAAGCAGACCCTGAATCGGCGCCATCAGCTCCATCCGGTTGTTGGTGGTGCGCGGATCGAATCCGCAGAACTCCTTCTTTACGCCTCCGAACCGAAGCACGCAGGCGCATCCGCCCGGACCGGGATTACCGAGACAAGAGCCGTCGGTGATCAGAGAGACTTTCTTCATGCCGGACTTGCTAATGCGGAGCCGCCGATTGCACGCGGACCACAGCGGGCCGCTGATCGGTTCCTGACTTCGCCACTTCTGACTCCGGCACTCAAACCTGCCAAACATTGAATCACAACGCCTCGCCCGCGCGGGCTCGCGTCCGGGGGAGGATAATACAAGGTGCGGCGGCATGCGCGTGCGCGTCTCACTCCGTGCGCGCGAATCCCGGAAGTGCGCTACCGCATCACCAGCTAAGAGGAGAAACAATGGCTTTTGAACTTCCACCGCTCCCGTATGCGTCCGATGCTCTGGAGCCCTACATCGACAAGACCACCATGGAGATTCACCACGACAAGCACCATGGGGCGTACGTTACCAACCTGAACAAGGCCCTTGAATCCGCGCCGGAACTGCAGGGTAAGAGCATCCAGGAGATTCTTGCCGGTATCAACACCGTTCCGGAAAGCATCCGCACGACGGTGCGCAACAACGGCGGCGGCCACGCGAATCATGACATGTTCTGGAAGATCATGAAACACGGCGGCGGCGGCAAGCCGTCCGGCGAACTCGGCCAGGCCATCGACAGCGCCTTCAGCAGCTTCGACAATTTCAAGGAGAAGTTCAGCGCGGCCGCCGTGGGCCGCTTCGGTTCCGGATGGGCGTGGCTGGTTGGCAAGGGCGGAAAACTCGAAATCATCTCCAGCGCGAATCAGGACAGCCCCTATATGGATGGGCTCGACCCTGTGTTTGGCCTCGACGTCTGGGAGCACGCCTACTACCTGAAGTATCAGAACCGCCGCGCCGAGTATGTGGCGGCGTGGTGGAACGTGGTCAACTGGGACGAGATCGCGAAGAGATTCAAGAGCGGCCGCTGAACGCCGCGTCCGTTTGCCGGCGCGCGCGGCTCGGATAGCTGTTTACAGTTTTTCAGGCGAGCAGCGAAGCTTCGGCTCCGTGGGGCAGACGATCGGTTCATGTCGTCTGCCTGTTCGAGTGCCCGGGCATGGCAGACGACAAAACCCGATCGTCTGCCCCACGGGGAGGCGAAGCTACATTTTCAGGAGAGCGGTTGCTTTCTTGCAAGCCCGGAGATCGGCTGACACAATGTTCAAGGGGAGAAGGTGGTTCGGGCTCCCGGAGGCCTTTGAATGCAACTGCGCGTCCTGGCGTTTGTTCTGGCCGGTGGGAAGGGTACGCGGCTCTATCCGCTCACCCGCGAGCGGGCGAAACCCGCGGTACCGTTCGCCGGCCGTTACAGAATCGTCGACTTCGTTCTCAGCAATCTGGTCAATTCCGGCATTTACTCCATCTACGTCCTGATACAGTTCAAGAGCCAGTCGCTGCTGCAGCACCTGCGCGAAGGCTGGGAGACGGCCGGTCTCCTCCGCAGCAACTTCATTATTCCGGTGCCCGCGCAGATGCGCTCCGCCGGCGAAGACTGGTATCGCGGCACTGCCGATGCCATCTTCCAGAACATCAACCTGATCGAACAGGCGGACCCGCACCTCGTGGTGGTCTTCGGCGCCGATCATATCTATCGCATGAATATTCGCGAGATGGTGGAATATCATGTGCAAAAACGCGCGCAGGTGACGGTATCGGCCATACCTGTCGAGAAGGAATTATCGAGCGAGTTCGGGGTCGTGGAGACCGATGAGGATTCCCAGATCGTCGGCTTTCACGAGAAGAACCCTGATGCGCCCACCATGCCCGGCGATCCGAATCGGGTTTACGCGTCCATGGGCAACTACATCTTCACTACCAAGCAGTTGATCGACCAGCTTTACGCCGATGCGAAGCGCGAGGACAGCTCGCACGACTTCGGTCGCGACATACTTCCGCGCATGATCGGCGACTACGACATGTACGCGTACGATTTTCAGACGAACCGGATTCCGGGCGATCCGCCGGGAGCTCCGGTGTACTGGCGCGACGTCGGAACGCTGGATGCCTATTTCGAAGCGAGCATGGACCTGCGCGCCGTCTCGCCCATTCTGAACCTCTATAACCGGCAGTGGCCGCTGCGCACGGCCGGTTACTCGGACGCGCCTGCCAAATTCATCTTCGATGCGGAAGGCCGGCGCGGCACGGCGATCGATTCGATCGTCTCCGGAGGATCGATACTTTCCGGCGGCATGGTCCGCGGTTCGGTTCTGGGACGCGGCGTGAAGGTGCACTCAGCCGCCTACGTCGAAGATTCGGTCCTGTTCGACAACTGCGACATCGGCCGGCGCGCGAAGGTGCGGCGCGCCATCCTCGACAAGAACGTGAGAATACCGGAAGACGCCACCATCGGATACGATCTCGACGAGGATCGGAAGAAATACCATGTGACCGAGAGCGGCATTGTGGTGGTGGAAGGCCACCGTTCCTCCGTGGATATTTCCACCATTACGCTGTAGCCGCAGTTCGTCACACAGCTCCCGTGAAAATGTACCCTCGCCTCACCGTGGGGTAGACGATCGGTTTATGTCGTCTGCCATGCCCGGGCACTCGAATAGGCAGACGACATAAACCGATCGTCTGCCCCACGGAGCCGAAGCTTCATTTCAACAGCTTACTGAGCCGCGATCGCGAGGGAGCGGTTTCGGAGGCGCATGCTGACGAACTTCCGGCAGGCGCAGCCATGCGAGCATCGCGAATGCTCCCATCACGAAGATGGACACCAGCGCTGACGACGCGACGATATCGGACGTGCGCCATTGCACGCCGGATGGGTCGGCGACTACGGCCGCGCCGGGTTGCCGCGTCACCAGCAGGACATTGCCGGCGGCCGATGCGGCGTAGAACACGATCGCTGCCTTCCAGAACTTGGGCGGAAGCGCGATGGACGCGGGCGGGTGGCGCCGAACATACAACGCGAAAGCCTGATAGAAAACCCAGACGGTAAGATTACCAGCCGAGGAAGTTGCTTACCGGCACGCCGAACCAGGGGCCGCCGTCGCGCCAGATCCGCGCGCGCAGGAGCATCGCCCAGACGGCATCCATCGCAAGGTCCCAGGCCACCATGATGAAGGCGGCAATCAGTGGCAGCGCGAAAAGCCGGAGCCGCTCGGAGGGCCGCGATGCACCGTACAGAATGATGCCGGCCAGCGTCCACGCCAGATAACCCATGCCGACGTACGCAAGGGCGAGGAGCACCGGAGTCTGGTACAACTTCGGTCCCATGACATCGGTGAAATAGTAATGGCCGAACGGGAATCCGGTGAGTACGCCGAGCGTCTCGGACGCGAATCCCACGGCGAGGCAGATGGCCGCGAACATCAGAACACCCCGCCTGCCGTAAACGGCGCCTCCATGGATGGCCGCGAAAATCGCCGACGGAAGCACGTGAAACAGTACGGTCGCGATCATCGGAATCCTGTGCGGATAGAGCTGCAGAATGCGCGCCGATGCGTACAGTGCGATCAGCGCCCACAATAGTACGCGCTCGCGGCTATGGGCGGACGTTGATGGCACAGTCGGCGACGCTCTCCCCCGGCCGGGGTTGCACGGCCATCCTGAACATCATCCTGCTGAATTCGCGCTTCTTCGTCAGAGCCCGCAGGAATTCGTCCGGGTAATCGCCGTCGAACGGATCGCCCGGCCGCATCTGCCACATTTGCCGCGCGGTTTGCTCCAGGTCCGGTTGAAGGCCGGTCAAATCGAGGCGTCCAAAGTGGAACTGCGGGCCCGGAGTTACGTGAATCGTCACGTTCACGATGTTGTTCGCGTCGTCTAGGAGGCGGTCCGGTTTCGACCGGACGTCGATATACCCGTTCCGGCGGAGCGGGCGCTCCATTTCCGAAACACTATTGAGAAATTCCGTCCAATTGACCGTTTCGTGGGTGTTAAATCCTGCCGCTTTCCTCATTTCCTCCACCGGCAGCGTGTTGGGCCCGTCGATGTCCACCCGCCCGAGCGTATACTGGTGGCCCTCGCTTACTTCCGTGGTCACCTCGACGCTGCCGTTCGCGTTCTGCTCCGCCGACACCCTCACGAAATCCACAGCCAGATAGCCGCGGTCCTCATAAAATGGCCGCAGTCTCAGTTCCAGCAACTCGCGAAAGCGCGCTTCGGTGTAATCGCTGCCGAGAGCCACCTGGGTCAGCGCTCTGTCGAGTATTTCGACGGTGAGCGCGCGCGTGCCATGGAAATGGAGCCCTTCGATGTGCAACATCTCCGCAGGCTCGAATACGGCCGTCGGATTCGCTCCGTTCATCCCGCCATCGGTGCGCAGTGTAAGCTTCTCCGGATGACCGTTCGCCGTAGCCCAGCTCTCGAGCGCTCGTAGATAGCGGCTCTGAGCCGTGTCGTTGGCGGGCACGCTCCGGGTCAGCAGCGGGTCAGCGTCGGCCAGGGCCTTCCATGCCGCATTTTCGTCAATTCCCGGAATATCGATGCGAGCCGGCAGAGTCCTCGATTCGTCCACCACCGTAAACGTCACGGTGTAGCCTTTATGCGCAGGACTTGTGCCGTACCGGTATTGCACACTCTGGAAAAAGCCAGTCTGCTCGAGCTTTTCGGCCGCGGCGTGGAACTCGGCGTCTCCGGCCGGCATTCCAACCGATAAACCGGATGCGCGAATGAGGGCTTCCTTCGGATATTGGCTGCCTTTCATCTCGATAGAGTCGATGGGAAGCTTCGCTGCCGCCAGAATTATTGCGGACGACGCCGCCATGCACAAGACCGCCGCGGTAATACGGCGGAAACAATGGGAGAATTGTCGCATCCGGTACATTGCGACACTAGTATAATCGCAGCAAAGCAATGTTTCGACCTCTGGTTGCCGCCGTCGCACTGTCATGCGCGAGCGCCGCGGCGCAATCGGGTGCAGTCTCCGAAAGAGCGGACCAGAACCTGGTGCGCGCTACCGGCGTCTCTCCACCGGCTCCTATTGAGCGCGTCGATCCCGATTACAGCGAGTTAGCGAAGGCTGCGCGTTACGAAGGAACCGCAGTGGTGGCGATCGTTGTCGATGAAAATGGCGTGCCGAAGAATGTCCGTGTGGTCAAGGCGCTCGGCATGGGTCTGGACGAGAAAGCAATCGAATCGGTGAAGCAGTGGCGATTCAAGCCCGGAATGAAGGATGGCCAGCCGGTGAACGTCGCCGCCACTGTTCAGGTGCGATTCCAGGTCATTGACAAGGGATGGAGAACCAGAAATCTCAGCTTTGTAGTGCCCTCCGGCAGTTCGCTCCCGACTATCGATAAGGTCCAAATACCTGAATTCCCCACGGCGCTGCCTGCTACCGTTTCGCTGGCATTCGATCTCGACAGGAAAGGCAAACCGCGGGACGTTCACGTGGTTCAGACATCCAATGTCGATCTGGACGACTCCGCCGTCGCCAGCGTTCGAAAGTGGCGCTTCCATCCGGCCGTAAAGGACGGCCAGGCGATTCCCGCATCCGGCACGGTGGACCTTACCTTCCAACCGTAGTTGGTGCTAGTGTGGGCTGAATATGGTCCGTCGGTCCGGGCAGGTTGCCGGGGCGGCCTTGCTGGCCGCTTTAGCCGCCGCCGGTGCGCAGGGTCAGTCTTCGCCTCCGCAGGACGAGGTGTTTTATCCCGGTACGCCGGGCGTGACGCTGCCGGAACCCACATACAGGTTCGACCCCGAATACACTATGGAAGCGCGGCAAGCGGGCCTCCAGGGCACGGTCCGGCTTTCGATGATCATCGACTTCAAAGGCATTCCCCAGGACATTTCCGTTCGAAAACCCCTGGGCATGGGCCTGGACGAGAGGGCTGTCGAGACCGTGGCGCAGTGGCGGTTCCGTCCGGCGATGAAAGACGGGTCGCCTGTGAAATTCCTGGCCTCCGTGGAAATCAGTTTTCGGCTGTGGAGGAAGGGATGGTCGATCACCAACATTTCGTTTCCAGAACAAACGGGCGTTTCTCCACCGGTAATCGCGAAGGCCCCGCTGGCGAAAGACCGGTCCGCCGATCCGGGCCTTTTTCGGCTCACATTGCGAGTTGACGAAGCCGGCGCGCCCGCGGATGTGGGCATTGCCATGTCATCGAATCCTGCGCTCGATCGCGCGGCGGTGAGCAGCGTTCGCAACTGGCGTTTCCGGCCGGCAATGGAGAATGGCCAGCCCGTGGCCGTGACCGGCACGATTGAGCTCAGCTTCAACCCGGAATCAGCCAAGCCGAAGCACTGACTATTTCTCCGAAGTGATCTTATAAAGCTGTGAAGCGTGCGGCTGGACCGTGAACGAAGTGCCGTTCTCGATGACGCCGAGATCCTCGTGCTTCCACAGGTCGCGCACGCGGCACTTCTGCGCGAGGCCAATCGCGCGCCAGTCGACGAGCACATCGGTGGGACCGTGGTCGCCAATGTTGAAAACGGCGAGGTAACGGGCATTGGTCTCGGGCGCCTCGGCGGTCCAATAAACCTTGTCGCCATTGGCGAACACTTCCCGCCCGTGCCGTCCGTGCTGATCCACCGCGAGCACTTCGTCATTGCTCAGCAGCGAGTTCGTGAAATCGTCGTTGCCGGGCATGTTGCCGCCGAAGATGAGCGGCGATTGCGCAATGGACCACAGCGTCATCACCGTTTGCTGCTCGGTGGGCGTGAAGTGCGATTTGCGGTCTTCTTCCAGCGGGGACGCCACGCGCAGGCTGCCGAACGGCAGCATATCGCCGTCAGGCCACGCGCCCGGCCGGCCCATTCCGCCCCAGATAGCAAGCAGCGTGAAGTTCTGGCGCAGCAGCGGCCAGGCATCCCAGAAATCGTCAGACACGCGCCACATGTTGGCGTTCTCGCCCAGGAAGCCGGCGTCTTCCACACGCGCCGCGCCAGGCGAGAGGCTCAGCACGATATTCCTGCCGGAGTCCACAATCGCGCGATGCAGGGCCTCCACCTCGCCGCGATGCATGGGCCGTTCCATGTCGTCTGCCTTGATAAAATCGACGCCCCATTGCGCGTACATGTTCACCATCGAGCTGTAATACCTCGCGCCGCCGCGGCCGGTATCGACGCCGTACATGTCGGGATTCCATGGGCACGTGGAATGCTCGTCCGCAATGTCCCTCGCGTGGAGATTCGCGCCGAATACGGGAGCGTTCGCGCGTACGGCCTGGCGGGGAATTCCGCGAATGATATGGATGCCGAATTTCAGACCCAGCTTGTGAATATAGTCGGCGAGCGGCTTGAAGCCGGCTCCGTTGGCGGCCGAAGGGAACCGATTCACGGCGGGCGTCAGCCGGCCGTAGCTGTCCATGCTCAGCTCCGCTCCGGGCCGGTAATTATGAGCGCGCGCGCTCGGCTCGTACCACTGGATGTCAACCACGATGTATCGCCAGCCGTGCCCCGCAAGATGCTTCGCCATGTAATCGGCGTTGGCTTTCACCTCTCCCTCGGTGACAGCGGTGCCGTAGCAATCCCAGCTGTTCCAGCCCATTGGTGGAGTGGCCGCAATGTCGGGCGGCGCGTTGGCGCCGATGAGAGTGGCGGCACAGACGAACAGAGCTGCGGCGACGGACAGTTTCATAGGAAGGTCCAGTCTATCGCGGGTAGAACATAGATGAGACCCCGGGCATGCAGGCTGAAGCCTGCTCTACTGCGGGCTGTGGTTGAGCGCCCAGTCCAGGCACTCCTGCGGTACCACGAATTCGGACAGCGCTTTGTTGCCCAGATATTCCAGGTCCTTCACGCCGAGCGGGCTGGTGTAGTACGCATCCACGATCATGCGCCGCGCGAACGCGAAGAAATGGATGCCGGCACCCAGCTCCGGGCTCTCGTTCTTTCGGTACGCGATCAGATCGAGCATGGCCGTCTGCCGGTCGGGCGCCGCGCCCAGAAAATCGGACTGATCCCTCCGCATCGCCTCATCCAGCCACGCGATGCCGCCCGTGTACACGGCTTTCATCTCGTCGCTCTGGCTGGACATCAGGTCGATCCAGTCCGCCGCGCCCGCGGCCAGCGCGCCGGGCGATTTCTCTTCCGCCGGCACGATCAGATCGCAGAGGCGCTGCAGGGTGTGGTACTCATGATCGTTGAGCGCCTTCGGTTCGTACGCGCCGGTAGCCGCGCGCTCGTCTGCCGCCATCTGATGAACGTGCTGGCCCATCACCGGCGTGAATGCGCCCGCGGTAAACGCCAGCGCGGCGCTGCGCAGCAGGTCTCGACGGGAAACTTCGCTCGCCATCAGATGTTCCCCTTTCGCATCTCTTCCGCCATGTACTCCGCGGCGCGCCATGCGAGAGCGCAAATGGTCAGCGTCGGGTTCTTGTCGGGATTGCTCACGAACGGGCCGCCGTCGGCGACGAACAGGTTCTTCACCTCGTGCGCTTGCGAGTAGCGGTTCAGCGGCGAGCTTTTCGGGTCGTCTCCCATGCGCACAGTACCCAACTCGTGGATGATTTCGCCGCCCAGCGAAATGCCCTTGCCTTCGCCCGACACATACCCCGTCTTCACCTCGCCGCCCATCGTCTCCAGAATCGATTTGAACGTGTCGTGCATGTGCCGCGCCTGATTCATCTCGGCATCCGACCACCGGAAGTGGAATCGCAGAACCGGAATGCCCCAGGCGTCCACCATGTCCGGATCAATGCTGCAATAGCTGTGCTCGTTGGGAATCATCTCGCCGCGTCCGGCGAAGCCTACCCATGTTCCGTAGGTTTCCCGGGCCGCTTTCTTCAGCGACACGCCGTAGCCTTCCTTCCCGTCGCAGATCCCGTGAAACTCGCCGAGTGACGGCATGCCGTAACCGCCGCCGATCTCGATGTGGTAGCCGCGCGGAAATCCCTTGTGCTTGTCATCGGTCAGCCACCACGGCACGAACAGATGCATGCCGCCCATACCGTCGGCGTTGTATCGCGGCATGCCGATGAGCGCGGGGATCTGCGCCGAGAGATCGTATCCCACCGAATCCGTCAGATTCCTTCCCACCTCTCCCGAGCCATTGGCCAGTCCGTTCGCATGCCGCGGCGATTTCGAATTCAGCAGCAGCCGCGCGGATTCGCACGCGCTCGCGGCCAGCACCACGGCGCGGCAGCGGATCTGCTGCTCGTTGCGCGTCGCCTTGTCCACGAACGATACGGCCGTCACGCGCCCTTCATCGTTGGTGATCAACTCGCGCGCCATTGCGCCCGTGATCAGCTTCAGGCGTCCCGTTTTCAGGGCGGGGAAGATCTGCACCTGGCTGGATGAGTAGTTCGACGCGGTGATGCAGCCGCGGCCGCACTGACCGCAGTAGTGGCACGGCGGACGCCCGTTGTGCGCTTTCGTGATGACGGCCATGCGATTCGCCACGCAGGGAATGCCCAGCTTGCGGCAGGCGCGCTGCACCAGCACCTCGTGAACGCGCGGCGGCGGAGGCGTCATGAACACGCCATCGGGCGTGCTGGGGATGTGATCCGGGGAACCGGTGACGCCGATGAACTCTTCGGCCTTGCTGTAGTACGGCGCCAGGTCATCGTAGGTAATGGGCCAGTCCGTGCCCAGCCCGTCGCGGCTGTGCGACTTGAAGTCCTCGGCGCAGAACCGAAACATGAACCGTCCATAATGGTTCGTACGTCCGCCTACGATACGCGAACGAAACCAGCGGAATTTGTTTCCGGGCGCAACCGTGTAGGGTTCGTTCTCCAGCTCCCATCCGCCGGCCGGCGCCGTAAAATAGCCGAACGGATACGGATTCTTGCCGAAGTATCCCGCGCCGCCCGGCCCCGAGCCGCGATGATCCACCTGCCACGGCCACATGTGCTCTTTGAAGTCTTTCGCCGGATTCAGCATGGGGCCGGCTTCGAGCAGCGCCACGTTGACACCGAGGTCCGTCAGGACCTTGGTGACAGTACCGCCTCCGGCTCCGGATCCGATGACCACAACATCGTAAACAGCGGGGGAGGGCGCAACCTGGGCCATGTTTCCCAGTATAGGAGCGTGGCGGAGAACAGTAGAGCAGGCTTTTAGCCAGGCTTTTAGCCTGCAGCTCGAGATTGGCCATTTGCGCAGCAGGCGAAAACGTCTGCTCCACAACTCAGCATCAGCACCTGCAGCCATTGTGGAGCAGGCCTTCGGCCTGCGTCAGCCGCCTTTCAGGCGGCATTGCAGGCTAAAGCCTGCTCTACTGGCTCAGCCGAATGACGCTCAGCTCAAGCACATCCGCATTCGCCGCGCTGATCCTTTCCAGCAATCCCGGCGCCGGCTCCGTCTCCAGATGAATCCGCGCCACCGCCGCCTCCGCGCCTTCGAACACCACGTTCTCCATCTCCTGCACGTTGATGCGCGCCCCGCTGATCGCATCGAGCACTCCGGCGAGGACGCCCGGCCGGTCCAGATGACGGACCATCAGCGCGCAAACGGCCGGCGTGGTCTTCGCCAGGTTTACTACGTTCGGGACTTTGCCGCTCTCTTTGAACGTCCGTACGATGCGCACGGTCTCGGCCGCGATGGCCTCCTGCGCCTGCTCGGTCGACGCGCCGATATGATGTGTTCCGTAAACATTGGTCAGCTTCGATACTGCGTCGGGGAACTCGCCCGCTCCACCGCTGGGCTCCTGTGCAAACACGTCCAGCCCGGCGCGAATCCCGTCTTCTTCGATTGCCCTGACGAGCGCATCCTGATCCACCACTTCGGCGCGCGAGGTGTTGATGAAGTAAGCGCCCGGCCGCATCGCCTCAAAAAATGACGCGCCGAGCAGTCCGCGCGTCTCCGGATTCAGCGCCACATGCACGCTGACCATGTCGGACGCGACGGCGACATCGTCCGGCGACGCCTTGTGAACGATGCCGAATTCTTCCGCCAGTTCCGCGGTGAGACTGCGGCTCCACGCCACGACGTGCATCCCGAACGCGCGTGCACGCGGAATCATCTCGCGCCCGATCTGGCCGACGCCGATCAGGCCAAGGGTTCGTCCGAACAGCCCGTGGGCTTTCGAGAACTCCGCCTTCTTCCACTGTCCCGCCCGCAGCGCGATCACGTTATCGGCAATGCGCCGGTCGAGCGCAAGTATCAATCCAAACGCCAACTCGGCCACCGCGACCGAGTTCTTTCCGGGACAGTTCGACACATAGATGCCGCGCCGCGAGGCTGCCGCGACGTCGATGGTGTTGTAGCCGGCGCCCGCTCGCACGATCAGCTTCAGCGGACCCGCGCTGAGAATGTGCTCCGTCACCTTCGTCGAGCGTACGATAAGCACGTCGGGACGGAACTGCTCCACCTCGCACGCCAGCGCTTCGTCCTTCAGTCCCGGCTGGCACGACACTTCGCAGCCGGCGGCAATCAGTCCGTCCTGTCCGGATTTCTCGAACTTATCGGCGATGAGTACACGCATAAGAGCAACCTGCCTGGAGTGTAGCGACTTCCGCGCGGATTGCGTAGACCGATCCTGCCGTCCTGCTCGACGATCGGTTTTGACCGGTAGCGCCGCCGGCTACGCCATGGCGCTGCTGTTTTTACAGCGCCGGGGAATCTGCTCGACGGTCCGGACGATGCGCGGGCCTGTTTTCGACAGGGGAACAGGATGCTCCAGTGTTTCCCTTCGGCTTGATGTTGGGGTTAAGGCGGAAAAAGTTGTCCGGGTCATAGCGGCTCTTGAGCTGTCTCAGCCTCGGATAATTCGTCCCGTATCCTCGTTCGACCCTGCTCTCGTTCACTTCGCAGTTCAAACCGAGGCCGTTCAGATAAGTATCTCCGGTTGAAACCGGCCGAAGGGCATCCCTGATGCCGTTCAACGCCGCCCTCGTCAGTTCGAGCGATTCATCATCGGTCGACGCGCCAGTCATGTGAACGAAGAAGCCTGTCCGGCGAACGCCGAATGCCGTTTCGGCAACTGCAATACGGCAGGGGGCGCCGTGAAAAAGCTCCAGCGCGAGGCCACAGGACCAGGCCGGAGTGTTCACAATCGTCGCCGCGAGTGCGTTCGCCGTTCGGGCATCGATTCCGGAAATGAAATCGATATCGTTGTCCAGTCTGATATTGAGCGGTCCCACATCGAGTAATTGCTGCATCTCCAGCCAGGACCTCGTCCTGATGTCATCGAACTGCGCCGAGCCCAGGGATCTGATGCGCCTCAGTAGCCTCTCTCCGTCCCTGAGATCGCCGCTCCAGCATACGAGCAACGTCAGGGCGTGCGCTGGCGTGAAGCGAAGATCATTCATTGCGACCAGCGCCAGCGCGTCCGGCGCTTCTTCTGCAAACTCGCCCAGCCTGCGCAGGACGGCCGCAACTTCGGTACCTGGATAGATCAGCATGCCCGCGATAACCTCGCGTACCGGATGCAGACGGTAGGTGAGGGACGTCGCCACACCGAAGTTCCCGCCGCCGCCACGCAATGCCCACAAAAGATCGGAGTCGCTGTCCTCCGACGCGATCAGAAGTTGGCCGCGCGCACCGATCACTTCAGCCCTGACCAGGCTGTCGCAGGTGAGGCCGTGAGACCCGAGCAGATACCCGATGCCGCCGCCGAGCGTGACGCCCCCAATGCCGGTGCTCGGACACTCGCCCAACGGCGTCGCCAGGCCATGAGGATGCGTGAAAGCATCCAGTTCGCCACAGGTAAGACCGGCTTCCGCTCGGACATCTCCGCCAGCGGAACCGATCTCTGCTTTTTTCATCGGTCCAAGGTCGATGACGAGGCCGTCGTTACACGTCGCAAACGAAGTGTGCCCACCGCCTCGCACGGCCACAAGCAAATCGTTTTCGCGCGCGAAGTGAATGGCATTCGTTACGTCTGCCGCACACTTGCACTGGGCAACAAGGGCCGGCCGCCGGTTAGTCGTCCTGAGCCAGATCTGCCGGGCGCTGTCGTAGTCGCTGTCACCCGCTGTGACGAGCCGTCCGCTTAAGCGCTTCGCGAAGCTCGATACTACCCTCTCTGGAATTCTCCTGCCGGATTTCGAGTGTAGCGGGGGACGCGTCACATCGCTGTTGCCCAGAAGAACGCGTCCGGGATCTGTTTTCGCAGGGCCTTGCGGTATTGGACTGCCGCCTCCAGACCAGCGGTTGTAAAGACCGTTATCAAAGCCTGACGGACCTGGGGCTGCTGGGATTTCAGCCAGATCATTCTGCGGTTCATGTCCTGCATCGCCGCATCGATACCGACTAATCCGTGGTGGTCCAGCCACATCGTGTGCTCGTACAGCATCCGCTTCCACATCAAATACTCGATCTTTGCGAGTTCCGGCCCCAGTGGTCCGGCTGCTTGTCTTATAGTCGCCACCACGGCGCCGGCCGCAGCCTTGCTCGCAGCCTGCATCGCGTTCTGGATAGCACCGACAAGACCT
This sequence comes from uncultured Acidobacteriota bacterium, assembly GCA_963780655.1. GTDB lineage: Bacteria > Acidobacteriota > Terriglobia > Bryobacterales > Bryobacteraceae > CAWACP01. The sequence goes on along the minus strand of CAWACP010000003.1, from coordinate 746,277 downwards.
CCGTCGGCCATTTGACGGCTGCCCATCGTTGGATCAAGCCCAGAGAGGCCGCCAGGGGGTAGAACAATCGCCATTCTTCCTCCATTCTCCGATGTTCGAATATCGGATTAGGTCAGTATACGTCCCCCGTACCCGCCGCTGCGCAGAAACGGCCCGGCGTTCTATCGCGGGCTGGATCATGCCTGAGGTGACGACCGGCGGACCTGGGGCGGGCGATGCGCCTGATCGAGCCCTCTTCAGCTTCTGCGAAACCCTCGACCAGCGCCTGCGCGGGGGTGCGTGCGCCAGCCGGCCTGCTCGAGTATCGATAGACTCTCCCGTGGAGGCCGGACACATTTGACCATTCGCCTGGCGCGGCATTCCGCAGCGAAACCAAAGGGCGTCCCCAGCATCGCCTGATTGTCGTGGGCTAATTTCCCGCTGGCTGGGCGGCATCCCGCTTTGGACCGGCGATTCTGTGCAGTTCCGCTACAATTCCGGCCAGCGCCTGCTCGAAGTTCTTATCGCGGTTTCCCTGGAGAAGCGCTGTTTGGGCGTGCTCGGTCAATCCCCACAGGGTTTCGTGGGGCATCCCGTCGCGAATGGTCAAATGAAGCTGTGGATCGTACTCGGGGTTATTGTCACCCCCCAGCGGATGTGATCGCTGCGGTTGCATGATGGTTAACCGTACGTCGAACACCAGGTCCGCTTCATGGGGAGTCCTGACCAGTTCGTAGCGCCCCCACGACTTCATGGCCGCATAAAACTCATCGTACAAGCGGTCAGGTCCTCCGCTGTATTGAGGCGAATCGAAAAGTGATTCGTCTCCTCCTTCATTAGCAACGAACACTTTCGTCGCCGTAAGGATCGATGGGGGAACCGGTGCGGGAGCCGCCTGCTTCGAGGGTTGGGCCGCCGAGAGGCGCCCGTCACGCATCGATATTGCCAGCCCAGACCAAAGGGCAACCGCACTCAGAAGTCTGGCCATGATTCCGTTGTTTCCGTTATCACCGCATGCCCACTCAAACCTCGGACGTTGCCAGCACAGGTATCGTTGCGGTTCCGGCTGCCCTCCTGCCCGGAGCGACTTCCGCACGAATTGCGCAGACCGATCCCGCCGGCATGCTCGACTATAGATACACTCTCCAGTGGAGGTCGGACACAATGACCAGGCGTACTGCCGTGAAGAGCATGGTTGCGAGCGCGTTCCTCGCCGCGGGCCGGGGGCGTATCCTCGGCGCAAACGATCGCATTAACGTCGGCATGATCGGGCTCGGCGGCCGGGGTTCCTGGCTGCTCGAACTGGTGCAGAAGCGCCAGGCGGCGAAGCAGGACGTCCAGATCGTAGCGCTCGCCGAGGTGTACCAGAAGCGGCTGAACAAAGCTGGCTCGAAGGTCGACGGCGCAAAGACCTACACGCATCATCAGGAGCTTCTCGCGCGTTCCGATATTGACGCTGTCTTCATCGCCACGCCCGATCACTGGCACGCGCCCATCACGCTCGACGCGCTCTCGCGCGGCAAGGACGTGTACGTCGAAAAGCCGATGACCCACACGGTGGAAGAGGCCGCGGTGGTTGCGCGGAAGGTGAAAGAGACGCACCGAGTGCTGCAGGTGGGCGTGCAGGGCACATCGTGGACGCGCTGGCACAAAATCCGCGAGCTGGTGCAGGCCGGCGAGCTTGGCCAGGTGGTGGCCGTGCAGGGCACTTACAGCCGCAACGATCCGGATGGCGACTGGAACTGGCCCATCGACGCCGCGGCCGGTCCGGACGGCGCCGGCGAGGAACACATCGACTGGAAGCAGTGGCTGGGGTCCGCTACCGAGCGCCCGTTCGACGCCGATCGCTTCTTCCGCTTCCGCAAATACTGGGATTATTCGGGCGGCATCGCCACCGATCTGCACTATCACATCGTGGCCCCGTTCCACGTCGCGCTGGAGAACGAACATCCGACGCGGGTCAGCGGCATGGGCGGCCTGTGGTGCTATCACGATGGCCGCGAGGTGCCCGATACGTTCCTTACCGCCGCCGACTATCCAGGTAAGTACTCGATGACCGTGCAGTCGTCGCAGGTGAATTCCATCGGCCCTCTGCTGCTGCTGCGCGGCACGAAGGCGACGCTTCACCTGGGCGATGAGTGGGAGGGTCCGAAGGGGCGCAATACCGAGTTCGCCGTCCTTGCCGCCGAGCCGCCGTTCGTGAAGGAGTTCGCGGCGAAGCACGGCGCCGAACAGATCACCATCGAGGGGCTGGGCAATGAGGGCGACCTGAAGCACGTCGAGAACTTCCTCGATTGCGTGCGCTCGCGCGAGCAGCCCAACTGCCACGCCGACCTCGGCTGGAAGGTGATGACCGCCATCGATCTCTCGGTACGCTCGCACCGGCAGGGCAGGATGTTTTATTACGACGCGCAGGGCGCCCGGGTGCTCGACCATCCGCTTACGTAGGTAAGTCTCCCATGAAGCTTGCCGGATTCCTGCTGCTGCCCGCTGGATGGCTTTTGGCGCTGGCTGCTCTCATCCTGCTTCCGCCCGCCGCGGCGCGAGGCGCCTTCATCGTTGCGGGGATTGCTGTTGAACTCCTCGGGCTTGTTCTTGTCTTTCGCGCGCACCTGCCGCCTCGAGAACAACGATCATGAGTGAAGGCGCCGCGACGCTCTGCCTGGTCTCCATTCTGCTCATTCCGTTCGCAGGCGCGGGCCTTGCGCTCATCAACACCGGACTGTCGCGCTCGCGCAGCGCCGCGCACTCCATGCTGGCCTCGCTATGCGTTCTGGCGGTGGGAGCAATCGCGTACTTCGTCTGCGGATTCGCGTTCACCGGATACGCAGGCTCGCCCGCGCACGTCGTAACCATCGCGGGCAAGCCGTGGGATCTGCTCGCGGCACGCTCTTTCTTTCTGCGCGACGTGCAGTTCAACGGGTCCACGCCCTCGCTCTCTGTGCTGTTCGGCATGTTCGCCGCGGGCCTCGTGCCCCTGATCGCGCTCGGCGCGGGAGCGGAAAGGTGGCGTCTCGGATCGGCATGCGCCTGCGCGGCGGCGCTGAGCGCGTTCACATGGCCGCTGTTTGCACACTGGGTATGGGGCGGCGGATGGCTCTCGCAGCTCGGACTCAATTACGGGCTGGGCGGCGGATTCCTCGATACCGGAGGCGCCGGATGCATTCAGGTTGTGGGAGGTCTTGCGGCGCTTAGCGTCGCCTGGATTCTCGGGCCGCGTCGCGGACGATACGCGCTGCACGGAATGCCCACGGCCATCCCGGGACATAATGCCGTGCTGGTCCTGCTCGGCTGTATGGTCGCGTTGATCGGATGGCAGGGCCTGAATTGCGCCGGAGCGCTGCTGTTCGCCGGCATTGCCCCTGGGCAGCTCACCATCGTTCCCGTGAACACGATACTCTCGGCGGCCGCCGGCGCTCTCGCGGCGCTGGCGATTACGCGCCTGCGATTCGGGAAGCCGGACGCTTCGCTGACCGCGAACGGATGGGTGAGCGGGCTGGTGGCCTCGAGCGCCGGTTGCGCCCTCGAAGCGCCGCTGGCCGGGGCCGTCACGGGATTGCTTGCGGGCGCGCTCGTCGTGTTCTCGGTGGAGTTGTTCGAGCTGCGCCTCTCCGTGGACGATCCCGCGGGCGCTGTGTCGGTGCACGCCGTGGGCGGTATCTGGGGGCTGATCGCCGCCGGCATGTTTGCCCACACGCGGGGCTCAGGACAATTCCTGGCGCAGCTGGTGGGAATTGCGACGCTGCTCGGCTTCGTGTTACCACTGACGTTCGGCGTGAACGCGCTGCTGAACCGACTCTGGCCGTGGCGCGTTTCCGCGCAGGGCGAGCGCGAAGGACTCGACCTGCACGAGCTCGGCGCCGGCGCGTACCCCGAGTTCGTGACGCATCGCGACGAATACGGGCCCCGGTAGTTCACCGGCCCGGAACTGTTACCGAGCCGCGGTAGTTTACAGCTTGCTGACGCGCGCGCGGCTCAGTTACGAGCCGTGACTGCAGGCCGAAGGCCTGCTCCACAAAGACTCAAGTGGATTGTGGAGCAGGCGTTTTCGCCTGCAGCGCAAATGGCCAATCTCAGGCGCGGCTCAGTTCGGAGCGCGCTATACCATCCCTCTCAGTTGCACGGCAAGCTGGAACAGCAGCCTTGGCAGCATCAGCAGCACCGGCGCGGTCATCCAGAATCGACGCGTGCCCATGCCATAGAGCGCCAGAAACAACAGCAGCGGCGTCTGCGTGCGGCCGAAGCTGTACGTGTCCACCCAGATGTCTTTGGCCAGGAACACGGCCGTGAGCGCGAACGCCCAGGCTGCGAAGGTGATGGGCGAGCACTGCCTTCGCCACGCCAGCCATGCCGCAATGACGAATGCCGCGGCCATGCCGAGCACTGCCAGATAATCGAGCATCGCCGCCTCGCGCGGCCAGCGCGTGCTCGCATCGAAGACGATGGGGTGCAGCATTCGTCGCGCAATGCCTCCGAACGGCACGCGCGTGAGCAACGGCGTCGCGTCCGCTTGCGTGTGCTCATCCACGTAAGCGAACCAGCACAGCGCGGGGATGGCCGCGGTCGCGTACCACGCCGCCTCGCGCCAGCGCCGCCGCACCGCGAGGAACGCGATCCATCCGGCCACCAGCGCCAGCCCCGTCTCGCGCGCCAGAGGCGCAAGGATGAGCACCGTCCACAGCAGCACCCGATTGCCCGTGACGCTGTAGACGGCGAACCCCGCGCAAAGAGCCGCGAGAGCCACGTCCACGGTCATCCGATCCACCGACGCAATCGTGGCGGGCAGCAGCAGAAAGGCGAGCCCGCACGCGGGCGCCAGGCGCAAGCGCTTGCAGAAGACTGCCGACCAGTACACGCCCAGGCCGATGAAAAGGGCGACGACCGCAGGATACGTCGAGTCCACCCGTTCGTCATCGCCGGCTGCGAGCACGTGCGCGAGTCCCGGGACCAGGATACGGCGCCACAGCAGACGCGCATTATCGGCGTACGCGGCGTAGCCTTTGCGCAGCAGCGGATCGTGAGCCACCAGGGGATGCCATTCGCCGTTATAGTTGAGCTCGACCGTAGCCGTCTGCCACGCGATCACCAGCGTCACCGCCGCAAGCGCCACTGCCGCGGGAGAGCGCGCCGGCTTTTTCACGCCTGTCCGGCGGATCCGCTCGCTGCGCCGGCGATGCCCAGTTGGTCGGCGCGCGCTTTCATCGCCTCGATGCAGAACGCGATGTGCCCGTCAAGATCCACGCCCAGCTCACTCGCGCCATTCACGATATCTTCGCGGCTCACCGATCGGGCGAACGCCTTGTCCTTCATCTTTTTCCGGACCGATTTGACGTCCACCTCGGAGATGCTGCGGCCCGGCTTGACGTAGGAGACTGCGGTGAGGAAGCCGGCCAGTTCGTCGCACGCGAACAGTGTTCTTTCGAGCAGCGATTCGCGCGCGACGCCGCTGTAGTTCGCGTGAGAGAGAATCGCGCGCCGGATCTCTTCATCAACGCCGCGCCCGGCCAGAATCGGCTCGCCTTTCATCGGATGGTCGGGCGCGTTGGGGTGCATTTCGTAGTCGAAATCATGCAGCAGCGAGGTGACGGACCATTTCTGCTCGTCCTCACCGAACTTCCGCGCGTACGCCGTGACGCACGCTTCCACCGCGAGCGCATGCCGTCGCAGGCTCTCGGATTTGGTGTGCTCGCAGAGGATCTCCCAAGCGGTTTGCCGGTCCATCGCGTTTATCTTAGCGCGGGTCCGGCACGGACTCCTGCGACCCGCGCGCCGACCATTCCGCGCCAGCCAGAATCAACATCGACGAGAGAAATCCCCACAGGATCAGCGTGACCGAATAATGAAATGGTCCGTACTCGCGCGACATCTTCACGCTCATCCATCGCCACGTGAAAAGATTCACGTACTTGAGGATTTCGAGCAGCAGGCCCACGACGATCGCGGCGGGAATCACGTCTCTCGGTTTCACCTTGCAATTCGGCAGCAGCCAGTAGATGAGAAAGAGGATGAACATGGAGATCGGAATAGCGGCGAGCTTAAAAAACACCATGTTGACGAAGCCAGCGACGCGAATGTCTGCGCCTGAGAGCAATTGCGCATTTGCGCTCGTAAAGACGCTGGACAACATGGCCAGACCGCCGCACGCGAAAATCAGGCCGAAGCTGATCAGTTGATTTCGCAGAAAACTACGATTCGACGTACAGCCGTGCACGCGGTTTAACGCCACTTCCAATGGCTCAAAGATTCCATTCGCGGTGAACAGCAGCAGGAGCACCGACACGGCCTGGAACGCGCCGCTGGGCACCGTCACTTTGAGGTTGCGCACGATGAAGGCGTCCAGGTCCGGCGGGAAGTAATCGTTCAGCAGGACGTAGTAAACCGCGTTCGCCGCGCTCTGCCAGTGGAGCAGCTTCTGAAACACCGAGATCATCACGATCAGAAACGGAAAGAACGAGAGCAGCATGTTCGCGGAGATGGAGAATGCGAACACGTGCACTTCGGTCTGCATGAGATACCGCAGGCTGGGCCGGAGCGCGCGCCACAAGCCCGTCGAACGGTCAGCCACGTTTTCGGTGAGCAACTACTCCTATGATCGCTCCCATGAGGTGAGCGCTGCGCTTCACTGTTGCTGCGCCCGCGTCACCACGATCGGATTCGTGAACAGGTTGGAGTTGGGAATCAGGATGAGCTTATCGCCGCCGTCGAGGGCGGTGTACCGCAGATCGATGTGCGATACCGCGCCTTCGAGGCCGGTCACCGTAATCCGGTCGCCGCGCGTGAACGGCCGGTACAACAGGATCAGCACGCCGGCCACGATGTTCGAGAGAATGTCGCGCAACGCGAAACCCAGCGCGAACCCGGTCAGCCCCAGTCCCGCCACCAGCGCCGATACATTGATCCCCGCGGTGCCCAGAGCCGTCACCGCGCCGAATACCAGTAGAGCAATCTTTGCAGTGCGGCCGAGCAACTCCACCAGATCGCGATGATGCTCCTTCGCGTGGAGGCGGCAGATCATCCATTCGAGAAGCTTCGCAGCGATCCAGAATGCCAGATAGACGGCGACTGCGGTGGCGATCAGGGTGACGAGTTCGCGAACACCCTGAACGGGGTTGGTCCACAGGATATGGATCATTCCCGATTCATGCGAGCATTGACCGGAGCTTCTTCCACGCCGATACGGTGAGAATCCCGTAGAGCGCGTGCTGGGCAATCGAATTGACCACCTGAGTTCTGGTGTGTTTTCGTACCGGCGGCATCAGGCCAAGGCTCGGCAGCCATCCGAGGTAGCCTATGGCCCATACGCCAACGCCGAGCGCCGCGCCATCCAGCCACACGTTCGGCTCTTCCCGGATCGCCGCATAGAGCGCCGGCCAGGTGGAGCCATAGCCGAACGAGAGCGCCGCGGCCGCGGCATGCTCCACCTTTTCCGTGACGCTCTCGCGCGCCGCCGCCGGCAGGGCCTCCGCCGCCTTCTGAACAATGTAGTGCCCCGGCTCTTCACGCTGCGGCGGCATTGTCTGTGGAAGCCACTTCTGATTCGCGGTGTGAACCAGATGCATGGCAAGTGTACCCGCGGCTCCCGCTGCCGCCGCAGTAACGATGTTCCTGAGCGTTGTTTCGCTGGCCATAGGTTGTTCGGTCCTCGTCCTGTATGACTCCGCCGGACGCCGAGCGTGACACGCGGAAGCGCGGCCGTTTAGTTGGTCAGCCGACGAACGCTCTTACGCTATACTCTCTCGTTTAGTCACGAATGCCTCCATATGCGCGTAATTATGAGCGCCCTCACACGTCGCGTCTGTGTCACGCTTGCCTGCATGGCATCGCTGTACGCGCAAGGCCGTAACTACGGCCGGTCGATGGTCATCGCGCAGCAGGGAATCGCCGCTACCAGCCAGCCGCTGGCGTCGCAGGCCGCGGCGCAAATCCTTGCCCGAGGCGGAACGGCGGTTGACGCGGCCATCGCAGCGAACGCTGTCCTCGCGGTCATCGAGCCAATGAAATGCGGACTCGGTGGAGACCTATTCGTTCTTTACCGCGAGGAGGCCACGGGCAAGCTCGTCGGCCTGAACGCGTCCGGACCCGCGCCCAAAGCGCTCTCACCGGAGTTTCTGGCGGGCCAGAGAATCACCGCGATGCCCGCCTCGGGGATTCATACGTTCACGGTCCCGGGAGCCGTAGACGGCTGGGCGCGGATGCACCAGCGATACGGCAAGCTCCAGTGGAAAGAACTGTTCCAGCCCGCCATCGCCTACGCCGAAAAGGGCTTCCCTATACCCGAGGGCATCCAGGAATCGTGGACTCTGTTTGCCGGCCGAATCCAGGCTGACCCGGAGTCGGTGCGCGTGTTTCTGCCAGGCGGGCACGTCCCCGGGGAAGGCGACTTGTTCAGGAACCCTGACATGGGACATGCCCTTCGACTCATAGCCGATCAGGGCCCCGGCGCCTTCTACAAAGGCGAAATCGCCGCGGCAATCCTGAAGACCTCGCAGAAGCTGGGTGGAACCATGACCGCCGCCGACCTGGCAGGCTTTTCCTCCGAATGGGTGTCGCCGATTTCCATCGATTACCGCGGCTGGAAAATTACCGAGCTTCCTCCGAATACCCAGGGCTTCGCCGCGCTCGAAATGCTGAACATAATGGAGGTGACGCCGCCCTCTCCGTTCGGCGCGTTCAGCCCAACGGAAATGCACAAGCGCATCGAGGCGATGAAGCTGGCTTATGCCGACGTGCGCCGCTACAATGCCGACCCGCGCACTGCTGATGTCCCTGTCGATCGGCTTCTCTCCAAAGATTACGCGAAGAAGCGCGCGGCGCTCATCGATCCCCGAAAAGCGAATTGCGATGTCGCCAGCGGCGATCCTTTCGGCAGCAATACCACGTACTTCACCGTTGTCGACAAAGAGGGTAACATCGCGAGCTGGATTCAAAGCGTTTATGAGGACTTCGGTTCCGGCCTCACTGCCGAGCGCATGGGTTTCATCATGCAGAATCGTGGCGCGCTGTTCACGCTCGAGCCGGGGAGCCCTAACGTGCTGGCCGGCGGCAAACGCCCGTTCCACACCATCATTCCGGCAATGATGGAAAAAGGCGACCGGCATATCGGCTTCGGAATTATGGGCGGCGCGAATCAGCCGCTGGCACACGCGCAGTTCGTCTCGAACATCGTCGATTTCGGAATGAACATCCAGGCTGCTTTGGAAGCGCCGCGCTTCACGAAGAGAAATGCCGGCGGCTGCGACGTGTCCATCGAAGACCGGGTTCCCGAGGCAACGCTGCAGCAGCTTTCCGAGCGCGGCCATGAAATTCGCATCCGCCGCGAATACACCCAGGAGATGGGCCGTGGCCAGGCCATCCTGCACGATTCGCGCACCGGAACCAACTACGCAGCATCCGATCCGCGGGCCGACGGCGAAGCGATCCCGGAACCGATCGTGTGGTAGTGTGCCGCAGACGATCGTCTTTCGTCGTCTGCGATTGCTGACAGCACGCCGGCAGGCCACAAACACCGATGGCCTGCCCCACGGGGAGCATCCGCGGTTTTTCATGAAGTTTCGCGGCCTGGAGGGCCGAAGGGACAGGCCCACAAACCACGATGGCCTGCCCACTTCCCTCCATGCCACAGTGGAACTTAGTGTCTCCCGCACGCCGCATCGCGTTCCGTATCCTCGAACGGGTTGAGGCCGGCGCGTGGGCTTCCGAGCTTCTGCTTGCGCACACGAAAGACCTCGATTCGCGCGATGCCGGCCTCGCGTACGAACTCGTCCTCGGGTGCCTGCGGCGTCAAATGCAGCTCGATTACCTGATCTCCATGTACGCGCCGAAACGCCTCGATATCGAGGTCCGCATCGCGCTGCGCCTGGGCGTGTACCAGCTCCGCCATCTCGACCGCATACCCGCCCACGCCGCCGTCTCCGAATCGGTGGAACTGGCAAAGGCGGCGGGAAAGCGCTCGGCCGGCGGTTTGGTCAACGCGGTTCTGCGACGCGTTCCACGGGGCGCGATCGAATGGCCCGATCATGCCACCGCGCTGTCCTGCCCCGCATGGCTGCTCGAAAGCTGGGACGCGCAGTTCGGCGCCGCAGCATCTACGAGAATCGCCGAGGCGTTCCTGCAACCCGCCGAGACGCGCGTCGCCTCCACCGGCCGCATCCAGGATCCCGGAGCACAAAGCATTGTTCCGCTGCTCGGCATCGAACCCGGTATGACCTTCCTCGACGTCTGCGCGGCGCCCGGGAACAAGACGGCGCAGGCCATCGAAGCCGGCGCATCGGCTGTGGCGTGTGATATTCACCCGCACCGTCTGCGCGCGCTGGCCGATCTGGACTGCCGGCGAGTGGTGCTTGATGCCGCCGCGCCACTCCCCTTTGCCGCGAAATTCGACCGCGTGCTCGTGGACGCGCCCTGCTCCGGTACGGGCACGCTCGGCCGCAACCCGGAAATCAAATGGCGTCTCCAGCCGTCCCACCTGTCGGAACTGCATCGCAGGCAAGTACAGATCCTGCGTAACGCATTGAATGCATTGAAGCACGGGGGCGTGCTGGTGTATTCCACCTGCTCGCTACAGCGTGAGGAAAACGAGGACGTCGTTACCGCAGTGTTAGCGGGTGGCACGGCCGCGAGAACGTATCATCGCCTGCCTGGGATTGATCCGGGCGATGGCTTCTATGCCTCTGTGCTACTATTCGGTTAGCCCGCAAATGATCGAGATCCTTCCCTCTATTCTTGCGGCCGATTTTGCGCGTCTGGGTGAGCAGATTGCCGCCGCGGAAACGGGCGGGGTAAAGCGGTTCCACCTGGATGTTATGGACGGGCACTTCGTACCGAACTTCACCATCGGTCCTCCCGTGGTTGAATCGGTTCGGAAAATCACGAAGGCGAAGCTGGATGTGCACCTGATGATCATGGACCCGGATCGCTACGCGCCTGCTTTTATTGAAGCCGGCGCCGATTCCGTATCCGTCCATCAGGAGGTGTGCCGGAACCTTGACCGGACTTTGCGCATGATTCAGGGCGAAGGGGCGCTGGCGGGCGTCGTGATTAATCCGGCCACGCCAGTATCGACGCTGGAGGACGTCCTCCATGTGGTGGATTACGTGCTGGTCATGAGCGTGAATCCTGGTTTCGGCGGCCAGAAGTTCATCGAGCACTCGCTCACGAAGGTTCGTGCGCTCAGTGCCCGAAAGAGGCAAATCGGTTTGCAGTTCCCGATCGAAATCGATGGGGGCATTACTCTCGATAACGTCGCCGGCGCAGTCCGGGCCGGGTGTGAATGGATCGTGACAGGGTCCTCAATCTTTCACAGTGCGGATCCCGGTAAAGCCGCGGGCGAGATGCGCAGGGCCGCCGAAGAAGCAATGGCGGTTCGCGTGTAAACAGGGCTTGCGCCCTGGTGTGGTATTGTAACGGGGAAATTCAGTATGGTTCGTCAAAAAGCACTTGTCATCCGCGCGCTGGCCGTGGCGCTGGTCGTGAGCCAGTTCGCACCGGCCGGCATCATCCCTTTTCGCAAGAAGAAGTACGAGAACCCGATCAACAAGGAAACGCAGCAGCCTGACAAGGTGCTGTTCGATAAAGCGGTCAACGATATCGAGCACGGCCGCTTCGAAGTGGCCCGCATCACCCTGAACACGCTGATCAACACATACGATCAGAGCGAGTTCCTGGCGAAGGCCAAACTGGCGATCGCGGACTCCTGGTATCGCGAAAGCGGGGCGCACGGTCTGGCTCAGGCCGAAGCAGAGTACAAGGATTTCATCCTGTTCTACCCCACCATGCCGGAGGCATCGGAAGCGCAGAATCGCGTCTGCCTCATTCACTACAAGCAGATGGACAAGCCCGATCGCGACTCGCAGCAGGCCCTGCGGGCGGAAGACGAGTGCCGCCAGCTCATCGTCCAGTTCCCCAACAGTAAGTATGTTCCGGAAGCGCAACAGCGCCTGCGGAATATTCAGGAAGCGCTGGCCGAGGGCGAGATGCGCGTGGGAGTGTTCTATCACGCCAAGGGCAGCAATCCTGCCGCCGCGAATCGTCTGGCGCGCGTGGTGGATCAGTATCCGCTCTACAGCCGCGCCGACGAGTCCCTGTGGCTGCTGGGCGACTGCTATTCGAAGATGGGCGCCCGCTATCGGCAGCAGAGCGGCGCTGCCTACGCGCGAATCGTGCGCGAGTATCCCCTGAGTTCTTACGCCGACGGGGCCAGAAAAAAGCTGACGGACATGGAAATGCCCGTTCCGCAGCCCGACCCGGTGGCCTACGCTCGCATGAAGTACGAGCTGGAACACCGGACCCGCGAGAGCCTGCTCAGCCGCAGTATGTTTATCATCAAGCGCGGTCCGGATGTGCATAACGCCGCAAAATCCGGAACGCCTGCGATGACCACGCTGGGACCGACCCTTCCGCTGAGCGTGCCCACGCCGGCCGAGCGCGCCGCCTCTCTCACCAATGACGTCACAGCGACCACTGTGCAGAGCGGCTCGTCCGATCTCAATACGAAGCCCGACGCACGGTTGAATCAGCCGGCTTCGCGAGAGACCGATCCAGGCGTGTCGCAGGCGGGAAGTCCGAAGCTGCGCACTTTCTCCGAGGTTCCCAACAACCACACGATGAGCGTGAAGGACCAGAAGAAGCTCGCAAAGAAGGCCCAGAAAGCGCAGAAGAAGAAAAAACCGGCGCCAGCTCAGAACGCCGCGCAGCCCGCGGATACCGCTGCCGTTCCGCCGCAGCCGGCGGCCGCATCATCGAACCAGTAATGGCCCGCATCCTTCTGGCGGATGACAGCCCGCACGCGCAGCGGATGGGCGTGCGGATTCTGCGGGAAGAAGGATTCGAAGTAGTCAGCGTAACCGATGGCGCCACAGCAGTGGTGCGCATGGCCGACGTCGATCCAGATGTGGTGATTGCCGACGTCTTCCTTCCGGGCAAGTCGGGCATGGACCTGTGCCGCTACATCAAGAACGACTCGCGGTACCGGCGTGCGCGTATGGTGCTCGCCGCGGGACTGCTGGAGCAGTTCAGCGAACAGGATGCGCGCGGCGCCGGGTGCGACGCCATTCTGCGAAAACCGTTCGAGGCGTCGGCTCTTGTCAGGACGGTTCGCGGCCTGATCGAAGAGGCCGGGAAGCAGGCGGCGGAGCCCGCGGCCGAACCGGTGGCGAGCGAACTCCCGAGCGAGCCCGCGCCGGTCGCCGTCGCCGCCGAACCTGAGCCGGTTGCGGCCGAACCTGAGCCTGAACCAGCCCGCGTTGCGGCAGCCCCGCCCGAGCCCGACCCCGAGCGCGTCCGCGCCGCCATTACTCTGGCGCTCGACGCCGCCCTTCCTGAACTGATCGACGAAATCACGGACCGCGTCCTCATCGCCCTTCGCCAGTAACCAGTTCCTGTGGGGCAGGCCCCCCGGCCTGCGGCGGGCGCCCTCGGCCGCCCTTCCCTTGACATATATCGGTATCCCACATATAGTGGAGTTGCATATATGGGAGACGAGAACCCCGATCGCGAATGGAAGAAGGGCAGCGCCGAGTTGCTCATCCTGTCGCTGCTGGAGCAGCAGCCCCGCCACGGCTACGACATCGGCAAGCTGATCGAGCTCCGCTCGGGCGGCGCCGTGAGTTTCCATGTGGCCACGCTTTACCCGCTGCTCAGCCGGCTGGAGGAGCGCGGGCTTGTGCAGGGCAAATGGGTGGAGAAGGCCGAGCAGCGCCGCCGGCGTTACTACAGCCTGACCCCACGCGGGAAGAAGGTGCTCGCCAGCCAGCGCCAGAGCTGGCGCGATTTCGTCGCGGCGATCGGCCGCGTGGTGGAGCCTGGCAATGCCTGATTGGCGTAGCGAAGTCGATAAACGGCTGGCCGAGTCCGGCCTCGATCCCGCCGACCGCTGCGATCTCGCTGAAGAGCTTTCGCAACACCTCGAAGATCGCTATCGGGAGTTGCTCTCCGGCGGAGAGGACGAAGCCGCCGCGCGCCGAGTCGTCCTCGACGAACTCGGCAACATGGCCCGCCTCCCCGCCTCGCTGGCGCGGTCGCGCCGCACTCGAACGGCCCCGCCGGATCCCGGCGTACCGCGTTCCGGCAAGCTCGGCGGCTTCGCGCGCGACCTTCGGTACGGCTGGCGCGTGATGCGCCGCGCGCCGGTGTTCACGCTGTTCGCCGTTTTGAGCCTCGGCCTTGGTATCGGCGCCAACACCACCGTATTCACCATCGTCAACACGCTGCTGCTGCATCCGCTGCCGGTAGACCGTCCAGCGGATCTCAGTGCGCTGTTCGAGACAGGGCGCAAGGGCTCGAAGCGGGCTGAGGCGCATCTCGCTTTGCCATACGCGGATTTTGAGGATTACGCGAAGGGTCAGACCTCCTTCCGCGCGCTTGCCGCATTTACGCCTCCGGTTGTCATAGCGCTGCGCGGGACCGCGGGGCCCGAACGCGTATTCGGGGAGTTCGTCTCGAAGGACTATTTCGGAACGCTCGGTATTCGTCCGGCGATCGGACGATTCTTTCTGCCGGAGGAAGATGCTCAGCCGGGCTCAGCCCCGGTCGCCATTCTCAGTTACAACGCCTGGCAACTGCGGTTCGGTGGCGCGCCGGACGTGATCGGCCACCTTCTTGTGCTGAACAACGTCGGCTTCACGGTTATTGGCGTGGCGCCCGTGCGTTTCCTCGGCGTGAGCGCCGTGTTCGGCCCCGATGTGTGGCTTCCGGCGACTATGGCTGAGAGTGCGTTCCCCGCGGAATTCGGGGCCGCTTTGTCGGATCGCGCAAAGCCGCTGTTTCACAGCGTGGGGCGCCTCCGGCCCGGGTCAACGCGCGAACAGGCGCAGGCCGATCTCGAGACCGTCGCCGCGTCGTTGCAGAAAGAGTATCCGAGTACCAACGAAAGCCGCTCTGTCAGCGTCCGTCCGATCACCGATGAGCTGTTCTCGAACATGGGCGGCTCGGGCGGGCTCACATTTGGAAGCGGCATTCTCTTTGCCATTGTCGGCCTGGTGCTGGCCATCGCCTGCGCGAATGTAGCGAATCTGCTGCTCGCCCGCGCTGTGGCGCGCCGCCAGGAGGTTGCTGTGCGACTAGCCATCGGCGCGAACCGCGGCCGGCTGGTCCAGCAGATGCTGACGGAGAGTTTTCTGCTGAGCATTCTGAGCTGCGTTGCCGGAGTTGGCATCGGGATCGCCGGTTGCCGGTTTGTGTGGTCATTCATTCCGGCCGAGGTGGCCGGCAATATGATCTCGCCGCGGCTCGATGCCGGCGTATTGCTCTTCGCGTTCTTCGCTTCTCTGTTCACCGGTTTCCTGTTCGGTTTGGCGCCGGCGCTGCGAGCATCGAAGACGGACGTGGTCAGCGCGCTCAAAGAAGAGACGCGAATCGGCGGACGTGGCAGGCGCAGCGCCAGGCTGATGAACGCCTTGCTGGTCGGCCAGGTGGCCTTCTCGCTCGTGTGCCTGCTCACTTCCGTCCTCTTCTTCCGCGCCATCCAGCGCGCCTGGACTGTCGACCCCGGCTTCGACTTCCGCCACCTCGCGCTGGCGATGGTGAATCCGGCGCAGGCGGGCTTCAGCGAGACTCGCGTTAAAGAGTTCTACCGCGCGGCGCGGGAGCGTATTGCCGCGGCGCCGGGAGTGGCCTCGGTTTCGTGGAGCTCCGGCCTGCCATTCTGGAATAACCCTGGGCGGTCCCTCGTGATCGAGGGCGTGGAGCAGCGTGCGCACTCCGATGCAATTTCCACCGTGGCCTTCACCATTGACACCGGCTATTTCGACACGCTACGAATTTCGCTCCTGCGAGGCCGAGTGGTTACCGAGAACGATCGCGAAGAGACCGCGCCCGTGGCCGTCATCAATGAGGCTCTGGCGACGGAGCACTGGCCGGGCGGCGATGCTCTGGGCCATCGTTTCCAGTTCGCCGGCGACACCGTGTGGCGCCGGGTGGTCGGCATCGTGAAGAATGCCAACTACTCCAGTCTCGGCGAGCATCCGCAGCCATGCGTGTATCTGCCTCTCGGCCAGAATTACTCCGGCGACATGATCCTGTACGTGCGCGCTGATGGCGACCCCGCCAATCTGCTGGCCGCGGTCCAGCGCGAGATGCGGAACCTGAATGCGGCCATCGTAATCAGCGATGCGCGAACGGGCACGAAGCTGATGGAACAGGTGCTGTGGGGACCCCGAGTTGGCGTGGCGCTGCTGGGCGTCTTTGGACTGCTTGCGCTCACGCTGGCGAGTGTGGGCCTGTATGGCGTAATGGCGTACTCGGTCTCGCAGCGCACGCGCGAGATCGGCGTGCGTGCGGCCCTCGGAGCATCGCGTCCATTGCTGCTGCGGCTTGTCGTAGGCGACGGGATGCGGCTGGTCGTTTACGGAGTGGCGCTGGGTCTGGCGGCCGCTATGCTGGCCGGCCGCGCGCTTTCGGGGATGCTGTTCGGCCTCAGCGCAGCCGACCCGGTGAGTCTCGCCCTGGCCAGCTTCACGCTGATCTCTGTCGCGCTGATCGCCTGTTATCTGCCGGCGCGCACGGCCATCGGGATCGATCCCGCGGCCGCTCTGCGCGATAGCTAACTAATGCAGGCTGAAAGCCTGCTCTACAAAAAGAGCCCCAGCGCCGACACCACGGCCGGGAACAGCGCCCAGGCGGCCAACAGGTTGTGGTCGATCAGCATTCCGGCAATGAATGGGGCGACGATGGCTGAGATCGACATGAGCGATTGAGTCAATCCCAGCACGGCGCCGGTTTGCGCGCGGCCCGCTTTCTGCGTGATCAGGCTGGTGAGCACCGGCCGCAGAGCGCCGGTCCCGAACGACTGCAGTCCCGTCCATGCCAGCAGCCATGGAATCGTGTAAGTGAAACCGAGCGCGGCGAAGCTGCCGGAGGCAATCACCCAACTGATGCGCGCCAGACGGTGCTCGCCCAGCCGGTGCACCAGGCGTCCGATCAGCCCGCCCTGGATGATGATTCCGAGAAAGCCGACGAAGGCGTAGACATAGCCGACCTCGCGCGTGCCGAACGGGTGGCCATGCCAGGTGAAACGCCGCTCTGCGAACAGCGCGAACCCCGACATGAATCCCGAGAACGCCATCGTAAAACAGAAGAACTGAAGCAGCAGCGACCCAAGCTCGGGCTGGCGGAAGAAGCGCGCGTAGGTGCCCCAGTCGAGCAGCGTCAGCCGGCGCGGCGTGACTTCGTCGGGCTGCTCCGGCCGATGCCGCGGCAGCAGAAAGTACGTGCACAGGATGCTGGTGAAGGACAACCCAGCCGCGACGTAGATGGGCACGGGATAGCCATACTGCGACAGGTAGCCGGAAATAGCCGGGCCGATCAGGAATCCGACGCCGAACGCAATGCCGATCAGCGCGAACGATTTCGCGCGCTTGTCCGGCGTGGTCACATCGGAGATGTAAGCCTGGGCCAGCGACAGATTCCCCGCGGTCAGGCCGTCGATGACCCGCGACAGGAACACGACCCACAGCGCCCACGCGTTCGCCAGCAACAGAAAGCCAAGAAATGTTCCAAGCTGGCTGACCAGCAGCAGCGGCCTCCGCCCGGTCTGATCGGACATGCGGCCCAGCAGCGGCCCGGACACGAGCTGGCACGCTGCATACACAGAAACGAGCAGGCCCACCACAGCCGGGCTGGCGCCGAAATGCTCGGCATAGAACGGCAGCAGCGGCAGGATGATAGTCAGCCCCAGGACATCGACGGCGACAATCAGAAAAATGGGGAGAAGCGGGGATTTCCTCACGGGGTGCGGATCGTTCTCGCAGATTCGGCGCAGCGGCTCGCCGGTACGCGCGAGCCCTCGGAAGCTACGATGGTAACAAATGGCGGATCTGCTCTACCTTTCCTACTGGATAGACGGCTTGACGGAACACAACATGTTCCGCTGGTTCGACAAAGCGCTGCGGCTTTTTCCCGTGTCGCGGCTGAACCGGAATCCGTCCACGCTGCGCATCACGCCGCTGTCGTTCAGCGAGCCGGCGCTGTTGGAGGCGCCGCTGCCCGCGGACTTCGCGCCTTCGGACGTTGTAGCCATGGCGAAGGAGTTCCAGCACCGCGATTCCTGTTACCAGGTGGACACCGCCTGGGACCTGTGGCAGTTCGACGGCGAATGGGCGCTGAAGCCTTCGCCTGTCTCGCTGTTCTGCTTCGGACCGGAGTTCGAGCGGGATACGGGCGAGAACCTGAGAATCGATTTTGGGCTGGACAGCAACTTCCTGCCCGATCCGGATATCGACGGCTCGGCGACGATGGCGCAGTCGAACCTGCGCAGCCTGAATAAGTACGTCCACGATCTGGATGATGCTCTGGGCTCGGCTCGGCGGCGGCTCTGGACCGAGTCGGGCGACAACTTCGCTGAGCGGTTGCAGGCGGCGTTGAGTTCAGGTCTCGAGAGCCACAGTTAAACCGCAACCGGCGCGGGCTGGATCTCCACCGAACGGAATACGTCGCGGGTCTGCTCAAGTGTGGCGAAGGTGGTGCCGGGCAGACGCGCCGAGGCCGTGCCCGCTGATACCGCCCAGCGTACACACTCGGCGAAATTCTTCCCGTTGGTGTCGGCCCAGACAAATGCCGCGGCAGCCGCATCGCCGGCCCCGATTGGACAGAGCGCATCGATGCGCGGCGGCACCGCTTCGATGATTCCGTCGCCGTTCGCCGCCACCACGCCCCGGCTTCCCAGCGAAAGCATCACCGATTCGGCGCCCATCTGCTTGATGCGCGACACGGCCTCACGGAAATGCGCGCGCGTGATCAGAGCCCGGTTGAGCAGCCGCTCCGCCTCCTGCTGATTCGGCTTCACGAGGGTGGGGCCCGCCTCGATGCCACGCAGCAGCGCGTCGCCATCGGTATCGAGCAGCGTCTTCACCTTCAGGGCGCGCGCCATTTCAATCAGACGGCAATAAAAATCGGGGGTGACGCCCGGCGGAATGCTGCCGCATATCATGAGCCATTCCGCCTTCCCCAGCCGGTTGGCAACCGCGCGCTCAATCAGCCCGAGTTCGCTCTCGCCGATCGCCGGACCCAGCTCATTCAGCTTCACGGTGAGCCCCTGCTGGTCGGAGATGGTGAGGTTCGTGCGAATCTCACGGCTGATGCGCACTACTTCGATGGGGAAGCCGGCCGTGGAGAGCAGCTCTTCCAGACGCTCTCCGTTGGGGCCGCCGGAGACCAGAATAGCCAGAGTCTTCGCGCCGAACGAGTGCAGGACGTAAGACGCATTGATCCCGCGGCCGCCGGCAGATTCGTTGGTGGAGAGGATATAAGCGCGGTCCTCGAACACCAGCTTGTCGACGGTAAAAGTGCGGTCAATCGCTGGGTTTGCAGTAAGGGTGACGATCAAACCTCAATGTTACCCTGAACGTTGGATCGGCAAGGGCAATATCGCGCGTATGTTGCGCTGGCGGCGGTGTGCTTCTTCTGGGGCACCACATATCTGGGCATACGCATCGGCCTGGAAGCGCTGACGCCGTTCGCGCTCATGGCGATTCGTTATCTGCTTTCGGGCGCTATCCTTCTGGCGGCCGCCCGCGTCGCGCGAGTGCACATTCCAGCCGGTCGCGAGCTGCTGCTTACCTCTCTTTACGGTGTTATGACCATCGGTATCGGCACCGGCGCGCTGGTTTATGCCGAGGAGTGGGTGCCGAGCGGTTTGGCGTCGGTCTTCATTACCACTTCACCGTTCTGGATGGCCGGCGTGGATGCAGCCCTGCCCGGCGGTGAACGCCTTCGGCTACCCACGTTACTCGGTATGCTGGTGGGCCTTGCCGGTACGGTTGTGCTGGTTTCGCGCGACGCCTTTGGACACGGTCGAAACATTGGAATCCTGAGCGGCTTTCTCCTGCTGCAACTCGGCTGTTCCGGGTGGGCGCTAGGCTCCATCCTCCAGCGGCGGCATCCCACCAAAGCGCATCCCGTGGTCAGCGGCGGCGTACAGCAACTCGCCACCGGGCTCGCGTTTACGGTTCCCGCGCTGTTCCTGCAAAGGCAGCCAATCCACTGGACTACGCGCACCGTCCTGGCGGTCGGCTGGCTGGTGATCTTCGGCGGAGTAGTCGGTTATAGCGCGTTCATCTACGTGATGGATCGCCTGCCGGTCCCGGTTGTGAGTGTTTACAACTATGTCAACCCGGTGGTGGCGGTCACCCTCGGCTGGTTGTTTTTTCGTGAGCCTTTCGGCGTGCGTGAAGCGATCGGCATGGCTGTGATCTTCGTGGGCGTCGCTCTCGTGAAGAGTTTCGGGGACGTCACGCGCAGGCAACACGCGCCGCGGTCCGGCAGCGCGAGCTGAAAGTCGCACCAGCACGATCTCCAGTCACCCAGCAGGTAGGTGGCAGATTCCAGTGGGGCAGGCGCCCCGCCCGCCAGGTCCGGCCGAGCACGCATTCAGAAAATACAGGGCAGGCCGACGAGGCGTCGGCCGCAGGCGAGGCGCCCGCCCCACAAACGCCAGCAAGGTTACCGGTTATTGTGGGACTCGCGAAGCGTGCTGCTCTGAAGCGTGCGCCACAGCCAGGCTTATATAATCTGATCACGACGATGAAACCGGGATTTATTTTGCCTGCCTTTGCGGCTTTGTGCGCTGCCTCGCTGAATGCCCAATGGATTCCGGAGAATCCTGTCACCGGGGTCGAACAGCGGAATGACGGGGCGCTCGTGCACATGCAGACCGGAGCGCTGCGCTTACAGATCTGTACGGATTCAATCGTACACGTTCAGTATTCGCCCACGGGCGAGTTTCCCGATAAGCCGGAGTACGTGGTGGTCAAACATACCTGGCCGGAGGTCCACTGGACCATCCAGCAGGCCGCCAACGAGATTACCCTGGCCACCGCCAGCCTGAAGGTGACCATCGCGCGCGCCAACGGCGTCATCGGCTACTCCACCGCGGATGGTCGAACTCTGCTGAATGAAGGGCCAAAGGAGATGCGTCCCGCAACCGTGAATGGCGAGAAGACCTGGCATGCCGAAGACGTGTTCGGCATCTACGGCTCCGAGGAAGCGTTCTACGGTCTCGGCCAGCATCAGGCCGGCGTGTGGAATTATCGCGGCGAGTCCGTCGACCTATCTCAGGAGAACACCGAGATCGCCGTTCCGTTCTGGCTGTCGAGCAAGGGTTATGGCGTTTTCTGGAACAACGATTCAGTGAGTAAGTTCAACAACAGGTTCGTTCACTACCTGTATGTCAGCTCCGATGTAGCGGATAAGATCGACTATTACTTCTTTTATGGCCCGGACTTCGACAAACTTATCGCCGATTACCGCGAGCTGACCGGCGCGGCGCCGCTGTTTGGCAAGTGGGCATACGGTTTCTGGCAATGCAAGAACAAATACACCTCACAGCAACAGATTATTGACGTCGCAAGTAAGTACCGTAACTTGCACATACCTCTCGACAATATCGTGCAGGACTGGTTCTGGTGGACCAGTACGGGCGAGTTCGTGTTCAATAAGAACTATCCGGACCCGCGGGGCATGGTGGACGATCTGCACCGACAGCACGTCCACATCATGTTCTCTATCTGGCCTTTCTTCTATCCGGGTACGCCGACCTACGCGGATATGGACAAGCGTGGGTATTTCATCGCCCGTACGCCGGTGAAGGCGTTTCACCCGAAGGGCAGCGCGCTGTACGACGCCTTTAATCCCGAGGCGCGAAAATACTACTGGAATCTGGTGGATAACTCGTTGTTCCACATCGGCGCGGATGCCTGGTGGATGGACACGACGGAGCCGGAAACAGAAGGCGTAGAAGAGAATCTGCTGCTGTCGAACAAGGTGGCCATCGGAAACGGCGCGCGCTATGCCAACCTGTATCCGTTGATGACCATCTCGGGAGTTTCCACCGGCCAGCGCGCCGAGTCGGACCAGAAACGCGTCTTCATTCTTTCGCGCTCGGCGTTTTCCGGCATTCAGCGATACGGGGTTACCGCCTGGTCGGGCGACGTGCTCTCCGACTTCGAGACTTACAAGCGGCAGATACCCGCCGCGCTCAATTTCGAGCTGTCTGGAATCCCATACTGGACCTCAGACATCGGCGGCTTTATCCTGGGCCATCCGAACGATCCGCGGTATCGCGAGCTGTTTGTGCGCTGGTTCCAGTTCGGTACGTTCTGTCCGATATTCCGCGTGCACGGAACCCGCGCGCCGGATACGAACGAGTTATGGTCTTACGGGTCCGATGCTCAGAGTATTCTGGTAAGTTTCGATAAGTTGCGGTACCGGCTGATGCCGTATATTTACTCGATGGCGTGGATGATCACCAACCAGAGTTACACGCCCATGCGCGCGCTGGTGATGGACTTCCCCGCCGACCGGCGCGCACTGGATATCGGCGATCAGTATATGTTCGGCCCGGCCATCCTGGTGAACCCGGTAACGGAAGAGGGCGCGACGAAGCGGCATCTGTACCTGCCCGCCGGCGCGACCTGGTACGATTTCTGGACCGGAGCGGCGCAGCAGGGAGGGATGTTCGTGGATGCTCCGGCGCCGCTCGATTCCTTGCCCCTCTACGTTCGCGGCGGATCGATCGTGCCGATGGGTCCCGACGAGGAATACGCGGCCGAGAAGCCGGCCGACCTGATCGAACTGCGCGTGTACCCTGGTCACGATGCCGACTTCACTCTCTATGAGGATGAGAACGACGGCTACGCTTACGAGCACGGCGTTTATGCCACCATACCGATGCACTGGGACGAAGGGCGCCGCGCGCTAACGATCGGTGTGCGGAAGGGCAGCTTCCCCGGCATGTTGAGCGAGCGAACGTTCAACGTGGTGATTGCGGGTCCGGGGCATGGCATCGGCCGCGGCATCACCGCCAATGCCGACCGAGTGGTGAAGTATTCGGGGGCCGCGGCAACCGTCAGCTTTTGAGGAATCTCTGGATCAATCCGCCGCGCCCTGGGCTTTGCCCCGCGTGATGCCGAGCGCGCGAATGCGCTTGTGAAGATTGGTCCGCTCCATGCCGAGCACGCGGGCCGCGCCCGATACGTTCCAGTTCGTCTCCTCCAGCACGCGGACGATGTGCTCGCGCTCGGCCGAGGCGCGCGTCTCCTTCAGGTTCGACGGCACGGGCGCCTCCAGCGCCATGCGGATCTCCACCGGAACCGATTCCTCGGTGATCGTGTTGCCGGACGTCAGGATTGCCATCCGCTCCACCACATTGCGCAGCTCCCGCGCATTTCCGGGCCAGTGCCACGCTTCCAGCAGCGGAAACGCTTCCGGCGAAATCTGTTTCGGCCGAAAATTGTTGCGGGCGCAGAATTCGTCCAGGAAGTATTCGGCCATGGGCTGGATGTCCTGCGGCCGCTCGCGCAACGAGGGCACGCGGATGGGCACCACGCACAGCCGGTAATAAAGATCCTCACGGAATTTCTGCTGTTCGACCATGGTGGCGAGGTTCCGATTGGTGGCCGATATCACGCGCACAATCACGCGGATCTGCTGCTCGCCGCCTACGCGGTGAAACTCGCCCTCCTGCAGCACGCGCAGCAGCTTCGCCTGGGACGCGGCGTGCAGATCGCCGACCTCATCCAGGAAGATCGTGCCGCCGTTGGCCAGCTCGAACTTGCCCTTGCGCGTGGAGATGGCGCCGGTGAACGACCCCTTCTCGTGCCCGAACAATTCGCTCTCCAGCAGCTCGCCGGGAATGGCCGCACAGTTCACCTTCACGAACGGTCCGCCTGCGAACGGACTTTCCCGATGGATGTGCGCGGCCAGCAGCTCCTTGCCCGTCCCCGATTCTCCGCTGAGCAGGATGCGAGCATCGCTGCCCGCCGCCATGGTGGCCTGTTCGAGAACGCGCAGGAACGGCGGCGACGAGCCGATCATCCGCGGACCGGAGCCGGCCAGCTCGCGCAATCGCTCGTTCTCGCGCCGCAGACTGGATTGTTCGAGCGCATTACGCAGCGCGAGCAGCACGCGGTCGCGCGCGAGCGGCTTCTCGAGAAAATCGAAGGCTCCGGCGCGCGTGGCCTCCACGGCATCGGCAATGGTGCCGTGCCCGGAGATCATCACCACCGGTGTTTCGGCGCCGCCCTGCCGCAACTGGCGCACGAAATCGATTCCGCTGCCGTCGGGCAGGCGCACATCCACCAGCATGGCGTCGGCCCGTCCCTGTTCGGCAATCGCTTCAGCGACGGAGCCGGCCGTGGACACGGCATAGCCTTCGTGCTCGAGAATGAGCCGCAGCGTGCGGCCGATGTTCGGTTCGTCGTCAATGACGAGAATACGGCGATGATTCATGTTTTTTGAGTGGCCCGCGGGAGAACAACGCGAAAGCCCGCGCCGCCCAGCTCGCCAGGCACCAACTGAATTCCGCCGCCGGAAAGCACGGCGCTTTTGTGAGCGATGGACAGGCCCAGGCCCATGCCGTTCTGTTTGAACGAAATGGTGGGCTGGAAGAGCGTACTGCGCGCGAGCGCGCTGAGGCCGGGACCGGAATCGTGCACCTCAATGCGCACGTGACCGTTCTCAGCGGAAGTGATGCCCAGCACGCTGCCGCCGGGCCGCGCCGCCTGCGCCGCATTTTCCAGCAGGTTCGTGAGCACGCCCTTCACCAGATCCTCGTCGGCGAACGCGTCCGGATGCTCGTCCGCGAGCCGGATGTTGTAGTTCACCTCGGGATGCGAGCGCCGCAAAAACGCCACGCGATCCTCGAGCATAGAGTTGATATCGAGCGGCTTCGGGCAAATGGGCGGCTCCGTGGCGAAACGCGAGAACGCGCTGACCCGCCGCTCGAGGCTGGTGACCTCGTCCACCACGATCTGCGCCGCCTGCTGCAGAAACTCCGCGTTGCTCTCGCTGCCGCGCGCGGCAATCTCTTCCATGGTGAGGCGAATGGGCGTGAGCGAGTTCTTCACCTCGTGCACCATTTTGCGCGCCAGCGCCTGCCAGCTTTCAAGACGCGTAGCCTGCACCAGCCGTTCCCGCGCTTGTTCCAGCTCGGAGGTCATGTGGTTGAAGGCCTCCACGGCCTCGCCAATCTCGTCGTCGCGCGCCGGCGTCACGCGGCATTCGAGATTCCCGGCAGCCACTTCGGCCAGCCCGGTGGTGAGCTGGCGGATAGGCCTGCTGATGCGGTGCGCCCACCAGACCAGCAGTGCGAGGGAAACCAGCCAGACGGCAATCGACACCAGCAGGAACGCGCCGAAGAGGCCGCGCCGCAGGTCGCCCCGCGTGTCGGCGTTCAGCACGGCTCGCGAGCGCTTGTAGACGTCCGCGAGCTGTCCCATGGCCACGCCGTTCAGCGGCGCCGAGTAGCGGAGGACATCGCCGCCTCGGCGCACCAGATAATCGAGCTGGTCGCCCTGGTTGCCGGCGCGAACAAAGTCGGCGAGAGCGCCGCCCTCGTGGAAATCCTTTATCTCGGCCGGCCAGGTGGCGACCGCGTCCGCGGAGAACACCTCTGGCTTCACTTCACCCCGGGCCACGCGCTGCTCGAGCAGCGTTCGAGAGGCCCGATAATACTCGCGGCCGGTGCGGGCCAGCGCTTGCGAAGTTTCATCCAGCTCGCGGATGGCGTTGTTGTTCAGGCTGCGGTCGAGCAGTGACAGCGTGGCCCAGATGGTGACGGCCACCGGGATCAGCGTCGATCCGGCGAAGGCAAGAATCAGCCTTGTCTGGAGCCGCCGCATAGGTCAGTTCAGCTCGGCAAGACGGAACGGATCGGTGTCCATTGCCCAGCGCTCCTGCGCGTTGCCCGGCGGACGGCTGAACAATTCCACGAGACCGGCCAGGCTGATGCCCTGATCGCCGCCGAGCACCGGGGCGGCATCGTGCGGACCTTCCGCGCGAATCTCCAGACGCAGCCACAGCTTATTGTTCGCCGGAACGCCGGAGGATGAGACCAGAAGATTGTCGAGACACCAGGCTTCCGCGCTCGCCGGCGACAACCCGAGGATGGTCTTTCGCGGGGAGCGCATGCGGGTAACACTGAAGGCGCGCTCGGGCTCCTCCCAGATGTCGTAACTCACCACAAACCGCTCCGCGCTGCGTCGGTAAGGCGCGTCGTGCGACCCGTTGAACAGCGTCAACTGAAAATCGAATGGCACGGCCATGGCATCATGCAGGCGCTGGAGAGGCTTGCCGGACAGGAAATGAAGCCGTGGCGCCGAGACCCTGAGATCGTCGTGCACGCGCATTACCGTGAGGTCCTCGCTCGAGATGCGCATCGGATACACTTCCACCGCGAACATGGCGGCGAAGAGGATCGCGCGCCGCACGAAAACGCCCGGACGTGTTCGCAGCGAAAGGATCAAAAGTTCATGCCCGCAACCAGCACGGGATCCATGTGTCCCTGGTAGAGAGGAAAAGCGAGAGCGAGGAGGAATTCATTGTGTCCGGGCAAACCGAATCCCGAACCGATCCCCCCGCCAACAGACTGCCTTGTTTCTATGCGGCCGCCGCGATCCCAGATAGCCCCCGCATCGTAAAACACTCGCCCCATGCGATATCGATACTCGAGCGATCCGTCCACCAGCCGCCCGCCGCCGAGTGGATCGAGGTCGAACTTATTCCAGCCCGGCATGATCTCGGTATTGCCCGCGGCAAACCGCTCGAACATCGGCGCCGTGCCGGAAATGGCGCCACCCACAACCTTCGCTTCGATCATGTGCCGGTTCCGGCTGGCCGCATAGCGCGCCGTGGCGAAGTGACGAGTGTAGCCGAAATCGGACCCCAGCCCGCGCGTGGCCGCACGGACGTTATATGTCACATCCACGGTCTGGACCAGGCCGGACGGGCCTTCGATGGAGCGATGATAGCGGGCCGTGCCGGTGAGCGCGTTCGCAGACTCGCCGCTCGCACCCGGCGTGTCCGCCTCCATCCATTCGGCGCTGAATCCGGCGCTGAATGACAGAGTCCGCGTAGCGAGAAACGTCACCTGGGGCTCGACGTTCCGGCGGGCGCGGTAACGAAACACCGGTTTCGGCGACGAGGCCATGGCCGCAAGAGTGGCCTGGTTCCACTCGTCATGGTATTCCTCGAACAGGAATGCGAACTTCACCCGGTCCGTGCCGAGCGAACGGCGCTGATAACGGGCGCTGAAACCCTGATACCGCTCCATCAGGTCGTCGCCGTTGCTGGTAAGGCCGAACGAAACGGAATTGTCGCCAAATGTTCCGGTGGCGACGCCTTCGGCCGTCCAACCCTCGCTCGAATGCCACAGAAACTTCGGCACGGCCAGATCGTAAGTGGTGCGCCGGTCGCGGATGTCCAGCGTCACCCGCACGAAATTCGGCTGCGAGCCGCGGCTGACGTGCACCGATACCTCACTGGCGTGGACCTCCGAGGAAATCTGTTGCGCCAACCCGTTGAGCGCGGCGATATCGAGCTTCGCGCCGATGAGGCGATCGATGTGCTGCAGGACAGGCCCGCTCAGCGCGTACTCGTGCTCGCCCGCCAGATCGATTCGCTCCACGGTATACCGCGAATTGACGTTCCATTCCCGCTGTGCGTTCCCATCGCCGCCCGGCGAGAGGTCCTGGGCGACGGCCCCCGTGACGACGACAGAGGCGGCCGCACACAGCAGAATGAGCGGGCAGTACTTCATATTTGCCGTAGCTGCAAACCAACGTCCTCTGCGGAGCCACTTTCCTTTCAACAACTTACGTTGTGGGCTGGTGTGAAACCGACGCACGGTGTGAACAACCATTGTCACTCGGATTGCGGTCCAAAGGAAGCAGGGAATTAAGCGAAGTAAAGGGAAGCAAGGGAAGTAAAGGAAGTAAAGGAAGCAGGGCCGGTTACTCGTTCAGGTACCAAGGCACGTTCACCACCGCGATCCGGCGCTCGCCTTTCAGCATCAGCAGGGCGGAAAGCACCTGCGCGCGCTGGTTGTGCAGCAGGAAATGATACCAGTGCGGCTCGATGAGCTGCGGCAGCACCACGAGGATCTCCCGGCCCTTGTGCTTTCGCTCCACCTCTATCACGTGGTCGAGAATCGGAGTCACGACGAAGCGGTAAGGGGATTTCACAATGGTCAGCTTCGGCACAGGAACGCCTAGCTTTGCGGTGGGGCCTTTGACCCATTCGTCCCACCGCTTCTGCAACTCATCGGTTTCCTCGCCGCAATCGACGTGCACCGCCTGTACGTCCGGAGAAAGCGTTAACGCGAATCGCAGCGCCTTGCGGCTTACCTTGTTCCAGCTTTCGAGGGGCACAATGATGAGGGGCGGCGGCAAAGGGGCGGCCGGCATTGGATCCTTTGCCGCGATCTGGGCCCACACGCGGTCGTAGTGCCTGTGGATCCCGAGCATCACCCCGAGCAACAGCGGGATCAGCACGAGCGTGATCCAGGCGCCTTCGGTTAACTTCGCCGCGATAACGATCAGCACCGTGATTCCGGTTGCCGTGGCGCCCAGCGCGTTGACGATCATCGCCGGACTGATGCGACCCTGCTTTTGCCTGCGCCAGTGCTCCACCATACCCGCCTGCGACAGCGTGAAGGACAAAAACGCGCCGATGGCGAACAGCGGGATCAACCGGTCCGTCACGCCGCCGAAGATGATCAGCAGCACGGCCGAAAGGGCGGTGAGGACATAAATGCCGTACGAATATACCAGCCGGCGTCCGCGCAGGGTGAACCCGAACGGCAGATAGCTGTCACGCGCGATAATGCGGCAGAGACGCGGAAAACCCGCAAACGAACTGTTCGCGGAGAGCGACAGGACGAGCAGAATGGAGCCAATGGTCACCCAGTAGAAAACGCCGTTGCCGGCTACGGCCGCTGTAAGCTGCGAAAGAACGCTCTGGTATCCGGCCGTTCCCGGGGGCGTCGCGCCGACGTGATACGAGCTGCAGAGGTACGCGATTCCGCCCAGCATGATCATGAGCAGGCCGATAATGATGGTCAGCGTCAGGCGGGCCATTTTCGACACCGGCTCACGGAAGGCCTGAACGCCGTTGCTCACGGCTTCCACGCCGGTCATGGCCGTGCAGCCGCTCGAAAACGCTTTGATCAGCAGCCACCAGCTCACGCCGGTTACCGCTGCTTTCAGTTGCGGGGGCGGGATCACCGCGACGGGATGGCCGCCGCTGGCCAGCGTTTTCGCTGCGCCAATGGCAATCATGATCAGCAGGGAGCCAATGAACAGATAAGTGGGGAGCATGAAAGCCACGCCGGCTTCGCGCGCGCCTCGGAGATTCACCAGCGTCAGCACCGCTAGGATGAGCAGGCAGAGTCCCAGCGTGTGCTTCTGGAGTCCCGGCGCCGCGGAAACCAGCGCCCCCACGCCGGCCGAAATGCCCACCGCGACATTCAGCGTGTAGTCGATCATCAGCGCCGTACCAGCCAGCAGTCCCGCGTTCGCGCCCAGGTTCTCGCGCGCTACCGTGTACGAGCCGCCTCCGCCCGGATATGCTTCAATCGTCTGGCAGTAGGAGACGTAGACAATGCCTAGCAGAACGAGGATGCTCAGGCTGATGGGGACTATGTAGGCGACGCCCGCCATGCCCAGGGGAATCAGGATGGTGAGCGCCGCCTCGGGTCCGTATGCCGCGGAACTGAGCGCGTCCAGTCCGAAAATCGGAATGCCCTCGGACGGGCCGATGCGCTCCTGCTCCGCTTCGCTATTGGCCAGAGGCCGGCCCAGCAATACGCTCAGAATTGACACGCGTTGGTTCGATTGCACAGGCGGCTTGTCGGTTACGGGAATTAAGAAACAGAGATCACTATAGTAGATTGGGTGCTTAACTGCGATGACGAACATTATGGATCTTCGAGGACGCACCGCGGTGGTGATCGGCGGTACGTCGGGACTCGGCCGCGCAATTGCTTTCGGACTCGCGGGCGCGGGCGCGAGTGTCGTGCCCACCGGCCGGCGCGTGAACCAGATCGAGGAAGTGTGCGCGGCCATCGAGAGCGGCGGGGCACGGTCGTTTCGTCATCCGGTGGATGTGGCAAGCCGCGAGTCCATCGACCGGCTTCGCGATGCCGTGATTCGCGAATTCGGCGGCGTGGACATCCTTGTGAACGCGGCCGGCACTACTTTCCGCAAACCGACGAAGGACGTGGCCGAAGCGGAATGGAATGGCCTGATGGATATCAATGTGACGGGGATGCTGCGCGCGTGCCAGTCCTTCTATGCGCCGCTTGCGGCCAACCGGCGCGGGCGCATCGTCAACATTGCATCGCTGAGCTCTTTTGTTTCGCTGTTTGAAGTGGCTGCTTACTCAGCATCGAAAGCCGCCGTACTCTCGCTCACCAAAAGCCTGGCGATTGAATGGGCCCGCGACGGGATTAACGTGAATGCAATTGCGCCGGGCGTCTTTCACACGGATCTGAACGCCGCCCTGCTGGACGGCACCGATCGCGGCCGCGAGTTCAGGCTGCGGACGCCCATGGGCCGCTTCGGAAAGCCTGAGGAGTTGGCGGGCGCGGCCGTGTTCCTGGCGTCGGATGCAGCCAGTTTTGTGACCGGACAGGCCATCGCCGTGGATGGCGGATTCCTCGCGTCGGGAGTGAACAGCTGAAGGGGAGGTCCGAACCGTGAGACGGTCGAAGCCAGTCTCCTCTACTTTCCTCACCGCTCCCCCGCGCTGGCCACGATGCGGAGAATTGGCGCGCCGTACTGTGCCACGATGCGCGGCCCCACGCCGGAGATGGCCAGCAGTTCGCCGTCCGTCGCAGGCCGCTCCCGCGCGATTGCCATGAGCGCCTTGTCGGTCAGAATCCGAAACGCCGGAATGGCCTTTTTCTTTGCTTCCATCAGCCGCCAGCCCTTGAGCGCGGCCACAATCTGCGCCGCACTGCCATTCACGGGCGCCGGACGCGCTTCCGGTGTGCGCTTCTTCCGCCGGCGTGGCCGCGGCGCGGCCTCGATGTCCTCGGGGATCATGACATTCGCCGCCACGCCGTCTTCCCGCCCGAGGCGCGTGAGAAACGCCCGCCGATAGTCGATCCGCTTGCCATCCTTTTCGAAGGACGCGTCGCGGATCTCCACCAGCCCGCTGCGGCACATGGCGTTCAGCAGCTCCTCGAACCCTCTCCGATCGAGCGCGCCATCGGCGAACGTCTGCGCATGCAGCCGGCCCGTTCCCACGCCATACCCATTCTGCAAAGCTGCCAGTATCCGCTCGATCTTCGCCTGTTCGACGGAATCGGCCGGGCGCGCCTTTTGCGCCACTGCCGCTGAGGCGTCGCAGAAATCGCAAAGGCCGCAGCGCCGGCCACTCGTTCACTTCCGCGATCGTGTACTAGAATGTGCTTAGACACACAATCCAAACGTTGCGACCGCCTGGAGCCGGCTACGGGATGGAGTAGAGGAATCGGGCTGCGGAGATGCGACGCACTTCTACGCCGAGACAAGACTATGGTTCAAACGGAGATCATCGTCGAGCTGGGTGCCGACGGGGGCTCCCTCACTATCGAAGGTAAGCACTACGGCGACACAGGGTGGCAATTCCGAACGGTGCGGAACGAGATGGCGCTCTATGACGATTGCGTTGACGACGACGAGCCCAACGACATCACCGGGTTCCTGGAACAAACCGATTACCTCGACTCGCTTCGCGAAGCGCTCAAGCTATTCGATCGATACCCGTACTGGATCGACTTGTACGTTATCGACGTTCATCCCGAGTTCGTCGATGAAGTCTTAGCCGAGGTCAGATCACGGGGTGGAACATCGGCGGAAGCACGTTGGCGTGAACTGCTGGAACGCAAGCGGAGGGAGTCGGAGTTCAACGGCCACGAGACGATTTCGGCAAGCGCTTCGGAATCGACAAGTCAAAAAGCCCACGTAAATTCGTTAGGCCAGGGAGTCACACTTACGATCGCGCGGAAGTATGAGAGAGACATTGATCTCCTCCTCGCTGAAGAATTCGCTGTGTCGCCATCTTTCGCGACGTGGTTTCTGGAACAAACGCACGCATTCAAAGGATTACAAGCGCGCGTTATCGACGTCGGTGTGTCGAGAAGCGACACCACAGGCGAGTCGGACCTGGTCGTGATATTCGAAGATCAGGACAGTTGCCGTCGGTTTGCATTGCACATTGAAGACAAGATCGACGCCCCGCTGCAACCAGAGCAGGAGGCTCGCTACAGGCTTCGTGCGCAAGCAGCTATCCAGAAAGGGCAGTATTCTGCGTTTGAGGTGGTTCTCTGTTCTCCAAAAGCATACCCGCTCACTCACGCCGAGTCCTCCGGATTCGATTCGTGTGTGCATTACGAGACTATTAGCGAACGCCTCAAGTCGCAAAGCGAGAAGGACGCCCGCAGCGCGTACAGAGCGCAGTTTGTATCGACGGCAGCCAGGAGATGTTCCAATACTTGGGGACAGACAGATGATCCCGTAACGAATAGTTTTTGGCAATCTGCATACGAGATCGCCGCCAGGGAATTCCCAGATCTCGAGATGAAAGAACCCAGATTTACAAAAGGGCAAACATGGGTGACATTTCGCCCGCAGGGCATGCCCACACAGCCGCGAAGGATTTACATAGACTGCAAGGGAGCGTTTGGCCAGGTTGACCTAAAGTTCAGCGCGTGTCTTGCACGTCTGTTTGCGCCAATGGTAGCGGCGGTCCTCGAAAAGGACATGTACGTTCAACAAACGGGAAAAGCCGTAGCGATTCGGATTAAGGTTCCTTCGTTCGAGGTTTGCGAACCGAATGACGCGGCTTTGACGAAGGTGCGTGCCGCATTTTGCGCTTGTGTGCGCCTTATTCGATTCTACCGTCAGAACCGTATGCTGTTGAATGAGGCGGCGGCAGCGTCCCCTTCCACAACCATAATGCCGGATGCAAAGTTAAGAAGACGCTGATGATCGCCCAACACTTCATGCGGATCGCCAGTCCATGACGATGCCGTCCGTCTTTCTCGGCGCCGTAGGCAACTTGGTGGGGAGAATCCCGACCAGTACATCTGGCGTTCTGCGAGATGCGTGGAGTTCGCGATGACTACGCCGTCCGGGCTCTGGTTTCTTGGGCCACGTCTTCCGGTCCGTCCGTGCTCGGTTCCTCACCGTTCCCCCGCGCTGGCCACGATGCGGAGAATTGCCGCGCCGTAGTGTTCCACGATGCGCCGCCCCACGCCGGAGATGGAAAGCAGTTCGCCGTCCGTCGCCGGCCGTTCCCGCGCGATTGCCTGGAGCGCCTTGTCGGTCAGAATGCGGAACGCGGGAATAGCCTTTTTCTTCGCTTCCGCGAGCCGCCAGCCTTTGAGCGCGGCCACCATCTGCGCGGCGCCGACGTTGTCCTGCCGCGGACGCGCTTCCGGTATGCGCTTCTTACGCCGCCGTGGACGCGGCACGGGCGCGATATCCTCGGGAATCATGACTGTCGCCGCCACGCCGTCCTCCCGCCCGAGGCGCGTGAGAAACGCCCGGCGATAGTCGATCTGCTTGCCATCCTTTTCGAAGGACGCGTCGCGGATCTCTACCAGCCCGCCGCGGCACATGGCGTTCAGCAGTTCCTCGAACCCTCTCCGATCGAGAGCTCCGTCGGCGAACGTCTGCGCGTGCAGCCGGCCCGTTCCCACGCCATAGCCATTCTGCAAAGCTGCCAGGATCCGCTCGATCTTCGCCTGCTCGACGCGATCCGCCGGGCGCGCCTTTTGCGCCACCGCCGCTGAGGCGTCGCAGAAATCGCACAGGCCGCAGCGCCGGCCCGAGTCTGCACGGTCGCCGAAATACTTCACCAGAGACACCATCCGGCACGCCGCGCTTTCGCACCAGGAGAGCATCTTCTCGTACTGCGCCTTCTTGTACTCCACCTGCGCCACGTACGACGGGCGCCAGTCGCCGGAGCCCCGGCTGACATTGTCCTCGTAGTCGATAACGGCGCCGCCGTGAATCCACAGCTTTTCCATGGCGGCATCGAACTCGTCCGCGATGAGGTGGCTGCTCGCCTTCACGGCGTCCATGCTCTGCGGCTCCGCCGTGAGGCATTCGTAGATGCGCAGCAGGGCCGCTACCGGAGGATAGCTGCGCTCGAAGAAGTAATCGTGCGTGTGGCGGTCGGCCCACTCGTGCATCAGAATGGCTCGCGAGGGAAGTCCATCGCGTCCGGCGCGCCCGATCTCCTGGTAGTAGCCCTCAATGCTCTCCGGCAGCGCGGTGTGAATCACAGTGCGGATATTCGGCTTATCCACGCCCATGCCGAAGGCAATGGTGGCGCAGATCGCTTCCAGCTTCCCTGCCAGGAATTCGCGCTGCACCTGGTCGCGCGCGCCGGCCTCCATGCCTGCGTGATACGCGGCCGCCGGGAAATCGCGCCCCAGCGACGCGGCCAGACTCACCGTGTCCTTGCGCCGCGGCGCGTAGACGATCGCGGGCCGCCGCTCAGGGTTGCGCAGGAGTTCGCGGACCAGCTCCGGCCGGGCCTCAGCCGGAATCTTCAGCACCTCGATGGCAATGTTCTCGCGGCGGAAGCCATGGATAAACTCCTCGGGAGTCCGCAGTCCGAGTTGCCGCGCGATGTCCTGCTGCACCAGCGGAGTGGCTGTAGCGGTGAGCGCAATCACCGGCGCCGGTCGAAACGCCGGCAGATGCTGGCCGATGGTCCGGTAGTCGGGGCGGAAATCGTGCCCCCACTGGGAAATGCAGTGGGCCTCGTCGATGGCCACCAGCACGGGTTTCCTGCGCTCCAGCATTTCCGGAACGCCGCGCACACGCAGCCTTTCCGGCGCGATGAACAGGAAATCCAGCGCCCCTTCAACGTAGGCCGTGGCCGCTTCGCGAGCTTCGGAGCGCGGCCGATTCGAGTGGATGCGGGCCGCGCGCAATCCGAGGGCGTTCAGCTTCGCCACCTGGTCTTCGATGAGCGCGATGAGCGGACTGATCACCAGCGTAGTTCCGCCCAGCATGATGCCCGGCAACTGATAGCACAGCGATTTCCCGGAGCCGGTGGGCATCACCAGGAGCACGTCTTTGCCGGCGATCAGAGCGCGGCAGACCTGCTCCTGGTTGGGACGGAACGCCTCGAATCCGAAACATTTGTGCAGAATCTCGTCAAGCGTGCCGCTGCGGTCCGGAGGCGGCATTTTCCGATCGGGGAGAACCTGGCGCACGGGCTCGCTCGCCGTCTTGCCCACCACCTCGCGAACGTAATCCTCAATCCCGCGCAGGAACGCGGCGAGCTGATCCTGCCCGCGCTCGATGGCTTTCAGCCGAGCCTCCCACCGCCCGGTCATCGCCGGACTCTTCACCTCGGGATGGACCACCTCGATGAGGCGGATGCCCTTGTCGGTCGCTTCCAGACTGCGCCCGCGCCGCTCGATGAATCCGCGCTTCAGCAGCACCTCGATGATCTGCGCGCGCGTGGCCGGCGTGCCCAGACCCGTCTCCTTCATAGCGTCCGATAATTCTTTGTCGTCGAGCGTGCGCCCGGCCGTCTCCATGGCCGTGAGCAGCGTGGCGTCGGTCAACCGTTTGGGCGGGCGTGTCTTTTTGCGCAGCGCTTCGGCTTTCAGTACGCGCTGAGGCTGTCCTTCAGTGAGGCCGGGGGGCAGCGCCTGTTCGCGCTCAGCCGGCGCGTCACTGCCATCTCCCGCATTCGCGGGCTTCTTCCGCTCGTTCTTCCCGCTCCCGATATCCAGCACCTTCCAACCGATCTGCTGAATCGCCGTACCGGTGGAACGGAACCGATCCTCCGCGCCGTCGCTGCGCACCAGCGTGATCACGGTAGTGGCCAGCCAGATATGATCGTCATGCCAGGCCTGCAGCAGCCGACGGCAGATCAGGTCGTACAGTTTTCGTTCATCGAGCCCGAGGGACGACTCGTCGCGCCGTGCGCCGGTGGGAATGATGGCGTGGTGGTCGCTCACCTTCGCGTCGTCGACGAATCGGCGGCCGAGGGGGCGCTCGCCGGAGCCCGGCGCGATCAGGTCCTTGTACTCGCCGGCGATGGCTGCCACGATCTTCGGCAGCGTTCGGGCGACGTCCTGCGATAGATGACGGCTGTCCGTCCGCGGATAGCTGATCAGTTTGTGGCGTTCATAGAGATCCTGCGCCAACTCCAGTGTCCGCTGCGCACTGAAACCGTACAGGCGATTGGCGTGCCGCTGCAGCTCGGTGAGGTCGTAGAGCAGCGGCGCGGCCATGCGCTCGGTGCGCGCCTCCAGCTTTTCGATGACTGCCTGGCCCGCGCGCACCCGCTCCACAATTGCATTGGCCTCCTCGCCGGACGCCGGCAGCTTCATGGCGGCATCGAGAGGCTCCACTCCAGGCCGAAACCACGTGCCTTCGTACTGCTGGCCCTCGCGGGGCGAGAACGTCGCCGCCACGTTGAGATAGTCTTCCGGAACGAACGCGCGAATGGCCAGTTCACGCTCTACCAGCATGGCGAGGGTCGGCGTCTGCACACGGCCAACGGAGAGTTGCTCGTTCGAGCGCAGCGTGTAGGCGCGGCTGAGGTTGAGGCCCACCAGCCAGTCGGCCCGGCTGCGCCCGCGGGCGGCATCGGCCAGACCATCGTATTCGCTCCAGTCGCGCAGCCGGGCGAATCCGTCGCGAATGGCTTCCGGAGTGAGCGACGAAATCCAGAGGCGCCGAACCGGCTTGTCGCATCCTGCCGCCTCATAGATGTAGCGGAAGATCAGCTCGCCTTCGCGGCCGGCATCAGTGGCGCAGACCACGCTGGCCACCCGGGGCGAGATGAGGATCCGCCGCACCACGTCGAACTGATCTTTCGTGTCCTCGCCGACAACCAGCGGCCACGACTGGGGCAGCATGGGCAACAGATCGCGGCGCCATGCACGCCACTCCGGCCTTATCTCGTGCGGTTGCGCGAGCGCAACCAGGTGGCCGATGGCCCACGTGACCACATAGCCGTCCCCATGAAACCAGCCTTCACCGCGTTTAGTGGCGTTCAAAACCCGGGCAATATCCCGCGCGACGGACGGCTTCTCGGCAATAACCGCAATGGTGCCCTGCGCCGTCATTATTCGCCGTGCAACGTAGCCGCTGTCGAAATCAAGATATCTCTATCATCGAGCAAAGGGGCTCACCTCCGGACAGCGAGGCGCAGGCAGGAACATCCGGGACTTCGCCGAGGTTCGAAACGGCGCCCCCGCCTCGTTGGACATACACCCCGGGTTCGTCTCACGCCGGATCCCCGTTTCTCTCTTCGCTGTTGCGCAAGCTCCGGCCGAGTTGACCGAGATCGGGTACGGCGCATTTGGACATCAGCGATCTGGCTGACGCCGGGAAAGGAGCTGCTACTTCCCCGCAGCAGCGGCCGCGTCTCTGCGGCGAAGCTCGGCGACCAGCGCTTCGAACTGCGGATCGCCGCGCAGCGACTTCAGGTCCTCGTCAGTAGCCACCTCGTCGCCAGACCCCCAGTTGTATCCCATTGCCTCGCTCAAATGGGCAAGCGCATCCTCACGATGCCCGGCAATCGCCGCAACACAAGCGGCGTCATATGCCAGCCCGCCCATCAGCCGGCGGTCGTTCGCCGCCCGCGCGTTCTGCATGCCATCGCGGAGCTGCTTCTCGGCCTCATCGTACCGGCCCTCATGCACCAGCGTGAGCGCCAGCGAAGACTGGCCGCGAATCGCCTGCCGGTCCCGCGGACCGAACGTCCGCATCAGGTGATCG
This sequence comes from uncultured Acidobacteriota bacterium, assembly GCA_963780655.1. GTDB lineage: Bacteria > Acidobacteriota > Terriglobia > Bryobacterales > Bryobacteraceae > CAWACP01. The sequence continues at coordinate 708,787 of CAWACP010000003.1, read as the reverse complement.
AGTGCCTCACGCTGTGATGCTTCAGCTTCTTTGTATCGGTGCTGGTCGTACAAGTCTTCGCCGAGATCCAGCCACGTGGTAAGCGTATCCGGGTGATCGGGACCCAGAACCCGGCGCTGCTCTGGCAGCAGCTCGCGGTGCACTTTCTCCGCTTCGACAGGCCTGCCCTGCCAGTCCAGGATGTTGCCCAGGTTGTACATTGACTGCAGCGTGTCCGGGTGATCCGGGCCAAACGTCCGGCGATCCAGCTCGATCAACTTGCGGAACAACTCCGCCGATTCGGCGTATCGGCCTTCCAGCTGCAACACGGAGCCCATGCTATTCATAGATTGCAGAGTGTCCGGGTGGAGGGGACCCAGGACTCTGCGCTGCACGTCCAGCGTCTCGCGTTGCACCTTCTCTGCCTCGGGAAGACGTTCCTCGCGGGCTAAGATGCGAGCCAGGGCGCCGCGCGCCAAGAGTGTTTCCTCCGCCTCGGGACCAAGAACCTCGCGGTCGGCATCGAGCGTCGGTCGAATCACTTTCTCCGCTTCCTCATTGCGGTCGAGCAACCGGAGAACCGAGGCCAGGAATCGCATGGAGCGCAGCGTGTCCGGGGCGCGGGGCCCGAGAATCCGCATCTGGATCGCTGCAGCTCGCTGAATCAGCGGCAGCGCTCGCTCGTCGAGACCCAGTCCGTCGTAAGCCTGCGCCATGGTGTACATCATGCGAGCCTGCAACTCCGGATCGCTCGCCAGGCTGCGCTCGATCTCGCTTGCCGCTTTGTCCAGCAGTTCCCGAGCAGTAACCCTGTTCCCGCGCGCTTCGTTGGGGTCCGATACCCTGAATACCCCTGTCATGAACGTTGTGATGCGATCGGCGCGGTCGCGCTCCCGAGTGATGCGCCGCAACTCCACCATCTGCGTCACTGCGAATGCGGCCAGCAGCAGAACTCCTACGCAGGCCACCGCGACGCCCACGCGGTGCCGCCGGACATACTTGCTCGCACGATATGCCGCGCCGGCGCGGCGAGCCAGCACAGGCTCGTTATTCAGATACCGTCCGATGTCCGCCGCCAGATCCAGCGGCGTGGCGTAGCGCCGCGCGCGATCCTTTTCCAGCGCCTTGAGCGTAATCGCGTCCAGATCGCCCCTCAGCAGCCGCGTGAGCGTAGGAACATCGACCCCTCGATTCTGGGCCGTGGCAGCCGATTCAGCCCCCAGCGTCCGCAGCTTCGTGCTGGGCCGCGCCGCATCCTGGTAGCGGATGCGGCGAACAACTTCGTCCAGCGGCAACCTCTGGAAGTCCAGCGGCAGCGCGCCAACCAGCAGCTCATACAGAACCACCCCCAGGGAATAAACGTCGGTGCGCGTATCCACATCCACGCCGGCCGAATCGGCCTGCTCCGGACTCATGTAGTCAGGCGTTCCCACAATCGCGCCCACTCGCGTGTAAATAGTGTGCCCGGTAAGATGTTGCGAGATAGCCTTGGCCACGCCGAAGTCGATGATCCTCGGCATGGGCTTCCCGTCCACCTCGCCCACCAGAATGTTCGAAGGCTTCAGATCGCGATGAATGATGGCTTTCTGGTGCGCGTGCTGCACGGCTTCGCAAACGCGGATGAACAACTCCAGCCGCTGCCGCGTGGTGAGTCTGTTCCTGTCGCAATAGTCAGTGATGGGAACGCCATTGACGTATTCCATCACGAAGTACGGAAGCCCCTGCGGCGTGGAACCGGCGTCGAAGACCCTGGCGATGGCGGGGTGATCCATCAGCGCCAGCGCCTGCCGCTCCGATTCGAAGCGCGCCACGACTTCGCGCGTGTCCATGCCCGCCTTGATGAGCTTGATGGCTACGCGCCGTCGAACCGGCTGCTTCTGTTCCGCCAGCCATACCTCGCCCATGCCGCCGGCGCCGATCAGTTCGAGCAGATGATACGGCCCCAGCACCAGCTTCGAGCCGACGTCGCTCTCGTGTGCGGTGCGAGTAGCGAGGGGATCGGTGTCGTCCCGGTCTTCAGGCATACGGACCCGTTCAGTGTAGCTCAGCAACGTGGCGCAGGCAGCTTGCCAATGCCATATAGTGTTCCCGCTTTCGAACACCTGGCCGATGTGGGGCGGGCGCCGGGGCGGGCACCCTCGCCGGCCTGCTCCCATACGCGACAACTCTACTCTCCGCGCGGCCAGCGGGGCCGGGGGGCCCCGCGCAGGCCGGGGGGCCTGCCCCACAAAAGGGACTTCGACTCAGCTCGCCGTCGAAAACGATATGGCATTAGGCAGCTTGCCTGCCGCGCCGGGATTCGTCACGGCGCTGCGGCACGGTGTATAACCACGTTGAGGTAGTCTTCGGGCACGAACGCGCGAATGGCCAGTTCGCGCTCTACCAGCGTGGAGAGCTCGGCGTCTTGTCCTCGCCGACAATCAGCGGCCACGACTCGGGCCAGCATGGGCAGCAGATCGCGGCGCATGCGCGCCACTCCAGCCTGATATCGTCTCCGGGAAACCAGCCTTCGCCGCGCTTTGTGGCGTTCAGAACGCGGGCGATGTCCCGTGCCACGGACGGCTCTCGGCAATTACGGCAATGGTATTCTGCGCCGCCACTTTCTATGCAGGCTAAGAACCTGCTCTACAATCTGCGGCAACATCAACGGAGAGGAATGGAGGCTAACTACGCGTCTTCATCAATGGCGATCTTGAGCGCCTTGAGGAATTTCTGGTCCTGGCTGGTCAGGCGGATCTTGCCCGCTTCGAAGCGGCGGGGCTTTGCCGGCGCCTCAGCCTCTTCAGTTTCTGTCTGACCGGACGTCTCATCGTCCGCGTCGCCATCCTCGCGTTTGTTGAAGCCGATGGTGGCTTCGAGTACCAGAAAAACGTCGTACCCGGCGCGCTTGATTTCACCGATCGCTCCCGCGATACGGTCGGAGTCGGAAAGCGACTCGTTAATCGCGTTCCCCAACTCCTGCATCAGCTCCTTGAGTCGATCGTCCAAGTGAGTACCTCTTTCGCGCCCCGGCAGTACCCTCAATTCACTGGATGTACACCGGTTAACGTAAGTTTCAGACTTTTTCCAGCCGTCCTCACACACACTCCTGATCGGCTGGGAACCAGCTTTCCAGTAGATGTTACACCCGACTACAATTCCGCGCCAGCTTCTTCGTTAAACTGACACCAGAAAGATGTTTTCACTGGCCGGTAAACTCGTCCGTCACATTCTCCCCGGCATCCTGCGGCCTATGCGAGTACTATGGAACCAGCTTATCGGGTTCCTGTTCCTTTTGCTCGCTGCTGCCGTAGCCGCCGGAGCCATGCGACGAGGTTCCGAGGGGCAGAACACCCCCGTGTTGATCGCCGGGCTCGCGTTTGCGGCGTTCCTGGCGTACTTCGGTGTCACCTCATTCCTGAAAGCGCGAAAGATCTCCCGCTCATGAGCGGAACAAAGTACCAGGTAATTGTCCTGGGTGGGGGGCTGGCTGGTTCCGAAGCCGCGCTCCAGCTGGCTCGCGCCGGCGTGCGTTCACGCGTTTATGAGATGCGGCCGGTGCGGCAGACGCCCGCGCATCAGACCGACCTTTTCGCCGAGCTGGTGTGCAGCAACTCGCTGAAGACTGAGCAGGAGAATACGGCGCCGTGGCTGCTGAAACAGGAGCTGCGGAGACTGGGTTCTTTCCTGGTGGAGGCGGCATGGAAGACCCGCGTTCCGGCCGGACACGCGCTCACCGTCGACCGCGTCGCATTCGCCGAAACGGTCTCGCGGCTGGTGGAATCGAATCCGCTCATTGAAGTGCGGCGCGAAGAGGCGAGCCGCATCCCGGACGATGGAATCGTCATCGTGGCCACAGGTCCGCTCACCAGCGATGCTTTGGTGGCGGACATCGCCCGGCTGACCGGGTCCGAGCGGCTGTTCTTCTACGACGCGATCAGTCCCATCGTGGAGGCGGAATCCATCGACATGTCCATCGCGTTTCGGGCATCGCGGTACGGCAAGTCGATGGACAATTCCGACGACTACATCAACTGCCCGCTTGATCGCGACGAGTACGAACGGTTTGTCGATGCGCTGCTCAGCTCGGCGAGCGTGCCGTCGCACATCCCGCAGGACAATGCCTGCTACTTCGAGGCCTGCCTGCCGGTGGAGGAACTGGCGCGGCGCGGGCGCGACACGCTGCGCTTCGGCCCCATGAAGCCGATGGGGCTGAGCGATCCGCGAACCGGGCGAAGGCCGTACGCAGTGGTCCAGTTGCGGCAGGAGAACCTGCGGGCCGACAGCTATAACCTGGTCGGGTTCCAGAACCACATGCGCTTCCCCGAACAGGCGCGGGTGTTCCGCATGATTCCGGGGCTGGAGCGAGCGGAGTTCGTGCAGTACGGGCAGATCCACCGCAACACGTACATCAACGCGCCCGCGCTGCTCACCCCGACGCTGCAGCTTCGCTCCCATCCGCGCGTGCTCTTCGCGGGGCAGATCTCGGGCGTCGAGGGCTACGTGGAATCCATCGCGACGGGCGCGCTGGCCGGAAGGAACGCCGCCGTGCTTGCCGCCGGGTGTGAGCCGGCGCCGCTGCCTCGAGAGACGGCGCTCGGCTCGCTGTGCGCGTACATCTCGGGCGCGGACGCGACAGATTACCAGCCCGCGAACATCACGTTCGATCTGCTGCCGCCTCCGGAACAGCCGCAGCGCTTCCGGCACGACAAGCAGGGCCGGCATGCGGAGATCTGCCGTCGCGCTCTGGCGGCGCTGGATGAGTACTTTGTTGTGGAGCAGGCGTTTTCGCCTGCGCTGTGATGCATCTCGCCATTGAGATCGAGCGTTTCCTGAGCGAGCTGCGCCGCCGCAATTCGTCCGAGCACACGGTGATCTGCTACGGCGGCGATCTGGCGCAGTTCCTCGGCTACTTCACCCCGCCAGACGGCGAGCCGCCCGAGCCACGCGAGTTCGATCCGCTCATGATTCGCGAGTGGATGGCCGAACTCTACGAGCAGAACCTGGCGGTAGTGACTATACGACGCAGGCTTGCGGCTGTGCGATCCCTGTTCGCATTCCTGCTGCGTGAAGGCGTGGTGGAGAAGAACGTGGCCCGCATGGTGCGCACACCGAAGGCGCCCAAGACTCTTCCGCGCGTGCCCACCGAAGAGCAGACCAACGCTCTGGTGGACGCCGTGGCCGCGGACAAAATAGAGCGGCCGCATCCCGCGCGCGACCTGGCCATCTTCGAGTTGCTCTACGGCTGCGGTCTGCGCATCAGCGAGCTGTGCGGTCTGAATCTGGAAGACGTGGACCGGCGCGAGCGCTGGCTCCGCGTGCGCGGGAAGGGAAAGAAGGAGCGGCAGGTTCCCTACGGCGGTAAAGCCGCGGATGCTCTGGAGCGCTGGCTCGCCGAGCGTCAGGCGACGCCGATCGAGACCGCCGTGTTCCTGAGCCATCGCGGCACGCGCCTGAGCACGCGCGGCGCTCGCTGGATTGTCGGATTCTACGCGCGCGCCCTGGCCGGCGACGACTCCCTGCACCCGCACAGCTTCCGGCACGCCTTTGCGACGCACCTGCTGAGCGCCGGCGCGGATCTGCGCGCGATACAGGAGTTGCTGGGCCACTCGCGGCTGTCCACCACGCAGAAGTACACGCAGGTGTCACTCACCGATCTGATGGCCGTTTACGACAAGGCTCATCCGCGGGCGAAGGGCTGAAGCGCGGCGAGATCGAGCCTGCCTGTGTAGATGGCCATGCCGACTGCCGCGTGGATGCCGAGCCGGTGCAATTCGCGGACGTCGTCCAGCGTCGTGATACCGCCGGCGGCCGTGATCTCGTGGGCGGTCGCGGCTCGGAGCCGGCGGAACCAGGCGAGGTCGGTGCCCTGCATCATGCCCTCTTTGTCCACATAAGTGCAGAGGAACCCCGAGCAGTATGGCTCGAAGCGTTTCAGCACCTCTTCCGCGGTGAAGTCCGTCTTCTCGCGCCAACCCTTCACCACGATGCGGCCCTCCTTCGAATCGAGCGCGATCACCACGCGTTCGGATCCGATAGCTTCGGTGATTTCTTCGAGAGCCGGGGTAAACGCAGCCGTGCCGACGATCACGCGGTACGCGCCTTGCTCGATGAGTGCACGGGCGCGCTCGACCGTGCGAACCCCTCCGCCAACGCGGCAGGTGGCGCACGATGCCAGCATGCCGACCAGGTCATCATTGGCGCCGCTGCCGATGGCGGCGTCGAGATCGATCACCTGGATCTGCGGGAAGGCCGCGAAGCGCTGGAGCATTACTTCAGGCGAGTCGCCTTCGAGGGCCTTCTCGCGCCCCTGGACAAGCTGGACGACTTTGCCACCCATCAGATCTATGCAGGGAATGATCATCGGCTGTTGTGGGGCAGGCCCCCGGCCTGCGGCGGGCGCCCCGCCCGCCTTGCGTCAATGCCGGCGAGGCGCCGGCTGCAGGCGTGGCGCCCGCCCCACAAAAGACAACTTTTCATGCGGGCCTCACCGGGACATTGCACCCAGCCAGATACCGCTTGAGATCGCTCACCGTGTACGTGCCGTAATGGAAGATGGAGGCCGCGAGCGCGGCATCGGCCCGGCCCTCGGTGAGGACGCCCCTGAAGTGCTCGGGCTTGCCGGCGCCGCCCGAAGCGATCACCGGAATATGCGTGGCCTCGGAGGCCGCGCGGGTCAGGTCGCAATCGAACCCTTCCTGAACGCCGTCGGTATTCATGGACGTCAGCAGGATCTCGCCCGCGCCCAGCGCTTCGCCGCGCTGCGCCCATTCGATGGCGTCGATGCCCTCGTCGTCCCGCCCTCCGCGGGTGAACACATTCCAGCCGCCGCGCGCGTTCCGCCGGGCGTCGATGGCAAGCACCACTGCCTGCGCCCCGAACTCCTCGCTCAGCTCGCGGATCAGCTCCGGCCGGCGGACCGCGGCGGTATTCACCGACACCTTCTCGGCGCCCGACAGTAGTATCGTGCGCGCGTCGGCCACGCTGCGGATGCCGCCTCCCACCGTCAGCGGGATGAAGACCTTTCGCGCGGTTCGCGCCACGACGTCGGCCATCGTCTCGCGGGCATCGCTCGAAGCTGTGATGTCGAGGAACACCAGCTCATCCGCGCCCTGATCGTTGTATCGCTCGGCCAGCTCCACCGGGTCTCCGGCATCGCGCAGGTTCACGAAGTTGACGCCCTTCACTACGCGGCCCGCGGTGACATCGAGGCACGGAATGATTCGCTTGGCCAGCATCAGAGTTCCACGAAATTCCTAACAATCTGCAGGCCAAGCGGGCCGGATTTTTCGGGGTGGAACTGCACGCCGAAAACATTGTCGCGTTCCAGAACCGCCGTGTACGGGACGGTGTATGTGCACGTGGCCGCGGTAGCGTCGCTAACGGGCGCGTAGTAGCTGTGCGCGAAGTAGAGGTAGGGGTCGGGCGCAACGCCCCTGAGCAGCCGGGCGCCAGGCTTCACTTCGAGATTGTCCCAGCCCATGTGCGGCACGCGCGCATCGGCGGAGAAGCGGCGGACGGAGCCTGGGAACAGGCCGAGCCCCGCGCACTCGGGCGCTTCTTCGCTGCGCTCGAACAGGCCTTGCAGGCCAAGGCAGATACCCAGAAAAGGAACACCTGCGCGGATTGCGTCGAGCAGCGCGACGCGGACGTTCATCGAATCGAGGGAGCGCATCATCTGGCCGAAGTGCCCGACGCCGGGCAGGATGATCTTCGTCGCGCGGCGCAGGCCTTCTGCATCGCGGACGAGTTCGACCTCCGCGCCGATCGCAGCCAGAGTGTTCTGGACCGATCGCAGATTGCCGGCGCCGTAATCGAGGAGCGAGATCACGATCGGCCTCCATGCAGGCTGAAAGCCTGCTCTACTGTCACTTCAAGATCCGTAGTAGAGCAGGCTTTTAGCCTGCACGTAACTCGGAGCGTGCCGGCGCCAGTCACAGCAGGCCTTTCGTGGACGGCAACTGATCTTTCAACCGATCGTCCTTCGAGCAGGCGTAGCGCATCGCGCGGGCGAAGCACTTGAAGATCGCCTCGATCTTGTGGTGATTCGAGCGGCCATAGAGCACCTTCGCGTGCAGGTTCGCGCCGGCATGATTCACGAACCCGCCGAAGAAATCTTCCACCAGCTCCGTCTGCAGGTCGCCCACCAGACGAACGCGCACCAGATCCTTGTACACCAGCGCGGGCCGCCCGCCGAGGTCCACCGCCACCACCGCGAGCGTCTCATCCATGGGCAGCACGAAATACCCCGCGCGATTGATGCCGCGCCGGTCGCCGAGCGCTTTCGAGAAAAGCTGACCGAGCGCAATGCCGACGTCTTCCACCGTATGATGCTGATCGACGTCCAGATCGCCCACGGCTTTCAGTTTCAGGTCGAACCCGCCATGCTTTGTGAACAGCTCCAGCATGTGGTCGAAAAAACGGATACCGGTGGAAATGTCGTATGCACCGGCGCCATCGATATTCAGGCGGCCGGCGATCTGCGTCTCTTTCGTGTTCCTGGTCAGAGAGGCGCGGCGCACAGCAGATCCTCCAGTTCGTTGATGCTGTCCAGAACGGCCACGGCACCCTCGCGATAGAGCAGCGGCGCCAGTTCCGGCGTCGCGATGCCGATGAACGGGACGCCGGCAGTTCGACCGGCGCGAGCGTCGTCCACGGTATCGCCGATGTACAGGAGTTGCCTGCCCGGCCGCTGGCCCATGATCATTTCGAGACCCTGCGGGTCGGGTTTAAACCTCACCACGTCATCCGACGTCACCGTCAGGAAACGGCCCGTCCAGCCCTCGCGGGCCAGCGTGATGCGCAGCTCGGTCATGTTCCTTCCCGTGAAGATGGCCAGCTCATAGCGCGACGCGAGCCGCTCCAGCAAGCCATCGCGCGGAATCCACTGCTCGCGATGGATCAGGCCCTGATCGAGGAAGAGATGATTGAAGTGATCCACCACGGCGCCGTATTCGACCTGCGTGCCGCAGTCGGCGCACAGCCGGTGCGACAGCTCCCAGTCGTTGTTCCAGCCACCCTGGTTCTTGTAGTCCTGAATTCGCTCGCGCGGAATAGTCGTACCGGTGAAGTGTTGAACGGTCTGGACGATGGTCTCGCGATACGATTCGTTAACGTCCACCAGGACGCCGTCCATGTCGAAGACGATGATGTCGGGCGCGAGATTTACCATATCCGCTTCAGCTCGTCCAGGAAGCGTCGCACGTCCTCGCGCGTCCCTACCGTAACCCGGACGCAGCCGGCGATCTCGTAGCTGCGATCGCGCACCAGCACGCCGCGCCTGCGCAGTTCGTCGCGGACCGGGATGGCGCGGCCGCCCGCCTGGAAGAGCACGAAATTCGCCTGGCTCGCGTAGTAAGGGATCCCCAATTCCTCCAGGCCCACGTACAGCAGCTCGCGCGCGGCCAGCACTTCCGTGACATAGCACCGAATGTAGTCGGTGTCCTCGATGGCGGCGCGGGCGGCCATGGCGCCGATCATGTTCACGCTGTAGGGCGACTTCGCCTTGTGCAGGAATTCCACATTCTCCGATTGCGAGAACAGGCAGCCCACGCGCATCGCAGCCATGCCGAACACCTTCGAGAACGTGCGGCTGACGAACAGGTTCGGGTAGTCGTTGAGCAGCGGCAGCATGGTGACGCCGCAGAATTCGTAATAGGCCTCGTCCACCAGAACAGCGCCATTCACAGCGCGTTCGAGGATCTTCTCGAGGCCGGCGCGCGTCGTGCCTGTTCCGGTTGGGTTATTTGGGTTCGAGATCAGGACGGCGCGCGTGGCCGGAGTGATCGCTTCCAGCAACTCTTCCAGTGGGAACGCCAGTTTCTCGCGCCGATAAGGGATCTCGCGAACGCTCGCCCCGGCCAGCTCCGCGTAGAAGCGGTACATGGCGTACGACGGTTGCGGCACAATGACCTCGTCGTCGTCATCGACGTACGTGTTGATGAGCACCTGGATGGCTTCGTCGGTGCCGTTGGTCAGGATGAAGTCCTCTGGATCGACTCCGAAATAGCCGGCGAGCCCACGCTTCACATCGGTGTACTCGGGATAGACGGCGAGGCGGTTTTCGGTCAGGTATTCTCGCAGAAACTCGATGACGCGCGGCGAGGCGCCGACGGTGTTCTCGTTAAAATCGAGGCGAAGCTTGTCGGCGCGTCCCCCGGTGGGCGGGGAGTAGGGCGCCATGCGCAGGACAGCCTCACGCGGCTGGAGCACGCCCGGCGGAAGATCGAGGCCTGGCTTAGATGGCATGGATCAGATCCTCGGTGTGGCGCAGACGATCGTCTTTTGTCGTCTGCGATTGCTGACACGAAGCCGGCAGGCCACAAACACCGATGGCCTGCCCCACAGACGCCAGCCGGGCCCCACATGGCTGCTTACCCAAGGCGCACCTCCACGGAGCGCGCGTGCGCTTCCAGCCCCTCCGCCCGGGCCAGTGTCGTGATAGCCGGGGCAAGCTGCGCGAGCGCACCTGCATTGAGCTCCTGAACCGAGATCACCTTGACGAAGTCGGCGGAAGACAGGCCGCCGCGGATGCGCGCCACCCCCGATGTCGGCAGAACGTGATTCGGACCAGAGGCGTAATCGCCCGCGGCCTCGGTGCTCATCGGACCGAGAAACACGCTGCCGGCATGCTGAACGGACGAGAGCAGCCCAGCGTCGTGCAGCGCCAGGTGCTCGGGGGCAAGACGGTTGGATGCTTCCATCGCTTCCTGCATGGAAGAGACCAGTATCGCGGCGCTGTTCTTGTCAATCGCCTCACGCGCCACGGCCGCCGTAGGCAGGGTCTCCAGTTGTCGCGCCACTTCCGCCGCTACGCGTTCGGCGAGCTGAGGCGACGTCGTGAGCAGAATGGCCGAGGCTTCGGGATCGTGCTCGGCCTGGGCCAGCATATCGGCGGCGATCCAACGCGCGTCGCCTTCCGCCGCGATGATGACGATCTCCGTGGGGCCGGCAACGAAGTCAATCCCGACCTCGCCCGCCAGCAGCTTCTTGGCCGCGGCGACATAGATGTTCCCGGGGCCGACGATGCGATCCACCTTCGGCACGGTCTCGGTTCCGAACGCCAGCGCGGCAATCGCCTGGGCTCCACCCATGCGGAACAGATGCCCGACGCCCAGCCATGCGGCCGCGCCCAGGATCTCTGGGCTGGGATTTGGCGACGCCACGCAAATGGTCTTCACGCCGGCCACCTGCGCCGGGATCACGGTCATCAGCAGAGTGGATGGCAGTGGATAGCGGCCCGCGGGGATGTAGGCCCCCATGGATTCCAGCGGCCGGACAATCTGGCCGAGCCTGCGGCCGTCGCCGCAGTCGGTCCACTTCTCCTGCGGAAGCTGGCTCTCCGCATAGGCGCGGATGTTCCCGGCGGCGGTCTCCAGAGCACTGAGGAAAGCAGGCGCGACTGCGACCTCGCCGAGGGGCACTCGGATGCTCTTGAGCTCGACCTTGTCGAACTTCCGCGCACACTCGATGAGCGCTGCGTCTCCCCTTTTGCGCACGTGTTCGAGAATCGGCGCCACCACGCCCTCGGCTTCGGCCAGGCGCACGGCCCGGCGGGTGATGAACTGCTGAGCGTCGGCGATGTTCAGAATGCGCAGCATGGTCACATTACGATCTTGTTCAGCGGATATTCGACGATGCCCTGCGCGCCGGCCTCTTTCAGCCGCGGGATAATGGTGCGCACGGTGGATTCGTCGAGGATAGTGTTCACCGCGAACCAGTCGCGGTCGCTGAGGCTGGAGATGGTCGGGTTCTTCAGCGCAGGCAGCACGTTCAGCACGGCCTCGAGCGCGCTCTTCTGGACGTTCAGCATCAGGCCCACCTTGCCGAGCGCGTTGATGGCGCCTTCGAGGAGCATGCGGATGTCCGCCAGCTTGCGGCGCTTCCACTCGTCCTGCCACGATTCGCGGTTGGCAATGAGCTGCGTGTTCGATTCGAGTACCGTCTCGACGATTCGCAGGTTATTGGCGCGCAACGATGAGCCGGTCTCGGTCACTTCAACTATGGCGTCGGCCAGCACCGGCGGCTTCACCTCCGTTGCGCCCCAACTGAACTCCACCTTCGCCTTCACTCCATTGCGCTCCAGATAGCGGCGCGTCGCCTGGACCAACTCGGTGGCGATGACCTTCCCCTGCAGATCCTTCACCGAATGGAAGGCCGATGTCTCCGGAACCGCGAGCACCCAGCGCACCTTGCCGAAGCTCTGCTTGGCGTAGATCAGATCGGCCACCGTCTCCACCTGCGCTTCGGTTTCTTCCACCCAGTCGCGGCCGGTGAGCCCGGCATCGAGGACGCCGTCTTCGACGTAGCGCGCCATTTCCTGCGCGCGGATGAGCATGCACTCGATCTCTGGATCGTCAATGGCGGGAAAGTACGATCGGCTGCTGGTGGTGATGTTGAAGCCGGCGCGGCGGAACAGGTCCACCGTGGCGTTTTCGAGCGAGCCTTTGGGAATACCGAGCTTGAGCCTCATTGTTTGGACCCATACACCGCGGCGGGATCGTACGCGCGCTCGTCGGTGACGCTCCATGCGCCGTCCTCCAGACGCCGGAAGAAGCAGCTCTGGTAGCCCTCGTGGCAGACGCCGGGTCCGAGCGCCTCCACTTTGAGCAGCACGGCATCCTGATCGCAATCGGTGGAAATCTCTTTCACCACCAGCTTGTGGCCGGAGCTCTCGCCTTTCAGCCACAGCTTGTTGCGCGACCGGCTGAAGAACGTGGCAAAGCCGGTCTCAACCGTTTTGCGGAAGGCCTCTTCGTTCATGAAGCCGAGCATGAGAACGCGGCCGCTTGCCGCATCCTGTATCACGGCCGGAACGAGGCCGTCGAGCTTTTTGAAATCGAGAATCATAGCCCCACATAAACACAAAACCCACCAGACCTTTCGGCGTGGCGGGCGAGGTTTTATCAGTTGCGATACGCGCTCACAGACCCGCCCGTCACCCGTGGTGGGGATGATGGCGATGGGCGTGAAGGCGCATGAATTTCGAGTATAGCAAAGGCGGCCTCCCGTGGGGCAGACGATCGTCTTTTGTCGTCTGCCATTGCTAACAGGAAGCCGGCAGGCCACAAAGACCGATGGCCTGCCCCACGGGGACCCAGCGGTCCGGTGCTATAAAGTGGATTGGAGTTTCGGGTCGAAGATCTTCTTTTCCGCGAGCCGATCGGCGTGGACGAACACGCGATCGGGGCGCGATTCGCGGGCGCTGTCGTACTCGTTACCGGGGCCGCCGGTTCCATCGGTTCGGAGTTGTGCCGACAACTTGCCCGCTTCGGCGCGGGGCGCGTCATCGCCTTCGACATCTCGGAGGGTGGCCTGTTCGAACTGACCCAGGACGCCGACGAACGGATCGTGCCGGTGGTCGGCAATGTTCAGAATGCCGCGCGCGTTCAGGGGACCTTCGACCGCTACCAGCCCTCGGTCGTCTTCCATGCCGCCGCTTACAAGCACGTGGCGCTGATGGAGGCGAACGCCGCCGAAGCCATCGAGAATAATGTCAGCGGCACGCTCACGGCCGCGAACGCCGCGGTGCGCTCAGGCGTACGCACGTTCGTGCTCGTCTCATCCGACAAGGCCGTGCAACCCGCGAGCGTCATGGGAGCGAGCAAGCGCGCGGCCGAGATCCTGGTGCAATCCATCAAGCCCGGCGGCACCGAGTTCCTGACCGTCCGTTTCGGAAATGTTCTGGGCAGCAGCGGCAGCGTGGTCCCCATCTTCGCGCGCCAAATCGAGCGCGGAGGTCCGGTGACCGTCACGCATCCGGAGATGCGGCGATACTTCCTGACCCCCACGGAAGCAGCGCAGTTTATGCTGCAGGCCTGCATCGTCGGTCACGGCGGCGAGACGCTCGTTTTCGACACGGGAGAGCCGGTACGGATTGTGGACCTGGCGAGCCGAATGATCGCACTCTCGGGTCGCAAAGTCGAGATCGTCTTCACACAGCCCCACGCCGCGGAGAAACTATGCGAACACCTGTTCGGGCCGGACGAGAACCCCATATCGACCGGTCATAAGAACATTCAGACCATTCTCATTCCGCAGCCTGCTCCGATTTTGGCTTGACCGCGTCGGCGTACACGTCGGCGAAAAAATCGCGCGAGCTGGGCGAGCAGCCCACCACGATGGTCCCGCTGCCCGGCGATTCCTCCACAAAGCCCAGGTAGCCGAGCCAGCCGATGTCGTCGAGCACGAAACGAAGGGCCTCCCGCTCGCCTGGCGGCAGATTCGCCAGCGAGATGGCGAACGCCTGTCCGCTGCACAGCGCGTCGAAACGAGCCTTCCCGGTACCGAACGTGTGCCCCGCTTTCATTCCGTAGTCGAGCGGGCGAACCAGTCCGGTTACCTCGATGGGAAAGAACGTCTCGCCGTGCGGGTGCAGCGCCTGATGCAGCCGGCGCGTCTCGAACGCGATGGTCAGCAGCGTCCCCAGGGCCGAGGGAGACGCGCTCAGGTAGTCGTCACGATGGTCCGGGTCCAGCTCGCCAAGCGAATCGAAACCCGTGCGGCGCAACAGGAACCCGTAGTAATCCGGGTCGTCCATGGCGCGCATCAGCTTGCTGCCGATATCGTGCTGGATGTCGTCGCAGGTCTTGTACACCAGATCGCGCGGCTTCATCCAGGCCGATAAGCGATTGGGCGCGCGCCCCAGGGGGTCGAACTCGTAGCGATACTCCTCCTGGAGCTTCTGAAACATTTCGGGGTCTTCCTGATACACGGCCAGAAGCTGCTGCGCGCGCATGATGCGGAACCAGTACGTGGGCGAGTAGTCGCGGTCCATCTGCTCCATCAGCGCCTGCCAGATCTCGCGATTGTGCACGGGACTCGCCGAGAAGAAGACCTTCGCCACCGATGGATGGTCCTTGAGGCCATCCGCACGGCTCGTCATTTCCTGGAAGTCGCTGACGCAGCCCGTGCCACAGTGGTACGCCCAGATGGCCCAGTCGAGACCGCCGAACTTCTGCTCCATGCCGGCCAGAAATTCGGCGGCGGCGGGAATGGCGCGCCCCGGATCCATCCGTTCATCGCGCAGCAGAACCGTGTGAGCCGTCCTGACCTTGACCGTCTTATACACCGGCTTACCGTGTTTGGAGCGTACCTGGCGGCGCTCTTTCGTCGTGCGGTAAGTGGTTCTGTAGATCATCCGCAGGCCCATGGCGCGCGCCGTGGCCTGGGAAATCTGCATGATGCCCTTCGGACCGGTGGGGCTCTCCGCCTGCGGATTTCCCCAGCTCTCCAGATACGCGATGGCGGAGATGACCGGCGCGGGGACGCCGCTGCGCTCGGCGGCCGAGTTGAAGATCTTCTGCATCTTCGGGCTGGTGATGCGCTCCGCTCCGTCGAGCGCCCGCGAGTCGCGCATGATGGCGAAGGTCTGCGATTCAATCATAAGGCGGGTGCGCTCGGCGAGCATCAGGTCGCTGATGTCGCCCCGATCGACGCCGATCGCGTTCAGGCGATGGGCAGGAGCAAAGTAGTCCGACCCTTCATGCGGCGCCCAGCCGCACAGAACAACAGCGATGGCGGCGAGTGCGGCCAGACGTGCAGGAGATTTCAGGAACACCACCAGGGAGTATAGACGCATACGGGATTGAAAAGTGGTTCAGGGCGGCGAGGAAAAATCGCGGAGGCAACCGCAATCTTATTCTGAGCACGCAGAGCCATTGCCCGCATCCTCCAGCGTTGACGCGCGCGCGAGGATCTCGTGACCGCCTTATAATTGTTCCCGTGCCAACCGCCGCTCCGGACCGGACGTCGCTGACGGTGGAACAACTCGCAGCTCTTCGAGCCCGCAAGCTCGAGGACGCGGGCCGCCATTAAACCTGCACAACGTGGATTTCCACGGTGTTTCTCTGGCGGGCTGCGATCTGCGGCGCGTCGACCTGACCGGGTCGGATCTCAGTGGCGTCGACCTGAAAGACGCCTTCCTCGAGGGCGCTCGACTGGAGCGTGTGGACGGCCTCGCGGCATGGCAGTTGCGCGGCGCCAATCTCACGGGAGCGCATCTTCCTAAGGCGATCGAAAAGTTTGAAGGGCTGAAGGCCGTAGAGAGCAACACAAAAAGTTCGGCCCGCTCATGGACCTCTACCATCCTGGCCTGCTTGTTTTGTTGGCTCACCGTTGGAACCACGACGGATCAGGGATTCTTCGGCGTGGAGCACGACACAGCGCTGCCGTTCGTACAAACGAAAATCTCGCCCTACGGCTTCTATGTGGTCGCTCCGCTGCTCCTCGCTGTCATGTTCCTGTTTCTTCAGTACTCTCTGCAGCAACTGTGGGAAGCGTTCACGTCCCTGCCGGCGGTCTTTCCCGATGGCGCCCCGCTGCACAAACGCGCCTCTCCCTTCTTCCTGAGCGGCATTGTGCAAACGCAGGTCAGGCGGTTCCGCGCGGAGGCAACAGGGCTGGTGAGGTGGCAGGCATTCCTGGCGTGGCTCCTGGGGTGGTGGGTAGTGCCGATTACGATTGCGCTGCTGTGGCTGCGTTCTCTGGTGGCGCGCCTCGCCTGGCTCACAGCGGTTCAGCTTTTCTCGCTGGCGGTTGTCATCACAGCGAGTCTTTTCTTCACGTCGATTGCGCAGAGGACGCTGCGCGGCTCGCCCCCGAACAGGTTCTATTGGCGCCGCTTGTTCGCGCAGGGGCGGCTTCTCCGGAAGGTTGTCTGGGCGCTTCCGATATCCGTGTCCCTGTGGGTCTTTTCTTTCCGGGTATTCCAGGACTCACTACCGGATCGCTACGGTTCCTGGTCTCACGCCGATCTGTCGTACGCCAAACTGTCTCCACCGGAACTCGGGACCGGGACCGGCGAGAGCGACGTGCGAGGAACTAGGGGCTTGTACGGTCGGAATCTCAAGGGCTGCAAGGCGAGCTACTCCGTCATGGCAAACGTTGAGCTCGAGGGTGCGGATCTGTCCGGCTGCGACTTCACCGGAGCGGACTTGCACAACGCGCACATCGTCGCTGCGCGATTGTCCAGGGCCAATCTCAGCTCCGCCAACCTGAGGGGCGCCACGTTGATACCTACCTCTGACGTCGGGAGTCTTGCCTTAGCCGACGTACAGGGAGCTTCCCTTTCCAGCTGTCTTGGGCAGTCTTCACGAATCCGTGAATTGGGTTCTCGCGGTGTGGGATTTAGATGACGCCTCAACACTGGGGCTGCCAATCGATCACTCGAGGAGGATCTACCGCAAGGATCTCTCCGGGTACAATTTCTCTAAAATCGGCTCCAGCAGAATGTGGCACGCGGACCTGAAGGGTTGGATACTCAGAAAAACCGTCTTTCGCGAGGTGGAACTGGAAGGCGCCGACATGAGCCATGCGGATCTCCGCGACGCCGATTTCGAAGATGCGCAGGTCGCGAACGTAAACTTCGACGGCTCCGACCTTCGCGGCACGGACCTCAGCAAAGCTCAGAGTCTGACGCAGTGGCAACTGAACAGCGCTATCACGGATAAGACGACCAAATTCCCTCCGGGTCTGCACGGGGCGGCGAGCCGGCCATGAATCGCGCCATGCGATCCACCGCCTCCATCAGGTTCTCGAAAGAATTGGCGAAGCTGAAGCGGAGATAGCCTTCGCCGTACGTCCCGAATCCCGTGCCGCTGAGGCAGGCGACGCCGGCCTTCTCGAGCAGCGCGTCGGCCAGCGCTTTCGATTCCCATCCCGTGCCGGAAATGTTCGGGAACGCGTAGAAGGCGCCCTTCGGCGTAGGACAACGAAATCCGGGAATGCGGTTGAGCCCCGCGCAGAACGCGTCGCGGCGGCGGCGAAACTCGGCCACCATTGCGCCCACGGCGTCCTGCGGTCCATTAAGCGCGGCGATGGCGGCCCGCTGGGTGAACGTGGCCGTACACGAGTTCGAGTTCACCATCAATCTGTTTACCGCATCCACCAGCGGGGACGGCAGCACGCCGTAGCCGATGCGCCACCCGGTCATCGAGTATGTCTTCGAAAAGCCGTCGAGAATCACCGTGCTGTGGAGCATGCCCGGCTCGGCAGCGATGGACCGGGGCGGCTCGTCGAACCAGATATTCGAATAGATCTCGTCGGACAGCACAACGACGTCGCGATGGCGGAGCATGTCGGCGAGAGCGCGAATGTCCTCGGCGGGGATCATGCCGCCCGTCGGGTTTTGCGGCGAATTCAGAATCACCAGCCTCGTCTGTTTCGACAGCCTGCGTGCGAACAGATCGAGATCGAAGGAGAAGCCGCGCTCGGCGACAAGCGGCATCGGCACGGGTACGGCGCCCAGGAAATCGATCATCGATTCGTACGTGGGGAAGCCGGGGTTCGGATAGATCACCTCGTCGCCCGGCTCGAGCAGCGCCATCATCGGAAAGAAGATCATGGGCTTACCGCCCGGCACGATGGAAATGCAGTCAGGCGAAACCGTAATGCCGCGTGTGCGCTGGACAGATGCGGCAATAGCCTCGCGCAGCTCCGGCAACCCCTGCGCGGGTCCATAGCGCGTGAAGCCGTCGTCGAGGGCCTGCTTCGCGGCCTCGACAATGTGCGGAGGCGTTGGGAAATCGGGCTCGCCGATCTCGAGATGAATGATGCCGCGGCCCTGCGCCTCGAGCGCGCGAGCCCGCGCCAGCACGTCGAACGCGGTCTCGGTGGCGATGCGCGCCATGCGCTCAGCGAGACGCATCATGAAACCGCTCCCCTGAAAACGTAGCTTCGCTTCCCCGTGGGGCAGACGATCGGGTTTTGTCGTCTGCCCTGCCCGGGCACTCGAACAGGCAGACGACATAAACCGATCGTCTGCCCCACGGACAACTGGGAGGCACTAGCGGGCATCAACGCCTGAAGTACGGCACGCCGTTCCGGTATTCGACGAACTGGACCGGGTCGCCGATGTACACGCGGTCGCCCAGAATGCGCGCAGTGACGCGGCGCTCGCCCAGGTCCACAATGGCAATCTGGTACGGCGCGTCGTTGACGTACATCTCCGGCGGCGACCAGACCACGGTCTCGGTGTAAATGGTTCCCGGTCCGAGGGGCTCCACGGCAGCGCTCATGCGACCCCCAGAATGGTGACTACCGACGTGGCGCCTGAACCGCCCAGATTCTGCGCCAGCCCGATCTGGTTGCGCTTCACCTGAAGCTCGCCCGCCTCGCCGCGGATCTGCAGGGCCACGTCGCAAATCTGCGCGACGCCGGTTGCGCCCACCGGGTGGCCTTTCGCTTTCAAGCCTCCGCTGGCGTTCACCGGCCGCTCGCCGCGAAGGCAGGTCGCGCCCGACTGCGCATACGGTCCGCCCTCGCCCTTCGACACGAAACCGAGGTCCTCGTAAGCGAGAATTTCGGCGATGGTAAAACAGTCGTGCACCTCGGCGAACTGGATGTCGCCCGCGGTGACGCCGGCCATCCGGTAAGCCTTGTCAGCCGAAGGCCGCACAGCAGCAAGCGTGGTGATGTCCTGCTTTTCGTCAAGCGCCACGCGGTCGGAAGTTTGCGAGACGCCCAGCACCCGCACGGGCTTGTCCGTGAACTCCGCCGCGCGCTCGAATGGCAGAAGCAGCACGGCTGCGGCGCCGTCGCTTACCAGTGAACAGTCGTAAACGGTGAGTGGGTCGGCCACCGGCTTTCCCGCCAGCACCTGTTCCATGGTGACGATTTTGCGCATGTGCGCGTACGGGTTCTTCGCGCCGTTGGCATGGTTCTTCACCGCGACGGCCGCGAGCTGCTCGCGCGTGGTGCCGTACTGATACATGTGCCGCCGGGCAATCATGGCGAACAGCGCCGGGAATGTTGCGCCCGCACGGACCTCGCCGCCGACATCGCCGGCGCCGGCAAGGATCTCGGCCACCCGGGGAGTGGGCTGGGACGTCATTTTCTCTACTCCCACCACCAGTACCGCGTCGTAGATTCCCGCTGCAACGGCCGACCAGGCATGGAAAAACGCTGCGCCGCTGGACGCGCAGGCGGCCTCGAAACGAGTGGCAGGCACTCCGGTGATGCCCAGACCGGAGGCCACGAAGGGCGCCAGATGATTCTGGCCGACAAAGGAGGGTCCGGCGAAATTGCCGAGGTGGAACGCCTCCACCCGATCCGGCGTCAGATGAGCATCCTCGAGCGCTTTGCGGCCGGCTTCCACCGCCAGCGAGCGAAGATCGCGATCCGGAAATGCCCCGAACGGCGTTTTCCCAATACCGGCAACCGCAACAGGTCTCATACCCGAATTCAGGATAACCTGATAACTGAAGCTTTCGTGCTCCGCGAGCGATTACTATACGGGACGACGACAGTGAAGGCCATACCGCCGGACCCAGGATTAGCGCGCGACGCGCAGAACGTCCTGCACGTTTCAACCGGTTCAACGTCACCATGTAGTAGATCATGGCAACCGCGGTTCGTGTCTTCGAGGGCATCATGACGGAAGGCGCGGGCCCCTCGTCACTCGACGAACCACTTTCGCAGGAACAGCAAAGCCGCTTTATTTCCGACAATTTACGGCGAATATTCCTGCTCACCTATCGCATTGTGGGCAACGTCGCCGACGCGCAGGACCTCACCCAGGAGGCGTTCATCAAAGCCCTCCAGCGGCAGGACCAGCTCCGGGACGCACAGAAGGCCGCTCACTGGCTTTCGCGCATTGCCAGCAATACCGCCATCGATTTCCTGCGGCGCAACGGCAAGGTCAGCTTCTGCGAAATCGATTCGCTTCCCGATGCGCTCTCCGGCCGCCTGCTGGAGGAGTTCACCACCAGCACCGAGCAGAGCCCCGAGCAGGTGCTGCTGCGGTCCGAGAGACGCGCGTGGCTGGAACGCGGCCTGGACATGCTGACCGACCGCGAGCGTACGGCGCTGCTGCTGCGCGACGTGGAAGGGCTGCCCGCCGATGATGTTGCGCGCGAACTGAATTGTTCGAAGGCCACCGTACGATCGCATATCGCGAACGCGCGCGTGAAATTCCGCCGCTATATGGAGAGGAGGCGTCCGTGAACGGCTTGCCGGCAAAACATCCGGACGCGGCCACTCTGGCGCTGCTCGCCGGCGGCGATCTCGACTGGCTGGCTCGTCTGCGGTCGCGCTGGCATGTGCGCAATTGCAGCCGTTGCCGCGCGGAGATGGCGGCATTCACCCGAATCCGCGAGAACGTCCGATCCGCCTCCGACGAAATGCCTGCCGGGCTGGACTGGGGCGGGCTGGCCGAGGAGATGACCGGAAATATTCGCGTCGGCCTCGCCGCCGGTGAGTGCGTTGGAGATTTCCGCGGGCGCCGGAGACTTCCCCGCCTGCGCTGGAACGGCGCGCTGGCGGCCGCGCTGGTCGCGTGCCTCTTCGTGGCCGGTTTCTGGATGAACCTGCCGGGCCCACAGGCGAATCACCTGCTCACCGCCCTCGGCCGGTTAACCTCCCACCGGCCGGCGGAAGCGCCGCCGGTGATCGGACCCGCCCGGGCGGAGGCCGATAACAGCGTGCTGATGGCATCGCCCGAAGGAATCGAGTGGAAGGCGAATGGCTCCTCGATGGCATTTCGGCCCGCGGACCCCGACGAGGTGACGCTTTCCGTGAGCACGCAGGGGTCGGTGGGCGCGCGCGTGGTGGACAACGACACCGGCCAGGCCACCATCACGAGGGTGTACGATGCGCAGTAATTGGGCGTCATGGTTGGCCGTACTCGCTGCCGCTTCGGTCCCGGCCGGCGCGGTAGTGCTGCCCAGCGTGCATCTTCCGCCGGATTCTCCGGTGGCGGTGCTGTCGATGGATTCAAGCGGCACGGTGGAATCGGCGCGCGGCGGAGCGTCCGTTGTGGATTTCCGTCTGGCCCTGACGCTGCGAAATTCCGGCGCGCAACGCATTCGCGGCATCACGCTGGTGGTGCAGGCGGAGGATGTCACTCCGGGCGGCAAGGCCTCGGTTACGGTTCCGAGCCTGGACGTTGCGTCCGGCGAAACCTTCCCCGTCCACATCGACCTGCGACTGTTGCGGCCCGTGCAGGTGGCCGGCGGGACGATAGAGGTTGGGCTCGACGGCATTCTGTTCGACAATCTCGGGTTCTACGGTCCGAACCGGCTCAACTCGCGGCACGCGCTCACCGTTTATGAACTGGAAGCGCGGCGCGATCGCCGCTTCTACCGGGCCCTGCTGGACGAAGGCGGTCCGCAACGGCTGCAGCAGGAGATACTGGCGGTGGCGGTGCGGCGTTCGCAGCCGGGCGTGCAGGTGCAGATGGTGCGCGGCCGGCCGACCAATACCGACCCCGAGCGCCGGGTGCAGTTCGCGTTCGTGCACTTCCCGGATGCGCCGGTGGATTCGCCCGGAGGGTTCGCCGAGGTGCGCGGGAATGAAGCCGTGCCGCCCTCGCTGGACGTGCTGAATCATTCCGAGCGCGAGATACGATCGGTGGAGATCGGGTGGATTCTCGAAGACCAGCAGGGGCGCGAATTTCTGGCGGGATCGCTTCCCGCGGACCTGAACATCGCGCCCGGCGGGAAACGGCAGATGACGTCCGATGCGGTGCTGCGATTCTCGTCGCGGCCGGGCGCGCCGGTGTCGATCACCAGCATGACCGGATTCGTAAGTAACGTGGAGTTCGCCGACGGGCGCGTGTGGATACCCACCCGGGCCGCGCTGCAGAACCCGCGCGTCGCGAGGGCGCTGAGCACGACGCCGGAAGAAGACCGGCTGTTGCAGATCTATCGCCGCAGGGGACTGAAGGCGCTGGAAGAAGAGCTGAAGAAGTTCTGAAGCGCGGCGGGCGCGGGCGGCATGGTAAACTGACGTTCAGATACTTCTTCCCACCTGTCGGGGCGTGGCTCAGCCTGGCTAGAGCGCCTGGTTCGGGACCAGGAGGTCGGTGGTTCGAATCCACTCGCCCCGACCAAACATCTGCCGAACTTTCACGGATTCTTAGAATGGCCTCAGGCCAGTCCCTCGAGGCCGTTTTGCTTTGGCATGCCCGGAACCCTGCTCATCGCGAAGTCCGAGCGGCCGGCCAGGTACCCGAGAGTGTTGCGCTCCATGTGCCCGGCCCAGCGCGTCAGGCATGTCAGCGGCACTCGTAGAGGACGAATTCCGGGACCCTCGATTCCCTGATCAACCTCAGGTGCTGCTTCTTCAGGGCTGACTTCACTGTGTGGGCGGAACTCGTCGGCGCCGGGAACACCTACGACGAGGACGGATGCCGCGGTGCCTAGCCTCGACCTTGGAGGGGAGCGCGAGTGACCCTGCCGGCGGGGCGGCGCAGGCCCGTCCTGGAGACAAGGTGCGGCTCCGCGCCGTCCGGTCGCTGGAAGGCTTCGGCCGATAAGTAGTACAGTGTCAGGAAAGAGTCCAGGTGGACACTCTGACCCCAGCCGAGCGAAGGGATCGGATGAGCCGAGTCCGGTCGAAAGACACGAAGCCGCACATGCCGGTCAGCACCCTTGTTCACGGGATGGAATGGCGGTACTGGCTGCACGACCGGCGCCTGCCGGCAAGCGCAGACTTAGGAGTGTCAGCGATTCATGTCGCTCAGATCCTGCCAAGCGGCGGCTCTCGATGATCGAATCATTGACTGTCGGACAGCTCTATTCTAACGAAGAAATCTTCAAGTCACTGAAGCTGTCAAATGCGGGCGGTATCCGCCTTGCGCTGCGGGACAAAACCGTTCTCAGAGCGGCTATCATGACGTCGGTGCAAGATTTCCATGGAACGGGTGAGAATCCTTACCACGACCGACTAGAGGATGGCGTCTTGACCTACACGGCGGCAGGAAAGCTTGGCGAGCAGACACTCGCTGGTGTAAATAATCGACTCATCGAGCAAAAGACATTCAACTTCCCGATCCACGGATTTGTTTTGGTTGCCAGCAGAAGGGACAAGATCGTCGGACCAAAGCGCTGGAAGTATCTTGGGTTGCTCGAATACCTCCGCCGCTATCCGGACACGCAACTCGATGCGGATGGCGAGGTTCGAAAGGTCTGGCTGTTCGAATTTAAGATTCACCAGGAACAAGAGGTCTTGCCCCTTGCCCTCGAAGCGGCCATTTCGAGCCAAATGCTTACCTCATCGAGGCTCCTGGTTCCAGAAACCCCCGACGACGATATCATCGACGAGAGTAGCCGCCATCAGGCCGAGAAGATTGAACGGGTTGAGAAGGTTCGCGGCAGGTTATTGGCAATGGAGCCAAGGAAGTTTGAGTTTTTTATCAAGGACCTACTCCTACACTGCGGGTACTCAGACGTATGTGTAACAAAACTCAGTGCTGATGGCGGCATTGACGTAAACGCCAGAGTCGGCGGGCGCATTTGGATCTTCGAGAACACGTTAGTCCAGGTACAGGCGAAGCGATGGCTCCACTCTGTCGGACGGAAAGAGGTCGCTGAGCTGCGCGGAAGCCTTCAGCCATTCGCGAAGGGTGCCGTCATCACGACTAGCCATTTCTCGAAGGCAGCTCTCAATGAGGCTAACGAGGACGGCAAGAGCCCGATTGCGCTTGTCGACGGATTTCGGCTATCCAGAGTTGTGATCGAGGAAGGCTTTCAGTTCGCAACCTAATACTCGCAAACACCAGCGTTCAAGATCCCGGCGATCGGAGCAACGGCCATAGTGACCAAAGGGGCCAGTCGCGAATCGACCGGGAAAGTGTTAACACGAGAAGACTCATGACCGACGACGAGCTTACTAACACCGATGAGACGGGTGAGGCTGACGGGAAGAGCGACGGCTGGTACCGGGACCGAGCGAAGGAACTTTATGGCGTGGACGGCGAGATCGAAGTGTACAGCAACGCGCGCATCTCAAGAGGTGACGATCACGGAGCGTACGTGCAGGCGTGGGTTTGGGTTCCAGATGACGAGGATCTGACGGAAGAGTAGCTTTGCGGCAGAAAGCGCGGGCAACACGGAACGCAGATATCGAGCTTGGCAGGCGGAGGTACGCCGAGATGCTTGAAGTGAGGCGATCGAAATGAAATGGAACGAGGTGGCAAGATGCGATCAGTCGAAGTGACCAGAACTGGCGAAGACGTTTTCGCAGACCTTGGCTTCTCCCCCTCAGAAGCGCAGAACCTGCGGCTCAGGTCCGAACTGATGACGGCGCTGCGGAATTTCATTGAGCGAGAAGGATTGACGCAGGCGGATACAGCGAAGCGATTCAAGGTCTCACAGCCTCGCATTTCCGACCTCACGCGTGGCAAGATTAGCCGGTTCTCGCTTGACACCCTGGTCAACATGGTGACGGACGCGGGCATGAACATCGCGGTGAAGATCAAGCAGCCAGCCCGCCGCGTCGCATAGGAACGCCCAGGGACGCTACTCCACAGCGATCGAAACGGCATTGCTCGTTCTGTCGCCTGACGTCACAGTGAGGACGGCCTGCGGGTTCGCGGTCAGGCCCGACGGAACCTGGCAATTGATCTGGTCGAGGCCCGTGAACCCGGGAGCGGCGCCGGCGAACGTCACGCGGCAGGGCGTGTTATCGATGGCTACAGTGGGCATCTGGACAGCGTGATCCACTCCGTTGCGCGGCGTGGTGGCGCCCAGACCGGTGAGGAACAGTTCCACGTAATCGCCGGACCGCAAAGGATTCGCCGGCCCGACGATCTGCCCATTCTGGAAATCGATGGCGGCCGCGGCGCCTGTTCCCGATCCGTCCAGAGTGAAGACGGCCGGATGGGCGGCCTCGATCATGAGATTTACCGTCGACGCGCCGGCGGAGTTCTGTACGGTCAACTGGATCAGTCCGGAGACGCCATCCGGCAGCACGGCGTTGATCTGCCCCTGCGAGACATACAACAAGCCGAGTGGCGCGCCGTCTACCATCACCTGCGCGTCGCTCAGCTGAACCGGCAAAGGCTGCACGCGCGCCTGATCGACGCCCGCCGCGAGCGAGCCGCCATATAAGGAAACCATACTGCGCGGGGCCACCGAAAGAGGAAACACCGCGGCTGCGGCCGGGAACACTCGCGCAATATTCGGACCTGGCTTGATGATGAATGCTTCATACACCGTGGGCGGCAGAGTGACACTCCGCGTCAGAGTGCCCGATTGCGCGTTGAGCGTCAGCAGGACAGGCCCGGAAGGAAACAGGTCGGTCCAGCCGATCTGGTTGTTCGACATGTTCAGGTTCTTGCTGGTTGTGGCATTCGCGGCTGTCGCGGATTGCAGGGTCTGGGGCGCGCCCGTGGATGTAAATGGCCGGGCGTACAACCCGCCGCCGGTAGAAAGGAACGGGTTGTCTTCCGCGGCCTGACCGATGCTTTGCCAATCCGTGGTTCCGTTGAGGAACGATACCAGTATCCGCGCATTGTCGTCGGAGGCGGAGTGTATCTTCGCAACGCCCTTTGCGTTCGGGCCGCATAGGCCGAACAAGCTGATCAGTCCACCGGCGTCGACGTGGCACAGCGGCAGCACGCGCGTTCGTCCCGGCCGATAGAACCCGAGTGACGTGCTGGTGAGCGACGCGATGCCGTCGTCAAAGCCGGCCATGACGGCGAGCCCCGTGCCGCCGTTGCCGATGACAGCGAGCGCGTCGATGCCGCGCAGGTCGTCGGTGTTGTCATTCCAGGTATTCAGATCGAAAAGGAAGTGGCTGCCGCTGCTGATCTCGTCAAGTTGCGGACTCGTGCCGAGGCCGAGCGCGGCTACGGGCGTGCCGAAATTCGGCGTGGCCATCAGAACCGCTTTCCGGATGCCGGTAGGCGCCGGCGGAGTGAACGAATTCTCCGGCTCCTGTTTTCCGCTCAGGTAACTGCGCAGGATAAGGCCGCCCATGCTGTGCGCCACGGCATCGACGGTAGTCACCGCGCTGCCGTCCGTATATCGAAGGCCGGCAAGGAAAGCCCCGAATGCCGACCCCAGTTTCTCAATGGAAGGCTGGCCCGCAACGGTGCAGTTATCGAAGAAGACGCTGGCTTCGCCGTCCGCCGCGAGAACCTGATCGGCGATTCCGAAAGTGGCGGCGAATGACGACGATGTGCAATCGCTCTGGTATCCATTCAGGAAGACGACTGGAGGGTTCGCGGTGCGCGGAATCGGTTGGCCGGCGGGGATCAACTGCGCGGAAGCCGTGACCGACAGAGCGCACCACAGGAGCAGGCCGGCGGCGGCCCGCACCGGCAACAACGCAACATTCATGAAAGGTGGATGCGCGCGCGAGAGAAATGGAGTCATCGCGTACCGCAGGCATCAGCGCATTGGCGGTTCGCGTTCGATCACCAGCAGCGAGAATGTTCCGGGCAACACTGGCGGCCGTCCGCCCGCGGGAGCTGGTCCAAACTTCGCCGATACGACGAAGATGCGATGGTTCGTGGGGTCGAGCCCCATGTTGCGCGAGCCCTTCGGGGTTGCGACGCTCTGGACGACATGATACTTATCCGGACCGTCCTGGTGAATCACCGTGAGCGTGCCGTCGGCATTCGACGCAAACGCATCGCCCGAAGCCGAATCGCACCCCGCGCCATCGACGCCGCCGCCGATCGGCACTGTCGCCACCACCTTCCCCGCGGCGTAGTCGGAGATTGCCATCACGCCGCTGCGGCATCCGCTGAACAGCCGGTGATGAACGGTATCAATCGCCATAGGGACTGGGTGTTTGCACGGGGCCGTGGACCAGCGCCGGCCCACGGTGGCCGTCTTCGTATCAATCTCGACCACCTCGCTCGAGTCCGTGATATTCGCGTACAGCTTGCCGTCGCCGGCAGAGGCTCCATTTTCCGGTTTGCCGCCCAACGGAATATTGCTGATCAGGGTCCCGGCGCGCGCATCGATCACCGTCGAGGAGTGCGCGTCGCCGTTCAGGCTGAAGACGCGGTTCGAGGGGCTGTCGTAAAGGATCGCATCGGCATCCTCAGCTGCCGGAATGCGGCCGAGGACCCGGAATGTCTTCAGGTCGAACATCACCACGGACTGGTCGTCACCCGAGGTGGCGAATCCATGTCCGGCGCCGGATGCAATCGCCGTTCCGTGCGCCCCGTGGATGCCGGTAACTTCCCCGAGCAGCTTCCCGGTGTCCTCATCCACAACCATCACGCGATTCTGGCGGGCAATAAACAGCCGATGGCAGGGCGGATCGGGAATAACGTAATCCCATCGTCCGTCGCCGCCGAGGGTGTAAGTGTGAGCGATACTGTAAGTAGAAGGCGACTGCCCGGCGAGTAATATCGCAGAAGCAAAGACAGGGACAAGAGTAAGTCGGGTCATGTTAGTGGGTAACTCTCGAATTCTGCGCGGACATCAGCTTTACGAACAGATCGTAGAATCCCGGGGCGTCCAGGTCCATTTGGATGTTTACCGGCTGAAGCGTAAGTTCAGGTTTGTCTGAGTCGGTCCAGGTCAGCGTGTTCCCGTATCCGGCGCCGT
Source organism: uncultured Acidobacteriota bacterium (assembly GCA_963780655.1). Classification (GTDB taxonomy): domain Bacteria; phylum Acidobacteriota; class Terriglobia; order Bryobacterales; family Bryobacteraceae; genus CAWACP01. The sequence goes on along the minus strand of CAWACP010000003.1, from coordinate 680,543 downwards.
GGCCGATGTCCACGCTCATGTAACGAGTTTGCCGGCGAGTGATCAGCGCAGGATCGATCCATGCGGCCGCGGCAAGCTCGTCCCACATATAATCGAACCCCTGCCCCGGCTGATAATAGCGCGCGATATAATGCGCCAGTGCGGTTCCACTCGCGTCGATGCGCCGGACCATCTCCGGCGTCAGCCGAGCCTTGATCGAGATATCGACCGGCGTGCAGGTGATCTTCTTCCACGGCGCTCGCAGGGCGATGGCCGCCGCTTCCGGATCGAACCAGAAGTTGAACTCGTGCCTTGGGTTGTTGGCGAACTCCGGGTCGTCGGTCTGCGGGTTGAGGCTGCCCCCCATAAAGACAAGCTCCTCGGCGAGCGCGGCAAACTGCGGATCGAGCGAGATGGCCTGAGCGATGTCAGTCATCGGGCCTCCCGCATAGATAGTTACCTCATGCGGGTATTTGTGCACCATGCGCACCAGAAAATGCGCCGCGTCTTCGCCGGCGGCATGGCTGGTGGGCGGGCCTTCGGGGAGCGCCGGCACGACGAACGGCTCGTGCCACCAGCGGTCATCCCAGGCGCCCGAGAACGACGATCTGCCATATTGCTTTTGCCATTGGATCGCCTCCTCGCGGCTGCGCACCAAAGGGAATACGGCGCCGCTCATCACCGGAACGTCGGTGCGGCCCATGATCTCGAGCAGGCGGAGGGCGTGCGCCACCTCTTCATCGCGCCACGAATTGCCGCTGACCACGGTAACGCCCAGCACCTCCACCTGCGGCGACTGGATCAGCAGGGCCACGGTGTGCATGTTGCTTCCGCCCGGTCCGGAGCAGTCTTCGTCGACGATGATTTTACGGCGCGGCGCTGTCCAGGCGATGCTGCCCAGCAGCAGCAGAACAACTGCAAATCGCATCATTTCGGTTCACTTTATCCTATGAGCTTCGATGGGCCGCCGCGGCTCACGCGGGTTTCGATTCGCCCGATTCGGTCTGCCGCACCGCGCGTTCCCCGCCGCACCTCTCGAGTTCCTTCTCCACTTCCGAATTCAGCTCCGCCCCGATGAGCACCGTCGCGCTGGTTGTGTACAGCCACACCATCAGTGCGGCCACGGCGGCAACGCGGCCATAAATCGGATGGTAGGGCGCCGCCCGGTTGAAATATTCGCGCAGCGCGACCGTGGACGCGAGCCAGAGCATGACGCCGAACACTGCGCCCGGCGTGCTCCACTGCCACGCCTTCGTCTTCAGATTAGGGCCGAACCGGTAGAACAGTGCGAACGAGATAAGCAGGATGACGACGAGGGCCGACCATTGCGCTAACGCTGTAAGAGCGCCGGGTATCGACGGACCTCCCAGCGCCTGCCCAATGAACTGCGTCCCGACGAGGGCGACAAAGACCATCAGTACAACCGCCAATCCCAGACCGCCGGCCACCAGCGCGATCCTGCCCCAACTGCGATTCTCTTCGGTTTCGTAGGCCGTGTTCAGGCCCACGATCATGGCCCAGGACGCATTCATTCCCGCCCAGATGGCTCCCGCCGCGGCCCCCGCGAGCAGCAAGCCGCCTCGATGCGCGTTCGCGTCCAGATCGCCAATGGCGCCCTGCACGATGGTGGCGGCCTCCCGCGGCAGAAGCTGTGGCAATGAACCGATGAGCAGATCGCGCATCCCCACGCCGGCCTGCGCGAGTTGCGCGAACGGAATCAGGAGAATCAGAAGCAGGGGAAAGAGGGCGAGGAAATGGTAGAACGCGAGGCTTGCGGCGAGCGCGAAGACATTGTCCTGCCAGCTCTCCCGCGCCGTTCGTTTGAGCAGTTCGCGAATCGAGAGCCCGCCCAGGCTCCACATCCCGGTCATCTCTAATAGTGTGCAGGACGTTGAGGCCGGTGTCAGCAATCGCAGACGACCAAAAACGATCGTCTGCGCCACAGCCGCAAGCAAACCGCTCCCTCATGGTCGCGGCTCAGCCAGCGTTTCCGAGCCGCGACCACGAGAGAGCGGTCGCACGGCGCTGAAGGTCGAGGGCCCTGCCCACGCCTCAATGCTGGCCGGCGAGTGCTTCCACCAGAGCCTTCTCCATGGCCGCCCGCGGGGCCGATTCTCCCGTGAACAGCTCGAACTGCGCCACCGCCTGCTCGAGGAACATCTCCGAACCAGGTATGATTTTGCAGCCCTGCTCGGCCGCAAGCCGCAGCAGCATGGTTTCGGCCGGATTGTAGACCAGGTCGAAGACCACGTCTCCGGGCACGCGCTCGCGAAAGAAACACTCGCTGGTCTTTGGAAACATGCCCAGCGGGGTGGCGTGCACCACGGCGTCGAACTGCTGCGCCTCGGCCTGATCGGGCGCGAGCGGCTGGCCGCCGCACAATCTGGCGAAAGCGCGCACGCGGTCGGGATTGCGGCCTGTGATGGTGAGGGTTGCCCCGGCGTCGGCCAGCGCCCACGCCGCGCTTCGGGCCGCGCCGCCGTTGCCCACCAGCAGCACCGATGCTTTGGCGAGGCGCATCCGGCGGCTGAGGGGGACGGTTACGCCGCGGGCATCTGTATTCGCGCCACGCCACTTGCCAGCCTTCTTCCAGACGGTATTTACAGCGCCGATTCGCCGGGCCAGAGGCTCCACGGTGTCCAGATAGCGCATCACGCGCTGCTTGTGTGGAATGGTGACGCTGAAACCGCAGACCGGCAGCTCGCACGCGAACGCAAAGAAATCGCGGAGCTCGGTTGGAGGCACCAGAAACGGCAGGTACACGGCGTCAATACGGCGCGCCTGAAAAGCGCGGTTATGGACGGCGGGTGAAAGCGAATGCCGGACTGGATCCGCAATCACTCCGTAGACGCGGGCAGACCGGCTCAGCTTCTCCATCCGATACAGGTTGCGCAGCGCGCGCGAGCTGATCTGTCCGGGCGCCGTACCTTCCGCCCCGCCGGGCGCCGCAAAGGTGTAGAGACCGCCACGAAGCACCGACAGGATGCGGGTCGGCAGTCCGATCTCACCCATGGCCAGCACAATCATCGGCGTGCGCGCGCTGGCGGAAGCCATGGCCAGGACGCGGTAATTGTCGGACTGCTTCCGGGCCGTCGTGACAATCTTGTACGCATCGGCAGGCGCCTGCGACAGCTTGCGCATCACCGGATCGAGCGCCGGCGTGCTCTCGAAGTTATGCCATGAGACCACCAGCAGGGCGCGGCCGCGAAGGCCATCCAGCCGCGCGCGCAGACCGGTGGCGCTCTCTATCTCGATGTCCACGGCGCCGGCGCCGGCGTCGATGGCGGCCTCCAGCACTCGAATCTGTTCTTCGACGCTGCCGTTGAACCGGCCCTGGTTCTGGTGGCGGCGGCAGGTGGCGAGAACGATGCACTCAGGAAATTCCGAGGTGAACTTCGAAATTACCCGGACGCCCTCGAACGGGTCGGGCAGATGATCAAGCCGCAATTCGAGGAACGTTTCGCCGCTTTCGGCCTCATGGCGCGCCTGCTCCAGCAACTGCGCTGCCCGCGGAAGGCCCAGTGCGATGCAGATCTTCGGCAGCGGCGTTTTGAGCGGCATGCTGGTTAGCTGGAATAGAGATCTTATCGGAGCGGCTGGCCAGGGCGCAATCGCCGTCGCGGGCCGCCATGGCGTGGGCAGCATAGCATAGAATGAATGCATCCCGTTCAGGAGGCATTCATGCTGATATCCATACGCCGCGCGGCAATCGTTCTGCTGCCGCTCGCGGCAACTCTTCTCGCGTCGGCGGACGACAAGCCGCTTACCGTCGACCAGATTGTCGCTAAGAACACCGACGCGCGCGGCGGTCTCGACAAAATCAAGGCAATTCAATCCCTGCGCATGACCGGAAACATCGACATATCCGGACAGATGCAGGCGCCCATGACTCTGAGCACCAGACGTCCGAATATGCAGCGGATGGAATTAGACGTGAACGGGCAATCGGTGATACAGGCAACCGACGGTTCCGTCGCATGGATGGTAAATCCGTTCACGGGCGGGGATGATCCGCAGAAGATGCCCGACGATGAAGCAAAAGCCTTTGTCGAGCGCGCCGATATCGATGGGCCGCTTGTCGATTACAAGGCCAAGGGCAGCGCTGTTGAGCTTCAGGGCACCGAGGACGTCTCGGGCTCCCCCGCCTACAAGCTGAAGATCACTACAAAGAGTGGCAGTGTGCAGTACCTGTTTGTGGATGCGAAGACTTTCCTCGACGCGAAAACCACGCTCACGCAAACGCAGGGCGGCCAGGAGATACCGGTCACCGTGTTGTTCAGCAACTTTAAACCGGTGAACGGCGTAATGACGCCCTGGACCATCGACAATACGGCCGGCCCAATGCACATGGTAATTACCGTGGACAAGGTTGAGGCGAACGTTCCGCTGGACGACGCGATATTCCATATGCCGGTGAAGGCGGCAGTTCCGGCCGCGGCTCCGGCCACAGCGCCGGCGGAAAAACCGGCCGAGACGAAGTAGCGCGTCCGCGCCTCAGCCTCATGGGACAATGAGGGGATGGCCGATGCAGAACCGAAGTTCGATCTCAGTCTCCCGCCGGAACTGTTTGCCCGCATTGATGACGAGGCCGCGGGATTCGAAGAGAGCATCTTCACGACCACGCTCGATAAGGCCATCAACTGGGCGCGCCGTAACTCCATCTGGCCGATGAGTTTCGGACTGGCCTGTTGCGCCATCGAGATGATGTCGATGATCGCCTCGCGCTACGACATCTCGCGATTCGGCGCGGAGGTGATGCGTGGCTCGCCGCGGCAATCGGACCTGATGATCATCGCCGGCCGCGTAGCCAACAAGATGGCCCCGGTGATCCGGAGGCTGTACGAGCAGATGCCGGAACCAAAGTGGGTGATCTCCATGGGCGCCTGCGCCACCTCCACGGGCGTGTTCAGTAATTACGCGCTGGTGCCCGTGAATCAGGTGATCCCGGTGGACGTCTACGTGCCCGGCTGCCCCCCGCGTCCAGAGCAGTTGATTTATGCCATCATGCTGCTGCAGAAGAAGATCGAGAACGAGCGCGGCACCGTCCGCAAGGTTCTCAATCTGGCGTGAAACATTCGGCAACCGCTCCCTGACGGTCACGGCTCAGAAAGGCGTTGCAGAGCCGCGACCGTGAGGGAGCGGTACCACGGTGCTGAATTCTTCGCGGGCTCGCTCAAATTCCACACGCCCCGGCCGATAAGGTAACCGGGAAGGAGCGCTGCCTCAGTTGGCGCCGCCATAACAATGGATATCTCTCCGATCGATCCCGCAAGAGCAATCAACCCGCAGGTTCAGCAGCCCGCGCCGCCGCCGCAGATGGCCGAGCGACAACAGTTGATCCAGGCGGTAAAAGAGGTGAACAGGAGCGAGATGCTCGGTCAGGAGAACGAGCTGACGTTCGTGTTCGACCGCAATACGCGCAAGGCGCTGGTCCGCGTGGTGAACCGGCAGACGAATGAGGTGGTGCTGCAGATTCCACCCGAGTACGTTGTCCGAATGGCTGAGGAATTAAGGCGCAAAACCTGAAATCCGCGCCGATAAGCTGGGTGGGAGAACGGATGCGGCCTCACACTTACGAAAGCTACATGGAAGCGGAGATCCTGTCGGCGGATCCGGTGAAACTGGTATGCCTGCTGTACAACGGGGCGCTGAGCGCGATCGACGCGGGGCGGCAGGCGCTGGCAGCCGGCGACATTCGCGGGCGCTCGCAGGCTATCACCAAAGCGCAAAAGATCGTGAACGAGCTGGCGCTGTCGCTGGATCACAAGAAGGGCGGCGCGCTCAGCAAAGAACTCGTCGAACTGTACGACTACATACTGCGGCTGCTGTTAGAAGCCAACACGAAGCAAGTGGAACCGCCACTGGTAGAAGCAGGCAGTCTGCTGAGAACGCTTCTGGAGGCGTGGGAGAAGTGTGCTGCGGCGCCGGTTTCGCAGCTCGCGCGCGCCCGCGCATATAACGAAGCGGGCGAGTACGAGCCCATTAGTCTGGCCGGTTGATGCCGGGCGTTTGGGCAGGCCTCTCGGCCTGGTGTCAGCATTTTTCAGCGCCGCGCCAGCCCGGCGGAGAGCGTCATAGACGTATGAGCTTATTGACACGCGGTTCTCCACGCCGGGTTTCCCCGGTGGTCCTGGTATGTGTATTACTGGTTGGCGGCCTGGTGCTTTGGCCAACGCTCTCGCGCGCGCAGCGCGGCCCAGCGGCTGAAATCAACTCGACCTCGGCCCTTCCGGTCTACGTCGTGAACGAGGCCTCGCCTTCTCTCCCCGACGGCTTCGTTCCCCACTCGAACTGGCGCTTCACCACCCTGACCGTGCCGAATGTGCTGAGCTGGTCGGCGACTGTGGAGCGCACCTACGGCGGGTGGGCCTACCTGCATGTCACCACCGCGGAGGGGACGACGGGCGCCGGCTGGTACTACGTGCCGTACATGCAGGGGCGCTGGGAGAAGCAGTAGCGCATCCGATTGCCCCGCGCGAACAAGCGGCCCCTCGCTCACCGGATAGTACTCTAACCCCTCGGATAGTGCTTGCAGTCATCTGCGAGCCGTTGTCTGCTGATTCCACTCGGCGGCGCATGCTGGCAAATCGAATGCAACCACCGCAAATGCTGAGGAGGAGAAGGTGTCCAGGAAGATTCTCGGTTGCGGCGCGCGCGGAGACCTGGTTGGACAGGCGCAGCAGGCCCTCAAGGCGGGCGGATTTCTCACCGGTGACATCGATGAGATTTACGGACATGCTACGCGCGCGGCGGTAAACGAGTTTCAGTCAGGGCACGGGCTGCCGGTGATCGGAGTAGTGGATGACAGCTCCTGGACAGCGCTAACCGGCTCGCCCGTGCCGCCCATCGCCGAACGATGCCTGCAAATCACGGCAGCGCTCGAGGGGCATGGTTATGGTTTGGCGGTTGGCGACTTCGACGGGGCCCTGATGACCTGGGGCATCGTCGGGTTCACTATGAAAGCGGGCGAGGTTCAGCAGATTGTTCTTGCCGTGAACCAACAGTACCCTGCGTTGGTCCATCAGGCATTCGGGTCGGATGCCGAACAGTTGCTCGCGGTAATGAGCGGCTCGCGCGCCGATCAGGCTGCCTGGGCGGCGTCCGTCACCACCTCGGATGGCGCCATGGCAGAGCCCTGGAAGAGCGGTTTCGCGGCATTCGGAGAAATGCCGTTCGTTCGCGCCGAGCAGCGCAAACACGTGAGCTCCGATTACTTCGTTCCGGCCCGGCAGACGGCAGCGCGCTATGGACTGAGATCGGAGCTTTCGATCGCGCTCTGTTTCGATATTCATGTTCAGGATGGCGGCATCGGTACGGATGCGCGCGCCGACATCGCGCAGGCCGTGGCGGCGTCGCCTCATGCGGACGAACCGAGCATGCGGCGCATCATCGCAAATGCCGTGGCGGACCATGCGGCTGCCGAGTGGCGCGAAGACGTCCGCTCGCGGAAGATGCTGTTCGCGAACGGCTCCGGCTCGGTACACGGACAGACGTATCGGCTCGAAGACTGGGGCGTGGCCGACCTGAAGGCCTCCGCCGCAGGAGGGTGTTAAGCGCATCGGCATACGGGAGTACTAAAATGCCAAAGACTTTGGACGATCTGATTCAGGACCTCCATTTCTGCTTTGCGGCCCTCTACCAGCAGTCAACGGGTTCCGCCGAGACGGCGGAGGTCGCGTACGAACCGATAGGGCGGTCCGTCGCGCCGGACGCATTCAGGCTGCAGCCAGGCGACACGGCATTCTCGCAGCCGATAACGATGGAGGTCTTCTCCCGGCTTACGAACGTGCTTCCCGATGTAACGAATGGCAACTTCCAGTACGACACCGGCCGTACCATCGACAAGATCTACGGTGATCTGCTGGCTCCATCGCTGCCCAGCGCGGGCGCGCACGTGGATGCATTCGCAAAAATCAAGGAGGTCGCGGGCCGGGCTATGGTTTCCATCCCATCGCTGACCGGACCATACCCGTTTCATCCGGCGTTTGCTTCGCCCAGGGACTGGTACAACGCGTGCGTGCAGACGAACTGGAGGAGCTACGATTCCGCGGCTTCGACAGGCCCGCCGCCCGCCGCTGCCGGCGAAACGCCTCTTCCACCCGCTCGCCGATGGAACTGGGTCATGCTGCCAAAAACTCAGCGGTCGAAGGCCGTGGCCGCGCCGCCGCGCCTCGGTACGCCGGCGAGCCCCCCGCTTCGATTTCCGCTGCCGTACAGAACGAGGTCGGTTGCCGCTTCGGCTGAACCGGCCGGCTCGGTTGCGGTCATGGATGCGCAGCCGGCAATGGTAGCGCAGCGCTCGTTTCGGCAACGAATGCTGCTCTCGGGAGTGAGCCTCGCCGGTGCTTCCAGCCAGCCCGTGACGAGCTCGAGCCTGTCGATCGCATTCGACTACGCGCTGGTGAGCATCGAGCGTCCCTGGCTTTCTCAGGCGTTCCTGTCCGCCCGGCAATGGTACGTGCCGGGTGCGCGCGCCGGCGATTATTCGGCCGGTCTTGCGGACGACAACACCGGGACATTCGCGTATCTGCCAACGGCGTTCATCGCGGTCAAGTCACTGTGCATTTCGGGGTTCGCCACCGATCAGGACAAGACGGCCATGAGCGTGTCGGACGGCCTCGGGTTCTTCTCGCTTGCGCAGAGCACGCACGACAGCGCGTCCATTATCGCGCCCGGCATCCAGATCGTCGCCTGGGTGTGCGAGCCGATGCCTCTGCTGCCGCCCGATTCGGACCCGGCCCTGTAACTACGCAGGCTAAAGCCTACTCCACTGTTGCCGTAAATTGCTGGTCCGCTCTCTGCAGCTCGAACGTCGCGCGCGGCTCGGCGGCCGATCTCTTGCCGGCGTAGTGAATAGCCAGCCTTACCAGCAGCGATCCGCAAAGCCCGAGGACGGAGGCGGCGGCCCGGCGCGAGCGCGATTTGCCGGGCAACACCGAAAGCACCAGGCTGCCGATTGTCATGGCCGCCGACGCTCGCCACATCGCCCCGGTAGCCCCACTGCGCAGCGGTTCGGCGACTCGCGACGCGTTCGCGCCCGCCGCACGCTCCAGCATCCGGCCGGATGCGATCTCGCCCACGCGGCCGGCCATCCCGTACCAGAACGTGATGCCCGGGCCGCCGCAACACTCCGGCAGAAGATCGAGCATCGAAGCGGCGCTGGCCATGGCCGAGCAACCGAACATCACCGGGGTCCAGCGGCGCGTCTCCTGATGGAACGGGATCACGGTATTGCTCACCAGCACGCCCGTATAAGTGGCGAGCATGGCGCCGAACACGCCGGAAGCCAGACCGAGAAACTCGCCGAAGTCTTCCAGTACGCCGCCTTCGCGCACGAAGAAGCTCGCGCCAATGCCGAGCGGCGCCGCGGCGGACAGGATCCAGACGCCCATGTTCATCGGCGAAGTGGGACGGAACACGCGCATCATGTTCAGGAAGCGCGATGGGCGGCCGAGGTCCTGAACCAGCAGCACGCCGCCGATGCTCGATCCGATGACTCCCAGCCAATGGCAGCGCCGGATGAACTGATCGAGTTGTCGATCTCCCCGCAACTGCGCCGCCGCGCCGAGCGTGAGCGCTGCGCCCGCCAGTCCGCCAACGAAATAGTAGAGTGGGATGTCCACTGCCCAGACCGACTGCTTCAGCACCGGCCGGTCATAGTAGGTCGGATTATTGCCGGCCACGGTGGGGACCAGCGGCCACGGATTGGGCGTCTGTTGCTGGAGATGCTCTTCGGGCCGCGGTTCGGCGCGCTGCAGCGAACCCTCGCCGGTCAGCTCCGCCAGGCCCTCATCGATGTGACGCGCTTCATCCACGGGATGCGCCATCAGGAATTCCCTCCGCTACCGCGCGCCAGGAATGCCGACCCAATCGCTACCACCGCCATCCCCACCGCGGCCAGCGCCATGGATCGCCAACTGTCCGCTATCTTCTTTGTCGGCACGACGGGATGAGGCGGCAGATTGTAGACCTCGGGCTTGTCCGCCAGCAGGAAGAATGCGTGCAGGCCCTCCGTGCCGGGCTGGCTGGCCGCATCTTCGCCGTAAAGATAAGCCTCCTTCAGGCCACGATCATGCAGCTCGTCCACCCGCTTCCGGGCGCGCTGCTGCAATTCATCGAGATTACCGAACTGGATGGACGCGGTGGGGCATGCCTTGGCGCAGGCGGGCTCCATGTTGTCGCGCAGGCGATCGTAGCAGAGGGTGCATTTCCAGGCGCGGCCGTCGTCTTCGCGCCGGTCAATCACGCCGAACGGGCAGTTCACGATGCAGTACCCGCAGCCGTTACAGATGTCCGGCTGCACATATACAGCGCCGAACTCATTGCGAATGATGGACCCGGTGGGGCAGCTTTCCAGACATCCTGCGCGCGCGCAGTGTTTGCAGACATCCGAGTTGAAGAGCCACGAGAAGTTCTCGATGCCGCTCGTCTGCGTGGAGAGCGCCACCGGCCGCTCGATGAATGCCACGTGGCGCCACGTCGATGCGCCCAGCGCCACCGTGTTGTCGTACGACATGGCGGTAAAGTTGAACCCGTCGTCGGGCAGCTGGTTCCACTGCTTGCACGCCACCTCGCAGGCCTTGCAGCCGATGCACAGCGTGGTATCGGTGAAGAAGCCCTTCACGCCGGATTTCGGCGGCAGATCCTGAGTGGTGTGGCCGGGCGAGGGCGGACCTGTCGCGATCAGGTCGTAAACATGACTTGCAGCCGGAGCCCTGTCCGGGTGCAGGCTCGGAGGGCCAGAGGCACCGTTGCCGTCCATCAGATATTGCCCTCCTTCGTTTCTTCCGCCTTGAATCCGTGCTTTGTCTCGTGCTTGCCGCGAGCGGGAGGAAGGTCGCGCAGATCCTCTTCATCCGAGATCTGCGGAACGAGCGCGCCCGACGTCACCACCCGGCGGCCCCTGCTACGGCGCCCCGGCTGAATGTTCGCCGTGAACGCCTTCGATTCCTGAATGGACACGTTCGGGTCGGCGACGAAGCCGATCAGCTCATTCGCCGGGTCGCCGGTGACGAGGCCTCGATACGACCAGTGATACGGCAAACCGATCTGGTGCACCACGCGGCCGTTCAGCCTGAGTGGCTGCAGCCGGCGCGTCACCAGCACGCGCGCTTCAATTTCGGCGCGGGCGGTGCGGATGGTGGCCCAGCCGCCATTGGTCAGCTTCGCTTCACACGCCAGTTCGGGCGACACTTCGCAGAACATCTGCGGCTGCAACTCAGCCAACCATGACAGCCAGCGGCTCATGCCTCCGGCCGTATGATGCTCGGTGAGGCGATACGTCGTTACGGCGTGAGGGAAGCGTGGATCGTCCCAGGGCCGGTGGTACGGATTGTCCTTTCGCATCCACTCCATGCGTTCCGGGTTGCACTGCTGACCGTAGAGCGGGTTCTTTATCACCGACTCCTGTGGCTCATAATGCGTGGGCAGCGGGCCATCCTCCAGTCCCGTGGGCACAAACAGCCAGCCTTTCCCGTCGGCCTGCATGACGAACGGATCGTCGCCCGCGATGGTGTCTTTGCCGTGCGCATCCGGCGCAGGCCGGTACGATGGCGACCGTTCGACAATCGTGTCCGGCGCGTCGTACCCGGTCCACTGCTTCTTCTGCTCGTCCCACCAGACGTACTTCTTGCGATCGCTCCACGGGCGGCCTTCCGGATCGGCGGAGGCGCGGTTATAAATGATGCGGCGATTGTGCGGCCAGGCCCAGCCCCATTCAGGCGCCACCCAGTTCTGCTCCCAATGCGGCTTGCGCCTCGCTGCCATGTTAATGCCATCGCGATACACGCCTGAGTAGATCCAGCAGCCGCAGGCCGTCGAGCCATCGTCCTTCAGGGAAGTGAAGCCCTCCACCGGTTTCCGGTCCGCAACGGTGTAGCCGTTGATCTCGGCCAGGACAGCTTCGGCGCTGGGCTCTTCTTTTGGGCCTTCCGTCGGGTAGTTCCAGGTGAGGTCGAGAATGGGCCGGTCCTTCGGATCGGTTGAGCCCGCGTAGAGCTTCCTGAGGCGGCGGCCAAGGTGATACATGAAGTGCAACTCGCTGCGCGCTTCTCCCGGGGGTTCGATCGCTTTGTGATGCCATTGCAGCAGCCGCTGCGTGTTGGTGAACGCCCCATCCTTCTCGGTGTGGGCGGCTGCGGGGAAGAAGAACACCTCGGTGGCGATGTCTTCAGTCTTCACCTCTCCGCGCTCGATCTCCGGCGCGCTGCGCCAGAATTCCGCCGTCTCGATGAGCGAAAAATCGCGGACCACCAGCCACTCGAGCGCGCGCAGGCCCTTACGGTGCAGGGCGCCGTGCATCGATCCCACGGTCGGGTTTTCGCCCATGACGAAGTAGCCCTTGAGCGTGCCGTCAGCCATTTGCGCGACGGTGTTCATGTGCGAATGGTCGCCGGTGAGCGTGGGCAGATAATCGTAGCACCAGTCGTTTTCTTTCTTCGCCGCGTCGCCGAACCATGCCTTCAGCAACGACACCGCGTACTTCGGGTACTCGCCCCACCATCCCGATGGCGAGGTGTTCAGGTGGATCCAGTCGTGAAACGTCTTGTCGTGCGCTGCTTTCGGCATCGGCAGATAGCCGGGCAGCAGGTTGTACAAGGTCGGAATGTCCGTGGAGCCCTGAATGGAGGCATGGCCGCGCAGCGCGAGAATGCCGCCACCGGGACGGCCGATGTTACCCAGCAGCAACTGAATAATGGCCGCCGTGCGGATGTACTGAACGCCGACGGTGTGCTGCGTCCAACCCACGGCATAGCAGAACGCGCTGGTCCGCTCGCGGCCGGAGTTGTGGCACAATGTTTCCGCCACCTTCAGGAACAGCGCTTTCGGGATGCCGCAGGTTTGCTCAACCATCTCCGGCGTGTAGCGCGAGTAGTGGCGCTTCACAATCTGGAACACGCAACTCGGATCCTGAAGCGTGGGGTCGTTATGCTCGGCTTGAATGGGCCGGCGTTGGGTGGGCTCTCCTTTCTTCCCGCCTTCGCTCTCCCTCGCCCCACCGGCCGGCTCCGGATCGACGTCCTTGTACATCCAGGTGCGCAGATTGTATTTGCCCTTATCCTGCTCCCAGCCGCTGAACAGGCCGTCCAGATCCTCCGTATCGCGGTAATCGTCAGTGACGATTGCCGGCGCATTCGTGAAATTAACGACATATTCGCGAAAATAACGATCGTTCTCGATAATGTAGCGGACGATTCCGCCGAGGAAGGCAATATCGCTGCCGGCGCGAATGGGCGCGTGGATATCGGCCACGGCGCTGGTTCGTGTGAATCGCGGGTCCACGTGAATGATAGTGGCGCCCCGTTCCTTCGCCGCCATCACCCAGCGGAAACCCACGGGATGGCACTCGGCCATATTAGAGCCTTCAATGACGATGCAGTCCGCGTTCTGCAGGTCCTGCTGGAAAGTTGTGGCTCCTCCGCGCCCGAACGATGTGCCCAGACTGGGCACCGTGGAGGAGTGTCAAATACGGGCCTGGTTTTCGATCTGAACGATTCCCAGCGCGGTGAAGAGCTTCTTGATCAGGTAATTCTCTTCATTGTCGAGCGTGGCGCCGCCAAGGTGCGCCATCGACATGGTGCGGCGAAGCGGCTCGCCCTTGTCGTTGCGGTCTTCCCACGTCGCCTCGCGCGCGCTCTTCACGCGCTCGGCCACCATGTCCATGGCCTGCTCGAGCGGCAGGCGTTCCCAGCGCGTGCCGTGCGGCCGCCGGTAGAGAACGTACTGCTCGCGGTATTGGCCGGTGACAAGTTGAAACGTCGCTGCGCCCTTCGGACAGAGGCAGCCGTGCGAGATGGGTGATGCCGGGTCGCCCTCGATGTCCACGATCTTCTCGTCCTTGACGTATACGAGCTGGCCGCAGCCAACCGCGCAATAAGGACAAACGGAACCGGCGACGCGATCGACGTGTTTGATCCGCGGCTCCAGCTTCAGCGTGCGCTCTGAGTAAGCTGTCTCGCCAAGTCCGGCGACATCGAGGCTGCGCAGTTGGCGCATGATGGGCCAATCGTTTATGTCAGGCACGGGATTTCACCATTCCCTGGACTCCCACCTGCGCTCAAACGTTTCGACCGCCTGAGCGGCTGTATCGCTTTTTTGACACAGGCGCATAAGGAAAATCTATCGGAGCAATCGCATGCAGCCATTGCGCCGAGTGCCGCGCCTGGCCGACAATCAAAGAACCTCGTCAGCCGGAATCGCCCCGCTGCCACTCCGGTTTACAGCTATGTCCAGGCCCACGCCTGGCCCACCCATTCGTGAAATACAGCTAAGGAGCGCACACATTGAACGGGCTACAAGATCTTCTGAATCTTTCTTTTAATGAACTGGAGCAATTGAACCTGGAGGCGAAGGAACAGCGCCTTTCGCGAACTCCCATCGACAAGATTCAGGAGCAGCGGCTGAAGTACCTGACCGACGAGAAGCGGATCAAGGCCGTGACGCTGCTGTTCAGCGACCTCGAAGGCCGTCTGCACATGCTCGATTACGACAAGAAGTGGCTGGTCAAGAGCTGGGACAACATGACGTTCGATGGGTCCTCCATTCGCGGCTTTACGGCCCAGCACGAGAGCGATCTGCGGCTGGGAGTGGATTGGGCATCGTTCTACTGGGCGCCTGCGGACGTGTTCGAAGCCGGTAAGGTGATGGTATTCGGCGAGGTCATCGATAAGGACGGCTCGCCGTATCCCGGCGATCTCCGCAGCGTGCTCAAATCGTACGCGAAGGGTCTCCACGAGAAGCATGGATACACGCTGAACGCCGCTAACGAGATTGAGGGATTCCTGTTCCAGGGTGTGGATGCCGAGCGGCGTTACAACGAAACCGGCAAGTTCGAGTATGTGAGTACGGGCGGTTACTATCACTCTCTGCCCGGCGACGCTCTGCGCCTGTTCATCGATCACGCGGCGGAAGTCCAACGCGCCATGGGCTTCGAGAACGAGAAGGACCACCCCGAGGTGGCTCCGTCACAGTTTGAAATCAACTACGGCTATTCCGAAGTGGTGAACGCCGCCGACCAGATTCAGCTCTACAAGCTCATTTGCCGGCAGGTGGCGAAGAAGATGGGCATGACGGCGAGTTTCCTGCCCAAGCCGGTGGTCGGGGTGAACGGCAGCGGAATGCACACCAACGTGTCGGTAATGCAGAAAGGGAAGAACCTGTTCTGGGATGAAAAGGGCGAGGAGAAGATGAGCGGCTGCGGCTGGGATTTCATCGACAAGATCCTGACGCACGGCAACGACATCTGCCTGATCCTCAATCCGAGCGTGAATGCTTACCGCCGGCTCGATCCCCATTTCGAAGCTCCGAACCAGCTAAAGGCCTCCGCCAAGGATCGGGGCTCCATGGTGCGCGTGCCCATCGGGAATTCGAAGAGCGCCCGCGTAGAGGTGCGGTCTGTTGCGCCGGACGCGAATCCGTACATGGTTCTGTACTCGATTTTCAGGACAGGCCTCGAAGGCGACATCCTGCCGCACGATAACCTGCGCGCCGCCGAGCGGTACCTTCCCGACAACATCTACGATGCGCTGGAGAATTTCAACAGCTCCGAGTGGATCACGAAGTTATTCGGCGACGACGTGAAGGGCCGGTTTGCCGACCTGAAGAAAGTGGCGGCTGACCGCTGCCCGCGCCTGTTAGGGACGTACGTCAAGACAGGCGAAGTGCAGTATCACCACGAAATTTACAACCAGTTCCTCTGGAATATGTTCTAACGGTGGCGGCCATTCTCGAGGAGAACGGCCGAACGTAGCCTCACCCGTGCGCACGCTGGGCTCCGGCCGGCTCAACCGGCCACGTGTGTGCGAGCACGCCGGCCTGTTACCCTGATGTTTTGATGACAGACAAAAAGCTCAGGCTGATTCCGCTCGGCGGTCTCGGCGAGTTCGGCATGAACTGCATGGCCATGCAGTACGGCGATGACATTATCGTCATCGATGCCGGAATGATGTTCCCCGAATCGGAACTGCTCGGGGTGGACATCGTCACGCCCGACTTCACCTTCCTCGAGCAGAATCGCGAGCACGTGCGCGCGCTGGTGCTCACCCATGGCCACGAGGACCACATCGGCGCGGTTCCGTTCCTGCTGAGCGAGCTGAATATACCCGTATACGGCACGGCGTTTACGCTGGCTCTGGTGCAGCGCCGGCTCGAAGAGCACGAGCTGCTCGACCGCACCAAATTCAACAAAGTCCGGCCGGGCCAGAGGGTCGAGATCGGACCCTTCAACATCGAGTTCATCCACGTCACGCACTCCATCGTGAGTTCGGTGGCCCTTGCCATCACCACCCCGCTTGGCGTGGTCATCCACACGGGCGATTTCAAAGTGGACCCAACGCCTACCGACAACGTCCCGTTCGACCTGCACACGCTGGCCGACTACGGCAAACGGGGCGTCCTCCTGCTGATGTCCGATTCGACCAACGTCGACCGCCCCGGCTACACCGAAAGCGAGCGCGCCGTGCGCCCCCGGCTGGAAGATATTTTCAATCGCGCCGAGCGCCGCCTCGTGATCTCCTGCTTCAGCTCGTCGGTTCACCGTCTGCAGCAGGTGCTCGATCTGGCCTCGGAGTACGGACGCAAGGTGGCGTTCCTCGGCCGCAGCATGAACACCACCACCGAGATTGCGCATAGTCTGGGCCTGCTCCATATCCCCGACAACATCCTGCTTCGGCCGCAGGACATTATGCAGGCGCCGCCGGGGAAGGTGGCCGTAATTGTTTCGGGTACCCAGGGCGAGCCCATGTCCGCGCTTTCGCGCGTTGCCGTGGACAGCCACAAGCATTTGTCGGTGGGGCCGGACGACACGGTGGTGCTGAGCGCCCGTATCATTCCCGGAAACGAAAAAGCTATTTACCGGATGATTAATCACATGGCCAAGCGCGGGGCCGACGTGATCTACGGGAGCATGAACCCGCCGGTCCACGTCTCCGGGCACGGCAGCGCCGAAGAGCTGAAGCTGGTTCTGAACCTCGTGCGGCCGCGATATTTCATGCCCATCCACGGCGAATACCGGCAGATGGCGAAGCACGCCGGGCTGGCGCAGCACCTGCATCGGTCCGGACTGGAACAGACGTTCATCCTCGAAACGGGAGACACGCTGGAGATCGATCAGATGGGCGCGCGCAAGGGAGACAAGGTCACGGTGGGCCGGGTGTGCATCGATTCGGGCAGCCTGGACGAGGTGGTGGAGGATCTGGTGATCCGCGATCGCCGCCATCTTTCTGAAGACGGCTTCGTGATCCCCATCATTGCCATCAACAAGCACACCGGCCGCAGCGAGAGCCTGCCCGAGATCGTCAGCCGCGGCTTCGTTTCATTCGAGGATGGCGACGGTCTGGTGCAGGAGGCGCGGCAGGTTGTCGCGCGCACTCTGGAAACATCCTCGGACGAGGAGCGCACGGACTGGGGCGTCATGAAAGAGAAGATCCGCGCTGACCTGAGGCGCTTTCTCAACAAACAGACTTCGCGCCGTCCGCTCATCACCCCGGTTATTCTGGAAGTTTGAGTTGATGTGCAGGCCAAAGGCCTGCTCTACTGTGGTGGAGCAGGCGTTTCCGCCTGCATTTTGAGATGTCGATTTACAGCACTGAGGTTAACCCCGCTTACATCACCGACGCGTCTGGCTACAGCGGTCATGCCGACCGGGTGTTCGCGCCCGCCGATGCGGAAGGCGTCGCGGAAGTTATCCGCGAGGCGGTGGCCACGAGAACGCCGGTCACTGTCGTGGGCGCCGGAAGCGGACTCACCGGGGCGCGCGTCGCGCAGGGCGGCTGGGTGCTGTCTCTGGAGCGCTTTCGGAATCTCACTGTGGACCGCGGACGGGCGCGCGCTGGAGCGGCCATCACGCTGCTGGAACTGCGCGATGCGGCGGCGCGAACCGGCCAGTTCTACGCGCCCGATCCCACCGAGATCACGGCGTCGGTGGGCGGCACCATCTCCACCAACGCCAGCGGCGCACGCAGTTTCCGCTTCGGCAGCACGAGGCGGCATGTGCTCGCGCTGCGCGTTGTCCTCATGGACGGCAGCATTCGCGAGTTCCGGCGCGGCGACAAGGTTGATTTCCCGATTCCCGCTATTCCGCTGCCGAACACGCGAAAGTATTCGGCCGGCTACCCGCTCCAGCCCGGCATGGACTGGATCGATCTGTTCTGCGGCGCCGAAGGCACGCTCGGCGTGATTCTGGACGCTGAGCTGAACCTGCTGCCCATCCCCGACGAGCTGTTTTCAGGCGTCATCTTCTTCCGCTCGGACGAGCATGCGCTCGCCGCCGTGGATGCCTGGCGCGAAGCGAAGGGCATGCGGATGCTCGAATACATCGACCGGCATTCTCTTGCGCTGATGCGCGAAAACGGCGAGCCCGGGATTCCGCCGGAAGCCGAAGCCGCGCTGCTGATTGAGCAGGAAGGCGATGACATCGACGCGTGGGAAGAGCGCCTGACCCGAGCCGAGGCGCTGACCGGTTCGTCATGGTTTGCGGCAACGGCAGCGGACCGGGAGAAGTTCCGTTTGTTCCGCCATCGTCTGCCCGAAGTGGTGAACGCTACCGTACTGCGGCGCGGGTTCATGAAGATGGGCTCGGATTTTGCGGTGCCGCTGGCGCGCAATCGCGAGATGCTGGCCTGGTATCACGAAACGCTCGCCGCGCGGTTCCCGGGCCGCTACGTGGTTTACGGGCACATCGGCGACGCGCACGTCCACGTCAACATGATGCCCGCGAGCGAGGAAGAATCGCGCATCGCGTACGAGCTGATGGAAGAGTTTGCCCGTCACGCGGCCGCACTGGGCGGAACGGTGTCGGGAGAGCACGGTCTGGGAAAACGGAAGCGCGGCTTTCTGGAATTCCAGTACGCGCCGGAACACATCGAGGCCATGCGGCAGGTGAAGCGCCGGCTCGATCCGCTCTGGCTCCTCGGCCAGGGCACCCTCTTCGCGGAGCGGTGAACAGCGCCGGAGCGGAAAATGAGTTTCCGTTGCGGCCGGCAACTCCTTTGTTTTCAGCGCTGAAAAATGCAAACGGAAACACGTTTTCCGTTTCGACCCCTCAGCGCAGCGTTTTCAGATACTCGATCACAGCGGCGCGCGCTGCCGCATCAGGCAGCCGGAACGCCATGTCGGCGTCGGGAACAACGTTCTCCGGATCGGTGAGCCACTTGTCGAGGGACTGGGCGTTCCAGACGATGCCCGACTTACTGAGCCCGTCCGAATAGGTAAAGGATGAGGCCGTGCCCGCCGTGCGGCCGTAGACTCCCCGCAGCCGCGGACCTTCCTTATTGGCGTCGAGCGCATGGCAACCGGTGCAGCGGCTCTCGAAGAGCGCTTTGCCGCGGGTCGCCTGGTCGTCGGCCGACACGAAGACCGTCACAGCGACCGCGACTCCGGCCAGCGCCAATAGCTTCTGCATCATGCTCCTGCGGCCCCGCCATCCGCGAGTGTGGAATCGACAACCGCCAGCCGGTGGTTGCCGCGAATCATGCTGACTTCCGCGACGCCCAGCACGCTGCGTAGCCGATCGTCGGGCACTTTCATCGGACCGGGCGACGGAGCCTCGCCCGGTTTGGGCTGCGGAAACGCCGTGGACATGGCCGTGTGAAACGCGATGTTGCCTTCCACCTTCTGCATCACCTGGTGAATGTGTCCGTTCAGCACCGTCACCGAACCGAACCGTTTCAACAGGGCCAGCGCCTGCTCGCTGTCCTTCGTGCCCCAGCCCCACTCCGCATACACGGTCCACAGCGGGATGTGCGCGAACACCACCACCGGTGTACTCGACGACCGTCCGCTCAGATCGTCCTTCAGCCATTTCAGTTGGTCATCGCCGAGATTGCCCATGCCTTCGAGCTGTACGACGTTTACCAGCGACACGAAATGAACGCCCTTCTGATCGAAGCTGTACCAGCCCGTTCCTTTTGTGCCTTTGCCAAAGCGCTCCAGATACATCGCGCCGCCGTCAACGGAGGTATCGTGCTCGCCGGGCACATAGAGAATCTGGCCAGCCTTCGTTTCCCGGAGCAGCTGCTGGAGCGTGTCGAACTCCTCGGCCTTTGAGGAGTGCGTCAGGTCGCCCGTGTGCATCACGAACTCGGGCTGCGTGTGCAGCGCATTAATCTTCGATACCGCGGTCTTCAGGGTCGCGGTAACGTCGGTATTGGCGGGCTTGTGAAAACCGATGTGGCTGTCGCTGATTTGTACGAAGTGGAAGTCGGCGCCGGCTTCGATTGCCTTATCGTCGAATGGCCGCGAGCGCGCGATGCCGCCGGACATGGTCCAGACCACGCCGGCGCCGGCCCAGGCCATGCAATTGAGAAATCCACGCCGGTCCACGTCGTCGCTGTCAATTTTCGGTTTCGGTAGTTTCACGGGTTGCTCCTGCCATCGGAGACAACCGTGGTTGGTGATTTATTCCCGGACGCGGAACTCGCGCGCAAATGTTTCCAGCGCCGAGCGGTTCATGTCCGACACCACCCAGTAATTCACGGCCGCGTCGGACCAGTGGAAAATGTGATAGCCCTTCGCGTCGATCCCGCTGAATGCGGCCGAGCCGGATGTGCCGCGATCGGGAGCCACGAAGACGCTGATGTCATGTTGTCCATGACGGTACACGAGGGCGGCAACCGGCTGGCCGCCGAAATAATCCAGAC
Organism: uncultured Acidobacteriota bacterium; assembly: GCA_963780655.1. GTDB lineage: Bacteria > Acidobacteriota > Terriglobia > Bryobacterales > Bryobacteraceae > CAWACP01. The sequence goes on along the minus strand of CAWACP010000003.1, from coordinate 659,928 downwards.
GTCCGCCGATCAGCGGCGAGCCCTGGTCCGAAAGGTCCGGCACGGGTGGCGAAAAATCCAGCTTTCCCTGGAACCATGGCTTGACGGTGTGCTGATCGGTGGATGGCACATCTACCAGATGTCCGGTCTGCAACGAGCGCAGGTGGCTGTCGAGAACCTCGTCGGTGAGCGGGGCCGCGCCCGGATAGCGCCACAACAGACCCACAACGATTACGCCGGCGGCAACCGCGAGGGCCGCCGCCGCCGACCAGGACAGCCGCCCGCGAGCGGAACGAGCCTCACGCGCAGCGGCTACGCGCAAGCTGTTGTGAATCCGGCGCACGAACTCCGGCGAAGGCTTCTCGCGCAGTGCGGCATCCTGCAGGGAAGTCCGCAGCGCCATCTCCTGCCGCTCAATCCTGCGGCACTCGGCGCAACCGCTCAGATGCTGCTCCAGGCGAATGGCGTCGCCGGTCTCCAGCTCGTTATCGAGGGAAGCTGTCAGGAACAGCCGGGCGTCGTCGCAATTCACAGTGCGGCCTCCTTTCGCAATCCCGAGAGCCGATTGCGCAGCCATTCGCGGCCGCGTGACAGGCGCGACATAACGGTGCCCACCGGCACATTGGTGACCGCCGCGATCTCCTTATACGACAAGCCTTCGAACTCCCGCAGCACGATGGCTTCGCGGAATTCGGCGGGTACGTCGGCAACGGCCTTGCGAACCTCATCGCGATCGGCAGCCCGCAGGAGCTGCGCTTCCGGACCGGCCCCTGTATGCTCGAACCGGTCGGGCTCGAGCGGCACGGACTCGGGGCGGTTCCTGCGCAGCCACGTCATGCACGCATTGCGCACAATCGCCAGTAGCCAGGGCTTCGCGTCGGAACCCCGCAGATCCTCAAACGACGCGAAGGCGCGAAGGAAGGCCTCCTGCACAATATCCTCTGCATCCTCGCGGCTGCGCACCAGCCATCGGGCAAGATTCAGCGCCGAGCCGAGGTGGGGCGACACCCTCTCCTCAAAGTGGCGAAGTTTTTCCTGAGCCGTCAATGCAGTCGATTCTACCGGAATGACTCCGGAGGCGGTTGTTTTATTCCCGCCGCCCGTGGTTATACTCGCGTTATGCGCAAACGCCAAATAATTCTGCTCACTTCCGCGCTGCTTCTGTTCGTCGCTTCCGCTCTTGCCGCCGATGTCACGGGTAAGTGGAAGGGGACGATGGACGCGGGCGGGGACACCGTTTTCACAATTAAGGCCGACGGCGCCGCAATCACCGGCAGCATGACCGATCCCGAAGGCAAGGAGCGCCCGCTGAAAGGCACGGTGGACGGGGACAAGATCTCCTTTACGGTGGATTCGGAGTGGCAGGGCAACCCCGTCAAGCTGGTGGCCAACGGGACCGTAAAGGGCGATGAGATGACCCTCACCCTCGGCACCGAAGGCGGGGAGTGGAGCACCAACGTGACGGCAAAGCGAGCCAGTTAAGCCTCCCCGTGGCAGAACTCAGGGAAATTGGGGCACGCAGGCGAAACCGCCTGCGCCACCATGGCTGCTTAACAAATTGCGAGGCGAGGTGGGGCAGGCGTTTCCGCCTGCCGGACTTCTGCCACGGGCTGGCAGGCCAGGGTCCCCGTGGGGCAGACGATCGCAGTTTGTCGTCTGCCTTCGGGCCGGCTACGAAACCGTCGTGGTTGACATCTTCGGCGCCGACGCCGCGTGCTGAACCTCGCGTACGGTCAGATGGTCGTACCAGGTGAACTTGAGAGTCAACGACGTGACGGCGATGATGACCGCCGCAATCGCCGCGTAATCCCACCGCTGGATGACGATGTAAATGGGCAGTACAACGAGCGACACCTGCCAGACGATGCCCACCGCAACGTTGAACATGTCGCGCCGGAAGTCGTGGTTCGGCGCGAAAGACGGATCTTCGCGCATCACCTTCTCGCGGATGGGCCCCCAGAAACCCCACGGCCGCACGCGCCGATAGAAGTCCATCACGATCTCTTCGTCCTCGGCCTTCGTACGCAGCGTGCCCACGATGCAGCCGATCAGAGAAATTGCGAAGACCAGCCCGAAGCCGACCGAAACATCCAGGTTCAATTGGTGGGCCGCGGCGAAACTCTGCAGGGGCCCGATGGCGCGTAGAAGCTCCGGAATCGTAAGAGAGGCGGTGATACCGGTGGCCATGCCCCAGAAATACCCATAGCCGTTGAAGCGCCACCAATACCACTTGAGAACGTTCGAGGCCGTGTAGCCGCCCCACAGGCCGGTGACGATCCATTGGACGACATCCCCGACCGAAGTAACAAACCAGCCGATACTTACTCCGAGTATGACCACTACCAGCGACGCCAGGTAGCTCAGGCGAACATACGTCTTCGGCTGCGCGTCGGGATTGATGAAGCGCTTGTAAATATCGTTGACAAAGTATGGGGGCGCCGCATTTACAGTAGCCGCGAAGTTAGACATGAAAGCGGCAAGTAATCCGGCAATCAGCAGTCCCAGTAACCCGGTGGGAACGAAATGGCCCAGCGCGTAAGGCAGCACGAGCTCGAAATCCATGTGCGTCCTCATGCCTGGGTTGTCGGCCACGAAGAACACCAGCGTCAGAATGGTCAGGCCGGTAATCAGAAAGTAACGGGGCGGAGTCAGAACCAGGTTCACCCAGGCGCTCATCATCGACGCCTCGCGCGGATCCTTCGATGACAGGACTCGCTGCATGTCGTAATTCGGGGCAGGGCCCGCCGCGCTGATGAGCACGCCCTTGAACAGCAGCATCATCACAAAAAAGCCGAAGAGCCCGTAGCCGTCCGACGCGATCTTGTCGTTGGCGGAAGGCATCAGCGCCGACCAGTTCAGGTTCAGATGCCATCCGAAAAAGACGTTCTCCCAGCCCGCGGGGACGAACCGCTGGAGCGTCCCGGGCGCCACCTTCGACATCGCAATGATACCCACGCCGAAGGACACCACCGAAAGAATGCAGAACTGGATAACCTCGGTGATAACTACGCTGATCATGCCGCCTTTGATGACGTAAATAGCCGTGATGGAAACCAGGATCAGCGCGTAAAGGTTCGCGTTGAGCACGGGATCGGCGCTCAGTTTCCACGGGAGGAAACTGGCCGCGAACTTACCGATTCCCTTGAAGCCGTAAGTGAAAAAACCGATGATACTGATAAATGCGTAGATGACTACGATAATGTGCGAGAGTTGTGCGCCGCGGCCCTTGCCGAAGCGGGTCTGAATCCACTCGGCGCCGGTCATCACGTTCGAGCGGCGCAGCCATGCGGACAGGTAGACCATCAGGAAGATCTGGTTGAAAGTGGGCCACAGCCAGGGAATCCAGACGCTTTTCACGCCATAGATGAACATCCAGTAGACCAGCAGCATGGTGCCGCTGATATCGAACATGCCCGAAGCATTGGAAATGCCGAGCAGGTACCAGGGCATGGTATTGCCGCCGAGAAAGTAGGCGCGGATATCGCGGGAGGCGCGATGCGAGACCCAGTAGCCAACCCCGACGGACGTAAGCAGATAAGCAACAATAATGGCGATATCGATGGGATGCAGATTCACTGTGGAACCCCGATCTGAGCTGTGTTTGGTTGAGCACATCATATCAGCAAGCCGAGGCGGACGGCTGTTGCGCGAGCGTACAGGGCGCTGAGCCTGATGACTCGCGTGGTCCCGATATATGATGAGTGCGAACCCCGGATATGACGAACGCAGAATCACAACCGCTGCGCGAACGGCTGTTCGCAGAGCATAAGCGCCTGATCGAGCGGCCCAACGAAGCGCTCCCCGAATCGAACGGCTGGTTCCGGCGGTATCGCTATCCCGTCCTCACCGGCGCGCACACGCCGCTGTTCTGGCGCTACGATCTGGATCCCGAAACCAATCCCTTCTTCATGGAACGGCTGGGTATCAACGCCGCGTTCAACGTCGGCGCCATGGAATGGAACGGCAGCATCGTGCTGATGGCGCGAGTGGAGGGCGTGGACCGGAAATCGTTCTTCGCGGTTGCCGAGAGCCCGAACGGGATCGACAATTTCGTGTTCTGGGATTACCCGGTAGTCATGCCCGAGACCGCCGATCCCGAGACGAATGTGTACGACATGCGCCTGGTCGCGCACGAGGACGGCTGGATCTACGGCTTGTTCTGCGCCGAGCGCAAGGACCAGAACGCGGCCCCCGGCGATCTGTCGTCGGCTGTCGCCCAATGCGGCATCGCGCGCACGCACGACCTGAAAACGTGGGAACGGCTCGACGATCTGCGCACCAAATCGGCCCAGCAGCGCAATTGCGTTCTGCATCCCGAGTTCGTCAACGGCAAGTATGCACTGTACACACGCCCGCAGGACAGCTTCATCGAGGCAGGCCGCGGCGGCGGCATTGGCTGGGGCCTCGCGAAAAGCATGGAGCACGCGGTGATCGAAGAGGACGAGATCATCATCGACCGCCGCGAGTATCACACCATCAACGAGGTGAAGAACGGTCTCGGGCCCGCGCCCATTAAGACCGATAAAGGCTGGCTGCACCTGGCGCACGGCGTCCGCAACACCGCCGCGGGGCTGCGCTACGTCGTGTACGTCTTTCTTGCCGATCTGAACGAGCCGTGGCGGGTGATTGCGAAGCCCGGCGGATACTTCCTTGCGCCCACGGGCGAGGAGCGCATTGGCGATGTGTCGAACGTGACGTTCTCGAACGGCTGGATGCGGCGCGGCGGCGACGTCTACATTTATTACGGGGCGTCGGACACGCGCACTAACGTCGTCACCACCACAGTGGACCGCCTGCTCGATTACGTCCTCAACACGCCGCCCGACCCGCTGCGCAGCGCTCTCTGCGTTCAGCAGCGCATCGCGCTGATCAAAAAGAATCTGCATCTGTTCGGAGACCCGTCATGACCGGCGCGGCGGCCAGTCAGGACTGGGCCGCGCGTATCCGCCAGGAACTCACCGGCAACATCCTCCCGTTCTGGATGCGCAACACCGTGGACCATGGGGGCGGCGGCTTCTATGGCGAGGTCACGAACGACCTCACCGTAGTGAAGGATGCCCCTCGCGCAGCAGTGATCAACAGCCGCATCCTGTGGACATTCTCGGCGGCGACGCGACTGCTCGGCAACGAATATCGCTCGACGGCCGACCACGCGTGGAACTACATCGTCGAGAACTTCTGGGATCACCAATATGGCGGCGTGTACTGGATGCTTGACAGCCGCGGCAAGCCGATCTCCGATCGCAAGCAGATCTATGCGCAGGCGTTCGCGGCTTACGGGATGGCTGAATACTACCGCGCCACCGGCAATGACGAAAGCCTCGAGCGCGCGCTGGAGCTTTTTCGGCTCATTGAAGACAAGAGCTATGAGCCCGTTTACGGCGGCTATATCGAAGCGTGCAGCCGCGACTGGGGAGCGCTCGAAGATCTGCGGCTGAGCGAGAAAGACCTGAACAGCCCGAAGTCCATGAACACGCACCTGCACATCCTGGAGGCGTACACGAACCTGCTGCGCATGTGGCGCGACGAGCGGTTGCTGGCGAGCCAGACCAGGCTGCTGGAAGTAACCATGGATCGCATCGTCGACAATTCCACGGGCCACTTCCGGCTGTTTTTCGACAACCAGTGGAACTCGCTCAACGATCACGTCTCCTTCGGACACGATATCGAGGGGAGCTGGCTGCTGTACGAAGCGGCGGAGACTCTGCGCGATGCCGCGCTGCTCGATCGCGCAAGGAAGCTGTCCATTCGCATGGCCGAAGCGGTGTACGACCAGGGCCGCGACAAGGACGGCAGCATCTTTTATGAGATGAACTCGCAGGGCGTGTTCATCGACCCGAACAAGCACTGGTGGGCGCAGGCCGAGGCTGTCGTGGGTTTCTATAACGCGTACCAGCTAAGCGGGGACGAGAAGTTTCTGGAAGCTTCCCGCGCTGCCTGGGATTACATAGAGGACAAGGTAGTCGATCGGGTCCATGGCGAGTGGCTGGCGAAACTGAAACCGGACGGCACGCAGTACACAGCCGCGGAGGATTCGGACGCCTGCCTCGTGGGTCCCTGGAAGTGTCCGTATCACAACAGCCGCGTCTGTTATGAAATGCTGGAGCGGCTGAAGTGCTGAAGCCTGCTCCATGCAGGCCGAAGGCCTGCTCTGCTGTTGCCGCAGACTGTTGAGACCGGATTGTAGAGCAGGCTTTTAGCCTGCAATATCTGATATCGTAAGGCTTCAAAATCATATGTCTGAAAGCACTCGCCGCGATTTCATTAAAGCCACTACCGCCGCGCTGGCTCTGGCTGAGACGGCCGCAAAGGCCGCGCCCGTCTCCGGCCGCATCGCCGTCCACCGAACCACCTCAGCAGAGAAGTATGCCGAGAAGCCTCCCATCGAATGGCGCACCGGTGGAACGCCCGCAGCGGACTCGATCGTGCTCGATCCGTCCGATACGTATCAGGAGATCCTCGGCTTCGGGGCCGCGTTCACCGATGCCGCGTGCTACATGTTCAGCCAGCTCGATCAGGGCGCGCGCGAACAATTGCTCCATGACATGTTCCACCCGTCGGCCATGAACTTCACGGTGTGCCGCACCTGCATCGGCGCGAGCGACTATTCGCGAAACGTCTACAGCTTCGACGAGGGCGAGCCCGACCCCGAGATGACGCGCTTCTCCATCGAGCACGACAAGGCGTACATGCTGCCGTCGATGCGGCTCGCGCGGAAGATCAACCCCGATCTGTTCCTGCTCGCGTCACCATGGAGCCCGCCCGGCTGGATGAAGCCGAACGGTTCCATGCTCGGCGGGAACATGCGCAAGCACTGGTTCGGCGCCTACGCCCGCTACTTCGTGAAATACCTGCAGGCGTACGCGGCCGAGGGCGTCGAGATCAACGTGGTCACGACGCAGAACGAGGTGGACACCGATCAGGACGGCAACATGCCCGCCAGCCTGCTTGGTCAGGAGTACGAGATCGAGTTCGTCGGCCGCCACCTCGGTCCCGCGATTGCGCGCAACAAGCTGAACACGAAGATCTGGATTCTCGACCACAATTACGCGCTCTGGGGCCGCGCCATCTGCACGCTGGACGATCCGGACGTGAGCCGCTACACGGATGGCGTCGCCTGGCACGGCTACGTGGGTGAAGCGCGCGAGATGACGCGGGTGCATGAAGCCCATCCGGAAAAGCACGCCTACTGGACCGAGGGCGGCCCCGATTACACCGATCCGAAGTACCTCACGGACTGGTCGAAGTGGTCAGCGCAGTACGCGGACATTCTGCGCAACTGGGCGCGCTGCATCATCGGCTGGAACCTCGCGCTTGATGAGAAAGGCAAGCCGAACATCGGGCCGTTCTCCTGCGGCGGGCTGGTCACCATCAACTCGCAGTCGAAAGAGATCACGCAGAGCGGCCAGTATCACGCCTTCGCGCACTACTCGCGCTCGGTCCGGCGCGGCGCCCGGCGGTTCGAATCGCACGGCGGCCCGAAGGACGTATCGCACGTTGGGTTCGCGAATCCCGACGGCGCGAGCACCGTGGTGCTGACCAATCCCGGCGCCGAGACGAACGTGCGCGTCCATCTTGCCGGCATGATGACGGAACTGGCCCTCCCCGGCGATTCGATCACCAACCTGACCTGGAGCTGAGCGCCGCGTAGAGGCCCAGAGGCCTGCCACGCTATCATGGTCTTATCTCCGAATGATTCCTGACAGCATTCCCGAGGGCCTTACTTTCGACGACGTCCTGCTCTTACCGGCGCACAGCGACGTCCTGCCCCTGAACGTCGATACGCGAACCTGCCTGACGCGCAGGATCGGACTGAATATCCCGATCGTCAGCTCCGCCATGGATACGGTCACCGAGTCGCACCTCGCCATCGCGCTGGCGCAGCAGGGCGGCATCGGCATTATCCACCGCAATATGAGCCTCGAGCGGCAGGCCGAGGAAGTGGATCGTGTGAAACGCAGTGAGAGCGGCATGATCGTCGATCCCATCACCATCGACCCGGACAAGAAGATCGCCGAGGCGCTGGAAGTGATGAAGCGCTATCGCATCTCTGGCATCCCGGTCACCCGTAACGGCAAGCTCGTCGGCATTCTCACCAATCGCGATCTGCGCTTTGAAACCCGCTTCGACCTGCCCATCTCCGACGTGATGACGAAGGAGCATCTCATCACGGTTCCGGTCGGCACCACGCTCGAAGAGGCCGAGAGCATTCTGCACACGCATCGCGTGGAGAAGCTGCTGGTGGTGGACGACAAGTACTACCTGAAGGGCCTTATCACGGTCAAGGATATTCAGAAAAAGTTGAAGTATCCGAATGCCGCGAAGGATGCGCAGGGCCGTCTCCGCGTAGGCGCCGCGCTCGGCTCCTCGGGTGATTACCTCGAGCGAGCGCAGGAGCTGGTGGCGCGCAAGGTGGACGTGCTCTGCGTGGATTCCGCGCACGGCCACAGCCAGCGGGTGATGGACGCGGTCCGCGCGCTGCGCACGAAGCTGCCCGACGTCGATATCATTGCCGGCAACGTCGCCACCTACGAAGGCGCGCGCGACCTGATTCGGCTCGGCGCCGACGGCATCAAAGTCGGCATCGGACCGGGATCCATCTGCACCACGCGCGTGGTCAGCGGCGCCGGCGTGCCGCAGGTGACCGCCATCGCGGAATGCTCGCGAGCCACTCGGGAAGCTACGGTGCCGCTCATCGCCGACGGCGGCATCAAGTTTTCAGGCGACGTTTCGAAGGCGATCGCCGCGGGCGCCGACAGCGTCATGATCGGCAGCCTGTTCGCGGGCACCGAAGAGAGCCCCGGCGAAACCATTCTGTACCAGGGCCGCACGTTCAAGAGCTATCGCGGCATGGGTTCCATGGGCGCCATGTCGCAGGGCTCGTCCGACCGTTACGCGCAGGATGCCAGCGGCAAGCTGGTGCCCGAAGGCATCGAGGGACGCGTGCCGTACAAGGGCGTACTGGCCGACATGGTTTATCAGCTGGTGGGCGGACTTCGCGCCGGCATGGGTTACTGCGGCGTGCGCAACATTCGCGAGATGCAGGACAACGCGCAATTCCTGCGGGTGACGGCCGCCGGCCTGCGCGAGAGCCACGTTCACGATGTGATCATTACGCGCGAGGCGCCGAACTACAGGCTGGAGTAGGCAACGTGAGAGCGGCCCTGATCCAGATTGCTGTTGCGGTCATGATCGGGCGCTCTGGCGGCGCCGCATCGACCGAGCGTAGCGCTTACGATCTCTTCGTCGAGCTGCGCCATCTGAACGCCGAAACGCTGCACGGAGATCCGTCCGAAGTTCATTCCGATGTCCCGGATCCGATACCCCGGGTTCTCACCGAGTTCAAGCACCAGGTACTCGATGTCATCGTTCAGGTTGCCGAGGCGCCGGGCGCTGCCGCGAAGGACCCCACGGTTCTCTCGAAGGAGGTCGCCGCGCGATTGGAAGACGAAGGCGTTCCGGTAGGCGTTCAGGGCGGCTATGGAGCGATCGAAGCGATCGACCTCCGTCGACCGCCTGAGCATCCATCCTGGCTGGTGGCAACCACGAGCCTCTCGATCCCGTACGGTACAGATGTCTCACTTTACGTTTTCGAGCTTCGAGGCGGCGCATGGAAGCACGTCCTGACATCCGAATCGAACGGCTACACCAGCATCAGCGAGGCTCAGGGATGGATGCGTTACTACGTATCGCCGGCGCCGCCCGGGACAGAACCGTGGCTGGTCACTGCCGAAGTCACACCGTCGGTGGCATCTGTCTGGCAGACGCTGCGCTTGAAGGTACTGCGCGCCGGCAAGACCCCCGGCTGGCGCGGCGTGCATTATCTGGACTACGCAGTGGCGCCTGACCGCGCCACGCTCGTCAGCGAGACTGGAACCGATCCGTACAACTTGATCGGGAAATGGCTGAAAACGCGGTCCGCGCCGAGAACCGAGAGTGAGGAAATGCGCGGCTGGCGGCGGCGCTTCCTCGCCGGCAACTGGTCCTGCGGGCTGGGCGAGAACGATATCACGCACCGCATCAAGGCTGGCGCGAAACAACTGGTGAGCGTGGTGGACTGCGAGCCATTTCGGAATGAGACCGAGAAGGCTTATGCGACGCTCGTCGCCAGCCGGGAGGGATTCCGCCTGGATTCCATTTCAGGAGACAGGCCCGGTTTCGCTGAACCGCAGGGCTATTCCGTCTACGACGCGAACGGTCCCGGAATCACCAGACCGGTGCGTCAAGCGATCGTACGTCCACGATTGCCTGTTGTCCCAGGGGACAGCGAGAGCCCTGGAACCGTCCGCCTGCGAATAACCGTGAACGAAGACGGCAGCGTTGGCGCAATCAGTCTTCTTGCGTGGCCGAAGAGCGGCTTGCGCGACGACAGCCGGATTATCAGTGCTGCGGTCAGAGCCGTTCGGCAATGGAAATTCGATCCGGGGCTGTTCAACGGCCATCCTGTGAAGGTATTCACCGAAGTTGAAGTGCCCTTCGAACGGTAGCTGCGCCAAGATGTCCGTCCCACAGATTCCTGGCTGTCACACACAGGCGAGATCCCTCGATGAGAATCGCCGAGCGAATACGCGAAGCCGTCGAACTGTATCTCAAGGTTGCCGGCGACCCCCGATTAAACGCTCGAGTTTGTTGGCACTCAGCGAATCGCAATAGCGGCATGAGCCTCAGACCCTGGGCCAGACGAACTGAAACAGCCCGACCTCAGCCCGCCTGAGTCCTTCTGCCCTCACGCCGGATGCCTTCGGCAATCCAGATTCGCAGCTGCGTCTGATAGCCGACTGACTTCGCGGCCGCGATTCTTTTCGCCGCGTCGATCTGGTCGGCGCCCAGCCGAATGGAAATCGGCGATTTTGCCGCGGCATGCCGTTCGCGAATCGATTTCGCAAGGGCTCTGGACGGCTTTGCCGGATTCACGGCCGGCAGCCCGCTCCAGATGTCCGCAACCGAGTGTGTTTCGAAATAATCCGCCGCTTCCTCATCCGAGGAGAACTTCGGTAGAGGCGCGGCCGCGGAGGGGAGTTTCTTTTTCATTAACTACGCCTGCTGGCGACGAAATAGCCGCCGCTCCTTTCCATCCATATCACGGGCAGTGATAACCCTGACAACGCCGCCGGTGAGTCGTCGGAAAACGATAAACGCAAGTCTTCCGTCGAGTGTTTCTCCGAGAGCCACATACCGGCCCTCGCGAGCGCGCCGGATCTGATGCTCGCCGGCAAAAACCTCTTCTACTTCTTCCGGCGTGAAATGATGCCGCTCGATATGGAGCACGTTATCATCGTCCCACTCGAAACCCGAGACGACCACATGGCCAGCGTACCACGATGTATATACAACGCGCTACCGAGCCGGCGACTGTTGCGGCGCACTTCATTCCTTCGGCGGGAACACCACGGCCGCGCCCCAGAAATCGTAACAGCTCCTTGCGAACGCGATGAACTGGCCGAGGTCGTCGGGCTTGCGCACGTAGCAACTCGCATGCAACTCGTAGGCTTCCCTGATCTCCTTCGGATTCGCCGATCCCGACACCACCACCACCGGCGTGACCTTCAGCGCCGGATTCGATTTCATCTCCGCGAGAACCTCGAGTCCGGACTTCTTCGGCAGATGGAGGTCCAGGAAGACGAGATCGGGCCGCGGCTGGCCGGAGTATGGCTCTTCGCGTCGAAGATACGCCAGAGCGACGTCGCCGTCGGGCACCGAAACGACGGAGTCCATCAGGCCGGCCTCCCGGAACGCTTCTTTGGTCAGACGCGCCGTGGCCGGATCGTTCTCCACGATGAGGATGTCGAGACGTGCTGGTGAATTCGTTCCCATAGGGTTCAGGAACCCTCGCCAGTTTAGCGCATCTCGGTTCCTGCGCAGCGCCCGCGGTCAACGCTACAATATCCCTTTCATGCCAGGTTTGCTTGAGGGGAAGACGGCGCTGATTCTCGGCGTCGCCAACAGGTGGAGTCTCGCGTTCGCAATCGCACAGGCATTCCGGCGTGAGGGCGCGAACATCATCCTTACTTATCAGGCGGAGCGCCAGCGGCTCACCGTGGAAGACCTCGGTAATGAGCTGGGAGCCTCACGAATCGTCGCCTGCGACGTCTCAAAGGATGAGGAGATCGCCGCGCTCGCGGATTCCCTGCGGGCGGGCAGCGTGAAGATCTCCACGCTGGTCCACAGCATCGCTTTTGCGAACCGCGAAGACCTCAGCCGGCCATTCATCGAGACGTCGCGCGCGGGATACGGGCTTGCTCAGGACGTGAGCGCCTACTCGCTGGTGGCCGTCGCGCGGGCGATCACGCCGCTGATGGACGGCGGCGGCGCTATCATGACGCTTACCTACCTTGGTGCAGTTCGGGTGGTGCAGAACTACAATGTAATGGGAGTGGCCAAGGCGGCGCTGGAAGCGATTGTCCGGTACCTGGCGAACGATCTTGGTCCGTCCAACATCAGAGTGAACGCGATCTCGGCCGGTCCGGTGAAAACAGCTTCCGCGCGCGGGGTCAAGGGTTTCTCGAAAATGCTCGAGGTGGCCGAAATCGCGCCGCTTCGCCGCAATACCGATCCCGCGGAAGTGGCTGACGCTGCTGTTTTTCTTGCCAGCGACCTCGGTCGTGGCGTGACCGGCAATGTTCTCTACGTGGATGCAGGTTTCCAGATCGTGGGTTTGGCCGCCAGCGAAGGCTGATTCACGGTTGTCGATTTGAAGTATTTGTAGAGCAGGCTTTCAGCCTGCATTGTCCATGACAAAGTTCCAACTATGATTACGGTTAACGGGCTCACCAAGCGATACGCGCGTAACGTCGCCGTCGACAATATTTCCTTTGAGGTGCAGAAAGGGCAGATCGTCGGCTTTCTCGGCCCCAACGGCGCGGGAAAGACGACAACCATGCGGGTGCTCACCTGCTTTCTGCCGCCCACGGCGGGCACGGCGATCGTGGCCGGCTACGACGTTCTCGAGCAGCCGCTCGAAGTGAAAAGGCGTATCGGATATTTGCCGGAATCGCCGCCGGTTTATCCCGAAATGGAGGTGAGCGAGTATCTTGCCTTCGTGGGAAGCCTGAAAGGGCTTTCCGGCGCGGATCTGAGCCGCCGCGTCGATGAGGTGGCCGGGCGCTGCGCCATCGCCGACGTGAAAAAGAAGCTCATCGGTAAGCTATCGAAAGGCTACCGCCAGAGGGTCGGACTGGCCCAGGCCATTATTCACAACCCCGACGTGCTCATCCTCGACGAGCCGACCGCGGGGCTCGACCCGAAACAGATCAATGAGACTCGCGAGCTGATCCGCGGCCTCGCCGGCGAGCACACCATTATTCTCAGCACCCACATCCTGCCCGAGGTCGAGCAGACCTGCGAGCAGGTCATCATCATCAACAAAGGCAAACTGGTGGCGACGGACTCGGTAGAGAACCTGCGCAACCGGGCGCGGGGCGCCGAAGCGGTGGTGCTGGCCGTGGCGGGCCGTGATGGCGCGCTGGAAGCGGCTGCAATCCAGCAAAGGCTGGAACAGGTGGCGGGCGTCAGCCGCGTCCTGCTGCGCGATCACCGCAACAACGAATCGGTGTTCGAAGTTGAAAGCCTGAAAGACCGCCCGATTCGCGCCGATCTGGCGCGCGCCGTGGTGGAAGCCGGCTGGAACCTGAACGAGCTGCGTTCCGCCGCCATGACGCTGGAAGAAGTCTTCCTCGAACTTACCGGCGCCGACGCCGGCGACATGGCGGCCGTCACCTCGGAGGTGGGCAAATGAGAAACGTACTGATCATCTTCCGCAAGGAATGGAGAAGCTATTTCGCTTCGCCCGTCGCGTACCTGCTGCTCACCATGTTCGCCATCATCTTCGGGTTCTTCTTCTGGAGCATCGTCAGCTTCTTCCAGAACACCACGCTGGAGATGCAGATGAGCGGCCAGTCGTTCCCGGTGAACATCAATGAGCAGGTGATCCGGCCGCTGCTCTCCAACGTGAGCGTGATTGGCCTCTTCTTCATCCCCATGATTACCATGCGGCTGTTCGCTGAAGAGAAGAGGATGGGCACCATTGAGCTGCTCGCAACGTCGCCCATTCGCGACATCGAAATCATCCTCGGCAAGTGGCTGGCCGCGCTTGCGCTGTACGCCGTCATGATGCTCTTCACCGCGGTGAACTTCGCGTTCCTGTTCCGCTACGGCAATCCCGACTGGAAGCCGCTGGCCATCGGTTATCTGGGCCTGCTGCTGCAAGCGGGCGGCCTGCTCGCGGTGGGTACGTTCATTTCCACCACCACGAAGAACCAGATCATCGCCGGAGCGGCGACGTTCGGCGTATGCCTGCTGCTGTGGATTGTGGACTGGGTCAGCTTCAACACCGCAGGCTGGGCGCAGGCATTGTCGTATATGTCCGTGATCAAGCATTTTGAATCGTTCGCCAAGGGCGTGCTCGATACCAAAGACGCGATTTACTACGTCTCGCTCATCTTCTTCGGGCTGTTCCTGACGTCGCGGTCGATGGAATCGTTGCGGTGGAGGTCGTAGATGAGATCCGAGTGGATCAAAACAAGGCAGACTCGCTACGCGGCGTATGCGACTCTGTACATCCTGGTGATTATCGCCGTCCTGGTGACCGCCAATTTCCTGGCGAACCGCTACAACAAGAGCTACGACGCGACGGCGAACAAGCGCTTCACGCTGTCGGACCAGACGGCGAAGATTGTTCATGAGCTGAAGAACGACGTCCGCATCACCTACTGGGACAAGTCGAGCAACTTCCAGCAGGGCAAGGATCTTCTGGACCGTTACTCGAACCTTTCGCGCAAGGTGCACGTCACCTACATCGATCCTTATAAGCAGCCGCAGTTGGCGCGCGCGGCCGGCATCAAGAGCGTCGGCACGGCCACCGTGGACATGGGGACCAAACACGACGAGGCCAAGACGTTCAATGAGGAAGGCGTCACCGGGGCCATCGTGCGGGATATGAAGGGCGGCCAGCGAATGGTCTGCTTCGTTCAGGGCCACGGCGAGCACCAGATTGACGATACGGACCGCTCCGGTTTCTCGCAGCTCGACACGCTGATTCAGCACGACGACTACGCGGCGAAGGCTGTAAACCTGCTGCAGAACGCCACCGTACCGGCGGATTGCACCGTACTGGTTGTGGGCGGCCCCACCTCCGACTATGCGCAGCCGGAAGTGGACGCGGTTCGCAAATACGTGCAGGGCGGGGGCCGCGCGCTGTTCCTGGTGGATCCACCCCTGAAGGTCCGCGGCATGGAGGTCTCCGACAACAAACCGCTCGACGCTCTTCTCGCGAGCTGGGGCATTACGCCGCAGAACAACCTGGTGCTCGACGACAACCCTATCGGCCAGCTTGCCGGCCTGGGACCTCAGGTGCCGCTGGTGATGACATATGAGAACCAGCCGATTGTGCAGCCGATGAAGGGTACCGCGACGGCGTTTCCGCTGACCCAGTCTTTGGACACGAAGAACGCGGACAAGACCACGGTGGATAAACTGTTCTCCAGTTCCGACGGCAGCGTCGCCGCTACGAATCTCTCGTCGGCCGAGGTCAAACCGGATCCGAACAAGAAAGGTCCGTTCGCGCTCGCCGCTGCCGGCACGTACAACACCGGCCAGCAGAACAAACAGGGGCGCTTCGTGGTGGTCGGCGACTCCACATGGGCCACCAACGGGTTCCTCCGTTTCAACGGAAACCGCGATCTGGCGCTGAACATGATGAACTGGCTTTCTTCCGACGAAGACCTCATCTCCATTCGCCCGAAGGAAGAGGAGAATCGTACTCTCACGGTGAATCGATCGCAGATGAGCATGATCATTCTGGTCAGCCAGGTGGTGCTGCCGCTGATCGTCATCGTGGGCGGCATCTCGGTGTGGTGGCGCAGGAGGTAGCCGGATGCGCGGCCGTGGATTGCTGATTGCCACTATCGTCTTCGCCGCGCTGGCCGGCCTGGTCTACTGGTCGAATCGCCAGAAAGCGAAAGAGGACGCCGCTCCGCCGAAGGATACTACCAGCCAGAAGCTGATATCCGTGTCCGAACCGGACGTGACGAAGGTCGAGTTGAAGAAGAAAGAGGGTGCCGACATCGTTCTCGACAAGAGCGGGGGCGCCTGGCGAATCACCGCGCCTGAGCCTTATCCGGCCGATCAGGAAGCCGCACAGTCCCTCGTATCGAGCGCGGTCACGCTGAACTCGGACAGCGTGGTGGAGGAACGGGCAGCCGACCCGTCGCAGTTCGGGCTCGCCCCGCCTGTCGAGACGGTCATCATCGGTACGAAGAACGGCAGTACGAAGACCGTGCTGCTGGGCGACGATGCGCCCACGGGCGGCTCGGTGTACGCGCAGGTTCCCGGGAATCCGAAGCTGTTCACGGTTGCGTCCTGGACGAAAAGCTCGCTCGACAAGAGCCTGAACGATCTGCGCGACAAACGCCTGCTCACCTTCAATCAGGACAAGCTGACCAGCGTCGACCTGACCACTAAAGGCCAGAATGTCGAATTCGGAAAGAACAACGCCAACGAGTGGCAGATCGTGAAGCCGAAGCCGTACCGCGCGGACGGCATGCAGGTTGACGATCTGATCCGCAAGCTGAAGGACGCCAAGGCCGACTTCAGCGGGACCGAAGAGGACCGGAAGAAAGCCGCGTCCGAGTTCGCCTCGGCCGCCCCGGTTGCAACGGCGAAAGTGACGGATGCGTCGGGCACGCAGCAACTGCAGGTCCGCAAGACGAAGTCCGGCGACTACTACGCCAAATCGAGTGCCGTCGAAGGCGTGTTCAAGGTGACCAGCGATCTCGGCGATGGCCTGAACAAGACGCTGGACGATTTCCGCAACAAGAAACTTTTCGATTTCGGCTTCACCGACCCGAACCGGATTGAGATGCACGACGGCGCTAAGTCGTATGTGTTCACGCGCACCGGTGAGAAGTGGTACTCGAACGGCAAGGAGCTGGACACCATCAGCGTCCAGTCGTTCCTCGACAAGCTGCGCGAGCTGAGCGCGTCGAAGTTTGTCGATACCGGCTTCACGACGCCGGCGATCGATATCACCATGGTTTCGAACGACAATAAGCGCACCGAGAAGGTACAGCTTGCGAAGGTGGGAGATAACTACATCGCGAAGCGCGAGGATGAGCCGTCAGTCTACCAACTTGACGCGAAAACGGTGCAGGATCTGGAGACGGCAGCCGGCGACGTAAAGCCGGCGGTGGCGGCGAAGAAGAAGTAGTAGAACAGGCTTTCAGCCTGTGTCCGTGCAGGCCGAAGGCCTGCTCCACAAAGACCCCAGTGGATTGTGGAGCAGGCGTTTTCGCCTGCAGCGCAAATGGCCAATCTCAAACGAACAGGCTTTCCAGCCTGTGTGTTCTTCACCTACCTTACTGACAGCATCACCCGCACCTTCTCGCGAATGGTCTCGGCCGCCTCAGGTACGTGCAACACATCGCACTCCGATCCCAGGATGTGCGGATGCCCGCATGCCGCCATGTGGTCGCGCAACTCGATAGTCCGGCGCGCTACCTCCTCCACCGGCATGGCCGAATCGGAATAGAAGGTCTTCGTCGGCAGGTTGCCGAACAGGACGATGTCCTGCGGGACAACCGCGGCGTCGTCCCAGAGCTTGCGGCTGCTGCCCAGGCTCATCATCGCCGGCTCCAGCTCGGCGGCAAAGCGTCGCACCATATCGGTGAGGAGCTCGCCGCAGTCGTGAAAGATCAGATCGACGCCGCCTGCGCGCAACAGCTCCCGTAGCTGCCGGTTCGGCTGCAACACGAACCGTTCGAGGATGTCGGCGCCTCCGCGCATCTGGCGCGGCGAGAGATAAACGGTATTCGCCGCGGGCTCGCAGACGATCAGGGCGCGTGCGCCCGCCTCTATCTGCGCCTGCGCCGACCGCAGCACTGCCGCCAGAGCCATGGTAAGGCAGCGCTCCACGGCACGAACATCATCGTCTTCTTCGCCGGTAACGCCGCCAGCGCCGATGGCGATCGCGGTAATGGGATCCGCCACAAGCTTCGTCATGAGGGAAAAAGGACCGATCAGCATACCCACCGGGAACAGATCGGTCCGGTCACGGATGTACCGTACAGCGCCCTGATTGGCCTGTATTCGCGGCGAGAACGGCTCGTTCGCGGCCGAGGTCACGCGGGCCACCTGTTCCGCCGAAGGGCTCCCGCTGAAATGGAACCTGTCCGCATCGCGCTCCGGCACGCCCAGCAACGAGAGCAGGTCGGCCTTCTCGAGCCGAAGATCCATCAGAGGGAATGCCAGCGGCGTCCGATATCGCCGCGCGGCCTTCTCCACCACTCTGCCAAGCCGGTCCGGATGCAGCAGGACCTCGTCCGGGTCGGGTTCTTCGTGCAGCAGCAGGTCAGCGCCAATGGGCATGCGTAATCCCTGCGCGGCAAGATCAAGGTAGAACTGCCGGTTCAATATTCCACCCCGATGAGAAACAGGCCGCGGGCGGGAGCGGCCGGACCCGCGGGAATGGCGCAGTCAGGTTCCAGGCGCGCCCGCATGTCGGCGGCGGTCAGATTTCCTTTGCCGATTTCCAACAGAACTCCCACTATATTCCGGACCATGTGCTTCAGGAATCCGCTTCCGCGCACGCGATAGATGAGCCGCGGTCCTTCCCGGCAAAGTTGCGAGGAAAAGACGGTCCGAACTTTCGAGAACCCCGCCTCGTCTTTCTCATCCGCCGATGCGAAAGCCCTGAAGTCGTGGTCGCCTTCGAGCAGCGGCGCCGCAGCGGCCATGGCGGCTTCGTCCAGCGGGTACGGGTGGTGGTTCACGTACAGACGCTCGAAAGGGGGGCAGATCTCTTCACGCCACATGCGGTATTCGTACGTCTTGCCGCGAGCCTCGAAACGTGGATGGAACTCGGCGCGCGCTTCTTCCGCGGCGTTAATGCGAATGGCGCGAGGGAGCAGCCGGTTCATCGCCCGCCGCAGGTTGTCCACCGGGATCGGATTATCGAGCGAGAACGCCGCCACCTGCGCCAGAGCGTGCACGCCGGCGTCGGTGCGTCCCGACCCATGCACGGTCACGGGCCGCCCCTCGATCTCCGCGAGCACGGCTTCCAGGCTGCCCTGAACGGTCGTGAGGCCTGGCTGCACCTGCCAGCCGTGGAACTCCGTGCCGTCGTAAGCGAGCGTGATGCGAATGCGGCGCATCGTCTCGGCCACTATAACATCGCGTTCGACAGGGATTCCGTCCGGCGTTTTGCTCTAATAAAATGAACTTACAGGGTGCCGCAGAACCTCGTCAGACGCACACAGCTCGCTTTCCTCTGGATTGCGATCGTCCCGATTGTTGTGGCCATGCTGGGCTGGTGGAGCAGCCTTCAGTATCGCGATCGCGTCGGCTGGGTATCGCACACGCAGCAAGTACTCAGCCAGATTGACGACGTGATGCTGACCGTTACCACCGCCGAAACAGGCCAGCGCGGCTATCTGCTCACAGGCCATCCATCTTATCTCGTGCCGTTCAATGCGGCCGAGCAGAGGATCGGCGACTCCTTAGCTCAGCTCCATCACCTGATCGGCGACAATTCGCCGCAGAACGCCCGCTTCAGGGAACTGTTTCAAGCCGTGAAAACGAAGATGGATGAGCTGCGCTACACGGTGGGGCTGTCGCAGTCGAGCCAACGCGCAGCTGCTCTGGACGAGGTGAGAACGGGAAAAGGCCAGCGTGAGATGGAGCGCGTCAGAGCAGTTGCGGACGCGATGAGCGCTGAGGAAGAGCGGCTGCTCCAGCAACGTCTCGATGCCCAGCGCGAAACAGGACTGCTGATGGCGCTGAGTTTCGGCGCGGGCATTATCATCACCATCGCGCTTCTGCTGTGGGCTCAGACGCTCATCGGCCGCTATGCCCGCGACCGCAACAGGGCAGAGCAGGAACTGGCCGGTCTGAACGCGCAACTGGAGCAGCGCGTGGAAGCTCGAACCGTGGAGCTTCGGGACGCCAACGAGAACCTCACGCGCTCGAACGCCGACCTGGAACGGTTCGCATACGTGGCCAGCCACGATCTGCAGGAACCTCTCCGCATGGTGACCGCGTACGTTGACCTGCTGGCCCGCAGATACAAGGGCAAGCTGGACAGCGACGCCGACGATTACATTCACTTCGCCGTGGATGGAGCGAGGCGCATGCGCGCCCTCATCAACGATCTGCTCTCGTATTCACGCACCGGAACGCAGGCCGTCCGGATCGCCCCGACGGACTTCGAGAGCGTCCTGTCCGTGGCCCTCACCAATCTGCAGGTGCTGCTGAAGGAAACCGGCGCCATGATATCGCACGATCCTCTGCCGGTGGTTGCAGCCGATGAGAACAAGCTGGTGCTGGTGATGCAGAACCTGCTCAGCAATGCCGTCAAGTTCCGCAAGCCGGCAGAGGTGGCGCGGGTTCATGTCAGCGCGGTGAGAAAAGGTCCCGTCTGGAATTTCCTGGTGGAGGACAACGGAATCGGCTTCGATCCGCAGTACGCAGATAAGATTTTCGTGATCTTTCAGCGCCTGCATTCCCGCAATTACCCGGGTACCGGCCTCGGCCTGGCAATATCGAAGCGCATCGTCGAGGCACACGGCGGCCACATGTGGGTGGAATCGGAGGAAGGAACGGGCTCCCGATTCTGGTTCTCGCTGCCGGCGGATCAGATGGATGAAAAGCGGGACGGCACAGGTACTGGGAAAAGCACGGGCTCGTCCGAAATCGGAGGCCCGCTCACCTCAGGCGTGAGCGACGTGAGCGGGCCCGGGCCTCCTCCTCCGTCGGCCTGATCTGATGAGCAATGTCAGGCTCGCGAGATAAGACTTCCGGCAAACGCGTGGTGTTTCGGAAAAAAGGCCTTAGTACTCGCTAATCCTGCGTCCGCGGGATCATCGCTGCTCCGCTGACATCCTGATGCCGTGCTTCGTTCGCAGCGTGATCACGGGCAGTGGTACCACCGGATGCCCTGGTACTAAGCGAAATTTCCATTTCTGAGCGATGGCGGCAAGTACCAGCACTCCCTCCATCCATGCGAAGCGTTCGCCGATGCAGACGCGCGTGCCGCCGCCAAAAGGAAAATAGGCGAACCTGGGCCGCGCTTCACGCAGTTCGGGCACGAAGCGCTCCGGTTCGAATCGTTCCGGATCGGGGAAGAAGCGCTCGTCGCGGTGCGTCACGTACTGACTCATCAGGCAAACGGATCCCGCGGGAATGGGAACGCCGCCAGCCTCGTAATTAGCCTGGGCAAGCCGGCTGATGGCCCACGCCGGTGGATACAGCCGCATGGATTCGGCGAGCACCATCTCCGTGTAGCGCAGATCGGGAAGGTCGGCGAGTGACGGCGTGCGGCCACCCAGCACGCGCTCGAGCTCGTCGTGGAGTTTACGCTCGCACTCCGGATTCAGCGAAAGCAGATACCAGGTCCAGGTGAGCGCCACCGCCGTAGTCTCGTGGCCGGCGATGAACAGCGTCAAAACTTCATCGCGGACCTGTTGGTCGGTCATGCCGACCGACCCATCCTCGTCGCTGGCCAGCAGGAGCATGGAGAGCAGATCGCCCGCGTCCACGCCGCTGGCCCGCCGTTCCCGGATGATGCGGTAAACGGTCTCATCCAGCCTGGCGCGCGCCCGCTCGAAACGGCGAGACGACGGCAACGGCAGGCGCAGCAGAAGCGTGGCGAAGGGCAGCGTGAGGCGATTGAACATGCCGAAGATGTCGGTGAGGGCGCGGCCAATCTCCCCGGCCTCATCGGCCACGTCGGCGTTGAACAGTGCCCGGCCGGCAATAGACAACGTCAGCCGCATCATTTCCTGATCGATGCGGAGTTCCTCGCCGGGGCGCCAGCGATCGCCTGCGCTCGTTGCCAGACCGGCCATGACAGCGGCGTATGCTTCCAGGCGCTCGCGGTGAAAGGCCGGCTGCACCAGACGGCGCTGCCGCAGGTGGAAGTCGCCCTCGCTGGTGAGCAGGCCCTCGCCCAGCAGAACCTTCGAGCGTTGCATGATGCGGCTCTTCGTGAACAGACGCTGGTTCGTGACCAGAACGTCTCGGATGTAATCGGGGTGATTCAGGAGGTAAGCATCCTGCGGTCCGAGCCGCATCCAGGCGACATCGCCGTGCTCACGCGCGAGCTTTTGCAGGAACCCGAGCGGATCGCGGCGAAATGCCCGGAACTCGCCAAGGTAAGGCAGTCCGCGCCGGCGTGGCCGTGGTCTGGCAGGGGTGGTCACTTGTAGTTGGACGGGCCGGAGAAGCCTGGGATTCAGGCGAGTTGGCGCAGGGTGGCTATGGCCTGGGCTTCGGCGGACCGGCCCTCGCCGACGGGTCCGACGCCTTCGGCCGTCTTGAACTTCACCGAAACGTGCGAGACGTCCAACTCCAGCGCAGCGGCCAGGCTCTCTCGAATAGGCAGCCGGAAATCCTTCAGTTTGGGCCGTTCCAGGATGACCGTGGCATCGATGCCGGCCACTGCGAAACCCTCGGCGCGCGCGAGGTCTCGCGCATGCTGCAGGAAAACCAGCGAATCGCAGCCCTTCCAGCGCGGATCGGAGTCGGGGAAATGCATGCCGATATCGCCGAGCGCGAGTGCGCCCAGGATCGCGTCGGTGATGGCGTGCGCCAGGACATCCGCGTCAGAGTGGCCCTCGAATCCGAAATCGCTCGGGATAGTCACGCCGCCGAGTATGAGAGGCCGCCCTGCCGCGATGCGATGTACGTCCCAGCCCTGGCCGAAGCGGTATTCGCTCAACCAGCCACCTTCTGGGCAGCTTCTTCGGAGAGGAAAAGCCGGGCCAGCTCCATGTCGGAGGTCCTGGTGATTTTGATGTTCCTGTCGTTTCCGGCAACCACATGAACGTCCACGTCCAGGCGCTCCACCAGGCTGGATTCGTCGGTGCCGATGAAGCCGTCCTCACGGGCCTTGTCGAACGCCTGCCGCAGCAGATCGTGGCGGAACACCTGAGGCGTCTGCGCCAGCACCAGCCGCTCGCGCGGAATGGTTGCCCGGACCTTGTTCAGATGCACCTGTTTCACCGTATCCACCGGAACGATGGCCACAATCGCAGCCCCGTTGGCGGCGGCTTCGGCAACTACCTTCTCAATGGTCTCGATGTCGATGAATGGCCGCACGGCATCGTGAACGGCCACCAGATCGGTATCGGGCGAAAGGGCGGCGAGGGCATTATCGACGGATTGCTGCCGCGAATCGCCACCCTGCACGAGGCGCACGGGCGTGCTGAAATGTTCCTGATGCAGCATCTCAGCGGCCCACTCGGAATCGTCTGGCCGCAATGCCACAACGATTTCCGTGACTGAGGGCGATGCGACGAACTTACGAATGGTGTGGAGAAGGATGGGCGAGCCCTCCAGCAGCATGAACTGCTTGCGGCTCGTGCCGGATTTCTCCGGCGAAGAGCGGCCCATCCTTGTGCCGAGGCCCGCGGCGGGCAGTATAACCGAGACTTTCATATCAGCGATCGGCGACGGCGCCGCGGCCCGCTTCCGCAGGCGCTGAACTGACGGGGACGTCGCGGCGGTCGTGGCGATCGGGCGGAGGTGGCGTCTTGTCGTGCACTGTGTGGACGCGCTCGTCGAATCGGCCGAAAATCATTTTACCCGCAGTGGTCTGCAGCACGCTGGTCACCGAGATGTCGATGGTGCGCGAGATCATTTTGCGCGCGTTGTCCACCACCACCATCGTCCCGTCATCGAGATAAGCGACGCCCTGATTGTACTCCTTGCCTTCTTTCAGGATGAATACGCGCATGATCTCGCCCGGCAGAACGATGGGCTTCAGCGCGTTGGCAAGCTCGTTGATGTTGAGCACCTCGACGCCATGCAATTGCGCCACTTTGTTGAGATTAAAGTCGTTTGTGACGATTTTGCAATTGTACAGCCGGGCCAGCTCGATGAGCTTCATGTCCACCTCGCGGACGTTGGGAAAATCGTCCTCGATGATCTGGACAAGGAGGTGCGGCATTTTCTGGATACGCTGCAGGATGTCGAGGCCGCGCCGGCCGCGGTTCCGCTTGAGGGAATCGGCCGAGTCGGCGACGAGCTGCAGTTCCCGCAATACGAACTGCGGGATTACGAGCGACCCGTCGAGGAAGCCCGTTTCGACGATATCGGCAATGCGGCCGTCGATGATTACGCTGGTGTCGAGAATTTTGAAGCTGGCGTGCGAGGTGTCCTCGCCCCCGAAGAGCCCGCCGAGCGCTGCGAGGTTCAGCATGTCGCCCTTACTTGCGCCGACGATGAGGCCGATGTAAGCCATCCACAGCAGAATGGCGAGTTCGAGGAACGGGATGGTGGTCGAGTTTGTCGGGAACGCGCGTGCCAGGATGAGCGTGGCCAGGTAGGCGCCGATGATTCCGAGAATGGAGCCGGCAGCGGCCCCGATAAGACGTTTCAGACTGGTTTTCCGGACCTGCAGTTCGAAAAAGACGATTCCGACTCCGAGTACGGCCCCGGCAGCGGCGGCGAGGGGACTTTTCAGGCCGAACGGTTCCAGGAAGAACGCTGCACAACCGAGCAAAAGTATAAATAAGATGCGAAAGAACAGTAAGTTGTCCACAGAACCACCCTCCGATGGGTGGGTGAAAAAACAACACGGCGCGGAACTGTCAATTCCGGTGCCTGGATTATACCACCTGAAGGATGAAAATCGCCCTCGGGAGAAGTACGGGGCGATGTGGAACTACGGCGTCACGCGGGTCATTCTGGCGAACGAGCGTGGCAGCCGCAAGGCGTGGGGAGGGATCAGAGGGCTTTCGCGAGTTCCTCGGCAAAGGCGCTGTTGGCCTGCTGAGTGTTGGGACGTTTGTGTTTGCGCCCGCCCCGTTCGCGGCGTGGGCGTTCGGCGCCCATGGTGGTGGGTCTTGCGCCCGGTCCGGCGGCTGCTTTGGAGCGCGGCGGCTGGGCAGGATTGGCGCGCAGAAGACGATCTTCGAGAGGCGCACGATCGAAGCGGCGGATGATGGACTGCATTTCTTCGGAGTTCGGGGCGTCGATGAATGCAAAGCCCTTGGACTCCTGCGTTTCAGGATTACGGATGACTTTGATCGAGTCGGCGACGAGGTTTTCGGCGTTGAGCCAGGACCGGATGTCGTCGGCTGTTACCCAGACCGGCAGATTTCCGAGAAAGACGGTATTACTCATTCTTTGGTGTTGTTAGCTCCGTAGCGGATTAGGGGGACTTGCTTCCCGGAGGGGACCCATGAAAGCTAGTATGAGAATACCACACGACGCCCTGCACCGTAAACGGGAAACTGCACCTATGTCGCTGTTTTCATTGACAAAAAGTTGCTGTGATGCCATACCACAACGGGCAGCGGCAATAGCATGCGGCATTACGGTTCCGCTGCGCGCCCCTCAACGCGCCAGTTGGCGGCGCATATTGTCGAGCGAAACCTGCATGGGTGTGAACCCGGGCATCTCATGTACAAGGCTCCGGCCGACGACGACGTCCAGAAATAACGGCACAAGCTCAGGATCGCGCCAGTTGATCTCAACCTCATGCATCATCAGGTCCGCCGCCTCCTGATGCGATAACGCCGCTTTGTATGGCCTCTCGGTGGTGAGCGCATCGTAGATATCGGCCACCTGCAGCACCCGCGCCACCAACGGAATCTCCTCGCCCACCAGCCCATCCGGATACCCGGAGCCGTCCCAGCGCTCGTGGTGGTTGCGGATGATGGGCAGCACCGGCGCCAGCGATTTCATGGGGCGGCAGATCTCCTCGCCTTTGAGCGTGTGCTGTCGCATGATGGTCCATTCCTGCTCGTTGAGCGGACCGCGTTTGTAGAGGACCGCGTCGGGAACTGCGATCTTACCGATGTCGTGGAGAAACCCGCCGCGGTACAGCGCTCGAATCTCGGCGCGCGAAAGGCCCAGCGCCTCGCCCAGTTTCGTGCTGTACTCGGACAACCGCTGGCAGTGTTGTCCCGTGCACTGGTCGCGCTGCTCCACCGCCTGGGCCAATGCGAACAGGATCGACTCGGCTTCCTCCAGAGAATCGATCAGTGTCTTATTGCGCAGCATCGACCGGATTCGCGCCCGCAGGACCGCGGGATGCAGAGGCTTGGTCAGGAACTCGTCCGCTCCCGACGAGATACCCATTACCTCGTTCTCAACGCCCTGCACGCTGGTCATCATGAGGAGCGGGATAAAGCGGGTGCGGCGGTCCGCCTTCAGCCGGCGGCAGAACTCCGGTCCGCCAACCTCGGCGAGGATGAGATCCAGAATGACCAGGTCGATGCCTCCCGCATTGAGCACCTCGCACGCCTGCGCGGCCCTCCGGCATTCGATGATCTCGCAGGGCGTGCTCTTCAGCATCGACCGAATCAGGCGCCGATTGATCTCATTGTCGTCAACGATGAGGATCCGCGGCGGGCGGGCGTTTCCCCCCCAGTCATCGGCCTCAACATCGACGCGCGCGATAGTTTCTTCGATCATGCTTCAAACCCGCGTCCAGGTACTTCACCCACAGCAGTACTATCGGTATTGGGACCGATAAGTTTATACGCGGACAGTTACGCTTCAGCCCCATCCGGCCGCATCACGTGCCTCCGGTCTGCGCGCCAATTGGCGGCGCGCTTCTCTCTTCCTGATGTTGGCTGGCATCGCCTTTTTTCTCTTCCGGCGCAAGATCGTTCAGAATATCGGCAACGTACCCCTGCGTCTCGGGGATGACCGGGACGTCGCCCGCTTCATCCACACGGCCTGATCCGGCGTTATACGCGCCCAGGACGAGCCTGAGGTCGCCCCCATACTTCGCCAGCAGCTGCTTCAGGAGTTTCGCCCCGGCGTCGACGTTCTGGCCGGGATCGAACGGGTCGGCGATGTGAAACTGCTCCGCGGTGGCCGGCATGAGTTGCATCAGCCCCTCCGCGCCTTTGGCGGAGACCGCGCAGGGCCTGAACGCCGATTCGTGCTTCATCACCGCCCGGATCAGTTCCGGCCTGACCCCTTCCCTGGTTGCGGCGCTCGTGATCAGGGGATTCAGGTCGGCATCGGGGAGCGGATCGCAGTCGGCAGATGCTGTAGAAAACAGAGCGGGAAATGAAGGCGGCTGCGGCCAGGCTACCGTGTAAAACCCGGTTTGTGCTTCGGCTCGCGATTGTACCTCGCCGGCGGCAACGGAAGGAACCGCGGATGAAGCAGCGCGCGACGCGGAACCGACCTGGCGCCGGACGGATTCTTTCTGCTGCCGGATGGATGCTTCCATGGCGGTGCGGATGGCATCCGGATTCTGTGCGGGGTGTGGCTTTTCAGCGACCTCGGCGGCACGCCCCGACGGAACGAGACAGGCCGCCGCGAGCAGCACACTTGCGAAGCATCGCACGTTCGCTATATCGGCGAGTTATCGCTGACCCTGCATACCCCCGAACTGAGGGGTTACTACAGCAGTGGAAGTTCCAGTAGCTGACGGCTGATCTACCATGAGAGTGCGATGGCCGAAGGGACCGCGGCGGAGAACCTTGCCCGCAGTATCGTGGCCGAGCTGCGCTCGCGCGGCCATCAGGCCTGGTTCGTCGGCGGCTGCGTGCGCGACATGCTGCTGGGCCGTCCGGCGAAGGATTTCGATGTGTCCACCGATGCGCGGCCCGACCAGGTGCTGAGCATCTGGCCTGGGTCGCAACAGGTGGGCGCGAAGTTCGGAGTGGTGCTGGTGACGGGCGAGGCCGCGACTGTCGAGGTGGTCACGTTCCGCAGCGAGGACGCCTACCGCGACGGCCGCCACCCGGAGGAGGTCCGCTTCGAGACCGATCCACGCCTCGACGTTCTGCGCCGCGATTTCACCATCAACGCGCTCATGCTCGATCCGTTTTCGGGCGAGGTGATCGACTACGTGAACGGGCGCGCGGACCTCGGCGCGGGCGTCATCCGGGCGGTCGGCGATCCGGTCAGGCGCTTCGAGGAAGATCACCTGCGCATGCTGCGCGCCGTGCGGTTCGCCGCACGCCTGGGGTTCATCATCGAAGCGGGAGCGATGGCGGCCATCCAGCGCTGCCATTCGGAGATCAGCCGCATCTCCGCCGAGCGCGTTCGCGACGAACTGAGCCGCATTCTCACCGAGGGCGGCGCGCGGCGCGGCTTCGAACTGCTGGACCGGACCGGACTTCTCGAGGACATTCTGCCCGAGGTGGCGGCCATGAAGGGCGTCCGGCAGCCGCCTGAGTTCCACCCGGAAGGCGACGTCTGGACCCACACGCTGATGATGCTCGGGGGCCTTGATCGTCCGTCGGTGACGCTGGCCTGGGGAGTTCTGCTGCACGACGTCGGCAAGCCGCCCACGTTCCGCGTGGCCGACCGCATCCGCTTCGATGGGCATGTGGAAGCGGGTGTGAGAATCGCCACGGATATCCTGTTCCGCCTTCGTTATTCGCACGACGAGGTGGAGCAGGTGACGGCGCTGGTGGCGAACCACATGCGCTTCAAGGACGTGCTCGACATGCGCGAGAGCACCATAAAGCGCTTCCTGCGGCTGCCGCGCTTCGACGAGCACCTGGAGCTGCACCGGCTCGATTGCCTGAACAGCAACGGCTACACCCAGAGTTATCAAACGATGAAGGAGCGGTACGAGCACGCCAGGCCGATGGAGTTGCGGCCGCCGCGCCTGCTCACCGGACGCGACCTGATCGAGGCGGGGTACCGGCCGGGCCCGGAGTTCTCGCGGATGCTGGAAACGGTGGAAGATGCCCAGCTGGAGGGCCGGATCGGCAGCGCTGAGGAGGCGCTGGCCCTGGTGGAGCGTCAGTTCGGGCCACCGCCGCTTCCGAGCCGCGATCCAACTGGGCAGGCGGCGCCGTCGGATCGTGTTCTATAATGAGGGAAGTTTCGGTTCTTCTCCCATGCTTCCGATAATTTTGACGATTGTACACGTGATCGTGTGCGTGTTTTTGATGATTGTCGTGCTGCTGCAGAGCGGCAAAGCGGCCGACCTTGCCGGCGCGTTCGGCGGGATGGGTTCCCAGACGACGTTTGGCCCGCGCGGCTCCGCCACCGTTCTGTCGAAGGCGACGACGATCGCGGCGGCGCTGTTCATGCTTACGTCGATGTCTCTCTCGATCTTTGCGACGCGCGGCGGCTCGGCCGGCGGCGGCTCGATTCTCGATCGCACGAAGGCCACGCCGGTGCACAGCACCAGCACGCCGGTCCCGGGTAAGGCAGTGCCGCAGAACGCCGGCCAGCCGGCGCCATCGAAGAAGTAGAGTTTCAGGTTCGACACGCGGAGGTGGCGGAATTGGCAGACGCACTAGCTTGAGGTGCTAGCGGGAGCAATCCCGTGGGGGTTCAAGTCCCCCCCCCCGCACCAGATTCTTTTGTTCGATCGGGTTCATTGTTGTCTCGCCATCATGGCCGAAGCAATAAACTACACCGAGTTAGTCCAGCAGGCTGAGCAAGCCGTGGCTGGCGTGAAGGATGCCGATCTAAAGAGGTCGCGTTCGAAAAGATCTTGGACGTTCTCCTGACTGGGCCGCCTTCGGGTGACGCAGACGCTGAACGGGTAAGCCCTGCCCAGTCTCGCAAAAAGAAAGCGAGACCACACAAGCCGCTGGACGGAACAAAATCCCCGGTTAAGCCGCGAGGTCCAAAGGGATACTTGGAAGAGCTTATCTCCGACCGTTTTTTCGACAAGCAGAAGACGATCACAGACGTGAAAATCGAGTTGGGGAATCGGGGACATCATTTCCCCCTCGAACAGCTCTCGACACCGCTGATGCGTCTTTGCAGTGGCAAGCAACTGCGACGCCACAAGTCGCAGGTCAACGGCAAAGAGTCGTTCGTGTACTCGAACTGGTAGCCATGGCTGGCCACAAGCCCTTAGTTCAGCCCACGCCCCCCGAATCTCAATTGCAGGACTTGGTTGCGGATGCGTTGCAGACCGCAAAAATGGCGAAGAAATATCATCGAAGCTTGTCAGGTGTCAATTTCTACGCGGATAAGCTGGCGAAAGTACGGAGTGACGCGACCGTATGCTTTGCGAATCTCGTTGATCCTTCGGCGGGCGATTTGTCTGCGGTGGCAGAACTGATTGAGCGAGTTTTTTCCGAAGGCACCGAATTTCAAGAGCGCGTAATTTCAGCTCGGGAACTCACGCATCAGATAAGGACACGGAAATGGAAGACGGCCGTAGTGCCTAGCGGCGGGGAAGACGGCCTTTTTCCACTTAGCCTTTTAACGAAGACAAGACGCGGTTACCTGGTCGCCGTGGGTCGCCAGATGAACGGTTGCTTCGGTTCTGCATGGTATGACGCGTGTGCCGTTATGATGCGGCGTTTGCTCGAAACGACGATAATCGAGGCATTTGAGGTGAACAATCTCGACGCGAAGATTAAGAATGCGCAGGGTGAGTTCTTCCAATTGACTGACCTCATATCTGCCGCTCTGGCCGAACCAACATGGAACCTAACCCGCAACACTAAGCAGGCGCTGCCAAAACTTCGAGACATTGGACATATTTCTGCTCATTCGCGGCGGTACACTGCGCAGCTATCCGACATAACGAAAGTATCCGACTCGGCCAGAATCGCGATCGAAGAGTTCCTTCACTTGGCGGCGTTGCTTTAGATTAGTACTACTGTGTTATAAATGATTGAGCGGCTTGAAGATCCTCGGGCAAGCGGGTACGTTGACGGGAATGGGCGTTATCGAGGCGAAGATTCAGACGGTGGACGATGTCTATCGGCTGGTCTGGACTGCGGTCACGAGTCGGCGATCCATTGTCGCCTACTATGGCGGCCGTCGGCGCCTGCTGTGCCCACACCGTCTCGGGCGCAACAGCTCTGGGCAGTTACGAGTGCTCTCTTACCAATACGGCGGTGAGAGTGGGAGCGGACTTGAGCCAGTTGGCTCGCCAGCAAACTGGCGTTGCATCGCCCTGGAGAAACTCAGAACCGTCACCCTGCTCGAAGCGGGCATTTGGTGTACGGCTCCCAACCACTCCCGGCCGCAGACCTGCGTTCCCGATGTCGACGTGGATGCGGAAAACTATCCCGGATGCGATCCACAAAACGGACACTGAGAGAGGGACCCGAGCAGATGGCGGGCAAGCATGATCCGGAGCGTGGCGATTGACAGAGGATTATGCCGCTCGGGTCGGATGCGAGCCCCGCGGCCGGAAGTCCGGTGGAAGTTGGGGCGTGGATAATCCGAGATTGCCGGCGTGTGCTGAGGGGCAAAAACGGTTCCGCTCAGCAACAAGGAACCCGTAAGCGGCAATGCACAAGGTGGCGTGATGATGGAAGCCGCGCCAGCCTCTGCCTTCGAAGTGGCCCAGGCCGAGTTCCTGTTTCAGTTCCTGATAATCCCGCTCGATGATCCAGCGCTGTTTGGCAATTGCGACCAGATCCTTCAGTTTGGTCGCCTCGGGCAGCGTCGACAACCAGTATTTGGTCGGCTCGGCTTCCCCTTTCGGCCATTCGATCAGCAGCCATTCCTGCGGGTGCGGTTCGGCCTGCCAGTAATCGCGGTGTGCGGGCCGGACGCGTACTGCGGCAAAGCGGGACCGGAGTTTGTGGCGCGTGCCTTGCCGCCAGGTGACTGTCTTCCATGCCTCCGCCGGCAACTTGAGAGCCAGTTGCTTCACGGACACGGGTTGGTGTTCCGAATCCCGGCGCAGTAATCGAGGCGGTCGGCCCAGGCGCTTGCGTGGCAACGGCGGAAGCGGCTCACTGCCCGGTTCCCAAACGCTGGTCGATGACTGCACGCCTACCGCATACTCCAGACCGAGTTCAGTGATCCCGCCCCGGAATTTGCCATCCATGCCGTACCCGGCGTCTGCGACCACAACGCCTCGGGAAACGTCCTGCTCCACGGCGGCGCGAATCTGTTCGAGAGCGATCTGCGATTTCGTTTGAAACTGAACTTCTTTGGGAACGCCGGCTTGCTTCCTGCGCTGCTTGTCGTTGGCCCAGACCTCCGGCAGATATAAGGAGTAAGCAATCGGCAGGCTGGAAGACCAGGTCGCGACCGAGAGGCTGACCGCTACGCGGCAGTTATCCTGCTTTCCGAGCTGACCGCAATACTGGCGAGTAACTCCGACCGAATGGCTCCCTTTCTTCGGAAACCCGGTGTCATCCACGATCCAGCACACCACCGGCCCTTGCTTTTGCATCGCCGGAAGAACCGAACTGCGCACCTGCTGCAAAACCGCTTCGTCGCTCCACGGCGCGTCGGCTACCACATGGTGCAACGACTGGTGCATCCGCCCCACGTTGTCGGGAGCCAGCCGCGCGGCCATAGGCTCAACGCTCTTGCGTTCTCCCGGCAATAGCAAACCCATGCAGTAGTTCTTCAACGGAACTGCACGATCGGCATGCCCTGCGGCTTGCGCCAGGCCTTCCATATATGCCGCAAAGCGCTTCTCTTGTGGGCCTGGCGCGGAAAGGCGTGTTCCCACAAAACAATTCTACATCAGATTGTTCCGTTTATAACACAGTAGTATTAGCAGGCTGCTGAAAAATGGCGCGGGATGGCTTCGCCCTGGTTCCCATGCCACCCGGAACGCCCTATACTTTCAGTAGTTACAAGTCTGGTGGTCGTTTTCGTTTTGGAACTGACCACGGACGTTAATTCTCTCAGGCGCGCTCGCCGCATGCAGCCGCTGCGTGAGGCTGATCGAATCGATACCGCCGGTCCGCCCAGCGCCGAATCCACATATTGGCGGGATGCTCGATAAGCAGATAGAGGACGGCCGCGATTATGTTCAGCGCCACAAACAGCACGGCGACCTTGACCTGTGGGTTGGCGATTTGGAGACGCGCCGCAACCTGGGTTGAAACGACGCCAAAATGCACCAGGTAGAATGCGTAGGACGTGCGGCCGAGGAACAGAAACGCGGGCGTCGAAAGCATCCGTTGCAACCAGGTCCGTTCGCGGACAAGGCCCAGAAACAGTACGCAAACGAGCACTGGCAGGATCAGGTTATTCAGCGCCATACCCAACGGGTGAAAAACTCCGAATTGAGTGCCGTGCCTCAGCAGTGACATCCAGAACACGAGCAGTGCGGCGCCTCCGAGGCCGAGGTATGTGAGGGCCACGGGCCACTCCGACTTCGTCAACAGCTCGGGACGACGCCGTATGGCATCGGCCAATGCCATGCCGAGTATGAACTCGAAACTTCGGCCAAAGAACGTATACAGCGCGACAAAGCGAAAGTCTCCGAAAAACCCATAGAACGTCACGTGCGAACCGAGAATCAACAACAATCCCCCGGCAGCGTACAGCAACCCCTGCACGGTTACATATCCGAACCGCCTGACTGCCGCAAACAGGAAACGCGCAAACAAGTAAAACGTTTCCTCAACGGTAAGCGACCAACTCGGCCCGATTCCATCGAACTTGAACTTGTCGAAGAACCCTTTCCACAGCGTCACGTTCAGGAATGCCGACATGAACGTGGGAGGAGAAGCATGGTACAGGATGAGTGGGACAGCCCAGGTGAGAATCAGGAGGAACACATACAACGGATAGATTCGCGCCATGCGACGGCTTACATACAGAAACCAATAACTCCGGTCCTGAAACGCCTTGCCCGAGTAGTTCCAGGTGATCAGGAAGCCGCTGAGCACATAGAACAGCGTGACTCCCACATGACCCTCACCCAGAAAGCGGTACAAAGGCCCGGCAACCTGAGAAGTGTTGGCGTAGTGGTGAACGAAAACCAGATATGCGGCAATCGCTCGAATGCCGGTAAGCGCCGGGAATCGGTCAGTCGAAGACGCGCGGTCCGGACCGGGCGATGTCACCTGGCTGTTTTTATCGTATCGAGCCGCAGAAACCGCGCCGCGTTGTTGTAAAGGATGTCGCGCTTCTGTCCGGGAGTCAGATAGTCGGCATTCTGAATGATGCTGATGGAGTAGGCCATCAGCTTTGGCCACACTAACTGGTCGGTGCCGAACATCACGCGGTCCTCAAACCCGGCGTCCACAAGGCGTTCAATATACCGATTTACTTCCTTAATCGGATAGCTCCAGATCAGACCTGCTACATCGACATACACGTGTGAGTTGGCCTGGAGCAGCGTGAGCATGTTGTCGATCATCGGATATCCGGCATGCATCACCTGGACGCGCAACTTCGGGTGCCGCGCCAGCAGATCCTCGAGCAGGAGCGGGTCGCCTTTGGAGCCGCGAAACGTCGGCATAGTAATGTTTGCTCGGCCGGATCCGCCCGTACCCATATGGATGGCCACGGGAATGTCGAGTTGTTCGGCGAGCGCGAAGTACTGATCGACGCTGGGATCGCTGGGAGAGATGTTCTGGTATTGCAGCCCGATCTCGCCCATCACCCTGAATCCGTCAGTGGTGAAATCCCTGCGCAGCTCATCCAGCGGAACACGCGCGCCGGGCTGCATTCCATTCTCGAAGCCCGTGCCCGGGATCACACGACTGGGCGCCGCGTCTTTCCACTTCTGCACGCTCTTCGGATCTCCGAAAACAACGGCGGTCACGTTCAGCCGTTCCATTTCGGCGACCACATCCTTTATGTATTCGCCTTTTGCCGAGGGATAAAGCCTGGGCGTGCAATCTTCCTGCACCCAGCCGAAGGGAGCCTCTTTGGTACTGGGATCCGATGCCGTGAACTTCGAGGTGTTCGGACACATCGGGCCGGCTCCAGGGAATGACTCGTCCATCGCGTGAACGTGGACGTCGATGACGGGCGGAAGTTGTGTTCCGGTGTTCTGGGCGGGACACACAGCGCAGGCAGTCAGCAATACGGCGCCGCACAGGAGCAGTGGGGCAGATCTTCGCGATTGGGGCATTATCGTTTTCCTCTCAGGGCCAGTTCCGTTACCCCTCCCTCACGGTCGCGGCTCTGTAACGCCTTTCGGAGCCGTGACCGTGAGGGAGCGGTTGGCATGGTTATTTTATGCGCGTGTCGTCTCGAATAATCGTAACCGGCCCGAGAAGTCCGGAGGGCAGCAGCGGCGAGCTCGCCTTGTACGGTTTCACGTCGGCGAAAGTGTACTTCGTGGCGCCCGGCTGCTGGTCGCCGATCAGGCGGTTCACCCACGCATTAACCACTTTGATCGTGATTTCGTTCGGGCCGGGCCGGAGAGCGGACGTCGCATCCACACGCCACGGCGCGTGCCAGGTCTCCCCCAGTTCTTTGCCGTTGATGGTTACGACGGCCAGGTTCCTGACGTCGCCGAGGTCGATCCACAACCGCGCCCCCTTACTGAACCATTCGGGCAAGGCCTGCACGGTCTTCGTGTAAGTTCCGACCCCCGAGAAGTACTTCACTCCAGGGTCCGGGTTCTGGCTCCAGTCCGCGAGCTCCTTCATCGCAACTGAATCGGGCGCTCCACGGCCCGCCTGGAAGTTGACCGTCCAGGGCCCGCCGATTCTGGCCACCTTCGTCTCCGTTACCGCTGGAACCACGTGCGACGTTTCGGATGTCTCTTTGCGGAACACTACAAACACCGCGCCCCACGGCTCCAGGCGAAGTGGAATAGTGGTGCGTCCGCCCGCTGTATGGAACGATACCGGTTCCGTCGCGCCCGTCTCGGCGCGCCACAATTCCGGCTGCTTTCCTGCCACCCGGAACGTGGCGTCGATCGCCGCTTCGTGATCGCTGCGGTTATCCACGAAATAGATGTCGCCATCCGTCAGCTTGCGGTGCACGAACTGCACGTCGGGACCATCGCCGCGCTTCGAATAGTCGAAGTCGGGATCGACATGCAGCGCACGGAACACCTCGCCCAGCTTCTGGCCCGCGTACACCGTGCCCTTGCCCACCCTGCGCACGCCGGAGCCGTCGCCGAACAACTCCGTCGAGAGCTTCTCGAACTCGGCCTGGTCGTCCGCCAGGCTCGGATCGTCCACAGGCTTCGGGCCGGCGACTACCGCGCCATCGCTTACCAGGGCATGAATGGCGCGCAGCACCGGGATCGACATGTGCCGGCTGTAAGGGTCAAGCGCCAGCAGCTTGTATTGCATGCCGCTTCTGGTCACGATCCGTCCATCGGAGACGCTCAACTCGTGGATCAATGCGTCCGCGTTGATGTAATCGAATCCGTGACCGGGCGGTATATCCGGAGCCGAATGCTCGAAGATCGCGGTGAGGTTCGAGTCTTCCCCGTAAAAGTACACGAGGTCGGCATCAAAGCGCCCCTGCTGCAGCAGATAGCTCGTCCGAGCCAGGTAGGTGACCCACGGGCCGGCCTGCTCCGCCCAGGTTTCGTTGCGATTGAACCACTGCCCGAAGGGTCCGAGCGTCAGCCCCGGCGCCTTCCCCACCAGCGGCTGGTGCGCCGATTCGTGAATCACGAACCGATTGATGCCGTTCAGGAACTCCTGGTCCGCGGTGGGCTTGAGCGTCGCCGGCCACCATCCCCATGGCGCGGCGGCCGCGGTCATCGACTCCGCCGCTGCGAGATTCTGGCCGTAGATGTGGGCCACCGACGCCGATTCACGGTCGTCCGCGTTGTAGCCGTACTGCACGTTGTTGACGCCGGGACGTTGCGTCCACATTGCGCTCATGGGCACTTCGTTGAACTTCTTCACCTCCATGCCGTCGGCGACGAAAGCCCGTCCCGATTCGTGCGATTCGCCGTAGTGCCCCATGCCGCGCTCATGCAGAGTCTCTTCGAGTTGTCCGTAGTGCTCGTTCGCGATCAGGTCTGCAATAGTTTTGCGGAAGTCCCACAGAAATCGATCGCTCGCCCCGGCGCTTTCCACCACGCGTCCGGTCAGCACCGGCAAC
Organism: uncultured Acidobacteriota bacterium; assembly: GCA_963780655.1. Taxonomy (GTDB): domain Bacteria; phylum Acidobacteriota; class Terriglobia; order Bryobacterales; family Bryobacteraceae; genus CAWACP01. The sequence goes on along the minus strand of CAWACP010000003.1, from coordinate 623,280 downwards.
CATGGCGTCGGGTCGTACCCGCGCAGCTTCCTGAACTGCGCCAGCATATTGTCGGTCCAGTTCTGCGACCCAGCCTCCCAACTGTCGTTGATCACATAGCGGATGCCTTTCCTGCCCATCTCATCCGCTCCCACCGTGTCCTTGTAGCTGTCGAGGTACTTCTCGAAGTAGTCCTTCACGAAGCGGCGATCAAGCTTGTCCACCTCCAGGCCGGTGGCTTCGGGCGTCGCCGGATGATTGGTGATTCCCTGCAGAGAGTACCCCAGGCGCAGAATCACCCATCTGCCCTCGGGCGGCGTCCAGTCCAGGGCCCCATCGGGACGCATCTTTGAGGTCAGGTCGATGACGTCCGATTTCCTGATCGCGATCGCGGGTTCAATCTCCGGCGTCACGTACCGATAGAGATCGCCCTCTGGCACGAAGGCGGCCTTCTCTTCAAAATGGTCTACGCGCGGCTCGGAGTGAAGAATCAGCTCGGCAACCTCATAGTGCGTGGGCGGAGCGGGCATCCTCATTCCGAGCGCGGCAGGATCCAGTCCCTCGGCCCACGCGGGAATTGGAGGCGGAGGGGTACGCCTGAAAGCCACCCGGAAGAACCTTGCGGTCACGGGCGCAAAGGAGATGGTGTGTTCCGGCGCTCCGCCTCCGCTCAGGCTGGCCACCTTGCGGAAATTCTGCCCGTCGTCGCTCGCCTCCAGCGTTTTCTCCGGAGCTCCCATTCGCGCGATCAGCGCCTCGATCAAGTCCGGGTCTTTCGTCACATAAGTCACGGCGCGGATCGTTTTCGGTGATGGATATTCGAACTGAATCCACGAAGCGGACCCGGCCGCGGGAATCGGAACCTTTGTTGTTTTCTCCAGGTTCCCGTCGCTCAGCAGAGCCGGCTCGAGGCCATCGCCGCTCGACGTGATCCTCGGGTTCCCGGCGTCATCCTCTGACGGCGCTCGGAAGGCGATAACCGCCGCGTCGGCGTAGAAGTGCGGAACGGCTTGCGCGGGTTGTCCCATCTCGCCCCGAATACGGAGATTCTGGAACGGTCCCGTGTCGCTCGGCGGATGCGCGAGCACGCCGGTGAACGGTCTTCCGCCCTCCACCATCGTTTCGCTCCAGACATACTTCTTCATTCCCTGAGGCGCCGGCACCCACGGGCCGCCGCTCTCGCTCCATCCGGGGGAGCCCGCGATGGCCATCTCCATTCCAAACTGGTCGCCAAGGCCGATCGCGTATTTGAAAGCCTCCTTCCACTCCGGCGTCATGTAGGCGAGGCGCTTGTCCACTACCTTAGGGGTCGAGAGCGCCGCATCGAAGTTCTGGAAGCCGGCAATCCCAACGCGATTCATCCATTCGAGATCGAGCCGGATGCCTTCCTGGGTTATGTTCCCGTTCATCCAATGCCACCACACTCGCGGTCTGGCCGAAGCGGGCGGTTGTTGGAAGCCTTCGCTGAGTTCATCCGCCGGCGCGGCGATCGCCACCAGAACGGAGAGGGCGGCGAGCGCGGCGATCCTCGCGGCCGCCATGGGACGTGTATGTAAGAGGGGCACCTCTGTCAGTGTATGCGCGGAAGCGACGACGCGAAAGCCGGGCGCATCCGGAAGAAGTCGGCCGGCGATGTCGATTTGGCGGCCCGTCATACGACCTGATAGTGAAACGGGGTTGGGATGCCGGCATCGGCGAGGGCCGCGATCAGTCTCAGATTGGCGCCGGCGGTCACCGTGATCTCCCGGCTCCAGGGCTTGAATCCCGCCAGGCTGATGCCTACCGTGTGCCTCCCCCGGAGCCAGCCGCAACGTCGCCGGAATATTGCCGACGAAGGTCACGTCAACGCTCACAGCGGCGTTGTCGGTTCAGTATCGGAGACCCGCTCGACGGAGGCATGCGCGATGACGGAGGCACAGAGGTGGCGCAGGCGGTTTCGCCTGTGTGCGAGGGGTATCAAAACTTCTGGCACGGGCTACTCGGCGCGTCAGGGAATTCCGCCCAGGGCAACCGATAGTCCTGCTAACCGTTTCGCTGGATGAAGAAGGCGCGTGATCCGTCTAATCCGAGACCGGAGTGAGGCTGCGCATGCGCATTTGTATTGTTGGCGTTGTGGTATCGCTTTTGCTCGCCGGTTGCACGGCTCGGCAAACGATTGATCCCGACGTCGCTGCGAACGAACTCGTTCAGGCAATGACGGCCGATGGATTAAGATACCCGCGCGTCGCTGACGACCCGCGGTTTGTGGAGCGCGGCGGCGCAACCGAAATGCATTGCGCCGTCGAATATATTCCGGCCACCGACCAGACCGTGGTAAGCCGCTCAGCGACCGCTGTGTTTGTGAAGTCCACCGAGGGGTGGAAATTGAAGAGCTACGGCCTCGATTCGGACGATCCCTTCACCGTCCTCGCCGACCAGCCAGGCAAGTAACGTCGTTAGAGGCGGCTTGCCGATCGGATCGGTTGCCGGCATTCCGGCGCAACGGCGAAACTGGAACAAGACACAAATCCATGTCGTTCCCTTTCCCCGTTCTGACCCCGGACGAAGCGGCCGAGCTGATTCCGGACGGGTCGACCATCGGATTCAGCGGTTTCACTCCGGCCGGCGCGCCGAAAGCGATCCCCCGGGCCCTCGCCGCGCGCGCGGTCCGCGAGCATGCCCAGGGACGGAGCTGTAAGTTTGGCGTGCTCACGGGCGCTTCCACCGGCGCGTCGGTCGATGGCGCTCTGGCTGAAGCGGAGGCCATCAGCTTTCGGACACCTTACCAGTCAAACCCCACGCTGCGGAAACAGATCAATGCCGGTCAGGTGCGCTTTGTCGATATGCATCTTTCCCTGCTGCCGCAGGCGGTACGCTACGGCTTCATCGGCCCCATCCATTGGGCCGTGGTAGAAGCGTGCGATCTGACCGCCGGAGGAGGCGTGGTGCTCACGTCCTCGGTGGGCGCCTCCAATACTTACCTCCGGCTGGCCGGCAAAATCCTGATCGAGCTGAACGCCCGCCATCCGCCGGCGATGCTCGGCATGCACGACATCTTCGAACCCAAAGATCCGCCGGCGCGGCAGGAGATTCCGGTCTATCGCGTCGATGACCGCATCGGCTCGCCGGTCTGCCTGGTCGACACTGCCAGGATTGCCGGCGTGGTCCTCACCGATTGCGAGGACGAAACCGCCCCGTTCGAGGAGCCCACTCCGGCAACCGAGCAGATCGGCTCTAACGTCGCCGAGTTCCTGGTGAACGAAATGCGCGCGGACCGAATTCCACCGCAATTCCTGCCGCTGCAGTCGGGCGTCGGCAACATCGCCAACGCTGTGCTCAACGCGCTTTCGCGCAGCCCCGAGATCCCGGACTTTGTCATGTACACCGAAGTCCTCCAGGACTCCGCGATCCCGCTGATCGAGCAGGGCCGCTGCGCGTTCGCATCCACCTGCGCGCTCACGCTGACGCCCGAAGCGATGCGCCGCGTCACGTCGAATCTGCCTTATTTCAAGGAGCGAATCGTCCTGCGGCCGCAGGAGATATCGAATCACCCGGAAATCGTGCGCCGGTTGGGCATCGTTTCCATGAACACCGCCATCGAGATCGATCTGGGCGGCAACGTGAACTCGACGCACGTGATGGGCAAGACGATCATGAACGGCATCGGCGGATCGGGCGATTTTACGCGCAACGCCTATCTGTCCATTTTCTCGTGCCCGTCCACGGCGAAAGGCGGCAGGATCTCCACCATCGTTCCGCTGGCGGCGCACATGGATCAGAGTGAGCATTCCGTGCAGGTGATCGCGACCGAGCAGGGAGTGGCTGATCTCAGAGGCAAAGATCCGTACGAGCGCGCTCAGCTGATTATCGATAACTGCGCCCATCCCGACTATCGGGAACAGCTTAGCGAATACCTGCGCCTGACAAAAGAGGGCCAGCACGAGCCTTTGTCTCTGTCGCTCGGCCTGGCCATGCATCGCCAATTCCTGCGCTACGGGGACATGAGAAATATCCGCTGGGAAGAATACCGCGACCGGTAAGCGCCGATTATGCTGGCACGACGCACGGAACTGGAGTAATAATGATCTGATCCGGAATATGCCGCGCGGGTCGCTGACCGAGAATGACTGGAAGATAGTCGAGCAGGTTTTCCACGCCGCCCTGGAGAAACCCGAGGCCGAGCGGCCGGAATTCGTCGATTTCCAGTGCTCGGAACCGCATCTTCGTGCGGAAATCCGCGAATTGCTGCTCCTCGCCAGCGGCGACGATTTTCTCGGCCGGCCGGTGCTGGAGAGCGCCCGGCGCATTCTCGAAGAGGCCCGCACCTCCCGGACCGGCGGAACGCGCAGCATGGATTCCGCCGCCCTCATCCTGCCCGGCGCCACCATCTCGCACTTCAAAATCCTCTCGTTGCTCGGGTGCGGTGGGATGGGCGAGGTCTACCGTGCCCGCGATCTGCGCCTGAACCGCGACGTCGCTATCAAAACGCTACCGGCCGTCTTTGCCGGCGATGAGGATCGTATCGCGCGGTTCGAACGGGAAGCTCGGGCGGCCAGCGCGTTGAACCACCCGAACATTGTCACGGTGTACGACATCGGCAACGAAGCCGGCCTGCGGTTCATCGCCTCCGAGTTAGTGGAAGGTGAGACGCTGGCGCGGTGCATTGCGCGCGGCCCTGTTCCCCTGCGCAGGCTGATCGAAGTGGGCTCGCAGATTGCGGATGGCCTCGCAGCCGCCCACGCCGCGGGCGTCGTCCACCGCGATCTCAAGCCGGGTAACATCATGCTGACGCGGGGCGGCCGGGTGAAGATTCTGGACTTTGGTCTCGCAAGGCTCGACCGCCCCTCGGGGATTGGGAGCACGACGGCGGAGATCACCGGCTCGCGGACCATTCTCGGCACGCCCGCCTACATGTCGCCGGAACAGGTGCGGGGCGAGCCGGCCGATGCGCGGTCCGATCTGTTCAGCTTCGGCCTGATCCTTTACGAGATGGCTTCGGGGAAGCAGGCATTCCGCGGCGATTCCTCGGTGGAGGTGATGAACTCCATCCTGAAGGACGATCCGCCCGAGTTGCCCCCTGCGTCTCCCGCGGCGCTCGACCGTTTGGTGCGGCGCTGCATCGAGAAGCAGCCCGATCGGCGATTCCAGAGCGCCGCCGATCTCGGATTCGCGTTGCAGTCTCTCTCGGCGCCGGCGATTCCGGCTGAAGCGGCAGCGCCGAAACGCCGTTTGATCTGGGTCCCTGCCGCCCTGGCAGCGCTGGCGGTAATATTAGCCGGCTTGGCGTACTGGTGGGGGAAGCGTCCCGCGCCGCGGGGGCTTGCCAACGATATGCTGATGCGCCGCCTGACCTACGACGCCGGCCTGACAACCGGGGCAGCGATCTCGCCGGACGGCAAGCTGGTCGCCTATGCCAGCGATCGCCCCGACGGCGCCAACCTCGACATCTGGGTGCAGCAGACAAACGGCGGCGGCGTAACCCGGATCACCGATGATCCGGCGGACGACTACGATCCCGATATCTCGCCCGACGGCGCGCAGATCGCTTTTCGGTCGGATCGGCGCGAACCGGGCGTTTATCTGACGCCCGTAATCGGCGGCGATGCCCGGCTGTTCGCTCCCGATGGCCGGCGTCCGAGGTTCTCACCTGATGGGCGCTTCATCATGTACTGGACCGGTCCTGAACATCCCTCTGACGTTCGTGGCGTCCTCGGCGCGAGGATATGGGTGCAGCCTTTGTCTGTCGGACCACCGGTCGAAATCGGGGCCGGTTGCCGCAAATTCGAACAGACGTTCGTGTGGTCGCCCGATTCCAGTCGTATTCTGTTCGTCGGATCGTGCGGCGTCGACCTGAAGACCCAGGAGGCTACGACTGGAAAGGAGGGGCTGTCCGGATGGGTAGCGAGCGCCGATGGCACGAAGCTCGAGCCTAACCGGCAGGTGTCCGGATTATGGCACAGCATCCACAGAAATGATCCGCAGATCAATCAATGGCTTCCGAAACCTCCGAGGTTACTCGTCCATTTCCCGGTCGGCGATAGCAGAGTCATTGCGACAGTTCCGGTGTCCGCCGATGGTACGAAACTGACCGGCGCGCCGTCGCATATCACTTTCGGGAGCGGCAGCGAAACACGTGCATCCGCGTCTCTCGATGGCCGTTTAGTCGTGTCCGCCGAGACCTCCGAATCCCACATCTGGGCACTCCCGCTTGGCCGGAATGGAACGGCTCTGGGTTTGCCGAAGCAGCTCACACACGGCCCAACAATCGACGAGCGCGAGCGGATTTCAAGCGACGGGAACGAATTGGCGTTCGTGTCGCAGCGTGCGAACGGCATCCGGCTCTTTGTTGTGGACCTGCGGACCGGCCACCAGCGCGAGATTTCCACGGAGGGATACCGGTACGCGACTCCTGTGTTCAGCCGCGACGGGACGCGGATCATGTGCATGCAATACCCGCGGCCGAACGAATGGCGCAACTTTATCTTCGAGATATCGGTTTCGGGGGACTTCACCAAAAAGGTCTGGGACAGACGCCCCTTCGCCTGGCTGATGGACTGGGGCCGTGATGATTCCACTCTCTTGCTGGGTTACAGCCCCACCGAGGCTCTCGACCTCAAATCGATGGAGATCACGCCTTTGCTGGAAGGTGGCGGCAGCGCGCATTTTTCGCGCGACGGCGGTTGGGTGGTGTTCTCGCGGGAGCGTCCTCGCCTGGTGGACGACAGCACCTGGTACGGAAAAGGTGAACTGCATGCCCGCAGTTTTATCGCGCCGTTCAGGAGAACTCTGGTGGCGAACAGCGAGTGGATCGCTGCTACCGACAGCGATTCCGATGAACAGGGGCAATTCTCCTCGGACGACGAGCTGATCTACTACGTTTCCGAGCGCGACGGCAATCGCTGCCTGTGGGCGCAAAGGCTCGGGCCCGACATGCACCCCCAGGGCCCGCCCTTCGCCATCTATCACGCGCACAAGCGGCAGGAGTCGCTTGTACCTACGGAACTGAGCGTCGGCCGCGGCATTCTGGTCTTCACGCGACCGCAACTCACCGGCAATATCTGGCTGCTGGAGCCGGCGAAGCCCGAGCCCAGATAATGCATCGAAAGGAGTGCGCTTTTTTAGCCGACTTCTCGCTTTAACAAAACGGAGGCAACTCCGACTCAGCTTTCAGCAAGGAGAACCCATGTTCGTAACTACACTGGCGCGAACTACCGCGGCGCTCTTGTCGCTCGCCACGCTTTCCGTGGCCGCGACATTAACCGTCGGACAACCGAACACCGATTGCAATCAGGCGCAATACGCCACCATCATGGCCGCCGTAAATGCCGCCAAACCCGGCGATACCATCGAGATCTGCCCGGCGCTGTATCCCGAACAGGTGCTCATCACCAAGCCGCTGACTCTTCAGGGTATTGCAATAAACAACGTGAATCGCGTGCTGATTCAGCCAGCCGTGATGGCTCCGCAGGGCGGAGCCGCAACGGAAGCGGTAATCACGGTGCTGAATACGCGTGACGTGACGATCGACAACCTGGCCGTGGACGCCACCAATAACGGCGTCAGCGGTTGCACGACGCCGGTCGCGAGCATCTACTTTTCCGACTCCTCGGGCGACATCACGCATAACGCGCTTTTTGGCGCCCTGGTGAGCGATCCCGGGACTTGCGCGAATCCACTACCGCTCGGAAGCGGTTTCGGCGTGCAGGTGGATTCCAGTCTCTCGAGCCCCGCCCCAAAGAATGATTCGTTCCGCGTCAGCGTGACCGGCAACAGCATTCACGACTACACGCGCAATGGGATTCTGTTACGCGGCGCTGGCCTTATTGCCGACGTCTCGAAGAACACGATCTCCGGGATCGGCCCGGCAATCGGAGTTTTTCAATTCGGGGTATTCGTCGAAAACGGCCCGGTCGTGACAGTTCGGGAAAACGTGATTACAGAAGGACTCTGCGGATCGCTGTCGCCGAGCGACTGCGTCAACCTGCGCAGCGAAGGCGTCACTTTGCGCGCGCCCGGCAATGGCGCCGTCGTTGAGCGTAACGTCATCAGCCAGGCGCAGAGCGGTATCTTCATTAACGGCGGCCAGCAAGATGACTATAGCGGAGAACGTGATCAGGAACATCGAGGGTCTGGACGGCATCGACATCCAGGGGTCGGCGCGGGAAGCTTCACGGGAAGTATGATTCAGGGAAACCGGATCGCGAACGTGACGCCGGTCAGCGATCTGGGCTGCGGCATTTTCGAATACTCCGGAACCGGTGTTTCGGGGAACAAGCTGATCCAGAATGATGTGAACGACGCGTACTGCGGTGTCGCGGCCGTCGAGGCCGACAAGGTAGTCAACGGCGACTACTACAACACGCTCTACATGGTTCTGGATTCCGATTCATCGGCTACGTTCCCGCCGACCGAACCGTGATTCACCCCGGCCGGCTTCGACTGCGCTACATTGTCGGTATTGTCGGCCGGTGAATCCAGTCCTTTAGCCGAAGATCTCAGCCCCAGCATCGAGCGGGAACTGCACAAGCTTGCGGGGCTGCAGATGAGACGTGAACGGCGCGGCCATACGCTGCAGACCACGGCCATTGTCAACGAGGCCTGGCTGCGTCTGCAGCGGGCCCAGCCGTGTGGCGACCGCAATCACTTTCTCGCGCTGGCATCACAGATCATGCGGCGCATTCTCATCGATCACGCCCGTGCGAAACAGGCGGGCAAGCGCGCGGGTCAGGCGGTGTCTATCGATTCCGCGGGCGTGGTGGAAGGATCGCTTCAGCCGGATGTTCTCGACGTCCACTCGGCACTGGAAGCGATGGCCGCCATCGCGCCGCGTCAGGCCCAGCTTGTCGAACTGCGCTTCTTCGGCGGTCTTCCGCTGCACGAAGCAGCCGCGGTTCTGGGGATCTCGGATCGCACCGCCGATAAAGACTGGAAGCTCGCTCGCGCCTGGCTCCGCCAGCGCCTCGGCGCCGCGCGGCCGGATGTGGATAAGTGAGTCCCCGTTCTACCCGAGCACTTCGCGCACTTTATCCAGCAGCGAGCCGAGCGTGAATGGCTTTTGCAGAAACGCCGATCCCGGCGGTAACACAGCCGCGTAAATCCCCGGATCGTCGGTATAGCCGGAGACGTACAGCACCTTCAGATCCGGACGCAGCGGCAGCAGGCGCTCCACCATGTCGCGGCCGCCCATCTCAGGCATCATGACGTCGGTGATTACCAGGTGAATGGCGCCCTGATGCTCTGTGCAGATACGGATCGCGTCTTCCGCCCTTGACGCATCCAGAACCCGATAGCCCTGGCGTTCGAGGATTTTCCGCACCAGCGCACGAATCCCCGTCTCATCTTCCACCACGAGGATGGTCTCTGGTTCGGGTTCGGGCGCGGGCGCCGGCGCCTCCGCGGGTTGTTCGGCCGGCAGCTCAGGCGGCCGTAGCGGCGCCTCCGCGCGCGGCAATTCGATCATGACCGTGTTTCCACTGCCGGACTCGCTCTCCACGTCGATGCTGCCGTTCCATTGCTCCACAATCGACCACGAGAGCGAGACCGCCTGGGCCGTCTGGTCTCCGCCTTCTTTTAGCGCGAGAACCGACTCGAACAGCGCATGAAGAGCATCCGCCGTGAGCGCGGGTCCGCTGTCGTGGATACGGATGGCCGCGCGGTCGCCGGATGCGGCCGCGGTGAGAGTGATCTCGCCGGGACCATCCATCGCTTCGGCAGCCCGCAGCACGAACGCGCGAATTACGGCAGTCAGTTGCCCGCGCGCTGCCACAACGTAGACGGACTCATCCTCGGGCGCTTTCACCATCAGCGCGATGTCCGAACCCAATCCCGCTGCCAGCGTCTCCTTTGCTTCGGACAGCAGGGCCGCGGCATCCACCGGCCCCGGTTCGTCGGCCTTACGTCGCGTGAGCGCCAGCAACCGATCGGCAATTCCAGACAGCCGTTCGCCCGCTCTTCGCACTTCGGTCAGATCGGCTCGAACCGTGCTGTCGGCGGGCAGATTGTCAAGGATCTCCTCGGTATAGCCGTTGACGATCATGAGCAGGTTGTTCATGTCGTGCGCCAGCCGGCTGGACAGCTTCGCGAGGGCATCCATGCGGCCGGCCTGAACGCGCTGCTCCTCCTCGCGCCGACGTCGGGAAATCTCGACGGCGAGGCCGACTGCGTGGCGCGGCCTTCCTTCCGCGTCCCGCAGCGGCCGGACGGTTTCGCGTAGCCACACGGCATGCCCCCGCGCATCCACAGCACGAAACTCGCAAGTGACGGCATCGCCCCGCTCCATCGCTTCGGCGTACTCGCGGAGAATACGCTCGCGATCGGCGGGGTGCAGACGGAACGCGGCGAAACCCGGCGTAGCCCACTGCTCGGCGGGGTAGCCGAGCATGCGCAGAGCGGATTCGTTCACAAACAGGAATTGCATGTCCGGCAGCGATGCGGCCCAGACAATGGCATCGAGGTTGTGGAGCAGTTCGGCCGCGCGCGGTTCGGGGATCCCTGTTCCGGCCACTGGCTCCGCGGCTGCAGCCGGCTCCGTCTCGGTCTCGATCTCGATCTCCTTCGGCTCCGCCGTGGTCAGGCCACCGATGTCCTCGATGGTCAGCAGGGCTTCACGATCGTCCTCGGATTCCCAGCTGCGAATCAGCTGAATGGAGATCCGCAGAGGGACGGACCCGTGTTCGGGGCGGCTCGCGGCGGTTATGCCCTGCGCCGTGCCCTTTTCCAGCGCCTCACGGACTTTGTCCAGCACGTCGCCGGAAAAGAGAGCCTCCAGCCCGCCTCGAAGCGCCTCACCGCTGCGCAAACGAAAGATGCGGCGCACTGCTGCGTTAGCCGAGATGATCGAGAGATCGGAGGACAATACCAGCAGGCCGACCGGCAGTCCCGCAACAATCTCCTGGTAATACCGGCGCTCCGTTTCCACGAGCGCCAGCAGCCGCGCTACCTCTTTGGGTTTCCACTGTTCGAGGTCCGAGCGATCCATGAGTCTCCCGGACCCCAGTTTGTCGCCCGGTTTACAACGGTCACAACGGTACTCAGCGGTTATACCGTACCAGGTACCAGATCGAAGTGGGGCGGGACGCGAGCGCCTGTCTGCTTAATGCGACATGCGAGGCGCGGATTTCTCCAGCGTGGCCACCTGCTGTTGCACTGCGGACGCATCCGAAGCTCCAGGGGAGAGCGTCAGGTACTGCTTGAGGTATTGCGCGGCCTCGGCGAACTCACGTCTCTCGGCCAGAATGAATCCCAGAAGCCAGCTCATTCGGGGATAGCGCCGCTGAGTGTCCAGACGGTATCCCTCGCGTGCGCTCCGCTCCGCGTCATCCAGCTTGTTGAGCTTCACGCGCGCAAACGCGTTCAGCAGATATGCCTGCGGGTAATCCACCGGATCGATAGCGATCCAGGCGGCTGAGTAGCGCTCGGCAGCGGTCCAGTCTCCCTGTCTGATCTGGAGCGTCACCAACGATTGATACGGTTTCAGAAACTTCGCATCGATCTTCACGGCCTCGCTGAATGCGGCAATGCTGTCGGGTATGGCGTTGAGCTGCTCGAGCGTCTGGCCAAGGTCGTACCAGGCCGCTGCGTACTGCGGGTAGCTCTTCAGGGCTTCGCGAAAATCCTCCGCGGCTTGGTCCCAGCGCATTTTTTTAGCGGCGCTCTCGCCCTTTTCGAAAGCCCTGCGTGCCGGACGGGGGGCCATCAGCGTGGTGGCGCTCACCACGTCGCCCTGCACCTCGCCCAGGCGGCGAAGATAGATGACGCCGATATCCGGCTTTTCGGCGGCATCGCGGGAGGTCATCAGAAAGCTCTCCGATTTGTAGCCGGGCAGAGATGCCTGCAGCGTGCAGCCGGACAGCGTCGTTTCCGGTTGCGTGGGAAGGGCCGAGCGGTCCGGCGACCCGATACTGCTCACCCTGTTGGGATCGGCGTTGGCATCCTGACTCAGATCCTGGAGGTCAGCCGCTTCCTTACCGAGCTGGAAGTTAAACCTGCCCCGATCATCGGTCCACGCCTCGTTACGAGTAAAGCCGTTACAGACCCGCTGGATTACGACGCCTTCCGGCGGCGGCGAGCCGTCCGAAAACGCTACGCGCCCCGACAAAAAGACCGGCCGGACGTTACGGTCGACCTTCAGCTCCTGCGATTCCGGCTGCAACTGAGGGGTCGGCGCCGATCCGTGGCCGCCGTTCGCGCCGCCCTGCTGGCCGTGGACAGTTACGCTGATCGCAAAGAACAGCGCCAAAAAAGGAACAGTGAGTGTCTCATGTTCCCCTCCCCGAGTGAGTCCATTATGCACCAGCGAGCGGTGGAGCAGGTCATTGATTCTTTTTTGGGCTGCCCAAAACGCAGGCGACACAATCGCGATCGCCTGCGCCGCGATATAATCCTGCTTGATACTGCGATTTTGGGTTTCCGGGATGGCCATGGTGGGCCTGGCCTGCACGGCTGCGTACGCGCGCACGCAGCACCACGCCAGAAACTCCTCGGCCGCCCTGCAATCGACATCCAGTTCCTCGGGCCATCGCTCGCGGCGAGGCTCAAGGGCCGGGAGATCGTCCCGCCGCTCCGCCGCCCGCTCATATCAGATGACGCCCACGCCGGATCGTTACAGAGAGATCCAGCAGGCGCTCGCCGACCGCGGCTATTTCAAGGGCGAGGTAAACGGAGCATGGGGCGCCGATTCCGTGGACGCCCTGAAGCGTTTTGAGGCCGACAATCACCTGACCGCCGACGGCAAGCTGCAGGCGCACGCGCTGATCGATCTGGGCCTCGGACGCCCGGGCGCTGTGACCCCTCCGGCCGTTGCAGTTCCCAGTGCTGCCCCTCCGCCCAGCGCCGTTCCCGCGCCGGTTACGATACAGTCGAGCAAGGCGCCTCAGCCGGAGCAGCCGGCGCCGCCGGAGGTCGGTCCAGTCACGAGCGCTTCAGCGCCAGGTGGAACACAATGATCATCGGCGTTCCCAAAGAGGTCAAAGATCACGAGAGCAGAGTGGGGCTCGTCCCGGGAAACGTGATAGTCCTGCGCGAGGCGGGGCATCGCGTGCTGGTGCAGTCCACTGCGGGACTGGGCAGCGCCATTCCGGATGAAGAGTACGAACAGGCCGGCGCCGAGATCCTGCCCTCGGCCGCTGAGGTCTGGAACCGCGCCAACCTGGTGATCAAGGTGAAGGAGCCGCAGCCATCCGAGTATCCGCATTTTCGCCCCGGCCTCATCCTCTTCACGTACCTCCATCTGGCGCCCCTTCCCGAACTGACCGAGAAGCTGGTGGAAACGCGGGTGAATGCGGTGGCTTACGAGACCATTCGCGAACGCGACGGATCTTTGCCGCTGCTCACGCCCATGAGCGAAGTGGCCGGGCGCATGTCGGTGCAAGTGGGCGCGCAGTATCTGGAAGCTCCCAACGGCGGCCGCGGCGTGCTGCTGGGCGGAGTCCCCGGCGTGCGGCCCGCTAATGTGGTCATCCTCGGCGGCGGCGTGGTTGGGCATAACGCGGCGAAGATAGCGGTGGGCATAGGAGCGCGCGTCACCATCATCGATCGCAACCTGAATCGCCTGCGCGAGCTGGACGATATCTACAGCAGCCAGATCACCACCATGGCTTCGAACGTATGGGCCATCCGCGAGGCATTGCGCTGGGCCGACCTGGTGATCGGCGCGGTGCTGGTCACCGGAGCGTCCGCGCCGAAGTTGGTGCGTCGCGATATGCTCGACGAAATGAAGCGCGGCGCCGTGATGGTGGATGTTTCGATTGACCAGGGTGGCTGCTTCGAAACTTCGCACCCGACTACGCACACCGATCCGGTCTATTTCGTGGGAAACGTGCTGCACTACTGCGTATCGAACATGCCCGCGGCGGTGCCGCATACGTCCACCTACGCCCTGACCAACGCCACGCTTCCCTATCTGCTGGAGTTGGCGAACCGCGGTTTATCCGATGCCTGCGCGGAGAATGCGGCCATCTGCCAGGGTGTGAACACATACAGCGGCCACATCACCTATCCGGGCGTTGCCGAGTCGCAGGGACGTGAGTGGCGCGAGCTGAGCGCGGTGCTGTAGGCCTGGATGAGACCCGGGCATGCAGGCTGTAAGGCCTGCTCTACTGTCTCTACGCGGCGATGGCCTCGCCTCGCAGCAACTTCCGATACAGCGCCGCGTACTCCAGCGCCGCATGCGCCCACGAGAAATCCTCCTTCATTGCGCGGCGCATTATAGCCTGCCACCCGGTCCGATCCGTCCACGTTGCCATAGCCTTACGGACGGCGGCCAGCAGCGCGGGCCCGGAGTAGTCGTGGAACTTGAAGCCCACGGTTTCATCGATGGTGTCGTCCAGGCCGCCCACTGCGCGGACGATGGGGATGGTTCCGTAGCGCAGGCTGTAGATCTGATTCAGCCCACAGGGCTCATAATAGCTGGGCATCAGGAACATGTCCGCGCCGGCTTCAATGCGGTGCGCGAGGACGTTGTCATACCCGATGAACAGGCCCACTCGGTCGGGATTCGCAGCCGCGAGATCGTGGAACATCTGTTCGTACGCGGGCTCGCCGGTCCCCAGAACCGTGAGCACGATATCTTCCGCCATCAGCTCGGGAGCAATCTCGGCGATAAGGTCGAACCCCTTCTGATTGACGAACCGCGATACCATGCCGATCACCGGCCTTCCAGCGTCGTCGGACGGAAGGCCTGACTGCTCGAGGAGCGCGCGCTTGCACACGGCCTTGCCGGACAGGTTTTCGGCGGAATAGTTGCGCGCAATGTTGCCGTCGGTCTCCGGGCTCCACTCGACGTAGTCCACGCCGTTCACAATGCCGGTGAGCCGGTCGGCACGGGAGCGGAGAAACGGATCGAGGCCGAAACCGAACTCCGGCGTCTGAATCTCGCGCGCGTAGGCCTTGCTCACAGTGCTGATCGCGTCGCTGAAGTACATTCCGCCGAGAAGCAGATTGATGCGCCCGAAAAACTGGAGGATGTTCGGCCTGAAGATGTCCGGGCCGAGGCCGAGATCGGGAAGCGCTTCGGCGGGGAACAGGCCCTGATACCCGAGATTGTGAATGGTGAACAGGACACGGATGCCGAGGAACGTCGGATCCCCGGCGTAGGTGTGCCGCATGTACAGCGGCGCGAGCGCCGACTGCCAGTCGTGACAATGCAGAATGTCGGGCCGGAACAGGTGGCGCACCACGTCCAGGGCGGCGCGGCAGAACACGCCGAAACGGATGTGGTTGTCGGGATAGTCTTTGGAATTCTCGCCGTAGAGTCCGGGGCGGTCGAACAGCGGCGGGCATGCGACAAAGTAGAAGGTCACGCCGCGTTCCACCGTTTCGAAAATGTTCACGGCGTAAGAATGCGGTCCGCTGGAAATGCGCAGATCGCGATACACTTCGCGCGGCGCGGACGGGAGCCTGGTCTCGCGATACCACGGGACGACAACCGCAACCTGATCTCCCGCGGCATGCAGCGCTGCCGGAAGCGCGCCGATGACATCGGCCAGACCGCCGGTTTTCGCGAACGGGGTGGCTTCGGAAGCCACCATCAGGATTTTCGGCATTGGAGTGAACTCCTGGACCTGCAGGCTGAAAGCCTGCTCTACACACCTTCACCGGTGGCGTCGATGTCCGCCGGTCCGCGCTGTTCCTTGTTTACCGCGTCGAGCACCCCGTTAATAAAGGGCACGGACTCGTCGCCGGAGAATCGCCGCGCCAGTTCCAGCGCCTCATCAATAACGACCGCGGGCGGCGACATACGTTTCGACATTTCGTAAACTGCCAGCCGCAGAATATTCCGATCCACCACCGCCATACGATCGAGCGTCCAGTTCTGCGCTTTGGCGGCAATCTGCTGGTCGATCTGGCCCGCCATCTCGGTTGCGCCGATGGCCAGCTCCTCCATGAAAGGGTCGCGTTCGGGCCGCTCGCCCTCGTCGCCCCCCGCGGTGTCGTACCACGATTCGATGGCGTTCTCGATCGGCTTTTTCGTGAGGTCCCACTGAAAGAGGACCTGCAATGCGCGCTGCCGTGACCGATGACGGGCTCCGGGCATCTCAGTTCTGCTGTTTGAGACGCCGCAGGAGGCTGACCATTTCGATGGCCGACATGGCCGCGTCGAATCCCTTATCGCCGGCCTTGCCGCCCGCGCGATCGATGGCCTGATCGACGGTTTCGGTGGTCAGAACTCCGAACGCCACGGGCACGCCGGTTTCCGCGGCCACGCGCGCCAGACCGCCGGCGGCCTCTCCCGCGACATAGTCGAAGTGCGGAGTCTCGCCGCGAATCACCGCGCCCAGGGCGATGATGGCATCGTAGCGGTTCTGGCCGGCCAGCGTTTTTGCTACCAGCGGCAGTTCCCACGAGCCCGGAGTCTTCACTACCGCTATGTCCCCGTCGCTGCACCCGGTACGCGCGAGCGCGTCGAGCGCTCCGGCCAGCAGACGTTCCGTGACAAAGCTGTTGAAACGCGCCACCACAATGGCGAACTTCAACCCGCGCGCGTCGAAAACGCCTTCTGTAACCTGCGGCATGGGATAATTGTAATTTCAGGCCTATTCTACCGCATGGGGCCGCGCTGAATGTCGTCAGAACCCGTATCGTACATCACCGTCGAAGAATACATCGCGCGCGAGCTCGCCGCGGAGCAGAAGCACGAGTACGTGCATGGCGAGATGGTGGCCATGGCGGGCGGCTCGCTGCGGCACGCCAGAATTGCCGGTAACATCTTTATGGCCTTTGGACGCCACTTGCCCGCGACCTGCGGCGTCTACACGTCCGACGCCCGCGTCTGCGTGCAATGGGGCGAACTCATCACCTATCCTGACGTAACCGTCCTCTGCGGCCCCCCTCAGCTCGATGAGCGGTTGCCGCACACGTTGTTGAATCCCACCCTCATCATCGAGGTTCTCTCTCCATCCACGAGAAATTATGATCGCGGCGAGAAGAGCCGTTTGTTCCGGCTGCTGCCCTCTCTCGCCGAATACCTGCTCGTCGAACAGGAGGCCGTGGAGATCGAGCATTATCGGCGATTGCCGAACGGCCGCTGGGAAATCGAGACTGTCCGCGATCCGGGCGCCGTTCTCACACTGGAATCGGTTCACTGCGATCTTCCCGTCGAGGAAATCTACAGAGGTCTGGAAAACCTGGACGCGCCGGTCGCCTGAGCACCGCATGGATCCTCGCTTCATCCGCAATTTCTCGATCATCGCCCACATCGATCATGGGAAATCGACGCTGGCCGACCGACTGCTCGAGACCACCGGCGCGCTGTCGCAGCGCGAAATGATGGAGCAGGTGCTCGATACGATGGACCTCGAGCGCGAGCGCGGCATCACCATCAAGGCCCATGCCGTGCGGCTGGTTTATCGCGCCGACGACGGCAACGATTATCAGTTGAACCTCATCGACACGCCCGGCCACGTCGATTTCAGCTACGAGGTTTCGCGCAGCCTGCAGGCCTGCGAGGGCGCGCTGCTGGTGGTGGACGCTTCGCAGGGCGTGGAGGCGCAGACGCTCGCCAACACTTACCTGGCGCTTCAGCACAATCTCGAAATCATTCCGGTGATCAACAAAATCGATCTGCCTTCCGCGGAGCCCGAGCGCATCCGTGAGCAGATCGAGCAGCTCATCGGACTGCCGGCGGATGACGCGCTGCTGGTGAGCGCCAAGACCGGCCTGGGCATCCGCGACGTGCTCGAGGCCGTGGTGCATCTGGTGCCGGCGCCATCCGGCGATCCGGAAGCGCCGCTGCGAGCCCTGATCTTCGATTCCTGGTTCGATCCGTACCGCGGCGTCATCATGCTGGTGCGCATCGTCGATGGCCGCATCAGCGTGGGGCAGAAGATCCGGCTCTGGTCGAACGGCCGGACCTTCGACGTAGAGGGCCTGGGATTTCAGACGCCGAAACCCGTGCCCTGCACCGAGCTCTCCGCCGGCGAAGTGGGCATCGTGTTCGCCAATATCAAGACCATCGCGGACGCGCAGATCGGCGACACGATCACCGATGACGCGAGACCCGTAACCGACCCGCTGCCCGGATTCGAGCCGGTGAAGCCCATGGTTTTCGCCGGCCTCTATCCGGTGGAATCCCACGAGCACGGCCGCCTGCGCGACGCTCTGGAAAAACTGCGGCTCAATGACAGCGCATTCAACTTCGAACCCGAAAGCTCCGTCGCTCTGGGCTTCGGTTTCCGCTGCGGCTTCCTCGGCCTGCTGCATCTGGAAATTGTTCAGGAGCGCCTGGAGCGCGAATTCGAAATCGACCTCATCACCACGGCCCCGAGCGTCCGCTATCGCGTGACGAAGATCGGCGGAGCGGTGATCAACGTGGACAGCCCGACCCGATTCCCCAACCCCGCCGAGATCCAGCAGGTGGAAGAGCCCATCATCGACGCCACCGTCATCACGCGCGAAGAGTACGTGGGTGAGATTCTGAAGCTGCTGGAAGAAAAGCGCGGCACACAGAAGAAATTCGAATACATCGGCACGGGCCGCGTGATGCTGTCATACGAGCTGCCGCTGAACGAGATTGTCCTCGATTTCTACGACCGGCTGAAATCGGCCTCGCGCGGTTATGCTTCGCTCGACTATCATCTGGCCGGATACCGCGCTTCACCGATGGTGAAACTGGACGTCCTGGTGGCCGGAGATCCGGTGGACGCGCTGTCCATGATCATCCACCGCGATCACGCCTATGAGCGCGGCAAGGCGCTGATCGAGCGCCTGCGCAAGCTCATCCCGCGGCAGATGTTCGAAGTAGCGCTGCAGGCAGCCATCGGCAACAAGATTGTCGCCCGCGAGAACATTCCGGCAATGCGCAAGAACGTGCTTGCCAAATGCTACGGCGGCGACATTTCGCGCAAGCGCAAGCTGCTCGAGAAACAAAAGGAAGGCAAGCGCCGCATGAAGCGGGTGGGCCGCGTGGAGATTCCGCAGGAGGCCTTCCTCGCGGTACTGAAGGTCAGCGGCTCGGAAGAGTAGTAGGGCGCGAAAGTCCTTTACGTCAGCGTTCACTGACGATATACTTCCAACACTGTTATTCAAACGGAGCGTATTCGGGGACGGCCTCGTTGCGCCTGAACGGGGAGCTGCGATGAAGTGTCTTCTGACCACGGCCGTCGCGATTGCGGCCATAACTGGGCCGTTACATGCCCAGGTTCCGGTTCCGGTTCTTACCGACGGTAGCAATCCGGAGTCGCGCGTCCTGTTTCCCAAAGATTTCATCCGCGGGTACGCGGGATTTGAGCTCGCGCCGCCCCACAACGAGCCGGACCTCGGCCTGTGCGCGCCCACCAGTTCGGCATCGGCGCCATGCGCGGGATATGCGCGCTACGTGCTGACCGGGTATATCGAATTCCAGCCATTCGGCCGCGGAATTCTGAGAAACATCTATCTATTCGGCGATCCTCGCATGTTCCTCGGGAGCAACGTCCCGCAGCTTCATTACTCGGCGTCCAGCGCTCCCATTGCCTGGGAGCGAGTCTACGGCATCGCGATTCAGCTTCCGAAGCGGTTCGAAATTCGCGCAACGCACCATGACGTACAGTTGCTGGGCAAGTATGGCTCGTCGCACAACGTCACCCTGAGCCCGAACGGTCCGCTGGGGCTGTATTCGACCGTGGGCGTGCGCTGGTACTTCGGCTCGTACGGCATGGCCGGACTGCATCAGTGAATCGGAAACGTGCAGGCGTGAAAAAGGCCGGTGGGGTTAGCCACCGGCCTCACTGTCCTGGTAGTTGCGGACGCGCTTGTTATGTCACATGCAGGTTGTCCCCGTGCAGGGCGGTGGCGGCGGCAGCGCGACGGGGTAGGTCAGGTTGACGGAATCGGTGCTGGTTTTGCCGCCTACCGTAACCGTGACCGCATTCGTCTCGAGCGTCTGCGCAGCGGTGCTGCCCGGAATACCGAGCGTCGCGGTGCACTGAGTCGAGCTCGTGCAGACGACGCTGCCGAGCGTCGAGCCGTTCAGGTTGAACACGGTGGCGCCGGCCGTCGTGCTGAAGCCGGTCCCCGTTATCGTGAGCGTCACCGTGGTCGCCGAAGTGCTGTTGCTCTCCGGAATGCTGTTCGGCGAAATGCTCGTGACGGTCGGGAAGACTACGAATTTGAAGCCGACCGGGGATGGCGCGCTGGTGATTCCGTCCACCGTGATGGTCGGATACACCACGCCGGCGGCATGCGCGGGCGTGTATAATCCGCAGGTCGTCGTGCTCGAACAATAGACGCCGGTCCCATTCGCGCCGCCGCCGAAGTCCACGATCATCCGGTTATTCATGCTGGTCCCGGTGATGTAGATAAACAGGCCGCCGGTGGTTGGCCCGACCGCCGGAGAGAACCCGGTGATCGACGGGAACTGGTAAGTGAACCGGTCGGCGCTGGTCAGCGGGCTGTATCCGTAGCCCCAGGCCGTCTGTGCCTCTATGTCCACCGTACCCGGCGCGTGCGCCGGACTCCGCATGGTGCACTTCGTCGAACTGGAGCAACTGAGCTTCGTGGCCACCGCAGTGCCGCCAGGGCCAAATACGAACGTCTCCGTTGTAGCAGACAACGCGCGGCCGGTGACGGTAACCGAGGTCCCGCCCTCCAGCGGACCTTTATCCGGACTGACGCCGGTGATCTCGGGGTCGTAGGTATAGAGACCCGCCGCCGTCGCGGTTCCGCCTGGAGTCTCCAGTTTGAGGGTTACCTCTTCGTTCGGCGCGGCGGGCGTCTCCACCGTCAGTTTGGTATCCGAATGGATGGTCAGCTTCGTTGCGTCCACTCCACCGAAGGTCACCTTCTTCACGCCGATGAAGCCGGCGCCGACGATCGTCACTTTCGTTCCGCCCGCGCCCGGCCCGTCCAGCGGAGAAAAACTGTCGATCCGCGGCGGATTGGCCACCGCCACCAGCTTTGTCATTCTGGGCGAGCCCAGGCCGACATGGACGAAGTCGTTGCCCGTACCGGTCATGCTCGAAGCCGAGTGGAATACGTCATGCTTGTAGAAATAATGAGCGTTGGCGGGGCTCCACTGATAGCCGCCGGCATCAATCATTGCCTGCTGCGCCAAAGCCCACGTTGCCGCCCAGAGCGGAGTCGCCAGGCTCGTACCTCCAATAACGTTGAATTTCCCGGGTGTGGCCGTATCGCCGCAGTCCGGCGAATCGCTCGTCGTGGCCTGGCAGACGATGATGCCGGGCGCAGCGTCCATAGATACATCCGGCACGGAGCGGCCGGTCGCGCCCGGATAGAGCGAGGTCTGATAACCCGGCTCGGAGGCGAGAAAGCTGACGCCGAAGCCGCCGGAATTCAACCACCAGTTCTCGGTGTTGTAAGTGTTGTTCGAGTTCACGTTCAGCGCAGTGCCGCCGACCGCGATCGCGTGAGGCGCATCCGCCGGAAACGCGATGGTGTTCGCATACACGCCGCCGCTGCCGTTCTTGCAGGTGCTGCCGTTGTCTCCGGTAGCCACAAACAGAGTGATGCCCCATGCGGTGAAGTCAGACAGAACGCTGTCGATGCTGCTTACATCGGACGCGCTCACGTCGTCCTCGCATACGTCCCAGCTCATCGAGAGGGTTCCTAAGGAGCCATAGGTCAGGTAGTTGCCGGCCTGGTTGACGGCGTCGGCCAGATCAGTGCTGCTCGGCGCGTCGAACACCACGATGTTCGCTCCCTGAGCGATGCCCAGCGCAGCTTCGATATCCAGCAGCACTTCCGTGGTGCCGCACCCTGCCTGGTACTGCGTGCATCCGGAAGGCCCTGTGCCGCCGTTAATCGCGATCGCGCTGACCTGTTTGATCAGGCCCGAGGGCAGTCCGGCGAAGCTGAGCCAGTTGCTCACGTCGCTGTAGTTGAAGCCGTCGAATTCGATCAGGCCGATGGTCTGGCCCTTTCCGTCGAGGCCCGGGGGAAGCCCGCTGGAATTGGTCTTGCCCGCCGGCGTCAGAGTGCCGCCGTACGCGGTGGCAATTGAGATGGGCGTAAACGGGAAGGGCGTGAAAGCCGGGGTCGGAACCGCCAGATTGTTAAGACCTGCGACAGCCGCAATCAGCGGAGCAACGGCGCCCGGAACCGATGGATCGCTGGCGACTGCATGGAAGGTGCGGGTTCCAAGCTGGTAGTCGTTAATGACCACATTGAACGCCCTCTGCGCCTGGCCGCGCGTACCGGTCACGGTAAGCGTGCGGCGGTTCTGCGAGCCTTCGGACAACGTGAGGCCGAACTGTTGTAAGTAGTTAAGCACAGTGTCGTATGCCTGCTGCGACGGCCCGAAGCGCGCCGTGAAGTCGCTGGCGCCGATAGTGTGCTGGAAGTTCGCCGAGTTCGGATCGGCGATGTCCTGCTCCAGTGCGGCGGCGCCTGCCGGATCCGTCAGGTTGAGCACCACGGTCACCGTGATGGGCTGTTCGTCCATCTGCGGGGTATGGGGAACCGGGGTGGCGTTGGGCAGGGCTCTGATGACGTGACCAGGTAGAGTCGTCAGACCTGCGTTGGGCGACTGAGCCGCCAGTGGAGCCAGGCTCGCGAAGAGCAGCGCCATAGCCGGAATGGTTGTTGTCACTTTGCGGATGGGTAATCCAGCGTTGCGAATCATAAGTATTTCCTCCTTACTTTCAAGGGCGGAAAACACCGTCGAAAACTGTAATGGCCAGACAAAAAGAGTTGGGGCCGCGACTCCTAAGCCTCGATCGTGTGGCAGCGGTTTGGTTGCGGTTCCGCTGCTCTGTACTACAAGACCGCAGGATCTTCGGGGCCCGCGAAGAACTTCCAGCGCCGTTTGGTTACGCTTCTCTGTGGCGCAGGCCATGGGTGTTTGTGGCCTGCCGGTGTCCTGTCGGCAATCGCACACGACAAAAAGGACGATTCGTCTGCGCCACACTGCCGTCGCGCGGTCACGGCTCTGTTACGATGCCCGAGTTTGCGGCATTGTTACCGAGCCGCGACTGTGAAGGAGCGGTAACGTGGCGTACCGCTGGTTCAAGGTGTGAAGAATTCGGCGCGGTGCTGAATTCTTCGCGGGCTGCGACGATTCTATGCTGATGGCGATACAAAGCTCCCAGGCGTCCCGCCATCGCGGCTCAGGCGGCAGCGGCCGCTAAGCCTGAGCGCCGAGCGTTTCGCCGGGCTCCGGCCGGCTGATGATGAGCGTATCGGTGCGCGTCTTCTCCCAGTCCTGCAGGAGCAGGCCATGAAGCTCGAAGAAGGCGCGAATACGCAGCGCGTCCCAGCCTGCAATTTCCTCCAGAATCGGAATGAGAACACTTACGGCGTCCTCGCTCAGGATGGTGCGGCTGGCGATAGGCGTAATGTAGCGATTCTCCGAAACGGCAATGGTCAGTCCCGAAAGCCGGTTGAGATGCAGCATGACGTGCACGTCGGAGCTGCCGTCCCCAACATAGACGATGCGATCGTGACCGATGCGCAGGTTGTTCCTGAGCTCTTCGAGGACCGCGACTTTGCCGTAGCCGGCGGGCACGCGCACAATGGACTGAATCTCGCCGTTGGCAGGATCGTAACGGAAGCGCGTTCCGTAGATGCGATCGGGCGGCACGATGCTGTCGAGCGCCGACTGGATCACTTCTTCCGGCGCCGCCGAGACCACGTAGAAACAGAAACGCCGGCCGTCGACATCGCTCAACAGCTGCGACAGAAGATGAATGTTCTGTTTCAGCCGGATGCGCCGGCCCGCCTCAATCAGATGCTCGCGGCGCACGCGGCGGAACTCGGGATCGTGCAGAAGCAGGTAAGCGAGTTCGCCCCCCTGCTGCACCATGTGGATGCGGGACAACCCGGCGATCCTGTCCTGAAATCCCGGAATGCCGAGCATATCGCTCAGGACAATGCCGGAATCGTTAAAGCTGAGAGTCTGGTCGAAATCGCTGACGAAAAGAAAATCTCCTCCGGTTTTTCCTGTTTCTCGAATCATGTACACTAATCCTCCGTTTTGTTCTGCTGTTGAAAAGGCACTTCGCGGAAACGAGGCGACAAGAGTATGAGGGCGCTGCGGGGCGAAGGAAACTGCTGTTCACAGTTTAGCAGCCGCGGGAACCAGCGCGCTACCCGCCTGGCCTGTAAGCGATCCGATCCGATCCCGCCCAGGGAGACAAACCCTGGCCCTGTCAAAGTGCGCTATACTGCGCGGATGTCCTGGAGGGGACTTATGCTCAAACGTAAGTTAGGACTTTCTTGTATTGCTCTGTTCGCAATGCCCTGGCTTGCGAGCGCCGGCGTCATCTCGTCTGGAACGGTGGAGATACCCGGTACTTACAGTTTCGATTTCGACGCCGGAGTCGTCCCTCCGGCGATCAGCGCAGATACGGATGTGTTCTGGCATCAGTTCACGTCCACTACCAGAGCTCTTGAGCCGTCGAATGGCGCCGGCATCGTGAATCTCGGGACTTCGGCGACGTTCAGCCTGATCACATTGGCGCAACTCGAGGCCTTAACGTACGGCGCCACAGGGATCGATGGCAGCGACGGAACGAGTCTTCTGGTCACCGGAGACGTTTTTGCTGTCCACACAAATCTGGGCAACTTCGCGAAAGCCGTCGTGCTTCCGCCGGATCCTGCGCAGGGCGACGGCCTGAAGATTCAGTGGGTGACGGACGCGCCATCGACTGTGGCTGAACCGGCCAACGCTGCTCTGGTGTGCATTGCGCTGATGGCCGGAATGATTCTGGCCGGTTGGCGAAGACGCTCAGCCGCCAGCGCCCGGCCTTACCAGAGCCTGTAATATCCGTCGCGCTCCGATAACTCAACGGGAATGCCGAACAGCGCGCTGAGGCGGCCCTGCGAGAGAATCTCGCGCTTGTCGCCGTCGGCGAGCACCTCGCCCGCTCGGAGCAGAATGACGCGCTCGATCTCGGGAATGACGTCGTTCAGATCGTGGGTCACCATAATGAGGCCCAGCCCGGATTGCGCGAGCGTGCGGAAGACGCTGCGCAGCTCATACTGGGCGCGCAGGTCGAGAGAGGTGCAGGGCTCGTCGAGCAACAGCGCTCTGGGGTGGTGAACCAGAGCGCGAGCGATCACCACGCGGTGCGTTTCGCCGGACGACATCTCGGTCATCAGGCGCTCCGCCAGGTGCTCGGCCTCCATGGCGCGAAGGGCATTCAGAGCGGCCTCCACCATCGGCTCATCGACGGGATGATAGGGCATCAGCCGCACGCTGCTGAAGAAGCCGGAGAGTACGATTTCGAGGGCGCTGGCGTCGCGCGTGCAGGCGGCAACCAGATCGTTGGTGACGATGCCCAGCATGCCGCGCAGTTCGAAGACGTTCCAGCGCTCCTGTCCGAGGATGGTCATGGACGAGCCTGGCCGCGCCAGCGGGTAACACTCGCGGCTCACGGTCTTGATGAAGGTTGACTTACCGCAGCCGTTGGGGCCGAGGATGGCGACGTGCTCGCCGGGTTCGATGCGCAGCGACAGGCCGGAGAGCGCCAGCCGGTCGCCGCGCATGACGGAAACGTTCTTCAGTTCGATGAGAGCGGGAGCGCCTTCGGGCATTCCCTCTCAGGATGGCATTAGCGCCAACTCGATTACGGGTACAGGCCGCGGAGCTTCGTCGCTTCGGCGACGCGCCCGATGCCCAGCATGTTCGCGGCGGCGCGCATGGTGACGCGGCGCTCGCGGTAGATATTCAGCACGTCGGTGAACGCCGTTTTCATCACCCGTTCGAGCCGGTTATAGATGTCCTGCGCCTCCCAGAACAGATGCTGCGTATCCTGCACCCATTCGAAGTACGAGACGGTGACGCCGCCGGCATTGCACAGGATGTCGGGGATGATGAAGACGCCCTTGTTCTCGAGGATGATGTCGGCGGCGGGCGTTAATGGGCCATTGGCCGCCTCGGCGACAATGCGCGCCTTCACGCGGCCGGCGTTCTCTTCGTGGACCACGCTCTCGAGCGCCGCGGGTACGAGCACGTCGCAGTCAAGGGCCAGCAACTCGTTCGCCCTGATCGCTTCAGCCTCCGGGAAACCGAATACGCGTCCGGTCCTCTCCTTGTGCTTAATCAGCTTCGGGACATCGAGACCGTTCCGGTTGAAGATGCAGCCGGTGGAATCGCTGACGGCGATGACGCGCGCTCCGAGGCTATGCAGCAGAGCCGCGGAGATGGATCCGGCATTGCCAAAGCCCTGCACCACCACGGTGAGCTCCTTCGGGTTCAGGTGAAGATGCTCGCAGGCGCACTGGACCGTGTAGAACACGCCGCGGCCGGTGGCTTCATTCCGGCCGAGCGATCCGCCGAGGCTGAGCGGCTTGCCGGTGACCACGCCGGGGATGGTGTAGCCGCGGGTCATGCTGTAGGTGTCCATGATCCAGGCCATGGTTTGCGGGTTGGTGTAGACGTCGGGCGCGGGAATGTCCTGATCGGGCCCGATGAGCGGAAGAATGGCGCTGGTGTAGCGCCGGGTGAGCCGCTCCAGTTCGAGCGGGATCATCTCCTTCGGGTTGCAGGTGACGCCGCCTTTCGCGCCGCCAAAGGGGATATTCACGACGGCGCACTTCCACGTCATCCATGTTGCGAGCGCCTTTACCTCGTCCAACGTGACATTGGGATGGTAACGGATTCCGCCCTTGGCAGGACCGCGCACGGTGCTGTGCTGCACGCGGTATCCTTCGAAGCGGCGAATGGTCCCGTTGGCCATTCGCACGGGCACGGTTACCGTGAGTGCGCGCTCCGGATATTTGATCATCTCGCGGGCGTTGGCGTCCAGATCGAGAGCGTCCGCCGCTATCTCGAAGTTCTCGAGAGCGATCTCGTAAGCGTTCTTTTCGGTTATTGCTGCTAACATGGCAGCACTCCTTTCTTAGTAAGAGGAACTGAATTGGGGATCAACACGCGGAAGAAACAGGGGAGGAGTATCGGGCGGGCAGCGCGCTTGCGGTCAAAAATCATGTCTCACTCCAGCGTCCGGGGTGCCGAACGCCGAATGCTCAACGCGGCGCCGAACGGCATGTTACGCCCTCGGCCCTGCTCCTACACTTACAACCGGCCTCATCATATCACGGGCCAGCCTGCAGGCTAAAGCCTACTCTACTGTTTTCGGTCGGAAGTAGAGCAGGCTTTCAGCCTGCATGTAACTCGAACAGTTCTCAGGGCGCGAGCTTACTGATCCTGGTCGCCCAGTTTCCTTCGCTCGTGCGCGTGCCGCCGCAAGTGAAGCCTGTTGCGACGTATTGCGAAAGCGTGCGCGTCTGACCGATGTACTCGCTGGCGATCCACAGGAATGAACCGTCACTGACGGCGCCGCCGAAGTCTCCCCAGCGCGGGCGGCTGCCGAACGCGCTGAACGGATGGTAGCCGGTGAAACCGTCGTCCGGTCCTGCGCCCTCTGCAACCACGTGGACATCGCCAGCGCCAACTTTCGCGTCCATGCTGGTGTAGGCGGCGCTGGGATAATGATCGGCTCCCACCAGCGTGAATGCCATGATGCCCCGTCCGCTGCCATTCACTGCAATTGCGGGATAGGTGACGTTATTGTTTTCCACCGCCACAACACCCTGCTGGAACAGATGCCCGGAATTCGGATTCAGCACGAAATACGCAATACCGGCCTTGTAGGCGCCCCCGATCCATACAGCCGTATCCAGAGCGGACCACAGTTTGCCATTTGCGAGATACACCTGCTGCATGCGCGAGTCGTTGCTCTCGATCTGTTTCTCCACATTGGCGAAGGGACCCCCGCCGGTGAAGAAGTAAGTCCAGCATCCAGTGCCGAACGGCGTGGAGATAGAGCTGCCCGACAGGCATTCGCCGAACGGATAATCGCCGGCCTTCTGATCCGAGCGTGGCGGTACGCCGTAAATATCTACGTTTACATACCGACCGGAGAGGGACAGAGCCGGAGTGGGAGAGTTGATGGAGCTCGTGTTCGATACCGACCAGAGTACGATGTCGTTCGATGTGCCGGTAGCGGAGCAGACCGCATCCGAGCTCAGGAAGTACTCCGTCCCGCCATGGTCGCCGGCATAGACGCCGTCGGAGGCGATGGCCGGCCATACAGTGAAGCCGCAGAACGGAATGCTGGGATCACCCGTATTGAAGAGGACGCCGTTGACGTTCGGAGATCCGGACGCCAGCGCGTGCTTCGAAAATGCGTAAATCTGCGCCCCATAGAAACCCGACTGGAAGAGAGAATACTCGTTATCCGTGAGGAAGATCGCGTTCGCGTCAGCGCCGATGTGGGGATAGTCGGACAGGCAAAACCCACCCGCGCAATGATGGTCGGGGGTGCCTTGTGTGCCGTTATTCTGGGTGGGAAGGCTGTAGACGATCCAGGGCCCCAGTGGACTTGAGGTCGTGGTAACCGCGATGTCAATGTGGTCGGTTCCGGCCAGCGCTGAGGTCGTACCAACCCGATCGAGCGTTAAGGCGATCTGAAACCAGCGTTGCGTGTCGCGATCGAAGTAACAACTGGGGTCAGTTATCTCGGGTCCGTAGTTCCCGTTGCTGCGGTTGATGGCTGCCGGATAGCCATAAAACGTGTTCAGATCGACGGCCCCGGTCAAGGCGTTCCCGTTGGCATCGAAATCCGCAAAACGTCGTTCACCGACTCAATGACGTAGCCATTGCCCGCGCAAACGCCCTGGTCAGGCGGCTCTACGGTGAATTGGTTGCCGCCATTGGCGGTGCGTTGATCGTAGTGGTTGAGACCATCGAACGACAGCAGCAGTTCGGGGTTGGATTTGGCTTTGCCTCGGCCGTTCACCGTGGGGCCGTTGCCCGTAGTGGTTGCAATCGTCCGGTTCAGTGCAACGACGCCGTCCGGCGTGTCCGAATCGTCATCTGACATCGCCGGATCGACCTCCGGATTGCCGATGGAGCCGCCTGCGGCCGGAGCGGTGGATAGTGAACCGCCCCCGACCCTCGAGGCTTGCACGCGCACCGTAATCTGGCCAAAGGCCGTGACAGCCGGCAATGTCAGCGCGAGGGCTGACATATAAACGAGTAAATGTCTTTTCCGCAAACAGAACTCCTTTGTTGTGGTCTCCGCAGTCGGTCCATTGATTGAATGGGAGCAATCATACACTGCCGTGCCTCGTTATCGCAAGGCTCAGGTGTTGTCAAGGCAAAGTAGAAATGTCCCCCTTTTGGCCGGGGCGCTCGGGAGTGCGTGTTATGTTCGGCCATTCGATCCGGCCCCACGCCCTGGAGTTCCAGCCTTGCTGGTTGTTCCGCGCTTCTCGCGCATGCTCAAACCGCTTCACCGCCGCGTCGAATGGCAGCGACGAATCCACCGCCCGCCCGCCTGCAGCGATCTGTATCGATGGAGAAGGAGAAGTGGCGGCATCACGGCCGAAGGCGAGATATCCAACTCGCCGAGCGAGTTACGCTTCGTGACAGGCAGGTAGGCGGCAGGGTACTACACGATCGCAGAATCGTCGGGTCCCGCGAAGAGTTCCCAACGCTCCCTGCGGTCGCGGCTCGGAAAAGCTGGCTGAGCCGCGGCCGCGAGGGAGCGGTTTGGTTGCGGCGTCGCTGGTCTGTGGGTGTTTGTGGCTTGCCGGCGTCCTCTCCACAATCGCAGACGACAAAAGACGATCGTCTGCGCCACGGTGCCCTGGAAGCCTGTCCCACGGTAAGTCGCGGTTTGACCGGCCTGCTAAACTGGAATTCTTCCCCGGATTCCAATGCAATCAGAAAAAGTGTACGAACCGCGGCGGTTCGAGCCCATGTGGGCAAAGTGGTGGATCGAGAATGACATCTTTCGCGCGGACGTGTTCAAACCGGGCGACGTATTCTCGCTGGTCATCCCGCCGCCGAACGTTACGGGCTCGCTGCACATGGGCCACATGCTCGACCACACCATCATGGATGCGGCCGTGCGCTGGCATCGCATGCGCGGCGACAACACCCTCTGGCTGCCCGGCACGGACCACGCCGGCATCGCCACGCAGATGGTGGTGGAACGGAAGCTGGCCGAAGAAGGACTGAATCGCCGGCAGCTCGGCCGTGAAGCGTTCGAGCGGCGCGCCTGGGAGTGGAAGCGCCAGTACGGCGGCCGCATCACCGAGCAGATGAAGGCCATCGGCGATTCGGTGGACTGGTCGCGCGAGCGGTTCACGCTTTCGCCCGAGCTTTCCGTGGCCGTGACTGAGGCGTTCGTGCGCATGCACGAGCGCGGACTGATTTACCGCGGCACGTACATGGTGAACTGGTGCCCGCGCTGCCACACCGCCATCTCCGATCTCGAAACGGTTCACGAAGACATCCCGGGCAGTCTCTGGCACATCCGCTATCCGGTGAACGGAACCGACCGCTTCCTCACTGTCGCCACCACGCGTCCCGAGACCATGCTGGGCGATACGGCCGTCGCCATCAACGCGCGCGACGAGCGCTACAAGGACCTCCACGGCCGCACCGTGCGTCTGCCGTTGATGAACCGCGAGATCCCGATCATTCTCGATGACCTGGCCGATCCGGAATTCGGCTCCGGCGTGGTGAAGGTGACGCCCGCGCACGATCCCAACGATCTGGAAGCGGGCAAGCGCCACAACCTGCCGCACATTAAGGTTATCGACGAAGACGGCCGCATGACCCCGGAAGCCGGCCCATACGCCGGACTCGACCGGTTCGAGGCGCGCAAGCGCATTGTCGCCGATCTCGAGAAGCTCGGCCTACTGGAAAAGATCGAGCCCTACACGGTGGCCATCAGCAAGTGCGACCGCTGCAAGACCATCGTCGAGCCGCTCATCTCCACGCAGTGGTTCGTGCGCACGAAG
Source organism: uncultured Acidobacteriota bacterium (assembly GCA_963780655.1). Classification (GTDB taxonomy): domain Bacteria; phylum Acidobacteriota; class Terriglobia; order Bryobacterales; family Bryobacteraceae; genus CAWACP01. Next base: position 592,632 of record CAWACP010000003.1, on the reverse strand, counting down.
CCGCTGGCGGAGAAGGTGCTCGCGGCGGTGGAATCGGGCGCCATTCGCTTCGTCCCGGAGAACTGGAACGCAACGTTCTTCAACTGGATGCGCAACATTCGCGACTGGTGCATCTCGCGCCAGCTCTGGTGGGGGCACCGGATCCCCGCCTGGCACTGCGCCGAATGCCACAAAATCACCGTCGCGCGCGCGAGGCCGAAAGCGTGCGCTCACTGCGGCTCGCAGGAGATCACGCAGGACCCGGATGTGCTGGACACGTGGTTCAGCTCGGCACTCTGGCCGTTCTCGACGCTCGGCTGGCCCGACGATACAGAGGATCTTCGGAAATACTACCCGACCTCGGTGCTCATCACCGGCTTCGACATCATCTTCTTCTGGGTGGCCAGGATGATGATGATGGGGCTCGAGCTGACGGGCCAGGTTCCGTTTCGCGTGGTGCACATGCATGGGCTGGTGCGCGACTCCGACAAGAAGAAGATGTCGAAGACCCGCGGCAACACCATCGACCCGCTGGACATCACGGAGAAGTACGGCACCGACGCGGTGCGCATGTCCCTGATCATGGGCACAGGCGCGGGTACTGACATCGTTTACACAGAAGAACGGCTGAAGACGGCGCGCAACTTCGCCAACAAACTGTGGAACGCCTCCCGGCTCGTGTTCATGCTCAGTGGAGCAGGCCTTCGGCCTGCACCGCTACCGACAACGACTGAAGATCGCTGGTTCTTCTCGAGAATCAACGAGACCGCAACGAAGGTCGCCTCGCTGTTCGAGCAGCACCGCTACAACGAAGTCGCCCAGGAACTCTGGCATCTGATGTGGGACGATTTCTGCGACTGGTACCTCGAGATCAAGAAACTCCGAAAGGAGGAAGACCCGAGCGCGCTGTTATACAGCTTCAGCAGTGTGCTCCGCTTCCTGCATCCGCTCGTTCCGTTCATCACGGAAGAGCTATGGCATCGCCTCGATTCCGAGGCTGGTTCGATCGCGCTCGCACCATATCCTCCTGCGGGTGGGCCGGTTGGCAACACGCCTGACATGGACATGATCCAGGCGGTGGTGACCGAAGCGCGCGAATACCGCGCGGACCACAAACTGGACAAGAAGTTTCACCTGAACGGCAGGTTCGAGTGTCCGCCCGACCTTATGGAGGCTGCCCGACGCGAGCTCCCCATCATTGAGAAGCTCGCCAACCTGTCGCTTCAGTTGAGCGAGGGGAGCGTCCTCAAGCTGGCGCTGCAGCTTCCCGCAGCGGACAATTCGGCGGCGCGCGCGCGTCTCGAAAAGGAGATTGCGCAATTCACGAAACTGATCGCGGGCATCGATGCGCAGCTCTCTGACGAAACGTTCGTGAGCCGGGCGCCCGATCACGTCGTGGCGACGCTGCGAGAGAAGCGCGCCGGCTACGCCGATCAACTTGCGAAGGCCAGGGCGGCGCTCGACGCGCTGGGGTGAGCCAATGCCGTTCGACATCGCGTCAGTGCGGACCGCGGTCACAGGCCGCGATATCCGCTGGCATGAGACGATCGACTCCACCATGCACGAAGCAGCCCGGCTGGCCTCCGCTGGCGCGCCCTCGGGGACCGCGGTTGTGGCCGGCGAGCAGACCTCCGGCTATGGGCGCTTCGGCCGCGCGTGGCACTCGGAGCCGGATACCGGGCTGTACCTGTCGGCGATTCTCCGCTTTCCATTTCCCGACGCGCCTGGCCTCGTGACGATGGCGCTCGGCCTCGCCGTTCGCGAAGCGATTGTCGATGCGACGGGCGTGGTCTGCGATCTCCGTTGGCCCAACGACCTGCTCATCGGCGACCGCAAGTGCGCCGGCATCCTGACAAAGCTCGAAGCGGACGCCCTGATCGCCGGCATTGGCGTGAACGTGAACCAGCCCAGGTTTCCCGACGACATCGCTGGGATCGCAACGTCTCTGCGCATCGCCGCGGGCCGGCAGTTCTCACGCGAGGACCTGCTGGTGCGCCTGCTCCCGGCCATCGACGAGTGGTGCGGCCGCCTGTCACATGAAGGCCGGCAGCCTGTTCTCCGGACCTTTGCGCACGCGTCCAGTTATGTGAGCGGCCGGCGGGTGACAGTGGAGGTCGCCGAGGACGAGCAACTCGAGGGAGTCACCGCCGGACTCGATGCGGATGGCTACCTGCTGGTTCGGGATGACAATGGGAAAGAACACACGATCATTGCCGGAGGCGTAAGGCCGGCATGAGACGGGCCCGCAACCAAACGCTCAGCAGGCGTAACTGAGCCGCGACCGTGAGGGAGCGGTAGGACACTGTCATCTATGCTCTTAGCTCTCGACGCAGGAAACACCAACGTCACCATTGGCGTGTTCGACGCCGATCGGAAGCTCGGCGCGCGCTGGCGGCTGCGGACCGTTCACGACCAGACCGCGGACGAGTGGGGCATCCTCATTCTGAACCTGCTGTCGCTCTCATCCATCGCGGTGGCGGACATCGACGGCATCGCCATCTCGACAGTAGTGCCACCGCTGCGCACGCCGCTTGCGGAGATGTCGCAGCGCTACTTCCGCACGCGTCCGCTGTTCGTGGGCTCGGACACCGATACCGGGCTGACCATCTGTTACGACAACCCATCGGAGGTAGGCGCCGACCGCATCGTCAACAGCGTCGCGGCATTCCACAAGTACGGGGGACCGTGCGTGATCGTCGATCTGGGCACGGCAATTACGTTCGATGTCGTATCGGCCAACGCCGAATATCTGGGCGGCATCATCTGCCCGGGCATCGGCATCTCGACGGCGGCGCTGTTTTCACGCACGGCGCGTCTGCCCATGGTGGAGTTTCGCGAGCCGGGCAAACTGATCGGCACGAACACGGTGGAAAGCATCCAGTCGGGCCTGTTCTGGGGCTATGTCGAGTTGATCGACGGGCTGGTGGGAAAGCTGGTCGATCAACTCGGCCCCGCGACGAGGACCATCGCCACCGGCGGCCAGGCGCAACTGCTGATGCATGCCTGCGGGCGGCTGCGGCACATTGAGGAGGACCTCACGCTCGAAGGCCTGCTGCTGATCCACGAACGCAACAGGCGGTCGTGATGCCCGGTGAAGAGGCCGACTGGCCGCTGAACTACTTCAACTACTTCACCGAAATCGAGGAGCATTTTCGGCGCGCGCGCGGCAGCGGATTGTTCCTGCTGTCTCCGGTGGACTGGGCGCTCATCGAGAGCTGGAAGAATGCCGGCGTACCGCTGGAGGCCGTGCTGCGCGGCATCGACGCGGCGTTCGAGAAGTGGCGCGCCCGTAAGAATCGCACGCAGCAGGTGAACGGGCTCGGCTGGTGCGCGCAGGCGGTCATGGCCGAAGCCGAACAGATGGCCGGCGGCTCGGAGCCTTCCTCGGCGCGGCGCGAAGCGAAGGCGCCGTTCACCCTGGATGAGCTGAAGGCGTTCATGGAACGTAATGCCGCCGCTGTCGGGGCGCTTCCCGGGTTTGAGGAGATTGCCGCGGGTCTGAAGAGACTGGCGGCCGAGGCCGAGGCGTTGTACGGCGATCTGGAGCAGATGGAACAGCGTCTCACGGCGCTCGAGGAGAAGATGATCGCGATTGCACGCGCGCGCCGCGCGGAGGACGACCTGTTCCAGGCGCGCCGCGATCTGGATCGGCAACTGAAGCCGTATCGCGGGAAAATGACGGCCCAGCAGCTGGCCATGCTGGAGAAGCAATACCTCGAACGGCGAGTTCTGGAGGACGCCGGTCTGCCGCGGTTGAGTCTGTTCTATCTGGCGGCGTAGCAGGACTGGAGAAGGCAGACGACGCACACCGATCGTCTGCCCCACGCCGAGCGGGAGGGAACAAGATTGCCATTTCTACGTCCAACATTGCAGGGTCACGCCCGGATGCTACCGCTCGCCGGTTGCGGGGATTTTCTCGATTCGGTATACTCCGCATTGCATTCATTGAGTCTTTGAAGCTGCGCTGATCGGCTCGGGGCACCGGGGAGCCGCACAGTACACGACGTTGATCGGGAGGCTAAGTTTAGTGAAAACACCCACAGTAGTGCTCGTATTCGCGGGGATCGTGAGCCTCGTCTCACCGAGCCTGCTTCCTGCTCAGGACTCGCAGGCCCCGCAGGGTCAGGCCGCACAGGGTCAGGCGGCGGCGCCGGCGGCCGGACAGAAGAACTGGAAAGACCGCACTGAATACGATCTGTATACGAATGCGGCGAAGGAAACCAATCCTCAGAAGAAGCTCGACATTCTGAATGAGTGGAACACGAAGTATCCCAACACGGATTTCAAGGATCTGCGGCTCACGCTTTTCATCACCGCTTACGCCGCGCTTCCCGGACACGTGCAGGACGCTGTAAACGCCTCCGAGCAGCTCCTCGCTATCGATCCGAAGAACTTCACCGCTCTTTACTACATCACGCTGCTTACGCCCCAGCTCGGCGCGGGCTCGACGGCGCCCAGCGCCGACGTGCTCGACGCCGGTGAGAAAGCCGCCAATGGACTCCTGGCCGCGCTCGACGATCAGTTCGCGGATGCGAAGAAGCCTCAGGGCGTGTCCAATGAGGAATGGAAAAAAGCGCGCGGTCAGACCGAAGCCATCGCCCATACCACGCTGGGCTGGATCGCCATGCAGCGCAAGGACTGGACGAAAGCTGAGGACGAGTTCACGAAGAGCCTCCAGTTGACGCCCGAGAACGGCCAGGATTCCTACTGGCTGGGCACCGTGGTTCTTGCGGAGAAGAATCCCGACCCGAAGAAGCAGTCGCTGGCCCTGTATGAGTTCGCTCGCGCGGCGGCCTACGACGGTACCGGCGCGCTCACGCCAGCGGGCCGCCAGCAGGTACTCCAGTATCTGACAGATAAAGCCTACGTGCCGTACCACGGCAGCAAGGACGGTCTGGACCAGTTACTCGCGCAATCGAAGAACGCCGCCCTCCCGCCGGCCGACTTCACGGTAGTAAGCGTTACGGATATCGAGAAGAAGAGACTCGAGGCCGAAAACGACGCATTGAAGCAGAATCCCAGCCTTGCGTTGTGGAAGAATATTCAGGCCGCGCTGACTGCTCCGGACGGCGCCGACTACTTCACTAAGAATATGAAGGGCGCTCAGACGCCGGCCTTCACAGGCAAGCTCGTGTCAGCCGAGCCCGAGGTTCGCCCGAAGACGCTGGTTCTGGCCATCGCCGATCCGGAGGGCAAGGTGGCGGACGCCACACTGAAGCTCGATGCCGCGCTGCCGGGGAAGGCCCCGGCCGGCACGGTGCTCACCTTCAACGGCATTCCGGAAAGCTACACGGCGAGCCCGTTCATGGTGACCTTCACTGTGGAGAAGGCCAACGTGAAAGGCTGGCCGGGCAAGGCTGAGCCCGCCCGCAGGCCCGTCCATCGGCGGCGCGGATAGCAGCCCGCCGCCCCCAGGGGCGTCAGGCGATTTATTGGACAAGGGCAGGAGGGTCAACCGCCTGCCCTTTTTCATGCTCCTCGACCGGGCACTGGCGTGCATTCACCGTGGCGTGGATGGACGGATACAGTCTTCGCCCTGCCGGTTTCGTTGCAGGCGAGCCATTTCCGGGCAATGCAACAGAGGCCGGATCGGGCGCGCATGAGGACTCGTTGGCACGCCTGTGCAGGCGCGGAAACAGCGTGCGCCTCGCGCAAACTTCAGCGCGCAGGTTCAGGTAAACTAAAGACTTCGTTCACAGTGTCAAACACCGGCTCATGGAAACTGCGAACTGCCTGGGCACGTCCCGACCGGATAGCGCAGAGTGGAAAGGAATCATTGTAGATGATGTTTGTCAGGCCTCGGCGCCTGTTCGCAGTCCTTGTATGCTCATTTGCCGCATGCCTGGGTTTTGCGCAGCAGCAGCCATCGCAGCCGGCTGAGACGAAGCAGCAACCGCAGCAGCAGAAGCCGGCGCAACAGCCGAACAGCCAGAATCCGTTCGAGAACGTGCCCACGGCGCCGGAACAGCCCGCGCCGCCGCCGCAGCAAGCCGCTCCGAAGGTTCAGCAACAGGCGCCCGCGACAACCGGCGGAGTGCCCGACGTAATCGAGGCCATCGAGATTCGCGGCACCCGGCGAGTTCCGCAGGATACCCTGCGCGCCCTGATGGTGAGCAGGCCGGGCGACAAGCTGGACGAAGCGGTGCTTCATCGCGATTTCATGGCCCTGTGGAATACGGGCCGGCTCGATGATCTGCAGCTCGAAAGAGAGCCGGGGAAGACCGGATGGATCATTCGCTTCGTCGTAAAAGAGAGGCCCGTGGTCCGGTCCATCACCTACGAAGGCAACAAGTCGGTGAGCGTTTCCGATATTCTGGACCGCTACAAGGAGCGCAAGGTCGGCCTTTCCGTGGAATCGCAGTACGATCCAGCGAAGGTGCAGCGGGCGAAGAACGTGCTGCTCGAGCTGCTTGCCGAGCGCGGACGCCAGTACGCCACCGTTACCCCCGACATACAACCCGTCCCTCCCTCATCCCTGAATATCGTGTTCAAGGTGAATGAAGGGCCAAAGGTGAAGGTAGGGAAGATCGACATCGAAGGCAACAACTCGGAATCCAACCGCACCGTGATCAGGGCGATGAAGAACCTGCGGCCCATCGGCATACCCTACTCCATCTTTTTCGAGGACCTGTTTCCGAAGTCGTTCGACCAGTCGAAACTGGACGAGGACCAGGAGCGCATCCGCGTGTTCTATCAGGAGCACGGATTCTTCATGGCGCGCGTGGAAGGCGCCAAAACGCAAACCGTGAACACGCCCGCCGGGCGCATGCTGCTGTTCTTCCCGAAGAAGGCGGGGAAAGCCACCAACATTACGGTGAACGTCAACGAAGGCCATAAGTATACTCTCGGGAACATCACATTTTCCGGCGTGAAGCTCTTCCGGACGCCGCAGACGCTGATGCGTCCCTTGTTTCAGATGTCGCCCGGGGATACGTTCTCCACCGCGAAGCTGCGCAAGGGAATTGAGAACATGCGCAAGCTTTACGGCGAATTCGGGTACATCGATTTCGTCGTGGAACCGGACCCTGAACCCGTACGCGGCGCGGACAAGGTGGATCTTAACCTCGCCGTCGACGAGGGCAAACAGTTCTTCGTCCGGCGCATCGATTTCTCCGGCAACGCCACCACACGCGACAAGGTAATCCGGCGCGAGCTGCTGATCGACGAAGGCGACCTGTTCAACTCCCGGCTATGGGACCTCAGCATTCTCCGACTGAACCAGCTCGGCTACTTCGAGCCGTTGAAGGAAGAAGAAGCGGCGGATATCAAACGCGATACCAGGACCGATACGGTGGACATCACGCTTAAAGTGAAGGAGCGCGGCAAGAATTCCATCCAGTTGAACGGCGGCGTGTCGGGCATCGCCGGAAGCTTCATAGGCGCTTCGTATTCCACCAACAACTTCCTCGGTCTGGGCGAGACGCTCAGCCTGAGCTCGCAGATCGGCACGCGCCTGCGCTCGGTCCAGTTCGGATTCACCGAGCCGTATCTTTTCGGCAAGCCGATGCAGGGCGGGTTTACGATCTATCTGCAGCGCTTCAATTACAATCAGGGCGTTGAAGCGTCCATTCTGGCGGGCCAGAATCTCACGCCTTTGTACAATCAGCTCGGCCAGCAGAACCTGCTGAACTACGTTTCGAACGGCTACGGGTTCACCACCTTCGTTTCTTATCCGTTGAAGCGCAGCTTCGCTCGTCTGGGCCTCAGCTACGGTTACGACATTTCGAACATCACGACGCTGACCACCACGGCGACAAACTACTTCGATTACCTCGATTTCCAGGGAGTGGGCGGCCCGAACTCGCTCAGCGGCATCAGGACCAGCAAAGTGACGCCGTCGTTCTCCTACAACACGGTGAACCATCCGATCACGCCTACGGGGGGCAAATCGTTGTACGCCAGCATCGGGTTCGCGGGCAGTGCGCTGGGCGGCAACGTCAACACTCTGGAGCCACAGATCGACGCGAAGTACTTCCGCAGCGGCTTCCGCAAAGGGCACGTCATTGGCATGCATTTCCTGGGTCGCATGCTGACCGGCTACGGCGGCAAGGTAGCCCCGCCATTCTCTCGCTATTACATGGGCGGAGAGAACGACATTCGCGGGTTCGACATCTGGGGCATCAGCCCCGTGGCGTTCATTCCCGATACCGCTTCGATTAGTCAGCTCAACGCAGACGGGACTCCGCGCGTGCAGCGCATCGTCAACGCGGATGGCTCGATCTCTTTCAACCCGGTGACGCAGACGGTGCCCATTTATCGGCTGGTCCTGCCTGGCGGCGACACCAGCCTCGTGACGAATTTCGAATACCGGATTCCGATTTTCGGGCCGGTGATTCTCGCGCCGTTTCTCGATGCCGGCGTAGACAGGCTCTCGTTCGCCAGTCAGCTCAAGCTGAATACAGGCCGTCTGGCGCAGCTCAACAGCGAATTCCCGCAGGCCGGTTATCAGGGTAACGCTTACATCGTGCCCGGAACGCAGAAGATCCGCATGTCCACCGGGCTCGAATTGCAGGTGATGATGCCGGTTGTGAACGCGCCGTTCCGCGTTTACTGGGCCTTCAACCCGCTGCGCGTGGACGAAAACATCATTCCTCCGCTGGCCGTGGACCGCTCGCTGTTCGACAACGCGGCCACTTACAATTCGTTCCTGTCGCAGTATGGCTCCGCGATTCCGTATGTTGAGCGGCACTCGACCTTCCGGTTCACAATTGGAAGGACGTTCTGAAGCGGCACGAGGCATTCCCGACGGGAAGCCTCTTTTTGCATCCTGTTAGAATGGTAGCTACACCTAAGGAGTCAGATTGAGATGAAGAAGGCAACGGGGCTGTTTACGCTCGCCCTTGCAGCGGCCCTGGCCGCGCCCGCCCAGACGCCGGCCAAAATCGGCGTTATCAACATGCAGGCCGCCATCGTCGGCACGAAGGATGGCCAGAAGGCCGCCGCCGAGTTGGAAACGAAAATGGCGCCGCGCCGCAAAGATGTGGATGCGAAACAGGCTGAGATCAACGCTCTGCGCGAGCAGCTCCAGAAAGGCCAGAATACGCTGAGCGAAACGGCCAAGGCGGAGATTTACCGGAACATCGACCAGAAGACCAAGGTGCTGAACCGCACTATGGAAGACGACCAGGCCGAGTTGGAACAGGAACAACAGCAATTGTTACAGGAGCTCGGCCAGAAGATTACGGTGGTGATCGACAAATACGCGAAGGACAACGGCTTCTCGCTGATTGTCGATGACAGCGGGCAGGCATCGCCGGTCGTATGGGCATCGAGCGCGGTCGACATTACGAAAGAAGTGATCGACCTGTACGACAAGAACGCCGGCGCCATGGCGCCCGCAACGTCGTCGCTGCCGGCGCCGAGGTCAGGCGGGACGGCTGCTCGGCCGGCTCCCGGCACCACCTCGAAATAGTATTTGCCTCAGGTAACTGCGCAGGGCAGAGACCTGTTTCGTCAATCTGATCGGGCCCTCTCACGATCCTGCTCTTCTCGCGTCTCGGCCCTTACCGCCGCCACCTGGCGGCCGAAGCGAGAGCGTCTCCGGGGCGAACGCGGCGGCGTTCATGAGGTGGTCTTGCTGGACAGGGCCTTCGGAAACACCATGACGCCTGCCTCCGATGCGCGAAAGATTTTATAGAGGATCTGGTTGGTAGGCAGCTGGCTCTCCAAAAAATCGACGCCATCGGCGGTGATGATGAAGCTGCTGCGCTCGTCCTGCATGATGAAACGCTTGGCCCGCAGATACCAGATGGCGAAGAGCAGACGCTCGCGCGGAAACGCCATCAGGTTTTCCATATCGAGCAGCGACAGCGCGGCGTAGTCTGGATTTGCCCGGCGTTTGGCGTAGAGAAGGCAGAGAACGCCGATACGGATCTTAGCTTCCGCGTCAATGCCGTCGGTGAACTCGCGGCCCAGAAAGATAGGAAGCGCGCAGGCCTGTCCCTGCTCGAGATCGCGATCATAGCGAGTACGCCGCGCGGGGTCTCGCAGCGTCTCGTATGCCTCCGTGAGCAGGCGGAAGCGCTCGGCGTCGCCGGTCTCGCGGTTGTCCGGATGATATCGTCCCGCCAGCATGCGGTACACCCGATCGATGGTATCGATCTCGGCGCGCGGGTTGATCTGGAGCAGGTCATAAAAGTTCGTCGGCGCGGCGGACATTTCTGTTACTACATTACTGCGGCCCGTGGGCGGCACGGCGCGGCGCCGGTTCTGGGCAGGCTGCCCCCGGCCTTGGCGGGGACGCTACGATGGGAACGGTGATCACCTCCGACGGCGGCGTCCTCGGGTCGTTCCGGCTCCTGACGCGTAAGCGTTTCGAATGGAAGTTGCGCAGCACTACTCTGTTGCTTGGCGAGCACACGCTGATCATGGGGGTACTGAACGTCACGCCCGACTCGTTCTCCGACGGCGGCCGCTATAGCGATCCGGATCGCGCCTTTGCGCGCGCTGTGGAAATGGAGGAGCAGGGGGCCGACATCATCGATGTAGGCGCGGAGTCCACCCGGCCCGGTTCGCAACGTATCTCCGAGGCGGAAGAGCTGCGCCGGCTGATTCCCGTGCTGAAGCGCTTGCGGGGCGCCCTTACCGTTCCGGTTTCCATCGACACGTACAAATCCGGGATCGCTAAAAAAGCGGTTGAGCTGGGCGCCGAGATCATCAATGACCCGAGCGCCCTGACCTTCGATCCGGACCTGGCGCGCACCGTCGCGCAACTCGACGCCGGCTTCATCCTCAACCACATGCGCGGGACGCCCGAGACCTGGGCGAAGCTTCCGCCGATGAAGGACGCCGTCGGAACGGTGCTGACCGATCTCGAAGCGTGCGTGCACCGGGCGGCGCGGTCGGGCGTCGAAAGGTCTCGGATGGTGATCGATCCCGGGCTGGGCTTCGGCAAACGCCGCGAGCAGAACGCCGAGATTCTGGCGAATCTCGCGCGGCTGGCCGGCCTGGACCTGCCGATACTGGTTGGCGCCTCGCGCAAGTCGTTTCTGGCCCAGAAAAGCGAGGCTCACACCGAGATGGCCACCGCCGCCGCAGTCACCGCCGCCATCCTCGGGGGCGCCCACATCGTTCGCGTTCACGACGTGGATTCCATGAAGGTGGTGGTCCAGGTGGCCGATTCGATAGTGTCTGCAAATAGTTAGAGCGCTTACAGCCGGCACTTTTGCCTTTACTCCTGGATCGGAAGTCATGGTACACTTCTTAAGCTGCAGCGGTATTCGCAGTTGACAGTCGATGAGGAGGAATGGGATGAAGACAGCCTTAAGGGCGGGGTGCATTCTGCTCACGGCGAGCATGGCCGCATTTTGCGCGACGTCGCTTCAACTCGCGCCGACACCGGAGCCCGGCACGATTCTGCTGCTCGGCACGGGTCTGGTTGGCGTCGGCATTGCCGCATGGCGGCGTAACAGAAGTAAGTAAGTTTCTGCCTGATTGCGGCCGGTCGGCGTCAGACCGGCCCGCTCAGTCCGCTTCCGATAATTTCCCATCCGCGTGCCCGACCGGTCGGCGCGTCAATTCTGCTTCCAGCGTGTGGTACCCCAGATAAAGAAAAGTGCCGCCGGCAATGCCGAGGAATGCACCGGTCCAGTGTGGGCTGATGAAGGGCGCGACCTTCCAGGCAATCACGCCTCCGGCAATGGTCATCCCCTGCGCGAGCGCGCAGCCGACGAACGTCCTCCAACCGCCGCGCATGGACGCCCTCAGGATAGCGCCCAGCGCGAGGCCTTCAGGCAGTTTGTGTACGCCGAGGCCGATCAGAAACGCAAGCCGTAGTTCCGGCGAGGCGTCCTGCCGTGTTGCGCCGAGCATCCAGCCATCCATGAAGCTGTGCAGCCCGGAGGCAACGATCATGGGCACGGCAAAGCCGTGCAGCGGTGTGGAACACGAGTCGTGATCGTGGGTGTGCGAGCAGGCGGGGCACAGCGGGTAGACAAAGCGATCGATGAGCAGCAGAACCCCAAATCCCAGGCACATCCACGCGAGGCCGCCGAGCCATCCGTAATGCTCGGCCAGTTCCGGCGCTACCAGCAGCAGGGCAACGGAAACCAGCAGGCCTCCGCTGGCCAGCAGCACCTTTCGCGAGACCCTGGCGATGTGCTCGAGCCACATGCCCAGCGTCGCGCCGGACATGCCAAGGATGAAGACGGCCAGAACAGGAAGCACGGTGCGCTGAGTTCAGCGTAGCGCACTGGACCGACCTGTCCGATCAGCCAGGATCGCTCTCGCGCATCCGCAGTTCGACTTCTTCCAGCACTTCAGGCCCGAGGATCTGGCAGCCGATCTCGCGCATGATCTCGCCGGCCTCGGTGACTTTTCCCATCAGTTTCACCGCGGTGAGATGGCCCATGCGGTATTCGCTGAGGGTCAGCCGGCGGCATGCTTCCATGCGCACGGGCCGCATGCAGCCGTCGGAACAGGGCATCAGAATGTACGTTTCATTCGCGCGCAGCTCAGACCCGTCGTCAACGGTTTCGGTGAAGATCTGGGCGGTGAGGCCCATCTGCACGAAGTTGACGCGCTTTCCATCGGTCTCCGGGAACAAAGCCCAGAGTTCGCGTTCAATTTCGATGTATTCATCGAAGCTGAAGCTGGGGGGCAAACGATAGGACGATCCCGGGGGGACGAATGAATATACCGACATTCTGACCTCCTGCGTGCCGTGACCGCCCCGACGCGGACTCCGCGCAGAAGGCGATACACCTGTACCATCGGCAGCGGAACCGCTGAACTACAGTGCGTGACATCGCACCTTAGAACCGCAGCCGCGCTGCAAAGCCGACCTCTTTCTCGATTTCAGCCATTGTGAGGCCCGACGGCCGCCTTGTCAAGAAAAGAGTCTTAATGAGGCTTATACAGTTGTTCTACATAGATAGACGAAATCTCACCTGGAACGGTTCCCGAGTGCAGGCCGAAGGCCTGCTCTACTGTCGCTTCACGATCGGTGGTAGAGCACTCAGATGAAACTAGTGCTCGATCATCTCGGTGAGCGCCCGTCCGATCGACCCGCTGGGCTCCTCGATGTCGAGCATGGCCGAAAGCGTCGGCGCGATATCGTTCATAACTACTCGGCCGTTATAAATGCCCGGACGGACGCCCGGCCCCATGAAGATCAGAGGAACGTGGGTGTCGTAGTTGAACGGCGTGCCGTGCGAGGTGCCGTGGGCTTCGAACAGATAGTACGGGTCGGGGATGATCAACAGGTCGCCGGAGCGTTTCTGATAATAACCATTCGCGATGGTCTCGCTGATCGAATCGCGCTGCACGTTCCCGGTGAGGATGTCCTCGCCCGTGTAAACGCGGAAGATATGGGGCAGCGCGAGCACTGCGTCTGCTGCGGTTTTCTCCACCTCGGCGCGGTCCAGCTTCTTGTCCTGTATCAACGAGTAGTTCAGATACGGCAGAATCTCCGGCATGGACAACACCCATTGCCCCTGCCCGTATGCAGCGACCAGCGCGGACTGTATGGTTTGCAGGACGAGTTGCCGCGGGATCCGGCCGCCGGGCATCTTCCGCTCCTGGTTCACCTCGGGAACGGGCGAGACGCCGTGATCGGCAATCATCACCAGCAGCGTGTTGCCGGGGCCGATTTTCCGATCGAGATAGTTGAGCAGCCGTCCCAGCACTTCGTCGGTCCGCAGGCACATGTCATGAACCCTTGCCGAATCGGGACCGAAGGCATGGCCCACATAGTCGTTCGCGGAGTAGCTGACCGTCAGCAGGTCCACCCCGGAATGCCGGCCGAGCTCCTCCGCGTCAATTGCGCGCTCCGTGAACTGCTCCACCAGTTCGTTCCCGTAAGGAGTGGCCTCGAGGCTCGCGTAGAATGATGGGCCCGGCGTTGCGTCGAGTGTTCCGAACGTGGCCGGAGCGCCCAGGAAGGGAGCCGAAGGCTTCCATTCCTCGCCGAGGAATTTGTCCGCGGGCCTGCTCTGGTTGTACTCTTTGACCCACCGCGGCAGGTCCTTGAAATAGTAACTGCTGCTCACCCAGTCGCCCGACGCCGCATCGAACCAGTACGCGGCGTCGGCCATGTGGCCCGACGGCAGGATGGCAGAGCGGTCCTTAATGGAGATGCCGATCACCTTCGTACCTCTGCCGGACATCTTCAACTCGTCGCCGATGGTGCTCACCAGCATCTTGCTCGGCGATTCGCCCTCGGTCTCGCGATTGCCGCCGAGAAGGCGCACACGCGGGTCGGAGACGCTGGTCACCTCCCCATTGGTTTCGCGATCGTACCAGGCATTACCGACGATGCCGCTCATGGATGGGGGCGCGCCGCTCAGAAACGTGGAGTGGCCGATGGCCGTGACGGTGGGGAAGTGATTGTGATGCGCGTCGGTGAATACGGCGCCTTCTTTGTACATGCGCGCGAAGCCGGCCTTGTACTCGCTCCGGAAGCGAATCAGATAATCGTAGCGAAACTGATCCACCACAACGGCCACCACCAGCTTCGGCCGCTCCGCGCACCACACCGGCGAAACCGCGAGCGCGAGCGCCGCGAAGAGTAGCGTTAATAGTTTTTTCATTGTCTAAAGGAATGCGCGCAGCAGACGGCTCTGCACATCCTTCAGATTACCCTGGGCGGCGTCCAGCTCCGTCACTTTGTCGCGAAGCTGGCGGAGCAACTGCGTGCGCTCGATGGCGCTGCGGATGACCAGCAGGAGCTGCGAGTTATCCCAGGGCTTCTCCAGATACTGGTACAAGCCCACGTCGTTAATGGCCTGAATGGCGCTCTGCTTGTCGGCATGGCCCGTCAACAGGACGCGGGCGGCCTCCGGCTGATACTCGCGAGCTTTCACCAGCAACTGAATGCCGTTCATCTTCGGCATCAGATAATCGCTCACCACCACATCGACGGGCGACGTCTTCAGCCATTCCACCGCTTCCGCCGGATTCGTGAATCCGTGCACGGAGTACTCCGTCTCCAGTTGCAGGAACGCCCTGATGCTGGTTATAACCATGTCCTCGTCGTCGACGATCATTACGTGCGGTTGTCCGTTGTCTGCCAATCGCTGCTCCTGTCCTGTTCGCCCGAGTGCTGATCAATCGGGAGGATAACGTGAAACACGGTCCCTTTGCCTGTCTCACTCTCGAACGAGATTCTGCCGTGATGCGCTTCCTCCACGATCTCACGCGTGATGGAAAGTCCCAGGCCGACGCCTTCGCCAATCGGTTTGCTGGTGTAACCGGCGACGAAGATCTTCGAGCGCGCCTCCGCCGGGATGCCGTGTCCGGTGTCCTGAATGGAAATATGGACGCACTGGCCTTCGCGGCGAGTGCGCACCGTGATGGTCCCCTCATCGTCGATGGCCTGGCCGGCGTTGACGATAAGATTCAGGAAAACCTGGTTCAGCATGCCGGGATAGCACTGGATTTCCGGCAGCTCGCCAAAGTCCGTTACCGTGTCGATCCTGCGGCGGAATACGGTGCTGGTGAGCTTGATGGTGTTACGCAATAGCTCGTTGATGTCAGCGCGCGCCAGCTCGCCTTCGTTCACGCGGGCGAAACTCTTCAGGCTGCGGATGACGGAGTCGATCCGCTCGCAGGCGATCTTGTCGACGGCCGTAAGTCCGGCGATGACGTCGAGCGTGCCGAGGGCCTTCTCCGGCGGTGGTGCGCCTTCGGCGCGCGCCGCGCTCAGCATGTCTTTCAGTCTGTCGAGCGAGCGCAGGATGACGTCATTGTTGGAGAAGATGGAGCCGATGGGGGTCTTGATCTCGTGGGTGACTCCGGCCGACAGACGCCCGAGCGAGGCCATCTTGTGCGATTCGACAAGTTTCTGGTTGGCGAGTTCGAGTTGCCGGCGCAGGCTGGCGATCTCTTCGCCATCGCCCGGACCGGCGCCTGCCTGCACGGGATCTGCCATTCCTCATAAAGTATGACTCGTCTGGCCGGAGGCTGTTTCGATCAGCCTGCATTCCTTCAGTTCAGAAAGTACGTGCGATACAGCGTGTCGCGCTGCTTCGGCGTGAAGCCGGCGTCGCGGATCAGGCGGCGTAGCTCTTCTTCCGTTGCGCGGTGATGCGCGCCTGCGGCCGACACCACGTTCTCCTCGATCATGATGCTGCCCACGTCGTTGCCGCCGAAGCGCAGACCCATCTGGCACGTCTTCAGGCCGGGCGTCACCCAGGAAGACTGGATGTGCTCGATGTTCTCCAGGTACAGCCGCGAAATCGCCAGCAGGCGCAGGTACTCCACCGCCGTCGCTTCCTGTTTGATGAAGCGGCCGAGCGATGTGTTTTCGCGCTGGAACGGCCACGGGATGAACGCCGTGAAGCCGCCGGTGTCCTCCTGAATGCGGCGCACCAGATCGAAGTGATTCATCCGCTGCTCCACCGTCTCGCCGCATCCGAACATCATCGTGGCGGTGGTCCGCATGCCCAGCGAGTGCGCGGTACGGTGCATGTCCTCCCACTCGTTCACGCTGCACTTCAGGCGGCTGATCCGATGGCGGACGCCGTCGTCCAGAATTTCCGCGCCGCCGCCGGGGATGGAATCAAGACCGGCGTCGCGCAAGCGCGCAATCGTGTCGCGCAGCGACAGCCCGCTCACTTCGGCGATGTTGCCGATCTCGGGCGCCGAGAAGCAGTGCAGCCAGACTTCCGGAAACCGCTGCTTGATCGAGCTCAGCAGATCTTCGTACCACTCGATCTTCAGGTCCGGATGCAGGCCTCCCTGCATGAGAATGCCCGTGCCGCCCAGGTCGACGGTCTCCTGAATCTTCTGAAAGATGACTTCCTTCGGCAGGATGTAGCCTTCGTTGTGCCCCATCGGGCGATAGAACGCGCAGAAGCTGCAGTACTCGGTGCAGAAGTTCGTGTAGTTGATGTTGCGATCGATGATGTAGGTGACGACGCCTTCCGGATGCAGCCTGCGCCGGACCGCGTCGGCAGCCATGCCGATGCCGATCAGATCGTCGCTTTGAAACAGGTCGATGGCTTCGTTGCGGGTCATCATAGGGCGATCTTCGTGGCGGAACTCTCGAGTGGCAGCTCCCTCGCGAGCGTGAGGAAGCGGCGCATTCCTTCTATTCTATTGTCGCGAAGAAGGAAGGTCACGTTGCGGGTGAGGTAGTCGCGGATGAGCGACTCGGGCATCCCGCGGCTGACGTGCTCTTCGGAGACGATGCGGTCGAGGTCGGCCATGCCGTATTCCGCCGATTCGACGAAATCCGAGGCGGAGTACGCGGACTCGGGGACGGCGGCCCGCGCGGCCCAGACGGCGAATACCATGGGCAGGCCGGTGAGCAGTTTCCATTCGGCCCCCAGATCAAGCCAGCGGTAGGGAAGCGCCGCCGGGTCGACGGCCAGCGCGGGATCGCCGATCACCAGCGCGGCGTCGGCGGCGTCGAGCATTGCGTCAAGGTCGGGAGCGTGCGGCAGCAGCACGGGCTCGGCATCGTAGCGGTGCGCCAGGATCACGCGCGCGAGTTGGACGGAGGTCCGGGAGCTGCTGTCGGCGGCGAGCGTGCGGATCTCGTCGAACGGGACTTTCGAAATCAGCAGGATGCTGCGGACGGGGCCGTCGCTGGCGATGCACGCGCCCGGAATCATCCGGAGCCCGAGACGCTCCACTTCCACGACGGGAACGATGCCGATATCGGCGCGCCCGTCAGCGAGGCGGTCGGCGCATTCGGAGGGAATGGCGAACGAGACGTTGTAGCGGCCGCGCTGGGGACCGCGCAGTAGTCCCCGCACCAGCGGCACGGTATTGAGATAGCTGACAGCGCAGACGTTTGGCAGTGCGTTCGAGCGCAAGAAACCAGTTTAGCAATGAGGACAGGCGCGAACGCCGGCTACCGAACGAGCTGAAGGGTCAGTTCCTCTGCTTGCGCCTGAGCGATGAGCAGGCGATCGATATACTCAGAAAGGCGGGGTTGAAATGAGCCTGCGAAGGTACGCAATCGTTATTGAGCGCACGACCACGGGCTACTCGGCCTATTCGCCCGATGTCGCCGGCTGCGCGGCCGCAGGCGACACCGAGGAGGAGACGCGGCGTAACCTCCAGGATGCCCTCCTGGCGCACTTCGAAGCCATGCGAGAGGTCGGCGAACCCGTTCCGGAGCCGAGTTCCTCGGTTGACTACGTGGAAGTCGCTGCCTGAATCGGATTGCTCTGAGGCGCCACCCGGCTGCGTTAGCCCAGTTTAGAACTCGTTAGATCCCTCCCTTACGGAATCGCGCTACAATTCTGCACACCCGTATCCTGCGAGGAGGACATCTATGCTTCATCGATACTTTTTCACCCTGGTGGCCGCTTCCACGGCTATGGCGCAGATCAACATTGGACCGGTTGTCACGACGGCCCTGGTGGGCGTTGCCGCCGGGCAAGGCGCTCGACTCAACGCTACCCGGCCCGATCTTCCCGTGCCGCTGCTGACCTACTCGACGTGCTCGGCTTCCCTCACCATCCGCGATGAGAACGGCCAGATGCTGAAATCGCAGAACTTCGCACTGATCGCTCCGGGCCAAACCGTCTCCATCACCCTGAACAGCGCCACGGACATTCCGGCGCCGTCGCCCCGAACCGAGGTCCGCGGGGTGATCTCGCCCGATCCGGATCCGCAATCGCCCCCTCTTTGTCAGCTCGCCGTATGGCTCGAGATTTATGACAACAGTACTGGCAAGACGACGGCCGTGCTGCAGGGGACCACGCCATCGCTCGGTTGGACCGTGGACCCGGGCGGTCGCACGTCCGCCACGCGCTGACGCCGCATTACGCCGGACCCGGCCAGCCGTACAGCCCGTGTTCCGCGATGTAGCGGGCGACGGCGGGCGGCAGTTCTTCAGGCATCCGTCCCTCGGCAAGGCTGCGGCGGATATCCGATGACGATACCGGCAGCGCCAGGGTGTCCAGCCTGTGCACTCGCGCGCCGGCGGGCGCAGTGTAGTCGTGACCGGGCCGCGTGACCACGATGAATTCCGCGGCGGCCACGACGTTCTTCCATCGATACCAGGTTCCGATTTCGGCGAACGCATCCGCGCCGATGATGAACCAGGGCGTCTCACCGGTCCGCTGGCGCACGCGCTCGATGGTCACGATGGAGTAGCTCTTTGCGTCGGCCTCCTCCAGCCGCGACGGCTCGAATCGCGGATCGGCCTCGCAGGCCAGCGCCACCATGCGGAAGCGGTCTTCGTAGCAGGCGCCGGTGTTGCCGGTCTTGTGCGGGGGCTGGGCCGCCGGCACGAATAATACTCGCGCGAGGCCGAAAGAGTCCGCCGCTTCCTGTGCGACAGTGATGTGGGCGGTATGGACAGGGTCGAAGGTACCGCCGAAGATAGCGAGGGTCAAGCTACAGGATACTCACTCGCGTGCGATGCCGCGTTTGCTTGCGCGAATGAACTCCACCAGATGGCGCGCGTGCTCGCCGGGGATCTCCGCCTCGATACGCGCCAGCGCCTCGGCGAGTTTGAGGCCGGACCGATACAGCAGCACGTAGGCCGATTTCAGCGCGGCAATCTCGTCGCGCGAGAAGCCGGCGCGCTTCAGGCCCACCAGGTTCAGGCCCCGCGGCTTCACCTCGTACTCGGCATACAGGAAGTATGGCGGCAGGTCCTGATTCACGCGCGTCATGCCGGCCACCATCGCCAACCGGCCGATTTTTGAAAACTGGTGGATCGCGATACCGCCTGAGATGAAGGCCTGGTCCTCGATCTCCACGTAGCCGGCCACCAACGCACAACTGGCAATCACCGTCTGATTGCCGATTCGGCAATTGTGCGCGATATGGCCGGAGGTCATGATGTAGTTACCGTCGCCGATCTCGGTGACGCTCTCCGGCTTCGTGCCTCGCGAAATGGTGTAGTGCTCGCGAATGCGATTGTCATTGCCGATGCGCAGATAGCTGCGCTCACCGGAAAAATTCTTGTCCAGCGGATCGGTGCTCAGCACCGTGCCGGCGGAGATTTCGTTGCGCTCGCCGAGCGTCGTCCAGCGCTTCACGTAAACGTACGGCTCGAGCCGGCAGAACGCGCCCATGCGGACGTCCTGCTCGATGACGCAATAATCGGCGATGACGCACTGCGGGCCAACGTCGGCTTCCGGGTGCACGCGCGCGGTGGGAGCGACGATGGCCGAGGGGTCCACGGCCATAAGCTTGTATCATACGTGAGGTGAAACTGCGGGTTTTCGAAATCGCCGAACTGGCCGGCGGAGTGGTGGAAGGCGATGCCGGCGTCGAGATTACCGGCGCGGCCGATCTGGAGAGCGCCGGGCCGCACGATCTGGCGTTTGTGGCTAACCGCAAAGCTGCCGCGGCCGCTCAGGCATCGGCAGCAGGCTGTCTCATCGTGCCGCAGGAGTTCCCGCCCGGGCGAACACTGGTACGAGTGGCCGATCCCCGGACCGCATTTGCGCGGGCGGTAGCGCGTCTGTGCCCGCCCGAACGGCCGGCGCCAGGAATTCATCCGACTGCCGTTATCGCCGCCGGCGCGGACGTTGCCGACGATGCTTCGGTTGGACCGTACGTCTCCATCGGCGCGCAGACCGTTATCGGCCGAGGTTCGATTGTCGGCGCGGGCTCGGTGATCGGGGCACGGGTGCGCCTCGGCTCTGCTTGCCGGCTGTACGCGAACGTGAGCATCTATGACGAGGTGAACATCGGCGACCGGGCCATCATCCACTCCGGCGCGGTGATCGGCGCGGACGGTTTCGGTTTCGCCATGGCCGGCGATCACTGGGAGAAGTTTCCGCAGACGGGGCGCGTCGAAATCGGCAACGACGTCGAAATCGGCGCGAATTCGTGCATTGATCGCGCCGCGCTCGGAGAGACGTCGGTCGGAGACGGAACCAAGCTCGACAACATGGTGCACGTCGCGCACAACTGCCGCATCGGCCGCCACGTGGTGATCGCGGCGCAAACGGGCCTCTCAGGCGCCGTGGTCGTTGAGGATTACGTCGTAATCGGCGGACAGGTAGGTATCGGCGACAAGGCGCGCATCGAAGCACGAGCGGTGCTGGGCTCTGGTTCCGGCGTGCTCACCTCGAAGGTGGTGCGCGGCGGCCAGGTGCTGTGGGGAACGCCGGCGCGCCCGCTGAAGGAGCACCTCGAACAACTCGCGCATCTGGCGCGCCTGCCCGGGCAAAAGGAACTCCTCGATACCGTCCTGCGCAGGGTACAGATTCTGGAAAAACAGATTCGCGATAACGAAACGGATCAGTGAAGCGCGAGCGCCTTCTGTTCGGCGCGGTCGAGCATGCAGTCAGCCTGCTCCAGGAGAGTTTGGATGCGGCCCAGCAATCCACGGGCCTCGATCAGGTCCGGGGGCAGCGTCAGTCCGAGATAGTACGAAATCGCCTCAATCGCGCTTAGGGGCTGTCTCAGGTCGTGGGCCAGTTCAGGAATCGTCCCGCACTTGCCGACGCGTTCTTCGAACAACGTCATAGTCTTTCCGAGAGCCATTTGTGCTGCTGCAGACATTGCAATCGCTTTCTTTCTTCGCGGCGCAACTGAGCACCGGAGCAGAGTATAAGGATGAGGGGGAGTAACCTTGATGGTTATACCCCTGGAAGCATCCCGCGGTCAAGAGATGTTACAGAATTATTTTCACGAGGTGAATGCAGCCGATGAATCAACAGGATAAAAGGCGCACGCCCGCGAACATTTTTCGCATCTTTCGTCATCGCTGTTGGACATTTCGTCATCACGCCGCGGTGGGTGCGGCTGTCGGTCTCGCGATGACCCTCTCGATCGCGGCGGTGAGTGCGCCACATGACTGCACCATGTCGGATCTGTGGGGCAGCGCAGGCGAGAAATGGCGGCCTGAAGACAATCTGCCCGACTTTTCGTATGCGGGCTATCACGCCGACGAGGCACGCATTCCGAGCGCCATCGCGCAGTACGATCTGCGCCGCGACTTTCATGCCGTTGGCGACGGCCGCATTGATGACACCGCCGCACTCAAGAACGCGTTGCAGTCTATCTCACACGGCGTGCTGTTCATCCCCACGGGGATTTACGTCATCACGAGAAAAATCGAGATCACGAAGGGCAACGTAGTACTACGCGGCGCGGGATCCGGCAAGACGGTACTGCTGTTACCACGCTCGCTCGAGGACGTGTATGGTAACAAGCCTGAGAATGGCCAGTCGCAGTGGTCATTCGGGCCGGGATTCCTTCACGTGAACGGAGAAGACTCGACTGGCCCAT
Source organism: uncultured Acidobacteriota bacterium (assembly GCA_963780655.1). Taxonomy (GTDB): domain Bacteria; phylum Acidobacteriota; class Terriglobia; order Bryobacterales; family Bryobacteraceae; genus CAWACP01. The sequence goes on along the minus strand of CAWACP010000003.1, from coordinate 570,504 downwards.
CTACTCTGCTCGCCGCAGTCAGTGAACCCGCGCGCCGAGGCGACCGCGCCCTGACGCTGGCCTCGCCAATTCACATCCAGCGAGGCCAATGGATACGGCTCACCGAAAGCGACCCCTCAGCAGGCGCCGCGGCCGGATCGCTGATTCACTTTCTGTATGGCGACCTCATGCCGGCCGGCGCGGACCTGATCGGCGCGCGCGATGCTGTGCGATTCCTTTCGCGTGTGGCATCGGCATCCGGCAATCGCATCGTGCTGGAGCGCGCGCTGCCGTACGATATCCGGCCGGAGTGGAACCCGGAGATTCACAGGTTCGAACCGGCGCTGCAGGAACTGGGAATTGAGCACTTATCAATTCGATTTCCATGGTCGCCGTATCCAGGACATTTCCGAGAGCACGGATTTAATGCGCTTTCCCTCGATAAAGTCGCCCAATGCTGGCTCGACGACATCGAAATTCAGAATGCCGACTTCGCCATCGGGTTGAACGAGACGAATTTCTGCACGGTGCGCAACGTGATCCTCGGCGTCACCGCGAACAGGGCGGTGGACCCGAACGCGCGTGGCTGGAACGGGCATCACGGAATCGATGCGAGCCACGGCACGGAGAACCTCATCACCGGCTTCGACATTCGTACCAGATTCGTTCACGACATTTCAGTGGAGTGGTATGCGCTGCACACGGTGTACTCGAAGGGACGCGGCGTGGATCTCGCCATGGATCACCATCGCGAGGCCAACTATGCCAGCCTGTTCACGGATCTGGACTGCGGAGCGGGTACGCGACCTTTTTACAGCGGCGGGTCGCAGAACCGGGGCGCGCATTCAGGAGCGTACTCGACTTTCTGGAACATCCGCGCCAGCTCGCCGATGCCGCCTCCGCCGCCCGACTTCGGTCCGCGCCTCATCATTGTGGGAGTGGATACCGACGCCGCTCCGCGCAGCGATTACCAGTGGACGGTGGAGAAAGTGCACCCCGGCCGACTGTGTCCCGCGGATCTTTATGAGGCGATGCGCGCGCGGCGCCTTGCGGCCCGGCACTAGCCGCTCGAAACAAACGCGCGGCAGTTTCAGCGCCCCGCATGTTTCCCCGATTTCACCCAGAGCCAGTCGCCCGGCGTCATGTCGCCCAGGCTGTTCACGACAAACAGCAGCGTGGTCTGCGGACCGGCGCACTGGCGATAAATGGTGGCTTCGCCGCCTCCGTTCGGCACGCGAATCTCGACATGGAACGCGTTGCCCGCATTGTCGATGCGCAACACGCCGTTTCGCATTTGCCGCGTCACTTCGGTCAGGCCGCCTCCCGAAACCAGCATGTGGCCACTGGCATCGGGTCCAAACTGGTAACTCGGTGGGTTCCGCTCATCGACCTCCCGATCGATTCCAATCTGGTATCCGCGTGCGATCGTGGACATCGATCCCTTCTGCACCATCCGAAACAGGACCGTGCAGGATTGGGGAGTCGCCGGGGGCGCCGTCGCGTTGCTGAAATTCGATGCTGGTTCCGCGGTTTCGGCGGCAATCTTTTCGTCCTCGGGCGAAGGACCAGCAGCCGCGCCGCAATCGGCAGGCACAGCAAACGCAGCGGCCTCGGGCTTTGCGAAAGATGCGGCAACGGTCTCCAGTATGACGCGGGGCGCCGCGTTCGGCGCGGTCATTTCGGCCTTCATGATCAAGCCGTACTTCGGCTCCAGCCAGACCCTCGCCTTACCGGACGCGCCCATGTCGGCATTGAAAATTTTGGCGGAAACGCCGTGGATGCTTTCGACTCCCGACTGCGTAGCCTTCGCGGACAGCTCTGCGTTCATCTCTGCTGACGCTGCAAACGGATCGCCCCAATCGCCGCTGAATTTGCCGGAGCTGCACGTCGTGGCGGAGTCGGTCGGGTCCCAGGAGATTGTCGAATGGGCAGCCAGATCGTAGACTGTGCGAACATGGCTCGTCTTGCCGCCGGGGTCCGTGGATGGCGTGGTCAGGTCGATCGCCGCTTTGGAACCGTCGCGCCAAATCTGCTCGGTCACGGTCGGTCCCATAAGGGAATTCCGTTGGGTAACGGAATAAATCTCCGGGGCAGGCGCATACTGTGCTGTCAGCGGCATGGTCAGGAAGCCGACAATGGCCGCAGCAAGGCCGCGAGCGAAGAACCGATACTGGGGCATTCTGGTTATCGTATGTCATTTCCGCGGCAAGCAATCAGCTACGGCGCGAAGCCGTTGTGCCGGGCAGGCCGAAGGACGAGCGACAGTAGAGCAGGCTTTTAGCCTGCCATGGCAGGCCGAAGGGCTGCTCTACACGGACCTCGGTATCCGGAGTTTGCACGATGTTGCCGCGCCCGCTCACCGCGCCCGGGGCATGAGGCCGATGCGCTCGAACCCTGCGCCGCGCGCCACGTCAATTACATTTGCCACGCTCCGATATTCGACGTCGGGACTACCGGCGACGAACAGGGCGTCCGCCGCTCCCGTCCGCCAGATTTTCGCGAGACGACTGGGCAGATCCGCGCTGGTCACCGATTCCTGATTCAGGCGGATGCTGTTGTCGCCAGACACGGTTACCACGATACTGTGTTCGGGCGCCTGCAATTCGTGGGTTGCCGGCTGAGGGACAAGAGTCCGCAAACCCTGCTGCGCCAACGGCGTGATCACCATGAAGATGATGATCAGGACCAGCAGAACATCGATCATCGGCGTGACGTTGATTTCGGCGCGCTCGCTTCGGGTGTTTCCGGCCGACATCGCCATGCAGTTTGGACAACCAGCGGCCGGTGGAAGTTCCCGCCTTCACGGCGCGATGTGAAACCCGCTTCTCTTCTCCATCGCGGCTTCCTGCTGTTCAACGCCGCGGACGTCCGACATGCCCGGGCCGCGCCATAAGTGGCCGGCGAGATCGTCGAGTTGCTCCGGCGAGCCGATCGCAAACACCTCCACGCGCCCGTCGTCCAGATTGCGCACCCAGCCCTTCAGGTCCATATCGCGCGCCATCTTCTGCACGAAGTAGCGGAACCCGACGCCCTGCACCGATCCACGCACGAAATAGCGGCGAGCCACCTGCATTAGACTGAATAGTATACGGCATGGCTTTCCCGGTTCATCGCATGCGCCGTTTGCGCGCGTGCGAGCAACTCCGCTCGCTGGTCCGCGAAACACGGCTGGCCCCTTCGCAGTTCATCCTCCCTTTGTTTGTGTGTCCCGGCGAAGGCGTGCGCCGCGAGATCAGTTCGATGCCGGGCAATTTCCAGCTCTCCATCGACGAGATGGTTAAGGAATGTGAAGAGGTCCGGCGTCTGGGAATCGCGGGAGTGATTCTCTTCGGCATCCCCGAAGTGAAGGACGAGATGGCGTCAGGCGCCTGGGCCGAGAGCGGCATTGTCCAGCGCGCCCTGATCGCCCTCAAACAGGCCTGCCCCGCACTCCTCTATATAACCGACGTCTGCAACTGCGAGTACACCAGCCACGGGCACTGCGGCTTCGTCGAGAATAACGACGTTCACAACGACGTGACGCTCGAATGGCTGGCGAAAGCGGCCGTGTCGCACGCCCGCGCGGGCACCGACGTGGTGGCGCCCAGCGACATGATGGACGGCCGCGTGGCTGCCATTCGCCGGGCGCTCGATGACAACGGCTTCTCCAATACGCCGGTGCTCTCGTATGCAGCGAAGTACGCGTCGGTTTTTTACGGCCCGTTCCGCGAGGCTGCCGAATCGGCGCCCCAATTCGGCGATCGCCGCAGTTATCAGATGGACCCCGCGAACGGCCGCGAGGCGATGCGCGAGATCGAGCTGGATATCGAAGAGGGCGCGGACATGATCATGGTGAAACCGGCGATGCCGTATCTGGACATCGTGCGCATGGCCCGCGACCGTTTCGAGTTGCCGCTCGGGGCCTACCAGGTGAGCGGCGAGTTCAGCATGATCATCGCGGCCGTACAGAAAGGCTGGCTCGACCGCGAGCGTGCGATTCTGGAATCTCTCACGGCCATTCGCCGCGCCGGGGCCGACTTCATCCTGACCTACTTTGCAAAGGAAGCGGCGCGCATTCTGGCCTGAGGCCGCTTTGTCATGATTCAGGCTGTAATCTTCGACTACGGGCACGTTTTATCGCTCCCCCAGACGGAGAGCGACATCGCGGCGCTCGCCGGCGCGGCCAGGATCGACGCCGCGAGCCTGCAGCGTCTCTACTGGAAACACCGCGCCGCCTTCGACCGGAACGATCTCGATACCACGGCATACTGGAACGCTGTGGCCCGCGACGCAGGCGTCAGCTTCTCCGGCGACCAGATTGACGAACTCATTCACCTTGATTGCGTGAGCTGGTCCCATACGAACCCGGCCATGCTTGACTGGGCCGGTCGTTTGCAGGCCTCCGGCCGGAAGATTGCCGTGCTGTCCAATATGCCGGTGACGCTCAGGTCGTACCTGGAGGGGAACGCAACCTGGCTTCAGCGTTTCGATCATCGAACCTACTCCTGCGAAGTCAACATGGTGAAACCGGAAACGGGCATCTACCTGCACTCGCTGCGAGGCCTGGGAGTCTCCGGAGAGCAAGCGCTGTTTCTGGATGACCGCGCGGAAAACGTGGACGGAGCAAAACGCGCCGGCCTGCATGCCGCGCTTTTCGTCGACCCGCAACAGCTCCAGCGCGACATCGATTTCGGGCTGCCGGGTATTGCACTCCCATGAGCACCGCCCGCGCACGCATTGCCGTCTCCACCCTGTTCCTGGTCCACGGCATGGTGGTTGGAAACTGGCTGGCCCGTATTCCCGCGGTGCAGCAGAAGCTGAACCTGTCGGACGCCGCGCTGGGCTTCTCGCTCCTCGGCGCGGGCGCCGGGGCCCTGCTGGCAATGCCTCTGGCGGCGCGCTGGGCCAATTCGCTCGATACGAAATTACTGGCGCGAGTCTTCGCCTTGTGCTTCTGCGCCGCGCTGCCCCTGCCGGGCATTGTGCCCTCGGGATGGCTGCTCGGGCCGGCCCTGGCCGTCTATGGCGCGGCGGGCGGATGCATGAACGTCCTCATGAATTCGAAGGGCGTGGAACTGGAGAAGGCATGGGGACGGCCGCTGATGTCATCGTTTCACGCGCTGTTCAGCCTGGGGGCTATGGCGGGGGCGGCGATGGGCGCTCTGGCAGCCGGGTGGCGCCTCACTCCGGCGCTGCAGTTTTCCGTCGCCGGCGCGGCGCTGGCCGGCGTGGCCGCAGTCGCAGGATGGTATCTGGAACCTGGCAACACTCGCGAAGGCCAGGAGCCCTTCCGCATCGCGAACCTGCGCGGCACTCTCATCGCGTTGTCGTTGATCGCGTTCTGCATTCTGCTCTGCGAAGGCGCCATTGCGGACTGGTCGGCCGTTTACATCGCTGAGCTTCCCGGCGCCACTGCGGCCATAGCCGCTCTGGGCTACACGGTTTTCTCCGCGGCTATGGCTATTGGACGAATGGCCGGCGACTCGCTGAATCGCCGTTTCGGCGCCGTTGCGGTGGTGCGATACGGCGCCGCGCTCTCCGCTGCCGGGTTCTTTGGAGCGCTGATTGCCGGGAATGTCGCCGGAGCGTTGGCCGGTTTTGGCTGCGCCGGTCTCGGGTACGCTTCCATTTTTCCGATCGTCACCAGCGCCGCGGGCCGGCAAAAACGAGTCAGCCCTCACTCCGGAATCGCCGCAGTAACCACCGTCGGCTATCTGGGATTCCTTCTCGGCCCGCCCGCCATTGGGCTGCTGTCGCAAGCGGTGGGGCTGCGCTTTGCACTCACCGCGGCGGTTATCCTGACCGGTGCGGCGCTCATGCTTGCCGATGCCGTCGGACCGCCGCGGCGCACGGCTCAGACCAGCCTGGCCAGAACCGCGCGATGACCCCGCCCCACCTGGGGCTTGCACAATCGATACAATTCGTTGCATGATGAGCCATATCCCCGGAGGACTGGAAAATGAGCAGGAGATTCAGGCGCTGCTCACACGGAAGCTGGTAGCGCTCATCAATGAGCGTGAGCGCGAACTAGCCGCCGTGTCGCGCGTCCTGCACGACAAAGTGGGACAAGTACTCAGTGCCGCCGGGCTGCAACTCGACGTAATGCGCATGGACTTTCAGGACCAGGCGCCAGGGATCGGCGAACGCACCGCCGAGATCCAGCGGATGCTCGAAGAGGTTATCGAGGAACTCCGGGGGCTCAGCTACGAACTGAACCCATCCATCGTGGAGCGGGCCGGGCTGAACTTTGCGCTCGACCGCCTCGCCGGCCGCTTCCGCCAGAACTTCAGTGGAACGATACGCTTGTTCGTGGATGCCAACGCCCGGCCTCCGGCCAGGTCCAAAAGCACATTCTTCAAGATCGCGGAATTCGCGCTCGATAATGTTGTCCAGCACTCCATGAGCACCTACGCCGAATTGCTGGTCAGGCAGGGACGCGGCCGCTTCATGCTGGAAGTGAGGGACAACGGAGCGGGTTTTCTCGTGAACGAGACGGTTGAGAAGTTTCAGGGCGGCCTGGGACTTCTCTTAATGAAGTATTATGCTTCACAGAGCGGCGTCCGGCTGTCGATTCACAGCCGGCCCGGCAAAGGCACGATCATAAAAGCATCCTGTCTGTTGCATGAACGAGGCGACGTGAGCAATTCTACACATGTCTTTTAATGTTCTGCTGGTGGACGATCATAAGATCATGCGGGATGGCATCAAAGCCATTCTGCGCCATAGCGGCGAGTTTACGGTGCTGGGGGAGGCCGAAACCGGGGCGGAAGCCGTCCAGTTCTGCCGCCGGAAGAAACCCGAGATCGTGCTGATGGACATAGGCCTGCCCGGGCTCAACGGCATTGAAGCCACGCAGGAAATCCTGCGGCACGTGCCCGAGACTCGCATCATTATTCTGTCCATGTACGACGACGAGCACTCGGTGATCAGCGCGATTCGCTCGGGCGCGCGCGCGTTCGTCCTGAAGAGAGCGTCGGACGGCGATTTGGTGGACGCGCTTCGGACGGTGGCCAAAGGCGGCTCTTACCTGAGTCCCCAGGTTTCCGACCGGCTCCTGCACCGCATTCAGCGTGGCGATCTGGAATCGAAGCCGCAGGTATCGGCGCTCGATGGTCTGTCTCCCCGCGAACTGCAGGTGCTGCGTCTGGTGGCCGAAGGTAAGACGAGCAAGGAAATCGCGGTCATGCTCGACCTCGGGCTGCAAACCGTCCGCAGCTATCGCAAGACCATGATGAAAAAGCTGGGCGTCAACAATGTGGCCGGGTTGACGCAACTCGCTCTGGCCGCCGGACTGACTCACTTCGCCGCCGCTGAAGCCGGAGAGCTGGCCGAGTGATCGCCACGCCGTGGGGACCCCTCCCGGCCGCCGACGCGCACGTTCATTTCTTTTCACACCGGTTCTTCGCCGCACTCGCCGCCGAGAAGGGCATAGCGCTCGAAGACCTGCGGCGCCAACTCGGGTGGCAGATACCGCCCGAAGGCCCGGCACTGGCGGACCAATGGGCCGCCGAACTGGATGGCTACGGGGTGGAGCGCGCGGCCATTATCGCCAGCATGCCGGGCGATCAGGATTCCGTCACCGCCGCCGTGCACAACCACCCTGGCCGTTTTCATGCATGGGCCATGGTGAATCCGTGTTCGGCGCATGCCGTGGAATCCATTCGCGCCGCTCTCGATTCGGGCCTGCTTCATGGGCTGTGCTTCTTTCCGGCGATGCACCGCTATTCCATCCAGGACGAGCGCGCGCTGGCTCTGGTCGAGATGCTCGCGGAGCGCAACGGCGTGGCCTTTGTGCACTGCGGCGTCCTGACTGTCGGCGTTCGTGCGAAGCTCGGACTGCCCGCGGATTTCGATATGCGGTTCTCGAACCCGATTGATCTCCACCGCGTGGCGTTGCGTTTCCCTCAGGTGAAGTTCATCATCCCCCACTTCGGAGCGGGATATTTCCGCGAAGCGCTGATGGTAGCCGACCTGTGTCCGAATGTGTACTTCGATACCTCCAGCTCGAACCAATGGATGCGGTATGAGGCTGGCGACACCGATCTGCGCGTGGTGTTCCGTCGCGCTCTGGCCGTGCTGGGATCGTCGCGGTTACTGTTCGGCAGCGATTCGTCGTTCTTCCCGCGCGGATGGCACCGCGCCATCTTCGACCTGCAGAGCCGCGCGTTATACGAGCTCGGGATGAAGGTCGAGGATGCGCGGTTGATCTTCCACGATAACCTTATTCGTCTGTTTTCCTGAGAACCGTTCCGGCGAAATCGCACTTTCCGGTTTCATATGCAATTGCGTTCGTGGACCTGCGCCGCGCGGCCCTTTGTATACCCCGCTGCGGGTAATCCGCGGATAGCGCTGTTGGCGCCTGGCTTCCGGCAAACCCGTTCCATACGGTTCTTCAGTGGGCCCACTGATCCCGCTCTGGATGTTTTCGATCCGGAGGCTCTGGCCGGAACGCCGTCGCAACTGCGCGGAATTGCCCTCGCCTCGTCGCCGCTGCGCCTGCGCAATGCCGTCATCGCACTGAGTTATGAGGACGGCGAAGCGCTCCGGGACGAGGATCGGGACCTTTTCTGGAATGTGTTTGGCGTGCCTGTCTTTGAGCAGTACCTGACGCGGTCGAATGAATTGATCGCCAGCGAGTGCGAGGCGCACGACGGATTGCACGCCGTTGGACCAGCGGCGCGCCGCGAAGCATGGAGTGTCGAGACCCGGCCCTGTGCATGCGGAGATACGCACGCGCGCCTGGTCCGTCGGGATGCAAAAGACCGCTCCCTCGCGGCGGCAGCTCGGTAACTCCAGTAGAGCAGGCCTTCGGCCTGCCAGCGCGGAAAACGAGTTTCCACGAGCTTCCATAGGCCCTTTGGTTTCAACATCGAAATTTGCAAACGGAAACTCGTTTTCCGTTGCAGCGTAGTCGAACTGAAACCTCTCAGAGTGACTGGACGAAGTTCAGGACCTCGGGGTCCATCCAGTTGCGCGAAGAGATCACCTTCTGGACCACCACGCCGTTGCGGTCAATAATGTACGTCTCGGGGAATTTCCAGGTACCGTAGCTCGACGGGATCTTCGCGTCGGGATCTCGGGTGGTTTCGAAACTTGGCCGGAAGCGCTTCAGGAACTGGCTGTAGAGCTTGGCGTTCTTATCGACGCTCACTCCTACCACCACCACGCCCGAACCCGCCGTGCGCTTCTGGAATTCGCTCAGCGAGGGGACTTCCTCCACGCAGGGTGCGCACCAGGTAGCCCAGAAATTCAGCACGAGCACGCGTCCGCCGAAATCGGTGGGAGTGATGCGCCGGCCCTGGTCGGTGGTCAGTGTGAACTTCGGAGCCGTATCGCCCGCCTGAACCACGCGCGGTTCGCTGAACGCTCCGCCAACCACGAATGCCAACGCAACCAGCAGCAGGCCTATGCCGGCCATCAGTGCCAGATCGGTCCCGGATTTCTTCGCCATAAACCTGGTTAACGTGGGGCGGCGAAAATCTCGCCATGCAGGTGGAAACGCCTGCTCCACAACTCAATTGTAAGACACTGAAAACGGGCGTCGTGAGTCTCATGAGGCGGATGGCGCATCAAAGAGGACGGGAATGCTGATCACGCGCAGAGCCGAGTTCTCCGCTTCGCACGTTTGTGCGAATCCGAAGCTCAGTCCGGCCGAAAACCTCGAGCTTTACGGAGCTGCGGCGAACCCGCACGGGCACGGCCACAACTACACGCTGGAAGTGACGCTGGAGGGCGAAACGGACCCGGCTACCGGCATGGTTTACGATCTCAAGACTCTGAAAGACGTGTTGCAGCGCGAGATCATCGGCCCTATGGATCACCGGTTCCTGAATCACGAAGTGCCGCCATTCGACCGGGTTGTTCCGACCGTTGAAAACGTTGCGGCAGAGATCTGGCGGAGGCTGGAGCCGTGCTTCCGCGGCCACGCGCGGCTGTACAACGTTCGCCTGTATGAGACCGAAGATCTGTTCGTGGATTATGCGGAAGGGGCGCGATGATCAGGGTTACCCGGCGATACCGGTTCTCCGCTTCGCACCGGCTGCATTCGGACCGTTTCTCCGATCGCGAGAATCAGGAATTGTACGGTAAATGTAATAATCCGTTCGGCCACGGACATAATTACGTTCTGGAGATTGCAACCGCCGGCGAGATCGACCGACAATCGGGACAGGTAGTGAATCTGCGAGCCCTGGATGGGCTGGTGCGGCGCACGGTGCTCGATCGCTTCGATTACCGCGATCTGAACCGCGACGTTCCGGAACTGGCCGGCATCGTACCAACGTCGGAGAATATTGCGTCTGAAATCCGCCGCATGCTGGCCGATGCATGGACGGCTCAGTTCGGCGGCACGCCGCGCCTCGAAAGCGTGCGGCTGCGCGAGACGAGGAAGAACAGTTTCGAGTTGAGGAATGAAGAATAATAAGGCAGTGGTGAAGGTGATGCAGCCGAAGGTGGAGCAGGCGTCCATCGCGGCGAACCTGAAAAATGTTCTGGAGATGCTGGGCGAGGATCCCACGCGCGAAGGTCTGGTCCGTACGCCGGAACGCGCCGAAAAAGCGCTTCGTTTCCTGACCAGCGGCTATGACGTGGACATAGACGGCATGGTGAACGGCGCGCTCTTCAGCCGCGAGTGCGATGAGATGGTGATTGTCCGCGACATCGAGTTCTTCAGCATGTGCGAGCATCATCTGCTGCCGTTCTTCGGCAAGATTCACGTGGGCTATCTGCCGGACCAGAAGATTGTCGGGCTGAGCAAGATTCCGCGCCTGGTGGACGCATATGCCCGCCGGTTGCAATTGCAGGAACGGCTGACGCAGCAGGTGGCCGAGAAGCTGCAGGATGTGCTGCAGCCGAAAGGCGTCGCGGTGATCTGCGAGGCGCGCCATTTCTGCATGATGATGCGCGGCGTGGAGAAGCAGCACTCCGGCACCATGACCAGCGCCATGCTGGGCGCGTTCCGCAGCCGCAAGGAAACTCGTGACGAGTTCCTGTCGCTGATCCGCAAGCCGCAGGCGTACTGAACCAGTGCGACCGCGAGGGAGCGGGTTTAGAATAGAACAAGTGTCTGAAAACTACCGCAGGTTCCAGGCAGGTCCCGACCCGTTCGGCCGCATGTGGGACATCGAGTTCCGCTGGCTCCAGACCGGAATCTCCATCCGCCATGCCGACACCGTCGACGTGAAGTTCGAGGCTGGCGTCGCGGGCGAGCCGAAGCACGAAAAGGTAATCGCCCTCCGTCACCCCGACCTCCTGCGCCTGGCGGAGGAGACGGGCCATCCGCTCACCGACGGCTGGTGTCTGAAGCTGGCCGCACTGCACCTCAAGTACATGATCGAGACGGCGGACGATATGGAGAAGAGTCTCGTCACCGTCGAGTACCCCATCCTGCGGCAGTACGCCTCCGAGCTGAAGCAAGCGGCTTGATAACAGGTAAATTCAACCATCGGCCGTGTCCCCACTGCAGGTCGAACAGCCCGGTCTTTCAGTCACTTGGAGTGGGCCACTCGCGTGCTGCCATGATCCCGGATGCAGCCTCGCACCCGGAAAATCCTGAGCTACTCGGCCACCGCTCTGGCGGCCGCGATTCTCACGTTCGCCGTCGCGGTGATCATCGTATCCTGGCGATTGTCGAAGCGGGTTGACGCCCAGTTCGCCTCCGGGCCTCTCGCCGGCACCTACAATTTCTATGCGGCGCCCGAGAGCATTGTAATGGGCGATGCGGTCGCGCTTCCCGAGGCAGCGGAGGAGTTGAAACAGGCAGGGTACCGGGAATCGCCGGATGGCGGTCCGGTCACGTTCGTTGCCCGGCCCCAGACCCTCACGGTGTATCCCCGCGGCAATGAACCGCCAGTCACCATCGCGTTTAAGAATGATTCCATCGCCGCTATTCGGCAGGGGAATCGGGCTTTGTCGGAGTACGACCCAGGCCCGGTTCTTATCACGAACATTTCCGACAGCCGCGACCGGCGCATGGTGGTGCGCTTCTCAGACCTGCCGCCGGTGTTGGTGCATGCCGTGATCTCGGCGGAAGACAAACGCTTCTTCGAGCATTCCGGGCTCGACCCACTGCGCATCGCCAAGGCCGCGCTCGTCGATGTCCGCGACGGCCGCAAAGAGCAGGGCGCGTCCACCATCACCATGCAACTGGCGCGGAATCTCTATCTCGACCGCGATAAGAACTGGCGCCGGAAGATCGCCGAGATCCTGATCTCGGTGCACCTCGAGCGAACGCTGACGAAGCAGCAGATCTTCGAGTATTACGCCAATCAGGTTTATCTGGGCCGCGATGGCACGTTCGGCGTTGCGGGCTTCGGTCTGGCGTCGCACACGTACTTCAACAAGGACGTGAGCCGGCTCAACCTGCCGGAGGCCGCACTGCTGGCGGGACTCATCCAGCGGCCCAGCTCCTGTGACCCGTTCCGCTATCCCGAGCGCGCCATCGATCGCCGCAACGTCGTGCTGACGAGGATGCGCCAGAACAAGTACATCAACCAGAGCGAATACGAAGCGGCGGTAGCGGCGCCGCTCGGTCTCGTGCACGGCGTGGGACGCGTGGGCAATTCGCAATACTTCATCGATCTCGCCGCCGACCGTGCGCAGAAGGACCTTGGCGAGGACCTGCATCCGCCGGCGGCCGACGTTTACACCACCATCGACCTGAGGCTTCAGCGGGCCGCCGAGAAGGCGGTGGCCGACGGAATGAAACTGGTGGACGACAGGATTCGCGCTCGCTGGAAGAAGAAAGGCGAGAATCATGGCCTTCCTCAGGTGGCGCTGATTGCCCTCGATCCACACACGGGAGCGATCCGGGCACTGGTAGGTGGCCGCGATTACTCTGTGTCGCAGCTCGATCGCGCGCTGGCCCGGAGGCCGCCAGGCTCGGTGTTCAAGCCGTTCGTTTATGCGGCGGCGCTGGAGACGGCCATCAGCGGAGGCAACCAGGTCTACAGCCCGGCGTCGATGGTAGACGATTCGCCCACGACCTTCCGCTTTGCCAACCAGGTCTACACTCCGGATGACTTCAAACACGAGTTTCACGGGGACATCACGTTCCGCAAGGCTCTGGCCATCTCCGCCAACGTCGCCGCCGTGAAAGTGGGACAGATGGTGGGGCTGGACAACGTCATCGCCCTTGCGCGGCGCGCGGGCATCGCCGACGACCTGCAGCCGACGCCCGCGCTGGCGCTGGGCGCCTACGGAATTTCGCCGCTCGAAATCGCCGGGGCCTACACGCTGTTCGCGAATAACGGCACGTATGTCCACCCCACGCTGATCTCGTCCATCGATACGCAAAACGGCGATCAGATCTACCGCTCGTCACCCGATTTCAGCAACGCGCTCGACCCGCGCGTGAATTATCTGATGCTGACCATGCTGCAGGATGTTGTCGCGCACGGGACGGCCGCGAGCGTCCGCAGCAGCGGATTCACTCTGCCCGCCGCCGGCAAGACGGGTACAGACCGTGACGGCTGGTTCGCCGGCTTCACTTCGCAGCTTCTTTGCGTCGTGTGGGTGGGCTTTGACGATTATCACGATCTGGATCTGGAAGGCGCGCACTCCGCTCTGCCCATCTGGACGGAATTCATGCAGCAATCCGCGCACTACAGCCCGTACCGCGAGGCGAAGCCGTTCGCGCAGCCGGCCGGCGTTGTGAAAGTGGCCGTCGACCCGACTACCGGAATGCTTGCGGGACCGTACTGCCCCTGGTCCGTGACGGACTGGTATGTGGATGGCACTCAGCCCGAGGAGACGTGCGACCGCCACACCGAGGAGACTATGCAGGCCGAGCAGGTGAACCCCGACGGCACGTTGCGGCCCATCACCGTGGACGCGCACGGAGTTCTCGGCAGTGCGGACCGCAGCGTTGTGCACGACGGGGTGCAGTGAGATCTCTGTGGGGCAGACCATCGTCTTCGTGGTCTGCCAGGACGGCAGGCCACAAACACCGATGGCCTGCCCCACGGGGACCCCATGACTTCCGGCACATGGCGACGTTCAGGGACTCTGGCATAATGTCCCTCGATGGGCGCCAGCTTGCCCGGCTCGCCGTTCTACCATCGCGTGCTGCGCGCCACCGGCATCGGCACGTGGATCTTTCTCGGCCTGCCGATCTTCGACAGCTCCACTCGACGTGGGTATGCGCTCACGCCCGCAGAATGGGCCGCATGGCTGATCCTCTTTCTCGCGTTCGGGCCGGCATTCTGGTATAGCTCCGCGGCGCAGGCACGCCCCGCCGCGGGGCGCATTGCCGCTCTGCTGCTCGAAACCGCCGCCGCAATCGGCATGACGTTCCTGCTGCAGGATTACTTTGTCGGTTTCCTGCTGACCATCGTGTCATGGCAGGTGGCGCTGTTGCTGCCGGCGGAGGTCGCAATTGGCTGGGCAATGGCGGCGTCGGCGCTGCTCCTCTGGTTCCTCGAGCCGCACTATTACATGGGCTGGCGATGGGGCGCGACCGGCGCGTTCCTCGGATTCCAGGCATTCGCGGTGATGACCGCGGCGCTGGCGAAAGCCGAGTCGCAGGCGCGGGAAGATCAGGCCAGGATCAACGCCGAGCTTGTCTCCACGCGCGAATTGTTGCGCGAAAGCAGCAGGCTGGGCGAACGCGTCCGCATTTCGCGCGAGTTGCACGACAGCGTGGGCCATCACCTGACGGCTCTCTGCCTGCATCTGGAGGCGGCGCTGAATAGTCCGGCGGAGCGGGTTGGCGAAGGACTTCGGCAGGCGCGGAACGCCGCGACCCTCGCGCTTGACGAGGTGCGATCGGTAGTGCGGGAAATGCGCGGCGGCGAGGAGATCGATCTGAACTCCGCCCTGCATCTTCTGGCCGAGGGGATGCCGCGCGTGCGTCTGCATCTCTCCATTCCCGGCGAGTTGCACATCACCGATCCGGCGCGGGCCAACGCGGTTTTGCGGTGCGTGCAGGAGATCGCCACGAACGCCCTTCGGCATTCCGACGCGACGAACCTTTGGATTGCGTTGCGTCTGAACGATGGCGGCATGGAGATCGAGGCCCACGACGATGGCCGCCCGGCGCGCAGTTCGGATTCGGGCTTCGGACTCGCAGCGATGAAGGACCGTTTCGAGGAGCTCGGCGGACGGGTGTCGTACGAACGAGGCGCCGGCGAGGGATTTGCCGTGAGGGCGTGGCTGCCGGCCGAGGGCGGGGCCGCGTGACATGATCCGCGTGCTGCTGGTGGAGGATCAGATGCTGGTGCGCGAGGGCATCGAGAATCTGCTCAGCCTTACCGGGGATATTTCCGTGGTGGACCGTGCCGCCGACGGCGAAGAGGCCGTTGCAAAGCTGCGCGCCTCGTCTCCCGACATGGTGCTGCTGGACGTGCGCATGCCGAAGATGAGCGGCATCGATTTCCTGCGCCGGCTTCATGACTCGGGCGATGCCACGCCGGTGATCCTGCTGACCACATTCGACGATGACGCCGCGCTGCTCACAGGCATTCGTCTGGGCGCCCGAGGGTGGCTGCTCAAGGATGTTTCGCTGGCGACCCTGACCGATGCCATCCGCCTGGTGGCGAGCGGCGGGACGATGATCAACCCCGCGGTGACCGAGCGGCTGGTGAGAGGACTGAAGAACGCGCCCCTGCAGGAGGCGCCGGAATGGGCGGAAGGGAAGTTGACCGCCCGTGAAACCGGCATTCTGCGTCTGATGACCGGAGGCTACAGTAATCGTGAGATCGCGTCCGCGCTCGAGCTGTCCGAAGGCACCGTCAAGAATCACGTGTCCGGCATCCTCGGCAAGCTGGGCGTCCGCGACCGCACCCGCGCCGTTCTGAAGGGCATCGAGAAAGGTTATGTTTGAGTGTTGGCCGTGACTTTCCACACTGGGCGAAGCGACTCGATCCCCCGTATTCTGCTGCCATGAAACACACACGGCTCGTTGGAGCATCAGTCTTCGGGTTAGCGATTATCGGATGGTTCGGCGCTAGTCGCGGCGCCATCCTGCCCGCGCCCACGGTGAAGCTGGAATCCGGCGCCGTCGAAGGAATCCACTTCGGCGCGACGAATGAAGCGGCATTTCTCGGCGTGCCTTTCGCAGCGCCGCCGACAGGAAAACTGCGCTGGAAACCGCCCCAGCCGCCGCCGGAATGGAGCGGAGTCCGCAAAGCCGCCGACTACGGTTCCTCGTGTCCGCAGCTTCCGCAGAACTGGTTGCCCGCCCTTCCATGGAATGAGGACTGCCTTTACCTGGACGTCTGGACGACGCAACTCTCGCGCAGCGCGAAGCAGCCTGTCATCCTCTACTTTCACGGTGGCGGGAACACCTCCGGCAGAAGTCAGCAGGACCCGCTCGGCCCGGCGCTGTCCCGCGCAGGCGTGGTGTTCGTCAGCGCGAACTACCGCCTTGGCCCGTTCGGTTTCCTCGCGCACCCCGCGCTTACCGCGGAATCGGAACATCACTCCTCCGGCAATTATGGTCTTCTGGATCAGATCCAGGCGCTCGAATGGGTTCACCGAAACATCGCGCGGTTCGGCGGCGATCCCGATCGCATCACGCTCATGGGCCAGTCCTCCGGCGCGCTGGACGTATGCATGCTCATGGCGTCGCCTCTCGCGGCAGGCCGGTTCCAGGGCGCCATCCTGCAAAGCGGCGAGTGCCAGAGCACGCTGGATATCGACATCCGCAGGCCGCTTCCGTACAACGGTATGGGCGCTGCCGGGGAAAGCTCGGGCGAACGTTTCGCTCACGACCTTGGCGTCGGCGATGGGCCCGATGCGTTGCGTAAGCTCCGCGCCATGCCCGCGGACAAGATCCTCGAGGCGGGTAAGGATCCGAACCTGTCGTTGGACGCCATCGTGGATGGTTGGGTTATACCCGAACAGCCCGCGAAGATCTTCGCAGCCGGCCAGGCGGCGCACGTTCCCGTTATTGTCGGCAGCAACGCCGATGAGGCCACTGTTTTCGGCGATCATGATACGCACACGGTCGCGCAGTACCGGGAGTTCCTGCGGAAGGACAGCGGCCCGTATGCCGGCGAGGAGTTCCGGGCATACCCGGCGACAACCGACGCGAATGTGCCGGCCCGGTTCCTGCAGTTTCAGACCGATTCGTTCGGCTTCGCTGCATGGTCGCTCGCGCGAGCCGTTACGCGCACGGGCGGCCGTGCATACCTGTATTACTTCTCATGGCCGGCCAGCGGGAAGCGGGTGAAACTCGGCGCTTTCCACGGCGAGGAATTGATGTTCCTCAGCGGCGTCTTCCCCGACGATTGGGCTCGCAGCCACGAAAACGATCGCCTTGCCGAGGTCGTTCGCGGATATTGGGTTCGCTTCGCGAAAACCGGAGATCCGAATGGCCGAGCCCTGTCACGATGGCCTGTTTACGACGCGCACCGGGATGAGGCTTTCGAGCTTGGCCGCCGGTTGGGCCTGCGGCAGATCGCAGATGCCGCACAACTTAAGACGCTCGACGGCATCTACAGCCGAATCTTTGCCGACACGGGTACTCTGGCGTCACGCTAGAGGGGCGAAAACAAGGCGATAATAGAGCTTGACATGGTGGTCGATTCGGGGTATTCTTGAGGCGAATAAACGGCGATCAGAGGAGACCGCCAATGCCACTTCCCCAGAATCTGCGCTGCGGCCCGGCCGGTTGGGCGTATCCCCACTGGAACGGCGTCGTCTATCCGAAAGGCTCCGGCGGGCGGGTGACACCGCTCGAACAACTATCGCGCATGTTCGATGCGTGCGAAATCAACCGGACCTTCTACCAGCCGATCCGTCCCGAAGTGGCGCGGCTGTGGATGGCGCACACGGCAGCGAACCGGCGCTTTATGTTTACCGTGAAAATGAGCCGCCGGTTCACGCACGAGCGCGTGCTTGATCGCAACGAGATGGGCGCGTTCAAGGACGGCATCTGGCCGCTGCATCGCGCGAAGAAGCTGGGCTGCATTCTGATGCAGTTTCCGTGGACCTTCCGGTTCACTGAGGAGAATCGCGAATTCCTCATCCGGCTGCGCCGCGAGTTCCACGATTTTCCGCTAGTGGCGGAGATGCGGCACGCCAGCTGGATGCACGATGAAGCGGTGGGTACGCTCATCGATTACCATGTCGGCTTCTGCAATATCGATCAGGCGGCATACACGAAGGCCATGCCGCCGACTGCGTTCCTGACTTCCGCGGTCGGCTACGTGCGCCTTCACGGGCGCAACCCCAACGACTGGGATCAGGAGTTCGGACGAGGCGACGAGGGCACGGCGGCCCGAAAACCGATGGCCCGGCACGATTACCTCTACACGCTCGAAGACCTCGCGGCCTGGAAGCAGCGCATCGGCGACATCGCCCGGCTGGCGACGCACATGTTCGTGGTGACGAATAACGATGCGGGCGGGAAGTCCGTGGTCAACGCTCTGCAGATGTCGGCGTTGCTGGGGGACAGCCGCCGTCTGGCGCCCGCGGAGTTGCTGAGGCGTCACCCGGTGGCGCTCGACGGCTTCCACGCCGAGGCGCCGGTGCAGCGCGACCTGTTCTCCGGCCTCGACCGCGCCGTGGCATAACCCGGATCCGTGGCGCACGCTTCAGCGCGCCGGTGTGGGCTTCAGCCTGGCTTCAGCCCACGCATTCGGAGTTTCGGCTTCCGTCTAATCGATGTCCAGACCGTACTCGCGCAGAATGTCGTCGGCGGTTGCCGGCTTGCCATACAGCCGCAGCCAATACCGGCCGGGGCTGAACCTGCGATCCAGCGTTACCCGAAATACCGGAGCGTCAATAGCGACATCGCCGGACCATATTTCACGTCCGCTGTGATCTACCACCTGCAGCAGGTAACCCGGGCGTTCCGGCAACAGGGCCGCATCGAGATCGAGAACCAGCCGGCGGGCCGGCTTCGCATGAGCGATGCCGTCGCCGGATCGGACGCTCACCAGAGTCGCATGCGAGATATCGGAGATGCCGCCGTCATACACAATGGCGACGAAAAGGGAAACTGCGACGATCGCTGCGCCCAGATACAGTTGCACAGGCCGCGACGTAACCAGCGTTCGAAGGAAGCGTGCGCTGCGCAGGGCTTTTGCGCTGGCCTGCCGCGCCCGGGGGAGTGTTGCGAATGCGCCGCGGACGGCGGCGACGTATTCGTCTGTCTGGTCGAGACGGACCTGACAGGACGTACATAGCAGGAGATGCTCTTCCAAAGAGGCGCACTCTGGCTCGGAGAGACGACCGAGCGCGTAGCGCTCCAGAAGCTCGTCATCGAAACTCGAGCATAATTCTGGCAAGGTAGGGCTCCTCGGCCCGTCTTGAATTGGGCCGACTTCAGCTTTCCTGGGGAAGCACGATCATTAGTGCCGCATTCCGGAATAGGTTCTCACAAAAAGAGCGCTGAGCGCCTTCTGCTGGAGTTTCTTCTTTCCCAGCTCTCCGAAACGGGCCTTGGCGCGCGATTTCAGCAGACGAAACTGCGTTTCCGTGAGCTCCATCTCCTGGCAGATCTGCTCCTGCGTCTGCTCGCGCAGATAAAACCTGACCAGGATCTCCCGATCCCGCAGCGAAAGGGACGCGAGTACGCGCCGCATGAGCGTCACATTCTCCTGCGATGCCAGGCTCTGTTCAGGGTTCCACGTCCGGTCGGGCAGGCGCGTATTTACGTTGATCTCCACCTCTTCCCGGCGGCTGTGCACAAGGCTGTCGATGTGGGCGGCAACCTGCCGGCGCACCACCGTCCGGACAAACCCCATCAGGCGCTCGGGTTCACGCAAATCGCCCCTGCGGATGGCCTGAACTACGATGAGGAACGTGTCGTGAACCCGGTCGTCAAGCTCCTGCGGTCCAAGCTGCCGGCATAGATAGAAACGGATACCGCGCGCAAAAACGTGATAGAGATCCTCCATTCCCGAGGGCTCATTCCGCTGGATTCTCTGTACTAGTTCGGCCCAGTTGGCGGGGGCTTCCCGCGGATGCTCCTCCTGATCGTCAGGCCTCCTGGCGCTCGGCTCGGTTTCTGCCATAGGGTTGACCTCGCAATCCGCTATTGCCATTCAGTGCTCCTTGACGACTGCCACCCAGGCAGCCGAATAATCCGGCGCCGGGCCGGCATGAGCCGCATCGACCGATGCGTTCCGCAGAACTCGGGCAATCGCCCCGGGAGCTGAGTCTCTCAGCAAGTCGGCGTACAGAACCGCCGTGAATTGACCACGTCCGTCGGGAATCGAAAATCGCGCGCCGATCACCGCTCGGGCGCCGGCCGCGAGCCACGCGCCCACAAGCCCGCCGCCCAATGCTCCCGCGTCCGCCGCCGATCCGCAGCCGGCCATCGTTACGATTGCGCCAGGGACGTGAAATCGGCGGATATCGGCGCTGGTCAGCAGTTCTCTCCGGCCGTCGCCGTCGATGCCGAGCTCAATCGCGCGTTGTCCCCGATCAGAAACGATGTGCGTGCCGATATAAATAATGTTCGGTTTCGCTCGCAGCGCTTCCTGCAGCCGTGAGCGCGAACAATCGCGCCCGCGCAGAACCAGCACGCGGCTGGCATGAGCGGCGCGCGCGCAGGCATCTATCGCGGCGGATGTTCCGGGCAGGCGTTGCAGTTCCAGCCCAGCGCCCGGGGACGCCACCGGCTTCCGGCCGCCCACAGCGATCCACCGCGGATCAGCAGTATTGTAAATTCCGTCGCCGATCCCCAGAAACACCCTTCGTATTCTGGGTTGCACCGGTACGGCAGCCGACAATACCTGCGCACGACCCGGCTTCTTTTGCGGCGCCGGCCGGGCGCGGAAAGATACGGGTGTGGTCAACAAGCCCTCGCTGGGGAGTGATGTCTGAAAACCTGACAGTGCCTGTCCGGAATAGAATATCTCACCGGAATCCACCCTGGTCGCACTTATCGATAAAGGATTCAGACCGGCGAGCACTACCGCCAGTCCGGACACGAGGAAACCGACCGAACGCAGTGACACAAAACCTTTCCCGGACCGTACCGCGAAAGGAACCGGTTTGAGGATCCATTTTGTCGCAGTGCGGAACCCGAGTACCAGAACTTACCAGGGATGGAAACAAGACTATACCAGTAGGCTACCTCATTTCCTATACCCCCGTAAGAAAAAACTGTGGAAATCTTTTTATGCCCGATTCTCTTTCGAGTTCTGTTTTCTCAGAGGACTGATGGAATTAGGAGCGCTGGTTTCTGCGCCAATCCTGCTTTTTCTACTCTGCCGGCAGAATCAAGCGCGTTGGGGACGCTTTCGGCTGGCCGTAATAACTTCCCGGACCGTGTTTTCTGAGGAAGTGCCGGTCGTGCAAAGCCCCGGAAATCGGCTCCGCGGAAGGGTTCAGCGTGATGGTGTGGTACGCGATTCTGGCGATCTCTTCGAGAATGACGGCCGTATGCGCGGCGGCCCCGGCCGACGGCCCCCAGCAGAACGGAGCGTGGCCGTTCACCAGCACCGCTGGAAACCGGGCGGGATCGAGCGAGGCGAACCTCTCCGTAATTGCCGAACCGGTATTGCGCTCGTAATCGCCCGCGATGTCGTCGGGCTGCATCGCCGCGGTTACCGGGACAGGACCGTGAAAGTAATCGGCGTGAGTGGTACCAAAGCAGGGAATCTCGCGTCCGGCCTGCGCCCACGAGGTAGCGAACGTGGAGTGGGTATGCACCACCCCGCCGATGCTGTGAAAGGAGTTATAGAGAACCAGGTGCGTGGGAAGGTCGGAGGACGGCCGCATGCCGCCTTCCACCAGCGTGCCGTCAAGCCTCACGATTACGAGGTCTTTTGGACGCAGGGTTTCGTAGGGAACCCCGCTGGGCTTAATGGCCACCAGATCCTCGCCGCGCAGAATCCCGCTGGCGTTTCCAAATGTATAAATCACCAGACCGCGGCGAACGAGCTCGACATTAGCGTCGTAAACTTCCTCACGGAGATGGTCAAGGTCGCTCATATTCGTTCTGCTGCCGCAATTCTACGCAGCGCCGGTAGGACCCTTCCTACGGAAACAGGCCCCGATTTCTTACAGCCAAGCGCGAAATATAACTGCTGATAATACTCGAAGAGCTCATCGCAGGCGGCGCGCGCGGCTGGTTCCGGCTCGAATACCCGGTACGCTGGACAAAGCGCGTCCTGAGCCTCTTCCACGCTTCGGAATGAGCCTGCCGCGAGGAAGGCGAATATCGCTGAGCCCAGGCTGGTTACGTCGCCCTCGGGAACAAGGATCGGCTTGTCCAGCACGTTGGCATAAACCTGATTGAGCACGGCGTTTTTTCGTGGGATTCCGCCGCCATTGATCACGCGGTGTACGGGCGTTCCGTGTTCTTCCATACGCTTCAGAATAATGCGGGTGTGAAACGCGGTGCCTTCAATGGCCGCAAAGAGCTCGTCCTGGGACGTGTGAGACAGGTTCCAACCCATTGTTATACCGCCCAGTTCCGGATTTACCAGCACGGTGCGGTCTCCATTGTCCCAGGTCAGGCGCAATAACCCCGTCTGTCCGGCGCGATATTGCTCCAGGCCGCTGGATAATTCCGTCACTGTTTTGCCGGCGCGGCGGGCAATCGCATCGAAGATATCGCCGGTGGCGGATAATCCTGCCTCGATCCCCGTATAGTGGGGATGCACCGACCCGGGCACCACGCCACAAACGCCGGGAACCAGCGTGGCCGCTTCGCTCATCCCGATGATGCAGGTGGACGTGCCCACCACGTTGACCACATCGGCGATTCGGCATCCCGCGCCGATGGCGTCCCAGTGGGCGTCAAACGCTCCGACGGGGACGGGAATTCCGGGCCGCAGCCCCATTTTTCCGGCCCATTCGACGCACAGCGCGCCGGCAATCGCGTCGGAGGCAGCGTAGCGGCCGCGCGCGATCTTCTGGCGAACGCCGGCCAGCACCGGGTCCACGCTTGCCAGAAATTCCTCCGGCGGGAGGCCTCCCCAGGTTGGGTTCCACATCCATTTGTGGCCCATGGCGCAGGCGCTGCGCGGGATCTGGTCCGGATCGGTGATGCCGCAAAGCACGGCGGCCGCCATATCGCAGTGTTCCAGCGCGGTAACCAGACGCTCGCGCTTTTCAGGATTATGACGGAGCCAGTGCAGGAGCTTCGAGAAGCCCCACTCGGACGAATAGACGCCGCCGCACCAGCGGATCGCCTCCAGCCGGCTCTCGTGCGCTTTTTCCGTAATCAGGGCGGCTTCGCGCCAGGAGCGGTGGTCGCACCAGAGGTAGTAATCATCGAGGGGGACGAGGCTCTCGCCCACCGGGATAACGCTCGATCCCGTCGTGTCGATGGCGATGGCTTCGATGGAGCGCCCGTCGATGCCGGCCGAGGCGATGGCCGCCAGCGACGCTTCCGCTAGCGCCCGCATGTGATCCGCGTGGCTCTGCGTCGCGTAATCGGGGTCGTCGCGGCGGCGATGAAGCGGATATTCCGCGATGCCCGCCCCCAGCTTGCCGCGCCCGCTGTCAAAAATGGAGACGCGGACGCTCAGAGTTCCGAAATCGACGCCGGCGACAATGCTCATAGTAGTGCAGGCTTTCCGCCTGCAAGCCTCCCAACGCAGGATTCGCAACCAAAGACGGTGTGAGTCTCAACGGCGCTACGGTTTCCGCCAGCGGAACAACGCCTCGGCGTCACGATCGGACGGCAAGGACAGTGACCCGGAATTTGCCCTCTTCGCATTGCCCGTCGAGCCGCTCGCGAACCTCAGCGCCGCAGACGCGGAGGCAATAGTCGCCGCCATCGACTACGGACGGCATGGAGAGCCGGATTCCCCGCGTCAACAAACATTTCAGGTTGCCGCCTATCATGTTAACCAATTCGCCGAGCACGTCGCGCACGTCATCGTCCACGGTCGCCGGCGCAGCGATCGTCAGAAAGCGGCCCGCGAATCGGCAAGCCTGCTCCCGTTCGCATTCCAACAGCACGGCCCCGTGCCAATCGCCGGTCAGATGGACCGCCGCGGTCAGGCGGTCCCGGCTGGGAAACCAGGGCGCTTCCGATCCACCCACTTCCAGGCTCATCATGGTGGCGAACACGGATTCCACGATCTGCGCCAATTCACCCGGCGCTATTTCCTGGCGCAATTCAGTTGGCATAGGTATCCAATCAGCGCGCGACGCACACGCTCACGTTGCCCACAGTTTGTCTTTCAAACGAGTCCTCGATGTTGAATGCAGCCTCGGACCCGCCAAGCAACAGCCAGCCTCCCCGTACCAGCGTGCCATGAAGTTCTTTCACTATCTTCGTCTTTGTTTCGGCGTCGAAATATATCAGGACGTTGCGGCAGAATACCAGGTCGAAAGGTCCGAGCGTGCGCATGCTTTTGCGCAGGTCAATCGGCTCGAAACGGGCCATGCGGCGAACGGATTCGCTCACGTGCCAATCCACGCCGGAACGGCGGAAGTACTTCACCAGGAGGGCTGCCGGCAAACCGCGGTTTACCTCAATCTGCTGATACTTGCCGGAACGGGCCCGTTCCAGGACTTGCGAAGAAATATCCGTGCCCAGGATTTGAATGTTCCAGTCGCTCAACCCCTCCTCCAGAAGAAGCATCGCCAGGCTGTAGGCTTCCTGCCCAGTGGATGCCGCGCACGACCAGAAACGCAACCTCTTCGTATCCCGCCGTTCTTCTTTCAGTCGCGGCAGGAGAACAGTTCGTATGGCATTGTATTGCGCCGGATCGCGAAAGAAGTACGTTTCGTTGGTAGTCATGGCCTCAATCACCTGGCGGCCCACCTCCGTCTCGCGCGTGGCGCGGAGGAGAGCGCACAGGTCATTGATCGAGCCGAGTCCTAGTTTCGTGACGATCGGCGTGAGGCGGCTTTCAAACAGGTAATGTTTATTGTCCTCGAGTACGATGCCCGATTGGGAATAGACATGCTGCTGGAGAAACCTGTAGTTCTCCGAGTGGATCGTCGCGATCGAGGTTTGGCTTTGCACGCAGTTCACCCTGGATTCAACCGGCCATGCGCAGGATCTCCGGCGCCACTTGATCGAGAGGAAGCACGCGGTCGGCGAGGCCGGCGTTCACCACTGCTCCGGGCATCCCCCAAACGACACTCGTACCTTCGTCCTGGGCCAGGACGATCGCCCCCTGCCCTTTGAGAATCTGCGTGCCGCGCAGTCCGTCCTGCCCCATGCCGGTCAGGATCACCGCAATTGCAGCGCCGCCGTAGACCTCCCCAACCGAAGCAAACAGTGCATCGACTGCGGGACGGCAGGAGTTTTGCGGTGGCGATTGATCCAGACACACACGCACCGCCCCCGCGGCGGACGCTACCTTCAGGTGAAAGTCTCCCGGCGCAATCAGGATCCTGCCCGCATCCACGGGCATGCTCTGCACAGCTTCCGCGACCGGCACACGGCAGGTTGAGTGCAGGCGCTCTGACAGAAGCCGTGTGAACATGGGCGGCATGTGCTGTACCACCAGAACCGGCAATGGAAACCCGGCCGGGAACTCCGGCAGGATCGCGCCAAGAGCGTTCGGCCCCCCTGTGGAAACGCCGATCACCACGACTCTGGGCCGAACCACTGGGTTCCGGGGGAGCAGCGTGCCGTTCCGGACTGCCGGCTCCGCCGACACGCGTGCCGGTTCCACTCTGGCCGGCGCGCAGCCCTGTCCTGCCACGTGGAAGAACTGTTTGATCTTCGGGACCAACTCTTCCCGCAGGCGCGTCATGGAGCGGTCGAGGGATCCCTCGTTGGAAGCCTTGGCCACGTAATCGTCTGCCCCCAGAGTCAGTGCGTCCAGAGTGATCGCCGCGCCGCGCTCAGTGAGCGTACTGAACATGATGACTCGCAACTCGCGATGCTCGCGGCGAACGCGCCGCAACGTTTCGAGACCGTCCATCTCGGGCATCTCGATATCGAGCGTGAGCACGTCGGGATTGAACTGAGGGATCCGTTGCAGAGCGATCGCGCCGTTCGATGCCGCGCCCACCACTTCTATCAACGCGTCCTGCTCCAGGGCATGAGTGACCAGGCGCCGGATGACCACCGAGTCATCTACCACCAGCACGCGAATTCGCTCTCCCGGTTGCAGCAATCGCTTGTTTGACAAAGCCGCGCCGGTCTTCATGGATGGCATCCCGCCATTTCGAGCTTCTCCAGGAGAATCTCTTTTGTGAACGGTTTCATCACGTACTCGTTGGCGCCTGCCTCAAGGGCTTCCGCCACCTGCTCCAGTTGGGTCTCGGTGGTGACCATCACCACAACCAGAGAAGCCAGTTCGGGATTCCGACGCAATTGCCTGAGCAAATCCAGTCCATTGATCTCGGGCATGTTCCAGTCCGCGAGAACCAGGCTGAACGCGTTTCTGTCGGCTTCGATCGCCTCGAGGGCCTCTCTGCCGTTGGCCGCTTCGCGAACCTCGTACCCCAGTGACCGCAATGTATTGGCGAGGATCATCCGAACGGCCCTGGAGTCGTCCACCACGAGTGCTTTGGCCATCAGTTCACCTTCGTTCTTTGATTGGATCGAGAAAGGAGGGCCCGGCTGATTGGCGACCGCCGGGCCGTCTCGAACGCTGTTGATCGGTTCAGAAGGTAAACTTCGAAACAACCATCTGGAGCCGGGCTGCCATCTGAGTGAGCTCTCGGGCCGCTTTTTCGGTGTCGTTGGCGCCCTGCGTCGTGCTCTTTGCAGCCATGGCCACGCCGCCGATGTTTTTGGCGATGTCACCGACGCCCTGAGAGGCTTCGGTCACGCTGCGGCCGATCTCGTTGGTGGTCACCGTCTGCTCTTCCACCGCTGAGGCGATGCTGTTGGAGATGTCGTTGATCTGGTTAATGATCGTGCCGATCTCCTCGATGGCCTTGACGGCTCCCTTGGTATCGCCCTGGATCGCATCGATTTTCTGGCCGATATCCTCGGTAGCCTTGGCTGTCTGCTTGGCCAGCTCCTTCACTTCGTTGGCTACTACCGCGAAGCCTTTGCCCGCTTCACCTGCCCGCGCGGCCTCGATGGTGGCGTTGAGGGCCAGCAGGTTGGTCTGCTGCGCGATCGAGGTGATCACCTTGATCACGTTGCCGATCTCCTGGCTGGATTCACCCAGTTTCCTGACGGTTTCATTGGTCGAGTGCGCCACGGTTACGGCATTTTTGGCTACCCGGGCCGACTCGTTTGCATTCTTGGCGATCTCGCGGATCGAAGCCTGCATCTCCTCGGCCGCGGTCGCCACCGAGGCGACATTCTTTGAGACCTGCTCGCTCGCCGCCGAGACCACGTTGGCCTGAGTCGCGGTTTCCTCTGCGTTGCCCGCCATCTGCTGGCTGACCGCCGCCAGTTCTTCGGACGACGAAGCGAGCGTGGAGGCGTTTTGCGCCGTAACTTTGAGCGGCTCGACAATGGCTTCCAGAGTCTGGTTGACGCCCTCGATGATCTTTCGATAAGCGCCCTGGTGCCTGCTCGTGTCGGCGCGCGTGCCCACACGGCCCTCCACGGCTGCTTGTGCCAGCATGCCGGCATCGACTACCAGCGCGTTGACATTATTCTTCAACATGACCAGCCACTCGTGGATCTGGTCGTTATCGGAGGCCCTGGCCATCGCAGCCGTCAGGTCTCCGTTCGCGATCTTTGTCACATAGGCGACCAGGTCGTTCAGCCAGTCGTGTACGCCGTTGATCGCCTGTTTCATCTTCTCGTGATCGCCGCTGCACGCTATCTCGACTTTCTCTCGCAGGTTGCCGCCGCGAACCAGCCCCAGAATACGGTTGCCTTCCTCGATGGGCAGCAGAATGGCATCCAGCATTTCGTTGACGCCTTTTACAATGCCCGCATAAGCGCCCTGAAATTGATCTGGTTTGCCGCGTTCTGAGAGGCGGCCCTGTCGTGAAGCCTCGGTGAGCCGACTCAGCTCCTTCTGCAATCCCTGCAGCACTAGCGCCACATTGTTGACCGCCTGTTTCATTTTCTCGTGATCGCCCTTGTAGGTTTGTGCGATCAACTCGTCGATCCTGCCGTTCGATACCTGCGTCAGAATGCGGTTGCCTTCTCCGATCGGCAACAGAATGGCGTCCAGCATTTCGTTGACGCCCTCGACGATTTTGCGGTAGTCGCCCTGGTGTTTGGCGGCGTCGGCGCGGGCGGTCAGTTTCCCTTCCTCCGATGCCCGGACCAGCACCGCCGCCTCGGTCACCAGCGCCCGGATGTTATCGATGCAGTTGTTCAGATTGTTCTTGATCTCGTTGAAGTCGCCCTTGTAGGCGTCGGTGATCTTCGGCGGGATGTCGCCTTTGGAGATGCGATCCACGTACTCGGCGGACACGTTCAACGGTCCGATCACTGCGTCAAGGGTCTGGTTCACACCCTCGACGATCCTGCGGTATTCGCCCTGGTGCTTGCCGGCGTCTGCGCGGGTGGCCAGTTTGCCTTCCACCGCCGCCTTCACCAGCAGGCCTGTTTCGCTCGCCAATGCGTTGATGTTGTCGATGCAGTTGTTCAGATTGTTCTTGATCTCGTTGAAGTCGCCCTTGTAGGTATCGGTGATCTTCGGCGGGATGTCGCCTTTGGAGATGCGGTCGACGTACTCGGCGGACACGTTCAGCGGTCCGATCACCGCATCAAGGGTCTGGTTCACACCCTCGACGATCCTGCGGTATTCGCCCTGGTGCTTGCCGGCGTCTGCGCGGGTGGCCAGTTTGCCTTCCACCGCCGCTTTCATCAGCAGGCCGGTATCGGCCGTCAAAGCGTTAATGTTGTCGATACAGTTGTTCAGATTGTTCTTGATCTCGTTGAAGTCGCCCTTGTAGGTGTCGGTGATCTTCGGCGGGATGTCGCCCTTCGAAATGCGGTCCACGTACTCGGCGGACACGTTCAATGGTCCGATCACCGCGTCAAGGGTCTGATTCACACCCTCGACGATCCTGCGATATTCGCCCTGGTGCTTGCCGGCGTCTGCGCGAGTGGCTAGTTTGCCTTCCACCGCCGCCTTCACCAGCAGGCCCGTGTCGGCCGTCAAAGCGTTAATGTTGTCGATGCAGTTGTTCAGATTGTTCTTGATCTCGTTGAAGTCGCCCTTGTAGGTGTCGGTGATCTTCGGCGGGATGTCGCCCTTCGAAATGCGGTCCACGTACTCGGCGGACACGTTCAACGGTCCGATCACCGCGTCGAGGGTCTGGTTCACACCCTCGACGATCCTGCGGTATTCGCCCTGGTGCTTGCCGGCGTCGGCGCGAGTGGCCAGTTTGCCTTCCACCGCCGCGCTTACCAGAAATTGACGTCCTTTGCCATGTTTTGCAAAGACGCAGCGACATTGTTGACGGCCTGCTTCATCTTCTCGTGGTCACCTTTGTAGCTCTGGGCGATCAGTTCGTCGATCCTGCCGCCGGAAATCTGGCCTAAAATGCGGTTGCCTTCTCCAATGGGCAGCAATATGGCGTCCAGCATCTCGTTGATGCCCTTAACAAAGCCCGCGTAGGCGCCCTGGAACTGGCCGTGTTTACCGCGTTCCGAGAGTTGCCCTTCGCGCGATGCCTCCGTCAGCCTGCCCAACTCCTTCTGCAGCGTCTGCAGCACGAGGGCGACATTGTTGACCGCCTGCTTCATCTTCTCGTGGTCGCCGCTGTAGGTCTGCGTGATCAGCTCGTCGATCTTTCCCGCGCTGATCTGCGCCAGAACACGATTACCCTCCCCGATGGGGAGCAGAATCGCATCGAGCATTGCGTTCACGCCCTCAATCAGTTTGCGGTCGTTACCTGCGAACGATTCCGCTCTTCCGCGCTCATTGAGGTGGCCGGCCCGCGAGGCTTCCACCAAACGCAGGATCTCCTGAAGGAGGTCCTCCGTTTGCGTCTCCAGCCGATCAGTTGCGGGACGGTCCAGAACGGCGGCGCCGGTGGACCGATTGCGGCCGGGAGAAACTCGCGGCCCGTTATTTGCCTGTCTTGCCATTGTTTTTCGGCTCCTTTGTATTCCTGTGTATTGCTACGCCGTCGCCGGCGACTGATAATCGATCCGATCCTGTGTTCCGATGGCCGGTGGGCTTTCGGCTGCCATCCGTTGCGATTCACGCAGCCTCTCGTTGCAGTGCTCGGTCAGCGGAGCACCGTGTCCGAAATAGATCCGCCGGACATCGCGGGCGCACAGCTTTTCCAATGCCGCGAGGAAGCCGGCCTCATAAGTTGCGGTTGGCGACGTGATCACCACCGGGGAATCGCCCGCGAACAGCACGCCCTCCGTTTCGTTGTAGAGGCAGACAGAGTCGCTGCTGTGGCCGGGCATGTGGATCACCTCGAAGAGCGCGTCGCCCATTCTGACCGTGTCCCCATCGCGCAGCAGACAATCGACGCCGGCGATACTCGGTGAAAACGCGAACACCCGGGGATGGAAGATCTCCCGGACCCGCGGCAGCAGAGCGCAGTGATCGGAATGGCTGTGCGTCAGCACCACCTGTTCCACGGGCCATTTGCCGACCCCGGTGGGCGCCGTCTCGATGCTCGCCAGGATGGCAGGATCCTGTCCCACATCCACCAGCGTGTTGACGTCCTCCAGCCGGCTCGCGCTGCCGAGTACCAGGTAAACCTGGGAGGTATAGATCCGGCCGCTGTTTTCCAACGTCAGGATGCGCATTCGGGACCCTCCAATTTGCGGAACAGGGGCCCGTCGGGAATCAGCCGCTCGAACAGCGGGGCGAGTTCCTGCGGCATCTCCTGCGTCTGCTCACTGGCGAACAACCCACCGGGCCCGAGCGCACGGTGAAACATTCTGAGCACTTCGATCCTCTCCCGCGGCTGAAAGTGGAGCAGCACGTTCTTGCACAAGACCAGCGAATATCCATGACCGATCTCCTGAAACGACAGCAGGTCGTGCCGCTGAAAAACGACCCGTTGCCGGATTTTGTCGATCACGCGAAAGTACCCGGGTTGGCCATCGGGTTCGAAGTACTTGTCCAGGATGCCCTCAGGCAACCGCGACAACTCCTCACTCGCGTACAGGCCCGCCTCGATCGTCTGGGCGAACTGCCCGGTACTCTCGACGTCAGTCGCATCAATGCGGAGATTGTTAAAGGCGAAGTGTCCCATCCGCTCGGCGAACATGATGGAAAGCGTGTAAGGCTCCTGCCCCATGGCCACGCCGGCGTCCCAGATGCGGGGACGGCTGCGGCCGGCAAAGCTGGAGAGACTGTGCTCCAGAACCCGCTCCAGAACATGCTGATCCCGGAAAAAGAAGGTGAAGGCCAATTTCAGATCCCCGGCGCATACGGTGGCATAGGTTGTTCGATTGCGTTCGGCATTAAGCTGCCCTCCCCACCGTCAGATCCACCGTTCGTTCGGCGTCGAGAACCAGCAGCAGCCGCTCTTTCAACTTGTAAACGCCCCGGATGAGTTCTCGCGCCGCCGGGTCGAGGTTCTCTGGCGGCCTTTCGTAGGTAGCCTCTTCGACATCCAGCACGTCGCCGATCTCGTCGACGAGCAGGCTTACGGCTCCGTCATCGGTACGGAGCACCATGTTCGTCGGCGTCTGGTCCCCGGAGCGAGGCGGCAGGCCGAGCCGCCGCCGCATATCGATGGCGATGACTATCTGGCCGCGCAGGTTGATCAGCCCCTCGATGACCTCAGGCGCCTGGGGCACGCGCGTCATCTGTTGGTATCGCAACACCTCCTGGACCCGGAGAACATCCACGCCGAAGAACAGGCCGGCCACGAAGAAAGTGGAAAACTGTGCGCCGGTCTGCCGTCCGTTCGCATGTTTGTCGATATTGTCGATCGCCATTGGCTATCGCTCCTCTCCCGCGCACACCGGCTGCGTCTCCGCGGACGCCAGCGCGGAAGCCAGCCGGGCCACTGATTCGAGCATCGCGTCGCGATCGAACTT
The DNA here is from genome assembly GCA_963780655.1 of uncultured Acidobacteriota bacterium. Taxonomy (GTDB): domain Bacteria; phylum Acidobacteriota; class Terriglobia; order Bryobacterales; family Bryobacteraceae; genus CAWACP01. The sequence continues at coordinate 538,790 of CAWACP010000003.1, read as the reverse complement.
CACCTGGCAATCCTGAAATTGGGTTTGCTGATCCGCCCGGCCCCGGATCTGCTCGGCCGAGTCCGCCAGCGTCAGGACGGGGATCGCGTGCCACTCCGGGCGGCCGCGAAGAGTCTCCGGTACAGTGGAACCGCCGTTGCGGGCAGGATCCAGCGCCGTGACAACGACATCCACCGGTTGCTGCTCCAGCTTACGAATGAGCTCGTCCAGACTTGCCGCCTCGAGGACGCGATAACCCTCCATTTCAAGGCCGCTTCGGATCAGACCCCGCGAGAACGCCGAGGAGTCGGCGACCAGGATACTCTTGCCGTTTACCGACCCGCGTGTTCCCTGGAACCAATCCGCCGCGGCCGCCTGAATGACCTGGTTGAGATCGACGAAATCCGCGACCTTCCTGCCCACCACCGCCGAGCCCAGCAGGCCCTTGCGGCTGGTCTTGTGCCGCACGGCGACTGAGTCTTCCGCGACATCCACGATCTTGTCGACCACCATACCCAGGCTGCGCTCGCCGTCGTTGAAAACGATCACCTGCACCGGATCGGCGCTTTGATCCTGCTCTTTCGCGTCTGGATCGAGGATGGCCTGAAGGGGCACCAGGGGAAGGATGCGATTTCGGTATTGGACCACCTGGCCACCACCGGCACGCTCGATCGCCGAGCGCGGGAACTCCTCGAGCCTGGCGACCAGAGAGAGCGGAACGGCCAATCGCTCAAACGATCCGGCCCGGAACAGGAGCAGTCTCTGCTGTTCGATTCCCGATTGGGTCTTATGTTGGGTCGCGGCCCGGGTTTGCTCACGGCATTCGGCCAGGACGCCAGAGCGCTGGCCGATGCCGAGCACGTCGAGAATGAGGGCAACGCGGCCATCGCCCATGATCGTCGCCCCGGCATACACGGTGAGTCCCTTCAATTGCTTTCCCAGGGGTTTGACCACGATTTCCTGCGTGTCGTTGATGCCGTCCACCACCAGCCCAAACTGCCGGTCTTCAGCTTGCAGGACGACAATATTAACCACCCCGGATTCCTTCCGGGTCTCCAGATCCAGAATGTCGTTGAGGTAGGCAATGGGTAACAGGCTGCCGCGCCTTCGGTATACCGGCGTACCGTGAATGCGCTCGATTTGCGAGCAGCCCGCCTGGCCCTCGAGCCGGATCAGTTCCACCAGGCTGACCTGAGGGATCACAAAGCGCTCTCCGCCGCCGGGGCCGGGAGGCGCTGAGCGCTGATTGCCGCTGGTGATCACGAGGCCGGGAATAATGGCCAGAGTCAGAGGGATTTTAAGCCTGACCGTGGTGCCTTCGCCGGGACGGCTCAGGATGTCGACGACACCGCCGATCTTTTCAATGTGGGATTTGACCACGTCCATGCCGACACCGCGGCCCGAAACGTTGGTCACGGTTTGGACGGTCGAGAATCCGGGTTGGAAGATCAGGTGCAAAGCCTCGCGATCACTCAGCTTTTCGGCCTGTTCCTGGCGCAGAAAACCCTTCTCGATGGCCTTCCGTTTGATACGCGCCACGTCAATACCGGCCCCGTCATCGCCGATTTCTATGTTGACTTGTCCGCCTTCGTGAAAGGCGCGAAGGGTCAGCCTGCCCTGTGGCGGCTTGTTTGCACTCGCCCGGACTTCCGGCAATTCAATGCCGTGATCGCAGGAGTTTCGAACCAGGTGGACCAGAGGATCCTTGATGGCCTCGATGATGGTCCGGTCGAGTTCCGTCTCGGTTCCGTCCATCTCCAGCCGGATCTGCTTTCCAAGGGCCACCGCCATGTCGCGCACAACACGTGGGAGCTTGTTCCAGACCATTCCGATCGGTTGCATGCGCGTCTTCATGACGCCCTCCTGCAACTCAGTAGTGATCAGGTTCAGCCTCTGCGATGTCGCGGCGAGGGCGGCGTCCTCGCGCTCGGCGTTGAACTGCAGGATCTGATTGCGGGTCAGAACGAGCTCCCCGACCAAATCCATGAGCTTGTCCAATAGCCCTACCCCAACCCGGATGTTCGCGTCCGCCACGGCGGAAGACCTGGTGGCGTCCTCTTCAGGTTTCCTGCACTCGGAAAGTTCGGGACCGTTCTCGCCCGCATGTTCCCCGAGGGGATCTGGCGTCGAATCCGGGCCGCTCAGGCTCGCGGCGGCCTCCGGTAATTGGGCGGCGGAGCGCAGGCGCCCGGTCAGGTCTTCAAATTGGTCGGGACCTTCCTCCCCGCTCGTTTCGATGGAGGCCAGTACCTTCCGCGTTGCGTCTACCGTCTCGAGGATCAGGGATACAAGGGATGGACTGAGCTCTCGCTTACCATCGCGTAGTTGGCTCAGCAGGCTCTCGGCATGATGGGAAATTCGTTCCAGAGTCGAGAATGCGAGGAATCCGCAGGTGCCCTTTACCGTGTGAATGGTGCGGAAGATGCTTGCCAGCAGCGCCTTGTCTTTCGGGTGTTTCTCGAGTTCGACGAGCTCCTGATCCAGCCGTGAGAGATTTTCATGACTCTCCACAAGGAATTCACGAATCACGTCCTGATCCTGCATGCACTTATCCTCCGGACCCCCCAAAACCGCGTCTGGATCTGGCATATTGTGTTGAACTCAGCTCTCTTTACAACTGGCGGAAATCAGGACGAGCCGCCCAAAGCGGTCTGTCCGCCCACGGTCGAGATATTCTTCTGCCGCGGCCCGCGCGCGTGCGAGCTCTGGCTTGTTCTCCCCAGGCTTTCTTCGGGTTAACCCGATTCTGAATGACATATCGGTCGCGTTTCCGGCGGCTTGCAGAGAATTGGCAACCGGCGTGGTCTGCCGGGGTAAGATGCGAATCGCGGCCAAACGGCCAGCCGGGCGCCCCGACGGGACTGTTCAAGCTTTCGCTTCCCGCTCTCTTTTGCGTTGATCTCTCCCCAATCGTTTACGGGGATTTGAATGATCCTGCGATCAGCGTGATAGTGGCGCCGTGAGCAGGTATTCTCCAGTTTTCACTGTCGGTCGTTCACCTCCCGGAGGGTCGAGCGCAGTTCTTCCGATGTCTTCGGAGGAAAGAGGTCAGTCTGGCGCGCCGTTCAGGATGGCGCAGCGGATGAGCTCGGCAGTGGTCTTCAATTCAGGATGCGGGTCCGGTACGTGCTGATCGCCGATCGCGGTCGCAACAAGTTCTTCGGCGGCTGATTGGCTTCGCCGGCGCGCCGCATGGCCGGAACTCTGCTCTGCAAAACCTTATTCGTGGTGATAAACGTTCCAACCCAGATAATTCGCGGCCGCCTCCCGGACCACTGCGGCGGTGCTCGAAAGATTAGCGGCCACGTGATGCTCGAAGCCGCTTTCGCAGATGTACCGCAGCAGCTTCTGCAGACGCGGGATGCGAACAACACCGGCCCCGCCGAAGGTTTCGAGCGCATCGTCGGTGAATTCGCCCTCGCCGACGTACCCGCGGATCTTGCCTTCCGTATCGAAAGTGGAGAAGCGCGCATAGGTCATCGGCGCGGCTCGCACCTTGCCCACGCACGTGCCGAACGTGTTCTCTTTGCCCACCGTGCCGGCAATAATCAGCTGGAAATCCATCTTTACGTCGGCGAAGAAATGCTTCGGCAGATTGCTGCAATGGAAGCAGACGGCCTTATCGGGATCGCTGCCGTAGTTGTTGTTCCAGTCGAGCAGCGCACTCGGAGTGCCCGACGCCAGCCGCAGCGCGTGCATGCCCAGAACGCCGCAGATATCCACCTCGCAGGCGCTGGACATGAGGTTGTTGCTCATCATGCTCATCACGGTGCAGGGCACCACGCCGAAATACTCTTCCATGGACGTCCAGCACTGCACTGCGCTGATGGAGACCTGCGTCTGCTGCATCCACTCGTCCACGACGGCGCCGAATTTCGCCATTTTGAGCAGCGCCGCTTTGGGAATGCCGGCGGTGGAGACATACTCTTCGATCATGCGCAACTTGTCGAGCGCGGCCGGATCGTCGTCCTTCAGCCGCGCGATGCGGCCGAAGATTTCCGACAAATCGATGGGCTCGATGGATATTCCCGCCTGCTCCAGCAGTTTTTCGCTGTACCGCACCGTGTTGAAAGCGGCCGGCCGCGCGCCGATCGCGCCGACGCGCAGATTCTTCATGCCGCGCACTACCCGGCACACCGCCTTGAACCACTCCAGATCCTTCGTGAATTCAGGCGATTCGGGCGCTTCCGTATGCAGCGTGGTGAGCGAATAGGGAATGCCGTACTGCTTCAGGTTGTTGCAGCAGGACATCTTGCCGCAGAAGCTGTCGCGGCGGTTGGCGATGGTCATGCGTCCGGGCGTATCGGGGGTGGCCTGCACCAGCACCGGCACGTTCAGCCCGCTCCAGCGCAGGGCGTCGGCGATGCCGCGCTCCTCGCCGAAATTCGGCAGGGTGACGATAATGCCGTCGATTTCGTGACGATGCCGGTCGAACAGATCCGCGCATTTGCGCGATTCCTGGCGGGTTTCCACCGCGCCGTATTTCGTGTCCTCAACGCCGGGTGCAATAACCTGCACGCCGGCCTTTTCGAGAACCGAGATCATTTCCTCGCGGCCCGATTTCGCCAGATGATCCGGGAAGAACCCGCGATTTCCGACGATGAGCCCCATTGTGATGTCGCTCATTATGGGTATCCCTTTCACTCTGCGGCAGCGGGACGAGGGCGTCCCGCGCGGTCCGGGGGGACCGCCCCACCCAGGCTACTCGTCCCCCCGCCTCGGCCGGAAATGGATGGCGTAGAACAGGCCGACAACGAAAAGCAGCGCTCCCCACCAAACGCCCGCGTGCAGATTCGTAAGCACGACGTTTGGCGGAGGCGGCAGGACCAGTTGCGCCACCAGAATGATGGCGCCGTAGACAGTCAGGATCAGGCCAATGAAGAACCAGATCGAAATCATTTTTCCATGCATGATCGTTTACCAGAGCAGAATATTGACGATAACGAAGACCACGGCCACTATGGTCGCCCAGAAAGCAGGCTTCTGCCAGATCGTGAGATCGTGCTCTACGGGCAGCTTTGTGACCCCATAAACCAGCCCCTCCAGCTCCTTGATCGGCTTCGGCTTCGTCATATAACTCACCGCAACCGTCACCACCACGCAGATAATCCAGGACCAGAGGGCGCGGTACATGTCCTCGGCCAGAGCCTTGGCGTGCGGTGAGAGCGCGATGTAGCGCAGGGCGGACGGGTCCACCTTCACCCAGACATACATGCTGATGGAGGCGATGGTGCCGGTGAACAGTCCCCAGAAGCCCGCGGGCGCAGTGGCCCGCTTCCACATCATGCCGAGAATCACTGTCCCGAACAGCGGCGCGATGAAGAAGCTGAAGAGCGCCTGGACATAATCCATGATGCTGGCGAACTGCATCACCAGGTAGGCGGTGCCGATGCTCACCAGCACTCCCAGAATGGTGCACCAGCGGCCTACCGTGACGTAGTGCGCGTCGGGGGCCTCTTTGCGGAACATGGGGCGGTAGATATCGTACGTCCAGACCGTGGCAAATGCGCTGACATTGCCGGCCATGCCCGACATAAATCCGGCTATGAGCGCCGTAATTCCCAGGCCGAGCAGACCCGGCCCGCAATATCGCGCCAGCATGAGCGGAAGCACCGCGTTATAACTCGGCTGGCCGGTGTGAGCGGCCACCGATTCGGGCACCAGTCCGTGAGGGGCCAGTAATGCGAGGCCCAGCAGTCCCGGCAGGATCACGATCAGCGGCACGGCCATCTTGAACACCGAGGCGATGATGGGGGCCATACGCGCCGAGCGCAGATCTTTCGCCGACAGCACGCGCTGAACAACCAGAAAGTCGGTGGTCCAATAGCCGAACGAAATCACCCACGCGAGGCCGAACACGATGCCGGTCCAGTGAATGCCCATGGGGTTGTCGTTAAAGTGGCCCAGCGTGGACCACAGGTGGGTATAAGAATCAGTACCCATCCGTTCGAGGATCTTCTTCTGCAGGCCGCCCCAGCCGCCTGCTTCGATGAGCCCGAGGATGGGGATGAGCAGCGCGCCGGCCCAGATGAGAACGCACTGCAGCACCTCGTTGAAGATGGCCGAGAGCAGGCCGCCCAGGCCCACGTAGGCCGCGACGGTAAGCGAGGAGGCCCAGATGCTGAAATCGATGTCCCAGCCGAGCACCACCTGCATCACCTTGGCCATGGCGAACATATTGATGCCGCTCATGAGCACGGTCATGAAGCCGAAGCTGAGGGCGGAGAAACTGCGCGCCCCTTCGCCGTACCGGAGCTTCAGATAGCCAGGCACCGAATGCGTCTTCGATATGTAATAGAACGGCATCATGACGATGCCGAGGAACAGCATGGCGGGAATCGCGCCGATCCAATACCAGTGGGTGGCGAGAATCCCATACTGATAGGCGGAGGCGGCCCAGCCCATCAGCTCCAGCGAGCCGAGGTTTGCCGACAGGAAGGCCAGTCCGGCGATCCAGGCGGTCATATGGCGGCCGGCCAGGAAGAAGTCGTCGCCGGTTTTCGTGAACCGCTTCAGATAAAAGCCGATGCCGAGCACGATCGCGAAGTAGATCGCGATGATGACGATGTCGACGGGACTGAGTGAAAGAAGACGGGTGGTCATGGGTGTTCGCCTGACGGTAACGGGGACAGGCCTGTAAACGTTTGCAAGAGCAATGCTACCGGCAAGGATTGGGGCCTGTCAAATGGTTTCGTCCGCGCTCCCTGTCCACCGCGCGGATGGCCGAAAGAACAAGTCGCATTCGCGATGCATAAAATGGTACCCGAATGCTGGAGCCCGCGGCTGGAGATCGAGTTGGACCGTACGAGATTCTGTCGGCGCTCGGCGCCGGGGGCATGGGCGAGGTCTGGAAGGCGCGCGACACCCGGCTGGGCCGCACGGTTGCGATTAAGTTTTCGCGGGCGCAGTTCAGCGAGCGGTTCGAACGGGAAGCGCGGGCCGCTGCTGCGCTGAATCATCCGAATATCGCCCAGATCTACGACGTCGGCGAGAACTATCTGGTTATGGAGTTCATCGAGGGCGAGCCGCTGCGGGCCCCGCGGGACGTACGCGGGCTGCTCGATATCGCGGTGCAAATTGCCGATGGGCTGGCCGCCGCGCACGCCGCCGGCATCGTTCATCGCGACCTGAAGCCCGACAACATCCTGATCGCCGGGGACCGCCGCGTCAAAATACTCGATTTCGGTCTGGCGAAACAGCAGATTAGGCAAGCGGGCGATACGTCCACCACGATCACCGCCACCGAGCCCGGCACGATCCTCGGGACGGTAGCGTATATGAGTCCCGAACAGGCGCGCGGCCGCGAAGTGGACTACCGCAGCGACCAGTTCTCGTTCGGGCTGATTCTGTACGAGCTGGCGACGGGCAAACGCGCATTCCGGCGCGATAGCACGATCGAGACGCTGAGCGCCATCATCGGCGAAGAAGCGGAGCCGCTCCCTTCATCGATTCCCGCGCCCCTCCGCTGGACGATCGAGCGATCGATGGCGAAGGAGGCGGACGAGCGCTACGACTCCACGCGCGATCTTTATCGCGAACTGCGCCAGACCCGCGATGGACTCTCGCAAACTCTGCGTCCGCAGGTCCCGCCTGCCGGAGTTGCGCCGCGCGCCTGGCCGCGCTGGCTGTGGGCCATCCCGCTGGCGATCGTCATCATCGCGAGCGCTCTGCTGGGAGGATGGCTGCTGCCGCTCCGGCACCCGCCCGCTCCAGCGTGGGCCGGCGTTCGGCTGGGCGGCCCGGTTGTGGCGTTCTCGCCGCGAGTGTCTCCCGACGGCCAGATGCTCGCGCTGATCACTCTGGTGAACGGGCAGACGCAGGTCGCCATCATGAAGCCCGACGGAGCCACCTGGAGCGTCCTGACGCACGATACCGGCAACGGCTCCGCCGTCGACGTATCCTGGGCGCGGGACGGTTCGCGGCTTTTCTTCGACCGCTTCTGGGAACGTCCCGCCGGAGTCTATTCGATTCCGGCGCTCGGCGGAGAACCAACGCTGCTGCTGGAGGACGGATGGGCGCCGCAGGCGCTGCCGGATGGCAGCCTCGTCGTGCTCCGGCGGACGACGCGCGGGCACAACCAGGCGTTCCGGTTGTGGCCGGACTCTGGCCGGACCGAACCTCTGCCGGCGTTTCTGGAGAGCTACGATGTCGGCCCGCCGCTTCGAGCATTCCCGGACGGTCGGGAGATTGTCTTCATCGGCGCTACCGACGAGACGTCCATCGAATCCGGCGCGCAGCCGTACATCCTCGACCTCACGACGCACGTGTCCCGGCGGCTCGATCCCCAGGCGCCGGTCGATGCGCTGTATTTTCAGCTTGGATTACCATTGGCGGCGGCTCCCGATGGCCGTGGCGTACTCATGCTCGGAAGACAACAAGACAGCTTTGAATTAATCCGCGTGGAGAGAAACGGGAAACCGGGACACACGCCCGTGCTCCCGCTCGCGGACGGGCTGCCCCCATTCTTCGTGGATGCCACAGCGGATGGATCGATCTACGTGGACTCCGCCGAAATGACTCCGTCCATCCAGCGCTTAACCGTGGGCGGCGGACTTGTCGAGGAATCAGCCGCGCCGCCCCCGCCATCGGGAAAGATCGTGCTTTCCCTCGACGATGGGCGCATCCTGATCGTGGCTGCGCTCGGTGGCCGTGTGCGCCTTCTCAGCGGAAGGATGGGCGCCGACTTTCGGCCTTTTCTGCAGGCAGGAGCAGGCGACGCCGCGTACGTTTCGCCGGTGAGCGGCGATGAGGTCGCCCTCCTGCTCGGTCCCCCCGGAAAGCGCCGGATCGCCTTCGCCTCCGTTCGGAACGGTGTGCTCCGGCGGGAGATCCCTGTTCCCGGAGGCAATGCCACCGCGGTGGCGGTTTCGTCGAGCCTCAGGACCATTTATTATGCCGCCGGGGACGCGATCTACTCGATGCCGGAGACCGGAGGGCAGCCGGCGCGGATCGCTGAAGGCGACGACCTGGCGATCGATCCGGCGGGACGGATGCTCGTCATCCACAGCAACGCGGGAATGGCGCGCATGAGGCTTCCTGCAGGAACGGCCGAGCCGATCGCGCTTCCCGCAGAAATGCGGCTGGCTACGGCGAACCTGGCCCCATCGGCCATCGACCGGAAGGGGCGCATCCTGCTGAACGTGGTGACGCCCGGCGCCTTCGATTACAAGGCGGCGATCGTGGACGGCCGGACGGTCACGGCGATCAGGACGGGCCGACCCGGAGATATTCTTGTCCCTGGGTGGACGCCGGAGGGGAATATTATTGCGCTGCATGACCTCCTGCGGTCGGAGTTGTGGAGGTTCAGCCCGGCGGCGAACGCGAAATGAGTGGGTCAATGGTCCCCTCAACTGATGTGGATTCCAGGTGGGGCGGACGCCCTCGTCCGCGGCCGACCCCTCGGTCGGCCTTCGCTTTGGTGAGAAAATCGCCGTTCACAGTGAACGATGCCGATATGCCCTCTACCGGCGCCGACTTCCGCACAAATATGAGACGGATTAGCCCGCTTTTCTCGTGCGCCGTGAAAAGGCGCTGGTCCTCAGTGGGGAGGAAGACCCACCCGGGAACTGGTTCGTTCCACCCGGTAGCAATCGGAGCAGTAGTGGAGACAACGAAGCTGCTGAAGCCTCTGGTGTAGAGGGTCGCTTTGGCGACTTGGCGAGTTTGTAGGCCGTAACGAAAGTGAACGCTGTGCAGGCCCCGAAACGGGTGATGCAGGAGCTGACCCGCCGAGAATCGAGGGAAGGCCGACGTCGATGGGAGAGGACGAGCGAACGATCCCATTGGTCCTGCCGGGGTATTGGCGACGGCATGCAGACAAAGGGGATCAGGCGCAACACGGGAAGCCCCAACGGTGATCCGAGTCGGGTCAACCGGCAACTCGCGAGAGTCAGGCCGGGCCGTCCGGGGTGGCGGAGAGGTCCGTAGTACCGGAGAAGCCGGGTAATGCCGGGGGAGGGAAGGGACCTCAGTTGAAAGGAGACGCAACAAGCAATGAGGGACCGAGGGATTGATGATGAATCTAACAACCCCAGTAAGTGTTCAGAAGCTGCAGACGGCGTTGCACGACAAAGCGAAGGGATCGCCCGGTTTCCGCTTCTACGCGCTGTATGACAAGGTGTACCGGAAGGATGTTCTGGGCCATGCCTACCAATGCTGCCGAGCCAATGGCGGAGCGGCCGGGGTGGATGGACAGAGGTTCGAGGACATCGAGGAATACGGCGTGGAGCGATGGCTGGACGAACTGGCGCAGGAGCTGAAGAATCGAACTTATCGACCCCAACCGGTGAGGCGGGTATGGATCCCCAAGCCGGATGGAAAGCAGCGGCCGTTAGGCGTCCCCACTATCCGGGATCGGACGGTGCAAACGGCGGCGGTTTTGGTGCTCGAGCCGATATTCGAGGCCGATCTGCAGCCGGAACAGTACGCCTATCGAAGCGACCGCAGCCCATTGGACGCCGTAAAACGCGTCCATAAGCTGATCAACACGGGCCATGGAGAGATTGTCGACGCAGATTTATCCGGCTACTTTGACTCGATTCCGCATGCCGAACTGATGAAGTCGGTGGCTCGCCGGGTCGTTGACGGAGCCATGCTGCATCTCATCAGGATGTGGCTGGAAGCTCCGGTTGAGGAAACGGACGAGCACGGAAGGAAGCATCGTAGTACGCGTAATCGGGATGAAGGTCGGGGCACTCCGCAAGGATCTCCGATCAGTCCTCTGCTGAGCAATTTGTACATGCGCCGGTTCGTACTCGGCTGGAAGCAGCTCGGGTACGAGAAGCGTTGGAGGGCGTACATCGTGAACTATGCCGATGATCTGGTGATCTGCTGTCGGGGGAGTGCGGAAGAAGCGCTGGCCGCGATGCGGGTCATCATGCAGAAGCTGAAGCTGACGGTGAACGAGACGAAGACGCGGGTCTGCAGGCTGCCGGAAGAGAAGTTCGATTTTCTGGGGTACACGTTCGGACGCTGTTACTCGCCGCAAACGGGGCGGGCCTATCTGGGCACGGCGCCGTCAAAGAAGCGGGTGATCCGCATCTGTGAGGCGATCAGCAGCGAAACCGGGCGGAACAAAACCCTGCTGGCTCAGGAAAAGGTAGTGGGCAAGCTCAACCGGATGATGGTGGGCTGGGCCAACTACTTCTGTCTGGGTCCGGTCAGCAAGGCCTACCGGGCGGTGGAGCAACACGCCCGCAAACGGCTACGCCAGTGGTTGTGCGCTAAGCACAAAGTGTCCTGGCCGGCGACCGGGCGGTTTCCGGAATCGGCCCTGCACGAGGAGCTTGGTTTAGTCCGCCTGACCGCGCGGACCTGCAACTTTCCGTGGGCAACCTCGTGAGCCTTTCTCCGAGAGCCGGATGCGGGAAAACCGCCTGTCCGGTTCGATGAGCGGGGTGTGAAAACGGGGCATGAGGGGCTAGTGAGGCACCGGCAGCCGAAAGGGCCGGTCAACAGATAGGCCTCCTCTAAACCACCGCGTCACACCTCGACTCCACACCTGGCGTCTCCACGGCAGCCTGCCCTGCCACCGGGCTTTCCCGACGGCAGCTCTCAACTCCGGACAGGCATTTGCCGCCCTGGATCGCTTGCTGGATGACGCCCGTTCCGGGCCGCCTTCGTGGTCATGCCCAACCACATTCATCTGCTGGCTACTCCAGAGAAAAACCACGTGCGGGCAGGGTTGGTGCGGGAGCCCAATGAGGTCGGTGGTCGAGCGCGAGATGGGTGACCGGGGGTCACCCGCGGACGAGGGCGTCCGCCCCACCGCCGAACCCGCCGAACGGGTAAGCCGAACGGGTAAGTTTGACAACCTGCCGGGCTCTCGATAATATAAGAGGGTTTGGCGAGCTGAGCTTTCTGCTCCCGAGCTACCACTATCGGAGCGGCCATTTGGCCGATCGGTAGTCCGGCCGGGGGCCGGCCCCGCTGTTCCGAGCGGTTCACCTGCCTCGGAGTAAGGGCTTGTCCAGGGTAAGTCCCTCGCGGAAGGGGAGCGATTTTCATAGCGCTCTCCCGGCTACTGAAACAAAGAACCTCGGGCGGCATGAAGTGCGCATGCCTTGCTTTGCCGCGTCGGGGCGAATATCGACTGTCAGATTCGCGTTAGAGAGGAATTCTGTGCCGACGTTCAATCAACTGGTGCGAAAAGGGCGAAGACCGCCGCGGTATAAGACGGCGAGTCCGGCGCTGCAGGGCTGCCCACAGCGGCGCGGCGTTTGTACCCGTGTGTACACCACCACCCCGAAGAAGCCGAACTCGGCCCTCCGGAAGGTTGCGCGCGTACGCCTCACCAACGGCATCGAGGTGACCACCTACATTCCGGGCGTCGGCCATAACCTGCAGGAGCACTCCATCGTGCTGATCCGCGGCGGCCGCGTAAAGGATCTTCCCGGCGTGCGTTACCACGTGGTCCGCGGCACCCTCGACGCGGCGGGCGTTTCCGACCGCAAGCAGGGCAGATCGAAATATGGGGCAAAGCGGCCGAAAGGGCCGACGAAACAGGGGTAACGAATGCCACGCAGACGCAGAGCGGAAGTTCGGGAGATCCTGCCGGATCCGGTTTATAACTCGACCCTGGCCGAGAAGTTCATCAATTCGATGATGTGGCAGGGCAAGAAGGCCGTGGCGCAGGGCATCTTCTATGAGTCGATGGAGAAGCTGCGCGATCGGTCGGGCGACGATCCGCTGAAGCTTTTCAAGAAGGCGGTGGAGAACGCCAAGCCGCTGCTGGAAGTGAAAACGCGGCGCGTGGGCGGCGCGAACTATCAGGTTCCGGTGGAGGTGCCGCAGAACAGGCGCACCAGCCTGGCCCTCCGCTGGATCATCGGCAATGCGCGATCGCGCCCGGAAAAGGGCATGCCGGACAAGCTTGCCAACGAGTTACTGGATGCCGCGAATCTGCGCGGCGGCGCGATCAAGAAGAAGGATGACGTGCACCGCATGGCGGAAGCGAACAAGGCTTTCGCGCATTATCGGTGGTAAAGGGTTTGTAGAGCAGGCCGTTGAGCCTGCGGGAAATTGAATTATGGCTCGTACAGTACCAATTGAGAGAATGCGCAACATCGGCATCATGGCGCACATCGATGCCGGTAAAACCACAACTACGGAACGCATCCTCTACTACACGGGCCGCACCCACAAGATCGGCGAAGTCCATGAAGGCACGGCCATTATGGACTGGATGGAGCAGGAGCAGGAGCGCGGCATCACCATCACCTCCGCCGCGACCACCTGCGAGTGGCGCGACATCACCATCAACATCATCGATACGCCCGGCCACGTGGATTTCACGGCCGAGGTGGAGCGCAGCCTGAGGGTGCTCGATGGCGCGGTGGCGGTGTTCGATGCCGTCGCCGGCGTTCAGCCGCAGTCGGAAGCAGTGTGGCGCCAGGCGGACAAATATGCCGTCCCGCGTCTCTGCTTCATCAACAAAATGGACCGTGTGGGAGCGGATTTCTACCACTCCATCGATACGATTGTCGACCGTCTGCAGGCGCGTCCGGTGGCCATTCAGATTCCGATCGGCGCCGAAGATCAGTTCAAGGGCATCATCGACCTGGTCGAGATGAAAGGCCGTCGTGTGGCACGACGAAACGCTGGGCGCGGACTACCACGAAATTGAAATCCCCGACGACCTGGCCGATAAAGCCAAAGCGTATCGCGAACAGATGATCGAGGCGGTTGCCGAGCACGACGATCATCTCTTCGAGAAGTTCGTCAACGGCGACGCGATTTCGAACGACGAGATCATGGCCGGCATTCGCAAGGCCACCATTGCTCAGAAGATCTTCCCGGTCATCTGCGGCACCGCTTTCAAGAACAAGGGCATCCAGAACCTGCTGGACGCGGTGGTGGACTACCTGCCGTCGCCCATCGAAGTGCCGCCGGTAGAGGGCATGCAGCCCGGCAATCCCGACGTGCACGAGACGCGCGAGTGCACCGATGCGGCTCCGTTCTCGGCGTTGGTGTTCAAGATCATGACCGATCCGTTCGTCGGCCAGCTCGCCTTCATTCGCGTGTATTCCGGCCGGCTGGGCGCGGGCGAGAGCATTTACAACGTCGCCAAGGGGCGGCGCGAGCGCGTGGGCCGTCTGGTGAAGATGCACGCCAACAAGCGCGAAGAGATCGCGGAAGTACTGGCGGGCGATATCTGCGCCGCGGTGGGACTGAAGAACGTCGTCACCGGCGACACCATCTGCGACGAGAAATCGCCGATTCTGCTCGAATCGATCGACTTCCCCGAGCCGGTGATCCAGCTTGCCATCGAGCCGAAAACCAAGGCCGACCAGGAAAAGCTGGGCGTGGCCATTCAGAAGCTGGTGCAGGAAGATCCGACGCTGCGGGTGAATACCGACCCGGAGACCGGGCAGACCATTCTGGCCGGCATGGGCGAGCTGCACCTCGAGATCATCGTCGACCGGATGCAGAGGGAGTTCAACGTGGGCGCGAACGTCGGCAAGCCGCAGGTGGCCTATCGCGAGACCATCCGCAGCAAGGCGGAGGCCGACTACACGCACAAGAAGCAGACCGGCGGCAGCGGCCAGTACGCGCGCACCAAGCTGCGCGTCGAGCCCCATCCAGGGAAGGGCTTCGACTTCGAGAACGAGATTCGCGGCGGTACGGTGCCGAAGGAATTCATCCCGGCGGTGGAGAAGGGCGTCCGCGAGGCGCTCGAGGGCGGCATTCTGGCCGGCTACCCGATGGTGGACGTGAAGGTGGCGCTCTACGACGGCGACTACCACGAAGTCGACTCGTCGGAGATGGCCTTCAAGATCTGCGCTTCCATCTGCATGAAGGAAGCGTGCCGGAAGGCGAAGCCGGTACTGCTGGAGCCGGTCATGCGAGTTGAGGTGGTGGTTCCGGAAGAGTACATGGGCTCGGTGAACGGAGATCTGATCTCCCGCCGCGGCCGCCTGGAAGGAACCGAGATCCGCGGTACGACGCACCTGATCAAAGCCATGGTGCCGCTGTCCGACATGTTCGGATATGCCACCGAGCTGCGGTCGCGCACCCAGGGTCGCGGCAGTTTCACCATGCATTTCGGGCAATACGAGGAAGTGCCGCGCAACATCGCGGAAGAGATCGTGGCCCGGGTACAGGGTAAGGTAACGAGGTAATCCCGTTGCTGCAGGCGAAAACGCCTGCTCCACAACGGCAATGCAGGAGTTCTTGTAAAGCAGGCCTTTGGCCTGCAGTGAGTAGGAGAGAGATATGGCGAAGGAAAAATTCGATCGCAGCAAACCGCACGTAAACATCGGAACGATCGGGCACATCGATCACGGCAAGACGACGCTGACCGCGGCAATCACCCGGGTGCTGGGAAAGAACAACCCGAAGGTGAAGTTCCGCAGCTTCGATTCCATCGACAACGCGCCGGAAGAGAAGGCGCGCGGAATCACGATCGCCGTGGCGCACATCGAGTACGAGACGAAGAACCGGCACTACGCGCATGTGGATTGCCCGGGTCACGCCGACTACATCAAGAACATGATCACCGGCGCGGCGCAGATGGACGGGGCCATTCTCGTGGTGGCGGCCACCGACGGTCCCATGCCGCAGACGCGCGAGCACGTGCTGCTGGCCCGCCAGGTGGGCGTGCCCTCCATCGTGGTGGCGCTGAACAAAGTGGACATGGTGGACGATCCGGAGCTGCTCGAGCTGGTGGAGCTGGAAGTGCGCGAGCTGCTTTCGAAGTATCAGTTCCCGGGCGAGGATCTGCCGGTGGTGCGGGTGAGCGCGCTGGGCGCGCTGAACGGCGAGGAGAAGTGGGAGAAGACGGTCACCGATCTGATGGATCAGGTGGACAGCTACATCCCGCGGCCGGCGCGCGATATTGAAAAGCCGTTTCTGATGCCGATCGAAGACATCTTCTCGATTCAGGGCCGCGGCACGGTGGTGACGGGCAGGATCGAGCGCGGCATCGTGAAGGTGGGCGAGGAAATGGAGATAGTCGGCTTCCGCGACACGCGCAAGACGGTGGTCACCGGCGTCGAGATGTTCAAGAAGCTGCTCGACCGGGGCGAGGCCGGCGACAACGTGGGCCTGCTGCTCCGAGGCATCGAGAAGGACGAAGTGGAGCGCGGTCAGGTGATCGCGAAGCCGGGATCGATCACGCCGCACAAGAAGTTCCGCGGCGAAGTGTACGTGCTGAGCAAGGAAGAGGGCGGGCGGCATACTCCGTTTTTCAAGGGCTACCGGCCGCAGTTCTACTTCCGCACGACCGACGTGACCGGAGTGGCGACGCTGCCGGAGGGTACGGAGATGGTAATGCCGGGCGACAGCGTGAGCATCATCGTCGATCTGATCACGCCGATCGCCATGGACAAGGGATTGCGCTTTGCCATCCGCGAGGGCGGACGCACGGTGGGCGCGGGAACCGTTTCGGAGATTCTGGAATGAGCTTACGAGAACGCATCCGCATTCGCCTGAAGGCCTACGACCACCGGATTCTGGACCAGTCGACAACCGAGATTGTGGATACGGCGAAGAGGACGGGGGCGCAGATCGCGGGGCCGATCCCGCTGCCGACCGTGAAGAACCGTTACACGGTTCTGCGCTCGCCGCACGTGGACAAGAAGAGCCGCGAACAGTTCGAGATTCGCACCCATAAGCGGCTGCTCGACATTCTGGAGCCGACTCAGGACACGGTGGACGCGCTGATGAAGCTCGACCTGCCGGCCGGAGTGGACGTGGAGATCAAGGCGTTTGGGAAAGGCAAGTAGTACTGAGCCGCGATCGTAGGGAAGCGGTTAACTGAGGGTGAATATGAGCCCAGGGATTCTTGGTAAAAAGATCGGGATGACGCAGGTGTTCCGCGAGGACGGGCAGGTGGTGCCCGTGACTCTGCTGAAGACGGGACCGTGCGTGGTGGTGCAGCGCAAGACGCCGGCCACCGACGGTTACGATGCGGTGCAACTGGGTCTGGTGGAGTTTGCGAAAGCGAAGCACACCACGAAGCCAATTGCGGGGCACCTGAAAAAAGCGAACGCGGAAGGCGTCCGGTTCATGCGCGAGTTTCGCATGAATGGCGGCGCTGACGACCTGAAGCCGGGTGACCGCGTGCTGGCCACCGATTTCAAGCCCGCCGACAAAGTGGACGTGATCGGCATCAGCAAGGGCCGCGGCTTCGCATCGCTGATCAAGCGGCATAATTTCCACGGCGGTCCCGAATCGCACGGTTCCATGTTCCACCGCGCTCCCGGTTCCATCGGCGCATCGAGTTTCCCCAGCCGCGTCTTTCCGGGCACGCGCATGGCGGGCCACATGGGAACGCAGCGGGTGACCATCCGGAACCTGGAAGTGGTGCAGGTGGATGCCGAGGACAACGTCCTGATGATTAAGGGCGCGGTTCCGGGTCCCAACGGCGGCTACGTGCTGGTGCGAAGGGCGAAGAGGTAACAGACGATGCCGAACGTTGACGTAATCGATCTGAATAACCAGAAGGTCGGCGAAATCGAGCTGGCCGACGACGTCTTTGGCGTCGAAGTGAACGACGACCTCATTTATGAGGCCGTGCGGCACTATCAGGCCGGCCAGCGCAGGGGCACGGCCAGTACGAAGACGCGTCATGAAGTGGCGGGATCGGGTAAAAAGCTGTGGCGGCAGAAGGGCACCGGACGCGCCCGCATGGGGTCCATCCGCTCGCCCCTGTGGCGGCACGGCGGCACCACGCACGGGCCGCAACCGCGCGATTACAGTTACAAACTGCCCCGCAAGATGATGCTCGGCGCACTGCGCTCGGCTCTGTCGGCCAAGCTGCGCGACGGCGAGCTGAAGGTGGTGCAGGCGTTCAGCATGTCCGATGCGAAAACGAAGAACGTGCGGGCCGCGCTGAACCGCATCGAGGCGACGAAGAAAGTTCTGCTGGTGGATGGCGAGAACCGCAATCTGGAGCTGGGCGCGCGAAATCTGGAAGGCGTGAAGTTGTCGCCGCCGCGCGACGTGACGGTTTACGATCTGCTGGCGCACAACCTGGTGCTCCTGTCCGAAACCGCCGCGCGCAAGCTGGGCGAAGCTCTCGCCGGCGCAAAGAAGACGGAGGCCTGAGATGGACATTTATACCGTACTCAAGCGGCCCATCATCACTGAAAAAGCGGTGGAGAAGAAGGACAACGAGAACGCTCTGTGCTTCGAGGTTGCGCCGGGGGCCACCAAGACGGAGATCCGGTCCGCGGTCGAGCAGTTGTTCAAGGTGAAAGTGGCCGAGGTAAGAACCGCGACCACCGCCGGCAAGCTGCGCCGCCGCGGAAGATTCGCCGGTCACCGGCCGGACTGGAAAAAGGCGTACGTTCGCCTGAAGCCGGGCCAGAAGATGCCCGAGTACGCGGAGATATAAGGCATGCCGATCAAGAAATACCAGCCGGTTACTCCTTCGCGCCGTTTCACCACGCGCGTGACGCGCGAGGACATCACCAAACAGACGCCGGAAAAGTCGCTGACGGCCGGCAAGAAGCGCTCGGGCGGACGCAACAACCTCGGCGAGATCACCATCTGGTGGCGCGGCGGCGGACACAAGAAGTCGTACCGCGAGATCGATTTCAAGCGCGACAAGCATGGGGTGCCCGCGAAGGTTGCGGCCGTCGAGTACGATCCCAACCGCTCGGCGCGAATTGCGCTGCTGAACTACGCGGACGGCGAGAAGCGCTACATCCTGGCGCCGGTGGGCCTGACGGTGGGGCGTACTGTTTCGAGCGGTCCCGAGGCCGACATTCTGGTGGGCAATGCGCTTCCGCTGAAGAACATCCCGGCCGGCACCGTGGTTCACAATATCGAGCTGCGGCCCGGCAAGGGCGGCCAGATGGCGCGCTCGGCGGGCGCTCAGGCGCAGCTTGTTTCGAGAGAAGCGGGCATGGCGCTGCTGAAGCTGCCTTCGGGCGAAATCCGGCGCGTAGCGGTGGAGTGCATGGCCACCATCGGGCAGGTGGGCAATCTCGATCACGAAAACGAATCGCACGGCAAGGCCGGCAAGTCGCGCTGGCTGGGCAAGAAACCGCACAATCGCGGCGTGGTGATGAATCCCGTGGATCATCCGCATGGCGGCGGTGAGGGCAAAACTTCGGGCGGACGCCATCCGGTGACGCCATGGGGGCAGCCGACGCGCGGGTTCAAGACGCGCAACAACAAGCGCACGGACAAGTACATCGTGTCGCGCAGGAACGTGAAGAAGTGAGGAATCTGTGGGGCAGGCGCCTCGCCTGCGGCGGCCCCCCGGGCCAGCCGGTTGTGCAGTTGGAGGCGGGCGAGGCGCCCGCCGCAGGCCGGGGGCCCGCCCCACAAAGCATTGCCGAGGGAATTGCATGAGCAGATCGCTGAAAAAAGGCCCGTTCACCGACGATCACCTGCTGATCAGGATCGTCGCCATGAACGCGAACAATGAGAAGAAAGTGATACGGACGTGGTCGCGGCGCTCCACTATCCGGCCCGAGTTCGTGGGCCACACCATCGCGGTCCACAACGGCCGGAAGTTCATTCCGGTGTACGTCACCGAGAACATGGTGGGCCACAAGTTCGGCGAGTTTTCGCCGACCCGCACGTTCAAGGGACACGCGGCTAAGTCGGCGGAGAAGTCGGCCAAGCCCGCTTAAGAGGACCGAGATGCAAGCAAAAGCGGAAGCCAGATACATTCGCACATCGCCGCAGAAGGCGCGCCTGGTGATCGATTTGATCCGTGGCCGCCGCGCCGGCGAGGCCATCAATATTCTGCGCGCCACCAACAAGCGCATGGCCCCGACCATCGAGAAAGTGCTGCGCTCGGCCATCGCGAACGCCGAGAACCGCAACAACGACGTCGATGTGGACGAGTTGTTCGTGACTGAGGCATACGTCAACGAAGGGCCGCGGATGAAGCGCGTCCGGCCCGCGCCGATGGGCCGCGCGTACCGCATTCAGCGGCGTCTGGCGCACATCGTGGTGAAGGTCGGCGACAAGGGCGGTGAGGAATAGCATGGGTCAGAAAGTTCATCCCTACGGGTTCCGGATTGGCGTCACCAAGACCTGGCGCTCGCGCTGGTTCGCCAAAGCGGACTACGCGAAGCTGCTGCATGAGGATCTCGCGCTGAGGAAATCGCTCCTCACCCGCCTGAAGGCCGCCGGCGTCAGCTCGGTGGAAGTGGACCGGCCGGGCAACAAGCTGCGGGTCACCATCCGGACGTCGAGGCCGGGCATCATCATCGGCCGCAAGGGCGCGGAAATCGAGAAGCTGAAGCAGGAGCTGGCGCGCCGCACCAAGCGCGAAGTCTTCATCGACATTCAGGAAGTGCACAAGCCGGAGCTGGACGCCCAGTTGGTGTCCGAATCGATTGCGCTGCAGCTCGAAAAGCGCGTGGCGTTCCGGCGCGCGATGCGCAAGGCCGTGGATTCCGCGCTGCGCTTCGGCTGCAAGGGAATCAAGGTGCGCGTGTCCGGTCGTCTGAACGGCGCCGAGATCGCGCGCAGCGAATGGTATCTGCAGGGGCAGCTTCCGCTGCACACCCTGCGCGCCGATATCGATTACGGTTTCGCGCAGGCGTACACCACCTACGGCGTGATCGGCATCAAGACCTGGGTTTACAAGGGTGAGATTCTGGACGGCGGAAAGCGCGCGGTTCTGGGACGCAGCGAGCCCGAGCCGCGGCGGCGCGACCGGCGCGACCGTCCGGGCGACCGGGGAGATCGAGGGGATCGTGGGGACCGTGGTCCACGGCGCGAGGCGCCTCCGGCAGCGGCGGCCCCGCCTCCGGTTCCGGTTCCATCCGAACAGGGTCCGGCGGTGCAGGCGCCGCCGGCCGAGCTGCCGCATCCGGCGCGCTCGCCGCAGCCCATGCTGCCGCCGTTGCAGCCGCCCACGCAGCCCTCGTGGAAGCAGGAATTGAAAGAAGGCGGCGAGAATCAGGGCGGCGGCACGGAAGGAAGCAACAACCAGTAGCTGCCTGCTGGGCGAGTGGAGATTAAGCCATGTTGATGCCAAAGAAGGTGAAGTACAGAAAGGTACAGCGCGGACGCATGACCGGCAAGGCGTGGCGAGGCTCCTCGCTGGCCTTCGGCGACTACGGTCTGAAGTGCATGCGCTGCGGCTGGATCACCGACCGGCAGATTGAGGCGGCCCGCATCGCCATGACGCGCTTCATCAAGCGCGGCGGCAAGGTGTGGATCCGCCTGTTCCCGGACAAGCCCATTACCAAGAAGCCCGCCGAAACGCGTATGGGAAAAGGTAAGGGCGCGCCCGAGCAATGGGTGTGCGTGGTGCGGCCGGGCAAGATCATGTTCGAGATGGAAGGCGTCCCCAGGAACGTCGCGGAAGAGGCCATGCGTCTGGCGGCGCAGAAGCTGCCGCTGCCGACCAAACTGGTGGTGCGCGAGGACGGGGCATAAGAAACCGAGCCTGGGCGCCCTCTGGGCACGCAAGGGAGCGTTGGAGAAATTGATATGGCGAAGAAGGTCGACAGCATTCGGGATCTGGACACAGCGGAGCTGAACAACCGCGAGCGCGACTCTCGCGAGCAGATGTTTCGGCTGCGGTTCCAGCTTTCCATGGGCCAGACCGACGGTATTAAGAAATTCCGGCGGTTGAAGAAGGACCGGGCGCGCATGCTGACCGTGGTTCGCGAGCGCGAGCTTCACCCGGAGCTGGCGCCGGCGCCGGTTACGAAAAAGAAGGGGAAGAAGTAAGCCATGGCCGACGAGCAACAGGCACGCGTCACGGGTCGTGGGACCGAAAAGGTGGGGCAGGTGGTTTCCGACAAGATGCGGAAGACCATCGTCGTGGAAGTGACCCGCCGCGTCCCGCACCCCGTTTATAAGCGAATCGTCACCAGACGGAAGAAGTTCTACGCGCACGACGAGCAGCAGACCGCGAAGACCGGCGATACCGTACGCATCATCGAGAGCCGCCCGATGAGCCGCCTGAAGCGGTGGACGCTGGGCGAAGTGATCCGGCGGGCCGTGCAGGTAAGCATCGAGCCTTCGGCCATTGGTCTGGACACCCCGGCAACCGTGCTGCCCACGGCTAAGAAGAGGTCATCATGATCGGGATGCGAACGATTCTGGAGGTGGCCGATAACAGCGGCGCCCGCAAGCTTTCGTGCATTCTCCCACGCGGCGGCGACAAAGGCCTGCACGCCGGTCTGGGCGATATAGTTACGGCCGCGGTGAAGGAAGCCGCGCCCGAATCGGCCATCAAGAAGGGCAAGGTGGTGCGCTGCGTCATCGTACGGATGCGCAAGGAAACCCGGCGCAAGGACGGCACCTATATCCGCTTCGATTCGAATGCCGCGGTTCTGGTGAGTGAACTCGGCGAGCCGGTGGGGACGCGTGTGTTCGGGCCGGTGGCTCGCGAGCTGCGCGAGAAGAGATTCATGAAGATCGTTTCCCTCGCGCCGGAGGTGCTCTGATATGGGACAGAAGAAGAAACAGGCAGAGCCGCCGAAGACCATCCGCATCCGCAAGAACGACAGCGTGAAGGTGATCGCGGGCCGCGACAAAGGCAAGACCGGCCGGGTGATCGAAGTGGATCAGCGAACCGGCCGGCTGGTGGTGGAGGGCGTAATGCTGGTGAAGCGGCACACGCGCCCCAACCCGCAGAAGCAGATCAAGGGCGGCATTGCCGAGCGCGAGAGCCAGATCCACATTTCGAATGTGATGGTGCTCGCTTCCGACAACAAGCCGACGCGCCTCGGCGTGCGCATTGAAGGAACGGGACCGACGGCGCGCCGCGTGCGCATTTCGCGGCGGACAGGCGAGCCGATGGAGACGAAGAAGAGGGCGTAGGGCAGAAGTAAGGGAAGTAAAGGAAGTAAAGGAAGCAAAAGGAATCAGGGGAAGTTAGCCGGTTTGGAATCCGGCGTGGCAGGAGAACATGGCAGAAGGCAAAAAGAAGAAGGAACCGAAGGTCGAGGCCGACCAGAAAAAAACGGCAGAGGCCAGACCAAAGGGACCCAAAACAGAAGCGAGACTGATCGAGCATTACAAGAAAAAGGTTGTGCCCACCCTGACGAAGGAGTTCGGGTACAAGAACGTGATGGCCGTTCCGAAGCTGCAGAAGGTGGCGATCAATATCGGTCTTGGCGAGGCGACGCAGAACCCCAAGCTGATGGATGGCGCGGTGAACGAACTGCAGGCGATCGCGGGCCAGAAGCCGGTGATCACGAAGGCGAAGAAATCCATCGCTGCTTTCAAGCTGAGGGAAGGGATGCCCATCGGCTGCGCGGTAACGCTGCGCGGCAATCGGATGTACGAGTTTCTCGACCGGCTGATGAACGTAGCGCTGCCGCGTGTTCGCGACTTTCGGGGCGTATCGCCGAAGTCGTTCGACGGCCGGGGCAATTACACGCTGGGCATTCGCGATCAGTTGATCTTTCCGGAGATCGACTACAACAAGGTGGAGAAGATCAAAGGGATGAATATCTCGATCACCACCACGGCGAAGACCGATCAGGAAGGGCTGGCGTTGCTGCGGCAAATGGGCATGCCGTTCCGCCAGTAATGCGACAGAGCCGCGACCGTGAGGGAGCGGCAAGCAAGGAAAGAGTTTAGAGGGACTGAATGGCAACTACCGCGAAAATCGCGAAGGACACAAAGCTCGGCGAGCTGCGCAGGGTGGCCCGCGCCGACAAGAAGAAGCTCGTGAAACTGGCCATACGCCACCGCAACCGTTGTTTCCGCTGCGGCCGCCCGCGCGGGTATATGCGGAAGTTCCATCTGTGCCGGATCTGTTTCCGGCAGCTCGCGCTCGCCGGAGAGATTCCTGGCGTGACCAAGGCGAGCTGGTAGGAGTTCGAGGGAAGAAGATGCCGACAACCGATCCCATCGCCGACATGCTGACGCGGATTCGCAACGCGATCGCCGCTCGTCATCCCAATGTCAACGTCCCTTCCTCGAAGGTGAAGCAGGAGATTGCCCGCATTCTGAAGGATGAAGGGTACATCGTCAATTACAAACTGGTGGAGGATGGCCCGCAGCGCGCCATCCGGCTCTACCTCAAGTACACGCCCGGCAACGTTCCGGTGATCTCGCACATCGAGCGCGTCTCGCGTCCGGGCTGCCGCGTGTATGTCGGAAGCAGGGAAGTGCCGCGCGTGCTCGGCGGTCTGGGGATCAATATCCTGACCACGCCACGCGGCGTCATGACCGGCAGCACCGCGAAAAAGGAAAACGTCGGCGGCGAGGTACTCTGCCAGATCTGGTAGAGAGCCCGGCCAGGAGTTGAACTATGTCGAGAGTTGGAAAAAAGCCAATCGCGGTGCCGAAGGGCGTGAAGATCACCATCGGGGAAGGTCTGCTCGTTGAAGGACCGAAGGGTAAGCTGAGGGTTCCTGTTCCCGCCGGCATCCGCGTGCAGCAGAATGACAGCACGCTCGAACTGGTCCGCGACGGCGATCAGTACGCCGCGGCCCACGGCCTCACGCGCGCGCTCACGGCTAATGCCGTTCAGGGCGTGTCGGGTGGATTTACGCGCGAGCTGGACATCGTCGGCGTCGGATTTCGAGCCGACGTGAAGAGCAATATCGTGACGTTCACGCTGGGCTACTCGCATCCGGTGGAATTCGTGCTGCCCCCGGGCGTGGAAGCGAAAGTGGACAAGCAGACGCACCTGGTGCTCACCAGTTACGACAAACAGGCGCTCGGCCAGGTGGCCGCCAATATGCGCTCGCTGCGCCCGCCCGATCCGTACAAGAACAAGGGCGTCCGCTACACGGGCGAGCCGTTGCGCAAGAAAGTGGGCAAGACCGGAGCGGGAGGCAAGTAATGGCGAAGGAATCGAGAGCTATCGTTCGCACCCGTGTTCACCGGCGCCTGCGCCTGAAGGTGAATGGCTCGACGGAACGGCCGCGTCTGGCGGTTTTCCGCAGCGTGAAGCACATCTACGCGCAGGTGATCGACGATCATGCCGGCCGCACTCTGGTGGCCGCGTCCTCGAACGAGAAGAACGGCAATGCGAAGAGCGGCGGCAACGTCGCCGGCGCGAAGGAAATCGGGAAACTGATTGCCGAGCGCGCCAGGGCGCAGGGCGTTTCGAAAGTGGTATTCGATCGCGGCGGGTATCTCTATCATGGCCGCGTGAAAGCGCTGGCCGATGCGGCCCGCGAGGCTGGACTGGAGTTCTGATGGCAATAGCCAAGGCAAAACGCATCGACGCCAATAACCTGAACCTCAAGGAACAGGTGGTGTCGATCAACCGCGTTACGAAGGTCGTAAAGGGCGGCAAGAACCTGAGCTTTTCGGCGCTGGTGGTGGTAGGCGATCCGGGCGCGAAGATCGTCGGCTTCGGTACGGGCAAGGCGAAGGAAGTGCCCGCCGCCATCAAGAAAGGCATCGAGGCGGCGAAGAAGAACCTGCGGAAGATTCACGTGTTGCAGACCACCATTCTGCACCCGGTTCTGGGCGAGTTCGGCAGCGGCATGGTGTTGCTGAAGCCGGCCCCGGAAGGGACGGGCGTGATCGCGGGCGGCCCGGTCAGAGCAGTCATTCAGGCGGTGGGGATTCCCAACGTGCTGACGAAATCGATCGGTTCGCACAACCCGCATAACGTGGTGAAGGCAACCATTGCGGCGCTCGAGCAGTTACGCGACAAGGCCGAAGTGGCGGAGCTGAGGGGACTGGAACCGGGCCGGTTGAGATAGTTTACCGAGCCGTGACCGTGAGGGAGCGGAGGACAATAGTAATGGCCGAAGGAAAGATCAGAATCAAGCTCATACGCAGCCCCATCTGCACGCCCGAAAAGCACAAGGTGATCGTGCGCTCGCTGGGTCTCAGGAAGATCAATTCCGTCGTGGAGCGCCCGGATACGCCCGGGTTCCGCGGCATGGTGGCGAAAATCCCGCATCTGCTCGCGGTGGTGGAGGAAACGAAATGAATCTCAGTAACCTGAAGCCGCCCGCCGGGCAGAAGCACAAGAAACAGCGCGTTGGCCAGGGCATGGGCTCCGGACGCGGCAAGTATTCGGGCCGCGGCGCCAAGGGGGCCAAATCGATCTCGGGCTACAGCAGGATGCGCGGGTTTGAAGGCGGCCAGATGCCGCTGCATCGCCGTCTGCCCAAGCGCGGGTTCAAGAACATCTTCCATAAGGACTACGCGATCGTCAACGTCGGCCGCCTGGAGCAGCTCGAAGGCGATTCGTTCGACATGGCCCGGCTGATGGATCTCGGCGTCGTGAAGAAGCAGGGCCACGGCCTGAAGATTCTCGGCACGGGCGATCTGACCCGGAAGATCTCGGTATCCGCGAACGTGTTCTCGAAGTCGGCTGAAGAGAAGATTCGCAACGCGGGCGGCACGGCCACGATCATCGGCGCCGCGGCCGCACACTAGCTTTCGATGGGGACACGAAGAAGGTGATTGTCCATGAAGTTGTTTGAGGGCCTCGCCAATATATTCCGCATTCCCGACCTGCGCAAGCGGGTCCTGTTCACGCTGGCGATGCTGGCCATCTACCGGCTGGGCGGGCATATCCCGACGCCGGGCGTGGACGCGAATCGGCTTTCCGATTATTTCCAGCAACACGCCGGCGGGATGCTGGGGATGATCGACCTGTTCAGCGGCGGCATGTTCCGCCGGCTGACCATTTTTGCTCTCGGCATCATGCCGTACATCACGGCATCCATCATCCTGCAGTTGCTCGCGGTGGTGATCCCCACGCTCGAGAAGCTGCAGAAAGAAGGCGAGCTGGGACGGCGCAAGATTACGCAGTGGACCCGTTACCTGACCATCATTCTGGCGGTGATCCAGTCGTTCACCATTGCCATCGGTCTCGAAAAGGCCGGTGACTTCGTGATCCACCCGGGAATCGCGTTCCTGCTGATGACCATTCTCACGCTCACCACCGGAACTGCGTTCATCATGTGGCTGGGCGAGCAAATCACGGAGCGCGGCATCGGCAACGGCATGTCGCTGATCATCTTTACCGGCATCGTCGTGGGCCTGCCGCGAGCGATCGAGGAACTGTATACCAACGTTTTCGTAACCAGGCAATGGCCGGTACTTCAGTTGATCGTCATTCTGATCATGATGATCGCGGTGGTGGCCTTCATCGTTCTGGTGGAGCGGGGCGAGCGCCGCATCCCGGTGCAGTACGCGAAACGCATCGTGGGGCGTAAGATGATGGGCGGCCAGTCGACGCACCTCCCGCTGAAAGTAAACGCGGGCGGCGTGATTCCGGTGATCTTTGCATCTTCGTTGCTGGCCTTCCCGCAGACTTTCATGCAGGTGCCGTTCGTGAAATCGAACCTGTTCCTGAGCAGGATGCTCGAATCTATCGGTGGTTCGCAGCCTCTGTATTACCTGCTCTATATCGTCCTGATCATCTTCTTCTGCTTCTTCTACGTGTCCATTATCTTCAACCCGAATGAGGCGGCGGACAATATGAGGAAGTACGGCGGATTCATTCCGGGCATCCGTCCGGGCCGCAATACCGCCGAGTACATGAACAAGATTCTGACCCGCATTACGGTGGTGGGCGGGTTGTACCTTTCGGTCCTGTCGCTGATACCGATGATCATGATTTCCGGGATCAAGCTGCAGCGCCTGCCGGTGGTGGGGAACTTCATTGACGCGTATTTCCCGCGCTGGCTGCTGGACGGACTGGGAGTGAATTTCTACTTTGGCGGTACGTCGCTGCTGATCGTTGTCGGGGTGGCGATGGATACCATTAACCAGATTGAGGCGCAACTTATCATGCGGCACTATGACGGGTTTACGCCGCGTTCCGGCCGAATCCGCGGACGCCGCAGCAGCGCCGCCTAGGAGAGTGCAGGCCGAAGGCCTGCTCCACTGGTGAGGTTTGTAGAGCAGGCGTTTTCGCCTGCATGGAGATAGATTTGGCCCTGGTGAAACAATGGGTTACAATGAAGGGAGTTTCGCGTGCAAGCGCGGGGCCTTCCTGCCAGGCCGTTTGGGACATTCGACAGACCGTTCAGGATTCCTGGTGTGTTTGAATCGCTGCTGAAACATGGCCAGGCGAGCATGATTGTTCGCAAGAGCCCATCGGAGCTGGAGAAGATGCGCCGGAGCGGTCTTCTCGTCTACCAGATCCTGAAGGATCTGGAAAAGATGGTCCACGAGGGTGTGACCACGCAGGACCTGGAAGCGGCGGCGGTCCGCATGATCCGGGACGCGGGCGCAAAGCCGGCGTTTCAGGGATACTTTGTGCCGGCGGCCGGAGCGAAGTTCCCGTTCGCGCTGTGTACGTCCGTGAATGAGGAGATTGTTCACGGCATGCCTTCGGCCAGGCGAAAGCTGAAGTCGGGCGACATCGTATCGATCGATACTGGCGTTCTGCTCGACGGCTACTATGGCGACTCGGCGCTGACCGTGCCGGTCGGCCAGGTGAGTGAGGAAACGGCCCGGCTTCTGAAGGTGACCGAGGAGTCGCTGGAACTGGCCATCGAAAAGGTATTGGAAGGCACGCGGCTGCTGGAGATTTCGGGAACCGTGCAAAAGTACGTGGAAGAAAACGGGTTCTCGATTGTGCGGGAGTTCGTGGGGCACGGGATCGGTTCGCACCTCCATGAGGAGCCGCAGATCCCCAATTACGTGGACCGGCGGAATCCGAACCCGCGGCTGAAAGAGGGCATGGTGCTGGCGATCGAGCCCATGGTGAATGCGGGGAAGCCGGACAGCAAGGTGTTGGGCGACAAGTTTACAGCGGTGGCGAAGGACGGCTCTTATTCGGCTCACTTCGAGCACTGCGTGGCGGTTACGGCAAACGGTCCGTGGGTGCTGACCCGGCCTTAGTAGAGCAGGCTTTCAGCCTGCATTTGGAATGACCGTCGAAGTGGTTCGCTGCAGGCCAAAGGCCTGCTCCACTGGAAACGGCAATGCAGGTTTGTGGAGCAGGCGTTTCCGCCTGCATTTGGAATGACCGTCGAAGGCGAGATCGTCGAATTGCTGCCGAGTGCGCTGGTTCGCGTGAAGCTGGCGAACGAGGCGCTGATTACCGCGCACCCGGCGAGCGCCTCGAAGCTGAATTTTGTTCGGGTCCGTCCCGGGGACCGGGTCGAGGTGGAGCTTTCGCCGAACGACCGGACGCGAGGGCGGATTACGAAGTTGTTGCGGAGCTGAAATGAAAGTACGAGCATCGGTAAAGAAAATGTGCGACAAGTGCAAGATCATCCACCGGCACGGCGTGGTGCGGGTGAGCTGCACGAATCCGAAACACAAGCAGCGGCAGGGATAAGGAACACGAGATATGGCGCGTATTGCTGGCATCGATCTGCCCAATAAGAAGCGGGCCGCTATCGGCCTCACCTACATTTACGGCATTGGACGGACCCGGGCGCTCTCTTTGCTGCACCGGGCTACCGTTGACCCGGAAAAGCGGGTTTCGGATCTGACCGAGGACGAGGTCAACCGCCTCCGTACGCTCATCGAGAACGAAGGCGCCATCGAGGGCGATCTGCGCAAGGAAAACTCGATGAACGTGAAGCGCCTCATCGAGATGGGTTCGTACCGCGGACTGCGGCACCGCCGGGGTCTGCCGGTTCGCGGCCAGCGGACGCACACCAATGCACGCACCCGCAAGGGACCGCGCCGCGGCACCATCGCCAACAAGAAGAAGTCGGCGGCCAAGACGTAAAGCTTTCGAGTACCGTGAGGAACTGACCAATGGCTAAAGCGCCACAGAAAACAGCTCAGAAGAAGAAGACGTACAAGAAGAAAGAGAAGAAGAACATCCCATACGGGGTGGTGCACGTACAGGCCTCTTTCAACAATACGATCATCACGTTTACCGACCAGACAGGCAATGTCGTGGCGTGGTCCAGTTCCGGTTCGCTCGGATTTCGCGGGTCGCGTAAAGGCACTCCGTTCGCCGCGCAGCAGGCATCGCTGACGGCGGCCAACAAAGCCAAGGAAGCAGGGATGCGTACGGTGGAGGTTCGGGTGGCCGGGCCGGGCGCCGGACGCGAATCGGCGGTGCGCGCATTGTCCACCGCCGGCATTGACGTGCGCGGAATCAGGGACGTGACCCCCATTCCACATAATGGGTGCCGTCCACCGAAGCGCCGCCGCGTTTAGGTTATCCGCAACCGAGCCGCGACCGTGAGGGAGCGGTTAATAAGCAGGACGAAGGCCCGCGTGGCCGTAAACTGCACCTTATCGCGAAGGAGAAGGTATTGAATGGCTCGTTATAACGGCCCTGTCTGCCGGCTTTGCCGCAGAGAGGGCATGAAGCTTTTTCTCAAGGGCGAACGCTGCCACACCGAGAAGTGCGCCATCGAGAAGCGCAATTTCCCGCCCGGACAGCATGGCAAAGACCGCAAGCCCAAGATCGTCGGCTATGGCCTGCAGCTTCGCGAGAAGCAGAAAGCTCGCCGGTACTGGGGCATCATGGAAGGCCAGTTCCGCAATCTGTTCGAGAAGGCCGCGCGCGCCAAAGGCGTCACCGGCGAGAACATGATCAGCGCGCTGGAGCGGCGCCTCGATAACGTCATTTACCGCATGGGCTTCGGCACCAGCCGCCCGCAGTCTCGCCAGATTGTCCGCCACGGCCACATCCAGGTGAATGGCCGCAAGGTCAACATTCCCTCGTTCGTTGTAAAACCCGGCGATGTCGTGGAAGTGCGCGAGAAGAGCCGGGAGAATGCCACCATCCTCGGCGCGCGCGATGCCACCGCGCATGCGCCGTCACCGAACTGGATCGAGATGGACCGAGACAACCTGAAAGGCCGCATTCTCAACATGCCGCGGCGCGAGGAACTGGTCCAGATTCAGCTCAATGAGCAGCTCATTGTGGAGTTGTATTCGAAGTAGGCGCTGTGGTTCCGGGCCTTTGGGCCGCGGAAAGGAGCATCAGGAATCAGTATGTTTAAAGGTTTTCAGAAGCCAAAAAGACTTGTAGCAAACACCGAAACGCTGAATGAGCGCTACGGCATGTTCACCGCGCAGCCCTTCGAGCGTGGATTCGGTTCCACCATCGGCACGGGCCTTCGCCGCGTCCTTCTCAGTTCCATCGAGGGCGCGGCCATCACCGCGGTGCGCATTGAGGGCGGCAACGGCCTGGTAGCGCACGAGTTCAGTCCCATTCCCGGCGTCGTGGAAGACGCCACCGACATCATCCTCAACCTGAAGCAGGTCCCGTTCAAGATGTCGGGTGAAGGCACGCGTATCGCCCGGCTGACCATCGATCAGGGCGGGGAAGTGATGAGCGGCCAGATTCAGACCGACCACGACGTCGAGGTGCTCGACCGCAACATGCACATCGCCACCATCGGCGAGGGCGGCCGCCTGCACATCGAAATGCGCCTGAAGAGCGGGCGTGGATACGTCGCCGCCGACCGCAACTACGACGAAGACCTGCCGCTCGGCTACATCCCCATCGACTCGGTTCACTCGCCGGTTCGCAAGGTGAACTTCAGCGTGGAAGCGGCCCGCCTCGGCCAGACCACCGATTACGACAAGCTGACGCTGGAAGTCTGGACCAACGGCGCCATCTCTCCGCAGGACTCGATCGGCCAGGCATCGAAGCTGCTGAAAGATCACATGACCATCTTCATCAACTTCGAGGAGCTGCCGGAAGCGGCCGAAGAGCCCGCCGAGCGCGCCATGAACCAGATGAACGAGGTTCTGAACCGTTCCGTCGAGGAGCTCGAGCTCAGCGTGCGCTCCTACAACTGCCTGAAGAACGCCAACATCCAGACCATCGGCGACCTGGTGCAGAAGACCGAAGCCGAAATGCTGCGCACCAAGAACTTTGGCCGGAAGTCGCTGAACGAGATCAAGGAAATTCTTGGCAATCTCGGGCTGGGCTTCGGCATGAAGTTCGACGCGCAGGGCCGCCTGGTTGCTCCGGCGCCCACCGCTCCGCTTCCTCCGGGCTCCATACCCGAGGACGAAGGCGATTACCCGGAGATGGCCGAATAACGGGATCACCATGAGGCACAGAAAAGCGGGATACAAACTTGGCCGCGACAAGAGCGGCCGCGATGCGCTCCTCCGGAATCTGGTGACCAGCGTCATCACGGAAGAGCGCGTGGTCACCACCATCACCAAGGCGAAGGCCGCGCAGCCGCTGGTGGATCGCATGATTACGCTGGCGCGCGCGGACAACCTGCACGCGCGCCGTCAGGCCGCGCAGTTCCTGAAGACGCCGGATGCCGTGCAGAAGCTGTTCGAGAAGCTGGGCACGCGCTTCGGCCAGCGCAACGGCGGCTACACGCGCGTGGTCCGGCTGGGCTTCCGCAAGGGCGATGGCGCGGAATCGGCCATGCTCGAGCTGGTGGGCTCCGAACTAGTGAAGCGCGCCGCCGAACGAGCGAAGCGCCGCGAAGAGCGCCTGAAGGCCATCCAGCAGGGCCGCGAACACGAAGAAGAAGGCGGCGGCGAAGAAACGAAATAGTGCCTGTGGCGCACGCTTCAGCAAAGGCGATCCGCGGGCGGTTCCCACAAATACCGGTAACCTGGCTGGCGTTTGTGGGGCGGCCTTCAGGCTGCTGCGGGCTGGCGGCCCGCCTGATCTGCCGGTTTGGACTGTCCGAGGCGGCCTGACAGGCTGCCGCAGGCTGACAGGCAGGCTGACAGGCTGCCCCACTCGAATCAACCACCTACGTCCTGGGTTACTGGAGAGAGCGTGTCTGGTGCGAGCTTCAGCTCGCGCTGCTCGGACTGTGGGCTGAAGCCCACAGCGGCACGCTGAAGCGTGCGCCACCCGGGCCATTCTCATTCTCTTATACGTTCAAAACTAACCGCCGCGTCGCGCGAGCGCCAACGCCGCCGCGAGCGCGATAAGGCTCACGCCAAATCCCGCGACCGTATCCACCGCATAGTGATAGCGGCCATACACGGTCGCGATCGCGACGCTGGCCGCATAGGCTTGCACCTCCCGCAAACTACCCGCGGAGCCCTGTAACGCGCTGGCCGGGACGAACGGAGTCGACGCCTTCGCCTACTGTCTCCGCCACAGCGGAGAATTCGTGCCCCCGTAATTGAAGTAGTAAGTCACATACTCCGGGTCCGCATGGAAATCAAGCATAACCGCCATTCCGGCGTTCAGGAACATGTCGATCGTCGAGTCGAGCCGCGCGAGGTTACCCTGAAGTTTTGCATTCGTTCCGAGGAAATTCAGAAGCAGATCCTGCGGAGCGATGGGCAGCCGCATGCATGTGAAACCGGCGCTCTTCAGCATGGTGACGTCCTGCGACGTGATTTGAAACGAATCGCCGTACTGAAACACGTTATCGACATTTACTCCGCGCGCCAGATCGTATAGCGCTCGTCGGAAACGGATGAGCCTGGGGCGGCCGCGAATGCGGACACTCCGAGCAGTAGACCGGTAATTAGTCGGTTCGACATGAGATTGTCCTGAATTGTTGTAAGAAACTAACGCTGGGCGAGCTCGATGCGAACCGGCCCGGTAGTCTGCGTCTGGATCCAGACCACCAGATACGATTTCTCGAGCATGGTTACCTGACCGACGCGTCCGGCCGGTTTGCCGTTCACCAGCACGTGCGCTCCGCCGGTCCAGTTTCGAACGATCAATGCGGGATTGACGATCGGCGAGTCAGCGGTTCCATGCAGCGTAATTACAGCCCTGTCGGAACTGCCGTCGGATGTCAGCACCCACGCGCGCTCGCCCGCATCGTAACCTTCCGAATGCAGCCCCTGCGCTTCGATCGTGGCGGGCGAGAGCCAGGACTTAGCCAGCGGGACCAGATCCTGAGCAGCCTTGTCGGTCAGGCCATCCATCAGATACTTGGTCACGGTTTTGCCGGTGGCCGAGGCCGCCGGCCAGTACATGTGCGACAGAGAAGTGTGTGACGGACGATCGGGCGCGAGCGCGGGCCGTCCGCTCGAATTAATCTGCGCCACCGGCCAGTGATTCCACCATTCGAAAGTGGAGAAGGTTTTCTCTTCGTTGTAGAAAGTGAACTCCACCGGCAGGCTCACGATCTGGAACGGTTTCCACGAGCTCTTCAGATTGATCCACTGAATGTTCGCGTCCGCCGGACCGGCGAAGCTGTTGGGACCGTGCGGGTAATCGAATGCTTCGTGTGTCCTCGGCTGCCACGAATATACTTTGGTTTCGCCTTTGAGGTTGGCCAGAGTAAGGCCGTCGAAATTGATGTTATCTTCGGGCCACTGGCCTGGACCGTTCACCACGATTGTTTCCTGAAATTCGTGCGGACCGGGGCCCACCTTGTCTTCCGGGCGGCTTCCGGTGGTGTGCGAACTCCACAGCACCTGCCTGCGCACCGCAACGCCGTCGGGATACACGGTCCAGTATTCGTCCACCCAGTCGAACCAGCCGGTCAACGGATCCCGATAAGCTCCCTCGTAGTTCTCCGTTTCGGAGAGCGCGTAACGCCAGTGCACCACCACGCGCGCGTCGGTGCTTTCCAGAATTCGGACGTGTGAATAGCGGCTTTGTTTGTCGGAGAATGGTTCGCAGTCTTCGGCGCCGGGACAGTTCGGCTTGTCGTACGCTTCGACGAATTCGTCGGTGTACCACTTACCGTTCTCGGTAACCCACGTGGGTATGTAGTTATTCCCTTGCCAGAAAACCAGACGGCCCGGCGAGCGGTCGAAGCGCACGACGATATCGGAGTCGGGGCCGATACGCCGCATCCGGTCCCAGGCGCGCGAGTAACTGAGGGATGCGTAGAATGCACCGAACCGTGCGGGGCCCGCGGGGCCGGACGGCAGCGCCTGCCAGGGCGAGGAAAGCCCCTGCGGCGGCTTCACCCGTGAAAATTCAGCTGCGACCTCCGCCTCGCTGAGCGCGCGATTGTGGATCGACAGTTCATCGAGCTCGCCTTCGAGAGAGTAGAGGATGGGGTCCTTCGGATGGATCAGACCCGAAGGCACGGGCTTCATCG
The DNA here is from genome assembly GCA_963780655.1 of uncultured Acidobacteriota bacterium. GTDB lineage: Bacteria > Acidobacteriota > Terriglobia > Bryobacterales > Bryobacteraceae > CAWACP01. Next base: position 504,030 of record CAWACP010000003.1, on the reverse strand, counting down.
CCTCACGAACGCGCCCCACAATCAGGTCGGTGCGCTCGGGCAGAACCAGCTTGCCGCGAACGGCCATCTCTCCGGCGGGTTTGCCGTCTATGTACAGCGCAAGGCCGCGATCGGGGTCGAATGCGCCGGCAACATGCGTCCAGTGTTTCAGCGGCACTCGCGCCCTGGAGGTCAGCACCTGCCACGAGCCGCCCACGGCTGCATGCAGTCCGATGTGGCCATAGGCGTCGATGCCGAACATGTAGCCGGCCTGGTTATCGCGCTCGTGGTCGACGAGTGGAATCCAGTTCCAGGGATAAGCATCCAGCGCGACCCAGGATTCGACGGTGAAGCCGGCCGTGGGCGAGGGCGCTTTTCGGTATGGCCGGATAATATGCGTCGTGTAACCGTCGAACTGCAGGGCGTTGCCGGAAACGCCAGGAAGGAATTCGTGAAAACCGGCAATGGCGTCGCGGGTGGAGGTTGCCGAATCGAGGGCCGTCGAGCCCGAGGCCTCATCAAAAGACCAGCGGGCCAGAACATCGTCGTTCTGGCCGGCGCAGGCAAGTCCCGACGCGGCGAACAGGGAAAAGAGAACGTGCAGTTTCATGAGTGGTTTCCTGCGGAAAGGGGGGCCGGAATTCAGCCCCCCGATTGAGTGCTGAACTGATCTCAAGTCAGAAAGTGTACTCCAGACTCATCATCACCACGCGCCGGCCCACGGTGTGCGCGGGCTGGCCGGTGGTGACCGGATTCTGATTGGTCATCGCGAGATTGTTGTTGCCGTCGTTGAAGCTCAGGTTAGCATCCGGCGTGCCGCCCGTGTTGAACTGCGGCAGCGGATGGTTCATGAAGTTGTAGGTTTCGAGGCGGACTGAACGTTTTGGCGCTCTTTGAAGTTGAAGTTTATAGAGCGAGAGATCGCTGTTGAAGAATGCCGGTCCTTTGATGTACGGCCAGATCGGCGTACCCTGCGATCCGATCGTGGTATCGGGCGCGAAGCAGGCAGGGTTGAAGTAGTGACCGCTCGCCGCTGGCGAACATGCCTGGGTACTGCACGTTGAGCGCGCCGTTCGGGTTCGGTTGAATGGGCGCGCCGCTTTGCCACTGAGTAATGCCCGACAACTCCCATCCGTTTACGGCGCCGCGGACAAGACGGTTGCCATGGACGGCACTCGGCAGGTTCACGACGTAGGCGGCGTTGATGATGTTGCGTGTGGTTGAAGGCGAGCACGCCATAGTTGTCGCCCATGTTGAACGGATCCATGAGCGTGCCCTGGCCAGGTCAGTTGTCGGTCTCGCCATCACGAATGCCGAGCGCCTTGCTAAAGGTGTAATTCGTGGTAAAGGTGATACGGCCCGTCTTCTTCTGCCACGACGCGATGAACGGGTTGTAGTTGGAGTAACTGCCGTGCGTAACAAGCTGCAGCTTCGAGCCGTAGTTCGCGTACGTGAGCGGGTCCGGTTTGAAGTAAGTACCGAGCGGAATGTTCTGCAGGTTCTCCTGGTTGTTGTGGAGCAGCACGTCGCGGCTGTGGTTGCCGGAATACTGGAATTCGGCCACCGAGTTTCACAGCACGCGCTGCGACAGGGTGATGTTATACATCTGTGAATACGCGTCCTGTCGTCGCCCATCGTCAGCACGTTGGATACGGCGCTGCCCAGCCCCGCCTTCGCGGGATTCAGCGAAACATAATTGGCAAAGTTTTCCCAGCCCGGACAGCACCCCCATTGCGTGGTCGCGTGCTCAAAGCCGAGCGGAGCGGTGTAGGCGGACTGCGAGACCGTGTTGTACGCGATCTGGTGTCGATAGAGTCCGAGCAGAAATACACATAAGCACTCGGGAGGCGTACATGGCTCCTGAAGTGGCGCTCGATGGAAAGCGTGGATCCGAGGACTGGACCCAGAGCGCACCCAATAAGCGAGAACCGCGTCCGCCTTCGTCCAGCCCACTCTATTATCCTGCGAAGGGGAACTGCTCGGAGAACGATTTCGGCTGATTGCGGAGGTACGCATGGGCAGCTTCGGAGAGGTATGGCGGGCAACCAGACTCAAAGCCGTAACTGGCGCCGTGAGTGGAGAGCCTTAGCGATCGAACAGCAACTTGATCGGTGACGGTCGATTCAGCAATAGCTGCATCAACTCCGGAACCTGGCTGCGCCATTCCAGGTCTTCCTGCAATTCTGTTTTCTATTGGCTGAAGATCCCCTGCGGAGTTCGTTCCTTGCCGCGACAAGCGTGACATTGTTTCGCCTTCCCACCGCGTAACTGGAGATGCTGGCGCTTAGGTTATTGGCAACGTATGCGTATTGGCCCGCTATGGGTTCGAGCGCGATCCACCCAGCCGCAGTGCCTCCATCGCCCAGGTCCTGGACGATCGGGTTCAGGCTGCCGTCTTCATTGATCCCGAAGGCAGAGACCGCGCCTCTGCCGCCAGCAGGGATGCTTGTGGCTGTACCGAAAAGCTCGGTGACCAGCAGGGTTCCATTCTGGAAAGTAAAGCCAGAAAAGGTGGGCAAAGCGAGGGGCAACACCTGCCCTGGGGTCTGCGTTACTGTGGGGTTGCCGGCCCCCCATTTGCGTCGACCGGAAAGACGTAGATCGTATTAGTCCCTTTGACTGTCACGACCAACTCATTGCCGTCGAGCGTGAACCGAACTGTGCCGGCGAGCGGGGAAACGAGAGTGGATTCAGGCCGCAGGCGAAATCCGCCGCCGGAGCACCCGTCAAAAGGTTGAACCCTTCCGCACTCGCCGCGAGGCAGCTCACGCCCGAGGTCGCGGAAGACGGGCCCGGATCTATTACATGTTGTGAGCGTGTCGCCTGCATTTGGCCGGCTGCGTTCACGCTGAAGCCGGTAATATTGGGCAGGATGGCGCAGATGCCCGGGCCCCCGGCGTTAAGCACCCAAAGCAGATCTCCTCCGTTTCCTGTTGGCTTGACAGTGAGACTGTTGGGAAACAACCCGCCGGAATAAACATGATCCGCGAACGTCAGCGTGCCGTCGGGTGCGGCGAGGAACGAGGTGATCGTGCCAGTGCGCAGTCCTGGTTGTATGTGCCCACGCCATTGACCACGGTGCGCTACGTGGAGGCCATTCGCCGGCGTCTCGCGCCCGGCACGGGCACGGCGGTCAACGAGATTGGCTGCATCTCCGCCGACGGCCTCGGTCAAACGAATCCCGGCCACGTTACCGCGCCGATCCCAGCCGCGTCACAATGGCGTCCGGCCCCGCCGTTGCGTCGCGCGGGAGCAACCGCCTCGACGTGTTCGCGCGCGCCACGGACGGGTCGCTCTATCAAACGCTGTGGGATGGCTCTCAGTGGAGCGAGTGGCAGGCGCTCGGGGGGCAACTGTTCTCGGATCCCGCTGCGATGGCCTGAAATTCGAACCGTCTCGATGTGTTCGCTCACGGAGGGGATGACACTCTGCGTCACGCCTGGTGGAATGGCGAAAACCGGCGCCGTAAATCAGTGCTCGCGGGCGCCGGGAGTCTTCGCATCCCAGTACAGGCGCACATGCGCATGCGGCCGACCGTTTGGTTTTCGCAGAGGATCGTTTGGTTCTGCCGCACATGTGCATGCGGCAGCGCCGTATGCGAGTTGCACGCATGCGCCGGATGCGGCGGAACATCGGCCTGCCAGGAACAACAAAGGTACAAGTTGGCCATTTTCATGCCGGCCGCACGACAGGGACAGGCCAGGCAACCGCGTTCCGCCTGGCATCCATGGTTCAGGACAGTCGCTTTTCGGCGGCACGGAGCCAGGGAAAGCGTGCGTCGAGAACGGCGATGCTTTGCGCAGCAGTCGGCAGAGACGGCACAGGGGCAGAGGAAGGGCCGGCAGCGTTGGCGGCTGTAGGGCGCGCCGCGCCCGCTGGTTGCGGCCGTAGGCTCTGCCGCCACGCGCGCCAGAAGGCGTTTTCGTTCCGGAGACTGAGAGAAGTTTTAGAAGCGGTCGCTCATGGGTGCCCTCGCGGACACCACAGTCATTACCTCTGGTCGCGCACCAATGCAAGTCGGAAAAGGGCCGCAGAATACGGTCATTGATCCGAGGAAGCTGCACCCGGCGGAGCTGCCGGCTCACACTGCATGTGCCTGTATAGTCGGCTTGAGCGCTCTGCTTCAGGCCGCCTTCTCGCTCGTTCGAAAGACACATCATCGCCAGGCGGACCACGACAAGCAGCGGGCGGCGCGGCGCAAAGGCAATGGGCGGACTTATCTGGGTTACACGCATCCTGAATGGCAGACGCTCTGGTTCATCGACTTATGCGGTTTGCAGGTGACTTAACCTTGCATAAAAGCTTCCCGACGAAGCGTGCTGGCCGCGGTTCCTTTATTCGAAAATGCCGCCAGGGAACGTCTCACAGATGTGGAGACCCGCATGAAACAAGACTTGCTGTTTGCTGTTCCGTTTGCGGCGGCGCTACTGTTCCTGGGAACGCAGCCCGCCGCCGCGCAGATGCCGCGCGCCCCACAACCAGGCACGCCTTCGATGGGAGAGCCTTCGGGTCCCCGTCCGAACGATCCATTGGCCCGAACGGAAGGGAACCCCGACTCGACCGCGATGCGCACCGACGACAAGAGGTTCGTAAAGGACGCGGCTCTTGGCGACATGACCGAGCTCGAAGTGGATAAACTGGCCCAACAGAAAGCTTCGAGCGATGCGGTCAGGCAGTTCGCAAAGAAGATGCTGGACGACCGGAGCCGGGCGAACGACGAACTGAAGCAGGCGGCCGAAAAAAGTTCCATCGAAGTTCCGGATTCGCTCGATTCAAGACACCGGGACAAAGTGGACAAACTCGCGAAGTTGTCAGGCTCCGAATTCGATCGCGCTTATATCAAGGAGCAGCTTAAGGATCAGAAGGCGGACGTGAGGGAGTTCCAGCGAGAAGCCGACAGCGGCGCCGACGCGAACATCAGGAATTTCGCATCGCAGGCTCTCTCGGCAGTGCAGCAGCGCCTCGAAGCGGTCAAGGAGCTGAATAAGAGCAACGCGATGTGAGCCTGCCTGGCCAGCAGGCTGAGAACTGTCTCAGAGTTGTCCGAGCGTTACGCCGCTGCGCGCCAGCCCGAGCCGGCCGGGCAGCTGGGAATCCAGCCCGACATCATTCCGAACCACCCTAAGATGTCGGCACTCGTCAAGGCGGCCGGACGATATGGCCGAAAGCGGATGGGCTGCGCCAACTCATCGACGCGGCCTACCGGCGGCAGCTCGAATAGAGCGGGCATTCAGCAATGTGCGAACCTCTTTCCTGGAGCTGCCCCGTACAAAGTGGTTGAAACGAGGTTGCCACTGGCGCATCTTCAATCAAAGGCGTGGTAGGTCTGCGAGACGCTCCTTTTTTGTCGGAACGAGGCGGTCTGGATGGACAAATCGAAATTCTCTGACGAACTGCCCGACGAGCTTTATCCCAAGCTCAACAACGAGCAGATTGCCCGGCTTTCGCAGTTGGGCATGCGCCGCAGGGTTCCCGCGGGAGAGATCCTTTTCGATCAGGGGACAATCGGGCGTCATTTCTACGTGATTCTGCAGGGCGCTATCGAGGCGGTGATTCCCTCCCCCGAAGGGGAGGTTCGCTTGCGCCTGCATCAGCCTGGCGACTTTACGGGCGAACTCGATATGCTTTCGGGCCGCCCCAGCCTGGTGCGTGCCCGGACCGTCGATCCGACAGAAACTGTGGAACTCGATCCAGTCAGCCTGCGAAATCTCGTTCAGACCGACCCGGAACTCGGCGAGTTCCTGCTTGGGGTATTCGTTCGCCGGCGCCTGGCTATGATCTCGCGCGCCATGGGGGACGTGGTCCTGATCGGCTCCAGATATTCAGCCGACACGCTTCGCCTCACGGAATTCCTCGCGCACAACGGGCATCCGTTCACGCATTTCGAGCTGGGCCACGATGCGCGGGCGGACGAACTGCTCCAGCGCTTTAATCTTAGCCATGAAGACATGCCGGTAATCATAGGCCGCGATGAGTCTCCGATGCGCAATCCAACAAATGCGGAGCTGGCCGCGCGTCTCGGGTTGAATGCTGAAATCGATAGCGAGCGAGTCTATGACCTGATCGTGGTTGGCGCGGGACCTTCCGGCCTGGCGGCAGCAGTATACGGTGCTTCTGAGGGGCTGAGCGTACTGGTGCTGGAGGCGATCGCTCCCGGCGGCCAGGCGGGCTCCAGTTCGCGAATCGAAAATTACCTGGGATTTCCATTGGGAATATCGGGGCAGGACCTTGCGGGCCGCGCGTTCGTGCAAGCAGAGAAATTCGGAGCGCACGTCGCCGTTGCCCGTCGGGCGACGGCCATAAGATGCGATAGCCGGCCGTTCCCCATCGAATGTGACGGCGACGATCCCATTCGCGGACAAACTGTCGTTATCGCCTGCGGCGCGGCGTATCGCAAGCTCCAGGTTGCGAACCTCTCGCAATTCGAAGGGGCCAGCGTGTACTACGGAGCCACGGCTTTGGAGGCGCAGCTCTGCAAAGGCGAAGATGTAATCGTAGTGGGCGGGGGCAATTCGGCAGGCCAGGCTGCGATGTTTCTCTCGACGATTGCGAAGCATGTCTACATCCTCGTGCGCGCTTCGGGCCTCGCAGACAGCATGTCGCAGTACCTCATCCGCCGGATCGAGGAGTGCCGCGACATCACGCTCCTCGTCCGGACAGAGATCGTCAGACTTGACGGCGCCGAAAACCTCGAATCGGTGACGTGGAGAAATCGCGACTCCGGAGAAACCGAAACGCACCCAATTCGGCATATCTTTTCCATGACCGGCGCAAACCCCAATACGGCATGGCTCAAGGGCTGCGTCGCGATTGACGGGAGCGGGTTTATAAAGACCGGCGCCGATCTCGCCGCGGACGATCTGGACAGTGCGAGCTGGCCCCCTGGCCGGCGCCCGCATCTGTTCGAGACCAGTGTCCCGGGTGTGTTCGCGGTCGGCGACGTCCGCTCGGGCAGCGTGAAGCGTGTCGCGTCAGCCGTGGGTGAAGGTTCGGTCGTGGTACAGCTCGTGCATCGCGCTCTGGCGGGCTGATCAGTGAGGCGGCTGCCCGCCGGGCCAGTCCTACCTGGAATTTTGTTGTACTTCAGCTCGAGCTGCGGATCGAGCTCGCGGACCATGGCGTACAGCTGGTCGAGCGTGGTCATGGTGGCTTTCGAGGCGCGCGCGTCCCAGTAGGCGCGATCTGCCGTTTCCCGGACCTCCTGCCGACCGCATCGTACCCGACTTGCTGAGAGGATTCGGTTTCACCGCACGTTCGTTCTCGTCGCGGAAGAGTTCCTTGCCTCCGAATACGTCGGCGGCCACCCTGGATGACGCCTGTTCGACCGCGCTCGAGATGGGCGTCTGCGAGTAGGCGGCAGGACGAGTGCCGGTGCTGGCCGGATGCGGTTATCGACGCTATCAACCGCCATCAGCTCAGATCACGCACGCCTGCCGAAAGGACACGGACGGTTCTTGTCCGAGGCGCTGGGCGACGTCAGCGCCGATCATGTCTGGCGCATTCCTGCGCAAGCGCCAGGATGTAGAGACCTGCAGTGGGCCTTGTTAGTGCACGTGGGCCGCGTCGTCATTCATCGAGAAGACGTCCTTAAAGCCCTGCTCGTAGGGGAAGACGTGGATCATCCATGTGAACAGAAACGGATAGAAGTGGCCGCCTTCAGCATCACAGGCCTCTTTCGTGTTAATGGAGCCGAACATGCCGAACTTTGGGTGCACTCCAAAATAGCCCTTAACCTGATCTGCCGGGGCCGCGCAAAAGTTCGTGTGCTGATGCCACCGCCCTATGCTGAGCGGGATACGCTGGTTCAGCTCATCTTCGCTCGCATGGAGGCGGGCCGTGTACATCACACCCTCCAGCTTGTACATCTGATGTGGCGTCCGAAGATACAGCAGGGCGCTTGGTTTCCTGGGGTCGAAGTGGTCCTCGGCTTCCCGGCTGTTGGTCTCGTTGATGAAGTGATACTGGGTCTGTTTCACCTTCGGGTTCGCGACCACATACCCGTCAACCAATGCTTTGCGGTAGTCCTTATAGCGTTCCATGGTCGCTTTCGCTAAGGCTATCACGGCCCTGGCTTTCTCCTCATCACCGGGCTGCTGTGGCCGCAGAGAGGTCATGGTCATGTGGCCGACCATGGCAGCCATACTCGGGCCCTCGTCGCTCATGTCCATACCGGGCATGCCCTCGGTCTGCTTGTCCTTCTGCGATGCGCCCCAGGTTAACAATCCGCCCCCGAAGGCAAGCGTCAACACAATGCCACGATAAAGGCGCGTAATGGGCTTCCTGAGCATTGTGGCGTTCCGACTCGTTGCCGACATCGGTCCAGTTATCGCTTAGTGAGCCAATGACCGCTCCGAGGCCTCCCGCTACTGCAATAATCGTAATGCGCGTGGAAGAAAGCAATAACCACTTGCTCGAGCACAGTCATGACCACCGCGCCGGAATAACTTGTGGCCGAGTACCCACATGGTCGCCGACGCAATTCGGCACTGTGTCACCGGTCACTTCGAGCGGCGTCATATCGCGCTGCAGCGGAAAAAAGCGGGAGAGAGCCTCCTGACGGTCGATTAGTGGCCCCGTATGCCCCAACTCTGCTCTCCCGCGCGTAACCGGACAGGTCGCCAGTTTCTGCAAGATCCAGGGTTTGTCGTCAGCTCATGCTCCGCAACTCACTGATTGCATCGGAGATGCAGAGCATGCAGGGAGGCTGCCGCAGTCATGCTGCACCCTCCGGGTCCCCGGACAAATTACAGAAACTGAGCCTGTTTGGTTTCATTGATGCGCGCTTTGGTTTCGTTGCACTCGTGCATGCGGGAGCCGATTATGCGCATGCAGACCGTGCACCGCTTCAGGGTTTGCGCCGTTCGCGGACGACCGGTCCGCGCCGCGCGACCGGCGGCGCTGCGAATCGGAGGAACGTTTCGGAGATCGTTCGATCGGGAATTGACATCGAGCCTGAGCAGCGCGCCCTAACGACGCGCGGTAGTACCGGTTACTGCGATTTCCTGCCTATTCCCGATCCCGGTGTTATTCCTCGCCTCAATTGTGCCCGCACCGGCCGCCTCGTAAATCGCGATCTTCTGAGTCGCGCCCGCGGCCCGCGTGTCGCCAATCTGGTTGCCTTCAATTACAAGGTTCGCGGCATGCGGCTCAACATAGAACCCATACCCGGCCCGTGCGCTGCCGTTGTCGAGCACCCTGTTGTTCCGGAATACATTGCGGCTGCCGCTGTTGGCCGGGGATTCCTCGCGGAAATACACGCCGGTGATCCCGTTCCGCGCGATGATGTTGTTCACGAACTCATTGTCGGTGTCCTTGTGCCCGATGGAGATCCCGTATTGCCCGTTGCCTTCGATGACGTTGTCGGCGAAACGTCCGTGGCGAACGCGCCAGCACAGAAACAAGCCGATGTCGCCGTTGTCGTGCAGGCGACAGGCGCGCACCAGCGAATTCACGCTTCCGGTCCCCGGATGAACGCCATATCCGGCATGCCCGTACGATTCGCAGTTCTCTACGCGAACGCCGTCGCTGATCTGGAACGAAATTCCGTCGCCGTTGTAATTCCGCGCCACCAGGTTGCGCACGGTCACGTTGCGTACGCGATACAGGTAAATCGCACCGCCGCGGCACCCATCCAGATACGCGTTCTCCGAGCGATTGCCGTCCACGGTCAGATTTTCGAAGACGACATTCACCGCGTCCTCCGCGCACAGGATGGGGAAGGTGTTGCGCATGACAGCGTGTCCATGCTCGGCATTGTAGTCGCGCAGGGTCATTGAGCCGAGAATCGCGAACGGCGGCTTCAGCCCGGCGACAGTGGACACTGTGATGTCCCAGCCGCTATTCAGCTTGTCATCCGAGATCGCCACGCCCATGCCCACGTGAAACCGCGCCGGGTCGGCCGGCTTCAGGAAGGTGTCGCCGTAATCGGCGCCCTCCACCAGGGGGTTTTCCACGCCTCGACTTTTGCGCAGGATAGTCTGTCCTGCGACGCCGCGCACGGTCACGTTCGAAGGAACGAACAGGCTGTTAACCATGGCGTACATGCCCGGGCCGATCGACAGCGTATCCCCGGGCCGGAGCATGTTCGCGGCCCTTTGAAGCGCCGCGCTGTCAGATCCGATCACGTCCCCTGCGCCCGACTGCGCCACGGTCACCGTCCGTGGCCCATTTTGCGCGCCCGCCCGGAAGGCGCACCCGGCTGACAACGCTGCCATCCCCGCCACCGCAAGAGCCGCGCCAGGTCGCATGAACAATCCTCTCGTCCGACGGGATTATATCGCAGCCCGGACGCCCCGCTGGCCATCGACGAGTTGAAACCGGCCGGCGAACTGGCGCCGGCGAGAGCGGCGTCAAGAGCCGTGAGGCCGATGTGGAGGACGAGGAGAAGCGACGACTCAAGTCGGTGGTCGCCAGCGTCAGCGTGGAGAACGAACTGCCGCGCGAGAAGATCGCTCGTCGGGGAGATGCAGCCCCTGGGGAGGCTGCAGAAATGCTGCTCCGTCCGGGTCCCCGGACGGATTACAGAAACTGAACCTCTTTGGTTTAGTTGAGGCGCGGCAAGGCATCGCGGCGTACGTGGAACTATCACGTCCGATGAGGTCGTGTGACGCGGTCTAAGGTGCAGTGGCGATTTCCACGCGGCGGTTGAGCGCCCGCCCGCTCTCAGTCGTGTTATCGCCCACGGGTCGGCTGGGTCCGTAGCCGCGCGCAGTCAGTCGATCCATGGCCACCCCGTGCGCGACCAGCCATGCCACGACGGTGTTTGCGCGGGCGACCGAGAGTCGCTGGTTCAGCTCGGCGCCGCCCTGGTTATCCGTGTGGCCGGCGATGATCCAGCGGGAACCAGGCTTGCTGTTGATCAGAGCGAGAACCTGGGCCAGCGCAGGTGCGCTGTCAGCCCGGATCCTGGCCGAGTTGGTGTCGAAGTGCAGACCATAAACACTGGCTGAACCACTCTCCGCAATCGACCGTTCGAGATCGGCGGCCGTTTCCGAATGCCGGCGCAGTTGGAAATCGGCGCCGCCCCGGTTACCCGCAGCCACATCCACCGGAATCACTCCGTTGTCGTAACCCACCGCACTGGCAGTGACAACAACCAGCCCGGCAGGCAGATCCTGCATCGTGTAGCGCCCGGCTGGGTCGGTTGTAGAGCTGCTGACGGCCGCGCTCACCGTAGCTCCGGCAATCGGCTTGTGCGTTTGTGCATCCACCACCGACCCGTTCACTGAGACCACATATTTCGAAGGGTGCGGATTCACCAGGATGCGCACAAAATCGATGGCGTAACCGTCGGGAGCGTGGGTAGTCGGGTCGTCGATAAGCAACTTCACCGTTCCCGCTCGCAGCAGAGGCCAGTATTCAGGCAGCAGTTTCAGGCTGACCAGCTTTCCGATTGGTCCGGTTTGCTGCAGCGAATTCACCGCCTGTTCGAAATTCGGAATCCGCGTGCCGTTCAGACTGACCTGAAAATGCGAGTGCCAGACGGGAGCCTGGAAATCGTCGAGGAACATCTGGAAGAGCACTGCGTTAATGTGCGCCGGCAAGAGGCCCATCTGGAGCGTGACCGGTTCTGGCATGGTGTCGGAGCGCTTAGTAGACGCAGCATAACCGTCGCCAGGGCGGGTCCGCACGTCGTCAGTCGTCACCGCAGACCCAAGCATGATGCGATCCGTCCCGGGCGGTGCTCCGGCGCGCGGCGGCCACGGATACCCGTGCCCGGGCGTCGATTGGCCGGAGAAGGGATCGAAGTTGGGGGGCCAGCCGAAGCCGAGGTTATTGATATCGCCGGTGCGCACGACCAGATCCGCCTCCGGCCCGCCCACCGTGCGTTCGCTCTTCAGCAACCAGGAAGCGGGCGGGGCGCCGGCAGGCTGTGCCGGAATCGCGGTCGCGAAGCAGCAGAAAATTGCAATCACTGTTTGCGGGCGCATGTCGAAAAACTTTACCAGATCGAGCGGCTGCCCGAAAGGGCGATTCAGCGGGAAACTGCTACCTATCTGGTTTCATAGCAGAGAATCGGACAAGCACCGCCAGATCCGGCGAAAACTGCCATCCGTCTGGTTCGGCGCAGACCATGCGTGGCGCGACAACAGCTCATCTCCGCCGCTGCTGAGATCCTGAAAGGTCTCGTGGCTCCGTACCCGGGGAACGCTGCTTATCGAACAGCGTCGCTCACCACGCACTGCGGGAAGAGCCAAATCGGCAGTTCCGGCTCAGCATAGGCCCGATCCCACGTTGCGAAGTGCGCTGCGTTGTCGTACTCCGTATACCAGACATTCGCGTTCATCCCTCGCAACAGCTTCACCATCTCCCGCGATTCCGTAACGAATACGTTGCGATCCGCACTGCCATGAAAGACCCACGACGGAATGCCCGCGACCTTCTCGGCGATCGTTGAATACGGTTTTTCATCCACGATGCGAGCTGGAGTCGGCCACACGACCCCGCCGGAAACCGGCACAAGAGCGGCAAAACGTTTCGGATGCCGAGCCGCGATCGCCACGTCCCGTACCCGCCCATCGAGAACCCAGTCAGGTACACTCGTCGAGGATCGCCGTGAAACTCCCGCATGCTTGCGTCGAGCGCCGCCATGATCTGCGACTCCATCGCTGGCGTGTTCCAGTCCGCATCCGGCCGGTACTGCGGCATTACCATCACGGCTGGCCACCGTTCGGGGTGACTCTCGACCTCGGCCCCAGGGCCGACCTTTGCCTGGCTCACGCCATCCGAGCCGCGCTCAACCGACCCGTGCAGGAACAGGATGGTCCAGACGCCCGGAAGCGACACTACATAGCGGTACGCGATCCCATTCGCGACCACCTCGCGGTTGAAACGCATCCGCCCCGACGGCCATCAAAGCGGTCGAGAGCCGCTCGCAGCATTAGATGAACCTCGGCAATCATGTTCATGCCGGCCAACGTCGGATCGGACTCCCCGAGCACCCGGTTGTAGATCGACTGCTTCACTTCCAGCAGCGAGCGGCGCTTCTTTTCCGCAGCCGCATCGTTGCTATGCAACCCTTGCCTGATAAAGATCGGCGCGGAAGGGGTTTCGGTGACTCTTCGCCGGAAAGCCGGATTTCGACCGGCGCCAACTGAACCGGACCCCCTTTGTAACTCGCTCAGGAAGACACGGGCTTCGGGCGCTCGGAGAATTTCCGGATGCGCCCGAACGACGAGTACATCCTCGCAATTCGAACGATTAAATATGCCGATCCGCGCGCGTTCGGGCAGACAGCTGAAAACCTGGCAAACCTTATCTTGCGCCAGCCTTCGCGTGTGCCGCCTGGCCCTTCCGAATCTCGTTCTCCGCCTCGAGCCAGTCCTGATCCGCCTGGTCATCGTGATGGCCTCGCTCCTCGTAGATCTCATAGGCCCGTTTGGCGATCCGCGGCGTCAGATCGACCGGCTTCCTGCCCAGCAAGGGAGCTTTCGTGGGGTCAAAAACCCGATAAGCAAGTAGTTTCACGCGGTCGTTCACAAGGAACCAGGCCAGAGCATAGCCCCACACGAACGCCGCCCATCCCCAGCCGAGGGGCGTCATAAACAGTCCATAAACCGCAATCAGAGTCGCCACTATTTGCGTGCCGAGCACCGCTGCCCACAGGATCCGCGCGGGGCGGATGGACCAGAACGGGCCGCGTGTGCGCGTCAGAAAAATCGTCAGATGTCCGGCCACGGAGAGCTTCAAATACATCAGTGTCTGGATGTGTGCGCGATCGAGGTGAAACACGCGCTCGCCGAGATAAAACAGGCCAAAAGCGGCCACCACGCCGATGACGCCCAGCACGGTGGAAATCCCCAGCACCAGACGCATGTTCCATGCCTCGGGCTTGTCCTTGTAATGAACGTTGTCATAGGCAATGGACAAGATAGCTCCGTCGTTGAGCAACGCCAGCATTACGATCATCACCGCCGTCAATGGATAGAAATTAAACACCAGGATCGCCAGCGTCATGAAGAACAGAACACGCAGCGTCTCGGCGATCCGGTAGATCGCGTAGCTGTTCATCCTCTGAAAAATCTTCCGGCTCTCCTTGATCGCGTCGATAATCACCGACAGGCCGGACGCCAACAGCACAATGGACGCCGCAGCGCGCGCCGCGTCTGTGGCGCCCGAAACCGCGATGCCGCAGTCGGCTTTCTTCAGCGCGGGCGCGTCGTTCACGCCGTCGCCAGTCATACCGACAATGTGGCCGAGTTGCTGCAGGACATCCACAATGTGGAACTTGTGTTCGGGGAAAACCTGGGCGAAACCGTCCGCTTTTTCGATGGCCTGCGCCGATTGCGCCGACTCGTGATGCTTCGTGTCGCCCAGTCCGCTGGCATCCAGGATATTCGTGCCCATGCCCAGTTGCCGCGCGGTTTCCCGAGCGATGGCGGTCTGATCGCCTGTGACCATTTTGACGCTGACGCCCATCTGCCTGGCGCTCGCGATGGTCGCTTTGGCCTGCGCGCGCGGTGGATCGAATAAAGGCAACACGCCAATCAACTGCCACTTGCCTTCCTGATCGGCTCGGGCCACGCCCAGCGAACGGAACCCACGTCCCGCGAATTCATTGACGGCTTTGTCAACGTCAGGCTTGATCTCTCCGGCATTGGTCGACATCGCCAGAATCACCTGCGGCGCGCCCTTGGCCACCTGGAACTGTTTTCCGTCGGCGGCTTTGACGGTGGCTTCGGTGCGCTTGTGCACCGGGTCGAAGGGCTGGAAATGCACCACCTGATACCCCTTCAACGCCTGATTGTTCTTCAGGCCGCCGATCACGGCCAGGTCGATGGTGTCCTTGTCTTCCGCACGAGACGCCAGCGCGGCGCAGAGGATGACCTGGTCTGCCGGAATGCCGTTGACACTGAACGGATCGCCCAGCGTCAGCTTGTTCTGGGTCAGAGTGCCGGTCTTGTCCGAGCACAGTATGTCCACGCCGGCAAGTTCCTCGATAGCGGACAACCGGGTCACGATGGCTTCTTTTTTCGCCAATAGACGCGCGCCGACCGCCATGGTCACGGACAGCACTGTGGGCATTGCCACGGGAATTGCGGCAACGGTCAGCACCAACGCAAACTGCAGCGTGGCGAGGATCGGGTCGCCGCGGAAGAGCGCGACGACAATAATCACCGCCACCAGAGCCACCGCGAGAATGATGAGGTAATCGCCAATCTTCAGTACGGCACGCTGGAAGTGGCTTACGGTGTGCGCCTCCTGCACCAGTTGCGCCGTCTTGCCGAAATAGGTCTTCGCACCGGTGGCGTACACCATCGCTTCGATTTCGCCACGGCGAAGAATTGACCCCGAAAACACAGCCTCGCCGGGTTTGCGTTCCGCAGGCAAAGATTCGCCTGTTAACGCGGACTGATCCACCTCCACCGGGTCGCCGGTTAGCAAGCGCGCGTCCGCCGGCACGATATCGCCAAGGCGCAGTCGAATAACGTCGCCCGGCACCACCTCCCGCGCAGCCGGGTCGGTCCACTTCCCATCACGTTTCACCCTGGCTTTGATTGCCAGTTTGGCCTTCAGGGCAGCGATGGCGTTCCCCGCCTGGCGTTCTTCCCAAAATCCGACCACGGCGTTGGAAACCAGCAAAAGGAGAATGATGAAGAAATCCGGCCAGTGCCCGACCACGCCCGACAGGATCACCGCCACTTCGATCATCCATGGGATGGGACCCCAAAAATAGGTGAGGAACTTCAGAAACGAATTCGTTTTCTTTTCTTCGATCTCGTTAGGCCCATATTGCGCCAGCCGTTTCTGCGCCTCTGCCTGACTGAGGCCGTCCGCAGACGACCCCAATCGTTTCTCGACTTCTTGCATGGGCAGAGATTTCAGATCGTCCTTCGCTTCGGGCTTATCTGCATTCGGGTTCACGATGACTTATCCTCCTGTTCCTGTTAATCCGCCTTATTACACGGTTGCCTGGGGCGAGTCCGAGAGGCCTCCCGGCGGCAGTAAATCCGGCACATCAAGGCGTGCCGCGCCAATCCGGTTGTCGGCCATCCCGTAATAGATGTCGAAGCGATCCGGCATTCCGATATCGTCCCGCCGGTCGATGCCGGTGGGAAACACCACGTTCGCTACGGCGCCTTCGCGTTCCTGCGGCAACGAGGGCGTCAGCACCGGATCCGCTGAACGATAGTGGATCGTTTGTGGATGCTCCTTCGAAAGCACCATTACCCCGGCGGAATAACAAAGGGGGTGCGCATCTTTGCCCACCTGCGGCATTTCGCTTACACCGTGGTAAACGATCAGCCAGCCGTGCCGGGTCAGGACGGGCGGAGTACCGCCCCCGATTTTGAGCCGCTCCCATGGCGCCACCGGAGTCGCCAGCCGGTGATGAGAGGTGAACTTGCCAAGGCGATCCGGTTCATGGCCGTCAAGGGCCACAGGACAGTAGGAAATCCAGATGCTTTCCCGATCGAGATCCACATCGCGTGCCCCAGGCTGGCAGGCGGTTTCCTCGGGACGAGTGCCGGGGAAGAGCGGCCGGTGGACAATGGCCAGTTCAGGATGCCTGGATGGATTCGCAATAGCCGCGGGGAAAAGACTGGCGTCTTTGTCGTCCACATCGTCGAATTCAATGCCTCGATACGGACTAAAGCTAACCAGCCCCAGACGCCGCCAGTGAAAAAGATTTTCTGAGACTGCGAGAGCGATTCGTGGGCCGCGGGCTGAAAACGCCGCGTAAGTCATCAGGTAGAGACTGATCGGTTCCACAAACGTGACCCGGGGATCTTCGCAGCCACCGCCGCCGTTGGGCCGCAACTCATAGTCGGCTTCCGGTTCCAGTGCGATGCCCAGCCGGTCAACGCCTGCCGGATTGCCGGCTTCATTGAACCGCACTCGTGCAATGCCGATGCGCGAGTAGTTCCCCCTGGCAACCAGCCGGGGAAACAGGTAGAGCTCGCCATCGGGTCCGCGAACAGCGGCCGGATTCAGGACGCCTTCGATCTCCTGGGGATTGCCCGGCTCCGGCTCCATCACCAGACCAAGCCGCCGCAACTTGAATCCACTCATCGGATGCTCCTCACGCTTCCTGACCGTGATCCGACAAACAATAGATGATTGCTTCGACCACCCGTTTGGTCTCGTTGGGACCTCGAACCGGAATAGAAACAACACCAGTTTCTTCCGCCGGATAGTCGTTCCCGCCTGGGAACAAGGCGTCGCCGACGTAGATCATCTCTTTCAACGAAATGCCCAGAATGTCGCGCAGCTTTCCGATCCCGTACGCTTTGTCAATGCCAGACCTGGTGACATCAATGGAGGTCGCGCCACCCATGCGGACGGAAAACGTTGGAATCAGAGGATCGAGAATCGCTTTAATCTTCTTCCGTTTAGCGAAATCGGGATCCCATTTCGTTTTTGCCTCCAGGGGAGCTTGCTGACCTAATGCGGAAAAGGTGATCTGACTGCCCCGGTCTTCAATTACTTCTCCCCAAACCTTTTCAGCCTTGAAACCCGCTTCTGCAACTGCCCTCTCAAGGGAGGCGAGGATCTTCGTTTTTTCATCGACGGTAAAATCCTCCTCGTAGAGCTTCTTCCAACCCTCCGCGTAACGGAAGAACTTCGTTCCGCATGTAGGGAGGATCGACAGATTCACCAGGCTTGCCTCGTGGGGAAGATGCGAGAGCACCTGCTCTTCAAACTGAGGCCAGTCTCCTCCGGAAATCACCGCGACTTTGGCGATACTGAGAAGATCGCGCAGCAGTCGCGACATTTCGGCATCGAGAGACGACTTACTTTCGGCAAGCGTGCCGTCCAGATCGAACACAATCAGCTTTTTCATTCCGGTATACCGATTTCCAACACGCTCACTACACCGCACGGCCGATAGACGCACGCCCCGATCGACGCCGGCAACAGAACGACTTCGCCTTTAGCGATGGCATACGCGGCGCCATCGTGCTCCACCTGGCCCACGCCCTCGGTGCATACCAGCACGCGCGGCAAACCCCGCGTACCGACCGTAAACGGCGATTGACCGCGCAGCCGCCACAACCAGAAGTGTTCGCGATGAAAGAGCCGCTCGCGTCTCACGGGCTCAGTCGCCTCCACTACCGGCTTCACCAGACCGCCCGCACAGTTTGCAAAGTCGATACAGGCAAGCGCCTGATCCACCTGGAGTGCGCGCGGCTTGCCTGTCTTCGCTTCGATGTGATTCCAGTCGTACAGCCGGAACGTGACGTCGCTGTTCTGCTGAACCTCGAAAACCACGATGCCGCCGCCCAGAGAGTGAACCGTCCCGGCCGGCAGGAAGACGGCGTCGCCGAGTTTCGGTGTGAAGCAGGCGAGGCGATCAGCCACGGTCCCGCTGGTGAGCGCCTTCCGCAGATCGGCTTCCGTCGTACCCGGCTGCAGGCCAGCATAGATGCGGCTCCTGGCCCCCGCCTCCAGCACGACCCACGCTTCGGTCTTCCCGGTCTCGCCCGATGGGTGCACCTGCACCGAGAGCATTTCATGCGCGTCGAGAAACTTCAGCAGCAGGGGGAATCGTTGGAATCGCCCGGACAGCTTTCCCATTAGCTGTTCTGGAAACTGCTCCAGCAGTTGCGCGATGGTTCGACCTTTGAGAGGGCCATCGGCAACGCGGCTCTGATGATCTTCGCGGTCGCTGAGTATCCAGGCTTCTCCTACCGGACCATTTCCCGGCAGCGGTGCGCTGAGCAGATCGGCCAGACGGCGGCCGCCCCACAGCCGGTACTGATAGATCGGTTCGAATCGCAGTGGCTGGAGAAGGATCTCGCTCATGGTCTTTCACGGCCCATCAGGGGTGAGGGAGAAACGCCAGGTTATCGCTCATGATATAGATCGCCATGGCCGCAAGCATAAAAAGCAGGGCGACCCAGATACGCCAGTCCCGATGCGCACGTTTCCAGTAAGGACGCTGGTCGTGAGGGACATGGTGATGAACACTGCCGGGATCCGGCCCTTCGTTGCCGTGGTGACCGTAGTTACTCTCATTCATTCGTTCCACGTCTTCCCTCTGTCATTGCTACGCCGCCGATTTCGCGAGTTGCGGGATATGTGTCAATGTTCCTTCCATCGAGGCGTTATATTCGCCACGGCGCGCAGCGCGATTGCATCTGGCTCGATGGATCAGAGCTTGCTGTGCCGCCAACACATTGGCTTCTTCGCCTCGCCAAATCTCCAAAGCCGGCTGCTGGATGGCGCGGGCAAATGAAAATGCCAGCGCCCAGGGCATTCGCGATTTGAATCTAACGTTCATTGCATTCAAACGCGCCGACGCCAGTTCGCAGGATTGGCCGCCCGACAGGAACGCGACGCCCGGAACGGCAGCGGGGACGGCACGCAGGAGGCATGTGACAGTGGCGTCGGCCACCTCGTCCACCGTTTGCCGCCGAGGGCAACTCGATCCGCGAAGCACCATGTTGGGTTTCAGAATCATACCCTCCAGCATCACCCCCTGTGCGTGAAGCTGAAGGAAAACCGTCCGTAGAACTTCCTCTGTCACCTCGCCGCAGTGCTGCAGCGTATGCTCGCCGGCCATGAGCACTTCCGGCTCGACCACGGGCACCAGTCCGGCTTCCTGGCACAACGCGGCATAGCGAGCCAGCGCCTGCGCGTTGGCCTCGATGCAACCTCGGCTGGGAATGCCATCGCCCACGGCAATCACCGCGCGCCACTTCGCAAAACGAGCGCCCATTTGGAAGTAATCCTTCAGGCGATCGCGCAATCCGTCCAGACCCTCGGTGATCTTTTCTCCGGGATGACCGGCCAGTTGCTTCGCGCCGGTGTCGACTTTGATGCCGGGAATGATTCCCGCATCGGCGATCGCTTTAACGAATGGCGTGCCATTTTCCTTGTGCTGGCGAATCGTCTCGTCGTAAAGGATCACGCCGCTGATGCACTCGCCGAGAGCGGGCGCGGTCACAATCAACTCCCGATATGCACGCCGCGCGTTCAGGGTCTGGGGAATCCCCAATGGCGCAAATCGTTTGTTGCAGGTTGGATTGCTTTCGTCCATGGCCAGCAGGCCTTTGTCGTCAGCGACCATCTTCCTGGCCGTATCCATTAGCTCTTGCGCGTTCATTTGGTGCTGCTCCATTTCCAGTTGCGAATCTCAGGCATGTCTTCACCGTGCTTGTCGATGTAATGCTTGTGCTCGATGAGCTTGTCCTGCATCGTCTGCTTCAGGTAGGCTCCTTTGGACCCCAGATTCGGCACCCGGTCAACCACGTCCTGCACCAGGTGGAAGCGGTCCAGGTCGTTCTGCACCCTCATGTCAAAGGCCGTCGTGATGGTGCCCTCTTCCTTGTAGCCCCGGACGTGCAGGTTACGATTGCTCCTGCTGTAGGTCAGACGGTGGACCAGCCACGGGTAACCATGGAACCCAAAGATGATGTGTTTATCTTTGGTAAATAGCGAATCGTAGTCCCTCTCGCTCAGCCCGTGGGGATGCTCGCTCTGCGGCTGCAGCTTCATCAGATCGACCACATTGACCACCCGGATTTTCAGGTCGGGTAAGTGCTCGCGAAGGATGGAAACGGCGGCGAGGATCTCCAGCGTGGGCGTGTCTCCGCAACAGGCCATCACCACGTCGGGCTGGGCAGCGTCCTGGTCGTTGCTGGCCCATTGCCAGATGCCAATTCCTTCCGTGCAATGCACCACCGCGGCGTCCATGGTCAGCCATTGCGGAAGGGCGTGTTTGCCTGCAACCACCACATTGACGTAATGCCGACTACGCAGACAGTGATCGAATACCGAGAGCAGGCAATTGGCGTCTGGCGGAAGGTAAACGCGCACGATATCGGCCTTCTTGTTGATTACGTGGTCGAGGAAACCAGGATCCTGATGCGTGAACCCGTTGTGGTCCTGCTGCCAGACGTGGGAAGCGAGCAGATAGTTCAGCGACGCGATCTTCCGCCGCCAGGGCAGCTCCAGCGTCACCTTCAGCCACTTGGCGTGCTGACTGAACATCGAGTCGACAATGCGGATGAAGGCCTCATAGCTGTTGAAGAGGCCGTGGCGACCGGTGAGCAGATACCCTTCCAGCCAACCCTCGCACTGGTGCTCGCTCAGCATTGAGTCCAGCACGCGTCCGGCTGGCGCCAGAAACTCATCGTTCTTGACCTCACGGGCGTCCCACTGACGGTTGGTAACTTCGAAAACCGCGCCCAGGAGATTCGAAACGGTCTCATCGGGACCGAAGACGCGGAAATTGCGCTGATCCTGATTCAGCCTGGCAACGTCACGCAGGAAGCTACCGAGTACGAGCGTGTCCTGGCCGTCTACGGCCCCCGGCGAAGGAACGTTGACAGCGTGGACGTGGAAATCCGGCATGCGCAGGTCGCGCAGTAGAACGCCGCCGTTGGCATGCGGATTGGCTCCCATCCGCCGGTTGCCCTTCGGCGCAAGCTCAGCCAGTTCCGGCACGAGCCGGCCGTTCTTATCGAAGAGTTCGTCGGCCTTGTAGCTCTTCATCCAGCTTTCGAGCTGCTGAACATGATCGGGATGAGCGGAATCCACCAGTAGCGGCACCTGGTGCGCCCGGAAGGTGCCCTCGATCTGCAGGCCATCGACGACTTTCGGTCCGGTCCAGCCCTTGGGTGACTTCAGGACGATCATTGGCCAGCGCGGCCGAGAGGCGTCGTTATTGTTTCGTGCATTCTCCTGAATATTCCGGATATCTTCAATGGCCTTGTCGAGCGTGGCAGCCATGAGTTGATGCATCGTTTCCGGCTCATCGCCTTCCACAAACAACGGATCCCAGCCGCAGCCGCGGAAGAACTGCTCTAATTCCTCGTGCTCGATTCGTGCAAGGACGGTGGGATTGCTGATTTTGTAGCCATTGAGGTGCAGGATCGGCAATACGGCCCCGTCGGTGATGGGGTCGAGGAATTTGTTGGACTGCCAGGCGGTCGCCAGCGGCCCCGTTTCCGCCTCGCCGTCGCCGACGACGCAGGCGACGATCAGACCGGGATTGTCGAACGCTGCCCCGAAAGCATGGCTGATCGAGTACCCCAGCTCTCCGCCCTCGTGAATCGACCCCGGCGTAGTCGGCGCTACATGGCTGGAGATCCCGCCGGGGAATGAAAACTGCGTGAACAGCGTTTTGAGTCCCGCCTCGTCCTGGGTCACGTTCGGGTACACTTCACTCCAGACGCCTTCGAGGTACACGTTGCCCACAATCGCGGGGCCGCCGTGACCGGGACCGGCGATGTAGAACATGTCCAGGTCGTATTTTCTGATCACCCGGTTCAAATGCACGTAGATGAAGTTTTGCCCCGGCGTCGTGCCCCAATGCCCCACCACCAGGGGCTTCACGTGCGACAGTTTCAGCGGCTCCTTCAGCAGAGGATTGTCATAGAGGTAAATCTGGCCGACCGACAGATAGTTGGCGGCGCGCCAGTAAGCATTCATCTTGTTGAGCACCTCCGGCGTGAGCGTGTTGGTTTTGTTGGTTAGGTCCCTGGCGCTGATCGCGTCGGTTGTCAGAGTATGTGTGTTGGTTTTCATGGCTTATTCCCTCGTGTTTACCGCGCCCGTTTCAAGCAGTTGCTTCGCCGAGCGCGCAATCATCAGATCTTCGTCGGTTCGAATAACGCGAACCGTGACCCGGCTGGCGTCTGTGGAAATAACTCCCGCGGTCCGGGCATTGCGCGGCTCACTCAACTCGATGCCGAGAAGGCCCAGACCTTCGCAAATTCGCGCCCGGACTTGTGGCGCATTTTCGCCGATACCTCCGGCGAACACGAACGTGTCGAGGCCGCCCAGCGCGGCGGCGAAGGCGCCAATCCATTTCTTCGCCTGATAACAGAACAGAGCCACCGCTTCCGCCGCTCGGGTATCCTGGGTTTCTTTCGCGAGGAGGTCCCGCATGTCGGAACTGATGTCGGAAACTCCCAGTAGCCCGGACTTGTGGTTGACCATTTCGTAAAACTGCTTTGTGGTCATCTGTTCGATTCGCGCCAGATACGGCGCCAGACCCGGATCCAGGTCGCCGGAGCGGGTGCTCATCACCAGTCCAGCCGTCGGCGTGAAGCTCATACTGGTGTCAATGCTCTTGCCGTCGCGCACGGCGGCCATGCTTGCGCCATTGCCCAGATGAGCGAGGATCACGCGGCCAGTAGTTGCCGCCGTATCTCCGACGCGCGCGAGTTCCTCCATCAGGTACGCGTAGGACAAACCATGGAAGCCGTAGCGTTGCACTCCCTGGGCGTAGTAGCGGCGCGGGATGGGGAGCAGCGTGGCAACGCGCGGCATGGTCCGGTGAAACGCGGTATCAAAACAGGCGACCTGGGGCAGCTTCGGATGATGCTGGCGGAACGTCTCGATCAGTTCGATTTCGCGCGGCAGATGGTCCGGGTCATACGGACTGATGCGATGCAGTTCATCCAGCAACTCCTGGGTGACCAGTTCGGGCGCGGTGTGTTGCATGCCGTGGACCACGCGATGTCCCGCGGCTCGGATTGATGCAAAGCCGTGTTGCTCTTCGAGCCAGTCAATCAGGAAAGTCGCTGCCGATTTATGGTCGGAGGCGGTCAGGCTGCGGCTGTCCTTCCGATCTCCGGCCTGGTCATAGGACGTCAGATTCGTCCCGCTCATTCCGATCCGGTCCACCGTTCCATGAAGTCCTCGCGTCAACGGATCGCCGGCCTGGTACATCGCGAACTTGATGCTCGACGAGCCGCCGTTGATCGTCAGGATGGATGAGTCCGCGGGTTTCATATCTGCAATCCAAACGAAGCCAGCTTCGAGCGCGTGGACCGATAGTCCGTGTGAAGAATGCTTCGAATCCCCAACCCTTCCGCGATCTGGACGAACATCGGTGTGTTCTCGATGTACAGCACCTGCCGGGCCGGGGCCTGGGCGATATCCAGCGCAAGCCGAAAGATGTCCACGTCCGGCTTGCGCAGGTGGACGAAGCAGGAGGAGACAAAGGAATCGACGAACTCGTCCAGCTTGAACCTGCGAATCCGATAGGCATTCACCTCGCGCGCTTCGTTGCTTACCACGGCGATCTTCAGGCCATATCGGATCTTGAGCTGAGTCGCTAACTGGATCATCTCCGGGTAGGGTTTCGATTGCGCGCACATAAAGCTCCGGAACTGGATTCGGGTGAATGTGCGCTTTCGGTAGAAGACCACTCGAGTCAGGTACTCCTCAAAGGTGAGCTTCCCCTCCTCATGGGTTTCGAAGGTCAGAGCATGTCGCTCCTCCATGTCGGCCCAGTCCAGGCCGAAGCGCTTCGCCGCCCTTCGGCGGAACACATGATCCCACCCGTTGCTGAGCAGGACGCCACCGATATCCAGAAACAACGTCGTTATGAGGATCGCTTTCTTCATTCCGTTCCCCAGGCCAGGAGGGCGATGCTGAATTGCGTTTTCATCATCGTTGCCAAAGGATCCGGGCGAATTCCAACGGGACCGCCACCCCGGAACGCTCAGGAATGACGCGAGCCGTGTAGTCTTTCGCCGGGCGCGTGCTGGGTACGGTCGCACGATAAACGCAGCAGCTGGACAGATCGGATGGTTCCTCCGCGCGCTTCATTTCCACTCGCACTGGATCGCCACCTTTGACGCCGTCGGCGTAAATCTCAACCCGCACCGCATCAGGATGGAGATCGTTGAGATAGAGGGCAGCCTCAAACACGTGTTGCGCAGCTCGGGTCTCGACCTTCACTTCACCGAAGTGCAGCGCGGCCCACTCCTTATCGAGGGCGTGCTGCCAGGCAACCAGTTGAGCGCCCAGTGCACCATTGTCGGCAGCGCGTTCACGGTAAGTCGCCGCACCGGGAAGGTAGTGCTGTTCCGTGTACTCGCGCACCGCGCGGTCGGCCGAAAAGCGTGGCGTCAAGCCGGCCATGCTGTTCCGCATCCGCGCCGCCCAGGCCGTGGGAATACCTTGCGCGTCGCGGGCATAAAACTCGGGAATCACTTCCCGCTCCAGCAGATCGTAGAGCGCGTCGGCTTCGGCAGCGTCCCAGGCTGGGTCGTCGCCATGCTCCCGTCCGTCTCCCAACGCCCAGCCAACCTCCGGCGTCCAGGCTTCGGCCCACCAGCCATCCAACTCCGAGAGATTGATGCCGCCATTGACGAGCACTTTCATGCCGCTCGTCCCGCAAGCCTCCCAGGGACGCCGTGGCGTGTTGATCCAAACGTCTACCCCTTGCACCAGATGCTCGGTCAGGAGCATGTCGTAATCACTGAGGAAGATCGCATGGGGGCGCGCCTCGGGCCGCCGGATGAAATGCATCCATTCCCGAATGAGGGCCTGCCCGCCCTGATCCGCCGGATGCGCCTTTCCGGCGATGATAAGTTGCACCGGTCGCTGAGAATTGGTCAGGATACGAAGCAGTCGCTGGGGGTCACGCAGGAGCAGGTTGGGTCTCTTGTAGGTCGCGAAGCGGCGTGCAAAACCCAGCGTCAGGGCGTTGGGATCGAAGAGATGCTTCGCGGCTTCAACCTCCTCTGACGGTGCGCCTGCTGCAGTCAGGTCCAGGGACAATCGTCCGCGAGCGTACTCCACAAGCGACTTGCTGGCGGCAGTGCGAAATTCCCATAGCCTGGTGTCGGAAACCCGGCGGATGTCCTGTTCCAGAGTCTCCGTCGTTCCAAGCCATCGTTCCTTTCCACAGCTTTCCGTCCAGAGATCGTCGGCCGCGGCCGAGTCCCAGGTAGGCATGTGGACCCCATTGGTCACGTGGCCGATCGGGATTCCATCCTCCGGCCAGCGCGGATACAGAGGCAGAAACAGGCGCCGGCTCACCTGGCCGTGCAAGCGGCTCACACCGTTCGCTGCCCCGCACGCGTGGAGTGCCAGATACGCCATGTTGAACGGCTCCGACGAGTCGTCCGCGTTCTGGCGGCCAAGGGCCAGCAACTCATGAAGTGCAATGCCGAGCTTCCTTTCGGCGTACCCCCCAAGGTATTGCTCGATGAGGGCGGGAGCAAAACGATCAAAACCGGCGGCCACTGCCGTGTGGGTGGTGAAGAGATTCCCAGCTCGTGTGACCGCCAGCGCGATTTCGAAGGGCTGCCCTGTCTCTTCCATGAAGTTGTGGGCACGTTCCAGGACGGCGAACGCCGCGTGCCCTTCATTCAGGTGACAGATCTCCGGTTGAAGCCCGAGCGCGCGGAGTAGTCGCCATCCGCCGATCCCGAGAACGAGTTCCTGCTTGAGGCGCAACTCTGGCCCACCGCCATAGAGCTCGCTGGTGATCCCCCGATGAGCGGGGAAGTTCGCCGCATCGTTGCTGTCCAGCAGGTAAAGCCTGACTCGACCGACCTGAACCTGCCAGGCGCGCAGCCAGACCGAGTATCCCGGCAACGCAATCTCCAGGCGCAACCACTCCCCGTTTGGCTGTCGCAACGGCGTGATCGGCAACTGTCCGGGATCGTTATACGGGTAGAGGGCGTGTTGTGCCCCGTCTCTATCGATCACCTGCCGAAAATAGCCCTGCTGATAGAGCAGTCCCACACCGACCACCGGCACACCCAGATCGCTGGCGGCTTTTAGTTGATCGCCGGCCACATTACCAAGCCCGCCCGAATAGATGGGCAGAGCTTCGCTCAACATGAATTCCATGCTGAAATAGGCAGCGCAGGTCAGAGCCGTCTGCGAATGGCTTTTCTGAAACCATGCGGGCGCCCGCAAGGCTTGCCTGCTGGCTTCTACCAGTCCGTCCACGTTCTTACGGAGAAACGGATCGCCTAACTCGCGTTCAATCCGATCGCGTGACGCCGTCTGCAACACGACCCAAGGGTTATGCGTGATTTCCCACAGGCCAGGATCAAGCTTCCGCCATACTTCGTCGGTAGCGTGATGCCATGACCACCGTAGATCCAGGGCGAGTTCGGCGAGGGAATCGAAGCCCTCGATTTCCGTCGGCTGGTTGCTCATGATTTATTGCGTCGCTCCAATGCTTCGACTTGCCCTCCTGCAAGTGGACTTACTTTCATGACTCTCTCGTCAACTGACGCGGCGACCTTTGCGCAGGGGCTCGTCGTGAGAACCGCCGATTGGCTGAGACTGGAGCGTTTTGGCCTTCCTGAGCCTCTCGGGGTCAGGGGTACGACCATCAACTGGCGGAACGGGGCCAGCGAACTGCCGAGCGGCGCGTCCAGCAAGGCTTTGCTCGGCTGCAGACGTTCTCGGCGGTGAACACACTGGGGCCGCCGGCGGCATCCGCGACGCCGGCGGCCCAGCGGTTTCAACGCTGTGATCCGCCATAACGAAAGCGGAGATAGGTATCCCATCGCGCGGAGAACATGAGCCCAAACAACAGAGCGGCGAGAGCAGCCACGGCCCCCGTGGCCAGTTTCAAAACCGTTGGAGTCATCTGGATACCGAGTCTCCCGGCGAGCGCAGACTCTCTTACCGAACCACCTCCACGAACAGTGGCCCTGTTTTTCGCCGCGAAGCGAAGATTGATCCAGAGGTACAGAAATGCAACAGAGAAGACCGCGGCAAACAATCCCCACCGCACTGACAGGATCGTCCAGAAGACTCCGCTGTAGCCGAGTTGCCGCATCCAGAGCCATTTCTGTATTGCACCGGGGATCAACGCGAGTAGAGTGATGAGTACGATCGCCGCAACAAGAATGAGTTTCACCGGACGCCATCGCTGGAGGATGCCAGGATTTCCGGCATCGTTTTCGAGGGCAGGTGGCATTGGCTGCTCGCCGCGTGTTGATTTCTCGATCAGTGCGCTATCGGCTTTCTGCTCCACAATGCGGCTCCTCCACGGGCCGGCCTCAAACCAGACCACTCACATCAAGAGGTCCCGCCCACCCGGGCCGGATGGTGTCATAACGTTTCCCGGCGGATGCTAGTGCGCGGTGGCAAACTCCGCTTTGCGAGCGCATACCGCGTTCTGACACGGCTGCGGGGTGTCATCGGAATCCCTGGCTGGAGGACCAATGGCGGCCAATCTCATTACCCGCCTGCGCGCCGCTGCTGTCTTTGGAAACAGTCCGTCGCGCTGGATGAAGTGGAGACTGCAACGGCGACGAATCACACGGCCTTTAGCGCACTTGATTCGCCAAACGCGCGAGAAGCCGCAACGACACCCGTTAACGGCTGAGTGGTACGCGAGTCACTTTGCCGGCGGCCTCCGCCGATTGCGAGTCGGCAACTTCTGCATTTTCAGGTGCAGCATTTGCATCTCGGACCGCAGCATCGGACCAGGGCTGCGATTGTGTCAGCGTCAGTGCGAGGCGCCGAGACGTTACAGGGCGGCGAGTTTCCTGATAGCACGAACCGAACGGCACGCCATCCGATAAAAGCCGGGCGCACCGGTTACCAGAACAGGCCGCATGATCTGTTGTCTGCCGCTACCGCATGGCACTTGTCTTCTGCCGCCTCAGTTCAATCACCTCGACCCGGTAGTCCTCGTTCAGGGGCGCGCTCCAGCCATTCAGGAAGGTCTCCGTCGTAACCAGCCCCAGCGCGCGTCCCGTCATGACGGAACGGGCCTCGTAGCGGGCTCCGGGCGGCGCGGGGAGCCGTATGACAGCCTGTTTCGCCCCCGAATCGTTTCGGAAGATGACTACCATGCCGTCACTGTGCCGGCTCAGACGCGCGAAACCGTCCCAGCTACGCACGCTGGTCTCCGCCCACTCGCCCAGCGCAAAGAAGCTATCGTTCAGCGCTGCGCCGCGGCGAAGCTGCTTGAACCAGCCGATCTTCTCCGCGTACCAGTCCTGCTCCTTCGGCGAGAGCTTGCCGAGGTCGCCCAGCAGCAGCGGACCGGAACCGATGGCCACGCCGAAGCGTTCCTCGACCGGGCGCGTTGCGGCATGCAGATTGCCGATCAACATCGCCTCGGCGGGCATCACCTGCGCGCGATGAAAGAGGAGCGTGCGCGCCTGGCGCGTCCCAGCGTCTCCCCGCTCGCCATCATCGACATTGCTCAGCCAGTCGAGATCGGCGGCTCCGAGTAGTGCCGGGTCGATCAGATGCTTTTCACCCCACAGCTCAAAAGTGAAATCCACCAGCACCTCGGGATGTGCCTCGTGAACGCGCTCCCCCACAAACTGCAATCCCTCGTAGATGCGCGTCAGGGACTCGGCCCAGCTCTTGTGGAAATGACCGGGAGCGTTGCAGCCGGGCTCCTCACCGTAGGCATTGAACACCGTGGTCAGGTCCACCTTGATATAGGCCGGATGGTACTTCGCGATGAGATCCAGCAGTCGGCGTGCGGCGGTCTTGCGATAGTCGCTGCCGAGGCACATCACGGCTTGCTGCCCGGCGGCGGTTCCCGTAAACTTCGGGCGACCCTGACGGTCGCGGCAAACCCATTCCGGATGCTGCAGGTAATCAGGAGCCTTCGTGCTGATGGCAGCCAGTGGAACCCACAGGCCGAGCGCCATATGCCGGCCGTCGAGCAGGGCGCGAATCCCGGCCAGACCGGCTGGAAAGTTCTTCAGGTTCTCGGTATTGTCGCCGTACTCACGCTGCCAGCCGTCGTCGATGGTGAAGATATCCATGCCCATCTTTGCGGCTACTCGGATGAGTTGCGCGCTGGTTGCTTCGTCGATCTTCCTCTGGAAGGGTTCCCAGGTATTGTAGATCCACGGCGGCTGGTACGCGGCTCCGCGCCGCAGAAGAATGCGCGAGGTGTAACCGGGCGCCACCCAGCCGCGATCGGCCAGACCATGGCCGTCCTGGAAGAACAGAATCGAGCTCCTCGCGGACGTGAAGGTCTCGCCGGAAGCGAGTGTCCGGACGAAGGGGAATAGATCCGTGTCGTACATCACGCGGATCGCATCGTTCCAGCCACCGCCCATCTCGGTCCGCTTGAGATATCCGGGTGCTTCGTTCAGGACGATGAGCCCTTCCCCGGTGCGCGCGCTCCGGGAAACCAGAGCGGTGTCGGAGACGCGCCCGGTGAAGAAGATCTCCCGCGGCACATCGCCGTACCCGGTCCACAACTGCAGGTCGGCTGCCGGACCCGGCGCGGCGTTGACGGCTTCGAAACAGAGGTGGGTCAGGGTGACAGGCTCGGAAGCGCGATTCGTAATCTCGATCCATTTGCGGATGGCCGGCTCATCGTCGTATGCGTCGTAGATCACCGCCACGTCGAACCGGCCGTCGCGAGTGCGTAGCACGAGCCGCAGCGCCTTCTCATTGCCGTGGTCCTGGGTCTGCGCCGAAACCAGCGAGAGCCCTCTTCTGCCGTTCACCTGAGTCTCGCCGGCCCGGAACGCGAACTCCTCGCCCAGGCGTTGGGCTGCGGCGGCCCGTTGGACGAAGTCAGTGCCGGTGAGCTGGTGGCGCCAGCGCACCGTCCGCAGACCGTCTTTCGTATCGAAACGGATGGTGCGCTCCACCAGCGCATTGCCTATCGACCACTCGGCGCCTTCCGCTGTGGTGTGAACAAACGCTGGGTTATCCGCGGCCCGCGTAAGGCCAGGAAGCATGGCGGAGAATAGTACGAAAAGGGTTTGAGTACTCATGGCTCGCCCACAGCCACTCTACAGGCAATTCGCCGGTTCGTTCGATTATCCTCATCAACGCTGGAGCATTGTCAGGAGCTTTTCGAGATTCGCCACCCCATCTTCAGCGAGGTTCTGGCGCGACACAACGGCGAGGGGCGCATCGAGATCGCCAGCATGGCAGCAACAGTACATCGCCGCGGTGGGCGGGCTGAGCTGCTTCAAATTTCATCCGGACGGCCGGGTGACTTCCGAGCGCCTGGCGATCTCCGACGACACGCCCTGCCATCTCGAGCACAATCTGCTGATGTTCTTCACAGGCTACACGCACAGCGCCGCCGAGGTGCTGAACGACCAGAAGCGGCGCTCGGTGGAACGCGATGCCGCCATGATCGACAACCTTCATTTCACCAGGCAGCCTGGGCTGGCGGCGCGGGACCTGCTGGAGCAGGGGAATACCCGCTGTTATGCCGAATTGCTGAACGAGCATTGGGAGCATAAGCGCGCGCGTTCGAAAGGCATGACCAACGTGGTCACGGTGAGCTGCTGAGGGCCGGAAAGGCCGCTCGGAATCCTGATGCTGAGCTGATACAACCCTGCATAGTTCGGCGAAATGCCGATGTAGAGACCCACCTCCAGATACGCCCCCACCGGCGAGGCGACTCCGCCGATGGTAACCTCGATGGGCTGCGGTCCGGGCGCGAGTCCGCCATCACGGCTTCGGAAGGAGTACGGGGATAGACTGGAGTCGCAAATGAAAACATTCCTGGCAATTGCTGCTCTTGCGGCGCTGAACGCAGCGGCGCTAAGCGCGCAGGCCCCGACCTGGCGCTTTACATGCGATTACGTCTATCTCGATACCAGAGGCCACATCAGCCGGCGCGAACGCGTGTCGGCGCTTTACACGCGCGGGCAGGACGGAACCGCGCGCTGGAACGGCGTCACGGTAGCCAAAGCTCCGGGGGAGACAGCGGACTTCGGCCCTCCACAGGAACGCGAATTCATGGAGGGATTCAGTTATGTGCACAGCTCAAAAGAAGAAACGGCGGGTCCTGAATTCTTCCACGGGTTTCCTGCGATGGCCATGCAGGAGCGCAGTCTCGTGTGGGATACGATCATGATCGAGGGTTTCGCTCAGAAGCTCGGGAACCTCGAACCGAACGTCCCGTATCACGTGCCCGATGTCTCCAGCGTGCCGCTGGCCGGAATGGGTTCGTTCCACCATAAAGACCTGCAGTTGACCCTCACGGGCATGACGAAGCGCAACGCCCAGGAATGCGCGGTGGTGGATTATCGGGCGCTCTTCAACACTGTCGAGATCAAGCCTGCAGCCACGATGGCGTTGACGGCAGGCAGCAGTTACTGGGGTCAGGTGACGATTGCGAAGCGCACCGGCCGCATCGAGTACGCAACCCTCTACGAAAGCGTGCTGGGCGAACTGACCCTGCAGGGGCAGGAGAAGCCGATGACCGTCAATGTGTTTCGCATCGGCACATTCGAACCGGTGGAAAAGTAGCGCGTGACGCCGGCCTCGGTTCAGGCAGGCGCGCGGCTGACGGCGGAGGCCACCAAACGCCGTCTCTCGAACGCGTGGCGCGTGAGCGAGTAGCAGACCACCGGCCCGTTCTCGCATTCCACTCGCCCCTCGAATACCATGCCGAGCCGGCGCATCACCGCCACCGAAGCCGTGTTCAGCTCGCTCGTTCGCGCCGAGACATACTCCATCTGACCCGTGCCGAACGCGTAGCTGAGAATCGCCTCGGCAGCTTCCGTGGCGAAACCCCGATGCCACCGCGCGGGCGTCAAACCGTACAGCAATTCGATCTCGCCCGTGTCGTCGCTCATGCGGAATCCGCAGAAGCCACACAGAACGGGAGAATCCTCTTCGTGTACGGTCCACTGCCCGATGCCGCGTTTCTCGCCGGCCACGACGCGCGAGCGAACTATTTCTTCCGTGTGCTCGCGGGTCACGATTCTGTCGTCCCACAGATATCGCCGTACTTCGGCGCCCGTCCACAGCAGATGCAGCGAATCGACGTCCTTTTCTGTCCACGGGCGAAGAACGAGCCTTCCAGTGGACAAAACGGGAATCGCCACTTCTGAATAATATCGAAATTGCCGCGGAATCGAAATACGGCTGAAACCTCAGAGAACGGGACCGATTCTCCAGGGTACGAATTCGTGATGGCCCAGGCGCTCGCTGGCCGTGCGCTCGCCGGACGCAACGCGCAGCATAAGGTCGAAAATCTCTTTCCCGACGGAGGCAACCGTACTTTCTCCATCGGCAATGCGGCCCGCATTTACATCCATGTTGTCGCGCATGCGGCGGAAAGTCGCGCTGTTCGTGGCAATCTTGATAACGGGTATCGTGGGAAAGCCGATCGCGCTCCCGCGGCCCGTGGTAAAGGCAATCAGGTTGACGCCGCCGGCGGCCAGTCCGGTGAGCGAAACCGGGTCGTAGCCTGGCGTATTCATGAACACGAAACCCGGAGCGGAGACGCGCTCGGCATAATCGACAACATCATTGAGTGGACTTGTTCCTGCCTTCGCCACCGCCCCCAATGATTTTTCGAGGATATTGGTGAGCCCGCCTTCTTTATTGCCGGGCGAGGGATTATCGTCGAAGGAGCCGCCCATACGCGTCAGATAATCCTTGTAACCGCGTACAAAACCGAGCAGCTTTTCCGCGACGGCTCGGCTGCGGGCTCGCCGCACCAGCAGATGCTCGGCTCCAAAGATCTCGGTAGTCTCGGCCAGAACCGCCGTCCCTCCGAACTCGGCCAGCATGTCGGAGCAGACGCCCAGCGCCGGGTTCGCCGTAATGCCGGAGAACGAGTCCGACCCGCCGCAGTTCAGACCGAGGACGAGCTTCGAAACGGGAACATCGGTTCGCTTCTCGTCCGCGGCGCGCTCGATAAACCGGGCAATCTCGCGCCGCGCCGCGTCCACCGTCGCGCGCGTGCCTCCGCTCCCCTGCAGCGTCATGCCAACCAGCCGGCCGCTCTGCGGCGCTCCACCGCCCAGATAATGATCGATCTGATTCACCTCGCAGCCCAGCCCCAGAATGATGGCGGCGGAAACGTTGGGGTGATCGAGAACGCCGGCGAGGGTTCTCTGCAGCTGCGCCAGGTCCGGTCCTCTGGTGACGCCGCATCCCTCGCCGTGCGGAAATGCCGCGACGCCATCGACGCCCGGCGGCAGGTTCTCGCCCCGATAACTATCGGCGATCAGCTCGGCGGTGTGCGCGGCGCAATTGCTTGCGGCGACCACGGCAATGTAGTTCCGCGTGCCCACACGGCCATCGGGGCGCAGATATCCGGCAAAGGCCGGAACATTCGCGGGCGCTCGCGGCAGGGGGCGATCCTCCGCCGGAAACTCGAAGTGGAGCTGGACCTCCTCGAACCGAACGTTGTGAGTGTGAACGTGGCGGCCCGGCTCAATGGCGGTCATCGCGCGCCCGATCACCTGTCCGTAGCGATGGAGTTCCTCACCCGCCGCAATCGCTTCGATGGCCACCTTGTGCCCGGCAGCGACTGGCTCCCGCACCTCGATTTCGCGGCCGCCGATGCGCAAAGTCTGTCCCGCCGAAAGAGGCACGCGGGCAATGGCCACATTGTCAGCCTCGTGCAGGTGGATGGCGGCGTTTTCCGCGGTCGGGAGCTTCGCTATTTCCAGCAGGCCCATGAAGTGCTACCTCAACAATACCGTTTCCGTGATCTGCTCCCCCGCGTGTACATGGTATCCGCCGGCGACGGGATGAACCCAGAGCCCGGCGTCTTCGGGCACGACGATCTCCTCCGGGTTCGAGACGGTGACGCCGCCCGCCATTTCCACGCCGTCCAGAAGCGTCCCAATGTGGGCGTGCGGATGGCACTGGGTGACGTATCGCGGGCCGTTCACGGCAATCGCCCACTTGTCGCCGAACAGCGAACGCGCTTTGGCGATGGCCGCTGTCCAGAATTGGGTACGCCCGGCCGGCGTCATCGCGCTGAATGGCTCATGGCGCCGCGGCAGTGCGAGCCAGCGGTTCGGCTTCTCGGGGTTGATGTCCTTCAGAAAAAAGACGGCGTCAGCGGGCGCTTGTTTGTCGGCCTCGCGGCACAGCCCGCAGGCCCGCGCCGCAAGCGTCTCCGGGTGGGCATGATCGCAGGCACAGGTGGCGACGCGGAACTGGCCGGCTGCGCCCAGCGTCATCGCGATGAGCGAAATAAGCGCCAACGCTGGCAGGCTCCGCATACAGCGGTCATTATACTGGAGGGTTGAACGACAGCCTTCGGTTGCGCCGCGCGCCCGCAATCGCGGTGGCCGCTCTCGCCCTGTATTTCCTCTACATGTTCGGCCTCGCGGGAACGGGCATGCTGGGACCAGACGAGCCGCGCTATGCCGCCATCGGCGCTCAGATGGCCCGGTCGGGCGACTACGTCATGCCCATTCTCTGGGGCAAGCCGTGGTATGAGAAGCCGCCCCTGCTTTACTGGATGACCGCCGCCGGAGTGCGCGCGGGACTCGGGCCCGATCTCGCGCCCCGGTTGCCCGTCGCGCTGCTCAGCGTTGCGTTCCTGGTGTTCTTCTTCCTTGCGCTGCGCCGCGCCTTCTGCGAGCGGGCCGCCCTGTTCTCCACTGCCATCCTGGCCACGTCCGCGGGATGGCTCGCGTACAGCCACATCGCGGTGACCGATCTGCCGATGTCGGCAACGTTTGCAGCCGGGATGCTGCTCCTGATGCCTGACACTGAGGACCACGGACCTGAGCAGGCGGTTCCGGCCGGGGTCCTGATCGGGCTGGCCGTGCTGGCGAAGGGGCTCGTTCCGCTGGTGCTGTTCCTGCCCGCGCTCTGGTTTCTTCGCCGTAATATCCGTGCCGTCGCGCTGTGCCTCGCAGCGGTGGTGATCGTGGCCGGTCCCTGGTATCTGGCCATCTCATTACGCGCCGGCCGTGCGTTCTTCGATGACTTCATCTGGAAGCAACATTTCGAACGTTTCGGGAGCGCGGCGCTGCAGCACGTCCACCCGTGGTGGTATTTCGTTCCGGTGCTGCTCGCCGGCTTTCTGCCCTGGACCCCTCTGATTGCCCTGGTAAGGCGCGATCTGCTCGTGGATGCGCGAATGCGTTTTCTGCTGGCGTGGTTTGCGTGGGGATTCGTGTTCTTTTCCGTGTCCCTGAACAAGCTTCCTGGCTATATTCTTCCTCTGCTCCCGGCGGCCGCCACCATTCTCGGCGTCACTCTCGATCGCGTTGTCCGTCCGTGGGTGACGCTCGCAGCATGCGCATTATGCGTCTACTCGTTTCCGCTGGCAGCGCGCGCATTGCCCGGGGCTCTGTTGAACGGGTTCCGGCATGCGGGAGGGACTCCGCCGATATGGCCCTTGTTCGCAGTTGCTGTTCTCGCGGCGCTAACGGCAATCCTTGCGAACCGGGCGCGACTGTTCGGGGCCGTTCTCGTTCTCGCGGCGGGCGCCACGCTGGCCGTCGTGGACGTGGCCGTCACCTGTTTCCCGGAGCTCGATCGAACGGTTTCGGCCCGGCCGGAATGGCGGGGAGCGCAAGACCAACCGGGCAAGCCGTGTATCAGCGCTCCGGCCACCCGCGAGTTTCGCTACGGCCTGAACTATTACTTTGGATTGGAAGTGCCGGATTGCGCGGGCGCGCCGGCTGAGGTTCCGCTCGCTGCTCCCGCGGCGGGCAGCGGCTCGTAGCCCTGCTGATACGCGTCCATGTTCTGTGACGGCACGGACAGCTTGACAATGCGGCTGCCGTCGTCGGGGATCCAGACCTCCGCCGTGATCGGCACTCCCTGCAGGCCTTCGAGAGTGGCGGAGAGGTGGTTCAGGTCCTCCTCACGGCCGGCGAAACGAACGCTTTCTTTGCCCCTGAACTGCACCGTGAGCGGCGTCTCCTTCTGCCCCAGGATGTACGCGGTGAAATGCTGCGGCTCTTTCGTCTCTACGCTCACCCGCCTTGCCAGCACGGTCCACGGGAACAGCGGCAGGTTCTGGGAGATGACAACGTCATCGATGCCGGCCGGATCGTCCTTCTGCTGCGGGCCCTGCCCCATGTTGATCTCGTTATGGGCCATGCCCTGATCGAACTTCGTATCGGTAGCGATGGAAACCTGCCCCATCTTCGCCCGCACGGTGGCGGAGAGCGGCTGGTACTCGTTGTTCATGACAATTCGGAACTGTTCGATATCCACGTTCATCGGACCGAATTGCGCTTTCCCCGAACCGGAAAGGTCATACCCGTTCGGACTGTGCGTCAGCGTGTAGGTTTCCGATGCCGAGGGACTGCCGCCGATATAGATGGAGAACCCGCCGGCGCCTGGACCTGCTGGTTCGGGTGCGGTCCGGGCCTGCGGAGCCTTCGCGGGCGGCTTCTGACGATCGAGCAGAGTTTTGATATCCGCGGGAACGGCAAAGGTTCCTTCGGGAATCTCGACATCGAAGTTCACGGTCTTCATTTCAGTAGTAATGTCCTGGCCGGCCGCTTTTTCCTCGCCTTTGAACGGCGACAGTATCCCGCCCACTTTGCGATAGTCCGAGAACGTGTTCTCGTAAGAAATATCGCCCATGGACGACGACCGCGTGCCCGCTTGCTTCAGCATCAGACCGCTTTTCTTCCCGAACCAGACCGTCTCGTCGTGCCCCTCGCCTTGCGGCGTCATTCGGACCTTCCAGGCGTCCTCGTCGCCCAGCTTTTCCTCGCCGATCGTCTCCGCTTTCGCGTACATCTCGCGCCAGTGGATGGGTCCGTTGAAGCGGGCTTCGCGCAGCAGGTCGGCCAGCTCGGCGCCCTCGATCAACCGCGGTCCCTGGAACGGCGACTTTTCCCAGGCTACCGTACCGTCGGTTCCGTTCACGATTTCGCCAACGCCGGCGATCGTCACTTTTACCACGGTCTTATTGGGTTCGGCGGAATAGATGGTCATGTCTCCGCGAATCCCCTGCGCGCTCAGAACCAGGGCGCCGGAGGCCTGTTCGTTGTGATGCTTTTCATAAGCGGCCCGGCCGCCGGTCACCTCGACGAAGCGGTCCAGAATGCCTGCGGCAGGGGGCAGTGCGGTTTGCTGAGCAGGCAACGCGGCGCACGCAACAAAGGCAACGAAAATAGCTGTCTTCATGGTCCGACAATCCACAGTATGGCAGCATTCAGCGGAGTGTCCTCGCCCTTCAGCAGATCTGCCCGATTCAGTTCGACGCTGACGTCGGGCGTCACGCCGCGGCCTTCCAGCGGCTTGCCTCCGGCCGAAATATAGTTGGCCACCGCGTACTGAAACCCGTCGCCATTCGGCAGAACCTCAATCACCGAAGGAAGCGCCGCGCCCGCTGTTCTCGTTCCGAACACGTGCGCGCGGCCGAGGTCCTGCAAGCCGCCCGCCAGAATCTCGGACGTCGAGGCAGACGCGCCGTCCATCAGGAACGCGAGACGTCCCTGGAACGGATTGAGCCGCGGAAAGATGGTGAACTTCAGGGTGGTGGCGCGCATGTACAGCGTTCCCAACTGCTGGCCCGGCTTGTCGATGAACCAGGAGGCCACGCCCATGGCCATTGCCCCTATCCCGCCGGGGTTGCCGCGCAGATCGACGATGAACCCGCGGCAATCGGCGCACTCTTCCACTGCGCGGCTGAACGCGTCCATGACGGTGGTGACGTCCAGAAAAACGTTCAGGCGGAAATAGCCAATATCGGGGCGCACGCGTTTAGCCTGGAACGAGACGTACATCGGCGGCAGGAAACCGAACTGCGTGAGACTCCCCGGCGGCTTCACCAGCATGATGGTTCGGTGAACCGTGGCGCCATCGCCGTCGGCAAAGACGAGCTCGCGGGTCTCGCCGGCGCTTCCGGCCAGCCTTTGTTCGATCGCCTCCACCAGCATCAGCTCGCGCAGCGTGGAGCCCGCATAGGCCTTGCCGATTTTATCGATGAGCGGCGCCATTTCGTCAGACCCAGCGCGCAGCAGCTCCCAACCGGTGTGAATGCCCGCGCGCGCGGCCGGCGACTCGGCCGCAACCCGGGTCACCAGCGCGTTGCTGCCAACCACTCGTACGGTGATGCCGGTTGTACCTGGTCCGCCGCCCGTGCCCCGCAGCGTCGAGTAAGCCTCCGCCGGAAGAATCGCGAAGTGACTCTCGTGCAACGTATTCAGCATGGCCTGCAGGACGGCGCTGGCCTCCTCCGGCGTGCGGGCTTTCTCGATCCGCGGGCGGAAGTCGTCGTGGACCTTCTGCCAGTTCAGGCCGCCGAAATTCGGATCCCAGTATTTATCGCGGACGGTTTTCCAGACGTACTCGAAGCTCTCGATGTTGGCGCGGGTATCGGCGGGCGACAGCTTTTCTGGCGCAGCCTGGGCCAGCAGAGCCGCCGCCAGCAGGGGCGCGAGAAGCGCTCTCATTTGCCGGCGCCCGTCTGCCGGGCCAGCTCCTCATTAAACACGGCCTCTGTTCTGTCCACAAAGGCACGATAGCCCTGCGGATCGATGAACGGATTCTCCTTCGCCCCGGCGTTCAGTCGTTTCAGTTTCTCGGCCATGCCGAACTGGCTTGCATGCGCGGCGAGGAACACGTCGCAGGGCAGCGCGCGGAGCGTGCGAAACGTGCGCTCGTAATCGGCCGCGATGGCCGGATACTTCGGATTGTGCACCAGCTTCGTTCCGGGATTGATGCTCGTGCTGCCGATGATCACTACCTGCAATGGCCGGCCGGCTTCCGTGACGGTGGTTGTCCAGGTGGTGCACCCTTTGGTATGGCCGGGCGTGAGATGCGCGGTCAGCGTCGTGCCGCCGAGCGAGATGGTGTCGCCGTCGTGCAGTACGCGATCCACCGGACACGGCGGCCAGCTCATGCGGCCGTCGAACAGAAAGTCGCCTTTTCCGCCGTGCTCCAGGATGTCTGCATCGCCTGCCATGATAGCCACGTTTGCATGGGTCTGAGCGCGCACGGCGGCGAATCCGGCAACGTGATCCTCATGGACGTGACTGGCGAGCAGATACCGGATATCGCTGAACCGGAACCCGAGTTTCTCGACGCTGGCCCGCAGGCCGGGGACCATCTGCTGGAAACCGGTGTTGATCAGGATGTGGCCCCGCGGCGTGGTGACCAGGAAACACGCCAGATCCACGGAGCCGACGTAATAGACGTTGCCGGCGATGTGGACAGGCGGGACGGGCCGCGCCCACGGATCGTTTGGTTGTTCGCCGTAGGTAAGGAGAGCCGCGGCGAACAGCAGCGCGACTGGCCGCATCAGTCCTTGTGAAGAAACTTTGCGCAAAGAGCGCCGCCCGCCATGGGAAGGAGAGTGAACAGCACGAAGGTGAAGAACAGCTCGGAAATGATCATTGCGATGAGCACGGTGCGGTCGTCCATCAGGCGCATCATCTCGGCGATGCGGGGGTCGGCCATGAGCTGCTGCCGCATTTCCGGAAACTCGATGATGGTGCCGGCCACCAGCACCGCGGCGACAATGCCGAACGAGAATAGCCCCGTCATCCAGCCAATGCGCGTGCCGCCGCCAAGCGAGACGGGCTGTCCGGTGCGGCGTACGTAGGCCCACACCGCCATGTAGCCCGCGGCGATGAACACCACGAACATGAGAACCAGCTTCACCGGCGCAGGCGCGGGAAACATGAAGATCACAAAAGCGAGCGTCGCCGTGGCGAGGCTGATCCGCACTGCCATTTTGTTGCGAAAGCCGATCGGCTCGGGCGCGGCGGGGGCCACCACCGGAGCGGGCGCCGGTGCGATCTCAGGCTCGGGCTCCGTCCCGGGATAATCGTACTGCGGCTTGCCGCATTTGTGGCAGAACCGCGCGTCGGGCGGAAGCTGCGCGCCACAGGTGCAACGTTCAGGCACGATTCCATCTTAGCCTGCACGGCCACGCACAATGGTATGATTCGCCTCGGCGGGTGCTTCAGGCCTGGCCGCGATCGAGCCCTCGGGTTCGGTTGTGCCTCTCCGGGGTTACCCCGGGGCAACGTGTAGAACTGGCATTTCGTCGCGCGAGCGGAGACTGCGCGTTGCGCAGAACAGCTCACGCAGAGTCAGACCCGCTGGAGCATCCGCCGTGAATCCCCGATGTCAACGCGCTCGCTCCTGACGGCTCTGGCCAGGTCTCTTCTCGCGGGCGAGCAGGAACCGGAACCGGCCGTCGATCGCCTGAGCCGTACCCTCGGCCGGTCGTGGCCGTGGCTGGAGCCGCTGGCGCAGCGGTACCTCGATGCTTTCAGCGGCAGCCGGACGCGACCACGGATCCGCGATGTCGTTCTGTTTCTGCGGGAAGACAGCGGCTTCGAACGCGCGCGGAAAAAGCATGCTCGCGAATTGTCGGTCGAGGAATGGCTGATCGAGCCGCACCGCATGCAACCCGCTTCGGCCGCGGCGTCCTGGGAGATTCCGGCGATCACGTCCGCGGGCGAGTTGGCCGATCTCTTCCAACTCACGCCAGGCGAGCTGGACTGGTTCGCCGATCTGAAAGGCCTCGGGTATAAGAGGAATGCTCCGGCATTGCGGCATTATCGCTACCGCGTGCTCGCGAAGAGGTCGGGCGGCGTGCGTCTGATCGAAGCGCCGAAGCCGCGGCTGAAGAAGATGCAGCGCTGGATACTCGAAGGCATTCTGGACAGGATCCCGGCGCATCCGGCGGCTCATGGGTTCGTGAGAGGCCGGTCCATCAGGACGTTCGTCGCGTCTCACGTGGGTCAGCGCGTGGTGCTGCGCATGGACCTGCGCGATTATTTCCCGTCCTTCGGCGGAGCGCGGATTCAGGCGTTCTTCCGCACGCTCGGGTATCCCGAGCCGGTGGCCGACCTGCTGGGAGGAGTCTGCACGAACGCCGTCCCGCGGGATGTCTGGAAACAGGCGCCGCAGGAATTGAGCGCCGCGGACCTGCGTGAAGCGCGCGAGTTGTATGCGCGGCCGCATTTGCCGCAGGGCGCGCCCACGTCGCCGGCGCTGGCGAATCTGTGCACGTACCGCGTCGATTGCCGCCTCGCTGGACTCGCGTCGTCAGCCGGCGCGCAGTATACGCGCTACGCCGACGATCTCGCGTTTTCCGGCGACGAGGCATTCGACTGGCGCGTGGATCGGTTCGCAACGCATGTTGCCGCTGTCCTGCTCGAGGAGGGGTTCCAGCCATTCCATCGCAAAACGCGCGTGATGCGGCAGGGCGTGCGCCAGCACCTCGCTGGAATAGTTACGAACCGGCACGCGAATATCATGCGGCCCGATTTCGATCGGCTGAAGGCAGTGCTGACCAACTGCGTCCGGCGCGGACCGGAGGGTGAGAACCGCGCCGCGCACCCGCGTTTTCGGGAACATCTGGAGGGCCGTGTGGCATTCGTGGAAAACGTGAATCCGGCGCGAGGCAGGCGCCTGCGCGAACTGTTCGAACAGATCCGGTGGGACTAGCACCAGCGTTACAGAGCCGCGACCGTGAGGGAGCGGTAACGCTGCGTACCGCTCGTTCGGAAGGTCTGAATTCGGTGCCGCTCCCTCACGGTCACGGCTCGGAAACGGACTGCAAGCTTGTAATACTGCTCACCGCGAGGGAAAAGCCCGGAAGCAGGGGCGTGGCAATCGCTTCGGTGTCGCTTAGTGTCGTGCTCGCCGCGCCGCGGTGGATCATAACGGTACGGGAGCGCGGGAACACCTGCCAGACTTCCTGAGTGCCGTATCGCAGA
The DNA here is from genome assembly GCA_963780655.1 of uncultured Acidobacteriota bacterium. Lineage (GTDB taxonomy): Bacteria > Acidobacteriota > Terriglobia > Bryobacterales > Bryobacteraceae > CAWACP01. Next base: position 461,986 of record CAWACP010000003.1, on the reverse strand, counting down.
TACGCCTGCACTTTCGCCTGGCTGTCAACCGCGCGCTCGGTGGGCGAGATGACTTCGACCGCGATATCGGGCGCGCCGGGAACCGGAATGCCACCGGCATCGATCTCTGCTGCCCGTTTCCCGAGTACCACGAGCACATCGGGTCGCACCCGGTAATCGTCGCTAAGCGCGAATTCGACATCGCTCCATACGATGCCTGACTGACTCGTTCGTTCCAGAAACAGCGTCAGGGCAATCAGCAGCCTTCGAACGATACTCTGGTGCTTCGGTGTGGGGCTGGACACAGGGATCAGCTCCCCTTCCAGCAGTTCCCACTTGCGGCCCTCTTCATAAGGAAGAGCGTCGAACTGGGGGCCTGACATTGTCGCGGTAGTAGCCATCCCGGAACTCCTCAACTAATTATGCCGCCTTCGCCTCTCCGTGCCACAGTGGGAATGTGCGATTCGAGATCCAGGCTGAGTGCCCGGTAACGGGTGCGCGCGCCGGAATCCTTCACACCCCGCACGGGCCCGTCGAGACGCCCGTGTTCATGCCTGTGGGCACACAGGGCACGGTGAAAGGCGTCCTGCAGCGCGACCTGGCCGATGAGCTCGGCGCGCAGATAATCCTGGCCAACACCTATCATCTTTTCCTGCGCCCCGGCCACGAGCTGATTCGCAGCATGGGCGGCCTCCACCGCTTTATGGCCTGGGACCGCGCCATCCTCACCGACTCGGGCGGCTTCCAGGTCTTCAGCCTGACCGGTCTGCGCCGGATCGGCGAAGAGGGCGTCCTGTTCCGCTCGCACCTGAACGGCGACCCTCATCTGTTCACGCCCGAATCCACCGTGGATGTCCAGCTCGCCTTCGGCAGCGACATCATGATGGTCCTCGACGAGTGTCCGCCTTACCCGGTAGACGAAACGACCGCTGCCGAAGCCATGCGCCGCACCGTGCGCTGGGCGCAATCCGCCTTCGCGCACCTCAGGCGGGTGAGGGAAGAGACCGGCACTGAGCAGGCCTTGTTCCCCATCGTGCAGGGGTCCATGTATCGGGATCTGCGCGCCGAGTGCGCAGCGCGGTTGCGCGAACTGGATGCCGATGGGTACGCCATCGGGGGCCTTTCGGTCGGCGAGCCGCGCGAGATCAGCCTGGAGGTGGCCGCCTTCACCGCGCCGCTGCTGCCACGCGACCGGCCTCGCTACGTCATGGGCGTGGGCATGCCCGAGGAACTTCCCGAGTACGTCGCCCGGGGCGTGGACATGATGGATTGCGTACTACCCTCGCGCAATGCTCGTAACGGGTACCTTTTCACCTCCGAGGGCCGGGTGGTCATCAAGCAAGCCCGGTACCGCGACGACGCCTCGCCCGTGGATCCCGCCTGCGATTGCTACACTTGCCGAACGCATACACGGGCCTACCTGCGGCACCTGTTTCAGGCGGGCGAGATGCTGTATTCGACGCTGGCCACTATACACAACATCCGCCACTACCTTGACACGATGCGCCGGATCAGGCAGTCTATCCTGGCCGGGAACTTCGCACCCCTGCTGGACGAGTCGCGTTGTGCGGGGATAAAATAATGGTTAAGCCGTATCTTTCCGGTAGTACGCTCCAGAAGAGCGCTCCGAACGGAAACGCGCCAGCCGGGTAAGATTGGAAGGCGTGCGCACGAGAGAGCGCGTTCTGTGCGTTTTAGTCCCTGCCACATTACAAGGAAAATGTCCGGTGAGACGGTAGAAACCGGCCCCGGCGCGGGTTCATCGATAAAATGACGGTTTTCACACTGATTCTTCAGTCGTCCGCATCGAATCCGATCGTCGGGTTCCTGCCGCTCATCCTCATCATCGGCATCTTCTACCTGCTGGTGTTCATGCCCATGCAGAAGCAGCGGAAGCAGCAGCAAGCCATGCTGAAGAACCTGCAGAACGGCAGCACGGTCATCACCAGCGGCGGGATCGTGGGTACCATTGTCACGATCAACAATGATGATACGCTGATACTTCGCGTCAAACCGGACAACATCAAACTGCAGGTAAGCAGGAGCTCTGTGTCCGGACTGGTGCCGGAGGAAAAGAAGGGATAAGATAATCGCGTCCCTCCGCACGGATTCGCGTGGGGCTGGACGCGCGGGAACGAAGCATGAATCGCAATTTCAAACTGCGGGCCGGAATCATAATCGCGGTGATTCTCATCTGCGTGTATGGCATCATCGGCGTGCCCAGATCGCCGGCGGCAATCGTCGACAATTTTAAAAAGAACATTAACCTCGGGCTCGACCTCAAGGGCGGCAGCCACCTCGTGCTACAGGTTCAGTTGCAGGATGCCTTCATGGCCGAGGCGGATACCGTCATCGAACGCCTGAAGGATGCGCTGCAGAAGCAAAACATCAATGCCAGCGATATCAGCCGTAACGATCTGGCCAGCCTCGAGGACGCCGACAAGATCCAGATCATCATCAAGGGCGTGCCGGCGGATCGCACTCGCGATCTGCGGACCTTGATCGCCGAAGAATACCCGGACTGGAATCTCACTCCGATCAACGCCACCGATTACCGCATGACCATGAAGCCTACCTCGGCGCTCAAGCTGAAGCAGGATACGCTCACCCAGACCATGCACACCATCGAGCGGAAGATCAATGGCCTCGGTCTGGCGGAATCGTCAGTGCAGCAGCGCGGGCGCGCGGAAGCCGAAGCCGAGCTGCTGGTCTCGCTCCCCGGAGTGGACGACCCGGCCCGAATCAGGGCTTTGCTCCAGGAGCAGGCCATGCTGGAGCTATATGAGGTGAAGGACGGCCCCTTCACGAGTCGTGAAGACGCCATGGCGAAGCACGGCGGCGTGCTGCCGCTCAACACGCGCCTTGTCGAGGGGGTTCCGCGGCGCGGTACGGATCAGGGATGGTACCTGCTGGCGCGCAGCCCCGTAATTCGCGGGCAGGATCTTCGCGACGCTCATGCCAGCCAGAACTCGACGAACGCCACCTGGGAGACGAACTTCGTCCTTACCCAGGACGCGGCTCACCGGTTCGAGCGCTTCACCGAGGCCAACATCGGCAACCGCCTGGCGATCGTGCTGGACGGTAAGGTACTGGAAGCGCCTGTGATCAAGGGCAAAATCAGCGACACGGGCGTGATTGAGGGCGCTACCGACCAGCAGGAAGCTGCCGACCTGGCGCTGAACCTTCGCGCGGGGTCGCTGCCGGCGCGGGTAGTGGTGGAAGAGGAACGTACCGTCGGGCCGTCTCTGGGCGCCGATTCGATCCGCGAAGGCATCTATGCCGGCCTGGCCGGTCTGATCGCCGTCGTGGGATGCATGCTCGTCTATTACCGGGGCGCCGGAATCAATGCGACGCTTGCGCTGTTCCTGAACGCCGTCATTCTGCTGGCGGCGCTGGCGTACTTCAACGCAACGCTGACCCTGCCCGGCATCGCCGGCATCATCCTGACGATCGGCATGGCGGTGGACAGCAACGTTCTGATTTTCGAGCGCATCCGCGAGGAACTCCGGAGCGGCAAGGGCGTCGCCGCGGCCGTGGACACCGGTTTCAGCAAGGCTTTTCTGACCATCATCGATACGCACGTCACCACCGTGGTTTCGTGCGCTTTCCTGTTCCTCTTCGGAACGGGTCCGGTTAAGGGGTTTGCCGTCACCCTGGTGATCGGTTTGATCGCCAATGTTTTTACGGCCGTTTTCGTGTCGAAGACGATCTTCGACTGGGAGCTTTCGCGCAGGCGGGTGGCGGCAATCAGCATCTGACCGCCCTGCTGCGTACAATTTTGGGCCGTTTGCCCGAGCGCGCTGGTGTGTGCCGGCGCGCGAGAGAAGGGGCAGGGCCGGCAGGGATCCGCAACCGGAAGGAGCGGGACTCTGGAGCGGGAACTTTTGTTAACAGCCGGTGTCTAACCGTAGTAAGGCGCAGACCGGCAGTTTGAAGCTGCATGGAATTATTCAAGAACACGAACTTTGACTTTCTGGGGAAGAAGTGGCCGTTCATCGGACTTTCCCTCGTACTCACGGCCGCCGGTCTCGTCAGCCTCGCCATTAAGGGGGGGCCGCGCTATGGCATCGATTTTCGCGGCGGCGCTTTGATGGACGTCCGCTTCGCGAGCAAACCGCCGGTAGAGAAGATCCGGAAAGCCCTGGACAAGCACTTTCCGGTGGAGGTGACGGCGGTGACATCGAGCCAGAACGAAATCATTATCGGCACCGATGTCAATACCGACGCGAAGCTCAATCAGGTGCGGCGGGTGATCGTCGAAACTCTGGAGACGAACTTCGGGGGCGCGCCGTCGAGCGGTCTGCTGGATCTGAACAATGCCGGCGCGAGCGCGATTGCCGATCGTGTGCGTGAGCCGCTGCAGAGCGCCGGAGCGCCGATTTCCGAGACTCAGCTGCAGGACATCGCGAAAGCCATCACGAATTACCGGGACACGCCGCCGCGGTCCGGCATCATAGGCGATTACAATGCCCTGAGCCAGGTTCCGGGTGTTACGCCGCAGGTGATCGGCGCGCTGAAGCAGCAGACCTACCTCGCGCCGTTCAACCTTCGCAGCACGGAGATCGTCGGGCCGCGCATCGGCGCCGATCTGCGGCGTCAGGCTATCCTGGCCGTGTTGTACGCGCTCGGCGGGATGCTGGTTTACATCGCGTTCCGCTTCGAGTGGATTTACGGCGTGGCCGCGGTGGTGGCGGTGTTCCATGACACAATCATCACCATTGGCTTGTTTTCGCTCTTCAATAAGGAGATCTCGCTGACGGTGGTTGCGGCGCTGCTCACCCTGGTCGGTTATTCGATGAACGACACCATTGTGGTGTTCGATCGCATCCGGGAGAACCTGAAGCTGATGCGGCGTGAGCCGCTGGAATCGCTGATTAACAAGAGCGTGAATCAGACGCTGAGTCGAACTGTTCTGACCTCCGGACTGACCCTGCTGACGGCCCTTTCCCTGTGGCTGTTCGGCGGCGCGGTTCTGAACGGGTTCGCGTTCGCGCTGGTGGTAGGCATTATCGTAGGTACGTATTCGTCTATTTTCATCGCCAGCCCAATCCTGATATTCTGGCAGAACTTCCTCGAGGGCCGGAAAAAGAAAGCGGCCGTGAGCGCGAGGGTTCAACGGGAAGGCGTGGGAAGAGGGACGGCGCGAGTGAAGTAACATGAAGGCCGCGGGCAGCGAACTGTCCGGGCCGTTTGAGATTCGGAAAGGTGGACAGGTTATGTTCGAGCAGACGTTCGTACAAGGCAAGACGCGTAGCGCCTGGACGGTGACCTTATCGCTGATCGGCGAGCTGATCGGCGTCGTCATCCTGGTGCTTATTCCTTTGATCTACACCGATACGCTGCCCAGAGCGACTCTGGCCAGCATGTTGACTGCTCCCCCGCCTCCTCCGCCTCCTCCGCCTCCGCCGGCAGCCGTTCAGCCCAAGCCCGTGAAGATCGCACCAAGGCAGTTCGATGCCGGCAGGCTGATGGCCCCGAAGACGATTCCCAAAACGGTGGCGATGATTAAAGAGGAAGAGCTGCCGCCTCCGTCCAGCGCCGTGGTCGGTGGAGTTCCGGGCGGCGTACCCGGAGGTACCGCGGGCGGCGTCATTGGAGGTATCGTAGGCGCGGTTCCGAGCGCAGCGCCGCCTCCGCCTCCGCCGAAGCCAAAAGCAGCGCCGCAGCGTATTCGCGTCGGCGGCAACGTCCAGGCGGCTAACCTGATTCGCAAGGTGGTGCCAACGTATCCGGCGCTGGCGAAGCAGGCGCGCATTCAGGGCACGGTGAAATTCAACGCGGTGATCGGCAAGGACGGAACCATTCAGAATCTGCAGCTCGTCAGCGGGCACCCGTTGCTGGTGCAGGCCGCGCAGCAGGCGGTGTCGCAATGGCTCTACCGGCCCACGCTGCTGAACGGCGAGCCGGTGGAAGTGGTCACTACGATCGATGTAAACTTCAGCCTGAGCGGAGGCTGAGAAGCGGATGACCGCTTGCGTGCGCGGCTCAGTTACGAACGCGCAGTCAGAACCGCAACCGTGAGGGAGCGTTGGACAGGGACTTAGGTTCGATCCGTCAGGCCTTCGGAGGGCCGGCGGCAGTTTGGTTACAATTCAACTCGCCAGGAGAATAGACAGATGCTACTGCAATTTCAGGTATGGGGGATGATGCTTCTTCAGGAAGCTCAGCCCGCCATTTCATTCGATCCCCGGGCCATGTGGGGCCAGATGAGCTGGCTTGCCCGCGCGGTCGTTATCCTTTTGTTCTTCATGTCCGCGTGGTCGATCGGCGTCATGATCGATCGGCTGATCGCCTTCAATGGCGCGCGGAAGCAGTCGCGCCAGTTCGCGCCCGCGGTTGCCGGCGCGCTGCGCGAAGGAAAGCTGGACGAAGCCATCAAGATTGCCGACCGCTACAACAAGAGCCATCTTGCCAAGGTGGTTGTGGCCGGACTGCAGGAATTTCGTGCGCACCAGCTCAGCAGTGAGATCCCCGGCGAGGAGATTGAAGCCTCCCGCCGCGCTCTGGAGCGCGCCGAAGCCATCGTGCACGCCGAGCTGAAGCGCGGCGTCAGCAGCCTTGCCACCATCGGTTCGACGTCGCCGTTCGTCGGACTGTTCGGCACGGTAGTCGGTATCATCAACGCGTTCCGCGGAATTTCGAGTGAAAAGTCCACCGGTCTCGGCGCGGTCGCCGGCGGTATTTCGGAAGCGCTGGTCACCACGGCCGTCGGTCTGTTCGTGGCCATCCCGGCCGTGTGGATGTTCAACTACTTCACCAACCGCATCGAGGCGTTCGACGTCGAGATGGGCAACTCCAGCTCTGAGCTGATCGACTACTTCCTGAAGAAGACGCAGCGGGCGGGAGTGGCAAAGTAGGCAGTCCTTCTCCGCGAGTTGAAGGCGTGGCGAGGGGACTGCGGTTCCTTCGCCGCGCCGCGGTTTCGCCTCTGTTGCCGGGACGCCCCTGGGCGGCCTCTGCAGCGATCGGGGCGGGACGGCGCACGCGGGCAAAGGGTGCAGGCGGACAATGGAAGTCGCGCGGCATTCGGCCGGTTTGGCGCGCGAAGGGAGAGATGTTATGGAGCAAAAGAAAGCACAACCCCCGGTATCCGACATTAACGTCACGCCGATGGTGGACGTAATGCTGGTGCTGCTCATTATCTTCATGGTCATCACGCCCATGCTTTCCAAAGGGCAAAGCGTGGAGATGGTGAAGACGAAGAACGCAATTGCAATGCAGGCGGCCGACAAGGAAGACGCGGTGCTGGTGGCGGTGACTCGCGATGGCAGAGTGTACCTGAGTCCAGGCAATTCGCAGGTTCCTGCCGACCAGCTCGCGCCGAAAGTAAAAGATCTGCTGACCAACAAACTCGACAAGACGGTATTCATCAAGGCCGATGCGCGGGCCCAATACGGCAAGGTCGAGGACGTCGTGGACAATTTGCGCGCCGCGGGCGTGGATGAACTCGGCCTGTTGAGCGACCAGCAGGCGCATCAGTCCGTAGGAGCCGGAGCCGGCGCGGAGAAGTAAGCAGCCGGCATACAGGAGAGACATTATGTCAATGGCAGTTGGCGGTAAGAGTGGGTCTATGTGTGACATCAACGTCACCCCCATGATCGATGTACTTCTCGTGCTCCTGATCATCTTCATGATCATCACGCCTCTGACCCCCCACGGTCTTGAGGCGCTGGCGCCCCAGCCCCCCACGGACAAGACGCCTCCGCCGCCCGATCAGGATCGCACGGTGGTGATCGTCATCGACAAAGACAAGAGCATGAAGCTGAATCAGGAACCCATCGACATGGCTCATCTCGGCAACCGTCTCGAAGAAGTGTTCAAGACGCGCGCTGAGAGGGTGGTGTTCGTAAAGGGCGATCCCAATCTGGAATACGAGACCGTGACCCAGGCCATCGACGTGGCCAAGGGCGCCGGGATTGACAAGATCGGCCTGATGACTCCTCAGGTGGAAGCCGGAAAATAGGTGGCGAACATGAAGAGAGCATTTTTGCTTGCCGGGGCCGCGGCTCTCGTTCTGCTCGGCACGGGATGCCAGAAGCTGAAATCCCGCGACCAGTTGAACCGGGGCGTGCAGGCGTTCAAGAGCGCCAAGTACGACGAGGCCATCGAGCACTTCAAGACATCCGTCGATCTCGATCCCACCAATCCCAACGCGCGCCTCTTTCTTGCCACGTCTTATTTCGTCCAGTACATACCGGGCGCCAAGTCTCCGGAGAACGAGGCTTACGCCACCCGCGCGCGCGACGAGTTCAAGAAGGTTCTTGCTCAGAACCCGAATGACAAGACTGCCCTGCAATATCTGGCCAGCCTGAGTTTTCAGGAGCAGACCGGCGAAACGGATCTCGAGTCCAAGCTGAAGAAGCTGGACGAGTCGCGGGAATGGAACCTCAAGCTGTTGAAGGTGGATCCAAAGAATAAGGAAGCCTGGTACAGCCTGGGCGTAATCGACTGGCTGAAATGGTATCCCCGATGGATGGCGGCGCTCAACAAACAGGGCATGAAGCCCGACGAAGAGATGCCTTTCAAGGATCCGAAGATCAAAGCCGAGTTGCAGTCGCAGTACGGCAGCCTGGTGGAGGACGGCATCGAGAACCTGAAGCACGCGCTGGACATCGATCCGCAGTATGACGAAGCGATGGCCTATATGAACCTGCTGATCCGCGAGCGCGCATCGCTGGATAGTTCGATCGACGAGACCAAAAAGGACATCGCCACCGCCAACGACTGGGTCCAGAAATCGCTCGAGGCCAAGAAGATCAAAGCGCAGAAGCAACTCGGCCCGCAGGGCATCACGGCCGAGCCATCGAAGTAGAGAATCGCGGAACGCCCGCTGGCTCCTCCTTTCGTGTGGGCAGGCGCAGGCCTGCCCTTCCCTTTGTCAATTACGTTACAAGTCTTACTAATCGAGAGAAAGCTTTCTTCTCGCAGAACTAATAGACTGGAGACATATGGCAATCAAAGTTGGTATTAACGGCTTCGGCCGCATCGGCCGGAATGTTGTCCGCGCAGGTCTTCATAACTCGAACATAGAGTTTGTCGGCGCTAACGACCTTACCGATACGAAAACACTCGCCCATCTGCTCAAGTACGATTCCATCCTTGGCACTCTGAAAGAGGACGTCAAGGCGGAAGCCGACGCCATTGTGGTCGGCGGCAAGCGGATCAGGATCTTTGCGGTCAAGGACCCGGCTGAGCTCGACTGGACCTCTCTGGGCGCGCAGATCGTCGTCGAGTCGACCGGTAAGTTCACGGACGCGACCCAGGCCGTAAAGCACCTGAAGGGCTCCGTGAAAAAGGTGATCATCTCCGCGCCCGCAAAGAACGAGGACATCACCATCGTTCTGGGCGTGAACGAGAACCTCTACGATCCGAAAAAGCACAATGTAATCTCGAACGCATCGTGCACCACCAACTGCCTCGCGCCGGTGGTGAAGGTTCTGCACGAGAAGTTCGGCATCGAGAAGGGCTCGATGACCACCATCCACAGCTATACGAACGATCAGAACGTGCTCGACTTCCCGCACAAGGACCTGCGTCGCGCCCGCGCCGCCGGCCTGAACATGATCCCCACCACTACCGGCGCCGCGAAGGCCATCGGCCTGGTGATGCCCGAGCTCAAGGGCAAGCTGGACGGTTACTCCATGCGCGTCCCCACGCCGGACGTTTCGGTTGTCGACCTGGTGGCCGTGCTGAAGAAATCCACCACGTCCGAAGAGGTGAACGCGGCTTTGAAGGCCGCTTCCGAGGGAGAACTGAAGGGGATTCTTGGCTACACCGAAGATCCCGTAGTGTCCACGGACATGCTGCACAATCCGAACAGTTCCATCGTGGACGGGCAACTCACCAAAGTGCTGGACGGCAACCTGCTGAAGGTGGTCGCCTGGTATGACAACGAGTGGGGCTATTCGATGAGAGTGATCGATCTGATCGAGTTCCTCGCGAAGAAGGGTCTGTAGAAGAGGTGTGGGGCGGGATCGGTCCCGCCCCACAATCTTCCTTCGATATCACCCGCGAGATCTCGCTCTCCGCCGCCACGCCGCAATAGCCAGTCCCAGTCCTGTCAGCGCGAACGATGCCGGTTCGGGGATGGTGGCGATCAGGCCGATCGTATTCCCGTCCCCATTGACATAAAAGCCAACGAGCTGGTTCTTGTCATTGATCCCGTTCAGCGTTGTGCCGTTGCCTGCGCCGGAGGCGGCCAAAGGATCGTCGATGGTCTGATATGTATTACTGGCGATGTTGTAGAGAACCCCGTGAAACTGGCCGGTTGCATCGACGTAGGTCCCTACCGCGTTTCCCGTGTTGTTCAGGCCGAAGAACATTGTGGAGTCGCCAGACGCCTGGAAGAAGGTAAACACGCCTGCGTTATCGATGAAGGCCACGTCGCTGCCGCCCCCGTTCGTATAGAACCCGGAAATCACCCCCGCGTTGTTCACATCCGTAGCGACGGAATTGCTTGCGCCCAGTACGGTGACAGGGCTGAAGGTCGGCGAACCCGCAAAATTGTACAGGTATCCCTGATTGTTCCCACTGCCATCTACGTAGAACCCCGCCGCGACTTTGTTGTCATTGACGCCGAGCAGTTGGTTTACCGGCGTACCGGTTGCCGGCGTCGCCGGGTTGCTCACGCTTGTGAACGTGCCGCCGACATCGGTGAATCCATAATTCGCGTCGCCGCTCCCCAGATTGGTGTTTGACCAGAACCCCACGGTCACGCCGCTGTTGTTGATGCCCACCACCTGCGTCTGCACCGAGCCCGGGAAGTTCTCGTTGGTGAATGAGGTGTAACCCGGAGGCGCAACCGTGTATCCCTGGTTCGGGTGTCCCGCGGCGCCGCTGCCGAAGTAACCGGAAACCGTTCCAGCGTTATTGACACCCAGCGCCTGGTTGAAGGTTGGATCTCCCGGGTCGATTATGTTCTGGAAGAGGTAGCCCGCCTGCAGACTCGATGTAAATGCCAGGAACCCGACGATCGCGGCCAGAAACACGCGATGTTGAGGGACGTCAGTGGATGGCAAGAGCATGTGTCAGATTAACCCATCAGCGTCTGTTCCTGGATGCAAAAATCCAGGGCCGCGTGATTGCGCTTACACATTTAACCGTGACAGCACATCCGGGACGAGGCATCGGTCGATGCTATCCTGATGGCGCAAGGTGGTGCGAATGCATCGAATCGCCGTCGTTCTCTCACTCACGCTCCCCTGTTTCGCCGGCTCCGGCGTGCTCTATCAGGCCTCGTTTGATCCCGGCGGCTCCGGCTGGACGGCCGTGCATGGTTCGGCATCGCCCGACAGCGCGGTCCGGCGCGGCAACTCCACCTCAATGCGCCTCGATGGCGATGGCGTCACCAGCGCTTCGGTCCGCTCCGCGCCGGTCGCTCTCACCGTCGGGAACCGTTACGAGCTGAGCGGCTGGGTCCGCACCGACGCGCTGCGCGTGCGCGATCTGGACCGTTCGCCCATCGCGGCCGGCGCGACGCTCCGCATGGCCTCCATGCCGTTCGACGTTCATTCCGCATCGCTCGGCAACACTACCGGGTGGACCCGGCTGAAACTCCGCTTTGTCGCCAGTAAAGAGCACGACGCGATCGAGCTCAGCGCGGGCGATGGCGGCGCGTTCAGCGGCCATGCCTGGTTCTCGGACGTTTCCATCGAGCAGGTGTCTTCGGAAGGCGAGTGGCCCGCGCGCGAAGCCGTCCAGACATACGGTCCCGCATATCGTTATCCGGTGGGCGGCTGGATCTACCTGCACATCGAAGGCGCGCCGTATGAGCGCGGCTACCAGCATGGCCGCCTTATGTCGCGCGAAATTGTCGAATATATGGAGCGCTCGGCCGCCGATCTTGATCCCCAATCGAAAAACAAGGCCTGGGATACCGGGCGGGCTGTCGCGAGCGCGCTCTTCCTGCGCGGCTTCGACAGGGAAATGCTCGAGGAGATGCGGGGCATTGCCGATGGCGCCGCGGACGCAGGCGCTAAATGGAACGGCCGGCGCGTGGACCTTGTCGACGTCATCGTTTCCAATACGGTTGTCGAACTGGAGGAACTCGCCGAAGCTCTGCCGGTGACGCCAACCGGCCTCGAAGGGCTGGAACTGCGCGCGCCCGATTATTCCCGGCCCACGCGCGACGTTCCTCCGAATGCACGCTGCAGCGCTTTCGCCGCTACCGGACCGGCAACCCGCGATGGCCGCATGGTGATCGGGCATCTGACAATGTGGCCTCTCACCCTCGCCGAGCAGACCAACATCATGCTCGATATAAAGCCCGCGAACGGCCACCGCGTGCTCATGCAGAGCTTCCCCGGGGGAATCCAGAGCGGCACCGACTGGCTTCAGAACGACGCCGGCATCGTGCTTACCGAGACCACCATCCGCCAGAGCCCCTATAACGTGAACGGCACGCCGATCGCTTACCGCGCCCGCATGGCGCTGCAGTATGGCGACAGTATTGACAAGGTGGTCGAGTACCTGGGAGCGAAGAACGACGGCCTGTACACGAACGAATGGCTGATCGGCGATGCGAAAACGAATGAGATTGCCATGTACGAGCTGGGCACGTGGCGCACGAAGCTCTGGCGCAGCTCGCGCAATGAGTGGTTCGGCGGGACCGAAGGCTTCTACTGGGGCGACAACAATGCGAAGGACCTCGGCGTGCGCCTCGAGTACGCGCCAGATCCCCGGGGTGACTCGGTGTTCCTGCCGTACGTGCCCGAAGCGCGCGACCTGGTGTGGCAGAAGCTCTACGGCGAAAACAAGGGCCGCATCGACGAGCAGTTCGCCTTCACGGCGTTACGCACGCCTCCGCTGGTGTCCTCCACCGCGATGGACGCGAAGGTTGCGACGGCGGACATGGCGTCGCACCTGATGACCTGGGCCTTGTTCGGAAAGCCGAACGACCGGGAGTGGGTTCCGACGCCGCGGCAGAAGGAAGCTTTCGACGGCAACGCAGGCATCTATTCATCCGGCTACCGTCTTATATCGACAGAGGCTTCCGATTCGCTTCGCCACATCGTGGCGGCGAACGAGAAGGAGCGTGCAGCAGGGCGCGCGGTCGAATCCGGCAGCCCGTTCCTGTCCACGCCGTCGGCGCCGTCGCCGGACCGCCTGTGGAAAGGCTGGATCCTGCCCGCTGCGGATGACGACAACTGGCTGGCCGCGGGCTCCGCCGCTTACTTCCGCGACCTGCACGCCGCAGACGTTGCGTGCGCCATGGAAGTCCGGCGCGCCGAGTTCCGTAATGCTTCACTCGGGCCTCCCGACGCCAGGCAGACGTTCCGCCTTGCCGAAAGCCGGGGCGCACTGCTGCTGGACGCGTTGCGCAAGCGCATGGGCGATGACAGGTTCTTCGATCTGATGACACGCTTCTTCGCGGCGAACGCCGAGAAGCCAGTGGCGGCCGAGCAGTTCATCGCCGCCGCCGGGCCGGACCAGCGCTCATTCTTCAACGAGTGGCTGCATTCGGCGGGGCTGCCGGGCAACCCCGCCGGCCCGTCTTTTCTGATGTCCGAATACGCGTGGATGTCACCCGCGATCCCGCGCACCCTTATCGTCTATGGCACGGTGATGGATGCATGCGCGAATCGCTATGCGGCGGAGAAGGTTCAGAAGCATTTACTCGGGCTGTATGAGAGCGAGGCGCCGGTTCGGAAGGATTTCGAGCTGTCCGATGAGGACCTGCGCACGCACGACCTCATCTTCGTGGGCCGGCCGGAGACAAACTCGGCGCTCGATCGCATCGCCGGCAAGCTGGGGCTCGAATACGATGCCGCCGTGTTCCGAATCGCCGGGGCCACTCACGCCTCCGACCGCGACGCGCTCGCTCTGGCGGCGACGAATCCGCTCGATCCGCATCGATCGGTTCTCCTGCTGGCCGGCAACTCGGCGCTCGAAACGGTGCGGCTCGCGTCAGGACTGGGTTACGACGCCGTCCAGTACGCGATCTTCGAATCGGGCAAGCAGGCAGCTTCGGGTTTCCTCGGAAAGTAGAGCAGGCCACGTGACGCACGCTCGGGCGGGCGCCCTCGCCCGCGGCCGACGCGTCGTCGGTCTGCTCTGTAATTTCTGAATGCCGGCTGGACCAGCCGGGCGGGGGCGCCCGCCGCAGGCGAGGGCGCCTGCCCCACCGGGCTGACAAACACACGTCAGGCGGGCTGCTTTAAAACACCCGCTTCGCGATGATCAGCGTAATATCGTCCGCGGGCGGAGCATCGCCGATCCACGCTTTCAGCCGTTCGGTGATGACGCGAAGAATGGCGTCGGGGTTCTGGCTCCTCAGTTCCGAAGCCAGCGCCGCGAGTTGTTCCTCGCTGAACTCCTCGTCCAGGCCGGGCTGGCAGGCTTCCGTTACCCCGTCGCTGAACATCACCAGGAGGTCGCCAGGCTCGAGCTTCGTCTTCGCGTGTTTGTACGGCGCGGCGGGGAATATCCCGAGGATCATGCCGCCGTCGCTCAGGTGTTCGCGATCGCCATTGGCGCGGACCAGGATCGGCGGGTTATGTCCTGCGTTGCAGTAAGTGACCTCGCCCGTTTTCGGGTCGATGACGGCGACGAAGAAGGTGATGAAGCGATTACCGGGACAGTTCTGGCAGATGACCCGGTTCAGCCGCGCCACCACGGCGCCCAGGTCCGGCGCATCGTCGAACAGCACCTGTGCTCGCGCCTGTAGATTGGAAACCAGCAGCGCCGCCGGCATCCCTTTGCCCGCGACGTCCCCCACCAGCACCGTCAGACGTCCGTCCACGGTGGGGATGTAATCGTAATAATCGCCGCCCACGGTACGGCAGGGCGAGTTGTATCCGGCCAGTTCCAGGCCAGGTAGTTGCGGCGAGGAAACGGGCAGCAGCTTTTGCTGGATCTCGGCGGCCTGTTGTAACTCGCGCGAAAGCAGTTTTTCGGCCTGCTCTACTTCGGCCAGCCGGACGTGTTCGATGCGCACCGCGGCGATGTTCGCCATCACCGTCAGCAGATTAAGATCCTCGGGCGTGAACTCGTGGATGAAGTGCGGCGAATCCAGGTAAATGAGACCAATGACGCGGTCGTCCGTCTGCAACGGAACGGCCACCATGCTGCGGATCTGCTGCTCGACGATGCTCATGCGTTCCATCAGAGCGCGGTTGTCGCGGACATCGCTGATGAGCAGGGATTGCTTCTGGTTCACCACACGATCGCGCACCGCGCTGCTGATGCGGAAGCCCTGTCCTTTCGCCGCACGCACCACGAACTCGCCATTCTCCAGCGTCATGAGCACGCCGCGCGCGGCCCCCACGGCTTCAATGGACAGGTTCATGATGAGCTGGAACAGCTCCGTCAGAGGCAGGTTTTTGCCCAGTTCGCGCCCGGCGTCCACCAAAGCGCGCATGTGCGCTCCGCCCTCCACGCCCACGCCCGGCGCCGGCGCGGCGCCGCTTTTGCCCAGGATGTTCTCGAGGCTTGCGGCCAGGGTGCTGCTGTTGCCGGCGCCGGCGCCGCCCTCAACGAAAACCACGGTCTGGGCAGGCAGCGTCTTCGGCGCGCCCGTTTCGCGGAACTCGATGATGAGGTGGCCCGCGGTGATGCGGTCGCCGGGCTTCAGCGTGTGCGTGCCGGTGATGCGCAGCCCGTTGACCATCGTTCCGTTCTTACTGCCGCAATCGCGAACGGTCCAGTCCTCGCCTCTTTTCTCCACCATAAGATGCTGGCGCGAGAGGCCCGCGTCGTCGGCATAGCAGAGTTCGTTCGCGCTCGATCTGCCGAGAGTGACGCGGTCGTGGTCCAGGGGTATCGTTCGGGGGCCCCCGTCGGGAGGCGTAATCACCAGTTCCCGAACCAGAGAGGCCTGTCTTGCCGTGCCGAGCATGCCGATAGCTTAGCGTATCTGACCCGTTAGATGGGCGGATGGTGCGCTCAGTGAACCGTGATGCCAGGAATGGCCAGTTGTGCGACTCCGGATGCCGGAGACGGACGCTTCGGGCGGCGCCGGTGCGCGTGTTTGACGGCGTACATCTTACGATCTGCCTCGGCCAGCAGTTCCTCTGCGTCGAGGCCCTCGCGCGGCCAGGTGGCTTCTCCGATGCTTACCGACAACAGTTCCTCACCGGTGCATTCCTGTCCGGCGGCTGCCACCACCTGACTGAGTTCTTCGGTTTTCTTCGCCAGCCCGTCCGGCAGAATTGAGGAGAGAACGATGACAAATTCATCGCCGCCCATGCGCGCCACGTAGTCGTATTCGCGGCAGACTTCCCGGAGCCCGCGCGCCACGCGCTTGAGTACGCGATTGCCGGTCAGGTGGCCGAAACGGTCGTTGACGTCCTTGAAGCCATCCAGATCCAGCACCAGCACGGAAAGATTGCCTCCATTCCTTCCACAGCGGGCCAGTTCGGCATCCAGATGCAGAAACAGCGATCGCGTATTCGGCAGGCCGGTGAGGGCGTCCGTGACAGCCGATTTCCTGGCTTCCCGGTATTCGAGCGCGTTCTCGATGGTCACCGCGGCTTTCGAGCTGATTGCCTTGAGCAGCCGCAGATGATCGTTCGTGAACGCGTCCCGTGATCTGCTGTACAGGCTGAGAACGCCGATGACTCCTCCCGTTCCGATCAACGGGACCGCAATGGCGGAAAGGAGGACACTCGATATCTCCGCGTTGGCGAGAGGACACGGCTCGATCGAAGGGTTGCCGTTGATAATGGACTTGCGCGTCTCCGCGACCCAACCGGACAAGCCCTGTCCGAGCGGAATCCGCATCGAGGCGAAAAGCCCCGAATCGGTTCCGGCAGTGTACTGGGGCGACAGCACGCCCTCGTCCAGCGTATAGATGGCAATGGAGTCGTAAGGGACGATGTTCTTGAGCTGGGCGGCCAGCACGGACAGAGTTCCCTCGATGGTCAGGGACGTGCCGAGGCCGGTGGTAAGCTCGTGCAGGTTCTGAAACTCCTGACGCGCAGCGGCAATGAGGTTGATGAATCCCGGCACCTCCGTCCGGCCCTCGCCATGCTCTGCCGCAGGCAATCCCGCTGGGGGCGCTTGGTCTTTTGAGGCATTCGTCACGGTGGAAAGGCGCGCATCGCTCACCGCTACGGTATTCGCTTTTTGCTCCAGATCGCGATATCTGCGGCGTAATACTTCCACAATCGCGGGCTCGAAGCTCGAGCCGGACTGCGCCGCGACCTGGTCCATTGCCGCATCCAGGTTCAGCGCTTCGCGGTACTGGCGTTCCGAAGCCAGAGCATCCAGACAATCCACCGCCGCGAGGATGCGGGCGCCAATCGGTATCTCATCGCGGCGCAGCCCCCTGGGGTATCCGGAGCCATCCCATTTCTCGTGGTGCGCCGCGACGATGGGGACCACCGGATAAGGAAAATGGATGCGCTCGAGGATTTCGGCGCCCACCAGCGGATGTATCTTGATCCGCTCGAACTCCTCCGGCGTCAGCCGCCCCGGCTTGGACAGTATATATTCCGGCACGGCCAGCTTGCCGATGTCGTGCAGCAAGGCCGCCGCGCGCAGGGCCTGAATCTGCTCTTCGCGCAGCCCCATCTCTTTGGCGATTTCCGTCGCATAAAGCTGTACCCGCCGCAGATGGTCGTGCGTAGTCTGGTCCTTCGCTTCAATGGCTACCGCCAGAGCCTCGATGGTACGCAGATGCAGTTCCGATATTTCGGTAGCGTGCTTGCGCTCTTCCTCCACTCGCCCCAGGTAAACACGATAAGAGCTGTAGATCACGTATATCGCCGGAAGCACGAGCAGCGCCCATTCCCAGCTGACCCGCCCGCTGACAACGTTGAACAAGGCCGCGACCGTGGCGCCCACCAGATATTGCGGACCGGTCCACAGAAAGTTGTCTCGCCAGACGCGGACGACCGACCGTGATTCGGTAAGCGCGACTACGCTCGCAATTGCCAGTGTGTTGGCGGCGTAATAGACCATGGAGGTGGCCAGAAACAGCGCCGGAACACCGCCGTGCAGCGAATTCAGCCACGGCCAGTGATACACGGCGTAGCAGATGGCGCTTTCGAGGATGACGCTGGAGACATTAAAGAGAAGATGGACCAGTTTGAGACGCTGTTTCGGGCGGAAACTGCACTGCACGATGGTGGCGCATACGGCGATTACCAGCGTCTCCGACAGGCTGACCTGGCTGATCGCCACCAGCACAAATACATAGTTCACCGAGAGCGTGCTGAAAATGCCAGGCAGGTTTACTTTCAGCGGCGATGCCAGAATGGCCAGCCCGAGATATGCGAGAAACTGGATGAAATTCTCCGACGACCAGTGGGTGAGCGACCACGCCAGCACGCAGGCGCCAGCCAGCGCCATGGCGGTGATATATGCTCTTGATCGCCTGGGCATTCTCGATCCGGTCTTACTAACCACATCGGCTGGCAATCGCCGCTCCATTACCTTTTTGGATCGCACGATATTGGAAAAACCTGAGACCGCCCACCCGAAAAAGGTCGAAGGTGGTACCGCCAGGTGAAAATACCAGGACCTGGCGCCTGGAGAGGCCAGACACTCAGTCGCAGCCGGGGCTGTTCATCGGGGACAGAATGTCCCATCGCATGCACGTCCGTTGCGGTAAGTCACTGTATCGCAAAGGAACCGTAAACGGAAGAGCGGTTGCATGATTCCTCGCGGTTCAATCCTATGGCACGATTATTTCTGATACTGGCCGCCTTACTGAGCGCCACGCCGGCGCCGGCTGCTCCCCTGCGTGCGCGAATCTCGCCTGAACTCGCGGGGGTCGACGAAAACACCGCTGTACCGGTGATTGTGCAGTACAGGCAGGTTCCTTCAGAGGAGCGTCACGCGGGCCTTGCGTCTCGCGGCGCGGCGCTGAAGGCGCGGCTCGATGTGATCCGGTCGGCTGCATATACGATGCCTGGGAAACTGATGCACGAGCTGGCCAACGATCCGGACGTCGAATTCATCGCGCCGGATCACCCCGTGCATGCCCTGCTCGACTCCGCCGAGCCGGGCGTCAACGCCAACATCGCGTTTTCGTCCGGCTTCACTGGCCAGGGCGTCGGCGTGGCCATTATCGACAGTGGCATCATGCCCGAGAGCGATCTCGGCAACCGCATCGTCTACAACGCCGACTTCGCTCCGAACACTGGGAACGATTATTTCGATCGGTACGGTCATGGCACGCATGTGGCCGACATCGTCGGTGGCAACGCGGCCCTGTCCTCCGGGCCTGGCTACAAAAAGACTTTTCTCGGTATTGCGCCCGGAGCGAACCTGATCAACCTCCGCGTTCTGGATCAGAATGGCCAGGGCACGGACAGCAGCGTCATCGCGGGGATTCAGGCGGCCATCAGTCTGAAGGGGCCGTACAACATCCGCGTCATAAATCTTTCACTCGGCCGTTCCGTCACGGTTTCCTATACTCAGGACCCGCTGTGCCAGGCGGTGGAGGCGGCATGGAAGGCCGGAATCGTCGTGGTGGTGGCTGCCGGCAACATGGGCCGGGACAACACGTATGGCGAGAACGGCTATGGAACTATCCAGGCGCCCGGCAACGATCCTTACGTGATCACCGTGGGCGCGATGAACGATGAGGGCACGCCCGGCCGAGGCGACGACGTGATGACCAGCTACAGCTCAAAAGGGCCCACGGCCATCGACTTCGTCGTGAAACCGGATCTCGTCGCGCCGGGCAATCAGATCATCGCGGCAGTTCCCGCCGGGGCGGCGCTCACCAACATGTATCCAGCCAACCGGCCTCTCTGGAGCTACTACGTCATTAACGCCAACGCGGGCCAGTCCACCGATTACTTTACGCTGAACGGCACCAGCATGGCCGCGCCGATGGTGAGCGGAACCGCTGCGCTCATGCTCCAGAAGAACCCTCACCTTACGCCGGACCTCATTAAGGCGCGGCTGATGAAGTCGGCGACGAAGAACTTCCCCTCGGTCAGCACCGTAACCGATGCGCTCACCGGGAACACTTACACAATCTATTACGACATGTTCACGGTGGGCGCCGGTTATCTGGATTCGTGGGGGGCGCTGAATGAATCCGACAACTTCGGCTGGAATGCATGGGGCGCGAGCGCGATGTCGCCCACGGTAAGCGTAAACAACAGCACCGGCGCAGTGACGTTAGTTGCCGGGACGAACGTCGTGTGGGGCTCCACTTCGGCATGGACGACTAATGTGGTTTGGGGAAGCAACGTGGTATGGGGCAGCACCGTGGTGTCCGCTTCGAACGTGGTCTGGGGAAGCACAACCATGGCCGGTTTCAACGTGGTGTGGGGCAGCAATGTCGTGTGGGGCAGCTCCGGCCAGGACGCTTCGGAAAGCAGCAACGTGGCGGGCTACGGGGACAAGGCCCACCACTAGAAAAGGGAGAAAAGGGCGGACGCTCTGAACGGGTGAATGAGGGTAGGAGCGTCCGCCCGCCGTAACGGGGATTTGACTCATAAAACGCCTGCCGAACGCAGGTTGTTACAACCGGGGCTGACGGCAAGCGTAAAAGTGTGTAAAGGCCACCCGGCCGATTCGTCAGTCGTCCGATAGTCCTTCAAACAAAACGCTGGTCAGATAACGTTCTCCGGAGTCGGGCAGCACAACCACGATAGTTTTGCCCTTCATGTCGGGTTCGCGGGCGACGCGCACCGCCGCTGCCACCGCTGCCCCGCACGAGATTCCCGAGAGGATGCCTTCCTCGCGCGACAAGCGCCGCGCCATTTCGATGGACTCATCGTTAGTCACCTGAACGACGCGATCCACCATCGAGAGATCGAGAGTGTCGGGAATGAACCCTGCCCCGATGCCCTGGATCTTGTGCGGCCCCGGCTGGAGCGGCTCGCCATTCTTCGCCTGCGTAATCACTGCGCTGTTCACCGGTTCGACGGCAATGGAGATGAGCGCCTTCTTCTTCTCGCGCTTGATGTAACGCGAGGCGCCGGTGATGGTGCCGCCTGTGCCCACTCCGGATACGAGCACGTCCACACCCCCGCCGGTATCACTCCAGATCTCCGGACCGGTAGTGCGGACGTGGATCTCCGGATTCGCGGGATTCTTGAATTGCTGGAGAAGGACGTACCGGTCCGGGCCGCCCGCCAGAATCTCCTCGGCTTTCTGAATTGCGGCTTTCATACCGTGAGCACCCTCGGTCAGGATGAGGTTCGCTCCCAGGGCCTTCAGGACCTTGCGGCGCTCGATGGACATGGTATCGGGCATGGTGAGGGTGATCGGGTACCCGCGCGCCGCGGCTACAAAGGCCAGAGCGATGCCGGTATTTCCGGACGTCGGCTCAATCAGCTCCTTGCCGGGCTTCAGCACGCCCTTCTTCTCCGCGTCCCAGATCATCGCTGCGCCGATGCGGTCCTTTACGGAATACGCGGGATTGCGGCCTTCGATCTTGGCCAGCATAGTGACCGGCGCGCCGTCCGTGACGCGGCTCAGCTTCACGAGCGGCGTCCGGCCGATGCTCAGCGAATTGTCTTCGAAATACAAGGGCTCCTCAGATCTCCCAGTTGGGAACGTACCGCGCCTTTTTGTCCCGCCACGTCCTCGCCAGGTCTGCGAACGTAGTGTGATCGATCACGTTGCCGGTGCATTCGTCGATACGCCGCCACATCTCGGCGAAGGGATCGTCCGGTCCGGGACCAGCTTTCGCCGCTCCGTTCCCCCGCCCCTCGATAAACCGGATCACCTCGCCTACCATGATCCTGTCCGGCGAACGGGCCAGCAGGTACCCGCCCTCGGCCCCCCGGCGCGACTCGACAAAGCCGCCCTGCTTCAACCCGGCGAGGATCAGTTCGAGAAATTTCTGGGGAATCTTCTGGCGCTTCGCGATGCCCGCGATCTTGATGGGCTCACCGGGATGCTGCGTCGCCAGATCGAAGATGGCATGCAGCGCGTACTCGCCCTTGACAGAGATGTGCATGGGCTTCAGTCGTCAATCTCCTGGATATACCGGGGATTATAGCGCCG
Source organism: uncultured Acidobacteriota bacterium (assembly GCA_963780655.1). GTDB lineage: Bacteria > Acidobacteriota > Terriglobia > Bryobacterales > Bryobacteraceae > CAWACP01. The sequence goes on along the minus strand of CAWACP010000003.1, from coordinate 440,092 downwards.
TCAGGGTATTCACCGTAATCGGGCGGGTTGTCTCGTAGGCGGCGATGGCGCTTTCCTGGTGCAGGATGTAGCCGAGCTCGTCTACTCCTTCGAGCAGGCAGTATTTCGCGAATGGCTCGACCGGAAACTCCACGCGCCGCCCATCCGGCAACGTGAGAACCTGTTCGGCGAGGTTGATCCCCAGCGTCGCCTCGGGATTCGCGAACAGCCACGAGTGCACATCGCGCGGCACAACCACCGGCAACAGCGAATTCTTCAGTGCGTTCTGCCGGAAGATGTCCGCGAACGACGTGCTGATCACCGCTCGGAAGCCGTACTGGGTGAGCGCCCAGGGCGCATGCTCGCGCGAGCTGCCGCAGCCGAAGTTATCGCCGCCCAGCAGAATCTGCCGCTGCTTCGATTCCGGCTTGTTGAGCACGAAATCGGGCTTCGGCCTGCCCTCGCCATCGTAGCGCCAGTCGTAGAAGAGCTGGTCGCCCAGGCCGGCCTTCGAGATGGTCTTCAGAAAACGGGCCGGGATGATCTGGTCCGTGTCGATATTGTCGATCGGCAGCGTGACGAACCGGCCTTCAAACGGCGTGAACTTGTCCATGGAGAAGTTTCCTTACATCGGTGACTGCGCCAACCACGGCGCTGGCGGCGGCGGTGAGCGGGCTGGCCAGGAACGTACGGCCGCCTTTGCCCTGCCGTCCCTCGAAATTGCGGTTGCTGGTGGAGACGCTGTATTCGCCCGGCTGAAGCTGGTCGCCATTCATGGCGATGCACATGGAGCAGCCGGCCTCGCGCCACTCGGCGCCGGCGTCCCGGAAAATGCGGTCGAGTCCTTCGGCTTCGGCCTGCCGCTTGATCTCCTGCGACCCCGGCACCACCATGGCGCGGACGCCCGCGGCCACGTGGCGGCCCTTCAGCACGGAAGCGGCGCTGCGCAGATCGGAGATGCGCGAATTGGTGCAGCTTCCGATGAACACCACGTTCACCGGATGCCCCTGTAACAGCTTGCCAGGCTCAAGATCCATGTAGCGGAGCGCCTTCGCCAGCGATTCGCGCTCTACCGGATCGGACATGGATGACGGATCGGGCACGGCGCCGGTGATGGGAATGCCCATGCCGGGGTTGGTGCCGAACGTGACCATCGGCTCGAGCGACGAAGCGTCGATGGTGACCGAGCGGTCGTACTCCGCGCCGTCATCGGTCGGGAGCTGCTTCCAGAGCCGCAGTGCAGCATCCCACGCGTCGCCCTTCGGCGCGAACGGCCGGCCGTACATGAAGTTGAAGGTGGTATCGTCAGGCGCCACCAGTCCCGCGCGCGCGCCGCCCTCGATGGACATGTTGCACACCGTCATGCGCTCTTCCATGGAGAGTGCGCGAATGGCTGAGCCGGTGTACTCGAACACGCAGCCGGTGCCGCCGCCGATGCCGATCTTTGCGATCAGCGCCAGGATAATGTCCTTCGCGCCCACGCCGTCCCGAAGCGCGCCATCCACCCGCACCTGGAACGTCTTCGATTTCTGCTGCAGCAGGCACTGAGAGGCGAGCACATGCTCGACCTGGCTGGTACCGATGCCGAACGCGAGAGCGCCGAACGCTCCGTGCGTGGCCGTGTGGCTGTCGCCGCACACCAGCGTCATGCCCGGCTGGGTGAGGCCCTGCTCGGGACCGATCACGTGGACGATGCCCTGATGCGCGGAGTGGAAACCGAAGCAGGGAATGCCGAATTCGGCGCAGTTCGCTTCGAACTGGCGCACCTGCGTGGCCGCGATCTGATCGACGATGGGAAGCGTCCGCGGCGTGGTGGGAATGCTGTGATCGACCGTGCCGAAGGTGAGATCGGGCCTCCGGACCTTCAGCCCGCGTTGCCGAAGGCCCTCGAATGCCTGCGGCGAAGTGACCTCATGGACGAGGTGCAGGTCGATATACAGCAGGGACGGCGCGCCGGGATTCTCGGCAACGATGTGGTTGTCCCAGATTTTTTCGATGATCGTGCGTGGTTTCATTTGGTTCTTTCTGCGGTCTTGTGGGGCAGGCCCCCGGCCTGCGGCGGCCGCCCCGGCCGCCCGAACTTCCGAGGCGGGCCGGGGGCCCGCCGCAGGCGAGGCGCCCGCCCCACCTAAATCCTCTCGGCTACGGCGTCTCCCACTTCCGTTGTCGTGGCCGGCTTGCCGGCAGGCTTCAGGTCGGCGGTGACCCGGCCCGATTCGAGCACGGCCTCCATCGCCCGGTTGACGGCGGCGGCTTCGTCCTTCAGCCCGAAGCTGTATTCGAGCATCGCGGCCACCGATCCGATGGCCGCCAGCGGGTTGGCCTTGTTCTGTCCGGCAATGTCCGGCGCGGAGCCGTGCACGGGTTCATACAACCCCGTCCATGCGCCGGAGGGGCGCTTATCGCCCAGCGACGCCGACGGCAACATGCCGATGGAACCGGCCAGAACCGCGCCTTCATCACTCAGAATATCGCCGAAGAGATTTTCGGTAAGCAGCACGTCGAAGCGGCGCGGATTCAGCACCAGTTGCATGGCACAGTTGTCCACCAGCAGGTGGTCGAGCGCGATGCCCGGGTACTCGGCCGCGGCCAGTTCGGTGACCACCCTGCGCCAGAGCTGCGAGTTTTCGAGAACATTCGATTTATCGACGCTGGTGACCTTTTTCCGCCGGTTTTCGGCGAGATAGAATGCCACGCGCGCCACGCGCTCGATCTCGCTGCGCGTATACGACATTGTATTCACGGCGCGTTCATCGGCGCCCTGGCCCGAGATGCCGCGAGGCGTCCCGTAGTAGATGCCGCCGGTGAGCTCACGGACGATGATCATGTCCGTCCCGTCGATACGGTCGTTCTTCAGCGGCGACGAATCGAGCAGCGATGGATACGTGCGCACCGGCCGCAGGTTGGCAAATACGCCGAGCACCTTGCGAATGCCGAGCAGCCCGCGTTCCGGCCGCTTCTCCGGCGGCGCGTTGTCGAACTCCGGCAGGCCCACGGCGCCCATCAGCGTCGCATCGGCCTTCTGCGCGAGATCGATGGTCTCCTGTGGCAGCGGCGTGCCGCAGCGATGAATGGCAATGCCGCCGAGCAGGCCCTCGGTGAGGCCGAGCGTGTGGCCGTACTTCGCGGCCACCTGCCGCAGCACCTTCAACGCTTCGTTGGTGACTTCCGTACCGATGCCGTCGCCCGGCAGTATAAGGACGTTCAGATTCATTTGTTCGTTTAGTGGGCGGGCGGGGCGCCCGCCGCAGGCCGGGGGCCTGCCCCACAACTAGTCGTTCGCGGCCGCCTGCACGGCCGCGCCGGTAGCTTCGTGAATCAGGTGCGCGATCTCGTCGTTGCGCAGGCCCTTCTTGCAATCGGCGAGCTGCGTGAATCGATGATACAGCGCGTCCAGCTCTTCGCGCGACAGCTCGAAACCGAGGTCCTTCGCACGCTGGTTCAGCGCATGGCGCCCGCTGTGCTTCCCCAGCACCAGCCGGCTCTCCGGCACGCCCACCGATCTCGGATCGATGATCTCGTACGTGGACTTCTCCTTCAGATAGCCGTCCTGATGTATGCCGGCCTCGTGCGCGAACGCGTTCTCACCGACAATGGCCTTGTTCGGCTGCGGACCGAAGGTGATCAGCTCGGTCAGCATCTGGCTGGCCGGGAAAAGCTGCTCGGTGACGATGGCGGTGGTATAAGGGAGACGGTCCGGGCGCGTTTTGAACGCCATGACCACCTCTTCGAGCGCCGCGTTGCCGGCTCGCTCGCCGATGCCGTTAATAGTGCACTCAATCTGCCGCGCGCCCGCTTTCACCGCGGCGATGGAGTTCGCCACCGCCAGGCCGAGATCGTCATGGCAGTGCACGCTCACGATGGCGCTGTCGCCCAGCGCTCGCGCGATGTGGCCGATCATCTCCCCGTATTCATCCGGCGTCGAGTATCCCGTGGTGTCGGGAAGGTTCACTGTCCGGGCGCCCGCCGCCACCACTGCGCGCGAGATCTGCTCGAGAAATTCCATGCCGGTTCGCGACGCATCTTCGGCTGAGAACTCGACGTCATCGGTGTACTGGCGCGCCAACTCAACGGCGTTCACCGCGGCTTCGAGCACCTCTTCGCGGGTCTTGCGCAGTTTGTACTTCAGGTGAATGTCGCTGGTGGCGATGAAGGTGTGGATGCGCGGGCGCTTAGCGTGCCGGAGCGACGCGGCGGCTCGCTCGACATCGAGCTTGTTGGCCCGGCCAAGCGCCGCCACCTGCACCCACGGAAACTCGCGGCTGACGGCGTCCACCGCGTCGAAGTCACCCTGCGAAGCAATCGGGAAGCCGGCTTCGAGGATATCGACCCCCAGTTCCACGAGCTTTTGCGCCATGCGCAGCTTCTCGTGCACGGTCATGCTGCAGCCCGGCGACTGCTCGCCATCGCGCAGGGTGGTGTCGAAGATGTACACGCGATCAGGCAACGAGGTCCTCCTGAAAGGAGTCGTGATTTCAGGTGGGCCCGGCAGTGGTAACGCCAAGCCGCCTGGACTCCTCAATCTCAGTATGCGAGTGGCCGGAGCATTTGGCAAATTTATAGTTGTCGCGTTGTAGATTAGTTGAGATAATGTCATAAGCCGCGCTTATGGAACTGTACCCACTCAAGGTCCTCCTCACCGTTGTGAACGAGAAGAGTTTTTCGCGTGCTGCAGAAAAGCTGCTGCGTACGCAGCCCGCCGTCTCGCTGGCCGTTGCCAAGCTGGAATCCGACCTTGGCGAGAAGCTGATCGACCGCTCGGGAAAGGATCTGATCGTCACCGACGCCGGCCGGATTGTGCTCGAATACGCGCGCCGTTTCGAGAACCTGCAGAGCGAGCTCGACAACGCCCTGGCGGAGCTGCGTGACCATTCGGCCGGAAGGCTCATCATCGGCGCGAACGAATCGACGACGTTATACATGCTGCCGTCGATCGAGCAATACCGGCGCCTGTACCCGCGCGTGAAGATTCAGGTGCGCCGGAGCCTGTCGAGCAAAATACCGGGCCAGCTCATCGATGGCGACCTCGAGCTGGGCGTCATCAGCTACGACCCGGAGGACAGCCGGCTGCGCGCGATGGTGATCTACACCGACCACCTCTCGTTTGTGATTTCGCCGAAGCACCGGTTCGCCAACCTGGAGGAGATTTCCATCAGCGAGCTGGGCATGGAGACGTTCATCGCGCACAACGTGCTGTCTCCCTACCGGTCGATCGTGATTCGCGAGTTCCAGCGCGCGAAGGTGCGGCTGAACATGGACGTGGAGATGCCGACGGTGGAGACCATCCGCCTGCTGGTGAGCCGCAACGAGGGGGTCGCGTTTCTGCCGCGCATGTGCGTGGAGCAGGACATCGCCGCCGGCAACCTGTGCGAGGTGCGGGTGAAGGAGCTGAACGTGGAGCGGCACATCCGGCTGGCGTATCCGGAGAAGCGCGTCCTCAGCCACGCCGCGCGGGCGTATCTGGAGTTGATCCAGGAGCGAGTCGCCGCGCGGCAGTCCGGGCGGGTTCCGGAGGTTGGGTGAGATTTTTGCGTTGATTTTTGAGAGGACCTGAACCCAATGACATTGACAACAAGGGATTTGATCCCATGGCAGGGAGCGGATTGTCAAAGAACAGGTCGACTCTCGGGCGATCTGGTGAGGGTGCCGGGGTCGCTCGATGGTGATCCGGGGCGCATTGTAGCGACACGAGGCGGGGATCCGGTGGGCGTGCTTCTGCAAGTTGAGGAAACCGAAAGAGATTCGCACGGCGAATTGGTTGGACTCAACTCAACGTCCCATGCGGGATCGCTGCCTGGACGGATGAAAATGGGGCCGGTCGCCGCGCGGGCGAATTAATTGGCGTAAGGAACCCTCAAACGCGGGGATGTGGTTGATTCCATGGGCCTAGCTAGCGGGTCGGGAATTTTCGTAGGAATGCTTATTCGAATCGCTCGTCGGCTCGCGCGTGGAGCACCGACTCCCAACGCCGCGACTCCTCGACCGCCTCAGCGAGTCGTACCTTTTCGCGTTTGACGAAGTCGACGACATCGGGATCGTGGTGCCTCTCCAAGTCATCCAACAGCTTCACATGGGCGTCCAGGATCGCGCTCAGCGAGCCACTCCATGAAGACGGGCGGAATTGTGCGACGAAGGCCCTCAGAACCTCAACACGATCAGGGGCCCTTTGCAGCAGTTCGTCCGCGATCTTAGTCCACGCCAGCAATTCGGTACCTTCGAGCTGGCGTGAAATCGTTACGAGTGCGGCAGCTTGCGGGTACCGTGTCGTGGGTTCGCCATCGCACCAATCAAGGAGTGTGCCTTCCGGAACACTATCAAGCAAACTGCCTCTATTGATCTTTGTGCGGCGAGCGTCCCGTATGATCCGGGCGCCAACTGCCCCATCGTCGCTCCCGAGAAGAGCGTCAAGAGCGGCCAAAGGCTGGGCCATGAAGAGACCTTCGAGAAAATCATGCCAGCGCCAAGAGTCGGCGTCATACACGGCGACTGCCCCTTTCAGCCTGAGGCAGAAGTCCGTGACCGCAACGGAGCCTCCATCGCCAGCGAAGCACGACGCGCTGATTGCTCCCAATCTCCGGCTAACTTTATGGTCCCTCAAGGAAAACGAAAGCCGCCGTATGATCTCGCGTCCTACATTAACGAGTTCGGCAGCGTGTGACCTTTTCTCGCTGTCGTCGGAGTGGAACCGCATGTACAGGATATCTACGGCTGGACCCAATCCGTCTTCTGTCGAGGTGATCGACAGGATGAGGCGGCTCAGGTCTTCGACCGGAATCGGGTCAGTCACTCGACCCCACGAAAGATACCCATAAGTGTGGGCGGGCGCACTTTTCAGCGCTAAAGAGCGCACCATTCTGTCAACCGCTCTCTTGTCCATTGCCACAGCGGTTTGGAGAACCGGGTACCACGGTGCGAGCGTCTCGTCCTCGACCGCGCTGTCGAGCAGTCTGTTCGCACTAGCGGCGTCGATCTGATAGAGAGCGTTGAGAAACCCGCGTAACGCCTGGAGGTTGAGCTGGCACTGGGCAGCCCTGACCGCCTCGCGCAAACGCTGCCAAACCGCCTCGGGTGCGTGCGTACCCTGGCAGAGGCCTCTACCAAACGAGAAAAGACGCTGAGCGTCACTGCAGACTATGTCGTTGACCAGTTCCGAAAACGCACACTCGTCAGAGGCCACCCTCGTACCGAGATCCTGTGCAAGAGTTTCAAGGTCGTCATTCGTCTTGCCAGACAGATCATCAAGCCCATAGCCGCCCACGCTGCTGGACAAGACCATCGCTCGTACCGTCTGCACAAGATCTTCAGGGCGAAGTCGTTCTTCCAATCTGGCCGTCTGACGAGCAATCTGAGGTGTCCATTCGTTGGCGTCTTCCTCTAACGCGACCTGCACGGCTGTCCATGCCTCGGGCCAGAAGCGCTGATCCGAGATCGACACGCAAACCTGTTCCAATTCGTCCTGTATCCCCGGACAGGCCCAAAGACCGCGGAATCGCTCTGCGATTGCAGCGCGCACGGCTCGCGCGGTTGAGTCGTCGGCGCAGGCCAGAGGCTGACAGAAACGCAACACAGCGGTGTACCACCGGATCACTTCCTCGTTCGTCCGTGGCCAGTAGCCATAGTCGCGTGAACGAGCACCGAACTCGAAGCCGTAGTGCGAGCTAAAGTGGGTGTCAAGCGTGGCACTGAGAGCAGTGATTCCCAGCGCCCGGCGCGAGGGTTCACGACTGTCAAGCAACGACGCGATGAATCGCAGACGCTGGTCCAGAGTTGCGTGAGTGCAGGACAAGTACAGTGGAAAGAGCGAAGCGAAGACGCGGGTTGCCTCTCCTGTCCGGTCCTGATTGTTCTCCGTTTGCGCCAACGTAGCTAATAACTTAATGCAGCGGTCGAATAAGCCAGAGTCCCACGCGAGCAGGCGGAGGAGCCGTGCGTATTCACGGCACCGCGGTAGAGTGTCAGCAGAAGCCGGATCCACCAGCGCGCGTTCCAGAGCCTCGAGTGCGGCGTCAGGGGCGACCGGGGCAACGTACTCCAGCATCGTCCTCTTGAGATTGTCGAGGCCGGCGACCTGACCCAGCAAGCCGTCCGGCGCGAGCCATTCTCGTACGATCGTCGCTGCTTCGATGCTCGTGTCAAGGTACCCGAGTCGTCGCGAGAAAGACTTCAGCAGCCGCGCAGGCGCCTCCTGAACAAGATGCGCTGTTATGCTCGCGCGCGGTATGTTCTGCAGAGCGGTTGCTGCTAGACGGTTCGAGATTGCGGGAGGGAGGACGGCGCGCCACACGCTTCGGCGCTGGACGAGACCCCTACGCTGCAGTTCAGCGACATGCCTGTACAACTCGCTGGGAGCCTGTCCTATGATCGGTGCCAGGCGCGTTAGCTCAGCATCTGGTTCGTCCGTGACATCCTCTCCCTGAAACGAATAGACCAGCGAGCATGCCTCGGCTGCGCCTAGAAACCGCTCGTCCGGTTCATGACGCTGGAACACGATGCGGCGGAGCAACTCCTGATCATTCAGGCCTGCAATTGTGTCCGTCCTGTCGATCGTATCGGCGAGTGTGATTGCGATGCGTGCGTTGCCCCCCGCGAACTCGGCGAGTTGGCGCAGGTCAATGGGCGAAATTGTTGGGAAGCGACGCTTGATCAATTCTTCAATCAGCTCGTTTGACGAGGGCTCCAACCTGACTGGCCTGGTACCTTCTGGCTCGTCCTCCTGGATATCGTATTCGATCGTTATTACGCTCACGGTAGTCTCGCGCTGACGGCATGCTTCCGAGAGGCTGTTATGCAACGCAGCAGGGCAGTTGTCGACCACAACAATTCCCGCTGTGCGCGTGGCGATCAGATGCGAAACGAGATCTGGCGGGTGAGGTACTGGGCGATCCGCGGCAACATCGGTGTAGAAGGCATGCGACGGGTCGAGAGCGTCCTCGCCAACCAGGCTGTCAAAGAGCGCTTGCGCCAGACGTGTCTTGCCAACACCGGAGAGCCCGAACAAACGGACGACCCCTCCGGGCCTTCGCAACAGATCGCGAATCCGGTTTATGCCTTCAACGGCTGCATAGCCTTGCGGCGCTGCCCGTTCACCTGTCATCACTCGGGGCTTGGGATCCAGGAGATACTCGCCGCCATCGCCGTCAGAACCGTAAGCCCAGGGGCCGTACGCACGCCAACCGTGAACCGCTCTGCCAATTCTTTCTCTGACCCACGGAATGAGTCCCAAGTGGTCTCTCACCCAGGTCGCAATTCTCCCGCAATCGTAGAAGTCGAGCGTAAGGGCATCGGGGTTTGGAAGGTCAGCGACAGCTGCGCCCATTGCCTTTCGACGCGCTCGGAGCGAGCTCTCGGTTGTTGAGTCTTTCGAGCTTACAACAATATATGCGCCCGCTTTCTCCGCCAGTTCACGGATAGAGGGTCGGATCGAGCCGCCGGGCCGCATCTCGGCGGCAATCTTCGAAGCCGGCATCTTTTCTCGCTTGACCTGGAACCCGGTCTTCGGGCGGGGCACGAACCCCTGTATCGCTGCGTCGTTCGGCATATCCACCCGTACATCGATGCCCTCGTCACGGGCGTTCTGGTCTCCTCCCCACGTCACTAATGACACGGGATATCGATGCCGTCGTACTTCCGCTTCGCACAAACGGCCCACGAGCGCACGAAGGTCTTCATCGTTTAAAAGAGCAATGTCTGCGCAGGTGACTTCAAACATTGGAGCCTGGCGGTATGCAATCGACGCTATCAGAGGCTGGCCCACAACACAATATCCGCCGGCCGTCTTGATCGTCGGTCCGCGCGAAGTGGCACGGCCCGAGGCCCGCCAGAGATGGGTGGCCATCGGTTAGAGTCAGCACAAGGTGCCGGGTGCAAATCGAGCCGCTGCAAGTCGAGATCGAAGGGGGAAAAGACGGGCCCTTTCTTGCATCGGTTACCGAACTCCCGGGCGTAATGGCTTACGCCGAAACGGAGGAATCCGCTCTTGGGGAGCCGAAATCGATTGCCCTCCAGGTTTTGGCCGACATGGTTGAGAGCAGCGAGCAAACGTGAGGATGTATTCCGCGTTGCGATACTGCCCGATCTAACCAATAATTTTCAGCCCGAGATACTTCACGAACGGGTCGAAATCTCTGTCGTTGTGCAACAGACTGTGCCCGCTCTCGATGCATCGGGTCGCAATCACCGTGTCGACGGTCTTCCGTATTGTCATGCCATGGCTGCGCAGCTTACGAAAGTTTCGGGCGGCCTGAATAGCCATTTCGCACCCGCCCAACTCAATGATCGTCAAAGCGGTCAATAATCTGGGGGCCTGGTTGAATTCGCCCTCGCCCGCGAAGCCCTGCAATACTTCAGTGAGGATTAAATCCCCGATGGCCAGAGGTTCGTGGTCCGCCTGAGGCTTGTCCGCTCCGTTGACGTAATCGATCCACGCTCCCAAATCGACAAGAATCAACGGTCCGCCCTCATGGCATCGAGTTCTCCCTGCCAATGCAACCGGCCGCGCAATCGACGTATCCCAGCCTGTTTTCGTAGGCGCACCAGTGTCTTCAGGCCCAGTTCCACGGCTTCCCGCCTGGTCCTGACGCCGGCTGCGCGCAACGCGTCGCGCATCAGCTTGTCATCGATCACAATGGTCGTCCGCACTCATGTCCACTCCTGCTGATATTATGCACGTCTGCTACGGCGTCTCCGATAACCAACCGCCACCAGCACGAGCCCGGTGAGCGCCGTAACCAGCGACGACGGCTCGGGCGTGGGACCCGGGCCGACCACACCCGTCTCGATAAAACCATGCGTGTGAGAGGACGAGTCCATGTACCAGCCTTCCACCGTCCCGCTGTTGTTAATGCCCGTAATATAGGTGTAAGTCGAGCCCGGCGGGTTGATATTCGTGGTAAACGTTCCGTTCTGGTAGACGAACCCGGTGATGTGATTACTAAAATAATCACCAACGATCACGCCGTTGTCATTAATGCCCAGCGCCTGCGTCGTGCCCGCGTCGTTCGGAACATTGAAGGTGCTCACGCCCCCGTTGCTGGTCCACTCGAACCCGCCGTAGTTCGGATTCTGATAATAGCCCACCATATCGCCGTACTTGTCCAGCGCGCCCGCAAAAGTTCCGTCGGCGGCCACGCTCAGCGAGTTAGTGGTGTAGCCGCCGTGCCCGTCCGGGGTCCACAGGTAGGCGCTGTTAAACAGCGACGTCGAGTATGTCAGCGCGAGTTGTCCGGAATCGTTGATACCCCAGATCACGGTGCCGTACTGGTTGTTCGGCGCGTCTATGGTGGTGTAGGAACCGTTGGCGTACAGGAAGCCGTGCGTCACGTTGCCGCTGTCGCGGTATGAGCCGCCCACCGTGCCGTTGTCGTTGATGCCATAAGCCTGTATGTCGCTCCATCCGGCCAATCCCGAGAGAGTTGTGTATTGGTTGGCGGCCGGATTATAGATGAAGCCGAGGTTGCCGACTCCCGAGGCCCCGTAGTAACCAACCACGTCGCCCTGGTTATTAATGCCCCAGGCGTCGGTCGTATAAGAGCCGAGCACATCGAACGATTGATATGTCGGCGAAGCGAACACGCCCGCCGACGCGATGCAAAGTCCGATCGCCACTGAGCGCAGTTTCATGTTCAGAATCCTCTGCATGGGAAAGCGATGTTTTTTCGGGGATTCCCTCACGCCCGCACTCGGCTTCCATTAAAATACGATTGCGCCCATGTACGATCTGCACTCGTTCGCGCGCCTCGTCCGCGATAACCTCCCGCTTCTATTGCTGGTAATGTTCGCCGTGGTGATGCTGGTTGCCTGGCTGACCTTTGAGGCGCTCAGGGGCGCGAGCAGCCGTGACGAGCTGAAACGGCTCCGGCGCAAAGTGGACGAATTGGAGGCCGCTCGCGCGTACGCATATACTTCGCGGCCATCCGTGGAGGCGATTCCTCGCGAAACCGTGCTGCCGGCTCGCTGGGTCCGCAAAGGGGGCGCCGCAACCACGTCCGACGGCGGTTGTCTGGTAATCGTGGCCGACGTCCAGCCGGTCCGCAGATCGGCCGCGCTCACCATCAGGATCGACGGCCAGCCCGGCGAACGTCACGAAATCCGGACCGGGACTCGTCTGGAACTGGGCGGGAACCTGGGCTCGTACACAGTGGAGCTCGAGAACGTGCGGCAGAGCGAGGCGCTGCTGGGCATCTCCCTGCGCAACCGGCACGTCTCGGCCGGCGGCGGCGCCATCTGACCGCTGACTCACGACGCCTGCTGATCGAGTAAGATTAATCCTGGCGAATCATGCACCCTCGTAGAGTTGCAGCGTTCCTGCTGGGAGCGTGGCTGGCCTGTAGTTTCTCGTTCAGCCTTGCCGCGATCGAGTCCACCTCCGGCGCAGACCAAACGATAGAGAAGCCAACCAAGGCGGCTCAGCAGGCCATCGCTCAGCTTGGACCGGATCAATCGCGAGGGCTGCTGCAGAACGCCGCGGCCATATCGCGCGCGACGCTGTTATCGGAATCGGAAATCGCGCAGTTCGGCATTGCGGTGCTCGCCGCGGCCTGCGTCATTGGGGAGAGGGCGACCCGAATCCTGCTGGGGCCGCTGATGGTCATGCTGATACTCGCGGTATTCCAGCATTTCTTCGTTACCCCGGAATTTGCATGGCTCGGGCAGGAACTCGCCTTCGCGCCGGAAGGAAGCGCTATCGCACAACGGGATCGCCTGTCCAATTTCCAGCACATTTACGCGTTCACCGAGAGCGCAAAGCTGCTTCTCGGCCTCGTGGCCGCCGTCGCACTGTTCCTGATGAGACGAGGCGGACCGCACCGCCGCCACAGGCCGGAAATGGAAGACGAAATCATCGAGCGCCGCGCGGCGCTGTAGGCCCAAAACGGCAACAGTAGAGTAGGCTTCAGCCTGCGCAGTTACTTTTTCAGCACCGTCTCACGGTCGCGGCTCAGTCAGGGGCGCTTCCCCATCCTGCTTCTCGTACACCAGCGTCGCCTCGGCCTCACCGGTCATTCCCTCAATCTGACGGCGGATGGTGAGCGTTTTGCCGTCGCGCGACATCTTCCACCGGTCCATGACGCTGTAGGTGCGATCACGGGTATTTACCAGGGTATTCACCAGCAGTGCATTCCCCTCCCATTTCAGGATGCTGCTGCGCGACGTGTCGCCGATTCTGTACTTCGCTTCCTTCCGGTCGGTTGTGTAATCCCAGCTCACCTTCGCCGCGCCGTCGCGCGGCACGGAGGTGCAGTGGATCCTGACACCCTTGTGCACGACGATGAGCGTCGCCGCGGGCGGTTCCGGAAGGCTGCCAACACTGCTGAGCGCGGAATTGAGCTTCCACTGGCCTGAATAATCCGGGTCTGACGCCCAGACGCAGGCGGAAAAGAGCAAAACACAGAGCGCTCGTCTCACGATTCGTAATCATAACGCGAAAATGGCGAACCGTACAGGTCTAATTCGCCCGCTTTTTGTTACGAGTCCGTTGCTCCACGGCGACCCAGACTACTAAAAGCAGTGCGCCGAGGAAGAATGCGACATGCGTCCAGCGCGCTTCGCGGTCTTCCCACAGCAGATCGATCGTGCATATGCCGGGCGCTCGCGGGCGCAGCTCGATTATTCCCAGGCCGTCCGCCGACACGGGCTCGCTCTGCCCGTTAATGGTGGCGCGCCATCCCGAATCGTAAGAAACCTGGACCGAAACTGCGGATTGTTGCGGCACATTTGTAGTAATTCGCAACTCATGACGATTAACCCAGCGTGCGTCGGCCGGGGGAGCGTCGGGCGCGTCCATCGCCGATACGTACCTCTCCAGCGGTCCAACGTCGATCCCGTTTACGGGCGCACGCTGAACCACGGCCGCTGAGGGCACCACGTGTGCCAGCGATGGGCGGCGGCGTTGTACATCGAATACGGTGTTGTCGTCCTCGCGCCAGAGCGCCGGCAGAACGTCGTCGAACTTATGCGGGTTCAGGAACGGATGATATGCCTCGCTGCTGCCCGGACCCGTCACGGCCACGGCATCGGCGCCGTATGCCGCCAACCACAGGCGCGAGATGGCGGCGTCCCGATCGCCCGTGCCATCGCCGCTGTAGATGATGTAGTACGCGATGCGGTGCGTCCACGTCGGGATACCCTGATCGCAGCAGCCCGCCACCTGGGGCGTGTCGGTGAACAGGTTCATCCAGAGCGAAACGCTGCCAGGCGCGAATACTCTCCGGTTCTGCATGTGCGCATCGAACCACTTCGCCATGCGGTATTCGATGCTCTTCGTTATGTCAATCGGCTGGGTGATCGCGTACGCGAAGCGCCGAAAGCACACCATCTGCACCACGCAGAGGGCGGCGAATACCGCGATCATAGCGCCTCGCAGCCAGCGTGGCGAATGGTCCCAAAGCAGCTTGCCAATCCAGGCTGTGAGGGCGGAGAAGGCCAGCTCGAACTCCAGCTCGAATCGATTCGGCTGTGGAAGCAGACGCCAGTCGAACCAGTGCCTGCCCAGCACCAGCAGGCCGGTGATCACCGAGTAGTTCAGAAAGAAGCAGAACCACGCGCTGACCCCGCGCCGCCGCAGCATGGCATTCAGCGCGAATAAACCCGCGAACAGGAGCGCGAAGACAAGCAGTTGTCCGTGCGCCAGGCTCATGGAGTCGGACTGCTGCGCGTTCATCAGCGCAGGGAGCACGGCCGAGGGCGGGACCCACGGACACACCAGTGCGTACGCGATGACAACAACGCCGGCCAGCGTCGGCCAGTGGACACGGCCCAGCCTCGCGATCAGGTACGCGGCCCCGGCAAGAGCCAGTCCCATAGCCCCCGGCCAATTCGTCATGACAATGGCGCCGAACACGATCGGAGCCAGCAGAATCGCCCACCAACGCCGCTCCACCACCGCGCGATCGAGCAGCAGAATCGCCACGGGCGTAAGCATCAGCGCCGCCACATGTGGACCCTCGCCATAGTGCACCAGGTTGTAGAAGCGCCGAGCCGTAATCAGGTGGCCGGTGTCGTAGCGGATGCTGCGAACCAGCAAACACCCGGGCGAGACGAGCGAGTAGATCACGCCGGAGACAAAAGCGAAGCCGCGCCACCTCGTCACCGTGTAGCAGAGCAGGAAGAGCGAGGCCGGGCCGCAGCAGTACGCCACGCCGCACAGGAAATGATACGTGCGGGGGATGCTCCAGCCGGCTGCGCCCGCCAGAGCCGCGACAACGGCGTGAAAGCCGGGCTGGTAGACGCGCTGAAACGGCATGCCGGTGAACCACAGCGGGAACCACGTCAGGTCGCCGGGATTGTCGCGCATCCACCGGCTGATAGCCATGTACGAGCCTTCGATCGACGACATCTGAACCGTGAATTCGCGATGGAACAGCTCGCGGCAGAGCAGGACATTCACAGCGATCAGTGCCAGGGCCAGCAACGCCGGCCGCGTCACCCGGTCCATTCGTCACCCCAGAGCGCCTTGCGGGCATTGCGGAAATGCTCCCGGTCGGACTTGCGCACCTGTCTGCGGGCGAGTCCTGCGCGAGTGCAGAGTTCCAGCCGAATCAGGCCGGGCTGCGTCCAGGGATGCCGAATGATCCGCGACTGCGCCCGGGCTGCGTCGCCGCGGACGGCGATCACGTACGAGAACTTCTCGTCTTCGTGACCCAGGTCGCCGCCCTTCAGCCGGCGGTGCACGCTCGACCGTTCCACGCGCACCGCGAAGTGACACCAGTCCGGATCCACCATCGGGCAGACCTCGTTGTGCGGACACGGCGCGGCGATCGCGGCTCCCGCCAGAATGAGCTGATCGCGGAGCTCGCGCACGCGGGCGAATCCGGCCGGCGTTCCCGGCTCAATGATCACCAGGGCCTCCGATGCCGCCGCCCATGCCTGCTCGACCACCTGCTCGCGATTGTCCAGTTCGCCCGCCGCGTACGCGAGGACCGCCACGCCGGCGCGAGGCAGTTGACCGCCCGCGCGCAGGTCACGCTCCATCCAGCGCGCGCGCGGCGCGGCCAGCCGCTGTCCGATGGCCATGAACTCGCGGTCCTGCTCGATGCAGAGAACATCTTCGAGCTCCGGGAAGACCTCGGCCGCTGCCCACGCGGTCGTGCCGGGTCCCGATCCCAGATCGAGCAGCGTGCGCGTCTCGAGCCCGGGCAGCCTGCGGCGCAACTCGGTCAGTACCGTGCGAACAGCCGCGTAGGTCGCGGGAAGCCGCACTGCCAGATACGCCGCGCGTTCGGCGGCAGTCAGCGCCGGCCCGCTGCCATCGCCCCGATACCGTTCCGTTAGCGCCGCAGTCGCGTGCGCCAGCGTGCGCCACTCGAATTTCTCGATTTCCGCCTCAACGGCGCCTGCGAGCTCGGCAGGAAGCTGCATCAGGCCGCGGCTGCATCGGGGTCGAGCGGCGTCACCGGATCGAGGAACGGCCAGCACAGCGCGCCCACCACGTAAACCATCGACATCACCATCAGGAACGCCGGATAGCGCGATGGGACGCCATGCACGATGTAGCCGCCCAGCACCGGCGCCGCGTAACCGGCGAGGTTGCCCATCATATTCATGGAACCTGAGACCGTGCCCGCATACTTGCCGCCCACATCCATGCAGGCGGCCCAGGCGGGCGGCATCACAATGTCATTGAAGAAGCTGGCAAATCCCAGGGCGATCATGGCGGACCACGGCGTCGTCATGCGCATCGCCACCTGCAGCAGCATGGCCGCGCCAGCCAGTCCGCAGAAACCCAGAATGCGCCGGCTCGCCCGCGGACCTCCGGTAGCCTCCGATACGCGGCGCGAAATGGCCCCGCAGAACAGGCACCCGAGGCCTCCCATGAACAACGGCAGGATGGCCATCGTGCCGCTCTCGGACACCGACACTTTCCAGTAGCGCAGCAGATAGTCGGGCATCCACGTGATGTAGAAATACCAGGGGAACGACAGGCAGAAATACTGAATCCAGAGCAGCCACACGGACCGGGAGCGCACCAGCCGGCCCCATGGAACGTGCGCGTGCCCCGTTGCATTCTCTCCGGCATTGCCGATGATGGCGCGTTCGGCATCGTTCACCCCGGGATGCGTGCGCGGGTCGTCGCGGAACCAGAAGTAAAATACCAGCGCCCAGACAATCCCGAGCCCTCCAAAGAACACGAACGACCAGTGCCAGTTCATGAAGAGCAGCACGATTACCACGCACTTCGGAGTAATGGCGCCGCCCCAGCGCGCTGCGGTCCACATCACCGACTGAGCTCGGAGGCGCTCTCGCCTCGGCAGCCACACCGTGAAGACTTTGGTCAGGTTCGGAAACGCGCCCGCTTCCCCGGCCCCGAACAGGAATCGCGTCACCCAGAGCGAGCTGGCGCTCCACATCCAGCCGCTGAGCGCCGTGAAAGCGGACCACCACAGCACGATGCGCAGCAGCACGCGCCGGGGGCCGATCCAGTCGCCCAGCCAGCCCGTCGGGATCTCGAACAGCGCATAAGAGAGCCCGAAAGCGCCGAAGATCTGACCCATCTGCTCCTGCGTCAGGTGCAGATCGTGCATGATGTCCGGCGCGGCCTGAGCAATGCACACGCGGCTCAGGTAGGAAAGAATGGCCAGCGTGACCGCAAACACGACGACGACATGGCGCTTATGCGTGGGACGGCCGGCCAGTGCGGGGTTCATGAGAGCGCCTTCAGTTCGCCGGTCATCCAGTTCAGATAACTCTCCGCGCCTGCCGCGATCTCGAGCGCGATCACCTCCGGCGTCCTGTACGAGTGATGCTCCCCGATGGCGGCGCGCAGCTCTTCAAAAAGTGCGCGCGATGACTTGATTACCAGCAGAACTTCAGAGGCTTCCTCGATGGCGCCCTGCCAGCGATAGATGCTGGTGATGTTCGCCACTATGTTGACGCAAGCGGCCAGCCTTGCTTCCACCAGATGGCGAGCAATGCGCGCTGCTTCGTCGTGCGACGAGCAGGTGCTGAGGACCACAATGTGATCGCTCATGAACATCCCGCGATTTTTGTCTGGATCTCCAGGGCCAAAAGGGATTATAAACGAATGTAAGGTAGTGGCCTTCCTCTCATGACCGCACTGTTTCGTCGTCTAACATTTCTGATCGCTTTTGGTTTGGTGGCTGCGTATGGGTATATCGCCCTCCGAGGCCCTCAGGGAATTCCTGCTCTGCTGGAGAAGCGTCGCGAGATTCGGAAGATGGAAGAGGAGAATGCGAATCTCCGCCGCGATATCGAATACCGCCAGCATCGGATCCACAAGCTGAAGGAGAGTACGGCGGTTCAGGAGCAGGAGATCAGGAAGCAGTTCCACATGCTGCGGCCCGGCGAGACGGAGTTCGTCGTACCGGATCAGCCGAAGCCACCGGCCGCGCCTGCAAGGCCGTAAAATCCGCTTGCTCACGCGCGCGGCTCAGTTACGATTCTGAGCCGCGACCGCGAGGGAGCGTTAGTATCCGTAACCGTTCTGATCCGGAGGAGGGTTGTTGTAGTACCCCTGCTGCGGCGGAGCGTAGTTCTGCTGCGGCGGAGCATTGTAGTAGCCCTGAGGCGGAGCATTGTAGTCTGCAGGCGGTCCGTATGCCTGCGCCGGCGGGTAAGTGCCCGGACACGGTCGCCACACGCCGTACGCATCGTAGTAGCCGCCGTCCGCGTAACAGCTATCCACCGGAGGGTTGACGATCACCGGCGAGCTGTAATACCCAAACCCGAAGCTCGGGCCCCAGTATCCGCCGCCGCCATACCAGCCACGCCCGCCGTGGAAATCCCTGTCACCGTGACCCCAGCCGCCGCGGTAACCGCGCTCGCCACCGCCATAGAAGGCTCCTCCTCCGCCGCGGTAAGTACCCCCGGCACGGAATCCGCCCCCACTACCGGCGCGGAATCCGCCCCCACCAGCATGGAAGCTGCCCCCGCCACCTCGGTAACCGCCCACTCCGCTGGCGTGGAAACCACCGCCGCCCCCGTGGAAGCCACCGCCTCCCCCGTGGCCGCCGCCATGGTTGCCCCCGTCCCGTGCCAATGCAGCTACGGGCATCATGAAAGCCAGCGCCGTCCCCAGTGCCAGCGTCGTAAGTTTAATGTTTTTCACAGGATCTGCCCTCCGTCCTGTCTTTTAGATGTGTCTGTGGGGCCGGCTACTGTATAGGCTTGTAACGAACAAATGAAGGTTGCTGAACCTATGCGAGAAGTTGGGCCACGTCGACCGTCACGCCGGCAAGCTCGGATGCGTATTTGTCGGCCAGGGTGAGTCGAATCACGCGATCGCCGCGATACACCGTCATGGTCCTGCGCCGGTCGTTCACAACCCACACCTCACCCACGCCTTCAGAAGCATAGAGCGCCAGCTTGCTGTCGATGTGGTCGGCGGTGTTGCTCGGCGAGAGCACCTCCACGGCTATCATCGGCGAGCGGAGGAAATAATCATTCTCGGAGCGCTGATCCGGCCAGGTGACGCTGACATCCGGCATCAGCCAGCCACCGCCGATGCGATAGCCGCCTTCGTGCCAGATGCGCGATACGGGAATTGCGGTCCGCAGAAGCTCGTAAATTGCTTTGGCAATCGTTGCGCGGCGGTTCTTCGGTGGCGGCATGTGAATTACCTCGCCGTCGATCAGCTCCATCTTGCCCGGCTCGCTCGGAAGCTGCTCGAACTCAGCGAATGTAAGGAGCGAAGTGGTGCTCATCGCTATTCCAGAAGCCGGGCGACGTCCACGGTCACGCCGGCGATCTCGGATGCGTACTTGTCGGCCGTTGTGAGCCGAATCACGCGATCGCCGCGGTAGACGGTCATCATCTTGTCCGGCTCGTTCACCACCCAAACCTCGCCGACCCCCTCGGAAGCATACAGCGCCAGCTTTCGCTCCAGGTGACGCGCCGTGTTGCTCGGCGAGAGAACCTCGACCGCGATCATCGGCGAGCGCAGGAAGTAGTCGTTCTCGACGGCCTGCTCAGGCCAGGTGACGCTAACGTCCGGGACGAGCCAGCCGCCGCCGATGCGATAACCGCGCTCGTGCCTGGCGCGCTCTTCGCCGATCGCTCTTAGCAGAAGTCTATAGATTCTTTCGGCGATATCGCCGTGGCGGTTCCTCGGTGGCGGCATGTGGATCACCTTGCCGTCGATCAGCTCCGTCTTCCAATGTTCGTCGTTATCGTCGGGAAGCCGCTCGAATTCGGCGAATGTCATGAGCGAAGTGGTGCTCATAGGTTCCTCACTGTCATTCTAAGCCACCGTACAGTTGAAAGGCCTATCCTTAAGTTCAGGAGAACCGCCCCATGTCGTACCCGCTCAGCAAGGGCAAGACCACGAAACAGGCCCACGTCGGCCTTCCCGAAGGCACTTTCGAGGAGGAGCATGGCCGCAAGGGCTTCTATGGCAAGAGCGCGCACCTGTACCACGCCCATCCGCCCACCGGCTGGATTCGCTTCGAGGGCAAACTGCGCCCGCACTGCTTCGACCTGAACCAGTTGCGCCCCACGGACCTGAACGACGCCGAAGGCACCCCCGCCGCGTTCCTCGGCAATGATGACGTGCGGTTGTACGTGTCGCGCCGCTCCGAGCCGATGCCGTTCTACTTCCGCAACGCCGATGGCGACGAGCTGTATTTCGTCCATCGCGGCAGCGGCACAATCGAGACCGACTTCGGGCCGCTCCGGTTCGAGAAGGGCGACTACATCAACATCCCGCGCGCCGTCACCTACCGCATCATCCCTGAGACTACGGACAACTTCTTCCTCATCGTGCAATCGAAGAGCGAGTTCGAGCAGCCCGAGAAGGGGCTCATTGGACAACACGCGCTTTACGATCCCGCGGTCATTGTCACGCCCGAGCCACAGCCCCTGCTCGACGACCGGCAGGAATGGGAGATACGGATCCAGGCCGGCGACGAGTTATCGAAGGTGGTGTATCCCTGGAATCCCATGGACGTGGTGGGCTGGAAAGGCGACCTGACGGTCTGGAAGGTGAACATGCGCGACATCCGGCCCATCATGAGCCATCGCGCGCACCTGCCGCCGAGCGCCCACACCACGTTCGTCACCAGCGGAGCGGTGGTCTGCAGCTTCCTCCCCCGGCCGCTGGAGCAGGACGAAGAGGCGCTGCGCGTTCCCTTCTTCCACCGCAACACCGACTACGACGAGTTCATCTTCTACCACGACGGCGATTTCTTCAGCAAAGACAACATACGCCCCGGCTGGGCGACGCTGCACCCGCGCGGCATCCACCATGGACCGCATCCGAAGGCCCTCGCGAATCAGAAGAAGAAGACCCATACCGACGAGTACGCCGTTATGCTCGACGGCCTGAATCCCATCCACGTGCTGCCGGCCGGCGACTCGGTGGAGTGGAAGGATTACTGGATGAGCTGGATGGAGAAGAAGCCCGAACCGGCGCGGCCGTGACGTGGATCTGGGAGCCTTCGCCGGAGTTTGCCGCGGCGACGAACGTCCGGCGGTTCATGGACCGGCTCGGTACGCCCTCGCTCGCCGAGTTTCTCCGTTACTCGACCGGCTGCCTCGAGGAGTTCTGGGCAAGGCTGGTGGACGAGGTCGGCATCCAGTGGGATCAGCCGTATCGGCCAGGTGCTGGATACATCCCGCGGCGTCGAATGGGCGCGCTGGTTTCTGGGCGGCAGGCTCAACATAGCCGCGAACTGCCTCGACCGGCACGCGTCCGCGACTCGCCCCGCCATTATCGCCGAGTCGGAAGACGGCTCGGTCCGTGAGATTTCGTTCCCGGAATTGCTGGCCGATTCGAACCGCCTCGCGAACGCGCTCGCGGGCATGGGAGTGCGGCAGGGCGATCGCGTCGCGCTGTGCATGCCCATGGTCCCCGAAGTGGTGACCATTCTCTACGCCTGCTGCAAGCTGGGCGCGATCGCAGTGCCCATCTTCGCGGGATTCGGAACGGGCGCTATCGCGACCCGTCTGGCCGACTCCGGCGCCAGCGTGGTGTTCACCGCCGAGTCGCTCACGCGCCGCGGCAAACGGCTGCCGCTTCGCGAGAAGGTGGAGCAGGCTCGGGGGGAAGCGCGAGTGATCGTGTACAGCCGCGATCTCCTCGAAGGGCAGTCTCCACAATTCGACACCGTGTCCCTCGATTCGGAAACGCCCGCGCTGATCCTCTACACGTCCGGCACCACCGGCAAGCCGAAGGGCACTGTGCACACCCACGCCGGCACGCTGGCGCAGGTGGCCAAAGAGATCTGGCTGGCGTTCGATCACCAGCCCGGCGACCGATTCTTCTGGCTCAGCGATATCGGCTGGATGATGGGTCCGTGGGCCATCCTCGGCAATCACCACTTCGGCGGGACCGTTTTCCTCTACGACGGCGCGCCGGATTATCCGGGCCCGGAGCGCCTCTGGCAGATGATCGAGCGGCACGGGATCACCACCTTCGGCGTGTCGCCTACCGCGATCCGGCTGCTCATGCGGAGCGACTCGCCCGCGAAGTACGACATGACGTCGCTGCGCCTGCTCGGTTCGACAGGCGAGCCCTGGGACGAAATCTCGTACCGCTGGTTCTTCGAGCACGTCGGGAAGCGGCGCTGCCCGATCCTGAACATCTCGGGTGGAACAGAGATCATCGGGTGCTTCCTGCTGCCCATGCCCATCCAGCCGCTCAAGCCCTGTACGCTCGGCGGCCCCGCCCCAGGAATGGCCGTGGATGTCTTCGATGAAGACGGCAAACCCGTGCGTGGGCGCAACGGCTACCTGGTCTGCACGAAACCGGCCCCCTCCATGACGCGCGGCCTCTGGAACGACCCGGACCGGTACATCGCCTCCTACTGGTCCCGCTTTCCAGGCGTGTGGTGGCACGGCGACTGGGCCAGCGTCGATGAGGATGGCTGCTGGTTCCTGCATGGCCGCGCCGACGAATCGATGAACGTTGCCGGCCGCAAGGTTGGCCCCGCCGAGATCGAGCAGGCCGTGCTGGAGCACCCGGCGGTTCGCGAAGCCGCGGTGGTGGGCATCCCCGACGAGCTAAAGGGCGAGTGCCCGGCCGCATTCGTCGTACTGAAGGACGGCGTCGAGTTTACGCCGGCGCTGAACAGCGAGATCATGCGGAAGGTGTCGGACGTGCTGGGCGCGGTCTTCCGGCCCGGAGTGGTTCAGGCTGTCCCGGCGCTACCCAGAACACAAAGCGGCAAAGTTGTTCGACGGCTCATCCGCCGGCAGTATCTGGGTGAAGATCCGGGCGATACATCCACGGTGCAGAACCCGGAAGCGCTGGCGGCGTTTTCACCGGCGTCCAGGCCAGGCGTCGGCCACTAACCTGGTATTCGCAGTGGGGCAGGCTTTCAGCAGCTTTCAGCCTGCGGCGGCTTTGTAAGCCGCCTGGCATTGCAAATCGGCCGCAGGATACAATCCTGCCCCACGCGGCTCTAACGAGCCACGCGTGCGTGCAGGCGGTCCCACAAAATCCACAGAGCGCCGGCGGCGAGCGCGATCAGGCTGATCCAACGCGCCAGGCGGGCTTCGAGGCCGCCGTCGTAGATCAGATCCACCGTGCACTGGCCGTCGCAGCGTGGCTGGATCGCGATCTGCCCGAGCCGGTCGCCCCACATCGGGACCCGCCTTCCGTTCACCATGGCCATCCAGCCCTTGTCCCAGGCGATCTGTACCGAGAGCAACTGCTCCGGACGAAGATCGCCGGTGATGGTTGCGGCTCCCGCGGACATGTCGCCACCGCGCCACCGGAAATCGGCCGCGGGGAGAGCCGGGTTGTCGAGGGCGGCCAGATAAGGCGTCAGCGCGACAGGATCGTAGACAACGGGGACCGAGGCGACGAGATCGCCCGGCATTACGACGTGCGCCAGCGAGTCGCTTCTGTGCGGCACGGCATAGATCACCTCCGGCCCCTCGCGCCAGATCTCGGGCAGGCTGTGGAATTTCTCGGGATGGTTATAGGGGTGATAAACCTCGGTACTCGCGCGGTCGCCGCCCACGACAGCGCTGCAGCCGAAGGCCTTCAGCCATGCCACCGCCGCCCCCAACCGATCACCCGCGTAAATCTGGTAATTGACGTCCCACAAAAGCGTATTGCGAATCCCGTTATCGAACCCTCCATCGAGCATCGGCGTGTCGCTGAACGCGTCCATCCAGAACGCGATAGTGCCAGGCGCGAACACGCGGCGTCCAGGGAGATGCTCTGCGAGCCAGCGCGAAATCCTGTACTCCGCCGTGGACTCAATGGCGATAGGCCGCTCCATGTCACGCGCCACCCTTCGCTGGTGAATCGCGATGGGGACGCAGGCCGCCAGGAGGAGCACGGCGACCCAGCGGCGGCCGCTGAGCGACATCGCCGGCAAGCAGCTTGCTGCCATTGCCGCCGCCATCCAGAATGCGAGGTCCATTTCCAGGTGATAGCGTTTCGATTGCGGCAGGAAGTCGAATCCGAACCAAAAGGCGGAGAGCGCGATGACGGCTGGTCCATAGAGGAAGAGAACGCCGAATCGCACGGCCGCCGGAGCGTTCCACGTCCGCAGTGCCCACGCGATCAGGACAGCCACAAGCGCGGCCGTCAGGACCAGCCATCGGTGCGCGCCGGTCGCAGCAAAACCCACCAGGCGCGGGGCATTGGCATTTATGGTAGCCACGGTGGAAGGCGTCACCCATGGCAAAGCGATCGCGTATGCGCCGAGGCCGATCGCCGCAGTGCGCATCCACGTCGCGAGCCCGCCTTTGTGGATCCCGGAAAGCAGCCAGGCGAGAACGGCCATCGCCAGCGCAAACGCGCCGATCCAGTTGCTCAGGACCGTGGCGGCCATGGCCAGTGCGGCGAGCACGTACCAGTGCGGGCAGCGCTTCTCGACCGCCACCTGCAACAGCGCAATCGCGAGCGGCAGAAACAGCAGGGCGGCGATGTGCGGTCCCTCGCCGTATCCTGCGAGCGCCTGCAGCCGCCGGGGTCCCAGAAACCCCCCGGCGTCGACGCGCACGTCGCGCACCAACCAGCAGGTGGGCGAAATCAGCGAATAGCCGAGCGCCGCGGCGAAAGCAGGCACGCGGCCCGCACCCAGTCGCAACGCCGCCCATAACAGCGTAACCGGGCCAAGCGCGTAAAGCGTGGCGGTCACGAGGTGATAGGCGAGGCCCGGCGATATGCGCGTTCCTCCGGAAACCGCGGCCACCAGAACGTGCAATAGCGGCGGGTACGCGTCGGGGAACGGGATGCCGCCGTACCAGAGGGGGAACCAGCCGAGATGCGGAAAATGGTCGCGAATATAGCGAGCCAGCGCGATGAAAGCGGCTTCGATGGAACCCATCTGCCGCGTGTACGGCGTTCGAAACAGGCGCAGGGTAATCCACGCGTTCAGGACGAACAACACGATCGCGGCCAGCGCCGTGCGAAGACGTTCCGAGCGCCAACGGTCCATCACGTACAGCATAGCCGCTCGGTTCGGCCTGTCCTGCTACTCTGTATGTTTCAGGATTGAAATCCCCGGAGCGAGGTGACAGCCCTGCCGGTAGCTGCTGGAGTCGACCTTGGCGGAACCGCCATCAATTACACATTCCTGACCTCCGATGAGAAATTCCTCATCGAGGGCCTCTGCGAACATCCCGCCCTGGCCCGTGAAGGCCCGGATGTTTGTCTGGGGCAGATCGCCGACGGGCTCGCTATTGCTGCCGGAAAGGCCGGCGTTCAGGTTTCGGACATCGCGGTCGTCGGCCTGGATACACCCGGGCCGGCGAGCGCAACCGGCGTTTTCAGCGCGCGCGGTTCCACCAACTTCGTGCACGCGGACTGGGCGAGCTACGATATCCGCTCCGGCCTGGCAAAGCTGCTGGGCAAACCGGTGACCTATCTGAACGATGGCAACGCGGCGGCGCTGTGGGGCCACTTCGTGATCTTCGGCGCGAAGAGCGATTACTCTTCGGTTTCGGCTATCATCGGCACGGGGCTGGGAGGCGGCGTCATTCTCGCCGGCGAGCAGGTGATCAAAGGCCGCAATGGGTTCGGCGGCGAGCTGGGGCACGTGCTCCTCCCGTACCAGAGCATCGAAGGCATTGAAGGAATGCGGCCCGATTGCAACTGCGGCCGGATCGGCGACCTCGAATCGCTGTGTTCGCTGGGCGCGATCGGCCGTACATTCCTGCCGTATTTCCTGCGCAAATATCCCGACCACGAGCTTGGCAAACTGGAGTTGCGCCAGGCAGCGAAACTGGTGCGCGGATTCGCCGAGAACGACGACCCGATGTGCAAAGAGATCTTCCGCGTACAGGCGCACGCGCTCGGGCTCTTCTTCGACGAAATGATCAACACGTTCGACCCGGACGCGCTGATCGTCGGCGGCGGGGCTCTGGAAACGAAGAAGGATTTCCAGACCTGGTTCATCAATGAGATCCGCCGCGGCATGCCGGATCAGCGGGAAGAGCAGATCGACATTCCGATTCACGTGATGCCCAACGGCGACACCGCGGGCGCGCGCGGCGCGGCCATCGATGCGCTGGTGTTCGCCCGTCACGGCGGGCTGATGTAGAAGGATGCAGGCTGAAAGCCTGTCTCCATGGCCCTGCGGGCCACCAAAGACCATGAAAACCCGCGCGCGTGACGGCTTGCATCGTGCCTGCATCAAATGTGGTAGGCGCTACCGGCGCGAGATCGTTAGAGCAGTGGAGTAGTCGAGTCCGCAAGCCTGTCTGATCCGGAATCCGCGTTTGAACCAATCAATGTACGCCCCACGGGTAGTACGCAACGGTGCTTAATGTCGGCAGAGTCGAGGCGGGTTCTCCCGGTGCGCCACAAGGAGAATCGATGGAAGCGAGTTATTACATAGCCGCCATTGACGTGCACAAGAGCATGTTGGCGGTGGTTCTGACCGATGTTGCCGCGGAGGGTCCCCATCATTTTGAGCGCCGGAAGTTCGGGACTCTGGCCAGCGATCTGCTGAGCCTGGCGGAATGGCTGGCCGAGCGCCAGGTGCGCGAGGTAGTGATGGAGTCGACGGCGCAGTACTGGAAGCCGGTGTGGCGGCAGTTGGAAGGGCAGTGCCAGCTGCACCTGGCGCAGGCGCAATCCAATCGGGCGCGCAAAGGGCGCAAGGACGATTTTCGCGATGCCGAGCGGCTGGCGCGCCGGTACGTGGCGGACGAACTGGTTCTGAGCTTTGTCCCGGACCCCGAGCAGCGCCTGTGGCGGACACTGACCCGCAGCAAGTACCAACTCACGCGCGACCGCGTCCGTCTGGGCAATCAGCTGGAGTCTCTGCTGGAGGACGCACGCATCAAGCTGGCCACCCAGGTGAGCGATCTGTTGGGGGTCAGCAGCCGGAAGATACTGGAACGTCTGGCCGATGGCGAGACCGATGCACAGGCGCTGGCGGAGCTGGCCGAACCGGAACTGCGGGCCGACCCGGAAGAGCTGCGCGACGCCCTGAGCGGCGCCGCCGGCATGAGCCCCCTGCATCGGCAGATCCTGCGTCTGTTCCTGGAGCGGCTCGACCTGATCGAGCGGCAGATGGCGGAGTTGCACCGGGCAGCGGCGACCGCCCTGCAGCCGCATCAGGCAGCCGTGGTGCGCCTTGCCGCGGTCCCGGGCTTCGGTCCGGATTCGGCCCAGCAGGTGATTGCCGAGGTGGGTCCCCAGGCGGCCACCTTTGCTTCTCCGCAGGAACTGGCTTCCTGGGTGGGAGTCTGTCCCGGCCGGGAAGAGTCGGCCGAGAAGTCCAAAAGCGACGCCAGTCCCAAGGGCAATCGCACCATGCGCCGCGTCCTCAACCAGGCCGCCAATGCTGCCCGCAAGACGAAGGGCAGCATCTTCCAGCTCCTGTACCGCCGATTGCTGCCGCGCCTGGGTCATCGCCGTACCATCTGGGCGATCAGCCACAAATTATGCCGCATGGTGTGGATCATTCTTCATCGGGGCGAGGAGTACATCGAATTCGGCCCGGAACGAGACGCACGGGCGGAGGCATCACGAACCGCACGGCTGCTCCGCCGACTTCGTCGCCTCGGCTATCAGGTCACGCCGCCCGCTGGGGTCAGCGCATGACGGGGAACGCGTTTTCGTCGGCTGACGGGTGATGGGTTTTCAACGGTGCTCTACTTCCGGCCGAGAACAGTAGAGTAGGCTTTAGCCTGCGTGTAATTCTGATACATATGATCAACCGGCGCACTGTTCTCAAAGCCGGCCTCGCGGCAATGCCTCTCGCGGCAGGCGCGCCGGCCGGCGCCGAAGAGCTTCCCTGGAGCAGGCGCGCGCGCCGCATCGGCCAGTTGAACTTCACCGAGCACGACCCCGTCGAGCTGAATCTCGAAGAATACGCCGACTACTGGGCCGGGGCGCGCGTGGATGCAGTCTTTGTCAGCGTAACCGGCATCCTCGCTTTCTATCCGACCGCCGTTCCGTTCCATCGCCGGGCGAAGTTCCTCGGCAACCGCGACCTGTTCGGCGAGTGCGCGGCGGCATTGAAGAAGCGCAATATCCGCGTGGCGGGCCGCCTCAGCCCGGACCTGAACTGGGGCGACGCGGTGGAGGCGCATCCGGAGTGGTTCATGCGCGATGCCGAGGGCAAGCCGCAGCAGCACGGCGAAGATCCACGTCTGTATCGCACCTGCACGTTCACCACGTACATGACCGAATATGTTCCGGCGGTCATGCGCGAGGTGAACTCGCGTTACGACGTGGACGCGTTGTACACCAACGGCTGGCCGCCCTACGGCACGCTCCCGGTTTGCTACTGCGAGCAGTGCCGCCGTTTGCCGCAGCCGGGCACGCCCGCGTACTGGGACAAGCTCACCGAACGGTCCCTTTATCTCTGGAAATTGTACGATTCCATCGCCAAAGAGAAAAAGCCGGGCAATTTCTATTTTGGCAATCTGGGCGGCCAGGCCCACGCGAGCATAAATCTGAAACAGCTCGGGGATATCTGCGACTGGTTTCAGGCGGACAACCAGGGCCGCGGCGGAGAGGATGCGCCCATTTGGGGCTGCGCTCTGCAGGGCCGCGTCTGCAGCGCCGTGCAGAACGGGAAGATGAGCGCGAACGTCACGGGGGCATGGTCCACTGGACCGGTGCGCTGGCGCAACGTTCACAAATCCACCGCGGAAGCGCAGATGTGGATGAACGAAACGCTGGCCAGCGGCATGGTCCCTTACTATCACTGGATCGGCGCGGAAACCGGCATGGGCGAGGATCGCCGGTGGATGGAGCCTGGGCGCCGATTCTTCGACTGGACCGCCCAGCACGACGCACACTTCACCAACAAGCGGTCCATTGCCACGCTGGGAGTGGTGATGGGACAGCGCACCCAACTGTTCTACACGCCGCCGCGGGGCGCCACGGTCGCGCAGTATATGGACGGCCTTTATTACGCGCTCCTCGAGGGCCGGTTCCTGTTCGACTTCGTTCATGAGGACATGCTCGACGCGGAGCGCCTGAGCAAGTACACGGCGCTGCTGCTACCCAATACCGCGCTGCTCAGCGATGAACAGTGCCGGCAATTGCGGACGTACGCAGACGCCGGTGGTTCGCTGCTGGCAACGTTTGAAACCAGCATGTACACTGAGCGCAACGAGCGGCGCGCGGATTTCGGGCTGGCCGATGTGTTCGGCGTTCATCGCGCCGGCGACGTAATCGGCACGAACGGCAATGCCTTCTACGCGCGCATCGAGAAGAGCCACGAGATTCTCGACGGCTTCACGGACACGCACTGGCTGCCTGGCGCGGAATACCGCCTCCCGCTGGCGCCGGTCGCGGATGCCGTGCTCACGGTGGTGCCCGGCTACGTGGCGTATCCGCCCGAACTGTCGTATCCGCCGGTCCGGAAGACCGACGAGCCCGCGGTGGTGATTCGGGAAAAAGGGACCAGCCGCCTTGTCTGGTTCCCGGGCGATATCGAGCGGACCATGTGGCGATCGGGCCACACCGACCTCAGCCGGCTTCTGCAGAACGCCATTCATTGGGTTGCGCACGGCAAATCGCCCGTGACCATCGATGGCGATGGGGTGATCGAAACGTTCGCCTGGGAGACCGAGGCCGGCTTTGCCGTGCACATCCTCAACTACACGAACCCGGCGATGCATCGCGGCTGGATACGGCACTTCTATCCGATCGGTCCGCAGAAGATACGGGTGGCGCTCCCCGCTGGCAGGCGCGTGAGTCGCGTGGAACTGCTGCGCGCCGGCCGCGATGTGCCCTTCACGATGGCCGGCGACACAATCAGCTTCACCATCCCCGGCGTGCTCGATTACGAAGTCGCAGCCCTCCACGGTTGACCGTGGCGCGGCACACTGTAGGCTTCAGCCCGGTGGGGCAGGCGCCCTCGCCTGCGGCGGGCCCCCCCGCCCGCCTGGTCCGGCAGGACACGCATCCACAAACTACAGAGTAGGCCGACGAGGCGTCGGCCGCTGGCGAGGGCGCCCGCCCCACACCGCATTTACGGGTGCATCCACGGCTCGCGATACGGGCGCGCCAGCAGCGCATTGGTCTCGTCGTCATCCACCACGCGACGATTCGCGGGATCCCAGCGCAAAGTTCTGCCGGTCTTCATGGCCAGGTTCGCCAGGATGCAGCTCGCCGTTGAAATGTAGCCCTCTTCGATATCCGCCACGGGCCGCGACCGATGGTCGATGGCGCTCAGAAGATCCTGCATGTGATGACGGATTGCGGGGGCAACGTGCGTCTCCAGATCCTTCTCGGTCTTATCCTCCGGATACTGCTCGAACTCGTAGGTCACGTCGCGATGAACGGGCGCTCCGCCGTCCGCCGGAATGAAATCGTAGCTGTACACGCTGACCTTCAGCGTGCCCTTGTCGCCATAGAAAATCGCCGCCCACGGATACTTCGGGTCGGGCGGATCGCCCCACGTGCGGTGTTGCCACACCATCTTCACGTTGTCGTAGCTGAACACCGCGTCCTGCGTGTCGGAAATATTCGATTCGCCGCCCTTGTCCACCAGAATGCCGCCCGATGACGAGATGCTGTTCGGCCACCCGAGCCCAAGCATCCACCGAGCCATGTCGAACATATGGATGCCCATGTCGCCCATGATTCCGTTGCCGTACTCCATGAACGCGCGCCAGCCACGCGGGTGCATGATGGGGTTGAAAGGCCGCATGGGCGCAGGACCCGTCCAGAGATTAAAGTCGAGATTCGGCGGCGGATCAGTATCGGGAGGCGTGCTCGCCGGCCGCATGTGGATATAGCAGCAAAGGTCCACAGCGGCGATTTTGCCCAGCTTCCCGGTGCGAATGAAGCGGTCGCGGGCTTCGACAATGTGCGGCGTGCTGCGCCGCTGCGTGCCCACCTGCACCACGCGCCCGTGCTTTCGCGCGGCCGCCAGCATGGCCTCGCCTTCACGCACATCCACACTGATGGGCTTCTGACAATAGACATCGACGCCCGATTCCACAGCCGCAATCATGGGCAGTGCGTGCCAGTGATCGGGCGTCGCGACCTCGACGATATCGAGGTCCTTTTCCGCGAGCATCCGCCGATAATCTCTATAAAGGCGCGGCCGTTTCTTCGAGCGCTGCCGGCTCGCCACAATATCGGCCGCCTCGGACAGCATCTTCTCATCCGCATCGCACAGCGATACGACCTCGACAGGCGAAACCTGGATCAGCCGCAGCAGGTCGCTCTTGCCATACCAGCCCGAGCCGATCAGGCCGACGCGGCGGACCTTTTGTTCGTCATACTCGGCGGCGCTGGCGGCCGCGGCATAGGCAAGCCCGGCGGCGGTGGAAAGGAACTGTCGGCGATTCATCCGGTCTCCTCGAAACAGGACTCAGTATACCTGCCGCCAACAGTAGAGCAGGCTTTTAGCAGGCTTTTAGCCTGCATAGACACTGGTCGGTTAGTTTCCGGCGGTCTTCCCGATCTTCTGCGTTTCGTATTCGGCGGCCTGAAGGCTCGCGAGCGCGTCATCCCATTTATGGCCACGCAGCGCGTCCTGTGCGCCGTCGAAATCCAGCTTCAACCGATCCAGTGACCCAGCCGTGTCCGCATTCAGGGCCATACCGCTCGCCAGAAGATTCTGGTGGATCGTCACGGCGTTTCGCCACGCACTGGCAGCACGCGCGGCATCGCCGTTGTAGCGATCGCGCAGATCATTGGCCTGGTCGAGATCGGCCTTCCGCACACCCTGCAGCTCAGGCGCTTTCAGGGCGAACGGAGGATCACCAGGATTGGCCGCCACCGGCTGCGGGGGAGGTGGCGCGGCCTCACCGCCGGCGGGCGCGAACGCGCACGGAAACGCCGTCAGGGAATGGGAGATGCGGTTGAGCGACGTGTTCATGCGCCGGTCACCGGCGGGCGCCTGCACGGTAGCCATGTACGCCGCCATGCGTCTTACGAGCTCACGATTGGCCTCGTAATCGCCGGGGGTCAAGCCGACGCAATACTGGCTGGCCACGGCCAGTTCGCTCTCCAACTGGCGCAGATCGCGCGCGTTCACCGCGCCCGGGGGCTTGCTCAGTATTCCGTTGAATGTTTGCCGCCACTGCGGCGCGCCCTGTCCCGAGGGATTCTGCGCCATCGCAAGACAGGAGACAAGCAGAGCCGGCAGAAGCGTCAATCGCCCCATGAATGTCCTACTTTCTGACGACGTCTCCGACAAGCGGACGGCCTGAGCCGCTGTATGTTCCCGTGGAGATCCGGTCACGCACGGTGGTAATCGTCACCTGCCCGATGGGGGTTGTCTGTACGTCCAGCACTTCGCCGGTCGCCGGGTCTTTGATCTCCTTGCCCTTGTGATAAACGGTGAACGTCTGGCCACTCTGCAGACCCGCGGCCGAACCGGCGTTGATGGTGATGGTGCTGCCATTGACGTCGGCCACAAGCGCATCGAGGTCCTGATCACGGCTCGAGGCGCCGCCGTTCAGGTCAACGTGGCTGATGTCCTCGGCCAGCTTGTCGACGGCATCCATGGTTGCTTCGCCGATGATGGTCTCGGCGAAGTTCGAGCTGGCCATGTTCACGCCGCCTCCGCCAAACGCGCCTCCCGCGAAGAAACCCCCGCCCCCGCCGGCGCTCGTTCTTTTCGATTCGCCCCGCGCCTCACCGCTCGCCACCACTTCGCTGGTCTCCACATCGACGATCCGATAGTCGAGCACTACCACGGCCTTGTTGGTTTGTTTGTATCCGCCGGCGACCGCGCCGACGCCGCCCGCCCCGCCTCCGGCAAATCCTCCATTACGGCGATCATCGCGCCCAAACACGACAATGTCGCCCATGATGGTCAGGTCCGCGCCACGGATCTGGCCAACGCGCGCGCCGGAACCTTTTTTCACGCGATTGCTGGCATCGAAATCCTGCTCGCCCATGATCTGGTTCACCTTGCGGCGCTCCACAACGGTGAATCGGCCGCTCTGAGCGACGCGTTTGGTCATCATGGCCTGGATGCCCTGGCCGATGTTCACCTGCGTGCCGAAGATGGCCTGTACCGAGGTCATGACCGCCGAGTAATCGAACGGATCGATATAGACCGCTTTCTTCGCCTGAGCCGGTGCCAGCACCGCTCCAGCCAGCGACAGGATAAGAACACTTGTCGATCTCATTGTTGGCCTCCGGGCATTTTCTTGCGCGCCAGGAAGCCGACCGCAGCCGGACTTCCGACGTAGCTCCCGGTGGCGATTCTGTCGCGCACCGTCGAGATGGTCATCTCACCTGTTTTCTGAGTGACGGTGTCAAGGACCTCTTTGCTTACCGGGTCCCGGACTTCGCGCAGGACTTTCAGAATCTCGAAGACTTCGCCGACGTTCACGCCGTCGTTTGCGCCGGCGCTTATGACCATAGAGCCGCCTGAGACGTCAGCCACGCGGGCTTCCACCTCGCGGACGCTCTTCTTCATGGTTGCGGCCTGCTGATTCAGCACATCGGCCAGCTTGTTGACGCAATCCATGGTTGCCTCGCCGATGATGGTCTGCGCGAAATTGGAGCTGGACATATCGACGCCCGCGCCACCACCCCCGCCGCCCCATTTACCGCCCATGCCGCCGATTCCCTTGCTCTTGCGGCTCGACTCGCCGCGGGCCTCTCCCGTCGCGATCACCTCGGATGTCTCGGCGTCGATCAGACGGTAGTCGATCGCGACTACGGCCTTGTCCTCTTCGTTCTTGATGTGCAGCCCGCCAAACGCGCGGCCTCCAAATCCGCCCGCGCCGATGTTCTGCTTCTTGTCGTCGCGCCCGAAGATGACGATGTCGCCGGCCAGAACCGCGTCGGCGCCCGAAATCCGTCCGACGCGCGCGCCGCTACCCTGCTTCACGCGGTTTCCGGCGTTGCGATCCTGCTCGGCCATCAACTGGTCCACCTTGGCGCGCTCCACCACAACCACATTGTTTCCAGTGGCGATGCGCTTCACCAGCATGGCGCGGATTCCGCTGCCTATGTCCGCCTGCGTGTTGAAGACGGCCTGTACCGACGTCTTCACCGTGGAATAGTCGAACGCGTCCACGATCACGCGCTTCTTTTGGGCCTGCGTTGTGGGGCCAGGGGCCGGCGGAGCTGAAGGCGCGGCCGAGGGTGCGTTCACCGGCTCGGCAGCCGGCGGAGCCACAGGAGCAGGAGGCGGCGCGGCTGTAGCCGCGGGTGCGGGAGTACTGGACGGATCCATCATCACGCCGATGATGTTGTCCGATACGCCGGCCTGCTTCAGCTTCACCATGTCTGCCGGCGACAGGTCAGCCGGCTTGTTCGTTTTCTTCAGACTCCTGATTATCAGGTCTTCCGACATGCCGCTCTTGACGAGCTGGATGACCGAATCGACCTGAGAGGCTGGTTTGGCCGCCGTCGTACGCTTATGCGCAGGGGCGGCAGCGGATGGCGCAGTGCTCTGTGCGAGGCCGCTTTGCGTGGAAAGGGCAACCGCCAGAGTAATGAGTGCGAAACAGCTGGTTTTCAACAACTTCTTCCTCCGATTTGCGCTTGACCGGCCCAGGCCGTGGCCTCCGGGCACAATCCCCCGGTCCACGCGAAAGGGCGCAATCGTCAGCTATGAAGCAGTGTGCTGGCCCAGTATGTTTAAGAGAGCACGATCTGTCAAGTGCTGTCAGTCCCTGCTGTCAGTTCCCTTTCCTAACCTGCTGAAAACAGGTGATCGGCTCAGCCCGCCCGGTCGGGGATGGAGAAGAAGAAAGTGGAGCCGAGGCCCAGTTCGGATTCGAGCCACATGCGGCCTCCGTAGCGTTCTACCAGCCTGCGGCAGATTGCCAGACCCAGACCCGAACCCGAATACTCCGAGCCCGAATGCAGGCGCTTGAAGAGCCCGAATACGTGCGAGTGGTACTCCGGCGCGATGCCAATGCCGTTATCGCGCACTGAGACCACCCACACGTTGCCTTCCCGGACTGCGCCCACGTGCACCAGGGGCGGGGCGGGGCCGCGGTATTTCAGCGCGTTGCCGACGAGGTTCTGGAGTATCTGCTCTGCGTGAACCGTGGCCATCCGCACGGGCGGCAGTGGATCCTCATGGATCATCGCACCGCTCTCCTCAATCGGGGTTCGGAGGCTGGTGAGCGCCTGCGCCAGGGCCGTCCCGAGCGGAACCGCCTCCGTGACCTCGACTCCGGCGGCGGAGGAGGCCCGGACGTAGACCAGCAGATCGTTGATGAGTGCATCCATGCGAGCCGCGCCGTCAACGCAAAAGTCCACCATCTCCCGCGCGCGCGCGTCCAGGTTTTCGGCATAACGCTTCCGCAGCAGCTCGCAATACACCTTAACCGTCCGCAGAGGCTCCCGCAGGTCGTGACTGGCCGACCAGGCAAACTGTTCGAGGTCTGCATTCGCGGCAGCGAGCGCTTCGTTCGTGCGGCGAATCGACTCCTCGGCCCGCTTCCGTTCCGTTACGTCCTGGAAGAAGACGGAAATGCCTCCGTCCCGGGCTGGGTATACCCTGACCTCGAACCACTTCTGCAATCTCGCGTTGTAACGCTCCCCGTGAGTCACGACGCGCTCGTACATGGCGCGCCGGTACTGCTGTTCCAGCTCTGTTCCGTTCAGATCCGGAAAAAGCTCCCAGAGCACCTTTCCGACCCAGTCGGCGCGCGGGATACCGGTGTTGCGCTCCGCGGTCGAGTTCGCGTAGGTGAAACGCCATTCGCGGTCGATGGCGATGAATCCGTCGCTGATGCTCTCGAGGACGGTGTCCGCGCGCTCGCGCGCCGCCTCAGCCTCGGCGCGAAGGCTCCGTTCGCGGACCGCGGCTTCGCTGCGCAGGCGGCTCATTCCGAGATGGGCGCCCACGCGGGCGAGCAGTTCCCGCGCCGTGAACGGTTTTACCAGGTAATCGTCGGCGCCCGCCTCGAGTCCCTCTATCCGCGCGTCCTCCCCGGCTCGCGCGGACAGCAGAATGATCGGGATGGTGCGGGTATCTTCTCCCGCGCGCAGTTCGCGGAGCAGCCCGAAGCCGTCCAGCCCGGGCATCATCATGTCGCTCAGAATCAGATCGGGCTGGCTCCGGCGAGCCGACGCCAGCGCTTGCAGCCCGTTACCCACCGCCTCCACCGTGTAGTGCGGCGCCAGCAGGCGGCGCACATATTCGCGCATGTCCGCATTGTCATCGGCCAGCAGAATGCGCGCGCCGGCGTCTTCGTGATGCGGCGCCTGCAGCGAATCGGACGCGAATGGCGGTAAACGCGGCTCCGCTCCCTCGGGAAGCCATCGCAGCGCTTCATTCACCCATGCCGATACGCCTGCCGACGCAGGAGCAGCTCTGCCCGCGGGAGCTACCTGTTCGCGGGGCAGATGCCCGTGTCCCTGCGGAACAGCCACGGTGAACGTGCTGCCCGAGCCCGCGGCGCTCTCCACCCGCACCGAGCCGCCATGCAGTTTAGCCAGCTCCTGCACGAAAGCCAGCCCGATTCCGCTGCCCTCGTGCGTGCGCCCGGAGACGCCCTCGACCCGATGGAACCGATCGAACACGCGCGGCAACTCCTGAGCCGGGATTCCCACACCGGTATCGGAAACCGACAACTCGACCCAGCCATCCACGGCGCGGAGCCGCACCGTGACGCGCCCCGCAAACGTGAATTTGAAGGCGTTCGAGATCAGGTTGAGAACGATCTTCTCCCACATGTCCCGGTCGACATAAACCGGGTCCGCGAGCGCCGGACAGTCGATGACATACGCCAGCCCGGCGCGTTCCATAGCCGAGTGAAACGCGCTCGCGAGGTCGGTGGTCAGCGCCGCGAGATCCACCGGCGCATACGCGGCTTGTACGCGCCCGGCTTCGATACGCGAAAAATCGAGGAGCGTGTTGACCAGCTTGAGCAGCCGGAGCCCGTTGCGGTGGACAAGCTCCAGTTCTTCCCGCGTCACCGCCGCCTGGGCGCCTCGCTCCATCATCTCCTCGAGCGGGCCGAGCATCAGGGTCAGCGGGGTTCGAAACTCGTGGCTTACATTGCTGAAGAACACGGTCTTGGCCCGGTCGAGTTCGGCGAGGGCGTCCGCTTTGGCGCGTTCCTCTTCGTAGGCGCGCGCTTCCGCCACCGCGCTCGAAATCTGGCTGCCCACCAGTTCGAAGAAGGAGGAATATGCCGAGTCGAGCCGCTTGTGAGGGTTCACGCCGGCCAGCGCGAAGCCGATGGATGCGTTCTGTCCGGGCAGCAGAATGGGAAGCACGACGCCCGAGCGAGTCGGGGTCGACCATGCGCCGCCGGGCAGGGGACCGAAGAGTGCGGAGAGATCCGCGACGACAGTCATTCGCGGCGTCCGGATGGTCTCGGCAAGAGGGGCCCAGCGCGGATCCTCCTCGGAAATTACCAGCGGCGCGACTGCGGAGCCGGCCGTGACACCCGTCACCCCGGCCAGCCGCGCCTCCTTCTGCGTGCCCTCGAACAGGTAGAGACAGGCGAACGTGATGCCGTGCGGATTGACCGCCAGCGTCTCGGCGGCGATACGGCACGCCTCCCGCGTATCGCGCGCTTTGCCGCCCCGCACCGCCAGGTCCCGCAGTGTGCGCATCCGCCGCGCGCCGATGATATGGTCCGTCGTTTCGGCGACTGGCGTAAAAACCCCGCCAATTCCACCGGACTCATCGCGGATGGGACTGTAGGAGAAGGTGAAATAGCACTCCTCGGCATAGCCGCGGCGTTCCAGCATCAGAAGCAGGTCGTCGGACCAGGTGGCTTCTCCACGCACCAACACGCCCTCGAGCATTGGACCGATGATGTGCCAGATCTCCGGCCAGCACTCGCGTCCCGGCCTCCCCATCGCCGCCGGGTGCTTGCCGGCGATGATCTCGCGGTAAGCATCGTTGTAGATCATTACCAGCTCCGGCCCCCACCAGATGAGGATCGCGAAACGGGAGTTCAGGCAGGTGCTCACCGAAGTCCGAAGGCTCTGCGGCCATTGCGAGACGGGCCCCAGAGGCGTCGAGGACCAGTCGAGCGAACGCATGTATTCGCCCATCTGGCCGCCGCCGGCCATGCACTCGTAACCGCTGTTGCCGTTCAACGGCTGAGCTTCAGCTGCCATATTCGAAACTACATTCCCAGACGCTTTCTCACAACAGAAAAATCGAAGGCCGCGCCGCCTTCCCGCCCGGCCCGTTCCTCGTTATTTTCCATCGTGCGAAGGAGGTCCTCGAGCGCGCGCCTTCCCGCTGGCGACCGGCTCGCCTGCCGCGGTGTCCGTCCTTCCAGCGCGGGCAGCGGCTGATCGATCCACCGCTCATAATGCTCGGCTTTGAACTTAAGCAGGACCTCGCGCTCCACCTCCGGCGGCAGCGCGGATCCCCGGTTCGTTTTGGGCCGCGGCTTCCCTTCGCGCGCTTTTCGCTTCAACGCATCCTGAGATTCGAACGAATCGCCCAGATGCCGGATCCATGAGCCCCCGTGCTTCTCGACCAATTTCCGTCCCGTCGCCAGCCGCGCCCGCGAGTTGCACTCCAGACGGAGTTTGCCCCCGCGGATTTCGATGTTGCCA
This sequence comes from uncultured Acidobacteriota bacterium, assembly GCA_963780655.1. Taxonomy (GTDB): domain Bacteria; phylum Acidobacteriota; class Terriglobia; order Bryobacterales; family Bryobacteraceae; genus CAWACP01. Next base: position 401,277 of record CAWACP010000003.1, on the reverse strand, counting down.
TATGACCGGCGCGGCCCCTCGGCAGCCTCTTCCAGCCAGGCGAACGAGCGGACGCCGGGGGGGTCGTTCTCGCCCGCTTCGAACGCCGCCGCCGATTCGAGCGCCGCAATCAGCGCCGCTTCGTTTTCGACCCGGTATGCGGCCGAGGAGAACTCCAGCTCATCGCCTTCCGCGTTCACCAGGCGCAGGTCGGCGAACTGTTGCTCCGACAACTCCGCGATCAGCCGGTGCCAGCGGTGGCTGTTGGCCCGCACGAATGACGCGGCCGTCTGGTCCGCCTCCCGGCTCTCGCTTTCCATCTGCTCCATTATCCGCGGCAGCAGCGCACGCGGCACGCCGAAGCTGTTGCCGCCGAAATACCACCGGCCTTCGAATTGGTAAATGCGGCTCAGCACGCAGTCCCAACGAACCATCGAACGCGAGCTGCTCACGTCATGAACGAAGACGCGGTCTCCGACGAAGAGGTCCTTCAGTTCGATGCCCTTGTCCTTCTCAACGCGCTGCACTTCCCAAAGCCCGAACCGCGCCTGACGAAACGCTTCGAGCACTTCGCGTTCGGCCGCATCCAGCCGCCCGGCGCGTCTGCGCAGATACTCATCCACCAGCGTTCGCCCGGTCGAAGCGGACCGGAAATCGTGGAGATACCATTCGTAAAAGCAGGCCTGTGTGTCGGCGTCGAGTTCTGCTCCGGTGGGCCGCTCGCCGAAGTAGAGCTGGAAAGCTTCCGCGAGATCGGCGCCGCTGTGCCATTCCCGGCTGCGCTCCAGGAGATCCCGGTGCAGCCTCGCGTGCAAGGGTTCCGTGGCCCGGACCTGCGTTCCGCGGGCGCCGTGCGAACGTTCCTCCTGTTCGTCCTCAGCGAGATGGCACTTTTTGTATTTCTTTCCGCTGCCGCACCAGCACGGCTCATTGCGCCCCGGTCTGAGCGGCGCCGCTACGGGCGCGATCTGCTCCTCTTCAAAATCGTCTTCAAACTCGTCCTCCTCGGGTTCGTCCTCGTCCTCCATCAGAACGCGGTCGGTACAGATTTCCTCGATGGTGAGTTCGTCAAGCGCTTCGTTCACCAGATCGGACACGAACTCCTCTCCATCCAGCGCCTCCCGAACCCGCTTGCGCGCCGCGTCCGGCAGAAAGCCTCCATACTCCGTAAAGATTCGCTCGGCGTCGTCCTCGCGCTCCAGGCCTCGAAGAGCTTCCATGACCACCGCTAATAAATGCGGCGCTTCCTCATGGTCCGCCAAACCGGCGAAGCCTTCCAGCAATTCAGAGAGCGCCGTTTCCATTCCGGGCGTCTCCGGCAGCAGGTCGATCTGTTTGGCCATGACGCAGCGCACCGGCAGGGGCGCCTCGGCCATCACCGACCGGAATGTGGCCAGAGCTTCGGCGGGAAATCTTTCGCCCAGACGCCATAGTGCCCAATTCGCATGCAGATAAACGGTCCGCTCGCCAAAACACGCCAACTCCAGCAAGTCGTCGATCATCTCGGGGCCGGCGGTTTCGCCCAGCAGTGCAATGGTCGTGCCGAGTGCATCCGGCCATAACACGGTGGGATGAAACGCCCATTCCCGCAGCGCGGCCCGCCAGAGCGGGATCAGCAGTTCGGCATGCTCCACCATCTCGCGCACCAGGTCCTCATCCAGCCCCTCGGCGGAATGGCGGTGAAGGTCGTTCAGCAGTTCGTAAGGCAGCAGGCGCCCGCGAAGCTCCACCGCCCCCTGCCCACTCATCTCGAGGGACATGGCGAGCGCTTCGTAAGTGGTCGGATCCTTGAAATCGAAATCCAGCTCCTTCATGCGCTTGCGGAAGTATTCGGCCACTTCATCGGGGGCCTCGCGGCTGAACCCCAGCTTCCAAATGCCCAGCACCATGAGCCGCTCGGCCAGCGGATCGTCGGGATTCCGCTTGCGGCGGGTCTCCGAGAGCGCCATATAGGCGCTGTAATGACAGGGCATCCGGTCGAGCGCCTTCCAGTAGCTGGACTCCGCCCGGGCCAGGTCGCCAGCGTCGGCCTGGGCATTGCCCAGCATAAGATAGCCGCCGCCGAAGTCGGGGTCGGCCGCGATAAATTGCTCACCGGCTTCCAGTTGGGAGATCGCTCCGGCGTCGCATTCCCGCGCAATTTCTGCCCGGCGCCGGGCCACTGATTCGGCTGGGAACAGCATGGATGTTTTCAGGGTACTATCAGAAACGCCGGATTCCGCAACCAACGAGTTAGGTGCAGGCTGAAAGCCTGCTCTACTTCGGATCGTGAAGCGACAGTAGAGCAGGCTTTTAGCCTGCATGCTGGGGCTCCCGTTGAAGCGTGCGCCACAAAAATCCGCAGGCGCTCGTGTCAAAATTGGATGAAGTGTCGTCTTCCCCGCTGAACATCCATATCGAGCAGTACGAAGGACCGCTCGACCTGCTGCTCGACCTGATCCGCAAACAGCAGATCAATATCTACGACATTCCCATCGCCTCCATCACCTCCCAGTACCTCGAATTCGTGCAGCGCGCCATGGAGCTGGACATCGAGCTGAGCTCGGAGTTCGTTTACATGGCCGCTACTCTGATCCACATCAAATCGCGGATGCTGCTGCCGCGCGACCCGGAGCTGGAAAAGATGGATCCCGAGGACGACCCGCGCCGGGAGCTGGTGGATCGCCTCCTCGAACATGAGCGCTTCAAGAACGCGGCGGAGATGCTGCAGCAGAAGCGCATGGTGGAAGAAGCGGTCTGGTCGAATCCGCAGATATCCACTTTCCTCGCGGCGGACGAAGCGCCCGCGCTCAACGTCACGCTCTTCGACCTGGTGAAGACGTTCCAGGAAGTGCTGGAGCGAACGCGCAATCGTCCCACCTATGAGGTGGGCCAGGAAACCGTGACGGTTCCGGGCATGGTCCGGTATCTGAGCGGCATGCTCCGGCGGCTGCCCGCGAATCAGACGCTCGCGGCAAGCGAACTGTTCGAACAGCAGCGGAGCCGCCGTGCGATGATATGCCTGTTCCTGGCCATTCTGGAACTGGTGAGACGGCAGGCTGTGGTGCTGGCACAGAAGGACGCGTTTGGCGAGATCGGCATCAGGAAAGCCGAGAGCTTCGAAGAGGCCATGGGCTCGGAGGAGACCATCGCCGCCATCGAGCAGGAATATAACTGAACCACATGAACGAACTCGAGTTGAATCCCGCCGCCGCGGAGCCGGAGGAACCCGCGCCCGATGTCGCCCAGGCGGACGCGCAGGATGCCGCGGACGCCGGCCCCGCAGAAATCGTTTCCGAAGAGCTGCTGGTTACCGGCAGCGCGCCGGCGGAAGACAGCGAGCGAGCGCGCCTGCGAGCGGTCATCGAAGCCGTGGTTTACATAACCGATGAGCCGCTCACTCCGCCGCAAATCGCCGGAGCGCTGAATCAGCCGCTCGACCGGATCCAGTCGATTCTGGATGAGCTGGTCGCCGACTACAGCAGGCCGGACCGGGGCCTGAGCATTCGCGAAGTGGCCAGCGGCTTCAAGATGGCGACGAAGCCGGAACACCACGAAGACATTCGCGCCTTTGTGCGCAATCTGAAACCGCCGCTCCGGCTGTCGCTGCCCGCTCTGGAAACCCTGGCGGTGATCGCCTACAAGCAGCCGGTGACCGCGCCGGAAATCATGGAGATTCGCGGCGTGCAGGGAGCGGGCGTGCTGAAGACCCTGCTCGACCGGAAGCTGATTGCCGCGGCCGGCCGGAAGAACGTCGTCGGAAAGCCGATTCTGTACAAGACCACGAAGGAGTTCCTCATCCAGTTCGGTCTGCGGGACCTCAGCGAGCTGCCCACGCTGAAAGAGTTCGAGGAGCTGGGGCGGTTCGCGCTGAGCGACTCCGAGACGGATGCCGCGCCGAGCGCATCGAGCCCGCCACCGCCCGCCGCCGAGCCTCAGGCCGATGGAGATCCGGGGAGCGCAGGGCCCGCGGCTCCGGTGGAAGAGCCTGAGCCAAAGCCGCAACCCGAACGCGATCCCGATCCCGCCGAGCCTCCTGAAAACGAGCCGGGGCCCGGAGAGCCGCCGCGGGAAGAACCACCCGGGTCCTCCGAGCCGGAGCGCACCGGCGACGCTACGGAAGTGGAGGGCTGACCAGGCCGTGGCCGAGGCACGATTGCAGAAGGTGCTCGCGCAGGCCGGCATTTCCAGCCGGCGAAAAGCGGAAGAGCTGATCCGCGAAGGGCGCGTCACAGTCAACGGCCAGCGCGTCACCGAGCTCGGCGCCAAAGCCGATCCCGAGCGCGATCACATCAAGGTGGATGGCAAGCTGGTGCGCTTCTCGAACCGGCTTGTCTATCTTGCGCTGAACAAGCCGAACGGCTACGTCACCACCGCCAGCGATCCCGAAGGCCGCCCGACAGTGTTGGATTTGATCCGCGGCGTGCGGGACCGCGTCTATCCGGTGGGCCGGCTCGATTATCACAGCGAAGGTCTGTTGCTCCTCACCAACGACGGCGAGTTTTCCAACGGCATCGCATCCGCGTCAAATCACGTAATAAAGACCTATCTGGTGAAGGTGAACGGACGACTGACGGAAGAGCAGGAGGAGCAGTTCCGGGCGGGGATATTCCTTTCGGGACGCCGCACGAAACCCGCCTCACTGAAGCTTCTTCGCCGCGCCGCCAACCCGTGGTACGAAGTAAAACTCCAGGAGGGGCGGCACAACCAGATCCGGCTCATGTTCAGACACTTCGGACGGCTGGTGGAAAAACTGCGTCGCATTCGTATCGCGTTTCTGGATCTGGGGCCGCTCAAGCCCGGGAAATTCCGTTCACTTTCGCCCGCGGAAGTCGCCCGCTTCCAGAAGTTGTTCCGCAGGAAAGAGGCGGCGTCTGAACGAAATACCTGAACTACTCAGGAATTCACGTACAATCGCCGTCGTGGGTTTATCCGGCAATCCGCTGCGGGTCAGTTACGGCGTCTCGGAATATATGCAGATGCAGGGTTATCGGATAATACCGGTAAATCCCTGCGAAACAGAGGTTCTCGGCGAGCGGGCATGGCCCAGCCTGGAAGATGTACCGGAAAGAATCGACATCGTCAATATTTTCCGGCGCTCGGAGTTCGTGCCGCCAGTGGTTGAAGCCGCTATCCGCGTGGGGGCGCACGCGATATGGATGCAGGAAGGCGTCATCCATGAGGAAGCGGCCCGGAAAGCCAGAGCCGCCGGGCTCGCCGTCATCATGGATCGGTGCATCCTGAAAGAGCACCGCCGCTTACTGCGCTAAGCTCGCGAACACGCGGGCACTAACGGTTCTCGTGTTCCTCGTGCTCTTCGTGCTCGTGCCGCCAATGCCAGTAGGCCCGGCGCTGCGCGTCATTCGTTCGATCCCAATCGACGTAATCCCGGTGCTGGTCGTCGTAGTAACGGCGATAGGCGCGCTGCTCGTTTTCATTCCACTCGTGCCAGTCGCGGCCATCCGGATCGTAGTATCTGTGGACGGTGGTGCTGTCGTGACTCTCGTGATGTTCTTCGGTCTGTTGATCCTGCGCCATCATGGCTCGGGGAGCCAGCAGCGCAGCGCTCAACACACATGTTCCAAGGAAATAACGCATCGTCGTGTCCCCTCCTGCCGTGTAGGTAGCACGTGAATGTCCAGCCGGGGAGGGACAGGTTACAGGCGGGAGTTAACCTCCCGTCGTTATGAATCCCGACCTGAGGGTATACTCATCGCTGGAGCGGAATCCTATGGACCTCGCACATATGAAGGCGCGTTTGCTCGAGAAAGAACGCGAACTCCTGTCAGACACGAAACGCCTTGAAGACGAAGCGCGCCTTTCGGGCGAACCGGAGGTGGGAGATGCCGCGGATGCCGCTGTCTCCGACGAAGAAGTAGCGGAAACACTCCAGCAGGAGAGCCAGGCGTCGCAGACGCTCAGCCAGGTCCGGGACGCTCTGCGCCGCATCGAGGATGGCACTTATGGACGTTGCGTCGCCTGCGGACGGCCAATCGAGGAAGCACGGCTCGAAGCGATTCCCTGGGCAGCGTATTGCGTCAAAGACCAGGAAAAGCTGGACCAGGCCGCGCATGTTCCCCCGGGCGGCGCAACGCTGTAATCCAGGAGCTTGTTGAAAACGCGTATTGCAGGCCAAAGGCCGGCCGAAGGCCTACTCTACCAGCCCGTAAAACTGCTGACAATTCGTTGTGGAGTAGGCGTTTTCGCCTGCGTTGGCCGATCCCGCAGGCGTCTTTCAACAAGCTCTGAGGGCATCAGTAGCGCACCTGGGCCGCCACCGTGGCCAGATTCACGCTGACCTGGCGCGCGCCTGTGCTCTCGCGGCATTCGTGCACATAGCTTTCGAGTTGTGCAGCGCGGTGAGCAGCCGTATGCGCGGCCAGCACGCGTTTGCGCGCCGCTCGCCCGATGACGCGCCGTTCCTCTTCCGGCGTGTTCTTCAGGAACGCGAGCGATTCGTCCCCGTTACGAGCCACCAGGATCTCGGCCCCCGGCCGAAACAGCGTTTCCAGACCGTCCTGATAATCGCTGATAATCGGCACGCCGCACGCGGCCGCTTCAAACAGACGCACGCTCGGTGAGTAACCCGTCCGCACCATGTCTGCCCGCGTCACGTTGAGCGTGAACTCCTGCGAGTTATAGAATGCGCGGTGCTTCGCGGGCGGCAGATGGTCCACGCGCTGCACGTTCTTCGGCCACGCGATGCTCTGCGGATAGAGCGGTCCGGCCACCATGAACCGCCCCGATTTCCAGCGCCGCGCCGGCTCCAGCATAAGCGCCTCGAGCGCCGGTTGGCGATCGTCGCTGTATGTCCCCAGATAGCCCATGCTCCAGCGCGCCGGCAGATCCTCCGGATAGTAAAGCTGCGGATCCACCGAGCAGTACAGCACGCGCGCGCGCGGGGCGCCGTAGCGGCGCTCGAGACGCCGCAACACCGGACCGCCGGCAAACGAAAGGTACAGGCTGAACCGCGGAATGAGACTCGCCGCGATGTACTCTTCTTCCCGGCGGCGCAGTTTGGCCAGCGTCACCGGCGTGTCGATGTCGTAGAACGCAGTGACGCCGCGAGCGTTCGCCGTCACCCACTCGCTCACTGCCACGCCTTCCGGCACATACGAGCCGACGAGGGCGACGTCGGCCCTGCGGACTTCCGCGGTGAAACGGTCGCGCAGTTCATCGACGCTCTCATACAGGCAGGTGCGGCCGTAGGGAGGCTCGGGCAGGTCGCGATTCTCTTTGTACCAGGGTACGTCGCGCTCGAGAAACAGCACGTCATGACCGCGCGCGGCCAGCTCGCGGACCAGCGCGCGCCACGTCGTGGCGTGACCATTGCCCCATGAGGAAGTGATGGAGAGCCCGCATATCACAAAGCGCATTCGCTCCGATTTCATCCCGCCGCCTCAACCGTGCGCGATGGCGACGCCCCGGCGCCGCTGCCGGCCCTTCGTCCGCTGAGCAGCGCATCCACCTGGGCCGCGCGGTGCGCGTAGGTGTGTTCGGACAGCACCCGCCGTCTGGCCTCCTGGCCGATCTGCCGCGCTTCGCTGAGCGTGAGGCGCTCGGTCATGGCCGCCACCTCGGCCCCGTTGCGCGCGACGAGACACTCCTTCCGCGGTTCCAGAAACAGCTCGATACCGGTCCAGTAGTCCGTAATAACGCAGGCAGCGGCGCCGGCAGCCTCGAACACCCGGGTGGGCGGCGAGAAGCCGAACCGGGCCATGCTTGCGCGATTGATGTTGAGCACCGCCCTGGGCGTGCTGTTGAACGCGTTGTGATCGGCGGTGTACAGATGGCCAAGATTCCGGACGTTGGCGGGAAGTGCGCGATCGGCCCAGCCGTTTCCGGCCAGCAGAAAATCGCACTGGGGCAGCGCCGCGGCAGGTCCGAAAAAGAACTCGTCCACGCGCGCCTCGCGATCGGGCAGGCGGTTGCCCACAAACGCCAGGTCAGCACGAAATCGCGCATCCGGCGGCACCGGGTAGTGTGTGGACGGGTCGAGCGCGTTATAGACGGGGACGCATTCACGGGCGCCGAGCGCGTGGTACGCCTGCACCACGGGATCGCCGCCGCCGTAGGTCAGAATCAGATCGTATCGCGGGATCAGCGCGCGCGACGCGTCGTTCGGATCCTTATGGATGCGTTCAAGCGTCGCCGGCGCGTCGACGTCCCAGAAAACGGCCAACGCTCCGGGGCGGCGGACGTTCAGCGCCTCGCGCTCCAGCAGTTCATCGAAGACGCCCACGCCGCTGGCTTTCACGATGAGATCCGATTCGCTCGCGCTTTCGAGCGCCTGGGTGACGCCGTCCGCCGTAGCCGGATATACGGTCACGCGCGCCCACGGCGGGTCGGCCATGTCGCGATGCTGTTGCCGCTCGAATGCATCGGGCTCGTAGAACGTAATCTCGTGTCCGAGCGCGTTCAGCGCGCGGATGATGCCGCGATAATAGGTTGCCGCTCCGTTCCAGTACGCCGAAACCAGACTCGATCCAAAGAACGCGATGCGCATCATAAGCTCCGTGCCGCCGTGGTGGCCGGTTCTCCGTCCTTTATACCGCGTAGCCCGGTACAGATGGCCAGCAGCTCGTCGACGCGGTGCCTGCAGGTGTGCCGCTCCAGAATCGTCTGCCGTCCGTGCCGCGCCAGCGCTTCGGCCAGGGCGGGCTCGTGCAGGATAGCGCGGAGACACTCGCGCATGTCACGCCCGTTGCGAGCGGTCAGAAAATCGCGGTCGCTCGCGAACAGTCCTTCGGTATCGTCCCAGGGCGCGGAGACCAGCGGAATGCCGCACGCCAGCGCTTCGAACGGCCTGATGGTAGGGATGCCGGGAAGCGCTTCCGTGTATGGCCGGCGCGGTACATGCACCGTGACGCGAGCGGCGGCAAACGCCCGCGGCGCCTCGTAATTCGGAATCCAGCCGCCAAAATCAACCCCGTGCGACGCCAACTCGTCCAGCGCGTGTTGTGGATAGCGAACGCCATGAATCAGCGCGCGCAAGCCGAGGTCGCGTACAGGCTCGAGCAGAAAATCGCGCAGCTCGGCGGTGCGTTCGCCGTCGCCCCAGTTGCCGATCCACACCAGATCGCGTTCCTTCGAAATGCCGGTGAGCGGGCGGAACACACGGACGTCGGCGGCCTCGTGCCACGTCCAGGCGCGCGCGGCCAAACCGCGGCGCAGGTAGATATCGCGAATCGCCTGGCCGAACGCCAGCACGCCGTCGTAACTCGACAGATCGTACGCGGCCATCTCGCCGGGAGCGGTGACGGCGCGGTGATGGGTGTCGTGGAAGAGCAGGACAAATCCGCCATTGCGCCGCTTCACCTGACCGATGCGCCGCACCAGATCGTGATCGTTCCACTCGTGCACGATCACCACAGCGGTGTCTTCCAGCTCCCGGTCGAGATCCAGCGAGTCGAGGTTATAACTGATGCTGCGCAGATGCGGAAACGCCACATGAAAGCGGTCGATCGCGCCCTCGCCATATTCGGCCGTGAGGTTCGCGAGACTCCAGCCGTTCTCCGGCTCGTACACGCGGACGTCGTGGCCGCGCGACAGCAGCTCGGAGACTACGCCGCGGAGAAAATGGGCGTTGCCGTGATTCCAGTCGGAGATGAGCGAGTGGCAGAACAGCGCTATGCGCATCTCGCACGCTCCATACCGCCGGCTATGCGAAGTTCGACACCGCTTGCTAACGCGCGCGGCTCAGCAAGTGCCGAGTGGTGGTGACGACCCGCGACATCAGCCAGCCGTTTCTGAGCCGCAACCGTCAGGGAGTGGTGACGAGCAGGACCGCTTGCCAACGCGCGCGGCTCAGTAAGTGCCGAGTGGTGGTGACGAGCTTGGGCTATGCACATGCGTTCAGCTCCCGTTCCGGCAGGAGCGTTTCGTAAGCGGACGCGTAGGCTGCGGCCATTCGCTCCACCGTGAACCTCCGGGCACGCTCGCGCGCTCGCTCCCCCAGCTCTTTGCGCAGCGATTCCGAATCGATCAGATATCGCAGTACGGCGCGCAGTTGTCCCGTATCCCGCGGATCGGCAAAGAGCGCGGCGCCCGACCAGTTTTCCCGCAGCGTGTCGATATCGCCCAACGCCAGCGTACAGCCCGCCAGCGCGGCTTCCAGCACCGACAGGCCGAACGGCTCATAGCGCGCGGGCAAAGCGTAGATTGCAGCTCGCGAGTAATACCGCGCCAGTTCGGCCTGCGCAAGACAGCCCAGAGCCCGGGCATGCTGTAACCGCCGCTGCTCTCCGCCGGGATGACAGGCATCGCCGGCAATCAGCACGGGCCATGGCAAACCCTGTGCCGCTTCATCCAGCGCGGCGATATTCTTCGCGCGATCCCACACGCGGCCCGCAGCGAGCACAAACGGCTCTTTGGGCGCCGGCCTGTACGCCGCTGCATTCCTGCCGTTCGGAATCACCGCGCTTGCGCCGGCGATGCCGTAATGGCGCTCGAGAGCGCTCATCATGCCGTGCGAAGGCGCAATCACCAGGTCCGCCGACCGCAGCCCGCGGGCCGTCTCGCGACGATACCTGTCGTACTCGCGCGGAGCGTCTGCCTGCAGCACCGCCTGCCACCAGGAGAGAACGCACGAATGCGCCACCACCAGCACGGGCGCATTCCAGGGCAGCGCCGCATGAGCGTAGCCGTTCAGATGGATTGCATCGGGCTGGGTGCGCTGCTCGATTTCCAGCAGCCAGTCGCCGGCGCGTTCCACGTCACGCCATGGATCGTCCATCCACTCCAGCCGGAACGCGCTCTCGAATAACTCGACATTCGGCAGCGAGCGGAGTTGCTCGCGCTGCTGCTCGGATGGCCGCTCCCCCATGGTGGCCAGCGCGACATCGATGCGGTGACCGGTGAGGCCGCGAATCAGGTCTACCGCGTAGGTCCACACGCCGCCTACGGTGTCTGCGGTCATGAGAACGCGGCGCGGGCGCCGTCGAGAATCAGCGGCCATGACTCTGCGTCAGCTCCAGTTGCACCAGCGGAGCGGGACGCTCTTCCTGAATGTCACTAAATTCCATGAACCCGTTCAGATAGAATTCATGGGCCCGCTCCCATGCGTCGTCCGTCACCGGACCCCATTTGTTCGTGTACTCGGGCGACCCCGGATATGGAAAAAGCGGCACAGGCTTATTCGCCCATACGCTTCGCTCCATCAGGTACCGGCGCCAGCGCTCCACCTCGGCTGCGTTGTCTTCCTGCATGTCCAGCAGATTCGCCTGCACGAACGGGATGCGCCGGCGCGCGTACACCAGCCGTTCGGCGAGTTGCTCGGTGGACATGCGGCACTTCTTGTCCAGCGCCTGCCGTCCTTCTTCGGTAATGCTTTCGACGCCCGCCTCCACCGATACGCACCGGGCCTGGGCCAGCAAGTCGAGCATCTCCTCGCTCCACAGGTCGATTCGTGTCTGCACGCCGATCTTCACCCGCCGCTCAGCCAGGGCCAGCAGCAGGTCGCGGTTCGGCAGGAAGATCTCGTCGATGAAGTACACATACTCCACGCCGTGCGAGAGCAGCGCGTCCAGCTCGTCGAGAATCACCGCGACGGGCCGCTTGCGATAACGGTTTCGGAAATTGTCCTTGGCGCAGAAGGTGCAGTGATACGGGCATCCGCGCGACGCTTCCAACTCGGCGCCCGGGCCGAGCGGCGGCGCTTCGAAGCGGTGATGATGATGCCGGTGGCGCCTGACGGTGTCCGTGGGCCAGCGCAGCGCGGGCAGGGCCGCCATATCGGATTCGCGCGGACCGCCCTGCACGCTGATCGTTCCCTCGCAACGCCGGGCCAGCGAAGGTATATCAGCCCAATGCGTGTCGGCCAGCCGCGGCAGGATCTCTTCACATTCGCCCATCACAACCACATCCGCGTTCAGCTTGTTCAATGTGGCGCGGGGCGTGGTGGACGCATGCGGCCCGACCGCGACGATTACGCCCGCAACCTCGCCAATCGCCTGAAGCGTCTCCTGCGGCACGCGCAGCTCAGGAGGAGCGCACCGCCAGAACAGATAGCTGGGCGCGGAAGTGATCACCGTGAAATCCGGCGCGAAGGCTTTCACGCGCGCGCGGACGTCAGCGAGCGAAAGCCCTTCGAGTTGCCCGTCAATGATGACGGCATCATGCCCGGACATCTCGAGCAACTGCTTCGAATAGCCGTACTCGAGCGGCAGGTGCGGCTCGCGGCAGCCGAAGTAGATGCTGCCATCGAATGACCATGGTGGATTCACCAGCGCGTACTTCATTGGCAGACAACCGCCTCGGTCGGTTCCAGCATCGGCGCGCGCGTTTCGCGCATCCAGGCATAAATCCGCTTCAGCCCCTCGATGACGCCTGTCTGCGGTTCCCAGCCCGTGGCTCGAGCGAACCGGCGCGTGTCGGACACATAGTATTTCTGATCGCCGCTGCGCGCGCGGTCATACAGCAGACGGGAAAGCGTGGGGTGCAGCTTCCCGACGAGGCCGAGCAGCTCCATCAGGCTGAGCGTGTTGGCCACTCCGCCGCCGATGTTGAACGCCTGTCCCGAGATCTCGTCCATGTGTTCTTCCGCCAGCAGCATTGCGTTTACCAGATCGTCCGCGAAGAGCACATCGCGTACCTGCAGCCCGTTTCCGTAGATGGTGATGGGCTGGTCGGCGAGCGCGCGGATGATGAAGTGCGCTATCCATCCCTGGTCTTCCGTTCCGCACTGGTGCGGGCCGTACACGCAGCTCATGCGGAATACGACGGCGCGATGGCCGAAGGAGCGGGCGAAATCGAGGACGTACTGGTCGGCCGCGCCTTTAGAGCAGCCATAGGGAGTGCGGAAAGCGAGCGGCCGATCTTCATTGACGCCGTGCGCGAGAATTTTGGCGTCCACTGGCTGGTAACGCCAGCCGCTTTTTTCCAGCTCGATGTCGTCCAGGCCGCCGTACACTTTGTTCGTCGACGCCAGGAGGACGGGCGCGGGGTTGCCTTCTTTGTGCAGCGCGTCGAGCACATTGAACGTGCCCGCCGCGTTCGTCTCGAAATCGGCACGGGGATCCACCAGCCCGGTGGTAACGGCCGTCTGCGCCGCGAAATGGAACACCTGAGTGGCCCCGCGCACGGCATCCCGGACGGCGGCGCGATCGCGTATATCGCCCCGCACCAGCTGGACTTTGTTTCCGTGCGTACCGCGCAGCCAGCGGAGATTGCCCTCCACACCGGCGCGCGAAAGGTTGTCGAACAAGACGACGCGGCGGCCCATGGAGGCGAGCGCATCGGCCAGATTGGTTCCGATGAAGCCCGCCCCCCCGGTAATCAGCGTGTAAGGATGGCTGGGAACGGAAACGCCATACCGGAAGAGGCCGCCGGCGCGAACCACCATGGCTATACCACCAGCCCTCGCGAAGACAGCTCTTCGGTCATCTCGCCACAACGGTCGAGCGCGATCTGTCCTTCCAGCCACGCGGCCAGATCCACAAGTCCGTCTTCCAGCGTGACGGCGGGTTCATATCCCAGAACCTCGCGGGCTTTGGAAATGTCGGGGAAGCAGTGGCGGATGTCGCCGACGCGGTATTTGCCGACAATCTGCGGCTCGATGCGCTTGCCCAGCACCTGCGCGAGCTTGCGGGCCACTTCGCTGACCCGGCACGGACGCCCGCTCCCCACGTTGAACACCTGACCTGACGAAAGCGGGCTCTCGAGCGCCAGCCGGCAGGCCACGGCGACGTCGCGAACGCTGACGAAATCGCGCAGTTGATTGCCGTCCTCGAAGATCAGCGGCGCTTTATTGTTCAGAAGCCGGGAAGCGAAAATCGCGAGCACGCCGGTGTAGGGATTCGCAAGCGCCTGGTTGGGGCCGAACGCGTTGAAGAAGCGCGTCGCGGTGGCCGGGATGCCGTATGCGCGGCCGATCATCAGGCACATCCGCTCCTGGTCGTACTTGTTCAGCGCGTAAAGCGATTCGAGTGACGGGGTCTTCCACTCCGGCGTCGGCGCCGGCGTCAGCACCTCGCCATCTTCGGTGCGGAGATCCCAGTCGTGTCGCTCCAACTGGTCGAGCGAGCGCGCCGCCTGCGAGTAGAGCCGCCCGGCGGAATCCTTGTAGAGGCCCTCGCCGTACATGCTCATGCTGGATGCCACCAGCAGCTTCTCCACCGGCCGCCGGATCAACTCTTCCAGCAAAGTCGCGGTACCGACGTTGTTGACGCTGGCGTAGTGCACCAGTTGATACATGCTCTGGCCAACGCCCACTATGGCGACGAAGTGCACCACGGCATCGATGCCGCGCAGCGCTCTGCGGATCGAGACAGCGTCGCGGACATCTCCGACAATCAACTCGACATCGGGATTCAGGTATGCGGGACGTTTTGGGTCAGGCCCATGGACCTGCTCGCAAAGGTTATCGAGGACGCGGACGCGGTAACCTCTTTCGAGAAGTTCGTTTGCGAGGTGTGAACCTATGAATCCTGCGCCACCCGTTATCAGAACCTGCTTCATCAATTTCCCCAAATTCTCTGTGTGATCTGCGGTGAGGTGGTAGTGCTGCCAGTGTCTACGCGGATTGGTTCACTCGCCAGGACTTACCTCCGTTCGCAGCCGCCCTGAAGCCGGCCGGTCTGGTTCACTCGTTTTCAACAGGCTCCGATTCCGCCACGCGGGACGCACGAGCTCTGTCGAGATCGTCGTCAACCCGCTCCGTTTTCGCTACCCGGCGTGCATGAGCCTTGTCCAGGTCGTTTTCAACACGCTCGGTTTCCGTGACGCGGCGTGGGTGAGGCTTGTCGTGCGCGGCAAAATCGGCTCGCGCCTCGCTGCTGGTGGCGATATCGGTAGCCCCGGTTTCAACGAGGACTTCTTTCGCCCGCCGGGCCCAGTCGGAGCTATCGCAGTGAACCGAAAGCAGGATGCCGCCGCTGCGGATTCTGCCCTCGTACCTCTTGGCCTCGTATTCGGGAATGCCGACGCCGATCAGCGCGCCGGCGAGACCGCCGATCGCGCCGCCTACGCCAACGCCGGTGAGGGCCGCGACAATGGGACCCGCGGCCACAAAAGGCCCGATTCCCGGAATGGCTAATGCGCCAATGCCCACCAGCCATCCCAGCGCTCCGCCGATAATCCCTCCCGAAACTCCGCCGGTAGTGGCGCCTTCCGGCGCCTTCGTGTGCTTCTCGTGCGCAAAATCTTTTGTTCCGGCATTGTCGGGAAAGAGCACCGAGATATCGGTGTTCCGGAAGCCCGCCCGTTTGAACGCCTCAACGGCATCTTCCACCGATCGCTGATCTGCATAGATGCCGAATGCCGCTGTATTCTTGCTAGCCATTTTTATGTCTCCTCTCAGTCTGTTGCTGTGTGTCGCTGCGCCTCAGCCGGATACCCGCTGCGCCACTCCACTGCTTACCACCAATGGCTTCAACGAGATTGCCGAGTTAGAAAACGTTGTAACCTGCCCGACCCACTCGCGGCGCGAGCTAAGTAGCAACCGTGGCGCCATCGGATAAGTTGCTTTGGTGTACAGATTGCGATGGCGCGCCTGGTAAAACTTCTTACCTTTAGCGGTGCAATTCTTACCGAAACGAACAAGCGGGCTCACGCGTTCCGCGCGATTCCCATCACCAGAGTGACCAGGAAAACCACCAGAAAAACGAAGAACAGCAGTTTCGCCAGCCCCGCGGAAGCTGCCGCCACTCCGGTAAAGCCAAAAATGGCCGCCAGAATGGCAACCAGTAAAAACGCTAGTGCCCAGTTCATCATGACCGACTCTCCGTGTGTCCAAGTGTTTCAAGGGGAGAATCGCCGGCGAATCGCGCCAGGTTCTCCCACCGATACAGGAAGCACGCGCCGCGCCACTAGTCTGACTTACACAATCGCAAGCGGTGGCGGGGGCGCGCGTCAGTAACTTTTTCCGAGTGAGTTACTCATCGCGGCTCTACTTACTCGACGGCGTCCGCGGGGTGCACGCATTCGACCGCGCGCAACAGGCGCATGCGCCACAATTGCGTCGGATGTTAATGTAGGCGAAAGGTGATCGCATCTCAACAACCGTCGCGGCCGTTCTCGAAAACGGACCTGGACGCTCTCGCACGGCGCGCGCTCTGTGTCCTTCTTGCGCTGCTTATCGTTCGGTTCTGGATTATGCCGCTGGGCGCGAGTTTCTCGGACGACGAAGCGGGAACCTTCTGGACTGTGAAAGACGGGGTGGCGACGATGCTGACGCGGGTCGCCATGTGGCCAAACACGCCGCCGGCGTACGGGTTCGTTTTCTGGGCGGCGCTGCGGCTCGGCGGAGCGCACGAATTCCTCCTCCGGTTGCCCTCGTTGTTATCGATGGTGGTTGCCACGGCGCTGCTGTGGCGGCTGGCGAGGCGTTTGTTCGGCGCCGCAGCCGCGCTGCCCGCCGCTTCTGTGCTCCTCGCTCTGGGGCCTGTCGTTGTCTCCGCCGCCGACGCGCGCCCGTACGCGCTTGTTCTGGCGGTGGCGGTGGCGAGTACGCTTTCCCTGGTTGCGTGGCTGGATACAGGAGCCCTGCGCTACGCAGTGGCGTACCTCCTGACCGCGGGATTGCTCCCGTACGTGCACATACTCGCTTCGCCGCTTCTCGTGGCGCACGCCGTTTATGCCTTGTTCCGATTGCGTGAGCGAACGCCGGTGCGCTCGACGCATCTGGCAGCGGCGTTTGCCCTCATCGCTCTCGTCACCGTTCCCGCCGCCCTCATTGTGGTGGGGCTCGGTCACAAGACGCGAATGCTGAACTTCATCACCTTTCCGTATCCGGCGATCGTGGCTGAACAGATCGCGCCACCGGTGTTTCTGATGGCCGCGGGCGTCGGCCTCGTGGCGGCGTGGCTCATCTGTATGGCTTTTGGGCGCGCTCCGCTCGGAGCCGCTCGGAGTTCGCCATCGCAATCATCGCTCTTGCTGGCGGTGGCGGTGATCCTGATACCCAATTCTCTTCTGATCGCGTTCTCGGTGGCCGGTCCGGTCAGCGTGTATCTCGAACGCTATCTGATGGTGACCAACATCGGAATCGCGCTGCTGGCAGGCTGGGCGATCGGCTGTCTGCGGCCGGCACTGGCGCTCTACGTCGTGATCGCCGGCATTCTGCTGTATTCAGTTGTGACCTACGGACAACTCGGTCACATGTGGCCGTTGCACGCAAAAGAGAACTGGCGGGCCGCTCTCGCCGCCGTGCGTCGGGCCGCGGGCACGAGCGGTACGCCGGTGTTGATCCAGAGCCCGTACATTGAGGCGAGATCGCTGCTGCCTGCTCAGGCTGCCGATCCGCCGGGATTTCTGTTCGCGCCGGTGGCGATGTATCCGATCGGCATGCCATTTACTCCACTGTCCGATCTGAATACGGATGACGAGAGCAGGTGGATTAATCAAACGGTGATGCCTCGGTTGCTCTCCGCAAACCGCTTCATCATTGTCGAACTGACCACCCAATATCGAGACTGGTTTGCGGAGCGGCTGCCCGAGTGGCAGGCCCGCGAGATGGGCTACTTCGGACCGGGCCTGCACGCAGTACTTTTCGAACGGCGCGCGGGAACCGCTGCACCGGTCGCGACCGTGCAATAGACGGTGCTGAACGGAGCGATCATGGCGCACGCTTCAGACGGTGCTGAAAAAGTAAGTCAACGGCTGGACAAGCAGGCGAAACGCCTACTCCACCACGATGCATCAACAGTTTACGGCTACAGTGGAGTAGGCCTTTGGCCAGGCCTTTGGCCTGCGCAGTTGCTTTTTCAGCACCGTCTTCAGCGTGCTGGTGCGAGCTTCAGCTCGCGCTGCCTGGACCGTGGGCTGAAGCCCACAGCGGCACGCTGAAGCGTGCGCCACAACGCCGTGGCGAGTCACAGGCTCAGCGATGCTTCCAGCGTTTCCGGGTCTGTCGTCGGGTTCAGCTGGAAGCCCAGCTTTTCGAGAATGCGCAGCATGGGCCGGTTCTCGTAAAGCACGCTGGCGTTCAGGCGGCTGATGCGCTCGTCGCGCGCAAAGCGGATGACGCCTTCGAGCAGCTGCGTTCCAAGGCCGCGGCCGTGCCACGCGTCGCTGATGATCACCGCCAACTCGCCCTCGTTCGCCAGCGGCGACTTAACCAGCCGCCCCACGCCCAGGATGTGCCGTTCGCCGCCCGGTTTCGCGGGCTGCCGTTCGGCCACCAGCGCCATCTGCCGGTCGTAGTCGATAAAGCACATGCGCGTCAGACGCTCGTGCGTGGTGCGCTGATCGAGCTTCATCCAGTGGAAGTAGCGCATATACACGCTGCGCTCCGACAGCGTCCGGTGGAACTCCACCATCATCGGCTCATCCTCCGGCCTGATCGGCCGGATCACCACGGGAGTGCCGTCGTTGAGCCTGGCCTCGATCGTGTATTGATCCGGATACGGGCGAATGGAAGGGCGAGGGATATCGGCCTGATCCATCTCCCGCGGCCAGACGGCGATGCGCGCATCCAGCGCAACCAGCCTGTCGGCGCCGGCCAGCAGTGGATTTATATCGATCTCGCGGATCTGCGGCTGCTCCACCACCAGCTGGCTGAAGCGCACCAGCAGCAGCTCCAGCGCGGCAAGGTCCACCGGCGGCCGGCCACGCACGCCCTGCAGCGCGGAATAGATGCGCGTCTGCTCCATCAACCGCCGCGCGAGCGTGGTGTTCAGCGGCGGCAGCGCGAGCGCGTGATCGTTGAACACCTCCACCAGTTGGCCGCCGGCGCCGAACAGGAGCACGGGACCGAACTGTTCGTCGACGCTCGAACCGAGAATCAGCTCATAGCCGTTCTCGTGAATCATCGGCTGCACCGTAACGCCGTCGAAATGGCCCGGTCCGGCCTTCCCCTCCACGTCCCTGCGAATGGCTTCGAAAGCGCCGCGCACAGCCTGCTCGTGCCGCAAATCGAGTTGCACGCCGCCTACGTCGCTCTTGTGCGTGATCGATTCCGAATTGAGCTTCAGGACAACCGGATAACCGATCTGGCGCGCGGCCCGGACCGCTTCCTCCACGCTGAGGGCCACTACTGTTTCGGCCACCGGGATCCGGTATGCCTTCAACAGCTCCTTCGATTCGGCCTCGGTCAGAACGGTTCGGCCGGACGAGCGCACACGGTCCAGAATTGCGGCGGTGTAGCCGCGATCGATCTGCGTGCCCGGCTTGTCGGCCAGCACGGGCGTTTCATAGAGCCCGCGCAGGTTGTAACTGTACTTCCACATGTACAGGAACGCCTGCACGGCGGTGTCGGGGAACGGGAAGGTGGGGATGCCCGCGCTGTTCAGGACGGCCTCGCCCGGGGCCGCGGCGGCGCCTCCCATCCAGCTTGCCAGAATCGGCCGGTTGTTCAGATGAGCGTAGGGCCGCAGCGCTTCGGCAATTCCCGTCATGTCCGACATGCCCTGCGGGGCGGTCATCACCAGAAGGCCGTCGCCATCGGGATTCTTTGCCAGGATTTCGATGGCCTTGACGAAGCGATCGGGCGTGGCATCGCCAATGATGTCCACTGGGTTGTTGTGACTCCAGTGGGCCGGCAGCACCTCATTGAGGGCCGTAATCGTTTCGGCGGAAAGGTCGGCGAGTTGTCCTCCGCCCATGAGCAGGGCGTCGGTGGCAAGCACGCCCGGACCGCCGGCATTGCTGAGTATCAGCAGCCGGGGACCCTTCGGCCGGGGCTGGCTGGCCAGCACCTCGGTCATGTAGAACATATCGGAGACGCTGTTCACGCGCAGCACGCCACAGCGGCGGAACGCCGCTTCCAGCACTTCATCGCTGCCGGCGAGGGCGCCCGTATGCGATGCGGCCGCGCGCGCCGATTGTTTCGTGCGCCCCGCCTTAATGACAATGATCGGCTTCTGCAGCGCCACTTCGCGGGCCGCCGACAGAAAGGTGCGCGCGTCGCCCACCGATTCCATGTAGATGACAATGCTGCGGGTCTTCGGGTCGTTTCCGAAGTAGTCGATGAAGTTGCCCCAGCCGACGTCGGCCATCGAGCCGATGGAGAGGAATGCGCTGAAGCCGATCTGCTCGCGCAGGCTCCAGTCCAGTACGGCGGTGCAGAGAGCGCCGCTCTGGCTGAGGAACGCAACGTTCCCGCGCCGCGCGATGGTGGGCGCGAACGTGGCGTTAAACCCGGTCACCGGCCGCATGATACCGAGGCAGTTCGGTCCGACGACGCGTACGCCGAAGCGGCGAGCCTCGGCCAGAACTTCCTGTTCGAGACGCGCACCCGCGGCGCCGGATTCGCGAAAGCCCGCCGAGATGACGATGGCGCCGCGCACGCCGGCTTCGCCGCATTCCCGAATAATACCGGGGACGGTTGCGGCGGGCGTGATCACCACGGCCAGCTCCACGGGCTCCGGCAACTCGGATACGGAGGGGTAAGCCTTAATGCCGAGCACGCTCGAGTGCTTCGGATTGACAGGGTAGACAGTGCCGCCGAAAGGACTGCTGATGAGATTCCAGAGAATGGAGCGGCCGACGCTGCCGGTTTTCTCAGTGGCTCCGATCACCGCAACTGAGCGCGGGGTGAACAGAAAATCCAGAGCGCGCGCTTCCGACCCGGCGCGTTCGCTGATGATGGAGCTCGCTTTCGTAGTCGGCATCGGGAAACGACGGCTCGTCGATTCAGTCTGACAGAGACGGCAAGGCCGAACGCGCTTCGCAACCGCTTACCGACGCGCGCGGCTCGGAACTGAGCCGCTACGGCGAAGGAGCGGTCTTTAGTTCATGCCCTGGCTCGTCTGCCATCCGGTGTAGAGGAACCAGGCAACCAGCCCGAGTCCGTACACCACCAGAAGAACCGTCAGCGGCTTGCCCCATGAATCGATTTTGTCGAGCCGCCGGGCAATCCCCTGCTGGCGTGTGGCAAACGCCGGATCTTCCAGGTGAATTACGTCCGATTCGTCCCGCGCCGCCATCTTCCGGTACATGGCGAGCGTAACGATGATAAGCGCCAGAACGCCCCAGCTGACGATTAATGCAAGCATGTGCGACCTCCCTCAGATATGGTCAATAAACATCTTCGTGGAACGAAAATCGGAACCGGTGATGACAGACGCGGTACTGGTCCGAAACATTTTCCGCAAATACCGGAAGCTCCGCCCGCGGCCGCAACTGCGAATGCCGATGGAAAACAGGACCCGGCGCCACGCCCTCCTGCTGGCGGAGCGAGCGGTTCGGCACGAGCCTCGGCTGCCGCAGTTCAGCGGCGCTCACGGCCAGTTGCACCGTGTTCGGCGAGTCTTCTTCGAAAACCACATGCCGGATGCCGGCGTTCCATATCCTGGCGAGTCTGTCTGGATCTTTGCGTGTGATCAGAATGAAGCGGTCCGCGACAACCGCGTCCAGTGCGAATCGCTCCAGATGCTCGCAATCGAGTACGATGACGCCATCCAGCGACAGGTCCGGCTGGTCCACCACGACCACGGAGTGCGTGCCCTCGCGGCGGAGGAGATTGCTGATGGTTCGTGAGTATTCCGCGTCGCCAATCGCCACTTGCACGGTTTTCATAAATTGATTCCTGCCCGGCACGCCCGAGGATCTCTTTACCTCGCCGCCGGCCCTGCAACATTCGTGATAGCGCAAGCCCGGCATGCGAAAACGCCGAAGCCGGCCCGAATTCGTCTGGCGCCTCGATCGGCCCGCGGCCGCATTCAACGCCTCACTGGATCGATCTCGATCAGCAACAGTGCAATCCGTCGGCCAGGGCGTCAGGGTCGCTGCAAAGCCGCAGATCGGAAGCGGTTTTCGTCATTCGGAGATTGGGCGCGAGGGGGGATGACGCACACCGGGCAGCTTCTTTGGGGCAAATCCCCCAGCAATCGCGGAGAGATGAGGTGAACTGGTTATACTAGTGTTTAAAGCCTGAAAAGCTGGAGTAGCGAAGTGGCCATACTGGATCCCCGCTGGCATCGCGCTGACGTTCTGGAGGCGGTCTTCGACCAACTGTCCGACGCCATCTTCCTCTACGACAAAAATCTCCATATCACTGGCGTCAATCAGGCTGCCCAGCGCCTGTTCGGCATGACCGCGGAGGAGATGGTGGGCAAGCACTGCCGCGAGGTTTTCCGCTGCGGTCCGTGCGATACGGAATGCGCCATGATGCAGGGCCTTGGTTCGGCTGCGTGCCTGCCCACGGGCACCGTGCGGCTGCACACCGAGAATGGCCGCGAACGGCTGGTGGTGATGCGGACCACGCAACTGAACAACGATCACGGCGAGATCGAGGGCGTCGTAGCCACCATCAAGGACATTACCGAAGAGGCCGAACCGTTCAAACGGCAGGTGATCGCCGAATCGCAGGCTATGCGCGAGGTGCTGGCCTTCGTGCGGCGCGTCGCGGTGAGCGAGGCTACCTCCATTCTCATCGAGGGTGAGAACGGCACGGGCAAGGACCTCGTCGCGGCCACCATTCACTACCAGAGCCTCCGCCAGTCGGAACCGTTCCTGGCCATCAACTGCGCCGCCATTCCCGAGACGCTGCTCGAAAGCGAGCTTTTCGGCTACGAGAAGGGCGCCTTCACCGATGCGCGTGCACAGAAGCGCGGCTTGTTCGAACTGGCCGATAAAGGGACTCTGTTTCTCGATGAGATCGGCGAGATTCCCCTGTCCCTTCAGGCCAAGCTGTTGCGGGTGCTGGAAGAGCAGACCTTCCGACGACTCGGAGGCCTGCGCGACATCCGAGTGGATCTGCGGATCGTGGCCGCCACCAACAAAAATCTCCGCGAGGCAGTCAAAGAGGGAGCATTCCGGCAGGATCTCTACTACCGCCTGAACGTCATCCAGCTATTGGTGCCATCTCTCCGGGAACGTCCGGAGGACATCCTGCCGCTGACGAGATTCTTCATCGACCACTACAATCGCAAGTTCAAGCGCAATATCGAGGGAATCACCGAAGAGGCAGAAGACCTGCTCCTGGCCCACGACTGGCCGGGCAACGTGCGCGAACTCCGCAATGCCGTGGAACGAGCAATGATCCTCGAAGAATCGAATATGATCGTTGCGGCAAGTCTTCCCATCGCCGTTCGAACCTCCAGCAACGCCGGGGTCGCCGTGAGTGACACCGCCGCTCCCCAGGAAACGGGAGATGGCATGTCGCTGGTCGATCAGGAGAAGCGTTTGCTGATTCACGCTCTGCAACGTGCCTCAGGAAATCAAACGCAGGCCGCGCGACTCCTCCGTATTACTCGTGACACGCTTCGTTACAAGATGAAGAAGTTCAACCTCCGCTAAGCGACAGTTTAGTATTCCCCAATACATAAATGAAGTTCTTACCTCGGCCGAGCATAGTACTGGTCCTAAACGATAGAAAAATTTGTAGTACTACCGCGGAAAGGACTAGGCAAGCCTGGGTTTTTTCGTGTATCATCTCTTGGGAGCGAGAGTCTATTGACTTGGAGTAGGCAGTTCTCGCAGCTCAGAGGAGGAGTGACTAAATTATGAAAATGATGGTTCGATGCCTGGCCGCGCTGTTGCTCGTTGCGGGCATGACGGCGGTCTATGCGACGCCAATCACGGGTAACGTTTCGCTCGGCGGTTATGACGTCGGCGTACAAGGTCCCAGCAACCCCGGCGGTACCGAAGGGCAGATGTCCGGGTTGATTGACTGGTTCAAGACAAACGGAGTGAGCGGTACGCCGAGCTTTCCGGGCCAGTTATTTGGCCTCTTGTCCGTAACAAGCGGCACTGGCACGTTTCTGGCCTCCGCGCCAACGGGCGCGCAGATTAAAGACCTGACGAACAACTCGGACACCGGCGCGGGAAATCCTTATGCAACTCTGGCTGCCGCGGGCCAGGTAGCGGTGGCTGGCGTGATGACGAGTGAGCCAACCCCGGAGGTAAGTAAGTTCATTACGTTCACGGGCGGTGGCGCTCCAGGGCCCATTTACTTCGATCTCACTACGTTGCTGACGGGTGCGTCGTTTGCGGCTCCGCCGGCTCCGGTTTGCACAGGATCTGGTGATGTGTATTGCGTTCCGTTCGCCGGTTCCCCGTTCGTTCTCCAGAACAACGCCGGCGGCGGCGTAACCATCAAGATGAAGATGTTCCTCGCCGGCTACACCGGTACGGCCGCCTCTGGATACACCTTCTATGAAGGAGACTACAGCACGGTGCTGTCCTCTCTGACGACCACGGCGGATCCGGGCAATAGCACGCCGGCGACGATTGACGGTCTCCTGGGCTTGATCGCTGCTGGAGATGAAATCCAGACTCCCGTCAACGCTTCGTTCACGCTGTCATCTGTTCCGGAACCCGGCACGGCGTTCCTGGCGATCAGCGGTCTGCTCCTCGGAGCAGGGCTGGTGAGAAGGCGGCGCAACCGGGCGTAACCGCTCGGCCGCTCCCGGTCGTTGAATAGCTTTCGCTCTGGCCCCCGCGCGCAAATGCGTTGCGGGGGCCTTTCTGTTTGCCATCACCAACGTTCGCGGCGGCGGCTCTAACCAGGGCGTCCTGGCCAGGAAATTACTGGTGCGCTGCGCCTCGTACTCACGGTT
The DNA here is from genome assembly GCA_963780655.1 of uncultured Acidobacteriota bacterium. GTDB lineage: Bacteria > Acidobacteriota > Terriglobia > Bryobacterales > Bryobacteraceae > CAWACP01. The sequence continues at coordinate 376,879 of CAWACP010000003.1, read as the reverse complement.
ACGGCTGTCGTCCGGCAGTGCTTCCGCGATACCAATCCCATTAAAGTCTGCAGCAGAGCCGTTGTCCTGGGGCGGTTGACATGTTCAGGATTGCCTTATCGCTCGCGCTGTGTGTGGCGCGTGGACAACGAAATTTTCGAGACGAATCGTCCGCTCCGGTACTCTTTTTGTAAGCAATCTTAGTAGTACCAGGATTTGACGAGCCCAATGAAACTCGTGCAAGACACTTCTGTATCATCATCATCCCAGCGATCTCGCGAAGTCATATTATTGGCGCCGAGTCTGGCCGAGGTTCCTCCCTCATTCTGCAATGCCGCGCACTCTCCAGACTCACACGGGGAGTTACTGGCGAGAATGCAGCGCTTCCGCGGCACGCAGTATGCCGCCGATGGCGCCGTCCGCCCAGACCAGCTGGAGTCTGACGGGCGGCACTGCCAGAGTACCGACCCCGAGGCCTGGCACATTCTGTTGCTCGATGGCAATTCCGACGAGGTTCTCGCCTGTTCGCGTTGCGTGGCGCGCTATGGAGCGGTCCCATTCCGCAGCCTTGGACTTGCTCACTCGGCACTAGCCATCTGCGACGTGTGGGGCCGTAAGTTCCGCATGGAAGTGGAACGCGGCATCGCCGAAGCCGCGCGGCAGGGTTTCGGATCGGGCGAACTGGGTGGTTGGGCGGTTTCTCCGGACCTTCGTTGCAGTACCGAGGTCCTGCGTAACGCGCTCTCCATGTGGGCTCTTCTGGGACTTCTCGGTATCCGGTTCAGCTTTACCACCGCTACCCGCCGGCACTGTTCGGCGTCGATTCTGCGCAGGATCGGCGGCAATACCTTCACGGTGGACGGCGAGGAGATTCCGCATTACTACGATCCGCAGTATGGCTGTGAGATGGAAGCGCTGTATTTCGAGGTCCCCGGTCCCCGGTTCGAACCGTGGGTCAGGGAACTTCAGCGGGTTCTGGCGACGGCGCCCGTCCTGTGCGCGGGTCATGGTCGCAGCGGCCAGTTGCCCATGACCGATGTTTCCACGGTTAACCTGATGGTACATGCCTGATTCTTACCCGCCTGCCCTGGGCGAAGCCCTTCAGGCGGCATCCGGAGTCGAACTCGCAATCCGGGAATGGACAGCGACGGTCGGCGATTCCAACATTAGCGTCAACGCCCGCGATTTATCGGCCGCCTCTGCTGCGACGTTCGCGGCAGATCGAAAAATTCCCGCAATCGTTCAGCCGGGTTCGCGCGAAGAAGTGCAGGCCTGCCTGCGGATCGCGAACGAGCGCCGCGTCCCGGTGTATCCCATCAGCAGCGGTCGCAACTGGGGCTACGGCTCGCGCTTGCCGGCCGCCGACGGCTGTGCGCTCCTCGATCTGCGGCGCATGAATCGTATTGTCGATTTCAGCGAGGAGCTGGGCTATGTCACCGTGGAGCCGGGGGTCACTCAGGGGCAGCTTTACGCGTTTCTGGCAGAACGCGGTTCAAAGCTCTGGATGGACGCCACGGGCGCCAGTCCGGAATGCAGTATCGTTGGAAACACGGTTGAGCGCGGCTTCGGTCACACGCCCTACAGCGACCATTTCGGCCACGCCTGCGGGCTCGAGGTTGTTCTGGCGAACGGCCAGGTGATCGAGACCGGCTTCGGACGCTTCTCCGGCGCCACGGCCACGCCGCTGTATCACTGGGGCGTGGGGCCGGCCATCGATGGGCTGTTCTCGCAATCGAACCTCGGCATCGTGACGCGCATGAGCGTGTGGCTGATGCCGGCTCCCGAAACTGCCCAGGCCTTCTTCTTTCGGTGCGATGACGATAACGGCCTGCACGCGCTCATTGAGGCGCTGCGGCCCCTGCGCCTGAACGGCACACTGCGCAGCGCCGTACATATCGGCAACGACTATAAGGTGCTCTCCGGCATTCAGCAATACCCGTGGGAGGAGGCCGGAGGAAGCACGCCGCTTTCTCCCGAGATCGTCCGTGGACTGCGGAAGAAGCTCAACTTCGGCGCCTGGAACGGGTCGGGAGCGCTCTACGGAACCCCGCGGCAGATTGTTGAATCGCGGCGTATGTTGCGCGCGGCGCTCCGTGGTCATGTGCAGAAGCTGGAGTTTCTGGATGACCGGAAGCTCCGGCTGGCCGGGCGTCTGGCGCGGCCATACAGGATGGTGACAGGCTGGGATCTCAGCCGCGTCCTCGAGTTGGTGAAGCCGGTGTTCGGCCTGATGCGGGGCGTTCCCACCGCTCAGCCACTGAAGAGCTGCTACTGGCGCAAGCGCGGGCCTGTCCCCGAGAGCATGGATCCAGATCGCGATCGCTGCGGCCTGATGTGGATCGCGCCCATCCTGCCGCTGCGGGGCGAGGATGCCGTGCGTGGATCCGGTATCGCCATCCGCACAGTCCTCGAATACGGGTTCGAGCCGGCCATTTCTCTGACGCTGCTCACCGAGCGGACTATCGACAACGTCATCTCCATCAGCTACGACCGGGACGTGCCCGGCGAGGACGATCGCGCGCGCCAGTGTCACGACGAACTGCTGCGCCGGCTGACGGAGGCCGGCTATTATCCCTACCGGCTGGGGATCCAGTCGATGTGGCTGATGCAGCAGCCGAATTCGTACAACGATTTCGTCGCGCGCATTCGCGAGGTGGTGGACCCGAACCACATACTCGCGCCCGGCCGTTACGAAGGCGCAGGCTAAAAGCCTAATGCCATATAGTTTTCGACGGCGAGCTGAGTCGAAGTCCCTTTTGTGGGGCAGGCCCCCCGGCCTGCGCGGGGCCCCCCGGCCCCGCTGGCCGCGCGGAGAGTAGAGTTGTCGCGTATGGGAGCAGGCCGGCGGGGGCGCCGACCGCGGGCGAGGGCGCCCGCCCCACATCGGCCAGGTGTTCGAAAGCGGGAAAACTATATGGCATTGGGCTAAGAGCCTGCTCTACTGTTACCGCCGATTTTGTAGAGGAGGCTTTTAGCCTGCATCGCCGGTCAGCGACTGCTCGCGGTTATGCCCGGCCAGTCGTCAGTGCGAAACGGAGATGCAGGCAGGCCTTCCCGGTTGATCAGGTTGCAATCGGGATCGTCGGCCCACGCGTAGCGGACAGCTGCGGGCGCGGGCACGTCCGGCGAATGCACAACCACCGAATCGCCGTCGATCGTCGCGTCGGCCCAATGGAACCGGCGATCCACGCCGGCCACGGCAAACCCCCTCAGACCGCCGGCGTCACGCGCCGCCAGGCCGCTTCCCGCGTGGCTGAAGAGGATGCGCGCAGACGACCCCTCCACCGTCATCGATTCGTACAGCGGCCCTGAGTAGCAGACGTGCTCGCCATAAACAGTTCCCAGCGCCCACAGTGCCAGCCGGCGCCCGACGTCCACCTTGTCGGGAGGATGCAGGTTGTCCGGCTCCCCGACATCGATAGTCACGGCGAGACCGGTGTTCGACACGCTCTTGATCGTGAGCAGTTGCGCTTCCCGCAATTCGGCCCACCCGCTCTCGGATGGCTCGGCCTTTCCGGCGCCCAGATTCGGCAGTTGCGCGATAAGAAACGGCAGCGCCGGCTGTTTCCACGCATCGCGCCAGCTCTGAATCAGCGCGGGCAAGAGGCGGCGATACTGATACGATCGGCCGGCATTGCTCTCGCCCTGATACCAGGAGGCGCCGCGAACAGCATATTGCGTCAGTGGCGCGAGCATGCCGTTGTAGAGGCCCGCGGGCGGCATCATGGCGAATCCCGGCGTAGTGAGGGCTTCGATCAGAAAACCGTTCAACCGGAATGGCGTGAACGGAAGCTTCACGCCCCAGCCCGCCTGCTTCAGGTCTGCGAATACGATGGTGGCCGTCTGCCACTCGGAGGTGACGCGAAACGTCGCAGTCCCGTAATTATCAAAGTCGGTGATGGTGGGCTGCAGAGATTGCAGATGGAACTGCCCGGACCCGCGGTAGCGAAAGCGGATGCCGGTATACATCGAAAGATCCGCGGGCGCGTTACCGGCGCGATATGGGACGCGCAGAACGGACGAATACGCCGGGTCGAGCCCGCCGCTCATCCGGGCGTGGCCGTCGGGAGTAAGCTCGAACGAGACGGGCGCGCCGTCCGCCGCCTCGAAGTCGCAGACGCCACCGAGCACAGTCCGGCACACGCCTCCGTCGAGCTTCATCAGCGGAACCGCATCGTGGCCGTCGTCGGCTCGCAGGAGTTCGAACTCGCCGAACTCCAGATCGAATGGCACGGGCGCTCGCGCGAGCTGCCGCACATCTTCCGGAGCTTCCTGCCAGCGCTGCAGAATCGGCTGGAGCTCCGGATCGCCCTGCATCTTTTCGCGCGGCGTCCACTGCTCAGCCGATGAACCCGGCCACGAGGAATGAATCAGCCCCACGGGCACGCCGAGACGCCGATGTAACTCCTCGCCGAAGAAATAGCCAACCGCCGAGAACGACTTCGCCGTTTCCGGAGTGCATATCTGCCACGATGACGCGATGTCGTCCACCGGTTCGACCACGCTCTTCTTCGGCACGGTGAACAGGCGGATATCGGGATGATCGGCATGCGCGACAGCCGCATCGCCATTCGATGCGCGGCTCAGCTCATAGGTCATGTTCGACTGGCCTGAGAGCACCCAGACCTCGCCGATCAGCACATCATGCACCAGTAGCGTCTTCGAACCACGCACGGTCAGCGTGAACGGGCCGCCGGCGCGCATCGACGGCAGCAGCACCTTCCAGCGCCCATCCGCGCCGGTCACCGTTCGCTGCGGCGGCGTGGCGGACTCCAGCGTCACCTCGATGGGCTCGCCCGGCGCGGCCGTTCCCCAGATCGCCGCCGGTCTCCCCTGCTGCAGAACCATGTGATCGCCGATGAGGCCTGGCAGACGCGGCTCGGCGAACGCCGCCGCTCCCAGCGCCATAACGGCAATTACGGGTAGACGCATCATTGCCGCGACCCTTCGGCCACGATCGCCAGGTCCCAGGGATGCAACGTCAGAGTTGCTCCGGGGCGGACAGGAGCATCGGTCAGCATGTCCGCGCCATCGGCGTACGGGTAAATCAGCGGCTGATCCTTTCCCGAATAGTTGAGATAGTAATGCAGTAACTGGCCCCGTGAGTTATGTCCGTGCCGCACTTTCACCTCCGCCGGGAGTTCCTGGTCCGGGCCTGTCAGGCCCGCGCGATTCAGTGCCTCACGCACGATCTCGCGCTGCAGCGCGTCGGAGACCACCGTTCCTTCGTAAGTGAGCACGCCGCTCCCGTACTTGTTCCGCGTGATGGCCGGAAATTTCCAGTAAGGGTCGTCGTAAGTGGCCAGTACTTCAGCCGTGTCGGGTATCAGGAACTCGGCCCAGACCGAACCGGTGTTCTGCGCGCCCGCATGGTACGGATCGGGCGTGAGCCGCACGGGCTCCGCCAGGTTAGTGAACTCCTGATAATGAAATCCCGCGGCGGCGCGAAGCGGACCCGGGGCCATCACGTCGCGCACCGTTGAGTACTCGTTCGTGAACCCGCTCTTGAATGCCATCACCACCTGCCCGCCGTTCTTCACGTAATCGGACAGCTTTTGCAGGATCGCGTCCGACGCGCTGTAGAGCGGCGGGACAAGGATCACCTTGTATCGACCCAGGTTCGGATCAGCGACATGGACGAAATCCGGCTCGACGTTCAGCCGGTACAGAGCGTCGTACATCTGATCGAAGATGCTCATGTAATCCACTTTGTCGCTGACCGGCATGTAACTCAGGGCATTGCCGGAATCGGCGCTGAACAGGATGGCCGCCTGATTCGTCTGTTTGAGATTCACCAGCCGCGGCCCAAGCCTCTTCAGTTCCGCGCCGATCCGGGACACTTCGCCGTAGATCCGGTTCGGCTCGAGATCGTGCGAGAGGACGCCCTTCCAGTAAGTCTCCTGGCCGTAATGCAGCGAGGCCCAGTGCCAGTACTCCACCATGTTTGCGCCCCCCGCAAGGAAGGTGTACGCGGCCAGGCGCAACTGTCCTGGGTATGGCGGATACTGGGTCCGCGAATCCCAGCCGATAGTCTGCGCATTCGATTCGGTTACCAGGAAGTTATTCTGTTTCAGTGAGCGGCCAAGGTCGGACAGCAGCCAGAGCGATTTTCCCTCGAACCGCTTCTGCGTTTCGAAATACGGGTTTTCGGCAACCACGTCCAGCTCGCGGCTGATGGCCCATTGATCGATGCCCGTGTGGACGCCGCCGCTGAAATCCTGGGTAATGAACTGATCGGGTCTCTTATACTCGCGGACGATCTTCGCCTGCCAGCCGAGATACTCAGTGATGATGTCCTGCTGGAACCGCGACCACTCCAGCTTGTAACCCGGGTTGAGAATGCCATCGGGCGAAGGGAAGTCATCCCATGAATCGATCAGTTGGCCCCAGTAGACCAGGCCCCAGATACGGTTCAGCGTGGCGGGCGTGCCGTACTTCGCCTTCAGCCGTTCGAGAAACAGCGCCTTCGCGTAGGGCGTCGGAATGCCGTTGGAGCCGGTCTCGTTGTCGATCTGATATCCGATCACCGCCGGGTGATCTTTGAAATGGCCGACAATCTGACGAATGATACGCTCGGCGTATTTGCGAAAGTACGGGTTGGTGAAATCCATGTTCTGCCGCGGGCCGTAGGCTCCCGGCGGCAGCGACGGCGGATAAGTAGGCGCATAAGGATCCCCGAGCGGCGGCTTCGTACCGAAGTGAGTGATCAGGATGTCGGGATGCTCGTGGTAGAGCCACGTGGGGATCGAGTAAGTGGGAGTGCCGAGAATTACCCGGATACCGGCCTTCTGCATGCGGTCGAGCACCCGCTGCATCCAGTCGAAGTGGAACTCGCCGTCGTGCGGCTCCCAGGTGCTCCAGGTGGATTCACCGACGCGAACCACGGTGATGCCGGCCTTCCGCATCATCTCGACGTCTTTGTCGAGACGATCGTACGGCATGTATTCCGGATAGTAAGCAACGCCGTAAAGAACGGTATCCATGCGGTCGGGAGCGAAGGCGGCGCGCTCGTCGGCGCATGCCGCGGCGCCCATCGCAAACAGGGCGAGCAAAGCGGGTCGTGATACATTCATGGGCTGTGGCGAAGCCATTCTACATCAGGGCACTTCTAGTCGGCGTTATCGGGGTAATCGCCTGCACGGCACAGACGTGGACGCTGCGCAGCGGACCGGTGGAGTATCGCCTCGGTGTGCGCGACGGCGCGGTTCTGCTGGATTACTTCGGACCAGCCGGCGGACCGTCGTGGAAGCCCGGCACGCGCCAGGATATCGCCGGGACAGTAGATGGTCATCGCATTCGAGCTTCGGATCTGTCTCTTGTTTCACACGAGTCCAGCGGCGCGAGCGATCTTACTCTGCGCTACCGGTACGCGTACGCGCCCCTCGAAATCGGGGTGCATTACGCCGCCATGGGCGATACCGGCGTCATCACGCGGCAGATCGCCCTGTCGAACACTGGCACGGCGCCGCTGCATATCACTATGTCGTCGCTGGCGCTCACTCTGCCACCGGGCGCGTATGAGCTGAACTATGTCCACGGGCACTGGTCCGGCGAGCGGCAGCTTGTTACCGAGCGTGCTGGGCCTGCACAGCGCACGGCGGAGGTTCGGCTGGGCCGGTCGGGCGATGGCTCGTCTCCGTGGTTTTCGCTGCGCAATGACGATCTGGGCGTCCGGTACATGGGGCAACTGGCGTATTCCGGGAACTGGGACCTGCGCTTCGCGAGGCAGACCAGTGCGCAGCAGACCGACGCCGGCGATTTCGACGTCGACCTGGGAATGCACTTCGACACGGGCGGTGTACTGACCCTCGCCGCCGGACAACGGTTCGAACTACCGGGGGCGGCCATGACCGCCACATCCGGCGATATGGACGATGCCGCGAATCAGTTGCACCGTTATCAGCGCCGCTTCGTTGTGCCGGCGCAGCCCGCGAACCGGCCGCCGCTGGTGCAGTTCAACACCTGGTATGCGTACGGCGAGAAGCTTCATCTGCCCGAATTGAAGCGCGCTGTCGATGCCGCCGCGGAGGTGGGCGCCGAAGTCTTCGTGGTGGATTCCGGATGGTACAGCGCGCAGGGCTGGGTGCGCAGCCTGGGCGATTACGAGGTTGATCCTGCTGTCTTCCCTGGCGGCATCGGTGAGTTCTCGGCATATGTGCATTCCAAAGGAATGAAGTTCGGCCTGTGGACCGAGATCGAGGACGTGGGCGATCAGTCGAACATGTTCCGCCAGCATGCCGACTGGTGCCTCGGCAATCATGGCAAACCGGTGATCGAGTTCAGCCGCTGCAACCTCGACTTCGCCCGCCCGGAAGTGCGCCGCTGGGCGCGCGGCGTTGTCGACCGCATGATGAAAGAGGCACCTCTCGACTGGATCAAGATCGATTACAACATCCGCGTGGGCGACGAATTCGACGGCTCCGGCGGCGACCGGCTGTACCGCCATCTGCTGGCGTATTACGGCTGGCTGGATGAACTGCGCGCCGCATATCCGAAGCTGATTGTGGAGAACTGCGCGAGCGGCGGCATGCGTTTCGATCTCGGCATCATGGCGCACACGCACGCCACGTGGCTCTCTGATGAAGTGCGGCCGCTGCCCAGCCTGCAGCTCGGATATGCGTGCACGCTGGAGTTCATGCCTGAGGTCTGCAACCACTGGATGGTAGGCGAGAACGACCACGCCGATATGAACATGTCGGCCGATCCTGGCTGGTGGGATTTCCTGTTCCGCGTGCCCATGAATGGCCAGTGGGGGATGTCCAGCAGGATCGCCGACTGGAGTCCGCAACTGCGCCGGCGCGCTGCCGACAACGTGACCCTGTACAAGCGCCTGCGCGGGACCATTGGCGGCGCCGACGTCTATCATCTGACGCCGGAGCCCGATCATGATGCGCCCGCGGACTGGATGGCCATCGAATATGTTTCGCCGGATCGCACGCGCGCCCTCATAATGGCCTACCGCCTGGGACAGAGCGCGGACTGGAAGACGTTGCGCCTTCGCGGGCTCGACCCGGAAGGCAGCTATCGCGTGATCGAAGATGGCGCGGACGCCGGCGTCCGCACGGGAAGAGAACTGGCCGCGGGACTGCCCGTGCACGCGCCGGCGGAGTGGCGCAGCTCCGTAATCGAGCTTGTAGCCGCAGCGCGTCCGTAAACGTCCCATATTTCGGTACTATTCAAACGATGAAGACGTTTCTGTTGGGTTTGTTAATCGGCATTGTGATCCTGCCGATCTTCGCGTTCCTGTACGTTTGGCTTGGATACGCGCCGGTGGCGACGGCAGCTCCGCCGCTGCCGCTCGAGCGAAAGCTCACCAACATGGCTCTTGCCGCGCGCATCGCCAAAGAAGCGCCAAAGACATCGCCCGTGCCGCCGACCGCGGAGAACCTGATGGCCGGAGCGAAGACCTATCGCACCTACTGCGCGGTTTGTCATGGAACCCCGAACGAGCCGCAGACGGCCCTGGCAAAGGGAATGTTTCCCCGCCCGCCGGCGCTCTTCAAGGACGGCGTAACGGACGATCCCGTGGGCGAGACGTACTGGAAGGTGAAGAACGGCATCCGTCTGACCGGAATGCCCGCCTTCGGCGAATCTCTGACCGACGAACAGGTGTGGCAGGTGGCCCAGTTCCTGGCGAATGCCGACAAGCTGCCGCCGCAGGTGGAGACGTACATATCGCAACCGCTGCCGGCAAAATAAGTCCAGCACCGGGCATGCAGGCTGAAAGCCTGCTCTACTGTTGCTTCACGATCCGTAGTAGAGCAGGCATTCAGCCTGCACGTAACCCAGCGCCGCTGCCGCGATCGCTGCCTTTATTCACCGGGGCTGACGCCGAACGAGGCGCACGTGGCAGATTCTCCGCGTCCCCACTTCACGCATTCGCGTCTTTGGGAGCCGAGTGTATGCCGGGGCGAACGACCAGGCTCACCGGCGGGAGCACCACCGCTCCGGCCGGCACATCGTCCCTGACCACCGCATTCGCTCCGATTTTCGCCTTGTCGCCAATCACGACATTCCCGAGTATCTTCGCGCCCGCGCCGACATATACGCCATCGCCCAGCGTCGGATAGCCGCGTCCCTTACCGTCGCCCCTGGAAATCATCTGCGCTCCCTGAACGAACACGCAGTTCGCTCCCACCCGGCCGTGGACGATAATGCCTCCAAAATTGTGGATCACCAGACCCGGCCCGATCTCGGAGTCGAGCGAAATGCGAATGCCGCTGAGCGCCTGAGAGATCTTATAGAGAACGAAGTACAGGATCATGAACGGCAGGCGGACCGGATAGAAGCGGATACTTCGCGCCCATTTTCCGAAACGGAAGATGCCGATAGCCCACAGCGACATCTCGAAAAAAGCGGCCAGAACGTTGCCGGTGGACCGTGAACCGACGGTGACGAAGTGCTGTTTCAGGTCCTCCCTGAAGTTATCGACCATACCTTCCGTGAGCTACTCAAGTACAACAGGATAACATCGGCCGCACGTGAATCTACCAGATCGTCTGAACCTTCTGAACCTGCGAGGCGCGGATCTTTCCGTCGCGGCTGGTCAACGGCGCCCGCAGAGCGACCGCAGTGGCAGCGACGATTCGGTCCGGCAGATCCCGCACCTCGCTCCGTTTCACAAGCGCAAGCGCATCGGCGACCATGCGATCGAGGGGAGCCATTGAGCACGGACTGGCGGGATCGTCCAACGTCTCGTCCAGCCGCGGTGGCGGAGTCCAGAGCGTCAGCCGCCTTCGTGGAAAGCCGAGGATCATCCTGCAAGTGCCAGACGATAGCGTGGGTATCATCCACGATACCTGCCATTATGAAGATGTCGTCCCGCGGGAAGTTGCGCCACATCTCACGTTGGTTCTCTTCGCGGTTTCGGCGCGGAGGCGTTTGGCGTGCTCGTAGACTTCCCGCTACTTTTCGGGCGGTAGCGCCTGGACCTCTTTCAAAATGGCCTGTTCAATGGTCATTCGGAACCTCGATTTCATTATCAACCGTGCTGGCGGGGCCTGGTGGGGCGGTCCCCCGGACCGCGCGGGACGCCCTCGTCCCGCTGTAGCAGGCGGAGGCACGGCCTCCGCGCGGGCGAGGGCGCCCGCCCCACCACGAATTGCCAACTGCTCAGCTATACAAGAGCCAACTGCTCTTCCGTTGGCTCGGCTCAACAGTACCAGGGCTCTTCCATGTAGGGAATCGTCGTGCGGGCGGGGCGGTCGGGATCTTCGATGCGGCGGCATCCCGCGCGCTCCTGCAACTCACCGAAGATCTCGCTTCGTGATGCTTTGCGCTTCTGGCCCTCGGCCGCGATCTTCATGGCATCGCGCGTCAGTTCGTCCATGGCCGCATCCTCGTGCCGCCAGCGCCACAGCAGCGCGGGCTGGTCGTATCCATCAATGACGCGCTGGATATCGGCGAGCTCCAGGAGTCGCGACCCGGCCGGAATCAGCAGCCGCAGCGCGAACTGCACGGGGCTGACGTTCTCGATCAGATCGAGCGACTCGATCGTGTCCAGCAGGTCGCGGTAACTCTCCGCTGTCGTCCATGGCGTGAACGGGATGAAGGTGGGCGCCAGATGCAATCCGGTCTCCCGGAAATCGCGAACCACGTCGAGAAAGTCCTGCCGCGTGTGGCCTTTGTCCAGTTTCTCGAGAACGCTGTCGTCGAGCGCCTCCACCGCCGTGGTCACGAACAGGCAGCCTTTGTCCCGGAACAACGGCAGCAGATGCCTGTGCCGCCGCAGGTGCTCGATCTTCACGGTGGCGTCCCAGGTCAGGGCAGGGAACTCACGGTGCAACGCTTCCACGATGCGCCTCGCGTGACCGGGCCCGTTGAGAAAATCCGGGTCGCCGAAGGTGATGTGCCGCGCTCCCGCCGCCACCTGCTGGCGCACGTCGGCGAGCACTACCTCGGACTGGACCACCCGGAACGTTCCGTTGTAGACCGGAACCACCGGACAGTGGCGGCAGAGATGACGGCAGCCGCGGCTGGCCTCGGTGTAGCCGGTCTCGATCCGCTCGCCATTCCGGCGCAGGTGCGCATAGCGTTTGAGAGGCGGCAGGGAGACCCGATCGGGCGTGATGAACTGCAAACGGTCCAACAGCACCCGGCCTGAAGGCGCTACGGCGGGCTCGCCACCGCCGATCCGATTCGCCAGATCCACCAGCGCCGGTTCAAACTCGCCGCCGATCACCGAGCCTGCGCCGAGTGTGCGCAGGTAATCTTCATTCAGTGGCGCGTACAGCCCGTAGCAGCACAGGTGCGCACTCGGATTCAGCTCGCGCAGTTTTGGGATGATTGCGGCCGCAACGCGCGTGGCCGTGTGCATCGGCACGCAGATCGCAATCAGATCGGCGGAGCGGATGACATCGGCATCCAGCGCCTGAGCGCTGAGGTCGATAGTGGCCACCTGATGGCCGGCGCGCTTCAGCCATGCGCAAGGTGAAGCGATGCCGAAGGGCTGGCGGCCGAGTTCGTACGTGGAAACGAGCGCGATGCGCATCGGCGACGCTTATATGATGCAACCGGGGCGGCCTGCGGTGCGCCGAGGTCCGGCGGCGGCGCTTCACGTATCATGGAGATGAGCATAGGAAGGAGCCGCAATGCAGAATTCTGTACTGGTGCCCATGGTGGTGGAGCAGACGTCGCGAGGCGAACGCGCGTTCGATATTTATTCGCGCCTCTTGAAGGAAAACATCATTTTCCTCGGGACGCCCATTGACGACAACGTCGCGAACCTGGTCATCGCACAGATGCTGTTCCTCGCCGCCGAGGACCCCGAGAAGGATATTTCGCTGTACATCAACTCCCCGGGCGGCTCCATCACTGCGGGCCTGGCGATCCTCGACACCATGAATCTGGTGGAACCGGACATCGTCACTTACTGTCTGGGCCAGGCGGCTTCCATGGCCGCCGTCCTGCTCGCCTGCGGCACCAAGGGCAAGCGCTTCACGCTCCCGCACGCGCGCATTCTGATTCACCAGCCGTCCATGAGCGGCCTCGCCGGACAGGCCACCGACATCGACATCTATGCTCGCGAAATCCTGCGCATGCGGCAAAACCTGAATGAGATTCTCGCGAACGCCACCGGCCAGCCCACCGAGCGCATCGCGCGCGACGTGGACCGCGATTACATCATGGAGCCGGAGCAGGCGCTCGATTACGGCATGATCGACCGCATCATCAGCAGCCGCGAACTGACGCCGGTGCCGACGCCGTCGCGGTAGTCCTGCATCTCAACTGAACCCGGGTGGGCGCTCCGCGGCGACGCTGAAGGCCCGCTCCAGCGCTAATCCCGCCCGGCACAGCGTTCCCTCGTCGAACAACCGTCCGATCAGCGTGACGCCGTGCGGAACGCGACGCGGCGGCGAGAACTTCGGAAGTGGATGCGCGGGGTCGGGCGCCCAATCGCTGCGGGCCTCGGACACCTCCACGAAACCGGCGCGCAGGGTCAGCGACGGGTGTCCGGTAAAGTTCGTGATAGTCAGCATCTCATCGCGCAGAGAAGGGACCAGCAGCAGATCAACGCCGGAGAACACGCGCGCCATCTCTATGGCTACCTTACGGCGCATGCGGTCCGCCTGCACGAAGTCCACCGCCGAGAGGAACCGCGACTGCCGGAAAATATTCGGCCACGCATCGGCCACCTGCATTCTGAGCTGGTCCACTTCGTGATCGAGCGTGATCTCCTCAAAGGCGGCCGCGGCCTCTGCAAACAGGATCAGGTCCAGGCAGTCGTAATTCCAGTCGGGAATGCTCACCTCCACCGGAATCATGCCGATGTCCTTGACGGTCCGGAGCGCGGCGCGATCCACGTCGGTGGCCGGCTGCTCCTTCATCCATCCCGGAAAGTAACCGACGCGCAGGCCTTTCACGCTCGCGCCGGCATCGTAATCGAGGCGGCTCGGCACGCTCGCCAGATCGCCGGGGTCCGGCCCCGAGATGGCCTGCAGCACGAGTATCGTGTCTTCGACGGTGCGCGCCATGGGCCCCAGCTTGTCGAGCGACCAGCAGAGCGTCATCGCGCCGGTGCGGGCAACGCGCCCGTAGGTGGGCCGCAGTCCGGTAATGCCGCAGCGCATGCTGGGCGATACGATGCTCCCGCCTGTCTCGCTGCCGATAGCGCATGCCACCAGCCCCGCCGCCGTTGCCGCGCCCGGTCCCGCGCTCGAGCCCGATGATCCTTCCTCCAGCAGCCACGGATTCATGGTCTGGCCGCCGAACCAAACGTCGTTGAGCGCGAGCGCGCCGAGACTCAGCTTCGCCACCAGCACCGCGCCTGCGTCTTTGAGGCGGCGCACTACCGCGGCATCCTCGCGCGGCACGCGGTTGCGGAAAGGCTCCGCGCCGTACGTTGTCGCGATGTCGGCCGTGTCCAGCAGGTCCTTGGCTCCCCATGGGATGCCGTGCAGCGGACCGCGATACCTGCCGCCCGCGATCTCGTCGTCGGCCTTCCTTGCCTCGGTGAGCGCCGGCTCGCGCGTAATCGTGATGGCGCAGCGGAGTGTGTGATTGAATCGATCGAGGCGATCGAGGTAGATCCGCGTCAGCCGCTCAGAGGTGAGCTTACGCTGCTCGATCCAGCGGCTGAGGGACGTAACCGGCGCGTACGCGATGTCCTCGTCGCGCGTGGGCAGCGGTCCGGGGTCCGTGTCGCTCGGCACGAACTGATCGCGCTGCGGAATCGGCGTCATTCCCGGCAGCATGGGATCCCAGCGTGTTGCCGGCGCCAGCGTCGCCTCCAGAGTGGTCTTTTTCGGCCCGGCGCGGCGTTCGTACAGCGACGCCATGGTGGTGCGCCAGCTTCCGGCCGCCTGCGCGCGCTCGGACGCGCTGAACTCCACCTGCACCAGTTTCTCCGCTTCGGCGATTGTCGCCGGCGAAATTTCCGGTCCAACGGCCGGCGCCGTTCCGAATGCGGGAGGGGCTCCGGGCGGCGCTTCCGGTGGATTCTGGGCTTCCGACGCCGCTGCCGCCCCAAGCACGGCGAGTGCAGCACTGCTGATAAAACGCCTGCGCGAATCTGTCATGCTGCTCCGACCCTGAATTGTAGCGACGCTTCGGCAGTCCGTGGAGCCGAGCCGAGCTCGAGGGCAACTCTCGCTGCGCTTCGATCCGACTATTGATCGAACTGTGCGATTCACCCTTCCCCTCAAAGGCTCCCCTCGCGGAAGGGTTGTACTGTGGTTCGACCAAAGTTCAGATAAGTCACGCGATGGTGCGCAATGGGTTGAGGCGGTTCTTCGCGGAGGCGGTGAAGGATGGAATGGATGGGATGTGGTGAAGCCAGCGGGATTTCCCTCTGGGCGCAGGTTCAGCCCACCAGCCACTCTGATTACTGCAGGCGACCCTACGACAGGATGCTTCGCTCGTATACCGGCAACAACGCCATGCGGAGCGCTGGCCTCAGCCTTACGGGCGCTATTCCATTCGGGCATATTTATAGAACAGGACGCGACACTCCCGAGCAACACGACGATTGCCGTGATCTTGGATAGTCCGCCATAAATCGAACTCCACCAGTACCGAGGGTCCCGGTAGCGACGCTGATGCGATAGCTGAAGGGATCGACAGCGCGCAGCGCGAACCGGCGTGCTCCGAAACAGGATTGTAGCGTGGCTGCTCTTCCGCCTTACATTTCGCCAGATAGCCGACCGCCACCGTGATAAGGAACATCGTCAGCACTTCGCTGTCGCCCAGGTTGTATTCCACCACGCCTACAACGAGCAGGCCGATAATGGCCGCAATGGCGCCGTGCAGCACGAAGCGCGCGTCACCGATTGGACGTTTGCGCCAGAGCGTGGCCGCGAAGTCGTACAGCGCCTTCGCTATGAACCACATCATTGCCAGCATGCAGGGGATGCCGCGCTCGGCCGCGTAATGAATGTAGATACTGTGCAGATGGCCGTAGTAGCCGGGCGGCAGCGGCCTCGGGATATCCTTTGGCACATAGCGTTCCAGTTGCGGACCCACCTGCTCCGGCCCCACGCCGAACAGCGGATGCGCCCGAATCATGTTCAGCCCGGTGCGCCACACGACAATCCGAAACTCGTTCGAATCGCTGGTCCCGTGCGGATGAAACACCGACACGACGCGCTCTCGCAGGGGCGCAATGAGCATGGCGGCGGCTACCGCAACCGGGACGATCGCGACCACCCATTTCCTCCACATCCAGAGCAGGTAGATGGCCCCCGCAACGGTGCCGAACCAGATACCACGCGTCATGCCCAGCAGCATGGAGACGGCAAGGATCAGCTCCGCCGCCCAGCCGGCCAGCTTCATCCAGCGCGCCGCCGGGGCGAAGAACAGAAACGCCGCGAGCATCAGCACCGTCACCATCTCCTCGCCGCCGAAGGTCATCCAGTGGCTCATGAACCCGGTGATGCGCTCGGCAATGTAGTACTGATAGAAGCTCTGGTTCGCGTCCAGCGCATCCTGGTATTTCTGCCAGAACTGCACGAAGCTGTAGATGGCCGAGGCGCCGGCGACAAGGCCCCAGGACAGCACCAGCCAGCGCACCTGCCCGAGCGTGCGGAACGCGCTGTACGCCAGCAGCAGGATCAGCCACACATAGAATTTCCGGATCTGCGGAAGTCCGTGCCGCATATCTCCGGACAGCAGCCAGGAGATGATCGTCAGCCCCATGTAGACGGTCATCGGCAGCCATACCGGTGGAAGCCGCAGCGGCATTCTCGAGGCGATCAGAAGGACGAACGCCAGCCCCATCAGGATCTGCGCGGCGGCAATCGAGACCAGGATGGAAACGCAGGCCGCAAAGGTGGCGGCGAACGCAGCGCGCTCCAGTCGAGGACGGTCGATCCGCATGGATTCAGTCATGAGTATGACAGGGTGCGGGCGCGCCGCAGCACGCGCTAAGCTGTGGTGTAGTGGACATTTATCTGCTGCGCCACGGCATCGCCGAAGAGCAGTCGGCGAAGACGCCGGATGCCGATCGCGCGCTCACCGCGGACGGCCGAAGGAGACTGCGGGCCGTGCTCGAGACCGCATCCAACAACGCGGCAGTCGCGCCCGCGCTCATCATCACCAGTCCCTATCGGCGCGCCGTTCAGACCGCCGAACTGGCGGCCGAAGTCCTCGAATACCACGGCGATCTTCTGCGCACGCGCGCGCTGCTGCCTGGCGCCGACCCGAAGAGCGTGTGGGAGGAGATCAGGCTGCATCAGGATGTCGATTCTATGCTGCTTTCCGGCCATGAGCCGTTGTTCAGCTCGCTGACGGCATACCTGCTGGGCTGCCCTTCGCTGCAGGTGGATTTCAAAAAAGCGGCGCTGGTACGCATTGCCATCGATCGATTCGGCCCCGAACCGCGCGGCGTTCTGGAATGGATGCTGATTCCGAAGCTCGTCAAACAGGGCCGGTAATCAGCTGATAATTCCCTTCCGCACGGCGTACAGAATCAGCTCCGGGGCGCTGTGCAGGTTCAGCTTTTGCAGGATGTGGCTGCGGTGCGTGTCGATGGTGAAGGGGCTGATGTTCAGCACGGACGCAATCTCTTTGTTCGTCTTGCCCTCCGCCACCAGTTGCAGTATCTCGCGCTCGCGGTCGGTCAGCAGGTCCCAGGTGTCGTCCACGCCTTTCGCCTCGATCTCGTGAACGTAATCTTCCTTCAGGACGCGGCTCACCTTCGGCGAGAAGAACGACCGCCCCTGCGAAGCGGTGCGCACCGCGTCGATCAGATCTTCTTTCACTGAGTCCTTCAGAAGATATGCGCGGGCTCCGGCGCGCAGCGAGCGCAGGATGTAGCTTTCGTCGGAGTGCATGCTCAGAATCACCACGGCGGTGCGTGGCCGCTGCCCCACGATGCGGCGCGTGGCCTCGATGCCGTTCAGCCCGGGCATGGCGATGTCCATGATGACGATGTCCGCGTTATGCGTCTCCGCCAGTTCCACCGCTTCCCGTCCGTCGGAAGCTTCTCCCACAACCTCGAAGTCCTCCTGGCGCTCCAGCAGCAGGCGCAGACCCTCGCGCATGATGTTGTGATCGTCAGCCAGCAGTATGCGAATGCGCTGCATGTTCCCGTTCTCCGGGCGGCTGTCCGTTGAATACGACGCGTGGCAGCGTGACGGAAATCACGGCGCCACGGCCCGGCGACGAGTCGAGGTTAAAGGTTCCGCCAAGATGACGGACGCGCTCCTGCATGCCAAGAAGGCCCAGCCCGCGGACACGCTGCGGATCGAACCCCGCGCCGTCGTCCTGAATGGATACGGCAATTCGATCGGCCTCCGTGCGCACCGTAATCTGGACGCTGCGCGCATGGGCGTGGCGCGCCGCATTGTTCAGCGCCTCCTGCACGATTCGGAAAATGCAGGTCTTCTGCTCTTCCGGAAGCTCATCGGGAAGATCGGGCGCAAGCAACTGCACGCGCAGGCCGGTCCGGCGGCTCGATTCGCGAGCCTGCCAGTTGAGCGCGGGCGCGAGGCCGAAATCATCGAGCATGGACGGTCGCAGCAGCAGCGACATGTTACGCGTGGCGTCCACTCCCTTTGCGGCCAGTTCACGAATCGCCCCGAGCCGTGCCCGCACGTCTTCGGCCTCCGCATCGAGGAGATTCGCGGCCTCCATCAGGATGGCCGAGAAAGTCTGGCCCAGCTCGTCGTGGAGCTCGCGCGATAACGAGCGGCGTTCGTCTTCCTGCACGCGCACCAGCCGCGCCGACAGCTCCTTCATTTCCGCCTCGGCGCGCAGAGTCTCGCGGAAGCGCGCCGCCGCCTCGCGCTCCAGGCGCAGCAGGTACACCAGGCTCAGAACCGTAACGATGATGCCTCCCGTAACCGTAACGGCCAGCGTGGCCACGGACTCCAGCCGAAAGCGCGAGAACGTCGCGGACGCTGCCTCCTCACCGCTGGTAAAGGCTCGCTCGTTCGCTTCGCCCACCCGGTCGGCAATCTGGAGCATGGCCGTGCGCCGCGGCACCATCTGCTCGTAAAAAAACGCGTAGCGCTCGCGGTCGCGCTGCTCCTTGCTCCAGCTCAGCGTCTGATCGAGAACCGTCCAGTAGGAACGCACCTCCGATTGAAGTTCGTGGAACAAAGGGCGTTCGCCGGGGTCGGCGTCCCTCCCATACTCGGCCAGAGCCGCCCGGCTCTCCTGCTCGAGCGATTCGAGACGGCGCCGCTGCGCCTCGGCTCCCGCCGGCGTGGGCGCAAGCAGGTAATCGCGTAGATAGGTGCCTGAGATGTAAATCTGCGAGCGGATCTGATCGAGGAGGCGAGCGCGTGAAAAGAACCGCTGCCGTACCTCAACGCTGCTCTCATGGAGTCGGTTGAGAGCGAGGACAGCGTCGAACCCAGCAGCGGTCATGAGGACGAGCAGCCCCGTGAAACCGACCAGGAGGACAAGCCACGGCCTGTGCAACAAACGGTTGGCGGAACCGTAGGCGGTTGTGACGTCCTCCGGCGCCCGTGCCGATCTCCCGATCCGGTCGCCGTTGGCCGGTGTCTCGGAGCTGCTCATTCGGACACGCGGTGCTACTGTCTGACGGTAACCGGATTGAGGATCGGAAGCCATCCTGTTCATCCGTGATCTTATAATCCCACCCCGAGATATACTTGATCGTTCATTATGAATGTACCGTTTCGGCTGGACGGCCGCGTCGCTCTCATTACCGGGGGTGCGAGCGGCATAGGCGAGGCGACGGCCAGGGTTTTCACGGCCGCCGGAGCCTCGGTGGTGATTGCCGACCTCGATCGTGAACGCGCAGAAGCACTTGCCGAAGAATTAGCTGGATCGAAGGCGGCCGTTTGTGATATAACTAACCAACAAAAGATCGCGGAAATGTTTTCCGAGCTGCCGCGTCTGCACATTCTGGTGAACAATGCCGGAATCGGGCTGGTGGGCGGCATCCAGGAAACGGCCCAGGATGATTTTCAGCGGCTGTTCCGCGTCAATGTAGAGGGAATGTACCTTGTGACCCAGGCAGCCATGCCCCTGTTGCTGGCCAGCCAGGGCGTAGTGATCAATATCGGTTCGGTTGCCGGACTGATTGGCATAAAAAAGCGATTCGCGTACTGCGCGACGAAGGGTGCTGTTGTAGCCATGACCCGCCAGCTTGCCGTCGATTACCCTACCGGGATTCGCGTGAACTGCATCTGTCCGGGTACCGTGGATACGCCCTTTGTCGAAGGCTTCCTCGAAAAATATCATACGAACGAGAAAGAGAAGGTCCGGGCAGAACTAAATCAGAGGCAGCCTGTGGGGCGGCTCGGCCGTCCCGAGGAGATCGCTTTTATGGCGTTGTATCTGGCATCAGATGAGTCAGGCTTCGTGAACGGCTCGGTGCTGACCATAGATGGAGGCTGGACTGCGGCCTGAAAAGGCGGGACCCCTGAGATGGTCGGTCTGCATCTGGAGATTGACGGTGAAAGTGCCGATACAAGATAATGGGTGGAAAAGGTAAGCAGTATAACTGTCGGGGTTGAGTCAGGCCTTTTTCGCCGGCTGGAAACTCCTGTTACGGATAGGACAGCATGCGTCATTCGACTGGAAGAGTTATTTTCACGCTCTTAGTTGCATTTGGTCTGGTGGCCGGACCCGCCAGCGCCACAACGCACCGCCGGTTTCATCATCACGGCCGCGTTCAACGAGCTTCCGTTAGGCGGAGCGCCCACGGCGGAGTAAAGCTTCAACGCGTCAGCTACTTACAGACGCACATCACTTCATCCCGGCTTCACTCACGGCGCGCTCGCGTCTTCTTCAACCCGTGGACATCACCGACTTTCGCCGATTCCACCGTGGGCGATTCGGTTGACGGCGAAGACCTTACGGTTCGCCGCGCGGCCGTTCAGGCGCTCGGTCCGTACAACGGCGCGGTGGTGGTCACCGATCCGTTTACCGGCAGGATCCTCAGCATCGTCAACCAGAAACTGGCTCTGAAGAGCGGTTTCCAGCCCTGCTCCACTATCAAACTGGTGGCGGCAATCGCGGGCCTGAGGGAGGGCGTCATTTCGCCGGAAGAGAATCTTCGGATCGGCCGGCGCTGGAGCATCGATCTGACGCAGGCGCTGGCGCACTCGAATAACTACTATTTCGCCACCGTGGGCAACCGTCTGGGCTTCGAGAAGGTCTCGACGTACGCGCACCTGTTGGGACTGGGCGAGAAGGCCGGCTGGAACATCGAAGGCGAGGAGCCGGGCATTCTGCCGCAGGAGACGCCGGAAGAAGGCATGGGCATGATGACCAGCTTCGGGTCGGGTATCTCACTCACTCCATTGGAGCTGGCCGCGATCGTCTCTTCGTTCGCCAATGGCGGCACCCTGTACTACCTGCAGTATCCGAAATCTCCCGAGGAGATTGCGGCGTTCCAGCCGAAGGTGAAGCGCCAACTCGACATCGCGAAATACCTGCCGGAGATTCGTCCCGGCATGAACGGGGCCGTCGAGTTCGGCACCGCTCGCCGCGCCAACTACAGCGCCGATCAGCCCATCTTCGGCAAAACGGGGACGTGCACGGACAGCCGTTCGCCGACGCATCTCGGCTGGTTCGGCTCGTTCAACGAGATCGGGAGCCGCAAGCTTTCGGTAGTGGTGCTGCTGACCGGCGGGCATCCGGTGAGCGGTCCGGTTGCGGCCGGCATCGCCGGGCAGGTCTACAAGACGCTCGCGGAGCAGAATTACTTCGGCACGGCGGTGGCAAAGGACGCGAAGACCACCATACCGACGCTGCTCGCGACGATGTCCTGCTGCCGCTAGCGGCGAAATTCCGCACGAGGCCCCGGTGATACACTGGGGGCTGTATGGCGGGTACTCTCTGGTTGTCGTTCCTGCTCGCCTACGCACAGGCCGGAACACTGTCGGAACACAAGGCTGCGGCGCTCGTCGGCCAGGCTGCCGCCATCGCTCGAACCGCCAATAGCTTTATAGCTGAAGGCACTCTCGTCGAGGAACGTGGCGGCAAGATCGCTCGTGAGCAGTTTCGGATAAGGTACCAGCAGAGCCCGCCATTCCGCGCCCGTCTTGAGGTTGTCGGCGGCACGGCGTCCCTCGTACGCATCTGCGACGGATCATCGCAGTGGACCTATTACGGCAGCAACAACAACTACGTTCGCGTCATGCTTCCACAGATTGGGCCGTGCGTCGACCCGATCAATGCCTGGCCGTTGTTGCCATGGACGCTACATGACCCCGTTCTGCTCAGCAAGGAACGAGTGCCTTTCGAAAACGGCTCTCGCCAATGTGAAGCCGTTCGCGGCTCCTACATTGTGAGTTCAGGTGACACGAGTCATCGCATTCTTACTTTGTGCATCGATTCTGCGACCGGGCTCATTCTGAGATATCGGATTGAGGAAAGCGCTCCGGAACATCGAGTGCGAACGATCTCCTTCTCCGAAATAAAGACCGACGCGAAGCTTGATCCGGGTTCATTCCAGTTTCGTGCACCCTCAGGCAGTCGGGAAGTCGGGGTGATTAACTGGCTTGACCCAATTGCTCGACCCAGCGGGTCCGTCTTCCGCGTCTCCAATGAAGTAACCGCGCCATTGTTGACGAGCATGTTTGTGCCGGAAATGCCCGCTGCGGGGCTTAAGGACCATGCGGTAATCTTCTATGTCGAAGTGAACAAACTTGGTGCCACCCAGAACATTAAAGTCGTAAGCTCGGTCAATCCGGATCTCGACAGAAAGGCCGCCGTAGCGGTCGCAAAATGGCGCTTCGATCCCGCCTGGAGCGAGCACGGACCAGTAACCGTGGCAACGGCCATAGCCATTGACCCGTATTAACGTCAGAAGCCTCCGTGGTCGGAGAACCGCGTGTCCAAGCCGATCCTGGATGTCCTCCGGCCGGTGAAGGGGGCAGCGGTCACCTTACGTTACACCGCCCCGCTCGCCAGCAGCGGCATTTGCCGCCGTTCGAGCGCCAGCAGCCATTCCTTCCGCGGAAGTCCGCCGCCGTAGCCGGTCAGCCGGCCGTTGCTGCCAATCACGCGGTGACATGGAATGACGATCGGGATCGGATTCGCTCCGTTCGCCAGCCCGACTGCGCGTGAAGCGTTCGGCGAACCGATGCGGCGCGCCAACTCGCCGTACGAGATCGTCTCGCCATACGGAATGTTGCACAACTCGCGCCAGACGCGCTTCTGAAACGTGGTGCCTTCCGGCTTCAGCGGCAGATCGAAATCATGTAGCTCGCCGGCGAACCAGGCGCCCAGTTGGCGAATGGTCTCGGCCAGCGGTCTCTTATCGGCAATCCAGTCCGCGGCGGGTTCCGCCTTATCGCGCCCGTCCGCGAACGTGATGTGGCGCAGCCCGGCATCATCCGCCGCCAGCAGCAGCTTGCCGACGGGGCTTTCCATCCATGTGTAGCTCATCGATCTTTCCATAATTTCCTCCCTGCCATATATGCATTGCCGCGTACGCTCGCCAGGGCCGCCACGGCTCGGCCCGCCGTTCCATTGCCTTCGCTGTCTTCTCGCCGGTCGCGCGAAGTAGCGCCAGGTCGTCCGCGGGAAAGGCGTCCGGATCCGACAGCGCGCGCATGGCGATGTATTGAGCCGTCCACGGACCAATGCCGCGGATTGCGCATAACAGCTCGACAAGGTCCGCCGTATCCACCCCGCCATGAAACGCTGCCTCGCCGGAAGCAGTTGCGCGCGCAAACTCGCGAATCGCCTCGGCGCGGGCGGCGGGAATTCCGATAGCCAGATCCACCTCAGCCAGTTCACCCGCGGTTGGAAACGTGTGCGTCAGTCCGTCTACGTCGAACGGCACGGGCCGTCCGAACCTCGCCGCGACGCGCCCGCTCAGCGTGGACGCCCCGGCTACGCTGACCTGCTGTCCGAGAATGGCCCGTACGCCCAGTTCAAAGCCGTCCCAGGCGCCCGGTACACGCAGTCCGGGCCGCGCCGAGGCGAACTTCCGAAGCACAGGATCGCCGGAGAGAACCTCGCCGATCGGCAGCGGGTCGGCATCGAGATCGAAGAGCCGGCGGACTCGTCCTGCGATGTGCAGAAGCTCTGTCGACCCGGCGCGCTCCACTCGCAGCGTGAGTGCGTTCAGGCCATTCGGCCGAACCTCCAGCCAGCCGGCCCCGCCGCCCATCAGGAATGTGCGCCGATATGCGTCGCCAGCGACGTATTCCACGCCCGGAATCGCGCGCCGCCGCAGAAATTCGAGGAGCGCGCCGTAGTCGTATGGCGGCCGAAAGCGGAGTTGCAGAGTGCACGAGCCGGCGCCTGGCACGGCCTGGCGTTCCTTCCTCAGCTCGCGCGGACCGCGCCCGTAGCTGGCGCGAAACGCCGCGTTGAATCGGCGAATGCTGCCATAGCCGGACGCGATGGCGATTTCGGTGAGCGGCAGCGAGGTTTCATCGATCAGCTTCTTCGCTGCAAGCAGCCGCCGAGTCTGCGCAACCGCAACGGGCGTGGCGCCAAGATGTTCGAGGAACAGCCTGCGCAGATGGCGCGATCCGATGCCCAGCCGCTCGGCCAGTGCATCGACGCCTTCGTCTTCGAGCGCGCCTTCGCCGATCAACCGGAGCGCGCGCGATACCGTGACCGATGTTCCCACCCACGCCGGCGTGCCCGGCGAGCTCTCCGGACGGCAGCGGAGGCACGGACGCAGGCCCGCTTCCACGCATGCCGCGGCGGTCGCGTAATACTCGACGTTCTGCTCCTGCGGAGATCGCGCCGGGCATACGGGACGGCAAAAGATCCCGGTGCTACGCACTCCGATGAAGAACTTCCCGTCGAATCGGGCGTCACGCGCGAGGCGTGCGCTGCGGCAGATTTTGCGATCGAGTTTCACGGGGCTTCCAACGCTCTGTCTCGATGGTAGCCCGAAGCGTCCGGCAAAACTAGCCATTTTCGGACATCGATGCCGGAGCGGGTTGCAGTGTGCGGCGCGACCGTCTGCCAGCCTGATCTCGATGATTCTCTACGATATCGATCCGGGCCCGCATTGCCCCGAGATCGTACGCATGATCGTCGAGATTCCGAAGAACTCGGCGAACAAGTACGAGTATGATGCAGAGCTCGGCGTCTTCCGGCTCGACCGGACGCTCTATTCGCCCATGCACTATCCCGGCGATTACGGCTTTATACCGGGAACGCTGGCCGAAGATGGAGACCCTTTGGACGTACTGACGCTGGGCGACCAGGGCACGTTCACCGGCTGTCTGATCGAAGTGCGTCCGGTTGGCGTTCTGGAGATGGAGGACCAGGACGAGAAGGATCAGAAGATCATCGCGGTCCCGGAGCGCAATCCGCGCTACGAGCAGGTGCACACCATGGATCAGATCTATCCGCACGTGATGCGGGAGATCGAGCACTTCTTCGCCATCTACAAGGAGCTGGAAGGGCGGGTGACGAAGATGAACGGGTGGCGGAATCCCGCGGAAGCGCGCCGGAGCATCACCGAGAGCCGCGCAAGATACCTGGAGCGGAAGCGATGAGCGCAAAAGCTGCGACAACGTTCGATCTTCCGGTGGGAAGGGGCGTACCATCGCGGGGATGGTCGCGCACATGCACAATGTGCGGCTGATGTGGCTGAAAAGCGTGGGAGGCGCGGATGCCGCGCCGGCAAAGCTCGAAGGCGGTGGGAGTGGAGCACGCGCTGACGAGTGAGCCCGAGCTTAATGTTCGTCCGATGAAACGGGCGTGGGAGTACTCTGCTGCGTTGGGATTTCCCGATCCGCCGCGCCCGTTGACTCCTCGCTGTTCACCGGCGTGTTCAGCGGCACGCCTCCGTTCCGCGGGCCCGGGTTCTCATGCGCTTGTTCAGCCTGTCTGGCCGCCCTTGCGGCCTCGCGCGCATTGAACTCCGCGGCCGACATGCCGCTGCTATCCAGACGGATCACCGCGGCCGCCGCCATGAAGCGCACGACGTCGTGTTTGTCGTCGAGATGCGCCTCGAGCGTCGGGATAGAGGCCTTGTTTCCGCAGCGGCCGATGGCTTTGGCGTCAGCGGCCCGCACGACGTGACTGTCGTCCGTGTTCAGTGACCATTCGAGGAGCTGCAGCGACCGTGCATCGCAGTCCTCGGAAAGCAGATCGGCGGCGACGGAGCGGCCGGGCACGGGATTGCCGTCCCCTTTCTTCACCGCCATCTCGGCCGCGGAGATGCCCATCGATGCCGGGCCGAGGAACGCTCCGGTGGCCTCCTTCGCGCCCATGAACGCCAACTCGGCGGGGTTCGTCATCATCTTCTTCGCTTTACGGGCCTGTTTTTTGAGGGCGCTCGGGGCGTCTTTACGGTCTCCCGTGACCACTTCCTGCAGGATCTCCGCGGCCTCGGGATCCCCGAGATCCCATAACGATTTTGCGGCGGTAAAAACTACTTCCGGCGACGGATCGTCGAGTGCCCCCCGCAGAGCGGGTATCGCATCGTGCGCTTTCATCGCGCCCAGTTGCATGGCGGCCATCTGCCGGACATCCGAACTCTTGTCGTGCAGCCCGTTTTCTTCAAGCTTCACCGCTTCGGGCACATCGCCGATGCTGGCCACAGCCGCGAGCGCCTGTGCCCGTACTTCAGGCTTGCCGCTGTTCAGGCCCTCTTTGAGTACATTCCACGCTGTCACGGTTACCTGGCCGTAAGCGGAGAGACCTGAGATCAGGCAGAAAGTTCCAGCCGCGAGTATGCGCGAGGCCATCATCAGCCCAAAACATGCACGCGACGCACCAGTTTCGGGAACACTCAGGACAGCCCGCATCCAAAGGCGGGCGTGCGTGTTATCATGGAAATTCTGCTTAACGCCTGCCAGTGAGGATTTCCCCATGCGAAGCTTAGTTGTTTTTTTTACTTTTGCAATTAGTGTGTGCGCTCAAACCGCGGCGCCGGCCCAGACCCCGCCGCACGCGCCAGCCGGCGTAGCGCCAGTCCCCGCCGTAGCCCCGACCCGTACGCAGCCCGCCACGCCCGCAAAGCCGGTCTCTCCCGACACTGTAGTCGCCACGGCGGACGGCCACCCTTATACAGCGGCCGAGATCGAGAAGATGATGTCCGATCTGCCGCCGCAGTACCAGGTCAACATGCAGCGCGACCCCGCAAAGTTTTTGTCTACTCTGTTGCTGATGCAGCATCTGGAACGGCAGGCCGAGTTGCATAACCTCGATAAAGAGCCGATGTGGCATCAGCAACTCGAATTCAGCCGCATGCAGGTTCTGGCCAACGCGGAGGTCAGCAAACACAAGAACGACGAGACGGTCAACCTCGATCAGGAAAAGCAATTCTACGAGGCCCACAAGGAGAACTATCGGATTGTGAAGGTAAAGGTGATCTACCTGTCCTTCAATCCCAACCTGGCCGCCATCCCCACGGCTACCAGCGGCAAGACGCGGACGGAGGTCGAAGCAAAGGCAAAGATGGACGACCTGCGCAAGCAGGCGGCGCTCGGCGCGGACTTCGGAAAGCTGGCGAAAGAGAATTCCGAGGACAAGACCTCGGCCGCGAAGGACGGCGATTTCCCCGAGATGACCATCACCAGTCCCTATCCCGATGCAGTGAAGAAAGCCGTGTTTGCGCTCAAGGAAGGGGAGATCAGCGAGCCCATACGGCAGCCCAACGGATTCTACCTGTTCAAAGCGATCGAATCGACCCAGCAACCCTTCGAGAAGGTCCAGCCGGCGGTCCACAACCAACTGGTGAACACGGAATTCAATGGCTGGATACAGGAGCTTCAGAAGCACTACGAAGTGAAGGTGGAGGATCCTTCTTATTTTTCGACTCGGGCTCCCCACTGAGACTCTGCCGCAGGCCGTACGCGCGCGCTTGCCGCAATTTGACGGGCGAAGTATCGCGGTCAGCTTCGAAAGTAACCTCCGCGCCTCGCGTGGGCAAATATTCAGCGGCAGGCGTGCGGCGCGGATGACGGGCGGCCAGGAAGTACACGCGGCCACTTTCATCCGCAGGCGGCGTATCATCCTCGATAGCGCGCTGGCCGGACGAAAGACCGAGCTGGCCCGCATTCTGATTCACGAGCTATTCCATTTCGTGTGGGTGCGGCTGGGAAACGGCGTGCGGCGCAGTTATGCGGCGTTGCTTCTGCTGGAAGCGCAGGCCGGGGCGCGGGGCGAACTGGGCTGGTCAGCCGAGATGCGCAAGCAGGAACTGCCATCGCACGAGGGAAAGCAGTGGCGCGAGTACGCGTGCGAAAGCTTCTGCGATACCGCAGCGTGGCTGTATGCGGGTTTGCAGCGTCACGACGAGTTCACGCTGAGCGCGCGCTTTCGACGACGCCGCGCGGCATGGTTCCGGCAGACTTTCGACCGCCGGGTTATTCTCACCTGAATCACCCAATATAATTGTCTGCAGGGGGGAACTTGGGAAGCTGTCTATCGCGTCTTACGGTTTCATTCTGCGCGGCGCTGCTGCTGGGCGTTGCTGCTGAAGCCGCCGTCACCATCCCGAAGGATCGGAAGCCCGCGCCCGAGATCGCGCTGAAAGACGCAAGCGGCGCAACCGTGCGGCTCTCGTCCCTGAGGGGCAAAGTGGTGCTGCTGGATTTCTGGGCCACCTGGTGCGGCGGTTGCAAGGTGGAGATTCCGTGGTTCATGGAGTTTCAGCAAAGTATGGGCCAGCGCGGTCTCGCCGTGCTGGGCGTCTCCATGGACGATGGCTGGGACGTTCTCCGTCCATATCTTCAGCAGCACAGATTCAACTACCCTGTCGTGCTGGGCGATGAACACACCGCCGGACTTTACGGCGGCGTGGACGCGCTTCCGATGACCCTCCTCATCGATCGCGAGGGGCGCATTGCGGCGGTGCACACGGGCCTCGGCAGCAGGGAAGGATTCCGCAATGAGATTGCAGAGCTTCTGGACGAAGGCGCTGGCCGCCATGCTGGCGCTTCCGGCCGTACAGGCGCAAAATAACCAGGTCCTCGCCATGGGCGAAGTGCACCCGGTGACCGTCGCGCGCGGGCAAACCGCGGAAGAAACGCTGACGTTCTACCTGCGTCCCGGCTATCACGTGAACAGCAACAAGCCGAACGACGAGTATCTCATCCCGCTGCGGCTGACGTGGACCGGACCACTCGAAGCCGCCGAAATCGCGTATCCCGAGCCGCACACGGAGAAGTCCGATTTCTCAGAGAAGCCGCTGTCGGTATACAGCGGGACGTTTCGCATTGTGACGAAGTTGCGCGCGCCGGCTTCGGCCGCGCCGGGTCCCGCCACTATGGCCGGCAAGCTGCGCTATCAGGCCTGCAACGATCATGAGTGCCTGCGCCCGCAGACAATCAACGTTCAGGCGGCGATCGAGGTGAAGTAATAACAGCCGGCCCAAAGGTCCGCGCGCGAACCCGGCCGTCCTGTATTCTTATTTCGGAGTGTTCAACCGCCATTACAGGAAAGTAAAGGTCCTGTTCGGACTTTTCGACGCTCTCCTGACTGCACTCGCCTTCGAGGGCGCTTACCGGACGCGAACGTTCCTGCCGCTGGAGAATGTGTTTTATCTGGACCGTTCGGAGAAGGCCCTCCTTCTCATCTTTTCCGTGCTGGCGTGGCTGGTCATCGGGTACTGGTTCAATATTTACGACAAGGTCGATGCGGCGCAACCCGCGGCGGTGCTGCGGGAAACCTTCCGCCAGTGCGCCCTCGGAACGGCGGCGCTCATTCTCTTCGAATACCTTCTTCGTCTGGAACTCAGCCGCCCGTTCCTGGCTTTGTTCGTTGTTTACGCGTGGACCCTGCTTTGCGTTTTTCGACTCAATGCCGGACGCGTAATGGGGGCGATCCGGAAGGAATTCGGCGCGCTGCATTTCGTGATGATCGTGGGCGAGGGCGAGCGAGCGCTGCACATCGCCGAACTGCTCGAGGACTCGGAAAAATATGGCATCCGGCTGAACGGGTTCTTCACTGAGGCGCCCGCGGGACCAGCGCATCCGGTGACGCTCGGCAGAACTTATGAAGCGCGTCCGCTGCGCGAGCTTCCCGAGGTTCTGAAAGGGCGCGTGGTGGATGAAATCATCTTCGCCGTGGACAGCGAGCGCCTGCCGGAAATGGAGGAGATGATGCTGCTGTGCGATGAGGAAGGAGTGCGCACGCGCGTGGCTGTCGATTTTTTTCCTCACGTGAACAGCGAGATTTATCTGGACCGGCTCGGCGCCACGCCGCTGCTGACCTTCACCGCCGCCCCGCAGGACGAGCTGAAGCTGGTGATCAAGCGTGGCACCGACATCGTGCTTTCGGGGGCCGCGCTCGTACTGCTGTCGCCGCTCATGCTGATCGTCGCCGCTCTCATCCGCATTACCTCGCCCGGACCGATCATTTTCCGTCAGCAGCGCTGCGGCCTCAATGGCCGGCGTTTCACGTTCTACAAGTTTCGTTCCATGGTCCGCGATGCGGAGGCGCTGAGGCCCTCGCTCGAACATTTGAACCGCAAATCGACCGCGTTCAAGATTCCCGACGATCCCCGGCTTACGTCGGTGGGACGGTTGCTGCGCAAATTCTCCATCGACGAGTGGCCGCAGCTCTGGAACGTTCTGAAGGGCGACATGTCTCTGGTGGGCCCGCGGCCGGCCGTGCCTGAGGAGGTGGAACGCTATCAGCGCTGGCAAAGACGGCGTCTGCGAATGCGTCCCGGCCTCACCTGCACCTGGGCCGTGGAAGGACGGGACGCGATCGAGTTCGACGCGTGGATGAAAATGGATATGCAGTACATCGATAACTGGTCGCTCGCGCTTGACTGGAAGATTATCCTCCGGACCATACCCGGCGTGCTGACCGGCAAAGGAGCACACTAACCCATGCATCTGGTTCCTACCGAGGACGAAGTCACCGCTCTGTTGCGGCAATCCGGCGCCCTGCGGGAAGGCCACTTCGAGTATCCGAACGGCCTGCACTCCAACGAGTACCTGCAGGTGCCTCTGGCCATGCGCCACTATCAGGACGCCAGGCTGCTGAGTGTGGGACTGAGCCGGCTGCTGCGGGCGAATTCCGAGATCCGCGCCATAGTTCCGGAGCTGTCCATCGTGGCCCCGGGTACGGGAGGACTGCCTGTGGCATATGGAATATGCGAGGCTCTGCGCGCGCACCAGGTGTACTGGGCGGAGAAGGAGGATGAGAAACTGCCGATGCGCTTCCGCCAGTACATGGAGGTTGAGCCCGGCGAAAAGGTCCTGCTGGTGGACGACATTCTACGCTCCGGCCGGAACCTTTCGGAGTTGAAGAAACTGGTGGAGAGTTGCGGCGGCGAGGTGGTTGGTCTCGCCGTGATCGTTTACCAGCCGAACCCGCGCACGGTGAAATTCGACCCGCTTCCCTTCTACTACCTCGCGAAGCTGCAAGGCCACTACTACACGGACGCGTCTTCCTGCGAGTTGTGCAGCAGGAAGGCGCCCGTGGAGAAGGTGTGGGTCTGAGCGGAGGAGCGCCGGCGTTGTTATCGCTTCGCGGAGACGCCATAGTTGTGCGCCACCACGCCGGCCAGCACGCCCGTCATGACGAGGTTGGCGAGCGCCAGTCTCTTCATGGCCGACGGCTGACGTCGCAACGCGAAAATCTGGGTCGCATCGATAGCCCCCACCATTGCCAGCTTCTTCGCGACGCTGCCCATATCGAAGCGCTGGCCGTTGCCCGCGAGCAGCGGGTTCAGTTCGCGCTTGCCGAAGCTGCTGGTGATGTCGAGAGTATTCACCGCGTTGAAAGCGCCGAGTGAGAGCAGGTACAAGCGTCTTGTTCGCGCACTTACGTCCTGCAACTGCGGAGCGGTGGCTCGGTACGGTTTTTTCTCGGGCACTACCAGCGACACCCGTGCGTACGGATTGCCGTTTTTCGCCAGTAACAGCCGTTGCTGAGCGGCCGCTTCAGAGTCAATAAAAGGCGCAAAATACCCGGTGTTGCCGTGATATTGCCACTTGATCTGATAGAGCTGCGGGTCCTGAGCGGCGGCCACCGCCGTAGCCATGATGAACAGGCAGGCCAGCCGGATATATGTGCTGATTTGCTTCGGTTTTTTCATCTCTCCTCGTCGGGCGCGTGTTTCGCCCGACAACCTTATCGGCGAGGAGATTGTGAGTTTGAGCGGAACGCGATGAGGAGAGGGTCAGAAGTGGGAGTGGACGAAAAATACTCGGGCGGACCGAGTGAGCACAGTGGGTCGCCCACCACAAGGTTTTGCCAACTGATGGCGGGGATGGAGAGCCAGTAGCTTTCTGCAAGGTTGCGCCCGCGATAATATGCGGGGAGCAGGTAATCGGGGCGCGGCGTGAATTGCAACCACGGCTCAAAGACATGACCGGAAGCGCCCGTGACGCCCTCATGGATGTAGTCGCCCGTGAGAGCCTGCGGCGAGCCGGCGAACCACGTGCCGGGTTTGTCAAAAGAGCCAAGGCTCCAGTGCGCGGGAGGCTGTAGAAACGTCCGCGCGTCAGTGGAGACGTATTCGGTTACGATGGCTCCAGGCCGCCAGCCGAGTCCGAGATTGCGCTGTTTGCGGTTCGGGTCGTTCGAGCCCCAGGACGCGTAAGCGATCACGTCCTGTACATTCGACAGCACGCGCTCCGATTCGTCGAGGACCACGCGATTCGCCGGCAGGGCCGCGGCCGCCGCCCTCAGCCAGTTATTTCCATCCGCGTTGTTCGAACCAGCCAGATCGATCACGAACCGGCCGCGGTTGCGCGCCTCGAGCGCCCGGTCGATAATTCCCTTCACGTCCGGGAAGTCGTAGCCGGTCAGGCGCGTCACCAGGTACATGGGAAATTCCGGATGGTTGAAGACGGCATCGCGGCGTCCGAAGTAAGGATTCGCGAGCGGACCTGCGATGGGGTGAGGACGGCCGTGAAGGTCCGAATACAGCGCCGCGAGTTCGGAATCGACAGACGCGTTGTCGCCGGTAATGCCGCCATTCCCGTCGATGCGCAGCGGCACTCCGGAGGTGGTGACGATATACAGAATGCTCTCTACCAGGTTGCGCCGATGCAGAAACAACGCCAGCGGCCGGGCGATGGCGCTGTCGTAGTCATTGCGCTCTATGGTCTCGGCTGTGGGCATCTTCAGACGGCAGACGTGCCCGAGAGGAATGTCACGGCGCTTCACGTAGTATTCCGCGATGCTGCGGGACATGGTGGAATCCTCATTCACCAGCACGAGGACGCGTTGCGGCGGCTGCGCCGCAAACCCGGCCGCGCCCGCAACCAGCGCCATGGCGAACAGCCGGACTTTACGCAGGTGCTTCAACATGGTGTGGACGGTCGAGCCACCATGCCGCGGCTGCCGCAAAAACGTAGAACCCCAGTCCCGAACCGGCGACAGCGGCGACATTCGGGGGCGGCGGTCCGAACGTGTTCACGATCCCGACGATCATCAGGAAGAGGACCAGCACCAGCAGGCCGTAGTTGGCCTTCCTCGTACGCCGGCGATAAATCCAGAAACCGGCGAGGAGCGCGAACGCTTCCGCCAGATCGGTGGCCACGCGGCTGTACCACAGTCCCAGGCCCACATAGGGCCCATGCAAACCGATCGGCAGATCGGGCCGGTGCATCGGCAGGTCGAGCAGCCAGTGCGAGAGAACCGCGAGCGCGACGATGACGGCGGCACGGGTGTGTCCCGGACCCTTGTAGATGGGCAGCAGCCAGACAAGGACAAACGCCGCGACGGTCCACACAGCCGTCATGAGAAGCGAGTGCGACCACGGATAATAGACGAAGTCGAGCGGAGTGGCCGCGGTGATGCCCGGAGCGATCCGGACCTTTTCCACGCCGGCGAGCACGAGAACTGTCCACAGAATGTCCGCGAACTGAACGGCGAGGAACAGGACGCCGAGAGAGATCCGCGGCTCGGCTGGTTTCAGCGCGAAGGCGACGCCGTAGTGGCCTGCCAGCATGAGTGTTTAACAGGGTATCAAAACCCAATGCAGCCGAAAACGCCTGCTCTACTGCCCGTGGCCGCGCTGGATTGCTTCGCGCACGCTCGCCAGCGGGGCCGAGGCTTGAAACTTCACCACGTCATCCGCGCGCGACACCCCGAGTTGTTTCCACAAATCGGCAAGGTCCACATTGACGGGCGCATTGGCCATGCGCTTATAGAGGTCCATCAGCACGCTGCCGCCGGTCACCTTATCGCCGGTCTCCAGCGCACGCTCGATGGGCCAGTCCACGGTAATATTCCCGCCGGCTCGATCGATCGCGCTGAGCGCGTCCTGCAGCCCGCGCCTGTTGGCGGTCTTCTTCCGGATCTCCACGTCGGCCAGCAGGCAGAACAAAGCGCCGCCCCAGTAGGTTCGGCCCCACGTATGTGTATTGTCCAGGCCCTGATCCCCCGGCTCCGGCAATCCCTGGCCCATGTCGCGAACCATGTCGCCCCAGACGCGTTCTGCGCTGAGGTTTCCAATCTGAAATCGGGCGATCGGCTCAACGTATGTAGCGCTGCCTTCTTCAATCCAGTGATGTTCCTCATCCATATCGGGGAACGCGTAGTGCACCATCTCGTGCGTCATCATCCAGTCGTCCAGCAGCTCCTCGGCGGTGATGTGCTGGCCGACTGCGATAGTGGTGAACGCGCCGTGCTCGCCGAAGGTGCGGCCGTTGAAAACGCCCCGCCGTCCTTCCGCCATGCGAATGCGGATGCGGGCCTGCGGAACCGGGAATTGACCATAGTACGCGGCCACCGCGCGCGCCGCCCGATCCACCCAGTCCAGCAGCGCCGTCCGCGGCAGGTCGAACCCATTCGATTCGACCTCGACATCGATGTGATATTTCGCGAACGTTGCTTCAGCCGATGCGTACGTCATCCGCGGCAACGCGGCCGCGGCGAGCGAGCCGAGCGTCGCTCTCCTGGTGATTCGGTTCGCCCGCATCCGTCCATTGTCGCGTGGCCGGCGGCCCGGCGGACTGGCGGGCCGCGCTGCCATACAATAGCGCACAGATGGACATCAGCAGACGGACCTTGTTAGGCGCGGCCGCGACGGTTGCGCTCGCCCAGGCTACCCGGCCGGAATGGAAACCGAAGCTCGGCGTGCTCGGCAGTTTTACGGAAGCCAACGTCCGGTTCGCCCACGACGAGGGCTTCACCAACATGATCTTCGAGGGCGGCGGCGGCTCCACGCTCGACGCGGAGAAGATAACCGATGAGCGCATCGAGCAGGTGAAGGCCGCCGTCAACGGCGCCGGACTGCATGTTTCCGCCCTGCAGATCACGCAGAACCACATCGATCCCGACCCTGCGCGGCGCGCCCGCCTGAACGATTACTTCGTGAAGGCCATCGAGATGGCCGGGAAGCTTGGCGTACCGTACATCGGCTCCGCGTCGGGCAAGGATCCGCGGAAGCCGTTCGCACAGCAGGTGGACGAGATTGTGCGCGTCTACAATGAGCAGTATTTCCCCGCGTGCCAAAAATACAAGGTGCGCATTCTGTGGGAACCGTGGCCGGAAGGGCCGAACATCGCCACCAGCCCCGTCGGCTATGAGGCGTTGTTCAAGGCCTTCGGAGATGCGCCCGTGGGTCTGCAGTACGACCCGTCGCATCTGGTGCGGCAGTTCATGGACCCCATCGCGACGGCTCGCGATTTTGCCGGTTACATCTACGATGTCCATCTGAAAGATACCGAGATCATGTGGCCCGAGCTGCGCCAGGGCGGCATCAATCCTGTCGATGGACGCCAGTGGTGGCGCTACCGGCTGCCGGGCCTTGGCTCCATTAACTGGGCCGAGTTCTTCACGGTGCTCCAGAACAAGGCTTACCAGGGCGCCATGAGCATCGAGCACGAAGACGAGTTGTACGGCTGCTGCTCCGGGCCGGACTTCTCCGCGGACTACAAGGAAGGCTTCCGCATGGCCCACCGCTACCTGCGCCAGTACGTGCCCGATTAATGAGATTCGGATAATTGAGTGGCCGTCCCGCGGGGCGGGCTTTCAGCCTGGGTCCCCTCTGGGCCGGGCAACAAATCGGCCTGCAGGGATACAATCCTGCCCCCAACATCCGGCGCCGTCGGTTGCGGCGTATGGCTGTAAGAATTGGCCTTAACGCAAGAGACGCCCAGGCAGGGTTGCCCTTTCATTCCGTGGAACAGACAGGAGTTTCCAACGCGCGTGAGTGAACAGGAGGCTGGCATTCTGCCACTGAATTACTCCCGACCCGCGGCGATCGCTAAACTCATCGATGCGGCGCCGAACGGCGAAGCTACACCGCGCGGCGTTCCTGCACGACCGACGTTTATCATACGCGAAGGTGAATGCCATTCGCGCGAGGCGGAAATCAGCTTGCCGAGCAGCCGAGTTCTGGTCTGCGATCGGTCACACGGCGCGGAGATCGGTGAGCGCCTCTTCAATGTTCGAGCGTGCATGGTCAATGGATTCGCCACGCAGATCGGTAAGGGCCTGACTCACATGAATCAGCGCGGATTCGATGCCCGGAATCCGCAATACACGCACGCTTCCGAACTGGTCGCGCTGGCGCACAAAGCGCTTCGAAACCAGCTCCTGCTCGCACGAATGAAGTTGCTGAATGAGTTCTTTGTTTGGAGGTTCGTTGCTGACAACCACCCGCAACCGGGAAGCTGCCTCACTTAAGTGCGCTTCGAGAACCGAGGTGTCCATACGCCTTTAGTGTAACGCGATACGCCGACGCCAGTGTAAAAAATTCATGTTTGCGAGAATAACGCGTCAACCTCTATCCGCAATGGCACGGAGGCCTGCGCGCCGAGGCGTGTCACCGATAGCCCCGCAGCCGCATTGGCGAACCGCAGTGCATCCTGCAACGGCCTCTCCTCGGCAAGGGCAACGGCCAGCGCGGCGTTGAAGGTATCGCCGGCCGCGGTGGCGTCGCGCGCCACTACAGGAAATGCCGGCATGAAAACCTCGCCTTCGGGGCCCGAATAGAAGCAGCCTCGTTCGCCCAGCTTCAGGACAACGGCCCGGGCTCCACGCTCGCGCAGCCGATTCGCCACCCCGGGAGCATCGTCCGCAGAAATCTGCCCTGCCGGGAATCCCAGCAGCATCGACGCCTCGCTCTCGTTCGGGGTCAGATAGTCCACCGCCGCGAGCAACTCACTGCTCAGTGGCTGCGCCGGCGCCGGATCGAGCATGGCGGCGGCGCCTTCTTCCCGGGCGAGCCGAAGCGCGGCCGTCACGGTCGGCAAAGGCGTTTCCAGTTGGAGGAGTACGAAGCTGCATCCGCGCAGGACTGGACGCATGGCTTCCACCTCGGACGCGGGGAACACATGATTCGCCCCCGAGGCGACCACGATCGTGTTCTGCCCCGAGCGCTCGACCTGAATCAAAGCGATGCCGGTGGGAGCGGCCTCAGTCCCATGAACGGCGCTGACGTCGACGCCGGCCGCGGAGAGGCTCGCCTTGAGGTGATCGGCAAACAGATCGTACCCGACGCGACCCGCCATCCGGACCGTCACGGAATTACCGCCCAGCCGGCCGGCCGCGTACGCCTGATTCGCTCCTTTGCCGCCGGGCAGCATCACGAAATCACGTCCCAAAACCGTTTCGCCCGGCGCCGGCAGGCGATCCACGGCCACCACGAAATCCATGTTCAGGCTGCCGACAACCGCGATGGCGGGCTTCATCGGCCGAGATCGATGCCGAGCTTCTTCAGTTCTTCGGCGTAGTAACGCTTATGCAGCAGGTCCCACTCTTCGGTGCCCTCGGGGATTTCGCGCTTCTGCGAGCGGATCTTGGTGCGGGCCGCCCGATCCACCTTGTCCTCGGCCGTCAGCAGGTCGGTCATGACGCGGACCATCTCCAGCCGGGCGTCGTTCGGCGGTTTCTTCACGCGCACGTCGCGCGATTTGCGCAATGCGGCCACCAGTTTGTGCGACACGTCGTTGATCTTGTCGCGCGAAAGCTTCATGGCGTCGCCGGTATCGCGCCCGGCCGCCCGAATCACTTTGCGCTGCGCAATCAGGGTGTTCTTGATGCGCCGGAACATCTCCTGATAGCTGACGCCTTCCTGGCGCATGTAATCGCTGTACTGGCTCAGCAGATCGCGCACCTCGTCGTTCAGGCGGTCCTCGACAGCCAGTTCTTCTTCGATCACCCCGGCGATGAGATCCGCAACGGCCTGCGGATTGTTCGTCTCAATGATCTGAGGACTGAGCCGGCGAACGATCTGACGTGAAAGGTATCCAATTAACTCGCGCGCTAGAAGCATCCGTGGGAGTTGCGCTCCTGTGCACAAACCAGCAAAACTTTGCAGAGAATTGCGATCAAAGACCCAGAATCAGTGTAGTTCTCCGCGAGCAGGCCCGTCAAACGCGGCCGTGCAAATACGCGCGGCTGCACGGCTCAACCGCGGCGCTACTCGGATGTTTCCGAAATATTCGTTGCTTCCACCCCGGACAGTAGGAGAATGGTTCAATGCCTTCGTCCATGCCTATCCTCACGGACCAGCCCGCGTCCGGCTCATTTCCACCGCTTGGACCCAATATCAAGGCGCTGATGGTCTGGCCGCGGTTCCCGCCATCGTTCTGGGGATTCGAAGGCGTGCTGGAGATGACTCCGGAGCACTCGGTCATGCCGCCGCTCGGTCTGATCACGGTGGCAGCGCTTTGCCCTTCGTCGTGGAGCATACGCCTCGTCGATCGCGCCTTCGAGGAACTGCGGGATGAAGACCTCCTGTGGGCCGATCTCGTGATGGTCAGCGCCATGTACGCCCAGCGGGCGGACGCCAGGGCGATCCTTGCGCGTGCGCGCGTCCATGGCCGGCGCACCTTCGTCGGAGGTCCCTGGGCCAGCAGCGATCCGGAGGCCGTGCTGGCGGACGCGGATCACGTGTTTGTCGGTGAAGCGGAAGAAGCGTTCGCCGAAATCGCTCAGGCTTTGGAAGAGGGCACGGCGCGCAGCGTGTATCGCATATCGGAGAAGCCCGATATGACGCGAAGCCCCATCGCGCGCTACGATCTGCTGCGGCTGAACCAGTACACCTCCATGCCCGTACAGTTCTCGCGCGGCTGCCCGTTTCAGTGCGAGTTCTGCGACATCATCACGATCTACGGCCGCCGTCCAAGGACCAAAACCCCGGCCCAGATGATCGCTGAGCTGGACACGCTGCGCAAGCTCGGCTGGCGCAATGAGGTTTTCATCGTCGATGACAACTTCATCGGCAACAGCCGTGAAGCCCTGCAATTGACGCGCGCGCTCACCGAGTGGCAGGAGCGTGACGGACGAAAGATCTCGTTTTACACCGAGGCTTCCATCGACCTCGCGGACAGGCCCGAGCTGATGGCCTCCATGGTGGAGGCGAATTTCATGTACGTCTTCATCGGGATCGAGACGCCCTCCGCCGAGGCGCTGAAGGGCTCGAAGAAGTTCCAGAACCTGCGGAAAGACCTTGTGGAACAGGTTCGGGTAATTCAGCAGAGCGGGCTCTGGGTGATGGCCGGGTTTATCGTCGGTTTCGACTCGGACGACGATACCATC
This sequence comes from uncultured Acidobacteriota bacterium, assembly GCA_963780655.1. GTDB lineage: Bacteria > Acidobacteriota > Terriglobia > Bryobacterales > Bryobacteraceae > CAWACP01. The sequence continues at coordinate 337,600 of CAWACP010000003.1, read as the reverse complement.
TTCGACCGCCAACTCGAGTTCATCAGCCGCACTGCCATCACCTGGGCAATGGCCGGCGTTCTGCAGGCGCCCCCGACTACAGCGCTGTTCGACCGTATGAAAAAGGAAGGGCGCCTGATTGAGGACAGCCAGGCTGTCACGAACTTCAGCGCGCCCAACTTCCGCACGGTGCTTCCTCTCGATGTGCTGCTACGTGGACTCTCCGGGCTGTTGAGCGGATTGTATTCGCCCGATTCGTTCTTCGACCGGGCGCTCAGGTCTCTGGAGGTCTGGCAGCCGCGCGCTGTCCAGAAGCCGCCGACGCTGCCGTTCCTGTATAACCTGCGCCTCTTCCTCGTCTCGGCGTGGACCCAGGGGGTGCGCTCGGGATACCGCCTGGCCTACTGGCGTTTCCTGTGGCAGCTCATCTGGAGATGGTCGCGCCAGGACGCGAAATTCTGGCTAGGCTTTATGGTGCTTCTCTCCGCCCAGCACTTCCTGATTTATTCGCGCCAGGTTGCGGAAGAGCTGCAAATGGAAGCTGACTCGCTGCCTTCCACAGCCGCCAGCGAACCGGTTGCCTCTTCGACTCTGGTATCGATCGCCGAGGCGTGAATCGTCGGCGGGAACAGTAGAGCACCGTCGAAAACCCATCACCCGTCAGCCGACGAAAACGCGTTCCCCGTCATGCGCTGACCCCAGCGGGCGGCGTGACCTGATAGCCGAGGCGACGAAGTCGGCGGAGCAGCCGTGCGGTTCGTGATGCCTCCGCCCGTGCGTCTCGTTCCGGGCCGAATTCGATGTACTCCTCGCCCCGATGAAGAATGATCCACACCATGCGGCATAATTTGTGGCTGATCGCCCAGATGGTACGGCGATGACCCAGGCGCGGCAGCAATCGGCGGTACAGGAGCTGGAAGATGCTGCCCTTCGTCTTGCGGGCAGCATTGGCGGCCTGGTTGAGGACGCGGCGCATGGTGCGATTGCCCTTGGGACTGGCGTCGCTTTTGGACTTCTCGGCCGACTCTTCCCGGCCGGGACAGACTCCCACCCAGGAAGCCAGTTCCTGCGGAGAAGCAAAGGTGGCCGCCTGGGGACCCACCTCGGCAATCACCTGCTGGGCCGAATCCGGACCGAAGCCCGGGACCGCGGCAAGGCGCACCACGGCTGCCTGATGCGGCTGCAGGGCGGTCGCCGCTGCCCGGTGCAACTCCGCCATCTGCCGCTCGATCAGGTCGAGCCGCTCCAGGAACAGACGCAGGATCTGCCGATGCAGGGGGCTCATGCCGGCGGCGCCGCTCAGGGCGTCGCGCAGCTCTTCCGGGTCGGCCCGCAGTTCCGGTTCGGCCAGCTCCGCCAGCGCCTGTGCATCGGTCTCGCCATCGGCCAGACGTTCCAGTATCTTCCGGCTGCTGACCCCCAACAGATCGCTCACCTGGGTGGCCAGCTTGATGCGTGCGTCCTCCAGCAGAGACTCCAGCTGATTGCCCAGACGGACGCGGTCGCGCGTGAGTTGGTACTTGCTGCGGGTCAGTGTCCGCCACAGGCGCTGCTCGGGGTCCGGGACAAAGCTCAGAACCAGTTCGTCCGCCACGTACCGGCGCGCCAGCCGCTCGGCATCGCGAAAATCGTCCTTGCGCCCTTTGCGCGCCCGATTGGATTGCGCCTGCGCCAGGTGCAGCTGGCACTGCCCTTCCAACTGCCGCCACACCGGCTTCCAGTACTGCGCCGTCGACTCCATCACTACCTCGCGCACCTGGCGCTCGGCCAGCCATTCCGCCAGGCTCAGCAGATCGCTGGCCAGAGTCCCGAACTTCCGGCGCTCAAAATGATGGGGACCCTCCGCGGCAACATCGGTCAGAACCACCGCCAACATGCTCTTGTGCACGTCAATGGCGGCTATGTAATAACTCGCTTCCATCGATTCTCCTTGTGGCGCACCGGGAGAACCCGCCTCGACTCTGCCGACATTAAGCACCGTTGCGTACTACCCGTGGGGCGTACATTGATTGGTTCAAACGCGGATTCCGGATCAGACAGGCTTGCGGACTCGACTACTCCACTGCTCTAACGATCTCGCGCCGGTAGCGCCTACCACATTTGATGCAGGCACGATGCAAGCCGTCACGCGCGCGGGTTTTCATGGTCTTTGGTGGCCCGCAGGGCCATGGAGACAGGCTTTCAGCCTGCAGCTTGCAGGAGAGTAACATGCGCAGGCTAAAGCCTACTCTACTGGCTGCTGTGCTGTTAACGGTCTGAGCCTCTTTGGCGACTGTATAATGGTTGCCAGTCGGGAGGAGAATGACTCGGATGCGGCCGAGGTTTGCCCGTAGCTTTCTTACATCGGTTCTGTTGGCGATATGTGTCGCTGCTCCCGCACGAGCCGCTACCGCGCCTGCCATCGACGGATCCCCTCCATGGTCGCTAACGAAGCAGTACTGCTTCATGTGCCACAACGACAAGCTCCGATCGGGCGGCATCTCCCTCGCTTCCGTCGATATATCGGACGTTGCGGGAAACGCCAGCGTGCTCGAAAGAGTCCTGCGCAAGCTGCACTCCGGAGAGATGCCTCCGCCGGGCATGCCGCGTCCGGACCCCTCCACAATCGCGGGCTTCACCGGCTGGCTCACGAGCGAGTTGGATCAGACGGCGGCCGCCCATCCGAATCCCGGCCGTCCTACCATCCATCGCCTGAACCGGGCCGAGTACAGCAACGCGGTCCGCGACCTGCTGGCGCTCGACATCAAGCCTGGCGCGATGCTTCCCGCCGACGATACCGGCTACGGGTTCGACAACATTGGCGACGTGCTCTCGCTTTCGCCGATGTTAATTGAGCGATATCTTTCCGTTGCGCGCAAGGTCAGCCGCTTAGCGGTAGGCGACATTGCCGCCAAACCCGAAATCGCGGAGTTCCGGCCGCCGAAGAGCCTTCAGAAATCCGGGCCGCGGCGGCACGAGCGCGCGGGGGACGATCTACCCTTCGATTCGGGCGGCGGCCTGTCGGTGAAGTACCGCTTCCCAGTGGACGCCGAATACACGATCAAGATCAAACTCGCCCCCAGCGGCGACTTTGACGGTCCGCAGGATTCGAAGACCTTTGAACTTCGCCGGCCGGTGAAGGCCGGTACGCGTACCGTTGCCGTGACCTTCCCGCGCCAGGATGCCGTCCCGGAGATTGTTCCGGAATCCGTCACGGCTCATTCAGACAAGTCTTCCCAGACGGCGCCGGGACCGTTGACGTTCGTGGATCTGCGCATGGACGGCGCCAGGTTGAAAACGTTCGAGGTGGAAGAAGGTCCGAACGGGCCGGCGATTTCGACCCTGACCATTGCGGGTCCTTACAACATCGCTGGTCCGGGAGAAACAGCGAGCCGGCGCAGGATTTTCGTTTGCAAACCGGCAAGCGCGAGGGACGAAGAGCCGTGCGCCAGAAAAATTCTGTCCAACCTGGCTTATCACGCGTTCCGCCGCCCAGTCGCCGATGGCGATATCCAGCCGCTGCTCGCGTTTTATGAGGAAGGCCGCCGCGAAGGGACATTCGAGACCGGCGTGGAAGCGGCCCTGCGGGCCCTGCTGGTTTCTCCCGATTTTCTGTTCCGCATTGAGCGCGACCCGCCTGGTCTCGGTCCCGCAACCGTGCATACGGTGAATGATTTCGAGCTGGCCTCGCGGCTCTCTTTCTTCCTGTGGAGCAGCATTCCGGACGACGAGCTGCTGAACCTGGCCGCGCAGGACAAGCTGCATGAGCCGCCGGTTCTGACGCAACAAGTGAACCGCATGCTCGAAGACAGCCGCTCAAAGGCGCTGACCGACAATTTCGCGGGGCAATGGCTCTATCTGCGAAACCTGGCTCAGGTGAGGCCCGACCCGGACGATTTCCCCGAGTTCGACGCCAGCCTGCGGCAGAGCTTCCAGCGGGAGACCGAGCTGTTTTTCGCCGACATATTGAGGTCGGGCCGTCCGGTGACCGATTTGCTGGACGCCAGATACACCTTTCTCAATCAGCGCCTGGCTGAGCACTACGGCATCCCGAACATATACGGCTCCGAGTTCCGCCGGGTCAGTTTAAGCGATCCCGATCGCGGTGGACTCCTGGGGCAGGGAAGCATCCTGACCGTGACTTCGTACCCGAACCGGACTTCCGTGGTGCAGCGCGGCAAGTGGGTTCTCGAAAACCTGCTGGGCGCGCCGCCGCCTCCGCCGCCGCCCGATGTTCCATCGCTGAAGGGCCACAGCAAAAACGGCGAACACATGACCATGCGGGAGCAGATGGAGGAGCATCGCGCGAACCCCACCTGCGCCGCCTGCCATTCCCGTATGGACCCCATTGGTTTTGCGCTCGAGAATTACGATGGCATCGGAAAGTGGCGGGCCAAAGATGCAGGCCGCACCATCGACGCATCCGGAAAGCTGCCCGACGGGAGCCAGTTCGAGGGCCTACCGGGACTCAGGGAACTGCTGCTGACGAAACACCGCGATGATTTCATCGCCACCGTGACCGAGAAGCTGCTGACTTACGCGCTCGGCCGCGGCCTCGAGTATTACGACAAGCCCGCGGTGAGGTCGATTGTGCGGGACGCCGAAGGTCCGGACACGAATGCGCCGGCGCCGAGTTTTCAGGCGCTGATCAAAGCAGTTGTCCGCAGCGTGCCCTTTCAGATGAGGAGAACACCAGAATCATGATCGTAACGAAAAAGGCCTTGGATCGCCGGACATTTCTGCGTGGCGCCGGCACGGCTTTGGCTCTTCCGCTGCTCGACGCCATGGTTCCGGCGATGGCCTCCACGCGCCTCGCCGGCGCGAAACCGGCGCTCCGGCTCGGCTTTGTTTACGTTCCCAACGGAATCATCCAGCAGAAATGGCTGCCCTCGACGGAGGGAACCGGATTCGATTTCGCTTCGACCATGAAGCCTCTGGAGACGTTTCGGGACAGGCTGAACGTCCTGAGCAACCTGGCGCAGGTGACCGGCCGGGCGCTTGGCGATGGCCCCGGCGACCACGCCCGCGCGGGCGCCACCTGGCTCACCGGAGTGCATCCGAAGAAGACGGAAGGGGCCGATATTCACGCCGGCATTTCAGCGGACCAGATCGCCGCAAGGACACTGGGCAAAGAGACCCAGCTTGCATCGCTGGAGATGGGCCTCGAGGAGCCGAGCTTCGTGGGAGGATGCGATTCCGGTTATAGCTGCGCCTACACCAACACGGTTTCATGGCGCACGCCCACCACGCCAAACCCGGTGGAGGTGAATCCCCGCACTGTATTCGAGCGCCTGTTCGGCGACGGGGACAGCACCGATCCGGCATCCCGAATGAAGCGGATGCGCGAGGACACCAGCGTTCTCGATTACGTCCGCGAGAGCGTGGGACGCCTGCAGCCGGGTCTGGGAGCGCGGGACAACCGCAAACTGGATGAATACCTCGAGGGCATTCGCGACATCGAGCGCCGGATTCAAAAGGCCGAACAGCAGAGCTACGAGATGAAAGCGCCGCTGATAGAGCGCCCATCCGGCATTCCCGATGCGTTCGAGGATCACGCGAAGCTGATGAGCGATCTGCTGGTGATTGCTTTCCAGACGGACATGACCCGGGTGGTTACGTTTATGATGGCCCACGAAGGCAGCAACCGGAGTTACCGCTCCATCGGTATAACGGATGGACACCATTCGGTGACCCATCACCAGAACGACCCGGAAAAAATCGCGAAAGTGATCAAGATCAACGAGCTGCATGTAAGGACCTTTGCCTATCTGCTCGATAAGCTGCGATCGACGCCAGACGGCGACGGGACCTTGCTGGACCACTCGATGATCCTTTACGGCAGCAGCATCAGCGATGGCAACGCGCATACCCATCACGACCTGCCGCTGGTCCTGGCGGGCGGCGGCGCGGGACGGTTGAAGTGCGGACAGCATATCCGGTATCCGGAACTGACGCCCATGAATAATCTGCTTCTGACGCTGCTGGACAAGGCGGGGATTCCGGCCGAGCATCTGGGCGACAGCACCGGCGAAGTGCAGTATCTGTCCGGGGTTTAGGAGATTGTCGAACGAAAACGGACCGATCGTGGCCACGGGCAGGCTGAAAGCCTGCTCTACTGTCGCATCACGATCTGTAGTAGAGCAGGCTTTCAGCCTGCATGCCCGGTGGCTCCACAGCTGCCCGTCAACAGCCTTTTGGCCTGCAGCGCTGCTCGGTGTGCTTCTGGCTGGTTCATGTTTCGCGGCCTCAGACCCGCGCCTGATCGATGCAGTCAAGGACCGCAACTTAAAAGCCGTCGATTCTCTTCTCGCCGAACATGTGGATGCAAATGCGGCGCAACCCGACGGAGCCACCGCCCTGGCATGGGCCGCTTATCTGGATGAAGAATCCATCTTCGACAGTCTGATGAAAGCCGGCGCAAAGGTGAACACGGCCGATGAGTACGGCGAGACGCCGCTCACGCTTGCCGCCGCGAACGGGAATGCAGCGGTCATTCGGAAGCTGCTCGATGGGGGAGCCGATGCGAATGCATCGCGCTGGGATGGAGAAACGGCGCTGATGATCGCTTCAAGGTCAGGGAATGCCGAAGCCGTGAAATTGCTGCTCCTCAAAGGCGCCAAAGTGGACGCGTGTGAATCGCGCAAAGGGCAGAACGCGCTGATGTGGGCATCGGCGGAGGGGCATTCCGGCGTCGTCGATGTGTTGCTCCAGAACGGCGCCAATGCAGGCGCGGCCTCAAAGGGCGGGTTCACGCCCCTGGTGTTTGCCGCGCAAAAAGGCGATGCAAAGTCGGTTCTCAGTCTACTTGTGGCCCACGCGGACGTGAACTATCGGCCTCCGTCCGGCCAGAGCGTGCTGGAGATCGCCCTGCTTGCCAGGAACAATCAGGTAGCGGAGATTCTTCTCGATCGCGGCGCGGACGTCAGGACGGCGGACAAGAGCGGTATGACGCCGTTGCACGCGGCAGCGCAGGAAGGCGCGGTGGACATTGTCCGGACCCTCCTCGCCAAAGGCGCGAATCCAAACGCGCAAACCGCGCCGCTGGAACCGCGCAAGGGCAAGGGCGGGTTCGGACCGTTTCGGCCGCCGCCCGGCGAATTGACTCCGCTGCAACTGGCGGCTAAGGGCAATCACAAAGACGTGATGCGCCTGCTGGTGGCCGCCGGGGCGGATCCGAAGCTCAAAGCGCAGGATGGCACGACGCTTCTGATGGCGGCTGCCGTGAGCGGTCACATCGACGTTGTTCGGTACGCTTACGAGCTCGATCCGGACGTCCATAGCATCACTCAGAGCGGCAGCACCGCGGCGCACGTGGCGGTCTTCGCCTTCCAGGCATCCACTCAGGCGAACATCGTGGAGGTGCTGCAGTTTCTCGGCGAGCAGGGCGCCAATCTCGAAGCCAAAGACGGGCGCGGCCGAACGCCCATGGCCATTGCCGAGATCTTCCCGCTCGATATGGTGATTGACGGACTCCGGAGCATGATGGCGAAGAGCGGGCGTACGCTGCCGGACAGGGCTCGTTGACCGCCCGGATAAAATCCCAGAGTATTGTGGGGCGGGTGCCCTCGCCTGCGGCGGGCCCCCGGCCCGCCTTCCCTCGAAAACCGAACAGGCGGGCGGGGCGCCCGCCGCAGGCCGGGGGCCTGCCCCACATCAAAGAGGAGATCCCGAATGAGTAAACGGGCAATGTATGCGGTGGGCCTGGTGATGGGGGCAGGCATTGCGCTGGCGCAGGCGCCGCGACCTCCCGAACCGATGCCTCCGGGGCCGAATCCAAATTCCCAATACCGCCTGGGCCCCGATTCCATGCCGCAGGAAGGCGTTCCGAAGGGCGACATTCGCGGGCCGTACCACATACAGAGCGCCGCTTATCCCGGGACCCAGCACACTTACTGGATCTACGTGCCCGCGCAGTACGATCCGGCGGTCCCCACCGCCATCATGATCTTTCAGGATGGCCAGGCTTTCAAGGACCCCAACGGAGACGTGCGCGCGCAGAATGTCCTCGATAACCTGATCTACCGCCGCGAGATTCCGGTAATGTTATGCGTGTTCATCAACCCGGGCCGCACCCCGGAACAGGTTGAACCTTCGCCCGAGACCGGATGGGGCGACGGCACGACGAACCGCGGCATCGAATACAACACTCCTGACGATAAGTACGCCCGCGTTATCACCGAAGAATTGATGCCGGTGCTCTACAAGGAGTACAACATCTCGAAGGACCCGGAGATGCATGGCATCGGTGGGTCGAGCTCGGGCGCGATTGCCGCATTCGCGGTGGCGTGGGAGCGTCCGGACGATTTCCGAAAGGTGCTGAGCAATGTCGGGAGCTTCGTGGACATCCATGGCGGCGATGTCTACGCCGAGCGGGTGCTGGCGTCGGAGAAAAAGCCGATCCGGGTGTTTCTGTGCGATGGGCGCAACGACAACCGAGGCCTGAGAGGCGGCGTTTACAACCAGCGCCGCGACTGGTTTTATCAGAACGTGCGTCTGATGAAGGCGCTGTCGGCAAAAGGCTACGACGTGAACTATACCTGGAGCGTCAACCTGCACGGCCAGAAATACGGCGGCATGATCCTGCCCGACATGATGCGCTGGCTGTGGCGCGACGCGACGCCGGTATCCACCGATCCGAACGACATGGGCTCACGCGGCTTCGTCGAACCGGCAAGCCGGAAATAGCGCTACTGGATCTGGCCGATCCACGATCCGTAAGGCGGTAGCGCGAGGCTGTCCAGGTTCATCGGCGCGCCCGCTTTAACGAAAGAACTGAGCAGGGTCGATGCGCGCTGCGGCTGCAGGTCGAAGCTCACGGTGTGGGGATTCGGACTCATGTTCACGGCCACCAGCACGGCCGTGCCGTCGCCGCCCCGGCGAAGATATGAAAGCACGTTGTGGTCGGTTTCGTTTACCAGCGCGAAACTGCCGTCGCGGAGCGCGCTGTTCCGCCGGCGAAGACGGATGAGAGCTTTGTAGAAGTTCAGCAGCGAGTCCGGATTGCCGCTTTCCACCGCGACGTTGCGCTCGCGGTAGTCCGGGGCCACTGGCAGCCAGGCTTTCGCCGCCGTGCTGAAGCCGGCGTTCGGGCCGGCATCCCATTGCATCGGCGTGCGCTCACCGTCTCGACCCTTTTCCTTCGGCCACCCGGTTATCCCAATGGGATCGCGCACATCCTCTTTACGCTTTGGATCGCTGTTGTCCATCCCCAGCTCCTCGCCGTAATACATCAAAGCGGCGCAGCGCGGCGTCAGCAGCAGCGTGGCAATCACCCGGGCAATGGCGGCATCGTGCACGCCGTCGCCGTAGCGGTTCCAACTGCGCCGGTTATCGTGATTATCGAAAACAAACAGAGGGGTGTTCCCGTTCAGCTTCTGCTCGGCGTCCCGAAGCTTGCTGCGGAAGTCATCGGCGGACAGGCGATTCAGAAAGCCGTACTGGGTGTCCATGGGAAGCTGGAACTCGTCGTTCTTAGCGCCGTACATCTTCGCTAACTCGCTGACATTGGGAAGGTAGGTCTCGCCGATCAGCACGCGATCGGGGTATTCATCGGTGACCTGCCGCAACTCGCGAATTACTTCGTGGACTTTGGGCAGGTTGTCCGTGTACTCGCGCGAGACGATGGGATCGCCATACGCATTCTTCCCGGGCAATACGCGCTCATCGCGCATCTGAGGATCTTCGAAGAGTGTCGTAATCGCGTCCAGCCGGAACCCATAGACGCCGCGCTTCATCCACGCGCGAATCATGTCGTACATGGCGTTGCGCATGTCGCGGTTGTCCCAGTTCAGGTCGGGCTGCTGTTTGTAGAATTCGTGATAGTAGTATTGCTGACGCTGCGGGTCCCATTGCCACGCTGAGTGCCCGAACAAAGACTGCCAGTTGTTTGGTGGCTGACCGTTGGCTTTGCCGTCACGCCACATATACCAGTCGGCCTTCGGATTCGTTCGCGACGACCGCGACTCGATGAACCACGGGTGCTGGTCAGAGGTGTGATTCAGGACGAGGTCTGTGATGACCCGGATGTGGCGCTTTTGGGCTTCGGCCACCAGGCGCTCGAAGTCCGCCATGGTTCCGTACCGCGGGTCGATGGCGTTGTAGTCGGAGATGTCGTAACCGAAGTCCACTTGTGGCGAGGGATAGAACGGCGCGATCCAGATAGCATCCACTCCAAGCTCCGCGAGATAGTCCAGATGCCGGGTAATGCCGTTCAGGTCGCCCACGCCGTCCCCATTGGCGTCGGCGAAGCTGCGTGGATAGATTTCGTAGATAAGTGCGTGCCGCCACCAGGGCTCAGATGCTCTGGCGTCCACTGCAGGCAACATGACCGCGGCCAGGGCAGCGAACACGCCGAGGATTCCGCTTCTCCGGTTAATCATCAGATCTCTCCTGTCCGCAATATAGGACATTCCGCGATGTAAGAGGTGCCAGGACGGTCAACGTCTGGAGGGTTCGAGGGGGTTACAACGTTCCTATGCGGCCTTCCGCGGGGCCCCTTATACTCCGCAAACGCTTACATATGAAATTTTTACTTACCGAATAGAAGGTTCGTATTATTTGCCTTGACAGCCCGCGTCACAGGCCGCACAATATTCGAAGTTTCCCAGGGGAGAACCAGGCAAAGCCACATTTCGGCGCCCTGGAGGGGTATAGGACGAGTTCGTCCACGAGGAGAACCAGATGTGCGATGCAGCGCATAAGATAGCCAGAGTAGTGTTGTTACTTGCCGTAGCCGCAATTCTCGCTGCGGGAACCAGCGTCTTCGGACAACAGGTGTTCGGCTCCATTTTCGGCACGGTCACGGACGCCAGTGGCGCCGCTGTTGCCAACGCCAAAGTGACCATTGAGGACGTAAGCAAGGGGACGAAATCCGAAGTCACCACCGATCAATCTGGCAATTACAACAGAGGCCAGTTGATTCCTGACACTTACAAAATCACGATCGAGGCGCCCGGGTTTCAGAAAGTCGTATCGGACAACGTCAACGTTCAGGTGGATCAGGCGGTACGCTACGATGCCGCTCTGAAAGTTGGCGAGGTCACGACGTCGGTCGAAGTGACCGCTGTGGCCCCCCTGCTCCAGTCCGACCGAGCCGACGTCGCGCAGACGTTCAGCGCGCAGGAAATCGAGGCGCTGCCGAATATTGGGCGAAACATTCAATCGCTGGAACTTCTCGAGCCAGGGTCGGCCAAAATCGGCTGGCAGCACGCCTCGGACGAAAACCCACAGGGCAGCGTGCAGATGGTTGTGGACGGCCAGTTGTTCAGCGCCATGGGCTACGAGCTGGACGGAACAACGAACCAGGATCCTATCCTGGGAATCATCGTGATCAACCCGACGACGGACTCGCTGTCAGAGATGAAACAGGCCGTCCAGAATTTCGATGCCGAATTCTCGTATGTGGGCGGCGGAACAGCTTCTTACTCCACGAAGTCGGGAACCAACGCATTCCACGGCGATGCTTTCGAGTATCTGCAACTGAATACGCCCGGCTTTACCACCTTCGCAAGAAATCCGTTCTCGAGCCTCCCGTACGCCACCTACCGGCAGAATCAGTTCGGCGGCTCTATCGGTGGCCGGATCATAAAGAACAAGCTGTTCTTCTTTGGCGATGCTCAGTTGAACCGGCAATCGCAGGGCGGATCGCTCGTCACCAGCGTGCCGGATGCGTTGAGTCGACAGGGCAATTTCAGCGAGTGGCTGGCTTACAACAAGAATTTTCAGATCTACGACCCCACCACCGGCGACCCGAACACCGGCGTAGGCCGTACGCCCTACCCCAATAACATCATCAATCCTAACCAGTTGAGCCCGCAGGCTCAGAAACTCCTCAGCTATTTCCCGCTTCCCAATTTACAGCAGATTGCGGGAGCGCCTTTCGTCAACAACTATGCCGTGAATGGCGCCGTGGCAATCACGGGCAACGACTGGAACACGCGCGAAGACTACTACATCAACGACAAGAATTCAATCTTCGGGCGTTACAGTTATCAAGCATTTACGGAGCAGGCCCCTGGCGCGTTCGGCCTGGAAGCCGGCGGTCCTACGTTCGTAAACTATGCCGGTAACTCCGTGGCCTCGAACCAGAGCCTGGCGATAGGTTGGACCGACACGATCAGTCCCACCATGATCAACGAATTTCGGTTCGGATGGATGCGGTATCACGTATTTGACGTGCCGAACGGATACGGAACCACTCCGGCCGCGGATGCCGGTATTCCCGGCCTGAACCTCGACAAGACCTACACGTCGGGAATGCCGTATTTCAATATCCCGTCTCCAAACGATTCGTTCCAGCTTGGGTATGCACTGGGCGTGAATCAGTGTAACTGCCCGCTCACTCAGACCGAATCGCAGATACAGTTCGTTGACAACCTGAGTAAGACGATGGGCAAGCACACGTTCAAGCTTGGCGCCGACCTGCGCTGGGCGAGGAACCTTCGAGTGCCCAGCGACAGCCATCGCGCAGGCGAACTCACGTTCAATCCTGGGCTCACCGGAGGCGTGCCCGCGGTTGGGCAGAATGAAGTGGGCGGTATCGGGCTCGCCTCGTTCGTTCTGGGAGACGTCAGCAACTTCCAGCGCTACGTAAGTACGAGCACCAACGCCGCTGAGCGCCAAAAGCGCTTGTTCTGGTACGGACAGGATGAATGGCGCCCTACCGCTAAATGGACGCTTACCATGGGCCTACGCTGGGAAATGACCTTCCCCGAAACCGTGAATGCTTCGGGAAATGGCGCCACTCTGAATCTCGCAGATGGGCTGATGTATGTGTTCGGGGTCGGCGGCGTCTCTTCGCACGGCATTCAGACGATGAACTGGCACGACTTTGCGCCGCGCTTCGGTTTCGCTTACCAGATGGCTCCCCGGACCGTTGTACGGGGCGGCTTTGGCTGGGCTTACGACCTCGGTGTATTCGGGTCCAACTTCGGCCACAACGTGACCCAGAATCCTCCGGTGCTCTCCAATCAGAGCATCTTAACCCGCCCAACGGCTTTACGCCGGTCTTTACGCTCGATCAGGGCCCCTCGACGCTCGCCCCCGTTGCGGTAAGTTCGAACGGGACCTTCCCGCTTCCGCAGAACATCAACCCGAAGTTCCGGCCCGCGACCATTACGCTGCCCCAGACCTACCTGTACAACCTCGCGGTGCAGCACCAGTTACTTCCCGAGAGTGGCTGTAACTGGCGCTTATGTCGGAAATCTGAACCGGCACGGGTTCCTAGGGAACCGGTCAAAGCATCAACCCCAATGAGGCGATATTCGTTCCCGGTGTCTCCGACACCAATCTGGACCGTCCTTACTACAGTAAGTACGGATGGACGAACGACCTCTCGTATTACTGCGACTGCTCCAACGAGCACTACAATTCGTTCCAGGGCCAGGTCCGAATCCAGGCATGGTCCGGGTGGACCATGCAGGCGAGTTACACGTACCAGCGGCAATTTGGCGACGGGTGGGGATACGACAACAATTACTACTTCTTCTACGACCGGGCGGCTGGTCAGGGGTACACCAGTTTACTCCCCCGCCAACAGTGGACTTTCGCGCAGAATTATCAGATTCCCTTCGGCAAAGGCCAGAAGTGGGGAGCTAACATGAACCGCGGCTTCGACTGGGCTCTGGGCGGCTGGATCATCAGCGGCGTCACCACCTATTACAGCGGCTTCCCGTTCTCGCCAACCCTCGAGAATTACAACGGCGGTCAGGGAGGTCAGCCTAATCAGGGTCCCAACAACCGGCCCAACCTGGGAACAGGAGATCCCTACGCGGGCGCACAAGGGAATCGCAACCAGTGGTTCGTGGGTTGTCCGAATCAGGTGTGTAACAGCGGGCCTTTCCTGACGCCCGCGCCGAATACTTTCGGCAACTACCCGATTGACACGCTCTTCGGGCCGCATTTTATCCAGCAGGACCTGTCGCTCGCGAAGACGTTCAAGTTCACCGAGTCAATAGGTTTCCAGTTGCGCACAGATGCCCGGAACGTGTTCAACCACACGAATCTCGGGCTGCCGAACGGCGACGTACAGAGCCCCAGCGCCGGCCAGATTACCGGACTGGCGGGTGGCGCTTATATGCGATCGCTGCAGTTCTCCGGCACCCTCAGCTTCTGATAATCCAGAAGCAAGTCTGAATCCGAGGCCGGCAGGGCGATCAGCTCTGCCGGCCTTTTTGTTTGCGGCCGCAATGCAGGCTGAAAGCCTGCTCTACTTATAATGAATAGAGTCATGCGGTCTCTGTTGTTGATTGCGTCCTTCTCTCTGCTCGCCCTGGCGGCAGACAGCCTGAAGGAGATCGAATCCACAGCAATCGCACTCGAGGCAAAGGGCGATGCCGCCGGGGCGCTCGCGGCATGGGAGCAGGCTGCGGCGCTCGACCCAGCGTCGGCCCGTTTTGAGGATAGAGTCGGTTTCCTGATGGCGGTGCTGAATCGCCGCGACGAAGCAATCAGCCATTTCAGGCGCGCCCTTGAACTGGATTCGCGCTTTGCGCCGGCGCATTATCACCTCGGTGTCGCCCTTTGGCTCGCTGACGATCCCGGGCTCAGTGTTCCGGAGTTGCAGATCGCGGCGGCTCTCGACCCGGAGAACGCGGAATATCAGTCGAGAATCGGCGAGGCTTTATACTCTTCCGGCCACGCTGATGAAGCAGTGCCTCACCTGAAGGCCGCAACGACGCTCCAGCCCCGCGACGCAACGGCGTGGAATCGGCTTGGCGCGGCGCTGCAACAGACAGGAGACATCGCCGGCGCCGTGGATGCCTTGCGGCACTCCGTGGATCTTGCCCCCGACGACATCGACGCGCTCAACAGCCTCGGAATGCTGTTCGTCAAGACCACCCGCGCCGACGAGGGTATTGCGCAGTTCCAGAAGGTGCTGGCCATCGCGCCTGCGAACACGACGGCGCGCCTGAACATCGGTTTCGCGCACCTGCAGAAAAGAGAGCTGGATCAGGCCATTGTGGACTTCCGCGACGTGCTCGCGCACGATCCGAACATGGCCGCCGCGCATTACAACCTCGGGGTGGCGCTGAAGGACAAGGATGACATCGACGCCGCGAAGGTGGAGTTCAACCGGGCGCTGGCATCGGACCCCAAAATGGCCGAGGCGCACTATATGCTCGGCATCGCACACTGGCAATCCGGCGAGTTTGACGATGCCACGACCGAGATGCGCGCGGCAATCGCTCTGCGTCCCGACTATGGCGAGGCCTGGTTCATGCTCGGCACCGCCCTCAAGCAAAAGGGCGATGTGAAGGCGGCCGAGGAAGCCCTGCGCACAGCCATACGGCTGGATCCCGCTGATCCGGGTCCGTACAATACTCTTGGCCAGCTTCTGCGACAGAAGGGCGCCATCGATGAAAGTAAGCGGATGTTCGCGGAAGGGGCTCGCGTAAAGCAAAATAAGGAAGATGAGCTCCGCAGTCTTTTGGAGAAGAAGTAAGTGGCGATAACTCGTGGTCATCTTCCGCGGTTGGCGGTAACCTGCGCGCTGAGTATGTCGCTGTTCGCCGTAGCCGCCCCGCTTACGGCCGTAGACTTCGCCGGCAAGCCGGTTCAGCTCTTTGATGGCCGCCGCCCCACGGTTCTCGTTTTCGTCCGCACGGATTGCCCCATTTCGAATCGCTACGCTCCGGAGCTGGAGCGCCTCTACCGCGAGTATGGATCGCGCGCCACGTTCTATCTCGTCTACCCGAGCCAGGGCGACACCGCCGCAGCGATCCGCGGGCACCTCGCTGATTACGGCTACACTTTCGGCGCTCTGCGCGACCCGGACGGTAAGCTGGTGAGGCTGTCGAGAGTCCACGTAACGCCGGAGGCCGCGTTGTTCTCGGCTGATGGAGAGCTGCTCTATCACGGCCGTATCGACGATCGCTACGTCGCCTTCGGAAAGGCGCGCCCTGAGCCCAGCACGCACGACCTCGAGCAGGCGCTGCAATCGACTCTAGCCGGCAAGCCAGTGAAGGAGTCCAGCACCCGTGCCATCGGCTGCTTTCTCGCCGACGTGAAATGACCAGGCTGCTGTTCGCCGCGGCGTGCGCGCTGGCCGCGCAATCCCTCTTTGCCGAGCCCGTCACGTTCAACAAGCACATCGCGCCGATCGTGTATCGCCAGTGCGCGCCTTGCCACCGCCCCGGTGAAGCGGGTCCCTTCAGCCTGTTGACCTACCACGATGTGAAAACGCACGCGCGCCAGATTGCCGCCGTGACGAAGAGCCGGTACATGCCTCCCTGGCTGCCGGCGCCGGGCGTCCTCAGGTTCGCGGACGAACGCAGGCTCAGCGATTCGCAGATTCGCCTGATCGAGCAATGGGTGCAGGACGGCGAACCAGAAGGCCGGCCGCAGGATCTCCCTCCGATGCCGAAGTTCACGGAGGGTTGGCAGCTTGGCGAACCGGATCTGGTTCTGACTCTTCCGCGCGCCTTTACCCTCAGCCCTTCGGGACGCGACGTCTACCGGAATTTCATCTTCTCTACCGCTCTCCAGGACACAAAGTACGTGCGGGCGCTCGAGATTCGTCCGGGCAACAAACGCGTTGTCCACCACGCCAATCTCCTGATCGACCGGACCCGCTCGTCTCGCTGGCGCGACGGGCGCGACGGCGAGCCCGGATTCGGCGGAATGGATCTCAGCATTGAAGCCAACGTAAACGACCCCGAAAGCCATTTCCTGTTCTGGAAACCCGGATCGGTGCTCAGCGAAGAGCCGGAGGGCATGGCCTGGCCGCTCGAACCAGGAACGGACCTTGTCCTGAACGTGCACCTGCAGCCTTCGGGTAAGTCCGAACAGATCCAGCCGTCGCTTGGACTCTATTTCACGAAGATGCCGCCACGTCTTCGACCGCTGCTGGTGCAGCTCGAGAACGATGGCGCGCTTGACATCCCGCCCGGCGCGACCGATTTTACGGTCACCGACCAATTCAGATTACCTGTCGGCTGCGATCTTCTGGCCGTGTATCCGCACGCGCACTATCTGGGCAGGGAAGTGGAAGGGATCGCAACTCTCCCCGACGGATCCCGCGAGACGCTCATCCATATTCGTCACTGGGATCAGAACTGGCAGGCGGTGTATCGCTACCGGACGCCGGTATTCCTTCCCAAAGGAACAACGGTGGGAATGCGCTGGGTCTACGACAATTCGGCGCAGAATGCGCTGAACCCGAATCAGCCGCCGAAGCGCGTCGTCGGCGGCAATGAGTCGACCGACGAGATGGGGCACCTTTGGCTGCAATTGCTGCCGCGTGGACCTGGCGATCAGCGGATGGTGATTCAGGAGGCGCTGATGCGTTCGCGCGTGCGCCGCGATCCGGACGACTTCACCGCGCACTTCAACCTGGGCGGCCTGCTCGAGGCCAAAGGCGACTCGGCGGGCGCATTGCACGAGTTCCAGGAAGCCGTACGCGTTCACCCTCGGGACGCAACAGCGCTGAACACGCTGGGCGCGATGTTGCAGACGCAAAACCAGCTCGATGAGGCCGAGTCCTGCTACCGCCGCGCCCTCGAGATCCGATCGGACTACGCCGATGCGCACTATAACTTAGGCGTACTGCTGCTGTCGCGCGATTCTCTGGACGAGGCCATTCTTCAACTTCGCTCAGTAATGCGGCTGAGCCCCGATGACGCGAAAGCGCGGAAGATTCTCGCCGAGGCTCTCGCAACCAGAGGGCACGGCCTGGCGGGCCACGGCCGAACCCACGAGGCTGTGAACGACTTCCGCGAGGCCCTGGAACTCGAGCCCGACGATTCCGATGCGTACACGAATCTCGGCGGGGCCCTTGCGCTGGAAGGGCAGCTCACTCAGGCGCGGGATCTCCTGCAGCATGCGCTT
Source organism: uncultured Acidobacteriota bacterium (assembly GCA_963780655.1). Lineage (GTDB taxonomy): Bacteria > Acidobacteriota > Terriglobia > Bryobacterales > Bryobacteraceae > CAWACP01. Next base: position 319,816 of record CAWACP010000003.1, on the reverse strand, counting down.
CAGCTCGATCCGGCCAGCGCGGCTGCGCGAAAGAACCTGGAAGTGGTGGAATCGCTGATCCGCGAGGAGCACCCATGATGCCCTCGCGCCGCGGCTTCATCCGCTCCATCTGCCGAACCCTGAGTGTCTTCACGTTCGATCAGATTGTGCGTGGTATGCCGTTGGGAGTGCAGTTCGTCAACATCGCCCGCGAAGCCGGTTTGCGGACAAAGACCATCTTCGGGAGCGAGCGCCGGAACAAGTACTTACTTGAGACCACCGGCTGCGGCGTAGCGTTCTACGACTACGACAACGACGGCTGGCTGGATATCTTTCTGGTAAACGGCACGCGATTCGAGGCGAAGTACGCGAAGGGCGAAGAGCCCACCAACCGCCTGTACAAGAACAATCGCGATGGCACGTTTACCGACGTGACTGCCAAAGCGGGCCTGCTGCGCACGGGTTGGGGTCAGGGCGTGTGCGTCGGCGATTACGATAACGACGGCCACGACGACCTGTTCGTCAGTTACTGGGGCGATTGCGCGCTCTATCACAACAACGGCGACGGCACGTTCACCGACGTAGCGGAGAAAGCCGGAGTCACCACGCGCACGGCCACGGGCCTTCGGCGCCACAACACCGGTTGCGCTTTCCTCGATTACGACCGCGATGGGCATCTGGATCTATTCGTCGCCAATTACATCGATTTCGATCCGAAGACTGCGCCGCTGCCCGAATCCGGCCCGTGCCTGTACAAGGGTTTGATGGTGGCGTGTGGACCTCCCGGGCTGACGGGCGGCAAGAATATTCTGTTCCACAATAACGGCAACGGGACTTTCACCGACGTTTCGGAGAAGTCGGGAGTGCTGAAGACGCAGGGGACCTACGGCCTGGGTGTTCTGGTTGCGGACTTCGATAACGACGGGTGGCCCGACATCTATGTCGCCAACGATTCCACTTCCTCGGCTTTGTACAAAAACAATCACGACGGGACGTTTAGCGACGTCGCCATCGAAGCCGGGGCGGCCTACAGCGCCGATGGAAAACCGCAGGCCGGCATGGGCGTGTCGGCCATCGACTACGATTGCGACGGCAATCTCGACATCGTGAAAACCAACTTCGCCGGCGATACGTCGAGCCTCTACCGGAACCTCGGGAACATGGTTTTCGAGGACGACACGTTTCAGGCGGGCCTCGGCCGGAATACGCGGTTCCTGAGCTGGGGAGTCGGTTTCGTAGATTTCGATAACGACGGCTGGGCCGACATCTTCGTCTGCAACGGGCATGTCTATCCCGAGGTGGGCGACACCGATGTCGAGTACGGATACCGCGAGCGCAAGGAACTCTATCGCAACCTGGGCAACGGAAAGTTCGCCGATGTTTCCATGGATGCCGGACCCGGGATCCTCGAGAAAGTGCCCGGGCGCGGCTGCGCCTTTGGCGACTTTGACAACGACGGCGACGTCGATGTGGTGGTCAACTGCATCAACGACGTGCCGCAGTTACTGCGCTGCGATCAGTCCGCGAAGACGAACTGGCTCAAGGTGAAGGCTATTGGAGTGAAGTCGAACCGCTCCGCCATTGGCGCGCGAATCGTCTGCATCACCGAAGGAAATCATCGCCAGATGGACGAGGTGCGCAGCGGGGGCAGCTATATTTCGCAGAGCGACCTGCGGGTGCACTTCGGCCTGGGCAAATCGGTGAAAGCCGACCTCGAGATACGCTGGCCCAGCGGCGTTGTGGACAAACTTACGGGCGTGCCGGCCAACCGCGTGGTGACAGTAACCGAAGGCAGCACGACAGCCAATGCAGGCTGAAGCCTACTCTACTGCTCGCAGTCGGAAGTAGAGCAGGCTTTTAGCCTGCATGCCCGGGGTCTCATCTATGTTCAGCCTGCACGTATACTTGCTCTATGCGACTGGCCATGTTCGCTCTCGCTCTGAGCTGTTCCGCCGGTGACCTGCAAATTGCAAGACCCGTTCGCTCATGGGAGTTTTTGGACGCAACAGGACCGCGCGCGGCGTGGCTGGGCAGGGAAGACGGCACGCTGGAAGCCTGGGTCTATCCGCTGAAGATCGTCCGAAATCTGCGGCTCCGTTTCGAAGTGGATGGCCACGTGGTCCCGGCCGAAGACCTTGCCCGGCGCGTTTCGTACCTGCCCGCATCCTCCACCATCACTTACACCGGCGATAATTTCAGCGTCGTGGAGACTCTGGCCGCCTCCCACGACCAGCCGGGCGCGCTCATGCTGCTGGATGTGCGGTCGCACAGTCCGCTGCGGATCGATGTCGAGTTCACGCCGGATTTCCAGTTGATGTGGCCGGCATCCATGGGCACCGGGTACGCGGAGTGGAATTCCCAGACGAAGGCCTTCGTGTTCGGGGCCGACGGGCAGCCATTTTCGGCTGTTCTTGGCTCGCCGGACGCCGCGCTGGCTTCACTGGCCTACGCGACCAATTACTCCAATTCGCCCACGTCGTTATTCACGCTGGGCGCCATCACGGGACATGCGGAGCGCGTGGTCGCCATCGCCGGCTCGATGAAGTCGCGCGCCGAGGCGCTGTCCACTTACAGGAACCTGATAGCGGAACCCCGGCGAGCCATTGACGAAGCCGAGCGACAGTATACGGACTACCTGGCCAACACAGTGGGCCTCGATTTGCCTGATCGCCAACTTCAGGCGGCATACGACTGGTCGCGCATCAGCGTGGTGAAAGGATTCGTGGACAATCCGTTTCTTGGACGCGGGCTGGTGGCCGGATACGGACTATCGAAAGGTGCGTATCGGCCCGGCTTCGCCTGGTTCTTCGGCCGCGATTCGTTCTGGACATCGTTCGCGCTCACTTCCGCAGGAGACTTCGCGAACGCGCGGGAGGCAATCGCTTTCGTCTCCCGATTCCAGCGCGACGACGGCAGGATTCCTCACGAGATCTCGCAGACGGCGAGCCTGGTCGACTGGTTCCACCAGTTCCCCTATGGCTACGCTTCGGCGGACGCTACGCCCCTGTTCGCGATCGCCGTTGCCGACTATGTTCAGGCGAGCGGCGATGTCGCCTTCGCGCGGGAGCAGGCGCCGCGCTTGTGGAAGGCGCTCGAGTTCATGCGGTCAACGTTCGATGAGGATGGCTTTCCGAAGAACCTGGGCGTGGGACATGGCTGGGTGGAAGGCGGACCCCTGCTGCCGGTCCGCGTGGAACTATACCAGGCGGGCTGCTACGTGCAGGCGCTGCGCTCTCTGGCGACTGTGGTGCATCTGCTGAATGATGACGCGCGCGCCCAGCAACTAACGGCTGAGTACGAGCAGAAGCGCCGGATTCTGAACGAGCGCTTCTGGTTGCCGCAATCGCACAGCTACGCGTTCGCGCTGGATGCGCAGGGCCATCCTGTCGACCAGCCCAGTGTTCTCGCTACGGTCCCCATGTGGTTCGACCTGCTCGACCGGCGGCGCTCGCAGGAGATGATCGACCTGCTTTCCGAAGAGCAGCACGCTACCGACTGGGGCATGCGCATTATCTCATCGCACGCGGCGCTCTACGACCCGTCCGGCTATCACTTCGGCTCGGTGTGGCCGCTGTTCACCGGGTGGGCGGCTGTCGGCGAGTATCGGAATCATGAGCCTGATGCCGCGCTTGCCAACCTGCGCGCAAACGCGTGGCTCGCTCTGGACGGAGGAGGCGGCAACACCACCGAGGTGCTCTCGGGCGACTGGTATTCGCCGCTCTCCACGGCATCGCCGCACCAGATATGGTCGGCCGCTATGGTGGTATCGCCGTTGCTGCGCGGTTTATTGGGGCTGGAGAGCGACGCGCCCGGCCGCAAGCTGCGCTTCGCTCCGCATCTGCCCGCCGATTGGCGCACGGTTGGCGTGCGTGGCATTCCTCTCGCCGGCGCTCATGTGGATCTGCACCTGCGCCTCGACGCCAACGTGCTTGCGCTGGAGGTGGCTAACACGGGGCCGAGTTCGTTCACGCTCGACTTTGCGCCGGCCTATCCGCTGTGCGCGCACGTGACCGCAGCCGAGGTGGACGGCAAGCCGGTGACCTGGACGAATGAGTCCGAGTACAAGGACTGGCATCCCCATTTCCTGCTTACGGTGGGCCCGGGCAGGACGACGCTGGCGATCCATCATCGCGGGTTGTTCGGCTATACCGTGCCCTTCTCTCCGCCGCGGACAGCGGAACCGAGCGCCAACCTGAAGATCGTTTCCGAACAGTGGACGAACGATGGCCACACGCTTACACTAACGGTCTCGGGGCGTCCGTCTCGCGATTACCGCATGGGGCTGGTGAACACCGAGGAATTGACGGGCGTGCAGGGTGCGTCCAGAGAAGGCTCGGACGGCCTGACCATTCACATGCCTGCCGGGACCTCGGATGAGTACGTCAACCAGCAGGTCGTATTTTCGCTGCGATAGGAGATGCAGGCTGAAAGCCTGCTCTACTGTCGCTTTCAGTAGAGCTTCAGCCTGCAGGTAACTCCATAATCGACTACCTCACCGCTGCGATGAGGACCCCAAACGGCGGGAGCGTCACACCCGACAGCTGCACTTCGCCGGTGTGGCCGTCCAGCGGGACCAGCAGCCGCGCCGAACCGTCCTTGAGACCCTGGCTGGCGAGATCGAAGTGCATCGTCTGCGTCTCCGGGCTCATGTTCAGCGATATCAGCACCGAATCGCCCGTGCCGGGATTCCTGCGCAGGTATGACAGCACGTTTTGGTCATCGGGGTTGACGTCAACATAAGACCCGTCCCGCAGCGCAGGCTCGGTGCGGCGAAGTGCGATGACGCGCTTATAGAATCTGAGGATCGAATTCGGTTCGCCACTTTCCACCTTCACGTTGCGCTGTCGGTAGTCGGCCGCGACCGGAAGCCATGTGATCTCCGCTTTGCTGAAACCGGCATTCACGGAATTATCCCATTGCATCGGCGTCCGCTCACCGTCCCGGCCCTTCTCCTCCGGCCAGCCGATTTTCCCGATCGGGTCCTTGACGTCCTCCTTTCGCGCAGGGGGGGTGGTGCGCATGCCGATTTCCTCGCCATAGTACATCTGGGGCGTCCCCCGAGCGGTGAGCAGCAGAGTCGCCATCAGTTTGGCGATCTGGTCGTTATGCACGCCATCGCCATAGCGGTCCCATTGACGCACCTGATCGTGATTGCTGAAGAAGAAATACGGCTGGCCGCCCGCCGGGTTCGACTCGATCTCATCCAGCAGTTTCCGAAACGCCGGTGCAGACAGCTTATTCACGTCGGCAACCTGAAAATCCATCGGAAGCTGGATTTCATCGAGGTGCTTTCCGTACATTTTGCTCAGTTCCGTGATGTTCGGCTCGTCGGCTTCGCTGATAAGGACCGGGTGTCCGGGGTACTTATCTACTAACTGCCGCATTTGTCGCAGAATGTCGTGCACTTCCGGAAGATTATCGGTGTATTTGTGTTCGATATTCGGATCGCCGTACGCGTTCCTGCCAGGGAGAATCGGATCGTCATGCAATCCGGGGTCCTCGAACAGTCGTGAAACCGCGTCAATGCGGAAACCGGCCGCGCCGTGGTCGAGCCAGAAGCGCATGACGCCGTACATGGCCTTGAGCACCTCGGGATTGCGCCAGTTCAGGTCCGGCTGCTGGACGTAGAAGTAGTGATAATAGTATTGATTCGTTGCCGGATCGAGCGTCCACGCGGAATGCCCGAACCAGGAGAGCCAGTTATTGGGCGGCTGACCGGGACCTTTGCCGTCTCGCCAGATATACCAGTCGCGTTTGGGATTGTTCCGGGACGAGCGCGATTCCTTAAACCACGCATTCTGATCGGACGTGTGATTGGCGACGAAATCCATGATCACGCGAATGCTTCGTTTCTTCGCCTCGCTCACCAGCCGGTCGAAATCGGCCATGGTGCCATACTGCGGGTCGATGGCGGTGTAGTCGGCTATGTCATAACCGAAATCCACCTGCGGCGATGGGTACATGGGCGTGATCCAGACGGCGTCGACGCCCAGGTCCTTGAGGTAGTCCAGACGAGACGTAATCCCGTTGATGTCGCCCACCCCATCGCCGTTCGAGTCCTGAAAGCTGCGCGGGTAGATCTCGTAAATAACCGCGTGCTTCCACCACGGGGCTGCGGATTGCTGCGCGCAGGCTTGAAAAGCTGCGACCGCGATAACGGCGAGGGTACGGAGAAGCAGTTTCATCTGTGTAGAGGCCCTTCAGGCAAGTATAATCATCATCGAAGTGGGCAGCCGAGGCAAGTGGTTCAGTAGCGCGTTGATCCTGGCTGGGGCCGCGTTCTGCGTTGCTGCCGCAAGCGGACCAGACTGGGGTCTCGGCCGCTTCGTCCGCCCGGACGGCGTCAATCCAGTGATCACGCCTCGCGCCCAGTCGGTCTTTCTCTGCCCGGTACGCGGAACCGAGGTCCACTGGGAGGCGCTCCACACCTTCAATCCCGCCGCGGTGGTTCGGAATGGCAAGGTAATGCTCCTGTATCGCGCCGAGGACGACACGGGCACCATGGAGATTGGCGGGCACACGTCGAGGCTGGGACTCGCCGAGAGCGACGACGGTCTGCATTTCACGCGCCGGGCCACGCCAGTGTTCTATCCGGCCAACGACGACCAGAAAGCGCGCGAGTGGCCAGGCGGCTGTGAAGATCCGCGCCTTGTAGAGGCCGTGGACGGCACTTACGTCCTTACCTACACGCAGTGGAACCGGAAGTCCACCGACGCGGCGATCGCTGCCTCGAAAGATTTGCTGACCTGGACTAAGTACGGCCCGGCATTCGACCAGGCATCCGGCGGCAAATATCGGAACCTCTCCTGGAAGTCAGCCGGCATCGTAACCCGGCTGGCGGGTGGCCGTCTCATTGCCGCGAAGATCCAGGGCAAATACTGGATGTACTGGGGCGAAGGCACAATCCGGCTCGCCACGTCGGACGATCTGATCCGGTGGCAGCCTGTGGAAGATTCTCATGGCGACCCTGTCGTGGTGCTCAGCAAACGAGCCGGCCGTTTCGACAGCAGCTTTCCCGAGGTGGGGCCGCCGCCGCTCCTGACGAGCGCTGGAATCGTGGTCCTCTACAACGGGAAGAACGCCGCCGAGAACGGCGATCCGCAATTGAGTCCCGCGGCTTACGCGGCCGGAGAAGCCTTGTTCGCTGCCGATAATCCGGCCAAACTGGTTGCGCGAACAGATGACCCGGTGTTCAAGCCTGAGCTGCCGTTTGAGCGGAGCGGCCAGTATGCCGCGGGCGACACGTTTACGGAAGGTCTGGTCTTCTTCCGCAGTAAGTACTTTCTCTATTACGGCTGCGCTGACTCACTGGTCGGCGTGGCAGTCTCAGAAAACTAGTTACTGCCCTTTAACTGTCGCCAGCGGGCAAACTCCTTCTCCGCATCCGCCTGCTTGTCCTCCTGCATCAGCGTCTGGCCCAGCATATAGTGAGCGGAAACATTCTGAGGGTCCAGCAGCAGCGCATGACGCAGGACGCCCTCGGCATTAGCGAACTCCTTACGCCTGAGATAGCCCTTGCCGAGCAGGATGAAGGGCCCGCTGTAATTCGGATTGAGCCACACCGAGCGCTCCAGCGGAGGCATTGCTTCATCCCACTTTTCCAGCCTGCCGTAGGCGTCTCCCAGCCGGTAATGGGCCATTGCAAAACCCGGGTTGATCGCGATCTCCTTTTTCAACTCCTCGACGGCGGCGTCAAAATCAGAATGATAAATGGCCACTTCGCCGAGCAGGAAATGCGCTTCGGGGATTCGGGGATCCACCGCCAGCGCCAGCCGCGCCTGGGCAGCAGCGTCCGCGTCCATATCTTTGTGCATCATCATCTGAGCCGTGGTCAGATGCGCTGCCGCGGAGTCCGGGGCCACCTGGAACAGACGCGCAAACGCCTGCACCGCCTTCGCGCCTTGTTGCGTCATCAGGAAGGCACTGCCCAGCATGTAGGATGCCTCCGGCAATGGCGAGCTTCCCGCGGTTGCCTTTTCCAGCCACGGGATCGCCTCCGCGTATTTCGATTCGAGGAACAGGCTCTGCCCCAGAAACAGCACTGACTCCTCGTAATCGGCCGTACCGGGCTGCTCGGTCTTCAACGCCTCGGTGAACTCGACAACTGCATCGGCGAACTTGTGCTGCTTGTATGCCGATAACGCCGACTGATGTGGCGCGCTCACCTCGAGGAACAGGAACAAAACCGGCCACATGTGCCAAGTATAGGGCAATGCCATTGCGTCCGTTCCTTTGGATCCTGCTATACTCGATCCCCGTAGTCATCTGGTGAGAACTTTTCACACATGGCGCTGAGAACAGTTCGCGGGATCGTGCTTGCGGGAATCCTGGCGGGCTGGACGGTTGCCTCCGCGCAATCGGCCGAAAGCGCGAGGAAAGCGTACTCCGACAAGATCGGCGAGACCTACGATTTCCGCTTCGGCAAGGGCCAGATCTCCACCCCCGGTAACGCCGCCGCCGCCGGCAACGAGTTCATTCCGCCCAGCGAATTTCCGACCGCGGAATACTGCGGACGCTGCCATCAGGAGGCTTACTCCCAGTGGCGCCAGGCGCTGCACTCCAACTCCTTCCGAACGCCGTTCTATCGCACCAGCGTCAACATTCTGCTGCGCACCAAAGGCATTGAGTTCAGCCGCCACTGCGATAGCTGTCACAACCCCATCGCCGTGCTCTCCGGCGCGCTGACCAGGAATTCGCAGGTAGACCGCGGCTTCGATCAGGACGGCATCACCTGCACCGCGTGCCATTCCATCCAGAAGCTGCTTTCGACGAACGGGAACGGCGGATTTGTGATGGGTATACCGGCCGTGATGGTTGACGAGGACGGCAACCGCATGCCTGGTATTGTGCCCGATGAAGAGATTCGCAAACATCCCGACCGGCATTCACGCGCGGTGATGCAGGGCTTCTACCGGTCGCCTGAATTCTGCGCTGCCTGTCACAAGGCCAACCTGCCGAATCCATTGAACGACTACAAGTTCATCCGCGCATTCACTTCTTACGACGAATGGCAGAATTCAAAGTTCTCCACCCGGAATCCACTTACGTTCTATTCAGCCGGCTACACTCGCTGCCAGGACTGTCACATGCCGCGCCAGGACGTGAAACTGAACGACGACGGCGCCAAGCACGGAACGCTCATGTCGCACCGCTGGCCCGCCGGCAACACCGCCGTGCCCTTCTACTACGGCTTTGACGAGCAATTACAGAAGACCGTCCAGTTTCTGAGATCGGGCAATTATCTCAACGTGGACTTGTTCGCGATTCAGAAGGCCGGTGCGGAAGGAATGGCCGCTCCGCTCGGCTCGGTCGGATTCAAACTCGCGCCGGGCGACATCGTGCAGGTGCTGGTCGTCATCCAGAATAAGAACATCGGGCACTCCCTCGTTCCCGAGGTCCGCGACCTTTATGAACCCTGGGTCGAATTCCAGGTAACCGACGCCGGGGGCTGGAACATCTATCACAGCGGCTTTCTGAAGCCGGACGGCTCGCTCGATGAACGCGCTCACAGCTTCACCAACCGCCCGGTGAACAGCGATGGCGAATTCGTGGACAACCACAAGGTATGGACCATCCATTCGGTGGCCTACGACAACACCATCCAGGCGGGGCGTTCCGCGCTGGTTCGCTATGAATTTCGAATTCCGCCCAACGCCAGGGGTCCGTTGACTGTTACCGCGCGGGTCAACTATCGGCACCTGCGCCAGAGTTATCTGAATAATGTCCTGGGCCCGGACCACCCCGCGTATCCGGTGGTGGAACTGGCATCCCGAACACGCGTCCTGAAACTGGGCGATAACCCGCCGGGAGGCGCCGAGCCGAACGACAATTCCGATTGGATGCGCTGGAACAATCTTGGTATCGCGTACCTGGATCAACTCCAGTATTCCGACGCCATGCACGCCTTCGAGCAGGTGGTCAGGCTCCGTCCGGACTATGCGGACGGCTACACGAACATCGGGCTGACTTATATCGAATGGGAAAAATACTCCTCGGCCCGCGCCAGCCTGGAAAAGGCCATGGATCTGAGTCCGGGCAATGGCCGCGCGCTTTACTATATGGCGCTGGTGGAAAGGCGGGAAGGCCACCGCGATGAGGAGCTGGCCGATCTGCAACGGGTGGTGGAGCAATACCCGCAGGCGCGCGATCCGCGGCGCGAACTGGGCATCGCTTATTACCAGCGGCACAGTTACGAGGAAGCCCGCGAGCAGTTCGAGAAACTCCAGGAGATCGATCCCGACGATCTGGCGGCCCACTATAATCTGGCTGTCCTCTACCGCCGCATGGGAATGAAGGACAAGGCGGCCGAGCAAGCCGCGTTGTTTGCGACGAAGCAGGTGGATCCGGGAGCGCCCACTTACTCGCTGGAGTTTCTGCGCCGACATCCGGAGATTTCCACCGAGAGCGTTCCCTGGCACATGCACACCGACCTGCCGCATGAAGCGGCGCCCGCGGCCGGAGGGCAGCCATAGGGCGTGTCGTGAATAAGTATGCCAGTTGCGGTACCGCTCCCTTACGGTCGCGGCTCTGTAACGCCCTGACAGGCACTTAGTGGCGCAGTACCGCAGGATCGAGGAAGCATGTCTTTGAAAAGTACCCGCCGCCAGGCCCTTCGCTCGTTGAGCCGCACAGCATTGGTGCTGCCGTTTGCGGACTTACTCAGCCTGGCGCAGAAACTGCCTGGACCCATCGAACGCAGTTACGATGCGAAGCCGATGCCCCCTCCCCGAGGCCCGAAGTCGCCCATAGAAGGCACTCCGCTGGGCGTGAGCTTTGTGGATGTCGTCAAACAGTCCGGCCTCGCCGTGAAGACGATCTACGGCGGCGAAGGCAGAAACAAATATCTTCTCGAAACCACCGGTTGCGGACTGGCATTCTACGATTACGACCAGGATGGCTGGCTGGATATTTTTCTGGTGAATGGCTGGCGTCTGGAAGGCTTCCCCTCCGGGCAGGAGCCCCGTTGTCACCTTTTCAGAAACAATCGTGACGGCACTTTTACCGACGTAACCAGGGGATCAGGCCTCGAGAACCGCACGGGATGGGGACAAGCCTGCTGCGTAGGCGACTATAACAACGATGGGTTTGACGACCTGTTCGTCACTTACTATGGGCAGAACGCGCTTTACCGGAATCACGGCGACGGCACGTTCACCGACCTCACCAAAGACGCCGGCCTGATCCAGCCCGGACCGAAGATTCGCTGGAACACCGGGTGCACGTTTGTCGACTACGACAAGGATGGCCATCTGGATCTCTTTGTCGCCAACTATGTTGATTTCGACCTGAAGACCGCCCCTCCGCCGGAAGCCGGTCCCTGCACTTACAAGGGACTGATGGTAGCCTGTGGACCGCCTGGGCTGCGCGGCGGAAAGAATGTTCTCTATCACAACAATGGCGACGGTACGTTCACCGACGTCAGCGAGAAGGCCGGCATCTGGAACACGTCCGGCACCTATGGCCTCAGCGTGGCTGCGTCCGACCTCGACAACGACGGATGGCCGGACATCTACGTCGCTAACGACTCATCAACCGCCACGCTGTATCAGAATCAGAAAGACGGAACGTTCAAAGACATCGCCATCGAATCCGGCGCGGCGCTGTCCCCCGAAGGCAAGCCCCAGGCCGGCATGGGCGTATCGATAGGCGATTACAACCGCGACGGGAACCTGGACGTGGTTAAGACCAACTTTGCCGGAGACACCGATTCGCTTTACACCAACCTCGGCGACGCGACGTTTGAGGATCGCACCTACCCGAGCGGCCTCGGCGTGAATACGCGCCTGCTGGGCTGGGGCGTGGGCTTCTTCGATATGGACAATGATGGATGGCTCGACATCCTGATGTCGAACGGTCACGTGTATCCGGAGGTGGATAAGTCCAGAACCGACTTGAAGTACGCCGAGCACAAATATCTGTATCGCAACCTGCAGAATGGGCGTTTCGAGGAAGTAACCGACAAGGGAGGCCCCGGCATTCTGGAGAATGCTCCGGCCCGCGGATGCGCCTTCGGCGACTACGACAATGATGGCGACATCGACGTGGCGGTGAATTGCGTCAATACGATCCCTCAGTTACTGCGCTGCGACTCCACATTGAACCGCAACTGGATCAAGATCAAACTCGTGGGCGTGAAATCCAACCGGACCGGTATCGGCAGCCGGGTCACCGTGGTTGCCAGGACGAAACCGGGGGCGGAAAAGCCCCTGTCCCAGATGGACGAGTTGCGCAGCGGCGGCAGCTATTTCTCACAGAATGACCTGCGCATGCACTTCGGACTCGATCAGGCCACGAAAGTTGACAACATCGAGATACGCTGGCTGAGCGGGCAGGTGGATCAATTGAAGGATCTGGAAGTTAATAAGCTGTATGTCATCCAGGAAGGCGGCCGGATACTGAGGGCGGAAACGTTGCAGCCTGCGCGAAGGCACTCGTCTTGACCTGCTCGGGAGCGTTCCTCGCCATCGTTGTCTGCCTGCCGGCTCTCATGACCGCGGAAGAGCGGTGTCCCTGGCTGAACCTCGCTACCGGCGGCGGCGTGCTGGGTGGCCTCCCCAGCGTCACGGTAACTCCGGAGAGCTGCGAATTTGTCCGTCACTACGGCGGGTTGCAGGCTGTGCTGCTGATTGAAGCCGGGCCGGCGAGCGCGCCCCACGCGGTGTGCGGCTCGGGCGCGGTCCCGCTGAAGGCCATCGGCAACGAAGCGCAGGCGTGCGATTACCAGGGCAGAAAAGGATGGACCGCGGAGCAGGTGGTGGGCCGCGTGCGCGACCAGGCTTTCCTGGTGCGGGTCAGCACTGACGATCGCTCGGCCACGCCGAAGAGCCTTCGTGAGAGAGCGCGCAATGTAGCCGAGCAGGTGGCCGGAATCCTGTTCTGAGTTCCGCGCTTTCGTTACCGCCTGGTCATGCCTTGCTGCAGGCGCTTTTCTTTCTCTTCCTCTTCCGCCTTGCGCAGCGCCGCCGCTTTGGCGAAGGCTTCTTCCGCGCCGGGCTTGTCGCCCTTCTTCCGCAGCAGCAGCCCCAGATTGTTCCAGGCGGCCGCATTCTGATCGTCCAGCGCCACTGAGCGCCGCAGCGCTTCTATCGCCCCGTCCGTATCGTCCTGCTCTTTCAGAGTGGTCCCCAGCAAGTACCAGGCTTCCATGTAGTGGGGGCGCTCGGCCACGGCGGCGCGTAATTGTTCGATGGCCTTATCGGGCAATCCGGCGTCGATGTAAGTCAGCGCCAGGCTGTAATGCGCCTCGGCCAGCGCCGGATCCAGGTCCACGGCCCGCTCCAGTTCCGCCCGCGCGTGCGGCAGGTCGTCAATCGACTTGTAAGCGATACCAAGGTCGTAGTGCGCGCCGGCATCCTTCGGGTGATCCCGCGTCAGTCCCGACAGATGTTTGATGGCCGCCTGCATATCTCCGGCGGCAATGTACGCGAACCCGACGTTCACCTGTACGGGCAGGTTATTTGGATCGTGCGCCAGAATCTGGCGGAATTGTTTCAGCCCGGCGGCCGGATCTCCCGACCTCACCAGCGCATCGCCGAAGCTGTTGCGTACCGCGTCGTTCTTTGGGTCCAGAACCACGGCGCTGCGGTATGCGTCGCGCGCTTCCCGGTACCGGTTCAGCTTCATGCACGCCGCGGCCAGCGTTTCCTGGACAGCCGCGTTCGAGGGCTGTTGACGCGCCGCCTTTGCCAGCTCGCGGACGGCCTCCTCGTAATTCCCGGCCCCGCTTAACGCCTCGCCCAGATGTGCGCGGTAATCGGCATTTCCGGGGTTCAGTTCCACTGCCCGGCGCATGGCGCGCAACGCGGCGCCGCTCTGCTGTGTCATCCAAAGCGCGGCGCCCAGGTGATACCACGCCTGCGCCATTTTCGGATCGAGTTCCGTCGCGCGCCTGAAATACGGGATGGCTTCCGCAGTGCGGTTGCCGGCGGCCAGCAGGAATCCAATTTCGTCCTGATACGTCGCGGATTTCGGAACCAGGGCGGTCAGCTTTTCGTAGGCTTCGAGCGCTCCGTTCACGTCGCGCGCGGCCAGCCGTTGGCGGGCACTTGCTTCCAATTCCTGCACGGAGTCGGACGCCGCAGCACACAGCGCGCCCGCGATCAACACGAAGGTCACTGTTCTGAAACGGCGGAGCCCGAACAGGCCCTCGACTACACGCCGCATAAAAGCACCATAGCATGTCACGTTCAGCGCGCCGTGGCGTTGGCGGCCGATGTTGTGCGACAATCGCTCGACGATGTCTGAACAAGCTGCCCCGAGCTGGTTCACAGCCGATATTGATCGTGGCCCCGATGTGACCGTGGTGCACTGCCGCGGCAGACTGGTGGCGGGCGTGCCAAACACCTTGTCCGCGGATGTGCGCGAGCTGATTCCTGACACCAGGCGAATCGTGCTGGATTTCACCGATCTCACGCGCATGGACAGCATGGGCCTGGGCACGATAGTTCGGGTGTATGTCTCCTGTAAGTCGGTGGGCTGCCAGTTAGAGCTGATCAATATCGGGAAGCAGGTTCGGCAGATGCTCAGCGTCACGAACCTGATATCCGTATTCGCGGTGGTTGGCGAGAGCAATGTTCGGATGCCGTAACGCCCACGCCGTACTTCTCCCGACGCTTGCGGCATTGCTGGCGTGGGCGCCCGGTGTAGCAGCTCCGGAATCCCGCGCGGATGCCCACCGCTTCCTGGCAGACGTGAAATTCCTCGCCTCGCCCGAACTCGAGGGGCGCGGCGCGGGAAGCAAGGGTCTGGAGACTGCGGCCGCCTATATTGCGGAACGATTCCGTACGCTCGGGTTACAACCCGCCGGTGACAACGGCTCGTTTTTCCAGGCGTTCACCGTGACTACCGGCGCGAAGGCAGGCGACGGCAATCATCTGACCGTAGCTCGCGCCGATGGCGAACGAGGGCTGCGCATGGGCACTGATTTCACGCCGCTGAGTTTCTCGTCGAACCGGGCCGTGAAAGCGCGCGTGGCGTTCGCCGGATACGGGATCACGGCAGGCGAGTTCCATTACGACGATTACGCGCACCTGGACGTGAAAGACAGCATCGTCCTGGTTCTCCGAAACGAGCCGGCCTCGTTTCATACCGACAAGGCGGGCAAGGAACAGACCTGGACGCATCATGCCAACCTGATTGCGAAGGCCATCAACGCCCGAGACCACGGCGCGGCCGCCATTCTGTTCGTCAACGCAGAATCGCGCGACCAGCCCGAAGACACGCTCATCCGTTTCGGAAGCATCGCCGGACCCGAAGACGCGGGCATCGTGATCGGACAAGTCACCAGAACTGTCGCCGCTGAATGGCTGAAGGAAGGGAAGTCGCTCTCCGATTTGCAGAAGCAGATCGATAAAGATTCATCGGCGTCGTTCGCGCTGCCCGCGGACTTTCTTGTCTCGTTTGCCGTGGACGTCGAACGCGAGCATGCCGTAGTTCACAATGTGGCCGGGTACCTCCCTGGCGAGACCAGCGAGTACGTGATCCTGGGCGCTCACTACGATCACCTGGGCCTCGGGAACGAGAGCTCGCTCGCGCCTTCGCTGATCGGCCGCGTGCATCCGGGCGCCGATGATAACGCCTCGGGCGTGGCGGGCCTGCTCGAACTGGCGCGGCTGTTCTCGAATGGCGGCGAACGGAAGCGCGGCATTCTGTTTCTCGCGTTTGCGGGCGAGGAAATCGGCCTGCTCGGCTCCGCCCACTGGGTGAACAATCCGACGCTGCCGCTCGACCGGGCAGTCGCGATGATTAACATGGACATGATCGGGCGCGTATCCGGCTCGAAGTTGTACATTGGCGGGACGGGCACGGGATCCACTTTCGAACCCACGTTGAAGCGCCTGACCGGCGGGTACGATTTCAAAATCGACTTCTCCGCGGGCGGATACAGCTCCAGCGATCACACCTCATTCGTCGCGAAAGGCGTCCCCGTTCTGTTCTTCTTCTCCGGGCTGCACTCCGACTATCACAAGCCGAGCGACACCTGGGACAAGATCGACGCCGTGAGCGGCGCCCGCGTGGTGGATCTTGTTCATGACGTCACCGCGGACCTGGATGCAGCCTCAGAGCGCCCGACATTCGTCAAGGTGGCGGAGCCGGCGATGCCGGGCGGAGCGCCGGGCGGCGGGTATGGTCCGTACTTCGGCTCAATTCCGGACTTCGGGCCAGTCGAGAATGGCGTGAAATTCGCGGACATCCGGCCGGGCTCGCCGGCAGACAAAGCCGGCTTCCGCGGCGGCGACATTCTGATTCGGTTCGGCGACAAGCCGATTAAGAATCTCTACGACTTCACGTTCGCGCTGCGAGGGAGCAAGGTGGGCGATGTCGTGAACGTGACTGTCCTGCGCGACGGCAAACAGATCAGCGCGAAGGTTACTCTGGAGCAGCGTCGCTAGCCGGATTCCCGTCGTTCCAGTCCGCCACGAAAATATTGAACTCGTAATTCGACTTCGCGTTCATCGTGGACGTGAATGCCAGCTTCCGGCCGTCCGGCGAAATCTCGGCGAACGATGTGAATCCGCCTAACGAAGTGATCTGCTGCAGGTTGGCGCCGTTCACGTCGATAATGAACAGCTCGAACTCGCGGCTGTCGCATTTGTTCTTGTTCGAGGAGAATATGATCCGCTTCCCGTCGGGCGTGAACGTCGGCGCGAAGCTGGCGCAACCGAAGCTGGTGATCTGTTTCGCGTGGGAGCCGTCGGCGTTGGCGACGAACAACTCCATCTTCATCGGCGCGGTCAGGTTGTTGGCGAGTAACTGCCAGTAGCGCTCCAGCGATGCGTCATCGACGGGATGATACGCTCGCCAGACCATCTTCTTTCCGTCGCGGGAGAACACGCCGCCACCGTCATAGCCGGGAGTGGAAGTCAGCCTCGTCTTTCTGCTGCCGTCGAGTTTCATGGTCCACAGGTCGAGGTCTCCCGAAGCTTTGGACGTGTAGATGATTTTCCCATTGCTCCAGTTGACCGTGGCCTCGGCGTCGTAGCCCGGAGCGTCGGTCAGTCGGCTGACGATGGTCCCATCGTCGGTTGCCACGAAGATGTCGAAACCCGGATAGACTGCCCAGACGTACCCCTTCGAGTGATCGGGACGGGGCGGGCATTCAGGCCCGGCGAGATGGGTGGATGCATACAGGATGTGCTTACTATCGGGAAGAAAGTAAGAGCAGGTGGTCACGCCCTGACCGGTGGACACCCGGTGCGGGTTGCTGCCATCGGCGTTCATGATGTAGATCTGATCGCACTTTGCATCGGCACGCGTGGACTGGAAAACGAGGCGCTTCCCGTCGGGGGACCAGTACGACTCGGCGTTTTCGCCGCCGAACGTGAGTTGATGAATATTCGAAAGGGTGGGCGGACTCCCGGCGAACGCACTCGCCGTGGCGAGCGCGGCCACAATTGAGGTTTTCACGATAATCCAGCATGCCACAGGACGGTGAACCGGAGTTACGTGCAGGCTGAAAGCCTGCTCTACTGTCGCTTATGGGCGCTTCAGCCAGCGCACATTCGAAGGCGCGGCGCGCTCGCACGCCATGCTGTCGGTGATGCCCGAGGAGATCTGCGCGCAGGCGTTGGTGGTGGCGGTGCGCAGCGCGAACTCCTCGCTGCTGCCCGCGGCGGTCCGGCAGGCGTTTCGCCCCTGATAATCCATGCAGACCTCAACCCGGTATTGCGCGAGGCTCATGCTTGACCGCACCACTGCAATCACCACCGCGGCAAGGAAGGCCACCGAAATCAGAACCCACCACAAACGTCTCATGCGCCGGCAGTCGCGAAGAAGCTGCCCATGTCGCGGAACTTGCGGTAGCGCTGGTCGATGAGCTGAGCGCCGGCGATTCCCTCGAGTTCCGCCAGCGCGGCGCGAATCTGGTGACGCAGCGCTTCGGCGGCCCGGTCGTAGTCGAGGTGCGCTCCGCCCTCTGGTTCGGCAACGATGCCATCGATGAGTTGCAAATGGAGCAGATCGGGCGCGGTGAGCTTCAGCGCTTCCGCGGCCTGCGGCGCCTTCCCGGCATCGCGATAGATGATGGCGGCGCAGCTTTCGGGCGAGATCACGCTGTAGACGGCGTTCTCGAGCATGTAGACGCGATCCCCCACGCCGAGCGCGAGCGCGCCACCGCTGCCGCCCTCGCCGATAACGACCGCAACGATGGGCACCGAGATACGCGACATTTCGCGCAGGTTCACCGCGATGGCTTCGGCCTGGCCGCGCTCCTCCGCGTCGATGCCGGGATAAGCGCCGGGCGTGTCCAGCAGAGTGATGATGGGCCGCTTGAATTTTTCGGCCAGACGCATCAGGCGCATGGCCTTGCGATAGCCCTCCGGCTTGGGCATGCCGAAGTTCCGGTGGAGCTTCTGTTTGGTGTCACGGCCCTTCTGCTGGCCGATGACCATTACCGGATGCGAGTCGAAGAAAGCCATCCCGGCCACCACCGCCGGGTCGTCGCCGAAGGCCCGATCGCCGTGCAATTCCTGAAAACCGGTGAAGATGCGCTGGATGTAATCGAGCGCGTGGGGACGCTTCGGGTGGCGCGCCAGCAGCACGCGCTGCCAGGCCGGGTTCGTTGCGGGCTGCGCCGGGACAGCATCGTCGGCGAACGCGGCGTCGTCGTGATCGAGCGAGAGGTCAGGTGGATGATCGTCCATGCAATGATCTAAACCAGCATAGCGAACAACCTGTGCAGCTTACCGAATCTGCTTCTTATAGAAGAACTCGACGCCGAAGTGGCCGAACTCGTCGCGCGTGGCCACGGCTGACCATTTCGGGTCCAGCGCCCACTCGATGCTGATCAGCAGATCGTTCGGATTCGCGAGGTTGGTGACGTAAGTAAATGTAACGCTCGGCGTGATCTGCTGCTGCAGCGTCATACGGGCCTGAGGAAGAGCGGAGCCGCTGATAAAGCTCGGGTCAATCTTCAACTGGCTGATGCCGAACACACGCTGAAGCTGGCTGGAAACCGGGTTCGCCACCGCCTGGCCGAGAATGGCCGATTCGCCCATCTGCTGGTAAGTTTGCGGAGGCGTGGTGGGCTCGTTCGCAACCAGCGTCGGGTCTGTTGTGGGCGTTGTTCCCGCGGCGAGCAGGCTGACGATCTGCTGAAACTGCAACGGCGGGTCTGAGCTGTAGCTCAGGTTCATGTTGTCGATAGGGCCGGTGACGTTGAGCACTACATCCACGCCCTGCGTCTTCGTTTCGAGACTGATGTCGAGGGTTGGATCGATGCGGAAGGGGTTGTAGAACGCCACCACGCCCCGGTTCACCGTGTACTTCGTCCCGAAGAAAACAATGTTGCCCTCGGTGATGTTGATACGGCCGAGGAGGCCGGGCTCGGCGGCGGTGCCGCGGAGGCGCAGGTCGGCCGCGGCCTGGATATTCTGGGCCAGGGACGACTGGACGGCCAGCGCGGGCGACGTGCGTATATGGATATCCAGCTTCAGACTGGCCAGTATCGGTGACGGGGCTGCGGGCGCCTGTACCGGCGGCGCGCTGGTCATCAGCATGGAGCCGAGATCGCTGCGCGGATTGAACGTAACGCTCTCGACGGTGACCGTGCCCGATGCCAGCCCTCGATTCGGCGTGCCGGTGAGGTTCACATTGGCGCTGGTGATGACCGACGCGCCCTGCTGGCGCACGCGCACGTTCGACGCGGTGGCCTTGAGGCCGTAGCGAACGGCCGGCGAGAAGCCGACGAACCCGGTGAGCGCCACCTTACCGCCGCCGGATTCACCGGTCAGCGTCTGAATGGTTGCGTTATTACCGTTGAACAGAATGACGCCGTTCGCATTCGCAATGCCGTTGGGGAAATCGATGTAATTTACGTTGGCATTGTGGAGCTCGAGCCGTCCATTCACCAGCGGCTCAGAGAACGTGCCATGAACCGTGGCCGCGAGCGTGATGGCGCCGCTGGAATAGAAATCACGGTCGAAGTCCTGAACCAGCTTGAGATCGGTGTTGGCGTTCACGGTGAGGTTGAGCGGCTCGGCGTTGTTTATAGCAACCGTACCGGTGGCGCGAATGTCGGTCGACGGGCCGGTGAGGTGGGCGCCCCGAATGGTGACTACCGAGCGGTTGAGCGCCAGGGAAATGGGCCCGTCATTCACAATGGTGATGGGGCGGCCGCCGGCGGTGGCTGGTTTCGTGCTCACCTGCAAACGCGTCAGATCGAGCGTGCCGCGAAGCTCGTCAACCTTCGTCGCGGGACCGTTCACGGTGGCATTGCCGTCCACGGCGGCTTCGAGGGTCTGCTCCGTTCCGGGCGGCTCGGAGCCGATGAGATCGCGCAGGCGGGACCATGTGATGTTCTTGAACGAAAGCTGCGCGTTCACCGGATAATCGCCGCGGAGGCCGGCCGTGCCGCGGCCGTGGATGTCCGATCCGGCTATATCGGAATCGAGCGCGAACTGCAGATTGCCGCCGGTGGTGTGGGCCACCAGGTTCAGATCCCCGAAGTTCTGGTGGTTCGCCGTGATACCCGTAGCCGACACGTTCGCGTTCAGATCGGCAAAGCCAATGCGCGCCGGGGCGCCGGGCTTTTCAACGGTCGCGTCGCCATTCGCGGCGATCTTCAATGTGCCGCCCAGGCCTTGCCGCCGCTCCTGCACATTGCGAATATTCGCGAGCTGGATCTCGCTGGAATCGACCTTGAAGCGCAGATGGCCGGTTTCGAGATCGCCCCGCGGATGCGTGTAATCGGCGCTCATGTCGATGCGAGACGGGCCGGAGACGATCTGCAGCATGGGTACGTTGATCTCCTGGCCCGTGTAGGCGATCTTCGTCTCGGCGCGATCGATCGGCTCATCGTAGATGAGCGCTTTGGTGATGGTGACGTCGGCCGTGGCGTTCGGATCGTCGATGGTTCCGTTCACTTCGGCGGTTGCCGAGAGATTGCCCTTCGCCGGAATGTCCGTGCGCTGCGCAACAGCGAGCACTCGCTCAATGGGCAGGTTGCTGACAGAGGCATTCGCGCGCGTGGGGTAGTCGCGGGCGAGCGTGGTGGTTCCGTTCACGCGGGTGTTCGACCCGGCGAAATCGGAGGTCAGTTGATACGTAACGCTGTTGCCGCTGGTGCGGGCCGTGGCGTTCAGGTCCCCGTAGTTTTGATTGTCCAGGCGGAGACCGCGCGCGGAAACATCCCCGTTCACGGCAGTGAGCATGAACTCGGTCCCTTTGGCGGATTGCCCGAGATTGCCGGCGACATCGGCATTGATCTGCACTGTTCCAGCCGTGTTCGGGCGCAGTTTCTGAACGCCGCGCAGTCCCGCGAGCGAGACCTGGTTGGTGGCGACGTGCGCCTGTATCGTGCCCGTGGAAAAGCTGTCGCGCGGATGGCGGAACGACGCGGTCAGATCGACGCGCTCAGAGCCCGCGACGACGTACGCGGCGGGGATGGTGAGCAGCTGATCGGAGAGGTTCACCTGCGCCTGGATGCGATCGAACGGCTGGTCGTCGATGGCGCCGTTCATTACGCTCAGACTGGCGCTGCCGGTGGGATCGCCGAGAGTGCCGCGGATACGTGCATTGGCGTTCAGCGTGCCGGATGCGGTGACGCTCTTCGTGCCGGCGAGCGCGACGACGTCGGCGAGATCGCCGTTTTGCAGCGTGAGGTCGGCCGCCACCGGCAGGTACGGCTTCGTCTGCCAGTTTCTCAGACCGGTGCTGGCGTCGAAGCGTGCGTTCAGAGTGCGGCTGGTGAGAGAACCATTTAAGACGGATGCGCCGGAAGGCGAAGCGGCGATGTCGGCGGAGAGCGCGTCGAAATGCCGGTCCTGCGCACTAAAGCTGTTCATCGCGAGATGGCCGGTGATGTGCGGCGTGGTGAGCGCTCCGGTGATGCCGGCGTTCACGGTGGCAACGCCGCCATTGGTCAGGACAACTGGCGGCGGATTACTCACCGGACCGGCCGCGGCCAGCAGATCGTTCAGGTTCTTCGAGGTGAGCTGCACCTGAAGGCTCCGCGCGGTGGAACCCGAGAGCGTGATGTGCGTATGCGGAAGATTGATGAACGAATTCGCGACAGTGATGTTATCGGCGGCGCCGTTGTAATCGGCCGCAAGATGGCCGGACACAGGAATACCGTGGCGTCCCGGAGCGATGGCGAGCTGCACGCGTCCCTGTATGCCCTTCGTGCCGGGCGCTTTCAGATCGCCCTGCGCCTGGACGGGACCGGAAATGATGCCGTCGTAGGGGAACTTTGCCTCGCCGAAAGTGCGGGCCGCGGTCTGAATGTCGAAGTTGCGCAGGTTCCCGTCAAGGTGAAAACGCTGCATGTTCTCGATGCCCGCGTTCCCGGCAAACTCGCCCCCGAATGCGGAGAGGCGCAGGCCGCTCAGCTCGATCTTCTGCGGGTCGGCGCTGACGGCCGAGTACAGGTTGACGTTGCGAATCCGATTGGTCCCTTCGGTGAACGCGAGATTGCGCGCCTCCACGTTGCCGCTGACCTGATAGTTATTGTTCGCATCCAGCTTCGCCACGCCGTTTGCCTGCACCGTGCCGTCGGGTCGCACACTGACCCTGGCGAGACGCCCGATCTGACCAAGATCGAGGCCTGCCCGGAACTGCAGCGCGGCGTTCCCGTTCGGGTCCTTCAGAGTGCCCGAAGCTTCGACCTTCGATTGCCCGACCGTGAGGCGCGCACTGGTCACCGTGATGCGGTTGTTGTCGATGTAGGCGTTCGCGTCGACGTCGATCATCTGCGGCGCGTTCGGCGCACGCAGGTCCAGCGGCGCGTTCGCGGCGTTCTTCACGTCGAGCAGAGAGATGTGGCCGTTCAGCCGCGCGGTTGTGCGGGGGCTGTCCATGTTATCGACCGTGGCGTTGATGTGCAGCTCGGAGTTGGCCGTGCCCAGCTTCGCGTCAGTGAACTGGATGCGATCGCGCTCCAGCGTTACGGGCAGCGTGACGCTCAGGTCCAGCGGCACGTTGTGGCCCTGCACCATCCGCAGCGGGTTCACGGAGAAGCGGCCGGAGTAGCTGCTGCTGACGAAGTTGTAATCGAGCTCGGCGGTAAGGTTCTCGCCGCGCGCGCTGATTGGCGTTTGCTGGTCGTTGAACGTGAACACACCGTTCTTCAGATCGAAATTGGCAACGGCCAGATCCACCACCGACGCAAGCCCGCTCTCGTTGCTGGTGGACTTCTGTTTCGGCGAGGGGATGTTGGTGCGCCCATCGGGCAGCACTATGATGTTCGCCTGCGGGGAGTTCACGCCAAGGTAGGTAATCTCGTAAATGCGCTTCAGGCTGGTGAACAGACGCAGGTTCACCTGCAGGCGCGGTATGCGCACGAACGGCGCGGCGCCGGCGCGCTCGTTACCATGAATGACGAAATCGGTGATCACGGCCTCGAGCGGCCACCATGAGAACGCGAAGCTGCCCACCTCAACCGTTCCACCGGTGGACTGCTCGGTCTGCGTGATGATCTGCTGGCGGACATAGTCGCGGAACCAGTCGGTGCGAACGATCACCAATGCGGTGATAATGACGACGACAATAAGCGAGGCGAGCGCGATGCCGGCGATTTTCAGATACTTCTTCGTGCGGCCGCTCATGACTCAAATGCTCCCTGGCGGTATTCGATGTGCTGCTCTTTGCGCTGCTCGTCTAGCCAGGCAAAGAACTGCTGGTTGATGCGCTCGCCCTCGAGCTTCTCGCGGATTTTCGGGGCGAGTTGGTCGAACGTGGTCAGTTTGGGATACTCGCGCGTCAGGTCGGCGCGATGCTGCTCGTAGTAACTGCGCAGGTCGTCGTCGGTGATGAGGACGCCCGGACGGAAGCGCTCGTTGATGAACTTCAGGACCGTTAGCTGCCAGTCGAGCTGGCTGCGCAGTTGGTGGTCGGTGAGACCGTACTCACGCAGGGTCCTCTCGTACTCCGCGTCGGAGTGGAAGCGCTGTTTGGTTACGCCGCGCACGAAAGCGTCCACTTCTTCCGGAGTCGGTGTTGGGTAGCCGCCGTTCTCCAGCTCCGTTCGAATGATTTGCTGATCGATGAGACGGCTGGCGGCTTTGCGCTTCGCGTCGGGGCTGAAATCGGGCTTTTCGCCGTTCAGGAATGCGGTGGTGCGGATCTCGCGATCGATGTCGCTGGCCTTGATCACGTGTGAGCCGACGATGACGGCGATGCGGTCGAGGACGACAGCGGCGTGAAGGGAGGCGGCGAGGAGGAAAATGCAGGCCAAAGGCCTGCTCCACTGTTGCCGTGAAAAGTTGACGCACCGCGGTGGAGCAGGCGTTTTCGCCTGCATGCCCAGACGTTGTCTCACACAGCCGATCTGGTTCGTCGTGCTCATCAGAAAGTCTGGCCTATGGAGAAGAAGAACTGGAAGTGCGACAACCTCTGCTTGACCGGCGTGCAGACGCCCGGAAGCTGCGACGGCGGCAGATTGGGGTTGCAGGCAAGCAGTTGCTGCGTCGTTCCGTTGAATCCGTAGAACGAGGGCGGATTGATGCTGTATGCCAGATCGACGCGAATGGGGCCGACGGGCGTTTTGTAGCGAATGCCGAATCCCGCCGCGTGCACCATATATGAGAAGTCCTGCAGGTTCGGCTGCGTCGCGCGAAAAGAGATGGCGCCGAGGCTGCGGAAGACGTTCCCCATGTCCTCGAAAAGAACGCCTTCGATATTCTCGCCGATGAAGGGAAATCGCAGTTCGACGCTGTTAAAGAACAGAGCATTGCCGCCCAGCGGGAACCCCGTGGGTTGGCTCGTTTTGACGCCGCTGGGGTTGACGCCGATGTCGCGGGGACCCGCCTGATCGAAAGGAAAGCCGCGATCGCTGTCCGCGCCTCCAGCGTAAAACCGCTCGGGCAGGGGGATCGCATCCGCAGGGTTGGTCCCGTGGGGTACGTTGTAGGGCAGGATGAATCCGAACTGGGTCTGCCGCGCAAGCACCCAGGTTCGCGTCAGCGGATAATAGGTGGCGTTGCGAAACAAGGCGCGCGAGAACTGGGTCTGGGAGCCGAAGAATTTCGCGGAAAGCCCAAGGTCAACGACGTTGTACATGCCGTGATGCGGGTCGCCGGGGTTATCGCGGCGGTCCTGTACCAGGTTCCCGGCAAGCATGCCTATGCGCTCCGATTGCACCAACGAGGGAACCAGCAGCGATGGAATAACGACATTGCTGACGTTGTCGATGGTGTAGGAGAACCGTAGGAATCCGTTCACGGATTTCGAGAATTGCTGCGACATCTGCAGGGATGCCTGCTTCCGCCGCGATGTAAAAGTCCTCACGTCCCGCGAGTTCTCGTACAGGAGCGTGAACGACAGATTCTGCCCATTGACGTTGCGGAAGCGGGGCGCGAGATAGTTGAACGAGGCCTGCGTATCGAGGTTTGAAAAATTCCCACGCAATGACACCTGGTGGCCGAGCCCGAGGAAGTTGAGCCGCGTAATATCCGCCGAGAACTCCGGACTGAAGCCGGTGGATCCGCCCGGCGAGCGAAGGTTGTTGGTGGTGGGCCCGAACTGCGCGATCTGCGCGCCCACGCCGAGGTTCAGGCGATAGCGGTTGGCCTCGTCGAAATCGTACAGAACATATTTATGGGTCTCGGCCGTTCCGGGGTTTTCCACGGTGGCGTCCACGCTGGCAAAGATGCCGAGGTCGTAGAAGCGCTTCTGGATCTCGGTGATCTGCAGCGCGGACAGGGGCTGGCCGGGCTTCAGATTCAGAATGCGATCCACCACGCTCTGGCGCGTCGTTTTCAGTCCGGTGACCACGACGTCGCGGATGTAGTGCCGGTCGCCCTCGGTGATCCTGTACGTGAGATTAACGTGATGCGGTTCAGCCGCCGGCTGCGTGGTGAAGGCGAAGGTCGCTTTGGGAAAGCCGGCGGAGTAATACTCAGTCAAAATGTAGTTCCGATCCGCGGCGATGTTGAGGTCGGCCCACGGCTGGCCTGCTTCGGATGCGAGCCCTCCGCGGATAGTCGATTCCTTCAGTTGCGTGACGCCGTCAATCGCCAGGTTGCCGACGAAATACTGTGGGCCTTCGTCGATGTTTACCGTGACCGCGATATCCGCTGCGTTGCTTTTGTAATTGTGCTGGACCGTGGAGGTCACCTTCGCGTCGCGAAAGCCGTTCGAATGGTAAAGGTTCTCGATGTTCTCGGCGTCTTTCTTACGGAACGCCTCGCTATACCGGCCATGGCGCATACGGAATGAGGCCGGCTGCAGGAACATGCGCTCGCGAAGGTCTTCGGTGCGGAAATATTTGTTGCCGGCAATGTCTACTTTCACCAGCTTGTAACGCTCGCCGCGCGCGATGACATAGTCGATTTCGAGCGTGTCGTCTTTGAGAGGCTGCCGCCGGAAGTCGATATCGACGTCATAGTATCCCTGCGACTGGAAGTAATCCTTCAGGTTGCGCACGCCCTCCACCAGCAGGTCGTTGTCCACGGCGCGCTCGTCGTACACGGGCACATATTTCTTCAGGGTTCGTTTCGAGACCTTCGCTTCGATCGCCTTTATCTCTACCTTCGGTCCGGCATCGAGGTTGAGGACCGGTTGCACCCGGCGATGCTGCGCGTCGTAGTTGAGCTTCTCGAGCTCCACCTTCGCCATCAGGCGATTCTTTTTCTGGTAGCGATTCTGAATGCCGATCAGGCCGCTGTGGGTGAGCTTATCCGTCACCTGCCGCCAGCGATGGATGATGATTACGCGCCAGCCGGTGGCCTTCACGATGGTGCTTTCGGGCAGCTTTGTGTCGCCATGGATGACCGGCATTTCGTAGTGCGCGCGTTTGCCCGGCTTGACCTTGAACGTGATCACCACCAGTTGCGCCTGCGATTCGGGATCCACGGTGGAATCGACGTGCGATTCGTACAGTCCGTTCGCGGTCAGGAGCGCGGCGATGTTCTCCTGGGCTGTCTTGAGTTCCTCCTGCCGGAAAGGCCGGCCGATGGTGAGCGGCGTGGAACTGACGATCTGTGGTCGATTCGGCGGTGCGGGAGTCTTGCCGGTAACGCCGACGTGCCCGACAAAGGTGGTGAGCGTGGTGACGAAGCGTACAATGACGCCGCCTTCGGCCGGTTCGGCCTCGACGGCGATGTCCTGAAACCGGCCGCTCGAGAACAACTCGTCAATGGCGCGGCCGACGTCGGCGGCGTGGAGAGGCTCGCCCTTTTTCAGCGGCTGCAGGCGCGCGAGATCGGCCGGGTCGAGCGGCTGCGAGGGAGAATACTGCACATCGACGATGGTCTGCCCTTCGAAATTGCCAGTCTGCGCGCGCGCCGGCGCGCCTGCCAGGACAACGAGGAACAGAACACACAAATCACCTGCAACCACCCTGAAACTCACCCTTGTTGGACACAAAAATGGATCATTCGTTACAGCGTTACAGGCGGCCGCAGGGGTACGGCACATGGCAGACGGCAAGGCCTTCTGCGAACCGATGTAAAATAGAACCAGCCTTCCCCTGCTATCCCGAACCGTAAAACATGAAGCTGGCCCACACCCTTGCGCATGAATTCCACAGAAGCGTTCGTGAGCGCGGGTGGCACTATGTGAATGCCGTTCGCATCCACGAAGGCTCGGCCACCGCTGTCACCGCGCGCGTAAAGGGCAGTGATGATTACGAAGTGCGGCTGGAA
This sequence comes from uncultured Acidobacteriota bacterium, assembly GCA_963780655.1. Lineage (GTDB taxonomy): Bacteria > Acidobacteriota > Terriglobia > Bryobacterales > Bryobacteraceae > CAWACP01. The sequence continues at coordinate 292,259 of CAWACP010000003.1, read as the reverse complement.
CTGGACGGGGACAAGCTGAAATGCGAGTGTGAGTGCCCTTATTTTGAGAACCTCGATCCGTGCAAGCACCTGTGGGCGACCATCCTGGTAGCCGACCAGCGCGATTACCTTTCGGCGGCGCTCGAGCAGCCGCGGCTGAAGCTGGCGCCCGAGATCACCACAGTTCACGACCGTCTGCCCGAGCCTCCGGCTGTTAAATGGGACCTGAAACCGGTGGCCATGCCACCGCGGCCCCCGGCAATTCCCCAGTGGCGGACGGAGCTGCTGGAAATCGAAAACTCCGGGCGGCTGGCATTCTACAATCACACACCGTGGATTCCGGGCAGGCAGATCCTGTATGTGGTGGACTCCGCCGCCAGCGTCGCGGCCGGAGAGGTGGTTGTGCATCTTTCAACACGCGACCCCTCGAAGCGCGGCGGCTGGAACAAGGTGAAAAACTTCCGCATCGTGCGCGGCGAGATCAGCGCGATCACCGACCCGGCGGACCGGCACATCGTGGAACTGCTGGCGGGAGCGCGGCAGCGCGAGTGGTCGTATATGAGCGGCGCCTATGAAGAGCTGGCATCGGCGTACCAGCTTACGGCTACGCCGGCTCGCGCCGTGATTCCGTTGTTGTGCGCGACGGGCCGCTTTAGTTTGCGCCTGGACGATCACGAGTACGGACCACTCGAATGGGACGGCGGTCCGGAGTGGCAGCTTGCGCTGGAAGGTTCCGTGAAGGCCGGCGGAGCGTGCAAATTCGAGCCTGTGCTGCGCCGCGGCGATGGGCGGCTGTCAAATACCGACGTGAAGCTGGTGGTTCCCGGCGTCGTCTTCACGGATCGCCTGGCGGCGGCGCTTGGTGAGGACGCGCGGCCGGAGTGGATTCAGTTTCTGCGGCGCAGGCGGAGTCTGGAAGCGTCGCGGGAGGATTCCGGTTTGCTGGTAAGCGAGCTGGTGTCGCGATCCGGCGCGCCGCCCGTGTCGCTGCCGCGGGAGCTGAATTTCGGCGAGGTCCGGCTGCCGTGCCAGCCATGCCTCCGTCTTTCCGGCGACCGCCGCGCGCCGGCAGAACTGCTTTACCGGTACGGCGAGTGGCTGCTTTCGGGAGATGACCGGCTGCGCGCGCACTTTGACCCGGCGCGGCGCGAGTTTCTGATTCGCGATACGGCCGCCGAAAAGGCCGCGTGGTCGCGCCTGATGGAGCTGGGAGGCCGGCCGGCAAAGCCGGACAGTGAGGACGAGCCCACGACATGGTCGCTGCCGCCGAACCAGACCGGCCATATCGTAGGGACGCTGCTGGCGGAGGGCTGGCACGTGGAAGCGGACGGCCGTGGCTTTCGCACCGGCGGCGACATGCGCCTCGAGGTGTCCTCCGGCATCGACTGGTTCGACCTGCACGCCGAGATCGATTTCGGACCGGTGTCCGCGAAGTTGCCGCGGCTGCTGGAGGCGCTGCGACGCGGGTCCGCCGTGGTGGAGCTGGATGACGGGACGCTCGGGCTTCTTCCGGAAGAGTGGCTGACGCAGCTCGCGCGCTTCGCGACGATGGGCGGCCAGGAGGGCGGCGCGCTCCGCTTCCGCCGCAACCAGGCCGGTCTGCTGGATGCGCTGCTGGCGGCCCAGCCCCGGGTGAAAGCCGACGAGACGTTTGAACGCGCGCGCGCTGCGCTGAAGCGTTTCGAGCGGGTGGAGACAGCGCCACAACCGGACGGTTTTGTGGGACATCTGCGCGATTACCAGCGCGACGGCGTCGGCTGGATGAGCTTCCTGCGCGAATTCGGATTTGGCGGTTGCCTGGCGGACGACATGGGCGTGGGCAAAACCGCGCAGGTGCTGGCCATGCTGGAGGCGCGCCGCGCAGAGCGCGAACAAGCCGTAAACGGCGCGGCGCCGGAACCGCCCTCACTCGTGGTGGTGCCGCGCTCTCTGGTATTCAACTGGCTGGAAGAGGCGGCGCGGTTCACACCGGGATTGAAGATGCTGGACTACACCGGCCCGCAGCGAAACGGGGACGTCTTCCACGATTACGATGTGGTGCTGTCCACGTACGGAACGTTGCGCCGCGACGCCGCGAAGTTCGCGGTGACAGAGTTCGACTACGTCATTCTGGACGAGGCCCAGGCTATCAAGAATGCCGCGAGTGAATCGGCGAAGGCGGCCAGGCTGTTGCGCGCTCGGCATCGCCTGGCGCTGAGCGGCACGCCCGTGGAGAACCATCTGGGCGAACTCTGGAGCCTCTTCGAGTTTCTTAATCCCGGTATGCTGGGTTCCACCTCTGCGTTCCGCACCGCGGGCGGAGCGCTGCGCAATCCCGATGAGCAGACACGCGTGTTGCTGGCGCGCGCGCTGCGGCCGTTCATCCTGCGGCGGACCAAGAAGCAGGTGGCGCGCGAGCTGCCGGAGCGAACGGAGCAAACCATCTGGTGCGAGATGGACGCGAAGCAGCGCAAGCTCTACGACGAGCTGCGCCAGCACTACCGCGACTCGCTGCTCGACCGGATCAGCCGGCAGGGAATGGCCAAATCGAAGATGCACGTGCTGGAGGCGCTGCTGCGGCTGCGGCAGGCGGCCTGCCATCCCGGGCTGCTGGACGCGAAGCGGGCCGATGCCCCCAGCGCGAAGCTCGAGACGTTGCGCGAGCAGCTTGCGGAAGTGCTGGACGAAGGGCACAAGGTACTGGTGTTCTCGCAATTCACGTCGCTGCTGGCCCTGGTCAAAAAGCAGCTCGATGCCGACAAGATCACCTACGAGTATCTGGACGGCGCCACGCGCGACCGCCAGAAGTGCGTGCAGCGCTTCCAGGAAGACAAGAGCTGCCCGGTGTTCCTGATCAGCCTGAAGGCGGGCGGCCTGGGGCTGAATCTGACCGCGGCCGAGTACGTGTTCCTGCTGGATCCGTGGTGGAACCCGGCGGTGGAAGCGCAGGCTATCGATCGCGCGCACCGGATTGGACAGACGCGGCCGGTGTTCGCCTACCGGCTGATCACGAAGGAGACGGTGGAGGAGAAGGTGCTCCAGTTACAGCAGAGCAAGCGCGAGCTGGCCTCGGCGATCATTGGCGAGGACAACAGTTTGATCCGCGGGATGAAGCGCGAGGATCTGGAGCTGCTGCTGTCGTAGCGGGAGTCGCAACGGCGTATGCGACTTCTCTTCAACGTAAAGGACAGTGGGCGAAGGTCCATCTGCTCCGGCTGCGAAAAGCGGGTGTTCCTAATATCTTCCTGCCGGAGATCCTCGTCGCTCATGCATATGACAAACCTCACACGATCTTCAGGACCACGTTGGTGATGAGGTCCATGATATAGGCGTCGGCCTGCAGCTTGTCGATGATCACGCTGGACGGGTGGGCGGCGGCGTTCCGTTTGCCGAGGGAGGCGTGCATGATGTTGTAGACGTTCTTGCCGATGATGTTGCCGTCCCGGCAGATGCTCAGGACCTCGGATTCCTTCAGGTGGTCGTTGAAGTCGTCCATGACCGCGATGGCCTTGATTTTGTTCTTGTGCATGCCGGGCATGGAGAGCAGCCACCGATCGTTGAAATCCTTAAGGTGCTTGGCCAGCACGTGGTCGCAGAGGTGCGAGAAGGCAATGTTCCAGACCATCACCACGGCGGCGCGCAGGGAGCCGTGCGTATAGCAGCTCAGGGCTTCCTTGTAGTAATCGCGCTCGGCCATGTTCGGGATGGTGTCGGCGAGGCCGGCGAGGGCGTTGCTGACCTTGACGGTGATTTCGGACTGGCCGTATTTCGCGTCGAGGGCGGCGCGGACCTTGTGCTCCAGTTTATATCCGCCGCCGGATTTCAAGATATCCTTGCGGTCCAGCAGGTTCTTGAAATATCCACCGAACGAGGATGGCGCGGCAAAATCCAGCTTCGCGTAACACTGGCCAATATCAGCGCCGGTGAACGTTGCCTTGTTTTTGTGGACGTGCAGGAACCAGGCGAAGATCTTGATGAGATCGTTATGCGATTTGTCGGCGAGGCCGGCAACGGCCTCCTTGAGTGAGGCCAGTTCCATAACCAGCCTTATTGCTTGCTGACGCCCTCTGCCGCCGTCAGCCCTATGCCTGTCAGTTTCCACTTTCCTTGGGACGGGTTGTCGTAAAAGCTTTTCTTGGACTTTAGCGCGCGCAGCGGCTGGGTCATGTCCACCTGCGTCTTCCAGTTCATGGCGCGGAAGGCAGTGAACAGGTGGCGACCACTAACCGAAGTTCGTCACCATCCTGCGAGATTTGGGCGATTTTCGGTCAGGGCGGGGGCAACTATCTTTGCCTGCAACGGCCAGTTCTCAGAAGTCGATGTAGTGTAGACCAACCCTCTTGAAGGGATTCCGATCTCATGACAAGATCGGGCGAGAATGTTTCTGCGCCCGAACCTCCGAACAAAGGACGGCAAGGACCACAGCTACTGGTCGCTGGTGGAGACGGTGCGCACTCCGGATGGCCCGCGCCAGCGAACGCTGTGCTATCTCGGCGAGCTGAACAGTTCCGCGCAGGCGCGCTGGCTGAAGACCATCGAAGTCTTCAACGAGCAGGGCGAGGCTGAGCAACTGAAGCTGTTCCCGTCGCAGGTGGAACCTCCGGCGGATGATCCGCAGGTGGCGCGCGTGCTGCTGAACAAGGTGCGGCTGGAGCGCACGCGGCACTTCGGCTCCTGCTGGCTCGGTCTGCAGTTATGGAAGCGTCTCGGACTGGACCGCTTTTTCGAAGAGGCTGTGGATGAGCAGGAAGCGGACGTGCCGTGGTCGCGCGTGGCCGCGGTGCTGGCCATCAACCGGCTTTGCGCGCCGGGCAGTGAGCTGGCCATTGAAGAGCGCTGGTATCCGTCGACAGCGCTTGACGATCTGTTGGGCATCGCGGAAGGCAGGATCAACGATACGCGGCTGTACCGTTGCCTGGACCGGATACTGCCGCACAAGACGCAACTGGAGCAGCATCTCAAGCAACGCTACGGAGAGTTGTTCGGGGCCGAGTTCGACGTGCTGCTCTACGATCTGACGAGCACTTATGTGGAAGGGGCGGCGGAGAAGAACCCGATGATGCGCCGCGGCTACTCGCGCGATCATCGTCCCGACTGCGAACAGATGGTGATCGCGCTGATCGTCAACAGCGAAGGCTTCCCGTTCAGCTATGAGACCTTCGACGGCAACCGCGCCGACGTGTCCACCATGGAAACGATTCTGCGCATGGTGGAGCGCAAGTACGGGAAAGCCCGGCGGATCTGGGTCTTCGATCGCGGCATCGTGAGCGAGGAGAATCTGGCGGCCATCCGCAAGCGCGCCGGCCAGTACCTGGTGGGCACGCCGCGCAGCCAGATGAAGCAATTCGAAGAAGAGTTGCTGAAGGACGACTGGATGCAGGTGCGGCCCGAAGTGGAAGTGAAGAAAGTCGCGATTCCGCAAGGCGAGGAGACCTACATCCTGTGCCGCACCAGCGGCCGCAAGGAGAAAGAGAAGGCCATTCGCAACCGCTTTTCCGCGCGCATGGAAGACGCGCTGAAGCGTCTGGCCGCCAGCATCGAGAAGGGCCGGTTGAAGGACCGCAACAAAATGGAGCGGCGACTGGGGCGCATTCAGGCCAGCCATCCGCAGGTGAACGATCTTTACGATGTAGCGCTGCGCGACAAGCCGGAAGGCGTTCGTCTGCAGTGGTCCATCAAGGAAGATCGCAAAGCCTGGCGTGGATTGCGGGAAGGCGCCTATATGCTGCGCACCAATCTGCAGGCCGGCACCGCCGAAGAGCTGTGGTCACGGTACATGCAGTTGACCGAGGCCGAGGCCTCGTTCCGCGCGCTGAAGAGCGAGTTGTCGATCCGCCCGCTGTTCCATCAACTCGAGTCGCGCGTCAAGGCGCACGTGCTGGTGGCCTTCCTCGGCTATGCCCTGTGGGTCACGCTCAAGCATCTGCTGAAGCGCCGCGCCGCGATCGTTCCCCAGCCAACGGCCAGCGGGGTGAACAACGCTCAGCCATTATCGGCGATGAAGGCGCTTACTCTGCTTTCTACCCTGCAAAGCGCCGATATCGTTCTGCCCACCACCGACGGCCGCGAGATCCGCCTGCGCCGTATTACCGAACCCACCGCCGAGCAGAAATCACTGCTCGATCAGCTCGGTCTCACGCTCCCGGACCACTTCGAACTCAATCGCAAATGTAGTGTAGACTCGGCGATTACCTGAACTGATTCTGAAGGACTTAACCCAATTCTGACCCCTCTCGTGACGAACTTCGGCTAAAAAATTCGACACCGCCATGCGTCTGTATCCATGCGCTGGCAACGAGGAACTTGTCGTTCTCGGTTTGCGGGTTCTTCTCGGTGCAGTAATCCGTGAGCGACGGCACGCCGGCGGGGGCAAGGTTGAAGTCATCCATGAAGGTATAGCCCTTCTTGGGCCGTGCCGGAACCGGGGAGGCAGGCGCGGTCTGCTCGACGTCGTCTGTCTCGTCGGTGTTGTCCATGTCCTGCGTATCAGGTTCAATGATCTCGTCCGCGGCTGCCAGCTGCGCGGGCGTGCGTTGCACAATGACGCGATGATTGTTGGAAGGAGCCGGGCCGAGCGAGGCGATGGCTTGGCTCACGGCATCGAACCCTTTCTGGAGGGATGCGCTGCCGCCCCTGTACTTCATGACGACGACGGTTAATTCCTCCTGCTGCGGTTCAATGGAGCCCGAAGCAGGCTTTTTTTCACGAGCCATACGAAATAACCTCTGAACTGCCGGGGGAGCATCTACTATTATCCTCCCGCAATGAAAGAATTACAAGCTGACGAAAACATTTTCGCCTGTCGCCTGTTTCTGCGCAAGAGGCTTCTCATTTTCGCCTGTTCTCTATCGCAATGACATGGGACGGCGGTGCATGGTGAGAGTCATGGACGGCGAGGGCAGGCGCTACAGCCCCGATGTCAATGCCGAGAGTTCATATGACGCGGCGCATGTGTACCTGACGCAAATGCGCCCGAACCGGTCCTGCGGCTTCCCGGATCGGACTCACCATGTCCATGGGGCCTCTGAAGACATGGATCGGAAGCCGCAGGCACGAATTGAGAGGCCCGCGCTGCCTGCTGTTTGGCCAGCGGCCGGTGATCGGAGATTAGGCGTATCAGTTCGGCCAGTGCTCGGCGTCGGGATCTTCCTGGATCAAGATCGCCGCCTGAATGTCCGGCTTTTCCTGGAGGCGGTACATGACGTCCTTGACGCGGAAATAATGGATCGCCACGGGATTCTTGTTGATCCCGTACTCTAGCATAATGCGCTCGCCGATGTGCGGGAGGTAATCGGTCTCATAGTCGGTCTTGTTGCCCGCCTGGTCAATGACTCGCAAGAATGGCATGGCCACATGTTAGCTCTTTCTCCCCGCGCATATTGCTAGATGGAAATGGTCGGAAAACGGGTGGAAACGGGTCGGCGGAAACGGTCAGACTGAACTGGGAGGGGTCGCCGGGAACGTCGCCCCGGGAAAGGCCGGTCACAGAAAGCACGTGGCCGCTCCGTTGACCGAGGCAGCGCTCTTGGGACGCCGGATAGGAACGGGAAGTGGGCTTCGGTCCGGCTATCCTGCTGGTCCGTCCGGCCGAATAAAGTCAATTCCGCGAATGTCGCGATCTGTATTCGACGCAGACCGACCGTAATCCTCACCCTGACGGCATCCGTTCCTGCTGGATCCGTGGTGGAACCCGGCGGTGAAAGCGCAGGCCATCGATCGCGCGCACCGCATCGGGCAGACGCGGCAGGTGTTCGCCTACCGGCTGATCACGAAGGAGACGGTGGAGGAGAAGGTGCTGCATTTACAGCAGAGCAAGCGCGAGCTGGCCTCGGCGATCATTGGCGAGGACAACAGCCTGATCCGCGGGATGAAGCGCGAGGACCTGGAGCTGCTGCTCTCGTAGCGGGGTTGTTGAAAAACTCGTTGAGGGTTGCGCGATAATCGAAGCATGACATCCGTGCATCCGCGGATCACGATCGAGGCTGACAAGCGCGACGGCAGACCCTGCATTCGCGGGATGCGGATTACAGTGAACGACGTTCTCGGCTGGTTGGCCCACGGTATGACGGAAGAGGAGATTCTCGAGGAGCATCCAGGCCTCGAGAAAGAAGATTTCGCCGCTGTGTATGCTTTCGCCGCCGACGTGGCAGATACCGCCTACGCCGGTCGTTGACCAGTGCGGGTCCTGCTCGATTAGAACCTTTCGCCAAAGTTGATTCGCAAGCTTTCGGACGTTATCCCCGGACTGGAAACCGTATATCATCACGACCTCATCAACTCATCCGATCCGTTTATTTTCGACTGGGCGAGACGAGCTGAGATTTCGGCTGTGATCAGCACAGATCGAGATTTCATTCGATTGGCTGAACGCTTTCGGGCCGCCTCCGAAGGTGATTCGGATCGACCGGTGTGATTTTCCGTCCCGGGTGGTCGAGCAACTTTTTCGACGCGAGGCAGGTCGGATTCACGACTTCCTGAAATCGGATGGAGCCGTGTTGCACTTGATCCTGTAAGAGGAAGAACCGCCTTCAAATAAGAGGAAGAACCGCCTTCAAATTTGGCAGATAACGCTACGTCCCAGGCTCGAACCACGGACCAGCTCACCCGGCTGCATTCACCGGTTGCCCATCTTCGATGGTGTAGATGTCCTGGCGGGAGTCCTTGAGCTCGGCCGACCACTCGTGGGCGACACCGGCCTCCCAGGAGCCGCCGGCCTCGTGTTCCTCGGGGAGAAGCACTATCAGACGCACTGGGCCCGCGGGCACGTCCTGCGGGACCTCCGCTCGCAATCGGTGCTGGTCGTCAATGTCGCCGATCAGTTCCACCGCTTTCATGGGCGTTCTCTCGATCATATGAGCCCAGTGGCATAGAGCTACGAGCCGGCTCCCCTTACAAGGTGCACCATCTCCAGCGCGGCTTTACGCACGGGCCGCAGCAGAGGCAGGGCGGAAATGCGAATCAGGCCGGCGACGCTCCTGGCGGCGATCGCGAGAAGCCGTTCGCTGTTCGCCTGGCGGGGGGACCCATCAATGACCCAGAAGTAGATCGCGCCCATTTGGAAGAACCAGAGGATATCGGGAAGGTGCGGTTCAAGGTCTTTGGGCGCCCGCACGCCGCAATCGACGAGAATGCGGCGAAACCACTCGATATCGACCTCCCGGATCTCCCTGGTTTCGGAACTGAACGGCGACAGTGGATGTCCGGGATCGGCGCCGTTCCGCAGCAGAGCCCGCAGAACTTCCCGGTGCGGCGCGAAGTGAGACCACTTCACGCGAATCAGCTTTTCCAAACGCTGTTCCAGTCCGCCGGCGTTCTCGAGCGCCACCTCGATCTGCGGCTGCATTTCGGCAGACCAGCGGCGGTATAACTCCATGACGATCGCTTCTTTCGACGGGAAGTAGTAGTACGCAGCTCCGGTGGCAACGCCGGCATCTTCGGCTATGTCGCGCATGGTGGCCGCGTCGAACCCGCGATCGTGGAACAGCTTCAGTGCGGCGCTCAGAATCCGCCGGCGCGTCTCCTCGCTTTTCGGCGCAGGCTTCAGCTCGCTTCGGGGCGGCATCGGGGGATCTCGACTTTCCTGAGCTTCTGCTCAATTTCGCGCTCGTTGCGCAAGGCCGAGCAACCCGGAGAGCGCGAGACGGTTGCTGGAAAGAGCGATGAAGGCCTCGCGGCACAACAGCAACAGGGCCGGACTGGTCAGCCGGAAGGTAAGGTCGGGGTAGTCTCGCAACGCCCATAGACAAACCAGCCAGGCACGGTCTCCTGACCACACTTCCCCGGTATCGGCCACTACCGCCAGTTCACGTGGTGAGAGTTGCGGGAATGGACGGCGCGCCCCGGCGGATCGGGCCGCCAGGAACTCGATTCCAACCGGTGGCGATTGCATGCGAATCCAGGCTTTCGCGAAAGTGCAAAGACCGCAGGAGGCATCGTACAGAATGGTGATGGTTGACGGAATCGGCCCGCTCACTGTGGCCCTGGAAAGCATCGATCAGGAATATACGGCCGTTGGGATGCAGAGTACGGGCGAGGCTGACCCCGAGATAAGCGATGTAACGCACCACTATGGAGCATTCTGTCCCTTTCGGGCAGGCCCGTGATCTGAACGCGTTCAGATTAAGCTTAGGCCGTCGAATCGGCCGCCGTCAAGGAAAATATGAACGTGTTCAGGAATTAGCCGGCTCCTTTCATGTACGCAGCGGCGGAGGACTCGGGGCGGGAGCCAGCCGTGTTCAGGGCCTAAGTGGGGCAGCCTCTCAGGCTGCGGCGGGCTCTCAGTTCGCCTGGGCGGCGTGAGACGCCGCCGCAGCGTAGGACGCTGCCCCACATTGTTCCGCGCTACACACTCGCAACGAAGTGGGATCCGGGCCTCGGGCGCCGTTTCCGATTCCGATCCGCCATAATAGGTCGGAGGGAAAGCGAGCATGAGACTAACCTTAACCGCAGGCTTGATGATCGCGGCGTTGGCATTCAGCGCCGCGGCGCAGGACTGGTATCACGATCGTGATGAGCGCTTCCGTGGCGAGGATTGGCGGCCGCACATTTTCATGCATGTGAGGAGCGACCTCGACCACGTCTGGAGCGCGGTCCGGGCGAGTGACAAAGAGCGCACACGTCTGGAAAGAACGAAAGAGGAACTCACCCGGATGCAGGCGGATCTCGATCAGGGCCGATGGGATAACGGCATACTGAACGATGTGATCGATTCCATTCGGAAGTCCTCGAACGACGAACGCCTCGCGCCGCGCGATCGAGCCGTGTTGGCCGATGATGTGAATCGTCTGAAGGAATTTCAGGATCGTCACCATCATCGGGGTTAGAAACCGCGCGGCTCCGAGGCCGCATTGGCACCGTTACACAGTTAACGTGATGTCACCTTATTCATCCAACTAATTGGAGGTGAAGAGGTGACACCGAATGAACGGGTTAACACGGGAACGGCGGCAGCCATGGCGATATCGGCCCTGGCTGGTATGTGGCTGTTCATCTCGCCGTGGATCTATGGTTTTGGGGCAGAAACCATCGCCTGGAACAACTGGGTGGTGGGCGCCCTGATGGTCGTGCTGGCGGCGTTCACCGTGAGGCGGAGGCTGGATCTGGCCGTGGTCTTCGTTGTGGGGGTGCTTGGCCTGTGGACGTTCTGCTCACCCTGGCTGTTCCACTTCCGGTTTGAGACCGCGCACATGGTGAACAGTTTTGTTACGGGCGCCATCGTGTTTCTGCTGGCGGCAGTGGCGGCGGTCGTACAAGGGCGGGGCCACCATCCGGCTACGCCGGCACTCTGAACAGCCCGCCACCCGAACACATTCAGGAGCGCCCGGGCGATCCGCCCCCAACCACGCCCAACATCGGCTTGTAGCGAGGGTGTAGAAACAGGGATAATGGTAATTCATCCGTAACCGGGTTACACTTGCGCTCCACGCCTCTCGGAAACCATCCGGGCGGATGCCGGACCGCGTCGTTCCGAGGCACTTAAATGGCGAACACATACAAACTGCCTGATTCCAGCCTGGCGTTCAGGTCATCGTCCGGCGGTCTGTTCAACGGTTTTTTCCAGGATCTGCAGGGCCGCGATTACCGCAAGCAGAACCTGATCGACAGCCGCGCCCGGCGCGTTTTTGACATCATGTCGGCCGCCTGCCAGGCTGCGGTTTACCCTTACCAGATCGCGCTCGAGGGCCGATCGGGGCCCTGGGTGCAGGTGGAAGGACGGCGTATGCTCATGCTGTCGTCCTACGATTATCTGGGCCTTATCGGCGACCCCAGGGTGGACGAGGCCGCCATTGAGGCCATCCGGAAATTCGGCACGGGAACGGGCGGCGTGCGCATGCTCACCGGCACGGTGGAGCTTCATCACGAGACCGAGCAGGACCTGGCGGCGTTCAAGGGGACCGAGGCGGCCATCACGTTTAACTCCGGTTATGTTGCCAACCTGGCCGTGGTAGCCGCGTTCCTCACGCCGCAGGACCGCGTGATTCTCGATTCGTTTTCGCACCGCAGCCTGGTAGATGCCTGCCGGCTCGCCGGCGTGCAACTACAGCGGTTCCGCCACAACGACATGGAATCGCTGCGGCAGGAACTGGCGAACGGTTCCACCGCGAACCGGACCGTTATAATCGCCGACGGCGTGTATTCGATGGACGGCGACATTTGCCGCCTGCCGGAGATCATCGCGCTGAAGAAGGAATTCGGCTGCTATCTGATGGTGGATGAATCGCACGCGTCGGGCGTGCTGGGCGCGCACGGCCGCGGCACCGACGAGCATTTCGGCGCGGATACCGCGGACGTGGACATCTGGACCGGCTCGCTGGCCAAGGCCATCCCATCGAGCGGCGGGTTCGTGGCGTTGTCGCATGACCTCGCGATCTTCCTGCAGCACGCCGCCGCGCCATTCATCTTTTCGGCGGCCCTGTCGCCGTCGGCCGCGGCGGCCGTGCGCGCCACTCTGGCAATCCTTGCCGAGGAGCCTGAGCGTGTGGCAACGCTGAAGCGCAACGCGGATTTCCTCCGCTCAGGCTTGCGCGAGCTCGGCTATGATCTGGCGAATTCCGAAACGCCGATCATTCCCGTGGTGCTGCGCGAAGAGGCTGCCGCCGCGATCTTTGCAGGCCATCTCAGGAATCTGGGTATTCTGGCGACCCCGGTGCTCTTTCCGGCGGTTCCGCAGGGCGCCGCGCGGCTTCGGCTGTGCGTTACGGCCGCGCACACCATTGAGCAGCTCGAATTCGCACTCGACGCGTTTCGCCGGTTGCGGGAAGACTGACGCCGCCTCAGGAAGCCGCCGCAGCTAACGATCCTCGCCCACCTGGGCATGGTTCATCCACTCGGTGGTCCTCGAGTACCAGGAACTGCTCCAGCCCGCGGTCGAACGACCATTGCGGGACGAAGCCCAGCAGTTCGCGGGCACGGATCGGATTCGAACGGCCGTGCCGGGGCTCTCCCTCCCGCACATCGCCTGACACACGGATTTCCGAAGCGCTGCCGTACCATTCTGTGATCCGCTCCGCGACCTCCAGCAGAGTAACGGGCATACCGCTGCCGACGTTCACCGCGTGAGCGCCGCGGGTGTTCGCGGTGAGGCAGCGGACCGTTGCTTCAGCCGCATCGATCACGTGAATGAAGTCGCGGGTCTGGCGACCGTCCTCGGACAGCTCGATCGGCTCGCCCCGGTGCGCCTGATCGCAGAAGCGGCTGAGCAGCCCCGTGTACGCGGCCACGGGCGACTGCCGCGGCCCATAGATGTTGTAATAGCGCAGGGCAAACGCGGTCAGGCCCAGACGCGCGGCCAGCATGCGGGCCATCTGGTCCTGCACCTGCTTCGTCATGGCGTAGATGGAAGCGGGGTTGAGCGGCGCGGTTTCCGGCGTGGATACGGGGCTGCAATCGCCGCCGCAGGCAGGGCACGCCGGGTCGAGTCCGCGGTCCGGCATCGCATCGGGGTTCCGGGGGGCCGGATAGACTACGCCGTCGCGCCGGCAGCGCCAGGCTCCCTCGCCATAGATGGCGTGTGAGGACGCGACCACCAGCCGTTCCACCGCATACGACGGATCTTCGGTGAGCAGGTCGAAGAGGGTGGTGGTTCCTGCAATATTGGCCTGTTCGTAGTGAGCGATGGCGAACATCGACTCCGCGGGGTCGGTCTCGGCGGCAAGATGAATCACCGCCTCGTGGCCGCACAGCGTCCGGCGCAGCAGCGAACGGTCGCAGACGTCGCCGCGAACCAGATGGACATGCCTGCGGACGTCCACGGCGACGTCGTCGTTTGCCCCGTGTACGGACGGACTGAACCGGTCGAGCACGGTGACTTCGGCGCCCGCCCGAAGGAGTCTCCGGGTGACCCATGTACCCAGAAAACCGGCGCCGCCCGTGATCAGCACGCGCATGGTGTTACCTCCGCGCTCCCGGATACCTTCGTGGTTTTACCCAGGATAGGCAGAAGTGCCGCTGCCCGGCGAATATTCTCAGGAATTCTCAGCGGCTGCGCAGGCGGCTGACAGCGCGACCCAGGAGCCGTTTCCACGCATAGCCAGGTTAGCCACGTGGCCGGCGCGCGCGGCTGCCACGCCCACCTCTACAGGGGCGTTCGGAGTCTGGCGGGAGCGGACGCAATCGAGGAAGTTGCGCACGTGGTCGAGGGTGCCGTCGTGGGTCGCGCGGATCTCCTGCACGGGCTTCTGCATTTCCGGCGATTCGGTGTAGCGAGGGACCTCGTTGTAGATGGCGAATCCGCCGCGCCAGAGCCGCATGGCGGCCTTCGTGCCGCGCAACACCAAACCGCCGCCCTCCAGGTAACCCAGCAGCGCGCTGTCGAATTCCACCACGACGTCGTTCGGGTAAACCAGCGCTGCGCTCATGGTGTCCGGCGTCTGCCGCATTTTGAGGATGGCGCGCGTGCCGTTGGCGGTGGCGCGCGTGGGCGTGTCCACGCCCATGATCCAGTGGGCCACGTCAACCCAGTGCACGAAAAGGTCGGTCATGGCGCCGCCGCCGAAATCCCAATACCAGCGCCAGTTCGCATACTGATCGGCATCAAAGGGGCGATCGGACGCCGAGCCCAGAAACGCCTTCCAGTCCAGTTGGTCGGTGTGAATGGCCGGAGGGCCGCCGGCGTGCACCAGGTGGTTCTGAAACCAATAAGTGCGAATGAGCGTGACCTGGCCGAGCGCGCCTTCGCGGACCAGATCGCGCGCCTGGGCGAAGTGTCCCCAACTCCTCTGCTGAGTTCCGGTTTGCACCACGCGGCCCGATTCGCGAACGGCGGCGATGAGCAGCTCTTCCTGCTCGATCATGTGCGTCACCGGCTTCTCGCAATAGACGTCCTTGCCGGCTTTCACGGCCGCGATGGTGATGGGCACGTGCCAGTGATCCGGCGTGCCGATTACTACGGCATCGATGTCTTTGCTGTCCAGCACCTCGCGATAGTCTGACGACAGCCGCGCATCCGGGGCATACTTCGAGCGAGCCTCATCGCGATGCGGCTCATAGACATCCGCCAGCATGGCGATATCGTTGCCGCCCACGCGATTGAGCAGGCTGAGCAGGTACTGGCAGCGGCTTCCCGTGCCGATGGCCCCCACGCGGATGCGGTCGTTGGCGCCAAGCACGCGGCTGAAGGAGGCGGCGGTGAGCGCGGTTCCCATGCGCAGGAACTGGCGGCGGCCGGTGGTGAACGAATCGTGTGAAGACATCCTTCGTATGTCTATCACGGAACGCGCCGGCGATGGGTCCCGGTGGGGCAGACCATCGTCTTCGTGGTCTGCCAGGCGCATCGCCGGAAAAGGCAGACGACATAAACCGATCGTCTGCCCCACAGGGCAGCATAGCCGCAACCAAACCGCTCCCTGGCGGTCGCGGCTCGGCCAGCGTTTCCGAGCCGCGACCGCGAGGGAGCGGTTGCACGGGCCTAAGGATTCCTCGCGGGCTTCGACGATTCTGCGATGTAGTAGTACAGGGCGGTTCACAACAATCTTTCGGCTCGATGTGGCGCGTTTTCACGCGGCCTGAGCCCGCGCGGGTTTCCTTCGCCCGGGCAGTGCGTATACTCTCGGCTCAGGAAGGATTCCTCCGCGTGAATCATACGAAGAAGCTGATCGACCCGCTGAAACCGTCCGCAAAGGCGGGTCGCCCTCCGGTGGTGCGGCACTGCCCTTACTGCCATCAGGCGATGAACGTGACTGCGATGAAGCGGCATCGGCCGAACTGCGCTCGCGAGCACCTGAACGCTCCGCCGCAGCCGCCGCGCCAGACGCCGCCCGAGCCAACGCTCCCCACCGATCTCGAGAACCAGATTCCGTCGGACGATCCGCTGGAGAGATTGCGGCAGGCGGACGAGCGCGAGCAGGACCGGATTCAACGCTCCTGAGCCGCTGTCAGGGCATGATGATCACTTTGCCGAACTGATGTTTCGTTTCCAGATAACGGTGGGCCTGGGCGATCTCCGCCAGCGGGAATGTCCGGTCAACTACCGGCTTCAGCTCGCCGCGAAACACGAACTTCAGGGCACGATGCAACTCGCCGAGGGTTCCCATGTAGGAACCGAGCGCCGACTGCTGTTTGCTGAAAAGGAATCGCAGATCGAGCGTCACGTCGAAACCCGTGGTGGCGCCGCAGGTGACCACGCGGCCGCCGGCGGCGAGGCTTTGCATGCTCTTCGGCCAGGTGGCGGCGCCCACGTGCTCGAACGCCACATCGACGCCGCGCTTCCCGGTGATGCGCTTCACCTCGGCGGCGATGTCCTGCTTGTAATGGTCGATGACGAAGTCGGCGCCGAGTTCTCTGGCTTTGGTCATTTTCGCTTCGCCACCCGCCGTGGCGATAACGCGGCAGTGGAATAACTTCGCAATCTGCACGGCGGCCGAGCCTACTCCGCTGGATGCGGCGACGACCAGGACATCTTCCCCCGCCTCGAGCCGCGCGCGGTTGAGGAGCATGTGCCACGCAGTAAGGAAGACCAGTGGCACGGCCGCCGCGTTTTCAAACGTCAGATCATCGGGAATCGGGATGAGCGCCCATTCGGGGACGGGCATGTATTCGCGATTGCCGCCGTCCACCAGGTTTCCGAGCACGCTGTATCGCGGGCACCGGTTGTCCTCTCCGCGCAGGCAGAACTCGCATTGGCGGCAACTGATGCCGGGTGCGACCAGGACTCGCTGGCCCGGCTTGATGCGCCAGCAGAGATCGCCGGTGCGCACTACCTCACCGGCGATGTCCGTTCCCAGAATGTGCGGCATGCTGTAGCGGATTCCGGGAATGCCGCTGCGCACGAAGAGATCCAGATGATTCAGCGAGCAGGCGCGGACCCGGATGAGCGCCTCGTCCGGCCGTATCTCCGGCTCCGGCACGTCCTCGTAGCGCAGGACCTCCGGGCCGCCGTGTTCGTGTATTCGCGCTGCCTTCACCGAGGTTTATGGTAACAGCGCGAGCAGAGTAGAATCGCACCCTCAGATCATGCGCTTGCGGAACGAAGCCATCGCGACGAGCCCGGTCCCGATCAGCAGGAGCGTCGCCAACTCCGGCGTATCGTCGGGCGGCGGGTCCTGTTGCGTCTGGTTCGCTGTTCCGTAGCTGAAGTTGTCCATCATCACGTAGGTCCCCACAGGCGGCGTTCCGGATGACGCCTCGGCGACCCAGGTTATCGGCGACGCGAAGGTGGCGCCGTAGAAGGACGCCTGACCCGAACTGGTGGGTACGGTGACCTGAGTACCGTCGCTGAAGGTGAGGACAACGGGAAGTCCTGCGTTGCCGGTCACCATCATATTCAGCGCCACCGCAGTGACGTTCGCCGGCAGCGTTGCCGTGATGGAAACAGGCACGAGGCCGTCGGAACCGTTCGCTGAGAGACTGTTGCCGGATCCGAAATGGTACCAGGTCTGGCTTGCGCTGGGATTCACGACAAACAGCCAGTTAGATCCCGTAAAACTCACGCCGGCAGCGTCGGCCTCGCTGTAGGGACCGGTGTTGTAATTCTTTATTGTGCCTGGGCTTGTATTTCCCGTCTCGAATGTGGCGTCGCCGAGGACCGTCACCGCGCCCAGCCAGCTAGTCACGTCAGGATAGGTCAGCAGAGGCGTGCCGCGTGCCACACCCATCCCGGCGATCGTCATGGAAACCAGTACTACCGTATAACGCAGTCGGTTCATTTATAGGGCTCTCCGTCGGTACGAAAGTTCTGAAACCGATTAGTCGCGGCAGAGCGGGTCCCATCTCAGTTTTCGCGCTGAGTCATTTCGCCTATGCTGGAGCGATTAGTGTGATACTGCCGGTGTATTCCCGTGCAGGAGAGATTGGGAGACGCGGCGACGGTAGTCGCGAGCGGCGTGCATCACCGATGCCTCATCGAGCGTAAGCGAACGCCCGTCGCGGACTATCGGCCTTCCGTTCACCATGACGTCCTGAACGTCGGAGCCTTTCAGCGCATAAACAAGCTGCGAGTAAATGTTGTAGAGGGGAACGGCGTGCGGCCGGTCGAGACGGATGGTCACCATGTCGGCGAGCTTGCCGGGCTCGAGCGAGCCGATGCGTTTTTCGAGGCCGATGACGCGCGCGCCGTCTATAGTGGCCATGGCCAGCGCCTGCTCGGCAGGAACAACGCGCGGATCCCCGACGGCAACCTTCTGCAGATCGGCCGCGAGGTTCATCTCTTCCATCAGATCGAGATCGTTGTTGCTGCCCGCGGGGCCGTCGGTGCCGACGCCCACGGCGATGCCGGCGGCGAGCAGCTTTACCACCGGGGCGATGCCGCTGGCCAGCTTCATATTGCTGGACGGGCAATGCGCGATGCCGGTGCGCGTCCCTCGCAGGATGGCGATGTCGTCATCGTCCAGCCACACGCCGTGCGCGGCCACGGTGAGGCCATTGAAGACGCCGATGGAATCGAGGAAGGGAACGGCGCGCTTCCCGTATTTCTTCAGACTCTCCTCATTGTCGCCGCGCGTCTCATCCAGGTGGATGACCAGCGGCACCGAGTAGCGGTTGGCAAGCGCGCGCGCGGCCTTCAGCGTCTCCGGCGAGTTTGTGTAGAGAGCATGCGGAGCAGGCGCGGGAACGATCAGCGGATCGCCCTGAAAGCGGCGGATGTACTGCTCGGTCCAGGCGAGTGCGTCCGCGGGCGTCTTCGCATCGGGAACAGGAAAGCCGATGATTGTTTCGCCGAGAACACCGCGCATTCCCGCCTCTTTTGTGGCCTGGGCGGCGCGGTCCTCAAAGTAATACATGTCGGTGAAGGTGGTGGTTCCCGACAGCATCATTTCGAGACAGCCCAGCCGCGTCCCCTGGAGAACGAAATCGGGCGTGACGTTGCGGGCTTCGGCGGGGAAGATGAAGTTGTGCAGCCAGTCCTCCAGCTTCATGTCGTCGGCGATACCGCGCAGCAGGGACATGGCGGCATGCGTGTGAGTGTTGATGAGGCCGGGGATGAGCACCGCTTCCGGCCGGTCGAGCCGGGTGCGGGCGGTGTATTGTGCGTCGATTGCGGATCGCTCGCCCACGGCGGCGATGGAGGAGCCCCGAACCGCAACCGCCCCGTTCCGGATGACGCGACGCTGCGCGTCCATGGTGACGACGTACTGCGCGGACCAGATCTGGTCAACGGGTTCGGCCGCGTGCAGCCCGGCCACGGTGAGAAATATAGCTGCGAGAATTGTGGGGCAGGCCCCCGGCCTGCGCCGGGCGCCCCGCCCGCCTGTTAGCCTTTGCGAGAAGGCGGGCCGGGGGCCCGCCGCAGGCGAGGGCGCCTGCCCCACATTCTTACCGAATGAATGACGCATCGAAGGGCCTTGGAAAAAGGTCGCGCATGCGGAACGTTTCGGTTGCGCCGCGCGGGTTCACCAGCGTGATTTCCACGTCGCCGCAGAATTCCCAGAGTATCTGGCGGCAGGCGCCGCACGGCGGCGTAAGCAGGTCCGTGTCGGCCGCGACGGCGATGCGGCGAAATGTTCGGGCGCCTTCCGAAACAGCCTTGAACACGGCTACGCGCTCCGCGCACACGCTCAGTCCGTAGGTGGCGTTCTCGACGTTGCAACCGGTGAAGACACGGCCGTTCTCGTCCTCGAGCGCCGCGCCGACGCGGAAATTCGAGAACGGGGCCCAGGCATTCTCGCGCGCGAGAAGCGCTGCATCGATCAGGGCATCGCTCATAATTCGGCCTCCAGGCGGGGCAGAAGAGCCTTCAGGAATCGTACCAGCCGGCCGCGAACCTGGCGGCCGACCTCCAGCACTTCCTCATGATTCAGTTTTTCCGGAAGAACGCCGGCGGCCATGTTGGTGACACACGAGATGGCGAGCACTCTCAAGTCCATGTGACGCGCGGCGATCACTTCAGGAACCGTGGACATGCCCACCAGATCCGCGCCGATCGTGCGCAGGAAACGGATCTCCGCCGGCGTCTCGTAGGATGGACCCAGCAACGCGGCGTAGACTCCCTCGGGCATGCCGGAATCGATCTCGCGCGCGATGGCGCGAAAGCGCGCGTCGTAGGCTGCCGTCATGTCCGGAAAGCGCGGGCCGAGCAAATCGTCGTTCGGCCCAACCAGCGGATTCGATCCCTGCAGGTTGAGGTGGTCGCGAATCAGCACCAGCGCGCCCTTGCTGTACGACAGGTTGATTCCGCCGGCGGCGTTGGTGAAGACGACGGCGCGGACGCCCATTCGCGCCAGCGCGCGCACGCCGAATGTCACCTGCGCCGGCGTGAAGCCCTCGTACAGATGGACGCGCCCGGCCATTACGGCGAGCGGTTGTCCGTTGAGCGCGCCCACCACGAGTTTGCCGCCGTGGCCAGGCGCCGACGATACCGGCCAGCCCGGAATGTCCGCATACGGAGTTTCGTCGCGGTCCTCGATCTCGTTCACGAAGTCGCCCAGACCGCTGCCCAGAACGACGGCAATGCGCGCCGTGGCGGTCACAGGAGCAAACCGGCGATGCACGCGGTCATGAAATTCGCCATGGTTCCCGCGGCCACGGCCCGCAAACCGAGCCGAGCAAGATCGGACTTGCGCGAAGGGGCCAGAGCGCCGATGCCGCCGATCTGAATGGCGATGGAGCTGAAGTTGGCGAAGCCGCAGAGCGCGTAGGTGGCGATGGTAAACGACCGCGGGTCGAGCGCCGGCTGCAGCGGGCCGAGTTCCTTGAAAGCGATGAACTCGTTGAGAACGAGGCGCGTGCCGAGGAGATTGCCGATGGTGGCGCAATCGTGGAAAGGGACGCCGAGGAGCCACGCCACGGGCGCGAAGATCACTCCGAAGATCCGCTCGAGCGAGAGCCCGACGTTGCCCAGAATGCCGTTCAGCAGCGCTATGAGCGCGATGAACGCGATCAGCATGGCGCCGACGTTCAGGGCGAGACGCAGCCCATCGCCCGCGCCATGAGCGGCTGCATCAATGACGTTCACGCCTGGCCGCGGCACCGCGATCTTGACGTTTCCGGACGTTTCCGGTTTGCCGATTTCGGGCATGAGGATCTTGGCGATCATGATGGTGGCGGGCGCGGTCATGATCACGGCGGTCAGCAGATGCTTGGCGTCGACGTGGGCCATCAGGACATAGGCGCCCATGGTGGCGCCTGAAACGTGCGCCATCCCGCTCACCATTATGGTGAACAGCTCCGATTCCGTCAGCTTTTCGAGGAACGGCTTGATGGTGAGCGGCGCCTCGGTCTGTCCCATGAAAATGCTGGCTGCCACATTGGTGGATTCCGCGCCGCTTGCGCCCATGACGCGCTGCATCACCACGGCCATGCCGCGAACGAAAAGCTGCATTACGCCGAAATAGTACAGAACAGCGAAAAAGCTGGCGATGAAGATAATGATGGGCAGAACCTGGAACGCGAAGACAACGCCGAACTCGGCCGACGGAGCGCCCAGTTTGTCGCCGAAAACGAAGCTGCTGCCGGCGAGCGAGTAGCGCAGAAGCTGATTCACGCCGATGCTGAGCTTGTCGAAGATTATGCCGACCGGCGTCTTCAGCACGAGCAGAGCAAACGTGAACTGCAGGCCCAGGCCCCAGAGCACCACGCTCCGTCGTATGGACCGCCGGTGTTTCGAAAAGAGAACGCAGACCAGCAGGATGGCGGCGATTCCGAGCAGACCGGTGAGCCGCTGCAGCATAGGCCGCGAATCAGCCGACGACTTCGAGAATCAGCTCACGTTCGTCGGGCGGCTGCGCGGAGATGCGGAAGGCATCCTCCACCAGTTGCGCCCCTTCCTCCACGTGCTCCTCGCTGGTGTAGTAAAGGCGGCAGAGCACGCCCCCCGCTTCCACCTTGTGCCCGACCTTCACCTCCAGAATGACGCCCACCGCGGGATCGATAGTGTCCTCTCTGGTGTCGCGCCCGGCGCCGATCATGTTCGATGCCTGGCCGATGTACTCGGCGGCAATAGCGCTGATATAGCCCGCGCGCGGCGACAGGATCTCGCGGGCGCCCGTGGCGTTGGGGAGCAGCTCGAATCTGTCCAGCACCTGCGGATTGCCGCCCTGGGCCTGGATGACCTCTTTGAACTTGCGGTAACCGGAGCCGTCGAGCAGCATCTTCTGCGCAAGCTCGCGGGCGTCGTCGAGCGTGGGAGCCACCTTGCCGAGGTAAATCATGCGCGCGGCGAGCTCGAGTGAAATGCGCGTCAGGTCGGTGGGCCCGGCGTTCTGAAGGGTCTGCGAGACTTCCATGATCTCCAGCGCGTTGCCCACGGCGAAGCCAAGCGGCTGGTTCATGTCGGTGATGAGCGCCTGCACGCGTTTGTCGGCGCGCCGGCCAATGCCCACCATCATCTGCGCCAGGCGGCGGGCGTCCACCTGCCGTTTCATGAACGCGCCCGAGCCCACCTTGACATCGAGCACCAGCGCGTCGATGCCTTCGGCGAGCTTCTTCGACATGATCGACGACGCGATGAGTGGTATCGACTCGACGGTCGCGGTGGCGTCGCGCAGCGAGTACATCTTGCCGTCCGCCGGGGCGAGTTGCGGCGTTTGACTGCTGAACGCGAGCCGGTGCTGCGCCAGCAAGCCGTGGAACTCCTCGACGCTCAGGTCCGTGCGAAATCCGGGAATGGCTTCCAGCTTGTCCAGCGTTCCGCCTGTATGGCCGAGTGCGCGCCCCGCGATCATGGGCACTACAACGCCCGCGGCAGCCGCCAGCGGTCCGGAGATGAGGCTGGTCTTGTCGCCCACTCCGCCGGTGGAATGCTTGTCGACCTTCAACCCGCTGATGCCGCTGAGATCGAGCGTTTCTCCGGAACGGAGCATGCAATCGGTGAGAGCGCTCACTTCACGGTCGGACATTCCGGAAAAATACACGGCCATCAAAAAAGCCGATGCCTGATAATCCGGAATTTCGTTGCGCGTATAGCCGTCAACGAGGTAAGCAATCTCTTCCTGGCTCAGTTCTTCGCCGTCCCGTTTCCGGTGGATGAGGTCTACGGTACGCATTATGAGTCTTCAGCGTAACATCTTATGTGGTTGAAGGTAAACAGGCTTAACCACAAGCTTTCGTGGAACCAGCGGCGGCTCGCTCTCGTAATAAATAGCGGACACAGCTATGGTCAAGTTCCTGTTGTGGTGCATTCTGCTGGTACTGTGCTGGCCGCTGGCGCTGGCTGCACTGGTGCTCTACCCGATTGTGTGGCTGCTGCTCATTCCGTTTCGAATTGTCGGGATTGCAGTGGAGGGAGCGCTTGGACTGGTGTGGGCCATCGTCACGCTGCCATTCCGGGTAGTGCGGGCCATTGCGTAAGTGTGGCCAATGTGGGGCAGGCGCCTCGCCTGCGGCGGGTGCCCCGCCCGCCTGGTCCGGCGAAAGACGCATTCAGAAGTACCGAGCAGGCCGACGAGGCGTCGGCCGCAGGCGAGGCGCCCGCCCCACAAATACTGAAGGCGCTTTCCTCTTACTGCGTCCGGCTGAGCTTCAAACGCGGCCAGACCATAAAGAGTGCCAGGGCGCCGCAGACTACCATCGGGCATAACACCGAAGAGAAATAGCTGAACACTGTACCGCCATTGAACGTGGGCGCCAGCGAGCCCAGCACGAACGCGATACCGGAGTAAATGCCCACCGAGCGGAACGCTGTTGGGAAGGAAATGAATGGATTCGGGCTCCCTTCCACCCGCGGAAGCGCGCAGGGCAGCGGCGGCGCAGGCGATGAGGTCGAGCCCTCGCGCCACGCTTCCACCTGCCGATAAAGCCGCTTCGCCACAGCTACCGTGAACGGCCAGAACCACGCTTCCAGAGATTGCAGTGAGAAGATCACGGGTTCAGTTTCCGGCGACAGCCGGCACTCGATGTACACGACCTTGCGCGGCGTCCAGTAAGGCGGTCCGTCGCCAAACCACACCCGCTCCACCCTTCGGCGGTCGAGCGTGAAATGGGCGCGATCGCCCGCGAATTCGAGTGCGCCGTTTTCAAACCGCACCACGCCGAGATCGTGGTGATAAGCGCCGTCAAACAGACGCGGTTCCGCGCCCAGGCTGAGGCCGGTGAACACGCCGGGCCCGTGACGCGCGATGGCTCGCCGCTTCACCGCATTCCGAAGTGAACCCGTAATCCACTCCGAGCCCAGATACATGGCCAGGGCCGACGAGACAATCGCCACAATGACCACGGCCCACCAGTCGAGACCCGTGCGCTCCAGCAGCCAAACCATGGGAACTCCCCAGAGGAGGGGAGCGGCCAGCAGATATAAGCTCAGGCTCGATTGGATCCTCTTGCGCAGTTCCGGCGAGAACGCGGCATCTTCCGGCACCGGGTCGGTGCTGGCATCTATGTAATGATCCGCTATGTAATGATCCGCCGCATCGCGCTGCGACTGGTCGAGCAACTCGGCGATGCGCGAGTCGGGCACCCGGCCGGCTCGAGCGATGGCTTTGATGCGGTCCATGGTCGGAGGGTGCGCCATCATCCAGCGGATGGGAGCGTGCCATTCGAGCGGCAGGCCGTGCGCGCGCGAGACGCGGGCAAGTCCGGTAATCAGCGCCTCCGGATCGCCGCTCCAGCGGACCGAATCGAGGTCCGCTGCCCATTCCCTGCCGCGACGCCAGGACTTGAGAAGGAAGTACATGGCCAGGAGCGACACCGGAATCAAAGCGGTGAGATCCGGAAGCCACTGAGCGCCGAGGATGGTGGCCACCAGCAGGACGTAGACCGCCGTCATCCTGGCTCGCTTCACCGGGCGGATGTGCGATAGTTCGTGGCAAACGACGGCGTCCACTTCGCGCCTGGAAAGAGTCTTCAACAGCCCCTCGTTCAGCAGGACGAGGCCCCAGCGCGTGGCGAGCGCAACCGGAGGGCGCGGCACAGGGGACGTCAGGATGGAGACGCCGCGAAGCCTGACGCCGGCCCTCGCGGCCGCAGCGAAGGTGCGCTGCCGCAGGTCGCCGTCCGACGCAGGGCGGCTCCCTGCGCGGCCGATGGACCTGATCCAGAGCACGCAGGCGATGGTGAGAATAATTCCGGCTGCCAGCGTCCATTGAGCATTTCCAGGGAGCAGAACGCTCAGAAACGTCGAGGCGAAGCAGGCCATGGCCGCTCCCGACCAGAATTTCATCTTCCGGTAATACGCGGCGCCCAGGCCGTTCGGCGCAAGCCGGGCATACGTCACGGCGCCGACCCGCGATCCGATCCAGACAGCCGCCAGCTGAGGCGCGAGCAGAGCCAGCAGAGGCGCCGGGCCCCAGTGTCCCAGAACGTAACTGAGCAGAGCGCCAGCGTCGAAGCGCAGCAGCACCCAGATCCAGCCGATCCATGCGAGGACAAAGATGCCCTCCATCGACGCGTGGAGTCGCAGAAGATCGGACGGGCGCAACAGCATCAGGAGAAACGGACAGAGAATCAGGCCGAGCGCCGCGGCCGCCAGCATACGCGCCTGGCCGATGTCGAAAGCCCCGTCGATGGTGATCTGCCGGGGCAACTGAACCGGGGAGTAGCTCGCATGATAGCAGCCGTGGCGTTCGTCTCGCGGATCGATGGCCGGATCGAGGCGGAGTGAACGAAAACGCGGCGTGATGACGACGAGATCCACCCGGTCGATTCCCATCTGAAGCAGTAACGGCGCAATCTCGAACGGGCGAAGAGCGGCGTGGAACGTCAGAGGCGAAGGGCGGGCGCCCCGGCATCTTACCTGGATGCGGACGTCCCAGTCCGATTTCTCCAGATCGCGCGGAGCGCAGCCGACGGCCCGCGCGAACGCTGCCGGAAGCGCGCTGGGAACATCCCCGGCAGGGACCGTCAGCGAGGCATGCAGGTCACCTTCAGCGGTGGTCTGGATGGAGACCCAGGCCGGCTGCACTGGCAACTGGCCCCAGGCGATCTGCGTGAAAACGAGGAGCGTTAAGAGGCGGACCATCTGCCGGGAGAATCGGCAGAATCACCGGAAAACATCAGGCACGATCAAGGTCTGGGCATGCAGGCGAAAACGCCTGCTTTACTACCGTGCATCAACAGTTTACGGGAACAGTAAAGTAGGCCTTTGGCCTGCGAAGTTACTTTTTCAGCACGCCATGGCGTGGCGGCGGCACACGCCGGACAGCATCTCCCAGAGCGCCTCCAGCGCCTCGCCCGCCGCGGTCCGGACCGCCGGCGCGTTCGTCTCATCGATATGCTGTTCGAGGAGCGCCCGCTCCACCGCTGAGTGCACGCGGTCAGCTTCTTCGTGCACGCGGAAATACTCGACGCCGGCATCGCACGTAACCCCGTAGTGTCTCCGCAGGCCGTCGATCTTCGACGCGGCCACGGCCGGAATCTGGCTCTCATAAGCGTACAGCGCAGCGAGGCCCTCGGCGGTGGAACGGTCTCGGCAGAGCGCGCGGAACGCCTCCACCAGGCCGGCGGTTTCCGTCCACGGCGCGGCAGCTTTCACTTCTTCGTCCGACGCGCCAACGGAGGCGGCGAACTGCAGCCACAACTGGGGATGGTTGGGCGACCCGGCCTCTTCATCGATCAGGTTCTGCAGAATATGGCGCCGCGTTGCGGGGTCCCCGGTGTGGGAGTGCAGGGCGGAGAGATACGCGGGAAATGCAGCGACGTGCCGGTAATACTGGATCGCGTAATCCTTCAGCGCGGCGGCGCTCAGCTCGCCACGCGTCCACGCCTGATAAAAAGGATGACTCAGCAGACTACGGGCGGCGATTTGTTTATCAATGCGGTCGATGGTGCTCTCAGCAACGGTGGTCATGCGGGTTCTCCTCGGGACGATTCACCGATGATAACAGGCAGAATGGCAGACGACGAAAACCGACTATTGCGCGATGCGGAAATCGGTCCACGAGGAGGCGGTGCGTACCGGCGATGCGGAAGCATCGGTCGCCTGCGCTTTCAGAAAGTAGTCGCCGGCCGGCAGCGCTCCGTTCAGCTTCAGCGCCCCTTTGGCGACCCCGTTGCTTACTGGCACGGCGCTTTCCAGCACCTGCTTTCCGTCCTTGTACAGCTGAATTCTCGCGTTCGGAATCCCGCCGTCCGTGGCAATCGCGAAATGGAACAATACCTGGCTCTCGCCGGGGAAAATCCGCAGCGCCGGCGACAAGTCATCCGCGCTGTCCGCCGCGGCGGGGCGCATCTCATCCAGTTGCGGGGTGGTCACCACAATGTGCTGCTTCTTCACGTCGGGGATTTCGAGGTATTCTCCCACCGATCCGACCGCCTCCGAGGCGCGGTCCCGCACCGTTGCGTGGACCCGATAAGGACCGGCATGCTTCACTGGCACATCCATCGTGAACACCACGCCCCGGTCGCGGAGTTGTTTCAACTGCCGGTCGTCGCCCTGAATTACCAGACGGTGATCGCGTGCGATTTCGCCGCTCCCGAACGATTCGGCCTGCACTATCAAATCCAGTTCGGCTTTATTCTTTCCGAGAATATCCCGGTGAAATGTTACTCTCCGCAGATCGATATACAGCAAATTGTGGACGAGTGGTTTGCCGTCCGCGGCCATTGTGTACAGCGGCGTGAGGCGCACGCCGATGCCCGACCGGTTATACAGCGAATACATCGCCAGAAGCATCTGAGTGATGGGAGTCGGCTTCTGCGGACGCGCCGCTTCATCGGTTCGCCCGAGGAAACCCTCGCGCGTACGGACGTGCAGCCCCTTCACCTTCACGCTGACGTGAATCGAATAGTAGGCCAGCTTCTTCGCACTGGCATCGGTGACCAGGCGATCCGGCGCGCGGAAACCGATCAGGTAATACCCTTTCTGGTCCTCCTCGACATCCTGCATCGCCTCAGCCAGGCCATTTGTGTCGGTGACGGCTATGCCTCCGGTGCGCTCGGCGAGCTGCTTCATACCCTGCTGCGACATCCAAAGCCCGAGCAGCAGGGCAGGCGGGACCTCGATCAGTCCCCGAGCGTCGATGGTGTGAATCACCACGCCCGCGCGATTGGCCTTGTCCGTGAGGCGCTTCATCATCTCGCGCCGCGCCGATGCGAACGGGTCGCCGCGCGGCAGGTACGCAGGTCTTGGATCCATGTCCCAGAGATTACGCATCCCGCTGTCGAACAGGACCACGGCCTTTCGTCCGCCGGTGCCGCGTAGTTCGTCCATCAGCAGGTCGAGCGTTTCCAGCGTCGCTGTGGTGGCATCCCAGCCCATGTCGCTGCGCGGGTTCCAGCGCAGGTTTTCGATGGCCGCTTCCATGACGCTTTTGTCGGTGGTGAACTGCTGATAGACCGTGTTGCTGCGTCCCACCTGCCAGAGGGCCACGAGGTCGCCCGGGAGCATGGATTCATCCACGAACTTCCGCAGACCCTTGCGGAGGTAGACCATCTCCGCGAAGGAGACCTCGAGGTCGTCCACCACGATCACCATGCTGCGGCGCACATTTTCAGGCTGAATCACGGGTCTTTCGCCCGCCGGCGTGGGCGGTCCCAGGGCCCCGTCGTTAATGGACGGCGAATTCAGGCTGACCCACGACAAATTCGTGACCGGCTGCGATTTTCCGTCCAGCAATACTTCGAAATCGTCGGGTTTCAGATTATTAACATGCCGGCCTTTTCCGTCGATGACCTCGACGTCCGTTTGAACCAGACTGGTGGTAACGCGAAACACCGTGTCTTCCGCACTGGCGACGCAGGTCAGAAGAAGAATCAATGCAACATGCCGAATCACGTAGTGGACCACCTACGATCATATAGTCATGGCATGTTGGTTTTGTGTAACCTGCGGCGCGCAGTTTCCGGAGTCGGCCGACCCTCCCGCAAAATGCCCCATCTGCGAGGACGAACGGCAGTACGTGGGGCTTGGGGGGCAGAAATGGGCCACGCCGGACCAGCTTCGCGCCGAACATCGCAATCGCATTGAAGAACAGGAAGCCGGGCTCACCAGTTTTCACATCGACACCGAAGGCGGGAAGAAGTTCGGAATCGGCCAGCGCGCGTTCCTGGTCGAGTCGCCCGGCGGCAACGTGCTGTGGGACTGCATCGCCCTGCTGGACGACGCCACCTCGGCCCTGGTCCGTGAGCGCGGCGGACTCGCGGCGATCGCCATCTCGCACCCGCACTATTACACCGCGATGGTGGATTGGAGCCGCGCGTTCGGAGATGCGCCTGTCTGGCTGCATGAGGCCGACCGGCGGTGGGTGATGCGGCCCGACGAGCGCATCCGTTTCTGGAGCGGCGAAACGCATCGTCTGCACGATGGGCTCACGCTGATCCGCTGCGGCGGCCATTTCGAGGGCGGCACGGTGCTGCACTGGCCGGCAGGGGCCGGTGGCCGCGGCGCGCTGCTCTCGGGCGACATCATTCAGGTTGTGCCCGATCGCCGCTGGGTGGCGTTCATGTACAGCTATCCGAACTACATCCCGCTGAATGCCAGGACGGTACGCCGTATTGTTGCAGCCGTTGAACCGTACCGGTTCGATCGCATCTCTGGCGCTTTTCCACACATGACGATTCCGGAGGACGGGGAGTCGGCGGTGCGGCGTTCGGCCGAGCGGCACATACGGTTTATTACGGACTGATGCTGACGTTTAGCAGCGCGACACGTAGTACTGAGTCGCCAGGTACGAAACCGGTACGCCTGGACATTGTTATTTGTGCGCATGCGATGGAGAATCATGGGGGAGCGTACGCAGCACACAGCGACATGGCAGACAGCCTCATCGCACTACACAATCACATCGCCGGCGCCTATGAGCGCCGCTATATCACCCGCCCCGGTCCTGCCGCGCTCGGTGCGCCCAGGCTCGAGGGCGAAGAGGATTCCAGGATCGTCGTGCTCCTTACCGCATGGAGCATCTTCCTGTCCCGCATGTCCGGGCAGACGGATATCCTGATCGGCGTGCACCGGAACGGCCGCATGCTTCCTCTCAGGGCATCGCTGAAAGGATCGCCGAGCGCCAACGATCTGGTGGTGCAGTGCCGCCGCGAGCTCGCGCGCGCGGAGCAAAGCCGCGACTGGAATTTCTCCGTGCTCCGTTTCCAGTTGACTTTCGGTCCGGTAGCCGAGCCCTCGCGGCCCTTTCAACTGCACCTGCATGCGAGCGTTACCGGCGAAGGCATGAGCCTGCGCTGCGATTACGACGAGGAGCGGTACACGGCTCAGGACGCTTCCGAACTGCTGGAGCGGTATCGAAGGCTGCTGGGGGCAATGGCGTCGGACCCGGGAATGCCGGTGGGAAATCTGGTGATTGATTAGCTTTTGTGAGGCAGGCGCCCTCGCCTGCGGCGGACGCCCCCGTCCGCTTGGTGAATATCGCGAGGGGCGGGCCGGGGGGCCCGCCGCAGGCCGGGGGCCTGCCCCACAGACCAAGCCAACCACTCCCTCACGGTCATGGCTCAGTTCCGAGTCCCGGCACGGACTTGAATCCTAATCTACTCTAACTCCATCGAGATGGTAGTATAGGTGATGTCTCGATGCGAATACTGCCCCATCTCGCCGCCCTCGAAAGCGAAAGTATTCATATTTTCAGAGAGGTAGCGGCGGAGTTCGAGCGGCCGGTGCTGCTCTACTCTATCGGCAAGGACTCCTCAGTGCTGGTTCGGCTGGCGCAGAAGGCGTTCTGGCCCGGGCCGATCCCGTTTCCCCTGCTACATATCGATACGACCTACAAGTCCGCGGAAATGATCGAGTTCCGTGACAACTTCACGCGCGAAATCGGGGCGAAGCTCGTCGTCCACACCAACCGCAAGGCCATCGACGAGGGCACGAACCCGTTCGTTCTGGGGACGCAGAAGTGCTGCGCGCTGCTGAAGACTCAGGCGCTCCTCGACGCTCTGCGCGAAGGCGGCTACGACGCGGCGTTCGGAGGCGCCAGGC
Organism: uncultured Acidobacteriota bacterium; assembly: GCA_963780655.1. GTDB lineage: Bacteria > Acidobacteriota > Terriglobia > Bryobacterales > Bryobacteraceae > CAWACP01. The sequence goes on along the minus strand of CAWACP010000003.1, from coordinate 261,574 downwards.
GGGAAGAAGAGAAGTCGCGCGCCAAGGAGCGCGTCTACTCGTTCCGCGACAGCCATGGCCAGTGGGACCCGAAGAATCAGCGGCCGGAGTTGTGGAACCTCTACAACGGCCGCGTCGACAAGGGCGAGACCATCCGCGTGTTTCCGCTGTCGAACTGGACCGAGCTGGACATCTGGCAGTACATCGAACAGGAAAACATCCCGGTGGTCCCGCTCTATTTTGCGAAGCCGCGGCCGATGATCGTGCGCGGAGAAACGCTGATTGCACCCGAGCACGATTTGCCGCTCGCGCCCGGCGAGCAACCTCAGACGATCATGAGCCGCATGCGATCGCTCGGCTGCACGTACTGTACGGGCGCGGTTCGCTCGGACGCCGACACGCTGCCCCGAATCGTTGATGAGCTGATTCACATGCGGCGGTCGGAGCGCGAGAACCGCGTCATCGATCACGACCAGGAAGGCTCCATGGAGCTGAAGAAGCGCGAGGGTTATTTCTGAGCGGCAATAAACAGCTCCTGCGCTTCTCCACGGCCGGCAGCGTGGACGACGGCAAATCGACGCTGATCGGACGGCTGCTCTACGAATCGCGTGGTGTGTACGAAGACCAGCTTGCGTCCATCGAAAAATCGGGGTTGAACCGTTCCACGGGCCCGCTCGATTTCTCGCTCCTCACCGACGGGCTGAAGGCCGAGCGCGAGCAGGGCATCACCATCGACGTCGCGTACCGGTATTTCTCTACCGCGCGGCGCAAGTTCATCATCGCGGACACGCCCGGCCACGAACAGTACACGCGCAACATGGCCACGGGCGCATCCACTGCGCACCTTGCGGTGGTTCTGATCGATGCGCGCAAGGGCGTGCTCCCGCAATCGCGCCGCCACGCATATATCGCCTCACTGCTGGGCATCCCGCGCGTGCTGGTAGCGGTGAACAAGATGGACCTGACCGGCTTTCGCCAGGAGGTCTTCGAGGCCATTGAGAGCGAGTTCCGGGCCTTTGCCGGCGGGCTGCACTTCCAGGAGGTCCATTTCATCCCGATCAGCGCGCTCGACGGGGACAATGTCGTTTCGCGGAGTGAGCGCACGCCGTGGTATGGAGGCGTCACCCTGCTGGAGTACCTGGAGACCGTGCCCTCCAACGACCTGAATGATCGCGCGCCGTTCCGATTCCCGGTGCAGTACGTGATTCGGCCCACGCTGGATTTCCGCGGCTTTGCGGGACAGATTGCGTCGGGAACGATTCGCGCGGGCGACGAGATTCGCGTTCTGCCGTCCGGCAAAACTACGCGCGTCCGCGAGATCGCCGGCTTCAATGGCAGCGTCGCCGAAGCGTTCGCACCCATGTCGGCCACCCTCACGCTGGCAGACGAGATCGACATCAGCCGCGGCGACATGATTGTGCGATCGGGCGAGCCGGCGCCGGTGGCAGCCAGGTCGTTCGACGCGACGGTGGTGTGGATGAATGAAGCGCCGCTCGAACCCGGGCGCTCTTATATTCTGAAGCACACCACCAGGCAGGTTCGCGCCACCGTGCGCACGGTGCGTTGCCGCATCGACGTGAACACGCTCGACCACGAGGCTGCGCGCGAGCTGAAGCTGAACGATATCGGCGTGGTGACCATTGACGCGCCGCGGCCGATTCTGTTCGACCCGTACCACGAGAACCGCGTCACCGGGGCGTTCATCCTCATCGACGCGCTCTCGAATGCCACCGTGGCGGCCGGCATGATTCGCAACGCCTCGCGTCACGACCATCGCCATCAGCCGGTGACCGCGGAGGAGCGTTCGCGGCGAAGCGGGCACGAACCGGCCATCGTCTGGCTGCCTGCGCGGCCGGACCTTGCGAAGCTGCTGGAACGCGATCTCTTCGATCATGGCTCGGCCGTGGCTGTCACCGGCGACCCCTTCGCGGCGCGAGCGCTGGCCCGCGCCGGGATGATCGCGATTGCAGTAACGGAACAGGCGCCGGCGGGTTGTGTGTCCGTGGCCGATCTTACGGTTGATGATGAATCCGCGCTCGAGCAGGTGATGAAGGCGCTCGAGGACAGCGGAATTCTCCACCGCGCCGAGCGATTCTCCGGCGGCGAAGGCATCTGACCGGCAATTCCCCGTTACGCGCCGCGCTGCACGGCGTCTACCAAGCGGGATTTTGTATGAATATGAAAAGCCTCAGCGCCGCTTTTCTGGCGGGCGCTCTCTCCATTTCAGCCGCGTACGCGGACAAACACGATCACAACGATGCGTTTATGCCGGGCGCTCCAGGCGAGGCTCGGATCGCGCGGGAAGTCCGGCACGCTCTTCTCATGCTGCCGTACTACGGTATCTTCGACGACCTCGCTTTTCGCGTCGATGGGTCGACGGTAACATTGCTCGGCGCGGTCACCAGACCGGTGCTGAAGAGCGATGCCGAAAACGCCGTGAAGCACATTGAAGGCGTGACTCAGGTAAACAATGAGATCAAAGTTCTGCCCCCGTCGCCGATGGACGATCAGATCCGCATGGCGGAGTATCGCGCGATTTATGGCGACCCGGCGCTGTCCACGCGCTACGGCTATCGGGCGCTGCCGTCCATCCACATCATCGTGGACAACGGGCACGTAACGTTGGAGGGTTCGGTGGCCAGCGAGGCCGACAAGAACCTGGTAGGCATACGCGCCAATTCGGTTCCTAACGTGTTTTCGGTAACGAACAACCTGCAGGTGGAGGGATAGAGCCGATAAAAGAGGGCGGACGCGGGCACTGTCTGCGTCGGATTCTCAGGCTGTTCTTGTGGACGCTTTAACGTCCCCGAGAACTTCCGCCAAGCGAGGGAAACGGCAAAAACCCCGCACCGCGTTTGACCCGCGCCGCCCTTGTCACTCAAACCGGCCACCTGCTTCCCTGACGCCGTTCTCTCTTCGGGGTTCGCAATTCGCGGCAGCTTAACAGCAAAACGGCCGCTATGGCACGCGGCGCCGGTCGCCGCGCAGGCTCGATTATGCAATCCGGCTGCCGCTCAGAGCAAGTTTATTTTCAACTGTTTATGAGCGGGGCCGGGAAAAAGCTGCCGGGTTGTACCGCCCTTATTCCTGGCGCAGAGTTTCGGCGGGCTGCAGCGCGGATGCGCGAATTGCCGGGACACCCACGGCAATAAACGCTGACGCCAGCAGGATTCCCAGCGACAGGACGAACGACGCGGGTTCGAGTGGCTTGAGCCCGGTGAGTTCCTTCTCCAGGTATTTCGCACCCATCCAGACGACAGGCAGCCCCAGCAGCATACCGAGTCCGGCCAGCAGCAGGCCTTCGCGAACCACCATGGAGGCTACGTTCCCGGGAGTGGCGCCCAGCGCGAGGCGAAGGCCGATCTCACTTCGCCGCCTCGAAGTGCTGTACGCAATCACTCCATAGAGGCCCACAATGGAGAGAACAAGGGCGAGAACGCCGAATCCGCTGCACAGCGTGGCGAACATCCGCTCGCGTTGCAGGCCTTTCGAGATCTGCTGCTCCATCGTGGTAAGGTCGGCGAGCGGCAGGTTGCGATCAATCTCGTTCATTGCCTGGCGAATCGCCGGCATGGCGACCCGTGGCGGCTGGTTCGTGCGCAGCACCACCGTCACTTCCAGCCCGTTCTTATCGATGGGGAGCCATACGGCGTACGGCCTCTCCTTCATCGAAGTGGCGGCGATTACCGGCGCGATGCCCACAATCTGAAACTCACGCGGCTTCACGCCCGGCGGACCATCGGGGAACTGCAGCATCTGGCCCAATACCGCCGCGCCTCCCAGTTTTCGCGCGAGATCCTCGCTGATCACCGCGACCTTCGCTTCGCCGGCGACGTCGGCCCAGGTGATGTTCCGTCCCGCGGTCAGATGCGAGACGAAGAGCGGCAGATAGCCCGGGGTGATTCCGTTGATGGTGGCATTTTCGTTGTTCTTCTGATTCGCGAGCCGTACGCTGTCCCACCAGCCCCCGATATTCATCGGCCGCATGGACGCCAGCCCCGCGCCGGCCACTCCGGAGGTGGTCCTCAGCCGCTGCTCCAGATTGAAATAGAAGCCCTCCAGACGGGATTTTTCGTAACCGGACGTGCCGGGACGAAGGCCGTAGATCACCAGATTGCGGCGGTCGAAGCCGGGATCGGTGGATTCGATGCCGAGCAGGTTGCGCGTGAAGATCACCGCAGCCATCACCAGGATGACCGACATTCCCATCTGCGCCACAACCAGCAGGCCGCCGGCTTTCCATTTCCGGCCCGGCGCCGAGCTCATACCGTGGGTGAGCCATCCCGTTTCGGTGAACCGTGACGCGCGCCACGCCGGGAAAAGGCCGAACGTGAGGAGAGCCGCGCAGGTTATGCCGGCGTCCAGTATGAGGATGCGGGAATCCAGCGCGACGGCGAGCGGGATTCGTTCCATACCTTCGAGAAACTGTCCGAGCAGGTTCGCCGTCAGCCACGCGACCAGGATGCTCGCGGCGCCTCCGAGGAGGGCGAGCAGAGTGCTCTCGGTGAGGAATTGCCGCATCAGACGCGTCCGGCTGCAGCCGAGCGAAATGCGCATTCCCACTTCCTTCTGTCTGGCTACCGCGCGGGCGAGCAGGAGGTTCGCGATATTCGTGCACGCAATCACCAGCAGCAGCGTCACCAGGCCGCCAAGCACCAGCAGGGAGTTCTGAAACTCCCGCGCCACCATGCCCAGCCCGCGCCCGCCGGGCAGAAGCCGAATCCGCGGACGCGTTTGCGGATCCTTCGGTTGCCGCGACCACGTTGCGGGAAACGAGGTGTCGAGAGCCATCCGCAGCCGCGCCTCGTCCACGCCGGGTTTACGTCGCGCGATCAGCGAGAGGCCCCAGAAGCGGTTATCTTCCATCGGATCGCCGCTACCCCCAAACCGGCGGAAGGCCCGCTGCAGCGGCGTGTATAGTTCAGCGGCGTCGCTGGGAAACAGTCCGTAGAAGCTCGGGTCGAGAACGCCGACGATCACGTAAGGCGTGTTGTCGATCCTCATGGTTCGGCCGATGGCGCCCGGGTCGGAGGCAAGCTCGCGAACCCAGAAGCGATGGCTCACGACAACGGCGGGAGGCGCGCCGCGAGCATCGTCGTGACCGGCCAGCACGCGTCCATACTGTGCGCGCACGCTGAGCGTGCTGAAGAAGTTGCCACTGACGGGCCGCGCCTGCGCCACCGTGGGCCGATCGGCAAAGCTGACGCTCACCGCATCGGGCCACGAGAATGCCGCCAGCGCTGCGAGCGCCGAGACCCGGTCGCGCATCTGGAAGAACGCGGGACCGGAAAAGAAATCGGCGACGTCCCAGCCGCCGTCCTTCATGAAGGAGCCCGAAGCGCTATCCACCAGATCGCGCGGAAAGCCGTGCGACTGCCAATCGATGATCGCGAGCCGGTCGGGTTCGGGAACAGGAAGACTACGCCACAACACGGCATCCATGAGCGACGCGATGGCCGTACCGGCGCCGATGCCGAGCGCGAGCGACAACACCGCCGACGCCGTAATCACGGGCGTCCGGCGCATCATGCGCAGGCCGAAGACGATATCCTGCTTCAGGCCGGTGAGCCATGCCCCGCGGCGTTCGTCGCGGCAGCGCTCCTTCACCAGCGCGCTCCCGCCAAATGCGCGCTTCGCCAGCAGCGCGGCCTCCGCGCGGGAATGTCCCTGCCGTTCGTATTCGGCGGCCAGCTCGCGCAGATGATGGGCAATCTCGCGCTCAAGCTCGGTTTCCTCGCGATTCCGGAAGAAAGGCATGGGCTTCTCCTTTCAGGACTCCAGCACCAGCGCGACCGCGCCCGCATAGCGCTGCCACTCGCCGGTCGCCTCCTGCAGGCGTTTCCGGCCGGCCGCTGTCAGCGAGTACAGCTTCGCCATGGGACCGTTGCCGGATTCCTTCCATTCCGATTTGAGAAACCCCTGCCGCTGCAGCCGGTGCAGAGCGGGATAGAGCGAACCCTGCTGCACCTGCAGCAGTTCTTTGGACACCACGAGAATTCGCTGGGCGATTCCATAGCCGTGCAGCGGGCCATTGGCCACGGTCTTGAGAATCAGCAGGTCGAGGGTGCCCTGCAGGAGATCGGTCTTTCGATCAGGCATGTCTACATAGGATGATACTCTTTCTATGTAGATTGTCAAGGTAGTGGCGAGGCAGGCTGAAAGCCTGCTCTACTATGCTTACAGTGTTACCAATTCGCCGGGGCCTTCTTCCATGCGCTTCAACTGCCCGCACGCGGCGAAAATGTCGCGGCCGCGCGGCTTGCGAATGAAACACGGCATCGCCCGACGAACCGTTTCCTGGAACGCGAACACTCGCGCCGCGTCGGGCGTCTGGAAGGGAATGCCCGGACCGGGGTTCAGCGCAATCAGGTTCACCTTCGCCTTGAGATGCGCCAGCAGGCGAACCACACGGCGCGCGTCCGCGTCGGAATCGTTCACGCCGCCGAGCAGCACGTATTCGAACGTCAGCCGCTCCCAGGGCCGCAGCGGGTACGCGCGGCACGCGGCAATCAGCTCCGCCAGGTGATACTTGCGCGTGATGGGCATCAGCTCGCGCCGCTGCTCTTCGGTGGAGGCGTTCAGCGAGATGGCCAGCTTCGGCCGAACGGCCTCGCGGCCCAGTTCGGCGATTTTCGGCGTGATACCCGAGGTCGATATGGTGATTCGGCGCGCGGAGATGCCGATGCCTGCCGGATCGGTGAGCAGGCGCGTCGCCTTCAGCACATTCGTCAGATTGAGCAGCGGCTCGCCCATGCCCATCATCACGATGTTCACGCGATCGCTCGCGGCATTCAGACCGTGCTCGCGCAGGATGAACAGCACCTGGCCAACGATCTCGCCAGCGGTCAGGTTGCGCTCGAGCCCCATCAGCGCGGTCAGGCAGAACCCGCAGTTCACCGGGCAACCGACCTGGCTGGAAATGCACAGAGTGTCGCGATCCTCTTCGGGCATCAGGACCGCTTCCACGGTGCGGCCGTCCTCCAGCTTCAGCAGATAGCGGCGCGTGCCGTCCACGGAGGCCCATGAGGATGCCGGCTCGGGGATTCCCAGCGGGTGGCGCTCGGCCAGTTCACGCCGTAAAGCAGCCGGAAGATTCGTGATGGACTCGACTTTCGAGACCTTTTGCCGATAAACAGCGTCGTAAATCTGGCGGGCCCGGAACGCCGGATGCTGGTCCCCCAGGACCTGAGTGATGTCGCCAAGTTCCAGTCCTACAAGGGGTTGCGCCACAGTTCTTAGTTTAGCATCGGGGTTCCCACGGCAAGCGTCCAACCCGGTGAGAGGGGGCGCGCTAAGATGAAATCTGCTGGAGCGATGGCATTTCCTACATTAATTCTGACGCCGCGTGAGATCCAGAGGACCACGCTGCCCAACGGCATTCGGATCGTGACCGAGCAGATGGAGCACGTTCGTTCCGTCTCTCTGGGCATCTGGATCGGCTCGGGATCGCGGCGTGAAACGGCCGAGGAGAACGGCATTTCGCACTTCATCGAGCACATGGTGTTCAAGGGAACCGAGCACCGGTCTGCCGAAGACATCGCCCGCTCGGTGGATTCGATCGGCGGGGGCCTCGACGCGTTCACCGCGAAGGAAATGGTGAGCTTCAACACCAAGGTTCTCGACGAGCACCTGCCGGTCGCCTTCGACGTGTTGTCCGATCTGGTCCTGAACCCGCTGTTTCGCGACGAGGATATCGAGAAAGAAAAAGGCGTCATTCTCGAAGAGCTGAAGATGGAAGTGGATAATCCCGAATATCTGCTTCACGAAATCTTTTCCAGCAATTTCTGGAAAGACCATCCCATCGGACGACCCATCCTCGGCACGCGCGAAACGGTGCAGGCGTTCAATCAGGGGATGTTGCGCGAGTATTACGAACGCATGTACCGGCCCTCGAACATTCTGATCACGGCGGCGGGAAAGCTGAGACACGAGGAAGTGGTCGAGCTTACGCGCGAGCGCTTCGATAAGCTGACCACCCCCGGCACTCTGCCGGCCGATGCAGCCCCTTCGCCGCACGCACGCCTGGTGTTTCGCAACAAGACCTCGCTCGAGCAGACGCACCTCTATCTGGGCGTTCCGTCGCTGCCCATGTCGCATGAGCGCCGTTTCGTGTGCTACGTGCTGAATACCGTGCTGGGCGGCGGAATGAGCTCGCGGCTGTTCCAGAATATCCGCGAGAAGCAGGGCCTCGCCTACGCGGTTTTCTCCGAATTGAGCATGTATTCGGACACCGGCTGTCTGGCCATCTACGCGGGCACCTCCATGGAATCCGCACGGCAGGTGGTGGACCTGATCGTCCAGGAGTTTCGCAATCTGAAAAATGAGCTGGTGGGCGAAGACGAGCTTCGCCGCGCCAAAGATCACCTGAAGGGATCGTTCGTACTCGGGCTCGAATCCACGTCCAGCCGTATGGGCAACCTGGCTCGCCAGGAGATATACTACAAACGTTTCTACAGTCTGGACGAGATGTTGGAGAGCATCGAGCAGGTGACCGCGGAACAGGTGCGGGCGATCGCCCGCGAATTTTTCGACGCGAAGAAAATCACCCTCGCGATGCTGGGCAACCTCGGGGAGTTCAGGATTCGACGCGAGGAGCTGGACTGCTGAGCAAGCAGAACGCGAACAGTAGAGCAGGCCTTTGGCCTGCATTCTTCCTTTTCTTCGTGGCCGCCGTCTCGGCCTTTGCGCTCGATCCCGCATCGCTCAAGCCGCAGGGCTACGTCAGCGATTTCGCGCACGTTCTTGACGCGCAATCGAAGGCTGCAGCGGAGGATTACCTCGGCAAAGTAGAGCATGCCACCGGCGTGCAGATGGCGGTGGTGACCGTCGACACGCTCGACGGCGCGCCCATCGACGACTTCGCCAACACCCTGGCGCGCCAGTGGGGCATCGGGCACAAAGGCGATAACAACGGCCTGCTGCTGCTGCTCGCCATTCGCGATCACAAGGACAGAGTCGAGGTGGGCTATGGTCTGGAGCCCATCCTGCCCGACGGATTCGTGGGCAGCGTCGAGCGGGACATGCGCCCGCTGCTGCGCCAGAGCCAGTACGGGCCTGCCGTGCTCGAGGGCATCGAATCGATGGGCTCGCGCATAGCGGCGGCCAAAGGCGTCAAGCTCGATTTCGGCCTCGAACGGCCGGCGGAGCCTGAGCCGAGCGGCGAGACCCGCGGCGGAGGCGGACCGCGCGGCATTCCGATCCCGCTCATCATTATCGGCATCATTGTCCTGCTGATGCTGTTCGGACGGCGCGGCGGCAGCGGGTGCGGGTGCCTGCCGTGGTTCCTTCTGGGCAATATCATGGGAGGCGGCATGGGACGCGGCGGTGGATTTGGCGGCGGCGGATTTGGCGGCTTCGATTCCGGGGGTGGCGGCGGTGGTGGCGGATTCGGCGGATTCGGCGGTGGAGATTTCGGAGGAGGCGGCGCCTCAGGCAGTTGGTGATCGCACATGGATAAGAAACTCGCTCAACTTGTCGACGTAGCCCGGAAAGCGCTGGGAGACCGGCTGGCGTCGGTGATCCTTTACGGCTCGGGAGCCGGCGCTGACCATCACGAGAAATTCTCGGACCTGAACGTGATGTGCGTGCTGACCGGAGTGTCGGCGCGCGAGATCGCCGATGCCGAACCGATCGTGCGCTGGTGGCGCAAAGAAGGGCACCCATCTCCGCTGCTGCTCTCCGAAGAGGAAGTGCGCACGTCCACCGATGTGTTCCCCATCGAGTTCCACGACATGCTGGAACAGCGCCGCGTGCTGTACGGGCGTGATGTGATCGAGGGCCTGCAAGTGGAGCGGACGTTCTACCGCGCGCAGGTGGAGCACGATCTGCGCGCAAAGCAGCTGCGCCTGCGTCAGAAGGCCGCATCCGTGTTGACCGACCGCGATGCTCTGCTGCGGCTCATGCTCGACTCAGTCTCCACGTTCTCGGTGTTGATCCGCCATGCGCTGCTGCTGGCGGGAGTCGCCACGGGGACCAGCAAGCGCGAGGTGATCTCGCACATGCGCGAGATCGGCATCAGCGCGGCCCCATTCGAAACGCTGCTCAGTATCCGCGAGGGAACGGTGAGCGAGAAGTCAGTCACTCCGTCCGCGCTGTTCGAAGAATACCTGGCGGCGGTGGCCCTCGCAGTACAATTTGTAGACCGGCTGGCAAAATGAGAGGAACGGGGAAGAGGGATAGATGAAGGCTGCTCTGTTTGTAGTTATCGTCCTTGTGCTCGTGGTGGTGGTTTTCTTCGGGTGGGCCATGGGCGCGCGCAATACGCTGGTGACGGAACAACAGGCGATCAAGAACCAGTGGGCGCAGGTGGACGTCGTTCTGCAAAGGCGCGCGGATCTGATCCCGAACCTGGTGGAAACAGTGAAGGGCTACGCCAAGCAGGAAACCACGGTTTTCACCAACATCGCCAATGCCCGAGCGGCGCTGGGCGGTGCCCAGACGCCCCAGCAGAAGATCCAGGCGAACAATCAGCTGGACAGCGCGCTCAGCCGGTTGCTGGTGGTGGTGGAGAATTATCCGCAGCTGAAATCGAACGAGAACTTCCTGCGGCTGCAGGACGAGCTGGCGGGCAGCGAGAATCGCATTGCCGTTGAGCGGCGCAAGTACAACGAGACGGTGACGAAGTACAACACCGACATCCAGCTCTTCCCGAACAACCTGATCGCCGGGATGTTCGGATTCCAGCGCGAGAACGCCTACTTCCAGACCGAACCGGGCGCGCGAACAGCGCCTAAAGTATCGTTCTGAGGGTAGCGCTCACATGCGACTGGGACAGGTGAACTGGAACGGGGCCGTAACCGCCGCCATCTTCGAGAATGGCTCCGCGCGTCCCATTCCCGAGTACACGCTCTATCAGCTCATCACCCGCGCCGAGCAGGAACGCGTGCCGCTGGCCGCGGTTGCATCGAGGCTGGCGGCGGTGCACAAAGAGCCGTTGCAGCCGATTATTCCGCTGAGCCCGCGCGAGGTGTGGGGCGCCGGTTGCACCTATGAGACCAGCGCGTCTTTTCGCGACGCCGAGCATGGCACGCGCGAGGGCTTCTACGCGCATGTCCACCGCGAGGCCCGGCCGGAGCTCTTCCTGAAGGGTACCGGACGGATTTGCGTCGGCCCGGGTCAGAACATCGGGCTGCGCCCTGACGCGAAGTTCACGGCGCCGGAGCCGGAACTGGTGCTGGTGCTGGGCGGCAAAGGGAGGATTGTCGGGTACACCATCGGGAACGATGTTTCGGCGTGGGACATCGAGCGCGAGAACCCGCTGTATCTGCCGCAGTCGAAGATTTTCACGGGGTGCTGCGCGCTGGGACCGACCATCGTCACCGCGGACGAGATTGCCGACCCGTACAAACTGCGAATGACCTGCACCATCGAGCGCGGCGGGAAGACGATTTTTTCCGGCGAGACCTCCACCGCGGCGCTGTGCCGTCGGTTCGAAACGCTGATCGAGTATCTGCTGCGCGCCAATCCGGTGCCGGCAGGATCGGTGCTGCTCACCGGAACGGGCATCATCGCCCCGCACGAGGCAGCGCTCGAGCCCGGCGACGTGGTGAGCATCTCCATCCCGGAGATCGGCACGTTATCGAACACTGCGGCGCTGGTATAACTCTGAGGGGCAGGCCATCGGTTTTTGTGGCCTGCCGTGTTCTGTGAGCAATCGCAGACAACGAAAAAGGATCGTCTGCGCCACATGAACTGTCTTGCGCGGTTACCGCGCGGCGCAGGACGGCTTCACTTCGAGCTCCGATGTTATACAGGCGCGCTGGTGTTCGGCGGTTTTCGGGTTGCGGCTCAAGCCGAACGTGAAAAGTGTGCGTCCGGCCGCGTCCCGCACCGTTTTCATGGGTGAGAACGGGAACCGGCCGCCGCACGCATCGCCTCTGATTTCGTCTTTGCCCATGTGATCGAGAACTAACCTCTCGGCGTATTCGTTCAGCCGCAGGGTCAGCCGCTCAGGCGTCAGCGCGGCGCACTCCACATCGACGCGATTCGCGAGGGTTTCCCACACCCGGGTCTGTCTCTGTGCGCGACTGTCGAAGAACCGCGTGTTGGCCCATATCGCCACGGCCTGAGCCGGAGATCCATCGGGCATGCTTAGATTTCCGGAAGGCTCGTCCTCGCGGCAGAACTGAGGCAAGCCGGCCCGGGGGAGCTCGGTCCGCAGGTCCAGCGAATCGAACTCACGGACCCCGACCGCGTACGGAACTTCGCACAAGTACGTCCCCGGACCTCCTGTCGCCCGATCTGTTCCAGTCGATGGCATATAGGTGACCTGGCAGCGGATGAGACCGCTGACAATGTTCAATTCCAGAAACGATTCCGGAGTCTGACGCGTGATCCACGTGGACCAGCAGGAACGAAAATCGAACACGTACTTACCGCGTATGTATTTCACCGGGATGGCCGGGTTCACTGCGCGCGGATACGTCTGCTCGCGGCAGCGATCGAACCGATCGCACTCCCTCCAGCGGCCCACCTTGCGGCCCTCACTGTACGTCCCGGCCGCGCCGAAATGTCCTTCGCTGTACCAGAAACGTGCGGGGCCATCGCGCACCCACAGCGATCCCGGAAGATGCAACTCGCAGAACTCGTCCCTGCCGGCGTCGATCCGTACGTCGCGATAGACGCGGCCGGCGGCGCAATCGACGCTCCTGGTCCACTCGGCAAAACACGGCTGCGCCAGCGCCAGGGCAAGGAACGCAATTTGTGTGAACGTCAAGCATGCCTCCGGCGTGCCTGCAATCAGGATACTCGGACGATGCTGTGAGAAGTTTCGAGCCCGAGCGGAACATAGATGAGAGATGGACTATGCCCGCACAATCGAGGCGCTAGCGGACAGCGGAGCGACGGTGGCCGCGCTGGAGGCCGAGCACGAGGCGATCGACAGCATTCTGAACACGCTCAACAAGGCGATGCGAGCGGGCGCCGATACGGCGATCATCGTTCGCATTCTGGACATCGTGGTCGATTACTGCGCATCGCACTTTGCCCGCGAGGAGAAGTTTCTGCGCGAGCACGGCGCACGGAACGTCGACGCGCATGCCGCAATCCACAGGACGATGGGCGAGCAGCTGCTGGCCATCCGTGCGCGGCTGAACGCGGGCTGCCCCACGGCGGCGCTGGATCTGGTGGACCAACTGGACACTATGCGCGCGCACATCAAACTCGGGGACGAGCCCGCTTATGAATCGGCGCTCAGCCATGACGACGGCAGCGGCGACGCGCTGCAAAGATCGGTGGAACTGGAACAGCTGAAGCGAATGCGACGACAATAGGAGCATCGCCTCCACCTCTTCGAACCCAACGCGACGCGGCGGCGCCGCTTTCTTCGTTTCCGCGGGCATACTGCTCAGCCGCATCTCGGGACTGCTGCGCGACAGCGTCTTCGCGCATTTCTTCGGTGATTCGGGCGCGGCCGACGCCTTCCGCGCCGCCATGCGCATTCCCAACGTGCTGCAGAACATTTTCGGCGAGGGCACGCTTTCGGCATCCTTTATCCCCGTCTACGCCGGGCTGCTGGCGCGCAAAGACGAGCGCGAGGCGGGGCGCGTGGCCGGGGCCGTCGCGTCGCTGCTGGCTCTCGCGACCACCGTTCTGGTGGTGGTGGGCGTCTTCACCACGCCCTGGCTGATCGCCGGAATCGCCCCTGGTTTTCACGGCGAGCGCCGTGAGCTGTGCATCGCGCTCGTGCGCATCTTCTTTCCGGCGACGGGCCTGCTGGTGTGGTCGGCGTGGTGCCTTGCGATTCTGAACAGCCACCGGCGCTTCTTTATCGGCTACGCCGTGCCGGTGCTCTGGAACGCGGTGATCATCGGCACGCTGCTCGCGTTCGGCCGCCGGTCGACGCTCGACCGCCTCGCGGTGCTGGCGGCATGGGGCGCGGTGGGGGGCAGCCTCATCCAGTTCGCTGTGCAATTGCCGCTGGTATTGCCGCTGATTCCCCATTTGCGCCTCGTGCTCGACTGGGGGGCGGAACCTGTTCGGCGCGTGGTGCGGAACTTCTTCCCGGTATTCACCAGCCGGGGCGTGGTGCAGATCAGCGCTTATCTGGACAACGTCATCGCCAGCCTGCTCCCGTCCGGCTCCGTGGCGGCGCTCTCCTACGCGCAGACGCTTGCGCTGCTGCCGGTGAGCCTGTTCGGCATGTCCATCTCTACGGCCGAGCTGACCGAGATGTCGCACCTGTTGGGCGCGGAGACGGAGGTGGCCGGCCAGTTGCGGGCGCGGCTGGAGTCGCGCCTGCGACAGATCGCTTTCCTCGTTGTACCGACCGCAGCCGCGTTTCTGGCTTTCGGCGACGTCATTGCGGCCGCAATCTACCGGTCCGGCAGGTTCACACAGGCGGACGCGATTTTCGTGTGGCGGATACTGGGCGGATCGGCCATCGGGCTGCTGGCTTCGACCATGAGCCGGCTGTTCTCATCCACTTACTACGCACTCGGCGATACCCGGACGCCCTTCCGTTTCGCTGTACTGCGGGTGTGCCTGACCGGTGCGCTCGGGTATGGCTGCGCGGTACCGCTGCCTCCGGTGCTGGGCATCGACCCGCGTTGGGGGGCTGCCGGTCTGGCCGCGTCGGCCGGAGTAGCCGGTTGGTTGGAGTTCGCTCTGTTACGCAGATCACTTTCGCGTCGGATCGGAGCCATTCACTTACCGGTCGCGTTCCTTGCCCAGCTATGGGGCGCTGCTCTCGTCGCCGCGGCGGCGGGCTGGATGCTGCGGCCAGTTACTCGCAGCATGATCCCACAGCTGACCGCGCTCATTATCCTGGGGGCCTACGGACTTATCTGGTTCGGACTCCTGTTGCTGTTGGGGAATCAAAACGCACGCGTCTTACTGACTCGCGGAGTTTCAGTCATGCGGCGCGTTACATAAAGTAAGTAAACTTACTTTTTTTAACGTTAGTAACATCACTGCTCAGTGTAAAATCCGGTGGATCAACCGTGATGTGGTGTTATAACCTCTCCCATTTCTGAATCTCGGGAGAGAACCAAAATGACATCTTTAATCAAGCCGCTCCTCCGTTGCGGCGTGATTACGACCATGTCCCTTTTTGCGCTCTTGCTTACCTTGCCGAGCCAGGGACAAAACATCAGTACAGGCGGCGTCCAGGGGACTGTAACCGATCCCGCGGGCGCGGCAGTACCCGGCGCTCAAATTACCCTCGTTGGCAGAGCGACCGAGCGTCACGGTAAACACCGTTACAAATCAGCAGGGCGGATACACCTTTGGCGGCCTGATTCCGGGTCAGTATCAGGTGCGGGTGGAAGCGAAGGGGTTTCAGACATCGCAAACCGACGTAACCGTTCAGGTTGGTCAGACCACGACGGCAAATGCGCAAATCCAGATCGGAGCATCGTCGCAGGTAGTGGAAGTTCAGGCGGCCGCGGTGGGAGTGAATACCGAACAGGCCACTGTACAGGGCGTACTCACTAGCCAGCAGATCGACAATCTGCCGATCAATGGCCGCAACTTTCTGGACCTGGCGCAGCTCGAGCCCGGTGTCCAGATTCAGGACGGAACGAATTTCGATCCGACCAAAGTAGGGTACTCCTCCATTTCGTTCGGCGGCCGTTTCGGACGAACGGCGCGCATTGAGGTGGACGGACTGGACGTATCGGATGAAACCGTAGGCACGACGACGCAGGACATTCCGTCCAGCGGCATTCAGGAGTTTCAGATCAGCCAGTCGAACCTCGACCTCTCGAACGAGCTCACCTCGTCGGGCTCGGTGAACATCGTCACCCGTACAGGCAGCAACGATTTCCACGGCGAAGGGTATTATGCGATTCGCGATGACACCTGGGGCGCGATGCTTCCGCATCCTCCGGGACTTTTCGCCACTTATCAACGGCAACAGTTCGGCGGCCGGTTCGGCGGCGCGATCGTCAAGGACAAGCTGTTCTTCTTTCTGGACGCGGAGCGCACCAAGCAGGATGAATTCTCGCCGGTGCAGTATCCCGCTCCGTTCGATGCTTTCTCCGGCGGATTCTCGGCGCCGTTCCGCGAAACGGAACCGATGGGGCGGTTGGACTGGCAGGCGACGAAGAACCTTCGCCTGTTTTACCGGTTCCAGTACTTCGGCGCACTGGATGTAGCCACCTTCTTCTCGTCCAGCCTGCAGCCCTACCGGAACAAGAACTACAGCCGCACGCACGCGTTCGGAGCGGACTGGACCAACGGAGAGTGGACGCACACCTTCCGGTTTCAACGGCTGAAATTCGAGAACGGGATCGCCGACGCGGTGATCGGGAGCGGGCTGCCGCTCGCAGACCTCGGGGTCACGCTGGCGGTCAACAACGGCCCGGCAACCGGACCGAACTATCTGGCGCCTCAGGCGACCCTCCAACGCGATTACCAGTTGAAGTATGAAGGCGGCCGGCCGCTCGGCAACCACTTCCTCCGGTTCGGCGCGGCCTACAACAACATTACTGTGGGCGGTTTTGCCAGTTTCTTCAAGCTGGCGCCCTATGTCCTCACTAACCTGGTGCCGGGCGATGACACGATCGCGGCCGGCGGTCCTTATCCGGCGGTGCGGGCAATCCTCTGAACTACCCGGTGGAAGTTGTCCTCTTCGGCAACGGACAGGGCTATTCGACGGAGAACCCGGCGCTGGGATATCCGGCGGGGCGCCTCGGTCCTGATAACCGCCTCGGACTCTACTTCGACGATACGTGGAAGATCCGTCGCGACCTCACCCTGAACTACGGCTTGCGCTACGTTCGGGATACCGGACGGACCGACAGCGATCTGGGCTCGATCACTTCTCTGAATGCGATCTTTCCGGGCGCTGGCAACCCGGTGCATCAGCCGAACCTGAATTTCGCTCCGCAGATCGGCGTTGCCTGGGACATTGGCGGGAAAGGCAAGACGGTGATTCGCGCCGGCACGGGCCTCTTCTACGAGAACGTGATCTTCAACAATGTTCTCTTCGACCGGCCGCTCCGGCTCACCAGTGGCGCGTTTCTGCAATTCCCGACGGGCTGCTCGTTCGGACCGCTGCCCATCGCCGTTCCTGGAGGCACCATCACGCCGGGCAACGCCTGCAACGAAACCGTGGGCCAGGCTGCCGCGGGACTGGCTGCATTCCAGGCTCAGTACCAGGCCGCGGAGCCGTTCAATGTGAGCGCGCCCAACCCGAATTACATCGGAACACAGCTCGCCTCGGGCGTGAATATCCCGATCGGGTTATTCGCGCCGAATTACAAGACTCCGCGCTCGCTGCAGATGAACATCGGCGTCCAGCACGAGATTCATCCGGGCACGATTCTGACCGTGGACTACATCCGCAACGTGTCCACGCACTTTCTGCTGGGCATCGACGCTAATCACTCCGGCGACGTCAAGTACTTCAATAAGGGTGCGGCGCAGGCCGCGATTGCCGCCACGCTTGCGCAGTGCGGCGTCAACACGGTGCAGGCAGGACTCGACGCGCCATGCCCATCCGGAGTGCTGGCCGGCCAGACGCTGAACATCTCCGATTTCGCGAACAACGGCCTGGGCGAGCCGCAGCTGGCCGGTGGAGGCTGCACGAGTTCGACCGGCTGCGCGTTCGGCGGCATCAATCCGAACTACGGATCGGTTCCCCTGCTTCAGCCGATCGGCCGCTCGGTGTACAACGGCATGGACGTCAAGCTTACGCACCAGTCCAAAAATCCGTTGCCGGGGGTCAGGAACGCGAACTTCACAGTGTCATACAGTCTGTCGCGTTTCGTGAATCCCGGCGGCTCGAACCCGTCGACGCCTGGGAACAGCGACCAGGATTTCGTTATCTCGGCAGTGGATATGAACAACCCGCTGGGGTTCATGGGACCTTCGCTGCTCGACCGCACGCACCAGTTGTCGTTCGGCGGCTTTTTCGACATGCCGGGCGGGTTTGAGCTCGGGATCATGTCCCACTTCTACTCCGGACTGCCGATTACGCTGGTGGTCCCAAACAGCGGCCTCGGAGCGGCCGAGATCTTCGCCACCGACTTCACCGGCGACGGCACCGTGCAGGACATCATGCCCGGCACCAAAGTCGGCTCATTTAACCGCGGCATCAGCACCGTCGGGCAACTGGACAACGCCATCAACAACTACAACAGTACGGTGGCGGGCCAGCCCACGCCGGCCGGTCAGGTGCTCGTCCAGAACGGCCTGTTCACGGCTGCTCAGCTAAACGCCCTGGGCGCCGTCGCACCCCTTATCCCGGTCCCGCCGGCCGGTGAGGTTGGCGTCGGAATGCTTCGCGACTTCGATGCGACGCTGAAGTGGAACCACAAGTTCGGCGAGCGCTTTTCGATCGAGCCGAGCGTGGCGTTCTATAACCTGTTCAACTTCACCAACTACGACCTGCCCCCGAACGTCATCAGCGGTCTGTTGACCGGTGGGGCCGGTTCCATTGATGGAACCATCCAGGGCGATCGGATCACCAATCGCGTTGGTGTCGGCACGGGCGTGTTCGGACTCGGGGCTCCCCGAGCCATCGAGTTCGGCATGCGTTTCATGTTCTGAGTCCCTTCCCTGCAGGCGCGCAGGCTGCCGGGAACTCCGGTGGCCTGCGCTACCTTTCTGGGGCATATGCCCCAACGCGCCGCCTATTCCCCGTTCTCGCCAGCGTAACTGGGTGTTTTCCCCCGCAATGTCATGGCATTGCTCTTTGGCGGGCTGATTGCAACTTTGTTGCATGAAGCTGCGAAAACCTATGCCCATGAACTTCGATATGTCGCCCATGCTGGTGATCTGGGAAACCACGCAGGCCTGCGATCTGTCATGTCTGCACTGCCGCGCCTGTGCCCAACCCCTGCGCGCTCCGGATGAGCTCACCACCGAACAGGCCAAAGCGCTGCTGGACGAAGTGAAGCGCTTCGGTAATCCACTGTTCGTGTTCACCGGCGGAGACCCGCTGAAGCGACCCGATCTTTTCGAACTGATGAGCTACGGCGCGCGCCTGGGGCTGCGGACGAACGTAAGCCCAAGCGCGACTCCGCTGCTCACTCGCGAAGCGGTCCACCGGTTTCGCGACTGCGGCCTGGCGAGGATGGCCATCAGCCTGGACGGCCCCGACGCCGAGACCCACGACACGTTCCGCGGCGTACAAGGCTCGTTCGATCGAGGGATGACGGCGCTGCGGGAGGCGCAAAGAATCGGCCTCGAGACGCAGCTCCAGACCACCGTCACGCGCCGGAACATACACAAGCTGCGCGCGGTGGCGCAACTGGCTGAAGAGATCGGCACGCGTATGTGGAGCGTGTTCTTTCTGGTGGTGACCGGTCGCGCGGCCGCTACCGACGATCTGACGCCCGAGGAGTACGAGCAAGTGTTCGAGGTCCTCTACGACGTATCGCTCAACTCATCGTTCGATGTGAAGACCACCGAGGCGATGCATTATCGCCGCTATGTGGCCCAGCGCCTGAAGCAGGACGGCCATGGCGAGGGGACCAGCCGTAAAGTGATGTACCGCACGGCGGGCGTCAGCGATGGCAAGGGGTTTGTATTCGTGTCGCATACCGGCGAGATCTGCCCCAGCGGTTTTCTGCCGATTTCCGCCGGCAACGTGCTCCGCGATTCATTGGTTGAGGTGTACCGCAACTCGTCGCTGTTCCGCTCGCTGCGCGACATGGAACTGCGCGGCGGCAAGTGCGGCCAATGCGAATACCGCAACATCTGCGGAGGATCGCGCGCGCGCGCTTATGCCCTCACCGGCGACTACCTTGCCGAGGACCCGCGCTGCACTTACCAGCCCGGGCACATGCGCCGAACCTGCTGCGGCAGCCCCGAGTGCGGCGAGGCATGCAGCGCATAGAGCGCTGACGCGCGCCGCTGGGTAACGAATCCGCGATACTGAAACCGTGATCGACCCTCCCGGGCGGCCCGGTCGCGTAATCGAGATCGGCGGCTTCGCCGTGTTCCTGGACGACAGCTACGATCAGGAGATTGCTGGCGCGCTGGCACGGGGTGAGTACGAGGGCGCCGAGCGATACCTCGTGAGTCGGTTAGTCAAGCCCGGCGACCGGGTCATCGATTTGGGAACAGGAATCGGCCTGGTTGCAATGACCGCGGCGAGGATTGCCGGCGCTGACAGCGTGACCACGTTCGAGGCCGATCCGGAAATCGCCCGCAACGCGCGGGACAATTTTCGCCGAAATGGTCTGGACGGTATTCGGGGGCAGATTGGCGTTCTCAGACACCGGCAGGCGATAACCGATCCGAACGCAACAGCGAGCTTCCATGTCGATAAGGCGTTCTGGGGTTCGCGGCTGAGCGCCTCCCCCGAAGATGACCACATCGTCAGGAGCGCACAGGTTCCTGTTTTCTGCCTGGAGAATGCCATTGAGGAGTACCGCGCGACGGTGCTGATCTGCGATATCGAAGGCGCGGAGGTGGAGTTGCTGAGCCACGCCGATCTCAGCGGCATTCGTCTGATCGTTGTGGAAACGCATTCCTCGTTGGCGGGCGAGGCGGCGACTCACGAGATGGTCCGCCTTTTGATCGACGGCGGGTTTTCACCAGCACTGCTCCCGATGCTGGCCAACCCAGGGCTGACCTGGCGTACGAAGGCGCGTACGGGGCTGGAGTGGTTCCTGCCTCGTCTGCTGAACCTGAGCCCCACGCTCGTTGTGGCGCTGCGACGGCGCAAACGATAGGCTCAGCTCTCCATCATTTTGCGGTACCAATGAATCGCCCGCCTTATCTGCAGCGCGCGAACACCCATGCTGCGTACGGTTCCGAGCTGCGGGAAGGTTTCGCCGAGTAAGCAGAAAGGGGCGAGCAGGGCGTCGGCGGCGGGGGGACAGGCTGCGGCGGTACGCCGCAGGAGCCGCTTCCAGAGGACATCAGTGGTCGTGTCCAGAAACGTCTGCCAGGAGAGTTCCGGTCGCTCGCGAACGAGGAGGCGGTCGGCTACGCCAAACGATTCGGCGTCACGGATCAGGTCGGCGGTGGTTTTTCGGTAGACCTGGTGCGCGACGGCCGTTGGGATGTAGCGGGCTTCCGCTCCGGCGTCAAACAGGCGAGCGCCCAGTTCGGCGTCTTCGCGCATGCGAAAGCGTTCATCGAAGCCGCCGGCCTCGACGAGTAATGATCGCGGCAGGGAGGTATTGCCGAATATGGCGGCAGTGCGCGGCCACGGCAATTCGGGGTTGTGCCGATGCTTCAAATAGAAGGCGCCCACCTCCCGGCGAAAACACTCCGCGGCGAGGCTGGGAGGACTGTCGACGCTGAGGAATACCGGCCCAAAGCCGATCGCTTTTTCGTGTACCCGGTGCGCCGCGCAATGTTCGCGGACCAGCAGAGGATCGCACAGCATATCGTCGTCGAGGAAGACGATCAGCTCATGCCCGGCCGCCCGAAACCCGGTGTTCCGCGCGCCCGCCAGTCCCCGGTTCTCCTGCTCGATGACTCGGAACCGGCAGGGCGGTTGCAAAGCGCGCAATGCCTCGGCGGTTCCGTCGGTGGAACCGTCCACCACGACAAGGATTTCGTAGTCCGCCGGAGCGAAGTTCTGCCGGAAGAGAGTCTCGATTGTCCGCAGAACGATGGCGCGACGATTGAACGTGGGCACCACCACCGACACCTGCATTAACGGCAGCCTCCCGCAGACCGCATGAATGGCGAAGTTGCGGCGGGCTCTGGCATCGGGTTGCGCACAATTATAAGCTATAGAACAGACTCAGCTCTGCGAATGAGGCCCGCTCGACCGACCGCATGGGAAACGCGCTGAAGAGCATCCTGCCGCCACCGCTCCGCGCCTGGCTTCGCGGGCGCCGTCGGGACTTTCGCCGCGCGCTGCTGCCCTTCGACCGTGTCACAGACTTCTCCACGCTTCGCCGGGTGAGGCCTTACCGGCCGGCATTCGGCTGGGATCGTGGCGAGTGCATCGATCGCTATTACATCGAAGCATTTCTTGCAGCCCATCGGGAAGACATCAGTGGTCACGTGCTGGAGGTTGGGTCTGACGTGTACACCCGGCGCTTTGGCGGCCGACACGTCACTCGCGCCGATATCATCGACATAAATGAAGATAATCCGGCGCGAACGATCACTGCGGATCTCAGCCGCTGTGACGCAGTCGGCGATAACGTGTTCGACTGCATTATCTGCACGCAAACGTTGCAGCTCATCTACGACTACGCTGCCGCCGTACGTGAGCTTTACCGCATCGTGGCGCCCAGCGGAGTTCTCCTGGTGACGCTTCCGGGAATCAGCCAGGACTGTCCACCGAGGCTCCGCGCGGGCGCCGGTACAGACTACTGGCGCTTCACACAGTATTCCGCCAGGCGAATGTTCGAGGAGTGTTTCGGCGAGGAGCACACGGCTGTGGCAACCTACGGTAACGTGCTCTCGGGAGTGGCGTTCCTGCACGGACTGGTCGTGGCGGAGTTGA
The DNA here is from genome assembly GCA_963780655.1 of uncultured Acidobacteriota bacterium. Classification (GTDB taxonomy): domain Bacteria; phylum Acidobacteriota; class Terriglobia; order Bryobacterales; family Bryobacteraceae; genus CAWACP01. The sequence continues at coordinate 239,232 of CAWACP010000003.1, read as the reverse complement.
CCACGGAAGAACTGGATCAACACGATCCGGAATACCCGCTCATCATTGGCGTTCGCACGCAGAAGGTTGTGGCGCGGCCGTATGCCTGAATCCCGCGTTAGAGAACTGGTCTCCGTAGTTATACCGATCTACAACGCCGAACGGTTTCTGGCGGAGGCCGTGGACAGCGTGTTGGCGCAGACGTACCCGCAATGGGAATTGCTGCTGGTGGATGACGGCTCCGCCGACAGCAGTCCGGCCATCGCCGGACGATATGCCGATTCGGATCCGGCCCGCATCCGTTGTCTGGAACATCCGGGCCAACGCAATGTAGGCGTGTGCGCGTCGCGCAATCTCGGAATGCGGCACAGCCGGGGGGAGTACATCGCGCTGCTTGATGCCGACGACATCTGGCTGCCGCACAAGCTCGAGCAACAGGTTGCGCTGATGAACGCATACCCGGAGGCTGCGCTGCTGTACGGCCACAGCATCTACTTCGACGATGGGCGCGGGCCCGAGAGCGAGCAAGTGCCGCCGCTCGCTCCGGCCGGGAAGCTGTATCGCCCGCCGGATCTGCTGAAGTTGACCTATCCGCTGGGCCCCGCCGGCGCTCCCTGCCCGAGTTCGTTCCTGATGCGCCGCGAGCTGATCGAGCAGACGGGCGGCTTCGATGAGAGTTTCAAGCGGTGGGAGGATGTCGCGTTTCTATCGAAAGTCTACCTGCGCGCTCCCGTCTTCGTGGCCGCTAATCGCTGGGACAGATACCGCCGTCACGATGCATCGAGGTGGGCCCGGGGCGTTGCCGACGGCGAGCATCGGTCGCGACGGTTCTATCTCGACTGGCTGCAGCGTTACCTCGAGCAGGAGGGGGTTCGCGATGCTGAAATCCAGGCGGGCGTGGCGCGGCTGACGTGGCCTTACCGCCATCCCGCGCTGGCCAGCGCAAGGCGCATAGTCCGAGGAGCTGTCAGGCGCGTCCTTCGGCGAAAAAGGTAAACTGCTCATAATAAGCTTATCGAGATGCCCAGTCTTCGCGAGTTTTCGCGCCATGCGCCTGACGAGCGGGGCCGTTATCGCTGAAGGCGTCACGCTCGCTCGCCGGCCCGGCATCGGCCGGAGTGTTGTCTGGAATTACCTTGGCGCCGGCTATGAAGCACTCGCCGGAATGGCGCTCGTCGGCTACGTCGTGCGGCGCATTTCCGTGGTGGAATATGGGCTGCTGCTGTTTGCGATGTCCGTGTGCCCACTGATGTTCCTGCTCGACCTGGGTCTCGGAAGCATCCTTGTGCAGGCCTACGTTGCGGCGGCGAAGGACAGCGCACAAAGACTTTCGGATCTGCTCAGCACTGCACTTGTCGTTCTCTTCGGAATGGGCACGCTGGGCATTCTCGTCTTCGCCGCGATCGCGCTGAATCTGCCAGGTCCTTTCAACATTCCCCGCGCCTATGTGCACGAGGCCTCGATCGTTTTCCTTCTCGTCGCATTCGCCACTCAGACGAGCTTCCCGATTATTGCGCTCGAATACGCGTACCAGGCCTTCCATCGCTTCGACCGCATCAACCAGTTACAGGTTGCTACTGTCACTGTCCGTATTGCGCTGACGGTAGCGTTTCTGGCAGCAGGGTATGGCGTGGTCGCGCTTGCTCTGGTGCAGGCGCTGGCGTCACTTTTGCGTCTGCTGGGGCTCTGGATTGCGCTGCGGTGGAGCGTTCCGGCCGCGCGCCTGGACGTGCGGCTTTTCGACTGGGCGCTGATGAGGCCGTTGCTCCGGCCAGGAGCCTGGGCCGTCCTTAATAATGTGGTGGGCCAACTCGCCCGCGCTTCCGACATGTTTATTCTCGGCATATTCGGCTCCATGAGCTCGGTGGCCCTGTTTGGCCTGGGCAACAAGCTGCCGGCTCAACTCTCCAACATGGTGACGAGAGGAGCGATGGTGATTCTGCCGTCGCTGGCGCAGCATAATACCGATGCCGATCAGCGCGGGCTGCGACGGGTGTATCTGAACGCACAACGACTCGTTTTCACCGGCGCGCTCCCAGTGGTGGCGCTTGGGTTCATCTGCGCGCGGGCGCTGATCGTGGTTTGGGCCGGCAGCGCGTATATTGGCGCCACACCGGTAATGCAATGGCTCTTGCTCGCCGGTTTGAGTCTGGCCATGAGCTACTCTTCCGATCTCTTGCTGTATGCGAGGGGAGAGATAAGGACAGCCGCGCGGATTGCTTCGTTCGAGAGCGTCGCCAACGTGGCGCTCAGCCTCGTGCTGGTGTTTCGTTATGGGGCGGCGGGCCTTGCCGCGGGAACCGCGATTACGCGAATAGCAGCCAATCTGTTCGGGTGGGCGCCCGCAGCGTGCCGCGCTGCCGGTATCCGCTTGCCGGACCTTGCAAGGGCGGTGACGGCCGGTGACGCGGTCGCTCTGGCGCTGCTGGCGGTAGAGACCCTCATCATCGGCCTGGCGCGCCAGGCGCTGCCGCCGGCCGGCGTCGTGGTGGCGGGCGTGATTGCGGGAGTAATATATCTCGCGGTATGGGCGCAACGAACGGCGATCCCGCTATGGCGGCTGCGAGATCCGATCGCGGGCCGGGGCCAAGCGTAGGAACGGGAAGGCGGCAGCGGTGCGATTGAGCGTCGTCATCCCGACCTGGCAAAGAGCATGCGCCTTGCGCGAGACTCTGGAATCGCTCGCCAACCAGACGCGCCGCGATTTCGAAGTAGTTGTGGTCCTGGATGGCAAAGACCCAGCAACACGCGCCTTCGCCGAAGAGTTCAACGCGCCCTTTCCCCTGCGCTGGATTTTTCACGCGCAGAATCTTGGTCAGGCAGCGGCGCGCAATACCGGAGCCAACGCTGCCGCCGGAGATATTCTTCTGTTCCTTGATGACGATACCTCCGCCCACGAAAACCTCGTTTCACATCACCTGGAACATTTCCCGGATGCCTGTTGCAGGTTATTCGTGTGCGGCGCCATCGCGGAAGAACGCCGGGTGGCGCTACCGTTGTGGACGGACAGGTTTCTGCAGCGCTCGTGGGAGCAAACGCTGGAACGCTCTCGCTCGCGTTCCGTCACCGGGCCGGGTTCGGTTGGCGACGACTTCGAAATGGGCGTCCACTTCGGCCTGAACTGCTCCATTCGCCGCGATCTGTTCGTACGCTCCGGCGGCTTCAATCCCGAACTCCGCTATACGGACGAGGATATGGAGTACGGCCTCCGGCTGTACCGCTCGGGCATACGGTTTATCGTCGATCCGCAGGCCATCGTCTATCACCACAATGAGAAGTCCATGACCGAGTATTTCCGCACGGCGTGGCGGCAGAGCGGACATGTGGATGTGAAGCTCGTGTTGGAGCTGGGGCAGCGCAATCCGCAGACGCGGCAGCTCGCCTCCTTGTATCACGGATACTTGTATACCCGGCTCGCCGCCAGGACTTTCTGGCACGGCGCACCAGCGACGCGCCGGCTCGCGTCTCTCGTCGAGAAAGGCGTCAACTCGACGGGCTCGCGCCCGCTGTTCGGTTTGTGGGCGCGACTGAGCAGGAAAGCGGAATACTGGAGCGGCGTGAAGGCCACAGGTTGCACGGCGCGGATGCTGCGGGAGGCTGCGGGCGAAGCGGGGTGCGCGCTCATGCTGCACAGCATTTCAGCGCCGCAGTCGCCGCAGGAACGCACTTACTATCTCAGCCCTCAACGCTTTCGCCGTTATGTGCGCTGGATGAAGACGTCCGGCTATGAATCGGCCAGCATCGCCGAGTGGCTGCGCGGCGACTTCAGGCGAAAGCGCATTTTGCTGACGTTCGACGACGGCTACGACGACCTCTATACGGAGCTGTTGCCCGCGACGATCGAGTATGGGCTGAAGCCGCTGGTTTTTCTTGTCGCGGACAGGACCGGCGAGACCAATATATGGGACCATGAGCGCGGCCTGCGACGCCGCAGCCTGCTGACGCTGCAGCAAATTCGCGAAATGCAGCGCCATGGGGTTGAATTCGGATCGCACACGTTAACGCATCCATGGTTGCCAGACCTGAGCGACGATGCTCTGCGGCGGGAGGTAGGTGACTCGAGACGGAGCCTCGAGGACTTGCTGGGAACAGAAGTAACGACCTTCGCCTACCCGTTCGGCGGCACTGACCAGAGGGTCAGGACCGCTGTCGCGGAGGCTGGCTACAGCCTGGGCTTCACGGTGCAAAGCGGCCTGAACTGGTGGAACGATCCGCTCTGCCTGAACCGGGCCGACGTCCGCGAATGCGACACGTTTCCTGATTTCGCCTTGCAGCTCCGGACCGGTCATACTGTGCGGCGGTGGGTGGCTACCCGCATCCACGCTCTCGAGACAGGGCTGCCGACCGAGTTTCTGCGATCGACCGTCAGGGCGCTGGACGCCGGCGCTCGCCGGACCATGGCCATATTGAAGCATGGTGAGTGAGCCGTCAACCGACAGTAGAGCAGGCCTTCAGCCTGGGGTATCGAGTGATGATGTGCATTCAGGGGGGGCGAGTCCCCTATGGACCGTAATGGCCGGAACCTTCTCCGGCCCCAATCCCGCCCGGTTACCCGTGTGGTAGTCCGATGCTCTGGATAGGGCTGGAGACCTCTCGAGGTAAGGCGCCTTCTTCTCCGGGCCCGTCGAATCTACCGGCATGGCGTTCCGAATGATGATAAGGTGTCCCCGTCCCTGGCCGGGTTGTCCTCACCACGCTGGCCTGATATCCGCTTGCGGTAAGTCGCGTCCGAGATTTCGTCAGATCCCGCCTCGCGACGGGCGCCCTTGCTTAAACGGATGACCGCACGTAGTGATGCAATCGGTGGCGCAGTTTCTGGAAGGGAAGCTCCGGCTGCGCGTGAACCGTGAAAAGAGCGCCGTCGCTGCGGTCCGGGAACGCGAATTCCTCGGCCATCTGCTGCTTTTGAACGACCGGTTCTCCATTGGAGTGGCTGAGCTACTACCGTCATGCGCTCTGTTGGTTCGAACTCCAATGTGTGAACGAATGGATACGGCGAAAGCTGCGCTGCTATCGTCTCAAGCAACGCGAGCGGGATGCCCGGTAGCCAGGTTTCTCCGGGCGTTTGGCTCTCACCCGACAGATGAACTCGGCGATGTCCGTCGAATGGTCCTCTCATCAGGGACTCGTTTTCACTGGTCGTCAACTATGATTCGCTACACCATTGAAGAAACCCTCCGTATACGACAAGTACGCACAATGGTGTGGGAAGACGGGGCCGTGAGGTCTCTCCTACCCGATCACGTAACTCGTTGATAGATCGCGGGATTTCAGATGAGCTCGAATAGGGCTGGACTGCGGGGGCCGAGGAGGACAGGAATGCCGGCCCCACACGCAGCGCGACATTCCTGCCGGTCGGATCCTGCAGGGTCAGAGTGAGCGTCCGTCTCGCCTCAGACTCCAGAGCCGTAGCACCGCAAAGAACCCCATTACGCCAGCCACGAGAGCCAGGGTTGCTGGTTCCGGAACCGTTGCAGCCGTTTGCGGCCCCAGGCCGAAGAAAGCGCGGTTGCTGGCGTTCGCCACAAACGTGGGACTTCCGTTCGTGGTGTTGAGCGTAACGACGGAGGGCGACGGAAAGTCCGCGCCAGCCCACAACGATCCCGCTTCGAACACCAGTGCCCCGGCAAAATACGGCGCGGTCGAGCCAATCAACGACGCCGCGCCGGTGGATGTGTCAAGGCTGTACAGCGCCGACCCGTTCGCGTAATACAACGTGTTCGAATTGGTCGATATACCGATATCCGTATTGTCGAGGGTTAGTCCCGTTGGTCCAATCAGCGTCCAGGCGCCGGTGGATGGGTTAACTGAGTAAAGGTCAGCGTTGTCACCCATTGCAAACAGGCCGCTCAGGGTCGATCCGATATTGTCGTAGGCGACGCCGGCAACCCCGCTGTCGCCTACAAACGTGAGCGCGCCCGTGGTCGGGTCTACTCGGTAGAGCGATTTGTCCGCACCCAGTCCGCCGCCATACAAGACGCCGCCGGCGACGCCGATTCCGCTAAGCTGCGCAGTCTCCGTGCCAATCAGGGTGAAGACTCCGGTGTTGAGATCCAGGCTTCCGAGTTGGCTGCCGCCTGTGACCTGGTATGCGAGGCTATCAGCGTTAAGGCTGGCGCTGCCCATCACGATCAGGATCCCTGTCGAACACAAAAAACGCCGAAGCATGAACTTCTCCTCCTTCTGTGAACGTAAGCCCAGATTTCTGTTTTGCCTTTCTGGGACCACCTATTGTACACCACACAATCAGCATGCGCACCGGGAGCGCCGATCGGGAGCGCCGATCGGGAGCGCCGATCCGCTGCGAACTGTCTGAGTGTCAGCAGTATAAGCGCGGAGCACAGACCTGCCAGCCTGCCTCACAATCGCGTCGCCATAACGTATACAAGGAGAACCAGCGGAATCCCGAGCTCCGATACACCGACGAAGACATGGAATATGGACATCGACTCTACCGCATGGGCGTACGTTTTGTTAGCGATCCACTGGCCATCGTTTATCACCACAACGAGAAATCCATGACCGAGTACTTCCGCCGGGCGTGGCGGCTGAGCGGGCAGGTGGATGTGAGACGGGTCTTCGAACTGGGCCAGCGCAATCCGCAGCGCAGCAGCTCGCCTCCATGCATCACGGTGATCTGCACAGCCGGCTCGCAGCGAAAACTTTCTGGCATTGCACCTCGGCAATGCGTGGAGCCGTATCGCTGCTCGAGAACGCAGTCAACGCCACGGGTTCGCGCCTGCTGTTTGGCCCGTGGGCGAAGGCCTGCAGGCAGACGGAATACTGGACTGGCGTAAGAGCTGAGGACTGCACAGCCAGGATGCTCCGGGAGGGTGCCGGCGAGCCGGCTTGTTCCATCATGCTGCACAGCATCTCCGTCCCGCAGTCGCCGGAAGAACGCACTTACTAGCTGAGCCCTCAACGCTTTCAGCGTTATATGCGCTGGCTGAAGACGCCCGGGTATGAATCGGCCAGCGCCGCCGAATGGCTGCGCGGCGACTTCAGGAGAAAGCGCGTTCTGCTGACGTTCGACGACGGTTACGACGACCTCTATACGGAGTTGTTGCCCGCGACGATCGAGTATGGGCTGAAGCCGCTGGTTTTTCTCGTGGCGGACCGGACGGGCGAGACCAACGTATGGGACCACGAGCGCGGCCTGCGCCGCCGCAGCCTGCTGACGCTCCAGCAGATTCGCGAGATGCAGCGCCATGGGGTTGAATTCGGATCGCACACCTTAACGCATCCCTGGCTGCCCGATCTGAGCGACGATGCTCTGCGCCGTGAAGTAGGTGATTCGAAACGCCGTCTCGAGGACATGCTGGGAACGGAGGTGACGGCCTTCGCCTACCCATTCGGCGGTATCGATCTGCGGGTCAGGACGGCGGTCGAGGAGGCCGGTTATCGCCTGGGTTTCACGCTGCGGAGCGACCTCAACTGGTGGAACGATCCGCTCTGCCTGAACCGGGCCGACGCCCGCGAATGCGACACGTTTCTTGATTTCGCCTTGCAGCTCCGGACCGGTCATACTGTGCGGCGGTGGGTGGTTACCCGTATTCACGCTCTCGAGACAGGGCTGCCGACGACGGAGTTTCCGCGCTCGACCGTCAGGGCGTTGGACGCCGGTGCTCGGCGGACTATGGCCATACTCAGGCCACGGTGAGATGGAGACGCTATGCCGCGGCGTCCGGCGGCAGGTGTGACACTGGCTCCTGTACCTGAGGGCAGGTGGCGGGGATATCCGTCCTGACCGGAACCGGACTGCGCCGCGCTCTTGCATACAGCAGGGGACCTCGCAGACAAGCCAGCAACGAGCGCCAGCGCGGCCGAAGACGCGGAAAAGTCGAGGGAGGATAGCCGCGCCATTCGCGACGCTTACCGCAGAGGGCCTCTATGCCATAGCGAATGGTCCGAAGGCGGAATCCCCTGCACTCGACGAGCAGCCGCGTGAAGTAGCCGGTGGCTTCCGCGAGTTCCTGTAAATAGCGAGTCGTGAGGCTCTCAAGGGAGTCCGGCAGGGGATGCCGCACTATGGCCTTCGGGGTGGAAACCACCGCGTAACCGGCCCTGACCAGCGCGAATAAGGCCTCGTGATCTTCACCTCCGGATAGTTCCGCGCCACGTCCCAGGCGCTCGTCGAATCCACGCCAGATGGGAAACGCCTGACGGCGAAAGGCCATATTCCCGCCATCCCCGAGACCGCCAAAGGATGCAAGTTCAAACCACTCGGGCGTCCTCGAGTTGACCACGCGCCGTTCGCGCAGCCGGGGATCCGATTCTGCGATGAGCGCCAGGCGGCGCTGCGTTTCAGTTTCGAGGCTGAGTGGGAGCGTTGGTCCCGTGACCGCCATAACATCGGGGTCGGCGAACTCTTTCGCCAGTTCGCTCAGCCAGGAGGGCTCGGGAACGGCGTCATCGTCGATGTATGCGACGATTTCGCAGCGGCTCAGCCTCGCGCCCAGATTGCGGGCTCTGCTGAGCCCAGGCGCCGGCTCCACCGCATATCTTACGCCCCAGCGCTCGGCCACCTCGAAGGTCCGATTGTTGCGGGGCGCGTTATCGATGACGAGGACTTCGAACTCAGGGTGACTCTGGCGCATGACGCCGCACAGGCAACGGTCGAGTTCCTCCGGCCGGTCGCGCGTACAGACAATCACGGAGACGGTGGGAGGCTCGATGGATCTCCTGCTCATGAATCAGCGGCGCGCCTTTAGGTAACTCAATGCTAACACTGGCTGCCTCGAGGTCTCAAGTGCAGAGTTTTCAGTGTTGGCGCAAAATGATAATGTCCTAATCGTGCCAGATAGAAATGTCCTATTGACGAGGTCAGTGTGGAGAGGTGGAAGCAGGAACACTTCTCATGACTCAACGGGACCGCGACCGGCTGGTCGCATTGAAGAAGGCCAGGAAGGGACTGATCACGCAGCGGCAGGCCGCCGAGGAGATCGGCCAGAGCGAATGGCATGTTCGGCGGCTGCTGAAGAAACTGAAGGGCCACGGCGACGCCGTGATCGTGCACGCACTGCGTGGCCGGAGATCCAACCGCAAGCTGGACGACAAGACCAGGCGGGCCGCGGTCGAGATCCTGAGCCGCGAGATCTATGCCGGCTTCGGTCCGACTCTGGCCGCCGAGTACCTGGCCGACCGGCACGAGATTCACGCGGGGCGCGAGACCGTGCGGACATGGATGATCGAAAGCAAGCTGTGGCGTGCCCGCAAGCAGCGCATCGAGAAGATCCACGAGTGGCGGCAGCGCCGGTCACGGGTCGGCGAGCTGGTGCAATGGGATACCAGCGAGCACGCCTGGCTGGAGGATCGCGGCCCGAAGCTGTATCTGATCAGCATGATCGACGACGCCTCCAGTCGCGTTCATGCGCGCTTTGTGATGCACGATTCCACCGCAGAGAACATGCGCCTGCTGTGGAGCTATCTGGAGCGTCACGGGCGGCCGCTCAGCTTCTACACCGACAAAGCCAGTCTGTTTCAAACCGCGCCGAAGATCGCCCGGGACCGCAAAGAACTGCCGCGCGACGAGCGCGAGCCGTTACCGCCCACGCAGATCGGCCGGGCGCTGGCGGAACTGGACATTGTCTGGATAGCGGCCCATTCGCCGCAGGCCAAGGGACGGATCGAGCGCAGTTTCCAGACGGCGCAGGATCGGTTGGTGAAGGGGCTGCGCGTGGCCGGAGCCAGCACACTGGAACAAGCCAACGCGTATCTGGAGGCGAAGTTTATCCCCTGGTGGAACCAGAAGTTGTCCGTCGTACCGGCCCGCGCCGACGATGCGCACCGCCCCCTGGCCGCGACTCATTCCCTGCCCGCTTCGTTGAGTTATGTCGAGACCAGGCAAGTCGCCAACAACTACACGCTCCAGTTCGACAACCAGACCTGGCAGATCGCGCGCGCCGACATCCGTGCCGGCTTACGCGGAGCCCAGGTGCGGGTCGAAGTTCGTCTCGACGGGTCTTTGATGGTGCGCTTCCGGCGTCACTACCTGGCGATTACCGCATGCCCCGCAAGCCCCAAAGCGCCGGTCGCGCCCAAAGCCCGGAAGGTGTCGGCGCCACGTCCGAAGAGCCAATGGATGAGGAACTTCTATCTGACCAGACCGGAAAAAGCAGCGCTGTTCACCACACCGGCTTCTTCCACGGTGCGCGGCGCAAAACCCATTCGGTAGGCCGGGCAAAAGCGGCCCGGCCATCTTCGCGCTTGATTTATCCGAAGACCGCTGCTCCGAGACTTCACCAAAGCAGATCTGTCCTGAAAAACCAAAACCCCCAGAACGGGCAGCATAAGGCCCGGTTTGACTGGGGGCTTGGCGCCATCTGCTTCGGAGCCAGCCCCGTCGCAGCGGTCTTCGGATCTGCCCCGGGGAGCGCGACTCCCCCGAAACATCGTCTCCACCTTAACCCCTACCTTCCAACTCTGCCCTCCAAACCGGACATTTCTACTTGGCAGAGATTAGGACATTTCTACTTGGCGTTGACACGGGAGCGCCGATCCGCTGCGAACTGTCTGAGTGTCAGCAGTATAAGCGCGGAGCACAGACCTGCCAGCCTGCCTCACAATCGCGTCGCCATAACGTATACAAGGAGAACCAGCGGAATCCCGAGCTCCGATACACCGACGAAGACATGGAATATGGACATCGACTCTACCGCATGGGCGTACGTTTTGTTAGCGATCCACTGGCCATCGTTTATCACCACCACGAGAAATCCATGACCGAGTACTTCCGCCGGGCGTGGCGGCTGAGCGGGCAGGTGGATGTGAGACGGGTCTTCGAACTGGGCCAGCGCAATCCGCAGCGCAGCAGCTCGCAGAGTTTTCAGAAATTGTTCAGTACAGATTCGTTCACGTCTCACTCACCCACGCCTGGTACAATGAGCATGGAAACTGTTCCCGCTACATGCCCGAATCGGTACAACCCGGCGTTGAGCCGCTGCGCGAAGCTCTGACCGGACTTCGCAATACCGCCCGCGACCAGATGTCCGCCGCGTGGCAGATCCACATCGAACAAGTGCAGGAGCAGCTGGCGGCCGGATGGCCGGAGCAGATCGGCTGGATTTTCGACGAACGCTTCCGCGAATTGCAGACCCAGGTGGAAGAACAGTATGTCTCGGCCGTGTCGGCGCAGGTGGCGCTCGCCCTCGCCGGCGCCCGGGCGAAGGCGCGCCGGGAGTTCTCGGAGAGGCTGAACCAGTCCGTGCGGCGGCTGCGGGTTTTCGAAAGCGATGCGCAGTGGGCCGCGACGCTTCTCGATGCCACGGAGCCGTTCTGCGAGCGCGCTGCTCTGTTCGCCATTTCCGGCGAGATGCTGCGGCTTGAGGCCGTGCGCGGGCTTCGAAAACCGGACGACTTGCTCCAGATTCCAATGACGGACGCTCCCGCGTTCGCCTCCGCTATACAGACCCGCGACACGATCGTCGCGGTGCGCACGGCGGGTGAGCTTTCAGAGCCTCTGGCCGCTGTACTCGGCGAAGCCGCGGAGTTGCGGTTCCATTTGTTTCCGGTGGACACGCGCGAGCGAACAGCCGCGATACTCTATGCCGATTCCAGCGGCCGCGTCGAAGCAAGCGCCCTCGAGCTGCTGGCCGGAATGGCCGGGACGGTGCTGGACAGTTTCAGCGCAGGCGCCTCTCCCGCGCGCATGGTGCACATTGCGGCCTCCGAGCGGCGCGGAGCGGGGCTGGGCGCGTGGTTCGAGCTGACCCGCGAAGAACAGCAGCTTCATCTGAAGGCTCAGCGGTTCGCGCGCGTGCAGGTGGCCGAAATGCGGTTGTACCATTCCGGCGCGGTGACCGAAGGGAGGCTGCGGCGCGATCTGTATGGCGCCCTCAGGCCGGAAATCGACCGCGTCCGCGAAGTTTTCCTCCGCGAACATATACCGGCGACGCCGACAATGGTCGATTATACTCACCTGGAAATGGTTCGCACTTTGGCCAACGACGATGTGGAACTGCTGGGCAAAGATTATCCGGGGCCGCTGGTTTAAGCGGGACGAGGGCGTCCCGCGCGGGCGAGGGCGCCCGCCCCACCACGTGCAAGCCTCCCTGCTGGTGTTCGGAATTGTGCTGGCCGCGCACGGAAGCTCGCAGTCGCTGGAAACCATTGCCACTCGGTTCCGTAAGCAGCCCTCCCCGGCGAACCGGGCGGCCCTGACACGCTACGCCAACGCGCACCCGAAAGATTCCAATGGCGCTCTGGCGCTGCTCGCGCTTGGCATTGCCGAGGACGAACAGAAGCAATACCAGCAGTCCGCGAGCCACCTCCAGAGCGCGCAGACGCGGCTTCCGGTGCTGGACGATTTCGCCGCGTACACGCGCGCGGATTCGCTCCGGAACATGCAGCAGCCTGAGCAGGCGCTGAACGCGCTCGAAACGGTAATGTCGCACTCGCCGGACTCGCCGCTGCGGGGAAAGGCGGCGCTTCTCGCTGCGAAATGCCACCTGGATCTGCATCAGCCAGAGAAGGCTGTGGAGGCGATCACTGCGCATCGCAAGCAGATTCCGGACACCGAGGCTGAGCTGACCCTCGCTCATGCGCTCGAGGCCGCGGGCAAACCCGCCGAGGCCGCGGGACATTACCAATGGATCTGGTACGAGTTTCCGTTCTCCGCGGAGGCGCCCGACGCGGGGACGGCGCTGGCGCGTTTGCGAAATGCTCCGGGATATCCGGCCGAGACCTCGGACCTGCTCCTTACGCGCTGCCGAAAACTGGCCGACGCCGGGGATTCGCGGGCCGCCGGCGAGATCGAGGCCGCCATTCCGCGCATGGCCGCGGCTGATCAGGAACTCGCGCGCATTAAGCTGGGCACGATCCGGTACCATCGCCACGACTACGCCGGCGCCGATCAGTACCTGCAGTCGTTGCAGTTGACCACTCCCGAAGCGGACGCCGAGCGCCTTTATTACGTCCAGCTCTCGGCAGGCCGTCTGCAGCGCTGGTCCGAGGTGCAGGACGCGTTGTCGCGCCTGGAGCGCTGGCACACCGAATCGAAGTGGCGGATTGAGGCGCTGGTTGCGGCGGCCAACCAGTATGTCGTTAGCCAGCAAGTGCAGGCCGCGCAGCCGATCTATCGCGCGTGTTTCGAAGGCTTCCCGCAGGATTCCCACGCGGCTGTGTGCCACTGGAAGTACGTGTGGCAGGACTATCTGGCGAAACGGGCGGCCGCCGCCGACGAGCTTCTGGACCATCTGCGGCGCTTTCCGGGATCGGCGAACGCTGCAGGGGCGATGTATTTTCTGGCAAGGATAGCGGAAAGCCAGCACGATGTTGGCCGGGCACGAGCATATTACTCCGAAATCGGTCGCCTTTTTCCGAATTACTACTACGGGGCGCTGGCGCGCCAGAGACTGGGCGACGCCGCCGTGAACGCCGCGTCGCCCTCGCCCGCGGCCACCGCCGAACTCGCCGCGCTGCACCTCTCTGGCGGCGAGCATGCGTCCGACCTTGTACCGAATGACGCTACCCGTCCGCGACTGGAGCGCGCCCGGTTGCTTGCGTCGGCGGGACTTGAAGATTTCGCCGAGAGCGAGCTGCGGTTCGCAGGCCAGAACGGCGGCCAGGGGGAGGTGATCGCCGTCGCGCTCGCGGAACTCGCGAATCGCCTGCAGGAACCGGATAAAGGAATCCGGTTCATCAAACACTACGCGCCCGAGTATCTTGAGTTGCCCCTGAACAGCGCCACCGAGAGCCTCTGGAAGCTGGCTTTCCCCATGCCCTACCGCAGCGCGCTTGAAAAAGACGCGCGGCTGTTCTCGCTCGATCCGTACCTCGTCGCGGCGCTCATCCGGCAAGAATCGGAATTTAACCCGAAAGCGGTCTCCGGGGCGAACGCGTACGGTCTGGCGCAGGTGATGCCATCCACCGGACGAATGGTGAGCCGCCGAGTGAGCATCCGCCGTTTTCGAGCGAACATGCTGTTCACGCCGGAAGTGAACCTGCGCATCGGGACGTTCTACATGCGCATGCTGCTCGATCAGTTGCAGGACCGCCCGGAGGCGGTGCTCGCCTCGTACAATGCCGGCAAGAGCCGCGTAACCGACTGGCTCGGCCGCGCCCGCTTCGAGGAACCCGCCGAATTTGTGGAAAGCATTCCGTTCACCGAAACGCGCAACTATGTCCAGTCGGTGCTGCGCAATGCAGACATTTACCGGCGATTGTACGCGAACAAGTGACGGCCGGGGCGCAGGAGTTCGCTGCAGGCCGAAGGCCTGCTCTACTGTTCTCTGTCGAAAGTAGAGCAGGCGTTTTCGCCTGCACGTGACTCGTCGATTGACCGCGGGGTCTCAGATGAGGCGATACGATAGTTCCGGAGAAGCATTCATGATCCGCATCATTCCGGAGCACCCGCACGCTCTCGCATTGTCATTCTTTCTCTTCCCATTCCTCGCGCAGTCCGGCCCTGTCACGGCCGGGACGCAGCGGTCTGACGCGATCGACAAGCCCGCGGAGGTGACTCTCGAATTAACGGCGCACGATAAGAAAGGGAACCCGGTTCTGGATCTCGATCGGTCCGAAGTGCAGATCATCGAGGGCGGGAAACCGGTTCCGCTCAGCAGCCTTCGCCTTGTGAAGGAGCCGCAGCCCGCTCCGTTTGTGACGCTTGTCTTCGACGAAGTTTCGACCGGCGATTTGAAAACACACGGCGACCTTGCGAATGAGTTCCTCGGCCAGGCTTCCGGCAAGGGGCTCGTCATGACGGTGCTCCGGGTGGAAGGGCGTCTCCATCTCATGCAACCGCCGACAACCGATATCGACGCAGTGAAGAAGGCCGTTGCCGTCACTACCCTCGCGAACTGGAAGGAATGTCGCAAGGCGAGCGAGGCGGCGGAAGAGCAGATGGAGCAGGATGCCAGGAGCGCCACAGGATCGCGCCAGATAATGGCGAAAATTCTGAAGGCAATGCTGCTCGATTCTCAGAGCACCGCGCGCGATCCGCGCTCCACTCCTCCAGTGGCCGCGCTGCTGGCCGCGTCCAGAGGCCTGCAGATTCTGCAGGGTCGGAAATACATCATCTTCTTTGGGCATGGGCTTCCGTATCATTCGAATACTCCCGAAGTCTTTCGCGATATCGCCCAGGCCGCCGCCCGCGCGCGCGTCGGCATTTATGCTCTGGACGCTGAAATCGGGGACACTGAGATTGCCAACGCACTGATCACTACCTCTAACGTCGGCACGCAGCAGGCCCTGGGCAACTTCAGCGGAGGCAGTGTGACGGATCCGCAGGGAGCCGGAAGCGTGGCCACCGAGTTCACCAGCCGCATCACGTCAGGAGAGCGCGGCCCCATTCCGAAATCGCTGCAGGAGATCTGTTTGCGCACCGGCGGCTCCGACGTATACGCTCTCGCCGGTGACAGCCGCAGCCGCGCCCGCGGAATCGCCACCGACATCACGTCGTATTACGTGGCTTCGTGGAACTCCCCAGGCGAGGACGGCCCCGGGCAGGCGCTCCGCGTACAACTGCTGCGAAAAGGCGTGGCCCTTCTTCCGCGTTTCCCGGCCCGCGTTGCCGAGCGGGAAGCGGCGTCCGCCTCCGAAAGACGCCTGCTGGAGGCGTTGTCGGCGCCGGTTCCACCAGCGGATCTGCCCGTGAATGCCGCTGTCCTGCGATTCACGCCGGATCGCGATATCGAGTCGGTAGTGGTTCAGGCGCCGATCGATCATGCGGCCGCCGTATCGGTGCTGGCGCAACTGAAGGACAAGTCGGGGTTGGTGGTGCAGAGGTTCAGCGCGGATATTCCGCAGCAGGCAGAGCCGATCAGCTTTCGACGCCAATTCAGCGCGCCGCCTGGCGAATATGTCCTGGAGAGCGCCGTCATGGACTCCGCGGATGGGAAGGTCGGCACGCGCCGAGATGATGTTGTGATTCCTCCGGCGAGCCACGGCGCGGCGCTGGGAGACGTGCTGCTGGTGGGGCGAATCGACGCCGCGACGGCCGATGCGACCGATCCGCTGCGCTGCGCGCAGGGCGTTGTTGTCCCGAATCTTTCGGGGCGCATCGCGAAAGCCGCGAACGCAAAGTTTAGCCTGTTCTTCGATCTGTATACCGACCCCGCATCAAGCGAGGCGCCGTCGCTTTCCGCGGAGCTGCGTCGCGATGGCGCGCTGATCGGCACGGTTCCGCTCAAGCTCACCGTGGATCCGAAACGGCCCGGCGTTCCTTATATCGTTACACTTGGCACCGGCAGCCTCCATCCGGGCCATTATCAGACGACCGTCACGCTGACCCAGGGCGGACAGAAGCTGTCCCAGAGCGCTTCGTTCACGCTGGAGTAAGATCGCGTAAAACTTTCCTCTTGCTTACCGAGAGGAGTCTCGTGTATTCTGACCTCGGTAACCGATAGGAGGCTTCGTGAGCAGACCGTCCGACCTGGTGCAGGGAACACTGGACCTGCTTCTTCTGAAAATCCTGGCGCTGGAACCTCTCAACGGCTGGGCGGTCAGCCAGCGCCTCAAACAGGTTTCGGGCGACGTTCTGCAGGTGAGCGATGGCTCCCTCTATCCCGCTCTGCACAAGCTGGAACAGGAGGGTTGGATCGCCTCCGAGTGGCGTGCCAGCGAGAACAACCGGCGCGCGAAATTCTACTCCCTCACTCGGTTGGGACGCAGACAGCTCGAAAAAGAAGCGGCCAACTGGACGCGGCTATCGGACGCGATCACACAGGTTATCAGGCTCGAGGAGGCATGAGCCATGCGCATCGAGCACTGGGCGTATGAGGTTCCGTTGCGGCTGCGATCGCTGTTTCGCCGGCCGGTGGTGGAGCAGGAGCTTGACGAAGAGCTGCAGTATCACCTCGATCGAAAAATCGAAGAATACATCGCGCGGGGCGTGACGCCGGAGCAGGCGCGCCATGCCGCCCTGCGCGCGATGGACGGCCTGACCCAGCGCAGAGAGGAATGCCGCGATATGCGCGGCGTCAATGCTATCGAGAATGCGCTGCAGGACATTCGTTACAGCCTGCGAATTCTGGCGAAATCACCGGGATTTACGTGCGTCGCGGTACTTACGCTGGCGCTGGCCATCGGCGCCAACTCCGTGGTGTTCGGCATTCTGAACGGGCTGATACTCCGCCCGCTCAACGTGCCGCACGCCGACAGCCTCTACTCAACCCAGTACGGGATCGATACGGGATTCCAGTCGTATCCCAATTATGTCGATTTGCGCGACAGCAACCGCAGCTTCGATAGTTTGGCAGCTTTTAATTTCGCCTTTGTCGCCTTAAATACGGGCAACGGCGCAACCAACGCCGCCGGATTTGCAACCACGGGGAACTACTTCGACGTACTGGGCGTGCAGCCGTATCTCGGCCGTTTCTTCCACAGCTCCGACGAGCACGGGGCCAACAGCGCTCCGTATGTCGTGCTCAGTTACGGGTGTTGGCACACCCGTTTCCAGGATGATCGGGGCGTGCTGGGCCGCACGGTCCAGATCAATAAACATCCCTTCACGATCATCGGCGTAGGGCCGCCGGGCTTCCAGGGGACGATACTGTTTATCTCTCCCGATTTCTTCATGCCGATCGTCAATCAGGCGCAGGTTGACGGGATAAGTCTGGACACGCGCGGGAATATCCATGGGGTTTTCGAGGCGTTCGGGCATCTGAAGCCGGGAGTGACTCCCGCTCAGGCTCTCGCCGACCTGAAATCGGTGGGCACGCGTCTCGAAAAGACCTGGCCAAAAGAGTTCGGTCAAAAGGATTATGCCCTGGGGCGGGCTGGCCTCACCTCTTTCGGCGGAGCGGTGCAGGCATTCGTGAGCGCATTGATGCTGCTGGCCTGCCTGATACTGTTGGCGGCATGCGCCAACCTGGGCAGCCTGTTTGCCGCACGCGCCGCCGACCGTTTACGCGAGGTTGCTCTGCGGCTCGCGCTGGGATCGGGCCGCAGCCGCATTCTCCGGCAGCTGTTCACCGAGGCTTTACTGATCTCATTGATCGGAGGCGCTGTCGGGCTATGGGGCAGCGTAACGCTGCTGGACGGCCTGAGCAAGTGGCACCCGTTTGCAGGGACCGGGCTCCGGTTGCCGGTAAGCCCCGACGCGAGGATCCTCGCGATAGCTCTGGTTCTGGCCGTGCTGAGCGGACTTCTTTTCGGCGTCGTTCCGGTGCGTCAGGTACTCCGGACCGATCCATACCAGATCGTCAAGTCGGGATCGACAGGCAGAGTTGGGCGGCGTCTTACCGTCCGAGACCTGTTGCTCGGCGCGCAAATTGCGATTTGCGCCGTGCTGGTCACTTCTTCGATGGTCGCCGTGCGTGGACTTTCGCGCTCACTGAACAGCAATCTCGGTTTTGAACCGCGCAACGCGACGGTGGCGAATATGAGCCTGACCATGGCCGGCTACAGTGGCGACCGCGTGCCGGCAATGCAGAAGCGCATGATGGCCGCGTTAAAAACAATTCCTGGAGTGGAGCGCGTTGGTTTGGTGAAGGATTATCCTCCGCTGGTCAATGCCGCTGGAATCACCGAAGGGGTGTTCAAAGAAGAAGCCAGAGATCTGAGGCCATCGAATGTCGCAGCCACCGCATACAGGTACGACATATCTCCCGAATACCTCGACGCAGCCGGCACAAGATTGCTTGCGGGCAGAGATTTCACCTGGCATGACGACAGGAACGCGCCCGCCGTCGCCGTCATTACTCGGGAATTCGCCGTCAGGATGTTTGGGTCGGTAGCCGGCGCGGTGGGCAGATACTACAGGTTGCACGATGGAGAGCGTGCCCAGGTTGTTGGTGTTGTCGAAGATGGGAAGTACATGGGCCTGACGGAACCCCAACAGGCCGCAATGTTTCTTCCGATCCTGCAATCGCCATCGAGTCAATGCTCCCTGGTGGTGCGCTCGCGCCGCGATCCGCAGGAACTTGCCGCGGCAATCAGGAGCAGAATCCGCCAACTGGATGCAGGACTGCCCCTCGACATTCAGACCTGGAACAGTCTGCTGAACGTAGTCAGGTTTCCCGCGCTCATGGCGACGGCCGCGTTGGGCGTACTCGGCATCATGGCCGCACTGCTGTCGGTCACGGGGATCTTCGGGATGGCTGCCCACTCGGTGAGCCGGCGTCTGAAGGAACTGGGAATTCGTATCGCCCTCGGCGCGCAGCCGAAGGAAATTCTGCGGGCAGCTCTGGGAAGAGCCTGCAGACTTCTCATTTTCGGTTCCGCGGCGGGATTAATCCTCGGCATTCTGGCGAGCCGGGTGCTGGCTTCCATCGTTTACTCGGCAACCCCCCGCGATCCGTTGGTGTTGGCCGGCGTTGTTATCGCGATGGCGTTGCTGGGACTTCTGGCCACGTGGATTCCAGCGCAGCGCGCGCTGTCGGTGGATCCGCTGACTCTGTTGCGCGAGGAGTGAGCATGCGCATCGAACATTGGTTTTACGCCTTGCCGCTGCGCTTGAGATCGCTCTTCCTCCGTCCGCAGGTGGAACAAGATCTCGACGAGGAGCTGCAGTTCCACCTGGAGCGAAAGATCGAGGATTATATCGGGCGGGGAATGACGCCCGAGCACGCGCGCTATGCAGCCCTGCGAGCGATGGATGGGCTCACGCAACGCAAAGAGGAATGCCGTGACCTGCGGGGGACCAACGCAATCGATAATACTCTGCGCGATATCCGCTATAGCCTGCGGGTGCTCGCGAAGTCTCCTGGTTTTACAGCAATCGCGGTATTGACGCTGGCGCTGGCGATAGGCGCGAACGCCGTGGTTTTCGGTATTCTGAACGCGCTCGTCCTGCGGCCGCTGAACGTGCCGCAGGCCGAGAGTTTTTACGCCATCGAACGCGTGACTGCCTGGGGGACATATCAGTCGTATCCGGACTACCTCGACCTTCGCGATCGCAATCGCAGCTTCGATGGTCTGGTCGCTTTCAACATCTCCGCCGCCGGGCTGGACACGGGCAATCCCGCAGCTCGCACATGGCTCTATGAAGTGAGTGGAAACTACTTTGATGAGTTGCGCCTGCAGCCGTATCTTGGCCGGTTCTTCCACCGCTCAGATGAGCATGGCCCGAACAGCGCTCCGTACATCGTACTCTCCTACGGATTCTGGCACAGCCGGTTTCAGGACGACCGCAGCGTGGTGGGCCGTGTTGTCCGCCTCAACAAGCACCCGTTTACCATCGTCGGGGTGGCGCCGCCGGAGTTCCGGGGCACATTATTGTTCTTCTCTCCCGATTTCTTTGTGCCGATCGTGAACCAGGAGCAGGTGGATGGATTTAACACCCTGAACTCGCGCGGCGCGCGTCTGGTTTTCATGGCGATGGGACATCTCAAACCGGGAGTCACTCCGGCGCAGGCTGCCGCCGATTTGAGTTCAATCGGTCTCTGGCTGGAGAAGGCCTATCCCAAAGAAGACGCCCACATGAGGTTTTCTCTGGCGCGGGCAGGTCTTCCGGGCAATTTTATCGGCCGCCCGGTGCGCGCGTTCGTTACCGGACTGATGCTGCTGGCGGGCCTGATTCTGCTGGCCGCGTGCGCCAACCTGGGCAGCCTGTTCGCAGCGCGCGCGGCCGACCGTGCGCGCGAAGTTGCCCTGCGACTCGCGCTGGGAGCGGGTCGCAGCCGTATTCTCCGGACGCTGTTCACCGAAGCCTTGCTGATTTCGGCCGCGGGAGGCGGCGTCGGGCTGTGGGGCAGCATCGGGCTCCTGCGCTGGCTCAGCGTGTGGCAGCCCATGCCGAGGTTTCCCATACAGGTTCCCGTGAACCCGGATGCGCGCGTCTATGCGATCGCTCTGGCGCTGGCTCTGGTCAGCGGATTCCTTTTCGGCCTGGTTCCAGTGCGCCAGGCGCTCAGGACCGATCCGTACCAGATCGTCAGGTCGGGATCTGCCGGCGCCGCCGGGAGGCGCATCACCGCGCGCGACGCGCTGCTCTGTGCCCAGATCGCGATATGCGCAGTGCTGGTGACTGCGTCCATGGTGGCTGTGCGTGGACTCGTACGTTCGCTCCACGGCGATTTCGGCTTTGAGCCCCGGAACGCGATGCTGGCGGAAGCCGACCTGAGCATGGCCGGTTACGGCAGCGATGCCGTGCCCGCAATGCAGCGGCGCATGATGGATGCGGTGGCCGCGATTCCGGGAGTACAGACTGTGGGCCTGATCGATAATCCGCCATTGACCGAGGGCTGGAATGCCGCGAATGTCTTTACGGACGGAACCACGGATCTGCGGCCGGCGAATGCCGCTGCCGAGGCCATAGCGTACGCCGTTTCTCCCGAGTACTTTCATGCCGCGCGGACGGCACTGCTCTCGGGACGAACGCTCACGTGGCATGACGACAGGAACGCGCCGCGCGTCGCGGTCGTCAACCGGGAATTTGCGCGCAGAGTCCTCGGTTCCACATCGAACGCGTCAGGCGGCTACTACAAGTTGAAGGATGGAACGCGCATCCAGGTGGTGGGTATCGCCGAACAGGGGAAATACACGACGAATATTGCTGAGGCTCCGCAGGCGGCCATGTTCCGCCCCATCCTGCAGTCGCCATCCTCTGAGACATGGCTGGTGGTGCGCTCGGAGCGCGATCCGCGACAACTCGCCGCAGCTATACGGAAGACGCTGCGAGCCGTGGACTCCGGCCTGCCCGTTTACACCGAAAGCTGGTACAGCGGAATGGATGGGGCTCTTTTCGGCTCGCGTGTGGCAACGGCGTCGCTCGGGGTGCTGGGCGTCATGGGCGCGATGCTCTCGATCACCGGCATCTTCGGGATGGCGGCGTACTCGGTGAGCAGGCGGCTGAAGGAATTGGGAATTCGCGTCGCGCTCGGTGCTCAGCGCAGCGAACTCCTGCGGGCAGCGCTCGGACGGGCTTTCAAACTGCTTGCGATCGGCTCGGCCGCGGGACTGCTCCTCGGTGTTCTGGCGAGCCGCGTGCTGGCTTCGATTGTCTATCGGGCAACTCCCCGCGATCCGCTGGTCCTGGCCGGCGTCGTCATCGCGATGGCCTTGCTGGGACTCCTGGCCACGTGGATTCCCGCGCAGCGCGCGCTGGCGGTGGATCCACTGACGCTGCTGCGCGAGGAGTAGACTGGCTTTGGTCCAGCTTGCCGCCGCGATGAAAGCGATCGTTTATCACAGCTACGGTTCCCCCGACGTCCTCAGGTGCGAGGAGGTTTCAAAGCCGTCTCCTGGGCGCGATGAAATCCTGATCGGGGTTCGCGCAGCTTCGGTGAATCCTCTGGACTGGCATTTCATGAGAGGCGAGCCGTACCTGATTCGCCTGATGGCCGGTCTGCGCAAACCGAAGTTGGCGCGACTCGGCGCGGATGTGGCAGGCGAGGTCGAAAGCGTCGGCAGCAACGTAACGAAGTTCAAACCGGGCGAGAACGTTTTCGGATCCTGCCGGGGCGCCTTCGCGGAGTATGTGTGTACTCCCGAGCCGACGCTGGTCAGGAAGCCCGATAATGTGACATTCGAGGAAGCGGCGTCCGCGCCCGTGGCGGCACTCACTGCATTGCAGGGTCTTCGCGATAACGGACGGATTCACCAGGGACAGAGGGTGCTGATCAACGGAGCCGCGGGAGGCGTCGGTACTTTCGCCGTGCAGATTGCGCGGAGCCTCGGAGCGGAGGTAACGGGCGTCTGCAGCACACGGAACGTGGAGATGGTTCTATCCATCGGCGCACATCGAACCATTGATTACACGCAGGAGGACTTCACCAGCAACGGCCAGCATTACGACCTGATTCTCGACCTTGTGGGAAATCACTCGTTGTCGGCATGCAGGCGGGTCCTGAGCGCCCGCGGCAGATGTGTAATGGCGGGAGGCCCCACTGGCCGCTGGATGATCGGCCCGTTGCTCCGTCCCATCGAAGCGCGTGTGCTGTCGCTTTTCGTGAGCCAGACACTGGTCGGACATCTAACGAAAAGCAGCAATGAGGACCTGACCGTCCTGCGGGAACTCATGGAAGCCGGCAAGATAGCGCCGGTCATCGACAGGCGCTACCCGCTGGATGAAGTGCCTGCGGCTATTCGCTATCTGGAAGAAGGGCACGCTCGGGGCAAGGTAGTAATCACGCTGGGAGACTGAACCGGAACGCCCCCGGTTGTAGAGGCGACGTGAATGTGATGAACTGGAAGACACTGCCGAGCAATCCTGATGATGTTGCACGTCTCGCGTTTCTTGCTGCCCGTCATCCTTCTGACCGCTTCCGCAGCAGCCCCTGCCGCCCCGACCGTCGTCATCGACTATCCGGCGCAGGGGTCGCTCTTTCCGCCCGACATCACCGCGCCTGTCTTCCTCTGGCGCGATAACTCCGCTACGGCGAAGGCTTGGCGGATAGATATCACGTTCGCCGATGGCACGCGCCCGCTGCACGTCACTTCGCGCGGAGACCTGATGAAGGTGGGCGAGATCGATAACAGCTACGAGGGCTTCGTGCCGCCGGCGCTGACGCCGCAGCAGGCCGTTACGCACACCTGGAAACCGGACGAGCGTGCCTGGGCCTTTATGAAGGCGCACTCGGTTGGGCAGCCCGCAACCGTCGCCATCAGCGGCCTCAGCGACGTTAACTCCAGTCAATCTGAATCGGCCGCCGCTGAGGTGTCCATTAGCACTTCAAAGGACGCTGTCGGCGCGCCTATCTTCTATCGCGACGTTCCTCTCATACCCGTTTCGCCGAACGGCCAAAAGGGCGTCATCCGTCCCCTGCCGGAATCGGCCGTCCCGCTTATCAAGTGGCGGCTTCGGTACATCGACGAACCGCGCAGCAAAGTGGTGATGGAGAACCTGCCCACCTGCGCCAACTGTCATTCTTTTTCGAGCGACGGCAAGACGCTGGGAATCGACGTGGACGGTCCGGTGAACGACAAGGCCCTGTACGGCCTGCTGCCCATAAAACGAAACAGCGTGATCAGCAAAGAATATGTTCTCCGCTGGAGCGCGTTCTCCGAAAAGGATTCTCCGAAACGATTCGGTTTCATGTCGCAGGTTTCGCCCGACGGACGCTACGTGGTGAACTCCATCGAAGTTCCCGGCGCTCATGAAAAGCGCATGGACGGGCGCATCTACCAGGCCTCCTACCCGCGCGACTACGGCTTCGGCCAGGTCTTCTTTCCAACTCGCGGCGTGCTTGCCTGGTACAGCCGGGCGAGCGGCAAACTCCAGCCGTTGCCGGGCGCAGACGATCCGCGATTCGTCCACTGCGGCGCATTCTGGAGTCCTGACGGCAGGTACCTGGTGTTTTCGCGGGCCGAGGCGCGAGACCCGTTCCCACCCGGCGCGCCCATGTCGACGTTTGCCAACGATCCGCATGAAACGCAGATTCAGTACGACCTGTATCGCATTCCCTTCAACCGAGGGAAGGGCGGCACGCCCGAACGCATCGTCGGCGCCTCTGAAGACGGGATGAGCAACGATTTCCCGAAGGTCTCGCCCGACGGGAAGTGGATCGTGTATGTGCGCAACAAAAATGGGCTGCTGATGCGCCCGGACAGCGAGCTCTGGATGGTTCCCTTCGAGGGCGGCGTGGCCAGACGCCTGAACTGCAACCTGAGCCGCATGAACTCCTGGCACAGCTTCTCACCGAATGGGCGCTGGCTGGTGTTCTCGTCCAAGAGCCGCAGTCTGTACACGCAGATGTACCTGACGCACATCGACGAGAACGGCAACGACAGTCCGGCCATTCTGATCGACGACTCAACCGCGGCGAACCGCGCCGTGAATATTCCGGAATTCGCCAACATTCCGAAGGGTGGCCTCGAGCGGATCGACGCGCCGGTCACCGAGTTTTATCGGATCTTCACGCTGGCTTACGACACGATGAAGAAGAACCAGTTCGCCGAGGCGATCCCGCTTTGGCGAAAAGCCCTGCTGCTCGACCCCGACGACGGGAAAGCACACTACAACCTGGCGGTGTCGCTCACACGGACGGGCCATCCTGCCAGTGCTCTTCCGGAGTATCGGAAGGCCGCCGCCCTTACTCCCGATGCGCCCCGGTTCGCGGGATATGCATGGGCGCTGGCACAGAACGGCAACGCGGACGAAGCCATCGAGAATTACCGCAAAGCGCTGGCGCTCGACCCGACGCAGTCCAGCTCGGAGGCGGAGTTGGGCGTCGCGCTGGCCGGTAAAGGGCTGACGCCGGAAGGCCTCGATCACCTGAACAAAGCGGTGGCGCTGGCGCCCGATTCGCCTGTTTACCATTACGACCTCGGCCACGCTCTTGCGCAGAGCGACCGTCTCAACGAAGCGATCGCCGAGTATCGGAAATCGCTGGAGGCCGACCCTGCGGGCGCCGCGACTGAATCCGAGCTGGGCGTCGCGCTGTTCAAAACGGGCCAGGCGACGGAGGCGATGGAACATCTGAACAAGGCCGTCGAGCTTGCGCCTGCATCCGCGGACGCGCACAACAAACTGGGAACCGCGCTGGCCGAGACCGGGCAGGTGAGCGACGCGGAGACGCACCTGCGTAAGGCAGTGGCGCTCGATCCTGCATCGCTCGAGTATCGGTTCAATCTCGCGTTTCTGCTGGAGAAGGCGGGAGACTTCTCCGGGGCGATCCCACAACTTGAGAAGGCCGTTCAACTGAGCGGCGGTAAAGACGCGCGCTGCCTCGCACTGCTGGCTGCGGCCTACAACAACACGGGTCACCCGGCGGAAGCGAAACAAGCGGTGGAGCGCGCGCTGGCGGTGGCGGAGAAGGACAACGATACCGAACTGGTGAAGACTCTCCGGGCCGCGCTCGAACGCTACCAGCAGCCGAAGTAAGGTGGGGCAGGCGGTTTCGCCTGTCAAAGTTACTCGCAGGCGAAACCGCCTGCCCCACCTCTGAGCTGCAGGCATTCGGACAGACGGATTTCTACGCCGGCAGGCGCCACGGCGCGCGATACTTCCGGCCCACCAAACCCTGCGCTTCCTCATCGTCAACGATGCGTTCCGCTTCGGCGTCCCAGTTCACGCGCCGGCGTAACCGGTACGAGATGTTCCCCAGATGGCACGCAATCATCGAATTGTGCCCGATCTCCACATCGGAGGTTGGGCGCTTTCGGCTGCGCATGCAATCGAGGAAGTTGCGCACATGAGTGACATGGTAGTTCACCCCTCCTGCGTCCTGGCGCGGTATGCCGGCCATGTTGTATTCGCGCGGCTGGCCGGACGATCGCCTCGTTTCGGGGTACACCTCCCAGCCGCCGCGATCGACCACCAGAACGCCGTTGTTGCCGTGAAACTCCACACCATGCTCGCGCGCTTCGGGGCCGCGTCCCAGGCCCACCGCGTGTTCCCACATCATGCTGAAGTCCGGAAATTCCCAGAGCACCTGCTGCGTGTCCGGCGTTTGCATGGCCCCGTTCGGATAGCCAAACCGGCCGCCCATGGAGGAGGCGGCAACCGGGGCTTTCACGCCCATGGCCCAGTTCGCCACGTCGATCATGTGCGCGCCCCAGTCGGTCATCAGGCCGCCGCTGTAATCCCAGAACCAGCGGAAATTGAAAATGACCGAATACTTGTTGTACGGCCGCTCCGGCGCCGGGCCAAGCCACATCTCGTAATCGAGCTGCTCGGGAGGATCGGAGTCGGGCACCACGGGCACATTGCTTTTCCAGTCCAGATAGGCCCAGGCGCGCACCATCCGAATCCTGCCAAGCTGACCGCTGCGAACAAACTCCACCGCGTCGGCGAAGTGCGGAGAGCTGCGCTGCTGCGTGCCCATCTGCACCACGCGGTCGTAACGCCGCGCCACGTTCACCATCACGCGCCCCTCATGGATGCTGGTGGCGAGCGGCTTTTCCACATACACGTCCTTGCCGCTCTGGCAGGCCATTATGGTAATCAGCGCATGCCAGTGATCGGGCGTCGCCACGATCACCGCGTCCACATCGTTACGGTCCAGAATGCGGCGGAAATCGCGCGTCACCATGGCAACGGAGACGCCCACGCGCTCGGTGTGCAGGCGATCGGCCTCGGCCGTCTGCTCGTCGTCAACGTCGCACAATCCGACGCACTGCACCTTATCGGTGGCGAGCGCCGACATAAGATCGTACCGGCCCTGGCCTCCACAACCGATCAGCGCAATGCGAATTCGGTCGTTCGCGCCGTCCACGGTGGAAGGCGCGAGTGTTGGAGTCGCGGCCTGGGCGGACGGAGCAGCTGCCTTAAGAGTGGAGGCCAGACCGGCGGCAAGGCCGGCCATCTTTACGAACGTCCGGCGATCTGACATGGATACAACCTCGGGAAGCACTATTATATCGCTGCGCTGTTGTCGCTCCGCCGGTGATAAGCTGGCCACGGGCCTGGTTTTCAGAGCGAAAGCATGAGCGAATACCCGAAACTGCACGACGCCATCCTCAATGGCGATACGAAGACGGCGATTGCGGTCACCCGAGAGGCGCTGGCCGCGAACGTCGATCCGCTGGAAATCATCGGCAAATACATGGTGCCCGCGATGGACGAGGCAGGCCGCCTGTTCCAGTGCGAAGAATACTTCGTGCCGGAGCTGTTGCTCGCGGCGCGCGCGATGAAAGGGTCGCTGGAGCTCATTCGGCCGTTGCTGGCGGCTACCGGCCGAAAGGCTGCCGGCCGCGTGGTCATCGGAACGGTGAAAGGCGATCTGCACGACATCGGCAAGAATATCGTCGCGTCCATGCTCGAAGGCGGTGGCTTCGAGGTAACCGACCTGGGCGCCGACGTCGCGCCCGAGAAGTTCATCGAGGGTATTCAACGGGCTGATGCGAACATCGTCTGTCTTTCCGCTCTGCTCACCGTCACCATGCCTTCCATGCGGACCACCATCGATGCTTTGAAGCAGGCCGGGGTGCGCGATCGCGTGAAGGTGCTGGTCGGCGGGGCGCCCGTGACGCGCCAGTTCGCCGAACAGATTGGCGCCGACGGTTATAGTCCGGACGCGCCCGGCGCCGTGGCGCTGGCCCGAGAGATGATTGTGGTTAGTCCGGGCTCAGTTGCAGGCTGAAAGCCTGCTCTACTGATGCCGCCGACTATTTGATCGCTTTGTAGAACAGGCTTTTAGCCTGCACCGGCCGCCCCCAACCCCATGCAGTCCACGAACGTCTCCTGAAATCGCGCGTCCGACGCGAGAGAAATGTGCTCGGTGATCTGTCCGATTCGCTCCACCACCTCGGCGCGCTGTGAAGGCTGCAGCAGAAGCGTTTTCGTCCCGCGGAGCGCGGTGTTGCCCACCTGCTCGATCCGGTCCGGCGACATCTCCAGCAGGCCGATACTATGCGCGCTGGCGGCGCTGACATAGTTCCCGAACGCGCCGGCGAGGTACACGCGTTCGAGCGCCTCCATCCCGGCGCCCCACCGGTCGAGCAGGATGCGCAGACCGGCCGCGATTGCCGCTTTCGCGAGCTGCAGCTCGCGCACATCCGGCTGCGTGATGCATACCGGAGGCGCCAGCATCAGATCGCGCGCTCCGTTCGCCAGTCTGCCGCTGGGCAGAATGCGGCCACTCTCGAATCCGGCGGCCACCGCATCCACCAGACCGCTGCCGCAGATGCCGCGAGGCGTCACTCCACCCAGCACATGACAATCGAAAACGCCATCCTCGAGGGTCACGCGTAAGATCGCGCCCGCGGCGGCCCGCATGCCCATGCGAATACGCCCGGCTTCGAATGCGGGTCCGGCCGCGGTGGATGCGCACAGTGCGCGCGTCCCGTTTCCAACCACGATCTCGCCGTTGGTGCCCAGGTCGATCAGGGCCACAAGATCGTTGCGCTCCAGCCAGCCCACCGCGGCCATGCCTGCGAGAATGTCGCTTCCCACGAAGCCTCCGAGGCAGGGCAGGAAGACCACTCGAGCGGATACGGGCGTCCAGCCCAGCTCAGCCCCGTCGAAATCGCGGGCGCTGCCGGCGTCCGTCTCGAATGGCACATGCGAGAGCGGCTCCACGTCCTCGCCACAGAACAGGTGGTGCATCGCGGTGTTCCCACAAATGAGCGCCTCGCGGACGCCGCGGCCCGCCGCCAGTTCGGCGACCAGAACACCCAGGGCCTCGCGGATGCTCCGGGTCAGCACCCCCGGTTCGCTCAGCGCAAACTGGATACGGGTCATGACGTCGGCGCCGTGCGCGCACTGCGGATTGAGCGCCGTGCGAACAGCCAGAACCTCCCCGGTTGACAGATCGAGAAGTTGCGCGGCCAGCGTCGTTGTCCCAAGGTCGATGGCGATGCCGAGGCCTGTGCGGCTCTCGAATGCCAGCCGGGCATCATCGGCCAGGATGGGTGCGTGCCATTGCTCTACTTCGAGCGTGACGCGCCCACGCGCGCGAGCGCGGCAGGCCAGGCGCCATCCGGCCTCAAGCTCGTCAGGCGTCAGAACCTCGCGCATCTCGGACGTGACGGGGATCTCACCTTCCACCAGGCGCACGCGGCAGCCGCCGCAGAGAGACTCGCCGCCGCAGGGAAACTCGATTCCCTCTTCGACGAGCAGATCCGCGAGTTCGGCGCCATCCGGCACGTCGATGGAGCAGAGATACGGCATCGCTACCGATGCTCTTGCGCGTACCGCGTCATGGCATGTACGTTTTCGTACGGCGTGCCGCGCGGGATCTCGCAGCCCGCTCCGACAATGTAGCGCTGGCCGGCCTGCCGATGGCATTCGGCAATCGCGGCGCCAACCGACTGCGCATTGCCGTCACGCAGCACGCGCACCGGATCGATGTTGCCCAGCAGCATCTGCGCCGGACCCATGGCCGCGCGCGCTTCATCGAGCGGCGACAACCAATCGAGGTCGACAATATCGGCGCCCACCGTTCCCATGTCACCGAGCACCTTCCGCGTGTTCCCACAGATATGCAGCCGCGTCTTCACGCCCATCGCGCGGATGCCTTCCACCAGCCGTCGCTCCTGGGGCAGCACGCATTGGCGATAAATGCGAGGCCCGATCAGCGAGGCCGCGGCATCGCCGATGCCGATCAGCGACGCGCCCGCCTTCACCTGCGCCTCCGCGAACTGCAGTTCCATCGCGACGACGAATTCGAACAGATCGTTGACGAACTGCGCGTCGTCGAAGAAGTCGAGCATCAGCGTGTTCAGGCCTCGCAGATCGGCGGCCATCGCGCAGGGCCCTTCCACCCAACCCTCGACAATCCTCTCCTGGCCCGCTCGCGCCGCCAGCAGGCCGATCGCCTGGATCCGGTCCGACATTCTGCGGCCCGCAGACGGATCGGGAATTTGCAGCTTCAGCAGATCGGTTTTGTCCCCGAGCAGAGCTTTGCTCTCGACGATCGCGGGCGGCTGGTCGTCGAACCACTCGATAGTTGCGCCCAGGTCACTCGCCTCGCGCGCGGGATCGGAGATGGCTGACACGTAATCGAAGCCGAACTGCTCGGCGGTGCGAATCTGGGCCTCGGCGAGTACTCGAAAATCGGTTGCGTAGGACCGGTAAGGCGTCCCCGCGACATCGGCTGCGAACATCATCGTGATGGGCATCGCCGCCAGATGGTCTGCCGGTATACCGTCAATCGCTGCCAGGACGCGTTCCCGGCTGGTCATCGCAATTCTCCTCTGCGCGCAGCACATTCTCGTCATAGCTCGCGGCCGCGCGCCAACCAGGCTTGACTACCAGGAAATCGTCATCGGGCCAATTGCCCGCGACAAGGCGCTCGAACAATGTGAGGCTGCCCGTCATCTTCTCGAATTGCCAACCTCTGCGGACCGCTTCGTCGCGTGCGCGTTGCTCGAAGCTGCCGTCGGGTTCGAGACCGGTCTCGATAAACGTCAGCCCCTGATAGGTGCGCCGATAGCCGGTCAGTTCTTCGTAAAGGTAGCGCCCGTTGTCTTCGCCGTAGTGTGCGATCAGCTCTTCCAGCGAATGCCCGTAGCCCGATCGCTCGTAAAAGACCTGCTCGAGACCTTCGCCGCGCTCGAGCCAGCCGGTAGAGCGGAAGTACACGCCCGGATTCGCGTTGAAGTAAGCCTGATACTTCTGCCGGCTCCCCATCAGGAGCGCGATGCAATCGTGGGCGCGCGGGATCACCACGGGCACGGCCCGCGCACACAGCCCCGCCAGACCGTTTCCGCAGAGCGCGTATCCCATCAGCACTGCGTCGAACTGCTGCGCATCGGCCCGATCGACGCACTCCTGCAATCTGCGGCGCATCGGCTCGCATCCGATATCGTGCAGCCCTTTCGGGAGAAATTCCACGTCCACCTGATGCGGCGACCGCGCGACGGCAAAACACATCTCGCGATACAGGATCTCGCAGCTGATCAGCTTCAGGCGCATGCGTGCAGAGCGGCCGCGGCGGCCCTGATGAACTCCGGATTCGAGCCGCAGCAGCCTCCGATGAAAGCAGCGCCGGCGTCCCGCAACAACGGAACCGATGAAGCGAACTGGTCGGACGTGACGCGATACACAACCGCCCCGTCCGCCACCTCCGGCATGCCCGCGTTCGGCTTCATCCACAACGGCAGGCCGGTTACCGCGCGCATTCTCCGGCACAGCGCGGCGGCCTGCTCGATGCCCACTCCGCAGTTCGCGCCGACCGCGTCCGCGCCGGCATCGCTCATGGCCTGCGCAACGCGCTCCGGAGTGGCGCCGGTCATCGTGCGGTCCTTGTTTCTGCCCGTGTCGAAAGCGAAGGACACGATTACCGGCAGTGCGGTCATCTTCGCGGCCCGCAAGGCGATGGCGGCTTCCTCCGGCTCGCTGAAAGTTTCGAGCAGCAATGCGTCGGCTCCGCCTGCCGCCAGCGCTTCGGCCTGGGCGGAAAAGCACGCAAACAGGCCGTCTTCGCTGATTTCTCCCGCGGTGAGCAGCTTGCCGCTTGGGCCCATGGAGGCGAACACGAACGCGCCCGGCGCCGCCTGCTTCGATATTCCGACCCCGGCCATGTTGATGGCGTCGGCGTAATGGCCTAGGTCGTGCGCCGCGAGACTGATCGGATTCGCGCGGAACGTGTTTGTCAGGATCACGCGGCTGCCGGCCTCGCGATAGCTGCGCGCCACGTCAAACACCTGCTGCGGATGGCTGAGGTTCCACGCGTCCGGAGATTCCCCGGGCCCGAGGCCGCGCTTCTGCAACTCCGTTCCCCACGCGCCGTCGGTCAGCACGGGCCCGCTGGCAATCAGATCGCGCCAGTTCATGCGGCCGCCCGCGAGCCGTTGAATTCATGTACGGCATCCAGCATGGCCACAATGTTGTCCACCGGCGTACACGCCTGCACGTTGTGAATTGAATTGAACACGAAACCGCCATTTCGGGAGAAGATGCCGCATCGCTCCAGAACCTGGCGATGAACCTCGTCCGGCGTTCCGAACGGCAGCACCTGCTGCGTGTCGATGCCGCCGCCCCAGAATACAATCCGGTCGCCGTACGCGCTCTTCAGGTGTTCCGCGTCCATTCCCACGGCCGAGCATTGCACCGGATTCAGGATGTCGAAACCGGCGTCGATGAAGGCCGGAATGAAGCGCTCCACCGATCCGCAGGAGTGCTTGAACGTCTTCCAGGCCGTGTGGGCGTGAATCCAATCATTCAGCCTGGTGTAGTAAGGACAGTAGAGCTCGCGCAGAGTCTTCGCCGAGCAGAACGACGAGGTCTGCGTCCCGAAGTCGGCGCCGCACAGGAAGATCGCATCGATGTCATCGCCAAACGACTCGTGAACACGCCTCAGATTATCCAGCGCGATCTCGCACTGGCGTGAAAACACCTGATGGACATAGTCGCGACGGCCTGCTGTCGAGACGTACCACTCCTCGATGTCGCGAATTCCTTTGGGGTGCTTCAGGAACGGCGCCGTCACGAGCGCGATATCGCCGAAGCCCGTGCCGCCGATATTCACGATCACCGCCCGGCCGGTCTGCCGCGCCTCGCGCGCGTCCCGCCGCATCTGCTCCAGGTCGCAGCCGGCGATGGGCGTAAACTCTTCGAGATTGTCGGCTGGATCCAGCTCCTCCTCAACGAACGGCTCCTGGCGGATAATCGTGTCGAAGAACCAGCCGTCCTTCGGCATGCGGCCGCTCGGAGGCACGGTTACGTCGCCCTCTGGATAGATCAGAATGTCGCCGTTCGCGTCGGTGGTGACGCGAAACTCCGCGGAGACCAGAACCTCCAGGCCGTCGGGCATGCGCCATGGCGTCCAGTCGCGATTACGATAGCCGAACAGCGTAGCCGGATGTCCCGCTCCCGCGACGTCGAGACCCATCGCCTGCGCGAGATCTTCGTCGATGATCCCCAGCATCTGATAGGGCTCATGCACCTTCACCATGCGCTTTTCGAGGCCGTAGTAGCCGCGCAATGCGGCGATGCAACTGACGTGAACGCCGGTGACCCCGGTACTCCCGAAGTCCATCGGGACGCGATCGGGCTCGCGGTGCGACAGCGCTGAGAGAACGCGCTCTCTGCTCGTCATATGTGCTCCTGGGCTACCCACATCATATAGTGGCTTCGCCAGTATCGGGCCGTTGTGGGGCGGGCGCCTCGCCTGCGGTCGACGCCTCGTCGGCCTGCTCGGCATTTTCTGAATGCGTCTTCTGCCAGATTAGGCGGGGCGGGGCCCCCGCCGCAGGCGAGGCGCCTGCCCCACAAAAGCCAGCCAGGTTACTGGTTGTCGTGAAACCCGCCCACGGGTCGCCTTGCGCCACGGTCAGGCGATGTCTGTTTTCCAGAACTCCTCGATCTCTTCCAGCGGCTTGTTCTTCGTTTCCGGTACGAAGACCCACGTGAAAACGGCCTGTGCGAACGACATTGCCGCGAGGAATCCGAACGTCACCACCTTGCCGATCTGATTGAACGCCAGCGGAAAGAAGAGCACCACGACGGCGTTCGCAATCCACTGCGTCAGAACGGGCACGGCCATGGCGGTGCCGCGGATGTGATTTGGAAAGATCTCGGGCACGAGCGTCCAGAACACCGGTCCGATGCACGAGCAGAAGAAGGCGAGGTACGTCAGAATCAGCGCCAGCACCATTCCGCCTTCAAAGTGGCCCATCATCACCGCCGCCGCGAGCGCGATCAGGGCAACGGTCATGCCGAGCGACCCGACGATGTATAACGGCTTGCGTCCGTAGCGATCGATCAGCCCGAAGGAGACCACCGTGAAAACCAGGTTGTTCAGACCGATGATGAACGTGGAGAACAGCGCCGCGTCCATCTTCCAGCCGGTGGATCTGAAGATGGCAGGGGCGTAATCGATGATCGTGTTGATGCCCGAAACCTGGACGAGAATCGCCAGAAAGAAGCCCACTGCCACGGCGCGCCGCGTTCCCGGCTCCAGCAGGTCGGCCCAGGCATGCCGCTTCCCCGCTAGGCTGGCGCGGATTTCCGCCGCTTCGAACTCCGCGTTCTCCCTGCCGCTGATGCGCTCCAGCAACGCGAACGCCTCCCGCTCCCGGCCTGCGGCGAACAGGTATCGCGGCGTCTCCGGCGCGAAAAAGAGCAGGAGGAAGAACACTGCGGAAGGAATCACGCCGCTCATGAACATCCAGCGCCAGTTCTCCGGGCCGATATCGCGCAGCAGATAGTTGATGCAATAGGAAATCAGGATGCCGATCACGATGGACATCTGATAGAGCGCGCCCATGCGTCCACGTACGGTTGGCGGCGAGATTTCCGACACGTACATGGGTGACAGGATGGATGCTCCGCCCACCGCTACGCCGCCGATGAAGCGCGCGACGATGAAGACGGCAAAGCTGGGCGCCAGAGCCGTGGCGGCTGAGGTCAATGCGAACAGGATCGCTACAACCAGCAGGATCTTTCGGCGGCCATAGAAATCGGTCAGCCGCCCCGCCACCGTCGAGCCGACGACGCAACCGAAAAGCAGCGAACTGAACGCCCACCCGAGGCTCAGATCGGTGAGCCTGAAATGCTGCACGAGGAACGGGCCGGCGCCCGTGATAATGGCGATGTCGAATCCGAAAAGCAGCCCACCCAGAGCTGCCGTGGCCGCCAGAAAAAGGACGTAACGGAGATTGATCGCGCTCTTCATGTCGGGAAGCGTATCCATCATGACAGCATCACGGGGCCGCTGTTAATCCAATTCCCGCGTCGTGGTACTTCCCGTGATCCCCGCCCCCTACTCTCGGTACGCAAGGCGAATTGTTGCATCAGGGTCTACGCCTTAAGCTGCAGGAAGCTGACCGAGCAAAGGCTCGCATGAACACGGTTACGGAGATCTTCAACGCACTGGACCGCGACGGCATCGTGTGGGGGCTGGTTCCGGGCGTCACCGATACCAAGGACACCGGCCTCGATCTGGTGATCCGGGCCGGCGACATGGCTCGTTTCCGCAGTTTGTTAATCGAAGTGGCGACGGGGCGGCGCTGGGACGCGCTTACCGAATGCAGCCAGCCGCGTGCCAGCGTGTTCCGGTTCTGTCGCGTTCAGCCACTCGAAGTCCTGCGCGTGGAGGCGTGGCAGGCCGCCGGCAGAGGAAACACCTCTTGTTTCCCTCGTTTCGATACGCAGCCCTGCGGCGCGGTATTGCGCGTGAGAGCATCCGGCCGGGAGGCCCGCGATGCGGTTTACTCGGCGCTCGACTCACTCGTACATGCGAACGCCATCGATTTATGGGGCGCTTTGCCTGCGAATGCGGACGGTCTCTCGGGAAAAGAACGCGCAGCTCTTGAGCAGGGCGCGTTCCTGCTCACATTCTCCGACGGTCCCTGCTACGACATTGCCGTCGAGGAGAATGCGGACCCAGAAGGCGTTACTACCGCACTACTGTCGTTCCTGATCCGGCGACAGGCAATTCTTCATGGCAGCGCCGAGTTCCCGCGGGGGGTCGCATGCGGGTATTAGTGCTCTACAGCAGCCAGCGGTTCGGCGGCGATGAGGATGCAGCGGTGCGCTCAGAAGCGGCCCTGCTTCGCGACGCCGGCATCGACGTGATGCAGCACGTGGTCAACGATGAGAACGCCTCGCCGTTCCGAGTGTTCGGCGGCTCGCAGTGGTCGTCGGAGAAGGCGATCGGGGATCTGTGCGAGCGCTTCCAGCCGGATATTGTGCATGTGCATAATCTCTGGATGCGCCTGACGCCGACGGTCATTGCAGCGGCATGCGCATCCGGCGCGGCCGTTGTGCAAACGCTCAACAATTACCAGCTGATCTGTGTGAGCGGCGGGTTGAGCCGCAACGGCGCGTACTGCGACGATTGCGTTGGCCGCGCGCCGTGGCGCGGAGTTGCGCGGCGGTGTTATCGAGATTCGGCGGTGGCCTCAGCCGCCGTGGCCGGCATGCTGGTGCGGAGTCGCAGCAGTCGCGTCTGGGAGCGCTGCGTCAGGGCTTTCATAGCACCCAGCCATTTCGCGAGGGTCCGGTTCGTCGCAGGCGGCCTGCCCGCGCACCGGGTTCATGTGAAGCCGAGTTTCACCGCAGACCCAGGGCCTTCGGACATCCCGCCCTCGAAATCCCGAACGGCGGTCTTCATCGGCCGGCTGGACCGTCACGAGGGCATCGACGTTCTGCTCGCCGCCTGGGCCATGGCATCGAAACCGGAATGGCGTCTGGTAATCGCCGGCGACGGCCCAGAGCGCGATCGACTGCAGGAATTGGCGGCAGCCCTGCGCGGCGCCTGCCGTTCGATTCAATTTGTTGGCGAGCTGGAACCGGGCGCCCTCCGCGCTCTGCTGAGCCGCTCGCGGTGCCTGGTGCTGCCCTCGACTGGCACAGCCCGCGGCAGAGTCGTCGGAGCATTCGCCGCCGGCAGACTGGCCATCGTGAGCAGGAGTGGCGGTCAGGAGGAACTTGTCGAGGACGGCATTAATGGCTTCCAGATAGCTTCCGGCGATCCGGTTGAGCTCGCCGGCGCTATCGACATCTGCTTCGCTAGCGGCCGTATGGCCGATCGCATGGGAGCCGACGCGCGTGAGTCCTGGGTGGAACAGTATACACCGCAAATCAATCTGAAGCGGCTCCTTGCAATCTACGAGATGGCGATGGAGCGAGAGCGGCCCGAACGCGTCACCGCAGAGGCAGCTTTCGGCTGAACGAAGACCGCACGCGCCACCCGGCAATGGCGGCGAGACCGAATCCGATCAGCCCCGACGTAACTGGCTCCGGTGTAATCGGGTCTTTCATGGAAATCGCGTTCACCAGGATATTGGAGTCGTCGGAGCCGGGTGACCGGGTGAGAGTGGTCACGAAGTAATACTGATAAGCGGGAACGGAAACGATCGGGGAGGCGGTCCCCATGCTTGCTTCGGTGCCTGAGGCCAGCGGCGTCATGAGGGAGAGGTTCGGCAGGGCGGTGTTGCTGCCGAAGATCGCAAAGTCATCGGCCGGGTCATCCACCGATGCCAAATCTATAGACGCGATACCGGCGGTTCCGGCTGTGTTGATCCGTACAACGCCGAACATCGTGCCGTTATTGTTGATTTCGTTGAAGTAGCCCGAGCCAAGCCCTGCCGCCGGGCAATTGCTCGCGCTCTGGCATGCGCCAAGGCCGACATCGGTCGGGACCTCGTCGCGATTATTCAGGATTGCGCTGTTCGACCACGCTGTGCCATCAGTCTTCGAAACGGCCCACGCCGAGATGGTGAGTCCATCAATTGAAATAGACTGAGGCAGATTGCCCAATGGAAGCGCAGTCGGAAAGCTGATCGTGGTTGCGCCCGCGAGGGCAGTTATCAGGAGAGCCCCGGCGAACAGGGCCATCGCGCCTTTCATCTCTCCTCCAGGTTTCACACGTACCGCAGACTCGCACCGCTCCCGGCGGTGGCGAAACATCTAAAGAGTCGGCAAGCTCCTCCTCAGGTTACCCGGAAACCTTAGAGCGGAGGGCTCCTTTTTGTAGGGAGAGCCCCCAGGGTTTATCCTAATGCTGGCGCATCCGGCGCCCTGCCAGGGCGATGCCTGCGAGGCCGAGTCCGATGAGCCCGAACGTGAACGGTTCTGGTGTAGTGGAGCTTTTCAAGGTAACCGATTCCATCAGAAAATCGGAGTTGCAGGCTGAGAGTCCACGGTTGAGGCTGGTCACGAAATAGTACTGATAACTGGAAGGAACGGAAATGATCGGGAAGATAGTGCCGGCGCTGGCGTTCGTGCCCGACGCGAGTGGCGTCAGCAGCGAGAGGTTGGGCAGTGCGCTGTTGCTGCCGAAAATTGCATAGCCGTCCTTCAGGCCGCCATCGAGCGAAGACAAGCCGATGGATGTCAGGCCGGCGGTTCCGGCCGTGTTGATCTGCACAACTTCAAAGGTCGAGCCGTTGTTGTCGATCTCGTTAATGTCGCCCGTTCCGCCGCCTCCGGCAGGGCAGTTGGTCGAATCCGAGCAAACGCCCAGCCCGATATCGTCGGGAACATCGTTACGGTTGTTCAGAATTGCCTGGTTCGCCCAGGACGTTCCGCTGACCTTGGAAACTTTCCATGCCGAGATGGTCAGCCCGTCGACCGTGACCGACTCAGGGAGATTTCCGAGCGGCAGCGCGGTCGTGAAGTTGATCGTAGTTGCGCCCGCGATCGCCGTCATCAGGAGAGCCGAGGCGACTATGTGCATCGTGATCTTCATCGTTCCTCCAAACCAGACAGGCCCCCGGCTCAATGCTGCCGTGCCTGTGTGTTGCAGAGTCAGATTAAGAGGCGGGCGCGTTTGAGGAAAGAGGCAATGGTTCCAGCAGGAATGGATACTAAGGCGTGTTCGTACCGGTACGGGGTGACGCTACAGCCTACTGGGAGGCCAGCAGCTTCCGAACCGCGTTGACGATATCCTCGCCCATGGGACCGGCGGCGACGATATTGCGTGATGCGTCGAGGACGAAGATCTCGCCAGCTCTGGGATCGACATGGTACCGGCGCGCGAGCCCGTGCGTGTCCGCGACCTGCGGCCACTGCACATGGATGTCGTCGAGCGCTTCCCCGATGGCGGCCGGGTCGGGATTCATGCTGACGCCGATAGCCGTCAGTCCTTTGCGGTGCAGGTTCTGGTACAAGGGCAGAATGGGCAGGAGCTGGTTGCGCGAGCGCGCGCTGTCCGGCGACCAGAAGGTCACCAGCGTCGCGCGACCGTGAACATCCGAGAGTCCTATGATCTTTCCCGAGTCGTCCGGCCCGGAGAAGTTCTCGAATTGCGCCGGCACACCCTGCAGCCGTGGTATGGCTGCGGTATTTGGGGGTGGAGCGGCCGCCGGGCGCGCCTGCGCCGCGGATAGCGCCTGGGACACCCGCTGGCGCTCGTGAACGAACGCCTCAACTGCGGGAAGCCTTCCTGACCTGACATAACCGGTGAGAGTCTGGCCGGATTTGGCGACTCTGACCTTATAACAGGTGCCCTGGTCGCCCGACAGCGCGAGCAGAACTTCCATGCGGTCCATGGAGTCGACGGAAGCGATCGTCTTATCCGTTGCCGAGCAGCCGGAGCGCAGCGGCTCGGCCGGCGCGGACGCCTGGAGACCACCGAGCAATATGAGTGCCAGCATATACGTTAGTGACTCAGCCTTAGAACCTGGCTGGCGATCTGGTTCATGATCGAGGCCAGCTCGTTTTTGTCCGCAGTTACCGCATACGTTCCGATTTGCTGGTTGCTGTGGTACGCCGGATTCGCGTACGGCGTGAAGTTGTGTGGGTCGTATGGTAATCGGGTAATCTGTGGGGTGTTCGCAATGATCGGCAGGAATTCCCGGTCCACCGAATCGGTTGCGTTGCCGGTCAGGTACATCGTGTCGATCATGATGTTGTAAGTCGTGTCCGAACGGATCTTGTTGGCTTCGGCCATCGCTCCGTTCATGGACGCCGCCACGATCGTGTTCGGCTGGTCGGGCCGGAGGTGACCGGCATATGCCGTGCCCTTCGGGAAGAAGTTCGATGCTGTGCCGGTGCTGGAGTAGCTCGACCACACGTCTCCCGTGTTTCGACACGCCGGCGTGATCGGATCCGGGCTGCACACATTGTTGACCTGGAAGAGCCAGTCGTTCTGCGATCCGAGATTGATCGCGTTCCACTGTCCGGTTCTCGAAACATACCCGCCCGCGGCGGTTCCGGTGTGGGACGTCGCAACCACTCCCAGAAGGCTGTTGCCGTAAGCGTCAGTATCCGGAATGTAGGCGATGTACTGCCTGATATTCGTTCCGGCGCTGCCGACTACCGCGCTGCCCAGGTTGCAGTGCGACGAGGGCGGCAGGCTCAGATTGTCCGGCGCCGTGCCCGATGTGCTTCCGCTCGTCGGGTTGGCGATGCCCCACGTGGCCGCGCCATAGGAATTCTGGCCGCCCCACTGCGTAATGGTCCCGTAGAAGGTATCGCCGGGGTTGGTACACACAAGAGGCATATTCACACAGGGATTATTGCTGTATGTGCCGTTCACGTCGGTATTGCCGTCCGCCGTAGTGCCCCCGCAAGCATTAGAGATATATCCACTTGGCGTTTGGTAGACATTGGGCGCCGTTTTGGTGTAGCCACTCTGCGCGGCCGGCGCCGGTCCGGCCGGACTGCAGCCGCTGCCCGGGGGACAGAGAGAAGGCCCCCAGCGAGTATCCAGCGTGGTTCGCACCGGAAACGCCGCGGTGATTCCGTTGGGCGAACCGTCGGTAAACAGGACCACGGTGTTCAGGGCCAGCGGAAGATTCGTCGCCTGAATCTGCTGATAAGCCAGCTCCAGCGCTGAAATCGTGTTTGTATTGTTACCGCACTGGATGTTGCCGATATCCGTCGTGATCTGAGTTCGACTGGTTGTGGGTGAATCGATCAGATTAGCCGTGCTGTCGAAAGTGATCAGGCCGACATAGTCGTATGGGCTGAAGTCGTTGATGAAGTTCTTCGCGGCGGAGATCATGACCGCACAGGGACTGCCTGCTGTGCCGGCGCTGCCCATGGAGCTCGACTGATCAAGCACGAGCATCAGCACCAGGCTGCGCCGCGTAGCCGTGCCGGTGGCGCCGACCGTGACGCTGTGGACGCCGAAGATATTCATGAAGTAGGTGGGCGCCGGTACGCTCGCCGTCACCGTAATCTGGAGCGTGCCGTTCGGATTGCCGTTTCCGTCCGTCTGCACCTCGGGATCGGGCGTCACGGTGGGTGCGCCGAGGGCGTTGAAATAACCGGTTGGGAAGTTCGCCGCGAAGAACTGCAACGCAGCGGCATTGGCCGCCGCTTTCGCCGCCGTGGGTGTGCTGGCGCCATTAATCGATCGCCCGGCTCCCAGCGCCGCGGCATCCACCGCCGCCACCAGACGCGACCTGATCATGAGAATGCTCCCGACGTCGATGGCAAGTCCCACGCAAGCCACCACGAATGTGAGCATCACGCCGTAAAACACCAGAGCAAAGCCGCGCTCGCGCGGCCTGCCCGGCCATTCGGTTATCCTTTGCACCGCTGCCTCCGTTGCGCCGCGCCGCCCCGTGCCGTCAGGAAATGTTACGCGCATACAGCACCGTGGGATCGGGCAACATCGAAAAGAAGTTCAGATAGCTGACGTCCACGAATGTTTCCGCAACCAGCGCATAAGTGCTCGACGTCAAAGTCATGCCGGTGACGGTGGGAAACGTAGTTGCCTGGTCGTTGGTGTTCGTAGCTATGTCGCTCGCGCTGATTTTCCCATCCGAACCAATCGTGATCGAGGCATTCGGATTCCCCAGCCTGCTGGTCCAGCGAGTTCCATTTCCGATCACCACGCGGTAGGAGTAAACGTACTTCCCAAGATTCCCGCAGTTGGACGTGGTGAACGGCGGCGCGCCACTTGGCGCGGGGACGACGCCGGCAGTGCACTCGTTTTGGCCTACCATGGTCACCTGGGTCAGAATCACAACCCCGTCGCCGGTCGCTTTCGGCGTGAAGTCAGTGGCGCTCGTATTCATGCCGAGGCCGGCTGCGGCCCGAATCAGCACCTTTTGGTTCGGGCTGTTGGCCAGGTTCAGCCCGGAGTCGGGGTTGGTGACCGACTCGACCATCAGGATCACGGCGTCGCGCGCGACGTCGGCCGCCTGAATACCCTTGGCCATCGCCATACCCATGGAGAACGCAACGGCGAACATCGGCAGGAGAAATACCATAACGACGGCGAACTCCAGGATGGTATTGCCACTCGACCTTGCCGCTCTGCCTTGTTTTCGACTCTGTTCGATGCTCATAGTCAGTCTTCTGCTCTTCACGGGTTCGGCGGCGTGCTCGTGCCCGCCGGAAGCGCGCCCAGAACGTCCACCGCCCGGGCGGTCAGCAGGATTCCTTTTGATGGCCATGCATTCGGAAGCGGTATCAGCCAGTTCCAGGGGTAGTTGCTGACCAGTACCTCCACGATGTTGCCGTTCTGATTCGCGTAGTTGACCACGATGCCGCTGGCGAGCGTCTGCGGCAGGGCCGCCGTGGCGACATTGTTCGGATTCACCGTGCAGGTCCCGTTTGTGCACGATTCGGCGGGGTTATCCAGATCATTGGCGGTATAGTAGTTCACCGTTATGTAGCTGGAGGGAAGCCCGCTCGGTAAACCTATGACAAAAGCCTGGGTGGCTTTCACAATGCAGCTTGACTGAGAGGCGGCGCAGGAGACGCCATTGTAACTGGTGCTGTACGTCACCCCGAATCTCGCGCCCTCGCGAGTGGCGTTAGTCAGGGTCGTCTGAGCAAATACGCCCCAGCACACGTCAATGATGCCGAGGAAGAGCGCGAGCATGGGCAGCAGGATCAGCGCCGCTTCCAGCATTGTGTTGCCGCCCTGCCGAGCTTTCCTGTTCGTGACGGTTCTGTTCATACGGCCCCATGGGGTGACCGAACGCAACCGGCTTGCCACAGCCAACGCCATTGTTTTCAGGCGGCGCGCTTCGGCGCCGCGACAAAATGGCGCGTCCCGAGGGACAGAGTGGCCCAGGCGCGACAACGAATCTGATCTCCTACGTGTAACTATCGGCAGGTGCGTGGATAGACCGTATGGTTCACGTGTTTCTCAGGTTCATTTCGGGGTCGGCGCCCCGGTTGCGGGGACCACTTCCTCACGGTCGCTCGCTGCCCATAAAGGTGCTCATGCTGTCATCGCGACACCGACCCGCGCGCGTGAGCCTGCGGAGCGGGGCAGGCCGATGCGATCGCGCAGAGCCTACTTACTCAGCCTGAGCATCTGTGAAGAGATCCGCAGAAACGCCGCGCCGAGATTCGAAGCATTTGGGGAGTACACGAACGTCCCCTGCGGCTGACTTGACCATGTAGTGCAGCCGGATTCCTGCGCGCACGCGCTGTAAGTCGCGGGCTGGTTGAATGCGTCCCCGTTGGGATCGTTGGCCATGCGCTGGAGCAATATCGGATCGGGTGGTCCATATTGCGAATTTCCGCCAAGGCCGATGGTCATCACCGTGATCGGTATGTCG
Source organism: uncultured Acidobacteriota bacterium (assembly GCA_963780655.1). GTDB lineage: Bacteria > Acidobacteriota > Terriglobia > Bryobacterales > Bryobacteraceae > CAWACP01. Next base: position 196,071 of record CAWACP010000003.1, on the reverse strand, counting down.
GCATCGCTGCGCGCTTTGTACGCCGCGTTATCGGTGGCGTTCAGGACCGCGTTATGGTAGTTCTGCCAACCATTCTCCACGATATGCCCCTTGTTATCCGTTGTCACCGAATTGTAGGAGTAGCTGGGGTTCAACGCGTTTGCAAACACGTCGGTAGCCGGAAACCAGTTGATGTCCGGAATGGCCGTGTACCACTGACCGCCATCGAAATTGCAGCCCGTACCCGAAAGCGCGCTGGTGACGTTGTAATTGTTGCTTGTCGTCGTGGTGAAGTATTTCAGCATCAGGAGAAACTGCCCCGGGTTGTACTGGCCTGGATCCGATGAATACACTGCACCCACCATGGCCTTAGTCGGAATGCTCGTATATGGGGGCGAGGGGGGGCCCGAGAAGGTTGAGAATGGGCTCGATTGAAGAGACATTCCTCCGGCCCAACTCGGGATCGCTGCGGCGGTGTTGAAACCGCCCTGCGTGAGCGTTTTCGAGTTGCCGTCCTTGCAACTGCTGTTGCTGGCCAGCGCCGTGGTGCTATTCGCCGAATCGTAGAAGCTCATGACCAGCGTATTCGGCAGTCCGTCGGTCTCCAGCACGATGACATTCAGCGCCCCCGGCAGGTTCATCTGTTGGAGGGCCTGGTAGGCCATGGAGACGCCTTCCGCCGTGCTGGTGCCCCCGGTGCACACGATATTGTCCAGGGCGCCGTTTGCCGATCCGCCGGAGTTCGAATATCCCAGCGTTGTCTGAAATGACTGGGTTGGAAGCGAGTGCACATAGACGTTGTCGCTGAACGAGATGAGCCCGATGTAATCGCTGTTTTGCGCGAATTGTCCCGTGAACTGCTTGGCTGCGCCGATCATCGCGGCGCAGGGCAGGCTGGTGTCGCTCTTATCGCATGGCTGAGAATTCGATGAACCGGACTGGCACATGGACCCGGACCGGTCGAGCACCAGCATGGCCACGACGGTCCGGCGCGAGGCGTTGCCGGTCGCGCCAACCGTGACCGTATTGACGCCGAACCACCTCATGAAGAATGTATTTACCTGGGCTGTCGCGCTAACCTGGACGTGGCGGAGTTGGGCGTTATTGGTGTCGGCATATACGCTCACATTGCTCGTACTCATGTTCACGCTGGCGATGCCGAAGTAACTGCTCGGAAAGTTCGCGTTGAACCACGACACCGCGTTGCTCTGCGCCGACGTCGTTTGAGAAGCGAGTGACTGGCCGATACTGAGAGCCCGCGCGGCGCCCAGCGCCGCTCCATCTACCGCAGACTGCATTTTCGACCGAACGGCGTAGATGAACCCTACATCGACCACCAGACCGGTCATGGGGATAAGGACGAAGACGAGCGAAAGGATACCCAACCAGAAGATCGTTGCGAAGCCACTCTCTCGCGAATTTTGAGCGGGATGATTGCGCATGGAAACTCCTCAGAAGAACGTTCTGTTGTAAACGCCGCCTCCTGGATAGGAGGCGAGGCCCAGATCGGGCGACGCGAAGAAGGTCTCCGAGACGTAGGCCACCTGAGTGTCGGCCAGAGTGATAAGGTTTGCGGCTCCGCTGGCCACTGCCCCCGAGTCGGTCAGATAGTTCTGCACGTAGCCGTACGAGTTAATTGTGGCCGTTGGCGTTCCGAGGGCGCTGGACACGGACCTGCCGCTGAACGTCAAACTCTTGTTTCCTACATCGATGTATTGCAGGAAGACGTACTTACCCTGATTCGTACAGGCGGTTCCCGAGGGCAACGTCGCACAGGCGGTCGAACCCACGTACATGATTTGCGACAGCACCATCCAGCCGTTCCCCGCATTGCCGTCGTTCGCGTTGTTGTTGCCGGTGAAGGAGGATCCGATTTGCATGCCGAAGCCCGTCGCCAGCCTGGTCGCCGTCTGCTGGGCCGCATACGTCGTGTAATCCACGCCGTGGATATACAGGTTGCCGACGTCGCGACAGACCTGCGAGGCTTCGATCATGCGGATGAGGTTCATGCCGCTGACGAAAACCCACAGAAGCAGGGGTATCAGCAGCGAAGCAAGCAATGCGAACTCGATTATTTCGGAGCCTCGCTCCGAGTGGGACCGTCGTCCTGATACAGCGCTTCCGGTGGTCATATTTGCCTCAACGGGTCACCGAGTTTAATCCGGCCGGATAACCGCCGAGTATGTCGTAGGAATATGCGCTGATCGCAGCCGGCGATGCCGTATGAAACGGGTTGACAATGGTCCCGCTGAACGGAAACAGCCAGCTTAACGCGTAGCCCTGGACCGAGACCTGAACGATGTTTCCCGGCACGTTGCCACAGGGCTGCGGGGTACAACTGGTGGCTATGGGAGTGGTCGGAGCATCCTGAGTGAAGTACTGCACCTGGATAACGTTTTGTGTGTGCCCGCTTCCGTCAACGAACGTCTGGCTGGTATTGACAAGATTCATGGACCACTGCGCGACCGAGTTTTTTATCGAGGCATCCTGGCCGAGACCGGTCTGAGTCTGGAACGTGATGGCGTACCGGCAGCCTTCGCGCGCCGCGTTCTGTATAGTTGCCCAGGAGAATAATGCCCACGCCACGTCGAAGCTGAAACAGATCAGCGCGATGGTCGGAAGGAAAACGAACATAAACTCGATAAGGCCATTGCCGCCCGACCTGGCCCTTCTGGGGACGGATGGATACCGCCGTCCTTCCCTCGAAACCCCGCGCGTCCAGTTGTTCCGGTTCATACTGTCGATTTAGAGATCCTTGCAAGGAGAAGCGCAGCACCCGAAGTTACAGGTTGAATGCGCTGATTGGGGGTCAACCGATCAGCAGGGGAGGACAAAATGGTGCAGCCGTTCTCGCGAAACTCCATTACGCTTGTTTTGATCGGCAGAACCGGCACAAACCTTTAGGTCCAGGCGAGTTTCGGTGTTTTTCGTGAGCGCCGAGAGGGTTCGACTGAAGAAACTCACCGGCCAAAACGGCCTGGAGGAGTCCGAATGACAGCCGATTGCAGGCGAAAACGCCTGCCCCACGACCGCGGATGAATGTCTTGCAGGCCGCCTAAAGCAAGCGTTCGGCTTGTCGCGACTTCCGCCGTGGGCTGCTATTCCGCGGCAAAAACGACCCCTCCATCGGGGCTTATCTCTCCGGCACCGAGACCGTGATGTTGCGGAACTTCAGGCCTCCCGTGTGGTCGCCCTGTATATAAAAAGGACCGGGCTCGCCTTCGTTCGCGTCGAGGGCGCCGCCGGTGATGCCCTCGATCTGCTTGTGGTCGATCACCACGATGCCGTTGTGCTTCTCGGTCACCGTGCGGCCAACCAGCGTGACGTCGAAGGTCTCCCATTCGCCGGGCTTGCGGGGCAGGGCGGGCTCAGGAGCGATCCGGCCATAGATGGATCCAATCCGGCGCTCGGGCGGGTTCTGGGTGAGCGGCTCGTACTCGATCTGCACCTCGTACCGCCCGCGCAGGTAGAAACCGCTGTTTCCATCATCGGGGCAGTTCACCTCGTAGTGGACCTTGAAGTCATCGAATTTTCGGGTGGTTCTCAGGTTTGCGCCGTGGGCGTCGTTCAGCAGAAGGCCGTCCTGAACATGCCAGTGGCTGTTTGCGGGATTGCCGATCGGTTCCCAGCCGGTGAGGTCTTTGCCGTTGAACAGAGGCTCCGGAGCGGTCCATTTCGCGGGTTCAGGGCGGTTGAGCTCGGGGGAGCGAACGCCGGTCAGCGGAATGGAGCGCTCGCCGTTCTTCTGGACGCCGGTGAGTTTGCCGTCTGCCGCGTCGAGTTCCCAGGTGGTGGCGGGACGACCGGCCGCTGCCGCGCTAACCACAACGCTGAGGTGCGTGCCCTGCGCGTGAAAATCCTTCACCTGATACACATTGCCGCCAGTCGGCTGATACCAGACACTGAGCTGTCCGTTGTTCTCGGTAACGCCCAGCCACGCGGCGCCCGAGTAACGGGGCGACTTGATATTAAAATCCCAGCGGCCCACAAACGGGCTGCCATCTCCGACTGAGAGAACCGGGAGCACCGCCGCGGCGGCGACGAGAGTCATCAAACGTAGATTTCTCATGCAGAGACAGTCTATCGCAACCACGGCAGGGCGCGGTCACCAGAATTGTCCAATACATTGGCAAGCGCAGTTGACCGCCAGAGTCAATCTCAGGCTGGTGGCTCGGGGACGGCTTGTCCGGTCGAGTGGCAAGGCTGTGCCCTCTCGGCGAGATTGAACCCGACCGGCGGCGCCGAACCTCGAGCTTTCGATGCCCTGAAAATCACTCCAAGGAGCTACCGCTACGCGGGTCAGCACCAGCAGCGTGAGATCGCGACCCACGGCTCCGCGACCGCGTTGCATTGCCTCACGCACGATTAAACCTGAAGAGGAGCCAAGCCTCTCGAATCTCCGGGACATGACCTCGCGGGCTTCCGAACAAGTTCTCGGGCTCTACGTATTGCCATCGGGCTTTTGCAGAATCGCTGCCCCATGCGACTCTGCAAGCTCCACGGCTCAATGCTGTGGTCAGCAATCCACGGAAGAACCGCATCTCCACTTTCCCCTGTCTGTTCGGCGCTTCATCGGAACGCCACAGAACCTGCCCAGTCGACCATCGGTGCTGAAATGAGCGGCGGCAGCGTTCCTGCGGTAGAATGTATTCCGCAGGCGATTGGACTGGTAGAGCACAATTCTCACCCAGTCCGTGTTGTCTGTTTTATCGTCCGAACGGGCGAGAGAAGGTAGATGACACAGACTGGAAAGGCGGGCGGAGGAGACCGGATCTTCTTCTGAATGAGTTAAGTATAAGAATCGCCGCAGGGCGGGAGTAATTCAGTGGTAGAATGCCAGCTTCCCAAGCTGGACGTCACGGGTTCGAGTCCCGTCTCCCGCTCCATTTTCAATAACTTAGCGGCACCCGAAAAACCTGCACTCTTTTGCACTACATTAAGCCCTCACGAAGCCTTCCCCTTCGGCATCGGCGCCACCTTGTGGCCCAATACCGCATCTTCGAGCTTCTTCGCGGCAAGACCCTTATGGCGGATGTCACTCTTCGTGTACACGTCGAGGGAAACTCCAATACCGTGGCCGCGCTGATCGGCTGACACCTTCGGATCGACCTTCGCGTGGCCCAAACTGGCGTTTGTTCCGCCGCATTACCATGAAATCCACCCATCCGAGATCGACCTTCGCCAACGACGGACGGATATGGCGGCGGAGCTCGCGGTCTTTGGGGGTGTCGAGTTCGCCGCGATAAACCCGCTCCTCAATCTCCACCGAGCTACCATCCGGCGTGACGTTCCGGCGTCGAATCGCCATCATTTCACCCGGACGCAATCCAGAGAAGATTGCCAGATGAAGGATCACCTTCTCCCGGAACTCAACCGCGCCCAACGCACTCTCCACATCAGCGGCGGTCATTACCCGACAGGCTCCCTTCTTCGCGGTCGGCGGCGTATACAACGCTTTCGCAGGGTTGGTAGTCAGCAGCTTCTCCGCAACGGCCAGATCGCAAATTGACGTCAGGTCCCCAACGAACACGATCCACCACCGAGAATCCGTGGGTGATCGCCTTCGTGTCGAGAAATTTTTGCAACGCAGTCGGCGTGAACGACTCCAACTGCATGTTCCCGAGGTCGCCAACTATGTGGAGCTGGATGCGATCCTCTGACGTGCTTCTCGTGGAAGCCTTCCATTTCCCGCGTTGAAATGGCAGATAAACCACGTTCACGAACTCGCTCACCAGCACTGGCCTCATACGGTCTGGCTCTGCGTCCCCTCTGTTGATGCCCCGAATAAAATCGGCCTGTGACTCTGACGCCTGACTCTTCGTCGTGTCGCACTGACGTCCGAGCGTGTGGTAGCGGTGATGCCCTTCCGAATCGTAATACTGAACCACCCATACGCGTTGTTTTCCATGCCTCCGCTTCTGAAGGCTTCCTCTCTGGTATCGTCTGCGTCTCAATCTGCTATCCTGATGAGCCGCAGTTGTCTGGTTCGGGTAGTTCGAGCTTAACATTTGGTCGCGCTGGTGGAACGCACGGCACGCATACAGGCGCCGCAACTACTGTTTTGGCAGCGACAAGGGCATACGGCGGCGCTGCTGCGCAGCTTCATCGCTTCATGCAAACGCTGCGGTCGTGTCGTTCTCCTGGTTCCGCGACGTGCTCGCTCGCATTCCGGAGCGCTCGATCACACGATTGAGTGAGCTGCTGCCGCACAACTGGAAGCCACTCGCCGCTCCTGCACAGCCCTGAATCACCGGCACTCGACGCTCTCAGGCGCTCCACACACTTACTCGCTGCGTTACATCCAGTCCGGATTGCACAAGACGTTCAGCGCGACCGATATGAACAAAATCCGTTTCGTGATTTTCGTAAACAGGCGTACGTTCGCTGCCTACGCGCGGTTTTGCGCCGGCACGGGACCAGACCGTACCGCGATAGAATTGGCTGCCATGAAAGCCTGGGTGCTCTTGTCGACCCTGCTGATAGCGACTACCCGCGGCGCCTTCGCGGCGCCGGCGCAAATCACTTTCGTGCAGTCATCGCCTTCTGTTGAGGCGTACGACTTCGTCGAGGTCACGGTTCACGTGGACTCGCCCGGCATGGCGAACCCATTCACCGCGGCGTCGCTCACTGGCTCGTTCGGTAAGGAGGACTCCGCCGACCGCGTGGACGTCCAGGGCTTCTGCGATTCCGCGGACGGCAGCGTGTTTCGGGTCCGCTTCATGCCGTCCTCAGCGGGCGAGTACACTTACTCGCTGAGTTACATCCAGTCCGGATTGCACAAGACGTTCAGCGGCAAATTCAGCGCGACCGATGCGCACCGCCGAGGACCCATCCGCGTGGACTCGAGGCATCCCTGGCATTTCGTCTGGGAAGGGACCGGTGAGCATTACTTCTTCAATGGCACAACCGCCTACTGGATCACCGGCTGGCGCGACGAACGGATCATCCAGTTCAGCCTGGAGCGCCTGCATGGACTGAAGATCAACCGCATACGCACGCTGCTGGGCGGCCGAGTGAACACCATGTACGGCGAGCCGGTGATGAACACTGAGGGATTCAGCGTCTTCCTCAGCCCGTGGCCCGCCGAGAAGGCCGATGATTTCTATCACCCCGGCTTTGACTACACCCGCTTCAACGTGCCGCACTGGCAGAAGTACGAGCGCATGCTGCGATTCGCGCGTGAGCGGGACATCGTCGTATCGGTGATCTTCGATATCGGCGATGGGCGAATTCATCCGGCGGCCGGGAGCGATGACGAACGGCGCTACATTCGTTACGCAGCCGCCCGGCTGTCCGCTTTCTCGAACATCACCTGGGACCTTGGCGACGATCTCGATTCCTTCCGTGATGAAAAATGGGCGCATGAGACGGGCACGCTGCTCGAAAGCATCGATCCGTATCGTCACCTGGCTACCAGTCATCCAGTTCATCGCGAGCATCAGGATCGCGCGTCACCGTGGTTCGGGTTCACCTCCATTCAGGACTGGGGCCGCAACCAACACGCGCTGATGCTGGAGGAGCGCCGGATTCAGCTAAAGACCGGGCGCATCATTCCTCTGACCAACGAAGAGTACGGCTACGAAGACCACTATCCCCGCTGGGCGCCGCCACCGCCAGGAGATTCGGCGGACACGTTGCGGCGTACCGCGTGGGAGATCGCCATGGCGGGAGCTTACGGCACGGCCGGAGAAACTGCGAGGCGCGGAACCGGCATCTGGCCCGACACCGGCGGCGGGTGGATGAATGCCCGAGGCGATGACACCATGACCATGCTGCGCGGGTATGCTCATCTGGTCGAATTCATGACCAGCTTCGAATGGTGGACCACCGATCCGCATGACGAACTGGTCAACAATGGCGCTTATTGTCTGGCGGAGCCTGGCCGCACTTACGCCGTGTACCTGCCCAAAGGCGGCGAGGTCACGGTGCAACTGGAACCGGGCGGCTACCTCGCAGCCTGGTTTAACGCGTTCACTGGCGAAACGATTCTCATCGGTGCAGTTTCGGGTCCCACCTGGAAATCGCCGCCTGCTCCGGATACAAGCGACTGGGCGTTGCTGCTGAAGAAATGAGGCGCTCCCGGCGTCGGGAGTTTTCGGGGTGGCGTGTCAGGCTATCAAGCGGGCAATGCCACTTTCTCGCCAAACGAGACTGGGTACGCAGAGCGCAGATGGTCTCGATCCCCGGGCCGGCGAGGCCCCAAAACCTTTGGCCCCACAGCCCCGGAGTGCGCCGCAGTTCTGGCGCCGCAGCACGTTTGGTTATTGCGGCAGACGGACGGTCAGCATGAGAGTGTTCCGGCGCGGCCGAACACGACGAAGTTAGTTATGCGGCTGCCCGCCCCGGGCGCGTTTACAACATCGGGATTCCGTATGGCAAGAGCCATGCAACGAGCTCGCGCGTGCGGCAGTCATCCTGCGAAACTCATGGTGAAGCCGGCAGAAAAGAGCTGGCCGCGGCCACTATTCGACGGCCGCTGAACTGATTTGGATAAAGGAGTTGATCACGTCCGCAACGTCCTGTCCGGAATCGATAAGCTGAATCATCAATACTCCGGCCAGATCTTTGTCCGGATCGACGAATTCGTAAGTGCGGTAGTAACCTCCCTTCACGAACGTGCCGATGGAGTTATACCGAAACTCGCCTGAACCGTCCCGGACGACTTCGTAGCCGTATCCATGACCGACTCCGGGCGACCATCCGGCTTTGAGATCGCCGGTGTGGGAAACAGTCATAAGATGAACGGCTGACGGGGACAACACGCGATGACCGTCCAGAATACCGCCGTTACGCATCATCAGGTTGAAGCGGAGCATGTCCTCGGCGGAGCTGATCAGCCCGCCCGCCGGATCCGGCGCTCTGGCGCCGTCAGGAGTGAACTGCTGCGGCGACCGAACAAGGCCCGGAGCCGTGAACCGGTAAACCGTTGCGAGACGCGAGACCTGTTCCGCCGAGGGGTGAAACGTCGTGTCCTTCATCCCGAGCGGATCGAAGATGCGCCGTTTCAGGAAAATATCGAAGGGCTCCTGGCCAACCACCTCGACGATACGGCCCAGAACGTCGTAACCGAGATTGCTGTAGCTCCAGGCCGCTCCCGGTTCGAACAGCAAAGTGGACTTTGCTCCTCGCGAGGCGATGCCGGCCAGCGTCAGGCGCTGATCTTCATTCGTGGGTATGTCCGCGTCGGCCGGCAAACCCGAACTGTGAGTCATCAGGTCTTCGATGTTGATCGCACGTGACGGCGCGCGGATCGCGCAACCGTAACCGATTCGCCCGGAGCAGGAATCGACCCTGATATCCCGGTACTCCGGCAGGAACTTCTCGACGGCGTCGATGACCGAGATACTGCCATCGTCCACGAGCGTCATGAGACCCGCGCAGGTCACGGGTTTCGTCAGCGACATGATCTGAAAGAGCGTGTCCTTCTGCATCGGCCTGCCGCCCTCGATATCGCGAAAGCCGACCGCTTCAAAACTGACGATGCGCCCGTGCCGCGCCACGATGGTCACCATTCCCGCGGCTTTGTGTTGATCGACATATTGCTGCATACGGACGCGAATGAGCGCGAGTCGCTGCGGATTCATACCGGAATGAGCGGAGGAATCCGCTGCGGCCGCCGGGGCGGCTGCAATCGAGGCGATCAGTACAGCTCGAACGTACGCGTTGAGAAGACAGGTCATCGCATTTGAGGATATTCCAATTGGTTGGAAGCCGGGCGCCGCGCGCTTGTTCTTTATGCGCGGCCCCGTGATGCGCCGCAGCCTGCGATAAACCCAGCCACTCGCGAAACGAATTCAATGAGGACATCGATCCGACCGCGCAACGTCGCCGCCACAATTCTTGAAATCGGCGACGACATCCTCGAAATTCTCGCGCCGGGGTTACGTGGCTGGTACTTTTGGGGAGACATTGGCGACAATGCGCGTATTGACGACATGCAAGAGATCGTAACGCCGACTGAATTGTGGGTGGGGAACCTGAGCGCAGTTGTATTGAGCCACTCCGTTTGCTAGTTTGGCGTAAATGCCGCAGCCTGTGCCCGAACAACTCAGCAGGACCATTGAGACTCTCTACCGGTCGGAATCGGGCCGGGTTCTGGCGACGCTCGTGCGCCTCCTCGGAGACCTGGACCTGGCCGAAGAGTCGATGCACGAGGCGTTCGCTGCCGCTCTGGAATCCTGGACGCTGGCCGGCATTCCGGACAAGCCACGCCCGTGGCTTATTTCAACGGCACGCTTCAAGGCCATAGACGCCATGCGCCGGCGCGCGCGCTTCCATGGAGCACAGAGAGATCTTGTTGCTCATATGGAATCGCGCGTCAACGGCGTTCCCTTCGGGAATGAAGAGACTGGAGATGAAGAGATCGAGGACGATCGCCTCCGTCTGATTTTCACCTGCTGCCATCCCGCTCTGCCTCCGGAAGGACAGGTCGCGCTCACTCTTCGCGAAATCTGCGGCCTGACAACGGAGGAAATTGCCCGGGCATTTCTGGTTACGCCCGCGACACTGGCGCAGCGCATTGTGCGCGCAAAGGCAAAGATTCGAGAGACACCGATTCCATACGAGGTGCCGACGCCGCAGGAATTGCCGGAGCGACTGGACGCGGTGCTTCACGTGATCTATCTCGTCTTTAACGAGGGTTACTCGGCTGCAGCGGGAGCGGAGGTAACGCGGGCGGAGCTAACCGGCGAGGCGATTCGATTGGGCCGGTTGCTGACCGACCTCCAGCCAGAGCCGGAGGTAATTGGGCTGCTCTCCCTGATGTTGCTGCAGGAATCCCGTCGCGCCGCGAGAACCTCTCCCACCGGAGAGCTGATTTTGCTGGAGGATCAGGACCGCTCACTCTGGAACCGAAAACAGATCGCCGAGGGGGTGGCATTACTCGAGAAGGCCCTGAACTCTCACCGCTTCGGCTCCTATACGCTGCAGGCTGCGATTGCAGCCGTTCATGCGGAGGCGGAATCGGTGGCTGCGACCGACTGGCGGCAGATTGTTGCGGTTTACAACCAGTTGGTACGGATTCAGCCTTCGCCAGTTGTACATCTGAATCGCGCCGTGGCAATTGCGATGTGCGATGGTCCGGAGGCCGGTCTGAAGCAGATCGACGCGCTGTTGGAACATGGCGAATTGGCAAACTACTACCTGGCACATTCAGCCCGTGCGGATATGTACCGCAGGCTCGGCAGGACAGAGGCTCGGTCCGCTTATGAGAAAGCTCTGGCGCTGACCCAACAGGAACCAGAGCGGCGATTCCTGCAGGAACGGATTCGGCAGCTGAAATAAAAATCAGGATAGCTGTCGATTTTCCGTCTCCCCAACGACTATAGGACGAAAGAACGATGAGCTACGGTTCCTGAGTGAACAGGAAACGAGTCATCGGAAACAAGCTGGACGAAAACAAGGAGAACTCATGCCACAGTATCTGGTCGCTAACTACCTCCCCGACGACTTCGACCCGTCCGCCGTAACCGAAGCGATGATCGAGGAGATCCACGCGCTAAACCGCGAAATGATTGCTGCCGGCGTGAGAAAGTTCGCCTGCGGAATTTCCCCGGCCGGCAAGGCAAAGACGGTGCGGAAGCAGCCTGATGGTACGGTGCTCGTCACCGATGGGCCATACACCGAGACCAAGGAGCACATGGGCGGTTTCTGGATACTGGAAGCCGCCGATATGGACGAGGCACTCGCGTGGGCGCGCAAGGGCGCCATCTCCTGCGATGCGGCGGGCGAGGTGCGCGAGCTTCTTTTCTACCCGGCTCCGGAACAAGAATCCGGCGGAAGCAAGTAAACAACCTGGCCACTGCGGCCTCGGAACACGCGCCGGGGTGACCAGATGAACGAGCCGCCGCATGGCTGTGCTGCCGGCTCCGCCATCCGCTATGAGGAGAAGAACAATGAAATACCTCTGTTTTGGCTACTACGACAAAGGCAAATTCGATGGCATGACTGAGAGCGAGCGAAACGCCATGTTCGATAGATGCTTTGAATATGACGACCATCTTCGCGCCAGCGGGCACTGGGCCGGTGGAGAAGCGCTTCAGGGGCCGGAAACCGCCCTGACCCTGTATTGGAAGAACGGCAAGGTGGCAACGACCGACGGCCCCTATGCCGAAACCAAAGAACAACTCGGCGGCATTCTCGTCCTTGAGGCGAGGGACATGAATCATGCTGTACAGCTCATCGGCCAGCATCCGGCTATGACGTATGGCAACATTTTCGAGATTCGGCCAGCCGGGGACATGAACGAAGTCATCAAGGCAAGTGAGCAGCGACGGAGACAGGCCGTCGCCCCCTGAGGACGGTTCTGGTTTGTCACGGACCAAATCGACAAAGCGCTGGCGCGCGCAAAGAAAACCGCGGCCGGCGCTGCAACGATTTTCCGCAGCGCGAACTGTCCAGACCACCCTACAGATTGCGCTTCAAAAACGAGCAGATGTGATAACCGGCGATGTACTTGAACGGGAACTCGCCCATGGTGTAGTGCCCGCACGGAAGCACCACCACTTTGTGATCGACGTCGTGCTGCCCGATGCGCGAGACCACGTCGCGCGAGAGCTCCGGCAGGAACGTCGTGTCGTAGGTGGTATACAGGAACACCGACTTGTGCTGCCCCGCGGCCCACTTTTCGATATAGCTCACCGGGCTGATGGCCAGCCACGCTGCGCGGAGACCCTCACGGTCAAGATGCCCTTCGAGCCCCTCGCGGACATGGCGCGTGGAGAGGCCGGTCCACACCACATCGCCGAAATACGTCGAGCAATGGTTGAAGACGTTCACGGCGATGCGCGGATCGTGCGCGCTCGCCAGATACGCATAGCAGGAGCCGAGGCTGGTGCCCACAATGCCCAGGCGATCGCACCCCTGCTGCTCCAGCCAGTCATAACAACTGCGCACATCGATCACCGCCTGGCGTGCGGCGTCCAGCGTGCGCCCGATATTTGAGGACACCGCGTAATCGGCGCGATGCAGCTCGGGCGGCATGCGGTAATCGTGATAGGGCAGGCTGATGCGCAGCGCGGAGATGCCCAGCTTCGCAATGCCGCGCGCCAGAGCATTGTGCGCGTTCCGCGGAGCGTTCCAGTGCGGCAGAACGACGACGGCCTTCCGCGAGGGCGCTCCACTTCGCGAGAACGCCGGAAACCATTGTGCGTGTACTTTGTTGTTTTCGGGCCAGGGCGTTTCGACGGGCGAGGTGAACGTGAGCAGGCCGCCGTCCAGACGGAAGTCGCGCGGACCCGCGTAGCCGAAGAACGCTTCGCTGTCGAGAAGGGCGGCGCGATTCACCTTGCGAAAATAGCTCTCGGGCGCATCCCCGTTCTTTGGGACGCTGTGCGCCGTCGGCCAGCCGCGCGCCCACTCTTCGCCCCATTCAAACGGGCGGACCACCCGGTCAGTGGCGCGGTTGCACAGGCGGTTTTCCCAGTCCTCCATCCACTTCGCGTACAAATGCTTCATTTGCCGTGTGTACTTTCAGCATAGCGGCTGCGAGCGCGTCTGTGCGGAGAAACGGAAAGGGGCGGGCGTGGGTCCACAACATGGAGGGATCCAATGAAGAACGGATGGAGTGTAACTATGTTAGCCGCGGGGGCCATGGTATTCTCTTCTGCCCTGGCGGTGGCCTCGTCGCCCGATGAGGCGTTCATGAAAAAGGCCGCTCAGGGCGGTCAGGCGGAAGTGGAGCTCGGCCAGCTCGCGAAGGACAAAGGAGCCAACGATTCCGTGAAATCGTTCGGGCAGCGGATGGTTGACGATCACTCGAAGGCGAACGATGAACTTAAGAACCTGGCATCGCAGAAGAATGTGACTCTGCCGACCGCGCTCAGCGCGAAGGACCAGGCGCTGAAAGATCGGCTCGAGAAGCTTAATGGACGCGCCTTTGACCGCGCCTACATTCAGGCCATGGTGAAGGACCACCGCGAGGATGTAGTCGAGTTTCAGAAGGAGTCCACAAGCGGAGCTGATACCGAGGTGAAGGCGTGGGCGAGCAAGACGCTGCCCACCCTGCGTGAGCATCTGCACATGGCCGAGCGGGACGAGAAGGGCGGCGGAAAAACGACGGCGATGAAGTAAGCAGCGCATATCGCCTATGCGGCAACCCAAAGGACTTCGCGCCCCCTTCCGGGCGCATACCGAAAGCGCTGATATTTACCGAGCCGCATGGCCACTTCGATAGTCCCCGGGCCTGGACCGAAGCGGGCGCGCTGATAAACGAATCCCCGAACGTGGGCAGCAGTCTTTGAAGCGTGCGCTACGTCCGCGACTCCACGCCCTCAGTGTCCGGCGTTGCGGCCGCGCAGGAACTCGGCCACGCTCGGCCCGAGCGCCGCCTTGCGGGCGATGCAAACATCGATCCTCTCCAGAGTATTCTGCAGGTTGCGTTCGCCGCCCGAGTAACTCTTCACCCGCTCACCGAAAAAGTTCGCCACTTCCGCGCGCCGTTCCGCATCGCAGAATGCCCGGCCGGTCGCCGGCAGATCGGCCGCGAAGTCCTCGCCAACTTCGCGAGGCAGCCGCGGCATCAGAGCGTCAAGGTTGTGACGCACGAAATCGAACGGCAGCGCCTCGGTTTCCCGGTACGACAGTGGTCCGAACAGCAGCGGAAAGAATGCTTGCCGGGTATCGAAATCGCCGCTCAGCAGCAATTGCAGCGATTCCTGGGCGATGCGCGGATCCCGAAACCGCCCCAGCGCGTTCAGCAGTTTCTGCCGTACCGAGGGATCCTTCTCCCGCAGGGCCCGCTGCCGCAGCGCATCGAACAGATCCTGATCGCCGTATTCCGCCGCGGTGGTGAGCACGGACGTGAGCATATCCGGCTGAGTGCCGGCGCCCGTCTTCAGCCATTGCCTTGCCAGCTTGTTCGCTCCGTCGGCGAGCGCCCTGTCTCCGCCGTTGCCGGCCACAAACGGCACAAGCTGTTCCCGCAGCAGCCGCGTATCATCGCTCTCGCCGGGGCGCTCGGTCCATCCCAATGCTACGGCTCTCGCCGCGAACACGTCGCGGATGTATAGCTCCGCCTTCGGAAGCAAATCCGCCGGCGTCTCGTGCCCTTTCACAATGGCTGCTGTGGACCTCGCCGTCCTCACCACCTGCCAATCGGGATCGCGGCTGAACTCCGGGACCAGGGCGAGCGCTTTAGCCGGCGCTACGTCGCCCGTGCCCACCAGAGCATCCATGTTCGCCAGTTCGCTCACGCGCTCGGCCGTGCTTAGCTTCTTCCCGCCGTCCGCCAGCAGCTCGCTCAGGAGATTGCCGTCGTAGCGCACGCGATAATACCCGGCGCCGCCGTCGTTTCCGAGCAGCCACGCCGGACAGCTCCGCGCTTCGTGAAGCTCCTGCCGCGCGTTCTCGGCGGTCATCGGCTCGCATTGCGAATGCATGCCCGAAGCATCCTCGTACCGCACGCATACTGGAATTTCCCAGGTCTCGGGCGCGGCTGCCGGAGCGCCGATGGGCTGCGTCCTCTTCTGCGACAGATCGAGACGGGGTTTCGCTCCCGTGCAATCAAGCGATATCGTCACCATGGGAACGCCGGTCTGGTCGACGAATGTCCCGAAGGCCGGAGCAACATCGCGCCCCGATCCCTCGCCCACCGCGGCCAGAAACTCGGGCGTGGTGGCGGTGTGCCATTCATAGCGCTTCAGGTAAAGCTGCACGCCGCGGCGGAAGGGCTGCTCGCCCACGAAGTGCTCGAACATGCGTATCACCGCGTCGCCCTTCTGGTAGGTGATGTCGTCGAACGCATTGGCGATGTCCCCTTCCGACTCGATGGGCTGCGTGATGCGGCGCGCCGAAACCAGGCTGTCCGCGCGCATGGCGGTGAGGCGCGATTCCACTGCTTCCACATCCATTTTCCAGTCGGGCTTCCATTCTCCCGTGATCTTCTCCTCCATCCACGACGCGAACGCTTCATTCAGCCAGATGTCGTTCCACCAGTCCATGGTCACCAGATCGCCGAACCATTGATGGGCCATTTCGTGCGCGGCCACAATGGCCATCTCACGCTGCCGCGAAATGGTGTCGGCTCCGGGGTTGCCCAGCAGCGTCGACTGGCCGTAAGTGATGAGTCCCGCATTCTCCATCGCGAAATTGCTCACCGGCATGGCGATGCTGTCCAGCTTGTCGTAAGGATACGGACGCCCGAAGTACTTCACCTCCAGCGCGAGCAACTGCGGAATGGCCTCGGCCGCGTACTGCGCCTCCGCGGCGTGTCCATGGGGCGTGATGATCCGCAGCGGAGTGTCGCCCACGTGGCCGGCGGGCACGGCATCGAACCGCCCCGCGGCGAAGGCCACCAGATAGCTGGGCAGGGGCTTCGACTCGCGGAACCGTACCGCCTTCATGCCGCCGCTTTCAGGCGACTCCGATTCCACGGGGCTGTTGGCCAGGGCCATGGCGGACGCGGGCACATGCATAGTGATCCGCCACGGCGTCTTGAACGACGGCTGATCGAAGCAGGGAAATGCGCGGCGCGCGTCGGTCGGCTCAAACTGCGTGTAGACGTACCAGTTGCCGTCTTCCTCGAGTGCGAACACGCCGGCGCTGCTTTTCTTGCTGATCGCGCCTTCGTATTCGAATCGCAGCGTGCCGGCTCCCGATACCGGGTTCGGGAACCGCAGTCCGACAAACCCGTGCTCCTCCGCGGTGAGCTCAGGCGAAATGGTTGCGCCGCCGGCCGCGAACGTCGCCGATGCGATCTTCAGACTCGTGGCGTTCAGCCAGATAAACCGGGTCGCGTCATGGATATTGACGTCGATCTCGGCCCGGCCCTGAAACGAGTCGCTCCCGGGCACGACGGTAACGTCGATCCGGTATCGTCCCGGAACAACATTCGCGCCGAGCCTGAGGTGCGGCGCCTGTAATCCGCTGGTGGCCGCGCAGGCCAGAGAGGCCAGCGCAAAGGAGAAGGCGACAACAACTTTCATCAGAGGCTTTACTCTTCTACCGTCGCATCCATCGTGATCTTCGCGTTGAGCAGCTTTGAGATCGGACAGCCGGTTTCCGCCGCCTTCGCGGCCCGCTGGAACTCTTCTTCGCGCCGGCCCGGGATTCTGGCATGTACATCCAGATGGCTCTCCACCACTTTCCACCCGCCGCGCTCGGCGTCCTTTTCCAGAGTTACGGTGGCGGTGGTCTGAATCTCGGTGGGCGTGATCCCGGCTTCACCCAGTTGCGCCGCCAGCGCCATGCTGAAGCAGCCCGCGTGCGCGGCCGCGATCAGTTCCTCCGGATTGGTTCCGGCGCCGTCGGCAAAGCGTCCGCTCACCGAATACGGGCTGCCCGACAGGACCTTGCTTGCTGTCGAGATCTTCCCAATGCCGTCTTTCAGACCGCCGTTCCACACTGCCGAAGCTGTACGTTTCATCGTCAGGTCTCCTCAGTTGTTACTGTAGCGTGCCCGTGGCCGTGCAACCGTTCCCCTTAAAATGTAGCCTCCCCGTGGGGCAGACGATCGGGTTTTGCCGTCTGCCATGCCCAGGCACTCGAACGGGCAGACGACATAAACCGATCGTCTGCCCCACGGAGAAAAATGGAACTATCGCGGGAATTCTTCGTACTCACTCGCGTCAGGGAGGCCTCGCGATGAGTGTCTGGCAGGATGTCCGTTTCGGCGCGCGCACGCTGCTGAAGTCCCCGGGATTCGCGGTTACCGCGGTGATCACTATGGCCGTGGGCATCGGCGTCACCACATCCATCTTCAGCGTCTGCGATGCCATGCTGTGGAAGCCCATCCCGCTGCCGCATCTCGAAACACTGGCCACAATAGTGGAGCGCGTTCCGGGCGATGTGAACGACTTCAACCAGACCACTCCCGCCGACACGGACGACATCCGCGCGCAGAGTTCGGCGTTCGCCGGCATGGCCGAATGGCAGACGGGTCTCGCCAACATCGCCGCCAGCCGCGTTGAGCCCGACCGCGCTCTGCAGGCCCTGGTGAGCGCGAATTTCTTCAGCATGGCTGGCGTGCAGCCCTCGCGCGGACGCGCGTTTCGGCCCGGCGAAGATCAGCCCGGCCACGAGAGTGAAGTGATCCTGAGCGATTCCTTCTGGCGGCGGCGATTCGGCGCCGACGCGGGAATCGTCGGGACCGTGATCCATGTGGATGATAAGCCGTGTACCGTGATCGGGATCATGCCGGCGCGATTCGAATTTCCGCTGGCCACCGATATCTGGACGCCTCTCGCACTGAAGCCCGCCGAGAGGGCCTCCCGCGACTTTCAGGAGCTTTCGATCATGGCGCGACTGAAGCCGGGCATGAGCATTACTCAGGCCGCGGCCGAGGTGGACGCCATCGCCGGCCGTCTGGCGGCGGCGCACCCGGAAACGAATCGGAACCGCCGATTTCAAACATGGCCCCTGCTCAGGCTCATGGTGGACTACGAAACGCGCCAGTACCTCACCCTGCTGCTCTGCTCGGTTCTCTTCGTATTGCTGATTGCGTGCGTGAATGTGGCGAACCTGCAATTCGCGCGCGCCACCGGCAGGCTACGCGAAGTGGCTGTGCGCCGGGCCCTCGGAGCCGGACGCTGGAGAGTCACCACGCAACTGGTCACCGAGAGCATTCTGCTGTGTCTGGCCGGCGCGGCGCTGGGGCTGCTCATCGCGAAGTGGGGCGTAAACGCCATGCGCATCGGGATGCCCCCCGAAGTTGCCCGCTACGTTCTGGGCTGGAACGACATGTCGCTCGACGGGCGCGCGCTCGCCTTCACTCTGGCCGCGGCGCTCGTCAGCGGCATTGTGGCCGGCCTTGCGCCAGCCTGGCAATCCTCGGGAACGAACCTGGTCTCCACGTTGCGCGAAGGCGGTCGCGGCTCATCGGCAGGCGGCAGCCACAAGCGCCTGCGCAATCTCCTGGTGGGAGCAGAAGTGGCCATGGCGGTGGTCCTGCTGGTGGGCGCGGGTCTGATGGTCCGCGGCTTCCGCGCCATGCTGAACAACGGCGCTGCACTCGACCCGTCCACGCTGCTGACGCTGCGCCTGACCCTCACTGAAAACAAATACGGCGACAAGAGCCACAGGGCCGAGTTCTACCGCCAGGTTCTGGATCGCATCCGGGCGCTCCCGGGCGCAATCTCGGCAGCCGCGGTGAGCGCGCTGCCCTACAGCAACCACTCCAACAACCGGCAATTCGCCATCGAAGGTCGGCAGGTGGAGCGCGGTAACGAACCACACGGGATGTACCAGGCGGCCAGCGCCGGATATTTCGAGATGATGCACATACCGCTGAAGCAGGGCAGGCTGCTCTCCGCGAGCGACGGCGCGAGCGCTCCGAAAGTGGCCGTGGTGAGCGAGCACATGGCCCAGCGGTGGTGGCCGAACGACTCGCCCATCGGCCGGCATATTCGCACTGGAACGCCCGGTTCCGAAGGTCCATGGCTGACCATTGTGGGCGTGGCGGGCGACGTGGCCCAGAACGCTTACGATCGTGAGCCGCGGCGATTGATCTACGTGCCCCTCGAACAGGACCCGCCGCTCTGGATGGACATCGGCGTTCGTACCGCCGGCGATCCTCTGCGCCTGGCCCCAGCGGTCAGCGCGGCCATTCGCTCCGTCGATTCCGAGCAGCCCATCACCGAGCTGCGCACCATGGAGCGGCAGATTCACGACCGCGCCATCGGGATGAATTACGTGGCGGTGCTGATGGCCGTCTTCGGAGGGGTTGCGCTGCTGCTGTCGGCCGTGGGCGTTTACGGCGTCATGGCTTATCTGGTCTCGGAACAGACCAGGGACATCGGCATTCGCATGGCGCTGGGCGCGCAGCAGGCGAACGTGCTGGGTATGGTATTTCGGCACGGCCTGACGGTGACGGGCGTGGGGCTCGCGGTCGGGCTGGTGCTTGCGTTCGGGTTCGCGCGGCTGATCGCGTCCCTGGTGTACGGCGTCAGCGCTACTGACCCGGCGACGTTCGTGGGAATCCCGCTGTCGCTGCTGGCGGCAACCGCCCTGGCCATCTACGTACCGGCTCGCCGCGCGATGAAGATCGACCCGATCGTGGCGTTGCGGTACGAATAGCGAGGGGGTTCCGAGCGTGGCTGAGCCGCGACCACAGGGAGCGGTCCCGTTCAAGGCTCCACGCTCTCGAAGACGGCCATGGGGTCACCCTGCTCATCGACAACGTAGCGAATCGCAGCCGAGACATTCTCAGGCCTCCACAGCCATCGCGTACTTCCGTGCCTTGCCCATCGTTTGCGGGCAGGTTCATCCCATCCCGCCTGGTTAAGACACCGGCTTGCGTAGGCTTTGAGATCGTTCATCATCCTCTCGGGTCGAGCCTCACCTACAATCACGACGTGGACGTGATTCGTGCGCACGTGGGCAGCTAACAGGATCCAATGCCATTCTCGGCACCGCTCGCTCAATGCGGCAAGCACGACTTCACGACGCCGAGCATCCAACTCATACGGTGGCTGGTCCATCGGTTGCCGATCTCTCAAAAGTCGCTGGGGATCGGGCTCCAGCACCCGGCTGCCGGGCAGGTTATGCCGCTGATCGACAGAGCCTGAGGCATGCCCGTGCAAATGGCAGCCATAACACACAAATGTAATCAGGTAGACCATGCAGCGCTACTCCACCGCTCCCTCTGGTCGCGGCTCAGCCTGGCGTACCTCATACGCTCAGAGTGTCGCATGTGGCCGCGTTATACTGAAGAGTGCGCATGGACACCGTTGCTGCTGCCCATCAGTCGCCTGCGAAGAAGGTAATTCTTCTGCGGCCCAGAGGATTTTGCGCCGGGGTTGTACGCGCGATCGATGTTGTCAAGATCGTGCTCGACCTCTACGGCGCACCCGTGTACGTCCGCAAGGAGATCGTACACAACCGGCACGTCGTGGAGGAGTTGCGCCGCGCCGGCGCCATCTTCGTCGAAGAGCTGAGCGAGGTGCCCGAGGGCGCCCGCGTGATCTTCAGCGCGCATGGCGTTTCCCCGGCCGTTCGCGAAGAAGCCGAGGCGCGCAAACTTCAGGTGATCGACGCCACCTGTCCGCTGGTGACCAAGGTTCATCTCGAATCCGTGCGCTTCGACCGGCAGAGCTATACGATCATCCTCATCGGCCACGCCGGTCATGATGAAGTGATCGGGACCATGGGCGAGGCTCCCGAATCCACTATTCTCGTGAGCAACGTCCACGACGTGGACAGGTTGCAAGTCCGCGATCCGGAGCGCATCGCGTTCCTCACGCAGACAACGCTCAGCCTCGACGAAACCAAAGACATTGTCGACCGGCTGCGCAAGCGCTTCCCGGCCATCGTCGGGCCGAAGAGCCAGGACATCTGCTACGCGACGGAAAACCGGCAGCTCGGGGTGAAAGCCGCGGCGCCGCTGTGCGACGTGCTGCTGGTGGTGGGCTCGCAGAACAGTTCGAATTCACGACGCCTTGTGGAAGTCTGCCAGAAGGAAGGCATTCCCGCCTGGCTGGTGGACAACGCCCACGAGGTGAATCCCCGCTGGCTCGAGAACGCGTCCACCGTGGCGGTCACGGCCGGCGCGTCTGCTCCCGAAGTGCTCGTGCAGGAACTGCTCGATTCGCTCCGGACCGTGTACGGCTTCGGAGAACTGGAAGAGGTAGAGCTCAAGGAAGAGGACGTACGGTTCCAACTTCCCGCGGGTCTCGAACAGTCCGCGATGCGGCTGACGCACATCGCGCCGGCCGGCCTCAACGCATGAGTCCCGGCGCCGGCCTCGGCGCTGCTAACGCGCTCGGCTCTGCCGCGGCGCAGGCCAGCGCCAGGGCAGTCCGGCATCTTCTCGAAACACAGCACCCCCACGGCTACTGGCAGGCGGAGCTGACCGCGGACAGCACGTTGGAATCCGATTACATTCTGCTGCAGCTCTGGTTGTATGCGCCGGAACGCGGTGAGTGGAATCCGCCCACGCGCGCATTGGTGGATCGCGCGATGGAGTCCATCCTCGCGCGGCAGTTGCCGGATGGCGGGTTCAATATCTATCCGGTAGGTCCCTCGGAAATCAATGCCGGCGTAAAGGCCTACTTCGCGCTGCGCGCCGGCGGCCTGAGTATCGACGATCCGCGTATCGTGCGGGCTCGCGATTGCATCCTCAGCCTCGGCGGTCTGCAGGCCGCGAACAGCTACGTCAGGATCAACCTCAGCCTCTTCGGCCTTTATCCGCGCGAGTACACGCCATCCATTCCGCCCGAGATGATCCTCGCGGGCAACTTCATTTACGAGATGTCGTCGTGGACGCGCGCCATCGTCATTCCGCTTTCCATCGTGCAGGCGCTGAAGCCCCAGCGGCCCGTACCGGCGGGGTTGACGCTGAAAGAGCTGATCAAGCCGGGGGTGGCGTTTGGCAATCCATACGATTCCAGCTTCTTCACGTGGCGGAATTTCTTCTATCGCGCGGACCGGCTGCTGAAGCTGTGGGATAAGCGCGGCCTGCGCGCGACACGGCAGAAGGCGATCCGCAGGGCGGAGGAGTGGATACTCGCGCACTCGCGCTACAGCGATGGGGTTGCGGCCATCTACCCGCCCATGCAGTACACCATCATGGCGCTCGATCTGCTCGGCTATCCTCCGGACCACCCCGACCGCGCAGAGGCGCAGCGGCAGTTCGATGCGCTCATGGTGGACGACGGCCGGCGCTTCTTCTTCCAGCCGTGCTTCTCGGTGGTGTGGGACACGGCCATCGCCGCGTATTGCGTGGGCAAGGCCGCCGGGTCTTCCACCGACGCCCTGCGCCGCACGGCCACCTGGCTGCTGACGAAGGAAGTGCGCCGCAAAGGCGACTGGAGCGTGAAGCGGCCGCACACGGAACCGTCCGGCTGGTATTTCGAATACGCCAACGAGCATTATCCCGACATTGACGACACCGCCATGGTGCTGCTGGCGCTGAGCCGCTCCACCGGGTCGTCGCCGGGCGCGCAGGATCAGGCGCAGCGGCGCGCGGTTCGATGGCTGCTGGACATGCAGTCGAAGGATGGCGGATGGGCCGCGTTTGACGTGGACAATAATCGCGCGCTGCTCAGCCATGTGCCCTTCGCGGATCACAACGCCATGCTCGACCCGACCTGTCCCGATATCACGGGCCGCGTCCTGGAGGCGCTCATCGCCATGGGCCTGCCGCAGGCGCATGCGGCGGTGCAGCGCGGCGTCGAGTATCTGAAACGCGCGCAGGAAGCCGACGGAAGCTGGTGGGGCCGCTGGGGCGTCGATTACATCTACGGCACGTGCTTCGCACTGCGCGGCCTGGCTGCAGCGGGCGAGAGCGATCGCGAGGCCTACATCCTGCGCGCGGGCGAGTGGCTGCGGGCCATCCAGAACTCCGACGGTGGATGGGGTGAAAGCTGCGCCAGCTACGATGAGAACACGTACGTGCCGGCGCGCAGCACGCCCTCGCAGACTGCCTGGGCCATTCTCGGGCTGATCGCGGGCGGCGACGCGAACAGCAGCAGCGTGCGCAACGGCATCGATCATCTGGTGGAAACGCAGCGCTCCGACGGCGGCTGGGACGAGGATCTCGCCACGGGAACCGGTTTTCCCAGAGTGTTCTATCTGCGCTACCACATGTATCGCGACGCGTTCCCGCTGCTGGCGCTGAACACGTTCCTCGAAACGCGCGAATAGAGCAGGCTGAAGCCTGCTCTACTGTTCTCGGTCGGAAGTAGAGCAGGCGTTTTCGCCTGCACGTAACTCGTTATTTGCTCAGGTTGAAGCCTTCCACCACCATCCGCGCCGGCTCGCCGCGCGTATCGGCATTGGCGAAATCGGTAGTAATGGTGCGGCTCTCGCCGGGCATCAGAGAGACGTAGTTGTCGCTGTAAAACGCCGGCAGAATGCGGTCGCCGGTCGTGCGACGGACCGCTTTGAGCCGGATCATCAGCGCGGGGCTCGCCGACGTGTTGCGCAGCTGGGTTGTCATGCGCCAGCCATCGCCGCGCCGCTCGATCTGAGTGGCCGCGCTCAGGGACGCCTTCGGCAATTCACGGAGCGCCCGATAATCTTCGCCCTGCGTGCCGCGCCAGTAGAAATTATCCGAGATAACGCGCCCGTTCTGCGTTAATTGCAGGTGCAGGAAATGCACTGGCGATAAATCCGGCGGATATTCCAGGTGGATGGGCGTCACCGTGATGTCCTCATTGCTGTCGAGCGCGGCGGTCTTCTCCCATTTCAGCGAGCCGTCCAGATTAAAAATGCGCACGCTCGCGGTGAGGCCCGTCTGGTTGCCGCCGCTGTAGTTCACCACCTCCACCATGTCGGTGGCGGCGTTCCACTGAATGTGCAGCGGCTCCGAAGCCTTTTTCGCGCCGAAGTATGCGGCGGTCGGGTCAAAATAATAGTCGTAGGTCTGCCAGACCAGCGACGGCCAGCACGGATGGCTCATCCAGATGAGCAGGCCCATGCGGTGCGCGCTCTGCGCTTCGTACATGGCGCGATGGCCTTCGTAGTTCACGAACTGCGCCAGCTCCACCCACTCGGCCACGTTATCGGCGCCGCCGTAGCTGTTCTGAATGCGCCCCCGGAACGAGATGGCATTCTGCGCGGCGCGCGAGCAGAAATCGTGCAGGCCCCACATCAGCCCCTGCGGCCATAATCCGGATTCGGGCATCATCAGTTTCAGGCTGTCGAGCGTGACGATGTTGGGCATGCCCATTTCGCTGTGCAGCTTCGTGGTAGCGCGGTTGCGGAAATACCAGTTCACCTGCTGCACCTGATACGGTCCGCGGCCGCCTACGGCATCGTCGGCCGAACTGGGGATGTAATGCAGCCCCGGATGGTCCTGCGCGATCATGCTGCGCAGACCCGTGTCGATGACCTCCGGCGGGAAGCCCTCGTTACGGCCGACGTACAGACCCATCGACGGATGGTTGCGAATGCGCAGGATCGTGTCCTCGGCATTGCGCAGGAACATGGCGTCGTCATCGGGGTCCGGGCCGTCGTACGGATTCGCCAGCCAGAAATCCTGCCACACCACGATGCCGTTGCGGTCGCACGCGTCGTAGAACGCGTCCTCGCCGATCTGACCCACCCAGTTGCGAATCATGGTGAAGTTCATGTCGCGGTGATAGCGCACGGCGGTCTCATACTCGCGCGCCCGGTAACGCAGCAGCGCTTCACTGAAACCCCAGTTGCCGCCGCGCGGGACGAAGCGCCGCCCGTTGATCCACATCCGCAGATTGCCGCCCTCTTCGCTGTAGGTGAACTGGCGGACTCCGGCCTGGAACGATTTGCTGTCCGAAACTGCGCCGCCCGCTTCGAAGCTCACCTGCACGTTGTAGAGGTCGGGCGAGCCGTAGCCGTTGGGCCACCACAGCCGCGGATGTGCCAGGCGCAGCGCGGGCGTCGTCGAAGGATCGAGCCTCACCACCTTCGCCGCGTTCGCGTCCAGCGATATGGCCGCCTCGAACGGCACATCGCCGAACCGACCGCGCAGAGTGCCGCTCACCGGCTGCGATTCGTGATTGCGCAGCGTCACCTCGACAGTCACGTCGGCTCGAGATGTGTCGGGCAGCGGAAGCGTGGAATTCGCAAACGGATTCTCGATGGTCACCCCGCCGCTCGCGCTCAGGAACACCTCGTTCCAGATGCCGGTGTCGCGGCCGGGAATGGTGGGAATCCAGTCCCATCCGATGCTCGCATGGAACGTCGGGTTGTCTGCGCCCAGCACGCCTCCGTTGGCGGGCGCTGCCTCGGCGGTCTTCTGTTTCACGCTGCCCGGATGCGCGTTCTTCTCCACCAGCACCGCGAGCGCGTTCGACTGTCCGGCATGGATGAGGCCGGTGACATCGAAGCGCGCGCGCATGAACCCGCCCTCGATACGGCCCAGCTTTTCGCCGTTCAGCCACACCGTTGCTTTCCAGTTGATGCCGTCGAAGTTGAGCCACACGCGCCTGCCTGGAACCGATATGGGCGCGGCGAACTCGTTGCGGTACCAGAAATCGGACTGGAAGAACGAATCGGAGATCTGCAGCAGGTTGTCGCCGAAGTACGGATCGGGAATTGCGCCCGCGTTCAGATAGCTCACCAGAGCCGTGCCCGGTACGGTGGCGGGAAGCCAGGTCTGGTCATCGAACCCGGGTTGCGACAGTGCGGCGCCGTTGGCGGAAACCAGATTGGCGCGCTCGATCTTCCATGCTCCGCCCGCCAGACGCATGCTCTCCCCCATGCGCGGCGCGCCGGCCGGGTGTGCGACTGGAACCGGACCTCCGCGCCCGTACACTTCCAGTTCGCTCAGCACGTAGCCCTCGGGCGCGGACGGCCGTGTCATCAGCACCCTGACGTAACGTCCACTTGCGGGCTGCGCCAGATGAATATCGTCGGTGGTCCCGGAGGCTGCAGGCAGCGGCTGAACGGTGTTCCAGCTCGCCGCGTCGTCGGAGACCTGAATGGCTCCTTCCGCCGCGCGGCGAATCCAGTAAAGAGCGACGCGATCGAACGTGCAGGGCGCGCCGAGATCCACGTAGACCCATTCCGCGCCGCTGCCGGCGCTCATCCACGCGCTGTCGAAATTGTACGGACCGCCGAGATGCACCTGGTCGCGGCCGTGGAAGAACGTCACTTCACCGATGCGCCACGGCATGGTGCGCCCCGAGCGCAGTTCCACCCGGTAGAAACGGTTGTGCGCGGGAGCTGTCGGGACGCCGCCGCGCAGTTCGCCCGTCGGGCGGACGCCGCCGTGACTGCGCCCCAGTTCGGTCCACGCGTGCCCGTCATCGGAACCGGAAACGATGCAGGTCCACGTTTCCGGCTGCATGACGCGCACCGAGCCGTCGAACCGGATGCGATCGATCTCGGGTAACTCGTCGCCGCCGATTTCGAATTGCATCCAGATGTCGCGGGTTGGCTTGAAATCCACGCCGGTCAGGTAAACGTCATCGAGTAGCAACTCGCGCTGCACCTTAGGGAGCACGCCCTGATCGCTGGTGGAAACCGCGATGTAGCGCGGCATGCCGGTGGCCTTGATGCCGTCGGTGATGAGTTGCGGCGTCAGGTTGTAATCGTACGAGCTGGACCCGTACGTGGCGCGCCGGAATGCCAGGTTGCGGTAGGCGCTGGCGTCCACGCGCATCTGCGGGCCGAAGAAGTCGGCGGGATCGCCGGGATAGACGCCGATGCCGCGCGTGTACTGGTCGGCCGCCATGGCTGACGCTGCCATGAGAGTCAATGCGATGAGGCCTTTCATTGGGAAGGCCCAGTATATCGCTTTGGCGCGTACACGCCCGATTGGATTATCGCGAACGCCGGGTGATAGAATGGTTCACGTCGGCGTCATCGCCGATACCTCAGGCACTTCTTGCGACCGAGCGGGCGCGTAGCTCAACTGGCAGAGCAACTGACTCTTAATCAGTAGGTTGAAGGTTCGATTCCTTCCGCGCTCACCACTTCCCAACGGATTGGGCCAGGTGACTTGACTAGCCTTCTGACTAGTCACATGATGTTTTGGGGGAGTGGTTCATGACAAAATGGCAACTACAGGACGCCAAGGCGCGCTTCAGCGAACTCATCGAAGACGCCCTCGAAAAAGGACCGCAAATCGTGACGCGGCGAGGCATCGATACGGCTGTCGTCATATCCTTCGAGGAATGGCGCCGTCTGCAAGAAACGAATCGGCCCAGCCTGAAGGACGTGCTCCTGGGGCCCGGTCCGCGCTTCGAAATCCCCATGCCCACGCGAGGCCGTGTCAGGAGCCGCCCTCCGCTGACGTTCGATGACTAGCTATCTCCTCGACACAAATGTCGTGTGCGAGTTGCGGAAACCGAAACCGCACGGCGGGGTTCGCCACTGGTTTGAGGAGCTCTCCTCGGAACGTATGTTTATTCCGGCCGTTGTACTTGGCGAATTGCAGGCCGGTGTTGAACTCACCCGCCGCCAGGACCCCGGCAAGGCTGCGGAACTGACGCTGTGGGTGGATCGGATCGAGGCTACGAGTCAGGTACTCCCCATGGATGGGCGCTGCTTTCGCGAATATGCACGCCTGATGCATGGCCATTCAGACACTCTGGCCGAAGATGCCATGATTGCGGCCACAGCTCAGGTTCACAGCCTCACCGTGGCTACGCGCAACGAGAAGGATTTCAACCATTTTCCTGTAGCCGTCTTCAATCCGTTCAAGCATCGCTCGCCATAGTTCTGTTCGAGCGTGTTCCGGGTTGAGAGAACACTCTCCCCAATCGCTCTCCCTGTTTTCAGGGACAACCTGGGTCTCTGCGGAGCATTGCCGGCTGCAAATGTTTGGCCAAAGGCCTACGCCACTGTTGCCGTAAACTGTTGATGCACCGTGGTGGAGCAGGCGTTTTTCGCCTGCTTGTTCCAGCCGTTGACTTACTTTTTCAGCACCGTCTGAATTTAAGGTGCCTTGTGTCTGGGATCACCGGCGCAGGTCCAATCTTCGAACAAGCGTCCATCAACAACGCCGAACGAGATGCAACTTTTCACCTCGAAGAGTACTCCACCGTAGTGGAGCACAGATACGGTACCGTATCGCCGCAAGAACAACAAGGAGAAACGAGCATGTATTTAGTCATGGGCATTACTGGAAAAGTTGGGGGCGCCACCGCGCGGCATCTGCTGAAGCAAGGCAAACAGGTGCGAGCACTTGTGCGCAATCGCGAGAAAGCGGCGAAGTGGGCAGACCAGGGCGTGGAGTTGGTGGATGGAGACTGGGACCATGCGACAGCCATAGCGGCGGCCCTCAAAGGTGTTGAGGGCGCGTTTGTTATGTTGCCGGCCGTATGGGCGCCCTCGCCTGATTACAGAGAAGCAAAGGGCGTGATTGCGAACTATGTCGAGGCGCTGACCAAGGCAGTGCCCCCGCGGGTGGTAGCGCTCTCGTCGATGGGCGCGAATAGAACAAGCGGGCTGGGGATGATCACGGCCTTATCACTTTTGGAGCAAGGTTTTCGCAGCCTGCCATCTGCGGTCGCATTTGTGCGCGCAGGCGGATTTTTCGAAAACTTTCTTTACGGCTTACAGGCCGCCCAAGGCGAACACTACCGGTCTTTTACAATCCTGCAAGCCGGAAATCGACAATGGTCGCCACAAACGACGTCGGGGCAGAGGTAGCAAAGCTTCTGACCGGGCCAGCGTGGTCAGGGCAGCGCGTCATTGAGCTAGGTTCGATGGTAAGCGCGGATGAAGTAGCGGGCCAATTGGGTGAAGTCCTAAAGCTCGACGTAAAGGCCTTTGCAGTCCCGCGTGCAGGGTGGGCGGAAGCGTTCGAGCAGTTCGGCATCCCGAAGGGCCACACTGGACCTGCCGAACAAATGTTTGAGAGCGTCAACGCGGGATGGATGGACCTCGGAGTCGAGGGTACGGTGCATGTAGCGGGTACAACGTCCGCACGCGATGTGTTTGCGGCTGCACAGAAAGCCGTCAAGGCGTAAGTCCGTTCACGACCAGTTCTTCAGCCACCGGCAGGGCGGCGTGGAGGCGATTTGCAAAGCCGACCTTCCCCACTAATCTCTTAATCAGCAGGTTGAAGGTTCGATTCCTTCCGCGCTCACCAATATGAACCCCCTGCGCATATAGGCTGGTAGAATACATGAGCTCGGTTCGAATCGCACTGGCCAACCTTCGGTTCCCGGCGACTCCCGATGAATCGGTCACGCTGGCTGAACAAGCCATCGCCGAAGCGTCGGAGGAGCGCGCCGCGATTCTCTGCTTTCCGGAGTGCTTCGTGCCCGGTTACCGCGCAAAGGGGAAGTCCGTCCCGCCACCCGACCCCGCATTTCTGGAACGCGCGTGGTCCACGATTGCGGCGGCCACAGCGAAGGCAGACGTCTCCGTTATCCTGGGCACCGAACGCGTCGTCGACAGCGGCCTGTTGGCCACCGCGCTGGTCATCAATGGCGATGGGACCATTGCCGGATTTCAGGACAAAGTCCAGATCGATCCCTCCGAGGAAGCGACCTACGCGGCTGGTTCCGGGCGGCGGGTCTTTCAGGCCGGTCCACTGACATTTGGCATCGCCATCTGCCACGAGGGCTGGCGCTATCCGGAGACCGTGCGATGGGCCGTCCAGCACGGGGCGCAGATCGTATTTCACCCGCAGTTCCACGAAGCCGAGCCAGGCGGTTACGCGCCCTCCACGTTCGCCGATCCCGCGAACTCATTCCATGAGAAAGCGGTGTTGTGCCGCGCCGCCGAGAACACCTGCTGGTTCGCGACGGTGAATACCGCCAGCGCCGGGTCGCCCACCACTTCGGCGGTGGTGCGTCCCGATGGCACGCTGCTTTGCTACCAGCCCTACGGCCAGGAAGGGCTGCTCATCGCCGACATCGACCTGACTGCGGCAACCGGCCTGCTCGCGAAGCGCTCACGATTCGTTCTGCAGTTCCCGCTCAGCGGCGGGTGAACGCAACGGGCTTCATGGCGACCGGAGCGTCCAGAATCTTCAGCTCTGCTTTGCCCTCGCCCTCCAGCGTGAACTCGAATTTCAGCGTGTCATCGCCGTCCTTCTCTTCATAGGTCAGGGTGGCGCCCTTGAGCTTCGGGTTGAGAATGGGCGTGGATCTCTCCGGCTCACTATCAGAATCGGGCTCCTGCAGATCGCCGTTCGCGTCGACGCTGATGTTGCAGTTTTCGGACTGGCCGGAGATTGGCTCACCCGCCTGTAAACGGATAGTGCAGACTACCTTGTCCCCGAACTTCGCCTGCCACTCCCCGATGAATTTCTTTGCGGTGTCCGAATCCTGCCCCCAGAGGGACAGGCTGGCGAACATGAGCAGCGCGCTTGTGAGCCTGAGCATGGCCACGGCGAATGCACGCGGAATGCCGCAGGGTAATCACACGAGATTTTCGGCGCAACCGTGGGCGCAAAAGGGCACAGTTGTTGCCGGCTTACCCTCGCGCCCCGTGGGGCAGGATTGTATCCTGCGGCCGATTTGCAATAATTTGCAATCGGCCCGGCGGTTTGAAAAGCCCGGCCCAGAGGGCAGCGCCAGGTCGCCCGCTTACACTATTTGCGGTACAACGAAAGGCTCGCGGTATTGCCGGCGGAACATCGCTGTCGCTTCGTCATCGCCCGGGCAGCTGTACTTCTCGGCGTCGAAGTTGATGCTTCGGCCCAGCCGGTACGAAATGTTCGCCAGGTGCACCAGAGTGGTCGAAATGGCGCCTTCCTCGATGGGCGCGTTCAGGTCCGACTGCTTCCCGCTGCGCAGCGCGTCAATGAAGTTCTGCCAGTTGTTTCCTTCGGCGGTGAGCGTGGGCCCGGGCTGCTGCTCCTTGCCCAGCCAGGTGCGGTAACTGCGATACCAGTCGATCGCCAGGTAACCTTTCGACCCATAGAAGATGGACCCCACGGTGCCCGGATCGCCTTTGTGCGCCAGCTCGGCCTCGGCCTCGTGATTGGACATCCAGTGCCGCACCTCGAACACCATGTGCTTTTGCTTGCCGGCATCGTCGAGAAACTCGTAGGACGCGGTCAGCACGTTGGGCGTCTGCTGGTCGTCTTTGAACATGAAGTGGCCGCCCATGGCGCTCACCTTGTATGGATACTTCACTCCAAGGCCCCATCGGCACTGGTCCACCTGATGGATGCCCTGGTTGCCGAGATCGCCGTTGCCGTAATCCCAGAACCAGTGCCAGGTGTAATGGAAGCGGTTCTTCGTGAACGCGTGCTCGGGCGCGGGGCCGAGCCAAAGGTCGTAGTGGACGCCTGGCGGCACGGGCGCTTCCGGAGCGATGCCGATGGTGTCACGCCATTTGAAACATAATCCGCGCGCCATGTAGATGTCGCCGATCAGGCCGTCCTGCATCTTCTGCATGGCATCGCGCACGGCCGTTCCCGAACGGCTGTTCGTCCCGTGCTGGACGAGGCGATTGTATTTCTGCGCCGCCGCCACAATCTGTTTCGCCTCGAACATGTCGTGGGAGCAGGGCTTCTCGACATAAACGTGCTTGCCGGCCTGCATCGCCCAGATGGCCAGCAGCGTGTGCGAATGGTTCGGTGTGGCGATGGAAACGGCGTCAATCGACTTATCCTCCAGCAGCTTTCGCAGGTCGGTATAGGCGTCCGGCTTGCGGTCGGTGGCTTTCTGGATTTGTCCGATGCGCTGGTTCAATACGCTTTCATCGATGTCGCAGACGGCGGCGATGCGCACGTTCGGCATCTTCAGATATTCGCGGATGTGCTGGTTTCCCTGGCCGCGAACGCCCACGCAGGCGATGCGGATGGTATCGTTCGGGCTGGCCAGGCCGCGCAGGCCCGCCGCGCCTGCCGCTGCCGCCGCGCTCATCAGAAAATGCCGCCGGTTCATATCGGGTACTCCTTATGCCGAGAAATGCTGCTTCCAGTTGTGTATCTCGTGCATGAACTCATCACGCACCTGCAGGAACTGCGGATCGGCGATGCGGTTGGCCATCTCGCCGGGATCCACCGAAAGATCGTACAACTCGCCCGCGCCGCCGGGATGCACAACCAGCTTATAACGCTTGTCGCGGCCCATCATGGTGTCCTCGTATTCGGCGAAGGCGAAGTTCCGCCAGGACTGCTTCTTCGGCCAGGGCCGGTCGAACACGGCGGTGGAGAGACTGCGTCCGCAGGATGTTCTCTGGGGCGTCGCGCCGGTGATGTCGCAAACCGTGGGCAGCACGTCGTACAGGCTGACCACTTCGGGCCGGGCGCCCTCGGTGGGAATCTGGCCCGGCCACTGCAGGAACAGCGGAACCTCGATCACCTCCGCGTACATGTTCGGCGGCTTCGAAGCGCGGCCATCGCCCCACAGCCCGTGACGGCCCAGCAGGACGCCGTTCGTGCCGGCGAGAATCAGCAGCGTGCTGTCCACCAGACCGCGCTCGCGCAGCTTCGTCTGAATGGCCGGAAGCTGATCGTCGAACGCCGTGATCGCCGCGGCGGATTTGCGCAGGTTGGGACCAATTTCCTTCATCGCGCCCGGGTAGCTGGCGTTGGCCACCGCCGGCAGCCAGCCGAGTTGTGAGAAGTTGCTGGCATCGTACGGTTTCCGGTATTTGTCGGGAATGCTGTTCACCTCCGTCAGCGGCGCGTAGTGCGCAAACGCGCACGACTGTTGACCCGCCTGCCAGGAATCGAGAGCTTTCAGCAGAGCGGCGGTCACAGAGTCCATCGGGCCGGAGATGAGCGCCGTGGTTTTGTACCCACCGCCCGCCAGAGCGCGCTCCATCAGATTCCCCGGATCCGCGCCGGCCACCTGCATCGGCGTCAGCCCGCTGAGCAGGCTCTTCAGGCCGGCATCGGGAACTGGCGAAGCCGAGCAGGCGGCCGGGAATCGCGTGCCGCTGCGCGCGAGGATGTCCAGGTTCGGCGTGTGGATCTCTTTGTTGCCCTGAATGCCGGTCATCCAGCCACCCAGGCCTTCCACGGCGATGAGCAGCACGTTCGGCGCGGGCTTCTTCGCCGTTTCGCCAAACATGCGCATACCTGCGCCCGCCAGTGTGACGCCTGCGAGAAAATTTCTTCTGTTCAGTTCCATTGTGTTTGATTGCGCTCCGTTGGGACCGCTCAGGTCTGTTTTCATGTGGGGCAGGCGCCTCGCCTGCAGCGGGCGCCCCGCCCGCCCGGTACGGCGGAAGACGCATTCAGGAAATACCGAGCAGGCCGACGAGGCGTCGTCCGCAGGCGAGGCGCCCGCCCCACAAACGCCAGCCAGGTTACTCGGTCAGAGGACATCCGCGAATCCTCGTTTCAGGTGGCGGAACAGCAGCCCGCCGAGAATAAACACGCTGACGGAATAGGCCGCGGGAACGGCCAGGTCTGCCAGGTGAGGGAGGCGCCAGGACAGGATGCGGTCGCGGTAGCCTCGCACCAGCCATGCCAGCGGATTCAGGTGCAGCAGAAACCGCAACCGCGGCGGGAATCGCCCCTCATCGATGAAGATTGGCGTCATCCAGAACCACGCCGTGAGCACCACCACCACCACCTGCGCCGTATCGCGAACATAAACCTGCAGCGCCGCAACCACCCAGCCTACGCCTACCGCCAGCAGACCGAGCAGCAGCATATAGACGGGCAGCACGAACACCCACGGGCTGAACTGCCCTCCCCAGATGCCGACGGCCACGATCACCAGCGCCAGCGCCATCACGTGGTTCGCCAGCGAGGAGAGAAACACCGAGATCGGCAGCACCTCGGCGGGGAAGACCGTCTTCGTGATCAGGGTGGCGTTTTCCACCAGCGATGAGGCCGAGCGGTTCACGGTCTCCTGAAACAGCATCCATGGCAGGAAGCCCGCAAACAGAAAGAGCGTGTAGTTCTGGGTGACTTCGTTCGGCGGCAGCTTCGTCTTCAGGCAGATCTGGAACACGAACGTCCAGCTCAGCAGCAGCACCAGAGGATGGATGACGCCCCACAGCCAGCCCGCGGCCGATCCGATGAAGCGCTGTTCAAAGTCGCGGCGGACAAGCTGAAAGAGCAGCGTGCGCTTCTCGACCAGATTGCGGGCGAAGTGGCGGCCAGGGATGGTCATCTATTCCGTCTTGCGCGGGACCGTCTTCGTTATCTCCATGCGATGCTCTTTGCCGGCATCGTCGATGACGTACAGCCGGTCGCCGTCAACCGCGAACTTTACTGTACCGTTCGGCTTCAGTTGCGCGGGCTTCGACCATTCCCAGCGTAATCCCTGACGCGCGAAGTAAGCCGACGCCGGCCCCTCGATCAGGAATGGCTCATACGCTTTCATGACCGGTTCATCGGATTTGCCGCCGTACGGCGCATCCACCGCGGAGGCCGTGTAATAAGGCGAATTCTGCGGATCGAGCACCTTGCCTGTCTGCCATTCGCGCTCTTTCCGCGCGGCTGCGGGTACGGCGAGCGCGATCAGGAAAAGCGCGACGGCCAGCGAATATCTCAGCATAAGCCTCCATCGTAGCCTGTGGCGCACGGCGCACGCTCTGCTTCCAAACTGCAGACGGCTTGCATCGTGCCTGAATCAAATGTAGTAGGCGCTCCCGGCGCGAGATCGTTAGAGCAGTGGAGTAGTCGAGTCCGGAATCCGCGTTTGAACCCAAAGGGCGCAAGGACGATTTTCGCGATGCCGAGCGGCTGCCGCGCCGGTAAGTGCAGACCGATGAGTTCTGGGTGGACGTGATACCACGCCAATGCTCGAAAACGTCCGCAGGAAATTGCGATCGTTCGCTGGTCGGTCTCGATCGCCTCGCCGCCAAGGCGGCATTTCAGCAATTCCTCGACGGCCGTCCGGCTACCGCCAGCCAGATCCAGTTCATCAACATGATCGTGGAGCACGTCGCCGAGCAGGGCTGGATGGACCCCGACGCGTCGCCCTTCGTCGACATCAGCCCCCAGGGCCGCCGCGCCCCTGCGCTATCCTCCAACCAAGAGTTCGTTGCTCACCTGTCGAGAGAAGCGGACCACTGAAGCGCGTGCCGAGGGGAG
Organism: uncultured Acidobacteriota bacterium; assembly: GCA_963780655.1. GTDB lineage: Bacteria > Acidobacteriota > Terriglobia > Bryobacterales > Bryobacteraceae > CAWACP01. The sequence continues at coordinate 160,769 of CAWACP010000003.1, read as the reverse complement.
GGCCTTCCCCGAAGCGGCTGATTACAGCACCATCGTAGTCAGTGAAGAGTCCCTGGGCACCCCCGCGCGAGAACGTCATTGGACTCGTTCCATGGAGTGACAGGCGGCTCGTCCAGCCGTGATCCAGGGCCCCTCCGCCGTCAGGGTTACAGCGTGGCTCGAAGGGCCCTTTTAAAATTTCACACAGCAAGGAAACGCACCCACAGCAAAGCCCACATCTACCCATCTCCGACCGTTCCAGTCGACCGTTCCAGTCGTTTGAACCCGTTCTGCCTCCGGTCGTATGCTGGTAGCGGGACCCTGTTTCACCCCCGCAACGCTGCAATACCCTGAAGTGCTGTCATCATCCAGTTCTCAAATAATCAGGAGAGTGAAATGAGTGCTCCCGCCGCCGGTCGTTCGACTCGCCAACACCCCGGAACCGTTTGCGACTATCGCGGCTAATCACCGGCCACCGGCCGGTGACGCATATGTCTGGCGCGCTGTTCACCCCTCGTGCAATGAGTTTTCTTCGGAGGACGAGCCGCTGGCATGCGATGCAGAGGGCTGGGACGGTGGAGGGCGAGGCGAGATCCGCTGGTATACCTTTCGGGCTCTCGATAAGTGGCGGCCGGTTCTGACCAGCCAATTCGGTCGTTGAACCTACAGTAGCTTTTAGGCTACTATGATAGTTGGCGCTTGTCGAGATCCTCCTGTATCGAAGGGACCAGTCGATTCCGTTTGCGGATTGGCTCGAAGCCCTGAAGGATGCGAGAGCGGTTGGCATTGTGCGCGCCCGGCTCAATCGGATCCGCCTCGGCAACTTTGGAGACTGCAAGCCCGTTGGCCGCGGCGTCGAAGAGTTGCGAATCGATTTCGGTCCCGGTTATCGGGTTTACTACGGACGGGAGGGCAAATCGGTTGTGCTTCTGCTCTGCGGTGGAAGCAAAAGGACTCAGACCAGAGACATTGTCAGGGCGCAGCAATATTGGAAGGAGTACGTCGATGCGAAAACCAGTAATTAAGACCGAATCCTGGCGAGAGAAGCTTCTCGAATCTCTCAGGAACCCGGAAGAGGCGGCTCAGTATCTCAACGCCTGTCTCGAGGACGACGACCCCCGCGTGTTCCTTCTGGCCCTCCGCGATGTCGCCGACGCCCGAGGCGGCATCAGAACCTTGTCGCGCGACGCACAATTGAACCGGGAGAGTCTGTATCGAATGCTCTCCCGCTCCGGCAATCCATCGCTGGACAGCCTGACCGCGGTTCTCAAGGCCTGCGGCCTTCGCCTCAGGGTCCAGTCCGCCGCTTCAAAGCGCGGAAAGCGCTCTCGGATCGCCTGACAGGCTGCAATGTGGGAGTCCGAAGCGGCGGTAGGCAGAAGACTGAGACACGGGCTTCTGATCGGCCACCAGTTTCACCACGGGCTTGTATTCGCCAGCAGCGGCGCTTCTGTAGCGATGATATCATGCGGGCGAACCGCCCACTGCAATGTCAGAACCTCGGCACGCATCCACGCCAAAGCGCCGTTGTCAGCAGTGTGACCGGATAGTTTCGAACGTCGCAGCGTTCTGTCCATACTGAGGCAAACGGATTGAAGAGGTCGCGCTGCGGCATATCCAGTCGCTGAACTTCATGGTCCGGGGATGTCGGTATGGCAATCGACCGAACACGATTGACCGGTTAGTGACGCCCGGCTGCAAAGTGTCCTTAGTCCGCGATCCTCTCAACGAGCATGACGCCGATGCCATTCTGGTCATGATTGACGGTTGGGACCTCGGGTATGTACCGGCGGAGAATTGCTTCGGTGTCGCTCGCTTCCTGGATCAAGGCTGCCGGTATACCGCCCAAGTAACCAAGTTGCTCGATGCCCAGTACGGGCATACGCCAGTGGTTCAGTGCTACGTCTATCCAGCGGAGAGCAGCACGGGCAACATTGCGGAGCGTCTTTCGGCGCCATTCCAGTCTCCGGAAGTTCGATACCGAATCCCTCCACCGCAGAGGACTGGCTGCCTGGTCCAACTATGCATGTGCGCTGCGGTGGCAATTGTCGCGATTGTCCTCCACTAAATGCCTATGCACCTGGACGATGAGACTCTCGAATTGCTCGCGGCGAACCGACTCACTGAACAGATCTCGCGACGGCTGAAGAACACTTGCTGGTTTGCGATTCGTGCCAGGACCGACTGAACCTGATCGACGAATACCCGGCCACCATGCGGGCGACGTTGCGAGAGTCAGACCCGAACACGGCATAGGTCGATCTGCGCTCATGTGATACGCTTCCCACCGGAGGTCCAGCACAGCCATCCATGGACGCCTCGGCCCTAGACAGTGCGATCTCCGCTCTTGAGAAGTCCATATCGGCCCTTGAGCCGTCGATAGACTCCCTCGAACCATGGCTATGGGCCTCCACGGTAGCTGTTGTTGTCGGCGTTGCGTTGGAATTGTATTTCGTTATCCATCGGTACCGATGCGACATGAGATCCTGGCGTCGTGGGACGATCAGGTCTCCTGAAAAACCAAGCCGCGCACTATGCTGGGGTGAACTGGCAAGTATCGTTCTTGTTGTGCTGGGAGTTGCTGGCGAGTTGTGCGTTGGTGTATTGTCCGCAAATAAGAATTTTGCGTTACGGACTAAACAGGACTTACTCGGAAGATTGGTGCGCGAGAAGGCCAGTCACGCAGAGACGACCGCTGGTGCCGCGAACGAGCGCGTCGGACAGGCTAATGGGCACGTGGTGAAACTAGAAGCGTCCAATCGACAACTAGGGATCAATCTTGAGGCGGAGCGACAGAAAACCGCCAGGTTCCAGAAAGAAGCCGCCGATGCACAATTGGCGGTCAAGTCGTACATCGACGTACTGGCCAAAAGTGCGAACCCCCGCTTCACTAATTTTGACGCCAAGCGATTCATCGGTATCTTGACAGGAAAACCCAAAGGTATAGTTGAGACCATCTGGTACGAATCAGACGATATCGAAGCATATCAGTTTGCAACCACGTTACGTGGATCTCTTGGCTCAGAAGGCGCACGCTGGGACGTTGGAGAAGTCAGGCCACTGGAACAACAGTTGGATATAGGTAAAGCCCTAAACGAACGAGAGCGAACCGATCTTCAAGAACTGAGGATAGAGGCTTTAGATACGGGCCTGGCAATCGGGTCAAATGAGGTTCTACAAGGTAGTCTGCGCGATAAAGACACCGCTTTAGGTGCGCTCACAGACGCTATCGATTTCGGCACGGGAGGATGGAATACCTCCGGTGTGAGAGGCCATTGGACCAGACCTATGCCATCGCTCGCCCCTAATCATTTCCTGATCGCGGTGGGACATCATAGAGTTAACGTGCCGCTGTGGATACCGACCTGGCAACACACTAAATAGCACCGGCCCACTGAGAACAGCCCGCCCGGGAGGAGCGCTCGGTTTGACGGTTCAGTATCGCGCTGTGGATGTGGTGGCCGGGGATCGGGTCGCTGGCAGGGGTCAACGTGGCAGGTCCATTCGCGCTCATCTAAAACTTCTCGTGGCGTGGCGGGGCAATGACGATTCTTGTCGTATGGGTGTGATGGTGGCGCCTACTGTATCCATCGACCCGCATCCGCCAGCGCTTTCACCACTCCGATACGCGTCATCCCGGCGTCGATAAACAGCACCGCCGTGGCATCACCCCATCCGGCCATCCGGCAGGCACGGAAAATCTCCAGTATCTTCTCCCCCGGCAATTCTGACCGCCCGCCCGTGTACCGCATCGAATTCGCCGGAATCTCCTGGAGTGCTGATTGGGTTTGTGATTGGCTGCAAGTCATCGTACTCATCCTCGCCTGATCTGATCCCTTCCCATCCGGAACCGCGCGCAAATCCCCATGCCGATTCGATGCTGGGCCAGCGTCCATCGAGTAAAGCTCCTGGTCGTTTCGCACTCTCCCTGCACGTCCGAATCAACGGGGGTATCTGTGCCAGGGGGAAGGTCCACTGATGCGTTACGGGTCGCCGCAGCATCAGGAACGGCCGCAGTGGAGATCGAACGGGATGGGACGCGGGACACGGGAGGGGATGAGAGTCGCCGCTGCAGAGGAATCAGGCCAGTCAGCATATTCGAAATTCCTTTACTGGCGTTGAGACCGGACCCGGACAAGGACAAGTTGACAGATCCGGTCCCACTTCCATCAGGTCGCCCCAATTCCCCCCGCCGTGGGACACCACTGAAACACAGCGAGGTTTGAACACGAGTGGAAAATGAGTTGTAAGCAGGTTCAGCGCATAACTTGTACCGGCCAAACAGGTCACAGAGGAGTTCGCTGCTCACCTGTCGAGAGAAGCGGACCACTGAAGCGCGTGCCAAGGGGAGGGCCCTCCCCAAAGCGGCTGATTGCAGCACCATCGCAGTCGGCGAAGAGTCCCTGGGCACCCCCGCGCGAGAATGTCATTGGACTCGTTCCATGGAGTGACAGGCGGCTACGTCCAGCCGTGATCCAGGGCCCCTCACCGAAGGGTTACAGCGTGTCCCTCCGCCGTCAGGGTTACAGCGTAGCTCGAAGGGCCCTTTTAAATTTTCAGACAAGAGGAAACGAACGACCCATCTCCGACCCTTTCAGTCGTTTGAACCCGTTCTCTCTCCCGACGTATGCTGGTAGCGGGACCCTGATTCACCCCCGCAACGCTGCAATACCCTGAAGTGCTGTCATCATCCAGTTCTCAAATAATCAGGAGAGTGAAATGAGTGCTCCCGCCGCCGGCATCTCCGGCCGCCGGGCCGCGCGCTTTTACGATTCCACCGTCGGCAAGAAGTTCGTGATGGCCACCAGCGGCATCATCCTCTTCGGCTACGTAATCGCGCACCTGCTCGGCAACCTTCAGATCTTCATGGGTCCGGCGCAAATCAACCGTTACGCCGCCCTCCTCCACAGCTCGCCGCCGCTCCTCTGGACCGCCAGAATCGTGCTGCTCATCATGGTGGGCCTGCACATCTGGTCGTCGTATCAACTCTGGAGCCGCAAGTGGGACGCGCGGCCGGTCGGCTACGTTAAGAAGCGCGCCGTCGGCTCCAGCTACGCTTCGCGCACCATGTACTGGAGCGGACCCATCATCGCCGCCTTCGTCATCTATCACCTGATGGAATTCACCATCGGCAATGGCGGCACGCCGTACCACGAGCTCCAGCCCTACTACAACGTCGTCCATGGATTCAGGAACTACTTCGTCTCCGGCTTCTACATCCTCGCGATGATCATGCTCTCCACGCACCTCTATCACGGGCTCTGGAGCATGTTCCAGACGCTGGGCGCCAGTCATCCGCGGTACACGCCCATGCTGCGCAATGCGGCCGCCGTGCTGGCCTGGCTGATCTGCATCGGTTACATCGCCGTCCCCATCGGCGTCATGACCGGCTTCGTTGGAGGTAACCTGCCGTGAAACTCGATTCCAGATCTCCCGGAGGGCCCATCGAGACCCGCTGGGACCGCGCGCGCTTCGACATGAAGCTGGTGAATCCGGCGAACAAGCGCAAGTACGACATCATCATGGTGGGCTCCGGACTGGCCGGCGGAGCGGGCGCTGCATCGCTCGGCGAACTCGGCTACAACGTCAAGTGCTTCTGCTTCCAGGATTCGCCGCGCCGCGCGCACAGTATCGCCGCGCAGGGCGGTATCAACGCCGCTAAGAATTATCAGAACGACGGCGACAGCATCTACCGCCTGTTCTACGACACCGTGAAGGGCGGCGACTTCCGCGCCCGCGAGTCGAACGTCTACCGGCTCGCGCAGAACTCGGTCTCTATCATCGACCAGTGCGTCGCCCAGGGCGTGCCGTTCGCGCGCGAATACGGCGGCGTGCTTTCCAACCGCTCCTTCGGCGGCGCCCAGGTCTCGCGCACCTTCTATGCGCGCGGACAGACCGGCCAGCAGCTTCTGCTCGGCTGCTATCAGGCGCTGGAGGCGCAGGTCGACGCGGGCACGGTCACCATGTTCCCCCGCCACGAAATGCTCGACCTCGTCGTCATCGACGGCCGCGCGCGCGGCATCATTGCGCGCAACCTGGTCACCGGCGAGCTCGAGCGCCATCTGGCCGACGCGGTGATCCTTTCCACCGGCGGATACGGCAACGTCTTCTATCTCTCCACCAACGCCAAGGGTTCGAACGCAACCGCCATCTGGCGCGCATACAAGCGCGGCGCCTTCTTCGCCAATCCGTGCTTCACGCAGATCCATCCCACCTGCATTCCGGTCTCCGGCGAATATCAGAGCAAGCTCACGCTGATGAGCGAATCTCTGCGAAACGATGGCCGCATCTGGGTCCCGCTGAAGAACGGCGATAAGCGCGCCCCGAATCAGATCCCCGAAAACGAGCGCGATTATTACCTCGAGCGCAAGTATCCCAGCTTCGGCAATCTGGTCCCGCGCGACGTCGCTTCGCGCAATGCCAAATACGTGTGCGATGAAGGCCGCGGCGTTGGCGAGACCGGCCTCGGCGTCTATCTCGATTTCGCGGACGCCATCCAGCGGCTCGGCAAAAACGTCGTCAAAGACCGTTACGGCAACCTCTTCGACATGTACGCGCACCTCACGGCCGAAGACCCGTACGAAGTGCCTATGCGCATCTTCCCGGCCATGCACTACACCATGGGCGGACTTTGGGTGGACTACTTCCTGATGAGCACAGTGCCCGGCCTGTTCGTGGCCGGCGAGGCAAACTTCTCGGACCACGGCGCGAACCGGCTCGGCGCCAGCGCGCTCATGCAGGGCCTCTCCGACGGCTACTTCGTGCTGCCCTACACGCTGGGCGATTACCTCGCCACCGCGAAACCGCAAAAGATAACCAGCGAAGATCCTGCGTTCGCGGAGGCCGAGCAGAACACCATCGATACGGTCAAGCGGCTCCTCGACGCGCGCGGGAAGCGCACCGTGGATTCGTTCCACAAGCAGCTCGGCAAAATCATGTGGGACGAATGCGGCATGGCCCGAAACGCCGCCGGACTCGAAAAGGCCATCGGTCAGATCCGCGAGCTGCGCGCCGAGTTCTGGAGCGATGTCAAAGTGCTCGGCTCGCCCGACGAGTTGAACCAGTCGCTCGAAAAGGCCGGCCGCGTTGCCGATTTCCTCGAGCTGGGCGAGCTCATTTGCATCGACGCGCTGAACCGCAACGAGTCCTGCGGCGGCCATTTCCGCGACGAATACCAGACGCCCGAGGGCGAGGCGTTGCGTAACGACGACGAATATTCGTACGTGGCGGCGTGGGAGTATCGGGGCCCGGACGCAGCGCCGGTTCTGAATAAGGAACCGCTGACGTTCGAGTATGTACACCCCACGCAGAGGAGCTACAAATGAGACTCACGCTGCACATCTGGAGGCAGAAGGGGCCGCGCAGCAAGGGCGCCATGGTCCGTTACGAGTTGAACGATCTGAACCCGCACATGTCGGCGCTCGAAATGCTGGACGTCCTGAACGAGCAGCTCATTGAAAAGGGCGAAGAACCCGTGGCCTTCGAGCACGATTGCCGCGAAGGCATCTGCGGCTCCTGCGGGTTCATGATCAACGGCGTCGCGCATGGGCCGTTGCGCGGCACCACGGTGTGCCAGCTCATGCTGCGCAATTTCGCCGATGGCGACGAGTTGTGGCTCGAGCCCTGGCGCGCCAAAGCATTCCCCGTGATCAAGGATCTGGTGGTAGACCGCAACTCGCTCGATCGCATCATCGCGGCCGGCGGCTACATCTCCGTGAATACCGGGAGCGCCCCGGACGGCAATACGCTGCCCGTTTCGAAGGACGCCGCCGATCGCGCCATGGACGCCGCAGCCTGCATCGGCTGTGGGGCCTGCGTGGCTGCGTGCCCCAACGCTTCCGCCATGCTGTTCACCGGCGCAAAGATCAGCCACCTCGGCCTGCTGCCGCAGGGCCAGCCCGAGCGCCATCGCCGCGCGCTGCGCATGGTTCGTCAGCACAACGAAGAAGGCTTCGGCGGCTGCAGTAACATCGGCGAGTGCGAGGCGGTGTGCCCGAAGGAGATTCGGCTCGAAGTCATCGGCCGGCTGAACCACGACTTCATCGGGGCCAGCCTGAAGAGCCGCGAGCATCTCACCGATGCTCGGCGGCACTCGAAATACAAGCGCGCCGCCGCCGAAGCACACGTACCGTAACACATCCCCGACTGTTCCATTAGACACTCCTCCCCCACGACAACCTCTATTGGGGGCGCGCCAAATAACCCGTCTCTCTCCACATCCCATCCGGCACGGCTGAGCAAGGCTGTCCGCGCGGCTGCAAGGCCCGAGAAATTCGCTATGGTGGTTCCAGTCACGAAACCGGCGCCGCAGCTGGCCGGCAATCCGAGAATGTCCAGCACCCACCCCAGCACAATCTCCTCGAGTTTTGCGGCCACCGGCGACATGACGGTGAACCCGGCATTCTGGTCCCAGACCCCGGCCATCCAGTTCGCCGCCAGCGCCGCGGGAACACAGCCGCCGATGACGAATCCGAAGTAGCGTCCGCCCGTAGTCGCCACCGTCCCGGGGGATCCAATCTCATCCAGCAATGTCAGCACGTCAGCAGGGTCGGAAGGAGTCTGCGGCAATGCTCCACCGAGCGCTTCCAGACGGGCAATGTCTTCCGGACGTGGCGCAACCCGCCGGTTGCCAATGCCCTCTGCATACGCCGCTCCCCGAGCCGCTGTCTGCGCCAGTAGTTCCCTCATTTTCAAATCATGACCCGTTTTGTACTAATTCAGCACCGTGCTACCGCTCCCTCACGGTCGCGGCTCTGTAACGCGTTTCTGAGCCGTGACCGTCAGGGAGCGGTTCCGAATGTTTCAGACGTCCGCACGGTCGCGGCCCGCGGTCGTGTCCAGGAGGCGGCCTGAGAGGCCGCCGCAGCGTAAGACGCCGCCCCACTGCTGTTGGCGATATGCCCTCACCTGATCTGCAAACCCATCAGACCGGCGAGAACAATCGCCTGCGCGGGGTCCACGATGGCGCCGCGCAGATCGTTCATTCCCACCAGAAGCCCTTCGACATCGGACCTGCGAAAATCCGTGTTCCGGAGTTTCGCGCCATGCAGATCGGCCCGGTTCAGGCTGCATGACCGGAACACGGAGCCGCTCAGATCCGCATTCGTGAGGTCGGCCTCCTGCCAGTTGGATTCGATGAATTCGCAGCTTCGGAATTTCCCGCCGCGGAACTGCGCATAGCGCACGTCGCCGCCCTGGATCAGCACGTCCTGCCAGTCGAGGGCCGTTGCTGTGATGCCGGTCAGCCGGCAATCGATTAGCGCAACCCGCACGAGCGCCATGCGGCCCGCGCGGATATTGGCGAGGTCGCAACCAATCAGCCGAACGTCTTTGCACGTCATGGACTCGAATTGTCCCCCGGCGAGTTGAACGCGCTCCAGCACGGAACCATCGAGGCGTAGGGTTCTGGAGTCGCCCTCCACCGTCAGCCGCTCTTCGCTTCCGAACACCTCGGGCTCGGCGGGGAGATCGGGGTCATCGCGTTTGAATTTGAAGGCCGTGGCTTTCCTGCTCCGAAGCGCTTCACGGGTATCGCGGATCTGGTCGGCATGCCGCCGCGAATGCCCGTCAACCAGCTGCATCAGCTCGGCGCCGTTCACCTTACCGAAATGAGGGTGCTCGATGCTCATCGCGTAGAGAGTTTCGCCGCGTTCCCGCGCGATTTGAACGCTGCGGTTGCGGACGGCCTGGAACTCGGCGAGGGCCGCGGCCAATGTGTCGAACCTGCCGCGCGGGCGGAGAGCATCGGGAGTCTCCACTTTCGTGAAGCGATTCCTGATGGTGTTGAACAGAACCAGCTCTTTCCGCGTATCACGCCGGGGCGCAACGGCCGGCGCGCCGTCCAACCAGCTCAGGTACCGGTCCTCGAAGGCGGCCACGTGCTCTATGCAATCCAGAACGGACCAGCCGTTCAGGCCGGGTTTCGCCGATGCCTGTCGCGGGGCGATATCGCCCACGGCATCGAGGAAATCCCGGCGCCCCGCCTCGAGATTCGTGACGAGATCCATAACCAGCAGTGTATTTCACTGGAGCCGCGAATATCGGCGATACCGCCGCAACGAATTACCCTGCTAAGTACGTCGAATATACTTCAGGGCTGGTATTCTCAACCGGTTCCCGAAAGGCGTAGACTCATTTCAGCAAGATGTCCCGGGTGCATAACCTATGGGAGCTGAGCGAAAGTCCGATCTGGATCGCCGCCTCGAAGCGTATTTCGCTACCCTCCGGGCAACGCCTCTGAAAGAGAGGCTCAAACGCAGCATAGGGAACTGGCAACTGTACGCCGCGGTGAGCGGCTCGGCCATGGCCATGGCGACAGGCGCCGCCGCGGCGGTTCTCGCCACCGGAGCCGAAATCACGCCGGAGCCGATGGCCAGCGTCCGGTCCGTCCGGCAGGCCGGTAGCTCCGGAGGTCCTCCGTTCGTACGAGAGTCCGTCCTGGCCATGGCCAGACAGGGCGCGGGGCGAAGGTTCCTGAACGGCGCGCGCCCTGCAATCGACAACGTGGCCCAGGCCGCGGTCCCGATCATTACCTCTCCCGGCGTGGTTCCCATCTACAGCGACGCCAACATCATCCAGCCAGGCGAATGGGTTTCGATTTACGGGCAGAACCTTGCGCCGGCTCCGGCGTTCTGGAACGGCGACTTTCCCACATCTCTGGGCGGCGTCACCGTGACCATCGACGGCAAGCTGGCATACCTTTCTTATGTCAGCCCAAAGCAGATTAATTTGCAGGCGCCGGACGACACGGCCCTGGGTACGGTCTCCGTTGTGGTCACCACCGCCTCGGGATCGGCAACCTCCAGCGTCACCCTGAGCCGGTATGCGCCGTCATTCAGCCTGCTCTACCAGCAATACGTGGCGGGCATCATTCTGCGGTCCGACGGCTCCGGCAAGCATGGCGGAGGAACCTACGACATCCTCGGGCCCGACGGGAATCTGTTCGGCTATTCTACCGTCGCCGCGCAGGCCGGCGACGTGGTCGAGCTGTTCGGGGTCGGGTTCGGACCAACTGCTCCCGCCGTTCCCGCCGGGAAGCCGTTTTTAGGCGCCGCTCCGGTCATCGATCCCATCACGCTGGCCATCAACAACGTCCGCATCAGGCCAATGTTCGCCGGGCTTTCAAGCGCCGGCGTCTATCAGATCAATCTCACCGTTCCGCCGGGGCTCGGCGCGGGCCCGGTGCACATCATGGTTGTTGCGGGCGGCATGAAGACACAGCCTGGCGTGCTGTTTTCGCTCCGGGGCAATCCGACGGGGACGGGCGGTTTCAGCTCGGGGATTATTCCAATTGTGGGCGGCACCGGAACGGGCGGCGGATTCTTCGGCGGGTCGGGCGGCGGCACCGCGGGTGGAGGTGGAGGCGGGACCGCAGGCGGCGGTGGAGGCGGAACAGGTGGCGGCGGCACGGGTGGAGGCACGGGCGGCGGTAGTGGAGGTAATGGAGGTGGCGGAACCGGCGGCGGCGGTGATTCAGGCGGAGGCGGTGGCGGCGGCTCAGGCGGTGGCTCGGGCGGCGGCGGCGGCTCGGGTGGGGGGTCCGGGGCAATTCCCAGGAAGTTGTACCAGCCTCGGCTGGTCTGGCCGGATGCAGAGGATGCGTAGAGGAGTGGTATCAGGAGGGCTGATTCGATGCTTGCGAGCCGTCTCGTATGGTCGATCGCGGCAGGAGGTCTGACGCTTGCGGCTTTTGCTCAGAATGCGCCGAAGCGGGCGCCGCTTCCCAGCGATCCTCTGGAAATGGCCACGGGCCAGATGTGGCCCGTCGGGCCGCCCGCGAACCGCGACGCCGTGGTGCAGTTGCTCGGCCGCGTACGCGACAGCTACAACCTTCGCAGTGCGGGTCATGGCTACGATCTCAAGGTCAGCTTTACGGTGAACTCCGGCGGCGTTACGGCTTATGACGGCGCCTGGCAGATGGAAGAGATCTTCGATCCCGCGCAGGGGTTCCGCTGGACCGCGAACGGACCGGGATACGCGATCACGCGCATCTCCACGAACGGAATGTTCTACGGAGAAGAGACTGCGGATCCCATCCCGCTCCGCCTGCAGGAAGCGCGCGCCGCATTGTTCGATCCCATGCCGTCCTCGGCGAAGATCAACCGGTCGGCCATCCGAACGTCCACCGCCGACCTCAACGGCGCGCAGCTCACCTGCGTTCTGCTCTCCGGTTCGGGAAAAACCGCCGCGGCTACCTCCGCCCGGCGCTGGGACGAAGCCGAAGAGTGTGTCGATCCACAATCCGGGTTGCTCGAGGTTCACTCGCAGGTCCCTGGGCGGTACTACGCCTACGACTATTCGAACGCTCCGCAGCTTGCCGGACGCATACTGCCTCGCAAGGTGACGGTGACCGAGGCCGGCAAAACCGTCACGGTGATCTCGGTCCGCAGCCTGAAGGAGATTTCCTCTGCCGATCCGAGCCTGTTCGTTCCCACCGAAGAGATGATGGCCCGAGGACGTGCAGTGGCTATGACCGGCGCGCAGAAGATCGTTCGGAACTTCGTCGGCGATCCGCGGACGCAAGGCGCCGCGGTGCACGCGGTGTGCGTGTTCGGCGTCGTGACGCCGTCAGGGCAGCTTGCCGAGGCGCACTCGTTGCAGCCCTCCGACCCGAACAGCCAGGCGGCGGTGGACGCTGCGCAAAAAATTGATTTCTCGCAACTGGCGCCGCGCGGAAAACAGCCTCAGCAGCACTTTGTTTTTGTGATAGAGAAGTTCGTTACGCGGCAATAGGCATGACCCAACATCTGCGCATCCCGGTGGCGCAGGCCATCGGTTTTTGTGGCCTGCCGGCGAGCCATGCCGTCGCGTAAAGTTCTCCTCGTCGGGTGGGATTCGGCCGACTGGAAGGTCATCCGCCCGCTCATGAACGCGGGGCGAATGCCCAATGTCCAGAGACTCGTCACGAACGGCGCCTCGGGACAAATCGCCACGCTGCATCCGCCCCTCTCGCCAATGCTGTGGACCTCCATCGCCACTGGAAAGCGGCCGTTCAAACACGGCATTCACGGCTTCTCGGAGCCGGCCCCGGACGGAAGCGGAGTGCGGCCCGTCACCAATCTCTCGCGGTCAGCGAAGGCGCTGTGGAACATCCTCAGCCAGAATGGTCTCGGCAGCATCGTGGTCGGCTGGTGGCCCAGCCATCCGGCCGAGCCGATCGATGGCGTGATGGTTTCCGATCAGTACCACCGCGTCGGCGCGCCGCTCGACGAGGGCTGGCCGATGCCGGCCGGCTCGATTCATCCGCCGGAGCTGGCCCCGGTGCTGGCCGGTCTGCGCATGCATCCCGATCGGTTGACGCCGCAGATGGTGGAGCGCTTCATTCCGCTGGCCCGGGAGATCGATCAGGACAAAGACAAGCGCCTGTCATTCGTTCTGCGGACGCTCGCGGAATGCATGAGCATCCATTCCGCCGCCGCGTGGCTGCTCGACAACCAGCCGTGGGATTTCTTCGTCGTCTACTACGAAGCCATCGATCATTTCTGCCACGCCTTCATGCGATATCAACCGCCACGGCAGTCATGGATCGCGGAGCGCGACTTCGAGGTGTATCGGCACGTAGTCTCGATGGCCTACGAGCTGCACGATGAGATGCTCGGGACGCTGCTCCAGAAAGCCGGCGAGGACGCGACCGTGATGCTCATGTCGGACCACGGCTTTCATCCGGATCATCTGCGCCCGTCGTCTATTCCCGATGTCCCGGCCGGCCCGGCCATCGAGCACCGCGACTTCGGCGTCGTCGCTATCGCCGGCGCCGATATCAGGAAAGGCGAGCCGCTGCACGGCGCCTCGGTGCTGGACGTTGCCCCTACCATCCTGGCGCTCTACGGACTGCCGGTGGGCGAAGACATGGACGGCAAGGTGCTTGCTCAGGCATTCGTGGAAACGCCGAAAGTCGCCTCTGTTCCGAGCTGGGAGGAGATACCGGGCGCGGATGGACGGCACCCGCCGCATACGCGCGTGGATCCGGTGGCGGCGCACGACGCACTCGAGCAGATGATCGCGCTCGGGTATATCGAACGGCCGGGTGCAAATCGCGAAACGGCGATCCGGAACACCATCCGCGAGTTGCGGTTCAACCTGGGCCAGGCTTACCAGGATGGCGGCAGGCACGCCGAAGCCCGCGCAATTTTCGCGGAGCTGTCCGAAGCCGATCCCGGTGAGCAGCGCTTCGTGGTAGCGCTGTTCGTGTCGTGCCAGGCTCTCGGCCTGCGCGAGGAGATGCGGCGCATTCTCGACGAGATCGAGAGCCGCAATCCGGGGCCGGATCTGCCGCCCGTGGTGGATTACCTGCGAGCGCAGGTGGCGATCGCCGACCGGCATTACGCGGACGCGCTGGCAGCGCTGGAGCGGGTGATGGAAGCGCGTCCGGATCGGCCGGACCTGTTCCTCCAGGCCGCGGACCTGTATCTGCGCCTCGGACTGGTGAGCGAAGCGCGGCAGTTCTGCGAAATGGCGCTGGCCGTCGATCCCGACAACGCCAATGCCCATGTCGGTCTGGCGCGGATCGCTCTGCGGCAGCGGAAATTCGGCATGGCCGCGCAATCGGCTCTCGATGCGCTGGAGCGGGTCCATCATCAACCGGTGGCGCACTTCCTGCTCGGCCGTGCGCTGGTGGGGAGGAAAGAGTACGAGCGAGCGGCCGAGTCGTTCCGCGCCGCGATTTCGTGCAACCCGAATTTTCCGGAAGCGCACCTGCGTCTCGCCAGGGTGCTCGAAAAGCATATCGGCCACGCGGAAGCCGCGCGCGAACATCGGCGTCTCGCGCACAGCATGAAGCGGGGGACCACTGGGCAGACAGCGCCGCCTGCGCCCGCGCCGGCCGCCGTGGCTGTGCCTCGGGCAGCCGCGAGCGTCGAGATGCCGCCGCTTTCCGAATCCCTCATCGTCGTGACCGGCCTGCCGCGCTCGGGTACTTCGCTGGTGATGCAGATGCTGGCCGCCGGCGGGATCGAGATTCTCTCGGACGCGTTGCGGCCCGCCGACGAAGACAATCCGCGCGGCTATCTCGAATATGAGCCGGTCAGGAATCTTCGTCGGCATGCCGAGTGGCTGTCCCAAGCGCGCGGACAAGCGGTCAAGATCATCGCGCCTCTGCTGGCCGCTTTGCCCGCGGATCTGCCGTGCCGCGTGATTCTGTGCGAGCGCGATCTCGACGAGGTTCTCGACTCTCAGGAGCGCATGCTCAGGCGGCGAGCAAAGCCGGAACAGCGCCGCGTGTTGAAAGACGAATACGCTCGCATGCTGGTACGGACACGGGAGATGCTGGCGCACCGCCCGCGCACCGCGTGGCTGGCGGCGGAATACGGCGCCGCGATTTCCGATCCGCTTTTGACGGCAGGGAGGATCAACGCTTTTCTCGGCGGCGGACTGGACGTGAAGAAGATGGCCGCAGAAGTCGAGCCCGCTTTGTATAGGAACCAGTCCAGTAGAGCAGGCTTTTAGCCTGCATTGCAGGCCGAAGGTCTGCTCCACTGAAATGCAACAGCTGAGGTGGCTTGTGGAGCAGGCGTTTTCGCCTGTGGCTATGACGAGCTGCGGGAGAACAGCGATAACAGGCTCGAGGTGATGGAGGCGGACTTGCGTTCCTTTTCCTCGCGCCCCGCCAGCCGGTCCCCCAGCGTCGAGAGCGCCTTCCCGAATACGCTCCCCGACTGAATGGGCTTGCCTTCCATCAGCGCTTTCTGGATGCCGTCGTAATCGGCGGGAATCATATGGTACAAATCCGTGTCGAGAGCCTGGGCGATGATGTCCTGTTCGACGCCGGCCTCCCGGTCGTACCTGTTCAGGAGCACGCGTGTTTTCCAGCGGCCAATCTGGTTGGCTTCCAGATATGCCAGGGACCGCTGCGCGGCCTGAACCGCGGGCAGCTCGTTCGTGGTCACCAGCAGAACCTCGTCGGCGAGTTGCGCCTGGCTCAGATTCCACGTTCCATACACTCCGCCGGTGTCGAGGACCACCACTTCATAAGCGGCGCGGGCGTACTCTATGATGGCCGTGGCATCGGTCAGCACCGACTGCGCCTCCCCGGGGTTTTCCGGCGAGAGCAGCACGTCAACCCCGTTGTGCTGCGTCACCATTCCCTTCCACAGGTCGGCATCGATCTCACCCTGCCTCTGGAGGACGTCCACGAAGCTGAACTGGCCCTTTATTTTGAGCAGGAAGGACATGGTTCCCGCGAGCGGGTCCAGATCGGCCAGAAGGATGCGCTTGGCGCCGAGTTTTTTCCAGTGCCAGGCCAGGCTGCTGGCGATGGTGGTGGCGCCGCAACCTCCCTTGGCCGGCACTACGCAATACACCTTAGCCTTCTTACGGCTCTGCACCGGGTTGAGCTTGGTGATTCTACTCATCGCCGATTCCAGCTGATCGGCCCCGAACGGGCTCGCCAGAAATTCCGAAGCGCCCTGGCGCAGGCACCGCAGAATCAGGGCGGAATCGTCGGTCGCGAGCACCGCGATCACCGGCATGGTGTTGTCCAGGCGGAGCAGTTCGGTGAGGCACCTGAGCGCGTCGTGTGGGTTCGAGCTGACGTCGAGAAAACACAGGTTGATGCGCTGGGCCGCGATGTTCTCCTGAAGCTGCTGGCGTGTGGGATAGTTCCGTATTTGCAACGCGGGAGCGATTTCCGGCCGGCGCGCCAGCAGGGGCACTATTTCCAGACCGAGCTGGTTGCTGGGGCTGATAAACAGAGCCCGCCAGACATGAGCAGAGTTCGGACTGTTGATAGAGGCGCGCTCAGGACGAACCACTATCGATTACATCGGCCACCGGCCAGGATAACATGAGAACCTTTTTCTACCTGGACACTAAACGTCCGAAGGACCTCGCCGATGAGGCAATCATGGGCTGAAAAAGGGCGTTTGCGCCGTCTTTTCAGGCTGTGACCAATGCGGGCGGGGCAGGGGCCATCCGATGATTGCTCAACCGATATTCATGACCCAGAGTCTGGAAGTACCAGGTAATAAGACCATTGGCATCTGCGACACTCAACCGATCGCGGTGGAGGGTCTGCGCGCCCTGCTGGATGAAGAGGGCGGCGAGCTCGGGCTGACACGCGCCGTGCACTCGCTGGAGGGCGCCAGTGAACTGGCGGAACTCGGGGCTGTCGACATCCTGATTATCGACAAAGGGTTCGGAATGCATGCGGTGGTCGATTGGCTCGCCCATGTGCGGCAACTCGAACACGCGCCCGCCGTGGTGGTCTGGGGCATCTCCATCACCGAGGCGGAGGCGCTCCGGTTCCTGCAGAGCGGCGCCAGGGCGATCATCCGAAAGACCACCGAGGTGAAAAAGCTGATGTCCTGCCTGAAAACGGTGGCTCAGGGCAGAAGCTGGATGGAGGAACGCGTCTTTCGCGATTCGGCGCGAGAAGAACGGGGCGCCCGCTCCGAGTTGACGCCGCGCGAGCACCAGGTAATGCAACTGGTTGAGCAGGGCTTTAAGAACCGAGAGATCGCCACCGAACTCGGTATCCGCGCCGGAACAGTCAAGATCCATCTCAAGCACATCTTTGAAAAGACCGGCGTCCGCGGCCGCTATGGCCTTGCGCTCACGGGCCTTCGTGAGAAGGGCGTCGTTTCCCTGGCGTCGTGAAACAACGCCTTAGGCCTCACGGCGCCCCAGTACTAAGCTGGTACCGGAACGACAGGTACTCGGGTCGGTCTTGTACCACTCACCCCCCGGCGGTTGACTGGAGTCGATGCCAGTCCTCACGCAAATCTCACTGTTGCTGTTTCTCGCATCGCGCACGCCGGCAAGCCCGCCTCCGCGCCCTCCCATAGCCCTGAAGACCACCGATGCCTGTGCCGCGGTGACCAGGGCCGATGTCGAGGACGCGCTCGGCCGTTCCGTCGCCAATGGCCGGGAGCACAACGGTGAGGTGGGGTCCACCTGCGAGTACCCGGCGGCGGGCGGTGAAATCACCGTGACCATTCACCGGTCATCCGAAAAGTTGAACGTCGCCGCCGAAATCGAGAATCTCAGGCTGACGTCCGGAGCCGGTTTGCGTGACGTCGCGGGAATCGGGACGCGAGCCGTCCTGCTCGATATGGGGGAAGTGGGCGCGCAACTCCACGTCATGCGCGGCGATTACGATTACGTCCTGATCTCGGTGCTCGGATTCGGCAGCGCGGCGCAGGTGTCCACCGCCGCCGAGAAGATCGCGCGGCGGACGCTCGATCGCTTCTGAAATGCGTTGTGGCGCACGCTTCAGCGAAGGCCCCCGCGCGAGCGCGGCTGGAACATGGATGAGACCCCGGGGATGCAGGCCGAAGGCCTGCTCCACAAAGGCTGCAGTGAATTGTGGAGCAGGCATTTTCGCCTGCGCGTAACTTACTGATAGACAGTGGGTCTCAGATGAGCGTCTTCGCTTCAGCGCGCTGCTGTGGGCTTCAGCCCACGGTCCGGGCAGCGCGAGCTGAAGCTCGCACCAGCACGCTGAAGCGTGCGCCACGGGCCCTTCGGAGCTATCCTGATGGGCATGCGCAGGCGCTCTTTCCTCGCCGGCGCGGCAGCGTTCGCCGCGCGAAAAGCTCTGTCCGCGAATGACGCAGTGCGGGTGGGCCTCATCGGTTGCGGCACGCGCGGCCGGTACGTGGCCAGTCTGATGGCCCAGGCCCCGAACGTCGAGTTCGCGGCCGTATGCGACGTGTACGGAGCCAACCGGGAGCGGGCCAAAGAATGGGCGGGACCGCGCGCCGATACATACGGCGATTTCCGGCGGGTCCTCGAGCGAAAAGACATCGATGCCGTGCTGGTGGCCACGCCGGATCACTGGCACGCCCTCGTCACCATACTTGCCTGCGAGGCGGGGAAACACGTCTACGTGGAAAAACCGCTCGCGCACAACGTACGCGAAGGCCGCGCCATGGTGACCGCCGCCCGCCGGTACAAGCGCATCGTTCAGGCCGGGACGCAGCATCGCTCCGCGCCGCATTTCGCCGAACTGGCCGCGCTGGTCAAGCGTGGAGACCTCGGCAGCATTGCCTTCGTCCGGGTCTGGAACTACGTCAACATCTTTCCCGATGGCATCGGCCACGCCCCCGACAGCGATCCGCCTTCCGATCTTGACTGGGATTTCTGGCTGGGTCCGGCGCCAAAGGTCCCGTACAATCCGCTGCGCTGCCTCTCCACTTTCCGTTTCTTCCGCGATTATGCCGGTGGAACCATTACCGACTTCGGAACACATCGGTTCGACACGGTCCACCAGATCATGGGCGCCGATCGGCCGAAATCGGTGGCGGCTATGGGCGGCAGGTTCGCGCTGGACGACGACGGCGACGTGCCCGACACGATGCAGGCGGTGTACGAGTATCCCGGCTGGATCCTGAGCTATGAATGCAGTTCGATCAACGGCCACGGTCTGGGCGGCCGTACTCCAGGCATGCGCTACTACAATGCGCGAGGCGCCGACGACCGGCCGCACGGGATGGCTTTTTACGGGACGAAGGGCACTCTTATCGCGGATCGCATCGGCTACGATCTCTATCCGCCCGAGCCCGCGTATGCGTTCGGCAGCCGCAAAACCAACCAGAAACCCCCGGAAGGAGTCGCGAGGCGTTCGGCGAACACCACGGATGCCACGGCTCTGCACACGCGAAACTTCATCGACGCACTGCGATCGGAGGCCCGGCCGGCGTGCGACGTGGAGGTCGGCCATCGAGCCACGGTGGTGGGGCATCTGGGCAATATCGCGCTGACCACCGGCAGGAAGCTGGCGTGGGATTCCGAAGCGGAGAACTTTCCGGGCGACCAGCAGGCCGATGCTCTCCTGCGGCGCGCGCCACGAAAGCCATGGACGATTCCTTTCACGTGAGCTCCCTGTGCAACCGCTCCCGGTGGGGCAGACGATCGGGTTTTGTCGTCTGCCATGCCCGAGCACTCGAACAGGCAGACGACATAAACCGATCGTCTGCCCCACGTTCACACTACGGTGTAGCGGGACGCGACCTCCCGGAAACGTAATACCTGCCCGGCCGCCCAGGCCGCGTCGCGTTCGAGTTCGCGGGCCATCACCTCGGCAACTCGCGGAGCCATCGCCATGGCCGCGCGAGCGTTCAGAAACAGCGCGCGCGTCCGTCTTGCCAGCACGTCTTCCACTGTGCGCGCCATCTCGAAGCGCGCGGCCCACGCCACCTCCGCCGCCCGATACGGCAACGCGGGGTGCAGGCGTTCATCCAGGGCCGGCTCGGCCCGCATCATCTCCACGATCGCCGGAGCATCCGAGCCATAAACCTCCAGATCGCCGAACGCCTGGGCGTCCTCATGGAACCCGTGAATCCGCAGCTCCCGCGTGATGCAGGGACGCTCCTCGAGACCTCCGATCGTCGACGCCTGATCGACGCAATCCTCCGCCATATGCCGATACGTGGTCCACTTGCCGCCTGCAACCGTCACCAGCCCAGACTGGTCGATCCGAATGGTGTGATCCCGCGAGAGCGCGGCGGTCGAGCCCACGTCTCCCGCCTTCACCAGCGGCCGAATGCCCGCGAACACACTCAATACGTCCGACCGTGCCGGCGCCCGGTGCAGATACGTTCCTGCCGTGGTCAGGATGAACTCGATCTCTTCTTCCAGAGCCGCCGGCTCCAGCGTTGCCTCGCCTACGGGCGTGTCCGTGGTGCCCACCAGCGTGTGACCGTGCCACGGCAGCGCAAAC
Organism: uncultured Acidobacteriota bacterium; assembly: GCA_963780655.1. Lineage (GTDB taxonomy): Bacteria > Acidobacteriota > Terriglobia > Bryobacterales > Bryobacteraceae > CAWACP01. The sequence goes on along the minus strand of CAWACP010000003.1, from coordinate 140,134 downwards.
ATGACCCGGCCATCGCGCGTGTGCGGGACCATGATGGCGCTCTCGCCGCCCAGGAATGACGCGTCGAACACCAGATGCACGCCCTGACTCGGCGCAATCATTGGCTCAATGCGACCGGCCATCCGCCGCACCGCGTCGCTGAACGCCCCGGTGGCGTTGATCACCACCTTCGCCTCAACACGGAACTCCTCGCCGGTCTCCTCGTCGCGCGCTTCCACGCCCGCAATGAAGTCCTCCGGCCCGGGCACCAGCCCGTGCACGCGCGCGTAGTTCAGCAGCGTAGCGCCTTGTTCCGCGGCCGTCGCGGCCAGATGGATGAGCAGACGCGTATCGTCAAACTGCCCGTCGTAGTAAACGACGCCGCCGCGCAGCCCGTCGGTTCGCAGTCCAGGCAACCGCTCCAGCGTCTCCTCGCGCGAGAGATTGCGCGACCGGCCGAACCCGTACTTGCCTGCCAGCAGATCGTATAATCGCAGCCCGATGCCGTAAAACGGCGCCTCCCACCAGTCGTAGTTCGGCACCACAAACGCCAGGTCGTGGACCAGATGTGGAGCATTGCGCCGCATCAGCCCGCGTTCCTTCAACGCTTCCATCACCAGCGGGATGTTGCCCTGTTCCAGATAGCGCACGCCCCCGTGGGCCAGCTTGGTGCTGCGGCTCGAGGTGCCCTTTCCGAAGTCGCTCTGCTCCAGCAGGGCCACGTCATAGCCGCGCGATGCCGCATCCACGGCGATACCCACGCCGGTGGCGCCGCCGCCGATGACCACCATGTCCCAGCGTCCGCGCTGTTCGCGCAACCGGGCCAGCATCTCTTTGCGGTTCATGTCCGCCTGTCAATCAACGCTACCAGCGCTCGTGCACCAGCTGCCTGATCCGGCGATCGTAGACGTCGCGGACAGCGGCCATGGCATCGTCCCATAATGCCGGAGCATCCGAAGCCGCGCAGTTATCTGCCACCTGCTCGGGCCGCTTGCCGCCGGGGATGGCGCAGGACACGGCCTCGAACATCAGAATCCAGCGAAGCGCGAACTGCGCCATGCTCATGCGTGCAGCGACCACGCGGCGAATCTCCTCGACGGCCTCGAGCGCCGTGTCGTAGTCGACGCCGGCGAATGTCTCGCCTACATCGAACTCCTGGCCGTGGCGGTTGAAGTTGCGATGATCGTCCTGCTCGAAGTTCGTGTCGCGTGAGAGCTTCCCGGTAAGCAGTCCGCTCGCCAGCGGCACGCGCGCGAGAATGCCGACGCGGCGCTTATGCGCTTCCCGGAACAGCAGCTCAGCCGGACGCTGCCGGAAGCAATTGAAGATCACCTGAACACTCTGCACGTTCGGAAAATCCATCGCCTTCAGGCCTTCCTCCACTTTCTCCACGCTCACGCCGTAATAGCGGATCTTGCCCGCCTGAGCCAGGTCGTCGAGAGCGCCGAACACCTCGGGCCGGTAATAAACCTCCGTCGGCGGACAGTGGAGCTGCACCAGATCGAGACAGTCCGTCGCGAGGTTGTGCAGGCTGTCGTCGATGAAGCCGGCCAGATTCTTCGCGTTGTAGCCGTCGGCGGTGTGCGGCTGGAGACGGCGTCCGGCCTTGGTGGCGACGACGATCTCTTCCTTGCGGTCGCGCCGGAGCTGCGCGATCAGGCGCTCGCTGTGGCCGCCCCCGTACACGTCGGCCGTGTCGATGAAATTCACTCCGCAATCGACCGCCTTGTTCAGTGCAGCCAGGGACTCGCGATCGTCCACCTGACCCCACGATCCGCCGATAGCCCAGGCGCCGAAGCTGATCTCCGAGACATTCCATCCGGTGCGGCCCAATGGACGATAGTTCATACGTTCACTCTGCCACAGCAAGGGATGCAGGCTGAAAGCCTGCTCTGGAGTTTGGCCATTAGGACTCACGCCGCCGCTGCCAAACCGAGGCTCTTCCAGTCCATTGCTATGCCGAGTTGGGCGAGGGAAGCAGGATTCGCGGCGAGTTCCTTGCGCAACAGGGTGACGAGGTCGAGACAGGAGGGGCGGGAAGCGTTGCGCCGCCACTTCGGTAACGGCTCGTAACAATGTATCTGGCGCGAAGGACCGAAGGCGATCAGAGCCGCCAGCAACAGAGCGCTGTAACCGGCCACAACGAAGGCCGGCTGACGCGATACGGAGCGGGAGGAACGCAGTTGCGCCTGGCCGACGCCGAGGGTGTCCTTCTCTTCGCGATGGTTAACCTCAATCTGCCAACGATCGAAATAGGCCTGCACGAGTTCACGAACGCTGGCGATCAGAGCGGTGCTGAGCAGGAAAGCGGGTTCTTGGCGGCGCAGACGGCGGAGCGAGCGATAGCTCAGACCCTCTATGACCAACAGTCGCAGGGCGCGTCTGCGGGCACCGGTGCGCCAGTACACCCCGCTCACTTCCTTGTAGCGGATCCTGCGCCACTGTCCCGCGTAGAAGATGCGGACCTTCTTCCAGGGGCGCGCCTCATCCAGACGCACCTGCTCGGGAGTAAAGCCGTTGGGATCGTAGAAGCAGCGCGAGCCGGCGCCGGCCTGTTGACACAGCCGCAAATCGCGGCGAGCCCGCGCAATGATGTCGACGCGATCGAGTTGGGCACGAAACAGGGTGCGATTGCAGAAGCTTCCGTCGCCCACCATGAGCAGCCGCTTTGCGCCGGCTCCGGCCTGATCGAGTGCAGCGCGCAATCCACGGATCACCTCCAGCGCGCGTTGCGAGAGGTTCCGTTGGCGGAGCGCCTGACGATACTCACTCCACAGCGCGGCAGCGGCGTTGCGGCGAGGACGTTTGACCACCGGGACTTCCTCAAAGCGCACCGGGAGCCCGCGCGCACAAGCCTTGTCCCGCCGATACAGCGGCACCAGCAGGGACAATTGCAGGAAGCGCAGTCCGAACATCAGGTTGATGCGGAACTTGGGAGACAGCGGATCGCGCTGCCAGGACGCAGTCAGAATGCGGCGACCGGTCTTGTGCAGGCGCGTATCATCGATGGCCACGGCGACATGACGGCCGCCGCAGAAGGGCAGAGCGCGCTGGAGAATGGGTTGAAACAGATCCTCGCTGCGCCACGGCGAGCGGGCATGCAGGCGGTAGTCGGCGCTCCAATCGCGCTGCTGGCGGCCAATGGCCCAGATGGCGCGTGAGAGGGTCCGCCGGCCGAAGGCGGTCAGGGCTCCGAGACACTGGGCCATCGCGCGGAGATGAGAGCGGCGCTGCGGGAAGGCCTTCTGCCAATCCTGCAGAATCGGCAACAGAACGGGAAGCAGCAGCATCTTGCGTTTCCTCCTGTGGGATGAAACACCAAGAGGCCTGAAAAGGGCCGGGACGCCGGGACTAATCCTTGTCGGGCCGCAACAGCGCGTGGTTGAGTTCGCAGATCTCTTCCATTTTTCTTTTCCAGTCCTTGTAGTTCTTCAACCAGCGCGCTACCATCTGTTTCTGTTCCGGGCGGATGGTGAACTGGCGGTTGCGGCCGCCCGGGTAGTTCACCGTCAGCACCAGGACGCGATGGCCCTCGCCACGTTCGCAACGCGCGCACCCCTTGCGATGACGGACCACACGGTCCAGCAGCGAGCCGCGGAGAACTTCTTCAGCCGAAGGGAGGGCCCCGGCCAGCTTGCGGCGCCTCTTCAATACCTCCTCGCGCTTCATCTATATAGATGAAAACACAGGTCGGGAGCAAAAACAAGACATTTTTTATGGAAAATGTTCACACTCCAGAGCAGGCCTTCAGCCGCCACCTTGGAAGCGGACGCGAAATGTCCAAACTCCAGATGCAGGCTGAAAGCCTGCTCTACCCTCGACCGAGAACAGTAGAGTAGGCTTCAGCCTGCCCCACGGATATCCTGTACCTATGCACACCGACGAGAATGCGCAGGCCGTCCTCGCGCAGCTCACGCTCGAAGAGAAGATCGCGATGCTCTCCGGCGCGACGCCGTTCTGGCCCGGCCTGGTGGACATCATGGGCGGAGGCTACGGAGAGCACACCTGGAACGCGGCGGAGGTTGCGCGGGTTGGCCTTAGCGGCATCCGCTTCGCCGACGGTCCGCGCGGCATCATCCTGGCCGGCGCGACGACGTTTCCCGTCGCCATGGCGCGGGGCGCTACGTGGGACGTCGATCTGGAACATAGAATCGGCAAAGCGATCGGCAGCGAGCTGCGCGCGCTCGGCGGCAATCTGTTCGGCGGCGTCTGCATCAACCTGTTGCGGCATCCCGCGTGGGGCCGCGCGCAGGAAACCTACGGCGAGGACCCGGTGCTGGTAGGCGAGTTGGGCGCCGCCGCCGTCCGCGGAGTTCAACGTCATGTGATGGCCTGCGCGAAGCACTTCGCCGGCAACTCCATCGAAAACGCGCGCTTCAAAGTGGACGTCGCGATGAGCCCGCGCGCGCTGCACGAAATCTACGGCGCGCACTTCCGCCGCGCGGTAGAGGAGGGCGTCGCCGCGGTGATGAGCGCCTACAACAGTGTGAACGGCGAGTGGTGCGGGCAGAACCGCGAGTTGCTCGGCGATGTTCTGAAAGGAGAGTGGGGCTTTGAGGGGTTCGTGCTCAGCGATTTCATCTTCGGCATCCGCGACTCGAAGAAAGCCATTCTCGCCGGCCAGGACCTGGAGATGCCGTTCCGGCTGCACTTCGATCGCGACCTGCCGCGGCTGGTGGCCGATGGCGAAGTACCCGTGGCGCGGATCGACGATGCGGCGCTGCGCATTATCCGCCAGCAACTCCGTTTCGAACACACGCCCGTGCCGGAAAAGACAGTTGTGGGCTGCGAGGCGCATCGGGCGCTCGCTCGCGAGGCCGCAGTGAAGAGCATCGTTCTGCTGAAGAATAATGGCGCGCTGCCGCTGCGGGGCGTCAGAAAGCTCGCCGTGATCGGCCAGCTTGCGAACGTGCCGAATACCGGCGATGGCGGATCGAGCAACACGCGGCCGGAGTATGTGGTGACGCCGCTGGCGGGCATTCGCGAAGCAGCGGGAGCGGACATCGACGTGATCTGGGACGATGGCGCCGACCCGGCGAAAGCGGCCGAGATCGCTCGCAGCGCCGACGCCGCCCTCATCGTTGCCGGATACACGCACGCCGATGAGGGCGAGTTCATCGATCCGAATCTTGGCCCGTTCATCGATATGCTCAGACCGCCGCCTCCTCCGCCCGGTCTCGAACAGGCGATCGCCAAAGTCGCGCAGGCCGGGGGCTTCTCGCTCGGGGGCGATCGCGCTTCGTTGACGCTGCGCAGCGAAGACGAGCGCCTGATTCGCGCAGTCGCCGCTGCCAATCCGCGTTCGATCGTCGCCATCATGTCCGGCAGCGCGGTGATCGTCGAGAACTGGAAAGATGCGGCGGCAGCTATCCTGATGCTCTGGTATCCGGGCATGGAAGGCGGGCGCGCGCTTGCCGATATCCTGTTCGGCCGCGCGAACCCAGGCGGCCGGCTGCCCTTCGCCGTGCCCCGCTCAGCCGGCGATCTGCCCTTCTTCGATCGCGATGCCGAGCACATCGAGTACGACCTGTGGCACGGCTACCGCAAGCTCGAGCGCGACGGCGTGGCGCCGGCGTTTCCGTTCGGCTTCGGCCTGAGCTATACGAGTTTCGAATATCGCGCCCTGCATCTCCTCGCCGTTGAACTCAGGGCGGCCGATACGCTGCGCATCCTCGTGGAGGTTGCGAACACCGGCGCCGACGATGGCGACGAGGTGGTGCAGATCTACACGCGCGCCCCGGGTTCTCGCGTCGAGCGGGCGCCGAACGAGTTGAAAGCCTTCGGGCGAATCACGATTCCCGCCGGCGAGACGCGCACCTGCACGCTGGAGTTGCCGGTGAAACGCCTCGCCTACTATGACGAGATCGCGAAGAGGATGACCGTCGAACCGCTCGAATATGAGCTGCTCGCTGCGCGCCATTCGCTCGATGAACGCGCATTGCGGACCCGCTTCCGGGTGACCGCGGCATAGGCGACGTTAGCCGATTGTTATAATTAACAATTCCCATGACAAGAACGCTGGTGAAAGACCTGAAGGATGCTGTGGGCCAGGAGGTGTGCGTCCAGGGTTGGGTGCAGAAGATTCGCGATCAGAAAGCGATCATGTTCCTCGTGGTCCGCGATCACACGGGCGTCGTGCAGGCGGTCTTCGACCGCGCGAAACCGGTGGAGACCAGAATCACCGAGGCGCTCGCTGCGCTCACCACTGAGAGCGCGGTCACCATCTTCGGGCGCGTGGTGGCCAACCCGGTGGTGAAACTCGGGGGCATCGAAATCGACCTGAGCGACATCCATATCGAGTCGATCGCCGAAATGCCGCCGCCGCTCGACCCGTTCGCGCGCGTGCAGGCGCGGCTGGAGAATCGGCTCGACTGGCGCTTCCTCGATCTGCGCCGCCCAGAGAACTATCTTGTCTTCAGGGTCCAGACCATCATCGAAGCGGCGATGCGGCGCTTCTGGCTGTCGGAAGGTTTTCTGGAGATCCACTCGCCGAAGCTCATGGGCAGCGCCAGCGAATCGGGCGCGGAGTTGTTCACGCTCCAGCATTTCGGGCAGACGGCATCGCTCGCGCAATCGCCCCAGTTCTACAAACAAATGGCGATGTGCGCCGGATTCGACAAGGTTTTTGAAATTGGACCGGTATTCCGTGCAAATCCTTCGTTCACCTCGCGGCACGACACGGAATTCACCAGCGTGGACGTCGAGATTTCCTGGATCGAGACCCACGACGACGTGATGAAGTTCGAGGAACGCTGGCTGAATTACGTCATTCAGGCCGTGAAGGACGAGGCCGGCGACGCCATCCTCAAAGCATTCAGCAAGGAGATTGTCGTTCCGGCATTGCCCTTTCCGCGCATCCCCATGGCGGAAGCGAGGCGGCGCCTGTCCGCGCTTGGCTATGAGCCGCCGGCCGAAGGCAAGGGCGATCTCGATCCGCAGGGCGAGCGCATGCTGGGCGACCTGGTGCAGAAGGAGTACGGCCACGAATTCGTCTTCGTCACCGATTACCCGATTTCGGTGCGGCCGTTTTATCACATGCGCTACGCGGACGACCCAGGCACGACGAAAAGCTTCGACCTGATCTGGAAAGGCATCGAGATTACGACGGGTGCGCAGCGCGAGCACCGCTATGAGATTCTGCGCAATCAGGCCATCGAAAAAGGCATCGATCTGGAATCCATCCAGTTCTATCTGGATTTCTTCCGCTACGGCGCCCCGCCGCACGGCGGCTTCGGCTTCGGCCTGACGCGAATGCTCATGATCATGCTCGGCTTCGCGAACGTGCGTGAAGTGACGTTCCTCTACCGCGGCCCGAACCGGTTGACGCCGTAACACGTGCAGGCTGAAAGCCTGCTCTACTTCGCTGGATCGAAGCGGATTACCGAATCCGCGTCGAATTTACGATAGCCCTGAAACTCAATCTCGTTGCGTATTCTGCGGCTCCACGTGGTCACCGCAACTGTTGCCGACGTGGGCAGCAGGTACTGCCTGTCGCCGATTGCCGTCTCGTCATAATCGATGACGGTGGAGATGTCTCGCATTTCCAGCTTTGGTGGAATGTCTGAGGTGACGGCATCGGTGATGCGCCACACCGCGCCGGTGCTCGGATCGGCAAAGACCGAGCCGTGGTAAGGCAGCACAGCCTGCGCCAGATCGCTGAGCTGCATACGCAGGGTGGAGTGCTCTTTGTCCACCGAAAAATCGAAGACCGCGAGGCGCTTCCCGCGAATGCTCTCCCAACGGTTCCAGGTGAACGTCGCGTCGCTGCCGGGACCCAGCACAACGCCCAGCAGAGTGCCGAACTCTCCCTCGCTGGTGAGCGGCGTGTGCCACTGGCGTCGTTCCGGATCGGCCGGCTTTCCGTTGACCAGCTCGAGTACGCGCTTTTCCTTGCCGCTCTGAAAACTCAGTCTCGATGTGAGCGAGTCCCCTTTATGCCAGCGATTCGACTTCAGAGCGGCCTCGTACTGATGCGTCACCTGCTCGCAGAGGAAGTTCGGCAGGCCGGAAACGTACCCGGCGGCGTAGGCCTCGATGGCCTCCAGCAGGCGATCCTGCTCGGCGGGGTCGGGAGGCGCCTGCGCGAACAGAGTCCCGGAAATCATGGCGCTCAGGGCGAGAAACGCCGGCATTGCGCGCACCCGACGCCAGGTCAATCGAAAATCCGCGGAGGTCATCGCGGGGCTCCCCTTTTCAGAGGGTATCCGATCTGGTGGATGGCATTTGTCAGCGCCTCGGCCTGCCATCACATCTTGAATTTCGGGACTCCCGGTCAGGCGGACGGGCACTTCAAAGTGCTATTTTCCCTGTGTGGAAGAAGCACGGCGGCTTAGCGATATCGTTCTTGATTCGCTCGATCAGGAGCAGGATGCGAACGGTTTCGCCCGCAACGCTTATCGAAGCAGGACGCAGTTTTTTCGCGTGTTCCGGGCAATGATCGAGGAGACGCCGGTTGCCATGCGCCGAAGGCTGCTGCTGGAGAGGGCGGCATGGCAGTTGTCTCGCACCCAACTCTCGGTGACCGACATCGGTCTCAACGCGAATTACGGATCGCTGGAAGCATTCACCCGCGCATTCCGAAATGCCTTCGGCGTTTCACCGAGCCTCTATCGCCGCCTGGGGGCGACGTACACTCACCTCCACACAGCGAATGGAATTCACCACCATTCGGGCGAGGATGACACGAAAGGAGCTGGTCGATTCATGGACCTCTTTGATATCTTCTCTGGCCAGGAGTCCTGGCATACGCGACGTCTTCTTGATCTGGCGAAGACGCTGAACGGCGAACAGTTGGACCGGCCTCTGAACAACCAGATACATGTGTTTCCATGGAGTGGCCCCGATCAGAGCCTGCGCCAGCTTCTGGACCGGATGGTGCAAACCAAGGAAGCCTGGGCTGCGGCCATGACGGGCGGCAGCACGCCGCTGTTTGACAATGCCCCGCCGGAGAACCGAACTCCTTCGGCCATGCTGGCGCGCCTGGAGAAAGCGGATCGAGCGTTCCACAGCGTCCTCACCGATGTCCGCAACCGGAGCGCCTGGGAGGACACGTTTGTCGATGCGCTATGCGAACCTCCGGAAACCTTCACCTTTGGCGGCATGTTTGCGCACGTGATTACGTTCAACGCCTACCGGCGGATGGTTGCCATCGATGTGCTGCGGGGTCTTGGAGTGAAGGTGGAGGGTGTTGGCTGTCCGATGGAGTACCTCGACAGCCTGGCGAAGGTGTGACGCTCTAGGCTTTCGGCAGATCGACTCGCGCCCGCATGTCGCCGCGGTACACCATCGGCCCGACGTGCTCCAGACGGCTGGTGTAGTCCACCCAGATCTCGCCGCCCATATCGGTCCAGCGGCGGCAGAAGCTGAAGTCTTCGCTCAGGTAGAAGCCGGTGCCCGGATCGATCATGCAGTTGAAAAGCGCCGACCGCCAGGGGCTGCCGTCGAGCGGATCCCTGAGCCGGTGCTCGTGCGCATAGCGCAGCTCCGGATAGTGCTCGATCATCTTTTCGATCGCGCCGCGCCGGATCATCAGAAACCCCGTGCCGGCAAATCGTGCTTTCACGAATCCGCCGCGGATAACCATTTCCTCGGCGCCGTCGCGCTCCACAACATAGGACAAAGTTGCCGACTCCAGCGGCTTGCGTCCAGCCTGCACGGCCGCCGGCATCAGGTCCCAGTTGATCTCTTTCACGGGATAGGCGGCTGCGGCGAAATCGGCGTCGCACTGAAGCAGTCGGAATACCTGCTCCGGCTCGAAACCAATATCCGCATCGATGAACAGCAGGTGAGTGGCGCTTTGTTGACTGAGAAAGTGGCTGACGATGGATTGCCGCGCCCGGGTGACCAGCGCGTCCCCCGCCAGCAGCAGAAAGCGCATATCCCAGCCGCGTTTCAGGAACGCGCTTTGTAACTTGAGCAGCGAGGCGGCATATAGCCAGCTCACCTGGCCGCCGAAACACGGCGTACCGATGACGAGGAAAGGCGATGGCATCGGGCAAGTCCGTTACTGTAGTGCGAACAGCAACGGATCTCTCGCGGTCTTTTGAAGACGCCTGCTAATGCGCTCCGGAAAGCGCAGCGGCGTACCCCTCGATCCACTTCCGCTGCTCGTCAGTCTCCGGGACGGCGAGGCCACGGTCCGCGCTGATCTCTTTTATGGCCGTTTCAGGGTCGCGTCCTCTGGTTATAAGGAGGCAGGCTGCCATCAGTCCAGTGCGGCCGATGCCCTGCCTGCAGTGGAGCACGATCCTCCTGCCCCGCGGACGAGCGGCCAGAGCCAGCTTTCCCTGCCAGGGACCGCGGGCCCAATGGAGTTCCGTCGGCATAGCAATTCTCGCTTACCACGATCTCACGACCCAGCATGTACTACATCGTGCCACCGCTCCCCTGAAGATGTAGGTTCGCCTCCCGGTGGGGCAGACGATCGGGTTTTGTCGTCTGCCATTGCCTGGGCACTCGAACAGGCAGACGACATAAACCGATCGTCTGCCCCACGGAGCCAAACCTTCTTTTCATCGCCTCATTGCCAGCCCCTGAAAGGGCCATATCGAGCGGTGGTACACTGCGCCGCTACGGGACAATCTCGAACAGCACTCGCGCTTCGCCAAGGTGGATCTCATCGCCTGACCGGAGCTGGACGCCGCGCGTCGAATCGCAGCGGATGGCCGCGCCATCGCGAAACACCGTTGTCGGCGCGCGGTTCGACGGATCACCGATCACGCGAAACCGGCCGGTCTCGGCATCGTACTGAATGCTGGCGTGGCGGCGGGCCACCGTCGTCTCCGAAGCATCGAAAGCCACGTCGTTCCGGCGAGCGAGGCCGGTCTTTCTGTCCACCACGTCCTTCATGCGGCCCAGATAGATGCGGTCGCGATCGATGGGCACCTCCGTGGCCGCAGCCGCGCCCTGCAGCACCCTGACCCGCGCCGCGGGCCGCTCGGCGGCGGTCGCCTGAACGGCCTTCTGCTCGCGCGACCACTGGATGCGCCACGGCCTCGCGCCTGCCGCGAGCTCCGGCTTCTCGGTCGCCGTGAGCGACACGCGCGGCGCATCCGGGCAGCCTCGCTCGGTCATCATCTCGCGCACGTCCTGCTCCAGCGCGCCACCACCGAGCGCAGCCTCCAGCGCATCGCGCCGTTCGGCATCGGGCGCATACAATTCCACCGCGACGCTGGTGTACGGGAAGAAGTACTCGCCGCGGCCCTTCGTCTCGATCCTCCCCGCAATCTCGCGCAGAATCGAGCGGCGCACCTCCACCAACTCGGGAGCATGCGGACCGCCGGCGGTGCTCGCGAGCCGTCCAAGAAGGCCGCTGAGGAACTGTTCCAGTTTATCGAGGCTTTCCATTAGAGTAATCCCAGCTCGTGAGCCGCGGTCACCAACTCGCCCGCGATGGGCGCAGCTGTCTTGCCGCCATACTCGCCATTCTCCACCAGCACGGCAAAGGCAATGCGTCTCTGCGCGCCCGGTCCGTAGGGCGCGAATCCGATGAACCACGCGTGCGACGGCGCGTGCGCCAGCTCGGCGGTTCCGGTCTTGCCGGCAATCGGAATCGGATTGCCGCTGAGCGCTCGTCCGGTTCCCGCCGGCGAGGTCACCACGCTGCGCATGTATCCGGCAAGCTGCGCGGCCAGCGTCTGCGGCAGCACCGGCACGGGCTGATTCGTGCGCGTATTCGTTTCGTCGATCACCCAGCGGCCCTGTGGGATGTTGCCGCCGGCGGCCACCGAAGCCGCCACGCGCGCCATTTGGAATGGAGTGGCCACCACCTGCCCCTGTCCGTAAGATGCCTGCGGAAGCGCCTGCCGCAGCTTCTCCACCGTGTCCGGCCGCGCGACGTCAATCCCGAACATCTTCGCCGTGTCGAGCAGGTTCTTCGCGCCCACCCGCAGCGCACCAAGCTGCGCGAAATAGGCGTTACAGGAAACGGTGATGCCCTTCGCCATGTCCACCGTCCCGTGTGGATTCCTGTCCTGCACGTCATCGCGGATGGGCCGTTTCGAATTGCCGACGTAATTGCCGACGCGGCCGTCCGGCAGACGGCGGCACTCGAAGGTGACGTGCGCCAGGCCTGGATCCTCTCTCAGCGCCGCCGTCGCGGTGACGATCTTGAACGACGACCCGGGCGGATACAGGCCGAAGCGCGCGCGGTCCAGCAGATCCTGCTCCATACTGCGATCCGGGTTCGCGCGAAACTCCGCGAACTGGATCTGCTGCGGCCACGGGTAACTGACGGCCGCCAGCAGGTCGCCCGAAGATGGGTCAAGCACCACCAGCGCGCCCTTCTTGTCGAGAGCGCGCAAATGCCGCGCGAGGATATCCGAGGCTCGCATCTCGAGCCGCGCATCGATGGACATATGCACGTCGCGAGCGCGGTTCAGCAGCTCACGCACGCCCGGATTGTCGGGATTGTAGCGATGACGCAGCAGCGGGAGCAGGTCCGTGTAGTCGTGCCGCCATACGGTGGAGACGCGGCCGGTATCGGGGTCCTTCAGCTCCACGGCTTCGCGCCGGTCGTCGTAGCCCTGCAGGCGAACGCGCGAAAGGTTCTCCTGAAAAGACGTGTTGCGCGCGCCCTGTTTCAGCGTGGTGCGCACATCGCCCACCAGATAGAACAGCTCAGGCCCCATGGGATAATGCCGCGGCTCTGCCTCGGACACGGTCTGGGCGATATCCACGCCCAGCTTCGCGTAGTCGCCGCGATGCTGCGTTACCAGCGCCATGTTGCTGGTGGCCAGCGGCAGCCCGTTGCGGTCGAAGATGTCGCCCTTCGGCAAACGGCGAATGATTTCCGCGATGCGCGGGTTGTATTCGAGGCCGATACCGCCGTCGCCATAACGCACCTCGGCATCGCGGAGCGCGTAATCGTTGGCATTGGCGACCTGGATCCAGACCGCTCGCGCCGCCACCACCAGCAGACCGGCGGCGAGCACAGCGCCGAGCGCGCGCATGCCCCGGCCGAAATGCTTCGCTGGAATCGACTCCGGCGCCGGGACCGCCCGCGCGGAGATCGACAGAATGATCCCGAACACCGCGCACGTGGCGATCATCGACGATTTGCCGAAGCTCAGGAACGGGCTCACCACGCCCGACAGCGGAATGATGTCCAGCAGCCCTCCGGCAATTAACAGCAACTGCAGCGCGACAATCAGCGACAACCCCGTCGCGAGGAAGAACGCATACGATGTGGGCGCGCGCAGCGCTATGCGCAGGCTGCGCCACGTGAGCAGCGCATACAGAAGAAAGATGCAGGCGAGACCGGCGAAGCCCAGCTCTTCGCCGGCCGCCGAGAGAATCAGGTCGGTGTGGCCCGCGGGCAGAAAGGAAGGGCTGCCCATGCCGATGCCGGAACCCTGCCATCCGCCGCTCGCCAGCGCCCACAGCGAGTGGGCCACCTGATCGCCGCCGTGAACCGTATTGCGCCAGGGCTGGCGCCAGATCTCTACGCGCTGCTCCACCGTTTCGGGATAGCCGATGGCGTGCCCCGCCGCGGCGCCCAGAACGATAATGGCGAGTCCGCACAGCGCAGCCAGTACGCGCTGCCGGGCCAGGCTGTAGAGGATCAGGAACAGGCAGCCGATGACCAGCGCCGGCCCAAGGTCTTTCAGAAAGAAGAACAGCAACAGCGATGCCAGAACGCCGGCGGCCACCGGGATAACATAATCGAGCCGCGGCACCTGGAAGCGCTCCGCAAGCCCGGCCGGCAGGCCAGCCTTCTGGCGCAGATCGCGCAGCACGTCCCAGTGTTCAGCGAAGTAGCCGGCCAGGAAAAACACGATGAGCACGCGAATGACTTCCACCGGCTGAAACCCGAACAGGTTGACTTTTGCATCGCTCGTGCCCGGTCCCGTCCCGAGCGGGCTGGCCAGCAGCAGGCCCAAAACGATGGCGCCCAGCAGAAACACGAAGCTGTAGCGCCGCACGGTTCGCTCGTAATCCGGCACGGAGAAGATGCCCATCGCGATCATCCCCAGCACAGCGCCGAGCGCGAAATCGGAAAACACCAGCGTGTCGCGGACAGGATCGCGCAGGCTCACCATCAGGATGAAGCCGATGCCGGCCAGCAGGTGGATGACCGGCAGAATCAGGTTGTCGCCCGCGAACAGACGCGCTCGCCAGAACAGGTGCAGCGCGTAGAATGCGGCCAAGAACGCCAGAGCCCAGAGAATCAGATGCAGCCGGAACTCGCCCACTGTTCGCACCGTGAACCACGGCTTCAGATTGTGAAACTGCTGCTGCGTCAGCAATGGCACGTACGGATCGTGCTCCGGCGGAGGCATCAGCCATTCGCGAAAGGCCACGAACTTCCGGCCCAGCCAGTGCATACGCGCCAACCGCTCACGCCGCGCGTTCTCGCCGCGCTGGATGGCATCGTGCAGCCGTTCTGCAAACAGCTTCAACTCGGGCCGATGCTGCAGGTCCGACTGTCTTACCCGCAGCCGGGCAATCGCGCCGACGTTCTCGGCCTTGTGCGAATGCACGGCGCCGTAGATGCGGTCGGCGATGTACTGCCGATCGGCGGATTCGGGGACATCGGCAAGGTACGGCAGCAGCTCGGTTCCCGACGTTATGCGGTTAAGATCGAGGACGGGCCGCTCGGCCAGACGCGCCGCGTTGTCCCGCGCCTCGCCTGTTTTGGCGAGATACACCAGAACGAGCCCGGCAAGGACGACAACAGAGACCAGCGCCAGCCAGAGGAACTCCTCCGCGCGCGTGGCCTTGAGGTCGCGGCGCTCGCGCTCGCGGCGTTTGGCGGCGTAGGTAGACCGGGCCGTCTCGGCGCCCCGCGTCATCGTGTCACCGGGGGCGTGTTCACAGGCGTCGTTGACTGAACGGTATTCGGCGGAGCGCCGTTCATGACGCTCAACTCCTGATCGATGGAGGCAACCCGGCGCTGAAGATCGCGATAGATCGCATCCGCCCGAGGGACGAAATCGCCGAGACTCGCGTATTGCTGCGCAGCCGACTGCAGATCCTCGCGTGCTTTCTGCAGGTATTGCCTCCTCTGGTCCGGAATGTCCATGAACCGCCGCGATTCCACATACAGCCGCATCCCGCGGTCGCGCAAAGAATCGGCCATCTGCGCCTTCTCGCGCGGACCGATCGGATGCCCGCGATTCGCGGCATCCCCGATCATCTCCATGCCCTTGTCGTAATCGTGGAAATCGTAAAAGTAAATACGCGCCAGCCCAAGGTAAGGGTCCCTCGAATCGGGCGTCAGCTTCGCGGCCTCCTCGAACTTGCCGATGGCGCTGTTCAGCAGGCGCTGCTTGTTGGCGGCTCCGTGCGCGCGAATGCGATCGAGATGCCCCTGGCAGATATCCAGCAGCGCGATCACCTGCTTGTCCCCGGGGTTGATCTCGAGCGCGTGCTCCAGATCTTTGGCCGCGCGATTCCAGTCGCCTTCGCGCGCGGTCGGCTGCTCGCGGCGGTAGTCTTCAATGACGTGGTCGGCATCATCCACCAGGGCGGATTTCAGGGATTGCTTCACGCCATAAAGCACCGGCGGAAAGCTGGAACGTTTCTGCATGGCCGTGTAGTTGGACCACGCCTCGGGCGCGGAAATCTGATGTGACTCGAGCTGTGTGCGCAAATCAGCGGCCTCGTGCGAAACGGTGCGCTGGCGCGTAAACCAGGCAATAACGGCCAGGATGATGGCGCCGAGGACGCCCAGACGCACCCACGCCATCCAGCGCTTCCGGCGGAATCGGCCCGGCAGAGGCGGCGGCAGCACCCGGGGCTGCCCGTTCACCGCCGGAACGGTTCTGCGCGTAGCGGCATCGTCAACCGGCGATACCGTGCGCCGGGTGAGCGGGTCGGGATCGACGGCCAGTACCGGCTGGTTGTTGAGGAACCGGTGCAGATCGGCCGCGCAGTCGCCGGGGTTGTGATAGCGCTGCGCGGGGTCGTACGCAAGCATGCGGAAGATGATGTTACGCAGGGGCGCCGGACACGAGGGCGGCAGCGGGTCCGGCCCATAGGCCAGACGCTTTCGCAATTCCTGATCGGGAACCGGAAAGGGCCTGTGCCCGGCCACCATTTCATACAGCATCACGCCAATGGACCACAGGTCGGATTTCGCGTCCACGATGCTGGCGTCCAGCCGCTCGGGCGAACAGTAAGGCGCGCTCTGCCACGGGTTGAATGTGCCGGGACGGGTGGTTGCCAGCGCCTTGGCAATGCCGAAATCGAGTACCTTCACCTGACCGTCGCTCATCACGCGCACGTTGCGCGGCTTGAGGTCGCCGTGGACGAACGAAGTGACGCGCCCAAGGTTGTCGAGCATCTCGCACAGCGCCGCGGCGATACCGGCAGCCGTCTGCGGATCCAGCGGGCCGCGCTGCAGAGTAGCGTAGAGGTCCTCGCCCTCCACGTACTCCATCTCGATGCCCAGATCGTCTCCGGAGTGAAACACGCGATGCACGGAGATCATCCGCGGCTCGCGCGGCGTGCCATTGCCGCCCAGCTCCTGCTGCAACTTCGCGCCGGTCTCTTCCACCGCGATGCGCTCTTTGTCCTCTTCGTGCGGACCGCCATTGACGATCTTGAGCGCTATCTGCTGGCCGGTGTCCTGCCGCACGGCGAGGTAGACGGTGCCCATGCTGCCACGGCCGATCTGGCGGATGATCTGGTAGCGTTCGAAGGTCTGGCCGGCGGTCATCGCGCGGGCCTCCTGCGAACGGGATGCGGCTGCGCAGGGACGTCGCCGGCATTGTTCCGAAGCGTATTGCCGGAGACCACGGGCGCGGCGTCGACCAGCGCGATGCCCACTCCCTGGTTGTCGTGAACGCTGCAGCCAGTGATTTCGCCGCCCGCGCGATCGGCAAACTCAATCGCGGCAACGCGCGTACCGGAGATTTCCAGGCCATGAAGATTTACGCGTCCGCCATGCACTTGTACGCCGTAGTCGAAGCGCTTGTTGGCGGCTGCGAGGAGGCGCAGTCCGGACACAGTCGCCGTGACGTCATTCGCGGCAATGCCGGCCGTCGCGTCGTCGGGTGGCCGTATGATGGCATTGCCGCCGTTCAGCGTTACGCCCTCCTTCAGTACGATCGCGTCCTGATATTCTCCCGGCGAGATGGCTATCGTATCGCCGGCCATCGCCTTCGCCATTGCAGTGGAGATCGGCCGGCCGGGGCCTGGCTCGACTTGAAAGTACTCCGGCTTTCTCACTGACGGCTTCGGGGCGAACGGCGCCACGGCGAGCAGAAATTGCGCCGCAAGAGCCAGCGCGGCGCCCAGCAACATCCACAGCAGCGGCATCACGAATCGCCACCGGCTCGGCTCTTCGGGCGCAACCAGGCGCTCGATCACCACCGGCGCCTCCGAACGCGGCTTCCCATTGTGGACGGCAACCGGCCGCGGTTTTCGCCGCCTGTCCTTAATCCCGAACGCCGGCCCCTGCACGAACACCACCGTGACATTATCTTTTCCTCTTTCGGCGGCGCGGCGGACCAGCTCGCGGACAATCGCCGTGCGGTCGCCTGCGTTCTCGTCGATGATGCCGCGGATCTCCGCGCTCGACAGCGCATCCGTCAGCCCATCGCTGCACAGCAGGAACGCCGACGCTGCCTCGAACGGGAACCGGTAAATGTCGATGAAGCCCGGCTCATCCGGCTGGTGCGGCTGCGAACCCACGTCGCGATACACCTCGTTACGGCGCGGGTGCTGCATCGCCTCGGTTTCGGTGAGTTCGCCCGCGTCTTCCTGCTGGCCCACGGGCGAATGGTCGCGCGTGATCTTTTCAAGGCCGTTGCCGGAGAGCCGGTACAGGCGGGAATCCCCGACATGCCCCACGGTGACCTCGCCGCCATCCACCACCGCGACGGTCATGACACAGGCCATGCCCTGCCAATCGGGCCTGCTCGCAGCCGCCTCGTAGACGGCGTTATTCGCCAGCGCGATGGCTTCACGGACGCGCTGCTCCACTGTTCCGACGGGCCGCTCCAGGCGCCCGATCAGCCGCTGCCTGGCGATGCGGGCTGCCTGTTCACCCGCAGCGTGCCCGCCCATGCCGTCCACTACAAAATAGACGCCGCGGTCGTCGTCGAAATACAGCTCGTCCTCGTTGTTGTCGCGCGGTCCGCGGTCGCTTACGCCGAAGGAAAGCGGCCTCGCGCGCGCAGCATTACGCATCGCCGGCGCTCCTCCAGGCAAGCAGCGCTGCTACCAGCGCCAGCAGCGCCAGAAACCCGTATCGCAGGCCGAACAGCCAGGCCATCATCGCGCTTTCCTGAATTCCATGAAGACGGCGTTGGCCAGATTGAGGCGCGACTTATTGGGCATCTCCGTTTCGATATTGCGATCCACCACCGCGCCGTTCTCGCGCACTACGCTCGGCGTGATCTGCGCGCCGTTCACCCATGTGCCCAGCGAGCTCATGTCTTTGATGAGGAATTTCCCGGTGGCGCCGTCGCGGCGAATCTGCACGTGCTCGCGCGAAACGTCCACCTTCGTGAGCAGGCGGATGT
This sequence comes from uncultured Acidobacteriota bacterium, assembly GCA_963780655.1. Classification (GTDB taxonomy): domain Bacteria; phylum Acidobacteriota; class Terriglobia; order Bryobacterales; family Bryobacteraceae; genus CAWACP01. The sequence continues at coordinate 121,685 of CAWACP010000003.1, read as the reverse complement.
CCACCCATTCGTTCGCGCCGCCGCGGCCGATCTTGATCAGGTCCTTCGTCATGTCGTACGTATGTTCGCCGGTGTCGTCCGTATAGGTGAGACGAGCGTACACGCGGCTGTCACCTGACGGAGCGCCGGAAAAAGATGTGCGCCTTGTAGCCGAGTCGTCGGCGGACTCCGCAACGGGCGCATCCACCCGGACGGTGGGCGGCCCTTCCAGCGACTCGGCCGGCGGAGGCACAGGCGCGGCCGATTTCACGATGATCCGGTTGCGCGCCGCGTCGTCGTCGCTGTTTTCCAGAAACTCGATGGTCCAGCTTCCCAGGGGCTCGCACCGCTTCTTCTTCTGGGCCGGCATCAGCGGCAGCGCGCGCAGTGGTTTGTTCAGTTTGGCCAGCTCTTCGTCGAGCGCCCGCGCGGCCTGCTCGCGAATGCGCCCTTCGAGCGGCGCAAGCTGATCCAGATCTTCACGGTACAGGTATACGCGATACACGTTATTAACGTAATCGGTGTACCAGCCGGGCACGATGCTCTGCTGCATTTCATCAAGGATCAGTCCGACGATCTCTTCCGGCGTGACCCTCGCGCTAACGTCCCGAGGCATACCTCTATAATGACGATCTTATCGAACCGGAATGTTCGAAGAATCGGCCAGGCGGCTTGAAAAGCCGCCGCAGGCTAAAAGCTCACCGCCAGCGTTACTGAGCCGCGACCGTGAGGACGCGTGAAACATTCGGAAACCGCTCCCTGGCGGTCACGGCTCGGTTACAAGCTTGCAGGATGTAACTGAGCCGCGACCGTGAGGGAGCGGTAGCACGGTGCTGAATTCTTCGCAGGCTGTACGGGGTCTAGAACAATACGTCTTTGTGAGCCGGAGCGGTATTGGCGACTTCCGTATGGCCCAGATACTGGTACGGGTTCACCGGCGTTCCTCCGATGCGCACCTCGTAATGAAGGTGAGGACCGGTGGTGCGGCCGCTGCTGCCGCTCTCGGCGATGACGTCGCCGCGATGGACGGCCTGCCCGGGCAGCACCTCGAAACGCGACAGGTGGGCATACCAGGTCTGCATGCCGTTCCCGTGGTCGACGACGATCATGCGGCCGTAAGCGCCATACCAGTCGGCGCGCGCCACAATGCCGTCGGCGGTCACATGAACGGGCGTGCCCGTGGAAGCGGAGATGTCCACGCCGGTATGAATCGCGCCCTCACCCGAGAAGGGATCTTCCCGGACTCCCCACGGGCTCATGATGCGCCCGAGCAAGGGCCAAAGACTCGGCCGCGTGTTCACCTGCCATTGCCTTTCGTACTGCCGGAATCCGCTGGACAGCGTCGCCGTCTTCAGGAAGTTGTACTCGGCGAGGGTCTCGTGATAGCTGGGCGTCAGCGCAGCGTCGTCGCGCGTATCCGCCGCCGGCTTCTGATTCATGCCGTAGCGGACTGAGACCTCGCTGGCGAAAAGCTCGAGCGTAGCGAGTTGCTCGTTCTTCTGATTGTTGGCCTTCTGCAACTCGCGATAACGGGCGCGCAGAGAGTCCACTTCGGCGCGCAGCGAGTTGTAGTGCGACACCTTCCAGACCATGCGCGCATAGCTGAAGGCAAATCCCGCCACTGAAAACAGACCGATAAGAGCGAGTACCAGAACCGCGTAGATTGCATGATGGTGGATGTGGATCCGTCGGAGGCGGCCGTGAAGGGAATGAGCAAGAACGACGACGAAGTAGGGCTTGTTTTCCATGGACCTCTTCGGAGATAAAGCCCGGCGCGGTCAAAGACAGGCAGACGGAGGAAGGCCGCTGACCGGGAGAATAAGAACAACTATTAACGAAGCTTCAGTTAACCAGATTGGCACACCTGTGTCAACCCGACACAGCGTAAGGAACATTACCATCTGCGAGCGCATGGCGCCGGCCCCCAGTCCTGACACGAGGGTTCCAGCCCGCCGGAGCTGAGAGCCGCGCAAACAGCGATTGTGCTTTTCTCAGTGCCGTGCACCGGCTTGTATGCGGACGATTACGCTTCGGGAATAACCGGTCTGAAACAAAATAATTGGGTAATAAGAACCTCGCGGTATTAGTCAATCAGACTCAGGAGGGTAGTCATGAACATCGCTTGTTACAGGGGCGCCATGCGTTCCTGCATGCTGATCGGATTTCTCCTTATCGCTGCAATCGCGGTAATGGCGCAGTCCGATCTCGGCTCCATCTCCGGATATGTGAAGGATCCCACCGGGGCCACAATTCCGAACGCGAGCGTGACGGTCAGAAACCAAACCGGCCTCACGCGTACGGCGACGACGAATGGGTCCGGATACTACGCCATCACCAACCTGCCGCCGGGTCTGTACTCGATGACCGCGCAAGCCGCGGGATTCAAGAGATTCGAATCCACGAACAACAAGCTGGATCCCAGCGCGGCGCTGTCGCTGGATGCCGGCATGACGGTCGGGTCCGCCGCGGAGTCGGTCGAGGTTTCAGCGACGGCTTCGCCGTTGCAAACCGAGTCGGCCTCGGTGGAGAAGAACGTCACGCGGCAACAGATCGACTCTCTGGAGCTGAACGGCCGCAATCCCATCTTTATGGCGAGCCTGGTTCCCGGCGCGGTAACCACCAGCAATGTCGCCAACCTTAACTTCAATTTCACGCAGGGGCCATCGAACTTTAACGGGTCGCGAAACTGGGACAACCTGATCACCTACGACGGGGCTCCGGCAACCCGCACCCGCGCCAACGGCACCAGCATTGGCGCCGCGGATGTCGACTCGGTTCAGGAGATCCAGGTGCTCACCGCGGACTATGCGGCCGAATACGGCCGCGCGGCCGGCGGCCAGATCCGTATCATCACCAGAAGCGGCGGCAAGGATTTCCACGGGGCAGCTTATGAATACGTGCGCAACACAGTTTTCGATGCCAACACCTGGCAGCGTAACCTGAACGCCTCGACCAACTTCGTCCCGCCGTTTCATTACAACCAGTTCGGTTACAACGTCGGCGGACCGTTTTACATCCCGGGTAAGTTCAACGCGGACCGGAGCAAGTTCTTCTGGTACTGGGGCCAGGAGTGGGTGAGGAATCGGTATACCGATACCGCGGACTGGACGGTGCCGTCAGACCTCATGCGCCAGGGCGACTTCAGCGAATTACTAAATCCCTCGAACATCTTTTACGGCAAGGCGGTGCAGATCAAGGATCCCACCACCGGTGCGCCGTATGCGAACAACATGATTCCTGCAAACCAGCTCAGCCCCAGCGGACTGGGCATTCTGAAGGCCTTTCCCGCGCCGAATCTCGCCACTCCCATCGGCAACTACAATTTCTATGCGGCGGCCAATCATCCTCAGAACCAGCGCAAAGACACGCTTGCAGCCGACATGAATATCACCGATAACCAGCGCCTGCAGTTCCGGCGAATGAATTACTCATGGTGGGAGTATCAGCCCCTCGACGGCACGCCGACGGAGACGCCGAAGTACTTCATCCGGCCCAATCAGACAAACTCACTCGATTATGTCTGGACCATAAGCCCCCGGATGGTGAACGAGGTTCTGGCCACCGTCAGTCTGGATGACGTCTACATCCCGGTCGACCAGGCGCACTTCCTCGACCGTACAAGCGTGGGCATTAACTATCCTTACATCTTCCCGGAAGGTAAGTTGATCCCGACGCGTATCCCGACGGCATCCATCAGTAACTTCAGCACTCTCACCGGCGGGCCCTATCCGTCTCACTCCTCCGGGCCGATCTACACGGCATCGGACAGCCTCACCTGGGTCAGAGGCAGCCATACGATGAAGTTCGGGTTCGCGTACGAGCGCTCCGGCGAGAACGACAATGACGAGATCAATGTCTCCGCGTGTCCGACCTGCACCAACAACCAGAATGGCCAGTTTTCATTCACCGACAACAACGGGGGATCGGCGACCTCTGGCGTCGCCGCCGCCAATGCCGCTCTGGGCTTGTTTACCACTTACTCAGAGCTGGGCTCGCGCGCTTACACCATCTTCCGCAGCAACATGTACGAGATGTTCGCTCAGGATAGCTGGAAAGTAAGCCAGAAGCTGACCGTCAGCTATGGCCTGCGATATACCATCAACTTCCCGAATCAGGCGCTCTGGCGTAACATGTCGGTATTCGATCCGGCGCTGTACGACCCGAGCAAGGCAGTCTCGGTGGACCCGACAACGGGACAGGTGATTGTCGGCAACGGCGATCGCTATAACGGACTGGTGATTCCCGGCAAGGGTTGGCCGAGTTCCGCCATGGGACGTTTCCCGGCGGCGACAGCGGGCGTCTACGACTATCTGTTCCGCAATGGCGCCGAGCCTCCATACTTCATGAATGTCCAGTACGCCACGCCGCAGCCGCGGATTGGCATCGCGTACCAACTCGACGAGAAGACCGTGGTTCGGGCGGGCGGGGGGCGCTTCTTCACGCGCCTGGGCGTCAGCGACTCGATTTTCCTCGGCGGCAATCCGCCATTTCAGCCCACTGCCAACGTCACCTTCGGAAACGTGGACAACCCCGGCGGCGCCGCCACCAACGTTCTGCCGCTGACCGTGACCACGTATCCCAAAAACCAGAAGAATCCGGAGGCATGGAACTGGAACTTTACCGTCGAGCGCCAACTGTTCTGGAAGAGCGTGGCCAGCGCCGCTTACGTCGGCAGCCGCGATCTGCATCTGCCGCTCGAGTTCGACATCAACCAGCCGACCACGGCGGACGTCGCTCCCTACATTAGTAACGGTAAGCTGACTGTCAACCTGGATTCACTTCGCCCCTATAAGGGTTACAACTCAATCCGCTCCAGTGAGAACGTCGGGACGTCGAGTTACAATTCGCTGCAGCTTACATGGAACCGGCGCTTTGCGGAGGGATTCATGTTCGGCGCTGCCTATACCTGGTCCCACTCCAACGACTACGGCTCGGCCTATCGCGATATCGTCCCCGACACGTACGACTACCATAACCTGTGGGGGCCCTCCACCTTCGACATCAGGCAGGTGATGATGATCAACTATCTGTACGAGCTGCCGGTCGGCCGCGGCAAACATTTCGGCAATAACTGGAACCGGGGCGTCGACGCTTTGCTGGGTGGATGGCAGATCAGCGGAATCACGCAGTTCCAGACCGGAGGAGCCTGCAGCGTTAGCGCGAACAACGACTACGCTCTCGTCGGCGTGGATGGTTACTTCAACGACTGCAACAGCAGCTTCGGCAGCACCGGCGAGCTTTGGAACGTCGCCGGCAACCCCGCCGTGCTCGGCAATTTCGCGAACAGCAAGACGAGTCCGAACCTGTGGTTTCAAACCACCAATCCGGACGGCAGCCCCATCTTCACCGCTCCGGCGATCAATACCTTCGCAACCGGACGAGCCAGCCGCGATATCTTCCACGAGCCCGGCATCGAGAACTGGAATATGGGTCTCTTCAAGAGCTTCCCCATCACCGAACGAACAGGCCTGCAGTTTCGGGCCGAAGCCTTCGACGTCTTCAACCATCCGAATCTGAACAACAGTAACGGCGGTCCCGGCGCAGGCACCAACCCCACTAATCTTGCGACATTCGGGAAGGTGACCGCGAAGAACAACGACGTTCGCAACCTGCAGCTCTCGCTGCGCTTGTATTTCTGAAGCCGGCGCTCGAGCATGGTGAGATGCGGGATGGCGGCGCGGCCGATTCGCGCCGCTTTACCCGCCCGATTGCCCTTTGCGCTTCACATCGATGCTCAGCCGCTTGATCTTCTGATTGAGAGTGGAGAGCGGGATATGCAAACGCTCGGCTGCTTCGGTCTGACTCCAGTTGGCGGCTTCGAGCGTTTCGATTATCTTGCGGCGCTCGAAATCCGCGACAATCTCGAACAGCGAAGCGTCGGGCGCCAGCGAACCGAAGGCGTCGTGCCGGATGCGTACGCCCGCGGCCTGCAGAATGGAATCGGGCAGAACATCCGCCGCTACCACCTGCGTGGATGCCAGCACCACGGCGCGCTCGACTGCATTCTCCAGCTCGCGTACATTGCCCGGCCAGTTATAGTCCATCAGCAACTGCATGGCGTCGCCGTCGAAATGCAACTGGCAACGGCCGTCGGCGTCGATGAACTTCTCGTTCTCGCGGCAGTATTTGACGAAGAAGTAATCCACCAGTCGCGGGATGTCTTCCTTGCGGTCGCGCAGCGGCGGCAGGTTAAGGTTGATGACGTTGAGTCGATAATAGAGATCCTCGCGAAACCTGCCGTCCTCCACCATCTTTTTCAGGTCGGCGTTGGTGGCGGCGATGATGCGCACGTCCACCCGGACCACTTCCGTAGACCCCACCGGCATGAACTCGCGCTCCTGGATCACGCGCAGAAGCTTCGCCTGCGTCTCCGGACTGATGGTGCCGATCTCGTCAAAGAAGATGGTGCCCTTGTTGGCCACCTCGAAGTAGCCTTTGCGCGAGGCGATGGCGCTGGTGAACGCCCCCTTCACGTGGCCGAAGAGCGTGGATTCAAGCAGGTCGGGCGGCATGGAGCCACTGTTCACCGGCACGAACATCTGATCGCCGCGCGGGGAGTTAGCGTGGATTGCCTTGGCGATCAGCTCCTTGCCGGTTCCGGTCTCGCCGGTGATCAGGATGGTGGCCCGGCTGGCCGCTACCTGGCTCACCAGATCGAGAATGCGCAGCATCCGCTCGCTGCGGCCGACAATGTTCGGGAAGCTGTAGCGCTGCTTCAGCGCTCGCTTGAGTTGCTTGTTCTCGCGCTCGAGGCGGCTGCGCGAGATCATCTGATCCACTTCGATCAGCAGTTTCTCGTTGTCCCAGGGCTTGGGGAAGTAGTTGTTGGCGCCCGCGCGAATCGCGCTCACCGCGATCTCCACGGACCCGTACGCCGTGATCATGATGATGGGCGTTTCGGTGTCGCGGGTTCTGATTTCCTGCAGCACCTCCATGCCGGAACGGTCCGGCATCATGAGGTCGAGCAGCACCAGGTCGTAGCTGCCGGTCTCGATCTTCTGGACGCCATCAGCGGCATTGACGGCCAGATCGACGCTGTAGGCCTCCAGTTCAAGCAGGGTCTGGAGGCTCTCGCGGATGTCCGCCTCATCGTCCACTACCAGAATTCGTCCTTTTGTGAGGTTGGTTTCCGGAACGTCGGGAGGAAGTTTTTCAGGCATGTACTGGTTTGCGCGCTAACGGGAACCCGAGCTGGAACCGGGTACCTTCTCCCGGCTGGCTCTCCACTTCGATCTCTCCGCCGTGTTCCCGGACGATGCCGTAGGAAACGGCGAGCCCGAGCCCGGTGCCCTTCTTCGCCGCCTTGGTGGTGAAGAACGGATCGTAGATACGGGCCAGGTTTTCGGGTGGGATGCCCTGCCCGGTGTCCCTGACCTCAGCGTACACCGTGGAGTCGTCGCTCCAGGTCCGGACGGACAGGACGCCTTCGCGGTCCATCGCATCGCGCGCGTTCAGGCACAGGTTCAGAAAAACCTGCTGCAGCTTGCCCGCGTTGCCTTTGATGGGCGGCAGGGGCTCTTCCAGATGGAACTCGGTGGTTACGCCGGCCTTCTCCAACTGGTGCTCAATCAGCCCGACCGTCTCCCGCACAAGGCGGTTCAGATCCAGCTCGGTGAGCTCGGTTGTCGAGGTGCGCGAGAAGTTCAGCAGGGAGTTGACGATCTCGCTGGCGCGGAAGGTCTGCTTCGCGATCTTATCGAGCAGCTTCGATTGCGGACTGTCGTCGGTAATCTGCCGTGTGAGCATCTGCGCATACGTGGAGATGACCGCCAGCGGGGTATTGACTTCGTGCGCAACGCCCGCCGCGAGCAGACCGATGGAGCTCAGCTTGTCGGCCTGCACCAGCCTCCGTTCCAGCTCGTCGCGATCGGTGATGTCGTCGAAGATGATCAGGCGGCCGATCTGCTCCATGTCCCTCGAAACCAGCGGCGCGATGGCGATGTTCAGAACGGTTTCGCGCGCTTCCTCATTGCGGCGCGGACCGCCGTTTCCGTTCGCGTAGCCGTTGGACGGGCGGCCGTTACCGTTTGCCGCGGCGGCGAAGGCCCGGGCCTCGAAACTGAACTTGTAGATGTTGTGGACGCCGGTCTGGCCGCGCACCTCATCGAACTGATCGCAGAGGTCGGCGGGGAAGAGATCGCGCAGCGTGCGGCCCACCGCCGCTTCGCGGGTAATACCGGTGAGCCGTTCGATCTGAGTATTCCAGCTATCCACGCGGTCGTCCAGATCCGCCGCGAGAATGCCGACGTTGATCGATTCGACGATGTTCTCGCTGAACTCTTTGAGGCGCTCGTACTCTTCCGCCTTCTGCTGCAGGGAGTGATTCAGCCGCGCATTCTCGATAGCGATGCCGACGTATCCGGAAAGCGTGATCAGCAGCTCGACGTCATCGCTCGAAAGAAAATCGTTCTTGTTCGTGCGGCTGATGCCGAGCCAGGCGATGGTGCGGCCGCGGGCCGCGCAGGCGAAGTAGTAGGTCAGATCCAGATCGGCTATGGTGGCGCGAACGGAACGCGCCAGCGTATGCGACACGACGTCCAGCAGCCGGCGGGTGCGCTCGAAGAACAGGTATGGCTTGTCGGGCTCGGGAGTGAGAAAGCTGAGGTCGAGCGTGGGATCGCCGGGCCTGGGCAGACGGTTTTCCTCATCCCCCACCACCGTGCGCAGGGCGAAGCGATCGCCCGTTTCGGACGCCACGAAAAACGCTACGTGCTGAATCGGGAGCGTATGGACCAGCCTCTCGCCAAGAGCAGCCATCATCGCGTCGAGGTTCGTTTCGGAACTCAGCTCGCGAGCGAACTCGATGAGCGTACGGCGGTAGTCGTATCGGTCCTTATAAAACACGTAACGGTCGAGTTGTTCCTGAAGCCAGTCGCGGATGGGCTGGAAGATGAACGTGGCGAACAGCACCAGGCCGATGACCGCCGCAGGGCTCAGGCTTTCCGGCCGCGCGAACGAGAAAATCAGACCGTAGAAGACAGCCAGAACCGAAAGCGTGGCCAGCGTGTAAACGTAGCCCTGCTGGAAGATGATGTCCACGTCCATGAGCCGGTAGCGCAGCACCGCGTACGCCCAGGTGACCGGAATCAGGATCAGCGACAGTACGGCCATGCTCTGGTAATGGCCCGGAATGGACCCGAACAGGTAGGGGATTACGTAAAGCAACGTGAACGGCAGGATGCCCAGCACCGCGCCGTTGCGCAGGTATTGCAACTGGCGGCGGACGATCGCGTCATCTGCCCGCCGGTACTCAACAGAAAGGGCGGCGGCCCCGGCGAAATAGGAGAAGACCAGGTACAGCAGCCAGACGCGATCGAGCAGCCAGTTCACCTCGATCATCGAGGCGGCCAGCTTCAGAATTCCCTGGACCAGGAGAACCTGAACGGCGAGGAGCGCCAGGGCCGGAAGGTACAAAACCAGGACCGTGCCGCGGCGGCGCAGCCATGTGCGGCGCTCCGGGAACACCAGGCAAAAGTGCACAAAAATCGCGGGAACCAGAACGCCGGCAACAATGTTGCCGAGGTAGATCACCTGGTCGAAGTTGTTGAGTTTGCCGGAGTAATGGAACGTCAGCAGAATGAACGAGGTCAGGCAGAGCACGAAAAAGTGTGTCGCATGCGACGCGTTTCCGCGGCGGAAATACACGAACAATCCGACGAAAAGGTAGGCCAGACCAGCAAGGTACAGGTAATAAACGGAGGAATCGACCGTGTGTTCGCCGACGTACACGTTTGCGGGAAGATCGAACGGCCCGCGGCGCAGGGAGTAGACGGCTTTGCTCCAGGGCCCGGCGAGCGCCAGCGCCTGCGGTACATCGGTCTCTTTGCGGATGCGATGGCCGTCGATGGCCACGAGGACATCGCCTGTATGGATACCCGCACGCTCGGCGGGCCCGGCGGGCTGGATGGCCAGCGCCACCACCGCCGGCTGTCCGTCCACCACGCGGTCCACCCAGACTGCGCCGTCGTCAGGCAGATGGTAGCGGCTCTGTTGCTGGAAGTTGATGACAGCGCAGCTCACGGCCGCCACCGTCAGGATGACCAGCAGTGCGCTAACGAATTGTTGCTTCAGCTCCCTCAACGTCGGTCACCAACAAAGTGAAGCCCGAGTACCTGCACAACTGGACGTACTGTACCGAGCGTGCGTATGCACGTTCGCTACCACCGCGAATGGCCACCCTTATTTACGAGAATACAGTATCTTCATGCGATCCAAGGTCTCATCCAATTGAGCCATTTACCTTTTTCAGGAGAACGGCCTTCTGAAAAGTGGACCCGGACAGCTGCAGCACCCCCGTGGGGTGTGTTGGCGGGAATACTACGCCCAATCATTCGAGGATTGTCGCCCCAATGATTGCCATCTCGCGGAAATGCGTGTCCCAGGTCAGCAGAGTTGCGCCAGCACGAGCGCAGGTAGCGGCGATCCAGATATCGTTCGTGGGAACTCGTCGGCCTCGACGGCGCAGATCGACAAAAAGGCGGCTGAAGATCTCGGCCACTGTGCGATCAACCGGCAGGATCTCAACCACCGGCTCGGCCAGGAAAGCCTCCAGTTCGGCGACAGTGCTGGATCGCCGGCTACCCAGTTCGAAACCAGCCAGCAACTTGCCGAGCACGATCACGGGAAGGCCTACCCACTCCGCGCTCTCCAACAGGCTCACGATGCGCTCCTCGCCCCGTTTGAAGTGGCTATAGGCCACCGTATCCAGGCAATACCGGCTCATCGCCACAACTCTGGATCAATCTCGTCGAAGCTCTGAACGTTGGCCAGGAACTCGCGCTGATCTGCTTCGGTCCAGGTGCCCGCCAACCGGGAAAGGCCGTTGCTGCGTACGCTGCGTACTCCAAGGCTCTGGCGCAGTAGATCGATCACAGTCTGGTTCAGCGATACTCCACGGCGGCGCTTCTCGCGCTGAAGAGCGGCCGAAACATCGTCAGGGAGGTTGCGGACGGTTATGTGGTGTGCATTCACAATATGCATTCTATGAATGCACTGACGCAGAGGCTGAACACAGGATGTCGGAAGACCTCGCAGGCATCGATCGTGCCTGCGTCGGCGCCCCACACAGGGACTGAGATAGCGACCAGGCAGAAGAGTCGGCCGGCGGTGCACAGGAACGCTGAAGATGCCCCCATCTGCGTTTCCACCTGGGGCATTGTACGCCGCCGCCCACCGGGGCTGCCCAGCTGGCCCTGCGAACTTTCCCGACCGTCTCAACGTTATGCTGAGTTCCACCAGGCTCATCCCAGAGAAATCCAGCGGCGGGTCGTCGGTCCAGACAAATCCAGGGATGGGCGCGTTCGTGGAGAGGAACGACGAACGAACTTCACCGGGAGGAACTTGAGCGCTGCCGTCTGGCCCAGCAGCAGATCGTTGGGCGCGGTAGACCTCGCCCATACCGCCGCGGCCCAGCAGGCTCACTACCCTGTAGCGTTGCGCCAGCAGCGTTCCCGGCGGGAAGCGTCCCATGTTCCGGGAAGGCGAAGGAGTGGAGCTGCGCGGCTGATGTATCGCCCCGGTGGCAGCGGTTCGCGCTCCGTCCACTGGCGTGCCGCATTTTCCACAGAACTCATGGTCCTGTGGTACGGCGGTCGCGCATGACGGACAACGCCTCACCGGCTCCTTCTCAGCGTAGCTGGCGGCTTAAGGGTGGATTGGCCTATCGATTGTACAACGGAGCTGGTGTGGGCGCGCCGTTGCAGGTAGCTCAGGATCGGCAAGTTGCCCTCAGTCGCTGTCGAGAAATCCTGTCTTGAACAGAGGCCGCCCGGCGAGTGCGGTGTACGAAGCGTACGCGGTCAGCGCGAGTACGCTGGCGATCGCGAAAAGAGAGCTGCCCGCGTACCATGTCGAGAAATCCGCCGTGAGCGGGAAATCCTGCAGAGTCCAGCTAACTGAGAACGCGACGATCAGCGCCAATACCCCGAATCGAGTCAGAATGAATACCAGAAGTGCCGCAAATGGCGGGACGGTAACCCAGTCGAAAAGACTGAACTGGCCGACTCCTATGAAGATGACGAAGGTAAAGACAACAATGAAGGCGGCCGCCGCGAGCCACATTCGCCGAAACATCGTGCGGAGCAGGAAAAAAAAGAGGAGGAAAAATAGTGACGTAATAATCGAGTCCACAAATGCTCTGTCGAGGACCAGCGGCATGTGTCGCGCGTCCAGCATTGAATCTAAGCTCAGCCCGGTATCGAGGGTTCCGGTTTGCTTGTGATAGAGGCCAACGACGATGGACCAGACAGCGAATCCAACCCCGAAAGCGCCGCCGATCAACAGATGTCCTCCCACCAATGGATCGCGAACTCCGCCGCCGAGTAAGCGGCTCCAGGTAATCATGATCTGTGGCCAGCGTCGTCTTACATATGGCTCGATCGCAACGTAGACGATCCAACATGTACCTGCGCGCAAGAGAGCCCAGCTTAGTGATCTGAAGAAGCTGTCTGCTTCGTGAGGCGTCGGGACGTGGCTCGCGCCGCACAGCCACAACAGCATATCGAGAAACAAAGTAAAGGCGGCCAGGCGCAGGGCGCCGCGTGTGTCCCCTCTTTGGAGGCGGATATTGCGCCAGGCCAGGAACGCAGCCAGGATGAGCATGCAGATGAAAAACGACCAGAAAGAAGCTAAGCCCGGCTGGCCACTGCAGGGGCTCCATCCTTTCGGGTCTCGACCACGGGCCAATCACCTGGAAATTCACCGGCCTTCCGCGCCAGGACGCAGCCTCGATTCGTAACGGGACTTCCGGCGCATGCGCGTACGATCCGGTCCACGCCGCCCGAGCGTCGAAGCTTACCAACGGTATCCACTGTGGCTCGGCCGGCGCGAAGCGGGTCATGTCCAGGCCGGCCGCGGTCAACAACGCGGTCCAATCGGCCGGGCGCGGCGGAACCGGCGTTTCTTCCACCTGCGGAGGCACGGCGCTGAACTCGATCAGCCGGCCCTGCGGATCCAGATTCAAGCCGACCATTCCAGAGTGAGTCGGCGGCGGATTGTCGGGGGAAACGGCGGGAATGCGGGGGTCGCCGGTACTCGGGCCCTCCAGGTATTGCGGACTCTGGCGATACCAGAAATAGATCAGGGGCGGCTGCCCTTTCGCCAGTTGCGCCCGATAGGTGGCGGGCTTCTCCTGCTTCTCCGCGTAGCGCTGGTAGTCCTTCGCGTAAAGAAAACCATACGCGCGGTCGGTGGGCGGCTCGGTGTACCCGAGACTCTGGATCACGTCCTGCGCCTTCTGCTCCAGAACCGCCGGCGACTTCGGGAACGGAGTCTTCGTGAGCAGATTCGTCTTGCCGCCCAATACGGCCGCTGCAACCAGTCCAGCGAGGATGAGCGCCGCGGAAATGCCGATGGTCCGCACCGAGATGCTATCCGTGTCCCCGGCAGCGGCCACCATCTCGGGCGACGGCGTTTCCCCGGCGGCCAGCGCCGCGGCGAGCGGGTCGCCTCCCGGCAGTGCGGCAGCAACCTGCAGCGCCGAAGCGGGCCGCTTCGCCGGATCCTCGGCCAGGCAGCGGCGGATCACGCGGTCCACTTCGGGGGCCAGGTCCGGGTGGCTCAAATCCGCGGAGGGACGTTTGCCAGTGAAGACCTCGTGCAAAACCACGCCCAGCGCATAAATGTCGCTGCGCGCCGTTACCTCCTGGCCGGATCGCTGCTCGGGCGCCATGTACGCCGGAGTTCCGCTGCGAATGTCCTTTACTTCACCGGCCACGCCCGCCAGACCGAAGTCCGTGATGCGCAATTGGCCTTGCCCGTCGAGCATGATGTTGGCCGGCTTCAGATCGCGGTGCACCACGCCTTTATCGTGCGCGGCCGCCAAGACCGGCGCAGAGCTGGCGGGCGATTTCCAGCGCCTTGTCCTGCGGCAGCCGGCCGATGCGCCGCAGCAGCGAGGCCAGATCCTCGCCGTCCACGTATTCCATCGACAAGTACGTGGAACCCTCGGCTTCGCCGATGTCGTACATGTGGCAGACATTGGGATGCGAGATCTGCCGCGCGATGCGCACTTCGTTGCGGAACCGTGCGAGCGTGGTCTCATCGGCTGTCCATGGCGCAGGAAGGAACTTGAGCGCCACCGTCTGGCCCAGCAGCAGATCGTTGGCGCGGTAGACCTCGCCCATGCCGCCGCGACCCAGCAGACTCACTACCCGGTAGCGTTGCGCCAGCAGGGTTCCCGGCGGGAAGCGGCCCTCGTCCATGTTCCGGGAAGGCGAGGGAGTGGAAGAGGGCGGCTGACGCATGGTCCCGGTGGCATCGGTTCGTGCTCCGTCCACTGGCGTGCCGCATTTCCCACAGAACTCATGGTCCGGTGGTATGGCGGTCGCGCATGACGGACAACGCCTCACGGGCTCCCCTTCCCAGCGCAGTTAATATTCCTGGGGCCGGACTGATCCAGCGATTGTACAACGGAGCTGGTGTGGGCGGTTCGACAGATCCATGCAGGTGGTGGGCGGGCGCATGACCCGGAAGGTTCACTCCTCGAGCACGGCCCTTCCTAAAATCGGTCGGCCCCCAAGTGAAGTGTAGAAGCCGTAGAACACTATCGCGGCCATCAGCAGAACCCCGGCCAGACTGATGCCCGCGTACCACGCAGAGGATTGGGTCGTGAGAGGAAAGCTCCCCTGGATACCGTTGAAAAGTCCCTGAGCCGCAAAGGCCAATAAGCCGAAGCGGATCAACAGAAATACCAGCAGGCCCCAATAGATCAGAGAGGTCGCCAGGGCAACGGGGGCAAACTGGCTCAATGCTGCCTCCAGGAACGTGAACAAGAGAACAAATGCGGCCGCTGCCGCCCACTCTTTGCGCAGCAAAGCCCGGAGAAGGACGAGGACAAACAGCAGGGCAAGCGGGATAACAAGCACCGGGCCCAAGCTTAAGGATAGGTCAGAAATTATCGCGCGCGCGCCCAGAAACTCCCACTGCGGACCCGAATATGGCTGTGGCGGAGCATAGCCGAGCCAGGAGGGAATAAGCCACCCGAGTCTGGAAAGAGCACCACCGAACGCCGCCAGGAGACAACCGGCAAGCACATCGCGTCCCACCATTGGATCCCGAAAGCCTCCCGCGAGCAAGCGACTCCAGGAGACCAGCGCGCCGGGCCAGCGCCGGCGCACATAGGGCTCCAGGGCAATGTATAGAGTCCAGAGGAAAAAGGAGAAACCACATCCCCAGACCAAAAGTTGGGTGACAAGCGCGACTTCGCCGAAGTCCGGGACGTGATGCGCGCCAAAGAACACCGCCACCCCATAAGCCACGAACGCAAAAGCTGCCAGCCGAAAACCCCCACGACGATCGCCCCGGCCCAGATGCAGGTTCCTTCGAGCAAGCATTGCGCCGACGATCAGCACCGAAAGCAACAAAACAGTGATAATCACAGAGAATGCCCGTTCGCCGGCGGTCGGCTGATACGGCTGCATGCGTTCGGGACGGGTCCAGGGGCCAATCAACTCGAAGTAGACGGGCCTACCCCGAGATGCCGCGGCCTCAATCCGCATTGCGACATTGGGGCGCTCGGCCAGCGATCCTGTCCACGCTTCCCGCGAGTCGCTATTAACAGGAGGGGCCCAGGTCGGCTGGGATGGCAGCCACCTGGACGGATCGAGCCCCGCGGCGGCGAACAGGACTGTCCAGTCAGGCGACGATGCGGCGCTTGCCGGTTTCTCCAGTTGCGGAGGAACTGCGATGAGCTGCGTGAGACGGCCGCGCGGATTGAGCCGGAGCAGCGTCATGCCGGACACATCCAGCGGCGGATCGTCCGTCCATATGGCTCCTGTTATGGGTGCATTGGAGAAGAAGGAATGAGCCACGAGCGGGCGGGGGCTGCCACGATACCAAAACACAAACGCCCCAGCCTCCAGGTTGTCCCAGCGCGTCCTGGATCTGTCGTGTTCCCGGATATAGCGTAGAAACTCCTTCCCCTGGTAGAACCCAATCGCCGTGTCCACCGGCCGTTCGGTGTAGCCGGCGCTCTGCAGAATGTCTTGCGCGCGTTGGGCAAGCACTTCGGGCGGCGTTTCGAGTGGCACGCGCCGGTAGAGCATCGTTTGTGCACTCATCAGGATCGCCGCGATGACTGACACAATGATCCCGGCGAGGCAGGCCCATGCGATTGCCGGACGCAGGCCTCCGGTGTCCCCGGCAGCGGCCACCATCTCGGGCGACGGCGTTTCACCTGCGGCAAGCGCGGCGGCGAGCGGGTCGCCTCCGGGCAGGGCGGCAGCAACCTGCAGCGCCGAAGCGGGGCGCTTCGCCGGATCATGGGCCAGGCAGCGGCGGATCACGCGCTCCACCTCAGGGGCCAGGTCCGGGTGGGTCAAATCCGCAGTGGGACGTTTACCGGTGAAGACCTCATGCAGAACCACGCCCAGCGCGTAAATGTCGCTGCCCGCCGTTACCTCGTGGCCGGATCGCTGCTCGGGCGCCATGTACGCCGGCGTACCGCTGCCAATGTCCTTTAGTTCATCGGCCACGCCCGCCAGACCGAAGTCCATGATGCGCAATTTGCCTTGCCCGTCGAGCATGATGTTGGCCGGCTTCAGATCGCGGTGCACCACGCCTTTATCGTGCGCGGCGGCAAGACCGGCGCAAAGTTGCCGTGCAATTTCCAGGGCCTTATCCTGCGGCAGGCGGCCGATCCGCCGCAGCAGCGAGGCCAGATCCTCGCCGTCCACGTATTCCATCGATAAGTACGTGGAACCCTCGGCCTCGCCGATGTCGTACATGTGGCAGACATTGGGATGCGAGATCTGCCGCGCGACGCGCACCTCGTTGCGGAACCGCGCGAGCGTGTTCTCATCGGCTGTCCATGGCGCAGGAAGGAACTTGAGCGCTACCGTCTGACCAAGCAGCAGATCGTTGGCCCGGTAGACCTCGCCCATACCGCCGCGACCCAGCAGGCTCACCACCCTGTAGCGTTTCGCCAGCAGGGTTCCCGGCGGGAAGCGGCCCTCGTCCATGTTCCGGGAAGGCGAGCGAGTGGAAGAGGGCGGCTGACGCATGGTCCCGGTGGCATCGGTTCGTGCTCCGTCAACTGGCGTGCCGCATTTCCCACAGAACTCATGGTCCGGTGGTATGGCGGTCGCGCATGACGGACAACGCCTCACGGGCTTCCCTTTCCCAGCTCAGCTGGTGTTTCAGGGGCGCATTGCTCAAGTGATTGTACACCGCACCTCACGTGGCTGGTTTGAGGGATTCCCAAGCTTGCCGACACTTTGAACTTTCACCCACGGCCCGGCGTTATACTCCTTGAGAGAGCTAAACCATGAGCCTTCGTGACTTCGTGCGCAAGCAGTTCATCGAGATTCTGCAGTGGGTTGAGCCGGAGGACGGCATCCTCGCCTGGCGATTCCCCATGCAGGACATGGAAATCATGAACGGAGGCAGACTTACCGTTCGCGAATCGCAGATGGCCGTGTTCGTCAACGAGGGCCGGATCGCCGATGTGTTCGGGCCAGGCCTGTACACGCTGAGCACGCAGACCCTGCCCATTCTGACGGACCTGATGAACTGGGACAAGATGTTCCGGTCGCCCTTCAAGAGCGACGTCTACTTCTTTTCCACGCGTTTGCAGACCAACCAGAAGTGGGGCACGGCGACTCCCATCACCATCCGCGACAAGGATTTCGGCATCGTGCGGTTGCGCGGCTACGGAATCTACTCCTGGCGCATCGCCGATCCGCGGATCTTCTACACGAAGGTGAGCGGCACCCGCGACATTTACCATGTGCCCGAGATCGAGGGGCAGCTGCGCAACACCATCATCGGCATGATGACGAACACGTTCGCGCAGAGCACTGTGCCGTTCCTCGACATGGCCGCGAATCAGGTGGAGCTCGGCGCGCGCATTGCGGCGAATCTCAAGCCGGTTTTCACCGATCTCGGTCTGCAACTCGAATCGTTCGTCGTCGAGAACCTGTCGCTGCCGGACGAGCTGCAGAAGCTGCTCGATCAGCGCATCGGCATGAATATGATCGGCGATATGAACCGCTACACGCAATTTCAGGTGGCGCAATCGATGCCCATCGCGGCCGGGAACGAAGGCGGCGGCGCGGCCGGCGTTGGCGTGGGTCTGGGCGCAGGCATGGCCATGGCGCAAAGCATGATGAACGCGATGCGGCCAGGCGGTGGCGGCGGTGGTCCCGAAGCGGGCGCGCCCCCGGCGCCGGCCACACCGTCGGCTGGTGGCGGAGGAGGAGCTCCGGCTCCGGCCGGCGATACGAAGTTCTGCGTCGAGTGCGGCAAGTCGATGCCGCGAAGCGCGAAGTTCTGTCCCGAGTGCGGCACGAAGTCCGCCTGATATCGAACCTTTACGCGGCGCGGTTCAAACGCGGCAGCGCAACTGCAGTGTCGAGCGTCGCCTGGCAACGCGGACAATGCTGGCCCGGCCTCACGCGCACGGTGCGTCCGATGATGATATCGGCATCCACGGTGTGCGTGCACATGGCGCAGTACGCCATGCCCTTTTCGATTCGGGCGGGCATCGGTTGAGGAGCATTCGAGTTTGTCATTTCACCCTCCAGCGGGGCAGGCCGGAGCGTGTTTCATTTCTGCTCAACGGCCGCTTACACCGCATATGACGTGGAACCCCTGGCAAGGGATTGGCGCGTTTTGTAAACTTGTGAAAACCTCGCGCAGGCAACTCGCATGACTGAGCCGCAATGGCTGGCGTGGTCCCGGCGACTCCAGGCGATCGCCCAAACCGGCCTGACCTACGCGAGCGATAAGTACGACATCGAGCGATACCATTCAGTGCGCGGCATCGCTGCCGAGATGATTGCCGCGGGCGCCGGTCTCGCGGACTGGGCGCCGGTGCTGAGCCTCTTCCAGCGCGACGACGGGTATGCCACGCCGAAGGTGGACGTGCGAGCGGCAGTGTTCCGGGATAACCGGATCCTGTTGGTGCGGGAACGGGCGGACAACGGCTGGACGATGCCCGGCGGATGGGCCGACGTGAACGACTCGCCGGCCGAAGCCGCGGTTCGCGAGGTGAAGGAGGAGTCCGGCTACGACGTGGCGGCTACGAAGCTCGCGGCGGTGTACGACCGCGATCGACACGGGCATCCGCCGATCGCCTGGCACGTCTACAAGCTTTTCTTCCTGTGCGACCTGTCAGGCGGCGAGCCCGCCTGCGGCGATGAAACTGATGCCGTGGACTTCTTCGCCGAAGACCGGATCCCGCCGCTGTCGCTCACTCGCGTGACCGAGGCGGAGATCTCACATCTGTTCGGTCACCATCGCCACCCGGAGTGGCCGACGTCGTTTGACTGAGTAAGCCGTCTCGTCGGTTCGCAACCACTCCATCACGGTCGTGGCTCAGTCCACCACCTCGCCCCATGTACAATTCCAGAGAATGTCTTTCGTCTGGTCTTCCCGCGTCCGCTTCGTCGATACGGACGCTTCCGGCCGCATCCACTTCACGGCCATGCTGCGGCACTTCGAGGCCGCCGAGATCGAGTTCATGCGCTCACTCGGCCAAACGGTGCAGGATGCCCGGGCTGCCGGCGTCACCCTGCCGCGGGTGCGCGTGGAATGCACCTTCACCGCGATGGTCCGCTTCGACGATCTGCTCGACCTGGCTGTTATCGTCGCGCGCGTCGGGAACTCGTCCTACCAGCTCGCGTTCGAGGTCACCGTACAGGACAAGCTGGTGGCGCAGGGTTCGTTCACCATCGTGGCGGTGGACAACCAGACGCAGCGATCACGGCCGCTTCCGGAGGCATTTGCCCGCGCGCTGCGCGAGCGCCAGGCGTTACTTCCACGCTCCGAGCAGGCGGCGAACCAGAATTAACTGGCCCAGGTGATGGCTGTTGTGGTCGGCGATGAGCAGCGCTTCGCGCGCCAGCGTCTGACCGTTGCCATGTGCGAAGGGCTCGGTCAGGTCGCGCTGCGGATCGAGCACCAGTTTGCGCATCTCCTCGCGGTCTTTGTGAAACCGGCTGATGCTCTCGTCCCACGCTTTCCGGCTCTCCGGCGCGGGCGACGGCGGCCAGTACCCTGAAGGCCACTCGGGCGAGACGTGCTTCGGATCGCGGCTGAACTCCAGCATGTCCCACTGCGCGATGCGCATGTGCTCCACCAGTTCCCAGACGCTGTGCGGCGCGCCGGGCGGCCGCACGCCCGCCAGTTCGAGCGGCATGTCCTTTACCGCGGCATCAAAACCCTGATGCGCTTCATTCCACGTCAGCACGTCGGCAATGTACTGCCGAAGCTTGCGATCGTTGTCCGTTTCGGTCATAACTGTTCTGATACCATGCTCCGACACCTCCTGGCGCTGGCGGTCCTTGCCGCTCCCGCCTTCGCTCAGCTTCCGCCTTTGCAGACGGCGCCCATCGGCGACCTGAAACTCGAAAGCGGCGAGACCATCCGCAACTGCCGCGTCGCGTATCGCACGTTCGGCGCGCTCAATGCGGAGAAGTCGAACGCCGTGCTGTTTCCCACCTGGTTCTCGGGCAGCACAGAGGATCTGGCGGGGAATATCGGGGCCGGCGGCCTCGTCGATCCGGGTCGTTACTATGTGATTGCCGTGGAAGCGCTCGGCAACGGCCTGTCATCCTCGCCTTCGAACAGCCAGGAGCAGCCGCGCATGAAATTCCCGAAGTTCACCATTCGCGACATGGTGAACGCGGAGCACCGGCTGGTCAGCGATACGCTGGGCATCCGTCATCTGCACGCGGTGATGGGCATTTCCATGGGCGGCATGCAGACATTCCAGTGGGCAGTGGCGTACCCCGACTTCATGACGAAGGCCGTGCCGATTGTGGGCTCGCCCCGGCTTGCCGCGGCAGACGTACTGCTGTGGACGGCCGAAGAGCATGCCATCACTGAAGACGGCGAATGGAACAACGGCGATTATCAGCGTGAGCCGGATCTGAAAGCGGTGGGCGAGATGCACTCCTTCGCGCTGCACACGCCGGCCTGGCTGGGTCATTCCGTTCCCTTCGACAAGATTCCGGCGTTCCTCGAGGGCATGGACCACAAACCGCTCGGCCGAATGGACGCGAACGACTGGCTCTACCAGCTTCGGGCGATGATCTCGCTGGACGTGGCGAAGCCCTTCGGCGATTCACTCGCCGCCGCCGCGAAATCGGTGAAGGCGAAGATGCTGGTGGTGATCGCGAACGAGGATCACATGGTGAACCCGGCGCCCGCGCGCGAGTTCGCGCACGCCATCGACGCGCGCACCATCGAGCTGGCGAGCGATTGCGGTCACACTTCGCCGGGTTGCGAGAGCGGCAAGCTGAATCCGGCGGTTCGGGCCTTTCTGGACGGAGAGTAGGGTGGCGCGCAATGCCATATAGTTTTCCCGCTTTCGAACACCTGGCCGATGTGGGGCGGGCGCCCTCGCCCGCGGCCGGCGCCCCCGCCGGCCTGCTCCCATACGCGACAACTCTACTCTCCGCGCGGCCAGCGGGGCCGGGGGGCCCCGCGCAGGCCGGGGGGCCTGCCCCACAAAAAGGGACTTCGACTCAGCTCGCCGTCGAAAACTATATGGCATTACGCTGAAGCGTGCGCCACAATGCGCCGCGTCTGTTAGAGTGGCGATTTGGAGTGTTTCACTCGCCGTTCCGCTCTCGCCGCTCTCGGTTTTCTCGCGAGTGAATCGTGCCGCAGGACCTCACAGCAGGAAGGGCCGACCTCGCTCGATCTGCCGAAGAACCCGAAGGCCGACGTGCTCGCGGCCATCCCGCTGAGTGATGTTCACCTGGGTGGCCGGCTCGGCCGCGCAGTGGATCTCTGCATTCGCAATCGCATCTTCGCGCAGGACACGGCGAGGCTCGTCGAGCCGTTCCGGCATCGCAACGAGCGCACCTGCTGGCAAACCGAGTTCTGGGGGAAATGGTTTTTATCCGCCGCGGCGGCGTGCGAATACACGGGCGACGCCGCGTGGCGTGAGCGTCTGCACGCAAGTACGCACGACCTGCTCTCGACGCAGTCCTCGGACGGTTACATCGGCAACTACGCCGAGGGCAGCCGTCTCCAACGCTGGGACGTCTGGGGCCGCAAGTACACGCTGCTCGGCCTGCTGGCGAGCTACAGGATGGACGGCGATCCGGCGACTCTCATCGGCGCGCGCAGGCTGGCCGACGGTTTACTGAACGAGGTCGGCCCAGGCAAGGCCGACATTGTCAGACTGGGGTGGTTTCGCGGTATGGCCGCGAGTTCGGTACTGCAGCCGATTGTGCAACTCTACCGCGCGACCGGCGACGACCGGTATCTGAAGTTCGCCGAATATATCGTGGCGAGATGGGGTGCTCCGGGCGGCCCGGAGCTGGTTAAGAAGGCTCTGGGGGACATACCGGTTGGGCGGCGCTTTCCTCCGCCGGCGAACTGGTGGTCGTGGGAGAACGGCGAGAAGGCCTACGAGATGATGTCCTGCTACGCGGGGCTGATCGAACTTCATCGCGCAACCGGCTGGGAGCGGGCGCTCGAGGCCGCCGAGCACACGTTCAGGAGCATTCGCGATACGGAGATCAACGTGGCCGGGTCGGGCTCCGCGATGGAATGCTGGTACGGCGGTAACGCGCGCCAGACCGAGACGCCGGAGCGGCCGATGGAGACCTGCGTCAGCGTCACCTGGATGCAGCTTTGCGCGAACCTGCTGCGTGCAACGGGCGACTCGCAGTATGGTGACGAAATCGAGCGCACGGCGCATAACGCGCTGCTCGGCGCCATGCGGCCCGATGGATCGTGGTTCGCGCAGTACAGTGCGCTCGCGGCCGTGCGCACCACGGGAGAGCTGCAGTGCGGCATGGGACTGAACTGCTGCGTCGCCAATGGACCGCGCGGGGTGATGCTATTGCCCGAGGTTGCTGTGATGATGGGCGCGGACGGACCGTACGTGAATCTCTATTCGGACGGCGTCTGGAATCTGAAGCTGCCCTCGAGCGCGCGCTGCCGCCTGGAGATGAAGACGGACTACCCGGCATCGGGCGAGGCGGAGATTCGGGTGCGCCCGGAGCAGGAGGAGACGTTCCCGCTGCGTCTGCGCATCCCGGCCTGGAGTGAGCAAACCACAATCGCTGTGAACGGCGCAACCGTCACCGGCCGTGCGGGTACCTGGGCCGCTGTGGGACGGCGTTGGAAGGCCGGTGACCGGGTAAGTGTGCGTTTGGAAATGGACGGCCGAGCGTTGCACCAGAACGGGCGAACGGCGGTGGTTCGCGGGCCCATTGCGCTGGCGCGCGATCTCAGGTTGGGCGGCGACATTGACGCTCCCGTTGCCCTGCGCGCCGATCTGCGTCCGGCAGCCGCGCCCGACGGCATCGCCATGGCCTTCGCCGCAGGTGACGCGATGCTTTGCGATTACGCCTCGGCCGGCAATACCTGGGACGCGCGCTCGCGGTATCGTGTTTGGATGCCGGCATGAAGCTCGCGCTTCCTGCTTTGCTCCTGGTTCTGATTGTCCGGCTCTGGCTGATGCCGCTACCGTCCAGTTTCTGGACCGATGAAACCGCGACGGCCTTCATCGTCCGCTACGGCGCGGCGCATCCATCGCTCGCGGTCTCGCCACAACTGACCGAGTCGATTTACTACGTTCTGCCGCGCATCGCCGACAGGGTGGCGGGCTTCTCGGAAGTCGCCTATCGGATTCCCTCGTTGATCGCGCTGGCCGTGGCGCTCTTTCTCATCGCGAAGTTGGCGGCGCGGCTCATCCATCCTGAAGCGGCCTGGATCGCTGTGTTCGCGTGCCTCGCCATGCGCGGGTTCGATTTCCAGGCGGCGGACGCCAGGCCATACGCGCTGGGCACGGCGATCATGGCCGCGGCCATGTGGTTTCTGGTTCGCTGGCTGGATACCGCGCGGTGGCGCGAGGCGCTGGGATTTGTCGTCTTCGGCGCATTGCTGTGGTCTGTGCAACCCGTGTACTGGCCGTTCTACGCCGTGTTCGCCGGGTACGTCATCGCGCGAATCGCCTGGCAGGAAACGCGCGTCACGTGGGCTCAGGGCGCCGCTGTTTTCTGCATGCTTGTCGTGCTGCTGATACCGGAAGCAGTCCGAGTCCTGGCGCTAAGGTCGAACGCGGCGGCCCATGTCATTACACTGCCGCCGCACGCGCGCGAGTTGTTCCATTCGCTGGTTCCCGCTCTGATTCTGTCGTGCGGACTGGGCGCATGGTTACTGCGGCGCACGTTCCGAGCCGTGCCGGACGCGCCTCCTGTCTCGCGCTCGTCGACGGCGCTGCTGGTGCTGTGGTGGTGCTGGAGCCCTCTCTGCCTGTTTGCGTTCTCGCGCCTGACCAGTCTGAGCGTGTTCGTGCCAAGGTACTTCAGCCTGGCGTTGCCGGGAGCGGCGCTGCTCGGGACGGCGCTGATCGCGCGGCAGCTACCGAGGCGCGCCTGGACGTGCGCGGCTGCGATTGTCGCGCTGGTCGCCATCGGAATGAACGGCCAGTGGACCAGATGGTGGCCCGGCCATACCAACCAGGATTGGCGCGGCGCCGCGCGCATGCTCAACCAGTTCGCGCCGACAGCCGCGACGCCCATTATCTTTCCCAGCCCATTCGTCGAAGCCAGGTCGCCGATCTGGCGCCCGGATTATCCGCTCCCATCGGTGCTCTACGCGCCGCTCGCAGTGTATCCTCTGCGTGGCACGGTCCTGCCATTCCCTCGGCCGCTCGATGCGGAGCAGTTTGCGGCGGGTGTCGTGGACTCCACGCTCATCCCGTCCGGGCGTTTCTTCCTCTACACGCACAAGGACAGCGCCGCGATCTGGGGTCCATGGCTCGAAGCAAGACCGGAGCTGGCCGGCTGGACCGTGCGGCGGCGCGGAGATTTCGGAGACGTCGTGGTGATGGAGTTCAGTCAGCCACCCGCGATGGCGCCCACCACCAGAAACGGCTCGGCGCCTTTCGCCACCGCGTCGGGAAGCGGAGCATCCGGCGGCTCGTGCGACAGGTCCTCGGCGCAGGCGAAGAACCGGATGAAGGGCCGGCGCTGCAACGTCACCTGATCCCGGATGGTCCCGCACAGCATGGGATAGCGCGCTTCCAGGGCGTCGAGCACCGACCGCTGCGTCACCGTTCCCTCGATTTCGAGCTGCACCTCGCCCGTGATCCGCGCCAGCGTCCGCAGATGCGACGGCAGCTCCACCCGAATCATTGCAGTGTCTGCACCTCGACGGAAAGCACGGCGGGGAGGTGCTCCGCGATGGCCGTCCAGTGGTCGCCCGCGTCCGGCGAGGCGTACACCTGGCCGCCCGTAGTCCCGAAGTAGACGCCGCAGGAATCGAGCGCATCCACGGCCATGGCGTCGCGCAGGATGTTCACGTAGCAATCGCTCTGCGGCAGGCCGTTGGTGAGCGGCTCCCACTCGTTCCCACCGGTGCGGCTGCGGTAGATGCGCAGTTTCCCTTCCGGCGGATAGTGCAGGGAATCGCTGGTGATGGGCGCGACGTAGACCGTGTCCGGCTCGTGCGTGTGGACGTCGATGGCAAAGCCGAAATCGGTAGGCAGATTTCCGCTGACCTCATGCCACATGTCGCCGCCGTCGTCGCTGCGCAGGACGTCCCAGTGCTTCTGCATGAACAGAACATCCGGGCGCGAGCTGTTCATGGCGATGCGGTGGACGCAATGGCCCACCTCGGCGTTGGGGTCGGGAATGTACTGCGATCTCAGCCCGCGATTGATGGCCTGCCAGGTCTCGCCCGCGTCATCGCTGCGGAACGCGCCCGCGGCCGAGATGGCGATGTACATGCGGCCGTTGCCGCGCGGATCGAGCAGGATGGTGTGCAGGCACATGCCGCCGGCGCCCGGCTGCCATTTCGGACCCGACCCATGCTCGCGCAGGCCCGGCAGTTCCTTCCAGGTCTGGCCGGCGTCGGTGGAGCGGAACAGGGCCGCGTCTTCCACGCCTGCGTAGACGGCGTCGGGATCGGTGAGCGATGGTTCCACGTGCCACACGCGTTTGAACTCCCAGGGATGCGCAGTGCCGTCGTACCACTGGTGAGTACCCGGAACGCCTTCGTAGACGAACTTGTTGCCAACCGGTTCCCACGTTTTGCCGCCGTCGTTCGAGCGCTGCATCACTTGTCCCGACCAGCTGCTCGACTGCGACGCGTAGATGCGGTTCGGATCGGCGGGCGAGCCCTTCACGTGGTAGATCTCCCAGCCGGCGAAGTGCGGGCCGCTGATGTCCCAGTTTCGGCGTTTTCCATCGGATTCGATAATGAAAGCGCCTTTGTGCGTGCCAACCAGTACTCGTACTCCGCTCAATCGTTCCTCCCTTCGGAACTGCGATTCAGTATAAGGCATCCCCGTGGGGCAGACGATCGGTTTTCGTCGTCTGCCTGCTCGAACCTCGCTTCACCGCAACCACAGCGATCTCGTCCCGGGATGTGGTGACGATGATCTCGAAATCAGGGGACGAGTGAGTGGTCGCGTCCGTTTGACCGATCTGCCGCAAATGATCGCGCAGGTCGGAGTTCTCCATGGTCATCTCGATCCTCCACTGCCCGAAAGTCATCACCTGATGACCCTGCGGCGTGGCTGCCTGGCCGATAGTGGTGGCGAGGTTCTCCGGCGCGATGCTGTTGATGACCGTGTTATCGGACGGGATCAGCCTGACGCGAAAAAGCTGCTGCAATCCGAGTCCGGGCGCCTGATCCGGATCGAAATCGTTCAGGACGAAGGCCGCCGTAAATCTGACGTTCCCGCGGACCACCGTCGCCACGCCACTGTAATTGTCGTAGTAAGGGTGATCCTGAGCCTGCTGGGCGGTGAAGAGCGCCGGAAAGAAGAGAGCCGCAAATAGACAGCGGAGCATGCTGTTCTCAGACTGTCGCTCCCTGGCCGGCATTCGTCAATCGACTCGGGGTAAAAGGCTTGTAAATGAACCCGACGATCAGGCGGCTTACTGAGCATCCGATAATACCGTGACGGAAAATGTAGGCAGGATTGTATCCTGCAGGCCGATTTGCAATATTTGCAATCGGCCAGGCGGCCTGCAAAGCCCGGCCCGCAGGGCACCCAGGCTGAAAGCCTGCCCTGAGGGCCTGCGATGAAATGCCAGTTTCGGGACCGCTCCCTCAGGGTCGCGGCTCTGTAACGCCTGGAGCGTTGGCATGGTTATTTCATGGCAGACGCCAGGGCACCGGCCACAGTGTGGAACGGCTCGCCCGCCGCGATAAACCGGACCGGCACTTCCGTCACGAACGTGCGCAGCCAGCGCGCGCACTCGTCCATCCCCGCTTCCTCCGATACAACATGGCCCATCAGGATGAGCGCCTTGTGACGGCCCTGCGCAACCGCGTCCTGGACGTAGGGCACGGTCTCCCACTCGCGCGATTCTCCGGCCACGAGCACTTCCACGTCATCGCGCCGGAGAGCCTGCACCTGAGCCATCTCGCCCGCCGCGCCCGGCAGCAGCGCGATCTTAGTCACCGGCATCGCAGGATCGCCGATGTACCGCAGCGCGCGACTCTGCAGCTTCCCCGCGATGCTCGCCGCGAGTTCCCCCAGTGTCGTGCGCGGCAAGGTGAACAACGCCGGGTCCTGCGGATTGCGGAAATGGTCCCAGCCGAGCGCCGCGATCATGCCCTCCTGAATGCCATCGGGACGGCGCATGTGCCAGTGGTCGTGAAAGCGGAAGATCACCAGGCCATGCTTCGCAATGTAATCCTGTTTGGCGATGTACACGGGGTCGCCGGCGAACTCCTCGGTGCGGTCCTCGTGATTGTAGAACGTCGGCTCGTGCGTGACGATCAGATTGCATCCGGCGGCGACCGCCCGTTCCAGCACAGCCTGGGTGGCCATGAACGTGGTCACGATGCATGTGACCGGCGTATCGGGATCGCCCGCCTTGAATGTATCGACGGTCGGCGTTCGCCAGGGGACACCCACGTTTTTCTGAATCCGCTCGATCACCTGGCGGGCGGTGGGCCGTTCGGCCGCGGCCGCCCCGAGTGCGCACACGAGTATGGCCGGCGCCAACCAGGTCCCGTTCCGCATTATTCCTGACGTTATCACGGCAGGGGTATATGCTGGCCTCAGCAGCCTCACATGTTCCAGTCTGGACGTGTTCTCCGTAATGCGCTCCTGCTGTCAGCAATCTGCGCCGCCGCGCGCGCGGATTGCCGGTTCATCCTCGCCGACCAGTCCAACTGGAGCGCGAACCAGGGCTTCTATCTGGATGTCGAGAATATTGCCGGCGGCTCGTCCACCTGCCAGCTATCGAACCTGACCTTGTACCTGGGCGTGGCCGATGGCGCATCGTGGCGATTCATCGGTGACAATGCCGCCTGGCAGACCGGGCATGACTACACGGCCACCGCCATCATCAAGCCCACGTACGCTGAGTTATATCTGGACGGTCAACTGATCCAGCATACCGACGGCGGATTTGCGGGGATACCGAATCAGAGCCTTCTCGCCAACACGATTCCTTCCTGGGCCGGTAGCGCATCGGCTTATCTGGCGATGCAGACCTCGCTCACCGCGACATCGAGCGGCGGAACGAGCGCTTCGCCTCCGTTCGCTACCGCGCCGCTGCCGATACCGGTGATGCTGCTGGCCGCGGCCACCTCCACCGAGACCTCCGCTCAGTTCAGCTATGGCACGGGGGAATCGCTCACCGTCACCGCGGTGTTTCACCTCGAGCCGTTATCCGACCAGCAGAGCTACGCGCCGTACATCGATCAGTACGGCCAGAGCGCCTACTCGACCTTCGCCGGCAAAATAATGACCGATGCCGATCTGCAGGCGGCCGCGGCGGAAGAACAGCCGAAGCTCGCGGAGTGGGGAACGCCTGTCGGATTCGACCAGTGGGGCGGCGTTCTCAACGCCGGCTGGACCGATGCCGCCACCGGCTTCTTCCACGTGGTGCGGCATAACGGCGTGTGGTGGCTGATCTCGCCGGCGGGGAATCCGTGCTTCTACACCGCCGTCGATACGGCGCCGCTCACGCGCGGAAACGCAACTCCAGAAACCGGACGCGCCTGGGAGTTCTCTGCCTTGCCGCCGCAGACCGCGCCCTTCAATGCCGCGTGGCTCTCCGATGTCTGGGGCACAGCCGGTGTCGAGGATGTTTCCTTCGACACATGGAACATGATCCGCAAATACGGCGCCGCATGGGACACGACGGCCACCAATCTGGCCGTGCAGCGAATCAGGGCCTGGGGCTTCTCGGGACTCGGCAAGTGGTCATCCGATGCCGGCAATCTGCCCATCGTGCCCGTCCTGTATACGTCGGTTCCGTATCTTACTCGCCATCCCGACATCTTCGATCAGACCATCCGCGGCGGAATCGCGAACGATCTGACGCAGCAGATCCAGCCGCGCGCAAACGACCCGCTGGTGGTCGGCTGGTCTTTCGGAAACGAGTACGATGGCATCGTCGATCTTTCCGAGATCACCCAGATCCTCGACATGGGCTCGGGCGTCAGCGCGAAGCGCGCGCTCATCGATCATGCCCTCGCCTCGATCTACGGCGGCAATGTCGCGGCGATGGCGTCGGCCTGGGGCGTCACCGCTGCGAGCGCCGGTGACCTCTATGCGTCCACGCCCACCCCGCCGGCGGCCGATGTCGAAACGCTGCGCGAATATTTCGAGGACCAGTTCTATGCCTTCCTTTACACGACCATCAAAGGCATCGACCCGAATCATCTCTATCTGGGGTTCTGGATCGTGCCCGGCTGGTGGGTCAACTCCACCGACTGGACGCTGCTGGCCGCGCATGTGGACGTGATCGGCTACGACCGCTACAGTCCGATGTTTCAGGACAGCTTCATGGAGGGGCTCGCAAAATCGGCAGCGAAGCCCATGCTGCTCGGAGAATTCTCCTTCCCACCGGCATATGGGCTCGCGCGAGGCTTCCGCGTTTATCAGTCGGCAAACGCCGCCGACGATGCCGATGCCGGGAGCCAGTACGCTCAATGGCTGAATGCCGCGGCGCGTAACCCATGGTGCGTTGGCGTGGCCTGGTTCGAGTACCGCGACGAGCCGGTGTCGGGCCGCGGCTTTCTCGGCGAAACCGACCTCAACCTGGTGGAGGGCGAAGACTATGCCTTCGGCCTCGTGGATGTCGCCGACCGGCCGAAGTACGACCTCGTCGAGCAGATGCGCACGGCCAACCTGAGCGTCGCAAAACAGCGGCTCGCTTTCGGTCCACCGGCGCTGAACGCGGGAGGCGTGGTGAGCAATGCCAGCTTCGACAGCAGCATGCCCGTCGCGCCCGGAAGCCTGGTTTCCATCTTCGGCTCGGGGCTGTCGGGCAGCGTGTTCAAAGCTTCTTCCACACCGCTGCCGATAACACTGGGAACCACGTCGCTGACGCTCGACGGAACAGGCGTCCCGCTGATTCACGTGCTGCCGCTGCAGGTGGACGCGCAGATTCCCTGGGAAGCGGCCGGTCAGACGCAGGCACAGCTTCAGATCGTCACCGACGACCTCGCCGGCAAAGCGATCACCGTGCCGCTGGCAGCCTTCGCGCCGGCCATCTATCGCATGAACGCAGCCGGCCAGGGGGCCATCATCATTGCCAACACGAAGACTCTGGCTGCTCCCGCGGGCGGCGAGTTCAATGGACAGCCCGCCAGGCGCGGGATCGACTATATCAGCATCTTTGCCACCGGCCTTGGGCCAATAACCAATCAGCCGGCAACAGGGGCGCCCGCATCGACCATGGTGTTGTCGCACACGCTGAACCCTGTGACGGTGGAAATCGGCGGCGCGACGGCCGGGAAGGTTTCATTTGCCGGGCTCGCGCCTGGATTCGTTGGTCTGTATCAGGTGAACGCGCTCGTGCCCGCGGAAGCTCCGGCGGGCGATGCAGTGCTGGTTTCGATCGCCGTGGGCGGCATCGTGTCCAACGTGGCGACGATGGCGGTCGAGTAGCCTCACTTCTTCTCGAACGGCGGCGATTCGAAGTGGCGCCTGCCGTCGCACGTGATCACCGAAAAACGGTAAGTGCCTGGCGGAACCGGGCTGTCCAGATCGCATGCGACAGGGCACTGCGAGGAGCAATAGCGGCCGGTCCAGGGCGCCGGCTCGAAGCGCGCTCCCGCCGCCAGCGAGGTACATGCCGGAACCGGATGGTGAGTGCAGCGGGTTACCAGCCGGAGATTCGCGACTCCCGTGTCCTTCCACTGTCCGCTGGTCTCTCGCTCCACTTTGAGCGCGGAGCGCAATCGCACCGCCGGGCCGTTATTGATCAGTGTGACTGCTCCGAAACTTCCGGTAAGGCGGACCTCGACTGCCTGCCGTGCAAGCGGTTGGCCGCCCAGGGCCGCGAGAGCTATTGCCGCTACGAGAGCCTTCATCAACGGGTTACGTCGTACTGAGCCCACTGGTCGCTGCTTTCCCTGATGTTGGGATGATCGAAGGCGTTCTCCGCCAACGTGTTGCAATGGGGGGCCAGAGGGGCCGTAGCAATCGAGGCAAACCTTGAGTCCGCCGGTCCGCCGTCGATGATCCCACTAACCCGAGCCCCGTTGGAGTGAGGGCCTCCCGATTTGCGCATATCCCAGGGCGCATGAAGATCCGTGTAATTCGAGGGCTTGAAGCGGTATTGCCAGTGAACATACCAGTACACGGATTTCAGGTGCTGGAACACGCCGGCCGGGCTCAGCAGCGTCAGGATGCTGTAATAATGCGCTTCGGTCTGGGCTTCGTGGAGGAAGTTGGGTTTGTGTGTCATCGCGTTGATGCGGGACAGTGGAAAGGGACGGTCAGGCGAGTCGCCGTATGCCGCCGACATGTCCATCGGCAACGCGGCTCCAGCGGCGGCAACCGTGCGGTCGAGACCGGGATTGTTGTCCATCAGGATGTGTCCCGCGACTACGGTGTCACGGCAGAAATTGGCGGTGCGAGCTGGCGCGCGCGCCATCTGCAGGAACGAACTGCCATCGCCCGCGTTGCGGCCAACGTAGTGCGCCCAGTCTGTCGAGACCCACTTCAGTTGAATCATGCCCAGCGTCCATCCGCCCGGGTCGTCGCCGGCGCCTCCGGCGATGCTGCAACGGCCCTGAAACTTGACCCAGGTGCATTGGAACACCATCGAGTCGCCGTCAACTACAGGGGCCTGGGTTTGGGGGTGCGAAACAATGGTGATCGAAGCCGAGCCTGGCACAACAGAGATGGCCATGAACGTCCTCCTGACTGCCCGGAAATGACGTAAAGACAGTATCCCAGATTTGCGGTCAGGAGGCAGCCGGGTTTGCGCCCGCTACTCAGAGAAGAATTCCGAGGAACGACGGTCAGTGAGCGGTCGGCAGGGCCAGCGTTCCGGGCTGCGTCCGCTCGGCGGCTGGTGCGGCCAGTGCCGCCTGTGAGGCATTGCCGACATTCAGCAGATGTATGCCGGTCCAGGTGAACAGGCCCGTAGCCGCCGAGTTTTCGATAATCCAGATCATTTCGCTGCCGTTGGACCAATCCTTGTGCCGTTCCTGCAGGAACGCCGAGAACGCGCAGGAAGCGCCATTGATGCCGAGCATGAGCCCATACCGGGGTTTCCCCTGGCTGTCGGCGTAGAGCCCGCTAAGGCGTGCTCCCTGTGACACGGCTCGATGGAGCGCCCAGGTGTCAAAACCCATTGCGGTTCCACAACTCGCGGCGAGCGTCCCGCGCCGTACCCATTTGAGAGTGGAAGCGCTTCGCTCCTGCGCGCCCGCGCCGGCGGCAAAAACCAGCATTCCGATCAGCAGGTATTGCTTCATACTGAATCCTTCGGCCGATTCGTACTAAGAACAGCGCGCCTACTCCCAGGGGTGGGTGCTCAGGCGCCGTGGAAAATTGTGCTGAGCGCCCCCCAGGATCTTCCCGATGGGATTGAGCCCGGCGCGGTGCGCCCTGACGGCATGTATGATGGTTGTACCGATACAACTTCAAGCTCGCGAGGCGAATCCATGCGCAAGGTCCCGCTCGGCCAGTCGCTGAAGATCATTGGCCAGGCATCGCGGAACTGGATCAGGCAGCGCCCGATCGTGGTTTCATTCGAAGTGACCGATTCCTGTACCTGTTACTGCCGCCACTGCGATCACGGCGGCCCTAAGGATGACTCGGCCAACATGAAACCCGCGGATTACCGCCGCTATACGCGGCATCTTCGGCCGTGCGT
Source organism: uncultured Acidobacteriota bacterium (assembly GCA_963780655.1). Taxonomy (GTDB): domain Bacteria; phylum Acidobacteriota; class Terriglobia; order Bryobacterales; family Bryobacteraceae; genus CAWACP01. The sequence goes on along the minus strand of CAWACP010000003.1, from coordinate 88,656 downwards.
CGTGCAGGTGTCGGGCGGTGAGCCGCTGATGCGCGACGATCTCACCGACGTGGTTCGAAATATCAAGCAGGCCTCCGGACTTCCCTACATCATCCTCGTTTCGTCCTGGTCGCTCATGACGGAAGAGTATTATCTCGAGCTGCGGGATTCCGGGGTGGATCAGTTTTCCGTCAGCCTCGATTTTCCGGACAACCGGCACGATGAATTCCGCTGCTATCCCGGCCTGTACGAACATCTGGATGAGGTAATCCCGCGGTGCGCCGCGCACGGGTTCGACGATATCGTGCTGAACACCTGCATCACCAGCGCCAACGTACGGGAGATCGATTCCGCGGCCAGCCAGGCGAAAGCATGGGGCGTGAACATCTGTTACAGCGCTTATTCTCCGCGGCGAACCGGCTGCCAGGAATATTTCCCGGGAACGATTGAGCAGCTTGGCATCCTGCGCGCCCAGTTCGAGCGCATCGAAGCGCGGCGCGATGCGTCGAACTTCATCGTGAGCGCGCCATCGACGCTGGAGGCCACCAAGCGCTACTTCGAAACAGGCGCGGCGCCCGGCTGCAAGGCCGGCCTGCGTTTCCTGGTAGTAACGGCGAGCGGAGACCTGCAGCCGTGCTCCATGCAGTTCACGCGTTATCCGCTGCATCAGCAGGCGAGGATGGTGGAGGAGTTCACGAACCGCAACTCCTGCGATGAATGCTACGTGGCCATCCGCTCCAACCTGGACAAGAGCTTCCCGCGGTTGTTCCGCGAGAACGTCGCAAATTATCTGAACCTCGGCATGCCCCGGACGGCCCGGAAACGCTCCCTCACGGTCGCGGCTCGGTAACTGAGCCGCGCGCGTCAGCAAGCGGTTTCGCCTGCGTCCCTGGTTGAAGTCTCAGAGTTCTTCGATCCGGAGTTTCATCGTCGCGCCTCTCCATGCGCCATCGAACTCGCGCTGGAGCGATTCAAGATCAGCCGTCTTTTGCTGCGCCTTCAGACTCTCCATCAACCCGAAGAGCGCGCGGCCGTTGAGAGGCGTCTTTACGAGGCATTCGCGAAAAGTCGTTTCGCTCGCCGCGGCATCGCCGTTGAGAAGCAGGGCTGCTCCCAGCGATTCGCGAACCGGATAATACCAATCGGCCGGCTCATCGTAGCCGAGGCTGTCCTGCAGTCCCACCGCTTTCTTCCAGTGCGGGATGGAATCCGCAACGCTCGCGAGGCGTGCGGCCAGCACCTCCGACGCGATATCCAGCACCGGATGCGCCATGTTCAGCGTTCCGAACATCGCATCGGCCGGAACTCGCTGGACGGCCGTCCTGAACGCGTCGCGTTCCTCGAGTGCGCCGTCACGGCGGTTTGTCGCCGCCAGCGCCATCGCGCGCGAGAAATGCCAGAATGCGGTCGCCGTCGGCAGGTTGTTGCCGGGTTCGGCCAGGGCCAGCGCATCGTCCCACGAGTGCACGCGCAGCAGCTCGGTCATGGGAACCGTCACGAAGCCCTCCGCCATAGGCATCTCGGGCAAAATACGCCGGATGCCTGCGTCCAGCTTCGCCGCGGCGGCTTTCGTCTCGTCCACGCGCCCCTGCTCGGCGCGCGCCACCGTCAGGAAATGGATGTTGTGGTGGTAATACATGGACGAGTACATGGTGCGCGCCCCGGTGAGTTTCACATAGGCTTCATCGGCCTCGATGGCGCGCTCGTTGGCGCGCGCCGCCTCTTCGTAGTAGCCCAGCCGGATATAGATATGCCCCGGCATGTGCACCAGATGCCCCGCGCCGGGCGCCAGAGTCTCCAGCCGTTTCGCGCTGGGGAGCGCCCGCTCGGGATTCGGGGACGCTTCCATGGAGTGGATGTAGTAATGATTCGCGCCGATGTGATTCGGATCCCGCCGCAGCACGCCTTCCAGAACGCTCAGCAGCTCGGGCGTCCCTTCCTCGGGAGAGCCGTTCGCTCTCCACAGTTGCCACGGGTGAACATCCATGATGCTCTCCGCATACAACGTGGCCGCATCCAGGTCGTCCGGATATGTAGCCGACACTTCGCGCATAGCGTCGCGATACGCAGCGGCGAGCTTCCTGAGGTCGGCATCGGGCTTCCCGGAGTAACGCCGCGCCAGCGCCTGTACGTATGCCCGCTCCTTTTCTGGCGCACGCGCCGAATGCGCCAGCGCTGTCTGTTCGGCTTGCCACGCGGCCTTTTCCGCGGCCGCGTCCACGTCCATGTTGATATTTGGTCCGAGCGCGAGCGCAATGCCCCATAACGGCATCAGCGCGTCCGGATCGAGCTCCGCGGCGCGCCGGAAGGAGAGGATTGCCTCCTCGTGGTTGAAAGCGTAGACCAGCGTCAGACCCTGGTCGAAGAAACGTTGCGCCTCGGCGTTCGAAGTTGCGATGGGATGATGCAGGTTGCCGAGACCGGGCAGCAGTTGCGCGATTCGCTCTCTCGCCGCTCCCTCATGCTGATGTTGGGCCACGGAGGCCGCGGCAATTGCGACAGCGCACCAGAACAAGCGTTGATTCACGGGGTCCTCCCGATCAGTGCATTGTATACGGAGCGTCTCGGGTGGCGCCGCCACGCGGGTATAATGGCCTGGACTGAACTGCATGCGGCTGCGAACGCGAGGCGCCGAGATCATCGGCCTTCCCTGGTTGAGCATGACATGTGCGACGGCGCTGGTAATTGCCGCTCTGCTTATGTTCCGCACAGAGTTGTTCCATACGTTTCAGTCATGCCTCAGTCAGCGCGGCGCGGAGAGCTCACAAATCGGCCTGCGCGTATCGCGGGCGGAGGGCGATTTGCGGATCACGTGGTCGCGGACGGCGCGGGCCGTTTTGTCGGCTCGATCGGCCGCCCTCGCGATCACTGACGGCGTAACGCGCCGCGTGATCCACCTGAGCCGCGCGGAACTCGGCGCGGGCCAGGTCGTCTATCAGCCCGTTTCGCCTGAGGTGGCGCTGAGGATGGATATCGAAGACCGCTCCGGCCGCCGCACCACGGAAACCACGAGCGTACTGGGGCTGCCTCTTCGCGCGGGGGCCCTGGTTGTCACCGATCAGCCGGCGGATTCGGCGGAGGTCTCGCCGCCGCCGAAGGCAGTGCTGAAGCAGGCCCGGTTGACCGTCCCCGCGCCGCCGCCGTCGGCCCTGCGCACCATCAGGGGCGCCATTCGCGTGGACGCTCATGTGACCGCCGATGCCACTGGCGCGGTGCGCAGCGCCTCACTCGTTTCCCGAGGCCACAGCGCATACTTCGCGAAACTGGCTCTCGCCGCCGCGCGCGCGTCGCGCCTGCCCACCGGGGTTGAGTCCGCGATTTTGCATTACGAGTTCTCGCCCGGCGGCGTGCGCGTTACTCAACGGTAGGGGCGCACACACGATAGAATCAGGATTCAGTCCTGCAATTTCTTATGAAGCCATCTCAAACTCCCAAAAATCCCTGTTTCTCCTCAGGTCCCTGCGCCAAGCGGCCGGGCTGGACGGTTGACGCGCTCAAAGGCGCCGCGGTCGGGCGGTCGCATCGGGCGAAGATCGGCAAAAACAAGCTGGCCGAAGTCATCGACCGCAGCAGGAAGATCCTCGGCATGCCCGCGGACTACGTTCTGGGCATCGTTCCCGCATCGGACACCGGCGCCATCGAGATGGCCATGTGGTCGATGCTCGGCGAGCGCGGCGTGGACGTGTTCTCCTGGGAAAGCTTCGGCAGCGGCTGGGCAGCCGATTGCAAAAACCAGCTCAAACTGAAAGACCTGCGCCTCTTCAAAGCAGACTACGGCAAGCTCCCGGATCTCAACCAGGCCGACTGGAGCCGCGATGTCGTGTTTCCCTGGAACGGCACCACGTCCGGCGTGCGCGTGCCCAACGGCGAATGGATCGCAGCGGACCGGCAGGGCCTGGCGCTTTGCGATGCCACTTCCGCGGTGTTCGCGATGGAGATCCCGTGGGACAAGCTCGACGTGGTTACGTGGTCGTGGCAGAAGGTGCTCGGCGGTGAAGCCGCGCATGGCATGTTGGCGCTCAGCCCGCGCGCAGTGAAACGGCTGGAGGGATACACGCCCGACCGCCCGCTGCCGAAGATTTTCCAGATGAGCAAGGGCGGCAAATTGATGGCCGGCATCTTCGAAGGCGAAACCATCAACACGCCCTCCATGCTGGCGGTGGAAGACGCGCTGGACGGGCTGAAGTGGGCCGAATCCATCGGCGGGCTGCCGGGGCTGATCTCCCGCTCCTGCGCCAACCTGCGGGTCATCGAGGAGTGGGTGGAGCAGTCGTCCTGGGCCGGCTTCCTCGCCGCGGAAAAATCGATTCGGTCCAGCACGTCCATTTGCCTGAAGGTGGTTGATCCCGCGTACACTGCGCTATCGGCGGAAGATCAGGCGAAGCACGCGAAGTCGATCGGGTCGTTGCTCGACAAAGAGGGCGCGGCTTACGACATCGGCGCATACCGCGACGCGCCTCCCGGGCTGCGGGTGTGGGGCGGGGCCACGGTGGAAGCGTCGGACCTTCGCCTGCTCATGCCCTGGCTCGACTGGGCCTGGAGCGAAGTGAAGAAAGCCTTCTGACCTCTTCAGCGGGCGACCGGCCGTTGTCGTGCAGGCCGCCGGGACACGGAGGCGAATTACTCCCGGTATTGGTATAGACGGAAGCTTGGTAGAGCAGGCTTTCAGCAGATGCATCGCCCGAAGCGGACGATGCATTGAACCTGAAACTCGGGTCGAGTTAGGGGCATTCTGGTAGCTGCAGGCTCGGGCGGCAAGCTATGGTCGCAAAACAGTCTGGCGCCTTTGTGCCCGTCTTTCAGCATGATTTCGACTGCCGCGAGGCATTGATTGGTGGAGAGTCGGCCTTGCAAAAGGCCCGGCCCTACCCCGCTGGAGAGTCTGTATTTCTTCGCGAGTCGAGCCGAGCCCGGGTCTGCCAATTCAGACAGCAGGAGTATGGCATGAAGAAGCAGCGGAAGTCCACTTTCGAGCGCCTGAAGGCCGGGCGTCTCAACCGCAGTGAGCGTCGTAAGCTGGCCCAGCGAGTAGCCGCCAGCGATCCCACCCTGAACGTCATCCACCCCAACGCTGCCGGCATCGACGTAGGCAGCGCCAGCCACTTCGTGGCCGTGCCGCCGGACCGCGATCCCGAGCCGGTGCGCGAATTCGGCAGCTGGACCGCGGATCTGCAGGAGTTGGCCAAATGGCTGCTGGCCTGCCACATCGATACCGTGGCCATGCAGGCCACCGGCGTGTATTGGATCGCGCTGCTCGACGTTCTCCTGCAGCACGGTTTAAAGGTGGTTCTGGCCAACGCGCAACATACCTGCACCGTGCCTGGACGCAAAAGCGACGTGCAGGAATGTCAGTGGGTGATGAAGCTGCACCGTTACGGACTGTTGCACGATTCCTTCCACCTGCCGGCGCAGTTGCAAGGCATGCGCACGCTGTGGCGGCTGCGCCACCGGCACGTCGAGGACGCGGGGCGAGCCATTCAGCACATGCAGAAAGCGCTCACGAAGATGAACGTGCAGTTGGCCAACACCATCAGCGATGTCAGCGGCGTGAGCGGACAGGCGATCATCGGGGCCGTCCTGGACGGCGAGCGCGACCCGTACGCGCTGGCGGATTTGTGCGATCCGCATATTCGGGCCAGCCGGGAGGAAGTGGCGCACAGTCTGGAAGGGAGCTGGCGGGAAGACCTGTTGTTCGAACTGCGGCAGGCTCGCGAGAGCTATCGGTTCACGCAGCGGCAGATGGAGGAGTGCGACCGCCAACTGGAACGGTATCTGGCCGCCCTGCCGGCTCGTACGCTGGAGCCGCCGCCGGCGGCGTCAGAGGCGCAACCACTGCCGCCCAAACGGGGCAGGAAATTGAAGAAGCGCGGCAACGAACCGCAGGTGACGGATCTGAAAGTGGAACTGCAGCGCATCTGCGGAGTGGATTTAACCTCCATCGACGGCGTGGGCGTCTGCGGGGCACTGACCATCGTTGCGGAAGTCGGCACCGACCTGAGCGCCTTCGCCGACGAGAATCACTTCGCCAGTTGGCTGGGGCTCACCGGGACGCAGAACAGCAGTGGAGGCAAGCCGGTGCGAGGACCGAAGCGGAAAGTGAAAAACCGCGTGGCCGACGTATTGCGCATGGGGGCTACCACTCTGCTCAACAGTCAGAGTTACCTGGGGGCCCGCTACCGCCATCTGCGCCGGAAGGCCAAGTCGCCGGCTGTGGCCGTGAAAGCCATGGCGCGCTACCTGGCCGTGCTGGTGTACCGACTCCTGACCAAAGGCCACGCGTGGGTGGACCGGGGAGCCCGGCAGTTCGAAGATAAACGCGAGCAACGGGAACTGGCGGCGCTGCAGGCTCAGGCGCGAGCCCGCGGACTGCAACTCGTCCCAGTGGCGACTACCAACTGAGCGCCATACATCCCGCAGCACCCTGTCGATCCCTGCACGGTCGCTCGTCGGTAGTGTGCCTCAGCCCCGCACTCCCGTTCATCGCGACGGCGTCTCACGGCCCAGCCAACACTCCGCCCTTCCAAACACTGACCGCTACACACGCCCAGGGGCATGAGTTTCTGGAGAGCCTGCAAACGGCACATGCATGTGCCGTCGGCAGATTTCGACCATTGAAAACTAAAGAGTTAGGGAAGAGCGGGGGCACATCATGTGCCGTTGAGCCCTGCGTGGGGCAGGATTGGCCCTGCAGGCCGAAGGCCTGCTCTACTGTTCTCGGCGGCACGCTGAAGCGCGCCACCGTGAGGCGATCATGTAGGAATGGCGGCTTGAGTACTCGGTTTACGCTGGCTGCACTCCTCGCCTGTAGCGCCGTCGCCGCGCCTGTTCATGTCTGGGAGAAGCAGGAGCTCACGCTCACTTCCGCCCACGCCTGCGCCAACCCGTACACCGATGTGACCGTCTGGGTGGACCTCGCCGGTCCCGGCTTCCACAAGCGTGTTTATGGCTTCTGGGATGGGGGCAGCACATTTCGTGTGCGGCTGCTGGCGACTGCGCCGGGCGCCTGGCGCTGGCGGAGCGGATCGGAGCCCGCCGATACCGGTCTGGCCGGTCACAGTGGTTCGTTCACCGCCATCGACTGGACCGAACAGGAGAAGCGGGAGAACCCGCTTCGGCGCGGCTTCCTGCGCGCTACCGCGAACGGCCATGCGCTCGAACAGGCTGACGGAACGCCGTTCTTCGTCCAGGGCGATACCTGGTGGGCCCTGGGCACGAATCGCTTCCGCTGGTACGATGACGGCCGCGAGCGCCCCATCGGACCCGAGGCAGGCTTCAAAGACTATGTCCGGTTCCGCAAGGGGCAGGGCTACAACTGGATCAACGCGATTGCGGCGTTCCCCAACTGGAACACGGACGGCCTGCCGTGGCACATCGTCATGGACGACCCCAATAAGACTACGGTCCGCTCAGCGTGGCTCGAGTTCGGTACGGGCAGCGCGAAGAACATGACGAACGAGGGCGGCCGGCCATTCCTGTTCCCAGGCAGGGTTCCCGGTTATGAGAACGTGTTCCCGGACGTCGATCGCATCAATCCGGAATACTTCCACTACCTCGACCGCAAAATTGACTATCTCAATGCCGAGGGGTTCGTGCCGTTTATCGAGGCTTCGCGGCGTGATGCCAGCGAGTGCTGGAAGAAATACTACAAATGGCCCGACTCGTATGCTCGATTTATTCAGTATGTCTGGTCGCGGTATCAGGCCAACAATACCGTGCTGAGCCCCATCCATCTGGACATTATTCAGGAAAGCATCACCGTGCCCGATTTTATGGCGGCCATCGATATGGTGATGAAGAAGTATGGCCCGCCGCCGTTCGGAACGCTGCTCTCCGCCAACGCTAATCCTTCCACCCTGGTTAACTGGGGCGATGACTCCTGGGTGACCCTGCACCAGACCGGCAACAAGCGCGAGCACGAATACTACTGGTACATGACCGAGATTTTTCGCGCGCCCCAGCCGAGGCCGGCGCTGAATGGCGAACCTTATTATGCGGGCTATTTCGACGCTCGTGGCCTCGGGGGCGGATACAAGTACGGCGCGCCCGGGGGTACGGCGAAAGACGACCAGTTCGTGCGCTCGGCTATGTATGGGAGCTTCCTGTCGGGCGGGTTGGCGGGCCACGTCTACGGCGCCGAAGGCATTTGGGGCGCCGACATCGAGCCGGCCGCGCCGATCAGGATGTGGGATGCATTCCAGTGGAATTCCGGCGCTCTGATGAAATACCTGCGCGTATTCGCATTTTCCATCGGAAAGCGCTACCAGGACCTCGTTCCCGATGAAGACCTCGTTGTCCCGAACAAGACGTCGACGGTCAAAGGCTATGAGGGCTGGGCTTACTGTGCGCGGACGGCCGACCAGAGGATCTTCCTCGCGTATTTCGAGAAGGGTTGTCCACCGAGCCTTGTCCGCGGAGCGCGGCTGTCCACCGATTATCGCGCCGAGTGGTTCGATCCACGCAATGGAACATGGCAGCACGCAGGAAGTGGTATGGTGCGGTCGAACGTGATCGGCGAGATGGAACTGCCCGATTTTCCGTCCGAGATGGACTGGGGCCTGAAACTGGAGGCGTCCCCCGAAGCCTCACCAGCGCGCTGACGGCGCCGCATCCAGGGGAGATTCGTACTGCGGGATGCCGCCCGAGCTTCAGTCCTAAGGAGTTTTCCGCCTCGTGTTACGGCTTCAGTACGATTGCTAGTATTGCGCCGGGCAACGATCATGGATCAGGAGGTCGACGCCAGTGCTCCTGCCCATGTACGTAGCCGGGTTCCTGCGGCACTTGTGGTTAGACCGCGGCGGACAGGACATGATTGAATACGCACTCCTGGCCGCGGCGCTTGTTATCGTCGTTGCCGGGTTCCTGCCGCCTATGATTGCCCCGGCCATCGAAGCCATTTTTTCCACCGTCAGCAGCATGATGGCGGCAGCGCCAAAGTAGACACTGCGGCTGCAAGCCATAATGAGTCTTGCAGCGCCTTTATCTTCTCTCGACCGGCGGCACCCTCGAGAAGGTGTACTCCGAACAGACTGGCTCCGTCGAGAACCTCGATACCAAAATTGACCGATATCTTCGCGCCCTCAGGCTCCCCGATCTCGACGTCATCACCATCCCCGTAATGAACAAGGACAGCCTTGAAATGACCGATGCCGACCGCGAGCGCGTCCTTCAGGCCGTTCGGGATGTCCTGCGCGATCCTGCGCCGGTGGTGATTACTCACGGCACCGACACCATGGTTGACACCGGCATGCTGCTGAAACAGCGCCTGTCCGATCTGCCGGTCCCGGTCGTTTTCACCGGCGCCATGACGCCGCTTGGATTCGAGGGCAGCGACGGTCTGCAGAACCTGACCGAGAGCCTTCTTGCGGCGCGGATCCTCGGGCCGGGTGTTTACGTCGTCATGCACAATCAGGTGTTCCCGATCGACCGGGTGCGCAAGGACCGCGAGCAGGCCCGCTTCGTCTGGAAATAAGCCCAAACCGCTCCCTCGCTGTCGCGGCTCGGTTACAAGCTTGCCGACCTTACGTGTGAAATATTCGTCAAGCTTACTGAGCCGCGACCGTGAGGGAGCGGTAGCACGGTGCTGAATTCTTCGCGGGCTGTGCCGCTACTCCGGAACCGTCACCGGCTTTTCCGCGCCCCGATGGCAGGTGTAGCACCGAACTTCCGGCCGCCCTTTGAACGTGTCCTGGTCCACGTTGCTGGTCATGGTGATCATCACCCGCGCCGTGAGCTTCTCCTTCTTGTCATCCGATTCGAACTTGTGCTCGACGTGGCAGTGCTCGCACTTCACGCCCAGGGCGAAGGTGAAGTAGCGCATCGCATCGATGAACTGCGACGCGGGCATGTCTTTCATCACCTTCACGTTCTTGTACTGGACAGCCGCTGTTTCTTCAGGCTTCCGCAGCGCCTCGCCCGCTTCGTCCGGCTGTTTCGTCAGCACCTTTGTCTCGTCCATGGGATGGCCGCCGACGTCCCCGGTGGTGTGGATTGTCAGCGTCTGGCCGTCGGGTGAGAGCGTGTAGGTCTCATGCATGGTGGAAGGATGCGCTCCGGGCAGCCGCGAATCGATGACCAGCCCGCCGTCCTGCCACTGGGCCTTGCTCCGCATCGGCATCCCCATCCACGAGTTGAGGGCCTCCTTCGAGCCGGTGGAGTACGTCAGCGATGCCCGGTACTCGCCGTGCTGGCCGACGGTCCCGCTGGTTTCGTGAATAGCCAGCCCCTGCTGTTGAATGATCAACAGGTAACTCGTCGGCTTCTGGCCCATGAAGGTGCTTTTATCGAGGTCGGCCTTCCAGACTCCGCTCAGATTCGGGTTGTCGGCAGCCAGAGGAAGAGCAGTAAGGAGCAAGACACCGCAGCAGAAATGAATCGTCATTTACAGGTCAGTGTACAACGCATCTGCGTCCAAAGCTGTAACCGTGAAACAACGCCGACCCTGCGCGCGTCAACGACCGGGAATGGCTCCACGGGACAAAGGCCGGCGCTGGGCGTGGATTGTTTTGATCTGGGTGGGGCTGGCCATCGCAGGCGTCTTCCTGCTGCGGAGCGATTACGGTTTGTCCGCCAATGCGGCCGCCGCGCCGCCGCCTCCTCCGGTGAGCACGCACCTGAGCGTCGATGAGTGGAACCACAAATTGCGGCTGAACTGGAATCCCTCCGACCAGATGCTGCGGAGCGCCGCGCAGGCCCAGGTCGAGATTATCGACGGAGAACAGCGGACGCGTATCGGGCTGCCGCCGGCCGTCATCGCCAACGGCAACATAACTTACCAGCCGCGCAATCAGGATGTCGGCTTCCGCCTGCTGACGCAAAACTCCGGCGGGTGGAAAGCGAGTGAATCGATCTGGTACATCGGCCGGACCGGCGCGCCTGCGCCCGATGCACAGGAACCGACCGAGGCCGATGCCGCCGCCCGGCCCGCGGCCGAACAAGAAGCACCGCGGTGGCGCGTGCCGAACCGTGGCGTTCGGTCGGGAATGCAGGGGTCGTCAGGACGCGGCGAGGCCGACCGTGCCGCTTCACTCGCGCCGGCGAACCGTCAGAGTGGGTCCCATGGCTTCCGCGCCGCCGCCGCCCGGATGAGCCGCGGACTATGGAAGATCTGGCCATTTCATCACAAACAGGAAGGACAGGAATAGATGCCCTGTTGTCTGTTGTTGCTTCTGATGTTGTTGGGTCCCCGCATTATCCTGGTGCTGATGTTCTTCTTCAGCAGCTACCTCGAGCACGCCTATCACGGCATACTGATACCGCTTCTCGGGTTCATTTTTCTCCCCTGGACCACGCTGCTTTACGCGTGGCTGGTGAATAACGGCATGCCCATCGTGGGCTTCAATCTGATCCTGATGGTAATTGCCGTAATCATCGACCTCAGCGCCCACGGAGGCGGCGTGTACCATCGCTACAGACGCTGAGGGTCGCAGGCGAAAACGCCTGGTCCACAACCACGCATCGGCATTTACGAGCGCAGTAGAGTAGGCCTTTGGCCTGCGCTGGTTCGCTATCCTGAGTATTCGTGAGCACCGGCGCATCCACCAGCCGCATACGGCAGCTTGTTGACGATCTCGCTTCACTCGAGGAAAAGCTTCGCGCCGGCGGCGGTCTGAAGAAGATCGAAAAGCAGCACCGCGACGGCAAACTCACCGCCCGTGAGCGCATTGCCGAACTGACCGACCCGGGTTCGATGTTTCTGGAGATCGGCCTGCTCCTCGCTTACGACCGCTACGAGGGCCAGGCTCCCGGCGCCGGCGTGGTCACGGGTCTCGCGAAGATCGAAGGGCGTCCGGCGGTCGTCGTGGCCAACGACGCCACTGTGAAAGCGGGCGCGTGGTGGCCGGAGACCATCACGAAAATCCTGCGCGCGCAGGAGATCGCCATGCGCAACCGCACGCCCATCGTCTATCTGGTGGATTCGGCGGGCGTCAACCTTCCTTTGCAGGACGGCATTTTCCCGGGCCAGTACGGCGCGGCGCGCATCTTTTACTACAACTCGCTGATGCGCCGAATCCTGCGTGTGCCGCAGATCGCCGCGGTCATGGGCCCGTGCATCGCGGGGGGCGCGTATCTGCCGGCGCTGAGCGACGTCATCTTCATGGTGGACCACACCAGCTTCATGGGGCTCGGCGGGCCCAACCTGGTGAAGGGCGCGGTGGGCCAGACGATCGATGCGGAGACGCTGGGGGGCGCGCGCATGCACACGTCGGTCAGCGGCGTTGCCCACTACCGCGCCGCGGACGATCGCGAGTGCCTGCATCTGATTCGGCAGAAGTTCCGCGATATGCCGGCTCCTCCGGCGGCGCCCAAAGGCACGCTGCCGGCGAAACCCGCGGAAGGGCTCTACGACGTGCTGCCGTCCGATCACCGCATGCCCTACGACATGGAAGAAGTGGTGGCGCGGATCGTCGACGCGGGCGATCACCTGGAATTCCAGCCCGACTACGCACCGGAAATGCTCTGCGCCGAATACCGCCTTGCGGGCCGTCCGGTGGCCCTCATCGCCAATCGCCGCGGTTTTCTGAAGGCTCATGGAGGACCGCGAATCGGCGGCATTGTCTACGCCGAATCGGCCCGCAAAGTGGCGTATTTTGTCGAAGCCGCCAACCGCGGCGGCATGCCACTCATCTACCTGCAGGACGTCTCCGGCTTCATGGTGGGGGCGGAGGCCGAAAGCGAAGCCATTATCCGGGCCGGGGCCGACATGGTGGAGAGCATGGCCTGCGCCACCGTGCCGAAGATCATCGTGACCCTGAATCACGCGAGCGGCGCCGGTTACTATGCCATGGCCGGCCAGGGCTTCGATCCGAACTTCACGTTTGCGTGGCCCACGGCGCGCATCGGCGTCATGGAAGGCGATGCGGCGGTACAGGCCGTGCACGGTCCGGAGCTCGAAAAGCTGGGGGCCTCCGGCAAGCAGGTTCCTGAAGAGCTGCGCGAGCGGGCGGACAAGACGCGCGTCGATTACGAGCGCTGGCTCGACGCACGGCATGCCGCCGCGCGCGGTCATGTGGATGCGCTCATCGATCCCCTGGACACGCGCCGCGTGCTCGCCTTTGCGCTGGAGATTGCTGCCGCCGCCGGGAACGGCCGGCATCTGGCGCTGGAAACGCTGGGCCAGAATTGCGATAGCTGACAGCACGTCGGCAGGCCACACGGACAGCGGAGCCGTAACGAAACCGCTCCCTACACGGTCGCGGCGCGGCGCGCAAAAGGTAATAATGCAGGCAAATGCATCTGAAGATGCTGCTCCTCGTCGGTGCGCTTGCATCCGGCGCGGGAGCACAGGTTGTGAACACCCAGACCGATTGCGCCGAAGTCAATCGAGTGCTGGACCTGGGCAGGGGAACTCCACTCCCCGTTTATTTCGAGGCTCTTCGTCCCTCGCTCACGTACTCGTTTCGTTTCTATGCCGGATATCGCATCCAGGTTCCGTATGAAGAATTCCGCGAAAACGGCCCGGCTTTGCACGTGCTGGCGCGGGTGACGCCCGCGGACGGCGCCCATCCGCCGGTGTGCTTCTTCCAGGCCGCATCGCGGGAGCAGCCGATGACGGCCCCGGATACGACGGATTACACTATGGCCGGCGGTTTCTTTCTGGGCCGAGGCAGGTACCGCATGGATCTGGCCGTAGTCGATTCGGCCGAGCGGCTGTACCGCAAACAGGTCACGTTCACGGCCGCCCCGAAGCGTGCCGAACGGCGCCTGCCCCTCCTGCTCGATCCCGGCGTGGTGCAGCCTTTGGAGCGTCTGAGCTGGACGCGTTACGCGTCACGCTCCGCCGGACCGCCGCGGCGGCTGACCGTGCTGTTTCACGTTGCCAGCCTGTACGGGCCGCGCACAACGCTGCGGATTCCGGATCAGGCGTTGCTGCTGAGTTCGCTCGCCACGGTGTTGTCCGGATGCGCCTTCGACGACATTCGCCTGATCGCGTTCAACCTCGACCAGCAGCGCGAGCTGTTTCGCCAAAACGGGTTCAACGCCGAGGGCTTTCATAAACTAGCGCGGACGGTGTACTCCCTCAATCTCAATCTAATCCCCATCGACAATCTGAAAACGAAGGAACACGACCTGGATCTGCTGGACTCTCTGATACGAAAGGAGTGGTCGGCTCCCGAGCGGCCGGATGCGATCCTTTTCCTGGGGCCATATGCGCGGGACGAATCGAAATGGCGCAGCCTGCCGTGCGAGACCGGGCATGACGGACCGCGCCTGTTTTACTTCCAGCATCGCGTGGACAAGGCTTTCGATATGGGCATATATTTCAATCCCGCGCAGGCGGTGGCCACCCGGCCGACCGAGTTCCCGGACACCCTGGAAAGGCTGGTCAGGGCCTGTTCCGGCCAGGTTTATCGGATTCACACGCCCGCGGAGCTGTCGGAAGCCATCGGCAAGCTGAATGCAGGCTGAAAGACGGTGCTGAAAAAGTAAATCAATGCTGCCCAAACAGGCGAAAACGCCTGTTCCACAACACCTGGTCAATGGTTTACTGCGATTGTGGAACAGGCCTTCGGCGTGTGAACTTACTTTTTCCGCACCGTCTGAAAGCCTGCTCTACTGCGGTGTTAATCTGGCGGTGAGCATGCGCAGGTTCGCCCTGCTACCGTTGTTGTTCTGCATCGCAGGATTCGCCGCGCCGCCTCCGGTTCGCGTGTGGCAGGACAAGATATCGCTGCCGACGTACAGCGAGGGCGCTCCCGATGTCGCGCCTCCCTTCAGCGTTCTGAACCAGAACGGCTGGGACGTTTATCCGTACACGCATCGCGCAAACCTCGGCGCGCAGCCGGCCGACCAGACCTGGCGCGCGCTGAATATCGAGAACGAGTATCTCTCCTGCCGCGTGCTCCCCGATCTCGGCGGACACGTCTACAGTTGCCGTGACAAACGCGACGGGCATGAAATGTTCTATGCCAATTCGGTGGTGAAAAAGGAAGCTTCGGTGGGACTTCGCGGCGCCTGGGTGGCGATGGGCATCGAGAGCAACTTCCCGATCGGCCACAGCCTGGTCGGGTCATCGCCCGTCGACTTCGCGCTCAGCTCGGGGAAGGATGGCTCCGGCACGATCACGGTGGAAGACGCCGACCGTATCACCGGCATGAAATGGCGGGTGGACTATACCCTGCGGCCCGGGACCGCGATGCTCGAACAGCGCGTGGTGCTCGCCAACCCCACGCGTGCGCGTCATCGTTACTCCTGGTGGAGCAACGCCGCTATCGCGCTCGACGATCCGGCGATGCGTTTCATCTATCCAACGCACTTCATGTACCTGCACACGAAGGAGGGGACTACGTCCTGGCCCATCGACGACAAAGGCGTCGATCTGTCTATAGCGTCGAATCATGCCGACGCCGAGGGATATTTCGCGCAGGGCTGCCGCGAGCCGTTTTTCGCAGTTTACAAGCCTCGGTCGCGGACTGCTGTCGTACACTACGCCGACCCGAAGATCGTAACCGGTAAAAAGTTATGGCTGTGGGGGAGCAAGCTCGACCCGTGGGCGCTTCAGAACCTTACCAAGGGCGCGGTGTCGTACATCGAGATGCAGGCCGGTCTGTTTACCCAGCAGACCGACTTCGAGTTTCTCGATCCGGGCGAATCGCGCGCCTTCACGGAGTACTGGCTTTCCGTGCGCGACGCAGGCGGCGTTGCGCGTGCGAATCTCGATGCGGCCGTGAACCTGGAGCGCCGTAAGTCGTCCAATGGCGAGCAACTGGTCGTGGAAATTGCGCCGGTGCGCGCCATCGGCGGGGCGAAGGTGCGGCTGCTCAGCAACGGGCAGCCGGTTTTCGAGCACGCTGTCGATCTCGATCCCGCGCGCACGTTTTCGCAATCGGTGGACGCTCCCAATCACGCGCCGTACACCGTTCAATTACTGGATGCGCGCGGCGCGCTGCTGCTGGAGCACACCGAGAATCGGTATGACGCCGACTCTGTTCCGGCCGTGCGTGCGGCGGGCATGCCCACGGGTCCTGAAACTTCGCAGATGCTGCTGGATCGCGGCAACATGAATGAAAAGCTCGGTCAGTTGCCAATCGCCCGGCGTAGTTTTGAGGCGGCGCTGAAAAAAGCGCCGAACAGCCTGCCTGTGCTGCTCGCAGCGGGCCGGCTGGAGTTCACTCTGCATCACTATGACGAGGCGGTGGACCATCTGCGGCAGGTGGTGCAGCGCGAGCCCGGCAACGACGAAGGGCTCTATTACTACGGCGCCGCGAAGGCTGCGCTCGGCTGCAACGAAGAGGCGCGCGTGGCCCTGGTCGCCGTGCGTGCTCGCTCGAAGTTCGGCCGAGCCGCGGCGGCGGAGCTGGCATGCCTGAAGGCTCGTTCCGGTGACGTCGCCGGCGCGCTGAAAATCATGCAGCCGCTGCTCGCCGACGGATCGGCGCGCGAAGGCGCTATCGATGTCGCTCTTCTGCGAACAAGCGGACAGACCGAGCGGGCGCGCGCGAGCGTTCAGAAATGGCTGGCTGCCGACCCCGCGGACAACACCGTGCGCGAAGCGAATGTCGAGCTGGGCGGAAACGATCCGTCGCTCGCCGAGCACCTCGGCGCCGATCCCGAGCGCATCCTCGATGTTGCAGATCTGTATCTCAACCTCGGTTCTTACGATTCCGCACTCGCCGTGCTTGCGCGCGATTACCCGGCCGCGCCCGCGGGCGAGCATGAGCCGGGCTGGATGCCCGCCGAACAGAATGCACTGCTTCGCTACTACCGCGCCTGGTGCCAACGAAAGCTCGGCCGCAATGCGCCGCCTGTGCGCGCCGACGCCGCCGATGCACGGTTCGTCTTTCCGTGGCGCGCGACGTCGCAGCCGGTGCTCGGCGATGCCGCGGCGCACGATTCCGGCGACGGACTGGCGCATTATCTTCTCGGCTTATGGGATCTGGACTGGCAGTTCGCGGCCCCGGCAATCCGCGAACTGGAGACAGCCAGAGATCTGCACGTGAATGCGGCGGCGCTCGAGCCGACGCTGTCCGCGGCGCTCCACACATTTGGAAAGGACCTGCCCGCCAAAGCCGCGCCGGTCAAAGCTGCGTCCGCGAAAGCCGCTCCCGTCAGACCGGTGGCCGTCGTCGTGCCGAGGCACGAGGAGCCCACGACTGCCGGTTCATCACCGGTGGCCATTGCAAACAGCGCCATGGTGTTCGCCGCCGCAGGCCGGGCCGACGAGGCGGCGGGCCGCTTCCATGCGCAAGAGTTCGCCGGCGACAAGCAGCCGGACGACGTTCGCCGCGCCTGGATCGAAGTGCAATTGCAGCGGCTGCTGGCCGAGGCAAGAGCGGGCCAGTGCGGCCCTGCAAAAGACGGGCTGTTTCATCTCGGCGATGAGGACCCGGCCGTTGCATTCTCATTCTTCGGTTTCGGCGCGTTCATGAAGGCGCCCCATTTCCAGTACCTGATGGCGCAGGTGGAGAGTTCGTGCGGGGATGAGAAGGCAGCGCAAAAGCGCCTGAGCCACGTGGCGAAGGCGAGCGCGGCCATCGACTCTCCCGATTACGTCTATCCCATGCTCGCCGCGCTCCGCGTGAACACCGGGGATGCAGCCGGCCGGGTCAGCGGCGCTCTCGAGGAGGTTCGGAAAGCGCTCGTGAACGCGCCGGCGTCCTCTCGCGACCTGCTGTCGTTCGATGAGGCGGAGCTGCTGCGAGCGTCCGGCCAGGGCGACGAGGCGCTGAAGCGGCTGACCACTCTCGCCTCCGCCGCGAAAGCGCCGATGGTGCGCTACCTCGCGGCCACCGCGATCAGGGGAGGCTGAAGCCATGTCAAGGGCGGCTATTTCTGTCCGCCGCTGTCCTTCTTCTCGCTGGTCGGTGGGACGATTCCTTTTATCCGCATATACGTGACCATGTTGCCGTAGTGCTCGTAATCGTGGGCGAAGTTGGCGGCGAGCACGGTAAGCCTCGCGAACTCGAAGTTCATCATCTTCGTCATCTCGCTGCCCTTTGCATCGGTCATTGCGGCATAGGTCTTATTGCAGTACGCGACGGCGTCCTTCAACGCGGCGATCAGATCCGCTTTCGTGGTTTTGCTTTTCTCGATCCCGCTGGCGGGCGGCGCTTCGCCGGCAGCCGTTGCGCAGAAGAAATTCTGAGAATCGGCAAGATGGCCGACCAGTTGGCCGAAGGTCCGGACCTCCGGGACCGGCTTGAATGAATAGTTTTCTTCCGGCATTTTCTGCGCCGCGGCGATCAGCACGCCGCTGAGCATCCCATAGACACGCTTTTCGCTGTCGGAAATGGGATTCTCCGGCGCTGCCGTGGGGGCCGCCGCCGTAGCCTGTGCGAGTGCCGCAATCGGAAGGGCTGCGAAAGCGGCGAATAGAAGAGGGAGCGTTCTGGTCATGTAAGCTGCCTACGATGTACCCGCCGGAAAAGTTCCCTGATCAGCCGATAATTGACCGGATCTCGCGGATCACGCGCTCCACCTCTTCGTCGGCGGTGTAGAAGTGCGGGGAGATGCGGATTCCGGCGTCGGGACGGTAATCCACCAGCACGTTGCGCAGCCCCAGCTCGCGAGTGACTTCCTTCCCGTTCGGCACATCCAGGACAACAACGCCGCCGCGCAGTTGTGGATCGCGGCAGGAGCGGACGCTGAACCCCGCTTCGTCCGCAAGCTCGATGAGGCGCTGGGTCTGGCGGACCGATTTGGCGCGGATGGCTTCAACGCCGATCTGGTTGACAATCTCGTAACCCGAGCGCGCGGCATACAGGGCGGGAACGTTCGGGGTGCCGTTCAGGAACCGGAATGCGTCGGGGGCGAAGTCGATGGGGCCGGACTCGAACTCGAACGGACGGCTGTGGGCCATCCATCCGGTAGCGGCCGGCTGAAGCTCGGTGCGCAGACCGGGCCGGACGTATAAGTATCCGGCGCCCGGTCCGCCGCACAGCCACTTGACCGAGCCGCCGGTGGCGAAATCGACGCCCAGAGCGTGGACATCGAGCGGCAGGATTCCGGCCGATTGATAAAGGTCGGCAATCACCAGCGCTCCCACTTCATGCGCGCGCCGTGTGATAGCGGCAAGATCCTGCACGAAGGAACTGCGGAAAGCCACGTGCGAGACGGAGACGAGCTGCGTTTGTTCGTCAATCACGCCGAGCAGGGAGTCCAGCGGCAAGGTCATGCCGTCGGGCGAGGGCACACGGCAGATGCGCGCTCCCAGGCGCTCGAGTCCGTAATAGATGTAGTCGTTTGAGGGGAAATTCAGGCCGTCCGTGACGATCTTGTTCCGCGACCCATTCCAGGCGAAGCAGGACGTGACCATCCCCTGACAAATCGAGACGTTCTGGTGCATCACCATTTCGCCGGGTCCGGCGCCGATGATAGAGCCGATGAGATTGCCGATGGTCACCGGCATCTCCCACCAGCCTTCTTCCCAGGCGCGAACGCCGCGCGTTGCCCACGTATCCGCGTATTCCTGCAAAGCGGCGGCGGCGCGGCGCGGCATTGCCCCCAGCGAATGGCTGATCAGGTAGGTGGTGTTTTCGAGAATCGGAAATTCTTTACGCCACGCGAGCAGCGGATCGGCGCTCATGGTCACGGCTGAACCTTCGGTACGGCCTGCGGCGCAACCGCAGTCTGGCGGCGCCGGACGAAGTAAGTCACACTGAGCAAGCAGAATCAGACTAACACGCGATGGCCGACCGGAGTCGAGTATGTCGTGGCGGTGATGGCTCGCCTGTCAAAGAAGTTCACGGTGGTCTCGGTGGACCTCCGTGGAGTGGGCGAATCGTGGCCGGCTTCCGACGGTTACGACGCAGCGAACCTCGACCGAGGACGTTCATCGGCTCATGGCCAGCGCCGGCCCGGATCATGTCGGAACTGACTGAGAAAGTGCCCGAAGTATGCGGCTTGCCGGCCAGCAACATGGACCTCGGCAAACTTTCGAGGCCTGCGATGTCCGGCAGCAATCAAAGCGCCTGATGGAGGAAGTGACAAGCCCGCTTGCCTTTGCCGAGACGCTGCAGAAGGCATCCGACTCTGGCAGCGCTTTGGCCGCTGTTCCTCCGGAATCGCTGGCTGAGCTGCAGTCTGCGATCGCTGCCCGAATCAAAGCCGCCGTGACGCACATTTCCCCGGTTCGGCTGCACAGATACAGGAGCGCGACCTTGCGCGGGATATTTTCGATCGCTTGTTTCTGCTCCACAGGCCCCTGGTCTGGTGGGGCCGGGTCCTGCATGCAGCGTATTACGGGATCCTCGGCGTGGTGGGCGCTGTGGCCCCTTTGGTTATTGGCGATTTCCAATCGAAGTGCTGGCGAACGCGGTGGACCGCCGTAAGTCAAGAGAGATGGCAATTACCGACCGTACGGAGAACGCGGTCGGAGCCAACGCGTGAACACGGTTCAGAACACGATTGACGGCAGCCACGCGCCGGCGGGTTCGTTGTATAGCCCAACGCTCATCAACGTCATGGGCTGCACCACTCGCAGACCGTTCGACAGGCACCAGCGGAACACCGCGCTGTTGCGCGACGGAACGAGAATTCCCGGACCGCCGAACGATTCCGCCGACGCGATGAGGGCCTGCAGGTCGAGATTGGTTTCCGCGGTTGTGTGGCCGAAGAAGGCGAGGTCGCTGGAGTAGCCGGTGATGCGGTCTCCGCGCTCCACCACCTTCGCGGCGCCTTGTTGGACTGCCTGCACCAATTCCGTACCGCGATCGAATCCGTGCACCTGGCGTGCGAGGGCGTTACAGGCATCGACATCGGCGGGGCGAGCCGGCCGCACGGTACATCCGGGAACATTCCGCTCGCGCGTTCGTCCCTGCATGCAGGAGAGCGGCTCACGGACATCGAAGCCGAGGCTCGTGTATAGAGACAGCGAGCGGTTGTGAAATGCAGCCTGTACAAGGCGGATTCCGGCGGCGCCCTGCTGGTTTGCCCGGTCGATCACGGCCTGCATGAGCTTCCGGCCGATGCCGAGGTTTTGCGCGGCGGGGTCAATGGTGATGGGCCCAACGCCTGAAATGATGGAGCGCTCATCCAGGCAATTGCTGCCCACGATGCGCCCGCCGTGTTCGGCCACCACGGAATAACAGCCGGGGCTCGAGAACATCATGGTAAGGACCGCCGTGGGGCCCTCCGGTCCGGGAAAATCGGGCGGAAAACCGTGCGCCCCATTAATCGTGGAGAACGCGTCGTAGCAGATCTGTCCGCAGAGTGCCGCGTCGTCCTTTGTGGCGGGACGGATGGAGACATCGTGTTGCGGTTGAGGCGACATATCCGACGAGTATAGATCCCCGTGGGGCAGACGATCGGGTTTTGTCGTCTGCCTGTTCGAGCGCCAAGGCATGGCAGACGACAAAACCCGATCGTCTGCCCCACGGAGAGGCAAAGCTTATGGGGTTGAGTCGATCTTGATGTTGTAGTCGTCGAACAGGGTCCAGGTGGCGCGCTCGTATTGCACGTACGCGGTCTGATAGCCGACGTAGGCGCTTACCAGCGAGTTCTCGACGGAGGCGAGCTGGTTCTGCGCCTGCAGCAGCTCGAAGATGGTGGTCCCGCCCAGCTCGTATTTCTGTTGCTCGGCATCCACATTCTTTCTGGCCAGCTCGCGCGCGGTGGCGCCGGCATCGATGGCCGCCTTCGCCAGCTCCAGGCTGTTGATGGCCTGCTTCACGTCCTGCACCACCTGCTGTTCGGTCTGGCGTTCGGAATAGCGGTCGCGCGCCTTGTTGACCAGCGCGTCGGAAAGACTTGCCTGCGCGGCGCTGTTGCGGAATGGCAGGTTGAAGCTGAGGCCCGCGCCATAATACGGCGAGTTGAACAGAAACATCTGGCTGAGCGAGTCGCCCAGGCCTCCGGGTACAATCACGCCGATCACCGAGTTCCCCCCCAGCCCGCTGGCTCCGCCCAGCACATTGAGGTTCACCTGCGGCCTGATCTGGTCGCGGGCGACGCGCGCATTCAGGTCGTCGAGCGATATGCTGCGGCGCACCGCGCTTAGCTCCGGCCGGTTGTGCAGCGCGGTGGCCAGCGCCGTCTCGAACGGATCGATGGTCCGCAGCGGCAGCGTCGCCGGATCGTCCTCGAGCACGACGTCGATGCTGCGCGTGTCGGGGCGCAGGTCCGCGCCGATCAGATGCCGCAGGTTGTCGAGGTTCGCGCGATACGCATACTGGGCCTGCACCAGATCGAGCTTGTGCTGGGCCACCTGCGACTCCGACTGGAAGATGTCCAGCTTCGGCAGTGCGCCGAGGTCGAGCGCCGTCTTGTCGCGGTCGTAAGATTTCTGCGCCAGTTGCAGTAGCTGGTCCTGCACGCGGATGATGTCGCGGGCAAGAATGGCCTGCCAGTATTGCTGGACGGCGCTACTGATCAGGTTGGCGATCGTCGCTTCGTTGCGCTCGGAGGTGATCAGTAACTGGGTGCGCGCGATCATCAGTGGCGCGCGGTAGAGCAGATTGGTTCGGTTCTGCAGCAACGGCTGGCTGAAGTTGAAGGCCAGCGTACTGGCAATATTCGGGTTGAAGGTATTGAAAGAGCTGTTCGATGAATTGCGTATACCGGTGTAGCCGAATGTGAGGGTCTGGCCGGAGGGCAGCAACTCCTGGTATTGCAAAGATGAACTCTGGGTGAGGCTGCTCAATATCGTTGCGCCGCTGATCTGCGTGAAAGTCGGCTCGACGTAGCGCTGTGCGCTGAAGCCGAACTGCAGATCCGGATCGAACGGGGATTTCGCGCGGGTGATCTGGTCGGCGGCGGTGAGGACGTCGAGACTGGACAGATGGATCTCAGTAGAGTTGCGGAGCACCAGCGTGACGAAATCCCGAAGATTCAGATGCAGCTTGCCGTTGGTAATGTGTTCGTCGATGCCCTCGATGGGCCGGACGCGCACCGGCTGGGGCGGCGGGTAGAGCCGATGATAGAGAGGGTCCACGAAGGAGAAGGATGCCGCGTGAAGCGAGGCAATGCAGGCGAGCAGGCTGAAAACGTAAGTGCGCAGGCTAAAGCCTGCTCTACAAAGCCTACTCATAACGCAACGCCTCGATCGGATCGATCCGCGAGGCCTTCATGGCCGGATAAATGCCGAATACCAGGCCGACGGCCGCCGACACGCCGAAAGCCATCAATATGGATGACGTGGTCACGATGGTTCTCCATTGCGCCGCGTGCGCGATCAGCCACGAAAGCAGATAGCCGAACGCGATTCCGAGCAGGCCGCCTCCGACGGAGATCAGCACCGACTCCACCAGGAACTGGCGCACGATATCCGAGCGCCGCGCCCCGACGGCCCGGCGCACGCCGATCTCGCGTGTGCGCTCCAGCACCGTGGCCAGCACGATATTCATGATGCCGATGCCGCCCACCAACAGCGAGATGGCCGCGATAGCCACCATCACGTAGGTAAAGATGGTCTGCGAGCGTTGCTGCTGGGCGAGCAGCGCGGCGGGGATGGTCACGCTGAAATCCTGCACGTCGTGATGCGTGGAGTTCAGGATGGCCGATACCACGCCGGCCGATTCCACGCTGTCGGTTCCCGGTTTCAGTTGCAGGTCCACGCCGTCGAGCTCGTCCTTGAGCCCGCCGCCGAGGTCAACGAAACGGTACTGCAGAGTGGTGAGCGGCACATAGACAAAGTTGTTGGCATCGGGACCGCCCTCGCCTTTGTCGGACGACTGCTCGATCTGCGGCTGCAGTACCCCGATCACCTCGAGCCAGGTGTCGTTCAGCTTGACGAAGCGGCCGACCGCCGATCCGTACCCGAGCAGGCTGGTCTTCGCAGCTTCCCCCAGCACGCAGACGGCGGCGCTCGCTTCTTCGTCGGCGGGGGTGAAAAATGCGCCCTCTTCCAGCCGCCAGTTGTGAATGCCCGCGTAGGAAGGCTCGACGGCCAGCAGTTCCGGGATATCATGCGCCGGACGCGGCAGCACCTTCGCGGGATGCAGGCTCTTGCGCGGCGAGATGAGGTTCACGCCCGCCACGTTCGCGGTCAGAATACGCACATCGCGCTCGGTGAGGCCGGGCGACGAGCGGCGGCGCTGCTGCAGCTCTTCCTGACTGGTGGCCGGCCGCGAATCGACCAGGATGTTGCGAACGCCAAGCTGTTCGATGAAGCGCAGAGATTCCTCGCGCGCACCCGCGCCGATCGCCAGCATTCCGATTACCGCGCCCACGCCGAAGATAATGCCGAGCGCCGTGAGGAACGTCCGCGTCTTCTGCGTGAACATGCTCTGAAAAGCCAGAGCGAAATCGGAGAAGAAGCGCGCGATATTCACGGCGCCGCTCATTTGCGGATCGCCTCCGACGCGCTCGAGGCCGTGGCCGTCTTCTTCGCCTGCCGCTCGGGATTGGACAGCGCGATCGTCTGTCCTTCGCGCAGGCCATCGACAACCACCTGGCTCTCGCTCTGCCGCACCAGCTTCACGTCGCGTGGCGCGAAGCCGGTTCCGGACGGGGTGTAGACAAAGTATTTGCCGTCCTTCACGAACAGCGCCTGGGCCGGGACCCATAACGCGTTCTTTATGGAATCGGTAGTGATCACGACGCGAGTGCTCATGCCCGGACGCAGCTCGGGCGAAGCCGTATCGAGCGCGATGTGGCAATCGAAGTGGCGATCCCACGGCGATCCGGTGGTGCCGCCAAGGTCTTTGATATGCCCGGTGAAGCGCTTGCCCGGAATGGCGATGATGCGGATTTCCGCTTTCTGGCCCGCCGCCAGGTGGCCCCGGTCGAGCTCCGCGATGGTGCCGGTCACCTGCCAGTTATTCAAATCGGGGATCTCGGCAACGGCCATGCCGGGGCGCGCCGAATCGCCCACCTGGAACTGCTGGAATTCCATACCGGAGAAAAAGAAATTGACGGCGGTGTTCGGGTTCACGGCGACGTAGCCGGCGCGGTGCGCGGTGAGCGTCATGCTGGCGATGTTGCGGCGCGCCATGTCCGCCATCACCTGGGCCTTGCCACGCCCGGCCTGCTGCATGGCGACGCCGGCCCGATTCGCGGCCTGACGGTTCGCCAGGTTCTGCTCCAGTTGCTTCAGGTGCGCTCGCGCCTGCTCAACGGCCATGTCGTTCTGCTTCGCGGTGATGGCCGCCGATACCGGGTTCTTCTTCTGTTCGAGCTCAGCCAGGCGCAGATCGGATTTCGCCTTGAGCAGCGCGTAGCGGTCTTCCTCGGCCTGCGCGTCGAGAGTGGCCTGCGCCTGCAAAACGTGCTGGTCAGCCTCGGCCAGATCGGATTCGGCCTCCTTCAGGTTGTACTCCTGCTCGGTGGTGTCGAACTTCACCACCTCATCGCCCTCCTTCACCACCTCGCCCGGTTTGCGCAGGAACGTGATGTGCATGTCGCCCGGGATCATGGGCGCGGCGAGCATTTCCGAGTTGCCGCCCTTCAGTTCGCCTTTCGCGGTGATGGTGAAGGTCACCTCGCCACGGCGGACGGTGGTGGTGGGGATGGGCGAGGTCGTGGTAGTCGCCAGCGCATGGTAGGCGCGAACGCCGTACCAGGCAGCGGCCGCGAGCGGCGCGATGATCAGCAGCGCGATGCCGGTACGGCGGAGGAGGACGGCGGCGATCCCGGGCTTGCGTCGGGCAGGACGTTGCGCTTGCTGAAGCGTCGCAGTGCTCATGCGTTGAGTCCAGTAGAGCAGGCCTTCGGCCTGCCAGTGGCGCACGCTTTCAGCGTGCTGCTGTGGGCTTCAGCCCACAGTCGGGCAGCGCGAGCTGAAGCTCGCACCGGCACGCTGAAGCGTGCGCCACATCGGGCAATCCGGAGGCCAGACCAGGCGGCGTGACAGGCCGCCGCAGCGTGACACGCTGCCCCACACTTCATGGGCGGGCTCCTGTTTTCGACGGATCTTCCAGCGCCACACGCGATCCCGCGGCGATGCCGCGAATAGCCGCCTCGTCGGTATTGCGGGCCTGCACATCAATGAACCGGGGCGCGTAACCTTGCGCGGTCTTCAGGTACACAACAGGTTTCCCGTCGCGCACGAAGAGCGCCTTCGCCGGGATGCTGAGCGCGTCGGGGATGCGCGTCACCACGAAATCGGCCGCTGCGTTCATGCCCGGCCGCAGGCGGGGATCGGCCGATGCTACGCTGGCGTAGGCCTTGAAGCTGCGCGTGGGCGGCCAGTCGGTGAAGCTCTGCTCGGTAAGCGGCGACACTGCATCCAGCTTCGCCGGGAAGGTCTTCTCGGGCAGCGCGTCCACATGCACCAGCACCGCCGAGCCGGGGCTCACTTTGCCCCGATCCACTTCATCGAGCCGGCTCTCCATAGCCAGGGTCGAGAGGTCGGGAATCTCGCCGATGATCGCGCTCGGCCAGACGTGGTCGCCCGCCTTAAACGGCTGCGCATTGGCCCAACCGTTCGAATAGTTGTTGTGATAGGACGTGACGCCGCGAATCGGACTGCTGACCTCCATCTGCTCGAGCTGCTTTTTGGTGATCGCGACTTCGTGCGCCTGCTGATCGCGCAGGCGCGTCGCCGAGGCTATCTTCGCCTCGTCCGATGTTTTGTGCAGCGCGATGGCGCTCTCTTCCACCTTCAGCTTTTCCTCCGCGATGCCGAGGTCGATGTGACTCTCCTCGCCCTGGATGGCGCTGACGATGGCCTGCTTCGATGCCTCGAGCTTCGCGCGTTCCACGTCGTACTTCGCCTGATCGAGGTCGAGCTTGTCCTGCTCGGCGGTAATGCGCGCCTGGGCGACCGCCTGGTCGAGCGACGACTGCGCCTGGTTGAGGGCCGCGGTCTGCTGCTGCAACTGCTGCTGCGCGCGGCTCGAATCGAACCGGATCACCACCTGGCCGGGAGTCACCTCGCTGCCCGGAGGCGCCAGAAAGACGATGGTCAGATCCGAGACTTCGCGCGGGGCCGACAGTTCCACCGCGTGGCGCGCCACCAGTTCACCGCGAGTGTGCACCAGCACCAGAAACTCGCCCTTGTGCACGGTAGCCATGGGCAGGTCCGGCGGCGTGTGGGTGCTGCGAACCCAGGCGACGGCGCCGCCGGCTCCGGCGAGGAGAAGAGCCGCGAGGGTCAGCCAGATCCACAGGCGGCGGCGGGGGCGGGTCATTTACCGCTCCCTCGCGGTCGCGGCTCGGTAACGGGCGGCCGCGGCTCGGCCGAAATGTCCACCGCCGCCGACAGGTCCGGCAGCAGATGTGGGTCGCTCCCCACAAACCGGAAGCGCGCGGCGAAGGTCTTGAGCGATGAATCCATCGATGACGAAGCCACCGGGCTGGCGGTCTCGAACACCGCTTTGAACGCCAGATCGGGATACGCATCCAGGTGCACCACCGCCTCAGTTCCGGGGACGATTCGCGCGTCATCGGGCTCGCTCACCTTCAGTTCGATGCGCATCTCGGACGGATCGAAGATCCTCAGCAGCGGCGAGCCGGGATAGAGCTGGTCGCCTTCCTGCGGATGCCCCATGGTGCCCTGCTTCCAGACATTCTCGAGCGCTACCATGCCGCCCAGAGGCGCACGGACGGTGAGCTTTTGCATGTTGTCCTCGGCGCGTTGCACGGCAACCTTCTGCCGATCGTGCTGTAATTCGAGGATTTTCAGCTCGGCCGCCTCGGCGAGGTCGTGGAAGTGGTTCGATTTGCGAAGACTGGCGACGTGATCTTTTGCGTCCTCCAGCTTGACGGCGTTCTTCTGGTCCTCGATGGCGCTCAGAATCGGACCTTTGCGGATCTCGAGCTGCGCTTTCGACAGGTCCGCCTCGGCTTGCAGGAGCTGGCTTGTCCGCGTCTCCCGATTGCTGCGCTGCTCGGCTCTCTTCTGTTCGATCTGATGGCCCAGGTCGTCAGCCTTCGCCGACGCGTCGCGGGCGGCCTTCACTTGCGCTGTGTTGTCGAATTCAGCCAGAATGTCGCCTTGTCGAACCCTGGTCCCGTTCGGCGCGAGCCTCATCAGGATCAGGCCTCCGCCCGTCCCCCAGATCTGCGGGGTCTGTATGACAGAAGCATGAACGGCCTGGACGGTGCCGTTCAAACGAATCACCGAGCGGTCGGCGGTCGCGGCGGCGGGCATCACTGGGGATGTCGCGGCGATAACACGGGTGGGCCGATTACCGCACGCAGTAAGCGCGATGACGCCCAGGGCGAGCACAGGTAGAAGGCCGGGCCGCATGTTTGCTCTAAACCGCTTTAGACGTGCAAAAGTTCGGAAGTGTTGGGAAATGCTGCACGGCGTTTGCTTTTGGGCCGGGGTTTAGTAAGTTGTATCACACTCTATCCCCGCCCCAACGATAAATATGCACAGTCGGCGGTGCAATTTGACTGCCCACGCCGTCCGGTGAGGTTCATTGACGATTCATCCTTCAGCCCTGACGCGCCAGCGGCATGGCTCCGAAGCCTCCACGCCTGGGACTTCGTTCAGACGGCTGGCGTACTGGCCGCAACCCGCAGCGGAATACAGCACTGCCGCAGAGCTCCTGATTCCGGCGAGCCGCAGCCTGGTAGCGACGCCGAAGGGCCTGATAGCCGATGCCGGGCGTGACGTTCTTCTCCTGTCGTCACGGAAACGCCAGGGACGATCCTGGTCCCATGCCCAGGAAAATGTAACGTGGTGCGTTCGGGATTCGGGCGCAACAAGAAAACGGGTTTGTTCCCAATAGCCTAACGGCATCAAAAAGTCGTACGAAAATATGTAACAACCTGGGTTAGAGTCCTGTCCTATCTGTGAAATGATGGACTCCGCCGTACAAGGTCTCTCTTCTTCGTCATCGGTCGAGAGCGTCCCGGCTTCGGTGAACGGGTTGCCCGTTGCCGATATTCGGGCCGAGCTCGACCGCATTCTCCGCAGCCGCGTGTTCGTTCATTCGCATCGCATCCGGCGCTTTCTGCAGTTCGTTGTCGAAGAATGCCTGAGCAGCCGTCACCACCGGCTGAAAGAGTATCTGATCGGTCTGGAGGTGTTCAGCCGACAGGATTCGTTCGACCCGCGCGTGGACTCCATTGTACGTGTGGAGGCGCGCCGGCTCCGCGCCAAGCTCGACGAGTACTACGCCGCCGAGGGGCAGGATGCGGCCATTCGCATCCAACTGCGCAAGGGCAGCTATGTCCCGGTATTCGAGACTGCCGCGCGCGCTCGTATGAATGCCGGCTCCGGTGGCGCGCCACGCTCCTGGCGCAGGTCGATCGCCCTGTCGCCGTTTTTCTGCATGGATAACGAGCAGGCGCCGTTCGCCGGTGAGATCCGCCGCCGGCTGGCGCACCGGCTCACCCAGGAGCCCATGCTGCAGGTGGTTGAACGCAGCCGCGCATCGGAATCCGGCGAGAACCCCGGAGAGGCGGAAGGCCTGCAGTACGACTTTATTCTGGACGGAAGCGTGGAAGCCGATGGAGGCCGACCGCGGCTTCTGCTGCAACTCATGGACGTGGCGGACCGCTCCTGGGTGTGGTCTGAGGAGATGGATTACACGCCAGGGGATCTGTCCTTCTGCGACCAGACGGCCACTGCGATCAAGCGCGCCGTTACCGGCGTCAGCAGCGACAATGAGGCGGAGCGCAGGAGCGAAAACCGCGAAAGCTTCACCGCCTGGCTGCAGGGTCTGTATTGCTGGAACAGCCACAAGGGCAACGCGCTCGCGAGCAGCATCCCGTTTTTCACGCACGCCGTGGAGACCGATCCCACTTACGCCGCGGCGTGGGCCGCGCTCGCGCAGGCCCTGACCGGGTCGGCCATTCTCGACCGGGGCGACGATGCCCAGGCGGCCGCGAACGCCCGTCATGCTGCCGCGAAGGCCATGGAGCTGAACGACGCCCTGCCGGAATCGCACCTGGCGCGCGGAGTGGTACTTTCTTTCCTCGACTGGAAATGGGAAGAGGGCGCGAAGGAGTTGCGCCGCGCCATGGGCATCGATCCGAACAGCGCGGCCGCGCATCAGATCCTCGGTATACAGTTCGCCTGCCGCGGCCGGCTGGAAGACGCACGGGCCGCCTTCGCCGATGCCGAACGGCTGAATCCTGTTTCGCTGATGTCGCAGTTCACGCAGGGGTGGATCGAGGGACTCGAACATCGCTACGACGAAGCCATGTCGCGCTACCGGCTGATCGCTCTGCTTGAGCCGGATTATCCGTGGTCGTACGTCGGCATGGGACAGGCCTGCGCCGGCAAGGGAAACTGGGCGGAAGCGATCGCGCACTTCACGAATGTGTCGCACATGCTGGGCAGCCGTTTTCTGTTCAGTGGCTGTCTGGGCTACTGCTACGCCCGGGCCGGCCGCCGCGACGAGGCGCTCCGGCTGATCAACCGCCTGGGCGAGTACGCGCGAACGCAGCATGTGCCGCTGGCGAACTATGCGTCGATTTACACCGGGCTGGGCGAGACCGACCGGGCCTTCGCCTACCTTCGCGAAGCCGCGGCGAAGCGTGAGTGCACGCTGCCGCTGCTGCTGCTCGGCCCCGAGTTTTCCGATCTGCGCAATCACGGCGAGTGGGGTTCGGTGATGGCGGCGATGGGTACCGGCTCGGCAGCGGTGAAAGCGGCGTAGGTTATCCGTGGCAACAGTACAGCAGGCTTCAGCCTGGCTTCAGCCTGCAGTTTGGAAAGAGGCGGGCAGACCGCCCTTGCAGGCTAAAAGCCTAATGCCATATAGTTTTCGACGGCGAGCTGAGTCGAAGTCCCTCTTTGTGGGGCAGGCCCCCCGGCCTGCGCGGGGCCCCCGGCCCCGCTGGCCGCGCGGAGAGTAGAGTTGTCGCGTATGGGAGCAGGCCGGCGGGGGCGCCGGCCGCGGGCGAGGGCGCCCGCCCCACATCGGCCAGGTGTTCGAAAGCGGGAAAACTATATGGCATTGGGCTAAAAGCCTGCTCTACAATCGGTCCGCGTCGGAAGGCCGCTCCTCATCAGTGTCACTGATGTTCAGGTGAATGGCGGGTTCCTGCCGAGTCGTTCTGCGTTGCCATAAAGGCAATCCGATCCGAAGCGCTCCCAGTACTATGCAGCACCAGCCGATCCAATACTGTCGACGGCTGAACGCCACGATGCCCAGAAACAACGCGCCAATGCCGACACCCACACCGAGCAATCCGCGACGCATCATCGATTCCAGTATATTCACCGTCGCCTCTTGACCTGTCTACAGCTTCATAGTTCACAGTGGCAGCATGATCCTTTGCTGCTTCGCGTTGCTGGCCGCCGCGCACGCGCGGACGGAGTTTCAGTTCACGATCGACCTGCCTTACGATGCCGCGGCGCCGCTGTTTGGCGCGCTTGCCGAGCAGAAGTGGGCCCCCGATTTCAAGCCCGTATTTCTCTATCCCGATCCACCGGAGGATCGCGAAGGCATGGTGTTCCGGGTGGCGCACCCCGGTCACTCGAGCATCTGGGTGAACACCCTGTTCGATCTCGCCGGTGGCCGTGTTCAGTACGTCTACGTGCTCGAGGGCGCGCTGGTGACGCGCATTGACATCCACCTCACCCGGCTGGGCGAATCCCAAACCGGCGTCAAGGTGGCGTACGAGCGGACCGCGCTCGATCCGGCTGCGAACAGTCACCTACAAGAGTTCGCCCGGCATGACGCGGCGGCCGGGCACGAGTGGCAGGCGGCGCTGAACGCATACGCTGCGAAGCAGAAGGCGCACTGACGCGCTGCGCGATGAAATTCTGTTGACCGACTCGACGTTCCCTGCTACTCTTCTTTAAGCATATCGATTTAGTAGACTACTCTTCATTGCCAGCTATTATCACTGAGGAGTACTGGCTATTAAGTCTACTTATACAGTGGTGACAAACGGGGGACGCTTGGGGTCAGGGATTCTGAATCGTGCTACGGTCGCGCTCGTGTTGCTGGCCGGCGGTTGCCGGCTTTACGCGCAGTACGACAAGGTGGCAGGCAACGCGTCCGATTCGCAGATTACGCCAATTGCCGGGCCTGCTTCGGCGCCGCCGATCACCACTGGCTCCTGGGACCTTCCGGACACCCGGCCAACCGGATATCTGAACGACCAGCTCCCGCGATGGCTGCAGTTCGGTCTGGACGAGCGAATCCGTTTTGAAGGCTACAGCGGCAGCGGCTTCAAGCCTGGCAACGACGATTCGTATCTGCTGAACCGGTTCCGGCTCGGCATGATCGTCCAACCGGTGAGCTGGTTCCGGGTGGTCGCGCAGGTACAGGACGCCCGTTCCGTCGGTCAGAAGCCGCCGATCGGGCCGCCAAATACCGTGCGCTGGGACCTGAAACTCGCCTATGCGCAGTTCGGCGACGCGGAGAAGCAGTGGATCACGCTGAAGGTGGGCCGGCAGATCATCGACTACAACAACACGATCATCGGCAATTCCGAGTGGCGCAACCAGGGACGCTCTTACGATGGCGCGGTCGCCAACATTCACGTCGATCGGTTCCGCGTGGGCCTGTTCGCCGCGTCCGTGGTCAACCCGCTGCCGTGGGGCATAAGTCACCACCTGGAGGGGAACAACATCTACGGCGCTTACGGCGGCATCACTCGCGTACTGCCGAAGTCGGCGATTGAGCCGTTCATTCTGTGGCGCGTCGCTCCCAGCGTCTCCATAGAATCCGCGAGCAGGAAGACCGGGCATCTGGATGAGAAAGCCGTCGGTTTCCGCATCAAGGGCCAGGGGATCTCGAACTTCGATTACCGCATCGAAGAGGTCCACGAGCTGGGCTCCGCCGGCCCCAACCCGATCAGCGCATGGGGCAGCACGGCTGCGCTCGGCTATAGGGTTCCGTCCGTCGGCTGGACGCCGCGCTTATTCGCGACGGGCGACTATGCTTCCGGCGACAAGAACCCGAAGGACGGCATCCGCAATACGTTCGACACGATGTATCCGACGGCGCACGACCGTTTCGGCATCGCCGATCAGTTCGGATGGCAGAACATCATCGCATGGCGCGGTGGCGCGACGGTGATGCCGCATCACCGCTGGTCGGTTACCGGTCAGTATCTTGACCTCTGGCTGGCCAGCGCAACAGACGCGGTTTACAACACTTCGGGCGGAGCGATTCTGCGCGATTCCACTGGCAAGTCCGGCAAGCACATCGGCGAAGAGCTCGATGCCTACACGTGGTACGAGGTCAACCGGGAGGTGCATGTCGGCGTGGGCGTCGGCCATATTCTCCCAGGTCACTTCCTCGCGACCGCGGGGAAGGGCGGTTCCTATACATATCCGTACTTCGTGGTGGAGATGTTCGATGGCAAACGCGTCAAGTAAGGGTGGCGCACGCTTCCTGTGGGGCGGGCGCCCTCGCCTGCGGCCGACGCCTCGTCGGCCTGCCGCGTCATCGGCAGGACCAGGCGGGCGAGGCGCCCGCCGCAGGCCGGGGGCCTGCCCCACCGCAATCATTGCGCTCGCGAGCATCGCCTTCTTCTCCGGTTGCTCCACCGGCCACGCTACCACCGGACGGGAGCGCATCCAGCTTCTGAACGTCTCTTACGACCCGACGCGCGAGCTGTATCAGGAGTTCAACAAGGCCTTCGCGGCGGAATGGAAGGCGAAGACGGGACAGGACGTGGATATCGAGCAGTCGCACGGCGGCTCCGGCAAACAGGCGCGCGCGGTGATCGACGGGCTGCAGGCCGATGTGGTCACGCTGGCGCTCGCATACGACATCGATGCCATCGTCGAAAAAGCTCATCTGATCGATGCGAACTGGGCCGAGCGGCTGCCCGATAACGCCACGCCGTACACATCCACCATCGTGTTCCTCGTCCGCAAAGGGAACCCGAAAGGCATTCACGACTGGCCCGACGTCGTACGCAAAGGCGTTGGCGTGATCACGCCCAATCCGAAGACCTCGGGCGGCGCGCGCTGGAATTATCTGGCGGCCTGGGGCTACGCGTGGAACACCTATGGTCACGATGAGGCGAAGGCGCGCGACTTCATCGGCCGCCTCTACAGGAACGTACCGGTGCTCGACTCCGGTGCGCGCGGCGCAACCACCACGTTCGTCGAGCGGAGCCTCGGCGATGTTCTGCTCTGCTGGGAAAACGAGGCGTACCTCGCCGTGAAGGAATTCGGCGCGGACAAGTTCGAGATCGTCAATCCGTCGTCGAGTATCCTGGCTGAGCCGCCTGTCGCCGTAGTAGATCGCGTCGTGGACCGGCATGGAACGCGCCCGGTTGCCGAAGCCTACCTGCGGTTCCTGTATTCGCAAACGGGCCAGGAAATTGCCGCAAAGAACTTCTACCGGCCGCGTCTGGCGAGTGTTCAGGCGAGATACAAGGACCGTTTCCCAGCCATCAGGCTGTTCACCATTACCGACGTGGCCGGGAAATGGAAGGACGTCCAGGCAAAGCACTTCGCCGATCACGGACTGTTCGACCAGTTGTACCAACCGTAAAGCTGATGCCTCGCCTCCGGCAGCACAGCGTGATTCCGGGCTTCGGTCTGACCCTCGGCTATACGCTGACGTATCTCAGCCTGATCGTGCTGATCCCGCTCGCCGCGCTGGTGGCAAAAGGCGCGGGGCAGTCCTGGCCGCACTTCGCCGATGCCGTCTTCGATCCGCGAACCCTCGCCGCCTGGCGGCTGACGTTCGGCGCATCGTTGATTGCCTCGCTGATCAACGCGGTGTTCGGGCTGATTGTCGCCTGGGCGCTGGTGCGCTACAACTTCCCCGGCCGCCGTCTGGTGGACGCTCTGATCGACGTGCCCTTCGCCCTGCCCACCGCGGTGTCGGGGATCGCGCTCACTGCGATCTACGCTCCTGGTGGCTGGATGGGCCGCCTGCTGCAGCCGCTGGGAATCAAGGCGGCATTCACGCCGCTCGGCATCGTCATTGCGCTCACCTTCATAGGAGCGCCATTCATTGTCCGCACCGTGCAGCCGGCCATCGAAGATCTGGACCCTGCCGTGGAGGAAGCCGCGGCGCTGCTGGGCGCGACGCGTCTGCAGACGATTCGGCGCGTGATTCTTCCTGCCCTGGCCCCGGCGATAATGGCCGGTTTCGTCACTGCGTTCGCGCGCGCGCTGGGCGAATACGGGTCGGTGATCTTCATATCGGGCAATATGCCCATGAAAACCGAGATTGCATCGCTGCTGATTGTCACGAAACTCGAGCAGTACGATTACAGCGGCGCGGCGGCCATCGCGCTGCTGATGCTGGTCAGCTCGTTCGCGCTGCTGTTCCTGGCGAACACGGCTCAGTGGTGGCTCAACCGGCGCGTGGCTGAAGCAGGGACCCGCTCATGATTGTCGCCCCGAGCCGCGCCAGCCTTGAGCCCGCGTGGGCTCGGATCGTGGTCATCCTGATCGCGGTGGCCTTCGTTGCGGGGCTCATCCTGTTGCCCGTTATCGCCGTTTTTGCAGAGGCGTTTCGGAAGGGCGTGTCGGTTTACGTGGCCAGCATCAGCGATCCGAACGCGCTCTCCGCGGTGCGGCTCACCCTTGTCACCGCCGTCATTTCGGTTGCGGCGAACCTGGTCTTCGGCGTTGCCGCAGCCTGGGCGATTGCGAAATTCCAGTTCCGCGGACGGAATCTGCTGCTCTCCTTCGTCGACCTGCCCTTTGCCGTTTCCCCGGTCATCTCCGGCCTGATTTTCGTGCTGGTGTGCGGCGCCCAGGGATGGTTCGGTGGATGGCTCATAGCGCACGGCGTGCAAATCATTTTCGCGGAGCCCGGCGTGATTCTGGCAACCATCTTCGTGACGTTCCCGTTCGTGGCGCGCGAGCTGATCCCGCTGATGCAGGAGCAGGGAATCGAGGAAGAGGAAGCGGCGGTGCTGCTGGGAGCGGGCGCATGGCAAACGTTCCGGCGCGTCACGCTGCCCAATATCCGCTGGGCGCTGGTATACGGCGTGGTGCTGTGCAACGCGAGGGCGATGGGCGAATTCGGCGCGGTCTCGGTGGTGTCGGGCCATGTGCGCGGACGGACCAACACGTTGCCGCTGCACGTCGAAATTCTTTATAACGAGTACAACTTCTCGGCCGCATTCGCGGTGGCGAGTCTGCTGGCGCTGCTGGCCATTGTCACGCTCGTACTCAAAGCCGCGCTCGAGTGGAGAATTCGCGTCGTGGAGCGGCGTTCGCTTCGGGAGGAATATGGCGATTGAGACGCGGCACATTTCGAAGACCTTCGGGCCGTGGAAGGCGCTGCGCGATGTGAGCCTGCTGGTGAATCAGGGCGAGCTGGTGGCGCTGCTCGGCCCGTCCGGTTCAGGCAAGACGACGCTGCTGCGAATCATTGCCGGCCTCGAATCGCCTGACCCGACTCCGGAAACCGCGGTGTTGATCGACGGCGAAGACACGTCGCGGCAGCCGGTGGACCAGCGCCGGGTGGGCTTCGTGTTTCAGCATTACGCGCTTTTCCGGCACATGACCGTGTTCGAGAATATCGCCTTCGGCCTGCGGGTGCGGCCGCGGAAGGAACGTCCGGGCGAAGCGGGGATCCGCTGGAAAGTCGGCCGGTTGCTCGAGCTCATTCAGCTTGACCGCTGGGCGAACCAGTATCCTTCGCAGCTCTCCGGAGGGCAGAGGCAGCGCGTCGCCCTTGCCCGCGCGCTGGCCATCGAACCGCGGGTGCTGCTGCTGGACGAACCCTTCGGCGCCCTCGATGCGCGCGTGCGCCAGGAACTGCGCCGCTGGCTCCGCCGGCTGCACGATGAGATCCATGTCACCAGCGTGCTGGTGACGCACGATCAGGAAGAGGCGCTGGAGGTGTCCGATCGCGTGGTGGTGATGAACGAAGGACGCGTGGAGCAGTACGGTCCGCCGGAGGAAGTGTTCCATCGTCCAGCGACTGAATTCGTGATGAACTTCCTGGGGAGCGTAAACCTGTTCCATGCGCGGCTGGAAACGGACCCCGGCGTATCGCGCGTGTTCGTGCGGCCGCATGAGCTGGACATCGAGCGCAGCCCCACGGGAGCATTCGTTTTGCCGGCCTCGGTAACGCGCATCCAGTCAACCGGTCCGCTGGTGAAGGTCAGGCTGAACACGGCGGAAGGGGAAGAGGTGAACGTGGAGCTGACGCACGAACGATATCGCGAGCTGCAATTGAACAGCGGCGACTGTGTGTTTGTGAAGGTTCGTGGCGGACGGGTATTCACCGAGGATGCGGCCGTCGATCTTTCACCGGACGAGTTATCGCAGGCTGCGCGGACCAGCGTTTGAATCAAGTGCAGGCTGAAAGCCTGCTCTACAATCTGCGGCAACAGTAGAGCAGGCTTTCAGCCTGCATGTTCCTGAGCCTTCTTTGTCGCCGCCGTAGCGCCGCGGATGGCGTCTGACTGGCGCGCCGCATCCACGCGGCGGACAAGGTCGGCGAGCGTGGTGTTGTCCAGCACCAGGGCCATCGCGTCCCGGACCTGGCGCATGATGATGCGCGTTCCGCACGTTTCCACGTCGCCGCACTCGGCGCAGGGTTGGAAGGCGGTTTCGCTCGCGCAGGGCAGCGGCGCGAGCGGTCCTTCCAGCATGCGGATCACGGTCCCGATGGTGATGGTGGAAGGGGGCCGGCTGAGCCGGTATCCTCCCCGTTTGCCCTTCTTGCTCTCCAGGAGACCGCGGCCTTTCAGACTCAGCAGAATGCCTTCCAGAAACTTGAGAGGAATCGACTCCTGTTCCGAGAGCGTGGGAATCAGCATCGGCTCGTTCTCGCGGTAACGGCGGGCAAGGGCCAGCATCGCCTTGAGGCCGTATTGAGTGCGTTTCGAAATGGTCCGCATCCCAGACCTCAGGTTACTCCAGCGCACGCTGTTATAATCGGCTGATCTATGACAGCCGCCGTCGTGGCGAAGTCCGTCTGGAGCGGGCTCGCGCGCCGCTATGCCTTGCTCGGTCCGCCTCTGCGCCCGTCCCGCGAGCATGTTTGCCTGATGGAAGATACGGTGTCGCGCCATGCCGCCGAGTGCCGCGGCCGTGATCTCCGGGCGCTGCTGCTCGGCGTCACCCCCGACGTCGTCCGCATGAACTGGCCGCGGGGTACGTCGCTGGTGGCCGTCGATAGCTCCTGGGACATGGTTCGGGAGCTCTGGCCGGGCGATGTTCCGGGTCTGCGCCGCGTTGTGTGCGGCGACTGGCTGTCGCTGCCTTTGCCGAACGGCTCCTGCGATGTTGTTCTGGGCGACGGGTCGGTGCTCTGCCTGAGCTGGCCGGATGGTCTCGGCGCGCTGGGAGCCGAGCTGCGGCCGAGGCTCTCCGAAGGTGCCATCGTGGTCCTGCGATGCTATATTCAGCCCGCGGCACAGGAGCGGCCCGACCAGGTTTTCGATGACGTGTTTCGCGGCGCCATCCCGACGTTCGACCTGATGAGGCTTCGTCTGGCCATGGCCATGCAGCCGAATGCTCGCACGGGCGTTGCGGTCGCGGATGTTTACGAGCTCTGGCGTCGTCGCACCGACGGCAGGAGCATGCCGCGGATTCCCGGATGGGAGCCGCGGATCCTCGAGGCCATCGAATACTACAACGGCGCCGATACCGTGTACACCTTCCCCACGCTCGCCGAGTTCCGAGCTGTGATGCTCGATCTCTATGACGAGGTCTCAGTGACGTACCTCAGCGGACCCGGCGGCGAGCTCTGTCCGATGCTGGTGCTGAAGCCTCGTCCATGAGCAGCGGCGCATTGCTCGCGCAGGAAGCCCGCGCTCTTTCTTCGCTGCAGCGAAGCATGGTGTTGTCGTCGCTGCGCGCTCCGCGTTCGGGATTGTACGTGCTTCAGGCCGCGTTCGATTTCCCGGACGCGCTGGACATCGGCCTGCTCAGGACGGCATGGCGGAAGGTGGCGGAGCGGCACGCGGCGCTTCAGACCCGCATCGGCATTTCGTCCGATGGCGAGATTCGGCAGCGTATCGAGCCGGACGCCGAAGTCGAGTGGGCCGAGATCGACTGGAGCGCGATCAAGCCGGAAGAATGGTCCGCACGCCTTGAAGCATTTCTCAAAAGCGAGCGAGAGCGCGGTTTCGATTTCACCGCCGGCGTGCCGATGCGCATCGCAGTTCTGCGAAAACCGGGCGGCGCGCATTGCCTGGTGTGGAGCGGGCATCATGCGTTGCTCGATGGCCGATCGTATCCCGTGCTCTGGGGCGACCTGTTCCGGTGCTATGAGCGTCGAGAGGACCGCTCCCTTGAAAATGTACCTTCGCCTCCCCGTGGGGCAGACGATCGGGTTTTGTCGTCTGCCATTTCCCGGGCATTCGAAGAGGCAGACGACATAAACCGATCGTCTGCCCCACGGAGCCAAAGCGTCACCGAGCCGCGCGCGCAGGCAAGCGATTCCGCGGCGGAACGGTATTGGCGGGAATACCTGGCCGACGCGCCACCGACCACGGCTTTCATCGTGGACAGACTGCGTCCGGCGCTCGGCCGCGATCAGGAGCAGGACTTCGGTGAAGCGCGCGGCGTTCTGTCCGAAGAGGTCACCGCGGAGCTGTGGCGCTTTGCCGAACTGCACGGCATCACGGTCAATACGCTGGTGCTCGGCGCATGGACGCTCCTGCTGAGCCGATACAGTGGCCGCTCGGACGTGGTGTTCGGCGTTACGCGCACGCTGCGGAGTTCGGAGTGTCACGCGCTGGGCCTGTTTATCAATACGGTCCCATTCCGCGCGCGTGTGCAAGCCGGAATGCCCGCCGCCGAGTGGTTGCGCTCTGTTCGGCAGACGTGGCTGGCCGGACGAGAGTTCGCGCACACTCCCCTCGAGAGCATTCACGCGTGGAGCGGTATGCCGGCGGGAACGCCGATGTTCGACAGCGTGGTTGTGTACGACAACGAGCCGCTCACGGAATCGGTCCGCAAGCTGGGCGGGCTGGCCGGATATTGTCGCGCCTACGGCGTGCAGCGCGCCGATGTTCCCATCACGGTGGTGGCTTACGGCAGGCCTCGGCTCAGCGTGACCATTTGGTACGACGCGCGCCTGTTCTCGCGGTTCGTGATGGACGGTGTCGCCGGGCATGTTACGACTCTGCTGGGCAGTCTGGCAGCAGAGCCAATGCAGGCGAAAACGCCTGCTCCACAAAAGCCATTCGCGAGCGACCTCTGCGTGCATCGCCTGTTTGAACGGCAGGCGCGGCGCACGCCGCAAAAAGCGGCTCTGGAGTATCCGGGCGGCATCATCTTATATAGCGAGCTGAACGAGCGTGCGAATCGGCTCGCGCGCGCTCTGCGAGCGAAAGGCGCCGGCCCGGAGGATTTCATCGCAGTCCGCATGGAGCGCTCGCCTGACGCTGTTGTGGCGTTTCTCGCCGTGCTGAAGTGCGGCGCTGCGTTCCTGCCCATCGATCCGGCGCTCCCGGAGGAACGCATCGCCTCTATGCTGGAGGATGCCCGGCCCAGGCTCACCCTGGAGGATGTGGCCCCGGCGCACGGCGAACCGTCCGGCGACCTCCCCGACATTGCCGGACCGGAGAATGCCGCGTATCTCGTGTACACCTCCGGATCGAGCGGCAAGCCGAAGGGCGTCGTAGTGACGCACCGGTCCATTGTGAATCACACGCTCGCGGCGATACGCGTGTTCGGCATAAACGAGAATGACCGCCGGCTGCAGTTCGCTCCCGTGGGATCGGACGTCTATATCGGCGAGCTGCTCAACTACCTGTCGAGCGGCGCCACTATCGTGTTCTGTCCTGGCCGGCACAGCGCGCAGGAGTTCACGCGGCTGTTGGACGAACATCGCATCACCATCACCGCGTTTACCGGCTCATGGTGGAGCGAGTGGGTGGCATCGCTTGTGTCGAGCGGCAGCGCCGTTCCCGGTTCCCTGCGCGCGCTGTGCGTCGGCATGGAGCAGACGCAGCCCGGCGCATTGATGAAGTGGCGCGGTATTGCCGCAGGCCGGGTCCGCTGGTTCAACGCGTATGGCCCGAGCGAGGCGTGTCCCACGAGCACGATCTACGAAGCCGGCTCGTCCGAGTACGAGTGCGCGGCTTTCGTGCCCATCGGGAAGCCCATCGCGAACACGCAGGCGTATGTGCTCGATGCCGAGCTGAACCCGGTTCCGGCGGGCATTGCCGGCGAGCTGTATATCGGAGGCGAAGGCGTGGCGCGCGGCTACATCGGGGCGCCCGAGATGACCTCCGCGCGGTTCCTGGCCGATCCATTCCGGCCTGGAGGCCGAATGTATCGCACCGGCGACCTTGCTTTCCGTCTTCCCGATGGGAACCTCGTTTTTCTGGGCCGTCTCGATCGCCAGGCGAAGATTCGCGGGTTTCGGGTGGAGCTCGAGGAAATTGAAGCCGTGCTCGCGAAGCACCCGTCGGTTGTGCAGTGCGCCGTTGTTGCGGATGGCGCGCCGGGCGAGGAGCGGCTGATCGCATATGTCACCAGGTGCGAGGTGGGCACGGTGGATGATCTGCGCGCGCATCTGGCGCGGCGGCTACCCGCGCACATGATCCCGGCCGCTTACGTGATGCTGGACAGAATGCCGCTGAATTCCAGCGGCAAGATCGATCGCCAGGCGCTCCCGGCGTATCGGCCGGAGCAGCCCGAGGCCGTTGTTTCCGATCAGCCACGAACAGAAACTGAGCGGCGTCTGGCGGTGCTCTGGCGTGAGGCGCTGGGCATCTCGCGCGCGGCGGCCACCGACAACTTTTTCGAATGCGGCGGCGACAGTCTGCGCGCAACGCGGCTGCTCACGCTGGTGCAGCGCGACTTTGGCCGGGAAGTGTCCATGTCCGCCCTGTTTCGCGCGCCAACGCTGGCGCGGCTGGCGGCGCTGATCGACGAAGGCGGCGCGGCGGCGCGGCCAATGGCCGTAAACACGGCAGGATCGCAGGTCCCGATATTCTTTATCTCCGCCTCCGAAGATGATGACTGGAGATTCAGCGGGCTGGCCGCGCGTCTGGGCCAGAGCCGCCCCTTCTTTGGGCTGGCGAATCCGTTGCGAGGGGGCGAGTCGCTCACCGTGGAAGAGACCGCCGCTCGCGTCTGCCGTTCCGTCCGCGAGGCGAAACCGCGTGGACCATACATTCTTGGTGGATACTGTTTCGGCGGGGTGGTGGCATTCGAGGCGGCGCGGCAACTCACAGCTGCCGGCGAGGATGTCCGCCTGATTGTGCTGATCGATTCCGTAGCGCCCGGATATCCGAAGTTGCTGCGAAGCGGCGGGCGGTACTGGCGAGAAATGCCGCGCGTCCTTTCCGGCGCGTTCCGTTTCCGAGAAATCGCCGAACACATCGGGTTCGCGGGCCGGCTCGCCCGAAGGCAGACCATCTCGCCTCCTGACGACCCGCGGGCGCGCGCCGCGGCCGCGTATGTCCTGAAGCCTGCCGCCGTTCCGGCAATCCAGTTTCTCGCCGGCGACGACCGGGTCAGATCTCGCGTTCTGGACGACCCGCGGCTGGGCTGGCGGGACGTTTGCCCGGCCGGTTTCGAAGCGCGGCGGATAGCCGGGTCGCACGCGACGCTGTTCCTCGAGCGGTCGTCGGCGGAGCTGGCTTCGGCCCTCGGAGAGATCCTGGCCGCACAAGGGTGCTAACAGCAGTCAACACCGGTTGTTGCGGGACCTGGGCCTGATCGGCAGAAACAATGCGCCACATAGAATCGACCCCTTGTTACACTTGAAATGACCCATGCCTATCAGCAAGGAGCTTCTGGATATCCTGGTCTGTCCGCTCTGCAAGGCCACTGTGGAACTCAAGCCGGACGGCAGCGGGCTCAAGTGCGTCGAGTGCAAACGGGTGTATCCCATCCGCGACGACATTCCCGTCATGCTCATCGACGAGGCCAGGATCGAAGAATAGTTTCAGCGGATGGATTCTGTTCTCCACCGTCTCGCCGAACGCGCGCGCGTGGCGGTGGTGCGCCTTCGTTCGCTGGGCGATTGCGTCCTCTCGACGCCCGCCCTCGAGCTGCTGAAGGAGGCCCGGCCCGATCTGGAAATCGGCGTTGTGGTGGAGGACCGGTTCGCGGCCGTTTATGCCGGCAACCCGGCGGTGAACGCGATCCTTCCTCCCTCTGTCGCCGCGATTGCGCAATGGCGTTCCGGGCTTTGCATCAACCTGCATGGCGGCACGCGCAGCCTGCAACTGACTCTCGCGTCGTGCGCGCGGCTCCGCGCCGGCTTTGAGCACTTCCGCTTTCAGGCCGCCTATA
This sequence comes from uncultured Acidobacteriota bacterium, assembly GCA_963780655.1. GTDB lineage: Bacteria > Acidobacteriota > Terriglobia > Bryobacterales > Bryobacteraceae > CAWACP01. Next base: position 45,755 of record CAWACP010000003.1, on the reverse strand, counting down.
ACCTGCGCATTCCGAAGCCGGCACAGATCCTGGACATTGGCCGCACCGCCCATACGGCGGAACACATGGCTTCGGCGATGTTCTGGCTCGGCGCGCCGCTGCGCGAGATTCCCGCGGCCCGGCTCTTCACCGCACAGCCGGTGGCGCGCGGCAACTACGCCGTTCTGCATCCCTTCGCGTCCTCCGTGGACAAGACGTGGCCGGCCGCGCATTTCACCGCACTCGCTATGCATCTGGAACGCGCCTGCGGTCTGGAAGCGGTTTTCGTCGGGGCAGCGTCAGACGACATGGCGGCTTTTCGCCAGTTCCGCCGCGTCCACGGCGCGAGCATTGAGGAACTGAAGGACCTCGTGGCCGGCGCCGCGCTGTTTGCCGGAAACGACAGCGGACCTGCCCATATTGCCGCGGCTTTCGGCCTGCCGGTGATCGTCTTTTTCGGCAATTCTGACATCGATCGCTGGCGGCCGTGGAAGACCGAGTCGGTTGTGCTTGCTGACGCGGCCGGCATCCACGCGATCTCCCCGGAACGCGCTATCGGGGCGCTCGAGCGCTTGCGGGTGCACGCGTGAGCGAACTTCGCCGCCTGCTGCGCTATGTGCGGCCGTGGTCCACGCCGCTGTTTGCCAGCGTGATCCTCATGGCCGGCGTCGGTGCGATGCAGGGACTGGTGGTGCTGCTGGTGGGCCCGATTTTCGACCGCGTTCTCGACCCCACATCCGCCGATAAGCCTGTCCTGCTTTTTACCATTCCGCTGCTGCACCGGCCGTTCTACCTGCAGAGCCTGATGCCGCGCGACATCCACAACATCTGGACCATGGTGGCCGGAGCGCTCGTGTGCGCCATGCTGCTGCGCGGCTTCTGCGATTATTTCGGCAACTATCTTATTAACTACGTCGGCCTCTCAACGGTGATGGATCTGCGTCAGGCCGCGTTCGACCGGGTGCTCCGGCAGGATACGCAGTTCTTTCAGGCGAACTCGACCGGACGCCTGATGTCGTCCATCATGAATGACATCGACAAGATCCAGACGGCGGTGTCCAACATGCTCGCCGATTTCCTGCGGCAGAGCTTCATGACGGCCGCGCTGGTATTCGTCGTGATCCAGAGCGACTGGAAACTCGCCGCGGTCAGCCTAACCGTCCTTCCGTTCGTACTCGCCCCCACGGCGCGGCTTGGGCGGCGCATCCGCAAAACCAGCCGGAGCGCGCAGGACGACACCGCGGAGATGAACCAGATTCTGCAGGAGACCATCAGCGGGCATCACGTGGTGAAGTCGTTCGGCACGGAAGAGATGGAGTCGAACCGCTTCCGTCTGGCGGCGAAGCGGCTGCGCTCCAGCATGCTGCGCTATGTCGCTCTGCAGGCCATCCCATCGCCTCTCATCGAGCTGTTTGGCGCGCTGACCATCGTGGCGCTGCTCACCTACGCGCGCGCGGAGATCAAGGCCCAGCACATGACCACGGGCCAGTTCACCAGCTTCGTGATGGCGCTCTTGTTCCTGTACGAACCCGTGAAGCGACTGACCGGTATTCACAACATCTTCCAGCAGGCGCTCGGCGCATCGCAGAAGGTTTTCGAGTATCTCGATGGAACGCAGCACGTCGTGGAGAAGCCGAACGCCGCGCGGCTGGCGAAATTCCAGCACTCGATTCAGCTCAGCGACGTTACGTTTCGATATCCCGAGGCGCCCGGCGGCTTCATGCTTTCCGGCATCAACCTGGAAGTGAAGGCCGGCGAGGTGGCGGCGCTGGTGGGTCCGAGCGGGGCGGGCAAAACAACTCTGGCCAATCTTGTTCCGCGCTTTTACGACGTGACCGGCGGATCGATTCGCATTGACGGCCGCGATATTCGCGATCTGCAACTGGCCTCGCTGCGCGACAAGATCGCGGTGGTTGCGCAGGACACCTTCCTGTTCAACGACACCGTAGCGAACAATATCCGGTACGGAAAGCGCAACGCCAGGCCCGATGAGATCCGCGCCGCCGCACGCAACGCGCTGGCCGAGGAGTTCATTTCGAAGATGCCGCTCGGCTACGATACGCTGATCGGCGAGCGAGGCGTGCGCCTCAGCGGCGGGCAGCGGCAGCGCATCGCCATTGCTCGCGCGCTTCTGAAAAACGCGCCCATCCTGATTCTCGACGAGGCCACGTCGCACCTCGATACGGAATCGGAGGTGCTGGTACAGCAGGCCCTTCACAAACTGATGGAGAATCGAACGGTAATCGTGATCGCACACAGGCTCTCTACTATTCGCCGGGCGGACAAGATCGTGGTGCTCGACCAGGGCCGCATCGCGGAGGTCGGTTCGCATGACGAGCTGATCGGCGGCGGAGGCATTTACCAACGCCTGCACGATCTGCAGTTCCTGCCCGATCCGGCGGTGAACCCGTGAAGGCTCGTAGAGCAGGCTTTCAGCCTGCTTCGTCAGGTTGCAGGCTGAAAGCCTGCTCTACTGGGGGCCTTCCATGAGCTCTCCTGTGCGCAGCATGACCGGCTATGCCCGGGCGCAGGCCTCTACTGAATGGGGCGAGATTTCCATCTCCATCAAGAGCCTCAACCATCGTGGACTCGATCTGCACTTCCATCTGCCGGCTGCTTTCGATGCCTTCGAGGGCCCCATGCGAGCGGCCATTAAGCAGCAGGCATCGCGAGGACATCTGGACATTCGCGCCACTTACGCGCCAACCACGGAGGGCGCCAGCGGTTTGAACGAGGCGCTCTTTCACGCGTGGATGAGCGCGTTCCGGCAGGCCGCGAGCGAGCTTGGTATCGCGGGCGCTCAGCCGGACCTGAACGCGGCCCTGCGCCTGCCCGGCATGGTTGCGGGCGAAACGGACCAGCCGCTGCCGGCCGCGGCCGAGGCCGAAATCGTCGGCCTGGCCCATGAGGCGATTTCGCAGCTCAACGAGTTCCGTGCCAGGGAAGGCGGCCAGCTTGCCGCCGTTATTCGCGAACACAACCGGGCCGTTCGCGAGCGCGCGGCCGAACTGGAGAACATCCGGCGCCAGGCTGCGCCGCTGCTGCAGAACCGGCTCACCGAGCGTCTGGGCGAACTGCTCCGCGGCGCGACCATCGATCCGCAGCGCGTCGCGCAGGAAGCCGCCATCCTTGCCGACCGCAGCGACGTCAGCGAGGAGATCGCGCGCCTGAAGATCCACGCCGCCCAGGTGGACGAGCTGCTCGATGCCGGTGGCGAGGTGGGCAAGAAGCTCGATTTTCTTCTTCAGGAAATGAACCGGGAGACCAATACCATTCTTTCGAAGACCACCGGAATCGGCGAGGCCGGGCTGCGTATTACCGATCTTGCGCTGGCCACCAAGGCTGACGTGGAGAAGATCCGCGAGCAGGCGCTGAATCTCGAATGACCACGGTTTTCATCATCTCGGCGCCATCGGGGTCGGGTAAATCCACGCTGGTGCGCCGCCTGCTGGCTTCCGTCGAGGGCCTCCGTTTCTCTGTTTCCTACACCACTCGGCCGCCACGGGGAACCGAAGTGGATGGGCAGGACTACTTCTATATCTCTCGTGAAGAGTTCGAGTTACGGCTGCAACGTGAAGAATTCCTTGAGTGGGCCTGCGTTTTCGGCAACTACTACGGCACCCATCGATCCACCTATGACGAGGCGGTGGCCGAGGGCAAGGATCTGATACTCGACATCGATGTCCAGGGTGCGCAACAATTAAAGACAGCGCTTCCGGAAGCTGTCAGCGTTTTTGTTCTGGCTCCTTCCCGGCAGGTCCTCGAGGAGCGGCTGCGTGCCCGGTCGGAAGACGCTGAATCCGTAATCCAACGGCGCCTGCGTGAAGCCGCCGAAGAGATTCGCAACTATCGCCGGTACGATTATGTGCTGGTGAACGATGACGTCGTTGAATCGGCGGACATCCTGCGCGCCATTGTTCTCGCTGAACGTGTGCGCCGGGAGAAGATGGAAGCGCGGCTGCGCCCCATTCTGAAGACGTTCGAGCAGGAGGTTTGATCGAGATGACCGAGAGAGTTAACGCTGCTTACACCATTCCGGACGACCCGGAAGCCAGCACTTACCGTTTCATCATTGTGGCCGCGAAACGCGCCCGCCAGCTTCAGAATGGATCGCGCTCATTTCTGCCGACCACGTCGCGCAAGCCCACCATCACGGCGATGGAAGAGGTGAGGCGCGGTCTGGTGAACTACAGCGATCCGATGCAGAATCCAGAGCCGGAGGCGGTCGAGCAGGCGGACCTCGGCTGATCCCGGATGAACGCTGCGCTGGGCGTTGGAGGCGGCATAGCCGCTTACAGATCCGCTGAACTGGCCCGCGTTCTCATGGAGCGCGGCTTCCGGGTCAGCGCCGTTATGACCTCTGCCGCGCAGCAGTTTGTCACGCCGCTCACCTTCGCCGCTCTTACTGGACGCAAGGTCATCACCGGCCTGTTCTCTCCCGAGAGCTCCGAATCGACTCTCGCGAGCGCGGTGGAGCATATCGCCGTGGCGCGCGAAAACGATGTGCTCGTGATCGCGCCGGCTACGGCCGATCTGCTGGCGAAGATGGCGCACGGCATCGCCGACGATTTTCTCACCACAATGTATCTGGCATTCACCGGTCCGGTGGTGCTGGCGCCGGCCATGAACACGGCCATGTGGCGGCACGCGGCGACCGTGGCGAATGTGGAAACGCTGCGCAGCCGAGGTCACGTTATTGTCGAGCCGGGAGAGGGTTTGCTGGCCTGCGGCGAAACAGGGCCAGGACGGCTGGCTGAGCCCGCGGCGATTGCCTCCGCCGTCGAGGCCGCGCTCGCGCCGAAGCGGCAGGATCTGAATGGCGAAACGATTATCGTGACGGCGGGGCCCACCCAGGAGCCGCTCGATCCGGTGCGCTTCATCTCGAACCGGTCCAGCGGCAAAATGGGCTATTCTCTCGCCGAGGCGGCCATTGCCCGCGGCGCCACAGTCGTGCTGATTGCGGGGCCCGTGCATCTTTCCGATCCGGCCGGGGCTGTCGTGGAGCACGTGCATACCGCTGCCGAGATGAGGGACGCCGTCCTGCGCCATCTGCCCGAGGCCACGGTCATCATCAAGGCCGCGGCGGTGGCCGATTATCATATGGCGTCAGTTCCCCAGCAGAAGCTGAAGAAGACGGCGGCGCGGATCTCCATCGAGCTCGACCCCACGCCCGATATCCTCGCCGAGGTCGGCCAGTACAAGGGCGACCGCCTGCTGATCGGATTCGCCGCTGAGACCGACCATCTGGTGGAGGAAGCGCGCCGCAAGCTCACTACGAAGAACTGCGATATGGTGGTGGGCAACCTGGTGGGCCGTGAAGGTACCGGCTTCGACGCCGAAGAGAACGAGGTGGTTCTGGTTCTCCGCACCGGCGAGGTGATTCCGGTGGAGCGCGCCTCGAAGGACGCCATCGCCGGCCGTATTCTGGACGAAGCTATGCGTCTCCGCCTCTCGCTGCACGCCCTGCAACACTCATGACCGAGGAACTTCTTCGGCAGTACCTCACGTTCTATCGCGACCTCGGCGTAAAGACGCTGTACGTGGCGCAGGCTGTGCAGGCCGAAGGCCCGCTCCACAAAGACAAACCAGTACCAGGCGTTTCTCCTCCGCCGAACCCGGTACTTTCCGTGTTGCCTGGCCTGCACCCGACCGATGACACGCTCGCGAGAATCCGCGAAGATATAGGTGACTGCAAGCGCTGCCGTCTGGGCGAGACCCGGAAGAAGCTGGTTTTCGGATCCGGTAATGAGCAGGCGAAGCTGGTGTTTGTAGGGGAAGGCCCTGGGGCCGACGAGGACGAGCAAGGCTTGCCGTTCGTCGGCCGGGCCGGCCAGTTGCTCACGCAGATGATCGACGGCACGGCCAGCAAGGAGGGCATCCCGCTTTCCCGGCCTGACGTTTACATCTGCAACGTCGTCAAATGCCGCCCTCCCGAGAACCGCACGCCGCTGCCCGATGAAATGGAGATCTGCGGCGCCTTTTTGTACCGCCAGATTATGGCGATCCGCCCGAAGGCGATCTGCGCCATGGGGTCCACCGCCGCCAAGGCGCTGCTGGGCACGAAGGAGGGCGTCACCCGCCTGCGTGGAAACTGGCACAAGTGGCATGACATCCCGGTGATGGTGACGTACCATCCGTCGTACCTGCTGCGCCCGTACAACCAGAACGCGAAGCGCGAGGCCTGGGAAGACCTGAAGAAGGTTCTCCATTATGTCTACGATTGATGCATGGTCTGGGGCGGGCGCCCCGCCCGCCAACACACGCAAAAAGGCCGACGAGGCGTCGGCCGCAGGCGAGGCGCCCGCCCCACAAACGCCAACTGCAATCATCGCGATGCATGGGAGTGTGACACCTGGCTTCCATTGACATCGCCCCCACGGCTGCTCTCATCGACGCGCTGGAACCGCTCGCGGACGCTCTCACGAACGGCGCCGGCAAGCGCCCCGGCCTGTTCATCACGCTGGAAGGCATCGACGGGAGCGGCAAAAGCACTCAATTGAAGCTGCTGGGCGAGCGCCTGCGCCAGCACGGCCATGAAGTGCTGGAGACGGCCGAGCCCGGCGGTACCGCCATCGGTCTGCAGATACGGCGCATCCTGCTGGATTCGGCGAACGCGGAGCTTTCGGCCGTGGCGGAACTCCTGCTGATGTTTGCCTGCCGCGCCCAAAACGTGGAAGAGGCCATCCTGCCCGCGCTCGATGAGGGCCTGGTGGTTCTGTGCGATCGGTTTACCGATTCCACCATCGTGTATCAGGGCGCTGCGCGCGGCCTCGGGGCCGATATCGTGATGACGGTGGATCGCATCGCCTGCCAGGGTCTCAAACCGGATCTCACCCTGTACATCGATATCGATGTGCCGACGGCGCTCGAGCGCGCGCATGCGCGCAATCGCGATGATGCGAACACGGAAACGCGTCTCGACGAGCAGACGCCGGAATTCTATGGCCGCGTGCGGGATGCCTATGTCGATCTGGCGGCGCACGAGCAAGCGCGCATCCGCATTATCGATGGACTCGGAACGCCGGAGGAAGTGGCTGAGCGCGTGTGGGCCGTCGTCAGCCGCGCGGTGAGTGCGCGATAACGACAGGCCTGCATGCCCGGACGTCCGCGGTTACTGGGGCTTCGTGTCGTCCAGCGCCGCCGGGTACTTCCAGTTCTCCGGATTCGGCGGCGGCTTGAACTCCTCGGTGCTGAACACGCGTAACTGCCCGTCGGGAGGTGCGATCTTCAGCACCAGCGCAACCTGCCATTTCGGTCCCTGGAAGTAAGACACGCGGATGCGGTGAATACCCCCGGCGAGATCGACCTTCCCGACCTTAGTTGCCGGCGTGTGCTGCCCGTCATTATCAATGATAAGTTGACCGTCGATGTAGAGCCGCGAGCCGTCGTCGGAGGTCAGCTCGAAACGGTACAGGCCCGGTTCGGCTATCCAGAATCTGCCGGTATAATCGATCGCGAATCCTTCGAAGCGCTTTGTCACGCCCGGGAATCCATCGCGGAAGTTGCGCGGCGGCACGTCCAGCGAGCTGGTATAAATTGTGCCGATCGGCTTCAGGCGGCTGAAGTCGGGCAGCCCCTTCGCGTATTTATGGATTTTGTAAATTCGCCCGCGCAACCCCGAAGGGATCACCACAGTGGTTCCGAACACAGGGACCGCTTCCTTCTGTTCGGAGGCGGCGATCAACAGCAGCGCGGCGAAGATAACCAGGCTCGACACCTACCACAACGATACGCCTCCTACGGCGGCACGAGGACGAACCGGTCGATGGAGATCCGGGCGCTGTGGTCCGCCCTGTATGCCGCGAGATGGAACAGCACCGCGATCTGGTTGAACTGGCGGAGCGGCCCTCCGGCGGGCACCGGGAATCTAAGGGTCTGCGAAACGGGCTGCAGATCGCCCCACGGACGATGGGCCAGCGTCAGGCCGCGGCGGCCGAGCGACAGCGGCGGCGGATTGTGTTCGGTGTCGCGGAGGATCGGCTCGATCTCGAGGCCACCCTCAAAACGGTCGGCATTGGACAGCATCATGTCGATGGCGCCACAGCAGCTCAGGTCAATCGGGTGCGTGAGGTTCTGGTACGCCTCCATGCGCATCGGCGTGAAGTCGGTGGTTTCGAAGCCCTGTTTGAGCGGCGTCCCACGCTCCACGGGCGAGCCTTCCGGCGGCTCATCATAGGATGCCCGGAAAATCGAGTACAGGCCGGAGAAGGGGATGGCGGTGGGCTGAGGAGATGCGACGATTCTGAGCGGCGCGATTACCAGCCTGCGCGGGGCAGGGAGGCGCGTCGTCTGCGGCGGCGTGTCCACCTGCAGAATGATGCCCGGCATCACCGGACCGTGCGGATACAGGCGCGTGACCACTGGACGCGGAGCAGCGGTGCGAGCGAGCGGGGTCCTTCGTTCATGCAACACGCCACGAACAGCGTCCAGGAAACCCTGGTCGGCGTCCGATCCCGCTCCTCCGGCGTCTCGGCCGGAACCCCTGCCGGCGAGGCCCCCGACGGTCAGCGTGGCGGCGAGAATCACGGTGAGTAACAGGCCGAAGACAGAGCGCGGCAGGCTTTCCTCACGGCGCGATTCAGCAATCCCCGTTATCAGGAGTGCGAGCGTCAGCATAGCGACGCCGAGCGCGATGGAGGCCGCGGCGGCAAGCGGATATCTTCCCAGAAATGCCACGGCCGAACCTTCGAGACCGGCCGCCGCAAGCAAGGCAGGAGCGACATCGGCCAGGGACGTCCGTGGAAGCAGCATCGTGCCCGGTGACGCATGGTCGGTAACCGGAGGCGGCGCAGCGGCGGCGAGATCGCGCCATTCGGAGTAGAGCAGGCGCGTCACGCTCACCACCAGAATCAGGGCCACCCCGATCGCCGCGGGCGAAAGACTCGCCAGCAGGATGGCCGCGGGAGCGAACCACACCGCAGTACGGGCGGTCCGCAGCGCCTGAGCGGCGCTTCCGCGCAGCGAGCGGGACAGGAAGAACCAGATGGCCACGGTGAGCACCGCGCTCAGCGCACATGCGGCGAACGCCCCGATCAGCGCCTGAGCCGTCATGCCCGCAATGGTCTGATACGGCAGGCGCGGGACGATGGTGCGCGACCACACAAGGAAGGCGGTGGCGCACAGGCCCGCTGTCTGGGCCGCCAGCATGACAGAGCGAGTCGGGTGCACGATGCTGGATTATTGACGCCGGCGTATGCGGAGTTGTTCCCGTACAACCGTTCGCGAGAGAAGGGTTCGCCTCCGTGGGGCAGACGATCGGTTTGTGTCGTCTGCCGTATGCGAGCGCCCGGGCATGGCAGACGACAGAAACCGATCGTCTGCCCCACAGAGCAGCGAAGCCGCAACCAAACAGGGCGCTACAAGTTCTTCGCGAGCCCCGAAGGTCCCGCGGTGTTGTGGTACACACGCGTACCGGTCAGCTCTTTGGCGATGCCACTGCCTGGTTCGCGAGCGCCATCAGCGCATGGCAGCAACCACTCAGCCGGATGGTTACATCGCGCAGAGACGAGCCGGCGAACTGGAGCCGTGGCGGCTGCCGGTGATAAGGACAGCGCACGTCCGCAACCTTCCGAGCCGTCGCCCGCTTGAATTCTTCGAGCCGCGCTTCATCGAGGCCGTTCGAGCAGGCAGCCACAAGAACATATTATCACCGATTTGTTTCATTTGTCTGAAACATCCGATTTTGCCCCAGGCCCGCCGCGATACCATGGAGGGAACAGGGGCAGCATGGATTTTGTCGAGCACGTAAAGAACTCGGTTGACATCGTGCGCGTCATCGGCGACTACGTGCGTCTGAAGCGCTCCGGTTCGACGGAGCGGTACACGGGTCTGTGCCCGTTCCACACCGAAAAGACTCCGTCGTTCCACGTGAAGAACGATGACAAGTTTTACTACTGCTTTGGCTGCCAGGCCAGCGGCGACATGTTCAAGTTCGTAATGCAGATGGAGGGGCTCACCTTCTTCGAGGCCCTTCGCCTGATCGCTGAGCGCAACGGCATCCCGGTCCCCCGGAAGACCGATTACTCCGACCGCGACGCGAAGCTGCGCGCGGCGCTGTACGAAATGCACGAGATCGCCGCGGCGCTGTTTCAATCGAATCTGCGCGCCTCATCCGGCGCGGAAGCGCGGAAGTATCTCGCCGAGCGCGGCATCGGCGAGCAGCAATGGGACGAGTTCGGTCTCGGCCTCTCGGACGCCTCGGGACAGCAGCTCACGCGCCGGCTGCAGGAGCGCGGTTTCACGCCCGATCAGTTCGAGGTCTCGGGGCTGGTTCTGAAGCGTCAGGAAGGCGGCGGCTTTTTCGACCGGTTCCGCGCGCGCCTGATGTTTCCGATTCACAACGAATCGGGCAAGGTGATCGCGTTCGGTGGACGCGCTCTGCGCCCTGGAGATGACCCCAAGTACCTGAATTCCTCCGAAAGCGAGATCTATAAAAAGAAGTCGGTCCTTTATAACCTGAATCGGGCGAAACAGGCCATTCGCCAGCGCGACCGCGCCATCCTGGTGGAGGGCTACATGGACGTGATCGGCGTGTACGCGGCCGGCATTCATGAGGTGGTGGCCTGCTGCGGCACGTCGTTCACCGACGACCAGGTGCGCAGTATCAAGCGGCATTCCGAGAATCTGATCGTCAATTTCGATCCCGATGCCGCCGGCGCGAACGCCACCGAGGGCCGCATCGAGAAGCTGCACGAGATTCTGATACGCGAAGGCATGCACGTGCGCGTGCTGGAGCTCGATGCCGATCTCGATCCGGATGAGTACATCAAAGAGCACGGCATCGAGCGATATGAAGCTCGCCTTGCCGCCACCGCGCCCTATTTTCACTGGCTCGCGGACCGCGTGCGATCGAAATTCGACATGCGCGACGTCGATGGACGCATGCAGGGCTGGAAGCTGCTCCAGCCGGCCATTCAGCGCATCCCGGACAAGTTGCAACGCATCGCCGTGGTGAACGATCTGGCCGCGTATCTGGGCGTGGATCCATCCGCGATTCTCGAGCAGTTCCGCAAAGCCTCGGGCGAGGCGGCGGGGCGAAACGGGCGCAATGGGCAGGCGCCGGCCGATCCAGCCAGCCGCGTGCCCGCCATTGAAAAGATGCTGCTCGCCGCGCTTCTGGAAAGTGCGGAGGCGCGCGTGGAAGTGCTGCCTCGCTTGAGGGAATTGCCTGGGGTGCGCCAGTTCGTAACCTGGAACATACTGGAGGCGCTCATGTCCGCCGCGGAACAGGGCGAGGTCACTTATGCGGATGTCGAGGCTCGTTTGAACGAGGCCGACCGCACCCTGTTGCCACGAATAATTCTGGCCGATAACAAAAGTGGAGAGGGCCATGGTCTCGAGCAGGCTCTCGCGTGTCTGCGGAAGATCGAAGACGAATCGGTGAAGCAGCGGATCGGCGCGCTGAAAGACGAGATCCGGGCGGCCGAACGGGCCGGCGATCTGGCGGCGGCGCTGGGCAAAGCGGACGAGTTGCGGCGGTTGGAGCGCGGGTGAGGATTACGGCCGGACGGCGTGGTGTACACTATGGGGAATCGGGGACTGGTATAAGGGGCGCCAGTGGCAACTGAAGAAAAATTCAGCCGCGTAAAGCAGCTCATGGACATCGGCAAGGAAAAGGGCTTCGTTCTCTATGACGAGGTCAGTGAGCTGCTGGCCGACGATTTTCCCTCGGGTCGCGAATTCGAAGACCTGCTGTCCGATCTGGACAGCGCGGGCGTGGAAATTCTGGAAGAGCCGCGGGCGGAGTTCGACAAAAAGGCTGAAGAGGGCGAGGAATTCGCCGAGATCGATCTGGCCCAGGATTACGGCGACAAGACCAACGATCCGGTCCGCATGTACCTGCGCGAAATGGGCACCGTGCCGCTGCTGACGCGCGAGGGCGAGATCGAACTGGCCAAGCGCGTGGAGCGCGGTCAGGGGGCCGTGCGCAAAGCGCTCTCCCGGTCGCCGCTGGTGATTCGCGAGCTCATTCAACTGGGCGAGGAAGTCCGTAAGGAGAATGTCCAGATTCGCGACGTTCTCATTCTTCCCGAACTGGGCGGCGCCGAAGAGGATTTTACCGCGCAGACCGAAGAGTTCCTGACGCAGATTGAGGATATTGAGAAGCTTTATCGGAAAGCTCAGATGTCGCGGCAGAAGCTTCAGGCCACCTCGCGGAGCCTGAAACCGAAGCAGTACCGGAATCTAAGGTGGGCGCTGGCGAGGACGCTGGTGCAGGTTTCGCGCATTATCCGGAACATCGGCCTGAGCGGCTGGGTCCGCCGGAATCTTGCGGACAAACTGCGGCGCGCTGTCGATGAGCTCAAGCCGGCTGAACGCGAGATCGCGCGGATACAGCGCAAGCTGGAGGAGATCGGTCAGGACAACCACGCCACGCGGGAACTGCGGCGGGAACAGCGCGGCGTCGGCCAGCGCGTTCAGCAACTCGAGGATGAGAGCGGAGCGTCCGCCACCGAGCTTCGCCGCACGCTGCAGATCATCGAACGCGGGGACCTGGAGGCCGAGGCCGCCAAGAAGCAGCTCATCGAAGCGAACCTGCGCCTGGTGGTGTCCATCGCCAAACGCTACACCAACCGCGGCCTGCAGTTTCTCGATCTGATTCAGGAGGGCAACATCGGCCTGATGAAGGCCGTCGAGAAGTTCGATTACCGGCGCGGCTATAAGTTCTCGACCTACGCGACGTGGTGGGTCCGGCAGGCCATCACGCGAGCCATTGCGGACCAGGCGCGCACCATTCGCATCCCCGTGCACATGATCGAGACCATCAACAAGCTGGTCCGTATGCAGCGGCACCTGCAGCAGGAACTGGGCCGCGAGCCCACCACCGAGGAACTGGCGCTGCGCATGGAGCTTCCGGTGGGCCGCGTGCGCAAGGTGCTGCGCATCGCGCAGGAGCCGATTTCGCTGGAGACCCCGGTGGGCGAAGAAGAGGAATCGCATCTGGGCGATTTCATCGTGGACCGCCGTGTGGTATCGCCGTCGGAAGCAGTCATCAACCTGAACCTGCGCGAGCAGACCGCGGAGGTTCTGAAGACCCTCAGCCCGCGCGAGGAAAAGATCATCAAGATGCGCTTCGGCCTGCAGGACGGCAGCGAGCACACGCTGGAAGAGGTGGGCCAGCACTTCGCGGTGACGCGCGAGCGCATCCGCCAGATTGAAGCGAAGGCGCTGCGCAAACTCCGCCACCCCAGCCGCAGCCATCGCCTGCGCGCCTTTCTCGACACCAGCGTCCACGGCGAATAAGGCGAGCCCTCCCGGCCAGGTTGGAAGGGCGACATCCTTACTGGAATGCAAACGATGCCGAGATTGTTGACAGCGGATGATATTGTGCCGCTTGTCGCCGCGTTGACGCCGACCGAACGCGTTCGCCTCCTCCGGCTGATTACTCGACCGGGTGCTGCGGACGAGGCTATTTACCGATCGTTGCCGCCGCGGTCCGATGAGCTCTCAGCGGACGAGGAGCCGCTTTCCTGGGAGGCCGAGGGTTGGGAGGGCGTCGCGTGAAGCGCGGCGAAAACCGTTGGTATACGTTTCGCGTTCCCGATAAGGGGAGGCCCGTGCTGGTGCTCACGCGTGACGAGGTAATCGATCGACTGAACGAAATCGTTGTCGTACCGGCGACGCGCACGATTCGTGGTTTGACAACCGAGGTCGTACCGACCGAGAAGGACGGTATGCCTGCGGCTTGCGCCCTGAATTTCGACCACATTTCGTTGGCGCAACGGACTCGAATCGGTCCAGTCCTGTGCAGCCTGGCAGAGGCGCGTTGGTCGGAGGCTCGACGCGCATTGCTTATTGCGTGCGGCTTTGAAAAGAAAGAAGGCGGCTGAGCGGGATTGTTGGCATTCCTCGCGATTCAACCTCGGCTACCTCAGTCAACGGTTTAGCGACTACACGTCCGGATGGATCGCTTCGGTGTAGCCGACAATCCGGACGAAGCGCGCGCAACTTCCTCCTGTTCGACTTGGGACACTGTCCAGGAGCGGCGGCGATTTTGCCCGCCGACTCGGCCTGCGGTTGCTCTTCTACTGCCCTCGAATCGACCCGAAACTCTGGTCGTTCGAGAATGGGTCCGTCGCTTCCGTGGATGAGAGTTCCCAGGAGTGTGGTTTTCGCCAATGTGCGCGGTTGCAATCCTTGACGCTGAATGCCGATACATCGCGCGGGACGCTCCGCGCCCCTCTACCATTCGACCAGTTCTACTCGCCTGTTCTCCGCCCGCCCGTCCTCGGTCTGGTTGGATGTCACCGGCGCATACAGACCCGCACCATAGGAGTCCAGCCGCGATGCCGCGATCCCGTACTTGGAAACCAACTGCTGCGCCACGCTGGCCGCGCGCCGCTTGCTCAAGTCCAGGTTGTAAGCCGTCGCGCCCTGGTCATCGGTGTGGCCCACCACGCGGAGCTTCATCTGCGGATTCGCCCTCATCAGCTTGGCGATCTCCTCCATGGTCGGCGCCGAATCCGCGCGCATTGTGTCCTTGTCAGTATCGAAATATAACCCGTACAGGGCCACTTTGCCGGTATCCGCAATCGACCGCTTCATCTCGTCCGCATTTACGAACACCATCTTCTGTTCCAGTTTCTGCGGCGCGACGACGATAATTTCCGCCATCGTGCGATCCTTCGTTACCGCCTTGGCCAGCCGCGGGGGAATGATGCCATCCTTGTATGACGTCACAAAGATCTCGTAATAGGTCGGCTGCGCGTCCTTGGACCAGCCCACCAGGACCCGCTCCTGGCTCTCGTTGCAGCAGAGGATCTGACCCAGGTCATCCTCGTTCGAGATATTTACAAAGGTCGGCCCGAACCAGCCTTGGTCGGTCGCGCCCTTTTCATACATCGTTACCAAGCCCAGCCGCGTGAACTCCAGCTTGTAGTTCTGCATCACCTCGGCCGGCGAGCGGCCTAGCGGCGCCAGATACGTGTAGCGGCTCACCAGCCCCTCCACCTTCTGGCTCTTCTGAAACACGAGCGGCGTATAGGTCACCTGGCGGCCCAGGGGCAGCACGTACTCGTCGAACCTGGCCTGGCGATAGCCGATGATTTCACTGCCGTCATAACGCTTCATTCCGGCCGGGTCCCTGGATCCGGGCAGGTCCGCTGCAAAAACGGAGACTCCGATGAAAATTGCAAGGATGACTGATTTCATGCGTAAAGTTCCCCAACCAACGATACCGCAATCGCCAGAAAACGGCTCAACGCTTGTGGACGCCAATTCCGCCGCCTCGTCCGGATCACGCCACTCGGAAGTGAAGCTGTTCAGCGCCTCAAACTTGACGGAACACGCCCATATCGCTCGGTTGCGGTGGGGTGGGCCGGACGGTGGCCGCGTCGCCGCTCGAACGCGGGGATGGAGGCGGAGGCCGCGAAGAAGCCGCTTATCGAAGCACACCCGCGCCTGGTAGTCCATCGCCAAACGCTATACCGACCGCGGCCTGCAGTTTCTCGATCTCATCCAGGAGGCAACATCGGCCCAATGAAGGCCGTCGTGAAGTTCGATTTACCGCCGCGGTTACACGTTCTCGACACGCAACATGGTGGGTGCGGCAGGCCATCACGCGGGCCATTGCGGACCAGGCGCGCACCACTCGCATTTCCGTTGCACATCATCCAGACCATCAACAAGCTGGTCCGCATGCAGCGGCATCTCTCGAGCGCATCCGCCAGATTGAAGCCAGGGCGCTGCGCAAACTTCGGCACCCCAGCCGCAGACATCGGCTACGCGCATTCCTGGACACCAGCGTCCACGGCGAGTGAATCACTCCTACGATCTGGTTGCACCCACTCCCTTACGGTCGCGGCTCTGTAACGCTTTTCTGAGCCGCGACCATAAGGGAGCGGTTGGAACAGTTATTTCGCTGCAGAGCAGTACTTCCACAGGCAGAAATGCCTATGCCACCTTATAGGTGTGGGACAACTGCTTCAGGACGTCAGACACGCGCTGCGCGCCATGCGCAAAAGCCCCGGCGTAATGGTGACGGCCATCCTGGCGCTGGCGCTCGGCATGGGCGCGAACACAGCGATCTTCAGCGTGGTGAACTCCATCCTGCTGAACCCGGCGCCGCTGCGCGGCATGCGCGACCCAAGCCGGCTCGTTATGATCTGGGAGAAGCTGCCGGGCATGAATATGCCGCCGTTCGTGGACCGCATGAACGTGGCGGCCGCGAACATCGAGCAGTGGCGTCACCAAGCCCGGTCGTTCGAAGGCATCACCGGTTTTCAGCCGAACGACGACTATAACCTTGGCGCCCGTTCCTCCTCGCCCGGTGACCGGCCGGAACGCGTAGAAGGGCTCACCGTCGAGCCGCGCTTTTTCTCGCTGACAGGGATTCGCCCCGCGACCGGGCGCGTGTTCACCTCTGACGAGGCGCGGAACAGCGCCGATCGCGTGGTGATGGTGAGCGATGATCTGTGGCGCAAACGCTTCGGCGGGGATCGCAATCTTTCGGGGAAGACCATCCAGGTGAACGGCGTGGAACGGACGATTGTCGGCGTGCTCCCGGCGAAGTTCCAGATGCCCGCCTGGTGGGCCGGGTTCGAGCAGAAATCGCCGCAGATCTGGACGCCGGTGGATCTCGCATCGCTGAACGGGCAGGAGCAACGGTGGAGCCTCAGCTGGTTCGTTTATGGGCGCCTGCGTCCGGGCGTCAGCGCGTCTCAGGCGCGCAGTGAGCTGAGCGTGCTCTTTGCGGCGGCGAAGAAAGAGCACCCGGATGAGAATGTCGGCTCAGGCGTGAATGTTTTCCCGCTGGCGCTGGAAAACACCGGATCGGATATGCGGACCGAAGTCCTGGCTCTGCAGATTGCGGTGGCTTTCGTGCTGCTGATCGCCTGCGCCAATATTGCAAATCTGTTGCTGGCGCGCGCCGTGGGCCGCCAGCGCGAGTTGTCCATCCGGCTCGCCCTCGGCTCCGGGCGCGCGCGTATCGTACGCCTGCTGCTGACCGAAAGCATGATACTCAGCATCGCCGCGGGCGCTCTCGGGACGGTACTGGCGTGGTGGGCTGTCGCCGCCCTCGGGGCGCTGGCGCCGAAGGACTCCTACGGTTTCCATAACCTGCGCGTGGACCGGCTGGTGCTGGCATTTTCCTTCCTCGTGGCAATGGTCACCGCGTTCCTCTTCGGCCTCGCGCCGGCGCTTCATGCGGCGCGGCAGAATGTTAACGAATCGCTCAGCAAGGGCGGACGCTCCATCGGCGGCGGACCGAAGTGGCTGCACAGCGGCATGGTGGTGGGCGAAACAGCTCTGGCGCTGGTGCTGCTGGCGGGAGCGGGCCTGATGATCCGCAGCCTCAGCGCGCTGATGAGCGTGAATCTCGGCTATCGCATCGATCATCTGCTTACCACGAAGCTGAGCGTGGCGAATCCGGCCACGGTCGCGAACCCGGAGAAGCTGCGAGCATTCTGCGACTCCGTGCTCGACCGCGCCGCCCATCTTCCGGGCGTGGGGTCGGCCAGTATCTCGAGCGCCCTGCCCATGGCCGACTTCACGGAATCGAATTACAACATCGAAGGCGCTCCGAAGACGCGCGATATGCGCATCGCCAGCCAGAGCCGCGTGAGCGAAGGGTTCTTCGAAACGCTCGGGATGCCCATCGTTCGCGGCCGAAACTTCACGCGCGAGGAGGCCGAAGCAGCAAAGCCCGGCGTCGTGATCGTGAGCGATTCCTTTGCCCGGCGCAACTGGCCGGGCCAGAACACGCTGGGCAAGGTGGTGTTGCTTCCGGACGGCGATAAAGAACGGCGTGTTGTGGTGGTGGGTATCACCGCGGACACGCACCAGATGGGTCCCGACCACGAACCGGTTCCGGCTCTTTTCATCCCGTCGCGGGTGTACGACAACTTCGACGTGGCGCTGCGCACCACCGGCGATCCCGCCGCGCTGGCAGCGGCGCTGGAACACGCCATCTGGAGCGTCGACCCGCAGCAGCCGGTCCAGGAAATGCTCTCCATGCAGAAGCGCCTGCACGCCTGGGGCGATGAGCGCCGCTTCTACATGATCGTCATGGGTCTGTTCGCCGGGCTCGCGCTCGTGCTGGCTGCGCTCGGTCTCTACGGAGTGCTCGCTTATGTGGTCAGCCTGCGCACGCGCGAGATCGGCGTCCGCATGGCGCTGGGCGCCGACCGGCCCGCGGTGCTGAAGCTGGTGGTCGGCCAGGGTCTCCGGCTCACGCTGGCGGGCGCGGCGGTGGGCATGGCGGGCGCGCTTCTGCTGACCCGCCTCATGCAGAGCATGGTGTTCGGCGTGAGCACCAGCGATCCGGTGACGTTCCTCGCCGCTCCCACGGCTCTGATCGCGGCGGCACTGCTCGCCACCTGGCTGCCCGCTCGCCGCGCGTCGCGTGTAGATCCGATGGAGGCTCTGCGGAGCGAGTGAGCCGAGGCCCGATCGCGTTACTGAGCCGTGACCGTGAGGGAGCGGTTGACTACCGGCTCCGTAACCGTCGCGGCTCAGTTACGAGCGAGCGGTTGACCGGTGCCTATCATGAATAGCCGCCAAATGGAATTCCGCCTCGCACGGTTTCGATTCGTTTTCCGGACGCTCGACGAGGTTCGCATCCCGCAAGGCAAAGGCGCGAACATTTTCCGCGGGGCTCTGGGTCTGGCGCTGCGGCGCCGCGACCAGTGCGCCTATGCGCGCCTGTTCGAGCCGGTGCTCGACGCGGGTCCGAGCGGCCTGGTCGATCCGCCGCGTCCGTTCGTCCTGCGGCCGCACTTTACCGAGGGAACCAGGCTGCCGGGCCGAACGTCGCTGTGCCTCGACCTTCACCTCTTTGACCTTCGCGTGGATTTTCTGCCGTTACTCACTGCGGTGTTCCGGGACATTGCAGACAGTGGGTTCGGGCCTGGCCGGGCACGCGCGGAGCTGATCGGGGCCGAGGCGCTCGAACCGCTGTCAATCGAGCTGACCGGCCTCGAAGAGCAGGTGCATCGCATCCGCCTCGAGTTCATGACGCCCACTGAGCTCAAGGCCGGCGGCGGCGTGGTCTCGCGACCGGAGTTCGCTGTATTGATCGCGCGCGTACGCGATCGCGTCGCTACGCTTGATCGTCTCTACGGGACGGGCGAGGTTTCGTTCGACTGGAACGCCCTCGCTGAGCAGGCCGGCGGAGTCCGTCTGGTGAGCGCAGAACCGCGCAGAGAGCACATCGCGCGGCGCAGCTCGCGCACCGGGCGGGTCCATCCCCTGGGAGGATTCGTTGGGCCCGTGGAATACGAAGGCGCCATCGGCCCGTTCATGGGGCTGCTGCGCGCCGGCGTCTGGACCGGAGTCGGCCGGCAGACCGTGTGGGGGAAGGGCGCCTATGAAGTCACAGTGCTGTCCTGAGGCGCCCAGCCCGAGTTTATTGGAATAAGACGCCGGTACCGTTGAACATGCCGCCGGCCATGATGCCGAGGTCGAGACCGGTCGCCGTGAACTGCACCGGGTCATTACGCTGGCCGATCCACAGGAAGGCCTGAGGGCCATTGCCCGCGCTCGAGGTGGTTACCGGCATCATGGCGACGATCCACCCCGGAACGGTGAACTGGTTTGCTGAGAGCGGCGCGATGCACTGAAAGGCCATGAACTGCGAGGAATCCGTGCCGAACGAATACCCGCCGAGCGTGACATTGCCCTCCTGCTTGCTGGCGTCGCCGCCGGTCCATTGGATCAGGAGATCGCCTGAACGCGGCACTGTCTGGCCGGGCATGATGTTGGAAATCTTCATGGAAGGCGCGTTGGTCGTCATGATTGGCGTTGTGAAAGCGCCGATCGCCGTTGAACCGGAACTGGTGGCCGTATACCGCTGTCCGCCCCAGACAAATCTGCCGGGACCGCCCGCGTTGTACAGGCTGGCGTAGTAGAATCCGTAGCCGCTGTCGTTAAGAGAGGCTGTATGAGGGCCCGAAAT
Source organism: uncultured Acidobacteriota bacterium (assembly GCA_963780655.1). GTDB lineage: Bacteria > Acidobacteriota > Terriglobia > Bryobacterales > Bryobacteraceae > CAWACP01. Next base: position 25,882 of record CAWACP010000003.1, on the reverse strand, counting down.
CGAGATGTTGCCGGCATCCATGCCCGCGCCATACCAGCCGAGACTCATATCGGAAATGTCGGTGTAGCCGATGGCCGAGGCGGTGCAATAACCAGCGGAGACCCCGTATTCAGCGCCGACTGCGTATCGGGGCGGGTAGACGCTGAACGAAGCGTACCCATCATCCTCCTCCCATCCCTGATAGAGTCCGGCGGGCGCGATGAGGCTGTTCAGTCGGATGTACCCGAATGTCACTTGTTGGCCCGAGGCGAGCTTGTTCACCAGATCCTGACCCATGATGGAATCGTTGCAGGCGGAGCCGCTTGCCGAGACGGCGATGGTACCGACATTGCCCACGCCCGATCCGGCATCGACGGCGACCGGCACATAACAGCCCTGGATGCTGGCGGGGATCTGGAAATTGATCTGATCGAGGCCGGAGCAGCAGCCTGATCTGCCGTGATACTTGACCTGGTCTGCCGGTACCGGGGATGCGCCCACGTATACGGTGACTGACCCGACCGGTGTTTTCGCCTTCGGTGGCTGGGCATCGAAATCCGGCGCAGCGCCAAGCCCCGTTCCCCACAGCGTCGCGGTATCGCCGGGATGGAATGTGTGGATAATTGTGTTCTGATTACTGCTCAGGGCGGTTGCGTCCGCCTGCCCCGAACCAGTCGACAGCGCCGTGAAGATGCCGAAAGCGCTTGCCACCACCTCGATGGGCGCGGTTGCGCTGGTCTTGTTGTTATACGTGACCGCGATGGTCCCGCTTCCAACCGGTGTGTTCGACGGCATGATGGCGTTAATCTGGCCATCGGAAACGTAAACCAGGTAAGCGTCGGTTGTCGTTCCGTTGACGGTAATTGCTACTGTTGACCCGCCGAGCGTGGTCAGGAGAGGAAACTGTTGGGGCTTTACCCCATTCGCCGGACCGAGTCCGGAGCCAAAAAGAGCGAAGATCGAGCCCTGGGCGATGCCCGCTCCGCTCAGGCCAGGAAGCCTGTAGCTGGCGGCATTCAGAACGGGCGGAAAATTTGTTCTGATCACCGGTTGCCCGAATGCCGCGGCGATGGAAATTAACGTGAATATAACGAGAAAGCCCACGAAACGTCTGGACATATAAATCCCCTGACTCGGCCTGCCACAACCGGCCAGACCTGTTTTGTACGGCGACAGTGATTTTTCACTGCCATCATACATCCTGGGGCAGCGGAAATCCCGCTTGCTCTGTGCAGGCTAAAAGCCTGCTCTACAATCCGGTCACAGTAGAGCAGGCTTTCAGCCCAATGCAGAGGGTTTTTAGCTTAGCGTTGCGGCGGGAAAGAGCTGGGGGTGGGCGAAGAAGTTGAGCGCCGCAACGGTGAGCTAAAAACCGATTGAACTGAACCGCCGGGCAGTGCCGGGAGCTATGGGGTTGGAATGCGCGGGGCGCCTCTTGCGTGAGTGTGGAAGCAGGACAGTCGCGGTGATCGGGCATTCGGGTCGGGGACGAGCGGGCGGTCGATGGGTCCCAAAACTGCCGCTGGGTCGGAGAATGTTCGCGGGATTGGTGAAGGCAGGCGCGGCAGAGACACTGCGGCGCGGGCCCGGGCGGGATGAACGGGCCGAGTTTGCGCCGATGAGCACTGGTTTCATGAGGTGTCCGCAACTGCGGGTTGTTTTCCCATAGCGGAGAGGATCTCGATCACCCGCATGGCGCCGGAGCGGCAGATGGGGCACTGGCGCAGGGAAACGCCGGTGAGTTGCTCGCAGCGGTCCCGGTAATCGGGAGGAACCTGCGCCGGCCTGGGCGCCGGGGGCATGTTCAGCAGACGACGGCACAAAGCGAGTTTTTCTTCGCGGTGGCGGTTGCCGAGGAAACCGTAGTAGCGGATGCGCTGGAAACGATTCGGCAGGACGTGGAGCAGAAAGCGGCGGATGAACTCGGCGGCGGCGAGCGAGAGGTTTTTCTGCTGACCGTCGCGGTAGTCTTTCCAGAGAAAGCTTACCCGGCCGTTTTCCATGTCGCGCAGGCAGTGGTTGGCGATGGCCACGCGATGGGTGTAGCGTCCCACATAATCGAGCACTTGCTGCGGTCCGGCAAAGGGCGGTTTGGCATAGACCACCCATTCGGTCTGGCGTGTGCGGGCCAGACAGCGCAGGAAGTCGGTGCGGTTGCGGAGCGCTTGGAGACCGGAGAAGAAACTCAGCGTGCCGGCGGCGAAAGCTTTTTCGAGGGCCTCGAGAAAGCGGCGGCGAAACAGGCGGCTGAGCACGCGGACGGGAAGGAAGAAGCGGGGGCGGCAGGAGATCCAGCGCTGGCCATCGGGGGAGAGTCCGCCGCCCGGCACGAGGCAGTGCAGATGAGGGTGATGGAGCAGATTCTGACCCCAGGTGTGTAACACGCAGAAGAAGCCGATCTCGGCTCCGCGGTGTTGGGGATCGGCGGCGATGGTGCGCAGGGTTTCGGCGGCGGCGCGAAAGAGAATGCCGTACACCGCTTCCTTGTTCTGGAAGGCGATTTCGGCGAGCGGTTCGGGCACGGTGAACACGACATGGAAGCAGGGGCAGTCGAGGAGTTCGGCCTGCCGTTTTTCGATCCACTCGGCGCGTTCCAGCGACTGGCATTTGGGGCAGTGGCGGTTGCGGCAGGAGTTGTAGGATACACGCTGGTGGCCGCATTGGTCGCACTGCTCGCGATGTCCGCCCAGCGCCGCGGTACGGCACACTTCGATGGCGGTCATGACGCGCCGTTGCGCGGTCGACAACGAGGCGCTCTGACGATAGGTTTCTCCGTAGCGGCGGAAAATGTCCGCCACTTCCAGCGGGGGGCGGGGCACGGATACTTCAGCGCGACGGTTGCGCAGGTTCGGATCCGGGCAGCAGATCGAGCGGGCTGACGGCCGCGCAGACCGTAGTGGCGGCCATCTTCAGGTAGCGGGCGGTGGTGTTCAGGCTGCGCTGGCCGAGCAGCAACTGGATAATGCGGAGATCGGTTCCCGCTTCCAGCAGATGAGTGGCGAAGGCGTGGCGCAGACTATGCGGAGTGACGTGCTTGTCGATGCCCGCGCGCTGCCGTGCCTGCCGGCAGGCCTTCTGGATGGCTCCCTGCGAGATGGGCTCGTCGGGGCGGGCTCCCGGGAACAGCCAGCGCCGCGAGCGCGTCTGCTTCCACCAGGCGCGCAACTCCGGGAGCAGCCGCTCGGACAGCATGACATAGCGGTCCTTTGGTCCTTTGCCGTGCTCGACGCGAACGGTCATGCGCTGGCTGTCGATATCGCTGACGCGCAGGTGAGTGAGTTCGGAAAGACGAAGTCCGGTGGCGTAAGCGGTGCTCAGAACCGCGTGCTGGCCGGCGTCGGTGAGGGCTGCGAGTAAACGTGCGACTTCCTCGCGACTGAGGATCACCGGCAGTTTTTGTGGGACTTTGGGCAACGGAATCCGGTCGATACTCCAGGGCCGCTGCAGAGTGACGCGGTAGAGAAAGCGAAGCGCCGAGGTGGCCACGATAAGGCTGCTGGCCGAGAGGCCTCTCTGCGTCAGGTACAGTTGATAGGTGCGAATCTGCTCGGGTCCCAGCAGTTCGGGTGACTTGCCGAAATAACGCGCGAACGCGGCGACCTGCTGCTGGTAGGACGATTGAGTTTTGGGCGCCAGATGGCGCACCTGCATGTCTTCGATCATGCGTTGACGAAGTGGATTCATGGGGCAACTCCCTTCTGGAATGGTTCGGTGCTGCGAACACCAACACCATGGTTCTCCAGATGGGAGCCCCTGCGAATTCCGGCGGAACGTCAACTATGGAAAGTTCGGGGATGAGCTACCGCGAAGCGGTTTAGTTCAATGCCATATAGTTTTCCCGCTTTCGAACACCTGGCCGATGTGGGGCGGGCGCCCTCGCCCGCGGCCGGCGCCCCCGCCCGCGGCCGGCGCCCCGCCGGCCTGCTCCCATACGCGACAACTCTACTCTCCGCGCGGCCAGCGGGGCCGGGGGGCCCCGCGCAGGCCGGGGGGCCTGCCCCACAAAAGGGACTTCGACTCAGCTCGCCGTCGAAAACTATATGGCATTAGGCTGAAAGCCTGCTCTACTACGGATCGTGATGCGACAGTAGAGCAGGCTTTAGCCTGGAGCGGCTACCCTGTTAAGAATGCCCGTTCCGCGCGTGTTGTTCCTCGCCGACCCGGCCGAGCCGCGGTTCCGCCTGCTCCATGAACTGCCGCCGCCCACCGATTTCCATTTCGCGACCGACCCTGAAGCCATCGCGCGTGAAGCGCCCGGGGCCGATATCCTCGTCCACGGCGGTTTCGGGCCGAAACCCTTCCTGACCGCATGGCCGCTTGCGAAACGAGTGCGCTGGGTGCATTCGCTCTCCGCCGGCGTGGATTCGATTCTCACGCCCGATTTCAGGTCCAGTCCCGTGCCGCTCACCAACGCACGCGGCGTTTTCGCGGAATCGCTCGCGGAATACGCGATGCTGGCTGTCCTCTATTTCGCCAAGGACGTGCCGCGCATGATTCGCGATCAGCAGGGCCGCCGGTGGGAAAACATGACCGTGGAGATGGTGAAGGGGCGAACCGTGGGCATCATCGGCTACGGCGCCATCGGCCGCGAATGCGGACGCCTGGCGGTTGCGCTCGGCATGCGCGTGATCGCGCTGCGCCGTCGCCCGCACCTTGCCGACAGTGACGGCATCGCCGAGCGCGTCTACGGTCCCGCCGAGCTGCACGATCTGCTGCACGCATCGGATTATGTAGTCCTGTGCACGCCCGCGACGCGCGAGACGAAGCACATGATCGGCGCCCAGGAGCTGCGTGCCATGAAGGACACGGCCGTGCTCATCAACCTTGGCCGCGGCAACGCCATCGATGAAGCCGCTCTTGCGCAGGCGCTCCGGGAGAACTGGATTCGCGGCGCCGCGCTCGACGTCGTCCAGCAGGAACCGCTACCGAGCGAGCACCCGTTTTATTCCCTGCCGAACATTCTGATCTCGCAGCATTCGGCCGATCGCACGCCCGACTGGCTGGAGCGCGCCACGCGTTTCTTCATGGAGAACTACGTCCGCTTCGTGAATAACGAGCCGCTGGCCAACAGAGTCGATAAAATGGCAGGTTACTAAACCCGGTCGGAACAACGTGCGTTCTATCAACAGTTTTTTCAAAGGCGCCCTGGCTGCGCTCGCCTCCGGCGGTCTTCTCTATGCGGGAACGGGTCTGCACCCGGTGTGGTGGCTCACGTGGCTGGCGCCGATCCCGGTATTGTTCTACGCCGCCCGCTCGGGCGCGGGAGCTGCTGCCGCGGCGGCATTCGCCGCGTGGCTTCTGGGCGGCATAAACGAGTTCGGCTACACTCACGGCGTGATCGGCCTTCCGTTGCCCGTGGTGGCCGGATTGCTCGTTCTTCCCGCCATTGCGTTCTGCGCGTGTGTCCTGCTCTGGCGCTTTTGCGCGCGGCGCGGGGCAGTGTGGCAGGCTGCCCTTGCGCTGCCCTGCGCGTGGGTGGCATGCGAATTCCTGAATGCGTCGCTCTCGCCGCACTCGACATTCGGCAGCATCGCCTATTCGCAGATGGACTTCCTGCCGGTAATTCAAATCGCTTCTCTCACCGGGTTGTGGGGAGTTGTATTCATCTTGCTGCTCGCGCCTTCCGCTGTGGCGGCGCTCAGCGCCCCCGCGGGAAGCCGCGCTGCGAAAACAGCAACCGGCGTCGCCGCGGCGCTCATCCTGGCTGCTGTCCTCGGCTTCGGCCAGTGGCGACTGAACTCCGATATTCATGCCACCGGGACCGTGAAGGTGGCGCTCGTCAGCTCCGATGCCCGCGGGGACCGCTGGGCGAAAGACGAACAGCAGGCCATCGCTCTGCTGAATCGGTATGCCGCCGCAGCCGGCTCGGTCCGCGGCGCCCAGATCATCGTCCTGCCCGAAGACATTGGTCCCGTGCCGCGATCGGCGGCAACCGAGGCCCGGCAAATTCTTAGCGCGGCGGCGGTCCGGAGCGGCGCTACGCTGGTGGCCGGTCTTCGCGAGGGCCAGGCGCCTCCTCTGTTGAATGAAGCGCTGGTGTTCCTGCCGGGCGGCGCGCTTGCCGCCACCTACGAAAAGCACCACCTGATCCCGGGCATTGAGGACGGCATCGTCGTGGGCACGCACGCCACCATCCTGCCTGGCCCCGCGGGCGTCGAAGGCGTGCAGATCTGTAAGGATCTGGATTTCCCCGCGCTCAGCCGTGAGTACGGCAATCGCGGCGTGGGGCTGCTGCTTGTGCCCGCGTGGGACTTCACGGTGGACGGCTGGCTGCACGGCCGCATGGCCATCCTGCGGGGCGTGGAGAGCGGCTTCAGCATCGCTCGCACGGCGCGTTTCGGACGCCTGACCGTCTCGGACAACCGGGGCCGCATTCTGGCTGATCTCACGGGTTCGCCCGCCGGTTTCGTCATCGCCCGCGCCGATGTGCCGGTGGCGCACGAAGACACCCTCTACGACCGCCTCGGCGACTGGTTCCCGTGGGCCGCTCTCGTCCTGCTGGCGCTGGCGCTCGGCAGCGCATTGTTCCGGCGCATGGTCCCGGCTCGAGCGGGTGGCGTTGCCGTGGTGCACGCCTGATGACCGCCCTCCCGGTTTCACTCGAGGACATCGAACAGGCGGCCGCACGCATCCGGCCCATCGCGCATCGTACGCCGGTGATGACCTCGCGCCTGTTCAACCAGCGAGCGGGCGTGGAGGCGTTTTTCAAATGCGAGAACCTCCAGCGCGGCGGGGCGTTCAAGATCCGTGGCGCGGCGAATTTCATCGCTTCCATTCCACCGGCGGACCTTAGCCGCGGCGTGGTGGCCTATTCCTCGGGTAATCATGCGCAGGCCGTGGCCATTGCCGCCGCGGCGGCCGGCATCTCCGCCACCATCGTGATGCCCGATGACGCGCCGCGCTCGAAGATGGAGGCCACCCGCGCCTACGGGGCCACCGTCGTTATCTACGACCGGCTTCGCGAAAGCCGTGAAGAGATCGGCCGCCGCATCTCCCGGGAAACGGGGGCGACGCTCATCCCGCCCTACGATCATCCGTGGACCATCGCCGGTCAGGGCACCGTCGCTCTGGAACTGCTCGCCGAGGCCCCGGATCTGGACGCGATGGTGCTGCCGGTAGGCGGAGGCGGCCTCATCGCCGGCTGTTCCATCGCGGCCAAAGGCCTGAACCCCGATATCCGCATTTTCGGCGTGGAGCCGCGGAACGCCAACGATACCTTCCTCTCGTTGCAGGGCGGCGAGCGTGTTTCCGTGCCCGCTCCAGCCACCTCGGCCGATGGTTTGCGAGCGTCCTCGCCTGGCGAGCTGACATTCCCCGCGATTCAGCGCAACGTCGAGCAGGTGCTGCTGGTAAGCGAAGACGAGCTTCGCGCGGCAGTGATGTTCCTGCTCACACGGATGAAGATCCTCGTTGAGCCGAGTGGGGCCGTTACCGCTGCCGCCGTGCTGTTCCACAAGCTGCCGCCGGACGTGGCGCGGCCGGGAGTCGTTTTGTCGGGCGGCAACGTCGATATGGACTACTTCGCCGCGCCGTCCGCCGCCTTGTAGACCAGTTTTGCAGCTGCCAGATCTTCCACCGCGATACCGAGTGACTTGAACACGACGCGGGAGCTCGCCGGGGGGAGGGGCTTCGTCCCTGCCAGCAGCTCACCGAGCTCGGCATAGATTTGCGCGCCGGACTGGACGATGTCCGCGGATTCGATCAGCGCAGAGTCGCGCGATTCCACCACTACCGCCGCGTTCATTGCCTCGTCGTCGAGTTCGCGCTTTCCGGCCCCGATCGCGCCGATCGCATTGACATAAGCGCCGGCGCTGAGCCATGCCCCGCGGACCACGGGCGTGACAGCATGAGTGGCCACGACCACCACGTCAGCGTCCCGAACGGCCTGTTCCGCGCTGGCCACCGCGATAGCGCCGATCTCCGCGGCGCACTTCCGAGCGTGATCGATCACCGGACTCCAGACCCGAACCTCCTCGAACGCGCGCACGTAGCGAAGCGCCCGGGCGTGGGCGCGCGCCTGTACTCCGCTGCCGATCAACGCGAGCACGCGCGCGTCCTGCTTCGAGAGCAGCCGGGTGGCGACGGCGGAGACAGCGGCGGTGCGCATTTCAGTGATCAGCCGTCCGTCGAACAAAGCGACCGGCTCTCCGGTGGCCGCTCGGAACAACTGGATGCTCGCGAGGTGCGTGGGCAGCCCGTGCGCCGCATTCCCCTCGTAAACAGTCACCAGCTTGACGCCGATGAACTCGTCATCGGCCGCCGGCATAAACGCGATGAGCCCTCCATGTTCCGGCAGGGGAACCACAGTCCGGACCGGCTGACGGATTCGACCCGTCGAGAAATCGGCCAGTGCTTTCTCCATGGCCGCGACGAGATCCGGGGTGTGCAGGAAGGAACGGATCTGATCTTCACCGAGAACGAGCATCGTACAAGTGTAGGCTCGAAGAATGCAGGCTGAAAGCCTGCTCTACTGTCGCTTTACGATCCGTAGTTGAGCAGGCTTCAGCCTGCACGTAAGATGAGCGGCCTGCTCGGGAACGTCAGCCGCGCTTCGACGCCTGGTCCGGAGGTTATCTCGACATTTGCCGACAGCTGCTCCGCCACGCTTCGTACCAGGCGCAAGCCCACCGATTTCGTGCTGGCCGGGTCTACGCCGGGCGGAAGACCCACGCCGTTGTCCGCTACGATGAGGCGCAGCATCGAGTCCCCCGCTTGCTGCAATTCGATTCGGATTTCGCCCTCACGGCCATCGGCGAAGGCGTATTTGAGCGAATTCGACACCAGCTCGTTGATAATCAGGCCACAGGGAACTGCCTGGTCAAGGCTCAGAGAAATTGAGTCTACCCGCGTCGATAAGCGGATGCGCTCGCGTTTCACTGAATACGAACGCCAAAGATCGGCGCAGAGCTGGTCCACGTACTCAGGGAAAGAAATATCGGAGAAGCTGCCGGATTCATACAGGCTGTTGTGTAACAGGGCCATCGACTGAACGCGGCCCTGGCTTTCCAGAAATACCCGGCGCAAAGCCGCGTCCGGTATGGCTCGCGCCTGCAGACCGAGCATGCTGTAGATTACCTGCAGGTTGTTGCGAACGCGGTGGTGAACCTCACGCAGCAGCGCTTCCTTCTCGCGCAGAGAGCTGGCCATCTGCTCCTCGGCAAGCTTACGGTCAGTCACGTCGCGCAGGATTACGGTATAGACGATCTGGCCGTCGAGTTCGACTTTGGAGATAGAAGCTTCCGCCGGGAACTCCGAACCGTTCTTCCGCCGGCCACCGATCTCGCGCCGTTCTCCCATGCGGCGCGAGGTTGCCGACGAGGCGCCGAATTCGTGTACATGGCGGCGGTGAACCGCAGTGGCGCGCGCCGGCAGCAGAACATCGAGTGGCTTTCCGGATACCTCGGCGTGCCGGTACCCGAAGATGCGCTCCGCGCCCTGATTGAAAAGCACGATTCGCTGGTCCGCATCGATGGAGATAATGGCGTCATCCGCCAGGTCCACGATGCGCGCCAGCAGGTTCGGCGACGTCATCGCGCCGCTCCGGGATCGCGTCCCGGCGCGGATTTAACTGAGTGTGACCGCGAATTATTCCGCACTGGGTGCGAGTGCGCACCCACCCCCTTCGGAGTCTGAGGAAATTGCAGCATCGAAAACCGGTTCGTTGTGGTTTCGCTTGCAAGCCTCTGCCCAGGATGGCTCTCCTGAGGGGTACCAGAACCCCGACCCGCCCTGGTACTGCGCCAGGGTCTAATACCGCCCACCCGGCCGTTCCATTCCGATCGACGGGTCCGGATGGCATTTTCAATCAGGTGATTTTGTGAAACTTATCAGCCTGGCCCTTCTCCTGCTTGTCGCTGCGGCTCCCGTTTTCGCCACAACGATTACATTAACCGGCAACACTTGCAATGATCCGAGTTGCGTTATCGGCGCGATCTCCGAGTTCGGAATCCAGGGCGGCAACGTCGTGGTGAACACTACTACTGACACCGCCGTGGCGAATCTGTTCTTCAACTTCGGCCCGGACACGACCCTCACGCCGTTCACACAATTCGGCGTGACGCTGAACCCAGGCGACCTGCTGTTCTCCGTCGCCGGCGCGTACACGTACGCCATACCGCTCATCGGCCATAACGGCATGACCGCGGGGGATCTGTATCAGATCAGCGGCGTTTTAAACGCGCAGACGGTTCTCGGAAATCCGTCGGGCGTCATCTATCGCAACACTGACGACGTCTGGGCTTCCGGAGGCACGCTGGTCCCCGGCAGCAACGGATCCATGATTGTCGGCGGCGGCGGTGGATCTCCGTTCGACGTTACGCTGAGCTTTACACCCGGCGTGACGTTCCTGAATGCATTCAAGTCCGGCAACGTGACATTCCAGTTCTCGTCCGCGACGTGCGGTAACGGCATCATCACGGGCTCCGCGGTTCCCGAGCCTGGAACACTGGCGCTGATGGGTTCCGCGCTGATCGGTCTGGCGTTCCTGCGCCGCAGGACTGCCGCTGGAAGCCGCTAAGGTTCACCCGCCGTCGCTTTCCCACCGGCGGCGGGGTGCTAGCATGAAAGCCTGGATCTCCTCCAGACTCCCGCATGCGAAATGTGATCATCGTTGGCTCCGGCTGCGCCGGAAACACAGCCGCAATCTATGCCGCGCGCGCAAATCTCAAGCCCCTTGTCGTCGGCGGACATGAGCCCGGCGGGCAGTTGTCCATCACCACCCTCGTGGAGAATTTTCCGGGCTTCCCACAGGGCGTTCAGGGGCCCGAACTGGTCGAAAACATCCGCCGCCAGGCTGAACACTTCGGCGCCGATTACGTCCACGGCTCGGTCATCGAAGCCGACCTCTCCAAACGTCCCTTCCGCCTGAACATCGATGGCGAGTGGCATGTTGCCCGTTCGGTGATTATCGCGTCGGGCGCCTCCGCGCGCTGGCTGAATCTGCCCAATGAACAGAAGCTCATTGGACACGGTGTCAGCTCGTGCGCCACCTGTGACGGTTTTTTCTATAGAGGAAAAAAAGTGATCGTGGTCGGCGGCGGCGATTCCGCAATGGAAGAGGCGAATTTCCTCACCCGGTTTGCCGACGAGGTTGCCGTCGTTCATCGCCGCGAACACTTCCGCGCGTCCAAAATCATGGTGGAGCGCACGCTGGCGAATCCGAAGATCCTGCTGGTTCCGAACACCGTGGTTGACGACGTTCTCGACCCCGAGAAGCACATGGTTACCGCCGTCAAACTCCGCAACGTGCGCACCGGCGAAACCTGGCATCGCGATGTGGACGGATTCTTCGTCGCCATAGGACACATCCCCAACACAAAATCGTTCGTGGGCCAGGTGGATCTGGACGATGAAGGTTACGTCGTCTCCCACGGTGGAGCGCGCACCAGCGTGACGGGCGTGTTTCACGCGGGCGATGTGCAGGATCGCATTTATCGTCAGGCCATCACCGCGTCAGGCGCCGGCTGCATGGCCGCCATCGAAGTGGAGCGCTTCCTCGAAGCCGAAGGCCACTAACAATGCAGGCTAAAAGCCCGCTCTACAATGCGCAGTAGAGTAGGCTTCAGCCTGCACACCAGTGTGCTAAAAAAGAGCAATCCCCTCCCGATGACCAACGCCACCCCTGCCATCGCCGTCGCCAATCTGGTCAAACGCTATCAGCAGGCGAAGTTCAACGCAGTCGACGGCGTATCGTTCCAAGTGCGGCAGGGTGAGGTCTTCGGGCTCCTCGGGCCTAACGGCGCCGGCAAGACTACCACCATCGGCGTACTGACAACCGCGGTAGTTCCCACCAGCGGATCGGCATCCGTGATGGGCTTCGATGTCTCCGGCGATGCTATTCGCGTGAAGCAACGGATCGCCGTCGTCCCGCAGCGCAGTAATCTGGACCGCAGCCTTCGCGTCCGTGAGATTCTCACGTTCCATGCCGCCTACCATGGCGTGCCGCGACGCCAGCGCGAGGCGATGGCTTCGCAGCTTCTGGACGAGCTTGGCCTCGCCGACCGCGCCAAAGAAAAAGTGGACCGTTACTCCGGCGGCATGGCGCAGCGCCTGATGATTGCCCGCGCGCTGATGCACGAACCCGATGTGCTGTTCCTGGACGAGCCCACCAATAATCTGGACCCGCAGTCGCGCCTGTTCATCTGGGACCGTGTGCGCGCGCTGAATGCTCGCGGCGTGACCATTCTGCTGACCACGCACGACATGGATGAGGCCGACCAGCTCTGCCGGCGGATCGCGGTGATGGATCACGGCCGCATCCTGGTGGATGACACGCCCGCGGAATTGAAGAAACTCATCCCCGGCGGCAATGCGCTCGAAATCCGCGTGCAGTTCGATGAGTCCGCTCCGGATCAGGATCTGCTGCGAGAGCGTCTGCTGGACGGGTTGCGCCGACTGCCCCGCGTGACCAAAGTGGAAGAGGTGCTGGAGGCGGCGAGTGCCGCCGCAGCGGCGGCGGCCGAACCGTCCGGATTCGGACCGGCGCACGGCGTCGCCACATTCCGAATTTATGCGCATGAAGCCGGCGCGCTGATCGGTCCCGCGGCTCAGGCAGTTCTCGACGCCGGCGGCCGCGTGCGCGACGTTAGCGTGAAACAGGCTTCGCTCGAAGAGGTTTTCATCTATCTCACCGGGAGGCACCTGCGATGAGCACGGCCGCTTTGCCTGTGCGCGTCCGATACGAAGAAAGCGCGGTGCGTCTGGCGATGGGTGCGTTCTTCGCCACGCTGCGCCGCGACCTGGTGGTCACCGGCCGTGAATTCATCCAGTTCCTGGTGCAGGCGCTCATCCAGCCGCTGTTCTTTCTGTTCATCTTCGGCAAGATTCTACCCGGCATTGGCCTGGCGGCCGAAGGCTTCACGGCGCTGCTGCTGCCCGGGATCGTGGGACTATCGGCGCTTCTCGCGGCGCTGCAGGGCGTCACGCTGCCGCTGGTGATCGACCTCGGCTTCGCGCGCGAGATCGACGACCGGCTGCTGGCCCCACAACCGGTCTGGCTGGTAGCGGCCGAGAAGGTCCTGCTCGCGACCGTCCGCGGCATTATCGCCGGGGCGGTGATCTTCCCGCTGGCCGCGCTGATTCTCGGCCACTCGTTCGCCGTCCGCACCGACCGCCTGCCTGTACTGGCGCTCATGATCGTGCTGACCGCGGCCACCGGCGCCATCATCGGACTGTTCCTTGGCACGGTCATCCGCCCGGAACACATCAGCCTGATGTTCTCGCTGATCTTCACGCCCCTGATCTTCACCGGCTGCACTTACTATCCGTGGGCCGCCCTCAGCCGCGTCCGCTGGTATCAGATCATCACGCTCATCAATCCGCTTACTTACTGCTCCGAGGGGCTGCGTTACAGCATGGCTCCGCCGTTCCATGGGCACGAGATCCCGACGCTCGGTATGCGCTGGATAATCGCGGTGTTGATTGTGGCTAACACGGCCACGTTCGTCGCGGGCACGCGGACGTTCCTCAAGCGCGTTGTGAGCTGACGACGGGGCCGCGCCCGGCGGCCACCCAGGCCAGCGCCAGGACAATCGCCATCGCGATCGCGAAGATCAGCGGCGCGGCGAAGAAATATCGCGCATCCAGCGGGATTTCCGCAACCCACGCAACCACGAACACAGCGATAAATGGCCGCGAGCGGATCGGATCGGTTCTGGCCAATCCGGCCAGAAGCCAGAGCAGCACGGTCTGCAGCAGCATGCTCAGGCTGGCGGCATATCCGAAGCCGAGGAAGAAATCCCAGTAGCTTCGATTCGACCCCATGAAGTCAAACTGTGAGCCCCGCATAAACGCTTGTACGGCAATCTCCGCCGCGCCGTGCGACGGCCCCTGCAACATGCCAACCGTGTGCCCGGCAAAGTGAAGAAACATCAGAACGGCTGCTATTCGTAACAGGACTACTGGTTTCATTTCAGCTTCTCCTTGTTAATTCCGTCCAGCCTGCTCCGCAGGAACGCGGATTCCACCGGGTTGGTGGCCAGCGCGATTGCCCGATCGTACGCGTCCGCGGCTTCGGACGCGCGGCCCATGCGGCGCAGAATGTCGGCTCGCGCCGCGTGAAACAGATAGTAGTGATCGAGGGCGCCCAGCTCATCGATCCTGCGCAAACCTTCGTCGAGCGTCCTGCTCATCGCAATGGCCACACCGTGATTCAGCGCGATCACCGGAGACGGATTTATCTCGCGCAGCTTTTCGTACAGGGCGGCGATCTGCGGCCAGTCGGTCTCCTCCGGCGACGCCGCCTGCGAGTGCAATGCCGCAATAGCGGCCTGAAGCTGATAAGGTCCCGGCCGGCCGAGGCCCAACACCTGCTCCAGCAACGCCAGACCTTCAGCGATCGCCGGACGGTCCCAGCGCGAGCGGTCCTGCTCCTCCAGCGTGACCAGCGCCCCGTCCTCGGTCCGTGCATCCCGGCGCGAGTGGTGCAGCAGCATCAGCGCCAGCAGGCCGATGTTCTCCGGCTCACGCGGAAGCAACGAGCAAAGCACGCGCGCCAGCCGGATCGCCTCGGCGCACAGGTCGCGGCGGATGAGCGTATCGCCGGAACTTGCCGTGTAGCCTTCGTTGAAGATCAAATAGATAACCGCCTGTACCGGCCCCAGCCGCTCGCCCAGGCGATCGGGCGACGGCGTCTCGTAAGGGATGCGCGCCTCCTGGATTTTCCTTTTGGCGCGCACCAGCCGTTGGGCGAGGGTCGGCTCAGGAACCAGGAACGCGCGCGCAATCTCGGGAGTGCTCAACCCGCCGAGCGTCCGCAGCGTCAGCGCCACCTGAGCCTCGCGGTTCAGCGCCGGATGGCAGCAGGTAAACATCAGCCGTAATCGGTCGTCCGGGTATTCCATGGGGGATCTGTCCCAATCCGGGCCGGTCGAATCGGCGCCGTCCATTTCGGCGCGCAGCGCATCCTGCTTCGCCACCCGCGTACGCTCCCGCCGGACGGCGTCGATCAGCCTGCGATGCGCCACCGCCATGATCCACGCCCCCGGGTTCTCGGGGATGCCTTTTTCCGGCCATGCGGCGAGCGCCGCGGCGAATGCTTCCTGTACCGCGTCCTCTGCCCGGTCGAACGAGCCGGAGATACGAATCAGGCTCGCGGTGATTCGGCCGCACTCAGCTCGAAAGACGGCTTCCGCAGCCGATCGAATATCAGCCATTCGGACCGGCGGACCGGGCGGCCAGCAGCTCATCGTCGGGGAGCGCCGGAAGTCCCGGCAGGGGCCTGATCTCGATGCACCCCCCGCGGCCCTTGCACGAAGACGGGATCTTCGACGCCCATTCGATGGCTTCATCGAGATCGCGGCAGTCGATGATGTAATAGCCGGCCAGTTGCTCCTTCGTCTCCGCGAACGGGCCGTCGGTGATCATGGCGTTGTCGTCCTGCATGCGCACGGTGGTTGCGGTGGTTGTCGGCGACAATGGCTCAACGCCCTGCAGAACGCCCTTGCGCGTCGCCTCTTCGATAACACGGTAATGAGCCGTCATGATCTCCCTTTTGTCCTCGGGCGTCAGAACGCCCTCCGCTTCCTGTGAATAGATCAGCATCATGTAGCGCATCGCAGATCTCCTTTTCGGATTATCATCACACGGGGAAGTTCGGGTCGGCCTTCACTTCCAGAATCTGCCTGGAGTGGCGATCGACATGGGCCCCGGCGGCCAGAATCCACTGATACCCGTCCATCATCTCGTGGGCTCCGCCGGATACGGCCTTCAAAGGAGGCGAAGGGATTGCGTGATCGCGCAGGTCCGGGGTTGATTCAAGACACTCGATCAGACGATCGTAGGTTTCGTTAAGCCGCTCGAGCAACTCCGATGGCGCAGAGCGGCGGGTCGGATGGATCGCGTCGGGCCCTTTGAACCGCAGCGTTCGATCCTGAAAGCGATAGAGGACGATAGCATCCACCGCTTCCCGGTCCGGATTACCAGCCGAGGGCGCGTTTGCAAGCTGCTCTCGCACCGGTCCCAGCACTCTCTCGTTGACGATCAAGACGTGCTCGATGTTTTCGGCGATTGACCAGCGGTCAGGAGCGGGCTTGAAGCGCCATTGCGCTTCGGTCAGGCCTTTGGCGGCTCCGATGACGCCTGTTCGCGTCTGTTCCAGATAACGTCGTCCCTGCTCCAGTTCGGATGCGGTCAATGTTGTCATGGCGTGTTCTCCTTTCGGTCACTGGAATGACGTTCGGATTTTCAGAAATCGACAGGCGAGTCGCAACTTTTTTCGGACGCGGTGAGTAGTACGAAAAGCGCCTGAGTACTCATGGCTCGCCCACAGCCACTCTACAGACAATCGCCGGTTCGTTCGATTATTCTTTGGCGGCCCACGTCTCTATGATCATTTCACGCACCCCGCTGCGCATCTCTATCGGCGGCGGCGGTACCGATCTGCCGTCGTTTTACGAGGAGTTCGGCGGGTTCGTCGTCGCGGCCGCCATCTCGCAGTACGTGTACGTGAGCATCAACAGGATGTTCACGTCTGGCTACCTGCTTAAGTATTCGTCGCTGGAGCATTGCCAGGAGCTCTCCGAAATTCACCACCCCATTTTGCGCGAGGCTCTGGCGCGGCATAACGGCGAGGGCCGCATCGAGATCGCCAGCATGGCCGACGTTCCGGCGGGTACCGGCCTGGGCTCATCCGGATCGTTCACCGTGGGTCTTCTACGCGCCCTCTATGCCTATAAGCGGAAGCACATCGCCACGGCGGATCTGGCCGAAGAGGCGTGCGATATCGAGATTAACGTGCTGCGGCAGTCGGTGGGCAAGCAGGATCAGTACATCGCCGCGGTGGGCGG
The DNA here is from genome assembly GCA_963780655.1 of uncultured Acidobacteriota bacterium. Taxonomy (GTDB): domain Bacteria; phylum Acidobacteriota; class Terriglobia; order Bryobacterales; family Bryobacteraceae; genus CAWACP01. Next base: position 9,119 of record CAWACP010000003.1, on the reverse strand, counting down.
GCTGAGCTGCTTTGAATTCCATCCGGACGGCCGGGTGACCTCCGCGCGCCTGGCGATCTCCGACGACACGCTCTGCGATCTCGAGCACAATCTGCTGATGTTCTTCACCGGGTATACGCACAGCGCCGCCGAGGTGCTGAACGACCAGAAGCGGCGGTCGGTGGAGCGTGATCCCGCCATGATCGACAATCTTCATTTCACCAAGCAGCTTGGGCTGGCCGCGCGAGACCTGCTGGAGCAGGGCAAGACCCGCTGTTACGCCGAATTGCTGAACGAGCATTGGGAGCATAAGCGCGCGCGTTCGAAAGGCATGACCAACGATTGTATCGACCACTGGCATTCGGTGGCGATGGCGAATGGAGCGATTGGCGGCAAGCTGGTGGGAGCCGGCGGTGGTGGCTTCCTGCTGTTCTACGCCGGCGATCCGGTTCGCCTGCGCCGCGCCATGGCTGCTGAGGGGCTCACCGAGCTGCGCTTCCGCTTCGATCACGAAGGCTCCACCGTACTGACCAGAGATTGAGAGATCGCGATGCAGTGCGTAATTCTGGCCGGCGGTCTGGGCACGCGAATGCGCCCGCTCACCGAAACAGTTCCGAAAACCATGCTGCCCGTGGCCGGACGGCCCTTTGGCGCCTGGCAACTGGAGTATCTGATTGCGCAGGGCGTCACCGATGTCGTCTACGTGATCGGCTACCGCGGCGAGGCGATTCGCGAGTATTTCGGAGATGGCGCCCGCCATGGCGTTCGCATTCGCTACGCGGACGAAGGCCGCACGCTGCGCGGTACGGGCGGCGCGCTTCGGTTCGCGTTCGACAACGGCCTGCTCGAGCCGGCCTTTCTGCTCGTCTATGGCGACTCGTTCACGCCGGCGCCGATCGGCGACGTATGGGACGCCTTCGAGAGCAGCGGCAAACCCGCGCTGATGACAGTTCTCTGCAATGAAGAGCGCTGGGACCGCAGCAACGTTCTGCTCGAGGACGGGCGCATCGTGGTCTACGACAAGACGCGCCGTCATCCCCGCTCCGCCGAAATGCGCCACATCGATTACGGTTTGTCCGCGCTGCGGCGCGATGTGGTGGAGGAGCGCATTCCGGATATCACTCCGTGGGACCTCGCTCACGTGCTGCACGCCCTGAGCCTCGAAGGCCAGCTCGCCGGATACGAAGCGGCGGAGCGGTTCTACGAGATCGGCTCGCCCGCGGGACTGCGCGATTTCGAGGAGTTCATCACTGCCGGCGCGCGGCCTCCCCAATAATCACTACTCACCCACCTCCAGGTACGCGCCCGGCGGCGACGTGACGCCGGGTCCCTTCGACATTGGATCGGAACAGCTCGATGGAGTCTTTAGCCCACCCTGCTTCCACGTCGATTCCCGGACCGAGGTTCCCGGCCGGGTGAGCGCCCGTATTCGCTTGCCGCGTTCATAGGTGCACGGCCGCGAACTGCTCTGCCCGCTTCAGCTTCTGTTTCGATGCGATCAGGTCTGCGCAGCGCCGCCGGAAGCTGGCGCCTGCGCTTGAAGACCAGAGTTATGGGATTGCGACAAAACGATTACATCGTGACGCGATCGAGCCGTGTGTTCAAGGCGAGTCTTGGATGGTTGAAATCCGGGTTCCAAACGTGGGAGCCGCGGTTTACTATGTGCTCCTCCAGCCGGAGAAGTTGTTGAACTCGGGGGCCGTCGAACGGTCTTGCGTCTGGATGAGCGCCAAACGGATAAGGAACCCGTTTCAATGACGTTCTACTTCCCCGGACTGCACGTCGCGGCTGCCGAAGCCGATACCGCGCCGCAAGCAAACGTTGCACATAAATCTGTTACTTACGACTGGTCGGGGCGGGGCGATTTGAACGCCCGACCCCCTGCGCCCAAGACGGATCTCGGCCTTCTCCCAAAATACCTCATTTTCAACTACTTACGTTTCAATAAGATACGGGCATCCGGTTGAAGCCTGTTGAACCCTGTTGAGCCTGGAAGCACCGGGCAGCTACAAAATCATCTACAGTCGGCCAGAGCCCGAAAACAGCGACCGGAAAGGCGTGGCGGTATACTGCAAGCATGAGGTTCCGCGTGATCCTGGAGTACGACGCGAAAGCTGAGAGCTACTCCGCGGTCTGCCCTGAGTTGCCGGGTTGCACTTCGGCCGGCGAGACGGAAGAGGAGGCGAGGCGCGGTATCGAGGAGGCAATCCGACTGTACCTGTCGCCCGCCGAGATTGACTTGTCGCCGACCGCGAAGTTGGTCGAGGTAACGGTTGGGTGACCGCGGAACGCCGCGCCTTACCCCGGACCGGGTGATCTCAATTCTCCGTCGGCATGGTTCACTCTCGCCGGCTCCGCTGGCAGCCATCAGAAGTGGCGCAACATCCTGACCGCAAAGCAAGTCATCGTGCCGTACCACCGGGGGCGAATCCTCCCGCTGGGCACGATGAAAGCAATCATCGACGGGAGCGGGATAGCCCCGGCGAATTGGATCAAGTAGTCGGGAGCCAGGCAGCGAGCGCGGCGCACGGCGCGCAGGCATTGGGCTTCAGTTCGAGATGAGGCGTCCTCCTGCGACCTCCTTCCAGGATCAAAGTCGGCGTTGCGACATACGTTGTCAACTCTGCCCCGGCCCTTCGATAATCGGAGCCGATGGGCCGCTTTGAGCTTGATTCACTGACGGAGTACACGGACGAGGCGGTTTTGGAGGAGATCCGCCGATTGGCGCAAGTCCATTCCGAAGGCCCATTCACGCTGGCCACGTTTCAACGACTTTCTTCGCGGGTTTCCGCGAATACGATTCGGCGGCGGTTTGGTAGCTGGAAGGTTGCACTTCAAAGGGCAGGCTTAGCGCATCGATCCCAAGAACGTTTCCTAACGCCATATCAGGAGCGCCTAAGTCGCGGCCGGAATATGACCGATGATGAGGTTATTGCAGAACTGCGGCGGGTCCACAACTTAACCGGACGCGATGTACTCACAAAGGAAGACTTCAATCGCTTGTCCGTCACTTGCTATGAGGTCATCTGGAAGCGGTTTGGCGGTTGGCACGACGCGTTGGAGAGAGCCGGAATCGGGAAGGCAGAGGCCGGAAAGCGGTACTCAGACGAGGAGTGCTTCGAGAACATCGCCGCGCTGTGGACGCATTACGGCAGACAGCCCCGGTATGCTGAGGTCACGCAAGCACCGTCAATAGTTGGCGCGAAAGCATGCGTGGGAAGATGGGGGAACTGGCGGAGAGCGTTAAAGGCTTTCGTCGATTGGGCGAACACAGAGGAGCCGATTCCGGAGGAGCGGACTGACCTGATGACGGCGTTCGTATCCGACGCCAGTCCCACTCTGAAATCGGATTCCGCGATCCTGCACGGGGACCCTCATGAGATCCCGTTGCGACTTCGTTGGAAAGTGCTCACGAGGGACCGGTTCCGTTGCAGAGGTTGTGGCCGTAGTCCGGCCAATGAAGTGAGCGTCGAACTGCATGTCGATCACATCGAGCCGTGGGCTGATTGCAGGAGAACCGTGCTCGAGAATCTTCAGACTCTCTGCCGCCAGTGCAACCTTGGCAAAGGAAGATCGTTCGCCAAGGTCGAGTAAATCGCCGATTAACCGTCGATTTGCCGGAGTCCGGGAACCGACCGCCAGTCCAACGATTCCTTCCGGGTCACGCACCCGCCTTTTGTGCAGGTGACCTGTCAGTGACCCACTGAAAACACTCGCTCGGGCGTCATCGCGATGTGCCACGCGAGTACCGGCTACGCAGCGCCACAGCTACAAAATCATATACAAGGGGATTTTGGAGGAGGCCAAAGGCGGCCGTAACTGCTTGATTCCATTGGTCGGGGCGGGGCGATTTGAACGCCCGACCCCCTGCGCCCAAGGCAGTTTCCGGCACTCGCGCGAAAGCGCCTTTTTTCAAGTGCTTAGGTTTCAAGCAGATGCGCGGCATCGTGTTGCAGCCTGTTGAGCTCTGTTGAACCCGGATGCTTTGGGCAGCTACAGATTTATCTACAGTGCCCGATACCCTAAGTGTGCGGTCCGATGTGCTCGCATTCGACCGGTTCGTCACCGCAGGCATTTGATGCTCGCGATGATTACCCAACTGACGAGCCAACCAGCAGACTCAAGTGATTGCGAGTGCTTTGTTTGCGGCAACTGGCGACGGCGGCCCCGGTCCGGATCACATCCGCCAGTACCAAGCGTATTGGTTGCGCGAACGAAAGCTCTCGCCCAACAGCAATTACCCAGCAGCTCGGCGGATTACGGTTCTTCTTTCTCAATGGGAATCGTGAATTTGAACGCCGCACCCCGTCCCGCTTCCGATTCCACCCAAATGCGTCCACCGTGACGTTCAACCACCTTCCTGCAAAGTGCGAGTCCAATGCCTGTGCCGGGAATTTCCTTTCCGTGCAGACGCTTGAACATGCCGAATACCAACTCAGCGTCTTCCGGATCAATGCCGATGCCGTTGTCCCTCACCGAGAACAGCCACCCTTCCGCAGTTCTCGCGGCGGAAATGTGGATTGCGGGCGCAGCCTCGCCCCTGTACTTGATCGAATTGGCAATCAGGTTCTGGAAAACCTGCGCCAGCATGAGCCTCTTTGCCAACCACGGTCGGCAACGGATCAGAGGTCACCGTAGCGCCGCTCTGTCGAATGGCCACTTGCAGGGACAGCAGCGTCTGCGATAGCGACGTGGTTGCAGTCGACGGGCGATAAGGGATCGCCGTCCCGCTCGGTAATTTCCCAGTAGTTCAGCAGCGCCTTCAGCAGGGCCTCAATTCTTAAAGCGCCTTCGACGGAATAAGCGATATATTTGTCTGCGTCTTCGCCCAGCTTTCCCTCGTGCTCCTGTGCCAGTAGCTGAGTGAAATTCACCACCATGCGCAGCGGCTCCTGAAGGTCGTGCGTGAGCGCATAAGCGAATTCCGAAGTTCGGCGTTGGTGGTCTTGAGCGCCTCGCTCCGCCCGCTTGCGTTCGGTGATGTCGCTCACCACGGCGCGGCATACGGCAGCCCCGTCAGCGTCCTGCGCCGTGGTCGCCTCCACCCGCGCCCAGAAGGGCGCGGCGTCCTTTCTCACCAGCCGCAGCTCCCACGCCTGCGGCGCGCCCGTTTCAAAGAGCTGTTTGCGGTGCCGGTAGTAGATATCCTGGTCCTCGGGGAGGATAAAGCGGGATAAGGGCTGCTTGACCAGAGCGCCTCTTGCCACGCCGAGCAGTTTGGCGGCGGTTAGATTGGCCTCCAGAATCAACCCCTGTTCGCTGAGCGTGAAATAGCCCACCGGCGCCAGATCGTACAGGTCGAAATACCGCGCCCGCGAGGCTTCCAGTTCCTCCTGCGTCCGGCGCAGCTCCTCGTTCTGCATCTCCAGTTCGATCTGATGCACGCTGCAGTTCGTGGAGCGTGCGCCGCGCTTCCTCGGGCGACAGCGCCTCCAGGTTTTCCGGCATCTGGGCAGCTCTTTCCCGGGCCATCGCCTCCGCCCGCTGGCGCAGAGCCTGCCCTGAGTCCGCTTCGGGTGAGCCTGTCGAATCCGTCGAAGGGTCGACAACCGGATCTGAACGGGCTCTCTTCCGGAGTCATGGCTCCGCTTGTACCTTCCTCTCCGTGGTGGCGATGGCATACCTTCCCCGGACTCATTCATCAAGGCGGTGGCGGTCAGCCACACCTCCACGATCCGGCCATCTTTGGCGATCCGTTGCGTGCGATACGGCTCCAGAACCTCAGCCCGGGCTAGTTGCCGGACCATGGCCAACGCTTCCTCCCGCCGCCCCTCCGGGATCAGGTCGCGGATGTTCATCGCCAACGCCTCGGCTTCGCTCCAGCCGTACATCCTTTCCGCCCCCGGGTTCCAGGCCAGGATGCGGCCCTCCAAGTCCTGCACCGTGATGGCATCGTGCGCATCGCGCACCACCACGGCCAGGCGGCGCAGGGCCTCGGATTCCCGCAGCGCCGCCTGCGCCTTTCTTCATCTCGGTAATCTCCGTGAAGGTGATCACCGCGCCCTCGATCACGTTTTCCAGGGTGCGATAGGGCCGGATGCGCAGCAGGTACCACGCGCCCGCCTTGGGTCTGCACTTCCACCTCTTTGGGAACCAGGGTGTCCAGCACCGCCTGCACGTCCGCCACCAGGCGGTCATAGCCCGCCAGGTTGGAGACGATGTGGCCCACCGGCCGCCCCACGTCGGTCAGGATCAGGTTGATCACCTGGGTGACGGCGGGGGTGAAGCGCTGGATGCGCAGTTGATGGTCCACAAAGATGGTGCCGATGCCCGTGCCGGCCAGCAGGTTGTTCATGTCGTTGTTGGCCCGCGACAGATCGGCCACCTTGTGTTTGCAGCTCGGCGTTGACCGTGGCCAGTTCCTCGTTGACCGATTGCAGTTCCTCCTTGGAGGTCTCCAGTTCCTCGTTGGTGGATTGCAGCTCCTCGTTGACCGACTGCATCTCCTCGTTGGAGGATTTGAGCTCTTCGTTGGAGGTCTCCAGTTCCTCGTTGGTGGTCTGGAGGTATTCCTCCTTGGCCCGCAGTTCCTGCTTCAGCGCCGCGATGCGCGCGTCGACGTCCGTGGCGCTCGGGCCGGCTCCTTCGCCCGCATCCACGGCGGCGGCCTTCTCGGGCGGTTCCGGTGCCGCCGCCGGCGCTTCCTCGAAGATGACCAGGAACAGTTGGCCGCTGCGGCTGCGTCCGGGCCTGCCGGTCACCGGCCGGACCGTCAGATTGACCGGGTGAAATCGCCGTTGGTTTTGACCCGCAGGCCCGGGTGGCGCACCGGCTCTTTGATGCGCCACCGCTTTGTGCAGGGCGGTGGTCAACTCCCGCCGCAACCCTTCGCGGGCCATCTTCAGGATGTTCATGCCGGCCTCGCCCGGGGCCGGTTCCAGGTACAGGCCGGTGCGGCCGTGGAGGTAGAGGATGTCGCCGCGCTCGTTGACCAGCGCGCCGGCCGGGGCGTACTGTTGCAGCAACGCCCGTTCGGTCAGCTCGCGCAGTCGGAGCTTGCTTTCGCCGGGCGCCTTCCCGGAGGGCCGTGCGGCGGGCCCATCTTCCGTCAGCAGGCGGGAGAAACCTCCCACGGCCGGGCGGTGCGCGCCGGAACCGTCCTCTTTGCGTTGGTACAGCTTCGACTTGCGATCCAGCGTGGCAAACAGGTCCGCGAACTCGCCCACGGTCTCGGACGTGCCCAGGAAAAGCATGCCGCCCGGATTCAGCGCGTAGTGGAACAGGGGGATGAGCTTCTTCTGCAGTTCCCCGCCCATGTAGATCAACAGGTTGCGGCAACTGATCAGGTCGAGTTTGGAAAACGGCGGGTCTTTGATCACGTCCTGCTCGGAAAAGACCAACATGTCGCGGATGCTCTTGTGGATGCGGTAGGCGCTGCCGTCCGGCTCCTGGGCGAAAAAACGCGCCAGTCGTTCCGGCGAGATGTCGGCGGCGATGCTGGCCGGGATAGATGCCGGCGCGGGCCATGTCGATGGCCTGGCGGTCAATGTCGGTGGCGAACACCTGCACCTTGAAACTCTGCTTCAGCGTCTCCATGTGCTCCTGGAGCAGGATGGCGATGGAATAGGCCTCCTCGCCGGTGGAACAGCCGGGCACCCAGACGCGGATCAGCTGCGCCCGCGGCCTTGCCGGCAAAAAGTCGCGGGATGACCTGTTCCTGGAGCGCCGCGAACGCCTCCGGGTCGCGGAAGAAATTGGTGACGCCGATCAAGAGGTCGCGAAAGAGCGCCTCCACTTCGGCCGGGGTCTGCTGCAAATAGCGGACGTACTCGTCCAGCCGCTCGATCTGGTGGACGGCCATGCGCCGCTCGACGCGGCGGGTGATGGTGTTTTGCTTGTACTGGGAAAAGTCGTGGCCGGTCTGGGCGCGCAGCAGCATGAAGATCTTCTTCAGCGCGTCTTCGGCCTTGGGGGCCGGGGGAGAGACCGGACGGGGTGTTTTTCCGAACGCGTGGGCGACGTAGGCGATGAGCTGGGCCGGCATCTCGGCTGGCGGCAGCACGTAGTCCACCAGGCCGGTGGCGATGGCGCTGCGCGGCATGCCGTCGTACTCGGTGGATTCGGGGTTCTGCGCCATCACCATGCCGCCCTCGCCCTTGACCGCCCGCACCCCCAGGGCGCCGTCGCTGCCGGTGCCCGAGAGCACGATGCAGATGGCCCGCTCGTGCTGGTCCTGGGCCAGAGAGCGGAAGAAGAAGTCAATCGGCAGACGATGGCCGCGCGGCGCGGTCGGTTCCAGCAACTGGAGCGTGCCGTTCAGAAAGGCCATGTCCCGGTTGGGCGGGATGATGTAGGCGCAGTTGGGCTTGACCGCCATCCCGTCCTCGACCTCGAAGACCTGCATGCGGGTATAGCGCTTGACCAGCTCGGACAGGATGCTCTTGTGGTCCGGGGCCAGGTGCTGCACCAGGACAAAGGCCATGCCGGGATCGGTGTCGGCGGGCATGCCGGAAAAGAAGGCTTCGAACGCCGCCAGCCCCCCGGCCGACGCGCCGATGCCGACAATGGGGAATCCATGAGCATCGCGCCCAGATGTCGGCTCGACTGTAATTGGGTCGAGGGCTACTTCCGGCTCCTTCGCCTTGCGCTTTGTTGTCGCCATGATGGCTTTCTTCCCCTTCCCCCCGCTTTTCCTGATTGTGCTGAGCACCTCCGGAAACGGCTCCGCCGGACCGACTTGCTCCCTTAGTCTCCATGTCCATGAGAATTCGATCATATAGCAGTTGAGCGGTCATATCCGCCTCTCGCCCCCTGGCGGGCGTGCGACACAGAAATGAAGCCCTTGAGATCTCCCACAGAACCAAAGGCATCTGAGCGTACCTGTTACGCAATAGACGTAATACACCAAGGGCTCAAGCGGCGCCTGCGCGTGGCGGCTGTCATCGAGGTTGCAGATACGAGTACGGGCGTGTGGAGAAGGATATCGCGACAATCTCGCGGATCGGAACACCCACTGCAAGGTTGAGGACCAGGATCACCCGGTGCCGCTGCGGCAGGCGGGAAACCGCTTGGAGGACGGTGAGGATTTCCGCGATGCCCAACTGCGGCGGCTCACGGATCAGTTCCATCGGATCAGCGCCTTGTTCGTCCGCAGAAGGCGCTTCCATCAAATGGGCAGAGTGGCGGGCGTGTGCACGCCA
>CAWACP010000002.1:0-26263 GCA_963780655.1 uncultured Acidobacteriota bacterium | reverse complement strand
GTTTCGAAATAGTAACGTGGAATCGTGCCCACCGAACAAAAAACGATCCGGGTCCTCACGGTAGACGACCATGCCCTCCTGCGCAACGGCATCCGGAGGTTGATCGGCTCGGAATCCGACATGCAACTCGTGGCGGAAGCATCCACCGGCCGCGAAGCCGTGGAGGCGTTCCGGAAGCACCGGCCGGACGTCACCCTGATGGACCTGCAGATGCCCGATATGAACGGCATCGAAGCGATCATCGCCATACGCGGCGAATTTCCGGACGCCCGCATCATCGTCCTGTCTACGTATTCCGGCGACGTGCAGGTGACCCGCGCGCTGAAGGCCGGCGCGCGCGCGTATCTGCTCAAGGGAAAGGTCAATAAAGAACTGCTCGCGACCATCCGGGCGGTGCATGCGGGACAAAAGCGGATCCCTGCCGAGGTGGCTTCCGGTTTGGCTGAGCATACGGGCGAGGACGAGTTGACGGAGCGCGAGATCGGCGTGCTCCGGCTGATCGCCGCGGGCAACGCGAACAAGGAGATCGCGGCGCAACTCGACCTGGCTGAGGACACGGTCAAGAGACACGTGACCAATATCCTCTCGAAGCTGGGGGCGAACGACCGCACGCATGCCGTGACGATCGGGCTGAGCCGGGGAATTATCGAGCTGCAATAACACGAAAGTAGGAGTGCCCGATCCCCGTTTCGGATGTTCCCATCCGGCCGCGAATTTCTTACGCTCAAAGCGGGATACTTTGCAACGGCTGTTTTCGACTTTCGCTGATGGCGTTCCAGGCGGAGGCATTCTACTGCTGCGCGTGCTCGCGGGAGGCGCTCTCATTAATGGCGGAATCGCTGCCATGAGTGCGGAGGCTCATACCGGGGCGGGCGTGCTACCGATGGTTGGCGGCGCCGCGGGGCTCCTGATGCTCGGAGGCCTGTGGACGCCCGTGGTGGGAGTGCTGACCGGCATGGTGGAGGCGTGGATTGCTTTCACCCACCCTGGAACGCAACCGTTAGCGATGATCCTGGCAGGTCTGAGCATCAGCCTGGCGATGATCGGACCGGGCGCCTGGTCGATCGATGCGCAGCTCTATGGAAGAAAGCAGATCGTTCCACCGGAGCCCTGACGCGCCGCGTGAGGCAGACGGCGCATCATGTGCCGCGAGCGAATTTCTGATCACTGAAACGAAAAGACTTACCGACGCGCGCGGCACATGGATGTGCGGTTGGTTTGTGGCGCACGCTTCAGCGTGCCGGTGCGAGCGTCAGCTCGCGCTGCCCGACCGTGGGCTGAAGCCCACAGCAGCACCGTCTGAAGCGTGCGCCACCGTTAACTCGCGCCCTTGCGGTTCTGGAGTTCGATGTATCCGCGCTTGATTCCGATAGTCACGGCATGGGTGCGGTCATTGGCCCCCAGCTTCGCCAGGATGTGCGTGACGTGGTTCTTGACGGTCTCCTCCGTAATGGAAAGCCGGGCGGCGATTTCTCTATTGCCGTTACCGCTCGCGATGAGCAGCAGGACCTCGATTTCGCGGGGGCTCAGGTCCTGTTCGGTGGCATGCTCAGCCAGTTCGGCGGCAATCTCCGGCGGGATCCGTTTTTCGCCGCGATGCACGGCGCGGATGATCTCCAGGAGTTCCGTGTTTACGCGCCCCTTCAACAGGTAAGCCCGCGCGCCTGCCTTCAAGGCGCGGATAACCTGAACGTCGCCTGTATAGGTAGTCAGGACAATGATGCGGGCTTTTGGAAATTCCCCACAAATGGCGATGATTGCCTCGATGCCACCCATATCAGGCATCTGCAGGTCCATTAACGTGACGTCCGGGCGGTGCAGTTTGAATTGTGCGAGGGCTTCCCGGCCGGTGGCAGCTTCCGCTACCAGGTGCATGTCGGGTTCGGCGCCGATTAAGGCCGCGATTCCTTCCCGAAGCAGCGGATGGTCGTCGACGATGAGGACCCGAATCGGTTTTTCATCGCCGCTCATGTGTTCGCCTCTCGCCCCCTCTATATCTTATGCTCCGGCTGCGGCGGCCCGCGCGTCTTACGGGGCCGACGCACCGGATCCCACCCCCAAAAGTGGTAAGAACAGCGCTCACGATTGATTCAGGCGGCGCCATGACGATATGGGGTTGGCTCCTGGCAGCATTCGGTTGACAATGACCTTGTTATCCGGGAACGAGTGATGACGGCGAAAGGGAGGATAGGTCATGAATAACGTGGATCTGGAATCCGAGAACCGGAGCGAACTCCAATTTGACGGTATCGCCGCCGAGACCGAACTCCGGCGGCGCGTAACCACGGAAGCCGAGACTGTCGCACCGATGGATTCCACGGCCCTGATCCGCGGTGCGAACGGCGCCGGCAAAGAAGCGCTGTATAAGGCTGTAATCGCGCTCTCGCGTTCGATCGCCGGCCGCACTGATCTGAGAAGCCTGCTTTCGGGCGTAGCGGAATCCGTTCGTGGAATCGTCAGCTTTGATCACATCGCAATGATTCTCCATGACGCCAACGGCGACGCCATGCAGGGATACATTCTGAATGAGCCGTGCAATCCGGTAATCACGGGTCTTCGGCTGCGGGTTGACCAGGATCCGGCGGGTTGGGTATGGCTGCACCAGCGGCCACTCGTAATCTCACATCTCCAGTCGGAAACTCGCTGGCCGGAGTTCGTAACACGCGCTCGCGATTTCGGGGTCAGCACCCTGGTACTCGTTCCTCTCACCACCGGGGACAACCGGCTTGGGGCATTCGGTTTCAGCTCGGTATCGCCATTCGACCCCACTCCCGCCGAGCTCGCGTTCCTGGAGCGCATTGCCAGCGAGTTTGCCGTCGCGGTCGAGTCTTTCCTCGCAAAGCAGCAGGCGGTCCGGGAGCGAGACCGGTTGCGCACGCTCTTCGATATCACCAATGCGCTGGTGACGAAGCTGGGACGAGACGAGTTGTTTTCCGCCATCTCCGCCCAGCTCTCGAAGCTGATCGGCCACGATTACGCGATGCTGACGCTCTGCAATCAGACCGGAGGCCTCGATGTGTACGCACTGCATTGCCCAGACCCGCAGCTCGCCGAGTCATTAAAGGGACCGCTTGACCCGGCGGGCATGCCCTCGGCCGAGGTGCTCGCCACTGGAAAGCCGGTAGTGGCGCGCGATAACGATATCGACCACTATCCCAATCCGGATTTTCGGCGGTTCGTCGCTTTGGGATTCAAGTCCGCTTGCTGCATCCCCTTAAATAAGCAAGGCCGGACCATCGGCACGCTGGACCTGTATCGAATGACCGAGGATGACTGGACTCACGAGGATATCGAGTTCCTGGCGCAGGTGGCGAGTCAGGTTGCCATGACGGTGGAGAATTCGCTCGCTTTTCGGGAGCTTGCAAAAATGAAGGAGCGGCTCGCCACTGAGAAGCTCTACCTCGAAGACGAGATCCGCGTCGACCAGAACATCGGCAACATGGTGGGTGAAGGACCGGCCTTTCAAGCCGTCCTGAAAAGCGTTGAAATTGTTGCGCCGACGGACGCGACCGTTCTCATCCTGGGCGAAACAGGCACGGGAAAAGAGCTGGTGGCGCGCGCTATTCATGACCTGAGCAGCCGGGGCAAGGGCAGTTTTGTCAAAGTGAACTGCGCGGCGATCCCGGCCAGCCTCCTCGAAAGCGAACTGTTCGGGCACGAGAAGGGATCATTCACCGGGGCGGTGGCGCAGAAGATCGGCCGCTTCGAACTGGCGCATCGAGGCACGCTCTTTCTCGATGAGATCGGGGAAATGCCGCTCGAGCTTCAGTCGAAGTTATTGCGCGCAATTCAGGACCAGGAATTCGAGCGTGTCGGCGGCAATCGCACGATCCGGACCGACGTACGATTTGTGGCCGCCACGAACCGGGACCTGGAAGCGATGGTGGCGGACAACAAGTTCCGCGCCGACCTCTATTACCGGTTGCATGTATTTCCATTGCATGTTCCACCGTTGCGGGAGCGCCGTGAAGACGTACCGCTGCTGACGCGCTACTTCGTCCAGAAGCATGCGCAGCGCATGGGCCGTAACATCGATACGATTCCGACATCCGTCCTGAACGCACTTAGAAATTACGATTGGCCGGGCAACATCCGCGAACTGCAGAATGTGCTGGAGCGGTCGGTCATTCTGACCAACGGGAACGCCCTTCAGGTGCCGATGCCCGAACTCGTCTGCAAAGCGGGTCCAACGCCGTTGAACGGATCGCCGGGGGAACCGCACAACGCCGAACGGGCGCGGATTCTGAAGGCGCTCGAAGAAGCAAGAGGCCAGGTCGGGGGGCCGGACGGCGCGGCCGCTCGTTTGGGAGTGAAGCGAACGACGCTGCAATCCCGCATGCGAAAACTCAACATCTCGCGCCAGTTTAGTTAAGCAGAAATGAGGTAAGACCATGTATCCAATCGAAATACTCGATCCCAACAGGAAAGGACGGGAAGCAGAGAAACTGGAGACCAGGCTGCGCGAGCTTGTCATCGGACAGGACGACGCCATTATCAAAATAGTCGAAGCTTATCAGGCTTTCCTGACCGGGATGTCTCCGGCAGGCAAGCCGGTCGGGAACTTCCTGTTCCTGGGTCCGACCGGTTCCGGAAAAACTCGCGTTGTGGAGGCGCTCGCCGAAGCTTTGCTCAGAGACCCTGGCGGGATCGTCAAGATCGATTGCGCGGAATACCAGCACAGCCATGAGATCGCGAAGCTGGTCGGTTCGCCTCCCGGATATCTTGGCCACCGCGAAACACACGCGCTGCTCAACCAGGAAGCCCTCAATCGGCAACACACCGAAGATCTCAAGCTCAGCTTTGTGCTGTTCGATGAAATTGAAAAAGCCAGCGATTCAGTCTGGAATCTTTTGTTGGGCATCCTGGACAAAGCGACTCTGACGCTGGGCGACAACCGCCGCGTCGACTTCTCGCAGTGCATGATCTTCATGACCAGCAATCTCGGCGCGGCCGAGATGAGCGCCCTGGCTGGGCCCCGGTTGGGGTTTCACGTCGCGGCTTCCGGTGACGGCGCGAGCGAGGCGAAACTGAACGGCAAAATCACGACCACGGGTATCGCGGCAGCTCGGCGCAGGTTCACCCCTGAATTCATGAACCGGCTGGACCACATCGTCGTGTTCAGATCTCTTGGCGCGCCGGAACTGCGCAGAATCGTCGATATCGAACTGGACGTCGTGCAGCAACGGATCGACCTCGCGGCGCGGGACAACCCCTTCTTCATTGATGCGACGGCGAGCGCAAAAGAGTTCCTGCTTGCGGAGGGTACCGACGTCCGTTACGGGGCGAGGCCTCTGAAACGTGCGATCGAGCGCTTGCTGGTGCACCCGCTCTCGAATCTCATGGCAACCGGACAGATCCGCCGCGGCGATTATGTTCGCGTCAGCCATGCTCAGGATGCGGCCGGCCTGCTGTTCTCGCGCGCGACCAAAGCTCAGCAAGCCTGGAGCGTTGGCTGCGAGGCGGCTTGAGGGATGCCTGGAGTGGCTTCGGAGCTGGTAGCGCCTGACATTGGCATGTTCTGAGTTTTGTCACGAATTATGCAGGCGCCAGCGCGCATAGCACAAATCCACATGGAACCACGCGTGCAGTTTGATGCCAGGAATCGGGAGTCTCGGATCGATTTTATCCGGGTCCTGAGGCTGACGCTCCGGAATCGAATCGAAAGGCGTGACCGCGCTATCGCACTTCCTGAGCGACCTGGCTGTACTGGAGACACTTATGACTGACGTTGAATTCAGGAATCTGAAAGCCACACTTGAAGCAAAGCGGCTGGAACTGGCCGCCCAACTCTCGGGACAAATCCGAGAGCTAACGATCGAAGCTGCTCAACCGGAACTGCTCGACTGGGTTCAAAGCATGAACGATCGGGACCAAACCGCCGGCATGATCAGCCGATTCTCATCGACACTCGCCGCGGTGGATCGTTCCCTTCGCGCCATCGCCGAGGATTCTTACGGCGAGTGCATGCGATGTCAGCACCCGATTTCGGTCAGGCGTTTGCAAAGCATTCCCTGGGCTGCTTACTGTGTGCGCTGCCAGGAGCAGGTGGAAGCGGCAGGGGAGGAGTGCTCTGCACCAGGTTTCGATGAGCCTGCCGGTTCCTCAATGCACGAAGTGCCGACGCTTGTCGGCAGATGACTTCGGCGCCTGCCCAGCAAGTTTGCCGCGCTTCGCGTAAACGTCTGCAGGCAATTGGTCAGCGTTTTGGCTACTGTGTTGCCACTGCAATTCAGGAGACAAGATTCTATGACCGCGAGTGTGGAGGCCTCCTCCACCAGTATTTACGAGGCTGTCGTCGCGCTCTCGCGTTCGATCGCCGGCCGCACAGACCTGAGAAGTCTGCTCTCAGGCGTAGCCGAATCCCTTCGCCGAATTGTCCGGTTTACGCATGTCGGGATGAGCCTGCACGATCCGAACGGCGACACTATGGAGGGGCATATTCTGAATGCCCCCGGCAATGCTGCCATTCCGAGCGTTCGGCTGCCGGTGGCTGAGGATCCGGCCGGGTGGGTGTGGCAGAACCAGCAGCCACTCGTAATCTCACCGGTCCAATCTGAAACTCGCTGGCCGGAGGCCATACGCTTCGCTCGCGACGTCGGGATCAGCACGACGGTGCTCGTCCCCCTCACCGCCGGCGATAACAGGCTCGGCGCGTTCGGCTTCAGCTCCGTGGCGCCACTCCATCCCAGTCCAGCCGAACTGGCGTTCCTCGAGCGAGTTGCCAGTGAGTTCGCTGTCGCGGTCGAGTCCTTCCTCGCCAGGCAGGAAGCAGTGCGGGAGCAGGACCGGCTGCGAACGCTGTTCGATATCACGAATGCGCTCGTATCCAGGCTATCGCCGGATGAACTGTTCGTCGCCATATCAGAGCAGCTTTCGCGAGTGATCGCACACGGGTTCTCGGTGCTGACGTTACTTGACGAGACCGGCCGTCTGGAGATGGTTGGTCTTCATTTTACCGGGGCCCAGCTTTTCGACAAGGAGCAGGGCCACATTGACCCGGAGGGGATGCCATCGGCAGAGGCGCTCGCGACCGGCAAGCCCGTCGTCGTGCCCGATATGGCTCTGGCTCACTACGCCTCTCCGGAATATCGCCGCTTCGTCGAGTTGGGCTGCAAGTCCGCCTGCTCGGTTCCGCTGGTCACCAGCAATGGCACGCTGGGAACGCTCGAAGTAGGCAGAACCACCGCCGACGTTTGGACGGATGAAGACGTCGATTTTCTGGTGCAGGTGGCCAGACAAATTGCCATCGCCGTGGAAAACGCACTGGCGTATCGCCAACTACATGAGATGAAGGAGCGGCTCGCTACCGAGAAGCTTTACCTCGAAGACGAGATCCGGCTCGACAATAACAATGGCAACATGGTCGGCCAGGGAGCCGCTTTCCAGTCCGTTTTGAAGGGCGTTCAAATAGTGGCGCCCACCGACGCAACCGTGCTGATATTGGGCGAAACAGGCACGGGAAAGGAGCTGGTAGCCCGGGCGATCCACGAGTTGAGCAGCCGCCGCACGGGCAGCTTCGTCAAGGTGAACTGCGCGGCCATCCCCGCCAGCCTCCTCGAAAGCGAGCTGTTCGGGCACGAGAAGGGCTCATTTACCGGAGCGGTGGCGCAGAAGATCGGACGCTTCGAACTGGCGCATAAAGGGACGCTGTTCCTCGATGAGATCGGGGAAATGCCACTCGAACTTCAGCCGAAGCTGTTGCGCGCCATCCAGGACCAGGAGTTCGAGCGCGTCGGCGGCAATCGTACCGTCCGTACGGACGTCCGCTTCGTCGCCGCAACCAATCGGGACCTGAAGGCGATGGTGGATGAGAACAGGTTTCGGGCGGATCTTTACTATCGCCTGCACGTCTTCCCGCTGAACGTTCCTCCCTTGCGGGAGCGTCGGGAAGACATTCCCCTGCTTACTCGCTACTTTGTCCAGAAACACACGCAACGCTTTGGCCGAAAGGTCGAAAGCATCCCAACGCAGGCACTGGAGGCGCTTACCAGTTACGATTGGCCGGGCAACATTCGCGAACTGCAGAACGTGATCGAGCGGTCGGTTATATTGAGCAACGGGCCTGAGCTCCGCGTTGCTATGCCGGAGTTCAATGCCAATTCCGCCCAGGCGGCGCAGCACGACCGAACGTCGAGCCTTTCCGACACCGCCGAGCGGGCCCGAATCCTGCAGGCCCTGAAAGAAGCCAACGGGCACGTCGGCGGGCGTGAGGGCGCAGCCGCCCGGCTCGGCCTGAAGCGGACGACGTTGCAATCACGCATGCGGAAGTTCAATATCGGCCGCCAGTATCAGTGACCTGCTCGCCGCCCTCACGTAGCCGAACCAGGGAATGGACTCCGGAGTGCACCTCGTATGGTATGCGCCGGCATTGGATCTCAATCATCGTAATCATGGCCTCGGCAGCGGCGGCGTTGTTGGCGCGGCCGATGAGTCCGGACCTCTCCCGGGCAGAGGAACTGTATCAAAAAACGGAATACGGACGCGCGATTGATGTGCTGCAGGCACTCGATCGGAGAGACGCCGCCGGTTACGCGCTGCTGGGGAAAGCGTGTTTCATGCAAGGCCAGTATAAAGAAGCCGTCGCGAATCTGGAGAAAGCGGTCGCGGAGGATAGCCTCAACTCCGACTACTATGACTGGCTCGGCAGGGCGTACGGACGCCTGGCTGAGGGATCCCGCTTTCTGTCGGCACTCGGATATGCCAGGAAGACGGTGCATGCTTTTGAGCGAGCCGTGGAACTCGGCCCGTCGAACCTTGATGCGTTGAGCGATGTCTTTGAATATTATGTGGAGGCGCCCGGAATGGTTGGCGGCGGGATAGATAAGGCCGAGAGGATTGCAACGCGTATCAAGGGCCTGGACGCCGCCGAATACCACTGGGCGTGCGCCCGAATTGCGGAGAAGCGCAAAGACTTCGCGGGCGCCGAAAGCGCGTACCGCGCGGCGCTGCTTGCAGCTCCCAACCAGGTGGGGCGCACGCTTGACCTGGCGGCCTTCCTGTCCTCGCGCGGCAGATACGGCGAGAGCGAGGCACTGTTTCGAGCCGCCGAGGAGCGCAATCCGAACTCTCCGAAAGTGCTGTATGCCCGCGCGGCTGCATATATTCAGAGTAAGCGCGAACTCGACGCGGCTGAAGCGCTTCTCCAGCGGTATCTCGCATTGCAGACCACGCCCGATGATCCGACCCGCCAGGAAGCCGCGGCGCTGCTCAAGTCAGCTCGGGATTTGCGCTCACGGCTTCGGCAGGCGGACTAACGTCAGCGGCCGGCAGTCAGAACGGCCGTGCCGCAGGCGTGACCAGAGTTTCCACAACATCCGCCGCGGCGAGCAGTACGTCGCGCGGGCCGTCCTCGCGATTCCGTGCGCATTCATTAATGCGCGCGAGGGCGGCGTTGACGCCGCGGATGTATTCCGGGTGAAGCGAATTAACGATCGGTGCGAAAATGTTGCCTTCCGCGCTTTCGAGCACCACCTGCACCGGACCAGTGATTGCGGCCGTCTGCGCAAGGCAGCCGGCATCGTATCCAGACGTTGTAGTTAACATTGTGAACCTCATTCGCTTTCGCGCCGCATGGCAGCGGGTGCTGAGAGGGCCGGGGAGCCGATCCGCAGAGCTTCTGCACTGGGGAGAGCAATTCAGGCGCCCCGCTGCGCGTTGAACACTGAGACGTCGTCGCGCCGAAAGCGGCAAAAGCCGAGGCGAGTGACGAGCCGTTCGGCGCGCGCCAGGGCAAGACGCGTTTCTGGCGCCTGATATCCCGTCTTACTCACCATCCAGAGCAGGCCTTTGGCTTGCACCTTACTTGTTCAGCATGCCGCTGAAACATCAGGAAGCCGGACATTACGGTTCACCCGCTGAACTCCTGCCGTTGCTGCTGCCGCTGGAACCCGTTCGAGTGCATTCCGCGGATGCGAACAGGCCGCGGCTGCGGACTGTGTTGCCGCCCCTCTCTCCGCTCGTGTACGTGTTTTCCGTTGCCTCCCTCGTGGTGCATTATCTGGGCAGAAACAACTATGGCTTCTTCCGTGACGAACTGTACTACATCGCCTGCGGAAATCATCTCGCGTTTGGTTACATCGATCAGCCGCCTTTGATCGCGCTCGTCGCGAGGATCAGTTCATTGGTGTCCGGCGTAGCTCCCGCCGGGTTTCGCTTTCTCCCGGCGCTCGCCGGAGCCTGCCTGATCGTGCTGACGGGCTTGATCACCCGGGAGCTCGGCGGCGGCCGTTTCGCCCAGGCGCTTGCCGGACTTACCGTCCTGCTCGCCCCCGTCTATCTGGCCTTTAGCAGTTTCCTCTCAATGAACGCCTTTGAGCCCCTGTTCTGGGGGACCTGCGCGTACATTCTCATCCGCATTCTGAAACACGGTAACAAACGGCTCTGGCTTGCTTTCGGCCTGATCGCAGGGATCGGCTTACAGAACAAGCACACGATGCTGATGTTCGGATTTGCCGTTTTCGCAGGGCTGATCCTGGCCGGGAACTCGAGATACCTCAGAAACAAGTATGTCCTGGTCGGAGGGTTACTCGCGCTTCTTATCTTCCTGCCGAATGTGATCTGGGAAGCGCAGCACGGCTGGCCTCAGTTTGAGGTAGTTCGCAACGCTCAAATTGTAAAGAACGTTGCAACAGGGCCGCTGGCTTTCGTGGGAGAACAGGTGATGTTCCTGAACCCCGTCGCATTCCCTATCGTAACGGGCGGCCTGGTATGGCTGTTCTGTTCGAAGCGGGGCAAGCGATTCCGGTGCTTCGGCTTCGCCTGGGTCATCGTAATGGCGGTGGTCATGATTCTGCACGGAAAATCATATTACGTCACGCCGTTCTACCCGATTCTGATTGCCGCGGGAGCAATCGGCGTTGGCAGGTTACTCGCGAGAAGCAGCTTACTGCGAAGAAGCTATGTGGTTCTGCTCGTCATTTCCGGTCTGATCATGTTGCCCTTTGGCGTCCCGGTGCTTTCGCTCAAGGCGCTCCTGCGGTACCAGAGCCTGATGCCCCTGGATCAGTCGGTCAAAGTGGAACGCGATTCCGGACCCGAGTTCCACCAGCTCTATGCCGACATGTTTGGATGGGACCGCATGGCGTCAACCATAGGAAGCGTTTATCACAGGCTTCCCGCTGCGGACAGGAGACGCTGCGCGATCCTGGCGGGTAACTATGGCGAAGCGGGGGCAATCGATCTGCTTGGAGCGCAATACGGTCTGCCCCGCGCAATCAGCGGCCATAATAACTACTATCTGTGGGGGACCCAGGGATATACCGGCGACGTGGTCATTCTCTTCGGACAAAACGCAGAACGGACGAAAGGCATGTTCGCCACGGCCGAACGAGTCGCAACGATGAACAGTCCGCATGCGCCCCCTTCGGAAAGAATGCTGCCCGTCTACATCTGCCGCCACCCGAGAGCTCCTCTTACTAAGCTCTGGCCGTCGCTAAGGTACTTCGAGTAGCCAGCATTTGCGCCGGCGACGCCTGGCGTCGTACGTGCACTATTCATGACTGTATGGAGGTTGTTGCATGAGATCAACGTTGATCACCGCATTGCTGATCGCCGGAGCGCCGGCATTTTCGGCAGGCGCCCTGGATAACAATAGCGCTCGAGCCGCGGAGAGTGCGGTGGCAAACCTGTCAATGCAGCAGGCGAACAGCGCGGCCATCGATCCGGAGCAGGTACAAACGGCGGTGAGGCCCGATGCCGATAATCCCATCACCAACCCCCTCGCAACATCCTCGCCTGACATATCGCAGCAGATCGCCGGGTACCTCGATCTGAACCCGGCGCAAATTGCCGCGATTCAGGCGGAAATATCAGCCGATCGGAGGCAGGTACAGCCATTGCTGGACCAACTTGAAAAGAACCGCCGCGAACTGATCGCGAACACGCTGAACGGGAAGTGTGATGTCAAACAGGTTGAAGCTCTGGCGGCAGCGCAGTCGCGGGTTTTGAGACGCCTCATTGTTGCCAACACGCTGCTCGAGACGAAGCTTTACAGGATACTGACGAGCGAGCAACGTCGAAAGGTGGATGAACTGCGACGCGTGATTATGGCCTCGGGGAAAGCGTCGTTTCCCGTGTGGTAGAACGACGAGGCTACTCCACGCAGGCCCATTCAACGTGCCACGCGTTCCTGCTTAACTCTCGTCGGTCGTCATCGTCATCTGGGACCGCCTCGTATTCTGAGAAGCACATGGTCCATTCGGTCGGAAACTCCTGCAGCGTCCGCAGGCTCGTGGTCACGATCAGTTTCGGGCCCTCAGCAGGAACCAGGTTAGCCGGTATGCCGGGGACAGAATTGACGGCGTGCCTGTTTTCTTCTCCCGCGTGTGACTGCGACACAGGTATGTCCTTTCCGCGCCGGCGACGATCGCGACGGCACTGACGAACCAGACGGGCAGAAGGTGCAATCCGCTTTCCAGAGGCTCCGACGCGTCTGCTCGGCCTGGACGCGGGGTTACAGCCTATGTGCGCCCTCTTCCCCGCACGCCCAGATCCTGCAGTTGCTCCATGACCTCTTTCAGCGCGCTCGCTTCGGGTGCGCCGACCGGGTGCTCAAGACCCCTGCCATGGCTCACTCTGATCCGCAACATGGCCAGTGGCTGGAAATCCCGCCGCGTGTCAATGAACACGGTGGAGTTGAACGGGACGACGTCAATCCAGCAGGAATCAGTGACACGAGACAGAGCCGACGCCGCGATCGCCTTCGCTGCAAGCTCAAGACGTGAGTAGTCGGCCGGCATGTCAGCCCGGCTGCCGTTCATCATCCAGTACACGTCGACGTCGAAGCCTGCCTGAATCCTGCGCATGGGTCCCGCGGCGCCATTCGGCTGCGGAAGGACCACGTAGTATGACGCCACTTCGCAGAATGGGTGGCGCCCCTCAACTATGTCTCGAACCAGAGTGGACATGCCCGTTTACGACTCCGCGCACCAGGAATGGGCTGGCCGCGCGACGCGTCCCCTGATCGCAGGCGAGGAGTGGAGGGCCATGGCTGTGCCAACCTCAATTTCGGCGGGCTGCCGCGGGCTGTTTGCCCAACTGATCGGATACTCCCGAAAGCACGTGGGGCACCTGTAGTAACCGTGGCAGGGCCACATTGGGTCCGCGTGCATGAGCCTGCACCATGTCTGCGTCAAACCACGCCAGAGTTGTCTCATAATATTCATGCTCCTGAAGTCTGATAGCTGCTTTGTAGTAAGCAACGGAGCAGCCAATGTTCGCACCTGGGCCTGGCGTCTACTCGCTGGGCTCCGTGGCGGAGGACTCTTGTCCAGGCTCGGTAAGGTTTTGTTCGGCCGCAAAGTGGATCCGCCGGTTCTTCTGCCAGCACTCCTCCGTGGCGTCGGTGCATTGCGGGTTTTCCTTGCCGTAGCTGATCTGCGCCAACCGGCTGACAGGTACCCCAAGCGCTGCGAGGAACGCGCTCGCCGACATGGTCCGGCCGTTACCGAGAGCGATGTTGTATTCCGCTGAACCGCGGTCGTCGCAGTATCCCTCGAGATAGACGGTTGCGTCAGGGAAGTCGTTCAGGATGGCGCGCAGCGCGCCTGCGTCCTTCGTCAGAACGGTCTGGGCGTCCTCGCGTATGTTACTCTGATCGAAATCGAAGTAAGCATCTGCGAGTTGACTTACTCGATCGGCGAACGACGGCGGCTCAAGCATGAGCGAGGCGGGCTGCATGACTGGAATCGTAACCCTGACCGTCGTGCTTGCGACGGCGGATCCGCCGGGCCCATTGGCCGTAAGTGTCCAGGTTGTGGTGTCTGTCGGATGAACCTCGCGGCTGCCTTGTGCTTCAACTACGCCGAGGCCCGTAATGGTCAGCTCCGTCGCATCCGTGCTGGACCACCGAAGCACCGAGGGCTGCCCAGCCTCGATTGTTTCTGGCTCAGCGATAAGCGATGCCTTCGGGGCCGCGGGCGGCGCGACTTCCACTTTTGGCGGAGGCGGAGGGGGCGTGGCGACAGCAACCTTCTTCCGGCATCCCGTGGTGATTCCGGCAAGGAACATGCCGATGCAAAGAACTGCGGAGACACTTCTGGTACGCATAATTTCTCCAGTTTCCGGGCGCATTCTGGTCTGCAGAGATGAACAGATGTTTGCAGTAAGGTGCGCTCAGCAATGAAGTAGCATGCCGACTTCCACGAAGGCGCCAATGGCTAGGATTCGCTTCGCGCCGCCGCCTTGTCCGAGCAAAGCGCCTGTACCAGGTACGACGTGTACACGCCGTCGGCAAGCAGGGTGACTCCCTTTGCCGTTAAACCACGAAGCAACGTTTGGCCGGCGCGATCCACGGTTGTTACGTCGCGCAGGTGGAGGTGGACGGGTTGCCCTCTCGGCGTAGCCTGCTTACAGCAAGTGTCGACGACCGCGACGGAGTCGCCCGAGAGCTCGCCATCGACGGTGATGACGGTTCGCGACTGCTCTTCTGTTCTTGTGACCCGAATCATGCGCAGAGTACCCGCAGGTGTTATGAGCACTCCGTTGTCCACGATTCTGGCCTCAGGAATTCAGTCCGAACAAGCACGGGGGCGCCGAACGGATGACCTCTGACGAGGCAATTGTCGATATCGGCACTTATGAGGCATACAGGCTAAAAGCCAGGCTAATAGCCTGCTCTACTGTTCTCGGTAGGAAGTAGAGCAGGCTTTCAGCCTGCCTTTACCGAATCAGCATGTGGCAGCGGATTTGCGATATCTCCAATGTGCCACGTACGGCGGCCGCCCCAGCATTGTGCGGGCTCACAGCATTGCTCCTGGCAGGTTGTGGGTTGAATACAGTCTCTGAACCGGCTGCTGTCATTCCTTCTCCAATGCGTGGTGTCAGGCCGGCGCCCGCCTGGGTCACGGATCGGATGACTCAGGAGGCGCCGGATTTGTACTTTGGGGCGGACTCTCACGTCCCGGCGAGGCGGGAGCAGCTTAAACTCGCCCAAATCATTCCGGCTCTCCTGAACATCCTGCATGACTACCCGGACCTGCTCATTGTCATTGAGGGTTACGGCGACGATAGCCCTCGGGCTGAGTACAACGAACGAATCGCCCTGGAGCGCGCCAGCGCAGTTCGGAGAATCCTGTTGAGTTACAGCTTTCCCGAGGACCGGTTGCTGGTGGCTGGGTTCAGTTGCCGCGAACCGGAGCGGGTTGCAGAGCGCGACATGTTCCTGCGTGAGAACCGGCGTGTTCATTTTCGGGCTGCGCGCATTTGCCCGCAGGAGGTGACGACACGTGATGATGCTCGTTAGAATAGACTGTCCGCAGCCGCGCAGAAGACGCCGGCTCGTAAACTTCTGGTTCCTGCTGATTACACTCGTCCCCTGGGTTGTCCTCTTGTGCTTGCTGTGGCCGCGTCGTTAGGGTCACGCCCGCCGCAACGGGATGATTCAGATCCGGCATTTCGCCGGCGAACGAACGCAGCCCGGCGCATACAAAAGCGACGATCCGCTTCGCCGTCGCCTCGGTCTCGGCTGGATTGAACGCTTCTCCGGAGATGACGCGCAGGAGCGATGCCCCGCGCATGGCGCAGGCGACCATCCCAATGGTGAAGAACGCGCCCCAGTACAAATCCACGGCGTGGATCTCCGGCAAAGCGCGCTGCAATGCGACCTGGAACCGCGGCGCAATTCTGCTCTCGTAATCGACAACAATCGCGGACAGCAAATGGCCGGGCTCGGCATAGATGCGGCTGATGAGCATCTGGCAGCTTCCATCAATCCGTAGCGCCAGCAAAGGGTCGATGAAAGCATGGATAACCTCCTTGAGCGGAAGCTGTCCGTCCCGGTGGCGAGCTTCACACTGATCCAGCAACTCCAGACGCTGCTCGTTGAGAGACGCCAAACGACGCGTGAACACAGCCTGGATGAGTCGTTCCCTCGATCCGAAATAGTAGTGGATTGCCGCCAGGTTCACTCCCGCCGCCGACGATATAGCGCGTAGAGACGTTGTGGCCACGCCGCGCTCACCGAACAACAGTTCGGCGGAGTTCAGAATACGCTCTTTCGAATTGGTCACCTGAGTTCACCGGCTGGTGCGTGTCACAGTTTTCGAAAGAAGGCCGGTGGCTCGCGACGGAGGAAGCGCAGAGCCACCGGTTTACCCGGACACCTCGTTCGGGTAACATCGAGGAGCAACACCCAGCAACGATCAATCGTCAAAGCTGCCGGTGGTTCCGCGGAACCCGTTGGCAGCCTGCTTCACCATCCAGCGGAAGATCCGGCCAGCGTCGTAGCAATGGGCCAGCGTGTGATTCAGCGTCGAGAAGCAGTGGCGCTGACACTCGCACTTGACCTCGTCCAACAGCTCTGAATCGAACTCCGGACAGCCCACCTCGCCCCAGTACGGAGTCGCCTCGTACAGCGGGAAACACGGCGCCAGCGAACCGTCGGTGCGGATAATGAGCGAGTTCTGGCCGGCGCGGCAGTTCCACTCCTGCAGCCCGCCTCTCATGAAGGCCTTCATCTGCTCCAGACGCGCCACGGAGTTGGGCATTTTGTAACCGGCGCGGTTCTTTTCCTTCAGCCAGTCGATCGTTTCGTCGATGCGCGGCCAGTCTTCGGGCGTGATGAAAGTACTGTTACCGTCCGCGTGTTTGAAGTGGCCGTGCTCCATCATCGGCGATTCGTTGATGTGATAGTCGGTGGCGATCCCCACGTCGTGGGCGATCTCGGTCAGTTGCTTCACATCGTCCAGATTGATACGCGTGATGTTGATGTTCAGGAAGACGCTGAAGCCGTAAACGTACTGCTTTTTGATCAGATAATCGAAATACGACCGGATCGGTGCAAGCGCCTTGGGAAGCTCGCGCCGGTCTTCGACTGAATCCACGGCAAGGTTGATGGTGGCCACACCGGCATCGCCAAGCCAGTCGATCACCTCCGGACGCATCAGGCGGCCGTTGGTGGGCACATAGACCCAGAAGCCCTTTTTCGCTGCGTGATATACCACTTTGTGGGCGAATTGCGGCCGTAGCAGGACCTCGCCGCCCATGAGGGCCAAAACGCGGCAGCCGGTCTCATGCAGCCAGTTGATGGAACGCGCCGCTGTGTCTTCGGTCATGCCCTTTACCTGGTTGTCGTATGCCCAGCAGTAATGACACTGCAGGTTGCATTTAAACTCGGTGAACAGGTACGCGATGATCGGATGAAAATCGCCGGGCAGAACTCGTGAGCGAAGATACGGGACCATCCAGCCGCGCAGCGCCCGCGTCACCATCGGCAAGGTCACGCGAGTGCGATAAGGACTCCCGTCCTTCGGCAGGAACCGGGGATCCGGCTCGATATCGCCGCATTTCTCCGGGTGTTGCGGGAACACCGGTTCAGGCAGTGTCAGTGGCATTACAGGCGGGGCTACCTGCGGGCGCACCGTTTCTTTTGAAAGGATCGCATGCAGCGATGGCGTCAATCGGTACGACGAGGACGATTTTTCCGTTCCGGCAGTTTGGGCGACATTGGGATTACCGTTATCGTTTTTGCACGCGAAATGCCACTACTGTGGACCGGAACGCGTATTCGCGCGACGTTTCAATGGCCTGACGAGTTCGTCATCTGATGTTGGCAAATGCCCTCGTCGGCAGCTTTGTTCTGCGGCCCTATGTCTACCGCTCCCTCACGGTCACGGCTCAGAAACGCGGGGTGCTCTGGTAAGCGGAGTGCACGGTGGTCTTCTGTCCAAATGGTTGCAATCGGCCAGTACAGGCGACCTCCGGATCGCCCGTTCCTCGAGGCGGACCGCGGAGACACGACAATCCTGTTCGGAACCCTTACCCCAAAACACGAGGCGTTCATTCGAGCCATCTTCCGCGGAGAAGGGTATCGATGTGAGAACCTGCCCACGCCGACACGGCGAATGCACGACTGCGGCCGCGAGTTCTGCAACAACGGCCTTTGTAACCCGAATTACTTCACCGCCGGCGCGCTGATTGAGTACCTGAGAGAACAGGTTCGCGCTGGGTTGAGTCCTGAGGAAGTCGTCAGCCGGTATGTGTACTTCTCGGCGGGGGGATGCGGCCCCTGCCGCTTCGGAATGTACGAGGGCGAATACCGGCAGGCTCTCGAGAACGCCGGTTTTCACGGATTCCGAGTGATCACATTTCAGAGCGCGCGCGCGTTTCAGCAGGGGTCCGAGCAGCCCGGCCTGCGTTTCACCGTGAATTTCGGGGTAGGCATGTTCAACGCGCTGAACCTGGGCGACGCTCTGTACGACCTGGCGTATCAGATTCGGCCTTATGAAGTCCGTCCTGGCGAAACGAACCGCATCATGGCGGAGTGCGTCGAAGATGCTGCGCACTTTCTGGAAACGCGCCGCCATTTCGAACTGATCGAGCGCGTTCCGCCATGGGTCGGGCGCCTGTTGCTTCGCGCGCCCGTGGTGAAGAACTGGTCATCGATGGCGGCGAAGGCAAGACAGCACCTTCATGGTTCCGATTACCTGGAGCTTCTCGACCGGATCCGCGAAAGACTGGACAGCATTGAAGTGGACCGTACGCGGGTGAAGCCCGTGGTGAAGATAACGGGCGAGTTCTTCTCCGCCCTCACCGAAGGCGACACGAACCACAACCTGTTCAGGTTTCTCGAGCAGGAAGGCGCCGAAGTGTGGGTCGAATCCGTCGTCAGCCTGATTCAGTACTGGCTCCATCAGGCTCGTCTGCATAACCGCCGCCGCCGTGGCTTGAAGAGTCCTGCGGACTTCTGGAAAAAGAACTGCTCTTTTCATCCTGCATCGGCTTCTGGACACGGCAGTACAACCGGGTGCGCAATGGAATCGGCGGGCTGCCGCATCCGTTGCCGTCACAGACCGAACTGAGCAGGCTGGCGGCGCCCTGGTACGACCCGCTGACCAGGGGCGGCGAGGGGCATCTGGAAGTTGCCAAGGCGCTATACTACGCCCGCACTCGGCAGTGCCATCTGATGCTGAGCGTGAAACCGTTCGGGTGCATGCCGTCCACCCAATCGGACGGGGTCATGGCAGCCGTCTGCGCGCATCACCCTGAACTTCTGTTTCTTCCCCTGGAGACTTCAGCCGATGGCGAGGTTCACGCGCTGAGTCGCGTGCAAATGGCGCTGGGAGATGCACGCCGGCGGGCCCGCGCCGAGATCGCGCGGGTTCTGGAACAGAACTGCGTGGAACTCGCTCAGGTCCGTGACTACGTCGCGCACAACCGCGACCTCCGCCGCCCGTTCCGGCCCATTCGGCGCCAATCCGGACTCGCAGGCACTGCGGCGAACTTCGTCGCGGAGGTCGCGCCGAGAGTACGGAGGGCTGCTTGACCGCCAGTTCGCTGCTGATCGGCATGGATATCGGATCGACCACCGTGAAGGCGATCGTGGCGCCGGCGTCGGAGCACCGGATCCTCTGGAAAGACTACCAGCGGCATGAAACGCGGCAAGGCCGCACGGCACTCGATTTCCTGAAGCGAATCCGCAGTGACCTGAAGCCGGCCGGATCCACGGTGCGACTGTGCCTGACCGGTTCGGGAGCCGGCGAGATTGCGCGCGCAACCGGAGGCCGATTCGTGCAGGAAGTGAACGCGGTCTCTCTGGCCATTGAATCCCGTCACCCCGACGCACGCTCGGCCATCGAGCTGGGTGGACAGGACGCCAAGATCCTGTTTTTCGAGAACGAAGCCTCGGGAAGCGGGCGCAGGCGCGCCGCGAGCATGAATGACAAATGCGCCGGGGGAACCGGGGCATTTATCGACAAACTCAGCGCAAGGCTCTCCATCCCTCGCGACCGGCTGTGTCACCAGAGGTATCGCGGATATCCGCTGCATCACGTTGCCGGCAAGTGCGGCGTTTTCGCGGAATCGGACATCAACGGCTTGCAGAAACAGGGGGTGCCGGCGGGCGAGCTGATGGCCTCGTTGTCTGAGGCCATTGTTATTCAGAACCTTACCGTGCTCACTCGCGGGCGCGTCCTGTGCCCCGAGGTGCTGTTGCTTGGCGGCCCGAACACGTTTCTCCCTGGCCTCCGCGAGGCGTGGCAGGAGCACATACCTCGCATGTGGGAGGAGCGTGGCGTCGCAGCGCCGAACGCGCCCATCGAGGACCTGGTTTTTGCGCCCGAAAACGCGGAATACTATGGAGCGCTCGGCGCCATCGAGTTCGCGCGGGAGCAGGCCAGCGAGATCGCGCCATGGCTGGGCACGGAAGGCCTCGAACGATGGCTGGATGACGGCTGCGGAACAGAAATTCGAGGACGGTCCGGAGTTCCGGGATTGCGCGGATCGGACAGCGAACTCGAGATCTTTCTTGCGGAGTACAGAAAGCCCGCGTGGTCGCCGCCGCGGCTCTGCGGGCGTGTGCGGGCATTTCTGGGCGTGGATGGCGGCTCTACGTCGACAAAAGCGGTGCTGACGGACGAGAATGGCGGCGTACTGGCAAAGGCTTACAGGCTCTCCGAGGGAAATCCCATTCGTGACGTGGTGGGAATTGCGGGCGAACTGGATGAGTATGTGAAGCGGCAGGGCGCTGAACTCGAAGTCCTCGGCGCCGCCACCACCGGATACGCGAAACACCTGCTCGCGCAGGTGATCCGTGCGGATACGGAACTGGTGGAAACGGTCGCTCATGCGCGATCGGGGCTCCTCCTCATGCATGACGTCGATGCCATTGTCGATGTGGGCGGCCAGGACATCAAATTAATGGTCCTGAAAAACGGACAGGTCAGGGATTTCATGCTGAACACGCAGTGTTCGGCCGGCAATGGTTATTTTCTGCAGGCTACGGCGAAGTCGTTCGGAGTCGCGGCCGAACAGTATGCCGAATGCGCTTTCCGCGCCGCCCGGATGCCGGAGTTCAGCTTCGGCTGCGCTGTCTTCCTGCAGGCGGATATCGTCAGCTTCCAGCGGCAGGGCTGGCTGGCAGACGAGATTCTGGCTGGCCTCGCGGCAGTTTTGCCGAAGAATATCTGGCAGTACGTCGCGAAGATCTCGAATCCTGCCGCGCTCGGGCGCCGGTTTCTGCTGCAGGGCGGCACCCAGAGGAATCTGGCGGCAGTGAAGGCGCAGGTAGATTATCTGCGCTCTCGGTTGCGCGACGCAGGTCAGCAGCCCGAGATCACGGTTCACGAGCATTGCGGCGAAGCCGGAGCGATCGGAGCGGCGCTCGAAGCCGCACGGCTGTATCGAAACGGCCGCCAGACGCGGTTCCCGGGACTGGCGGACATTCGGAAGCTCCGGTTCGAAACCACCACCGGCGAGGAGACCAGGTGCTCGTACTGCGCTAACCGCTGCCTGCGGACCTTTATCGATTACGAAACAGAGGGCCAGCGTGAACGGGTCATTGTTGCGTCCTGCGAAAAAGGATCGAGTCAGAACCCGGCGGAACTGCGGCAAGTGGTGCGGCGAATACGAGCCGTGAAGGACGCAAATCCGAATCTTGTCGAGATAGCGGCCCGAACTGTGACGCTGCCGCAACATCCGCCACTCGTCGCCGATCCGCCAAGCCGCATGCCGCTGACGCGGCGGCGGATGGCGCGGAATCGGCTTGTTTCGGGGCGCGCCAGTGTGCGAGTGGGCATTGCGCGAGTATTCAACCAATATCTCTATGGGCCGTTCTTCTCCGCTTACCTCGAGAGTCTGGGCGTGGCTTCCGGCAATATCGTATGGTCCGATTTCACGAGTGAGAAGCTCTATCGCGAGGGCGCTCGGAGGGGCGCGATCGATCCCTGTTACCCATCCAAAGTGGCGGTGGCGCACGTTCACAACCTGATATCCAAACACCATGCACGCCAGGCGCTTCGGGCGATCTTCCTGCCGCAGTTCGATATTCTCGGAACCTGTCTCGAGAAGTGCGCCGGCAGCCATGGATGTCCGACGGCAGCCGCCACGCCGCTTGCGGTAGCCGCCGCGTTTCGCACCGATACGGACGTGTTCGCGGCGGAACACATCGCATTTCTCCATCCTTTGCTGAATTTCCGGGAGATACCGCTGCTCGGGCGACAGATGTTCGATTGTTGGGACCCGTTACTCGGGCTTACGCAGGCAGAGAACGCCCGCGCGATCGAAGCAGGGCTGGAGGCTCAGAGGCGGTGGCTGGAAAACCTCCGGGAGCAGGGTCGCGTCGTGCTGGATCAACTCGAGGCTGAGGATCGCATCGGCATTGTTATGCTGGGGCGGACTTACCAGCACGATCCCGGCCTCAACCATGGGATCTTCGACGAGTTTCAGAGTCTTGGATATCCGGTCCTCTCGCAGAGCTCGCTGCCGATGGACGATTACACGCTGGAACGCGTTTTCTGCTCCGATCATCCGCTCGATATCGAAGATGTCTGGAAACACAGCTTCTCGGCGAGCACGTCCCAGAAGGTGTGGGCCGCGAAGTTCGTTGCCCGCCATCCCAACCTGATCGGTATCGAGGTCTCAAACTTCAAGTGCGGTCATGACGCCCCCGCGTATCAGCTCATTCAGGCCATCCTCGAAGCCGGCGGCAAACCGTATTTCGCGTTTCGCGACCTCGATGAGAACAAGCCTGCGGGATCCATGCGCATTCGCATTGAGACGATCGACTACTATGTGCGACAGCTCGCGGGCCGGACCGATTCATCCGTTCGCTGATCGGCAGGATCGAAGGAAACAAACGTGCTGGTTATGAGGCACAGCTCTGCCCGGCAGAGATAACAGCATGGACATGTATCTTCACGATGGCCCGAGGTTGTCAAGGTTCGTCATCATCGGTGACCTGAGGGGAACGGCGGCGCGGGAGCTTGCGCACGCATGGAATACGTCGAAATCGGCGCTCGATCACAGACCGTTTCTGGTCGATGTTTCCGGTGTTACGAGCGCTGATGAAGCGGCAATCCGGGTACTTCGCCACATGCGCGAGCAGGGGGCACGCCTGATGGCTTCCTCACCGCCGTCGTCAGAAGCACTTCTCCAGTCACTGGGCATCCCTGATGTACCCGGCGGCGATCGTCAGCATGCCAGCCTACTTCGGCGTATGCTGCGCAGTTTGCGAAATCACCGCAGTGCGTCGCTCTGAGCTACGCCACCGAGAACAGCATTTCCGGCTGAACTTGCCGTACCCAGGAGAATACCCGGTGGCTCGCATAAGCGCAGCCACCGGGGTTGCCCGAACGTCCTCGTTCGGGTAAGCGCATGAGGCGTTCGCCAGTTGCCTCGAAGAGCGATACCCTTTTCTGGTTCCGAGGGTGCGCCCGGCACTCGCGTGGCGTCAACCGATCATACTGCCTGCACGCGGCTCGCCAGAGGCCACCCTCACCAGCGTGCTCGTTGGCAGCCGATGGCTCAGCAACTGCCTTCGGCAATTGACGAATAGAGCGGCACATCGGACCCCAAACAGGGCCGTTCGATCGGAGGAGACTGACGTCAGTGTGTGATTGCCCAGAGGAACGTGAGCCCAACAGTCATTTGCCTTTGGCAGCAGTCGTGCGAAGGTCACCTGCAAATGCAGGCTCCAACAGTCCTTCAATCCCAAACAGCGGCCGATGCATCTTCGCATCTCGTGGCGCTCGGAAAGGAGGGCAATGCGCCCGCCATCGATGAGCTCGTGCGCCGCCACTGGCATGACGCATACGGCCTTGCGCTGCGCATCCTCCGCTGTCACGAAGACGCTGAGGAGGTCGCCCAGGACGCGCTCCAGACCGCGATCACGCATCTGTGCGCGTTCCGGCAGGATGCGTATTTCTATACATGGCTGCGTCGCATTGTCATCAATCAGAGTCTGATGCTTATTCGTCAAAAGCGTTCTCCGTTGCGTTCGCCAGTATCGACATGGGAAGTGAACGAGCGGTATCTGTCCGATCGGTCACCGAGCCCCGAACAAGTGCTGCTCGAAGCCGAACGGCAGAGCCTTGTTGACCGCGGGTTGACAAGGGTGCCGCCTCTCTATGCCAATGCGCTTCGATTATTCGCGCTGGAGGGCAGATCAGTTGACGAGGTTGCGAATCAGCTGGGCATCTCGCACGGCGCTGCGAAAACGCGGATATTCCGAGCGAGAGTGCGCCTGCAGCGCGAGACCAGCCGCGAGCGACGTGATCAGATTCAGAAGACAACAGGCCGCGGACTGCCTCGCGTCGTCGCGTCGAAGAACCAGACGCCGAGTGTGCGCGCTATGCCAGAGAGGCGAGCTATTCGAACGGGCGCGACACCGCTTCAGGGAGAAGCAGCATAGTCGCTGATCCAGGCGTGCGGGGAAGTCCCGCGGCGTCTGCCATGTTGGAAATACAGTTGCACTCTCCAGAGGCGTCCCTTGTCCGCAGACGTCTAAGATAAAGATGTCCGGGGCGGCGTCCGAACCAACCGAGTCAACCGAACGCGATGCTGTGCAGCTTACTTCCGATTGCTTTCGTCGCAGCCGCAACCGCTCCGGTCCCCCGGCCGATGACTGTCACTGAGATTGTCGACAGGATCGTGCGCGCCGACAACGAGAGGCTGGCGGCCTTCGCTGGGTACACCGGAATGCGCCGCTATCGATTCCAGAACGCGGAATTCGGCAAGCACGCCGAGATGACTGTTCGCGTGGTGTGCGCCGGCACAGGCGCAAAGACCTTCGAAGTTCTGGAGGAGAGCGGGTCGGGCTTCATCCGCCGCAAAGTCATTCAGAAGATGATCGACGCGGAACGAGAGGCAAGCGAAAAAGGAGAGCGTGAGAAAACCCGCATCATACCGGAAAATTACAGCTTCCGGCTGGTCGGCGCCGATCTTGCCGGGGAACGTCCCGCCTACATCCTCGAAATCACACCAAGGACCGACAACAAGTTTCTGGTTCGTGGCCGTATCTGGGTCGACGCTGAGGAGTTTGCTATTGCGCGCGTGGAGGGGAGCCCTGCGAGAAGCGTTTCATTCTGGGTTCGCAGCGTTCACATAGTTCACCAATACAAGCGCTTCGGTAAATTGTGGCTGCCGGTCACGAACGAATCGCTGGCAAAGGTGAGGATATTCGGGGCGACCGAGGTTAAGATCGAGTACTTCGATTACATGGTGAACCAGGCCCGGCCAGGCTCGGCCAGATCTCTCGAGCCGATGAGAGTGCGGCGAGCACTCGTTAAATCGGGACCGGTTCGCTGCGGCGATGTATTCGACGTCTCCGAGGCGTTTGCGCCTGGCCGCCATGGGCCGGACCTTCGGTACGAAGCTTTGCTATGCGGCCACCCGCTCCGCAACGTCCGAGCCTTCCAGGGCTCCTGTCTCGCGGGAGAAGATCAGAAACGGTGAGCCCTCGGTGTGGCTCACGGAAATGCAATCGTTCCAGCGAATCTGGCCCGTGGCCATTAGATGCGAGCGCGGCTGCATAAGCAGGCGCTCTATGGCGCGTTTCAGTGGGCGGGCGATATCTGAAATCGGCGCCCTCCAACAGCAGGAACTCCCCTTGCTTCTTCGGTGACACTCAGCAGAAACGGCTTATTGGCGGAAGCGGTCTGAATACGCTCCTGGGCCATCTCGAGCTCGATATCGACCATCCTGCGAAGTTCCTCGATGCCCAGCGATTTGAATACTACGATGTTGTCCGAACGGTTGATGAATTCCGGCGTGTACTTTCGATTCAGCAGAGACGCCGCGGTGGCCTCCACGATGCGAGTCTTTCCGGAGCCCGTAGGCGCAAGGAACAGAAAGTTGCCGACCGGCCGG
Organism: uncultured Acidobacteriota bacterium; assembly: GCA_963780655.1. Lineage (GTDB taxonomy): Bacteria > Acidobacteriota > Terriglobia > Bryobacterales > Bryobacteraceae > CAWACP01. The sequence goes on along the minus strand of CAWACP010000002.1, from coordinate 682 downwards.
CCCACCGGCGACAGTCCCGCAACGTAAGTCTGGTAAGTCTTCACGATCTGGTGAATTGCCTCGTCTTGTCCCACCACCATGTGGCGGAGTTTGTTTTCCAGGTCCTCTGCCTGACTTCCGGTCCTGGCGGGGTCTAATACCAGCCTCGGCACTTTACTTCTCTTTCCGGCGTTCTGCCTTGTGCCCATCACCGTCGCGTGCCTCCAGAGCATGCGGTATTCCAAACGACGGAATCAATCGACGCCAGCAACTGCGGAGACTCCTCTTTGAAAGTGTTCCTTTAGGAGACGCGCAGTTGTTTAGCACTTGCCGGAACGTCCGCGGACATGGCGAGTGTGACCGGGATTTCGACACTCAACGCCAAAACGCGACCTTAATCAAGGCTGCGGAACGCTGCTTCTTCGGTCTGCTGGCGCCATAGCGGCCGTTCGCGATCAGTCGGCTTTTGAACCTCGATCTCGCGCAACTGGATGTGCACTCATTCTTTCCGCTCTTCGGCTGCATCCCTCTTCGCCATAACAGCGCACCAGACGCCGACTATGGCACCCCGTTTACCACCCGATTGAGTGTCGACTCGACGTCCAGGGAAGCCCCAGGTCGCCGCGATCGTCAGGATGGGCACTGCCGACCAACTGCCGAAGCAGGTGCCGAAGCTCGGCTCCCAGGCTCGGCTCCGGGGCGG
>CAWACP010000001.1:0-143368 GCA_963780655.1 uncultured Acidobacteriota bacterium | reverse complement strand
CGCTTCGTTCTCCGGCGTTTCGACGCCCGCGAGCTTCTCGGCGAGGCCGACCTCCAGCCCGATCGACGCACCAATGGCCGCGCCCATCGGACCGCCGGCCTGAAAGCCGAGCAGCGCGCCACCGGCGCTCCCTTCCATCGCTCCATGCCACGTCCCCGCGCCGGAACCCATCAGCCCGCTCATGGCCAGCATCGAACCCGCCATACCCGCCGCCGGGGAATGCCCGATCGCGTTGGCGTAGCCGCCGATGGAATCGAGCGAGACGGACTGGTTGCCGACCGTCGCCCACCGGGTGCCTTCGGAATCGGTCGCGACGTTGCCCAGCCCGGCGAACGACTTCATGCTGTTCCACGAACCGCGCAGGTTACTGGCCCACGCGGCGGTCCCGCTGCTGCCGCCGCCGGCCCGGCCCGCGCCGCTGCCCATGGCGGCCTTCAGGATCGTGGGGAACTGCGACGTGCCGGATGGACCGAAGCCGCCCTGTAATCCGAAGGCACTGCCAGCCATGCCCGGAATGGACATGGGTAGTGATTCGATATAGGGCTGCGACGCGAGCCCGGCAACCGCCGGCGCTGAGATCGCCGGGACAGAGATGCCGCCCGGCATCCCGGCCGGAGAAGCGATGGCGGGCGCACCCGCGCCCATGAATGCGGCCATAAGAGCGGTCAGGCCGGCGACCGCCATCGAGTTCTGCGCGGTCACTGCCGTGTTCATGTCAGTAGCGGTCTTCATCGGGTCGCTCTGGCGGCCGAAAATGCCCTTAAACATTCCAGCCACGCCGCCCTGACCGTCCGAGCCGTAGATCAGCGGTGTGAGCGTGCGCGCGGCCATCGAACCGATGCCTTCCGCAACCGGCTTCAGGATGGCTTCGTGAACGGTCGATGCAAGCTGCTTCGGGAAGTCGCCGGGTCTCGTCAGCAGCGTGTGCGCAAGGGATGTGGCGGTCTTCTGAACCTCCTCCTGCTCCTTCCGCTTTACTTCGAGGATCTTCTCCTCATACTCATAGCGGTCCCGCAGATTGCCCATCTCCGCGTCGAAGCGCGCCTTGTCAACGTCGTAGATGGAGGAGTGCGCCTCCCTTATGGCCAGCTCCTGCGCACGCACGGCTTCGCGGATGGCCAACTGCCGCGTGAGCGTGTCCAGCTCTTCTCCGGGCTCGCCGGCAATGCCCACCATACGCTCAGCATGCGACGCGCCAGCTCCGATGCGCGTGAACGTCTCCTCGTCCGACCGGGCCAGCTCCCGGCGTACCTCGCGGATGTGCTCGATGATGCTCTTCGCGAGAGCGGCATTCTTCTCCTCGGCCTGCTTCCGGATAGCCTCCCATTCCTTCTCGCTTTCCTGCGCCCGCTCCTTCGCCGCCTTCTGCGTCATCTCCTTCCAGCGCTTCGCCTGCTCGTCCTCCTCCTTCGCCAGCTCCGGGCCAGCGCCGTGGATCGCGGCGGCGGTCGCACGGTTCCAGTCGGCGCCCCGCTTCACCAGTTCGTCGCGCTTTTCGAAGATCTTCGTTACCGGATCCTTGTCCTTATCGAACATCTCCCGCTCGAACGCGGCCAGCTTCGCCTCTTCCTCGTTGAGCTTGCGCGTGCCCTCGATGGCTTTCTTCAGCTGATCTACCCGCTGCTCCGCAGCCTTATACTTCTGCAGGTCCTCCTGCGTGCTCACGCCGACCTGCGGCTTCGGAAGCTTCGCCAGATCCTCCTCGGCCTTCTTCAGCCGGTAAGCCGGGTTGCGGGAACGATCGGCGTCGTACGCGCGCACGGCGTCGTCCGCCGCATTGCGCTGCGCCTTCTTCTGGTCTTCTGCCTGCTTTTTCAGGTTTGCCTGGGAGTCGTCGATCTGCTGTTGCAGTCGCGCCCCGAGGGCGAGTCGGCGCGCGACCTCCGGACTCTGCCCGCCGAGATCGCCCGGCTCGTAGTACGCTTCGCCGGGGTTCAGCCCTTCGAGCGCCCGCATGCGCTGGCGCGTCAGGTCCTGCACGCCCGAGAGCGGCTGACTACCCCACTTGCCGCGCATCGCGTTCGCCCGAACGATGTCATCGTAGACCCGCTGCCGCTGATCGTGCGCAGCATCGTCCATCTGGACGCCTCCGCCGGGCAGGTGCTCGAAGAGCCACTTCGCGGCGTTGCCCGCCCACCTCACTTCGATGACCAGCCCTTCCTTGAACGTCCGCTTCAGCGCCTGCCACCTGGTGTCGAGGACGGTGACCTGTCGCTGGTACTCGACGAACCGAGCGATGTCCGCTTCGGTCGGCCCGAAGCCTTCCTGCTGCGCGATCTTCAGGTTCTCGTCCAGCTCCAGCAGAACGGGAAGCACCTCGATGCCGGCGCGCTTGAACAAATCCAGCGCAGCGCGCCGCTGATCCCACTGGTTCCCTGCGTGCGCCAGGCCCTGCGCCACCTGCTCCAGAACTTCGGCGGTCGATGCGGTGCCGTCGCGAACGCCGCGCAGATCGACGCCGAACTTCAGGAGCCAGCCGCGCGCCTTCTCGCCTTCCGAGCCGTTCTCCGTGACTGCGTTCGTGAGGCCACGCATCATGCGCTCGAAGACGCTCACATCCTGCCCGGCGGCGCGGGCGGCAAAACTGAACTGTCCGACCTCCTTGGCGGTGAGCCCGGTGCGCATCTCCACGTCGCGGATCTGGATACCGTACTCGCCCAGACTCTTCGCCGCCTCGTACCCTGCGGCAGCGAACGCGGCGAGCACGGCTGCGCCGCCGCCGATTGCGGCGCCGACCGGCCCGAGCGTCTCCAACAGCCCACTGGAAGCAGCCTTCGCGCCGTTCAGCGGATCGCGAAGCATGGTCTCGATGTTCCTGCCGACCGCCTCGAAGCCGCCGCCACGCTCGCCCTTCTTCTGCTCGGCGGCGATCATCTGGTTGTACGCTTTCGTGACGCGATCAACCATTCCCTGCTCGTCCGCGAGCTTCCGGATAAGCCGGTCGCGCTCCGCGATCAGGCGGTCCACACCCGTCCTGCCGTAGGCAGCAGCCTGTTTCTCGATGGACTGCGTGAGGCGTTCGAGCGAGCTGCGCGAGCGGTCGTTGACCTTGAGCAGCATGTCGGCCATGCGCTCCATCGATTTCTGCACGCGGTCGTTCGCCCCGACGCTGCCCTTTTCCCAGGACTCGACAGCCTGGTTCGCCTGCTTAATGGCGGACAGGACACTGCGCGGATCTATGTCAAGGACTACAGATTCCTGATCCATTTGGTGGAAGGGAGGGTCGCCCGGCTTGGCCGCGCATTAACATCCGGGACGCCCCGGATGTGGGTAGATCCGTTGACAGTGAGTTCGGATCCGTCAGGCCAATGCTAAAGCCACGGGCCGTCGGGCGCTAGTCAACCCTCGATCTGCCCGGCATTTTGAGGCCGACTTCTGCGACTCTTGAACGCCCGGTGTTCTCCGACGCCATCAGACCCGTGAGCCCTCTCTGAATGGGAGAGATATAGATGAAGGGGCAGAGTTTCAATGCTTTGAGGGCCGGAACCACTCACCTGCCTTGCGCGTGTTTTGAACGCATACCAGACCTCTAAGTGTTTACTGATGTAGTTGCACCCGAGAATCAGTAGGACCAAAAGCCCGAAACATAACACCAAGAAAGGTATCGCCAAGAGACCGCCATAGAACGGAGGCAGGTAATAGTAAGTCAGTATCGTACCGAGTACGAGAGCAGGTAGCTCAACGAAAAACAGCAGGAGTCCTGGAACGATCAGCCACCCATTATGAACATCAACCAAGCGAGCAATTTCGTGGGAAATTGTTTTATCGCCGCCGCACAGGAAGCAGAGGCCAAAGCCCCCTTCTGTATTAGGGTCAGTGCCCGAGCCACGGCACCGTGGGCATTCGAGAACGTCGTGCATAGCCAAAGCCCCACCGGAATTGTACATCATCCCTCGGCGATTCGTGGGCTCGTCTCCCTGAGCTGAATAGGTTTTTCGAACCACATTTCGGGCTCTGTGAACAGAGTCACACTTCGCAAAGTGGCTTCGACTTTGGCTCTGCACTGTTTAGCATACGGCTGATCGCGCAACATTCAGCGCCGTTGAGTCGCCACCACACGCTAAGCGGCACTCGCCACCCTCACGATGCGCGTTCGCTTCAACGCAACCAGTACCGCTGCATTCATCGATTTCCGATCCATCGGCGAAACTCCGAACTGCTTCTCACGCAGGTTGTTCACGTGAGCGATGCGGTCCGCGTTCGGATCGATGAACCCGATCACGACGCGGTTCTCGCTCGCGCTTTTCACCTTGAGTGATCGCATCGTGCGGCCGGTCCAGAACCAATCGCGGAACGGCTGCAGACCTCGCGCGGCCTTGTAGTCCGGATAGCCGCGATGGCCATTCCTGCCGGGCTTGAGCGGCTTCGTCTCCGCGTCGTTTACGTTCAGGCCCTTGCCGATGCGTGACGCGATGGAATCACGCAGAACGTTCCCGATGGTCTGCATGTCCTCGGAGGTAAACGGCCCGAGCACGAAGCGGGCACGCGTGATCTTAGGTTGGAAAGCCATTGGGTTTCTGCTGCTGCTCGCGGTGGTGCCGGTCCCGCTCCTCTTTGAGAATCTGGAGGCCCCGCACTTCTTCCGCGGTCACGTCGCTCCATGGAATGCTGAAGTGCGTGGCATCGAACTCCAGCTCGAGCAGCCGCTCGAACAGCCTGCCTGCGTTCGAGTAGGTCCGGGCGTCATCCAGATCGTCGAGACCGCACCTGCCGCAGCGGTTCACGGTGGCCACTCGCGATCCGCAGGACGGGCAGGAACCGGGGACGTTAGTGTCTTCTGCGGCGCGTGTGCGGCCGCAGCCGCCGCAGGTAACGTCGTTCGCATCCGGACAGGCGCGGGGGCCATCTGTGCCGCCCAAGCAAAGGTCGTCCGAGTGGATCGAGCGGTAGATCAGCAGCCGGAGAGGGATTGGCCTCGGCCAGTCGTCCGGCGCTACGAGTTTGGGTCGATGGCGGGGTCGAGGTCGTCGATGGCCTGCACCAGCTCCACCACGACTGCCGACTTGTGGTGCGGCGGAACCTCGGCGCAGGTCCAGCCGGCGGCGTAGCCGATGATCCCGGCCGCCACCGCGTTATACAGCTCAACGGCAGGCTCGATCCGATAGCGCAGCTCCTCCTGCCCATGCGGCAGGTCGATGGAAGAGACCACCGTGCGCCGGTAGATCATGACATCCCGCTGCATGGGAATCTTCACGTGGTGAACTGTGTCTCCGAAGGGTGTCTGCAGCTTGATGTCATAGTGCTCGCCGCTGCGCTCGCAGTTTGTAACTTCCGAGTAAGTCAGCTTCGAGATGGCGTTCTGCGCCTCATATTCATCGAACTCCACGCCATCGCTGTCCAGCCGGATGCGGTTGAACAGATCGAGATCCGCCTTCGGATTCGGCACGAACTCGGTCTGCGACTTGCGCCGGCCCAGCGTGCGCCGGATCGACTTCTGGCACTGGAGCCGTTCGATCATTTCCTCATTGGTGGGCAACCGCACCACGGCGGTCTTCGGCGGGTTCGGCACCCGAATAGTGATGCCCAGTACGTCTCCGGTTGCGAGGTGAACCGAAGACAGGTTTCCGTAAGCCAAGCTATTTCTCCTGAGGTGGGTTGTTCGCGAGTGCGTTCATTACCAGATCGAGGGGAGCCGCGCAGCCGACGCCGACGACGCACACCGGACCGGCTTTATCGACCAGCGGGTCGATATCAGCGTTGTCGTGGAGCGCGACCGTCACGCATGGCGCCGCGAAGCCGAGCGTCATCAGGCCTGCTCGCACTTTCATGCTGAGCGCCTGCAATAGTTCGGACCGGGCATCCGGCTGCGGACGCGGAACCGAGATGTTCTCCATGTATTGTCCCCTCTTCGTGTGCTTACTTCTGCGGAGCGGCGGCGATGAACACGTCCATCATGCCGTTTCCGGTTATCGCTGGAGTCCAGGTAATACTCTGGCCTTCCGGCGCAAGCGCAACGAGCGACCCCGAGGCGTATGCTCCGGCCGCCGCGAGATTGACAGGGCCCAGCGTCGCAGACTGGGCGGCGTTTCCGTCATTCCAGCCGATCGTGACGGACCCGCTCGTGGTTCCGCTGCCGTAACTTCGCCGCACGTACCAGGTGACCAGAACAATATCCGGATTGAAGCTCTGCTGCGCCGTGGACGTGTACAGCGTAGATGCGCCCGTGCTGAATCTGCCGAGGCCGTTCTGGTCAACGCTTCCCTGGACAGCCAGGACGCCCCCCTTGACGTTCTGAAACGCGAACCCGTTAAGAATCCACGGTGCGCCGTTGCCAAGGTACTGCCCCTCGTAGAAGATGCTGCTTGTCGGTGTTCCTGTGCCGTCCCGGAACTGGACTTCAAAATTGGAGGAGGGAGGAGGCTGGAACCACGCCTGCAGACCGGAGAGAAAGCTGTTGTCCGGAAACGTACCGTTCGCGCCAAATCCGAATGAGCTGCCGTTCTGGCCGCTCACTGTTACCGTCCTGTTCGTCTCGTCGGTAGCGATCACTGCGCTCGGGCCGATGGTGGTTGCGCCGGTCCATGTCGCCATCGCGCCTGCGACGCCGCCGCTCAAACCCAGTCCCATCGGTCCTGCCGGCCCGGTTGCCCCCGTCGGTCCTGCGGGTCCGGTCGCGCCGGCTGGTCCCCCCGGCCCCGCCGGTCCTTGCGGTCCCGCTGGTCCGGTCGCTGCTGTAGTGGGCTCCCACGATCTGCCGTTCCACCCGAGGAAGTCGCCTGGCTGCGATCCGCCCTGCGCGATCTGATTCAACTGCACCTGCGCGGGCGGCGCAGGAATGCTGCTCATTTGCACCACGGACGAGACAGCCACCGGACCGCTGCTCGTTGGCACGACCCACGTTTCCGGCCACGTCCTGCCGCCTGCGAGCGTCCACGTGACCGTGTAGCTCGTGCCCTGCGGGGCGCAGGTGTCGTTCGGCATCAGCGGAACGCTGAACGCGCCCGACGTGAACTTTACCGTCAACGTCTTCGCGCCGACGTACACCGGGCCGGAGGCGCAGGCAGCCGATGGCCGGATCATCACCTGCCCGCTGGCTGGACTGCCGTCGGGGTTCAGGATCGTCTGCGCTACCGTCGTCGGCGCCGGGCCGTTCTGCGAGAACCACTGCGTAATCCAGGCAGGAACCGGCTGTCTGCCCACGACGACCGAATCGATGGTTACCGGAGCAGCGCTGGTTGGCACGGACCACGTCTGCACCCACGACGCTCCTTCTGCGAGCGCCCACGAGGCAGTGTAAGTGGTTCCGCCGCACGTGTCGTTCGGCACGAGGTTCGCACTGAACGCGCCGCCCGAGAAGTTCACAGCGACAGTGCCGACGCCGACGTAATCAGATCCGGACTGGCACGCCGCTGAAGCACGGATGTAGACCGTGCCCGAGGCCGGCGTGCCGTCCGGGTTCACTATGCTCTGCGTCACCCGGGTGGTCGCTGCCCACGAAGATGCAGCCACCAGCGTGGAGAGAATGAATGCTCGCATGAGTTGCTTTACTGTGCAATGCCCGCGATGCCACATTTGGTCGAGATGGACATCACGGTATTTTGCGTGTTGTTGTACTGCGGCGCGCCGGTGATCGTCACCGCCACGATGCCGTCCACGTCCGCGTTCTCGACAACCTGGAAAGCCATCTGGGGGTACGAGAACGTGACGGAGTTGTCCGCATCGTGCTGCACGCTCACGGTCGCGGTCCCGGTGGTCTGGTTCACGAGCGTGTTGTACTCGGGCGATCCGGCCAGCAGCCGCGCCGTGAACTGGAATGAGGGTACGCGAGCGCCGATTTCCATGCGGCCGCGCACCTGCAGTCCGTTCTGCAGTCCCGAGCCGGGATAAAAACCGGCGTTCAACAGCAGGTTGTTCTTCCAGCCGACTGAGCCGGTCAGAATTCTTCCCGTCGCCACGTAGTCGACGCCATTGACCACCAGCGACATGCCCGCCGCCAGCATGTTGTTCTCGGCCGTCAGCGCGGGAATCACTATTCCGCTGGGCGTGGTCAGCAGTCCGGAGCCGACCCAGTTCGCCGTGATCTTCGACGAGGCGCGCCCCGGCCCATAGCTGAACTGGTACGTGAAGTCCTCGATCGCGCAGCCGATGTGCAGATTGTCGACGGCGCTTCCGCCGCCCTCGGGCACCTGCTCACAAATCGAGAAGTACGGCAACTCGAGGGACGTGGCCGGATTGATCGGCAGAATGGTGTAGCTATACGGGGCGCCGATCCGGTCACGGTCACGTTGCCGAGCGCGTAAGCACAGACCCACGTCACCCACTCGGCGCTGGCATACTTCTCGATGCGGTTGGCCACATCGTAGTGTGACGGGAAGGTCTGGGTGATGAACTCGTGGCCCTTGCCGATTTCCGCCGCATCGGTCTCGAATACCGGCTTGGGCGTAGTCAGCGCCGTGTCCAGCTTCTTCAGCCGAATGAAGGTCGCCGCCGCCGCTGAGATGCTCGCCTGCCTGCCTTTGCCGAGGCCGAGGATGAGCTGCTGAATTCTTGCGGGCATGTTATTCTCCTCTGACCTGCTGGTAGCCAAGCCCCATGAGCGGAACGAGCGCCTCTTGGGTGGCATCGACTTCCCGGACATCGCGGGTGTGTGGGTGGCGTAGTTTCACTTTTCCAGCGGTGGCCTGGGCGGTCGGCGGTCCGCCTTCGTTTTCAAGTCTCTCGATCGCCTGCTCCACATCGGCGATCTCCTGCCTGAGATCGGGCATCAGTTATCTCCCAATTCCCCGATTACGAACGTGCCCACGAATCGGTCCTGCAGGTCCTCATCGAGCGCGTGGGCCACGCTCGGCGTCTCCATGATGTCGAGCCCCGGATAGAGCGCCATGTACCGAATATTGGTCTGGCTGCCCTGCGGAGACTTGTTGCAGACCATCCACCACAGATCCTCGTAACCGACCGGGTCGGTCAGCCCCGCCGCGTTTCCCATTCGGAAACACACGCTGAAGCGGTGCTTCCAGATGGTCTGACCGTTGAAGTTGCCGCCCAGCGTGCCCTCCCAGGCAACCAGCATCGAGGGTGCGGGCATCTTGTAGATGGTTTCGGCCAGCCGGTGCTCCTGCCCGAGGCGGAAATGGAACGCCGAGATCCGGCAGTTCGCGTTCCCGTTCGCGTCCATGACCGTCATGGCCGCCGCCAGTTCGGGAATCGACTGCAGGACGCCCACGATGGCGTCCGTGATCGGGGCCGGATTCAGCATTGTCTTTGCTGGTTACGCAGCCCGGAGCTTCAGCACCGCGCCGCCCTCCGGATCGACGGCGACCTCCTGCACGGTGTAGGCGTTGCCGGTGATTGTCACCGTATCACCGAGTTGCGGCGCTGGCACGATCTGCGCGAAACGGACGAACAGCCGAACGACATCGGTCCCCTGCACGCTTCCGGGGATATAGTCTTCGGCCATCGCCGGGTTCTGAATGATGCCGGTAATCTGCTGATCGCCGGAACCATCCTGCGGAATGAGCGTGACTGGCACGCCGAACACGGCGAGGCACGCGGCGTCCATCGAGCTGGCGAGATCGGACCAAGGCATTCGACCTCCTCGCGATCAAAAGAGAGAAAAGCCATTGACACTGTGATCAGAGTAATGTAATACTGACTGCGGAGTCATACGACACTGCAATCTGACTCCGAGGAGAAACAATGCGAGCAGCATTCAGCGAGCCGGCAAAGAACGACGCGAATTGCGAAATTCGCTTGGGCACTGCGTCATGGGACGACGGAGCCGGCACCGCCCGTTCAGTGAAATACACGTGGTTCGATAAGAATGGGAAGGCCGCACGCGGCGGTGAGTTTCCAGTCGAGGCCCTACCACAAGCGCTCGATTTTGCAATTCGACAGGGATACTTGCGCCTCGCATTCGAACAGCCGTCTTAAAGCAGAAAGACGTACTGGTCGCACCGTACTGCAACAGATTGACAAGGCCTGGATCATAGCCAGGCCAGCACATCGAAGTGTTTCGCGTTCGTCGCTGTCACGAGCACATTCGTTGCCGTGTGCGCGCCGTACGTCACAGTGCCCCCGTCCGTCGGGATGCAGATCACGCCGGCTGGCGCCGCGCCCAGCCCATGCGCGATGTTCTGGCTCGCGCCGGTTCCTGCCTGCTGGCTTGCGAAGAACAGCTTCGCATTCGAGAGGAACAGGCCCTTCAGGTTCGGCAGCGGGCCTTTGCTCTGAAACTCCGGCGCATTCACTGCTGTCTTCTTAACTTCGAGCATGCGCTTTCTCCCTTCTGGCTTTCGCCGGCAGCTCCTCTTTATCCTTTGGGGACGGCACGGGGCTCCGTCCCGTTCTCGCGAGCGCGATCTCCAGCTCCGGCCACGTGCCGATCCTGCGCTGCTCGTACATCTGCCGGGCGCGGGCTGTCTGGAATTTGTCGGTGAGGTTGGGGACGGGATACTCGTCGCCGATACCGGGCGGCGTGAACCCGCCTGCGAGCGGACGCAACACAAAGAGCGAGGGGACGCCGTTCCGGATCAACTGCGCCCACGGGGGTCGGCGGTGGAACATCGTTACACCGCCGAGATCACGTTGTTAAAGAAGAAGCCGCAGTCCTTCGAGACCACGCGCATGTCGAACGCGGCGTCGACCTCGATGCGATCGGAAGCCAGATGCTCCATCCGGAAGGATTTGATCCGCAGACCGGCCCCACCCGTGGACCCGATCATGCCGGTCCAGTTGAACGTATAACCTGCGCTCGGAGTCATCAGGCCGGGGTTCTTCGGACGATAGAACAGAGCCGCCGACAACCCGCCGATGAACGCGTTCGACTCGGCCGCACCCTCCGCCGCGGTGTTGTAGACCGCGTCGACCACGAGCACCTCTTCGAGTTCGAGGATCTCGGCGATGATCCGGCGCGTGGCCATGGCCGGGTTCGGCGCAGTCTGACCATACTTCGTGCGGTCGATGAAATCCGGATGATCGACCAGCTTGTCGAACACCGGGCGGCTGAACACGCCGATGTTGCCGACGAAGCCGCCGCTGTTCAGCCGCATCTGCGTCTTCGCATGCCGGATGTCGGTGATCGGATTGGAAGTCGCCGCGTCCCAGAACGCGACATGAGTGCTGTCGGACGCCGCCTGGCCGGCCAGTTCGCCGGTCCACACGCCGCTTTTGAAGAAGTTACCCGCCCAGACGTTCTCGCGGCGGATGAGCCCCTTGTTGGTCAGAAAGATGGTCGCGTCGCGATCCGGCGCGAGCGGCGAGTCGCTGTTCGCGCGGATCTGGTCGTCCACGTCCTTGTGCAGCGCCCACACGTCGCAGCTATACGTGCCGGTCGAGTCGAGCCCGTAGCCAGTGCCCGCGGATTCGGTCGACAGTGCGCGCTTCTGCATCTCGTCCCGGTTGAAATCGGCGCGCTTGTAGGTCCAGTAGAGGTCGCTTTTGTTCTCGACCGGGATCGCCGGGAACGCGCGGTCGGCGACGAATTCGACGCCGGCCGCCTCCTGAAGGTACGCGACCGAGATGTTCGTCAGCGGGCGGTTCACATGCACATCGCCCAGAGTCGGTTGAGGCATTTACGTTGTTCTCCTTTTGGTAATCGCGCCGCTGACGATTACAGCTTGCCCTTCTGCTGAATGAGCGCCGGAATGATCACTCCGGCGGCCCCGGTCGTGAGTGCGCGGCCAAGGATCTTGTTGCCTGCGGCGGCGGTGACGGCCTTGCCGTTGACGTCGCAGGAGAGCAGATCGCCGGCGGTGACGCCGCCGGCGCCCACCACCAGCTTGCTGACGCCGAGGATTCCAACCTCGCCGTACGCGCCGGCGCCGTTCGGTTTGTCCTGCAGGATGCCTTCGGCGTCTCCGCCGGCAGCAGGCAGGACCAGTTGTCCATTTGCGTTGACCGCCACGAAGCAGAACTGAGACGCGCTCAGATCCGCGCTCGCGGGAAGACCAACATTGCGAAGAGTCTGTTCGTAAGCCATACTCGCTTTCTCCTTTACTCGCCTGCTTACCGCGGCGCGATCTGATAGCCCGCGTTCTGGAGCGTGCGGACCATGGCGGCGGCGTTGTGCTGGTTGCGGTAAGCCTCGTATGCCTCGGGATGCTCTTCGAGCATGGCGGCGTAGGCGCGCTCCTTCGTCACCCGGGTCGTGGCCCCGGACACATAAAGCCCGGCTGAAGCCGAACTGCGGTTCTGGCGCGCGAGGGAAACGGCCTGCGCCTCGAGTTCCTGAACGCCGCCGGCCCCTGCGTTCGGGTTCACGTGAGAACTGATCATTTGTTTCTCGCTTTCCGCGACGCGGGAGCTGGTCAGTGCTTCGCTGACCTCCGCGACGCTGAGATACCGGCCTTTCGAGTTCTTCTGCATCAGGAACTCGGCGGCCTGTTCGGGATGGCCGGCCATCTTGCAGAGGGCGGAAATGGCCTGAATGTCGGATTCAGTGCGCATGCCCTGCAGCGGTTCACCGGCGATCAATGCGACGCCGGCAGCCTTGCTCTTGCCCTCGTTGCCGGGCTGGTCGCCATCGTCGTCGTCCTCGTCATCTTTGGCGGGCCCCTTCGCATCGGACTCTTTGGCGTCGTCCTTGCCCGGTTTCTTCTTCTTCTCCTCGGGATCGTCGCCCTTCTTCGCGGCGGCGGCCTCGATTTCCAGTTCCGGCATTGCTGCTCCTTTCGTGAGAGTTGCGGCTCTCGCCGCCGTGGTTGTCAGCCTCGCGCTGCCCAGCGATTGCTGCAGCGCGCCCATGGCTTCGTCAAACGTGCCAACCTGATCGGCCAGCAGAGGCAGTGCATTCTCCGCCCACACCACCGAGGCTTGTGTGGCGACGATGTCCTTCACACTGGCTTTGCGGTTTCGCGCGACGGTTTCCGTGAAGATCCCGTACTCGCGGTCCACCTCGTCCTGAATATCCGCTCGCGCCCGGTCGGACAGCGGTTCGTGCGCGTTGCCGTCGACCTTCTTCGCGCCTGCGAAGACGTAGCTGTACTTCGCGCCAATGGTCTCGTCGAACCCTGACTGATCCACGTGCAGCGCGTACACGCCGATCGAGCCGACCGCGCCCGTCCGGTTCAGGAAAATGCGACTCGCTGAGCTGGCGATCGCGTAAGCCGCCGAGAGCGCGATGTCGTTGGCGACCGCGTACACGGGCTTAATGCCGCGGACCGAGTAGATGTAGTCGACAAGATCGAAGCACCCGGCAGTCTCGCCGCCCGGCGAATCGATGTCGAGCAGGATCGCGCGGACGCCGGAATCATCGATGGCGCTCGCCACCTGCCGCTGGATCTGCTCGTAGGAGCTGCAGCCGCTCCACGACGGACATGAACGAGTCCTTCTTGAGGAGCGTCCCCTGAATGGGGATGACCGCTATCCCGTCGACAACCGCATAGTCCCGCTCGTCGCCTGCCTCCATGTAGCGGGACATCAGCGTGGCCGTGGCGTCTCTCGGGACGCGGTGGGCCAGCACCGCATCAGGCTCGATGCCCAGCCGCGGCCCGATGGCCTTGATGATGACCTCCAGCTTCGGCGGGTGGATCATCAGCGGACAGTTCACGAACCGCGACGCCACATGCGTGAGTTGCTTCACTGGACTCCCACTTTGTCGGCTCCCGCGTCCTGTTCGATCTCGCTCTCGGTAAGCCCGGCATTGCGGCCCGTCAGCACCTTGCGGCCATCGGAGTCGTAGGACAGCTCAAGCCGGTCGGCGCGGTCGTTGTCGGCCTTCTGCTGGGCATCGATCACCGCCGCGTCGAAGCCCTGCGCCGCGCACTCGATGGAGCGTGTCGACAGGCCGTCGCGGATCGCGCGTTCGGCGGCCTTCATGTCTTTCTCCGGATCGACCCACGGCCAGCCCGGCGTCACCCATTGCGCCGCTTCGAACGGCTCGGGGTCCGCGTCGTAGGCGTTCAGAAGCTCGACGCCGAACACCAACGCAAGCATCGCCTCGCGCAGCCAGCGGCGATAAATCGGATGGCAGACCTGAAAGATGAACACCGAATGCTGGTACTGCTCGCACTTGCGGCGAAACTCCAGCAGGCCCGCGCGAATCGACGAGTAGTTGATCCCAGAAAGATCCCCGCTGATCTGATACTCCGCGAGACCGGCGCCGCTGGCGAAGGCCTGCAGGCAGGCGCGCACGAACACTTTGTAATCGCCGCTGTCTTTCGCCTCTGCGAACTGGACTTCTTCGCCGAAGCCCAGCACCGGGAACGTGCCCGGCTCCAGCTTGCTGATCTGCGTGCCCGGATCGGCCTGGCTGCCCGTTCGCCGGCTGATCCGGCGTCATCACCGGGTTGTCCGGGCTCACCTGCTTGATGAAGCCGGTGATCATTGCCGAGATCTTCTTGCGCACGATCTCGGCGTCGGTGTACTGCTCCAGCTCGTAGAGCTTCGCCAGCACGGTGGTGAGCCATGGCTGGCCGCGGAACTGGCCCGCTCGAATCGGCTTGTACACGTGCAGAACGTCGGTCGCCGGCACGCGTTCCGACTGGAGCGCCTCCAGCGGATAGAACATCGTCTCGCCCGGGTGCGCGCTCCAGAAGTGGTACGCCGCGCGGCGGTCGTCCGGCCGGAACTCGATGCCGCACCGCACGCGGTTCTTGTCGGGCACATCCGGCGTGGAGTTGTTGCGCCAGACGGGCAACTGTTCCGCCTCGATCAACTGCAACTGGAGCGGCACTGCCAGCCCTTCCTTCGGTGAGCGGGGCCGGAAGCGCACGAAGCACTCGCCGGCCTCCATTACTTCGCGCGCGATGATCATCTGCTGGCCGTGGAAGTCCGTCTGACCCGATGCCGGGTTCTTCGGGTCGTACTCGACGTCCGACTCCCGAATCCATCGCGCCCACTTCTGCCCGATCAGTCCCCGAACCTTCTCGTCCGGATGCTGCGGGATCAGCCGGATGCCGCGCCCGATCGCGTTCGCCACATACGAATCGATGGCGCCTGCCGCCCACGCGCTGTTGCGAACGGCGTCACGGTTGCGAGTGAGCAGCTCCAGCCCGTGGGAGAACAGGAGCGTGTTGACGCCGAGGTAACTGGGATTCCACCCGTACCCGCGCCTGCCCCTGCCGGCCGCATCGAATGGCGTCGTTCCCAGAGCCCGGCGCACGGGCGGCACCGGAGCCGCAATGGTCATGCGGGCGGCCCTACGGACGAGGTTCATTGCGCTCCACGGAGATCAGCATTCCGAGCCACACCGACAAGCCGCCGCCGACAAGCGGTCCAAGCGGGTGCCAGGTCATCCAGAACCCGTAGACGACGGAAGCCATGCCTCCGAAGAACAGGACCTTTTCGAGCACCGCCGGAGTCTGCTTCCGGCACGCCGCCGTGAAATGAGTTGCCCCGCGACGTAGTGCGCCGATCGTGCGTACCGGCACGGAACTTCGGGGGCGCGGCTTCGGCGCCACGACCGCGGCGCGGGCCTGATCGATAGCCACGAAAGGATTCGGCTCCACGCTCAATGCCCCCACCCGCTCTTCGTATAGACCCGCACCTGACGAACCGGCTGCGGTCCGTTCTGCTGCGCAATGTCGTTCAGGATCAGATTCCGGAGCTTGATGTAGTCGTCAACGGAGTCGAACTCGAAGTCCCGGTCCTGAAAACGGATGCGCTTCGCGCCCTGCTTTCGCGCGGCGTCGAGTGCGTCGAGATCGGATTGAGTGAACGGCATGATGACATCGATCGGACGCATTGAATTGCCGCGCCGCCCACAATTCGATATGCTGTCCCCTTCAAAGGTTCGAAAATGGCTGATGAACTGACGGGAGATGAGCTCGCTCTGTTGCGGCTTTCTGTCGACTACTACCGAGAGGATGTACAAGGAACTCTGGGAACTCCTGGCAAAACCTGGACACAAAAGCACAGGTAATATCGCGTATCTCGTGGAATCCTCTTGGCGGCCGCCGCCGCTTGCTCCTTTTTGTGCAGGGCACAGAACGTACCCTTGCATTGCCGAACGAGTTCTGGTTCTCCTGGCTCTCGCGAATCTCGCTCTGACTGATTGTGCTCGCCGTGATCTCGTCTTCGCGTCAGAACCGTCGGAGGCCCTCCCCATTTCGGGGACACCCAGGTAAATGATTAAACGACCTTCTGCGGGTAGAGGACCGAGCCACGAGATCTTCGCGCATTGGCGAGCCTGCTCAACGAGGTGATTTTCCAGGTGGAAGACCTGTAACGACGAAACCCGCGTCACGGTCGATTCAAAGGCAAGAGTATTATCCTGGACGCAGCTTGCAATTCTCGGCGGGACAATGCTCATCGGCCTTATCGCAGGGATTCGAGTGTTCGAGTAAAGGAGTGTAGGAGCGATGGAGGAAAAGATGTGCCTTGCCATGGGCTGCAAGGCTACCGCGCTGCCAAGCCGACTGTACTGTGGGCTTCATCGCAAGGGTCGTGCGAAAACCGCGGCCAAGAAGGCAGCCAAGAAAGCTGCTCCAAAGAAGGCCGGTTAAGTAATAGAGATAGCCCGCCTGATCAATGTCGTTCCCTTGTCGACGTTTGTCGGTTTGCACCATGGAGGTTGCCCCTGTGCTCATGGTGGGATGCGAGTCCACTCAGACTTCCACCCTGAACCGAACCTGGTTGCGTGTGCGCGCCACCGGAGGCTGCTGTTGCTGCTCGTCGTCCTTCTTGCCGCGCCGGCGGCGTCAACCGGCGCTCCCATTCGGCCCAGTGCTTCTCCTGGAACCGATCAATCGCCAGCCCGCGCCGCCGCGGCCCGCGCGTACACGCGACAGTCGAGCGCCTCGTTGCGCTCGCGCATCTTCTGCCATTCGTGCCGCCGATAGCCCTTGACGAGCTTCGTCACGAGCTGCTCGGCGGTGATCTGCCGGAAGTACTCCTCGCTGTACTTCGGAAAGTGGCAGTAGCCGGCAGGGAACGGCTACGCCCTTGTCGAGATCCTCGTCCGTGGGCCGTTCCAAACGCAGCCACCGGTACAGTTCCTCTTTCGCCATCCCGGAGTTGACCGGCCACACGCGCACGCCGCGCTTGATCCTCGCTCCCGCGGGACCCACCTCAACCGGCGAGGCCGCGCCGAGCAGCGCCGGCGCACGGGCGTCGCCCTTGATCACGAGTACCCGGTTCCCCTGCTTTCGCGCCCACTGATACACCTCGGTCGTGGCGAAGCCGGAGTCCACCGCGAGTTGCAGAATCGGGAGTTCCAGTCCGGATCCGGTGGCGAACGTCTCGTTGAGCAGGCCCGTGAGCTTCGTCCACACAGCCGGGCGCGACGTGTCGCCCTCGAGCACGCGGTAATCGACCGACCACGATTCCCTGCCGCGCCCCCACGCCACGATCTCGACTTCGATGCGGTCCTTCTGCACGTCCGCGCCGGCGGTCAGTACGAGACCGCCGGGCGGCATGATTCCGATTTTGTACGCCTCGCGCCGGTCATAGAGCTTCTGCCAGTCGGGAGCGTCGCCCAGCAGCGTCCACGTCTCGCCGAGCACGGTGTTGACGAACACCTGCAGCAGCGATGGGTTCTTCTGCGCCTGTTCGAATTGCCTCGCGGCGTCGCCCCACGAGAACCACCCCACCGGCGAATACATGCTGGACAGGAAAAAACCGGCCGTCCTGCCGTCCCATCCGGGGCCGGGATTCGCACGCCACTCGCCGCGCGCCAGCATCCACTGCTTCTGGTGGTTCTCGATCTCCTGCGAGCAGTGCTCGCAGACATAGACCGCCCTCTCCGGCTTCCCTTTCGGCCACCGGAGCTGGGCGAACTTCAACGGCTGGAACTCGCGGCAGGTCGGGCACGGAACCCAGAAACGCCGCTGGTCGCTCTCGTCGTACGCGGCCTCGATCCGGCTCATGCCGGTGATCTTCGGCGTCGAGACCATGAAGACCTTGCGCCGCGCGAACGTGCGTGTGCGGGCGAGCGCTAGGTTGACCGGATCTCCCTCCCCATCCACATCGCCCGGGTAGCCGTCCACCTCGTCGAGGAACAAGTACCGCGCGGCCATCGAGCGCAGACCGACCGCGCTGTTGGCACCGGTCATCACCAGCACGCCGCCGGGAAATTCCTTCGACAGCATCGTGTTTCCCGAGTCGCGCGACTTCGGGTCACTCACCAGAGCGCGCAGCACCTCGGACTCCTCGATCAGCGGGTCGATGCGCTGCTTCGAGTTGCGCTTGGCCATCTCGACAGTGGGCTGCACCGCCATCATGGGGCCGGGCGCCTGATGAACCACATAGCCGATCCAGTTGTTTCCAGCCTCGGTCGCTCCGATCTGCGCTCCTTTCATGAAGACCGTTCGCTCGATGGGCGACGATGGCGAGAGGCAGTCCATAATCTCGCGCAGATACGGTGTGCGATCCGTGCGCCATGGCCCCGGCTCGGCGGAGGCGCGTTGCGAGAGTATCCGGTATTTGTCGGCCCACTCAGAGATCGTGAGCAGCGGGTCAGGGCGCGCGCCCGAGGCGGCCGCGGCCCCATAGATCTCCTCAGCTGTTGGAATCGGCGGGTTCATTCAGCGCCTTCCGGATCTCGATTGCCAGAATCTCGTAGCACTTCGCCGCTTCCGTCTCGGCCGCCACCATCGCCGCCACGCGATCCGGGATGTTCAGGATGTGATCGCGGAACTGCCGGAACTTGTTGAATGCCGCGACGCGGACTTCGTCGACGGAAACAAGTTTGCCGGTGCGCTGCTCGAACTCCAGTTTCGCCAGCCGCGCCTGATAGTGCTCGCGCACCGCCCTGGCCTTGGCGTACTGCGACGCTCCGAAGCCGCCCTCGTCATCGGACGTCATGGTGGTATAGCCGCGCGTGTTCTGTTCCCACTCTTCGTCCGCGCGGTCGGAGTCGATCTGACCGGTGGACAGCGTCGTAATCCTGCCGGCCTCGATGGCCTTCTGCACCGCGCGGACAGCTACGCCCCGGTGGCGCGAATACGCGGTCTGGCTCATGATCGCCATGAAACATTTCCTGAAGATTATGCTTGCGTTCCGGGTCAACCGGAGTGATGAATCGTCATGCCGGCGGACATAAGCCGCCAGAGAGGATTAAGGAGAAAACACCATGACGAACGAAACAGCAGCCACCACGAGCACCGAAACCGCCGCCGTTGCGGAACAGGGCGCGAACGTCGCGCCGAAGAAGGCTAACTCGAAGAAGGACGCCAGCCAGAAGAAGGGCGCGCCCAAAGCCACGAAAGGCGCGAAGAAAGCCAGCCCGAAGCCCACCACCAACAAGAAGCCGGCGAAGGTCGCGAAGACTGCTGAGGTCGCGAAGCCCGCTACCAAGAAGGCCTCCAAAGCCCGGAAGGAAGCCGCGACGCCGCGCGAGGACAGCAAGAAGCAGATCGTCCTCGACCTCCTGAAGCGAAAGAACGGAGCCACCCTCGACGAGATCATGAAGGCCACCGACTGGCAGAAGCACAGCGTGCGCGGATTCATCGCCGGGGCGGTCAAGAAGATGGGCCACACCGTAGAGTCCACGCGCAGCGACAAGGGCGAGCGCACCTACAAGATCACGAAGTAACGAAGCAAGCCAGCCTCCACCACGCCGCCCGGCAACGGGCGGCTTTTTCTGTTGCAGCAAGCGATTATTCCCTTGCTTCCGCACAGCGCTGGATCGATGGGTGCCACGAGCAGAAGCTGATTCCCTTCACGCCAGCGTCCTCTCCGTCAGACTCGGATCGTCCTCCATCCGCTCGATAAAGTACTGGCGCACCCGATCGCGCAGCCGGGGCTTGGCGCCGGTCCAGCGCCACACTCCCTGCCAGTCGCGAGCGATGTCCTGACCCGGTGTGAAATCCTCGTCCACCAGAATCTGCCAGCGGTCGCCGTAGCCGCGCTTGTTGTGGCTGCCGTGGAACGCATGCACCGCGTAGCAGTCCACGCAGCCAATCGCAGACCGGCCCGGATGATACTTCAGAGAGGTCGCTCGCTGCTGCCACTGCCGGATCGACTCGTTGTACGCGCGCCCGGTGTACTCCGTCTCCAGCCGCGATGAGGAGCTGCCCGCCAGCCCGAACGCCATGTGCCAGTCGCCGGACCCGAGGATGCAGGTGTCCAGCAGCCCGCCGACGCTGGTAAACGAGTCCATGTTCCAGGCCCATGCGCCGCCCGGCGCGCCTGGCGCGAATCCGAACGGGAACACCTGAGCCGGAAGCGGCAGCCCGTAGTATGGATCTGTCGGTGTCCGCTCCTCGGTTGCCTTGCGTTCGAGGAATTCGCGCTGATGGAGGAAGTTCCAGGCGAACGATGACTTGATCCGGTACGGGCGATGCCCTGAGTGCGACGTTGCCGTCTCCGCGGTCAGATCGGAATAGCTCGAAAACAACTGCACGAAGTGATGGTGCTGCAGCATGTGAATCGCTTCGAGCGCCCAGTCGTGCCGTGTGAAATGGAAGTCCCCGTCGATGTAACCGCCGTACAGCGCATCGGGCGGGAAGCGCTGCACGCCGAGGTTGATCAGGTTCTCCTTGTGCCACAGCTCCACGTCGGTGCGCAACTGGATCTCGTCCGCTTCGCCCGTCGTCACCTCGAACGGACGGCGGCCGTAGGCCAGCTCCACCACATAGAGACGCACGTTTGGCGTGGCGCGCAGATGCCGGATGCAATCGTTTGCCAGTTCGCGCCGCGTTCGCCATCGGAACGGGTTGCTGTAGACCACCACCAGATGCAGCGTTTGCGTCTCGGACCACTCCGACCATGGCCGGTGGGTGTCCGGATGCATCAGGCGCCTGGTGTGGGCGAGGGACACACCAGAATCATTCATATTTGTACCTTCGCCTCCACGCTGGGAGACCCTGGCTTTGCTTCGGGCCTGTGGATGGGAAGCGAATGGACCGTGGCGCCCGTCTGCGTCTCAAAGTCCTGGACGAGCTTCGTAATCGCTCCCGCCATGGCGGTCGCGAGCTTCCGTGCCTGCTGGATGGTTGCTGAGTCCATCGACGTACTCTCCTGCGGTTGACGTTGCTGACTTCGTATCGAGATCGGTTTCGGCGGTTGCCGCGTCGTACGCGAGGCCTGTCTCCGCGTGCGTCGCGCGCTGGCCGCTGTAGTTCTGCCAGCGCCGGATGGCCACGTCGCAGTAGCCCGGGTCCAATTCGATTACGCGCGCCCGGCGTCCCGCCTTCTCGCACGCGATGATCGAGGTCCCGCTGCCGCCGAACGGATCGAGAATCGTATCCCTGCTCTTGCTGCTGTTGCGCAGCGCGCGCTCCACCAGTTCCACTGGTTTCATGGTCGGATGCTCGCGATTGGCCATCGGGCGCTTGATGAACCACACGTCGCCCTGATCTCTCGCGCCGCACCAGAAGTGCTGCGTGCCGTCGCGCCAGCCGTACAGAATCGGCTCGTACATGCGCTGGTAGTCGCTGCGCCCCAGCGTGAAATGGTGCTTGGCCCAGATGACGAACGTGGACCAGTGCCCCCCTGCATCGGTGAAGGCGCGAAAGAGCGTGTGCAGCTCCGACGAAGACATGCACACGTAGATCGCGCCCTTGCATACCGCGATCATGTTGGCGCTCGCTTCGCGCAGGAAGTCGTAGAACTGCCCGCCCAGCTCGTCGTTGCCGATCTTCAGCTTCCTGGCGGTCTTGCCCTCGTAATCGACGTTGTACGGCGGATCGGTGAAGACCATATCGGCCAGCCCGCCGTCCAGCACCTTCTCGACGTCGGCCATCTGCCTCGCGTCGCCGCACAGCAGCCGGTGCTCGCCCAGCATCCACACGTCGCCGGGGCGCGTGATGACGGTCTGCTGCTCCTCCGGAACCGCGTCCTCGTCGGTCAGGCCCTCACGGGTCCCTTCCGGATCGCGCAGCAGTTCCTCGACCTCCTCGGAGGTGAACCCGATCAGATCGAGATTGAAGTCGTCGTCCCTGAGCGACTCGAGTTCCACCCGCAGCATCTCTTCGTCCCACCCGGCATTCATCGCCAGCCGGTTATCGGCCAGCACCAGCGCGCGGCGCTTCGTCTCCGTCAGGTGATCGAGCACGATCACCGGCACGTCGGTCATGCGCAGTTTTCGGGCGGCAGCGAGTCGCGCGTGACCGGCGATAACGACGCCGTCGGAGGCAATCAGAATCGGGTTCGTCCACCCGAACTCGACGATGCTGGCCGCAACCTGCGCCACCTGCTCGTCGGAGTGCGTGCGCGCGTTCCTGGCATAAGGGATCAGCCGGTCCACCGGCCACTGCTGAATCTGAAGCGCAGCCGCGGCGGTCACGAAGCCTTCCTGCGGGCGCCGTAATGCGGGTCCTGGCCGTTGTGGCGAATTGCCCGCGGGTCCTGCTGCTTCGGGTTCATCGCTTGATCCACGTCGACGCCACGCGACTCTGCCGCCTGAACGAACGTCTCGCCGCTGCCGGCGAGCGTCGCGGGTTCTCCGGTCAGCGCCATCATGCGGCGGACGATCACATCGCAGTAGGCGGGCGAGATCTCACACCCGTAGCCGTTGCGCGCCAGCAGTTCGGCCGCCGCCATGGTCGTTCCGGACCCCATGAACGGATCAAAGACCACGTCTGCGGTGTCGGAGAACGCCTTCACGAAGAACTCCACCAGGGACCGAGGGAACGGAGCGGAGTGCGATCCCTGCGCCGATTCCGACTTCACCTCGATCACGTTGCTGGGGCGGGCCACGCCCTCGAAGCGACCGTTCGAGTCCGACAGGCTGTTCCGCGAGCGCTGCCACGCTCCCTGGTTCTTCGCGCCATCGGCTGCGGCGCCACGGACCCCGGCGCCCAGCAGGCCGCTTCCCGACTTCGACTTCGGATTGTTCGGTGAGTAGTCGAAGCAATCCTCCGATTCGTGGCCGACCCGCTTCGGATGAAACCTGATCTGCGGTTGGCGGGAGAAGTGAAACACCGGCTCCCATGCGTTCTTGAAGCGATTGTTCCAACCGCCAGGCACGCCGTTGTCGGTCTTCCGCCAGCAGAACTCATCGACGAAGCGCCAGCCCCACTGCCGCTTGTGGGCGATTACCAGATCCTTAACGTACAGGTTCCGCTCGCCCTCGTCGGCATGCTCCTTGATGTTCAGGAAGTAGGAGCCGTCGCCGGCCAGCACCGCCGCCACGTTGTCGGCCACGGGCCCGTACCACTGCACATACTCCTCCGGAGGGATCGGCGTGAAGCCGCTGTTCGAGTCGTACTCGCGCTGCGTGGCGTACGGCGGCGATGTGATGCACACGTTCACGCGCTGGCCTGCCAGCAGCTTCTCCACCACGGCCGGGTCGCGGCAGTCGCCGCAGATCAGACGGTGCCGTCCGATCAACCACACGTCGCCAGCCACGGTTACGGGCTGAACCGGCGGCGCGGGGATTTGCTCCTCGGCCGGGTCCGTCTGCTCGTCGGGCGCCAGCAGACCCTCCAGCGCGTCCAGTTCCTCGTCCGAGAAACCGATCAGCGGCAGCTTCACGCCCTCGGCTGCCATCTCGCGCAGCTCCTCGGCGAGCATCTTTTCGTCCCACCCGGCGTTCAGCGCGAGCTTGTTGTCGGCGATGATATACGCGCGTCGCTGGGTCTCGCTCAAGTGGTCCAGCACAACCACCGGAGCCTCGCCGAGACCCAGCTTGCGCGCCGCCAGCAGGCGGCCATGGCCCGCAATGATCCCGGCCTTCGAGTCCACGAGGATCGGATTGATGAACCCGAACTCGACGATAGATGCCGCGATCTGCGCCACCTGGTCTGGCGAGTGCGTTCTGGCGTTCCTCGCGTACGGTACAAGCCGTTCGAGCTGCCAGATTTCGATGTTGCGCGCCATCTCCGGCGCAAACGTGGTGCTCATCACCTCTTCCGCTGCTGTCGTCCCGATAACTACCTTTGTCAATTTCTGTCGCTAGCGAAAGCGGGCTACATTGCCACCCGCCGCCGCCGCGCGCCGGAAGTACCTGGGCCTTACACGTCAACGCAGGCCGCGTTCGCTGCAATGAAGGTGAGACAGTGTCCGAGCGTGATAGTTGTCACGTCGTATCGAACCAGATCTGCTGGACGAAGTCGCACTGACGTGCCTTGGACGACCTGCTTCGCCGGGTAGAACGCGACCTTGCGAACGTCTGCGGCAACAAACGCGAATGCGTCCACATCCCCGGTCGTGTACCTTCTCGATCTCTTGGCTGCCTTGTGGCTGCATCTCATCGTGCTGAAGCAGTATCGGCCATCGTCCGTGGGCGCAGCTGACGTCTTAACCTGCACGCGTATGATCCTGCTGTCCACATCCACCAGCAGGTCATAAGGGAGCCCCTCGGCGGCGATCGTTACATCGTACCCACGGCTTACGAACTCGAATGCGACCAGGTACTCGCCGGCTTTCGCCAGACGAGAACGCCTGTCTCGTTCGGTGCGCTTTGGCTGAGCGGGCTCTATATCGAAGAGATCGAACTGCACGAGATACAACCCACCGACTACGGAACTAGACCAAGCCGGATGGAAGAATCCAGTTTGAGACAATGGGCTTCGAAGCCATGGCTGAATTGTTAACTCGCAACGTTGACGAGCTCGGCGATTTTTGGGCTAAGGAGGTCTACCCATTTGTCAAGCCGATCTTTGAAGCCAATCGTAAATGGGCGGCCATCCCCAATCGGTAGCGGCGTTTTGGTCGGTTGCCTACAAAAAGGAATACTTACTCACGGCGTACCACGTCAGCAGGGGTTCCTGCACTCCTGATGAACACGGAGCGCTTTATACGTTTGCTCCGGAGCAGATAGAGATAGACGGTGTGAATAACTATCTGGAAGACCCGTTTGATCTAAGCATGACTGAGCTTCCGCTCGGCCACCCGTCGTTGTCTGGCATTGCCTCGCCACCTCGCTCCCGACATCCGGGCCCGCGTGAGCATTGTATCATGATCACTCGGATTTCCCTGCTCGATCAATAATCCTGAAAATTCGATGTCTGGCAGAGCCACCGTGAGGCCCCGACCATTGTCTTATCTCGGCACCGTATTCAGAAGTGCATCCGGGGTCGTTCAGTGTCAGATGCTCAGCTCGCGACCACACGTACAGGAATGGACAGAAACTTCCGCGACAAGGAAAGCTCAACGGCGTAAGCGGTGGCGGTGCATTTGTTCTGCGGAACGACCAGCCGCGACTGGCAGGAATCGTGATCGAGTATCATCCAAACAGCGACGAAATCGTCTGCACCAACTCCGCCATTGTGTGGTCGATGGCCAAACAGCTTGGAAGCTGTTAAGGGGCCGGTGACGGCCGGCTTGCGGTGCGTGAAGCAGGATCCTCGACTGCTCACGTGCAGTTGTGGCAGGTCGCGCGTCAGAACCCTCGCGTCGCGAGAAACGTGTGCCTGCTGGCGCCCTTGCGCCGGCCGACGTTCAGCATCACTGCTGGCGCGATCACGGGCGTGTTCGCCAGCTCCGTGAGCGTGGCCCGTCCGGTGTGTGCCGCGCGGTCGTAAGACCAGCGCGTTGCGTCGATGGATTTCTGTGCGGACACGTCGCGATGGTCGTCTTTGCGAATGAACCGAATTGAGATTCCCGGCTTTGCCCATTCGGCCAGCCCGCGAGTCACGTACCGCTTCGCTCGTTGAAGCGATGTGAAGCCCGGCCCTCTGGCCGTTAATCCGGGACCGGCGAGGGGATTGTCGATTCGAACGGATTTTTGCATATAGCTGTCGCCGGCAAGCCGCAGTGGGGGTGCTGGTATGCCAGCAAGAAGCGTCGAATCGCGAGTCCACTCTTCCGTGAAGGCGTGAAGTGATTAACTCTCGTTCAATGCTTGCGAGGAGTATGGCAAAAACACGTAATCGAGGTCAAACGTTTTATCTCGATTGTTTTCAGGCGGGAAGGACAGGTTCAATTGTTGAGCGCGATCAATTCGACCGCCCGCAGCATTTCCGTCGTGGAGTGCGTGCCGAGTTTCCGATGGATGCTGGCGAGGTGGGTCCCCACTGTGCTCGGCGAAATGCCGAGAAGAGCGGCCAGCGATTTGTGATCGCGCACTCCAGTCTGCACGGCAAGCTGAACGAGCTTCCGCTCGCGCGGCGATAGCGAATCAAGGGTGAGGTGCAAGACCGTAAGTGGCTTACCGCGGTCTTCCCTCTCGCGTGTATCCGGGCGCGCGCCGGAACCCCGGTTGTCCCACACGTCCACTCCGGCCGCGACGACCCAACGTGGGCGCCCTGTGCGCGAAGTGCGGCAGTTCGGGGGCAGGCACGGAACGAGCACGTGGTAGCCATTCCTGGGGCCATGGGGGTTTCTCTATATAGGAGAACCAAATTTGTCGTGCTACGAAGCCAAACCGATCCTCGCCTACCATGGCTCCACGCCTACCACGGCTATGAAAGCAAAAAGACAACGGTGGTAGGCATTGCCGGTCCGAACACTACCACGTAAAACCACACTCCCGGACCTGAAATGGACCTGCATTGGACCTGAAGCTGGCAATCGGACAAGGTCCATGGCTCGAAAACAGGGCCATTTTTTCTGTAAGTGGTTTTATTTGCTATCGTTTGAGATGGTGGCCAGGGACGGAATCGAACCGCCGACGCCAGCCTTTTCAGGGCTGCGCTCTACCAGCTGAGCTACCTGGCCTTTGGAAACGACTACCGAACGACCGGGAATCCCGGCGCCCGAGTTACTGGTGGACGGCAGGGGATTCGAACCCCTGACCCCGGCGTTGCGAACGCCGTGCTCTCCCAGCTGAGCTAGCCGCCCACGCTTTGCAGTTTCTCTCTCCAGTTTACCCTGGCGAATCGCCCCCACGCCCGCGCGCCGAAATGATACGATGACGCCCGACGCCATGCGAATCCTGCGACTCTCCATTGCCTGCCTGCTCATTGCCGCCGCGGACTCCGCTCAGCCGGCACGCGGTCCCGGACTCGCCACGCGGCCCATCGTGCTCCATGCCGCGCGTCTGCTCGATATCGAGACCGGACGCATCGTCACGCCCGGCGAAGTGCTGGTGCAGGGACAAACGATTGCCGAAGCGGGCGCTTCGGTCACGCGGCCGCCCGGGGCGGAGGTGCTCGACCTTGGCGATCACACGCTGCTGCCGGGCCTCATCGATGCCCACGTGCATCTGTTTCTGCATCCCGGCGCGGAAGATCTGCAGACCGTCGAGGAATCGGTTCCGCAGCGGACCATCACCGCGTTGCTCGCCGCCCGCGACGATCTGATGGCCGGCTTCACGGCCGAGCGCGATATGGGCACCGAAGGCGCCGGGTCGGCCGACACCGCGGTCCGCGATGCCATCGATCAGGGCCTCTCCCCGGGACCCCGTCTGCGCATCAGCGGCAACGCCATCGACATACTCGGCGGTCATGAAGACGCCATCCATTACAACCCCGCGCAGCGCGTGCTCCCAAACGCCACGCAGGCGAACAACGCAGCCGAACTGGTCACCGTCATTCGGCAGCAACTCAAGGAAGGCGCCGACTTCATCAAGATCTACGAGACCGGCCACGACCGCGTCGTCGACGGCAATCTGGTTACTCCGTACCAGTTCAGCGAGGCCGAGATGCGGGTCGCCGTTGCCGAAGCCGCTCGCGTCGGTCGGCGTGTGGCCGTGCATGCCACGGGCGAACCGGGCGCGCTGTATGCGGCCCGCGCCGGAGTGGAATCGGTGGATCACGCCGATCAGCTCAGCGATGAAACCATGCGCATCATGCATGAGAAAGGCATCTTCGCCGTGCCCACGTTCACCATCATGGAGTATTTCGCCGAGAACTCCTCATCGCCCGCGCAAGCGGCTCTGCTGAAAGACATCATCGCCATCCACGCTCGCGAGTTCCGCAAACAGCTTGCGGCCGGCGTGCCCATGGCCGCGGGCTCGGATGTCGGGCCGTTTCCGCACGGCACTCAGGCGCGCGAGTTTGTCCTGATGGTGAAGTACGGCATGACGCCGCTGGCGGCGCTCCAGGCGGGCACGCTGAACGGCGCAAAGCTGCTCGAACTGCATGCGGGCAATCTGAAACCCGGGTACCTGGCGGACATCGTGGCGGTGCCGGGAAACCCGCTGGAAGACATCAGCGTGCTGCAGAATGTGGCGTTCGTGATGAAGGGCGGAGTAGTGTTCAGGAAATAATCGCGTGGCCTACGCGGCCGTCAGGCTCAGGACAAGCTCTTCCATGACCACACGGTCGTCCGGACGCGCGTCGCGGAGCGCGCGGTCGGCTTCGAAGAGCCGTCCGATGGCGCGCTCCAGCTTCGGCTTCGGAAACGCCCCGGCCGTCGCGGCCACCTGCTCGGCGCGGTCGCGCCACATGCGCACTCCCTGTTTCGTGAACCAGCTCTGAATCTGGCCGGCGTTGCGCAGACCGGCTTCGTGCGCCACCAGAGCGAGCCGGAACTGCGTTCCCAGAAAGCTGAGGGCCAGCGGCAGGTATTCGCCCTCGCGCAGGAGCGTGTCGAGGGCATCGAGCGACCGGCGGCGGTCGCCCCGCCCGATTGCGTTCACCAGCGCGAATATGTTGGTGGTCTGCGCGTCGGGCACGAGCGCGGCAATATCGTCCGCCGTCACCGGCCTCGAACCCGCATACAGCGCCAGTTTTTCCATTTCGCCGGCAATGCGCGACGCATCGGCGCCGAGCGCCTCAACCAGCAGCCCGAGCTCGGAAGCGCCGATCTTCAGGCCGCGCTCGCGAGCAATGTCCTGCGCCAGGCGGCGCGCCGAATCGGGCGCCAGCATCCGCAACTCCACCACCTCGCGAATGCCGCCGTAGAATTTCAGCACGCGGTCCATCTTCGCCTTGTCCTCTCCTTCGAAATCGAAGCGAGCGGAGTTGAAGACAATCACCACGCCGGGCGTCGGATCGCGCAGGTAGGCGGCCAGTTCCGCGGCTCCCGCGTCGTCTTCGGCCAGCGCGCGGCCCTTTGGCAGCACCGATTCGGCGCCGGCAACCCAGATCAGGCGGTTCGCGGCGAACAGCGAGAACGATCGTGCGTCGTCGAGCACTTCGGCCAGCGTCTCGGAATCGAGATCGCGGCGCGTCATGCCCTGTTCGCGCTGATCGGGTTCCAGCACGCGGGCAACGAGCGCCTGCCGGCAGCGGTCGCGAAAGTAGCTCTCCGGGCCGGCGAACAGGTACGCCGGCGCGGGCGTCTGGCGCTCGATCTGACGAAGAAACACCTCGGGGCTCAAAAGTTCTCCAGCATGCCGCTAACGACGTCGCGCGCCACCTGGCCGCTCAGCCGCTGCAGCGCCACCTGGCTCTCGTCGAAGTAATTCGTTGGATTTGTGCTGATCTCATAGCGTTCACGGTACTCGTAGTTAGGCCGCGCGTAGAGTTCCTTGCCGGTGCGGTCAAACAGATGTACCTGGAGAGTTACGTTGATTTGCGCACCGCTGGCGCGTCCCGTGTTCACGTCGTATACGATTGGGAACTTCACCACATTAATGACCGTGCCGCGCAGCACCGCGTCGGCGTCCTTCTCGCTGCGCACCACCTGAAAGCGCGTGCGCGCGATCAACTCTCGCGAGATCGCCTCCGGCAGGCTGTCGGTAAGGGTGGGGCTGGAAGTAATGTTCGAGAAGGCGGGCACGAAGATCGTGTGAATGCTCTTCGGCATCAGATCCGCTCTGCCCGCGACGTGGTAGCCGCAGGAGGACGGAAGCACCAAAGCTGAGAGCAGCAGGAGCACCGCTCCCTCACGGTCGCGGCTCAGCCAGCGTTTCCGAGCCGCGACCGTAAGGGAGTTGGACATGGCCCTTTCAGGGCCGCAATTAGAGGTTGAAAAGAAGCTTTGGCTCCGTGGGGCAGACGATCGGTTTGTGTCGTCTGCCTTGTTCGAGTGCCCGGGCATGGCAGACGACAAAACCCGATCGTCTGCCCCACGCGGAGGCGAAGCTACATTTTCAGGGGAGCGGTTGCCGTCACTGCTCACGGATCACCTCCGCCGCGCTCTCGGCGGCGATGCGCAGGTTATCCGCAACCACCCAGAACCAACAGGCGCGCGCGTTGTTGCGGTCGCGCGAGATGGATCCGGCGGCGATGCCGCTTTGTCCCGCGATGCCCACGTTCGTGGGCGGCTCATGATCGCCGGTACGAACATCGATGTCCTCCGAGGCGAGTCCTTCGGCAATAGCCGCTGTGTCCGGCGCTTCCTCGAATTCCACCCACACCGATATGCTGTAGCCGTGAAAAACGGGCGCCTGGATCAGCCTGAGCGACGGCATGGGAACCGCGGCCCCGCCCAGCAGTGTGGCCAGATGGCGTTCGATGCGCAGTTCGGCCTCGCCGAGCGACTGGGGAGCTTCGGCTCCATATTGCGGCAGCATGTTAAAGCTCACCTGCGCGTCGTAGACCTCCTTCGGCAGCGCCTTGAAAGACAGAAGACCGGCGGTTTGCTTCTGCAGTTCGTCCATACCGCCCCGGCCGAGCTGGCTGGCCGGCTCGAAGATTACCGTGACAGCCTGATGCAATCGCTGAACCGCAGCAAGCGCGCGGAAAAAGAGCGCGAGCGCGATGGCCGCCGGGTGCGCGATCACCTGAATTCCGGAGGTTCCGGGCGCCGGAGCCGTTTCCACCAGAGGAGCGCGGAGCCGTGCCGCGGGTTCCTCCTCCAGAACGCCAGTGAGGTCTACAATCACCGGGCGCGGCGAGCGCGCGGCCGACGCCTCGTAAACCTTTCGGCTTATGTCCGCCGGCGCGCACAGAACCAGCACGTCGGCGTCACGCGCCGCGGGACTCTCGAGGCCGGCCATGACGATGGCTTCGCCGGCTTCCTCCGTCAGGACGCCGCCTTCTTCCGCGGCCGCGGCGATCAGCTCCACGCGTACGTTCAGTCCGGACTCGCGAAGCACGTCGCGCACTTCGCGCCCCATGAGAGTCTCACTCCCGACTATTGCAACGGTTCGTTTATCCAACCTGCTGCTCCGAGGGATGCGCAGTAAGAGGCCGCTTGCGGCGCAGTATCCGGCGGATGATGCCTGCCGCGCGGATGATTACCCCGCTGGCGACGTAGCTGGATGTCACGGCGAGAAGGAACGGCTGCCCGAAGTTCCAGGTCAGATAGATGACGCTGGCGAGCAGCACTACGGTAAGCGGAGATCGCGGGCTCAACAGATTGATCTCCTTGAAACTGGGGTAACGCCAGGTGCTGACCATCAGAAAAGCGAGCAGCGCCAGCAGCGCCAGCCAGAGCGCCGAGAGCACCCACAGGCGAATGGGCTCCGCATCGGCCGCATAAACGATGGCGGCAACCATTGCGGCTGCCGCGGGTATGGGCAGCCCGACAAAGTATTTCCGGTCGGCGCGGCCAGGATTGCGAGGCACCGGATGAGTGGTGATGTTGAACCGCGCCAGCCGCGCGGCCCCGCAGACCAGAAAAAGGAAACAGATGAAGTAGCCAGCGCGGTGGTCCGGCAGAAATCCACCGGACATGGCGAACTGCACGCCCCAGGCGAACGCCAGCACTGCCGGAGCAATGCCGAACGTAATGACATCGGCCAGGGAATCGAGCTCGCGGCCGAAGTCGCTCGTCGTGTGGGTCATGCGGGCAATGCGTCCGTCGAGGCCGTCCAGAACGACCGCGACGCCGATGGCCTTCGCGGCGACGGCGAAATCCCCGTTCGCCCCATAGTTCCCCGCGTGCGCGAACAGAGCGCCCTGCAGTGCCCTCATGATGGCCAGAAATCCAAGAAATATGTTGCCCGACGTGAACAGGCTGGGCAGCACATACGCGGCGCGGCGAGGCCGGCGGGGTCCTTCAGGTTTTGCGAAGGGATGAGGCAGGCCGAATGAGGCCATCACTTTTCTCCCGTCGGAATGTCGATGCGGCGGGCTATGATGCTGCTGCCGGCCGCTACACGATCGCGTACCGCCACGGCGATCTCCCACTCCGGGCCGAAGAAGACGTCCACGCGCGAGCCGAATTTGATCAGGCCAATCCGCTCGCCGGAGCGGACGATATCGCCGGTGTGCTTCCAGAACACGATTCGACGCGCGATCAATCCGGCAATCTGTTTGAAAACCACGCGTGTCCCTTCGCCTTCCACGGTCACGGTGTTTTGCTCATTCTGCGCGCTGGCCGCATCCCTGCTGGCCACCAGAAATTCGCCAGGCTGGTATTTCACGTCGGCGATTCGGCCGCCAATGGGCGTGCGGTTCACGTGCACATCGAAAATGTTCAGGAAGATGCTCACTCGGGTCTGGCCGGCGCCATCCGCCTTCACCGAGACGACACGGCCATCGGCCGGCGATACGGCCACCGGGCCGTCGGGAACGGAGCGTTCCGGGTCACGAAAGAAATAAAGACAGAACACCGCCAGTACGAACAAAGGCAGCCCGATGATCGAGGACACGAAGAACGACAGTCCCAGACCGGCAACCAGGAGTACGGTGGCGTAGTAGAACCCGTCTCTGACCATGCGTCGTCCATATTTTCTCATGTGGAGCAGGCGTTTTCGCCTGCGCAGAAATGTGACCGAGCGGTTATGCTGTTTTGCCGGAGGCGTGAAGGAGTTCCTTCACCCGGCCGCCAACCGCGAGGAACTCCTCCAGTTGATTCGGCTTGCGCACCAGTTCGTCGGCGCCGAGCGCGCTGGCCTGCTGGGTTTCCACGGCCGAGTCTGCCGAGGTCATGACAACCACCGGCACGCCGTGCAGCGCTCCGCTGCACTTCAGCCGCGTCAGAACTTTCATGCCGTCGCGGCGGGGAAGGTTGAGGTCGAGCACTACCAGGTCGGGGGCGCCGGTCTCGCCTCGTTCCACGGAATTGGCAAAACGCAGGGCTTTGTCGCCGTCGTCCAGCAACTGGATGCGGCAGTCCACCGAGTGCTCGTTCACGGCCTGTTCCAGAAGGAACGCGTCCGTGCGGTTTTCCTGAATGAGTACGACGCTTGGGCAGAACCGCTTCGAGCGCATGGTGGCTGTCGGCATATTGTTGACTACCGGCGGGGGAACCGCTCACCGCCTCTCTGATTGTCCTACAAATCGGGTCCGACGGGTAGGGTGTGCGCATGAGAAGCCGGATAAAGGCAGACGACACACACCGATCGTCTGCCCCACGGGCACGGCAGTGTGGCGCAGACGATCGGTTTTCGTCGTCTGCGATTGCTGACAGAGCATCGCCGCTACCAGAAATACGAGGCCACAAGGACCGGAGAAGCCGGGGTGCCCGAGATGACCCGCAAATGAAGCACCAGTTGCAGGTTCTTGCTTTGCCACCCGGCTGGCGCGTTCCGGAGCGCCTCGGCCAGTAGCTCGGGTCGGCTGACGAGTTCGGCGGCGGCATTCGTGCCGTACTGCGTCGCCCCGGCAATTTCCAGCAACATGTTGTGCGTCTCCGGATGAAATACCCGCGACACGATGGCGTAGTCCTCATCGGTGCGGCGGTCGCGTCCCCAGTGCGGCACAATCCATTTGGTCGGCTTGCCGTTATCCGTCACCATAAGCGGCCTCGTGTCAGCGTCGATGAAGTACCGCATCTCGCGGCTGATCTCTTTCCAGCGCGTGTACGAGTAACCCACCAGCACTGTGGGTGACGTGCGCAGGTCGGCAAACGACACATCGGGGCCCAGTTTCACCTGCCAGGGATGATTGAGGCGGCTGAGCATCGAGCCGATCCGTGCTACGCCCATCAGGTCGCCGCCGCCGACGAATTGGTCGGTGAGCTGCGTGAATTCATCCAGGCGCGGCGGACCAGGCTCCTTGGGCGAACGATCGAGTGCGTAGACCGTCACGTACGAGGCCGACAGCAACACAGGTTGCGACCCCTGCAGCATCGGCTGCCAGAACTGGTCGAGAACGGTCGCCGCAGGATGGCTGCCTCGAAGCATCCAGGCTGTCGCCGCGCCGCCGGCAACAATGACGACGGCGGCGATCGCCAGAAAAAGTCCGGTCCTCGGCCGTGCGGTTCGCGGCGTGGGCGGAGCAGGCGCTTCCGCCGCCGCCACTGCTTCCACCGATCGAAACTCCGGCACGTAGGCGCCGGGCGGCAGCTCGATACGGATTGCGGCCCCGTGACCCTCCAGCGTGTAGTAACGGTCCAGACGCTTTCGAACCTCGCCGGCCTTCACCCTAACCGTGGCATCGTCTGAAGGATCGTAGGAGGCCGGCCGACCGAACACGTCGATGCCGATCGTGCGCTCCTTCAGGGTGTCGCTGCGCCCTGCCAGGGTGTTTTCGACGACGTAGCGAAGGAACTCCTGCGAGCGGCGGCTGGAGCGGAATTCGTGGCTGGCGAGCACGCGCGCCAGTTCAGCGCGTACCGTACTGGCGCGATTAATGTCAGTCGTCCCGCCCTCATGGCTGGTTGCGTTCGAAAGGGCAGACGCAGACGATTCGCCCTCAGCCATTTCTTAACCTCATTTGCGACCCGAATTGATTGTAAGTATAGCAGAACTTCGAGTTTTCGCTCCTCACGCTTTATCGCATTGCATTCAGTGTGTTATCCGCCGTTACGAACGTGTTCGAAACACGACTGCAACGGTTCTGAACTGGACAGCGCCGGCGCTCCAGGCAACTATGGCCGGGACAAGCAACTCAGGGGACTTAATCATTGAAAGGAGCTTCGATGCAATTGAAGCGTCAGATCACGGCGTTCTACATGGTGGTATGTTTGCTGGCGGTCCTGATCCTCGCGACCACGCCGGCGTGGGGCCAGGCGGTTACGGCGTCCATGACTGGCGCGGTGACCGATCCATCGGGCGCGCCGATTGCCGGCGCAGCCGTCATCGCGAGAGACGTCAATCGCGGAACGACATTCCCGACACAAACAAATGGTGACGGTCAATACAATCTTCCTCAGCTTCCTGTCGGCACGTATACCGTCGAGGCCACAGCCAGCGGTTTCGACCGAGCCATAAAGCCCGCGTTCGATCTGGTTCTCAGTCAGGTGGCTAAGATTGACTTTCAGATGAAGGTCGGGCAGGTCAGCGAGACCGTCGAGGTCACCGCACAGACGCCCCTGCTGCAAACCGAAACCACGCAGCTGAACACGGTGATGGAATCTCACGCCATCGTGAGCCTGCCGCTGGAGACTCGTAATTACAACCAACTCACGCTGCTCACGCCCGGCGCCGTCACCACCAGCCCCGGGGCGTTCAATACCGGCCAGGCGACTTTCAACGCCGGCCGTCCCTATATCAACGGAAATCGCGAACAGGCCAATTACTATCTGCTGGACGGCATGGAAAACGTCGAGTTTGTAGACAACAACGTCGCTTACTCGCCCAACGTGGACGCCATGCAGGAATTCAACCTGGTCACGAACAACCCACCGGCGGATTACGGCCAGTTCCTCGGCGGAGTGATCAGCGTCTCCACAAAATCGGGCAGTAACTCCCTCCACGGCGATCTGTTCGAGTTCATCCGCAACGATGCCATGAACGCCAACGAGTGGTCGCGAAACTTCAGCACCGATCCAGCCACCAGCGGCAGTCCTCAGAAGTTACGCTGGAACGAATTTGGCGGCACGTTCGGAGGACCGATCCGGAGGAATTCGCTGTTCTTCTTCGTGGATTACCAGGGATCGCGCTTCGACCACCCCTCCACCACGGTCCAGATTTCGACCTTTTCAACCGCCGAGCGCACGGGCGATTTCACCGACCTGAATGTGGCGCTGCATTATCCCGGCACGAACGTTCCTATGCCCGCCAACCTGAACAACGCCGCCATTTGCGGCGCTGGCCAGAAAATGGGCGTTGACCCCTGCATTACGGGCATCAGCAAGACAGCTCTGGGCATCATGGCCGCGCTTCCGGCGGGAACCAATGGCCTACTGCTGAACAACGCGCCGAACACCGAACACGACTTCACGAACGGCGATCAGGGCGACGCCAAAGTGGACTGGCACCCGACCGATAAAGACTACGTTTCCACGAGATACTCGCAGCAGTACGTCGAGCAACAGTATGTGAACAGCGCAGCCGGCGTCTACGGTCCGGGTAACGATAAGTTCCCGCTCTGG
The DNA here is from genome assembly GCA_963780655.1 of uncultured Acidobacteriota bacterium. Classification (GTDB taxonomy): domain Bacteria; phylum Acidobacteriota; class Terriglobia; order Bryobacterales; family Bryobacteraceae; genus CAWACP01. Next base: position 107,629 of record CAWACP010000001.1, on the reverse strand, counting down.
AATGGCGTTATCAACTACACGCACACGTTCAGCCCGAGCTTCGTCAACGAGTTTCGCACGGGCGTGAACTACTTCCCGGCGGAGGGAAATCTCCAGACCGCCAGCGGCAATCTTGGCGCCCTTGTTCCGGGCGAGCCCACCTCATTCCTGCCTCTCCTCGGCTTCTCCGGAGCCAATGTCAGCGGGTTCGGCACGGTGGACGCGCCCGAGATCTTCCACCAGACGTCCATCCAGGTGGAAGACAACGGCATCTTCAACCGCGGAAGGCACACGATGAAGGCCGGCTTCCAGTTCATTCGCTACCGCAACGATTATGTTCCGGCGACAAGTAACGACGGCGCCGCGGGACAGCTCGGATTTAACGGAACTTACACCGGCAACGCCGAGACAGATTTCGCGCTTGGTTTGCCTTACTACATGGGATATGGCGTTGGTTACAACGGGACCGTTGGACAGCGTAACAGCGCGATTGGCGCCTACTTCCAGGATGACTGGAAGTTCTCCAATACCCTTACCATCAATCTCGGCGTCCGCTGGCAGGTCTTCACGCCCATCTATGAAGTCGGCAACAGAATGACCAACTTCGGCGAATACACCGGTCAGATCGAACTCGCGGGGCAGAACGGAAACAGCCGTGCGCTCTACAACCAATACAACGGCATCGCGAACTTCCTTCCCCGTGTTGGAGTCGCGTGGAATCCGAAGAACGGCCCTTGGGTGTTCCGATCGGCGTTCAGCCGTTCCAGCTTCCAGGAAGGCACTGGCGAGTACAATCGCCTCGCCACCAACGCGCCGTGGAACGTGGATCTCTCGGGTCAGTGGAATGGGACCAGCGGAATCCCCGCCAACCAGGTCACCCTCGATCAGGGCTTCGGCGCGCTGGGTTCTGTGGGCGCAGTCTGCACTACGCAGAACGTCCTCTCCGCGCCCGCCGCATGCTTCAGCGGCATTAGAATTCACATGACCGACCCGAACTATCGGCCGGCCGTTTCAAATCAGTGGAACTTCTCCGTACAGAGGCAGCTCGGCAACGCTATGACGGTGCAGGCGGCCTATGTCGGACAGCACACCGATCATCTCGCGACCATCGTGTTCGCGGGTCAGAAGTATCTGGAACCCAACGGCACGGTTGCGCCCAGCCCGTATCTCGGCGGCAATCCGGCTCTAACCAGTGACGGTCTCGGGCAGGTAAGACTGAACGAGTCCACCGGCATTCAGAATTACGATGCGCTGCAGCTCAGCTTCCAGCGCCGGCTTAGCCACGGTCTGGACTTCCTGGCCAATTACACCTGGTCGAAGTGCCTTACCGATAACTTCGGTTATTACGGACGTTACGGCGACGCCGCGGCCAGCCAGGCCAGCGCCGATATCGCATTCCAGCAGAACGCCTACGATATCCGGAACGACTACGGCTACTGCGATCACGATGTAACTAACGTGTTCAACGGCTATGTCAGTTATCAGCTGCCTTTCGGTAAAGGACGTACGTTCGGCAGCAATGCCAATCCCGTTGTTGACGCGGTACTTGGAGGCTGGAACGTGAACAGCATCTTTACCTTCCACGGCGGCTTCCCGATTTCGATGCTCGACTGGGCCGGCGATGCCGGCACGGGATCGGCGCAGGGACGGCCCGATTGCAACGGGCCCGCGATACCGACGCCGTTCCAGAATAATCCGGCGTCAAACGGCGGCGGCTATGTCTGGTTCAGTTCGGCCAACATGTCCAACCCTCCGGCAGGCCAGTTCGGCAATTGCGGCGTCAGCACGGAGCGGGGTCCCGGCCTCAAGCAGGTGGACCTCAGCGTCTCCAAAGACTTCCGAATCACCGAGGATAAACAGCTCGAGTTCCGGGCCGAGGCGATTAACGCCTTCAACACCCCGGTGCTCGTTGTGAACGGCTACTCCATCGATGTTTTCGGCGGTTCTCAGGCGGGCGTTGTGAACACCTCAAACGGCGCTCGTAACCTGCAACTCGGCCTTAAATTCGTGTTTTAGTTGATTACCGCTCCTTCCAGTCGCGGCTCAGAAACGCTTGCTGAACCGCGACCAGAGGGAGCGGTCAGTTGCAAACCTGCCCCACAGACCCTTAACATAACCCCGAGGCGCCCAGCCATGTCCCTGATGCTGGATGAGATCCGACAGCAGCCGTCGGCGCTCGAACACGCTCTGGATACCGAGTTCGAGAGGTTCCGCGAGCTCCGGGCGCGATTCGAGCCAAAGCGGCCTCGTTTTGTGATCTTCGCCGCGCGCGGCACCTCCGATAACGCTGCGCAGTTCGGGCGATACCTCATCGAAGTCACCACCGGCATTCCCGTCTCTTTATCGGCGCCTTCCGTATTTACGCTCTACGGAGGACACCTCGATCTGCGGGACGTTCTCTTCGTCGCCATTTCGCAATCCGGCGAATCCACCGACGTGAACGTCACCGTCGCCGAGGCGCGTCGCGCAGGCGCTATGACGCTGGGCATCACCAATGTCATCGGCAGCACGCTGGCAAGAACGGCCGAGCACGTCATCCTTCTTCACGCCGGCGAGGAGACCAGCGTGGCCGCGACGAAGACCTGGACCGCCCAGCTCCTGATGATGTATCTGCTGGCCTGGAGCCTTGGCGCGCCGCTCGCGCTCGACGATATACGTCGGATCCCCGACAGCGCCCGGGCCGCGCTCGATCTGGAGCCGGAGGTGGCCGACCGGGCGAGAGCCTACCTGTTTGCGGAGAAAGCCATCGTCGTGGGCCGCGGCTTCAATTACTGCAACGCTCTGGAATTCGCGCTCAAGCTGATGGAAGCCTGCTACATCGTGGCGGGCAGTTTCTCGTCGGCCGATTTCCTTCATGGGCCGGTGGCCATTACCGAGCGCGGCATTCCGTCGTTCGCTTTCGCGCCGCCGGGTCCGACGTGGGCGGGCGTGCAGGAGGTTATCGAAAAGCTGCGCGCCGCGCGATCGTCCACGCTGCTTATCACCGACGAGCGCAACGCCGGGGCCTGCGCGAACCACGGACAGGCCATCGTGCTGCCGGCGCCCGCCATGACCAACGGCGGGCTGCCTCCCGATGTCTTCACGCCAATCGCATACGCCCTGCCGGCGCAGATTATCGCGGCGCACCTGGCAGATCAGAAAGGCCTCGATCCCGATAATCCACGAATGCTCTCGAAGGTGACCCAGACGTTGTGAGCCTCAACGCTATTAACGGCGAGAGCAGCGGCGGGCGAGCCCGTCCGGCCGTCTGGGTGCCCACGCTCTACTTCGCGGAGGGCATGCCATTCTTCGCCGTCTCGCTCATCGCTGGAATCTTCTACAAGCGCATGGGCCTCGGGAACGACGTGATTGCGCTGTATACAAGCTGGCTGCTGCTTCCGTGGTCGCTCAAACCTCTGTGGAGTCCGCTCCTCGAGATGTTCAAGACCCGGAAGTTCTTCGTGGTGCTGCTCGAGCTGGTTGGCGGCGTGGCCCTGGCCGCGGTTGCGCTCTGCCTGCCTCTTCCCGGCTTTTTCCGGTATACGCTCGCGCTGTTCGCCGTGGTGGCGTTCTGCTCATCGACGCACGACATCGCGGCCGACGGTCTGTACATCGCCAGTCTGTCGAGCCGTGAACAGGCCGCTTATGCCGGCTGGCAGGGCGGCTTCTATAACGTCGCCCGATTCTTTTCGCAGGGCGGCCTGATCATTGCCGTGGGCATGCTCGAAAAGCGCATGGATCTGCCGCACGCATGGATGGCTATCTTTCTTGCCATGGGTTTCCTGCTGGTTGCGCTGAGCGGTTATCACGCGCACATGCTGCCGAACCCCGACCAGGAGCGGCATGCGCGCGATCTTCGCCAGATGGCCGCAACGTTCGCCGACGTGGTGACCAGTTTTCTGAAGAAGCGCAATATCTGGATTCTGCTGCTGTTCATTTTCCTGTATCGCGCCGGCGAAGGGCAGGTGGTCAGAATCGGGCCGCTGTTTCTGGTGGATCATCGGACCGCCGGTGGACTCGGCCTCACCACCGATCAGTTCGGCGCCATCTACGGCAGCGTTGGCACCATCGCATTCATTGCCGGCAGCGTGCTGGGGGGGTACTTTACCTCCTGGCTGGGATTGCGGCGCGCGCTGCTGCCGCTGGTGTGCGCGATGAATCTGCCGAACCTGGCGTATGTGTACCTCAGCACGGCGCTTCCGACGAAGTTGTTGTTCATCTCCACGGCGCTGAGTCTGGAGATGTTCGGGTACGGCTTCGGCTTCGTGGGCGTGATCCTGCTCATGATGCAGGAGATTGCGCCCGGCAAATACCAGACCGCCCATTACGCGTTCGCGAACGCGCTGATGAACCTTGGATTGATGCTCCCGGGCGCGATCAGCGGCAAAATCGAGATGTCCCTGGGATACCGATACTTTTTCGTCTGGGTGCTCATCTCCGCGATCCCGGCCGTGTTGCTGGCGCGCTTCATTCCCATTCGCGACGGGGCGACCGTGTCTTTAGAGGAGCCAGCCATTGCCACTTGAATTGGAGCAGATCCGGTGTGGGGCAGGCCCCCGGCCTGCGGCGGGCGCCCCGTCCGCGTCCGCCGAGTTGAAGGCCATCATCCTCGCCGCCGGCCGGCAGGCGGTCAGCGATGATGGACGGCCGCTGGTGCTGGCGCGTCCCGGCGATTCCAGCGTGCTGGCGTGCGTGCTGGAGAATGCCGCCCAGATCGCCACGCCCGCGAATATCTGGATCGTGGTGGGCTATCACGAAGACGAGCTGCGCGCGGAGGCGGGTCCGGCTTACAACTACGTCAGGCAGGATGAGCCCCTCGGCACCGGCCACGCCGTATTGCGGGCTTGCGAAGCGCTCGCGGATTTCCACGGCACGCTGCTCATCCTGTATGGCGACACCCCGTTGTTCCGGCCGGCATCCATCCGCGGTCTTCTGAACCGGCATCGCCTGCGCAATGCTCATCTGACCCTGCTCACCGCGGTGGCCGATCGCGCGCTTCCCTATGGGCGCATCATTCGTGACGCCGATGGCCAGATCATCGACATCATCGAGGATACCGAGGCTTCGCCGAAAGTCCGCGAAATTCGCGAGGTCAACGTCGGCGCTTATGCCGTCGACGCCGATGTCATTGCCAGGGCGCTTCGCACGCTTTCTCCATCACCCGCGGACGGCGAATACCGGCTCACCGACTGCGTTCACGAGCTGATCCGTTCCGGCCTGCGCGTGGAGAGTTACCAGATCCACGACCAGGATGAGGTGCAGGGCATCAACACCGCCCAGGATCTGACGCTCGCGGCGGAGATCCTGCAAAAGCGGCTCTTCCGGCCGCGCCGCCAGGAAGAGGAAAACGTCATCGCCTTCGGCACCGGCGGTTGGCGCGCCATGATTGGCGAAGGTTTCACTCTGCACAACGTTCGCCGGCTCAGCCAGGCGCTGGCGAATGAGATCACACGAGCGGGCAGCGAGAAGCGCGGGGTGCTCATCGGTTACGACCGCCGCTTTCTTTCGAAGCAGGGCGCCGATGCCGCCGCCGAGGTGTTCGCGGGGAACAACATCGCGGTAACCCTGCTGCCCGAAGACGCGCCCACCCCCCTGGTCACGTATGCGACGGCGCTCGAAGGCTCCGCCTACGGCCTCTGTTTCACCGCGAGTCACAATCCTCCGGAATGGAACGGCCTCAAGGTGTTCCGAGACGACGGATCGCTGCTGCTCGATCCTGAGACGCGCCGCATTGAGGCGGAGGCGAACTCGCTGACCACGGCCGCCGTCATCAAGCTGGAGCTGGACATCGCGCTCGACGCCGGCGTGGTGAAGTACCGCGATTTCACGAACGAATACGTCGACGCCGTGGAGAAGCTCATCGACCTTGATGCGATTCGCGCCGCTTCGCTGAAAGTAATCGTCGACCCGATGTACGGCGTCGGTCAACTCACCCTCGGCACGGTGCTCACCGAGGCGCGCTGCCGCGTCACCTTCATTCACGACCGGCACAATCCGCTGTTCGGGGGCCGCTCGCCTGCGCCCAACCTCGAGGCGCTGCGCACGCTCAGCTCGCAGATGGCGCAGTACGATTACGACGTCGGCCTGGCCATGGACGGTGACGCCGATCGCATAGCCATTGTTGACGAGCACGGCGAGTACATTCCGGTGAACGACATCCTGCTGCTGCTCTACTGGTATGTGCACGAAGTACGGGGCGAGCGCGGCGGCGTGGTGCGCAATCTCTCCACCACTCATCTGCTCGACCGTCTGGCCCATCGCCTGGGAGAGGAAGCCTGGGAGACGCCGGTCGGTTTCAAGCACATCATCAGCGGCATGCAGGAGCACAACGCGGTGCTGGGCGGTGAATCGTCGGGTGGCCTCACCATCCGCGGGCACATCCTGGGCAAGGACGGCATCTTCGCGTCGGCGTTGATTGTGGAGATGCTGGCGAAAACCGGCATGACGATCAGCGAATTACGCGCGCACGTCTATGGGATGACAGGTCGGCTATACGATGTCGAGGTGAATATCCCGGCCACGCCCGAAATGCGGGTTGCCGTGCCGCGCCGCATGAAGGAGACGCCCGCCACGCACATCGGACCATATCCGGTGGCCTCGGTATCGCAGATGGACGGCACGAAGATTTGTCTGGAGAACGACAACTGGGCGCTGCTGCGATTCTCCGGAACGGAACCCGTGCTGCGTCTCGCGGTGGAGGCCGATTCGGCCGACAAAGCAGCAGAGCTGATCGCGTGGCTGCGCCAGTTCGTGACCGCGTGATGCGGCGCACGCTTCAGCATTCGCGATCGGGGGCGGATCCGACAATAACCGGCAGCCCGGCTGGCATTCGTGGGGCGGGCGCCTCGCCTGCGGCCGACGCCTCGTCGGCCTGCTCGGTATGTTCTGAATGCGTCTTCCGGGGGACCAGGCGGGCGGGGCGCCCGCCGCAGGCGAGGCGCCTGCCCCACGGGGGTTGTAACTACATCTATGCGCTACGGCTATTTCGACAACGATAACCGCGAATATGTAATCAAGCGGCCCGATATTCCGGTCTCGTGGACTAATTATCTCGGCGTGAAAGACCTCTGCACCGTCATTTCGCATAACGCTGGAGGTTATTCGTTCTATAAGAACGCGGAGCATCATCGTTTGACGCGGTTCCGGCCGAACGGCGTCCCGCTCGATCGCCCGGGCCACTATGTTTATCTCCGCGACGATGACACCGGCGAATACTGGTCCATTTCCTGGCAACCCGTCGGCAAAGATCTCACGAACGCGCGCTATGAGTGCCGCCACGGCCTTTCTTACTCCCGATTCTCCTGCAATTATCAGAACATCGACGCCGAGCAGACCCTGTTCATTCCGGTCGACGATGACGTGGAACTGTGGGATGTTCGCATCCGCAATAACGGCCCGAACCAGCGGCGTCTGAGCGTCTTCTCTTACGCCGAGTTCTCCTTCCACCACATTGAGATCGATAACCAGAACCTGCAGATGAGCCTGTATGCCAGTGGATCGAGTTACTCGGACGGCATTATCGAATACGATTTCTTCTACGAGCCGTGGACTTACCATTACTTCACCGCGAGTTTCGACCCTGATGGTCACGATTGCGTACGCGATGCCTTCGTCGGCCCATACCGCACCGAGACCAATCCGCAGGCCGTCGAACGCGGCGAGTGTAGTGGCAGCGCCGAACTGGGCGGCAATCATTGCGCCGCTCTTCATAAGCGGCTGAGCGTCGCGCCCAGCGAGCAGATCCGCCTGGCCTTCATGCTGGGCGTCGGCCCGCGATCGCAGGGCAGGGAAGCGCGCGCGCGCTATTCCGATTCCGCGGCCGTGGACCGCGCCTTCGAGGATCTGAAGTCGTACTGGCGGAAGAAGCTCGCGGCCTTCCAGTGCAAAACGCCTCACGAAGGCCTGGACACGATGGTCAACACCTGGACGCTTTATCAGGCCGAGACCTGCGTGGTCTGGTCGCGGTTCGCATCCTTTATAGAGGTTGGTGGGCGTACCGGCCTCGGCTATCGCGATACATCGCAGGACCTCATGAGCGTGGTCCACACGAATCCGGCGAAGTGCCGTCAACGGATTATCGAACTGCTCCGTGCGCAGGTCGCGTCCGGCTACGGGCTGCATCTGTTCGACCCGGACTGGTTCGACCCTGCGAAGCAGAACGAGCCGGCATTCAAGTCGCCCACCATCACCCGCACTCCCGACCGAAAGAGCGTCATTCACGGGCTCGCAGATGTCTGCTCGGATGACGCGCTGTGGATCGTGGCATCCATTTGCGAGTACGTAAAAGAGACTGGCGAACTCGCGCTGTTCGATGAAATCGTGCCATTCGCCGACGAGGGCGAAGCCACGGTATACGAGCACCTGAAGCGCTCCCTCGACTTCTCGGCGAAACACGTCGGACGGACCGGCATCTGCCAGGGCCTTCGCGCCGACTGGAACGACTGTCTTAACCTGGGCGGAGGCCAGAGCGCTTTGGTGTCCTTCCTCCACCACTGGGCATTGCGCGCGTTTGTCGAGGCGGCGAAATTCCTCGGCCGCCATGACGATGCCACGAAATACTGCCTGCTGGCAGACAAGGTGCGGCAGGCGTGCGAAACAGAATTGTGGGACGGCGAGTGGTACGCCCGCGGCATCACGGCGAAGGGCGTACGCATCGGCTCGCGCGATAACGATGAGGGAAAGATCTTCCTGGAAAGCAACACGTGGGCCGTGGTGTCCGATACCGCTTCACCGGAGCGCGCACGGTCCACTATGGACGCCGTCGACCGGCATTTGTACTCCCAGTACGGTATCCACCTGCTGTGGCCGGCATTCTCCAGGCCCGATGACGACATCGGCTTCGTCACGCGCGTCTACAAGGGCATCAAAGAGAACGCCGCAATTTTCAGCCATCCCAATCCCTGGGCGGTGATCGCCGAGTGCAAACTGGGCCGCGGCAGCCGCGCCATGAAGTTCTATGACGCGCTGCTCCCGTACAACCAGAACGACCGGATCGAGGTTCGCCAGGCCGAGCCGTATTCATATTGCCAGTTCGTGATGGGACGCGATCACACGGCATTCGGCCGCGCGCGTCATCCCTGGCTGACCGGGAGCGGCGGCTGGAGCTATACGGCGGCCACGCGCTGGATCCTGGGCGTGCGCCTCGCCTTCGATGGCCTCATCGTAGACCCGTGCATCCCCGCCGGCTGGAAGGAATTCGAAGTGACGCGTCAGTGGCGAGGGGCGACGTTCCGCATTGTGGTGACGAATCCCGACGGCGTCGAGAAGGGCGTGCGGTCTGTCCTGTTGAACGGCGCGGCCGTTAACGGCCCTATTCCGCCTCAGCCCGCCGGCTCGGTAAACACGGTGGCAGTGACGATGGGACTCGCCTGAGCGCCCGGCACGCGATATCATTCCAGCCATGGCGCTTCGTTTCCGCCGGTCCATTCGCCTTGCGCCAGGGATCCGGCTGAATCTCGGGCTGCACGGCGCCGGCCTGAGCGTCGGACCGCGCGGTCTTCACGTCGGTGTAAATCGCCGCGGCATGTATACCAGCGCAGGCATTCCGGGCTCCGGCATTTACGCAATCCACCATATCCGCGGGTCGGCGGGACAGCATGTCGCGGGAAGCGCGGCAGGCTTTGTCGTGGGCATCCTGATCGGCCTGGCTGTTGTGGCGCTGCTCCTCGCGATCGTGGGTGCAGCGTCGTAAGTTGTAACCTGAACTTCTACAAGCCCCTCGCCTCGCGTCTTCCGGTTATGCGTTCGACGACATCAACGTCTTCTGGCTTCCCACGTTTACTCATCCGTCCCCCGAACGCTCTGGTGAAGAACACGATGCTGAACAGCGTCATGCTGAGCGCAAGAGACAGCCTGTGCCCCGAAACCAATGACCAGGTGGCTACTGTGAGTGAGACCAGGTACATCAGGTTGCCGGTGGCATGGGACGGGTGAGCGCCTGGGTTCCTTTGGACAACACGGGCGCGCCTGGGGCGGCCCGGCACGTGCTCTCCACAGACGTAGCACTCCGTATCGGCGGGCGCGATAATGCCGTTGCAGGACGTACAACGAGTCATGCTCAATTAAAAACCGAGGAAGTACCAGCCGTCCATAGAACGTATGTACCGTCTTTTGTTGGTACTTTGCTCCCATTTGTGATCGGTTAGCAGGAAGTTACTTCGGCCCCCCAGGTGCACGAACTCAACAGGGGGAACACACCGTGCGAAATTCACTCCTGGCCCTGATGCTGGCCATTGGAATGCTCTTCTGCGTTTTGGCGCCGGTTACAGCGAATGCAGCCACGTATCGGCGGCATTACCGGCATAGTGCCTATTACAGGCATCGCCGCCACAAGACCATCAAGCGTGTAGGCATCGGAGCCGCTGGCGGAGCCGTAGCTGGAGCGTTGATCGGCGGCGGCCGGGGCGCAGGGATCGGAGCAGTGGCTGGAGCCGGAGCCGGATATCTCTACGAACGGCACAAGAAACACGAAGGCCGGCCCTGAGAACGCCCGGCGTAATACCCTGATAGGGTGTTGAAGAGCCTGCTATTGCTGGCGCTCGCGGCGGCACGAATCGCCGCTGCCGCCCCCATTCAGTGCTCCAGCTGCCATCCCGATCAGGCACGTACCCAGCCTCAGACGTCCATGGCTCACGCGCTGATTTGGGCCGCCGATCCGCGCGTGCTGGGCGGACACCAGAAGCTGACCGTCGGCAAGCCCCCCTTTCTGTACGTCATCGAAGCGTCCGGCGGGCAGATTACGTATACGGTGAGCGATGCATCGGGCTCCATCACCGTGCCGGTCCGCTGGACCGTCGGCGCCAATGCCCACACCTGGGTGCTCCAATACAAAGGTCGGCTATATGAGAGCCTCGTCTCGTATTACCCGGGCTCGCAGGGACTCGATGTCACTACCGGCGATGAGCGTGTAAAACCGGCCACCCTGCTGGAGGCGCTCGGGCGCGAGTTGAGCCCTCAGGAACAGGTCAAGTGCTTCGGCTGCCATTCGCCCTCATCGGTTTCCGGCAACCAGTTGTTCCTCGAGAAAGCCACCACTGGCCTGCAATGCGAGCATTGTCATCAGGACGCAGCCGCGCACATGGAAGCCCTCTCGCACGGAAAAGCGGGCTTAAAGCCACGCCGTCTCGGCGAACTCTCCTCCGAGCAGATCTCGGAATTCTGCGGGCGCTGTCACCGCACCTGGGACGATGTGATGAACGGCAGTCTGCGCGGCCCCATCGACGTCCGCTTCCAGCCGTATCGCCAGGCGAACAGCAAATGTTACGACGGCGTGGATCGCCGCCTGAGCTGTATCGGCTGCCACGACCCGCATCGAGAGGTGGCGCGCGGAGCAGCTGCTTACGACGCGAAGTGCCTGGCGTGTCATGCCGCCGGCGCGGCGTCCGCGAACGTCGCTTCGTGTCCTGTGGCGAAGTCAGGCTGCACCACATGCCACATGCCGAAGGTCGCGGTACCGGGAATGCACCAGGACTTCACCGACCACCAGATCCGGATCGTTCATGCCGGCGAGCCGTATCCGGATTGAGAACGCTACTGAGCCGTGCCGGTCAGTTCCTGTTTGCTATCCATGTTCCCGTCAGCGACGACAACCGCGATCCATGGCGTCGTCGTGTCTTCGACATGAGCGCGCCAGACCAGGCTCGAGAAGTTGCCGGGCTTGAGATCCAGCGGTTTCGTCGTCTCGACGGCCGCAAGGTTTGAGCTACGCAGCGTGAATGTGTGCCGGCCCGCGCCGCGCGCTTTCACCTGCACCACGACCTCACCCGCCACGGTGGAAGCCGACGATTCGAAACGCACCCAGCGACCGGGCCGCAGATCGACATGGTAGACGCCGCCGGGCATTACCGTCAGGTCTTCCTCAGCATGGCCCTGTCGCACGACATAACGGCCTCTCGGCGCCGATATGCGCCACAACCCGTTAACCGGAGTGACCCGGCGAACGGCTCCGCTCGATTCTTCCCGTAGCTCGACGGGTTCGGCGGACCCCGTGCCTGTCACCACCCCAGGGCCGGCCACGTCCTCCATCAGCCAGATCCACCGCCCTGCCGGATGCACCCAGACCTCTTTGTAGGTCCAGCAAATCTGATTGGGCCAGTAGGGCGCATCGTGAAACCCTTTCGTCTCGATTCCCACCGGTAGAGCGCCCACCATCTGCCCCGACCGCACGCTGTAAAGAGGCGTCCAGTCGTAGCCCTCCCCGTACATCGCGCTCGCCGCGAACGGATTGCGTCCCACCACCCATTCCGCCTGCTTCTCGGCAAGGTCGATGCCGCCGATGTCTCCGCGCAGGCGCGCTGCCGAGGAAAGAGCCTTTGCCGCGGATAGCAGCACGCTGAAATTACCACGGAAATCGAACCACACGGGAAACCGGCGCAGGTAATATTCTCCGCCCAGCGGAACTCCCTGCCGAACCTCTGCCACATAGGCGTCGCTGTCGGCCGCGCGCAGCGGCGTCCAGCCCTGCTTCCCGGCGGCCATGGCGGCGTCACTCTCGCGATAAACCGCGGCCGGCAGGACGCCATAAGGCCGGTTCACCTCGGCGGCGCGCTCCAGGTAATATTTCGAGTGCAGCGTCACCGCGGAGTACCATTTCATCCAGCGCGGGTCATCCGGGAAAGCGCTGCAGAGCCGCGTGAGCGCGACAATGGGCGCCTGCTCTTCGCCGACATGGAAACGCTGGAACAGCGTTTCACGCCGCTCATTACCGTAGAAGTAGCCAGTGAGCGGGATGTTCCACGGTTGCAGCCTGCGCTCCTGCGAGGCCAGAATACGCTCACCCAGTCTGACGGCTTCGTCCGCGTATTGCGGGCCCCCCGTGGCTTCGTACAGATCAACCGACGTCAGCGCGCCGATCGAGTTTCGCTCCAGCTCGTCTTTCTGACCATAAACGGGTGGAATCGGACCCGCTTTCTCCAGGCCGTCCACGGCAAATTGCCAGTCTTCTTTCGCGGTGGCCAGACTGCGATTCGCCAGTTCTGGATCGGTATCCCGCAGGACGCGGTAGGCGATCGCTTCCGCGCTGGCCACCCGGAAGTTCCACCCCGGGTCGTTGACGGCCTCTCCGTGGCGATCGTCGGAATCGCCCATGATGCCATTGGTCCAGTAGCTGATCAGTTGGCCGGTGCTGCGATATCCGTCGCCGAAACGCGTTTTCAATACCCACGCCAGGCCCCACTTCGCTTCATCGATCAGGCGGCGCTCCAGTTCGGGATCGCGCTGCTGATCGTGCAGGCGCTCGGCCATGGAGAACAATGCATACACGATGCCGGGAGTGTGGCCGGTTGCCGACAAATCGCCCGCATCGTGATAACCGCCGTTGACTACGATGCGTCTCTCCCCGTGCGTCGTATAGCAATCCTGATGGCAGATGCCGTGGATGCCCGGAATCACCGTTCCACAGCGCTCGGCATAAAGAAAATTGACGGCCTTGCGGATGCTCTCGCGCCACGCGTCGTCCCCGATGGTGAACGGCGGCGTCATTCCGCGCGCGCTACGAATCCGGTAAGATCCAGGCTCGCGCACTTCCGAAAAATCGAGCAGCTGGTAGATTCCCAGCGGCGTGGTGACGGGTGCGATCGCCTTCGTGAGAGCCACCGCGCCAGTGTCCACGCGAATGAGGCTGAAGCGGCCGGCAGGCAGATCGCTCGCCACTGCCGTCTTCGACGCCGACGTGGAGTAGCCGCCGCCGCTGAAGGCGATCCTGCCCGCCGCAACGTCCCAGCCCTCGACGTGATCGGCGTCTACGCGCTGGAGCTCCAGATCGTCGAGGTAGAGCGTGGTGCGGTCACCCGGATCGGGCAGCTTCTTCGGAAGGCTGTAGGTGAAGTCGAGCGCGGTGATCTTCTCGCGATCGAGCGGCGCAATCTCCCAGACCACCTGGTTCCACTGGCGGTTCACCAACGGGATCGATTCGTCGCGGCCCTCGTTGTAGCGGTCGGGCAGTTTGTGCTCGCCCTCGTTATGGAGCATCAGCGAACAGGAGATGGCCGGCGCGCCTTCGATGTCCGGGTACACCCAGAGCGAGATTCGATTGAACCGAGTCCAGTCCTCGCCGGCGAAAGTGCGCGTGGCCACCAGATCCGCCCACTCGCCCGCGCCTTCCACGGCAGCTTCGCCGGTGGTCGAATGCAGTCGCAGCGAGTAAGAGCCGCTCTTCTTCGGCGACCGCGCCAACGCCATCTCGCCGGCGCCTTTGAACGACCATCCTGACAGCTTCTCCATGTCGTCCAGGATGCGCGACGCGAGAACCGGCTTTTTGAGCAAACGAGAAGCGGCGCCATCGTCAGAGCGGGCGCGAAGCGGCGTGCCGTCCGGCTGCTGCGCCGCGAGAATGCAGGCGAAAACGCCTGCTCCACAAAGCAGCATGCACCACGCTTCAGGGCTGCGCCTGGGCATCCTTTGTGTCCGCCTGCTGGCCGCCCAGAATTCCTTTCGCCAGCTTGTCCTTCGTCTTCGTAGCGGCGTCCGACGCCTGTTGGCGCGCCGCAGCCTCGCGCTGCGCGTCTTCCCGCCGTCCGAGTCGCAGGTAAGTGGCGGAGAGAAACAGGTGCGTGGCCGGATTTGCAGGATCGAGCTTCTCGGCGCGTTCCAGCGGCGGCAGGGCCTCGGCGTAGCGTCGGGTGGCCATCAACGATCGGCCCAGACCGATCAGCGCGTCAGGAAACATCGAGTCCAGTTTCGACGCGCGCGAAAAGTGTTCGATGGCGGCGCTGAAATCCCCGTTGCGCCGGGCGATTTCGCCAAGCACGTATTCCGCGCCGGCGTTATCGGGGTCTATCTTGAGCTCTGCTTCCATTTCCGTGCGTGCCTGTTCGAAAGTGGTAGCCGACTCGGGCTCAGACAGGATCAATCGACCGATGCGAAAGTGAATTCCGGGCATGTCGGGAGAGCGCTTGAGAACAATGCGATACTCCTCCAGCGCCTTCTCCCATTGACCCTGCGTCTCCAGCGCTTCGGCATGAAGCTGGTGGACCTGCGCCGAGGCCGGCGCGGTGTACATCAGTTCCTGCGACGCGCGCAGCGAAAGATCCGAATACGCATGGACCGCCAGATAGAGGAACTCGGGATCGTGCGGAAAGTCGTGGCTCATCCAGTCCAGAAAACGCGCGACGTCCTCAGGCTGGTTCAGGGTCATGGCGCAACGCACGCCGGCCATACCGGCGCGCCGTTCCAGATCCTTGTCGGTGACGCGGTCCGGAGCTTCCCGGAGCAGCGGGAGCGCGTCCTGGCAATGGCCGGCTCGGGTCAGGTCCACTCCGCGCTGCGCCGCCGCGGCCGGTGTTTCCGCCGCGTTCTGCGCCATACCGGCTGTAACGATCAGGAGCGCACAGAAAACAGTATTGAGGAGACGGCAATGCAGGTAGTGGGCTCCAGTAGAGCAGGCCTTCGGCCTGCACTCAGACAAAGAGGCGAACGGCACCGCTTGCATCACACAATAATATCGGTAAATGAAAAGGGGAGCCCAGTCGGGCTCCCCGTAAGGTGACAGCTGGTGCGGCCGGCCGATCAGAATATAAACTTCAACGCGAGCTGAATCGTCCTCGGATTCTGGGCGCTGGTGATCAGCGCAGTTCCGCCTCCGTTGCAGAGAGTCAGACCGCCAATGCCTGTTGTGCCAAGGCTGCACGACAGGCCCGGCCCATTCAGGTGGGTCGAGTTGGTGGCGTTGATGAAATCGCTGCGGAACTGGACATACTTCGACTCCGTGAAGTTGAAGTTCTTCATCACGCTGAGATCGATGTCGTTGTAGCCAGGGCCTCTGACGACGCCGTTTCCGCAGTTGCCGAAGGTGTTGTTTGCCGGCTCCGCGAACCCGCTGGCATTGAACCACTCAATGCCACCCGTGCCGGGGCCATTGGAGTAGGGCTGCTTGATTAGGGGGGCCGGACCAACGCAATCGACTCGCGTCGAGAAGAGATTCCCGATTCCCGTGCCGGAAGTGTCGGACCACGTATACGGCGTCATCGGGAATCCGGTGTGGTCGGTGAGAATGGCGGTCACGTTCCAGCCGCCGGCGAGGGCCTGCGCCACCGCGCCCGAGTTGTTGCCGAACTTGCGGCCCTTGCCATAGGGCAGTTCGTAAATGGCATACGTGGTCAGATCCTGCTGCAGGTCGAAGTAGCAGGGGCCCCATTCAGATTTCGCGTTATACACGTTCTGCCAGTAAGTGGGACCAAACCACGCCTGCCCGCCCCAGGACCCGTAGTAGCCGCCGTTGTCGGTCATGCACTTCGAGTAAGTGTAGGCGACCTGGAACTGAAGTCCGTTGCTGAATCGCTTCTGCAACGTTGCCTGCAGCGCTTCGTACTCCTGGCGGCCGACCGACGCGGTTCCCGCGGCATCGCCGATTTCGTTCTTGAGTGTCGGGTTTCCCGCAAAGTACGGACCCGGCACAACGTACCCGTTCGGATTGGTGACGGAGGTGGCGCCCGGTCCCTGCACGACAATCCCCTCATCCAGCGCTAACGGTTCCATCAGTCCCGTCCCATGCTGGCCGACGTAGCTGGCCGTCAGGGTCATATTGTTCGAGAACTGCTGCTGGATGCTGAGATTCCATTGGTTCACGCCCGCCGGATGCACGTTCGGATCCCAGACGCGCAGCTCGGCGCCCTGGAACGGGTTGCCCGGCGGCGGCGGAATCAGCCCCTGATCGGTGGTGGTGGTCGGCAGCGCCTGGCTGGTCGGATAAGTGACCGAGAAGTTAGGCTGGCGATAAGGCGGGTTCATGGGCAGGCGGAGATTGGTACCGGTCCCCTCGAGGTACGAGGAAAGCGTGTATGCCGCGCGAACCACTGTCTTACCGCCGAACAAACTGTACGCGAGGCCGATGCGCGGCTGCCAGTTCAGCAGGCCGTTGTAATTGTTGTAGAGCGCACGGCAGTTGCTGTATGGGCAACCGCTCTGCCCGGCGAAATACTCCGTCCCGCTGTAGAGCCCGAAATTGCCCTGGCGATTATCCACTTCCACCCAGGGCAGATGCGTCTCGTAGCGAAGTCCGAGATTCAGGGTCAGGTTGCTTTTCAGGTGATAATCGTCCTGAATGAAGCCCGCCATGATGGCCGAGCGTTGGCCCCAGGTTCCATTCTGCGCGCTGCCGCCTGCAAACCCGCTGGGCAGTCCGAGGAAGAAATCCGCTTCGGAAAGACCGGTGTACTGGCCCGAGAACGACAGACTGCCCTGATTGCCCGCGTTACCGGCATAGTAGACGTTGATGCGCTCGCGGAGCATCTGGTAGCCCATGTGGATGGTGTGCCGCCCCTTGTTCCACACCAGCGTGTCGTCCAGTTCGATGACCGTGCTGGCGAACAATTGCTGGCTCCCGACGATGCTGTTGCCAAGGTTCCCTGCGAATCCGCTGCTGAAATTCAGCCCCAGCAGTCCAGGGCCGGCGATATTCGCGTTGGCGATTCCAATCGACGTTCCGAAGTTTCCGAGACCCGATTGCGGTTCGTAGCCGTTGTTTACCAGCACATAGTTGACGCCCGTCCGGAACTCATTCACCAGCGTCGGGCTGAACGTGTGGGTCCAGTTGGCCACGCCGTTGTGCGCGTTGTCGTACGTGAATGCGTTCGAGGACAGCGGGAAATCGGTGCTGGTGGGATCGTTCGCCCAGAGGCGTGAGTAGCGGCCATACAGGCGGTTGTTTTCGTTGATGTTGAAATCTATTTTCGCGTCGCCCTGGTCCTGATTCAACTGCGAGCCGCTGCTGGTCAGGAAGTTATTGGTGAGGTTCCCGTTCTGCGGCGCGGGATACTTGCCGGAGGCAAACAGATTTTTGGCCACCGGATCGATCATCCCGCCGGGAATAATGTTCCCCGGAAATGGAGCCCCGTTGTCGAAGGGGTTTTTTAACTGGATGGGGTTGTTCAACGTCAGCAGTTGAGAGAAGTCGCCGGTTCGCTCAGCGGCGGTCATCACGGTGGTGTAGCCGAGCGAGGGCGGGTAATCAAACCGCTGTCCCTGATAATCGGCGAAGAAGAACAGCTTGTCCTTTTTCACGGGGCCGCCGACAACCCCGCCAAACTGGTTCCAGCGAATGGGCGTCTTCGGTATGCCCTGCCAGTTGTTCTGCCAATAGTTGGCGTTCAGCTTATCGTTGCGGAAGAACTCGAACGCGTCGCCGTGAAACTGGTTCGTCCCGGATTTGATGGTCGCATTGATAATGCCACCCTGGAAATTTCCGAACTCCGCCGAGGCGTTACTTGTGATCAGGTTGAATTCCTGAATGGCATCCTGGTTGGGCGCGTATCCCACCAGGTTGTCTGATACCTGGTTGTTGTCCATGCCATCCAGGAGGTAATTGTTGGCCTGAGAATGGTTGCCGTTAATGTACGGCTGCTCTGCGTCGCCGCCGCCCGGGCCAAGGCCCGTGGTAATGCCGTTGGTGAAACCGGCCGGATTGGTCGTGATCGCGCCCGGCGCGAGCAGCGTCAACTGGACGTAGTTTCTGGAAGCCAGTGGCAGGTCGGTAATCGTTTTCGACTCGATGATGGTGCTGAGCTGCGTGCTCTCCGTTTGCAGCAACGGAGCCTCTGCGCTTACCTCCAGGGTCTGGCTCACCTGGCCCACCTGAAGCTGGAAGTCGAGGCGCGCCACCTGGTTCAGCACCAGCGTGACATCGGGTCGTATGGATGTCTGGAACCCGGCTTGCGTCACGCGAACTTCATAGGTGCCCACCGGCAGCTGCGAAATCGTGTACTCGCCCTGCGCGTTCGTAGTGGCAGGAAAAACGGTACCGCGCTCCATATCCCGGGCCTGCACGGCTGCGTTTGCCACCGCGGCGCCGGATGGATCCGTCACGGTTCCGGTGATCGAAGCTGTTGCCTGTTGCGCACGGGCTGGAGTAACAGCCACTGTGGCGCCAAGCAGAAACAAAGCGGCAGTGATGACTGCCGAGCGGCGCTTCGTTTGCATCAAAGCTCCTTTCGAAATGTCTGACCCCAAGCGGGACCGGTTCGCCAGCATAGCGGCGCCGATCCGTAAACCTGTCCATTGATCATAGTGCTTTCCGATTAGAGATCCAGTTCGTAACGGTTCGGAGCGGGTTTTCACCATTGAAACAATCCGTAACATCGCTCTTCCATCAGTCACTTGGCGCGGGACAAGGGAACGTTCGTGGTGAAGGGTGTTCCGCGGGGCCGTGACCCTGTTCGATGCCGCCTCTCGCGTCTGCTATAATCCAAAACATTGCCGAGGGGCGTGAGGTTGTCAGGTGTCTGAACGCCAAATTCCAGCCCTTTCCGTTAGCCGCGGCTCTGAGTCAGGTCACTCTGCATCCGCTGCTGAGGTTCGGGATGAGTTGCAAAGGATTCTGAGCAGCCAGGAATTCCGCTCCAGCCGGCGCAGCCAGGAATTCCTCAAATACGTAGTCGAGAATACGCTGGCGGGCAAAGCCGACTCTCTGAAGGAACGAACGATCGGCATCGAGGTGTACGGCCGGTCTGCGGATTACGTCCCCTCCGACGACGCTACCGTGCGTGTGAAGGCGGGCGAGGTCCGGAAGCGGCTCGAACAATATTACGCGTCCGACGGACACGCTGCGAAAGTCCGAATCGAGATCCGAGCCGGGAGCTACGTTCCGGAGTTCCGCATCATGGAAGCGGCCGAGCCGAGCGAGCGCCCTCGGGTGAGGCGTTCGGTCCTCTGGATGGTGGCGGCGCTGATTGCGCTCGCTGTCACCGTTACCGCGTTCTGGCTGTTCAGGCCGAAGCGCGCCGAGACTGCAGTCGATCGGTTCTGGCAGCCGGTGCTGCAGGGTTCCACGCCCCTGCTCATCACGACCGCCTTCGTACCTGTCTATAACATCCAGCGAGGTTCAGCCGATCCCAACACGCATGGCGATCGGTTTGTGCTGCTCACCGATCAGTTCATCGGCGGCGGCGACCTGATGGCCGCATCCCGAATAATGCAAATGCTGGCGCGTATGAATCGCACCTGGCAGACGCGGATTGGCGGCGAGGTGACGTTCGCGGACCTGCGCAGCGGCCCCACGGTTCTGATCGGGTATTCCTACACGCGCTGGAAAGAGATCAGCCGCCAGATGCGTTTCTTCATCGACGCAGATCGCGTTCCACGGATGATTACCGACCATGGCAAGCCCACGCCCTGGTCGCTGCCGCACTTACCGCCCGACAATCGGACCGACCAGGACTACGCCATCGTGTCGCGCGTGTTCAACCCGGAAACCGGCGCGATGCTGGTGGAGATTTCGGGCATCACGCAGTATGGCACCGCCGCGGCCGCCGAACTGGCCACCAGCCCGGAGCTGATGGCCGAGGCATTGCGCGGCGCCCCGCCGAACTGGAAGCAGAAGAACCTGCAGTTCGTTGTGCACGTGGACGTGATTGGCGGAACCCCCGGGAAGCCCAACGTGGTGGCAACCTGGTTCTGGTAGGCCGACTGCGACCGCGCAGAGAACATCGCACAAGACCCTCGTAAGCTTGTGGGTCTCCCTTTCACTCAGCTTCATGCAGTTAGCAGCCCGTTGTGGGGCGGGCGCCCTCGCCCGCGCGGAGGCCCCTGCCTCCGCCTTGGGCAGCGGGACGAGGGCGTCCCGTGCGGTCCCGGGGGACCGGCCCCACCAAGCGCCTCGCAGCGCGATTAGCTGAGGCGGCGTAAACGCCGCCGCAGCCTGAAGGGCTGCCCCACGTCACGCTCATCGCGCCGGTTCCTCCACGCGCAGAATCCTGTCGGCAGTAATGTTCGACAACCGCTGAACGCCGCCGCGTGGCCAGCGGATCTCCAGCGAACGGATCTGCTTTTCCGCGCCCAGGCCGAAGTGTACTCGCTTATCGCTCGAAGACATGAACCCCACGCTCACCGCGACGTGATTATAAAGTTCGCGGCCGGAGGCGGTTGTCACTTTCACGCTTGCGCCAATCGCATCGCGATTGCTGTATCGGCCCACCAGGTCGAGTAACAGCCAGTGGTTACCGCTATCGCCGGAATTGATCAGGATGCGCGGACGCTCGTTCAGCGATGTCACCACGATGTCCTCCGCTCCATCGTTGTTGAGATCGCCGAATGCCGAGCCCCGCTGGAATCCCCGGCGGAGAAACGCGGCGCCCAGCTCCCCGGAGACGTCATCGAGTTTCACGCCGCCCTGGTTGCGGAACAACGTATCGTGCTGCCGGTCCTCCGGTTTGAGGTTGTCCTCTCCGCCATTGGCCGAGTACAGGTCCTTCCATCCATCGTTGTCGTAATCGATGAAACCGCCGCTCCATCCGGAGAAGTTGCCGCTCAGATCGCTCAGCCTGGACGGCGGAGACATGTAGCGAAACGAGTCGCCGCGGTTCAGAAACAGCGCCCAGATCTGTCCGCGCAGATTGTTATAGAAAAGATCGATCCGGCCATCGTTGTCGAAATCGTTCGCGTCGCTGCCCATCGACGAGACCGCCTTGCCGCTCTCGTCATAGGCGACGCCCAGTTCGATCGCCTGATCCTCGAATGCGCCGTTGCCTTTGTTAATGAACAGCGAGTTCGGCTCGGTGTCGTTCGCAATGAAGACGTCCGGAAGACCGTCCCCGTTGAAATCGGCGATGGAGATGCCCATGCCCTTTCCCGGTGCAGCCGCAAGACCGGATTTGGCCGTGACGTCTTCGAACCTGCCGTGGCCAAGGTTGTGATAGAGCCTGTGGGGAACGCTGGTGTACAGACGCGGATCGCAGTAATATTCCACCCCGGCCATGCTGCAGCGCTTGTCCGTGCCCGGCGTCCACAGCGTATAGTTGGAGACCACCAGATCGAGCAGCCCGTCATTGTCGTAGTCGAACCAGGCTGCGCCGACGCTGAGGGTCCCCGCCGGTTTTTCGAGCCCGGAACCGTTGGTCACGTCCGTGAACGTACCATCTCCGTTGTTGTGGTACAGCGTGTTTCGCGACGCGCCGCACAGGAACAGGTCTTCGCGGCCGTCGTTATCGTAATCGCCCACCGCGACGCCGAAATTGTATCCCGCACCCTCACCGGTCAGTCCGGCTTTCGCGGTGACGTCGTCGAACGTGCCGTCGCCCCGGTTGCGCAACAGGCAGTTGAAGAACGCCGGCCCGGTTTTCTTCAGCTCGGGGAGTTTGGCGCCGTTCGCGAAGAAGAGGTCCATTCTGCCGTCGTTGTCGTAATCGAAGACTGCGACGCCGCTGCCGAGGGTCTGAATGAAATACTTCCGCGGTGAATAGTCGTTGTTGGTGACGTAAGAGAATCGCGAACGGGGCGCCACGTCCGTGAAATGCGGCCGCTGCGGGGGGGCGGGTTTGGATGACTGAAACGCGAGGGCGCCGGCGGCCAGGGCCAGAGCGCCAACAGCCAGGATCGCCGGACTATCGCGCGCCGTTCTCGGGCGCTTCACCGGCTATTCCTCTCCGCACGGCATTGGTCGTCTGCTGGATCTTTTCCGCCGCGGCTTTCTGCAGGCTGAACTCTCGCAATGCGTCGTCTTTACGGCCGGTGCGCTGATACGCGGTGGCCAGCGCCAGGTGCACGGTCGGGTTCTCGGGCTCGAGCCGGGCTGCCGTCTCGAGCGGAGGCACGGCGTCGGATGCGTGGTCCGAATCGAGGAGCGATTTGCCGAGGCCGTAATACGCGTCGCCCAGACCGGCGTTCAGCTCCACCGCACGCCGAAAATGCTCCACGGCCTGGGGCAGGTGGTTGGCTCGCCGCGCCAACTCGCCAAGCGAGTACTCAGCCATCGCATTCTGCGGGAAAACCTGCAGCTCCGCTTCGAATTCTTTCTGTTCTTCGTCGCCTGACGTGGGCGTCGGAGGCAGTTCCTGAAGCAGCCGGCCGATGCGGTAATGGATTCCCGGAGTGTCCGGCGCGCGCTTCAGCAGGATGCGGTATTCGTCGATCGCCTGCTTCCAGGCGCCCTGTCTTTCGAATCCTTCGGCGTTGAGCTGCACCACCAGCGGCGAGTCGGGCGCGGCGGCGATCAGCGCCTGCTGCGAACGGAGGAACAAATCCCAGTGGACATGGGCGGCCAGAAAAAGGATGTCGGGATCGCGAGGGAATTCGCGCTCGAGCCACGCCAGAAAAGCCGTCGCGTCGCCTTCCTGATCGGCCATCATTGCGCAGCGCACCCCGTCAACGCCGATCCGGCGTTTCAGATCCCTGTCGGTCGCCTGATCCATGCCCTGCCGGATCAGAGGCATGGCGTCGGCGCAGCGGCCCTGCTCGGCGAGTTCGGCGCCTCGCTCGGCCGGCGAAGGCTCCGTGGCGGTCTGGGCTGCAGCCAGCGCCGTTGCGAGAACCATGAGAATTGCTTTGCGCTTCATGCCCCTTTGGTCGAGTGTACCCGACCGCGCCCCCGGCGTTTGTGGGGCGGGCGCCTCGCCTGCGGCCGACGCCTCGTCGGCCTGATCGGTACTTTCTGAATGCGTGTTGCGCCCGGACCACGCGGGCGGGGCGCCCGGCAGCAGGCGAGGCGGCTCGCTCTTTCACTCCGACCGCAGCGCGTACATCGGATCAACGGATGCCGCATGCAATGCCGGAATCAGCCCGGCGCACAATGTCACCAGCGTGAGCGCCGCCGCGGTTCCCAGCAGCGTCAACGGATCGAACGCCGACAGCCCGAACAGCATGCTTTGCACGAACCGGACTCCGAACACGAGCGCAATTGCGCCCAGCGCCACTCCGGCGCCCAGCAGCCCGAGCGCTTCGGAGAGGATCATGCGCAGCACAACCCCACGTTGCGCGCCCAATGCGATGCGCACGCCGATTTCGCTGGTACGCTGAGCGACGCTCGAAGAAAGGAGCCCGTAAAGCCCGATCGCGCTCAGGAAAAGCGCGAGACCCGCGAAGAAGTTGCTCATGATAGTGATGAGGCGCTGGCTTCCGAGCGCGGCATCCATCTGCTCTTTCAGCGTGACGAAGAGAACCAGGGGAACGGTGGGCGCGATCTCGGTGATGGCCTTTCGGTACCCCGCGATGGCATCGGCTTCGGTGTCCGCGTTCATCAGAAACACGAGGTTTCCGCCAGTTCGCGTGGTCACTGGGAAATAGACCGTCTTCGGGGGTGTGTCGCGGAGGCTGGCAAACTTCGCATTCTGCGCGATGCCGATCACGCGGCAGTTCACTATCTGTTCGAATTCACGGGTATCGTTGCTGCGAACATATCGTCCCAGAGCGCTCTGGCGTGGAAACAGCGCCGCCGCGGCGGACTGATTGATCACGCACACATCGCGCTTCCTCTCGTTTCGCTGGAACTCGCGGCCGGCCAGGATCTTCGTCTCCATGGTGCGGAAATAACCCGGACCAACGTCGTTGTACGCCATGCGAAGCGTCTGGTCGGATGGCGCATCGGTCGCCTGAAACGCGGCCATGGCCTGATCGCCCGTCAGCGGCGTGTAGTAAGTCACCGCGGCCGACCGCATTCCCGGCATCTGCTCGAGCCGGTCCACCATCCTTTGGTAAAGATCGAGCTTCGCCTCGCCTTTCTGGGGCAAGCGGTGGAATGGCGGCGTCTGAATAGTGACGTGATTCACTTCGAAGCCGGTGCGCTCGCCGTGAAGGCGGATGAGGCTCTGGGAAAGCAATGTGGCCACTGCCACAAGCACCAGCGACATGGCCACTTGCAGCGGAACGAAAGCCTTCCCGGCGATCTGCCTGCGCGCGCCCACCCTGCCGCGAGAGGTGAGCAGCGTACCTGGATCGGCGCGGCCGGCCCGCAGCGCTGGAAGTGTTCCGAAGAACAGCGTGGTGAGGACCGCGAACACGCCGGTTACGACAAAGACAGTGGAGTCCGGCGGCACAACGGGGTCTTCGAACATCATCGGTCCGCGGAAGAAATGGAGGAGGAGACCGTTGCCGTACCACGCGGCGACCGCGCCCAGCGCCGCGCCGGCGAGAGCGATGATCAGCGATTCCGTCAGATACTGGCGGATAAGACGCCACCGTGCGCCGCCCAGCGCCGTGCGAACCGCGAACTCGTGCTGCCGCGTATGCACTTTGGACATCATCAGGCCACCGACGTTCACGCAGCACAGCAGCAGCACAACTCCCACCAGGCCCTGCATCAGATAGAACGGAGCAAGAAAGCTGCGATCGAAGAGACTGATTCCGGTGCGCGCGGAGATTACCTGGATCCTGACCCGGCGGAACCAGGGCTGCTGCTGAATAGCGAGCGGAACGGACTCCTTCAGCAGCTCTTTCTGATACACCTGCATTTCCGCATTCGCCGCGGCAATGGTTATGCCGGGTTTCAGCCGTCCGATAATTGAACAGAAAAATCCTGACTCCGGATTGTTCAGGTCATCGTGCTCCATGATGGTCGGCAGGAACTGAATCGGCAGATAAAGGCTCAGGTTCGTACCGGGCCACAGGCCCTCGAAGTCCGGCGGCGCCACGCCAATAATGGTGGCAATCGCGTTCGAAAGACGAATCTGCTTGCCGACGACCGAGGCATCGCCGCCGAAGCGATCCTTCCAGAGCCGATAACCGATAACCACGGGCCATCCCTGCGGCGGCCCGCCGCGCGTGTCGTCGGATGGGCCGAACAGTCTGCCGAGATAAGGCCGCATTTCGAGCACCTGAAATGCATTCCCGCTCATCATGGCGGCGTTGTACTGGCGCATAACGCCTTCGGCGTCTCTCATCGAGACGTTGTCCCAGTAAGCGGCGGCGATGCCGGTAAATGCGTGCTGCTGACGCCGCAGCGCCTCGTACATTCTCCAGGGGACGTTCGGGACAACCCGCGTCCTGTCGAGATCGACGCCAATGAGAGCGAGCTCGCGCGGGTGCGCCACCGGCAGACTGCGCAGCAGGAGTCCATACAGCACCGTGAAAACCGCCGTGTTCGCGCCGATGCCGATGGCCAGTGTCAGTATCGCAATGAGCGAAAAGATGGGACTTTTGCGGATGGCCCGAAGTCCGACAACGAAGTCGCGGTAGCAGCTCTCTAATCTCGTGACCAGCTCCTGGTCGCGGATCGCCTCGATCGTCGCCGGCGTGTTGCCGAAGCGCAATCGCGCCTGACGCCGGGCTTCCTCCGGGGACATGCCGCGGTCGGCATTCTCCTCCGCCTGGAGCTCCAGGTTCACGCGCATCTCTTCCTCGAGATCGGAATAGCTGCGGAAGAAGCGAATCCGGCGCCACAGGGAAGCGAGTAACCGCCTCATCGCTTTCGCTCCTTCTCGAACGGTCGCGTGCGCTCTCCGGGAATGACGTCCAGGATCCTGATTTCATCCAGGCTGTGTTTCCAGTGAACGACGAGAAATGGAGAACTCTCCGCGTCGATATAAAGATCCTGACGCAGCAGACACCACGGACCGGCGGCGCCCACATCGTCATGCCGCTCCGAGCCCGCGGTTTCATAGCCGAACGCCTGAATATCGCTGGCCACGCCGTCGCGCACCTCGATGGCGGATTCAAACGGGGGCCGGGTCTTCAGGCGATCGTCCTGATCGATAGTGCGGACGCATTCGCGCATCTCTGGTTTGCGCGCTCCCCGAACGGCGGGTCGCATGCGGTATTGCGCGATGGCCACCGCGCCGGTGAAGCCGGGCAGGCACCCGGCGCCCTGACGGCCATCCGCGGAGAGACAGAACTGGCCGCCCTTACGCCGATCCTGAAACCAGAATCCCGAGCTCGCGTAGCGATCGAAGAAAGTCACGCTCATCATGACCTCCCATTCCGCGGTCGAGAATCGATAGACGGTCTCGTTCTGCGATGGTACGCGAGTCGAGCGTGGAGCGGCAAACAACGCGCCCTGCCAGAGGAGGAATCTTCTGCTGACGCCGTTCATAACCGTATATACGCTGCGGAAGCCCGATGGTTCCGTTGATAGTGGACAATCTACCTGTAGAGATGCTATCATGACTTCCGATGAAGAAAAAGCAGGACGCGAGGCTCGATCTCCTGCAGGGCACGCTGGACATGATGGTTCTGCGCACGTTGCTCGCGGGACCAGCCAACGGCTATGAGATCGCCAAAGCCATCGAACGCGAATCGGACGGGGTGCTGGAAGTGGACCACGGCTCTTTATATCCAGCGCTCTATCGCCTGGAGAAGAACGGCGATCTGTCGGGCAAATGGGAGACTTCCTCCACCAATCGTAAGGCCCGTTTTTACCGCCTCACCGCGGCCGGAAAAAAGAGATTGACGCTCGAGCAGTCCCGCTGGGACGCTATGGCAGCCGCGATTACGAGAGTCATGCGCCCCGCCTGACCGGGCGCCTCAGTAAGCCCGACTGAGCCGCGACCGCCAGGGAGCGGTTGCCGAATAGCTCAGTAACCCTGACCGAGCCGCGACCGCCAGGGAGTCGTTTGTTGCGGCTACGAAAGGTTTTCCGCTTCTCTTCGTCTACCTTGAAGGGAGCGTTAAATGGTTCGTCCTCGCCAGGGCATTGTTTCTGTTACCTTTCTGACTTGCGCAATGGCTCTGGGTGTAACCTTGGCCCCGGGCGCACAAAAGTCGAACGTCACCCAGCCGCTTCCTCCTGCCACCAGCCGCATCGCCATTCTGCCCGCCGATGCCAGTGTTCCCAAATCGAACATTACGGCCAGCCAGCTCACGCGCGGCCAGATGGAGCACTTCCTTCTGACCGCGCAGATTGTGGCCGAACGAAAGATCCCCATCGGCGTTACGCACACCCGGCGCGCCACCCTGACCGACGGCAACTGGATTCATGACGCCCATATCCAGGACGTTGACGTTTACAAAGACTCCGTTCGTCTTAAGGAAGGAATCGAACGAAACTTCCGCGATTCCTACAAGTTCAACATTGCCGCGTATCGCCTGGACAAGCTCATGAACCTGAACATGATTCCGGTGTGCGTCTATCGCGAGGTGGACGGCAAGCCGGCGGCCGTGAGCTGGTGGGTGGATAACGTACAGTTCGATGAGACTGGCCGGCGGGAAAAAAACGCGGAGCCGCCGGACCTGAACGAGTGGGTGCGGCAGCTCAATGAGGTGCGCGTATTCGATGCGCTCATCTACAATGAAGATCGCAATCAGGGCAACCTGCTCATCGACAAAGACTGGAAGGTCTGGATGATCGACCACACGCGGGCTTTCCGCGATGATCCGTCGCTGCATAACAAGGACACATTGCGCCGCTGCAGCCAGAAAACTCTGGACGCGATGAAAGCCCTGACAAAGGAGCAGCTCGAGCAGGCTCTGATGCCGTACGTCACCGGGGAGGACATTCAGGCTCTGCTGGCCAGACGCGATCTGCTGGAGCAGTTTTTTGCGGGAGAGATTCAGTCCAAAGGCCCGGCGGCCGTCCTTACCGACATGACCGTGAAGACGCCACAAGTGACCATTCCATGAGGCTTGCCGCGCCCGCACGGCGTGCCATCCGCTGGCTGGGAGCAGCGCTGCTCTGTGTCGCGGCAGCGGCGCCGGCCGCGGCCCAGAAATTCTATACCTACGTCACCGACCTCGGCCCCGATTATGTCGAGCTCTCGTGGGGCACATGCGACGGCGTCAATACGATCGGCCGATCGGCCCCGTCACACGGCATGGCCACCATCCACATTGCCGGCCGTATCCTGAGCACACGCGCGAACTCTATCGTGGCAGGCAACCTGAAGCCGGACCAGACATACCCATACGATGTTTCGATCGGCAATCAGCAGATCGGCAAGGCCAGCGTGCGGACCTGGCCGGCAAAATCGGACCGCATCACTTTCTTCGTCATTGGCGATTTCGGGACCGGCAACCAGGTGCAGCGCGATGTGGCCGGCGCGATGTTGCAGGAGTACCGGAAACGGGCGAGCTCGGACAGCCCCGTGCGCCTGATTCTCGGCCTCGGCGATACCATCTACGGCGACATATCCGGCTTTCTTCTGGGGATGGGGCACACCGGCAAAGAGGACCGGGACTGGGGGCCGAAGTTCTTCGACCCCTATGAGCCCCTGATGGCGGAGATCCCCTTCTTCGGCATCCTCGGCAACCATGACGGAAACGAGACGGAGTCGCACCGCGATATGGATCAGTTCCTGGATAATTTCGCTTACCCTGGTGGAAAGCCTGCCCGCTACTTCCGGTTTTCGTATGGCGGCCTCGTGGACTTCTTCGGACTGGACAGTACCAGCAACACGGAATCGGGACCGCCGCGGCCGTTCTACCTCGAGGACGGCGAAGAGTTTCACTGGATGCAGCAGGCGTTCGCCGAATCGAAGGCGCCGTGGAAGATTCCGTTCTTTCACCATCCGTTGTACAGCGCTGGTCCGCTGCACCCGCCCAACACCGTCCAACTGCATCACTGGGCGAACCTGTTCGCCAACACCGGCGTCAAGGTGGTGTTCTCGGGCCACGAGCACAACCTTCAGATCAGCGAGACGAATGCGGCTACCCGCGGCATAACCTGGGTGGTGAGCGGCGCCGGCGGCGAGTTGCGTCACGGAAACGTGGAGCCCCACATGAAGGCCGCCAACATTGCCGCGTGGGCCGCGCAGAACCATTTTCTGGTGGTGGAGATCGCGGGAAAAACGATGCACATCACGCCGGTGTCGTTCGCGCCGATGGACATTCGCGATGCTGACGGACATGCCGTTCAGCCCCCGTTCGTGGTGAATCTGCCATAGCAGGCCGGCGCTGACAGTAGAGCAGGCTTTCAGCCTGCACTGCCCGTCGCAATTCAAAACAACCTGCACAAATCGGCGAAGCGCTCCACTATCTCGAGCCTGCGGCCGTCGGCCGCCGTGGCCATCTCCTCATGCTCCAGACTCCATGTGCGCGCGTGCGGCACGAACACTGCGTTCAATCCCGCGGCCAGCGCCGGATTGATGTCCGACTTCGGCGAGTTTCCGATCATCCAGGTGTCGGCCGGGTTCAGGCGACGCTCCCGCACCAGCGCCTGATACGAAGCCGCGTCCTTCTCGCGCACGATGGCCGTGTGTCCGAACCACACGCCCAGCCCGGAGCGGTCGAGCTTCAGCTTCTGCTCCTCCGCCTGGCCTTTGGTGAACAGGGTCAGCGAGTGGCGGCCGGCAAGGTACGCGAGTGTTTCCTCAACGCCCTCGATCACCTCGGTGGGAGCCTCGAGAATGCGCTCGGCGAATGCGCTGACCGTGCGCAGGTCGTCTTCGCGGATCTCTCTCTCCGCCAGCCTCGCGTAACACTGGCGCAGATTCCGCGCGAAATTCAGCGATCCGTAGCCGTGCACCTGGATGTTGGCGATCTCGATCTCGTCCAGAATCGCGCGCACTTCCGGCGGCCTGAGCGTGGAATGATCCAGAAACGAGCAGAACTCGTCGAACGCGCGCTCGAACCAGATGTTGTTCTCCCAGAGCGTGTCGTCGGCGTCGATGAGCAGGTTCAGCCGGCTCACGGCAGTTCGGACGAAGTGCCGTGTCCGTTCAGAGGCGCGAGGCTGCGGGCGTGCAGCGCGCTGCGGTGGCGGGGAACCCACGCGGTCAGGAACTTCGCCATATTCTCCATGCGCGCCGATTCCGAACGCGTCGCCAGCAGGATCTGGCGGAAATCGAGATCGGGCACGATTTGCGCGAGCTGAAAGCTGAGCTGCGGATCGGTGAGTTCGGGATCCTGCCAGCTCGGCGGCTCGGAGATGTCGCGCAACTCCCGGTATCGCTCGAGCACCTGCTCCTGCACAGTGGATGCCACCGGGTCGAAGTCCTCATCATCGAAATACTCGACGGCGCCGCGGAGAAACGGCAGGTCGTCGTCAAGCGAGAGGATCTCGAACCGCCGTCGGCCGAGGGTGAGCAGATCGAGGCGGCCGTCCGGATACT
This sequence comes from uncultured Acidobacteriota bacterium, assembly GCA_963780655.1. Lineage (GTDB taxonomy): Bacteria > Acidobacteriota > Terriglobia > Bryobacterales > Bryobacteraceae > CAWACP01. The sequence goes on along the minus strand of CAWACP010000001.1, from coordinate 76,991 downwards.
GGTTCAGGATCTTCTCGATGCTCGCGGTGCAGCCCATGTTAACGATTCCCTTTTCGCCGGCCTGCACCACGCCGAACTCCACCTGGTTATCCAGGACGTCGCGCATCATCTGTTTGTAGCGGTCCTCGTGGATGTGGAGGGGCAGGGGAGTCCGCGGGAAAAGAACGGTTTGCAACGGGAAGAGCGGCAACAGATCCTGCTGCATCCCTCTATTATGCGACAGGACCCGGCAGGCGCTCCCGCGTGGATTACGTCTTCCCGAGCGCGGTCAGATATTCGTCGAGCGTTGCGTCCAGGCGCCGGTACAGCAGCGCCTCGAAAGCCTCGTCCCCCCGCCCCGCCTGCGATTGCTGCAACGCCAGAATGTAGGAGAGTCTGTCATCCGGCCGAACGTCGATCGGCGGATATCCCGCGCGGATCAGGATCAGGTTCATCAGCAGGCGCGCTGTGCGTCCATTGCCGTCATTAAAAGGGTGGATGTCCACCAGCCGGCGGTGCGCGGTAAAAGCGACCTCGGGCGTATCGGCTGCCGCCTTGAGCCACCCAGCGAGATCGCCCATCAGCGCCGGGACCTGCGCGGGCGCCGCGAACTCGTGCCGGCCCGTCTCGGTGCGAACATAGCGCGGGAGGTCGGCGTAGCGTCCCGCAATCTCCGGCCGCGATCGCTGCACCACCAGGCGGTGAAGGTTCCTCAAGTCGCTTTCGGTAAGCGGCGCTCTCTCGCGAGCGATCTCGCGGACATAGCGCATCGCGTCGTAGTGGTCGATTGCTTCCAGATGATCCTTGAGCGGCTTGCCGCCGATCGTAACGCCCTTCTCGATGACCAGAGTCGTTTCAACCGGGCTGAGCGTATTTCCCTCGAGCGCGTTCGACGTGTAAGTGATCTCTATGTCATAGTAATGTTCCAGATTGCGCAGCGCTTCCGCCGGCAACGGGCGCAGGCGATCCAGCCGTTCCTTTTTCACGCGAATGGCTTCCTCGAGCGCGCTGATGGTCACGTTGCTCACAAGACAACCGAGGTCCGGCTACTGCGATGAGTGTACTATTATGGCTTCTTACTCTTCGGTACGGCAATGAACCGGGCCTTCAACGCCATCCGGGCCCGGCGATCCGACAGAAATGGATATTCAGGGCAAGGTGGTTCTCATCACCGGCGCGTCGCGCGGAATCGGCGCGGCGTGCGTCGAGGCATTCCGGCGACGTGGAGCGCAGGTGGCTCCGACCGCCCGGTCTGAAGAAGACCTCAGGCGGGCCGGCGGCCCCGATGCGTTCGCCGTCGCGGGCGATCTGCTCGACCCGGGCTCGCGGAAGAGGATCGTAGATGCGACCATGGCCCGCTTCGGCCGCATCGACATCCTGATTAATAACGCCGGCATCGGCCTCTACGCGCCCGCGTACGAAGCCCCGCTGGACGCGGTCCGGCACATGTTCGAGCTGAACTTCTTCGCTGCGCTGGAGATGGCGCAGCTTGCCTCCGCGCCGATGCGCGCCGCCCGGAGCGGCTTCATAGTGAACGTCAGCTCCATTGCCGGCAAGGTGACTCTGCCGTGGGTTACTCTTTACTCGGCTTCGAAGTACGCGGTATGCTCACTCACGGACGGCCTGCGCATGGAATTGCGGCCGTTCGGTATCCACGCCATGACGGTCTGTCCAGGGTACGTCAAAACGGAGTTTCAGGCGAACGTGCTGGGCGGAAAGCCTCCGGCCGCCCTGGTGCGCGGGCGCGAGCGGTACGCCATCACGGCGGCCGAGTGCGCCGAGGCGATAGCCCGGGGCGTGGAACGGAACGCGCGAACCGTGCTGGTTCCGCGGATCAGCTGGCTGATGGTCGGGGCCAGCCGTATATTTCCCGGCGTGGTGGAAGCACAACTCGAACGCATCTGGCAGCGCAACCGATGATCCATAAACTCAAGCTGACGCCCGGCATCTACGTGATTGGCTTCATGGGCAGCGGGAAAACCACCATCGGGCGGCAACTCGCCTACGAGCTCGGCTGGACCTTCGCCGACACCGACGAGGACATAGAAGCCGAACAGAAGGAACCCATCCCGCGGATTTTCGATTCGCGCGGCGAGGAGGAGTTCCGCAAGATCGAGTACAAGGCGATACAAAAGCGGGTCAAAATCATCCGCACGGGCCGTCCTCTGGTAGTGGCGCTCGGCGGCGGCGCTTTCACGGTCCAGGAGAACTTCGAACTGCTGGAGAACAACGGCGTCTCCATCTGGATCGACTGCCCTCTCGCGATAATCCGGGCGCGCCTGAGCGCCAGCACACAGGACCGCCCGCTGGCCCGCGATGCCGAACGGCTGGAGCACCTCTTCTTTGCGCGCCGCGCTTCCTACCAGCGCGCCGATTATCGCATTGAGGTTACCAGCGACGATCCGGCCGAGACCGTCAAGAAGATCCTCGCGCTGCCCATCTTCTGATGCTGTCCGAACGGCAACTGCGCCGCGACGCGATGCGCATTTTCCGCGCCGCGCTCGCCGCCGCCAACCCGCGCGAGGCCATTCTGCGCCACGTGCGCGTCGAACGCGATGTTCTCGTGTGCGCTCGGAAGCGCTATCGCCTCGACAGGTTTCGGCGCGTGTTTGTGGTGGGCGCCGGGAAAGCGGGCGCGCCGATGGCTGCCGCGCTGGAGACGCTGCTGGGACGGCGTATCGCCGGCGGCATCGTCAACGTGAAGTACGGCCACACCGCCCGGCTGCGGCGAGTGAGGCTGAACGAATGCGGACATCCCGTGCCGGACGAGAACGGCCTGCGCGGGGCCGGCGAAATCACGCGCATGGCGCAGGACGCCGGCGAAGACGACCTGCTGCTGTGCGTCATTTCCGGCGGCGCCTCCGCGCTCATGCCGCTTCCCGCGGATGGGCTAACGCTGGAGGACAAGCAGGCAACCACGCGCGCGTTGCTCGCCTGCGGCGCCAACATCCACGAGCTGAACTGCGTTCGTAAGCACTGCTCCGCCATCAAGGGCGGCCAACTCGCGCGGCTGGCGTGTCCGGCTACGGTGATAACGCTGATGCTCTCCGATGTCATCGGCGACGATCCCGACACGATCGGCTCCGGTCCCACCGCGCCCGATCGCTCCACGTTCGCGGATGCGCTCGCAATCATTCGCCGCTATGGCGTCGGGGAGCGGATACCGGCGGCGGTTCGTGAACGGTTCGAACGCGGCGCCCGCGGCGAGATTGCGGAGACGCCGAAGCCGGGCGATGCCGTCTTCCATCGGGTGCAGAACGTCCTGGCCGGCAGTAATCGCCAGGCCATGGCCGCCGCGGCGGCTACCGCGCGTTCACTCGGATATCGTACGCTGGTGCTCTCCACAACCATCCAGGGTGAAACTCGCGATGTCGCGATGATGCACGCCGCCATCGCGCGCGAAATTCGCGCAAGCGGCCAGCCGGTGAAGCCGCCGGCCTGCGTCATATCGGGCGGTGAGACTACCGTGACGCTGCGCGGCGATGGAAAAGGCGGACGTAACCAGGAGTTCGTGCTGGCCACGGTGAACGAGATCGCCGGACTCGCGGGCGTAACCATTCTGAGCGCGGGAACGGACGGCACCGATGGGCCGACCGATGCCGCCGGAGCAATCGCCGACGGGACCACTTCCGCGCGCGCTAACCCAACAGATTTCCTCGCCCGCAATGACGCGTATAGCTTTTTCGATCCCCTCGGCGACCTCATTCGAACCGGCCCCACAAACACCAACGTCATGGACGTGCACCTGATACTCGTCGCGTAGCTGGTGGGGCGGTTAGTCTACTGTTCTCGGCCGGACCTGCATCTGGAGATTGGCCATTTGCGCTGCAGGCTAAAGCCCACTCTACTGAGGCTTCACGATCCGTAGTAGAGCAGGCTTCAGCCTGCACCTCGGGGGGTCAGATGAGCTCGCGCTGCCCGGACCGTGGCCTGAAGCCCAGAGCAGCCCGCGGAAGCGTGCGGCACGTCTTCGCGATCAGCGGGACTTCAGATATCCCGGGCTCAGCGTGCCTTTCTTATCGGCGATCGCCATCAGGCTCGGATAGAATTGCACGAATGTCGTATCCACGGCGGCATGCTGTTCGTGACAGGAGTAGCAATCGGCAGTCCTCGGAAACAGCTTCCCCGCTCCCTGCTGCTTCGGGAAAGCGAAGAAGGCCCATTTCCCCGGGAAGCGCGCCTCGTCCTTTACATGCACCTCCGTGTCCATCACGGCAGAGGCCTGATAATAACCGCTCTGGTTAATGGAGCCCTTGCTCTGCCCGCCGCGTACTTCGAGCACCAGCATTGTCTTGTCCGGCCATCTGCCGCGGTCGAGGAAGGCCCGGTACGCTTCAGGGTTCACGAAGACGTTGTCGAACGCGTGCATCCCCGCGCCGCTGGTGGCGCTGTAACTCATGTCGAAGCCGGACGACAGATAGACCCATTCGCGGTATGCCGCGGGAAATATCAACTCACCTGCGCTGTTGTAGACGGGCATGGCCGGCTTGCTGTCTGCCGCCGTTACTGCCGCAAATCCCGCGACGATGCAGATCGCAACGAACGGATTCTTCATCAGGTCGATAATAACGCGACCTGGCGTCCTGCGAGCCGCAGGCCGGCCGGCATGGATGGAACCCTGCAGCGCACGCGCACGGCGCCGCGTCCGTCCACCGCGAGCCGCTGGAACCGCGCGATCTGCGGAAACGCGCCCTCCCATGCCGCCGCGAACTCCTCGGTGACAAGCTGCGCCCTTCCGCGGATGAACACCGCCGCGGGCAATTGCTGGAACAGGGCTTCGGCCGGCGTCAGACCCGTGTCCTCGTACAGCAGGAAATCGGCGACCCCGTTCTGGCAGAGGCTCCCTTCGCCGTTGGCGAGCCGCAGAACGCCGGCGGCGGCCGTGGTCACCATCCCATAGAGCCTCTCCTCATCCAGACCCGAGATCTCGCGAGCGATGCGCAATTCGTCGAGCATGTCTCCTTCGGCGCTCAGACCCGAATCGGTTCCGAGAGCGACCCGAAGGCCCGACGCGAGCACTCCGCCAGAGAGTGTCTTGCCGAGGATGAACAGGTTCGAGCTGGGGCACCAGATGACCGCGCACCCGTTCCCCAGCGCCAGGGCAAGAGACTCCTCGTCGAGCGCCACTGCATGGACCATCACCGAGTTCGGCGCAAACAGACCAAGACGCGCCAGCGCGGTCATTTCCTCGCGCCCTGCGCCATTGACGGCCTCGCCGGCATGGAAAATGAACGGCCGAGTAGCCGGGCACGACCCGTGGCGCTCGGCCAGATCCTGACTGAAGTCGAGCGAATGCGCCCAGGAAACCCTGCGCACCACCCTCACCGGAAAGCCGTTATCGAACAGGGGCTCCCAGGGATTGTGATGGCAAACCGTGGTCACGCCGCAGGACAGATTCCGCAGACCGCCCCAGATGAGCCGATCTTCACGCGGAACGCTCAGCACCTCGCGAATAGGCTCGGCGAAACGCGCGTGGATATCAGTGGCCCATTCCGCGGCGCTTTCGTATGGCCCTTTACCGAGGCGCGGGAACAGGTTGAACTCGAGATGATCGTGCGCGTTGATGAGGCCCGGCAGCATCAGATATCGGCCGAAATCGAGAGCATTGTTTCCGTTGACGCGTCCGAGGGTTCGTATCCGCCCCAGAGCGATCTCGATGTCGGCAATTTCGGCTTGCGCTGGCGAACAGGCCACGCGAGCGCCGCGCAGAATCATCTTCGTCCCCGGTAGAAGTACGTCCCTGAAGGGCTGGGCGGATTGGAAGCTCCCAGCGGCATTATTCCGATGTTGTATCGGCGGCCCCCGTCAGTGGTCGTTCGCTTGTAAAGGATGTGTGAAACCGCGGCTCTTACAGCAACGGCACTCCGTGGGGCAGACGATCGGTTTATGTCGTCTGCCCGTTCGAGTGCCCGGGCAATGGCAGACGACAAAACCCGATCGTCTGCCCCCAGGGGGAGGCGAAGCTACATTCCAGGGGAGCGATTGGCATACTCGGCAGAGGCCCTCACTTCGCATCGTCCCGCGCAGCTTCTTCGCGGCATTCCCCTCAACAACTCCTCAGAGAGATTCCGGTCCGCCGGAATGCATCGCCGGAGTCTTTCCCGAGCGCGCGCCAGTGCCTGCTCACGCGTGGGCTTCATCAACGCGCCGCGCTCTTCCTGGGGGCGATCAGCTTCCAGGCGTCCAGCAGATGTTCCGCCAGCTCTTCATCGCTGACCGCGGGCAACTCGATGCCGACCCAGCCGCGCACGCCCACGTAGGGAGGCCGGAAGTACTTCCGCGGCAAAGTGCGGATCAGCGTGGCCTGCAAACCCGGCTCCGCGGCCACCCACACCGCGATGTGTCCGTCATCGTGGTGGTTGTTCGCGAACATCGCGTACACTTTTTGCCGGCGAAGAAGGTCGGTTCGCCGTGCGAGAGTTTCTCCGTGGTTCCAGGCAGGGCGGCGCAGATTCGCCGTACTCGCTGCAGATGTTCCTCGCTGTCGGTCATGGGGCGGTCTCTTCCTGATATCATGCCGATTTCATGCCTGAATACTCAATAGGCGTCGATCTGGGCGGTACCAATCTGCGAGCGGCCGCAATTTCCGATTCCGGTGAAATGCTGTCGAAGATCTCAGGACGCGCGGAGCTGTCGGCTGGCCGCGATGCCGTTATCGCCGACATGGTCAATTCCATCGTCAACCTGCGCGACGAGATTGGCGGGGCACGAACGCTGGCGGGGATCGGCGTTTCCGTGGCGGGCTTCATCGATCTCAAAGAGGGTCTGATCGTCGGCTCGAACAATCTGCCGCAGTTCGAAGGCTACTGCCTGCGCGACGACATCGAAAAGCAGCTGAGCACTACCGTGATTCTGGAGAACGACGCTAACGCCGCCGCACTGGGCGAGAAATGGATCGGGGCGGGGCGCGATGTTGACGATCTGTTTCTGCTAACGCTTGGCACAGGCATCGGGGGCGGCATTATCTCCGGCGGTCGCATCCTGCACGGCCACACCGGCATGGCCGGAGAGATCGGGCACGTGGCGGTGATCAACGACGGTAATCCCTGTGGATGCGGCAACCGCGGTTGCCTCGAGAAGCACGCGTCGGCCACGGCCATCTCCGGCATGGCGCGCGTGATCGGCCTCGGGCACGATGTTACGTCGGAACAGGTGTATGACCTGGCCGTGGCGGGCGACGAAAAGGCCAGGCGGGTTTTTGACGCGATGGGCGGCTACCTGGGGATCGCCATCGCGGGGCTGGTGAATATTTTCAATTTCCCGCTTTATCTGCTGAGCGGCGGTCCGCTGCCCGCCTGGGATCTGTTCGCGCCGGCGATGCTGGAACAAGTCCGCTCGCGCTCGTTCACCTTCCGGCACGCGCCAACCAGGATTGAGAAGGCCACGCTGGGCAACCAGGCCGGGCTGTTCGGCGCGTCCTATCTGCCGTTTCTCGAACGCAGACAATAACTCATCGGGGAGTCATTCATGTACTGGCTGGGTATCGATGTCGGGACCGGAAGCACGCGCGCGCTGCTGGTGGACGAGCAGGGGCGCGTCCGTTATGCGGTGAGCGCCGCGCACGAGGACATTCTTATGCAGCGGCCCCTCTGGGCCGAACAGCGGCCTGAGAACTGGTGGGAGGCGGCGCAGGCGGCCATTCGCGGCGTCCTGAAGGAAGCGGGCGCAAGCGGCAGCGACATCCACGGCATCGGGCTCTCCGGCCAGATGCACGGCCTCACGCTGCTCGATGAAGCGAACACCGTGATCCGGCCGGCGCTCATCTGGTGCGATCAGCGCAGCCAGGCGCAGGTGGATGCGATCAACGCCAGGGTGGGCGCGGAAACCGTGCTGCGCTGCACGGCCAATCCGGTGCTCACCGGCTTCACGCTCCCCAAGCTGTTGTGGGTCCGCGATAACGAGCCCGCGCTGTTCGCGCGCATACGCCGCGTGTTGCTGCCAAAGGACTATCTGCGATTCCAGCTCACCGGCGAGTATGCGAGCGAAGTTTCGGATGCCTCAGGCACGGCGCTGTTCGACGTCGTGAACCGCCGCTGGTCGTGGGAACTGGTGGACGCGCTCGGGCTCGATCGCGCCATTCTGCCGCGCGTGTACGAATCGCATGAAGTCACCGGCCACATCACGCGCGAGGCTGCGGCGGCGACAGGCCTGGCCGAGGGCACGCCGGTGGTGGGCGGCGGCGGCGATCAGGCCGCCAGCGCGGTGGGCAACGGCATCGTCGAGCCCGGCGTTGTCTCCGACACGCTGGGCACATCGGGCGTGGTGTTCGCGTTCATGGAGAAGCCCCACTACGATCCCGCGGGCCGCGTCCACACGTTCTGCCATGCCGTGGCCGGCGCGTGGCACGTGATGGGGGTCACCCAGGGGGCGGGTCTCAGCTTTCAGTGGTTCCGCAATCAGCTCGCGCCCGGCTCGAGCTACGACGCGCTCACGACGGAAGCCGCAACCGCACCCGCGGGATCGCAGGGCCTGTTCTGGCTGCCGTATCTGATGGGCGAGCGCACGCCGCATCTGGATGCCCGGGCGCGCGGCGGCTGGATCGGCCTGACCGCGAAACACACGCGCGCCGATCTGATCCGGTCGCTGCTCGAAGGCGTGTCGTACAGCCAGAAGGATTGCCTCGACATTATCGAAGAAATGGGCGTGCCGCTGTCGTCGGTGCGATTATCGGGCGGCGGCGCGCAGAGCGCATTCTGGCGCCAGCTGCTGGCGGATGTTTTCAATAAGAGGTCGGTGACCCTGGAAAGCCAGGAAGGGTCGGCGTACGGCGCCGCGCTGCTGGCACTGGTAGGAACGGGCGTTTTCGCCAGCGTGCCCGAATGCTGCCGCGCCGTCATTCATGAGAGTGCGTCGGTGTCTCCGCGTGCGGAAGAGGCGGCGACGTATGCCGCCGGGCATCGGATCTATCAGTCGCTCTATCCGGCGCTGAAGCCGTTTTACAGTAGAGCAGGCTTTTAGCCTGCATATCATGGTTATCGTGAGATTCGTTCCCGTACTTATCATGCTTGCCGGCATCAACGCCGCCGCCGAACCGCCGCGGTTCACTCCCATCGCCAACGTCTATGCGCGCCACACCGTCAGCCTGGATGGCAAGTGGCGCACCATCGTCGATCCATACGAAAACGGTTACTACGATTTTCGGCTCGCGCCCGGCGGCGCGGGTTACTTCCGCGACGCCAAACCGAAGGACAAGAGCGACCTGGTGGAGTACAACTTCGACACGTCGCCCGAACTCGATGTGCCGGGCGACTGGAACACGCAGCGCGACAGCCTGTTCTTCTACGAAGGCACGCTCTGGTATCGCACCCTCTTCGACTATGCGAAGAAACCGGACACGCGTGTGTTCGTCTACTTCGGCGCGGCGAATTACGAGAGCATCGTCTGGCTGAACGGGGAGAAGCTGGGCGAGCACACGGGCGGGTTTACTCCGTTCGCCTTCGAGATCACCGATAAGCTGCGCGCATCCGGCAACGCGCTGGTGCTCAAAGTGGACAACAAGCGCCGGCGCGATGGCGTCCCCACCGTCAACACGGACTGGTGGAACTACGGCGGTATTACGCGCGACGTCATGCTGGTGGAGACGCCCGCTACCTTCGTGCAGGATTACTTCATCCAGTTGAAGAAGGGGACGCGTGACGCCATTGCCGGATGGGTAAAGCTGAACGGCGCGAAGCCCGAGCAGCGCGTGTCGGTCAGTATTCCGGAAGCCGGCATCTCGACGACTGTGACAACCGATGCCGGCGGCTATGCCGATCTGAACATGCCTGCAAAGCTGACGCTGTGGTCGCCCCAAGATCCGAAGCTCTATCGCGTCCGAGTGGCCGCCGAGACCGATTCGGTTGAGGACCAGATCGGGTTCCGCACCATCGAGACGCGGGGGACCGCGATTCTGTTGAACGGCAAGCCGATGTTCCTGCGCGGCGTCTCCATTCATGAAGAGGCGCCCTTCCGCTCCGGCCGCGCGTACAGCGTGGAGGATGCGCGAACGCTGCTCGGCTGGGCAAAGGAGCTGGGCTGCAACTTCGTGCGGCTGGCGCACTATCCGCACAACGAGTTCATGACGCGGGAAGCCGACCGCATGGGCCTGCTGGTGTGGTCGGAGACGCCGGTCTACTGGACCATTCAGTGGGAGAACCCGGAGACGTACGCGAATGCCGCGAACCAGCTTGCCGAGAGCATCGCGCGCGATCACAATCGCGCGTCCATCATCCTGTGGTCTGTGGCGAACGAGACGCCGGTGAACGAGGCGCGCAACACTTTCCTGCATAACCTGGTGCAGCAGGCACGACAGATGGACCCGACGCGCCTGATCACCGCCGCGATGCTGCACCACAGCGTGGCCGGCAGCGATGAAGTGATCATCGACGACCCGCTGGGCAGCGACCTGGATGTCCTCGGGTGCAATGAATACATCGGTTGGTACGACGGCCTGCCGGACAAGGCCGATCGCACCACCTGGAAGAGCGCTTACGACAAGCCGCTGGTCATGAGCGAGTTCGGCGCGGGCGCTCTGTACGGCATGCACGGCAATGACATGACCAGATGGACGGAGGAGTATCAGGCCAACGTTATGCGCCATCAGATTGCAATGTTGAGCCGCATCCCGTTCCTGCGCGGGACCGTGCCGTGGATCCTGATGGACTTCCGCAGCCCACGGCGGCCGCTCCCAGGCATTCAGGATTTCTACAACCGCAAGGGCCTGATCTCTAACCGCGGCGAGAAGAAGGCCGCTTTTTACGTGATGCAGGAGTTTTACGGGAGGAAGGCCGGCCAATAGCAGCCTTCCTCTTCGGCAACTTCGCGCTTATGATCGCATGCGCGCGTTTGAGCAGGGCTTCCAGTTCAGTGAACCGCAGGGCCTCCGGCGATTCCAGCGCTACCCATTGCGCGCGGGCCAGATACGGCGCGGGAATGATGCCGGGCCGCTCGATCAGCTCTGCGAAATCCTCAGGTGAGCACTTGAACGACAGACACACGCGCGCAGGCTCGAGCGGAGTTACGGCGTACATCTTCCCACCGACCTTGAACACCAGGTCGTAACCCCACTGCACGGTTTCCGTGGTGTCGGGCAGAGACATGCAGATCCGGCGGACTTCCTGAGCGATCATTCGGTTAAATCAGTATGCCTAACCGGCCGCGGGGCGCGCAATAGCGGCGGAGCCCGGGCGCTGTCTACTCGAAGCGCAACGCCACCGACGGGTCGATCAGGGTGGCGCGACGGGCGGGTATGAAGCCGGCGGCCAGGCCGGCCAGGCCCAGAATCAGGCCGGCGGTCGCATAGGTGGCCAGGTCGAACGGGCTGACGCCGAACAGGAACCCGGCCATCAGGCGGGCCAGCGCCGCGGCGGCGATGTAGCCCGCGAGCAGCCCGGCGGCGAGAGCGCGCGAGGTCGAGCCCAGTATCAGAGCCAATACCTGCCGCCGCCTGGCGCCCAGGGCCATGCGGATGCCGATCTCCGTGGTCCTCTGCGCCACAGCGTACGCAAAGACGCCGGCCATGCCGATTGCGGCCAGCGCCAGCGCGAACACGCCGAGCAAGCCGGCGATCTCCGCGCTCATGCGGAAGCCCGCGCCCCATCTTTCGACGTTCTCCCGAAGGGGAACCGCCTCGCTACGCGAACGATTGTCGATGCCCCTGACGATCGCTTCGACAGCCTCAATCGCGGCGGGATTGTTCGACCGCACCAGCACTTTGGGCGTGAGTCCGCCGCCGAAGGGCGAATAGTACAGCGGCTCGATGCGATCGAGTGAAAGCGAATAGCTGTCCCGAACGACGCCCACCACCTCACGGGTCACGCTGCCGGTCACGATCGTCTTCCCCAGCGGATTCGCGTTTCCCCAGAGCTGCCGCGCCATGGTTTCATTTACGAGAATCGAGCGGAGCGTGTCGCCGGGCGTGAAGTCCCGGCCGGCGAGGAGAGAAATGCGCAGCACGTCGAAATAGCCGGCCGAAACAGCCATCGTCGCGATGGCGCGGGCGCGGGCCGTATCTTCACCCGGAAGGCGCACGTCTCCGTTTTCCGAAACGCTGCTGCGCGAATTGCACGGCAGGGCCGGCCTGGAGCCGTTCGCTCTCACCGCCAGCGAACCCCTCAGCAACTCGCTGTGGGGTGGAGAGTGAATGCGCGCGCGACTCCAGCAGTCCGGCGCCGACCAGCAGCGCCACGCTGATGGCGACCTGCACCGAAAGCAGGATGCCGCGCAGAGGCATGCGGGTTTCGCGGGTGGCGTCGCGCGTGCCGAAAAGCGCGGGGGCCAGACCGAAGCCGAGGCAAGTCAGCGCTGCGAGCGCGAGCGCGTACCTCGTCACGGTGAGATCCGGCGTCAGTTCAACCGGAGGAAACTCGCCGTTGCGACTCACCATGCGGCCGACCACGACAGTCGGCAGGCGCCAGGCCAGCGCAAGACCGATCGCGGCGGCCCCCAGCGAAAGCAGCAGACTCTCGGTGAGCAACTGGCGCACGATTCGAGCGCGTCCAGCGCCCAGTGCGCGGCGCACTTCGATCTCGCGTCGCCTCGTCGCCGCCCTGGCCACCAGCAGGTTCCCGGTGTTCGCGCAGGCGAGCAGCACAACCAGGGTGACGCCGGCGAACATCAGGCGGAAGATCGGAAGCACTGTCGTGCTTGCCGGATTGCCCGCCAGCATCGTCGCTTCGGTGAGCAGCACGTGAGCCGGCGGCAGTCGGAAGCGCGTGTGAAACTGACTGCTTAGTACGTCCAGTTCTGCCTGCGCCTGCTCTCGCGAGACTCCGCGCCTCAGACGGCCTGCCAGGAACGAGCAGCAGGCGTCCGGGTTCGTGAGCAGGTTCCTCGGCCAGCGGTCGTTCGGATAGAGGAGCGGCAGCGCGGCCAGTGGCAGCCAGAAATCCTCGCGTCCCTGTGAAGTGCCCCGGAAATTCTGCGCGGCGATTCCAACTACGGTAAACGGGTGGTCGTCGAGGCGTACCAGCCTGCCGACGATCGCGGGGTCGGCGCCAAAATGACCGCGCCACAGCGCGTCGCTGAGCACGATCACGTTCCGCGGGGCATCGACAGAATCCTCTTCGGGGAGAAAACCGCGCCCGGACTGCATAGGAAGACCGATCACCGCGAAATGGTCCGCGGCGACGAACATCCCGTGCGTGGACTTGCCGAACGGTTCGAAGCCGAAGTGGGCGAAGGCGTCCTGCATGACGATCAGGCCGGAGAATGTGCGCGAATGGCTCGCGAGATACCGGAACTCCTGAACTGAAAAGCCCGGTTCGGCGTTGGGCGAGTCCCGCAGGGAGAAGATCTTCACGAAGCGCGGCGGATCGCTTACGGGATGGAGCCGCAACGCCACCGCATCGAAGACCGTAAACAGACTAACGTCGAGACCGATTGCCGCTCCCAGCGCGACAATGGCGATCAGTGCGAACCCGGGCTGCCTCTTCATGCTGCGCAGCGCGTAACGGACGTCCTGAGTGACGCTCTCGAACCACGGCCAGATCCAGACACTGCGCGATTGTTCGAGCGCAATGGTGGCATTGCCGAGCGCCACACGCCCTGCGCCGCCGTCCGCTTCGAGCATCGCGCGATGGAATTCCAGTTCCTCGGTGAGGTCGTCGTAGCGGCGGCGGGCGCTCAGCCAGTAGCGAATCCGTCGGAATAGCCTCACCGCCTGATGCGGTCCCATCGGCTGTCGATGGAAGTATGAAGCAAAGGAGAGCGGCCTGTCAAGAGTCAATGACAGACTGCGACCCGAGCGCCTAGAGAATGTTGACGGCGCGCGCGGCGAGCAGCGCCACGGTTGCCAGCGAGATGAGCGACTGGACCATCATCATCCCCTTTGCCCAACGCGACAGCACCGGGACGTCGGTAGGTGAGAACGCCGTACTCGTGTTGAACGCCAGGAAGAGGTAATCCACGAAGCCCGGACGCCAGTCTTTGAAGCCGGCATGGACTCGTTCCTTCGGAACCATGGTCATCTGCGGAAACAGGAACGCGCCGTGGGTGTGGCCCGGCGTCATCCAGCGCGCGTGCGGTCCGCCGGCATCGAGTCTCCAGTACCACGACGCGAACACCAGTATGTTGCTGCACCAGAGCACCGTTGCTCCGACCAGCAGATCCCGCGGCGCCTCACGATGCGCGGTCATGGCGAGCACCAGTTCGACAAGCGAGTAGATGAGGAACGCGGTCACCACCGCAAGCAGGACGTATCCCAGAACCTGATTCATTCTCTGCCGGCCGGTGTGGTGTGTAAGAATGACGGGCACCAGCAGGACGGCCACGATAGCCATCAGCAGCCAGAAAGGTCCGGCGCTGAGCCGCTCGGGCAGAATCATGTTGAGGAATCCGACGGCGGCTACCGCGGCTGCCGCCGGCCAGCGGGGCTCGAGTTCACGTTGTTCAACCGTGTCGGGCGTCATTGTAGCTTCCTGAGGCGCCGTGCCGCTTCCTCCAGCGTTTCCATTTTCTTGCAGAAGCAGAAGCGCACAAGGCGGGAGCCCGACCCGGGATCGGCAAAGAAGCTGGAACCGGGCACCGCAGCAACTCCTGCGTGTTCGATCATAGCGCTGACGAACGCGACATCGCCGGCCCTGCCGAGGCCCGAGATATCGCACATGATGTAGTAGGCTCCCGAGGGCGGGAAGCAACGGAACCCGGCGCCTGCGAGCGCGCTGAGCATGAAATCCCGCCGGGTCTGATATTCGTGCGCCAGCCGTTCGTAGTAACTCGCGGGCATGTTCAGGGCGGTGACGCCCGCCTCCTGAAGAGGCGCCGGAGCGCCGACGGTCAGGAAATCGTGAACCTTGCGAACGCTGCCGCTGATGTCGGCCGGCCCGAGCACCCAGCCGACGCGCCAGCCCGTCACCGACCATGTCTTGCTCATGCTGTTCACGATGAGCGTTCGCTCGCGCATGCTGGGAAGCGTGGCGATGGGGACGTGCCGCGCGCCGTCGAAGACGATATGTTCGTAGATCTCGTCGGTGATGGCCAGGGCATCGAACTCGTGGCAGAGCGCCGCGATCGTGTCCAGCTCCGGGCGAGTGAAGACCTTGCCGGTGGGATTGTTCGGTGAGTTCAGAATGATGGCCTTCGTGCGCGGCGAAAAAGCGCGGCGCAGCTCGTCAGGGTCGAAGGTCCAGACCGGCGGGTGCAGTTTCACCAGACGCGTTTCCGCGCCGCTCAGGCGAGCATCGGGCCGGTAGTTCTCATAGAACGGTTCGAAGACGACGATCTCATCGCCGGGGTTCGTCACGCCCAGCAGAGAAGCGATCATGCCCTCGGTGGAACCGCAGCAGACGGTAATCTCGCGCTCCGGGTCGTAGTTGAGACCGTACCAATGCCGGTATTTCGCCGCAATCGCCTCGCGGAGATTCTTCGCGCCCCACGTGATGGCGTACTGGTTGATTCCGGCCCCGATGGCGTCCTGCGCGGCGCGCCTGATCTCCTCCGGTGCGTTGAAATCGGGGAATCCCTGCGCGAGGTTGACGGCCCCGTGGTGAAGGGCGTGGCGGGTCATCTCACGGATCACCGATTCCGTGAAACCGGAGGTGCGTGCGCTGCGGAACCGCGGCGTTGTGGGTTCGAAAGCGGCCATGCTAACATCAGATTACCGACGTTTTCCGCTCTCGGGGACGTAGTTCAGTTGGTTAGAACGCCGGCCTGTCACGTCGGAGGTCGCGGGTTCGAGCCCCGTCGTCCCCGCCATTCGTTTCAGTCACCGCTTTACACGTCGCACTATCACTATGGCCGGGCACTTCCGCTGAATCCGTCGCGATCAGCCGCTCATGGACGAGAGGAAATCGCCGTTGGAGCGATTCTTGCTCAGCTTGTCGAGCAGCAGCTCGATGGATTCCACCGGCGACAGCGGGCTGAGCACCTTGCGCAGCACCCAGACGCGGTTGAGCTCTTCCTTTGGCAGCAGCAACTCGTCTTTGCGCGTGCCGCTCTTGTTGATGTCGATGGCCGGGAA
Organism: uncultured Acidobacteriota bacterium; assembly: GCA_963780655.1. GTDB lineage: Bacteria > Acidobacteriota > Terriglobia > Bryobacterales > Bryobacteraceae > CAWACP01. The sequence continues at coordinate 61,075 of CAWACP010000001.1, read as the reverse complement.
CACGCGCTTGTCCACCAGCTTGCGGTCGAGGTGGATTTCCATGTTGCCGGTGCCCTTGAACTCTTCGAAGATAACGTCGTCCATGCGGCTGCCGGTGTCGATCAGCGCCGTGGCGACGATGGTGAGCGAGCCGCCCTCTTCGATATTGCGGGCCGCGCCGAAGAAGCGCTTGGGGCGCTGTAGCGCGTTCGAATCGACGCCGCCCGACAGCACCTTGCCCGACGGCGGCGCCACGGTGTTGTAGGCGCGCGCGAGACGGGTGATGGAATCGAGCAGGATGACGACGTCGCGCTTGTGTTCGACAAGGCGCTTGGCCTTCTCGATGACCATCTCGGCCACCTGCACGTGGCGCGAAGCGGGTTCGTCGAACGTCGAGCTGATGACTTCGCCCTTCACCGAGCGCTGCATGTCGGTGACTTCTTCGGGACGCTCGTCAATCAGCAGAACGATGAGCGTTACCTCAGGGTGGTTCGTCGACACCGAGTTGGCGATGCTTTGCAACAGCATCGTCTTGCCGGTGCGCGGCGCCGCCACAATCAGGCCGCGCTGGCCTTTGCCGATGGGCGTCAGCATGTCCATGACGCGGCCGGAATAGTTGTCGCGCACGGTTTCCAGCTTTAGCCGCTCAGTGGGATAAAGCGGCGTCAGGTTGTCGAAGAAGATCTTGTTGCGCGCTTCCTCGGGCGGCTCGAAGTTGATGGCGTCAACCTTGATGAGCGCGAAGTAGCGCTCGCCTTCCTTGGGCGGGCGGATCTGGCCGGAGATGGTATCGCCGGTGCGCAGGTCGAAGCGGCGGATCTGCGAGGGCGAGACGTAGACATCGTCGGGGCCGGGCAGGTAATTGTACTCGGGCGCGCGCAGGAAGCCGAAGCCGTCGGGCAGGCATTCGAGCACGCCTTCGGAGAAGATGAGGCCGCTCTTTTCGGCTTGCGCCTGCAGGATTTTGAAGATGAGCTCCTGCTTGCGCAGCCCATTGCTCTATCCACCCCAGGGGCGAAAAAGGGACCGAGTCGGTTAGGGCACTACCCTCTCTCTCGCGGTAAGCTCCCGCTAGATCGGGAGCAAGCGGATTCGGTTCCGGCCGGGATCCACAGTCACCAGAGCGCCTGCTTCGATCGTTGTGCGGCTGGCTCCGAGAGCGCGAATAACTATATCGCCGATAGCCCTCGGCATGACGTCCTGCGTCCTTATCTGAACGACGCTGGGACGGCGAGTCTTGCGTTTTGCCAGGAGCGCTCCGAAGTCCAGATCGTGTGTGAGAGCGACAAGCCCATTTGCGCTGGCGTAGTCCATGATTTCGTGATCGGGAGCACTCGCCCTTCCAAGCGCGGACCAGTGGACGCTCTCAAAACCAGCGCTGGCCAGAAACTCCACCCAGAGCGGGCTCAGGTTCATGTCGATCAGGAGCTTCACGCGGCCGGAAGGGGCACTTCGATCTCCTCGACACGCCAGGCCGCGTATGCGAGAGCCTGACGGATGTCCTCTTCTTCGAGGTATGGATACGCGGCCAGAATGTCGGCGTTGGAATGGCCTGAAGCGACGAGTCCGACGATTGTTCCGACCGTGACGCGCATTCCGCGCACGCACGGCTTGCCGCTCATTACCTCGGGATCTCTGGTTATCCGATCCAGTACCATGGCGTTCATTCCAATTCTACCCGACTCGCAGAGTCAACTTTAACCGTGCCGCGTTCTGCGCACGATCCTCAGAAAAGTGATGCTGTGATCCAACGGCCCGAGTCCGAGCTCCTTCCTCAACTCAGCCCGCAACGATTCAAGAAGCGGGTCGAGAGAAGCTCGACCATCTCTCGCGAAGTCGAGAGCGAACTGACGCGCCAATTGAACCTGCTCAGGCGAGCCGAGTAACTGAATATCGGCTACGGACGACTCGAGCGCCTTTTCATCCTCACGGGTCGGTTCGGACCGATTGCCAGCGCCCTCAAGTCCGCCGAAACGCATCGAGTAAGTACTGCGTCCGCAGATCGCGCCTTTTCGACAGACGGTCTCTTCGAACTGTCGTCAGATAAGCGACGATCCAACTGAAGACGGCGAGAGCGACTGACGTGACGACGGTGATCATGAATCACCTCGGAGGGAATTCGTTCCTCAGCCGCTCATGGACGACAGGAAATCGCCGTTGGAGCGATTCTTGCTCAGCTTGTCGAGCAGCAGCTCGATGGATTCCACCGGCGACAGCGGGCTGAGCACCTTGCGCAGCACCCAGACGCGGTTGAGCTCTTCCTTTGGCAGCAGCAGCTCGTCTTTGCGCGTGCCGCTCTTGTTGATGTCGATGGCCGGGAACACGCGCTTGTCCACCAGCTTGCGGTCGAGGTGGATTTCCATGTTGCCGGTGCCCTTGAACTCTTCGAAGATGACGTCGTCCATGCGGCTGCCGGTGTCGATCAGCGCCGTGGCGACGATGGTGAGCGAGCCGCCCTCTTCGATATTGCGGGCCGCGCCGAAGAAGCGCTTGGGGCGCTGTAGCGCGTTCGAATCGACGCCGCCCGACAGCACCTTGCCCGACGGCGGCACCACGGTGTTGTAGGCGCGCGCGAGACGGGTGATGGAATCGAGCAGGATGACGACGTCGCGCTTGTGTTCGACAAGGCGCTTGGCCTTCTCGATGACCATCTCGGCCACCTGCACGTGGCGCGAAGCGGGTTCGTCGAACGTCGAGCTGATGACTTCGCCCTTCACCGAGCGCTGCATGTCGGTGACTTCTTCGGGACGCTCGTCAATCAGCAGAACGATGAGCGTTACCTCAGGGTGGTTCGTCGACACCGAGTTGGCGATGCTTTGCAACAGCATCGTCTTGCCGGTGCGCGGCGCCGCCACAATCAGGCCGCGCTGGCCTTTGCCGATGGGCGTCAGCATGTCCATGACGCGGCCGGAATAGTTGTCGCGCACGGTTTCCAGCTTTAGCCGCTCAGTGGGATAAAGCGGCGTCAGGTTGTCGAAGAAGATCTTGTTGCGCGCTTCCTCGGGCGGCTCGAAGTTGATGGCGTCAACCTTGATGAGCGCGAAGTAGCGCTCGCCTTCCTTGGGCGGGCGGATCTGGCCGGAGATGGTATCGCCGGTGCGCAGGTCGAAGCGGCGGATCTGCGAGGGCGAGACGTAGACATCGTCGGGGCCGGGCAGGTAATTGTACTCGGGCGCGCGCAGGAAGCCGAAGCCGTCGGGCAGGCATTCGAGCACGCCTTCGGAGAAGATGAGGCCGCTCTTTTCGGCCTGCGCCTGCAGGATCTTGAAGATGAGCTCCTGCTTGCGCAGACCGGCCATGCCCTGAACGCCGAGGTCCTTGGCGACCTGGTTGAGCTTCTCGATCTTCATTTCCTTCAGCTCGACCAGATCGAGTTTGGGCTCGCCGTTCTTCGGCTGCTGCTGATGCTGCGGCGCGCCTCCGCCCTGTTGGCCGCGGCGTCGATCGTGGCCCTGCCGGTCGCGCTGTTCGCGTTCGGGCCGGCCCTCTCTGGCTTCGGGCGCGCGGGCCTCGGGCGGGGAGCCCTTGCCGTCGCTGCGCGGTTCGGCGGCGGGCGCTTTCGCTTCGCTCGCCGGGTTCTCCGGCTTCGTTTCCTGATTCTCTTCGGTGGCGGGAGCAGCTACTGTAGTTGGCTGCTGGTCCTGGTTGTCGTTATCGCTTGCCAAATTTCCCTCACTCCCCGGCCGGTTCGGGCCGAGAACGGCAGCGGTTCGGAGCCATTGCTGTTGGCCCGAAGCGCCGCCATACTTTTGCTCTTCTCACTCTGTGACTTCAGCTTGTCCGTCTTGGTGGCGATCACGAGGAATCGCCGTCCGTGAAACTCCAGCCAGCGCCCGAGTTCCAGATCCTTTTCCATCCAGCCTCGCCGGGCATCCAGCAGCAGAAAGGAAAGCTGCAACGCTTTCCGCCGGCTGAGATAGCTTTCAATCAACTGCTGCCAGCGGCCCCGGATCCGCTCCGGAACCTTCGCGTAACCGTAGCCCGGCAGATCCACAAACTGGAATCGGCCGTCCACGCGATAAAAATTAATGCTTTGGGTCCGGCCCGGGGTGGAGCTGGTGAACGCCAACCCTGGCTGTCCGGCGAGCGAATTCAGCAGACTGGATTTGCCCACATTACTTCGGCCCAGGAAGGCAATCTCCGGCAGGTCTTCCGCCGGAAACTGCTCCGGTTCGGTCGCGCTGACGACGAACTCCGATTGCATGTTCTTTTACTGGGCGGGCCGGGGGCCCGCCGCAGGCCGGGGGCCTGCCCCACCAGGGGCGGACCTCAGTGAATACCTTTCTCTTCTCCCTGCCTGGCGATCTCGGCCGGATTGGTGGTCGCGGCCAGCGGAAGCGCCACGATCTCCCGTTCGAGCGCGACCTTCAGCACCTCGTCCATCGAGCTGACGAAGTCGAGCTTCATGTCCTTGCGGATGGGCTCCGGAATGTCCGGCAGGTCCTTCTCGTTGTCCTTTGGCAGAATCACTTCACGCACGCCGTGGCGATGCGCGGCCAGCAGCTTTTCTTTCAGCCCGCCAATGGGGAGCACCCTTCCCCGTACGGTAATCTCTCCGGTCATGGCGATATCGCAGCGCACCGGAATGCCGGTAAGCGCGCTGCAGATGCTGGTGGCCAGCGTGATACCGGCCGACGGCCCATCCTTGGGGATCGCTCCCTCGGGTACGTGCACGTGAATATCGAGGTTGCGGTAGAAATCGCGCGGCAGCCCGAGCAGATGCGCCCGCGAGCGGACGTAGCTCATGGCGGCCTGGGCCGACTCCTGCATCACGTCGCCGAGCTTGCCGGTGGTGGTCAGCTTCCCGCGCCCTTCCATCACCGCGGCTTCGGTGGTGAGAATGGAACCGCCCACCTCCGTCCAGGCGAGGCCGGTGGTGGCGCCGATTTCGTTCTGCTTGTCGAGAGCCAGGTCGCGGAACTTCTGCGGTCCGAGGAAGTCCATCACCGTGGTAGCGTTCAGCACGGACTTCAGCGGCTTCGCATCGGTGGCCTGGGCATCCACCACTTTGCGCGCCACCTTACGGCAGACATTGCCGATTTCGCGCTCCAGATTACGAACGCCGGATTCGCGCGTGTAGTACTGGATGAGCGATTGCAACCCGTCATCGGAGAAGTCGAGCTTCGCGCCGGTGTCGAGTCCGGTTTCCTTCATCTGTTTGGGGACGAGGAACCGCTTGGCGATCTCGAGCTTTTCGAGCTCGGTATAGCCGAACAGGCGGATGACTTCCATGCGGTCCTGCAGCGCCGGCGGGATGGTGTGGAGCACGTTCGCCGTGGCAATGAAGAACACCTGGCTGAGATCGTACTCGACGTCCAGGTAATGATCCATGAACATGAAGTTCTGTTCCGGATCGAGCACCTCGAGCAAAGCGGCCGACGGATCGCCGCGGAAGTCGGTGGACATCTTGTCCACCTCGTCGAGCATGAACACCGGGTTGCGCGTGCCGGCCTTCTTCATCATCTGGAGAATCTGGCCGGGCAGGGCGCCGATGTAGGTGCGGCGGTGGCCGCGCACTTCAGCCTCATCGCGCACGCCGCCGAGGGAGAGCCGCACGAACTTGCGGCCGGTGGCCTTGGCGATGGACATTCCCAGCGAGGTCTTGCCGACGCCGGGAGGGCCGACGAAGCACAGGATGGAACCTTTCGGGTTCTTCACCAGGCGGCGAACGGCGAGGAATTCGAGGATGCGCTCTTTGATTTTTTCGAGGCCGTAATGATCGGACTCGAGCACCTGCTGGGCAAACTTCAGATCGCGGATTTCCTTCGACTTCTTCTTCCACGGTACGGCCAGCATCCAGTCGAGGTAGTTGCGCGAGACGGTGGATTCGGCCGACATGGGCGGCATGTTCTCGAGACGCTTGAGCTCGGCCATGGCCTTGTCCCACGCGTCCTTGGTCATGCCGGCTGATTCGATCTTCTTCTTCAGCTCGTCGATTTCGCTCTTCTCGCCGCGCCCCAGCTCTTTCTGGATGGCCTTGATCTTCTCGTTGAGGTAGTACTCTTTCTGCGCCTTTTCCATCTGCCGCTTCACGCGGCCCTGGATGGTGCGATCGACGTTGAGCTTTTCGATCTCGATGTCGAGCATTTCGGCGACGCGCGTCAGGCGGTCGACCGGGTCGAAGATTTCGAGCAGCTCCTGCTTCTCTTCGATAGTGAGCTGCAGGTTCGCGCCCACGGTGTCGGCCAGCTTGCCGGGCTCATCCACACGGATGGCCGCGATCATGGTCTCGTAATTCAGGTTCTGGCTGAGCTTGACGTACTGCTCGAACAGTCCGGTGACGCGGGTGACCAGTGCATCGAGCTGCGCGCCGGCCTCCACCTTGTAGTGGAACGTTTTCACCACCGCGCGGAAGAAGCCCTCGTCTTCGGTCACCGAGACGATCTTGCCGCGCTCCACGCCTTCGACGAGCACCTTGATGTTGCCGTCGGGCAGTTTCAGGCTCTGGACGATGTTGGCAATCGTGCCCACGCTGTAGATCTCGTCCGGACGGGGTTCGTCCACGGACGCATCGTGCTGGGTGGCCAGGAAGATCTTCTTGTCCGCCGCGAGCGCTTCTTCCAGAGCGCGAACGCTGGTTTCACGACCAACCACGAACGGGGTCATCATGTATGGGAAGATGACCACGTCGCGTATGGGCATCATGGGGAGCCGCCGCGTGTCGGATTTTTCCTTCGATGTCAACATGGGATAACGGAGTAATGGATCAGGGGTCCGGGCTCCAGCCCGGCGAGGAGCTTTATGATTACGATTCTACCTGATTCTAACAGGATGCAGAAAAGGCATGCACAGGCACGACTGCCTGGGCCGCCCGCTCAGCCCGCTTTTTCGAGCAACTGCACGTTGATCTTCCTGGCCTGGACCATCTCCCGAGTGACCAGAAACTCGCGAACCTTCTTATACGACGGGAGATAGTACATCAGGTCGAGCATCAGATCCTCCAGGATCATCCGCAGGCCGCGAGCGCCGACCTTACGCTCGAGGGCCAGACTGGCGATAGCTTCGAGCGCGTCGTCGCTAAACTTCAGTCTAACATTCTCAAACTCAAATAACTTCTGATACTGACGGACGATGGCATTCTTCGGTTTCGTGAGGATCTGGACGAGCGCGTCCTTGCTCAGGTCCTCGAGCACGCCGACGGCAGGCATGCGGCCGATGAATTCGGGAATAAAGCCGAACTTGATGAGGTCGACGGGCTGGATCTGCTCGAGCAGGTTCGAGTCACGCCGCGCGCCCCAGCGATTCTCGGTTGGCTGATCGTCGGCGTGCATGAAGCCCATGGTTTTGGTGCCCACCCGGCGCGCGATGATCTTTTCGAGGCCGACGAAGGCGCCGCCACAGATGAAAAGGATGTTCGTCGTATCGACCGGGGTGAATTCCTGATGCGGGTGCTTGCGTCCACCCTGGGGCGGGACATTGGCGATGGTTCCCTCGAGGATTTTCAGGAGCGCCTGCTGGACGCCTTCGCCCGAGACATCGCGAGTGATGGACGGGTTTTCGTCCTTCCGGCCGATTTTGTCGATCTCGTCAATATAGATAATGCCCTGCTGGCAGCGCTGGACATCCCAGTCGGAGTTCTGGAGCAGCCGGAGAATGATGTTCTCGACATCTTCACCGACATAGCCGGCTTCGGTGAGAGTGGTGGCATCGACGATCGCGAACGGCACATCGAGGATACGCGCAAGCGTCTGAGCCAGAAGGGTTTTGCCCGTTCCCGTGGGTCCGATGAGCAGGATGTTCGATTTGGACAGCTCGACTTCGGCGCCGCGCTGCTTGTTCATCTGGACGCGCTTGTAGTGGTTGTAAACCGCCACCGCGAGCTTCTTCTTGGTGCCGTCCTGCCCGATAACGTACTGATCCAGATACTCTTTCAGCTCCAGCGGCTTGGGGAGTTTATGTGGACTGCCGTACGGCTGCTCATGCCGGTCGTCCTCCAGAATGGAGTTGCAAACGGAAATGCACTCGTCACAGATGTACGCACGCGGATAGTCGCTGGGGGAAGAGATCAGCTTCCCAACAACATCCTGGCTTTTGTGGCAGAACGAGCAGCGGAGGGAATCGTCGGAACCGGCACGTTTCAAGCGGTTAGTCTCCGGGCTGGATCTCAGGTACGATCCATTATCTACTGAAATCCCATTATAGCAGCGAACCGGCCTTCGTCTCCCTGGAATTACGGGTAAAGCGGCGGGTGGATCACCCTGGTGCTACGGAGCGCGGGATACGGGGTGGGTAGCGCGCCGGGGGACGGGCCGTTTGGCCGGGGGTTTGGCCACGGATGAACGCGGCTGAAGGCGGATGGGGGTAGGTTGCGCGACGGGCGCTGGTTCGGCCGCCGGCGGCTGCTCGGCCGGCCGGTCGGCAGCTTTGACGGCCAGGGGTTTGCCGAGGCGCGCCTTCTGCAGCCGGCGGAGCTCAGCGCTGGCGCTCAGGATCATGCGAAGAAAGAGGGCGCGCGAGCGCTCGAGGTTGCGGATGAGGTCCTTTTCATACACGCGTGCGATGGCGGCGCGAACGATGACGTGTTCCGGATGCTGCTGGACCGATGCGACATCCTGGTAGTGGGGCGGCGCTTTGTCGAGGTGCTTGTCGACGGTGAGGCAATGGACGACGACGGTGATGGCACGGAGTTGCGCGAGGCAGATTTCGCCGTGAGCGATTTCGTGAACCAGCAGGCGCTCGAGGCGGCCTTCGGGCTGATGCTCGGCGAAGTAGTCTTTGTGGATGTGGTCGATCCAGTCGGGGCTGAAGGGCATGGGGTCGATGCAGGCCTCCGGGTATTCGCTGAGGACCTCTTCGGTGAGCTTGAGGAGACCGGCATCGCCGGGCGCGTGAATGGTGGCATCGAGCCGCATGGTGGGGATGCGATCAGCTTATCGGGCGGTTGCAAGGGTCCTGGGCGCGGGGGCCGGTCAGGCGATTGATATTGCGGGGCGAGGCGGGGGAAAGATTGTGGTTACTGAGGGAGTGGGGTAGCCGCGGATGAACGGAGATGAACGCGGATGGAAACTGGGATCTACCTGTATTCAACGCGCGTTTCTTCGATCGCTGCGAGGATCTGCTTCACAATTTTAGGATGAAGAACCGCACGCCACCGGAGCGCCGCGCGAGTTGGTGGGGCTGGAGCATCTGCCGGGAGTCAACGTCCGCCGTGAATCATTCTCGAAGGCGACGCCAGTGGGGTTTTCGGTGGTCGAGCACAACGACAACAGGCGTGCGGTGAGCTGAATTACCTGGCGTCCGTATTCGTAAGTCGAAGAGCCATTGAGTCTTTATCACATGGCAATCGCTAACAATTCGAGGCGCAGTACAATCACGGTTGGCGATCAAGGGGCCGAAGCATGCATTCCCAAAGCCGGGCCGGGATACGGACGGAGAGAGTCAGAATTAAGACACCGATCATGATTCGCGTTGATCCGGAGATTCTCTCGCGCATCCGCGCGGCGAAAAGGCTGGGTATCAACCGGAGCGCATTCATTGTGTCACGCGATGCCGAGATGTTGGAACGGATAGGCAATTGAGCTTTCCAATGCGCGTTTTTCTCTGTCATGCGTCCAGCGATAAGGAAGCGGTACGCACTTTATATCAGCGCCTGTCAAAAGAGGGATTTAGGCCGTGGCTTGATGAAGAGGATTTACTCCCCGGTGCTGATTGGCGGGCAGAGATACAGAAGGCAGTAAAGAGGGCGGAAGTCGTGCTTGTGTGCTTGTCGCCCCGCTCGATCAATAAGGCAGGGTACGTTCAAAAAGAAATCAGCCTCACCTTGGATGCTGCCGACGAGAAGCCTGAAGGCACAATCTTCCTGATCCCGGTCAGATTGCAGGAGTGCGACGTCCCGGAGAGGCTGACGAGGTGGCATTGGGTCGATCTTTTTGAACCCAACGGTTACCAAAAGCTGGTTCGTTCGCTTAAGAAGCGTCGCGATGAGCTTCAGCTGTCCAAGGGCTTGCGTGAACCTGCTCGCTTGACGGAACGAGGACACGCGAAGGGGCGCGCTCGGGAACAGGCGTGGCGCGATCGGCTGGCTCGGGGCGTAATGGGAATTGTTGTGCCGCGGCCGTCTTCCGCATCTTTTCATAAACGTCGGCCGATTTCAGATTTGATACGCGCCCAGATAAAGCAGTTCCAAGCTGTGGAAAAAGAACTTCCACCGGAGTGGCGAACTGGCATCGACGCATCGGAAATCGCAACAGAACAAGAGGCGGCCAACTATATTCAACAGATGACCATCACGCTGCGTCTCGCGGGTAGACGCGAGTGATTTCAGCAAATGCAGGCGGGGCCGGTTTGCCGGTCACCCATGGTGACGCCGACTGAGAGCTCGGGCACTCCGTTGAAATAGCGTTCGGCCGGTCGATGTGCCCAATGAAATGACGCAGTCCCCCGCAGATCCGATGCGGTACCGTGGGCTTCTGCGAGGCGGAAATCGTTATTACGGTGCCGAAATTCATGGCAGCTTGACAACACTCGTCTTCACCGATATGTTAATTGCGTGCGAAAACGTCATGGGTACCTCTCTGGGTTAACAGCACACAAGACGCTCACGTATAGCATCCTCTTGATACTCTCCGGGCTTGTCGCAGGTCTCGCTGCGACGGTTTGGGAGGACGCCTACCCTCATGTGCCATACGGCTTTGGCTTGGCGCGCAAGTTGCTAGAAGATATGACGGTAGCCCTACTCAGCATTGGTCTCATCGCAATTGTGATAGAGTTCCGCGACTAGCAAGATTACTTCCAAAGACGTATTGCGGATACGATCCTGCAGCAGAATTACTTGAAGACGCTTGATCAACAGCAACTGATATCGTTGCAAACGAAGACTATCAAGGCTTTTTTTAAGGTTCAAGATCTGGACCGAAAAGGTAGTTTCTTGGAATTCTTTCACTCGCGCATACATCGGTACATAGCAACGCTGTATAGAGAAAGAGTCGAGTACGAACTTAGAATTAACGCGTCGAGCGACTCCGATCGGGAATGCCCGGTAGATCGTAGAAAGTAGCGACTCCCCGCTCGAAGCCTTGATAGGCTGAGAGCAAATTTTCTTTTGCCGAGAAAAAGGAGAGTCGCTATGAAGAAACCATATCAGATTGAATCGCAGCGAGCTGTGAAGCAGCTCGAGGCAATGGCCGCGGATGGAAATCCGGCGGTGCAGATGGTGCTGCCGATGGCCGAGATGGTGGGCTGGTTGCGGCAAGGGCGTGGGCGAATTGATTCGTCAAGCCGGCTTGCAGTTGATGGATCTGCTGATGCAGGAAGAAGTCCGGGAGCTGGTCGGCGAGCGCAGCCAGCGGCAGGCGGAAAGGACGGCCAATCGGTGGGGCAGCGAGCGCGGCTACTGCGTGGTGATGGGGCAGAAGGTTCCGGTCGAGCGGCCGCGCGTGCGCACGACCGACGACCAGGAAGTGCGGTTGGGCAGCTACGAGATGTTCCACCGCGGCGAGCCGCTGACGGAAACGGTTTGGGAGAAGTTGATGCTCGGCCTGAGCACGAGGAAATACGGCCAGGCGGTGCGCGCAGTTCACCGAAGCGTACGGTCTGGAGAAGAGCGCGGTCAGCGAGCATTTCATCGAGGCGAGCCGGGCGAAGTTGAAGGACATGATGGAGCGCCGGCTGGACAAGACGCGGCTGTGCGCGTTGCTGATCGATGCGACGCCGTTCGAAGGGCAGCAGATGGTGGCCGCGTTGGGAATCGGCCAGGACGGGCGGAAAACGATCTTGGGCATTCGGCAAGGCGCCACCGAAAACGCGACGGTAGTCGGCGAGTTGCTCGGCGACCTGGTGAGTCGCGGGCTCGATTTCACCGAGCCGCGGCTCTACGTTCTGGATGGCGGCAAGGCGCTGACTGCCGCAGTGAAAAAGCACGCCGGCGAGTCGGCGGCGATCCAGCGCTGCCAGGTCCACAAGCGGCGCAATGTGCTGGATCATCTGACCGACGAACAGAAACCGGCGGTGGCGAAGAAGCTCAACGCGGCCTACGCTCTGGAAGACTACGCCGCTGCCAAGCAAGCGCTGAACACGCTGCATCGCGAACTGATGGATCTCAATCCGAGCGCGGCGCGGAGTTTGGGCGAAGGGATGGAGGAGACCCTGACCGTGCATCGGCTTCACGTCCCGATGCAACTGCGAAAGACCCTGGCCAGCACCAATGTGATCGAGTCGGCGTTCTCGATTGTGGAGCAGGTTTGCAAGAACGTGAAACGCTGGCACGGCGGCGACCAGCGGGAGCGCTGGGTGGGGTCGGGGCTCTTGGTTGCGCAGAAGCAGTTCCGCCGGGTCACGGGGTACAAACAGATTCCGGCGCTCATCAGAGAATTGGAAGCGCTGGCGCCGCTCTAAGCACAGCAGTTGTCAAAGCGGAGAAAGGCGTCGTAGAGTGGGTTACACGGGAGCCGCTACTTTCAACGGAGCTCCGGGCATTCCCCTCCGATCTCCTCTGGGATGTAGATGAAACCATATCTTACGTGTGCCGGGCGGTCGGTGGAACGATCCTTGAGTTAGCTCAATGGACAGGTGATGCAGATGTCATGCCGACGTGTAAGGAGCTGAAGATCGCAATAACTGGGCCTGAGCAGAACGCGATGTTACGCGACGCTAGTAACCAACACTGCTCCGCGGTCACGTTTACCTTGGCCGATGATCCGTGCAAGCTTAAACGCGTCTTAAACGACGAGAATGAGGTCATTGGTTACAACCTCTCACTGAATCAATACCGGAGCATTGATGGACTGAAAGTGCGGATAGGAGTAAAATACCAGGTTATCCGAGGGGCCCCGCTCGCGTGGAGCATGAGTCATCCCACCCGCGGCTTCGCCGTGACATTAAACTATCCATCGAGCGTGAGGGTCAGCATGATGGCTTTTGGGTTCGATGAAGCGGCGCTCGATTGCAATGACCGAGACTGCTTGTTAACTGTGCGATACGAATCGTGGTTGCTTCCAAACTCAGGTGTCGTACTCTTATTTCAGCAGCAGAAAGCCGCGAGCGGTGCCCCGGAACCGAGCACGAGTGTGTCCCTTCCGGAGCCTGCACCGGCAACAGAACAAGAATTCGAGAGCCACAAAGAATGAAGATCTTTTTATCGGTGAAAGTGTAAGGCTGGTGTGATAGAAAAGGCCATTCAAAGAGATTCGATATCCTCCCGATTGGGGACGTGTCGGCGACGACAACCATTTCGAGAGTGGGTTAATGCTGAGCCTCGAACGCGGGTTTCGTCCCCGAAACCCTACCCTTTTTGGGACGGCCCGCCTTCAGAAGGTCGGCCTCAGGACCATCCGGCCGTACGCGATGAACGCCATGAGGAGACCCAGCACGCCGCTTACGATGATGGGCGTGGTCTCGCGGTACCTGGCGTGCACCCAGACGAACACGAAGCTCTCGATGGTCAGGACCGTGGCGGCCACCACCGTGAGCGCCGGCTGCCAGTGGAAGGCGGCGGGGACGATCAGCCCGACCGTGCAGACGAGTTCGAGGACGCCGAGGGCCCTCCAGGCTTCCCGCGGCAACGCACCAAAGGACGGGACCCCCTCGCTGACCTTGTCGAACAGGAAGACCTTCATGACGCCCGATGCTCCGTACAGGAGCGCGGCGAGGACCTGCAGGACCCACAACAGGATGTTCATGGTGTGCCCTCGCGCGGATAGTTGAAGAGGAGCTGATTGCCGTCGAGATCATCGACCACCAGAAGTCGATAGCCCCATGAACCCTCCCTGACTGGGACGCCCTTGATTTCGAGTTCTGCGCGTAGCGCATCCAACGCGGCGACCGCGGCCTGGGGCGTCGCCGGCTCGACGTTCAGGGAAATGAATATCACTCCCTTGCCAATCTTCTCCGGGTCCAGGTTGTTGGCCAGGATGAGGGCACAGCCCTGCCGGTCGACCTGTGCGACTCGCGCTCTGCCTTCCTCGTCGTAGCGCCATGGGCTCGTGAAGCCAAGCAGGTTCACGTAAAAGGGAAGCGAGGCATCGACGTCCCTGACGTGGAGGACGGGGCGCGCGAACCAGTCAGTCATAGGTTACGTATCTCCCGAAATTAGCGTCGCACAGAGGACCCCTTTCGGGACGCCCATCGGCTCAAAGGACTACTCGCCGGGCGTCAATTGGAGGAGGCCCGAGAACAGACCAGGTTCGTTGTCAGGAAGAGATGTGTCGCCGGTGATGCCTCGCTGCCGTTTGACGATTCCCCCGATTCGGTTTGCGGGCCCGCCGCAGCAGTTCCCTGAGCACCTCGCCAGGATGAAGCGGCTGAAGCCGTTTTGATTTCTGAGCCACCATGTCAGTCCTGCTGGTGATAATCGGACGGGGATGCTCACGACGTGGAGATAGTCGCCAGGCTGCTGATGAACGTCTTGCGAGTCATCGGTTACCCCGAATGGTGAAAGCCTGCCCCACTCAGCAGCATCGCCGCAACCAAACCGCTCCCTCCCGGTGGGGCAGACGATCGCCTGCCTGTTCAAGTGCCCAGGCATGGCAGACGACAAAACCCGATCGTCTGCCCCACATAGAGTCATTCGGCTCGCAGCGCCTGCATGACGTTGACGCGGGCCGCGCGGGCGGCCGGGAGCACCGAGGCGATGATGGCGGCGGCCAACAGTACAATGGCCGAGCCGGCTACGGGAGCGGCCCCGGGCGACCGAATCTCGTGGAAATAGCCTCCCGCTATGGTCAGCAGAGCGAGGCCACAAACAGCGCCTGCGACGACGCCGGCTGCGGCGATCGCGGCGCCCTCGGCAACCACGCGCATCAGGATCAGTCGCGGTGGAGATCCCACGGCCATGCGAATGCCAAACTCGCGCGTGCGGCCGCTGACCGAAAAAGCAAGTACGCCTGCGACGCCGACCAGCGCAATGATCAGGGCGACCGCGGCGAAGCAGCCGAACACCACCGTGTTCAGCCGCTCGGGCGTGAGCACCTCGGCGCGGATGTCTTCGAGAGTAGCCGCGTGCTCCACCGGTTGCTCGGCGGACATGCCGCGAATGATGCGCGTAATGGGCGTCACCAGCGCGTAAGGATCGGAGTGCACGTGAACGAAGAGCCGGCCGCCCCAGAGCTGTTGCTGATCGAACGGGTGATATACGGTCAGCGCCGGTGCGGGCGCCACGTTCTCGTCATCGATGTCGGGGGTGATGCCGACAATACGCCGGGGCACGGGACTGACGTCGATGAATTTGATCACCGGGTCGGTCCAGAAAATATGATGGTTCAGCGCATCCTGCCCCGGGAAAAGGCGTTTCGCCAGGCTCAGGCTGACGATGACCACCGGGTCGGCGTTCCGGCGATCGGCGTCGTTGAAATCCCGGCCCTCGATCAGGGGCA
Organism: uncultured Acidobacteriota bacterium; assembly: GCA_963780655.1. GTDB lineage: Bacteria > Acidobacteriota > Terriglobia > Bryobacterales > Bryobacteraceae > CAWACP01. The sequence continues at coordinate 45,788 of CAWACP010000001.1, read as the reverse complement.
CGCCCAGGGCCGCGAAGAATCCGGGAAGAGATGATACGGAAGCGGGCGCGTGGATCTTCGGCCGGATTGCTGGCCCGATTATCCGCGGAGAGCGCCAGTGCGAAGCCGAAGCGCGCATCCCGCCATGGCACAGCGGTGCCGACGGCGACGGCATCGCCAAAAGTAGTTGAAATATGCAATCCGAACGAACGCGGCGGATTGTCTCCTTATAAAAATTGATGCTCTGTTCCGGCGTTCGCTGGTACAACACGACGGGAACATTGATGGCGAGCACATGATGAACGTCAAGTCCCGTCTGGGCGGCCTGCAGCGCGAGCAGGGTCCGGAGCAGCGCGCTGGCCCCGGCCAGCAGCAGGAACGAGGCGGCGATTTGAGTAACCGCGAAGACGCGCTGGCGCCGGGTGGTTGCGCCGGTGACGCGAGCGCCCGCGCCCGCGAGTCCGTATCCCTGCGATCCGGAGGACGGCAGCCGGGGGATGAACGCCAGAAACACGGCCGCGACGATGGCCAGCGACCCACCCACCCAGAGCATGCTGGAGTCGACGGTGAGATCCACCGCGCGCACGGAGAAGCGGGCGGCGTAGCGAGCGAGGACGGCCACCATGGGACGCGCCGTCAGTATGCCCAGCGCCGCGCCGGCCTCGCAGAGCAGCACGCTTTCGGCCAGCAGAACGCGGCGGAGCGCATGGGTGCTTGCGCCCAGAGCCGCGCGGATGGCGAGTTCGTTTTCCCGGCGAAGCGTCCGGGCCAGGATCAGGTTGGCGACGTTCGAGCACGCGATCACGAAGACGAGCACCGATGCGGCGAGCAGGACCAGCAGTATCGGCCGCGCGCGCGCCGTGATCTGATCGCGCAGGCGCACGGCATCGATACGAAAGCCGCCCCTGGACGGATAGGCTTCCGGATGCGCTCTGACCATGGCGCCGTAGGCGGTCCGCAGCTCGGCGCGCGCGGCTTCCAGAGTGGCTCCGGGAGCGAGCCGGCCGAACAACTCGGTCATGCGATGGACGCGTCCGGTGACCATGGTGGCCGAGAGATGGTGCGGGCTGGTGACGACGTTGGCAATGATTTCGGTCTCCGCGGGATATGGGATGGACGGTTCCAGCACTCCCACCACCGTCGCGGTACGCGTGTCGAGCCGGACGGTTTTTCCGAGCACCGACGGATCGCTGTGCAGGGTGTTCGTCCAGAAGCGGTACGTGAGTACAACCGCGCCGGCGGCCCGCGGACCGTCATCGCGCGCATCGAGCAGGCGGCCCAGCACCGGGCGCAGGCCCATCACGTCGAAGTATGATCCGTCGACAACGCCGGCCTGGACCTCGCGCGGCTGGCCGAGACCGACCATGGAGAATCCGATGGTCGAGAAGTCACCGAATTCGCTGACGGTATGAACGCTCGCCTCAAGATCCTGAATCTCGGGAATGGAGAAGGCCGCGTCGTCGTAGCCGAGGCCGCGCGCGCTCTGGCTGATGTAAAGCAGACGGTCCTCATCGCGGTTGACGAGAGGGCGGAGCAGTACGCCGCGTACCAGCGTGAAAATAGCCGAGTTGGCGCCGATGCCGAGCGCCAGGGTGAGAATTACGGTGAACGCCACACCCTTCGCGCCTGACAGTGAGCGGACAGCCACGCGTATGTCTTGCAGGAATCTCATATCATTGCCTCGATCCAGCCGTTCGTTATAGAGTCGAGCGAGCAGGGGTCGGATCGACAGAGCCGGCGAAGTTTTTTTCGGGCGGCAACGAAGTTAGTGGCAGGCCACGAACACCGATGGCCTGCCCCACGGGGACGTTACGGGCGCATGACGCCGCATACGGGCGGGGGCCAGTCGAGGCCTGTGCCGGCAGCCACCGCTTCAGCAATTCTCTCCGCGATCTCAGGCGGAAACGGAGCCGTTTTCCGCTCGGCCGCGTCGAGGAACGCATTGATGCACTCGAAAATCGAAGCGAGCCGTCCCCTGGTTTCATTCACCATGAACAGGAGATAGTGCAGCCGCTTCGGGGAGTATGCGACGCAGCGGACGTAGACTGCCACCTGGTCGAGCGGCATCACTTCGGCGAGGTAATGGATGTGATGCTCCAGGTCAACGGTTCCCGTCCGGTGCGCGCTGTGGTATTCAGGCGTCAACCCCAGCCGCTGGTGCAGCGCCTCGCCCGCATCGTCAAAGATGGCGAGGTACCAGCGCATGTTCATGTGACCGTTGTCGTCGCGCCAGGCATCGGGAACGGTCAAACGCAGGCAGACGGGCTCCAGCGAGGTAATCCTGTCGAGCGGAACGATCGGTGGTTTCAAACTACATTGTCGCCCGATGTGTGCCATGCTGGAGCCGGTATGCTGAAGAAAGGAACTGCGCAGGCCAAAGGCCTACTCTACTGTTGCCGTCAACTGTCGATCGCCTGCATGCCGCTATGCGAGATCCTGAGATCATCGAAACCGAACTGATGGAAATCAGCGCCATCGTTGACGATTCCATCAGGTTCGAGCGCATTATTACCTGGTGCGCAACGCATCCCGACGAAGTGCCGCTGGCGCTGCATCTGTTCATGCGCAGACACCGAGCTATTCCTGGATCGTGACGACTCGATCGGCCGCGACGTCTTTCAGCGTGCTCCGCTGACCCGATGGCCAGCGCACTTCAATCCGGTCGGCGTGGGTGGCGGCGCCAAGGCCGAAGTGCAGGCGCAGATCATTCTGTGACAAATAGCTGCCGCCACTGCGCACCTCGTCAGGTTGATTGTGGCCGCCGGCCAAAACCAGCACTCGCGCGCCGATCGCGCTGCGATTCGACTTCGTTCCCACCAGCTTCAGCAGGAGCCAATGCCCCGCAGCGCGCCTGGTTTGTTTCCATAACGACGGCGGTTCGTTCTGATTGTTGACCAGCACTTCCAGCGTGCCGTCGTTATCGATGTCGCCAACGGCGAGCCCGCGCGAACAATGGGGCGCGAGCACTGCTGGCCCCGCCGCTTCCGAAATATCTTCGAACCTGCCGTTGCCGATGTTGCGATACAAAATGGCGCGCTCACGCGAGTGAATGTCGATATGCAGGCGGTCGACCTCCGGATAGACGTGGCCGTTCACGATGACCAGGTCCCTCCAGCCATCGTTGTCGAAATCGAAAAATGCGCAGCCCCAGCTCACGAACCCGGTGTTGCCCGCGAGACCGGAGGCGCTGGTGACGTCGTCGAACTGGCCGTTGCCGGCATTGCGGTAGAGGAGCTTGCGTTCGTCCGAGAAATCCGAGCGAAAGATGCTGAGAAAGCCGTTGCCGTCGTAGTCCGCGGAGGCAAGGCCCATGCCCGACAGCTCGCGGCCATTCTCGTCGAACGCCACCCCGCGGATGATGGCTTCCTCGGAAAACGTTCCGTCGCCCTGGTTGATGAAAAGCGAAGCAGCCGTCTGGTCGCCAACCACGTAGATATCTGGCCGGCCATCGTCGTTAACGTCCTGGGTGAGCACCGCGAGCGAATAATGGCCGGTCGCTTTCGCGATGCCGGAGCGCTCGGAGACATCTTCGAACGTCCCGTCGCCTCGGTTGTGATAGAGAATGTTCGCTTCGAACGGGAGCCCGCGCGGACCGCAGTTCACCGGGATGCCGCGGTACCAGCAGTAAGGATTCGACCCGGGCCTGGGCGTGACTGCAAAGTCGAATTTCAGATAATTGGCTACGAACAGATCCAGATGGCCGTCGCCGTCGTAGTCGAGAAATGCGCAGCCGGTATTGTAGCGGGTGCGGTTCTGAGTGAGGCGAGCTTTCGCGGTGACATCCTCGAAACGCTTGCCGCCGATGTTCCGATACAACCTGTTCTGTCCCCAGTAAGTGACGAACAGGTCGGTGAAACCATCGTTATCGTAATCGCCGGCGCAGACCCCTTCGCCCCAGCCCGATGACGTCAGGCCGAGTTGCGTCGTCACGTCGGTGAAATGACCATTACGGTCGTTGTGATACATCCGATTCGTACCGCCCTCGCCGGACACGACGAAAATATCGGGATAGCCGTCGTTGTCGTAATCGATGAAAGCGACGCCGCTGCCGGTGGTTTCGATGATGTACTGCTTCGTTTTCTCGCCGCCGTTCGGGAACGAGTCAGTCAGGCCGGCCTGTTTGGCGATGTCGCGAAACTGCGGGGCCTCGAAGCCCGCCGCCATGAGCAACAGCGCGGCAACGGCAAGCGCCTTCATTGGTTCGCCGGCTTGTCGCCCAGCCGTTTGAGGAAATCGGTGAACTCGCCCTCGGGAGGCTGCTGCAATCTTTTGAGTTCCTCCTGCTGCTGACGCGCTTTGTCCATGCGGCCGGAGTTGCGGTAGGCCAGCATCAGGTTGTAATGAGCGGCTTCGTTGTCGGGCTGCAGAGAGACCGCATGTTCGAGCAGCGGAATGGCCTCGGCATACTGCTTCGACTGCACGCGGCTCCGGCCGACGGCAAGGGCCGCCTCGCAGAAATCCGCATTCAGCGAGAGGGCTTTCTCGTACCTTCGCAGCGCGTTGTCATGCTGTCCCTCGGCAGCCAGAATCTGACCGAGCTGAAATTCCGCGGCAGCGTCCTCGGCATTGAGAGCCAGTTCCGCCTCGAATTCCCTCGAGGCGCGAGCGAGCGCGTCCTGGTTGTGCGATTCGAGCAGAATGGCGCGGCCCAGACGGTAGTGCAGGTTCAGCGCATGCGGATTCTTCTCGATGGCCTTGCGATACTCGGCGGCGGCCTCGGCGAACTTGCCCTGTGTCTCGAAAATCTCGCCGGAGAGCTGATTCACCCGATACGACGAAGGCGTCTTCCGGAACATCTGCAGCGTGGCGTCGTTGAAGGCCCTCATGTGCACGCGGGCCGCCGTGTAGAGCACGTCGGCGTCCGCCGGATACGCGCTCTCGAGCCGCATCGACGCGGAGATGGCCTTCGCTGTTTCGTTGTTCGTGAGCAGGCACTCGACGAGCGACAGACCGGCGAGGCGGCCGAGGTCCTTATCGGACGATTCGGTCGCGGCGGTCAACGCGGGGATCGCCTCGGCGCAGTGGCCTGTAGCGGCGCGGGTCAATGCCAGAAAGGCGCGGGCGTGTTCGTCGTGCGGATCGGCGGCGAGCGCTTGCTGCAATTCCTGTGCGGCGACGCTGTAGCGGCCCTTCTGGAAGTCAGCCACGCCGCGTTGGAGCGGCGAATCGGCGGCGAAGAGGGGAAACAGCAAGCAGGCGAAAACGCCTGCTCCACAAAGCACCTGAGCATGCCGCTTCATACGTTCGCCAACGCAGCCAGGCCCAACCACTCCCTCACGGTCGTGGCTCAGTTCCGAAACCGTGTACTCAGTGGCCGGCATCGTCCAGAACCAGGTCCGTATCATTGAATCGATGCCTCTTCTGACCTTCGTAGTAACGGAACGACAAGAGGGGCGGCGCTCCCGGCGCAATCTGTGGACGTGGATTCACACGCTCTGAAGGCGGTATCGCAAGCTCCACGGCCTGCCCGGACGCGGCAATCTCCGCGGTGAGCCGCTCTATTTCGCCGCTCGACGCGGCCAGCAGAAGACACACGAGAGGGATCATGGGGCCTCCAGTTCCTTCAGGGCTTTCACGGCGACCGAGTTGCCTGGCTTGCGCGCCAGCAGCGCACTCATCACTTCCCGCGCCTTCTCGCGGTCGCCCATCCGGACTCTCACTCTGGCAAGATTCAGGTACAGTATATCCTCGTCCGGGGCCACGCGAATGCCGTATTCGAAGGCCGCGATCGCGTCGTTGGTCTGGCCCGTGTTCAGATAGAGAACGCCGAGATTGTTGATGGCGGCGGCATCGTCGCGGCGGACGGAGATGGCCTGCTCGAACAACGTGCGGGCTTCGTCGGTATGACCCTGCTTCGCCAGCAGCAGGCCAAGGCTGTTTGCGGCATCGCTGTTCTTAGGATCGACCGACAGTGTGCGACGATACAGTCGCTCGGCTTCGGCGGCATTGCCGAGCTTTTCCTGAGCCTGCGCGGCATTCTGGAGCGCCCACGGGAGATCGGGCCCGAGCGCGAGAGCCTTTTCATAGCAGCGCAGCGCTTCCGTCTGGTTGCCGGCCGCCGATTCGACGCCGCCCAACTCATTCCATGCTTCGGGCAAGCCCGGATCGAGCGCCACTGACCGGCGCAACGCCGTACGCGCCTGTTCGAGACGCCGCGCCTGCAGGTGAATGCGACCGACGGCCAGCAGCGCTTTGGCGTTATCGGGGGTCCGGCGCAGCATCTCCTGCAGATAGGGCAGAGCCTGTTCGGGATAGCCGGCCTCGAGCAGCGCTCCACCGAACTTGTAGTAGTCACGGCCGGGATGCCCGAGATAATCGCCTGCAAAGGGAAGACCGCGCCGATCGGGGACGGGGCCGTCGGCCGACCTTACATCGGCCTCCGCGGTGGTTCCATCCGGAGCCGCGGCGTATATCTTCCGCGCCCTTCCCGCCGTGTCGAGAAGCAGCCACAGCGGGGTCGCCAGGTCCACGCGATAGTCGAACAGGTAGCGGCGGAAGACAGCGTACGCCGCGGCAAGGTCGGGACTCGCCGTGCGCAGATCGAGGGCCTGGGTCGGCACGTCGAGACGCGGCAGCGCCTCGCCGGCGTGCAGCACGAAGAGCGACGGTCCGCGCCGTGGTTCCGGAAGCGGCACGGGCTCGATCAGCCATGCGGTAATCGAAGGCCGTGACTCATTATCCGCGTCGATCGGCGGCCCGGCGGAGAGATTCTCGCGTTCGCGCAGCGGCTCTTTTCGATATTCCTGGCGATCTTCCGATATTTCGTACGAAAAGCCAGCGGCTAATTCAGAAATGCGCTGGACGGTTCCGGAAGGCCAGTAAATCGTCAGCCGATCCGCGCGATCTCGCTCGCCGAGGCCGAAGTGGAGCCGTTTGGTGTGTTGAGAGATATAGCCGGAGCCCGCCGCCAGCCACTTCACCTGGCCGTCCACCTCCACCCGCGCGCCGATGCCATCGCGATTGGATTCCGTGCCCCGGAGAGATAAAACGAGGGCTTTCCGGCCACGCGCGCAATCATTCTGAAAAATGCGCACCTGCGGTCCCATGCGGCTTTTCAGAATAATATCGATATTGCCGTCGCAGTCGATATCGGTGAAAGCGAATGCGCGGCTGTCTTCCGCCAGATCGAGCCCGCTCACGCCCGAGAAATCGTAGAACCGGTTCCCCCGGCGCGCATACACGACGTTCGCTTCACGTCCTGACCAGCTATAATCCTGCCTGATCAATTGATTAATGGCGTTCCAGCCGTTCTCGTACGCCGGGGCCGGCTGAAACTTCACTGGCGATTTCGCCACCACCTGGCGATAGAAGTAACTCATCAAATCCGCGGAGCTGTTGTTGGTCAGCATGCCGCAGGCGATGTGGATTTCCGGCCGGCCATCGTTATCCAGGTCGCAGCCGTCGCAACTCCAGGACCAGTGGCCCATTTCCACGCCTTCGGAATCTCCTGTGTAGGTGAACGATCCGTCGCCATTGTTCCGATAGAGGGAGTTGCCTTTCACCATCCGCCAGTATTCCTGGGCCAGTGAATGGTCCTGCGCAACCGGCGCAAATGCCGGGTCGCTGGTGACGCGCTGTCCGCAGGCGGTCCACATGTTGGAGATGAGCAGGTCGGGCCGCCCGTCGCCGTCGTAGTCGAGCCAGGCGCCGCTCATCCCCGGACCCGTGTCGTGCACGCCGGCCTCCTCGGCGACATCGCGGAAATGCCCATTGGTGTTGCGGTAAAGATTCTTCCGGCCGAAATCGTTGATCACGTACAGGTCGGGCCAGCCGTCGTTGTTGTAGTCGCACCAGGTGGCCGCGAAACTGAACCGGTCGTTGTTGTGGTCCATTCCGGTTTCTTTGGTGACGTCTTCGAAATACCCGGGGCTCTGATCGAGGCGGTTCCGGAACAAGTAGTTCGGCGGGCCATTCCGCGCGTCGTGATAGGGGACAGGGTAGCGGTACTGCGCTTCGCTCTGGAAATAGAAATAGCAGCAAAGATAAAGGTCCAGCCGGCCGTCACGATCGAAGTCCGCGGCGGCGATGCTGGTGAACGTTCCCTGCGGCGCGGACGCGAAACGGAACGCGTCCGGCACAGGCGTGAACCGGCCCTTTCCGTCGTTCAGAAACAGCGCTGGTCCTGAAGAACGCAGGATGACCGCATCCTGACAGCCTGAATTGCGCAGGTCCACGAAAAGCGCGCTGCTGGTGTTGTCAAGGATGCCGAGCCCGGTGTCAGCGGTGATATCGCGAAAATGGCCACGTCCATCGTTCTTGTACATGCGATTCGGCAGGCCACCCGTCTGGCACACGTAGACTTCGTCCAGACCGTCGCTGTCGATGTCGGCGACTGCTATGCCGTTTTCACCATAGAGGTCGATGCCGCACGCCGGGTCGAGGTGCGCGCGCCAGTATGGCGTACCACGGGTGAGCTGCTCGCGGAACGAAGGCGCGCCCATGAACGCCGTAGAGGTAACGTCGCGGAACCAGGGTTTCTCGGCGTGCGTGAGCGTCTCTTCGATCGGCTCGAAGCGCGTCAGCCGGCCATCTCGCCACGACTGTTTCCACGATCCAATGCGATATTCCAGACGGCCACTGCTGACGCTGGCGATCTCGTATCGGATCACCTCGCCCGGCAGCGAGTAGAAGCGCGCCCGCCGAACGGAGCCCAACGATTTACGCCAGCTATTCCAGGCCGCTGTCAGATCGGCTGGCTGAGTATCGTAGATGGCCGCCGAAACATCCGGGGCAATGTCGCGCCACGCCCGCGCTGCGGGCGGTATGCTTACACATCCCGGAGCAACGGGCAAACGCTCACCTTCCAGTGCCGCAAGCAGCCGCGCCTCGATCTCCTGAGCGGTCTTCTCGCCGGGAAACTCATCAAGTCCGGGCTCGGCAAAGCGAAGGAGGGAGGCGTACGGCGGATTCAGACGGAACTTCACCGGGAATGGCGATGCCGCGTGCGCGCGTGGCGGCTTCAGGAACCCCGCGGCGGCACACGCCGCGAGGAAGTCGCGGCGCCTCACCGGACCGGCGACTCCGTATCGGATTTCGTCAGCCGCTCGTGCTCGGCGCGTTCCGCCTCGGCCTCTTCGTGCCTGCCCAGGCGATCATACGCGCGCGCCAGCTGAAAGTGCGCCACCGGGTCTTTCGGATTCAGCGCGATGCTGCGGGAGAGCTCCGCCGCGGCGTCCTCCCAGGCACGGCGCTTTATAAGAATGATGCCGAGTTGCAGGTGCGACTCGGCGAACTTGTCGTTCAGACGAATGGAGCGGCGCAGCTCAGCCTCGCTTTCCGCCGCGTCGCCGGAGGATGCGATCAGCGCTTTCGCGTGCAGAAAGCACGGAAGGTAGCCGTTTGGATCGGCCTTTTCCCAGGCGGCGTAGCGGCTGAGGACTTCCGGCATGAGGTCGCCTGCCTGGTCGAGGATTCTGCCGATGAACACGTACGGCTGTTCCACGGAGGGATCGATCTGGATCACGCGCAGGAAAGAGGCGATCGCGTCGCGGAAGCGGCGCTCGCCATAGGCGGAAACTCCATATGCCAATTCGATCTGAGCGCTCCCGGGCAAGCGCTGCCGGGCGGCATCGAAAAGACCGAGGGCGCCGGCGAAGTCACCGCGGCGCAATAACGTCTGGCCCAGGTTGAATGTGAACGTCTCGTCGGCGTTGTCGCCGTGCTGGAGCGCGGCCTCGGTCCACTTTGCCGCGGCCGGCACATCGCCGGTCTCGGAATAGAAAATAGCCAGGGCATGCTCCGTTACCGGATCGTTGGCGTCCAGCGCTTCCGCGCGGTTCGCGGCTGCTTTTGCCGGCTCCTTGTCATCGCTCCGGAAGCATGCCTGGGCGAGCGCGATCCAGACTTTCGGATTGTCAGGCTGCGACTCGGACGCCCGTTCCAGATGCCGGCGCGCTTCGGACGGTTGATTATTCTGAAGAGCTATAAGCCCTTCGTGGAACTCGTCACTCGACTGCGCCAGGGTGGATACGGCAAGACCAAAGAAAAACAACGACCGCACGACTCGTATTGTAGTTCCTCGCAAAGACAAGGGATTGACCCGAGCGCCGGTTGCGGCCTCGCGTACGCTTCAATTCAGACGGTGCTGAAAAAGTAAGTGCGCAGGCTGAAGCCTACTCTACTGCTTCCGGAACAAAGGCCCCCGCCACGGAGACGGGGGCCCGCAAACCGCGTTATATGCGCGAGTTCAGAACTGCAGGCGAAGGGCGAACTGAATGTGCCGCTCGCTGCCGGTCTGGGTGCTGGTGATCTGACCGAAGTTCGACTGGCCGAACGTGTTGCCCGGCTCGTTGAACTGCGGGGTGTTGGTGATATTGAAGGCCTCCGTACGGAACTGCAGCCGCCAACGTTCGGTGAAGGCAAAGTCCTTGAACAATGAGAAGTCCAGGGTTCGTGTGGGCGGCGTGGTATTGCTCATCAGGCCGAGATTGCCGCCAGTAAGCGGAGCCGGCGCGGCAAGCGCGTTCACGTTAAACCACTCGTTTGGCGTCCGTCCGCCGGGCGGAGCCGACTGGGGATTCTGGCCCGGCAACAGATCGGGACGACAGAAGTTCCATTGTCCCTGGCAGCCGTTGGCGCCGATCGAATACGGCTGGCCGGTATGGAGGGTGAGAAGGCCGTTCATCTGCCAGTTGCCCGCCAGCGCGTTGACGGCGCGGTTCATATTGGCGCCGTATGTCTTCCCTCTGCCGAAAGGAACGTCGTAGGAGAAGCTGGTGGTAAAGTTGTGGCGGATATCCCATGAGGCACTGGCGTAGCTGCTGTTGTAGTTCAGCGGATCGATGGTGGGCAAAGAGCCGCTCAGCGTGGTGCCGGTGTCGGCAAGCGCATGCCCATACGTATACGCGCTGAGGAACGTCAGCCCGGCGCTGAACCGTTTTTCGAGTTTGGCGGTCATTCCGGCGTAGTTGCCGTAGCCGAAGGAGGCGGTACCGAATATGCCGCCAAGGTCCGGATGGGGTTCGAGGGCTACGCAGTTCACGCCGGTGGCGGACGGCGTATTCGGACACGCATTCTGGTTCGGCTGGATCAATCCGTGCGCCTGATGATTGCCGACATAGGCAACCTCGAGGGCCATTTGCCACGGCAATTGCCGCTGCACGGCAACGTTCCACTTGTGTACCAGAGAATTCCGGAAGTCCTGCGCGAGACTGCGGAAGCTGACGGGCGCCGGGAGCGTGAAGACATTCACAGGGTAGCCGGCCTGCAACCCACCGGTGAAGAACGGGTTGGTTGCCCAGACACTGTCGGTGGCTGAGCGGTCCAGAATCGGCGATTCGTTGAACGGCACGCCTTCGCCGCGGTTCGGATTGCCGCCCTGATTCTCCTCTCCGCCATAGAAGATACCGTACCCGAGACGGATCACGGTCTTCTCACGCCAGTTATAGGCGAGACCCAGGCGTGGTCCGAAGTCTGTCTTGTCCCAGGGGATCAGGTAGCTGGAGATCTGACAGCGAGAAACCTTCAGTTCCGGAAACGCAGTGGCGAAGTTCGGGGGCAACGGGGTGTTGCAGTTCGGCCCCTTCGGGATATCGAGGGTCAGGGTGTCCCAGTTGAGGTTCGACTGACGGCCAAAGCCCTCGTTGATGGGCGAGAACAGCTCGTATCGCAGCCCGAGGCTGACGGTGAGTTTCGGAGTGACTTTCCAGTCGTCCTGGCCATAGAAAGCGTAGGCCCACTTCTGGGAGGAGATGAAGTTGGTAGTGGAAATCTGGCCCCAGTTGACATCGCCGAGGAGGAATGATGCCATCTGGTCGCCGCTCGAGGTATTGTTCAGTCCCAGCGCCGGATTAGCCGTTTCGTTCTGCGTGAAGTACATCTCTCCGTGCGGATACGGCACCTGGAAGAAGGGGAAGCGGATCTGCCGGACTTCACCGCCGAACTTCATTGCATGGCTTCCTCGGGTGACGGCCAGATTCTGAATGAAGTCCCAGACGTTGCTGTACTCCTTCGACGGCAGCCAGTCGTTGGCGCCGATCTGGCTATAGGTCTGGGTGGGATACTGCACCTGGCTCTGGGTGCTGAACGTAATCTGGGGCAAACCGCCATTCAGCGTAGTGAACGGATTGTAGCCGCCAATCCCGAAGTTCTTGAATTCGTCGGTGCTGGCGTTGGCGGTCTGAACGCGCGACGTTACCAGCCGGGTAAAGCCCAAACGTGTTTCCGAGATGATGGTGGGGTTCCAGACGCGTGTCCAGCTGAGCATCGCATTGCGGCTCAGATCGATCTCCGGGACGCCGGCGAAGGTCGCTCCATCGAGTGCGCCCGGAAGTGGCGGCACACTCGTTTTGTTCGTATCCGCCCAACTCAGGGTGCCGAACAAGCTGTCCTTGTCGGTCATGCGGTGGTCGACGCGCAGGTCGCCCTGGTCCGTTTTCAGGGAACCCGGGGTATCGACGAAGTAGTCGTTCTGCGGGAAGCCGCCGGTCTTGATTGGCTGATTAGTCGCCGGATAGAGCGCCATGATCTTCTGGGCCACCGGATCCATCTGGTTGGGCAGGATGATATTGCCCGGGAACGGATCGCGGACCGTCTGGCCGTTCACCACGTGCGTTGAGGAAGGATTGTAGATCTGAACCGGCAGCAGCGATGAGAAGTCACCGTTCTTCATGGCGGCCGTCGGGATGGTGTAGTAACCCGCGTTCCCGAGGCTCGCGATGATACCGCCTGATGAGGCGATGCGGGTACCCTGGTAATCGCCGAAGATAAAGGTGCGGTTCTTAATAATCGGTCCGCCGACCGCGGCGCCGAACTGGTTCTGTACGAAAGGACCGCGCGGCGTGCCGGACACGTTGTTCTCCCAGCGGTTTGCGTCCAGGTCTTTGTTCTGCAGATCCTCAAAAAGAACGCCGTGAATCGCGTTGGTGCCCGATTTCAGACTGACGTTTACAACACCGCCGGCCCCGCGGCCATACTCGGCATTGTAGCCGTTGGTCAGCACGTTCATCTCGCCGATGGCTTCCACTGAGGGACCGACGACGTACGACGTCTGGTTCAGAAAATCAATCACGTTGACGTTGTTGTCAACCCCGTTGAGCAGGAAGTTATTCTGTCCGTTCGAGCGCACGCCGTTGGCCGAGAAGCCCCCGCCTCCCGCGTCGCGCGCCCCCATTTCGGCAGTCAGCACTCCCGGAGACAAACGGGCGAGATAAGCAAAGTTCCTTTGGCCCCCGAGCGGCAATTCCGAGACATCCTGCGTATTCAGGGTGGCGCCGAGTGTGGTGCTTTCCGTCTGCAGCAACGGCGCCTCTGCCGATACCTGAACCGACTGATTGACATCGCCGAGAGTCAGCGTGAAGTTCACGCCCACGCGGTCGCCGCCGGCGATAACTACATTCTGCTGCTCGGCGCGGCGGAAGCCCTGTGCTTCGGCGGCCACGGTGTAAGTCCCGGGTTTGAGCGCCGGCCGTGTGTAATCACCGCTATCGCCAGTGGTGACCTCGTACTTCAGACCAGTCGCAACCTCGGTGATTGTGATTTTGACATTTGGCACAACCGCCCCTTGCGGGTCGGTTACATTGCCGGTAATTGTACCCAGATCGCGCTGGGCAAAGGAGACGCTGGCAAACAGCAAGGCAAGCAACAACACGTTCAGGCAGAGACCCCTGTGCGTGCTCCCGCGCGCCTGCAATGGTACCCCAGCTAACATGTTCACCCCCAAGTAGCATACGCGTGGAAACGCTTTCCATTAAATGAAAACGCTTCCATGGATGGCCTAGTTTATATCCGTTACAAACCGTAATCAAGAGTTTTTGGTGTACGGCAGCGTAACTCGGAATAGTCCGATCATGTGTTTCGCTGAAGACTTGTTGGCAGACTAAAAGCCTGCTCTACTGGGGCCGTACACTGTCTTAGCGAGTAAGTGGGCTAAGTTACTTTTGCGGCTGGCGTCGCAAGCCATGAGAGGACGGCGCCGGCGAACTGAGAACCCCCGACAGGTGGGTCGCAGGCGATCATGGAAGCCACCGCCGCGGAGGGCCCGACGGCAAGTACGCGCTTCTCGGTGGGAACAGCGAACAGCGCAAGCAGGCGCTCGGGACTGTCATATTCGCGCGCCGCCGAAAGGTAAACGTACTCGGTCAGCAACCGCGAGTCAATGAACGAGCCTTCGAGGTCCGGCGCATCGGCCACGGGATTGGCGCGGCGCTGGTCTTCAAACAGGACGACGCTGCTGAACGGTTTCAGCTTCGGCCGTATCCCGAAGCGGCAGAAAGCCGCCTGCGGCGCGGCGCGGCGCAATGCCTCCGACGCGCCCCACTGAACGAAGGAATTGCCAAACAGCAGCGCGCCGTTTCCGCTGAGAAACAGCGTCCTGATAAATTCGCTCACCTCAGGGCCAAATCGCTGTTCCAGACTCGGGCCGAGATCCAGGCGCCTCAACTCATCGTAGGTGCGGTCGACTGTCTGCAGATTCCGGTCGATGGCGTTCAGCCGGATCAGAAACTCGCGCCGAAGGGGGCCAAGCTCATCGAACGACAGCGCGACAGTGCGCCCGCCGAGGCGCGTTGCACAAAGCTGCGCATCATATTCCAGCGCCCAGGTGCGTTCGACGGGTTCGAGATCAGGCGCCGTGCTGCGTTCCGCCACTGCCCGGAACAGGCCTGGCAGCATATCGCCGAATGAGGTTTCGAGCGGGAACCACATGCCTTGTTTCTCCAGCCGCGGCCAGACAGGACCGGAGCGGGCCGGAACGCCGGCGGGCATGACGCACACCACCAACCTGTTGCGCCGGGTGACGCGCCCTTCCGCTCGAAAGCTGCCATCGATGGCCGCGAATACCTTCTCAGTCTCGGCCCGCCATTGCGGATACCACGGCGAACGGACCAGAATGCCCGTGTCAACGATGGAAAGCCGGTCGGCGTTGAGGCGAGACGAGAGCGCCATGCGTTCCTCGACGGCCAGGATGGGCTGGAAAAGGGCGTGGAAATCGGCCTGAGGTAATCGCGCGAGCCAGTCCATCTGGGCGCTGATGGTGCGCCGCTCGGCGGGAAACAGCAGGTCCCAGCGGTGGATTTGTTCGTTGAGCGCAGGGACGAACGTCCGCGGGAGCCGAGCCAACAAAGCCGAGCTGACAGGGGTGGCCACGATTCATCCCCCAAACTCGGTCAGGACGCGCCCCGCTGCGCCGGAGCAGTTCACGCCCAGAAAGGCGCCCAGCGACGGCGCGAAATCGATCTGGCGTACTTCCTTCTGCACGATTGCCGGCTTGCGCACGGCCGCGCCGAGGACCAGCGCCCAGGTGAGGCGGCAGGAGCTGCCATTGCTGCGATGGTTGAAGAAGCCGTTAGTGCCGGACCCGTCAGGGTCGCGCCCGAACTCGGGCATGACCACCATAGTCACGTGGTCGCGATAAGCGGGCAGCGTCTGCAGGAACTCCCACAAACGATGCACCAGCGTGTCGTTGCGGCGAATACCGGATAAGTGCAGCGAGTAAGTGCCGGAGTGAGCTACTTCTACATCGGAGAAATTAACAACCAGAATGCCGGGCGACACCCGCCGCAGTACCTCGGCGGCAACGAACCAGGTCAGCTCGTCGCCGCTTGCGGGACTCTCCGGGCCGTTGATGAACTTCGCGAGCGCGCTCAGGAAAGCCTTCTTCAGTTCCGGCTCCATTATGGAAGACCGCGACGGCACACTCCAGCCGATGCGTTCATAATCGTCCTGCATGACGGTGGTCAGCTCGTCCAGCAGTAACTCGCGGTCGAGTCGGGGGTGCGGACTGCGCCCCATGATGATTCGCTCAACGGATTCCACCAGCAACTGCTTGGCGAGGACGACGTTGGCTCCGACTCCAATATTGGCGGTCACGGCCTTGTTACTTGTAACTACCCACGTCGCGGAGGGTGGCGCATTCCACTGTTGCCGGAGATACTGGAGCAACGAAGGATTGGCCGGGCGATCCCTGCCCCAGTCGTCGACGTGCTGCCAAACTCCCGTGAGAATACTGGCGATCGTGTTGAAGTGCGCGGTGGTTCCCTCGTTCCAGGTAAAAGGGTAGAAAACGCCGCGATCGAGAAGGTCTCCGGCAAGGTGCGGGATATTGGCCGCGCCTTCTTCGGAGAAGCTCTCCTCGCGTCGGATTCCGCCGAGCGTAACCAGGACGACTCTGGGACGCTCCGCAAGCGACTCCGCCCCGGTGGCGCAGGCAAGGCGTTCGGCCAGACCGAGAGCGGTCAATCCGAGGAGAGTCCTTCGGCGCACGCTATCCCTCTTTCTGTCTGTGCCAACGATATATCGTTTGTCGAGCGGGTACAAGCGGGAAGAAGTAAAGGCGCAGGCTAAAGCCTACTCTACTGTTCTCAGACGGCGCGGCTGGCCACCGACTGGCGCACTCTAGCGGTGGATTCACGAATCACGAGCGAAGTGCTCATGCGCAGTTGGCAGCCTTTCCTGCGGCCGCCCATGGAAGCCAGAAGCGCGCGAACCGCGAGATCGGCCAATTGCTCTCGCGCGAGGCGGACGGTAGTCAGCGGCGGCTCAGTGAACTGCGCCATGTGAATGTCATCGAATCCGACCACGGAGATATCCTCCGGAACGCGGAGCCCGGCCTGGCGAATCCCCCTGAGCACCCCGATCGCCGTCAGGTCATTGGACGCCAGCACGGCGGTAGGCGGCCCCGGACGGTCCAGCAGGTTCGCGATAGCGCGGACCCCACCGTCCACCTTGTGGTTCGATTCCTCCACCAGGCGATCCATAATGCCGTGGCTGCGCAGGCAACGCAGAAATGTGGTGCGGCGCAGACGAGCCGATTTCAGGTTTGACGGTCCGCTGATGAAAGCGATGCGGCTGTGGCCAAGCGAGAGCAGGTGATTCACCGCCTCGGTAACGCCGTGCGCGTAATTGACTTTGATGTTACTCACTCCCATGGCGACTTTCCCGACGTCGAGAAAAACGAGCGGTACGTCACGGCTGGAAAGCTGGTCGATGAGCCCGGTGTCGATTTCCGAGGTCATAATGGCCACGCCATCCACTTTTCGCCCGATCATCCGCCCAACGGACTGGGCCATACGCGCGGTGTCGTAATTGGTGGAAGCTACCAGCACGTCGTAACCGTTTTGCAGCGCCAGATCCTGAAATCCTCTGACCAGCTCGGGGAAGAATGGGTTCGTGATATCGGAAACCACGAGGCCGAACATGCGGCTTCGGCCGGAAACCAGAGACTGCGCGTGCGTATTGGGACGATATCCAAGCTCGTCCATGACGCGGCGGACACGCGCGGCGGTCTCGGGGCTTACGCGCGGGCTGTTATGGAGGGTTCGGGAAACGGTAGCGATGCCGACCCCCGCGCGTTTTGCTACTTCCTCAATGGTTGGCAACGCGCGTCTCCCGCACGAGTGTACATTACGCGATTTGGCGGCCTGAGATCAATAAAAAAACACCGCGACCGTTCAGTTCGCGGGTTCTTTTATCTTCAGGAGGCGGTCGGCGGCGACGTGGTTCAATTGCTGTACAACGCCGGAGGGCCAGCGAATCTCGATGGAATCCGCTGAAGCGTCAGGGCCGAGCCCGAAGTGAACAGGACCGCCGCTGGAGGAAGCGTAACCTGCGGTGGTGGACATATGGTTGTATTGCGCGCCGCTTTGCGTGACAACCTTTATGCGCGCGCCAATTCCGTCACGGTTACTCTTCGTACCCTGCAGAGACAACTCCAGCCAGTGCCCGCTTTCCGGGCTGTCGTTCATCCAGATCTCGGCGGGAGCGCTGAGCGCGCTCACCACGATGTCCAGCCGGCCGTCGCCGTCGAGGTCTCCAACGGCCGATCCACGATGGCGTCGCGGGGGCTGCGCGGTGAGGCCCGCTTCCGCGGTGAGCGCCACGAATTTCATGCCGTGAAGATTGCGAAAGACCGTGTTCGGCTGCTCCACGGCAATGCGGGGAGCGGAATCGAGGGACTGGACATGGCCGCGAGACACAAAAATGTCTTTCCAGCCGTCGTTATCGAAGTCGGCAATGTTGGGGGAATAACCCGACATGGAATTACTGAGCCGCGCCATATTGCTCTGCTCCGTGACATCCGCAAATTCTCCCTTGCCGGTATTTCGGAATATCGGAAATGTCTCGTCATCAAGAGCAACCACGCAGATATCCGGATAACCGTCGTTGTCGAGGTCGCGGAAATCGACGCCCATTCCTGAAATTAATTCGGCATTGTCACGAAGCGCCACGTTGGCATCGAATGCCACTTCGGCGAATTTGTTGCCGGGCAGCGCGTGAAAAAGCGAGTTGTACACTTTGTCGTTGGCGATGAAGAAGTCCATCCGGCCGTCCAGATCGTAGTCCGCAACGCCGATGCCCATGCCTTTGCCCGGATGGGCGCGAATACCCGACTGGGCGGAGATGTCCGTAAACGTGCCATCTCCATCGTTCAGAAAGATCTGGTTCGGGAGCTTGCCGTACACGCGCGGATGACAGTAATCGCGATGACCGGCTCCCATGCATGCCGGTTCTTTGTCGATATTCCAACTCAGATAATTCACCACGACCAGGTCGAGCAGGCCATCATTGTTCACATCCACCCAGGCGCCCCCAACCGACCACAACGGGCCGTACTGCGGATCGGGCTGGTTGAGCCCTGCCTTTGCGGTGACATCCGTAAACGTGCCGTCGCCATTGTTGTGATAGAGGGTATTCCCATGCACGCCGCCGACAAATATGTCCTTATATCCGTCGTTATCGTAATCCCCGATGGCCACGCCGGTGTCATAACCGGAGCCGGAGAGTCCCGCTTTTTCCGTGACATCGGTGAAGCGGCCCGCGCCGTCGTTCGCAAACAGCCGGTTGTAGTATTTCGGCGAAGTCTTTTTCAAGGACCGGATGTCGGCGCCATTGGTAAAGAAGATATCGAGGCGGCCGTCATTGTTGTAGTCGAAAATGGCCACGCCGCCGGCCATGGTCTCCGGCGCGTGACGCTGCGGCGTTTCGCAACTGTCGAGGGTGAACGGGATGGGACGGTAGACGAAGTGAATGGGACTGGGCGGCTGTGGTTGCGCGCCAACCAACAGCAGCGCTGCAAGCAGAGCACCGATGCAGGCGAAAACGCCTGCTCTACAACTGAGCATTGACGCCCTGCTCCAGCAAGTCCGCAAAGCTGATGGCGGCGCGGGATTCTCCGCCGGCTTTGAACTGAGGCCCCACGGCGACGGCCTGAGAGTGGCCTTCGAAACACACCACAAACGACGCGTTCTCCGCGCCCGGCAATCGCTTGAGATTCAGCAGCGTGTACCATGCGCCCATGTCCGCATCCCGCAGCGCCCCTTCCGGGTCGAGCGCCAGAGACTGCTCGTTCATGGAAAGGAGTTCCTGCATGGAATAATCGCAGGCGCGCGGCGCGAAGCGGAGCAGCATGGTGAGCGGGTGTGCGCGGCGCAGCGCCTCTCGCGCCGCCCACTGCACGAACGTCGTGCTGAAGATCTGCGTTCCCGAACCCTCCGTGAACAGACTCAACTGGAAGCGGTCGAGCACCGCATCGCCGCGGGCGAGCCCGATATCCTCCGGGCGCGTTCGCGCGAGCATCGTCCGCAGCTCTTCCGGCCCCGTATGCGACTCGAACCCCGCGCGTATTCTCCTGCGCAGAGCGGCTCGCACCGGCGTCAGCGTCTCCCACGAGATGGACGTCAGCCCGGCCAGGGAGCCGTCGCCGGACGAACTGCCGTCGATGTACCAGTGGGCGTAGGGAACAGGATGCGAGCGGGCCCTCTGTGCGATGACGTTCAGCGCGGCTTTCCGCGCATCCGCCGCCTGCAACTGCGTGTAGAGAACTCCGTGCCTGCGTACCTTCCGAAACAGCGGCTCGCTGTTGTCTTTAACTCCGAGGCCAACCAGAACGATGCAGAGGCGCGCCAAAGCCGGCGGCGGCTCGGGGACGGCGGCGTTGAAGCGCTCCACATAATCGATGGCGCTGCGGCGGAAGGAGTCCATCTGACCCGTGGCCCACAGACTCGCCGAAAGCTGCTCGGAAAACCTAGCCGGAGCGTTTACCCAGTCGATCTGCACGAGTTCACGGGATAGCCGGAGATCCGCGAAAGGCCGCAGAATCCCGTTCATCTCATCGGGAGCTAAAGCCGCCAGATACGTGAACTGCCTGTCGAGCTCATTCCTTTCCAGTGGGAACTTCCAGTCGTAATCGATCAATTCGCGGAACAGCAGACTGATGAATGCGAGCGGAAGCCGCTGGAGCAGAGCGAGCCGCGCCGTAGCAAGTTCGCGCGCCAGAGGCGGCCATGCATCGAAATTCCGCGCCTGAAGCTGATCGGGGGTCATGCCGGCAGCGCCTCCTCCAGCGCATGGCCGCGCGCAAATCTGGGCGTGAAGCCAAGCAAAGATCCGAGCGTCGGGACCAGGTCAATCGATTCCACCGGACGTTCTATCACCGTGTTCCGGCGTATGCCCGGTCCGGTGACCATCATCCAGGCAGTGCGCGAGGTCGCGTCGCCGGTGCGATGGTGCTGGAATCCGTTGCCCCCCGGAGAACTGTCCGAATCGCGGCCGAAATCGGGCAGTATGAACATGGTTGTTCTGCCCGCATACTCCGGCTCTTCCTCAATGGCCTTGTGAATCTCGGCGCAAAGGCGGTCGCAGCGGCGAATCGCATCCACATAGAGCGAGAAGGCGCCGGAATGCGCGATGTCGATATCGTGCAGGGTGATCCAAAGGAGACTGGGCGCAAGCTGGCGCATGAGCTGCCGGGCAATGTACACGGACAATTCATCCGGGCTGGTCACGCTGCGCGCGTGAGCCGCGAAGTCAGTAAGTGAGAGTTTCATCACCTCGGCCACGTGGTGCAGTTCCGCCTCGCTCTGGTTCAGTTCCGGCGCATACAGAGGCGTTTCGTAGTTATCGCGAAGCAGATGATCATAAAGCCCGTTGGACGAAGGCGCGAGCGCGAGCAGCCGCTTCGGCAGGATGACGCCGGCGCCCAGCTCGGGACCATAGGCGCGGTGGCGGCTGGCGCCGATCAGATTGAAGCCGTTGCTGGGCGCAATCACCCACGCATCGAGCGCCGGACGGCGGAGGTCGCGGCGGAAATACTCGAAGGCGGTGGGGCTGTCAGGCGCCACCGCGGCGAAATTGTTGAAAGTCTCGTAAACGCCTGTGGCCAGGCTGGCGTTGGCTACATAGTGCCCCAGAATGCCGCGGTTCACCACCTGTCCGAAAAACGTGGACTGAGGCATCAGGCGGTTGAGCAGATGAGGAATGTTCTCCTGGCCATCCGGCAGGAAAGTTTCGTCATCACGGGCGCCGCCGCCGAAAGTGACGACTACAGCTTTGCGTCCTCTTGCGGTGGCTGACGGCGCGCCGCGAAGAACAGCTCCGCCGAGAACGGCCCCGGTGGCCTCGCGAAGGAAATCGCGGCGACTCTGTGCAATGCTTCTCTCAGAAACCGGTCCGGCGAACCGGGACATGCTGACCTCCCTGAGCCGCAGCTATTCAGATAAGCTGTAGCCTGGCACGGGAGGAAAAGTCAAATCTCACCCCATGCGTCGAAATGAGAGTCGACGGGCCGCAGGCCGATTACCAGAAACTTGAGGTAACCACCTGCGGAGGGCCAGGCTCCCCGCCGAGTATCTTTGTGTGCAGCAGGAACTCGCAGTGTGCGCCGCTCCAGGATTTCGGCGCTGCGCCGAGCGCCGATTTCAGATAGACCGGTACGGTGAGGAACTCGGCCGCCGCGCGAGTCCCGTATTGCGTAATTCCGGCCGCGGAGATCAGAACCTGCCCAGTGCGGCCGTCGATTAACCGCGAAACCAGGGCGTAGTCTTCCGAGGTGTGACCGGCGATGTCCATATCGGGCAAGGTCCAGACGCGATGCCGCCCTCCGCGTTCCTTTACCGCAGGCGGCGGCCCTTCGAAGATGAGCGGTAAGTCAGCGGTGGTCTTCAGGGTCCAGTCGTTGTTAAAGGCCCCAATCAGAATTGTGGGCGAATACCGGATCTCGCCATAGGAGATATCGTTGCCGTATCGCAGACGGTATAGTTTGTTGCGCCGCGCGAAAAGGACGCAGAGTTCGGAACTCAGATACGAATCGCCAACCGTAATGAACTGGTCGGTGATGGGAACAAGGTCGCGCACCGCGATGGTCGGTCCGGGCAGGGCATTCGACGGCGCGGCTATCCAGCCGGGCGGCCCGTATCCGGTGAACACGGGCGTCCTGAGAATATAAGTCGTGTTGCAGGCCTGATATATGTTGACCGGCCTGGAGCTGTTGAACAGAGGCGCCCAGAATCTCTCGAAGCCGTCCGGACTTCGCATTTGCCGCCAGGCGGCCACGGCGCATACGACGGCGATCGCAAGAGGCAAAACCAGTTTCCACGAAAGCCGCCACAGGCCGAGGCTCCCCCGGGCGAGTTCCGGACGCCGATCTCCTTCGGCCTGGAGCGGAGGTTCCGGGGGACGCCGATGGAAGCGCGCGCGGTACGAACCGGGCGGAATCTCGATGATCAGCGGGCATGCCGCGGCATCCTCGCTCGAGTAATACAGGGCCAGGCGCTTACGCATATCCGCCGCCCGCCCTCTCACCACCGGGTCGTTGGCGGCGTCGTAATCGGGACTGCGTCCGAAAACCGCCGCGCCAATAATTCGTTCGCGCAGCAGGTCGTCATCGCCTGCCACGGTATGTTCGACGACATACGCCAGCATGCGTTGACTTTGCGGGCTGCCACGGAACGGTTTGCTCGCGAAGATTGCCTGCAGAGCCGCCGCAGCTTCGCTGGGCGAGACATCGTGCTGACTGAGCGTGGGCGCGCTGGCGGACATGGAGACGGCCTCCGTCGAAAGCAGGAGCTTGTTACGCATACTGTAACGCTGAAGCCGGCGCGGTGCAACGCATATTTACTGGCCGGGAGGCTTCCTGCATTCGGATTTCCTGCCGTACCGTAAATTGCGGCGACTGGATGTTACACACGTGTTAACGAGCCGCCGGGACGGTAGCGCACAGTACAGCACATTGCGAACGCGGTCGCGTTCCTCAATGATAGCCCAGAAGCTTCAACGCCTGAATCGGTAACTTTCGCGCTTAAGTGATTGTCCCGATCTGCTGTTCACAGGCAGTGCTACGTCGCAAAGGAGAGTCTCGCATGTGTGGAAAATGCAGCCGATGGCTCAGGCCATCCCGAATACCGGTGCTGATTTTGCTGATCCTGACCGCAGCGCGGTACTCGGCTCACGCCCAGACACAGGCATTCAGCGCGTCCCTGAGCGGGGTCGTCCATGATAGTTCACAAGCGTCGATCCCCGGCGCCAAAGTCACCCTGTCGAGCCTGGACAAGGGTGTCACTCGAACGTTCATCACCGATACAGAGGGGCGATTTTCGTTTGCCCTGCTGCCTCCGTCCACCTACACTCTTGTGGTCGAGGCCGGCGGATTTAAGACGTACAAGCAGCAGGGGCTGATCCTGGCTGCCGGGCAGGATGCCGAACAGCCGGTGCAACTGGACCTCGGGTCGATCCAGGAAGAGGTCAACGTGAGCGGAGAAGCTCCTCTGCTGACCACGGACAACTCGAATGTCTCGTCGGATCTCAACGAGCAGCAACTGGACCAGCTGCCCACCGATTTTCGCAACGTCTTCGGAAGGGTACTGCTGAATTCGTCGGTCAACAACTCCACCCAGTTTCAGTTGGTGAACGGCGGAGGTAACGTGGGCACTGCCGATCAGGATATCTCGTTTCTCAATTTCGGCGGCGGCTTCTTTGGAACCACCGCCTACCTGCTCGACGGGCACTGGGACACCGGCGGCGACTGGGGTGGCGTCATCTACGCACCCTCCATGGAGTCAGTTGAGGAGGCCAAGATCCAGACCAACAGCTTCAGCGCGCAGTACGGCTGGAGTACCGGGAACGTTTACAACGTGGTCACGAAATCGGGAACCGCGAGTTTCCATGGCGATGCGTTCGAATACCTGCGCAACAGCGACCTCGACGCGAACTATTTCTTCAACAACAAGAATGGGATTGCCAGGCCCCTCTTCCAGCGAAACCAGTTTGGGGTTACGGGCGGCGGTCCGGTGTACATCCCCGGCATCTACAGGCAGCGCAACAAGACCTTCTTCTTCGCCTATTACGAAGGTCTGAGGCAGGGAACGCCGGCCCCGGCGACGTTCACCATGCCCACTGCAGCCGAGAAGTCGGGCGACTTCTCCGCGCTCAGCACGCAACTGTACAATCCCTTCTCGACAGTGCAGACCGCGACGGGGTTCACTCGCTCGCCATTCGCGGGCAACCAGATCCCGCCCAATCTGATCAGCCAGGTCGCCGCAAAGCTGCTGCAGTTCTGGCCGAACCCGACCATCGGCGGACTGGCAAACAACTACTCGGCCTCCGGCTCGGCCAAATCCCAATCCAACGAATGGGGACTCCGGTTCGACCACAATTTCACCGACAACATAAGGTTCTTTGCCCGCTGGTCGGATAAGCACGAATTCAAAACCGGAGAGCCCGACTACTATGGTAATGACCCCGGCGGTCCGGGCGTACAAAATCCGAACAACCGAATCGACGCGGCCGGCGGCTTGACCTGGGTCATCAACCCGTCGACGGTGTTTAGCTTCAACGGCGGTTACAACCATTGGTTCGAAGGCAACACTATGGAAGGCTACCCGTTTGACATGACCAGCATTGGCCTTCCGGCGTTTATCAACGGGACGTCGAATCAGTTTCCTGTTGTCAGCGTGACCGGGTACGCTCCGATCGGACCGCAACTTGGCGCGGGAGAAGGTGGGTTCCCTCGCAACGACCTGACTTACTCGGGAAACCTCAGCAAGGTTATAGGGCCCCATTCGCTGTCGGCGGGTTTCACCGGCGTGGTACTGCAGACCGGCGGCGGCCGAATTTATCCCACCACCTTCAACTTCGGTCCGGTCGGGACTGCCGGCCCCGATCCCTCCAACCCCACCTCGCCCGGCGATGCCTTCGCCTCGTTCCTGCTCGGAGTGGGCACCGGCGGCTCTACCGGCGTCTCCGTACGTCCATTCTTCTCCACCCACTGGTATGGCACGTACCTGCAGGACGACTGGAAGGTCACAAGCAGGCTGACGCTCAACCTGGGGCTGCGCTGGGACTATCAGGCCGCGCCGACAGAGCGATACAATCAGCAGAGTTTTTTTGATTTCAATGCCGTAAACCCAATCAGTAAACAACTCGGCTACAACGTGTACGGCACAGTGGTTTACAACGGAGTCAACGGTGTTCGGCGTGGCCTGTACAACCCACAGTGGACGGACTTTCAGCCGCGCGTGGGCCTGGCCTATCAGGCCTCGAACAAATTGGTGGTCAGAGCAGGCTACGGCATCTACTATATGGCCTCCTATTTGGGAGGCGGCTCCACGCAGGGGTACGGGCAAGCTACGCCATGGAATGCCGTGACAAGCAACGGGTATAGTCCCCTGCAGACCCTGGACAACGCATTTCCAGGCGGCATGCTGGCGCAATTGGGTAACTCACTCGGCCCGTTGACGAATGTCGGCTATTCGACCTCCGCAACTCAGCCGAACCGGCCCGATCCGTACACGGAACAGTACATGGCCGGCGTGCAATACAACATTGCCCGCAACGACCTGATCGATGTCAGCTATGTCGGCAACCATGGGGTCAAACTCGCGCAAGGCGGCGGTTTGGACTACGACCAGTTGCCTACGCAGGACCTTTCGCTGGGGAACCAACTGCTTCAGCAAGTGCCGAATCCGTTCTACGGCGTCATCAAAGGCAGCGGCTGCGGCCTTTCCAGCCCCACAATCGCTTACGGGCAGTTGTTGCTGCCATTTCCCGAGTTCTGCAGCGTCGGCGTCTCATGGCCTCTGGGAAGCGCGTCCCACTACAACGCGCTTCAGTTGAACTACACACATCGCTGGAGCGCGGGGCTCAGCGTGCTCGCCTCCTACACTTACTCACACTTCACTGACAACACTGAGGCGACGAACTCCTGGGCCACGGCGGGATTTGGCGTTCCGATTCGCAACAACTACAATCTCGCCGCCGAAGAGTCGGTGGACGCCGCCGATATCCCGAATAGCTTCGTAATCAGTTACATTTACGAGCTGCCTGTCGGAAAAGGCAAGAAAGTCGGCGCCAATTTCAATGGCGTGACCAACGCGATCCTCGGCGGGTGGCAGATCTCCGGCGTCACTACAGCCAAACAGGGCTTCCCGATTCCGATTGTCGGCGGTATCAATAACACGGGATCGTTCGGAGGCAATCAGCGACCCAATCTGGTGGGTAATCCGATACCGAGCAATCAGACGATTTACAATTGGCTGAACCCGGCTGCATACGCCCAGCCGGCGCCGTTCACTTTCGGAAACGCACCCCGTTTCTCAGGCAGTGTACGGGCGCCCGGCATGCAGACATTCGATATAGGGCTGCAGAAGTGGTTCAACTTCCGGGAGGCTGCCAGAGCGCAGTTCCGCTGCGAAATGTTCAACGCGTTTAATCGCGCCAACTTCTACTCTCCGGATGGCAACTGGAGCGATTCGACATTCGGACAAATCTCGCAGACGATGCCCCCGCGAGATATCCAGATGGCCCTTAAGGTCTACTGGTAGCCAGTGCGCACCACAGTCACCATCCTGCTGGCGGCCGGCGCGGCGTTCTCTGCGCCGTGTCCGGCCGCCAGCCTCGAATCGCTTCTGGCCGAGGCCCACAGAGCAGAGGCCAGGAGCGATTTCTCTTCGGCTGCGGCCAGCTATCGCGAGGCAGTAGCCATCAGTCCTGACACCGCGGAGTTGTGGAGCAATCTCGGAGTGGCATTGTACGCAGCCAAAGAGTATGGGCAGGCAGCGACGGCGCTCCAAAAAGCGAATCGGCTCAAGCCGGCGCTGTATGCGCCGGTGCTGTTTCTTGGCCTGGACCTGCTCGAACTGAAGAAGCCCGGCGAGGCGCTGTCCTGGTTGCTGAAGGCGCACCGCCTGCAGCCACAAGACGCTCAGGTGCTGGTCGCGCTCGGTCGAGCTTACTACGTGCAGCATGACTTTATGAAGTCGAGAACCTTTTATCGCGAAGCTACGATTGCGGCGTCTCAGAATGGAAAGGCCTGGTACGGTCTCGGACTGGCTTACTTCGGTCTGGCGGAGTCCGCCGGCGGCGCCCTTGTGAGGTCGGACTCGCAAGCCGGCTACGCGACCGACCTTAAAGCCCAGGCCCTCGCTGAACAGGGGCGCCTGGACGAAGCGGCAGAGATCTATCGGGCGCTGTTCGCGAGCGGAGATGTTCCTCCGTGTGCGCACAGCGGATTCGGATTCGTGCTCATGCAACAGAAGCAAGCCGAGCAAGCGGAACGCGAGTTCGAAGCGGATGCGGCCACCTGTCCGGCGGCGCGCGCGGCCTTCGGTCGGGGGGCGAGCGACGATGCGTTCAGAATGCCTGCTGATCGCCGCAATCCGGACACCGGGAAACTCGACAAAGCCGAACTGGAGCGTCTTGCAGCCAGCTCTTTCTTCGGCGGCGATCCCGAGACCACGGCCGAGGCGAGCGATCGCCTGATGTCGGAGCACCCGCGCGAGGCGAGCGGATACTACTGGGCCGTCCGTGCGGACCAGAAGCTTGGGGTTGTCGCACTGACGCGAGCGGGTGAAGTCGAACCGGATTCGGCGCAACTTCATGCATTGCTCGGCGACGTTTACCAGGCGCAAAAGAAGCTCCGGGAAGCCGAAGCGGAATTTGCGCGCGTTCTTCAGATCTCTCCCGGCAGCGTCGCTGGGCTTGGCGGCCTGGCGACCGCGTACCTGGCTGATGGCAAGCTCGATGAGGCGGAGTCGGAGGCGAGGCAGGCGAGCGTTGCGAGCCCGAAGGATCCTGACATCAATCTCCTTCTCGCCGAGATTCTGATTGCCCAACATCGATACGCAGAAGCAGAACCGTGCCTCAAAGCAAGCTTCGCCGTCCGGTCCGATCTGCTGCCGCGCGTTCACGCGCTGCTCGGTCGCGTGTACGCGCGGACCGGACGAAGCCGGGAAGCGATCGCCGAACTGAAACAGGGACTCGCCAGCGACGAGGACGGAAGCGTCAGCTATCAACTGGCCCGGCTTTACTATGACGCGGGCGATCGAAAAAACGCCGAGGAGGCCTTCGCAAGATCGAGACGTCTGCAGGCTGCCCGGGACAAGGAAGCACCGGCTCAGCTCAACCCGGCGGAGTCATCGAATTGAGGGCCGGCGATTCAGGTCCGCTGCCGCCTGCGCCCGGCCACTGCACTCACAGGTGAACCATGACTGGATATGCCGTAACTATATGGCGAAGACTGTTTGTCCTGACGATGTCGCTCTCTGCTCCCGCTCTTTGCCGGGGAGCCGAAGCGTCGACGCTGCCTCCTTCTATTGAGCGCGAGCCGGGCGGCGTCGTCATGCACAACGCGGGCGAGACCGTTCGAGTCTCGGTCTGCACACCCACGCTGATTCATGTCGTAGCGGGTCCGGGCAATCCGCAAGGCTCGTCCCCGGCGGAACCCTGGTTCGTGAAACCGCCTTGTGGACAGGGCCAGTTCGACTTTACTCGCGGCGACAAGACCGCCACACTCTCGACTCCCTCGCTGCATGTGGACTTCAACATGGAGCTTGGCCTGCTGACGTTCAAGGACCCTTCCGGCAAAACGTTGTTCGCGGAATCGGACCGCGAGCCGCGGCGCTACGACCCGGTGCTGCTCAATGGCGAAAATGTCTACCGCGTCACTGAGCGGTTCTTCCTGGACGCGCAGCAGGCGTTGTACGGGCTTGGCCAGCAACAGAGCGGGGTGTTCAACTCTCGCGGAAGCGTAGTGGAGATGGCGCAGGCCAACGCCAATGTCGCCCTGCCTCTTCTCGTTTCCTCGAACGGATCCGCAATCCTGTGGAACACGGCCTCACGATCCTGGTTCGACGATCGATTCCCGAGCGAGTTGAAACTGACCGCCGATGCGGCCGACGCCATCGATTACTTCCTCATCTACGGCCCGGAGATGGATTCCATCGTTCATCAATACCGCGAGATGACGGGTCACGCGCCGCTGTTCGGTAAATGGGCGTACGGGTTCTTTCAATCCAAGGATCGCTACCGGTCCGCGCAGGATCTGCTCAATGTGGCCGCCAGGTATCGAGCCGAGCACGTGCCGCTGGACGTCATGGTGCAGGACTGGTTCTGGTGGAAGCTTCAGGGCGATCCTGAATATACCGATCAGTATCTCGCGCCACACCCCGATGTCCCCGGCGCGCTGCGCACGCTTCATGAGGAGAACGTGCACGCGATCATCTCGGTGTGGGCCATGATGGACCCGAAGTCGGCCAACGAGCAGGAGTTCGCGCGCCAGGGACTTCTCATTCCCGGAACATCCGATTACGACGCGACGAATCCGGCCGCTCGCGACGCGTACTGGAAGATGCTGATGGAACCGATTCTGTCGCAGGGCTGGGACGGTTTCTGGCTGGACAGCTCCGAGCCCGAGGTCCTCAACGGCCGCAGCGACAGCGCTCTGTTCGACAAGAAGATCTCCATCGGCAATGGCGCCCGGTACACCAACGTGTTCCCGCTTCTGCACACCGGCGGCGTGTACGAACACTGGCGTCAAAGTGGAAATACGAAACGCGTGTTCATTCTCACGCGGTCGGCTTTTCTGGGGCAGCAGCGGAACGCGACGGTGGTATGGTCCGGCGATATCTACGGCACGTTCCTCACTCTGGCCCGGCAGATTCCGGCGGGCCTGAACTTCGCTCTCTCCGGTATGCCGTACTGGACCACCGACATCGCCGGCTATGGCTGGCCATATGAGCGCGATACGCGCGATCCGTCGTACCAGGAACTCTACGCGCGCTGGTACGAATACGGCGCCTTCTGCCCCGTGTTCCGCACGCACGGGCATCGCGTGAACGATACCAATGAGGTCTTCTCCTACGGGCCGGTGACTCCCATTCTCATTCGATATGACAAATTGCGTTACCGCCTGATGCCGTACATCTATTCACTCGCCTGGCGCGTTACGAACGAGGACTACACAATTCAGCGGCCTCTCATCATGGACTGGCGGACCGATCCCGCCGTGGCCGACATCGGCGACCAGTTCATGTTCGGGCCGGCGATCCTCGTGAATCCGGTAACCGAGGAGGGCGCCGCGAGCCGACGGCTTTACCTTCCCGCTGCGGCCGCCTGGTACGATTTCTGGTCTGGCGAAAAGCTGGCCGGCGCGCGGCGCATTGAAGCGCAGGCGCCGCTCGACAGAATCCCTCTCTACGTGCGCGCCGGATCGATTCTGCCGCTTGGCCCGGAAATCGAATATGCGGAGCAGCGGAGCAACGAGCCGGTCGAGTTGCGTGTCTACCGGGGGAGCGACGGCAGCTTCACCCTTTACGAAGATGAAGGCGACACATACGCGTATGAGCGGGGCGTGCACGCGACCATTCCGCTTCACTGGAACGATGAATCGGCGGTCCTGACGATCGGGGCGCGCCACGGTGAATATCCGGGCATGCCGACTGAGAGGGCGTTTCGCGTCGTGCTGGTGGACGGCGCCAGGGCCGGTCCCGCGAAGGATGTCCGGTATAACGGGCAGGAGGTAACGGTACGCCTTCCGTAACGGGATGACCGCGGTCGAAATGTAAACGAAATGAAGACAAAGCCAGATGTTCATCTCGATCGGAACCTCGATTCCGACGAACTGATTCTCATCACCGGGGCCGGCGGTTTCATTGCCGGCGCACTTACGCGGCATTTCCACGATCTTGGGTACACGCGGATCCGCGCCATCGACCGCAAGCCGCTGAGCGATTGGTATCAGCGCGTACCCGGCGTCGAATGCCTGTCGATGGATCTCAGCGAGAAAGAGAACGCCATCCGCGCCGCCGAGGGCGCCATCGAGGTGTACAACCTCGCCGCGGACATGGGCGGGATGGGCTTTATCGAGCACTTCCGCGTCGAGTGTCTGCGCAGCGTACTGATCAACACGAACCTGATTGACGCGGCGTGGCGCGGTGGAGCGCGCCGGTATTTCTTCTCGTCTTCGGCATGCGCTTACAACACCGATCTGCAGCGCGATCCGAACGTGCGCGCGCTGAAGGAATCGGACGCCTACCCGGCCATGGCCGAACGGGGCTACGGCTGGGAGAAGCTTGTCTCGGAGATGTTCTGCCAGGAGTACTGGGCCGAACGTGGTCTGGAGACGCACATCGCGCGCTTCCACAATATATACGGCCCGCTGGGGACCTGGTTCGGGGGACGGGAAAAGGCTCCCGCCGCGATGTGCCGGAAGGTTCTGGAAGCCATCGACACGGGAAGCATGACCATCGACATCTGGGGCGACGGGACGCAGACGCGGAGCTTCTGCTATATCGACGACTGCGTGCGAGGCATCGACATGATCATGCACTCGCCGAAGCTGATCGCCACGCCCGTGAACCTCGGATCAAGCGAGCTGATTTCCATCAACAGCCTCGTAACCATGGTGGAAGAAATCGCCGGAGTCAAACTGGAGAGAACCTACGATCCCGATGCGCCGAAGGGCGTCGCCGGCAGGAACAGCGACAACACGTTCATTCACAGCGTGCTCGACTGGGAGCCGTGCACCCCGCTGCGTACCGGCATGGAGAGAACCTACGCATGGATTTCCCAACAGTACGCGGATCGCAAAGCGGGCGAACGAGTGGTGAGGGACTAAGCGCTGACCACCGGTCCGATTTTGCCGACGGCGCCCCGGCCATGTTGGCGGAAACGCCCGTCGCGGTGGCCGATGGCGCCATGGCGATCCTCGCCAGCCGTATCCCGAATCGGATCGCCCTGGCCGGCGGGTGGATCGACCAGCCGTTTGTGTCCCGGCACAACCCGGACCCGCCGGGATCCATGGTGGTTGTTTCCCTCGAACCGGATTGTTGGTACATGGAGCGCTGCGGAATGGCCGGCAGCACACGGCGGATCGCCACCCGAATCTGGAACGGCGCGCTGCCTGACCGTCCGCGCTCGACCCTCGTACGCGAGTTGTATGCGGCCGAGAACGCCGGCAAGTCCGAGCCGTCCGGCTCGCAGGATATGATCGGGCTGATTTATCCGGGCGTGAGCCGGCTCGACTACGATGCCGGCGTCGATGATGGATATTTTCCCGCGCACATCGAATCGAACTGCGACCCGGATGTGGCCGCCTGGCTCGAACGAGCGCTCCATCTGATCCCGGTGAATCAGCGGCCGCCGGGCTACAACCCGCTCGGCATTCGTAATCTCGATCCGCAGTGGATCGCGAAGCTCGGCCGCACCGGACGCGAGTGCTTCGCCGGTATCGTCGCGAAGGATGTCCGCCGCCTGGGAGCGGCCATGAACGACTGTATGGCGTGCTGGGCGGCAATCCTGCCGCACACGGTCGCGCACCCTGCTATTAACCTCGATCTGAGGGCGATCGTCGCCTGGGCGCAGGCGCGTTATCCCGGAGCAATGTATTCGGGGTGTGGCGGCGGCTACCTGATCGTAGCGTCCGAAACCGCGGCGCCGGGCTCGCTGCACATCAGGGTCAGAATCGGCTGACGGGCATGCTTCAAGCCTCGAAGTGGTGATGATACGATTCAGTACGCGAACATGATTCTGGATTGGAGACTAAACGGGCCGGCGCGAGCCACCCGTGCTCAGCATATGCCACTGAGAGCGCATACACGTTTGAGTCTGGCTTTTCTGGGAGTGGTCTGGGCCGTTTGCGCGCAGCAGCCTCCTTACCTCGATCCGAGCCTGCCTGCCGAACAGCGGGCCGCGGACCTGGTGCATCGGATGACCCTCGAGGAAAAGGCCTCACAACTGGTGAACCAGGCGCGGGCCATTCCGAGGCTGAACATACCGGCTTACGACTGGTGGAGCGAAGCGCTGCACGGCGTCGCGCGCGACGGAACAACGGAGTTTCCGGAACCGGTGGGCCTGGCCGCAACCTTCGATACCGACGCCATCCACAGAATGGCGATCGCCATCGGAACCGAGGGACGCGTTGTTCACGCACGCGCGGTAAAGGCCGGCGGCGGGTCCAGCGAAATCTTCCAGGGCCTCGATTTCTGGGCGCCGAACATCAACATCTTTCGGGATCCGCGCTGGGGCCGCGGGCAGGAAACCTACGGCGAAGATCCGTACCTCACCGCGCGCATGGGGGTCGCCTTCGTCTCCGGGATGCAGGGCGACGATCCGAAATACTATCGCGTGATCTCGACGCCCAAGCACTACGCGGTGCACTCCGGCCCCGAGACAACTCGCCATACGGCCGATGTGACCGTAAGCAAACATGACGAGCTGGACACATATCTTCCGGCTTTCCGCGCGACGGTGACCGAGGCGAAAGCCGGGTCCGTCATGTGCGCCTATAACAGCATCAACGGCGAACCAGCCTGCGCGAACGAGTTTCTGCTCGACGATCAGCTCCGCGGCAAGTGGGAGTTCCACGGCTATGTGGTATCCGACTGTGGCGCCGTGATCGACATCTTCCGCGGTCACCACTATGAACCCACGCAGGCGCAGGCATCGGCCATCAGTCTGCAGCGCGGAATGGACAACGAGTGCGTCGATTTCACCTTCAAAGTGAAGGACAACCACGACTACAAGCCTTATCTCGACGCGGTGAAAGGAGGCTATCTCAAAGAGAGCGATATCGACGCTGCGCTCATCCGGCTATTCACCGCGCGCGTGAAGCTCGGCATGTTCGATCCGCCGAACATGGTCCCGTACGCGAGCATCAATGACAGCGAGCTGAACAGCGCCGAACACCGTGAAATGGCTCGGAAAATCGCCGACGAATCGATGGTGCTCCTGAAGAACGACGGCACGCTGCCGCTCAGGACCAGCGGCATCCGGATCGCGGTGATTGGTCCGCTGGCGAATCAGACCAAAGTTCTGCTGGGCAACTACAACGGCACTCCCACGCACACCGTCTCGATTCTGGAGGGACTGCGGAAGGAGTTCACAAGCGCCAGCATTCAGTACGTGCCCGGAACGCAGTTTCTGAGCCACGACGCGGACCCCGTTCCCGCGTCCGCGCTGACAGTGGACGGCAAGCCCGGCGTGGCAGTCAGCTACTCCCGGCTCGACCTGACCAACATCAACAACCCTCAGGCCATGAAGCCGCTGGCCGAGCGCACGGTATCCACCATCGATGCCGGCGCCCAGCCATTGCCCGCTGAGGTTGCCGGCGTGCACCCGCTGGTTATTCGCTGGAAGGGAGAACTGACGGCGACCGAAACCGGCGACTATAATCTCGGCCTGAAGGCCAGTGGCTTCTTCCGGGTCTGGCTGAATGAGAAGAGCGTCACGTCCGCCTATGGCGGCAATCCCGACGAGGCCAAACTGGGGCGCGTGCATCTGGAGGCCGGCAAGCCTGCTGCGTTGCGCGTGCAGTATGCCCCGCCGGAAAACCAGAAGCCTAATGCCAGGCTGGTGTGGTCGAAGGTCGATCTGCGGCCGCAGCCCGAGGCGATTGCGGCGGCCAAAAAAGCCGACGTGGTGATTGCCGTTCTGGGCATTACCAGTGAACTGGAAGGCGAAGAAATGCAGGTGAGCGAGCCGGGGTTCAAAGGCGGCGATCGCACCAGCCTCGATCTGCCGAAGCCGGAAGAGGATCTTCTCGAAGCAGTGGCCGCAGCCGGCAAGCCCGTTGTTCTGGTGCTGACTAATGGCAGTGCGCTCGGCGTGAACTGGGCTCAGGCCCACGCGAACGCGATCCTCGATTCGTGGTATCCGGGCGAAGAAGGCGGCACGGCCGTCGCGGAAACGCTCTCCGGCCGTAACAATCCCGCTGGACGGCTGCCGGTGACCTTCTACCAAGACGTGAGTCAGCTGCCTCCGTTCGAGGATTACTCGATGCAGGGCCGCACCTACCGGTATTTCAAAGGCACGCCGCTCTACCCGTTCGGATACGGGCTGAGTTACACGACCTTTGCGTACAGCAAGCTTCGGGTTCCCGCGGAACCGGTTGCCGCAGGCGGTCCGGTGCGCGCTGAGGTGATGGTGACGAACACCGGAAAAGTCGCTGGCGATGAAGTGGTGCAGTTGTATCTCGAGTTCCCCGACGTGCCGGGCCGGCCGCTCCGCGCATTGCGCGGGTTCAGGCGCGTGCATCTCGATCCTCAGGCCTCGGAGAAAGTGCAGTTCGAGCTGCAGCCGCGCGACCTCAGCATGGTGACCGATGCCGGACAGGTGATCGCGCCGGAAGGAGAGTTCCGGCTGTCGATCGGCGGCGGCCAGCCCGGTTCCGGAGCGCCGTTCGTCGCGCACACGTTTCGAGTGAGCAAGAGCCTTACGTTGCCGGAATAGCAGTCAGGAGCAGCCGCCTCGGCCCTATGAATCGCAGAGCCTTTTTGTACTCGACCGGTATTACCGCGGTCGGGTCCGTGTTGCCAGGGATTGCCTGCGCCGGCGACGCGGAAGGCGCCGCGCCGCGGCCATTCGAGTGGACCACGCCCGATCTGACATTCGCCTGGGAGTTCAGCGGGCAGAAACTGCGCCAGAAATCTCTGCTGCCCGCCGGTTTTCCGAGAGATACTGTGCGGCCGGCCTCGTCCGGGGTGGAAACGGCGATCCAGTGCAGTGGAGAGAACTCGCCCGATCAGGGCATGAAGCAGGGCGTGGGCCAGCCGGGGGCGCGCCTGGTCTTCGTTGGTAAGAGGGAGGAGACAGCGGGCAACGGACGGCGAGTGATCCTGACCCATTCCGACCCCGTAACGAAGATCCGCGTCGAATCGTTTTACCAGGCTTTCGACGGCGTGCCGGTGGTACGGCGGTGGACAAGGGTGACGAACGGGAGCGCGGCGAACGTGGGCATCGACTTTCTGAGCTCCGCCATGCTGCACTCTCTGGCCGACCCGCAACACTACGACAACGAGCTGACGGTTCATCTCGCATTCCAGAGCTGGATGGCCGAAGGGCAGTGGCATTCGTATCGCCCTGCCGAGCTCGGATTCGTCGAGAACGAGCGCACCAGTTGGTCTCAGGCATCGGCATCGAGCATTGGGAGTTGGTCCACGGAGAAGTATCTGCCCATGGCGATCGTCGAGAATAAGCGGCTCGGGGTGACGTGGTTCTGGCAGATCGAACACAACGGCTCGTGGTATTGGGAGATCTCGAACGCCGCTTCGTTCGGCAACAACGCTACTGACGTATATGCCTACCTTGGCGGCCCGGATGACCTGCATTCCGCGGCATGGAAGAAGCTGCTGCCGGGCGAGACCTACCGCTCCGTTCCGGTCGCGGTTGGGTGCGTTCGCGGCGGCTTCGCGGAAGCTATCGACGCGCTGACGCGGTACCGGCGCGCAGCGTGCGAGCTGCCGCGCCCGGAAAACACTGCATGCCCGGTCATCTTTAACGACTATATGAATTGCCTCTGGGGCGATCCCACGGAGGCGAAGGAGCTGCCGCTGATTGAAGCAGCGGCGAAGGCCGGCTGCGAGTATTACGTCATTGATGCGGGCTGGTATGCCGCGCTGCATGAGGACTGGAGCCCCACCATCGGGGCCTGGGAGCCCTCTCCGGAGCGATGGCCGCGTGGTCTTCCGTTCGTGCTCGATCGGATCAGGCAGGCGGGAATGGTCCCCGGACTGTGGATCGAGCCCGAAGTGGCGGGCGTGCGCTCACAGTTGGCAAAGCAGCCGGATAGCTGGTTCCTGATGCGGCACGGCAAACGCTTTCTGAAGAATGATCGCTATCTGCTCGATTTTCGCAACCCGGCCGTGACCGATTACCTGGATCACGTTGTTCATCGTCTGGTGAACGACTACGGCGCCGGCTATCTCAAGATGGATTACAACGTCGATTCGCTCCAGGGTACGGATCAGAACGCGGAGAGCCCCGGACAGGGCCTGCTCGAACACAATCGCGCGCACCTTCGGTGGCTCGAAGGCATACTGAAACGCTGGCCGGCGCTGGTGATCGAGAACTGCGGCAGTGGCGGAGGACGCATGGACTATGCGATGCTATCGCGCATGCAGCTCCAGTCGGCGACGGACCAGGAAGACTATCTGCGGCTGCCCGCCCTGATCACTGGTTCCTCGGCCGCCGTCCTGCCCGAGCAACTGGCCTGCTGGTCTTATCCTCTGGCGACCGCGGATGCCGA
This sequence comes from uncultured Acidobacteriota bacterium, assembly GCA_963780655.1. GTDB lineage: Bacteria > Acidobacteriota > Terriglobia > Bryobacterales > Bryobacteraceae > CAWACP01. Next base: position 8,800 of record CAWACP010000001.1, on the reverse strand, counting down.
CCAGGCGAGCTTCAACATGGTGACCGCGATGATGTGCCGGATTCACCAGAGCGGCCGGCTCGACAAGATCTCGGGTGACGTTGCCGCCCAGATCGGAAACGGAATCAGGACTTACAAGGACGCAATCCGGAAGCACATTCCGGAAGCCGTGCCCTTCTACCCTTTGGGAATGCCCGATGTCACGAACCGCGAGCGCCCGGTCGCCCTGGGGATGCGCGCCCCCGGCTGGACGGCGGTGGCCGCGTGGCGTCTCGAAGGCGCGCCCGAGGTGGAGCTTCCGGTTAACGCGCCCGACGCCCGTGTCCTCTATCCCGGCGATCTGGGTATCGAGGTTCAGGGGCACAACGGAAAACTGACCGTCCGCTTTCCACGGTCGAGGATGGGGTGTATCGTTCTTGTCTGAATCGCGGCAACTCGTCCGACGATTAAAGCTGGTCGCGTTCTGCATCGTTATAGCAGCGGCCTTGAGCGTTTCCCATAGCTGAGGATACTGCCGCACACCCCAACTGGCCGGGTCCTGGACAGCTCTTTGTCGGGACCTGCTATCAGCCCGTCGATCGCTCGCCCGAGCAGATCGATCGCGATATAGCCATCATGAGACGCGCCGGATTCAATGTCGTGCGCATGGGAGACCTGTCCTGGGACTCATTCGAGCCGTCGCAAGGCAGGTTCGACTTCGAATGGTTCGACAGGATCGATGGACAAGATGCATGCGAATGGGATCAGGGTGATCCTGGATATTCCGGGCACGCCGGCGCCGATCTGGTTGCATCGTGCATACCCGGGCGTCGATATTGTCAACCAGAGTGGCGCGCGTGTTCCACCCGCTGAGCGCTATATGGATAACATCAGCGATCCGGACTATGTGCGTGAAGCGGGAATTCTCGCCGACTCGCTGACAAAACGGTATGCGCATAACCCTGCAGTTATTGCCGTCGGCTACGACAATGAGATCGGAAACGGCTTCATGTCGTATTCGGAGGCTGACCGGCAGCGCTTCATCGCCTGGCTTAAGGAGAAGTACGGAACCGTCGCCAACCTGAACAAGGCCTGGGCAACACAGCGGTGGTCACGCCGTTTGAATAACTTCGAGGATGTCGACCTGCCACTCGCAGACGGACCCGGGCCTCCCGAGCGCTACCTGGATCTGCATCGTTACTGGTCGGACGTGTCGGTTGCGCGACTTGCAGGAACTGGAAGCGATTCGCCGGCGCAATATGCCGGATGTACCGTCAATCTCGAATCTCTGGGACACCGCATCGAGGAGAGGATTCGACTATCTCGGCACGTACAAATCTTATGTGTCCTATGGCGCCGAAGGCTTCTATCCGGGCGACCCGATCAGTGGGGCGTTTGGCGCGCTGATGACGAAGGGAGATCTGGAAACTCCGATCTGGTTTAACGAGTTCACGGCGGGTGGCGGAGGATACTACGGAACGCCCGGCCGAAGCCGCATGTACGCTTACCTGGCGCTGGCGATGGGCGCACAGGGGATCCTCGCCTGGACCTTCAACAGTCATACCGGCGGAGAAGAGCAGGCGCTGTTCGGGCTGGTGGATCACGACGGCACCCCATCGTGGAAGGTCGACGAGTTTGCGCGTATTGCTTCGGAATTCAGGCAGCTCTCGAAATTCGGATTCCCCCGCTATACGCACCCCGAAGTTGCGGTCGCGTATTCCTTCGATTCCTTTATCGCTTCGCACCCGAACGGCCCGTCCAACACGACGCTCCAATATTTCAAACCTTCCTATTCCGAGCAGGTACAGGGAGCCTTTGAGCCGCTGTTTCGCGCAAATATCGACGCTGCGATTATCAACATCGGGCATGACAGTCTTTCGCGTTACAAGCTGGTGGTCGTGCCGGCCGATTATGTGATGGATGTCGCCGGCGCGAAAGCTCTTCGCGATTACGTCGGCCGCGGCGGAACCGTCCTGATGACGGCCTTCTCGGCGAAGGTTGACGAGCACGGACAGTGGTTCGAGACGCCACTGCCAGGTCAACTGAGTGACGTCTTTGGACTAAAGACGAACGCGTTCTATCAGGCGGAACCGGCGCTGAAATTCGATCTGGACGGTAGCTCGATCGACAACGGGCGTGCATTTGTATGAGGTGCTCGAGCCTGGAACTGCCACCGTTCTTTCGCGGTTTACGAATACAGCAGATCACTCTCCTGCCGTCACCATCAACAAATTCGGCGGAGGGAATGCAATCTATCTGGCAACGGAATCGAAGGCTTCCGCGATCGGTCCCGTTCTGAATCACCTCTGCAACATTTTGGGCATTCAACGCGGCCCGGAGTCGCCTGACGGCGTTTATGCCAGGCTTGTCGAGGGCCGCACGTTGTATGTGAACACTACACAGCAGGAGAAGAGCATTCCCATCAAAGGCACGAAGAAAGGGATCATCACCAATCGTGTGTATGAGGGGGCTGTTATCCTGGGTCCGCAGGAGGCAGACTTAGTCCAGTGATCGTCTTTGTGTCCGCAGGTCGGCGCTCAGATTCGGCTCAGTACCACCAGAAAAACGTCGTTTTGGCGAAGCGGCATCTCCCGGACAAACGCGCCGCCGGGATGCTCGATCACACTCTGCTCGGCCGGAGCGCCACTTGCGATTCTGTCGAGCGCCTGCACCTGCGCCGGAGTGAGCTGGCCTGGCGCGCCCATGAGCAGATATGCCGTGTAGGCATCGTTCTGCCGATAGCCGATTGCGTACGTGCTGACAAGATAGCGTCCCGCCGGAAGTTGATCGAGCTCGATCCGCAGCGTACCTTTGCTCGCCGGCGGCAACTCCCCACGGTAGAAACTCTGGTCCGTCTGTCCTTTGGGCGGAACGATCGGCGTGTAGTCCCACGCGAGCGCCTGCACGCTTCCGTCCGCGGATCGCGTCACCCAGGACTGCGGGTCATTAGTCGTGACGTCCTGCTCTCCAAGCTGCCGCAGGAAGCGCCAGGCGAAATAAGCGGGCTTGCGGATGCCCTCGAGATTCATCAGGCCGAACCCGCCGTGAAAAGGCTTAAATCGCGGGACCGTTCTCTTCGAAGATGTCGGTGAAGGTCCAGTACGACATGGAGTCCACGTAAGGCGCAGCGCGCCTGACCTTGTCGAGGATGTAGCTGGCCTGGTGATACTGATCGTGCATGAAATCGGTGGGCGTATAGGCCGAGCTCCATTCGGTGAAGTGCAGCTCCATGCCGGGCCTGCCGGAGTGCTGCAGAAGCTCACGCGAATGCTGCATGCGGCCGCTGACGGCGTCGGGGTCGGGATCGAGGATGGTACCGGAAGATCCGTCGGCGTCGAGGAAACCCTGCTTTACGCCATAGGCGTGCGTGGCCACGAACTCCGCGGGCACGTTGTTGGCGACCACATATTTCTCGAATGCTTCCTCAAACGCATAGGGGATCGCCGAAGCGGGCCCGCCGACACGGCAGGCCGGACACTCGGCCTTGACGGCCTCGGCCGTGTTCTTGTAGAGCGCCAGATAGTCGTCCAGCGTTCCGGTGAAGAATCCGTTGCGCAGGTCCGGCTCGTTCCACACCTCGAAGTACCATTTCCCGATTTCGTCCGCGCCATAGCGCTCGCGGTAATGCGCGACAAAAGCGCGGATCAGCGCCGACCACTTTGCCGGGTCCTTCGGCGGCGTCACGTTGCCTTTCCACCAGAAGATGGTCCGCGTTCCGCTGGCCAGCGCCGAGGGCATGAAGGACAGCTCCACGAAAGGCCGGATGTGCATCTTCAGCAGCGCGTCGTAGAGCGCGTCCACGTACTGGAAATTGAACTGGGGATTCCCTTTCTTGTCCTCTTTATAAACGCCCATATCGTCATGCAGGATGCCGTGCATGCGGATGTAGTCGAAGCCGAGCTCGCGCTGCACGGTGGCAAGCTGCTGCTGCCAGTCGGCTCGCAGCCCTTCGTTGGCGCGTCCGGCGCCGATGCAGCGGAACGGGACGCTGGTGTGGGGTCCGATGGTGCGGGAAAGGTCCGCGCGTACCGTGCGCGTCTGTGCGGTGGCCGCGCCTGGCAGCGCGAGCGTGCCGATCAGGAGGGCAACATGAAGTCTCATTTTCTGTTTCCGATTAGATTATTCGCAATTCGCGCCCGAGCACAGATTCGCGCTGAAGAACGGCAGAACGTGGTTCTGGAAGCGATCGGCCACCGCGCTCGTATGGGTGCCGTGATACATCTCGAACGTATTTGCGATGCCGTACTTGTCGAGCACATCATGCAGCTTGCCGGTGTCCACGTTCAGGCGATCCTGGTCGCCGACATCAATGGCGATAGCGCGATACTGCCGCAGGTTGCCGATGTACTGGTCGATGAACGCCAGCGGCGCATTCGCCGTCCATTTCGCCAGCACATCCGGTTGCGGCACGCCGTCCTTCGTCGGCAGATCGAAATAGAACGGCGGGTTCTTCGGATCGGGCGACCATGCCGCCGCCGAGGCCAGCTGGGCTCGTTGAAAGAACCCCAGGGTCGCCGTATCCGCCGGCGTTTTCGCAGCCGCCACTATCTTTTCCAGGTCCGCGTTCGGGGGGCCCATGGGGCGGGCCGACAGGCAGCACGGGCTCATGATGTACAGGCTGCCGAACACATCGGAGTGTTTCATGCCGATCCGCGCTGCGCCGTAGCCGCCCATGGAATGACCGACCAGGCCCCGGCTGGCGCGCGCCGGAATGGTGCGGTAGTGCGCGTCGATATATGCAACCAGATCGTGGGAGATGTACCGCTCGAAATCTCCCGTGGTGACCGAACTGGAATACATGGAGCCGTTGTGCACCGTTTTCGAATCGGGCAGCACGACGATCATCTCCTTCGCGCCCTGGGCGAACGCGCCTTCGACAGTCTGCGGCACATGGATCTCGTGCGTCCACTGCTCGGCGCCGATCGAGTAACCGTGCAATGCATAGACCACCGGATATCGCCTGTGCTTCGCAGTGGCGTAGCTGGGCGGCAGGAAGACGAACACGTCGCGATCCGCCGAATCGCCTTCCAGACTGCCTTCAAGCGACTTCCCGTGAACCTTGATGTGTTCCACAGTTACGGGTTTGGCGCCTGGTATCACGGCAGGCACTTCGGTCTGTACCTGTGCCGCAAGGCTCGGGCCCAATACGAGCGCCGAAGTGAGCATCATCGCGCAATATGATTTCATCGATCTCCTTTATTGCACCGCAAACGAATAGATACTGACGCTGAATGGCGGGACGGCCGACGTATCGGGCATGGTCACCTGTTGCTGCTCTTCGACCTCGACTCCGGGCTTCTGCCCCACCGTAATGGTCGCATCCACTGACGGCGGGGCCATGCGCCACAGATGCCCCGTGCCGGCGAGCTTCACTCCGTTGATGGAGAGCTTCAGTTGATGCCCGGAGTCCGATGGATTCAGCACAGCGAACGTCAGCGCTTTCCGATCTTCAGTGAAGGCCGCGCTCACATCCAGCGGATACGTGTCGCTGCCAGGATTCACTCTCGGCTGGTCGCCTCCGGCGGGCCATGCCGGCTTAGGCTGCGGCGAGTCTCCCGACACCTCCACCGGTATCGAGCCGAAGTGATCGCGATACATCCTGAACAGCAGGCCGGTGGGGTTCAGAACGGCATCGGTGCGATTCTCGCTCATCATCCCCGTCGCGAACGTGAATGCGCCTAATTGATACAGGTCGGAATGCCGGAACATCTCGTGAAACGCCCACGCGTAGGCGGGCACGACCTTGTATGAGTTCGGCGGAGCGCCGGTGTAGGCCCATTCATCCAGGCTGATGGGCACGGGCTTCGCCTTCAGACCGGGGATACGTTTCAGGTACTCCTGATAATGCTCGTATTTCACGCGGACCAGAGAAGCCGGCGCGCGCTCCCATTCCACCAGAGTCTGCGGGCCCGTCGGAACCTTCTCGCCTTTCTCATTGTCGAAGCGCTGGCCGGAGCGCGCGTAGTAGTGCTCGCTCAGCAGATCGATATTGTCGAGGCAGTGGGCCAGCAGGTTGCCGCTCCAGTCACCGGCTGAGAGATAATCCGGAACGATCTGGCCATTGAGCCGTTTGGCCTGCCTGGCGCTGGCCATGTCGTCGGGCATTGCGCCGGCCGCAATCAGCTTGATGGTCGGGTCCACCTTCCGCATTGCTTTGGCAAACATGTCGTGCTTCAGCTCAAACTGCGCGACCGGCATGAAGCCCAGTTGCCAGTCGCCCCACGGCTCGTTGCCGACGCCCCAGAACTTCACCTTGTACGGTTGCGGATGGCCATTGGCGGCGCGCAGCCGTCCCATCGGCGTGCTGACCGCGCCGTTGGCATACTCGACAAGCTGGGCCGCCGACCAGGCATCGCCGAAGCCCGCGTTGACCGTGATGTAGGGTTCAACGTCCAGCAGCCGGCACAACGTCACGAACTCGTCCGTGCCGACGTCGTTCGGCTGAACCGCGTGCCACACGTGGTCCATGATGGGCGGGCGTTTGTCCGGATCGCCGATCGCGTCACGCCACTCGTGCCCCGAAACGAAATTCCCGCCGGGGAAGCGATATACGCCTGAATGAAGTTGTTTGAGTGCGGTGATGACCTCCGGGCGGAAGCCTTGTATATTGTCGGCCGGCATCAGCGATACCGCTCCAACGTGAAGGACGCCGGCTCCGGCTGCCACAATCGCGAGCTGGGCGTTATCGCTGTCGCCCCCGGCCGTGAAGCGCAGCGGGAGCGTCCGGTAGGCGGCGCCGACTTTGTTAATGACGACGGTCTGACGGTCCCCTGCCGCATCTCCCCACGCCAGGGTGACCTTCACTGTTGCGCCGGCCGTCCCGGCGAGCACGATGCGTCCCGAATAAGATCTGCCTTTCCGCACCGCCAGTCCGGCCTGCTTGAACCCATGCTCATCCTTCGCGCTGAGCCGAACCGCGGGCGTGTGATCGCCGACCCAGGGGTGACTCGTGTCCATGGTTACGAACTCGTCGCCGCCAATCGGCATCCAGTGGCGTAATGCGGGCCGCCTCATCGGATTCGCGGAAGGCGGCTCGGCCGGAGGGTGCGAATTGATCGGATAGTAGAACTTCCGGTCGTCCAGCATCTCGGCCCATATACCGGTGTTGACGAGTCCTCCGATGTGCTCGAGAAACTGGCCGTAGATATACCTCGATATCGGAGCGCCGGTCTTCGACGCGTCGATCGTCGCACTCACCGGCTTGTTCTGAGCCGAACAAAGAAGCGTTGCCGCTAACAGAAGTAGAGTTGTCCGCCGCATAGTATGATTGCTCCGGTTACTGTTCGACTGAGAGCACCGTCACCGACTTCGGTTCCAGCTTCAGAGCCACCTTGCCGCCCTGGACCTTTGCCACGACGGGCTTCGGGACGACCGTACCCGGCGATTCGAAAGTGTTGACGCTGTCGACCCTCGGCGCAGTTAACGTTTCCCCGGTTGCTGACTTCGCCGTAACGCTGCCCAGATTCGCCTCGATTTCGAGTGGCTGGTCGGGGTCGAGATTCGTAACCTCCAGCCAGAGCTTGCCCGTCTTGTCCTTTGCCGCGATGGCATCCACACGCGGCAGGCTGATATCGCCGTGCGTGTAAGTGCCGGCGTTGAAACTGACCGGAACGAAGGTGGCATCCTGGAAAGGCACATACATCCTGAAGACGTAGTAAGTCGGCGTCAGAACCATCTTCTCCTTGTCGGTCAGGATCATCGCCTGCAGGACGTTAACCATCTGGGCGATGTTTGCCATGCGCACGCGGTCGGCATGCCGGGCGAAGATGTTCAGGTTCAGCGCAGCCAGGATGGCATCGCGCATGCTGTTCTGCTGCGACAGGAAGCCCGGATTCGTCCCGGGCAGCGGCGCGTACCAGGCGCCCCATTCATCGACGACGAGGGCGACTTTCTTCTGCGGGTCGTACTTATCCATCACTGCTGACTGCTTAGTAACCAGGCCTTCCATTTGCAGCGTGGTCTTCAGGATCTCGCCGTACTCGGCCTCCCCGAATCCAACGGACTTATACGAAGGCGGCCAGTGCGGGACGGTGTATGAGTGCATGGAAAGGCCATTGATATCCCAGCTCCAGTGGTGATTCTGCCAGGCCTTCATGATGGTTTCAGTCCATTCCGTTCCCGCGTCGCCCGGGCCGACGGCAATCTTCAGCATTTGCTCTTTGTCCTGCTGCGCCGGATTGAAGTTTCTGACGAAGCGGCTGTAGATTTTGAGCTGGCTCAGATAGTAATCGGCGGTCATATTGCCGCCGCAGTCCCAGCTCTCGTTGCCGATGCCGAGATAGCCGACCATCCAGGGAGCGGGATGGCCGTTGGCGGCGCGCTCTTTTGCCAGCGTGGTCGGCTGGTCTGTGGTCAAGTATTCCAGCCATTCGGCGGCCTCCCGCGGCGTACCGGAACCGACGTTGGCGGAGACGTAGGCTGAGCTGCCGATCTGGTCGAGGAAGTCCATAAACTCGTGCGTCCCGAACGAGTTCGGTTCTGTGACGCCGCCCCAGTTGGGATTGAGTGTCACCGTCCGCTGAGCGCCGATGCCCTTGCGCCAGTGGTACTCGTCCGCGAAACAGCCGCCCGGCCAGCGGACATTCGGGACCTTCAACGCCTTCAGCGCGGCAACCACATCGTTGCGGATCCCGCGGGTATTGGGGATGCTGGAATCGGGGCCGACCCAGATCCCTTCATAGATTCCGTGACCGAGATGCTCGGCGAACTGGCCGAAGATGTTGCGGTCGATCTTCGCGCCGGCTCTGGACGCGTCAACCGATAATTCGACCTTTTCCGCGGCAATGGCGGGCGCAGTCAGGGCGAGCGCTATGAGCGCAAAATGAACCAGGCGTGGATGCAT